>NZ_JACHJI010000007.1 GCF_014203535.1 Streptomyces griseomycini
CGATCCACGGCCGCGACTGACGCTTCTCCATGCCCCGACCAACGAGCGGACAAGTCGACGGTCACTTGATCAACAACTTCTGTTAGGACCTCTTACTCCGCTCCGTCGGCGTCCTTCCCGGCGGCACTGCCCGCGAGCGCCGGCGGGTGTTCCCGCCCCCGGTGAACCCCCGGACGGCAAGGGGGGCTAGCCCCAGTGCGGCGGGTCCCCCGGCTGCCTACCGTGGGCCGCATGACCGGAATGGACGCGCGGGACGCCGACCTGAAGAAGGAACTCAGCGCCACCCTGCAGGCCCGCAGGGAACTGGGCGAGGAGTACGAGTCCGCGCTGGTCGACTCGTTCCTGGAGAAGGTCGACCAGCGCATCGACGGCGCGGTGGAGCGCCGGGTCCGCCGGCAGTTCGCCGAGCAGCAGATGACGGTGGCCCGGGACTCGCGGGCGCCGAGGGCCACGGACACCTGGGGCGAGCGCTTCGGCTTCGGGATCGTCTCCCTGGTCCTCGCGGTTCCGCTGTCCGCGATCGGCGGGGGCGTGGCTCACCTGCCCGGCCTGCTGGTCGCCTGGCTGGGCATCGTCGGCGTCAACGTCGTGCAGGCCGCCCGCACCCGTCCGGGCCTGTTCGGCCGCCGCGGGTCCGGGCAGGACGGCGACTGGGACGACTGACCGGGAGTGCGTGCGCGGGGACCGCCGCACCCCCGTCACCGGGGGGCGGGACGACGGCGGTCCCCGCGGGGGGACGCGGGCCGGCCGGGCCGGGGTGCGCGTCCCTGGGCGTCCGTGGAGGTCCGGGAGCCGCTCCGGAGGTCCTTGACGCCGCTGTGCAGCCGGCCGGAGCGGGGAGCCGCTCCCACTCCGCCGACATCCCTCAATCTGCCGGACGCGTGTTAAGCGAGTGCTGCGCGGACGTGACACCCTCGTACCGCTTCCGCGAAGTCCACGAAGATCGCGAACACCCCGGCCGCCCGCCGTTCACGGCCGGTTCACCCGGCGCCCCGTCACTTCCCGCCCTTGGCGAGGAAGGACAGCAGGTCCTGGCGGCTGACCACACCGGTCGGCTTGCCCTCGACGAGGACGATCGCCGCGTCCGCCTTGCCCAGGACGGCCATCAGGTCACCCACGGGCTCGCCGGAGCCGACCTGCGGCAGCGGTGCGGACATGTGCTTCTCCAGCGGGTCGTCGAGCGAGGCGCTCCTGTTGAACAGCGCGTCCAGCAGTTCCCGCTCCACCACCGAGCCGACGACCTCGGCGGCCATCACGTCGGGGTGGCCGGCGCCCGGCTTGACGACCGGCATCTGCGAGACGCCGTACTCGCGCAGCACCTCGATGGCCTGGCCGACCGTCTCGTCGGGGTGCATGTGGACGAGGGAGGGGATGGAACCGCCCTCCTTGTCGTTCAGGACGTCGCCGACGCGGGCGCTGGGGCCCGCGTCCTCCAGGAAGCCGTAGTCGGCCATCCACTCGTCGTTGAAGATCTTGCTGAGGTAGCCGCGCCCGCTGTCCGGCAGCAGCACCACCACGACGTCGTCCTCGCCGAGCCGCTCGGCCACCCGCAGCGCCGCCACGACCGCCATGCCGCAGGAGCCGCCGACCAGCAGGCCCTCCTCCTTGGCCAGGCGCCGGGTCATCTGGAAGGAGTCCTTGTCGGAGACGGCGACGATCTCGTCCGCCACGGTGCGGTCGTAGGCGGTCGGCCAGAAGTCCTCGCCGACGCCCTCCACCAGGTACGGCCGCCCGGAGCCGCCCGAGTACACCGAGCCCTCGGGGTCGGCGCCGACGACCTGGACGCGGCCCTCGCTGGCCTCCTTCAGGTAGCGCCCGGTCCCGGAGATGGTGCCGCCGGTGCCGACGCCGGCCACGAAGTGGGTGATCCTCCCCTCCGTCTGCTCCCACAGCTCCGGGCCGGTGGAGTGGTAGTGGGAGAGCGGGTTGTTGGGGTTGGAGTACTGGTCCGGCTTCCAGGCCCCCGGCGTCTCCCGCACCAGCCGGTCGGAGACGTTGTAGTAGGAGTCGGGGTGCTCGGGCGCCACGGCGGTGGGGCAGACGACGACCTCGGCCCCGTAGGCCCGCAGCACGTTGATCTTGTCCGTGGACACCTTGTCCGGGCACACGAAGATGCACTTGTAGCCCTTCTGCTGGGCCACGATGGCGAGCCCGACCCCGGTGTTGCCGCTGGTCGGCTCGACGATGGTGCCACCGGGCTTCAGCTCCCCGCTCTTCTCGGCCGCCTCGATCATGCGCAGGGCGATGCGGTCCTTCACGGAACCGCCGGGGTTGAAGTACTCCACCTTGGCCAGGACGGTCGCCCTGATGCCCTTGGTCACGCTGTTGAGCCGCACCAGCGGGGTGTTGCCGACGAGGCTGATCATCGAGTCGTGGAATTGCACCGTTGTCTCCGGATGCTGCAAAGGATGTGGTCGTGGTGGTGACGCCAGCCTAGGCCCTCCGGGTGCCGACCCCGGCCGGGTCGTTCACTCGTCGTCGCGATTGGACGACGGTCCGTACGGGGCAAGCACTGGGTGTACGGGTTCGAGGAGGTGGCGGCGAGGCATGACGAGCATGGCGAGGGCGAGGGTGGCCCGGCGGATCGCGGCCGGCGCGGCGTACGGCGGCGGGGGCATCGGACTGGCCGGAGCGGCCACCGTGGGCCTGCTGGTCGCCCAGGCCCAGCTGGCGCGGCGTCGGGTGGGCAATGGCGCGACTCCTCACGTACCGAACGCGGACGGCCTGTACGGCGCCGCCTACACGGTGCCCGGCGAACCGGCGCTGCGGCTGACCATGCTGGGCGACTCCACGGCCGCCGGCCAGGGCGTGCGCCGGGCCGGGCAGACCCCGGGCGCGCTGCTGGCGTCGGGCGTCGCCGCGATCGCGGAGCGTCCCGTGGGGCTGAGCACGGTCGCGGTGCCCGGTGCGTGCTCCGACGATCTGGACCGCCAGGTGACGCTGGCCCTCGCGGACCCGTCCCGGGTGCCCGACATCTGCGTGATCATGGTCGGCGCCAACGACGTCACCCACCGCATGCCGCCCACCCGCTCGGTGCGCCACCTGTCCTCGGCGGTGCGCCGGCTGCGCACCGCCGGTGCGGAGGTCGTCGTCGGCACCTGTCCCGACCTCGGCTCGGTCGAGCCCGTCCGGCAGCCGCTGCGCTGGCTGGCCCGCCGCGCCTCCCGTCAGCTGGCGGCGGCCCAGACGATCGGCGTGGTCGAGCAGGGCGGGCGCACGGTGTCGCTGGGCGATCTGCTGGGCCCCGAGTTCGCCGCCAATCCGCGCGAGCTCTTCGGCCCGGACAGCTACCACCCCTCCGCGGAGGGGTACGCCACGGCCGCGATGGCGGTGCTGCCGACCGTCTGCGCCGCCCTGGGCCTGTGGCCCGCCGAGGAGGAGCGGCCCGACGCCGCCCGCCGCGAGGGCTTCCTCCCGGTGGCGCGGGCGGCGGCCGAGGCCGCGTCGGAGGCCGGCACGGAGGTCACCGCCGCGATGCCCGCGGGGCCGCGCGGCCCCTGGGCCCTGCTCAAGCGCCGTCGCCGCCGGCGGGTGCCGGAGCCGGAGCCCGCGGCTCCGCCGGTGTAGGGGTGAACGGTGCCGCGGCCGGGGAGTCCCGACCGTCCGCAGCCGCGGACAGGGAGCCAAGCAAGCGCTTAGAAAGTTGCGGTCCATGTCACACCGCGACACCCGTGACCCCGTCCGTACGTCCGGGTAACTTCCCAAGCAGCCCTGCCCGACCACCGGGTACGCCCGCCCGTCGTCCGACCACCCCTCAGGAGCCGTGATGCCCGAAGCCGTGATCGTCTCAGCCGCCCGCTCCCCCATCGGCCGTGCCTTCAAGGGCTCCCTGAAGGACCTGCGCCCGGACGACCTGACCGCCACGATCATCCAGGCCGCCCTCGCCAAGGTCCCCGAGCTGGACCCCGAGGACATCGACGACCTGATGCTCGGCTGCGGCCTCCCCGGCGGCGAGCAGGGCAACAACCTCGGCCGGGTCGTCGCCGTGCAGATGGGGATGGACCACCTCCCCGGCTGCACCGTCACCCGGTACTGCTCCTCGTCCCTGCAGACCTCCCGCATGGCCCTGCACGCCATCAAGGCCGGCGAGGGCGACGTCTTCATCTCGGCCGGCGTCGAGACGGTCTCCCGCTACGCCAAGGGCAACTCCGACAGCCTCCCGGACACCCGCAACCCGCTGTTCGCGGAGGCCGAGGCCCGCACCGCCGCCGTCGCGGAGCAGGAGGGCACCACCTGGCACGACCCGCGCGAGGACGGCCTGCTGCCCGACCCGTACATCGCGATGGGCCAGACCGCCGAGAACCTGGCCCGGTGGAAGGGCGTCACCCGCCAGGAGATGGACGAGTTCGGCGTCCGCTCGCAGAACCTCGCCGAGGAAGCCATCAAGAACGGCTTCTGGGAGCGCGAGATCACCCCGGTGACGCTCCCGGACGGCACGGTGATCAGCAAGGACGACGGCCCCCGCCCCGGCGTCACCATGGAGGGCGTGGCGGGCCTGAAGCCGGTCTTCCGCCCCGACGGCCTGGTCACCGCCGGCAACTGCTGCCCGCTGAACGACGGCGCCGCCGCGCTCGTCATCATGAGCGACACCAAGGCCCGCGAGCTCGGCCTCACCCCGCTCGCCCGGATCGTCTCCACCGGCGTCTCCGGCCTCTCCCCGGAGATCATGGGCCTCGGCCCGGTCGAGGCGAGCAGGCAGGCCCTGTCCCGCGCCGGCCTGACCGTCGACGACATCGACCTGGTCGAGATCAACGAGGCGTTCGCCGCCCAGGTGATCCCCTCCTACCGCGACCTCGGCATCCCGCTGGAGAAGCTGAACGTCAACGGCGGCGCCATCGCCGTCGGCCACCCCTTCGGCATGACCGGCGCCCGCATCACCACCACGCTCATCAACTCCCTCCAGTTCCACGACAAGCAGTTCGGCCTGGAGACGATGTGCGTCGGCGGCGGCCAGGGCATGGCGATGGTCATCGAGCGTCTGAGCTGAGCCCCGCGTCCGCACCGTAGCCGTCGCGGCACGGCCCGTGAGGCACAGGCCCGGGATCCCGGTCGCTCCGGGGTCCCGGGCCGTTCCGTGATCCAATCTCCCCCAGGATGTGACCTATCTCCCCCTCCGAGGGGATCCACGCAGGTCAGAAGCGTTCCCCTACCAGGCCCGGAACCACTCCTCTGTCCGTTTCGTGACGTTACGCACTGACAGATGGTTAGTCCGCCCTTCAAGCTGATGTAGGAAGTCGGGGGTCGACTTTGAACCGGGAGTACGTCAGTGAGCGCCATGCCGATCGCCCTGCTGATCACCACGGCCGCCACCGGCGCCGTGGGCGTCGCGGTCCTGCGCAGCATCATGGTGCTGCGCCGACAGGTCGCGGCCCTGCACACCGAGCTGGCCGGGTACCGCGCCGGCACGGCGCGCGGGCTCGTCCCCTCCGCCCGCGCCGCCGACGCCGACGAGATACGCGCGGCCGTGGCCGACGCGCTCGCCGAGGAACGGGAGCGGGAGCTCGCCGAGGCACGGGCCTTCTGGGCCGCCCAGGAGGCCCGCGACGGGGCCGACACGCCCTTGCTGCTGGGTCTGGCCGACAGCGAGCTGTTCCTGCCCCGACAGGCCGATTTCGCGGGCCTGGAGCCGGTGGCCGAAGCGGCCGCCGACGCCGACGAGCACCCGGGGGACTCCCCGGAGCTGGCCGCGGCCCGCCGCCGCCACCCCTCGCACCCGGACTTCGTGCCGAACCCGTCGCCGACCGTGAACGACCACGAGCGCACGGTGGCCACGCTGGAGGAACTGGCCGCCTCCCGCGTGGAGCTGACCGACGTCCGCCCGGGCCCGCTGGGCACCCTGGACGTCTACGTGTTCGCCGACGGGACGACGCTGTGCATGACGCCGGGCCACCGCGAGACCGCCGAACGCCTGGCCGCGGCCCTGCGGGCGGGCGAGACCCCGTTCCTGCTGGGCGGCTCGGGCGTCTCGGGGGCGTACACGCTGACCTTCTCCTGCGGCGAGGAGAACGTCTACGTCCTGGCGGACCGCGTCATCGCGTCCCTCTGACCTCCCGCCGACGTCCCTCTCCGACGCCTCTCCGACACCCTCCGGCGCGCCTCGGGGCCGCCGCCGGACCGTTCGCGCGCCGGTCGCCGCCGTCAGACGCCGGCGCGTTTGCGCGCCTCCTCCACCAGCCGCGCCGCCTCCTCGACCTCGTCCTCGGACTTCAGTACGAGGGCCAGGTCGTGACCGGCGACGGTGATCTGGTCGGCGGCGGCGAACATCCCGGCGTCGGGCATCTCGCGGGGCTCGGTGCCCGGCTCCTCGACGAGCTGCGTCCGCCGCGCCAACTCCCTGGCCAGGGCGAGCGCTTCGGCGGCCGCTCCCCGTTGCAGGCGGCTCTGCGGCGCGGCCCGCAGACGGTCGGCGAAATGATCCACGGCACGGGTGAGGGGCGTCGTATCAACCACGCGGCGAGCGTACGCGGACCGGCGGGACTGTTGCCAACGTGCGAGCGCTCAGGCACGGTGAGCTGAAGGACCGGCTTACATCCCCTGCGTCCGGAGGCGCCGATGTCCCAAGTCTTCTCCGAAGAGACCCACCGCAACATGCTCGCCCGCATCCCCCACTGCACCGGTCGTGAGATCGCCGACTGGCTGCGCACCGTCGAGGAAGGCCCGGCTCTCCGCTTCGAGGAGAAGGTCAGCTGGCTCCGGCACGAGTACGACCTGGCGTACGGCCACGCCAAGGCGATCATCCACGAGTACGACCTGAGGAGGGCCGCGCGCAAACTGCTCTAGCGCGCGTTTTCCCGCATGCCGTGAACGGCCGTGGACGACGGAGGGCCCCGGGTGAACCCGGGGCCCTCACACGTGTCCGGCACCTGCCGTGCGGACCGCTGGTCGTCGCTGCCGCTAGTCGTTGCTGCTGAGGATCGAGATGAGCCTCAGGAACTCCAGGTAGAGCCACACCAGCGTCAGCGTCAGGCCGAAGGCCGCGAACCAGGCCTCCTCGCGCGGGGCGCCGTAGGCGATGCCGTCCTCGACCTGCTTGAAGTCCAGGGCGAGGAAGCAGGCGCCGAGGATGATGCCGACGACGCCGAAGAGGACGCCGAGCGCACCGCTGCGGAAGCCGAGGCCGTCACCGCCGCCGAACACCGCGAACAGCAGGTTCACGGACATCAGCAGGATGAAGCCGAGCGCGGCCGCCATCACGAAGCCGTAGAAGCGGCGGTTGACGCGGATCCAGCCCGCCTTGTACGCCACCAGCACACCGGCGAAGACCGCCATGGTGCCGATCACCGCCTGCATGGCCGCGCCGTCGGCGATGCGGTTGTCGACGATGCTGGAGATGACGCCGAGGAAGACGCCCTCGAACGCGGCGTACGTCAGGATCAGCGCGGGCGAGGCCTTGCGCTTGAAGGACTGGACGAGCGCCAGGACCATGCCGATCAGCGCGGCGCCGATGCCGATGCCGTAGGACCGGCCGATGTTGGCGTCGTCGACCGGCAGCAGGGCCCAGGACAGCGCCGCGGTCACGATGAGCACGCCGAGCGTGCTCCCCGTGCGCATGACGACGTCGTCGATGGTCATCCGGCCGGTGGTGGCCGGCGCCTGCGGCGGCGCGCCGTGCTGCAGGTCCTGCTGCGCGTAGGGGTTCTGGGCGTACGGGTTCTGCGCGTAGGGGTTGCCCGTCGGCTGCGCGTACGGGTTGCCCTGGGTGGCGACAGCGGGACCCCCGGCCTGCGGCGCGGTGTTGAAGCCCGCGTAGCCGTTGTCGCGGCTGAACCCCCGTCGCGAGAAGACCGGGTTTCTGCTCCTCATTTCACTCCTCCATGGCCGCACAGCGCGGCCTTGGCTCAAGAGTAATAGGTAGGCAAAGGAATGACCCTAATGCTTGGGGAGGATCTTTCCCTCGTCGTGCTGCGCAACACGCTACGCGGGTTCGTGATTCCCCTCACCGCGGGGACCCGAACCATGACCGACCCGGTACCCGTCCGGAACCGGCCGGAGATCGTCCGCTCGCCCCGGCCGCGGCCGCACGTCCGCGCTCCGGCACGCGCTCACCCCAGGGGAAAGCCGGTGTAGGCCTCGGCGAGGTCGGTCTCGGCGGCGCGGGAGGAGGTGATCCGTTCCAGCCGGGCCAGCTGCAGGCGGTCCTCGAAGGCGGTGGCGTCCGGGGCGCGGTGCAGCAGGGCGGTCATGTCGTGGGAGAACCGCTCGGCCTGCCAGACCCGGCGCAGGCAGGTCGCGGAGTAGGCGTCGAGAAGCTCGTCGGACCCCGTCTCCTTCCGGTGCGCCAGCGCCCGCGCGAGGGTCACCACGTCCCCGACGGCGAGGTTCAGCCCCTTGGCCCCGGTCGGCGGCACGATGTGCGCCGCGTCCCCGGCCAGGAAGAGCCGGCCGTACCGCATCGGCTCGTGGACGTAGGAGCGCATGGGGGTGACCGACTTCTGGGTGACGGGGCCGCGTCGCAGCGTCCAGTCGTCGGCGGTCCCGAGGCGGCGCTCCAGCTCCCGCCAGACGTCCTCGTCGCTCCACTCCTCCGGCTCCGTCCCCTCCGGCACCTGGAGGTAGAGGCGGGAGACGGACGGGGAGCGCATGGACAGCAGGGCGAAGCCGCGGTCGTGGCGGGCGTAGACCAGCTCGTCGTGGGAGGGCGGCACGTCGGCGAGGATGCCGAGCCAGCCGAAGGGGTACGTCCGCTCGAAGACCCGGGAGACCCCGGCGGGGACGGCCGCGCGGGACACGCCCCAGAAGCCGTCGCAGCCGGCCACGTAGTCGCACTCCAGGACGTCCTCGCGGCCCTGGTGGCGGAAGCGGACGCGCGGGGCGGCGGTGTCGGCGCCCTCGACGGCCAGCGCCTCGGCCTCGAAGAGCAGCGGGCCGCCCTCGGCGAACCGGAGGGCGATGAGGTCCCTGCAGACCTCGGTCTGCGCGTAGACCATGACCGACCGGCCGCCGGTGAGGGCGGGGAAGTCGACCCGGTGGCGGCGGCGCCCGAAGCGCAGCTCGATGCCGTCGTGCCGCAGCCCCTCGCGGTCCATCCGCGCCCCGGCCCCGGCCGCGCGCAGCACGTCCACCGTGCCCTGCTCGAGGATCCCGGCCCGCTGCCGGTGCTCGACGTAGGCGCGGTCGCGGGCCTCCAGGACGACCGAGTCGATGCCGGCGCCGTGCAGCAGCCGGGCGAGCAGGAGGCCGGCGGGGCCGGCTCCGATGATGCCGACGGTGGTGCGCATCGGTCGTTCCCTTCGCGCGTGCGGTACGGGACCCGTGGTTCGTCTGGTGAAATTTCCTTCACTCGAACCGGGCGTGAGTCTCCAGCCTCGTGCGCCCGGTGTCAACGGTTCCCCGGGGGACGGTCTCCCGCGCGACCGTCCCGCACCCCCCGCGCAGCGCGGCGCCGCGTCGCCGGGTCGGGGTCGGGAGTGTGCACGCGTTAAGGGGAGGCGCGCGCGGTGGTGCCCGGAGCCGGACTCGAACCGGCACGCCCGCTCAGGGGCAGCGAGGTTTAAGCTCGCCGTGTCTGCATTCCACCATCCGGGCAGGCCATGGGCCCCGCTTCGCGGTTCCGAGCCTATCGGGACCCCTCCCCCGGACAGCGGCGGGATGAGCCGATCTTGTCTTATTTTATTGGCGCCTGAGGGAGCATCAGCAATCGGAACGCGCCGTCAGCACGTGCCGACAGCCTTGCGCGTGACGATCGGCCGCGCATGCGGATTGACGGAATTTCACCGTCTGGGCATGGAGACTCCACCCGTTCTCGTCACGGCCGCCCCCAGGGGCCGCCGTCATCCCCAGGTATGACGCCTCCCCCGGCGGTCCGCCCGAAGTCGCCCCCCGGAACCGGAACAGCGGCTGACTACACGGCGGCAAACCGGCGGAACGATGGATCACGTCCCCGAAACGTTCCGGGACGTCCCGAGAGCACGTCGTCCTGACAGGAGTGTCATCCGTGACCACCGCACCCCTCGCCGACCGGACCACCGCCGTGGCCGCACGCGCCACGGAGCTGTCGAAGATCTACGGCCAGGGCGAGACCCGGGTGGTCGCCCTGGACCGGGTCTCCGTCGACTTCCGGCAGGCCGAGTTCACCGCGATCATGGGGCCCTCCGGCTCCGGCAAGTCCACGCTGATGCACTGCGTGGCCGGCCTGGACACCTTCTCCTCCGGTTCCGTGCGCATCGGCGAGACGGAGCTGGGCTCGCTGAAGGACAAGCAGCTGACCAAGCTGCGCCGGGACAAGATCGGGTTCATCTTCCAGGCGTTCAACCTGCTCCCGACGCTGACGGCGCTGGAGAACATCACCCTCCCGATGGACATCGCGGGCCGCAGGCCGGACCGGCAGTGGCTGGACACCGTGATCCAGATGGTCGGCCTGTCGGGCCGGCTGAGCCACCGGCCCGCGCAGCTGTCCGGCGGTCAGCAGCAGCGGGTGGCCGTGGCCCGGGCGCTGGCCTCCAAGCCGGACATCATCTTCGGTGACGAGCCCACCGGGAACCTCGACTCCCGCTCCGGCGCCGAGGTCCTGGGCTTCCTGCGCAACTCCGTGCGGGAGCTGGGGCAGACGGTCGTCATGGTGACCCACGACCCGGTGGCCGCCGCCTACGCGGACCGGGTGGTCTTCCTGGCGGACGGCCGGATCGTGGACGAGGTGCACGGGCCGACGGCCGACTCGGTGCTGGACCGGATGAAGCAGTTCGACGCCAAGGGCCGCACCAGCTGACCCGCCCCCTCCCCCCTTCCCCGTTCCGCGCCCTCCCCCGTACGTCTGGACTCGAGAAGACACCCATGTTCCGTACCGCCTTGCGCAACGTGCTCGCGCACAAGGCCCGGCTCCTGATGACCGTGCTCGCCGTGATGCTCGGCGTGGCCTTCGTGTCGGGGACCCTGGTCTTCACCAACACCATCTCCGACGCCCTGCAGAAGCAGTCCGCCAAGGGCTTCGACCACGTCGACGTCGCCGTCACGCCCGAGTGGAAGGACGCGAAGGGCGACGAGGTCGGCGAGAGCCAGGAGCTGACCCGCGCCCTGGTCGACGACAGCGCCCGGGTGCCCGGCGCCGAGCGGGCCGTCGGGGTGGTCACCGGCTTCACCGCCATGGCCGACAAGGACGGCAAGCTCATCGGCGGCGGCTTCCAGTCGCAGGGCGGCAACTACTGGGGCACCGAGGACCCCCGCTACCCGCTGGTCGAGGGGCACGCGCCGAAGGGCGCGGGCGAGGTCCTCATCGACTCGAGGACGGCCGAGCGCACCGGCTACGAGGTCGGCGACACCGTACGGCTCTCGATCGACGGCCCCGTCCTGGAGCCGGTCGTCTCCGGCATCTTCACCACGGACGACGGCAACGTCGCGGCCGGCGGCAGCCTCACGCTGTTCGACACGGCGACCGCGCAGAAGCTGTTCGGCAAGGAGGGCACCTTCGACGAGATCGCCGTCAAGGCGAAGGACGGCGTCAGCGAGACCGCGCTGCAGGCGCAGCTGGAGAAGGCGCTGCCCTCCGACGTCGTCGAGACCACCACCGGGCAGAAGCTCGCCGACGACCAGGCGGAGGCGATCGCCTCCTCGATGAGCGGGCTGAAGCAGGGCCTGCTGGTGTTCGCCGGGATCGCGCTGTTCGTCGGCACCTTCATCATCGCCAACACCTTCACCATGCTGGTCGCCCAGCGCACCAAGGAGCTGGCGCTGATGCGGGCGGTCGGCGCCTCCCGTCGGCAGGTCACGCGGTCGGTGCTGATCGAGGCGTTCGTGGTCGGCGCGGTCGCCGCCGTGGCCGGTCTGGTCGCCGGCGTCGGCATCGGCGTCGGGCTGCGGTCCCTGATGGGGACGCTGGACGCGACCGTGCCCGACGGGCCGCTGGTGATCAGCCCGGGCACGATCGGCACCGCGTTCGCCGTCGGCATCCTGGTCACCATGCTCGCCGCGTGGCTGCCCGGCCGCCGGGCCGCGAAGATCCCGCCGGTGGCGGCGATGGGCTCCGTGCACGCCCAGGCGACCACCAGGTCCCTGGTGCTGCGCAACACGCTGGGCGCGCTGTTCTCGGCGGCCGGTGTCGCGGTGGTCCTCGCGGCCACGACGATGGACGGCTCCGACGGCCAGGCGCCCATGGGGCTCGGCGCGGTGCTGCTGATCATCGGCGTGTTCATCCTGACCCCGCTGCTGTCCCGTCCGCTGATCGCGGCGGCGGCCCCGGTGCTGCGCCTCTTCGGGGTCTCCGGGAAGCTGGCCCGGCAGAACTCGGTGCGCAACCCGCGCCGCACCGCGGCGACCGCGTCCGCGCTGATGATCGGGCTCACCCTGATCACCGGGATGACGGTGATGGCGGGCAGCCTGCAGAAGTCCATCGACAAGATGGCGGCCGCCGCGATCGAGGCGGACTACGTGGTCTCGATGGCGAACGGCAACGGGCTCTCGCCGGACGTCGAGCGGCGGCTGAAGGAGGCCGGTGACGTCACCGCCACCAGCCCGATGCGCAACGCGCCCTCCCGCATCGACGGCGAGACCGAGTTCCTGACCGGTGTCGACGGCTCCACGATCGGCGGGCTGACCGAGCTGAAGGTCGAGGACGGCGCCTTCGAGGTCGGCGGCGCGCGGGTGGTCGTGGACCGGGACACGGCCGAGTCGTACGGCTGGAAGGCCGGCTCGGACTTCACCGTCGCCTACGAGGACGGCGAGAAGCAGGAGCTGACGGTCGCCGGCGTCTACGAGGCCAACGAGATGATCCGCGGCATCATGGTCGACACCGCGACCCTCGCCCCGCACACCGCGGAGCCGGCCGACATGCTGGTCTTGGTGAAGACCTCCGACGGCGCCTCCGACGCGGTGAAGGACCGGCTGGAGAAGGCCCTCGGCACCAACCCCGCGATCAAGGTCCAGGACAAGCAGGACCTCTCCAACGAGATCGCGAAGATGTTCACCCTGATCCTGAACATGGTCTACGGCCTGCTGGCCATGGCGGTGATCGTCGCGGTCCTCGGCGTGATCAACACCCTGGCCATGTCGGTGTTCGAGCGCTCGCAGGAGATCGGCATGCTGCGCGCGATCGGCCTGGACCGCAAGGGCGTCAAGCGGATGGTCCGTCTGGAGTCCCTGGTGATCTCCCTGTTCGGCGGGGTGCTCGGCATCGGCCTGGGCGTGTTCTTCGGCTGGGCCGCCGGCCAGCTGCTGGGCACGAGGATGGCCACGTACGAGCTGGTCCTGCCGTGGGGCCGGATGGTGGTCTTCCTGCTGCTGGCCGCGGCGGTGGGCGTCCTGGCGGCGCTGTGGCCGGCCCGGCGGGCGGCACGGCTGAACATGCTGCAGGCGATCAAGGCCGAGTAGGCGTACGGCGAAGGGCGCGGGCCCCGTTCCGGTGGACGGAACGGGGCCCGTCGTCGTGTCCGGGCGCGTGCCGCGCCGTCAGTTCCAGGTGCGGGTGCGCAGGGGGAGGCCGGAGGCACCGGACTCGGGGGTCCTCACGGCGAGGACCTGGTTGACGCCGATGCGGTTGTGTTCGAAGGCGAGCGCGGAGGCGGCCATGTACAGCAGCCAGACGCGGGCCCGGCCGGGGCCGGCGAGGCTCACCGCGCGGTCCCAGCCGGCCTCCAGGTTCGCCACCCAGCGGCGCAGGGTGAGCGCGTAGTGCTCACGGATCGACTCGACGTCGCGCACCTCGAACCCGGAGCGCTCCAGCAGGGACACCGTGGTGCCCAGCGGGGCGAGTTCGCCGTCGGGGAAGACGTAGGCGTCCATGAACGGGTTCAGGCGGTACGACGACTCGTCCCGCTGCGGGCGTCGGCCGATCTGGTGGTTCAGCAGCCGTCCGCCCGGCTTGAGGAGGCGGTGCAGGGCGGTGGCGTACTCCAGGTAGCGGTCGGACCCGACGTGCTCGGCCATGCCGATGGAGGAGACGGCGTCGTACGGCCCGTCCGTGACGTCCCGGTAGTCCTGTACGCGGATGTCGACGCGGTCGGCCAGCCCCTCGTCGGCGACGCGCTTGCGGGCGTAGGCGGCCTGCTCCTGGGAGAGGGTGACGCCGACGACGTCCACGCCGTGGTCGCGGGCGGCGTGGACGGCCATGGAGCCCCAGCCGCAGCCGACGTCCAGCAGGCGCTGACCGGGTTTCAGGGCGAGTTTGCGGGCGACCAGTTCGAGTTTGTCGCGCTGGGCCTGTTCGAGGGTGCCCTGCGGGGGCGGGACCGGCCAGTAGGCGCAGGAGTACACCATGGACGGGCCGAGGACGAGTTCGTAGAAGTCGTTGCCGACGTCGTAGTGGTGGCTGATGGCGCGCCGGTCGCTGTGCTTGGTGTGCAGCCCGCGGCGGGGCCGGCGGGCCTCCTCCGGGGGCGGGGCGGGCGGGAGCGGGGGGCCGGCGATCAGGAGGAGCCCGCGGACGGCGGCGCGGAACTCCGGGTCGCGCAGGGACCGGGCGAGGGTGGGTGCGTCGTCGCGCTCCCAGATCAGGCCGGAGAGCAGGTCGATGGCGGTGTACAGGTCGCCGTCGATCGCGAGGTCGCCGGCCACCCAGGCACGGGCGAGGCCGAGTTCGCCCGGCTTCCACAGCAGGTGGCGCAGGGCGCGCCGGTTGCGGACGACCAGGGTCGGCGCACCCGGGGGGCCGGCCTGCGAGCCGTCCCAGGCGCGGACGCGCAGGGGGAGGGGTGTGCCCAGCAACTGTTCGACAAGGCCCTTCAGCCGGGGCGCGGCGTCTGCCATGGTGTGCACCTCCGATAGGGGTCTCCCCTGCTCGAGCGAAGTCGGGAGCTCGGGGAAGGAGAATCCCGGAATGTCGCCACCACGTAAACACCTGCGGGGCCGGTTGGCAGTCCCCGGCGCGCGCCGGGACCGGGCAAAGCGCCACCGCGGGGGACGGGGGTTCACTCCCCCGGCGCGCACACGTCCCCGGGGCTCCGCCCCGGACCCCCGGCAGAGCTCCCCGTCCCGACAGGCCCCGTCAGGCCCCCGGCGGGCCGCCTCCGCACTCCGGCGGGCTCCCCGCAGCCCGCCGGACCCCGTCCCGCATCCCCGTCGGGTCCCGGCCGAGTGCCGCGCCGTCCGGTTGCGGGGCCCTCCCCTCCACCGCCGCGTCCCGCCCGGGGACGCCGAAGGGGCCGCCCGCACCACGGATGGCGGGCGGCCCCTTCGGGGTGTTCAGTGGCCGGAGGTGCCGGGGGTCAGGAGGCCTTGGCCTTCTCCTCGGTCTTCTCCTGCTTGGCCGCGGGCACCGGCGCCGGCTTCGCGGCCTCGTAGAACTCCTCGCGCGGGGACTCGATCGCGCCGAGCGACACGACCTCGCGCTTGAGGAACATGCCGAGGGTCCAGTCGGCGAAGACGCGGATCTTGCGGTTCCAGGTCGGCATCGCCATGCCGTGGTAACCACGGTGCATGTACCAGGCGAGACGGCCCTTGAGCTTGATCTTCATCTTGCCCATGACGATCATCGCCACGCCCTTGTGCAGGCCGAGGCCCGCCACCGCGCCCTTGTTGGCGTGGCTGTACTCCTTCTGCGGGAAGCCCCGCATGCCGGAGACCACGTTGTCGCCGAGGACCTTGGCCTGGCGCAGCGCGTGCTGGGCGTTCGGCGGGCACCAGGCGTTCTCGTTGCCGGCCTTGCGGCCCACGAGGTCCGGCACCTGGGCGTTGTCGCCCGCGGCCCAGATGTAGTCCGTGCCCTTCACCTGGAGCGTGGGCTCGGTGTCGACGTGGCCGCGCGGGCCGAGCGGGAGGCCGAAGCGGGCCAGGGCCGGGTTCGGCTTGACGCCCGCCGTCCACACGATGGTGTTGGAGTCGACCTCGAGGCCGTTCTTCAGCACCACGTGGCCGTCGACGCAGGAGTCCATCGACGTGGACAGGTAGACCTCGACACCGCGGCTCTCGAGGTGCTCCTTGCCGTACTGGCCGAGCTTGGGACCGACCTCGGGGAGGATCTTGTCGGCGGCGTCGACGAGTATGAAGCGCATGTCCTCGCGGGACACGTTCTTGTAGTACTTGGCCGCGTCCCGGGCCATGTCCTCGACCTCACCGATGGTCTCCGCGCCGGCGAAGCCGCCGCCGACGAAGACGAAGGTGAGCGCCTTGCGCCGGATCTCCTCGTCCGTGGTGGAGTCGGCCTTGTCGAGCTGCTCGAGGACGTGGTTGCGCAGGCCGATGGCCTCCTCGATGCCCTTCATGCCGATGCCCTGCTCGGCGAGGCCGGGGATCGGGAAGGTGCGGGAGACCGCGCCCATGGCGATCACCAGGTAGTCGAAGGGCAGCTCGTACGACTCGCCGCTCAGCGGGGCGATCGTGGCGACCTTGCGGTCCTGGTCGATGGTGGTGACCCGGCCGGTGAGGACCTCCGCCTTGGGAAGCACGCGTCGCAGCGGGACGACGACGTGCCGGGGGGAGATGCTGCCGGCGGCGGCTTCGGGGAGGAAGGGCTGGTAGGTCATGTACGACCGCGGGTC
Source organism: Streptomyces griseomycini (assembly GCF_014203535.1). Taxonomy (GTDB): domain Bacteria; phylum Actinomycetota; class Actinomycetes; order Streptomycetales; family Streptomycetaceae; genus Streptomyces; species Streptomyces griseomycini. The sequence continues at coordinate 16,404 of NZ_JACHJI010000007.1, forward strand.
GACGACGGTGACGGTCGCCTCGCCGTAACGCATCTTCTTCTGGATGCGCCGAGCTGCGTACAGGCCTACGTACCCACCGCCTACTACGAGGATCCTGGGACGCTCCGTGGTGCTCATGCCATCGAGTATCCACCCGTCCCAGGGGGGTGGTTCGTGCGCCCCTTCACAAGCTTGCACAGGGCCTGTGCTACACTCCCGCGCTTTTGTGATCCACGCCATGGCGCTCCACGGGAACCGGAGCACCTCGCACTCCGTTGTCAATGCCGCGTGAGCTGCCTCTCTGGCAGGTCGAGCGGGATGTGAGGCCGACCGTCGCCACCTCGGGGCGACCACCCGGAAGGCCCTCTCCGACGCCTTCTGAACGTGTTCAAAGGGGTGTTGAGCCCCCGAAAGGGTCAATGCCACTCAGTTCTTCGCCCCTCGGGGGCCAATTCCTTGTGAAGAACTTCACGAACTTTCCCGGCGGGGTCCGGCCGAGGGGCCCCGCGGAGCCCCTCGAAGCCCTCCGGAGCCCGCTCAAACGCCGTCCGGGCCGCTCAGCGGAGTGCCCGGCGGAACGCCCCTGACCGGCGGCGAAGGAGGCCTAGGCCACGGACCAGGCGATGCCGTCCAGGATGTCGTGCTCGCTGACCACGACCTCCGCCGCGCCGATCCGCTCCATGATCGACAGGAGGACGAGGGCCCCGGCGCCGATCACGTCGACCCGGCCCGGATGCATGGAGGGCACCGCCGCGCGCTCGGCGTGGGTGGAGCGCAGCAGCCAGTCGGTGATCTCGCGGACGCGGTCGCGGGAGATCCGGGAGTGGTGGATGGCCGTCGAGTCGTACTCGGGCAGGTCCTGCGCGATCGCCGACACGGTCGTGACGGAGCCCGCCAGGCCGACCAGGGTGTGCGCCTCGCGCAGCGGGACCGTCTCCTCGGCGCGGTCGAGGGCGGCCTCGATGTCGGCGCGCATCGCCGCGATCTGCTCCTCGGTCGGCGGGTCCGTCACGGCCCCGTCCCGCACCAGGTGCCGCTCGGTCATCCGTACGCAGCCCACGTCGACGGAGCGGGCGGCGCGGACGTGGTCGTCCCCGACGACGAACTCGGTCGAGCCGCCGCCGATGTCCACGACCAGGAACGGGCGGCGCAGGTCCGCGCGTCCCGCCAGTTCCCTGGTGGCGCCGGTGAAGGAGAACTCGGCCTCCTGGTCGCCGGTGATGACCTCGGGCTCCACGCCCAGGATGTCCAGCACCCCGCGCACGAACTCGTCCCGGTTCTCGGCGTCGCGGGAGGCGGAGGTGGCGACGAAGCGGAGGCGTTCCGCGCCGTGCCTCTCGATGACCTTCGCGTACTCGCGGCAGGCGGCGAAGGTGCGCTCCAGCGCCTCGGGGGCCAGCCGGCCCGTGCGGTCGACGCCCTGGCCGAGCCGCACGATCGTCATCCGCCGGTCCAGGTCGGTCAGTTCCCCCGTCCCCGGGTCGGCGTCGGCCACCAGGAGCCGGATGGAGTTCGTACCGCAGTCGACGGCGGCGACCCGGGTCACTGGTCGTCCTCCTTCACGGGAAGCGTCACGCAGGCGCCCTTGCGCCACCACTGGGGCAGCATCGCCAGCGCCTCGTCGCCCAGCGGGTTGACCCCGGGGCCGGCGGCCAGCGAGTGGGCGACCAGGACGTGCAGGCACTTCACCCGGTCCGGCATGCCGCCCGCGCTCGGGAAGTTCTTCAGCTCCTCGATCTCGTCGCGGCGCCGGACGTAGTCCTCGTGCGCCGCGCGGTACGCGGCGGCCAGCTCCGGGTCGGTGCCCAGCCGCTCCGTCATCTCCTTCATCACGCCGTTGGCCTCCAGCGTCCCGATCGCGGAGTTCGCCTTCGGGCAGGTGAGGTAGTACAGCGTCGGGAAGGGGGTGCCGTCGGGCAGCCTGGGCGCGGTCTCCACGACGTCCGGCTGCCCGCAGGGGCAGCGGTGCGCGATGGCGCGCAGCCCGCGCGGGGGGCGGCCGAGCTGCTGCTTGAAGGCCTCGACGTCCGCGTCGGTGGGCTCGGTGCGCGGGGGCGTGGGCAGTTCGAACAGTGCCAGCGCGGAGGGCTGTCCGTCGGGGGTGGTGGCCGGGCGGCGGGCGGGCGTTTCCATACGTGTCTTTCTGCGGCTTCCAACAGGGGTCACTGGTCGGCGGCGTCGGCCTTGTCGACGCCGTCCCAGACGTTCGAGTACCAGGGGCGGTCCGCCGCCCCCAGGTCGGTGCGCGACTTCGTGGCCGTGCCCGGGTCGACGACGATGTAGCCGGTCTCGCCGGGCATGACGTAGTGCAGCCGCCGGCGGATCTCCTGCTCGGCGTAGGCGTCGTCCTGCCAGCGCGCCTTCAGGTCGCGCAGCTGTTCGACGCGCTCCCGGGCCTCCTCCTGCTCCTGCTGGAGGTCGGCGATCTCGGCGCGCTGGGAGACGTACTGCCGCATGGGATAGGCGAGGGCCACGATCAGCGAGCAGACCACCAGGGCGAGCAGGGCGGCCCGGCCGGTCAGCCGGGAGCGGCGGGCCTGGCGCTTGGTCTGCGAGCGGTAGACCCGGGCCGCGGTCTGCTCACCGATCAGCCGGATCCTGGTCGCGGTGGAGAAACGGTCCCGGTCCTTCACGGCCATGTCCCCCGCCTCCCGTTCGCCTTCGTCCCTGTTCGCGCGTGTTCATACGTGCGTACGTCCCCGCACACGGTACGGGACCGAGTACGGGGACGTACGTACGACGCTTCCTACGGGTGCGGAGCTCAGCCCTTGAACCGCGGGAACGCACTGCGGCCGGCGTACACCGCGGCGTCGTCGAGGATCTCCTCGATGCGCAGCAGCTGGTTGTACTTGGCGACGCGCTCGGAGCGGGCCGGGGCGCCGGTCTTGATCTGGCCGCAGTTGGTGGCGACGGCCAGGTCGGCGATGGTGACGTCCTCGGTCTCGCCGGAGCGGTGGGACATCATGCACTTGAAGCCGTTGCGCTGGGCCAGCTCGACGGCGTCCAGGGTCTCGGTCAGCGAGCCGATCTGGTTGACCTTGACCAGCAGGGCGTTGGCGGCGCCCTCCTCGATGCCGCGGGCCAGGCGCTCCGGGTTGGTGACGAACAGGTCGTCGCCGACGAGCTGGACCTTGTCGCCGAGCTTGGCGGTGATGGTCTTCCAGCCCTCCCAGTCGTCCTCGAACAGCGGGTCCTCGATGGAGACGAGCGGGTACGCCTCGACGAGCTCGGCGTAGTACTCGGTCATCTCGGCGGCGGAGCGCTCCTTGCCCTCGAAGACGTAGGAGCCGTCCTTGTAGAACTCGGAGGCGGCGACGTCGAGGGCGAGGGCGATCTGCTCGCCGGGGGTGTAGCCGGCCTCCTTGATGGCCTCGAGGATGAGGTCGAGGGCCTCGCGGTTGGAGCCGAGGTTCGGGGCGAAGCCGCCCTCGTCGCCGAGGCCGGTGGCCAGGCCCTTGCTCTTCAGGACCTTCTTCAGCGTGTGGTACACCTCGGCGCCCCAGCGCAGGGCCTCGGAGAAGGTCTCCGCGCCGATCGGGGCGATCATGAACTCCTGGATGTCCACGTTGGAGTCGGCGTGCGAGCCGCCGTTCAGGATGTTCATCATCGGCACCGGCAGCAGGTGCGCGTTCGGGCCGCCCAGGTAGCGGAAGAGCGGCAGGTCCGACGCCTCGGAGGCGGCGTGGGCGACGGCCAGCGAGACGCCGAGGATGGCGTTGGCGCCGAGCGAGCCCTTGTTGTCGGTGGCGTCCAGGTCGAACATGGCCTGGTCGATCAGGCGCTGCTCGGTGGCGTCGTAGCCGACGAGCTCCGGGCCGATCTGCTCGATGACGGCCAGGACCGCCTTCTCGACGCCCTTGCCCAGGTAACGGTTGGCATCGCCGTCACGGAGTTCGATGGCCTCGAAGGCGCCGGTGGAGGCGCCGGACGGGACGGCGGCACGACCCGTGCTGCCGTCGTCGAGGCCGACCTCGACCTCGACCGTGGGGTTGCCTCGGGAGTCCAGGATTTCCCGGGCTACGACGACGTCGATGGACGGCACGAGCATCTCCTTCTTGGATGTGACGCGGGTGAGCAGGACCGCAAAGGCCCTGCGGGTCCGAGCCTAACCGGCTTCGGGCGATCGGCATCCGGTCGCCCGTCTCGTGGACAGGAGCGAGCTTAGATTGTTTCTGAACGGAACAAAGCCGTTCCCGGAAACCGTGACGGAAACCGTGACCTTGCGGAGCCCGTGAAAAACCCCGCCCCGGTGCGTACGGGGGAACACGCACCGGGGCGGGGAGCCCGTGGGGACGGGGAGGGGGGCCGCGCGGCCGCCGCTCTTACTTCAGGTGCAGCTGCTGGCCCGGGTAGATGAGGTCCGCGTCCTCGACGATGTCGTCGTTGAGCTCGAACAGCTTGGCCCAGCCGCCCTCGACGTCGCGCTCCTCGGCGATCGAGCTGAGGGTGTCGCCCTTGACGACCTTGTACTCGCCGTCGCCCTTCGCGACCTTCTCGCCGGTCGGGGTGGTGACGGTCTTCTTCGCCTCCGGGCGCTCGGCGGAGCGGGAGGCCTTCTGCTCGGCCTCACGGGTCCCGGTGGAACCGGTGCTCTGCTCCTGGCCCTGGCCCTGCGAGCTCTGCGAGCCCTGCGAGCCCTGCGAGGAGCCGTTGTCCTGGGTCTGGGCGGAGCCGCCGCCGTAGGGGGCGTTCGACAGGTTCACGCCGCAGACCGGCCAGGCGCCCTTGCCCTGGCCCGCGAGGACCTTCTCGGCGATCTCGATCTGCTGGGCCTTGCTGGCCTGGTCGGCGGTGGCGGCGTACTGCGTGCCGCCGTACGCGGCCCAGGTGGAGGCGGAGAACTGCAGACCGCCGTAGTAGCCGTTGCCGGTGTTGATGGACCAGTTGCCGCCGGACTCGCACTGGGCGACGGCGTCCCACTCGGAGGCGGTGGCGGCGGAGGCGTTGCCGGCCGCCATCAGCGGGGCGGCGACGGCGGCGCCGGTGACACCGGCGACGGCGATGGCGCGGGTGGCCTTGGACGGACGACGGTGCTTGCCCTTGCCGGAGAACAGCATGGATGGATCCCCTCACCGACGCCTACGAGGTGAGCTGTCGGGTTCGGGCCGGTTGAGTTGCCCGGCCGCGTCCCTCACGGGACGCGGCTCCACCCCAAGCCGGATCCGGCGTCAACTGCCCGGACACGGCGCTTACCTTGGGTCCCCCGCTCCTGCCTGCGGCGCATGACGCGACGACTGTTCCCGTGCTGCCACTGGCAGGATTCGGCGTGGCGGCAGCCGGGGCCCGCGGTGGCGAGCGATCACGACCGTAGACACGCGATCGGCCGAATTTCAAAGACGATCAGGGCTTCTGAGACCTATCTCTCACAGTCTTTAAACCGGACATTAGGCTCGAATCGTGACGCCAACTGCCGTCGTCCGCCCGCCTCTTCGAGCGTCACTTTTCGCCCGGTTCGACCCCGACCTCGAGCTTCTGACCGGGCAGGATGAGATCCGGGTCGGTCCCGACGGTCCGCTCGTTCTCCGCGTAGAGGGCACGCCATCCGCCGTCGAGCTCAAGGGAGTCGGCGATGGACCAGAGGCTGTCGCCGGACCGCACGGTGTAGGAGCCGCCGGCGGCGTCCCGGGAGGCGTCGGCGCCGCGCGAGGCGTGCCGGCCGGACGCCTCGGCCGCACGGCCCTCCCGCACGCCCTCCTCGGCGCTGGCGCCGCGGTGGCGGCCGGTCCCGGCACCCTCGGTGTCGGTGTCGGTGAGCACCGAAGAGCCGTCGGTCCGTCCGTACTTGTCCGGGTCGTCGCTCTTCGGGGTGGCCGAGGCGGAGGGGGATGCGTCGGTTCCGGCATCCGAGTCGGTGGACTTGTCGGACTTGGCCGATTCGTCGGCCGTGTCCTTCGCGTCCGTCGACGGGCCGGACGACGAAGGCGACGACGAAGGCGACGGGGAGGCGGAACCGGGAGCGGAGGTGGAAGCGGAGTCGGAACCGGACGACTCGCCGGATTCCGGCGAACCGGACGAGTCCGGAGAGCCGGACGCATCCGGTGTTTCCGACGCGCTCCGCGCGGAGTCTCCCGCCACGCCCGTGTCGACGCCGGCCGGTCCGGAACCCTGCTCCAGGCCCGCCAGCAGCCCGCAGGTGCGCCATGCGCCGACCCCCTGGTCGGCGAGGATTCTCTCGGCCACGGCTATCTGCTGGCCGCGGCTGGCCTGGTCGGGGCTCGGCGCGTAGTCGAGTCCGCCGTAGCCCTCCCAGTCGTCCTGCGTCAACTGCAGGCCGCCGTAGTAGCCGTTGCCGGTGTTCTGGCTCCAGGAGCCGCCGCTCTCGCACTCCGCGACCCGGTCCCAGGTCGCGCCGTCGGCCGCGCTGGCACTGCCGGCCCCGAGGAGCGGGATCGCGATGGCGGAGCCGGTCACTCCGGCCGCGACGATGAGTGCCGGAGCCTGGCGGGGGCGACGGTGCCGACCGTTTCCGGAGAGCATGCGGAAACCTTTCACAAGACAGCAGTTACCCGCGCGGCGGCCGAAGTGGGGGCACCGCACTTGATGGGTGAACGTATCGGCAGACGATCACTTGTCACAAGTTCATGCCGCGCAGATCACGTGAAGATCACAGAGGTGAGCGTGTGTCACGTTTGCGCTGGTCCTCGCGGGGCGTCGGGAAGGGCCGCGGGGAGCCGGCCCGGGGACCGGCGGCCCCTAGGCTCCTCCGGGGCCCCCGGTCAGGCCCCCGGCGGGGTGAACTCCACCGGCAGGGTGCGCAGTCCGCGCATGATGAGCCCGCCGCGCCAGCGCAGTTCGGCGGGGTCCACCGCGAGCCGGAGGTCCGGCAGGCGGGTCAGCAGGGTGGCGAGCGCGGTCTGGCCCTCCAGGCGGGCCAGCGGTGCGCCCAGGCAGTAGTGGATGCCGTGGCCGTACCCCAGGTGCTGGTTGTCGCGCCGCCCGAGGTCGAGCACGTCCGGGTCGGCGAACCGCTCCGGGTCCCGGTCCGCCGCGGCCAGGACGACGAGGACCGGGTCGCCGGCCGCGATGCGCTGCCCGCCGATGGTGACCGGCTCGGTGGCGAACCGCCAGGTGGCCAGCTCCACCGGGCCGTCGTAGCGCAGCAGTTCCTCGACACCGGTCTCCAGCAGCGCGCGTTCCCCGGCGGCCAGCGACCTCTGCAGGCGGTCGCGCTGCCCGGGGTGGGTGAGCAGGGCGTAGGTGCCGTTGCCGATGAGGTTGACGGTGGTCTCGAAGCCGGCGAACAGCAGGATGAACGCCATCGCGGCGGCCTCGTTCTCGGTGAGGTGCTCCCCGTGGTCGGAGGCGCGGATGAGGCCGGAGATGAGGTCCTCGCCGGGGGCGGGCCCGGCGGGCAGGGCCTCGCGCTTGCGGTGGATCAGGTCGGCGAGGTAGCCGCGCATCTTCTTCACGGACCGCGCGACCCCGCCCCTCGGACCGCCCTGGTGACGGATCATCATGCCCGCCCAGTCGCGGAAGTCGTCCTGGTCCTCCCGGGGCACGCCGAGCAGGTCGCAGATGGCGTAAATGGGGAGGGGGAAGGCGAACTCGTGGATGAGGTCGGCCGAGCCGACGGCCGCGAACCGGTCGATGAGCCCGTCGGTGAGCTGCTGCACCCGGGGCGCGAACTCGGCGACGCGGCGCGGTGTGAACGCCTTGCTGACCAGCCGGCGCAGCCGCGTGTGGTCCGGCGGGTCGATGTTGAGCAGGTGCGTCATCAGTTCCGCCTTGCGCTCACCGGGGATGCCGGTCCTGCCCTTGGCGTGCGCGGGCTCGTCGTGGTGCGCCGGGTTCTTGGACAGGCGGGGGTCGGCGAGGGTCTGCCGGGCGTCGGCGTACCGGGTGACCAGCCAGGCGTCGACCCCGCTGGGCAGCCGCGTCCGGTGCACGGGCGCGTGCTCGCGCAACCAGGCGTAGGCGGGGTACGGGTCGCTCGCGAACTCCCAGGTGAAGAGCTCGGGGGCGCCGTTCTCGGGCCGGGACGGGTGCGGGTGCTGGTCGGTCACCTTTCGACCGTATCCGGCGGCGGACGGGCGGCACGGCCCGGGCGGACGCGGCCTACTCCCCCACGCCCTCGCCCACGCCCTCGGCGGCCCGTACCGCGTCCCGGTAGGCGCGGGCCGCCGCGCGCAGCGCCGCCTCCGGGTCGACGCCCTCCGCCTCGGCCCGCACCGCGAGGGTGAGCAGGTCGTAGCCGACGCCCTCCACCCGGGGCAGGGGGACGTCCAGGCCCGCCGTGCGGACGCGGGAGGCGAGCTTGGCGGCGAGGGCCAGTCCGGGCTGGCCGAGGGGGATGCCCTCGGTGACCGAGGTGCGCCGCTTCTCGACCGCCTTGGTGCGCAGCCAGTGCTCCTTGACCTCCTCGGGGGTGGTCGCCGTCGCGTCGCCGAAGACGTGGGGGTGGCGGTGGACGAGCTTGGCGACGATGCCGCCGGCCACGTCGTCGACGGAGAAGGGCTCCTCGGGGTGCTCCTCGGCGATCCGGGCGTGGAAGACGACCTGGAGCAGGACGTCCCCCAGCTCCTCGCGCAATTCGTCCCGGTCGCCCTCCTCGATGGCCTCGACGAGTTCGTACGCCTCCTCGATGCCGTACTTCGCCAGGCCCTCGTGGGTCTGCCGGGAGGACCAGGGGCACTCCGCGCGGATGCGGTCCATGACCTGCACCAGGTCGAGCAGCCGGGCGCCCGGCAGGTCGTAGGAGGCGGGCAGCAGCTCCAGCTCGGGCATCCGGGACCGGCCGGTCCCGGCCAGGCGCGCCAGCCCGTCGGTCAGGGCGGGCTCACCCTCGCCCGTGGCCACGACCACCACCGTCCGCCCGTCGGCGCAGGCGTCCACCAGTTCCTGAGCCGTGGGGGACGCCTCCTCGACCCGTACCCCCGCCTCGCGCAGGTACGGCAGCTGCGGGTGGGCGCCGTCCGCGCACAGCACCCGGTCGGCCGCGTGCAGGGCCTGCCAGGCGGGCCAGGACAGCAGTCCGGGCGCGACGCGGTGGCTGGTGGTGAGCAGGACGATGCGGCCGGGGCCGGCGTCGGGACGGGGTGCGCGGCTGGTTGCGTTCACGGTCCGAAACTAACGCACCCCGCCGGTGGTCCCGGAAGTCGTCCACAGGGCGGCCGGCGGGGCGGCCCGGACGTCACAGGGGCTGCTGGGTCCCGGCCGACGTGACGTCCCGCACCCACGGGGTCCGGGCGTCGACGCGGCTGCTCTTCTCGGCGTCCCAGGCGCCGTAGCGCGGGTTGAGGTCGACGCCGAGGTCCTCGCCCGCCTCGGACAGCGCCTGCCAGAACTCGGGCCGGCCGGTCTCGGTGCCCAGCCGTTCGGCGAGCTTCTGGGCCTCGAGCTGGATCCGGAGGTTCTCGTCGAGGCGCTGCGGCGGCACGCCGTACTGCTGCAGCCAGGCCGTCTCGAGCGCCTCGGGGCCGCCGGCCTGCTCCTCCAGCCCGGACCGCATCCGCTGGACCTCCCGGGGGGTGACGGTCACCCCGGCGTCCCGGGCGGCGTGCTGCAGCACCCGGTCCAGGACCATGCTGTGCAGGGTGTCGCGGGTGAGACTTCCGGTGCGGGCGACGACCTGCTCGTACTGGGCCTCGTCCGGTACGGCAGCCCGCTGGGCCTCGCGGACCTCGTCGACCCGGTCCTCCAGCTGCGACACGGTGATCCGCTGGTCGCCGACGACGGCCGCCGCGCCCGGATGCGCATCGTTTCCGCAGGCGGTGAGCAGGGGCGCCGCCGCGGCGATCGCGGCGGTGAGCAGGAGCGCGGTGCGACGGCGGCGGTGCAAGGAAACCTCCCGAGGAGAGTTTGTGCGGCGGTGCACAAAGTCTTGCGGTGATCGATGGTAGGCATCGGCCAAGCTCTGGCCAACCCATTCGACCAACGATTCACGACGACTTCCGGCACCGGCGCGGCACCGACACGACACCCGTCGGCACCGGCACGGCACCCGTCGGGGTGGCGCCGGTCAGCCGCGCACCTGCCCCAGCCACTGCAGCGTCCGCCGGATCTCCGCGGCCATCGGGTGCCCGGGGCCCTGGACGCGTTCCACGTCGTGCAGCAGCCGGACCAGCGTGTCGTGCGCGGCGGCACGGTCGCCGAGGGCGAGCAGGAGGTGTCCGACGCGGCGGCGGACGTCGTGGGCGAGCTGCGGGTCGCCGACGGCCACGTACCGGTTCTCGTAGTACGTCAGCAGCGCCCGGTACTCGGCGAGCGCCGCCGCCGGTTCGCCGAGCTGCTCCAGGCACTGGGCGACCTCGTAGCGGTGGCGCAGCGCCTGCGGGTCGGCCTGGCCGGCCTCGGCGGCGCGTTCGTCGGCGAGGCGGCGCAGTTCGGGCAGCGCGCGCCGGTACTGGCCGTCGTCCAGGAGGGTGGCCGCGTACTGCTTGCGCAGGGTGCGGACGACCGGGGAGTGCTCGCCGTGCTGCTCGGCGGCGACGGGCAGGATCGCGCCGAGGATGTCGACGGCCTGGGTGATGCGGCCCTCGCCGAGCAGTCGCTTGACCTCGTCGACCGCGGCGGCGACGTCGGCCTTCTCCGCCACCGGCGCGGGCGGCGCGGCGGGGGCGGGCTGCGGCGCGGGCGTGCGTGCGCGGTCCGGCCAGGGGGCGTGCGGGCGCAGGAAGGGGCGGGTGGGGTCCAGGGGCGCCCCGGTGGGCGTGCCCCGCGCGGGCAGCAGCTGCGCCAGGTGTTCGTAGACCTCCTGCGCGGAGCCCGGGCGGTGCTGCGGGTCCTTGGCGAGCAGCCGCAGCACCAGTGTCTCCAGGGCCTCGGGGACCTCCGGGCGGATCCGGCGCACCGGCACCGGCGGCTCGTACAGGTGGCGGTGCAGCACGCCGAGCGCCGTCGAGCCCGCGAACGGCACGTCGCCGCTGAGCAGCTCGTGCATGAGCACGCCGAGCGCGTACAGGTCGGTGTACGGGCCGACCGCGCCGCCCATCGCCTGCTCGGGGGCCATGTAGGCGGGCGAGCCGATGGGCGAGCCGGTGTGCGTCAGGCGCGTGGTGTCGCTGTCCATGACGGAGGCGACGCCGAGGTCGAGCACGGTGACGGTGCCGTCCTGCTTCACCATCACGTTGCGCGGCTTGAGGTCGCGGTGGACGATCGGCACGGCGTGCACGGCGCTCAGCACGGCGCACAGCTGCGCGGCCACCGCCACGGTCCACTGCCACGGGTACGGGTCGTGCTCGGCGAGGTGGTCGCCGAGGTCGGCGCCGTCGACGTACTGCATGACGAGGAACAGCTCCTCGCCCTCGCTGCCCGCGTCGTGCACGGTGACCAGGCCGGGGTGGTCGACCTGGGCGGTCACCCGGCACTCGCGCACGAAGCGGCGGCGCAGCTCGTCGGCCTCCTGCCCGGCCACCTTGTCGGGACGCAGCAGCTTCACCGCCACGCGCCGGTCCAGCCGCTTGTCGTAGGCCGTCCAGACCTGTCCCATGCCGCCCTGTCCGATGAGCGTGGACAGTTCGTAGCGGCCGGCGACGACACGTCCCGCCGTCACGGTCACCTTCCGCCTTCGTGGTCGCCGTGCTGCCCGCTCTGTCCGTCCTGGCGGCGCAGGTAGTCGCTGAGTTCGTCGAGTTCGGCCCGCACCTGGTCGATCCGGGCGGGCGCGGGACGCTGCGGCTGCGGTACGGGGGTGTGGGGGACCGGGGTGTGGGGGACCGGGGTGTGGGGCGCCGGGGGCTGCGGCACGGGGGTGGGCGCGTACGGCGAGGCGGGCTGCGGGTAGCCGTACGGGGAGTGGACGCCCGGGGAGTGCATCGTCGTGGCGTGGGGCGACGGCGGCGCCTGGACCGCGTACGGGTACGGCTGCCGGTGGAGGCGTATGTCCACGGTCAGGAAGTAGGCGCCGGCGGCCGCGCCGAGGATCAGGACCGCGGCCAGGGCGACGTCGGTCCGGGGGTCCGTCTCCGGCAGCGAACCGACCACCGCCAGGCAGGTGATCGACACCGGGATGCTCACCCAGGCCAGTGTCCAGTCCAGGATCCGCCCCCGCAGGAACGCGATCCGGAACAGCGGCACACAGGCCAGCAGGCCGCACGACAGGAAACCGGCGGCGACGAACAGCACGCGCAGGGTGATGACCGTTGCCGCGCTGCGGGTGGGCGGCGTCGCGCCGTGGCCGTACATGACTGCTCCTGGACAGGTGTAGCCGATGGGAACTCGGATGAGGGTCCGAGCGTATAGGCCGATGGGGACAACCGGTCCCGGGATGTACCGAACCGTTGCCGTACCGGCTCAGTCGGGCGCGATCGTCCCGTCGGTCAGACCGTCGTACATCCCGCGGACGAGCTGCTCGCCGAGCCGGCCCGCCCGCCGGAGCGCCCGCTCGAACGCGTCGAGGTCCCGGAAGCGCGCGCCGTAGCGCCGCTGCTCGTCCCGGGGGATCCGGGGCAGCTGGAGGCGCCGTACGTCGAGCCGGGTGGCGGTGGACGCGTAGCTGCTGGCCTGGCGGTTGTTGGCGGTGCCGCGCAGGAACCCGGCGAGGAACCACGCGTCGAGCGCCGCCGGGTCGGGCCGCAGCAGCACGAGGTTGCGGCCGAGCGCGGCCCCGGCGGTCGCCTCGTCGATCACCCGGGCGACCGAGCCGCCGCCGAGCACGGGGACGACGACGTCGCCGGGTTCGGTGAGCACCGCCTCCTCGTCGCTCTCCGGGAGCGTCCCGGAGGGGCCGGTGCCGGAGAGGACGTCGTGGTCGGTGAGGACGGGCACGCGCGCGTGCCCGCCGTTTCCGCCCGTGCGCACCACCAGCGCGCCCGCGCGCGCGAGTTCGCCGACGGTGGTGAGCGGCCGGCGCCCGGGGGCGGCGGGCCGCGCGGGGTCCACGGGCGGTGGGGTGAGCTCGGCGGTCAGCCGCAGCGTCTCGCCGAGCCGCTCGTGCACCTCGGCGAGGAGGCCGGTGCCGTCCGCCGCGGCCGGGGGCGGAAGGTGGCGGGCCGGGGCGAGGTCGACGTCGTCGTCGAGGAGTTCGATGACGGGCACGGAGCGGGCGAGTCCCGGACGTTCGTCGAGGCGGCCGGCCCGGTCGTGGGCGCGCCACGCGTCGAGGACCGCCTCCCGCACCCCCTGCCAGTCGGGCCCGCCGCGTCCCTCGCCGGTGAACCGCCCCGCGTCGGCGAGCAGCACCTCCGGGTGCGCGGGCGCCTGTTCGGGGCGGCGCAGCACCCACAGGTGCAGCGGGACGTTGTACGGGGGTGCCGCGCCGGCCGGCAGCGCGACGACGGCGCGCAGTGCGCCCCGGCGCAGCAGGTCGGCCCGGATGCGGCGGCCGGAACGGCGGGACGCGGCGGCGGGCGGCATCAGCAGCACGGCGGTGCCGCCGTCCCGCACCCGGGCGAGCGCGTGCTGCACCCAGGCCAGTTCGGACTCGGTGCGGGCCGGGAAGCCGTACTCCCAGCGCGGGTCGTAGGCGAGTTCGTCGTGCCCCCAGTTGCGCTCGTTGAACGGCGGGTGGCACAGGACGGCGTCGGCCCGCACCCCCGGGTGGGCGTCGGTGCGCAGGGTGTCGCCGGCGGCGGCGTGCACGGGGGCGCGGGTGTGCAGGGCGAGGCGGAGCGCGGTGAGCGCGGCGAGTTCGGGGGCGCTGTCCTGCGCGTACAGCCGCTGGTCGGGGCGGGGGGCGACGGCGCGCAGCAGGGCGCCGGTGCCGCAGGCCGGGTCCAGGACGGTGCGGGCGGGGCCGGCCAGGTCGGCCATGAGACCGGCGAGGTCGGCGGGGGTGAGCGTGTACTGGCGCGGATGGGCGTCGAGGTGCCGGCCGAGCAGGAACTCGAAGGTCTGCCGGGCGCCCAGCTCGGCGGCGAGCTCGGCGGCTCCGCGGAGGAGGGGGACGGAGGGGAGCAACCGGGGAGCGGTGGGGGTGTTCACAGCGCCCGCACTGTTCACACGCGATCCGGCGACCCCGCCCAGCCTCGGTGCGAGCACGTGGTCCAGCGCTCCGGGCAGCATCGCGGCGAGCCGCTCGTCGGAGCCGGAACTCACCTCCAGCCAGACGGGGGAGCGGTCGTGGATCAGGAGCAGGACGCAGCCGGCGTGGGTGAGGGCGGTGACCGGTCCGTCGGGGTGGCCGGCGAGCTGCTGCCAGACGCGTTCCCGCAGGGGGACCTCGGCGAGCTTGCTGTGCCGGCGCAGCCAGTGCTCGACCTCGGCGAGGGCGAACGAGGGGCTGGTCTCGGTGCCGCCGACCGGCTTGGGGAAGTCGGCGTGCCGACGGCGCCAGTTGCTGACGGCGGCGCGGCCGACCCCGGCCAGCCGTGCGATCCCGGCGGCGGTCACTTCTGTCGTGCTGTCCTGCATTCCCGGCACTCGCCCCGCTCCCCCTCTGTTCCCTGTGTGGCGACGAGCATACCGATGCGTGCAAGATCCAGGGGTTCACGAGCGTGCACTCACTTGTCAATGTGAACCGTGTTGACTCGGTTTACAGTCTCTGCTGTGATTGACCCCGTGAACGAGCAGCCGTCGGCAGGTGGCGGTTGCCGCGTCGGGAGGGACACAGCCATGGGCATGAAGAGCAAGATCGCGCTGGGCGCCGTCGTGGGGATCGTCGTCATCGGTGCCGTCTCGGCGAACTCCGGTGACACGGAGGGCGGAACCGGCGGCAAGGGCTCCTCGGCGTCCGCGGAGCGGCAGTCCGGCGGCGCGAAGTCGGGGGGCGGGTCCGACGCGAAGCCCGCCGACGACAAGGGCGCCGAGAAGGCGTCCCAGTCCGAGCAGTTCAAGGCGTTCGTGCAGAAGAACGGGACGGCCCAGGAGAAGGAGGCCGTCGCGCACGTCACCAAGGTCCAGGGCGCCGACGAGCAGAACGACATCCTCGACACCGCCGACGTCTACACCGACTTCACCGGCGGCGTCATGGGCGAGGGCACGGGCCCCGCCAAGCTCATCGCCTCCGCGTTCGCCGACTGGAAGCAGAGCGAGAACGGCCTCGTCACCGTCTACGACGCCGACGGCGAACTGCTCGGCAACGGCGAGTTCTGACCCGTGCTCACCATCCGTTCACCGAGAACTCCGGGGGGACCCACCATGCGTCGCACCGCACTCGCCGCCCTCTGCCTGGCCGCCGTGGCCACCGCCGGTCTCACCGGCTGTGGCGGCGAGGGCGGGGCGAACAGCGGCACCTCGAGCGATTCGGCCGGACAGAACACGGCGAAGGAGCGGAAGAGCTCCCCGGAGCCGAAGGAGGAACCCTTCGCCGGACTGACCGGCGGCGAGATCGCGGAACGGGCCCTGAAGGCCACCACCGGCGCCTCGTCCCTGCGGATGAAGGGCGACGTCCCCGACGAGGAGACCGGCGGCACCATCCACATCGACATGGCCCTGAACGAGCAGGGCGAGTGCGCCGGCACGATGGGCCTGGAGGGCCAGGGCGAGGCCGAGCTGATCAAGACCGGCGACACCCTCTACATGAAGTACGACGAGGCGTTCCTGCGGGCCCAGAGCAAGGGCGAGCCCGAGGCCGACGTGGACGCCGCCGTGGCCCTGCTGGCCGGCAAGTGGACCAAGACGTCCGCGAAGGGCGCGGACGCCGGGGACATCGCCGGCTTCTGCGACCTCGACCTGGTGCTCGGGGACCTGGAGGACGAACGGTCGGAGGCGACCCGGGGGAAGACGACGACCGTCGACGGCACGCCCGCGATCACGCTGGAGGAGCGGGAGGGCAGGGACCGCTACACCGTCTACGTCGCCACGGAGGGCGAGCCGTACCTGCTGCGGATCGACAGCGCGTCCGCCGCGGACCCGGGTTCGATCTCCTTCGCCGACTACGACGAGCCGGTCCCGGCCGACAAGCCCGCCGGAGACGTCCTGGACCTGGACGCCCTGGGCTGACCCGCCCGCGGGGCGTCCCCGCCGGGCCGCTCACAGGGGGTGCCGCATCCACACGTTCGGCTCGACGTACACCGCGTGTCCGCGGGCCGGCTCGCAGCGCACCGGCACCAGCGCCCCGGGCACCTCGACGTCGCCCTCGGCGTCGAAGGGGAGGCCCGTCCAGCGGCGCCACTCCTCCAGCGCGGCGGACACCGTCATGGACGCCGGCGCCACGGAGGCGAGGGTGGCGCCGGCCCGGGCGTGGACGCGCAGCCAGGGGTCGTGCGGCAGCCCGTCGGGGCGCACCCGGCGGGCGTACTCCTCGATGGGGGTGCGCGGTTCCAGGTGCTTGGCGCTCGGGCGGACGGGGGCGACGACCTCACGGAAGCCGTGGAGGCGGGCGTTGTCGCGCATCGCGGAGAGCATCAGCGCGGACAGTCCGCGGCCCTGGGCGTGCGGGGCGACGGAGACCGAGATCGCGCTGACGGTGTCGGGGCGGACCCCGCGGCGCAGATCGGAGAAGGCCCACACGAGGACCTCGTCCCAGCCGCGCGCGGGCAGCTCCCCACGGCCCTCGGCACCGAGGGCGAACGGCACGCTGTGGGCGGTGGCGACGACCTCGCCCCGCGCGTCCTCGGCGAACAGCACGTACTCGGGCAGTTCGGCGGCGATGCGCGGGAAGTACGCGGCGCCCACGAGGTCCTCGAGCACGAACTGCGGCCAGGTGTCCGCCATGTCCCGCACCGGCTGCGCCATGAGGGGGCGGTCCGCGAGGCTCGAAACCCTGAAGTCCATGGCGTCACCGTAGACGTGAGTCCGCGCGCGGCGGAACGGGTTTCCGGTGCCCGGCCGCCGTTCAGCCGCCGCACTGCGCCAGCATCATCCGCCTGTCGGCCGACGTCACCGGCATCTCGTACTTGACGGCGACCTGGGCGAAGCGGACCGCGTACGCGCACCGCACGGACCTGTTCGGCGGGAGCCAGGCCGCCGGACCGGAGTCCCCCTTGGCCGAGTTGGCGGGGCCGTCGACCGGGATCAGGTTGAGGGGGTCGTTCGCCAGCCGCTCCCGCTTGTCCTCGGGCCAGCGGGAGGCGCCCATCTGCCAGCTGTAGGAGAGCGGCACGACGTGGTCGATCTGCACCTCGGCGGCCTCCTGCTTGCGCCACTCGATGGTCTTGCCGGTGTAGGGGTCGGCCAGGGTCATGGCGATGACCACGCAGTCGGAACCGGACCGGAAGCGGAGGTCCTGGCCGTCGCGCCGGAGCAGGTCGTTGCGGGTGTCGCAGCCGTTCCGGGCCAGCGGGACCCCGTCGGCCGTGTCCATCCACGCGTACCCGAAGTCGTCCCGGTCGTAGCCCGTCCTCGGACCGCGTCCCCTCGTGGGCACCGTCTCGATGAGCTCGCGGGCCTCCGCCCTGTCGGCCTCGCCCGTCACGGGCGCCAGGCCCGGTTTCGTCCCGTCCGGGTTGTCCAGCGGGCCGGCGGCCCGCCCGTCCGCCGCGGCGCCCCCGCTCTCGTCACCGGCGGGGGAGTCCCCGTCCTGGATCCCCTGGCAGCCGGCGAGCAGCACGACGGCGGCGCACACCGCCGCCCCGGTGCGTCCGACCGCCCGGCCCCGCCTTCCGTACCCCGCCACGACGTCCTCCCTCGCTCCCCTGTCGCCTGCCCCCGCCCGGACCGTGCGATGCCCGGTGACGTCCGCTCCACCGTAACGAGCGAAAGGTCCAGACCATACATGGCCCAAACGGGCATTCCTCGCCTGTCGCGCGTATCGTCTCTTCTGAGTCACCATCCGAAGGAGCTCTGCATGGGTATCTTCGACAAGCTCAAGGGCAACAAGACGGCACGCGAGAAGGCCAAGCACGCCTCGGACACCGCCGAGAAGAAGGTCAACGAGAGGACCGGCGGCAAGTACGAGCAGCAGGTCGACACCGGGCAGCAGCAGGCCGAACGCCGTCTCGGCATGGACCGCGACCGCCCCGACCAGCCGTAGGTCCCGCGTCGACCCGAGGTCGCGCCGGCCCCTGTTCACCGCAGAAGCCGTCCACGGCGACGTCCCCGTGGACGGCTTCCCGCGCTTTCCGTGCCCTCCGCGTTTCCCCGCGCCTTCCCGCGGCCCGGGACGGTGCCGTCCTACGACCCCAGGACCGACGTCAGGAACTCCCCGACCCAGCCGAGCAGCTCGCGCCCGACCAGCGGCCTGCCGCCCACCTTCGCGGTCTTGGGACGCGGCACCAGCACCTGGTGGGCGGCCGCCTTGACGACCGTGCCGGGGTAGAGGCGCTTGAGGCGCAGTTCCTGGGACTCGCGCAGCTCCACCGGGGCGAAGCGGACGTTGGTGCCCTGCAGGACGATCTCGCCGACGCCGCACGCGCGGGCGAGCATGCGCAGGCCCGCCACCAGCAGCAGGTTCTCCACCGGCTCCGGCAACTTGCCGTAGCGGTCGACGAGCTCCTCGCGCACGGCCTTGATGTCCTCCTCCGTGTTGGCGGAGGCGATCGCCCGGTACGCCTGGAGCCGCAGCCGCTCGCCGGGGGCGTAGTCGTGCGGGACGTGCGCGTCGACGGGCAGCTCGATCTTCACCTCGAGCGGCGGCTCCTCCTCGATCCCGCCGGTCTCCAGCTGCCTGCGGTAGTCCGCGACCGCCTCGCCGACCATCCGCACGTACAGGTCGAAGCCGACGCCCGCGATGTGCCCGGACTGCTCGCCGCCGAGGAGGTTTCCGGCGCCGCGGATCTCCAGGTCCTTCATCGCCACGTACATGCCCGCGCCCATCTCCGTGTGCTGGGCGATGGTCGCGAGGCGCTCGTGCGCGGTCTCGGTCAGCGGCTTCTCCGGCGGGTACAGGAAGTACGCGTAGCCGCGCTCCCTGCCCCGGCCGACGCGGCCGCGCAGCTGGTGCAGCTGGCTGAGGCCGAAGTTGTCGCCGCGCTCGACGATCAGGGTGTTGGCGTTGGAGATGTCGATGCCGGACTCGACGATCGTCGTGGACACCAGCACGTCGAACTTCTTCTCCCAGAAGTCGACGACGACCTGCTCCAGCGCCGACTCCGACATCTGGCCGTGGGCGGTGGCGATCCGCGCCTCGGGCACGATCTCGCGCAGCCTCGCCGCCGCGCGGTCGATCGACTCGACGCGGTTGTGGATGTAGAAGACCTGGCCCTCGCGCAGCAGTTCGCGGCGGACGGCGGCGCCGATCTGCCTCTCCTCGTAGGGGCCGACGAAGGTGAGCACCGGGTGGCGCTCCTCCGGCGGGGTGGTGATCGTCGACATCTCGCGGATGCCGGTGACCGCCATCTCCAGGGTGCGCGGGATCGGGGTGGCGGACATGGTCAGCACGTCGACGTTGGCGCGCAGCTTCTTCAGCTGCTCCTTGTGCTCGACGCCGAAGCGCTGCTCCTCGTCGACGATGACCAGGCCCAGGTCCTTGAACTTGGTCTCGGAGGAGAACAGCCGGTGGGTGCCGATGACGACGTCCACCGAGCCGTCCCGCAGGCCCTCCAGGACCGCCTTCGCCTCGGTGTCGGTCTGGAAGCGGGACAGCGCCCGCACGTTGACGGGGAACTGCGCGTACCGCTCGCTGAACGTCCCGAAGTGCTGCTGCACCAGCAGCGTCGTCGGGACGAGGACGGCGACCTGCTTGCCGTCCTGGACGGCCTTGAAGGCGGCCCGCACCGCGATCTCGGTCTTGCCGTAGCCGACGTCGCCGCAGATCAGGCGGTCCATGGGGACCGACTTCTCCATGTCCTCCTTGACCTCGGCGATGGTGGTGAGCTGGTCGGGCGTCTCCGCGTAGGGGAAGGCGTCCTCCAGCTCCCGCTGCCAGGGGGTGTCGGCGCCGAAGGCGTGGCCCGGCGCCGCCATCCGCGCGCTGTACAGCTTGATCAGGTCGGCCGCGATCTCCTTGACGGCCTTCTTGGCGCGCGCCTTGGTCTTGGTCCAGTCCGCGCCGCCGAGGCGGTGCAGGGTGGGCGCCTCGCCGCCGACGTACTTGGTGATCTGCTCCAGCTGGTCGGTGGGGATGTAGAGGCGGTCGCCGGGCTGGCCGCGCTTGGCGGGGGCGTACTCCACGACCAGGTACTCGCGGGTGGCGCCCTGCACGGTGCGCTGCACCATCTCGATGTACCGGCCGACGCCGTGCTGCTCGTGGACGATGTAGTCGCCCGCCTCCAGGGTGAGCGGGTCGATGGTCTTGCGCCGCCGGGCCGGCATCCGGGCGCCGTCGCGGCCCGCCGCCTTCTGCCCGGTCAGGTCGGTCTCGGTGAGCACGGCGAGCCTGAGCACCGGGTCGACGAACCCGTGGTCGATGCAGCCGCAGGAGACGTGCACGACGGAGGGGCTGAGCTCGCCGAGGTCGTTGTCCAGACGGGCCGGGACGCCCTCGCCGCCCAGCACCTCGACCGTGCGGGAGGCCGGGCCGTGGCCCTCGGTGACGAACACCGTGCGCCAGCCGTCGGCGAGCCAGCCCTTGGTGTCGGCGAGCGCCCGCGCGGTGTCGCCGCGGTAGGCCTCGGGGGCGTGCATGCCGAGCTTGAGGGTGTCGGCCTCCTCGAGGGCGTCGTCGGCGGCGAACGGCGACACCGACCACCACATCATGTCCAGCTCGCGCGCCCGGTCGCGGACGTCCGCGATGGACCACAGGGAGGCCGCGCCGACGTCGATGGGCGCCTCGCCGCCCCCGGCGGTGGCCGCCCAGGAGGCCTGCAGGAACTCCTGGCTCGTCGCCACCAGGTCGGCGGCCCGCGTGCGCACCCGCTCCGGGTCGCACACGACGGCCATGGCGCCCTCGGGCAGCACGTCGAGCAGCAGCTCCATGTCGTCGACCAGGACCGGCGCGAGGGACTCCATGCCCTCCACGGCGATCCCCTCGGCGATCTTGCCGAGCAGTTCGCCGAGCTCGGGGTGGGCCTCGGCGAGGGCACGCGCGCGTGCCCGTACGTCCTCGGTGAGCAGCAGCTCACGGCACGGCGGCGCCCACAGGCCGTGCTCGGCGACCTCCAGGGACCGCTGGTCGGCGACCTTGAAGTAGCGGATCTCCTCGACGTCGTCGCCCCAGAACTCGATCCGCAGCGGGTGTTCCTCGGTGGGCGGGAACACGTCGAGGATGCCGCCGCGCACCGCGAACTCGCCGCGCTTCTCGACCAGCTCCACGCGCGCGTACGCGGCGGCGGCGAGCGCCTCGACGACCTCGTTCAGGTCGGCGCTCTGCCCGGTCCGCAAGGAGACGGGCTCCAGATCGCCCAGCCCTTTGACCTGCGGCTGGAGTACGGAGCGCACGGGCGCCACGACGACGGAGACCGGGCCGGTCTCGGGGTCGTCGGGGCGGGGGTGGGCCAGGCGGCGCAGCACGGCCAGGCGGCGGCCGACGGTGTCGCTGCGGGGGCTGAGCCGCTCGTGCGGCAG
Organism: Streptomyces griseomycini; assembly: GCF_014203535.1. GTDB lineage: Bacteria > Actinomycetota > Actinomycetes > Streptomycetales > Streptomycetaceae > Streptomyces > Streptomyces griseomycini. Next base: position 37,584 of record NZ_JACHJI010000007.1, read on the forward strand.
CGTCTCCCACGACGGGTACTCCACGACCCCCTCCGGCGGGATCAGGGAGCGCAGCGCCGCGGCCAGGTCCTCCGCCTCGCGTCCCGTCGCCGTCACCGCCAGGACGGGGCGGCCCGCGTCCCGGGCCAGGGCGGCGACCGCGAAGGGGCGGGCCGCGGGAGGGCCGACCAGGTCGACGTGCATGCGGTTGCCGTCGGAGGCCGCCGAGATCGCTTCCGCGAGGGCGGTGTCCTTGACGACGGCGTCGAGCAGACCGTGCAGGCTCATTCGGGGCGCTTTCCGTCCGGGGGTGTGCAACACGACGGGCCCGACGCGCGCTGCGGGCCGGGGGTGTCCAGCGTACGACTGCCCGCCGTGGTGTGCCGACGACACCGGATTCCCGCGGCGGGCGCGCTCACCCGTCGCACCGCTCCGCCGCCGGCCGGGTTCCCCGGGCACGTGGCCCGGCTGCGGGCGTCCCGGCGGCCGTCCGCCCCCACGCCGTCCCCGGCGGCAGCCACGCTGCCGCCGGAACCACCGTGCGGCCCCGGAAGCCGGGGACCCGCCGCCGGCCCCCTCCGGAGGCGCTCGGCGTCGGGCCCCCGGTGACGTCCCGGGCGGTCAGCCCGCCGGGCGCGGCCCCGGGGCGGGACCTGGTGCCGGGCGGTGGCGAGATGCGTGGCCCGCGAGGTGCACCGGCCGTGACCGGTACGGGTTCTGCCTGGTCAGAGCAGTGCCGTCCTCGGCGGCTCGTGCCTCCTCCGGACCGAGGAAGGAGATGGTCACGCCTCGCCCCGGTCGCACCGTCAGGTACAGCACCGCGCCCAATGCCTCCGCTATCCGCTCCAGCAGGGGCAGTGTCGGCATGTTCCGCCCGCACTCGAGCCGGGAGACGGCGGCCTGCGTCAGGCCGGAGCGGGCGGCCAGGTCCACCTGTGTCATCCCGGACTCCTCGCGCCTGCGGCGTACCGCCCGACCCAGGGACTCCTCGATCGACTCCCTCGCCGAGGGTCCCGGTAATTTCTCGGCGATGCCCCTTGTTTCCTGATATTTCCCCCGCGGTCCGTGAATGACAACCACTCCCCGAATGTTTACTGCGCAACAGTCGTATTCAGCCTCCGAAGAACGCGGTCAGGCTATGCGGGAAGCGGCCGGGGGCTCCCTCCACTTGAGCAAGATCTGAGCTCGCCCGCGGACGCCGCGACGGGCCGCGGCAATCCTGGCGAATATTCCGTCCGCCGCATATAGCACAACCGGCATACCGTAGCGGCCCTCTTCGGTCATTGCTGGTCAGGGGCCGCGGATTATTCAATTCCGGTTCGGTCCCGGAGTCGTCACGGAATTAACGATTGCCCGACGGGAAGAGGGCGTGCCATCGTTGCCGCCACCTCGAACAGACCTCGAACAGTCATCGAACAGAAAGGACGGGAGTCGTGAACACGCTACGTCTGGCCCTCCCCGGTGCAGCCCTCTCCGGTGTCCTCCTCGTGACCGGTGTGACCCCCGCCGTCGCCGCCTCCGACGCGCCGGCCGAGACCGTGACCGCTCAGGTCGGCCCCATGGTGACCAAGGCCCAGAAGGTCAAGAAGCTGGGCTCCCTCACGGGCAACTCGGGCGCGTCGAGGGACCGCTGGTTCGACGCGCTCACCCAGCACAAGAAGGGCAAGGCGTCCATCAAGAAGTACCGCTTCGACTGGGGGACCGACTACTGCTCCGGGGCACCCGAGAAAATCTCGGGCGGCTACGACTTCACGTTCGCCTGCTACCGCCACGACTTCGGTTACCGGAACTACAAGAAGACCGTCGGCAAGAAGGCCTTCAAGAATTACCACAAGCCCCGTATCGACAAGGCCTTCCACACCGACATGAAGTTCGTCTGCGGGAAGAAGTTCTGGGCCGACCCGTACACGCCGTCGCAGCGGAAGAAGCTGAAGTCCGCATGCCTCAAGACGGCCAAGAAGTACTACGAGGCGGTCGTCGCCCTCGGCTGACGGGTGCGGTACGCCGGACAGCGGCACACATGAGCGGGCGGGGCGTGGGATCGGATCCCACGCCCCGCCCGGCCACCGGGGACGGCCCCACCCTCCGGGGCGGGGCCGTCCCCTCCCCCGTCAGTCGGTGGCGATGGCGTTGAGCACGTTCATCCTGCCCGCCCGGAACGCCGGGACCAGCGCGGCGAACAGACCCACGAAGGCCGAACCGATGAACACGCCGATGATCGTCGGCCACGGGATGTCGAGGACCTTCAGGCCCTCCAGGGCGAGCAGCTGCTGTGCGGTGGCGCCCCAGCCCATGCCCAGCCCCAGGCCCAGCAGGGCGCCGAAGAGGGCGATCACGACCGACTCCATGCGGATCATGCGGCGCAGCTGCCGGCGCGAGAGGCCGATGGCCCGCATCAGGCCGATCTCCCGGGTGCGCTCCACCACCGACAGCGCCAGCGTGTTCACCACACCGAGGATCGCGACGACGATCGCCAGGGCCAGCAGACCGTAGATCATGTTCAGCAGCTGGCCGATCTGGTCCTTCAGCGCCTGCTTGTAGTCGGTCTGGTCGCGCACCTTGTACTGCGGGAAGTCGTGCAGCGACTCCTTGAGCGCCTTGTACGCGGCGTCCTTCTGCCCGTCCTTCGCCGAGGCGAAGAGGAGCCGGTCCAGCGGCATCTTGTCGGCCGGGACGTACGCGGCGAGGGTGTCGATGGACGTGTACATCGCGCCGGCGTCGACGACGGCCTCGCTGCTGGTGATCGCCCGGACCGTCAGCGTGCCCGTCGAGCCCTCCTTGAAGGCGACCTCGATCTTCGAGCCGATGTCGATGCGGTGGTCCTTCGCGAAGTCCTCGTGGACGGACATCGAGCCGGGCCGGTAGGCGTCGGCGAGCTTCCCGGCGACCGTCTCGACCCGCAGGTCGGTCGCGTACGTCGGGTCGGCCGCCGTGATCGCGGTGTCCTTCACCGTCTTGCCGTCGGGCGTGGTGAAGTCGGCCTCGGTCCACTTGTACTCGGTGACCCGGTCCAGCGCCCGCACCGACTTCACGGCCTCGACGGCCTGCGGGGTGATCGGCTGACCTCGGTCGTTCTGGATGATGAAGTCCGTGCCGACCGTCTTGTCGAGCTCCTCGGTGGCGGAGGCGACCATGGAGGAGCCGACCACCGACAGGCACGCCACCAGCGCGAGCCCGATCATCAGCGCGGCGCCGGTCGCACCGGTGCGGCGCGGGTTGCGCAGGGCGTTGCGCTCGGCCATGCGGCCCACCGGGCCGAAGGCCCGCAGCAGGACCGCGCCGAGGACCCGGACCACACCGCTCGCCAGCACCGGGCCGACGGCGACGAAGCCGATCAGGGACAGCACCACGCCCAGGCCCAGCCACAGGGAGCCGTCCGCGGCCTTGTCCGCGGTCCCCGCCAGGTACAGGGCGGCACCGCCGGCACCGGTGAGGACCAGACCGACGACGCCCCGTGTCCAGCCGGCCTTGCGGTCCGCCGGGGTCCCGGCGTCGCGCAGGGCGGCCATCGGGGAGATCCTCCCGGCCCGCCGCGCGGGCAGGTAGGCGGCCAGCACGGTGACGACGACGCCCAGGACCAGACCGACCACCGGGGTCGTCCAGGCGACCGTGAGGTCGTCCGTGGACAGCTCCATGCCCATCATGCCCATGAGCTTCATCAGCCCGACGGCGAGTCCGACGCCCGCGCCGACGCCCAGGACCGAGCCGGTCACACCGAGCAGCAGCGCCTCGGCCAGCACCGAGCGGTTGACCTGCTTGCGGGAGGAGCCGATGGCCCGCATGAGGCCGATCTCGCGGGTGCGCTGGGCGACCAGCATGGAGAAGGTGTTGACGATCAGGAAGATCCCGACGAGGAAGGCGATCCCGGCGAAGCCGAGCATCGCGTACTTCATGACGTTCATGAATTCCTCGACGTCCTTCTGGTTGGCCTCCGCGGTCTCCTCGGCGGTCTGCACCTTGTAGTCGCCGCCGAGCCCGGCCAGGACGTTCTTCTTCAGCTGCACGTCGCTGACGCCGGCCGCGGCGGTGACGTTGACGTTGGTGTAGACGCCGCTCTCACCGACCAGGACCTGCTGCGCGGTCTTCGTGTCCAGGTAGAAGATCGCCGCACCGGGGTTGGTGACGGTGAAGTCGGCGATGCCGGAGATCTTCGCCGTGTGCGTGCCGACGACGTTGATGACACCGATCTCGTCACCGAGCTTCAGGTCGTGCTTGTCGGCGGTGTCGGCGTCGACCATGATCTGGTCCGGGCCCCCGGGCGCCGCACCGGAGGTGATCTCCATGGTGCGGGCGTCGTTGGCGTTCCAGCTGCCGACGATGGTCGGGCCGCCGCTGGTCGGCGAGAGGCTGTCCTTGTCGCCGTCGACGACGGTCACCGAGGTGGAGAACACCGTGCCCTCGGCCGACTTCACCCCGTCCACCTCGCGCACGTCGGCGAGCACGGAGGCCGGTATCACCGGCGGCTTGCCGTTGTCGGAGGTGGTCTCGCCGCTGTCGGAGGCGTTCTCGGCGCTCACCGTGACGTCCGAGGAGGTGGCCGCGAACAGCTTGTCGAACGTCGTGTTCATCGTGTCCGTGAACACCAGCGTCCCGCACACGAACGCCACCGACAGCAGCACCGCCACCGCCGACAGCGCCATGCGCCCCTTGTGCGCGAAGAAGTTGCGCATCGAGGTCTTCAGGACGGTCATGACGTGCGCCCCCGGGCGTCGAAGTCCTTCATGCGGTCCAGGACCTGTTCGGCCGTCGGCTGGAGCATCTCGTCGACGATGCGGCCGTCGGCGAGGTACAGCACCCGGTCCGCGTAGGAGGCGGCGACCGGGTCGTGGGTGACCATCACGATGGTCTGCCCCAGCTCGTCCACCGAGCGGCGCAGGAAGCCCAGCACCTCGGCGCCGGCGCGCGAGTCGAGGTTCCCGGTCGGCTCGTCACCGAAGATGATCTCCGGCCGGGCCGCCAGCGCCCGCGCCACCGCGACCCGCTGCTGCTGGCCGCCGGACAGCTGGGTCGGCCGGTGCTTCAGCCGCCCGGCGAGCCCCACGGTCTCCACCACCCGGTCCAGCCACGCCTTGTCGGGCTTGCGGCCGGCGATGTCCATGGGCAGCGTGATGTTCTCGATCGCGTTCAGCGTCGGCAGCAGGTTGAACGCCTGGAAGATGAACCCGATCCGGTCCCGGCGCAGTTGCGTGAGCTTCTTGTCCTTCAGGCCGGTGATCTCGGTCTCGTCCAGGTAGATCTGCCCGGACGTCACGGTGTCGAGCCCGGCCAGGCAGTGCATCAGCGTGGACTTGCCGGACCCCGAGGGGCCCATGATCGCGGTGAACCGGCCGCGGGCGATGTCCACGTCGACGTGGTCCAGGGCGACCACACGGGTCTCCCCGGCCCCGTACGCCTTCACGACCTGCCGCGCCCGCGCGGCAACGGCCGTACGCCCTCCAGTACCCCCGTGCCTGGGAATGGTCACAGCCGATGTCACGGTAAGTCTCCTATGTCGGTCAGCAGATGAGAAAGCGGTGCCGCGACGCCCGCCGTCATGCCTGGCGGCCGCTTCGCGCAGTTCCGTACGACGTGGTTCAGTCTGGCGACGGGGAGGGGCCCGCGCACTGGTGTTCAGCGCAGTCCTTCCCTGAGGAAAACCCCACCCCCGCCGGTGTGCTCAGCCGCCCCCCAGCGGCATAAAGCCAGGTTAAGGACGGTTCCCGCGCGTCTCGTCCTCCGTCGGTACGAACCCTCCCCGAGCCGTAGTACGGAGGTACCCCTAAGGGCTGTCCTCCGGCGGGCGGAGGCCTTCTCGGGGTCGGCTCCTCCCACCGGCCCACCCGAGCCTCCGCCCTCCCGCGACGTCAGGGTCAAGTGCGAAGCTGTCCGACACAGATAGGTGCAAGGGACAGACAACCGCGAGGGAAGGATTCCGGGTGGACAGCACCAGACCGGCGACACGGGACACCCCGCAGGAGCCCCGAACCGACCGCCGCGGAGCCGTCGTCGCCGCCCTGATGCTGGCGATGGCGCTGGCCGCCCTCGACTCCACCGTCGTCTCCACCGCCGTCCCGCAGATCGTCGGCGACCTCGGCGGGTTCTCCTACTTCTCCTGGCTGTTCTCCGGCTACCTGCTGGCCGTCACGGTCACCCTCCCCGTCTACGGCAGGCTGTCCGACACCTTCGGCCGCAAACCGGTCCTCGTCGCGGGCGCGGTGCTGTTCCTGCTGGGCTCGCTGCTGTGCGCCCTGGCCTGGAACATGGCCGCGCTCGTCGCCTTCCGCATCGTGCAGGGCCTGGGCGGCGGCGCACTCCAGGGCACGGTGCAGACCCTCGCCGCCGACCTGTACCCGCTCGAGCAGCGCCCGAAGATCCAGGCCCGCCTCTCCACGGTCTGGGCGGTCTCCGCGGTCGCCGGCCCCGGCCTCGGCGGCCTGCTCGCCTCCTACGCCGACTGGCGCTGGATCTTCCTGGTCAACCTGCCCGTCGGGGCGGTGGCGTTGTGGCTGATCGTGCGTCACCTGCGGGAGCCGGCGAGGGAACGGGCGGCACGCGCGCGTGTCGACTGGGCGGGCGCGCTGGCGGTCTTCGCCTGCGGCGGCGTCCTGCTCACCGCCCTCGTCCAGGGCGGAGTGGCCTGGCCCTGGCTGTCCGCGCCCTCGTTGGCCCTGACCTCGGCGGGACTCGTGCTCCTGGCGGTGGTGGTGGTCGTGGAACGCCGCGCGGCGGACCCGATCATCCCCGGCTGGGTGTGGCGCCGCCGCACGATCGCCGCGGTCAACCTCGCCCTGGGCGCCCTGGGCCTGCTCATGGTCGCCCCGACCGTCTTCCTGCCCACCTACGCCCAGTCGGTGCTCGGCCTCGCCCCCGTGGCCGCCGGATTCGTGTTCTCCGTGTGGACGTTGACCTGGCCGGTCTCGGCGGCCCTCAGCCAGCACGTCTACCGCAGGATCGGCTTCCGCAGCACCGCGATGCTCGGCATCGGCACGGCCGCGCTGATCCTCTCCGCGTTCCCCTTCCTCCCCTACCCCGGCGAGGCCTGGCAGCCCACCCTGCTGATGCTGCTGCTGGGCGCGGCGCTGGGGCTCTTCCAGCTCCCGCTCATCGTCGGCGTGCAGTCGTCGGTGGTGTGGGAGGAACGCGGCACGGCGACGGCGTCGATCCTCTTCTGCCGCCAGACCGGCCAGACCGTCGGCGCGGCCCTCTTCGGCGCGGTCGCCAACGGGGTGCTGGCCGCCCGCCTCGGCGGCGCGAGCGACCTGGACGCGGTGACCCGCGCCCTGGACGCGGGCACCGTCCCCGAGGCGACCCGCCGGGCCGTCGCCGACGCCGTCCACGCGGTCTACCTGGGCGCGGCGGGCGCGGCGGCGCTGGCGTTCCTGGTCCTGCTGTTCCTGGCCCCCCGCAGGTTCCCCGTGCTCGACCAGTGACCGCCGCCCTCTCCGGCGAGGGCCCCTGTCGCGCCCCTACTTCCCGAAGGCCCCCTTCCGCATCAGTTCCCGGAAGGTCGGCGTGCCCTCCGTCGTCCGCACGTCGACGAACGCGCGGACGTGACCGCCCCCGACGGCCTGCCGGAGCACCGCGTGCGCCGGGTCCGCCCGGCTCGTGTACCGCCCGGGCGGACGCGACGTGCCGACGGCGTGCCGACCCGGTACGCGCTGACCCGCGGTCGCCGGACCGGGAAGGCTCCGGGGAGGCGCGTGACGGCTGTGGCCGTGTGCCCTTCGGCGACCGCCCGTTCGACGGTCCGCCGCCCGGTCGGCCCGGTCGCCCCGAAGACGACGGTGCTCCTGGGGCCGGTGGGGTGCGCGGAGCTCACGGGCGCTCTCCCTCCGCCCGCCTCCGCCTGCCCCCGGCACGTCCGCCGACAAGAGGTCCGCGTCCGCGGGAGAGTGACGGGCGGCCAAAAGTCTGAGTTAACGCGGGTAACACCCCAGGTCAGCCCGCCACCCGCATACCGACCGATCAGTTTGGCCAAAACGCAGCGCTTCCCGGGGCGCGGGAGTAACGTGCGGGATCCGCTTCCCCCCAACTCCCTGCCGTCCCCGCACGGACCCGAGCCTGCAAGGAGCACGGGATGTCCTTCGACCCGTACCCGTCCCCGTGGGGCCCGCCCCCGCCTCCGCGCCGGAACCCGTACCCCCGCACCCCCGCCCCGCCCGCCCCGGACCCGCGGCGCGCCCCCCTCCACCCCCCGCTCGGACACCACAGCGACCTCCGCCGCCTGCGCAGCGCCTACCGCTGGCAGCGCCGCACCGCCACCCTCACCGCGCTCGGGTACTTCGTCCTCTTCCTGATCCTGTCCGCGTCCGCCCCCTCCTTCATGACCGGCACCGTCACCGACGGAGTCCCCACCGGCCTGCTGCTCGCCCTGCTCCAGGTACCCGTCACCTGGCTGGCGATCGCGATGTACGAAGGCACCGCCCGCCGCCACGTCGACCCCCTCGCGGACCTCATCCGCAGGCAGACCGAGCTGGACGCCAAGCGGGGGGCGACGCGGTGAACCCCGAGTTCAGCGGGAACGCACAGGCCATGGCCCTCGTCGGCTTCTCCGCCGTCGCCACGGTCACCCTGCTGCTGTGCGTGATGACCGGCCCCGACCGCGACGACCTCGACGAGTTCTACACCGGCTACGGCTCCCTGTCCCCCTTCCGTAACGGCCTGGCCATCGCCGGCGACTACATCTCCGCCGCGACCGTCCTCGGCACCGGCGGCGTCATCGCCCTGTTCGGGTACGACGGCATCGTCCTCGCCCTGAGCACCGCGCTGTCACTGATGCTGCTGATGTTCCTGCTGGCCGAACCGCTGCGCAACGCGGGCCGGTTCACCATGGGCGACGCACTGACCCGGCGCATGCCGCGGGAGCGCGGCATACGCGTCACCGCCAGCGCCGTCACCCTCGCCGCGCTGCTGCCGATGATGCTGGTGCAACTCGCCGGCACCGGACAGCTGATGGCGTTCATCCTGGGCTTCTCCGGGGAGTCGCTGCAGACGGGCTGCATCATCGGGGTGGGCGCGCTGATGATCAGTTACGCGGCGATCGGCGGCATGAAGGGCACCGCCCTCATCCAGATCCTGAAGATGGTGATGCTGCTCGGCTCCGGCACCGTCGTCGCCGCCCTCGTCCTGGACCGGTTCGACTGGAACCCGGGCGCGCTGTTCGACGCGGCCGCCGACAACAGCGGGGTCGGCTCCGCCTTCCTCTCCTCCGGCCTCCAGTTCGCCGGAGGGGCCAGCCCCGGCCTGGACATGATCACCTCACAGCTGACGGTCGTCCTCGGCGGCGCCTGCCTCCCCCACGTCACCATGCGCATGTACACCGCCTCCAGCGCCCGTCAGGTGCGCCGCTCGATGTCCTGGGCGGTGTCGAGCGTGGCCCTGTTCGTCCTCGTCCTCACCGTCGTCGGCTTCGGCGCGACCGCGCTGGTCGGACGGGCCGCGATCGCCGAGGCGGATCCGCGCGGCAACACCGCCTACCTCCTCGGCTCCCAGGCCGCGTTCGGCCCGGAGGTGACCACGACCGAGACCTTCCTCCTCACCACCGTCACCACGGCGATCTTCCTCACCGTCCTGGCCTCCGTCGCCGGCATGATCCTCGCCTGCGCCAACTCCCTCGCCCACGACGTCTTCGCCTCCCGCCTCCAGGAGCTGTCACCGCGCCGCGAGATGACCCTGGCCCGCCTCTCCGCGCTCGCGGTGGGCGTCCCCGCGATCCTGCTCGCCACCCTGGTGCAGCACCACAGCCTGCAGCCCCTGGTCACCCTGTCCTTCTGCATCGGCGCCTCCGCCATCGCGCCCGCCCTCGTCTACGGCCTCTTCTGGCGCCGCTACACCCGCACCGGCCTGCTCGCCACCCTCATCGGCGGCTCCCTCGCCGTGCTGCTGCTGATGCCGGGCACCAACCTGGTCTCCGGCTCCCCCGTCTCCGCCTTCCCCGGTGCCGACTTCAACTGGTTCCCCTTCACCACCACCGGGCTGCTGTCCATCCCCGCCGGCTTCGCCTGCGGCTGGATCGGCACGATGGCCTCCGGCCGGGCCGGGACGGAGGAACAGCGGCGGCAGTACGAGGCGGTGGAGGCACGGATCCTCGCGGGGGCGGTGCGCAGGAGGAACTGAAACGGCACGCGGCGGGCGGCGGACGGGACGGCCGCCCACCGCCCCTCCTCCCGCTCCACCACCCGCCCCTGCCTCACTCCACCACCCGCCCCGTCAGCGCGCTGAGGCTGGCGCACACGTGGTCCATGTGCGCCTGCACGACCTCCCGCGACTCCTCGTGCTCGCGCAGCACCCGCTCGGTCTCCCGCGCGATGCCCTCCGCGCGCACCCGCGCCTGGGCGAGCAGCTCGTCCGCACGCTCCTCCGCCTCCTCCTGACGGCGCCGGGCCTCCTCCTCCGCCTCGGCGAAGACCTGCTTCGCCTCGGCCAGCGCGCCCTCGGCCCGCTCCACCGCCTCCGTGTGCCGGGCCTCCAGGGCGGCCACCCGTTCGGCCTCCTCCCGCTCCACCTCGGCCAGCCGCCGCTGCTGCTCCGCGGTCCGCTCGGCCAGCATCCCGGAGGTGCGCCGGCGCACCTCCCGCAACGCCTCCAGCGTCTCCGCGCGCTGCTCCTTCACCTCGGCCCGGGCCGCGACGCGGATCTCGTCGGCCTCCGCGCGGGCCGCGAGCAGCCGCTGCCGGGCGTCCTCGTCGGCATCGGCGCGCAGCGTGTCGGCGCACGCCTGCGCGGCCTCCCGCACGCCGGCCGCCTCCTCCCGCGCCAGGTCCCCCATCCGCTGCGCCTCCCGGCGGGCCCCCTCCCGCACGGCCTCCGCCTCCTCCTCGACCAGCTCGAACAGCCGCCGCGCGCTCTCCCCGAGCGACTCGTACGTCTGCGGGGCCAGCCCCGCCACCCGCTCCCGCAGCCGCTCCAGCTCCTCCTCCATCTCGCGGGCCAGCACGGTGAGCCGCGCGGCCCGCTCCCAGGCGGCATCACGGTCAGCGGAGAGGGCATCGACGTACGCGATCACCTGCAGGGGGCGGTAGCCGCGCCCCCGCACGACCTCGAAGCCCTGCGACGACACCGATGCGCTGCTCATCCTGGAACCCCTCTTCACCGGACGGACGGACCCGAGGCCCGGTACGACGACCGGGCACGAAATGGGATGATTCGCGCACATCTTGGTGGAACACACGGAAGTGTTCATAACGCGACACTCCGCGAAGAGGGCACGCAAAAGCCGGGCCCGGTCGACATGTCGACCGGGCCCGGCCCTGACGTCCGCGCCGAGCACGGAGGTCAGCGGCGGCTCACAGCAGGCCGTCCCACATCTGCTCCAGCAGCACCGACCACCAGCTCTCCGGCGAACCCAGCGCCGCCGGGTCCAGCGCGGCCAACTGGGCCTGGAAGTCGACGGTCCAGCGACCCGCCTGCTCCTGGTTCAGCCCGTACCGCAGCCGCCACATCCGCCCCAGCAGCGCCAGGCAGCGGGCGAACTCCGGCAGACCGGTGTTCACGAACTGCGGCGGCACGGGCGCCCCGCCCGGCCCCGCCTCCACCGGCACCGCGACGATGTGCGCCGTGCCGTACTGCACGCAGATCGCCTTGCCGAAGTCGCTGCCCATCACCAGGTACGAGCCCGCGTCCGAGGCCGGCTGCACCCCCCGCTCGGCCGCCAGCTCCGCCAGCGTCGGCACCGGCCGGCCCGGCTGGGCCTGCGCCCAGAAGAACGGGCCCATGTCCAGCGGCAGCCCGGCCACCACCAGCGTGTGCGCCACGATCGGCGGCACCCCCTGCCGCGACACCGCCGCCTGCTCGAACCGGAACACCCCCGGCCCGAACGCCCCCGCCAGCTCCTGGGCGATGCCCTCCGGCGGAACCGGCGGCGCCGGCTGCACCGGCGGCAACGGTGCGCGCACCGGGGCCGGACGCGCCGGACCGTCCGCCACCTGGTGCAACTCACCCTGGTGGGCCAGCAGTTGCTGCATGCCCTGCTGCCGGCTCGCGTGATCCGTGCCGTACGGCGCGATGGACGTGATCCGCGCCTGCGGCCACTGCTCCCGGATCATCCGCGCGCAGTACGCGCCCGGCAGCTCGCACGACTCCAGCTCGGTGTGCAGTTCCAGCACCTGGCCCGGCGGCACGTTCATGGCACGCAGCTCGTGGAAGATCTGCCACTCCGGGTGCGGCGTGCCCGGCGCCGAACGCCGGATCAGCTGCTGCTCGGAACCGTCCTGCGCGCGGTAGCGCAGCACGGCCTGGTAGCCGGGGCCGACGGTCGGCTGACCGGTGGGCTGCTGCGGATACCCGTACGCCGGCGGCTGCCCGGGCACGGGCGCGCCGTGCGGAGGCGCACCGGGAGCCATCGCACCGGGCGGCCTCCCCGGGGCCGGCGGGGGCGGCGGCGGAGGCGCACCGGGACCCCCCACCGGGGGCGCGGCCAGCACCGTCTCCGCGTGGTGCACGGGGCCGCGCGCACCCCCCGGAGCACCGGGGGCACCGGGAGCGCCGGGGGCGACCGGAGGATGCGGCGCACCGGGAGCGGCCGGGGCGCCGGGCGGCGGACCCGGGGGCTGCGGCGCGCCGGGAGCGCCCGGGCCCGTCCCGCCGGGATCGGCGAGCATCGTCGCGGCGTGGTGGACACCACCGGGCGGCGTGCCGGGCGCGTTCGGCGCACCCGGGGGAGGCGGGGTCGGAGCACCGGGCGGCGGCGTCGCGGCACCCGGCGGCTGCGGGGCCGGCGCGCCCCCGGGCCCCTCCGGGCCGTCGGGGCCGAACGCCGACACCATCTGCGTCGGTACGTACCCGCCGCCCGCCGGAGCACCCGGCGCACCGGGAGCGGGCGGGGGCGTGGCGCCCGGCCGTGCGCCCGGCGTCCCGGGGGCGCCCGGCGGAGGCGGCGGCGTCGGACCCGAGCCACGACGCGGCGGCGGTGTCGCCTTGCTGGTCGCGGCGTCGGCGATGTCCCCGGCGTGCGGCGCGAGCGGCCGCTCGGGAGCAGCCGGAGGCGGCGTACTGCCCTGCGGCGCACCCGGCGGAGGGGTGCCCGGCACACCGGCGGGCGGCGTACCCGGTACACCGGCGGGCGGCGTACCCGGAACCCCCGGAAGCGGCGTGCCCGGCGCACCGGGTTCCGGAAGCGCCGGTGCGACAGCCGTCGACGGAAGCTGGCTGCCGCCCGACATCAGCGTCGTCCTGGCCTCCGGCGCCACCGCGGACGGCGGGGCGGCGTCACCGGACTCGTTCAACTGCGGGGCGAACACGGTCTCCGGCAGCGGCACGGAACGGTCCTCACCGGCATCGGCGCTGGTGTCCGTACCGGCCCACGGCGTCGCCCCGGCCGACGCACCGCCACCCGCCGGGGAGTCACTCCCCCCGGCGGCGGGCCACTCCGCCCCGCTCCCCGCCCCGGCGGGCACGCCCGACGCCGGAGCCCCGGCACCGGAAGCAGAAACGGAACCGGAATCCGCCCCCGCGGTCCCCGAGGCCGAAGCCGACCCCGCCCCCCGCCGGTCCGGAATCCCCAGCCGATCCGCCGCCTCCTGCAGCCACTCCGGCGGACTCAGCAAGAACGACGTCTGGTTCAGATCCACCCGCGCCGCAGGCGCCGGCACCGGCTCGGGCGCCGCGTCGTCACGGCCGTACTCCTCCTCGTACCGGCGGATCACCTCGCCCACCGGCAGCGCCGGCCACAGCGTCGCCTCACCGCTGTCCCGGGCGATCACCAGCCGCTGCGCACCGCCGTCCGAACGGGGCCCGTCCGCACGGTCCTCCGCCCACACCACGAACCCGAGGTCGAACTCCCGCACCCGCACCTCACGGTGCTGGTACGACGGCACGTCCCCGTTGACCCACTCCTCCGCGCGCTCCTGCGCCTGCGCGAACGTCACCATCGCCGAAGCTCACTCCCCCGCGGAAGAAACCGGAACGGCACGCGCGAACCCGCCGTCCACCATCAGATTCGCCACCGTCTCCAGTTCCGGCGGAGACCCCGCGAGCCGCGACAGGAACGCGTCGAAGTCGTCCCCGCACGGCAGCAGCAACCGCTCCACCCGCTCGGCCGGCGGCCACGACGGATCCACGTCCCGCGCGTCGTCGTACGCGCAGAACCACACCGAACCCACCCGGTCGCCCCTCACCTTCACCGCCAGCAGACCGCCCTGCACGAAGCCGACGCACAGGTAGTCCTTGGTGAGGTGATCCCGCAGGCACTTGTTGACGTACACCAGGTCGTTGACCGCCGCCTCGTCCCGCACCGTGAAGAACGGCTGGTCCACCAGCAGACCCAACTCCGCGTCCAGCGCCGTCCCCACCGGCGCACAACCACCCGCCGCCTTCAGGAACGACCGGTACGCACCCGGCAGCCGGTACCCGAGGTCCTCCTCGACCCCCAGCACCTGCGACTCCGACACCGCCACACCCGACTTCGGCAGCCCGAAGTGCGCCGGACGCGTCTCCTGCAACGGCCGCGTGCCCCGCTTGTCCTGGTCCACGTTCGCCGTCGCCAGCCCGCCGTGGTGCCGCAGCAGCGCCTTCACCTCGACCGGCACCAGCTCCAGCCGCCGCGACCCCACCACGTGGTGCCACGTCCAGCCGTGCGGCGTCGCCACCGCCGGCACCGTGTCCCACAGCTCGTGGCCGCTCGCCGCCAACGCCGCGTTCGCCGACACGTAGTCCGTCAACCGCAACTCGTCGACGCCGAAACCCTCCGGCGGCTCCGCGACCTCCGCGGCCGCCCGCGCGTACGGCGAGAAATCGGGGTAACCGCGCTCGTCCACCCGCACCCCTCTCGGGTGACGGGCCGCCCGCACCGGATCCGGGAAGTGCACGACCTGCCCGGCGTAGGCCGCGTTCGGCGGCGCGGCTTGTCCCCCGGCCTGGCGGCCGGGTGGTACCCCCAGCCCGAGCCGACCTGTCGTCATGGCGGTTGCCCCCTGCGGCACTCTGTACGCCCCCACCGGCCACCTCAGGCCGTCACGGAACGTATTCGACTGTCACGTCTGTCTCGACTGCTTACCGCCACGACCCCCACGGCGTCCCGCACGCACCACCGCACGGATCACCGCACGAATCGCGGTGCCGACAGCCTATGCGGTACGACGACACCGGTCACCGGCACCGGTGACCCACCCCTCCGCTTCCGTGACCAACCGTCACCCTCCCGTGACAGCCCGCCCAAACCCGGGCGTGTCGCCCGGCCCCAGCTTCCGCATCAGCCACGCCATTTGGCACCCTGTGACCTCCGAGGGGATGCTCGGGAGGGAATGGCGATCATGAACGTGACACAGACGGGGACGCACACCGGCCCATCCGGCGACCCCCGCTCCGGCGACCCCCGCATCGGAAACCCCCGTACCGGTGACCCCCGTACCGGTGACCCCCGGACCGGCGACCCCCGCATCGGCTGGAGCACCTTCGACGGCACCCACGTCCCCAGCCTGCGCCACCGCCGCGACGGCATCCTCCCCACCATCGCCGCCGCCCTCTCCGTCCGCGGCACCACCCTCACCGGCACCGCCGCCCGCGGCGACACACCCCCCGCCCTGCACCCCCTCGTCCAGGACTTCCTCGACACCCTCACCAGCACCCAACGCGACCGCTTCACCGGCCGCTGCGCCGAGACCATCCTCATCTCCCGGCACATCGCCGCCGCCGACGCCGCACGCAGCAAACGCGCCGCACGCAAACCCATGACCAACGGCGAAGCCCGCAAAGCACTCAAACAGGCCAAACTCACCGCCCGCCGCATCCGCGAGGACGGCGACCCCCTCCACGGCAGCTTCGCCACCCCCTGCCGCGCCTGCACCGCCCTCAGCGCCCACTTCGGCATCCGCATCGTCGACCCGGCCGCCACCGACGGCTGACCCGCCCCCACACCCGGCCCCACCCCCGACCACCGACGATCGAAGAGCAGATGCACACCGACCGCACCTCCTCCACCCGCTTCGCCGTCCCCGTCGACGCCGCCCTGCGCGCCGCCGGATGGCAACCCGGGCGCTGGGACATCAAACAGGCCGAGATCTGGGCCGACACCCTCCGCGACCACACCTCACCCGCCGGACACCGCCACACCGTCTTCCCCGCGGCCGTCGAAGCCTGGGCCGAATTCGGCGGACTCCACATCGACCCCACCGGCCCCGGCCGCCAGGTCGCCCCCGTCGCCCTCGACCTCGACCCCCTGCACGGCCTCCACATGGCCCGCACCCTCGGCGACCTCGGCCGCGCCCTCGACACCGAGGTCTGCCCCCTCGGCGCCGAGACCGACACCCAGGCCCTCCTCGCCATCGACGCCCAGGGCCGCGTCTACGCCCTCGACCACACCGGCGACTGGTACCTCGGCCCCGACATCGACCGAGCCCTCGCCGCCCTCGTCTCCGGCATCCAGCCCGTACGCCTCACCGCCGGCTGAACCCGCCCCCGGCCCCACACCCCGGCCTACGACGCCGGAATCACCGCCGACACCCGGAAACCCCCCGCCTCCGTCGGCCCCGACACGAACACCCCGCCCAACGCCGACACCCGCTCCTTCATCCCCACCAGGCCGTTCCCCCCGGACGGCAACCGCGCCGACGACGCCGCCTCCGGCGGCGGCTCGTTCTCCACCTGCATCGCGATCTCCGACACCCGGTGCGCGAGCCGCACATACGTCTTCGCGCCCGCCGCGTGCTTGTGGACGTTCGTCAACGCCTCCTGCACCACCCGGTACGCCGTCGACTCCACCTCCCGCGCGTACGAACGGACCTCCCCCTCCACCGACAGGTCCACGACCATCCCCGCAGCCGCCGACTGCCCCACCAGCTCGTCGATCTCCGACAGGCACGGCCCCTCGGCCACACCCTCCCCCGACCCGCCGGCCACACCCACCGCCCGCGACGCGGCAGCCGCAGCCGCCGCCCCCACCGCCGCCAACGGCACCGACGAGACCGACGACGCCCGCGCCTCCCGCCGCCCGGCACCCTCCCCACCGGCACCGGTGCCGGTGCCGGTACCGGTGCCGGACCGCAGCACCCCGAGCATCTCCCGCAACTCCGTCAACGCCTGCCGGCCCATGTCCCCCACCAGCGCGGCGTTCCGCACCGCCTTCTCCGGATCCTTCCGCGCCACCGCCTGCAGCGCCGCCGCGTGCACCACCATCAGGCTCACCCGGTGCGCGACCACGTCGTGCATCTCACGGGCGATCCGCGTCCGCTCCTCGTTCCGCGCCCACTCGGCCCGCTCCTCCGCCCGCTCCGCGAGCAGCTGGAGCTCCCGCTCCAGACTGTCCGCCCGCTCCCGCAAGCTCTCCATCAACCGCCGCCGCGCCCCGACGTACAGACCCAGCAGCAACGGCGGCGCCGTCAGCCCCAACGAGGTCGTGACGGCCGCGAACGGCACGATCCAGTCCCCGACCTCGAGGTCCTCCCGCGCGATGTCCTGCCGCAACCGCACGAACATCACGATCAGCGTCCCCACCAGCTGCATCCCGGCCAGCGAGGCGATGATCCGGCGCGGCACGTCCGAAGCGGCCAGCGAGTACAGACCGACGATGCCCAACAGGAAGCCCATCGCCGCCGGCGTCACCGCGACCGCCACCAGCACCACCGCGATCGGCCACTTCCGCCGCACCAGCAGCACGGAACCGGCCAGCAGCCCGAACACCACCCCCGCGGCCACCGGAAGCCCCGCCTCCCGCGCGAACGGGATCCCCTCCAGCCCGCACTCCACGGCGGACACCACCGCGAGGCTCACATCGAGCGCGGCACTACGCCGCCTGGCCCACCACCACGGCCCGCCCCGGGCCGTCACATGGTCTTCCCCCGTCGTGGTCATGCCTCCAGCCTACGGGCGGTCGACGCCGCTTTTCCGGCGAGTTTCCACGACCGGGCCCCACCACCCAGGGTGACCGTTCGGATGCGGTACGGCCCGAAATCCCTCGAACTGCCGAACCGGTCACCGTTCGAGAGGGGAACCGGCCATTCCGCCCGGACGGTATGCGTGTGACACATGCACCCGGCAAGTACGCCGACTCCGAGGGCCTGCGGGAACGGGCGGTGGCGCTGCGGCGCGCCCCGACGGAGCAAGCGAAGCCGGCCGCTCGGAAGAGGTGGGAGCACGAGCTGGCGGTGCGCGGCGAAGAGCGTCAGCGGACCAAGGCGGTCGCTGCGGGTCGGATCGGCACGACGACCGACCGCGAGCTGTTCATGACCGGTGGGGCCCTCCGTCGGGCCGAGGGCGCGGAGGACAAGCCGTACGCCAGGCGTGAGAACGTGCAGTTCGTCAACAGCGACCCCAACGTAGTCCGGATCTCCCTGGCTTGGCTCGACGTGCTCGGGGTGGATCGTGAACGCCTGCGGTACCGAGTCGTGATCCGCGTGACGGCCGACGTCGAGGGCGCTGAGAACCGCTGGGCGGACTTGGCAGGAACCGGCATCTCCCAGTTGCGGCAGACAACGATCAAGGAGCACAACCCCAGAACCATCCGCAGGAACGCAGGCGAGAACCACCGAGGTTGCCTGGTGATCAGCGTCCTGCGCGGCGCCGGGTCGTACCGCCGCGTCGAAGGACGGTGGTCCGGAACGGTGGTGGCAGCCGAACAACGAACCCCGTAGGCTAGCCCCGGCATTCCCGGGTTGCTCTGTCGGTAGGGGCGACTGGACTTTGAATCCAGGTAAGACGCAGGTTCGACTCCTGCCCCGGGAGCCGGCCGCGGGGCCCCGACAGCACTGTCGGGGCCCCGCTCTCATGTCCCCCCACCAGCGCCCCGGTATCCTGCGGTTGTCCATCCCCCACCCCCATCACAGCCGAAGGGCATCCCGTGAGCGCCAATCGCCCGGCAGCCGTCGTCGTTCTCGCAGCGGGTGAGGGCACCCGTATGAAGTCGGCCACACCGAAGGTCCTGCACGACATCTGTGGCCGTTCCCTGGTGGGCCACGTGCTCGCCGCCGCCGGTGAGCTCGAGCCGGAGAACCTGGTCGTCGTCGTGGGGCACGCCCGCGAGCAGGTGACCGCCCACCTCGCCGGGGTCGCGCCCGAGGTCCGCACCGCGGTCCAGGAGCAGCAGAACGGCACCGGTCACGCCGTGCGGATGGGCCTGGAGGAGCTGGGCGGCGCGGTCGAGGGGACCGTGGTGGTGGTCTGCGGTGACACCCCGCTGCTGACGGGTGGGACGTTGCGGCAGCTGGCCGCCGCGCACTCCGCCGACGGGAACGCGGTGACGGTGCTGACGGCGGAGGTGCCGGACGCGACCGGGTACGGGCGGATCGTGCGGGACGGCACGGGTGCGGTGACCGCGATCGTGGAGCACAAGGACGCCTCGGAGGAGCAGCGGGCGATCCGGGAGATCAATTCGGGTGTGTTCGCGTTCGACGGTGCGCTGCTGGTGGATGCGCTGAAGAGGGTGCGGACGGACAACAGTCAGGGTGAGGAGTACCTGACCGATGTGCTCGGGATCCTGCGTGAGGCGGGGCACCGGGTGGGTGCGTCGGTGGCGGGGGACCACCGGGAGATCGCGGGGATCAACAACCGGGTGCAGTTGGCGGAGGCGCGGCGGATCCTGAACGACCGGTTGCTGACGGCCGCCATGCTGTCCGGGGTGACGGTGGTGGATCCGGCGACGACGTGGGTCGACGTCACCGTGACGTTCGAGCAGGATGTGATCGTGCATCCGGGGACGCAGTTGCTGGGGTCGACGCATCTGGCCGAGGGGTGTGAGGTGGGTCCGAACTCGCGGTTGGCGGACACCCGTGTGGGTGCCGGTGCGCGGGTGGACAACACGGTGTCGTCGGGTGCGGAGGTGGGTCCCGGGGCGTCGGTGGGGCCGTACGCGTACCTGCGTCCGGGGACGCGGCTGGGTCGTGGGGGCAAGGTCGGTACGTTCGTGGAGACGAAGAACGCGTCGATCGGCGAGGGGACGAAGGTCCCGCATCTGTCGTACGTCGGGGACGCGACGATCGGCGACTTCTCGAACATCGGTGCGGCGAGTGTGTTCGTGAACTATGACGGGGAGCACAAGCACCACACGACCGTCGGGTCGCACTGCAAGACGGGTTCGGACAACATGTTTGTGGCTCCTGTCACGATCGGGGACGGCGCTTACACGGCTGCCGGCTCGGTGATCACGAAGGATGTGCCGCCCGGTTCGCTGGCCGTGGCCCGTGGTCAGCAGCGGAATATCGAGGGTTGGGTGGCTCGTAAGCGTCCGGGGAGTGCTGCCGCGAAGGCTGCGGAGGAGGCTTCCCGGGGGTCGGTCGAGGAGGACTGACCGGAAAACGGTGCTCCGAACACGGCGTACCGTGATAAGTGCACACCTGCACCCCCTACCAGCTGTGATGGCCTCTCGCATGGCGGCGACGAGGTTGTCGGACATCCGGCTGCGAGACCTCTGAGGAGAAAGTGCTGTGACCGGGATCAAGACGACCGGCGAGAAGAAGATGATGTTCTTCTCCGGCCGCGCCCACCCCGAGCTTGCCGAGGAGGTCGCCCAGCAGCTGGGTGTCGGGGTCGTCCCGACGAAGGCCTTCGACTTCGCCAATGGTGAGATCTACGTGCGGTATCAGGAGTCGGCTCGTGGTGCCGACTGTTTCCTGATCCAGAGCCACACTGCTCCGATCAACAAGTGGATCATGGAGCAGCTGATCATGATCGACGCGTTGAAGCGTGCGTCGGCCAGGTCCATCACGGTCATCGTGCCGTTCTACGGTTACGCGCGGCAGGACAAGAAGCACCGGGGTCGTGAACCGATCTCGGCGCGTCTGATCGCGGATCTGATGAAGACGGCGGGTGCGGACCGCCTGCTGACGGTGGATCTGCACACGGATCAGATCCAGGGGTTCTTCGACGGTCCGGTGGACCACCTGTTCGCGTTGCCGCTGCTGGCGGACTACGTGGGGGCGAAGGTGGACCGGGAGAAGCTGACGGTGGTGTCGCCGGACGCGGGTCGTGTGCGGGTGGCGGACCGTTGGTGCGACCGGCTGGGTGCGCCGCTGGCGATCGTGCACAAGCGCCGGGACAAGGACGTGGCGAACCAGGTCACCGTGCACGAGGTGGTCGGTGAGGTGCGGGGCCGCGTGTGTGTGCTGGTGGACGACATGATCGACACCGGTGGCACGATCTGTGCCGCGGCGGACGCGTTGTTCGCGCACGGTGCGGAGGACGTGATCGTGACGGCGACGCACGGTGTGCTGTCGGGTCCGGCGGCGGACCGGTTGAAGAATTCGCGGGTGAGCGAGTTCGTGTTCACGAACACGCTGCCGACGCCGACGGAGCTGAGCGAGACGCTGGACAAGATCAAGGTGCTGTCGATCGCGCCGACGATCGCGCGTGCGGCGCGTGAGGTGTTCGAGGACGGTTCGGTGACGAGCCTGTTCGACGAGCAGTAAGGGTTCTGCGACCGTTTCCGGTGGCCGGCGTCGTCCGGTGATCGTTTTGGGTGCGGCCTCCCGGTCCGAGTAGACTGCTGCAGTTGCTCGGCGAGGGAGGCCGTTCCGCTTCATGTGAGGCTGGTGCGGCGGTCCGTTATCGACGCGCTCTTCGTAGCAGGCCGTTCGTGGCCGGGTGACCACGTCCGTTTTCTGACTTCGAGGAGTGATCATGTCCGAGGTGAAGATCTCCGCCGCGACGCGCACCGAGTTCGGCAAGGGTGCCGCGCGCCGTATCCGCCGTGACAACAAGGTTCCGGGTGTGCTGTACGGGCACGGTTCGGACCCGCTGCACCTGACGTTCCCGGGCCACGAGCTGCTGCTGGCGCTGCGTACGCCGAACGTGCTGATCTCGCTGGACATCGACGGCAAGACCAGCGAGCTGGCGATCCCGAAGGCCGTGCAGCGTGACCCGCTGAAGGGTTTCCTGGAGCACGTGGACCTGCTGCTGGTGAAGCGCGGCGAGAAGGTCCAGGTCGAGATCCCGGTGCAGACCGAGGGTGAGCTGGCCCCGGGCGGCTACCTGCTGGAGCACGTTCTGGACGCGCTGCCGGTCGAGGCCGAGGCGACGCACATCCCGGAGCAGGTCTCCGTGTCCATCGAGGGTCTGGAGGCCGGTGCCTCGGTTCTCGCGAAGGACATCGCGCTCCCGAACGGTGTGAAGCTGGCCGTGGAGGAGGACGCCGTGGTGCTGCAGGTGCTGGCCGCGCAGGCGGAGGAGGCGCCCGAGGGTGCCGAGGGTGAAGAGGCCGCCGAGGCCTGATCCTCCTCGTAGTCGTCGTTTCGTCGGCCGCTGTTCCCGTGCGGGGCAGCGGCCGACGCGTATGAAGGAGACATGGACGTGACGACCGATGCGGTGATCGACGCGGCGGCTCCCTGGTTGATCGTGGGTCTGGGCAATCCGGGGCCGGAGTACGCGATGAACCGGCACAACGTGGGGTTCATGGTGGCGGACCTGCTGGCGGAGCGGGTGGGGGGCCGGTTCAAGCGGGCCGGGAAGGCCCAGGCACAGGTGGTGGAGGGGCGGATCGGGCCGCCGGGGCCGGCGAACCGGCGGGTGGTCCTGGCGAAGCCGATGTCGTACATGAACCTCTCGGGCGGACCGGTGAACGCGCTGCGGGAGTTCTACAAGGTGCCGGTGGCGCATGTGGTGGCGGTCCATGACGAGCTGGACATCGATTACGGCGTGCTGCGGCTGAAGCTGGGGGGCGGGGACAACGGGCACAACGGGTTGAAGTCGATCACGAAGGCGTTCGGGCGGGACTATCACCGGGTGCGGTTCGGGATCGGGCGGCCGCCGGGGCGGATGCAGGTGGCGGATTTCGTGTTGAAGGACTTCTCGTCGGCGGAGCGCAAGGAGCTGGACTACTTCGTGGACCGGGCGGCGGACGCGGTGGAGTGTCTGGTGACGGAGGGGTTGGAGCGGGCGCAGAGCGCGTACAACTCGTGAGGTGCCGATGGGCACATCTGTCGACTTGTCCGGTGGGGGTCTCTCCGTCCGCCCCCACCGGAGTTGACCGACCGCAAGGTCATGGCCAAGGATCGCGGCCATGCCTTCTGCGGTCCTCTCCTCCCGGGCCTCCCGGGGTGCCTCCACCGTGCTGCGGCTGTGCCGGTTCGCGGCGATGGGCACGGTCGCCGCGCTGATCCTGATCGCCGGTGTGTGGGCGTCGTGGGGCACGGCGCAGCACGCGATGCTGACGAAGGGGCGCGAGCGCGGCACGGTCGAGGTGACGCGGTGCGGGGCGAAGACGTGCACGGGGCCCTATGCGCCGTTGTCGCAGGGGTCGCAGCCGCGGGCGCGGGTCGTGCTGGAGGACTCGGTGGCCGTGGACAGGGGTGAGACCTACACGGTGGTGCTGAAGCCGGGCGGCGAGCACGCGGTCCGTTCCGGTCCGGCCGGGATCCTGTACGCGTGGGTTCCGCTGGGCGGGGCGCTGCTGCTGGCGTCGGTGGTGGTGGCGGGCGGGTTGCTGCGGACGCGGGCCGCGTGGGTGCTGGCGTTGTCGGGGACGGCGTTGCTCACGGCGGCTTTCCTGGCCGTGTGAGCGGGCGCGGACGGCGACGGGGGTTTCCCCGGACCTCGTACGAGGTCCGGGGAAACCCCCGTCGTATGGCCGGTTGCCGGGTCAGCCGGTGTTGCGCAGGCCGGCCGCCACGCCGTTGACGGTCAGCAGCAGGGCCCGGGAGAGCAGCGGGTCGGGCTGCTCGCCCGCGGCGGCGGCGTCGCGCTGGCGCTTGAGGAGGGCGACCTGGAGGTAGGAGATCGGGTCCAGGTAGGCGTCGCGGATGGCGAAGGTCTGCTTGAGGACGGGCTGGGCGTCCAGCAGTTCCGTCTCGCCCGTGATCCGCAGCACCTCGGCGACGGTCAGTTCGTGCTCGGCCCTGATGGTGTCGAACACGTGCTTGAGTTCGTCGGGGACGAGGGTGTCGACGTAGTGCTGGGCGATCCGCAGGTCCGTCTTAGCGAGGGTCATCTCGACGTTGGAGACGAAGTTGCGGAAGAAGTGCCACTGCTCGTACATCTCGTCGAGCACGGTGTCCAGGCCGGCCTCGCGCAGCGCCTTGAGGCCGGAGCCGACGCCGAACCAGCCGGGGACGATCTGCCGGGACTGGGTCCAGCCGAACACCCACGGGATGGCGCGCAGGCCGTCGAGCGAGACGCCGGAACCGGGGCGGCGGGAGGGCCGGGAGCCCAGGTGCAGCTCGGCGAGCTGGTCGACCGGCGTGGAGGCGAGGAAGTACGTCGGCAGGTCGGGGTCCTCGACGAAGGCGCGGTAGGCGGCGTGGGCGGCGTCGGAGACGACGTCCATGGCGGCGTCCCAGCGGGCGAGGGCCTCGTCGGACTGGCGGGGCGCGGTGTGCAGGGCGGAGGCCTGCAGGGTGGCGGCCACGGTCAGTTCGAGGTTCTCGCGGGCGAGGGACGGGATGAGGTACTTGTCGGAGATGACCTCGCCCTGCTCGGTGACCTTGATCTCGCCTTCGAGGGTGCCCCAGGGCTGGGCGAGGATGGCGTCGTGGGTGGGGCCGCCGCCGCGGCCGACGGTGCCGCCGCGGCCGTGGAAGAGGCGCAGGCGTACGCCGTAGCGGTGGGCGACGTCGCGCAGCCGGCGCTGGGCGCGGTGGATCTCCCACTGGCTGGTGGTGATGCCGCCGAACTTGGAGGAGTCGGAGTAGCCGAGCATGACCTCCTGGACGTCGCCCCTGAGCGCGACGAGGCGCCGGTAGGACGGGTCGGAGAGCATGTCCTCGAGGATGGTGTCGGCGGCCTTGAGCTCGTCGGTGGTCTCCAGCAGCGGGACGATGCCGATCTTCGCCCAGCCGGCGTGCAGGTCGACGAGGCCGGCCTCGCGGGCGAGGACGGCGGCGGCGAAGACGTCGTCGGCGCCCTGGCACATGGAGATGATGTACGACTCGATGACCTCGGGTCCGAAGACCTCCAGGGCGCGCTTGACGGTCTGGAAGACGCCGAGGGTCTTCTCGCCGGCCGCGTCGACGGGCGCGGGGGTGGGGGCGAGGGGCCTCCTGCTGCGCAGCTCCTTGGCGAGGAGCTTGGCCCGGTACTCGCGGGGCATGTCGGCGTAGCGCCAGGACTCCTCGCCGAGCCGGTCGAAGAGCTGGCCGAGGGCGTGGTGGTGGGCGTCGGCGTGTTCGCGGACGTCCATGGTGGCGAGCTGGAGGCCGAACGCGGCGAGGGTGCGGATGGTGCGGGCGAGACGCCCGTCGGCGAACAGCCCGCCGCGGTGTTCGCGCAGGGAGGCCTGGACGATCCGCAGGTCGGTGAGGAGGTCGCCGGTGCCGAGGTAGTCGCGGCCGGGTTCGTGGGGGGTGCCCTTGGCGAGGCGGAGCTTGGTGTTCTCCAGCTTCTGCCGGATGCAGGTGGCCTTGAGCCGGTAGGGCTCCTCGGCGTTGAGGCGCTTGTAGCGGGGGCTGATCTCGGGGAGGTTGTCGAGGTCGGCCTGCAGGGAGGTGAGCAGTTCCTCGGTGGCGCCGGCGTAGCGGATGGAGTTGGAGAGGAAACCGCGCAGCTCGTCGATCATCTCCAGGGCGTCGTTGATGCCGTGTTCGTGCTGGAGGATGAGGACGTCCCAGGTGACCTGGGGGGTGACGTTGGGGTTGCCGTCGCGGTCGCCGCCGATCCAGGTGCCGAAGGTGAGGGGGCGGGTGTCGTCGGGGAGGTGGACGCCGACGCGCTCCAGTTCGGCGGTGAGGTCCTCGAGGACGTCGCCGACCGCGCCGGCGTGCAGTTCGTCGAGGTAGTAGATGGCGTTGCGGGCCTCGTCGGCGGGTTCGGGACGGACCACGCGCAGTTCGTCGGTCTGCCAGACGAGGTCGATGTTCTCGGCGAGCCGGGTGTCCAGGCGGCGCCGGTCGGAGGCGATGACCGGGGTGTCGAGGAGGGCGGCGATCCGGCGGAGCTTGTTCAGGACGGAGCGGCGGGCGGCCTCGGTGGGGTGGGCGGTGAAGACGGGCCGCACGTTGAGGTGGCGCACGGTCTCGCGCAGGTGCTCGGGGTCGGCGTCCTTGAGGCGGTCGGCGGTGCGGGAGAGCAGTCCGCCCTCGGCCGCGCGACGGGCCCGCAGTTCGCGGCCGCGGTGGACCTGCTCGGTGACGTTGGCCAGGTGGAAGTAGGTGGAGAAGGCGCGGACCAGCTTGGCCGCGGTCCGCAGTTCGGTGCCGCGCAGCAGCTCGGCGGCGGCCTCGCCGTCCTCTCGGGTGAGGCGGCGGACCTTCTCGACGAGGTCCAGCAGCTCCGGGCCCTCCTGCCGCACGAGGGTCTCCCCGAGGAGATCGCCCAGGCGGCGGATGTCGGCGCGCAGCTCGCTGCTCGTCGTCGTGGTCTGGTCGTCGGCACTGCTCACAGGTGCGGCTCCTTGCAGTGTTGAAGCTCGTCTGGGAGGGAACCCGGACGGCGTCTCGCGCGGCGGGCACCGCATACGGGCCGGACGTCCGGGAAGAAATCAGAGCGGACCGCGCTGTCCGACCGACTCCAGGATAGGTGTCGATCCGGAGGTGCAGGCCGACGGGCCCTTGCCGCCGGGCGACGCACTGCCATACTTACGTTGCCGTAGGTTACGGAACCGTAGGAAGACCGCACGGTCTCCGCAGCCGGGCACACCACCCCCATTCCACACACCCCACAGGGGACACGCATGACCTCTACTCCCGATGTGATCGAAGAAGACTCGCGCAAGGACCGGCCCGGGGACGCGGCACCGCCCTCCGCCACGCTGGGCGGGGAGCAGAAGCGTTCGGTGGAGCAGGTCACGCTGCTGCTCTTCATCACCGTCCCGTTCCTGGCGCTGCTGGCGGCGGTCCCGCTGGCGTGGGGCTGGGGGGTGAGCTGGCTGGACCTCGGTCTGCTGGTCTTCTTCTACTTCCTGGGCTGCCACGGCATCACCATCGGCTTCCACCGGCACTTCACCCACGGGTCGTTCAAGGCCAAGCGTCCGTTGAAGATCGCGCTGGCCATCGCCGGTTCCATGGCGGTCGAGGGCCCGCTGGTGCGCTGGGTGGCCGATCACCGCAAGCACCACAAGTTCTCCGACGCCGAGGGCGACCCGCATTCGCCGTGGCGGTACGGGGAGACGGTCCCGGCGCTGATCAAGGGCCTGTGGTGGGCGCACATCGGCTGGATGTTCGACGAGGAGCAGACGCCGCAGGACAAGTACGCGCCGGACCTGATCAAGGACAGGACGCTCAGGGCGATCTCCCGCCAGTTCGTGCTGTGGACGGTCGTGTCGCTGGCGCTGCCGGCGCTGATCGGCGGCCTGGTCACCATGTCGTGGTGGGGGGCGTTCACGGGCTTCTTCTGGGGGTCACTCGTCCGGGTGGCGTTGCTGCACCACGTGACGTGGTCGATCAACTCGATCTGCCACGCGGTCGGCAAGCGCCCGTTCAAGTCGCGGGACCGTTCGGGCAACGTGTGGTGGCTGGCGGTGCTGTCCTGCGGTGAGTCCTGGCACAACCTGCACCACGCCGACCCGACCTCGGCGCGGCACGGGGTGGAGCGGGGGCAGCTCGACTCGAGCGCCCGACTGATCCGCTGGTTCGAGCAGTTGGGCTGGGCGTACGACGTGCGGTGGCCGTCACGCTCGCGTATCGATTCGCGCCGCAATGCGGCAGAAGGCGGTGCCCGGCGGGGGAAGGAAGCCGTGAAGGCGGCATGATGGTCGCCGTGGCGACCGACTCCAGCACCCCGAGCAACGACAAGCCGCGGCGCGCGCGCCGCACCCGGATGACCGGTGCCGAGCGCCGCCAGCAGCTGCTGGAGATCGGTCGCACCCTGTTCGCCGCCAAGGGCTTCGAGGGCACCTCGGTGGAGGAGATCGCGGCGAAGGCCGGGGTGTCCAAGCCGGTGGTGTACGAGCACTTCGGCGGCAAGGAGGGGCTGTACGCGGTGGTGGTGGACCGTGAGATGCGGCGGCTGCTGGACATGGTGACCAGCTCCCTGACCGCCGGCCACCCGCGCGAGCTGTGCGAACAGGCGGCGTTCGCACTGCTGGACTACATCGAGGAGTACACGGACGGCTTCCGCATCCTGGTCCGCGACTCGCCCATCCCGCAGTCGACGGGTTCCTTCGCCTCCCTGATCTCGGACATCGCCACCCAGGTGGAGGACATCCTGGGCCGCGAGTTCAAGAGCCGGGGCTTCGACCCCAAGCTGGCCCCGCTGTACGCGCAGGCCCTGGTCGGGATGGTCGCGCTGACCGGCCAGTGGTGGCTGGACGTGCGCAGGCCGAAGAAGGCGGAGGTGGCGGCCCACCTGGTGAACCTGGCCTGGCACGGCCTGGACGGGCTGGAGCCCAAGCCGCGGCTGATAGGGCACCGGAAGAGCTAGCGGGGCTCCAGGAACTCCAGGCGGTCGCCGCCGGGGCCTCCGAGCAGGAGCGGCGGTGGCCCGGCAGGTCGTCGTCCCGGGTGACGGGGCCCGTGGGCCGCCGGCCGGGCGGCGCACGCGTCGACCCCGGTGCCCCTCAGGCCGGGGTGGGCCTCCCCCGCGGGCCGGAAGTCCAGTTCGATCCCCGGGTGGAGCTGTACGGATCCGGCCCGGAACCAGCAGCCGCCGCGTGCGGCGAGGGCCGGCGGCTTGGGACCTCGGTCATGCCGAGGACGCCGGCGCGGTACGTGCGGAGACGGGCCTCGGAGCCGGGCGGCGCGGCCGGCTGGACGTGGTCGACGGCGGTGGTCACGGTCACACCTCCTTGACGGCGACGGCGAAGATCCGCCGGAAGGGGAACGGGGTGCCGTGCGGGCCGGTCGGGTAGGCCGCGCGCAGGGCGGTGCGGTACTCCTCCAGGAAGGCGTCCCGCGCCCCGGGGTCGTCGGCGAGGGCGGTCAGGACGGGCCTCAGGCCGGTGCCCCTCACCCAGTCCAGGACGGGGTCCTCCCCGGTCAGCAGGTGGACGTACGTCGTCTCCCACACGTCGGCGGTGCAGCCGAGGCCGGCCAGCCGTTCCAGGTACGCCTCCGGCCGGAGCACGGCCCCGGCGTGGCGCAGGACGCCGCCGAGGCGGGCGCGCCACCGCGGGGAGGCGGCGAGGTCGCGCATGAGGCTGTGGCTGGGGGCGTCGAAGTTGCCGGGCACCTGGAAGGCGAAGGTGCCGCCGGGGGCGAGTCCGGCGATCCAGTCGGGGAAGCGGTCCGCGTGCCCCGGGACCCACTGCAGCGTGGCGTTGCTGACGATCAGGTCGTACGGCCGGTCGGGGGTCCAGGTGCGGGCGTCGGCGGGGGCGAAGTCGAGCCGGCCGCCCCCGGGGGTGGGGCCCCCGTGGCCGGTGCGGGCCGCGTCGAGCATCTCGGGCGAGTTGTCGTAGCCGGTGACGCGGGCGGTGGGCCAGCGGTCGGCGAGCAGCGCGGTGACGTTGCCGGCGCCGCAGCCCAGGTCGGCGATGCGGGGCGGATCACCCGGGAGGCCGGGGACCCGGGCGAGCAGGTCGGTGAAGGGCCGGGCGCGATGGCCGGCGTGGCGCAGGTACTGGGCGGGGTCCCAGACGGGGCCGGTGGGACTGGCGGGACTGGCGGGCGCGGACACGGAGCCTCCCGGTGCTGACGGACCGGTACCCAGTCTCACCCCCATTTACCTCGACGTCAAGACACTTGACATCAAGAGACTTCACGTCGACACAACCACTACACTGATCCGCATGGAGGACGAGGTCGATCGGCTGGTCGCAGCGTGGCGCCGGGAGCGCCCGGACCTCGACGTGGAACCGCTCGAGGTGCTCAGCCGGGTGAGCAGGCTGGCCCGGCACCTGGACCGGGCACGTCGGCTCGCCTTCGCCGAACACGGACTGGAGTCCTGGGAGTTCGACGTCCTGACCGCGCTGCGCCGCGCGGGCACCCCGTACCAGCTGTCGCCGGGGCAGCTCCTCACCCAGACCCTGGTCACGTCGGGCACGATGACCAACCGCATCGACCGCCTCACCAAGAAGGGGCTGGTGGAGCGGCTGCCCGACCCCAGTGACCGGCGCGGTGTCCTGGTCCGGCTCACGGACGAGGGCCGCGACCGCGCCGACCAGGCACTGGCCGGGCTGCTGGCGCAGGAGCGGGCCATCCTCGCGGAACTCTCCCACGGGCAGCGCGGGGAGCTGGCCGGGCTGCTACGCCGGTTGACCGCCCCGTTCGACAACATCCCCGGTTGACGGCCGGTCCAGGTCGACGGGCCCGACGCCCGCCCGGCGGGCGAGGGCGACGGCGGCGAGGGTGGAGTGCACCCCCAGTTTGCCGAGGACGTTCTGCATGTGCGTGCGCACGGTGTGCGGGGACAGGAACAGGCGCTCGGCGACCGCTTTGCGCCCCAGCCCCGCGACCATGCACCGCAGCACCTCCCGCTCCCGCGGGGTCAGGGACTCCACGAGCCGTTCGCTCTCGGTGCGGTGCCTGCGGGCGGCGGTCAGTTCGCGCAGGACGCCGGTGAGCAGGGCGGGCGGCAGGTGCGTCTCGTCGCGCAGCACCCCGCGGATCACGGTGAGCAGCCGGTTCAGCGAGCAGTCCTTGGCCACCCATCCGGAGGCGCCCGCCTGCAGGGCGAGCGCGGCCCGGCGCGGGTCGTCCTTCTCGGCGAGGACCACGGTCCGCGCCTGCGGCTGCGCGGAGCGCACCCCGGTGACCAGCGCTATCCCGTCGACGAGCCCGTCCTCGTCGCCGTCCTGCACCGGCACGGCCGGCCGCCCGCCCGGCACCTTGCCGCCCAGGTCGGCGTCGACGAGCAAGACGTCGAACCGCCGCCCCTCGGCGGCCGCCCGCTCCAGGCAGCGCAGCGCGGCCGGGCCGCTGCCCGCCGCGGACACCTCGACGTCGGGCTCTGCGGCCAGTGCCGCGGCCAGCGACTCGGCGAAGATGCGATGGTCGTCGACGACCAGGACTCGGATGCGAACCACGAAACCCCCTTCCCCGAGCTCTCCGCAGAGCAGGGGATCACCCCATCGTCGGGGGACGGCGCCGGCGCGGGTACGGCGCCGAGGCCCCCGTCATGGACTCACCGGACATGGGACGGGTCGCCTCGACCGCACGGCCGCCGCCGCGCGCCGTCCGCCACCCCGCCCCGGACGCCGTACCCGACTTCTCTCGCCCCCTGATCGACGCCGGCCCCCACCGGCGCTGTTCATCAGGGTACGGGCGGGGGCCGGGAGCGGAAGGTTATTTGCAGAACTGGCGGCCTTGCGCGTTTATGGTGTGCCGCATGTTCCGTCTTGAGACAGAAGTCGACAAGGCCCGACGTGATCTGCTCCGCAGGCGCCTACGGGACACCAACACGGCGGCCTCCCCGGTGCTGCGCGCCCTGCGCGGAACGCCGGACGAACGCGAGTCGGCTTTGCACGTGTGGGCGTCGAACGCCGACGGCGAGCTGGCGGGCGGTCTGGTCGGCCACACCTGGACGGCCTGGCTGCACGTGACCTACCTCTGGGTCGACGGCCGCCACCGGGGGGCGGGCCTGGGCTCCCGCCTCCTGGCGGAGGCGGAACGCGTCGCCGCCGGACGCGGCTGCACGTCCTCCCGGGTGGAGACCTGGGACTTCCAGGCCCCGGACTTCTACCGGAAGCAGGGCTACGAGGTGGTCTGCGTGATCCCCGACTACCCGCCGGGCATCACGGAGTACACCCTGACGAAGCGGCTGGGCTGACCGGGACGGCCGGCGAGGACGCCTCGCCGGCCGTCCCGCGGCGCCCCGGGCTCGGACGCCCCGGGCTCAGACCAGTCGCCGCGCCCCCGCCGCCGGGACGGCCTCGAAGGCGCGGGGGGCCTGGAAGCCGGCCGCCGCGAACGCCTCCTCCACCGCCTTGGTGATCGCCGGGACGTCGGCCTCCTCGGCCAGGACGACGGCCGAGCCGCCGAAGCCGCCGCCGGTCATCCGGGCGCCCAGCGCGCCCGCGCCCAGCGCCGTGTCGACGACCAGGTCGAGTTCCGGGCAGGAGACGCGGAAGTCGTCGCGCAGGGAGGCGTGGCCCTCGACCAGGACGGGGCCGACGGCCCGGGTGTCGCCCGACTCCAGGAGCGCGACGACCCGTTCGACGCGTTCGTCCTCCGTGACCACGTGCCGGACCAGGCGGCGGACCTCCTCCTCGTCGCCCAGCCGCGCCAGCGCCGCGTCCAGTTCCGCGTACCGCACGTCCCTGAGCGCGTCCACGCCCAGCAGGGCCGCGCCCTTCTCGCAGCCGGCGCGGCGCTTGCCGTACTCGCCCTCGCTGTGGCTGTGCTTGACCTGGGTGTCGACGACGAGCAGGCGCAGGCCCTCGGCGGCCAGGTCGAAGGGGATCTGCCGCTGGGAGAGGTCGCGGGTGTCGAGGAACAGGGCGTGACCGGCCTCGCAGCAGGCCGAGGCCGTCTGGTCCATGATGCCGACGGGGGCGCCGACGTAGACGTTCTCCGCGCGCTGGCACAGGCGGGCCAGCTGCCAGCCGCGCAGGCCCAGGCCGAACAGGTCGTTCAGCGCGAGCGCCACGACGACCTCCAGGGCGGCCGACGACGACAGGCCCGCGCCCGCCGGGACCGTGGAGGCGAGGTGGACGTCCGCGCCGGTCACCGCGTGGCCGGCCTCGCGCAGGGCCCAGACCACGCCCGCCGGGTAGGCGGTCCACCGCTTGTCGGACCCGGGGGCGAGGGCGTCCGGTGCCAGCTCCACCACCGGGCCGTCGACGTCGGCCGAGTGCAGGCGCAGGACGCCGTCGTCGCGGCGCGCGACCGCGGCGAGAGCGGTGTGCGGCAGGGCGAACGGCATGACGAAGCCGTCGTTGTAGTCGGTGTGCTCGCCGATGAGGTTGACCCGGCCCGGCGCCGCCCACACCCCGTCCGGCGCGGCACCGTACAGCTGCTCGAACCGCTCGGCGACGGACCGCGCGGCGACCTCGCTGGACTCGCTCATGCCCCGGCCTCCCGACCCTTCGTCACGTTCTCCCCGGCGCGCCGCTGCGCGAACTCCCACGCGTCGGCGACGATCCCCGTGAGGTCCGTGCGCGACGGCTTCCAGCCCAGCCTCTCGCGGGCCGTGGCGGCCGACGCCACCAGGACCGCCGGGTCGCCGCCCCGGCGCGGGGCCACGACCTCGGGGATCGGGTGGCCGGTCACCTCGCGGACCGTCTCGATCACCTCGCGGACGGAGAAGCCGTTGCCGTTGCCGAGGTTGCAGATCAGGTGCTCGCCGGGGGCGGCCGCCTCCAGGGCCAGCAGGTGGGCCTCGGCCAGGTCGGCGACGTGGATGTAGTCGCGCACGCAGGTGCCGTCCGGCGTCGGGTAGTCGTCGCCGTAGACGGAGACGGCGTCCCGCCTGCCCTGCGCCACCTGCAGCACGAGCGGGATCAGGTGCGACTCGGGGTCGTGGCGCTCGCCGTGCGCGCCGTACGCGCCGGCCACGTTGAAGTAGCGCAGGGAGACCGCGCCCAGGCCGTGCGCCGCCGCCTCGCCGGTGATCATGTGGTCGACGGCGAGCTTGGAGGCCCCGTAGGGGTTCGTGGGCCGGGTCGGGGCGGACTCGACGATCGGGACCTGCTCCGGCTCGCCGTAGGTCGCCGCCGTGGAGGAGAACACCAGCCGGCGCACGCCCGCCGCGCGCATGGCCGCCAGCAGCGCCATGGTGCCGCCGACGTTGTTGTCCCAGTACTTCTCCGGCTTCACCACCGACTCGCCGACCTGCGAGGACGCGGCGAAGTGCAGGACGCCGTCGTAGGACGGGTCCAGCCACTGCGCGGCGTCGCGGATGTCGCCCTCGACGAAGGAGGCGCCCGCGGGGACGCCCTCGCGGAAGCCGGTGGAGAGGTTGTCGAGCACGACGACCTCGTGACCGGCCTCCAGCAGATGCTGGGCGACGACACCGCCGACGTAACCGGCACCGCCCGTCACCAGGTACTTCCCGCTCATGAACTCGCTACCTCCCGCAGTCGCTCGGCCGCGCGCTCCGGCGGCACGTCGTTGATGAACACGTTCATGCCGGACTCGGAGCCCGCGAGGAACTTCAGCTTGCCGGACGTGCGGCGGATGGTGAAAAGCTCCAGGTGGAGCGCGAAGTCGTCGCGCGTGACGCCGTCGAACTCCTCCAGCGCGCCGAACGGCGCCTGGTGCCAGGCCGCGATGTACGGCGTCGGGGGCTCCCCCGCGCCTTCCTCCCCCCCGTCCCCCCCGTCGAAGATCCGGTCGAAGCGCCTCAACAGTTCCAGATAGACCTGGGGGAACTCCGTGCGCGCCGCCTCGTCGAGTCCGAGCAGGTCGGGCACGCGGCGCTTCGGGTACAGGTGGACCTCGTAGGGCCAGTGCGCCGCGTACGGCACGAAGGCGGCCCAGTGTTCACCCTCCAGGACGACCCGTTCCCCGGCGAGTTCCCGCTCCAGCACGGCGTCGAAGAGGTTCTCCCCGCCGGTCGCCTCCTTGTGCGCCGCCACTTGGCGCAGCATCAGGGCGGTGCGGGGGGTGGTGAAGGGGTAGGCGTAGATCTGCCCGTGCGGGTGCTGGAGGGTGACACCGATCTCGGCGCCCCGGTTCTCGAAGCAGAACACCTGTTCCACGGAGGGCAGATGCGACAGCTCGGACGTCCGGTCCGTCCAGGCCTCCAGGACCAGCCGCGCCTGCCGTTCGCTCAGGTCGGCGAAGGAGGCGTCGTGGTCGGAGGTGAAGCAGACGACCTCGCACCGGCCCGAGTCCCCGGCCAGCGAGGGGAACCGGTTCTCGAAGACGACCACGTCGTACGAGGAGTCCGGGATCTCGCTCAGGCGGTCGCCCGCGGAGGGGCACAGGGGGCACTCGTCGGCCGGCGGGTGATAGGTGCGGCCCTGCCGGTGCGAGGCGACGGCGACGCTGTCACCCAGGAGCGGGTCGCGGCGGATCTCGGAGGTGGTGACGGTGGCGTCCAGCGGGCGGCGGTCGACCGCGTCGCGCACGATGTCGTCACTCAGGTCGTAGTAGACGATCTCGCGACCGTCGGCCAGCCGGGTCGAGGTCTTCTTCACGCCGGACGCTCCATTCGGGCCGCTCACCGCGGCACTGCACACACCGCTTCACACTCTTCCAACAGAACCCAACATACCAAAACACAACCCATCAGAGCCAACACTCATCACGACCAAACGGAGAACACCACCAAAACCGTTCACCCACTGAACGCGGAGGCATAGGTTCCGCAAGGTATCGGTTCGCGCAACGAAGCGAGTACGCATGCACACCCCCACAGCCCTCACCCCCCTCACCCGTCCGGCGGCCCCCGTCCACCTGGCGGCCGAGCTGCGGCTGCCGACCAACTGGCTCGACTACACGATCCTCGGGATCTACTTCGTCGTCGTCCTGGGCATCGGCTTCGCCGCCCGCCGCTCGGTGAAGACCAGCCTCGACTTCTTCCTCTCCGGCCGCTCCCTGCCCGCCTGGGTGACCGGTCTGGCGTTCATCGCCGCCAACCTGGGCGCCACCGAGATCCTGGGCATGGCCGCGAACAGCGCCCAGTACGGCGTCTACACCACGCACTGGTACTGGATCGGCGCCATCCCGGCCATGGTCTTCCTGGGCCTGGTGATGATGCCGTTCTACTACGGCTCCAAGGTCCGTTCGGTCCCCGAGTTCCTGCTGCTCCGCTTCGACAGGGCGGCCCACCTGCTCAGCTCGGTGCTGTTCGCCTTCGCCGCCGTCCTCATCGCCGGCGTCAACCTCTACGCCCTCGCGATCGTCGTCGAGGCCCTGCTCGGCTGGCCGGAGTGGGTGGCGATCGTCGTCGCCGGCTTCTTCGTGCTCGCCTACATCACCCTCGGCGGCCTGTCCTCCGCGATCTACAACGAGGTCCTGCAGTTCTTCGTGATCCTCGCGGCCCTCATCCCGATCACCGTGCTCGGCCTGAGGAGCGTGGGCGGCTGGGACGGCCTGTCCGACAAGCTCACCGCGTCACACGGCGACAACTTCATGACCGCCTGGGGCGGCACCGGCATCGGCAGCGACAACCCGCTCGGCGCCAACTGGCTGACCATCGTCCTCGGCCTCGGCTTCGTGCTGTCCTTCGGCTACTGGACGACCAACTTCGCCGAGGTGCAGCGCGCCCTGTCCGCGAGGAACCTCTCGGCGGCCCAGCGCACCCCGCTCATCGCCGCCTTCCCCAAGATCTTCATCGTCTTCCTGGTGATGATCCCGGGCCTGGTCGTCGCCGCGCTGATCCCCCGGTTCGGCACGCCCGGCTCGGACTACCAGTACAACGACGCGATCCCGTACCTGATGCAGCAGCTCCTGCCCAACGGCGTCCTGGGCATCGCGGTGACGGGCCTGCTGGCCGCGTTCATGGCGGGCATGGCGGCGAACGTCTCCTCCTTCAACACGGTCTTCACCGCCGACATCTGGGCGAAGTACGTGGTGAAGCACCGCGAGGACGCGTACTACGTCCGCTTCGGCCGCCTGATCACCGCGGTCGGTGTGCTGGCCTCCATCGGCACGGCGTTCCTGGCCTCCTCGTTCTCCAACATCATGAGCTACCTCCAGACGCTGTTCTCCTTCTTCAACGTGCCGATGTTCGTGGTCTTCATCATCGGCATGTTCTGGAAGCGCGCGTCGATGAAGTCGGGCTTCTGGGGCCTGGTCGCCGGCACCACCGCCGCGATGGTCAACTACTTCGTCATCTACAAGCAGGGGATCGTCGACATCCCCTCCGACCAGGGCGCCAACTTCGTCTCCGCGATCGCGGGCTTCGTCGCCGGCGCCGTCGTCATGGTGGCGGTGTCCCTCTTCACCGCCCCCAAGCCGGCCGAGGAGCTCCAGGGCCTGGTGTACGGCACGCGCTCCCCCGGCATGGCCGAGCCGCCCGCGGAGGGCGACGACGCCTGGTACCGCAAGCCGGCGCTGCTCGGCTGGGGCGCGGTGATCCTGGCCGCCGCCTGCTACATCCCGTTCTCGTTCTGACCACGTTCCGACTGGGGAGCTGGAGAGACCATGTCCGACCACTACTCCGAGCGCGACCTCCAGCGGGAGATCACCGACCTGGAGACCAAGTCCGCGACCGCTGCCCGCCTCTTCGACATCCGGCGCATCATCGGCGGCCTGTTCGTCGTGTACGGCGTCATCGTCACGATCGCGGGCCTCGTCGCGTCCGACGCGGACATCGACAAGGCCGAGGGCGTCAACATCAACCTGTGGACCGGGCTGGGGATGCTGGTCCTGGGCCTGCTGTTCCTGCTCTGGCTGAAGCTGAGGCCGACGGCCCCGCCGCCGGCCGTCCCGCCGGACGGGCGGGACGAGTAGCCGGCGCTGCCGGGGTGCCTCCCCCGCTCTCGACCCCGCTCGAGCAGGGGGAGGCACGACTGCCCGCGGCCGAGCGGGCGCGGGCGCCGCGCTCGTCCCCGGCGCCGGGTCAGTCCTCCGCGGACATCAGCCTGCGTACCGGTCCCGCCCGGTCCAGCAGGCCCGTCCGTGCCGCCAGTGCCGCCGCCTCCAACCGTGATCCCACGCCCAGCTTCATCAGCACCCGCTGCACGTGCGTCCGCGCCGTCGACGGGGCGATGCCCATGCCCGCCGCGATCAGACGGGTGTCCTCACCGTCGGCGACCCGCACCAGCACCTCCACCTCCCTCGGCGTCAGCATCTGCAACAGCCGCTGCCCCTCGTCGTCCGGCTGCGCCGCCGGGTTCAGCAGCTCGCCGAACGCCCCCTGCAGCAACTGCGGCGCCACCGCCGCCTCCCCCGCCCGCGCCTTCATGATCGCCCGCTCGACGCCCTCGATGCGCTCGTCGTGCCGCACGTACCCCGACGCCCCGGCCGCGAACGCCGCCGCGATCCCGCGCGGGCTCGGCACCGGCCCCAGCACCACCACCGCCACCTGCGGCCGTTCCCGCTTGATCTTCACCACCGGGTCGAAGATCCCCGGCTCCGCCGGCACCGCCGTCCCCAGCAGACAGACCTCCGGCGCCCGGCTGATCACCAGATCCGCCGCCCCCGCCGCCGGCGCCGCCGCGGCCAGCACCCGGTGCCCTCGCAGCTTCAACGCCGAGGCCAACGCCTCCGCGAGCAACCGGTGGTCGTCGACCACCATCAGCCGCACTCCCATCGAACAACCAACCCCCCATACCGCGCGCACCCCCGTGCGCCACCGCCCCGTACGAATCCCCGCCCGGACCCTCCTGCGGATCCCCGTGGATGCCCCCGGAAGCTACACGCTTGTTCGACGTTCCGCTCCCCCTACCGGCGAGAATCGCCCCGGATCGCCGAAATTCTCGTGTTCGATGGCGATGAGCGCATGTTGGGCGGTACGCGCACGGCCCCGCCCCTGAGCAGGGGCGGGGCCGTGGAAACGGACCGGACGGACGATCAGCCCGTGCCGAAGGCGAGCACCAGGTACTGCTCCTCCGAGGTCGAGAAGTCACTGGCGTACACGTCCGACATGTACAGCCTCCCCTGCGAGAACAGGATCTCGGCGCTGTCCGGCAGCAACCGCCGCTCCGCGTCCCGCACGGACTCCGTCGCCGGGTTCTCCATCAGCTTCGTCTGCTTGAAGGACCCCCCGTCGATGCTCACGACCTGCCCGCCCTTGTCGTACGGGCCGCGCTTGTACGCCAGGACGTTGCCGCCGTCCATCCGCAGCGGGGTGATCGTGTAGTCCTCACCCGCGTCGGCGCGCTGACCGGTCTGCTTGCCGGTCGACAGGTCGAAGGTGACGATCTCGTTGGTCCGGCTGTACTCGCCCGTGCCCTCGTGCTCCTCGGTCGCGATGTACAGCCGGTCGCCGCCGACCGCCAGCCCGCTGCAGTTCTCGAGCTTGTAGATGGCGTCGCAGCGGACCTCGTACTCGTCGCCCGGAGCGGAGATGCGCGTGCGCAGCTTGCCGGTCTTGTTGTCGACGGAGAAGAAGTCCGAGACGCCGCTGCCGTCACCCGCGGAGTCACCGACGTCGGCGGCCACGACCAGCGGGTCGGTGGACACGACGGCGGCGTACTCGATGCCCTCGTCCATCTTGTACTCCGTGATCACCTTCCCGGACTTCGGGTCGATGGTCTGGATGTGCAGCTGGCGCTGCTCGTACGAGCCGCACTTGCGCACCGCGACCAGCTTCTCCCCGCCGCCGTACCCGGAGTCGTAGCAGGAGTCAGAGGTCTTGGGGGCCCACAGCTGCTCGCCGGAGGCGATCTCCCAGGCGGCGCCGCCGCTGCTGCTGCCCGCGGCGACGGTGCCCCCGCTGAGGGTGACGTTGTTGAAGTTGATCGGCATGGTGCCGGTCTTGGCGCTCTTGGACCACAGCTCCTTGCCCGCCTCCAGGTCGATCAGCCCCACCTGCGTGCACGACTGGGGATCTTCCTCGGTCGGCATGGCCGGCTTGTAGACGATCGCCGTCTTGTTGTCCTCGGTGGAGTGCCTGCTGGCCGCGCACACCGGGCCGGGCAGGTCGATCGTCCACTTCTCGGTGCCCTTGTCGCGGTCGTAACCGACGATCTCGGCGATGCCGCTCTTGGCGTACACCGTGTCGGTCAGCCAGGAACCCGAGGTGACGACGGTCGAGACGCCCTTGGGCACCTTGGGCGCCGGCACCTGGAAGAGGAGCTTGGAGTCGGGGTCGGCCGGCGCCTTCTCCTCGGCACCGGCGGT
Organism: Streptomyces griseomycini; assembly: GCF_014203535.1. Taxonomy (GTDB): domain Bacteria; phylum Actinomycetota; class Actinomycetes; order Streptomycetales; family Streptomycetaceae; genus Streptomyces; species Streptomyces griseomycini. The sequence goes on from NZ_JACHJI010000007.1 coordinate 76,946, forward strand.
CGTGCCGCCGTCGCCGTTCTTGGCGTCCTTGGAGCCCTTGTCGCCGGAGTCCGCGGAGTTGTTCTTGTCGTCGTCCTTGCCGGAGGACGCGTACCAGACGCCGCCGCCGACGATCAGGGCGATGACCACGACCGCGGCGACGATGATGACCAGCGGTGCGCCGAACTTCCGCCCGCCGCCGCCCGGCTGGCCCGGCTGCGGCTGCATCGGCATGGTCGCCTGGGGATAGCCGTATCCGGGCTGGCCGTACCCGGGCTGGCCGTAGGGCCCCGGCTGCTGCGGCTGCGGCTGCCCGTACGGACCCGGCTGTTGCGGCTGCCCGTACGGACCCGGCTGCTGCGGCTGCCCCGGGTAGCCGTAACCGCCCGGAGGCTGCTGCGGGTAGCCGTACCCGGGCCCCTGCGGGGCGGACGGCGGAGGCGTCGGCGGGGTGGCGGGGGCGGCCGGAGGCGACTGCGGGACCTGCGGGTACCCGTACCCGGGCTCGGGAGCCTTGTGGAGACCGGGGCCACCGGGCGCGGGCGGCTGCTGCGGAGGCTGGGCGGGCGGCTGCGCCGCGCCCTGCGGCGGTCCGAAGCCCGGCTGCTGCGGGGGCTGCTGGGGCGGTTGGGGCGGCTGGGGCGGCTGGGTCATGACGTGAGTACCTCGGGGAAGGGGACGGGCGGCGACGGGGGAGGACCGGACGGGGCGGGGGCGCCGACCGTCCGGGCCGGCGCGCCTCGCCGCCGTCACGCGCCTCACTTGCCGTAGGCGAGCATCAACTTCTCCTTCGAGTCGTCATTGCCGGTCAGCCGGGTGGTCGAGAGGTAGAAGCGCCCGTCGACCCAGTCGATCGACTTGCTGTAGAAGCTGTTCTCGATCTCCGCGACGCCCTGCGGGTTCTGCATCAGCCCGACCGGCTCGTGGCTGCTGCCGGCGGTCGGGACGGACACGACCCGGCCGCCCGAGTCGTACGAGGGCTCCACGTAGGCGATGAGCTTGCCGCCCTCGACCTTCATGGGCAGCATCGACTCCTCCGCCGGGGACTCGACCCGCCACTTCTCCTTGCCGTCGGCGAGGTTGATCGCGACGATCTCGTTGGCGCCGGTGGTCGCCTTGGTGGGCAGGTACAGGGTGTCGGCGTCGACGGCGACGCCCTCGCAGCCCTGGAGTTCACGCGCGAGGATGGCCCAGCCGCACACGGGGGCGAAGTCCTCGTCGACCCCGACCTGCGAGCGCACCTTGCCGTCGGCGGTGAAGGCGGCGATGTTCCAGAGCTTCTTGTCGCCGTCCTCCTCCTTGGTGCTGTAGAGGACGAGCGGGTCGACGGAGTAGGCCCGCTCGATCCTCCAGCCCTTCTCGTACGTGTAGGTCCACTTCGTCTTGCCGGTCCTCGGGTCGAGCTCCCGGACCTCGTCGTGCGCGTTGCTGCCGCCGGCGCCGCAGGAGGCGACCTGGATCAGCCGCTCGCCGCCCGCGAAGCCGGCGGGGAAGCAGGCGTCGCCGTACTTCTTCGCGTCGAACAGCTTCTTGCCGCTCGTCACGTCGTACGCCGTGCCGGACTGCGAGCGGCCCACCATCAGCGTGTTGCCGGTGAGCGTCAGCTCGATGGTGATCGCGGAGTCGAACAGGTCACCGTCGGCGACCTCTCCGGTCCAGCCCTTCTCGCCGGTGTCGAGGTCGACGAGCTGGAGCTGGTTGCACTTGGCGCGGTCGCTGTCGCCGCTCATGTGGGCGACGACGACCTTGTCGTCGGCCGTCTTCTCCGGGGTGACCGCGCAGATCTTGTGCGGGAAGGTGATGGGGTCCCAGGTGGGCCTGCCGTCACCGACGTTGTACGCGGACAGCTGCTTGTAGGCCGCCTTCACCGCCGTCTTGTCGGTGATCCACATGCCGGGGGCGTCGGCGCCGGAGCCGGGCGCGTCGGGCGCCTCCTTGTACCAGAGCACCTTCGACTCGCCGGCCTTGCGGCCCTCGTTGAGGTTCTCCGGGTCCTCGCCGCCGTCACCGCTGCCGTCACCGGGGTTGACGGGGGCGCCGGAGGAGCCGGGCTTGGGGTCGTCGCTCTTCCCGGCGACCGGTTTCCCGTCCTTCTTGCCGTCGTCGCCGCCGGAGACCGCCCACACGGTGCCGCCGACGACCAGCAGCGCCGCCACCGCGGCGCCGACGACGAGGACCGGCTTGCCCTTGAAGGGGTTACGGGAACCGGATCCGGGGGGCGGCGTGCCGGGCGCACCGGGGAACTGCGGCTGCGGCGGGTAGCCGTACCCGGGCTGGCCGTAGGGCCCCGGCTGCTGCGGCTGCCCGTAGGGGCCGGAGGCGTACGGCCCGGAGGCGTACGGTCCCGGCTGCTGCGGGGACTGCTGCGGGTAGCCGTACCCGGGCTGCGGGGCGCCGGACGGCGGTCCCTGCGGAGGCGGCGGGGTCTGCGGAGCCCCGAAGCCACCACCCGGCGGCGGATCCTGCGGCGCTCCGAAACCACCCTGAGGCGGCTGGTTGGGCGGCTGAGTCATCAGCGCGTTCCCCCTCACTCACTGATTTTTAGCCACGCCCTGAGGCACGTGATGGACCCAGAGTCGTATTCAGACGGTTCTCAGACGGCTCTTTCTATCACCCGGCACCGACGGCCCACCGGGCCGCGTCCGCCCCTGTTCCCAAGGGAGAACCGGCCCGTGATGCGCCCGTTACGCGCCTTCACGCCCTCTTCACGCGCCGTGCGCTCCCCTGCGCAGGCGCGCGGACGGGTCCGCGCGCGCGGGTCAGGCGTCCTCCGCCAGTTCCAGCCAGCGCAGCTCCAGTTCCTCCCGCTGACCGGCCAGTTCCCGCAGCTCGGCGTCGAGTTCGGCCACCTTCGCGAAGTCGGTGGCGTGCTCGGCGATGGCGGCGTGCAGCCTGGTCTCCTTCTCGGAGACCTTGTCCAGCTGCCGCTCGATCCTCTGCAGTTCCTTCTTGGCGGCGCGCAGGTCGGCGGCGCTCTTCTCGGGCGCCTCCGCGACCGGCTTGGCCGCCGCCGGGGCGTTGGCCGCGGCGGCCTCCTCCATCCGCTTGCGCCGCTCCAGGTACTCGTCGATGCCGCGCGGCAGCATCCGCAGGGTGCCGTCGCCGAGGAGGGCGAACACCCGGTCGGTGGTGCGCTCGACGAAGAACCGGTCGTGGGAGATGACGATCATCGAGCCGGGCCAGCCGTCGAGGAGGTCCTCGAGCTGGGTGAGGGTCTCGATGTCGAGGTCGTTGGTGGGCTCGTCGAGGAAGAGGACGTTGGGCTCGTCCATGAGGAGGCGCAGCAGCTGCAGCCGCCGCCGCTCACCGCCCGACAGGTCGCCGACCGGCGTCCACTGCTTCTCCTTGTTGAACCCGAACGTCTCGCACAGCTGCCCGGCGGTCATCTCGCGCCCCTTGCCGAGGTCGACGCGCTCGCGCACCTGCTGCACGGCCTGCAGCACCCGCCAGGTGGGGTCGAGTTCGGCGACCTCCTGGGAGAGGTAGGCGAGCTTGACCGTCTTGCCGACGCGGACCCGCCCGCCCGCGGGCTGCGCCTCGCCTTCGGTGCGGGCGGCCTCGGCGAGCGCCCGCAGCAGGGACGTCTTGCCGGCGCCGTTGACGCCGACCAGGCCGACGCGGTCGCCGGGGCCGAGCTGCCAGGTGACGTGCTTGAGCAGCACCTTGGGACCGGCCTGGACGGTGACGTCCTCCAGGTCGAACACCGTCTTGCCGAGCCGCGAGGAGGCGAACTTCATCAGCTCGCTGCTGTCGCGGGGCGGCGGGACGTCCTTGATGAGCTCGTTGGCCGCCTCGACGCGGAAGCGCGGCTTGGACGTCCGCGCGGGCGCCCCGCGGCGCAGCCAGGCCAGCTCCTTGCGGACCAGGTTCTGCCGCTTGACCTCCTCGGTGGCGGCGATGCGTTCGCGCTCCGCGCGGGCGAAGACGTAGTCGGAGTAGCCGCCCTCGTACTCGTACACGTCACCGCGCTGCACGTCCCACATGCGGGTGCAGACCTGGTCGAGGAACCAGCGGTCGTGGGTGACGCAGACGAGTGCGGACCGGCGGGCCCGCAGGTGCTGGGCGAGCCAGGCGATGCCCTCGACGTCGAGGTGGTTCGTCGGCTCGTCGAGGACGATCAGGTCCTGTTCCTCGATGAGCAGCTTGGCGAGCGCGATCCGACGCCGCTCGCCGCCGGACAGCGGCCCGATGACGGTGTCCAGTCCCTTGGGGAAGCCGGGCAGGTCGAGCCCGCCGAACAGCCCGGTCAGCACGTCGCGGACCTTGGCGTTCCCGGCCCACTCGTGGTCGGCCATGTCGCCGATGACCTCGTGCCGGACGGTGGCCTCGGGGTCGAGGGAGTCGTGCTGGGTGAGCACCCCGAGGCGCAGCCCGCCGGAGTGGGTGACCCGTCCGGTGTCGGCGTCCTCCAGCCGGGCGAGCATCCGGATGAGGGTGGTCTTGCCGTCGCCGTTGCGGCCGACGACCCCGATCCGGTCCCCTTCGGAGACGCCGAGGGAGACCCCGTCGAGCAGCGCACGCGTCCCGTACACCTTGCTGACGTTCTCGACATTGACCAGGTTGACGGCCATTTCTCTCCTGCCCGGTGGATCGATCAGCTTTCAAGCGTAGGCCCTGGCGGAGGGTGTCCGACGCGCGAGGCGACAGTCACTCGTCGTGATGACGTGACCGGGTACGGACGGCTGCCGTGGAGGGCGGGCAGCAGGGTCCCGTCGCACCGCGACCGGATCAAGGTCGACGAGCCCTACACCGTCGGCATCGATCTCACGGCCGTCGACGAGCTCTGATCCGGTTCCTCTCGGATCACCGTCGCCCCCGGCACCGGACCCGCCGCCGCACGCACCGTCCGGCAGGTGCCCGAAGACCTCAGGGCACCCGCGACGGCATCGGCCGCCCCCGCGTCCCGCGCCAGGAACGCGGTGGTCGGCCCCGAGCCCGAGACCAGCGAGGCCAGTGCCCCCGCCGCGCGCCCCGCCGCCAGCGTGTCGGCCAGCTCGGGGAACAGCGACAGCGCCGCCGGCTGGAGGTCGTTGGAGACGGTGGCGGCGAGCGCGTCCGGGTCGCCCTTGGCGAGCGCGTCGAGCAGGTCCCGCGAGGCCACGGGCTCCGGGATCTCCCGCCCCTCCCCCAGCCGGTCGAACTCCCGGAAGACCGCCGGGGTCGACAGCCCCCGCGAGGCCATCGCGAACACCCAGTGGAAGGTGCCGCCCACCTCCAGCTCCGTCAGCCTCTCGCCCCGCCCGGTGCCGAGCGCCGCCCCTCCCACCAGGCTGAACGGCACGTCACTGCCCAGCTCGGCGCAGATGTCGAGGAGTTCCTCCCGCGAGGCGCCCGTCCCCCACAGCGCGTCGCACGCCAGCAGCGCGCCCGCGCCGTCGGCGCTGCCGCCCGCCATGCCGCCGGCGACGGGGATGTCCTTGGCGATGTGGAGGTGCACGTCGGCGTCGCGGCCGTACCGCTCGGCGAGCGCGAGGGCGGCGCGCGCCGCGAGGTTCGTGCGGTCCAGGGGGACCTGGCCGGCGTCGGGGCCGTCGCAGGTGATCCGCAGTCCGTCCGGCGACGGAGTGGCGGTGACCTCGTCGTGGAGGCCGACCGCGAGGAAGACGTTGGCCAGGTCGTGGAAGCCGTCGGGGCGGGCGGCGCCGACCGCGAGCTGGACGTTGACCTTGGCGGGGACGCGGACGGTGACGCTCACTGCTGACCGGACTCCTTGCTCGGGGCGTGCTCGGCGATGCGCGCGAACTCCTCCACCGTGAGGGACTCGCCCCGGGCCTGCGGCGACACCCCGGCGGCGACCAGGGCGGCCTCCGCGGCCGCCGCCGAGCCCGCCCAGCCGGCGAGCGCGGCCCGCAGCGTCTTGCGGCGCTGGGCGAAGGCTGCGTCGACGACGGCGAACACCTCGCGCCGGGAGGCGGTGGTCTTCGGCGGCTCGGCGCGGCGGACCAGGGAGACCAGCCCGCTGTCGACGTTCGGGGCGGGCCAGAAGACGTTCCGCCCGATGGCACCGGCCCGCTTGACCTCGGCGTACCAGTTGGCCTTGACCGAGGGCACGCCGTACACCTTCGAGCCGGGCGCGGCGGCGAGCCGGTCGGCGACCTCCGACTGGACCATGACGAGGGTGCGCTCGATGCTCGGGAAGGTGTCGAGCATGTGCAGCAGCACCGGGACGGCCACGTTGTAGGGGAGGTTGGCGACCAGTGCGGTCGGGGCGGGGCCGGGCAGCTCGGTGACGTGCATCGCGTCGGAGTGGACCAGCGCGAACCGGTCGGCGCGCCCGGGCATGCGGGCCGCGACGGTGGCGGGCAGCGCGGCGGCCAGGACGTCGTCGATCTCGACGGCGGTGACCCGGTCGGCGACCTCCAGCAGCGCCAGCGTGAGCGAGCCGAGTCCCGGCCCGACCTCGACGACCACGTCGTCGGGGCGGACCTCGGCGGTGCGGACGATCCGGCGGACCGTGTTGGCGTCGATGACGAAGTTCTGGCCGCGCTGCTTGGTGGGCCGCACGCCGAGGGCGGCCGCCAGTTCGCGGACGTCGGCGGGGCCCAGGAGGGCGTCGGGGGTGGGGCTGGTCACGGGACAAGGGTACGGGGCACGGGACCCCGCAGGTCACGCCTGTGGATAACCGAAGGCGCGGGCCGTGTTCGCCCCGAGGGCCGCGGCGAGGGTGTCCTCGTCGACGCCCCGTACGGCGGCCATGGCGCGCACCGTGACCGGCACGAGGTACGGGGCGTTCGGCCGTCCCCGGTAGGGCACCGGCGTCAGGAAGGGCGCGTCGGTCTCCACCAGGACCAGCTCCAGCGGGGCGACGGCGAGCGCGTCGCGCAGGTTCTGCGCGTTCTTGAAGGTGACGTTGCCGGCGAACGACATGAAGTACCCGGCGGCAGCGCAGATCTCCGCCATCTCCGCGTCCCCCGAGTAGCAGTGGAAGACGGTGCGCTCGGGCGCGCCCTCCTCCTTCAGCACGCGCAGGACGTCGGCGTGGGCGTCGCGGTCGTGGATCACCAGGGCCTTGCCGTGCCGCTTGGCGATCTCGATGTGGGCGCGGAAGGACTTCTCCTGGGCCTCCTTGCCCTCCGGCCCGGTGCGGAAGTAGTCGAGCCCGGTCTCGCCGACGCCCTTGACCTGGTCCAGCGCGGCCAGCCGGTCGATCTCGGCGAGCGCCTCGTCCAGCGCCGCGTCCCCGCCGGGCGCGCGGGCGCCCTGGCGGGACCCGCCTCCCCCAGGGTCGCCGTGGACGATGCGGGGGGCCTCGTTGGGGTGCAGCGCGACGGTCGCGTGGACGCTCTCGTACGCCGCGGCCGTCTCCGCGGCCCAGCGCGAGCCCGCGAGGTCGCAGCCGACCTGCACGACCGTCGTCACGCCCACCGAGGCGGCCCTGGCGAGGGCGTCCTCCACCGTGCCGGACTGCATGTCGAGGTGGGTGTGCGAGTCCGCGACCGGCACCCGCAGGGGTTCCGGGAGCGGCGGGGCGGCGTTCTTGTCGGGCTTGCCGGGGTTGCCGGGGTTGCCGGGGGCGTTCGCAGGCATGTCCCCGATCCTACGGAAGGGACGTGCCGCACCGTCCGGGCGCGGGGACCGGCCCTCCCGGCCCTCCCGGCGAAAGGGTGCAGCAGGTCGAGGAGGCGCCGGTGACGGTGTTCCGCCGACGCCTCCCCGGCGTCCCGCTGCGCCCCGACGGGCCCGGCCGTCCTTCACCGCGGCGTCCCGTCCCCTTCCCCGGCGGCTGGGACGACGCCCCGGAGGGACGCGACGGAGCGGCCTACTCCGCGGAGCGCTTCGCCGCCACCACCGCGTCGAACACCTCCCGCTTCGGCACCCCCGCCTCCACGGCCACCGCGGCGATCGCCTCCTTGCGGCGCTCCCCGGCCTCCTCCCGCACCCGCACCCGGCGCACCAGCTCGGCGGCGTCCACCTCCTCGGGCCCCCGCTCCGGCGCCCCCTCGACCACCACGGTGATCTCCCCGCGCACCCCTTCGGCCGCCCACGCGGCGAGCTCGGCCAGCGGGCCCCGCCGGACCTCCTCGTACGTCTTGGTCAGCTCCCGGCAGACGGCGGCCCGGCGCTCCGCCCCGAACACCTCGGCCATCGCGGCGAGGGTGTCGTCGAGGCGGTGCGGGGCCTCGAAGTAGACGAGGGTGCGCCGTTCACCGGCCACCTCCCGCAGCCGCCCCAGCCGCTCCCCGGCCTTGCGGGGCAGGAACCCCTCGAAGCAGAACCGGTCCACGGGCAGCCCGGACAGGGCGAGCGCGGTGAGCACGGCGGACGGTCCGGGCACCGCGGTGACCCTGATGTCCCGTTCGACGGCCGCCGCGACCAGCCGGTACCCGGGGTCGGAGACCGAGGGCATCCCGGCGTCCGTCACCAGCAGCACGCGCGCGCCGCCCGCCAGCTCCTCGACCAGCTCGGGCGTCCGGGCGGCCTCGTTGCCCTCGAAGTACGACACCACCCGCCCCTTGGGCGTGACGCCGAGCGCCTGGGTCAGCCGCCGCAGCCGCCGGGTGTCCTCGGCGGCGACGACGTCGGCGCCGGCCAGTTCCTCGGCGAGCCGGGGCGGGGCGTCGGAGACGTCACCGATGGGGGTGCCTGCGAGTACGAGGATTCCGGTCACGCCCCCATCCTCCCAGGACCGCGGGGCAGCACGGACGGGGCATACCGCCCATGCACGGGACTCCCACAGCGCCTTTCCCTACGATGGCGCGGTGACCAGTACCGCGTCCTCCACGGACACCCGGCAGGACCAGGCACCGCACGAGCAGCGGCCGTCGTGGCAGCAGCGGCTGCGCCGTTTCGGCTACTCGGCGTCGGGGCCCAGAGGCGACGTCCGCGACCGCCTGGTACCGCCCTACACGAAGCCGTCGGACCGGCTGTGGGCGGCGCTCGGGGTGCCGCCGGTGCTCGCCGACCGGATCGCCCGCTGGTCGGCGTGGGGCGGCCCGCTGCTGGTCACGCTGCTGGCGGGGGTGCTGCGGTTCTGGAACCTGGGCAGCCCGAAGGCGGTGATATTCGACGAGACGTACTACGCCAAGGACGCGTGGGCGCTGGTCCACCGCGGGTTCGAGGTCAACTGGGACAAGAAGGCCAACGACCTGATCCTCTCCACGGGCGGCAGCGTCCCCATCCCGACGGACGCGGCGTACGTCGTGCATCCGCCGGTCGGCAAGTACGTCATCGGACTGGGCGAGCTGATGTTCGGCTTCACCCCGTTCGGCTGGCGCTTCATGACGGCCCTGCTCGGCACGCTGTCCGTCCTGCTGCTGTGCCGCATCGGCCGGCGCCTGTTCCGCTCCACGTTCCTCGGCTGCCTCGCGGGCGCGCTGATGGCGGTGGACGGGCTGCACTTCGTGATGAGCCGGACCTCGCTGCTCGACGGCGTGCTGATGTTCTTCGTGCTCGCGGCCTTCGGCTGCCTGGTGGTCGACCGGGACCGGGCGCGGGAGAGGCTCGCCGCCGCGCTGCCCGTGGACCCCGACGGCCGGGCCCGCCCGGACGCGTACGTCGCGGAGCACACCCGGATCGGCTTCCGTCCCTGGCGGCTGGCGGCGGGCCTGATGCTGGGCCTGGCGATCGGCACCAAGTGGAACGGCCTGTACATCACGGCCGCGTTCTGCGTGATGGCGGTGCTCTGGGACGTCGGTGCCCGCCGGGTCGCCGGCGCGCACCGGCCCCGGCGGGCGGTGCTGCGGCGCGACCTGGGCTGGGCGTTCCTGTCCACCGTCCCGGTGGCGGTGTTCACCTACTTCGCCTCATGGATCGGCTGGATCCTCTCCCCGGCCGACGGCACCGGCGGCTACTACCGCGACTGGGCGGCCGGGGACGGCAAGGACAGCGCCTGGTCCTGGCTCTTCCCCGACTGGTGGCGCAGCCTGTGGCACTACGAGAACCAGGTGTACGACTTCCACGTCGGCCTGTCCTCGCCGCACACCTACCAGTCCAACCCGTGGAGCTGGATCGTCACCGGCCGCCCGGTCTCCTACTTCTACGAGTCCCCGGCCCCCGGCACGGACGGCTGCCCCGCCGACGCGGGCGAGAAGTGCGCCCGCGAGGTCCTGGCCATCGGCACCCCGCTGCTGTGGTGGGTGGCCTGCCTCGCCCTCCTCTACGTCCTGTGGCGCTGGTTCTTCCGCCGCGACTGGCGCGCGGGCGCCATCGCCTGCGGCATCGCGGCCGGCTACGCCCCGTGGTTCCTGTACCAGGAGCGCACGATCTTCTTCTTCTACGCCATCGTCTTCCTGCCGTTCCTGTGCCTGGCGGTGGCGATGCTCCTGGGCGCGCTCGTCGGCCCGCCCCGCTCCACCGACACCCGTCGTGTCGCGGGCGCGACGGCGGCCGGCGTCCTGACCCTGCTGATCGTCTGGAACTTCATCTACTTCTGGCCGATCTACACCGGCCAGGCCATCCCGATGGACGACTGGCGGGCGCGGATGTGGCTCGACACGTGGGTCTAGCTGGGCAGACACACCACGAGGGCGCGGCAGTCTGCCGCGCCCTCGTGGTCGTTGTTGGTCGTTAGCGGTTGCTGCTGGCCGACGTCGGACGGCCCGCAGGCGGCCCCAATATCTGCGAAGCACACCGGTGTCCGTCCAGGTGAAGCCATCTATACACGTGTACCTAGGGCAAGTTGCCGCCCCTGCCTCACGGGGCGCCTCCTGAACCGGCCGTATCATCAAAGACCTGCATGTTTGGGGGACTTGATGAGGGATGTTGTCAAAGCGCTGATGCTGAAGCGGGCGCTGACGACCGCTAAAGATCTCCTCGTTAGCAACCAGGAGTACTCCGAAATACCAGATGTGGCCGCTTACGCCGACATCGAACATCAGTGGCTTCGAGGCTATCGGGAGTATCTCGAAACCGCGATCAAGGAGGGGGACTGCATACCTCGCCATACCGAAATAGTCGATTACCCGAAGAACGATATAGCATTCCGCCCCTTAGCCCGATTCTCGGCTAGAGATCGCTTGATTTATGACGCGTTGATCTACTCGGCAGCTCCATCTATTGACCGCCAGATACGACGCCCTGTTTACAGTTACCGCTGGAACCACAACACAGGAAGGCCAATCTTCTGGTTTAAGCCATGGAAGAAAATGCAGGCCAATGCCCGATATTTCCTCAAGTCCGACAATTGGCTTCGAATGGCTACCTTGGACGTGTCTTCCTTCTATGAACACATTGACGTGGAGATACTTGCGGACGACTTGACCTGCCTGTCCCAGAGTGCAGAGAAATCCAAAAATTTAAATAAATTTCTTATCAGCTTTCAGCGAATAAATCACGCATGGGGACTGCCTCAGGGATCGGATGCATCCGGAATACTCGCCAACCTTTACCTAGCCCCTGTCGACGAGTTTCTGGCGAAGAATGATTTGAGGTATCTTCGCTATTCAGACGACGTCATGATCTTCCATCGGGACTGGACAGAACTACGCGACGTACTAAGCGAAATTAACAGGATCCTCAGAGCCCGCAGACTTTCAATGTCCGCCCATAAAACTCAGATCCTGGAGCCATCCGACGCCTTTCAGCGGATTCACGACGTTCGCAAGGCATCACTGTCCGCTGCATGCGACATAGGCATTCCAGGAGCCCACATAGAGGTTCGTCGATATTTCGACGAGGTGACAAAGGGAGACCCATCTGACACAAGGAGCCTTCGCTTTGTCATAAATCGCCTAGCAAAGCTACAAGACGACTATGCGGTCAGTTGGTGCTTGGACAACCTTCCGTTTATAGCACACATCGCCAAGGAGACTTTCGCCTATCTGGCAGTATTCAAAAACAGAGTGGAGGAGGTCCAGAAGAAACTCGTTAACTTTATGAGATCGGGAGCGAGTGAAAGTTACCCCTACCTCGAGCAAAGAATTCTCAGGTACTTCCTTGCGTTGGACTTGAGTGACGAACGAATGAAAGAGTCTGCCTGGCTCATATTGGAGGACAGGAATCGAGAAGATTTTCCGCGCGAATTCGCTAGTCGATACCTGGGTAGATCGGCTTCAGTTGCCGAGGCGCAGTTGCTCCGCCATAAATTCGAAGAAGAGCCCAACGTTATCATGCGTAGAGCACTTCTCATGTCCCTCTATGAGTCACAGAACCTATCTCAGCGTTATTTGCGCGACGTCGAGGAGTACATTCCGCAACTTAAATGGGTGTGCAAATACTTGCGTACCGGCCCGAACATCCCAGTCTCTTGATAGGTTCCCATGTCACTAACTGACGCACAGCGTGATTCCCTAGAAGAGCAACTGAAGTCGATGCACGAGAATTGCCTTTACAGCGCCCAGGCATACTTTGAAGCCTCGAAACGCGCCGAGCTTTGGGGCAGACTCATGGTTTTCGCCCCCGCTTGCCTATCGGCAGTATCAGGCTTCATGACTTCCTTCGGATCCCGCCCGCTCTGGGGCGCTCTAAGCGCCGTTGCGGGTGCAGTTGCGGCGACAGCTGCCTTCCTCGGCACAACGAAAAAGGCAGCTGACTTCCTGAGTTCAGCGCGCGCTTACACAATCCTGCGTCACAAAATAAATCTCGAATTGCGCTTCCTGTCGGTTGATGCCGAATTGAACTTCCAAGATGCACGGTCGAGAGTCGAGGCTCTAAATATCGAGTACACACAGATAGTTTCAGCTGATGCCCCGGTACCAAATCGATCTTTCTCCGTGGCTAGCCGCAGAATCGACCAGGGCGCAGCATCCTAGCCTCATAATGCCTCTCAACCTGCGACATGTCGTAGGGACCCAGACGCTCCGTCTGGGTCCCTACGGCATGGCTCCGAAACTAAGAAAACCAAGAGCCAGCGGCCCAGCTGCCTAACTAACCAAACGGGCTTCACAGCGTTTCCGTGATGCCGTCACTTCTGCGCTGCGGTATCTGCCACGAGTCGGCTTGTGAACCCGGCATCACGCAGGCGCTCATATGCTGTGATTACGTCATCAGGAACGCGCTGCTCGATCATGAATCCCTGTTGTGGGTAGATCATGAGCCGCTGCTGCGCGCCGACCAGCATGTCGATGACCAGGCGCGCGTTTCCGATCGAGTCGACGTAGTCAGCCAGGGTCATGGGTGTGGACGCGCTGACCCACTTGACTTCGGGCCACAGTTTGCGGGCGGTCGCGTAGGCCCGTCGTTCCTCGTAGGGCTTGCTGACCAGCAGGACGGACGACACGGCGGCCCGGTGCTCCTCGAGCAGTGCGCGCGAGAAGCGGATGTTCTCTCCTGTGTTCCGGGCCCGCGGCTCAACGAGGATGGCATCAGCCGGCACTCCCAGTTCCATCGCCCGCTCGCGGTAGTGCTCAGCCTCGCCACGCGGCATGCGGTCGCGTGTGGTGCGGCTGGTCGCCCCGGTGAAGACGATCAACGGCATCATGCCCCGGTGGTAGAGATCAGCGGTTGTGTCCGCGACTCCGAGGTCATGGCTGCCGAGTCCGATCGCGACAGAGCATGGGCGCAGCTCGTGCCCCATCTGCTGGAAGTCCCAGAGCCGTTGAGCGTCGGCCCATGCCTGTGCTGAGATCACTTACTCTCGCCCTCCGCTTTCGCTGAGTCGGGGACCTTGAAGTCGTACGTCCAGGCGAAGCGCGTCGCCGCATGCACGCCGATCGCGAACTCCACCACGGTGCCGTCGGCCGTGTACGTCGTCCGGTGCAGCTCCACCACCCATTCACCCGGCGCGAGCTGGAGGAGCTGGACTTCGTCCGCCGTGGGGATGCGTGCGAACAGCGTCTCCTGCATGTGGTCGATCTCGTACCCGGCGTCGTACAGGACGCGGAAGCCACCGCCCCGGCCGGCGGGCCCCGGCGTCGGGTCGACAATGCGCGTCCCTTCCACGTGTTCGGGGCGGTAGTAGCTCGTCAGCGTGTGCGTCGGCTGCGAGCCCTCCTTGACCACGCGCGCACGTGCGTAGACCTCCGCACCCTCCGGCAGACCGTGCGCCTGGGCGACAACGGCCGGCGCCGGGACACGGCTGACGGTCTGGGTCTGCTCGTTCCGCTTGTACGTGCGTCCGGACGCCACGCGGTCCGCGATGAACGCCACCTCATCGCCGTCCCGCCACTTGGCCTTGTCGTACCGCGCGATGCCGAGCCGCTTGAGCGGGGTCCGCTCACGGACGACCGTGCCGTGTCCGCGCGACGACGTGACCAGTCCTTCGGCCTCCAATGCCTTGTAGGCCGCGTGGACCGTGGACTTCGAGCCTTCGCCCGCTTCCACTAGGTCCCTGATCTGCGGCAACTGGGCACCGGGCGCGTACTCGCCGTTCCTGATCTGTTCGGCCAGTCGGTCCGCAAGCTCCCGCCACTTGGGCGCCATGCAGCACTCCTCTCGACATCGACCAGTGAAACACAGTCCCAGGACTGTTGACAGTCCTGGGACTGTGCGTCATGGTCTTATCGAACGGCTCACAGTCCTAGGACAGCGAGCCAGGAGCGTCCCTGCTGGTCTGCTCCCATGCCGCCCGGAGGGCTCCGTGAAACGGGCTCGAAGGAAGCGCAAGCGCCTTGAGAACTCCACACAGGGAACTGCCGGTAACCCGTGGTCCGCCTGCCCGAAGGGGTCGGAAACAAGGCGGAGAAGACCGGCGTGCCCCGTACGGCCACCCGACCGGTTCGAGTCCGGTCCGGGGCACTGCGGCCGCTGCTCAGTGGCCGCGCCGCGTGTGACACGCGGCTTTCTCCAAACAACGGCAAGCACCCCCGGTGCTGGAACACCGGGGGTGCGGCTCGGGCCGTTCACCCTGTGAGAGGAACACGACCCAATGGAGCACATCGTCACTGTTCAGGACGCTGTTACCGCGTTCGCCGACTTCATGGAGCCGACGGACGTCGAGCTGGACGCGATCGAGCGGGAGATGCCCGTCATCCTGGCGGACGTCGACCTGCTGGACGCGCACATCGTCACCCTCGACCGCACGCCGACCGAGCTGGACAACCGGCGCATCCGCCGGGCCCGCCGCCGGGCGCTGGCCGCGCGCGTCGTGCTGGTCAACCTCGCGGCCGGCGCGAGCCTGCCGGGTGGTGCGGCGTGAAGACGCTGACCGCACAGATGTCGAGCGACGGCAGGACATGGCGCCTGTACGTCGTGCTGTTCGGCGAGAGCGGGTGGCCCACCGTCCGGTGGGAGCGCCCGGGTCCGGTGCCGACCGTGGCGGAGCGTCGGCGCGCGCTGGCCGAGCTCGGTTACGAGGTGGCGTCGGGCGCGGGGTGGTCCTGGTCGGAGGACAGCCGGGACCCGGACGACGACAGCACCCCGGTGCTGCTGATCGCGGCCGTCGAGGTGCGGGAGCGGGAAGGGGGCGCCGCGTGAGGGCGAAGACCGTTCTGCCGGCCGTCGCGATGACGGCCGTGTCCATGGTGCTCACCTTGGCCGTGGTGGTGATGTGGCTGGGCACGGCGGTGCCGTGGCCGGTCGCCGTGGTCGTCGGTCTGGGCATCGACGGGGGATGGTTGGCCACCCTCGCCTATGAGCGCCGCCTTGCTGCGCAGGGTGACCACAATGCGGCCGTGACCGCCGTCGGCTGGTCCTTCGGCATCCTTGCGGCCGGTGTCCTGGTCGCGCACGCCCTGACCGTCGACCACTCCGCTGGCGCGTGGCTGGCCGTGGCGTGGCTGCCGGTTGCCGCGAAGGCGTTGTGGCTGGTGCACGGTCTGTGGGAGCGCACCGCGCTGACCCCGGTCGCGCTGGATGCGATCCGCGGGATTCAGCAGGAGGCGCGCGACGAGGCTGCCGTGGCCCGCGCTCGCCTACGGGCGGAGGCAGCCACCGAGGAGACCCGGCTGACGGCCGTGACGGAGGCCGGCGCCCGCATCGCCCGCGTCCAGGCACGGACCGCCCAGACCCTTTCCGCCGCGTGGTCGACGTTGGAGACGGCCCGCGCCGGTGAGGAGACCGGCAGGGCACTGACCAGCGTGACGGCCCGCGTCACACCCGGTGTCACACCCCGCTGGGAGCTCCCCGTGTGGGGGCCGACGGAACCGGTCGGCTCCCGCTCGCTGGACGCCGCGCCGGCACTCACCGATGATGCGCTGGACGTCATCGTGGACGAGATCCGCACCAGCGAGACACCCGCCCTGTCCTACCGCGAGATGGCCACGCGGTTCCGCGCGGCCGGGCACTCCGCCTCCGAGGTCCGGCTGCGGGCCGCGTGGAAGCGCGTGGCCGCGTGACGGGGGCGCTGCCGGTGTTCCAGTGGCGCCCCGCCCGGATGACTGCGTCCACCCCGACACCACGGGCTCTGGGCCTCTGATCGCTACAGGCTGTCCAGGAAGTTCAAGACAGTCTCCAGGACGCGGTTCCTGCGGCGGTGCGCCTTGCTGCAGAACCGCCGTCGTCTGCGCCATCGGCTACGCGGCTGTTCCACCGGTGTGCCGCACCACAGACAAGGTCGCACCCGGGCCGCTGGTCCCCCACCCATGCCGCACACCGTAGCGGCGCACCCCTCGAAACCGACCCGAGGAGCACCCGACCATGAGCAACGCCGACATCCGCCGCTTGGACCGCGAGATCCGGCACACCGCCAAGAAGCTGGATGCCGTGCGCCGGGGCGAGTTGTGGCCGCTGAACAGCCGCGAGCGCCGGGCAATGGCCCGCGCTGTGGCCGGGGGCACCTACCGCACCCTGCGGGGTCGCAGCACCGGCCGCGCCGAGCAGCAGCTCGAGACCGCCAGCAACGCCGCGGAGATGCGGCTGAGCGCGGAGCTGACCGCCCTGCACGGCGAGCGCCAGCGGCTCATCACCAAGGCCGCCCACGAAAAGGCCGCCAAGAAGTCCTCCGGCTGGTGGTGACCAGCCCCGACCCCCTGCACGCCGGGGTGGCCGCCTTCCTGCACGGACCCGGCCGCCCCGGCTCTTCCTCACTCCCGCCCCCACAGGGGGCAGTCAGGAGATCTCCCAGCATGGCGGAGAACGTCGTCCCCCTGCACAAGACCACCAACCCCCCGGCCACCAACCCCCCGGCCACCGACACGGCGGCCGTGACCCGGCTGACCGTCGTCGCCGACGCCCCGCCGGCGCGGCCAGTGCCGCTGTGGGTGCGCTCCGGCCGCGCCGTACGGACGGCCGTGACGCACGAGCGCACCACGACCGCCGTCCGGGCGGTGGCCCGGCACGGCCTGTACACGTTCAACGGCGGGCGGATCGTGGCCCGCCGCGCCTGGGACGGCCGCACCGGCGCCCGCTACGAGCGCATGCTGCGCGCGGCGGAGGCCGCCGGTAACTACGAGGTGGCCCAGGAGTGGGAGGAGCGGCTACAGCGCTTCCGCGACGCCCGGCACCGCCGCCGCATGGACCTGCTGCACTCCCCGGTCGACGCCGCCAAGGGCATCGCGGTCGGCACCGGCATGAGCATCGGGGTGCTGGTCGCCCTCGGCATCGTCATGGCGATCAACACGGGCCACGCCGGGGACGTCATCACCCCCTTAAGCGCAACGATCGACTTCATCGCGCTGCTGATCCGGATCGTTCAGGTGGTGTGGGGGCCGGCCGTCACCATCGGCCCGTTCCTGGCACTGCTCGCGCTGTGGGCCGTCGGCCGCCAGCAGCAGGCCACCCCGAACTGGGCGCTGCCCGCCAACGTCCGCAACGGGGAGGGGGAGCCGATCACCCCATCCATCGTGGTCAAGGCCCTGCGCGACCTCGGAGTGCCCGCACTGGCCCGGGCCATCAAGGAGATGGGGGATGCCGGCGCGTCCATGCTCGGGCCGATCCGCATCGCCGGATGCGGCGTGGAGGTCGACGTCACCCTCCCCTCCGGCGTCTCCACCATCGAGGTACAGAACCGCCGGCGCAAGCTCGCCGAGAACCTGACCCGGCACGAGCACGAAGTGTTCATCACCCTCCCGACTGCGGCCCGCACGGTACGGCTGTGGATCGCCGACTCGGGTGCGTTGGATGAGCCGATCGGCCCGTCGCCGCTGGTCACCGACGAGACGCTGACCGCGGACTACGCCAAGGGCCGCGCCCCGTGGGGCCAGGACCTGCGCGGCGACGCCGCGGCCCTGTCCCTCTACCAGCGCCACCTGCTCATCACCGGTCTGTCCAACCAGGGCAAGACCGCTGCCCTGCGCGCGCTCGCCCTGTGGCTCGCCCTGGACCGCACGGTGGAGTTCCGGGTGGCGGACCTGAAGGGTGCCGGGGACTGGGCCATGTTCGACGGCCTCGCCACGGTCCTGATCCAAGGGCCGACGGACGAGCACGTGGTGCAGGCGACGGAGATGGTCGAGGGTGGCGTGGCAGAGATGGAACGCCGCCTCCAGGCGCCGCCCGGCACCGCGTTCCCGCCGCTGATCGTGCTGGTGGACGAGGCGCAGGTGGCGTTCATGTGCCCGCTGGCCGACGAGGACAAGCGACCGTACGGGGGCAGCAAGGCCACCAGCCGGTACTTCATGGCCGCCCGGAAGATCCACAACCAGGGGCGGGCGGTGAACGTGCTGCTGTGGCAGGGCACCCAGGACCCCACCGACCAGAACCTGCCCAAGCTCGTCCGGGAGGGTGCCCACACCCGCGCATCCCTCGCGCTGGGCACCGAGTCGCAGGCCCGCATGGCACTGGGAGACAAGGCCGTCGACGGCGGCGCCGCCCCCAACCTGCTGCGCCCCGGCCTGGACAAGGGCACGGTAGTGGTCGCCTCGGACGGCATCGAGATCCCGGCCGGACAGTCGTCCATCACGGTGCGGACGCACTACATCGACACCGAGACCGCCACCGAGGTGGCCGAGCGGGCCAAGCGGCTGCGGGACGGGGTGACCACGCTGCGGGTCATCGAGCACGGGGAGGAGCGCGACCCGCTGGCGGACATCGCGGCCGTGTTCGGCGACGCGCCGCGGCTGGTCACCCAGGACGTGCTCAAGCGGCTCACCGCGCTGAACGAGGACGCCTACGGCCGGTGGACGTTCACCGACCTGCGGCGCGTGCTGGACGGCACCGGCGCCGAGCCCTACAAGTCCGACGGCCGCATGGTCGTCGCCCACGACCGCGTCACCCGCGCCCTCACCAACCGCGACGCGGACGGTTCCGCTTCCGCCGACTAACGGCAGGGAGCCGACCCGCGACGGATCAGGGAGACAGGGAGAACTCCCTGAACCCCTCCCTGACCCGCCTCCCTGGCTCTGACCAGCATGAATGATCCATCAGGGAGTCAGGGAGGACCCCAGGTCACCACCCCCGAAACCCACACCACGAGGCACCCCCAAGGCGGTGCCTCCGCATCCCTGACCCGACCCCGGAAGGGATTCCGTATGCAGCCCGAACCCGTCCGCCGCGCGTCCGCCGAGCGGGCCGTGGAAGTCCACCGCCCCACCCCCATCCCGCCCTCGGTTGTCGTCCAGCCGGCACCGCTCGTACCGGTGCAGCCGGGCGCCGTTCTGGCGGTGGCGAGCGTCGTCCTGCCCGACGGCCAGATCGTCACCGGCTACGCCATCGACCACGCCCAGCCCGCCCCGGCCGCCCACCGGCCGGCCGTCTCCCGCACCGCGGTGAACCTCGCCCTCGGAGGCGTCGGATTCCTCGCGGTGTGCGGCGGTCTGCTGCTGCTCACCTCGTTCATCACCGCCCTGACCGCGTTCATCACCCAGCTCATCATCCTGGCGGCCGTCATCTTCGGCGGCTGGATCGCCGTCCAGGTCCTCGGTCTGGGCAGCCGGGGCGGAGCCACGGTGAACATCCGCAAGGCCACGTTCAAGCGCAACCACTTCCACGGCTGACGTCAGCCCTGCCGCTTCTCACCAGTGGCAAGAGCCCGACGGAACACCAGCCCGCCGATCGTGGGAACGAAGGCGAAGATCGCCGCATCCTGTGCCGCCTCGGGCCAGGGGAGCCCTGCCTGCCAGTGCCGCAGGCAGAGAAACAGCACGAATCCCACCGCATAGGCCGCCAACACGCGTCCAGCTAAGCGCCAACCCGTCATGTCTTGACGCGTACCCGCTCGCCTGCCCTCCCTGCCAGATCACATCAAGGGCGGCCCCCGTCTCGCCAAAGTCCGGGGCCGCCCTTGTCCACCTGCCATCCAACTGACCTGTGGAGGTCTCCCAGCATGACCCAACCCACCACCATCCGGCGAGTGCCCGGCCCACAGCTGCGGCTGCCCGAACCCCTGCGTACTGCGCTGACGCTGGCCGCGACCGGTGTGCCGGTGCTGCCCCTGCGCCGGGGCAAGGTGCCGTTCGGCAACTGCCGCACCTGCGCGGGCAACGCGTGCGGCGGCCGACCGAACATGAAGTGTGCGGGCCCGTGCCAGTGCCCCGGTGTCTGCCACGCGTGGGCCGCCGCCAGCACCGACCCGGCCGTCCTGTCCTCCCCAGCCTGGATGGCCACATGGCGACGGGCCGTCGCCGTCGCTTACCACCCCGGCGGCACCGGCCTGACCGTGGTGGACCTGGACGACGCGGAAGCCATCGCGTGGGCCCGTACCGCTCTGCCTGCCACGCGGACCGTGCCGACGACGCGCGGTGAGCACTGGATCTACCGGGGTGCCATGACCTCACGCAACGCGGTCCGCCCCGGCGTCGACATCAAGTCGACCATGGCATACGCCCGCTACCTCGGACCTGGCACCGGCACCATGACCGACCTGCCGGACGCCGTCCGCGCCCTGGCGGTGAAGGAGCCGTCCGCGGACCGGCCGACGCCGCACGCCCTCACCGTGCCCGCAGGATCCGGCAGCGGGGAGTGCCCGCACCGCACGCCCGCCTACCTGGAGCGTGGCATCGCCATGGCCGAGCAGCGCATCACCGAGGCGTCCAGCGCGGTCCACGCGACCGTGTACCGGACGTTCCTCGCGGTGCTGTCCAGGCACGGCCGGTGCGGCTGTCTCACCGACACCCACATCACACGGCTGTTCACCGCCGCGCAGGCCAAGGGCGAGACCCTGCGGCACTGCACCGACGCGTGGGCCAACGCCCGCATCCGGCTGGGGATGTGACCATGCCCGACGACGACAAGACCCCCGCACGCGAGGTCATCGCCGACTACGCGCAGCAGCACTTCCGGTACTTCCGCACCGCCGACGGCACCGTGTACGCGCAGAAGAACGGCCACCCCGTGGCCCGCCCGATCCGCTCCCAGGGCACCACGGGCAGCCACCGCCAGGAACTCATGGTCGGCCTCTTCCGTGACGGCCTGGGCGTGTTCAACGGCACCGCCCTCAAGGAGGCGTTGGACTTGATTGAAGCGCTCGCGCTGACGGAGGACGTGCAGCCCGTCCACATCCGCGTAGCTCCCGGGTTCGACGGGGCGACGTGGCTGGACCTGGGCCGCGACGACGGGCGATCGGTCCGCATTCACTCCACCGGGTGGGACATCGCCGTTCCCGACCCGCGGGAGGTGTGCTGGCGGCGCACCCAGCTCACCGGCGAGCTGCCGCTGCCCGCCAAAGACACCGACGGCAAGGGCATCGACCTCCTACTGAGGCTGTGCAACTTCGCCGGCGCCCAGACCGAGTGCCTGGCCATCGCCTGGCTCATCGGCTGCCTGGAACCGTCCGTGCCCGTCCCCGCCCCCTTCCTCACCGGCCCCCAGGGCGCGGGGAAGTCCACCGGCGGGCGCATGCTCGTGCGGATCATCGAGGGCATGACCGGCGACCTGCGCCGAGCCCCGAAGGACGAGGAGAACCTGATCGCGGCCGTGGCCGCCGGATGGGTCACCGCCCTGGACAACCTCTCCCACCTCGCCCCGGACCTGTCCGACCTGATGTGCTGCATCGTCACTGGCGCCGAGACCATCAAGCGCGCCCTGTACACCGACGGCGACGTCGTCCGCGCCCGCTACCGCCGCCCGCTGCTGCTGACCGGCATCGACGTCGGCGTCATCCGTCCCGACCTCGCCGAACGCCTCCTGCCGCTGCGTCTGGAGCGCCCGCAGGTCCGGCGGACCGAGGCGGAGCTGTGGGCGGAGTTCGAAGAGGTCCTGCCCGTCATCCTCGGCTCGTTGCTGGACCTCACCGTCAAGGTCCGCGCGGCGGACGCGGACATCCCCACCGACCTACGCATGGCCGACTTCGCCCACCTGTGCGCCCAACTCGACGCGGCCACCGGCCTCGGAGCGCTCACCGCCTACCGGGCCGCCCTGGACGACCTGAACGACGACGTCATCGAGGGCGACCTGCTGGCGCAGACCGTGCTCAAGCACGCCGCCGGTCTCGAAGCAGGCGTACAGCAACGGATGACGTCCACCGAGTGGCTGCACTGCCTCACCGGCCTGTACAGCGGCGAAGAGTGCCGCCCGCTGCCCAAGGGCTGGCCGACCACGGGCAAGGTGCTCTCCGACCGTCTCAAGCGCCTACAGCCCACCCTCGCCGCCCGGGGCGTCCTCGTCGACTGGGGTCGCACCAGTACGGCCCGCTACATCGAGATGACCCGCCCTCGGGCCACGCCGCCCCAGCAGGGGCACGAGCAGCCGTCGGCGTTCTGACCGGAGGCACCACGGCCCTCCGGCACAAGCAAGAGGAGCACCCCGGCCAGGCGTGCTCCTCTTGCTTTTCGGCGGCGCCAGCCGCCCTGCAAGGGTCGCGCCGCGAAGCGGCTCCCTCTTCACTCTCTGAGCCGCACCGCACCACAACAGACACCCCCTTCTCTTGTCCGAGGAAAAGAGACTCTGCGTCACCTGCGTCACCCGACGACGGCAAGCAGTCCACAACCTGCCGCTATAGCGGTGACGCAGGCTGCCAGAGGCTGCGTCACCTCGCGTCATCTGCGTCATCCGGTGACGGAGACCCGCGTCACCCGATGACGTGCCCCAAATCCCTGCGTCACCGTAAAAGCACAGGTCAGAGCAGCAGGCGTCGCAGGTGACGCGATGACGCAGAAATCCGCACCTCGGACAGACGCAGCCATGCCCTCCCCGCTTGGAGTCCCTATGGCACAGCCGGCAGTCCTCGACCCCCGCGCCACTCTCCGCGGCGGTCTCCCCGACCGGTACCTCACCCCTGATGACATCGCCAGGATCTTCGAGGTGTCCTTGGAGACCGTCTACCAGTGGCGCAAGAAGCGCACCGGCCCGCCCGGTTTCCGCATCGGCAAGCACCTCCGCTACGACCCCGCTGACGTACGCGCGTACGTCAGCACCCTCAAGAACAGCGCCACCGCCGCCTAGCCAGACACCACCACAGACAGCAGGGAGAGCCGTTCACAGCGGCTCTCCCTGCTGTGTGTTGAGAGAGGACCGCCACCACATGGCAGGCCACATCCAAGACCGCTGGTACAAGACCGAAACCGACGCCAACGGGAAGCCCGTCAAGGCCAAGACCGACCGTCACGGAACGGGTCTGCGCTACCGCGCCCGGTACGTCGGCCCGGACGGCACCGAGAAGAGCAAGTCGTTCCGTGACAAGGAACTGCGGCTCGCCAAGCAGTGGCTCGCGCACATCGAGGCGGACATGTCCCGCGGTCAGTACGTCGACCCGCGAGCCTCCCGGACGACGTTCCGGCAGTACGCGGAACGCTGGGTGCAGACGCACACCGGCGAGATCAACAGCCGTGAGGCCGCGGAGCGTCGGCTCCGGCTGCACGCCTATCCCCACCTCGGTTCGCGCCCGCTCGGCTCCTTCAAGCCCGAGCACATCCGCGCCTGGATCGCCGCCCTTGAAGCCACGGTGCCGGCGGAGTCGCACCGACGCATCATCGTGGGCACCGTTTCCGCAGCGCTGAGCGCGGCGGTCGACGACGGGCTTCTGAGCAAGAACCCCTGCCGGGCCCGCACGGTGCAGCTCCCGAAGGCCGGCAAGCCGCGCGTCATCCCGTGGACGGCAAAGCAGGTCTTCGGGGTGCGCGCGGCCCTCCCCCGGCGTTACCAGGCCGCCGTGGATGCCGGAGCGGGATGTGGACTGCGACAGGGCGAGATCTTCGGTCTGTCCGTTGACGAACTCGACTTCGAGGGCGGGTGGCTGGCCGTGGGCCACCAGCTCAAGCGGATCCGGGGCAAGTACGTGTTCGCCCTCCCCAAAGGCGGCAAGGTCCGGGACGTACCGCTTCCCAAGGCTGTGGCGGCCGTTCTCCGGGACCACGCCAAGGAGTGCGAACCGATCGACGTGACGCTTCCCTGGCGTACGCCGGACGGCCCTCTCGTGGCCAAGCGGCTCCTCTTCAGCGGGGCTGAGGGCGACCACATCCGCGTGAGCCACTTCAACGATCACTACTGGAAGCCCGCTTTGGCCGCCTCCGGCATCATCCCCGAGGCGAAGCCGGGCGAGCGTTACGCGTCCGCGCGTGAGCACGGGATGCACGCGCTCAGGCACTTCTACGCGTCCGTGTTGCTGGACGCCGGCGAGAACATCCGGGCCCTGAGTCAGTACCTCGGTCACAGCGATCCGGGGTTCACGCTCCGGACGTACACGCACCTCATGCCGAGCAGTGAGGGACGCACTCGGAAGGCCGTCGACAGCCTCTATCTGGCGTCGAACCCTCAAGATCACGGCCCAGGGACGGCCCAAGCCGCCTGATCCGGCCCCGGCCAGGGACGAACGTCCTGGTCGGGGCCCTACAGGGCCGAATCATGCGCACTTCATCTACTTCTGGCCGATCTACACCGGCCAGGCCATCCCGATGGACGACTGGCGGGCGCGGATGTGGCTGGACACCTGGGTCTGAGCCCTTCCGTCCCCTGAGGATCTCTGTTCGGCCAACAAACGGAAACAAACATCCCGGTTGTCACTCCCTGCGCATAGAGTGCTCACCGCCGAGCTTTCTGAACACGTTCAGAAAGACGTGGGGTTCGGCGCGGAGGGGGAGGGGCCCGATGGGCAAGGGGGTCAAGGCCGCCGTCGTCGGCGGGGTGTTCGCGGTGATGGTGGGCGGAGCCGGGTACGGCGCCTACAACCTCGTGTCGGCGGTGAGCGGCGACGGGGGAGGCGGCTCCGGCGCGTCGGCGCCGAAGTCCGGGCCGCCGGACGAGGGCGAGGTCGCGGAGACGAGCCGGGAGTTCTTCGCGGCCTGGGAGAAGGGGGAGGCGACCCGGGCGGCGTCGTACACGGACAACGCGCAGGACGCCGGGGCACTGCTGACGGCGTACGGCGACGAGGCGCACATCGGCGACGTGCGGATCACGCCCGGGAAGGCCACCGGCACCACCGTCCCGTTCACCGTGAAGGCGACCGTCACCCACGACGGGACGTCCGAGCCGCTGACCTACGAGAGCGAGCTGACCGTCGTGCGCGGGAAGACCACCGGGCGGGCGCTGGTCGACTGGCGGCCCTCCGTCGTCCACCCCGACCTGAAGGACGGCGACACCCTGGTCACCGAGGAGTCCGCGCAGCCGCCCATCGAGGCCGTGGACCGCGACGGCACCGTGCTGACGAAGGAGGAGTACCCCTCCCTCGGGCCGATCCTGGACACCCTGCGCGAGAAGTACGGCGCCGAGGCGGGCGGCACCCCCGGCGTCGAACTGGTGGTCCGGCACGCCGAAGGGGCCTCGGGCGAGGCCGCCGCCGACACCCCGCTGCTGACCCTCGCCGAGGGGAAGCCGGGCAGGCTGCGCACGACGCTCAGCGCCGGGGTGCAGGCCGCGGCCGAGAAGGCGGTGAAGCGGTTCGCCGAGTCGTCGGTGGTGGCGGTGAAGCCGAGCACCGGTGAGGTGCTGGCGGTGGCCAACCACCGCGAGGACGGGTTCAACGCGGCCTTCCAGGGCCGGGTGGCGCCCGGCTCCACCATGAAGATCATCACCGCGGCCATGCTCATCGACAACGGCGTGACCACGATGAACGGCCCGGCGCCCTGCCCGCCCACGGCCACCTGGCACAGCCAGACCTTCAAGAACCTCACCGGCATGCAGCCGAACGAGGGCGCCACCCTCGCCAACAGCTTCCTGCGCTCCTGCAACACGGCCTTCATCAAGCTCATCGACGAGGAGCCGCTCACCACCGCCTCCCTCACCCGGGAGGCACAGGAGCGGTTCGGGCTCGGCCGGGACGACTGGAAGACCGGCATCGTCTCCTTCGACGGCAGCGTCCCCGACGTCAGCGGCCCGGACCGCGCGGCGAACGCCATCGGCCAGGGCAAGGTGCAGATGAACCCGCTGAACATGGCCTCGGTGACGGCCACCGCCGTCACCGGCACCTTCCGCCAGCCGTACCTCGTCTCCCCGGACCTCGACGGCCGGCAGCTGGCACGGGCCGAGGGCCTGCCCGCGGGCACCGCCGCCCAGCTGAAGCAGATGATGCGGCTCACCGCCACCCAGGGCACCGCCGCCGAGGCCATGGCCGGGCTCGGCGGGGACATCGGCGCGAAGACCGGCTCCGCGGAGGTGGACGGCAACGCCACCTCGGACAGCTGGTTCACCGGCTTCCGGAACGACGTCGCCGCGGCGGCCATGGCGCAGCAGGGCGGCCACGGCGGCGACGCGGCCGGTCCGATTGTCGCAGCCGTGCTACGAGCGACCTCCTGAGCGCGCCGCACGCCGGCCGGGACTTTAGGGTGGGGGCCGTCGTCGGCGCCCAGGAGCGCCACCGGGGCGGCGGGACCCCGGCGAACAGCGGAGGAACGGAGCACAGTGGGCAGCAGAGGGCGCGTCGCCGAGCGACGGAAGACGAGACCCGCCGTACTCGGCGGGGCGATCGCCGTGGTCGTCGGCGGTGCCGGGTTCGGCGCCTACGCGCTGCTCGGCGGTGCCGCCGAGGACGGCACCCGCACGGCCTCCGCCCAGCAGGCCGAGGAGGTCAGGACCGGCCCGCTGTCCGCCGCCGAGGTCACCGCCGCGGCCGAGCGCTTCCTCACCGCCTGGCAGTCCGGGAAGGTGAGCGAGGCCGCCGCCGCCACCGACGACCCGGAGGCCGCCGCCGCCCTGCTCACCGGCTACGCCGAGGACGCCCGCGTCAAGGACGTCACCCTCACCGCCGGCACCCGCGCCGGCGACAAGGTCCCCTTCTCCGTGAAGGGGACGGTGTCGTACGAGGATCTCGGCGAGCCGCTGGCGTACGACAGCGCGCTGACCGTCGTGCGCCGCGCCGGGGACGGCGCGCCGCGGGTCGACTGGCGGCCCTCCGTCGTGCACCCCGACCTGAAGGACGGCGACAGGCTGGTCACCGGGGAGGCCGGCACCCCGCCGGTCAAGGCGCTGGACCGGAACGGCGGCGAGCTGACCACCGCGAAGTACCCGTCCCTGGGCACGGTGCTGGACGGTCTGCGCGAGAAGTACGGGGAGAAGGCGGGCGGCCGGGCGGGCGTCGAGCTGCGGGTGGTGCGCGGCAAGGCGTCCGAGAAGGCGAAGCTGTCCGACAAGACCCTGCTGGAGCTGAGCGAGGGCACGCCCGGCACGGTGCGGACCACGCTGGACCCGGCCCTGCAGGCGGCCGCCGAGGCGCAGGTGGCGAAGAAGGCCCGGGCGTCGGTGGTGGCGCTGCGCGCGTCGACCGGCGAGATCCTGGCGGTGGCGAACTCCTCGCACGGCTTCAACACCGCGTTCCAGGGCTCGCTCGCCCCGGGCTCCACCATGAAGGTGGTCACCGCCTCGATGCTGCTCGAGAAGGGCCTCGCCTCCCTGGACGGGAAGCACCCGTGCCCGAAGTACTTCAGCTACGGCGGCTGGAAGTTCCAGAACCTCGACAAGTTCCAGATCGAGGACGGCACGTTCCGGACGAGCTTCGCCCGCTCCTGCAACACGGCCTTCATCAGCCAGGCGCCCGAGCTGGAGGACGACGACCTGACCGAGCAGGCCCAGCAGGTCTTCGGGCTGTCGAGGAACGACTGGCAGGTCGGCGTGCCCACCTTCGACGGCTCGGTTCCGGTGCAGTCGAAGGCCCCGATGGCGGCCTCGCTCATCGGCCAGGGCGGGGTGCGCATGAACCCGCTGAACATGGCGTCGGTGTCGGCGACGGTCAGGGCGGGCGTCTTCCACCAGCCGTACCTGGTCCCGCCCGAGGTGGACGGACGCGAGCTGGCGACGGCCTCGCGCACCATGTCCGCCGGCACGCTGACGCAGCTGCGGGAGCTGATGGCGTACACCGCGACCTCCGGCACGGCGGCGGAGGCGATGGCCGGGGTGAGCGGCGAGATCGGCGCCAAGACCGGGTCGGCCGAGGTCGACGGGCAGAAGAAGCCCAACGGCTGGTTCACCGCGTACCGCGGGGACCTGGCGGCCGCGGGCGTGGTCCAGCAGGGCGGCCACGGCGGCTCGACGGCCGGGCCGCTCGTGGCGGCGCTGCTGAAGAGCGGCGGCTGACCCGGGAAGCCGGAGGACGCCGGGAGACCGGGCGGTCAGTGCGGGACCGGTTCCGCGGCGGCGACGTGCGTCCGCCGCAGGAACCGCGTCAGGGCCTTGCTCTCGAACTGCACCACCGACACCCCGTGCGCGGAGTGGAACTCCACCACGGTCTGCACCCGGCCGCACGGCCACACCCGCACCTCGCCGATGCCCGCGGGGGCGCGCAGTCCCCGTTCCAGCAGGTCCCGTTCGACGGCCCACTCGCGCGCCCCGGTGCCCGGCAGCCGCATCCGGACGCACCGGGGATCGCGTTCGGGGTCGTACCGCAGCACCACGGGGACGGCCCCGCGATCGTCTTCCAGGACATCCGTGAGGATGTGTGCTCGGGCGTACTGCTCGATCGCGGACATCGGTGGGCCCCTTACGCTGCGTCACCGGCATGGAAGCCGTACAAGCCGTGTACCCACCCCCTGGTCCCATCGTGCACCCATTCCGGAATTCGCGCCTCCGTGAGGCGGGCGTCACAGGCCGGACACGGAGGAGACGAGGACGAGCGGCTCGCCCCTGCGGCACGTTCGCACCCGGCCACGCCGTCGAACCGCGCACCCACCCGACGGATTCATCGGCGCCCCCGTGTCCGCCGCGGCCGGACCGGTCGCGGCCGGCGCCCTGGTGCGCGCCCGCCGCCTGGAGCTCCCCCACGGCTCCGGTCCGCGCTCGGTGCCCGCCGTACCCGGCCGTCCGTGACAATGGGCGCGTGACGAACGAGGAGACCGAGGGCTCGCTGCTGCTCGACGAGCAGGTGTGCTTCGCGCTGTACGCCGCCCAGCGCGCGGTGACGGCCGCGTACCGCCCGCTCCTCGACGAGCTGGGCCTGACGTATCCGCAGTACCTGGTGCTGCTGGTGCTGTGGGAGCACGGCGAGACGACGGTCAAGGAGCTGGCGTCCGCCCTGCGCCTGGACTACGGCACGATGTCGCCGCTGCTGAAACGGCTGGAGGGCGCCGGTCTGGTCCGCCGGGAGCGCGCGGCGCACGACGAGCGCTCGGTGCTGGTCGCGCCCACGGGGCGCGCGGAGGAGCTGCGGGAGCGGGCGGCGCGGGTGCCCGGCGCGCTGCTGGCGGCGACCGGACTGGAGGGTGCCGAGGCGGCGCGGCTGCGGGAGGAGCTCTGGCGGCTGGCCCGGCGCGCGGAGGCGGCGGCGCGGCGGTCGCGCTGACCCGGACCGCCCGGTTACCCACGGTTGCTACCCCCCGGTAACCGCAGCTCGCCACCGGCCAGTACCTTGTGCACGATACGTTTGCGCACACTGGATCCGGGAAGGGCCAGCCATGACCGACGGCGCCGCCGCCGCAACCGACACCCGCCCGACGAAGATCGTGTACGTCGCCGAGGCCACCGCGCACGGCGGCCGGGACGGCTATGTCACCAGCCACGACGGCCACATCGGCCTGAGGGTCGCGATGCCCCCGGAGCTGGGCGGCGACGGCGACGGCACCAACCCGGAGCAGCTCTTCGCGGCCGGCTTCAGCGCCTGCTTCCACAACGCGCTGATCCTGGTCGGCAACCGGGCCGGCTACGACCTCGCTGGCTCCACGGTCTCCGCGAAGGTCGGCATCGGCCCCAACCGGCAGCGCGGCTACGGCCTCGCGGTCGCCCTGAGCGTCTCCCTCCCGGTCCTCGACGCCGACCTCGCGGCGCGGCTGGTGGACGCGGCCCACGAGGTCTGCCCGTACTCCAACGCCACCCGCGGCAACATCGACGTAACGATCGTGCTCGGTTAGCACGGCCCAGGAATCGCAGGCGGACGCCGACGGTTGCACCCACTGTCGCAGCCGAGGGGAAGGGACCGACGGACGTGGGTGTGGACGTGCACGGCACGGTGGCCGAGGGCTTCGAGCCGGTCGGCGAGGCGTTCGCACGGAACTTCGAGGCGCTCGGGGAGCGGGGGGCGGCGGTCGCCGTGTACCGGGACGGGCGCAGGGTCGTGGACCTGTGGGGCGGGGCGCGGGACGTCGACGGCACCGAGCCGTGGCGGCGGGACACGGCCCAGGTCGTGCGCTCGGCGACCAAGGGCGTCGCCGCCGCCGTGCTCCTGCTGCTGCACCAGCGCGGCGAGCTGGACCTGGACGCGCCGGTCGGCCGGCACTGGCCGGAGTTCAAGGCGCACGGCAAGGAGCGGGTCCTGGTCCGGCACGTGCTGAACCACCGCGCCGGGCTCCCGGTCCTCGACCGCCCGCTCACCCCGCGGGAGGCGGCCGACCCGCTGCGGAGCGCCGAGGCGCTCGCCGCCCAGCCGCCCGCGTGGGAGCCGGGCACGGACCACGGCTACCACGCCCTCACCTACGGCTGGCTGCTCGACGAACTGGTGCGGCGCGTGACCGGCCGGGGCGCCGGCGAGTGGATCGCGTCGGAGATCGCCGGCCCGCTGGGGCTGGACCTGTGGGTGGGCCTGCCGGACGCGCAGGCCGGCCGGGTGGGCCGGGTCGGTCCGGTCGACGCGCCGGAGCCCTCCGGCGTGCTCCGCGCCCGCCCCAAGCGCTCGGTCGCCGACGCCTACGCCGACCCGGCCTCCCTCACCCGCCGGGCCTTCGCCGCGATCACCCCCTTCCCGGACCAGAACGACCCGGCGTTCCGCGCCGCGGCCCTGCCCGCCGCGAACGGGATCGCGACGGCGGACGGGCTGGCCCGCTTCTACGCGTCACTGACCGGGCCGGTCAACGGCGTGCGCCTCCTCGAGGCGGCCACCGTCGACCTCGCCCGCGCCGAGGAGTCGGCGGGCCCGGACCGCGTCCTGGTCGTCGGCACCCGCTTCGGCCTCGGCTACATGCTGCACGGCGGCGCCTCCCCCTTCCTCGGCCCGGGCTCCTTCGGCCACCCCGGCCGCGGCGGCTCCCTCGGCTTCGCCGACCCGGAGACGGGCATCGCCTTCGGCTACGTCACCAACGGCTTCCGCAGGACCGTGACGGCGGACCCCCGGGCGCAGGCGCTGATCCGGGCGGTGCGGCAGGCGCTGGGCCGGGGCGGCGACCGCTAGGTCTCCCGTTCGGATCACGCCGGGCTCGCGGGTCCCGGCACCGCTCCCGCACGCCCGGCCTCGCGGGAGGGACCCCCACCGCCGCGTCGTCGTCGGGCGGCGGGGTTCCGCCCTGCCGTCCTCCTCCGCCTCGCGACGCACGGCACCGGCCCCCGCTCCCCGATCCGAACGAAGGGCCCCGGGTGCGGCGGCCGCCGGGGGCGGCGGCCCGCCCTAGACGTGGATCGGGTGCGAGATGCGCCCCGACGCCTCGTCGATCTCGTCGTGCGCCTTGGTCAGCAGCCGCATGGCGAGTTCGTTCAGCGCCCGTGCGCCGGCGACCTCCTCTCCGACCCTGGGCTGATTCGCGTCGGTGTGGTGCCGGGTCGCGTGTCCGTTCGCCCGCACCGCGGTCCCGTCGGGCAGCCGGACCATCGCGACCGCGCGCGTGTGCTGGTCGTCCTCCTGGAACTCCAGCTCCACGTGCCATCCCACTGCGGTGTGCATCATGACGATCACCTCCGGAAGCTCTCATTCCAGGGTGCTCCTCCCCCCGCCCGGACGCACCCGGCCGCACGGCGGCGGTTTCCGCCGCGCACCTCGTCACCCCGCGCGCAGCATCAGCCCGATCCCGACGACCAGCAGTCCGGCCGCGGCGATGCGCGGGGCGCCGAAGCGCTCCTTGAAGAACAGGGCCCCGATCGCCGCCCCGACGATGACCGACGACTCGCGCAGCGCCGCGACGGGGGCGAGTTCGGCGCGGGTCTGGGCCCACAGGACGAGCGCGTACGCCGCGACGGACAGCACGGCGCCGAGCAGCCCGAGGGCCGCGTGCGGCCGGAGCAGGGCACCCGTCCGCCGCCGCCAGCGCCACAGCGCGTACGCCGGGATCACCGTGCCCTGGACCGCCATCAGCCAGGCGGTGTACCCGAGGGGGGAGCCGGAGGCGCGGACGCCGAGCCCGTCGACGACCGTGTACGCCGCGATGGTCAGGCCGGTCGCCAGCGCCGCCCCGAGCGCCGCCCAGTCGGGCCGGCGCCCGCGCAGCCCCCACAGGGCGACGCCGGTCAGGCCCGCGCAGGACAGGACGATCCCGGCGGC
The DNA here is from genome assembly GCF_014203535.1 of Streptomyces griseomycini. Lineage (GTDB taxonomy): Bacteria > Actinomycetota > Actinomycetes > Streptomycetales > Streptomycetaceae > Streptomyces > Streptomyces griseomycini. The sequence goes on from NZ_JACHJI010000007.1 coordinate 109,152, forward strand.
GGCCCAGCCGTCCGGCACCTCGTGGGCGAACACGGCGGCGAGGACCGTGACGACCAGGGGCGCGCTGCCCCGGGCGATGGGGTACGCCTGGCCGAAGTCACCCAGCCTGAAGGACGTCATCAGCAGCGCGTAGTACGCGATGTGGATCGCGGCCGAGCACAGCAGGTACGGCCAGGCCCCGGCCGCCGGGAACGGCACGAACGGCACCAGCGCCAGGCCGATCAGCAGCCCGCCGCCCGAGATCAGCGCGAACCCGACCAGCTTGTCGGTGATCCTGTGCGCGAGGGCGTTCCAGCCGGCGTGCGCGACCGCGGCGAGCAGGACGGCCGTGGTGACCAGCGGGGTCACGAAGCGCGCTCGCGCACGTCCACCAGGGTGCCGCCGGCGTGGGCGATCAGCGTTCCGGGCTCCATCGGGAAGACGGTGTAGGGGGTGCCCGCCGCGGCCCACACGATGTCGTGGTCGAGCAGGGAGCGGTCGGCGAGGACGCGGGTGGCCGTCCGGTGGCCGAAGGGGGGCACACCGCCGATGGCGTACCCGGTGGTCTCGCGCACGACGTCGGCCCTGGCCCGGGTGACCTTCTCGGCACCGAGTTCCCGGCGCACCCGCTCGACGTCCACCCGCGAGGCGCCGTCCATGAGGACCAGCACCGGCACCTTGTCCGCGGCGAAGACCAGCGACTTGCAGATCTGGCTCAACTCGCACCCGATCGCGGCGGCGGCCTCGGCGGCGGTGCGGGTGGCCTCCGGGAAGCGGCGGACCCGCCCGGTCACCTCCGTGAGCCCCATCTCGCGCAGGGCCTCGGCGAATCGGGGGTGGGCTCCGGATCCCTCGGCGTCAGTGGCGGCTGTCGTCATGCAGGGCACGCTAGCGGTCGGTGTACCGGCCATGCGACCGGATTCCGCACCGGCCGCACGGGAAAGCCGGTGAGGGCGCCCCGTTCCCACGGGGCCCTCACCGGCCGGTTCTCCTGTCGGACGGGCCGTCAGACCCGGGCGAGTGCCCGGTCCCCGTCCCTGTCGTCCTCCGTGCGCAGGCCCTCGCCCTCGACGTCCACGTTGGGCAGGGCCCGGTCCAGCCACTTCGGCAGCCACCAGGCCTTGTCGCCGAGCAGGGACAGGACCGCCGGGACGATCGCCATGCGGACGACGAACGCGTCGAAGAGGACGGCGACCGCGAGGCCGAAGCCGATCATCTTGACCATCGACTCGCTGGAGCCGATGAAGCCGGAGAAGACCGCGATCATGATCACCGCGGCGGCCGTGACCACCCGGGCGCCGTGCCGGAAGCCGGTCACCACGGCCTGGCGCGGCTTCTCGCCGTGGACGTAGGCCTCCCGCATCCGGGTCACGAGGAACACCTCGTAGTCCATGGCCAGGCCGAAGACCACGCCGACCATGAAGATCGGCATCATCGACATGACCGGACCGGTCTGCTCCACGTTCATCAGGCCGGACAGCCAGCCCCACTGGAAGACCGCGACCACCGCGCCGAGGGCCGCCAGCACCGACAGGAGGAAGCCGAGGGCCGCCTTCAGCGGGACCAGGATCGAGCGGAAGACCACGATCAGCAGCAGGAACGCCAGGCCGACGACCAGGATCAGGTACGGGACCAGCGCGTCGTTGAGCTTCTGGGACACGTCGATGTTCATCGCCGTGGCGCCGGTGACCAGGACGTCGGCCTCGGTGTCGGCCTTGATGTCCGCGCCCGCGTCACGGATGTCGTGCACCAGGTCCTCGGTCGTCACCGAGGAGGGCTTGGCGTCGGGGACGACGGTGATCGTCGCCGTGTCGCCGGCCTTGTTGGGGGCCGCCGGGGACACGTTCACCACGTTGTCGAGGGCCTTGACGTCGTCGCCGGTCCGCTTGAAGACGGCCTGCGGGTCGTCGCTGCCCCGGGCGTCGACCACGACCACCAGCGGGCCGTTGAAGCCGGGGCCGAAACCCTCGGACAGCAGGTCGTAGGCGCGGCGCTGCGTGGTGGACGTCGGCTGCGAGCCGTCGTCGGGCAGGCCCAGTTCCAGGGAGGCCGCCGGGACGGCCGCGGCGCCCAGGCCCACGACGCCGAGCAGGAGGACCGCCACGGGACGGCGCACCACGAAGCTCGCCCAGCGGGTGCCCATGTTCGGGCGCTGCGGCTTCTTCGCGGCGCGGCCGCCGCCGAGCAGCTTGCTCTTCTCGCCGGCCGGGCGGACCCTGCGGCCCGCGTGGCCGAGCAGCGCCGGGACCAGGGTGAGGGCGATGAGGACCGCGATGGCGACCGTGCCGGCGGCGGCGATGCCCATCTTGGTCAGCATCGGGATGTTGACGACCGACAGGCCGACCAGGGCGATCACGACCGTGAGGCCGGCGAAGACCACCGCGGAGCCCGCCGTGCCGACGGCGCGGCCGGCCGCCTCCTCGCGCGCGCGGCCCTCGGCCAGTTCGGCGCGGTAGCGCGAGACGACGAACAGCGCGTAGTCGATGCCGACCGCGAGGCCGATCATCGAGGCCAGGATGGAGGTGGTGGAGCCGAGGTCGAGGGCGGAGGCCAGCGCGGTGATGGTCGCGACGCCGATGCCGACGCCGATGACCGCGGTGAGCAGCGGCAGACCGGCCGCGAGCAGCGAGCCGAAGGTGATGACGAGGACGACCGCGGCGACGCCGATGCCGATGATCTCGGCGGTACCGGTGTGCGGGACGGCCTGGAGCGCGTCACCGCCGATCTCCACGGTCAGCCCGGCGTCGCGGGCGTCCTCGGCGGCGCCCTCCAGCGCGTCGCGGGAGGAGTCCTCCAGCTCCATGCCGGAGACCTTGTAGCTCACCGAGGCGTAGGCGATGGTGCCGTCCTGGCTGACCCCGCCGCCCTGGTAGGGATCGGTGACGCGGGCGACCTCGGAGCCGCCGGACAGCTCCCGGACGGTCTTCTGGACGGTCGCCTTGTTCCCGGCGTCGGTCATCTTCTCGCCGGCGGGCGCCTTGAAGACGACGCGGGCGGTCGCTCCGTCGGCGCTGGAGCCGGGGAAGCGCTCCTCCAGCAGGTCGAAGGCCTTCTGGGCCTCGGTGCCGGGTATGGAGAAGGAGGTGGTGCCGGCCGCCGGGGCGCCGGCCGCGCCGGCGCCCGCGAGCGCCAGCAGCGCCACCCAGAACAGGGCTACGAGATGCCGTCGCCGGAAGGCGAACCGGCCGAGTCGGTAGAGGAAAGTGGCCACGGGGGCGTACTCCCGATCAGGTCGTGGGTACTTCGGGGCAGGGTGGATCAGCCCGACGACGTGAGCGGTGGCGTCAGGTGCTGGGTGACCGGGGGGACGGTCAGTGGGTGGGGACGCCGAGGGCGGGGAGGACCACGGCGTCGATGTACGAGACGAGGAACTCCCGCGTGGGCGGCAGGTCGTCGATCAGCGTCCGGGTGGCGAACGCGCCGACGAGCATGTGCACCATGTAGTCCGGCGCGGGGTTGTCGGGGCGGACCTCGCCCCGGTCGACCGCCCGCCGGACGATCCGCCGGAACTCCTCGACCTCCGGTTCGACCATGAGTTCCTTGAACGCCTGACGCAGGTCGTCGTTCATGTGCACGGCCATGGCCAACGCCCGCATCAGGGCGGCGTTCTGCTCCATGGAGCAGTCGTCCTCACGCGCGACGATGGCGTGCAGGTCGCCGCGCAGGGAACCGGTGTCGATGTCGGCGATGCCGCCCGGCTTCTGGTTCCGCATCGCCCTCACCACCAGCTCGGCCTTGCCGCCCCACTGGCGGTAGAGGGTGGCCTTGCTGGACCGGGTGCGGGCGGCGACGGCGTCCATGGTGAGGGCGTCGTAGCCGACCTCGCGGACCAGGTCGAGCACGGCCCGGTACAGCTCGGCCTCACGCTCGGGGGTGATCCGGCTGCGACGCGCCGTCGCGGCTTCGCCCATTCCGCTCACCTTCTCCCTCGGTCCGGCTCATCGCGCCGAACGACACCGTTTCGTACACATCGAATGTACCCCACTCCCGCAAAGAAACGAAACCGTTTCGTACGTGCTCTGGGTCACGTCCCCGCCGCCCCCCCCCCCGCCCGCCCGAGTTGCTGCGGCCCGCCCCCCGGAAAAGCATGGGAAGGGTGAGCTATCTGCGCCTGCCGCACCTCAACGGCGACCTGCTGTGCTTCGTGGCCGAGGACGACCTCTGGCTGGCCCCGCTCGACGGCCCTGGCCGGGCCTGGCGGCTCACCGTCGACCGCACCAAGCTCGGTCACCCCCGCTTCTCGCCCGACGGCCGTCACATCGCGTACACGAGCTGGCGCAGTCTGGACCCCGAGGTCCACCTCGTCCCGGTGGACGGCGGCCCGAGCACCCGGCTGACCTACTGGGGCAACTCCGACACCCGGGTCTGCGGCTGGGCGCCCCCCGACGGGGACGGCAGCGCCGAGATCCTCGCCGTCGCCTCGTACGGCGAGCCCTTCTCGCACTTCACCTGGGCCTACAAGATCGCCTGCGACGGCAGCCCGGGCCGCAAGCTGCCCTGGGGCCCGGTGACCGACATCCAGGTCGCCGACCTCGCCGGGGAGCGCAGGTCGCTGCTGCTCACCGGCACCCCGCCGCACGAGCCGGCCTCCTGGAAGCGCTACCGGGGCGGGGCCACGGGCAGGCTGTGGCTGCACGGGCGGCGGCTGCTCGAGGGCGTCGACGGCCATCTGCACTCCCCGATGTTCGTCGGCGGCCGGATCGCCTTCCTCTCCGACCACGAGGGCGTCGGCAACCTGTACTCGTGCGCGTACGACGGCTCCGACCTGCGCCGCCACACCGACCACGACGCCTTCTACGCCCGGCACGCCGCCAGCGACGGCACCCGGGTCGTCTACCAGTGCGCCGGCGACCTGTGGATCGTGGAGGACCTGTCCCCCGGCTCCGTCCCGCGCCGGCTCGACGTACGGCTGGGCGGGCCGCGCGCCGGGCGGCGCCGGTACCAGGTCCCCGCCGCCCACCACCTGGACGGGATCTCGGTCGACGAGACCGGCCGGGCGAGCGCCGTCGTCGTCCGCGGCAGCCTGTACTGGCTCACCCACCGCGACGGTCCCGCGCGCACCCTCACCGACACCCCGGGCGTGCGGGTGCGGCTGCCGGAGATGCTCGGCGCGAGCGGACGGGTGGCGTACGTGACGGACGCCGAGGGCGAGGACGCCGTCGAGATCGCCTCCCTGCCCCGGGCGAGCGGCCAGCGCCCGCCCCGGCGGCTGGCCTCCGGGCAGGTGGGCCGGGTGCTGGAGATGGCGGCGGACCCGGACGGGGAGCGGCTGGCCGTCGCCGCGCACGACGGGCGGCTGCTGCTGGTCGACACGGACGAGGAGGGGGACGGCGGGGTCACCGAGCTGATCCGCTCCGTCAACGGGCCGGTGCGCGACCTCGCCTTCTCCCCCGACGGCGCGTGGCTGGCCTGGTCGCACCCCTGGATCGGGCGGTCGCTGCGGCAGATCAAGCTCGCCCGGATCGCCGGAACGACGGAGGGGGCCCGGACGGTCGTCGACGTCACCAACGGCCGCTTCGAGGACGAGAACCCGGTCTTCACCCGGGACGGCCGCTACCTCGCCTTCCTGTCCTGGCGCGGCTTCGACCCGGTGTACGACGTGCACACCGGCGACCTGTCCTTCCCGCTGGGCTGCCGCCCCTACCTGGTGCCGCTGTCCTCGGCGACCCCCTCCCCGTTCGCCCTGAACCCCGAGGGCCGCCCGGCCGCCGGGGGCCTGGACCCGGTGGAGAGCGAGGACGCGGAGGAGGGCGGCGAAGGCGGTGCGGTGACCATCGAGGCGGAGGGACTGGAGAGCAGGGTCACCCCCTTCCCGGTCACCGCCTCCAAGTACTCGGCGCTGCACCCGGTCGCGGGCGGCGGCCTGGTGTGGCTGCGCTGGCCGATCTCCGGCGCGCTCGGCGAGACCTTCGCCAATCCCAACGACGTCAGCGGCCGGCCGACCCTGGAGTACTTCAACGTCAGCAAGGCGAAGAAGTCCGAACTCGTCGACCACCTCGACTTCTTCTCCGTCAGCGGCGACGGCACCCGGCTGGTCGTGGTCGACGAGGGCGAACTGCGCGCGGCCCCCTCCACCGAACCCGGGGACAGCGACTCCACGGTGTGGATCGACGCCCGCCGCATCCTGCACGAGGCCGACCCGGCGGCGGAGTGGCGCCAGGCGTACGCGGAGGCCGGACGGCTGATCCGTGCCTACTTCTGGGATCCCGGCATGTGCGGCATCGACTGGGACGCGGTGCTGGAGCAGTACCGCCCGCTGGTCGAACGGGTCGCCTCCCCCGACGAGTTCGCGGACCTGCTGCGCGAGGTGCTCGGCGAGCTCGGCACCTCCCACGCCTACGTCACCGCCGCCCGCCGCAACGAGGGCCCGCCGCACTACCAGCGCCGCCAGGGCCTGCTCGGCGCCAACCTCGTGCCCCGCGAGGAGGGTTGGACGGTCAAGCGCATCCTGACCGGCGACTCCTCCGACTCCCGGGCCCGTTCCCCGCTGGCCGGCACCGGCATCCGCGAGGGCGCGGTCCTCACCCACGTCGACGGCCGCCCGGTGGACCCGGTCGCCGGCCCCTACCCGCTGCTCGCGGGCGCGGGCGGCACGACGACGGAGCTGACCTTCCGCCCGCCCGCCGCCCGCCACCGCCCTTCCGCGGAAGGCCCTCCGGGCCCCTCCGGTTCCGAGGGTGAGGGCCCGCCCCGCCGGGTCGCCGTCGTCCCGCTGGTCGACGAGACGCCGCTGCGCTACCAGGACTGGGTGGCCAAACGGCGGTCGGTGGTGCGGGAGTTGAGCGACGGCCGGTGCGGCTACCTGCACATCCCCGACATGGGAGGCTCGGGCTGGGCCCAGTTCAACCGCGATGTCCGCATGGAGGTGTCCCGCCCGGCGCTGATCGTGGACGTGCGCGGCAACGCCGGCGGCCACATCAGCGAGCTGGTCGTCGAGAAGCTGACCCGCACCATCCTGGGCTGGGACCTCACGCGCGACGCCCAGCCGGTGTCGTACGCCTCCAACGCCCCGCGCGGACCGGTGGTGGCGCTCGCGGACGAGGCGACCAGCTCCGACGGCGACATGATCACCGCCGCGTTCAAACTGCTCGGACTCGGCCCGGTGGTCGGCCAGCGCACCTGGGGCGGTGTGGTCGGCATGACCGGCCGGCACCGACTGGGCGACGGCACGGTGATCACGGTGCCGATGAACGCGGCCTGGTTCGACGCGTACGGCTGGTCGGTGGAGAACAAGGGCGTCGAACCCGACCTGGAGGCGCTGCGCACCCCGCTGGACTGGGCCGAGGGCCGCTACGCCCAGCTCGACGACGCGGTCCGGCTGGCCGTCGAGCTGCTGGAGACCAACCCCCCGGCCACTCCCCCGACGTACCGCGACGTCCCCGACCGCTCCCGCCCGAAGCTGCCGCCGCGCGGTTGAGGAACGGGGAACGCAGGAAGGGGCGCCCTTCGCCGGAGGCGCCCCTTCCGCGTCACGCCGCTTCAGCGCAGGACGTCAGGCGTCGTAGTCCTGGTCGAAGCGGTCCTCGGACTCCCGCTGGCGCTGCGGGTTGTCCATGTCCTCGTCCTGACGGCGGCCGCGGTTCTGCATGTGCTCCCTGCCCTGCTGAGCACGCTGCTTGGCCTGCTGCTGGAGCCGCTCGGACTTCTCCTGGAACTGGTCCTTCATACCCATGTGGGTTCACTCCCGTGTGGGGTGGGGGAACTTGCCCGACCAGATTCACACGGCCCGTCACCCTGCGCATGTCGATCACTCACGCAGCGTAGTGCGGTGCTGCTCATCGGCGTTGCCGCCGGCTCCGACCAGTCCCGTGCGGATGCCGGAGAGCCGGTCCGCGAACCGCCGCACCTCCCGCTGCCCCACCGTCCCGATCAGGCCCGGCAGATACCCGCGCACGCCCTGCATCCCGCGCAGCCACCACTGCCCGTACACATGGCTCGCCCGCCGCTCGATCCCGTCCACGATCCGGTCCACGGCGGGCCCCAGCGGGTAGGTCTTGTTGGCCGGCCACGGCAGCCGCTGCCTCAACTCCCGCATCACGTCGTCCTGATCGGCCCCGCGCACCATGTCGGTGTCGGTCCACGACAGGTACCCGACGCCGACCCGCACGCCCCGGTACCCGACCTCGGCCCGCAGGCTGTGCGCGTACGCCTCCACACCGGACTTGGACGCGCAGTACGCGGTCATCATCGGCGCCGGGGTGATGGCGGCGAGCGAGGCGATCTGGAGCAGGTAGCCGCGGCTCTCGGCGAGCAGCGGCAGGAACGCCCGCGCGGTGACCGCCGATCCGATCAGGTTGACCTCGATCACCCGCCGCCAGGACTCCGGGTCGGAGTCGACGAACGGACCGCCCGTCGCCACACCGGCGTTGGCGACCACGATGTCGACCCGGCCGAACCGCTCCTTCACCTCCCGCGCGACCCCGGCCATCGCCTCGTGGTCGGTGACGTCGGCGTGCCAGTGGTCGCTGTCGCCGTGCAGCCGCGCGGAGACCTCCTTCAGCGCGTCCGGCTCCAGCCCGACCAGCGCCACCCTCGCCCCGCGCGCGGAGAGCTTGCGGGCCAGCAACTCCCCCACCCCGCGCGCCGCTCCGGTGACGACGGCGACCTGTCCTTCGAGACTGACCCTGCTCATGCGCTCTCCTCGGCGGGCACGACGTGGTGGTGGGGGATGGTCACGTGGGCGGCGACGAGCGCCCGGATCTTCCCGGTGACCAGGTCGGGCGCCTCGACGGGGGTCATGTGCCCGATGCCGGGGAGCTCCGTGACGCCGAGGCAGTGGGGCAGTGCGGCGGCCAGCGACCGCGCGTGCACCGGCGGGGTGAGCCGGTCCGCGGCGCCGACGACGATCTCGGCCGGCACCCTCAACTCCCTCACCCCGTGGTCGAGGTCCAGCAGGTCGAGGACGTGCGACCAGGCGTGCCGCACCGTGCGCGGGCAGGCGTGCACGATGCGGGCGCACGCCTCGACCATCTCCGGGCTCGAAGCGGGGCCCATCGTCCCGTACTTGAGGATCCGGCGGGCGAGCGGCGTGACCGGTCCGAGCGGGGCCCGGGAGCCGAGGATGCGCCGGGTGAGCCAGGTCCGCGCCCGGCCCTCGCGGATCGGCACCACCGTCGACTCGGCGACCAGCCGCGAACTGCCCGTGCTGCACAGCAGGACGGCCGCCGCGTGCGCGCGGAACGCGGGCCGGGAGGAGGCGGCCATCACCGTCATCCCGCCCATGGAGTGCCCGGCGATCACCGCCCGTTCGCCCGGTGCGAGGGTGGCGCCCAGCACGGCCTCCAGGTCGTCGGCGAGCTCGTCCGTGCCGCAGGCGGGGCCCGCGGGGGTGCGTCCGTGGCCGCGCTGGTCGTAGGCGATGACCCGGTGGTCGGCGGCCAGGTCCCGGATCTGCGCCGCCCAGAAGGCGGTCGAGCAGGTCCAGCCGTGGGCGAGGACGACCGCGGGCGCCCGCTCGGGTCCGTGCACCTCGACGTGCAGCCGGGAGCCGTCGGCGGAGACGGCGGTCAGCTCGCGGGGGGCGGCGGGCGGGGCGTACGGCCCCGAGGCCACGTGCGTCAGCCGGCTCACGCGGTCACCCCGGCGTCGTCCCGGGTGACGGCGGTCTTCTGCGCGGGTGCCCGCAGAACGGTGTACTCGGCCAGGTCCACGTGCCGGGTGGCCCGCCGGAACTCGGTCGTCGTGCCCGGCCAGATGGTGGTGTTGCGCCCGTTCGCGTCCAGGTACCAGCTGGTGCAGCCGCCGGTGTTCCACACCGTGCGCTTCATCCGCTGCTGCACCCGGTGGTTCCAGGCGCGCACCGCGCTGGGCCGGGCGTCGAGGGCGACCCGGCCGCCCAGGACGTCGAGCTGACGGAGGTAGTCGGCCATGTAGTTCAGCTGGGACTCGATCATGAGGATCATGGAGGAGTTCCCGAGGCCGGTGTTGGGCCCGATGATCGTCATCCAGTTGGGGAACCCGGCGGCCGAGGCGCCGCGCAGCGCCTGCATCCCGCCGGCCCAGGTCTCGGCGAGGGTCCTGCCCTCCGCGCCGACGACCCGCTCGGCGATGGGCATGTCGGTGACGTGGAACCCGGTGCCGAACACGATCGCGTCGACCTCGGCCTCGGTGCCGTCGGCGGCGACGACGGTCGACCCGCGCACCTCGCTCAGCCCGCTCGCGACGACGTCGACGTTGGGCTGCGCGAGCGCCGGGTAGTAGGTGCTCGACAGCAGGATCCGCTTGCAGCCGATGCGGTAGTCCGGGGTGAGTTTGGCGCGCAGGGCCGGGTCCTTGACGGCACGGGCCATGTTGCGCTTGGCCAGCCGCTCGACCAGGCCGAGTTCGTTCGGGTGCTTGGTGAACGCCTGGACCTGCAGCTCCCGTACGCCCCAGAGCAGTCCGCGGCGCATCCGGGTGGTGAAGGGCAGCGCCCGGTGCACGGCGCGCTCGGCGCCGCCGATGGCGCGGTCGACGCGGGGCAGGACCCAGGCGGGGGTGCGCTGGAGCAGGGTGAGCCGGGAGACGAGCGGCTGGATCGACGGCACGATCTGGATCGCCGAGGCGCCCGTGCCGACCATGGCGACCCGCTTGCCGCGCAGGTCGTAGTCGTGGTCCCAGCGGGCGGAGTGGAAGACCTTGCCGGGGAAGGTGTCGAGTCCCGGGACGTCGGGGATCTTCGGGTCGGACAGCGGCCCGGTGGCGGACACGACCACGTCCGCGCTGAGGCTGCCGCTGCTGGTCTCGATGTCCCAGCGCAGCCGCTCGGCGTCCCACGCCATCCGCTTCACCTCCGAGTCGAAGCGGATGTGCGGCCGCAGCCCGAAGACGTCGGTGACGTGCTCCAGGTAGGCGCGAATGTGCTCCTGCCCGGAGAAGGAGCGCGGCCAGTCGGGATTGGGCGCGAAGGAGAACGAGTACAGGTGGGACGGCACGTCGCACGCGCAGCCGGGGTAGCTGTTGTCCCGCCAGGTGCCGCCGACGCTGCCCGCCCGCTCCAGGACGACGAAGTCGGTGATCCCCTCGCGCCGCAGCCGCACGGCGGCCCCGAGCCCGCCGAACCCGGACCCGACCACCGCCACCCGTACATGCTCGTGTTCGTTCTCGTGCCCGTGCCCGTGCTCGGCCATCCCGAAGCCTCCACGCATCGCTCAGAACTCCGCCAGTGAACACTGGCGCAATGGGGAGGGTAGAGCAGGCCCGTACTGATGGGTAGGGGGCGTGCGAGGAAAGTTACCGCCGGTACGCCCTAGGCTGCTGCTGTGGCAGCGGACAACGAAGGACCCGGTGAGCGGCGCGAGTACCGCATGGAGGAGCTGGCCCGACTGGCCGGCATCACGGTGCGCACCCTGCGCTTCTACCGCGAGCGCAAGCTGATCCCGCCGCCCCGCCGCGAGGGCCGCATCGCCTGGTACGACGACCACCACCTGGCCCGCCTGCGCACGATCACGGCGCTGCTGGAGCGCGGCCACACCCTCAGCGGCATAGCGGAACTCGCCGAGGCCTTCGACCACGGCCGCGACGTCGGCGACCTCCTCGGCATGGAGGTCCCCACCGAGGAGACCCCCGTCCGCCTGACCCCCGAGGAACTCGCCGACCACTTCGCCGGGGAGGTCACGCCCGAGAACCTCGCCGCCGCCCTGGACCTCGGCTACCTCGGCGTCGACGGCGAGGAGATCGTCCACATCAGCCGCCGCCTGCTGGACGTGTCGTCCGCCCTGGTCCGCGAGGGCATCCCGCTCGCGGAGGTGCTCCGCGCCGGCCGGGAGGCCCGCGCCCACGCCGACGCCCTGGCCGACCTCTTCGCCGGCCTGATCCTCCGCCACGCCCCCGAGGAAGCCCTCCACCGCCTGCGCCCCCTGGCCCGCAGCGTGGTCGACGCGGAGCTGTCCCTGGCCCTGGACCGGCGGCTGCACAAGAAGGAGTGACCGGCGTCAAGGGCACGGACGGACCCCGCCGCCGGTCAGGCGTCGGCGAGCTCCGCCTGCCACAGGGGGCTGGCGAAGTAGTGGTTGTCGTACCGCTCGGAACTGGCCTTGATGTCCTCGACGGTGGCCTCCCCCCGGTACACGCGCTCCAGCAGACGGTAGTAGTCGAAGCGGTCCATACCGGGGGTGAAGGCGACCAGCACGTCGGCCTCCTCGCCGGGGGCCGGGGCGAAGGCGTGCGGCAACCGCGGCGGCACCGTCACGAAGTCGCCCGCCCCCAGGGTGACGATCCGGTCGCCCAGCAGCACGCGCAGGCTGCCGCCGAGCACGAAGAACATCTCGGTCGCCCTGGTGTGGAAGTGGGCGGGGGCGCCCGGGGAACCCTTGCGCAGGGTGGCCCGGTTGGCCGTCAGCGCCCCCTGGGTCCGGTCGGAGTCGGCGAGCAGGGTGATGAGGCTGGCGGCCCCGTCCTGCAGCGTCTCGGCGGAGTCGGCACGGACGAGGACGGGACGGGCGGACGCGTTCACGGGGTTCTCGGACACGGGTTCTCCTCGGGCGTGGTCGGGGCGGTGCGACGGCGAGGAACGGACCCGCACGGGCCCTTCCGGGCCGCCACCGGCCCCCGGCGCCGCGCCGGGGTCCCGTTCCTCATGACCACCACGCTAGGCCTCGCAAAGACCGCGCGTAGGGTGCATTTCCATGACGGATTCATGGGTCAATCCGGCCGGGCGCACCGGCAGCGACCTCCATCTGGACCTGAACCTGGACCCGGCCGGAGGCGGCAGCCGCCGCGCCGTGCTCGGCCGTGCGCTGCGCGAGGCGATCAGGGAGGGACGGCTGGCACCGGGCACCCGGCTCCCTCCCTACCGGTCGCTCGCCGCCGACCTCGGACTGGCCCGCAACACCGTCGCCGAGACCTACGCCGAACTCGTCGCCGAGGGCTGGCTGGTCGCCCGTCAGGGGTCGGGGACCCGGGTGGCGCCCAGAGCGAGGCCGGCCGCGTCCCCACGCGTGCCCAAACCCGTGCCGACCCGTCCGGAGCCGCCCGCCCACGACCTGCGGCAGGGCCTGCCGGACGTCTCCTCCTTCCCCCGTACGGCCTGGCTGGCCGCCGCACGGCGGGCGCTGAACGCGGCGCCCCACGAGGCGTTCGGGCCCGGTGATCCCCGCGGGCGGCCCGAACTGCGGCGCGCCCTCGCCGGATACCTGTCCCGCGTGCGGGGCGTACGCGCCAGCCCCGAGACGATCGTCGTGTGCTCCGGCTTCGCGCACGCCCTGCGCCTGCTCTTCGGCGGGAAGGTGCTGCGCGGCCCCCTGGCCGTGGAGTCCTACGGACTGCCGTTCCACCGGTCGGTCCTGGAGGCGGCACGGGTACGGACCGTGCCCCTGACGCTGGACGGACACGGCGCGCGCACCGCTGAGCTGCCCACGCTGAAGGGAGTGCGGGCGGCCCTGCTCACCCCCGCCCACCAGTTCCCCACGGGAGGACCGCTCCACCCCGAGCGACGGGCCGCCGCGGTGGACTGGGCGCGCGCGGGCGGGGGCGTGCTGCTGGAGGACGACTACGACGGGGAGTTCCGTTACGACCGGGAGCCGGTGGGCGCCGTCCAGGGACTCGACCCGCAGCACGTCGTGTACCTGGGCTCGCTCAGCAAGAGCCTCTCCCCCGCGCTGAGGCTGGGCTGGATGGTGCTGCCGGACCACCTGGTGGAGCCCGTGCTGCGCGTCAAGGGCGAGCGCGAGGCGTGGGCCGGGGTCACGGACCAGCTGACCCTCGCCGATCTCATCGAGTCGGGCCACTACGACCGCCACATCCGCCGGACCCGGCAGCGTTACCGGGACCGGAGGGACCGTCTGGTCGAGCTCCTCGCCCGCCGGGCACCGCACATCGCGCCCACGGGCATCGCCGCCGGGCTGCACGCGGTGCTGGACCTGCCGCCCGGCACCGAACGGTCGGTGGTCAAGGCCGCGGCCTGGCAGCGCATCGCCGTGGACGGGCTCGCCGGTTTCCGGCACCCGGACGCCACCATGCCCGCCCGCGACGGCCTGGTCGTCGGCTACGCCGCACCCCCCGACCACGGTTTCGGAGCGGCGCTCGACGCCCTCTGCCGCATTCTGCCTCCCCCGCCCGACGGGAGCTGACGGCTACGGCCGCCCCGGCACCCCGGGACGGCCGGACGAGGCGCCGGGACCACTCGGTGGCCCACCGATGCTCATCGGCGGCCTCCCCGCCGTCCGGTGCCCGGCACCCTGGACGTGCTCAGGGCGATGCGGTTCCAGATGTTGGTCGTGAGGATCAGCGCGAGCAGGTGGGCCAGTTCGTCCTCGGTGAAGTGTGCGGCCGCACGGCGGTAGACCGCGTCGGGCACCCCGGCGTCGGAGACGAGGGTGACCGCTTCGGCGAGTTCGAGTGCGGCCCGCTCGGGCTCCGTGAAGAAGTTCTCCGCTCCCCGCCACACGGAGACCATGTGCAGCCGCTCCTCGCTCTCCCCCGCCCTGCGGGCGTCCGAGGTGTGCAGGTGCAGGCAGTACGCACAGCCGTTGAGCTGCGAGGACCGGATCTGGACCAGTTCGACGAGCGCCGGGTCCAAGCCCTCGCGGGCCGCCGCGTCGAAGGAGATGAGTGCCCTGAACGCCTTCGGCACCGCCTGGGCGAAGTCGATGCGGGCGCTGTCGGTGACGGTGCTGTCGGTGCTCTCGTTCGTCATGCTCACGACGCTACGGTCGCGGGAGACCCCCGACGGAGTTCATTCCGGCGCCCGGATCACGGGTCAATCCGGCCGGCGCCCGCAGCGGTTCGTCCGCCGTGGGGCGCCTGCCCGAAGACCACCGTCACCGGCGCGTGGTCCGACCAGCGCTCGGCGTGCGCGGCCGCCCGCTCCACGTACGCCTTCACCGCGCGGTCCGCGAGCCCCGGGGTGGCCATCTGGTAGTCGATCCGCCAGCCGGTGTCGTTGTCGAAGGCCCGCCCCCGGTACGACCACCAGCTGTACGGCCCGTCGACGTCCGGGTGCAGCTTCCGCACCACGTCGACGTACCCGCCGTCGGCCGGGTCGAGGACACGGGACAGCCACTCCCGCTCCTCCGGCAGGAAGCCCGAACTCTTGGTGTTGCCGCGCCAGTTCTTCAGGTCGGCCTTCTCGTGGGCGATGTTCCAGTCACCGCACACCACGACCTCCCGCCCCTCCGCGGCGGCCCGCTCCCGCAGCTCCTTGAGGTACGCCAGGAACTCGCCCATGAAGCGCACCTTCTCGTCCTGCCGCTCCGTGCCGACCTCGCCGGAGGGCAGGTACAGGGACGCGACGGTGACGCCGGGCAGGTCCGCCTCCACGTACCGTCCGCTGCCGTCGAACTCGGCCGAGCCGAAGCCGATCCGGACCCGGTCGGGTTCGCGCCGGGTGTAGAGCGACACCCCCGCGCGCCCCTTCGCGGCGGCGGGCGCGTGGACCACGTGCCACCCCTCGGGCTCCCGCACCGGCTCGGGCAGCTGCTGCGGCTCCGCCCGCACCTCCTGCAGGCACAGCACATCGGCGGAGGTCTGCGCCAGCCACTCCACGAAGCCCTTCTTCGCGGCGGCACGCAGTCCATTGACGTTGACGGAGGTCACAGTGAGCACCAGGGCACGATACCGGCACACTGGACAAGGTCCAATTCCGGACCGATATCACGCTCCCGATCACCCCCGGATTTGATTTACCGTGCTCAGCATGAACATCCGTCGAGTCCCCTACGACCACCCCGACGCCGTCAAGCTGGACGCCGAGGTCCAGGCCGAGTACCACGTCCGCTACGGCGACGGCGGCGACGCCACCCCCATGGACCCGGCGGACTTCACGCCCCCGAACGGCGTCTACCTGATCGCGTACGACGAGAACGACGTCCCCGTGGCCTCCGGCGGCTGGCGCGTCCAGGACGCCAACGGCGAGGGCAACCGCGACGGGGACGCCGAGCTGAAGCGCATGTACGTGATCGAGCAGATGCGCGGCCGGGGCCTCGCCCGCCGCATGCTGGCCGCCCTGGAGGAGGACGCCCGCGCCGCCGGCCGCGTCCGCATGGTCCTGGAGACCGGCACCAAGCAGCCGGAGGCCATCGCCCTGTACACCTCCAGCGGCTACGAGCCGTGCGAGAAGTTCGGCTACTACCGCTTCCACGAGGAGAGCCGCTGCTACGCCAAGGCGCTGTAGGAGGCCGCCCGCAGCCCCGGAGCGAACACCCTCAGCTCACCGCCGGTCATTGCCGGAAGACCTTCTTCCACGAAGACCCGGGGCCTCGGCGCGCCGCATGAGGGTGCGGCGCGGCCGGCCGTGCCCGTGACCGAGGGAGAGGACGCGGGGGCCCTTCGGAACGCCGGACCGGACCGGCCGGGCTCTCACGCCGCAGGGAAGGTCCGTACCGGTGTCGACGCCCCGAGGGCGGGGCCCCCTCGCCGTGACGGGTTCGGCGCGCACGGCGTCGACCGTCCTCCGCACGTGCTCGGCCTGCTCGCGGCGGCCTTCGGCCCGCAGCGTCCGGGCCACCCCGCGCCTCGGCCGGACGAGGCGAACGGGACGCCGGCCTGACGGGTCGCGGAGCAGGAGCGGTCCCGGGCTCCGCGCCCGCCGCCTCCCAGCGTCCCCGGACCCGGCCCCGGACCGTTCCGCCTCCGCTCGCTTAAGTCGACCTTAAGCATGCATTAAGCGATCAGCCGAGGACCTTACTGCGTCAAGTAACCGCAGGTCAGGGCCAGTTGGCACACAAACCGGGCAGTTTGTTGCGCTGTCAACCGTCCGTAGCATCGGGGCTCCCCTCGGGTTCCGGCCTCCCCCACTCTCTCCCCCACCGCCGGATCCGGGATCCCCCCACTCCACCCCCCATGCAACTTCCCCACAGACAAGGTGTGTTCAGCCATGGCCACGCATCGCGCACGCCGGTGGTCGCTCGGCGGGTCCGTCCTGCTGCTCTCCACCGCGGTCACCGCCGCCTTCACCTTCCTCACCGCGGGACCGTCCGCCGACCGGGCCGACGCCGCCCCCGCCCCCGCCGCACTGACCTGGTCCGACGAGTTCGACGGCCCTGCCGGCAGCGCCCCGGACCCCGGCAAGTGGACGCTGGAGACCGGCGGCAGCGGCAACGGCAACCACGAGCTGCAGTACTACACCGGCAGCCGGGACAACGCCGCCCTCGACGGCAACGGCAACCTCGTCATCACCGCCCGCAAGAACAACGACCCCAACCTGAAGTGCTGGTACGGCACCTGCCAGTACACCTCCGCCCGCCTCAACACCGCCAGGACCTTCACCCAGGCCTACGGCCACTTCGAGGCGCGCATCAAGGTGCCCCGCGGTCAGGGCATGTGGCCCGCGTTCTGGATGCTCGGCGACGACCTGGGCACGGTCGGATGGCCCCACAGCGGTGAGATCGACGTCATGGAGAACGTCGGTCACGAGCCCGGCACCGTCCACGGCACCGTCCACGGCCCCGGCTACTCGGGCGGCGGCGGCATCGGCGCCTCGTACAGGCTCCCGAACGGCGCCGCCTTCGCCGACGGCTTCCACGTCTTCGCGGTCGACTGGAGCCCCGAGAAGATCACCTGGTCCGTCGACGGGCAGACCTACCAGACCCGCACCCCGGCCGACCTGGGCGGCAACAGGTGGGTCTACGACCACCCGTTCTTCCTCATCCTCAACCTCGCCGTCGGCGGCGACTGGCCCGGCAGCCCGAACGCCGGCACCGCGTTCCCGCAGACGATGACCGTCGACTACGTGCGCGTCTCCGCCTCCGGCGGCTCCTCCGGGGGCGGCGGTGCCACCCGGGCCGGTGCCATCAGGGGCGTCGGCGGCATGTGCGTCGACGTCGCCGGCGCCTCGTCCGCGGACGGGACCCCGATCCAGCTGCACGACTGCACCGGCGTCGACGCGCAGAAGTGGACCCTGGGCGCCGACGGCACCGTACGCGCCCTCGGCAAGTGCCTCGACGTACGCGGCGCCTCCACCGCGGACGGGACGCCCGTGCAGCTCTACACCTGCAACGGCACCAAGGCCCAGCAGTGGACCCACACCTCCGCCCGCGACCTGACCAACATCGGTGCGGACAAGTGCCTGAGCACCAGGGGCGGCTCCGCCGGCGACGGCACCCCCCTGCAGATCCGGACGTGCACCGGCGCCGCCGACCAGAAGTGGACGGTCGGCTGACTTCCTGCCCGCCGAGACGACGCCCCCCGTGCTCGATCCCGAGCCGGGGGGCGTGCGCGTCCGGTCGGGCGTCGCCCGTCCACGGGTGCGTCGACGGGATCCGGAGCAGTGGCCGCACAACGTGTCAGAGCCCCGGTCGGTGATACCGACCGGGGCTCTGAGCTGCGTGGACCTGAGGGGATTTGAACCCCTGGCCCCCTCGATGCGAACGAGGTGCGCTACCGGACTGCGCCACAGGCCCTTGCAACGAGTGAAACTTTAGCATCCCGATCCGGCTGCTCGGAAATCCGTTGCCGGCCGCCCGCCGTCTGCGGCTTCGGGGCTACTCGTTGACGGCCCGGGGCCGGTCCCCGTCCTCGTCGTACTGGTCGAACAGCGGGGTGCGTCCGCGCTCCCGGGACCGCCGGGCCGACGCCGCCGTGGGGGTCCCCCCGCGCGAGCGCTTTCGAGCGTGGGGGAGTGCGTCGGTGCGCCCGTTCTCGTCCGCCCGCTCCCCCGCTCCGGCCGGGTCCGGGTCCGCCTCCTCGGCGGGAGCCGGCGCCTCCTCGGGCGGGACGGCGCTGGAGCGGGCCGAGCTCCAGGTGTCCGGTGCGCCGAGGTCCACGTCCCCGGCGGCGCGCGGTGCGACCGGGGCGGTCACGTACGTGGGCAGCGGCACCGGGACCGGGTCCCAGCTGTCGCCGCCCTGGCCGGGCCGGCGCTGCCGCTCGCGCTGCTGGTCGACCCACTCCGCGTGGTCGGTCTGCTCGACGAGCGCGCGCCGGTCCGCGGCGAGCGCGGAGAGGCCGAGGCCGGCGTCGGGGGCGACGCCGGCTTCCGGGCCCTCCGGTTCGTCGGCGTCGGCGTCCTCGACGGCCGGACGGCGGCGCGGCTGGCGCTCCCGCAGGCGCTGGGCGGCGATCTCGGCCTGGCGGCGGTCCATGTGGTACGCGAAACGGCGGCGCTCCTGGGAGCGCAGATACGCGATGTACGCGCTGAGCAGCACCGCGGGCACACCGGGCGCCCACAGGAAGGCGAGCCCGCCGACCGCCGCGACGACCGAGCCGAGCGTGAAGGCGAGGAAGAGAAGCGTGGTGGTGCGCCGACGACGGGCGAGCACCTTCGAGCGCCGGGCGCGCGCCGCCGCGGCCTGCGCCGCACGAGCCCCCTGTGCTCCCTGTGCACCCGCGCCCTGAGCGTCCTGGGCCCACCGTTCCTCGGGGCCGCGCCGGGCGGCCGGCACGCGTGGGCGTGCCTCGCCGGGCTCGGTTCCCGGCCGGTCCGCGCGCTCACGCGGCGGCCGGTCGGCCTGCTGCTCGGGGGCCGGCTCCGGCCGCTCCTCCGGGAGCGACGGGACGGACACCTGCGTCTGCGGACGGGTCTGGGACACGGCGAAGGCCCGGACGTCCACCGAGTCGGTGACCGCGTCCGGGTCGTGGACGCTCTGCTCCCCCTCGTCGGCGGAGCGCGCCCGCAGGTCCTTGGCGTACCGGCGCTCCATGCCCGCCCGTCCGGACAGCAATCGGATGGCGGTGCTGAAGCGTTCCGTTGGACGGGCCTCGTTCAGCTCGTCCTGCCTACGGAGCCACATCGGCACCAAGTAGGCGGCCCAGGCCCCGACGATGACTGCGTAGATGAGGCCGCTGCTGCTCACGCCTCACACGGTAGAGGGGTTTGCGGGGGGCCATCCGCCAATTGAGCCGGTGTGTCGCACGATCTGGCTGATATTTCGAACTTTTTTTGCGACCGATGCGATCAGCGGGCCACCAGACCCGGGAATTCCACGCCGGAAGGCGGTCGCCCCCGCTCAATTTCGAACAAATATTCAATTTCCGGGGGCGTGCGGTATTCCCGGGTTGCGGCGCCCGTTCCCGGGCAGCCCGTTCCCGGAACGCCCGTCCCCGGGCAGTTCGTTCCCGGACCGCTCACGCAGGGAGCGTGCCCGGTGCCAGCGGCCGAGCAAACCGTCGGGCACTTCTTCCGCCGTGAGCGCGAAGACGAGGTGGTCGCGCCAGGCCCCGTCGATGTGGAGATAGCGGGGCCGCAGTCCCTCCTCGCGGAATCCGAGTTTCTCCACGACCCTGCGGCTGGGCCCGTTCTCCGGGCGAATACACACCTCGATGCGGTGCAGTCCGACGGTGCGGAAACAGTGGTCCACGACCATCGCGACGGCCGTCGGCACCACCCCGCGGCCGGCCACCTCCTCGTCCACCCAGTAGCCGACGTGCCCCGAGCACATCGAGCCCCAGGTGATCCCGGCGACGGTCAGCTGGCCGACGAGGCGTCCCTGGTACTCGATGACGAACGGCAGCATCCGGCCCGCGTTCGCCTCGGACCTGAGGTGGCGGACCATCTGGCGGTAGGTGGGCCGGTGGGTGATCGGACCGGTGGCCGTGGGCGGCGGGACGGTCGCCTCCCACGGCCGCAGCCAGTCGCGGTTGCGCCGGTTGACCTCGCGCCAGGCCTTCTGGTCGCGCAGCTTTATCGGCCGGAGGACGATGTCGCCGTCCACCAGCTCGACGGGCCAGGAGGAGCCGTTCAGCTGACACCTCCGTCACTGGCGTCCGGCCGGGGGTGGTCACCGCCGCGCAGCTGGTCGACGGCGTGCTTCAGCAGCGGCTCCAGGACGGCCAGACCGTCCTTCACCCCGCCGCCGGACCCGGGCAGGTTGACGATCAGCGTGCCGCCCGCGACTCCCGCGAGGCCCCGGGAGAGGGCGGCCGTCGGCACCTTCTCCCGGCCGTACGCCCGGATGGCCTCCGCGATGCCGGGCACCTCGTGGTCGATCACCCGCCGGGTCGCCTCGGGGGTGCGGTCGGTGGGCGAGATGCCGGTGCCGCCGGTGGTGACGACGACGTCGTACCCGGCGTCGACGCCCGCGCGCAGGGCGGCCTCCACGGGATCGCCGTCGGGGACGACCTGCGGGCCGTCGACGGCGAAGCCGAGGCGCTTCAGGCCCTCGGCGACCAGCGGGCCGCCCTTGTCCTCGTAGACGCCTGCGGCGGCCCGGTTGGAGGCGGTGACCACGAGGGCGCTGTACGGCGCGGGCAGCGCACCGCCGACCGACGCGTCGAGTGTCATGCCCGGCTCCAGTCGCCCGACTTGCCGCCCGTCTTCTCCTCCACCCGCACGTCCGTGATGACCGCCTCCTTGTCGACCGCCTTGACCATGTCGATCACGGTGAGCGCGGCGACGGAGACCGCGGTGAGCGCCTCCATCTCGACGCCCGTGCGGTCCGTCGTCCTCACGGTCGCCGCGATCTCCACGGCGTCGTCCGCGACCGACAAGTCCAGTTTCACACCGGACAGCGCCAGGGGGTGGCACAGCGGGACGAGGTCGGGGGTGCGTTTGGCGCCCATGATGCCCGCGATCCGCGCGGTGGCCAGGGCGTCGCCCTTGGGGACGCCCTCGCCGCGCAGCAGTTCGATCACGCGGGGCGAGACGAGGACGCGGCCGGTGGCGCGGGCGGTGCGCGCGGTCACGTCCTTGCCGGACACGTCGACCATACGGGCCGCACCCGCCTCGTCGAGGTGGGTCAGGCGGTCCTGCGTGGAGGGTCCGGGGGTCTCCCCCCGGGAAGGCTCAGTCATGCTCGTTCGGCGCTCCCGGTCCTGGCCCGTCGCGGTGCGGCGCACGGGCCTGCTGTGCGCGACACGGTACCGCCAACCGGGACCGCTCAGCCGAGCAGGACCACCTCGACCTCGGTGCCCGGCGCGACGGACTCGGCGTCCTCGGGGACGACGATCAGCGCGTCCGCCTGCGCGAGGGCCGCCACGAGGTGGGATCCGGCGCCGCCCACCGGGGTCACCGTGCCGTCCGCGTACCGGCCGCGCAGGAACTGGCGGCGGCCCTTCGGCGAGGTCAGCGCCCCGTCCGCGGTGAGCGTCGCGCGGGTTCTCGGCCGGTGGACGTCCTCCAGGCCCATCAGGGTGCGGATGGCGGGGCGGACGAACAGTTCGAAGGAGACGTAGGAGGAGACCGGGTTGCCGGGCAGGGCCAGCAGCGGGGTGTGGTCGGGGCCGATGGAGCCGAAGCCCTGGGGTTTGCCCGGCTGCATGGCCAGCTTGCGGAACTCGACGCCGCTGCCCGGCTCGTCCTCGTCGCCCGCGTACGACAGCGCCTCCTTGACGACGTCGTACGCCCCCACGCTCACGCCGCCCGTGGTGACCATCAGGTCGGCGCGCACCAGCTGGTCCTCGATGGTGTCCCGCAGGGTCGCGGCGTCGTCGGCGACGGCGCCCACCCGGTAGGCGATGGCGCCGGCGTCCCGGGCGGCGGCGGTGAGGGCGAAGCTGTTGGAGTCGTAGATCTGACCGGGGCGCAGTTCCTCGCCGGGCTGGACGAGTTCGCTGCCGGTGGAGAGCACGACCACGCGCGGGCGCGGGCGCACCCGGACCGTGCCGCGGCCGATCGCGGCCAGCAGGGAGATCTGCGGCGGGCCGAGGACGGTGCCGGCCGCCAGGGCGCGGTCACCGGCCTTGACGTCGCTGCCCTCGGCGCGCACGTGCGCGCGTGCCGGTGCCGGGCGGTAGACGTACACCTGCCCGGTGGCGCCCTCGGGGGCGAGGCTGCGGGCGCGCATCCCGGCGACCGGCCCCTCACCGAGTCCGCCGTCGGTCCACTCCACGGGGACGACGGTCTCGGCGCCCGGCGGGAGCGGGGCGCCGGTCATGATGCGGACCGCCTGGCCGGGACCGACGTGGAGGAGGCCGGCCTGGCCGGCGGCGGCGTCCCCGACGACGTCGAGGGCCGCCGGGTACTGCTCGCTCGCGCCCGCGACGTCCGCGACCCGCACCGCGTACCCGTCCATGGAACTGTTGTCGAACGGGGGCAGGGACACCGGCACCGTGACGTCCTCGACCAGGACGCAGCCCTGGGCGTCGAGGAGGTTCAGCTCGATGGGCTCGAGGGGGCGGACGGTGGCGAGGATGTCGTCCAGGTGCTCGTCCACCGACCAGAGGTGGTCCGGGCCTGCGGTGCGGGGCGCGGCGGTGCTCAACGTTCCTGCATCTCCTCGGTGACGTAACGGCGGAGCCAGGCCCGGAAGTCCGGGCCCAGGTCCTCACGTTCGCACGCGAGCCGGACAATGGCACGCAGGTAGTCGCCGCGGTCGCCGGTGTCATACCGGCGGCCCTTGAAGACGACGCCGTGCACCGGGCCGCCGACCTTCTCGTCCGCGGCGAGCTGCTGGAGGGCGTCGGTGAGCTGGATCTCGCCGCCGCGGCCCGGCTCGGTCTGCCGCAGTATGCCGAAGACGGCCGGGTCGAGGACGTAGCGGCCGATGATGGCGTAGTTGGAGGGGGCGTCGGCCGGGTCGGGCTTCTCGACCAGGCCGGACACCCGGACGACGTCGGAGTCCTCGGTGGTCTCGACGGCGGCGGACCCGTAGAGGTGGATCTGCTCGGGGGCCACCTCCATGAGCGCGACGACGCTGCCGCCGTGCTGCTCCTGGACCTCGATCATCCGCTTGAGCAGGGGGTCGCGCGGGTCGATCAGGTCGTCGCCGAGGAGGACGGCGAAGGGCTCGTCGCCGACGTGCGGCGCGGCGCACAGGACGGCGTGGCCGAGGCCCTTGGGGTCACCCTGACGGACGTAGTGCATGGTGGCCAGGTCACTGGATTCCTGCACCTTGGCGAGCCGGTCGGCGTCGCCCTTCTTCTCGAGGGCGGACTCCAGCTCGTAATTGCGGTCGAAGTGGTCCTCCAGGGGGCGCTTGTTGCGGCCCGTGACCATGAGGACGTCGTCGAGGCCGGCGGCGACCGCCTCTTCGACCACGTACTGGATCGCCGGCTTGTCGACGACCGGCAGCATTTCCTTGGGAGTGGCCTTGGTGGCCGGCAGGAACCGGGTGCCCAGGCCCGCTGCGGGGATGACAGCCTTGCTGATCCGAGGGTGCGACTGAATCATGCCCGCCACCCTATCCGGTGCCATTGTGGGGAATCTGTGGCTCCGGTTATTTACGGCTCATATGAGCGTATTGAAACAGTGCAGGGACAATCTTGGAACACAACGAACGCGCGAACGATCCTGACAAGCGAGTACTACGGCGGGAAATCCTCGCGGTGAGGAACAAGTTGACGGCGGATGACGTGCGGGGGTCCGCGACCGCGCTGGCCCGGCAGGCGCTCGGGCTGCCCGAACTGGCGCACGCGCGCACGGTGGCGGCGTACGTCTCCGTGGGGAGCGAACCCGGCACGCTCGCGCTGCTGGACGCGCTGCGCGCCCGGGGCGTACGCGTACTGCTGCCCGCCCTGCTGCCCGACAACGACCTGGACTGGGGCGGGTACACCGGCGAGGGCTCCCTCGCGCGGGTCCGGCACGGCGGACGGATGACGCTCCTCGAGCCGGCCGGGGAGCGCCTCGGACCGGACGCCGTGACCGAGGCGGACGCCGTCCTGCTGCCGGGCCTGGCCGTCGACGCGCGCGGGATGCGCCTGGGGCGCGGCGGAGGCTCCTACGACCGGGTCCTCGCCCGGCTGGAGCGCGCGGGCGCGCACCCGGCGCTGGTGGTGCTGCTGTACGACTCCGAGGTCGTCGAGCGCGTCCCCGCCGAGCCGCACGACCGGCCGGTGCACGCGGTGGTGACACCGTCGGGGGCACGGCGTTTCCGGTGGGCGTCTGAGCCCGGGCACCCGGACTGAAGACCCGGCACACGGAAAGCGGCCTCCACGTACGTGTGGAGGCCGCTTTCCGTGTGCCGGGCGTGCCGGGTCAGGGTTCGAGCAGCAGGGTGTCGCCGGTGCTCTCCTCGACCGCCTTCTCCGAGAACGACCACTCCAGCAGTTCGCCCTCGGCCCACTTGTCCGTCTGGTCGACGTAGTGGGCGCTGTAGGCGTGCCCGGAGGCGCCGGTGAGGTTGATCCACCGGGACTTGTCGAGGTCGCCGAGGTTGACCACCATCCGCATGGACGGCACCCACACGACGTCGTAGCCGCCGGCCGCGTTCCAGCCGGTCGCGTTGACCGTCGCCTCGCCGCCGCCGAGCTTCCACGGGCCGCGGTTGAGGGCGTACTGCAGGAAGCCGGGACCCTCGGTGCCGAGCGTCTGGTTCTTCAGGAACAGGCGGTGCAGCCGGCCCCAGCTCCAGGTGTCGATGTCCTTGCCGAGCTTGGCGGTCAGCTCCCAGCGGGCGTCGATCATGGCGCGCTTGAACAGCTCGTCACGGTTGTCCGCGCCGGGGCGGGTGCCCGCCTTGGAGGTCTTCCACCAGTCGCTGTCCTCGTCGTCCATCAGCTTGCGGACCACCTCGAACCAGCGGTCGCCGCCGTCGGGCTGCGCCTGGTCGGCGTCGCGCTGCCCGCACTCGCGCTGCTTGTCGGCCTCGTCCGCGGGCCCGGTGGTGTTGACCGGCTCGACCCACAGGCACTGGCCCTTGGGCCGCAGCTCCTTGGGCAGCTTGTTGCCGAAGGCGAGCTTGAGGATGTTGCGCCACACGGAGTTGAAGTAGGCGGCGGCCGCCGAGTCGGCGGTCTGGGTGTAGTCCCAGCCCTCCAGCAGCTTCTGCGCCTCGCGGACGTCCTTGTCGTCGACGTCGATCTTGAGGAGCTCGGGCACCAGCAGCTTGGCGATGGAGCTGGAGTTGTCGAGCTGCATCTGCCGCATGTCGTCGGTGGAGATCTTGCCGCCGTCCTTGATCTTCGACTGGATCAGGTCGTTGATCCGCTGGCTGCGGGCGCCGTAGCCCCAGTCGGTGGTCAGCGTGTAGGGGTAGTCCTTGCCGACGACGGCCTGGTTGGCGGTGACGATGTAACCGCGCTCCGGGTCGTACTCGTAGGGCAGCGCGTCCTGGTCGACCCAGTCGGCCCACTTGTAGTCGGGGTCCCAGCCGGGCGCCGGGACGGAACCGTCGTGGCCCTCCGCGCGGACGGGGATCTTCCCGGGCAGCGTGTAGCCGATGTGGCCCTCGGTGTCCGCGTAGACGAGGTTCTGCGAGGGCACCTCGAAGAGGGTGGCCGCCTCACGGAAGTCGTCCCAGTCCTTCGCGCGGTTGATGGCGAAGACGGAGTCCATGGTGCGGCCCGGGTCCAGCGCGGTCCAGCGCAGCGCGACGCCGTAGCCGTCGCCCCGGTCGGGGGCGGCGCTGTCGACGGTGGCCTTCTTGCCGGTCCTGACGAGTTCGTCGGAGCGGTCGGAGAGCAGGGGACCGTTGCCGGTCTCGCGGACGACGATCTTCTGCGCCTTGCCGCCGGCGACCCGGATGGTCTCCTCGCGGGTCTTGAACGGGACCACCTTGTCGCCGTACTGGTAGCCGTCGCCGGTGATCTTCTCCAGGTAGAGGTCGGTGACGTCGACGCCGGAGTTGGTCAGGCCCCAGGCGATGTCCTGGTTGTGGCCGATTATCACCCCGGGCAGGCCGGCGAAGGTGTAGCCGGCGACGTCGTACTGGCACTCGGCGGAGACCTCGCGGCAGTGCAGGCCCATCTGGTACCAGACGGACGGCAGCGAGGCCGACAGGTGCGGGTCGTTGGCGAGCAGCGGCTTGCCGGTGATGGTGTGGTCGCCGGAGACCACCCAGGAGTTGGAGCCGATGCCGTCTCCGTTGACGCCGACGGCGGTGGGGAGGTCCTCCAGGACCTGCTGGAGACCGGCCAGCTGGCTCTCCAGGGCGGCGCCGCCGGTGCCGGTGCCCGTGCCGGTCCCTGTGCCCGTGCCGGTGCCGGTGCCGGTGCCGGTCCCTGTGCCCGTGCCGGTGCCGGTCCCTGTGCCGGTCCCTATGCCCGTGCCCGTGCCTCCGGTGTCCTCGCCCTGCTCGTAGGTCCCGGTGAACTCGTTGTACTGGCCCTCCTGGACCACCGGCTTGTTCCGGCCGTACGGGTACGCCGGGTACAGGTCGGCGATCTGCTGCGGGCCGAGGCGGCTGGTCATCAGGGCGCGGTCGATCTCGTCCTGCATGTTGCCGCGCAGGTCCCAGGCCATCGCCTTCAGCCAGGCCACCGAGTCGACCGGGGTCCACGGCTCGGGCTTGTAGTCGTTGACGAAGCCCAGCGCCGCGTACTCCAGGGAGATCTCCTTGCCCTCCTTGCCCTCCAGGTAGGCGTTGACGCCCTCGGCGTACGCCTGGAGGTACTTCTTCGTGGCGGGGGAGAGCTTCTTCTCGTACTCCTCCTTCGCGACCCGGTCCCAGCCCAGGGTGCGCAGGAACTCGTCGGTGTCGACCTGGCTCCCGCCGAACATCTCCGACAGGCGCCCGGAGGTCATGTGCCGGCGCACGTCCATCTCGTAGAACCGGTCCTGCGCCTGGACGTAGCCCTGCGCCATGAACAGGTCCTCGTCGGAGGAGGCGTAGATCTGCGGGATGCCGTGGCCGTCGCGTTTGACGTCGACGGGCCCCGACAGGCCCTGGAGCTTGATCGAGCCCGTGGTCTGCGGGAAGGAGGCGCGCACGGTGCTGACGGACCAGTACGCCCCGTAGGCGACACCGCCGATCAGGGCCAGCACCAGGACGAACGCGACCAGGCGGGCTTTACGCCCTCTCTTCTTGTTCTTCTTGCCGGACTCGCCGGCCTGCCGACCCGTGGAGGCGGTGGCCTGCTGACCCGTGGAGGCGGTGGTGTCGGTGGGCATCGCTGTCCTTGCTGTCCTAACGCGAGCGGCAGGTCGGGCTGTGCTTTTAACTGAGCGCTGGAGCAACGATAGGCGCAGGGCCCCGCAGTCCTTGACGCGGAGTCGCGAACCGGCCCGGACGGACGTTCGATCTTGCCCCGGCGAGCGTCAAGAACGCGTCAAGAGTTAGGTAAGGTAACGAAGTAGTTTGCCGCGGGAGCGGCGGATCACAAGCGATGTTCGTGAGCTCACGCGCGGGTGCGCATGGGCCAGGGAAGGGAACGGCCGCTGACTGTCCACCACCTCAACCAGCTCCTGCTCGTCTGCTCGATCGTCCTGCTCGTCGCCGTCGCAGCGGTCCGGATCTCCTCGCGCAGCGGGCTCCCCAGCCTGCTCGTCTACCTGGGCATCGGCATCGCCATGGGCCAGGACGGCATCGGCGACATCCACTTCGACAACGCCGAGCTGACGCAGGTCATCGGATACGCGGCCCTGGTCGTGATCCTGGCCGAGGGTGGTCTGGGCACCAAGTGGACCGAGATCAGACCGGCCCTGCCCGCCGCCTCCGCGCTCGCACTGGCCGGTGTCGCGGTGAGCGTCGGGGTCACGGCGGCGGCCGCGCACTTCCTGACCGGGCTGGAATGGCGGCAGGCGCTCATCATCGGCGCGGTGGTGTCCTCGACCGACGCGGCGGCCGTGTTCTCGGTGCTGCGGAGGATCCCCCTCCCCACGCGCGTGACGGGAACCCTGGAGGCCGAGTCCGGCTTCAACGACGCCCCCGTCGTCATCCTGGTCGTCGCCTTCTCCACGGCCGGTCCGGTCGAGCACTGGTACGTGCTGATCGGCGAGATAGCGCTGGAGCTGGCCATCGGTGCCGCCATCGGGCTCGCGGTGGGCTGGCTGGGCGCCTGGGGACTGCGGCACGTGGCGCTGCCCGCCTCCGGTCTCTACCCGATCGCCGTCATGGCCATCGCCGTCGCCGCCTACGCGGCGGGCGCCATCGCCCACGGCAGCGGCTTCCTCGCCGTCTACCTCGCCTCGATGGTGCTGGGCAACGCCAAGCTGCCGCACTGGCCCGCCACGCGCGGCTTCGCCGAAGGGCTCGGCTGGCTCGCCCAGATCGGCATGTTCGTCCTGCTCGGCCTGCTGGTCACCCCGCACGAGCTGGGCGACGACATCGTGCCGGCGCTGGTCATCGGGCTGGCGCTCACCATGGTGGCCCGCCCGCTGAGCGTCGTGCTGTGCCTGGTGCCGTTCCGGGTGCCCTGGCAGGAGCAGGCGCTGATGTCGTGGGCGGGACTGCGCGGCGCCGTGCCCATCATCCTGGCGACGATCCCGATGGTGGAGGGCGTCGCGGGCAGCGAGAGGATCTTCAACATCGTCTTCGTGCTGGTCGTCGTCTACACCCTCGTGCAGGGCCCGACGCTGCCCTGGCTGGCCCGGACGCTGCACCTGGGCCGGAGCACCGAGGCCGCCGACCTCGGCATCGAGTCGGCGCCCCTGGAGCGGTTGCGCGGGCACCTGCTGTCGGTCGTCATCCCGGCCGGCTCGAGGATGCACGGGGTGGAGGTCGCCGAGCTGCGGCTGCCCGCCGGGGCCGCCGTCACCCTCGTCGTGCGCGGAGGGGAGTCGTTCGTCCCGCTGCCCACGACGGTGCTGCGGCGCGGGGACGAGCTGCTCGTCGTCGCCACCGACCCGGTGCGGGACGCCGCCGAACGGCGCCTGCGCGCGGTGGGCCGCGGCGGCAAGCTGGCCGGCTGGCTGGGCACCGACGACGCACAGCCGGAGCGCTGACGCGAAAGGGGTGCGTTGCGCCGGATCCCCCTCGATCGCAGGCGTACGCACCCCGTGGTGCTCGCTTTCACAGGTGCGCGGGCCATTGATCCCTGTATGATGCACGCGACACCCAGATGACCTGATCGAACCAACTCTGCCTGACGCAGAGCTGGCGCGACCGTATGGCGGCCGGAACGCCCCGAGCTGTGGCACCGGTATCTACCGCAGTCAGCGCAAGAGGACAGCTCTCGGCGCACCCGCCCGACCCGTGCGGGCCGCGCTACCAGGCGGCAGAAAGGCACGGGCCGTGGCATCCACGGTCACCCCGTCGAAGGACTCGGCGGCCACCTCCCGCCCGGGATACGGACAGCTGCTGCGCACACGCGGCGCCTGGACCTTCCTGCTCCCCGGCTTCGCGGCACGCCAGCCGTTCGCGATGCTGACCCTCTCCATCGTGCTGCTGGTGCAGCACACCACCGGCTCCTACGGCGCGGCCGGCGCCGTCGCGGCCGTCACCGGCGTCTCCATGGCGCTGTTCGCCCCCTACAGCGGCCGCCTGGCCGACCGCCACGGGCAGCGCGCGGTCCTCGTGCCCGGCGTCCTGGTGCACACCCTGTCCGGGCTGGCCCTGACCGCGCTGGCCCTGAACGACGCCCCCCTGTGGGCGCTGTTCGCCGCCGCCGTGCCCACGGGCGCCTCGGTGCCGCAGGTCGGACCCATGGTGCGCGCCCGCTGGGGCGTGAAGCTCAAGGGCTCCCCGCTGATGACCACGGCGGCGGCCTTCGAGTCCGTCACCGACGAGTTCACCTTCGTCGTCGGGCCGCTGCTGGCCACCGCCCTGTGCACGGCCGTCGACCCGGCCGCGGGCCTCGTCACCGAGGCCGCGCTGACCCTGATCGGCGGTCTGCTGTTCGCCGCCCAGCGGGGCACGCAGCCGAAGGTCGCCGCCGACGGCGACGGGCACGCGCGCGTGGAGCACGTCTCCGCCCTGCGCGTCCCCGGCGTGCGCGTGCTGATCGTGACCTTCCTGGGCATCGGTTCCGTCTTCGGCGGCATGCAGGTCTCGCTGGCCGCGTTCACCGAGTCGATCGGCGAGCCCGGTCTGAACGGCGTCCTGTACGGCGTCTTCGCCGCGGGCAACATGCTCTCCGGCATCGCCTGCGGGGCCATCGCCTGGAAGGCCGCGCCGCAGCGGCGCCTGGTCGTCGGGTACGCGGCGCTCGCGCTGACCGCCTCGGTCCTGTGGACCGCCCAGTCGGCGCTGCTGCTGGGCGGGCTCGGCCTCCTGGTCGGCATGTGCATCGCGCCGGCCCTGATCACCGGCTACACCCTGGTGGAGAGCCTGGTCCCGGCCGGCGCCCGCACCGAGGCCTTCACCTGGCTGACCGGTGCGGTCGCGCTCGGCCAGGCCGCCGCCGTCACGGTCGCCGGACAGCTGGAGGACCGCCTCTGGGACGGCGCCGGTTTCCTGGTGCCGATGGGCGGCACGGTGCTCGCCCTCGCGACCCTGCTGGCGCTCCGGTCACGGCTGGTGCCGGCCCCGCGCGGGCGCACGGTCGCACGTGGCATGGGTCACCGCTCCCCCGTCGCAGTGGACTGAACGCAGGGAATAGGTCAGTATTGACCGTCGTTAGCACTCATCGAGTGAGAGTGCCAGGAGGAAGACAGTGCCCACCTACCAGTACCAGTGCACCGAGTGCGGCGAGGGCCTCGAGGCGGTGCAGAAGTTCACCGATGACGCTCTGACCGAGTGCCCCAGCTGCAAGGGTCGCCTGAAGAAGGTGTTCTCGGCGGTCGGCATCGTCTTCAAGGGCTCCGGCTTCTACCGCAACGACAGCCGCGGCTCCTCGTCGAGCAGCTCCCCGGCGTCGTCGAAGCCGTCGGGCTCCTCCTCGTCGTCGACGTCTTCCTCGTCGTCCTCGGACTCCGGCTCGAGCTCCAGCTCGAGCTCGTCGACCGGCGCCACCACCGCCGCGTAGGGCCGCATTCCCACAAGACCCCGTCGCGGGACCCCGTCGCCGTCCGGCGACGGGGTCCTCGGCGTCCCCGGGTGCGGTTAGGGTGCGGAGCATGGCGAACATGGCGACGGCCGAGATCGGTGTGATCGGCGGCTCCGGTTTCTACTCCTTCCTCGACGACGTGACCGAGGTCCGGGTGGACACCCCGTACGGTGCCCCCAGTGACTCCCTCTTCCTCGGCGAGGTGGCCGGCCGGCGGGTCGCCTTCCTCCCCCGGCACGGGCGCGGCCACCATCTGCCGCCGCACCGGATCAACTACCGGGCCAACCTGTGGGCGCTCCGGTCGGTCGGGGTGCGCCAGGTGCTCGGGCCGTGCGCGGTGGGCGGTCTGCGCCCCGAGTACGGGCCGGGCACGCTGCTGGTGCCGGACCAGCTCGTGGACCGTACGAAGTCCCGGGCGAACACGTACTTCGACGGGCTGCCGCTGCCCGACGGCACGGTGCCGAACGTGGTCCACGTGTCCCTGGCCGACCCCTACTGCCCCACCGGGCGCACGGCCGCGCTGAAGGCGGCGCGCGGCCGGGACTGGGAGCCGGTGGACGGCGGCACGCTGGTCGTGGTGGAGGGGCCGCGCTTCTCCACCCGTGCCGAGTCGTCGTGGCACCGGGCGCAGGGCTGGTCGGTGGTGGGCATGACCGGCCATCCGGAGGCGGCGCTCGCCCGCGAGCTGGAGCTCTGCTACACCTCCCTGACCCTGGTCACCGACCTCGACGCCGGCGCCGAGACCGGGGAGGGCGTCTCCCACGACGAGGTGCTGCGGGTGTTCGCCGCCAACGTGGGCCGGCTGCGGGGCGTGCTCTTCGACGCGGTGGCCGCACTGCCGGCGGCGGACGGGCGGGACTGCCTGTGCGCGTCGGCGCTGGGCGGGATGGACCCGGGGTTCGCGCTGCCGTAGTGCGTGGGGCGGCGTGGCCGCGTGGCCGGCGGGCGGGGCCTCTCCTTCGGGTGAGGAAGATGTCCACAGGCCGGCCGTGCGTCCACAGGGCCCGGCGGGGCACGGCGCGGGGCCTCATCGTGGGGGTCACAAGCCGATCCCTCGTCTCAGGCGGTGGTCCCGTGTCCTTCCGTCCGTCCACGCTCCCCTCCTCCCACTCCCCCTCCCCCGCTCCCTCTCCCGTGGTGCCGCGCCCTCCCGGCGCCGACGTCCCTCCCCGCTGCGAGGTGCCGCACTTCGCCCCCGTGCGGGTGCGCGGCGGTCTGCTGCACCCGGGCCGGCTCGCCCGGCACCGGAGGCGGGCCGTGGCGGTCGGCCTCGCGGTCACGGCGGCGGCACTCGTGGCGGCGGGCCCCCGGGACACCGACCGGTCCCGCGGGCATCCCGGCGGCTCCGCGTCCGCCCGCGCGACCTCGGCGGCCACCGGGGACCGTCCGGTACGGACCCGGCGGGCGGGGGAGACGGTCACGGCACCGGTGCGGATCGCCGACGCGGCCGCGGTACGGCTGCTGCGGCCGGGCGACCGGGTGGACGTGATCGCCGCCGAGGAGACGGTGTCCGGCGGTACGGCCCGCGTGATCGCGCGCGGGGCGCGGGTGGCCGAGGTGCCGGAACCGCCGGGGGACGCGGGCGACGGCGGGGCCCTGGTGGTGCTGTCGGTACCGCGCTCCACCGCGGCCGAACTGGTCGGCGCGAGCGCCACGGCGCGGCTGGCGGTGGCCCTGTGCTGACGCGGCGCGGCTGGACAGGCCGGCACCGCCGTGACGTAGGTTGCGGAGCGTTTTCTTCCGCACCTTACGCACGAGAAATGGGACCCCGAAGTGAGCGACAAGGAGAGGACGAGCGTCTGGCAGGGCTTCAAGGCCTTCCTGATGCGCGGGAACGTCGTCGACCTGGCCGTGGCGGTGGTCA
Source organism: Streptomyces griseomycini (assembly GCF_014203535.1). Classification (GTDB taxonomy): domain Bacteria; phylum Actinomycetota; class Actinomycetes; order Streptomycetales; family Streptomycetaceae; genus Streptomyces; species Streptomyces griseomycini. The sequence goes on from NZ_JACHJI010000007.1 coordinate 142,369, forward strand.
TCGGCGCCGCCTTCACCAACATCGTCAACGCGGTCGTGAAGGGCGTCATCAATCCGCTGGTGGGTGCGTTCGGCACCAAGGACCTGGACAGCTACAGCTCGTGCCTGAAGGGTCCGTGCGAGGGCACCGGGGACGCCGCGACGGGCGTGCGGATCCTGTGGGGTTCCGTCCTCGGCGCGACGCTGCAGTTCCTGATCACCGCGGCGGTCGTCTACTTCCTGATGGTCCTGCCCATGGCGAAGTACCTGGCCCGTCTGGAGGCCCGCAGGAAGGCGAAGGAGGGCGCGGAGGAGGTCGTCGAGGTGTCCGAGCTGGAAGTGCTCAAGGAGATCCGCGACGCCCTCGTGTCGCAGCGCGGCCCGGGCCACGGCGAGCGGTAGGGCGCTCCGTCGGAGGGCGGGTCAGAGGTGGTGGGGCGGCTTCTCGTCGAGGAAGCGCTTCAGGTCGGAGACGCTGTCACCGGACGGGCGCTCGCCCCACCCGCGGTCCGTGTCGTCCGGGGACTGCTGGTCCAGCGGGTCGTCGAAGACCAGCGCGGGCTTCGGCTCGCGCGGCCGGGGCTCGGGGGCGGTGCTCATGGCTCCAGGGTACGGCTCCCCGTCGGGCGGCCGGCCCGGATCGGCAGGCGGCGGCCCGGGCGGCCCCGCGGCGCGGTCACACCGCGCCGCGGCAGGCCGGGAGGCGCCGGAGCGTCGTCAGCGGACGACGTCGAAGACGTTCTTCTGGATGCCGTTGGCGTACGCCTCGTGCTCGACGAGCTTCAGCTTCTGGGCGTCCTTGTCCGTGCCGCTGAACAGACGCTTGCCCGCGCCGAGCAGGAGCGGGAAGACGAGCAGGTGGTAACGGTCGATCAGGCCGGCGTCCGACAGGTTCCGGTTGAGGGTGGCGCTGCCGTGGACGATGATCGGGCCGCCCTCGGTCTCCTTCAGCGCGGCGACCTCGTCGAGCGAGCGCAGGATCGTGGTCTCACCCCAGTCGGGGGCCAGGGCGTCCTCGGTGAGGGTGGTCGACACGACGTACTTCGGCATCACCTTGTAGTCGGCGAACTCCTCCATGCCCGGCCAGACCGGGCTGAACGCCTCGTAGCTGACGCGGCCCAGCAACATCGCGGTGGCTTCCTTCTGCTCCCGGTCCTTGATCTCGTACGCCTCCGGGAGGAACTCCACGTCCTTGAACGTCCACCCCGAGTTCCGGTAACCGGGCTCGCCACCAGGGGCTTCCACGACGCCGTCGAGCGAGACGAAGGCGGTGCTGATCAGGGTGCGCATACTGAGGTCTCCCGGTGTCTCGTGGCTGGTTCCCAGCCGGTCCGGCCGATGCTCGTGCCGGCCGGTTCCACGGCTGCTGGACATCGTCCGCCATGACAGACCCCGGGCGGCGGAAGAACTCATCGGTCCCCGTCCGTTCTCCTGCCGGCCGGGGACGCCGGGTCGACGCGGTGACTGGACGACACTGGCGCCATGGCACATGACGCTCTGACAGATGTGGCCGGCGTGCGCGTGGGGCACGCGACGCGCACCGGCGGCGGGTGGCTCACCGGCACCACGGTCGTACTCGCGCCGGAGGGCGGGGCGGTGGCCGCGGTGGACGTGCGCGGCGGTGGCCCCGGCACGAAGGAGACCGACGCGCTCGATCCGCGCAACGTCGTGCGGAAGGTCGAGGCGATCGTGCTGACCGGGGGCAGCGCCTACGGGCTCGACGCGGCGTCCGGGGTGATGGCCTGGCTGGAGGAGCGGGGGCGCGGAGTGCGCGTCGGGCCGGATCCCGCGCACGTGGTGCCGGTCGTACCGGCCGCCTGTGTCTTCGATCTGGGCCGGGGCGGCGACTTCCGGGCCCGGCCCGACGCGGCCACCGGTCGGGCCGCGGTCGAGGCGGCCGCGGCGAGCGGACCGGGGGCACGGGTACCGCAGGGGTGCGTGGGTGCCGGCACGGGGGCCACGGTCGGGCCGGTGAAGGGCGGGATCGGCACCGCGAGCACGGTGCTGGAGTCCGGGATCACCGTGGCCGCGCTGGTGGTGGCCAACGCGGCGGGGTCGGCGGTGGATCCGGAAACGGGGGTGCTGTACGGGGAGTTGTTCCAGGGACGGGTGCGCTACCCGGAGGCGCGGGTGCACGAGGCCGCGCTGCGGCGGCTCGCGGAGCTGTCCGGGCGGAACGTGCGGCCCCCGCTCAACACCACGCTCGCGGTGGTCGCGACCGACGCGGACCTGTCCAAGGCACAGGCACAGAAGCTGGCCGGCACCGCGCACGACGGCATCGCGCGCGCCGTACGCCCGGTGCACCTGCTCAACGACGGCGACACGGTGTTCGCCCTCGCCACGGGGGCGCGCCCGCTCGACGCGGCGGACCCCCTCGCCCTGAACGACGTCCTCGCGACGGGCGCGGACCTGGTGACCCGCGCGATCGTACGGGCGGTGCGCGCCGCCGGGTCGGTGGACGGCCCGGGCGGATCGTGGCCGTCGTACGGGGAGCTGTACGGCACGGGTTGACGGGTGGGGCCGGGAGGGGCGGGGAGGGGGCGGGGGCGGGCCCCGCCCCCGGCGGGTCTCCTCCCGGCTCCGGGTTCCGAGCAGGCGATTGTCCCGGTTCTGTCACCGTGCAGCCGTTCACGGCGGTCGGTGGAACCCAGGTGGGGGTCACTCCCCTCTTCCCTCACGTAATCGGAGCGGATCACCCACATCACTCGAACCTGGAGCAGCCCGTGACAACGCCGGACATTGCAGCGCGGCGCGCACTGGTGGCCTGTGCCGCCCTGGTGGTCGGCACCTTCACCCTCACCGCGTGCAGCGGCAGCGCGAACGCCGGTGGGGAGGACGACGGCAAGAGCGGCAAGGGCTCCGCGAAGACGTCCGTCGCGGAGATAGCCATCTCGGCGAAGGACGGTTCGACCGGTGCGTCCATCAACACCACCGGGGTGAAGGTCAGCGGCGGCCGACTGACGGAGGTGAGGATGACGGTGGCGGAGACGGGAGAGGCGGTACCGGGTTCGCTCTCCGCCGACGGGCGCGCCTGGAAGCCGAAGGAGCAGCTGGAGCGCGGGACGAAGTACCGGATATCGGCGGCGGCGGAGAACGGCGACGGCCGTACCTCGGCGGCCGATTCCACCTTCACCACCGTCACCCCGGCGAACAGCTTCATCGGCACGTACACGCCGGACGACGGCACCACGGTCGGGGTGGGGATGCCGGTGTCGTTCACCTTCGACAAGGCCATCACCGACAAGAAGGCCGTGCAGTCGCGCATCACCGTCACCTCCAGCAGCGGGCAGAAGGTGGTCGGGCACTGGTTCGACGCACAGCGGCTGGACTTCCGGCCCCAGGAGTACTGGAAGGCCGGCTCCAAGGTCACGATGAGGATCGACCTGGACGGCGTCGAGGGCGCGAACGGCGTCCACGGGGTGCAGAAGAAGACGGTGACCTTCACCGTCGGGCGTTCACAGGTCTCCACGGTCGACGCCGCCACCCAGACCATGACGGTCGTGCGGGACGGGAGGACGATCAGGTCCGTCCCGATCTCGGCGGGCGACGCGCAGCACACCACGTACAACGGGCAGATGGTGATCTCCCAGAAGTTCACCGAGACCCGGATGAACAGCCAGACGGTCGGGCTGGGCTCCGAGTACGACATCCCGGACGTGCCGCACGCGATGCGGCTGACCAGGTCCGGCACCTTCATCCACGGCAACTACTGGTACAACAAGGGCAATCCGCCCTTCGGCCGACAGGGCACCAGCCACGGCTGCGTCGGTCTGCAGGACGTGCAGGGCGCCCGGGGCGACACCCCCGGCAAGTGGTTCTACGACAACTCCCTGCTCGGGGACGTCGTGATCGTGAAGAACTCCCCCGACAGCACGGTGGCGCCGGACAACGGCCTCAACGGCTGGAACATGGAGTGGAGCCAGTGGGTGGCGGGCAGCGCCGTCTGAGCGGCCGGTGACGGCGTACCGGCTGAGCGGGCTCTTCGGGGGGCCGGTTCGGGCCGCGTGGGAATCTTTCACGCGGCCCGCTCGTTTTGTCTCCGTACGTTTTCTCGGTTCCCGGACATGATGTCCGGCCGAAGGGCTACGGTATGCACCCACAAGGTGACATGCAGCGACGCCGGGAGAAACCTTGAGCGTTCCGTACGAGACGGCAGCGTACGAAGCACCCGACTCGCCCGAGTCTCCGGAGGAGCACCTCGCGCGACTCCTCGGCCGCGCCCTGAACTCCTTCGAGCTGCCGGACGAGACGATGCGGCGGCTGGACTGCGCGCTCGCGCACGACGGTTCGCTGCACTCCGCGCACCACAGCGCGGGACTGCACCGGGAGACGTACCGGCACACCTGGCTGCTCGCCGACGGCTCCGCGCTCACGCTCTGGGAGCTCGTCCACAACACCGCGCCGGGCAGCGAGCCGCAGCACGAGCTGTACGTCGACGAGGAGGAGCTGCGCACCGCCACCTCCCGGCTGCCGCTGCCGCCGGACGCCCCGGACTTCGAGCTGCCGGTGACGGTGCAGCTCCCCCCGGTGCCCGCGCCCCGGCACGTGTACGTACCCGACGGCTCGGCGGATCACGCGCGCCGCTTACTGCGGCGCGCGGAGAACCTCGACCGGCCGGGTCCGGAGACGGCCGAGCTGCTGGCCACGGCGTTCGCGTACCAGATCACGCAGGCCTTCGGCCGTCCGTCCCAAGCAAGGCGCTCGGCGCTGTGCTTCTCGCTCTACGAGCACGCGTTCCTGCTGCGTGACGGCAGGGAGGTCTCCCTGTGGGAGGTCGAGCACACGGCCACGCCGGACGGACGGCACATGTGCGAGGTGTACGTCGACGAGGACGCGGCCCGGGACGCGATGGAGCGGCGGGCGGCGCAGGTTCCCTGACGGTGCGGGCGGAGACGCTCAGCCGCTCTCGCCGAAGCGCCGCACCAGCCCCGCGAACGCGTCGCGTTCCGCCGGGGTGAGCCGCACCGTCTCCGCGCGCGGACCCGTCTGCCGCTGTCTCGGTATCACCGGAACCGCCGGGGGCGCCGGAGTCGCGGGGACCGGTGCGCTTCCGTGGCGTCCGTGTCCGTGGTGTCCGTGCCGTCGGGCGGCCTCGGCGCGCGCACGTCCGCGTCCGCGCCGCAGCGCCTCCGCCAGGCCCGCCACGCAGGCCACGGCCACCAGGGTGAGGGCGGCGGTGCCCGTCGTCCTCAGGATCGTGTCGTGCTCAGACATGCGCCCCAGTACACACCACGGTCCGGGGTCGTGACCCCGGACCGTGAGGAGAGTGATCTATCTCGCAGTCGGCATGAATCGCCCACATGCCCCCAAAGGAGCAATCCGCCGTCGCTCCGTCGGGACGCCCTACGCGGCCACCGGCTGCTCCGCCTGCGCCGGTGAGGCCGGTGCGCCCTCGCCGGGACCGGCCGTGCCCGCTCCCGCGGCCGGCTTGCGCAGGCCCTTCAGGACGAGCACCAGGGCCGCCGTGACGCAGACGCCCGCGGCGATGGCGACCAGGTAGAGGAGCGGGTTGCCGATCAGCGGGACCACGAAGACGCCGCCGTGCGGGGCGCGCAGCGTGGCGCCGAAGGCCATGGACAGGGCGCCGGTGACCGCGCCGCCCGCCATCGAGGCGGGGATCACGCGCAGCGGGTCGGCGGCGGCGAACGGGATCGCGCCCTCGGAGATGAAGGAGGCGCCCAGCACCCAGGCGGCCTTGCCGTTCTCCCGCTCGGTCCGGTCGAAGAGCTTGCCGCGGACCGTGGTGGCCAGGGCCATCGCCAGCGGCGGGACCATGCCGGCCGCCATCACCGCGGCCATGATCTTCATCGCGGAGTCGCTGGGGCTCGCGACGGCGATACCGGCCGTGGCGAAGGTGTACGCGACCTTGTTGAGGGGGCCGCCGAGGTCGAAGCACATCATCAGGCCGAGCAGGGCGCCGAGCAGGACGGCGTTGGCGCCGCTGAGGCCGTTCAGCCAGTCGGTCATGGCCTTCTGCGCCTCGGCGATGGGCTTGCCGATGACCACGAACATCAGGAAGCCGACGACCGCCGAGGAGATCAGCGGGATCACCACCACCGGCATGATGCCGCGCAGCGCCGTCGGGATGCGCGCCTTCTGGATCGCGAGCACCACGCCACCGGCGAGCAGGCCGGCCGCGAGGCCGCCGAGGAAGCCGGCGTTGACGGTGAGCGAGATCGCGCCGCCGACGAAGCCGGGGACGAGGCCGGGCCGGTCGGCCATGCCGTAGGCGATGTAGCCGGCCAGGACCGGGACGAGGAAGCCGAAGGCGACGCCGCCGATCTGGAAGAGCAGGGCGCCCCAGCTGTCGGCCTGGGTCCACACGAAGTGGTCCATGACCGACGGCGCCTTGTTGATCTCGTAGCCGCCGATCGCGAAGCCGAGGGCGATGAGGAGGCCGCCCGCCGCGACGAACGGGACCATGTAGCTGACGCCGGACATGAGCCAGGTGCGCAGCTTGGTGCCGTAGCCCTCGCCGGATCCGCCGGTGCGCTCCACGGGCGTACCGCCGGACGCGTCGGTCGCGGCGGCCGCGGTGCTCTCGCCGCGTTCGGCCCTGCCGCGGACCTCGGTGATCAGTTCGGCGGGGCGGTTGATGGCCGCCTTGACCCCGGTGTCGACGGTCGGCTTGCCCGCGAAGCGGTCCTTCTCCCGTACGGGGACGTCGTGGGCGAGGATCACGCCGTCCGCCGCCGCGATCACGGCCGGGTCGAGCCGGGTGAACCCGGCCGAGCCCTGCGTCTCGACGACGACCTCGACGCCCGCCTCCCGTCCGGCGTTCTCCAGTGACTCGGCCGCCATGTAGGTGTGGGCGATGCCGGTGGGGCAGGAGGTGACGGCGACGATCCGGAACGGGCGGTCCGCACCGGTCCCGGCGTCGCCGGTGCCCGTGACGGCACCGGCGGAGGCCGCCGCCGGTGCCGCCACGGAGTCTGCGGATCCGGAGCCCGGGTCCGAGTCCGAGCCCGTGTCGGAGCCCGGGCCCGTGTCGGAGCCCGGGCCCGTGTCGGAGCCCGGGCCCGAGCCGGAGTCGTTCCCGGCCGCTGTCGCCGGCGTCGCCGCCGCGTCCGCGGCGGTGCTTCCGCCGGCCGCGGGCGGCTCGTCCCCGCGGATGAGCGCCGCCGCGGCCGACGCGTCGTCCACCGCCCTGAGCGCGTCGGTGAACTCGGTGTTCATCAGCTGCCGGGCCAGCGACGACAGGATCGTCAGATGGGCGTCGTCGGCACCGGCCGGTGCGGCGATGAGGAAGATCAGGTCGGCGGGGCCGTCCGCCGCGCCGAAGTCGATCCCGGCGGCGCTGCGCCCGAAGGCGAGCGTCGGCTCGGTGACGTGCTCGCTGCGGCAGTGCGGGATGCCGATGCCTCCGTCGAGGCCGGTCGGCATCTGGGCCTCGCGGGCGGCGACGTCGGCGAGGAAGCCCTCCAGGTCGGTCACCCGGCCCAGGGCCACCATGCGTGCGGCGAGGGCGCGCGCCGCCGCTTCCTTGGTGTCGGCGGACAGGTCGAGGTCGACCAGGTCCGCGGTGATCATGTCGCTCATCGCGGGCTCCTTCGCACGCGTATCGCCCGTGCAGCGGGGTGGGCGGAAGAGGGGACGGGGGTGCGGTGGGGGGTGACGGGAAGGGAGAAGGGGAAGAAGGCGGGGGAGGGGATCTCACGGGCGTTCACGACACCGGCTCCTTCAGTACGCGGTCCACCGGCACGTCCGCCGTGACGGTCACCGCGGCCGGGTCCAGGTCGTCCGGTGTCGGCATCACGCTGCCGGGCAGTCGGACGGCCGCCGCTCCGTGCGCGACCGCGGAGGCGAGCGCGTCCGGTCCGCGTCCGCCGGCGACGAGGAAGCCGGCCAGCGAGGAGTCGCCCGCGCCCACGTTGCTGCGGACGGTGTCCACCCGCGCGGTGCCGAACCAGGCGCCGTCCTCGGCCACGAGCAGCTGCCCGTCGGCCCCCAGACTGGCGAGGACGGCCGCCGCGCCCGTCGCGCGCAGTTCCTCGGCGGCCTTCAGCGCGTCGCCCACGGTGGTCAGCGGGCGCCCCACGGCCCCGGCGAGTTCCTCGGCGTTCGGCTTCACCACGTCGGGCCGCTCCCGCAGGGCCGCGAGCAGCGCCGGTCCGGAGGTGTCCAGGGCGATGCGCACGCCGGCGGCGTGGGCCCGCGCGACGAGGTCGGCGTACCAGGAGGGCGCGAGGCCCCGCGGCAGGCTGCCGCAGCAGGCGATCCAGGCCGCGCCCCGCGACTGCCGCCGCACCGTCTCCAGGAGCAGTTCCTGCTCGGCCGCGGTCAGTTCCGGGCCGGGCGCGTTGATCTTCGTCAGGACGCCGTCCGCCTCGGCGAGCGCGATGTTGGAACGGGTGGCCCCGGCGACCGGGACCGGCGCCACCTCGATGCCCTGGGCGTCGAGGAGATCGGCGACCAGGGCGCCCGGTGCGCCGCCCAGGGGCAGGACGGCCACCGTGCGCCGGCCCGCCGCCGCGACGGCGCGCGAGACGTTGACCCCCTTGCCGCCCGGGTCCACGCGTTCGCCGCTGGCCCGGACGACCTCGCCGCGGTCCAGCGAGGGCACCTCGTAGGTGCGGTCCAGGGAGGGGTTGGGGGTGACGGTGAGGATCATGCGCGTACCACTTCCGTGCCGCCGCGCTCGATCGCGGCGGCGTCTTCCGGGCTCAGCCCGCTGTCGGTGATCAGCAGGTCGACGTCGCTCAGGTCGCCGAAGCGGGCGAAGTGCTCCTGACCGTGCTTGGAGGAGTCGGCGAGCAGCACCACGCGGCGGGCGGCGGCCATCGCCGCGCGCTTCACCGCGGCCTCGGCGAGGTCGGGGGTGGTCAGGCCGTACCCGGGGGAGAAACCGTTGGCGGCCACGAACAGCACGTCCGCGCGGATCTCGCCGTACGCGCGCAGCGCCCAGGCGTCGACGGCGGCGCGGGTGCGGTGCCGTACGCGGCCCCCGACGAGGTGGAGCTGGATGCCGGGGTGGTCGGCGAGGCGGGCCGCGACGGGCAGGCTGTGGGTGACGACGGTGAGGGAGAGCTCCACCGGGAAGGAGGCGGCCAGCCGCGCCACCGTGGATCCGGCGTCGACGATCACCGTGCCCTCGCCGGGGAGTTCGGCGAGGGCGGTCCTGGCGATGCGGTCCTTCTCGTCGGCCGCGGTCGTCTCGCGCTCGGCGAGGTCCGGTTCGAAGTCGAGGCGCCCGGCGGGGATGGCCCCGCCGTGCACCCGGCGGACCAGGCCCGCGCGGTCGAGGGCCTTCAGGTCCCGGCGGATCGTCTCGGCCGTCACCTGGAAGTGGTCGGCCAGCGAGACCACGTCCACCCGGCCGCCGTCGCGGGCGAGCCGCAGAATCTCCTGCTGGCGCTCCGGCGCGTACATGTCCGCTTGCCTCCGACCATGCCCGAACGTGTTGCTTTACTCGGAGAGTACGCCCGAATGCCCGGGAAGTAAACAGAGAACGGCCCGTCCGGACATGAACGGGCGTCCGATTGTGTCTGCTCTTCCTGTCACTCACGCCGGAAGGGCCCGCTCACGCCGGAAGGGCCCGCTCACGCCGGAAGGGCCCGCTCACGCCGGAAGGGCCCGGCACCCCGTGACTCCGCAGGGGTGCCGGACCCTTCCGCCGGTGAGGACGCGGGCTCAGGACACGAGCTCGCGCTCGCGCTCCTGTCCCACCGCCGGGACGGCCCCGTCCCCGGTCCCGTCCCCCTCCACGTGCTGCGCCGGACGCTTCGGCAGGGCGAACATCAGCAGGAAGATCAGGCCCATCACCGCGGCCACCCAGCCCAGCGCGTGCTGGAAGCCGTCCACGAACGCCGGGCCGACCTCCGCCGGGGCGAGCCGCTCGTCGATCACGCCGAAGAACACCACCGACACCAGGCCGAGGCCCAGCGCGTTGCCCATCTGCTGCACGGTGTTGATCAGGCCCGACGCCGACCCGGCGTGCTCACGCGGCACCTCGGACAGCACCGCGTCGGTCAGCGGGGCGACGATCAGGCCCATGCCGACGCCCATGACCACGAGCGGGAGGGCCATCTGCCAGGAGGTGACGGACAGGCCGTACCGCTCGGCCTCCCAGAGGTAGAGGAGCACGCCGGCCGCCATCACCAGGGCGCCCGCCTGGAGCACCTTGCGGCCGTAGCGCGGGACCAGCGTCTGCACCGACACCCCGGCCGCCGCGGAGACGGCGACGGAGAAGGGCACACCGGTCAGCCCGGCCCGCAGTTCGCTCCAGCCCAGGCCGATCTGCAGGTACAGCGTCCAGACCAGGAAGAAGATCCCGAGCCCGATGCCGAACACCGTCTGCACCGCGATGCCCGCCGCGAAGCTCTTCACCCTGAACAGCGACAGCTCGATCAGCGGGGAGCCGTCCCGCCCGCCCTTGGCCCGCTCGTACGCCACCAGCGCCGCGAAGACCACGAGCGCGCCGGCCATCGACACGTACCCCCACAGCGGCCAGCCCAGTTCACGGCCGCGGGTGAGCGGGTAGAGCAGCATCAGCAGGCCCAGCGTCACCAGCGCGACGCCGACGAGGTCCAGCTTCAGGGCGCGCGGGGCCTTCGACTCGGTGATGAAGCGGCCGCCGAGGACGAGGGCCGCGACGCCGACCGGCAGGTTGATCAGGAAGATCGGCCGCCACCCGAGCCCGAACAGGTTCCACTCCGTCAGCAGTGCGCCGAGCAGTGGCCCGGAGACCGCGCCCAGGCCGACGATCGCGCCGAACAGCCCGAACACCTTGCCGCGTTCGTGCGCCGGGAAGGTCGCGTGCACGATCGACAGCACCTGCGGCACCATCAGCGCCGCCGTGGCGCCCTGCAGGATGCGGGAGGCGACCAGCATCTCCGGGTTCACGGCGAGTCCGCACAGCGCGGAGGCGAGGGTGAAGCCGCCGACGCCGACGAGGAAGACCCGCTTGCGGCCGTGGATGTCGCCGAGCCGGCCGCCGGTGACGAGTCCGGCGGCGAAGGCCAGCGCGTATCCCGCGGTGATCCACTGGATCTGGCTGAAGGTGGCGCCCTCGTCGCGCTGGATCGACGGGATCGCGATGTTGACGATCGTGACGTCGACGAGGTCCATGAAGGCCGCGGTCATCACGATCGCCAGGGCGAACCAGCGGCGGCGGTCGCCCGCGACGGGCTGCGGTGCGTGCGGGGTCTCGGTGGAGGTCATGTCCCGACGCTATGGGCCGTGTAGGACAGTTCGTGTCCTAGTTCCGGGGCATCCTCGGATCCATGACGACGGACACCCCCGCCCGGCTCCTGACGCTCCTCTCCCTCCTCCAGACGCCCCGCGAGTGGCCCGGCGGCGAGCTGGCCGAACGGCTCGGGGTCTCCCGGCGCACCATCCGGCGGGACATCGACCGCCTGCGGGAGCTCGGCTATCCCGTGCAGGCGACCTTCGGCGCGGACGGCGGCTACCGGCTGGTGGCCGGCAAGGCGCTGCCGCCGCTGGTGCTCGACGACGAGGAGGCGGTGGCCATCGCGGTCGGGCTGCGCGCCGGCGCCGGACACGCGCTGGAGGGCGTGGACGAGGCGTCCGTGCGGGCGCTGGCCAAGCTGGAACAGGTGCTGCCGGGCCGGCTGCGCCACCGCGTCAGCACCCTCCAGGCCGCGACCACTCCGCTGACCAGCGGCGACGGGCCGAGCATCGCCCCCGAGACGCTGACCGTGATGGCCTCCACGGTGGCCGGGCGCGAACGGCTGCGGTTCGCCTACCGCGCGGCCGACGGCACCGAGTCCCGGCGCGTGACGGAGCCGTACCGGCTGGTGTCGACCGGGCGGCGCTGGTACCTCGTGGCCTACGACCTCGACCGCGCCGACTGGCGCACGTTCCGCGTGGACCGGGTGAGCGAGCCGTTCGCGACGGGGGCGCGGTTCGCTCCGAGGGAGCTGCCGACCGGGAGCGCGGCGGAGTACCTGCGGCGGTCCATGAACCGGACGCAGGAGTCGTACGAGCTCGTCGTCACCTTCGCCGCACCGGCCGGGGTCGTCGCGGCCCGGCTGCCGGGGTGGCTGGGCACGCCCGAGCCGCTGGACGAGCGGAGCTGCCGGCTGCGCGCCACGGTCAGCGACGCCAAGGACTGGACGGCGGTGCGGCTGGCGATGCTCGGCCACGACTTCACCGTGCAGGAGCCCCCCGAACTCGTGGAGGAGGTGAGGAAGCTGGGGGAACGGCTGACCAGGGCGGCGGGACAGGCGGATCGGGTGGACCGGGCAGGGACGGCAGGGCGGGCGGGAGGGGCCGGGCGGTGAGGTGCTCCGGCCGCCGGTCGCGTCACGTGCCCGCCGTCCAGTCCCCCCAGGGGAGGTCCCGGAGCGCCGCGAGGTTGGCCAGCGCCAGTTCCGCCGGCCCCCGCGGGCCCTCGGGGGGACCGTCGCCCACCGCCCAGACCTCCATGGCGGAGCGCACGGCGGAACCGGCGACGGCGGCGGCGAAGCGCAGCCGGGCGGCGGCGGCAACGTTGTCGGAGTCGTACCGCAGTCGACCACGCGTCACCCGGTCCGCCAGCACCTCCGTCAGGCTCCGCTCCGACGCCTGGCACACCTCGGCCCACACCCTGCGCAGGGACGGGTCCTCCTCGGCCAGCCGGATCAGGGTGCGCACCCACCCCCAGGAGGCCGCCGACACCCCGCGGCCGGGCGTCAGCGTGTGGCGTACGGCGTCCTCCAGGGCCTGCGGCAGGGGGACCTCCGCGGGAGCGGTGCGCACCGCCTCCACCCAGCGCTGGGCGCCGGCCGCGTAGAGCGGGCCGACGGCCTCCTCCTTGCAGGTGAAGTACCGGTAGAAGGTGCGCGGCGCGACACCGGCCGCCTGGGCGATGTCCTCGGCACGGGTGGCCCGCAGACCCTGCCGGACGAAGAGGGCGGCCGCCGCGCGGGCGATCTCCATACGGGTCTCGGCCTTGCGCCGCTCGGTCAGCGAGGGCGCGGGAGACGGGGAGAGGGAGGGCGCGGAAGACAGGGAAGAGGACGAAGAGGACGGGGAAGGGGTCGTCGTCGGGGTGGTGCTGCTCACGCTCGGCAGGCTATGCCCATGTGGCAGAATCTGCCATCTGGCGGGCCACCCCGGGGTTCAGGTTCGGGGTGGCCCGCTCTCCAGTCGCGCCGGCACGTGCCCGGCCCCGTCGGCAGGTGCCCGGACACGAGGGAGCCGGGCCCGGCGCCCGGGGGGAAGGGCGCCGAACCCGGCTCTGGAAGGTCCCGGCGCCGGGGGGGGTGTGCGACGGGACGTGGCTCAGGGGTGGCATGGGCTCAAGCGGTCCGGAAGTCGGGGTTCCGACGCCCGGTTTCCTGGGCTCGGAGTTCTTTTTCCCGGGGCCCAGCGGGTTGAAGCGGCGCGGAACCGCCATGTTTTGCGCGGTCTTTCGCCACCCGGCGTACGCGGCCGGGGCGGGAATGCGGCCCACCGCTCCCACACCGGCATGCGGCGATGGTACGCGCCCCACGGCCCGCATGACGGCATTGCCCCGCTCCCACGGCCCGCGCGCTTGCCCCGCGCCTACGGCCCGTGCGACGACGTCACCCGCCGTCACGGTCCGCGATGACGGCGCGGAACCCGCCCCGGCCCGCGCGGCGGTCATCACGCCGCCGCGTCGAACCCGGTGTCGCGGGCCAGCTTCTTCAGCTCCAGCAGCGCGTGCTTCTCGATCTGGCGGATGCGCTCGCGGGTCAGGCCGTGCTCCTTGCCGACCTCGGTCAGCGTGCGCTCCCGGCCGTCCTCGATGCCGTAGCGCATCTTGATGATGGAGGCCGTGCGCTGGTCGAGGCGGCCGATCAGGTCGTCCAGCTCCTCGCTGCGCAGCAGCGTCAGCACCGACTGCTCCGGCGACACCGCCGACGTGTCCTCCAGGAGGTCGCCGAACTGGGTCTCGCCCTCGTCGTCCACCGACATGTTCAGCGAGACCGGGTCACGGGCCCAGTCGAGCACGTCGACGACGCGCTCCGGCGTGGAGCCGAGCTCGGCGGCCACCTCGGTGGGCTCCGGGTCACGGCCGTGCTCGCGGTTGAACTCGCGCTGCACGCGCCGGATCCGGCCGAGCTCCTCCACGAGGTGGACGGGCAGGCGGATGGTGCGCGACTGGTCGGCTATGGACCGCGTGATGGCCTGACGGATCCACCAGGTGGCGTACGTCGAGAACTTGAAGCCCTTGCGGTAGTCGAACTTCTCGACCGCGCGCACCAGACCGGCGTTGCCCTCCTGGATCAGGTCGAGGAGCGGCAGCCCGCTGCGGGGGTAGCGGCGGGCCACGGCGACGACCAGGCGGAGGTTGGAGCGGATGAAGACGTCCTTGGCCCGCTCGGCCTCGTCGACCAGGGCCTGGAGCTCCTCGGGGGTGGCTCCGGCCTTGTTCTCCTCGTACCCGTCGAGGATCTGCCGCGCGAACACACCCGCTTCGATGATCTGGGACAGCTCGACCTCCTTGGCGGCGTCGAGCAGCGGCGTGCGCGCGATCTCGTCGAGGTACATGCCGACCAGGTCGCGATCGGCGATCTCGCCGCTGTGGGCGCGAACACTGCTTGCCGAGTCGACCGTCTCGCCGGCGGCGGACTGACGACGGGCGACGGCACGGGTTGCCATGCGTGCTCCCTTGCGATGGTGAGGTCAGCGGGTGGTCCTGCGGACGCTCGGCACGTTCGTCAGGTCCCTCCGGACTCTGGTCGGGTGCCCTGCATCCGTGGGAAACAACGACTGGAATCAGGACAGAATTCCCAACCCGCCCTCCGATTTTTCTGATCATGCAGTACCCTGTCCGCCCACACAGGGAGGCAGGATCGTGCCGGAGCGTGCAGAGGTCCAGGTCAGGCCGGGGGTGGAGGGGGACCTCGAGGCCCTCACCGATCTCTACAACCACTACGTGAACGAGACGGCGATCACATTCGACACCGCGCTCTTCACCCCGGAAGAGCGCCGCCCCTGGCTGCTCTCCCACCCTGTAGACGGCCCGTACCGCCTGTTGGTTGCCACGGGCGCCGACCCCCGGCGGATCCTGGGGTACGCCACGTCGAGCCCGTTCCGGGCCAAGCCCGCCTACGCGACCTCGGTGGAGACGACGGTCTACGTCGCCCCGGACGCCGGCCGGCGCGGCGTCGGCACGCTGCTCTACCGGGGCCTCTTCGAGGCCCTGGCCGGCGAGGGCCTGCACCGCGCCTACGCGGGCGTCGCCCAGCCGAACGAGGCCTCGACGCGGCTGCACGAGCGCTTCGGGTTCCGGCACGTCGGCACGTACCGGGAGGTGGGCCGCAAGTTCGGCCGCTGGTGGGACGTGGCCTGGTACGAGAAGGAGCTCTGACCCCGGCCGCGCGACCGCTCAGCCGAACTGCACCGACCGCTTCGCCAGCCCCATCCAGAACCCGTCGATCACGGACTTCTGCTCCCCGAGCTCACCGGCGGCGTCCGCGGCCCCCATGGTGACGAAGAGCGGGGCGAAGTGCTCGGTGCGCGGGTGGGCGAGCAGGCCGGCCGGGGACTTGCGGGTGAAGTCGAGCAGCGCGTCCACGTCGCCGGACTCCAGCGCCCGCCGCCCCCAGTCGTCGAACTCCGCCGACCAGGCCGGGACGCCGCCCTGCCGCAGCGCGGCCAGGTTGTGGGTGAAGAACCCGGAGCCGATGATCAGCACGCCCTCGTCGCGCAGCGGTGCGAGCCTGCGCCCGATCTCCATCAGACGCACCGGGTCCAGGGTCGGCATGGACACCTGGAGGACCGGGATGTCGGCCTCGGGGAACATCTCGACCAGCGGGACGTAGGCACCGTGGTCCAGGCCCCGGTCGGGGACGTCCTGGACGGGCATGCCGGGGGCGCGCAGCAGCCTCCGCACCGAGTCGGCGAGCGCGGGGGCGCCCGGGGCACCGTAGGTCACCCGGTAGTAGTGCTCGGGGAAGCCCCAGAAGTCGTAGACGAGGGGGACCGTCCCGGTGGCGCCGAGGGCGAGCGGGGCCTCCTCCCAGTGGGCGGAGACGACGAGGATCGCCTTCGGACGGGGCAGCCCCGCGGACCAGGCGGCCAGTTCGCCGGGCCAGACCGGGTCGTCGGCCAGGGGCGGGGCGCCGTGGCTGAGGTAGAGCGCGGGCATGCGCTCCTGAGTTGCGGCGGTCATGACGGCGACTCCTTCCGACGGTGCGAGGCCGATCGATTTGCTTGAAACCTCAAGTTCCACCATCGACCCTACGCCTCATTTGTTTAACTTTCAATGAGGCTGGACGTAAAGTGGAATGCATGAAGACGGCATCCGGATCGGCACACGCCGAGGAACCCCGCTGGCTCACCGACGAGGAGCAGCGCGTCTGGCGCTCGTACATCGAGGCCGCCACCCTCCTGGAAGACCACCTCGACCGCCAGCTCCAGCGTGACGCGGGAATGCCGCACGTCTACTACGGCCTGCTGGTCAAGCTCGTCGAGTCCCCGCGCCGGCGGCTGCGGATGACGGAACTGGCGAAGTCGGCGAAGATCACCCGCTCCCGCCTCTCGCACGCCGTCGCCCGCCTGGAGAAGAACGGCTGGGTGCGCCGGGAGGACTGCCCCTCCGACAAGCGGGGCCAGTTCGCGGTGCTGACGGACGAGGGCCACGAGGTGCTGCGCCGGCACGCCCCCGGCCACGTGGAGGCCGTGCGCCAGGCGGTCTTCGACCGGCTCACCCCGCAGCAGCAGAAGTCCCTCGGCGAGATCATGCGGATCATCGCCGAGGGACTCGAGCCGAGCGAAGCGGGTGCGGACCTGCCCTGGCTCCGCTGACGAGGCGGGAGCCGGGGCAGGTCCGGGGAGACCGTACGGACGGGGCGTCCCCTCCTCGTCCGTACGGTTGGTCCGAAGGGGTACGCACGGACCGGAGCCGTCGTAGGTACGGACCGGAACCGTCAGCGGACGACAACCGGAACCGGAACCGTCAGTGGACGACCACCGGCACCGCCACTTCCTCCCCGGCGGTCTCGTCCGAGGACGAGGCGACCGCGGTGCCGCCCGGCCGGCCGGCGTTGACGAGGGTCAGGGCGATGGCCGCGGCCACCACCAGGATCCCGACGGCGAACCAGATCGCGCTGGTGTAACCCTCCACCTGCGCCTGGAGCTGGACCAGCTGCTGCTGGGAGCGGCTCGTGGCGCCGCCGATGTGGTCGGCGACGTAGGACGTGGTGGCCGAGGCCGCGATCGTGTTCAGCAGGGCCGTGCCGATCGCGCCGCCCACCTGCTGCGAGGTGTTGACCATCGCGGAGGCGACCCCGGAGTCGCGGGGCTCGACGCCCTGCGTGGCCAGGGACATGGCCGGCATGAACGCCGTGCCCATGCCGAGGCCGAGCAGCAGCATCGCAGGCAGCAGCAGGGCCGTGTACGAGGAGTCGATCTCCATCCGGGTCAGCAGCAGCATGCCCAGGGCGGCGACCAGGAAGCCGGGGCCCATCAGCAGCCGGGGCGCGACCCGGGTCATCAGACGGGTGCCGATCTGGGTGGATCCCGTGATCATGCCCGCGATCATCGGCAGGAAGGCGAACCCGGTCCTGACCGGCGAGTACCCCTTCACGATCTGCAGGTAGTAGGTCAGGAAGAGGAACAGGCCGAACATCGCGATGATCGCGAGGCCGAGCGAGAGGTAGATCCCACCGCGGTTGCGCTCGGTGACCACGCGCAGCGGCAGCAGCGGCGCCTTGACCTTGGCCTCGGTCAGCACGAAGGCGACGAGCAGCACGGCGGAGGCGACGAACATGCCGACGGTCACGGAGTCGCTCCAGCCGTCGGACTCGGCGCGGGTGAAGCCGTAGACCAGCGCGACCAGCCCCAGGGTGGACAGCACCACGCCGGGGACGTCGAGCGGCGAGCGGTTGCGGCCGCCCTCCGGCTCGCGGACGACGAAGTACGCGCCGGCCGCGGCGACGACGGCGAACGGGATGTTCACGAAGAACGTCCAGCGCCAGTCCAGGTACTCGGTGAGGAAACCGCCGAGGATCAGGCCGACGGCGCCGCCGCCACCGGCGATCGCACCGTAGATGCCGAACGCCTTGGCGCGCTCCTTGCCGTCGGTGAACATCACCGCGAGCAGGGACAGCGCGGCGGGCGCGAGCAGCGCGCCGAACACGCCCTGCAGGGCGCGGGCACCGAACATCATGGCCTCGTTGGTGGCCGCGCCGCCGAGCGCGGAGGCCGCGGCGAAGCCGCCCAGACCGAGCACGAAGGCCCGCTTGCGGCCCCACAGGTCGGCTATCCGCCCGCCGAACAGCAGCAGTCCGCCGAAGGCGAGGGCGTAGGCGGTGACGACCCACTGGCGGTTGCCGTCCGAGATGCCCAGGTCCTGCTGGGCGGAGGGCAGGGCGATGTTCACGATGGTGGCGTCCAGGACGACCATCAGCTGGGCGATCGCGATGAACACGAGCGCTCTCCAGCGGTTGGCGTCGGGCGAACCGGGAGCGCCGAGGGCCTTTCCGGGTGCCGATGAGGCTGTTTCAGACATGGGGGTACCCACTTCGGGACTTCGTGACGGAAATCGGGACGGTGTGACGGAAAAAAAGGTGTAGTCAGGGAGCGGCCCGTCCCCGGGGACGGCCGCTGGAGTCGGTGCCCGTCATCCGGACGGGCGGACGTGTGTGCGTGTGTGTGCGTCAGGGCTCGCTGTCGCTCAGCTGCGCAGATCCTCCACGGTCACGGCCGCACCCGGCAGGACGGTCCGGGCCGGAGCCCGCATCCCGTCCAGGAACAGCTGAAGATGGCGGTGGACGAAGCGGTCGGCGTTCATGCAGCCGGTGCCGGCCGGGGGCCGGCTCAGCTGGGCGACACCCACCATGAGGTCGCCGTACTCCACGTCGGCACGGAGCTGACCGGCCGCCTTGGCGCGGTCCATGAGCTGTGCGACGAGGCCCTCGGCACGCCGGCGCGCGTCCTCCAGGTCGGGGTGGTGCTGGTCGAAGGTGCTGGAGACCATCGGGCACAGTGCGCTGATCCGCTCGTCGGCGGCGGTGTGCGCGAAGCGCTCCAGCGCTTCGAAGGCGTCCCCGGTCTCGGCGAGCGCCAGCTCGGCCGCCCGCACCGTACGGTCCATCACGGAGCAGACGACCTCGCGCACCAGTGCGTCGCGATCGGGGAAGTTGCGGTACACCGTGGCGTTGCCGACGCCGGCCCGGCGGGCGACCTCGTCGAGCGGCACGTCGGGGCCGAACTCGACGAACATCTCCCGGGCGGCGGTGACGATCCGCTCCCGGTTGCGCAGGGCGTCGGCGCGGGGCCGGGGCGCCTTGCGCGGCACGGGGGTGGCGGTCTGCACGGTGCACTCCTCGGTTGCTGTGGCTTGTCGGTTGTCACCTCCGCGGCGATCCGGGGAGGGAATCCCCGGATCGCGCGGACACAGGTCTAAACGGGGAAACGATCCCCGGTTATTTCCCGCCCCGAAGAGTTTTCCTGTGACGCCCCTCACACGCGCCCGCCCGCGGCTCCCCGCACGCGCCCCCCGTCCCGGGACCGCCCCACGATCGGCCCCTCCAGCGAGCGCCCGCGCACCCGGTGACGCAGGGTGATCGAAAGGGTGCAGTCGGAGACCGACGACTGCCGTGTGGAGCGGAGGTCCCCGCATGCAGTCGCAGCCGAGCCGACGCCGGATATCCCCGCGCCGCCTGGCCGCCCTGACCTCCGTGACCGTACTGACCCTCGCCGTCGCCACCTCGGCCGGCAACGGCCGCCTCTCCTCCGGGACCTCGGCCGTCGGCGCCGGACCGAGCCCCCTGTCCCGCTCCTCCGCGCACGGCCCCTGCATGATCAGCGGCGACCGCGAGATCCAGATGTCCGAGGGCATTCCCACGCCTCCCGGTTACACCCGCTCCACCGGCATCGTCCGCGCCCTCACCCTGATGATCGACTTCCCCGACGCCCGCGGCGAGGGCGACGCCCTGGACCGCTACGGGGAGTTCTTCCCGCAGACCCGGGAGTGGTTCCGCACCAGCTCCTACGGCCGCCTCGACTACCGCCCCGAGATCCCCATCCCCGACTGGCTGCGCATGCCCCGGTCCTTCCGCGCCTACGGCATAGAACGGGGCGCCCCCTTCGACCCCGGCTACCGCGAACTGGTCCGCGACATCGTGGAGGCGGCCGACCCCGAGGTGGACTTCCGGGCGTACGACCTGCTGAACGTGCTGGTCACCCCCAACGCCGGCCCGCCCGCCCTGGACACGGTCCTGTCCGTCACCTTCGCCGGCAACACCGAGGCCCCGAGCGCGGACGGCGTCCCGGTCTCCAACGCCTCCTTCGTCTACTCCCGCCAGGACGACGGCTCCGGCTCCTACGACCGCACCGGCTACCGCGTCCTGCCGCACGAGAACGGCCACGTCTTCGGCCTGCCCGACCTGTACACGGCCGAGGGCGGCGGCGCGGTCGGCCACTGGGACATCATGAGCGAGGACTGGGGCGCCAACAACGACCTCCTCGCCTGGCACAAGTGGAAGCTGGGCTGGCTGGACACGGCCCAGGTCGGCTGCGCGGCGGACGCGGGGACGAGGGAGTACACCCTGACGCCGCTGGCGAAGCCCGGCGGCCCCAAGCTCGTCTTCGTCCCGCTGGACGAACGGTCCGGCTACGCCGTCGAACTGCGCACCCGCGCGGGCAACGACGAGGTGGTGTGCCGTCCGGGGGTGCTGATCTACAAGGTCGACGCGGACGTGGACACGGGCATGGGCCCGATCACCGTCTACGACTCCCGCCGCGACAGCGGCGGCTGCACCCGCAGCCCGAACGTCCACGCGGAACTGTCGGACGCGACGTTCACACCGGGCGAGAGCTTCGTGGACCGGCGGGAGGGGATCCGGGTGGCGGTGGTGGCGGCGGACACGGACGGAAAGGGCGAGCAGGAGTACCGGGTGCGGGTGACGCGGGAACAGCCGACCTCACAGGGCTGATCCGGAACCGGAGCGGGCGGCACGGAGGGAACGACGCCGACGGAAGGAACGACGCCGCCCGCCGACTACCGTAGGCCTGCCGCGACCGCCGTACCGGAGAACCGATGCCCGCCCACACCCCGCACGACGCCCGGCAGCAGGCCGAACCCCCGGCTGAGGCGGTCACCCCGCTGCTGCGCGGAATCGCCGTACTGCGCCGCCTGACCGAGGCGGCGAGCGGCACCGACGCCCCGGACGACACGCACGGCGCACACGCCACGGACGGCACACTGAGCCTGAGCGCCCTGCAACGGGCCACCGACCTCCCCCGCTCCACCGTCGACCGGATCACGTCCACCCTCGCCCACATGGGATACGTCCGTGTCGACGGCCGGGACGTCACCCTCGCCCCCCGCCTGATGGAACTGGGCAACGCCTACCTGGCCGCGCTGCGCCTGCCGGCGCTGCTGTCCGCCCGCGCGGAGGCCCTGGCCGACGAGTTGGACGAATCCGTGTCGCTGGCGGTCGCCGACCGCGACGGCATCCGCTTCATCCACCAGGCGACCCGCCGCCGCGCGCTGTCCCTCAGCTTCCGCATCGGCGACCTGCTCCCGGCCGAACGCACCGCGCCCGGCCCGCTGTTCGCCGCCGAGTGGGCACCGCAGGAGTGGCGGGCCTGGCGGGCACGGCGTGCGGCGGACCCGCGGGACCGGAGCTTCCCGGCCCTGCCTCCCCGCGAACACCCAGCCCCCGACCCGGACTTCGAGCACCGCGCGGAAGCGGCCGCGCGGACCGGCTGGTCCCTGGACGACCAGTTGATCGAGCCAGGCCTGGTCGCGGTCTCGGTCCCGGTGCGCGACCCCCGCACCGGCCGGACGGTCTGCGCGGCCAGCGTGGTGAGCCACACCAGCCGCCGCACGGCACAGGACCTGCGCGACGCCCTGCTCCCCCGCCTGCGCGCGGCGGTGACGGACATGGAACACGCCCTGCGCACCGCCCCGCTCCCCGCCCCCGACCCGGCCGCCCCCTCGGGCCTGGCGCTCTGGACGGGCGCGTCGAAGCAGGAGCTGGGCCGGGACTTCGTGGAGTCACTGGCGCGCGGCCTGACGGTCCTCACCGCCTTCGGCGAGGGCAGGGCGGAGCTGACCCTCACCGAGGTGGCGAAGGCGACGGGCCTGGCCCGGGCCACCGCCCGCCGGGCACTGATCACCTACGAACACGAGGGCCTGGTGACGTCACGGGAGGGCAGGTTCACCCCGACCCCCCGCGTCCTCTCCCTGGGCTTCCCGCCCCTGTCCCGCATCACCCTCCCCCGGATCGCCGAGCCCCACCTGGCCGCGCTGGCCCATCGCGTCCACGAGTCGGCGTCGCTGGCGGCCCTGGTGGACGGGGGCACGAAGGTCCAGTACACGGCCAGGGCGACCACGCCCCGCGTGATGAGCATCGACATCACCGTGGGCACGCGCCTCCCGGCGTACGCGACCTCCCTGGGCCGGGTCCTCCTGGCGGACCTGCCGGAACAGGACCGCGCGGCGGCCGACCTCCGCCCCCTCACCCCGCACACGCTCACGGACCCGGCGACCCTGACCCGCGCCCTGGACAGGGTCCGCGCCGAGGGCTACGCCCTGGTCGACCAGGAGTGGGAGGAGGGCCTGCGCGCGATCGCGGTCCCGGTGCGCGACCGCGCGGGCCGGGTGGTGGCCGCGGTGGACGCGGCGACCCACGTGGCCCGCCGCTCGGTGGAGGAGTGCACCGAGCTCATCCTGCCCGCCCTCCGGGAGACCGCCACCCGCATCGAAGCGGACCTCCACACCGCCTCCCGCTTCACCCGCGTCCCCTCGGCCTGATGACCTCCACCCTCACGACCGCCTATCCGGTACCCTGACGCGTGTGGTCCTCACGGACCACAGGGGCTGCGCACGCGGCCCGGCTCGCCTTCGTAGCTCAGGGGATAGAGCACCGCTCTCCTAAAGCGGGTGTCGCAGGTTCGAATCCTGCCGGGGGCACAGCCAGAAGGGCCAGCTCAGGAGGGGTTTCCTCCCGGGCTGGCCCTTCGTCGCGTCCGGGGTCGTGCCACACGCGTGCCACTACGTGGAGTCCACGGCCGACACATCGGGTCCGCCTCTTGATTTCGTTCGTTCTGTTTGTCCTGTCCGGTGTGGCCCTGGTTCTGCGGGGAGGACGATCGCGCCGCGCCGTCGTCGCAGCAGGCCCTAAGCTGCCGGGTCATGGATGCGGGACTTGCTGCGCTGCTCGGCGCGGCCGTGGGAGCGCTGGGCACCGGTGGTGCCACTCTGGCGACCCCCGAGCACGGGTCGAAACCCCGGCCAAGGCTGGTTGACAGAGGCGTCGGCCCCGCCCGCCATGTCGAGAGAAGTGTGGTGGTCCAGTTCAGCTGTGTTGCATCCAGACGTTGGGCTCCTGATACATGCCCTCATCGGCCGAGCGGTTGATCCGCAGGAGGCTGAGTCCATCAGGGATCACGTAGTCACCTGACTCGGGGAAGGTCATTCCGGTCCAGCGTTCCCACTCGGCAACCGTGCCAGTCATGGTCTGCGAAGCCGGAGCGGCCGAGAGTATCTTGGCGCCAAGGCGCTGGTGGGTTCGAATCCAAGGGTCAAGAGCCATGCCGTCCTCACGGCTCCACCGCATGAAGTTCTCGATCGGCGTCAACGGATACTGGGCCTTCATCGTCGGGCGGACCGGGGCTATGACCCGGTCCCATCCGGCTTGTCCTGCTGTCTGACGGAGTGCTTTAAGGGTCTCCCCCGCCAGTCCTCGTCCCTGCAGCGACGGGGTGACGATCGCGCCGCAGATCACGAGAGTATTGGGTTCGATTTCTTGTTCACGGCCCTCGACGGCTTGAACAAGAGCCTGGGTATACCCCGTGGGGAGAGACTCAGGCAGCCCGTCCCAGCGAATCGGTACACCCCAGCCTGAGGCTACTGGCACATCATGGTCATCTATCAACATAAGGTTCAAATCGGCGAACCACTCTCCGACCTTGCCTATGTACTCCTTCACCAGCCGGTCAGCAGTGATGAACTCCGGGAAGCCGTCGCTGAAGAGCTCCTTGAGGTGTGCATCCTGCCAAGTGCGTGAGTCAGTCCGTTCGATCTTCAAAATCATTGCCTGTTCATAGCACACCGTCTGTGAGCAGCCGCCCTCCCGATCAGGCCCGGCAACCCACAGCGCCGTCATTTCCCGTGAACATCTACGAACGTTTGGATCGCTCACTGCCTCCCGAACCGGCGAACAAACGCTGCTGGTGGAAGCGAACGAAGCCATACCGGGCCGCCCCCAGACAGAACCGGGGATGCAGCTGCACTACAGAGCTGGGCACCTCGGATGCCGGCCGCGCGGCCGTGACCCTAACCGTAGTCACTGACAACGGCATGCTCATGAGAAGCCAGTGGACGTCAGCGCCGGGCCGTCTCCGGGCCGTCCGAGGACACTCGACAGTGGCCAATGACGACCAACGACGACCACCAGGCGCACTGGCCCACCGTCTCTGAGCAGCGAAAACGCAGGTCACCAAGATCCCCGGCAAGACCCAGGGCAAGAAGAAGTAGCAGGCACTGATCGAGCCCCCTGCCTGCGGGTTTTCCGTCGGTACGGGGCTTGTCGCTGTGCTGGAGCCGTCTCTGGTCCTTCAGCTGCTTAGTTGGGCCGTCGCACGGCAGGAGCAAACGACTGAGCGATACAGCAGCCACCTGTGGCAGGACCGCAGTCCAAGTAACTGGCCTGGAAGGGGGGGTGTCAGAAGTCTGGTCTAAGTTTGGCCCGTGACCCACAGTTGTTCCCATGCCGGGGCGCCCCGCGAGCCTGACTTGCCGCCCTACCAGGTTGTCCTGACGGAGACCGACTGGGGGTCGCTCCAGACGGCTTTCGGGTCCGGTGAGGACCTTCCCAGGGTTCTGACGCAACTTTTGGAGCCCGATCCCAAGGTCCAGGTCACCACGTTGTGGGAGCTGGGTGAGCTGGTCGGCCACCAGAACACCGTTTACGAAGCCACCGCCCCCGCCGTCATGTACGTCGCAGGCATCCTCACCCACCCGGCGGCCATGACACGACGGCCCTATCGCGACGTCCCCATCCGCGCGACGCTGTTGGGCTGGCTGGCCTCCACGCTTCACGACGCCTCCGACGAGATCGTCGCCCGCAACGAGGAGTACTGCCCCGGCTTCCTCGCCTCGGGCACCACCGTGGCGGCCTTCCGGGAGCTGCGGCCGATGCTCTATCGGGCCGTCGCGCCCTTCCTGCAGGACAGCCAGGAGGATGTACGGGAAGCCGCCGTCATCGCTGCGCTCCTCCTCGTCGAACACCCGGCGCTCGCTGGGCACCGTGCTCACCTCGCCGTGCACGCCCGCCGCATCCTGAACACCAGCAGCGACGACCCCAACCGTCGCGTCGCGTGGAGGGCCCTCGAAGCATGGGGCCACAATCCGCCCGGCCCGGAGCCTCTCTCGGAGGAGGCCGAGGACCGGAGGCCGCACAGCGATGGCCGCGGCGATCTCGAGCCTCCCTTCTGACCGATACGCGCACGGCACACCTACGGACCATGGCAGCAGGTGAGAGACACACCAGCGCAAGGTCGCGCGTGCCACACCCGTGCCAGAACGGGCGGGGAACCACGAGAAATGGCGGGGACCAGGCCGTCGATCAGCCAGGCTCCGCGTCCGCTCCGCCGCAGGTCGGCCAAGCAGCCTCCCACCGAGAACCCAAGCTTCCCAAGCTGAGGTCCTCGGTATGTCGGCGCAGACGGAGCCGTAAGGTTCCACCCATGGTGACTGCGACTGTCCGCGAGTGGCACGACGAGGAAGGGTGGGGCGTACTCGACTCCCCCGAGACTCCCGGCGGATGTTGGGGCCACTTCTCCCACATCCAGGTGAAGGGCTTCCGAACGCTGTCGCCGGGACAGCAAGTAGACCTCCACTGGGAAGCCCCTGGCTTCAAACAGGACGGGTACAGCTACCGGGCCGTGAACATCGTGCCTCGACCCGCCTGACATCACCGGCTGACATCAACGACAACGAACGATGGCGCACCGAAGCGGCCACGATCGGACCCACGAGCGACCGCTGAGCCCCGTTTCGGCACGCCGTGCGACAAGATGATCGAACTCCCAAGGCGGTGGTCAGGCCCGCTTGCTGCTCCTCCGTTGATGTTCGGGATGTACGCCCCGGCCAGTCCCTCTGTCTGCTGCGTTTCCGTGGTGGGAAACCAGCTGTGGAGGAAGGGGGTCCGGCAGAGGATGTCCGTATGCGGATAGGAGTGGTCGGACTCAGGAGGGGGCTTCACCTGGCGGGCTGGTGCCGCAAGGTGGGCTTGGAGGTCGTGGCGGCATGTGACCGGGACCCCGAACGCCGCGCCGTGGCACAGGCGCAGCTGCCCGGTGCGGTGCTGGTGGAACGGTGGCAGGAGCTGTTGGATCACCGTCTTGACGGGGTCGTCCTGGCCAACGACTTCGATGAGCACGCGCCGTTGGCCATCGCGTTCCTGGACCGTGGGGTGCATGTACTGTCCGAGTCGGCGGCGTGCGTCGACGCCGCGGAAGGCGAGCGGCTCATCGCGGCGGCGGACAGGTCGTCCGCGACCTACTCCTTCGCCGAGAACTACGTGGCCCATCCGCACGTCCGGCTCATCCGGCAGGCGATCGAGGCCGGGGAGCTGGGCCGGATCAGTCTGATCGAAGCGGACTACCTGCACGGCACGTCCCCGGCCGACGTCGCGGGCCTGATCGGTGATCCGGCGCACTGGCGCGGGCGCATCGCTCCCACGGCGTACTGCACGCGCACCCTTTCCCCGGTACTGGCCCTCACGGACGCCTGGCCGGTGGAGGTGTCGGCGTTCCCGGTGGACGAGGCGGACCCACGTGCCGCGGTCGTCATGGCGGTACGGCTGTCCAGCGGGGCGCTGGCGCTCACCCGGCACGGGTTCCTCCAGGGCGAACCCGACAGCCACTGGAGCTGGATCTCCGTACGCGGTGCCAAGGCGCTGGCCGAGTCCGTCCGGACCGCCGGCGAACGGTCCTGGTCGGTCCGTGTCAGAACGGAGGGCTGGGCGGTCCCGGAGGGCCGCGCCCGCGAGGAGGAACGCACCCCTGTGCCGCTCACCCTCGCCGGGGAACCCGTGGCACGCGGAGCCGAGGGCACCGTACGGGTACTGCGCGCCTTCCGGGCCACGATGGAGCACGGGGAGCCACCGCTGGTACCGGTGCGGCCCGCCGTGGCCGCGTCACTGGTCGGCGTGGCCGGCGCGGAGTCACTGGCCAACGGCTCCCGCCCAGTCCCCGTGCCTGTGATGACGACCGGTCCAGAGAGCCACTCGGACAGTTCCTGACAAGGGCTCGAATCGAGCTCCTCAAGCGGGTGCCGCGGGTTCGAATCCTGCCGGGGCACAGAGGAGAGGGCCGGCTCAGGAGGGGTTCCCTCTCAGGCCGGCCCTGCGTCTCCTCGGCCCGGCCGGCTGTGGGCGCCCGCTTCGAGGGTCGCGCGAAGGGCGGCCAGGGTCGAGGCGGTGCGGGTCAGGTCGTCAGCGGGAACCGCCGCGGTCAGCGACAGGAGTTCGCTTTCGACAACGGGGCGGGAAGCGGCCAACCGCTTCTCGCCCTCGGACGTGAGGCGGAGGACGGACGAACGGCGGTCCTGGGGATGTGCGACCCGCAGGCACCAGCCCGCGGTCACCAGCCGGTCGATCGCCTTGCTGACGGCTCCCACGGTGATCGCCAGTTCGTTGACGATGTCGAGCACGCGGCACCCCGGCACACGGTCGATGATTTCCAGGAACTCGAACTGCCCCAGTCCCAGACCCTGTTCGGCACGCAACCGGGCGTTCACCGCGTTGTAGAGCCGGGTCTCGACGCGAACGAGGTCGGTGAAGATCGGGGTGACGTGGCTCACAGCAACCTCCAGTGGATTCCCAGGAATCATCTTCCCCGGAATCCGGTTGGGCTCAGGCAGATGGATTCCCAGGAATCCATCCTCGCACCCCGACCCATGGAGGCCCGCATGTCCCGACAGCAGCGCGACGCCCTGGACGCCATGCTCCGGTCCGCCCCTCGCAGCGAGACGCCGCCCACTCCCGAGGAGCAGCGCAGCGGTTTCGCCGCAGCCGTCACCCGCCCCGTGCCGGAGGGCGTGGTCACCCGCAGGACCGTCCTGGGCGGGCGGACGGCCCTCGAGCTGGAGCCGGCCGAAGTCTCCGGCCAGGGCCGGCTGCTCTACCTGCACGGCGGCGGCTACGTCATCGGCTCACCGGACACCCATGCGGGGCTGGTCGGTGAGCTGGCCCGCCGCGCCGGGCTGCGAGCGCTGTCGGTGGATTACCGGCTGGCGCCCGAGCACCCTTTCCCCGCAGCCGTCGACGACGGGCTCGCGGCCTACCGCGAGCTGCTGGCGACGGGCACCGACCCACGGGACCTCGTCGTGGCCGGTGACTCCGCCGGTGGCGGCTTGAGCATCGCCACGCTGCTCGCGGCCCGGGAGGCCGGGCTGCCGCAACCAGCCGCCGTGGTCGTCTTCTCCCCCTGGGTCGACCTCACCCTCGCCGGAGGAAGCATCCGTTCCAAGGAGGGCGCCGACCCCATCTTCACCGAAGCCGACGTGCGCGCCTACGCCGATCTCTACGTCGGCGCGGGCGACCGGGCGCACCCCCTGGCCAGCCCGGTGTTCGCCGACCTCACCGGACTGCCCCCGCTGCTCGTGCAGGTCGGGGCGAACGAGGTGCTGCTCGACGACGCGGTCCGGCTGGCCGGCCGCGCGGGTGCCGACGACGTCGAGGTCACGCTCGAAGTCGGGCCCGGCCTCCCCCACGTCTTCCAGCACCACTACGGCCGCCTCGACGAGGCGGACGCCGCGCTCGACCGTGCCGCCCGCTTCCTCGCCGCCCACCTGGGCACCGGGCACCCGGGCACCGACCGTCCCGAACCGGCCCACTGACACCGGCCCGGCAGCCTCCACGTGATGTCGGCGACGCTCGCAGAAGCACCACCGCCGACTTCACGAGTCCACCTTCGGCAAAGCGGGTGTCGCAGGTTCGAATCCTGCCGGGGCACCACGTGTTACGCCGCTGACCTGGGGTCTCTCCCCCAGGGAGGCGCTTCGTCCGGCCTCGGGCTCCTCGTCCGGCGCCGTCTTGCGTGAGCGGACGGAGAGTTGGTCTCCAGGATTTCTCCCAGTGGATCAGCATCTGCTCCGTCCGCGCAGCCCCCTCCCACGAGGACCGCATCCTCAGCGACGGCGAGTGGGCCGGCATCGCCCGCGGCATCGTCGCCGCCACCGGCACCGCACCCGACGGCGACCCGGACGGCTGCCGCCGGGTCGCCGTCCGTTACGTCCCCGATCACCTCCCCCTCGCCGCCGCCGAGCGGCCCACCCGCGGCGAGCAGGAGACCCGAGGCCCCGCGCAGCCGGGGCGGCAACCTGCACGGCCGTCTCAGCCCCGCGCCGCCCCGGCCCGGGACAGGTCCCAGTACGCGGCGTACCGGCCGGCGCGTCGCAGCAACTCCTCGTGGCTGCCCTGTTCGACCACCCGCCCGGCGTCCAGGAAGGCGACGCGGTCGGCCCGGCGCACGGTCCCCATGCGGTGCGCCACCAGCACCACGGTCCGGCCCGCCATCAGCTCCTCGATGCCGGCGTGCACGGCCGCCTCGTTCACCGGGTCCAGGGCCGAAGTGACCTCGTCGAGCAGCACGATCGGCGCGTCCTTCAGCAGCGCGCGGGCGATGGAGACGCGCTGCCGCTCGCCGCCCGACAGCAGCGCCCCGCCCTCGCCCACGTCCGCCGACCAGCCGCCGGGCAGCCGCTCGATCACCTCGTCGAGACGGGCCGCGGCGGCAGCGGCCCGTACCTCGGCGTCGGTGGCGTCCGGGCGGCCGAGGCGCACGTTCTCCTCGATCGTGCCGTCGAAGAGGTAGACGTCCTGGAAGACGATGGCGATCCGCGCCATCAGCGCCGCGGTGTCCATCTCCCGTACGTCCACGCCGCCGATCCGCACCGCGCCCGCGTCGACGTCGTGGAAGCGGGCGAGCAGCTGCAGCAGCGTCGTCTTGCCCGCGCCCGACGGCCCGACGACGGCGAGCCGCTGGCCCTCGGGTACGGACAGCGTCACCCCGTCGGCGACCACGCGGTCTCCGTGCCGGAAGGTGACCGCGTCGAACACGACGTCGTGACCGGCCGGTTCGCGCGGCGCGCGGGGCTCCGGCAGCGGCTCGGTGCCGAGGACGTGGTCGAGGCGGGCGAGTTCGGCGCGGGCGCCGCGGATGCCACCACTCATCTCGGCGAGGGACAGCAGCGGGTCGGCGCAGCGGGCGGCGAGCACCAGGACCGCGAGCACCTCGGCCGCGCCGATGTCCCCGCCGAGGGCGAGGTACGCACCGAGTGCGAGCAGCGCGGTGAACACCGCCTGCACGGTGACCGCGAGACCCAGCACACCCGGCAGCGCCGAGAGGGTGGAGCGACGCGAGGCGCGGGACAGTTCCTCCAGGGAGTCGTCCAGCAGACCGAATCGCTCGCCGGTGCGGCCGCCGGCGCGCAGCACCGGCTGGGCCTGGAGGTACTCGATGACGCGGCCGGTGGCCGCGCGCTCGCGTTCCACGCGCTCCGCGTCGGTCGCCGTCGTCGCGCGGGCCGTGCGCAGCTGGACCGCGGCCACCAACGGTACGGCGGCCAGACCGGCGAGCCCCAGCTGCCAGTTGAAGGCGAGCATCACGGCGACGATCGTCAGCGGCGTCACGCAGGCGGAGATGAACGGCGCCAGCAGGTGCGCGATCACGCTCATCGCCTGCAACACTCCCTGGCTGGCGAGGACGGACACCTCGCCGGTGCGGCCGGGTTGATACCAGCCGACGGGCAACCGGGCGAGGTGTTCGCCGAGGCGCTCGTACATGCCGTGCAGCATCGTCGTGCCCACGCGGAAACCGGAGCGGTCGCTGATGTACCGCAGCACCGCGTAGACCGCGACCGCAGCGCCGAAGGCGGCCAGCCAGGGCCGGGCGTCCTCGGGTGTGCTGCCGAGGAGCGCGCGCAGCACGGGCACCAGCAGGGCGTACGACAGTCCCTCGGCGAGGGCGGTCGCCGTCATCAGGGCGACGGTGCGGCGCACCGGCCCGGCGTACTCGTGGCCGAGCACACGCAGCAGTGTGCTGATCATCGGGCCTCTTCCCCTTCCACGGCACCGGCATCCGCGGCACCGGTGTGGATCTTCCAGAACTCGGCGAACGCGCCGCCTCGCGCGAGGAGTTCCGCGGTGGTGCCCCGCTCCACGATCTCGCCGTCGCGCAGCATCACGACGGTGTCGGCGTCGGCGATCGTCTCCAGGCGGTGGGCGATGACCAGCGTCGTCCGCTTCTGACGGGTCCGCGCCAGCGCCTCGCGCACCGCCTGCTCGGTCTGCGGGTCGGCGAAGGCGGTGGCCTCGTCGAGGACCAGGACGGGGGTGTCCGCGAGCAGGGCGCGGGCGATCGCGACGCGCTGCGCCTCGCCGCCGGAGAGGCGGGCGTCCTCGCCGATCACCGAGTCGTAGCCGCGGGGCAGTTCGAGGATGCGGTCGTGGATGCTCGCCCGGCGGGCGGCGCGGACCACGGCGTCGCGGTCGGCGTGCGGGACGGCGAGGGCGATGTTGTCCGCGACCGAGGCGCGCAGCAGCCGGACGTCCTGGAAGACGAAGGACACCCGCCGGTACAGCTCCTGGCTGCCCACCTCACGCAGGTCGACGCCGCCGAGGAGCACGGAGCCGTGCGTCGGGTCGTAGAACCGCGTCAGCAGCTGCACCAGCGTGGACTTGCCGCTGCCGGACGGCCCGACCACGGCCGTGGTCGTCCCCGGCTCCAGCACCAGGTCGATGCCGCGCAGCACCTCGCGCCCGGCCGCGGCACCCCCGTACCCGAAGCGGACGCCCCGCAGCTCCACCCGGTGTCCCTCGGGCGCCACCGGCCGTACGGGCTCGGGCAGCGCCGGCTCGGCGAGTACGTCCCGGATGCGGCCGACGGCACGCCGCGCGGCCTGCAGGTCGTCGAAGCCGTGCCCGAGCGCCGCCACGGGCGCGGTCAGCCCGAGGCCGAGCAGCAGGAAGGGCAGCAGGTCCGCCGGGGCGAGCCCGCCCCCGGTGATCCGGTACGCGCCGCCGGCCAGCACCGCCAGCAGCACGAACGGCGGCGACAGCGCCACCTGCATCCCGGCGGCGACCCCGGAAAGACCGCGCACCATCCGGTAGAAGCTCCGGGTGAAGTCGCCCACCGCGTCACGGAACCTGCCGTGCGCCCGCTCCGACCCGCCGAACGCCTTCACCACCGCGATGCCCTGCACGAACTCGACCGCCGACGCCGAGATCCGCCCCATCGCGGCGTCGAACTCCTTCTGCTCGCGCAGCCGCGTGGGGGTCATCATCAGCGGCACCAGCGCGACCGCCAGCAGCACGGGGATCAGCGTGATCAGCGTCAGCCGCCAGTCCACGGTGAGGAGGTAGCCGAGCGAGACCAGCGGCACCACGAAGGCGGAGACCAGCTCGCCCGGCGTGTGCGCGATGAGCGGGTGCACGGCGCTGACGTCCTCACCCACCAGCTTCGCCAGCTCCCCGTTGCGCCGCCGCGCCAGCCGGCCGATCGGCATCCGCCCGAGCCGCGCGGCGAGTTGCCGGCGCAGCGACAGTTGCACCCGGGTGTCGAGGAGGTGTCCGACGCCGGACGAGGCGGCCGTGAACAGCAGCCGTACGAGCAGCCCCGCCGCGCCCGCGAGCACGACGTTGCGCACGTGCCCGTCGTCGGCCGGCCCCGGCGCCAGCAGCGTACGGCCGAGTTCGACGACCGCGAGGAGCGGCGCCAGGCCGGCGACGGCGCCGATGACCTGCAGGACGACGACGACGGCGAAGCCGCCCGCGTACGGGCGCAGCAGACGGGCCACGCCCGGTGGTGGCGGCGCGGTGGTTCCGGTGGAAGTCATGCGCTCACCTTTGCCGCGTCTGCGGCCTGCCGGCTTGGAGAAATGTTCCGTCCGGGCGGGCCCGTAGCATGGACGCATGTCAACTGCCGTGCGCCAGCGCGTCGTTGCCCCCGTGTGGCAGGTCACGCGCCCGGCCCGGCCCGGCCGCGTACCCGGCGTCGTCCTGGCGGGGCTGCGCGACCGCGGCCCGGCTCCGGTCGACCACCGGCTCGACCCGCACCCCGTGCTGACGCTGGCGCTGGCCTGCGGCGAGGCTGCGCCCGGCATCGACGAGCCGACGGGGCGGCAGCACCGCGGCAGCATCGTCACCGGGCTCGGGTTCGGCGTCGGCGGTGCGGCGCGGGTGCGGGCCGCGAACGTCGAGTGGATGCAGGTGCGTCTGTCCCCCGCCATCGCGCGCGCCGTGCTGAGCGTGGGCCCTGCTGAGCTGGAGAGCTCCGTGGTGGCCCTGGACGACCTGTGGGGAGAGCGGCGGGCAGCCCGGCTGCGCGAGCAGTTGGCCCAGGCCGCCTCGTGGGAGGAACGTTTCGCACTCGTCGAAGCGTTCCTCGCCCGGCTGACCGCCGCGGAGCCCGCCATCGATCCGGAGCTGGCCTGGGCCTGGGACCGTATCGTCGCCGAGCACGGCCGGGTGCGGGTCGAGGAGCTGGCCGACGAGCTGGGCTGGAGCCGCAAGCGCCTGTGGTCCCGCTTCCACGCGCAGCTCGGCCTGCCGCCCAAGCGCGCCGTGAGACTCGTCCGCTTCGACTGGGCCGCCACCCGCCTGGCCGGGGGGCAGGCGGCGGCCAGGGTCGCGGCCGACTGCGGCTACGCCGACCAGTCGCATCTGCACCGGGACATCGTGGCGTTCACCGGTGTGACCCCCGCAACCGTGGCCGGCCAGTCACTCATCGCGACGGCCGACATGGCGTGGGTGGACCGCGTGCCGCGCCTCCCGGCACGATGGGGCAGTGCGCCGGCCTCCCGTGTCGACGGGCCGCACCGGCCACCGCCGCCGGCCGGCGGAGGCACCCGAGGCGGACGGGTTCCCGGGCGGAGCACGGATGTACGGTCCCGTCACCGGCGCCGGCAGCCCGCTCGCTCCGCCGGTGCGGGCGACTCCGGCTGACGGCGGTTTCGTGGGACGGCGCGATCCGGGCATCGCGCACGAACGGCCACCCGGCTACGGCCACGGGGAGGGCTCCCGCCCGACCTCGGACTCCTCGTCCGGGGCCGTCTGCGCGAGCGACGGGCTCCGCCCGGCAACCGGCAGCGCGCGAGCGATGCGTGAGCGGACGGCCCGGCACAGGGCGGCATGAGCCGGATCAAGTGGTTCGCGGTGCCATCGCGACCAGGGGGAACAGCACCGCGCGGCAGCGCCGGGCACCACCCGGCAAGGATCCGGTCCCCCTCCTGAAACGGGTGTCGCAGGTTCGGATCCTGCCGGGGCACCAGGGTGAAGGCCCCCGGACGGGGGGTCCGGTCCGGGGGCCTTGCTGGTGTCGGTCAGCGCTCGGTACGGGCGGCGTCCAGCACCCCGTCGGTGGCGTTGTGCCCGCTGTGGAGGATTTCCCGCTGCCAGCGGTGTCGTGGTGGGGTGTGCAGCCGCCAGCAGTGGTCGGCGATGACATCCGGGTCGAAGGCCGTCCCTCCCCCGGACCGGCGCCCGATCGGACGGCAGGTGATCGCGGCTTTCCGAGCCGGGGACCCCAGGGAGACGCCGTGGCCGGCAGGGGCGACCGGGCCGCTGATTGAGGAGTCGCGGAGGGCTTGGGAGAGGGGGACGCGGAAGCGGTCTCGAAGGTGGCTGAGGCCATTCACGGGCCGGGCCCGGAACTCGTGCCGAACGGCGAGGGCGGACCCGTCACGGAGTTCCTGCTGCGCATCGACACGGACGCAGGCCCAGCGCGCTCCCGCTCCTGACGCCGGGGCCGTGTCCGGGCCGTCCGAGGGCGACCGCGGGCGACCCGCGTCGACGTGTGCCGGCTTCGTTGATCTCTGGGAACGGCGTTCGGCGACCGGTTCCGGAGGCAGCTGGTGATCACCTGACCCACGGACCTCGACGAGGAACGACGGCATTGTCGTGTCCACGAACAGGGGACGGCCGGTCTCTCGTCAGAGCGGCCGGCCGTCGAAGGGGCCGACGGAGCCGGGCTTGAACGTCGCGCCGAGGTCGTACTGCGCGATCCCGAAAGGCCGAAAACCGGCGTCGGCGAGGACGCGGTAGAGGAACTCGGAGGTGGACATGGCGTACCGGTGCCATGGGCCGCCGTCGTGGGACCGCGCGAGGACGGGGTAGTCGCCCGGCCGCCCGGCATCGATCAGCCAGCAGTACTCGTCGGCCCATTCGGTGGAGCCCCACGCGACCACCCCCTTGCCGCCCGGCGCGTAGACCGCATGGGGATCGACGGCGGAGACGCTTCCGAGCCCGCTGTCCTGGTCGACCGACAGGGCGACCCGCCACTGTGCCAGGAAGTCGAACGAGACGCCCTCGTCGCACCCCAGGAAGTAGACGGAATCACTGAAGACGCCGCCGCCGAACGCCTCGTAGAGCTCCTTGTAGTCCGCCGGCAGCGGGACCCCCAGCTCCCCTTCGATCGCCGCCCAGTCGGCGGAGATCCCGAGCGGCTTCCACTCGGTCAATTCGATCACTCGCTGAACCCACGTACAGCACGCTTCGGGCAGTTCAGTCCCCGCTTCCGCTTCGATCTCCGCCCGGGGCTGTGCGGCGCCCCGTGCGTCCCCACCTGTGACACGGGGAGGAGGGTCCACCCAGGAAGTCCCCTCCGGCGGTGCGTCCGGCGAGGGCGCGGCCCGCTCCGCCACGAGTACCACCAGCTGTTCGCCGTCCCCGGCACGGACCACACCGCAGCCGATCCACCGGCTGCCGGACGCCCATCCGCGCATCTCGACCAGCTCCCCGGCGAAGGGAGCAAGGAGCGGCAGCCCGGTCCGCTCGGTCACCGTCGGATCGGCGTAACCGCCCATGGCGAGGTTGCGCAGCTGCCCGTACCGACGGCTGAACTCCCTGAGGAGAGCGGACAGGTTGACTGCGTCGGAAACAGCCAGGCACACATGCCCCGCCGGGTGCCCGGACCGGCCGCACACCCGTTCTCGCCCGCCCGGCCGAACCAAGGAGTCAACGGCTTCGAGCAGTTCCCGTTCGTCCATGGCCGGAGAGTGAAGCACATGGCACAGACAACGAGCCGGGACTGCGACCCAGCTGACATCCACGACTGACATCAACAAGGACGAACGGCGCCGGACACGAGCGTCCTTCGTCGGAGTCGAGAAGGCCTGCCGGAGCCCTCACCCAGCCCGGTACGGGCCAGAGCAGGGGCGGCCAGGGGGAACCCCCGACCGTCCCGGCTCCGGGCGCTCACGGTCTCACCAGAGCCACACCCGGAGACGGCCACGGCACCGCACCGCCCTGATCGCCACTGACCGGCATGCGCAGGGTGCGGTCGCCGAAGTCCGCGACCAGGTCCAGCCTCCCGCCGAGCGCCTCCACCTCGGCGGGCTCCGCACCGGCCGCGTACAGCTCCTGCTCCAGGACTTCCCGGTCCTGCGCAGCCTTCTTGGGCATGGCTGCTCCCTCAGTCCTCGTCGCCGACGTGGTCGTGGTGGAGCTGCTCGGCCGGCGGGATGTGGTCGCGGTACCAGCGATCCCGGCTTTCCGGCCTTGTCACCGCCCAGGAGCAGCAGGGCCGGGCGGGTCGGGCCGGAGGCGAAGATGATCCGGAACTCGGAGCGCCCGATCCCGGCCTCAGCTCCTTCAGACGATGCAGCTCCGAATCCTTCAACCGGTCCACAAGGGGCGCCCCGAGGTCGGCCCCGCCTCACGCAGGGCGGCCACGGCCTGCGCGGCCTGGGAGGCCGAACTCAAGTCCTCCTTGATCAGAAGCCTGAACCGCTCCGCGTACGCATCGGTGACCCTGATCGTCCAGCTCAAGACGACCCCTTTCGACACCAACACCGGCGTCCGACGGAGCGTGGTTCTTCCCGGCGCGGGCCTCTCCGCGGCCTGCGCCCGCCTGGCCGACGCGGGCCTGACCAGCATCGACTGGACATCGCGCAAGGCTCCCGCCACCGCCTCACCGACCCATGAGGCCCTCCTCCTCGTGGAGGAGGCGGGTGTCTCGACGGACCGCTCGCAGGGGTTGCGGACGAGGTCGCGCGCTGCCGCCGTGAGGGTGGACGGCGTGCTGCGCGGGTGCGGCGGTTCCGCCCGACCGCCTGCCGGGGGCCGGCCGTCGCGCTCCTCGCGGGAGATGTGACCTTCATCGCGGTAGTGGAGACTCAGCGCGTTCACCGTTGTGCCGTCCCCTGACGACGGCGGCAGCGGCATCTCTCCCGTCGACGGAGGTCACAGGCCCGTGGGCGGAAGCGCACGGCAGGAAACGCCGCGCCCGCGGCGAGCAATATCTGTGTCCGTGACATGAGAAATACGTGCGGGACACGGCGAGTATTCCTCGACCGTCGGCCGGAGCGGAATCATCGACCATGCAGGGCCGATCGCGCCGTGCTACTGTCGATCTTAGTTGCAGGTGTGGTTGCCAGAAGGTTCATTTCCGACGGGGTGATCATCACGGCGACACGGAATTCGCACAAGCGAGTTCCCGACACCGCCCCAGAAGGAGAAATAATATGGCTACTGGCACCGTGAAGTGGTTCAACGCGGAAAAGGGCTTCGGCTTCATCGAGCAGGACGGCGGCGGCCCCGACGTCTTCGCCCACTACTCGAACATCGCCACCCAGGGCTTCCGTGAGCTGCTGGAAGGCCAGAAGGTGTCGTTCGACATCGCGCAGGGCCAGAAGGGCCCGACGGCCGAGAACATCGTTCCCGCCTGACACCGGCGCTGACGCATTACTTCGCAGCTGGGGCCCGCACCTCTGGGGTGCGGGCCCCAGCTCGCTGCTTTTCAGAGCGCGCGACGGGAAGACTCCCCACGGCATCACCGGCCGGTGTGACGTTCCCCGTCGACCCGACTCGCCCCATATCGACTTCGGCCCGTCTCGAGATTCCCTGCGCCGCTCACCTGCTGCGGGAATTCCTTGATACGTGCTCCATCAAGGAAGGTTCCGCATGAAGCGTGCCCGTACATCCCGCACACATGACCGCTTCGGAGGAAGCGCCGGCGCCGACCGCTCCGGCGGTCAGCGCCGTTCGAAGGGCTACGGGAACCGCCAGGCCGGACGGGCCGTACAGGGCGAGTTCGCGCCGCCGAAGACGACCACGCCGGCGCTGCCCGCCGCCGGGTCGTTCGCCGACCTCGCCATGCCTGAGCGGCTGTTCGCCACGCTCGGCCGCGAGGGCGTGACCGTACCGTTCCCGATCCAGGCGGCGACCCTGCCGAACTCCCTGGCCGGTCGTGACGTACTCGGCCGTGGCCGCACCGGCTCCGGCAAGACCCTCGCTTTCGGCCTCGCCGTGCTGGCCCGCACGGCGGGGCGGCGTGCCGAGCCGCGGCAGCCGCTCGCCCTCGTCCTCGTCCCCACCCGTGAGCTCGCCCAGCAGGTCACCGACGCGCTCACTCCGTACGCCGGCTCCGTGAGCCTGCGACTGGCCACCGTCGTCGGCGGGACGTCCATCGGCAGGCAGGCCGGTGCGCTGCGCGCCGGGGCCGAAGTGGTCGTCGCGACGCCCGGGCGACTCAAGGACCTCATCGACCGGGGCGACTGCCGGCTGGACGATGTCGGCATCACGGTCCTCGACGAGGCCGACCAGATGGCCGACATGGGCTTCATGCCCCAGGTCACCGCCCTGCTCGACCAGGTGCGTCCCGACGGGCAGCGGATGCTCTTCTCAGCCACCCTGGACCGCAACGTCGACCGGCTGGTCCGCCGCTACCTGACGGACCCGGTAGTCCACTCCGTCGACCCGTCGGCGGGCGCGGTCACCACGATGGAGCACTACGTACTCCACGTGCACGACGCGGACAAGCACCGGACGACCACCGAGATCGCGGCGCGAGACGGTCGAGTGATCATGTTCCTTGACACCAAGCACGCGGTGGACCGGCTGACCAAGCACCTGCTGAGCAGCGGTGTCCGCGCCGCGGCCCTGCACGGCGGCAAGTCGCAGCCGCAGCGCACGCGGACCCTGGCCCAGTTCAAGAGCGGTTGTGTGACGGTCCTGGTGGCGACCAACGTCGCGGCGCGCGGGATCCACGTCGACAACCTCGACCTGGTCGTCAATGTGGATCCGCCCAGCGACCACAAGGACTACCTGCACCGCGGCGGTCGTACGGCCCGTGCCGGCGAGTCCGGCAGCGTCGTCACCCTGGTGACCCCTGACCAGCGTCGCGGCATGACCCGGCTGATGGCTGCCGCGGGCATCACTCCCCGGGTCGCCCAGGTGCGTTCGGGCGAGGCGGAGCTGAGCCGCATCACAGGGGCCCAGGCCCCTTCCGGTGTCCCGGTCGTCGTCACGGCGCCGGACACGGAACGTCCCCGCGGCACGTCCTCTTCGTCCCGGGGCCGTCGGAGTCGCCGGGGCCGCGCCGGACAGGGCGGGCCCGTCAGCGAAGCGGCGCGCCGCAGGACACAGCGGCGGACCGGCTTCGGCTCGGCCGCCTAGGGTCTTTCGTCTGGATCGGGCCGGATCCCGCGAGCCCGGCATGATCCGAACGAGAGGCCCCAGCCGGATCACCAGCCCGTCCCTTTCCGCAGGAGGCACGCATGACGACGGATCGACCGCAGCACCAGGTAACGGATCGCTCCCCCGAGGCCGTGGCCGACGGCACGGACGCGTCCGGGCCCCGGGTCCCTGACGACATGACGGTCGAGGTGGCTCTGTCCCTCATGGCCGGTGCCCGTGTCGATCACCTCGTCCTGTGCGACGCGGACGACCAGAGCACGGGCCTGATCACTCTGGCCCGGCTCGCCGTCAGCCGCGACAGCCCCGGCTACACGGACCGGATCCGTCTGCGGGACGTCCTCGCCGGATCGCTCACCTCGCCCGGTGCTCGTCCCGGTGACGTCGGGGAGCATGGCCGGACCCCCGGCGCCCTCGCCCTCGCCGACTGATCCGCTCCGACCGGCCGGGCAAGCGGGCCGGATCATCACCCGGCAGGACCGCCGCGACTGCACCGGCGGCGAAGTCGTCCGGGCCGTGACCCGCCTCGGCTTCACCCGCCACGGGCACCCCGAGAGAGCGCCGGTGGACGTCCCCACTCCGCTCCGGACCGCTTCGGCACTGCTCGGGGGCGCCGCCTCCGCGGAGGTGCGAGGAAGGCGGAGAACCGCCTGACGGGCGGAGAACCGCCATCGAAGACCCGGTGAGGGCCCTGCCGACGCGCGTCGGCAGGGCCCTCACCGTCGTATCGCCGCCCCGGCGTCTCGTCGCCCGCGCGAAGACTCCTGGCCGGGCGGAGGGGCGAGGCGGCGCACGCCCGCACGCACACCGGTCCCTTCGGCCCTGCCCCTGGCGTGAGGCGGGCGGCTGCCGGGGCGACAGGAGGCGGCTGTCCCCGAGCCCTGAGTGCGGCCCCGCCACGTTCTCGCCGCCCGGGACGACTCGTTCCACCCGTTACCGCAGCACAGGACGCCTGTGGCTTCCGAGCGCAAAAAATCTGCTCTTGCCAGAGTAGACATTCCCTCCTGGCACGGTTAGTGTTTCTCTCGTCGATACGGTCAAGTGAGACCCGGCAGACACGAACTGGCGGGTAGAAGTACGTAAGTTCCGCAGGTCAGTGCGGCTCTGCAGCCCCGAAGCCAAGGTGTTTGCGGAAGGGCGACGGGGCTGAGAGCCGCACCGCGCAGCCCGCAGGCCGAGGGGCTGCAGAACAGCATCACCGAGCAGTACCGCAGTACCCGTTCATCGAGTGGTCGGTTCAGAGAAAGGACGGAGGAGCAGACGCCATCGGGATCGCCCGGCCCGGGAAGCTCTCGGTCCGGGTACCGCAAGACCCCGGATTGGATGGTGGTCCCCGGTCACGCAGCCGCGATCCCCGCACCCCTCCCCTTGCCGGGCCGGGTAGCGGAA
The DNA here is from genome assembly GCF_014203535.1 of Streptomyces griseomycini. GTDB lineage: Bacteria > Actinomycetota > Actinomycetes > Streptomycetales > Streptomycetaceae > Streptomyces > Streptomyces griseomycini. The sequence goes on from NZ_JACHJI010000007.1 coordinate 183,083, forward strand.
ACAGAAGGTCGGCAGAGCATGAGGGCCGACAGATGGTGTTTCATTTCCTTCGGGGCCCTGGTGCCGTACGGCACCAGGGCCCCTCGACGCGTTGCACAACGAGGTGACATGGCAGCAGATACTCCACTCAGCGATCGTCTGGACGACGACGACTACCCCGCGTACACCATGGGCCGGGCCGCCGAAATGCTGGGCACCACCCCCGCCTTCCTCCGGGCCATCGGTGAGGCTCGTCTGATCACTCCGCTGCGTTCGGAGGGCGGACATCGCCGGTACTCCCGCTACCAGCTGCGGATCGCTGCTCGCGCCCGCGAGCTCGTCGACAGGGGCACGCCGATCGAGGCGGCATGCCGCATCATCATCCTCGAGGACCAGCTTGAGGAGGCCCAGCGCATCAACGCCGAGTACCGCCGTGCCGCGAACGGAGCGTCAGACGGTTCCCGTCCCGGTTCGAGCTGATCACGTGGGTGGTGGCGGGTCGGCTCGGGCACGTACGACTCCGCGACGCACGTGGGTGAGGACGCACGCGGTCGGCCCGTCCGTGCCGACGGGTGCCGGTTGTGCAGTTCTGGTTGCGTTCACGCGCGTCCGGCACCGTCCGCGGCCTGTCCGACAGCCCACCCCGCCGAACCTCGGAACGCCCCGCCCGCCCGGACGGACGTGCGGAAGGCGTGCCGGGTCGGGCACCGGACCGCGGGGCCGCGTCACCGCCCGCCTGAGCGGGCCGGCCGGGAGGAGTGCCGCACCCTCGCCTCAGGACGTGGGCTCCGCGCGTGCGCGATGCGTGAGCGGACTGCCCGGCGCAGGGCGTCACGTGGAGGATCACACACGCAGTCGCTTCGCCGCCGACCAGGCCGAATAACACCACGCAACAGCTTCGGGCAGCCCCCGGAAAGGACCCGGCCCCTCCCTGAAGCGGGTGTCGCAGGTCCGAATCCCGCCAGGGGCACCGACAGAAGGACCGGCTCGGGAGGGGCCCCTCCCAGGCGGCCCTTCGTCCGGATCAGGATCGCCGTCACCCGGGCAGCGCGGGACCTGGGTGATTCAGTCGTCGTCACGGAGGGCGGAGAAGGTCATGGAGATGTGGATGCTCATCGGCGAACTGATGCGCGCCAGGACGCGCGCATACCTCGCCGCCTCTCCCCTGTGCCCGGACGAGATGCCCGGGCTCAGATCCCCGGCGATCCCGCGCAGATCGGGGAGCTGGAGGCCCTGGCCGGCCAGCCGCTGGACCCGGAGTACCGGCACTTCCTGTCCCTGACGGACGGGCTGGACGGATTCCGGTACACGATGCCGCTCCTGGGATGTCGCGACTGGGAGGATCCGGAGCGGAGCAGGCCGGCCTCCGTGTTCCGCGACATCACCCTGGAGACCGGTCCGCTGACCGAGGTCGGGCTGCCGGAAGGGACGCGTGTCTTCCCGATCTACGTCAGCGCCGAGGGGTCCGCAGGCGTCCTGATGCTTCATCACGGCGATGAGGCCCTGGAACGCTTCTGGTGGAGCAGCGCGGGAGACGACATGTTCTTCCACACCTTCCGTGACCTGCTCGCCTGCGTTGCGGACGGTTCCTACAGCCCGAGGCACCTCTTCGACTGACCTGATCGCCCTCCGCGCCACCGGCGTCATCCTCTGGTCTGCCCTGAGGTCCAGCCGACAGCCCCGCTTCGGGAAGGGGCGCTGAGGCCCCTGCACCACTGGTGGAACCAGCCCGTCGGCCGTCTCCGTGCGCAGGGCCTCCGGGGCGGCCGGTCGAAGACGGTCTTGCGCGGGCGTGCCCGGGTCAGGGGAAGGGATCCTCCGGGGCGTGTCGGCGGCGGGCGCACAGGCCTCTCGGACGCCGACCGGACTTCCCGGCGCACCGGCACCGCATCGATGCGCCCTTTGCGCCCCGCCGGGTTGTCGGAGATGCCATCGGAACGGCTCTCGCCCGCCGGGACAGGCTGGGAACGGGCGAGAGGGCCCGTCCCCCACCAAGGCGCGAGGTGGGGAGCAGACCCTCTCGAGGAGCCGGGCCGCCGGGGGCGGTCAGACGGTGGTCCTCACCGGCTCCTGGTCCTCGCCGGACTCGTCGTCCGTGATCTCGCCGGCCCTGCGGGCGCGGACGAACTCCAGGAAGGAGTTCAGCTCACGCTTGACGACCGGGGCGAGGAGGTAGAGGCCGATGATGTTGATGACGGCGAGCATGAACAGCACCGCGTCGGCCATGTCGATCAGTGTCTGGAGGGTCAGCAGGGAGCCCGCGACGGCGAAGACCGTGTAGACGACCTTGTACGTCAGCTCGCTTCCCTTGCTGCGGCCGAAGAGGTACGTCCACGCCTTGAGGCCGTAGTAGCCCCAGGTCAGCACCGTGGAGATGGCGAACAGCATCACCGCGACGGTGAGGACGTACGGGAACCAGGGCAGGACCGTGCCGAAGGCGTCGGAGGTGATGGTGACGCCGCCGATGGACTCACCGGCCCGGGCCTCGGCCCAACTGGCCGGGTTGGCGATCACGATGGTCAGCGCGGTCATCGTGCAGATGACGACCGTGTCGATGAACGGCTCCAGCAGGGCGACCAGGCCCTCGCTCGCGGGGTGCTTGGTCTTGACCGCGGAGTGGGCGATCGGCGCGGAGCCGAGGCCGGCCTCGTTGGAGAACGCGGCCCGCTTGAAACCGATGATCAGCGCGCCGAGCACACCGCCCGCGACGCCCTCGGGATCGAAGGCGCCCTCGATGATCGTGCCGATCGCGGCCGGGACGGCCGTGACGTTGACCAGGATGACGATCAGGCAGCCGACGATGTAGATGCCGGCCATGGCGGGCACGAGCCTGCTGGTGACGTTGGCGATGGAGCGGATGCCGCCGAGCAGCACGATGCCGACGAGGGCCGCGACCAGCAGGCCGAAGAAGAGTGCGCCGGCGGAGGAGCCCATCAGGCCGTCCTCGCCGCCGGTGACGGACACCAGCTGCGCGTAGGACTGGTTGACCTGGAAGAGGTTGCCGCCGAAGAGGCCGAAGAACAGCACCATGGCGGAGGCCAGGATCGCGAGGACCTTGCCGAGCTTCTTGCCGCCCGCGCCGAAGCGGTCGGCCAGGCCCTTGGGCAGGTAGTGCATCGGGCCGCCGGAGACGGTGCCGTCGGCGTGCACCTCGCGGTACTTCACGCCGAGGGTGACCTCGACGAACTTGGTGGCCATGCCGAGCAGGCCGCACAGGATCATCCAGAACGTGGCGCCCGGGCCGCCGATGGAGACGGCGACGGCCACGCCGGCGATGTTCCCGAGGCCGACGGTGCCGGAGACGGCGGCGGTCAGCGCCTGGAAGTGGTTGACCTCGCCGGCCGATCCCTTCTCGTCGTACTTCCCGCGCACCACGTCGACGGCGAGCTTGAACTTGCGGACCTGCACGAGGCCGAACCAGCCGGTGAACACCAGACCGGCGACCACCAGCCAGGCGACGATGAGCGGGAGCTCCGTACCGGCCACGGGGACGGAGTAGAAGACGACTTCGCCGAGCCAGCCGGCTATGGGTTCAAAGAATCCGCTGACTGCCTTGTCGATGGACTGGGTGAGGGAATCGAGTGACACGGTGGGGACCTCAGTAGCGCAGGACCGGCGCACACGGTGCTGCGCCAGTAGGGGTGCGGTCTTTGAGCGAACGCCGTTGTCCGATCGGCGATCCGGGGGTCGACGTCCGCGGACTCGGAGCGTGATCACCTCGGTCGTGCTGCCGGAGCGGGCCCGGCACTCCGCAGAAGTGGCGAGGGGTGGTGCCACCTGCGGAGTTGCGCATTCCTAACACACGCCACCCACCCGATAGAGTGATGCACGTCACAACACCTTGAGTGACCTCCCAAAAGCCCAGCACCCGTGACGCGACCGTTATCCGGACGGCGATATCCGTTCATCGGGCATCTATTTGTGCAGGTCAGGAGCGTGCCCCAGAACGCACCTGTCAGAGTTCCGCTCCTCGGCGCCTCACCGCCCTTGATCACGGTGCGTCAGGAAGCCGTGAAGGCGTGTCCGCAATCCGGTGCGGACCCGTGATCGCCCTCGGCTGAGGTGCGCTGCACGACCGGCGACGCCCGGCCCTGCCCCGAGTGCGGTCAGCCGGTGAAGACCGGTGCCCCCGTGCTCCCCGTGCTCCCCGTGCTCCCCGTGCGGAAGGACGACGGCCGACGGGCCTGTCGGTCCCTGAGGAGGTGTGCCGGTCGGCACGTCTGGTGGAACGGGCCGGTCGGCCGGACGACGCCTTGGAGATCCGCCCGGTGCCGGGCCCGTGACGGAGCGAACCCCTGAAGCGGTGTCACGGGTTCGAATCCTGCCGGGGGCACCGGGCCGAAGGACCCGGACCGATCGCGGCCGGGCCTTCCGACACCAGCGGGAGGGTCGCTTACGGCCGGGGCGCCTCCTGAGCAGCCGCTCCGCGTGGCTCATGGCCTCCCGCCGCGTGTCCTGCACGACGTGCGTGGACGCGCCCATCGCCCGCGCCGCCGACGCGCAGGACGCCGCGGCCCTGCACGAAGGGGCGGACGCGGCGCACCGCGGGCCCTCGGTGACGGCGCCCCGCTGCAGGACCGCCCGGCTGCCGCGGGAATTCGTCAACGCCGCCACCACGGCCCTGGAGACGGGTGACGACTACGACGCGGTGACGAACCGCGCGGTCAGGCCGGCCGTCGCCGCCCCGGGAGGTTCCGCGGCCGACCCGCGGCCCGGCGAGCCCGCGGGGTCCTGACCTCCCGACCGCGCCCGCTGGACACCACGGTGGGCGCGCGACGGTGCGGGCGCGGTTCGGGGACACCCACGGGCGCGCCCTGTTGAGCAGTACGCCGCCGCCGACGCACCGGGTCGAGCGGGGAGCAGCGGGAGACCGCGGGAAGCGCCGCCGGCCACGGGGAACCGGAGGCAGGAGCGGTCCCCGATCGTCGACGGTTCGGTCCCGTCACCGGGACCCCGCCCGCCCCGGCCGTCAGTGGCAGTCGAAGCGCCAGTCCCACGGGAGGCCGGGGCACCGGCGGCAGTGGAAGAAGTAGACGCCGCCGCAGTCGCCCAGCTGGATGTCGCCGGTGATGGTCAGGAGGTGCTCCATGCGGTGCCCGCCCTCGCAGTCCGGCCAGTGGGCGGGCTGCGTCCAGGCGGGCCAGCCGCCGACCTTCGTCCCGATGACGTTGGAGTCCGGCGGCCACACCGAGCCGCCCGTCGGCGACCGGAAACGGGGTTCCCAGGTCTCCCACACGTCCTCGGGCAGGTCACGCCAACTCGGAAAGTCCTCCGCGGTCGCCGGGGACAGCGTGGACGGTTCCGGCACGTGCTCCTCGTCGTACTCCCCCTCGCTCGCCTCGGGGATCCCGGACAGCAGCCCTCCGGCCACGACCTCCGCCTCGTTGCGCCAGTACAGCCGCGGCACCACCGGGCCGGGATCCTGCTCGTGCACCAGCGCGCACCACACCAGCTGCAGCAGGTCCTTCCCCTCCGGGAACTCCAGCCCCGGCACGTCCCGGGCGAACAGCTGGAGGATCGGCACCATCGGCACCGCGCCCGGGACGATCTCGGTCCTGTTGGACGGGTCGGAGCCGAACGTCCAGTGGTCCTCCTGCGCGCAGTACGGCCACGGCTCGTCCGCGGGCCACAGCAGCTCGCCTCCCAGCGAACTCTCCCGCACACCGGGGTCGCCGGGCTCCGGGTTGAGGAGGGTGGTTTCCCGGGCGAGGGCCGCGTACTCCGGTATCAGGGTGCGCAGGTCCTCCGCGGGCGGTTCGGGTGTGTCTCCGGGCATCGCGGCTCCTCGGGGCGGCAGACGTCGGCGGGTGCTGCGGGCACGTTAGTACGTGCCACCGACGGCCCCGTGCGGCAACGGCCGCCCCGTCACGCCCCCGGATCTCGCGGGTCCCCCCGCACGGGACCCGCCGCACCACCGCGGCGCTCCGGACCGTCCGCGGGCCGTGAAGGAGGGCTCGACGCGGACCGGCGCCGACGGTTCGACCGCAGGTCGGCGCCGGGAGGGCCGCAAGGCCCGAGGCCCACGCGGCCGCTGGTCACCGCTCCGGCCGCTGAACGCGCTCGGGGGAACTCGGCTCGGTCTTCGAGACTCCGTCGGCCTTGCCGGGCGTACCTGCGCCTCTCGACCGGGAGCGAGATCACCCTTACGCAGCGTTACTCCCCCGCACGCCGAGGGCACACCCACATCACAGTGACCCCACGCAACAGCCCACCGACCGCCGCACGGGCCTCCCGGCAGGGGCAGCGGTCGGCGGGCGGGCACCCAGGAGGTACTGCCATGAGTGTGACCTCGACGAACCCGCTCTCCACCCCCCGGCTGCGAGGCTGGGCCGCCGTCCTCGTCGTCATCGTGATCGTCTGCGGCCCCGTCGCACAGATCCAGGACGTCCTGACCAACCTGATCGCGCTGTCAGCAGTCCTGGTCTGCGGCTCCGCGGTGAGCTCCGTGTCGACCCGACGGCCGCAGCTGACCGCGTGACCGCCGACCGGACCCGACGCGGCCCCCTCTCCCGGCCTTCCCTCCCCGGGAAGCCCGGAGGGGGCCGCCCGTGCCCGATCCGGCGGGGGCGGACGGGGAGCGACGGATAACACCGGCCGCCGACCCGGAGCGGTCGGGGTCGGCGTCCCGTCAGGCCGGGCAGGGCCGGTCGCGCGTCCCGGGCCGCCGGCGTGCGCACGCACCTCTTCGTCGATGGTCTCGACGTGACCGCGCGCAGTGACAGCGGAACGACCGGAATCGATCCGAGGCGGCTGCTCCGCCCCGCCGCCCTCCCGAGGAAGGGACTCCAACGGTGGGGACGGGCCGAGGGGTTGACCGGTAAGGATGCCTGCTGGCAGACAGTATCCAGGACGTCCACGAGCGAAGGGAAGAATCCACATAATTTTTTCCCTTTGACTGGTTTCGACGACTTGTCAGTCGCTAGCCTTCGAATCCACAGCTCTCGCAGGAGACGTACCACTTCAGTCGGGTCGCTCCTGTGGCAGGTCGTCCGGTACGCGAGGTTATGTTGATCGAATTCCCCGACCCCCAATTACCCGCACACGAGCTCGTGCTACCGCCCGACGACGCGTCACGGGGTGAATCCGACACCTCCGCGACGCCGCCGCTCGCCGGACGCATCACGCTGGGCGGGCCGACCGCCTTGCGGCTGACCCCCGACGAGCTCTCCGCCGATCCCGAACTCGCGCGCTACGCCGCGGCGGAGGCCGGCCGCCACGCCTACCACCTCGTCCGGTTGGCCGTGACCTTCTCCCCCACCCCTCAGCGGCCTCGGCTGGAGTTCGCCCACGTCGCCCTGAACATCACGTCCAAGCCCGACGAACCGGCGCCCGTCGCCCACTCCATGGAACCGATGCGGCTCTCGGACCCGGTGGAGATCAGCAGGACCCGCAGGCTCGGACCACAGCTGTCCCTGCTCGGCGCGGACGCCTCCCTCGGGGAGATCGGCCGGAGCGTCCAGTACATATCCCACCAGCCCCTCGTCGAGGCCCTGGGTCTCCAGAGCGGCGCCCCCGCGTGGGAGTTCCGCCGGACCCGCGCCCACGAGCTGTCCGGCTGCCATCCCCTCAGCCTCGTCGTCCGCACGGCGGCCGATGCCGTCACCGAGGTGACCCTCACGGTCAGCGCCGGGGTCAGGATTCCCCTGCTGCGGCGCTTCACCCGGCGACTGCCCGACCCGCTGCGGCTGGAGGCCACGCTGTGAGCACCGGCGAGGGGAACGCCGAGGCGCCGCTCCTCCCGGAGGAGATCCGAGCGCTGGCGACGGTCTACAACACGCCCTCCCGGGCCGAAGTGCTGTTGCGCAGCGCGGGCTACCCGGCCGACGCCCTCCCCTACGCGCCGGGCACGTTGTGGGAGTACTGGGAGCAGGTCTCCCTGGGTCTGGCCACCGGGGTCATGGCCGACGGCCGCCGGTCGATCCTGGCCAAGGCCAGGGAACGCTACCCCCACCACCCCGTCTTCCGCGGAGCCGCGTCCGTCCCCGAGTCGCGCACGCCGTCCGGTGCCCCCCGGTCCGGCACCGGACGGCTCAAGGTCATGGTGCTCGGCGCCGAACCGGCGCGGCGCGGTGCGGTGCGGGCCGCCGCCGAGCTGCGCGAGATCCAGTCGGCGGCCGCCGACGCGCTGGACGTCCTGTCCTGCCCGGCGGCGACCCCGGCCGACCTGGAGCAGATTCGCCGGCAACGGCCCGACATCCTCCACCTGGCCTGCCACGGAAGCCAGGGGGCACTGCTGCTGGAGGACCACGAGGGCGAACCGCTCTCACTGCCCGCGGCGGACCTGGTGGAGACGCTGCGGCTCTCGGCCGAGCACTATCGGCACCGGCTGCGGGCGCTGCTGTTGCGCTCCTGCGGCGGAGAGGAGATCGCCCGTCTCTTCACCGGCGTGGCGGACGTGGTGATCGCCCACCGCGGCACCCTCGACTCGGACTGCTCGACGCAGTTCGCCGCCGCCTTCTACCGGGAACTGGCCTCCCGCACAGTTCCGTTGACTCCCGAACACCTGCGTGCCACCGCACACATCGCGGCCCAGGACGTGGTCAACCGGGCCGGTTTCTGCCGTTCCCTCCGCACCGATCTGATCGTTCTGCCCCGAACGGCCTGAGACAGAAGGAGCAAGCAATGACGCTTGCCGACGCACCCGAATCGCCGCAGCCGCTCGGAACCGGGAGCGGGGAACCCGACGCCTGGGACATCCCGGACGAGGACTGGACGCTGCTCGTCCGGGGACTGACCAAGGTGTGCAAGGACAGTGAGCGGCGCCGCAAGTTCCTGACCGATCTGGGGTTCCCCGCCGACGGACTGCCGTTCGACGGGAAGAACCACCGAGATTTCTGGGACGAGGTCAGGACCGAGGCCCAGGCCGGCGTGGTCGACTGGGGCTGGCGGGAGATCGTCCGCGCCGTCCTCACCGAGGGCCGTTACCCGCACAACGTGGAGTGCAAGACCCTGGCCGTCAGACACGGCCTCCAGGTCGACGCGCCCACGGAGCCGCTCGTCCCGCCCGCCAGGCCGGAAGTGATCGTCATCCCCGGCTCACCGCCCTCCTCCTCGTCCTCCCCTGATCCGTCCTCCTCACCGCCGCAGGCCTCGCGGGCCGTCGCACCGGCCGTCGTCATTCCGGCGCAGGCCCCGCCGGACCACTCCGCGCTCCTTCCCGACGTGTCCGGGTACCCGGACCTCCTGCCCAGGTCCGCCCAGCCGGACCAGCGGAAGGCGTTCCTGGAGCTGTGGGAGGAGAAACTCGGCCCCTGGGAGAAGCTCGACGGCTTCCAGCGGGAGCTCATCAGGGTCTGCCGCAAGATCATCGACGACCGGGGCATCGCGCTGGTGTACGCCGTGACCAACAGCGGCAAGACCACCGTGGCGCGCGTGGGCATGACGATGGCCCTGAACAGCGGCAACTCGGCGATGATGCTGCTGCCGACCAAGGCCCTGGTGGCCCAGGAGGAGGCCGAGTGGCAGAGCTGGCGCGACAGCCGTAAGCCGCTGGACAAGCTCAACGTGTACGGCGTCTCCCGGGACTACCCCGAGAGCGACCGCCCCGTCGGCGGCGGCCGGTACAGCGTCGCCGTCGCCATCTACGAGAAGCTCGGCGTGTACCTGGTCAACGGGTTGAGCCCGCTGGACAAGACCGGGGTGGTGGTCGTCGACGAACTGCAGATGCTGGCCGAGACCAGCGACCGGGCGGCCAAGCTGGAAGCGCTCCTGACCCTGATCAAGCTCCGGATCGGCGGGGAGCAGCCCGCCCTGCTGGGCCTGTCGGCCGCGCTCACCCCGGAGGCGGGCGAGACCCTGGAGCGGTGGCTGGGCACAGGCCGCACCACGTTCACGCCCAGCAGCAACGAACGCCCCGTCCCCCTCGACACCTACGTCGTCGGCCGACGGAGTTGGCTGGTCCAGCCCAACTCCCACCTCCTCAGCATGCCCGGCCGGGCGGTACCGGACTCCGAGTACCAGCAGGACCACTCCCTCCCCGAACTGCGCACGAAGTACGCGCAGGCGCTCTCCAAGGGGCTCAACGGGCTCCAGGGACTGTCCACGGCGGAACTCGCCGCGACCCTGGTGCTCAGCATCCTCAAGCAGAACGACAAGCGCCGGATCATCGTCTTCGTCCCCACCCGGACCGCCTCGGACCAGCTGGCCGAGGGCATCCGCAAGGTCCTGGACCAGGCGATGGGCCAGCCGTCGGGCGGCTCCCCCTGGGCGCACGGCCGGTACAACAACGAGTCCTCCGCGGCCCGCGACCGGGCCAACTCCCTCTACTCGCGGCTGCGCAACTCCGACATCCCGGGCCACGAACTGGTCATCCGCGGGCTGCGCAGCGGCGTGGCCGCGCACTCGGCCGCGCTCGCCCCGCCGATGCGCCGCATGCTGGAGGACGAGTTCCGCGCCGATGACGGGCTGCTGCGGGTCCTCGTGGCCACGGACACCCTCGCCGTCGGCCTCAACCTGCCCGCCGACACGGTCATCGCCACGAGCATCTCCGGTCTCAGCGGCGCCGGGACGGGCCGGGTCCGGCAGATCCTGCGGCCCGCCGACCTCGACAACAAGGGCGGCCGCGCGGGACGCCGCGGCAAGACGGCAGCGGGCCAGGGGGAGTTCTACATCCTCGTGCCCACCGACCGGGAGCTCCAGATGGTCGACGGGCTGACGGCCGCCGAGATCGACGAGCTCTCCAGCGTGGAGGGGGTCTTCAAGCGGTTCGTGAAGAGCAAGTCCCGCTCGCTGAAGGTCCGGTCGCAGTACCGCGACCCGGTGGCGATCTGCGGTCTCGTGCTGCAGGTGCTGTGCCAGGACAACCGCATGCTGACCCGCAGGAAGTGGCTGGAACGGGTCAGGACGATCCTGGACAATCTGCTGATCAGCTACGAGCCCGAGCCTCAGCCCCAGATTCCGACGCCGGAGCGGGTCCTCGAGGAGCTGCAGAACCGCGGCCTGATCCACGAGGAGAGCCTCAGCAGGCGGCCCGGAGCGGGCAAGAGCCTGACGCTGACCCCCGTCGGCCAGGCGGTCGGGCGCTCCGGCCTGGAGCTGGACGACGCCCCCGAGCTGCAGCAACTGGCCGAGCGGGCGCGCAGCGGCGCCGGGACCATCGACCTGCTCTGGCACGCCTGCCGGACCCGGCCCATCCGGCAGGTGACGGCCTGGGTCTCCCTGCCCGGCCAGAGCACCAGCCGGCACCTGCCCTCCCTGAAGGGGGCCGTCCAGACCATGGCCATGGCGCACTGCTCGGAGTCGGAGCAACAGCGGGCGAGTTGCAGACAGTGGGTGGCCTCCGAGTCCGTCGTGATGCCCGACCGGCTGCTGGACCCGCAGAACGCGGTGGCGTCGGAGGAGTTGCGGAACCTGATGGAGAGCGACGAGGAGACCGCGTCGCTCGACGAGATCAACGCCCTGCTCCGCGCGCTGGTCGCGTACGAGTGGATGAAGGGGATCCCGTTCGCCGAGATGCAGCAGCGGTTCTCCGGCTCCATCAGGTCGGAGGAGGAACCGGACAAGGGGCACATGAAGCCGCCCTCGCTGTCCCTGTTCTACTCGGACGTCGAGCAGTTGTGCGAGCAGATGGCGGGGTACCTCCGCGCCGCGGCGGAGATCAGCGTCACCGACGACGGCGTCGACCACTCGGGTCGCATGCAGGCGATCTCGCAGCAGGTGGAGTCGGGGCTGCCGACGTGGCTCGCCCAGGTGTCGAAGATGCGCATCGCGGGACTGCACCGGGAGCGCCTCGCGAAACTGGCGGCCCTGCCGGAGGAGGAGCAGCCGTCCCCGCTCTCCAGGCTGGTGGACACCGATCAGCTGCGCGACGTGCTCACCGACAGCGAGCGCAAGGACGCGCGGCGCATCATCGACGACCGGGTGGCGCAGGAGCGCGAACACCGCGAGCGCCTCGCCCGGGAGTGGGCCAGCGTGCTGATCCCCGGCGGCGACGGCGCGTTCTTCGACGACGTCTCCACGAAACTGGAGAACGCCGACGGGCACGTCTCCTACCTCAAGGAACTGTGCTGGCTCGCCGAGTGCCTGGGGATGGAGACCACCCCGGTCCGTCAGGAGGGTTCCTACGTGCTCTCCGAGTGGAGCGCCGAGGGAGCCGGGTCGATCACCCTGCGCGTACCGGTGTCGGTGCTCACCAGTGACATGGCCCTGGAGGTGTCCCCGGAGGACACGCTGATCGTCGTCCGGGACCGCCGGCCGGGCGTGCACGGCGTGCTGGGGACCCAGGGCTCGCGCGCCAGGTTCCTGGAACCGGATCACCTGCTGTCGACTCTCGCCCACCTGGTGAAGGACCACACGCAGGTTCCCGGCCAGGACGTCGTCGACGAGCTGCGGAGGATCCGGAGGTCCTCGATGGGCACCGGGAGCTGGTCCGTCCAGCCCACCCGGACCCAGCCCGAGCCCGACTAGCCGGCGCACCGGGACCGGCGCCCGGCCGCGGGGCGGTTCCGCATCCCGCCGGGTCCCTCAGTCCCGTGCCTCGGGGTCCGCTGCCCCGGGAGACCCGTGCGGCCCGGCAGCGTCCCGAAGAGGTCCTCCACGAACGTGCCGTGAGACCGCGGGGCCTCCTCGACGGCGGTCACCCCACGCCCCGGCCGACTCCCGCGGACCGGGCCCGGGCCGGGGCACGGCCGACGTCACCGGGCACCGCGCGGCGCGGAGGAGGGAGGCGCGGTGGGCCGTCGGGCTCCGGTCGGCCGCCCGGGCCGTGCCGCGGGGGTGATCACGGCGGAGACGGCGGCGGTCACGGCGAGGCTGCCCGCCGTGACCGTCCCCGCGCCGACCGCGGAGAGGCCGCCGGCGTCGTCCGACCGGTCGTGGGAGGCGGCGGTCAGGCCCGCCGTGGTGCCGGGCACAGCGCCCGCGGTGTGGTGCCGGGACGCCGCCCCGCGCACCGGGGCCGGCAGGGTCAGCACCAGCCCGATCACCTGGCACGCCTCGTACGGGCCGGTCGCCGAACCGTCGGGGTGCACGTCACGGTGCTGGTCCCGGCCGAGCCGGGCGGCCCACGCCGCCGGCGCCACCACAGCCGGCACGAGGAACGGCAGCAGCCGGGCGAAGGGGTCCGCCGGTCGTCCGCGCGTGGCCCGGGCGTCCCGCCGCCACCGGGCAGAGCGCGTCCGCTCGGATCCACCTGAGTGCACGAGCCGTGTGCGGGCGGGCCGGCTGCCCGGGCGGAGGCACGAGAACGTCACGTCCCGGGGCTAGGCTCCGCTCATGACGACTGCAGAGAACAACGGAACCTCTCCCCTCGACGTCGAGATCGGTGCCCTGAACGGCGGTCCCGCCGGGCTCGCGCAGTACGCGGGCCGGGCCGTGCTCGTCGTGAACGTGGCCTCCAAGTGCGGGCTGACCCCGCAGTACGCCGGGCTGGAGCGGCTGCACGAGCGGTACGCCGAGCGCGGCTTCACCGTGCTCGGCGTGCCCTGCAACCAGTTCCTCGGGCAGGAGCCGGGCAGCGCGGAGGAGATCGCCGAGTTCTGCTCGGCGACGTACGGGGTGACCTTCCCGATGACCGAGAAGGTCGAGGTGAACGGGGAGGGGCGGCACGCCCTGTACCGGCGGCTGGTCGGTTTCGCCGACGCCGAGGGGCACAGCGGGGACATCCGCTGGAACTTCGAGAAGTTCCTGATCGGACGGGACGGCGAGGTCGTCGCACGCTTCTCGCCGCAGACCGATCCGGAGGCCGCGGAGGTCGTGGCGGCGGTGGAGAAGGCGATCGGCTAGGACACGGCCGCCGGAGCCCCGTTGACCTTGCCCCCGGGGCAGGGTCGAGCCTCGGTGTCGCCGGGCGGAAGGGCCGTCCGGCGACGGAGGACGACGGAGTGGGCGAGGAACTGCTCGGCATCGGGGCGTTCGCGGCGCGGACGCGGCTGTCGGCCAAGGCCCTGCGGCTGTACGACCGGATGGGGCTGCTCGCCCCGGCGCGGGTCGACGAGGTCACCGGCTACCGGTTCTACCGGGCCGACCAGGTCGAGCGGGCCCGGACGGTGGCGCTGTTGCGGCAGCTGGACATGCCGCTGGCGGTGGTCGCCGAGGTCGTCGACGCGGACGACGGCGCGGCGGCGGCCGACCGGCTCGCCGCCTACTGGGCGGACGTCGAGGCGCGGATCGCCGGGCAGCGGACACTCGCCGCGTACCTCCGTGCACGGCTGGCGGGGAGGAGTTCCGAGATGCACGTGAAGTTCGTGGTCGAGACGGTGGACGTGCCCGAGCAGGTCCTGGTCACCGAGACGCGGCACACGCTGGTGGACGAGCTGCCGGCGTGGATCGGCGCCTCGCTGGGGAGGCTGGAGGAGGCGGCCCGGGAGTGCGGGGGCGTGGCCGGGGTGCCGTTCGTGGCGTACCACGCCGAGGTGTCGACGGAGAGCGACGGCCCCGCGGAGTCCTGTGTCCCGGTCGCCGACGGGGCGGCGGCGCGGGAGTGGGCCTCGCGGCGGGGCCGGGCCCGGGAGACGGCGGTGCGGGTGGAACCGGCCCGGCGGCTGGCCTACGTCCGGATCACCAAGGCGCAGGTGGCGCATCCGCAGATCCTGGCCGCCTTCGAGGCGGTGGAGGAGTGGATGGCGGCCCGGGGGCTGACGCAGGCCGGTCCGTGCCGGGAACTGTACTTCGCGGACTGGGACGCCGCGGGTGCCGAGGACCCGGTGTGCGACGTGGCCTTCCCGGTGGCCTGAGGACGAGGAGGCCGGGGCCGCGCACCGGAGCCCTCTCGGCTAGGACGGCGGACTGGTCGAGAGGGCCCTGCCGGTGGCGCGGCTGGTGGTCGCCGGTCCGGTCAGCCCTTCACCGAGGCCACGAAGGCGCTCCACGCGTCCGCGGGGAAGGCCAGCTTCGGCCCCTCGGGAATCTTGGTGTCCCCGAGTTCCAGTGCTTCCCCGGTGGTCGACCTGACCATCACGCACGCACCGTTGTTGTTGGTGTAGGAGGATGTCGTCCACGTTTCCGTGGCACCCAGACGAATTGCCATGTTCGCTCCGTAGCCAGATGCTGAGTTGCTGTCACCGGCCTGCGCATTCCGGCATGGACCCGCAGAACGGATTGCGCCAACCCCCACTGGTGGTTGGCGTGATCGACGCTACTCGCCAACATCCTCTTCCGGAGCGTCCGTTCACTCGACCGGATGGCATATTCCAGACGAGTCTTCCCGCCCCTCTTGTCAGGGGTGTACCATCCGCCCCGCCTGACGGAAGATCAGCGTGCGTACTCCTTCGCGATGCGCTCGACGAGCTGCCGGGACTGGTCCACGTTCAGGGACTGGGCCCGCAGGTGCTCGTACATCACGGTGTACTTCTGCACGTCGTGCGGCTTCTCCAGGTACAGGTCGCTGGTCACGCCCTCGATGTACACGACGCTCGAGTCGGCCGCGTCGGCGAACTCCAGGATCGAGTACTGGCCGTTGATGCCGGCGTGCGCGCCCACCTCGAACGGCAGCACCTGCACGGTGACGTGCGGCAGCTGGGACAGCTCCATCACGTGCTCGAGCTGTTCCCGCATCACCTGCCGGCTCCCGACGATCCGGTGCAGCGACGCCTCGTCCAGCACCACCCACAGCCGCAGCGGATCCTTCTCCGCGGTGATCCGGCTCTGCCTGCGCAGCCGGACCTCGACCCGCTTGTCGTTCTCCTGCTCCGACGACTCCGGCGAGCCGCCCCGGATGATGGCCTCGGCGTAGGCGCGGGTCTGCAACAGGCCGGTGATGATCTGGGGTTCGTAGACGCGGAGCGACTCCGCGTCCGTCTCCAGACCGATGTAGACGCTGTACGGGATGTCGCCGAAGGCGTGCCACCAGCCTTGCTGGCGCGAGTCCTTGGCTATCTGCATCAGCGACTCGACGATGCGCTGGTCCTCCACCTCGTAGACCCCGCACAGGTCGCGGACGTCGCGCTGGCTGATGCTGCGCCGGCCGTTCTCCAGCCGGCTGATCTTCGACTGCGACACCAGCAGCCGTTCCGCCACTTCCTCGGCCGTCATGCCCTTGAGCTCGCGGAGTCTGCGCAGCTCCTGGCCCAGCCGGCGCCGCCTGACAGTGGGGTTGACATTGGATGCCACGGGACGTGCACCTCCGGCTGCGTACCTCATACTTGCCACTTTGCGTATCTGCTGCCGAGCAGACTGCCACCAAGGTGCTTCCTACCGCTGGGAAACGGTGGATATGCGACGGGTGCACGCCCGTCCACGGAACGGCGGTGGCAGGGCGCCGGTTCCGGACACGCCGAGCGGGGCGGAGGGAGTCCGTGCACTCCCTCCGCCCCGCTCGGACAGCGGCTCCCGTGACCGGGTCTGCGGTGCCGTGGATCCGTGCCGTGCCGTCTCGCGCCGTCGGCCCTGGGCCCCCCTCGGGGACTGCCGGGGGACGTGCCGCTCAGTGGGCCGCGGCGCGCGCCATGGATCCGCGGCGCGGTTGCGCCGGAACGCCTCGGGCGGGTTCCGGTGCGCCCCTGCCGCCGGCGGCCTGACGGCCCGCCTGGGCGGGGCTGCGGCGCGGCTGGGCCGCCGCGCCGTTCTGGACGTCCATCACGGCGTGCGCCACGAGGCCGCCCATCGGGTCGTGCCGGATCAGGTCCCGCAGCCGGGAACGCGAGGAGCGTCCCTCGTTCCCCGGGTACAGGTGCTTGCCGAGGCCGACCGCGTGCGCCAGTGCGGCGAGCGCCGCGGTCCGCGGGTCCGGCGGGACGCCGGTGCGGATCGCGGAGTCCAGCCGGGCCCTGATCTCCCGGCTGATCTCGGTGTCCGTCGCCTGGTAGCGAGTCGTCGGCAAGACCCCGCACATCTGTCCGGCCACGGCGTGCACCATGCCGCACCGCTCCAGATGCGAGAGGTAGGTCTGGCGGAGCCCGAGACGCGGCCCGCCGATCCAGTGGACGGCCCGTACCGGAGCGCCGCGCCTTCGCAGCAGCTCCAACGCGCAGTCCAGTGTCGGATCTCCAGTCGGCCGTGGTACCACCACGGCGATACGATCCCCGTCTGGGGCTATCCGTCCGGCCAGCGCCAGCTCCACTAGCTGTGCTCCGGCCAGACCGAGGTCGAGCGACTGCGGCTGTGCAGTGGTACCCGTGGCCGGGTCCAGTGCCAGCAGCAGAAGCTCCTCCGGAAGTGTTCTGCGGCTCCTGCCCATCCATGCCTCCCCGCGTGGATGAATGACAGGGTGACCCCTCTCACATTGGTCTGTCGAGGGTGCGTGACCGGTTCGTAAGGGAACCGGCAGGTATGTCGTTCTCGTCTACCACGTGGGGACGGCCCGCACACAGGACACTGGTACAGGGTTCGGACAGCGCTGTGAAGCGGTGTCGCGGGCGGCGGTTCACGGTTCGGTTGGCGCACGCGGGGCGTGCGGCGCATGGAGGAGGCATCGGTGGCGGGCGAGTCCCCCGACAGGTCGAAGCAGCGCGAGTCGTCGGCAGAACCGACGTCGGGGAGCGCGGGTCCGGTTCCCGAGGCGAGGAACTCCACCGAGACGCAGGACCCCCGTCTGGCGGTGGCCCGCGAGGCCGCGCCCTCGGGGGGCCGCGGGAGTGTCGATACGGCCACTCGGGTGCTCTCGGTGCGCGAGGCGACGGAGGAGGCCGCGGAGGCCGGCGACGCGTCCTCCGGGAAGCGTGACGGTTCTGCCCCGGAGGGCGACGGGCGGCTGCACGAGGCGGTGGCCGCGTGGGTGCGCTCGGCGGCCCCCGACGAGGCCGACGCCGCCCCGCGGGACGACTCCGGCGACGAGCGGGCGGCTGTCGCCGCCGGGGGGCCGAAGACCGGGGACGCGGACGAGGCCGAGGACGCGCCCGAGGGCGGGTCCGACGCCGACGCGTCCGGGCCGGAGGCGGGCGAGCCGTCCCGGGGCGGCACCGACGCCGAGGACGCCGAGGACGGGGACGAGGACGCCGTGGACGAGGCGCCCGCCGGTGCGCCGGAGGCCGCCGCCTCCACGACCGACCAGGACGACGAGCCCCGGGACGCCACCACCCCCGCGGCCACGGACGACGACGTGGCCCCGTCCCCCGGCTCCGAGGACGCGGACGCGGACGGACCCCGGAGCGGCGACGCCCCCGCGGCCACGGACGACGACGTGACCCCGTCCCCCGGCTCCGGCGAGACCGGTACCGGGGCCACCCCCCGGGACAGCGCCCCGGCGGCCGACGACGGCTCCGAGGACGCGGACGCGGACGGACCCCGGAGCGGCGACGCCCCCGCGGCCACGGACGACGACGTGACCGACGCCCCCGCTGGAGCCGGGTCCGAGGGCCCCGTCGATCAGCCCACCGCCGTCTTCAGGACCGGGCGTCCCTCCGCGCCCTCCGTCGACCAGCCCACCACCATGCTCAAGCTGGGCGGCGCGGCTCCCGGGGCCGAGCCGGACGGCGCGTCCGCCGACGCGGGCACCGACTCCGCATCCGACTCCAAGTCCGAGTCCGAGTCCGAGCGGACCAGCAAGTTCGTCGCGCTGAAGGCGCTCGACGACCCCGACACCCGCAAGCCGCCGCGCGGCGGGGACGCCACGACCGCGTTGCGCACCGTGACGCCGGCCGCGAAGCCCCCCGCCCCCTCTCCCGCCGAGGCCACCGCCTCCGTCCCGCAGATCGGGCCCGAGCGGACGACGCAGCAGCCGTTGCCGCCCAAGCCGCCGCTGGACCTGCTGGCCGAGCTGACCAACACCCCGCCGCCGCCGGAGACCCCGCTGCGGACGGCCGTGCGGCGGGTCAAGATCTGGACCCCGCTGGTCCTGCTGCTGGTGATCGTCTTTGCGGTCGTGCAGGCCGTGCGCCCGCTGCCGACCCCCACCCTGGTGCTCACCGCGGAGGACACCCACACCTTCGACGGCGGCCGGGTGAAGCTGCCCTGGCCGGACGAGGGCCAGGGTTGGATGAGCGGCGACGGCATCGGCACGATGGACCACTTCGGTGAGCAGAAGCCGGTCGCCATCGGCTCGGTCGCCAAGACCATGACGGCGTACATCATCCTGCGCGAGCACCCGCTGAAGCCCGGTGAGGAAGGCCCGAAGATCGAGATCGACGCGAAGGCGGAGAAGGAGGGCGGCTACGACAAGGACGGCGAGTCCACGCTCAACACCGTCAAGGCCGGCGACTTCCTCACCGAGAAGCAGGCGCTGTCGGCCGTCATGGTCCCCTCCGCGAACAACATCGCGCGTCTGCTGGCGCGTTGGGACGCGGGCTCCGAGGAGGCGTTCGTCAAGAAGATGAACGACACCGCCAAGGAGCTCGGGATGACCAACACGACGTACACCGACCCCTCGGGGCTGAAGGAGACCACCGTGTCCACCGCCGAGGACCAGACGAAGCTCGGCATCGCGGCCATGAAGATTCCGGCCATGGTGGCCATCACCAGCGCGGCCAGCTGGACGGACCCGAGCGGACAGTACTGGAGCAACTACAACGAGCTGCCCTACACGATGGGCGCGATCGGCATCAAGACCGGCTCCACCACCAAGGCCGGCGGCAACCTGCTCTTCGCCGCCCGCAAGAAGGTGGGCGGCCAGGAGGTCACCGTCGTCGGCGCGATCCTCGGCCAGCACAAGGGCCCGTCGATCCTGGACACGGTCAACGAGGTCAGCAAGCCCGCGCTGCGCGCCGCCCAGGAGGCGCTGGCCTCGGAGGAGATCCTGAAGAAGGGCGAAGTCGTCGGGTACGTGGACGACGGCCTCGGCGGCCGCACCCCGGTCGCCGTCGCCGAGGACGTCAAGGCCGTCGGCTGGGCGGGGCTGTCGGTGAAGCTGACGTTCGCCGCGAACGAGCTGCCGCACCGGGCGGAGGCCGGCACCGAGGTGGGCGCGCTCACCGTCGGCGACGGCACGAGCAGCGCCGTCAAGGTGCCGGTCGCCCTCCGGGAGGACCTGGTGGAGCCCGGCCTCACGGACAAGCTGACGCGCCTTTCCTGACCCCGCGGCGGGAACGCGCGGCGCGCCCGCCCGTGTCCCCGTCGGCCGGCGCCCACCCGGGCGACGGCCGACGGGGCGCGTGCTAGCGTCACGAAACGGGCAGGCCGCCGGTCACCGGGGCGCGGTGGGACACACGGCGGACGGGACGCGGCCGCGAACAGGAGACGGGACACGGGGAGTGCCTTCAGGTGGCCACTGCGGAGCCGACACGCGCCGACGACGCCGATCCGGGCCCGGGGACGGGAACGGGGACCGGTCCGCGAATACGCGTGCCCGACGCGCAGCACCGGGAGGACCCGGCGGCCCCCGCGACGGCCGCGGACCCCGTGGCCCCCGCCCCTGACCGCGCGCCCCGTACACCCGACACGCCCCGCGCGCCGCGCCTCGGGGCCGCCGTCCTCGCCGTGCGCGGCCGTATGCTGCGGCACCCCGTGCTGTCCGTCACCGGTCTCGCCGGGGTCCTGCACGTCGTCTGGTTCTTCACGTTCGCCAACAGCGGTGGCGATCTCGCGGCACAGGACGCGTGGGCCGAGTTCGTCGGCCGGCACCCGGACTCGGCGTACAACCTGGCCTGGTACGGCGGCATGCACCCGGTGTCGTACAGCGTGGTGTCGCCGTACCTGATGTCCGTCCTCGGGGTGCGGACGACGATGATGATCGCGGGGACGGTGTCGGCGGGGCTGCTGACGCTGGTCCTCATGCGCGGCCGGGTGGTGCGCAACCCGCTGTGGGCGGCGCTCGCGGGCGTGTTCGCGCTGCTGTGCAACGCGGCCTCGGGGCGGGTGACGTTCGGGCTGGGCACGATGTTCGCGCTCGGGGCGGTCGCCGTCGTCTTCTGCTGGCCGTACCGGTGGCGCTACAAGCGCTGGGCGAAGGCCCTGTGCGCGGCTCCGCTGGCGGCGCTGGCCACGATGGCCTCGCCGGTCGCGGGGCTGTTCGTGGGCCTGGTGGCGGTGGCGCTGTTCCTGCAGAAGCGCCGGCCGGGGGCGTGGGCGCTCGGGCTGGCGCCGAGTGCGGTGGTGGCGGTGTCCGCCTGGCTGTTCCCGTTCTCCGGGACGCAGCCGATGGGCATCGGCTCGGTGATCCTGCCGCTGCTGTACTCGGTCCTCGTGTACGTCCTGGTCCCCCCGGGGTGGAAGACCGTACGGATCACGTCCGCGGTGTACGGGCTCGGGATCGTGCTGGTCTGGCTGATCAGCTCGCAGATCGGCTCCAACATGACGCGGCTGGCGATGCTGTTCGCGGGCGTGGTGCTGGTGGCCGCGCTGCCGTTCGCGGTGCCGAAGTCCCTCAAGTGGTACGCGATCGTCGTCGCCTTCGCCGGTTTCACCGGCTGGATCGGCTTCAAGTCGGTCGACGACGTCGTGCACACCACGCCGCGGGCGTCCTGGGCGCGCGAGCTGGCGCCGCTGGTGAACGAGCTGCAGGAGGTCGGCGCCGAGCGGGGCCGCGTGGAGGTCGTCCCGGCCCGCTCGCACCGCGAGGCCTCCGCCCTCGCCCCGTACGTCAACCTGGCCCGCGGCTGGAACCGGCAGGCCGACATGGAGCGCAACCCGCTCTTCTACGACGACACGCTCAACTCGGCGAACTACCACGAGTGGCTGAAGCGCTGGGGCGTGCACTTCGTGGTGCTGCCGAAGGACGAGCCGGACGGCGACGGCGGGCAGCGGGAGCGGGAGCTGGTGCAGCGCGGGCTGCCGTACCTGAAGCAGATCTGGGGCGACGCCAACTGGCAGCTGTTCGCGGTGACCGACCCGACCCCGCTGGCCGAGCCGCACACGGTGGTGGAGCGGGCCGAGCAGGGCGAGATGACGCTGCGCGTGGAGAAGGCGGGCCGGATCCTGGTCCGCGTCCCGTACTCGCCGTGGCTGAGCATCATCGACGCCGAGGGCGACAAGCTGGAGCCGCCGCAGGAGACGGAGGCGTCGAAGAACCGTCCCGAGGGCGAGCCGAAGACGTACGAGAACGTCAACGGCTGCCTGATGGAGACGGAGGAGGACGCGAACGGCGACCGGTGGACGATGCTGCTCGCGCCGGAGCCGGGCACGTACCGGCTGGCGGCGCCGTACGACGTGCCGCGGGGCACGCCCTGCCCGGACGAACTGCGCTGAGACGGCCCGCACGGCCGGTCCCGAAGCACCCTCCCCCTCGCTCCTCGGCGCGGGGGCCGGGGTGTTCACGACGCTCATCATGTTCATGTACATGAACGAAGGTCACCTAGTCGAACATTTTTGCCTCCTCTTGACCTGACGCTTCCTTGTCGCGCCCACGCCACCCCACCCACGATGAGCGGGCACTTCGCGGCCTTCCTCGCCCCTACCCCACTCAGGCGAAGTGCCAACCAGCTGAGTGGAGTTCACAAGGCGGACCCTGGAAGGGGGGACATGAACAGTCTCGACTGGGCGGTGCTCATCAGCTACTTCGCCGTGATGGTCGCCATCGGCGTCTGGTCCCACAAGCGGGTGGACAACGTCAGCGACTTCTTCACGGCCGGCGGCAAGATGCCGTGGTGGCTCTCCGGGATCTCCCACCACATGTCGGGCTACAGCGCGGTGATGTTCACCGGGTACGCGGGCATCGCCTACACCTACGGCGTGACGTCCTTCGTCACCTGGTCCTTCCCCATCGCCCTCGGCATCGCCATCGGGTCGAAGCTGTTCGCCCCGCGGATCAACCGGCTGCGCTCCCGGCTCCACGTGGCGTCCCCGCTGGAGTACCTGAAGAACCGCTACGACCTGAAGACCCAGCAGGCGCTGGCCTGGTCCGGCATGCTGCTGAAGATCGTGGACGTGGGCGCGAAGTGGGCGGCGATCGCCACCCTGCTGTCCGTCTTCACCGGCGTCTCGCTCAACCAGGGCATCCTCATCACCGGCGTGGTCACGGCGATCTACTGCACCATCGGCGGCCTGTGGGCGGACGCCCTGACCGAACTCGGCCAGTTCGTCATCCAGCTGCTCGCCGGCATCGCGATGTTCGTGGCGGTGCTGGTCGAGCTCGGCGACCACGGCGGCTTCCTCGGCGTCTGGGACCAGCCCGAGCTCCAGGGCCACGAGAAGCCCCTGGTCGGCCCGTACGGCACGGTCTTCCTGCTGGCGTTCCTCTTCATCAAGCTGTTCGAGTACAACGGCGGCATGCTCAACCAGGCCCAGCGCTACATGGCCACCCCCACCCCCAAGGAGGCGGAGCGCTCGGCGCGGCTCTCGGCGGTGCTGTGGCTGGTCTGGCCGCTGGTGCTGTTCTTCCCGATGTGGATGTCGCCGCTGCTGGTGGAGTCCCAGAAGGGGGACGGCTCCGACTCCTACGCCCTGATGACCGAACAACTGCTGCCGCACGGCCTGCTGGGCCTGGTCATCGTCGGCTTCTTCTCCCACACGATGGCCATGTGCTCCTCGGACGCCAACGCCATCGCGGCCGTCTTCACCCGTGACGTGGCGCCGGTGCTGTCGGCGAGGGCGCGGGCGTGGGGCGAGCGGTCCGGCCTGCTCGCGGCCCGGATCACGACGGTGGTCTTCCTCGGCCTGTCCATGGCGGTCGC
Source organism: Streptomyces griseomycini (assembly GCF_014203535.1). Lineage (GTDB taxonomy): Bacteria > Actinomycetota > Actinomycetes > Streptomycetales > Streptomycetaceae > Streptomyces > Streptomyces griseomycini. The sequence continues at coordinate 206,479 of NZ_JACHJI010000007.1, forward strand.
GACGCAGGTCAACTCGCCGACCTTCAAGGACATCATCACGGTCGTCATCAAGTGGGTGGCCGGACTGATGGGCCCGATCGCCATCCCGATGATGCTGGGCCTGCTGCGGCCGTTCCGCCGCTCCGGCCCCACGGCGGCCATCACCAGCTGGGGCATGGGCCTGCTGGCCTTCTGGCTGGTGAACTACCCGATCCACTGGGCCGTCGACGGCGGCGTGCCGCTGGAGTACCAGGTCTCGATCCCGCTGGCGGTCTCGCTGGTCCTGTACGTCCTCATCGGCTACGCGAAGCCGGAGGACACCCCGGAGCGGATGGCGATCATCGAGCGGGTCAACACCGACGGCGACGACGACTCGGCGGCGGCGGCGGTGCCGGTCCCGGCGGAGGAGGTACCGGGCACGACGCGCACGCCGTGAGGGACCGGGCCGCCCCCGGGAGCATCATCCCCCTCGCGGATACCGCGCCAGCCAGGCGGGGGACGACCCGGCGGGTCCGTGCAGGGCGGGTCCCTGGGTCATCTCCATGGCGAAGTCGTCGGCGAGCTCCAGGATCGTGGGACGGCCCTCCAGCTCGGCCAGCCAGGCCGGGGGGAGGGCCGTCTCGCCGTGCAGGGCGCCGAGCAGTCCGCCGGTCAGCGCGCCGGCGGCGGCGCTGGGCCCGTCGTGGTCGACGGCGAGGCACAGCCCGTGCCGCACGTCCTCCCCCACCAGCGCGCAGTACACGGCCGCGGCGACGACCCCTTCGGCGGACCCGGCCCCGATCAGCTCCGTCACCCGCTCCGGGGTGGGCATCCCCTGCCGCACGGCCCCCAGCGCGTGCTGCAGGGCGTCCGACACCGGCTGGTGCCCCGGCCACACGGCCAGCAGCGCGAGCGCCTGCTGCACCGCCGCGTCCAGGCTCTCGCCCCGGGCCAGCGCGTGCACGACCACGGCGTACGCGCCCGCCGCGAGACAGGCGACCGGGTGCCCGTGGGTCTGGGCCGCGCACTCCACGGCGAGCTGGGCGACGAGCTGCGGCTCCCAGCCGACGAGCAGCCCGAAGGGCGCGGAGCGCGCGGCGGCCTCCGGTCCGGCCTCACCGGGGTTCTTGGGCGCCGCCGGCGTCCCCATGATCTCGTCCCCGAGCCCCACCAGCAGCGCACGGGCCGGGCCCCGGCGGGCGTACAGCCACTCCTCCCGCGCCAGCCACCCGTCGTCCTTGCGCCGCTCGTCCGGTCCCCAGTCCCGCTGGGTGGTGGCCCAGCGCAGGTACGCCCGGTGCAGGTCGGTCGGCGGGTGCCAGGCCCCGGTGTCGCGCCGCACCTGGGCGCGGATCAGCCCGTCCACGGAGAAGAGGGTGAGCTGGGTGTGGTGGGTGACGGCGCCGCGCCGGCCGTAGGCGGGCGCGAGACCGGCGACGCCCCCGGCGCCGCGCGCCTCCCGCGTCCCGTCGGCCGTCGCCCCGTCCACCGGCGCGCCCAGCGCGTCCCCGACGGCCACCCCGAGCAGTGTCCCGCGCACCCGGCTGCGGAAGTCCTGCTGCTCACGGCGCCCCCACACGGGCCCGGCAGTCGCACCCACCCAGACCTCCCAGGCACCGTCCGTACGTACGACGGGCAGCACTGTAATCGAACGGGAGCGGCCGGTTCAGGGGCGGAGGGGCATGCGGTGGGTGACCCGGGTGAACGGAGGTGGTCAGGTGCCGGCCGCACCGGGTGACACCGCGCGCCTGACCGCGTCCCGCTGGGTCCGGGCCCACGTGTGGAACGGATCGAGTTCCAGGGCGCGGTCCAGATCGGCCAGGGCCTCCTCGGGCCGGCCGAGGCGGAAGCGGGCCACCCCCCTGCTCGCGTACGCCGACGCGTACCCGGCGTCCAGGGCGAGGGCGTGGTCGTACGCGGCCAGGGCCTCCTCGTCGCGGCCGGCGGCACGCAGCGCGTCGCCGCGCTCGCAGTGGGCCCAGGGGGAGTCGGGCTGCAGGGCGACGGCACGGTCCAGGTCGGCCAGCCGGCGTTCCGGGTCGCCGAGTTCGCGCGCCACGCGGGCCCGGCGGATCAGCGCCCAGGGGTAGTCGGGCCTGAGTGCGAGCGCCCGGTCGAGGTCGGCGAGCGCGGCGGCCGGGTCGCCGAGGGCGAGCCGGGTGGCGCCGAGGGAGGCCCAGGCGTAGTCGTGGGCGGGGTCGAGCGCCACGGCCCGTTCCAGGTCCCGTACCGCCTCGTCGTGGCGCCGCAGGATGCGCGCGTACTCCCCGCGCAGGGCGAGGGTCCGGGCGTCGTCCGGGGTCAGGGCCAGGGTCCGGTCCAGGTCGGCGACGGCGGTGTCGTGGTCGCCCCGCACCGCACGGGACACGGCACGGCCGCGGTGCGCCCGCGCCACCGTCTCGGGCGGCAGCGTCACGTCCCAGTCGGGTTCCCTCGCGGGCCGGCCCCCGGGCTCGCCCGGGGACGCCCCCGTCCCCGCGGCCACGGCGCCCGAAGTCCTCGACGGGCCGACCGGCGGCTCCCGGAACCTGCGGAGGCGGGACGCCCCGAACGACACTTCCCCCGGGGGGAGGGCCGGTGCGTTCCCGGTACCGGCGAGCAGCTCCTCCAGGACGGCCTCCGTGCCCCCGCCGACGAGTGCCCGCGACAGCCGCCGCCCCCACGAGGACACGACGCGCAGCTCGGCGTCCCGTCCCGCGTCCTCCAGGACCCGCACCCACCGTCCCGCGACGGCCTCCCCCTGCTCGCACGCCTCCACGAGGTCCCGCAGCACCCCGGACAGCGCCTCCCGCTCCCGTGCGCACAGCAGGTGGTACGACTCCGCCAGCCGCAGTTCGCGCCACTCCTCGTCCGCCCACAGCCGCCCGGCGTCCCGCCCGGCCTCCGTCTCCCCGCGCCACTGCCGGAACACGTCGGCCAGCCGCCGCTGGCGGTCCGCCCAGCCGCGCGGGGAGCGCAGGCGCTGCAGCCGCAGCATCGGCGCCCGCACGACGTCGTGGTAGCGGAGCCGCCCCGCGCGCTCGTCGGCGAACGGCAGGGTGCTCACCCATCCGTACAGCTCGTCGAGCCGGTCCCCGTCGCAGTCGGCCGCCGCCCGGAACACGTCGGCGTCCAGCCAGCGCGGCAGCGCGCCCGCGAGGGCGGCGGCCCTGCGCACGGGGTCCGGCTCCCACTTCAGGAACCGTTCCACGGCCGTGGCGCTCGGGTCGTGCACGTCGTCGGGGTGAGCGGGGCGGGTGCCCGCGAGCGTGGAGACGAGGACGGGGAGGCCGCCGGTGAGCCGCAGCACCTCGGCGACGACCGGTTCCGCCGTGATGCCCCGGTCCGCGAGCAGGCCGCGCGCCTCCGCCTCGGTGAACGGGCCCAGCGCCAGGGTGGTCGTGAAGTCCGCGAAGCCGCCCCAGCGGGCGGTGTCGAAGGGACGCTGGCCGGCGGTGACGACGACGACCGTGGCGGGGAGGGTGCCGTACCGGTCGGTGGTCATGACGTCGTGCAGCCAGGCGTCGAGGAAGGTGCCGGTCCGCTCGTACGTGTCGAAGAACAGGACGATCCAGGGCGCGTCGGCGGCGACGCCGTGGAGTTCGTCCGCCAGGACCGGCGTGAGGACGCTCTCCGGAGAGAGGACGAGCTGGACGTCCTCGGGGCTGCGGAAGCGGGCGCCGAGGCCGGTGCGCAACCGGTCGGCGCCCTGGGCGAGTCGGGTGGGGTCGAGGACCCCGGCGAAGGCTCCGACGCCGGGTATGAGCCCCAGTCCGGCGAGTCCGGCGCGGGCGACCGCCATGCTGCCCGCCGAGGGACCGCCGCCCGCCGACGGGCCGCTGTCCGGCTCGGGATCCAGTGCGGCGAGGGCGGCCGTCCCGGCCTCGTGGCGCCGCTCGCGGTGGGTGGCCAGCAGGCGCTCCAGCTCCTTGAACCGGTGCCCCTGCGCCGCGAACTGACGGCACATCACGGCGAGCGCCTCCGGTATGTTGCCCGCGCTCTCGTCGACGTACGACGTCACCGCGCCGCACTCGCGGGCGATGTGCTCGAACTCCTTGAGGAGCCTGCTCTTCCCGACGCCCGCGTTGCCGTGCACGTGGAACAGGAAGCGGTGGCGCCCGTCCTCGGGCGGGGTGTCGAAGTTCGCCCGGAACAGCTCGCGTTCGGCGCTGCGGGCGACGAGTCCCGCGCGCCTGCGCTGCTGGATCAGCCGCTGCATCGACGGTCGTGCCTGTGCCACGCGAACGTCCCCTCGCCCCCGGAACCCGACGCGCCCCATTCTGACGCACCGCGCAGGGGAGACGACGGCCGGCACGGGGAAGGAGGATGGCATGTCCACCACCACTCCACGCGGCGCGCTCCCCCTCGCCGCCACGCTCCTGACCGCCTCCGTCGCCCTCTACATGACACTGGTCGCCTTCGGGAACATCACGGACTTCGGGACGAACCGGGAGTTCGTCCGGCACGTCCTGGCCATGGACACCACGTTCAAGGACGACGACCTGATGTGGCGGGCGATAACGGACGAAGGGCTGCAGGACGCGGCCTACGTCGCGATCATCGTCTGGGAGACGGTCGCGGCACTGGTCCTGGTGTACGGCACCTGGCTGTGGGCCCGCCGCGACCACCCGCGCGCCCGCCGCGTCTCCACCTACGGCCTGCTGATGGTCATGCTCCTCTTCGGCGCCGGCTTCATGGCGATCGGCGGCGAGTGGTTCGCGATGTGGCAGTCGGAGGACTGGAACGGCCTGGACGCGGCGCTCCGGGTGTTCGTCCTCAGCGGGGTGGTGCTGCTGGTCGACCACCTGCCGGGAGCGCAGGACGGCCGGACCGACCCCGCGTGACCGGCCCCCGCGCAGCCGGCGGGGCTACTCGACCACCCGGACCGTCGTGCCCGGTGTGCCGAAGGCCCACAGGGCCTTGCCGTCCTCCTTGCCCACGCGGATCCCCCCGGTCCTCGCGTCCGGGGCCGCGGGCGGGGGCGAGGAGCCGTCGACCGCGTTGGAGAAGGCCACGGAGACGCCGGACTTCGCGGCGAAGTACATGATGTGCTCGACCGGGACGCCGTCGCTGCCGGTCGTGGCCTCGGTGCGCCGGCCGATCGTGTAGGAGCCGGGGTCCGGGGAGACCGTGCCCGGCCACACCGTGAAGGAGCGGCGGGGGGCGTCGCTGGCGTCGACCAGCCACACCCGCTCCTGGTCGAGGGAGTAGACGATCCGGCGGCCCGTGCCCGAGCCGGCCGGCACCGCCGCCGGCCCCTTCTCCTCCTCCGGCCCGGCGGACGGCTTGGCGTCCGCCGTCGCCGACGCGCTCGGCCGGCTCGTGGCGGCGGTGGGCTTCGTCCCCTGGTCGGCCTGTACGGCCAGGACGGCCACCACGGCTATCGCCCCCGTGGTCAGCCCGGTCACCCAGGCCCACGAAGGAAGACGGGCTGGCACCGGTACGCATCCCCTCGGTCTGCGGAGTCTTCCCGACCCCCGAAACCGGGGGTCGGATCATCCTACTGCCAGCCCCTGCCGTGGCCCGTCCCCGGCGTCTCCGCCCCCGCCGGCCTCACTCCAGCACCGGCAGCAGCTCCGGCAGGTGCCCGTCCGAGGCCTCCGCGGCCCGCTGCCGCTCCTCGGGGACCTCGCCGTACAGGGTCGTGCGCGGTTTCGCCGGGCGGCCGGCCGCCTCCGCGACCGCGATCAGGTCCTTGACCGACTTGTAGGAGCCGTAGGACGAGCCCGCCATGCGGGAGATCGTCTCCTCCATCAGCGTGCCGCCGAGGTCGTTCGCGCCGGAGCGGAGCATCTGGGCCGCACCCTCCGCGCCCAGCTTGACCCAGCTCGTCTGGATGTTGGGGATGTGCGGGTGGAGCAGGAGGCGGGCCATCGCCGTGACCGCGCGGTTGTCGCGGACCGTCGGGCCGGGGCGGGCGATGCCGGCCAGGTAGACCGGGGCGTTGGTGTGCACGAAGGGGAGGGTCACGAACTCGGTGAAGCCCCCGGTCCGCTGCTGGATGCCGGCGAGCGTGCGCAGGTGGCCGAGCCAGTGGCGGGGCTGGTCGACGTGGCCGTACATCATCGTGGAGCTCGACCGGATGCCCAGTTCGTGGGCCGTCTCGACGACCTCGATCCAGGTCGCCGCCGGCAGCTTGCCCTTGGTCAGGATCCAGCGGACCTCGTCGTCGAGGATCTCCGCCGCCGTGCCGGGGATGGTGTCCAGGCCCGCCTCCTTCGCCGCCGTCAGCCACTCGCGGATCGACAGGCCGGTGCGGGACGCGCCGTTCACCACCTCCATCGGGGAGAAGGCGTGCACGTGCATGCCGGGGACGCGTTCCTTGACCGCCCGCGCGATGTCGAAGTACGCGGTGCCGGGCAGGTCGGGGTGGATGCCGCCCTGCATGCACACCTCCACCGCGCCCACGTCCCAGGCCTGCCGGGCCCGGTCGGCCACCTGGTCCAGCGAGAGCGTGTACGCGTCGGCGTCGGTGCGGCGCTGGGCGAAGGCGCAGAAGCGGCAGCCGGTGTAGCAGACGTTGGTGAAGTTGATGTTGCGGGTGACGATGTAGGTCACGTCGTCGCCGACGGCCGACCTGCGCACGTCGTCCGCCACCCGGCACAGGGCGTCCAGGGCCGGGCCGTCCGCGTGGAGCAGGGCCAGGGCCTCGGCGTCGGTCAGCCGCGTCGGGTCGTCGGCGGCCGTGCGCAGGGCCCCGCGCACGTCGGTGTCGATGCGCTCGGGGACCATGCCGGGGGCGGCGGCCTCGCGCAGGGCGTCCCAGTCGCCGTAGACCTCGTCGAAGTCGTCGCGGCGGTCGGCGGTGCGGCCCTCGGTGTCGATGGTGCGGTGCAGGTCGGTGCGGCCGGTCGCGGTGAACGCCTCGTCGGGCTCCTGCCAGGGCAGCCCCTTCGGGAGGGCGTCGGGGCGGGCCAGGCCCGTGGCCGGGTCGGCGAGCGCGGCCACGTGCGGGCGCAGCCGCGGGTCCAGCCAGGGCTCGCCGCGCTTGACGAACTCCGGGTACACGCAGAGGCGCTCCCGCAGCTCGAAGCCGGCCGCCCGGGACGTCGCCGCGAGTTCCTCGATCCGCGGCCAGGGGCGCTCGGGGTTGACGTGGTCGATGGTGAGCGGGGAGACCCCGCCCCAGTCGTCGATGCCGGCCGCGATCAGCCGCCCGTACTCCGAGTCGACCAGGTTCGGCGGGGCCTGGAGACAGGCGGACGGGCCGAGGACGTGCCGGGCGACGGCGACCGTGGCGACCAGCTCGTCGAGCTCCGCGTCCGGCATGCCGCGCATCGCGGTGTCCGGCTTGGCGCGGAAGTTCTGGATGATCAGTTCCTGGATGCCGTGGTGGGCGCGGGAGATCTTCCGCAGCGCGAAGAGGGACTCGGCGCGCTCCTCGTACGTCTCGCCGATGCCGATGAGGATGCCGGAGGTGAAGGGGACCGAGGAGCGGCCGGCGTCCTCCAGCACGCGCAGCCGTACGGCCGGTTCCTTGTCCGGGGAGCCGTGGTGGGGGCCGCCCGGCTCGGACCACAGCCGGGTCGCGGTGGTCTCCAGCATCATGCCCATGGACGGCGCGACGGGCTTGAGGCGCTGGAAGTCGGTCCAGGACATGACGCCCGGGTTGAGGTGCGGGAGGAGTCCCGTCTCCTCCAGGATGCGGATCGAGATCGCGCGGACGTAGGCGATGGTGTCGTCGTAGCCGTGCGCGTCGAGCCACTCGCGCGCCTCGGGCCAGCGGTCCTCGGGCTTGTCGCCGAGGGTGATGAGGGCTTCCTTGCAGCCGAGGGCGGCGCCCTTGCGGGCGATGTCCAGCACCTCGTCCGGCGACATGAACATCCCGTGCCCGGCGCGGCGCAGCTTGCCGGGCACGGTGACGAACGTGCAGTAGTGGCACCTGTCCCGGCACAGCCGGGTCAGCGGGACGAAGACGCTCTTCGAGTACGTGATGACACCGGGGCGGCCCGCCGCCTCGAGTCCCGCGTCCCGGACCCGGGCGGCCGAGGCGGACAGGTCCGTCAGGTGCTCGCCGCGCGCCTGGAGCAGGACCGCCGCCTCGGAGACGTCCAGGGAGACGCCGTCCCGGGCGCGTTTGAGGGCGCGACGCAGCGAGTTCTCGGTGGGTCCGGTTCCGGAGGTCGCGGAAGTCGTCATCCTGTGAGCATACGTTCGGGGTGATCGGGACAAAGGGGGACCCGGGGCCCGCCTCGGGCCCGGGGCCCAGCGGCCGTCGCTCAGCCGCCGTCGGCCGCACCGCCGCCGGCCGCACCGCCGCCGGTCGTCCCGCCGTCGACGAACGGCTGGTACGCGTCCAGCGCCCGCAGCACCTCCGCCTCCCCCGCCGGCGGCAACTGCACCACGACCTCCTCGACGCCGAGCCCGGCGTAGTGGGCGAGCTTGCCCGGGGAGGGGTGGACGGCGTACGGCACGACCTGGAGCGCGGCCGGGTCGCGGCCCGCGTCGGCCCAGGCGGTGCGCAGCACGGGCAGCGACTCGGACAGGCCGCGCCCGCCGATGGGCAGCCAGCCGTCGGCGTACTCGCAGATGTGCGCGAACAGCTTCGGCCCGGCCGCCCCGCCGACCAGCGTGCGCGGGCCGACCACCGGGCCGCGCGGTTTCTGCACCGGCTTGGGGTACGCGAAGCTGGCCCGGACGCTGCCGAACTCGCCCTCGTACGCGGTCGGTTCCTCCGTCCACAGCGCCCGCATCAGGCCCATCCGGTCCCGGACCAGCTCGCGCCGGGTACGCCACTGCACCCCGTGGTCGGCGGCCTCCTCGACGTTCCAGCCGAAGCCGAGCCCGAGCGTGAACCGGCCGCCGGAGAGGTGGTCCAGGGTGGCGACCTGCTTGGCCAGGTCGATCGGGTCGTGCTGCGCGGCGAGCGTGATGCCGGTGCCGATCCCGAGCCGCTCGGTGACGGCCGCGGCCTGCCCGAGCGCGACGAAGGGGTCCAGGGTGCGGCCGTACTCCCGGGGCAGCTCCCCGCCCGCCGGGTACGGGCTGGTCCGCTCGACGGGGATGTGCGTGTGCTCGGGCAGGTAGAGCCCGGCGAACCCCCGCTGCTCCAGCTCACGTGCGAGCCGGGTCGGGGTGATCGTCTCGTCGGTGAGGAAGATCGTGACGGCGATGCGCATGGGCGGCCTTTCGTACGCGGACGACGGACCCATCAATACCGCCGCCCACCCCATCTGTCCATACCGACCGGTCGGCATTGACTGGAGGAGCCCCTCGAAATCTGCTGATCCCCTTCCCTTACAAGGGAGTTCACCGCCGCATACAAAGGTGGCACCCGCACCACCCCTGCACACAGCACCGCCCGAGCCCTGTCACCACACGACACCCTGGGAGCAGCAGCATGTGCGAGGAACACGGGACCCGGATCGGACGGCGCGCCGTCTTCCTGACGGGCGCCGCCGCCGCGCTTACGGTGGGAGGCGTGAGCTTCGCTTCCGCGGCGGACGGTGACGGCCGGGAGGACGGCCGGGAGACGAGGACGGTGCGCGGCACCCTCCCGCCGGGCTCCCCCGACTTCGTGTACGTCCCCGTCGACGTGCCGGACGGCGTGCGGGAGATCAGGGTCTCCTACACCTACGACAGACCCCCCGTGCCGGCCGGCACCCCCGGCAACGCCCTCGACATCGGCGTCTTCGACGAGCGCGGCACCGAGTTGGGCGGCCGGGGCTTCCGCGGCTGGTCGGGCGGGGCCCGCAGCGAGTTCTTCCTCCGCGCGGACGACGCCACCCCGGGCTACCTCCCCGGCCCGGTGCGCGCGGGCACCTGGCACATCGCGCTGGGCCCGTACACCGTGGCCCCGCAGGGCCTGTCGTACGAGATCACCGTCACGCTGACGTACGGCGAGCCCGGCGAGCCGGTGCGGCCCGTGTACCCGCCCGAGCGGGCCGAGGGGCGCGGACGGGCCTGGTACCGGGGCGACTGCCACCTGCACTCCTGGCACTCCGACGGCCGCCGCACCCCCGCCGAGATCGCCGCGCTCGCCCGCGCGGCCGGGCTGGACTTCATCAACAGCTCCGAGCACAACACGCACGCGGCGCACGCCCATTGGGCGGAGGCGGCCGGGGACGACCTGCTGGTGCTGCTGGGCGAGGAGGTCACCACGCGCAACGGGCACGTCGTGGCGATCGGCACCGACCCCGGCACCTTCGTCGACTGGCGCTACCGCGCCCGCGACGACCGCTTCGGCCGGTCCGCCCGGCGGATCCGCCGCGCCGGCGGCCTGGTCGTCCCCGCCCACCCGCACGCCACCTGCATCGGCTGCGCCTGGAAGTTCGGCTTCGGCGAGGCGGACGCCGTGGAGGTGTGGAACGGACCCTGGACGCCCGACGACGAGGTGGCGCTCGCCGACTGGGACGGCACGCTGGTCGCGTCGGTGCGGGACGAGCGGGAGGACCGGGACGGACGCGGCTGGATCCCGGCCATGGGCGGCAGCGACGCCCACCGCGCCCCGGACGTCGTCGGGCTCCCGCAGACGGTCGTCCTCGCCGACGGCCTGACCCGGCAGGCCGTGCTGGACGGCATCCGCGCGGGGCGCTCCTACGTCGTCGAGTCCGGCAGGGTCTCCCTCTCCTTCACCGCGTCCGGCGGGCGCGGCGAACACGCCGGGATCGGCGAACGGCTCCGGGTGGACCGGGACACCCCGGTCACCGTCCGCCTGGAGGTCGCCGGCGCCCCGCGCTGCACGGTCCGCCTCGTCACCGACCAGGGCGTGCTGCACACCGGCGCCCCGCTGCCGGTGTCCGGGTCGGGGGTGGTGGAGTGGCGGACCACCCCGTCGTACGCCGCCTACGTACGCGCCGAGGTGCGGCACGAGACGGCCGCGGGGCCGCTGCCCGGGGCCATGGCCGGATTCACCAACCCCGTCTTCCTCGGCCGCCGGTAGGCTCACCGCACCATGACTTCTGGGACCCCGCGGGCCTCTCGCGCCGAACGCAAGTACCGGACCGCCACCGCCTTCCAGCGCCGGATCAACCCCGTCCTGCGCCGGCTGCCCCTCCAGACCCTCCTGGAGACCACGGGCCGGGTCTCCGGCCTGCCCCGCCGGACCCCGGTGGGCGGGCGGCGGGTCGGGGACTCCTTCTGGCTGGTCTCGGAGTTCGGCGAGCGGTCCCAGTACGTCCGCAACATCCAGGCGGACCCCCGGGTGCGGGTGCGCGTCCGGGGCCGCTGGCACACCGGCACCGCCCACCTCCTGCCCGACGACGACCCCGTCGCCCGGCTGCGCACCCTGCCCCGCCTCAACAGCGCCGCCGTGCGGGCCTTCGGGGCGGGGCTGCTGACGGTGCGGGTGGATCTGGACGACCGACCCGGCGCAGAAGCCGTGCGGGTCCCGTGAAGTCCCTGCGCACCCGTGTGACCGCCGCCTCGCACGGCTGACGCATCCGGCGTGAACAAGGCAAACTGGCGTAGTTGCTCAGGATGCATAGGGGGACTACTGCATGGACGGTGTACCGCGAGTACCGGAGCAGCGGCGCCCCGGCTCCCCGGCGGAGTCCGCGGCGTTGCGCTTCAGCGTGCTCGGTCCGGTGCGCGCCTGGCGCGACGACGAGCCGGTCAGCACCGGCAGCCCTCAGCAACGCGCCCTGCTCGCCGCCCTGTTGCTGCGCGAGGGCCGTACGGCCACGGCGGCCGAGCTGATCGACGCCCTGTGGGGCGAGGAGCCGCCCCAGCAGGCGCTGGCGGCGGTCCGCACGTACGCCTCCCGGCTGCGGAAGGTGCTGGACGCCGGGGTCCTGGTCAGCGAGTCCGGCGGGTACGCGGTGCGCGGGCTCGGCGAGGGCGCGCTGGACCTGGCGGCGGCGCAGGAACTGGCCGCGGAGGCGGAGAAGGCCCGGAACACCGGGGACCTGTGCCACGCCCGTGGGGTGCTGGACCGGGCCCTGTCCCTGTGGGACGGCGAGACGCTGGCCGGCGTGCCGGGCCCGTACGCGGAGGCCCAACGGGTCCGCCTGGAGGAATGGCGGCTCCAACTCCTCGAGTCCCGCCTGGACATGGACCTGGAACAGGGCTGCCACGCGGAGGCGGTCTCGGAGCTGACGGCACTGACCGCGGCGCATCCGTTGCGCGAGCGGCTGCGCGAGCTGCTGATGCTCGCCCTCTACCGCAGCGGCCGCCAGGCGGAGGCCCTGGCGGTGTACGCGGACACCCGCCGCCTCCTCGCCGACGAACTCGGCGTCGACCCGCGCCCGGACCTGCAGGAGCTCCAGCAGCGCATCCTCCGGGCCGACCCGGGCCTGGCGGAGCCGTCGGCACCGGTGGCGGAGTCGGTCGTGGTGCCGGTGCGCCCGGCCCAGCTCCCGGCGACGGTGCCGGACTTCACCGGCCGCTCGTCCTTCGTACGGGAACTGGGCGAGGTGCTGGCGTCGGCGTCCGGTGCCGAGGGCCGGGTGATGGCGGTGTCCGCGCTGGCCGGCATCGGCGGCGTCGGCAAGACGACCCTGGCGGTGCACGTGGCCCACGAGGCGCGGCCCGCCTTCCCCGACGGCCAGTTGTACGTCGACCTCCAGGGCGCGGGCGCGCGGGCGGCGGAACCGGAGACGGTCCTCGGCTCCTTCCTGCGCGCCCTCGGCACGGCCGACTCGGCGATCCCGGACTCCCTGGCGGAACGGGCGGCCCTGTACCGCTCGGTCCTGGACGGCCGACGGGTCCTGGTGCTGCTGGACAACGCCCGCGACGCGGCGCAGGTGCGCCCGCTGCTCCCCGGCACGCCGGGCTGCGCGGCGCTGGTGACCTCCCGGGTCCGGATGGTCGGCCTGGCCGGCGCCCACCTGATCGACCTGGACGTGATGTCGCCGGACGAGGCGCTGGCGCTGTTCACGAAGATCGTCGGCGAGGAGCGCGTCGCCTCGGAACGCGAGGCGGCCCTGGACGTGGTGGGGGCCTGCGGCTTCCTCCCGCTGGCGATCCGCATCGCGGCGTCCCGCCTGGCGGCGCGCCGCACCTGGACGGTCTCGGTCCTGGCGGCCAAGCTGGCCGACGAGCGCCGCCGCCTGGACGAACTCCAGGCCGGCGACCTCGCGGTCAAGGCCACCTTCGAACTGGGCTACGGCCAGCTGGAACCGGCCCAGGCCCGCGCCTTCCGCCTCCTCGGCCTGGCGGACGGCCCGGACATCTCCCTCGCGGCCGCGGCGGCGGTCCTGGACCTGCCGCTGGAGGACACCGAGGACCTGCTGGAGTCCCTGGTCGACACCTCCCTCCTCGAGTCGGCGGCCCCGGGCCGCTACCGCTTCCACGACCTGGTGCGGCTCTACGCGCGTGCGTGCGCGGAACGGGACGAACAGCCACCGGGCGAACGGGAGGCGGCGCTCTCGCGGTTGCTGGACTTCTACCTGGCCACGGCGGCGGGGGTGTACGCGATCGAGCGGCCGGGGGACCGGTTGGTGGACGGCCTGGAGCCGACGGCGCATCCCGGGCTGGCCTTCACCGATGGCTCGGCAGCCCTGGACTGGCTGTACACCGAGGCCTCCCCGCTGCTGGCCGCTGTCCGACAGGCCGCCGGGACGGACCGACTGCGCCGGGGAGTGGACTTGTTGTGGGCGGCGAAGGACCTGGCCGAATCCGGCGCCAACTGCCACCAGTACGAAACGACGGCCAGGGCCATGTGCGTAGCCACGCGGGACGGCGGGGACACACGCGCAGAGGGCAGGGCGCGAACCACCCTCACCAACGCGCTTTTGGTCTCCGGACGAATCCAGCAGGCCGCTGAGCAGGCGGATCTGGCCATGTCCCTCGCAGAGGCATCACACGACGCGACCGCAGCCAGCTGGGTCGCCAACGACCGGGGCCTCATCTCCTTGCACCAGGGCCGGTACGCGGATGGAAGGACCTTCCTGGAGCAGGCCATAGAGGGCTACCGAGCCGCAGGTAACCGCGCGGGGGAAGCGCTCAGCCTGTCCAACCTCTCCCGCGCGCACTTGGGCATGGGCAACGTCGAGAAGGCGGTGGCGATCGCCCACTACGGACTTGCCGCGCACCTGGACATCGGCCGGACGATGCGTCTCGCCAACGGCCACTTCACGTTGGGCATCGCCTTGACCCAGGCCGACCGGTACAACGAAGCACTCAGCCAGTTCGCCGATGCCCTGCACATCTTCGAAGAACACCGTCAGCGTCTCTGGCAGGGGACAACCAACTTCCGGATCGCCGAGGTGCACTTGGCAGCCCGTCGGCACGCCAACGCCGCCCAGTACGCGGAACAGGCCCTGGCTCTGGGATGCATCGGTGGCGACCGCATGCGCGGCAACGTCTTGGCCCTCTTGGGGCGGGCGCTTTCCGCGCTGGGTCAAGTCGACCGGGCCAGGGCATGTTGGTCGGACGCACTCGCCCTCTACGAACAGTGCAGCGCGCCTGAAGCTCACGACGTGCGGTCCCTCCTGTCGGCAACACACGCCGCGTGACGTTGCCCCTCCCGACCCGCCGTGCAAGGCGTTCAGCGTTCGTTTATCTCAGCCAGGCACGCTCTTCCTGTCACACCGTCGCGTCGGGGGGCAGACGGAGTGACCAGGGGCCCAGCCAGTATCGTGCGGCTCCGAACGCCCGTCCGGTGGCCCGCGGGGGAGCACCCGGACGGGCGTTCCCCACCGCCCGTCACCGCAGCGAAGGAACGAAACGTGAGCGACAAGAACAAGGACGCAGAGGCGACCACGCAGGACAACGCCATGCCCGCGCCTCCGGCAACGGACGAGGCCGTGACCACGCTCGACAACGCCATGCCCAGCGGGCCCGCCAAGGAAGGCGGCATCACCACGATGGACAACGCCATGCCTGCCCCGCCGGCGCTGGACCTGGACGGCAAGTAGACCTTTTCCCGCACGGGGAATCGGCCGCGGCGGCGCGGAGGGGGAGCCGCCGCGGCCGACGTGTGTCCGCGGGACGGTGTCGTGACGACGCTCGGGAACCCCGTGCCCCGACGCCTCGCCCGAACACCGACGGGGCCGAGGGAAACCTCGGCCCCGTCGTCGTACGGCCGTGACCTGCGTGCCGTCCGGCCCGCACCGCGCCGGAAGCACGGCACCGGCCGGGAAGCGGGCGGCCCCCACCGTCACCGGCGAGTCCCGGTCGGGCATGTCGCCCCCCCGGTGCACCGGCGAGGTTCAGCGGACGCCCGGGGCGAGGGGGTCGGGGTCGCAGTCGGCGACCCGTGCGGCGTGGTCGCTCCGGCCGACGGGCACCTGGAGGGTCGCCGAGTCGTTCGCGGGTACGGCGACCTGCTCGTCCCCGGAGGTGACCCGGTCGCCGTCCGTGCCCAGGAAGTCGACGGTGACGGTGAAGGTGCCCCCGACCGCGTTGGGGTTGGTGACCTCGACGGTCGCGTAGGGGGCCTCCTCGGTGGCGCAGCTCACCAGCTCCACCGTCGCGGCCTCCAGGGAGGACCGGTTCCCGCCGCCGGAACCGGAGCCGGAACCGCCGCCGTCGACGCCGGGGGCGTCGTAGTCGTAGTCGTCGTCATCGTCCTGGTGGGAGCCGCTGCCCGAGCCCGACGACGAGTCGTGGTTCTGGCTGGAGCTGCTGCAGCCGCCCCCTCCGCCGTCGCCGTCGCCGCTGCCACCGCCGCCGCGGCCGGTCGAGAAGCCGGTGAGGGTGAGGACGACCAGGGCCGCCACCGCCGTGAGTTTGAGTGTGTTCCCCCGAGATCCCATGTCCGGCAGACTAACGAGTTCCGTGTCACGGGCATGTCACCGCCTGGCGACCGTCGCGTACGCGGCGTAGCGTCTGCGGTGAGAGCGGTGAACGGACCGCTCCCCGCAGCGACGGCCGCCGTCCGGCCCCTTCCGTTGTACCGGCACGACGGCCGTCCCGCACCACCGACCGGTGAGCGGCGGGCCCCGGTCTACGCCGTCCGCGCCGTCCCCGTCCCCTTCTCCGCGTCCAGGGCGTACACGCAGCGGTCCTTGCTGCAGGCGTAGACGATGCCGTCCCGCACGACCGGGGAGCCGGTGATCTCGCCGCCGGTGGCCAGCTTCCAGCGCAGGCGGCCGTCGTCGGCCTTCAGCGTGTAGAGCAGGTGGTCCGTGGAGCCGAAGTGGATGCGGCCCTCGGCGACCGCGGGGGCGCCCACGATGTCGCCGCCCGCCTGGAAGCGCCACTTGGGGGTGCCGGTGACCGCGTCCAGGGTGTAGAGGCCCTTGCCGCTGCCGACGTGGACGTGGCCGGCGGCGACCAGGACCGGCTCGACGGAGGCCCGGGACTCGGTGGCGATGCGCCAGCGGTCGCGGCCGTCGGTGGCGTCGAGGGCGTAGACGGTGCCGAGGTAGTCGGCGAGGTAGACGCCGCCGCCGGTGACGGCCGGGCCGGGGACGAAGGCGGGCGGGGAGAGGAAGACCGCCGGGGCCTCGAAGTGCCAGCGGACGTGGCCGCCGGCGACGTCGAGCGCGAGGACCCGGGTGCCGGCGGAGACGTACACGTAGCCGTCGGGGGCCTGGGTGAGGCGGACCGGGACGCCGCCGCAGGAGGCCGCGTCGCCGATGGGGTACGACCAGCGCTCGTCGCCGGTGCGGGCGTCGAGGGCGCGCAGGCGGGCGTCCTGCCAGACGTAGACGGTGCCGTCGTGGACGGCGGGGCCCGCCTCGGGGGACTCGAAGTCGGTCTGGCAGCCGGTGATCTCCCACAGCCTCTGGCCGGTGGACGCCTCCCAGGCCTGGACGCCGCCGCCGCGCGTGCCGGTGACGACGGTGCCGCGGTCGGCCTTGAGGGAGTACACCCAGGCGTCCGTGGACAGCCGCCACAGGTCACCGCCCTCGCGGGCCTCCAGGGCGTAGAGGGTGGGTCCGTCGGAGGCGTGGATACGGCCGTCGGCGACCGCCATCGACCAGGCGACGTCCCGGGTCTTGAAGCGGCGGCGCCCGGTGGCGACGTCGAGGGCGTGCACCTCGAAGGAGGTGACGTAGACGAGGTCGCCGTCCACCGCCGGGGTGCCCCAGACGTCGTTGGACATGCGGAAGCGCCAGGGCCGCCAGCCGGTCGGGTGCTCCGGCGGGACGGTGGGCGCCGTGGGCGCCGGTACGGCGGGGTCGGCGCCGTTGACGCCGGGGCGGGGCTTGGACCAGGAGGCGGTGAGGGCGGCCTCGGGCGGGGTCGCCCTGAGGGCGGCGGCGCGGACGTCGGCGACGCGCGGACCGGGCCCGATGGGCACCGGGACGCCGGCCAGCCGCACGGGGCCGGTGTCGGGGGCGCCCCCGGACACGCCCACCGGCGCGGGCACGGACGGGGGCGGCGGCGGGACGACGGGGTCGTGCGGGGGCGGGGGCGGGACGTGGGGACGGACGGCGCCCCCGCCGCTGCGGCCCCCTCCGTGGGTCGGCTTGGGCGCCGGGCGGCCGCCCCGGCGGGTCTCGATCAGCGCCACCGCGCGCTCGGGCAGCCAGGCGGAGGCCGTGCCGCTGTCGTCGGAGCCGGAGCCGAACAGGTGCGGGGCGAGCTGGGCCTGGAGGTCGGCGGGGGTGGGCCGGGCCGAGGCGTCCATCTGCATGCAGGCCTCGATCAGCGGGCGCAGCTCGTCCGGGAGGCCGTCCAGGTCCGGGCCCTCGCGCAGCAGCATGAAGACCGTCTCGACCGGGTTGGCGCCGTGGAAGGGGGCGTGGCCGGTGGCGGCGAAGACGAGGGTGGAGCCGAGGGAGAAGACGTCGCTGGCGCCGGTGACGCTGCGGGAGTCCTTGGCCTGCTCCGGGGACATGTAGGCGGGGGTGCCGACGGCGACGTTCGTCATCGTCAGACGGGTGTTCGACACCCCGGAGGCGATGCCGAAGTCGATCACCCGGGGGCCGTCCTCCACGACGAGGACGTTGGAGGGTTTCAGGTCGCGGTGGACGAGACCGGCGCCGTGGATCGACTGGAGCGCCTCCGCGACACCGGCCGCGAGCCAGCGCACCGCCTGGGCCGGCAGCGGGCCGCACTCGTTCACTATCTCCTCGAGGGAGGGCGCGGGGACGTACGCGGTGGCCAGCCACGGCACGGCGGCACGCGGGTCGGCGTCCACGACGGCCGCCGTGTAGAAACCGGAGACCGCGCGGGCCGCCTCCACCTCGCGCGTGAAGCGGACGCGGAACAGCTGGTCCTCGGCCAGTTCGGTCCGGACCGTCTTGATCGCCACGCGCCGCCCGGACGCCGAGCGCGCGAGATAGACCAGCCCCATGCCGCCGGCTCCCAGCCGTCCCAGCACCTCGAACGGCCCGATACGCCGCGGATCGTGCTGCGTCAGCTGATCCACCACTTGCCTGCCACCTCCCCGTACGAGTCGCGCCACCACCTGTGCACGCGACCGAAGTGCAGCGTCTCACCACCGCACCGCCGTGGCGGCACGCACCCCGATTCTTCCTGTCCGGGCCCCCGGTTGCGAACCGGCCGACAAATAGGGTGTCCAGGTTTACATACGACACAATCGGCGGACCGGCGGCCCTCGGACGGCCCGGTGCGCCGGTTCAGCGGCCCAGCAGCGCGAAGGACGCCCCCTGATTGTCGGTGACCACGGCCGCCGTGCCGTACGACGTCTCGAAGGGCGGGACCTGGACCCGGCCGCCGAGCCGGGTCACCTCCTCCATCGTGGCCGCGGGGTCCTCGACGGCGAAGTGGACGAGGAAGTGGGGCGGCATCTCGGCGGGGAAGACGTCGGAGACCGGCGCGCGGCCGAAGTGCGGGTCGGCGCCCGGACCGAACAGGGCGTCGTGGAAGAGGCCCCCGTAGAAGGCGTTGGCCGCCTCGGTGTCCCGGGCGTAGAGCTGGACCCAGGCGAAGCTGCCCGGCTCGTGACGGCGGCCGAAGCCGGGGTGGCCGGCGGACTGCCAGAGGGCGAAGACGGCGCCCTCGGGATCGGTGACGAGCGCGGTGACGCCCAGGTCGTCGAGCGGCAGCGGCGCGGAGACGACCTGACCGCCGGCCGCGCGGATCCGCTCGCACAGCGCCTCGGCGTCCGGGGTGGCGAAGGACACCGTCCACACGGTGGGCAGCCGCCCGTCCGTCTTCTGCGCGAGGGAGGCGACGGGCTCACCGTCCTTCAGCGCCCGGACGGCCCCCCGGGACCCCCGGTGCCGACCGGGCCGCTCCTCGAAGGTCCACCCGAAGAGGTCGCCGTAGAACCGCTTGCCCGCCTCCACGTCGGGCAGCTGCGCGTCCGCCCAGCACGGGGTGCCCTCCGTGTACTCCGGTGCACTGTTTTCGGCCATGCCGCCAAAGTAGCCGCGTCGCCCGCACCCCGCAGACCAGGCACACCAGCCTCCTCGAACCCGCGCACCCCATTTGCAGTCGGCCGAATCGCGCTCCCTCCGCCCCTCGGTAAGCTGACGACATGACAGGACAAGTGCGTACCGTCGACGGCCGCGTGGCCGGCCGGCGTGGGCAGGAGACCCGGCAGAAGCTGCTCGACTGCCTCAGCGAGATGCTCAGCTCGTCCCCCTACCGGGATGTCAAGGTCATCGACGTCGCGCGCAAGGCGGGGACTTCCCCGGCGACCTTCTACCAGTACTTCCCGGACGTCGAGGGCGCCGTCCTGGAGCTCGCCGAGCAAACGGCCGCCGAGAGCGGCGGGTTGGCCGAGCTCCTGGAGGGCCGCTCCTGGGCCGGCAAGTCCGCCTGGCAGACGGCGCAGGAACTCGTCGACGGTTTCCTGGAGTTCTGGCGGAAGAACGACGCGATCCTGCGCGTCGTGGACCTCGGGGCGGCCGAGGGCGACAAGCGCTTCTACAAGATCCGCATGAAGGTCCTGAACTCCGTGAACAACTCCCTGGCGGACTCCGTCGCCGCGCTGCAGGCCAAGGGGCGGATCGACAAAGACGTGAACCCGGCGGCGATCGCCGGTTCCCTGGTCACGATGCTCGCGGCCGCGGCCTCGCACCAGAAGGGCTTCTCCTCCTGGGGCGTCAAGCAGGCCGAACTCAAGCCCAGCCTGGCGCTGTTGGTGCACCTGGGCGTCACCGGCAAGAAGCCGGCGAAGTAGGCGCCCGGGGCGCACTCCTCGACTTTCCCAGTCCTGTCCGACGGGCGGCGGTCCACTCCGGTGGGCCGCCGCCCGTCGTATGTCCCGGGACCGCGCGGCGGACGCCGCACGCCGCGGGACCGCCTGCCGCGCCGGCGGCCGTCACGCCCGCGGGTCCGCCGTGATCCGCCGCGGATCCGCCACCTACGCGGGCAGCGGGCGGTCCTTCACCACGTGCTTCATCACCAGCGTGGACGTCAGCCGCTGCACCCCCGGCAGCGTGGCCAGGCGCTCGTCGTAGAGCCGCTGGTAGGCGGCGAGGTCGGCGGCGACCACCCGCAGCAGGTAGTCCGGCTCCCCGAACAGCCGCTGCGCCTCCAGCACCTCCTCCACCTCGCTGACCGCCCGCTCGAACTCCACGACCGTCTCCCGGTCCTCCTGACGCATGGAGACGAACACCAGCGCCTCGAAGGCCAGCCCCACGGCGGCCGGGTCCACCACCGCCCGGTAGCCGCTGATCGCACCCGACCGCTCCAGCTCCCGCAGCCTGCGGTGACAGGGCGAGACGCTGAGCCGCACCCGCGCGGCCAGCTCCGTCACGGTCAGCCGCCCGTCCTGCTGCAGCTCGGCAAGAATCTTCCGGTCCACGTCGTCCATGGGGTAGATCCTGCCCCGAAACGCGCGGTACCGGGGAAACTCCGGGAACACATTCGGCTCGTTCCCGCCTAATCTCGCCATCATGGACACCGCCACCCTCCTCTCCTTCCTCGCCCTCGACCTGCTGCTGGTGTGCGTACCGGGTGCCGACTGGGCGTACACGATCTCGGCCGGGCTGCGGGGACGGTCGGTGGGCGCGGCGGTCGGGGGCCTGGTGACCGGGTACGCGCTGCACACGGCGCTCGCCGCGGCGGGGCTGGCGGTCCTGGTCGCGGGCTCCCCGGCGCTGCTCACCGTGCTGACCGTGGTGGGGGCCGGGTACCTGGTGCGGCTGGGCTGGGGCGTGCTGCGCCGCCCCGGCACCCCGGGCGCGGACGGGGGCGCCGCCGGGGAGAGCGGCGCCCGGGCCTTCCGGCGCGGGGCCGCCATCAGCGGTCTGAACCCCAAGGGCCTGCTGCTCTACCTCTCCGTCCTGCCCCAGTTCCTGGTCACGGGCGACGGCGCGCGCCTGCCGGTGCCGGCGCAGACCGTGGCCCTGGGCCTGCTGCACATGGCGTGCTGCGCCGTCGTCTACCTGTCCGTCGGCCTCGCCGCCCGCGCCGTCCTCGGCGCCCGCCCGTCGGCGGCCCGCGCGGTCGTGCGGACGTCGGGGGCGGCGATGCTGGGGATCGGCGCGTTCCTGCTGGTGCAGCGGTTGGCGACG
Source organism: Streptomyces griseomycini (assembly GCF_014203535.1). Lineage (GTDB taxonomy): Bacteria > Actinomycetota > Actinomycetes > Streptomycetales > Streptomycetaceae > Streptomyces > Streptomyces griseomycini. The sequence continues at coordinate 227,682 of NZ_JACHJI010000007.1, forward strand.
CTGTAGGGGGAACACGGGGGGCGCGACGGTCGTTGTGCACGGTGGGCGACCGGACGCTCACACCGGGCGGCCGCCCCGGAACGCCCCGAGACCCGTGTCGCGACCGCAGTCGCAGGAGGAAACCGCCCATGGCCCTGAGCCGCGAAGAGCGCGAACAGTTCCTGGCCGAGCCCCACATCGCCGCGCTCGCGGTCGACGCGGGGCCGGGCCGCGCCCCGCTCACCGTGCCGATCTGGTACCAGTACGCGCCCGGCGGCGACGTGTGGATCATGACCGGCCTGGACTCCCGCAAGAACCGGCTGATCAGCGCGGCCGGGCGGTTCTCGCTCATGATCGACCGGACCGAGCCCACGATCCGGTACGTGTCCGTCGAGGGGCCGGTCCTGGAGACCGTCCCCGCCACGCTCGAGCACCTGCGGGAGATCTCCGCCCGCTACCTCCCGGCCGACAAGGTCGAGGGCTACGTCGAGTTCGCCCTGAAGAACCACGGCGAGCAGGTCGTCGTCCGCATGCGGCCCGAGCGCTGGGTGTCGTCCGACCTCGGGTCGGTGTGAGCACGGCCGCCCCGCGCACGAGAATCGGGGCATGGACACCGATCTCCACGAACTGCTGAGGTCACTGCGGGTCTGGGACCCGGAGGTCACCGAGCTGCCGGAACTGGACCCGGCCGCCGCGCCCGCCGAACCGCTGCCGCTGTTCACGCGGTGGCTGGCCGAGGCGGCGGCGGCCGGACAGCGCGAGCCGCACACCATGTCCCTGGCGACGGCGGACGCGGACGGCCTGCCGGACGTGCGGATCGTGATGCTGCACGGCGCGGACGCCGACGGCTGGTCCTTCGCGACCCACGCGCACAGCCGCAAGGGCGGCCACCTCGCCGCCCGCCCGCACGCCGCGCTGGCCTTCTACTGGCCGGTGCTGGGCCGCCAGGTGCGCCTGCGCGGTCCCGTCGGCACCGCCCCGGCCGAGGAGGCGCAGGCCGACCTGCACGCCCGCTCCACCGGGGCGCTGGCCGCCGCGCTGACCGGTCGGCAGAGCGCCGTCCTCGGCTCGGTGGAGGAGCTGGCCCGGGCCTCGGAAGGGGCCTGGGAGCGGGCGCGGCGGGAGCCGGACACCCCGGCGCCGTCCTGGACCCTGTACCGCCTCCGGCCGGACGAGGTGGAGTTCTTCCAGGGCGACGCGCGGCGCCGGCACGTACGGCTGCGCTACCGGCGGGGGCAACGGGAGGAGTGGGTCAGGGAGTTGCTGTGGCCGTGAGGGTCAGGGAGCCACTGGGCCCGTGATGCCGGGGAGGTCGGGCTCCGGGTCCGTCGCGAGACGGGCGTGCAGGTGGGCGTCGCGGAAGGCGTCGTGGCGGCCGGCCTCGAAGATCGCCCCGCGCGTGGTCCCCTCGTACCCGAAGCCGCACCGCTCGGCGACCCGGCAGGACGCCTCGTGCCCCAGGGCGTGGTCCAGCTCCAGGCGGCGCAGGCCGAGTTCGGTCAGGGCCCAGTGCGCGGCGAGCAGCAGCGCCCGGGTGGCCACCCCCGGCCGCGCGCCTCCGGGAGCCCTCAGTGGCCGATCAGGCCGCGCCGCAGCACCGGGTGGATCTCGTTGACGCCGATGTGCCCCAGCGCCGTACCGCTGCCGGCGGCGGCGATCCGGAAGGACGCCCCCGCGCCGTCCGCGTCGGCCCGGGAGTCCGGGTCCCAGGGGCTCGGTCGCAGGCCGTGGCCGTGGAGTTCGGGGCGGGGCCGGGGCCGGGCGTGCTCGGGTATGGGGGCCATGGGGACATTCAGACCCACGCTCCCCGCAGACGTGATCGATCCGCAACCAATTCCGGTCTTGACCGAGACCCATCAAGCAGGTGCGTGATTACGCTCGCGTTCATGGCCGACTCCTCCGCGTCCGCGCAGCCCACCGCGCCCCCACGGGCGGACCGCCCCGTCTACGTCATCGGCGGCGGCCCGGGCGGGCTCTCCGTCGCGTACGCGTTGCGCGCCCGGGGGATACGGGCCGTCGTCCTGGAGCGGTCCGACCGGGTGGGCGCGTCCTGGCGGCGCCACTACGACCGGCTGCGGCTGCACACCACCCGGCGGCTGTCCGCGCTGCCCGGTCTGCCGATGCCCCGCCGGTTCGGGCGGTGGGTGGCCCGGGACGACGTGGTCCGTTACCTGGAGAAGTACGCCGAGCACCACCGCCTGGAGATCGTCACCGGTGTCGAGGTGTCACGCGTCGAGCGCACCGCCGACGGCACCGGCTGGCTGCTGCACGCCACCGGCGGCCGTGAACTGACCGGCGCCGCGGTCGTCGTGGCCACCGGCTTCAACCACACGCCCCGCGTCCCCGACTGGCCCGGCAGGGACACGTACACCGGCACCTTCCTGCACGCCTCCGCGTACCGCGACGCGAAGCCGTTCGCCGGCCGGGACGTGCTCGTCGTCGGGGCCGGCAACACGGGTGCCGAGATCGCCGTCGACCTGGTGGAGGGCGGGGCCTCCCGGGTGCGGCTGGCGGTGCGCACCCCGCCGTACGTCCTGCGCCGCTCGACCGCCGGCTGGGCCTCGCAGTACTCGGCCGTGCTGTCCCGGCGGCTTCCCGCCGGGCTGGTGGACCGGCTGGCCCGGCCGCTGGTCAGGGTGACCATGCCGGACCTGTCGGCCCACGGTCTGCCCCTCCCGGCGGCCGGGCTCGCCAGCAGGGCCGCCGAGGGGGCCGTGCCCGTCCTGGACGTCGGTCTGGTCGACGCCGTCCGGAAGGGGAAGGTGGAGGTCGTGGCCGCCGTGGAGGGGTTCGAGGGCGGCGAGGTCGTGCTCGCCGACGGCGACCGCGTCGGCCCGGATGCGGTCGTCGCGGCCACGGGCTACCTCCGCGGCCTGGAGGGCCTCGTCGGTCACCTCGGCGTGCTCGACGAGCGCGGCAGACCGGTCGTCCGCGGCGCCCGCACCCCGCACGGCGCCCCCGGCCTGTACTTCACCGGCTTCACCAACCCCATCAGCGGCAACCTCCGCGAACTGGCCCTCGACGCCCGGCGGATCGCCGGGGCGGTGGCCCGCGACGGGGCACCGGGCGTCTCCCGCCTCCCCGGCTGAGGGCGTCCGCCGTCGGGCGGTCGGCCCGCCCGCGCGCACGGCCGCGGTCAGACGGCCACGGCCTCGAGCAGGGAGTACGGCGCGGCCTCCGGGAGCGGGGTGACCGAGGTGAGGGACAGGCCGGCGCGGTGGCACACGTCCTCGAAGTCCCCGCGGGTGCGCTCCCTGCCGCCCAGGTTCACCAGCATGTTGAGGTCGCTCAGGTAGGTGACCCCCTCGTCGGCGGCGTGCGCTCCGGTCTCCGTCTCGACGACGTCGGGAAGCACCGGCTCCACGATCAGGACCCGGCCGCCGGGCGGCAGCACCTCGCGGCAGTGGGCCAGGATCGCGGCCGCCCGGTCGTCCGGCCAGTCGTGCAGGACGCTCTTCAGCAGGTAGAGGTCCGAGCCCTCCGGGACCGAGCGGAAGAAGTCCCCGGCGACCAGGGAGCAGCGTTCCTCGACCCCGTGCCGCCGCAGCGTCTCCGGCGCCCGTCCCAGGCCCTCCGCCGTGTCGTGGACGACGCCGGTGAGCCCGGGGTGGGCGGCGAGCACGGCGGCCAGGAGGGTTCCGTCTCCGCCCCCGACGTCCGTGACCGACCTGAACCGGCCGAAGTCGAAGGCGTACGGCAGCGCGGCGGCGGCCTCCCCGGTGGCCTGGCCCATCGCCGCGTTGAACTCCGCGGACAGTTCGGGGTGCCGGGCGAGGTGGCTGAAGAAGTCGGTGCCGAAGACGGCGTCGAACGCGACGTCGCCGGTGCGGACGCTGTCGTCCAGGTGCTCCCAGGCGCGGGTGATCACCGGCTCGGTGAACACCCGCACGAAGGAGGCGACCGAGTCCGGGTGACCGGGGTCGAGCAGCGCGCCCGCGGGGGTCACCGAGAAGGTGCCGGGCCCGTGTTCCCTCAGCAGGCCGAGGCCGGCCAGGGCGCGCAGCAGCCGGGTCATGGGCTGCTGCGCGGCTCCGGCGCCGGCGGCCACGTCGGCGGCCCGGCGCCGTCCGTCGCCGATCAGCTCGGCCACCCTCAGCCGGACCGCCGCGCGCAGCGTCTGCGCGGCCATGTTCCCGAAGATCAGCCGGGCGACCAGGGTCCGGTCCGTCAGGTCCGTCGCCGGGGCGTCGGTGTTCACCATGGGCGTCTTCCTCTCTCGGTCTGCCGTGTACGCGAACGGGCGCGAGCGGCCGGGCGCGTGTCCGGTCTTCTCGGTGTCCGGCCTTCTCGGTGTCCGGCCTTCTCGGTGTTCCCGCGGGTCAGCCGGCGGAGGTCGTACGGGAGGCCAGGGCGGTCGGGGTGCACCCGGCGAAGGCCAGGACGTCGCGGTGGAGATGGGACTGGTCGACGTACCCGCACGCCAGGGCGACATCGGCGGCGTGCCCGCCCGCGCGGAGCGCTCGGGCGGCGTGGTCGAAGCGGACCAGCATGGCGGCGCGCTTGGGGGTGAGGCCGATCTGCGCGCCGAACCCGGCCCACAGCCGCTTGCGGCTCCATCCGCAGGATGCGGCGAGGTCGGCGACCCGCACCCGGCCTCGCCGGGCCACGATGTCGTCCCAGACGGCGGCGACCTCGGGCGTCATCGACGGTGCCCGCTCGGCCCGCTCCGCGAGGAACCCGTTCACCAGCGTGAGGCGCTCCCGCCACGTCGGGGCGTCGGTCAACTGCTCGCGGAGGCGGCGCTCGTGCCGCCCCCACAGGTCCTCGAGTCCGGTGACGGCCCCGGTCAGCTCCCCCGGGGGGACGCCCAGCAGCGCGTGGGCGGCCCGGGGCGAGAGCCTCATCTCGACGCACTCGACCCGCTCGCCGCGGATGCGGGCCGGGCCCGGCGACAGGGCTGCGACAAAGCTTCTCAGGGGCCGGTGCCCGGCGGTGCCCTCGACCGTGAACGGGGCGTCCCCGAGCCCGATCACCACGGTCACGGCGGGCTGAGGAAGCACCTGCAGGTCCAGCCCGGCGCTGGCACGGTCGCGGAACCCCGCCATCCGGACACCGCCGAGGGGCGTGCCGCCGAGCGGGCGGGCGACCTCCCAGCCGTCCCCGGCCTCGTGGTCCATGGGGTCGATCCCCGCGTCGTCGCTGCGCATGCCTCCACGATCGCCGACTTCGCCGACCCTGTCTTGGACGAAAGTTCCGACGGCGGACCCCGGCGGTCCCGGCGTGGCTCAGTGGGCGGTCGCGAGTCCCTCCGGGGGCGTGCCCGGCCGCCTGCGGATCACCAGCGCCATCAGCGCCGCCGCCGCGCACAGGGCTCCCGAGGCGAGCCAGACGACGTCGTAGGAGCCGAACACGTCCCGCGCGACGCCGCCGAGGAAGGCGACGAGGGCGGCGCCGACCTGGTGGGAGGCGAGCACCCAGCCGAAGACGATCGGGCTGTCGTCGCCGTAGTGCTCGCGGCACAGGGCGAGGGTGGGCGGGACGGTGGCGACCCAGTCGAGGCCGTAGAAGACGATGAACAGGACCATCGGGGGGTGGACGGCGGGGGCGAGGAGCAGGGGGAGGAAGAGCAGGGAGACGCCCCGCAGGGCGTAGTAGACGGCGAGCAGGCGGCGCGCGTCGAAGCGGTCGGTGAACCAGCCGGAGGCCACCGTGCCGACGACGTCGAACACGCCGATGACGGCGAGCAGCGAGGCGGCGGCCGTGATCGGCATGCCGTGGTCGTGGGCCGCGGGCACGAAGTGGGTCTGGATCAGGCCGTTGGTCGAGGCGCCGCAGATCGCGAAGGTGCCGGCGAGCAGCCAGAACGGGCCGGTGCGCACGGACGAGGCGAGCACCTTGAGGGCGCGCCGGGCGGCGCCGGGCACGGGCGCGGGCTTCGGCACGAACTCCTTCGCGCCGTACGGCTTCTGCCCCACGTCGGCCGGGTGGTCGTGCAGCAGCAGCCAGACGAACGGGACGACCGCGAGGGCGGCGAGCGCCACGGTGACGGCCGCCGGACGCCAGTCGTGCGTCGCGACGATCCAGGACAGCACGGGCAGGAAGATCAGCTGCCCGGACGCGGACGCGGCGGTGAGGATGCCGCTCACCAGCCCGCGGCGCTCGGTGAACCAGCGGTTGGTGACGGTGGCGGCGAAGGCGAGCGCCATGGAGCCGGAGCCGAGGCCCACCAGCAGGCCCCAGCACAGCAGGAGCTGCCAGGCCGCCGTCATCCACACCGTCAGGCCCGAGCCGAGCGCGATCACGGTCAGGGCGACCGCGACGACCCGCCGGATGCCGTAGCGGTCCATCAGCGCCGCCGCGAAGGGGGCGGTGAGGCCGTACAGGGCGAGGTTCACGGAGACCGCGGCGCCGATGGTGCCGCGCGACCAGCCGAACTCCTCGTTCAGCGGATCGATGAACAGGCCCGGTACGGAGCGGAAGGCGGCCGCGCCGATGATCGTCACGAAGGTGACGGCGGCGACGAACCACGCGCGGTGCACGCGGCTGCGGGTCGGCTTGCGGCCGCCCGCTGGCGGCTCCACGACGGCGGCTGTCTCGCTTGTCTGGGTCACGTCACCGATCGTGCGGGGGCCGGTCCTCCCGATCGAGTGGCCCGACGGACAGCGTTCGCTAGGATCGGGCCATGGATCCGGCCGACCGCGCGTCCGACGCCCCCGCACCCGACGACCGCACGCCCGCCCCCTCCTCCCGCGCCCCCCGCGCCGACGCGTTCCGGCCCCACCGCGTCGCCGTCCTCGCCCTCGACGGGCTGCTCCCCTTCGAGCTGGGCATTCCGCACCGCATCTTCGGCCGCCCCAGGGACCGGCACGGTCGGCGGTTGTACGAGGTCGTCACCTGCTCGGTCCGGCCGCCCGGGCCGGTCGAGACGGACGCCGACTTCGCGATCCACGTCGGTCACGGCCCGGAGGCGCTCGCCACCGCCGACACGGTCATCGTCCCCGCCTCCTACGAACTGGGCCCGGTGTACGAGCGGGGCGAGCTGACCGACGAACTGGCCGCCGCCCTCGCGCTCGTCCGGCCCGGCACCCGGCTCGCCTCCATCTGCACCGGCGTCTACGTCCTCGCCGCGGCCGGTCTCCTCGACGGCCGTCCCGCCACCACCCACTGGGCGGACGCCGGGCGGTTCCAGCGGCTCTTCCCCCGGATCGGGGTCGACCCGGACGTGCTGTTCGTCGACGACGGCGACATCCTGACGTCGGCCGGTGTCGCGGCCGGCATCGACCTGTGCCTGCACATGGTGCGGCGCGACCACGGCACCGCCGTCGCCAACGAGGTGGCCCGCCGCACGGTCGTGCCGCCGCACCGCGACGGCGGGCAGGCGCAGTACATCCGGCGCCCGGTGCCCGATCCGCAGCAGGCGTCCACGACCGGTGCCCGCGCGTGGGCGCTGGGCCACCTGCACGAGCCGATCCAGCTGCGCGACATGGCCGCGCGGGAGTCGATGTCGGTCCGCACCTTCACGCGCCGCTTCCGCGAGGAGGTCGGCGTCAGTCCGGGGCAGTGGCTCACCCAGCAGCGGGTGGAGCGGGCCCGGCACCTGCTGGAGTCCACCGACCTGTCGGTGGACCGGGTGGCCCGCGACGCGGGGTTCGGTTCGGCCCAGTCGATGCGTCAGCACCTCCAGGCGGCGCTGGGGGTGACGCCGACGGCGTACCGGCGGACGTTCCGGGCCGGCGGGGGCGCGCCCGTCCCGTCCGCGTCCGCCGGGAGGTGAACACCGCGCGACGTCGCGGTCGTCGACGGCGGTGCGGCGCTGTCCGCCCCGAGCACGGCAGCGCCGCACCGCCTTCCGGCTCCGGCGCTCCCGCCCCCGGGTTCCCCGGCCCCGCGGGGCCTGAGGGAACCGACGCCGAATCACGACCCACACTCGCCGAGGGCTCCCGTCGTCGAAGCCCTCGCCGTCCCCTCACGGCGAATCGCTGACGACCAGAGTGATCAATCGGTCACCACGCGTCAACGGCGCTTCGGGCGACTATGAGTTGATTCCGGCATATGCCCGGTTTAAGGGCACCGCGCACGGGAGCACACCCGGCGCACCGGCTCACGCCCCGACGCGCGCGGCCGGCCAGCCGTGCACCTGTGCACCGATGCCGTCACCGCGGGGCGCCGCGGCCTCGTGCGCCTGCGCGCAGCGGTCCAGTTCGCACCAGATGCGCTTGCCGGCGCCCTCCGTGCTCCAGCCCCAGCGGTCGGCCAGGCCGTCCACCAGGGCGAGCCCGCGCCCGCCGGTGGCCTCCCCGTCCACGCAACGCGGCACCGGCGCCCGGTCGCTGCGGTCGGCCACCTCCAGGCGGACGGTGGCCTCCCCGGCCTCCGCGCCCGGCAGGGACAGCCGCAGCACGGCCGGACAGCCGGTGTGCACCACCGCGTTGGTGACGAGCTCCGAGACGAGCAGGATCAGCGTCTCGGCCAGCGGCTCGTCGTCCCCTATGCCGGACCCGGCCAGACGCGAGCGGGCCCACCGCCGGGCCCGTCCCACCTCAGCGGGGTCGGGCCGGATCTCCAGCTGCACTTGAAGCACCTGCACCGCTCACACCATCCGAACCGGCGGACACTTGGACTCGCGCCCCACGAGGGCCACGATCGTAGCCATTTTCTGCATGGCCAGAACAACAGCCGAGTCAGAGATCACGGAACGTGAATCCCTTGTGGGACAGCATGGTTGACGTACAGTCACGCCAACAAGCGCTTCGGGCATATTCCCGCGCGAAGGAGTACCCGTGCGGCATACTGTGCGACGCCCGCCCCGAGGAGTCGAACAGGCGGCGTCGTTCGGCCGGGCGGCCCGGCGAACGGCGGCAGGCACCGGCGGGTCCGGAGTCACCTCGGGGGCGAATCCGGCGCGGCGCGCGCTCCCAACCACTCGCATCCCACACAAGGTACCGGAGCGGACGTCCGGCTCCGGACCGTGACGGGTCACGCACGGGACACGACCCGGTGCCGACGCTCCGTGACCGCCGGTGTGCCACATTCCGCGACAGCGGCGCGGGACGGACCGCGACACCGCAGGACAGGAGCCCCGCCGGGCCGTTCCGGGGCTCGACCCGACGGCGCGCTCCGGTCACTCTCCGTTCGCCCGCCTGCACGTTGGGTCCCCGGTCAGGGGCGGTCGAGGGGCGGACGGGCCCCGGCTCGCGGTGCGGCGGCGTCCCCCCGGACGCCGGGGAGGCGGCCGCGCGGACCACCGCGCGGCCGCCTCCCCGGACCGGTGTCCCCGTGCGCGGGCGGGCCGCTGCCGGGAGGAGCCCGGCCGGGCGCCCGAACTGTTCGCGGGCCCGGGCGTGTTGCGGCGCCCGCGGACGGGCGCCGCTCGGAACGGTGGAGCCGCGCGGGGGCGGTGGAGCTACTCGGGGACGGTGAAGTAGCGCGCGAAGGCCCGCACGATCTCCTCCTCGTCGATCCCGCCGTCACCGTCCGTGTCCAGCGCGGCGGCCGCCGCGCGGGCCGGGTCCCCGGGAACGCCGAGCACCCCGAGGACGCGTGCGACGCCCTCGACGGTGGCCGTGCCGTCGCCGTCGGTGCCGGCGACGGCGAGGGCCGCGTGCAGGAAGGGACGGGCGATCTCCGCGAACCGGTCGGGGTTGTCCCGCAGCCGCTTGACCGCGCCGTTCACGAACTCCTCGCGGGTGATGCGCTGATCGCCGTCCCGGTCCGCGATCCCCGCCATGCCCTGCCAGAACGCCTCGGCACCGACGTACAGGGCCTGGCCCCTGTCGGAACGGGCCGCGACGCCGAACTCGGCGAGCAGCGCCTTGGCCGCTCCGCTGAAGTCCTCGCGGTCGATGTAGCCGTTGCCGTCCTGGTCGAAGGTGGCGAACCGGGCCGCGATCCTGCGCTCGTACTCGCTGGTGACCATGTCTCTTTCAGGCCGCCTTAGGTCAGTGGGTCGTCTCGCTGGGAGCGTACGGCGTGCGGGACCGCCCGGGAGCCCGAAAGCGACGCCTGTGCCAAGACCGGGGGAATTCCGGGACAACCGTGTGGCACGGGCGGGCGGATGCGCGGGGCCCCGCGAGAGGGCGCGCGGGCGCGGCTCACGCCGACAGGGGACTCGGGTCCTCGTCGACCGCGGACCGGACGTCCGGGTGGATGTCGAAGAGGCGGCGGACGCCGAGCGCGCCGAGCACCTTGTTGACGTGGCTGCCGTCGGCGGCCCCCCGGTCGGGCAGGATCAGCCGCAGACTGCCCTGGCACGAGCGCAGCAGCCGCCGGGCCGCGATGAGCACGCCGACCCCGCTGGAGTCGCAGAACCACACGTCGGAGAGGTCCAGGACGAGGCTGTGCCCGCCCTCGGCCACCACGTCGTGCACCCGCTGGCGCAGCACCGGGGACGTCATCAGGTCCAGTTCGCCCGACACCCGGAGCACGGCCCACCCGCCCTGCTCTCCGCCGGTCACTTTGAAGGTCACCACCACGCCCTTCGCTCTCCGAACGGAAGCAGTCCCTACGCTTCCTTGCAGCGCGGCTGCCCACCGGCCGTTCCCTGAAACACGGCCCGGGAAACGGTTACCGATCATAAAGGGCTTGTTCCAGTCGGCTTCGATCCGATTCGATCCGTTCCGATCGGTGCGGCTCCGGGTACGCGCGTTCCGAACGGCGTTCGGCGTGCGCGGTCGCCCCCTTACCACCCGAGGCTCGGCCGGGGGCGCACATTGCCACAAAGGGGCGTGCATGATCGCGCGTGCCGACTACATTCGTGGAGACGGTGGGCACACGCTGGACCCGGGCACCGACCGGCCCGGGAACCAGGGGGAGAACAGGGGGTGAGGGCCCACATGACCGCAAGGGACGTACCGCCCCGCTGGGACCGCAGGATGCAGCAGCGGCTCGCACGCGGGGAGGCGGCCGCCCTCGGTGAGCTCTACGACCGGTTCGCCTCCCTCGTGCACGGCCTGGCCCACCGCGTCCTCGGCGACGAACGCGCCGCCGACGCGATCACCCGCGACGTCTTCGCCCACGTCTGGCAGCACCCGGACTCCTACGACCCCAAGCGGGGCCCGCTGCGCACCTGGCTCGCCGCGCTGACCAGCCGGCTGGCCGTGCAGCGGCTGCGCACCACCGAGACCGCGGCGCTCGCCCGCGGCGGCCCCGGCACCACGGAGGACCTGGAGCGCAAGGTGCGGCACGCCTCGGTGACCGCCCGCGCCGACTACATCGTCCACTCCTGCCGGCGCCGCTGCGGGCCGCGCTGGAGCTGGCGTACTTCCAGCGCCGGGACTACCACCAGACCGCCGTCGACCTGGGCGTCACCGACGACGAGGCCCGCCGCCGGCTCCGCCTGGGCCTGCAGCTGCTGGCCACCGCCCACGACGCCGGGACCCCGGGCACCCCGCCGGAGATCGGGGGCGCCGCGTGAGCGGGCACCGTCTCGAGCCGTACGACGGTCACGAGGAGGAGGGGAAGCGTCCCGAGGACGCGGACACGGGCGGGCCGATCGTGCTGGAGCACCGCGTGCTGAAGTCGCTGCTCGGCGCCTGGGCGCTGGCCGCCTGCCCGCCGGCGGAGGCGGAGGCCGTGGAGGAGCACCTCGGCGCGTGCGGGCCCTGCGCGGACGAGGCGCTGCGGCTGCGCGAGGCGGTCGGCCTGCTCCAGCGCCCCGAGAGCCTCGACCCGGACCCGGGACTGCGCACCCGCGTCCTGGACTCCTGCCTGGAGCGGCGCCCACCGCGGATCCCCGTGCCGGAGTGGGCCGCCGCCTACGACGCCGAGACCGCGCGCCTGGACGCGCTGCTCCAGGACTTCGGCGACGCCGAGTGGCACGCGCCGGTGCGGCTGCGCTGGTACGACGCCGACGAGGCGAGCAGCCGCCGCACCACCGTCGCCGGGGTCATCGCGCACCTGCTGACGGTCGACGGGCTGGTCGCGGTCGCCCTCGGCCTGGACGACCCGCTCGGGGAGGTGCGGGCCGAGCGTCCCACCCCGTCGGCCCGCACCGAGGCCTACTGGCGTGCCGCCCGCTTCCCGCCCACCCGCTCCGTGCGGACGCCCTGGCGGGAGCAGAGCCACCACCTCGTGCGGACCGCGTCCTTCACCGGCGGCGGCGGGCGGATGACGGTGCCGTACGGCGACTTCGAACTGCCGCTGCGCGACGCGATGCTGGACCGGGCCTTCGAGTGCTGGGTGCACGCGGAGGACATCGCCGAGGCGGTGGACTACCCCTACGACCCGCCCTCCGGGCGGCATCTGCACCACATGGTCGACCTGGCCGCGCGGCTGCTCCCGGCCGTGCTGGAGGCGCGCCGCCGGTCCGGGCTGGCCTCCCCCGTCGAGCGGCGCCTGGTCGCCGCCGGTGAACCGGGGCGCAGCCTGCGGCTGGAGATCGAGGGGTCCGGCGGCGGTGAGTGGCTGATCCCGCTGGACTCCCCCGCCGCGAAGGGCTCCGCCGAGCACGAGGTGGCCCATGTGGCACTGGACGGCGCGGAGTTCTGCCGCCTGGCCGCGGGCCACGTGCCCCCGCAGGAGGCGGCCGCCGGACAGGTCGGTGACCGGGAGGCGATCAGGGACGTGCTGTTCGCGGCGGCGAGCCTGAGCCGGATGTAGGGACCGGTCGCGGCCTCGTCGGCGGCTGCGGGTGAACAGGGGCGGTTCGCGCAGCCGCCGGCGGGACACTCCCCCGGCCTCTCAGGCGAACACCACCGTGCGGCGGCCGTTCAGCAGGATGCGGTGCTCCGCGTGCCACTTCACCGCGCGGGCGAGCGCCTGGCACTCCACGTCCCGGCCGACGGCGACGAGCTGGTCGGGGGTGACGTCGTGGCCCACCCGCTCGACCTCCTGCTCGATGATCGGGCCCTCGTCGAGGTCGGCGGTGACGTAGTGGGCGGTGGCGCCGATGAGCTTCACGCCCCGCGCGTGCGCCTGGTGGTACGGCTTCGCGCCCTTGAAGCTCGGCAGGAAGGAGTGGTGGATGTTGATGATCCGCCCGGAGAGCTGCTTGCACAGGTCGTCCGAGAGGACCTGCATGTAACGGGCGAGGACGACGAGTTCGACCTTCTCCTCGCGCACGATCTCCAGCAGCCGCGCCTCGGCCTCCGGCTTGGTGTCCTTCGTCACGGGGATGTGGTGGAAGGGAATGTTGTACGAAGCCACCAGCTCGGCGAAGTCGGTGTGATTGGACACCACTCCGGCGATCTCCACGGGCAGCGCGCCGATCCGCGCGCGGAACAGCAGGTCGTTCAGGCAGTGACCGAACCTGCTGACCATCAGCAGGATGCGCATCTTCTGGTCGGCCCGGTCGATCCGCCAGTCCATCTGGAAGGAGTCGCCGATCGCCGCGAAGCTGGCCCGCAGCTTCTCCACGGTCACCGGGGCGTCCGCCGAGAAGTGGACGCGCATGAAGAACAGTCCCGTGTCGTGATCGCCGAACTGCTGGCTGTCCTCGATGTTGCAGCCGGTCATGAACAGGTAGCTGGACACGGCGTGCACGATGCCCTGCTTGTCGGGGCAGGACAGGGTGAGGACGTACTGGTCGGCCGGTGCCGCGGCCCGGTTGGACTGTTCGCTCATGCAGGAAAGGGTCCCACACCGGGGGCGCGGCCGACCGGCCGTTCCGCTACGCGGACCGCGTCAGGATCCGCAGCACCTCGAGGGTGCGCGGCGGGGCGTCGGGGTCCTCGCCGTCGCTCGTCGCCATCCGCACGTGCGCGTCCCGCGCGGCCCGTACCGCCTCCGGCCACCCGTGGTGCTCGAGGTAGGCGGTGACCGGCGCGTCCGGGCCGACCTGGTGCATGATCCGCAGCACCCGCAGCACCGCGGTGTCGACGAGCGCCGCCTCCTGGGAGTCGCGGAAGATCGTGCCGACGTACTTCTCGGCGGACCAGTTGTCCAGCCAGGTGTCCTCGACCAGCCGGTAGACCGCGTCGGTGACGTCACCGTAGCCGTCCACCCCGGCCAGCCAGACGTCCCGCTGGAACACGGGGTCGGAGAGCATGTGCAGCGCGGAGCGCACATTGCTGCGCCAGCGCCACCACGGCATGTCGTTGAGTGGCATGCCGCCCATGGTGGAGGAGCGACGGCCACGGCGGGAAGAGTTCTCCGAACCTTGCACGGTCGTCGATCGTACGTTTCCGCGTCACACGGGACGCACCGGACCCCGCAATTCACCCCCATGTCACCATCCGTTGACCAAGGGTCACTCCAGGGTTGGTCGTGTGGCGGAATCGTGCGTGCCCATGACCGGCAGGCGACGCATCCGCAGCACGTTCCTCCCCCGCCTCCTCGCCCGGCGCGTCAGAGCCGGCGCCCTGACCGCGGGCGCGCTGGTGGCGTGCGCGTCGCTCGCCGCCGGCTGTGGGATCATCCCCGGTGCCACGGGGGGCTCCGGGGACGGCCCGATCACCGTGATGACCTGGGCACCCGAGGACACCGACACCACCAACAAGCCCGGAATGCCCGCGTTCGCCCAGGCCTACGCCCGCTGGGTCAACGCCGAGGGCGGCATCAACGGCCGTCGGCTCAACGTCCTGACCTGCAACGACCGGAACGACAGCGTGGGCGCCGCGCGGTGCGCCCGGCGCGCGGTCGAGGAGAACGCCGTCGCGGTCGTCGGCTCCTACAGCGTGCACGCCGACTCCTTCCTGCCCGCCCTCGAGGGCGCCGGCATCCCGTACATCGGCGGCTACGGCATCACCAACGACGAGTTCACCAGCCCCCTGTCCTACCCCGTCAACGGCGGTCAGCCGGTGCTGCTGGCCGGCCTCGGCCGCACCCTCGCCGACGCCTGCGGGCCGGTCGCCCTGATCCGGCCCGACACCATCGCGGGCGACCAGCTGCCCCCGCTGCTCGACTCGGGCCTCGAGGCGGGCGGACACCGGCCGGCCGGGGACCTGCGGGCGGCGGAGGACGCCACCGCGTACGGCGGCGAGGCGCGGCAGGCGCTGCAGCGCACCACCACCGACCCGGCGGAGCCCGGCTGCGTCGTGCCCGCCCTCGGCGACCGCACGGGCATCTTCATGGACTCCTTCCGGCGGGCCCGGAGCGACTACCCCGACGTGCGCACCGCGACCGTGCTGGGCAGCGTCGACCAGAGCACGATCGACGCGTCCGGCGGGGGGTCCGGACCGTACGAGGGGGCGTACGTCACCGGCTGGTACCCGGCGGTGGGCGACGCGCGCTGGAAGCCGATGAAGGCGGTGATCGAGGAGGAGGCGTTCGGCGACAACCGGATCGACCCCGCGGACGCCGGAGTGCAGACCACCTGGATCGCCTACACCGTGTTCCGGCAGGCCGTCGAGTCGCTCGGCGACGGCGAGGTGACCGCCGACACCGTGAGCGACGCCCTGGACGGCGGGCTGGAGATCGACACGGGCGGGCTCACCCCCGCCCTGCGGTGGGAGTTCCAGGACGAGCTCGCCGCCGTCGGCTTCCCCCGCCTGGTCAACGCCCACGTCA
Organism: Streptomyces griseomycini; assembly: GCF_014203535.1. Lineage (GTDB taxonomy): Bacteria > Actinomycetota > Actinomycetes > Streptomycetales > Streptomycetaceae > Streptomyces > Streptomyces griseomycini. The sequence continues at coordinate 243,045 of NZ_JACHJI010000007.1, forward strand.
CGCTGCAGATGGTCCGGGACGGCCGGCTGGTGTCGGCCGGCGACGGCTTCACCGACGTCACCCGCACGCTGCTCGAGGCGGACCTGGCGTAACGCCCGCGGCACGACGCGGCGGTGGGGGCCGGGGAGTTCCCCGGCCCCCACCGCCGTGCGTCAGGGGCCCGTCACAGCTGGGTCGGCTGGCGCTGGGTCAGGCCGTACTGCCGGGCGATGCCGTTCCACAGCCCGGACGCCTTGGTCTTCTCCGCGGTCGCCGTGCCGCTGGCCCGGTTGCCGGCCTGGGTCCGGCCGGTCGCGCGGGCCTGGCCCTTCTTGCACATCTTGCCCTTCGCACCGGCGACCTGGTCGGCCCAGGCCGCGTAGTGGTCGTCGGCGGCCGCCGACGCCTTCCACGCCTCGGTGAGCGCGGTGGTCAGCGCCGCGTGGTCGGGCAGCCTGTCCACGGAGAGGCCGGAGAGGTCGGTGACCAGCTGGTTGCGCTGCTGGGCCGCTTCCCGCAGGTCCTTGGCCGCCTGGCCGAGGTTCCGGCAGGCCTTCACGTCGGCCACCGCGTTGATCACGGTGGTCCGGCTGTCGCCGCTGTGGGCCAGCAGCTTGTCCAGCTCGACGGCCTGCTGACGGGCCGGGTCGACGGCCGGCGAGGGCGGGGCGGAGGGCTGACCGCTCGCGGGGGCGGTGGCGGAGACCGGCTGGTTCCCGCCGCCGTCGTCGCCCCCGCCGCCGGCGAGCAGCGCGCCCGCGCCGATGCCGAGGACCACGATGCCGACACCGGCCGCCGCGATCATCGGCACCCGCGATCCGGTACGGCCGCGGCCGCCGCCCCGCCCGCCGTCGCCCCCGTAGGAGGCCCGCCGGCCGCCGCCCGGGCCGGACGGAGGCGGCGGGGCGGCGTGTCCGGGCTGTTCGTACCCGACGCGCGGGAGCTGCTGGGTGGACCCGGCCGGGTCGCCGCCCCCGTCGCGGAAGAGGTTGTCGAACTCGGCGGGCGGCTGCCGCTCGCCGTCGCCGGGCGGGGCGCCGTGGGCCGGGCCGGCCGCCGGGTCGGTCACGGGGGCGATGTACTGGGTGGCCTCGGCGTCGGGGTGGCCGGCGGACGGCAGCGGTCCGGCACCCGCACCGGGCGCGCCCTGCCGGGGCCGGCCCAGGAAGCGGGTCGTCTCGGGGTCGTGGCCGGCGGGCGTCTCGGGCGGCAGTGCGCCCGGGTCCACCGGGGGTATGTACTGCGTCGCCCCCTCGTCGACGCCGGCGGCGGGCACCGGCGGCAGGAACTGGGTGGCCCCCTCCGCCCCGTCGGGCGCCGCGGGCGCGCCCGGGACCGGCGGCAGGTACTGGGTCGCGCCCTCGGGGGACACGGGCGGCAGCGGCCCGCCGGCGGGCGGGGCGCCGTACGCGTTCGCGGCGGGAGCGCCGTAGGCGTTCTCCGGCGGCAGCGGGGCCCCCGGGCCGGCCTGGCCGCCGTATCCGGCGCCCGGCTGCGGCATCGGCGCGCCGCCGTGCCCGCCGTACGGGGCGGAGCCGCCGTGCGCCGGGGGCGGGGCGCCCTCGGGCGGCAGCGGGCCGGGTCCCGGGCCGCCCGCGGGCGGTCCGGAGGGGTTCTGCGCGCCCCAGGCGGCCTGCTGCCCCTGGGCGCCCCACCGCGGGTCGGGCGGGGACTGCCAGCCCTGGCCGGGCGGCGGTGCGGGCGACTGCTGCTCGGGGCCCCACGGCCCGCCCCAGGTCCGGCCGCCGGCCGGGGCCGAGGCGGACGGGGGGCCGGCCGGGTACCCGCCCGCGCCGCCGGGGCCGGCCGGTCCGGCCGTCACGCCCGGCAGCAGGGGTTCGCCGCCGTCGGAGGGCAGCACGACGCCTTCGCGCGCGGGGCGCGCCGAGGGCTCCTCGCCCTGTCCACTCTGCGTCACCGGGACTCCTACCCATGGGGGACCTTGTGAATCGTCGGCTCACGCTACCGGGTCCCCGGAGCCCGGTGCCACGCAGCACCGAACCCGGTCTCCTGCCCTGTGAGGGCGGTGACAAAACCGCCTCACCGCACGCTGATCACGTCACCTCCTCCGTCCCGGCCCGGCGCTTCCCCCCGCGTTCGCCCCTCGGCGCACCGGCGTTCACGCAGCCGTCTGCAGCTCCATGCGGGCCCCGAACTCCCGCACCACCGACTCCTCCCGGTACGGCTCCAGGCGCTGCTGGAGGTCCTCCAGGTAGGTGGCGCCCCGGTTGGACCTCAGGCCGTCGAGCAGTTCCACCGCCTTCAGGCCCGTGCTGCAGGCCTGTTCGACCTCCCGCTGCTGCACCTGTGCGGTGGCCAGCAGCACGTAGCCGATCGCCCGCCGCCGGGCCCGCGACTCGGGATGGCCGGCCAGGGACTCCCGTGCGTACCGCGCGGCGGCCTCGGCCTGCCCGAGGTCGCGGTGGCAGTGCGCCAACTCGTCGGCCAGGTAGGCCGCGTCGAAGTGCGCGATCCACGCCGGGTCGTCCCCGGAGGCCGGGTCGGCCGCCTCCATGGCGCTCACCGCGCGCCCGGCCGCCGCGTGCGCGGCGTGCACGTCGCCCATCAGCGCGTGCCCGCGCGCCTCCGCCGCGTGGAACATCGCCTCCGCGCGGGGGGTCACGCGCCCCCGCGCGCCCTCCTGCGCCGCGCGCGCCAACTGGGCGATCTCGCGCGGGTTCCCGAGCTGCGCGGCCAGGTGGCTCATGGAGGCGGCGAGCACGTACCCGCCGTACCCGCGGTCCCCGGCCGCCTGCGCGAGGCGCAGCGCCTGGATGTAGTAGCGCTGGGCCAGGCCCGGCTGCCCGGTGTCGACGGCCATGTACCCGGCGAGCTCGGTCAACCGCGCCACGGCGGCGAACAGTTCGCGCCCGACGGCCTCGCGGTACGACCCCGCCAGCAGTCCCGAGACCACGCTGTTGAGGTAGTGCACGACGACCGGGCGCACGTGCCCGCTGCCGTACTGGTGGTCCAGGTCCACCAGCGCCTGCGTCATGGACCGCACGGCCGCCACGTCGGACCGGCCCACGCGCGGCCCGGCCGAGCGCGCCACCTGTGCGTCGGGCGTGGAGATCAGCCAGTCGCGGCTCGGCTCCACCAGCGCGGAGGCGGCGACGGAGGAGCCGGACAGGAAGTCCCGCCGGCCCACGTCGCTGCGCCACAGCTCGCAGACCTGCTCGATGGCCCCCAGTACCGTCGGCGAGAACTGGAGGCCGACGCCCGCCGCGAGGTTCTTGCCGTTGGCCATGCCGATCTCGTCGATCGTGACCGTACGGCCCAGTTTGCGGCCCAGCGCCTCCGCGATGATCGCCGGTGCCCGGCCCCGCGGCTGCTGTCCGCGCAGCCAGCGGGCCACCGACGTCTTGTCGTAGCGCAGGTCGAGGCCGTGTTCGGCGCCGCACATGTTGACCCTGCGGGCCAGTCCGGCGTTGGAGCATCCGGCTTCCTGGATGAGCGCCTGCAGCCGTTCGTTCGGCTGCCGCGCGACGAGAGGCCTTGCGGCCATGGCGTACCCCCTGAGGCTGCGGTGCCTGCCCACGCACCGGGTTGACGTGTCTTCCGCGGCCGTGCTTCTCACGTCCCGGCGAAAAGGTCCGGCCGTGAAGATCGATGCCCCGCCGATGTGCCGGTGATGCGAAGCATGTGAGGATTGCCGGGGTGACGGCTGGTGCCGGCCCCCCTCCTGGTTACCCACCCGGGGACGCCGGTCCCCGCGAGCGCCCCCGCCCGTGCACCCGTGCGCCCCGACCCCGGGACCGGTGCTCCTCCCCCGCGCACGCGCGGGGCGTAACCCCCGGTGACGGCCGTAGTTGTGTTCATCGTGGAAGAGACGATCACGGGCACCGAAACCGCACAGATCCCGACGCAGCGCGGGGCGTCGCTGCTGGACACCGCAGTCCGCTACGCCGAGGAGCGGCACTGGGACGTGTTCCCGGGCACCTGGCTGGAGGCCGTCGACGGGGTGCACCGCTGCTCGTGCGGTGACGCCGCGTGCCCCACGCCCGGCGCACACCCGGCCGGGCCCGACTGGGCGAGCCGGGCGACCGGCAGCGCCACCGTCGCCCGCCGCATGTGGCAGGAGCGGCCGGCCGCCTCGGTCCTGCTGCCCACGGGCCGTACGTTCGACGCGGTCTCGGTCCCCGAGACGGCCGGGTTCCTGGCGCTGGCCCGGATGCAGCGGATGGGGCTGCCGCTCGGTCCGGTGACCCTGACGCCGGCCCGGCGCATGGAGTTCTTCGTGCTGCCGGGCGCGGCGGCGAAGGTGCCGCATCTGGTGCGGGGGCTGGGCTGGGCCCCGTCCTCGCTCGATCTGGTGGTGCTGGGCGAGGGGGCGTACGTCGCCGCGCCGCCCACGCGGTTCGGTTCCCGGGGAGCCGTGCAGTGGGCCTGCCGGCCGACACCGGCGAACCGGTGGCTGCCGGACGCGGAGGAGCTGGTCCCGCCGCTGGCCTACGCGTGCGGGCGGGACCGGTAGGACGCCCGCCGGGGATTCCCGCGCCGCTCCGGGACGCCGCGTCCCCCGTAGGGTTCTTCTGTGACGGAGGGAGACGTGGTGGATGCCGACGGAGACGTGGTGGGGGCCGGCGCGACGGGCACGGCCGCCGTACGGGTGCGGGGGCTCTGGAAGCGGTTCGGGCAGCAGGTCGCGGTGGCCGGGATCGACCTGGAGCTGCCCGCGGGCCGGTTCATCGGGCTCGTCGGGCCGAACGGGGCCGGGAAGACCACCACGTTGTCCATGGTGACCGGACTGCTGCGGCCCGACCAGGGCACCGTCGAGGTCGTCGGGCGAGACGTGTGGCGCGACCCGGCCGAGGTCAAGGCCCGGATCGGGGTGCTGCCGGAGGGGCTGCGGCTGTTCGAGCGGCTGTCGGGGCGCGAACTGCTCGCCTACCTGGGCCGGTTGCGGGGACTGCCCGGCGCCGAGGTCGACAAGCGCGCCACCCAGCTCCTCGACGTCCTCGACCTGGCCGGCGCCCAGCACAAGCTCGTCGTCGACTACTCGACCGGCATGCGCAAGAAGATCGGCCTCGCCGCCGCCCTGCTGCACAATCCCGAAGTGCTCTTCCTGGACGAGCCGTTCGAGGGCGTCGACCCGGTCTCCGCGCAGACCATCCGCGGCGTCCTGGAGCGGTACACGGCGTCCGGCGCCACGGTCGTGTTCTCCTCCCACGTCATGGAGCTGGTGGAGTCGCTGTGCGACTGGGTGGCGGTGATGGCCGCGGGCCGGATCCGTGCCCACGGCCCGCTCGCCGAGGTGCGCGGTGAGGCGCCCTCGCTGCAGCGGGCGTTCCTGGAACTCGTCGGCGCGCACGGCCGCGACGCCGGCTCCGACCTCGACTGGCTGGGCGGGGGCTCCCGGTGAGCGCCCCCGCGATCACCCCCGTCGTCGTCCGGCTGAAGCTGTCCCTGCTGCGCAACGGCCTGCGGCAGTCGGGCGGACGCCGGGCCGCGTACATCGCCTCCGCCGTCGTCGCCCTGCTGTTCGCCGCGCTCCAGCTCGTCGGGCTGATCGCGCTGCGCGGCTTCGACCACGTCGAGTCGCTGGTCGTGCTGCTCGTGGCGGTGCTGGGGCTGGGCTGGGCGGTGATGCCGCTGTTCTTCCCCGGCGGCGACGAGACCCTGGACCCGACCCGGCTGGTGATGCTGCCGCTGCGGCCGCGGCCGCTGGTGCGGGCCCTGCTCGTGGCCTCGCTGGTGGGCATCGGGCCGCTGTTCACGCTGTGCCTGCTCACCGGTTCGGTGATCGCCGTCGCGCACGGCGGTGCCGCCTTCGCCGTCGGTGTCCTCGCCGTACCGCTGGCGCTGCTGGTGTGCGTGGCGCTCGCGCGGGCCGTCGCCGCCGCCAACGTACGGCTGCTGACCAGCCGCAAGGGCCGGGACCTCGCGGTGCTCAGCGGGCTGGTGGTCGCGGTCGGGGCGCAGGTGGTCAACTTCGGCGCGCAGCGGCTGGGTTCCTCCGGTCTCGAGCAGCTCGACCCGGTGGCGGACGTGCTGCGGTGGTTCCCGCCGGCGTCGGCGATCGGCGCGGTGCACTCGGTGGGCGAGGGGGCGTACGGCACGGCCGCCGCCCAACTGCTGCTGACGGCGGCGGCGTCGGCGGGGTTGCTGGCGCTCTGGGCACGGGCCCTGACCCGGCTGATGACCGCGCCCGACGGTTCCACGCTGCAGACCGGCGGGGCGGCCGTCCGCGACCGCGCGTCGACCGGGCTCGCCCGGCTGCTGCCCCCGGGCCGCACCGGTACGGCCGTGGAACGCAGCCTGCGGTACGTCTGGCGCGACCCCAAGACCAAGGCCGCGTGGGTGACCTCGCTGGCGATCGGCCTGATCGTGCCGGTGTTCAACGCCTGGCAGGGCACCGGCTCGGTGTACTTCGCCTGCTTCGCCGCCGGGATGCTCGGCATCCAGATGTACAACCAGTTCGGGCAGGACACCTCCGCGTTCTGGATGGTGGCGATGACCATCTCCTCCACCCGGGACGCCTACGTCGAGCTGCGCGCCCGCGCGCTGGCCCTGCTGCTGGTCACCCTGCCCTACGCCACGCTCGTCACCGTCCTGACGACCGCGATGCTCGGTGACTGGCCGCGGTTGCCGGAGGCGCTGGGCCTGTCCTTCGCCCTGCTCGGCGCGATGCTCGCGACGGGCGCGTGGACCTCGGCGCGCTTCCCCTACTCCATCCCGCAGGAGGGGTACAAGAACGTCGCCCCCGGGCAGACCGGGCTCGCCTGGATCTCCATCTTCGGCGGCATGGTCGCGGCGGCCGTGCTGTGCGCACCGGTCATCGCCCTCGCGATCTGGCTGAACGCCGGCGCGGGCGGCGACGACCTGCTGTGGCTGCTGCTGCCGGTGGGCACGCTGTACGGAGCGGCCCTGACCCTGCTGGGCCTGCGCCTCGCCGCCCCGCGGACGGCCCGCCGCCTGCCGGAGATCCTCACGGCGGTCAGCAAGGGGTGAGACGGGCACCGGGTCCCTGCCGGGGGCAGCCGGGGAACCCGCCGGGAGCGACCGAAGGACCTGACCGGGGGCAAGCCAGAGCCCCTGCCCGGGAGCGACCGAGAAGCCCGTCTGAAGCAGCCGAAGAGACCGCCGGGAACAGCCGGGGAACCCGCCGGGGGCAGCCGGGGAACCTGGCCGGGGAGGGCAACCGGGGCCCCTGCCGGAAGCGACCGAGGACCCCGCCGGGAACAGACGAGGCCCCTGCCGGGAGCAGCCGGGGGACCTGGCCGGGAGCGGCCGAGGAGCCTGGCCGGGGGCAAGTCAGGGCCCCTGCCCGGGAGCGGCCGGGGAACCCGCTGGGAACGGGCGGAGGACCCGGCGGGAGGGACCGTTCGCCGGTCGGCGCGTGCGTGTCAGGGGCGGCTGAGCTCGTCCAGGAACGGCTCGATCGCCGCCCGCCAGGCCTCCGGCTGGTCGTAGTGGACCAGGTGGCCCGCGTCGGCCACCTCCGCGTACCGGCCGTGGGGCAGGACGCGCACCATCTCCTGCGCCTCCGCGCGGCCCAGCTCGCCGTCGAGGCCGCGGACCACCAGGGTGGGGCAGCGGACCTGGGCCAGTTCCTCCCAGTGGGCGTCGAGCACCCAGGTCTCGCGGGAGCGGAGCATCTGCTCCGGATCGAACACCGGACGCCAGCCGTCCGGGGACTCGGCCATCACCTCGGCGTAGAACTCGCCGCGGGCCGGGTTGGGCCGCTCCACCCAGGGGTCGTCCTCGCCGAACCACTTGCGCACGTCGGCGAGCGTGGCGAACGGGACCGGCCAGGTCTTGAACCACTCGGCCCACTCGCGCTGCGAGGCACCGCCGAGGGCGGAGGCCCGCATGTCGCAGACGATCAGCCCGCGGACCAGGTCGGGGCGCTTGGCGGCCAGCTGCCACGCGGTCAGCGCGCCCATGGCGTGGCCGATGAGGACGGACGGGCCGAGCCCGAGCTGTTCCAGGGCGGCCTCGGCGTCGGCGACGTAGGCGTCGCGGGTGAAGGCGGCCTCGGCGGGCTTGTCGCTGCGGCCGTGGCCGCGCTGGTCGAGGGCGACGGCGCGGTGGCGCTCGGAGAGCCAGCGGGCGGTGGACGCCCAGTGCGAGGCGCGGCCCATCAGACCGTGCAGTAACAGCACGCCGGGGGCGTCCCGCGCGGCGCTCTCCGCCGGGTCGGGTCCCGTCTTGGGCGGGTCGCCGAACTCCCAGGCGGCGAGTCGTACGCCGTCCGCCCCGGTCACGTCGATGCGTCGCGCCATGATCGTGGCACCCCCAAGCTCCCTGACTGCCCGCTGTCTGCCGTGCGTGTCCTGCCCGTTGCCGCTGTCGTCGCAGGCTATCGAATGTCCATTCGAAGATGCCGTCCCGGCCGACAACACCGCTCGTTCGAGTGACACCCCGCGGGGATTGATCGCCGCAGCCGGGGGGAGATCTTCAACGGGAGGCGGACCGCTCGGGGAAACCGGTCCGAGGGGAATGACCCTGAGAGCTCGGGGCTCCGGGTCAGCACAGGGGAGGACAGGCCCCGGCGCCGTACGGCGCCGGGGCTCCTCACGTGGTCGCGGCACATCGTCCCGCCCTTCCCCGGTCGGGTGACATCGCTGTCGGGCCCGGCCAAGAACCCCTCAGGTCATATGCCTCACCGACAGCCTCGCACGCGAACCCGGCGAGCGCTGCGATTCGGCGGACCGGACCGCGGATTCGACGCGATCACGTCGGCGCGGTCGCGGACGAAGCGCCCGGTTCCGGTCAGGGCTTGGCGACGAACACGTGGGAGGCGACGTCCGACTCCAGCTCGGCCGCCTCGCCGCTGCTGCCGACCAGCACCCCGCCCGCCGACTCCGTCACGCTCACCACCGAACCGGGCTGCACGCCCGCCCGCCGCAGCGTGTACATCAGCTGTGCGTCCGTCTGGATCGGCTCGCCGATCCGGCGCACCACGACCGTCTTGCCCTCCGGACCCGGGTCGAGGTCGGCCAGCGAGACCATGCCCTCGTGCAGGAACGGGTCGGCGCCGTCCTTCTCGCCGAGCTCCTCCAGTCCCGGGATCGGGTTGCCGTACGGCGACTCGGTCGGGTGCCGCAGCAGCTCCAGCACGCGGCGCTCCACGGCCTCGCTCATCACGTGCTCCCAGCGGCAGGCCTCGGCGTGCACCTGCTCCCACTCCAGACCGATCACGTCGACGAGCAGGCACTCGGCGAGGCGGTGCTTGCGCATCACCCGCGTGGCCAGCCGACGGCCCTCGTCCGTCAGCTCCAGGTGGCGGTCGCTGGCGACGGACACCAGGCCGTCGCGCTCCATCCGCGCCACCGTCTGACTGACCGTCGGTCCGCTCTGGTCGAGCCGCTCGGCGATCCGGGCACGCATGGGGACCACACCTTCCTCCTCCAGCTCGAGGATGGTGCGGAGATACATCTCCGTGGTGTCGATCAGTCCGGACATACGTGCCCCTCGATGAGATCTGCGATTAGCTCTGCCGGAGGCTGGACGGCTCACCGGCGCGTGCGCTGGCCCAGGACTCAATTCTGACGCATACGGCTGACAACCGTGCCGCGCCGTGGGAACAAGGGCTTTCGCGGGGTGCCGCGGCCCCGGACGCCGTATTGACACGGCACTGGTCCAGACCGCACGGTGATCCGCAGCAGAGCCACCCGAAGGGATGCCGCATGAGCGACCGCACGCCGGCCGGCCAGTTCCTCGACGCCGCGATCGACCTGCTGCAACGCGTCCGCGACGAGGAGGCCGACACGGTCGCGGCCGCCGGCACGCTGCTCGCCGACACGGTCGCGGACGGCGGCCGTCTCTTCGCCTTCGGCGCCGGCCACTCCTCCCTCGCCGCGCAGGACCTCGTCTACCGCGCGGGCGGCCTCGCCCTGATGAACCTGCTCGCCGTGCCGGGCGTCGTCGGCGTCGACGTCATGCCGGCCACGCTGGGCTCCGCCCTGGAACGGGTCGACGGGCTCGCGGGCGCCGTGCTCGACTCCTCCCCCGTCCGCCGGGGCGACGCCCTGGTGATCGTCTCCCTGTCCGGCCGCAACGCCCTGCCCGTGGAGATGGCCATGAACGCCCGCGCCCTGGGCGTGAAGGTCATCGGCGTGACCTCGGTGGCGTACGCCGGCCAGACCGCGTCCCGGCACGCCTCCGGGACGTACCTGAAGGACCACTGCGACCTCGTCCTGGACTCCAAGATCGCGGTCGGTGACGCGGAGCTCACCCTCGACAACGTCCCGGCCCCCTTCGCCCCCGCGTCCACGGTCGTCACCACGGCCCTCCTGCAGGCCGTCATGGCCACCGCCGCCGCCGCCCTGGCCGACCGGGGCATCGAGCCCCCGCTCCTGCGCTCCGGCAACGTGGACGGCGGCCACGAGTGGAACGGCCGCATCCTGGAGCAGTACGCGGACCGGATCTTCTACCGGTACTGAGCCCCGCGGGGGCCGTCAGCCGTCGCGGCCGGTCAGCCCCGCCAGGTCCAGTGCCGCGGCGATGTGTGCCGCCACGTCCTCCGCGTACACGGCGTCGGAGCGTTCGAACGCGCTCCGGCCCGCCCCGCGCAGAAACGTCACGGCACCGAGGGTGCGGCCCCGGCTGCGCAGCACCGCGCACAGGGCGTGCACCGCGTCCGCCGGCCACTGCCGGGAAAGGGCCCACGCCCGTGCCTCCTCGGCCGCCGCGGACCCCGCACTGGCCCGCACCGAACCGGCCCGCACCACGCACTGCACCGCCGGGTGCCCCTCGCCGTACCGCACCGGCAGGCCCGCCCGGCCGACGAGCCTGCTCGGGCCCGGGGCCCCGGACGGGGTGGCCGCGATCCGCACCAGCCGCACCGGCCCGACGGCCTCCGCGTCGCCCGCCGTGCCGTCCGCGACCCGGTCGATCAGCGCGTGATCGGCGAACCCGGCGAGCGCGAAGTCCAGGTGGACCGTCACCGCCTCCGCCGGGTCCTCGCACTCCGCGGCGGCCCGCGCCGCCCGGTGCAGCTGCTGCGCGCGGAACCGCAGCAGCGACGCTTCCTGCTCCCCCTGCCGGGACTCGGTCACGTCCTCGAACATCCAGCCGACACCGAGCGGCACCGGCTCCTCCGCGAGCGGTGACGCCAGCCGCACGAACCCGCTCCGCCAGCACCGCCGCCGCTCGCCCTCCGGCGTCCGCACGCTCACCCACACCTCGGCGGGCGCGGGCGGCGCGCCCTGGGCCAGCACATGGGTGAGCGCGCTCTCCAGCTCCTCCACGCCCTGCGACAGCAGCTCGCCGAGCGGCCGCCCCAGCACGGACGTCCGCCCCGCCCCCAGCGCCCGCGCCGCGTGCGCGTTCACCACCGCGGGCCGCAGGTCCGCGTCGACCAGCACGACGCCCCAGCTCGCGTCCTCCAGCAGCGCCTCGCTCAGCGCGATGGACCGCTCCAGGTCGATCTGCGCGTGCACCTCGCTGAACGCGCAGTACACCCCCGCCGGCTTCCCGTCCGGCCCGCGCACCGCCGCGGACTGCGTCCGCACCAGCACCCGGCCGCCGTCCTTCGTCACCAGCGCGAACTCGTGCACCTGCCGGCCCGGCGCGTCCATGGCCGACATCAGCCGCGCCTCGACCTCCTCGGCGTCCGCGCTGCGCACGGCCCACCCGGCGAACCCGGCCCGGCCCACCGCCTCGGCCGCGGTCCACCCGAGGATCCGCTCCGCCTCGCGGTTCCAGTGCGTCACCGTCCCGTCCGCGTCGAAGGCGCACAGGGCGGCGTCCATGCCGTCCAGCAGCGCGGCGAGCAGATCGGACCCGCCCGAACCCTCCCGTCCGGGCCCGGGCTCGTCCGGCCCCAGCTCGTCGGTGGTCCCACTACGCCGGGAAGCACTCACCTGGACCCCCTGCAGGCTGCGTCCGCACGTACGGCACGTTCGGTTCGCTCACATGCAATCATTCAACTTGAACGTGACGCAGCGCACATCCGGTTCCCGCAAGATTGAGGGAATCGTTGCACGCCTGCCCCGGACCCCCGGCCGGGAGAACCGGTCACCCGGGGAAGGACGCCAGCCGCAGGTCGACCCACTCGTCGCCCTCGCCGTCCAGGACGTACCGCTCCCGCTCGGCGAACCCGCGCGCCCCGGCGAACCGCAGCCCCTCCGCGTTGGCCGCCAGCACCACCGTCTCGACCGCCCCGGCCCCGAGCCCGCGCGCGTGCGCCAGGCCCCTCTCGTAGAGCGCCGTGCCGATCCCCCGCCCGCGGAACGCGGGCAGCACCCGGGCGATCACCGTCGCCACCCGCTCCTCCCCCTCCGGCGGGCGCACGGTGGAACAGCCGACGACCTCCTCACCGAGGTAGGCGTTCTCCAACCGGTACCGCCCACTGCGCTCGCGCACCTCGTCGAGCGTCATCGCGGCGGGCGGCACGATCACGTTGTGCACGTGCCGCCACTGCTCCAGCATGGCCTCGCCGTCCACGGCCTCGATCCGGAGCGCGGCCACCGGCCGGCCCACCGCCCTCCGGTCGAACCCCCCGGCCCCGCTGCCCCGCCGCGCGTCCACCTCGATCTCGATCTTCATCCGGGGGTCCGCCAGCCCGCACTCCAGCATCGTCGCGGCCGGGCGCACCTCACCGAAGCAGCGCTTCAGGACCGGCCAGCACGGCTCGAAGTCCTCCCGCGCGGGCAGCAGGTACCGCACCCGCACGACGTCGGCGAAGGTGCAGCCCGCCGCCTCCAGCGCGGCCCCGATGTTCCGCAGGCACTGCTCGGCCTGCTCCACCACGTCGTCGGAGATCGTCATCGTCGCGTAGTCGAACCCGGTCGTCCCCGACACGTACACCCGGTCACCGTCGACCACGGCCCGCGCGTACCCGATCCGCTCCTCGAACTCCGATCCACTGAGAACCGCCTGCCGCTGCATCTCACCCATGAGCCGCACGCTAGGTGACCGACGTCGAAAGAATCAGCCGGATCTCGAAAAAAGCGGTTGATTCGCGGGCCGGGCACTTTTTAGAGTTCCAGGTACACGAGAAGGGAGGTGGTTCGGCAGATGTATGAATACCGGACGCGTGAGGTGGCTGCGGGCTAGCGGTCCGTCACCACATTCCGTGCGGTGCCGGACCAGCGCGTGAGAGAAACGCGCAGCCGGCCCAATCCCAAGCAGTCACCCGACCCGCGAGTCGCCGGTACGTCCGGCCGGCTCCTCCCCAGGGAGGAACCAGACTCGCGGGTCGTCTGCGTTTCCGGGGCCCTCCGGGCTTCCCGGGGCGTGCGAGGTCAGCGGGCGATGTCCGCGTAGCCCTCGATCTCGCGCGGGTCGCGGGTGCCCGGGCCGACGTAGCGGGCCGAGGGACGGACCAGGCGGCCGGTGCGCTTCTGCTCGAGGATGTGGGCCGACCAGCCCGCCGTGCGGGCGCAGGTGAACATCGAGGTGAACATGTGGGCCGGGACCTCGGCGAAGTCCAGGACGATGGCGGCCCAGAACTCGACGTTGGTGGCCAGGACCCGGTCGGGGCGGCGGGCGTGCAGCTCGGCCAGGGCGGCCTTCTCCAGGGCCTCGGCGACCTCGAAGCGCGGGGCGCCGAGCTCGCGGGCGGTGCGGCGCAGGACGCGGGCGCGGGGGTCCTCCGCGCGGTAGACGCGGTGGCCGAAGCCCATGAGGCGTTCGCCCTTGTCGAGGGTCTGCTTGACGTACGCCTCGGCGTCCCCGGTGCGCTCGATCTCCTCGATCATGTGCAGCACGCGGGAGGGCGCCCCGCCGTGCAGCGGGCCCGACATGGCGCCGACGGCGCCCGAGAGGGCCGCCGCGACGTCCGCGCCGGTCGAGGCGATGACGCGGGCGGTGAAGGTGGAGGCGTTCATGCCGTGCTCGGCGGCCGACGTCCAGTACGCGTCGACGGCGGCGACGTGCTTGGGGTCGGGTTCGCCGCGCCAGCGGATCATGAAGCGTTCGACGACGGACTGCGCCTTGTCTATCTCGCGCTGCGGGACCATGGGCAGGCCCTGGCCGCGTGCGGACTGGGCGACGTAGGAGAGGGCCATGACGGCGGCGCGGGCGAGGTCCTCGCGGGCCTGCTCGGCATCGATGTCGAGCAGCGGTTTCAGGCCCCAGACGGGTGCCAGCATGGCGAGCGCGGACTGGACGTCGACGCGGATGTCGCCGGAGTGCACGGGGATGGGGAACGGCTCGGCGGGCGGCAGGCCGGGGTTGAAGGCCCCGTCGACGAGCAGTCCCCACACGTTGCCGAAGGAGACGTGGCCGACCAGGTCCTCGATGTCGACGCCCCGGTACCGCAGGGCGCCCCCCTCCTTGTCCGGTTCGGCGATCTCCGTTTCGAACGCGACGACTCCTTCGAGCCCGGGTACGAAGTCGGACATCAGGCGGCTCCTCGTCAGGTGGGCGTCAGATGGTGTTGTGGGGCGGCCCGGTGCGGGTCGGTCCCGTGCCGGTCGGTGGAAGCGGGTGCGTCCGGTGGATCCGCGGTCGGGTCTTCGGGGACTCGCGGTCCGGGACGTCACCCCTGTGATGCCCGGCTGGCGGTCACCCAACCGGATCAGTGCCAGCACGATATCCCCGGGTGCCATCCTTGGGGAGGGTTCGCGGCACTCAGTGCCACTCAGTGACGAAGGACACCGTTCCCCCGGGGGGCCCGCGCATGCGGCAGGATGACGGGCGTGACCGACCGAGACGCCGTCCCCTTCGATCTCGCCTCGATGCGCAAGCACTACCGGACCGAGGGGCTCTCCGAGACCGACCTGGCCGCCACCCCCGTCGAGCAGTTCGCGCGCTGGTTCAAACAGGCCGCGACGGAGGGCGGGCTGTTCGAGCCGAACGCCATGATCGTCTCCACGGCGGACGCGGAGGGCCGGCCCAGTTCCCGCACGGTGCTGCTGAAGCACTTCGACGAGCAGGGGTTCGTGTTCTACACCAACTACGACTCCCGCAAGGGACGGGAGCTGGACGAGAACCCCCACGTCTCGCTGCTGTTCCCCTGGCACCCGATGGCCCGGCAGGTCATCGTCACCGGCACGGCGCGGCGCACCGGCCGGGACGAGACGGCCGCCTACTTCCGCACCCGCCCGCACGGCTCCCAGCTGGGCGCGTGGGCCAGCGGCCAGTCGTCGGTGATCGCCGGCCGCGCGGAGCTCGACGCGGCGTACGCCGAGCTGGCGGCCCGGTACCCGGAGAACGAGCGGGTGCCGGTGCCCCCGCACTGGGGCGGCTTCCGGGTGGTCCCGCGGGAGGTGGAGTTCTGGCAGGGCCGGGAGAACCGGCTGCACGACCGCCTGCGGTACGCCGCGCGGCCGGACGGGGGCTGGCGGGTGGAGCGGCTCGCCCCGTGAGCGGGCGTCCTACAGCTTGCCCCACACGTACGCGGTGCGGTGCCCGTCCAGGACCTCGGCCGTCCGGGCGCGGAACTCCGGGGTGAGCTCGGGCCAGTTCCAGAACTCGAGGCCCAGGCTGCCGAAGGCGAGGGGCGCCTCGTCCCAGGTCCAGTCCGGGAGGGGGACGGCCGTGCCGCAGGCGGGGCAGCCGGCGGACGCGGTGCCCTCGTCGTGCCAGGTCCGCATGGCGTCACCGAATCGCCGCCAGGCCGCGTCGTCCAGCGCGGTGGCCGCTCCGCAGCGGGGGCAGAGGGCCGCGCCGGGCATGTCCGCGCCGCTGGTGAAGCCGGTGCGGACGGTGTGGACGGCGAGGCCGTCGGACGGGGGCCAGTCCCAGTCGTCGGTCACCGCCCGGTGCCAGTGCGGGCCCGGCGGGTGTCCCAGGGGCCGTCCCGGCACGCACGGCGTGCGCTCGGCGAGCACGATGCCCTCGGCCGCGAGCCACTCGACCACGCGGTCCGCGAGCCGCCGCGCCTGCGCTCCGGTCGCGTCGAGGTCGACGATCGCCTGCAGACGGTCACCCATGATCAGTCCAGCGCTCCGTCCAGCAGGGCCGCCCACTGCGCCACCACCCGCTCGCGGCGGGCCGTGTCGTCGGTGAGGAGGTTGGCCAGGCCCAGGCCGCGGGCCATGTCGAGGAGGCCCTGGACGGTCTCGCGGACGCCGGGGCGGGTCTCGTCGGCGCCGAGGAGTTCCACGGCGATGCGGTGGGTCTCGCGGCCGACGCGGGACTCCAGCTCGGTCACGCGCGGGCGCAGCTGCTCCTCGTCGGAGGCGGCGACCCACAGGTGGAGGGCGGCGCGGAACAGCGGGCCGGTGTAGAGGTCGACCAGCGCCGCGACCACCGCGCGGCGGTCGCCGGCCGCCGCGCCCTCGGGGAAGAGGGCGCGCAGGGCGGTGGAGCGTTCCTCGGCGACGTACTCGACGGCGGCGGTGAAGAGGTCCTCGCGGGTCGGGAAGTGGTGCTGGGCGGCGCCCCGGGAGACGCCGGCGCGTTCGGCGACGACGGAGACCGTGGAGCCCGCCCAGCCGTGTTCGGCGAGGCAGGCCACGGCGGCCTCCAGGAGCCGCTGCCGGGTGGCCCGGCTGCGGTCCTGCTTGGGGACTCGTTCGGCACGGTCGGCCGTGCTCACACCACCCATTCCGGATCCCGTCGTTCGAGGAAGGCCGTCATTCCCTCGCGCGCGGGGGCGGAGGCGAAGAGGCGGGCCGAGAGCGCGGTCAGGTCGGCCGCGTCCCGGTCGAATGTCTCCAGCACCCTAGCCGTGAGCAGCCGTTTCGTCTCGGCCAGGGCTTCGGGGGCGGATCCGCGCAGGCCGTCGAGGATCGGCGCGAGGGCGTCGTCCACGTCCTCGCCGGCCGCCGTGAGCAGGCCGGTGCGGACGGCTTCGGCGGTGTCGAGGCGCTCGCCGGTGAGGTAGTAGCGGGCGAGCGCGCGCGGGTCGGTGCGGGGCAGCAGCGGCAGGGAGATGACGGCCGGGGCGACTCCGATGCGGACCTCGGTGAAGGCGAAGGTGGCCGCGTGGGAGGCGACGGAGATGTCGCAGGCGGCGAGCAGGCCGAGTCCGCCCGCGCGGACGTGTCCGGTGACCCGTGCGACGACCGGTTTGGGCAGCTCGACGATCTGCCGGAGCAGGCCGGCCAGCGCGTCGGGCGCGGGCGGGTCGCGCAGGTCGGCGCCGGCGCTGAAGGTGTTGCCGCTGTGGGTGAGGACCACCGCGCGGACGCCGGTGTCCCCGCCGGCGTCGGTGAGCGCGCCGGCCAGTTCGCCGACGAGGGCGGCGGACAGGGCGTTGCGGCGTTCGGGGGCGTCGAGGGTGAGCGTTTCGACGCCCCGCGTGCGGGTGCGGCCGATCAGGGTCACGAGGGCTCCTCGTGCGCCGCGCGGAGTTCGCGGCGCAGGATCTTTCCGGAGGCGGCGCGCGGGACGCCGTCGACGAAGGTGACGTGCCGGACCCGTTTGTACGGGGCGACGCGCTCGGCGACGTACGTCATGACCTCGCCTTCGGAGAGCTCCGGGGCGGACGGCTGGCGGACGACGTGGGCGTGCGGGACCTCGTTGCCGTCTTCGTCGCGGACGCCGATGACGGCGGCGTCGGCGATGCCGGGGTGGGTGAGGAGCAGCGCCTCGAGTTCGGCGGGGGCGACCTGGAAGCCCTTGTACTTGATGAGTTCCTTGACCCGGTCGACGACGAACAGCCAGCCTTCCTCGTCCACGTGGCCGACGTCGCCGGTGTGCAGCCAGCCGTCCTCGTCGATCATGGCGGTGGTGGCGTCGGGGCGGCCGAGGTAGCCCTTCATGACCTGGGGGCCCCGGATGAGGATCTCGCCGGACTCGCCGGGCCCGAGGTCCTTGCCGGGGTCGTCGAGGGAGACGATGCGCATCTCGGTGCCGGCGATGAGCTTGCCGACGGTGCCGGGAGGGGCGTCGGCCATCGCGTCCAGGGGGACGACGTGGGTGCCGGGCGAGAGCTCCGTCATGCCGTAGGCCTGGCCGACGGGCGGCAGGCCGAGCCGCTGCGAGCAGGCGGCGGCCAGGCTCGCGTCCAGGGGCGCGGCGGCGCTGATGATGTGTTTCAGGGAGGACAGGTCGTACCGGTCGACCAGGGGGTGCTTGGCGAGGGCCAGCACGATGGGCGGGGCCACGTAGAGGCCGGTGATGCGGTGGTCCTGGACGGCCGCGAGGAACGTCTCCAGGTCGAAGCGCGGCAGGACGACGACGGTGGCGCCCTGTCGCAGGGGCGCGTTCATCAGGGCGGTCAGGCCGTAGATGTGGAAGAACGGGAGGACGGCGAGGACGCGGTCGCCGGGGCCCGCCGTGATCAGGGGCTGGAGCTGCGCGAGGTTGGTGGCGATCTGGCGGTGGGTGAGCATCACGCCCTTGGGGACGCCGGTGGTGCCGGAGGAGTACGGCAGCGCGGCGACGTCCTCGGCCGGGTCGATGTCGACGACGGGCTCGGGGGCCGTGGAGGCCAGCATGTCGATCAGGGAGCGGTGTCCGGGCGCGCTGTCGCAGACGAGGATCTCCTCGATCCCGCCCGCGAGTTCGGCGGCCCGCCGCGCGGTCTCCAGCAGCGGTGAGACGGTGACGATCCAGCGGGCGGCGGAGTCCTCGAGCTGCCTGCCGAACTCCTCGGCGGTGGCCAGGGGGTGCACGGTGGTGACGGAGGCGCCCGCGCGGGTGGCCGCGTAGAAGGCGGTGGGGAAGGCGATCGTGTTGGGGCTGTGCAGGGCGAGCACGTCGCCCTTGCGCACGCCGGCCTCGGCGAGCCCTGCGGCGACCCGCCGGTGGAAGCGGTCGACCTGCTCGTAGGTGAGGGTGGTGCCGTCGGTTCCGTCGATCAGCGCCGGGGTGCCGCCGAACTCGGCGGCCCGTCCCAGTACGGCTTCGTGGATGGGGAGTTCGACGGGGGGGACGTCTGCGTACTCGCTGCGGAACACGGTTCCTCCAGGACGGCCGGGGGCCGGGGTGCCTAGTACGACTTGGGCAGGCCCAGGGTCTGGTGGGAGACGTAGTTGAGGATCATCTCCCGGCTCACCGGGGCGATGCGGGACACGCGCGCGGCGGTGATCAGCGAGGCGAGCCCGAACTCGCGCGTGAGGCCGTTCCCGCCGAGGGTGTGCACGGCCTGGTCGACGGCCTTCACGCAGGCCTCGGCGGCCGCGTACTTGGCCATGTTGGCGGCCTCTCCCGCGCCCGCGTCGTCGCCGGCGTCGTAGAGGTGGGCGGCCTTCTGCGTCATCAGGCGGGCGAGTTCGAGGTCGATGTGCGCCTGGGCGAGGGGGTGGGCGATGGCCTGGTGGGCGCCGATGGGGGCGCTCCAGACGGTGCGTTCGCGGGCGTACGCGACGGCGCGGGACAGCGCGTGGCGGCCCATGCCGATCGCGAACGCGGCGGTCATGATGCGCTCGGGGTTGAGGCCGGCGAAGAGCTGGAGCAGGCCCGCGTCCTCCCCCCCGCTGCCGGAAGCGTGGGAGGGGCCCCCGCCGACGAGCGCGTCGGCGGGCAGCCGGACGTCGTCGAGGGTCAGCTCGAACTGCTTCTCGACGGCGTCGAGTTCCATGTCGATCTTCCGGCGCTGGAAGCCGGGGGTGTCGCGCGGGACGATGAACAGGCAGGGCTTGAGGCGTCCGGTGCGGGCGTCCTCGGTGCGGCCGACGATGAGGGTGGCGTCGGCGATGTCGACGCCGGAGACGAACACCTTGCGGCCGGTGAGGAGCCAGTCGGTGCCGTCCTTGCGGGCGGTGGTGGTGATGCGGTGGGAGTTGGAGCCGGCGTCGGGTTCGGTGATGCCGAAGGCCATCAGGCGGCTGCCGTCGGCCAGGGCGGGCAGCCATTCGCGCTTCTGGGCCTCGGTGCCGAAGCGGGAGATGACGGTGCCGCAGATCGCCGGGGAGACGATCATCATCAGCAGGGGGTTGCCGGCGGCGCCCATCTCTTCGAGGACGAGGGAGAGTTCGGTGATGCCGCCGCCTCCGCCGCCGTACGCCTCCGGCAGGTTGACGCCGATGTAGCCGAGCTCGGCGGCTTCCTGCCAGAAGGAGCGGTCGCCGGTGCCGCGGGCGGCGCGGGGGTGGTTGTTCGCGAACGCGGCGACGGCTTCGCGGAGGGCCTTGTGCTCGTTTGTCTCGGTCAACGGCATGAGCGCTCCTAAGGGGGAGGGGCTTCGGGGCGTCAGGAGGGTGCGGGTCCGTCGTGGTCACTCGCGCGGTTCCCCGCGTCCCCGGGGGAAGTCGCTTCCACGACCGCCAGGAGGGTGCCGGGCTCCACCTGCCGGCCCGTTACGGCGCGCAGGGTGCTCAGCGTTCCCGTGACCGGGGCGGTGATCTCGTGCTGCATCTTCATCGCCTCCAGCCAGAGCAGGGGCTGTCCGGCCTCCACCGGCGCTCCCTCGGTCAGGCCCTCGGCGATGCGGACGACCGTGCCCGGCATGGGGGCGAGGAGGGAGCCGGGGGCGTGCCGGGCGGTGGGGTCGGGGAAGCGGGGCAGGGCGGTGAGGGCGGTGGTGTTCACGTACACGCGGTCGCCGTAGCGGCTGACCCGGAACCTGCGCCGTACGCCGGCCACGTCCAGGACCACCAGCTCCGCGGCGGCGTGGACGACCTGCACCCCGTCGGCCGCGAGGCCGTCCCGCGTGTGCCGGTAGCGGACCTCGTGCTCCTCGCCCGCCACGGCGTACCGCTTGACCTGCGGCTGCGAGGGCAGGTTGCGCCAGCCGCCGAAGCGGGAGCGGCCGTGGGCGTCGGCGAGGGCGGCGGCGAGCGGGGCGTGCGGGTCGGTGGCCGGTTCGGTGAGCGCGGTCAGGTGGCGGTCGTAGAAGCCGGTGTCCATGCGGCCCTGCGCGAACTCCTCGTGCCGCAGGGAACGGACGAGGAGGTCCCGGTTGGTGACGGGGCCGTGGATCACCGCCCGTTCCAGTGCGGACGCGAGCTTGCGGACGGCCTCCGCGCGGGTGGGGGCGTGGGCGACGACCTTGGCGAGCAGGGGGTCGTAGTGGACGCCGATGTCGTCGCCGTCCGCGTAGCCGGTGTCCAGGCGTACGGCGCCGGGGACGGAGAACCGGTGCAGGCGGCCGGTCTGCGGGGCCCAGGCGTGGGCGGGGTCCTCGGCGTACAGGCGGGCCTCGACGGCGTGGCCGCGCGCGCGTGGCGGCTCCTCGGCGAGGGCGTGGCCCTCGGCGACGCGGATCTGCTCGGCGACGAGGTCGACCCCGAACACGGCCTCGGTCACCGGGTGTTCCACCTGGAGGCGGGTGTTCATCTCCAGGAAGTGCGCCCGGTCGCCGGCGACGAGGAACTCGACGGTCCCGGCGCCGACGTAGCCGACCGCGCGGGCGGCGCGTACGGCGAGGGCGTGGAGCTCGTCGGTGAGCCGCGGGGTCAGTCCGGGTGCCGGGGCCTCCTCGATCACCTTCTGGTGGCGGCGCTGGAGGGAGCAGTCCCGGGTGCCGAGCGTCCACACCGTGCCGTGCGCGTCGGCGAGCACCTGCACCTCGACGTGGCGTCCGCCCTCCACGTACGGCTCGACGAACACCTCGCCGTCGCCGAAGGCGCTCGCGGCCTCCGCGCCGGCGGCGTCCCGTTCGCCGTCCAGGTCCGCGAGGCGCCGTACGACGCGCATGCCGCGTCCGCCGCCGCCCGCCGCCGCCTTCACCAGCACCGGCAGGTCGGCCTCGGTGACGTTCCGCAGGGGCTCGACGCCCATCAGCTCCTTGGCGCGCGTCTTGGACGCCATCGCCTCGATCGCCTCCGGGGGCGGCCCGATCCACACCAGGCCCGCGTCCCGCACGGCCCGCGCGAAGTCGGCGTTCTCGGAGAGGAAGCCGTAGCCGGGGTGCACGGCGTCCGCGCCGGCCGCGAGGGCCGCCTTCACGATCAGGTCGCCGCGCAGATAGGTGTCGGCGGGCGCCGACCCCGGCAGCCGTACCGCCGTGTCGGCCACGCGCACGTGGAGGGCGTTCCCGTCGGCGTCCGAGTGCACGGCGACGGTCCGGATTCCCCCCTCACGGCAGGTGCGCACGACACGGCAGGCGATTTCGCCCCGGTTCGCGACGAGAACGGTGGTGATCACGGGCCTCACATCCGGAAGACGCCGAAGCCGCCGCGCGCACCCTCGTAGGGGGCGGTGTGGACGGCCGACAGGCACAGGCCGAGGACGGTGCGGGTGTCGCGCGGGTCGATGACGCCGTCGTCGTACAGCCGCCCGGACAGGAACATCGGCAGGGACTCGGACTCGATCTGCTGCTCCACCATGGCGCGCAGCGCCGCGTCCGCGTCGTCGTCGTACGGCCGTCCCTTCGCCGCCGCCGACTGCCGCGCGACGATGGACAGCACGCCGGCGAGCTGCTGGGGCCCCATGACGGCGGACTTGGCGCTGGGCCAGGTGAACAGGAAGCGCGGGTCGTAGGCGCGACCGCACATGCCGTAGTGCCCGGCGCCGTAGGAGGCGCCCATGAGGACGGACAGGTGGGGGACGCGGGAGTTGCTGACCGCGTTGATCATCATCGCGCCGTGCTTGATGATGCCGCCCTGCTCGTACTCCTTGCCGACCATGTAGCCGGTGGTGTTGTGCAGGAAGAGCAGCGGGATGTCGCGCTGGTTGGCGAGCTGGACGAACTGGGCGGCCTTCTGGGACTCCTCGCTGAAGAGGACCCCCCGGGCGTTGGCGAGGATGCCGACGGGATAGCCGTGGAGGGTGGCCCAGCCGGTGGCGAGGCTGGTGCCGTAGAGCGGTTTGAACTCGTCGAAGTCGGAGGAGTCGACGATGCGGGCGATGACCTCGCGCGGGTCGAAGGGGACCTTGAGGTCGCCGGGGACGATGCCCAGCAGTTCTTCCTCGTCGTACTCGGGCGGGGCGGCCGGTCCCGGATCGCCGTACGCCTTGCGGTGGTTGAGGCGGGCGACGACCCGGCGGGCCTGGCGCAGCGCGTCCGGTTCGTCGACGGCGAAGTGGTCGGCGAGGCCCGACACGCGCGCGTGCATCTCGGCGCCGCCCAGGGACTCGTCGTCGCTCTCCTCCCCGGTGGCCATCTTCACCAGCGGCGGGCCGCCGAGGAACACCTTCGCCCGCTCCTTGACCATGATCACGTGGTCGGACATGCCGGGGACGTACGCGCCCCCGGCGGTGGAGTTGCCGAAGACGGCGGCGACGGTGGGGATGCCGGCCGCCGACAGCCGGGTCAGGTCCCGGAAGATCGCGCCGCCGGGGATGAAGATCTCCTTCTGCGAGGGCAGGTCGGCGCCGCCGGACTCCACGAGGCTGATCACGGGCAGCCGGTTGGCGAGCGCGATGTCGTGGGCGCGCAGGGCCTTCCTCAGGCTCCAGGGGTTGCTGGCGCCGCCGCGCACGGTCGGGTCGTTGGCGGTGATCAGGCACTCCACGCCCTCGACGACGCCGATGCCGGTGACGAGCGAGGCGCCGACGGTGTGGTCGCTCCCCCACGCGGCCAGCGGGGACAGCTCCAGGAAGGGCGTGTCGGGGTCGAGGAGCAGCTCGACGCGCTCGCGGGCGAGCAGCTTGCCGCGCTTCCGGTGCCGCTCGACGTACTTCCCGCCGCCGCCCGCGAGGGCCTTGGCGTGTTCGGCGTCGAGCGCGGCGAGCTTGGCGAGCATGGCCTCGCGGCGGGCCCGGTACTCCGGGTCGGCCGTGTTCAGGGCGGATTCGAGGACCGTCACAGCAGGGCCTCCGGGATGTCGAGGTGCCGGGAGCGCAGCCACTCGCCGAGCGCCTTGGCCTGCGGGTCGAAGCGGGCCCGGGCGGCGACGCCCGCGCCGAGGATGCCCTCGACCACGAAGTTCAGGGCGCGCAGGTTGGGGAGGGTGTGCCGGGTGACGGGCAGTTCGCGGGCCTCGGGGACCAGCTCGCGGAACCGCTCGACGGTCAGCTCGTACGCGAGCCACCGCCAGGCGTCGTCCGTCCGCGCCCACACGCCGACGTTGGCGTCCCCGCCCTTGTCGCCGCTGCGGGCGCCGGCGACGAGACCGAGGGGGGCGCGGCGGACGGGGCCGGGCGGGAGGGGCTCCGGCAGGGGCGGCTCCGGCACGGCGCGGAGCGCGGCGGTGTCCTGGGCGGGCGGCACCGGGACCCGGCGCCCGTCGTGCAGGACGGCCACGTGCTCCACGGCGTCCTGCGGGACGCGGGCGGCCTCGAAGACGCCGTAGGGGGCGCCCTTGCCCGGAGGGGCCAGGACGTGGAAGCCGGGGTAGCTGGACAGGGCCAGTTCGACGGCGGCTCCGCTCAGGGCCCGGCCGACCTTCTCCGGGTCGGGGTCCCGCACGACGAGCCGCAGCAGGGCGCTCGCCGTCTCCTCGGTGGGCGCGTCGGGCCGGTCCGTGCGGGCCAGGTCCCAGCTCACCTCGGCGGGGCGGGCCCCGGACCCGTCGAGGAAGGCCCGCATCTGCTGGCGCACCAGCGCCGCCTTGGACGGGATCTCCAGGCCGGTGAGGACGAAGACGACCTCGTTGCGGAAGCCGCCGAGGCGGTTGACGCCGACCTTGAGGTCCGGAGGCGGGGCCTCGCCCCGGACACCGTCGATCCGCACCCGGTCGGGGCCGTCCTGGGTGAGCCGTACGGTGTCCAGGCGGGCGGTGGTGTCCGGTCCCGCGTACCGTGCCCCGGCCGTCTCGTACAGGAGCTGGGCGCTCACCGTGCCGACGTCGACGAGACCGCCGGTGCCCGGGTGCTTGGTGATGACGCCGCTGCCGTCCTCGTGCAGCTCGGCGAGGGGGAAGCCGGGCCGTACGGCGCCGCCCTCGCCGAAGAACGCGTAGTTGCCGCCGGTCGCCTGCGCCCCGCACTCCAGCACGTGCCCGGCGACGACCGCACCCGCCAGCCGGTCGTACTCCGTCGGCTTCCAGCCGAAGTGCGCGGCGGCGGGCCCGGTGACCAGGGCCGCGTCGGTGACCCGCCCGGTGACGACCACGTCGGCGCCCGCGCGCAGGCACTCGGCGATGCCGAAGCCGCCGAGGTAGGCGTGCGCGGCCAGCGCTCCCGGGTGGGCGGCGGTCAGGTCGTCGCCCTCGACGTGCGCGACCCGTACGGGGATGCCGAGCCGGCCGGCCAGCGCGCGTACGGCGTCGGCGAGTCCGGCGGGGTTGAGTCCGCCCGCGTTGGCGACGATCCTCACGCCCCGCTCGTGGGCGAGGCCGAGGCACTCCTCCAACTGCCGCAGGAAGGTGCGGGCGTACCCGGCGTCCGGATTCCTGAGCCGGTCGCGGCCGAGGATGAGCATGGTCAGCTCGGCGAGGTAGTCGCCGGTGAGGACGTCCAGGGGGCCGCCGGTGAGCATCTCGCGCATGGCGGAGAAGCGGTCGCCGTAGAAGCCGGAGGCGTTGCCGATGCGGAGCGCGCTCACCGAGCGGTTCCCTCCGGCGGGCGGCCGGCTCCCGGCGGCCCGGCGAAGGCCTGGGCGATGTCCAGCCAGCGGTCGGCGTCGGGGCCGTCGGCGGTGAGGGCGAGGTCGGCGCGGTGGGCGCGCTGGGTGACGAGGAGGCAGAAGTCGAGCGCGGGCCCGGTGACGCGTTGGGGGGCGTCCTCGGGGCCGTAGGTCCACAGTCCGCCGCCGGGCGCGACGAGCTCGACCCGGAAGGGGTCGGCCGGCGGGGTGAGTCCGTGCGCTCCGTGGGCGAAGTCCCGGGTGCGCACCCCGAGCCGCGCCACGTGCCGGAGCCGGTCGGTGGGCGGCCGCGTCACACCGATCGCGTCCGCCACGTCCAGGCCGTGGGCCCAGGTCTCCATGAGGCGGGCGGTGGCCATGGACGCGGCGGACATGGGTGGCCCGTACCAGGGGAACCGCGCCCCGGCCGGCGCCTCCCGCAGCGCCTTCTCCAGTGCCGCGCGCCCCTCGCGCCACCGCGCGAGCAGGTCGGCGGGCGCGGACCGGGCGTACTCCCCGGCGCCCTCGTCGACGAAGGTGTGCGGGGCGGCGAGGGCCTTCTCGACCAGCGCCCGGAACCCGTCCGCGTCGGTGACGGCGAGCAGCGCGGAGCGGTCGGTCCAGGCGAGGTGGGCGATCTGGTGGGCGACGGTCCACCCCGCGGCGGGCGTCTCCCGCGCCCACTGCTCCGGGCCCAGCCCGGCCACCAGCCGGTCGAGCTCCTCGCTCTCCTCACGCAGGTCGTCGATCACGGGCGTCGGATCGGACACGAGGCGCTCCCCTCGGGACACGGACACGGCGGTGTGCGGCGCGGTTGCGGGGAGCATGGCAGGGGGACCGGAAACAAGCAAGCATGCTTGCATGAACTTCTTCGATGCCGGAACCCGGACGAGGAGCGTCCGGAACGCGAGGGCCCGTGAGGACGGAGCAGTTCGGCCGCCCTCACCGGTTCGCCGGCCGTCTTCTCCCCTCGGCGGGGAGGTCGGCCGGGGCGCCGCCCGCCACCGTCTCCCGGCCGGGCTCGCACCCTCGGCGCCGGGTCACTCCGCGCGCACCGCCTCGGCGGCCTCGCGGTAGAGCGAACCGGCCGTCGTCAGGAGGCGCCCCCCGCTCCCTTCGCCTTCCCCCGCCCCACCTGTGTCCGCACCGCGCCCATGCTCGCCGCGATGACCAGGGCGATGGCCGCGGCCTCGGTGGGGGCCAGGGCCTGGCCGAGGACGAGGAAGCCCGCGGCGGCCGCGAGGGCCGGCTCCAGGCTCATCAGGACGGCGAAGGTGGAGGCGGGCAGGCGGCGCAGGGCGAGGAGTTCGAGGGTGTACGGGAGCACGGAGGACAGCACCGCGACCCCCGCGCCCAGGGCGAGGACCGTCGGGTCGAGGAGCTTCGTGCCGGACTCGATGACGCCCAGGGGCAGGAACAGCACCGCCGCCACGGCCATGGCGAGGGCGAGTCCGTCCGCCTGAGGGAAGCGGCGCCCCGTACGCGCGCTGAAGACGATGTACGCCGCCCACATGGCGCCGGCACCCAGGGCGAAGGCGACACCCAGCGGGTCGAGGCTGCCGAAGTTCCCGCCGCCGAGGAGGAAGACGCCGGCGAGGGCCAGCGCGGCCCACACGATGTTGACCGCCCGCCGGGAGGCCAGCACGGACAGCGCGAGCGGACCGAGGACCTCCAGCGTGACCGCCGGGCCGAGCGGGATGCGGGCGACGGACTGGTAGAAGAGGCCGTTCATCGCCGCCATGGCGATGCCGAAGACGATCACCGTGCCCCAGTCGGTGCGCGAGTGCCCGCGCAGCTTCGGCCGGCACAGCACCATCAGCACGAGCGCGGCCACCAGCAGCCGCAGCGTCACGACCCCGAGCGCGCCGGCCCGCGGCATCAGCGTCACCGCCAGCGCCCCGCCGAACTGCACGGAGATCCCGCCGGCGAGGACCAGCCCGACCGGCCCCAGGGAGCCGCGCCCGCGCGGGGAGCCCCCCGCCGCGGGCGCGTGGCCGGGCCCCGTCCCGGCTGCGGTGGACGGGGTGGCGGCGGCGCTGGGGGTGGTCACTGGGCTTCCTGAGGGCTCGGTACGGAGAGCGGGACGTCTGTCGGCATCGTGCATCACAGTGCACTGTCCAGTCCAGAGTAATATCCTCCCGGCCCTCTGGACAGGACCGTAAAGCACCTACGTACCTGACGATGAGCCCCGCACCCCGCCCGGGTCAACTCGGTTCCGTCATGCGGACCCCATTCCTCCGGACCGGGGCCCGGCGCCCCCCACGGCCGGAGTGCGCGGCCGTCGGCGCGGGGAGGTGCGCCCGGAGACGGCGACGCGACGCAGGACGTCCATGGGGACTGGCCGAGTGGCTGATTCCGCACGGGTACTGCGGCACCCCGGCCGACGACTCCATGAAACCCCCTGCTTTCTGTGGCAGTTGGGGCGTGCACCGTCCTGGCGGTGGCCGGTGACAGCGCCCGCACGGGCCCCGCGCGGGGCTCGGCCCCTTTTGCGGGTACGGTCCCCCTGACGCCCCGTGCCCGCCCCACCACACCCACCGAGGTCCCGTGCGCCGACTCATCACCCGCCTCTGGCGCCTGCTGCGCCCCCTCCAGAGCCGCGTCATGTGGCTGCTGCACGCCAAGTTCGTGGTCGGCGTGACCGGCGTCGTGCGCGACGACGAGGGGCGCGTGCTGATGCTCCGGCACCGGATGTGGCCGCCGGGCCGCCAGTGGGGCCTGCCGAGCGGCTTCGCGCGCAAGGGCGAGGACTTCCGGGCGACGGTGGTGCGCGAGGTCAAGGAGGAGACGAACCTCGACGTGGAGGTGGGCCGTCTGGTGATGCTGAACAGCGGCTTCCGCACCCGCGTGGAGGTGGCCTACGAGGCCCGTCTGCTCGGCGGCGAGCTGCGCCTCGACCCCTTCGAGATCCTGGAGGCCCGCTGGTGCCGCCCGGACGACCTCCCCGAGGGCGTCCAGCCGGTGTGCCACCCGCTGGTACGGGGCGAGACCGCGCCGTGACGGCCGCCGCCCCGTCCCGCGGCTGCCCGCCGCCGCGGAAGGCCGGGCGCGGGCTCAACCGGGGGGCGTGACCGGGGACCGCAGGCCGAGCCACTGCTCGGCGTCCCAGGCCCGGAACCGCTCCACCTCGGTGAACCCCAGCTTCGCCGCGAGGCGCATCGAGCGGACGTTGGCGGTCTGGGTGGCGAGCACCACCGGCTCGCCGGGAAGGACGCCGGCGAACCAGTCGAGGGCCGCCGCGCACGCCTCGGCCGCGTACCCGGATCCCCACGCCCGCGGCAGGAACAGGTAGCCGAGACCGACCTTCCCCGCGGCGGCCGGGCGACGGTGCTCCGGCGCCCTTCCGAGCAGGACCTGGCCGATCATCGCCCCGTCGAGATCGACGACGAAGCTCCCGGGCCACCGCCCGGGCACCTCGGGCAACCCGCGCTCGAGCTCGTCACGCGGGCGGGGCCCGCCGAGGTAGGCGTGCACCTCCGGCGACGCCAGCAGCTCGACGAACGCCGCACGGTCCCGGGCCTCGGGCCCGCGCAGCACGAGCCGCTCGGTCCTGATCGGGGCGGGCGGCCAGGCGACGGGTCCGAGGCCGGTCATGCCGGCCACCCCATCAGCAGGCTCGGCGGCGATCAAGACGTGCGGGAGGAGCGCCGGTTCGTTCGAGCGCGGTGTGGGCACGAGAGCGGCGGCTGCTCACCCCTCTCCGTCCAGGGCGGCCGCCAGCACCTCCGCCAGGTGCCGTCCCCGGACGCCCGTCAGTTGTTCCAGCTGCGTCCGGCAGGAGAAGCCGTCGGCCAGGACCACCGCGTCCTCCGGGGCCTCCCGCACCGACGGCAGGAGCCGGTCCTCCGCGCAGGCCACGGAGACGTCGTAGTGGCCCTTCTCGAAGCCGAAGTCTCCTGCCAGGCCGCAGCAGCCGCCGCTCAGTTCACCGGTGAGACCGGCGGCGGCGCGCAGCGCGCGGTCGGCCGTGTCGCCCAGGACCGCGTGCTGGTGGCAGTGGGTCTGGCCGGTGACGGGGCGGTCCAGGCGCGGCGGGGTCCAGTCCGGCGCGTACCGCTCCAGGGTCTCCGCGAAGGTGAGGACCCGCTCGGCCAGGTGTGCCGCGCGCGGGTCGTCGTGGAGGAGTTCCGGGGCGTCCGTGCGCAGGGCCGCCGCGCAGCTCGGTTCCAGGACGACCAGCGGGGCGTCCGTGGCCAGCACCGGTTCCAGGAGGTCCAGGGTGCGGCGCAGCACCGTGCGGGCGCGGTCGAGCTGGCCCGTGGAGACGTACGTCAGGCCGCAGCAGACCCGTCCCGTGCGGGCCGCCAGCAACCGCGCCGCCGATCGTGAGCGGGCGTCACCGACCGGCGGGCGCCCGCGCAGCCGCAGCGTCGGCGGCAGCACCACCCGCAGCCCCGCCGATTCCAGGACGCGTACGGCCGCGCGGCCCACCGACGGCGACAGGTGCTCGGTGAAGGTGTCCGGCCACAGGACCACCGGCGCGCCCTCACCCGAGGGCGCGCGCCGTCCCCGCCACCACCGCGTGAACGTCTCCCCGGCCACCCGGGGGATCTCCCGCTCCCCCGCGATCCCGCCCAGCCGTTTCACCACGCTCGCGAGCGGGCCCACCGAGGCCAGGGCGTTCACCGCCCCCGCAGTCCTCGTCCGCGCGACCCAGCCCAGCCACACCGGCAGCCACCCCATCGCGTAGTGCGCGGCCGGGCGGCGGCGGCCCGCGTAGTGGTGGTGGAGGAACTCCGCCTTGTACGTGGCCATGTCGACCCCGACCGGGCAGTCCGAGCGGCAGCCCTTGCAGGACAGGCACAGGTCCAGCGCGTCCCGCACCTCCGTGGACCGCCAGCCGTCGGTCACCAGCTCACCGGCGAGCATCTCGTGCAGCAGCCGGGCGCGCCCGCGCGTGGAGTGCTCCTCCTCGCCCGTCGCCCGGAACGACGGGCACATCACCGCCGGACCCGCCACCGACGTCGTACGGCACTTGGCGACGCCCACGCAGCGGCGCACCGCCGCCGAGAAGTCGCCGCCGTCGGCCGGGTAGCCGAAGGCCACGTCCACCGGCTCGCGCGGCAGGACGGAGAAGCGGAGGTTCGCGTCCAGGGGCGCCGGGCGGACCAGCATGCCCGGGTTGAGCAGGCCGTCCGGGTCCCAGACGCCCTTCACCCGCTCGAAGAGGGCGACCGTCTCCGCGCCGTACATGCGCGGCAGCAGCTCGGCCCGCGCCTGTCCGTCCCCGTGCTCCCCGGAGAGGGAGCCGCCGTGCGCCACGACCAGGTCGGCCAGCTCCTCCGAGAACCGCCGGAAGCGGGCGACGCCCGGCCCGGTCAGCAGGTCGAAGTCGATCCGGACGTGGACGCAGCCGTCCCCGAAGTGCCCGTACGGGGCGCCGTGCAGCCCGTGGGAGGCGAGCAGGGCGCGGAAGTCGCGCAGGTACGCGCCGAGCCGGGCGGGCGGCACCGCGCAGTCCTCCCAGCCGGGCCAGGCCTCCGTGCCGTCCTGCATCCGGGTCGCCGTGCCGCTCGCGTCCTCCCGGATCCGCCACAGCGCGCGCTGCCGGGCCGGGTCGGTGACCACCAGGGCGTCCACGACGTCCGCCCCGCGGACGATCGCCTCCGCACGCGCGCGTGCCTCCGCCGCCGTCTCCCCGCCGGTCTCCACGAACAGCCAGGCCCCGCCGCGCGGGAGGTCCGCGGCGGACGGCACCAGGTCGGCCGCCATGCCCTCCACGGTCAGCGGCCGGTACGGCAGCAGCCCCGCCGCCGCCTCCGCCGCACCGCCCTCCTCCGCGTACGCCAGCACGGCGAGCGCCCGCGCGCGGGGCGCCCGTACGAGGTCCACGACCGCCTCCGTGAGCACGCCCAGCGTGCCCTCCGAGCCGCAGAAGGAGCGGGCGACGTCGGCGCCCTTCTCGGGCAGCAGGGCGTCCACGGCGTATCCGGAGATGCGGCGGGGGAGGCCGGGGAGACCCGTGCGCAGGCGGGCCAGCTCGCCGTCCACCAGCTCCCGCAGTCCCGCCGGGGCCCCGGCCCACCCCCGTCCCGGTCGCAGCCGCTCCCCGCCCGCGGTGACGACCGACAGTTCCCGCACGCTGTCCGCCGTGGTGCCCCAGGCGACGGAGTGGGAGCCGCAGGAGTTGTTGCCGATCATGCCGCCGAGGGTGCAGCGGCTGTGCGTGGAGGGGTCCGGTCCGAAGCGCAGCCCGTGCGGGGCGGCGGCCTCCTGCAGCCGGTCGAGGACGAGGCCGGGCTGGACGACGGCCGTGCGCGCCCGCGGGTCGAGGGAGAGCAGGCGGTTCATGTGCCGGGTGAAGTCGAGCACCACCCCGGTGCCGGTCGCCTGGCCCGCGATCGACGTGCCGCCGCCCCGCGCGACCACCGGGACGCCGTGCGTCCGGCACACCGACAGGGCCGCCGCCACGTCGTCGGCGTCCCGGGGGGCCACCACGCCGAGCGGCACGCGGCGGTAGTTGGAGGCGTCCATGGTCGTCAGCGCCCGCGCGGTCGTCCCGAAGTCCACCTCGCCGCGCACGGCCGCCGCCAGCCCGGCCCGCAGTTCCCGCAGATCCGTCATGCCCTCAGGATGCCTCCGCCGGACCGCCACCGCCGGACCGCATCCGCCGGGCGGCCCGCGGCGGAAGCGCGCCCCCGGCGGCGGCTCGCCGGGGGCGCGGACACCCTGTGCGTTGGGTCAAATAACAAGAACGGAAGCGGATTCTTCCCAAGACGATCACGAACTCTCATATAGTGACCGCGAGTTGCGCGCAGTTGTCGGTACTCATCCGGAAGCGCCTCCCGAAGCGACCCCGGAACCGGTCCGGCGACCCATGGAACCGACCGAGGGCCGCGCAGACGACGGTGCACGCCCGCGGACCCGACCGAGGATTCGACCGAGGACCCTGATTGATGACCTCCCCCCTGCTCCCCGGCGACCGCCCCACCCCCCGCAGCCTCCTGCCCGTCCCGCTGCTCACCGCGGTGCTCGCCGGACTCGCGGTCACCGCCGCCGCCCTTCTCGGGCCGGACTCCGCGCGGGGCGCCGTCGCGGTGACCGGGACGGTCGCCGTCCTGCTGCTGTGCGCGGCCGCCACGGTGGCCGCGCACGCCGTGCTGTCGGCGCGGGCGGCCCGCGGGCGGCTGGAGGCCGTCACCCAGGACGTCGGGCGGCTGCTCCAGGAGCGGGCGCGGCTGACCGAGGAGTCGCGCCGCCAGCACGAGCGGCTGACCGGCGAACTCACCCGGGAGCGCGCCCGGTTGTCGGCCGACCTGGACCAGGAGCGCGGCCGCCTCGCCGAGACCCTGGCGGCCGAGCGCGACCGCCTCGCCGAGCAGCACGCGGCCGACGTCGCCCGCCTGGCGCAGGAGCACGCCGAGGAGCGGGCCCGGCTCACGGACGACCACGCCGCCGAGCTGAAGCGGCTCACCGAGGAGCACGCCGAGAAGCTGCGCCTCATCACCGAGGAACACCAGGCCCACACCGACCGGTTGGCCCGCGACCACGCGGAGGAGCGCGACCGGCTGACCGAGGAGCGGGACCGGCTCGCGGCGGACCGGGACCGGCTCACCGACGGGAACGCGCGGCTGGCCGCCCGGCTGCGCGAGGCCACCGGCGCCCGCGCCGCCGCGCTGTCCGCGACCGCCAACGCGGCCGGCCGGATGCAGGCGCTGGCCACCGGCATGCTCGCGGACCTGCGCGCGATGGAGGACAAGCACCACGACGAGGAGGTCCTCGCCGACCTGCTGCACCTCGACCACCGCACCGCGCAGGCGGGCAGGCTCGCCGACTCCGTCGCCGTCCTCACCGGCGCCCGCTCCGGGCGCCGCTGGGCCAGGCCCATCGCCATGGAGTCGATCCTGCGCGGCGCCATGGGCCGGATCAGCGGCTACCAGCGGGTCCGCGTCCACTCCACCAGCGACACCGCCGTCGCCGGGCACGCCGCCGAGGGCGTGATGCACGCGCTCGCCGAACTCCTGGACAACGCCGCCAACTTCTCGCCGCCGACCGCCGAGGTCCACGTCTACGTCGAGGAGGTCCCGGCCGGGGTCATCGTGTCCGTCGAGGACAGCGGGCTCGTCATGGGCGAGGCCCAGCTGCGCCGCGCCGAGCGCGCCGTCTCGGGCGAGTCCTCCGACCTCGGGGGCCTCACCGGCACCCGGCTCGGCCTCGCCGTGGTCGGCCGGCTGGCCCGGCGGTACGGGCTCCGGGTCTCCTACCGTCCCTCGGCCCGCGGCGGCACGGGCGTGCTGGTGCTCATCCCGCAGGACATCCTCGTACCGCCGGACGCGTCCCCGGCCGCCGACGCCGCGCCGGCCGGCGGCACCACCGCCCCGGTCACCGGCGGCGCCCCGTCGACCGCCTCCGCCGCGCTCGCCGCCGCCGGGACGCCCGGGCCCACCGGCTCCAGCGACTCCACCGCGTCCGCCGCGCAGGCCCCGGCGGCCGGAGCGCCGGCGGCCGAGGGCCTCCCCCGCCGCCGGGGCGGCCGCACGGAGGCCGCGCGGACGGACGCCGCCGACGGGGCGGAGCCGGAGACGAGCCACGGCGCCGCGCACGACACCCCTCCGGCGGAAGGGGCGAGGGCGTCCCGCGAGACCTCCCGCCCCGCCTCCTCCGCCCCCGCCGCCTCCTACGCGGCCTCCCGCGCCGGAGCCGACCTCGACCCCGACCCGGTGCCCACGCACGGACCCGCGGGCGAGCCCTCGAACGAGGACACCGGCCCGTACCCGCTGGTGCTGCCCCGCCGCCGCCGGGGCCGCACCCTCGCCGAGGCCGAGCGCACGCGTTCCGGCGGCCCCGCCGCCCCGCGGCCGGCCCCGACCGCCGAGGAGACGAAGGCCCGTACGGCCCGCTTCAGCAGCTTCCGCCGGGCCGTACGCGCCACCGCCCCGGACGACGCGTCCGCCGGCCCGACCACCCCGGCCGCCCCGGCCGCCCCCGGCACCGTCCCGGACGACGGCACCGCCCCCGACCCGACCCCCGAAGCACGACCCACCCCCGCGACCCCGGAAGGCGACACCACCTCATGACCGGCACGACGACCGCCGACGAGAAGCTCACCTGGCTGATAGAGGGCCTGCTGGAGCGCACGCCGGGCGCGAGGCACGCGCTCGTGCTGTCCCGTGACGGCCTGAAACTGTGCCGCACCCCGGAGCTCTCCGCCGACCAGGCCGACCAGCTCGCCGCGATCGCCGCCGGCATCCAGTCGCTGTCGCACGGCGCCTCGGTCGAGTTCGGCGACGGCAGCGGCGGTGTGCGCTCGGCGATGACCGAGTTCTACGGCGGGGTGCTGTTCATCGTGGAGGCCGGCGAGGGAGCGCACCTGGCCGTCGTCACCACCGAGGACGCGGACGCCGGGCTCGTCGGGCACAACATGAGCGAGCTCGTGGAACAGCTCGGCGAGCACCTGACCGCCCGGCCCCGGACCTCATGAGCAGGCCCGGCAGGGACGACGCCCCGGACCGGCTCTACACCCTCACCCAGGGGCGCAGCAGTTCGGGGCCCGACAACCCCTTCGACCTGGTGACCCTGGTCGTCGCCGAGTGCGACCCGGTGCCCGGCATGCAGTCCGAGCACGCGGCGATCCTGCGGCTGACCGAACGCCCCACGGCGGTCGTGGAGATCGCGGCCGAGCTGAAGCTCCCCGTGAGCATCACCCGGATCCTGCTCTCCGACCTCCTCGCGGCGGGACGGGTCAGCGCCCGTCACCCCCGCAGAGCCGCCGTTCCCGACCCCGACATCCTGGAGCAGGTGCTCGTTGGACTCCGCAACCTCTGAGACGCACACGGCGTCCGAGACGCGCACGCCGCTGGGCGCGTCGGCCGACAACGGCCTGAAGATCGTGGTCGTCGGCGGCTTCGGCGCCGGCAAGACGACGATGGTCCGCTCGGTCAGCGAGATCCGTCCCCTCAACACCGAGGAGACGATGACCCAGGCCGGCGAGGACGTCGACGACACCCGCGGCGTGCGCGGCAAGACGGCGACCACCGTCGCCTTCGACTTCGGCCGCATCACGCTCGACGCGCACAACGTGCTGTACCTGTTCGGCGCGCCCGGGCAGGAGCGCTTCTGGTTCCTGTGGGACCGGCTGTTCTCCGGGACGCTGGGCGCGGTGGTGCTGGTGGACACCCGGCGCATCGACGACTCCTGGTACGCCATCGACCGGCTGGAGAAGCACGGCACGCCGTTCATCGTGGCCTGCAACGACTTCGGCGGCCCCGCCTTCCCCCCGGAGCAGGTCCGCGAGGCCCTCGACCTCGACCCGCACGTCCCGCTGGTCGGCTGCGACGCACGGTCCCGGGAGTCCAGCAAGCTGGTGCTGATCACGCTGGTGGAACACATCCAGGCCCTGTACGCCGACCCCGCCCGAGCCCCCCGTCAGGAGCTGGTGTGAGCCCCGCTTCCGTCCCCGACGCCGTCCGCTTCAGCGGGCCCCTGCTCCAGGACGACCCGGCCCGGGTGTACCGGGAGATGCGGCGCGCGCACGGCAGCGTGGTCCCGGTGCTGCTGGACGGCGACGTGCCGGCCTGGCTGGTGCTCGGCTACCGCGAGCTGCACCAGATCACCGGCGACCCGGTGCTGTTCAGCCGCGACTCCGACCTGTGGAACCAGTGGGAGAACATCCCCGACGACTGGCCGCTGCTGCCGATGATCGGACGCAGGCAGCCGTCGATCCTGTACACGGTCGGCGAGCGGCACCGCGAGCGGGCCGGGATGCTGGTGAACGCGCTGGAGGCGGTGGACCCGTTCGAGCTGCGCTCCCACGCCGAGAGGTTCGCGGACGAGCTGATCGACGGCATCTGCCCCAAGGGCGGCGCCGACATCGTCGCCGAGTTCGCGATGCTGCTGCCCGTGCGGGTCCTCGCCCGGCTCTACGGCTTCACCGACGAGGAGGGCCCGGCCCTGGTCACCGCCCTCAACGACATGATCGACGGGCGGGAGCGGGCGCTGGCGGGCCAGGCCCACCTGGCCACGTCGATGATGAAGCTGGTGGCCGACCGCAAGGAGAGGCCCGCCGAGGACGTCGTGTCCCGGATGCTCGCCGACACCTCGGGCTTCACCGAGGAGGAGATCGGCCAGGACCTGATGGTGATGATGGCGGCCGGGCACCAGCCGACCGCCGACTGGATCGGCAACTCGCTGCACCTGATGCTCACCGACAACCGGTTCGCCGCCTCCCTCTTCGGCGGCCGCAACAGCATCGCCGAGGCCATGAACGAGGTGCTGTGGGAGGACACCCCCACCCAGAACGTGGCCGGCCGCTGGGCCTCCCGCGACACCCAGCTCGGCGGCCGCCGCATCCGCGCGGGGGACCTGGTGCTGCTCGGCCTGCAGGGCGCCAACTCCGACCCCCAGGTGCGCACCGACGGCTCGGCCCTGACCGGCGGCAACAGCGCGCACTTCTCCTTCGGCCACGGGGAGCACCGCTGCCCGTTCCCGGCGCAGGAGATCGCCGAGGTGATCGCGCGGACCGGCATCGAGGTCGTCCTGGACCGGCTGCCCGACATCGACCTCGCGGTGCCGGCCGCGTCCCTGACCCGCCGCCCGTCACCGTGGCTGCGCGGGCTGTCCGAACTCCCGGTCACCTTCACACCCACCCCCGCCCTTGGAGGCACGCTCGCATGACGGTTGGCACCGACTCGTCGACGATCACGCCCGGCACCGGACAGGCCCCCATCCGCCTCGACCCGTTCGTCACCGACCTGGACGGGGAGAGCGAGGCGCTGCGGGCCGCCGGGCCCCTGGCCGCCGTGATGCTGCCGGGCGACGTCCCGGTGTGGGCGGTCACCCACCACGCCGAGGCGAAGAAGCTGCTCACCGACCCCCGGGTGGTGAAGGACATCAACGTCTGGGGCGCCTGGCAGCGCGGCGAGA
The DNA here is from genome assembly GCF_014203535.1 of Streptomyces griseomycini. GTDB lineage: Bacteria > Actinomycetota > Actinomycetes > Streptomycetales > Streptomycetaceae > Streptomyces > Streptomyces griseomycini. Next base: position 280,063 of record NZ_JACHJI010000007.1, read on the forward strand.
TCGCCCCCGACTGGCCGCTGATCGGCCTGGCCAACCCGCCCCGCTCCATGCTCACCGTGGACGGCGCGGACCACCGCCGGCTGCGCACCCTGGTCGCCCAGGCGCTCACCCCCCGCCGGGTGGAGCGGATGCGCGAGCGGATCACGGAGCTGACCGAGGGCCTGCTGGACGACCTGGCCGCGCAGGGCGGCGACACGGTCGACCTGAAGGCGGTGTTCGCCTACCCGCTGCCGATGTACGTGATCGCCGACCTGATGGGGCTGGCCGAGGAGCGGCTGCCGCGGCTGAAGGTGCTGTTCGAGAAGTTCTTCTCGACGCAGACCCCGCCGGAGGAGGTCGTCGCGACGCTGACCGAGCTGGCCGAGATCATGGGCCGGACGGTCGCGGAGAAGCGCGAGAACCCCGGCGACGACCTGACCTCCGCGCTGATCCAGGCGTCGGAGGACGGCGACCACCTCACCGACGAGGAGATCGTCGCCACGCTCCAGCTGATGGTCGCGGCCGGCCACGAGACGACGATCTCCCTGATCGTCAACGCGGTGGTCAACCTCTCCACCCACCCCGAGCAGCGCGAGCTGGTGCTGTCCGGCGAGGCGGACTGGTCGGCGGTGGTCGAGGAGACCCTGCGCTGGTCCACGCCCACGTCCCACGTGCTGATCCGGTTCGCGACCGAGGACGTACCGGTCGGCGACAAGGTGCTGCCCGCCGGTGACGCGCTGATCGTGTCGTACGCGGCGATCGGGCGCGACGAGCAGGCCCACGGTCCGACGGCCGGCGCCTTCGACATCACCCGCGAGAGCGCCAACCGCCACATCTCCTTCGGCCACGGCCCGCACGTGTGCCCGGGTGCGGCCCTGTCCCGCCTGGAGGCGGGCGTGGCGCTGCCCGCCCTGTACGCGCGCTTCCCGGAGCTGGACCTGGCGGTGCCCGCCGCGGAACTGCGCAACAAGCCGGTGGTCACCCAGAACGACCTCTACGAGCTGCCGGTGCGGCTCGGGGCCTGAGCACCGGGTCCGTCGGCCGGCCCCGCCCCGGGCCGGCCGACACCCGTCTCAGCCGACGGACGACGTTTCGCCCCGGTTTCGCTGAGCCGCTAGGCTCCGGTCGTGGCTGAGATCCAGATTCCCGCTGACATCAAGCCCGCCGACGGTCGATTCGGCGCGGGCCCCTCCAAGGTGCGGACGGAAGCGCTGGACGCGCTGGCCGCGACCGGCACGTCCCTGATGGGCACCTCCCACCGCCAGGCCCCGGTGAAGAACCTGGTCGGCAAGGTGCGCGAGGGCATCTCCGAGCTGTTCCGGCTCCCCGACGGCTACGAGGTGGTCCTCGGCAACGGCGGCTCCACCGCGTTCTGGGACATCGCGACCCACGGCCTGATCGAGAACAAGTCGCAGCACCTCAGCTTCGGCGAGTTCAGCTCCAAGTTCGCCAAGGCCGCGAAGCTCGCCCCGTGGCTCGCCGAGCCCACCGTCGTCTCCTCCGACCCGGGCACGCACCCCGAGGCCGAGGCGGAGGCGGGCGTGGACGTCTACGCGTTCACCCACAACGAGACCTCCACCGGCGTCGCCATGCCGATCCGGCGCGTCGCCGGTGCCGACGAGGGCGCCCTCGTCCTCGTGGACGCCACCTCCGGCGCGGGCGGCCTCCCGGTCGACATCGCCGAGACCGACGTCTACTACTTCGCCCCGCAGAAGTCCTTCGCCGCCGACGGCGGCCTGTGGATCGGCGTGTTCTCCCCGGCCGCGATCGAGCGCGCCGAGCGGATCCACGCGAGCGGCCGCCACGTGCCGGAGTTCTTCTCGCTGCCCACGGCGATCGACAACTCCCGCAAGAACCAGACGTACAACACCCCGGCCCTCGCCACGCTGTTCCTGCTGAACGAGCAGCTGGAGTGGATCAACGGCCAGGGCGGCCTCGACTGGGCGGTCCGCCGCACGGCCACCTCCGCCCGCACCCTGTACGGCTGGGCGGAGGACGTGAAGTTCGCCAACCCCTTCGTCGCCGACCCGGCCAAGCGCTCGGCGGTCATCGGCACGATCGACTTCACGGACGAGGTGGACGCGGCCGCCGTCGCCAAGGTGCTGCGCGCCAACGGCGTCGTCGACACCGAGCCCTACCGCAAGCTCGGCCGCAACCAGCTCCGCGTCGCGATGTTCCCGGCGGTCGACCCGGCGGACGTCGAGGCGCTGACGAAGTGCGTCGACTACGTGATCGAGAAGCTCTGAACGGTCGTGCGTGCGTGAGGGGCGCCCGGCGGCGGACCGCCGGGCGCCCCTCACGCGTACCGGCTCACCGGCTGAGCCGCTGGAACCTGCGCACCGCGAGGGGCAGGAAGACCGCCGTCAGGACGAGCGGCCACACGCCCGCCATCAGCAGGGCGTGCTGCTCGACCCAGGAGTCCCCGCCGCCGACCGGCGTGCCGAACAGGTCGCGGGCGGCCGCCGCCGTGGAGGAGATCGGGTTCCAGGCCGCCACCCAGCCCAGCCAGTCCGGCATCAGCTGCGGGGCGACGAAGATGCTGGAGATCATCGTCAGCGGGAAGGCGACCGCGAACAGCCCGCCCGCCGCCTCCGGGTTGGGCACCAGCAGCCCCAGCCAGACCCCGATCCAGATCAGCGCGAACCGCAGCCACAGCAGCAGTCCGAAGGCCGCCAGGAAGCCCCAGCCGCCGTCCGGCCGCCAGCCCATGGCCAGCGCGGTCAGCATCATGATCGCCAACTCCGCGCAGGCGACGACCAGATCGGTCACGCCGCGCCCGGCCACCACCGCGGACGAGGCCATCGGCATCGAGCGGAACCGGTCGATCACGCCCTTGGTGGAGTCGTAGACCACCACGGTCGCCGTGTTGATGAAGCCGAACGCCATCGTCATCACGAACATGCCCGGCATCAGGAAGTCCTGGTAGTCCCCGCCGCCGGGCACCTTCATCGCGCTGCCGAAGACGTAGCCGTAGAGCAGCACGGACAGGATCGGGAAGCCCAGCTGCCAGGCGATGTTGACGGGCTGGCGCCGGTAGTGGGTGAGGCCGCGGCGGACGATGTTCCAGCAGTCCGCGAGCACCCAGTACGTGCGGCCGTGCGCGGCCGGTCCGGTCAGGTCGAGGGCGCTCACGCCGCCGCCTCCTTCGTCCGCGCGACGTCCGTGCGGTGTCCGGTCAGGCGCAGGAACACGTCGTCGAGGCTGGGCCTGCGCAGCCCGATGTCCTCGACCCGCACGCCCTCGTCCTGCAGGGTGCGCGCCACCTCGGTCAGCGCGGCCACCCGGTCGCTCACGGGGGCGTGCACCCGCAGCTCGGTGTCGTCGGACTCGGGTTCGCCGTCGGCGACCCGTGCGACCACCTTCACCGCGCGCGGGACGTCGGAGCGCTCGGCGACCACGACCTCGATGCGGTCGCCGCCGACCAGGTTCTTCAGCCCGTCCGGGGTGTCGTCGGCGATGGCCCGTCCCTGGTCGATGACGGTGATCCGGGAGGCCAGCTTGTCGGCCTCCTCCAGGTACTGCGTGGTCAGCAGCACGGTCGTGCCGTCCGCCACCAACGCCCGTACGGCCTCCCAGACCTCGCCCCGGCTGCGGGGGTCCAGTCCGGTGGTCGGCTCGTCCAGGAAGAGCACGGCCGGGGCGAGGATCATGGAGGCGGCGAGGTCGAGGCGGCGCCGCATGCCGCCGCTGTAGCCGCCGACGCCCTTGTCCGCGGCGTCGGTCAGGTCGAACCGCTCCAGCAGTTCGGTGGCGCGCGCCCTGGCCCGTCTGCCGCCGAGGTGGAACAGCCGCCCGAACATCTCCAGGTTCTGCCGCCCGGTGAGCACCTCGTCCACGGCCGCGTACTGCCCGGTGAGCCCGATCCGCGCCCGCACCTCGCGCGCCTGCCGGGCGACGTCGAGCCCGGCCACCGTGGCCCGCCCGCCGTCCAGGCGGACGAGCGTCGACAGGATGCGCACCGCGGTGGTCTTGCCGGCGCCGTTCGGCCCGAGCAGGCCGTGCACGGTGCCCTCCCGGACGGCGAGGTCGAAGCCGTCGAGGGCGCGCTTCTCGCCGTAGCGCTTCTCCAGGGCCTCGGCCCGGACCGCGTAACCGTCGTTCATGGGTCCCCCTTCCAATAACTGGGTACACCGTACCCGATTGCGCGTACGCCGTACCCGGTTTTCCCGCGCGGAATTAGACTGCCCCCATGAGCAGCGGTACGGGCGGTACGGAGACCAGCGGCAGCGGCGACATCGCCCGCACCCTGGACCTGCTGTGGGACACGGGCCGGCGGCCCAGCCGGGGTCCGAAGCCGGGTCTGACGCTGGACCGCATCGTCGAGGCCGCCGTCGAGGTCGCGGACCGGGACGGGATCGGCGCGCTCTCGATGCGCCGGATCGCCACGGAACTCGGCACCGGCACGATGTCCCTGTACCGCTACGTCCCCGGCAAGGCCGAACTGCTCGACCTGATGCTGGACCGCGTGCAGCGCACCTCGGACGACCCCGCCGACCTCGGCGACGGCACCTGGCGCGCGGCCCTGGAGGCCCTGGGCCGCGCCATCCTCGCCCTGTACCGCCGGCACCCCTGGCTGCTGGAGGTCAACCAGTCCCGCCCGATCCTCGGCCCGGCCGCGCTCGACGGCATGGAGAAGGTGCTCGCCCGGATCAAGCCGATGGGCCTGTCCGACCCCGAGCTGCTGTCGGCGATCATCATGATCGACGGATACGTGGTCGGGGCCGCCCGCACCCAGCTGTACCAGGAGCAGGCCGAGCGCAGCTCGGGGCTGACGGACGCGCAGTTCTGGGAGGCCCAGCGGCCGGCCCTGGAGAAGGCCATGAACAGCGGGCGCTACCCCGTCCTGGCCGCCCTCTCCGAGGACACCTTCGACCCCGGCTTCGACCACTTCGAGTTCGGGCTGCAGCGGATCCTGGACGGGCTGGAGGCGTTCGTCGCCCGGCGGACCGCGGGGTGACGGGCCGTCGGCCGGGGTTCACCCCCGGCGGCGCGACCGCCCCAGCCCGAGCAGGACGGCGCAGACCACGACCGCCACGACGGCGCCACCGACCTTGACGGTGTTCCCGGCCCCGTCCCCGGCGCCGTCGGCGCTCTCCCGGCCCTCCGGTCCCCCACCGGACGAGGACCCCTTCCCCCCGCCCCCGCCGGGCGCCTCCCGGGACTCGACCGCGCTCTGCCCGCCCTCGCTCCCGTACATCAGCCGGGAGCCGTCGGCGGAGTAGCTGACGGACTCCCCCTGCCCCTGGAGCGGCACGCTCAGCCGCCCCTCGCGCCGCGGCCTGCCGCCGTTCCAGGCGTAGTGGATCCCGCCGAAGTACCCGCGCACGGCGAGCCGTTCCCCGTCCGGGGAGAACGCGGCGTCGGTGGCCCACAGCTCGACGGGGGCGACCGGCCGGAAGACGTTGCTCCCGGACGCCGACAGCTCGGCGGGCCCCTCGTACAGGTGCCCGCCCTCCTCCTTCTTGTCGATGATGTAGACCCGCCCGGTCTTCGGGTGGACGAGCAGGGACTCGGCGTCCCGTGCCCCGTCGGAGTACTTCACGACGTACTGCGTGGCCCGCACGCTCTGGTCCCGGAGCTCCTTCGGCTCGGGCAGCTCGTAGATCCACACGTACGGCCACGTGCCCCCGAGGTTGTCCCCGATGTCCCCCACGAAGATCCTGCCGCCGGGTCCGACGGCGACGGCCTCGACGTCCCGGGGCGTGCCGACGCCGGTGAGGGTGATGCGGGCCGCGGTCTCGCCGGTCGCGCTGTCGACGGCGTAGAGGTAGGGGCCGTCGTCGCTGTCGTTGTGGGTCCAGTAGACGCCGGGGTGGAGGCGGGAGGCGGCGAGCCCGCTGGACTCGGTGATGCGCGGGTCCTTGATCGTGAACGAGTCGTTCCCGCCGTCGGCCGCGGAGGCGGCGGGCGCGGTGAGCGCGCCCACGAGGAGGGTCGCGGCGAGCAGGGCGAGGGGTCGGCGCATGCCCCAAGCCTGCCATCCGACGCCGCAGTTCAGGGGACGTCCGGGATCACCCTGTCGCGTGGCCGGTCTCACACCCCGTGGACGACGGTGATCCACGATGATGAGCGGATGCTCAGGTTCATGCCCGTCGGTGACTCCATGACGATCGGAAGCGCGGGCGAGCACACCTGGCGCTACCGGCTGTGGCGGCACCTGTGCGGGGCGTACGGCGGACCGTTCACCTTCGTGGGCCCGCGCGAGACGCTCTACGACAAGTCCGCCGAGGCCCCGGTCTCGTACGCGTACGCCGATCCGGACTTCCCCCGCGCCCACCTGGCCGGCTGGGGCGAGGGCTGGCACCACCTGACCCCGCTGATCGGGGACTCCGTCCGCACCGCCCGCGCCGACGTCCTGCTGGTCTCCCTCGGCCTGATCGACCTCGGCTTCTACACGAACGCCGAGCAGACCGCGGACAACGTCCGCGCCTTCGTCGCCGACGCCCGCGCGGCCCGGCCGTCGGTGCGCATGGTGATCATGCCGGTGCTCCACAACGTCCGCGCCGACCAGGACGCCCCCTTCGCGGCCCAGGTCGCCCGCTTCAACGACCTCCTCGCCAAGACGGTCATAGACCTCGGCACCGACTCCTCCCCCCTCCTCCTCGCCGACCCGGCCCCCACGTACGACTTCCGCACCGACACCTACGACGGCACCCATCCCAACGAGGCCGGCGAGCACAAGATGGCGGCGGCCTTCGCGGACGCGATGTGGCGGGGATGGGACCTGGGCGGACCGTACGGGGCGGCGTAGCCGCCGGGGACCCCCGGCGTGTGCGCCCCGCCCCGTGCCCTGATCACCGTGCGTATCGTCGTACCGCGCGGTCGCACTCGTCCGTGGAGTGGCCGGGGAGGAGCGCCACGACGACCGTCCCCGAAGACAGGACCGCGATGGCCGAGAGCGACGACACGCGCCGACTCGACGAAATGTCCGAGCGACTCGAGAGGATGCCCGTCCCCGAGGGACACGAGGTCGAAATCGTCGGGGGGCCGTCTCCACGGCGCCGCAGCGGGACATCCGCCGGGAAACCATTCGCGTGATCCTCTGGGCCCCGGAGGGCCGTTTCGGGCGGCAGGCCACGCTGTTCTCGGACGTCCGCATCGACTTCCCCGGCCCCCGGAACGGTTTCTGCCCGGACGGGGCGAAGACCGGGGACGGAGCGCAGAAGGACGACAGCGTCAGGTGGCGCTACGAGGACGTGGAGTTCGTCGCCGGAGTCGTCCCGAAGGACACGGCGCGGAACGACTACGGCCCCGAGAGGACCGCGTACGCCCTCGCAGAGGTGCCGGTCTACCTGGCCGCCGATCCCTGTGCCCGCAAGTGCCGCCTGTTCACCCACCCCAGGAACGGCACCTACGTGAGCGACACGTCCGTCGACCACGGCGGGGAGGTCGACATGACGGCCACCCATGTGGGCCTCTGTGGGCCTCGTCCTCAGGACCGGCGACTTCCCCCACGAGTGACCCCCCTTGCCTAGAGCGCACTCCAGGCCGTTGGCTAGGCGTTCATGAAGTACACACAGCTCGGACGCACCGGACTCAAGGTCAGCCGCCTCGTCCTCGGGACGATGAACTTCGGTCCGCAGACCGACGAGGCGGACAGCCACGCCATCATGGACGCGGCGCTGGACGCGGGCATCAACTTCTTCGACACCGCCAACGTCTACGGGTGGGGCGAGAACAAGGGCCGCACCGAGTCGATCATCGGCAACTGGTTCGCGAAGGGCGGCGACCGGCGCGACAAGGTCGTCCTCGCCACCAAGGTGTACGGGAACATGGGCGCCGACGGCGAGGCGTGGCCCAACCACGACAAGCTCTCCGCGGTCAACATCCGCCGGGCCGTGGACGCCTCCCTCAAGCGGCTGCGGACCGAGTACATCGACCTCTACCAGTTCCACCACATCGACCGCGCCACCCCGTTCGAGGAGATCTGGCAGGCCGTCGACGTCCTGGTCCAGCAGGGCAAGATCCTCTACGCCGGCTCCTCCAACTTCCCCGGCTACAAGATCGCCCAGGCCAACGAGATCGCGGCCCGGCGCGGCGGCACCATCGGGCTGGTCAGCGAGCAGTGCCTGTACAACCTCGCCGAGCGCCGCGCCGAGATGGAGGTCGTCCCGGCCGCGCGGGACTACGGGCTCGGCGTCATCCCCTGGTCGCCGCTGCACGGCGGTCTGCTGGGCGGGGTGCTCAAGAAGGAGGCCGAGGGCGTGCGCCGCGCCTCAGGACGGGCCGCCGAGACGCTCGCCGACCCCGCCGGCCGCGCGCGGATCCAGGCGTACGAGGACCTGCTCGACAAGCACGGCGTCGAGCCCGGCGAGGCCGCCCTGGCCTGGCTGCTCACCCGGCCCGGCGTGACCGGCCCGATCGTCGGCCCGCGCACCGCGGAGCAGCTGGAGAGCGCCCTGCGGGCGGTCGAGCTGGAGCTGGGCGAGGAGCTGCTGGCCTCGCTCGACGAGATCTTCCCGGGCCCCGGGCCGTCCCCGGAGGCCTTCGCCTGGTAGCGGCGGGCACGCCGCGGTGACGGGCGGCGGCGCTACTTTCCGAGCGCCGCCGCCAGCGCCACCACCACGAACATCAGCACGAGCGCACCGGCCATGATCCGGTTACGGGTCTTCGGGTCCACGCCCACGAGCCTAACCGGACGTCCCGAGCGGCCAGCGGGCGACCGCCTCGTAGCGGGGCTGCTCGCCCGGCACTCCCGACTTCGGCAGGTTGCTGCGCACCAGCGCCAGCTCGCCCACGGTCCAGGTGCGGCTCCGGAAGCCGTGCAGCGCCTCCAGGTGCGGCCGGGTGTCGACGCCGTCCCGGCTGCGGGCGACCGTCAGGTGGGCCTTGTAGCGGCGGTGCTCCCCCATCGGCACGCCCGCCTTGCGCGCCGCCGCCTCGGCCCGGTCGGCCAGCAGGCGCATCGTGCGCAGGTCGCCGTCCGCACCGGTCCACAGGGCCCTGCCGTGCCCGAACTGGCCGCCGCCGCTGAGCGCCAGCTCGAACGGCTCCGTACGGGACGCGGCCCGCTCCAGGCGGGCGGTCAGCCCGGGGACGAGCCCGTCGTCGACCTCGCCGTAGAAGGCGAGCGTGAAGTGCCAGCCGGGCCGGCCGGTCCAGCGCAGGCCGTCGGCGCCGGGAAGCTTCCTCAGCAGGGCCACCTCGGCGGCGAGCTCCCGGGTGACGTCCTCGGGGGGCAGCACGGCGGCGAAGAGTCTCATGCGTCCAGTCTGCCGGTCGTGACCCCGTCACCGTGCGTATCGTTGTACCGCGCGGCCGCACTCGTCCGGAGCGCGGCCGGGGAGGAGCGCCACGGTGACCGTCCCCGAAGACAGGATCCAGATGGCCGAGAGCGGCGACGCACTCACGCTCGACAGGATGTTCGAGTGGCTGGAGAAGATGCCCGTCCCCGAGGGGTACAGGACCGAGATCGTCGGGGGCCACATCTTCATGACGCCGCAGCGGGACACCCACTGGGAGATCGTCCTGGACATCGTCGAGCAACTGCGCGCGAAGTACCCGCGCGGGCGCGTCAAGTCCGACGTCCGCATCGACTACCCGGGGCACCTCAACGGCTTCGCCTCCGACGTGACCCTGATGGCCGAGGGCGCGGAGAAGAACGCCAAGGGGCTGTGGCGCTGCGAGGACGTCGCGTTCGTCGCCGAGGTGATCTCCAGGAGCACCGCCGGCAACGACTACGGGCCGAAGAAGGACACGTACGCCGCCGCCGGCGTGCCGGTGTACCTGATCGTCGACCCGTACACCGGCGAGTGGCACCTGCACACCCTGCCGAAGGACGGCGCGTACCGCGGCACCGCGCGCTACGACTTCGGCATCGAGGTCGACCTGACCGGGACGGCCGTCGGCCTGGTCCTCGGGACCGACGAGTTCCCCCGCGACTGACCGGGCGGCCGCCCCCTACGCCACCGGCGCCAGCGCCTCCTGCCGCTCCCTGGGCACGAACCGCACCCGCGGGTGCCCCCGGTGCCAGCCGACCGACAGGCGCAGCCCGCCGACCCTGGCCAGGACCAGGCCGATCACGGCCGCCGCGGCCATCGCGACCGCGCCGCCCGCCGCGAGGCCGACCCGGGCGCCGTAGGTGTCGGTGACCCACCCGACGACGGGGGCGCCGACCGGCGAGCCGCCGAGGAAGACCATCATGTACAGGGCCATGACGCGGCCCCGCACGGCCGGGTCGGTGGACATCTGGATGCTGGTGTTCGTGGTGACGTTGACCGTCATCGCGAACAGGCCGACGGGGATCATCAGCAGGGCGAACATCCACAGCTCCGGAGCCCCGGCGGCCAGGATCTCCAGCGCGCCGAAGGCCAGCGCGGCCAGGACGAGCAGCCGCAGCCGGGCCGTGCCGCGCCGGGCGGCGAGCAGCGCGCCGGCCAGGGAGCCGACCGCCATCAGGGTGTTGAACATGCTGTAGGCGCCCGCGCCCCCGTGGAAGACGTCGTCGGCGAAGGCCGACAGGTAGACGGGGAAGTTGAAGGCGAAGGTGCCGACGAAGCCGGTCAGGACGATCGGCCAGAGCAGGTCGGGGCGTCCGGCGACGTAGCGCAGGCCCTCCCGCAGCTGCCCCTTGCCGCGCGGGGCGCGCTCGACGGCGTGCAGCTCGCGGGCGCGCATCAGCAGCAGGCCGGCGAGCGGGGCGACGAAGGACAGGCCGTTGAGGAGGAACGCCCAGCCCGTGCCGACGCCGGTGATCAGCAGGCCCGCGACGGCGGGGCCGACCAGGCGGGCGGACTGGAAGTTCGCGGAGTTCAGGCTGACCGCGTTCTGCAGCTGGCCGGGGCCGACCAGCTCGGAGACGAAGGCCTGGCGGGCCGGGTTGTCGACGACGGTCGCGAGGCCGAGGGCGAAGGCGGCGACGTAGATGTGCCAGACCTCGACGCGGTCGGTCAGGACGAGGACGGCGAGCACGACCGAGGTGAGGGCCATCGCGACCTGCGTGACGATCAGCGTGGGACGCTTGCGCAGGCGGTCGACGAGGACGCCGCCGTACAGGCCGAACAGCAGCATCGGCAGGAACTGCAGGGCCGTGGTGATGCCGACGGCGGCGGCGGAGCCGGTGAGGCTGAGCACCAGCCAGTCCTGGGCGATGCGCTGCATCCAGGTGCCGATGTTGGAGACCACCTGGCCGAGGAAGAACAGGCGGTAGTTCCTGATCCTCAGCGAGGAGAACATCGAGGACGTGCGGCGGGTGGCGGTGTCGGGGGCGGTCGGCTTGTCGTGGGGGTCAGGTGCGGGGACGGAAGCTGCTCCGGGTCCCGTACTCAAAGGGGTTCGCCTCCTAGCTGCGGCTTTCCTACAGGTGCGCGAGTTTCTCCAGCACGGGGGCGGCGGCGCGGAGCCTCGCCCACTCGTCCTCGTCGAGCCCCTCGACCAGCGACGCCAGGAACGCGTTCCGCTTGCGGCGGCTCTCCTCGAGCATCGCCTCGGCCTGTTCGGTCTGCGTCACGACCTTCTGGCGCCGGTCGTCGGGGTGCGGCTCCAGCCGGACCAGGCCCTTGGCCTCCAGCAGGGCCACGATGCGGGTCATCGAGGGCGGCTGGACGTGTTCCTTGCGGGCGAGTTCACCCGGGGTGGCCCGGCCGCAGCGGGCCAGGGTGCCGAGCACCGACATCTCGGTGGGGCTGAGCGACTCGTCGACCCGCTGGTGCTTGAGCCGACGGGACAGCCGCATCACGGCGGAGCGGAGGGCGTTCACGGCGGCTGCGTCGTCGCCATGGCTGAGGTCCGGCATGTTCGTTAGCGTAACTCATTACTCTCGCTAAGGACCACTCGGGGCGGGCGCCGGCGCCCGTGACTCCGGTCACGGGTGTCCGAGACCACTCATACGGGTGATCAATCCACGGAACGCGGTACACCGCACCGAAGAATGCGGCAACGCTCGTGCCATGGGGACCGAGGTGCTCAGCCTGCGCATGGACCGCGAGCTGCTGGAGCGGCTCCGGCACCATGCCGCCAGACGCGGCATGAGCGTCCAGGACTACGTCGTCCGGACGCTCATGCGCGATGACTTCGACCAGCGGTTCCAGACCGCCGTCGAGGAGACGGAGAAGTTCTACGGCGTCACCTGATCCCGTACCGCCTGCGCGGTGCGGGCCGGGTCGTAGTCCTCGGGCACGCCCTCGACCAGGATGACGTCGCCCTCGATGTGCCGCGAGCGCAGCGGTGCGATCTCCCGGTAGGCCGGGGAGTCCCACCAGGCCCGCGCCTCGGCGATCCCGGGGAAGCCGATCAGCACGACGTGCCCGGGCCAGTCGCCCTCCTTCACCTCGTGCTGCGCGCCGTGGACGAGGAAGCGGCCGCCGTACGGCTCGAAGGTGGCGGTGATGCGCTCGATGTACTCGGCGATCTCCGGGTGCGCGGCGGCATCCCGCAGGTGGGCTATGGCGTAGGCGGGCATCGTGCTCCTCCGGTCGGTCGGGGTTCCGTGCTCCACCGGATCGTGGCACACCGGGGCGCCGGGGTCGATGATCTCGCGGACACGCGGGCACCGCCCCGGCGGACGCGGTCTGCCCCGGTCCGGCCGGGCCGGACCGGGGCAGGCCGGATCAGGTCATGCCCAGTGTCGGCATCAGGTCAGGCCCAGGGCCGGCATCAGGTAGTAGAAGGCGAAGACCGCCGACACCGCGTACATCGCCGCCGGGACCTCCCGGCCGCGCCCGGCCGCCAGGCGCATCACCACGAAGGTGATGAAGCCCATGCCGATGCCGTTGGTGATCGAGTAGGTGAACGGCATCATCACCATCGTCACGAAGGCCGGGACGGCGATCGTGTGGTCCGCCCAGTCGATCTCCTTGACCGAGCCCGCCAGGATCAGGAAGCCCACCGCGATCAGCGCCGGGGTGGCCGCCTGGGACGGGACCATCGTGGCGACCGGCGTGAGGAACAGCGCCAGCGCGAACAGCCCGCCGGTGACGACGTTGGCGAAGCCGGTGCGCGCGCCCTCGCCGACACCGGCCGTGGACTCCACGAACGCGGTGGTGGCCGAGGCGGAGCTGGCGCCGCCCGCGGCGACCGCGACGCCGTCGATGAACAGGACCTTGTTGACGCCGGGCATCTGGCCCTGGGCGTCGGTCAGCTTGGCCTCGTCCGAGACGCCCATGATCGTGCCCATCGCGTCGAAGAAGCACGACAGCAGCACGGTGAAGACGAACAGGATGCCGGTCAGCACGCCGACCTTCTCGAAGCCGCCGAACAGGCTGACCTCGCCGATCAGGCCGAAGTCGGGGGTGGCGACCGGGTTGCCGGGCCACTTGGGGGTCGTCAGGCCCCAGGAGGGGATGTCGGCCATGGCCTCGATGAGCACGGCGACGACCGTCATCGCGACGATCGAGATGAGGATCGCGCCGGGCACCCTGCGCACGATCAGCGCCAGCGTGAGCAGCACGCCGAGGACGAAGACGAGGACCGGCCAGCCGGTGAGGTGACCGGTGCCGCCGAGCTGGAGCGGGACGGTGGTGTGGGCGGCGTCCGGGATGCGGGAGACGAACCCGGCGTCGACCAGGCCGATCAGCATGATGAACAGGCCGATGCCGATGGCGATGGCCTTGCGCAGGCCGTAGGGGACGGCGTTCATCACGCGCTCGCGCAGACCCGTGGCGACCAGGAGCATGACGACGAAGCCGGCCAGCACCACCATGCCCATGGCGTCCGGCCACGCCATGCGCGGCGCGAGCTGCAGCGCGACGACCGAGTTCACGCCCAGGCCCGCGGCCAGCGCGATCGGGACGTTGCCGATGACGCCCATGAGGAGCGTGGTGAACGCCGCCGTCAGGGCGGTCGCGGTGACCAGCTGACCGTTGTCGAGCTGGTTGCCGTACATGTCCTTCGCGCTGCCCAGGATGATCGGGTTCAGCACGATGATGTAGGCCATCGCGAAGAAGGTGGCGAAACCGCCGCGGACCTCGCGGGACAGGGTGCTGCCCCGCTCGGAGATCTTGAAGTAGCGGTCGAGGGCGCCGGGCGCGGGCCCGGACCCCGGCTGATCGGGCAGGGGGGCCTTGGCGGGGGCCGACGTGGACATGCGGGACCTCATCACCGGCGGGCTTCCCCCAAAGCCCTTTGGTGTTTTCTACGAAGGAAAGCGGTCAGAGACAAACGGATTCAGTATGAACATATAACGGCTCCGATTCCATCTCCGCGCGTAGATCCGCGCGCCCGGTGCGGCGCACCTCACGCGCGCCACCCCTCGTAAGCTGTTCCCATGGCGAAGTGGACCCCCAAGCACGAGGCGCCGGAGCCCTTGGAGGGCCCCGTGGTCGCCACCATCACCGGCGGCACGATCGTCTGGTTCGTCCTCTTCCTGGTGCAGCTGCCGTTCTACGGCTGGTTCGACGAGCACGGCCACACCTGGTGGCTGTGGACGTGCCTGGCCGGCGGCGGGCTCGGGTTCATCGGCATCTGGTACGTCCGCAAGCGGGACGCCGCGATCGAGCGCGCGCGGGCCGAGGCCGGGCGGACCGCGCAGCCGACCGGCCACTCCCCCGCACCGACCGCCGACTGACCCGCCCGGGCACCGGCCCGCGGCCTCCGTACGGCCGGGGTGCCACGGCCGTCCTCCCCGGGCCGGAACCTCCGCGCACGCACGGGTGAAGCGGCGGAACCGCACGTACCGTCGAATGCATGACGCATCTCGACGCGGGCGCCCAGGTCGATGCGGTGCACCCCGCCGCGATCACCTCCCCGGTGACCGGGCTGACCTCGGCGGAGGTGGCCGAACGGGTGGCGCGCGGGCAGGTCAACGACGTGCCGGTGCGCAGCAGCCGGTCCCTGGTCGAGATCGTCCGCGCGAACGTCCTCACCCGGTTCAACGCGATCATCGGCGTGCTCTGGGTGATCATGCTGGCCGTCGCGCCCGTCCAGGACGGCCTGTTCGGCTTCGTGATCCTCGCCAACACCGGCATCGGCATCATCCAGGAGTGGCGGGCGAAGAAGACCCTCGACTCCCTCGCGCTGATCGGCGAGGTGCGGCCCACGGTGCGGCGGGACGGGGTGGCCGCCGAGGTCGGCACCTCCGAGATCGTGCTGGACGACCTGATCGAGGTCGGACCGGGCGACAAGGTCGTCGTCGACGGGGTGTGCGCCGAGGCGGACGGGCTGGAGGTCGACGAGTCGCTGCTGACCGGCGAGGCCGATCCCGTGGTGAAGCGGCCGGGGGACCGGGTCATGTCCGGCAGCTTCGTGGTCGCGGGCGGCGGCTCCTTCCAGGCGACCAGGGTGGGGCGCGAGGCGTACGCGGCCCGGCTCGCCGAGGAGGCGTCCCGGTTCACGCTGGTCCACTCCGAACTGCGCTCCGGCATCTCCACGATCCTCAAGTACGTGACGTGGATGATGGTCCCGACCGCGATCGGACTGATCATCAGCCAGCTGGTGGTCAAGGACACCGAGCTGAAGGACTCGGTCGCCCGCACGGTCGGCGGCATCGTGCCGATGGTCCCCGAGGGGCTGGTGCTGCTCACCTCGGTCGCCTTCGCGATCGGCGTCATCCGGCTGGGGCGCAGGCAGTGCCTGGTGCAGGAGCTCCCGGCGATCGAGGGACTGGCCCGCGTCGACACGGTCTGCCTGGACAAGACCGGCACCCTCACCGAGGGCGGCATGGACGTCACCGGCCTGCGGGTCCTCGGCGACGGCGACGAGGCCCACGTGCGCAAGGTGCTGGGCGCGCTCGGCACCGCCGACCCGCGCCCCAACGCCTCCCTGCGGGCGATCATCGACTCCTTCCCGGACCCCGAGGACTGGCGCTGCACCGAGTGCCTGCCCTTCTCCTCGGCCCGCAGGTACAGCGGCGCCACCTTCACCGAGGGCGACGGGGAGAGCGGCACCTGGCTGCTCGGGGCGCCCGACGTGCTCCTGGCCGACGACGACCCGGCGCTGGAGGAGACCGGCCGGCTGAACGAGCAGGGGCTGCGGGTGCTGCTGCTGGCCCGTGCCGGGGGCGAGCTGGACGACCCCGGGGTCGCCGAGGGCGTCCGGCCGGCCGCGCTGGTGGTGCTGGAGCAGCGGCTGCGGCCGGACGCGGCCGACACCCTGCGCTACTTCGCCGAGCAGGACGTCCGCGCCAAGGTCGTCTCCGGCGACAACGCGGTCTCGGTCGGGGCCGTCGCGTCCAAGCTGGGGCTGAGCGGGACGACGGTCGACGCGCGCCGGCTGCCCGCCGACCGGGACGGCATGGCCGAGGCGCTGGACGGGGGCACGGTGTTCGGGCGGGTCACCCCGCAGCGGAAGCGGGACATGGTGGGCGCGCTCCGGTCGCGCGGCCACACGGTCGCGATGACCGGCGACGGCGTGAACGACGTGCTGGCGCTGAAGGACGCCGACATCGGGGTGGCGATGGGCTCCGGCTCGGAGGCCACGCGGGCGGTGGCGCAGATCGTGCTGCTGGACAACAGCTTCGCCACGCTGCCGTCGGTGGTGGCGGAGGGGCGGCGGGTGATCGGCAACATCACCCGGGTCGCGACGCTGTTCCTGGTGAAGACGGTGTACTCGGTGCTGCTGGCGGTGCTGGTGGTGTGCTCGCAGGTGGAGTACCCGTTCCTGCCGCGCCACCTCACCCTGCTGTCCACGCTCACCATCGGCGTCCCGGCGTTCTTCCTGGCCCTCGCCCCGAACAGGGAGCGGGCGCGGCCGCACTTCGTGCGGCGGGTCATGCGGTACGCGGTCCCGGGCGGGGTGCTGGCCGCGCTGGCGACCTTCGCGACGTATCTGGTCGCCCGGGAGCACTACAGCGGCGCGGGCGCGCTGGACGCGGAGACGAGCGCGGCGACGCTGACGCTGTTCCTGATCTCGATGTGGGTGCTGGCGATCGTCGCCCGCCCCTACACCTGGTGGCGGGTCGCGCTGGTGGCGGCGATGGGGGCGGTGTTCCTGGTGGTGCTGGTCGTGCCGTGGCTCCAGGAGTTCTTCGCGCTGAGGCTGGTCGGCATGACGGTGCCGTGGATCGCGGTCGGCGTCGCGGTGGCGGCGGCGGCCGCCCTGGAGTTCCTGTGGAAGTGGGTGGACCGCCGCTTTCCCGCCTAGCGCCCGGCGCCCTTACTTCACGTCGACGAAGTCACCGGCGGCGTTGACGGCCGGGGTGGTCGAGGTGCCCGCGAAGGAGTAGCGGAAGTAGCCGTCGGTGGAGGCCTTGACCGTGGTCGACAGGCTGCCCGTCGAGTTGGTCTTGAGGGTCCTCACCGTGGTGTACGTGCTGGAGCCCTTCTTGCGGAACTGCAGCTTCACGGGCTGGTTGGTGTAGCCCGCGTACTTGCCGGTCTCCCAGTTGGCCCGGGACAGCTTGCCGGTGACGGTGATGGTCCTGCCCTTCTTCACGGGCTCCGGCGAGGCGTTGGCGGTGAGCTTCGAGGCACGCTGGAACTTGAAGGAGCCGGCCTTCGACTCCCACACGAAGTCGTCGTCGTTGGCGTCGATCCACGCGTCGACGTACCAGGTACCGGCGTTGGTGTTGTAGAGGTAGTCGACCTTCGGGTCCACAAGCACCGAGGCGGTGCAGGTGGAGGTGGTGGAGCCGACCTTCGTGCAGCTCGGCTTGCCGGTCACGAAGTAGCCGTGGTCGGGACCCTTCAGCGTGAACTCCTCGGCGCCCTTGATGCCCGAGTTGTCCTTGGCCGTCACGCTGACCTTGATGGTCTTCGGGTGGGAGGTGCCCACGGACACCTTGTTGTCCCCGTCGACGACGACTTTGGTGATCGTGGTGTCGCCGTACCCGCCGTCCGCGTGCGCGGACGGGACGGCGAGGGCGGACAGGGCCAGGGCGCCGGAGACGGCGGCCACGGTGGCTCGGATACGCATGCGTTCCCCAGGTGGAGAAAGGGGCCCCGGCTCTGGTCGTTCCCCACGGCTCGTCGTCGGCGCGGGGCCCAAGTGATCGTGGAGTCTGTTGACTCGCAGGATCAGATCCGCCACCCGGGTGAATGGTTGTACGGGAGGTGAAGAATGTGTGCAGAAACCCCTCGGCTCAGTCGAACCACCGGTCCCGGGCCAACTCCTCGGTCCTGGACGGGTCCTCCAGCAGCGCCGCGACCTCGAACCGGCGCGGCCACTGGCCGGCCGCCCAGGCGAGACCCGCGGCGACCCCCTCCAGGGTGGCGGCGTGCAGCACGCCGTCGTCCGTCAGCCGCCAGTCGATCTCCACGCCGTCGACGACGAGTTCCCCGTGCTCGACGTACGAGGCCGGGGTGCGCGGGCCGAGCAGCACCCGCACCGGCTCCGGCACGTCGTGCTCCGTGCCCTCGGAGTCGACCTCCCCGGTGACCGACTCGCTCAGCCGCCGCACCTGGAACAGCTCGGCCAGCTCGGCGGCGCGCGCCGGCCGGACGGGCAGCAGCGCCATGCCCCCGGTGAACGGCAGCAGATCGGGCGAGTCGACGACCACCGCGTCGGCGGCGTCCACCACCTCCACCCGGCCGTCGACGACCGCGCGCAGCTCGTCCGGCAGGGTCACCTGTTCCGGGTCCAGCTCGGCCAGCGCCCCGTACAGCCCGTGCAGCTGGGCCGCCGTGACCTCGCGGTCGGGGTCGGCGAGGCGGTCCAGCAGCTCGGCGGCGCCCCCCGGTTCGTCGAGCAGGGCGGCCACCGACGTCCGCACGCCGAGCGCCCGCAGCACCTGCTCGTCGTCGAACCCGGTCGCGTCGGCCTCGTCGTACAGGCCGCGCAGCAGCGGGTCGCCGCCGGCCGCGCGCAGTCCGGCGGGGCGGCGGCCGCCGAGCACGGGGTGGCCGCGCAGCCACCAGGCGGTGTAGGGGCGGACGACCTCGTGGGTGCCGTCGTGCAGCAGGATCCGCACCGGCTGGGTGAGCGCGTCCCTGAAGGGCGGGCGGGCGAGCATCGCGAGGGCCTGGGGCCACCGGTCGTCGTCCACGAGGTCCAGGTCGCGCACGGCGACGACCTCGGTGGCGACCGGTGGTACGGGACTGTCCGGGAAGCGGTCGAGGAGGTCCTCGCACCACACGTCCACGGCGTCCAGCAGCCCCGCGTCGTCGGGCTCGGCGAAGTCCCCTTCCCGCGGCTCCAGTTCGTCGGGGTCGAGGACGACGTCGGTGGCGCGGACCAGCGCGAAGTCCACCAGCACCCCGCAGGCGGCCAGCGGCTGCTCGCCCCACTTCCCGGCCAGCTCGGCGTCCACGGCGGCGAGCTCCCCCTCGCGCATCACCCGGGCGAACGGGCCGCCGGGGAAGACGAGTTCGCAGGCCGGGGACAGCTCGCCGTCCTCGTCGGGGAGGGCGAGGGCGCCCAGCCAGGGCTCGTCGCCGGGTTCGAGCCCGGCGTCGCGCACCAGGCCGAGCACGGTGTCGGCGAGCTCCTCCGCGTCGGGGGCGTCCTCCTCCCAGTTCACCCCGCCCTCGTCGTCGAGGGAGGCGGCGACGGCGGCCCGCACCTGCGGGGTGGTGAGCACCGCGCGCGGGGTCGCCGGGAGGGCGCCGAGCTTCTCCAGGAGGGGGTGGGCGGCGTCCGGGTGGGCGACCTTGAGCCCGAGCCGGGCCAGCACCTCGGGGTCGATCCGGGCGGCCTCTGCACCGGGCAGCAGCACCTGGCGGGGGCCGATGGTGGTCCGTCCGTCGGCCAGCGGCACGGGCAGCCCGGACAGCCGGTCCGGGTCGACGCCGGCCAGGCTCTCGTACAGCCGCCGCCACCAGTCGGGGGACTTCTCCAGCCCGGCCAGCCGGTCGATCGCGTCGGCGAGCGGGAGGCGGGCCACACCCAGGGTGCGCAGCTCCGCGCGCCGCTCGAGACCGGCGGGCAGGAGGGTCGGCAGCACCTCGGCCAGCACCCGCACGGTGTCGGCGCCCGCGCCCTCGACGACCTCCGCGTCCCGGGGCCGCAGGGACTCGGGCAGGTCGGAGTCCTCGTCCCGCTCGCGCGGCTCGACGGCCGGCGGCAGGAAGGAGGTGCGGGGCAGCCGGTCGAGGACCGCCCGGCGCAGCGCCCCGTCCAGCTCGCCCTGGCCGAGCGGGCCGGGCACGAGGTCGATGATCCCGGCGGTCACCGGGCGCCAGTCGGCGAGCAGGTCGGCGTAGGCGTCGGCCGCGCGCTGCACCAGGAAGTCGGTGAGCGGGCCCGGCGCGGTGTGCCGGCGGGTGGAGTCCAGCGGGAAGGAGGCGATGAGCAGGGCGGGCACGCCGAGGGGCTCGTCGCTCGGGGTGGGGGCGTGGACGACCGGGCTGGTGCGGGGCCGGGCGGGGGTGCCGTCGGAGTCCACCGGGACGGCCCAGGTGACCGACCAGTGCGGCCGCAGCCGCTCCTCGACCGGTCGGTCGGCGAGCAGGTCGGGGGTGAGCGGACCGTGCACGGCGGCGGTGCGCCAGCGGGTGGTGCCGGTCCGGGAGTCCTCGACGACGGTGAGGGTGCCGTCGGTGCGGCGGCTCAGCGTGCGGGGCTCGGCGTCCCCGATCTCCACGACCACGTCCTCGAGGCCGGGGAGGGCGAGCAGCAGGGCGTCGTCGACGGCGTTCAGCAGCCGCTCGGCGAGGTCGGCGGCGGCCGTGTCGCGCAGGGGCAGGATGACGGCCGTGTCGTAGGGGTCGGGGGCGGTGCCCTCGGCGGCGAAGGGGAGGCGGAGCAACGGGACGTGCCCGTCCCGGCGGCGGACCTCGTCCCCGAGGCCGGGGCTGTGCCGGGCGGTGTCCCCCGCCAGCTCCCGCGCCTCGGCCAGCGACCAGCGCACGCCGCCGTGCCGGCCGACGACGGCGGGCTCGTCGGTGACGGCCAGGACGGCCGCGAACCCGACGCCGAACCGTCCCACGGACCGGTCCGCGGCGTCCCCCCGCTTGGCGGAGGCGCGCAGCGTGGACAGCGACTCGACGCCGGCCGCGTCCAGCGGCGCGCCGGTGTTCGCGGCGACGAGGACGCCGTCGCGCAGGGTGAGCCTCAGCCGCCCCGGCACCCCCGCGCGGGCGGCCGCGTCGGCGGCGTTCTGGGCGAGCTCGACGACCAGGCGGTCCCGGTAGCCGCCGAGGACGAGGTCCTCCTCCGCGTTGGCGTCCTCGCGGAAGCGGGCGGGGCTGGTGGCCCAGGCGTCCAGGACACCGCGCCGCAGACGCGCCGTCCCGAACGGGTCGGCACCCTCGGCGGCGGGCCGCACGAACTTGCTCACGTTGACTCTCCTCATCGGCCCTGATCGGCGTGAGACCGAAGGTACCGCTCCGGGAGTCCCCGACGAGGGGAGTGCGCCCGCCCCGACCCCTCCGCTCCACGGCGCCGAGGCGCCGTGGACGGTGGCGTCCGGAGACCCACGCCACATTCGCGAAACGCCCGGATCGGACTTCCGGTGACAAGCCGCACAGGCGGAATGTCCGGTACTACCCGGAATAGTAAAGAAACCATTGAACTTAAAACGGACATTTACCCCAAAGGTCTGATCGATCGGCCTGAAATGGGGGTTTCGTCCGCTTAGTGCGCTCTGTCAAGAGACGTGCATCTCACTCCACAGCTACGAAGTCCGGTAGCAGATCACACCTTTGCGGCATTCGCTCCGGGCGGGCTACCAAGGAACAGCCGCCGCGGCACGGACCCGTTCCGCCGGCGGCTCCCCCCGTCCCCTCCCCCACGAGGTTCTCGATGTTCCAGCGCGCCACGTCCCGTTTCTCCCGTCCGACCGCCCTCCGTACCCGTGCGACCGTGCTGGCCGCCGGCCTCGGCGCCTCGGTCGCACTGGGAGCCGGGGTCGCGGTCGCCGCCGACACCACGGCCGCGTCCGGTGCCACCACCGCCGTCCAGGCGCAGGCCGCCACCCAGGCCAAGGCCGCGAAGGCCCAGGCCGCCGGGGTCCAGAAGGCCGCGCAGGCCGCCGCCGCGAAGCAGGCGTCCTGGGTCGACCCGGTGAAGAACTACCGTCTCTCCGCGAGCTTCGCCCAGAACGGCGGCATGTGGGCCTCCAAGCACTCCGGCCAGGACTACGCCGTCCCGACCGGCACCCCGGTCGTGGCCACGCACGGCGGCACCGTCGTCAAGGCCGGCCCCAACGGCGCCGGCGACGGCCCCGCGTACGGCAACGCCGTCGTGATCAAGCACGGCAACGGCGTGTACTCCCAGTACGCCCACCTGTCGCAGGTCAACGTCCAGGTCGGCCAGGTCGTCAAGACCGGCCAGAAGATCGCCCTGTCCGGCAACACCGGCAACTCCAGCGGCCCGCACCTGCACTTCGAGATCCGCACCACCCCGAACTACGGCTCCGCGGTCAACCCGATGCAGTTCCTGAACTCCCACCGCTGAGAACCCGCGGGGTCCGGCACCCGAAGCCCCCGGCGGCACCCGCCACCGGGGGCTTCTCCCGTGCTCAGCCCCCGGACGCGTACGGGACGAAGCGCGCCCACGCGTCCGGGGCGAAGGCGGGGCGGGGCCCCGCGGTGTCCTTGGAGTCGCGGACGTGGACGGTGCCGGGGGTGAGGGCGAGCTCGACGCAGGAGTTGCCGTCGGGGCCGTCACTGTGACTGCTGCGGATCATGTTTCTCCCAGCACTCGCTCGACGAAGGCCGGCGACTCCCGCGGGGTGAGGGCCTGCGCTCGGATCGTCCCATACCGCAGTTCGAGGATCCGCAGTTGTCTCGAACAGGGCACGTGCATGCTCCGGCGTCTGCAACAAGCCGTGAATGCCGAGCCCCACGTACACCCCGAGTTCGACCGCCCTGGCCTCCAGCCCGGCCAACGCCCGTACGCTCCTCGGGTACCGGACCTTCTCCACGTCCTCCCAGGCCGCCGCGATGAGTCCGCCCGCGCCCAGGACCTCGTCGGCCTTGTCCAGGTACTCCCGGCGGGGGATCCGCTTGCCGCCCTCGATCTTGTACACCGTGTCCTCGCCGTAGCCGACCACCCTCCCGGACTCGGCGGCCCGCATCCCCACCGCCTCGCGGCGCAGCTTCAGCTGCCGTCCGACGGTCGTGACGACCGCGACGCCCCACTCGTCGTCCGGGTCCACCTCCCGACCCGGCTCGTCCGCCTCGCCCTTGAGCCGCCCCGCCTCCGCATCGACCGTCGTCATGCCGCGCCTCTCCGTCGGAACCGTCCGCGGTGCACCCGGCGGTCTGCCCGTACGGCCCGTCGGCACAGCCCCGACAGCACCGGACAGCCACCGGACAGTGAAGGAGGGCACGACCCGTATCAGCGCCGCCCTGCGCGAGTTGGAGGCCCGCGGCTACCTGAGCCGCGAACGCGTCCGCACCCCGGCCGAGCACATTTCTTCGCATATCCGCTGACCAGGAGAAACCCACATCGATGCTTGCACCCCGGCCCTCCAACCGTCCCGGACGACTACCCTGGCCAGTGCCCTCCCGGGAGGACTCCACGAGCACGCAGGCCGACCACGTGCACGAGCCGGTTCCCCGCCCCGAACAGACCCCTGACGCGTTGCGGGCCGCCCTCGCCGTCGTCGACCCGAAGCGCCTGCCGGAGATGCAGCGGACGGAGGACGAGGCGTTCGCCCGGGCCGTGCGGTGGCAGTCGCTCAGCCCGGTGCGGAGCCGGGTCCTGACCTGGGCCCGGGGCGTCGGGATCGCCCGCCGCCCCGACCTGGCCGCCCGCCACGCCCGCGCCAAGAGCAACCTGGAACACGAGGACGCGGCGACCGCCCGGGAGGCCCCACGGGAACTGAGTGCCGTCCTGGACGAGGCCGTGAAGGCCGTGAAGGCGGTACGCGGCTGAGCCGTGCCGGGGGGTGTCCTAGGAGTGCCCCAGCTCCGCCGACGACGCGTCCTCCGTCGCCGGGACCGAGCCGGAGTCGGCGGCCGGGCGCAGCGGGAACGGGTCGACGCGGGTCTCGTCGATCACCGGCGGGGCCGGCTGCGGCGGCTTCGGCATGACCGCGGCCTCGGAGTGGCCGCCGCAGCCGTACGCCAGGGAGACCACGCGGCCGTCGGCCGGGGAGAACTCGTTGGCGCACACGCCGAAGGCCTGGCCGAGCGAGCCGCCGATGGGGACGAGGAAGCCGCACGACACGCACGAGGCGGGGGCCGCCTGGGCCATCGGGGTCTTGGCGCCGAACGCCTCCTCCCAGCGGTCGGCGGCGGTGTGCAGGCCGTACCGGGACAGGACCCGGGCGCGGCGCATGCCGATCTCCTCGGCGACGGCCGTGATGGAGCCGCGCGAGGGGGCGGTGGGCAGGTGGGCCGGGGTGCCCCCGGTGACCTCCGCGTCCTCGGCCTCCACCAGTTCGGCCATCTCCCCGGAGACCGCGGAGTTCGGCGGCGGCTCCTCCTCGCCGGACCAGCCGGGCTCCAGGCGCAGGTCCTCGGCGTCGGTGGGGAGGAGGTCGCCGGGGCCCATGTCGCCGGGGCGCAGCCGCTCGCTCCACGGCACCCACTCCGGTGCGAGGACCGCGTCGGGACCGGGCAGCAGGGCCGCCTCGTCGACGGTGACGATCCTGGCGCGGGAGGCGCGGGCGACGGTGACGGCCCAGCGCCAGCCGCGGTAGCCGAGCTCGCGGCAGGCGAAGAAGTGCGTGACGACGCGGTCGCCCTCGGAGACCATGCCCTCGTGCTCCCCGACCACCCCGGGCGCGGCGACCTCCTCGGCTGCGGCGCGGGCGAGGTCGACGGCCTCGGCGCACAGGCGGTCGGGGGTGCGGCTTCGCGTTGTCGCTGCGCTCACAGGTATCGCTTCTCTCCTACGCCGTCTCATGAGTGCGCCGCTCCCAGCGCGGGGGGCCGGACGGAGCGGACCGGTGGACCGCGTCGACGTCCGCGCCGCATCGTGCTCGGGCGCGCCTCCTCCATCCATTCTGCGGGATGGCTGAGATACGCACGCTACCTGTTCGTGTGCGCTGGGCCTACACCGACGGTTGTTCCGGGGCCCCGCGCGCCGGTTTCCCGGGCCGCGGCCGTTCGGCCGGACAGCCGCACCCGGGGCGCCGTCCACGGCGTCACGGCACTACACCGCCGTGTCTCGGGGCACTATGACGTGGTGGCTACCGCGAGGACACCCCAGGACGCCACCGGGACCGGTGGCTCGAGAAGGGTCAGGGCGAGCGGCCGACGCGTCGGGACGGGCCGGGCGGGCGGCCGCCTCCGCGCGTTCGGCCGGGCCCTGCACTTCCCGGTGACCGGAGCCGCACGCGGGATCCGCCGGGCGACCCACGCGCACGGCGCCGGGGAGTCCGGGCTCGGCAAGCTGATCGAGCTGCACGGGGTGAACGGCGCCGGCGACGTCATGATCACGGTCGCGCTCGCGTCCACCGTCTTCTTCTCCGTGCCGACGGACGAGGCCCGCGGGCGCGTCGCGCTGTACCTGGCGATCACCATGGCGCCGTTCACCCTCCTCGCCCCGGTGATCGGCCCGCTCCTCGACCGCGTCCCGCACGGCCGCCGCGCCGCGATGGCCGGCGCGATGCTCGCGCGGGCGCTGCTCGCCCTGGTGCTGTCCGGCGCGGTCGTCACCGGCGGCATCGGGCTGTACCCGGCCGCGCTCGGCGTGCTCGTCGCGTCCAAGGCGTACGGGGTGGTCAGGAGCGCGGTCGTGCCGCGGCTGCTGCCGCCCGCCTTCTCCCTCGTGAAGGCGAACTCGCGGGTCACGCTCGGCGGGCTGCTGGCGACCGGGATCGCCGCGCCGATCGGCGCGGGGCTGCAGCAGATCGGGCCCCGCTGGCCGCTGTACGGCGCCTTCGCGATCTTCGTCACGGGGGTGTTCCTGTCCTTCCGGCTGCCGCCGGTGGTGGACTCCGCCAAGGGCGAGGACACCGCGCTGCTCGCCGCCGACGAACAGCACCTGCACGGGCCGCACCGCAAGGCGGTCAGGCGTCCCGGGCTGCGCACGGTCGGCCCGGCCGTCACCCACGCCCTCGGCGCCAACGCCTCCCTCCGCTGCCTGTCCGGCTTCCTGATCTTCTTCCTCGCGTTCCTGCTGCGCGAGCACCCGATGACCGGGCAGAGCGCCGCGGTGTTCCTCGGCGTCGTGGGCGTGGCGGCGGGCACGGGCAACGCGCTCGGCACGGCGGTCGGGGCCTGGCTCAGGTCCCGCGCCCCGGAGATCATCATCGTGACGGTGGTGGCCTGTGTGGCGGGCGCGGCGGTTGCGGCCGCGGCGTTCTTCGGCGCGGTGCCGGTGGCGTGCCTGGCCGCGGTCGCCGGGTTCGCGCACGCCCTGGCCAAGCTGTCGCTGGACGCGCTGATCCAGCGGGACGTGCCCGAACTGGTCCGGACGTCGGCGTTCGCGCGGTCCGAGACGCTGCTGCAGATGTCGTGGGTGCTGGGCGGGGCGATCGGCATCGCGATGCCGCTGATCGGCCCGCTGGGGCTCGCGGTGGGGGCGGCCGTCGTCGCCGCGGGCTGGCTGGCCACCGTCCGCGGACTGGTCGTCTCGGCCCGGCGCGGGAGCGCGGGACGGCCGCGTGTGGCGTAACGCTCCGGCCACGCCGTACCCCCACGTGGGGGTACGGCCGGGCGTGCCCGATAGCCTTCGCCCATGACCACGTTGCCCCGCGGCGCCGCCGCCATGAGTCACCGCGCCGTGCGACGCCGCCGTGCCGTCGCCGCCGTCGGCGCCGTATCCGCCGGACTGCTCGTCCTGTCCGCCTGCGACAAGCCGACCCCGATGGCCACGATCACCGTGGGCAGCTCGTCGGTGAGCTCCGAGGCCACCTGCGGCGGTGAGGACGAGACCGTGAAGGCCGCCGACCTGAACAAGTGCCTGAAGGACAAGGACATCGAGCAGATCTCCGTCGATCCCGAGGGCGAGACCGTCCGGTTCGGCGTCGACCCGGAGATCGCCGACGAGGGCTGGACGATCCTGATGAACGGCCAGCCGCTGACCGACTCCATCCACAAGACGTACCAGTCGGTCCCGGGCAGCGTGTTCTTCAACGCCCAGTACGGCGCGCAGGGCGACTCCACCCTGGTGTCGATCAAGTCGGGCGAGACCGAGGCCACGGGCCTGTGGTCCTTCCGGCTGAAGAAGGACGAGGACTCCTGACCCGCTCCGCGCCGCGCGTCCTGGTCGCCACCGCGGTCCCCGTCGAACGGGACGCGGTGGCGCAGGCGTTCGCCGGACCTCCGCTCGAGGTGCCGCTGCCCGGCGCGACCCTGCTGCGCGCCCCCGTCGGCCCCGACGTCCTCGCCGCCGGTGTCGGCCCCGCCCTCGCCGCCGCCGCCACCGCGACCGCGCTCACCGCGGCCGCCCTCGACGGCCGTCCCTACGACCTCGTCGTCAGCGCCGGGATCGCCGGCGGCTTCCCGCCCGACGCGCCCCCGGGCTCGCTCGTCGTCGCCGACGAGATCACCGCGGCCGATCTGGGCGCGGAGACCGCCGACGGGTTCCTGCCGGTCACCGAGCTCGGCTTCGGCACCGTCACCCACCGTCCGCCGGCCGGCCTGGTCCGGGACGCCGCCGCGGCGGCCGGCGCGCTCACCGGCACCGTGCTCACCGTGTCGACGGTGACCGGCACCGCCGCCCGCGCCGCCGGGCTCCGCGCCCGCCATCCCCGCGCCCTCGCCGAGGCCATGGAGGGCTTCGGGGTCGCCGAGGCCGCCGCCGCGCACGGGGTGCCCGTGCTGGAGGTGCGGGCGGTGTCGAACCCCGTCGGCCCGCGCGACCGCGCCGCCTGGCGCATCGGCGACGCCCTGGCCGCCCTCACCGAGGGCTTCGGGAAGCTCGCCCCCGTCCTGGAGAGTTGGAACCGCCATGACCACCCGTGAGCAGCAGCGGCTGCAGATCGCCTACTCCCCCTGCCCGAACGACACCTTCGTCTTCGAGGCCCTCGCCCACGGCCGCGTCCCCGGCGCGCCCGCCCTCGACGTGACCTTCGCCGACATCGACGTCACCAACGGCATGGCCGAGCGCGGCGAGCGCGACGTGCTGAAGGTGTCGTACGCGGTGCTGCCGTACGTCCTCGACGACTACGCCCTGCTGCCCTGCGGGGGCGCGCTGGGGCGGGGCTGCGGGCCGCTGGTGCTGACCCGGGAGGCCGGAGCGGACCTGACGGGGCGCACGGTCGCCGTGCCGAGCGAGCGGTCGACGGCGTACCTGCTGTTCCGGCTGTGGGCGGCGGACGTCGTCCCCGGAGGGGTCGGGGAGATCGTGGTGATGCCGTTCCACGAGATCATGCCCGCCGTGCGGGACGGGAAGGTCGACGCGGGGCTCGTCATCCACGAGGCGCGCTTCACCTACCGGAACTACGGACTGCACAGGCTCGCCGACATGGGCGAGCACTGGGAGCGCACCACCGGGCTGCCGATCCCGCTGGGCGCGATCATCGCCCGGCGGTCGCTGGGCGCCGGGACGCTGACGCGGCTCGCCGACGCGATCCGCACGTCCGTGCGGGCGGCCTGGGACGACCCCGGGGCGTCGCGTCCGTACGTCATGGAGCACGCCCAGGAGATGGACCCGGCCGTCGCCGACCAGCACATCGGGCTGTACGTCAACGAGTTCACCGCCGACCTCGGCGAGGACGGCTACGCGGCGGTGCGGGGGCTGCTGACCCGTGCGGCGGCCGAGGGGCTGGTGCCGCCCCTCGGCCCGGACGCGCTGCGGTTCCCCTAGGGAACGGCTCAGACGTCCAGCTGGTCGGCGACCGCGCGGAGCAGGCCGGCGATCTTCTTGCCGGCGGCGCGGTCGGGGTAGCGGCCCCGCTCCAGCTGCGGGGTGATGTTCTCCAGGAGCGTCGTCAGGTCCTGGACGATGGAGGCCAGCTCGTCCGGCTTCTTGCGCTGGGCCGCCGCGACCGACGGGGTCGGGTCGAGCAGGGTCAGGGAGAGGGCCTGGTCGCCGCGCTGGCCGGCGACCACGCCGAACTCCACGCGCTGCCCCGGCTTGAGCGTCTCGACTCCGGCGGGGAGGACCGAGGAATGGACGAAGACGTCACCGCCGTCGTCGCGGGAGAGAAAGCCGAAGCCCTTCTCGCTGTTGAACCACTTGACCTTGCCGGTGGGCACGTCTGTCCTCGTCCTCGTACTCGTCGGGAAAACTGCTTGATGAAACGGCTCTTGATAGCACTCAAGCGGGCCGTGGTGACCCGCCGGTTCCCAGGCTAATGGTCTTCAGGCCGGAGACAAGACGTCACCCGGCTGTTCCTTCGCGCTGGGAACTACCCTGGTCCGGTGCGTGACAAAACCCAAGCGAATTCCGCCGCGCCCGGTGACGGCCTGGTCCGTACCGGTGCCATCGTCTTCTTCATCGGCGCCGTGGCCACTCTGGTCACGGTGGCCCCGCTGTTCCTCGGAACGACGCCTTTCCCGACGTACATGTTCGGATTGAGCATGTTCATGGCCGTCGGATTCCTGATGGCCGGCGCGGGCGTGCTGCGCTCGGTCGCGGCGGGACGCCGTCAGGCGCGGGCCGCGCTGTCGCCCGAGCGGTAGTCCGAGAACCACCGCGGGAATTCCGCCAGACCGGCGAGGACGACGTCCGCGCCGGCCTCGCGCAGTTCCCCGGGGCCGCACGGGCCGGTGGCGACCGCGACCGACAGCGCGCCGGCGGCCCGCGCGCCGCGCACGTCGCCCACGTGGTCGCCGACGTAGACGGTCGCGTCGTGCTCGCGCAGCGCGAGCGCCTTCTGCTCGGCCCACAGGTCGCCGATCACGGCGTCGGGCTCGATGCCGAGGTGGGCCAGGTGCAGCTTGGCGTTGGCCTCGTACTTGGCGGTGACGACGATCGCCCGTCCGCCCGCCTCCCGCACCGCCGCGATCGCCTCGCGGGCGCCGGGCAGGGCGGGCGTGGCGGTGATCGCGGTCGTCGGGTACATCTCCCGGTACAGGTCCGCCATCTCCTCGACCCGCTCCGCCGGGAACCAGTTGATCAGCTCGTCCACGAGCGGCGGCCCCAGCCGGGTGACCGCCAGGTCGGCGTCGATGTACGTCCCGGTCCGCTCGGCCAGCGCCCGGTAGCAGGCGCGGATCCCGGGCCGGGAGTCGATGAGCGTCATGTCGAGGTCGAACCCGACGGTGGGCGCGGACACGGGCAGGGGCGACGGGGGCGGGGTCGTGAAGGCCATATGGGCCATTGTGCCCACCCGGTACGACGAACGGACCGGCCCCCCGCCGGTCCGTCCACCGGGCCGGGGAGCCGGACGCCCGAAGAGCGGCCGCGCCGGGACGGGCCCGCCGAGGCGCACCCGGCCGGAGACCACCGGGCCGAAGCCGCCGTGCCCCCCTGACCGCCCGGCCGGGAGGCCGCCGGGCCGTTCCCGCCCTGCGGTGGCACCGGCCCCGGGGCGAGGTCCCGGGGCGGGGGACGGGGCGGGGCGGGCTACCGTCGGCGCTGGGAGCGCCAGACCAGGAACAGGGCCGAGGCGAGGGCCGCGCCCCGGACCACCCAGGGCCAGGCCTCGGAGACGGCGTCGTTCATGCGGCCGTCGGGGATGGGCGTGCCCCAGCGGCCCTCGGTCCTGCCCCAGAGCCAGAGGACGCCGCCCGCGACCGCGAGGCCGGGGAGGACGACGACCGCCCACTTCACCTCCGCCCGGGTCAGGCGGCGGGAGGCGTAGGCGATGAGCCAGCCGAGGATCAGGGCGAACCAGTTGCCGAGCGCGGCGCCCACGACCAGCAGGCCCGCGGCGGTCAGGAGCAGGGGGTTGTTCCAGCCGCCGGAGGGGAGGCGCAGGAGGCGGCGGCGGGCGGGGGCCTCGGGGTCGGCCGCGGGCGCCTCGGCCGCGTCGGGGTACGTCCCCCCGGAGCCCCCGGGCCCCCCGGTCCCCTCCGTGTCCTGCGGCGCCTCCCCCGGGCGCGGGGGCCTGAGCAGTTCCGGGATCTCTACGCCGCCCACGAAGCCGGGCACCTCGTCGCCGACGCCGAAGGGACTGTCGTCCGTCCGCCACCAGTCGGGCCGGTCGGCGCCGTCCCCGAGTTCGTCCGTGCCGGCCCGGTGCGGCGGGGAGGGCACCCCGGCCCCGGAGGGGGCCGGACCCGGCCGCCCCTCGGCCGGGCGGGGGCCGGGGACGACACGGCGCAGGACGCCCTTGCGGCGGTCGCCGGACCCGCCGGCCGGTTCGCGGTCCCGCTGGACCGGGACGGCGGCGGGCGGGGCCGCGGGCGCGCTCGCGCCGGAACCGGCGGCGGTGTCCGTGGCCGCCGCGACGACCTCGTCCGGGGTGCCGAGGCGGGAGATGATGCGGCGGACGGCGGCGGGGGAGTCCACCACCGCCTTCGCGCGGCGCCGGTCGATCTCGTCGCGCAGTCCGGCGACCAGGCGCATGCGGGCCGCCGACGGCAGCTGCCGCCGCTGCGCCACGTCGCCGACGCGGCTCAGGTACTCGTAGACGACCTGGTCACTCTCGATACCCACGAAGTCCCCTCCGGGACGGATGCGTTGGGGGCGCCCGTCGCACGACGGCACCGACGACCGTACCGCGAGTCCGGCCGGCCGTCCCAACTCCACGCCCCGCACCGGCGCACCCACCCGCTACCGTGAGGCGGATGAGCACCGAGGAGAAGCCCGCGACGGCCCCCCGTTCCCTCGCGGAGGCCCTTCGGGGGCGGGACGACGCCTCCCTGGCCGCGCTCCTGCGCAGCCGTCCGGACCTCGTCACGCCCGTGCCCACCGACCTCACCCAGCTCGCCACCCGGGCCGGCACCCGGGCCTCGGTCGTCCGGGCGCTGGAACGGCTGGACCGGTTCGCGCTGCAGACGGCCCAGGCGCTGGCCGTGGCGGCGGACCCGGCGACGTACGAGGAGCTGCTCGGGCTGCTGGCGGGCGACGACGGCGATCCGGCGGTCGCCGCCGCGCTGCCGCACGCGCTCGGCACCCTGCGCGAACAGGCCCTGGTGTGGGGCGGCGACGACCGGCTGCGGCTGGTCCGCACCGCCCGCGAGCTGCTGTCGCCGTCGCCGCAGCACCCGTCGCCCACCGGGCTCGGCCCCTCGGTGCGGGAGGCCACCGCCGGGATGTCGCCGGGGCGGATCCAGGAGATCGTGGCGACGGCGGGGCTGCCGTCCACGCACGACTCCGTCTCCGCCGTCGCCTCCCTCGGCGCCCTGTTCACCGACCGGACGCGGATGGCCGCGCTGCTCGACCAGGCGCCGCACGAGTCCGTGGAGGTGCTGGACCGGCTGGTCTGGGGCCCGCCGTACGGGCAGGTCACCGCCGATCCCGCGGCCCGGCTGCGCTGGCTGCTGGACCGGGGGCTGCTGCTGCCGACGGCGCCCGGGACGGTCGTCCTGCCGCGCGAGGTCGCCCTGCACCTGCGGGGCGGGCGCGCGCACCGCGTGCCGGAGCCGGTGCCGCCGCCCGTCGAGGCCGCCACGACCCACCGTCCCCAGGTCGTGGACGCGACGGCGGCCGGGCAGGCGTACGCGGCGCTGACGACCGTCGAGGATCTGCTGAAGGACTGGGACGAGGGCGGTCCGGCGGTGCTGCGGGCCGGGGGCCTGAGCGTGCGGGACCTGAAGCGGACCGCCGTCGCCCTGGACGTGCCGGAGCCGGTGGCCGCCTTCTGGGTGGAACTCGCCTACGCCGCCGGGCTGCTGGCCTCCGACGGGGAGGCGGACGAACGGTACGCGGCGACCCCGGCGTACGACGAGTGGCGCGAGCGGCCGGCCGCCGAGCGCTGGACGCGGCTGGCGACGGCGTGGCTGGCGGCGACCCGGACGTCCGGGCTGGTCGGCGGGCGGGACGCGAAGGACCGTCCGC
This sequence comes from Streptomyces griseomycini, assembly GCF_014203535.1. Taxonomy (GTDB): domain Bacteria; phylum Actinomycetota; class Actinomycetes; order Streptomycetales; family Streptomycetaceae; genus Streptomyces; species Streptomyces griseomycini. The sequence continues at coordinate 312,583 of NZ_JACHJI010000007.1, forward strand.
TGTCGGCGCTGGGGCCGGGGCTGGACCGGTCGGTGGCGCCCGAGGTGCGGCACCGGGTGCTGGCGCTGCTGGCCGGGCTGTCGGAGGGGGCCGCTCCGGTTCCCGGGTCGGTGCTGGCCCGGCTGCGGTGGGAACGCCCCCTGCGCGGCGCCCGGGGCGGCGTCGCGGGTGTCGCCGCGGGCGAGGGCGGGCGTGGTCCGGGAGGCTCACCGGCCGAGAGGGGGCCCGGCGCAGGGCACTCACCGGCGGCGGAAGGCGCGGGCGGCTCCCCGGCCGGCGGCCCCGCGGGGGACGGCGACGGGGACGATCTGCGGTCGCGGCTCGCCCGGTGGACCCTCGACGAGGCCGAGATGCTGGGGATCACCGGGCGCGGCGCCTTGTCCGCGCACGGGCGGGCCCTGCTCGGGGCGCCCGCGCCCCGGCGTCCGGAGGCGGAACCCGAGGGGCCGGGCGACAAGCTGCCCGTCCACCACCGGCCCGCCCCGCCGCCGGTCCCGCTCTCCCCCGCCGAGCAGGCCACCGCCGCCGCTGCCGCCGCCCGCCTGCTCGCGCCGCTGCTGCCCGAGCCGCTGGACCACGTGCTCCTCCAGGCCGACCTGACGGCGGTGGCGCCGGGTCCCCTGCAGCGGCCGCTCGCCGACGTGCTGGGCGTGCTGGCGGACGTGGAGTCGAAGGGCGGCGCGACCGTCTACCGGTTCACGCCCGGCTCGGTGCGCCGCGCCCTGGACGCCGGGCGGACCGCCGCCGACCTGCACGCCTTCCTCGCCGCGCACTCCCGCACGCCGGTGCCGCAGCCGCTGGCGTACCTCATCGACGACGTGGCCCGCCGGCACGGGCACCTGCGGGTGGGCGCCGCCTCGGCGTACGTGCGCTGCGACGACGACGCGGTGCTCGGCGAGATCCTCGCCGACAAGCGGGCCGCCGGGCTGGGGCTGCGCCGGCTGGCGCCGACCGTGCTGGCCGCGCAGGCCGACCCGGCCGGGCTGCTGGAGGGGCTGCGCGCGATGGGGTTCGCGCCGGCCGCCGAGTCCGCCGAGGGCGACGTCCTGATCACGCGCGCCGACGCCCGCCGCACCCCGCCGCGCTCGGCGCCCGAGCCGGTCCCGGACGGGCCGCCGGTCCCCGACGACACCCTGCTCGCGGCCGCGGTCCGGGCCGTCCGCGCCGGCGACCTCGCCGCCACCGCCCCGCGCAGGCCCACGGCCGGGGACCGGGCCGGGAACGACGGACTGCCGCGCACCGGGGCCGCCGAGACCCTCGCCACCCTGCAGGCCGCCGTCCTCACCGGCGAGGCGCTGTGGATCGGCTACGTCAACGCCGAGGGCGCGGCGAGCCAGCGCGTGATCGCCCCGGTCCGGGTGGAGGGCGGCTTCGTCACGGCGTACGACCACACCGCCGACGGGGTGCGGACGTACCCGCTGCACCGGATCACCGGGGTCGCCGAACTCGCGGACGACGAGGGCTGACCCTTTCGGGTGTACGGCGGACTTCATGCGCGCCACGCCGGGCCGTTCCACCTGACGAGCGAGGTTCGCGGCGCGTCCGCATCGCGCCGCGGGCCGCTGGGCAGCCACCGGGTGTCCTGAACGGGGCCGGAGACCGCCGGAGCCCGTTCGCGCGCAACAGAAAGGAAGTCCTCATGCGTGCCGTTCGTCGTGCCGCCGCCGTTCTGACGTCCACCGTCGCGCTGCTCGGAGTGCTCGCCGCCGAGGCCGCCGCGGTCGGCATCGACCTCGGTGGAGGCGTGACCTTCTGACACGTCCCACGGTCTGACACTCTCCGTTCTCGCGTTCGTCGCGGGCCGGTCCCCGTCCCCGGGACCGGCCCGTCCCCGTTCCCGCCCCGCCCCGCCCCGCCCCGCCCGCCGGGGAAGGGGGGCCGCTGGTGAACAACCTCACGCCGCCCGCGCCGAAGTGGTCCGGTCCGCCCGGGGCACCGGACGCGGGCCGTCGGGCAGACTGGACGTTTGGCCGTGCTGTGCCCGTACCGGGCCCGTCAGCAGAAAGGCAGCCGCGCGTGAACGGTCCGCTCATCGTCCAGTCCGACAAGACCCTGCTCCTCGAGGTCGACCACGAGCAGGCCGACGACTGCCGTCGTGCCATCGCGCCGTTCGCCGAGCTGGAGCGGGCGCCCGAGCACATCCACACCTACCGGGTGACCCCGCTCGGCCTGTGGAACGCGCGGGCGGCCGGCCACGACGCCGAGCAGGTCGTCGACGCGCTGGTGCAGTACAGCCGCTACCCGGTGCCGCACGCGCTGCTCGTGGACATCGCCGACACGATGGACCGCTACGGCCGGCTCAGCCTGCTCAAGCACCCGGCGCACGGCCTCGTCCTGACCACGACCGACCGGCCGGTGCTCGAGGAGGTGCTGCGCTCGAAGCGGATCACCCCCCTCGTCGGCGCCCGCATCGACCCGGACACCGTCGTCGTGCACCCCTCGGAGCGCGGACAGATCAAGCAGGCGCTGCTGAAGCTGGGCTGGCCCGCCGAGGACCTCGCCGGGTACGTGGACGGCGAGGCGCACCCGATCGAGCTGCGCGAGGAGGGCTGGGCGCTGCGGCCGTACCAGAAGCAGGCCGTGGAGAACTTCTGGCACGGCGGCTCCGGCGTGGTCGTCCTCCCCTGCGGCGCGGGCAAGACGCTGGTCGGCGCCGGTTCGATGGCGCAGGCGAAGTCCACCACGCTGATCCTGGTCACCAACACCGTCTCGGCCCGGCAGTGGAAGCACGAGCTGGTGAAGCGGACCTCGCTGACCGAGGACGAGATCGGCGAGTACAGCGGGACGAAGAAGGAGATCCGCCCCGTCACCATCGCCACCTACCAGGTGCTGACGACCCGGCGGAAGGGCGTCTACCCCCACCTGGAGCTGTTCGACTCCCGGGACTGGGGCCTGATCCTCTACGACGAGGTGCACCTGCTGCCCGCCCCCGTCTTCAAGTTCACGGCGGACCTGCAGGCGCGGCGGCGGCTCGGTCTGACGGCGACGCTGGTGCGCGAGGACGGCCGCGAGTCGGACGTGTTCTCGCTGATCGGTCCGAAGCGGTTCGACGCGCCGTGGAAGGAGATCGAGGCACAGGGCTACATCGCCCCGGCCGACTGCGTGGAGGTCCGGGTCAACCTCACCGACTCCGAGCGGCTGGCGTACGCCACCGCGGAGACGGAGGAGAAGTACCGGTTCTGCGCGACGACCGCCACCAAGCGGAAGGTGACGGAGGCGCTCGTCCGGCGCTTCGCCGGCCAGCAGATCCTCGTCATCGGGCAGTACATCGACCAGCTCGACGAGCTGGGCGAGCACCTGGACGCACCGGTGATCAAGGGCGAGACGTCGAACGCCCAGCGGGAGAAGCTGTTCGACGCGTTCCGGGAGGGGGAGATCAACGTCCTGGTCGTGTCCAAGGTCGCGAACTTCTCGATCGACCTGCCGGAGGCGACGGTGGCCATCCAGGTGTCGGGCACCTTCGGGTCGCGGCAGGAGGAGGCGCAGCGACTCGGCCGGGTGCTGCGGCCCAAGGCCGACGGGCACCAGGCCCACTTCTACTCCGTGGTCGCCCGGGACACCGTCGACCAGGACTTCGCGGCGCACCGCCAGCGGTTCCTGGCGGAGCAGGGGTACGCGTACCGGATCGTGGACGCGGACGAGGTCCTCGCCGAGGGCTGAGCGGGCGGGGCCGAGCGGGCCCCCCGCCTCCCCGGGGGGAGGTCCGTCACCCCTCGGGGAGGTTGAGGACCAGCGCCAGGACGAACAGCGGCGGCAGCACCGAGGCGGCGGCCGCCCAGGCGCGCGGCACCGACCAGCGGGGCTTCCAGGGGAGCAGCCAGGCGGTGAGCCAGGCGCAGAAGGTGAAGACGCCGCCGTAGAAGAGGGTGCCGTAGATCAGGGTCAGGGAGGTCGTCAGCGCCTGCGAGCAGTCGTCGGGGCCGCAATTGTCCGTCGCCATGGCGGACAGCCCGCCGAGCAGCACCGCGAACGGTCCCAGGACCGTCAGGAGCGCGGTCGCGACGGCGGGCGCCACCCAGGCGCGGCGGTCCCGGCCGGCCGGGTGCGGCCGGAGGGACGGCGCGGGGGCGGCGAGGCGGTGGGGGCTCGTACGGCCGTGAGGGCTCATGCGGCCAGTGAAGCCGCCCGGCGGCGGCCGGCGCACCGGCGCGGGTACTCAGCCCGGCACGCGTCCGCGTACTCAACCCGCACGGGCGGGGCCGTGGGCGTCGGCGCGGGTGTCGGGTGCGGGCGTCACCTGTGGCGGACGCCCGCCTCCTCGCCGTACTCGCCGAGGACGACCACGTCGAAGGCGGCGCCGAGGAACACTCTCACGGCGTGCAGGGCGTCGCCGAGGCGGTGCCGGCTGCTGCCCCGGATCGGTGTGGCGCCGGTCGGCCGGACCGGCTGCGGGGCCGGGTGGATAGTCGCTGCGCTCATACCTCCAGGGTGACTCTTCGGGCGGGCGGCGGACATCGGTCCGAAGACCCGGTCCGCACGGCCCGCGCGTACGCCTCCGGGACGAGCCGTCCCCCTCGGGCAGGACGGGATGTCCCCTAGGGGCGCCGCGGGGCCCGCCCGAGGGACCGGGGCCCCGGCCGGTGGGCCGGTGCCCCGGCCCGCGCCGGGCGCTCAGCGGCCGATCGTGTCGAGTGCGGCGAGGTCCTCCCCGGACAGGGTGAGGCCCGCGCCGGCGACGTTCTCCCGCAGGTGCGCCACCGACGAGGTCCCGGGGATCAGCAGGATGTTCGGCGACCGGTGCAGCAGCCAGGCGAGGGCGACCGACAGCGGGCGGACGCCGTGCCGGGCGGCCACGTCCGAGAGCGTGGCGGACTGCAGGGGCGTGAAACCGCCGAGGGGGAAGAACGGCACGTAGGCGACGCCCTGTTCGGCGAGCCGGTCGACGAGGTCGTCGTCCTGGCGGTGGGCGAGGTTGTAGTGGTTCTGCACGCAGACGAACGGGGCGATGGCCTGCGCCTCGGCGATCTGGTCGGCGGTCGCGTTGCTCAGGCCGAGGTGGCGGATCAGGCCCTGCTGCTGGAGCTCGACGAGGGTCTCGTACGCCTTCGCGAGCGAGCCCGGCCGGGGCCCCGAGGCGTCGCCGAGCCGCAGGTTCACCAGGTCCAGCGTCTCGACGCCGAGGTTCTCCAGGTTGTCGTGGACGGACCGGCGCAGGTCGTCCGGCTCCCGGGCCGGGGGCCAGCCGCCCCCGGCGTCGCGGTGCGCGCCGACCTTGGTGACGACGTGCAGTGAATCGGGGTAGGGGTGCAGCGCCTCGCGGATCAGCCGGTTGGTGACGTGCGGCCCGTAGGCGTCGGCGGTGTCGATGTGGGTGATGCCGAGGCGCACGGCCTCGCGCAGCACCGCGAGCGCGCCGTCGTGGTCGGCCGGCGGTCCCATCACGCCCGGGCCCGCCAGTTGCATGGCCCCGTATCCGAACCGGGTGACGGTCAGGTCGCCCATCGTCCAGGTGCCGCCGGGAAGAGGTGTCGTCCGAGTGTTCATGCCCCCACCGTCCACGCCGGCGGCCGGCCCGCCCAGGTCCCCGCCGATCCTGGGAGTGACAGGGACAGGGACGAGCCGCCCCGCGCGCCTACGATGGAACGCATGTCTGAGGAGAACCGGCTCGGTGACTACCTCCGGGCGCGCCGGGAGCTGGTGACGCCCGCGGACATGGGGCTGCCGGCGCACGGAATACGCCGGGTGCCGGGGCTGCGCCGCGAGGAGGTCGCCATGCTCGCCGGCATCAGCTCCGACTACTACCTGAGGCTGGAGCAGGGCCGCGACCGCAATCCGTCGGCGCAGGTCCTCGACGCGCTCGCCCGGGTGCTCCGGCTCGACGACACCGCCACGGCCTACCTCCACCAGCTCGCCGCGCCCCGGCCCCGGGCCCGCCGCCGGCCGTCCCGGCGCCCGTCCGTCCCGCCGGCCACGGCACAGCTCCTGGAGTCGATCGGGCTGCCGGCGTTCGTGACGGACCGGACCCTCGACGTGATCGCGGTCAACCCGCTCGCCTCCGCGCTGGTCCCGAGCGTGCGGGTGGGGGAGAACCGGCTCCGCTCGTTCTTCCTCGATCCCGCCGAGCGGGCCCTGCACGCGGACTGGTCCCGCACGGCGGCCCAGTGCGTCGCCGTCTTCCGCCGGCGGCTCGGGTCCGACGTCGACGACCCGCGGGTCGTCCGGCTCGTCGGCGAACTCTCGCTGGCGAGCGCCGAGTTCCGGAAGGTGTGGGCGCGCCACGACGTGCGGCCGGTCGTCGACAAGCCGATCCGGATGAACCACCCCCAGGTCGGCGAGCTGAGCCTGACCCTGTCCAAGCTGGACGTCGACGGCCCCGACGGCCTGATGCTCGCCGCCTACCACGCCGCGCCGGGCACCGGGGACGCCGAACGGCTGGCCCTGCTCGCCTCGCTGACCACGGGATCCGCGCGGCGGCCGGCCGACGCTCCCGGCGCCCGGACGGCGCACGGCTCGCCCGGTACGCGCTGACCGGCGGGCGCGGCCGCGCGCCCGCCGCGCCCACCCCGTCCGGGGCGAAAACCGTTTGGACCCCGTCGGCCGGACGTCCTAGAATCTCCGCTCTTGCCCGCCTCCCCTCACGGAGCGCCGCCGTCCGGACGGAAACCGGCCGGCATCCCGCAGCCATCCCAGCAGGTTCCCGGAGGCACCCCTGTGTCCGCGCCCATGTCCGCAGACGACCCCGTCGAGCCCGCAGCCGGCCACGACCCCCTCTCCCGCGAGCGCGCCCACCTCGCCGCGTCCCGTGCCGCGCTGCGCGCGATGCGCGAGGACGTCGAGTCCCTCGACATCAGCGACGTCACCGCGAACTGGGTCAACGCGGCCGTGCTGGAGCGCCAGATCGAGGAGCGCGTCAAGGCGCTGGCCGACCTCAGTGACACCCCGCTGTTCTTCGGCCGGCTCGACTACCTGCACGCGCCGGGATCGGAGCGGACGGAGGGGGCCGAGGGCGAGCAGTTCTACATCGGGCGCCGCCACGTGCACGACGCGGACGGCGACCCGATGGTGATCGACTGGCGGGCGCCGGTCTCGCAGCCGTTCTACCGGGCGTCCGGGAAGGACCCGATGGACGTCGCGCTGCGCCGCCGCTTCGGCTACACCGGCGGCGCCCTCACCGCGTACGAGGACGAGCACCTGTCCGACCCCACCGAGGCGGCGACCACCAGCAAGCTGCTCCAGCAGGAGATCGAGCGTCCGCGCGTCGGCCCGATGCGGGACATCGTCGCCACGATCCAGCCCGAGCAGGACGAGATCGTGCGGTCCGGGCTGGCGGGCAGCGTGTGCGTGCAGGGAGGCCCCGGGACCGGGAAGACCGCCGTCGGCCTGCACCGGGTGGCCTATCTGCTGTACGCCCACCGCGAGCGGCTGGCCCGCACCGGCACGCTGGTCGTCGGGCCGAACCGGTCCTTCCTGCACTACATCGAGCAGGTGCTCCCGGCGCTGGGCGAGTTGACGGTCGCGCAGGCCACCGTGGGCGACCTGGTGGCGCACGTCGAGGTGCGCGGGACGGACGACGCCGCGGCGGCGCTCGTCAAGGGCGACGCCCGGATGGCCGAGGTGCTGCGGCGGGCCCTCTACGCGCACGTGACGATGCCCACCGAGCCGGTCGTGGTCGTGCGCGGCTCGCGCCGCTGGCGGGTTCCGGCGTACGAACTGGAGGACATCGTCCGCCAGTTGCTGGAGCGCGACATCCGCTACGGCGCCGCCCGCGAGGCGCTGCCGCAGCGCATCGCGCACGCGGTGCTGGTGCAGATGGAGCGGGCCGGGGAGGCGCCGGACGACCGGGTGCAGGACGCGGTGGCGCGCAACGGAGCGGTGAAGGCGGCGGTGAAGGCGGTCTGGCCGGCCGTCGACCCGGCGAAGCTGGTGCTGCGGCTGCTGGGCGACGCGGAGTTCCTCGCCGAACACGCGGAGGGGCTGCTCGACGAGCAGGAGCAGAAGGCGATCCTCTGGACGAAGCCCGCGCGCTCGGTGAAGTCGGCGAAGTGGTCGGCGGCGGACGCGGTGCTGATCGACGAGGCGGCCGATCTCGTCCGGCGCACGCACTCCCTCGGGCACGTGGTGCTCGACGAGGCGCAGGACCTGTCCCCCATGCAGTACCGGGCGGTGGGCCGCCGCTGCACGACCGGATCGGCGACCGTCCTGGGCGACCTGGCCCAGGGCACCACCCCGTGGGCGACCCGCAGCTGGGAGGAGGCACTGGCCCACCTGGGCAAGCCGGACGCGGTGGTCGAGGAGCTGACGGCCGGTTTCCGCGTCCCGACGGACGTCATCGCGTACGCCTCCCGGCTGCTCCCGCACATCGCGCCCGGGCTGACCCCGGTGGCGTCGATCCGCGAGAACCCGGGCCTCTTCGAGGTCCGCCGGGTCGAGGGGGCCGGCGACGTGGTGGCCGCCTGCCGCGAGCTGCTGCGCCACGAGGGCTCGGTCGGCCTGATCGCCGCGGACGCCCGGATCCCGGAGCTGGCCGGGGAGCTGACGGCCGCCGGGGTCTCCTCGGTCGCCCCCGGCGAGGAGACGACGCACGACACCCGGCTGACCCTGGTCCCGGCGTCCCTGGCGAAGGGCCTGGAGTACGACTACGTGGTCCTGGACGAGCCCCGGGCCGTGGTCGACGGCGAACCCGACGAACGCACCGGCCTGCGCCGCCTGTACGTGGCCCTGACCCGAGCGGTCTCCGGCCTGATCGTGACGCACACGGCCCCGCTGCCGGAGCAGCTGGGCTGACCCGGCCCCGTCCCGCCGCCGGAGGGGTCCCGTCAGTCCCCGTCCACCGCCCGGCGCCACCGGGCGACGGCCCGTGCCGAGACCGGTCCGTCCCAGCCGTCCGGCCGGGCCGCCCCGCCGATGTGGAAGCCGTCGATGCCGGCCCCCAGCAGCGCGGGCACGTGCTCCAGGCGCAGGCCGCCGCCCACCAGCACCTGCTGCTCGTACCCGGGCTCCCCGCGCCGGCCCGCCTCGGCGCACAGCGTGGGGAGGCCGTCGTCGACGCCGGCCGGGGAGCCCGCCGTGAGGTAGGTGTCGAGACCGGGCAGGCCGTCGAGCTGCTTGCGCAGGGCGTCCCGGTCGGCGGCGCGGTCGATCGCGCGGTGGAAGGTCCACCGGCATCCGTCCAGCTCGCCGACGATCCGCTCGACCGCGTCGAGGTCCACCCCGCCGTCCGCGTCGAGGAACCCGAGCACGAACTCCTCCGCCCCGGCCTCGCGCATCGCGCACGCGGCGCCCACCAGCCGGTCGACGTCGCCCGCCGCGAACCCGTCCGCCAGCCGCAGCATCACCCGCAGCGGGAGGTCGACGGACCCGCGGATCCCGGCGACGGTCCCGGCCGACGGGGTGAGCCCGTCGGCCGCCATGTCGGTGACCAGTTCGAGGCGGTCCGCACCTCCGGCCTGGGCGGCGACCGCGTCCTCGACGTCGAGGGCGATCACCTCCAGGACTGCACGCTTGCTCATGGGACCCCATTCGTCGGGCTCGTCGTCTCTACAGGTCTAGTCCAATCCAAGACTACGCCCCGCTCACCCGCCCGAGCCCCCCGTCTCTCGGATCAGCCGCCGAAGATGTTCAGCTCCGCCGCCTCCACCCCGGCCAGCTCGTACCCGGCACCGTCCACCGGCCGCCCCGCGTACAGCCGCACCAGCGTCGGCCCGTCCCCGATGTAGCGCGCCGGGGGCCGCTCCCCCGAGGCGTCGCCCAGCCGCAGCGGCTCGTCGGCGTCGTCGAGGTCGGCGTGCAGCGGCAGATGGCCCTTCAGGGAGGTGACCTGGGCCAGCAGGCCGAGCGCGTACGGCAGACCGGCGCCCGCGTACGCGCCCGGCTCCCCGAACGCCTCGCGCACGTCCCCGGCGTGCACCCACTCGCCCAGCGCGAGGACGTCCAGCGCCCCGCCCGCCTTCGCGATCACCGGCCCGACCTCGGTCATCCCGCGCTCCAGCTCGTCGAGGACCCGGGCGTTCGTCCAGTCGGCCCGCTCGGCGATGTCCCGGTCGTTGGACTCGGGGGAGAACACCCCCTTCTCGAACCTCCTCTCCAGCACCCGCGTGAACGCGGCCGAGCAGTGCGCCAGCACGTCCCGCACCGTCCACCCCGGACAGGCGGCGACCGGCAGCGCGAAGTCGGCGTCGCCCCGCGCCCGCAGCAACGGGATCAGCGCGTCCCGCTCGACGGTCAGCAGCCGCCCGGGCAGCTCGGGGTCTCGTACGTTCTGCACATCCGCAGGAGTCGTCATGAGCTCCACGCTAGTGCGGCGAAGGGCCCGCCGACGGCCTCTCGGCGTCGGCGGGCCCCCTCCTCACCTGGAGCGCCGTGGCAGTACCCGTCAGAAGGTCAGGCTCCAGGAGTCGACGTAGCCGGTGTCGCCCAAGTAGACGTCGGTCACCCGCAGCTGCCAGGTGCCGGACGCGGGGGCGGAGGAGGCGTTGACCGTGTACGTCCCGATGACGTCGTCGGCGCTGTCGTAGGCGCTGGTGTTCTTCAGCGTCCACACGTCGCCGTCGGGGGCGACGAGCTGGACCTTCAGGTCACCGCGGTAGGTGTGCTTGATGTCCACGGAGACCCTGAGGCCGGCGGGGGCGGAGCCGCTGACGCCGCTCACGGTGACGTTCGAGTAGACGTAGCGGCCGTCACCGTCCGGGATGCTCCAGTTGTCGGAGTCGGTGAAGACCTGCCCTCCGGGCTCCGGGTCCGGGGTGGTGCCGCCGCCCATCGCGCTCAGGGTGCGACCCGCGTCCGCCAGACCGTGGCCGCAGCCGCCGGAGCAGGTGCCGGCCAGGGCGCGGGCGTTGCTCTTGATGAGCGACTCGACGCGGCTCGGGGTGATGGCCGGGGCGGGCCGGTCGCCCTGAGCCGCGATGACCGGCGTCATGCCCGTGCCGAGGAGCGCGGCCGTCGTCACCGCCAGCAGGGATATGCGCAGGCGCCTGGAACCGTTCAAGGTGGGGCTGCCTTTCGCGAGCCGGCACCGGACGTGCGGTGCCGACGATTGGTTCTGCTCATGACAATGCGGGCCGTCCGCGTCAGGCCGCACGGGGTGTGGTGCAGGGGAGGTGGCGGCCTGGTGGGGGGCGCGGACGGCACGACCGGAGCACCGGGCGCGGTCCCGCTGAACTCCCCGTGACGAGCGCCCGTCGCATCGGTGGCAGGAACCTACGGGCGTCCCCGGGGAGCAACCATCCGGAGGGGGGCACCTACGGATACGCAATTAACTCCCGGTCCGCTCCCCGCCCGGTCCGCTCCCCGCGAACCGTGGAGGATCGGTCCCCGGACGGGCCGGACACGGCCCGGCACGACCGGACGGGGGGACCGGATGACGCTCGTCGTCGAACTCCGGCGCGGGGCCCCGGCGTCCCGGACGGGACGCGCCCCCGGGCCGCGCCCCGCGGCGGGGACGCTGGAGCGGATGGTCGTCGACGACGCGTTCGGGACGGCCCTCGACAAACCGGGCCGGCACCGGCTGCCCACCCTGACCGCCGTCGCCCCCTACGGGGACACCGTGCTGCGCGGCGAGGCGGTGGACAGGACGGTGCGGGAGCCGGAGGGCGCGGACCTCGCCCGGCCGGGGAGCGCCGAGCGCGAGGTCGTGACGGCCTTGTCGGCCTGGGGCCTGCGGTGCCGCACGGACGGGGACCTGCGCATCGCCTTCCCGGGCGACTAGCCCGCCGCTCCCCCGCCCCGGACGCGGCACCGATCGACGCGCGGCGGGTTCGGCCGAGCCGTCGTTCCCGGCCCCGCCGGGCCGCCGACGACGAGGACCGCCCCTTCGTCGACGACGTCGCGGCCGACGTCGAGGCCGCCCGGGCGGCGGGCACGCGGGGGCACCCGTTCGAGGACAGCGCCCGGACGGGTGCCCGCATCGCGGCTCACCTGGACGCCGGGCCCCGGGGGGCAGGTCGTCCCGCCTCCCGGGGCCGGTCCCGGGAGCCGGTCACCTCCGCCAGAACAGGTGGTGCGTCACGCCGCTCGGGCTGGGCACGACCTCCAGGTGGAACCGGTCGAGCAGTTCGTCGGGCGACTCCCAGAGCCGCAGGCCGGACCCGAGCTCCACCGGCGAGACCGCCACGTGCAGGGTGTCGACGAGGTCGGCGTCGAGGAACTGCCGGACGGTGGTGACCCCGCCGCCGAGCCGGACGTCCTTGCCGTCCGCGGCCTCCCGCGCCAGTTCCAGCACCGTCGCCGGGTCGCCGCCGACGAAGTGGAACGTGGTGTCGCCGAGCGTGAACGACGGACGCTCGTGGTGGGTCATGACGAACACCGGGGTGCGGAACGGGGGCTCGTCCCCCCACCAGCCGCGCCACTCGTGGTCCTGCCAGGGCCCGCGCTGGGGCCCGAACTTGTTGCGGCCCATGATCTCGGCGCCGATGTTGCGCGCGAAGTCCCGCGTGAAGTAGTCGTCCAGGCCCCGGCTGCCCCCGGGGTCGGTGCGCATGGGCCAGCTCGCCGTGGCCCCCGCCCAGGAGAACAGCCTCTCGGGGCGGTCGGCGTCCCCGAACGGGCGATCGAGGCTCTGGTTCTCACCGGCTCCGACGCCGTCGCTCGAGACGTTGAAGTTCTGGACTCTCAGCAGCTGGGTCACGTGTCTCTCCTGTGCCGTCGACAACGGTGGGGAGACTCCCCCCGCCGGGAGAACTCATCGGTCGCCGTCAGGGCCGCCCGGCGAGCTCCCCGGCGAGCTCCCCCAGGACCCGGGCCGCCGGCGCCGGGTCGACCAGCCACTTCAGGTGGCTGCTCGGGAGCGTGCGGACGTCGTACGGGTTGTCCGGCGTCAGCGCGTCGCCCTCGCGGATCAGCCGGTCCTGCAGGGCCAGCGGCATGCTCGCGTCGTCGGCCAGGCGGACGTAGGTCTTCGGGACGCGGCCCCAGGTCGCGGCCTGCGCCCGGTCGGCGGAGGTGCCGGCGTCCAGGTTCTCGTCGGGCTGGAAGGTGTTGAGGAAGGCCAGGAGCTCCTCGTCGGTGCCGTCGGCGAGGAAGGCCGCCCTGAACGCCGCGAGGGCGTCCGGGTCCGCGGTGCGGAAGTTGACGCGGAGCAGGCCGAGTTCGGCCGGGTTCCCGACCGCCGCCAGGCCCAGGGAGGCGGCGTCGACCGTGGCCATCTCCGGCTCGGCGTAGTAGTCGTTGACGTCGAGCTCGACCGGGCACCAGGCCGCGACGTAGACGATGCGGTCGATCAGGTCCGGCCGCGCGTTGGCCGCGGCGGTGGCCGTGACGCCGCCGCGGCTGTGGGAGACGAGGATCACGGGACCGTTCCGCTTGGCCCGCTCCAGGACCCCGATCAGGTGCGCGGCGTTGTCGGCGAGCGTGACGCCCTTGATCGCGCCGGGCGCGGTGGCGAGCCCTTCGAGGTCCTGCGGCGCCTGGTAGGCGCGGGGGTAGGTGGCCCCGAACCCGTGACCGGGCAGGTCGACGGCGACCGAGCGGTGTCCGAGGAGACCGAGCTCGGCCTGGAGCGGCGCGAAGGAGAAGGAGTTCGCGAAGGCTCCGTGGACCAGTACGAACGTCGGCTGCACCTGGCTACTCACTTGTGGCCTCCACGGCGTCGGCGGCACGCGCGTCGCGGTCGAGCGGGGAGATCGCGAGGACGGCGTGCGGACGGTTGTTCGCGCTCCGGCGACTCACCCTACCCAGCGGAAGATCACCGGCACTACCCGTAACGACCCCTTCCGCTTGTGTGGGCCGGGCCGGGCCTCCGACGCATCGGACGCGCACCGGGAACGCACCGGGAACAATGGGCCCATGGCCGACACCGACGTCCTGCGTGCCCGTTTCGCCCGCGCCCTGGAAGGGGCCCGCGGCCCCGGGGGCGGTCCCGATCCCGCGCCCTACGCCGACAACCTGCTCGGGCGCTGGCGGGAGCCGCAGCGGCACTACCACACGCTCGCCCACCTCACCGCCGTCCTGGACCGCGTCGACACGCTGGAGGAGCACGCGGACGACCCGGACGTCGTGCGCCTCGCCGCCTGGTTCCACGACGCCGTGTACCTGCCGGACCGGTCCGAGAACGAGGAGCGGTCGGCGCGGCTCGCCGAGCGCGCGCTGTCCGAGGCCGGGGTGCCGGCGGAGAGGACCTCCGAGGTCGCCCGGCTGGTCCGGCTCACCGTCACGCACGACCCGGCCGACGACGACCGGAACGGGCAGGTGCTGTGCGACGCCGACCTGGCGGTCCTGGCCTCGCCGCCGTCGGCGTACGCCGCCTACACCGCCGCCGTCCGCGAGGAGTACCACTTCGTGCCGAACGACGTCTTCCGCGAGGGACGCGCCGATGTGCTGCGCCGACTCCTCGGCCTGCCCCACCTGTTCCGCACCCCCCACGGGCAGGAGCACTGGGAGGCCACCGCCCGCTACAACCTCCGCGGCGAGCTGGAAATGCTGTCGACCCCGGCGATGCCGCCCGCCTAGCCTGCCGCGTATGCATGCCTTGGGAGCGGAACAGGTGGAAGAGGCCGTCGCGGACTGCGTGGCGGCCCTGGGGGCGGTCGCCGACCGGGACTGGGAGGGGACCGGGGCCGGACGGCTGGAGTGGAGCTGCCGGAAGACGGCGGCGCACATCGCGAGCGACCTCATCGCGTACGCGGGACAGCTCGCCGGGCGTGCGCAGGACGCGTACGTGCCCTTCGGGATCACGCTCGACGGCGTCGAGGACGGCCTGGACCCCGCCGACAACACCGGCGTCCTGAGGACGATCGAGGCGACCGGCGCCCTGCTCGCCGCCGCCGTCCGCACCACCCCGCGCGCGGTCCGCGCCTTCCACCCGTACCCCTTCCGGCACGCGAACCGCGAGGGCTTCGCCGCGATGGGCGTGGCCGAGGTCCTGCTGCACACCCACGACATCGTCGAGGGCCTCGGCGGCGCGCCGTACGAACCGCCCGCCGAGCTCGCCTCCTTCGTCCTCACCCGGATCTTCCCGCAGGTCCGTCCCGGCCCCACCCCGTGGCGCACCCTGCTGTGGGCCACCGGCCGCGGTGACCTGCCGGGCCGGGAGCCCGTCACCACCTGGCGCTGGTGCAACAACCCGGTGCTGCGGACCGAACGGCTCACCCTGGAGGGCGCCACCCCGGCGGTCGCCGCCGACCTGGCCGTGGGCGGGGACGGCGGGTTCGCGTGGGTCGACCCGGGGCCGTTCGAGGGCACCCGCGAGGGCGCCGGGATCGGCGTGAAGCAGTACGAGGAAGGGCTGTTCCGTCCGGAGTGGGGCATGTACGTGCTGGTCCGGCGCGAGGACGACCGCGCGGTGGGCGCGATGGGCTTCCACGGCGCGCCGGACGGGGACGGCCGCGTGGAGATCGGCTACGACCTCTCCGAGGGCGCCCGCGGCCACGGCTACGCCACCGAGGCGCTGCGCGCGCTGTCGGCCTGGGCGCTGGACCAGGACGGCGTGCGGACCGTGGTCGCCACCGTCGAGCGGGAGAACGTGCCCTCGCAGAACGTCGTCGCCCGCGCCGGGTTCACCCGCGTGTCCGAGGACGGCACCCAGTTCGTCTACGAACTGCGGGACTGAACCGCCCTCTTCCGGCGCCGCAGCCCCGCCCCGTGCAGCAGCCGCACCACCTCGCGGCTGCTGACCTCGACCGCCCCGGCGCGCACGACGTCGGCGTAGCGGTGCTCGGGGATGTCGTAGTGGTCGCGTTCGAAGGCGCGGCGGGGGACGCCCAGGCGGTCGGCGAAGGCGTGCAGTTCGGCGTAGGAGACGTCGCTGACGAGGTGGGACCACATCCGGCCGTGGCCCGGCCAGGTGGGCGGGTCGACGTACACCGTCACGACGAGGCCGCCCCGCCGGTGGCCCCGCCCAGCGCGCCCACCGCCGCGACCTTCACGCCCGCCTTGTGGCACACCCAGTGAGGGTCGGGCCCGAGTTCGGGTTCGACGTCCAGCGCGTGCGGATCGCCGGAGCCGCACACCGGGCACAGCGGCCAGCGGCCGTACCGGTCCAGCAGGGCGTCCTGGACGTCCTGGGCGACCAGTCCGGCGAGGAACCCGGCGCCGTCCGGCCACTGCTGGACCCACCAGCGGCGCTGGGTGACGGCCTCCTCGACCAGGGAGACCACGTCCGCCTCCGCGACCTCGCGCGCGACCAGATCCGCGAGCACGAGGGCGCGGGCCGCGTGCAGCGCCTGCTCCAGGGGACTGACGGGGTTGACCTGGGGGTCTCCGTGGGGGGCCATGGTCCTATTGTGCGCACTCTTGACCACGTCGCCGAGCCGAAAATATCTTTCATTCCGTGACCCGGCATGTGAAGGAAATTTTCGCGAGCGAGCGCGGCACCGGCGGCAGCACCGGCGGTGCCGCCACCGCACCGCCCGCGCCCGCCGCCCTCGCGGCCAAGGTGCGCACGCTGGCTCCGTCCATGACCCGTTCCATGCAGCGGGTCGCCGAGGCCGTCGCCGGCGACCCGGCCGGCTGCGCCGCCCTCACGGTCACCGGACTCGCCGAGCTCACCGGCACCAGCGAGGCCACCGTCGTCCGCACCGCCCGGCTGCTCGGCTACCCCGGCTACCGGGACCTGCGCCTGGCCCTGGCCGGCCTCGCCGCCCAGCAGCAGTCGGGCCGCGCCCCCGCCATCACCACCGACATCGCGGTGGACGACCCCATCGCCGACGTCGTCGCCAAACTCGCCTACGACGAGCAGCAGACCCTCGCCGACACCGCGGCCGGCCTGGACACCGCCCAGCTCGGCGCGGCCGTGGCCGCCCTGGCCGCCGCCCGCCGCACCGACGTGTACGGCGTCGGCGCGTCGGGGCTGGTCGCCCAGGACCTCACGCAGAAACTCCTGCGCATAGGCCTGATGGCGCACGCCCACAGCGACCCCCACCTCGCCGTCACCAACGCGGTGCAACTGCGCGCGGGGGACGTGGCGATCGCCGTCACGCACTCCGGGTCCACCGGGGACGTCATCGAACCGCTCCGGGTGGCCTTCGAGCACGGGGCGACGACGGTGGCGGTCACCGGCCGCCCGGACAGCCCCGTCACGCAGTACGCCGACCACGTGCTGACCACCTCCACGGCGCGCGAGAGCGAGCTGCGCCCGGCCGCGATGTCGTCCCGGACCGGCCAACTGCTGGTGGTGGACTGCCTGTTCGTGGGCGTCGCCCAGCGCACGTACGAGTCGGCGGCACCCGCGCTGTCCGCCTCGTACGAGGCGCTGGCGCACCGGCACCGGGCGCACCGCAAGGGACCATGAAGCCACGCCGCCGAGGTGCTCCGCGAGTGGCCCGTGGCCGGTCGCGCCCGCGCGGCGCAGCCGCGCACCGTCACGGCCCCGCGCCCCAGATCGGCCGCCCGACCCCGGACCGGAAAGACACCGCCATGACCTCCACCCCCCACGACCACGGCCTGCGCGCCCAGTTGGAGACGCTCCCCACCGAGGCGTTCCGCCCGGAGCTGGCGGACATCGACCGGCTGCCCACCCTCGACATCGCCCGGCTGATGAACGGCGAGGACGCCACCGTGGCCGGCGCCGTGGCCGAGCGGCTGCCCGAGATCGCCGCCGCGATCGACGCCGTCGCCGCCCGGATGGCCCGGGGCGGCCGGCTGGTCTACGCGGGCGCGGGCACCGCCGGCCGGCTGGGCGTCCTGGACGCCTCGGAGTGCCCGCCCACCTTCAACACCGACCCGGCGCAGGTCGTCGGCCTGATCGCGGGCGGCCCCGACGCCATGGTCACCTCGGTCGAGGGCGCCGAGGACTCCCGGGAGCTGGCCGAGTCCGACCTGGCCGCGCTGGCGCTGACCGCCGACGACACGGTGGTCGGCGTCTCCGCCTCCGGCCGCACCCCGTACGCCGTCGCCGCCGTCGCGTACGCCCGCGCGCGCGGCGCCCTGACCGTGGGCCTGGCCTGCAACCCGGGCAGCGCGCTGGCGGCGGCGGCCGAGCACGGCATCGAGGTGGTCGTCGGTCCGGAGCTGATCACCGGATCCACCCGGCTCAAGGCCGGCACGGCCCAGAAGCTCGTCCTCAACATGCTGTCGACGATCACCATGATCCGGCTGGGCAAGACGTACGGGAACCTGATGGTCGACGTCCGCGCCTCCAACGACAAGCTCCGCGCCCGCTCCCACCGCATCGTCGCCCTCGCGACGGGAGCGGAGGACGCCGCCGTCGCCCGTGCGCTGACCGCCGCGGACGGCGAGGTGAAGCACGCGATCCTGGTCCTCCTGGCCGACGTGGACGGCCCGACGGCGGCCCGCCTCCTGGAGGAGTCCGACGGCCGTCTGCGCGCGGCGCTGGCGAGGGCGGGCGCTGAGGGCTGACGGCCCCGGGGGGGCACCGGACCCGGTCGTCGGGGACGCCCGGGCAGGCCGCCGCCCCACGGATCCGGTCCTCGCCGGACACCCGCACGCCCGCCCGTCGCAGCAGCACGGCGGCGACCCCCGTGGCCGGGGACGCGGGTGCCCGTGGACCCTCCGTCGTACCTCCGCGGGCTCCCGCAGGAGGGGCCGGACTCCTTCAGCAGCGCGCCCCGGGCGCCGGCCGGCGCGGCACGGGCAGGCCGCCCGCCGTCTCCGGGCAGAACGCGCCCGTGCGCCCCTCGGCCCGCCGGCGCGCGACGAGCGCGTCGTCCACCGGCTCCGCGCCGCCGTCGTACCGCACCCGGCTGCCCGGCAGGCAGGCGCTCGCCGGAATCCGCTCCGCCCCGCCAGACTGGGAGGGCCCGCCCGCACACTGGGATACTGGATCCTTCCCCCACCCGGAGACGAACCATGAACCACGCGCAGCTCGCCGCCCTGGGCCGCGCCCTGCGGGTCCTCGGCGAGCACGGCGAGGCGCTGTCCGCCGACACCCCGGACGCCCGGCTGCACGAGGTGAAGGCCGACCTGCGGCGGGCGCTGGACCTGCTGGAGGAGGGCGTCACCACGGCCGCGCCCAGCACGCGCTGCCCCGAACACCCCACCGGCCCGGTCGACGAGAGCGCCCCCGACCTGTGCCTGCTCTGCGAGACCCGGCGCCGTGCCGCCCGCCGCGCCGAGTTCAACGGCCCGCCGCTGCCGCCCGGGCCCACCGAGCCCGTCCCCTCCCGGTACGGGGTCCGCGGCGACCGTCCCCAGCCGCAGCAGCGCTGGCTGCCGGAGCTGTGGAACGGCCAGGCCTGGCAGTTGTGCGGCACCCCGCGCCGGGACCGGCGCGAGGCCGAGCTGTACGTCGCGGCCCAGCGGCGCGGGCCCCGCCCGGCCATGGCGTACCGGATCGTGCACGAGTTCACCGACTACGAGGTGCTGCGCGTGTGGGGGACGCCGGTCCGGGTCGACATCGAGCCCATGGGCAACCTGTAGTCCGGCCCGGCGGTGCGCCCGGCGCCCATGACGCCGCAACGTCCGTCGCCCCGGCCGCGCACGGGGCGCGGCCGGGGCGACGGACGAGGGGCGGCGAAGCGGTGGCTCAGCTCAGGG
This sequence comes from Streptomyces griseomycini, assembly GCF_014203535.1. GTDB lineage: Bacteria > Actinomycetota > Actinomycetes > Streptomycetales > Streptomycetaceae > Streptomyces > Streptomyces griseomycini. Next base: position 331,951 of record NZ_JACHJI010000007.1, read on the forward strand.
AGGTGAGCGACGCCGCGTCGTAGGGCACGAGTTCGTCGAAGCGGCCGTCGAGGACCTTGGCCGCCCAGTTCGGGTCCTGGAGCAGCGCGCGGCCGACGGCGACGAGGTCGAACTCGTCGCGCTCCATCCGGTCGAGCAGGTCGTCGAGGCCGCCGAGCTCGGCGCCCCGCCCCTGGAAGGCCTCCAGGAACTCGCCGTTCAGACCGACGGAGCCGACGGTGATGGCCGGCCTGCCGGTCAGCTTCTTCGTCCAGCCGGCCAGGTTGAGGTCGGAGTCCTCGAACTCCGGGATCCAGTAGCGGCGCGTGGAGGCGTGGAAGGCGTCGACACCGGCCGCGGCGAGCGGGGCGAGGATCGCCTCCAGCTCCTGCGGGGTCTCGGCGAGGCGGGCGTCGTAGGCGTCCTGCTTCCACTGCGAGTAGCGGAAGATGACGGGGAACTGCGGCGACACGGCCGCGCGCACCGCGGCCACGACCTCCGCGGCGAACTTCGTCCGGGCCACCGGGTCGCCGCCGTAGGCGTCGGTGCGGCGGTTGGTGCGGGACCACAGGAACTGGTCGATGAGGTAGCCGTGGGCACCGTGCAGCTCCACGCCGTCGAAGCCGATGCGCTCGGCGTCGGCGGCCGCCCGGGCGAACGCGGCGACGACGTCGTCGATGTCGGCCTGCGTCATCGCCTCGCCCCTGCCCTCGGTGCCGTCCGTGCGCACCCCGGACGGGCCGACCGCCGGAGCCTGGGGGTACGGCGCCTGGCCCTGCTCGCGGACCATGCCGATGTGCCAGAGCTGCGGCACGATCGTGCCGCCCGCCGCGTGCACCGCCTCGGCGACCTTCGCCCAGCCCGCGAGCTGCTCCTCCCCGTGGAACCGCGGCACCCGGTCGCTCAGCCCGGCGGAATCGTGCCCCACGTACGTCCCCTCGGTGACGATCAGCCCGACACCGGCGGCGGCACGACGGGAGTAGTACGACACGACGTCCTCGCCGGGGACGCCGCCCGGCGAGAACATCCGGGTCATCGGCGCCATGGCGATGCGGTTGGGGACGGTCAGGCCGTTGATCGCGACGGGCCGGGAGAGCAGCCCGGCGGCTCGGGCGGCGGTGTCCGGGGAGGTGACGGTCACGTGGGGGCTCCTCTGCTTCGCGTACCTGCCAGTATGTGTACGTGCATCAGATGCACGGTCAACCCAACCGGCCGACGGCGGGAGGCATTCCCCTCGGCACCCAGGTGTGACTCCGGTCACGGAACGCCCTCCCGTGCACCGGGATACGGTCGCCCGATGAGGACACGTCTCCTGCGCTTCGGCCTGTACGCGGACGAGGAAGGGCTGGCGTGGGCCGGCGCGCTCGTCGACGGGGCCGTGGCGGCACGCGGCGCCCGGCTCGTCGGACGGACCGTCCTGCGCACCCTGCCCGGGAGCGGAGCGACGACCGCCGACCTCTACGACCACCTGGCGGAGCAGTGGGCCCGGGAGAACCCGGGCCGGAGCGCCGGCGCACGGGAACCGGTCGAGCTGCGGGTGCGCCTGGTGTGCTCGCTGCGCACCTGGCGGGCGGTCCGCAAGGCGGTGCTGCGGGACCTGTGCCCGCGGGGCACGGCGCCGCACGTCTGCCGCGTGCCGTGGTGCGCCGCCTGAGACGCCCGAGGGCGGCACCCCCTGCCGGTAGCAGGGGGTGCCGCCCTCGGTACGTGACGGACGGGTCCGATCCTCGGGAGGATCAGAAGTCCATGTCACCGCCCGGCATGCCGCCGCCGGCCGGGGCCGCGGCCTTCTCCGGCTTGTCGGCGATGACGGCCTCGGTGGTGAGGAACAGCGCGGCGATGGAGGCGGCGTTCTGCAGCGCGGAACGGGTCACCTTCGCCGGGTCGATGATGCCTTCCTTGACCAGGTCGACGTACTCGCCGGTCGCGGCGTTCAGGCCGTGGCCCGGGGTCAGGTTGCGCACCTTCTCCACCACGACGCCGCCCTCGAGGCCGGCGTTGACGGCGATCTGCTTCAGCGGGGCCTCGAGCGCCAGCTTCACGGCGGCGGCACCGGTGGCCTCGTCGCCCTCGAGCTCCAGCTTCTCGAAGACCTGGGAGGCCTGCAGCAGGGCCACGCCACCACCGGCGACGATGCCCTCCTCGACGGCCGCCTTGGCGTTGCGCACGGCGTCCTCGATGCGGTGCTTGCGCTCCTTCAGCTCCACCTCGGTGGCGGCACCGGCCTTGATGACGGCGACGCCGCCGGCGAGCTTCGCCAGGCGCTCCTGCAGCTTCTCGCGGTCGTAGTCGGAGTCGCTGTTCTCGATCTCGGCGCGGATCTGGTTCACGCGGCCCTGGACCTGGTCGGCGGAGCCGGCACCGTCGACGATGGTGGTCTCGTCCTTGGTGATGACGACCTTGCGCGCCTTGCCCAGCAGGTCGAGCGTCGCGTTCTCCAGCTTGAGGCCGACCTCCTCGGAGATGACCTCGCCGCCCGTGAGGATGGCGATGTCGCCGAGCATGGCCTTGCGGCGGTCGCCGAAGCCCGGGGCCTTGACGGCGACGGACTTGAAGGTGCCGCGGATCTTGTTGACGACCAGGGTCGACAGGGCCTCGCCCTCGACGTCCTCGGCGATGATCAGCAGCGGCTTGCCCGACTGCATGACCTTCTCCAGGAGCGGGAGCAGGTCCTTGACGTTGGAGATCTTGGAGTTCGCGATCAGGATGTACGGGTCGTCGAGGACGGCCTCCATGCGCTCCATGTCGGTGGCGAAGTACGCCGAGATGTAGCCCTTGTCGAAGCGCATGCCCTCGGTGAGCTCCAGCTCCAGACCGAAGGTCTGGGACTCCTCGACGGTGATGACGCCTTCCTTGCCGACCTTGTCCATGGCCTCGGCGATGAGCTCGCCGATCTGGACGTCGGCGGCGGAGATGGAGGCCGTGGAGGCGATCTGCTCCTTGGTCTCGACGTCCTTCGCCTGCTCCAGCAGGGCGGCGGAGACGGCCTCGACGGCCTTCTCGATACCGCGCTTCAGGGCCATCGGGTTGGCGCCGGCGGCGACGTTGCGCAGGCCCTCGCGGACCAGCGCCTGGGCGAGGACGGTCGCGGTGGTCGTACCGTCACCGGCGACGTCGTCCGTCTTCTTGGCGACCTCCTTGACCAGCTCGGCGCCGATCTTCTCGTACGGGTCCTCGAGCTCGATCTCCTTGGCGATGGAGACACCGTCGTTGGTGATCGTGGGGGCGCCCCACTTCTTCTCGAGGACGACGTTCCGGCCCTTGGGGCCGAGGGTCACCTTGACGGCGTCCGCGAGCTGGTTCATGCCGCGCTCGAGGCCGCGCCGCGCCTCCTCGTCGAACGCGATGATCTTGGCCATGTGAAGTGGTCCCTCCAGGACTGGGGGTGATTCCTTCGGACCGCGCCCGCGCCCGCGACGGACGGCTCGCCGGCCTGTGGTTCCTTGCCCCACCCGGCCTGCGGGCCTCACCGACCCGGTCCTTCGTTGTCACTCTCACCTTCAGAGTGCTAACGCAATGATTAGCACTCGACCCCTCCGAGTGCAAGGCGCGCCCGCGAAGCGGGCCCGATGAGGGGTGGCGGCCGGGCGGCGGGTGGGCGCAGGCGCCTCCGGGACCGAGGGGGCCCGGCCGCGCGCGGACAGGCGCGCGGGCCGCGCCCGCCCTCGGCCCCGGGCACGACGAAGGGCCCGTGCCCCGGGAGGCACGAGCCCTTCGCCAGCAGAAGATTCTTGCGGCTGGTAGCGCGTTCAGGCGGTGACGCGAACCATGTCGGCCTGCGGGCCTTTCTGGCCCTGCGAGATCTCGAACTCGACCCGCTGGCCCTCTTCCAGGGTGCGGTAGCCGTCCATCTGGATCGCGCTGTAGTGGACGAAAACATCCGCACCACCGTCGACCGCGATGAAGCCGTACCCCTTCTCCGCGTTGAACCACTTGACGGTGCCCTGAGCCATGCCTAACTCCCCTATTACTGGCCCTTGCACAGATCCACACTTCGCGGATCCGGGTCAGACCTCACCCCCCAACGGTTGGGGGCGTGCGCCGGAACGCGTCGACCGCGGCTGAATGTATCTGCCCAACTGCCGTCTGCAACAGGTCAATCGGACGAGAAATCTGGACGCCGTCGGCCCGGAACATGGCGACGATTCATCCGAATTCGGGGCAAGTCGGGCCGCACAAAGGGAACAAATGCCGCAAGAAAGGCCCGTATTTTGGCTGTATTCAGTCGGGCGTACGGCAGGAATTCAGGATTCTCGATCAGTGGATCGGGGGCGCGTTCCCCAACTCTACCGCGCTCAATCCCATGGAATTGCCCCCTCCGCATCTCTCACGGAGGGGGCCGCGCGACGAACGCTCGGTAACGGACGTCACCGACGGCAACGATCAGCCGCCGGCGACCGCCGGGATGATGGAGACGCCCGCGCCGTCCGGGGTGGCCGTCTGCAGCCCCTGCTCGAAGCGCACGTCGTCGTCGTTGACGTAGACGTTGACGAAGCGGCGCAGCTTGCCCTGGTCGTCCAGGACCCGGGCGGCGATCCCGGTGTGGTTCTTCTCCAGGTCCTCGATGACCTCGGCGAGGGTCGCGCCCTCGGCGCTCACCTCGGCCCGGCCGCCGGTGTAGGTGCGCAGGATGGTGGGGATGCGAACGGTGACGCTCACGGTGAAACCTCCGGTCGGGTGACGGCCCCGGGGGGCGCGGGGCCGTGTCGGGTGTGCGGCTGCCGCCGCGCGGCGGGCACGACCGGCCACGGGCGGCCCGCACACGGGAAACGGACGGGGACGGCCCCTAGACGAGCCCGGCCTCGCGGAACGAGTCCAGGGTGGGACGGATCGTCGCGGTCAGCCCCGTGCCGGCCACCGCGTCCAGCGTCTTCAGGCCGTCGCCGGTGTTGAGCACGACCGTCGTGAGCGACGGGTCCAGCACGCCGTTCTCGATCAGCTTCTTCGTGACGCCGACCGTCACACCGCCGGCGGTCTCCGCGAAGATGCCCTCGGTGCGGGCCAGCAGCTTGATGGCGTCCACGACCTGCTCGTCCGTCACGTCCTCCACGGCACCGCCGGTGCGGCGCGCGATGTCCAGGACGTACGGGCCGTCGGCGGGGTTGCCGATGGCGAGCGACTTGGCGATGGTGTTCGGCTTCTGCGGCCGGACGACGTCGTGGCCCGCCTTGTACGCGGTCGACACCGGCGAGCAGCCCTCCGCCTGCGCACCGAAGATCTTGTACGGCCGGTCCTCGACCAGCCCGAGCCCGATCAGCTCCTGCAGGCCCTTGTCGATCTTCGTGAGCTGGGACCCTGAGGCGATGGGGACGACGATCTGGTCCGGCAGCCGCCAGCCGAGCTGCTCGCAGATCTCGTACGCGAGGGTCTTCGACCCCTCCGCGTAGTACGGCCGCAGGTTGACGTTGACGAAGCCCCAGCCCTCGCCGGCCGGGTCGCCGATCAGCTCGGAGCAGAAACGGTTAACGTCGTCGTAGTTGCCCTCGATGCCGACGAGCTCGCCGCCGTAGACGGCGGCCATGACGACCTTGCCCTGCTCCAGGTCGTGCGGGATGAACACGCAGGAGCGGAAGCCGGCCCGCGCGGCGGCGGCGCCGACGGCGCCGGCCAGGTTGCCGGTGGAGGAGCAGGACAGGGTGGTGAAGCCGAAGGCGCGGGCGGCCTCCAGGGCCTGGGCGACGACGCGGTCCTTGAAGGAGTGCGTCGGGTTGCCGGAGTCGTCCTTGACGTACAGGCCGCCGGTGACGCCGAGTTCGCGGGCGAGGTTGTCGGCCCGGACGAGCTTGGTCCAGCCCGGGTTCAGGTTCGGCTTGGTCGCCACGTCCGCCGGGACGGGCAGCAGCGGCGCGTAGCGCCAGATGTTCGCGGGACCCGCCTCGATCCGCTTGCGGAGCTCCTCGGCGTCGTGGGCCGAGAAGTCGTAGGCGATCTCCAGCGGGCCGAAACACTCCTCACAGGCGAAGACCGGGCCGAGCGGTACGCGGTGACCGCATTCGCGGCAGGAGAGCGCGGCGGCGGGGCCCAGATCGACGGGGGAAGCGGCGGAGTCGGTGGTGCTTGCAACAGTCTGCACAGCCATGTGAGGCGAGGCCCTTTCTCCTCATCTTCCTCACGACGCATCTCGCCGTGAGACGGATTTGGCACCTTCCCTAGCCGGGAGCCTCGCGGTGACGATCAACGGTGATCTACGAGAACCGGCTGGAGGGTTGCCGGGGCTTCATCGGGCCGTGTCCCTCTGCCCCTCTGGATGAGCGGTATGCGGTTGTGGACGACGGAGACCCGGTGTGCGTGGGGCGTCCGCGTTGCTCAAGACTGTAACCGACGGCCAGGACGGTTGAGATAGTCGTCCGAACCGCGAGATGGATCACAGAGGTGAGGAGCCGCAGACCGTGCTGGAAGAAGTCGAGCGCTGGCTGAGCGAACGCTCCTGGTCCGTGACCGACCGCCCGCTGCACCGGCTGCTGGCGGCCAAGAGCGCCACCGGCCAGTCGGTCAGCGTCGTTCTCCCCGCGCTCAACGAGGAGGAGACGGTCGGCGACATCGTCGCGGCGATCCGCCGCGATCTGGTGCGGCGGGCCCCGCTCGTCGACGAGATCGTGGTCGTCGACTCCGGTTCGACCGACCGCACGTCCGAGGTCGCCGCCGCGGCGGGCGCACGCGTGGTGCACCGCGACACGATCCTCCCCCGGCTGCCCGCCGTCCCCGGCAAGGGCGAGGTGCTCTGGCGCTCGCTGCTGGTCACCGACGGCGACATCGTCTGCTTCGTCGACGCCGACCTGAGGGAGTTCTCCTCCGACTTCGTCTCCGGCATCGTCGGCCCGCTGCTCACCGACCCGGACGTGCAGCTGGTCAAGGCCATGTACGACCGCCCCCTCGGTACCGCGGCCGGGCAGGGCGGCCGGGTCACGGAGCTGGTGGCCCGCCCGCTGCTCAACATGCACTGGCCGCAGCTGGCCGGCTTCGTCCAGCCCCTCGGCGGCGAGTACGCGGCCCGCCGCTCCCTGCTGGAACAGCTCCCCTTCCCCGTCGGCTACGGCGTGGAGCTCGGCATGCTGGTCGACGCCCTGCACCTGGTCGGCCTGGACTCCCTCGCCCAGGTGGACGTCGGCGTCCGCATCCATCGCCACCAGGACGGCCGGGCCCTCGGCCGCATGGCCGCCGCGATCTACCGCACCGCCCAGCTCCGGCTGGCCCGCGGCCACCTGGTGCGCCCCGCGCTCACCCAGTTCGAGCGGACCGGCGACGGCTTCGAACCCCGCACGTACTCGGTGGACACGGAGGAGCGGCCTCCGATGGCGGAGATCGCGGAGTACCAGGCGCGGAGGGTGGCCTGACGCGGACGGCCCTGGACGGTCGGCCAGGGGGCATCCGGCCGTATACGGCCGTTCCGCGCGTTTGAGCGTTTATGGGTCGGGCTAAGTTGAGGCGTATGGCTTCCACGCAGGCTGTTCAGGGTGCTCAGGTACTGGTCGCGTCGAATCGCGGACCCGTCTCGTACACGGTGGGCGAGGACGGTTCGCTGCGGACCAAACGGGGCGGCGGCGGACTGGTGTCCGGGCTGTCGGCGATCGGTCCGGAGGCGGGGGCGCTGTGGGTGTGCTCGGCGCTGTCCGACGGCGACCGCGAGGCCGTGCGGCGCGGGGTCGGCGAGGACGGCGTGCGGATGCTGGACGTCCCGGCGGACGTGCACGCCGACGCGTACAACGGAATCGCCAACTCGGTGCTGTGGTTCGTGCACCACATGCTCTACCAGACCCCGCTGGAGCCGGTCTTCGACGCGGAGTTCCGGCGGCAGTGGGCGTCCTACGAGGCGTACAACCGCGCCTTCGCCGAGGCGCTGGCCGAGGAGGCGGCGCCCGGGGCGGCGGTGCTGGTGCAGGACTACCACCTGACGCTGGTCCCCGGGATGCTCCGCGAACTCCGCCCGGACCTGCGGATCGGTCACTTCTCGCACACGCCGTGGGCGCCGCCGGAGTACTTCCGGATGCTGCCCGACGACATCGCCGGCCAGGTGCTGCGCGGGATGCTGGGCGCCGACCGGCTGGGCTTCCTCACCCGCCGCTGGGCGGACGCGTTCACCGCGTGCTGCGAGCGGTTCGCGGGCGGCCTCGGGGACACCCGGATCGGCGTGCACGGGCTGGGGGCCGACGCGGACTTCCTGCGCGCCCGGTCCCAGGAGGCGGACGTGAAGGAGCGGATGGCCGCGCTGCGGGAGGAGATCGGCGCGGCTCCCGACGGCGGTGCGCGCAAGACGATCGTCCGGGTCGACCGGACCGAGCTGTCGAAGAACATCGTGCGCGGTCTGCTGGCGTACCGGCAGCTGCTGGAGGACCATCCCGAGTGCCGCGAGCGGGTCGTGCACGTCGCCTTCGCCTACCCCTCCCGGCAGGACCTCGCGGTGTACCGCGACTACATGGCCGAGGTGCGGCGGGTCGCGGACGGGATCAACGAGCGGTACGGCACTTCGGGCTGGCGGCCGGTCGTGCTGCACCTCGAGGACGACTTCGCGCGCTCGCTGGCCGCGTACCGGATGGCGGACGTGGCCCTGGTCAACCCCGTCCGCGACGGCATGAACCTGGTCGCCAAGGAGATGCCGGTCGTCTCCGACACGGGCTGCGCGCTGGTGCTGTCCCGGGAGGCGGGCGCCCACGAGGAGCTGGGCGAGGACGCGATCACCGTCAACCCGTACGACGTGGTCGACACGGCGCGCGCCCTGCACGAGGCCCTGACCATGGGCCCGGCGGAGCGGACCGAGCGCAGCAAGCGCCTGGCCGCGGCGGCGACCGCGCTGCCGCCGGCGCGGTGGTTCCTGGACCAGCTGAACGCGCTGCGGGACGGGCCGGGGGACGGCACCGCGACCGGCCGACCGGCTGACGGCTGACCGGAACGCGACGGCACCGGTCCTCACGCAGGCGTACGGGTGCCGGGGCGTGGATAGGTTGGCGGTATGGGCAACCCAACGGATTCCACGGACCCGAACGCGACGGCCCCGGACGCCGGGGCCCCCGGTGCCGCCGACGGCCTGCCGGCGCCCGCCACGCGGACCGGGCGGGAGGCGCTGGAGGCGCTTCTGGCCCGGCCGGGACGGGCGCTGGTCGCCCTCGACTTCGACGGGACGCTCGCCCCGATCGTGCCCGACCCGGAGCAGGCCCGCGCGCACCCCGACGCGGTGCCCGCGCTCGCCGCGCTCGCCCCGAAGGTGGCGGCGGTCGCGGTCGTCACCGGGCGGCCCGCCGGGGTGGCCGTGCGGCACGGCGGCTTCGCGGGCGTGCCCGGTCTGGAGCACCTCGTCGTGCTCGGCCACTACGGGGCCGAGCGCTGGGACGCGGTGACCGGCACGGTCACCGCACCCGCCCCGCACCCCGGTGTCGCCGCCGCCCGCGCGGAGCTGCCGGGGCTGCTCGACCGGGTCGGCGCGTGGCGGGGCACCTGGATCGAGGAGAAGGGGCGGGCGGTGGCCGTCCACACCCGCAGGGCCGCCGACCCCCAGGCCGCCTTCGAGGCGCTGCGCGAGCCGCTGACCGACCTCGCCGCCCGGCACGGCCTGATCGTCGAGCCCGGCCGCATGGTCCTGGAGCTGCGCCCGCCCGGCATGGACAAGGGCGTCGCCCTGGCGGAGTACGCCCGTGAGATCGGCGCCGAGTCGGTGCTGTACGCCGGGGACGACCTGGGCGACCTCCCCGCCTACGCCGCCGTCGACAAGCTCCGCGCCGACGGCACCCCCGGCCTGCTGGTGTGCAGCGGCAGCGACGAGGTCACGGAGCTGAGGGAGCGCGCGGACGTGGTGGTCGACGGCCCGGCGGGGGTGGTGGCGCTGCTCCGGTCCCTGGCGGCCCGGATCGGCTGACGGCGCCGTCAGCGCTGGGCGCGGCGGGACTCCCGGACGCGGCGCAGGCGGTTCACCGTCACCGGGTCGTGGGCCAGCGCGCGCGGGTCGTCGAGCAGGGCGTTGAGGAGCTGGTAGTAGCGCACCGGGACCAGGCCCAGCTCCTCGCGTATCGCCCGTTCCTTCGCGCCGGGGCCGGGGAAGCCGCGGCGTTCCAGCGCGAGGATGTCCTGTTCGCGTCGGTCCAGCCGTTCCTCGTCCATGGTCCGCACCGTAGCCCCTGCCGCTGACAGCCGGGAGGGGCACCAGGGTCAGGGCGGGCCGGGAGCGGGGCCTACTCCGCGCTCTCCGCCCGCGTGGCCGCCGCCTGGATCGCGCCCAGGACGCCCGCCGGGCTGCCGCCCGGGGCGACCGCCTTGCCGATCCTCTTCTTGATCTCCGCGCTGACCGCGGCCCAGGAGGTGGTGCCGACCGGGTAGAGCTCCGAGGTCGGCAGCTGGTCGAGGAAGGGCTCGAGGTCCTTGTCCTGCCCGGACGCGCTCATCGCCCGGGAGGCGGAGTTGGTGACCGGCAGCAGGTCGTACTCGCGGGAGAAGTCGAGCACGTTCTCCTCGCTGTAGACGAAGTCGAGGAACTCGCCGACCTCGTCGCGGTGGCCGTTCTTCTTGAAGGCCATCATCCAGTCGGCGACACCGAGCGTGGACCGGCTCTCCTCGTCGGCGCCCGGCGTCGGCACCATGCCGTACTCCACGCCCTTCTTCTCGGCCATCTCCATCAGCGAGGGGTGGCCGTTGAGCATGCCGACGTCACCGGCGGCGAACGCGGCGAACGCCTCGGCCCGGTCGAGCTCCCCCGGTGCGACCGGACCGGTCAGGCCCTTGCCGACCAGCTCGTTCTTCAGCCAGTTGAACGTCTCGACGTTCTCCACGGAGTCGATGGTGTACGCGCCCATCAGGTCGGTGTAGCCGCCCTCGCCGCTGAGCAGCCACTGCATGGTCTCGGCCTGCGCCTCCTCCGGGCCGAGCGGCAGCGCGTAGGGGTACTTCACGCCCTCGGCCTTGAGCGCCTCGGCGTTCGCGGCGAGGTCGTCCCAGGTCTTCGGCGGGGTGAGGCCGGCCTCGGCGAACAGCTCCTTGTTGTAGAACAGCACGCGCGTGGAGGAGGCGAAGGGCATGCCGTACTGGATCCCGTCGACCTGGCCCGCCGAGGCCAGCTGGGAGAGGAAGTCCGCCTGGACGGGGATGGAGAGCAGGTCGTCGGCCTGGTAGAGCAGGCCGTCGGCCGCGTAGTCGGCGTACGCGCCGATCTGTGCCAGGTCCGGCGGGTCGCCCGCGTCGACCATCTCCTTGACCTCGCGGTCGACGTCGGTCCAGGAGTGGACGCTGACGTCGACCGTCACGCCGGGGTGGTCGGCCTCGTACCGCTCGACCAGGTCGGCCCAGTACTTCTCGGAGCTGTTGGCCGCACTGTCGCCGTAGTCGGCGGCGACCAGTTTCAGGGTGACGTCGGAGGAGCCTCCGCCACCGCACCCGCCGAGGACTCCCATCAGTCCCAGTGCGGACACCGCCGCGATCGCCCTTGTCCTGACCCGCCGCTGCACTGCTCTTGCCCCAACTCTGGCGCTCCGCGCCGTCCGAAAGGTTTTCGATAATCGGAACAAGGTCTACACCACGCGAGTGGACTAGACCTCTCCCGGGTCCCCGGGCCACACTGTTTCCCGTGAAACATGTCATCGCCCTCGACGTGGGCGGCACCGGGATGAAGGCCGCCCTGGTCGGGGCGGACGGCGCGCTGCTGCACCAGGCCCGCCGGGCCACCGGTCGCGAACGCGGCCCGGACGCCGTCGTCGCGGACATCCTCGACTTCGCCGCCGAGCTGCGCGCCCACGGCACCGAGCACCACGGCGAGCCCGCCCGCGCCGCCGGCGTCGCCGTCCCCGGGATCATCGACGAGGCGGAGGGCGTCGCCGTCTACGCGGCCAACCTCGGCTGGCGCGACGTCCCGCTGCGCGCGCTGCTCGCCGAGCGGCTCGGCGGCATCCCCGTCGCCCTCGGCCACGACGTGCGCGCCGGCGGGCTCGCCGAGGGCCGGATCGGAGCGGGCCGGGGCGCCGACCGGTTCCTGTTCGTGCCGCTGGGCACCGGCATCGCGGGCGCCATCGGCATCGACGGCCGGGTGGAGGCGGGCGCGCACGGCTTCGCGGGCGAGATCGGTCACATCGTCGTACGCCCCCAGGGCGCCCCCTGCCCGTGCGGTCAGCGCGGCTGCCTGGAGCGGTTCGCGTCCGCGTCGGCGGTGAGCGAGGCGTGGGCGGCGGCCTGCGGCGACCCCGACGCGGACGCGGCCGACTGCGCCAAGGCCGTCGACTCGGGGGACGCACGGGCCCGCGCGGTGTGGCAGGAGGCGATCGACGCGCTCGCCGACGGGCTGGTCACCGCGCTCACCCTGCTGGACCCGCGCACGCTGATCATCGGTGGCGGGCTGGCCGAGGCGGGGGAAACCTTGTTCTCACCGCTGCGGGAGGCCGTCCGGCGGCGGGTCACCTTCCAGAAGCTGCCGTCCCTGGTTCCCGCGGCGCTCGGGGACACCGCCGGATGCCTGGGTGCGGGGCTCCTCGCCTGGGATCTCCTCGAAACCGCCGGATCCCCGGCCCCCTCGACCCCTTCGGAGGTAACCACCTGATGGCCCCCACCAAGGTTCTCACCGGTGCCCGGGTGGTACTGCCCACCGGGACCGTGGACGGCGGCCGCGTGATCGTCGACGGCACGCGGATCGCCGCCACCGCTCCCGAGGAGGCCGAGACGCTCGACGCGTCCGGCCACTGGCTGGTCCCCGGCTTCGTCGACCTCCACAACCACGGCGGCGGCGGGGCGTCCTTCACCTCCGGGACGGCCGACGACGTCCTCACGGGCATCCGCACCCACCGGCTGCACGGCACCACCACCCTGGTCGCCTCCACCGTCACCGGCGACCTGGACTTCCTCGCCCGGCGCGCCGGCCTGCTGAGCGAACTGGCCGAACAGGGCGAGATCGCGGGCATCCACTTCGAGGGGCCGTTCATCTCGCCGTGCCGCAAGGGCGCGCACTCCGAGGAGCTGCTGCGCGACCCGGACCCGGCGGAGGTCCGCAAGCTGGTCGACGCGGCACGCGGGCACGCGAAGATGGTCACGCTCGCCACCGAACTGCCGGGCGGCCTCGACTCCGTGCGCCTGCTGGCCGAGCACGGCGTGATCGCGGCCGTCGGCCACACGGACGCGACGTACGAGCAGACGGTGCGGGCCGTCGAGGCCGGCGCCACGGTCGCCACCCACCTCTTCAACGCGATGCCGCCGCTCGGCCACCGCGCCCCCGGCCCCATCACCGCCCTCCTGGAGGACGAGCGGGTCACGGTCGAGCTGATCAACGACGGCACGCACCTGCACCCGGCCGCGCTGCGGCTGGCGTTCCACCACGCGGGCGCGGCACGGGTCGCGTTCATCACGGACGCGATGGACGCGGCGGGCTTCGGCGACGGCCGCTACATGCTCGGCCCGCTGGAGGTGGAGGTCGCCGACGGTGTGGCCCGGCTGGTGGAGGGCGGCTCCATCGCGGGCTCGACGCTCACCCTGGACCGCGCCTTCCAGCGGGCGGTCACCGTCGACGGGCTGCCGGTCGAGGACGTGGTGGCGGCCCTCTCCGCGAACCCGGCGCGGCTGCTGGGCCTGGACGACCGGATCGGCTCCCTGGAGCCCGGGAAGGACGCCGACCTGGTGGTCCTGGACGCGGACTTCGCCCTCAGGGGCGTGATGCGCCGGGGCGAATGGGTGGTCGATCCCCAACTGGGCCGATCCGTCCCGTAGTCGGCGGACCGTGGCCGGTCCCGGGGGTGGGCCGACCGCCGTCCTTTTGGCATGATCGTGCCTCCGGAGCACACGGCAGGCGCAGGCAAAAGGGGAGGTCGGCCCGGTGATCCTCACGGTCACGCTGAACACCGCTCTCGACATCACCTATCGCGTGCCGGCGCTGCGGCCGCACACCTCCCACCGGGTCTCCGAGGTGACGGAGCGCCCCGGCGGCAAGGGCGTCAACGTGGCCCGGGTGCTCGCGGCCCTCGGCCACGAGGTGACGGTCACCGGCTTCGCGGGCGGCACGACGGGCCGGGTCCTGCGGGACCGGCTCGCCGAGGTCCCGGGCGTGCTGGACGCGCTGGTCCCGGTGTCCGGCACGACCCGGCGCACCGTCGCCGTGGTCGACGAGCGCTCCGGGGGGACCACCCAGCTCAACGAGCCCGGCCCGGTGATCGGCCACGCCGAGTGGTCCGCCTTCCAGGAGGCGTACGAGGACCTGCTGGCGTCGGCCTCGGCGGTGGCCCTGTGCGGCAGCCTGCCCCCGGGCGTCCCGGTCGGCGCCTACGCCTCACTGGCCCGCACCGCCCGGGCGGCCGGGGTCCCGGTCCTGCTGGACACCAGCGGGGCGGCGCTGCGCCGCGGGGTCGCCGGGCGCCCCGACGTCCTCAAGCCGAACGCCGAGGAACTGGCCGAGCTCACCGGCTCCCACGAGCCGCTGCGCGCCACCCAGGACGCCCGCCGCCGCGGCGCGGGCACGGTGGTCGCCTCCCTGGGCCCCCAGGGCGTCCTCGCGGTGACCCCCGAGGGCCGCTGGCGCGCCGTCCCGCCGGCCCACCTGCACGGCAATCCCACGGGCGCCGGCGACTCGCTGGTCGCGGGCCTGCTGGCGGGCCTGGTGGAACGCCTGCCGTGGCCGGACCGGCTGACCCGCGCGGTCGCCCTGTCGGCGGCGACGGTGCTGTCCCCGGTGGCCGGCGAGTTCGACCGGCCGGCGTACGAGGAGCTGCTGGGCCGCGTCGCGGTGACGGCGGAGGCGAACGCGGCCTGAGGCCGACCCGCCGGCCGTGCTGCCCCCGGACCGGCCGTGCTGCCCCCGGACCGGCCGCGCTACTTCTTGACCTGGCCTTCCTTCAGCCACATCTGGTCCACCAGCACGTTGCACTTGTCGCCGTCGGCGCAGGAGAGCGAGATCGTGTTGGTGCCCTTGTTGAGGGTGGGCCACGCGTAGGTCTGGGTCCAGCCCTTGGAGAAGTCGCCGCCCTCGGCGCGGGCGAAGTTGTCCATGTTCAGCTTGGAACCGAACGGCTTGCCGTTGACGGTGAGCGTCATCGACTGGGGCTCGTCGGTGGTGCTGTAGCGGACGAAGACGGTGTAGGCGCCGTCCTCCGGGATGCCGTTGACGGTC
This sequence comes from Streptomyces griseomycini, assembly GCF_014203535.1. Classification (GTDB taxonomy): domain Bacteria; phylum Actinomycetota; class Actinomycetes; order Streptomycetales; family Streptomycetaceae; genus Streptomyces; species Streptomyces griseomycini. The sequence goes on from NZ_JACHJI010000007.1 coordinate 346,988, forward strand.
CAGGTGACGGAGGAACCCGGCTGGTTGAGGTTGGCCACGTAGCTGCCGCCCTCGGACTGCGCGCCCTCGACGTCCGAGGCGAGGGCCGCGCTGCCGCCCAGGCTCAGCGCCTGCGCGTCGGTCGTCGGCAGCTCGGCCTCCTCCGCCGCCGCGCTCCTGCTGGTCGTCGGGCTCGGCTCGCCGCTCTGGGACTGGGTCGGCGTCGCGTCCGCCCGGTTCTCGCCGCCCTTGTCCTCGTCGCCGCCGATCATCGCCACGCCGATGCCGACCACGACCGCGGCGACCACCGCGATCGCGCCGATGAGCAGGCCCTTGGTGTTCGGGCCGCGGCCCCGGCCGCCCCCGCCGCCGCGGGCCGGCTGCGGCGACTGGGTGGTGGCGGCGCCGCCGGGCAGCGTCTCCGGGGCGGCGTAGTGGGCGTTCGGCTGGCCGTAGACGCCCTGCTGCGGCGGTGCCTGGGGAGCGGGACCCTGCTGGCCGTACTGGCGGGCCCCGACCGGCCGCACCCGGTTGACCGAGTTCGGGTAGCCGTAGCCCCCGGACGGCGGCTGGGCCCCGTTGGCCTGGCCGTCGGCGTAGAGGTAACCGAACGGGTCGTCGTCCTCGGGCGTGCTCGCGCCGTTGTTGCCGGGCGTCATCCCTTGGTGCTCCTAGCTGCGGATCGGGTGCGGTACGAGTGGCTGAGAGAAGCGAGCCTACCCCCACCCGGTGACCCGAACGGGTGACGCAGACCGCATCAACTCCCTGACCTGCGGTTCATCCCGCGCGTCTGTGCTGTTTGGGACGAGATCGTTTCTCGACGTACATCCGTTCGTCGGCGGACTTCAACACTTCGTCCGCCGTCATTCCGCAGTGGGCCCACCCGATGCCGAAGCTGGCCCCGACCCGCACGGCCCGGCCCTCGGCCCGGATGGGCTGGATGATCTCGTTGCGCAGCCGTACGGCGAGGTCCTGGGCGTCGGCCCGGCCGAGCCCGTCGGCGAGGATCACGAACTCGTCGCCGCCGAGCCGGGCGACGGTGTCGCCGTCGCGGACGCCGTTGCTGAGCCGGCGGGCGACCTCGATGAGCACCGCGTCCCCCGCGTTGTGCCCGAACCGGTCGTTGATCGACTTGAAGCCGTCGAGGTCGCAGAAGAGCACCGCGAGCCCCTTGGCTCCGTCGTCGGCCTCCCCGGCGGGGGCGACGGTGTGCACGTGGTGGTCGTAGCCGTCGTACGCGTCGGCGCCGGGCGGGAAGTCGAAGTCGTGGCCGCGGTCGAAGGCGGGCGTGCCGTGGGCGGCGTCCTGGGAGTCGAAGGACTCGTAGGAGTCGAAGGACTCGTAGGGGGCCAGGGAGCCGACGGCGGCGGGCAGCGTGCTCTGCGGCTGCTGCCGGCACAGCCGGGCGGAGAGCCGGGCGCGCAGTTCGGCGGAGTTCGGCAGGCCGGTCAGGGAGTCGTGGGAGGCGCGGTGGGCGAGCTGGAGCTCGCGGCGCTTGCGCTCCTCGATGTCCTCGACGTGGGTGAGCAGGAAACGGGGCCCGTCGGCGGCGTCGGCGACGACGGAGTTGCGCAGCGACACCCAGACGTAGGTCCCGTCCCGGCGACCCAGGCGCAGCTCGGCGCGCCCGCCCTCGGCGGAGGTGCGGAGCAGGGTGCCTATGTCCTCGGGGTGGACGAGGTCGGAGAAGGCGTAGCGGCGCATCGCGGAGGCGGGGCGGCCGAGCAGTCGGCACAGGGCGTCGTTGGTGCGCAGGATCCGGCCGTGCTGGTCGCCGCCCATCTCGGCGATGGCCATGCCGGAGGGGGCGTACTCGAAGGCCTGCCGGAAGCTCTCCTCGCTGGCGCGCAGCGCCTGCTGCTCGCGCTCCAGGCGGACCAGGGCGCGCTGCATGTTGGCACGCAGACGCGCGTTGCTGATCGCGATGGCGGCCTGGAAGGCGTACATCTGGAGCGCCTCGCGGCCCCAGGCGCCGGGCAGGCGGCCGTTGCGCGGGCGGTCCACGGACAGCACCCCGAGCAGTTCGCCGGAGGTGCCGCCGCCCTGCGGGCCGGGCGCGTACATCGGGGCGAAGAGGCGGTCGGAGGGGTGCCACTCGTCCTCGAAGCGGGGCGCGGGACCGTCCGTGTACCACTGCGGGACGTCGTCGTCGTCGAGGACCCAGCCCTCGGTGTGCGGGATGAAGATCAGGTCGCCCCAGCGCTCGCCCATGCCCAGACGGCGGTCCCAGGACTCGCGCGAGCCGACCCGGCCGGTGATGAGGGCCTCGGCGGCGGGGTTGCCGGCGAAGGCGGCGACGACCAGGTCGCCGTCGGGGCGCACGAGGTTGACGCAGGCCAGCTCGTACCCGAGGGCGTTCACGACGCCGTCGGCGACGGTCTGCAACGTGTCGGCCAGGCTGCGGGCCGTGTTCAACGCGGCCATGACCTGGTGCAGTTGTCGCAGGGACGCAAGACGGACGTAGGGTTCCGACTCGGTCTCCATGCTCGCCCTCCCCCCGAGACCTCGGAGTGAATCAAGGGTTCTCTTCGGCGCCTTTCCGGATGGTGCCCTGGCAGCTTCCCCGCCACTGAATCACAGCGCGCTGCCCACTCGGTACACAGGGTCAACAATTCCTACCTCTTGTGACTCAAGTCACAGGCAAACGTGAACAATTGCGTTGCCTTTCCGCGGTTTCCCCGTGCGTTTACCGAACACAGTCTTTGTGGCGGTTGTGCACGACCCGTGTCCGTCCCGTGCCGGATCGGGCCCTACCGGATCGGCCGCTGGTCCTAGGCCCCCGCTCGGACCGGGGTCCGATGCGGTGCGTGCGGAGCGGAGATTAGCGTTTGGGCCGTGCCGAACACTCCAGCCGCCCTCTCCGCGATCACCCCGCCGCCCGCCGCCCGGCATGCTGAGGGGGTGAGCAACGACGAGTTCCGCGCCGCCATGTCCCGTCTGGCCGCCGGTGTGGTCCTGGTGACCGCGCAGGAGCCGCCGCTGGACCCGGACGACCCGCGGGCGCCGGCCGGCGAGGACGCCGGCATGACGGCGACCGCGTTCATGTCGGTCTCCCTGGACCCGCCGCTGGTGCTGGTCAGCCTGCGCGAGGGCTCCCGCATGGACGACCTGCTCGACGAGCAGCCCCTGTGGGGGGTGTCCGTGCTGTCCGAGAGCCAGCGGCACATCGCGGGCCGCTTCGCGATGAAGGGACGCCTCAGCGACCGGCTCCTCTTCGAGGACATCCCGTACGTCCGGGGCGAGTACACCGGGGCCCCGCTGGTGGGCGGTGCGCTGGCGACCCTGGAGTGCCGCACCGAGCAGCGGGTGACCGCCGGGGACCACACCCTGGTGATCGGCCGCGTCCTGACGGCCCGGCTGCCGAGCGCGGACGGGGGTCCGCTGATGTATTTCCGCGGCCGTTACCGTCAGTTGGGCTGAACGTCGACGAGCGGCACCGTCTTTCCGGTCGCGAAATTCCTTTTACCGGGCGGGATTCCCGTGCCTAGGGTGCACGGATGACGACGACCGCACTCCGCCTCGAAGAGATCACCCCGAAGAACCTCAAGGCCGCCCTCGGTATACGGGTCCGCCCCGACCAGGAATTCGCGGTCGCCCCGGTGGTGAACTCCCTCGCCGAGGCCTACGTCCACCCCGACGCCGCCTGGCCCCGCCTGATCATGGACGGCGACCGCGCGGTCGGCTTCCTGATGGCCTTCCTCGACATCGACTGGCACGAGGACGGCGGCAGCGTCATCCGCTCCGGCCTGTGGCGGCTGAACATCGCGGCGGAGGAGCAGGGCAAGGGGTACGGGCGGTTCGCCGTGGAGTCGGTGGCCGCGGAGCTCCGCCGCCGGGGCGCGACCGAGTTCTACGTCACCTGGGAGCCCGGCGACAACGGCCCCGAGGGCTTCTACCTGAGCCTGGGCTTCCGCAAGAACGGCGAGGTCGCCGAGGGCGAGACGGTGGGCGTGCTGACGCTGGACTGACCCATGCCGCTCCCCGCCCCGGCCTGCCGCTCCCCCGGCCGCCCCGGGCCCACCACCCGGACCCGCCGACGGCCCCGGCCCCCGAGCCCGACAACCGCCCCCAGCCCACCGCCCGGACCCACCGGCCGCCCCGGGCCCACCGGCCGCCCCGGGCCCGCCGACGGTCCCGGCCTGCCGACCGCCCCGCTCCCCGGCCCTCCCGGCCCCGCCACTCGGGCCCCTCGGTCGCTCCAGGCCCGCCGACGGCCCCGGCCCCCGAGCCCGACAACCGCCCCCGGCCCACCGCCCGGGCCCGGGACGACCTTCCCGGGCCGCCGTTCACCCCCAGTGCCGCGCGGAGCGCCCCCGCTTCGTCTCCGAGCGCTGCTTCTTCTCCCGCAGCCGGCGCTCGTTGATGCCGCGCGGGACGCGGGTCGGCCTGCGGGGCTTGGGCGGGGGCGCGGTGGCCTCGGCGAGCAGCGCCGCGAGCCGCACGGCGGCGGCCTCGCGGTTGCGCCACTGGGAGCGGTGCTCGGAGGCGCGGACGGTGACGACGCCTCCGACCAGCCGCCCGGCCAGCCGCTCGAGCGCCCGCTGCTTCCACACCTCGGGCAGCGCCTCGGTGCGGGCCAGGTCGAAGCGGAGCTCGACCTGCGAGTCGCTGGTGTTCACGTGCTGCCCGCCGGGCCCCGACGACCGCGAGAAGCGCCACATGAGCTCGGTCTCGGGCAGACAGACGGAGCCGCGGACGGGATAAGGACCGGACATGTGGTCCATGGTCCCGCCACTGACCGGTCCACGTCACCCGAATAAGTCGCGTAAAGAAAGTAAAGAGACCCGGAACCTCGCGTACCCCTCTCCGCGTTCAAGGGGGTAGCTGTAGCTTCTAGCCGTACGCAAACGAGGGAAGGGACTCCCAACAATGGCTGTAAGCCTGTCCAAGGGTGGCAACGTCTCGCTCACCAAGGAGGCTCCGGGCCTGACCGCCGTCACCGTGGGCCTCGGCTGGGACGTCCGCACCACCACCGGCACGGACTTCGACCTCGACGCGTCGGCGATCGCGGTCAACCCGCAGGGCAAGGTCTACTCCGACGCCCACTTCGTCTTCTTCAACAACAAGCAGACCCCGGACAACAGCATCGTCCACACCGGTGACAACCGCACCGGTGAGGGCGCCGGCGACGACGAGGCGATCAACGTCAACCTCGCCGCGCTCCCGGCCGACATCGACAAGATCGTCTTCCCGGTCTCGATCTACGACGCCGAGAACCGCAGCCAGAACTTCGGCCAGGTGCGCAACGCCTACATCCGCATCATCAACCAGGCCGGCGGCGCCGAGATCGCCCGCTACGACCTGTCGGAGGACGCCGCCACCGAGACCGCCATGGTCTTCGGCGAGCTGTACCGCAACGGCGCGGAGTGGAAGTTCCGCGCGGTCGGCCAGGGCTACGCCTCGGGCCTGGCCGGCATCGCCCAGGACTTCGGCGTGAACGTCTGACGGACGCCCCTCCCGAAGCAGCCGCTTCCGCAGGAGCCCCCGGCCACGGTGAGGACGGGCCCGGGGGCTCCGGCACGCGGTGAGGCCCCTCCCCTCCTCTCCCGGAAGGGCGGGGCCCTCCCCCGTACGACGGAGACGGTCCGTCCCGGCGGACGAAGCCCCGCGGTACCGCCCGCCGGCAGCGTGTCCGTCATGACGACAGCGACCGCAGCCCTCCCCGCCGCTCCTCCCGCACCCGTCTGGGCCCGCCGCGCCGCTCACGCCATCGCGCTGTGCGCCCTCCCCTCCGGCCTGTGGCGCATCGCCATGGCCTCCGGTGTCCCCGTGGGCTACAGCGACCAGGTGCTGCGCGACGTCTTCGCCATCCCCGGCTGGGGCGTCGCCTACGTCGTCGGCCTCTCCGTGGTCACCGAGCTGGCCGCCCTGTTCCCGCTGCTGCTCGTCACCGACCGGTGGCGTCCCCTGCGCCCCCGAACCCTCGCCGCGCTGGCCCGGACCGCCTCCGGCGTCCTGGTCCTGGTGGCCCTGTGGCAGCTCGCGGTCGCCCTCTCCGTCGAGAGCCGGACGTACCTGTCGAGCGGTACGGCCCACACCGTCTGGGCCGCCGCCTTCGCCCCGCTGTTCGCCGTCCCGGTCCTGATGACCGCGGTGACCTGGTCGTACACGAAGCGGCACCGGGCAGGGGGACAGCACGTCTAGGGGTGCTCCGGTCTTCCCTCCCCGTACAGCCAGTCCGCCCAGATCCCGGCGAAGTCCTCGTCCGGGGCCGACCTCTCCACGTACGCGGTGAAGTCGCCGGTGTCCGCGTTGCCGTGGCGGTGCTCCTCCGCCCAGCCGCGCAGGAGGGCGCGGAAGGGGCCGTCGCCGACCGTCTGCCGGATCTTGTGCAGGACCATCGCGCCGCGCTGGTAGACGGGGACGCCGGAGATGTGCGCCGCGTCGGGCGGTCGCGCCGGCGGGAACGACCACAGCGCCTCGTCCGCCTCCGCGCCGCGGAGACGGTCACCCGCGTACAGCGCGTCGAAGGCCTGCTGCGCGGTGCCGCCGCCGTGGTCCTCCTCCCACAGCCACTCCGCGTAGGTCGCGAAGCCCTCGCTGAGCCACATGTCCCGCCAGGTCTCCGGGGTGACGGAGTCGCCGTACCACTGGTGGGCGATCTCGTGGACCACCAGCCCGATGCCGGGGGCGCCGGGGAAGACCGGGCGGTTCTGGGTCTCCAGGGCGTACCCGGCGTCCCCGGGGCGCTCCACGATCGCGCCCGTGGAGGAGAAGGGGTACGGGCCGAAGGTCCGCTCCGCCCACGCCATGACCTCGGGGAGCCGCGCCAGGACCGCGCGGCTCGCCGCGGCCTGGTCCGGGTCGACCGCCGTGTACACGGGCAGACCGCCGGCGGTCGTGGTGCGGTCGACGTCGTACCGGCCGATGGCGAGCGTGGCGAGGTAGCTCGCCATCGGCTCGGTGGTGCGCCAGCGGTAGGTCGTGCGGTTCCCCTGCGTCTCCTCGCCGTCCGGCTCCCCGTTGGACACCGCCCGCAGCCCCTCCGGCACGGTCACCGCCAGGGCGTACGTCGCCTTGTCGGAGGGGTGGTGGTTGCCGGGGAACCAGGTCATCGACCCCGTCGGCTGCCCCAGGGCCAGCGCGCCGTCGGCGGTGCGCAGCCAGCCCTCCTCGGAGCCGTCCGGGTCGGTGACGGTCACGGGGGCGCCGGAGTAGCGGACGGTGACGCGGAAGCGCGCGCCGCGGTCGAGCCCGTCGCGCGGGCGGACCGTCAGCTCCTGGCCGGCGCGGTGCCGGCGCGCGGCCGCGCCGTCGACGGTGACCTCCCCGACGTCCAGGCCCTCGAGGTCGAGGTTGAACGCGGAGAGGTCCCGGGTCGCGCGGGCGGTGAGCGTCGCGGTGCCGGTCAGGCGGTGGGCGCCGGGGTCGTAGGCGAGGTCGAGGGCGTAGTGGACGACGTCGTAACCGCCGTTGCCCGCCTTCGGGAAGTACGGGTCGCGGACCCCGTTCGCACCGGGAGTGACGCCACCACCGCCGCCGCCGCACGCGGTCGCCACCACGGCGAGCAGGACGAGGCCGACGGCGGTGGACGCACGGGAACGGGGGGTACGACGGGAGCGGCGGGGGCGCACTCCGTGATCCTACGGAGGCGCGGCGGCGACGCCCGCCAGGTGCCCGTGCGGGCGGGCGTGCCGTGTCGTGACACCATCACCCCGTGCTCGACATCGGCTACGCCCTCTCCAACCGCTTCCCCGATCCGCCGCAGACCGACTACCGCCGCGCGGACGTCCACGCCCTGCGCCACGACCTGTTCTGCGGTGACGTCTACCTCGCCGACACCGAGACGGACCGCGAGGTGTCCACGGCCTGGGGATGGGTGCCGGTGCTCGACTTCGCCTGGGCGCTGTGCGACATCGTGGAGCACATCGACCGGGACCCGGCGGGCTCCCGGGCCTCCCGCCCCCAGCGGGCCGAGCTGGACTTCACCGAGTCCACCGACCGCCTGCTCTTCGAGCGCCGCTTCGGGTGGGTGGACATCGAGGCGGAGTGGCTGCCGGCCGGCGAGCCCCCGCTGACCTTCTCCCACGCCGAACTCCGCCGCGAGGCCCGCGACTTCCTGCACGACCTGCTCGCCGACCTGATCGACCTGCACGAGGACCTCGGCGAGAACCCGGCCGTCTGGACCCTCCAGGCCCGCTTCCCGAGGATCCCCTGACCGCTCCCGCTCACACGGTGCGGCGCCCCTCCCGGGAGCGGCACCGGACCGGAGGGAGGAACCAGTGGTGCCGGCGGGCCGTCCGCCCCGGCGCGCCGTCCGGCGGAACGCCTCGGGCCGGGCGCACGGGGCCGGTACGAGGACCGGGGCCCGGTCCCCCGCCCGCCTGGGCCCCGCTCAGCCCTCCACCCTGATCCCCATCTCCCCCGCCAGCACCGGTGCCAGGTCCAGCAGCTGGGCCGTGCTGATCACCGCCCCCGACAGCCGGTCCACCCCCCTCGCGATCTCCAGCGAGGCGGCGCCCCGCAGGTCGACGTCCTTCAGCGCGGCCCCCGAGAGGTCCGCGCCCTTCAGCGCGCAGTCCACGAACTCCACGCGCTCCAGCCGGGCCCCGCCGAAGTCCGGTTCGACCAGGACGCAGCCCTCGAACACGACGTCCTTGAGCCGGGCCGAGCGCAGGTTCAGGAAGTCGATCTTGCCGCCCCGGACCAGCACCCGCTCCAGCACCGCCCCGTGCAGCTGCGTCCCCCCGAGACGCGCGTCGGTCACCTCGACGTCCCGCAGGGTCGCCTCGGCCAGGTCCGTGCCCACGCCCCGGACGCCGGTGAGGGCCGAGTCCAGCACCCGCGCCCGGGACAGCCGCGTCCCGTCCAGCGCGCACCCCGTCAGCACGCAGTCCAGGAAGCGCGCCCCCGCGCCGACCTGCCCGGAGAGGTCCGCCTCGCGGAACTCCAGCCCGTCGTAGTCCCCGTCCGGCTCCAGTCCGTCCCCCTCGAACCGCTCCGGCGCGGGCAGCCTCAGCTCCGGGCGCCGCGCCCCCTTCGTCCCCGTACCACCCGTCGCGCTCCGCTCCCTCGCCATGCCCACCATGCTGCACCCCACCACCGACAATCCCGCTGACCTGCGGAAACCCCGCGCATGTCACATCTCGGGGCCCTCGACGAGTCGTAGCAGCGGACAACCCGAAGGCGACCCCGAGCAAGGGAGACCCCCGTCATGCACCGCATCACCGTCGTCGGAGGCGGCTTCGCCGGACTCACCGCGGCCATCACCGCCGCCGAGGCGGGCGCCAAGGTCACCGTCCACGAGGCCCACCACACCCTCGGCGGCCGGGCCCGCACCGCCGAGGGCCCGTACCGGACGAACGAGGGGCCGCACGCCCTCTACAACGGCGGCCCGCACTGGTCCTGGCTCCGCCGGCGCGGCCTCATCGGACCGCTCGCCCCGATCCCGCCCCTGGAGGTGGCCCGGCTGCGGCTGCGCCACCGGGGCGCGCTGCGCCGCACCCCGCCCTTCGCGATGCTGAAGCTGCTGCGCCGCGGCGGCGCGCAGGCGCCCGTGGACACCGATTTCCTCACCTGGGCCACCGGCGTCGCCGGCGAGGAGGCCGCGCGGGCCGCCGCGCACTACTCCGCGGTCGCGCTGTTCCACCACGACCCGGGCTCCCTGTCCGCCGCGTTCGTGCAGGAACGCCTCCGCCGTGCCACCAAGCTGCCCCCGGAGGCGCACTACCCGCGCGGCGGCTGGGGCGCGCTCATCGACCGGATGGCCGCCCGCGCCTGGAACCTGGGCGTGCGGATGGAGACCCTGTCCCGCGTCGACACCCTGCCCACCGACACCCCGGTCGTCGTCGCCACCTCCCTCGACTCCGCCCGCCGCCTCCTCGGCGACTCCTCGCTGACCTGGCCGAGCGGCCGTACCGTCCTGGTCGACCTCGCCGTGCGCTCCCGGCGCGGGGACGCGTTCGTCGTGTCCGACCTGGACGCGCCGGGCTGGCTGGAGCGGTTCACCGCCCAGGACCGCACCCTCGCCCCGGCCGGCGAGCAGCTGATCCAGGGACAGATCCCCGTCGCCCCGCACGAGTCCAAGGCCGACGGCGTCACGCGCGCCGAGGAACTGCTGGACCTGGGGTTCGAGGGCTGGCGCGAGCGGGTCACCTGGCGGCGGGAGGCGCTGGCGAACGGGCGGACCGGCGCCGTCGACCTGCCCGGCACCAGCTGGCGCGACCGGCCCGCCGTCGACCGCGGCGACGGCGTCTACCTCGTCGGCGACCAGGTCGCCGCGCCCGGCGTGCTCGCGGAGGTCTCCTTCAACAGCGCCCTGACGGCCGTCTCCCTCGCCCTCGGCCGGCGCGAGCTCGACCTCGAGCGCGCTTGACCTCACGCGCTTGACCTCAAGTGTGCTCGAGGTCGAAGGGTGGGGTCGTCGTGACGGAGACGATCCACCGCACCCACGGGGGGACCCCACATGCACGCCATCCGCCTGCACGCCTTCGGCCCGGCCGAGAACCTCCTCCACGAGGAGGTCGAGGACCCGCTGCCGGGCCCGGGACAGGTCCGCGTCGCCGTACGGGCGGCCGGAGTCCACCTCCTGGACACGGCCCTGCGGCAGGGCGTGCGGGGCCCCGCCCCGGCCCTGGCCACCCTGCCGACCGTCCCCGGCCGCGAGGTCGCCGGAGTCGTGGACGCCGTCGGCGAGGGCACGCCCGCCGACTGGCTCGGCAAGCGGGTCGTCGCCCACCTCGGCTTCGCCCCCGGAGGCTACGCGGAGCTGGCCGTCACCGACGCCGACCGCCTGCACGAGGTCCCGGAACGGCTCGACTTCGCCGCGGCCGTCGCCATGATCGGCACGGGCCGTACGGCGATGGGCGTCGTGCAGTTCGCCGAACCCGGCCCGGGCGACGTGGTCGTCGTCCCCGCCGCGGCGGGCGGCATCGGCACCCTCCTCGTGCAGTACGCCAAGAACGCCGGCGCCACCGTCATCGGCCTGGCCGGCGGCCCCGCGAAGACGGCCCGGGTGGCGGCGGGCGGCGCCGACCTCGCCGTCGACTACACGGCCCCGGAGTGGATCGAACGGCTCGACGGCCACCGGGGCGAGGTCACCGTCGTGTACGACGGCGTGGGCGGCGACGTCGCCCGCGCGCTGGTCGGTCTCCTCGCGCCCGGCGGCCGGCACGTCGTGTTCGGCTGGTCGGCCGAGGGCGTCGACAGCGACAGCCCCCACCTCGTCGAGGGCGTCTCCACGAACGTCCTCGGGCCCGCGATGATGCGGAAGGCCGGCGGCCCCGACCCCGTGCGCACCCTCGAACTGCGCGCCCTCGCCGAGGCCGCCGGAGGCCGGCTCACCCCCGCCGTCCACCGCTTCCCCCTCGCCGAGGCCGCGGCCGCCCACCGGGCCCTGGAGAACAGGCGCACGACCGGAAAGGTCGTCCTGGAGCCGTAGGACCCGCCCACGGGTCCGGGCGAGCCGCGCGGCAGCCCGTCAATCCACGTGCCCCGGCTTCCGTACCCCACTACCGTGCGAGAAATGATCGACGTTCCCGAGGAACTCGCCGCCGCCCAGGAGAAGTTCAACAAGGAGGCCGGCCGGGCCTTCATCGCCGCCCTGCCGGACCTCGCCGCCGCCTTCCTGGACCGCTGGGACCTGCGCGTCACCGGGGCGCCCATGCACGGCGTGAGCGCCCTGGTCCTGCCGGTCGACCGCGCGGACGGCACCCCGGCCGTGCTGAAGCTCCAGATCCGCGACCACGAGAGCGAGGGCGAACCGGTCGCCCTGCGCCTGTGGAACGGCGACGGAGCGGTCCGCCTGCTCGACCACGACGAACCCACCGGCACCATGCTCCTGGAACGCCTCGACGCCTCCCGGATGCTCGCCCACCAGCCCGACGTGCACGAGGGCGTCCTGGTGATCGCCCGCCTCCTCGCCCACCTCCACGCCACCCCGGCGCCCGAGGGCATGCGCCACCTCGGCGACATGGCCGCGTCCATGCTGGAGCGGACGCCCGCGGCGCTGGACCGGATCCCGGACCCGGCGGCCCGCCGCCTCGTCGCCGACTGCGCGGCCGCCGTACGGGAGGTCGCCGGCGAACCCGGCGACCGCCTGCTGCACTGGGATCTGCACGACGAGAACGTCCTCGCCGCCGACCGCGCGCCCTGGCTCGCCATCGACCCCAAGCCACTGGCCGGCGACCCCGGCTTCGACCTCTGGCCCGCCCTGGCCAACAACTTCGACGCCGGCGACGTCCACTGGCGCTTCGACGCCATGACCGACGTCCTCGGCCTCGACCGCGCGCGGGCGCGCGCGTGGACGTACGGACGGCTGCTGCAGAACTGCCTGTGGGAGATCGAGGACGGCCGTCCCCTGGACGAGAACGACCTGGAGATCGCCCGCCGCCTGCGCGGCCGTACGGCGTAGGGGGATGCCGGGCCGAAAGAGGTCCCGGGCCGGAGCGGGTCCGGCCCGGGACTCGGCTGGAGCCCCCTGTCGGATTCGAACCGACGACCTGCTGTTTACAAGACAGCTGCTCTGACCATCTGAGCTAAGGAGGCACCGCGCGGCGCGCGCGAAGGCTGGTCCACTGTACACAGAGCCGGTTTCGCCGGGCCACGCACTTGGGGGAGTCGGCCCCCGCCCGCTCACTCCAGCTCGTACGCGAAGGTGTACGCCACCTCCGTCTCCCCGTGCCGGTAGGTGAACCCGCCCGTGCCGCGCAGCCCCGTCAGTCCCTCGGTGCCCGATCCCTCGACGACCTCGAAGGAGCAGTGCACGGTGCCGTCGGCCTCGAACCGCCCGCGCTCCTCGAGGACGAAGGTCCCCTCGCGCCCGTCGACCCGGCCGCCGACGAGTTCCATGCCCGCGAAGGTGCCGGTCGTCCCGGTCAGGTAGGCGATCGCGTAGTCGCAGGTCGTGGCCCCGGCCTCGATGCCGCCCGAGAACGCGTTGGTGACCGTGGCGTGCGCGAGCCGGGGGTGGGCGCCTTCCGGGGTGACGGGTTCCTCCTTCCAGCCGGCGAAGGTGAAGTGGCCGGTGGTGGTCCGGGTGACGGGCATGGGTGTTCCCTTCTGGTGCCTGCTCTGGCCTGTGGACCCACCCTTCCGCCCGTACCTGACACCTCCTGTCAGGTACGGGCGGAGAATGGCCCCCATGCGTGCCGACCGGCTTCTCTCCCTGCTCCTGCTGCTGCAGAACCGCGGCCGGATGACCGCCCCCGAGCTGGCGGCGGAACTGGAGGTGTCGGTGCGCACCGTCTACCGGGACATCGAGGCGCTCGGCGCGTCCGGGGTGCCGGTGCGGGCCGAGCGCGGGCCGGAGGGCGGCTACCGCCTGATGGAGGGCTACCGGACGCGGCTGACCGGGCTGACGGACGCGGAGGCCGGTTCACTGGTCCTGGCGGGGCTGCCGGGGCCGGCCCGGGACCTGGGCCTGGGCGCCGTGCTGGCGAGCGCCCAGCTGAAGATCGAGGCCGCCCTGCCGGGGGAACTGGCCGGGCAGGCGCGGCGGGTGCGCGCGTGCTTCCACCTGGACGCGCCGGCCTGGTTCCGGGACGCCGACCCCGTGCCGTACCTGGAGCCGATCGCACGCGCGGTGTGGGAGCGGCGGGTGCTGCGCACCCGCTACCGGCGCTGGCGCGGCGAGGTGCACCGGGAGGTGTGCCCGCTGGGGCTCGTGCTGAAGGGCGGCATCTGGTACCTGGTGGCGCTGGCGGAGGACACCGTGCGCACCTACCGGGTGTCGCGGTTCCTGGCGGTGGAGGAGACCGGCGCGGAGTTCACCCGTCCGGCCGGTTTCGACCTGGCCGCGTACTGGACGGAGTCCTCCCGGCGGATGGAGGCGGCACTGCGCCAGGGCACGGCCCGGCTGCGGCTCTCGCCGCGCGGGCAGAAGCTGCTGCCGATGCAGTTCGGGGCGGCGGGCGTGCGGGCGCTCGCGGACGCGGGACCGCCGGACGGCGAGGGGTGGGTCGAGGTGGAGCTGCCCGTCGAGTCGGAGGCGGTCGCGACCGGCGACCTGCTCCGGTTGGGCGTCGAGGCGGAGGTGCTCGGCCCGGCGGGGCTGCGGCGGGCGGTCGCGGCGGCCGTGGCGGTGCTCGCGGACCGGTACGCGACCGGATCACCCTCCCGGTGATCGAAAGTTTTCGCGGAATTCACCGTCCTCGAAGTACTGACAGACCAGGTGAACGCCGGGTACCGTCCTGGTCCAGTTCACCCTCGTGGACTACACCACCACGGAACACCCGTGGTGGCACACCTTCCTACTCGGATCGTCCGGCACGTTCCTGCCGGTAGAAGGGGACCGTTCACCATGGCCACTGTCACGTTCGACAAGGCGACCCGGATCTACCCGGGTTCCACCAAGCCCGCCGTCGACGCCCTCGACATCGAGATCGCGGACGGCGAGTTCCTCGTCCTGGTCGGCCCGTCCGGCTGCGGCAAGTCCACCTCGCTCCGGATGCTCGCGGGGCTCGAGGACGTCAACGGCGGCGCCATCCGCATCGGTGACCGCGACGTCACCCACCTGCCGCCCAAGGACCGGGACATCGCCATGGTGTTCCAGAACTACGCGCTCTACCCGCACATGACGGTCGCCGACAACATGGGCTTCGCGCTCAAGATCGCCGGCGTCAACAAGGCGGAGATCCGGCAGAAGGTCGAGGAGGCCGCGAAGATCCTCGACCTGACCCAGTACCTGGACCGCAAGCCGAAGGCGCTCTCCGGCGGTCAGCGCCAGCGCGTGGCCATGGGCCGCGCCATCGTGCGTGAGCCGCAGGTGTTCCTCATGGACGAGCCGCTGTCCAACCTGGACGCCAAGCTCCGCGTGTCCACCCGTACGCAGATCGCCTCGCTCCAGCGCCGTCTGGGCATCACCACCGTCTACGTCACCCACGACCAGGTCGAGGCCCTGACCATGGGCGACCGGGTCGCGGTCCTCAAGGACGGTCTGCTCCAGCAGGTCGACACCCCGCGCAACATGTACGACAAGCCCGCGAACCTCTTCGTCGCCGGCTTCATCGGCTCCCCGGCCATGAACCTGGTCGAGGTCCCGGTCACCGACGGCGGTGTGAAGTTCGGCAACTCGGTGGTGCCGGTCGAGCGTGAGGCGCTGGCCGCCACCTCCGACAAGACCGTCACGGTCGGCGTCCGCCCCGAGCACTTCGACGTGGCCGGCCCCGACTCCGACCTGGGCGTCGAGGTCACCGTCAACGTCGTCGAGGAGCTGGGCTCCGACGCGTTCGTCTACGGCACCGCGCAGGTCGGCGGCGAGACCAAGGACCTCGTCGTCCGCGTCGGCGGCCGCGAGGTCCCGGAGAAGGGCAGCACGCTGCACGTCGTGCCGCGGGCGGGCGAGACCCACGTGTTCTCGACCTCGACCGGCGCGCGCCTGTCCGACTGAGGGACCGGCCGGAGCGCACGACTCGGGGGGATTCACCCGAGACGATGAGGAAGGGCCCCGCAGGCTGCTGCGGGGCCCTTCCCCGTGTCGACAAATACCCCGGCACAACGGGCATTTCGAGCAGCGTGCGTCAACACGCGCCCTCGAACCCCCGCCCCCTCATCCCTCGAACCGGTGACTCCGAGTTTTCCTGCCGCTACCTGCCGCTACCCTCACACGCGTGAAGCACTCCACGAACCCTCAGACGCGACGCGGCGGGGGCCCCGCCCTCCGGATCGGCCGCACCCTCGCCTTCGTCCTGCCCGTCGTCCTGGTGCTCTCCGGGACCCTCGCGGTCGCGCGAGTCAACTGGTCGGGGAACTCCTCGAGTCCGGTGCTCACCGCCGCGGACACCTCCGTCTCCGGCGCCTCCTCGCGTGCCGCCGCCCGCGCGCCGCAGGACGTGCTGCGCGACGCGCTGCTGGTCGAACTGCAGGAGCAGGACCCGGGCGTGGCGCTCACCCGGCTCCAGCAGGCCGTGAACGACCGCCCGTCGCTGGCGAAGCACTGCACGTCCATCGCCCGCGCCCTCGGCAAGGCCGCGGTCCGGGTGTACGGCCCCGCCAGGGCCCAGTCCTACGCCCGCCCGGTCTGCGACACCTCCTTCGCGTCGGGGGTCGTCACCGCCCAGCGCTGAGCGTACGGCCCAGCGCTGAGCGCACGGCCCAGCGCTGAGCGCACGGCCCAGCGCTGAGCGCACGGCCCGGCGCCGGGCACACCGCCCGGCGCGTTCGAGTGGCCACCGGACCCGGTCGCCCGCGGGACGCCACGTACAGTTCGCTCATGACCGATCCGAGCGCCGCGTTCCGCCCCGTTCAAGCCGTCGTCCTGGCCGGCGGCCAAGGCTCCCGGCTTCGTCCGTACACCGACGACCGGCCCAAGCCGATGGTCGAGATCCCCGGTACGGGGACCCCGATCATCGGCCATCAGCTCTCCTGGCTCGCCGAGGAGGGCGTGACGGGCGTGGTGGTCTCCTGCGGCCACCTCGCCGAGGTCCTGCAGAAGTGGCTGGAGACCGCCGACCTGTCCGTCTCCGTCACCACCGTCGTCGAGACGGAACCCCTCGGCCGCGGCGGCGGCCTGAAGTACGCCGCCGCGCACCTCCCGTACCCGGACCGGCCCTGGTACGCCACCAACGGCGACATCTGGACCCGCTTCTCGCTGCGCGACATGGCGGACTTCCACACCGAGCGGGACGCCGTCGCGACCCTCGCCCTGGCCCGCCCGCGCATCCCGTGGGGCGCGGTGCGGACGGACGGCTTCGGCCACATCACGGACTTCATCGAGGCCCCGCCGTCGACCTTCGAGATCAACGCGGGCGTGTACGTCTTCTCCCCCGAGTTCGCCGGCCTGCTCCCGGAGCGCGGCGACCACGAGCGCACCACGTTCCCGCACCTGGCGCGGGAACGCCGGCTGGCCGGGTTCCCGATCCCCCAGGGCTCCTACTGGCGGGCGATCGACACCGCGAAGGACCTGACGGAGGCGGCGAAGGAGCTGGCGGCGCAGGGTCGTTGACCCGCCTCCACCCGTGACGGCGTACGGCGAAGGGGTCCCGCACCACGTCCGTGCGGGACCCCTTCGCCGTACGCGGGCGGACGCTCCTACCCCAGGAGGCCGCCCACGAGACCCCGCTCCCCCGTGGAGCCGCTGCCGCCGCCGCTGCTGCTGCCCCCGCTCGGGGTGCCGCTGCTGCCGCCGGTGGCGCTGCCGCCCGAGGTCGGGCCGGAGCTGGTGCTCGGGGCCTGGTCGACCGGGGAGGACTGCTGGGGCGGGGCCTGCCCGGTGCTGCCCCGGGTCTGGCTGGGGGTGACGGCGCCGGCGCCCTGGGTCGCACCGGGGGTGGTGGTCCCGGCGGACGGGGCGGTCGAGCCGGACGTGGCGCTCCGGCTGGGCGGGGTGGAGGCCGACGGGGTGCGCTTCTCCGGCGACTCTCCGGGTTCCTGCGGGAGCGGGGAGCCGGGGAGTTCGTTGCGCGGGGCCTCGCCGGGCCCCGGGACGACCACGCGGTCGGCGTCGCGGACGGCACCGCCGAGCAACGAGCCGACGAGCAGGGTGAGCCCGCAGACGACGCCGGTGACGAGGGCGCCGCGGCGCAGGACATGACGGCGCAGGTCCCAGATGTCGGCGCGGGGACCGAGCCGGCGCCAGGCTCCGCCCGCGAGGCGGCCGTCGACGGAGTAGACGGGGGCGCCCGCGATGATCAGCGGGGACCAGGCCGCGAGGTAGATGATGTCGGGCGTCTCGTAGGCGGGGGCGCTCTTCCAGCTGACGGTGACCAGCAGCGCCGCCGAGAGCAGCGCGCCGACCACGGCCGCCACGCGCTGCCAGCAGCCGAGGACGGTCAGGACGCCGACGACGACCTGGAGGAAGGCGATGGCCAGTCCCGAGCCGACGGGGTGCTCCAGGGCGAACTGGCGCAGCGGCTCGGCGACGTCCCAGGGGTGCAGGGTGTGCAGCCACTTGACCATGGAGCCGCGCTTGCCGCCCTCGAAGTAGAGGGGGTCGCAGAGCTTGCTCATCCCGGCGTAGACGGAGATGGAGCCGAGGAGGACCCGCAGCGGGAGCAGGACGACGCCGAGGTTCATCCGGCGGCCGGGGTAGTAGGCGTGCCGGGCCGGGTCGTCGCCGTGCCGCCTGCCGCGCCGGCCGGTGTCCTCGAAGTCGTCTTCTCCGTAGGCGGGTTCACCGTATCCGGGACCGCCGTAGCCGGGTTCGTCGTAGGTGCTGCCGACGGGGCGCATCGGGGGCAGCAGGGGCCCGTCGCCGGGCCTGCGCTGGGCGCCGACGAACGGGGTCTCGAGGGGCTGGGTGGCCGGGCCGTCGTCGTGGCCGTCGGGTCCGGTGCCGGGGTGGCCGTCGGGTCCGGTGCCGGGCCGGGGGACGACCCGGGTGCCGGTGCCACCGGCGCCGGTGAACGGCTCGTCGGCGTGGCGGACGCCTCCGCGCCGCACGGCCTGGAGGAGCCGGTGGGCGCCGGTGTCGTCGGGGGCGGAGCGGCCGCTCCAGACGACGGGACGGCGACGGGCGGGGGCCCGGCCCGCCGCGCCCATGGTGGTGACGACGGGGATGCGGGCGGTGTCCTCGGCGGCGCTCGAGTGCCGTGCGATCCGCGGCGACGGGGCGCGCCACGCCGAAGCGCCCAGCTGCACGCGGAAGCTGGCGTGATTGACGACGACCTGCGCCGGATCGCTCGGCACCTTCACCATGCTCAGCGCGGGAGCGTCGTCGAGTCCCGACGAGCGGTCCCCCGTGGGTGTGCGGGGTGTTCTGGTGTCCACACTCATCTAACCGAGTGACGGGGTGTGAGGACACTGCCTTGACCCGCCGGATGTGTCCGGACCGCGTCAAGCTGGCCCGGACCACCCGGAACGCCCCGTGTGGGTGACGGCGCCGAACGTCCGTTCAGGCGGGGCGGCTCGCCCCGGTCGCGTCAGCCGCGGCGCCGGGCCGCCTCGTACAGGACGATGCCCGCCGCCACACCGGCGTTGAGCGACTCCGCGCCACCCGGCATCGGGATCCGCACCCGGAAGTCGCACGTCTCGCCGACCAGCCGGGACAGCCCCTTGCCCTCGCTGCCGACGACGATGACCACCGGGCCCCCGAGCGCGTCCAGTTCGCCGATCTCGGCGTCCCCGTCGGCGGCCAGGCCGACGACCGTGATCCCGGCCTTCTTGTACGCCTCCAGGGCGCGCGTGAGGTTGGTGGCGCGGGCGACGGGCGTACGGGCGGCCGTGCCCGCGGACGTCTTCCACGCGCCGGCGGTCATGCCGGCGGCGCGCCGCTCGGGCACGACGACGCCGTGGCCGCCGAAGGCGGAGACGGAGCGGACGACGGCGCCGAGGTTGCGCGGGTCGGTGACGCCGTCGAGGGCGACGATCAGCGGGTCCTCGCCCTCCTCGTGGGCGCCCGCGACGAGGTCCTCGGGGTGGGCGTACTCGTACGGCGGGACCTGGAGGACCAGACCCTGGTGGTTCAGGCCGTTGGTCATCCGGTCGAGTTCCGGACGGGGCGCCTCCATGAGGTTGATCCCGCCGCGCTCGGCCGCGAGCTGGAGCGCCTCGCGCACCCGCTCGTCGTTGTCGATGAACTGCTGGACGTACAGCGTGGACGCGGGCACGCCCTCGCGCAGCGCCTCGACGACGGGGTTGCGGCCGACGACGAGTTCGGACGTCGAACGGCCCCCGCCGCGCCGCTGCTGCGGGCGGCCCTGGGCGCGGCGCGCCCTGGCCTGGGCGGCGCGCTGCTTGGCGTGGCCCTTGCGCATCTCGGCGGGCGGCGTCGGCCCCTTGCCTTCCAGGCCCCGGCGTCGCTGGCCGCCACTGCCGACCTGCGCGCCCTTCTTGCCGGACATGCGGCGGTTGTTCGCGGCCATGAGGTATCCGTCTCCGTGAAGTGGTGGGTGCGTACGTGCGTGACGTCTATGGAGTGTGTCTCTGCAGTGTGCCGCCCGGAGCCCCGGACGGCACAGTCGATCACGGGGAGCCGCGGGGCTCCCCGTGGAGCCCGGTGGACCCGCGGGGGAGCCCCGCGGGTCCCTCGTGGGCCCCTGGATCCCGTGGGCCCCTGGATCCCCGTCGGTCCCTCAGCTCGGGCCGAGGCTCCAGCGCGGTCCCTGCGGGCTGTCCTCGATGACCAGCCCGGACTGGTTGAGCCGGTCGCGGATGGCGTCCGCGGTGGGCCAGTCCTTGCGGGCCCGGGCGGCCTCGCGCTGGTCGAGGACGAGGCGTACGAGGCTGTCGACCACGTCGTGCAGGTCCTCGCCCCGGTCGCCCTCACCGGCCCAGTGCGGGTCGAGGGGGTCGAGGCCGAGCACGCCGAGCATGGCGCGGACCTCGGCGAGGCGGGCGACGACGGCCTCCTTGTCGTCGGCGGCCAGCGCGCTGTTGCCCTGCCGGACGGTGGTGTGCACCACCGCCAGCGCCTGCGGCACGCCCAGGTCGTCGTCCATCGCCTCGGCGAAGGCGGGCGGCACCTCGGCGGACGGCTCGACCGGCCCTCCGGCGAGTTCCGCGGCGCGCTGCACGAAGCCCTCGATCCGGGTGAACGCGGACTCGGCCTCGCGCAGGGCGTCCTCGCTGTACTCGATCATCGACCGGTAGTGCGGGGTGCCGAGGTAGTAGCGCAGCACGATGGGCCGCCAGCGCTTGACCATCTCGCTGACGAGCACCGAGTTGCCGAGCGACTTCGACATCTTCTCGCCGCTCATGGTGACCCAGGCGTTGTGCACCCAGTAGCGGGCGAACTCGTCGCCGTAGGCCTTGGCCTGGGCGATCTCGTTCTCGTGGTGCGGGAAGACCAGGTCGAGGCCGCCGCCGTGGATGTCGAAGGCGGTGCCCAGGTACTTGTGCGCCATGGCGGAGCACTCGA
Source organism: Streptomyces griseomycini (assembly GCF_014203535.1). Classification (GTDB taxonomy): domain Bacteria; phylum Actinomycetota; class Actinomycetes; order Streptomycetales; family Streptomycetaceae; genus Streptomyces; species Streptomyces griseomycini. The sequence continues at coordinate 367,701 of NZ_JACHJI010000007.1, forward strand.
GGTGCCAGCCGGGACGTCCCCGCCCCCACGGCGTCTCCCAGCTCGGCTCGCCGGGCTTGGCCGCCTTCCACATGGCGAAGTCGCGCGGGTCGCGCTTGCCGGTCTCGCCCTCGCCGGAGGGCTGGAGGAGGTTCTCCAGCTCCTGGTTGGACAGCTCCAGGTACTCCGGGAACGAGGTGACGGCGAAGTAGACGTTGCCGTCGGCCTCGTAGGCGTGGCCGCGCTCGATGAGGCCGCGCATCATCTCGACCATCTCGGTGATGTGGCCGGTGGCGCGCGGCTCGTAGGTGGGGGGCAGGCAGCCGAGGGCGCGGTAGCCGTCCGTGAAGGCGCGCTCGTTCTCGTAGCCGATGGACCACCAGGGGCGGCCCTGCTCGGCGGACTTGGCGATGATCTTGTCGTCGATGTCGGTGACGTTGCGGACGAACGTCACCTCCAGGCCGCGGTACTCGAACCAGCGGCGCATGATGTCGAAGTTCAGCCCCGAGCGGATGTGCCCGATGTGCGGCGCCGCCTGCACGGTGGCACCACACAGGTAGATCGAGACACAACCCGGCTTGAGCGGGGAGAAGTCACGGATCTGCCGGGCGCTGGTGTCGTACAGGCGAATAGTCACCCCTCCAGGGTAGTGGGCACCGGGGCGTGCCCGGTGCCTTCCGGGGCTTCGACGGGCACGGGTCGCCGAACACGCCCCCCGCCGGCCGCGGCCCCCGGGCACACCCCGCCGGCCCACCGGACACGGACGCCGGGCACCCGGCCCGTCCGGCGCGCACCGCTCGGACGCGGGCGCCGGACGGCGGCCAGCGGACAGCGGACCACCGGGCGTCGACACCGGGCACAGGCCGCCGAGCCGCCGGACGCGGGCATCGGACACCCGGGGTCTCGGGTACGGGGCCCCGGGCCCGCCCCGCCGGTTCACCGGACCCCGGGCACCGCCCACCGACCCGCCGAACACGGACACCCGGCGCGCACCGCTCGGACGCGGGCGCCGGGCGGCGGTGTCGGGTGCGGACCGCCCGGCGCGGGGCCCGGGCGCCGGGCCGTCAGGTCCGGGGCGGTGAAGACGCGTCGGCGGTGGGACGGTCACGGCGGGCTTCGCACCACCGCGCGGCGCGGGCGGACCGCTCAGTCCGCGCGCACGACCAGGGCCGTCGCCACCGCCATGAGCCCCTCCCCCCGACCGGGGAAGCCGAGCCCGTCCGTCGTGGCCCCCGACACCGACACCGGCGCTCCGGCGGCCTCCGAGAGGACCTTCTGGGCCTCCTCCCGGCGCTTGCCGATCTTCGGCCGGGGGCCGACGACCTGCACCGCGACGTTGCCGATCCGGAATCCGGCCTCCCGTACGATCCGCGCGGCCTCGGTCAGCAGCGCCACGCCGGACGCCCCGGACCACTCGGGCCGCCCGGTGCCGAAGTGCTGCCCCAGGTCGCCGAGACCGGCGGCGGAGAACAGCGCGTTGCAGGCGGCGTGCGCGACGACGTCCGCGTCGGAGTGTCCGGCGAGGCCCGGACCCTCCCCCTCCCACTTCAGGCCGGCGCACCACAGCTCCCGGCCGTCCTCGAAGGCGTGGATGTCGGTGCCGATGCCCACCCGGGGCAGCGGGTACGGCTCAGAAGCCATCGTTCAGCCTCCTGCGGGCCAGGACCGCCTCCGCGAGGACCAGGTCGAGGGGGCGGGTGACCTTGAAGGCCTCCTCGTGGCCGGGGACGGTCACCACGGTCACGCCGAGCTGCTCGACCATGCTCGCGTCGTCGGTGACGTCGTCGGTCACCGTCCCGTGCGCGCGCACCAGGGTGGCCCGGTCGAAGCCCTGCGGGGTCTGCACCGCGCGCAGCAGGGACCGGTCCGGGGTGGCGACCACGGGCTCGGGGTCGCCCGGCGCGGCGGCGGGCTCGACCTGCTTGACGGTGTCGGCGAGCGGCAGCGCGGGGACGACGGCGCCGGCACCGTCGCGGACGGCCTCGATGACGGCGTCGACGGTGTCCACGGGGACGAGCGGACGGGCCGCGTCGTGCACCAGGACGATGTCGTAGCCGGGCGGCAGCGCGTCCAGACCGAGCTTCACGGACTCCTGGCGGGTCTCGCCGCCGGGCACGACGAGGAAGTCGGTGCGGTCGGGCAGGGCGTGCGCGTCGAGCAGCGTCTTGACCTCGGCGGCGCCGTCGGGCGGGGCCACGACGACGACCAGGGAGACGGCGCGGGAGGCGGCCATCGCGCGGACCGCGTGGACGAGCATGGGGGTGCCGCCGAGCACCCGGAGGGCCTTGGGGGCCCCCGGTCCGAGGCGTACGCCGCGGCCGGCGGCCGGGATCACGGCCGCCGTGCGGGGGGCCGGGGAGGGCGGGGGGAGCGGATCGTCAGACATCGGTTCCTGTCAGGTTTGTGTGCTCGGCCTACGTGGGTATGGCCTGGGCGTACCCCCTGCTCCCGGAGCGGGGGCAGTGCCGGGTGCGACGCCCTGACCAGCCCCTTCCGTGACTCTGGTCGGGACGGCCGCCCGGAGCCCGGTACACCGGGGGCGGGGACGTGAGTGATGACACATTCCCCGGCACGGCGCAAGTGCGGCGGAGGCCGGGTGTCACTCAGGAGCCAGGAACCCGGTGCGGACATGCCGCAGCGCCCGGCGACATCCAGGACGTCATCGGGCACCGCGGCATTTCGATGCGCTGAGTAGTGCTGAGCGAACGACGCTCCGCCTCGGTCTCAGGAGGCGAGAACCTCGTCGAGCAGGGCCTCGGCCTTGTCCTCGTTGGTGTTCTCCGCGAGGGCGAGCTCGCTGACCAGGATCTGGCGCGCCTTGGCGAGCATGCGCTTCTCACCGGCGGAGAGTCCACGCTCGCGCTCACGACGCCACAGGTCACGCACGACTTCCGCGACCTTGATGACGTCGCCCGAGGCGAGCTTCTCCAGGTTTGCCTTGTAACGACGGGACCAGTTCGTGGGCTCCTCGGCGTACGGAGCGCGCAGCACCTCGAAGACCCGGTCCAGCCCGTCCTGACCGACCACATCACGCACGCCGACGAACTCCGCATTGTCCGCTGGCACACGTACCGTCAGGTCACCCTGGGCGACCTTCAGCACCAAGTAGGTCTTGTCCACGCCTTTGATCTGGCGAGTTTCGATTGCCTCGATCAGCGCGGCCCCGTGATGGGGATAGACCACGGTGTCGCCAACCTTGAACGTCATGTGACAGGTACCCCTTCCGTGGCTATCCAGGGTAACACGGATACGGCGTCTTCTGAATGGCGTTTTCGCAGGTCAGGGCCATTCTCGGGGCTTGACAACAGCAACAGGAACGTGCTGCGGACGCCGAGCGGAAGCAGGTATTCGCAGGTGGGAGCGCCTCTTCGGGGCGGCCGAAACGCGCACGTCACACACATCCGGAAGCTCGCACGAGTGGCCGAACGTCCCCATATGTCCGGTTCCGAGTGCTCGACTTCCGCTACTCCGTTCGGTGAGCGGAGCCGGGTTCCGGCCGAATCCGGAATTGATCACACGGTGTGAGGATGAGCGGCCCGGTGATCAATTTCGAGCCGCCCCCGCATTCCTTCACGGGAAATGCGCGACGCCCGGGGACGGCTATCGCGAAGACGCTCGCGTGACCCTCCCGGCCCACTTATGTGAATGGCCGAGGACGGCGGGACGGGAGTGACCGGCGAGTCGCCCGGGACGGGACGGGACGCTGGGGGGCGCCTTCTCGGGGAACGGGACGCGCCTCGAGGGAGGGTCGGGTGCGGCCGCGCGGGAACGGCTCGGTAACCTAAGGCCGCTGACAGACACTTAAGGCGGCTTTACCCGGTCGCCAAACGCTCGAGTCAAGGAGTTGCCGCCGCCGTGAGCAGCAGCCTTCGACGCGGCGCCCTCGCCGCCGCCGCCATCGCGTTCTCGATCGCCTCGCTCTCCGCGTGCGCGGCCGGCAACAACGCCCAGACCCTGCAGATCAAGCCGGACAACGCGGCGACGACCGTCGGTGACATCAAGATCCAGAACGCCGTGGTCGTCACCCAGCCCGACCTCGAGTCGACCGGCCCGGCCGTCGTCACCGCCACGCTGTTCAACGAGGGCCGCACCGACCAGACCCTGGAGTCGGTCACCCTCCCCGGCACCGGCAAGAGCGCCGAGCTCACCCCCGCCGAGGGCGGCAGCCTGACCATCCCGGCCGGCGGTTCGCTCATCCTCGGCGGCGAGGGCAACGCCTCCGCCGTCCTGCCCAGCAGCCGTGAGGCCGTCCAGGACGGCAACGCGCAGAAGGTCACCTTCACCTTCAGCGAGACCGGTGACGTGAGCCTGCGCGCGTTCGTCTTCCCGGCCGAGCACTTCTTCGAGGAGTGGGGCCCGACCGAGGTCCCGGCCGCGCCGGGCGCCCCGGCGGAACCGTCGGCGGAGTCCTCCGACGAGCCGGCCGGCGAGGCCGGCGAGACGCCGGGCGGCACCGAGTCCGGGGTTCCGGCGGACGGCGCCACGGGCGCCCCGTCCGACGCGGCCTCCGCGAGCGAGCAGGCCGGCCACTGACCGGTCCTACGACGCGCACGGTGAAGGGCGGGACCCCTGCGAGGGGTCCCGCCCTTCACCGTGCCGGGCACCGTGGCGAGGGCCGCCGCACCGAGGACGCGGCCGCCCTCGCCACGGCTCGGACCCGCAACCCGGCCCCCGCACCGTCACCAGGTGGCGCGGCGCGCCCGGGTCCGGCTCGAACGCCGTCCCCGACGCGCCCCTCGCACCGCTGTGCGGGCCTCGGAGCGCCGCGCCGGACCCCGTCCGCCGACCCACCCCGGACCCACCTCTACGGCTCGAACTTGTAACCCAGCCCCCGCACCGTCACCAGGTAGCGCGGCGCGCCCGGGTCCGGCTCGATCTTGGCGCGCAGCCGCTTGACGTGGACGTCGAGGGTCTTGGTGTCGCCCACGTAGTCGGCGCCCCAGACGCGGTCGATGAGCTGCATGCGGGTGAGCACCCGGCCGGCGTTGCGCAGCAGCATCTCCAGCAGGTCGAACTCCTTCAGCGGCAGGTCGATCTTGGTGCCGCCCACGGTCACCACGTGCCGGTCGACGTCCATCCGGACCGGGCCCGCCTCCAGCGCCGCGGGGGCGACCTCCTCGGGCTCACCGCGGCGGCGCAGCACCGCGCGGATGCGGGCGACCAGCTCGCGCGAGGAGAACGGCTTGGTGACGTAGTCGTCGGCCCCTATCTCCAGGCCGACCACCTTGTCGATCTCGCTGTCCTTGGCGGTCACCATGATGACGGGGACGTTGGAGCGGCCGCGCAGCTGCCGGCACACCTCGGTGCCCGGCAGTCCGGGCAGCATCAGGTCGAGGAGGACGAGGTCGGCGCCGTTGCGCTCGAACTCGTCGAGTCCGTCGGGCCCGGTGGTCGCGACGGCGACCTCGAAGCCCTCCTTGCGGAGCATGTACGACAGGGCGTCGGAGAAGGACTCCTCGTCCTCGACGACGAGCACACGGGTCACGGAAGGACCTCCGGGGAGGGAAGCGTTTCGTACGCGGATGGATCGGAAGAGTGGGGGGATGAGGGGTGGGACCGTCCGGCCTCGTCGTCGAGGCCGGGCCCGTCCCGGTCGGACATCTGATGGGTGCGGTCGCGGGCCGCACCGGCCTCCGGCAGCCGCAGGGTGAAGGTGGAACCCTGGCCCTCGGCGCTCCACACCGTGACCTCCCCGCTGTGCGAGGCGGCCACGTGCTTCACGATCGCGAGGCCCAGGCCCGTGCCGCCGGTGGCACGGGAGCGGGCCGGGTCGACCCGGTAGAAGCGCTCGAAGATGCGCTCCTTGTCCTTGTCGGAGATACCGATGCCCTGGTCGGTCACCGCTATCTCGATCATGTCCCCGCCGGGCTGCGCGACCCTGCGGGCCGCGATGCCCACGCGGGTGCGGGCGGGTGAGTAGTTGACGGCGTTCTCGACGAGGTTGCCGAGCGCGGCGGCGAGCTGGCCGCGGTGACCCCACACGCGCAGGTCGGCCGTGCCGCCGGCGGCCATGGTGATCTCCTTGGTGCCGGCCGCGTGCCGGCACCGGTCGATGGCCTCGGCGACCAGTTCGTCCACGCGGACGGGTTCGGCGTCCTCGAGGGGATCGTCGTTCTGCACCCGGGAGAGGTCGATGAGCTCCTGCACCAGGTTCGTCAGCCGGGTGGCCTCGATCTGCATGCGCCCGGCGAAGCGCTCCACCGCCTCGGGGTCGTCGGAGGCGTCCATGACCGCCTCCGACAGCAGGGAGAGGGCACCCACCGGGGTCTTCAGCTCGTGGCTGACGTTGGCGACGAAGTCGCGCCGCACCGCCTCGATGCGGCGGGCCTCGGTGAGGTCCTCGACGAGCAGCAGGACGAGCCGGGAGCCGAGCGGCGCCACCCGCGCGGAGACCGCGAGGGCCTCGCCGCGTCCGGTCCCCCGGCGGGCCAGGTCCAGCTCGACCTGGCGTATCTCGCCGTCGCGCCGGGTGTCGCGGGCCATCTGCAGCATGGGCTCCACGGCGAGCTTGCCGCCGCGGACCAGTCCGAGCGCGTACGCGGCGGAGCTCGCCTTGACCACGCCGTCGGCCTCGTCCAGGACGACGGCGGAGGAGCGCAGCACGGACAGGACGGTGTCCACGCCCGGCGGGAGCACCGGGTCCGTGTGCAGGGAGGTACGCGTGGGACGCCGCTGTTCGCGCTCGCTGAAGCGGAACGCCAGCATGGCGATGACGCCGGTGAGCACTCCGGCGATCGCTGCCACTGCGGCGACCGCCGCGTTCACGTCCATGCGTCCAGGTTAGGCACGGCCCAGGCACTGGCCACAGCCGTCGGGGGGCGAGCTCGAACACTCGTCGCCCAGAGTTCACCTTGGAGCCAGGGATGGTTCATTTGGGATGACGGAACCGGACGCGTAGGGGACGGAACGTGGGAGCGTGGGGTTCGCAGGGCGGTCGCGCGGGGTGCGCGACCGACGGCCGCACGGCGGGGCACCCGGCCCCGGACCCCGTAGGTGCCCAGGCCCCTGAACCCCGGGGGAGGCCGGCCCCTGAGCCCCGAACAGACGCATGAGAGGAACCCTGATGCGGGACGCGTACCACGAGGAACTGGATTCGATCGGCGACGGTCTGGTGGAGATGGCCCGGCTGGTCGGGTCGGCGATCGGGCGCGCCACGACGGCCATCCTCGACGCCGACCTGAAGCTGGCGGAGAGCGTGATCGAGGCCGACCAGAAGGTCGACGAGCTCCAGCACGACCTGGAGGCCCGGGCGATAGCCCTGCTGGCCCGCCAGCAGCCGGTCGCCACCGACCTGCGCATCGTCGTCACCTCGCTGCGCATGTCGGCCGACCTGGAGCGCTCCGGCGACCTCGCGCAGCACGTGGCGAAGCTCGCCCGGCTGCGCTACCCGGAGCGCGGGGTCCCGCGCGACCTGCACGCCACGATCCTGGAGATGGGTCAGCTCGCCCAGCGCCTGATGGCGAAGGCGGCCGAGGTGATCATCACCAAGGACGTCGACCTGGCGCTCCAGCTGGAGCAGGACGACGACGCGATGGACCTGCTCCACCGCACGCTCTTCCAGCACCTGATGGACGACCGCTGGAAGCACGGCATCGAGACAGCCGTCGACGTGACCCTGCTGGGCCGCTACTACGAGCGCTTCGCCGACCACGCGGTCTCGGTCGCCAAGCGGGTGGTCTACCTGGTCACCGGCGAGCACGCGGACGAGCTCCAGGCGGACCTGCAGACGGAGATCCAGACGGTGCCGGGGGCGGAGGGCGCCTGATCCGTGCGCGAGGGGAGGCGGCCGCGGCAGGCCTCCGGCGCCCGCGAGCCCCAGTGCGCCGTTGATGCGCCCGGCGGTACGGGCGTCCAATGGACCCAGGCACCAGCCTCGAGGAGGGACCCATGGCCGAATCCCCCAGCACGTCGCCCGACCCCACGCAGGAGCGCCAGACCGAGCAGCCCGCCGAGATCAGGAGCCTCGAGCTGATCGCCGCGTGCGGCTGCGGCTCGGGCTGCGGCTGCGGCTGCCAGTCGGGCAATCCCTGCCAGTGCGGCTGACGCCGCGGCACACGGCGCGGCACGCGGAGGGCCCCGGCGATCCTGACCGCCGGGGCCCTCGGCATGCCGGTGGATGTGCGGGGGCGCAGCATGGAGGTACGGAGGCCGTGCGTACGGCCGTGCCGCGGCGCACGGCGGGCAGGCGAGCACACCCGGAAGGAGGTGCGAGGCCATGGCCCAGTTCATGGATGTCCACCACGGCATGCGGGGCATCACGGAAGAGCAGCTGAGGCAGGCCCACGAGGCCGACCTCGCGATACAGCAGGAAGAGGGCGTCCACTTCCAGCAGGCGTGGGCGGACCCGGAGTCCGGCACGGTCTACTGCCTCTCCGAGGCCCCGTCCGCCGAAGCGGTCCAGCGCATCCACGAACGGACCGGCCACAAGGCCGACGAGGTCCACGCGGTCCCGCTGTCGGTCCGCTGAGCGGGGCCGCGCGGTCCCCGGCCGGGGTCGGCGCTCCTCAGGAAGCGCTGACCTCCGGCTTCCCTCCGGCCACGTCGGCCACCCGGTCCGGCACCTCGTCGGTCGGGACCGCTTCGGCCGGCACCGTCTCGGCCGGCAGCCGCCGCATCAGCGCCGCGTAGCCGAGTCCGGCCACCGTGCCGACGACGGCGCACAGGCCCCACAGCCACTCGGCCCCGAACCGGTCGATCACGGCACCCGACATCAGCGGGGCGACGAGCGCGGCGACGGCCCAGGACATGGTGTACATCCCCTGGTACCGCCCACGGCCGTGCGTCGGCGACAGCCGGACCACGAGACCGGTCTGGGTGGGCGCGTTGACGATCTCGGCGAGGGTCCACACGCAGACGGTGAGGGCGAAGACGCCGACCGACCCGGCGAAGGCGGTGAGGCCGAAGCCGTACCCCGCGAGCAGCGAGGAGATCACCAGCAGCCGCCCGGGATCGCGGTGCTCGATGAACCGGGTGACCGGGATCTGCAGCACGACGATGAGCACGCCGTTGACCGCGATGGCCGTGCCGTAGTCCGCGGGCGTGAACCCGGCCTCGCCCATGGCCACCGGCAGCCCCAGATAGCCCTGCTGGAAGATCAGCGCGACGAGGAAGGACAGCCCGACGACGCCCATGAACCGCCCGTCGCGCAGCACGGTCCCCAGCCCCACGGACTCCTCCCGCGCCGCCTCGGCACCGCTCCGCGCGGGCTTCGACTCGGGCAGCTTCACGAAGACGACGACGGCGCACACCATCGTCATCACGGCCTCGATGAGGAACCCGGCGAGGTAGCTGTGCTCGGCGATGAACCCGGCGGCCATGGAGGAGACGGCGAAGCCGAGGTTGATGGCCCAGTAGTTGAGGGAGAAGGCGCGGATACGGTCCTCGGGCCGCACGATGTCGGCCATCATCGCCTGGACGGCGGGCCGGGAGGCGTTGGAGGCCATGCCGACGAGGAAGGCGACGCCGGCGATGGCGACGGGGTCGCGCACGAACCCGAGGGCCGCCACGGACACGGCGGTGGACGCCTGCGCGACCAGCAGCGTGGGCCGCCGCCCGAGCCGGTCGGTCATCACCCCGGCGCCCAGGGACGAGATCACCCCGCCGAGGCCGTGCAGGGCGGCGACGAGACCGGCGTAGGTGGCGGAGTAGCCGCGGTCGAGGGTCAGGTACAGCGCCATGAAGGTGGCGACGAAGCCGCCGAGCCGGTTGACCAGGGTGCTGGTCCACAGCCACCAGAACGCCGGGGGCAGCCCGGAGACGGTCTCCCGGACCGCGTGTCTCGCACGGGCGACGGATGACATGGGACCCCCCTGATGTAAGCGGCTGAGACGGTGGGCACAACTTACGAAGGAACGGTCGCGGCGGGCCACTCGATTAACAGATCCCGTCAACCGTCCGCCAAGCGGGCGGGGCGCGCGGCCCCCGCGGGGCGTCGATTACGCTCGGGCACATGGCCGACGCACCGTACAAGCTGATCCTCCTCCGCCACGGCGAGAGCGAGTGGAACGAGAAGAACCTGTTCACCGGCTGGGTGGACGTCAACCTCACCCCGAAGGGCGAGAAGGAGGCGACGCGCGGCGGCGAGCTGCTCAAGGAAGCCGGCCTGCTGCCCGACGTGCTCCACACGTCCCTCCAGAAGCGCGCGATCCGCACCGCCCAGCTCGCGCTGGAGGCCGCCGACCGCCTGTGGATCCCGGTGAACCGCAGCTGGCGCCTGAACGAGCGTCACTACGGCGCCCTGCAGGGCAAGGACAAGGCGCAGACCCTCGCGGAGTTCGGCGAGGAGCAGTTCATGCTGTGGCGCCGCTCCTACGACACCCCGCCGCCCCCGCTCGCCAACGACGCCGAGTACTCCCAGTTCTCCGACCCGCGCTACGCGACCCTCCCGCCGGAGCTGCGCCCGCAGACGGAGTGCCTGAAGGACGTCGTCGTCCGGATGCTCCCGTACTGGTTCGACTCGATCGTCCCCGACCTGCTGACCGGCCGCGTCGTCCTGGTCGCCGCCCACGGCAACAGCCTGCGCGCCCTGGTCAAGCACCTCGACGGCATCTCGGACGCGGACATCGCGGGCCTGAACATCCCGACGGGCATCCCGCTGGTCTACGAGCTCGACACCGACTTCAAGCCGGTCACGCCGGGCGGCAAGTACCTCGACCCGGAGGCGGCGGCGGCCGCGATCGAGGCGGTCAAGAACCAGGGCAAGAAGAAGTAAGCGCCCACGAGCAAGCCCCCTGCCTGCGGTTTCCCCGCCGGGAGGGGGCTTTTTGCTGCCTCTGGGCTGTCGTTGGGCCGTGTTCGGTCATGAGCGAGGCTTCGTGAGGATCTCTCGCGGGACTCGGCGTGCGGCCGGCCCCGCTCGGGCCCGGGGAGGACGCCGGCCGCGGCCGGCGCCGGTCTCCACGCCTCCTCGTTGAGCGACGTACGCCAACTGTGCCCGCCGGGCGGCCCGGTGAGGACGAGCCGCCCGGTCACCGGCGGACCGTCGGCGACCTTCCACGGCGAGGTGGTCCCGACCGGCGGGAACCGTTTCGCGTGCTCCCGGAGCGCGTCGGCGGCCGGACCCGCCGAGCGGCACATGGGGTGCGGGAAGGGGACCGTCGTTCACAGCCGCGCTGAGCGCCGCCCGCGCCTCGGAGCAGATCGTTCGGGCGTACGACCCGCGGACGCCGTTCTCCACTGACCGTGACTGGCCGGTCAAGATCTGTACGCGGCGATCACCAACTGCGACCATGTCCACCAGGGCACAAGCCCATGAGTCTGGGGGTAGGGCGTTGCGCAGTCTGATCGTGAATCTCCTCCTGGTCGTCGCCGTCTTCGCTCTGGCGCTGGTGGCGCTCGGCAGCGGCATGGGAGGGGTGGAGATCGGCATCTGGTTCTTTGCGCAGCTCGCTGCGATCACCTTCGTGGTTCTTCGGTACGTGCGGCAGAGGCGCCTCAGCTAGCCGTTCCCGGCCGTCCCTGGGCCGTCCGAGGTCAGCCAACGCCAACCAACGACAGAAGCCCACGGCGTCTGAACCGGTCAGAGCCGTGGATCCCTTCAGCCTCGCTGGTCAGCGGGACCGGTGGTCGAAGGCCGCACCCCGCCCCAGTTGCTTCAGGACGAAGAGGTCACGGGCTGCAGGGCGTCGCGCTCGACCAGTGAGCCGTCAGGGCTCAGTGGGGAGGAGCGCGGCGGATCCGTGTCCTCCACAGCTCTGCGCACCTCCGCTTCCTGCTCGGCGGGACCGGGCCCGTGCGGGTCTCGCACGTGGAATCCGTACAGTTCGACGGCGTCCGCGTCGACGTCGTCGGGCTCGGGACGGCCCTCCTGTACGAACCCGCAGAGCGCTCGCAGCGCGTCCTCGCCCAGCTCCGGGGGCGGGAAGGGCGGGGCGTACGACTCTTCTTCCTCACCGGGCCAGGGGATGATGTCCGCTGGGCGGTCACCGGCCCAGTAGGGCAGTTCGAAGGTGAACGGTTCGCCGATGTTCTCGATGATTCCGCTGCCCGGCGGCAGGCCCAGGGAGCGGACGAGGCGTCCGTCCTCCCGCACGGCGAACGCCAGCCAGTCGACGACGCTGTGCACGGCGTGCAGGACGAGCCGTCGGCCGACACGCGCCGCAGCAACCCCGGCACGTCACCGTCCGCGTACACCAGCAGTCCCGTCTTGGCTCCCGAAGCCCCTCCCCAGAGCGTTACGCCTCAGGGTGGGCGCACCCTGGCCGCGCGCACCGACAAGGCGACTCGACCTGCCTGCCCGGCCGGGGCACGACCGCGCCCGGCCGGGCGGACCGTTCACGTCCCCGCGCCGGTCAGGGCGCCAGACACGTGATCGCCGGGAGCTCGCCGGGGGCCGTGAGGGCGGCCGGGTCCACGAGGGCCGTGACCTCGGTGGCGGACCCGGTGATACAGGTGACGGCTGCCACCGGGTCCGGTACGGCACCGGCGGGCGTGGTCAGGAGGCCGAGGAGTGCGAGGCCCCCGAAGGTCACTGTGGCGATACGGCGCATGAACGCTCCCTCGTGCGGTGCGGTGCAGGTCGTCGCAGCGTTTCCCGGGTGGCCGGGGCGGCATGCCGCACATCACCCGTCCGCGCCTCGCCGCGAATCGACGCTCACCGGTGCCGCGCAGTGACGTCCCGCGTTCGGCACAGCGGGTGCAGAGTTGCCGCGGTTCCGGACAGAAGGCGACCGCAAGGCTTCCTACGGTCGTGTCATGAGCCAGATGCAGACGCAGTCGCAGAAGATCCTCGTCACCGGCGCCACCGGCACCGTAGGCCGCCAGGTCGTCGCCGAACTGCTCGCCCGCGGCCACGTGGTCCGCGCCCTCACCCGGGACGCGGCCGCGGCCGGCCTCCCGGCGGGCGTCGAGGTCGTCCAGGGTGACCTGACCGAACCCGACAGCCTGGCCCCGGCCCTGGAGGGCGTCACCGGGCTGCACCTGATCACCTTCGGCGGGGCCTACTTCGCCCCGCTGGAGACCGGCCCCCGGATCCTGGAGCTGGCCCGGGCCGCCGGCGTACGCCGGGTCACCGTGCTGCACGGCGGCGGGCCGTCCCCGCTGGAGGACGCCGTGCGGGCCGACGACGGGGTGAACTGGACCGTGCTGATGCCGGTCGAGTTCATGGCCAACGCCCTGGAGTGGGCAGACGGCATCGTCGCGTCGGACGAGGTCCGCGAGCCGTTCGTCTCCCGGCTCAGCGCCATGGTCCACGAGGGCGACATCGGCGCCGTCGCCGCGGTCGCGCTCACCGAGGAGGGCCACGGGGGCCGGGAGTACGTGATCACCGGCCCCGAGCTGCTGACCGTCGGCGACAAGGTGGACGCGATCGCCGCCGCCCGCGGCCGGGACATCACCCTGGTGGAGCTGACCGAGGAGCAGGCCGTCGCGCAGTGGCGGGCGGCGGGCCACCCCGAGGACGTGATCGGCTTCCTGCTCGAGGCGTACGGCGACACCCCCGAGGTGGGCCGTACGGTCGTCGACACCGTCGAGAAGGTGACCGGCCGCCCGGCCCGCACCTTCGCCCGGTGGGCCGCGGAGCACGCGGGCGCCTTCAAGGCGTAGCCCCCACCGCTGCCGTTCGCCTCCGCCCCTCCCCGCGCGACCGGCCGCCGGCCGCGGCACAGTGGAAGCGTGGAGACGGACGACAGCGGCCTCCTGGCCCGCGGCCGCGTGGCGGCCAGGCTGCCGGCCCGGGACCTGGAGCGGGCGCGGCGCTTCTACTCCGAGAAGCTCGGCCTCGACCCCGTCGACGAACGGCCGGGCGGGCTGCTGTACCGGTGCGGCGGCACGGAGTTCGCCGTGTTCCGGTCGGCGGGGGCCTCGCCCGGCACCTTCACGCAGATGGGGTGGCAGGTCGACGGCCTCGAGGCGGTCGTGTCGGAGCCGAGGCGGCGCGGCGTGGTGTTCGAGGAGGTCGACGTCCCCGGGTTCCGGACGCGGGACGGGATCGCCGAGGTCGAGGGGAACTACCCGAGCAAGGGCGCCCGGGGCGAGCGGGCCGCCTGGTTCCGGGACAGCGAGGGGAACCTGCTGGGCATCGGCGAGCCGGTCGTGTGACGACGCCGCCACGGGCGTCGGCGGGGCCCTACGACCGGCACCCCGCGCGGAACGGCTCCCGGCCGGACGCGGCATCCCCGTCGAGGAACCCCCGGACCAGCCGGCCCAGGACCCTCGGCTGCTCCAGGTGCAGGTCGTGGCCCGTGCCGGGGACGGAGACGGCCGTCGTCTCCGGTCGGCGGGCGAGCATGCCGGTGATCTCCTCCGGCGGGAGGAAGCCGGACTGTGCCAGCACGACCAGGGTCGGGCACGTGACGCCCGCCCACTCGTCCCAGAAGGAGCGCCGGGCGTTCTCCGCCAGGGAGGCGACCATCACGTCGCGGTCGAAGCGGGGCCACCAGCCGTCGGGGCGTTCCTCCAGCCCCGCGGCCCAGCCCTCGCCGACCGGCCCGCCGCCGTGGAAGGCGACGGCCGCCTCGCGCGAGGGGAACGGCACGGGCCAGGAGTCGAGCCAACCGCCGATCTCCGCCTGGACGCCGGGACCGGGGCCGCCGGGGCCGGCCTCGACGAGGACCAGCGCGCGGACGAGGTCGGGATGGGCGGCGGCGGTGAGCAGGGCGGTGTGGCCGCCCAGCGACTGGCCGACCAGCACGGGGCGGTGCAGGCCGAGTCGCCGGCAGACCTCGGCCACGTCGGCGACGTACGCCGCGCGGGACACGTCACGCGGACGGCGTTCACTGGCGCCGTGGCCGCGCTGGTCGACGGCGACCACCCGGTGGGAAGGGCTCAGGTCACGGGCGAGGGCGTCCCACTCGCCCGCGTGGCCGGCCAGTCCGTGCAGCAGGACGACGGGCGGGCCCGAACCGCCCCAGTCGCGGCAGGACAGGCGCACGCCGTCGCGCTCCACGGTGTTCTCGGTCCAGGTCATGCCGGGACCTCCGACCGGTCCAGCCGGTGGGCGCACCCGGTGAGGTGGCGGCGCTCGGGGGCGCTGCTGGTGCGGCGGGCGGCCTCGCGGTAGGCGTGGGCGGCGGCCTCCCGTTCGCCCAGGAGCTCCAGCAGGTGGGCACGGGTGGCGAGCAGCCGGTGGTGCCGTGCCAGGCGCTTGTCGCGCTCCAGTTCCGCCAGCAGGCCGAGGCCGGCGTCCGGCCCGTGGACCATGGCCGTGGCGACGGCACGGTTGAGGGTGACCATCGGGTTCGGGCCGAACCGCTCCAGCAGGTCGTACAGGGCGAGGACCTGGGGCCAGTCGGTGGCGTCGGCGTGCTCGGCCTCGTCGTGCACGGCGGCGACCGCCGCCTGCACCTGGTAGGGACCGGCCTGGCCGCGCGGCAGGGTACGGCTGATCAGCTCGACGCCTTCGGCGATGAGCGAACGGTCCCACCGTCCGCGGTCCTGGTCGGCCAGCGGCACCAGCTCGCCGTGCGGGCCGGTACGCGCCGGGCGGCGGGCGTCGGTCAGCAGCATCAGGGCGAGCAGGCCCGCGGTCTCGGCGTCCTCGGGCACGAGGCGGTGCAGCAGCCGGGTGAGCCGGACCGCCTCGGTGGAGAGTTCCGGGGCGGTCAGCTCCGTGCCGTCGGTGGCCGTGTACCCCTCGTTGAAGATCAGGTAGAGCACGTGCCGGACCTCGGCCAGCCGCTCGGCGGCCTCCGGGCCCTCGGGCGGCGCGAACGCACCGCCGGCCTTCCCGACGGCCGCCTTGGCGCGGCTGATGCGCTGGGCCATGGTCGCCTCGGGGACCAGGAAGGCCGCGGCGATCTGCGCGGTGGTCAGGCCGCCGACCGCGCGCAGGGTCAGCGCGATCCGGCTCGGTGTGGACAACACCGGATGGCAGCACAGGAACAGCAGGGCCAGCGAGTCGTCCCGGTCCGCGGCGGGCACGGCGTCGGCGGCGGAAGCGAGCAGCGCGGACTGCGGGGTGGCCAGGGCGAGGGCCTCCTCGCGGCGGCGGCGCGCCGCGTCGCTGCGCACCTGGTCGACCAGCTTGCGGGACGCGACGGTGACCAGCCAGCCGCGCGGTCTGTCCGGCACACCGGCCTCGGGCCACTGCACGGCCGCCGCCAGCAGTGCCTCCTGTACTGCGTCCTCGCACGCGTCGAAGGCGCCGTACCGGCGCACGAGCGTGCCGAGGACCTGCGGCGCCAGCTCACGCAGCAGGTCCTCGACCTGGCGCGGCACGGTGCTCACGCGTCCGCCGCGGACTCGTGGAGCACCGGCCACAGCTCCACCGGCTCCGCGTCGGCGAACGGCATGTCCGCGGCGATCTGCTGCGCCCGCTCCAGGCTCTCGCAGTCCAGCAGGCAGAAGCTGGCGATGTACTCCTTGGTCTCCAGGTACGGGCCGTCGGTGACCACCGGGGCGCCGTCCCGGCGACGCACCAGCTGGGCGGCGGCGGCGTCCGCGAGGCCGTAGGCGCCCAGCAGCTCGCCGCTCTCCCGGTACTTCCGGTTGAACGCCTCCTGCCGGGCGATCGCCTCGGGCCACGCCTCGGCCGGGAAGGCGTCCCACTTGGCCTGGTTGCCGTAGATCATCGCGACGTACTTCATCTCGGGTGTCCTCCCTCTCCCGCGCACCCCGTCGGCGCGCCGTCACCCGTCAGTCGGAGCGGTGGGCAGGTCCTCGACATCCGACGACACCTTTCTCCGGGGTTCTTCCCGGGCCGCCCGGACGAACCCGGACCAGCCCGTGAGCGGCCGGGCAGCCGGACCACGTCCGCGATCAACCTATGTCCTGACCCCGCGTCAGACCACTGTCCGGGGCGGGCCGTCGCGCGGACGGCCGCCGGGGCGCTCAGGAGTCTGCCTGTCTCAGGCACTCCCGCACGCCGTACGGGTACGCCCACGGGCTGTGGTCGCCGGCGGCGAGGCGGTCGATCGCGGTCAGCGTGTCCGACGCGGTCCTGCACCGCGGGTGCCGGGCGGCGAAGCCGGCGATGCGGGGGCGTTGGGTGGGGAGCCAGGCGGCGATGGCCCCGGGGTCGCCGTCGTACCACCACGTGAAGTCGAGGTCCTCCCAGAGCAGGTCGGTCGCCCAGGAGAAGGCGAGGCGGACCAGGCCGGCGTCCGCCGCGGGACCGGGGAGGGCGGCGAGGTGGGCCAGCCAGGGCCGCAGGTCGCCCGTCGCGTGGGCGATGCCCTCCACCAGGTCCGTGACGTCCCCCGCGGGGCGCCCGTCGACCAGGGCGAGGGCCAGCAGCGCGCGGAACGCCCCCTCGACCGCGGCGCGTTCGGGCGCGGGCCAGCCGGCCAGACCGGCCCCGTACCCGGCGAGGTGACCGAGTTCCAGGGACGGGTCGGCGTCCTGGCCGTCCGGGCCCCAGGAGCGCAGGGCACGGGGCATGAGGCGGCGCCACAGGACGGGGTACTGGTCCCCGTCCCAGTGGTCGACGGTCTCGCGCGTGAAGTGCCCGAGGACGTCGTCCGGCACGGCGGCGGGATCGCCGCCGAGCAGGAGCAGGTCCGACTCGGGGGTGCAGTACGTGCAGCCGCCCACCGGCCGGTCGAGCGCGGGGGGCGACGCGAAGACCCGGTCGGCCTCGGCGAGCGCGTCCCGCCACAGCGCGTACGGGTCGACGGGGGCGGGGGAGACGGCGTCGGGGGAATCGGACACGGTGCGACCTGCCACGGGGACTCCGCACAGGGGCCTGGCGAAGAGCGTGACGTTACCACTGGGCCACCGGACCTCTGGACCTCTGGGTGGGCTGTCGGGCGTCACTACGATCACCGGCATGAACTGGGTCGAGCGCGCAGCGGAGTTGAGGCAGTGGAGCAAGGGGGCGGTACGGGCTCCGCACAAGCCGTTGCTGTTGCTGTACGCCCTCGGCCGGTTCCAGCGGGAGGACGACGGCGCGCTGCGGTACGGCGCCGTGGAGGAGGACCTGAAGCGGCTGCTGGCCGAGTACGGACCGCCCCACCGGACGTCGCCCGCCTATCCGTTCCACCACCTGGTCAGCGACGGGGTGTGGGAGGTGCGGACCGACCGCGGGGCCGGCAGCCCGGGCACCGGGGTGCGGGAACTGCGGGCGACCGGTGCCGCCGGGCGGCTCGTGCCGGAGCTGCGGGCGGCGTTGCGGCGGGAACCGTCACTGCTCGGCCGGATGGCGCAGGTGCTGCTCGACGCGAACTTCCCGCCCTCGCTGCACGACGAGTTGTGCGAGGCCGTCGGCCTGGTCCCGGAGCCGGAGCCGGACGTCTCCGAACGGCTCTCCGTCGCCCGCAGGCAGCGGGACCCCCGGATGCGGGAACGGGTGCTCACCGCCTACGAGTACCGGTGCGCCTTCTGCGGCTACGACGGCCGGATCGGGGCGGTGCCCGTCGGACTGGAGGCCGCCCACGTGCGCTGGTGGGCGTTCGACGGCCCGGACGACGTCGACAACGGGCTGTGCCTGTGCTCGCTGCACCACAAGCTCTTCGACAAGGGCGTCCTCGGCGTCGGCGAGGGGGACCGCGTCCTGGTGTCGCAGCGCTTCGTCGGGCACAGCCCCGCGGCCCGCGTCCAGGTCACCGAACTCTCCGGGCGGCCCCTCGTCGGCCCGCAGCCGGGCGCCGCCCCCGTCGCGGCACGCCACCGCGCCTGGCACACCGCCCAGGTGTTCCACGGCGACCCGCGTCCGGCCCACGCCGCCCCGTCACCGGCGTGAGAGCAGGCTCAGCCACTCCTCCGTCACGGTGAGGTCCTCCTCCGTCAGGCCCCTCGCCGGGTCCACCCGGAGCAGCAGGGCGGGTGCCGGGTGGGCCGACTCGATCCACAGGCGGTCCATCGCTCCGATCTCGTCGTCCAGCCAGACGAACGGGCGGTGCCCGGCCCACTCCGACAAGGGGCGCGTCTTCCAGTGGAGGCCGCGCGGTGCGGGCGCGTCGTCCTCCGGCCGGTCCACCACCGGCAGGCTCGGCAGGCCGAGCCGCGGGGCGATCGCGGTGTTCGCCTCGTCCAGCCAGGTCGTCGCCCACACCAACGCGCAGGGCAGGGCGAGCAGGCGGGGGCCCACGGCGGGGTCGAGGCGGCCCAGCAGGGGGTTTCCCCCGTGCACGAGCGGCCCTCGCGCGGCGGCCCCGAAGGGGATCAGCGGGCCGTCCACGTCCAGGAAGAGGATCGGGCGGGGCGCGGTCACCCGGACACCGTCTCACGAGGCCCGCGGGCTCCACAGGCCTCCGGGCACCTGGGGCTCCAGGTCTTCGGGCCTCCACGCCTCACGGGTGCATGCGCGCGCCCTTCAGGACCTTGTCCACCGCGTTCTTCGGGCCGTACATCGCCAGGCCGACCAGGTCCAGGTCCGACGTGCCCACGGCGCGGACCGCCGCGCGGTTGGCCTCGTCGTGGCCCGTGGCGAACAGGTCGCCGGTGAAGACCGCGCGCGGCAGGGCGCGGGAGAGCGCCCGGGCGTGCGCCGCCTTCAGGGTCTCCTTCGTGCCCTCGAAGACCAGCACCGGCTGGCGGAACATCGGCAGGTAGGGCACCTGGTCCGCGTCCTCGTACGGCTCCCCGATCACCTCGGGGAGCCCGGTGCCCAGCCCGCTGACCAGGAACGCGGTGACGTTGAGTCGCTGCCAGGACTCCAGGTCCTCGCGCAGCAGGACGGCGATCTTCGTGTCGAAGCGTGTGCTCATGCCCCGAGACTGCCGACCGGGGCGCGGGGGCGTCTTGTACGTTGTTTGCATGACCGCCGCGGCCGCAGAGCGTCCCGGGCGGACGGCCGTGTCCGCCTGGCGGCCCCGGGTCCCGGGCGTCGTCGAGGTCTTCCACGCCCGCTTCACCGAGTACGCCTACCCGATGCACGTCCACGACGCCTGGACGCTGCTCATCGTCGACGACGGCGCCGTGCGGTACGACCTCGACCGGCACGAGCGCGGCACCCCGCACGACACCGTGACCCTGCTGCCGCCGCACGTCCCGCACAACGGCTCCCCCGCCACCTCCGACGGCTTCCGCAAGCGGGTGCTGTACCTCGACGGCACGCACCTCGAGGACTCCCTCATCGGGGCCGCCGTCGACCGGCCCGACCTGCCCGACCCCCTGCTGCGGCGGCGGGTCGGGCAGGTGCACGCCGCGCTCGTGCGGCCCGGTGACGAGCTGGAGGCCGAGAGCCGGCTGACGCTCGTCGGGGAGCGGTTGCGCGCCCACCTGCGGTCCCGGGGCGCCGTCACGGAAACGCCCCGGCGGGACCCCGTCCTCGCGCGGCGGCTGCGCGAGCTGCTCGACGAGCGGGTGGTGGAGGGGATCGGCCTGCGGGAGGCGGCCGGGCTGCTGTCGGCCCATCCCGCGCACCTGGTACGGGCGTTCAGCGGCGCCTACGGCATCGCGCCGCACCAGTACCTGACGTCCAGGCGGGTGGGGCGGGCCCGGCGGCTGCTCCTGGAGGGAGGGTCACCGAGCGCGGTCGCGGCGGCCAGCGGGTTCTACGACCAGGCCCACCTGACCCGGCACTTCCGGAGGCTGGTCGGGGTCACGCCGGGCCGTTACCGCGCGGAAGGCCGGTGAACCCCGCGGAAGCGGGTCACCGGCCGGCGGGGCCGTCACCGTGACGCCGGTGTCCGCGGCCTGCACGGCCGTCACTCGCCCGAGGGCCGCTCCAGCAGGTGCGTGAACGCGTCCAGGTTGCGGGTCGACTCGCCGCGCGACACCCGCCAGGCGTACTCCTTGCGGATCGCGGAGGCGAAGCCGAGCTCGAGGAGGGTGTTGAAGCTGCCGTCGGCGGCCTCCAGGACCTGGCCGAGGAGCCGGTCGAGTTCGTCCGGGGTGACGGCGGGCAGCGGGAGGCGGCCGGTGACGTAGACGTCGCCGAGCGGGTCGACGGCGTAACTCACGCCGAAGAGCTTGAGGTTGCGCTCCAGGAGCCAGCGGTGGACGGCTGACTCGTTCTCGTCGGGGTGGCGGATGACGAAGGCGTTGAGGGAGAGCGTGTGCCGGCCGACGATCAGGGAGACCGTCGTGGACAGCTTCCGGGTGCCCGGGAGCTTCACGACGTACGTGCCGGACGCGGGGCTCTCCCACTCGAGTTCGGCGTCCTCCAGGACGCCCTCGACGACCCGTGCCGCCCGCCGCTGTTCCGCTTCCGTCGCCTCCGCCGCCATGTCAGCCATGGTGGGAGCGTACGCGACGGCGGTGCGCCTGCAGCGCGGCCGTGTAGACGTCGGCCGTGGCGGCGGCCGCGGTGTCCCAGCCGAAGGACTGGGCGTGCCGGGCGGCGGCCTCGCCCATCCGGTCGGCGAGGTGCGGGTGGTCGGCGAAGTCGCGCAGCACGCGCGCGTAGGCGGCGGGGTCGTGTCCCTGGACCAGGAAGCCGGTGTGCCCGTCCCGTACGGCCACCGGGAGGCCGCCGACCGCGGCGGCGAGCACCGGGGTGCCGGCCGCCTGCGCCTCTATGGCGACCAGGCCGAAGGACTCGCTGTAGGACGGCATGACGAGGACGGACGCCGCGCGGAACCAGTCCGCGAGCTGCTCCTGCCCGACCGGCGGGTGGAACCGTACGACGTCCGCGATGCCGAGGCGCGCGGCGAGCTTCTGCAGGCCCTCCGGCTTGGCGAGGCCGCTGCCGCTGGGGCCGCCGACGACGGGGACGCAGACGCGTGAGCGCAGCTCGGGGCGCTCGTCGAGCAGGACGGCGACCGCGCGGAGCAGGACGTCCGGTGCCTTGAGGGGCTGGATGCGGCCGGCGAAGAGCGGGATCAGGGCGTCCCTCGGCAGGCCGAGGCGGGCGCGGGCGGCGGCGCGGCCGTCGGCCGGGCGGAAGCGGGCCAGGTTCACGCCGGGGTGCACGACGGCGACCTTGCCGGTGTCGGCGTCGTAGTGCCGGACGAGTTCGTCCGCCTCCCCGGCGGTGTTGGCGATCAGCCGGTCGGCGGCGGCGACGATCTGGGTCTCGCCGATGACGCGGGCGGCCGGTTCGGGGGTGTCGCCGTCGGCCAGGTTGGCGTTCTTGACCTTGGCCATGGTGTGCATGGCGTGCACCAGGGGGACGCCCCAGCGCTGGGCGGCGAGCCAGCCGACGTGGCCGGAGAGCCAGTAGTGGGAGTGGACCAGGTCGTAGTGGCCGGGGCGGTGGCCGGCCCAGGCCTGCATCACGCCGTGGGTGAAGGCGCACAGCTGGGCGGGCAGCTCCTCCTTGGCGAGTCCCTCGTAGGGGCCGGCGTCGACGTGCCGGACGAGGACGCCGGGGGCCAGCTCGACGGTGGGCGGGAGGGCGGCCGTGGTCGCGCGCGTGAAGATCTCGACCTCGATGTTGATCGCGGCGAGGCGCTGCGCGAGCTCCACGATGTAGACGTTCATGCCCCCGGCGTCGCCGGTGCCCGGCTGGTGGAGCGGGGAGGTGTGCACGGAGAGCATCGCCACGCGGCGGGGCTGCCTGCGGTGCAGTCGCAGCCGTGGGGGCGTTGCCGGGGAGCGCCGCCCGAGCCTCGCGATGTACTGGCTCACGTGGCGTTCCTCCTCGCTGCGGGCAGGGCTGTCGGAGGGCCTGCGGGCCCTGTGGGACGTCAACACCGGAAGGGTCCGTTCCCATTTCCGGACGCCCCCTCGGGACCGTGTTTTTGCCGAATCATTACCGGCCGTCGCTCAACCGTTCGAGAAGGAGGCGCGTGACGTCCGCGGGCGGCCCGCTCCGGGTGCCCCCTTACCCTCGTACGCATGACCGTCCGCGCCGCCGCCCTCCCCCGGCTCCCCTCGAGCGGGAGGACCCCCGTCGTGGGCACGGTGACGCGCGGGACGACCAACCCCAACCGGCTGCGCCGCATGGACCGCTGGATCGCGGCCGTGCACGGCGCGGAGCTGCGCCGCGCGGAGCACCCCGTCACCGTCGACCTCGGCTACGGCGCGGCCCCCTGGACGGCGGTGGAGCTGCTGCACCGACTGCGCTCCGTGGCGCCCCGCACGCACGTGGTGGGCGTCGAGATCGAACCGGCCCGGGTCGCGGCCGCGCGGCCGTACGAGCGCGAGGGGCTGGTCTTCCGGCACGGCGGCTTCGAGGTCCCGGTCCCCGGACGGCCGCTGCTGGTCCGCGCGGCGAACGTGCTGCGCCAGTACGACGAGGCGGAGGTCGCCGCCGTGTGGCAGCGGCTGTGCGCGCGGCTCGCGCCGGCCGACCCGGCGACGGGCTCGCGCGGCGGGCTGCTGGTCGAGGGGACCTGCGACGAGATCGGGCGCCGGCACGTGTGGGTCGCCCTCGGGCCGGAAGGGCCGCGCACGGTCACCTTCGCGACCCGGCTGGGCTCGCTGGAGCGCCCCTCGGACCTGGCGGAACGCCTGCCGAAGGCGCTCATCCACCGCAACGTCCCCGGGGAGCCGGTGCACGCCTTCCTGCGCGACTTCGACCGCGCCTGGGCGGCCGCCGCGCCCTACGCCTCGTACGGCGCCCGGCAGCGCTGGATCCGGGCGGTGCGGGACCTCGCGGCCCACTGGCCGGTGACGGACGGGCCGGTGCGGTGGCGGCAGGGCGAAGTCACGGTGCGCTGGGAGGCGTTGGCGCCGCGGGGCTGATCCGGCGGCGGTGCGGGCGGCACCGGGCGGCACCGGGCGGCACCGGGCGGCACCGGGCGGCACCGGGCGGCACCGGGCGGGTGGGAACGGTCTCCGCGAGTCGTTCGTCACATCTGCGGGGTGATCGCCGTACCGGGAGGGGACGACGGAAAGGGGTGGGTCTGTCGTTTCGCGCGCCGACGTGGCAGCATCCCCCGGGCGACCGAATGTTACTGGTGGTTAACCAGATGGGGGGCGGAGTCATGCGGACGGGCAAGCGCGGGCTGATCACGGCGGCCGTGGCCGTGGTCTGTGCGGTCACGGTGCTGGCGGCACCGGGTACGGCGTTCGCGAGTCCCGCTCCCCCGCCGTCCCCGAGCGCGGGCGCGGGCGCCCCGGCCGCCACCGACGAGGAACTCGAAGCCGTCCGCAAGGAGCTCGACAGGCTCTACCGCGCGGCGGCCGTCGCCACCGACGAGTACAACGACGCGGAGGAGAAGGCGGAGAAGCAGTCCGCCGAGATCGTCCGGCTGGCCAAGAAGATCGTCGAGGGCCGGGAGAAGCTGGAGGGGCTGAAGGAGCGCGCGGGCGCCGCGGCCGCCGCCCAGTACCGCGGCGGCGGACTGCCGCCCGAGGCGCACCTGATGCTGAGCGAGGACCCGCAGGAGTTCCTGGACGGCGCGGACCGGGTGCGTCAGGGCGCGCACGCGACCAAGGGGCTGCTCGGCGAACTGACCCGGACCCAGGAGGACCTGGAGCAGTACGCCCAGGACGCCGACGCGCAGTGGCGCGAGCTGGAGGCGGGCCGCAAGGCCAAGGCCAAGGCGCAGAAGAAGATCGAGAAGCAGATCGCGGCGGCCGAGAAGCTCGAGTCCGAGCTGGAGAAGGAGGAGCGGGAGCGCCTGGCCCGGCTGGAGGAGCGGGCCGCCCGGCAGGCGCAGGCCACCTGGCTGGGCTCCGGCATCCTCGACGAGATCCGGGGCGAGGCCACCGCACGGGGCGAGAAGGCCGTCGCGTACGCCACCGCGCAGATCGGCAAGCCGTACCAGTGGGGCGCCGAGGGCCCGAAGGCGTACGACTGCTCCGGGCTGACCTCACAGGCCTGGGCGTCGGCGGGGCGGGGCATCCCGCGCACCTCGCAGGCGCAGTGGCAGCAGCTGAAGAAGGTCGACGTCGAGGACATGCGGCCCGGCGACCTCGTCATCTACTTCCGTGACGCCAGCCACGTCGGGATGTACATCGGGGACGGCTCCATCGTGCACGCCCCGCGCCCGGGGCGGACGGTGACGGTCGCGGGGGCCGGGTCGATGCCGATCCTCGGAGTGGTGCGCCCGGACGCGAACTGAGCGGCGGGGCGGGCACCCCGCCCCGATCGACGGCCCGGTGACCCGGGCCACGTGACCCGGCCCACGTGGATCTCGCGCCGGACCCCCCACCGGCGTGACGTTCGTCATCCCCCCGGTGTTTCCGGCCTGTCCAACTGCGGTAGCAAACGCGGCATATGACAGTGGCCGACGACCGACCGGCGTGCGTCACACCATTCCGCTGCGGCGCCGTCACCCGCTATCGTCCCGGTTCGAAGGGGCATCCCGCTCGCACAAGCGTGCGAGTCCAGGGAAGGGCCGAGATCCCTCGCCCCCACCGTGCCCTCGGGGGGAGGGAAGGAACCCGGAACAATGCCCGCATCCGTACCGCGGCAGAGAGCGCTCCCGGCCGCGGAAGGCGGTCAGGCGCCGGCCGCGCCGCCGAACGGCGGCTCCACCCAGGACTCCGCGGAGGCCCTGGCGACGGCCCCGCGCGCGGCGGCCCCGTCCGAACGCACCACGGACACGTCCGGCGCCGCGCCGGACAGGGCCGAGGCGACCGCCCCCACCAACCTCACACTGCTGCTGATCGAGGACGACCCCGTCGGCTCGCCGATCGTGCCGGACCTGCTCGACCAGGCCGGCAAGCCGATCCGCGTCCGCACCGCCCGCAACCTCACCGAGGCCGAGCGGCTGCTCACCGACGACGTCCACTGCATCCTGCTCGACCTCGCGCTGCCCGCGCCCGGCCGGGCGGGCGGCGGGGACGACGAGCTCGCCGTGCTCAAGCACGTGCTGGAGCTGGCACCCCGGCACGCCGTCCTCGCCCTCACCGGCGCCGACGACACCGAGCGCGGCGCGGAGGCGGTACGGGTGGGCGCCCAGGACTACCTCGTCCGCGACGAACTGGACGGCCGGCTGCTGAGCCGGGCGATCCGCTACGCGGTGGAGCGCAAGCGTTCCGAGTCGGCCGAGCGCCGGCTCGCCGAGGGGCGCCTGCGCGCCCAGGAGAACCGTCGCCTGGAACGCGGCCTGCTGCCGACCCCCCTGCTGGAGGGCTCCTCGCTGCGCTTCGCCGCCCGCTACCGCCCCGGCCGCTCGCGCGCCCTGCTCGGCGGTGACTTCTACGACGTGGTCCGCACCCCGGACGGCACCGTGCACGCCATGATCGGCGACGTCTGCGGCCACGGCCCGGACGAGGCCGCCCTCGGCGTGGAGCTGCGCATCGCCTGGCGCGCGCTGACCCTGGCGGGGCTGTGCGGCGACCAGCTGCTGGGCACGCTCCAGCAGGTGCTGGAGCACGAACGCGCGGACGACGAGATCTTCGCGACCCTGTGCACGGTCGACATCGCCCCGGACGGCCGCCGGGCCGGCCTGTGCCTGGCCGGTCACCCGTCGCCCCTGCTCGTCCGCCCGGGCCTGCCCGCGCGGCTGCTGCCGTACGACAACAACGGCCCGGCGCTGGGCCTGCTGCCCGGCGCCCGCTGGCCGCGGATGCAGGTGGAGCTGGGCGCCGAGTGGAGCCTGATGCTCTACACCGACGGCCTGATCGAGGGCCGGGTCGGCGGCAGCGGGGAGCGGCTCGGCCAGGACGGCATGGTGGACATGGTCCGCCGACAGCTCTCCGAGGGCCTGCACGGGGAGGAGCTGCTGCGGGCCGCCGTCCACGAGGTCCGGAACCTCAACGGGGGCGAGCTGACGGACGACGTGGCGGTCCTGCTGCTGGACCGCGCGCCGTAGCCCGGCGGGGAGCCCGCCCGCTTCCTACCGGCCTACCGGCCGCCGTTCCACGGACCGTACGGGCCGTCGCTGCTGGAGCCCCTGCGGCCGCGCCCGCCGCCGGGGAGGCCGCGCAGGGCGGGACGGACGTCGACCATGTACACGATGGTCGCGATCAGCCCGATGATCGGCAGGAACGACAGGATGTTGAAGATCAGGTTCACCACGAACGCGAGGGCGAGGACGATCAGCCAGAAAGGCTTGGTCTGCTTGTCGGCCGCGCGGTAGGCGTCCTCACGGCGCGTGGCGGCGTCGATCAGCGCGAAACCGCTGAAAAGGATCAGGGCCATGCTCAGCAGCCACATGAAACCCGCGAAGCCCTGCATCAGCACAACGTCCACCACCCGGCTCGGTTCGTCCCTACGCGGTCACCGTACCCGCAACCGCCGGCCGGCTATCCGGACAACGGGCCGGGCACCGCGAGAGTGCCCGGCCCGCCGGTTCCGCCGACCGGTCCCGTCCCGTCGCTCACTTTGCGGGCGGGGTCGTCCTCTTCGCCGTCGTGGGCTTGCGCACCGGGGCCTTCTTGGCGCCGGCGGGCTTCCTCGCCTCGGTGGACCCGGCACCGTTCGCGGCGGGCCCGTCGTCCTCGGCCCCGACCGGCTCGGGCCGGGACACGGGCTTCGGTGCGTCGGCGGCCGGCTCGACGGCCACGGCGATGTCCTCGATGCTCTCGGCGGCCTCGCCGCGCCAGGTCCGCACGGCCTGCTCGCCGTGCTCGGCGACCTTCTCGTAGGTCTCCCGGGCCTTGACCGCGTACTCGGCGGCGACGCCGACCCCGCGCAGCGCGAGGTCCTGGGCGGTCTCACCGAGCTTCTTCAGGTCGGTGTCGAGCGAGCCGAAGAACTCGCCGACCTTGGCCTGCAGGGTCTCCTGCGTCTCCCGGACCCGGTGGGTCGCCTTCTCCTGGACGGCCTTGGGGTCGGTGGCGCGGACGGCCTCGAAGCGGGCCGGGGCCTCGGCGCGCAGCTGCTCCACCAGGGCCGGCACCTTCTTGGCCTGCTGCAGGGCGAGGTCGGCGGTGCCGGCGGCGAAGTAGAGCGGGGTCGGGTCGGTGAAGGTCTTGCGCAGGTCGTCGGTGATGGCCATGGTGATGGTCCTCCCGGATGTCGTGTTCGGCTGAGGGTTCGTGTGGTCCGCGGCGGGCGGACGGTGCCCTGGTCCGGCTCAGTCGGCCGTCCGCCGCGGACCGGTGTCGCTGCCGCCGTCCCCGCGGGGACGGCGTTCGGCGGACGTACCGCCCTTGCCCACGGAGCCGCGGCGCCCGGCGGACGCACCGCCGCCGGCCGTGCGGCTCCGACGTATCGCGGCACCGCCGTCCGGGGCGTCGTCCCCCGCACGGTCGCTCCCGCCGACGGCGTCGGGGACCTCGGCCGCCTCGGTCGTCTCGGCCGCCTCGGTCGCCTCGGCCGTCACCTCACCGTCCTCGGCGCCCCCGAACCCGTTCTCCTTGCGGAAGGACTCGTAGATCTGGAGCAGCACCTGCTTCTGACGCTCGGTCAGGGTGGGATCGGCGAGGAGGACGGCCCGTGTCTCGACCTCGTCCCGGTCGCGCTCGGCGTCGAGGATGCCGGCCCGGACGTACAGCGTCTCGGCGGAGATCCGCAGCGCCTTGGCGACCTGTTGCAGCACCTCCGCGCTCGGCTTGCGCAGCCCGCGCTCGATCTGGCTGAGGTACGGGTTGGACACCCCGGCGGCGTCGGCGAGCTGCCGCAGCGACAACTGCGCGCTGCGCCGCTGCTCGCGCAGGTACTCACCGAGATTGCCGACGTTGAGCGATGCCATGCCTCCACCTTGCCCCACCCTGCTAACTATTGCAAGCATCCGCTTGCAGGAGTGCGCCGCCGGGTGGACCGGCACCTGAGACCGAGCACGAGAGGGGTCGTGCTCGCAGGGCACCTGTCGCGGCCCTCCCGTCCGGCCGGGCGTCCCACGCGAGGCGAAGGACGCAGCCGGTCAGCGTCTCGTCGGGCAGGGGATCGAGGGTGCGGGACGGCGGACGCACAGCCCCGTGGCGCTCCAGCGGCAGGCGGGCCACGACGGAACGGACGGACCGGGGGGAGACGGCCGTCCCGGGAGTCCCGCCGAGACCCGGGCACCCGACCCGGCGCGTGCGCACGTCCCCGGGAGCGCACGCGCGCAACCCGCGGACCGAGGGCGGAATTCAGCCTTTGCTCCAGGCCGGACGCACCCCTTCGACCTGCCGAACAGCCACCTCAAGCGCCAGAACCTTCGTTCGATGCCGGCGGGTCGTTTCCAGTCAGATTGATCTTTCACGCTTGATCCTCGTCGGAGGGGGGCGCTTAGGGTCGGTCGGCATGGGGACCAACGCATACGACGATCTGCTCGCGGACATCTACGACCAGATGTACCCCGACGCGCTCTCCGGCACAGCCGAGACCGTGGAGTTCGTCTCGACGCTCTGCCCGTCCGACGGCTCCGTACTGGAACTGGGCGTGGGCAACGGACGGCTCGCCGTGCCGCTGGCCGCCCGCGGGGTGGACGTCTACGGCATCGACTCCTCAGCCCGCATGCTGGCCGACCTCGCTGCGCGGGACCCCGACGGCACGGTGAAGGCCATCGAGGGTGACTTCCTCACCACCACCACGGGCCGGCAGCACGATGTCGTCCTGATGGCGCTCAACACCTTCTTCTCACTGCCCGAGCAGGAGAAGCAGATCGACTGTCTGCGCGCCATGCGGGAACACCTCGCCCCCGGTGGGCGGGTGGTCCTCGAAGCCTTCGATCCCAGCCCGTACCACCGGCAGGAGGGCGAGAAGACCACGACCCGCTTCCTCGGTCCGGGCACGGTGATGCTGGAGAGCAGCCATGTGGTCCAGTCGCAGCAGCTGATCATCCTGATCTTCGCTCTGCTGGCCGAGGGCCCGACGCGCACCGCCCACACCGCACTGCGCTACGCCTGGCCCGCCGAGATCGACGCCATGGCGCGGTGCGCCGGTCTGCGGCTCGTCGAGCGGTACGCGGGCTGGGGGAAGGAGCCCTACGGTCCCGGCAGCCAGCGTCACGTGTCGGTCTACGAGGTGGCGGACGCGGCGTAATGAGCGCCCTGTTGCAGCTGACGGACGTACGGCACGGATACGACGGCCGGGCGGTCCTCAACGGCGTGAACCTGACGGTCGGTGCGGGCGAGTGCGTCACCCTGCTCGGCGAGAACGGCTCGGGGAAGTCCACCCTGCTGCGGCTCGCCGCCGGACAGGAGGTCCCCCGGTCGGGGAGCGTCACGCTGCGCGGCACGGCCGTCGACGAGGACGACTGGAGCGTGCGGGCCACCGTCGCCGCCGTCCTGGACAGCGGGGTGGGCTATCCGGATCTCAGTGTCCGCGAACACCTGATGCTCGTCGCTCTGGCGCACGGCCTGGGCGACGGGTCGGCCGACGCGGTGGACGAGGTGCTGGCCGAGCACCACCTCACCGAGCGCGCCGACGCGCTTCCGCATCAGCTCTCCTCCGGGCAGACCCAGTTGATGGCGCTGGCGCAGGCGTTCGTCCGGCCCGCCGAGCTGCTCCTCCTGGACGAGCCGGAGCAGCGGCTCGACGCGGACGCGCGCGGCCGTCTGGCCGAGCGGCTGCGGTCCGCGAAGGACGCCGGGACGGCGGTCCTCCTCGCGACCCACAACCGGGAGCTGGCGGACGCCGTGGCCGACGCCGAGTACACCGTGTCCGGCGAGGGCCTGCTCGTCGCGGGCGGGTCCGGTGGCTGAGCTGATGACGCCTCCGGCGCGGACCGCGAACGAGGCCGACGCCGCGCACCGCACGGACGCGGTGCTGGCCCGGCTCCGTATGCTCCGGGCGGGACGGCGCGAGAAGCGGCGCAAGAGCCTCGCCTACACGCTGTACTGCACGGTCCTGTTGTTCGGCATCTGGGGCGTCCCCCTGCTGGTCGCCGCGGCACGGGCCGGCGCGGACGGCCGGCTGCGGGGACCGGTGGCCGAGCGGCTGCTGTCGGCGCTGCCGACGACCCTGCCGGCCGTACTGGCCACCGTGGTCCTGCTGCTGGCCGGGCGAGCCATGTGGCAGGGGCCGGTGCTGCTGGAGCGGGCGGCTCTGTCGTGGCTGCTGCCGCAGCCCGTGCTGCGCCGCGCCCTCCTGCTGCCCCGCTTCGTCGCGGCGTCGGTGACGACCACGGCGATCGCGACTGCGGTCGGCGCGGTGGCCGGGTTCCTGCTGCACGCCCTCGGAGCGGGCTCCTGGTGGGCCGCGACCGCCGCGGGAGCGATGACGGGCGGGACGGCCGGCTTCGCCGGGACGTCCCTGGCCACCCTGGTCCAGCGCCACTGCGACACCTGGCTGCGCCGCCGGGGCTGGATCCGGCGGGCGGCGTGGGCGGTGGTGGCGGTCCTGTGGCTGCCGGCCGTCGTCTCGCTGGCGCGCGGCTCGTGGGCCGCGGAGTCGGTCGCACCCTGGTCGGGGCCGTGGGGCTGGGCCGCGCTGCCCCTGGCGGCAGTGGCCGGCGAGGTGCCGGCGGCCGCCGGCTGGGCGGGGGTCGCGCTGTCGGCCCTGGTCCTGGTCACGGTGGGCCGGGCCGGTGCCGACGCGGCCGCACGGATCCCGGCCCGGGTGCTGCGGACGCAGGCGGGCACCGCGCTACGGGTGCAGGCGTCCCTCTACTCCCTGGACCTGCGCCAGGCACGGGCGGCCGTACGGGCCACCCGGCCACGGGGCGTGCGGTCCGCCGTGCGTCTGCCGTTCCCTCGCCGGACGTGGCTGCTCGTCCCGTGGCGGGACGCGACCGCGCTGCTGCGTGCGCCGGGGCGACCGGCGTGGGCGGCGGTCTGGGCGGCCGCGGCCGTCGCACTGCTGTGCCTGGACGACGCCCCGACCGCGGTCCTGCTGATGACGCTGCCGACCGGATACCTGGCTGCGGCGCAACTGGTGGAACCGGCCCGTCTGGAGACGGACGACGTGCGGCGCTCGGCGCACCTGCCGTGGCCCGCCCGGGTGCTGGCGCTGCGACACGGGCTGGTGCCCGCCGCGGGGCTGCTGCTCCTGTTCGCGCTGGGCGCGGCCGCGGCCGCGGGGGCCGGCCTCTGGTCGGACCGGCTGCTGGTCCTGCCCGCCCTGGTGCCCGCGCTGGTCGGTGCCGCGCTGGTGAGCGCGTACCGGGGCGTCGTCCCCGTGCATCTGATGATCGGTTCGATGACGCCGCTGGGTGACACGGGGCCACTCGCGGCGCTGCTGTGGCAGGCACGGGGACCGCTGGTGGCGCTGGGCTGCCTGGCCGTGGTGGACGGTCCGGTGCGCGGAGCGGAGACGGGTGCAGCGGGGCTGCTGTGGCCGCTGGCCGTGGGGGCGGGGATGGCCTGGTGGGCCGGTGTGACAGCGCGCAAGACCGTGCGCGGCCGGTGAGTCCGCCGGGCTCCGTGCTCCGCGGGTTCGTTTGACCGAATGACTTCGATGGGGGAACACGGTTATGACGGTGAACACCGTGGCGGGGGCTCCGGCCCCGGCCGCCGGGCTCGGCGCGTCGGCGGCCGTGGGCGTCCTGCTGGACCGGCTCGGGCTGGGCGCCCTGGCCGGCCCGGACACCACCACGCCGCTGGGCAGCAACCAGAGCGTGACGGGGACGACGGACGCCGGTGTGGACGTCTTCGTCAAGCAGGTGGACCCGCTGAAGCCGGATGCGCGGCAGCGGTTCGCACGCATGCGGGACTTCGAGGAGTTCGCCGCGGCCCATCCGGTCCCGGAGCTGCGCACGCCACGGCTGCTGGGCTTCGACGAGGCGGAACTGCTGATCGCCTTCAGCTGGCTGCGCGGCTCGGAGACCGGCAACGCCCTGGCCGAGGACGAGACGTTCCCGGACGAGATGGCGTACCGGACGGGTCGGGCGATCGGCAGCCTCCACGCGGTCGGTGACCGGGCGGCGGCCCGTGCGCCGCGCCCCCTGGACACCTCACCGCCGATGCTGCCGCCGCTGGCGTTCCTGGAGGCCATCCCCCTGACCACGTACGTGCTGTCCAGCGGGGCCATGCTCGACGCCTGGCGCCTCCTGCAGAACGACGGCGAGCTGCGGACGGCGCTGGCCGGACTGCGTGCGCGGGAGCGCTCGGTGGCACAGGTCCCCGCGCACTGCGACCTCCGGCTCGACCAGTTGCTCCGGCACGACGGCGACAGCCTGTACGTGTGCGACTGGGAGGAGTTCCGGCTCGCCGACCCGGCCCGGGACGTGGGCAGCTTCGCCGGGGAGTGGCTGTACCGGGCGGTGCTCGGCATCCCCGCGGGTTCGGCGGAGCGGGCACAGCTCTCGCACCAGGACATCGTCGACCGGGGGGTGAGCGAACTGGCTCGCCTGCGGGGCAAGAACACCGCCTTCTGGGCCGGGTACCGGGAGACGAGCGGCATGTCCGGGAGCGAGGCGGACGAGGTCGCGACCCGGGCGACGGCGTTCGCCGGCTGGCACCTGATCGACCGCATGATCGCCTCCGCCGAGCAGCAGTCCAGCCTGGACACGATGAACCGGGCCGCCTCGGGGATCGGCCGGACGGCATTGCTGAGGCCGGAGAAGTTCACCAAGGCCATAGGCCTGGAGGGATGAGATGACCGTCGTCGAGAAAGCACCGCAGGCCGTGCCCGTGCCGCCCGAACCGCCCGTCGTGCTCGATCCGGCCCTCACGGCGGTGCTGGCCTCGGTCTCGCTGTCACCCGACGGGACGAGCGTACGCCTCGGCGACCGGGAGGTGACGGCGGACCGCCCGCGCCGCCTGCGCCAGCGCCTGGGCACCGCGCTGTACGAGGTCTTCCATGCCGGGCACGCCTTCGGCGACAAGCCCGGCATCCTGCACCGCGACCCGGTGCTGGAGGGCCCCTTGGCCCAGGCGGTGCCGCATGCGACCACGCCGGTCGCGGCCCGCCTGCTCGACGGCCCTGTCGGCCGGCACCCCGGTCCCGGCCGAGTGGCCGTGGTCGGTGGCGTACGGGTTCGGCTGCCGGACGCGGCCCCGCCCGAGCTCGTGGGCACCCCGTCCGGGGCCGGGGACACCGTCCTGCGGATACCGACCGCGCGACCTCGGCTGTCCCCCGGCTTCTTCCTCGTGGACGGCTCCCGGGGCAGCTGCGGTCCCGGTCCGCTGCTGCGGCTGTACATCCACTTGACGGACCCTGACGCGGCCGTGCGGGTCTGGAGCGCGGTGCTCGGCTGCCTGGAGGCACTGGGCGTCCCGTACCGGTCCAAGATCACATCCAGCCGGAAGTTGCTGCCCCGACGCGACGGGCTGGTGGTCTACCTGGGCGCCGCGGCCTGGCATGCCGTCCCCGCCGTCGTCGAGGCCGTGCCCAGGGCGGACGTCGGAGAGGAGACCTCGGCCTTCGCGCACACCCTCGCGCCCGGTGTGGCCATGGCGTGGGAGCCCGACGACACCCGGCCGGGCCGGACGGGCGGCAGCTTCGGCCAGCACCGCAGTCTCGCCATCGCCGAAGGAATCGTGGATGCGGCGGCGGACGGCGACCTCTCGCGCGTGCACACGCATGTGCTCACGCGGCTGACCGAATCAGGAATTGACCCCTCCGCACCGCACCGGAATGCAAATTCCCCCAGCCTCCCCTTTTCCCATTGACCCCTCCCCGAGAATATGTAAGCATCACATTGCGCGCGGAGATCGTTTTCGTGCGACATCTCGCTCACAAATGCCGACCGGAAGGTGATTCCCATGGACGCCGTTGAGCTCTTCGAGGGTTACTCCGCCTACGCCAGCACCGAGGAGGTCGCCGCCGCCGACGCTTCGGAGGCGCCGGCCATCACGAGCACCGTGACCTCCTCCCAGGGCTGCGCGATCACCGTCAGCGCCATCTTCGGCTGCTGATTCAGGCGACTGGCCGGCGCTCCGGGCCGGGGTCTCCGGATCCCGGCCCGGAGCGCGCCACGCGGAAGGCAGTAGATGACCGACCTGTCTCCCTCCGAGTTCGTGCTGCCCAACGGCCTCCGGGTGGTCCACGACCGACACGGCCCGAAGGGCCTCGCGTGTGTCAGCGTGCACTACGGGGTGGGCTTCCGCTCCGAGCCGGAAGGCCGTAGCGGATTTGCGCATCTTTTCGAGCACCTCATGTTCCAGGGGAGCGCGAGCATAGCCCCGTCGCAACATTTTTCCGTGCTCCAGGGATCAGGCGGAACAGCAAACGCCTCGACCCGGCAGGATTACACCGAGTATTATCAGAGCGCACCGGAATCAGCACTCGAAAGAATCCTGTTCCTGGAATCGGACCGCATGGCCGCACCGAAATTCACGGAGCAGAATCTGGGCACCCAGCTCTCGGTCGTCAAGGAAGAGGTCCGGCGCAATGTCCTGGACCGTCCCTTCGGCGGCTTCCCCTGGACCGAATTGCCCGGGGTGATGTACCGGAAATTCTCGAACTCGCACAATGGATACGGCATCTTCGAGGACCTCGAGCGCGCGACGGTCGAGGACTGCGCCGCCTTCTTCGACGCCTACTACACCCCGTCCAACGCCGTGCTCACGGTCGTCGCGGACCTCCCCGAGGAGCACGTCTCCCGTCTGGTGGCGCGGTACTTCGGTGCCGTGCCCGCGCGGAACACCGCGGCCGCACCCGAACTGCCGGAGCCGCCGCCCGGCTCCGCACGCCTGCGCCGTGTCGTGGACGGCCGGACCGCGGTGCACGCCACCGCCCTCGGCTTCCGGCTGCCGTCCTTCCGTACCGATCCCCTCGGGTACGCCGCCCATGTGGTGCTCGCCGGCCTGCTCACCGGGGACGCGCCCGGCGGCCTCGCCGAAGCCGCCCGAGGCCACCGGCTCGACGTGACCTCGGTCAAGGTGCAGTGCGGCTTCTTCGCCCCCTTCGACGCGCTCGACCCGGACTCCCTGGTCGTGACCGTCCACCACGACGGCCAGGATCCCCGGTGGCTGGCCGCCTTCGTCCACCGGGAGCTGGCCTCGCTGGCAGCGGACGGCCCACACCCCGACCGACTCGTCCGTGCGGTCCGCCTGCTGCGCCTGGGCTGGGCCCGCCGCCATGCCGAGCCCCTCCAGCGAGCCCGCGCCCTGGGCGCCTTCGCCCTGCTGCACGGCCGGCCCGACCTCGTCGCCGAGGTCCCGGCGCTGTTGGCGCAGGTGGACCCCGCCGAGGTCGCCACCGCGGCCGGCCGGCTCGTGGCCCAGGACCCCGCCGCCCTCACCATCGGCCCTCCACCGCAGGACCACGCCGCATGAGCAGCCTCCGCGCACTACCGGCACCCGCCCGTTACCGCAGCCCCGCCGACCTGGCGGCCGCTGCCGCACCGCGGCCGCTGCCCCCGCTCGGATCCGACGACCGGATCAACCTGCCTGCCGCCGTGTGGCGTTCGCTGGACTGCGGCCTGCGCGCCGTCGCCGTGCGCGACCGTCACGCGGCGACCGTGGAGGTCCAGCTGCAGCAGCCGTACACACCGGCCACGCAGCGAGAGTCGGCGCTCGCGGAACTGCTGGCCGACGCGGTGCTGCGCGGCACCGACCACGAACTGCGGTCCGCCCGGACGGCGGAGTGGTTCATCAGCACCACCCACGCCGACGCGGCCGACCTCGCGGACCTCCTGCGCGAGCTCACCCTCCCCTTCACCGGGCGGACCGACTCGGCCGACCGCGTGGCGCTCGCCCGGACCCGCCTGGCGCAGCGCGCACCCGTGCTGGCCGCCAGCCCCGCCGCGACGGCACGCAACGCGCTCTACAGGAACCGGTTCGGTGCGCTCGGCTGCTTCGCCGGACTGCCCGCGCCGGACGTCATCGCCTCCCTCACCACCGCCGACGTCGAAGCGGCGAGGCAGCACATGCTGCGCCTGCCCGGCGCCCACCTGGTCATCGTCGGAGACCTGCCTCCGGACCACGTACTGGACCTGGCCGAAGCCGCGTTCGCCGGGACCGGCGCCCGGCCCGCCGAAGCGCCCTCCCCCGTCACCGGGCCGCTGCCCGCCCCGAAGGACCACCAGGTCGTCAACCGCCCGGGGGCACTTCAGTCACACTTCCTCATGTCCTTCCCGGCCGTGCCCTGGCACGACGACCGGTACGCGGCACTGGCCCTGGCCAATGCCGTCTTCGCCGGGTACTTCTCCTCCCGCCTGATGGGGCGGATACGGGAGAGCCTCGGCCTCTCCTGCCATGTGGTCTCCTTCTTCGACCAGATGCTCGGCACGCAGAGCATCCTCCTCGAAGGCACCTGCGCAACCGCCGCCACCGGCACGGTGCTGTCCGAACTGCGCGCGGAGTGCACCCGGATGGCGAGCCGGCCACCGGAGCCGTCCGAGGTCGAGAACGCACGCCGCTACCTGCTCGGCATGCTCGCCGCGCTGCGCTCCTCCCCCGCCGCCCTCGCCCAGTTCTTCTCGACGCTGTGCTGCTGGGACATCCCCCTCGACTGGGCGGAGGGCTACGCCCGCCGACTGCGGACCGTCACCACGGCGGAGGTGACGGATGCCGCCCGCCTCTTCCTCGGCCCCGGCCCCACGTCCTGCGTCGTGGTCGGCGACGCCACCGTCCTCGCCTCCGGAGGGACCTCACAGTGACCGACTTCCAGACACCCGGCGCGCCCGGCACCCCCAAAGCGGCGAATCCTTTCGCCACCCCCGCCCCGGCCCTCCGCTTCGAACGCCTGCTCCTGGTGGGCACCGGTGCACTCCACGCCTGGCAGCTCCCCACCTGGGTCAGCTGGCTGCGGATGACCTACCCCCGGCTCGCCCTGCGCACCGTCATCACCCGCAGCGCCGAGCGCTTCGTCACCCGCCAGGCCCTCACGGCCCTCAGCGGCTCCGAAACCCTTGTCGACGAGTGGCCGCGGGACGAGGGCACCGGCGCCCTCCACGTCGAGCTCGCACAGTGGGCCGACGCCGTGCTCGTCTACCCCGCCACCGTGAACTTCATCAGCCGGTACGCCACCGGCATCGCCGACACCCCCGTCCTCCTCGCCCTGCAGTGCCTCCAGGCCCCGGTCGCGGTCGCTCCCTGCCTCCCCCCGGGTGCCGACCAGAGCGAGAGGGTCCGCACGCACCTGGCCACCCTGTCCGCGCAGAAGAACGTCGTGGTCGTCCCCGCCGTCCCCGGCCGCAGCATCACCACGGGCCGCGACGACGCCGCCGTACCACCGCCCATGCCGACGGTCGTCGAACAGCTGCAGGCCAGGCACACGGCGCTGCAGGCGGAGGCGGCGTGAACCGTGTCCAGCCCGCGGCCCCCGTCCGCGACATGCGCACGGGCCGCCTCCACACCCGCGTCTACCGGTCCGGCGACCACCACCTCTGG
The DNA here is from genome assembly GCF_014203535.1 of Streptomyces griseomycini. Classification (GTDB taxonomy): domain Bacteria; phylum Actinomycetota; class Actinomycetes; order Streptomycetales; family Streptomycetaceae; genus Streptomyces; species Streptomyces griseomycini. The sequence goes on from NZ_JACHJI010000007.1 coordinate 405,426, forward strand.
CGCCGCGAGGTCCTCCGGGACGGCGTTCCCGCCCGCTCCCTCCCCTCGCTGCCGACCGACACCGGACTGGCACCGGCCGAGCTCGCGAAGGACGGCGCATACGAGTACCGGGTCGCCGGCGGCCTGTCCCTCGGCCACCTGCTCTGGCCTCCGACGGCTGACGCCGCACACGGTGCACCCCTCAGCCCGGCCATGACGAACACGGGCCGGGCCCTGCGCTCCCTCCACGCCCAGGGCCCCGTCCTCGCCGGCCCGGCCCCCGTCCCCCCACCCGTGACCCGTCTGGCCCGCTGGCTGCGCTCGGCCGACGACCACGCCCACCACCGCCTGACCGCTGTCCTCGGCCCGGCCCGCCTCCGCGAGCTCTCAGCCTGGTGTGACGTCCTGGTCACCCCCGCCTCGGCACCCCCGCACACACTCCTGCACGGCGAGCCCTCGGTCGGCCTGATCATCCCGTGCCCCGCACCGACCCACGCCGTCCTCCTCACCGGCGAGACCCTCTCCCACGGCCCGGCGGCCTTCGACACCGGTTGGCTCATCGGCGAGCTGGCCGAAATGGCCCGCCTCTCCGGCCCCGCTCACGCCCCGCTCTTCGCCACCCTGGCCACTGCCCTCCTCGCCGGCTACGGCCCCCTCACCTCCGACGACATCGCCCCCCTCCGCCTCGCGGCGGGCCTGCGCAGCGTCGTCCACGTCGCGGACTACGCGACGTACGTGGGCTGGGCCGACGGCCTGGAACACTGCATCGCCCTGCTTCCCGACCTGGTGGACACGTCGGGCCAAGCCGCTCTGGACGCCGTCGCCGTGTCGGCTTCGACTGCCGCTCCCGGGGCGCAACCGACGTAGCGCTCCCCCGGACCTTCACGACCCGGGTCGCGGTGCAGTGTTCCCCCCGGGCCGTCGTGAGCACCGCGTCGCCCTCCGGGGCGGCGCCCCGGCCGGCGACGTCGACTCCCGGGTGGCCGGGAAGCTGCTCGAGCACGACCGGACGGACACCGCCGAAGACGCGCTCCGCAGCGGTCTCGTCCCGCGGACGCAGCACACGCGCCGGCGGGATCCGGCAGCCCGTCACCTCCCGGACGTCCACCGGGTGGCGGTTGCGGTGGACCGAGCCGTGGCCGGAGGCGACGGTCCCGGGGTGGAGAACGGCAGCCGGGTGGGCCGCACGCTTCCCCGCCCCGGCGGAAAACCGATGCACGCGTCCACGGCGCGGGGAACCATGAAGCATGCGACCGGACGACTGGCACCTCACCGAAGACGTCGACGACTTCCTCGCCCGGGCCGGGGACTTCCTGCGCTCGCGGCCCGGCCCGCACGTCATGCAGCTGACCTGGGCCGAGAGGGTGCGCACGCGGGGGGCGGACGCGTTCGGCACCGAGGCGCCCGTCTTCGGCGTGCTGGAGCGGGCGGGCGAGGTCCGCGCCACCTTCTACCGCCTCCCGCCCCGTGCCCTGGGCCTCTCCCCGCTCACGCCCGGGCAGGCCGACTCCCTCGCCGCCCGCCTGGCCGCCCTCGGGCACTCCCCTTCCCGCGTCAGCGCGGACCACGACACCGCCACCGCGTTCGCCGAGGCATGGCAGCGGCACACCGGGACGACGCCGGAACTCCGCGACACGCGGCTCCGCCTCTACCGCCTCGGCACGCTCACCCCACCGGATCCGCCGCCGGCGGGCCGGGGCCGCGTCCTGGGCGAGCAGGACCTCGAGGAGGTCATGTTCTGGTGCGGCGAGTTCGCCGGGGCCGTCGGGGAGGACGTCTCCCTCGACGCCGGCTCCTGGGCCGGCACGCGCTTCGCCGACAAGCGCTACACCCTCTGGGAGACCCCGGACGGCACGCCCGTCTCCGTCGCGGGCATGAACCCGTTGATCGGCGGCCAGATCCAGGTGGACGTCGTCTACACCCCGGCCCGCCTGCGCGGCCGCGGCTACGCGGGCGCCGTGACGGCGGAGGTGAGCCGGGCCGCGCTGGCCGCGGGCGCGCGGGACGTCGTCCTGTTCGCCGACCTGTCCAACCCCACCAGCAACGCCCTCTACCGGCGCCTCGGCTACCGCGCGCTCACCGACTGGGCAGTGTACGACTTCGCACCGGGCGGGACGGGCGGCACCGGCCTGCCTCAGCCGTCCAGCAGGGAGCCCAACGCCCCGCGGAGGCCGGCGGGCTCGCGGTAGTGCAGGCCGGTCATCCCGAGCGCGGTCGCGGCTTCGACGTTCTCGAGCCGGTCGTCCACGAAGAGGCAGCGGTCCGCGGCGACCCCCGCCCGGCGGACCGCGATCTCGTAGATCCTCCGGTCCGGCTTGGCCACCCCCACCCGGGCGCTGCTGACGACGTGGTCCGCGAGGTCCGCCAGACCGAGCGACACCAGGTCGTCCTCCAGCTCCACGGTCGCGTTGGTCACCAGCACCAGGGGCACGTGCGCCCGTGCCCGGAGGAGCATGGCGACCACGGCGTCGTCGGCCCGGAACGGCGCCTTGGCGAGCGCCGTCCCCAGCTCACGCGCCCGGGCCTCCGGCACCTGATCCGCGAGACCGGCCACGATGGACTCCACCCACTGCTCCTCGGTGATCTCGCCGAGGAGCAGCGGGAGGTCCGTCTCCGGCGCGAACGCCACCTTCTCGGTGGTCCCCTCCGCCAGTCCGGCGGCACGTTCCAGGCTCGTCAGCTCCGTCGTGTCGTAGAAGCGGATCACGTTGTCGAGGTCGCACAGCACCGCGTCGAAGGGTCTGCCGGAGAGCTTCGAGGTCGTCATCGCCCTTGAATAGCACGCCGGTCGGGCGAGGGTGTGGAGCGAGGACCGCGCGGGCGACAGACTGGCCCCATGACCGATCCGAACCCCGTGGCCGACCTCCGCTTCTACCTGCAGTCCGCCCGCGACGCCCTGCTGTGGAAGCTCGAGGGGCTCTCCGAGTACGACGTCCGCCGCCCGCTGACGCCGACCGGCACCAACCTCCTGGGGCTGGTGAAGCACGCGGCAGGCGTGGAACTGGGCTACCTCGGCGACGCCTTCGGCCGCCCGTCCGGCGAGCCGCTGCCCTGGCTGGAGGAGGGAGCCGAGCCCAACGCGGACATGTGGGCCACCGCCGACCAGTCGCGCGAGGACGTCGTGGGGCTCTACCGCCGGGCGTGGGCGCACGCGGACGCGACGATCGACGCGCTGCCGCTGGACACGGTCGGCAGGGTGCCGTGGTGGCCCGACGGCAAGGACGAGGTGACGTTGCACCACGCCGTGACCCGTGTGATCGCCGACACGCAGCGGCACGCCGGGCACGCCGACATCCTCCGGGAACTCGTGGACGGCGCCGTGGGGATGAGGAAGGACAACGTCGGCGTGCCGTCGGACGACCCGGCGTGGTGGGAGGACTACCGCGGCCGGCTGGAGCGCGCGGCCCGGGAGGCCGGCCGGAACGCCACCCGGGACGCGGACCGGAGCGCAGACCGGAGCGCGTGACGCCGGGCGCACCGGCCGGCACCGTTCCCGCCCCGTACCCGGCCCGGCCCCGCGAGGGCCGTACACCCACTTTTTTGTGCGTACTTGGCAGCGCTCCCGCCCTGCGCGAACCTGAATGCGGCCGGCCCGCCGGACACGCGGAGACGGAGGTGACGGAGGTGACCGCGGGCGGCGGCCGTCAGGAGGCCGGCCGGGTGAGCACGGCCATCCTCTCCAGGCGGCGGTGTCCCCAGTCGGAGAGCGGGGCGAGGGCCTCGGCGAGGTCGCGGCCGAAGCCGGTCAGGGAGTAGACCGTCTTCGGCGGCAGGACGTCGTGCACCTCCCGGTGGACCACTCCGTCCGCCTCCATCTCACGCAGCGCCTGGGTCAGCACCTTCTCGGTGAGACCGGGCACCTTCCGGCGCAGTTCGGCCGGCCGGTGCGGGCCGGACTCCAGCAGCCACAGCAGCGTGGTCTTCCACTTGCCCTCGATCACGGCGATCGCGGCGGTCACCCCGCAGACGTCCGGATCGTGGCGCCGGTGCGCCATGCCGTGCCCCTTTCTTCGGCAATTACCACATACATTACGGGAGTTGAGTCATGTCCGTGCACACCGACCGGTCCGCCGTCACCGTCCTCGGGCTCGGCCCGATGGGCCGGGCGCTGGCCGGGGCGTTCCTGGACGCGGGACTGCGCACCACCGTCTGGAACCGCACGCCCGGCCGGGACGGCGAGCTGGTCGCCCGGGGCGCGGCCGCGGCGTCCTCGGCCGAGGAGGCGGTCGCCGCCGCCCCGCTCACCGTCGTCTGCGTGGTGAACTACGACGCCTCGGACGCCGTGCTGCGCCAGGACGCCGTCACCGCCGCCCTCAAGGGCCGTACGGTCGTGAACCTGAGCGCCGACACCCCCGGGCGCGCCCGGGACACGGCCGAGTGGGCCGGCCGGCACGGCATCCGCTATCTGGACGGCGCGATCATGACCCCGACGCCGACCATCGGCACGGACGACGCGGTCCTCCTGCTCAGCGGCCCCGAGGAGCTGTACCGGGAGCACCGGCCCGTGCTGGCGGCGCTCGGCGGCAGCCACACCCACCTCGGGGAGGAGATCGGCCGGGCGGCGGCGTACGACATCGCGCTGCTCGACGTCTTCTGGACGGCGATGGCCGGCTACGCGCACGCCCTCGCCGTGGCCCGTGCGGAGGGCGTGACCGCCACCGAACTCGCCCCCTTCGCCCAGGGCATCGGCGCGATCCTGCCGCCGCTGTTCGCGGAGTTCGCGGCCGACGCCGACGCCGGTACGTACTCGGGCGAGCTGAACCCGATCACCTCGTCCGCGTCGACGATGGCCCACATCGTCCACGCCTCCGAGGCCCACGGCATCGACGCGAGCGTGATGCGCGTGATCGAGGGGCAGGCCCGGCGGGTCATCGCGCTCGGGCACGGTGCGGACGGGTTCACCCGGGTCGCCGAGGTGCTCGCCCGCCGCTGAGCGGCCCCCGGGCGACCGGCACGGGCGGCCTCAGAACGGCAGGGGCCGCCCGTGCACCACGTCCAGCCGGGACACCGCCCGGGTCAGCACCACGTACAGCCGGCGCAGCCCCCGTTGCCCGTGTCCCTCCGCCTCCGCGATCGCCGCCGGTTCGACGGCGACGACGTGGTCGTACTCCAGCCCCTTGACCAGACTCGCCGGCACCACGGTGACGCGCGCGCCCAGGTCCTCCGGGCCCGCCGCCTCCACCCCCGCCCCGGTCAGCGCCCGTCGCAGCCGGGGCACGTCCGCGTCCGCCGCGACGACCCCGACGGAGCCCTCCCGCCCGAGCGCGTCCCGGACGGCGGCCACGACCGCGGCCGGGACGCCGTCCGGGTCCGGGACCTCCCTCAGGCGCACCTCCCCGTCGCCGCGCAGGGACCGCGCCGCCGGGACGTCGACGTCGAGCCGCCCGAGCAGCCGGTTGGTGAGTGCGACGACCGCCCTCGGCACGCGGAACCCGGTGGTCAGCGGGACCACGGCCGCGTCCGGCTTCCCGAGGTGCCGCAGGACCGTCGGCCACGAGCGGGCCGCCCACGGCGTGGTGCCCTGCGCCAGGTCGCCCAGCACGGTGAGCGAGCCGAAGGCTGCCCGGCGGGCGATGGCCCGGCACTCCATCGGGGAGAGGTCCTGGGCCTCGTCGACCACGACGTGGCCGTACCCGTCCGGGTGCTCGATCAGCCCGGCGACCTCGTCGAGCAGGACCAGATCGGCGGCCGACCAACGCGCCGACCGCCACGACCGGGGCGGACTCGCCCACAGCACGGCCCCCTGCTCGTCGGCGTCCAGCACCCCCTCGGCCGCGGCGGCCAACACCTCGGGACCGGCGAGCAGGTCGGCCACGACCTCCTCCGGGTGCACCCGGGGCCAGACGGCGTCGACGTACGCGGACACCGGCCGCGCCCGTTCGATCCGGCGCACCCAGACGGCGCCGCGCGGCCCGCTCCGCCGCTCGGCCCGCTCCCGCACGCACCGCACGATCCGCGCCCGCACCCGCTCCCTCCCGACCGCGTACGGCGGTTCCTCGTCCCGCACGTCCGCCACGATCCGCGCCAGCTCGTCCCCCTCGACCCGCCAGCGGTACGACCCGTCGGGCACCGCGAGGGACTCGGCGCGGTCGGCGCGCACGCGCGCGTACAGGGCCCGGCGCAGCACCTCCGCCATCCGGGCGTCGTGCTTGACGGCGGCGGCGCGCTCGTCGTCGGTGCCGGTGACCGGGTGCCGGGCGATCTCCTCGGCGAGGGTCGACTGCCGTACGCCGGTCTCGCCGAGGGCCGGGAGGACTTCGGCGATGTACGACAGGAACGTGCGGTTGGGCCCGAGGACGAGCAGTCCGCCGCGCCGGACGCGCTGCGGGTGGGTGTAGAGCAGGTACGCCGCCCGGTGCAGGCCGACGGCGGTCTTGCCGGTGCCGGGGGCGCCCTGCACGCACACGGAGACGCCCAGGTCCCCGCGGACGAGGTCGTCCTGCCCGGGCTGGATGGTGGCCGCGATGTCCCGCATGGGCCCGACGCGGGGCCGCTCGATCTCCCGGGCGACGAGAGCGCTGACCCCCGTGCCCTCCTGCGCCTCCCCCTGCCCCCGCTCCAGGTGCTCGTCCTCCAGCCCGGTCAGGTCGGTGGACTCGCCCCGGCTGCCGGGGGCCCAGCCGAACCGCCGGCGCACGGCGACGCCCTGCGGATCGCGGGCGGTGGCCTGGTAGAAGGCGCGGGAGACGGGGGCCCGCCAGTCCACGACGAGGGGCGGGGCGGCGGGGTGCTCGGTGATCCGCAGCCGCCCGATGTGGTAGCGCTGCCCGGCGTGGCCGGTGCCCGTCCGGGCGAAGTCCAGCCGGCCGAAGAACAGCGGCCCTTCGGGCAGCTCCCGCAGCTCCTCGGCCCGGCTGCGCAGGCGGTACCCGAGGACCTCGGCGTCGGCGCCGGAGGCGGAGACGTCCTCGCCGGTGAGGACCTCCTCGTCGGCGCCGTCGACCATGGCGGCGAGGGCGGAGCGGCAGCGGTCGTGGTGGGCGCGTTCCCGGGTGAGGGCGTGCGGGAGGGCGGGCTCGGGCGGCGTCATTCCACCGAGCGTACCAAATAATTTAACCGAGTTACTTTTCTTACCGAGTATCACCGACGCCGAGGCGCGGCAGCGCCGCCGCCAGCACCCCGAACGCCCGCTCGGCCGCCGCCACCGCGTCGTCCCGCACGTCCGCGACCCGCTCCCCCGCCGCGATCCGCCGCCAGTTCTCCTGCGCGAGGATCCGCCGCACGGCGATGATCTGCCCGGCGGCCAGCCGCGCGTCGAGCCCTCCGCCGAGCGCCTCGGCCAATGCGTCCTCGGACCGCTCCAGGTACCCGTACAACCGGGCGACCAGCGCCGGCGTCCCGTACAGCAGCGTGTGGAAGGCGAGCACCTCGGGGTCGTCGTTGAGCCCGGTGACCGGGTCGCACCGCCGAAGCCCGTCCAGGAAGTGCCGCCGCAACGCCTCGACGGGCGTCGGCCCCTCCCCGGCCACCCGCGCGGCCTCGTCCTCGTGGTCCGCGATCCGGAACAGGACCAGGTCCTCCTTGGCCGGGAAGTACCGGAACAGCGTCGGCTTGGAGATCTCGGCCGCGGCGGCCACCTCGGCGACGGACACCGCGTCGAAGCCGCGCTCCAGGAAGAGCCGGACGGCGATGTCCGACACGGTCCGGTACATCCGCCGCTTCTTGCGCTCGCGCAGGCCGATCTCACTCATGCGGCGAGCCTACGCAGGGCGGCGCTTCACCGGACGGCACGGGCGCGGTGCCCCGGTGCGGCGGTTCCCCGGTGCTCCCGGTGCCAGCGGACGAGCGCCGAGAAGATGTCCTGGACGGCCGGCACCCCCTCCAGACCGAGGGGCTCCACGGCGGCGGCGAACACACCGTGCAGTCGGCGGGCCGCCTGGTCGTAGGTGTCGTCACCGTCCTCCGGCGCGGTCTCCAGGGACAGGCACTCACGGATGACATCGGTGAAGACCGACTGGGCGCGCTTGTAGTCGAGCAGTTTCGGCAGGTCGGCCTCCCAACCGTCGCAGGCGCCGGGCCGGGCCGCCCCGACGGCGCTCCGCCACCGCTCGATCACGTCCGTCTCCTGCCGCTCCGGGTACCGCATCAGGTGAAGGTGCGTGGCCAGGTCGTAGAGCGGGTCCCCGATCATCGCCAGTTCCCAGTCGATGACCCACAGACCGCCCTGCGGATCGACGATGAAGTTCTCACGGTGCAGGTCGGCGTGGAGCAGGCAGAAAGGTCGTGGCGTCAGGTGCCGCAGGCGCCCTCGCAGCCTCTCGAAGGAGACCCCGTCCACGCCGAGGCTTCCGAACAGGCTCTCGAACCGCCTGGAGTTCTGCCGGTACACCCGGTGCTCGGTGAAGTGCACGAGCCGTTCGACGAATCCCCAGGTGTCCCCGTCCGAAGGCCGGTCGTCGGGCTTGCACCTGCGCCTGGCGCGCACGTCGCCCGTCCCGATGAGGGCCATCTGGTGGAAGAGTTCCGTGACGCGGTCGGCCAACGGTTCCGGAACCGCCGCACCGGCCTCGTACAGCGTTCCCAGGGTCGCCCCCTCGATGAACCGCTGCAGGTCGGCCGAGCCGGCCCGGAAGACCTCGGGGATCCCCGTGACACGGCCCCGCAGGGCGCGCAGCAGCTGCTCCTCCGAGGCGAAGCAGCGCCGGTCGAACCACAGCAGGTCACGACGCGGTTCGCGACACTTCCACCGCACCTGCTCGCCCGACGCCGTCGCATCGGGCAGCGGGAACACGTACGTCTCGTGGTGGTATCCCGTGAGGGGGCCGACGACCGCGCCCGCGTCACCGCTCATTTCAACGGCACGCCGTCGAGTCGGGGAAGCCGTTTCGGGTGACATCGCCCGTTCTTTCACCTGAGCCCGCGCCGAGGAACATGGGAGGGGGAGGCGGACCGCACTCCCTCGCGACACCGCATCGTGCCAGAAGCCGCTCGTCCCGAGGCCGTCACCCCTGTCACTCGCCCAGGCGACGCGACGCCCGTGTGTACGGGCCGACGCGGACGGCGGTCCGCCGACGCGGGGTCACCGACCCGGGTGATCCGACCGCAGGATGTCGAGGACCGACTTCAACGAGCACTCGATGACGTCGGCCCCTACGGCCCTGAGTTCGGCGTGTTTGCGTTCGCTGGTCGCATAGCCGAGGAAACGCACACCGGCCTCCGCCGCCGCCCGGCAGTCTCCGGGACTGTCACCGATCATCAGGGCGTCCGGGGGTGCCGCCCCCATGGTGTTCAAGGCGTGCACGAGGCAGTGGGGGTGGGGCTTCAGGAGGTCGAGCCGGTTCGTCCGTCCGTAGATGTGGGGGGCGAAGCCGCTGAGCAGCCGACGGCCGTCGAGGTAACTGCGCACTGCGTGAGCGGAGTTGTTGGTCACCACGGCGAACCGGCTGCCGAGCGCGAGCCAGGTACGGATGACGGGATCCGCGTACGGGGTGGGCATGGCCGAGAACACGGCGTGCAACTCCTCCTGGGTGAGGCGCTCCTCGAGCTCCGCGACCAGGTCGCTGTCGGGGTGGCGACGGTCGACGGCGCGCAGTACCACCTGTGGGTCCGGGTGTTCCCGCTCCTTCTCGGTGAGCAGCCCGCTCAGCCCCTGACGCTCCAGCCACTCGACGAGTTCCTTCGCCACCTGCTCGGCCTTGTGGCCCGCGAACAGGCGGCAGATCGGTCCGTCGAAGTCCCACAGGACCACGCGGGCACGTGTGATCAGGCTCCGCAGCACGTTCGGGTCTTCCGTGGTCTCATCTGTCACCGGATCAGTCTGCGTCGTGCCAGGAGCCATCGGGAGCCTCCGGGACGCCCCGTCTTCGGTCCGGGGAGGGACCCGGGTCCCTCGCGTGCCGCCGTCCGTCCGTGGAGTTCTCCGGGCGCGCGGAAGGAGAGACGGGCGCGACGCTCGTCCGGGCCGGTCCGGACCCGGCCGGCGTCGAGGGCACGGGACCTCCCGGAGCGCTGCTCCGGGGGGCGGCCCGGGCCGGGACTCCCCTCCCGCCGGGGAGGGGAGCGGTCACTAGGAGAGCGTCAGGTCCGTCGTGATGGTTCCCCAGAGGGCGTCGAACCACTTCTGGGACTCCTCCACGAACGCCCGGTCCCGCTGCCCGGCCTGCTTGACGAAGGAGAACAGCAGGGACCGGGAGCCCAGGGCGTCGTACATCTCCAGGGTCCGGCTCTCCCACTCCTCCTCGCGCCGGGTGAGCATGTAGTAGCCGATCAGCGCCTCCGCGCCGTTGAGCAGGTACAGCTTCACCGGCGGGGTGAAGGGGAGGGCGCGGAACGAGACGTGCACGTCGGTGCCGTGCGTGGCGCGCAGGGCGAGCAGGTTGTGCTGGAGCACCCGGGCCTGGGCGTTGCGCTGGGCCAGCCAGCGCTCGTGGACCGGGTCGTCGTCGCCGTCGCGGCCCTCGACCGGGACCGGGAAGGCCAGGCTGATCTTCCGGGACGGCAGCAGGACGCGGACCTCGACCGACTCGGGGCGCAGGCGGCCCTCGTGGATGTGCCGGACCGGCTCGCTCAGCGCCAGCATGAGGCTCTCGGCCGTCAGGCAGACCGCGTCGATCCGCACGTGAGCCGACGAGAAGGCCTCCGTCAGGCGGGGCGCCAGCCCCACCATCGTCGGCTGGGGCTCCTCCCGGGCGGGGGCCGGCTCGGCGATCCGCGGCGGGCTGCCCTTGCTGACGTTGGTGAGGAGGCCGTCCTCCTGGAGCGCGCGCAGGGCCTGGCGCACGGTGCCGCGCTCCACGCCGAACTCCTCGGCGAGTTCGGCCTGGGTGGGCAGGCGGTCGCCCGCCCTGAGCTCGCCGGCGCGGATGCGCTCCCGCAGGATGTCGGCGATCTCCTGGGGCGAGAGCCTTCTGCCGCCGTTCACTGACACGTTCTCCTGGGCCACGGCCGAACGCTACAACTTTGATCCATCTGAGGGGAGTTGTTTGGGAGTTGTTTATAGGTAGGGACCAAGCGGGGACAACTCCATATGAGTTGGTTGCCAACTTTGCCAAGTTGGTGGAAGTTCTGCTTCCGAAGGGGGAACCAATGCCCGTCCTCACCCTTGTTTCCGCCGTCCTCGTCCTCACCCTGGAGCAGCTCGTCCAGTGGAGGTACGGTGCCGCCGGCATCCTCGGCCTGCTGCTGCTCACCATAGGCATCAAGGCCAAGAGCCCGGGGGTCAGCTCCGCCGGGGCCGTCCTGCTCGTGCTGCTGGTGTCGCGGCCCGCCCTGTGAACCACCGCCGCGCCCCGGCCCGACGCCCCTCGTCCGACACCTCTGGCCCGACACCCGCGGGAGGCGTCAGCCCGTGAGCACCAGCTCCGAACTGATCGTCCCCCACAGTGCGTCGAACCACCGGTGGGACTGCTCCACGAACATGGCGTCCCGCGGTCCGGCGCCCCGCCCGAAGGCGAACAGCATGGACCGGACGCCCTGCGCGTCGTACATCTCCAGGTGCTCGTGGTCGATCATCGCCTCGCGCCGCGCCAGCGTGTAGTAGGCGAACAGCGCCTCCGCGCCGTTGAGCAGGTACAGCTTCACCGGCGGGGTGAAGGGCAGCGCCCGGAAGGAGACGCGCACGTCGATGCCGTGCGTGGCGCGCAGGGCCAGCAGGTTGTGCCGGAACACCTGCCCCTGGGCGTTGCGCTGGGCCAGCCAGTGCTCGTGGACCGGGTCGTCGTCGCCGTCGCGGCCCTCGACCGGGACGGGGAAGGCGAGGTCGATGTCCCGGCTGGGCAGCAGGACGCGGACGTCGACCTTGGCCGGTTTCAGCCGCCCGGCGTGGATCTGGCGCAACGGCTCCCCGAGGGCGAGGTTGAGGGAGACCGAGGTCAGGCAGACGGCGTCGATCTCGACGTGCTCGGCCGCGAACGCGGCGGCGATGCGGGGCGCGAGGGCCACCGTGGTGGGCAGCGGGGGTGCCGCGGGGCCGGTCAGCGCCCTTCCGGCGTCGGCCGCGACGGTCGCCGGGACCCCCTTGGAGATGTTGGTGAGCAACTGCTCGGACTGCAGGATGCGCAGCGCCTGGCGGACGACGCCGCGCTCGACGCCGAACTCGTCGGCGAGCCGGGCCTGGGTGGGCATGCGCTGGCCCGGCCGCAGCACTCCGGACCTGATCCGGGCGCGCAGCTCGTCGGCCACCTCGCGAGGTGTCCCCCGTGGCCGCTGCGACCTCTTCCGTCCGTTGACGGAGGTGTGTTCCGGCTCCACGACCGAACACTACAACTTCCCGCCATCTTTGGGCAGTTCATATGGAGGTGGTTATGAGCTGCTTCCAAGTGGAGATAACTACAGACAAGTTGGTCGCCAACTTGAGCAACATGGTCGGCACCCACGGGGGTCGGCCGCCGGAGTGACGGTTGGGAACCACCGACGACAAGGGGGACCACCATGCCGCTCGTCGCCATCGTCCTCGCCGCCCTGGCCCTCGGGCTCGAGCAGCTCGTCCAGTGGAAGTACGGACCGATGGGGATCATCGCCTTCGTCGCCCTCACCGTGGGCATCAAGGCGCGGAACACCGTGATCAGCGGCATCGGCGCGGTCATCCTCGTGATGCTGTTCGCCCAGTCCGGCTGACAGCGCCCCGCACGGACCACCGACCGGGCTCCCTTCCTGGAGGGGAGCCGGGAGCCCTGTCGGCCGGCACCACCCGCACCACCACAACCACAACTGAACAGCTCGCTACGGATGAGCGCGCACCCGTCGTCGACGGAAGGAGGCGGGCAGCAGGAGCGCGAGAGCAGCGTCGCTCAGAACATGTCCGGGCACCACGGTCGCCTGGAAGTACGCAGCAGGGCGTCGGCCTGACGGGCGGCGCCCGCTCGTTCTTCCCGCACCCGGCCCAGGGCCGCCAGCCGCACCGCCGACTCGTCCCCCAGCCACAGCGTCGCCAGCTCGGCGACGTCGAGCGTCAGATCGGCGCTCTCGGTGGTCGGCGCACAGGACCCGGCCCCGTCCGCCGCCGCCTGGAGCCGGTACCGCCCGCCGGCCAGTCCGCCGCCGTCGACCACCTCCAGCACCAGCGAACCCGCCGCCTCGTACGTCCGCGCCTCCAGGGCCCGTACGACGTCCAGGATCCGCACCCACAGCCAGTCCGCCTGGGTGGTGACGGCGGCGGCGCGCGGGTCCGGGAGGAAGTGCGGGAGCAGGTCGTCGGGGGCCCGCCAGCCGCTCTTCACCCTCACCACCCAGTCGATCGAGCACAGGTAGTGCCACAGCGCCCGCTCGGCGGCCGGGGTCACCCCGATCAGCCAGTTCACGCTGACCGTGTTCAGCGGCTGCTTGGCGTCGCCCCAGTGGTCGTCCGCCGTGTAGGCGGCCATGCCCTCGACCTCGCCGTCCGCCGAGCGGTACACGGCGAAGCAGGGCTCCTTCCAGGTCGGGTGGAAGCGCACGGCGCCGGTGGCGAGCTGCCACCACAGGTCGGTGCGGCCGACGGCGCCCGGCTGGACCCGGCGCAGCCGCTCGTGCAGGTCGGGGCCGAGCTTGCGCACGTCCTCCCCGTCCACGAGGTCGATCCGGCCGCCGTCGTCCGGGCCCGCCCAGCGGGGGTCGAGGCCGGTGCGCGGCACGTCGATCGTCCACTCGGTCGCCCAGGTGGCGGGGCCGAAGCCGTAGCGGCCGTAGATCGGGTACTCGGCGGCTATCAGGGTCGCCACGACGTCCCCGCCCTCCTTCGCGGCGGCGAGCTCCCCGGCCATCATCCGGGTGAGCAGGCCCCGGCGGCGATGGGTGGCGGTGACGGAGACGTTGGTGACGGCGTCGGCGGGCACGGTCGCGCCGCCGACGGCGGTGAGCTCCTGCGCGAAGGACCGGAACGTCGCGACGCAGCGCCCGTCGTCGAAGGCGCCGATCCGCCGGCCGGGCAGGAAGTGCCGGCGCCGCGCGTCGACCACCTCCTGCGGCGAGGTGGGCGCGTTCAGGAAACCGGTGTTGAGCGCCCGGTTCCAGTCGTCGAACTCGGACTCGGTGATGGGGCGTACGTCGATGACGGCACGGGAGGTCATGGGCTCACGGTAGGTCGCGGACCGGGAGGTGTCGCATGGTTTTCCCGGGCACCGCTCCGCACCTCCCCGACGCGTTTCCCCAGGCCCTTCCGGTGCTCCGGAGCCCCGGGGCCGGGACCGCCGGGCGGCCCGGCCGGCACCTGCCTCGCGGACCGGTCCCGCACCACCCCTGGGGACGGTCCTCAGAACACCGTCCGGATCTCCCCCACGACCTCCCCGCCGCCCGTCAGCGGCGCCCGGCCGATCCGCTCGACCGCCGGTGCGTCCACCCCCATGATCCCCAGCGCCCGCGCGAGCACCGGCCCCAGGGCCCGCGTCGCCCCGTCGTCCACCTTGAAGGCGAGGGCGCGCCCGTCCGGCAGGGCGACGGCCTGGACGGCCTCCGCGCCCATCTTGGACAGGGCGCCCGGGACCTCCCGCATCAGCCAGGTGTCGGCGCGGCGGGTGCCGGCGACGTACTCGGGGTGGGCGCGCATGGCGTCCGCGACGCGGCGCTCGGGGGTGCCGGGCTCGGCGAGGACGAAGGAGCGGTAGGCGCGGGCCAGGCCGACGAGGCTGATCGCCATCAGCGGGGCGCCGCAGCCGTCCGTGCCGACGGCGGCCACCCGCTCGCCCGCCGCGTCCTCCACACCCGCGTGGATGATCCGCTGGAGCGGGTGGTCCGGGTCGAGGTAGGTCTCCAGCGGCCAGTCCCGCAGCAGGCAGGCCGCCAGCATCGCGGTGTGCTTGCCGGAGCAGTTCATGGTCACCTTCTCCCGCACCCCGCCGGCCGCGAGGTACGTCTCCCGTTCCTCCGCGTCCAGCGGCAGGTCCGGCGGACAGCCCAGCTGCTCCTCGCCCAGCCCGTACTCGGCCAGCATCTTCCGCACCAGGTCGCGGTGGAAGCCCTCGCCCGAGTGGCTCGCGGCGGCCAGCGCCAGCCGCTCCTCCGCCAGGTCCAGGCCCGCCCGCAGCACGCCCGCCGCCTGCATCGGCTTGTTGCTGGACCGCGGGAAGACGGGTGCCGTCACCTCGCCCAGCGCCAGCTCCACGACCCCGTCGGCGTCCAGCAGGACCAGGCTTCCCCGGTGCCGCCCCTCGACGAAACCGGAGCGGACGACCTCCGCCAGGACGGGCGGTGCGGGCGGCACGGCGGGCAGGGACGGTGCGGACATCGGCGGTGGCCTTCCGGACGGGGGGACGCCCGCCCGGCACGGGGGCGGGCCCGGGATCACCGGGCCCGCCCCGCCTCACACGAGCAGGTCGTCGACTTGAGCTTCCCCTTCACGGTACCTGCGGGCGATTTCGGCGCTGCAGTCGTCGGCCGTGCGCTGCAGCCGCTGCCGCCGCCGGGACACCTGCTGCTCGTACCGCACCAGCCGCCCCAGCGCGGCGTTCAGCTCCCCGTCCGTGCGGGCGCCCAGGTCGGACAGCTCCACCTCGGCGAGCATCTCGGCCGCCAGCCGCCGGTACTCCTCGCCCCGCGGCGTGCCCAGCGTCACATGGCGGGCGGAGGACCGGTGCCGGGCCGGGGTGTCCCGCAGGATCTCCGGCAGCCGCTCCACCACGGACGCCTCCACCGGCACGGCGGCGACCGAGGCCGCGTTGCCCGGAGCGCGCCGGGCCAGCTCCGCCCCCAGGATGTCGATCCGTCCCTGGAGCAGCCGCCGTACGTAGCTGAGGTCGGCCTCGTCGCGCTGGGCGTCGCGGCGCAGGGTGCGCAGCTCGGCCAGGCTGAGCACGGTCAGGTCGTGCTCCGGCCGCTCCTCGGGCAGCACCGGACTGTCCGTGCGCTGCACGGGCGGCCGGTGGAACTCCCGCTCCCCGACTTCCGGGCGGGTCGACGCGACAGCCCCGGGCGGCTGTCCGGTCCTCGATGTGCTCATGTGCCTCAACCGTCCCCTCGACCGGCATGTGCCAGCATCGTCCCACCCCGCGCGGGCGCTATGTGTCCTACTGCCCCCGATCGGCCCCAGATGGGGGTTAAGGAGTAAAAATAGCCCGACCGGGGCCCCGCGCGGACCGCCGTCGGCCGGCTGTTCGGCGACCGGCATGATGGTCGTATGCGAGCAGTGGTGCAGAGGGTGGACGGCGCGAGCGTCGTCGTGGACGGCGAGACGGTGGGGGCGATCGAGGGCGAGGGGTTGTGCGTCCTCGTCGGCGTGACCCACGAGGACACCAAGGAGAAGGCGGCCCAGCTCGCCCGCAAGCTCTGGTCGATCCGGATGCTCGACGACGAGAAGTCGTGCAGCGACGTCGACGCCCCGCTGCTGGTGATCAGCCAGTTCACCCTCTACGGCGACGCCCGCAAGGGCCGCCGCCCCACCTGGAACGCCGCCGCGCCCGGTGACGTCGCCGAGCCGCTGGTCGACGAGGTGGTGGCCCGGCTGCGCGCGCTGGGCGCGACGGTGGCGACGGGCCGCTTCGGCGCGAAGATGCGGGTGTCGCTGACCAACGACGGCCCGTTCACCGTCCTGCTGGAGATCTGACCGCTTCCGGGGGTCGTTCCCGGGCCGGGCCGGCGGCCGACCGGTCAGGGCTCGACGACGGTCTCCTGGGCCGCGGCCGTCTCCCCGGCGATCAGCCGCGCGTCCACCGGCACGTTCCGCTTGACCAGCGCGAGCGCGACCGGCCCCAGCTCGTGGTGGCGCGCGGACGTCGTGACGAACCCGATCCTGCGCCCGTCGGGGCCCTCCCCGCCCGCCAGCCGGATCTCCGTCCCCGGCGGCGGCAGGTGGACCTCGCTGCCGTCCAGGTGCAGGAAGACCAGCCGACGCGGCGGCTTGCCCAGGTTCTGCACCCGGGCGACGGTCTCCTGGCCCCGGTAGCAGCCCTTCTGCAGGTGCACCGCACCGCCGATCCAGCCCAGCTCGTGCGGGATGGTGCGGTGGTCGGTCTCGAAGCCGAGCCGCGGGCGGTGCTGCTCGACGCGCAGCGCCTCGTGGGCGAGGATCCCGGCGGGCGGCCCGGCCTTCTCCGCGTACGACTCGAGGTCGGCGCGGGGCAGGAACAGGTCGCGTCCGTACGGGGTCTCGCGGACGACGACGCCCTCGGGCGCCTCCGTGATGGAACCGGCGGGCAGGTGCACCACCGCGGTGTCGGCGGTGCGGTCGGCGACCTCGACCCGGTAGAAGAACTTCATCGACTCCAGGTAGGCGATCAGCGCCTCCTGGGTGCCCGGCTCGACGTGGGCCCAGACCGTCTCGCCGTCGTCGACCAGGTAGAGCGCGTGTTCGATGTGGCCGTTCGCGGAGAGGATCAGCGCCTCGGTGGCCTGGTGCGGGGGCAGGTCGCTGACGTGCTGGGTGAGCAGCAGGTGCAGCCAGCCGAGCCGTTCCGGGCCGGAGACGGTGACGACCCCGCGGTGGGACAGGTCGACGAAGCCGGTGCCGTCGGCGAGGGCGCGCTGCTCGCGGAACAGGTCGCCGTAGTGGGCGGCCACGCCCTCGTCCACGCCCTCGGCGGGGACGGCGCCGGGCAGGGTCAGCAGGGGGCTCTTCATACGACCAGCCTACGACTCGGTAGTTGAAGTCTTCAGGGAGCAGTCGCCGCACCTGCCGAAGATCGCGAAGTGCTTCATGTCCGTGTCGAAGCCGAAGGAGTCCCGCAGCTTGGCCGTGAACTCGGCCGCCACCTCCACGTCCGCCTCGATGACGTTGTCGCAGTCGCGGCAGACCAGGTGCAGGTGGTGGTGCCGGTCGGCGAGGTGGTAGGTCGGGGCACCGTGCCCGAGGTGGGCGTGGCTGACCAGGCCCAGCTCCTCCAGGAGCTCCAGGGTGCGGTAGACGGTGGAGATGTTGACCCCCGACGCGGTCTTCCTCACTTCCACGAGGATCTCGTCGGGGGTCGCGTGCTCAAGGGTGTCCACGGCTTCGAGCACGAGTTGGCGCTGCGGCGTCAGCCGGTAGCCGCGCTGCCTGAGGTCGCTCTTCCAGTCGGTGCTCACCACACCACGAGTCTAGGCCTACTTGAAGAAGGCGATCCCGTCGTCCGGGAGGTCGTCGGGCAGGGCCTTGGCCCAGCGCTCGACCTCCTCCGGGGTGACGACCTTCTTCAGGTGCGCCGACATGTAGGGGCGCAGCTCGACCTCGGGGGTCTGCTTCTCGCCGACCCACATCAGGTCGCTCTTGACGTAGCCGTACAGCCGCTTGCCGCCGCTGTAGGGGCGGGAGGCGGCGGTGCGCGCCACCGCGTCCGTGACCAGGTCGATCTGCGGCTTCTGGGCGGCCAGCTCGCCGTACCAGATCTCGATGACGCCGTCGTCGCGGGTCATCGTCACCTCGACCTTGCGGTCGGCGTCGATGCGCCAGAAGCCGTGCTCGGACTCCAGCGGACGGACCTTGTTGCCGTCGCCGTCCAGCACCCAGGTGTGGGAGCGGTACTCCAGGAAGTCCCGGCCGTCGTGGGTGAAGGCGACCTCCTGACCGAAGTTGCACTTCTCGGCGCCGGGGAAGTCGTGCACGCCCGCGCCCGCCCAGTTGCCGAGCAGGAAGGCGAGCGGGACGAGGTCCTTGTGCAGGTCGGACGGAATCTCGATCATGAGAGGAAGTTCCTGGTCTCGGGTCAGCGCTGGCCCTGGTACAGCTTCTTCACGGTCAGTCCGGCGAAGGCGAGGACGCCGACGGCAACCAGGACCAACAGGATTTCGAAGAAGATCTCCACGGGGTGCTCCTTGAGCGGGGGGTGCGGTGTGTGCACAGGGCCGGTGCCCAGCTTACGCGGCCGGGGCCCGGCCCTCCGTGTGAGGTGTGCCCTCACGACGCGGGGGTGCCCTCACGGCGGTCGGCGGAGGGGCTCGGCCGAGCGGCCGGCGTCCGGGGGAGCGGGTGCCCTGACTACGATTCGGCCATGGCGAAGAAGCTCGTGATCAAGGTGACCGCGGGGGCCGACGCCCCCGAACGCTGCTCCCAGGCGTTCACGGTGGCGGCGGTGGCCGTGGCCAGCGGTGTGGACGTGTCCCTGTGGCTCACCGGCGAGTCCTCGTGGTTCGCGCTGCCCGGCCGTGCCGCCGAGTTCGAGCTGCCGCACGCCGCCCCGCTGCCCGACCTGCTGGACTCCGTCCTGGCCGCCGGCCGGATCACCCTGTGCACGCAGTGCGCGGCCCGCCGCGACATCACGGAGAAGGACGTCATCGAGGGCGTGCGGATCGCCGGCGCGCAGGTGTTCGTCCAGGAGGCGCTGGCGGAGGGGACCCAGGCGCTCGTCTACTGAGACGCCCGGTCCGGAGGCGGTACGGGTGCCCCGCCGGGGCGAGCGGCGCCCGTACGACGCCCCGGCCGCCGGAACCAGCCGGGCAGCCGGCCCTCACCGGGGCCGCTTCTTGCCGTCCAGCTCGTCCCACCACTCGTCGGACTGGGGGTCGCCGGAGGGGTCGTCCCACCAGCGGTCGTCGGGGCCGCGCCGGTTGGCGACCACCGCGGCGAGGGGCGGGATGACCATGGCGACCACGCACATGCCCACGGCCACCGGCACCGACCAGAGCCGCACGACGCCCCAGGCCAGGACGAACAGGACGACGCACGTGCCCATCATGGCGAAGTAGGCGTGCCGCCTCCGCGCGTACATGCCTCCAGCCTAGGCCTTTCGCTTGGGTCAGGCCCGCTCCCTGATCCGGCCTGATCCAGACGAGAGGCCTAGGACCGGACACGCCGAAGGGCCGCATCCCAGGCGTCCAACCCGTGGGATGCGGCCCTTCGGCGCGTGAGCCGGGTGAGCGGACTCAGACCGCGATCGCGACCTCGGCCAGGCCGCCCTGCTGGGCGACGACCGTGCGGTCGGCGGTGCCGCCGGGCACCAGGGCGCGGACGGTCCAGGTGCCCTCCGCCGCGTAGAAGCGGAACTGTCCGGTGGCGGAGGTGGGGACCTCCGCGGTGAACTCGCCGGTCGAGTCCAGCAGACGGACGTAGCCCGTCACCGGCTCGCCGTCGCGGGTCACCTGACCCTGGATGGTGGTCTCACCGGGCTTGATCGTCGAGGCGTCCGGGCCGCCGGCCTTCGCACCGCACATGTCTTACTCCTGAGGGGGTCTGGAGAGGTCGGTCGGGAGGGGTCACTTGCCGGGGCCGAGCTCGATCGGCACGCCGACGAGGGAGCCGTACTCGGTCCAGGAGCCGTCGTAGTTCTTGACGTTCTCGACGCCGAGCAGCTCGTGCAGCACGAACCAGGTCAGCGCGGAGCGCTCACCGATGCGGCAGTAGGCGATGGTGTCCTTGGCCAGGTCGACGTTCTCGGCGGCGTAGAGCTCCTTGAGCTCCTCGTCCGACTTGAAGGTGCCGTCGTCGTTGGCGTTCTTCGACCACGGGATGTTGGCGGCCGTCGGGACGTGGCCCGGGCGCTGCGACTGCTCCTGCGGCAGGTGGGCCGGGGCGAGCAGCTTGCCGGAGAACTCGTCGGGCGAGCGCACGTCGACCAGGTTCTGCGTGCCGATGGCGGCCACGACGTCGTCGCGGAAGGCGCGGATCGACGTGTCCTGCGGCTTGGCCTTGTACTCGGTCCTCGGCCGCTCCGGCACCTCGTCGCCGGGGACCAGCTCGCGGGCGTCGAGCTCCCACTTCTTGCGGCCGCCGTCGAGGAGCTTGACGTTCTCGTGGCCGTACAGCTTGAAGTACCAGTAGGCGTACGACGCGAACCAGTTGTTGTTGCCGCCGTAGAGGACGACCGTGTGGTCGTTGGCGATGCCCTTGTCCGACAGGAGCTTCTCGAAGCCCTCCTGGTCGACGAAGTCACGGCGGACCGGGTCCTGCAGGTCCTTGGTCCAGTCGATCCGGACGGCGTTCTTGATGTGGTTCTTCTCGTAGGCGGACGTGTCCTCGTCCACCTCGACGATGGCGATGGTCGGGTCGTCCAGGTGCTCCTGGAGCCAATCGGCGTCGACCAGGACGTCGCTGCGGCTCATGCTCTTTCTCCTCCGGGGCAGTTGCGGCGGGGCGTGCGAGTGAGAGGTGCGCGCGGTCGCACGGGACCGGCGCACGGGTGCCCTCAGCTGGGCGGTGCGGGAATGCGGACGAGGACGTGTCCGCTCAGAACGGTCGACAGAGCATGGCGGCGACACGGCACAGGTCTACTGCCCGCCGCTTCGTGAGATCCGCCTGTCCCCGCGACCGGAGGACGCTCGTCTGACACTGCATGGTGCCGATCGTAGGGACGGCAGGGCGGGCGTGTCACCGGCGTGTCGCATGCTGAGACGCGATCGTCCGCCATGCGGGATGAGTGAGCCGCGGGCCCGGCTCCCGCGGGCCCCGGGCCCGGGTGCGTCCGCCGCCGCAACTGCCCTGCGGACGCCTCCGTCTCGCCTGGCGGACACCACGGCCCGTCAAACCCTTCCCTACCCGACCAGACGGACGTCGGAACCCTTCACCGTGATCTCCACCCCGTCCCGCGCCGCCTCGACCTTGTCCAGCCGGATCCCGCCGGGCAGGCCGTCGATCCCCTGCTCGAAGTCGATGATCCGCCGCACCCGGGACTCGACGACCTCGACCCCGCCGAACGCGGGCAGCGCGTCCGCCCGCACGCGCACCGTGTCGCCGTCCACGACCGTCACCGAGCTGAGCACGGAGACCGGCTCGGGCAGCTCGGCGCCGAGCACGGTGGTCTCCACCTCGACCTTGATCTTCCCGTCGCCGCCGTCGGACAGGCCGACGACCTCGGCCGTGACACCGGGGCCCACCTGCGTGGCCTCGGACTTGGCGGCCCTGAGCAGCTCGTCGTAGGCGACGGTCGCGGTGCCGGTGGCGCTGTCGGCGACGGCGGAGCTGTAGTCGCCGGAGAACTCGACGCCCCTCATGTCGGCGCGCAGGTCGTCGATCCGGATCTTCCGGGCGCCGTCCCCGGTGGGGGCCTCGTACCCCTCGATCCCGACCCGCACCTCGTCGAGGGAGCCGCCGGCGACCTGGGTGAGGAACGGGAAGCCCTCGATGGACACGTCGGGGGTGGACGCGAGGCCCTCGGCCGCCTTCAGCCGGTCCGCCGCCTCGCCCTCGGCGAAGTGGACCGCGACGCGGTCCACGATCACGAAGATCCCGCCCAGTATCACGGCGATGACGAGCAGTATTCGCAGTGCGCGCATGCGGCGTTTCCCCACCCAGACATGTCCGACGGCATTCCCCGACGACCGGGCGGCCGTCCAGCGCGAGGGTAACCCCGGGGAGGGCGGGGCCCCGGGGATTGTCGATCACCTGTGACAGGGGCCGCGTCGGCGGGGTGCCGCCGGCGCCCGCCTCAGGCGAACACGCGCCCCAGTACGTACACCGCCGGGGCGGCCGCCGACAGGGGCAGTGCGACGCCCGCCGTGAAGTGGACGAAGCGCGACGGGTAGTCGTAGCTCGCGACCCGGTGACCGATCAGCGCGCAGACCGCCGCGCCCGCTCCGAGCAGCGCGCCCGAAGCGCCCGTGCCCGTCGCCGCGCCCGCCGCGAACCCCGCGCCCGCCGCCACGAGCAGCGCGACCACCACCGACGCCGGCGTCGGCAACGGCAGCGCCCGCGCCACCGCCGCCGCGGCCACCGCGACCGCACCGACGGTCACCGCGTCCGCGTCCGCCGCCAGGTACCCGCCCGCCGCGATCGCCAGCGCCGCCGCGGCGACCGTCGCCATCAGGCCGTACATCCGCTCGTCGGGATCCGCGTGCGACCGCAGCTGCAGCACCAGTGACAGCAGCACCCACACGCCCAGTGTCCCCAGGATCGCCGCCGTCGAGCGGTCCGACACCAGCAGTGCCGCGTCCGCGGCCAGCGCGCCCAGGAACCCCAGTGCGATCCCCTGCCGCGCCGGCCACATCCCGTTCAGCCGGAACCAGCCCGCCGCCGTGACCCCCTGGAGCACCACCAGCGGCACGAGCAGGGCGTACGTGCCCAGCGCCGCCCCGCCGGCGAGCAGCAGTCCCAGCAGGGCGGTGAGCACCGCCGGCTGCATCCCGGGCTCGATGATCGGCGACCGCCCCTCGGCGCGGGCGCGCTGGGCATCGGTGACACGCGCGTTCCCGGCCAGCGTGGCCGGCCCGTACGCGGGGCCGTCCCCGGCCGGGGACGGCGCGGGGGCGGGTGCCGGAGGCGCGGCAGGCCCGGCGGATGCGGCGGGCGCGGGCTCGGGCATGGGTCCGGGCGGCGCCCCGTACGCCGCCGCCTCGCCGTACCCCGTGTGGCCCACGTACCGCGCGTCGCCCTGCGACGGCATGTACGCCGTCTCCTCCACGGACGGGGCCGCCGGCACCGGCGGCTGCACCGACGTCTCCCAGGTCTGCCCCTGCCACTGCTGCGTGTACTGCTGGGCGTCGTACGGATCGTCGTACGCCTGCTGCCCGGGCCACGCCTGCGGCTGAGCCTGCTGCTGCCGGTACGGGTCGTACCCGTCGTTCCCGTGGTACCCGTTGTTCCCGTCGTACGGGTCGTACCCCTGGTACGGCTGGTCGGTCATCGCTCACCCTCCTGCGAACGGCGGGAGCACCTCGACCGTGCCGCCGTCGGCCAGCCGTACCGCCTCATGTGCGCGGGTGCCCACGGGATCACCGTCGACGAGGAACGAGCACCGCAGCAGGACGCGCGTGAGTTCGCCGGGGTGACGCCCGCGCACCGCGTCGAGCGCTCCGGCGAGCGTGTCCGCCTCGTACGGCTCCTCGGCCACACCGGCCGCGGCCTTGGCGGCGGCCCAGTACCGCACCGTGACCTTTGCCATCTGCTGGTTCCTCAATCGGTTGACGGTGAACACCGCTCAGGCTAGCCCGCCCGGGTGACCACCCAGTCCCCGATCCGGTGCAGCAGCCCCTCCGGCGCCGCGTTCTCCGCGTGCCCCATGCCGGGCTCGACCCAGAGCTCCCCGTGCTCACCGGCGGCCGCCGCCAGCGTGCGCGGATGGTCGAGCGGGAAGTACCCGTCGCTGTCGCCGTGCACGATCAGCAGCGGCGTCGGCGCGATCCGCGGCACCGCCTCGACGGGGGACAGCGGAACCGGGTCCCACTGCCGGTGGTGGATCCGCGTCCGCAGCCCGTACCGCCCCACCAGCCGCCCGGAGGGCCGGGTCACCAGCCAGTGCAGCCGCCGCATGGGCGCGGTCCCCCGGTAGAACCACCGGGCGGGCGCGCTCACGGACACCACGGCGTCCACCCCCGCGTCACGGTGGAGCGCCGCGTGCCGCAACACCACCGAGCCCCCCATCGAGAACCCGACGGTGGCCACGCGCGCGTGCCCCAGTTCCCGCGCCCACGACACCGCCGCCGCCAGGTCCAGCACCTCCCGGTCCCCGACCGTGGAGCGTCCGCCCGACGCGCCGTGCCCGCGGAAGGAGAACGTCACCACGGCCCCGTGCCGCGCGAACGCCCGCGCCGCCCGCCGCACGTGCGGCCGGTCCGCGTCCCCCGTGAAGCCGTGGGCGATCACGAACACCGGATCGCGGGAAGCGGCCCGGGAACTTCCGCGCGCGGCGGTTCCCGGGTCGTACACGGAATCGATCCGCACGCCGTCCGCGGTGCGCAGGAACGTCCGCAAAGGAGTGCCGTCGTTCGTCACGCCGCGCGCCGCGTCACGCGTCTCGGAATACGGACGGAAGGTGGATCGCCCCACATGACCTGCCGGACCGGTGCTCATGTCGGCTATTCTGCTGCGGAGAGGACTCGGGCAGCGAAGCCCCCGGGTCCTTTCGTGCTTTCGGAAGCGTTGTATACGACGCGGGGAACCGCCGGTGTACGGGCCGTCGATCGCACGCAGCAGTGCCGTAAACGTCCTCGCAGGGACCGAGGAGGAACCAGACGTTATGGGCGAGCGAACCGTGCACGAACGAAAGACGGCCCCGACCCGGGCGACCCCGGTCCGGGCGACCCCCATCCGGGCGGGGGAGGCGCGATGAGTTCACTGCTGCTCCTGACCAACGCCCTCCAGCCGTCGACGGAGGTGCTCCCCGCCCTCGGCCTGCTGCTGCACAACGTGCGCGTGGCCCCCGCGGAGGGCCCGGCCCTCGTCGACACCCCCGGCGCGGACGTCATCCTCGTCGACGGCCGGCGCGACCTCCCGCAGGTCCGCAGCCTGTGCCAGCTGCTGCGCTCCACCGGCCCCGGCTGCCCCCTCGTGCTCGTGGTGACCGAGGGCGGCCTGGCCGCCGTCACCGCGGACTGGGGCATCGACGACGTCCTGCTGGACACCGCGGGACCGGCCGAGGTCGAGGCGCGGCTGCGGCTGGCCATGGGCCGTCAGCAGATCGTCAACGACGACTCCCCGATGGAGATCCGCAACGGCGACCTGTCGGTGGACGAGGCGACGTACAGCGCCAAGCTCAAGGGCCGCGTCCTCGACCTCACCTTCAAGGAGTTCGAGCTGCTGAAGTACCTCGCGCAGCACCCGGGCCGGGTCTTCACCCGCGCCCAGCTGCTGCAGGAGGTCTGGGGCTACGACTACTTCGGCGGCACCCGCACGGTCGACGTCCACGTGCGGCGGCTGCGCGCGAAGCTCGGCCCCGAGCACGAGTCGCTGATCGGCACCGTCCGGAACGTCGGTTATCGATTCGTTACGCCGGAGAAGGTGGAGCGCGCCGCCGAGGAGGCCAAGAACAAGGCCGACCGGCAAAAGGCGTCGGATGCGGACGAGACGACCGCGCGGGGTGGCGCCGAGGCGCGGGCGAAGGCGTGAAAGGCGCACGCATGAGCGTTGCGATCGCACATGCGAGCCCTTTCCGTGCCGCACAGGACTTCCTTTACGCCCTGCCCGGAGCGGGTATATCCGCGTAGACTCCGCGCGTGGCCAAGGTAACCAGGGATGACGTGGCGCGGCTGGCGGGGACGTCCACCGCCGTGGTCAGCTACGTCATCAACAACGGACCCCGGCCGGTCGCCCCGGCCACGCGCGAGCGCGTGCTCGCCGCGATCAAGGAGCTGGGGTACCGGCCCGACCGCGTCGCCCAGGCGATGGCGTCGCGGCGCACGGACCTCATAGGCCTGATCATCCCGGACGCGCGCCAGCCCTTCTTCGGCGAGATGGCGCACGCGGTCGAACAGGCCGCGTCCGAGCGCGGGAAGATGGTGCTCGTCGGCAACACCGACTACATCGGCGAGCGCGAGGTCCACTACCTGCGCGCGTTCCTGGGGATGCGCGTCTCCGGGCTGATCCTGGTCAGCCACGCGCTCAACGACCTGGCCGCCGCGGAGATCGAGGCCTGGGACGCCCGGGTGGTCCTGCTGCACGAGCGCCCCGAGGCGATCGACGACGTCGCCGTCGTCACCGACGACCTCGGCGGCGCCCAGCTCGCCGTGCGCCACCTGCTGGAGCACGGCTACGAGTACGTCGCCTGCGTCGGCGGCACCGCGGAGACCCCCGCCGTCGGCGACCCGGTCTCCGACCACGTCGAGGGCTGGCGGCGCGCGATGGAGGAGGCCGGCATCCCGACCGAGGGCCGGCTCTTCGAGGCCCCGTACAACCGCTACGACGCCTACCGCGTCGGCCTCGGGATCCTGTCCGGGCCGGACCGCCCGCCCGCGGTCTTCTGCTCCACCGACGACCAGGCGATCGGCCTGCTGCGCGCGGCGCGCGAACTGCGCATCGACGTGCCCGGCGAGCTCGCGGTCGCCGGCTTCGACGACATCAAGGAGGCGGCGCTCACCGACCCGCCCCTGACCACGGTCGCCTCGGACCGCTCGGCGATGGCCCGCGCGGCGCTGGACCTCGTCCTCGACGACGGCCTGCGGGTGGCCGGCTCGCGCCGCGAACGCCTGAAGGTGTTCCCGTCCCGGCTGGTGGTGCGCCACTCCTGCGGCTGCGCGTAGCCGCACCGCCGGCAGCGGTCCCCGTCCGTCGGCAGTGGTCCTCCGCCGGTCGGCGGTGGCCCTTTACATCGGGCATACGAGCTTCTGCCGGGCTTTTCAGCGAGCACTCAGGATGCTCTCATCGTCGGGCCCGAGGCTCGTAGCCATGACCGAGAGCTTCCACCGCGGCGACGCGTACGAGACCCCCCACCAGGTGAACCCCGAGCAGGTGGACCCCGAGTGGCCGCCCCCGCCGGCGTACGCTCCCGCGCAGCCCCCGAAGCGGAAGCGCACCCGCGGGCCGGCCGCGCTGCTCGCCGCCGTGGCGATCGTCGCGGCGGCCGTGGGCGGCGGCACCGCCTACGGCGTGCAGGAGCTGGTCGGCAACGGCACCGTCGCCGCCTCGAGCGCCACCGGCACCACCGTGGTGCCGGCCGGTCAGAAGGGCACGGTGTCCGGCGTCGCCGAGGCGGTCAGCCCGAGCACCGTCGAGATCGAGGCCACCTCCAACGCGGGGTCCTCGACCGGCTCCGGCGTGATCATCACGGAGGACGGCGAGATCATCACCAACAACCACGTCGTCGCCGGCGCCTCGTCGATCAAGGTGCGGACCGACGACGGCGAGACGTACACCGCACAGGTCGTCGGCACCGACAGCTCGAAGGACCTGGCGCTGGTCAAGCTGGAGGACGCGTCCGGCCTGAAGGCGGCCACCCTCGGGGACTCCGACGGGGTGCGGGTCGGCGACCAGGTCGTGGCGATCGGCTCGCCCGAGGGCCTGACCGGCACGGTGACCAGCGGCATCGTCTCGGCGCTCGACCGCGACGTGACCGTCTCGACGGACGAGGGCCAGGGGCAGCAGCAGGGGCAGCAGGGCGGCGGCTGGCCGTTCGAGTTCGGCGGCCGGGAGTTCAACGGCGACACGGGCGGGTCCACGACCACCTACAAGGCGATCCAGACCGACGCGTCCCTGAACCCCGGCAACTCCGGAGGCGCGCTGATCGACATGAACGGCAACGTCATCGGCGTCAACTCCGCGATGTACGCGCCGAGCGGCGCGGACACGTCCGACGCGGGCAGCGTGGGCCTGGGCTTCGCCATCCCGATCGACACGGTCAAGGCGGACCTGCCGACGCTGCGGGCCGGCGCGACCGGCTGATCCCCCGGTGATCGTTCCTTTCCGCGCCCACCGGGAATCGTGCGAGGCTGAAGACCCGAGCCCCCGGCCGAGCACCTCGCAGACCCCCGCAGACGGAGGAACCCCGAGCCCATGAGCCCCCTCCCCGCAGAAGGCGACCGTGACCCCCAGCGCATCCTGATCGTCGACGACGAGCCGGCGGTGCGCGAAGCGCTCCAGCGCAGCCTGGCCTTCGAGGGGTACGACACCGAGGTCGCCGTGGACGGCGCGGACGCCCTGGAGAAGGCGGCGGCCCACCGGCCCGACCTGGTCGTCCTCGACATCCAGATGCCCCGCATGGACGGCCTCACCGCCGCCCGCCGCATCCGCGCCACCGGCGACACGACCCCCATCCTGATGCTGACGGCGCGGGACACGGTCGGCGACCGGGTGACGGGGCTGGACGCCGGGGCGGACGACTACCTGGTGAAGCCGTTCGAGCTGGACGAGCTGTTCGCCCGTATCCGCGCGCTGCTGCGCCGCAGCTCGTACGCGGCGGCCGTGGCCGCCTCCGCCGAGTCGGACGACGTCCTCGCCTTCGGCGACCTGAGCATGAACCTGGCCACGCGGGAGGTCGTGCGGGGCGGGCGCCCGGTGGAGCTGACCCGTACGGAGTTCACCCTGCTGGAGATGTTCATGGCGCACCCGCGCCAGGTGCTCACGCGGGAGCAGATCCTGAAGGCGGTGTGGGGCTTCGACTTCGAGCCCTCGTCGAACTCCCTGGACGTGTACGTGATGTACCTGCGCCGCAAGACCGAGGCGGGCGGCGAGCCGCGCCTGGTGCACACGGTGCGGGGCGTGGGCTACGTGCTGCGGCAGGGCGGCGCGGAGTGAGGACGGCGGAACGAGGACCGGCGGAGTGAAGGCAGCGGAATGAGGACGGCGGAGTGAGGAAGCCGATGCGCCGCTTCCGCGCCCTCCCGATCCGGGCGCGGCTGTCGCTGCTGGTGGCGGCGGCGGTGGCGTTCGCGGTGGCGGCGGTGTCCGTCACCTGCTGGTTCATCGTGCAGGGGAAGCTGTACGCGGAGCTCGACGACGACCTCCGGGCGTCGGTCATCACGCTGAAGCAGAACCAGTTCGAACGCGTCGTCGACACGTGTGGCGCGTCGCCCCCGGAATCGGACGACATCGGCCCGCAGAGCGGGAGTTACGGCCAGGTGGTGCGCACGGACGGCACCGTGTGCCTGCTGCCGTTCGCCTCGGCCTCGGTCAAGGTCACCGGCGGCGACAAGGCCGTGGCGAAGGACCCGGACCCCGACTCCGCGCGGTTCCGCAACGGCGTCGACGGCGACGGCGCCCCGGTGCGCGTGCTGACCACCGCGGTCACCGTCGAGACGCTCCTGGGCCGGGGCGTGGCCAACGACTACGCCTACGTCGCCGCCGTCCCCCTCGACAGCACCCGCTCGACGCTCAACGACCTCGCCCTGATCCTGCTCCTGGTCTCCGGCATCGGTGTCCTGGGCGCCGCCGCCGCCGGCCTCGCGGTGGCCCGCGCGGGCCTGCGTCCCGTCGACCGGCTCACCGAGGCGGTCGAGCACGTGGCCCGCACGGAGGACCTGGACGTCCGCATCCCCGTCGAGGACGACGCCGAGGACGAGGTCGCCCGGCTCTCCCGCTCCTTCAACTCCATGACCTCCGCCCTGGCCAGCTCCCGCGACCTGCAGCAGCAGCTCATCGCGGACGCCGGCCACGAGCTGCGCACCCCGCTCACCTCCCTGCGCACCAACATCGAGCTGCTCACCCGCAGCGAGGAGACCGGCCGCCCGATCCCGGCCGAGGACCGCAGGGCCCTGCTCGCCTCGGTGAAGGCGCAGATGACCGAACTGGCCGCCCTCATCGGCGACCTGCAGGAACTGTCCCGCCCGGACACCGACCAGCACTCCGGCCGGACGCGGATCGTCGCCTGGCAGGACGTCGTCGAGGCGGCCCTGCGCCGCGCCCGGCTGCGCGGCCCGGAGCTGACCATCACGGCGGACGTGCACCCGTGGTACGTCCGGGCGGAGCCGTCCGCGCTGGAGCGGGCCGTGGTCAACGTCCTGGACAACGCGGTGAAGTTCAGCCCGGCGGGCGGCACGATCGACGTACGCCTCACCGACGGCGTGCTCACCGTCCGCGACCACGGCCCCGGCATCCCCGCCGACGAACTCCCCCACGTCTTCGACCGCTTCTGGCGCTCCCCGAGCGCCCGCGCCCTCCCCGGCTCCGGCCTCGGCCTGTCCATCGTGGCCCGCACGGTCCAGCAGGCGGGCGGCGAGGTGACCCTGACCCCGGCGGAGGGCGGCGGCACGACGGCCACGGTCCGCCTGCCGGGCGCACCGACGCCCCCGCCCGAGGCGCCGTAGCGGGTTCCGCGGCGGGGGCGGCAACCTTTCCGCGCCGGGCGGCGACCGATCGGCGTCCCCTCCCCCACACGGAACGGATCGCCGCATGAGTGAGCACCGCAGCAAGGCCCGGCACCGCCGGGGCAGGAAGGTCCTGGCGGCCGGCGTCCCGCTGGCGGTGGCCGCCGCCGGGACGCTGGCGTACGGAACCGGCCTCGGCGTCCTCGGCTCCGGCGCCCAGCGGGCGTCCGCCGCGACCGCCGCCCCGGCCTGGGCGACCGCCACCGCCGACGGCTTCGCCTCGGTGGACGCCCTCGGCCAGAACGGCACGTACGGCGGCCGGGACGGCGAGACCGTCACCGTCCGCACCCAGGCCGAGCTGGAGAAGTACGCCACGGCCGCCGAGCCGTACGTCATCGTCGTGGCGGGGACGATCGCCATGAACCCGGTCGGCAAGGAGATCAAGGTCGCCTCCGACAAGACGATCGTCGGCCGGGGGACGTCCGGGCACATCGTCGGCGGCGGCTTCTTCCTCGGTCGGGGCGTCCACAACGTGATCCTCCGCAACCTGACGATCCGGGACTCCCACCAGGGCGTCCGGAACGACAAGGAGCACGACTTCGACGCGGTCCAGATGGACGGCGCCCACCACGTCTGGATCGACCACAACGACCTGCGGCACACGGCCGACGGCCTGATCGACGTCCGCGAGGACAGCACGTACGTGACCGTCTCCTGGAACAGGCTGAGCGACAACAACAAGACCTTCGGCATCGGCTGGACCGAGAACGTCACGACGGACATCACGATCCACCACAACTGGTTCCGCGACACCGAGCAGCGCAACCCGTCCACCGACAACGCCGCCCACGCGCACCTCTACAACAACTTCCTGGAGGACGTCGCGGGCACGGACACCGCCTCCTCCTACGGCAACTACGCGCGCGGCAGGACGAGGATGGTCCTGGAGAACAGCTACTTCCAGGGCATGCGGAACCCCGTCATCAAGGACGCCACGGCGAGCGTCGTCCAGCGCGGCAACGTCTTCTCCGGCACGTCGGGCCGCAACGAGAGCGGCGGCACGGCCTTCGACCCGAAGGCGCACTACGCCTACACGCTCGACCGGGCGGCGGACGTACCGGCCCTGCTCAGGGCGCAGGCGGGACCGCGGGAGTCCATCGGCACGACGACGGCCCCCACCAAGGCGGCCACGACGCTGACCGTCGCCCGGGACGGCACCGGCCGGTACCGGACGGTCCAGGCCGCGGTGGACGCCGTCCCCGCGAACAACCCCTCCCGCGTCGTCATCTCCGTCAAGCCGGGCACGTACCGCGAGACGGTCAGGGTCCCGTCGGACAAGCCGCACGTCACCCTCCAGGGAACCGGCGGCAGCCGCAGGGACACGGTGATCGTCTTCGACAACGCGGCGGGCACCCGGAAGCCGGACGGCTCGGGCACGTACGGCACCTCCGGCAGCGCCACCGTCGCCGTCGAGGCCGACGACTTCCAGGCCCGCAACCTCACCATCGCCAACGACTTCGACGAGCGCGCCCACCAGTCCCTCCCGGGCCACCAGGCGGTCGCCCTCCGCACGGCCGCCGACAAGGTGTTCCTGGACGGCGTCATCGTCGAGGGCGACCAGGACACCCTGCTCCTGGACACGGCCGCCAAGGACAGGCTCGGCCGGGTCTACATGACCAACTCCTACGTCACCGGCAACGTCGACTTCGTCTTCGGCCGGGCGACGGCGGTGATCGACCGCTCGGTCATCACCCTGAGGAAGCGCTGGGACGGCGCCTCCGCCGGCTACGTCACGGCCCCGAGCACGGCCGCGGGCCGCAAGGGCATCCTGATCGCCAACTCGGCGGTGAACGGCGACGTCTCCGACCGCACCTTCTACCTGGGCCGCCCCTGGCACGCCGGCGGCGACACCTCCCTCGACCCGCAGACCACGGTCCGCAACACCACCCTCAGCGCCGCGATCCGCACCACGCCCTGGACCGACATGAGCGGCTTCTCCTGGAAGGGCGACCGCTTCGCGGAGTACCGGAACACCGGTCCCGGCGCGGGTTCCGCGAGCGGCGACCGCCCGCACCTGACGGACGCCCAGGCGGCCGACCAGGAGGTCGCGGACTGGCTGGCCGGCTGGACGCCCACGGCGTCCTGACCCCGCCCTCCGCCGGCCACAGCCCACCGGCCGGCCCCCGCGGCAGGCCCTCGACCGGGTGCCGCTTCGACGGGGGATGGGGAAGGGAGCGGGCCTGCGTGGTGAAGTGAGGGTCTCCGACAACTCCGACGGCAGGGAGTGTTTCCTCCGATGACCACACAGCCCGTACGCCCTGAGCGCAGCGGTCCCGGCACCGCCTCGGTCGTGGGTGCCTCGCCGTTCAGGCCTTCTCTCGTCAAAGCGGTGTTCAGGGACGTGACCCCGATGCACGTCTCCCGGTCGGCCGCGTGGGCCGCCGCGTCGGTGACGCGGACCGTGCTGACGGAGATCATCGACGGCGCGAGGAGAGCGGCGGCGGAGGAGGCCCGGAAGAAGCTGGTTCCCGGGGACCTTCTCTCGGCGATCGACCGGAACGTCGAGCTCGAGGTGGGGACCCGGTGGTACGACCACAGCCCGACGTTTCGAGGCCTGACCGGTGTCCTGTACGACGCCGGGGGTGTCGTCGTGCCTCCTCGCGGGCGCAGCGGGTCGCGCAGACCGAGTGCGGTGGTCGGCGCCCACAGGTTCGAGGCCGGGGTCAAGAAGCTGCTGCGGAGCCGGGGGGCGACGGCCGTCCCGGCGATGGTCCGCGACCTGGACGGAATCGCGAGCGTGTTCCTGACGGACCTCGCCCGGGACGCGGCCATGGTCGTCCGCGAGGGCGGGGTCAGACGTTTCGGTGCGGTCACCCTGGTGACGCCGGGCGAACCGGCCCCGCCCCCGCTCCTCGAGGATTCCCTCCGGTCCCTGTCCACCCGCAGGGGGGACGGGCGGACCATCGGCAGGGATGACGTCCTGGCCGCCACCACGATCCAGTTGTTCGGCGGCAGCCTCAGGCAGCGGGCCCTCGCCGAAGCACACGAGGCGACACGGAACACCTCGGCCGGCTGAGCGGGTGCGACCGGCATCACCGCCCGCACCCTCACCGGCCGACGCGGCGATGTGGTGCTCACCCCGGTTGAGTAGTCGCGCCCACGCGGGGCGCGGTGTCGGCTTCCTGCGCTCCGGACCATGAGTTCTGTTCCGCGGAGGCGCTCCGCTCGGGTGGTTCTGTGGTGTGCCGGTGGGCTGCTCCTCGTGGGCGCGGGCGTGGGCGTGGTCGGCCATCGTCTGTGGAACGGCACGCCGTACCCTGCGGCCGACCCCGACCGGGTCGCCGTACGGCTGAGGACGCAGGCACAGCGGGTGTACGACGAGGCGGCCCTGCCCGGAGCTCCCCGCGTGAACTCCCGGGTGCGGACGGGACCTTGCCACTACCGCGGACTGAGTTCCCTCGCCCACATCGACAGGAGCCTCCGTGACGTGCGCAGCTTCGGGCCGGAACGGCGGGTGACGGGCGTGCCGGAGGCCGCCGCGCGCCTGGCCCAGGAGCCCACCCGGCTCCGCCTGGAACGGGACGGCTGGGAGCTGACCCTCGAGAACGTCTCCGACCTGGGCTTCCGGTTCGAGCATCCCCGGACCGGTGACGTGGTGGACGCGGATGGGGACCGGCCCACGGGGACCTTCGCCGTGAGCACCTACGCGCCCTGTGGTGAGGTGCCGGACGGTTTCGACGCGTACGACTGGCCGGAGGCCGAGTGGGCGCCCGCGCAGTCCCCGTCCGGCCCGGCCGGGAGGCGGATCAGTGCGGTCGCTTCTTGGTTCCCGTCACGAACGACGTCCACGCGGCCGCGCCGAAGACGAGCACCGGGCCGTCCGGGGCCTTGCTGTCGCGGACCGGGACGAGGGCGGGGTGGCCGTCGGCGACTTCGAGGCAGTTGTTGTCTCCCCCGTCGCTGTAGCTGGACTTGCGCCAGGAGGCGGTGGTCAGATCGGGGACCGGCTTCATGAACTGTGCTCCTTCAGTGCGTCTCTGATGAACACCAAGGAGTCCGGCGGGGACAGCGCCAGATCCCGGAGCCGATCGTAGGACAAGCGGTGGCGCAGGACGTCCTCCGGATCGTCGGTCAGCAGACCGCTGCTGTCACCTTCCGTGTAGGCCACCGCACTTCCGTCCGCCTGCCAGAGCAGCGTCAGGGACCCCTTCGCCATGAGGGGGTGGAGCCCGGCGGAGAACGGCAGTACCTGGACCACGATGTTCGGCCACTGTGCGACGGCTTCGATGTGGGCCAGTTGCCCCCTCCAGGTTTCCGCGCGGGCCGAGGGTCGGCGGAAAGCGAGCTCGTCGATGATGAAGCGGACACTGGGCGCCGGGTCCTTGCCGAGCAGGAGCTGCCGCCCCAGTCGGGCCGCGACCTGCTCCTCGACGGCTTCCGTGTCCTGGCCCGTTGCCAGGGGACCGGACAACATCTCCCTGGCGAACTCCTCGGTCTGCAACAGGCCCGGTACCTCCGGCGCGTACTTCCGCATGACGCGCGCCGTCGCCTCCAGCCGCATGAACTCCTTGTACTTGTCCTTGAACGCGTCGTACCGCGCGATCTTCCACAGGCTGACCAGCAGGCCGTCGGACCCGTAGTAGCTGTCCAGGTCCTCCATCACCGTCACCTTGGAGAGGCGTTGGCCCGACTCCAGGCGGCTCAGGTAGCTCTTGTCGTACCCGGTCTCCTCGGCCAGTTGACCGAGTGACCTGCCCTCCTTGTCCCGGAGGAACTTCAGGGTCCGCCCGAGTACGGCACGTCCCGACTCCCGCTGTCCGTCCACCGGTACGGCCATGTCGCCCCTCCTCGGTTGTCCGGTAACGGGGTCAACGGAGGCCCCCTTCCGCAGGGTACGTGCGGTGAGTGATGATCGTGGCACGTTCCGTAACGACCGCTCGTCACAGGGAGCATCACCGCCATGTGTCTCCGTCTCCTGCCCTGGACCACCCCCGAGGGAAAGCCCTGCTACCTCAGCACCGACAGCGACCGCAGCCTGGTGTCACGGATCGCCGACGACGTGGAGGCGGCCCAACTGCGGTCCGGGGAGGAGGTCCTGGGCGGGGCCAGGGCCGTGCTCGCGGACGGGAAGGCCGGCGAACGGGCGGTGCGGTTCGCGCTCGTGCGGGCCGTGGAGTGCCTGGAGGACGTCCTCCGTGTCGCGGTCAGCCGGGGGCAGCGCATCAGGCCGCGCGAGGAGTGACGAAGGGCTCGGTGGAAGCCGAGCATCCCGGGAGAGTCGATGCCGACCGTGAGGACACCGGGCGGGTGGTCGTCCTTCCGGCCGGTCAGGATGATCGGCATGCCCCCGGTCTCCATGTGCGGGGTGGCGATGCAGAGGACGTGACAGGTGTCGGGGCCGCCCCAGCCCTCTCTGTGCATACTGCCGACCGCTGCCGCCGCCGTCCGGTGAAGCGCGTCGACCATGACGCCCGGCAGTGCGAGCACATCGCCCGCGATGCCCTTCTCCTTCGACTCGGCACACATCAGGCACAGCGCTGGGACGTGCAGCCAGTCACCGGGCGTGTGTGCCACGTTGTCGACGAGGTGGTGCAGGGCGCGGTGCCCCCGTGCGAGGGCGACGACAGCGCTGGTGCCGAGAACGATCACGCGGCCCGGCCTCGCTGTGCGTGCGTCCCCTCAGCGGCCATCGCGTAGATGTGGGCCAGAACGTCCGGCCCCTGATCGAACTCCTCGTCGGTCAGTGTGCGCCCCGTCCGCTCACGCAGCACCGCGCCCGTGGCGGCCACGCGTTCCGCGATCCGGCCGGCGGTGAGCTGCCGCATCGCCGGCTGCTCGACCAGCTGCCCGAGGGTCATGCCCCGCTCCTTCGCGACCTGGGCGAGGCGGTCGCGGGTCTGCCGGGACACCTGGATGGTGGTGTGCTCTGCCATAGAGGCACCACAGTCACGCCGCAGACACCCGCACGGACTCACCCGATCGCGCCGCCCGAAGGGGGTACGCCTCCTGCCTCTTCTTGACGTCGGCCGCCCCCGTTCCTCCGGCGGACGCGCCGCGGAACCCCTGTGACACGCTGGACGTCATGACGACACCACCACCGGACGGGCTGCCCGTCTACCGCGTCCTGACCGGTCCCGACGACGCCGCGTTCTGCCGCCGGGTGAGCGAGGCCCTGGAGATGGGGTACCGGCTGCACGAGGGGCCGTCGGTCACGTTCGACGGGGAGCGGGTGATCGTCGCGCAGGCGGTCGTGTGGCCCGGGGCGTGAAACGCGGCGGGGCCGGTACGCGGTGGTGAAGTACCGCGTACCGGCCCCGCCGGGTGCCCGGGGTGTCAGTCCAGGATCGTGATGCGGTCCGCCTTCGGCGGGGCGATCGGGGACGTGGGCGTCGAGTTGGCCGTCAGGTACTGCTCCAGGGCCGCCAGGTCGTCCAGGCCGACCAGGTCGTTCGTGCCCTGGCCCAGCGTCGGGAAGCCGTCGCCGCCGCCCGCGAGGAAGCTGTTCGTGGCGACGCGGTAGGTGGCGGACTCGTCGATCGGCTCGCCGTTCAGCCTGATGGAGTCCGTGACGACGCGGTCCGCGCCCTTCTTCGTCAGGTCCAGGGTGTAGGTCAGGCCGGAGGAGACCTGGAGGATCTTCGGGGCCGCCTCGTTCGGTCCGCTCACCTGCTCCTTGAGGGCCTGGACCAGCTGCGCGCCCGTGAAGTCCTGGAGGTTGACCGTGTTGGCGAAGGGCTGGACCGTGAAGCCCTCGGCGAAGGTCACCACACCGTCGCCCTCGGTGCCGCCGGCCGCGTAGGTCAGGGAGGCGCGGATGCCGCCGGGGTTCATCAGGGCCAGGTCGGTCTCCGGGTCCAGGGCCCTGCCGTGCGCCAGCTGCGCGTCGGCGATCAGGTCGCCGAGCGGGGACTCGGTGCCGTCCTTGGGGATGTCGCCGGAGATGTAGCCGATCGGGCGGTTGCCGATGGGGGCGGCGAGGGTGTTCCACCTGTCGATCAGCGCGGTCATGTCGGGCGCCCTGGGGACGTCCCGGGTGACCACGTGGTTCGCGGACTCCACGGCCGTACGGGCGATGTCACCCGTGGCGCGGTCGTAGGTCAGCGTGGTGTCCGTGTAGAGGCGGCCGAAGGACGCGGCCGAGGTGACCGTGCGGGGCTTGCCCGCCGGGTCGGGGATCGTGCAGGCGTACGCCGCGTGGGTGTGGCCGGTGACCAGCGCGTCCACCTGCGGGGTGACGTTCTCGGCGATGTCCGCGATCGGGCCGGAGATGCCGTCGCCCGCGCCCGGGGAGTCGCAGTCGTAGTTGTAGGAGGAGGACGCCGGGAAGCCGCCCTCGTGGATGAGCGCGACGATGGACTTCACGCCCTGGCGCTGGAGCACCTTGGCGTACTTGTCGATCGTCTCGACCTCGTCCTCGAAGGACAGGCCCTTGACGCCCTCCGCCGAGACGATGTCCGGGGTGCCCTCGAGCGTCACGCCGATGAAGCCGATCTTGACGCCCTTCTTCTTCCACACCCAGTACGGCTTGAGGAGGGGCTTCTTCGTCTTCTCGTCCAGGACGTTCGCCGCCAGGTACGGGAAGTCGGCGCCCTCGAACTCCTCGTCGGTGTAACAGCCCTCGGTGGGGTGGCAGCCGCCGTTCTGCAGGCGGCGGAGCTCCTCGGCGCCCTCGTCGAACTCGTGGTTGCCGACCGAGGTGACGTCCAGGTCGAGCTTGTTCAGCGCCTCGATGGTGGGTTCGTCGTGGAAGAGGCCGGAGATGAGGGGGGACGCGCCGACCATGTCGCCGCCGGCGGCGGTGATGGAGTAGCGGTTGCCCTCGCGGGCCTCGCGCAGGTGGGTGGCGAGGTACTCCACGCCGCCCGCGTCGACGGTCTTCGTCGTGCCGTCCGGCTGGAGTTCGGTGACCCGGCCGGAAGAGCCCGACGGGGGCTCGAGGTTGCCGTGCAGGTCGTTGAAGGACAGCAGCTGCACGTCCTGGTAGCGGCCGGGGTGGTGGCCGTGCCCGCGCGACTTGCTCTCGCCCGCGCTCGCCGACCCGGGCAGGGCGGCGGCGGCCAGTGCACCGGCGGTGAGGACGCCGGCGGCGGTGGCGAGGAGACGGTTCGTACGGCGTCTGCGGCGCTGTCGCTGCTGGTGCGCCGGGGATGTGGCTGGCATGCGCCCCCCTGTGTGTCTGAGTGGGTACCGGCGCAGCCTAGAGTCAACGCGCGTAGCGCGACAGGGCTCTCAGGGTTACAGCCTGGTTTATCTTTCGCCGCCGCCGTCCTCGCCGCCGCCGCCGTCACCGTCGTCGCCGTCGTGCGGCGCCCGTCCGCGCCCGCCCTCCTGCTCCCGCCCGTCCCCTCCGCTTACCCTCGTACGCATGACCAGCGACGACATCGCACGGCCCGGACGGCCCCGCTCGCTCCAGACCTACGCCGCGCTCTCCCCCGAGCAGACCGAGGCGGTCCTCGCCCTGCTCGCTCAGGCCGCCCGGACCGACGGACAGCAGGCGGTGTCCGAGCAGGGGCGGTTGCAGCTGCGCGGCGGGGAGCGGGAGGGGGTCTCGCACCTGCTGCTCTTCGTCAACGGCGAGGACGGTGAGGACGACGTGCTCGTCGGGTACGCCCAGCTGGAGGACACCGACCCGGTGGAGCCGCCAGCCGCCGAGCTGGTCGTCCACCCCTCGCACCGCGGGCACGGACACGGGCGGGCGCTCGGCGCCGCGTTGCTCGCCGCCTCCGGGAAGCGGCTGCGGGTGTGGGCGCACGGCGGGCACTCCGCCGCCCGGCACCTCGCCCAGGTGCTCGGGCTCACGCTGTTCCGGGAACTGCGGCAGATGCGGCGGCCGTTGGTGGGGTTCGACCTGCCCGACCCGGTGCTGCCGGAGGGCGTGACCGTGCGGACGTTCGTGCCGGGGCGGGACGACGCGGCCTGGCTCGCGGTGAACGCCGCCGCCTTCGCCCACCACCCCGAGCAGGGCTCCCTCACCCAGCGCGACCTCGACGCCCGCGAGGCCGAGCCGTGGTTCGACCCCGAGGGCTTCTTCCTCGCCGAACGGGAGGGCCGGATCGTCGGCTTCCACTGGACCAAGGTGCACGAGGCGGAGGGCCTCGGCGAGGTGTACGTCCTCGGGGTGAGCCCCGACGCCCAGGGCGGCGGCCTCGGCAAGTCCCTCACGACGATCGGGCTGCGGCACCTGGCGGACAAGGGGCTGCCGACGGCGATGCTCTACGTCGACGCCGACAACAAGGCGGCGGTGTCCGTCTACGAGCGGCTCGGGTTCGTCACGCACGAGACGGACCTGATGTACCGGACGGAGACCTGACCCGACCCGCTCCGCCCGGCGGTTCCGCCACGCGGACCGCCCCCACCGCCGACCCCGCGCACAGCGGGACCGCCCACCGGCCGTGGGCCGCCGCCCACCTCTCGTCGTCCGGCGCCACGAACGGGGCCCGGTCCTCCGGTGCGAGCCGGTGCGCGAGGACGGCCACGGGCAGCAGGGCGGCCGCGACGGCCGGGCCCGGACGCGGCCCGTCCGTCAGACGGACCGTCACCGTGGCGCCGGCGAGCGCCAAGACGCGGACCACCGCCGCCTCCGGGTGACGCCGCCCACCGGGGGCCGGGCCCCCGCGGGGGCGAGCAGCAGCACCGCCACCGCGTGCTCCGGTGTCCTCGGCGGGCGGCGCCGCCGGCCGTGACCACGGCCCGGTGGCAGAGCACCGCCACGTCCTCCGTCCGGTGCACGGACGGCAGCACCGTGCGGCCCTCACCGGCCTGTGCGACCAACTCCCGGAAAACCCCGCGCTGTTCGGCGCCCAGGCCGACGGCGGGCTCGTCGAGGACGAGGAAACCGGGGCCGCCGGCGAGCGCGGCGGCCAGGGCGACCCGCTGCCGCATGCCGCCGGACAGCCTGCGGATCCGCTTGCCGCGCAGCTCGCCGGGGCCGCCCCGTCCGGCACGCGCCGCACCTCGCGGCGGCGTCCGCGCCGGCCGTGCCCCGGCGTCCTCACGGTGGCGGGCGGTGCCGCGCCCCACCGCGAGGAACGTCTCCCGGACGACCTCGTCGACGGTCCCCGCGTCGGCGCGCAGCAGCTCCCCGCCGCTTCTCGTTCCGCTCACGCCCCTCGCCGGACGAGCCCGGCCGATCGGTCCGCACGGTCCCGGTTGACTTTCCGGACCCCTTCCACCACCCTTTCACTACTCAATTAGTGAAAGGGTGGTTGTCGAGTGGTCGACTACCGCATCGACCGGCACAGCGGCGTGGCCACCTACGTCCAGATCGTGCAGCAGACCAAACAGGCCCTGCGCCTGGGCGTGCTGGTGCCCGGCGACAAGCTGCCCACCGCCCGCGAGGTCGTCGAGGCCACCGCCGTCAACCCGAACACCGTGCTGAAGGCCTACCGCGAGCTGGAGCGCGAGGGCCTGGTGGAGGCCCGGCGCGGCCTCGGCACCTTCGTCCGGCGTTCCCTGGGCGCCGCCCCCGCCGACTCCCCGCTGCGCGCGGAGCTGGAGGACTGGGCGGCCCGGGCCCGGGAGTCCGGACTGGAGCGGGAGGACGTGGCCGCGCTCTTCACCGACGTACTCGAGAAGCACTTCCAGGCACCACAGTCACATCAGCCACACCAGGCACACCCTCAGGGAGACCCGTCATGACCGACCCGGCCATCGAGGCGACCGCGCTCGGCAAGCGCTTCGGCCGACGCGGGGCGTGGGCGCTGCGCGACTGCTCCTTCCGGCTGCCCGCCGGCCGCGTCTGCGCCGTCGTCGGCCCCAACGGCGCGGGCAAGTCCACGCTGCTCGCCCTGGCCGCCGGGCTGCTGGCCGCCACCGAGGGGTCGGTCGCCGTCCTCGGCACCGACCCGGCGTCGGCCCGTCCCCGCGTCGGCTTCGTCGACCAGGACAAGCCGCTGTACCCGCAGCTCACCGTCGCCGAGACGCTGCGCATGGGCGCCGACCTCAACCCCGGCCGCTGGGACGCGGACACCGCCGGGCGCGTCGTGGCCGGCGGCGACCTGGACCCGGGCAAGCGGATCCGGTCGCTCTCCGGCGGCCAGCGCACCCGGGTGGCGCTCGCCCTCGCCCTGGGCAAGCGGCCGGAACTGCTGCTCCTGGACGAGCCGATGGCCGACCTCGACCCGCTGGCCCGGCACGAGCTGATGGGCGTGCTGATGGGGCAGGCCGCCGGGCACGGCACGACGATCGTGATGTCCTCGCACGTCGTCGCCGAACTGGAGGACTCCTGCGACCACCTGCTGCTGATCGGCGGCGGCCGGATCCGCCTCGCGGGCGAGATCGACGACCTGCTGGCCGCCCACGCGCGCGTCTCCGCCCCGGCGGAGACGGACCTCGCCCCGCACGAGGTCGTCGAGTCCCGCACCACCGGCCGCCAGCTCAGCGCGCTGGTCCGCCCGGCCGGCCCGCTGCCCGGCGACTGGCGCACCGCCGCGCCCTCGTTGGAGGAGCTCGTCCTGTCCCACCTGCGCAACCCCGAGGCCCCCGCCCTCGCCCCGACCCCGGCGCACGACACCACGGAGGCCGCCGCGTGACCACCGCCCCGACCGCACCGGCCGGCCCGGTGACCACCACCGCCCGCCCCGACCGCCCCGCCCGTGCTCCCCGCCAGCTGCGCTGGCTGCTGCGGCTGCACCGCCCGGCCGTGCTCGCCTGGACGGCGTTCGTCCTGGTGGCGGGCGCGGCGCTGCTGTGGCTCGGCGGGCCGCTGACCGACGCCTCGGCGGCGGCCTGGAAGGACTACAACGCCTGCGCCTTCTCCGAGCGCTGCTCCTACGACCAGGACGCGATCGTCCGCTACAAGGACGTCTACACCTACACGACGTCCGCCGTACTGGTCGCGCCGTTCCTGGTCGCCGCGTGGGCGGGCGGCTCGCTGACCGGACGCGAGCTGGAGTCCGGCACCGCGAGGCTGGCCTGGACCCAGGGCGTCACCCCGGCCCGCTGGCTGGCCGGGCGGCTCGCCCTCCCGGCGGTGCTGGTCGCCGCCTCGACCGGTCTGCTGGTCTGGCTGCACCGCCTGGCCTGGACGGCGGGCGAAGGGCGCATCGACACCGCCAAGCCCTGGGACGACGCCGCCACCTTCTACGCCAACGGAACCGTCCCCGTGGCCCTCGCCCTGGCCGGGCTCTGCCTGGGCGCGCTGGAGGGGCTGCTGCTGCGCCGCTCCCTCGCCGCGCTCACCACCGCCGCGGTCGTCCTCGGCGGGCTGTGGGCGACCGTCCACACGGCCCTCCCGCACCTGTGGCCCACGGTCACCGTGGTCAGCAGCCTGCGCAACGGCCCCTCGGGCGCCGGCATCGCCGTCGGCGAGGGCGTCCTCACCTCCGGCGGCGACCGCCTGTCCGCCCCGTGCAGCAGCGGCATGATCCCGGGCTGCCGCACGGAGCTGGCCGACCTGGGCGCCACCGGCTTCTACCGCGACGTCCACCCGGTCGCGCACTACTGGCCGCTCCAGCTGACGGCCTCCGCCGTGCTGCTCGTCGTCGCCGCCCTGCTGGCCCTCACGGCCTTCCGCGTGCTGCGCCTGCGCACCGCCGGACCGGCCGGGAAGGGCGGCCCGGCGTGAGCACCACCGCACCCGTGCGGCTGCCCCGGACGGTGCTGCGGCTGCACCGCACGGCGCTGATCGTCTGGGGCGCGTTCGTCGCGGGCCTGACCGGCTGGCTGGTGTGGCTGAACGAGGTCACCGTGGACGCGGTGCGCGCGGCTCAGGCCCGCTGCTCGTCCACCTCGTGGGGCTGCATCGACGTCATCGAGTTCCTCGACTACAGCGAACCGACCGGATACGTCGGCGCCCTGACCTGCTACAGCTTCCTCGCCGTCGCCGCCTTCACCGGCGGCTCGCTGATCGGACGCGAGCTGGAGTCGGGCACCGCGAGGCTGGCCTGGACCCAGGGCGTCACCCCGGCCCGCTGGCTGGCGGCCAAGCTGGCCGTGCCCGCGCTGGTCCTCACCGCCGGCGGCACCGCCCTGGTCCTGGTGTTCCGCTGGGGCTGGGCGGCGAACCGGGACCTCATGGGCGACAACTGGGCCTTCGCCGACGTCTTCGTGGCCCGCGGCCCGGCGACGGTGGCGTACGCCCTGTGCGCCCTCGCGGTCGGTGCGCTCACCGCGCTCCTCCTGCGCCGCGCGCTGCCCGCCCTCGCCGTCTCCGTCGCCGCGATGTGGCTGCTCAACGCCGTCCTGGAGCGTCACCGCGCCCGGCTGTGGCCGGCCGAGACCCGGACCTCGCCGAAGCCGTTCGAGCTGCCGTACGACGTCTGGCGGCTCGAGTGGGGCCGCACCGGCACCGGTCACCGCGCGACGTACCACCCCGCGTCCCACTTCTGGCCCCTGCACCTCGTCGAGACCGGCATCGTCCTCGCCGTCGCCGCCCTCGCCACGGCCGCCGCCTTCGCGGTGCTGCGCCGCCGCACGGCCTGAACGGCGCGTCCGTACTCCCCTTCCACGAAGCGTTCGTACGTCCCTCCCCGGGGAGGGACGTACGGCCGCGCCTCCCGCGGGCCGCCGCCCGCTATCCGGGACGTCATGTCTCCGTAACCGCCGATTCAGACAGGCTTGCGACGCTCGGCCAATGCATCCCGCCGCGCCAGAGCCTTCGCCACCCCGACGGGGGAACGGGGAGAACGGGAACGCCTCAGGGCCACCACCGCTCCCACCCGCGTTCTCCGACGCGCCCGTGACGCTGCAGGCGCGGAAGAATGGGTCCATGAGCCAGCAGAATGCCCAGGCACCGGTACCGCAGGTACAGCACGCGCAGCCCTCCGTGGGCTCCCTAGCCGCCCACCGCCCGCACGCCGTGGCGGGAGTGGTCTCCGACCTGGACCCCGACCTCGACGCGGACCTCGACGGTTACGAGGAGTCCCTGGAGGACGGTCGCCCCCGGCTGCCGCAGGGCCGCTTCCTCGACCG
This sequence comes from Streptomyces griseomycini, assembly GCF_014203535.1. GTDB lineage: Bacteria > Actinomycetota > Actinomycetes > Streptomycetales > Streptomycetaceae > Streptomyces > Streptomyces griseomycini. The sequence goes on from NZ_JACHJI010000007.1 coordinate 449,520, forward strand.
GGAGCGCAGCTGGCTCGCGTTCAACGAGCGGGTCCTCGAGCTCGCCGAGGACCCCGACACCCCGCTGCTGGAGCGGGCGAACTTCCTGGCGATCTTCGCCAGCAACCTGGACGAGTTCTTCATGGTCCGGGTGGCCGGCCTGAAGCGCCGCATCGCCACCGGCGTCGCCACCCGCTCCGCCTCCGGCCTCCAGCCGCGCGAGGTGCTGGAGATGATCTGGGCCCGCTCCCGCGAGCTGATGGCCCGGCACGCCGCCTGCTACCACGAGGACGTCGCCCCGGCCCTCGCGGAGGAGGGCATCCACCTGGTCCGCTGGAACGAGCTGACGGAGAAGGAGCAGGCCCGCCTGTTCACCCTCTTCCGGCACCAGATCTTCCCGGTCCTCACGCCCCTCGCCGTCGACCCGGCGCACCCCTTCCCGTACATATCGGGCCTGTCGCTGAACCTGGCCGTCGTCGTGCGCAACCCGGTCACCGGCCACAAGCACTTCGCGCGGGTCAAGGTGCCGCCGCTGCTGTCCCGCTTCCTGGAGAGCTCCCCGGGCCGCTACGTCCCCCTCGAGGACGTCATCGCCGCCCACCTGGAGGAGCTGTTCCCGGGCATGGAGGTGCTGGAGCACCACGCCTTCCGGCTCACCCGCAACGAGGACCTCGAGGTCGAGGAGGACGACGCCGAGAACCTGCTCCAGGCGCTGGAGAAGGAGCTCATGCGGCGCCGCTTCGGGCCGCCGGTGCGGCTGGAGGTGGAGGAGTCCATCGACCGCGAGGTGCTGGACCTCCTGGTGCGCGAGCTGAAGATCAGCGAGGCCGAGGTGTACCCGCTGCCCGGCCCGCTCGACCTCACCGGCCTGTTCCGCATCCACCGCCTGGACCGGCCCGAGCTGAAGTACCCCGCGTTCATCGCCGGCACCCACCGCGACCTGGCGGAGGTCGAATCGGCCTCGGCCCCCGACATCTTCGCCGCGCTGCGCAGCCGGGACGTGCTCCTGCACCACCCGTACGACTCGTTCTCGACCTCGGTGCAGGCGTTCCTGGAGCAGGCCGCCGCCGACCCGGACGTCCTCGCCATCAAGCAGACGCTGTACCGGACGTCGGGCGACTCCCCGATCGTGGACGCGCTCATCGACGCCGCCGAGTCCGGCAAGCAGGTCCTCGTCCTGGTGGAGATCAAGGCCCGCTTCGACGAGCACGCCAACATCAAGTGGGCGCGCAAGCTGGAGGAGGCGGGCTGCCACGTCGTCTACGGCCTGGTCGGCCTGAAGACCCACTGCAAGCTGTCCCTGGTGGTCCGTCAGGAGGGCGAGACGCTGCGGCGCTACAGCCACGTCGGCACCGGCAACTACCACCCGAAGACGGCCCGCCTCTACGAGGACCTGGGTCTGCTCACCGCCGACCAGCAGGTCGGCGCGGACCTCTCCGACCTGTTCAACCGCCTCTCCGGCTATTCCCGCCGCGAGACCTACCGCCGGCTCCTGGTCGCCCCCAAGTCCCTGCGGGACGGCCTGGTCTCGCGGATCGACAAGGAGGCCCAGCACCACCGCGCCGGGCGTCCCGCCTACGTCCGGATCAAGGTCAACTCGATGGTCGACGAGGCCGTCATCGACGCCTGCTACCGGGCGTCGCAGGCGGGAGTCCCGGTCGACATCTGGGTGCGCGGCATCTGCGCGATCCGGCCGGGCGTGGCGGGCCTGTCGGAGAACGTCCGGGTCCGGTCCGTCCTCGGCCGCTTCCTCGAGCACTCGCGCGTCTTCGCCTTCGGCAACGGCGGCGAGCCCGAGGTGTGGATCGGCAGCGCGGACATGATGCACCGCAACCTCGACCGCCGGATAGAGGCGCTGGTCCGGGTCACCGACCCGGCCCACCGGGCGGCTCTCAACCGGCTGTTGGAGACCGGCATGTCCGACACCACCGCGTCCTGGCACCTCGGCCCGGACGGCGAGTGGACCCGGCACGCGACGGACGCGGACGGCCAGCCCCTGCGCAACGTCCAGGAGATGCTCATAGACGCCCGGAGGCGCCGGCGTGGCACAGCGACACCTTGACCCGACCGACCCGACGGCCGGTCCGGTACCGGCGGACGCCCTGGCCGGCTACCTGCGGGCCCAGGCGACCGAGTTCCTCCGCGCGCTGCGCCTCCACCGGGAGACCGGTGCGGGCGCGGCCGGTTCGGAGGGCTCCGTCGAAGCGGCCCGGGCGCTGCGCCGCGCGGCCCGCCGCATCAGCGCCAGCCTCCACACCTTCCAGCCGGTGCTGGACCCCGACTGGGCGGAGACGATGCGCCCCGAACTGGCCTGGGTCTCCGGCACGCTGGCCCTGGAACACGCGTACGCGTCCCGCCTGGAGCGGCTGCTGCTCGCCCTGCACCGCCTGTCGGGCGCCGCCACGGCCTTCCCGGGCCGGGGAACGGACGGCGGCACGACGCCGACGGCCCTGACGCCCGACACGGCACAGGCGGACACGCCCGGCACGAGACGAGCAGGTGCGGCCGGCACGGCGAGGGGCGGGGCCGACCGGGCCGCGAGCCCGGCGGCCGTCCCGGCCGCCGTGGTCGACCCGACGGCGGTCACGGCGCCGGGCGCCACCGGCCGCGTCACGCGGACGACGGGCGGAACGACCGGCGCGGCCGACGGCGCACCGGTCGCGGAGAGCACGGCCGCCCCCGCCGGCCGGCCGTCCGGCACCGGCGCGGCGGGGGGTGCCGGCCGTGCCGCGGCCACCGCGACGGTGACGGAAGCGGCCCGTGCGACGACGGGCCGGGGCGGTGGTGCGGTGGGCGCACCCCGCACCGCCGGCGGGTCGACGGCCGTGGCCACGACCGTCGACCGCGGCAACCTCACCGTGGGCGCCGCCAAGGCCGGTGCCCTGCTCGACCGGCAGCTGACGCTCGCCCGCACCCGGGCGCACTCCACCGCCCTCCAGGCCCTCGGGTCCTCCCGGTTCCACGCGGTCGCCGACAAGGTCGCCGTGCTCGCCAGCGAGGTCCCGCTGGCGCCGGCCGCGGCCGGTGCGGACCTCGGCCCCATGGCGACGGCCACGCACGAGCGCCTCGCCGACGCCGTCGCCGCGCTGCCCCTGCTCACCGCGGGCAGCCCGTACAACGCGGAGGCGCTGGTCCACGGGCTGTCCCCGGACCCCGCCCCGCACCCGCAGGACGCCCCCTGGCACCAGGTCCGCCTGCTGCTGCGCCTGCACCGCTACGCCCGCGAGGTCCTGCACGCCGGCGCCGGCGGGGAACCGCCCGTCGACGTGCACCTGCTCGCCGCCGGCGAGGCGCTCGACCGGCACCGCGACGCCTCCGAGGCCGCGGCGGCCGCGGCGCAGGCGGCGCGCACCCCGCGGATCGCCCCGGCCACGGCGTACGCGCTGGGCGTGCTCCACGCCGACCAGCGCCACGAGGTGGAGGCGGCGCGGTACGCGTTCCAGCGATCCTGGCAGAGGGACGTCGTCGGCACGTCGTAGGGAGGCCCCCGGTGAGTTCCCCGGAACCCGGAACCGGCCCCGGACCCGGACTCAGCTCCGGCTCCGGCTCCGGCTCCGCCAAGCACCGCACCCTCACCGTCCAGGCCGCCGGCTGCGTCCTGTGGCGCCGCTCCCCGGTGACCGGGGAGCTCCAGCTCTGCCTCGTCCACCGGCCGAAATACGACGACTGGTCCTGGCCCAAGGGCAAGCTCAAGCGCGGCGAGGACCCGCTGGCCGGCGCGTTGCGCGAGGTCGCCGAGGAGACGGGCCACACCGCCGCGCCGGCCGCCGAGCTCCCCTCGGCGCGCTACCTGGCGAACGGCCGCCCCAAGCGGGTCCGCTACTGGGCGGCCGAGGCCGTCTCCGGCGCGTTCGCCCCGACCGACGAGGTCGACCGCATCCTGTGGCTCCCCCCGGAGGCGGCCCGCGCCCGCCTCACCGCGCCCGGGGACGCCGATCTGGTGGACGCCCTGCTCGCCGCGCTGCGTCCGGCCGGATGAGTGTCCCGTTCCCGCCCGGTATCCACCCGTGTCCTCGACGTAAGCGTTCCGTTACCTCACCGCACCGTCCACAGGGGTTCACCCTTCGTTCATTTACGCCCATCGGCGCCGTCACCTGTTCTGCCTAATTTCGGCCTTACGCGATGCGGATCGCCCGAAAAGGTGGGGGGACCGCAGCACCCACACTTCGCACGCCGCCGAATTCAGGACGGCGGCTCCCGGAAGGAACTCAAGTGAAGCTTCAGCGCAAGAACCGGCGGGCCCTCGCTCTCGGTGCTCTCGCCGTCTCCGGCGCCCTGGCCCTCACGGCGTGCGGCTCCGACGACACCGGCAACTCCGACGGCGGCGACGCCTCCGCCGCCGCGCCGGCCGGCAACATCGACTGCGGCGACGCCAAGGGCCAGCTCCAGGCCTCCGGCTCCTCCGCGCAGAAGAACGCCATCGACGCCTGGGTCAAGCAGTACTCCGCGGCGTGCAAGGGCGTGCAGGTCAACTACAACCCGACCGGTTCGGGCGCCGGCATCACCGCGTTCCTCCAGGGCCAGACCGCGTTCGCCGGCTCGGACTCCGCGCTGGAGGCCGAGGAGATCGAGCAGTCCAAGAAGATCTGCAAGGACGGCCAGGGCATCGACCTGCCCATGGTCGGCGGCCCGATCGCCGTCGGTTACAACGTCCCGGGCGTCGACAACCTCGTCCTGGACGCGTCGACCCTCGCGAAGATCTTCGACAGCAAGATCACCAACTGGAACGACGAGGCGATCGCCAAGCTCAACCCCGACGCCGAGCTTCCCGACCTGAAGATCCAGGCCTTCCACCGCTCGGACGAGTCCGGCACCACCGACAACTTCACCACGTACCTGAAGGAAGCCGCGCCCAAGGACTGGGCGTACGAGCCGAGCAAGGCGTGGGAGGCCAAGGGCGGCCAGTCCGCGCAGGGCTCCTCCGGTGTCGCCCAGCAGGTGAAGCAGACCTCCGGCGCGATCTCCTACATGGAGCTGTCCTACGCCAAGGACGGCATGAACACGGTCTCCATCAAGACCGAGGCCGCCGAGCCGGTCGCGGCCACCATCGAGAACGCCACCGCCGCCATCGGCGCCGCCAAGGTCGTCGGGACCGGCAAGGACCTCGCGCTGGAGCTGGACTACACCCCGTCCGCCGCGGGCGCCTACCCGATCGTCCTGGTGACGTACGAGATCGTGTGCGACAAGGGCAACAAGGCCGAGAGCCTGCCCGCCACCAAGTCCTTCCTGAACTACATGGCCTCCGAGGACGGCCAGGCCCTGCTGGCCGACGCGGGCTACGCCCCGATGCCCGAGGAGATCATCACCAAGGTCCGCGAGACCATCTCGGGCCTGAGCTGATCCGAGTGTGCGGTCCGGTCCCCGGCGAGGGGACCGGACCGCACCGTCCGGTGCACCGCCGCCAGGAGCCCCCGCCCCGCGGGCGGCTCCGCCCGAGCCGCCGTCGCGCACGACGCGGCTCCGCAGACCGGAGAACCCGATGGACATAACCACACAGACCACCAAAGTCCCCCAGACACCCCAGCCGTCCCTGACCGACGGCAAGCCCACCCCGCGCGGCGCCACCCGCCCCGGTGACCGGATCTTCCTCGGGCTCTCCCGCGGATCCGGCATCCTGGTCCTGGTGATCATGGCCGCCATCGCGGCCTTCCTGACCTACCGCGCCGCCCTCGCGCTCGGCGAGAACGAGGCGAACTTCTTCACCTCCCTCGAGTGGAACCCCAGCGGCATCCCGCCGAAGTTCGGCATCGCGGTCCTGGCCTTCGGCACCATCGTGTCCTCGGTCATCGCGATGGTCATCGCGGTCCCGATCTCGGTCGGCATCGCCCTCTTCATCACCCACTACGCCCCGCGCAAGCTGGGCGGCGCCATCGCGTACGTCATCGACCTGCTCGCCGCCGTGCCGTCCATCGTCTACGGCCTGTGGGGCGCGCTCGTCCTCGTCCCGCACCTGGAGGGCCTCTACGGCTGGCTGGACGACTACCTCGGCTGGACCGGCGTCTTCGAGTGGAACGGCGGCGCCCCGCGCTCGCTGTTCACCATCGGCATCCTGCTCGCGATCATGATCCTGCCGATCATCACCAACGTGAGCCGCGAGGTCTTCCGCCAGGTCCCGCGGATGCACGAGGAGGCGGCCCTGGCCCTCGGCGCCACGCGCTGGGAGGTCATCCGCATGTCGGTGCTGCCCTTCGGCCGCTCCGGCGTCATCTCCGCCTCGATGCTCGGCCTCGGCCGCGCGCTCGGCGAGACGATGGCCGTGGCCATGGTGCTCTCCTCGAGCTTCGACATCAACGCCAGCCTGCTCGACACGGGCGGCGGCACCTTCGCCCAGAACATCGCCAGCAAGTTCAACGAGGCCACGGTGATCGGCCGGGACGCCCTGATCGCCTCCGGCCTCGTCCTGTTCGTCATCACGCTGCTGGTCAACGGCGCGGCCCGGCTGATCATCGCCCGCCGCAAGGAGTACTCGGGGGCCAACGCATGAGCCACGCAACCCTCTCCCCCCGGCGCAGCTCCCTGCGCGGTGCGACCCTGCCCAAGTGGTTCGCCTGGGCGGTCGCCGCGGGCTCGGTCGCGGCGGGCCTCGGCATCAGCGCCGCGGCCGGCCTGGAGAGCAGCATCCAGTGGGCGCTGATCGCCGCGGTGCTGTTCGTCCTCGGCTCCTACGCCGTCTCCGCCAAGGTCGAGGGCCGCCGCCAGGCCAAGGACCGCACCGCGACCAGCCTGGTGTGGGTCGCCTTCCTCCTGGCCGTCGTCCCGCTCGCCTCCCTCATGTGGGAGACCGTCAAGCGCGGCGTCAAGGTCCTCGACGGCTACTTCCTCACCCACTCCATGGGCGTGGTCGCCGACACCGAGCCCGGCGGCGGCATCTACCACGCCATCCTCGGCACGCTGGAGCAGGTCGGCCTCGCCACCGTGATCTCCGTGCCGGTCGGCGTGCTCACCGCGATCTACCTCGTCGAGTACGGGCGCGGCAGGCTCGCCAAGGCCGTCACCTTCTTCGTCGACGTCATGACGGGCATCCCGTCCATCGTCGCGGGCCTGTTCATCCTCAGCGTCTGGGTCCTGATGCTGGACATGGGTCCCTCCGGCTTCGCCGGCTCGATGGCCCTGTCCATCCTGATGATCCCGGTGGTCGTCCGCTCCACCGAGGAGATGCTCAAGCTCGTCCCGAACGAGCTGCGCGAGGCGTCGCTGGCGCTGGGCGTGCCGAAGTGGCGCACCATCCTCAAGGTGGTCCTGCCCACGTCGATCGGCGGCATCACCACCGGCGTGATGCTCGCGATCGCCCGCATCACCGGCGAGACCGCCCCCGTGCTGCTGCTGGTGTGGGTCACGAACTTCATCAACGCCAACCCGTTCCAGGACCCGCAGGCGTCGCTGCCGATGTACATCTACCTGCAGTACCAGAACAGCGGCGGGTACGGCGCGGCCTACGACCGCGCCTGGGCGGCGGCCCTGACGCTCATCGCGTTCATCATGATCCTCAACATGGTGGCCCGCGGCATCGCCCGCTGGAAGGCCCCGAAGACCGGTCGCTGACGCGCGGCCAGAGCGAACCCAGTCAGCGACTCGGACTCGAAAGAAGCAGTGATTCCCATGGCCAAGCGCATCGATGTCAGCGGCCTCAACGCCTACTACGGCTCCTTCCTGGCCATCGAGGACATCTCGATGACCGTCGAACCCCGTTCCGTGACGGCCTTCATCGGCCCCTCCGGCTGCGGCAAGTCCACCTTCCTGCGCACGCTCAACCGCATGCACGAGGTGACGCCGGGCGGCCGGGTCGAGGGCAAGGTCATGCTCGACGACGAGAACCTGTACGGCGCCGGCATCGACCCGGTGTCCGTGCGGCGCGAGGTCGGCATGGTCTTCCAGCGCCCGAACCCGTTCCCCACCATGTCGGTCTACGACAACGTGGCGGCGGGCCTGCGCCTGAACGGCAAGTACAAGAAGTCCGAGCTGGACGACATCGTCGAGAAGTCCCTCAGGGGCGCCAACCTCTGGAACGAGGTCAAGGACCGCCTGAACAAGCCCGGCTCGGGCCTCTCCGGCGGTCAGCAGCAGCGTCTGTGCATCGCGCGGGCGATCGCCGTCGAGCCGAACGTCCTCCTCATGGACGAGCCCTGCTCCGCCCTGGACCCGATCTCCACCCTCGCCATCGAGGACCTGATCGGCGAGCTGAAGGAGCGCTTCACGATCGTCATCGTGACGCACAACATGCAGCAGGCGGCCCGCGTCTCCGACCGCACGGCGTTCTTCAACCTGGCGGCGGTCGGCCAGCCCGGCAAGCTGATCGAGATCGACGACACGGAGCGCATCTTCTCCAACCCGTCGGTCCAGGCCACGGAGGACTACATCTCCGGCCGCTTCGGCTGATCCGAACCCCTCGCGGTGCTGCATGGCGGTGCCACCGCGAGGACGAAAAGGGCCCGCCCCCGGCTCCCGGGGGCGGGCCTTTCGTCGTACCGCTCCTGCGCGCCGCCCGCCCGGCCGGGTCGGGCGGTGGGTGGGCACGGGCCTGCGGCCCGGCGGACGGGGCCCCGGGCGGCGTCTAGAGGAACGCCAGCTTCACCAGCCCGAACGACACCGCGGCCACCGCCGCCGCCGCCGGCATGGTGATGAACCACCCGAGGACGATGTTCTTGGCCACCCCCCACCGCACCGCGTTGACCCGCTTCGTCGCCCCCACACCCATGATCGCGGACGTGATCACGTGCGTCGTCGAGATCGGCGCGTGGAACAGGAACGCCGACCCGAACATGATCGTCGCGCCGGTCGTCTCCGCCGCGAACCCCTGCGGCGGGTCCAGCTCGATGATCTTCCGGCCCAGCGTCCGCATGATGCGCCAGCCGCCCGCGTACGTACCCGCCGACAGCATCACCGCACAGGCGATCTTCACCCACACCGGGATCGGGTCGCCGTAGTCCTCGACGTCGGCGATGACCAGAGCCATCACCACGATGCCCATCGTCTTCTGCGCGTCCTGCAGACCGTGTCCCAGCGCCATGCCCGCCGCGGACACCGTCTGCGCGATGCGGAAGCCCCGCTTGGCCTTGTGCGGATTGGTCCGCCGGAAGATCCACAGGATCGCCGTCATCACCAGGTAACCGGCGAGCAGACCCACCACCGGCGACACGAACATCGGGATGACGATCTTCTCCAGCACCCCGTCCCAGTACACGGTCGTGCCGCCGGCCAGCGCGGCGCCCACCATGCCGCCGAACAGGGCGTGCGAGGACGAGGACGGCAGCCCGAAGTACCAGGTGATCAGGTTCCAGACGATCGCGCCCACCAGCGCGGCGAAGAGGATCCCCATCCCCGTCGAGCCCTCGGGCGTCTGGATCAGCCCCTCACTGACCGTCTTGGCGACCCCGGACCCCAGGAACGCGCCGGCCAGGTTCATGACGGCCGCCATCGCGAGCGCGGCCCGCGGGGTGAGCGCCCTCGTCGAGACCGAGGTGGCGATCGCGTTCGCCGAGTCGTGGAAGCCGTTGGTGTACGTGAAGAAGAGCGCGACCCCGATGGTCACGACCAGAGCGAAGGTGTCCATGGCCGGGCCTCAGGACTCCTTGACCGCGATGGTCTCCACCGTGTTCGCCACGTGCTCGAAGGCGTCGGCCGCCTCCTCCAGCACGTCCACGATCTGCTTCAGCTTCAGCACCTCGATCGCGTCGTACTTGCCGTTGAAGAGGTGGGCCAGCAGCTTGCGGTGGATCTGGTCGGCCTGGTTCTCCAGGCGGTTGACCTCGATCCAGTATTCGGTGAGGCTGTCCATCGTGCGCAGGTGCGGCATGGCCTCCGCGGTCAGCTCCGCGGCCCGCGCCAGCACCTCGATCTGCTGCTCGACGCCCCTGGGCAGTTCCTCGATGTTGTAGAGGACGACCAGGTCGACGGCCTCCTCCATGAAGTCCATGATGTCGTCGAGGGACGACGCGAGGGAGTAGATGTCCTCGCGGTCGAAGGGCGTGATGAAGGAGGAGTTCAGCTGGTGGAAGATCGCATGCGTGGCGTCGTCACCTGCGTGTTCCGCGGCCCGCATACGCTCTGCGATCTCGGCCCGGGCGGAAGTGTCCGCCCCGAGCAGTTCCATCAGGAGTTTCGAGCCCGTGACGATGTTGTCCGCGGAGGCGGCGAACATGTCGTAGAAGCTCGTCTCCCTGGGGGTCAGACGAAAGCGCACGTGGGGTCCTCGATATGCATCGGTTTCGGTCAGGCTGATGCTAGGCGCATCATCCGGCCACGACGAACGGGCCGTCCCCCAGTGTCGCCCATCAGGCAGAGTGACGAGCACGAGGGCGGTCAGCGGGCCGTATCCGGCCGCAGCGCACGACAGTGGCCAAGGGGCGTATACCCAGCAAAGTTCGGTAGCATATACCCACCAGGGGTATATGGCGCGCATCAGGACACCAGGAGGACGCGATGACGACCACCGAGACCGGCGCGAACGCGCCCTCCTCCCAGGACGCGACGGGCGTGGCCGGGGTGACCGGCGTGACGCACGCGACCGGCACGACCGGCGTGCCCGGGGTGACGGACGGGACGGACGTCGTCACCGACCACGACCGCGGGATCCACGGCTACCACCACCAGAAGCAGGACCACGTCAAGCGCCTGCGCCGCATCGAGGGCCAGATCCGCGGCCTGCAGCGGATGGTCGACGAGGACGTCTACTGCATCGACATACTCACCCAGGTGTCCGCCTCCACCAAGGCGCTGCAGTCCTTCGCGCTGCAGCTGCTGGAGGAGCATCTGCGCCACTGCGTCGCGGACGCGGCCGTCAAGGGCGGCGACGAGATCGACGCGAAGGTCAAGGAGGCGACGCAGGCCATCGCCCGCATGATGCGGACGTGACGCGGGCCTGAGCGGCCTACTCCTCCGGGAGGGCCTGCGCCCTGGCCTCGGCCACCCGCAGCACCTCGTCGATGCTCTCCAGGCTGAGCCGTTCCTCGGCGGCGGAGGCGGCGATGATCAGCTCTCCGCAGAGTTCGATCTCGGCGAGCGCCACGTGGTCCTGCACCGTCCCGCCCCCGAGCGGAGCCACGCGCCTCACCTCGTCCCTGCCGTCACCGGCTTCCTAGAGTAGGGAGCGGCCTACGCACCGCGCATGGCACGGAAGGGCTAGTTCAGGCCGGTCACTCCCCGGCCCGCCCCTCGGCGATCCGGCCCGCGTAGATGTCCTCCTCCTCGGGAAGCCGCACGTCGGCCGGGGCCCCGAAGTCGTACAGCAGCGTGGTCGAGGCGACCGCGACGGGCTTGCCCCGCTCCCCGTTGACGAAACTGAACCGGTGCCGGACCTTGCGGATCCGGCCCTGGTCGTCGAGGTAGGCGTCGAACGGCACCTCGGTCGCGGCGAACCCTTTCGCCGCCGCGGCCAGCGGACCGCGGTTCGCGTCCGAGGCGTCCCGCGCGGCCTCCGCCAGGTCCGCCGTCCCCCGGTAGTGCCGCACCGGTGCCCCCGCGACCTCGGTCCGCCCCACGAACGTCGCCTCGCGCGTCCCGCGCAGCACCTCGGCGGCGGCGAACGGATCGGTGGCCCCGCCGGTGACGAGGTTCCCGTCGGACAGCGTCCCGGTGTCCACGCGCACCCACTTGTCGGCGGGCACCCCCGCCCCCCGGTTCTTCATGAACAGCGCCCCGGGGGCGAGCAGTTCGATGATGGGCCGCCGCTCCGCGTCCCCCGCCGGATCCTGCGGCAGCAGCACCTTCAGCCGCCCCAGCCGCTTGCGGTAGTCGTACACGCCCTTGCCCCGGATGGTCACCCGGGTCCCGCCGGTGGCCATCTCCAGGGAGGTGCGCGCCTTGGAACTCCCGGCGTCCACCAGCGCGTCGGCCGCCCCGTGCAGCACCTCGACCGGATCGCCGGCCGGAGCGTCCCCGGTCACGGCGTTGCTCCGCGCGCAGCCCACGGCCCCCAGACAGAGGCAGCCCACGACCCCGGCCGCAACCACCGCGCCGCTCGTCCGCCGGTACCGCTGCTGTCGTCGAGCCATCGCCCGCCTACCCCCGTTCCGTCCGACACGGGTCGCTTGTCGTTCCGGTTAACGACCGGTAGGAGACCCCGTCACGCCGCCGCGCCGGGGCGCTACGGTGGTCGGCGTGGCGCACCAGGACGACGAGGCGGACCCCGGACCGCACAGCACGACCACCACCGAACAGGGCCCCTTCTGCGTGGCCCGCTGCACCTGCGGCTGGCGCGGCCCGGCCAGGAGGGCCAGGAGCCAGGCCCGCACGGACGCCGAGAACCACACGGCCGAGTGACCCACGCCCTCCGGGGGCCGCGCCGCCCCCGCACACGGGTCGCGCCCGGCGGAGGCGTCGGACCCGGAGGAGGCGTCAGGCCCGGCCCTTTCCCCGCGGCCGTGCCGTGCCGTCCGCCCAGGCGCGGGCGAACCGTTCGTGCGCGGGCACGGGGAGGGCCGCCGGTGCGGCGGGAGCGGGGGCGGGCCGGGGTGCCTTCGCGCCGGTCAGTTCCCTGCGGACGGCACGGTGGTGGTCGAGGGTCCAGCCGTTCCAGCGGCGCACCGTGCGGTCGGCCGGGCGGTCCAGGGCGTGCAGTTGGAGGTGGAGGGCCGCCGCGTCACGGCCGACGCCGAGGGCCGCCGCCACCTCGTCCACCAGGTCCGGGACGCTGAAGAGGGGGTTGGCCTCGTACTGGCCCGGCGGGACCGGGGTGGCGAGGGACCGGTCCGCCAGCGCGCGCAGGGCGGTGAGCAGTTCGGCGGGGGCGCCGGTGAGCCGGCCGATCAGGGCACGGGCGCCCCCGGCGGCCGGATCGCCGACCGGCCGCTCGGCGAGCGCCCAGGCGACGGCGGTGGCGGCGGCCCGGATCCCGTCGGCGTCGAGCGGTTCCTCCAGGCGACCGGTGAGCAGGGCGGTGGCCCAACTCCCGGGCAGACCGTGGTCCTCGGCCAGCGCGGCGGCGTGGCTGCCGTCGTCGGCGTACGGGACGGGGGCGAGCAGGTCCGACCACGCGGCGGCCATCCGGTCCACGGCGGCGGTCATGCCGCCGGGGGCCCAGAGGTCGGCGGGATCGGCGGGCACGGCGGCGGCGAGCACCGCGCACCGGCCGGCGGGGCCGAGGTGCCGCCACAGGTCGTCGTACGCGCGCACGGCGTTCCGGTCCGCCTTGTACGGCTTCGCGCGGCACAGCTTGAGGTGCGCGGTGTGGTCGTCGCTGCCCGCGAAGCCGTCGACGACCAGCGCGGCGACCGGTCGCGGCACGCCCGTGCGCCAGCGGAACAGGTCCACCGCCTCCTCGGACACCGGGAGCGGGCCGTGCTCGTCGAGCAGGGCCAGCAGGCGGGGAAGGCGGGCGGTGTCGTCGCCGGTGACGGTGCGGACCTCGTCGTCCTCCGCGCCGGCGGGCGCGGTGTCGGCGGCGCGCTGGAGGAAGAGGGCGAGGTCGTCACGGACCGGGTGGGAGACCACCGTGGCCCCGGACGCCCGGAGTTCGGCGATCCGCTCCTCGGGGGCGTAGCCGGTCCGCCAGCTGCCGCCCGCTTCCGCGAACGGCTGGCGGCTCCAGACGTCGAGCAGCGCGGTGAGGGCCCTGCGCCGGTCGTCCGGGGTGCCCGCGACGACGGCCCGCCAGGCCACGGCGTCGATCCGGCCGACGAGCGCCGTCCAGTCGGGCGCCGGCGCGGGCAGGGCGAGCACCCGGACCTCGTCGTCGACCTCGCCGCGCAGATGACGGCCGTCGGCGGCGACGGAGGTGAGCAGGGCGGGCTGGGGGTGCGGGGACTGCCCGTGGCGCAGGTGCTTTCGGGGCAGCAGGCCCTGCAGCGCCGGGACGAGCAGGGTGTCGCGCACCGGGTCGGGCAGCTCGACGACCGGTCCGGAGCGCATGACGGCCACCCGGTGCGACAGCTCCCGGCGGCGGCGCAGCACGTCGGCGGCGAGCCGTGCGGCACGGGCGACGCCCTGCCGGATCCTCGGCTCGGTCACCCCGGGCAGGCCGGTGTCGCCCCCGGAGCGCAGCAGTGCGCGCACCGCCGCGTCGGTGACCGCGCGCAGCGCACGGGACGAGGACGCGTCGCGCGGGGTGAGGAAGTGCCAGAAGGCGGGCGGGGGGACGGGCCCGGCCTGCTCCCCGAGGGTGGCGCGGACCGGCCCGCGGTCGCGGCTTCCGGCGAAGCCCCGGACCTGCCAGAGCAGCGAGTTGTCCTCGGCGGCGTAACAGCGGACGGTGGGACTGCCGGTGACGACGGCGTCCTCCCCGCCCTCCGGCAGGGCGAGGACGCCCCACGGGCGGCGGCCCCAGGTGCGGGTGCGGTAGGAGGCGGTGCGCCCGTCGACGGTCTCCAGCACGAACTCGCGCGGCGAGTAACCGGAGTACGGGCTGCGGTAGTGGACCCGGCAGCCGGTGAGCCGGCCGTCCTGGCCGAGCGGGGACGGCGGGGCGCCGTGCGGCAGCTCGGCGAGGATGCGGTGGTCGGAGAAGGGCTTCGTCCCCTCCGGGAACGCGTCCGGGAACGCGTCCGGGGAGTGGAAGGCGGGCAGGGTGCCGTCGGCGGTGGGCTCGCCGGTGACCGGGTCCAGGCGGGCCCACCCTCCGCCCCGGTCCTCGCTGAACACCTCCGTGCTCCAGAAGTCCCGCCCGTCGTGCATCTGGTAGTCGCGGTGACCGATGCCGCCGCGGCCGCCGGGACGCAGGACGCCCTCCCCGTCGAACCGGCCGCCGCCGTCCGGCGTCTGGAACTGGTAGCCGAGGCCGCCCTGGATGCTGCCGCCGTAGGGGCGCAGCCCGTAGGTCTGTTCCGGCCGGAACGTGTCGGCGGGGCTGCCGGACCAGTACGCCGTGCAGTGCCCGTCGCCGCCCGTCCCCTCCCAGGCGACGAGGAACTGCCCGCCCACCCAGTGCACCGTGTGCGGGCCGGCGCCGTCCGGCAGTTCCAGGGTGTGCTCGCCGCGCCGGCCCGCGTGGTCGACGGCGAACGCGCGGGTGTCCCCGTACACGGTGAGCACCGGCCAGGTGCAGGTGACGTGCACCGGCTCGTCCGGCCGGAACTCGGCGAGGGCCGCCTCCAGCGCGGGCCAGCCCAGTTCCTCGGGCAGTCCGGCGCGCAGGGCACGGGCCAGCGGGCCGGTGAGGTCCAGGGCGTCGAGGGCCTCCTCGATGCCGTCCAGGGCGACGGCGGTGGGCCGGTCCAGGAGGTCGCGCAGCTCGTCGACGGCCTCGTCGGCGGCGGCGAGCCCGCCGCCCCGCAGCGTGTCGAGCAGCTTCTCGACCCGGCCGTGCACCTCGGCGGCGATCTCCGGATTGTGCGGGAGCCGGCTGATGGCGGTGCCGCCCCGGGGGCGCAGCCCGGCGTGCACGGTGCCCTCCAGCCGCGGCCCGAACACGGGGTCGGCGGCGAGCGCCCTGAGGTCGCGCCGGGAGTCCTCGCCCCAGAACTCCAGGCGGACGGCGGGACCGGGGTCGTGGACGGGGACGCCCTCGGCGAGGCAGGCGTCGAGCAGGTCCGCGTCCAGGTGCGGCCACCGGTAGCGGTCCTCGTGCAGCCGGACCGGGGTGCCGTCCGCCTTCAGCAGCGGGGCGAACCGGGCGACCAGGTCGAAGAGTTCGGCGGGCATCGCCTGGCGCGTCACCCCGCCGCCGGCGACGGTGCGGTGCGAGTGGCGGGACGCGTAGCGGCGCAGCCACTCGCCGAGGCCGCCCTCCGGGACGATCCGGCCGGCCGCGGCGGCGTCGGCGGCGCCGCAGGAGACGAGCAGCCGCAGCCACGCGGCCGCGTCGTTCTTCGACTCGGGGAACAGGTCGAGGAGGGCGGCGGCCCGGTCGTCGGCCGGCGGATGGGCGGCGAGCGGGCCGCGCGCCTCGTCGAACAGCCGGTCCGGGACGGCCTTCCCGCGCGCCGACGCGAGTATCCCGCCCAGCACCCGGGCCTCCTCCTCGACGCCGAGGCCCGCGGCCCGCGCGGAGTCCCGGACCCGGCGGGCCAGATCGGCCGGGAGCTCGCCGGGCGACGCCGCCCAGGCGGTCAGCAGCGCCACGAACTCGCGGTGCGCGTCGCCCGGTTCGAGCACCGTGGCCAACCAGGCCGGAGCGCCGCTGAGTTCGGTGGCGGGGAGCGCGCCGAACCGGGCGAACAGCGCGAGGTTGGCCCGCCGCCAGCCGGGGTCGACGGGCAGTCCGTGGGTGCGTTCGGCGGTGCGGGCCCTCGCGTAGGCGCGGGCGGCGGAGCGCCGGTGCGTCTCCAGCATCCAGTGGCCGACGGTGTCCCAGAACCACGGCAGATGGGCGCCGGGCAGGTCCCGGGCCATGCGCTCCACGTCGTCCATGAACCGTCCGGGCTTCTCCCAGGCGCCCGACCGCCCCCGTCCGGCCCGTGCGAGCAGGGCGCGCGCGTCGGCCTCGGCGCCGGGCCCCTGGGTGCGCGCCCAGTCGACGTACGTCTCGGAGACACGGTGATCGGCCGGGATCGGGACGGGAGTTCCCGTGCTGCTGGTCATGCGGACGAGTCTGGCAGGGGGGACTGACAGGGCGGACCGACGGAGCGGACCGGCAGCGGGCCCCGAGGCCGCGTCCGCCGTCCCCGGTCCGCGGCGGGCCGGGCGTCCCGCACCATGGAACCCGCACGGCCCCACACCCGTCCCGTTCCACGGATCCGGGAGGCCCCCATGGAACGACGCACCTTCATCGCGGGCACGGCGACCGCGGCCCTCACCGCCGCCACGGCCACCGCCTGCACCGGCGAGGACACCGGCCCGCCCCGGCGGACCCCCGCCGCCCGCACCCCTTCCGCTTCCACCCCCACGCGCGCCGCGCCCCCCGCCCCCGCCGACTGGGCCGCCCTCGCCCGCGACCTCGACGGCCCCCTGGTCCGCCCCGGCGACGCCGACTGGCCGACGGCCCACCGCCTCTACAACACCCGCTTCGACGGCCTCAGACCCGCCGCCGTCGCCTACGTCGCCCACGCCGACGACATCCGCACCGCCCTCGCCCACGCCCGCGCCCACGCCGTCCCCGTCGCGATCCGCAACGGCGGCCACTCCTACGCCGGCTGGTCCTCCGGCGACCGCCGCCTGATCGTCGACGTCTCGAAGCTCGGTGCCGTCCGCGCCTCCGCGGGCGCCGCCGTGATCGGTGCCGGCGCCAAGCTCATCGACGTCTACCGCGCCCTCGCAGCGAAGGGCGTGACGGTCCCCGGCGGCTCCTGCCCCACCGTCGGCATCTCCGGCCTCACCCTCGGCGGCGGCCACGGCATGGTCTCCCGCGCCTACGGCCTGACCTGCGACAGTCTCACCGGCGCCACCCTCGTCACCGCCGACGGCCGGCTGCTCACCGCCGACGCGACCGAGCACGAGGACCTCTTCTGGGCCCTGCGCGGCGCCGGCAACGGCACCTTCGGCGTCGTCACGGAGCTGCGCTTCCGGACCCACCCGGCCCCGCGGAGCGTCACCGGGCACCTGACCTGGCCCTGGCCGAAAGCCGCCGCCGTCGTCGCGGCCTGGCAGGAGTGGGGACCGGACCAGCCGGACGAGATCTGGTCGTCGCTCCACCTGGCGAGCGCCCCCGGCGGCACCCCCACCGTCTCCGTCACCGCCTTCTCCCTCGGCACGTACGGCGAGCTGCAGAACGCCGTCGACCGCCTGGCCGACCGCGTCGGCGCCTCCGCGCGCGGCGTCTCGCTCGTGCGCCGCTCGTACGAGGAGTCGATGGAGCTGTACGCCGGCTGCTCGTCCTTCGCCCACGACGCGCAGTGCCACCTCCCGGGGACGACACCGGGCCGCTCCCCGCGAGGCGCCCTGGAGCGCGAGACCTACTCCGCCCGCTCGGACCTCTTCGACCGCTCCCTCGGCGCCGACGGGATCCGGACCCTGCTCGCGCAGCTCGGCACCGTCCGCGGCGGTTCCGGCAGCATCGCGCTCACCGCCCTCGGCGGGGCCGTCAACCGGGTCGCGCCGACGGCCACGGCGTTCGTCCACCGCCGCTCACGCGTGCTGGTCCAGTACCTCGCGTCCTGGAGCGCGGGGGCGTCCGGTTCCGCCGCCGAGGCGTGGCTGGCGTCGGCCCACCGGGCCATGCGCCCCCACGCGTCCGGCGCGGCCTACCAGAACTACCCGGACCCGACCCTGACCGACTGGCGCCGCGCCTACTACGGCGACGCGGCACCGCGCCTGGCCCGGCTGAAGAGGCGGTACGACCCCGACCGGGTCTTCACGTGCCCGCAGGCCCTGTGAGCGGCCGGGTGACGGGCCCCGAAGGAGGGGACGGGTCGAAGGGGTGGAGGAGTGGACGCGGGGCCGCTCAGGCCGCCAAGTCCCGCTCCTCCGCCCCGGGCGCCCCGCGCCGGGTCCCCGGGACCACCGCGTTCCGTTGCGCGTCGTTCCGCCCCCGCGCCGAGATCAGCCACCCGGCCCGCGGCGACCGTTCGATCGCCCGCATGACCGGCGTCAGCAGCGCCATGGCGAGCGGCGACAGCAGCAGCGCGACCGCCGTGCCGAGCGCGAGTCCGCCGACGACGTCCGTCGGGTAGTGCACGCCCATGTAGACGCGGCAGAAGCCCGCGAACAGGGCGAGCACGAGGCCGACGAGCCCGAACTTCCGGTTGGCCAGGAACAGCCCCACCGCGAGCGCCATGGTGAGCGTCGCGTGGTCGCTGACGAAGGAGTAGTCGTTCTTGCCCGCGACGAGGACCTCGAGCCCCTGGTGGTCCTTGAACGGCCGGGGCCGCTCCACGAACCCCCGGATCGGCACGTTCACCAGGACGGCGACGCCGGCCGCGAGCGGGGCCCACACCAGCGCCGCGACGGAGGACGCCGCGTCCTCACCGCCCCGCCGCCGGACACCCCACCAGCACCACAGGATCATCCCCATCACGGCGAACAGCAGTCCGTACTCGCCGACGAACTCCATGATCCGGTCGAACCACGTCGGCGCGGCCTTGGCGAGGCCGTTGATGTCGTAGAGCAGGTCGACGTCGGGGTTCGACCCGGAATCGGCGAGTCCAGCCATGGTGCGCGGCCCCTTCGTCATCTCTCTCCCGGCGCACGCCGTGCACGCCGTCTCTTCCACCCCCGTGGTTCGTAGATCCGCTCGTTCGCTCGGGCTACGACAACAGGAACGCACGGTCTCCGTCGATACGTTCCACACTCCACTGAATGATCACGCAGACGTTATCGAAGAGAGATGCATCGCTGCAGCTCAGGGGGTGGGTTCACGCTCCGCTCACGCCGTCGTGGGGAGCGCTTTCGCGCCATCTTCGGTGACCCGGGTGGCACCAAAGTAGTCAGGCGTGTCGATCGGGTCGAATCGGATCACCGCACCCGGGCGCGGCGCGTCGATCATGTACCCACCGCCGACGTAAATACCCACATGCCGGATGGCCCGCGAATTGGTCGGGTCGTCCGAGAAGAACACCAGATCGCCCGGGAGCAGTTCCTCCCGCTTCGGGTGCGGCCCCGCGTTGTACTGGTCGTTCGCGACACGCGGCAGCGTGATCCCCACGCTCTCGTACGCCGCCTTGGTCAGACCCGAGCAGTCGAAGCGTCCGCCCTGCTCAGCGGTGCCGTTGCCGCCCCAGAGGTAGGGCGTGCCGAGCTTCTTCTGCGCGTAGGCGATGGCGCCGGCGGCCTGCCGGGAGGGGTCGACGCGGCCGACCGGTGCGGCGAAGCTCTTCTCCAGCGCGGTGATCCGCTTGACGTAGTTCCGCGTCTCCTCGTACGGCGGCACGCCCCGGTACTTGATCACCGCGTAGGCCCCGGCGTTGTACGAGGCCAGCATGTTTTCGGTCAGATTCCCGGGGACGTCCTTCACGTAGGACGCGAGCGTGCAGTCGTACTGCGCCGCCGACGGGATCGCGTCCTCCGGGTCCCACACGTCGCGGTCCCCGTCCCCGTCCCCGTCGATCCCGTGCGTGGCCCAGGTCCCGGGGATGAACTGCGCGATGCCCTGCGCCGCCGCGTGGCTCTGCGCCCTCGGGTTGAACCCGCTCTCCTGGTAGAGCTGGGCGGCGAGCAGCGCCGGGTTGATGGCCGGGCAGAGGTTGCCCCACTTCTGCACGAGCGCCTGGTACGCGGCCGGCACGGTCCCCTTGGCGAGCGTCTTCGCCGCCCCGCCGCCGACCCCGTTGACGAGGTTCCCGGCGACGACGTAGACGCCGACGACGAGCAGCATGACGAAGGCGAGCGCGGAGCTGACGGCGAGGCCCGTCGCGATCCAGAACTTACGCACCGTCAACCGCCTCTCACCGTCCGGGAGTCCGCCGCCGCACGTCAGTGTAGAGGCGGCGTCCGCCGTCCGGTGTGATCACGTGACGGGAGTGACGGCCGGTCGCGTCGGCCCGGTGCGGGCCGCTGCCGTCCGGGAGCCGGACGGCAGCCCCTGCTCCACCGGGCGGCGCTCAGGAGTCCGCCCCCACGGCCAGCGGGAACCGCACGCCCGTCAGTTCCTCCGACACCCCCCACAGCCGCCGCGCCGCGTGCGGGTCGCTCGCCGCCCGGGAGCGACCGACCAGGGTCGGCACCCCGCGGGCCTCCGCGAACCCGTCCGGACCGACGTAGCTCGCCCCGGGGAGGTCCTGCGTCACGGCGTAGAGCGTCGGCAGCGCACCGGCCCTGTCGTCCTGCGCGAGGAACCTGTTGGTGACCTTCAGGACGCCACGCACCACCGGGTTAGCCGTGTGGCTCTGGAGGTTGGTCGCGGCGTACCCGGGGTGGGCCGCGAGCGCGCGGACCGGGGAACCGGCCTCCGACAGGCGCCGCTGGAGTTCCAGGGTGAACAGGAGGTTCGCCAGCTTGGACTGGGCGTAGGCGCGCTGCGGGGTGTAGCGGGCGGTCAGGTCCAGGTCGTCGAACTCGATGGTGGCGCCGCCCCAGCGGTGGGCGCTGGAGGACAGGGTCACGACGCGGTCGGTGACGTGCGGCAGCAGCAGGTTGGTGAGGGCGAAGTGGCCCAGGTGGTTGGTCCCGAACTGCATCTCGAAGCCGTCCTCGGTGCGCCGCCTCGGCAGCATCATCACGCCGGCGTTGTTGACGAGGGCGTACAGCGGGTCGCTCCAGCCGGCGGCGAACTCCCGCACCGAGGCGAGGTCGGCCAGGTCCAGACGCCGCACCTCGGTGCTGCCGGACAGGCCCGCGGCGGCGGCCCTCCCCCGCTCCGGGTCGCGTACCGCCAGGACGACATGCGCCCCCGCCCGCGCGAGCGCGTCCGCGGTGGTGCGGCCGATGCCGCTGTTGGCCCCGGTGACGACGACGGTCCGGCCGGTGAGGTCGGGCAGGTGCGTGGCGGTCCATGCGTGCTTGCTCTTCTCAGCCATGAACCGAAAGTAGACGCCGCCAACAATGCTGTCAATGACAACAAAGCTGGCGCCGCCAACATCGGGATACGATGAGACCCATGCCCGAGAGCCGCCCCTACCACCACGGAGACCTGCGCTCCGCCCTCCTCGCCGGCGCCGAGCGCACCCTGCGGGAGAAGGGGGTCGGCGCCCTGTCGCTGCGCGAGCTGGCCCGCGAGGCCGGAGTGAGCCACGCCGCCCCCGGCCGCCACTTCAAGGACAAGCAGGCCCTGCTCGACGCCCTCGCCCTGAGCGGTTACGACCGCCTGGCCCGGGCCCTGGACTCCGCCGACGACCCCGCCCTCCCCCTCCAGCCCCGCCTCACCGCGCTGGCCCGCGCCTACCTCGGCTTCGCGGCCGACCACGCGGAACTGCTGGAGCTGATGTACGCCCGCAAGCACGACCCGGAATCCGCCGAGCTGATGGCCGACGGCGTCGAGCGCACGGTGGGCCTGATCGGCCGGGTCGTCGCCGAGGCACAGGCGCGGGGCGAGATCGTCGAGGGCGACCCCGAGCACCTGACGATCGCCATAGGCGCCGTGCTCCACGGCCTCGCCACCTTCACGGCCGGCGACAAGTCGGCCGCCTACGCGTCCCAGCACGGCGGCGTGGAGGAGTTGGTCCACCTCCTGCTGCACGGACTCAAACCGCGCTGAACACCCACCTCGTTGCCCGGCGTTACTCCGCGTGATACACAGAGTGACGATACGACTCTTCACCCACCGGAGCGCGCCCCTGCCGGAGTCCGGCGTGCGCCGGTGGCAAGCTATTCGTACGAAACCCGCCAACGGATGACGCCAAGTCGACATACGACAGCGACAATGTCGGTGAGAATGAGGCCTGACCTCTGCACTCCCGCAGGGGATGCGGAACTACCCATACAGGGGCGGTGACTTACATGCTCTTTGCGGCCGACGAGGGAGACATCAACACCATTATCGGCGGGATCGCTCCGGACTGGGGCCCCTTCGGCAGCCTGGGCAACGAGGCCAAGGTGATGATCGAGGTGGTCATGGCGGTCGCCATCCTGATCTGCCTGGGCATCGCCATCTGGGGGGCGGCCAAACAGCGCATCGGCGCCACCGCGTTGAGGGACACGTTCAGTGCCGAACAGGGCAAGGGCCTCATCATCGCGGGACTGACGGGCGTCTTCATCATCGGATCGCTCGGCACGCTGTTCACCATCGTGTACGGCATGGCCGTGTAGGCCCGCCCACCCCATCGGTCCCGACCGGGCACGCCCGGCTCCTCCTCCATCCCACCCGCCCGTCGTGCCCACCGACTGAGGTTGCGTTTCCCTGATGTCCAGTCACCACACCGCGCCCGCGCGGGAACCAGCACGGCTACCGTCGTACGTGGAGTACACGGAGCACGAGGTGTTTCCGCACGACGCTGAGGGGGCGTACGCGGCATGAGTCTCGGAGACGAGCACGAGACCTCCGGTGGGTACGGCGGCACGGGCCAGACCCGCACCCGCCTGCCGGAAAGGAGCGGCGACCCGTACGGCCACACGCGCAGAGGCGGCCGTTCGTCGTCGCGCAGCCTGGTCACGGTCGTCGGCGTGGTGGTCCTCCTCATCGCCGCGATCGCCTTCGCGAACCGCGGCGGAGACGATTCCCCCTCCTCGGACGACTCCGGCGACTCCCCCAAGGCGGCGGCGACGGCCCCTTCGGGGAAGAAGCCGGTGGCCTCGAAGTCGGCGGGGATCCCCTCGGGCTTCACCCATGACCGCCAGGGGGCGGAGAGCGCGGCGGCGAACTACGCGGTGGTGCTCGGCTCCGCCGAGATGTTCGACAAGGCCCGGCGTGACGCCATACTGCAGGCGATCATCGTCCCCGCCCGTGTCACGGACTTCGAGGTGACGCTGGACAAGGCGTACACGCCGGAGTTCAACAAGAACGTGGGCCTGAACGAGGACGGCACCACGCCGAAGGGCTTCACGTTCGTCTCACGCACGAACCCGATCGGTACCAAGGTCACCGAGTCGTCCGCCGACACCGCGACGGTCGAGGTCTGGTGCAGTGGCCTCCTGGGCCTCGCGGGCGAAAGTTCCACCAACCCAGTCACCAACAGCTGGTTCACCATCACCATGCAGCTCGAGTGGACCGACGACGACTGGAAGATCGTGACCCATTCCCAGAAGGATGGCCCAGCGCCGGTTCCCGGCGATCAGCGGGCTTCCAGCGCCGACGAGATGGCAAAGGCCGTCGAGGAGTATGGAGGGTTCACGTATGCCCGCTAACCGCCGCCTACTCGGACTGACCGGCGTCGTCGCGGCCGTACAGGCGACAGCCGTCCTCTCCGCTACGCATGCCGTCGCTGCGCCCACGCCGACGCCGACGCCTACGCCGACGCCGACGGAGAGCAACGACCCCTGCGACCTGATCCACGGCCCCGCCAAGGACTACTGCGAACGAGGCGAAGGCAGCGGAAGCCGTGAAGGAACCAGCGGCACCCTCAACGACCCCTCCACCACCCTCGACCCCCTCGCCTCCCTGGCGAAGGGCTGCGCCGACGCCGCCTCCTGGACCGTCGAGAAGCTCAGCGCCGCCGTGCAGGAGACCGCGGAAGTCGACTTCACCAACGACACGTTCCTCAAGCAGTACGCCGTCGTCTTCGCCGCGTCGACGATCCTCACCCTCCTCCTCTGGCTGCTCGCGGTCGCCAAGCGGGCGGTGCGGGGCGTCCCCTTCACCACCGCCCTCTCCGAGGCCATCGGCTTCCTCTGGCTGACCGTGCTCGCCTCGGCCTTCACCCCGCTGATCCTCTACACCGTCGTCTCGGCCACCGACGGCGTCACCGACGTCCTCGCGAAGGCGACCGGCGACCAGACGGACACCTTCTTCGGCACCTTCTCCGCCGCCCTCGAGAAGGGCGAGGACATCGGCGGCGGCCCGATCATGCTGATCGTCGTCTCCCTGGTCTCCATCCTCGCCGCCGGCGTCCTCTGGCTGGAGCTGGTCATCCGCGCCGCCCTGCTCTACGTCGGCGCCCTCCTCGGCACCGTCGTCTACGCGGGCCTCGTCGACAAGAACCTGTGGGGCCACGTCCGCCGCTGGGCGGGCATCATGATCGCGGTGATCCTCGTGAAGCCGGTCATCGTGATCGTGCTCGGCCTCGCCGGGGCCCTGTCCGCCGACGACGGACCGGACGCCTTCTCCGCCGTCGTCTCCGGACTGGCGATCATCCTGCTCGCCATCTTCGCCTCCGCCATGATCTACCGCTTCGTCCCCGGTTTCGGCGACGAGATCGCCGGATCCCGCAACAACCGCATCATGCAGGGCGCCGAGGGCAAGGCCGCCGCGGTCATCAGCTCCCCGGCGACCCTGGTCGCGCAGGGCATCAAGACCCACAGCAGCCGGACCGACCACAACGGCGGCGGAGGCGTCCAGTCCTCCGGCCCGCGCCCCTCCAACCCCGCCTCCGGCGGAGTCGCCGCGCACAGCTCGCGCACGTCCGGCGGCGGATCCGTCCCCTCCGCCGCACCCGCACCCCGCTCGAGCAGCAGCCCGGTGAACACACCCCACGCCAGCAGCACCCGCAACAGCAGTACCAACCGCACGGGAGGTGAAGGGCGTTGACGACCGAGTCCCACCTGTCCCATCCGGTCACGCCCCGCCGTACGTATCTGATCGGCCGCGCCCGGCCGAACGCGATCGTCGGCCGCAATCGCGAGACCGGAGAGATCGCACTGATCGTCGTGGGCGCGTTCCTCGGCATGATGTGCGGACTCCTCGTCCCCGTCCTGACCGTGCGGATCGTGCTCCTCGTCGGCCTGCCGATGCTGGCGCTGGCCGCGGTGTACGTGCCCTACAGGGGCCGCACCTTCTACAAGTGGTTCGAGATCAACCGCAGCTACAAGCGCACCGTGCGCCGGGGCACCACCTACCGCTCCGGTGCCGCCGAGGCCGGCACCCGGCTGGACGGACGCGAGGTGGAGATCGGGCCGCCGCCCGGCATCGGACGGATCACCTGGCTCTCCGCGCCCTTCGGGCCGGACGAGATCGCCGTCCTGCTGCACGCGGACCGCAAGACCGTCACCGCCGCCATCGAGATCGAGGGCCCCGGCGTCGGCCTGCGCGACTCCGAGGACCAGGAGGCCCTCGTCGACCGCTTCGGCACCCTGCTCAAGCACGTCGCCAACGGCGACGGCTTCGTCACCCGCCTCCAGATGCTCGCCCGCACCCTGCCCGCCGACCCCGACGCCCACGCCAAGGACGTCGCCGTGCGCGGCGACGACCGGGCGCCGGCGTGGCTGCAGCAGTCGTACGACCAGCTGCAGTCGATGGTGTCGACCAGCAGCGAGCAGCACCGCGCGTACCTCGTCGCCTGCATGCACTACACGCGGGAGCTGGCCTCCGAGGCCAACGCCATGGCGCGGGCCATGCGCGGCCAGGGCGGCGGCAAGGTGGACCGCGACGCCGGGCTCGCCGTCGTCATGGCCCGCGAGCTGACCGACATCTGCTCCCGGCTCCAGGAGGCCGACATCCGCGTGCGGCAGCCGCTCGGCCAGAGCAGGCTGTCCTCGCTGATCCACTCCATGTACGACCCGGACCACCCGATCGACCACATCCAGGCGATGAGCAAGCGCAACGCCTGGCCGGCCGAGCTGGACGCCATGGAGCCGACCTACCTCCAGGCCAAGACCCGCGAGTCCACGACCCGCGCCCCGTGGTGCCACGCCACCGCCTGGATCAAGGAGTGGCCGATGACCCCGGTGGGCGTCAACTTCCTGGCCCCGCTCCTCGTCCACACCCCGGACGTCATCCGCACGGTCGCCGTCACGATGGACCTCGAACCCACCGAGATCGCCATCGAACGCATGCTGACCGAGAAGACCAACGACGCGGCGGAGGCGTCCCGCGCCGCCAAGATGAACCGCACCGTCGACCCGCGCGACATCGCCGCCCACAGCCGCCTCGACCAGCGCGGCGAGGACCTCGCCAGCGGCGCGGCCGGCGTCAACCTGGTCGGCTACATCACCGTCTCCTCCCGCTCCCCCGAGGCCCTGGCCCGCGACAAGCGGACCATACGGGCCTCGGCCGGCAAGTCGTACCTGAAACTGGAGTGGTGCGACCGCGAGCACCACCGGGCCTTCGTGAACACACTCCCGTTCGCCACCGGCATTCGAAGGTAGGGGCTGAGCTCAAGATGCGGGATCCGCTGTCCGTCGTCACCGACGCCTTCACGTCCTTCCTCTTCGGGAAGGTCGAGACGACCCGGCTGCCGGTGCGCACGTCCACGGGCCAGGCACAGGCGGTCTACCTGCCGACCGCCGCGCCCGGCCTCGGCGACTCCGGCGTCATCATCGGCCGCGAGGTCTACTCCGGCAAGGGCTACATCTACGACCCCTTCCAGCTCTACGGCCAGCAGCTCCCCGCCCCCCACTGGCTGGTCCTCGGGGAGTCGGGAAACGGCAAGTCGGCCCTGGAGAAGACGTACGTCCTGCGCCAGCTGCGCTTCCGCGACCGCCAGGTCGTCGTCCTGGACGCGCAGGGCGAGGACGGCGTCGGCGAGTGGAACCTCATCGCGCAGGAACTGGGGATCACCCCCATCCGGCTGGACCCGATGGCCGCCCTGGACCACGGCATCCGGCTCAACCCGCTCGACCCGTCGATCACGACGACCGGGCAGCTGGCCCTGCTGCGGACCATCATCGAGGTCGCGATGGGCCACGGCCTGGACGAGCGCTCCGGCTTCGCGCTCAAGGTCGCCCACGCCTACGTCAACGAGACCATCGTCGAACGCCAGCCGGTCCTCTCCGACATCGTCGAGCAACTGCGCCACCCCGAACCGGAGTCGGCGGAGGCGATGAACGTCGCCATAGACGACGTACGGGCCTGGGGCCTGGACGTCGCCCTCGTCCTGGACCGCCTGGTCGACGGTGACCTGCGCGGCATGTTCGACGGCCCCACGACCGTCGGCATCGACCTGGACGCGCCGCTGATCGTCTTCGACCTGTCCCACATCGACCGCAACTCCATCGCCATGCCGATCCTGATGGCGATCGTCGGCGTGTGGCTGGAGCACACCTGGATCCGCCCCGACCGGAAGAAGCGCATCTTCCTGGTCGAGGAGGCCTGGCACATCATCAACAGCCCGTTCGTCGCCCAGCTGTTCCAGCGCCTGCTGAAGTTCGGCCGTCGGCTCGGCCTGTCCTTCGTCGCGGTCGTCCACCACCTGTCCGACGTGGTGGACGGAGCGGCCGCGAAGGAGGCGGCGGCCATCCTGAAGATGGCCTCGACCCGCACCATCTACGCCCAGAAGGCGGACGAGGCGAGGGCGACCGGCCGGGTCCTGGGCCTGCCCCGCTGGGCCGTGGAGATCATCCCGACCCTCACCCCCGGCATCGCCGTCTGGGACGTCAACGGCAACGTCCAGGTGGTCAAACACCTGGTCACCGAGACCGAACGCCCGCTGGTCTTCACCGACCGCGCGATGACCGAGTCCTCCGCCGACCTGTCCGACGACGCCCTGCGCGCCGCCGAACGGGAGGCGGAGGAGCGCGCGGCGGCCTTCGTGGAACAGCACGTCGGGGACTCCGAGTCGACGGTGGCGTAGGGACGGCACAGGGGTGGCACGGGGATGAGGGAGTACGGGGAGGACGCGTGAGACCGGACGATCACCGCGGGCACGACCGGACCGGCCAGGGCGGCATCCCGGACGGGCTGCTGATCGGCCTCATCGCGTTCCTCCTCGGCATGACCCTGCTGGTGTGGACGGCCACGGGCCTCGCCGGTCTCTTCGCCCACGGCTCCTGGCCGTCCGGCGTCACCTTCGCCCGCACCCCCCTGGCCATGCGCCACCTCGTCGCCGAACCGCACGACCTCCCCGCCGCCTGGCCCGGGACGCCGGCGGCCGACCTCTCGGGCTACGGCCTGTTCTGGGGCCTGTTCATCAGCCAGCTGATGCTGCTGACCGTCCTGGCCGTGTTCGTCATGGGCACGCTGGCCCGCTGGAGGGCGGTACGCGCCCGACGCCGCGCGGAGCGGACACCGGCACCGGCACCGGACCGGACAGCGGCGGCAGCCGCACCGCCGGAACCGGCGCCGTCCTCGGCACCGGCACAGCACGAGGTGCCCCTGCCGAGGACGGCACCGGAACCGGAGTCCCGGCAGACGACGGCACCGCGCACAGCGGCACCCGCCTTCCTGTCCGCGGGGGAACCGGTGGGCGGGTGGGAGACGAACCGCGCCGAAGGCTCGGTGCAGTACGGCCCCCCGGACGCCCGCCGCACCACCGCGACCCGAGCCGTACGGGACGCGGCGGGCCCCGCCCTCGTCCTCACCTCGAACCCCACGCTCTGGCACGACACCAAGGACGCCCGGGCCAAGCTGGGCCCCGTCCACCTCTACGACCCCACCCACCTCTGCGACACCCCGGCCCGCC
Organism: Streptomyces griseomycini; assembly: GCF_014203535.1. Lineage (GTDB taxonomy): Bacteria > Actinomycetota > Actinomycetes > Streptomycetales > Streptomycetaceae > Streptomyces > Streptomyces griseomycini. The sequence continues at coordinate 478,169 of NZ_JACHJI010000007.1, forward strand.
TCCACTGGTCCCCCACCACGGGCTGCGAGGAGAGACACACCGCCGCCGCACGCGCGGCGGCGCTCCTCGCCCCCGTCCGCCCCACCTCACGCCTCGACCAGGCCGTCGGCGACACCGCCGAACTCCTCCTGCGGAGCTATCTGCACGCCGCCGCCGTCGACGGCCGCACCGTCCGCCACGTCCACCGCTGGGCCCAGGGCACCCAGGTCCAGGACGCCGTACGCGTCCTGCGCACCCACCCCAAGGCCGCACCCGGCGCCGCGGGCGAACTCGAAGCGGCCCTCACCGCCCACCCCGAGCGCCGGGACATGGCCCAGCAGCTGACCACCCGCGCGCTGTCCGCCCTGTCCACGGTCAACGTCCGCGAGGCCTGCACTCCCAACCGAACCGATGCCCTCGCCTTGGATTCCTTCATCCAAGAAGGGGGAACGCTTTACGTAGTGGGCGAATCCATCGAGGACCCTCGCACCAGCCCGGGTGCGATGCCCCTGCTGACGGCCCTCGCCTCGCACGTGGTCGAGCACGGCCGGCGCATGGCCGAACGGTCATCCTCCGGTCGGCTCGACCCACCACTCACCCTCGTCCTGGACGACGTCGCGGCCGTGGCTCCGCTTCCCCGGCTCCCGGAGCTGCTGGCCACCGGGGCGGACCGGGGCATGCCGACCCTGGCCCTGCTCCGGTCCCGCGAACAGGGCCGCGCCCGCTGGCCGCACGACGAACTACCGGTCTGACCGCGGGCGCTCGACGACCATCTCCAGCTCGTGCTCGTCCGGCTTCCCCGCCAACGGCACGGTCACCCCGCTCTCCACGAACCCCGCCTTGCGGTAGAAACCCAGCGCCCGCGCGTTCTGCGGATGCACGATGAGCCGCACCCGCTCCACCCCGCGCCCCCACGCCCACTCCAGCGCGGCGTCGAACAACGCCCCGGTCAGTCCGCTCCCCCGGTGCCCGGGCGCCACGTACACCCCGACGAGGTGCCCCTGCCGCCGCTCGACGGGGAACCCGGCCCAGTCCGTCGCCCCGGCCTCCTCGATCAGCACGGCGACCGTGCCCACCCAGGTCCCGTCCGCCGCCTCGGCGACGAACTGCCGCACCCCGCTCGCGTCCCCCGCGCTCTCCGCGCCCCTCGCCGTCCGCTCCTGCCAATAGGAGTCGGGCCGTCCCGCCGCGTCCTCGTAACTCTCCAGGAACGCGAGGTGCGCCACCGGATCCCGCAACGCCGTCAGCCGCAACTCCTTGGCGGCGGGCCACTCCTCGGCACGCACCGGCCTGATCGCATAGTCCTCACGGGGTGTGCTCCTCATGCCGGCCACCGTAGTACCGGGGTACCACGGCCCTCACCCCGAATACCGCCCGCGGTCCGACGCCGGCCGCCCCCGCACGGACGAGCATCGAAGCATGATCACGGCCCAGGAACCCACCAGGCGCTGCGGCGGACGGACCGCCGTCGGCGGCCGCTCCCACGCCGCCCGCCCGCACCTGCGCGTCCTCGCCCGCTCCCACGGCGTCCCGAAGAGCCGGATCGAGCAGGTGCCGGGGCTCACCGGGCTGGTGGAGGTGGCCGGCCGCGGGGTCGCGGCCGCCGCCGCGACCTCCCTCGGGCGCCGGGACGCATGACACCCCCGCCCCGCATCATGGAGCCCGTGACGGAGGAGACGGAAGAACGACGGGCGGATCCCCTCACCGAGCACGTCCAGCGCATCAGCCGGCGGGTACGCGCCTTCGACCGGCGCCACCCGCTGCTGTGGGACCTGCAGTGCGCCGGCTTCTGGGTGACGGCCGCCCTCGTCGACTACGCCGGCGGAGGCTGGCGCACCACCGCCCCCAACCTCGACGTCCCCGGCTGGCTCGTCCTCACCCTGAGCCTCGGCCTGTCGGTCCCCCTGTTCTGGCGCCGCACCCACCCCGGCACCGTCCTCCTCGCCATGGCCCCGTTCGCCCTGGCCAACGCGTGGACCGGCGCCCTCCTCCAGGCGGCCCTGCTCCAACTGCTCGTCGTCTTCCACATCGCGCTGCGCCTCCCGCTGCGCGCCCTGTGGTGGGCGACGGCCCTCACGACCGCCCCGGTCCTCGTCTCGGTCGCCCGGTACGGCGAGGGCGAGTGGAACCAGCAGGTCGGCTCCCACCTGACGTCCATCGTCGTGGCAGTGCTCATCGGCATCACGGTCCGCTCCCGGCATGACCACACCGCGGCCCTGGAGGACCGCGCCCGCCGCCTCGAGATCGAACGCGACCAGCAGGCCCAACTGGCGGCCGCCGCCGAACGCGCCCGCATCGCCCGCGAGATGCACGACATCATCGGCCACAACCTCTCCGTCATCACGGGCCTGGCCGACGGCGGCAAGTACGCGGCCGCCAAGTCCCCGGAACGCGCCGCCCAGGCCCTGGACGCCATCGCCACCACCAGCCGCCAGGCCCTCGACGAACTGCGCCGCCTCCTCGACGTCCTCCGGGACGACGGGACGACCCACCCCGCCGAGCTGACCCCTCAGCCCGCCCTCACCGACCTCGACCAGCTCCTCGACGGCGTCCGCACCGCGGGCCTCCCCGTCCACACCACGGTCGAGGGCCGGCCCTCCCTTCCCGCGGGCCGCCAGCTCACCGTCTACCGCGTCATCCAGGAAGCCCTCACCAACACCCTCAAGCACGCCGGCCCGAACGCCACCGCCGAGATCGCCCTCTCCTACGGCGACAAGGGCGCCGTCACGGTCACCGTCACCGACACGGGCGACCCCGGGGCGGCCGCCCCGGCCGACGGCCGCGGCCTTCCGGGAATGCGCGAGCGAACCGCCCTGTACGGCGGCACACTTGAGGCCGGCCCACGCCCCCACCCCGAACGGGGCTGGCGCGTCCACCTGCACCTCCCGGAGGAAAGCCCGCAGTGACCACCGTCCTCATCGCCGACGACCAGCCGCTCCAGCGCTTCGGCTTCCGCATGCTGCTGGAGAGCCAGGACGACATGACGGTCCTGGGCGAGGCGGCGAACGGCGCCGAAGCGGTCCGCATGACGGCCGAACTGCACCCCGACGTGGTCCTGATGGACATCCGCATGCCCGGCCTCGACGGCATCGAGGCCACCCGCCGCATCGTCGCCACGGGCGACCGCACCCGCGTCCTGATCCTCACGACCTTCGACCTCGACGAGTACGCCTACGCCGGCCTGCGCGCGGGCGCCTCCGGCTTCCTCATCAAGGACGCCCAGCCGGAGGAACTCCTCTCCGGCATCCGCTCCGTGGCCACGGGAGACGCGGTCGTCGCCCCGAGCCTGACCCGCCGGCTCCTCGACGCCTACGCCCACCGCCTCCCGACGACCACCCCGGCCCCCGCCAGGTCCGGCACCCCTCTCCCCGACCCCCGCCTGGCCTCCCTCACCGACCGCGAACGCGAGATCCTCACGGTCATCGGCAAGGGCTGGACCAACACGGAGATCGCCACCCGCCTCCACCTCGCGGAGTCGACGGTGAAGACCCATGTGGGCCGCATCCTCGCCAAGACGGGCTCCCGGGACAGGATCCAGGCAGTGATCCTGGCCTACGACACGAGACTGGTCGAGCCGTCCTGAATCCCGCCCTGAAACGCAGAAGACCCCCGCACCGTACGGTGCGGGGGTCTTCCCTCAAGAATTGTTCGGCGGCGTCCTACTCTCCCACAGGGTCCCCCCTGCAGTACCATCGGCGCTGTAAGGCTTAGCTTCCGGGTTCGGAATGTAACCG
>NZ_JACHJI010000008.1 GCF_014203535.1 Streptomyces griseomycini
GTTGACTTTTGGCACGCTGTTGAGTTCTCAAGGAACGGACGCTTCCTTCGTACTCACCCTCTCGGGCTTTCCTCCGGGCGCTTCCCTTCGGTGTTCTCAACTCTACCAGTGTTTTTCCGTCCCCCTGACCACCGTCCTGCAGACATGCAGGAGGAGATCCAAAGTTAGGATCTGAACGAGTTGAGTTGCTGCCGGGGCGGGGGCGCTCACCGCGCCGCTCGGTCCCCCAAGCAGGAGTACGACTCTACACGGGGTCGCGGACCGTACGCAAATCCATTAGGCTAGGTGGTCTAGACCTCTGATCTGGACCTGTCGCCCGGAACCGGTACGTCATATGACATACGCTGCTCAACAGTGCGCCGTCCGGCACGGAACAGTGACGACGCCCCTGTAGATCTCCACCCCTGGGAGGCTTCCCATGACCACCGTGACGTCCCCGCTTGCAGGACGGGCCATCGGACTGGCGTCCGTGCCCGACCCGGTCTTCTCCGGGGCCATGGTCGGCCCGGGTACAGCGATCGACCCCGTACGGGAGCCCTCCGAGGCCGTCTCCCCCGTGGATGGCGTCATCGTCTCTCTGCACCCGCACGCGTTCGTCGTCGTCGACGAGAGCGGGCACGGTGTGCTCACCCACCTCGGTATCGACACCGTGCAGCTCAACGGTGAAGGTTTCGAGCTGCTCGTCAACAAGGGCGACACCGTCACGCGCGGTCAGGGCATCGTGCGCTGGGACCCGGCTGCCGTCGAGGCCGCCGGGAAGTCCCCGGTGTGCCCGGTCGTGGCTCTCGAGGCCACGGCGGACGCTCTTTCCGAGCTTCGTGACGACGGCGATGTGAAGGTCGGCGACAGTCTCTTCCTCTGGAAGTGACACCGGTGCCGTCCTGGACGGCGAGTAGGACGACCAACGCGGCAGCGGGAGCCGCCGCACTATCGGAGACGGGTGAGATGGAGACAATGCTGCGAGGCGTCGGTGTGAGCCACGGTGTGGCGATCGGCGAGGTTCGACACATGGGGACGGCGGTGCTCGAGCCGCCGGCCAAGCAGATCCCGGCGGAGGAGGCGGAGCGCGAACAGGGGCGCGCCCGCAAGGCCGTGGAAGCCGTGGCCGCCGATCTGATGGCACGCGGCAATCTGGCGGGCGGCGAGGCCCAGGCGGTGCTCGAGGCTCAGGCCATGATGGCCCAGGACCCCGAGCTGATGACGGACGTGGAGCGGCGTATCGCCGTCGGCAGCACCGCTGAACGTGCCGTGTACGACGCGTTCGCCGCGTACCGCGAGCTGCTGGCGGGTGCCGGGGAGTATCTGGCGGGCCGTGTGGCCGACCTCGACGACGTGCGGAACCGCATCGTCGCGCGGCTGCTCGGGGTGCCGATGCCGGGTGTGCCGGACAGCGACGAGCCGTACGTTCTCGTGGCCCGGGATCTCGCTCCTGCGGACACGGCGCTGCTGGACCCGACTCTGGTGCTCGGTTTCGTGACCGAGGAGGGCGGGCCCACCAGCCACAGCGCGATCCTGGCGCGTGCGCTGGGTGTTCCTGCCGTGGTCGCCCTGCCGGGTGCCGGCGAACTCGTCGAGGGCACCGTGATAGCGGTCGACGGCAGCACCGGCGAGATCTTCGTGAACCCGAGCGAGGAAAAGAAGTCTCAGCTCGAGGCGGCGGCGGCCGAGCGCAGGGCGGCGCTGGCGGCGTCGACCGGCCCCGGCGCGACCGCCGACGGCCACAAGGTGCCGTTGCTGGCGAACATAGGCGGCCCGGCGGATGTGGCTGCCGCCGTCGAGGCGGGTGCGGAGGGCGTGGGTCTCTTCCGTACGGAGTTCCTCTTCCTGGACGACAACGAGAACGCTCCTTCCGAGGAGAAGCAGGTCACGGCGTACCGTCAGGTGCTCGAGGCGTTCCCCGAGGGCCGTGTGGTGGTGCGTGTGCTGGACGCGGGGGCGGACAAGCCGCTGGACTTCCTCACCCCGGCCGACGAGCCGAACCCGGCGCTGGGCGTGCGTGGTCTGCGCACGCTGCTCGACCACCCCGAGGTGCTCCGCACCCAGCTGACGGCACTGGCGAAGGCCGCGGAGGGACTGCCCGTCCACCTCGAGGTCATGGCCCCGATGGTCGCGGACCGGGCCGATGCCCGGGCTTTCGCGGACGCGTGCCGTGCGGCGGGGTTGCGGGCGAAGTTCGGTGCGATGGTCGAGATCCCTTCGGCCGCGCTGCGGGCGCGCTCGATCCTGCAGGAGGTGGAGTTCCTGTCGCTGGGTACCAACGACCTCGCGCAGTACACCTTCGCCGCCGACCGCCAGGTGGGCGCGGTCTCCCGGCTGCAGGATCCCTGGCAGCCCGCGCTGCTCGACCTGGTGGCGCTGTCCGCGGAAGCGGCGAAGGCCGAGGGAAAGAGCTGCGGTGTCTGCGGTGAGGCCGCGTCGGACCCGTTGCTCGCCTGTGTGCTGACCGGTCTGGGAGTCACCTCTCTCTCCATGGGTGCGGCGTCCATTCCTTATGTGCGGGCGGCGCTGGCGAAGTTCACGCTGGCGCAGTGTGAGCGGGCCGCCGCGGCGGCCCGGGCGGCGGACAGCGCCGAGGAGGCCCGCGACGCCGCGCAGGCGGTGCTCTCGGGCGAGTAGCCGGACAGGGCCGGTAGGTCGCCGGTTCTCCGGAGGGGCGCCCACCCGCGGTGGGGCGCCCCTCTTCGGCTCCGCGGTTCAGTGGGGGTGGGCCGGGCCCGGACCCTCTTCCCCGAGGTCGGGCGGCTCGCAGTAGTCGACGTCGGACTCCGGCGGGATGAGGTCTCCGGTTTCGGCGTCGGTGCAGTAGGCGTCGAAGACCTCTCCGGCGGTGAGGGGTTCGAGGCCGTAGGCGCGCAGGCGCCAGCCGTGGACACGGTCGCGGGTGCCGGGGGCGCTGATCCGCATGACCAGTCCGCCGGGGTTCTCGGTGGCGAGACCGACGGCCAGGACGGTGGTGAACTCGAGGGCTTCGGTCTCGTCCAGGTCCATGCGGCCGGCGATGTCGTCGGCGTGCAGGACCGCGATGAGGGTCTCGGGCGGTCCGGAGACGCTGCACACGAGGTGCCGGTCCCCGGGCGGAGCCGTGTCGAGGATGCGGGCGAGGAGATGGGAGGCGCGGGCGAAGGCGGCGCGGCCCAGGTCCTCGCCGCACGAGGCGCAGGGACCGAGGCGGGCGAGCAGCGCGGCCGCGTACTCCCAGGTCGCTTGGCGAACGGCCTCGTCGACGAGGGCGGGCAGCAGGTCGGCCAGGGGCTGGCCCTCGTAGAGGACCGTGGGTCCGGTGGCCGCGATCTCGGCCGTGAACCGTGTGCGGCTGGTCCGGTTGTCGGGGTCGATCCCCGTCTTCCTGCAGAACTCGGTGTACTCGTCGGGGTCGAAGAGGGCCAGGGTGGTGTGGCTTCCCTGCAGTGCGCGTGTCCTGAGGAGGGCCTCCACGTGTTCGAGGTAGGTGGCGTGGTCGTCGAAGGCGAAGCTCCGGTAGCGCCGCATGGCCCGGAAGTCGTGCTCGTCGGTCAGCAGGCCGATGGTGCCTGCGATTTCGCGGCGCAGTACGCGTCGCAGGGTTCGGTGGTCGGTGTGCCCCATGTGTCCCCCTCCGCACGGTCGATCAATGCTCACTCACAGTAACCGGCGGCACTGACAACGGCGTGCGGAGAGGGCTGTGACGGTCAGGCGCGCTTGCGGGCCAGGTCCTCGTAGAAGGTGAGCAGGTCGAGGTCGTCGATGGATCCCGGGTTGACCGCCTTCTCCAGGGGGGTGCCCTGGAGGAGCCTCTTGACCGGTACCTCGATGCGCTTTCCGGTGAGGGTGTGGGGGATGCCGGGCGCCTCGATGATCTCGTCGGGGACGTGGCGGGGCGACAGTTGCTCGCGGATGGTCTGCTTGATGCGGGCCAGCAGGTCGTCGTCGAGGACGGCTCCCGGTGCCAGGTGCACGAACAGGGGCATCCAGTAGCCGCCGTCGGGCTGTTCGATGCCGATGACGAGGGACTCCTTGATCTCCGGGAGTCGTTCGACGGCCTCGTAGATGTCGGCCGACCCCATGCGGACCCCCTGGCGGTTGAGCGTGGAGTCGGAGCGGCCGTGGATGACGACGGAGCCGCGGGAGGTGATCGTGATCCAGTCGCCGTGCCGCCATACGCCGGGATAGGTGTCGAAGTAGCTGTCGTGGTAGCGGCTGCCGTCGGGGTCGTTCCAGAAGTGGATGGGCATGGACGGCATGGGGTTGGTGACGACGAGTTCGCCGACCTCGTCGATGAGGGGGTTGCCGTTCGGGTCCCAGGACTGCAGGTCGGTGCCCAGGCCGGGTGCCTGCAGCTCGCCCACGTGGACGGGGAGGGTCGGTACGGCTCCGGCGAAGCAGGAGCACACGTCCGTGCCGCCGCTGACGGAGGCGATCCACAGGTCGTCGCGGACCTCGTCGTGCAGCCAGCGGAAGCCGTCGGGGGGCAGGGGGGATCCGGTGGTGGCGACGCACTGCACCGCCGAGAGGTCGAAGTCGCGCGCGGGGTGCACGCCGGCCTTGCGGCAGGCCATGACGTAGGCGGCGGAGGTGCCGTAGAGGGTGGCGCCGGTCCGTTCGGCGATCCGCCACTGGGCGCCCGTGTCCGGGTAGCCGGGGCTGCCGTCGTACAGGACGATCGTCGTTCCGGTCAGCAGGCCGGAGACGAGGAAGTTCCACATCATCCAGCCGGTCGAGGTGTACCAGAAGAAGCGGTCCTCCGGGCCCAGGTCGCAGTGCAGGCCGAGCTGCTTGAGGTGCTCGACGAGGATGCCGCCCTGGGACTGGACGATCGCCTTGGGCAGTCCGGTGGTACCGGAGGAGTAGAGCACCCACAGCGGGTGGTCGAAGGGCACCTGCTCGAAGACCGGTTCCGTGTCCGCGGAGGTGAGGGCCGCCCAGTCCAGTGCGCCCTCGGGGGCGTCGGTGCCGAGCAGGGGGACGTGCACGACGGCGCGCAGGGTGGGCAGTTCGCGGCGCAGTTCGGCGACGACGTCGCGGCGGTCGTGCTCCTTGCCGCCGTAGCGGTAACCGTCGACGGTGAACAGGACGACCGGTTCGACCTGCTGGAAGCGGTCGAGGACGCTGCGGGCGCCGAAATCGGGCGCGCAGGAGGTCCACACGCCGCCCACGGCCGCGGTGGCGAGGAGGGCGACGACGGCCTGCGGGATGTTCGGGAGGTAGCCGCTGACTCGGTCTCCGGGACGCACTCCCAGAGAGCGCAGCTCGGCCGCGAGGGAGCCGACCTGGCGGCGCAGCTCGGTCCAGGTGACGGGGCGCGGGTCATGGATCTCGTCGACGTGCAGGAGGGCCGGTTCGTCCGCGCGGGACGCGGCCGCGCGCAGCGCGTGCTCGGCGTAGTTCAGGGTCGCGCCGGGGAACCACTGGGCGCCCGGCATCGAGCGGTCGCCCAGCACGCGCGCGCAGGGGGTCGAGAAACGGACGTCGAACCACTCCGTGACCGCTTTCCAGAAGGTGTCCAGCTCGTCCACGGACCAGCGGTGCAGCGCCGCGTAGCCCCCTTCGGCGGGGGCGCCGTGGTGCTCGGCGGCCCACGCCTGGAACTGGGTGATCCGTGCCTGGGCGATACGTTCCGGATCCGGCTGCCAGAGCGGCTGGGGGTTCACGGTCGACATGGGGCGGCTCCCGGACTGTGCGCGTCGTGTGCGTCTCCGCGCACGTGCTGGGGTGTGCGCGTGACGCGGCTGACAGGGACGATGCCATGTGATCGACTCCTGCACCAGGGTGTCCCCCACATAGTCCCTGTCGTGAAGATGTGGTCCGATCACGGATGAACGGCAGTTGAACGACACGCACGGGGGGTGCGGTCGGTGGCAGGGTGAGCAGCATGGACGGTCGTGACCTGGTGCGTTCGGTGAAGTCGGTCGGTTCGATGGGGACGGCTCAGGGGTTGCGTACCGTACGGGCAGCGTGGCGCAGGCGGCGGGCCGACGCCACCGGGCTGCCGCCACGGGGGCCGGAGCGGGCACGGGTGCCCGGGACCGTGCGGGAGGTGGAGCCGGGACCCGGTGGCGGCACCGTCCGGTTCGGCCGCTCGGAGCTGCGGATCTTCGTCACGGTGAACGGGGCCGTCTTCTGGGGCTGGGACGGGACGGCTCCCGAGCCGTCCTACGCGCTGGCCGGCCGCTGTCCCGACCCGGATCCGCGGGCGGCGCTGGAGCCGGACAAGGACGGCGGCTGGCGGGTGGTGGCCGAGCGGGTGACCGTCGTCGTCTCACGGCACGGCGCGGTGGAGGTGCTCACCCCCGGGGGTGTGACGCTGCGGCGTGACCTGCCGCCGCGGTGGTGGGAGCCGGTGGGCGGTGGCACGGCGCGCTGGATGCAGCGGTCGGAGGTGTCTGCGGACGCCCGCTTCTTCGGGCTCGGGGGGCGTGCGGCGGGTCCCCGGCTGCGGGACGGCACGTACCGGCTGTGGAACACCGCCCCCGGTCGGCCCTTCGGGCCCGGCGACGATCCGCTGGGCATCACGATGCCGGTGCAGTTGGTGGTGGCCGACGCGGGCACGCATCTGGTCTTCCACGACAACTCGTGGGACGGCACCGTGACACTGCGGGAGGGGGAGGAGGGCGCCGGTTCCGGGCACGACCGGGCCGGGACGAGTGAGCTGCGGATGGACGGCGGCCCGCTGCGCTGCTGGGCGATGGTCGGTACTCCCGCGCGCGTGCTGCTCACCTGGGCGTCCCTCACCGGTGCGCCCGCGCTTCCGCCCGCGTGGGCGCTCGGCCACCACCTCGTGCGAGGGGGGTCCGGCGGCGAGGAGGAGGTGCGGAGGACCGTCACGGGTTACCAGGAGCACGGGCTGCCGGTCGACGCCGTGCACCTCGGCATCGACCGCTTCGACGGCCATCAGGTGTTCACCGTCGACCACGAGCGGTTTCCCGAGCCGACGGTCCTCGCCGACGAGCTGCGGCGCGACGGGATCCGGCTGGTGTCGGCCGTCGGTCCGGCGGTCGGGGCCGTGCCCGGCAGCACCGTGTACGACGAGGGGACGGCGCGGGACGCGTTCGTGCGGGACTCCTCCGGGGAGGTCGTGCGGGGAGTCGCGCGGCTCGGTGACGCGGTCTTTCCGGATTTCACGCACGCGCGCGTGCGTGAGTGGTGGGGCGGGCTGTACGCGGAGAGCCTGGCGCAGGGGTTCGCCGGTTTCTGGCACGACTCGAACGAGCCGACGTCGCTCGCGGCCTTCGGGGAGGCGACGCTCCCGCGCTCGGCCCGTCACGCTCTGGACGGACGGGCCGGTGACCATCGCGAGGCGCACAACGTGTACGCGCTGTGCATGGCCCGGGCCGCGTTCGAGGGAGTGCGGGACCTGGCACCCGGCGAGCGGCCGTTCGTGTTCTCGCGCTCCGGGTGGGCCGGTATGCAGCGTTACGGCGGGACGTGGCCGGGTGACGTGGCGGCGGGGTGGACCGGGTTGCGTGTGTGGCTGGCGCTGGTCCTGGGGCTGGGACTGTGCGGTGTTCCCTGCTCGGGGCCGGACGTCGGCGGCTTCGGCGGGGAGTCGTCGCCCGAGCTGTATCTGCGCCGGCTCCAACTGGGCGCCTACTTGCCGCTGCTTCGCACGCGCACCGGTCTGCGTACGGGGCCCGGGGAGCCGTGCGAGTTCGGCGCCGAGGTCCTGGAGCACGCGCGCGCTGCGCTCGTCGAACGCCGGCGGCTGCTGCCGTACTTCATGACGCTGGCGCACCTGGCCCGGCGCACCGGAGCACCCTACGTGCGGCCGCTGTGGTGGTCGGCTCCCGAGGAGCGCGCACTGCGCGACTGCGAGGACGCCTTCCTGCTGGGTGACTGCCTGCTGGTGGCGCCGGTACTCGATCCGGGCACGGACCGGCGGGCCGTCCGTCTGCCTGGGGGACGCTGGTACGACACGGCGACGGAACGGGCGTACGAGGGGCCGGCCCAGGTGCTGGTCGAGGCGCCCCTGGAGCGGATTCCGGTGTTCGCGCGCGCGGGTGCGGTTCTTCCCGTGCGGGGAGAGGACGGCGGGCCGGAGCTGGAGGTGTGGGCACCCGCACGGGGCCGGACCGGGGGCGGGCTGGTCGTACCGGACGCCGGCGACGGGTGGGAGGAGCCGGAGATCGAGCGTTACACCGTCCGCTGGGCGGGTCCGCGGCTCGTCGTCGAGCGGGAGGGTGAGGACGGCGCCGGCGCGCCGGCCCGTCCGGTGCGTGTCCGCGGGGCCGGGCCGGGCCGGGGTCAGATGTAGCGGCCCTCGAACCAGGCCCGCACGGCCAGGGTGTGCAGGGGGAAGGCGAGTTCCTCCGGGCGGCGCAGGAGGTGCCAGCCCTCCGTCTCGTCGGTGGCGGCGGAGGACGGCAGGCCCTCGGCGGGACGTTCCGGGAGGAGCCCGAACAGCAGCAGGTGCCCGTCGGGCGAGCTCATCGCGTCGGCGAGCCGCACGTCGTGGCTCGCCGCGTCGATGCCGGTCTCCTCCCTGAGCTCGCGGACGACTGCCCGGCGCCAGTCCTCACGGTCGTCGATGTAACCGCCGGGCAGAGCCGTGCCCCCGCGCGCCGGAGGGACGGCTCGGGTGATGACGACCAGGGCGGTGCCGTTCGTGTCGTACACGGGCTGGAGGGCCACCGCGACCGGCAGCGGGTTGCGGTAGGCCACGGTGCCGCAGGCCGGGCAGGTGCGGGGCCAGCCGGAAACGCCCTCTCCGAAGGGTGTGCCGCAGCTCGAACAGTGGGAGCCCGGCACGGAGCCGGGGACAGCGGTCTGGTTATCGGACACGCGCGGACTGTATCCGATCGCGGAGAGGGCGTCCCGGGGAGGTCGCTCAGTGGTGGCCGGTGAGCGACCTGCGGGACACCGGGAAATCGAAGTAGGTGTCCGGGTGGGGTTCGGGCGTGAAGGTGTAGTGCCACCACTCCTCGGCGAGGTTCACGAATCCGAGGCTTTCCAGGGTGTCCTTGAGCAGCAGCCGGTTGGCGCGTTGTTCGCCCTGGACGCGGGGGTCGAGGGTGTGGCTGAGGGTGTCGAAGCAGTCGTAACCGGTGCCCATGTCGACGGAGTTGTCGGGGAACCGCTCGTCCTCGGGGGCGAAGCAGGGTGCCAGGGGCTGTCCGGGGTGGTACGGCCGGGTCGGTCGTGCGGGGAGCTTCACCAGGGTGAGGTCCACCGTCGAGCCGCGGCTGTGTCCGGACTTCTCCGCGATGTAGCCGTCGGCGAACAGCCGGCTCTTGTCGACGTTCGGGTAGAACTCGGCCTTCATCGCCTGGTCGTCGAGGTCCTTGGCCCAGCGCACGAAGTGGTCCACGGCGCGCTGTGGGCGGTAGCAGTCGTACACCTTGAGGGAGTAGCCCTGGCGCAGCAGCTTCCGCTGGGCCGTGTGCAGGGCCCGGGCGGCGGGACGGGTGAGGATGCACAGGGGCTGCCGGTAGCCGTCGATGGGCTCACCCACGAAGTTGTGCGGGGTGAAGTACCGCATCTCCTGGAGGATCGTCGGGTCCACACTGCTCAGCGCCACGAAGTCCTTCGGCGCCTTGGGCTCGGTCTTCGCCCGGGCGGGGGCGGAGGCGGCGGTCGTGGTCAGCAGGGTGGCGACCGCGATGACCAGGCCGCGTACCGCGGTGGAGAGTCGTGTCATGTCTCCTGCATTTATCAGGAGTGGCTCCGCCGGGGAAGCGTCCCGTCCCTCTCCGGCTCCTCACGGCACGGCTCCTGCCACTCCGTCACCCCTTTGTGCCGGGAAGGGCCGTGAGGGGTGTGCGCACGCCTGTGCCGCCACGGAAGACGGTCCTCCGGCCGTATGGCCGACAACCGTTCCGGTCGGCGACCTTGACGCTCCTCGAGTGCCGGTGAACACTTCCGGTGTCAGCCGACATCGCTGCACATCTCGGTGTATTCCGGCACGCCGCCGCTGGGGTCCTCCCGCGACACGGCCCACTCCCCCACCGGCGATTCGGCTGCGACGGCACGCTCGTCACGGATGCCGGGCGGGGCGCGGTGTCTCCCTGCCTCCGGCTGAAGTCGCCGTGGGAAACGCACCCTGCACGTGAGGCCCGGGGCGGACCGTCCCGGACCGGGGCCTAGGAGCCGCCATGAGCAACGGAGACATTTTCGTCGGGGAGATCATCGGCACCGCGATCCTGATCCTGTTCGGCGCCGGTGTGGTCGCGGCCGTGGTGTTGAACTACTCGAAGGCGAAGGACGCCGGCTGGGTGGTCATCGCGTTGGGCTGGGGTTTCGGCGTGATGGCCGGGGCGTACACCGCGGCCCCGCTGTCCGGCGGGCACCTCAACCCGGCGGTCACCCTCGGGATCGCCATCGACACCGGGGAGTGGGACAAGGTCCACATCTACGTCGCCGGGCAGCTGGTCGGCGCGATGCTCGGCGCCCTTCTGTGCTGGCTGGTCTACTACGCGCAGTTCCGGGCCAACGCCGAGGAGGACATCGCCCAGCCGACGCTCGGCATCTTCTCCACGGCCCCGGCGATCCGCAATCCCGTCGCGAACCTCGTCACCGAGGTCATCGCGACCATGGGCCTGGTGCTGCCGATCCTGGCCTTCGGCCTCACGAAGGGGCTCGGCGAATCGGGCACCGCGATCCTCATCGTCTCCTTCCTGGTGGTCGGCATCGGCCTGTCGCTCGGCGGTCCCACGGGATACGCCATCAACCCCGCACGCGACCTGGGGCCGCGCATCGTGCACGCACTGCTGCCGATCCCCAACAAGGGGACCTCCGACTGGAGCTACGCGTGGGTTCCCGTCGTGGGGCCGCTCATCGGCGCGGCGCTGTCCGGGCTCGTCTTCAACGCAGCCTTCTGAACGAACCTCCGCACGAACCGACGAAGGGGACGTCATGACGGACAAGTTCGTCGCCGCGATCGATCAGGGCACCACGTCCAGCCGTTGCATCGTCTTCGACCGGGGCGGCGCGATCGTCGCCGTCGACCAGCGCGAGCACCGCCAGATCTTCCCGAAGCCCGGCTGGGTGGAGCACGACGCCACCGAGATCTGGTCCAAGGTGCAGGCCGTGGTCGCCGGCGCGATCGCCAAGGCCGGCCTGCGCGCCGACCAGCTCAGCGCCCTCGGCATCACCAACCAGCGCGAGACGACGGTCCTGTGGGACCGCGCCACGGGCAAGCCCGTGCACAACGCGATCGTGTGGCAGGACACGCGGACCGCCGCGCTGTGCGACCAGCTGGGCGGCACGGACGGGCAGGACCGTTTCCGCGAGCAGACCGGACTGCCGCTGGCCAGCTACTTCTCCGGTCCCAAGGCGGCCTGGCTGCTGGACAACGTGCCGGGGCTCCGGGCGCGCGCGGAGAACGGCGAGATCGCGTTCGGCACCATCGACTCCTGGCTGATCTGGAACCTCACCGGCGGTACCGACGGGGGCCGGCACGTCACCGACGTGACCAACGCCGGGCGGACGATGCTGATGAACCTGGAGACGCTCCAGTGGGACGCGTCCATCCTGTCCGCGATGAACGTGCCCGAGGCGGTCCTGCCGGAGATCAGGTCCTCCGCCGAGGTGTACGGCACCGCCGTGGGCCAGCTCTCGGGCGTACCGGTGGCCTCGGCGCTGGGCGACCAGCAGGCGGCCGTGTTCGGGCAGGCCTGCTACGGCGTGGGGACGGCGAAGAACACCTACGGCACGGGCAGCTTCCTGCTGCTCAACACCGGCAGTCGGCCGGTGCCGTCGAAGAGCGGGCTGCTGACGACGATGGGCTACAAGATCGGCGACGAGGCGCCCGTCTACTGCCTGGAGGGGTCGATCGCCGTCACGGGCGCGCTGGTGCAGTGGTTCCGCGACCAGCTCGGCATCATCGGCAGCGCGGACGAGATCGAGCCGCTGGCGGCGAGCGTGGACGACAACGGCGGGGCGTACGTCGTGCCCGCGTTCTCCGGGCTGTTCGCGCCGTACTGGCGTTCCGACGCGCGCGGTGTGGTCACGGGGCTCACCCGGTACGTGACGAAGGCTCACCTCGCGCGCGCGGTGCTCGAGGCGACGAGCTGGCAGACGCGCGAGGTCGTGGACGCCATGTACCAGGACTCGGGGGTCCGGATCACCACCCTGAAGGTCGACGGCGGCATGACGAGGAACAACCTGCTCATGCAGCACCAGGCGGACGTGCTCGGTGTTCCGGTGATCCGGCCCAGGGTCTCCGAGACCACCTGCCTGGGCGCCGCCTACGCGGCCGGTCTCGCCACGGGCGTGTGGAACGGCCTCGACGAGCTCAAGTCCCACTGGCAGAAGGACGCCGAGTGGACGCCGGGCATGGAGGCGTCGGTGCGGGACCGTGAGTACCGCAACTGGCGCAAGGCGGTGGAGAAGAGCTTCGGCTGGGCGGAGGACGGCGACGGCTGACCACGCGCGCGTGGAGCGTCGTTCCCCGGCCCGCGGCCCGTACTCCGGTCGGCGGGAGTACGGGCCGCGCCCGGAGCGGCGGGATCCGGGCCGTGCCCGTGGTCTCAGATGGTGACCGTCCGGCGGCGCTGCGCGGCCTGCGTCATGGCGTGCTGGACGACACCGACGAGGACATCCTTGACCGACTCGCGCTCCCGGGCGTCGCACATCAGCAGCGGTACGTGGTCGTCGAGATCGAGCGCCTGGCGGACGTCGTCGACCGGGTACCGGGCGGCGCCCTCGAAGCAGTTGACGCCGACGAGGAACGGTATGGAGCGCCGCTCGAAGTAGTCGATGGCCGCGAAGCAGTCCTCCAGGCGCCGGGTGTCGGCGAGGACGACCGCACCGAGGGCGCCCTCGGAGAGCTCGTCCCACATGAACCAGAACCGCTCCTGACCGGGCGTGCCGAAGAGGTACAGCACCAGGTCCTCGCGCAGCGTGATGCGGCCGAAGTCCATGGCCACGGTGGTGGTGCTCTTGGCCTCCACACCGCTGGTGTCGTCGACCGGGCGCCCCGCCTCGGTGAGCAGTTCCTCGGTGCGCAGCGGCCTGATCTCGCTGACCGCGCCGACGAGCGTGGTCTTGCCCACGCCGAAGCCGCCGGCCACCAGGATCTTGAGCGTGACGGGCTCGACCGGGGGCTTGCCGCGCTCAGAGCGCCCGAAGATCATCGATCTCTTCTCCTGCTCGATGGGGGTCGGGCGGCGGGCCGTATCCTCCGCCGCCGGGGGTTTCGATGACGAGTACGTCGCCGGGGCCGACGTCCGCCGAGTCGCTCCCGGCGAGTCGGGTGACCGAGCCGTCCGCCCGCTCGACCCGGTTGGCGCCCGGTGCGCCGGGCTCACCGCCGGCCATGCCGTACGGGGGGACCCTGCGGTGCTGGGACAGGGTGGAGACGGTCATGGGTTCCAGGAAGCGGATGCGGCGCACGGCTCCGTCCCCGCCGCGCCACCGTCCGGCGCCGCCGCTGCCGCGGCGCACCGCGAACTCCTCGAGGCGGACGGGCAGCCGCCACTCCAGGACCTCGGGGTCGGTGAGGCGCGAGTTGGTCATGTGTGTCTGTACGACGGACGCACCGGGGAAGCCGTCCCCCGCGCCCGAGCCGGAGGCGACGGTCTCGTAGTACTGGTGGCGCGCGTTGCCGAAGGTGACGTTGTTCATCGTGCCGGAACCCTCGGCCTGGACGCCGAGCGCCGCGTAGAGGGCACCGGTGATGGCCTGGGAGGTCTCCACGTTTCCGGCGACGACGGCGGCCGGCGGCTCGGGCGCCAGCATGGAACCGGGCGGCACGATGATCCTCAGCGGGCGCAGACAGCCGTCGTTGAGCGGGATGTCGTCGGCGACCAGCGTGCGGAAGACGTACAGGACGGCCGCGTTGACGACCGAGAAGGGGGCGTTGAAGTTGGTGGGAAGCTGGGCGGACGTGCCGGTGAAGTCGATGGTCGCGCAGCGGCTCGCGCGGTCCACCCGCACCCGCACGCGGATGACGGCGCCCGAGTCGGTCTCGTAGGCGTACTCGCCGTCGTCGAGGGCGTCGATGACGCGGCGCACCGCTTCCTCGGCGTTGTCCTGGACGTGCTTCATGTACGCCTGGACGACGTCGAGGCCGAAGTCCTCGATCATGCGGCCGACCTCGTCGACGCCCTTGCGGTTGGCGGCGATCTGGGCCCGCAGGTCGGCGAGGTTGGTCGCGGGGTTGCGGGACGGATGGGGCGCCCCGGTCAGGAGCCGGAGGGTCTCCTCCTCGCGGAAGCGGCCGTTCTCGGTGAGCAGCCAGTTGTCGAAGAGGACGCCTTCCTCGTCGATGGTGCGGCTCTCGGCCGGCATGGAACCCGGGGCGATGCCGCCGATCTCGGCGTGGTGGCCGCGGGAGGCCACGTAGAAGAGGACCCTGCGGTCACTCTCCGTGTCGTCGCCGGGTCCGGTGTCGAAGACCGGGGTGATCACGGTGACGTCGGGCAGGTGGGTGCCGCCGTGGTACGGGTCGTTGACGGCGTAGGTGTCGCCGGGGCGCATGGCCGCGCCGCGCCGTCGGACGACCTCCTTGACGCCGGTGCCCATCGATCCCAGGTGGACGGGGATGTGCGGGGCGTTGGCCACCAGGTTTCCGTCCGGGTCGAAGAGGGCGCAGGAGAAGTCCAGGCGTTCCTTGATGTTGACGGACTGGGCGGTGGACTCGAGGCGGGCGCCCATCTGCTCGGCGATGGACATGAAGAGGTTGTTGAAGACCTCGAGCAGGACGGGGTCGACTTCCGTGTCGAGATCGGAACTCTGCGTGACCGCGACGCGTTCCATGACCAGATGCCCGTCGTGGGTCGCCGCGGCCCGCCAGCCGTCGTCGACGACGGTGGTCGCGCCGGCCTCGGTGATGATCGCCGGGCCGGTGACGGTTTCGCCGGGGGGAAGGTCCTCGCGGCGGTGGAGGGGTACGTCGCGCCAGGCGCCGCCGGTGTGGAGGCGGACGGTCCGCGGGGCGGCGGTGCTGCTTCCGGAGGGGCGCTCGCGGGGGGCGAGAGCGGAGAGATCGGGGGGTTCGGTGATGCCGGTGGCTTCGACGGAGAGGGATTCGACGACGATCGGCCGGTCGAGCGTGAAGGAGTACGTGGCGCGATGACGTTCTTCGAAGACCCGGCGCATCGTGTCGGGCTCGGTCAGTTCGACGGTGAGGGTGGTGTCGGTTCCGTCGTAGCGGAGCTGGGCGCGGCGGATGACCTCGATCCGCTCCTCGGGGACGTCCTCGGCGAGGAGTTCGGCGCGGGCCGCCGCCTCCAGGTCGTCGGCGGCCCTGCGGACGGCGGGCATCGCGGCGGGCTGCAGGGGCGCCTCGACGGAGCGCTCCCGCATGGCCGTGGTGTCGGCCAGGCCGATGCCGAGTGCGGAGAGGACGCCCGCCATGGGCGGGACGAGGACGGTGCGGATGCCGAGGGAGTCGGCGACCATGCACGCGTGCTGTCCGCCCGCGCCCCCGAAGGTGGTGAGGGCGTAGCGGGTGATGTCGTGGCCCTTTTGCACGGAGATCCGCTTCACCGCGCCCGCGATGTTGGCGACGGCGATCTGCAGGTAACCCTCGGCGACCTGCTCCGGGGTGCGGTCGTCGCCCGTCTGCTCGCGGATGTCCCGGGCGAGGGCGGTGAAGCGGTCGCGGACGAGCGCGGCGTCGAGGGACTGGTCGCCGTCCGGGCCGAACACCGCGGGGAAATGGGCGGGTTGGACACGGCCGAGCATGACGTTGGCATCGGTGACGGCGAGTGGTCCGCCGCGCCGGTAACAGGCGGGACCCGGATCCGCGCCCGCCGAGTCCGGCCCCACCCGGTAGCGGGAGCCGTCGAAGTGGAGGACCGAGCCGCCGCCGGCGGCCACGGTGTGGATGTCCAGCATGGGTGCACGCAGCCGGACGCCGGCGATCTGCGTGGTGAAGACGCGTTCGTACTCGCCCGCGAAGTGCGAGACGTCGGTGGAGGTGCCGCCCATGTCGAAGCCGATGACGCGGTCGAAGCCGGCGAGCTGCGAGAGGCGCGCCATGCCGACGATGCCGCCGGCCGGTCCGGACAGGATCGCGTCCTTGCCGCGGAACTGCCCGGCCTCGGCGAGACCGCCGTTGGACTGCATGAACATCAGCCGCACGCCTTCGAGTTCATCGGCGACGTGCCGTACGTAGCGGCGCAGCACGGGCGAGAGGTAGGCGTCGACGACGGCGGTGTCGCCGCGCGGGACGAGCTTCATCAGCGGGCTGACCTCGCTGGACAGCGAGATCTGCGGGAACCCGATACGGGCGGCGAGTTCCCCGATCGCCTGCTCGTGGTCGGGGTGGAGATGGCTGTGCACGCAGACCACGGCGACGGCCCGGATCCCGGCGTCGTACGCCTGCCGCAGCGGCTCGGTGAGGGCGCCCAGGTCCGGGGGGCGCAGGACGGTGCCGTCGGCGGCGATGCGCTCGTCCACCTCGACGACCCGTTCGTACAGCAGGTCGGGCAGTTCGATGCGGCGGGCGAAGATGCGGGGGCGGTTCTGGTAGGCGATGCGCAGGGCGTCACGGAAGCCGCGGGTGATGACCAGCAGGGTGCGCTCGCCCTTGCGCTCGAGGAGGGCGTTGGTGGCGACCGTGGTGCCCATGCGTACGGCATCGACGGGATCGTCGGATCCGGCCAGCAGCGCGCGGACGCCCGCGACGGCCGCGTCGGCGACGGGTGCCCCCGTGTCCGGGCGAGGCCCGGGGTGCCGGAGGGCCGGGGTGTCCGACAGCAGTTTGTGCGTGAGCAGCCGGCCGTCCGGGCGCCGCGCGACGATGTCGGTGAAGGTGCCGCCCCGGTCGATCCAGAATTGCCAGCCTGCCACGTCAGTACCCCGCTTCCGCGCCGGTCACAGCGCCCGGAGGCCGTTGATCACATCGCGCAGAATACTCTCGTCCGGCAGTTCGGCCGGGGGTACGGGCCGGTTCACATGGACGAATTCGGTGTCGACGAGGTCCCCGACCAGGACCCTGACCACCCCGACCGGCAGGTCGAGTTCGGCGGCGAGTTCGACGACCGTCTGCGGGGCGTCACGGCACAGTTCGACGATCTCCACGTGCTCCGGGGAGAGCGTCGGGTCCGTCTCCGGATCGTCGGCGTGGGGCTCCGTGACGACCACCGCGATCAGATCGAGGCGGTGCTGGGCCGCACTGGTGGTGCGGCCCCGCGTCATGGCGTACGGACGGACGACCGGACCGGCCTCGTCGTCGAACCAGTGGCTTCTACCCTGACCGTCAGCGCTCATGTCATCCCACTACCCGCCCGAGGGCAGATCGGTGCGCGGAGCGGCACCCAGATGCGCACCGACCCGCTTCACGAGGAGCGTCATCTCGTAGGCGACCTGTCCGACGTCCGAGTCGGCGTCCGCGAGGACGGCGAGGCAACTGCCGTCACCGGCGGCCGTGACGAACAGGAACGCCTCGTCGAGCTCGACGACGGTCTGACGGACGTCGCCCGCCTCGAAGTGGCGGCCCACTCCCTTGGCGAGGCTGTGGAACCCGGAGGCGACAGCGGCCAGGTGTTCGCTGTCCTCACGGGTCAGGTCCTTCGAGGCTCCCGTGGGCAGGCCGTCGCCGGAGAGCACGATGACCTTGCGGATGCTCGCGACACGGTCCACCAGGTCGTCGAGCAGCCAGTTCAGCTCGCCCTTGTCGGTCG
This sequence comes from Streptomyces griseomycini, assembly GCF_014203535.1. Classification (GTDB taxonomy): domain Bacteria; phylum Actinomycetota; class Actinomycetes; order Streptomycetales; family Streptomycetaceae; genus Streptomyces; species Streptomyces griseomycini. The sequence goes on from NZ_JACHJI010000008.1 coordinate 17,544, forward strand.
CGGTGTGGCCGGTGGCCTTCGGTGCGGTCATCGACCGTCCCCCTTAGTCGTTCGTCGTGGTGCTGTGCCGCTGTCGGCGTCGTCGCCCGCGGCGTTCTCCTCGCGGCCGCGCTGCCAGCCTCGCTGGAGCGAAGCCATGCGGCTGCGTACTTCCTCGGCGTCCCGTTCGACGGGCCGGGTCCTGTCCTCGTTCCGCCGTTCGGCACTGTGTTTCAGCTGCGGAGCAAGGCTGGCCTGCCGTTTGCGCCGGGGCAGTGCCCCGGCGCCGGGGTCCGGTGCCGCGTCGCCGGATCCGGTCCGCGCCGTCGTGCCCTCGGCCGGCGTGGGGTCCTCCGGGCCGCTTGGTGCGATCGCGGGGCGGCGCGTGCGCCGGGGAAGGAGCGCAGGGGGCTCCGGCAGGTCGGCACGCGCTCGGCCGGAGGGCTCCGGGGTCTCGCTCCGTTCTCCGGCTCGGGCGTCGGTCCCGGGGCGGGCGGGGTTCGCGCCCCGCCTGCGGGCGGGGAGCGCCGGCGGTGTCTCCGCCTCCGGCGGCTCCTGCTCGCGTCCCGAGGAGAGCCGGCCGGCGCGGCGGGCGGGGAGCGGGGACGTGGGCTCCGGGCCCGTGCGGCCGGTGCTCCGGCGTCCCGCCGGGTCCTCACCGCGCTCACGGGCCGGAAGCGGTGGCGTCTCCGGGTTCGGGCGGTCCGACGAGGCGGCCGTGTCCTCGTCCGTCCGTTCCCGGCGGGTGCGACGGTCCCCGACCGGGCGTCCGTGGGAGCTGACCAGTTTGGGTGTCCCCCGGCGGGGCAGCGGGACCGGGGCGCTCGTCCGGTCGTCGGCGTCCCGGTCGCGTCCCTCACGGGTGCCGGGGGCCTGCTGATGCGGCTCGTGGCGCCGACCGGGCCGCTCGTCCTTGGCGTGGGTGAGGGAACGGCGGGGGCGGAAGAGGCCGCCGTGCCCGCTGTCCTCGTCGCCCAGCGCGCCGGGGAAGTCGTCGAGGGCGTCCAGGTCGACCGGGGCTTCCAGTTCCACCGGTCCGTCCAGCAGCGAGGCGGGCAGCCCGGGCAGCTGCGCGGGTGTCCGGGAGAGCGCGGCCTGGCGGCTCTCCTCCGGTTTCTTGTCCTTGGCCCGCTGGGGGCGGTCGAGGCGGAAGCCGACGCCGTTGGTGTCCGGCACGTCGTCCGTCAGCAGCGCGTCGGGGATGAGGACGATCGCCGTGGTGCCGCCGTACGGGGAGGGCTGGAGGGAGACCCGGATGTTCTGACGCTGGGCGAGGCGGCTCACCACGAAGAGTCCGAGCCGGTCGGTGTCGGTGAGTTCGAACTCGGGAGTCTCGGCGAGCCGGAGGTTGGCGTCCAGGAGCGCGTCGGCGGCCATGCCGAGACCGCGGTCGTGGATCTCCAGGGTGAAGCCGTTGGCCACGCGCTCGCCCAGGACCTGGACGGCGGTGTGCGGCGGCGAGAACACCGTGGCGTTCTCCAGCAGTTCGGCCACGAGGTGGGTGAGGTCGGCGACGGCCGGCCCGGTGACGGCGGTCCGCGGCAGGCGGCGGACCTCGATGCGTTCGTAGTCCTCGACCTCGGCGACGGCGGCGCGGACGACGTCCATGAGCTGGACGGGCTTGCGCCACTGCCGGGAGGGCGCGGCGCCGGAGAGGATGACGAGGCCCTCCGCGTGCCGGCGCATGCGGGTGGTCAGATGGTCCAGGCGGAACAGGTCGGCGAGTTCCTCGGTGTCCTCGGTCCTGCGCTCCATGCTGTCCAGCAGGGTGAGCTGCTTGTGGAGCAGGACCTGGCTGCGGCGGGCGAGGTTGACGAACACCTCGGAGACGCCGGCGCGCAGTTCGGCCTGTTTGACGGCGGCCTCCACGGCGGCGCGCTGGAGGGTGTTGAGGGCCTGGCCGACCTCGCCCATCTCGTTCTTGTCGTACTCCAGCCGCGGGACTTCGGTCTCGACGTCGACCTGCTCGCCGGCCGAGAGGCGGCGCATCACACTGGGCAGCCGGACGCCGGACGCCTCGTGCGCCTCGAGACGCAGCTGTCGCAGGTCCCGGATGAGGCCGCGGCCGATGCGTACGGAGAGGAAGAGGGAGAGCAGCAGGGCGACCAGTCCGAGGGTGCCGGCGATGACGGCCTGGGTGATGATGCCCATGGCCACGGGACGGACACGGTCCTGATAACGGTCGGTGGCCTGGTCGTTGAGAGTGCCGAGCTCGGCGAGCACGTGGCCGGCGGCGGTGTCCCAGCTCTTCGCGGTGATCCCGCGGGGCGGTCCGGTGCCGGAGGAGACGGCCGCCTCCTCCCCCACGCGCAACGGAGCGGACGCGGCGTTCTTCCAGAAGGTCTCGTAGCGGTCGCGCTCGGATGCGGGCAGCTGCGGCAGGCTGGCGTCGTACATCAGCGTGCGCTGGGCCACGAGGTCGGAGACCTCCCGCACTTCGGCGCGGGACAGTTCGCCGACGATCAGGGCGGATCCGAGCAGGGCGTCCTCCCGGGCGAGCAGTTCGCGGGCACGGGCCAGGTTGACGAGGGCTCGGTACTGCTTGTCCAGCTCGACGTCATCGACCACGTGCAGGTTGGCCAGCAGGACGTAGCACGGGTCGACCAGACGGTTGTAGAGATCGAGGGCCTGGGAGCGGTTGACGGTGCCGTCCTCGACGCTGCGGCGCAGGGACTCGATGCCGTCGAAGGAGTCCAGCACCGCGTTCAGCTCGCCGGAGTCCCCGTGCATGGCCTCGCGCACATCGGGGTTCGCCGCGTTCTCGCGGACCCGGTCGACGGCCTTGTCGGTGGCGGTGCGGCTGCGCCGGAGGGCGGCGAGTCCGTCGGAGGCGCGAGGGTCCGCGAGGTGGACGAGGGTCTGCCGACGCTCCTGCTGGAGGACGCGGACGGTGTCCTCGAGGGGGTAGCCGACCTCCTCCATCACCGACGACACGTCGAACAGGTGGCTCGCTTCGCGACCGGTGAGCACCGTGGTGAAGGCCCAGATCGCCGTCAGGGACACCAGCGGCACGAGAAGCAGCGCCACGATCTTCCGGCGGATGGACTTCCCGCGAAAGCGCATGGCCTCCCCCAGCTCACCCCCGACCGGCCGGGGGCACACATGTGCGTCAACAAACGGCGCGAGCCTACTACCGAGCCGCGGCCAACTCGAAGAGCCGTCCGGAGGCCGAAGTTCCGTACCGGCGGCGGAACATGAGGAGTTGTCCGGTCATTGCGGGAGATTGCCGCCTGCGATCGGAAGGGTGTTCCGCGGGCCGGCCCTCGGATCCCCTGAGACGGTTGGCCGAATTCTTTCCCCACCCGGGAATCTTCGTGACGTTCCGTTCGTCCTTCTCTGTGGGAGATGGGGGCGGAATCGGCCACAGGAGCCGTGTCCCGCATCTGGGCGGCGTAGAACAGCGCAAGCCGGGCAGTCACTGGGGAACCGGGTCTTCGGACACGAGCGAGCGGTCTGCCGGCGGTGGGGAGTGACACGTTGATGGGCACGGCGGAGCGGCGCGAGGCGCACGAAGCCGCGAGGGGCACCGGCACGTCCGGTGCCCGTGAGCAGGCGTACCACCGACCTCTGTGGGTCGAGGAGCCGGCGCGGCGGCGCCGGTTGCCGGATCCGGTGCGGACGGCGGCCGTACGGGCGGTGCTCGTCATCGCAGTGACGCTGATTCAGGCCATGGTGGCCTTCCTGTGCACGCTGGCCGGATCCTGGTTGGCGTTCCCCATGGTCATCAGCAGCGTCGTCAGCACGATCCTGGCCACGTGGGCGGCCCTGGACGTGTGGGTGACCCGTCAGGTCTGGCACCAGCGCCACGGCGTGGTGTCCGCTCCCAGCAGCACCGCACGGGCCCTGCGACGCGAGCGGCGCCGCGCCCGGCGGCAGGAGCGGTCCGCCGAGCGGGCGCAGTCGCGCATACGCCGAGGGGGCGGAGCCGGGCAGTTGTCGCACTCCTGACATCGGCGCCCGCGCTCGTTCCGACCCTCCGGTGCCGGAGAGCGCGGGCGTACGGCACCTCCCCCGGCACCCGACCATGCGGTGGCATGATGTTGCGCATGGCGCACATGTGACTGTCATGTGCGACGGAATCCGAGCGGGCGGCCGTCGCATCAGGGTCCTCCGGATGCGGTCCGCACCGGGACGACAGGTGGTGGGAGCCGAGCCATGACCGGCGCGCGCAAGCAGTCCGGACGCCGCGCGGAGCACGCGGCGGACCCGGCGAGGCGGAACGGGAAGAACGCGGCGAGCGCCGTCCAGTCGGTGGACCGTGCCGTGAGCGTGCTGGAGATGCTCGCCCGGCTCGGCGAGGCGGGCGTCACCGAGATCGCCGACGCGTTGGAGGTGCACAGGTCCACCGCCTTCCGGCTGCTCGGCGTCCTGGAGAACCGCGGTCTGGTGGCCCAGGCCAAGGACCGCGGCAAGTACTACCTGGGTGCCGGCGTGCTGCGTCTCGCCGGGGCGGCGGCCGTGCGGCTGGACATCTCGCAGGAAGGCGTCCCGGTGTGCCGGGAACTGGCCGACGAGCTGGGCGAGACGGTGAACATCGCGGTCCTGGACGACGCCGCCGCCGTCAACATCATGCAGGCCCGCGGCACGGCATCCGTCACGGCGCAGAACTGGCTCGGCAGGCGCACCCCGCTGCATGCCACCTCCAGCGGCAAGGTGTTCCTGGCGCACAGGCCACCCGCCTTGCGCGAAGACGTTCTCGCCGGCCCGCTGCACCGGTTCACGGAGCGCACGATCACCGAGGCGTCCGTTCTGCGCGGTGAGCTGGAGGCGGTCGTCCCCGAGGGGTACGCCGCAACCCTCGAGGAGCTGGAGTTGGGGCTCGCGGCCGTCGCCGCGCCGGTCCGCTCGTACGACGGCGAGGTGATCGCGGCGATCAGCGTCTCGGGGCCGGTGTACCGGCTGACCCCGGACCGCCTGCCGGAGCTGGGCAGGCGGACGGCGGCAGCGGCGGCCGAGCTGTCCCGGCGCATGGGCTACGGCTTCTGAGCCACGTGTCCGAACCGTGCGGGAGAGGGGGACGCGTGGTCACCCGCTCGTCGGCGCGGGCCGCTTGAACATCCGGGTCGCGGTGATCTCACTGTGCGCCTCCACGGTCGGATCCTGCTGCGGCAGACCGGGCCTGAGGTGTTCCTCCACGCTGATGTACTTCAGGCCGGCCCGGAGGTCGGCGTCGTTGCGCAGCCGGATGACGAGCGGGAACTCCGCGAGCGCCGTCGTGTCGAACAGGCCGGTGGTGTACAGGAGCTGCACACCGAGCGCGTCGGCGACCGCCCGCTGGAGCTCCAGCAGGTAGGTGGCGTTGGCGCGGCCGATGGGGTTGTCGAGGAACAGGGTGCCCGCGTGCCGGTGCCTGTCCCGGCCCCGGTCGTTGGAGCGCAGGGCCGCCATCGTGCAGTACAGGGCGATGGCCGCGGTGAGCAGCTGGCCACCGGAGAACACGTCGCCCATCTGCCCCACGGGGACGCGTTCGGCGCGCAGCACCGCGTCGGGCTTGAGGATCTCGACGGCGACGCCCTTCGGCTGGAGGGCGGCGGCGACGCCGCGCAGCAGCAGGGACATGCCGTCGCGCCGCAGGTCGGAGTTCTTCCTGACGGCCGACCGGGTCGCCTCGTCGATGACCTCCCCGAGCCGCTCGGTGAGCGTGGCCTGGTCCGGCTCCTCGAAACGGATGCGCAGGAACTCCTGCCCGGACCACTCGCCGAGCCCCTCGGGCAGCCGGGAGAGCCGCTGGGCGGAGCGCAGGGTGGCGAGGGCCGACTCCACGAGCCCCCTGAGCCGGTCCACGATCGAGTCCCGGTTCCGTTCCAGCTGCTCCAACTCGTCGGTGAGGACGCGCAGTCGAGGCGCGAAGGCGTCCGCCCACTTCTGGGCGTGCTCGGGCAGCGCGGAGGCGGGCAGCTCGCGGATCTGCTGCCGCGCGGGGGTGCGGACCTGCTCGTAGCGCGTGGAGTTGGCGTGCCGGACGAGGATGTCGCTCGCCTCGCGCACGGCGGACTCGGCGGCGGACAGGTCGGCGGCACAGCCGCGCAGCGAGCGGCGGGCCTCGGCGGCGGACCGCCGGGCCTCCTCCAGGCTGCCCGGGTAGGGCTCGGGCTGCTCCTGCTCCTCCTCGGGAGCGTGCTCACGCAGCAGGTCGCGGAGCATGGCGGCGACCTCGTCGAAGCCTCCGGCCGCGTCCTCGGCCGCGCGGTGCGCCTCGAGCAGCTCGGCGTGGGCCTCCCGGGCCTGGCTCAACGCCTCGCTGCGGGAGGCGAGTTCGGCCGTGGCGGTGCGCAGGAGGGCCTGTGCGTGCTCGGCGTCGCGCGGCACCAGCTCCTCGGGCAGCTCCGTGTGTGCCTCGCCGTTCTCGGGCGCGAGTCGCTCGGCCTCGCCGCGCAACCGCCCGAGCTGCTCGCTCGCGCTGGACATGCGCGTCTCCAGGAGCTGCACCAGCTCCTCGGCACGGGCGGCCGCGGCCTGCCGACTGGGCCCGTCGGAACCGTCGGGCGACTGGAGCAGTTGCTCGGCACGGGTACGGACCTTGTTGCTGAGCCGGTCCAGTTCTGCGCGGGCCGCGCTCTCGTCGCTCTCCGCGCGGGCCTGTTCGGCGCGCAGGTCGGCGCCGACGCCGACCTTCTCGTACACCTGGGACGCGGCCCGGTACGCCTCGCGCAGGGCGGGCAGGGACGTCTGCGGCGCCTCGGTGCCGTCCTCGGGCACGTCGTCGGGTGCGCCCGCGATCTCTGAGCGCTCGGCGCGCAGCGCACGCGCGGTGCGCCGGGCGTCGTCGGCGGCACGCTGGGCGCCGCGCCGGTCCTCGTCGGCGGCCCGCGCGCGTTCCAGGCAGGCCTGGGCGCGGGCCTCCGCCTCGGTCGCGTCGTCGGCCAGTTCGCGCAGTTTGGCCTGCCATCCGGCCCGTTCGCGCAGCCGGAACGCGAGCCCGGCGAGGGCGTCGGCGGCACGCCGGGCCCTCTGCGCGGCCTCCTGCCGCTCGTCACGGACCCTGGCGGCCTCGCCGGCGGCCTCCTCGGCCTCCGCGCGTACGGTGCGCGCCTCGGCCAGCTCGGCCTCGGACTCCTCGGCGAACACCCGCGCGTCGTGCGCCGCCCGCGCCAGTTCGGTGAGCCGGCCGGCCGGGCAGCCGGTGCGCCAGGAGGCGAGCCGGGCCGCCAGTTCCCGGTCCTTGCCGAGCCGGGCGGCGAGCGCCCGGATCTCCTCGTCCCGCGCGGTCGCCCGGGCACGCAGCGCCTGGCGTTCCTCGTCTGCGGCGTGCTCGTCGTGCATGGCCGGGTTCGGCGGGACGAGGAAGACGTCCCCGGTGTCCGTGCCCGGCGCCGGGGTCGGGGCGAGCAGGGCGGCGGCCGTGCCGACCGCGACGGCCGACCGGGGCAGCAGGGCGGCGTCGCTCAGCGCCTCGCGGGCGCGGACGTGGGAGTCGGGGTCGGTGATGATGACGCCGTCGACCAGCTCGGGGCGGGCGGCCAGCACACGCGCGTGGTCGGCGGGGTCGACGGCCTGGGCGAGGTAGCGCCAGCCGGGCAGGGCCGGGATGCCGTGCTCGCCGAGGAACTCGACGGTCGCCAGCACGTCCGGGCCGGGCGGCAGCAGCCCGCCGTCGCCGAGGGCACCGAGGATGCGGGCGTCGTCGGCGGCGGCGGTGCGCAGCTCGAACAACTGCCGCTCGGCGGAGGAGACCGCGTCGTCCAGCAGTTCGCGCAGGTCGTCGGCGAAGCGGTCGAGTTCCTCGGCGGTGAGGGCACCGTCGGCCGGGGTGTCGTCCGGTCCGGCGTCCGTGTCGTGCCGGGGCCGCGGGACGGACGGTCGTGGAGCGGTGCCGGTCAGGCTCAGCAGCTCCGCCAGCCGTTCCTCGGAGGCGAGGGCCTCGGCGGTGCGGCGCTCGCCCTCGTGCGCGCGCTCGGCCGCCGCGGCCGCGTCCGCCGCGCGGGCCGCGGTGAGCTCCGCGCGGCTCTCGGCGGCGGCTGCCTCGCGCGCGTGCTCGCCGGCCCGGCGGGACGCCTCGCGGGCGGAGTCCCAGGCGGCGACCGCCGTCTTCTCGGCGTCGCTGGCCGCGAGGGCGGCCCGGGCGGGATCGGCGTCGGGGGCGCTGTCGTCGAGCCAGCCGGCCCGGACCGCCTCGGCGGTCTCCTGCTCGACCTCGGTGAGGCGCTGCCGCAGGTGCCCGATCTCGCTGCGGGCCCGCTGCGCCTCGGTGGCGGCGGCGGTGGAGTCGCGGTAGGCGGAGTCGCTGACCTCCTGGAGGGCGGCGGACCGCTCCTCCTCCTCGTTGGCGAGGTTCTCGGCGTTCCGCGCGGCGGCGTGCAGGGCACGGACGAGGTCGACGGCGGCCTTGGCGCGCGCGGCCAGCGCGGGCGCCGCGTCCCGCTCGGCCTCCTGGATCGCGGCGGACACGCGCGCGACGCGGTCGGCGGCGGCGCGGTGGCGCAGCACCGCCTCGGCGGCCTGCCAGGCCGCGTACAGCGTGCGGGCGTCGGCGAGCTCGCGCTTCTGGGCGGCGGCGGACCTCTCCGCGGCGGCGAGCGCCAGGGAGGCGTGGCGGTAGGCGAGTTCGGCGGAGATCAGGGCACTGCGCTCGCGGGCCGCCTCGGCATGGGTGACGGCGTACGCGGCGGCGGTGACCCGCCCGGCCAGGTCGGCCGCGCGGACGCGTTCCCGGGTGCCCCGCGCGGAGAGCCGGTGGGCCAGGGTGCGGGTCCGGCGCTCGGCGGCGGCGTGGATCTCCCGCGCGCGGGTGCGGGCGTCGGCGGCCTCGACGATCCGGCCGAGGAGGTCGACCGACCCGGCGGTGAAGTCCCGTTCGGCGATCAGCTCCGCGCGCCGGCCCAGCTTGTTGCCGAAGCCGCCGACCAGGTCGGCGAGCCCGTCGGTGTCCCGGGTGTCGGTGACGGCGCGCAGCAGCAGGTCGGTGAAGTCGGAGTCCTTCTTGACGGCGAAGAGGCCGGCGGCCTCGCCCTCGTCGGCGTTCATCTCCCGCTGGTAGCGGAAGAGCTCGGGGTCGAGTCCCAGCTCGCCGAGGTGCTCGGTCCAGCGCTCGTGGATCTCCTCCCAGTGCACCTCCAGGTGCGGGTACGTCTTGCCCGCCTCGGTGAGGGCGTCCCGGAAGCCCTTCATGGTGCGGCGCCGCCCCCGCGCGCCCGACTGGCCCTCGACGGGCGGCCGTACGGCCGTGGCCTCGGCGACGGGCAGGTTGTCGAGGCTGAGGCCGGGGCCGGGCCGGAAGGAGTACCAGGCCTCGGCGAACTTCCGCGGGTCGTTGGAGACCTGGCGGCCCCGCCACTCGCTGACCTTGCCGACGACGACGCACTCGCCGGTCTGTACGTGCTGCCACTCCAGCGCCACGTGGCCGCAGTCGTCGGCGAGCAGGAACTTGCGCAGGACGCCGGAGCTGGCGCCGCCGAGGGTGTTGCGGTGGCCCGGGAGCATCACGGAGAAGATCAGCTTCAGCAGGACGGACTTGCCGCCGCCGTTCTCCAGGAAGAGCACACCGGCGGGCGCGGGCCGGCGCGGCGGGCCGACGGGCTCCTCCTCGAAGAACTCCGCCTGCGTCGGCGCGGGGTCGGGCACGGCCTCGCCCACACCGCGCAGGTCAAGCACGGTGTCGGCGTAGCGCGCACCGGCGGGCCCGATGGAGTAGAGGCGGACCCGGGACAGCTCGTACATGGCGGACTCTCGTAGGACTTCGTGAAACGGGGAGTTCAGGAGGAGTGGAACGGCAGGCCGGCGTCGGCGACGAGCTCCAGGTCGTCGGCGTCCTCGGGGGGCAGCAGGGTGGGCGTGCCGTCGGTGACCGGGACGACGCCCAGTTCCAGCAGTTCGGCCATGGCGGCGCTGCCCGCCATGTCGCGCACCTGGAGCTGGTAGCGGGCCGTGGTGCGGTACGTGCCGCCGTTGTCGTCGCCGGTGCGCTGCAGGAAGCCGGAGTCGGTGAGGAAGGTGACGGCCTTGGCGACGATGCCGGTGGTGGAGCCCGCGAGCCGGCGCGCGTCCTTGGTGGCTCCGGTCGCGCTGCGTCTGGCCCAGACCCGCCAGGCGGCCTCCAGCCCCGGGGCGTCGCTGGCCGGGTCGGTGTTCTCGCCCTGTTCGGCGGCCCGCTCCTCCAGCCGGTGACAGGCCTGGCGGACGAAGGCGTCGACGCCGTTGACCGTGACCCGTCCGATGTAGCCGTCGTCGGCGAGGTCCTCCGGGCGGGGGAAGGCCATGGCGGCGACGGCGAGGTGGGCGAGCCCGTGCAGGAAGCGGTCGCTGCCGTCGGCGGAGGTGCGGCGCGCGTAGTCGCCCATGCGGACGGCGAAGACGGAGTCCTCGGCGGCGGTCACGGCCATGCCGGCGCGCGGGGACACCTCCAGCACGATCAGTCCGAGGCCGGTGGCCACGGCGTCGGCGAGCCGCGCGAACGGCGGGTCCTCGCGGTAGCGGCGCAGCAGGTCCGCGTACTCCTGGTCGCGGGCCGGCTGGAGCTTGGGCTGGAGGCCGAAGGCGACGAGCCGCGCCGCGTCGGCGGCGTCGGCGGGCGTGACGGCGGCACCGACCGGTGCGGCACCGGTCTCCGGCTCACTCCACTCGACGTGCTCGGTCACGGTTTCGGCTCCTCGCTCTGGAAGACAACGGTGCGGCCGGCTCCTTCGGGGGTGCGGGAGCGTGTCGACCGCGGCTCCGCGGCGTGGGTCCGGCCGGCCTCCGCGGACCCGCGGTCGCCCTTCGGCGGGACCATCACGCCGCCTCCGTCCGGTCCGCCGCCATCCCCGCCGCGTCCAGCAGGGCGGTGCCGACGACGAGGTCGGCGCCGCCGAACTCGGGGTCGTCGAGCTCGGTGCCGTCGTCCACGGCGAACAGCAGCTTCCGCTCGCCCTGGCGGTAGGCGGTGCCGACCGGCGGGCTGGCGGCGTGGATCGCCAGCAGGGCGACCAGATACGGCAGCTCGGGGTCCTGGCGGCGTGCGTCGGCGAGCAGTCCGGACAGTCGGCGCGGCGCGTCGGCGGGCAGGTCCAGCAGCTCCGTGGCCGCCGCCAGCTGCTCCTCGCTGAAGCGGCTGTCGTCGGGGGTGGCGATGAGGTCGGGCTCCGGCATCTCGGCGCCGAGGTGCTCCCGCTCCACGGGCGGCGTCAGCAGGATCCCGACGAGGTCGGCGACCCGGACGGACACCGGGGTGCGCAGTCCGGTGCCGCGGGCGAAGAAGGCGTCGGTGACCCGGGCCGCCTGCTCCACGGGCAGCGGCAGCAGGGGCGCCAGGAGGTGGCCGTAGAGGTCCGTGCCCGAGGTGGCCGCGGGGGTGGCGAAGGCCTGCCGGTCCTGTTCGGCGCGGAACAGCGGGCCGGCCTCCAGCAGCCGGGACTGCAGCTGCGTGTGCCGCCTGATGCAGTCCTTGACGATGTCCACCAGTTCGGCGGCCCGCCGCTTGTGCTCGGGGTCCTCGGACTCGTCGCGGGCCTTGCGGATGTTGGTGAGGATCGCGTTCTCGTGGCGGTACCGGTCCGCCACGTGGTCCAGCGCCTCGGTGATCATGTCGGGTACGGCGCGCAGCCAGTCCACCGCGCGCACGTTGCGCCGGGTGGCCTCCAGCGCCCGGCGCAGGGTCTCGGAGTACTGCACGGTCCGGTAGCGGGCCTGTTCCGCGGCGAGCTGGGCGTCGGCGAGCCGGCCGCGGCTGATCAGCACCTCCAGCTTGACCTCGGCGGCGATCTGCGCGCTGGTGACGTCGGTGTCCAGGGCGCCGACCAGGACGTTGACGGCCTCGTCGGTGGTCCGCAGGTACACCGTGCCGCCGGGGCCGGGGACCTCCTCGATCAGCTTGAAGTCGTAGTCGCGGCGCACATAGGTGCCGTCCTCCCCGAACACGCCGTACACCGCCCGGAAGCCGCGGTCGACGCTGCCGACGTTGATCAGGTTCTCCAGGACCCAGCGGGCCACCCGCTCGTGTTCGGCGGCGGGGCGGCGCGGGGCCTGGGCGGCGATGCGCGGGACGAGCCGGGCGACGATCTGGTCGTGGTCCGCGCCCGTGTCGAAGTCCATGTTCAGCGTGACGAGGTCGATGGCGGCCAGGGCGATCTCCGCCATGCCGTACACCGAGTACTCACCGGCCAGGTTGGCCTTGCGCGCGTCCAGGTCGTGCAGGGGCGCGGTGCAGGCGAGCGCGCGCAGCCGCCGCGCCAGCCCCTCGTCGGCGGCCGGGCCCGGTGCGGGCCGCGGCCCCGCGCTGAGCTGGGGCGGAGCACTGTCCGTCGATGCAGGCGATGTCACGGTGCACAGACTAGGTCCTCGGTCTGACAACGGCCCAAACGGGGCGGACGCACCCCGGCGTCACGGCCGTCGCGCCCGCGTTCCGCCGCCGCTCGTCGCCGTGGCTCAGCCGCCCTGTCCGTCCTCCCCCACCCGGCGCCGGTACACCTCCACCACCCGCTCCAGCGAGACGTCGAGGTAGGCCGCGAGCAGCTGCTCGGCCTCCTCCCGTTCGCCGGCCTGCAGCGCCTGGAGAATCGCGACGTTCCGCGCGATGTACGGTTCGTGCAGCTTGCGGGGTTCGTCCACCACGTGGAAGGCGAGCCGCAGTTCGGCGAAGACGCTGCGCATCAGTTCGTCGGTGCGCTCGCTGGCGGCGAGGGCCACCAGTTCCCGGTGGAAGTGGATGTTGGCCGTACCCACGGCTTTCCAGTCACCTTCGCGCGCCGCCCGGCGCCCCTCCTCCACCACCTCGGCGAGTGCGTCCAGTCCGTACGGAGGCTCGCCGAGGCCGCGCACGACGGCGCACTCGACGAGCCGGCGGGTGCGGTAGATGTCCTCGACGTCCTCGACGGTCAGCACCCGGACGAACACTCCCCGGTTCAGCTCGTGGACGAGCAGCCGCTCGTGCGTGAGCAGCCGGAACGCCTCGCGCAGCGTGTTGCGGGAGACCCCCAGCGCCCCGCCGATGCCGTCCTCCGACAGCCGCGTCCCGGGCGGGAAGTACCCCTCGGCGATCCGGCTCCTGAGGATGTCCGCGACCCGCTCGGCGGTGCTGGTGCGGCCCAACAGGGCGCGGTCGTCGGCCAGTCCCCTCAGCTGCTCTGCCATGCCCGGAATTCAATCGCACGCGGGAGGACGGGACAACACGGGTATTGAAGGATCGTTCAACGATCCTCTACCTTCTCCGCACGGCTCACTTCCTCAGCACCCTCCGTCCTCCCACTGCGAGGTGCCCATGAGCACGACTCCCCCACCGCAGGCCCTGACCGACCCACCACGCCCCGCGGCGGCCGGACGTTCCGACGACGACGGGGCGTTCGGCTGGCTGCGCGCGCTGGGACCGCGCGGCCGACGCGCCTTCGGCGGCGCGTTCGGCGGCTACGCCCTGGACTCGTACGACTACTTCACGCTGCCGCTGACCATGGTCGCGCTGTCCGCGTACTTCGGTCTGAACAGCGGCCAGACCGGTCTGCTCACGACCGTCACCCTGGTGGTCTCCGCGGTCGGCGGCGCCCTCGCCGGCGTACTGGCGGACCGCGTCGGCCGGGTGAAGGCGCTGCTGCTGACCGTGATCACGTACGCGGTGTTCACCGTGGCCTGCGGTTTCGCGCCCGACTACGAGACGCTGCTGGTGTTCCGGGCCCTCCAGGGCCTCGGCTTCGGCGGCGAGTGGGCGGTCGGCGCCATCCTGGTCGCCGAGTACGCGAGCGCCAGGCACCGCGGCCGCACCCTCGGGGCGGTCCAGAGCTCCTGGGCCGTGGGCTGGGCGCTGGCCGTGATCGTGTACACGATGATCTTCTCGCTCGTCGGCGACGATCTGGCCTGGCGCGTGATGTTCTGGACCGGCGCGCTGCCGGCGCTGCTCGTCGTGTGGGTGCGGCGCAGCGTGCGGGACGCTCCCGAGGCGGCCGCCGCGCGGGAGAGGAGCGCCCACAAGGGCTCGTTCGCGGCGATCTTCCGGCCGGGGCGGGCGGGAGCGCCGGGGCTGCTGCGCACCACGCTCTTCGCCGTGCTGCTCTCCACCGGCGTCCAGGGCGGTTACTACACCCTGGCCACCTGGGTGCCGACCTATCTGAAGACGGAGCGCGGCCTGTCGGTCGTCGGCACCGGCGGCTACCTGACGTTCCTGATCTCGGGCGCCTTCATCGGCTACCTGACCGGCGGCCACCTCACCGACCGGCTGGGCCGCCGGCGCAACATCTGGCTCTTCGCCCTGCTGTCGGCGGTCTGCATCGTGGCGTACACGAACATCCCGAGCGGCGCCGACACCCTGGTGCTCGTGCTCGGTTTCCCGCTGGGGTTCTGCATGTCGGCGATCTTCAGCGGCTTCGGCTCCTACCTGAGCGAGCTGTACCCGACGGCGGTGCGCGGCACGGGACAGGGCTTCACGTACAACACCGGGCGTGCCGTGGGCGCCGTCTTCCCCACGACCGTCGGCTTCCTCGCCGACGGCTGGGGCGTGGGCGGGGCGCTGGTCTTCGGTGCGGTCGGCTACGGCCTGGCGGCGCTGGCGCTGCTGGGACTGCCGGAGACGCGCGGGAAGGAGCTGGAGTGAACCACACCGACGACCGTCCGCCGACCACCGTGGGCGACCGCCCCGTGGCCCTCGCCGACGGACAGGCGCACGCGTGGACCCCTCGGACGGCACGGATCCGCTTCCGGGAGGGACTGGCCGGCCCCACGGCCGGCGTGGCCGCGGGCCACACCCAGGCCAATCTGATCTCGGTGCCCGCCGACTGGGCGTACGACATGCTGCTGTTCTGCCAGCGCAATCCCAAGCCCTGCCCGGTCCTCGACGTCACCGACGCCGGATCCGTCACCACCGTCCTCGCCGAGGACGCGGACCTGCGCACCGATCTGCCGCGCTACCGGGTCTGGGAGAACGGCGAGCTGGTGGACGAGCCGACGGACGTGCGGGCGCACTGGCGCGGTGACCTGGTGTCGTTCCTGATCGGCTGCAGCTTCACCTTCGAGTGGGCGCTGACGGCGGCGGGCGTTCCGGTCCGGCACGTCGAGCAGGGGCGCAACGTTCCCATGTACGTGACGAGTTGGCAGTGCCGTCCGGCGGGGCGGCTGCGCGGGCCGCTGGTGGTGTCCATGCGGCCGGTGCCGCCCGCGCACCTCTCGGCGGCGATCCGGGAGAGCAGTCTGCTGCCGGCGGTGCACGGCGGTCCCGTGCACTGCGGCGATCCCGCGGCGCTGGGCATCGACGACCTGGGCCGCCCCGACTTCGGCGATCCGGTGGACCTCGAGCCGGACGACATCCCGGTGTTCTGGGCCTGCGGCGTGACACCGCAGGCCGCGGTCACGGCCTCGCGCCCGCCGTTCGCCATCACGCACGCACCGGGGCAGATGTTCCTCAGCGACGCCCGCGACGAGCAGTTCCGCGTGGTCTGACGGTCCGCGCGGCCCGAGAAGGAGAAACGAAGGATCCATGACCTCCATCGATCTGAACGCCGACCTCGGCGAGGGCTTCGGCCGCTGGCGGCTCACCGACGACGAACGGCTGCTGTCCGTCGTCACCAGCGCCAACGTGGCCTGCGGCTTCCACGCCGGGGACGCGGCCACCATGCGCCGGGTGTGCGGGCTCGCGGCCGAGCGCGGGGTACGGATCGGGGCCCAGGTCTCCTACCGGGACCTGGCGGGGTTCGGGCGGCGCGCGATGGACGTGCCGCCCGCCGAGCTGGCGGCCGAGGTGGCCTACCAGATCGGCGCCCTGGAGGTGTTCGCCCGCGCGGCGGGCGCCCGCGTGGCGTACGTCAAACCGCACGGGGCGCTGTACAACCGGGTCGTCCGCGACGAGGAGCAGGCCGGCGCGGTCGTCGACGGGGTGCTCCTCGCGGACGCCACGCTGCCCGTGCTCGGCCTGCCCGGATCGCGGCTGCTGGAGCTGGCCGGGAAGGCGGGCCTGCCGGTCGTCACGGAGGCGTTCGCCGACCGCGCGTACACCGACGAGGGCACCCTGGTGCCGCGCCGTCAGGAGGGCGCCGTGGTCACCGATCCCGCGTCCGTCGTGGCGCGCTCGGTGGACCTGGCCCGCTCCGGCGAGGTCACGGCTCTCTCGGGACGACGGATCGGGGTGCGGGCGCGTTCCCTGTGCCTGCACGGCGACACGCCCGGCGCGGTGGAGCTGGCGCGGCGGGTCCGGGACGGCCTGGAGGCGTCCGGGGTCCGGGTGGAGGCCTTCGCATGAGGGTGCTGCCCGTCGGCGAGGACGCCCTGCTCGTCGAGGTCTCCTCGGGCGCCGAGGCCCAGGCGCTCCACGCGGAGTTGCTGCGGCGCCGCGCGGAGGGCTCGCTGCCGGTCGGCGAGATCGTGCCGGCGGCGCGTACGGTCCTGCTCGACGGCCTGTCCGACCCCGCCCGGCTGGCCGCCGAGCTCACCGCCCGTGCGCTGCCGCCCGTGCCCCCGAGCGCGCCGGAGACGGTCGAGATCCCGGTGCGCTACGACGGTCCCGACCTCGCCGACGTCGCCGCGCACTGGGGCGTTCCCGCGCGGGAGGTGGCGCGTGTCCACGCGGGCACCGAGTTCCGCGTCGCCTTCTGCGGCTTCGCGCCCGGCTTCGGCTACCTGACGGGGCTGCCGCCGCGCTACGACGTGCCCCGCAGGCCGACCCCGCGCACGGCCGTGCCGGCCGGCTCGGTGGCGCTGGCGGGGCCCTACACGGGCGTGTACCCGCGGTCCTCGCCGGGCGGCTGGCAGCTGATCGGCACGACCGACCTCGTGCTGTGGGACCACGCGCGCGTGCCGGCGGCGCTGCTCTCCCCCGGCACGCGCGTGCGGTTCGTGCCCGTGGCCGTGACGGGGCCGGCGGCATGACGGACCGTGCGCTCGCCGTCGTCCGGGCGGGAGCCCTGACCACCGTGCAGGACCGGGGCCGCCCCGGGCACGCCCACCTGGGCGTGCCCCGCTCCGGGGCGCTGGACGGACCCGCGGCGGCGCTCGCCAACCGGCTGGCCGGCAACCCGGCGGACGCCGCCGTCCTGGAGACGACCCTCAACGGCTGTGCGCTGCGCCCGCGTTCGGCGGTCGTCGTCGCGGTCACCGGTGCCCCCTGCCCCGTCGCGGTGGACGGCCGGCCGGTCGCCTGGGGGGCGCCGGTGCGCGTGCGTGCCGGGTCGGTCCTGGACGTCGGGGCGGCGACGTCGGGCGTGCGCGCCTACGTCGCCGTCTCCGGTGGGATCGCCGTCGATCCGGTGCTCGGCAGCCGCTCCACCGACCTGCTCTCGGGCCTCGGCCCGGCCCCCCTCACGGACGGCGCCGTCCTCCCCCTCGGGATTCCTCGGGGAGACCACGCGCGCGTGGACGTCGCCCCGCAGCCGGCGCCCCCGGACGAACTCGTCCTGCGCGTGACACCGGGCCCGCGCGACGACTGGTTCACCCCGGAGGCGGTCCGGGTCCTCACGTCCCGCACGTACCACGTCTCCCCCGCGAGCAACCGCATCGGGCTGCGCACGACCGGGCCGGCCCTGGAGCGGGCCCGGCCGGACGAACTCCCCAGCGAGGGCATGGTGCTGGGGGCGGTCCAGGTGCCGCCCGACGGCAGGCCGGTGGTGTTCCTGGCCGACCACCCGACCACCGGGGGCTATCCCGTGATCGCGGTCGTCCGCCCCAGCGATCTCCCGGCCGCCGCCCAGGCGGCACCCGGCACCCCGGTCCGCTTCGTCGCCGTGCGCCGCCGCTGAACACTCAGGCGGCGTCCGGCCGTTGCTCCCCGGGGACAGCGCGGCCGGCGCCGGCCGTGGCCGGCCACCACCGGCTCGCCGTCGGGGTGGGCGCCGGGGACTCCGGCGCGGGCGACGGCGCGGCGGGCGGTCGCGATCCCGCGTGCCGCCGGCAGCGCGTGGAACCGCAGGGCCGGCTGACGGTGCCCCGGCTCACCGGGGTGCAGCCGGTCCGCGCTCCACATCGCGCGGTCGGTGGTCCGGCCGCCCTCGCACGCGTGCAGGTGCACCGCGCCGTACCGGTCGGACAGCGCGTGGCCCACGCTGTTCACCGCCCGCTGCCGCCGGGCCGGCTCCCCCGGCAGTCCCAGCACCGTGCCGGGGTCGGGCGGGCACGCGGTGAGCAGCCCGGCGCCCCGCCCCGTGCAGGCCGCGTACACCTGGTCGAACCGTGCGGCCACGGCGCGGATGCCGAAGGTGCGGCGCAGGGTGTCGTCGACCCCGACGACGGCGGACACGAGGGCGGGCCGCAGCGCCGGCGCGGCGGGCGGCCGCCCCTCGATCACGTCACGCGTCTGCGCGCCGCTCACCGCGAGGTCGGTGAACCGCGCGGGCTCCGGGCCCAGCGGCTCGGCGAGCAGCGCGGCCCGGCCCCGCCGCGCGCCGCCGGCGCGGTCCCCGACGCCCTCGGCCGGCGAGTCCCCGAGGGCCGCGCACCCCAGTGCTCTCACGAGATCCCCCCGGGTACGGCGGGCCGCGCGCCGGGCCGTACCGGAGCCGCAACCTCCTGCCCGCCCGGTGCCGCTGGCCGCACCGGGTCCGTCTCTCGCCGCACCGTGCCCGGCGCGTCATGGGCCGCGAGGAACGCCGCCACGGAGGCGTCCCACCCGAAGCGCTCCGCACGCGCGCGGGCCGCCTCGCGCCGGTCCGGCCCCGGCCGTTCCAGGAGCAGCTCGACGGCTTCCGCGAAGGCCTCGCCCCGGTCCTCCGCGACCGCGCCGGACTCGCCGATCACCTCCGGCAGGGCCGACGACGCACTCGCCACGACGGGCGTACCGCAGGCCATCGCCTCCAGTGCGGCGAGTCCGAAGGTCTCGGCGGGCCCCGGTGCCAGGCACACGTCGGCACAGGCCTGGAGCGCGCCGAGGAGCGCCCGGTCGCGGACGTGTCCCAGGAAGGTCACCGGCAGTCCGCGCTCCCGCGCGCGTCGTGCGAGCCGTACCCGCAGCGGCCCGTCACCGGCCACCACCAGCACCGCCCGCCGCCCGCGCCGCCGCAGTGCCTCCAGCGCGTCCAGCGCCGTGCCCGGCCGTTTCTCCGGGGACAGCCGGGAGCACATCACCAGCAGCGTCTCCCCCGCGCGCGCGTGGCGGGCCCGCAGTCCCGGGTCGTGCAGCGCGGGATGCCGCTCCCTCAGGTCGACGCCCAGCGGGGCGCGGACGACGTTGCGGGCCCCGATGCGCACGAACTCCCGCTCGGCGAACTCGGTGGTGCACACCACGCGCGCGTACGTGTGGGCCGTGCGGATGTTGAGGGCGTCGGCGGTGCGCCGGGCGGTGCCGTCCGGCAGTCCCCAGGTGCGCAGCACTCCGTCGACGGTCTCGTGGGAGACCATGACCGCCGGGATCCGGGCCCGCCGGGCCCACCTGCCGGTCCAGCGCAGGGTCGTGCGGTCGGACACCTCGAGGCGGTCGGGGGCCAGTTCCCGGAGCAGGCCGGCGATCCGCGCCTCGCCGACGAGGACGCGGTAACCGCCGGTGCCGGGCAGCAGCGGGCCCGGCAGCGTGATCACCCTCCCCTGCTCGGTCTCGCGGTCGCTCTCCCGCTCACCGGGGACGACGAGCACGGGCCGGTGCCCCGCCGCGCGGTAGCCCTTGCCGAGTTCCCGCAGCGCGGTGCGCAGCCCGCCGGAGGCGGGTGCGACGAAGTTCGCGAGCCGCACGATCCGCAGCGGCCCGTCGGTCCGCACCGGGCCGCCCGCCCGGGACGGACGACCGCTCGCCGGCCTCCCGTTCATGCCGCCACCGCCGTCCTGCGCCCGGCGCGCACATCCGCGTAGTGTCCGATCAGCCGGTCCCCGACGGCGGCCCAGGTGCGTCCCTCGACCGTCGCGCGCCCCGCCGCTCCGTACGCGGCCCGCAGCCCGGGGTCGGCGGCCAGGGTGCGCACCGCGTCGCGTACGGCGGTGGCGTCGCGCGGCGGTACGAGCAGTCCGGTGCGCCCGTGCGCGACCAGGTCCAGCGGGCCGCCCGCCGCGGGCGCCACCACGGGTACGCCGCTCGCCATCGCCTCCTGCACGGTCTGGCAGAAGGTCTCGAACGGCCCGGTGTGCACGAAGACGTCCAGGGAGGCGAAGAGCCGGGCGAGCTCGCCGCCGGTGCGGCGCCCCAGGAAGACCGCGCCGGGCAGCGCCTGCTCCAGTCCCGGTCGGCTGGGCCCGTCGCCGACGACCACGACCCGCACCCCGGGCAGGGTGCACGCCCCGGCCAGCAGCTCCACCTGCTTCTCGGGGGCGAGCCGGCCGACGTAGCCGACGACGAGTTCGCCGTTCGGGGCGAGCGCGCGGCGCAGCGCCGCGTCGCGCAGGCCGGGCCGGAAGCGGGCGGTGTCCACACCGCGCGGCCACAGCTTGACCCTGGGTACGCCGTGCGCCTCCAGGTCGCGCAGGGCGGCGCCGGACGGAGCCAGGGTGAGGTCGGCGGCCGTGTGCACGGAGCGGAGGCGCCGCCAGGCCGCCGCCTCGCCCGCGCCCATGTACGTGCGGGCGTATCCGGCGAGGTCGGTCTGGTAGACGGCGACGGCGGGCAGGCCGAGGCGGGCGGCGGCCGCCATGCCGCGCACCCCGAGGACGAAGGGACCGGCCAGGTGGACGACGTCGGCCCGGTGCTCGGCGATCGTGGCGGCGAGACGACGGCTGGGGAGGGCGACGCGGACCTGGGGGTAGCCGGGGAGCGGAAGGGAGGGGACACGGACGACGGGACACGGCGCCCGGTCGTCGGGCGCGTCGCCGGCGGGGGCGGGGGCGACGACGACGGGGGTGTGACCGCGGTCGACGAGGTGCAGGGCGGTCTGGAACGCGCAGTGGGCCACGCCGTTCACATCGGGGGGAAAGGATTCGGTCACGATGACGACACGCATACCGGTGTTGTCGCCGCGCCGGACGTGGCCACGTCAACGTGGATCTTTCCGCGCGGGGAACGCGCCATGAGCGTTGCACCGCGCCCCGGACGGGTCAGACGGCATCCACGCGCACCTGGCCCGCGGGTCGCCCCCCGTTCACACCGCGCGCGCCCGAACGCGTCACACGGCGGTCTCCTCGGGGCCGATCCGGCTGCGCACGGCGGTCTGCACCTCGGCCTCCTCCGCCGGGTCGGCGGCGAGCCGGCGCAGGCGCTCGACGACCCGGGTGTCCCCGGTCTCGGCGTGCCGGGCGGCGATCTCGCGGGTGGACTCCTCGCAGTCCCACAGGCACTCGACGGCGAAGCCGGTGCCGAAGGAGGGATCGGTGGCGGCGAGGGCGCGTGCGGCCCGGCCCCGCAGATGGGACGAGGCGGTCTCGCGGTAGATGTGGCGGAGGACGGGGGCGGCGCAGGCGATGCCGAGGCGACCGGCGCCGTCGACGAGGGTCCACAAGGTGGGTGCGTCGGGGCCCTCGCCCCGCACCGCCTCACGGAGCGCCGCGAGGACCAGGTCACGGTCCTGGACCCCGCCCCGGCAGGCGAGGACCCGGCCGGCGGCGGCGCCCAGCGGGTCGGGCCGGTGGGCCCAGCCGCGTGCCCGGTCGACGGCGGCGAGGCTGCGCATGCGTTCGAAGGCGTCGACGGCGGCCTCCACGACGGCCGGCGAGCCGGTGGCCACGGCGCCCTCGATCAGGTCGAGGGCGTCGGGATCGTTGCTGTCGGCGAGGTACCGCAGGGCGGTGCACCGGGCTCCCTCGGTGCCGTCCTGGGCGGCCCGGACGATTTCGGGCCGGTCCTCGGGTCCCGCCACGGCGGTGAGGCAGCGGGCGGCCGGGACATGGAGCGCGGCACCGCGTTCGACGCCCTGCTGGGCCCACTCGAACACGGCTCGCACGCTCCAGCCGGGGCGGGGCCCGGTGGGGCGCATCTGCCGCTGCCAGCGGTCGAAACAGCCGGCCTCCTGTGCGGCACGCACGCGCGTGGCGATGGAGGCGCGCGGATCGTCGGCCCACAGTCGCCAGGGCCTCGGCTCGAAGGCGTCGCGGACGGTGGCGGCCAGTTCCGCTTCGCCCTCGGCGTCGGTGGCGAACCGCGCCAGCACCGGGACGGCGAGGGCACGCAGGCCCGCGTCGTCGTCCCTGAGGGCGAGTTCGTCCAGGGCCCAGGCCCAGTTGGTGCCGTGGGCGGCGTACCTGCGCAACAGCTCGAGCGCGTCCCGCCTGCCGTAGGAGGCGAGGTGCCCGAGGACCGCGAGGGCGAGTCCGGTGCGTGACTCGTCGGTGTCGAGGACGTCCTCGGGGTCGAAGAGATGAGCCTCGATCGCGTCCAGCTCGCCGTGCAGATCGAGGTAGAGGCGGGCGTAGTAGAGGGAGCGGTTCTCCAGCTGCCAGTCGTGGCGCGGATCGCGCAGCACGCAGTGGTTCAGCGCCGCGAGCGCTTCGGCGCGCGGGGCGGTGAGCGCGTGCAGCGTGCCGTCGCCACGACCCCGCTGGAGCAGGCCGAGCAGCGTGCCGCTGGGCGCTATGACCGGATCGAACATGGGAAACAGCCTCACATCAAGCGTCGACGCAACCGGGGACGTGCATTACCTGGCCGCGTGACAACACGTCGGGGCGCCCGCCGTTTCCTGCTTGCTGCAGACCATCTCTCCCTGCCTCTCGTCTGTGGCCCGTGCGGACCGCATCACGGCCCGCGCGGTGCGGCAACACCTGCCCAGCCATCGCGTCCGTGAATCACGTCGTCATGATGACCCGGCGGTCACATCTCCCGCGACCGAAATTTCGGCGTCCCTGTACCGCCTCCCCCGTTTTCCGTGTCTTCGCTGGTCAGAGCGTGTCGCTCAGTGCTCGCCGAACAGGTCGAGCAGCTCCGTCCGACCGAACATCCGGGCCGTGTCGACGGCCGAGGGGGTGCCGGCGGACGGGTCGGCGCCGCCCTTCAGAAGGGCCTCGATCACCTCGGTCTCCCCCTTGAAGACCGCCCCTGCGAGGGGGGTCTGGCCCCGGTCGTTGACGCGGTCGGCGTCGGCGCCGCGCTCCAGCAGCGCGCGCACCGTCCGGGCGTGGCCGTGATAGGCGGCGAGCATCACGAGCGAGTCGCCCCGGTCGTTGGTCAGATCGGCCGGCACCCCCGCGTCGACGTAGGCCACGAGCTCCTCGGTCCGGCCGCGCCGGGCCAGATCGAAGATCTTGGTCGCCAGCTCCACGACCTCGGGGTCGGGGACTTCAGCCATCGCCGGACCACCTCTCACTGTGCAGCACTTCGTGCATCGGGGACGGGGCGTACGTCTGCGAGCGGTGCAGAGCCGTACGGGTGAATCGCCAGGGTACTGGCTCGCGCGGCACATGACCCGATGTGCCCGAGGTAAAGATCACGACAGACCCGTCCGGGCGCAAGGGCACCGGTCCGCGGGTCGGGCGAACAGCCGGAGAGCGCTCCCCCGACCGGGGGAAAACAGCGAGAATCCACCCAGTTGCACCTTTTATCGTATAGATACATTCTGTGATCCTGGAAGTACTCATGGTGACTGTCCCCGCGAACCAGGAGAACTCACATGATCGTCTCGGTCTCATGCGTGGTCCTGCTCGGCATCGTCGTCTTCGTCCTCTTCCGCAAGGACGGGCTGAAGGCGTCGC
This sequence comes from Streptomyces griseomycini, assembly GCF_014203535.1. Lineage (GTDB taxonomy): Bacteria > Actinomycetota > Actinomycetes > Streptomycetales > Streptomycetaceae > Streptomyces > Streptomyces griseomycini. Next base: position 40,938 of record NZ_JACHJI010000008.1, read on the forward strand.
ACGCCCTGGTGGCGATGCTGTTCGGCTTCTACCTGGCCAGTACGGCCATCGCACCCAGCATCAAGGCGGGCGGCGAGAGCCTGGCCAGCCTCCTGGGCGGATTCAGGTTCTGATCCGCCTCACCACGCCCCGCCCGCCCGTACGCACCTTCTGGAGGCAGCAGTGGCCCGGCGCCCCCTTCCCCGCGTTCTGAGCAAGGGCAGCGCACAGCTCGCCCGGAGCCGGGAGCTGGCCAGGACGGCGGCCGACAGCGCCACGGACGTCCTCCACCCGCTGATCACGATCGCGCGCGGTCTGCGCCGGCTGGCCTCGGCCGGGCGGCGCAGATGGGTTGCCACGCCCAAGGACAAGCGCGGCGCGCTGCTCTTCCTGGTGGCGTCGGTCGTGCTGGTCGTGACGCTCGCGCCGTACGGCCCGCTGCTCGCCGTCACCGCCCTGATGGCCACGGCGGCCTGGCAGGGACGGGACCGCGCCCCGTCGGCGCCCGACGGGCCCGACGAGGCCCAGGTCCAGCGCCTGAAGTCGTTGTACGAGGCCCTGGTGCCGTACTTCTCGACCGCCGAGGACCCGGAACCGCTCTACGCCCACGGCGGCGACTGGGAGGACGCCTTCCCCGAGTACGACTTCGACGGCACCGGCCGCGTCACGCACCTGGTGATCAACTACCCCGCCTACTTCACCGACGGCGAGCCGGAGTCCCGGGCCCGGATCGAGCACCTGCTCAGCGCCAAGTCGGGGCGCGGCCGCGAGTACCACTTCGCGTGGGACGAGGAGGGCAACCAGCTCACGGTCCGCGTCCTCGCGCCCCTGCCCACCGACATCGCCGCCCAGCCCTTCGTCACGTCCCCCGGCGAGACGGTCCTCGGGTTCACCGACCCCACCCGGGTGCGGCGGACGCTGCCGCTCACCCACGGCGAGGAGCGGCGTGACGTGCCGCCCGTCGTCTGGCGCACCGGTATCCGCTCCACCGAGCCCCACCTGCTCGCGCTCGGCCAGCCGGGCAGCGGCACCTCGACCCTGCTGCGCTCCATCGCCCTGCAGGCCCTCCACCACGGTGACGTGGTGATCGTCGACGGCGGCGGCACCGGTGAGTACGCCTGCCTGACCGGCCGGGACGGCGTGCTCGCCGTCGAGTGCGGGCTGACGGGGGCGCTGGCGAGTCTGGAGTGGGCCGCGCAGGAGACGGAGCGCCGGCTGAGCGCCGCGAACCGCGCCCACCAGGCGGGCGATCCGCCGCCCGAGGACACCAGGCGGCCCCTGTGGATCCTGCTGGACCGGCCGACCGCGTTCACGCACCTGGCCGCCGCGGAGGGCCGCGAGGACCCTCAGTCCCTGCTCCACGTCCCGCTGCGGCACGGTCGCCCGGCGAACGTCACCGTGGTCGTCGCGGAGCAGCTCGACAGCCTGGAGACCCTCAGCGCACCGGTGCGGCAGCACACACGCGCGCGCGTCGTCCTCGGCCCCGCGACGACGGAGCAGCTGGAGACCGTCCTGGGCGCGCCTCCGCACACCACCCCCGTCGACCAGGTCCCCGCGGGCCGCGGCTACGCCCGTCTGGGCGCGGGGCCGGTCCACCGCCTCCAGGTGCCGGCCACGCCGGACCCGTACGACGACGCCACCAGCGACGCCCACCGGCAGGCCGTACTGGACCTGTTGCCCCCGCGTACGACTCCGGCGGAGGACGCGGCCCCGTCACGGCCGGTCCCGGAGCGGCCGGACACGGAAGCGCTCCCGGTGGGGTCCGTGCTCCTGGACGAGCTGCCCGTGGATTCCGTGCCCCTGGAGAAGGTGCCGGTGGAGAAGGTGCCGGTGGAGAAGGCGTTGCCCGGGAGGGCGCTCCCCGACGAGCCGTCCCCCGCGGAGGCCGACTCCGAGAAGGTGCCCGCCGGGGCCGCCGCTCCGGAGGACACGACCGCGGCGGAGGTTCCCAGGGAGGCGGCGGTCGCGGAATCCTCCTAGCACGTCCCGCCCCGCGCGGCGCCGCCCCGCCGTGACCGTCCCGTCCGCTACGCCACGAACGTGCGCGGCGCCTCCGCTCCCGAGGTGCCGCCCGTCTCCACCACCCGTGCCGCCGCGGCCAGCCGCACCGCCGCCTCCTCCGCCACCGCGCCGCCCACGGTGAAGGGCAGCCGTACGTACCCCTCGAACGCCCCGTCGACCCCGAAGCGCGGTCCGGACGGCACCCGCACCCCGACCCGCTCCCCCGCCTCGGCCAGCCGTGAGCCCGAGAGCCCGCCGGTGCGCACCCACAGCGTGAGCCCGCCCCCCGGCACCTCGAACTCCCAGTCGGGCAGCTCCCGGCGCACCGCCGCGACCAGTGCGTCCCGGTTCTCCCGGGCCTGGTGGCGGCGCGCCCGGACGGCCTGCTCCCAGCCGCCCGTGCCGAACAACCAGTTCACCGCCAGTTGCTCCAGCACGGGTGTGCCCAGGTCGGCGTACGCGCGCGCCGCGACCAGGCTGCGGATCACGTCGGGGGCGGCGCGCACCCAGCCGATGCGCATCCCGGCCCAGAAGGCCTTGCTCGCCGAGCCGACCGTGATCACCGTGGACCCGGCCGGGTCGAAGGCGCACACCGGGCGCGGCATCTCCACGTCGGGGTCGAGCCACAGTTCGGTCATCGTCTCGTCGGCGACCAGCACCGTCCCCGCCGAGCGCGCCGCGTCCACCAGCAGGCGCCGCTGGTCCTCGTCGGCGAGCGCACCGGTCGGGTTGTGGAAGTCCGCGACGACGTACGCGATCCGGGGCGCCGCCTCCCGCAGCACCTGCCGCCAGCGGTCCAGGTCCCAGCCCGCGAGGCCCTCGGCCATGGCCACGGGGACGAGGCGGGCGCCGGCCTCCCGCATCAGCTGGAGGATGTTGGCGTAGGACGGCGACTCGACGGCGATGCGTTCGCCGCGCCCGCCGAAGAGGTGGCAGATGGCGTCGATGGCGCCCATCGCCCCGGTCGTCACCATGATCTGCTCGGGCATGGTCGGGATGCCCCGCGCGGTGTAGCGGTCGGCGATCATCGAGCGCAGCGCGGGCAGCCCGGCGGGATAGTCGCCGTGGGTGTGGGCGTACGGCGGCAGCTCCTCCAGGGCGCCCTGCACCGCGCGCGTGAGCCACGGTTCGGGCGCGGGCAGCGCGGCACAGCCGAGGTCGATCATCGAGCCGAGGGTCTCGGGCGGCAGCGGTTCGAGGCCCCGCGCGGGCACCGGGTTGCCGGCCGGGACGGCGGTCCAGCTGCCCGCGCCGCGCCGTGACTCCAGGAATCCCTCGGTGCGCAACGCCTCGTAGGCGGCGGCGACGGTGGTGCGGCTGACGGACAGGGCGAGGGCGAGTTCCCGTTCGGCGGGCAGCCGCGCGGCGACCGGGACGCGCCCTTCGAGCACGAGCAGCCGGATGCCGTCGGCGAGCGCGCGGTAGGCGGGCGGGCGACGGGTTCCGGGGCCCGCCGGGCGGTCCTGCTGGGAGTTGAGCAGGCGGGAGAGCTGCGCGGCTCCCACCGCCGAGGTCCATTGCGCCATAGAAATCAGTCCACCTTCCCCGGATTGGCCATGGATGGCGTCTCCGTCCATGCCACAGGGTGTCATGCATCGGTCCACTTCCACCACAGGGGGGCACTCCTTGTCCAGCCGATCGCCCCGGCGGGGGCATCTCGTACGCCGGCTCTTCCAGCTGTACGCCGGACTGGCGCTGTACGGCGCGAGTTCGGCGCTGCTTGTCAGGTCGGGGCTCGGTCTCGAGCCGTGGAACGTGCTGCACCAGGGGCTGTCCGAGCGGACGGGACTGTCGATGGGCCTGGTGCTGACCGTCGTCGGAGCGGCGGTGCTGCTGCTGTGGATCCCGCTGCGGCAGCGGCCCGGCCTGGGCACGGTCTCCAACGTCCTGGTGATCGGCGTGACGATGGACGCGACCCTGGCCGTGGTGCCGGACGCGCACGCCGTGGCCACCCGCGTCGCCCTGATGGCGGCGGGCGTCGTGCTGAACGGCGCGGCGACCGGACTGTACATCGCGGCGCGCTTCGGTCCGGGCCCGCGCGACGGGCTGATGACGGGGCTGCACCGGCGCACGGGGGTGTCGATCCGCGTGGTCCGCACGGCCATCGAGATCACGGTGGTGGTCACGGGCTTCGTCCTCGGCGGCACCGTCGGCGTCGGCACCCTGCTGTACGCGGTGGCGATCGGCCCGCTCGCCCAGCTGTTCCTGCGCGTCTTCGCCGTCCCCCCGGCATCCGGCGGCAGCCCGGTCGTTGCCACGGGTCAACCGCGGCGCGCGATACTGCGTCCGTGACCCCGCGGATACGCCACCCCTACCTCGACCACCCCGGCCCGATCGCCTTCGCCCACCGGGGCGGGGCGGCGGACGGCCTGGAGAACACCGTGCGCCAGTTCCGGTGCGCCGTCGAGGCGGGTTACCGGTACATCGAGACCGACGTGCACGCCACGCGCGACGGACGGCTCGTCGCCTTCCACGACGCGACCCTGGACCGGGTGACGGACGGCGCGGGCCGGATCGCCGACCTGCCGTGGCGGGACGTGCGGCACGCGCGCGTGGCGGGTGAGGAACCGGTTCCCCTGTTCGAGGAGCTCCTGGAGACCTTCCCCGAGGTGCGCTGGAACGTCGACGTGAAGGCCGAGCCGGCGCTCCTGCCCTTCCTGGAGCTGGTCGAGCGCACGGACGCCTGGGACCGGATCTGCCTCGGCTCGTTCTCCGAGGCCCGCCTGGTGCGCGCCCGGCGACTGGCCGGTCCGCGGCTGGCCACGTCGTACGGGACGCGGGGCGTGCTGAACCTGCGGCTGCGGTCCTGGGGGCTGCCGGCCGCGGTGCGCCGGTCGGCCGTGGCCGCCCAGGTTCCCGAGATGCAGTCGGGCATCCAGGTGGTGGACCACCGCTTCGTGCGCGCGGCCCACGCGCGCGGGCTGCAGGTGCACGTGTGGACGGTCAACGAGGCCGAGCGGATGCACCGGCTCCTGGACCTCGGGGTGGATGGCATCATGACCGATCACATCGGCACACTGCGCAAGGTCATGGAGGACCGCGGCGTCTGGGTCTGAGCCCCGGCCCCCGACGCCTCCGCGCGTTCACGGGGAAGCGAGGGGCACGGGTGGGCACCGACACCGTGCGGTCACCGGCGGCGGAAGAGGCCGCCGAACGGCGGCGCGAGCAGCGCGGCTGGTACTTCTACGACTGGGCGTGCTCCGTGTACTCCACGAGCGTGCTCACCGTGTTCCTCGGCCCCTATCTGACGTCGGTGGCCGAGGCGGCCGCGGACGCGGACGGGTTCGTCCACCCGCTGGGCGTACCGGTGCGCGCGGGGTCCTTCTTCGCGTACGCCGTTTCCCTGTCGGTGGTCCTGGCCGTGCTGGTGATGCCGCTGGTGGGCGCCGCCGCCGACCGCACCGGCCGCAAGAAGCCGCTCCTCGCGGCCGCCGCCTACACGGGCGCCGCGGCGACGACGGGCATGTTCTTCCTCGGCGGTGAGCGCTATCTGCTCGGCGGGGCGCTGCTGGTCGTGGCGAACGCGGCGCAGTCCGTGGCGATGATGCTCTACAACGCGTACCTGCCGCAGATCGCCCCGCCCGAGGAGCGCGACGCGGTCTCCTCCCGCGGCTGGGCCTTCGGGTACGCGGCCGGGGCCCTGGTCCTCGTCGCGAATCTCGTCCTCTACACCGGCCACGACGCCTTCGGGGTCTCCGAGGGCACGGCGGTCCGCATCTGCCTGGCGTCGGCCGGTCTGTGGTGGGGCGCCTTCGCGCTGGTGCCGCTGCGCCGGCTGCGCGACCGCCGTGCCCCCGTGCGGGAGGCGGCCCTGCCGGGCTTCCGGCAGCTCGCGGCGACCGTCCGCGACATGCGCCGCCACCCGCTGACGCTCGCCTTCCTGCTGGCGTACCTGGTCTACAACGACGGCATCCAGACGGTGATCTCCCAGGCCTCGGTCTACGGCTCGAAGGAGCTGGGGCTCGGGCAGTCGACGCTCATCGTCGCCGTGCTGCTGGTCCAGGTGCTGGCGGTGGCCGGTGCGCTGGCGCTGGGCCGGCTGGCCCGGCGGCACGGGGCGAAGCGCACGATCCTCGGCTCGCTGGTCGCCTGGACCCTGACGCTGGCCGCCGGGTACTTCCTGCCCGCGGGGGCCCCGGTGTGGTTCTTCGTGCTGGCCGCGGGGATCGGACTGGTCCTCGGCGGCAGCCAGGCGCTGTCCCGGTCGCTGTTCTCCCACCTCGTACCGCCCGGCAAGGAGGCCGAGTACTTCTCGGCGTACGAGATGAGCGACCGCGGGATGAGCTGGCTCGGGCCGCTGCTGTTCGGGCTCACCTACCAGCTGACGGGCAGCTACCGGGACGCGATCATCTCGCTGGTGGGCTTCTTCGTGCTCGGGTTCGCGCTGCTCGCGCGGGTCCCGGTGCGGCGTGCGATCGCCGACGCGGGCAACCCGGTCCCCGAAAGGATTTAGCACTGGACGCGAAAGGGCGGTAGTGTACGCGTTTGGCCTACCAGGCGTACCGTTACTGCGCGTCAAAGAGACCGAAACGCGGTGTCACATCTCCCAACAGACGTGACAAACCGGGCGTCGGTGGGTACTGCACTGGTTGACAAGGCTGCGGCTACGACGGCGACGCATGACCCGGAACGGGACTCGGAACGGGAATCTTTACCGCCGACCGGACGTTGACCGGATGACGACGACAGCGACACCTGTCCTGTGGGCGACCAGCCCGGGAGGCACGATTCATGAGTGAGCGAGCTCTTCGCGGCACGCGCCTCGTGGTGACCAGCTACGAGACGGACCGCGGCATCGACCTGGCCCCGCGCCAGGCCGTGGAGTACGCATGCGAGAAGGGGCACCGCTTCGAGATGCCCTTCTCGGTCGAGGCGGAGATCCCGCCGGAGTGGGAGTGCAAGGTCTGCGGTGCCCAGGCACTCCTGGTGGACGGCGAGGGTCCGGAGGAGAAGAAGGCCAAGCCCGCGCGTACGCACTGGGACATGCTGATGGAGCGGCGCACCCGAGAGGAGCTCGAAGAGGTCCTCGAGGAGCGTCTCGCCGTTCTGCGCTCCGGTGCGATGAACATCGCGGTTCACCCCCGGGACAGCCGAAAGTCGGCCTGATCCCGGCGGAGCTCGGGCGGAAGCACGACGCACAGCGCACAGGACCGCGGGGACCGTACCCATGGGTACGGTCCCCGCGGTCCTGTGCGTCTGCTCCGCCCGCTCTGTCCGCTCGCCGCTCGGGCACTCTCAGCGCGCGAGCGGCGGGCGGGGCCCCTGCGGGGTGTCCCCCGGCGCGCCGCCCGGCTCGTCCCGGATGACCTCGCCCCGGACGATCCTGCCGTCGGGCCGGTGGATGCGGGCCTGCTGGAAGGCGTCGCCCAGGGAGCCCTGGGCGGCCTCGCGGAGCTTGCGTTCGAAGGTGCGCTCGGCGTAGCGGCTCACGGCCTTCTGGACCGGCGGCACCAGCAGGACCAGTCCCAGCACGTCGGAGACGAGCCCCGGGATGATCAGCAGCAGACCGCCCATCATCATCAGGCCGTTGCCCTCGCTGTTCGGCCGGGACGCGGCGGTCACCCCGCCCTGCTGCTGCTGCAGCGTCTCGCTGAGGTTCTGGAAGGCCCGCCGCCCGGCCCGCTTGATGACGACCGAGCCGAGGACCAGTCCGGCCACCAGGAGCAGGAGGACCACCAGCCCGTTCGACGCCCCGGCGACCACCGTGAGCAGCCAGATCTCCAGAACGAGCCACGCGGCGACACCCAGCGGCAGGAACGTGCGCAGCCGGGAGCGCCGGGGCCGGGTGGGATACGGGGTCTGAGCTCCAGTCGTCATGCCCCCAGTGTGCCTGGGCCCGGCTCAGCGCGGGATAAGGGGACGATCAGGGCAAGGGGAGGTGCAGGCGACTACGGCTTGGGCTGCTGCTCGTCGCCGCGCCCCAGGACCTTGCCGACCCGCTCCCCCACGCCCCACGCCGTGACCCGCCACAGCGCCTCGACGAGGATGTCGCGGCTCATCTTGGAGTCGCCGAGTTCACGCTCGACGAAGGTGATGGGCACCTCGACGACGTGGTAGCCGGCCCTGACCGCGCGGCGGGCGAGGTCGACCTGGAAGCAGTAGCCCTGGGAGGCCACGTCGTCGAGGCCGAGACCCTCCAGGGTCTCGCGGCGGAAGGCACGGAACCCGCCGGTGATGTCGCGCAGCGGCAGGTCGAGCGCCATGCGCGAGTAGAGGCTGCCCCCGCGCGAGATGAACTCACGGGACTTCGGCCAGTTCACCACCCGGCCGCCCGGCACCCAACGGGAACCGAGCACCAGGTCGGCGCCCTTGAGGGCGGTCAGCAGGCGGGGCAGTTCCTCGGGCTGGTGGGAGCCGTCGGCGTCCATCTCGACCAGTACGCCGTAGCCGTGCTCCATGCCCCAGCGGAAGCCCGCGAGATAGGCGGCGCCGAGGCCCTCCTTGCCCTTGCGGTGCAGCACCTGGACCTGCTCGTCCTCGGCGGCCAGTTCGTCGGCCAGCTTGCCGGTGCCGTCGGGGCTGTTGTCGTCGGCCACGAGCACGTGCGCCTCGGGAACGGCCTTGCGCACCCGGCCGACGATCGCCTTGATGTTCTCCGCCTCGTTGTAGGTCGGGATGATCACCAAAGCCGTGCCGAGCGGGCCGAAGCTCCTCCCCGGGGCTCCTGCCGTGGGGGTCCCGTCGCCGTCGTTCACTGCTGCCCCTTCATGTCCTGTCCGCAGGATCCCACCATAGTGGTCACGGCCTGTGCCGACGTGACAGGACGTTCGTATGGTGGTGTCGTTTGCCGAAGATCGGGCAGGAACGGGCCTCCGGTGTGCGGAACGGGGCGGCGGATGGGGGCCCGGCGCCCTTCGGGCCGGCCCCGGACCCGCCGGCTGCGGATCGGCTGAGGCCGTTGTCTACTGAGCGCCCGGGCCCCACCCGGGTCACACCTCCCCGGCCGGCCGGAACGTTCCCCCGGCGCAGCGCCGGCGCTGGGCCTGGCTCCCAGTGACGGTGCCCCGGTGCGGCACACCGTCCCTGACCCAGCGGCGCTGACGCGCGCGGCCGGAAGTTCCCCGGTCGGGCGTCCGGTGGTGGACCCGGCCGAACCTACCGGCTTCCTGCGGCCGTCTGTCAACAGTCGCTTGACCTGCGCAATGTGGTTCGAACGCCTGGTCAGCGGGGTGGACGCGCAGGTGGCACGGCGGAGGTCCGGAGCACGCCCGCGACCGCGCCACCCGCGTGGATCACTCGCCCGGCCGCACGAAGACCGTACGGCCGCCGACCACGGTGCGCAGGCAGACGGGCAGGTCGCGCCCCGGAGTGAGGTCGGGCAGGCCGGGGGTTCCGGAACGGGGGTCGGTGGACCAGCGCGCCACCCGGTCGTCGGGCGCCTGGACGACGAGTTCCCCGGTGCGCCAGACGGCGTAGTCGGCGGGCGCACCGGGCACCAGGACGCCCGCGTCGTCGCGTCCGACGGCCCGCCAGCCGCCGCGCGTGTGCGCGGTGAACGCGGCGCGCACGGAGACGCGGTGCTCCGGCGTGCGGTGGAAGGCTGCGGCGCGGACCGTGCCCCAGGGGTCGAGCGGGGTGACCGGGCTGTCGGAGCCGAAGGCGAGCGGGACACCGGCGCGCAGCAGCGCGGCGAACGGGTTCAGGGAGCGGGCCCGCTCCGGGCCCAGGCGCCGGGCGTACATCCCGTCCACGCCGCCCCACAGGGCGTCGAAGGCGGGCTGGACGGAGGCGGTCAGGCCGAGTTCGGCGAAGGCGGCGACGGTCTCGGGGGTGAGCATCTCGGCGTGCTCCACGCGATGGCGGGCGGCCCGGACACGGGCGAGGCCGAGCTTCTCGGCGGCGGCGCGCATCCCGTCGACGACGGCGCTCACCGCGGCGTCGCCGATGGCGTGGAAGCCGGCCTGGAGACCGGCCTCGGTGCAGTCCACGACATGGGCGGCGACGGCGGCGGCGTCCAGGTGGGCGGTGCCGGTGTGGTCGGCGTCGGCGTACGGCTCGTGCAGGCAGGCGGTGTGCGAGCCGAGGGCGCCGTCGGCGAACAGGTCCCCCGCGGCGCCGACCGCGCCCAGTTCCCGGGCCTTGGCCACGTCCCGTTCGGCCCAGTAGCCGACGACGCGCGGACCGGTCTCCTCGGCGGCGAGCCGCAGCAGGCCGGTGAAGTCGTCCTCGGAGGAGATCTCCGGGCCGCCGCACTCGTGGACCGTGCCGATGCCGAGCGAGGCGGCACGGTCGAGGGCGGCGCGCTGGGCCTCGGTGCGCTGGGCCGGTGTGACGGCGGCCAGCGCGGCGGCGCGGACGGCGTGGTGGGCGTCCCCGGTCAGCGGGCGGTCCTCACGGGTGGCCTCGCCCGGGACGAGGTCGAGCAGCGCGGTGGTCACGACCGCGGAGTGGACGTCGATCCGGCTCAGGTAGAGGGGACGGCCGCCGGTGGCCTCGTCGAGTTCGGCGCGGGTCGGGGGCCGGCCGCCGGGCCAGCGGGCGGCGTCCCAGCCGTGGCCGAGCAGCACCCGGTCGTCCGGACGGGCGGCGGCGAACTCCCGTACGCGGGCCAGCGCGGCCTCGAGCGAGGAGGCGGCGGACAGGTCGAGGCCGGTGAGGGCGAGGCCCGTGGCCGTGGTGTGGACGTGGGCGTCCGTGAACGCCGGGGTGACCAGCGCCCCGTCGAGGTCGATCACCTCGTCGACGCCGTCCGCGAAGGCGTCGGCGGCGCCCTCGGAGCCGACCCAGGCCACCTGGCCGCGCTCGACGACCATGGCGGTCGCGAAGGGATCGGCGGGGCTGTGGACCTCTCCGCGGCGGAGCAGGACGGTGTGCGGTGGGGCGGTGCGTTCACTCATGCCCACAGTTTCGCGCGCCGGGCGGACCGAGCCGCACGCAGGTCCGGCTCACCGCGGCCGACGGGACGGCAGGCGGCGTCCGTCGTGCGCCACCCCGCGCGGGCCGCCGTCGCGCGCGGTTCCGTCCGGTCCGGGCCGGCCGTCGGACCCCGCCCGGCCCGGGACCGCCGCCGGATCCGCGGCACCCGGACCGGCCGGTACCCGGGGCCGCCACCCCCGGGAACCGGTACACGCACCCGGCTCGCGCGGGTCCGGCCGGGCGAGTCCGGCGGGGAGGTCCTCGGCCCCCGGTGGCCGGTACGGGGTCCGCGGCGTCGGACGGCGATCGCCGCACAGGTCCGCGCACGCGTCCCGGCCCTCACACGTCCGTGCGGCCCGGCCCGGCCGGCGCGGCAGGGCCCGCCCGCGACCGCACGGCCACCGCGCCGGTCCGCCGCTCACGGACCCGCCGCGGCACCACCGCGTCCGTCTCAGATACGCGGCGGCCGGGCTTCGTACGGCGTGGACAGGACGACCGTCGTCCGGGTCGAGACGCCCGCCAGCGAGCGCACGCGCGCGAGGAGTTCCTCCAGTTCGTGCGGTGTGGACACGCGCACCTTGAGGATGTAGTTCTCGTCGCCCGCGACACTGTGGCAGGCCTCGATCTCGGGAACTCCGGCGAGACGGTCCGCGATGTCGTCGGGGGCGCTGGGATCGAAGGGTTTGACCGAGATGAACGCGGTCATGGGCAGGCCGACGGCCTCCGGATCGACGACCGCGGCGTAACCGCGGATGACACCGCGCTGTTCCAGCCGGCGCACCCGCTGGTGCACGGCCGACGTGGACAGGCCCGTGGCCTTGCCCAGGTCTGTGTAGCTCATCCGCCCGTCCTTGACGAGCAGCTGCACGATCTGTCGGTCCAGCTCCTCCATGGCGCTAGAACCTACAGTGCCCTTGATCTCCGCGGATACCTGAGCGGCCCGGGCCACACCCGGTTCGTGATGTGGCGGCGGCCCGCCGGGGGCGATCAGAGGGGACAAAGCCGCCGCACGGGGCACCTGCGAGCGGCATGTGACGAACGCCACAGCCTCCGCCCGGTCTCCGTGATGTTCTCGTGATTACCCCGCGGGACCGATGGGAAGTGCTTGCTGTGGTCGAGGCCGCAGCGCCTTTCACGGCCCAGCCCGAGGGGGAGAAAGCCCATGCAGAGTCTCAAGCGCCTTGGTCGTACCACGTCCAAGCGGCAGCAGCCGGTCGTCGAGCCCGAGCCGGAGTACGTCGAACCCGACGTCCTCGACGACGAACTCGACGCGTACGACACCTTCGAGATGTACCGGGTCGTCTGCCCGGACTGCGCACAGCCCATCGCCCTGCTGGCGGACGAGGAGGTCCTGCCGGAGCACGCGCTGTGCGCTTCGCCGTGGAACCCGTTCGGACTCACGGTCTGCGCCGGCACCGGTCGCCGTGCCTCCGAGGCGCGGCCCGCGGACGAGTCCTTCGCGCCCCAGGAGCAGGACACCGCCCTGCTGTTGACGCTCCCCCAGGGACTCGACTGGCGCACCCAGCCCTTCTCGCACGTCGGCGGCCCGGGCTCGCGCCCGATCAGGGTGCCGTCGATGCGGCGCCACGCCGCCTGAGCGCACGCGGTGGGCGGGCGGGCGGCGGATTCCGCCGCCCGTCCGCCGGCGGCAGGACCCGCCGGGGGCTTCCGGCCCGCGGTCACCGTCGTCGTCCGCCGTACGGGGCGGCCGCGAACGCACGTCCTGTTCCGGCGGCCGGTGACCCGCCCGGTCGCTCCCGCGTTGGCCGGGCATGACGGCCCCCACGCACTCGACGACCGGGCGTCAGCGCCGCGTCTTCGTGCCACCGCCCACGGAGGCGGTCAAGCCCGCCCCGCCCCAGGTGCCGGATCCGCCCATCTACCGCGATCTGATGCGGACCTGGGCGAACCGGGGCCGCACCCTGCCCGGGCGGCACGACCCGGAGTGGACACGGCTCGCGGCGCCCTGGCGGGGACTGGGACAGTTCAGCGCGTCTCCGGCCCCGCGAGATGGCGGGCGATGACCATGCGCTGGATCTGGTTCGTCCCCTCGACGATCTGCAGGACCTTGGCCTCGCGCATGTAGCGCTCGGCCGGGAAGTCCGCGGTGTAGCCGTAGCCGCCGAGGATCTGGACGGCGTCGGTGGTGACCCGCATCGCCGTGTCGGTGCAGTGCAGCTTGGCCATGGCCGCCTGCTTGGCGAACGGCAGCCCCGCGTCGCGCAGCCGGGCCGCCGCGAGGTACAGCGCCCGTCCCGCCTCGATCTGCGTGGCCATGTCGGCGAGCATGAAGCGCAGCCCCTGGAAGTCGGCGATCGGCCTGCCGAACTGCCGCCGCTCGGCCGCGTACCCGAGCGCCTCGTCGAGTGCCGCCTGGGCCAGGCCGACCGCGCAGGCCGCGATGCCGAGCCGGCCGCCGTCCAGCGCCGACAGGGCGATCGCGAAGCCCTGGCCCTCCTCCCCGATGCGCCGGCTGTCGCGGACCCGTACGCCGTCGAGGTGGACCTGGGCGGTGGGCGAGCCCTTCATGCCCATCTTCTTCTCCGGCGCGGCGGCGCTCAGCCCCTCCGCGTCGCCGGGCACCAGGAAGGCGGTGATCCCGCGCGGGCCCTCCTCACCGGTGCGGGCCATGACGGTGTAGAAGTCGGCGATGCCGCCGTGCGTGATCCACGCCTTGGTGCCGGTGATCACCCAGTCGTCGCCGTCGCGCACCGCCTTGGTGCGCAGGGAGGCCGCGTCCGAGCCGGAGGCGGGTTCGGAGAGGCAGTAGGCGCCGAGCAGACCGCCGCCGAGCATCGCGGGCAGATGCTCGGACTGCTGCTCCTTGGTGCCGTAGGCGGCGAGCGCGTAGGAGGCCAGGGTGTGCACGCTGACGCCGAGGCCGACCGTCAGGCGGGCCGCGGCGAGCTCTTCGAGCACCTGGAGGTAGACCTCGTACGGCTGGTCGCCGCCGCCGTACTCGGCGCCGTAGGGCAGGCCGAGCAGGCCGGAGTCGGAGAGCAGGGTGAAGAGCTCGCGCGGGAAGCGTCCGGCGTCCTCCTCCTCGGCCGCCCGGGGGGCGACCTCGCGCTGCGCGATGTCGCGGACGAGCGAGATCAGGTCCCGGGCCTCGTCCGTGGGCAGTTGTCGGTCCACCGGCTGCGGGGCGCGGTCGGGCATGGCGACGCTCTCCTCCCTGTTCGGGCACATCGGCGGACGTGCGCCTTGGGTGGGGGCGGCTCCGCCGGGGATCGTTCTGATGCCTGGCCGATGCTCGCACTCCCGGGTCTCGGAAGCTGCTGACCAGCGGCTGTGCGCTGTGAGTATGCCCGATCAGCGGCATCGAGTCACCAGTTAACGACCGCTTACTTCAAGAAACCGCCCCTCCGCGTCGGGGCGTCTCAGCTGTCGCGGCGGGCGGGCTCCGGGGCCGGATGGGCGGGGTCCAGTTCCTCGATGGCGCGCAGGGCTCCGCCGAGCGTCTTCACCAGCAGCTCGCACACGGCCTCTCGGGGCAGTCCGGGACGGCCGATCCAGTCGAGCACGGCGCCCTCCAGGCCGCACACCCAGGACAGCAGGCCCGCCCGTGCCAGCGGCGCGATGTCGGTGCGGCCGTAGGCGCCCTCGGCGATGGTCGCGACGATCGCCTCGCGCACCCCGTCCCGGATCGCCTGCACCTCGGCGTCGAAGCCGACGCCGCCGCTGACGATGGTGCGGTAGGCGGCCTGATGGTCCTCGGCGTACCGCAGGTAGCCGTCGACGGTGCGGTGCACCCGCTCCACGGGCGGCAGTCCGACCCCGCTCGCCGCGGAGGCGACCAGGTCGGCCACCGAGTCCTGGATGATCGCCAGGTAGTAGCCCCGCTTGGAGTGGAAGTAGTAGTAGATCAGTCCCTTGGCGACCCGCGCCTGGCGCGCGATGTCGTCCATGGAGAGCGCGTCGTAGGACGTGTCGGCGAACAACCTCCGCCCGATGGCGATGAGTTCGGCGCGGCGCGCCAGCGAGCGCTCGGCGCCGCGCGCCCCGGGGCGCGCGGCAGGCTGTTGACTGATATTCAATTTCGACCCTGGTCTGCTGCGGGGGGGGGCGGGACATCCGCAGTATGGCAGGTCGTCGCGTGGGTCAGGTCACAGCAGCCCGAGCTGGGTCACGAGCATCGCGACGACCACGACGAGGGTCCATCCCATGGCGTGCTCGAGGATCTTCGGACCGTCCTCCCGGGGGCCGCCGGTACGGGCACGGGTGACGGTGGCTGCGTTCGCGGTCATGGCTTCTCGCTGGTCTCGACGGTGCGGTGGACTCCCCCTGCAACCCTGTCCACCTTGCCACCGTCAGCGGCTTTTGTGGCCGAGACCTTGCTCACACGGCCGGCGGGCCCCGTCCTCGCGGGGCCCGCCGGCCGTGTCGGCTCAGCGCACTCCCACCGCCGCGAGCGCCTTGCGCTGGCGCGGGGTCGGGCGCGCCGGGAAGTACAGGTAGCAGACCCCTCCGGTGCCGGAGACGACCTTGCCCGAGGCGTTGTACCGCTTGGTCCTGAGCCAGATGTTCTCCCACTCGCGCCGCTCGTAGACCCGGCGTACGGCCTCGTTGTCGTCCGAGGCGGGATCGTTGGCGATCACGTCGCCGTCGGCGGTGAAGCCGATCACGGTCATCAGGTGCCCGGAGGTGCCGTACCCCGCCCCGGTCAGCTCCTCCTCGCGGAAGGACTGGGACGTGATGGCCGGGATGCCCGCCGCGATCAGCGTCTCCAGGTCGGTGAGGGAGCCGAGGCGCGTCACCACGCCCTGCAGCCCCTTGAAGGTGGCCGCGTAGGCGGCGTTGAACGGCCAGTTGCCGCACCCCGCGTACTGGTAGTCGTACGTGAACCGGGCCGCGTGGCACACCTGCGGGTCGGCGTACGACGGGTCCACCCAGGCCAGTTGCTCCGCCGTGAGCCGGCCGCCCCAGTACTCGATGATCATCTGCGAGGAGGTCGGGCTGCACCAGGCCTCGCCGCCGTTGTCGTACTCGGGGTACTGGCCCTTGTGGATCTCCTGCGAGTAGCGCGGGACGATCAGCTCCTTGGCCAGGCGGGGCTCGGAGGCGGGGACGGTGAACCGGTCGGGGACGTCGGAGCCCATCGCGCCGAGCCGCCACACGGTCGGGGTGAGCCTCGTGCCGGGGCGGCGGTACAGGGTCAGCCGCAGCCGGTAGGAGACGACGCGCAGGCCGGAGGCCGGGTCGTCGACGGCGAGGGTGTCGGTCCAGACGCTGCTCTTCCCGTCACCCTGGTCGTCCACCGAGGTGCGCCGGATGTCCTGGTCACCGGCCGCCCAGCGGCCCATGACGTACCAGGGGGTGTCCGTGCCGTCGGAGTACGTGCCCTTCAGTTCGACCTGGAGCCAGGTGCCGTCGGGGGTGTGCGCGTTCCAGGAGGCGATCGCCTCCGTCGCCGGGACGGTGAGCCGGTGGACGGGCGAGGTCCACGTCGCGTACTCCCAGGCGGCCGTGGTGCCGGTGTGCGGGTCGGTGTAGTCCGTGGTGCCGGCGGGTTTCGCGATCACGAGACCGGGGCGGGCGCCGGCGACGGCGCGGGTCCCGTCGGCACTGCCCGTGCGCCAGTCGCTGTACGAGGTCCAGGCCCGGTTGTCCACGGGGCGGGCGGCGGCCCGGCCCGTGGTACCGGTGGTGCCGCCCGTCGCGGTGCCGGTCGCGGTGGCGGCGGACGCCGGGGCCACGGATCCGGCGACGGCGGTGACGACCGCGGCGGCCAGGAGGGTTCTGCGGGACGGCAGTTCGGCTCTGCTCATGGGTGGAGGTCCCCCAGGTGTCGGAGTCGGGCGGGTCCCGTGCACGGCCGGCCGGACGGCGTACGTCCGCCGGGCGGAGCGGGTGTGCGCCAACTATGGACGCAGCGGGGCGGATCCTGCCAGCACCCCGGGCCGTGCCGCACCGATCGCCATGGGACTCGACCAATGGCAGGACCTGCGGAGCCCCCTTTCCGGCGGCGCCTTAGAGTGCTTCCGTCAGCGCTCTCCACCCACCCCCGGGAACCAGCCATTCACGCTCTCGCCTCCCGCATCCGCCGGCTCGCCCCCTCGTGCGGCCCGGTCCGGCTCGTCGGCGTCGACGGGCACGCCGGCTCCGGGAAGTCCACGTTCGCCGGACGGCTGGCCGAGGCGCTGGACGGGGCCCCGGTGCTGCGGCTCGACGACATCGCGAGCCACGGGGAACTGTTCGGCTGGACCGGACGGCTGATGAGCCAGGTGATCGAGCCGCTCGGCCGCGGCGAGACCGCGCACTACTCCCCCTACGACTGGCGGGCCCGCGGCTTCGGAGCGCCCCGCCCGCTGCCGCCCGCCCCCGTGATCGTCGTGGAGGGCGTCGGGGCGGGACGCCGGGCCCTGCGCCCGCATCTGGCGCTGCTGCTGTGGATGGACCTGCCCCGGGAGGAGGCGTGGTCCCGGGGACGGGCCCGGGACGGGGAGGAACAGAGGGAGTTCTGGGACGGATGGGTCGGGGCGGAGCGGGAGCACTTCGCCGGCGACCCCTCACGGCCCTTCGCCGACCTTCTGGTGCGGCAGTGCGACGAGGGGTACGAGGTGCTCTGCGGGCCTGCCGGGACTGCCGGATCCGACCGTCCGCTCACTCAGGGTGACGGGCCGTCCGCGGTGTGGTGATCCCGCGAAGGGGGGCGTCGAACAAGTTGCCGGAGTACCCCAACGCGGCTTGACCCGGGGGCCGTACAGGACTTACGTTCTCAATGTGCGGCCATTCGGAGCCGCCGACAGACACGAAGCCCCCGGTTGTTCCCCCGTGATCGGGGGCTTCGTTCTGTCCTTTTCACGTCCCGCGGGTGCCCACTGGCATATGACGATCACCCTCGGTCACGACACCCGCCCCGCGCCTCCCCCTCACTGCGTCCCCCGGCGTGCGCGGCACCCTACGGAGCTGACGCCGCCGCAGGTACGATGCCCTCGGTGCGACCTACGGACGCTGCTTCGCGCACCTTGCAACTCCGGTCCGCGGCACAGCGGTTCGACCAAAGGGAGCCGACGGGCGAGGGCCGGCCGGCACACCGACGGGGGCACGGTTCGTGGGGGGACGTGATGGACTTCGGCACGCAGGGCCCGCAGGCCCCGGCCGACCTCGCCTGGCTGCGGGGCGTTGACGCCTACACGATGGGCGCCTATCCGCAGGCGGAGGAGGAGTTCCGGGCCGCGGTGCGGATCGACCCGGGGATGGCCGACGGCTGGCTCGGGCTGCACGCGCTGCGCGTCGACACGACGACCGCGCTGCTGAGGATGTTCCGGCACCGGGACCGCTTCGGCGAACAGCGCTCCCGGCATCACCGTACCCTCAACTCCTGGTACTGGCTGGGCTGGTGGGTGCAGCCGGTGCTGGAGAGCCCCCGCGACCTGCTGCTGGCGCACGCCTCCCACTGGCTGGACGGACGCCACGTCCCCGAGCTGGACCGGGCGCTCGCCGGGCTCCCCCCGGTGGACGCCGATCCGCAGGTCCGCTTCCTGCACGCCTGCCGTGCCTATCTGGTCAAGGACTGGGAACAGCTCGTCCGGCACACCGATCCGCTGGTCGAGGACCCGGTGCTCGGCATCGAGGCGGGCCTGTTCGGCGGCATGGCCCGGGTCCGCCTGGAGATGTACGGACAGGCCGAACCGCTGCTGTCGGCGGCCCTGATGCGCTGCCGCAGCGAGCAGCCGCAGCGCAAGGAGCTGCGCTACTGGCTGGCGCGCGCCCACGAGGGGACGGGGCGCAGCGCCGCGGCACTCCCGCTGTACCGGGCCGTGCACCGGGTCGACCCGGCCTTCATGGACACCTCGGCCCGGCTCGCCGCGATCACCGAGGGCGACGGGTACGACGACTCCGCCGACCTCGCCGCGATCACGCTCACCGGCACGGGCCAGGACGCGATGGACGGTCCGGACACGCTCGACCCGCTCTTCGGCACCGAGGGCCGCGATCTCAGGCTCTCCGATCCCGAGCCGCCGCCCGCTCCCCTCCCGTCGGTCGTCGGCCCGGCGGTGCGCGAGAAGGCGGGCGCCGCGGCGCCGCCCCTGCCCACGGGCCCCACCGACCCCGGATTACTGGAGGAGGCGCTCGCCGAACTGGAGCGCATGGTGGGTCTGGAACCGGTGAAACGCCAGGTCAAGGCGTTGTCGGCGCAACTGCACATGGCCCGGCTGCGGGCCGGGCAGGGGCTGCCGGTGCAGCCGCCGAAACGCCACTTCGTCTTCTCCGGCCCCTCCGGCACCGGCAAGACCACCGTGGCCCGCATCCTGGGCCGCGTCTTCTACGCCCTCGGCCTGCTCGGCGGTGACCACCTGGTGGAGGCCCAGCGGGCGGACCTGGTCGGCGAGTACCTCGGGCAGACGGCCGTGAAGGCCAACGAGCTGATCGACTCCGCGCTCGGCGGGGTGCTGTTCGTCGACGAGGCCTACGCGCTCTCCAACTCCGGTTACGGCAAGGGGGACGCGTACGGCGACGAGGCGCTCCAGGTGCTGCTGAAGCGGGCCGAGGACAACCGCGACCACCTGGTGGTGATCCTGGCCGGCTATCCGGAGGGCATGGACCGGCTGCTGGCCGCCAACCCCGGGCTGTCCTCGCGCTTCACCACCCGCGTCGACTTCCCCTCCTACCGTCCCCTCGAGCTCACCGAGATCGGCAAGGTGCTCGCCGCCGAGAACGGCGACCTGTGGGACGAGGAGGCACTGGACGAACTGCGGTCGATCGCCGGGCACGTGGTGGACCAGGGGTGGATCGACGAGCTGGGCAACGGGCGGTTCCTGCGGACGCTGTACGAGAAGAGCTGTGCGTACCGGGACCTGCGGTTGTCGGTGTATCCGGGGTCGCTGACGCGGGAGGACCTGGCGACGCTGCGGCTGCCGGACCTGATGCAGGCGTACGGGGAGGTGCTGTCGGGCAGGGGGCCGCAGGACCCGCCGTCGACGTGACGCCGACGGGTCCCACGGCCCCGCACCACCGCGGTTCCGCGGCCCGGCGTCAGCCGGTGAGCGCTCCCTCCTGGGCACCGCTCCTGGGCTCGGTGAGCTTGACGCCGGCCGTGCCGTCCGTCCCGGTCCCCGGCGCGTCGCCCGGCGTCGCCCCGGTCCTCTCGCGGTGCGCGGGATCGCGCACCTCCCCCACCAGGAGCTCCAGTACGTCCTCCAGGGCGACCAGGCCCAGGACCCTGCCGGACGCGTCGGCCACCTGGGCGAGGTGGGTCGCGGCGCGGCGCATCACGGTGAGGGCGTCGTCCAGCGGGAGTTCGGGCCTCAGGGTCGTCATGGGCCGCCAGAGCCGCTGCGGCACGGCCCGGTCGGCGTCCTCCAGGTCCAGTACGTCCTTCACGTGCAGGTAGCCCAGGAAGGCACCGCCGGCCGCGGCCACCGGGAAACGGGAGTACCCCGTGCGGGCGGTGAGCTCCACGATCCGCTCCGGGGTGACCGCCGGGTCGACGGTCACCAGCGACTCGTGTCCCAGCAGCACGTCCGTGACCGGCCGGGAGCCCAGCTCCAGGGCGTCCTCCAGGCGTTCGGCCTCCTCGGGGTCGAGGAGGCCCGCCTGGCCGGCGTCCTCCACGAGCCGGTTGAGCTGCTCGCTGGTGAAGACGGCCTCGACCTCGTCCTTCGGTTCGACCCGGAACAGCCGCAGGACGGCCCGGGCGCAGGCGCCGAGCGCGAGGGTGACCGGCCCGCACAGGCGGGCGAACCAGACCAGGCCGGGGCTCAGCCACAGCGCGGCCTTCTCGGGCGCCGCCATCGCGAGGTTCTTCGGGACCATCTCGCCGATGACGAGGTGGAAGAAGACCACGACGGCGAGCGCGATGACGTAGCCGAGCGGGTGGATCATGCCGTGCGGCAGGTGGATCCACGCGAAGACCGGCTCCAGCAGGCGGGCGACCGTCGGTTCGGCGACCGCGCCGAGCGTCAGCGAGCAGACGGTGATGCCGAACTGGGCCGCCGCCATCATCTGCGGCAGGTGTTCCAGACCGTACAGGACCTGGCGGGCGCGGGTGGTGCCGAGCGGTTCGATCTGGCTGCGGCGGACCGACACGAGCGCGAACTCGGCGCCGACGAAGAAGCCGTTGGCGAGCACGAGCAGCGCGGCGAACAGGAGTTGCAGCACGCTCATCCGGCCGCCTCCACGAGCGGCAGCGGAGCCGTCCTGACCAGGCGGATCCGTTCCGCGCGGTAGTGGCCGACCCGGTGCACCGCCAGCCGCCAGCCGGGCAGTTCCGCGTGGTCGCCGACGGCCGGGATCCGGCCGAGCAGGTCCGCGACCAGGCCGGCGACGGTCTCGTAGGGCCCCTCGGGCACCTCCAGGCCTATGCGCCGCAGGACGTCGACCCGGACGCCGCCGTCGACGTCCCAGGCGGGGTTGCCGTCCTCCGGCGGGGCGGCGGCGAGCTCGGGGACGTCCTGCCCGTCGTGCTCGTCGCGGACCTCGCCGACGATCTCCTCGACGATGTCCTCCAGCGTGACGACGCCGGCGGTGCCGCCGTACTCGTCGACGACGACCGCGATGGGCTGCTCGCTGCGCAGCCGCGCGAGCAGCGGCCGTACGGGCAGGGTCTCGGGGACGAGCAGCGCCGGACGGGCGATGCGGTCGACGGGCGTGCGCAGCCGGTCGGGCGCGGGCACCGCGAGGGCGTCCTTGAGGTGGACCATGCCGGCGATCTCGTCGATCCGCTCCCGGTAGACGGGGAAGCGGGACAGACCGGTGGCCCGGGTGAGGTTGACGACGTCCTCGGCGGTCGCGGAGGACTGCAGGGCGCTGACCTTCACGCGCGGGGTCATGACGGCTTGCGCGGTCAGCTCGCCCAGGGACAGGGTGCGGACGAAGAGGTCCGCCGTGTCCTGTTCCAGGGCGCCGGCCCGGGCGGAGTGCCGGGCCAGGGAGACGAGTTCGCCGGGGGTGCGGGCGGAGGCCAGCTCCTCGGCGGGCTCGAGGCCCAGGGCGCGCACCAGGTGGTTCGCCACGGCGTTCAGCCCGGCGATGACCGGGCGGAACAGGCGTGCGAAGACGTGCTGCGGACCGGCGACGAAGCGCGCGACCTGCAGCGGGCGGGACACCGCCCAGTTCTTGGGGACGAGTTCGCCGATCACCATCTGCACGGCCGAGGCCAGCAGCATGCCGACGACGACCGAGACGCCGGGCACGGCGCCCTCGGGGACCCCGACCGCGGTGAACGGGCCGCCCAGCAGCCGGGCGAGCGCCGGCTGGGCGAGCATGCCGACGACGAGGGAGGTGAGGGTGATGCCGAGCTGGGTGCCGGAGAGCTGGAAGGACAGCTCCTTGAGGGATTCGACGACGCGGCGGGCGCGCCGGTCGCCGTCGGCCGCGGCCCGCTCGACGTCCGGTCGCTCGACGGTGACCAGGCCGAATTCGGCGGCCACGAAGAATCCGTTGGCGAGAATCAGCAGGAAAGCGGCTGCCAGAAGCAGCAGGGGCGTGGTCATGATGCCGCCGCCTCCGCACGGGCGCGTCCCTCGTGGAGTCGGTCCGCGCTATGTCGGCAGGGGGCGGCGCAGGTACTGCAGGACGATCCGTCCATCGCCGGAGAGGGTCACTCCTCGGGTAGCAGGAGCCCCTGGCGCACCGGGCGGGGCGGCAGGGGCGGAGGCGCTGTCGGCGCGCCTCCGCCCACCAGATTAATCACGACAGGGGCGACCGCGGCAGGGTGGACGACCCCGACACGTCCCGTGCGTCAGCCCCGGGGCGACTCGGGGCCGGCCGTGGAACGGGCCTCGACGAGCGCCCGCAGAGCCCGTGCGTCGGCGATGGCCTGCTGCTTGGCGATGCCCGGCTGGATGCCGAGCGTGGGCAGGCTGGTGCCGTCGCTGAGGTCGAGGAAGACCCACGGATCACCGGGCCGGAGATTCACCTGAAGGATCTCCGCCCATTCCAGGCGGCGCCTGCTCGTGATGTTGACGACGGTGACGCCCGTCTCGTCGGCGACGACCTTCGGCCGGGCCAGCAGGTACAGCACGCCGGCCAGCAGGGCGGCGGTGAACACGAAGCTGAGCTTCTCGCCCGGACCGAGCTGCTCCAGCAGCAGGGCGACCAGGGTGATGACCGCGAAGATGGCGACGGCGGCCGTGAGCAGCACCGCGCGGGTGCGGCCCGGCCGGAAGGTGACGGGCAGGGCGGGCGGTCCGCCCGGGCTGGCGTCCGACATGGTGGTGCTCCGGATCGCGGTCAGAGACGGCAGGCGTGGATGGCGGTGGTGAGGATGGCGCGCGCGCCGATGTGGTAGAGGTCGTCCATGATCCGCTGCGCCTCCTTGGACGGGACCATCGCGCGGACGGCGACCCAGCCCTCGTTGTGCAGCGGGGACACGGTCGGGGACTCCAGGCCCGGGGTGAGCGCGACGGCCTTCTCCAGCTGCTCGACCCGGCAGTCGTAGTCCATCATCACGTACGTCCGTGCGACCAGG
This sequence comes from Streptomyces griseomycini, assembly GCF_014203535.1. Lineage (GTDB taxonomy): Bacteria > Actinomycetota > Actinomycetes > Streptomycetales > Streptomycetaceae > Streptomyces > Streptomyces griseomycini. Next base: position 64,189 of record NZ_JACHJI010000008.1, read on the forward strand.
ACGCCCTGGAGGCGGCGCAGGAACTGCTGCACCTTGGGCTCGACGGCCTCGTCCACGGCGCCGGTGCGGCGGACGACGACCGCCTCGGACTTCATGATCGGCTCGCCGATGACCTCCAGGCCCGCGTTGCGCAGGGAGGTGCCGGTCTCCACGACGTCGGCGATGACCTCGGCGACGCCCAGCTCGATGGCGGTCTCGACGGCGCCGTCGAGGTGGACGACGGAGGCGTCGATGCCGTGGTCGGCCAGGTGCTTGGCGACGATGCCCTCGTAGGAGGTGGCGACCGTCATGCCGTTCAGGTCCGCCACCGAGTTCGCCGTGCCGGGCTTGGTGGCGTAGCGGAAGGTGGAGCGGGCGAAGCCCAGCGGCAGGATCTCCTCGGCCCTGGCTCCGGAGTCGACGAGCAGGTCGCGGCCGGTGATGCCGATGTCGAGGCGGCCGGAGGAGACGTAGATCGCGATGTCGCGGGGGCGGAGGTAGAAGAACTCGACCTCGTTCTCCGGGTCGACGATCCGCAGTTCCTTGGACTCGCGGCGCTGCTGGTAGCCGGCCTCATGCAGCATCTCCGCCGCAGGGCCGGACAGTGAACCCTTGTTGGGGACGGCGATGCGCAGCATGAGGTCGGCTTCCTTTGCGTGGAGGGGGTGTCTGTGGGGGACGTACGGTCACAGGTGGGCGTAGACGTCGTCGAGGGAGATGCCGCGGGCGACCATCATCACCTGGACGTGGTACAGCAGCTGCGAGATCTCCTCGGCGGCCGCCTCCTTGCCCTCGTACTCGGCGGCCATCCAGACCTCGGCCGCCTCCTCGACGACCTTCTTCCCGATGGCATGGACGCCCTTGTCCACCAGCTCTGCGGTGCGGGAGGTGGCGGGATCGCCGTGGGCGGCCTTGTGCTGGAGCTCGGTGAAGAGCTCCTCGAACGTCTTCTTGGACATGGTGGTCCTTACCCTACGCGGTGACGGGGGCTGCTCACCGCCAGGGTTCGGATACTGAACGCAAGCAGGCCGCGGTCGCCACCGCCGCGGTGACCGCCTCGTGCCCCTTGTCCTCGCTGGAGCCCTCCAGTCCGGCGCGGTCCAGGGCCTGCTCCTCGGTGTCGCAGGTGAGCACGCCGAAGCCGACGGGCACGCCGGTGTCGACCGAGACCTGGGTGAGGCCCTGGGTGACGCCCTGGCACACGTAGTCGAAGTGGGGCGTGCCGCCCCGGATGACGACGCCGAGGGCGACGACCGCGTCGTAGCCGCGTCCGGCCAGGACCTTGGCGACGACGGGGAGCTCCCAGCTGCCGGGGACCCGGAGCAGGGTCGGCTCGTCGATGCCGAGGTCGTGCAGGGCGCGCAGGGCGCCGTCGACCAGTCCGTCCATCACCTTCTCGTGCCACTGCGCGGCGATGACGGCGACCCGCAGGTCCCCCACGTCGCGTACGGACAGTTCCGGTGCACCCTTGCCGCTCACGTCTCTCCTCGGTGTTCTCTTACTGGTTGCCGCAGGCGGGCACGGTCGGCGTGTCCAGCCAGGGCAGGTCGTGGCCCATCCGGTCCCGCTTGGTGCGCAGGTAGCGGAGGTTGTGCTCGCCCGCGGTGACGGGCATCGGCTCGCGCCGGACGACCTCGATGCCGTGGCGGACGAGCGCGTCGGACTTGTCGGGGTTGTTGGTCATCAGGCGGACGCTGCGCACGCCGAGGTCGGCGAGGATCTGCGCGCCGGCGGCGTAGTCGCGGGCGTCGGCGGGCAGGCCGAGCTCGAGGTTGGCGTCGAGGGTGTCCCGGCCGCGCTCCTGGAGTTCGTAGGCGCGCAGCTTGGACATCAGGCCGATGCCGCGTCCCTCGTGTCCGCGCAGGTAGACCACCACGCCCCGGCCCTCGGCCTGGATGCGGTCCAGGGAGGCGTCCAGCTGGGGGCCGCAGTCGCAGCGCTGGGAGCCGAAGACGTCTCCGGTGAGGCATTCGGAGTGGACGCGGACGAGGACGTCCGCGCCGTCGCCGATGTCGCCGTGGACGAGGGCGACGTGCTCGACGCCGTCGACGGTGGAGCGGTAGCCGTGCGCCGTGAAGGTGCCGTGGGCGGTGGGCAGGTGGACCTCGGCCTCGCGGCGGACGGTCGGCTCGGAGCCCCGGCGGTAGGCGATCAGGTCCTCGATGGAGACGATCGTCAGGCCGTGCTTGCGGGCGAACGGGATCAGCTCGGGCAGCCGCAGCATGCTGCCGTCCTCGCCGGCGATCTCGACGATGGCCCCGGCCGGGCGCAGTCCGGCGAGACGGGCGAGGTCGACGGCGGCCTCGGTGTGGCCGTTGCGCACCAGCACGCCGCCCGGGCGGGCGCGCAGCGGGAAGACGTGGCCGGGGCGGACGAAGTCGGCGGGTCCTGCGGTGCCGGTCGCCAGCAGCTGGAGCGTGGTGGCGCGGTCGGCGGCCGAGATGCCGGTGGTCACGCCGTGGGCGGCGGAGGCGTCCACCGAGACGGTGAACGCGGTCTTCATCGACTCGGTGTTGTCGTCCACCATCTGCGGGAGTTCCAGCCGGTCCAGTTCCCCGCCCTCCATGGGGGCGCAGATCAGACCGCGGCACTCGCTCATCATGAAGGCGACGATCTCGGGGGTGGCCTTCTCGGCGGCGATGACGAGGTCGCCCTCGTTCTCGCGGTCCTCGTCGTCGACGACCACGACCGGCCGGCCGGCCGCGATGTCGGCGATGGCCTGCTCGATGGGGTCGAGGGCGAGGTCCTCGGCGCCGTCGGTGCTGTACAGGACGGGTGCCGCGGTCATGCGGGCGCTCCTTCCAGGGTGGGCCGCGCGTCCTCGCGGGAGCGCAGCCACCAGTCGCGCAGTCCCCACAGGACGAGCGCGCCGTAGACGACGTAGACGAAGCCGGAGAAGGCGAAGCCGTTGGCGAAGTTCAGGGGGACGCCGACGAGGTCGACGAGCAGCCAGGCGAACCAGAACTCGACCATGCCGCGGGCCTGGGCGTACATGGCGACGATCGTGCCGACGAAGATGTACGCGTCCGGCCAGGGGTCCCAGGACAGGGACGGGTAGAGGGTGAACAGCCCGCCGACGGCGAGGGTGCCGGCGGCCGCGGCGGCGGCCAGCACCGCGCGCTCGCGCCAGGTGGCGAAGCGGACCGCGATGGAGCCGTCCTGGGCCTGCCGCCGGCCGCGGTTCCACTGCCAGAAGCCCCAGGCGGCGACGAGCATCACGACGATCTGCTTGCCGGCGCTGCCGGAGAGGTGGGCGGTGGCGAAGGCCGCGAAGAGGATCAGGCCGGAGACGAACTGGGCGGGCCAGGTCCAGATGGAGCGCCGCCAGCCGAGGGCGAGGGCGACCAGGCCGATCACGTTGCCGATCATGTCCGACCACTTGATGTGCTGGTCGAAGAGGGTGAAGGCCTCGGAGTTGAGCCAGTTCACCGTGCGGCCCCCTCTCCGACGGCACGGTCGCCGATCATCCGCTCGACGTACTTGGCGATGACGTCCACCTCGAGGTTGACCGGGTCGCCGGGCTGCTTGAGGCCGAGGGTGGTCAGGGCGAGGGTGGTGGGGATCAGGCTGACGGTGAAGAAGTCGGGCCCGGCGTCGACGACGGTGAGGCTGATGCCGTCGACGGTGACGGAGCCCTTCTCCACGACGTAGCGGGAGAGGTCCGCGGGCAGCGAGATCTTCACGACCTCCCAGTTCTCGGACGGCTTGCGCTCGAGGATCTCGCCGGTGCCGTCGACGTGCCCCTGCACGATGTGGCCGCCGAGGCGGGCGCCCAGGGCCATGGGGCGTTCGAGGTTGACGCGGGAGCCGACGGCGAGGGCGCCGAGGCTGGAGCGGTTCAGGGTCTCGGCCATCACGTCGGCGGTGAACTCGTCGCCCTCGTGCTCGACGACGGTGAGGCAGACGCCGTTGACGGCGATCGAGTCGCCGTGCTTCGCGCCCTCGGTGACGAGGGGGCCGCGCAGGCGGAAGCGACAGGCGTCGTCGAGGGTCTCGACGGCGGTGACCTCGCCCAGCTCTTCGACGATTCCGGTGAACACTTCCCGGGTCCTCCTGCCTCTTCGGGCACGGACTCCGGGGCTGTCGATGACGACAGAGAACACGGGCGAGGACACCGGGAGCGACGCCGGACAGGGCTCGCCCCACGGGCGAACCGGTACGGCGGCGCGCATGGATGCCCGCCCGCCGCGCACTGCCTCCCATCCGGACTTTAACCGTCGGTCCAGGAATTTCACCTGGTCAACCGGTCGCTGGAGGCGACCGGGTCGCGGACTGTAACCGCCGGTTCGGACTTTCACCGACCCCGGAGTGCGCTGCTACTGGTACAGGGCCAGTGTGCCACGCCCGGGCGCCGTCCACGCAGGCGAGGGGTGTGGAGTGGCTCACAACGGGTGACGTCCGGTCCGCCGGGCACGGCGCGGTGCGGTCCGGTGAGCCAACTCCCGCCTCGCCGCCCGCGCTTGGACCCGTGCGAGATTGGTCCATACCTATTGACGCTGTGGTCTAGTCCTCTTAAGGTCTGCGCCAACTTCCGTGGAGAGGAACCCACTGTGCCGTCCCCCTCGCGCACCGGGGCGAGACCCGCCCTGCTCGCCTCCGCCGCCGCCGTCGCGGGCCTGCTGCTCGCCGGGCTGCCGGCCACCGTCTCGCACGCCGCCGACCAGGACTCCTGCCGTCCCGACGGCCTGTACAGGACCCCTGGTGCCGACGTCCCCTACTGCTCGGTCTACGACTCGGCCGGGCGGGAGAAGATGGGCTCCGACCACCAGCGCCGGGTGATCGGCTACTTCACCGGCTGGCGCACGGGCGAGGACGGGAAGCCCGCGTATCTGGCGTCCGACATCCCCTGGGACAAGATCACCCACATCAACTACGCGTTCGCACACGTCGACAAGGGCAACAAGCTCTCCGTCGGCCCGGACGGCGCGACCAACCCGGCCACCGGCATGACCTGGCCGGGCGTGGCCGGCGCGGAGATGGACCCGGACCTCCCGTACAAGGGCCACTTCAACCTGCTGAACAAATTCAAGAAGCAGCACCCCGACGTCAAGACGCTGGTCTCGGTGGGCGGTTGGGCCGAGACCGGCGGTTACTTCGACGACAACGGCGACCGGGTGGACTCCGGCGGCTTCTACACGATGTCCACCAACGCCGACGGCTCGGTCAACCAGGCCGGCATCGACACCTTCGCGGACTCGGCGGTCGAGTTCGTCCGGAAGTACGGCTTCAACGGCGTCGACATCGACTACGAGTACCCCACCTCGATGAAGGACGCCGGCAACCCGCTGGACTACCGGATCTCCAACGCCCGCCGCGCCGGCCTCAACCAGGGCTACGCCGCCCTGATGAAGACGCTCCGCGAGAAGCTCGACCGGGCCGGAGCCGCCGACGGCAGGCACTACATGCTCACCGTGGCCGCCCCCTCGTCCGGCTACCTGCTGCGCGGCATGGAGACCTTCCAGGTCCAGAAGTACCTGGACTACGTCAACATCATGTCGTACGACCTGCACGGCGCCTGGAACGAGTACGTCGGCCCCAACGCCTCGCTCTTCGACGACGGCAGGGACGCCGAGCTGGCCGCCGCGAACGTCTACGGCAGCGCCCAGTACGGCGGCGTCGGGTACCTCAACACCGACTGGGCCTACCACTACTTCCGCGGCTCCATGCCGGCCGGCCGCATCAACATCGGCCTGCCGTACTACACCCGCGGCCACAAGAACGTCCAGGGCGGAACCGACGGCCTGTGGGGCAGGGCGGCCGCCTCCTCCTGTCCGGCGGGCTCCGGCCTGACCAAGTGCGGTGACGGCGCCGTCGGCATCGACAACCTCTGGCACGACCTCGACTCCGATGGCGAGGAGTCCCCGGCGGGCTCCAACCCGATGTGGCACGCCAAGAACCTCGAGAAGGGGATCGTCGGCGACTACGTCACCGACTACGGCTTCCCGGCGGACACCGAGCTGACCGGGACGTACGCCCGCAAGTACGACCCGACGCTGGTCGCCCCCTGGCTGTGGAACGCCGAGAAGAAGGTCTTCCTGTCCACGGAGGACGAGCAGTCGGTCGCGGCCAAGGCCGACTACGTCGTGGACCGCGGCATCGGCGGCACCATGGTCTGGGAGCTGGCCGGCGACTACGACTGGAACGCCGCCAAGGGCCAGTACGAGACGGGCGACACGCTCACCTCGCTGATGTACGACAGGTTCAAGGCGGCCGCGCCGTACGGGGCGAGGAAGTCGAACGCGGACCTGCCGGCGGAGGCCGTGAACGTGGACGTGGAGTTCACGGACTTCAAGCTGGGCGACTCCAACTACCCGATCACGCCCAAGCTGCGGATCACGAACAACACGAGGACCGCGCTGCCGGGCGGCACGGAGTTCCGGTTCGACTACGCGACCTCGGCCCCCGCGAACGCCTCCGACCAGTCCGGCTTCGGCACCAGGGTCATCAGCAGCGACCACACGGGCGACAACGTGGGCGGCCTGAAGGGCGACTTCCACCGGGTGTCGCTGAAGCTGCCGGCGTGGCAGCCGCTGGCGCCGGGCGCGACCGTCGACCTGTCGTTCAACTACTACCTGCCCGTGTCGACCCCGTCCAACTGGACGGTGACGATCGGCGGCGAGAGGTACGCCCTCGCCGGGGACCTGGCGCGCGGGACGACCGTCGTCGAGCCGGGCGGCGGCACGACGCCGACGGACCCGCCCACGACGCCGCCGCCCGGCGACTGCACCGCCCCGGCCTGGGACGCCGCGGCATCGTACGGCGGCGGCAGCGTGGTGTCCCACGAGGGGCACACCTGGAAGGCGCAGTGGTGGACGAAGGGCGAGGAGCCCGGCACCACCGGCGAATGGGGGGTCTGGCGGGACCAGGGAGCCTGCTGACCTCGCGCGAGACCGGCCCGGCGGCGGTGACGACGGCCCTTGCCCGCCGCCGGGTCTCACCACATCACCGCGGCTCCCGCGGCACGCGCTCGAGCGCGTGCCGCGGGAGCCGCTCGCGCGCGGGCGACCGGTGCGACCGGTCGAACGGGCTCGTCCCCCGGGTGCGGGCCGCGGTGGACTCGGACAGGCTGGACCTCGTACGCCGTCGGCCGGCGCCGCCGCGGAACTCGCGGCGACGGCTCCGCGAGTCGATGTCACACGGCGCGGCGGCTGCCCGTCCTGGTTGACGGAGGGTGCCCCGGCAGGGCGGCGCCCGGTGTCCGAAGGGGCTGAACAGCATGACCACGATCCTGGTGACCGGCGGTACCGGAACGCTCGGCCGGCTCGTCACCGAGCGGCTGCGGACGGACGGGCACGAGGTGCGGGTCCTCAGCCGGCACTCCCGGCCGTACGCCGTCGACCTGCGCGAGGGCGGGAGCGCACTGGACACGGCCCTCGCGGGCGTGGAGACGGTCGTGCACTGCGCGACGTCGCCGCGCGGCGACGAGAGGGCGGCGGCGAACCTGATCGCGGCGGCCCGGCGGGCCGGGGTGGCTCACCTCGTGTACATCTCGATCGTGGGCGTCGACCGGGTGCCGTTCGGCTACTACAAGTCCAAGCTCGCGGTGGAACGGCTGATCGAGGAGTCGGGGCTGGGCTGGACGGTGCTGCGCACCACCCAGTTCCACGATCTGCTGCTCACGGTCTTCCGGAGCCTGGCCAAGGTGCCGGTCCTGCTGCTGCCGGCCCGGGTGAAGGACCAGCCGGTCGACGCCGCCGAGGTCGCCGAGCGCCTGGCGGAGCTGGCCCGGGGCGGGCCGGCGGGCCGCGTCGCGGACATGGGCGGCCCGGAGGTGCGGACGTTCGAGTCCCTGGCCCGCGCGTACCTGCAGGCCACGGGCCGTCGGCGTGCGGTGGTGAAGGTCCCCCTGCGCGGCGCGGCGTACCGCGCCTTCCGCGGCGGCGGCCATCTCGCCCCGGAACGGGCGGTGGGCAAGCGCACGTTCGACGAGTTCCTGGCGGAGCGGTCCGGGGGCGCGGGGCGCCGGTGAGCCGGTCCGCCCCCGCCGGCGGGCGGGCCCGGCCCGCGCCGGCGCCCTGACCGCACACGGCCGGGGCGGCGGCGCGGAGCCGTTCCCCGGCAGGACCTGCCGCCACGCGGGCCGGGTCGTCTCCCCGGAGCCCGGTACCGGCGCCGGGCACCGGGGAGGGCCACGGAGCGATGACGCCCGCGTCGGGCGTACGGCCCCGGGACGTCCCGGCCACGCGGCGGGGTGCCACGGGGCCGCAGCGGTCGCCGGCCCCCTCGCGCGGTTCCGTGACCGCCGCGGGCCGGCCCGGCCCGGAGCCTCCGAGTCCGGCGTGACCCGGAGGACCGGCGGGACCCGACGGGGCGGCGGGCACGTCACCGGGGGACGCGAAGGGGCCTCGGTGCGTCGACGGCCGGTGGGCCGACCGGGGTGAGCCCGCGCCGGGACCGGCCTGCCGGCCGACCGGATCACGGACCGCCGGCCGGATCACGGACCGCCGGCCGGTTCGCGGAGCCGCTTCGGAGGAACCGGCGGGCCGTCGCCGCGGACCCGCCCGGGCGGTGTCAGCCGACGGTGCCGGGGTGCCAGGGCTCCTGGACCCCGAAGAGTTCGTCCTGGGCGCGGTCCCGGGCGGTCAGCAACGCGCCCCGCAGGACCGCGCCGCCGCCCAGGGCGCCGGCCCGCACCTCGACGGGCAGGGGTGAGAGGACGGCCAGGCGGCCCTGCACCCGGGAGGCGAGCGCCTCCCCGCCGGCCTGCCCGATCTCCCCGCCCAGCACCACGCACCCGGGATCCAGCAGGGCGACCACCGAGGCGACGCCCACCGCGATCCGGTCGGCCAGCGCGTCGAGGAAACGCCCCCGGGCGGACGCCGGTCCGGCTCCCCGGACGGCCGCCCGCACCGCCCCCGCCGCCACCGGCTCGACCCCGGGATCGGCCACGACGCCGTACTCCTCCGCCAGTTCCGCGACCGCCGCCGCCCCGACCAGGGAGTGGAAACCGCCCGCGCAGTCCGCGGCCGACGGCAGGCCGTCCGTGCCCGGGACCGGGAGGAAGCCGATCTCGCCCGTGCCGCCGGAGGCGCCCCGGCGCAGGGCGCCGTCGAGGATCACGGCCGCGCCGGTGCCGTGGCCCAGCCACAGCAGGACGAAGGTGTCCCGGTCGCGGGCCGCCCCGTCGCGCTGCTCGGCCAGTGCGGCGAGGTTGGTCTCGTTCTCCACGCTGACGCGGGCCTCGGGAAGGCGTTCCTGGAGCGTGGCGACCAGGCGGCGGTGCCATTCGGGCAGGCCGGTGGAGTCGCGCAGTTCGCCGCTCGCGGGGTCGATCAGTCCCGGCGCGCCGATCCCGACGGTGTGCGGCCGGTCGGCGCCCGCCTCCTTCACCGCCCGCTCGACCAGCGCCACCGCCTGCTCCACGGCCGGCCCCGTCCCCGCGTCCCCGGTGATGGGCACGGACGCCTCGGCCAGGACCTCGCCGACGAGGTCGGAGACCACCACGGCGACGCCCTCGGTGCGCACGTCGAGCGCGGCCAGGTGCGCCCGGCCGGCGACGATGCCGTACAGCCTGGCGTTGGGTCCGCGCCGCTGCTCCCCCGCCTCCCCGACCACCGCGATCAGACCGGCGGCGGTGAGGCGCTCGACGAGGTCGGCGACGGTCGGCCGGGAGAGTCCGGTCAGCTGCTTCAGCTGACCTGCCGTCAGTGGACCTTCCTGCTGGAGCAGACGCAGGGCGAGCCGGTCGTTGATGGCTCTGGCGGTGCTCGGGGATGCGGCCATGCCGGGATCCTTCCAGATCGGCGGGACCGGTCGGGGCTCGGGACCGGCAGCGCGGGGTCAGCCGTACACCATTTATCTTTCAGGCAGGGACCCTGATAGTTTACGGCCGCGCGTAAGGGGACGGACGACCGAAGGGGCGGGACGATGAGCGAAGTGGTCCACGGGCGGCTCGAGGTGAGGCGGGCGCGGTACGCCGTGGCCGCCGTGTTCGCCGTGCACGGCGCCGTCACCGGCTCGTTCGCCACCCGCGTCCCGTGGATCCAGGACCACGCCGGGGTCGGCGCGGGACAGCTCGGGCTGGCGCTCGCCTTCCCGGCGCTCGGCGCGTCCGTCGCGATGCCGCTCGCGGGGAGCATCAGCCACCGCTTCGGCGCCCGCACCGCCCTGCGGGGCCTGATCGCCCTGTGGACCCTGTCGTTGGTCCTTCCCTCCCTCGCCCCGAACCTGCTGACGCTCTGCCTGGCCCTGTTCGTCTACGGCGCCACGGCCGGGATGTCCGACGTGGCGATGAACGCGCTGGGCGTGGAGGTGGAGAACCGCCTCGACAAGTCGATCATGTCCGGGCTGCACGGCATGTGGAGCGCCGGCGCCCTGGTCGGCTCGGCGGCCGGCACGCTCGCCGCGCACCTCGGCGCGGACGCCCGGCTGCACCACGTGCTCGCGGCCGCCGTCCTGACGACGGTGGGCGTCACCGCCTGTGCCTGGGTGCTGGACCTGCAGCCCGCCGAGGACGAGGAGCCGCCGCCGCGGTTCGCACTGCCGCCGCGCTCCGCGCTGCTGATCGGCGCGATCGGGTTCTGCGCGGTCTTCGCGGAGGGCGCGAGCCTGGACTGGTCGGCGGTCTACCTGCGCGACCAGCTCGGCACCTCGGCCGGTCTCGCCGCCGCCTGCACGACCGGTTTCACGCTGACCATGGCGATCGCCCGGATCGCCGGGGACCGGGTGGTGGACCGCTACGGCGCCGTCCGCACGGTCCGCGTGAGCGGTGTGCTCGCCGTCCTCGGCGGACTGCTGATCGTCCTCGCGCGGCACCCCGCGACGGCGATGGGCGGCTTCGCCCTGATGGGTCTGGGCATCGCGGTGGTCGTGCCGCTGTGCTTCGCCGCGGCCGGCCGCAGCGGTTCCAACCCGAGCCTGGCCATCGCGGGCGTCGCGACCATCACCTACACCTCGGGGCTGATCGCCCCGAGCGCGATCGGGCTGCTCGCCCAGGCGACCAGCCTGATGGTGTCGTTCGTCCTGGTCACGGTGTTGTCGTGCGGCCTGGCCGGCTTCGCGGGCGTGCTGCGCGCCGGCGACCGCACGAAGATCACGCGTCCGGACGCAGCAGTTCCCGACCCGCGGCCCTGAACGCCTCGCTCCAGGGCGCCGGGCGCAGCGTCCCGGCGTCCAGCCGCACCAGCACCCGGCTGCCCCGCGCGTACGTCACCGCGCCGTCCCGCGAACAGAAGCGGAACCCGTAGGTCAGCCCGGTCGTGCCGAGCCGGTCCAGCCAGAGGTGGACGGCGTAGGCGCCGGGCCGGGTGACCGGCGCCTCGTAGCCGATCCGGAACTCCTTGACCGCGTTGCAGGCGTCGCCGGCCGCGGCCCAGTCGCCCTCGAAGCGGATGCCCTTCTCCTGCCACAGCTCGGTCCAGGCCCGCTCGACCAGCAGCGGATAGCGGGCGTTGTGCAGCAGCCCCAGCGCGTCGAGGTCGTCGAAGTGGACGGTCACGGGGATCAACCGGCCGTGGGACGGGGCGGGGGCGGTCGGGGCTTCGGCGGTCACGGCGGGGCTCCTGGGAGGTACGGGATGAGTGCCGCCTACAACGAACAGCGGCGCGCCCTCATCCTAAGCAGACGCTCACCCGGGGCGGACGGGCCCGGCGGGCGGTCCGGAGCACCCCCGCCCACCCCCGACAATGGTCCGGACACGCTGCACGTACGACGAAAGCGACAGCCCATGAATCTCGGCGTCCGCTGGACACTGCACGGCGACGGACGCACCCCGGCGCCGGGGGCGGTGGTCCGCCCCGACGAACGGCTCTCCTGGCCCCGCACCGCCGGACTCGGCGCCCAGCACGTCGTGGCCATGTTCGGTGCGTCCTTCGTCGCGCCGGTGCTCATGGGCCTGGACCCCAACCTCGCGATCATGATGTCGGGGGTCGCGACCGTCGTCTTCCTGCTGGCGACCCGGGGGCGGGTGCCCAGCTATCTGGGCTGCTCGCTCTCCTTCGTCGGCGTCGCCGCGGTCATCCGGGCCGACGGCGGGTCGAGCGCCACCGTGACCGGCGCGGTGTTCGTGGTCGGGGCGGCGCTGTTCCTGGTGGGTCTCGCGGTGCAGCGCTTCGGGGCGCGGATCATCCACGCGGCGATGCCACCGATCGTCACCGGTGCGGTCGTCATGCTGATCGGCTTCAACCTGGCGCCGGTGACGGCCGCCACGTACTGGCCGCAGGACCAGTGGACCGCCCTGTTCGTGATGCTGTTCACCGGCCTCGCGGTGGTCTGCCTGCGCGGCTTCTGGTCCCGGATCGCGATCTTCCTCGGGCTGGTCTTCGGCTACGCCCTCTCCTGGGCCCTGGACCGGCTCTTCGGCAAGATCCACTCGGCGGACGCGAGCGGCCAGGTCACCGACCACTGGCGCCTCGACCTGTCCGGGGTGGGCCGGGCCGACTGGATCGGCCTGCCGACCCTGCACGGCCCGTCCTTCGAGTGGTCGGCGATCCTGGTCGCCCTGCCGGTGGTCATCGCGCTGATCGCCGAGAACGCCGGACACGTCAAGGCGGTCGGCGAGATGACCGGCGACGACCTCGACGACAAGCTCGGCACGGCGATCTCCGCCGACGGCGTCGGCTCGATGCTGTCCACGGCGGTCGGCGGCCCGCCCAACACCACCTACTCCGAGAACATCGGCGTGATGGCCGCGACCCGCGTCTACTCGACCGCCGCCTACTGGGCCGCCGCCGGCTTCGCCCTCCTGTTCGGCCTGTGCCCGAAGTTCGGCGCGGTCGTGGCCGCCATCCCGGGCGGCGTGCTCGGCGGGATCACCGTCATCCTGTACGGCATGATCGGCCTGCTCGGCGCCCAGATCTGGATCAACGCCAAGGTGGACCTGCGCAATCCGCTGAACCTGGTGCCGGCCGCCGCGGGCATCATCATCGGCGTCGGCAACGTCACGATGGAGTTCACCGACACCTTCTCGCTGAGCGGCATCGCGCTCGGCACGCTCGTCGTCATCACCGGCTACCACGCGCTGCGCGCCTTCGCGCCCGCCCACCTCAAGACGCAGGAGCCGCTGCTCGACGAGGGCACCTCCTCCTACGACACCGGCGACGGGGGCGACCCGGGCGGCGAGGGTCCTCAGCGCGCCAAGTCGTAGGCGTACGACGGGGTGAAGGTGCCCGGCGCCCCCTTGCAGCCGTCCGACTCCCCCGGCAGCTTCACCCACAGGTAGGCGTCGATCCCCGACTCTCCGGTGCTGAGCGTCGGGGCACGGCCGAGCTTGCGGCCCGCCGGGTCGCACCACTCGCCGTCGGCCGGGGCGCCGTTGCCGTTGCGGCTGGTGTCGATCACCGCGCCGAGACCGGGCGGACCGCCGAGGGCGTCGAGAACGGCCCGGTCGTAGGCGACCTCGTCGGCCGTGTCGTGGAAGTTGGACACGTTGCTGAAGACGCCGTCGGAGGAGGCGGCCGAGGCGGCCCCGGCCTGGCGCAGCCAACCGGCCTGCTTCGCGGGCGCGTTCCAGCCGGAGTGCCCGGCGTCGTAGTAGACGCGCGCCCTGGGGTTGGCCTCCTTCAGCACCCGCCCGGCACGGGCCAGCGAGGCGAACCGGTCGGCGCGCTCGCCGGCGGAGAGGCACTCGGACTGGGCGATGGAGTCCGGCTCGAGGATCACGATGACCTCGCCGGTCCCCAGCCCGGCGGCGAACCGGTCGATCCAGCCGTCGTAGGCGTCCAGGCCGGGCGCCCCGCCCTGGGAGTGCCCGCCGCAGTCGCGGTCGGGTATCGCGTACGGCACGACGACGGGCACCCGCCCCTGCGCGGCACCGCCCGAGGTGACCGCGCGCACCCGCGAGGTGACGGTGTCCGGGGAGTAGTCGGCGAACCACACCGCCGCCGGCCGGTCGGCGATCCGGGACTCGATGACCTCCCGGCGCGGGTCGTCGGGGTTGCCGCGCACCCAGTCCAGCACCTGGGACTCGGGGTGGAGGTAGAGACGGGTGGACGCGGGGGCCGCCTGCGGCTTCCGCCCGGTCCTCGACGCGGACGGCCGGGGGCTCGCCTTCTTCTTCGGGCTCGCCTTCGCCGTGGGAGACGGGGACCCGGTCACCGACGGGGAGGGCGACGGCACGGCGGGCAGCGGTTCCAGGAGCGGCGACGAGGTCACCTGCGGCCTCGCCACGTCCGGGCCGTCCCCGTCGCCGGCCGCCGCCATCATGCCGGTGACGCTGCCGACGGCGACCACCACGGAAGCCGCCGCGACCATCGTGCCGCGCCGGGCGGCGCCTCGACGCTGGGCCCTCCGCGCGGCCAGGCGCTGGGCACGCGAGCCTGACACAGTGCTGCTCCCCCCTCCCCCGCGACGGGCGGGTTCCCCCGATCCGGGGAAGCGCCGGGCCCGTCGCCTTCGGTCCCACCCTAAAGGTGGGACTCTGCGCTCATGGCGCACTGCGAGCAAGTCCTCACCCCCGTGGACGGGATCGTCTCCCGCATGCGCGCCCTCGACGCGGCCCTGCCCGCGCGGGACGGGGTCGCGGTGTTCAACCGCGTCTACCTCGCGGTCACCGAGGCCGTGGACGGGTGCGTCGACGCAGGCCGGTTCACGGACGCCCGGGCGGCGATCACGCTGGACGTGCGGTTCGCGGAGCGCTATCTGGACGCGGTCGACGCGGTGGCGAAGGAGCGGCGGCCACCGGCCTGCTGGCGTCCGCTGTTCCAGTTCCGCCGCCACCCCGGAGTACGTCCCCTGCAGTTCGCGCTGGCGGGGATCAATGCGCACATCGGCCACGATCTCGCGCTCGCCGTCGTGGACACCTGTCGTACCCTCGCCTGCGAACCCGTCGATCTGGAGGACGAGTTCGACCGGGTGGGCGACCTCCTCGTCTCGCTGGAGGAACGCATCCGCGAGGAGCTGATGCCGGGCCCCGATCTGCTCCGGATCGCCGACCCGCTGACCCACCTGCTCGGGGCCTGGAGCCTGGAGCGCGCCCGGGACGCCGCCTGGACGGCGGCCCGTGCCCTGTGGGCACTGCGCCGACTGCCGGACATCGCCGGGGAGTTCACCGAACGCCTGGACACGGCGGTGGGCTTCGCCGGACGCATGCTGCTCACCCCGCTGCCGGACTGATCCGGCCGCTTCCGCGCCGCTCCCGCGCCGTGCCGGCCGCCCCTTCCCGAACTCCCTTGCGAGCGTTGTGCGCTCGACAGGAGTGGACCTCTCGCAAAGGAGCGCAGGGCGCGGCGGCGCCTCGTCGACCGCGCCGACGGCCGGATGCCGGCGGGCACGGGCGCCGAGGCCGTCGCCGCGCAGTGGCGGGAACTGCGGGACCCGGCGGCCGAGCGCGGACGCCCCGAGCCGATCCGGACGGTCCTGCGGGCGAACGCGCAGTACGCGACCGCGACGTGCGACGGCTCCGATCGCGGCCCCCTCCAGGGCAGGGCCGCACGGGACGCCGAGGAGCTCGAGGACGTCGCCGCGCAGGTCCACGAGAGGGCGGGGCGGCCGGAGTCCGTACGTGCCGTCCGGCGTGGTCGCCGGACGGCACCTCTAGTCCTCCGGGAGCTCCACCGGGGCGATCTCGTCGTAGAGGTCGCCGGGGCCCGGGTTGGTCGGGTCGGTCTCGCCGCCGAAGTGGTGCATGACGCCCCAGACCGCGTTCAGCGCGGTCTGGACGGCGCCCTCGGCCCAGCCGGCCGTCCAGGAGATGTCGTCGCCGGCGAGGAAGATGCCCCGCTTGTCCTCGGGCAGCCGGTCCTGCATGAAGTGGGTGAACAGGCGCCGCTGGTAGCGGTAGTGGCCGGGCAGGTTGGCCTTGAACGCGCCCATGAAGTAGGGCTCGTTCTCCCAGGAGACCGTCACCGGGTTGCCGATGATGTGCTTCCTGATGTCGACCTTCGGGTAGATCTCGCCGAGCGACTTCAGCATGACCTCCATCCGCTCGTTCGCGGACAGCGGCAGCCACTTCAGGCTGTCGTCGCACCAGGTGTAGGACAGGCAGATGACGGCGGGCTTGTCCGGGCCGTCGTCCAGCAGGTAGGTGCCGCGGGTCATGCGGTCGGTGAGCGTCATCGACATGACGTCCCGGCCGGTGTCCTCGTCCTTGTCCAGCCAGAAGGGCCGGTCGACGGGCACGAAGAGCTTGCTGGACTCCATGTAGTGGGTGCGCTCGATCGCCGTCCAGTGGTCGATCGGGAACAGCGAGTCGTCGCAGGCGATCTTGGACAGCAGCATCCAGGACTGGGCGGTGAAGATCGCCGCCCGGTACGTGCGGATGTCGCCGTTCGCGTCCGTCACCGTGATGTGGTTGCCCGCGGTGCGGTGCAGCCGGGTCACGGCGGGGCGCGGTTCGCCGTCCACGTGCAGGGACTTCAGCGAGGTGCCGTACGGCCAGTGGACGATCTTCTCCGGCTCGCGCTCCCAGAGCCTGAGCGGCAGCTGCTGGGAGCCGCCGACGATGCCGCGGTGGTGGTCGTCGGCCTCGGTGTAGACGACCCGGAGGATCTCCAGGATGGAGTTGGGGAAGTCGGTGTCCCAGCCGCCGGTGCCGAAGCCGACCTGGCCGAAGATCTCGCGGTGCCGGAAGGACTTGAACGCCTCGGAGTCGCAGAGGAAGCCGTAGAAGGTCTGGTTGTCGAGCTTCTCGACGAGCTTCGACCAGATCTCGCGGATGCGCTTGACGTCCCGGTGCCGCAGGGC
This sequence comes from Streptomyces griseomycini, assembly GCF_014203535.1. Lineage (GTDB taxonomy): Bacteria > Actinomycetota > Actinomycetes > Streptomycetales > Streptomycetaceae > Streptomyces > Streptomyces griseomycini. The sequence continues at coordinate 80,788 of NZ_JACHJI010000008.1, forward strand.
GCGGTTCATGTCGGAGAAGTCGGCGCCCTCCTCCAGGCACCTGGCCCAGGCGTCGGCCACGTCCCGGTAGACCTGGGGCAGGTCGTCCAGGGTCTCGGCGTAGTGCGTCTCGCCCTTGAGGTCGACGACGGTGGACGGGGTCGCCTCGGCGAGGGGGTTGGGGAAGGGACGGGTCTCGAGGCCCACCAGGTCGATGTAGTGCTGGAGCGCCGTGGAGGACGGCGGGAAGCGCATCGCGCCCATCTCGGCGGTCAGGGAGGGGTCGCAGCCCTCGAAGCCCACGGTCCGCAGCCGGCCGCCGATCCGGTCGGCCTCGTACACGACCGGCTTGAGGCCCATCTTCATCAGCTCGTACGCGGCGACGACGCCGGACAGGCCGCCGCCGATCACCGCGACCTCGGTGCCGTGTTCGGTCGCGGGCACCTGCCCGAGGCCCGCCGGGTGGGCGAGGAAGTCGTCGTACGCGTAGGGGAAGTCCGGGCCGAACATGGTGATCGGCGGCTGCTGCTCGTCGGCGTGCTCGACGGCGTTGGGCACCGTGGACGTCATGGGGTACGGACTCCTTGCACGAGAAAGACTGCGTGGGGGGGGGTACTGCGGAGAAGGTCAGACGAGGGACCCGTAGAGACCGGGGCGGCGGTCCTTCAGGTACGGGTTGTCCTCGCGGGAGGCGGCGAGGAACACGGGGTCCGCGTCGGCGAGGACGAGTTCCTCGGCGCGGCCGGCCCGGGTGCGGGCGACCCCGTCGGGGCCGGCCAGGGTGGACAGGCCCACGAACTCGAACTCGCCCTCCCGGCCGACCCGGTTGACGTACGCGACGTACATCTGGTTCTCGAAGGCCCGCACCGGCACGACCGACTCGGCGACGAACTGGAACGGGTGCATCTGGGCCGTGGGCACCAGCAGGAGGTCGGTGCCGGCCAGGGCGTGGGCGCGCACGTTCTCCGGGAACTCCACGTCGTAGCAGATCATCAGGCCGACGGTGAGGCCGTTCAGCTCGGCCTGCACGACCTGCCGGTCGCCCGGGGTGAAGTGGTCGCGCTCGAAGCAGCCGAAGAGGTGGGTCTTGCGGTAGTTCGCGAGCCGCGTGCCGTCGGCGGAGACGAGCTGGACGGAGTTGTACACCGTGTCGCCGGCGCGTTCCGGGTAGGCGTAGGCGATCGCGAGCCCGTGCCGGGTGGCCGTCTCGGCGATCGCGTCGGCCGCGTCGCCGTCGGCGGGCTCGGCGAGCCGGGCGACGTCGTCGCCGATCGCGTACCCGGTCAGGAACATCTCCGAGGTGACGAGCAGCCCGGCGCCCGCGGCGGCGGCGCGGCCGGCGGCCTCGTCGAGGACCTTGAGGTTCTCGGCGACGGATCCGGGCCGTCCGGAGCTCTGGAGCAGGGCGGTGCGCATGCGTGTTCCTCACCGGTACGCGGGGGGTTCGGGGGCCAGATAGACGGTACGGTCGGCCGGCTCGGCCGGACAAGGAGGAGCCGTTGCGCGCCGGTGAGCGGTTCGTTGCGTCCGGGGCGGGGTCGGCGGCGATTCGTTGCGCGACCCTCGTCGTACCCCGGCCCCGCCCGGAGGCGCAGGCCGGGGCGGGCGTTCCCCGCCGCACGGGGGAGGCGGGTCCCGCCCCGGGTGCGATGTGCGTCCGGGACGACGCCGGGACAGTGGTGACCGTCCGTTTCACCTGCGGAGAGGACCCACCGTGAACCGCCGTACGAAGCACACCCGGGCCGCCTTGCTCGGGGTCGCGCTGCTGCTCACCGCCGGTGCCGCGAGCACCGCGACGGTTTCCGCGTCCCAGGACCGCCCCCGGGCGTCCGCCGCCCCGGCCGAGCGGCCCCGGGAGGCCGCCGCGCTCACCGGGACCGCCGAGCTGTACCGCTCGGCCGGGGACGACATCACCTTCACCTTCGACGCGCACCTGGCGGCGGAGGACCGCGACGACCCGCTGGAGGCCACCGGCACCTTCGCTTTCGCGCACTACCTGAACGGCAGGGGCGCCCGGGCGGAGGCGAAGGTCGACTGCCTGCTCACCGGCGGCAAGGTGGCCGTCGTCAGCGGGGTCATCACCTCCTCGGACCTGCCCGGCGCCCGGGGCAAGCGGGTCGGCGTCACCGTCCACGACCGGGGCCCCGGTCACCGGGACCGCCTCGGCTACAGCTGGGCCGCGACCGGCAGCCCGGCCGAGACGGAGGGGCTGCCGAAGTGCGTGGGCTCGGCGCCGTTCGAGCGGGTGAAGCGGGGCACGGGCGACTTCACGGTCGTGCCCTGGCAGCCCGCGCTCTGACCCCCGCGAGCAGCAGCGCCGCCGTCGCCGGATAGACCACCGCGAACACCGCGAAGGCGGTGCTGTGCGCGTTCCCCGAGGCGATCACCGCGTAGCCGCCGAAGACCGCGACGGTCGCCAGCTCCGTGCCCAGTCCCGCGACCGAGGTGAGGGTGGCCCGCCCGGTGTCCTCGATGCGCCGCTGGAGCCGGGCGTCGGCCAGCACGGTCGCCGCCTGGAAGCCGCCGAAGGCGAGGGCGACGAGGACGAGTCCGGCCGGAGTGCCGGCGACCGAGCCGGCCGCCAGGGCGAGGCCGGCGCCCGCGAGCAGGGCCGCGAGCCCCGTCGTGCCGAGGCGCTCGCCCTCCCCGGCGAGCAGGCTGCCGGCGGTGGCACCGGCCCAGACCAGCAGGAGCAGCCAGGGAACCGTCGTGTCGGCGACGCCCGTGTCGCGGACCAGCAGCGGCGTGTACTCGTCGAGGGCGCCCCACACGGCGCTCACGGCCGGGACGAGCAGCAGCGCCCCGCGCACGGACCGGTCGGCGCGCGCCTCGGCGAGTCCGGCGCGCAGGGTCGCCGTCCAGCCGTCGTGTCCGGCGGCCGGGGAGCGGTGCTCGGGGAACCGGGTGGCCGCGGCCGCCGCCAGCAGGCACACCAGCACGCTGGCGGCGCCGACGGCGGTGTGGCCGCCCCAGGCGAGCACGGGGCCGGCGAGTCCCATGGCCGCCATGACGGCGACCAGTCCGGCCGCGCGGGCCCGGCCCATGACCCGGGCGTAGCGGTCGGCCGCGCCGAGGCGTTCCAGCTCGTCGTAGACGAGTGCCTCCAGCGCGCCGGAACCGAGCGCTCCGCCGACGCCCCACAGGACGAAGCCGACCGCGAAGGCGCCGTACGACGGCAGCAGCACCCACAGGGCGAAGCCGGCGGCGGTGAGCAGCGGGCCGAGCCACAGCAGCAGCCGGCGGGAGACGGCGTCGGCCCAGGCCCCGGAGGGGACCTCCAGCAGCACCCCGGTGACCGACCAGAGGGCGAACAGGGAGGAGATCTGCCAGACCGTGAGGCCGGTGTCGCTGAACAGCAGCGCGTACACCGGGTAGAGCAGGACGAAGTCTTCGAGGAACGCGTAGCCGTACAGCGTGGTCGTCAGACGTCGCACGCGGACGTCGGGCCCGTGCGTGGGCGTGAGAGTCATGAGGCCTTCCCGTGAGGGCGGTTCGGACACCGGACGTGGAGGACGTACGGCGCCCGAGGCGGCCCTCGGGAGGCACGGCTGGTGGATCAATGTCGCCAGGTCATGACACCGATGGTAGACGGGCCGGGGCGGGCCCGGCCCGTCGTTCTCGCGGTTCCCCCCGCGCGGATTCCCCCGCGGGTCTCCCCTCGTGTGCGGATCCCCCTACGTGGGCGACCCCGACGAGAAGCGCCGCAGCAGCGGGGACAGCACCAGCACGGACTTGGTCCGCTCGACGAACGGCTCCCCGGCGATGCGCTCCAGGACCCGTTCGAAGTGGCGCATGTCGGAGGCGAAGACCTGGGCGATCGCGTCGGCGTCACCGGTGACGGTGGAGGCGGCCACGACCTCCTGGTAGCGCTCCAGACCCCGCTGGATGGTCTCCGGGGAGGTGTTGCTGCGGCAGTAGATCTCGACGAACCCCTCGGTCTCCCAGCCCAGGGCGGCCGGGTCGACCCGGACGGTGAATCCGGTGATGGCCCCGGTGGCGCGCAGCCGGTCCACGCGCCGTTTCACGGCGGGTGCGGACAGGCCGACGAGCTGGCCGATGTCCGCGTAGGAGCGGCGGGCGTCCTCGGCGAGGGCGTGCACGATGCGTTCGTCGAGATCGTTCAGCACTGCGGGTGGTTCACTTCGCTTCTGACGGGGCCGGTGCGGCGAGCCGGGAGCGGCGGTAGCCGTACAGGAAGTAGAACACGAGCCCGACGGCCATCCAGACACCGAAGACCACCCAGGTGATCGTGGACAGGCTGCCCATCATCCACACGCAGAAGCCGAAGCCCAGCGCGGGCAGGACCGGCGACAGCGGCACCCGGAAGGTGCGGGGCATGTCGGGGCGGGTCCGGCGCAGCACCACGACGGCCACGTTGACCAGCGCGAAGGCGAACAGGGTGCCGATGCTGGTGGCGTCGGCGAGCTGGCCGAGCGGGACCGCGGCGGCGAGCACGCCGCAGAACAGGGAGACGATCAGGGTGTTGGTGCGGGGCGTGCCGGTCTTCGGGTGGACCCTGGCGAACGCCTTCGGCACGAGCCCGTCCCGGGCCATGGCGAACAGGACCCGGGTCTGGCCGTAGAGCACGGTCAGCACGACGCTGGCGATGGCGATGACGGCGCAGAACGCGAGCAGGGTGCCCCAGAAGGTCTGGCCGGTGACCTCGCGCATGATCTGGGCGAGCGCGGCCTCGGAGTCGGTGAAGTTCTTCCAGGGCTTGGCGCCGACGGCGACGGCGGCGACGAGGACGTACAGCACGGTGATGATGACGAGCGACAGCAGGATCGCGCGGGGCAGGTCGCGCTGGGCGTTCCTCGCCTCCTCGCCGGCGGTGGAGGCGGCGTCGAAGCCGATGTAGGAGAAGAAGAGCGTCGCCCCGGCGGCGCTGACGCCGGCCATGCCGAGCGGCATGAAGTTCTCGTAGTTGCCGGAGCGGAAGCCCTGGACGCCGATGGCGCAGAACAGCACCAGGGCGCCGATCTTCACGATGACCATGACCGTGTTGGCGCGGGCGGACTCGCGGGCGCCGCCCAGCAGGAACGCCATGGCGAGCAGGACCACGATCAGCGCGGGCAGGTTGAAGACTCCGCCGTCGCCGGGCGGGGCGGACAGCGCGGCGGGGATGGTGACGCCGATGGTGCCGTCGAGCAGTTCGTTGAGGTACTCGCCCCAGCCGACGGCGACGGCGGCGACCGACACGCCGTACTCGAGGACCAGGCACCAGCCGCAGACCCAGGCGACCAGCTCGCCCATCGTTGCGTACGCATACGAGTAGGAGGAGCCGGAGACCGGGATGGTGCCCGCCAGCTCGGCGTAGGAGAGGGCCGAGAAGAGGGCCGTCAGACCGGCGATGACGAAGGAGAGGGTGACGGCCGGACCGGCCTTGGGGACGGCCTCGCCGAGGACGACGAAGATGCCGGTGCCGAGGGTGGCACCGATGCTGATCATGGTCAGCTGCCACAGCCCGAGGGAGCGGCGCAGCGAGCCTCCCTCACCCTGGCCACCCTCGGCGACCAGGTGTTCCACGGGCTTGCGGCGCATCAGGCGCGCGCCGACGCCCGAGGCGGACGGCGCGGTGGGCCTGCTGTTGTGCGGGGGTGCGCCTTGGTCGAGCACGCGCTGGCTCCTTCGTCACTGCCGGTCTTCCGCGGCGGGGACCGGCGGCGCCCCGCGACAGCCGGGACCCGTCGAGCGGAGTCCCCGCCGCACCACGTACAGCGCGTAACCCTACGAGGTCGGGCGTTGCTGCTGAAATGCAGCAACCTTGCGCACCGCCGTAAGATCGTTGCGTTCCTCGCGCCGGAGCGGGTGTTCGTTGCGCCGGGGCTTTCGTCCGTTGCGTCCGGACCGGGCCGGGCCGCGGGTCAGGCCGGCTCCCCGGCGGGCAGTTCCCTGACCAGGAAGGTGCACGGATCGGCGCGCTCGTGGCGGGTCCCGTCGGCGTCCCGGTACGTCCAGCGGTCGAGGTAGTCGGTGAGGGGCGGTGGCCGAGCCGTGCGTAGAGGGCGCCCGCGCGCGGGGTGTGCCGGACGCCACCCCGAGACCGACGGCCGTGTGGCCGCGCTCCCGGGCCGGCGCCTCGGCCCTGCGGAGCAGCGCGCTGCCGATGCCCCGCGAGCGCAGGCGCTCCGGCCAGACGCCGAGACCGTTGATCTCCGGGCAGCCCGGCCGTGCGGCCCGTACACCGGGGTCCGCGCAGCCGCCCCAGCGCACCTCCGCGTGGCCCACGGGCCGTCCGTCCAGCCAGACGACGGGGGAGGTGCTCTCACCGGCCCGCTGGCGCGCGAACCGGCGGGCGTGGAAGGAGGTGGCTCCCGCGGAGCCGATGTACCGGTCCAGCCGTTCCACGTCCGCGGCCCGGCAGACGGTGATCCCCATGACGACGACCGTACGGGCCCGGACGCACCACGGCCCCCGTTCTTCCCGGCGGGCGGGGTCGGCGGGGGCCGTGGGGGGGGGAAGGCGGGCGCCGTCAGTTCCAGCTGGCGTGCAGCGGCTTGCCCTCGGCGTAGCCGGCGGCGCTCTGGATGCCGACGATGGCCTTCTCGGCGAACTCCTCGAGGGAGGCGGCACCGGCGTAGGTGCAGGAGGAGCGGACGCCCGCGATGATCGAGTCGATCAGGTCCTCGACGCCCGGCCGGGCCGGGTCGAGGAACATGCGGGAGGTGGAGATGCCCTCCTCGAACAGCCCCTTGCGGGCCCGGTCGTAGGCCGACTCCTCGGAGGTCCGGTTGCGCACGGCACGCGCGGAGGCCATGCCGAACGACTCCTTGTAGGCACGGCCGTTCGCGTCGTGCTGGAGGTCGCCCGGGGACTCGTAGGTCCCGGCGAACCAGGAGCCGATCATCACGTTGGACGCGCCGGCCGCGAGCGCCATCGCCACGTCGCGCGGGTGACGGACACCGCCGTCGGCCCACACGTGCTTGCCGTACTTCTTCGCCTCCGCCGCGCACTCCAGGACGGCGGAGAACTGCGGGCGGCCGACGCCGGTCATCATCCGGGTGGTGCACATGGCGCCGGGGCCGACGCCGACCTTGACGATGTCCGCGCCCGCCTCGACGAGGTCGCGCACGCCCTCGGCGGAGACGATGTTCCCGGCGACGATCGGGACCTGCGGGTCGAGGCCGCGCACCAGCTTGACGGCGTTGATCATCGACTCCTGGTGGCCGTGCGCGGTGTCGATGACGAGCGTGTCCACGCCCGCGTCCAGCAGCTGCTTGGCCTTCCCCGCCACGTCGCCGTTGATGCCGACGGCGGCGGCGATGCGCAGCCGGCCCCGGTCGTCGGTCGCCGGGGTGTACAGCGTGGCGCGCAGGGCGCCCTTGCGGGTGAGGATGCCGGCCAGCCTGCCGTCCCCGTCGACGGCCGGGGCGTAGCGGCGGTTGGCGTGGTCGAGGGTGTTGAAGGCCTCGCGCGGGTCCATGTCCGCGTCGATCAGCAGCAGGTCCTTGGACATGACCTCTTCGAGCTGCGTGAAGCGGTCCACGCCGGACAGGTCGGTGTCGGTGACCACGCCGACCGGCTTGTGCCCGTCGTCCACGACGACGCCCGCGTTGTGCGCGCGCTTGGGCAGCAGGGCGAGCGCGTCGGCGACGGTCTGGTGCGGGGCCAGCACGATGGGGGTGTCGAGCACCAGGTGGCGGCTCTTGACCCAGGAGACGACCTCGGTGACGACCTCGATCGGGATGTCCTGCGGGATGACCACGAGACCGCCGCGGCGGGCCACGGTCTCGGCCATGCGGCGCCCGGCGATGGCGGTCATGTTGGCGACGACGAGCGGGATGGTGGTGCCCGTGCCGTCCGGGGAGCTGAGGTCCACGCCCTGACGCGAGCCGACCGCGGACCGGCTCGGCACCATGAAGACGTCGTCGTACGTCAGGTCGTACGCGGGCTGGATGTCGTTGAGGAAACGCACGTGCTGCACATCCCAGTCGATCAGAGGTGGCCCCCGGACAGGTCTGCCAGGGGGAAGAGCACGTACTTCATTGTCCCATGTCGACCGGTATGCGGTCCCCGGGCACATCGTCCAAGCAGGTCAGGGGGTCTCGGGAGGAACCTCCAAAGCGGGAGGGGGGATGGGGCCGCCCGCGGGAGGGGGCGGCGGCGACCGCCCCCTCCCGCGGGGTCGTCAGTTTCCGTCGGGGTCGGCCCGGTTGAGCGCCGGCTTCGGCGTCGGTCCCGCCGTCATCAGGTAGTCCGCGGCCGAGGTGTCCGTCACCAGGCTGGTGACGAGCCCGGAGCGCAGCACCGCGTCGATCGCCGGTCCCTTGCGCTGTCCGCCCGCGATCGCGACGACCTCGGGGACGCGCCGGAGCTGGTCGGTCTTGACCGTGATGCACCGCTCCCCCAGGTCCCGGCCGACCCGGCGCCCCTCGGCGTCGAAGAGGTGCGCGGACATCTCGGCGGCGACACCGAGGGAGGCGTAGTGCGCGCGCTCCTCGTCGCTGAGCATGTCGTGCACCGTCGAGATGCCCGGCTCCCAGGAGCCGATGGACACACAGGCGACCGTGACCTTGTCGAAGTACTCGAAGGCCCGCGCGATCCCGGTCTGGTGGCGCAGCGCCGCCGCGGTGGCCGCGTCCGGCAGCAGCATCGGCGCGTAGATGGGGTGGGCGTCGCCGCCCGACACCTGCGCGGCGCGGCGCACGGCCTCCACCGAGCCGCGTTCGGCGGTCCCGGCGTCGTACACCCCCGTCAGCTGCACGACCGTGCAGGGCGGCAGCCGGTCCAGGGCCGCCGCCATGTGGATGGTGGACCGGCCCCAGGCCAGGCCCAGCACGTCCCCCTCGTTGACCAGCTCGCCGAGCAGGTCGGCGGCCACCTCTCCCAGGTTCTCGGGGTCGGGTGTCTCCTCGGCCTCGGCCGGGGACTCGACCACGACGGCGTGCCTGAGGCCGTAGCGGGCGCGGAGCGCGTCGGAGCGCTCGGCGTCCAGCTCGGCCGGCACGCGGATCTCGATCCGTACGAGATCCCGTTCGAGGGCGGTCTCCAGGACCCGGGCCACCTTGAAGCGGCTGACGCCGAACTCCTCGGCGATCTGGATCTTGGATTTGCCCTCGAGGTAGAAGCGGCGGGCCATGGCCGCCGCCTGCACCAGCTCAGCGGGTCCCATCCGCATGGCTGACCGGCCCGCCGACATACCCGACACGGCGATCTCCTCACTGCTGTTCACACTCTGGATTCGCCGTTCATCCTTGCAGATCCGGCGCGGTTGATCAGCCCTGCTGGGAGCCGTTCACGTTCCTGACGCTCAGTGGTCGCACGCCCACGACGCCTTGCCGGTGGCGGCCTCGGCCTGGTTGCGCAGTGCACGGACCGCCTCGGCCGGGTCCGACGCCCCGTACACGGCGGAACCCGCGACGAAGACGTCGGCGCCGGCGTCGGCGCACCGTTCGATGGTGGACGCCGAGACCCCGCCGTCGACCTGCAGCCAGAGCTCCAGACCGTGCTTGTCGATCAGTTCGCGGGTGCGGCGGATCTTCGGGAGCATGATGTCGAGGAAGGCCTGGCCCCCGAAGCCCGGCTCGACCGTCATGATCAGCAGCATGTCGAGCTCGGGGAGCAGGTCCTCGTACGGCTCGATGGGGGTCGCGGGCCTGAGCGCCATGGAGGCGCGCGCGCCCTTGGCCCGGATCTCCCGGGCGAGCCGCACCGGTGCGGTGGCCGCCTCGACGTGGAAGGTGACGGAACCGGCCCCCGCTTCCACGTACTGGGGCGCCCACCGATCGGGGGCCTCGATCATCAGGTGGCAGTCCAGCGGGGTGTCCGTCGCACGGGCGAGCGACTCCACGACCGGCACGCCGAGCGTGAGGTTCGGGACGAAATGGTTGTCCATGACGTCGACGTGGAGCCAGTCGGCTCCCTCGACCGCCCTGGCCTCGTCCGCGAGGCGGGCGAAGTCGGCGGACAGGATGCTGGGATTGATCTGCACGGCCATGGGACCAAGCCTGCCATGCCCGCGCCCGTATGTTCCCCCCGGTCCGGACCTGGTTTTTCATCGGATGTTCCGACGCCGCCGCCCGTGCCGGTGCTGTGGCTGACGGTGCTGTTCGTGACCGCGCCCCTCGCGCAGAGGCCGGCGGACGCCCAGGACGACGACGCGGCGTCCCGGCCGCCGGGGTCCGCGGAGTCGCCCCGGGTCCTGGAGATCTCCGAGGACTTCCGGCCCTGGCGGATCCCCGCATCGTGGTCCACGCCCGGGAGGCCGGTCCGCGTGCGGCGCGGGTCTTCGTGCCGATCGCGACGGACGCGAAGGGCTGGGAGCGGATCGCGCCCGTGGTCGACCCGGTCCGGGACGACGCCGGCGGGGGCGGCGACGGGCTCGCCGTGCGCTTCACGGGCCCGGGCGGCACCTCGGCCGGGCCCGGTCCCGGCCGCACCTTCGCCGCCCTCGGCACGCTCCCCGGGGCCGCCTCCGCCGAGGCCGGCCTCGCGGTCGCGCCGGGCGTCCCGCCGGACACCTGCGTCGTGCGGTCGGTGCCGGTCACGTCCCTGTTCCCGGACGTGGGCCCGAGGGTGTGGTGGCCGGACTGTGAGGGCGACCGGGACGACGGGGACGACCGGGACGACGGGACCGAGGCGGGGGCCGGAGGCGAGCGTCAGCCGGTCCGGCGGATGAGCGCCAGGTACATCGCGTCGGTCCCGTGCAGGTGCGGCCACAGCTGTACGTCGGGGCCCTCGCCCAGATCCGGCACGCCCGGCAGCAGCGGCCGGGCGTCGACCAGTCCGGTGTCCGGGAACTGCTTGAGGAGGTCGGCGACCACCGCCCGGGTCTCCGCGAGGTGGGGCGAGCAGGTGGCGTAGCCGACGACCCCGCCGACCCGCACGGACTCCAGGGCGGTGCGCAGCAGTCCGCGCTGGAGCGGGGCGAAGCCGTCCAGGTCCTCCGGCCGGCGCCGCCAGCGCGCCTCGGGGCGGCGGCGCAGGGCGCCGAGACCCGTGCACGGCACGTCGACCAGAACCCGGTCGAAGCTGCCGGGCCGCCACGCCGGCCGCGTCCCGTCGGCGGCGACGACCTGGTACGGCCCCGGATTGCCGGACAGTGCCTTCGCCACCAGCCCGGCCCGGTGCGGCTGCTTCTCCGAGGCGAGCAGGACGGCGCCCCGCTCGGCGGCGAGCGCCCCGAGCAGCGCGGCCTTGCCGCCGGGCCCGGCACACCCGTCCAGCCACATCCGGTCACGGCCCTCGACCGGCGCGTTCGCGAGCGCGAGGGCGACGAGCTGGCTGCCCTCGTCCTGGACACCGGCCCGGCCCTCGGCGACCGCCGCGACGGCGCCCGGCTCACCGCCCTCGGTCAGCCGCACGGCGTAGGGCGACCAGCGCCCCGGCACGGCCGCCTCCTCGCCGAGCAGTTCGCCGGTGGTGGCCCGGCCCGGCCGGGCGACGAGCGTGACCTCGGGCCGCTCGTTGTCGGCCCGCAGCAGGTCCTCGATGCCGGCCCGTCCGCCGCCGAGCGAGTCCCACAGCGCGGAGACGACCCAGCGGGGGTGCGAGTGCACGACGGCGAGATGGTCCTCGGGGTCCTCGTCGTAGGGCGGCGCGACGCGCTCCAGCCACCCGTCGAGATCGTCCTGCGCGACCTTGCGCAGCACGGCGTTGACGAACTTGGCCCGCCCGTCGCCCAGCACCACCCGGGCCAGTTCGACGGAGGCGGACACGGCGGCGTGCGTCGGGATCCGCGTCCCGAGCAACTGGTGCGCGCCCAGGCTCAGCACGTCCAGCACCGGCGGGTCGACCTCGCGCAGCGGCCGGTCGACGCAGGCCGCGATGATCGCGTCGTACGTCCCCTGCCGGCGCAGCGTCCCGTAGACCAGCTCGGTCGCCAGCGCCGCGTCCCGGGCGTCGAAGTCACCGCTCTCGCGCGCCTTGCGCAGCAGCGGCGGCAGCACGAGGTTGGCGTACGCGTCCCGCTCGTCCACGGCCCGCAGGGCGTCGAAGGCGAGGATGCGGACGGGGTCCTTCTGGGGCCGGCGGTAGGGCTTGGCGGGCTTGCGGGGCCGACGGGGCTGGTCGCTCACGAAAAAGGTGCTCCGGAAGTGGGGTGGGGTGCGCGGTCCAGCCTACGTCGTCGGGGCGGACCGCCGCCCCGCGGCGTCAGGCGCCGACGCCCTCCCCGGCGGCGATCCGCACCCCGCGCGCCCAGTCCGCCGCCCGCATCGGCTTCTTGCCCTGGGCCTGCACCCACAGCAGCTCCACGGCGTACGAACCGGTGCCGACGTACACGTTGTTCTTGCCGGCGGCCAGCTCCCCGGGCGCGAGGTCGGTCCGCCCGGGCACGGGGGCGGCCTGGACGATCTTGAGCCGCTCGCCCCGGAAGGTGGTCCAGGCGCCGGGCGCGGGGGTGCAGCCGCGCACCACGCGGTCGACCCGCAGCGCCGGGGTGTTCCAGTCGACACGGGCGTCCTCGACGGTGACCTTGGGCGCGAGGCTGACGCCCTCGGCGGGCTGCGGCACGGCCTTCAGGGTGCCGTCCTCGATGCCGTCCATGGTCGCGGCGAGCAGTCCGGCGCCGGCGAGGGCGAGCCGGGTGAGCAGGTCGCCGCTGGTGTCGGTGGGGCGGATCTCCTCGGTGAGGGTGCCGTAGACGGGCCCGGAGTCGAGGCCCTCCTCGATGAGGAAGGTGGAGGCGCCGGTGATCTCGTCGCCCGCCATGACGGCGTGCTGCACGGGGGCGGCCCCGCGCCAGGCGGGCAGCAGCGAGAAGTGCAGGTTGACCCAGCCCCGGGCCGGGATGTCCAGGGCCGCCTTGGGCAGCAGGGCGCCGTAGGCGACGACGGGACAGCAGTCGGGGCCGATCTCCTTCAGGCGCTCCAGGAACTCCGGGTCCCTGGGCCTGGCCGGCTTGAGCACCTCGATCCCGGCCTCCTCGGCCCGCTCGGCGACGGGTGAGGCGACCAGCCTGCGGCCCCGACCGGCCGGCGCGTCGGGCCGCGTGACGACGGCGGCCACCTCGTGCCGCCCGGAGGCGAGGAGTGCGTCCAGCGCGGGAACGGCGACCTCGGGGGTACCGGCGAAGACGAGCTTCATGGGGTGCTTCGGGCCTCTCGGGCAGGGACGGACACGGGCGGCGCACCAGTCTATGGGGGCGGTGACCGAAGCACCCGTGCGGGGAGAGCCGAAAGGCGCCGGGGAAAGCCGGGGAGAGCCGTCGGAGGTCGAGGCGCACGCACCCCACGGGGGCGTACGCATATGCCGCCGCGCCCCCACCCCGTGACCCGCGGAGCGAATCCGCGTTGGTCAAGAAAGAGTTGACCACGGGCCCCCGACACGGGCCCATTCCTTTCAACGCCGGTTCGAGAGGCTTGTTCATGGCCGACCACGCAACCCACGACGCCCAGGCTCGGGCCAGCCTGCACTTGCTGGTGCGGGACATCGAGCGGGTCCGCCGGCAGGTGGACGCACTGCGCACGCTCACCGCCCAGTTGGGCAACGTCTACCGTCCGCGCCGCTCCGGCCCCTCCACAGGCTTCGTCGTCTACGGGCGCGCCCCCGCTCCGACGGTCCGTCTCGCCCAGGAGCTGCGGGACAGTGTCGAGACCCTGGTCACGGCGGCCGTGGACTTCGACCGTTCACTGGGCTTCTCGTGGGACGCGGTGGGCTCCGCACTGGGCGTCACCAAGCAGGCGGTGCACCGCCGTTACGGCTCCCGCCGGGCCCCCGCGCAGGCGCCGAAGGCCGCCGAGGCCGAACGCGCGGCGGAGCCGTCGGGCACCCGTACGCTCAACGTGGGTGCCGGTCTCTCCACGGTGCCGACCGTCCCCGAGACCCGCTCCATGCCGACCCAGCCCACCGCGGGCAGCCCGTCCCTCCGCGACGAGCCACGGCCGACGGCCTTCCCCGGCCCCCGCAACGGCTGAACCGCCCGCTCACCCCCCTGGACCCGCCCTCCCGGACGCACCGCCTCCGGGAGGGCGGCGGCGTACCGCACGGCGTCCCTCACCCGATGTCCGGCGGGTCGATCCGCACCCGCACCGCCTCGCCTCCGCCGCGCGCCGTCCGCGCCGCCTGCGCGGCCTTCAGCGCGCTCGCCAGGGCGGCGCCCCTGCCCGGCGGCACCCGGATCAGGCCCCGCTCCCAGTGCTCCCCGGGAGGCGGTCCCCCCGGTCGCCGCGGTCGCCCCGCGGCGGTGACCGGCAGCGGCACCGGCCCCAGCACCTCCGCCTCCCTCGGCAGTTCGACCGCGCGGAGGAACTCGCCCACCGCCTGCCCCGGCCCCGACACCGCCGCCATCCGCGACACCGGGGGGAATCCCAGTTCGGCACGCTCGGCCAGCTCCCGCACCGCGTGCCCGACCGGATCCCACCGCACCAGTGCCTGCACGGGCCGCAGCGACGGCTCGGCGACCACCACCACCGTGCCCCCCGCCGACTGGGGACGGACGAGTGCCGCCGCGCCGATCCAGCGGCGCAGCGCGTCCTCCCCGGCCCGCAGGTCGGGGCGGCCCAGCATGGCCCACCCGTCCAGCAGCAGGGCCGCCGCGTACCCGCCCTCGGCGACCGGCTCCGCGCCGGGCGTGCTCACCACCAGCGCGGGCGCCGCCGGCACCGTGTCCAGCACGTGCTCGCGCCCCGAGGTGCGCACCGGGACGGCCGGGAAGGCGCGGCCCAGTTCCTCGGCGGTCCGCCGCGCCCCCACCACCTGGGCCCGCAGCCGGAATCCGCCGCACTCGGGGCAGTGCCAGCCGCTCTCCCCGCGCCCGCACCAGCCGCACCGCAGGTCGTCGGAGCCCTGCGCCTCCAGCGGTCCGGAGCAGTGCCGGCACCGGGCCGGTGCCCGGCAGCGGGCGCACGCCATCCGCGGTACGTACCCCCGCCTGGGCACCTGCACCAGGACCGGCCCGCGCCGCAGCCCTTCCCTGACGGCCTGCCAGGCGAGCGTCGGCAGCCGCGCCGCACGGGCGGCCTCGTCGCGCGCGAGGTCCTCGTCGCCCACGGTGCGCACCAGCGGCGCGGTGCCCCGCACCCGCTCCCTCCCGGCGACCAGCGGTCGGGCCCAGCCGGTCTCCACGAGCTGGGCGGCCTCCACGGTGCAGCTCCAGCTCCCCAGGAGGAACCCGCACCCGTCCTGCGCCGCCCTCAGCAGCAGCACCTCACGGGCGTGCGGCTGCGGGGCGTGCTGTTCGCTGTGGCTGTCGTCGCCGTCGTCCCAGACGGCGACCAGTCCGAGGTCCCGCACCGGCGCGAACATGGCCGCGCGCGTCCCGACGACGGCCCGTACGGATCCCCGCCGCACGGCGAGCCACTGCGCGTACCGCTTCTCCGGTCCGGCGTCGGCGGTGAGCACCGCGTGCCGCCCCCGGCCCAGCAGTGCGGTGAGCGCGGCGTCGACGCGGGCGACGGCCCGTCCGTCCGGCAGGACGACCAGCGCGCCGCGCCCGGAGGCCAGCGTCGCCGCGACGGCCCGCGCCAGTTCCTCGCTCCACTGCGGACCGGGCAGCGCGTTCCACACCGCCCGCGGGGCGCCGCCCGCGGCCAGCGACTCCAGGAACGCCGCCCCCTGTTCGTAACGGCCCCAGGAGCCCGGCTCGGGTGCCGGGGGCGGCGGCAGCGGGGCGGGCGAGGGCCGCTGCTCGGCACGGGCGTTGCGCGGCGGCACGGCGAGCTGGAGCACGTCGGCGAGGCTTCCGGCGTACCGGTCGGCGACCGCCCGGGCGAGCCCCAGCAGTTCCCCGCTCAGCACCGGCTCGGGTGAGACGACCTGGGCCAGCGCCGCCAGGGGGCCCGAGTAGTCGGACTCGGCGAGCCGCTCGACGAGGAACCCGTCGATCAGTCCGCCGCCCTCGCGCCGTCCCTCGCGCACCCGGTGCCGTCCGGCGCCGAACCGCACCCGCACCCGTACCCCGGGCTGCGCGTCGGCGTCCAGTTCCTCGGGCACGGCGTAGTCGAAGTACCGGTCGAGGTGGAGCACGCCCTTGTCGACGAGGACCCGGGCGACGGGCAGGTGCTCGGCGAGCGCGGCCCCCCGCCAGGTACGCGGCTTGGCCCGGGGTGTCCTGGCCTTGCGCACGCTCTCCCGGATGAGCGCGAGCTGCTCGGGCGGCGCGCCCTCCGCGCCCCCGTCCGCCTGTCCGTTCTCGCTGCTCACGCCTGCATTCTTACCAAACGCCACTGACAGCGGCACCGGCCCGAGATCGGCCGGGGCACGGATCGCGAACGCCGGACGGCGCTTCTGCCTTGGGCCACTCGGCCATGCCGGTCCGGGGACCGGCAGCAGGATTCGAACCTGCGGGGGATCACCCAGAAGTATCCGTGCCCGTCGCACCGGGCCGGGCGCCGCCGTGCTCCCGGGCGCGGCCGGGACCGCCGCACCGGGAGACCACCAGCGTAGGCGCCCGCCCGCACGGCGTGCGAACCGTTTGCGAAGCGGCCCGGCACGCGCCGGGGCCCGGCGCCCCCGAAGGAGCGCCGGGCCCCGCTGCCGGCTCCGGTGCGGCCGTACGTCCTACAGGCCCGCGGCCTTGCGCAGCGCGTCCACGCGGTCGGTGCGCTCCCAGGTGAAGTCGGGCAGCTCACGGCCGAAGTGACCGTAGGCGGCGGTCTGGGAGTAGATCGGGCGCAGCAGGTCCAGGTCACGGATGATCGCGGCCGGACGGAGGTCGAAGACCTCGTCGATGGCCTTCTCGATCCGCTCGCTGTCGACCTTGGCGGTGCCGAAGGTCTCGACGAACAGGCCGACCGGCTCCGCCTTGCCGATCGCGTAGGCCACCTGGACCTCGCAGCGGGAGGCCAGGCCCGCGGCGACCACGTTCTTGGCGACCCAGCGCATCGCGTACGCCGCCGAGCGGTCCACCTTGGACGGGTCCTTGCCGGAGAAGGCGCCGCCGCCGTGGCGGGCCATGCCGCCGTAGGTGTCGATGATGATCTTGCGGCCGGTCAGGCCCGCGTCGCCCATCGGACCGCCGATCTCGAACCGGCCGGTGGGGTTGACCAGCAGACGGTAGTTCTCGGTGTCCAGCTTGATGCCGTCGTCCAGCAGCGCCTTGAGCTCCGGCTCCACGACGAACTCGCGGATGTCGGGGGCGAGCAGCGACTCCAGGTCGATGTCGGAGGCGTGCTGCGAGGAGACCACGACGGTGTCCAGGCGGACCGCCTTGTCGCCGTCGTACTCGATGGTGACCTGGGTCTTGCCGTCCGGGCGCAGGTAGGGGATCGTGCCGTTCTTGCGCACGTCGGACAGGCGCTTGGACAGGCGGTGCGCGAGGAAGACCGGCAGCGGCATCAGCGTCGGCGTCTCGTCCGTCGCGTAGCCGAACATCAGGCCCTGGTCACCGGCGCCCTGCCGGTCCAGCTCGTCGTCGTCGCCCTCGACGCGGGTCTCGTAGGCGGCGTCGACGCCCTGCGCGATGTCCGGGGACTGCGCGCCGATCGACACCGACACGCCGCAGGAGGCGCCGTCGAAGCCCTTCTTCGAGGAGTCGTAGCCGATTTCCAGGATCTTGTTGCGGACCAGCGTCGCGATGTCCGCGTACGCCTTGGTCGTGACCTCGCCGGCCACGTGCACCAGACCGGTGGTGATCAGGGTCTCGACGGCGACCCGGGAGGCCGGGTCCTCGCGCAGCAGCGCGTCGAGAATGGTGTCGCTGATCTGGTCAGCGATCTTGTCGGGGTGACCCTCGGTCACGGACTCCGAGGTGAACAGACGACGGGACACAACGCTCCCTGGGGTTGCAGCGGCTGCTGGCTGATCATTGGCGGACGGCGGGGGCTGCACCCGGCGCCGTCCGTGGAACAGTTTATCGGTCGCGCTCCGCCGCCGGCCCTCCTGTCTCGCCTCTCGGGAGCGCTGTGACCTGCGGCACGGGCATTCTGCCCATGTCGAGCGATGTTGGCCAGAGGCACCGCACTCCGAGGGGCGGGGTTTCGGGGAACCGGACGGCGGATGCGCTCGCTCATCCGAGGCGCTCGGCCACCAGGTCCCACACGGTTTCGGCCAGGGTCTCCTTCGGGCCGTGCGCGACGGGGGTCTCGCTGCCGTCGGCGCCCAGCACCACGGCCTCCGTCTCCTCGGAGCCGAACGTCTTGCGCTCCCCCACCTCGTTCACCACCAGCAGGTCGCAGCCCTTGCGCTTCAGCTTGGCGCGGCCGTTGGCGAGGACGTCGTCGGTCTCGGCGGCGAAGCCGACGATCACCTGTCCGGGGCGCGTCCGGTCGCCGGAGATCTCGGCGAGGACGTCCGGATTGCGCACCAGGGCGACGGGCTCGGGCTCCTGGTCGTCCTTCTTCTTGATCTTCCCGGTCGCGTAGGCCGCCGGGCGGAAGTCGGCGACGGCCGCGGCCATGACCACCGCGTCCGCGTCGGCGGCGGCGGCGAGCACGGCCTCGCGCAGTTCCACGGCGGTCCCGACGGGGACGACGTCCACGCCGGCCGGGTCGGGCAGGGCGGTGTTGGCCGCGATCAGCGTGACGCGGGCGCCCCGGGCGGCGGCGGTGCGGGCGAGGGCGTAGCCCTGCTTGCCGGAGGAGCGGTTGCCGAGGAAGCGGACGGGGTCGAGCGGCTCCCGCGTGCCTCCGGCGCTGACCACGACGTGCCGCCCCGCGAGGTCGGGCTCGGTGACGCCGCGGGCCAGCACCCGGCGGCAGACCTCGAAGATCTCGGCCGGGTCCGGCAGCCTGCCCTTGCCGGTGTCGACGCCGGTGAGGCGGCCGACGGCCGGCTCGACGACGACGGCGCCGCGGCGGCGCAGCGTCGCCACGTTCTCCTGGGTGGCCGGGTGCTCCCACATCTCGGTGTGCATGGCGGGGGCGAAGACCACCGGGCAGCGGGCGGTGAGCAGGGTGTTGGTGAGGAGGTCGTCGGCGAGGCCGTGGGCCGCCTTGGCGAGCACGTCCGCCGTGGCCGGGGCGACGACCACCAGGTCGGCGTGCTGCCCGATGCGGACGTGCGGCACCTCGTGGACGTCGTCCCAGACCTCGGTGGAGACCGGGTGGCCGGAGAGGGCGGACCAGGTGGCGGCGCCGACGAAGTGCAGCGCGGAGGCGGTGGGGACGACCCGCACGTCGTGCCCCGACTCGGTCAGCCGCCTGAGCAGCTCACAGGCCTTGTACGCGGCGATGCCACCGCTGACCCCCAGAACGACCTTCGGCTTGTCCACCGTCTCTCCCCGGACCTCGGAAATGTGCGACCACCACCCATGAGACACCACAGGCCCGGCAGACGTGCTGCCGGGCCTGTGGAAAAGTCAGCCGAAATCAGCTGGTGCGACTTACTGACCGGGGCCCTCGACGGCCTCGGAGGTCAGCAGTCCCGCGTTGATCTCGCGCAGGGCGATCGAGAGCGGCTTCTCGTGGACGTGGGTGTCGACGAGGGGACCGACGTACTCGAGGAGACCCTCGCCGAGCTGCGAGTAGTACGCGTTGATCTGGCGGGCCCGCTTGGCCGCGTAGATCACGAGGCTGTACTTCGAGTCCGTGGCCTCGAGGAGCTCGTCGATCGGCGGGTTGATGATGCCCTCGGGCGCGGAGATGGAAGAGGACACGCTCTACCTTCCGATGGATGGGAAAGATTCAGTCGGGGTGACCGGTGAAGGACTGCTCACGATCACACGACGTTCATCAAGGCTAGCAGCTCGCGGGCCACGGCCTCGACGGAGGTGTTGACCAGGGTCTTGTCGAACTCCGGCTCGGCCGCGAGCTCGGTCTTCGCGGCCTGCAGGCGGCGCTCGATCACCTCGGGCGACTCGGTGCCGCGGCCCGTGAGCCTGCGCACGAGCTCCTCCCAGGTGGGAGGGGCCAGGAACACCAGCTGGGCCTCGGCCATCGACTCGCGGACCTGCCGCGCGCCCTGGAGGTCGATCTCCAGCAGGACGGGCACGCCCGCCTCCAGGTGCTCCAGCACCGCCGCGCGGGGCGTGCCGTAGCGGTTGCCGGCGAACTCGGCCCACTCCAGCAGCTCGCCGTTGGCGATCAGCTTGTCCATCTCCTCGTCGGTGACGAAGAAGTAGTGGACTCCGTGCTGCTCGCCGGGACGGGGCTTGCGCGTCGTCGCCGACACGGAGAGCCAGACCTCGGGGTGCTCCTTGCGCATATGGGCGACGACCGTGCTCTTGCCGACCCCGGAGGGGCCGGAGAGCACGGTCAGCCGCGGACGTGCGTCCGGGGGTTCGGGGGTCGTCCCCCGGGGTGTTGCAGCCATGCAGCGATTATTCCAGCAATCGCGGGATGCCCGGGACGTCGGTCCCGGACCGCCCGGGACTCAGGAGCCGGTGCTGCCGAACTCACGCTCCAGGGAGGCGATCTGGTTGGAACCGAGACCGCGCACGCGGCGGCTCTCGGAGATGCCCAGTCGCTCCATGATCTGCTTGGCGCGGACCTTGCCCACGCCCGGCAGGGACTCGAGCAGGGCGGAGACCTTCATCTTGCCGATGACGTCGTTCTCCTGGCCCTGCTTGATGACCTCGTGAAGGGAGGCGCCGGAGTGCTTGAGTCGATTCTTGACCTCGGCCCGCTCCCGGCGAGCCGCGGCGGCCTTTTCGAGCGCGGCTGCGCGCTGTTCAGGGGTAAGGGGCGGAAGAGCCACGCCTACGTCACCTCGGATGTCGAACTGTCGGATACGGACCGGTGAGGAACCTAGTCGCCCCACACCTGGGGAGCCACGAGCAACACGCTTGCCCGTTCTCCCCCACTGCCTGAAGGGCGTGGGAGGTACCCCCACCCGTCGGAGACTAGCGGGCAACTCCGTCTGAGTCAGCGAGAACAGCGGAAAAGTCCTGGTCAGCCTCCGTCAGGCCGGACATTTAAGACATATTGCCTCCGATTTGAGGATGTATCCAGGTCCGGGGAGCGCGGAATTCCTCGTCGGCCGGTTCAGGCCGGCGTCACGGCGGTCCGGATCTCCTCCGCGAAACGGTCCGCGGCGTCACGCAGCGTGACGGCGTCGGGACCGTGACGCAACACACCCCGGCTGACGTTCGGCACGACGTTGCGCACCGCGCGCCCGAAGACGGCCGGGAGGTCGGCCGCCGTGGCCCCCTGGGCGCCGATGCCGGGCGCGAGGATCGGGCCGCCCGTGTCCAGGTCGTACGAGGACAGGTCGCCGAGTGTCGCCCCGACCACCGCGCCGAAGGACCCCAGGGGCTCCTCCCCCGCGTTCTCGAGGGCCAGGTGTCCGAGCACGGTCGCCCCGACGGTGCGCCCGTCGGGACGGACCGCGTGCTGCACCTCGCCGCCCTCCGGATTGGAGGTCAGTGCCAGCACGAACAATCCCGTGCCGCTCTCCCGGGCCAGTGCGACGGCCGGGCTCAGCGAGCCGTAGCCGAGGTACGGCGAGACCGTGAGCGCGTCGGAGAACAGGGGCGCGTCCGGGTGCAGGAAGGACTCGGCGTAGGCGGCCATGGTGGAGCCGATGTCGCCGCGCTTGGCGTCCATGACGACCAGCGCGCCGGCCGCCCGCGCCTCCCGGACCGTCCTCTCCAGGACGGCGACGCCGCGCGAGCCGAAGCGTTCGAAGAAGGCGCTCTGCGGCTTGAGCACGGCGACCCGGTCGGCGACCGCCTCGACGACCGTGCGGCTGAACCGCTCCAGGCCCGTCACGTCGTCGTTCAGGCCCCACTCGGTGAGCAGGGAGGCGTGCGGGTCGATGCCCACGCACAGCGGACCGCGCTCGTCCATGGCCCGGCGCAGCCGCGCGCCGAAGGGTTCGAGGCCGCTCATGCCGTTGTCCTCGCGTCGGCGCCCACCGCGTCGGCGAGCGTGGCGTACGGGCTGGTGCGCAGGCGCGCGGCGAGCCCCTTGTGGATGGTGCGGGCCCAGAAGGGCCCCTCGTAGACGAACGCGCTGTAGCCCTGGATCAGCGTGGCGCCGGCCAGGATGCGCTGCCAGGCGTCCTCGGCGTCCTCGATGCCGCCGACGCCGACCAGCGTGATCCGGTCGCCCACGCGCGCGTACAGGCGGCGCAGCACCTCCAGGGAGCGCGCCTTGAGCGGGGCGCCGGACAGGCCGCCCGTCTCCTTGACGAGGGCGGGGTCGGAGCGCAGACCGAGGCCTTCGCGCGCGATGGTGGTGTTCGTCGCGATGATGCCGTCCAGACCCAGTTCCACGGCCAGGTCGGCGACCGCGTCGACGTCCTCGTCGGCGAGGTCGGGCGCGATCTTCACCAGCAGCGGCACCCGGCGGGCGGGGACCGCGCGGTCGGCGGCCTCGCGGACGGCGGTCAGCAGCGGGCGCAGCGCCTCGGTGGCCTGCAGGTCGCGCAGTCCCGGCGTGTTCGGGGAGGAGACGTTGACCACCAGGTAGTCGGCGTGCGGCGCCAGGCGCTCGGCGGACTTCACGTAGTCCGCGACGGCCTCGCTCTCCGGTACGGCCTTGGTCTTGCCGATGTTGACCCCGACGACCGTCCGGAAGACGGGTGTGCGGGAGGCCAGCCGGGCGGCGACGGCGAGCGATCCGTCGTTGTTGAAGCCCATGCGGTTGATCAGCGCGCGGTCCGCCACCAGCCGGAACAGCCGCTTCTTCGGGTTGCCGGGCTGCGGCTCGCCGGTCACCGTGCCGATCTCGACGTGGTCGAAGCCGAGCATCGCCATGCCGTCGATGCCGACGGCGTTCTTGTCGAAGCCGGCGGCGAGCCCGAAGGGGCTGTGCAGGCGCAGCCCGAGGGCCTCGGTGCGCAGCTCCTCGTGGCGGGGAGCGAGCACGGCGGCGACGAAGGTGCGCAGCACGGGGACGCGCGCGACGAGACGGATCCAGCGGAAGGCGAGGTGGTGTGCCTGTTCCGGGTCCATCCGTTTGAACACCAGACGGAAGAAGTACTTGTACATGCCTGTCCTCGAGAAGACCTCATGAAGAGGGGGACACCGTTTCCGGTGTCCCCCTCCTCGGCTGCTAGTCGCGGGCCGCGGTCAGGTGTTCCGCGTGTTCCTGGAGCGAGCGGACGCTCACCTCCCCGCGGCCCAGGGCGTCGATGCCCTGGACCGCGGCGGCGAGCGCCTGGACCGTCGTCAGGCAGGGGACGGACCGCGCCACGGCCGCCGTGCGGATGTCGTAGCCGTCGAGGCGGCCGCCGGTGCCGTACGGGGTGTTGACGATGAGGTCGACCTCGCCGTCGTGGATGAGCTGGACGATGGTCTTCTCGCCGTTCGGTCCGGTGCCCTCGGACTGCTTGCGCACCACGGTGGCGTTGATGCCGTTGCGCTTGAGGACCTCGGCGGTGCCGGAGGTGGCGAGCAGCTCGAAGCCGTGCGCGACCAGCTCGCGCGCCGGGAAGATCATCGAGCGCTTGTCCCGGTTGGCGACCGAGATGAACGCCCGTCCCTTGGTCGGCAGCGGGCCGTACGCGCCCGCCTGCGACTTGGCGTACGCCGTGCCGAAGACGGAGTCGATGCCCATGACCTCGCCGGTGGAGCGCATCTCCGGGCCGAGGACCGTGTCGACGCCGCGGCCGTGGATGTCACGGAAGCGGGACCACGGCATCACGGCCTCCTTGACGGAGATCGGCGCGTCCATCGGCAGCGTGCCGCCGTCGCCGTTCGCCGGGAGCAGGCCCTCGGCGCGCAGCTCGGCGATGGTGGCGCCCAGCGAGATGCGGGCGGCGGCCTTCGCCAGCGGGACCGCGGTCGCCTTCGAGGTGAAGGGCACCGTGCGCGAGGCGCGCGGGTTGGCCTCCAGGACGTAGAGGATGTCCCCGGACAGCGCGAACTGGATGTTGATCAGGCCGCGCACCCCGACACCGCGCGCGATGGCCTCCGTGGAGGCGCGCAGCCGCTTGATGTCGAAGCCGCCGAGCGTGATCGGGGGCAGGGCGCACGCCGAGTCACCGGAGTGGATGCCGGCCTCCTCGATGTGCTCCATGACGCCGCCGAGGTACAGCTCCTCGCCGTCGTAGAGCGCGTCGACGTCGATCTCTATGGCGTCGTCGAGGAAGCGGTCGACGAGCACCGGCCGGGAGGGGCTGATCTCGGTCGACTCGGCGATGTACGACTCCAGCCGGGCCTCGTCGTAGACGATCTCCATGCCGCGTCCGCCGAGCACGTAGGACGGCCTCACGAGGACCGGGTAGCCGATCTCGTCGGCGATGGCCTTGGCCTCGGCGAAGGTGGTGGCGGTGCCGTGCTTGGGGGCGGGCAGGCCGGCCTCCTTGAGGACCCGGCCGAAGGCGCCGCGGTCCTCGGCGGCGTGGATGGCCTCCGGGGAGGTGCCCACGATCGGCACGCCGTTGTCCTTCAGCGCCTGCGACAGGCCCAGCGGGGTCTGGCCGCCGAGCTGGACGACGACGCCCGCGACCGGTCCGGCCTGCTGCTCGGCGTGGACGATCTCCAGCACGTCCTCCAGCGTGAGCGGCTCGAAGTAGAGCCGGTCGGAGGTGTCGTAGTCGGTGGAGACGGTCTCCGGGTTGCAGTTGACCATCACGGTCTCGTACCCGGCGTCGCTCAGCGCGAAGGAGGCGTGGACGCAGGAGTAGTCGAACTCGATGCCCTGGCCGATGCGGTTCGGGCCGGAGCCCAGGATGATGACGGCCGGCTTCTCGCGCGGGGCGACCTCGGTCTCCTCGTCGTAGGAGGAGTAGAAGTACGGCGTCCTCGCGGCGAACTCGGCGGCGCAGGTGTCGACCGTCTTGTAGACCGGGCGGACGCCGAGCGCCTGGCGGACCTCGCGGACCACGTCCTCGCGCAGGCCGCGGATCTCCGCGATCTGCTGGTCGGAGAAGCCGTGCCGCTTGGCCTCGGCGATCAGGGCGGCGGTCAGTTCGGGCGCCTCGGACAGCTCGTCGGCGATCTCCTTGATGAGGAAGAGCTGGTCGACGAACCAGGGGTCGATCTTCGTCGCCTCGAAGACCTCCTCGGGGGTGGCGCCCGCGCGGATGGCCTGCATGACGGCGTTGATGCGGCCGTCGGTCGGGCGGACCGCCTCGCGCAGCAGCTCGTCCTTGTCGCCCGTCTCGCCGACGAAGGTGAACTGGCTGCCCTTCTTCTCCAGCGAGCGCAGCGCCTTCTGGAAGGCCTCGGTGAAGTTGCGGCCGATGGCCATGGCCTCGCCGACCGACTTCATGGTGGTGGTCAGCGTGGAGTCGGCCGAGGGGAACTTCTCGAAGGCGAACCGGGGCGCCTTGACGACCACGTAGTCGAGGGTCGGCTCGAAGGAGGCCGGGGTCTCCTGCGTGATGTCGTTCGGGATCTCGTCGAGGGTGTAGCCGACGGCGAGCTTGGCGGCGATCTTGGCGATCGGGAAACCGGTCGCCTTGGAGGCGAGCGCCGAGGAGCGCGACACGCGCGGGTTCATCTCGATGACGATGACGCGGCCGTCGGCCGGGTTCACCGCGAACTGGATGTTGCAGCCGCCGGTGTCGACGCCGACCTCGCGGATGACGGCGATGCCGATGTCGCGCAGGATCTGGTACTCGCGGTCGGTGAGCGTCATCGCGGGCGCGACGGTGATCGAGTCGCCGGTGTGCACGCCCATGGGGTCGAAGTTCTCGATGGAGCAGACGACCACGACGTTGTCGTTCTTGTCGCGCATCAGCTCCAGCTCGTACTCCTTCCAGCCGAGGATGGACTCCTCCAGGAGCACCTCGGTGGTCGGCGAGAGGGTGAGTCCCTGGCCGGCGATGCGGCGCAGCTCGTCCTCGTCGTGGGCGAAGCCGGAGCCGGCGCCGCCCATGGTGAAGGACGGGCGGACGACGACCGGGTAGCCGCCGAGCTCCTCGACGCCCTTGAGGACGTCGTCCATGGAGTGGCAGATGTAGGAACGGGCGGACTCGCCGTGCCCGATCTTCCTGCGGACCTCCTCCACGACCTCCTTGAACCGGTCGCGGTCCTCGCCCTTGTGGATGGCCTCGACGTTGGCGCCGATCAGCTCCACGCCGTACTTGTCCAGGACGCCGTTCTCGTGCAGCGAGATCGCGGTGTTGAGGGCCGTCTGGCCGCCCAGGGTGGGCAGCAGGGCGTCGGGCTGCTCCTTGGCGATGATCTTCTCGACGAACTCGGGGGTGATCGGCTCGACGTAGGTGGCGTCGGCGATCTCCGGGTCGGTCATGATCGTCGCAGGGTTGGAGTTGACCAGGACGACCCGCAGGCCCTCGGACTTGAGGACGCGGCACGCCTGGGTGCCGGAGTAGTCGAACTCGGCGGCCTGGCCGATGACGATCGGGCCGGAGCCGATGACCAGGACGGACTGGATATCGGTGCGCTTAGGCACGCTGGCCCTCCATCAGGGAGACGAAGCGGTCGAACAGGTAGGCGGCGTCGTGCGGGCCCGCTGCCGCTTCGGGGTGGTACTGGACGCTGAAGGCCGGCTTGTCGAGGAGCTGGAGGCCCTCCACCACGTTGTCGTTCAGGCAGACGTGGGACACCTCGGCACGGCCGAACGGGGTGTCGGAGACCTGGTCGAGCGGGGCGTCGACGGCGAAGCCGTGGTTGTGCGCGGTGACCTCGACCTTGCCGGTCGTGCGGTCCTGCACCGGCTGGTTGATGCCTCGGTGGCCGTACTTCAGCTTGTAGGTGCCGAAGCCGAGGGCCCGGCCGAGGATCTGGTTGCCGAAGCAGATGCCGAACAGCGGGGTGCCGCGCTCCAGGACGCCCTGCATCACGGAGACCGGGTGGTCGGCGGTGGCCGGGTCGCCGGGGCCGTTGGAGAAGAACACGCCGTCCGGGTCGACGGCGTAGACGTCCTCGACGGTGGCGGTCGCGGGCAGCACGTGCACCTCGATGCCGCGCTCGGCCATGCGCTGCGGGGTCATGCCCTTGATGCCCAGGTCGACGGCGGCGACGGTGAACTTCTTCTCACCGATCGCGGGGACGACGTACGGCTCGGTGGTGGCGACCTCGGCGGACAGGTCGGCGCCCTTCATCTGGGGCGCCTCCTGGACGCGGGCGAGCAGCGCGGCGTCGTCGCGCACGGCGTCGCCGCTGAAGATGCCGACGCGCATGGCGCCGCGCTCGCGCAGGTGCCGGGTCAGCGCGCGGGTGTCGATGCCGCTGATGCCGACGACGCCCTGTGCGGCGAGCTCCTCGTCCAGCGAGCGGCGGGAGCGCCAGTTGGACGGTGTGCGCGCGGGGTCGCGCACGACGTAGCCGGAGACCCAGATGCGCCTGGACTCGGCGTCCTCGTCGTTGACGCCGGTGTTGCCGACGTGCGGGGCGGTCATCACCACGACCTGGCGGTGGTACGACGGGTCGGTGAGAGTCTCCTGGTAGCCGGTCATGCCGGTGGAGAACACCGCTTCGCCGAAGGTCTCCCCCACCGCCCCGTAGGCACGGCCGCGGAAGATCCGGCCGTCCTCCAGGACGAGTACGGCGGGAACCCTGGCGGCTCCCCTGGTGGAGGTTGTCATCGTGCGCCTTCCGTCTTGTTGATCATCTGGTTCAGGGTCTCGACCCATTCGTTGTGCTCGGCCGCGTGGTCGGAGCGGAAGCCGGAGTCGATCAGCCGCTCTCCGTGCGCCCAGGTGACCACCAGCAGACCGCCCTCGGTGAGGACCTTGCCGGCGATGCCCTTGTCGAGCCGGGCGCCGCGCAGCGCGTGGGCCGGCACGAAGAAGTCGTCCGCTCCGGGACGCACGACGTCCAGCCCCGCGTCGGTGAGCGTCAGCTCGGCCCGGCTGCGGGTGCCCAGACCGTGCGCCACGATGCGGTCGAGCCACTGACCGGCGGTGGTGGAGCCGTGGTAGCGGCCGCTCATGACCAGTTTCACCGGGCCCGGATCGTCCGGCGCGCCGGGCAGCTCCGGCAGGTCGCCCTGGAGCGTGCCGCGCCACCGCCAGCCCTCGCGCATCAGCCAGTAGACGAGTGCGACGAAGAGGGCGAGGCCGACGACCCAGCCGATGCGGGCGGCCCAGTCGGTCACTTCCGCCGATTCCTTCTCGGCGGCCAGCAGGATTACAGGTGTCACGTGAGCTTCCCGTCGACGAGCGTGGCCTTGCCCCGGAGCCAGGTGTGCGTGACACGCCCCGGCAGCTCACGGCCCTCGTACGGGGTGTTGCGGCTGCGCGAGGCGAAGCCCGCGGGGTCCACAGGGCCACGGTATGCCGTGTCGACGAGGGTGAGGTTGGCGGGCTCACCTGCCGAGACGGGACGGCCGTGGCCCTCGGCCTGTCCGATGCGCGCGGGCGTGAAGGACATGCGGTCGGCGACGCCGGCCCAGTCCAGCAGGCCCGTGTCGACCATGGTCTCCTGGACCACCGACAACGCGGTCTCCAGGCCGACCATGCCCATGGCGGCGGCGGCCCACTCGCAGTCCTTGTCCTCGTGCGGGTGCGGGGCGTGGTCGGTGGCGACGATGTCGATCGTGCCGTCGGCGAGCGCCTCGCGCAGCGCCGTCACGTCCCGCTCGGTGCGCAGCGGCGGGTTGACCTTGTAGACCGGGTCGTACGTCCGCACCAGCTCGTCGGTGAGGAGCAGGTGGTGCGGGGTGACCTCGGCGGTGACGCGGATGCCGCGGGACTTGGCCCAGCGGACGATCTCGACGCTGCCCGCCGTCGACAGGTGGCAGATGTGCACGCGGGAGCCGACGTGCTCGGCGAGCAGCACGTCCCGGGCGATGATCGACTCCTCGGCGACGGCCGGCCAGCCGCCCAGGCCCAGCTCGGCGGAGACGACGCCCTCGTTCATCTGGGCGCCCTCGGTCAGCCGGGGCTCCTGGGCGTGCTGGGCGACGATCCCGTCGAAGGCCTTCACGTACTCCAGGGCGCGACGCATGATCACGGCGTCGTGGACGCACTTGCCGTCGTCGGAGAAGACGGTGACGCCGGCCGCGGACTCGTGCATGGCGCCCAGCTCGGCGAGTTTCCGCCCCTCCAGGCCGACGGTGACGGCTCCGACGGGCCGCACGTCGCAGTAGCCGTGCTCCTTGCCGAGCCGCCAGACCTGCTCGACGACGCCGGCGGTGTCGGCGACCGGGAAGGTGTTGGCCATGGCGAACACGGCCGTGTAGCCGCCGCTCGCCGCCGCGCGGGTGCCGGTCAGCACGGTCTCGGAGTCCTCGCGGCCGGGCTCGCGCAGGTGGGTGTGCAGGTCGACCAGGCCCGGCAGCAGCACCTTGCCCCCGGCCTCGACGACCTCGGCCCCCTCGGCGGGCAGCCCGGTGCCGACCCGGGCGATCGTCTCGCCGTCGATCAGGACGTCCTGCGGCTCGCCGCCGAGCACCTTCGCACCGCGGATCAGGATCTTGCTCATCGTTCTTACTTCTCCTCGGTGGTACGGAGTTCGGAGGCGGACGCGGAGCGCCTCGTCGCAGGGGTGGTGGGCGACGGGTGGGTGACGGCGGGTTCGTTGCCGCCGAGCAGCAGGTACAGGACGGCCATCCGGATGGAGACGCCGTTGGAGACCTGCTCGACGACGGTGCAGCGGTCGGAGTCGGCGACCTCGGCGGTGATCTCCATGCCGCGGACCATCGGGCCGGGGTGCATCACGACGGCGTGCTCGGGCATCCGCGCCATGCGGTCGCCGTCGAGGCCGTAGCGCCGCGAGTACTCGCGCTCGGTGGGGAAGAACGCGGCGTTCATCCGCTCCCGCTGGACGCGCAGCATCATCACGGCGTCGGACTTGGGCAGCGTCGAGTCGAGGTCGTAGGAGACCTCGCAGGGCCAGGTCTCGACGCCGACCGGCAGCAGGGTCGGCGGGGCGACGAGGGTGACCTCGGCGCCGAGGGTGTGCAGCAGGTCGACGTTGGAGCGGGCGACCCGGCTGTGCAGGACGTCGCCGACGATGGTGATGCGGCGGCCGGAGAGGTCCTGGCCGAGCCCGGCGTCCGGGCCGACGAGCCGGCGGCGCATGGTGAAGGCGTCCAGCAGGGCCTGGGTGGGGTGCTGGTGGGTGCCGTCGCCCGCGTTGATGACGTGGGCGTCGATCCAGCCGGAGGTGGCCAGGCGGTACGGGGCGCCGGAGGCGCCGTGCCGGATGACCACGGCGTCGACGCCCATGGCCTCCAGGGTCTGGGCGGTGTCCTTCAGGGACTCGCCCTTGGAGACGCTGGAGCCCTTGGCGGTGAAGTTGATGACGTCCGCGGACAGCCGCTTCTCGGCGGCCTCGAAGGAGATCCGGGTCCTCGTCGAGTCCTCGAAGAAGAGGTTGACCACGGTCCGGCCGCGCAGGGTCGGCAGTTTCTTGATCGGCCGGTCGGCGACCCGGGCCATCTCCTCGGCGGTGTCGAGGATCAGGACGGCGTCGTCACGGGTGAGGTCGGCGGCCGAGATGAGATGGCGCTGCATCTGTCAGGCTCCGTAAGGCAGTTCAATCAGGCGAAATCGGGCAGACGGGTACGCGCGAGGGCGTGCCGAGCCGGCGCACGCCGTCGACGTGCGCCCGATGTGCTACTGGGCGGTCCGCTTCGCACCGAGCAGGACGGTGTCGCGACCGTCCTCCTCGGCGAGCAGGACCTTGACCGTCTCCCGCAACGACGTGGGGAGGTTCTTGCCGACGTAGTCGGCGCGGATGGGCAGTTCGCGGTGGCCGCGGTCGACGAGGACGGCGAGCTGCACCGCGCGGGGACGCCCGATGTCGTTCAGCGCGTCGAGGGCGGCGCGGATGGTGCGGCCGGAGAAGAGCACGTCGTCGACGAGGACGACCAGGCGGCCGTCGATGCCGTCACCGGGGATCTCGGTGCGGGCCAGCGCGCGCGGCG
The DNA here is from genome assembly GCF_014203535.1 of Streptomyces griseomycini. Taxonomy (GTDB): domain Bacteria; phylum Actinomycetota; class Actinomycetes; order Streptomycetales; family Streptomycetaceae; genus Streptomyces; species Streptomyces griseomycini. The sequence continues at coordinate 111,312 of NZ_JACHJI010000008.1, forward strand.
GCTGCATGCGCAGGTCGTCGCGGTACATGGTGATGTCGAGCGAGCCGACCGGGGTCTTGCGCTCGGTGATCTGCTCGAGCTTGGCGGCGAGCCGCTGGGCGAGGAAGACGCCTCGGGTCGGGATGCCGAGGAGCACCACGTCGTCGGCACCCTTGGCGCGCTCGACGATCTCGTGGGCGATGCGGGTCAGCACCCGCGCGATGTCGGGACCCTCGAGAACGGGCCGCGCATCGGACTGCGTGTCCATGAGAAACGGACCTCCTTCTCCGCCTCACGGGACGGACCTTAAAGGACGTCGGATTGCGTCACTCAGGCTATCAGGCCGGGATCCGGGCGGAGCGACACCCCCGATCACCCCTATGGCGCAACCGACCTTCGCTACCACGGAAGAGTCGGTGTGGACCATTCGGCTTGACGCACGAGAGTAACGCTGCGTAACCTCACAGTGAGTTACCAGCCGCGCGGCATGGAAACCAAGCCAGTCGCGTCGCCACAGTGCCGGGGAGCTATATGTCCAGCGAATACGCCAAACAGCTCGGGGCCAAGCTCCGGGCGATCCGCACCCAGCAGGGCCTTTCCCTCCACGGTGTCGAGGAGAAGTCCCAGGGACGCTGGAAGGCGGTCGTGGTCGGCTCGTACGAGCGCGGGGACCGCGCCGTGACCGTGCAGCGCCTCGCGGAGCTGGCGGACTTCTACGGCGTTCCGGTGCAGGAGCTGCTGCCGGGCACCACCCCGGGAGGCGCCGCCGAGCCGCCGCCGAAGCTGGTCCTGGACCTGGAACGGCTGGCCACGGTGCCGGCCGAGAAGGCGGGCCCGCTGCAGCGCTACGCGGCGACGATCCAGTCCCAGCGCGGTGACTACAACGGCAAGGTGCTCTCGATCCGCCAGGACGACCTGCGCACCCTCGCCGTCATCTACGACCAGTCGCCCTCGGTCCTCACCGAGCAGCTGATCAGCTGGGGCGTCCTGGACGCGGACGCGCGGCGCGCGGTGGCCTCCCACGAGGAGAGCTGACCACTCCGCTCCGGAGCAGAGGAGCAAAGAAGCAGAAACGTACCGCCGGGGTGGCCGGACCTGCACGGTCCGGCCACCCCGGCGGCGTTCCGCGGGCCGGGCGCCCCGGTTCGCCCGGAGCCCGCGACGCCGAAGGGCCCGCAGCGTGAGTCGCTGCGGGCCCTTCGGCGTATCCGTGCCCGAGCCTCAGACCTCGTCGCGGCGCAGCGACGGCTTGAGCTCCTTGAGCCGGCCGAGCAGGCCGTTGACGAACGAGGGCGACTCGTCCGTGGAGAACTCCTTCGCCAGCTGCACCATCTCGTCGAGGACGACGGCGTCCGGGGTCTCGTCGACCCAGATCAGCTCGTAGGCGCCCAGACGCAGGATGCTGCGGTCGACGACCGGCATCCGGTCGAGCGTCCAGCCGACCGAGTACTGGGAGATCAGCTCGTCGATGCGCCGCGCGTGCTCCGCGTAGCCCTCGACCAGCTGCATCGTGTACTCGCTCACCGGCGGCTGCCGGGTGTCGGTCCGGGAGTGCCGGATCCAGTCCGCGAGGACCGTCAGGACGTCGGCGCCGCGCTGGTCGCCCTCGAAGAGGATCTGGAAGGCGCGCTTGCGGGCCGTGTTGCGGGCGGCCACGGTTAGCTGTTCACCCGGCCGAGGTAGTCGCTGGTGCGGGTGTCGACCTTGATCTTCTCACCGGTGGTGATGAAGAGCGGGACCTGGATCTGGTGGCCGGTCTCCAGGGTGGCGGGCTTGGTGCCGCCGGTGGAGCGGTCGCCCTGGACGCCCGGCTCGGTCTCCTGGATGGTCAGCTCCACGGCGGCGGGCAGCTCGACGAAGAGCACCTCGCCCTCGTGCTGGGCGACGGTGGCCTCGAAGCCCTCGACGAGGAAGTTGGCGGCGTCGCCGACGACCTTGCGGTCGATGTGCAGCTGGTCGTAGGTCTCCATGTCCATGAAGACGAAGTAGTCGCCGTCCATGTAGGAGAACTGCATGTCGCGCTTGTCGACGGTGGCCGTTTCGACCTTGACACCGGCGTTGAAGGTCTTGTCGACGGTCTTGCCGGAGAGCACGTTCTTGAGCTTGGTGCGCACGAAGGCCGGGCCCTTGCCGGGCTTGACGTGCTGGAACTCGACGACGGACCAGAGCTGGCCGCCTTCGAGCTTGAGCACCATGCCGTTCTTGAGGTCGTTCGTGGAAGCCACGGTTGAGGAATCTCCTGGACTGGACTGACGTGGACGACCCCGGGGCGGCGCACAGCGCGAGGCTAGAGCGCGAGCAGCTCCTTGGTCGTGATGGTGAGTAGCTCGGGTCCGCCGTCCGCCTCGGGGCGCACGACGAGCGTGTCATCGATCCGGACACCACCCCGGCCCGGGAGGTGGACCCCCGGTTCGACAGTGACCGGCACGCAAGCGTCCAGTTTACCCATGGCCGCGGGGGTCAGCCGAGGGTCCTCGTCGATTTCGAGTCCGACCCCGTGTCCCGTGAGGGCGGGGAGGGCGTCGGCGTACCCGGCGGAATCCAGCACGTGGCGTGCCGCACGGTCCACGTCACGGCAGGCGGCGCCCGGTACGAGGGACTCCCGTCCGGCGCGCTGGGCGGAGAAGACGAGGTCGTACAGCTCGATCTGCCAGTCCGCGGGGGCCGTGCCGATGACGAAGGTGCGGCCGATCTCGCAGCGGTAGCCGCGGTAGGTGGCGCCCAGGCAGACGGAGAGGAAGTCGCCCTCCTCGACGCGGCGGTCGGTGGGCCGGTGACCGGGCCGCCCGGCGTGCGGTCCGGTGGCGACGGAGGTGGGGAAGGCGGGGCCGTCGGCGCCGTGGTCGACGAGGCGGCGCTCCAGTTCCAGGGCGAGGTGGCGTTCGGTGCGGCCGACCAGGATGGACTCCAGCAGCTCGCCGAGGGCCTGGTCGGCGATCTCCGCGCCGATGCGCAGACAGGAGATCTCCTCCTCGTCCTTGACCACCCGGAGCTGCTCGACCGTGCAGCCGACGTCGGCCAGGCGCAGCCGGGAGGCGACCGAGCGGATGGCGCGGTGCCGGGCCACGGTGAGGTGGTGCTCCTCGACCGCGAGGGAGTCGGCGCCCTGGGCGGCGGCGAGCCCGGCCGCCGCGACGGCGGCGTCACCGCCGGCCCGGGGCACGACGTGCACGCGCAGCGCCTCGTCGGGCCGGGCCTGCGGGGAGCGGTCGTCGGGCGGTCCGGCGCACACCAGCACGTCCTCGGTCCTGCCCAGCAACAGCACGGCGCCCTCGGGGGCGGCACCCGCGAGGTAGCGCACATTGGCGGGCCGGGACACCAGCGCCGCCGCGCTGCCGCCCGCGTTGCAGCATTCCCGTACCCGCGTCCGGCGGACCGCGTACACCTCTGACATGACCCGAGCCTATGAGCGGTGGCCCGATACCGCCGGTCGGGAGGTCCGAGTGGGCGTCGCCGCCCGCGCCGCGCCGACCGGGCCGGTGGTCCGGGGCGGCGGTCCGGGGCGGCGGTCCGGGGCGGCGCCCCGGCCTCACCAGGCCGGCGGGCTCGCGATCGACCTGGCCAGGACGTCGTCCAGGATCCTCGCCGTCTCCGGTATGTCGAGCTGGGAGTTGTCGATGATCGGGAGCCCGGAGCCGTACCAGCCGGCCATGCGGCCGTGGATGCGGGCGACCTCCTCGTCGCCGAGGCGGCGGTTGCCGGAGCGTTCCGCGTTGCGCTCCAGGACGATGTCCAGGCCCGGCAGGAGGACGACCGGCAGCAGGCCGGGGCCCACGTGCCGCTTCCAGCCGCCCAGGCCGACGACCGGGCGGTCGGGGAAGACGGCGTCGTCGAGGATGCACGAGATGCCGTTGGCGAGGAAGTTGCGGGCGGCGAAGCCGCAGGTGCGGCGGGCCAGGCGGTACTGGGCCTCGGAGTTGTCGTTCCACCCCGTCTGCGGGTCGGCGAAGCCCGAGCGCACCCACTCGCGCACGTCGTCGAGGCTGATGTGCGCGGTCGGGACCCGGCGGTGGTCCGCCCAGTACTTGGCCACGCTGGTCTTCCCGGCGCCCGCGGGCCCGATGAGCAGCACGGCGATGGTCGTGCCGGCCGGGTCGGGGGGGACGGCGGCCTGGGGGGCGCTGGGCACGGCGACGGGGCCGCCGGGCGGCAGCGGCACATGGCCGGTGGTGTCCGGCGTCGGGGGCGCCGGGGCGTGCCGGGGACCCGCGGGGGACGGGGCGGGCCCGGGCGGAGGCGCGGGGTAGCCCGGTGCCGGAGGCGGCACGGGCACGGGGGCGGGCCCCTGGTGCGCTCCCGGGTGCTGACCCGGGTGGTGTGCGGCCGGTGACCAGCCGACGGCCGGTCCGTGCCCCGGCTGGTGGGGCGGCGGCAGCGGTGAACCCACTGCGTGCTGCATCCGGTGCCACTCCGTCTCGTACAGGCTATGGGGCGCTGACAGCAGGGGGGTACCCCGCGTGCTACCGAACGGTACCGCCCCCCGCCGTTGTTGTGTGAACGGCCGGGGGCGGCGATGAGTGCCCGGCGCGGCCGGCCGGTGGCCCGGCGCGGCGGGCGGACGCCGATCCCCGGGACTACTCCCCCACCTCGCCGTACGCGGCGAGCAGGACGGCCGGGTCCGGTCCCTCCAGCACGGTGGGCTTGGCGAGACCGTCGAGGACGATGAAGCGCAGCAGGTCGCCGCGGGACTTCTTGTCGACCTTCATGGTCTCCAGCAGCTTGGGCCACTGGTCGTAGCGGTAGTGCAGCGGCAGACCGACCGATTCGAGGATCGTGCGGTGGCGGTCCGCGGTGGCGTCGTCGAGACGGCCCGCCAGGCGGCCCAGTTCGGCCGCGAAGTGCATGCCCACCGACACCGCCGCGCCGTGACGCCACTTGTAGCGCTCGTTCTTCTCGATGGCGTGGCCCAGCGTGTGACCGTAGTTGAGGATCTCCCTGAGGCCCGACTCCTTCAGGTCGGAGGAGACGACCTCGGCCTTGACCCGGACGGACCGCTCGATGAGCTCGGCGGTGTGCGGGCCGGCAGGGGTGCGGGCGGCCTGCGGGTCGGCCTCGATGAGGTCCAGGATCACCGGGTCGGCGATGAAGCCGGCCTTGATGACCTCCGCCAGCCCCGAGACGTAGTCGTTGACCGGCAGGGAGTCCAGCGCGGCCAGGTCACACAGCACGCCGGCGGGCGGGTGGAAGGCGCCCACCAGGTTCTTGCCCTCGGCCGTGTTGATGCCGGTCTTCCCGCCGACGGCCGCGTCCACCATGGCCAGCACGGTGGTCGGGATCGCGATCCAGCGCACCCCGCGCAGCCAGGTGGCGGCCACGAACCCGGCCAGGTCGGTGGTAGCGCCGCCGCCCACACCGACGATGACGTCGGTGCGGGTGAAGCCGGACTGGCCGAGCGCCTTCCAGCAGTAGGCCGCGACCTCGGCGGTCTTGGCCTCCTCCGCGTTGGGCACCTGGATGGCGACCGCCTCGTAGCCCTGCTCGGCCAGGTCGGCGCGGAGCGCGTCGCCGGTCTCGGCCAGCGCCTCGGGGTGCACGATCGCCACCCGCTTGGCCCTGTCGCCGATCAGCCCGGCCAGCTCGCCGAGGAGCTGACGGCCCACCAGGACGTCGTAGGGCTCGGTGCCCGCCGTGCCGCCGATGTGGATCCGGGTCACTGCCTCGCTGCTCATGCTTCCTTCAACTCCAGTGCGTTCAGGGCGGCTTCGGCGACCTCTTCGGGGGTGCGGCCGTCCGTGGGCACGACGGCCGTGGCGACCTCCTCGTACAGGTGCCGGCGGGCCTCCATCAGCTCGCGCCACTGCTTGCGCGGATTGACCGCGAGCAGCGGCCGGGCGACGTTGAGTCCGGTGCGCCGGACCGCCTCCTCGACGTCCATCGACAGGTAGACGACCCGCTGCCCGGCGAGCAGCGCGCGCGTGTCCGCGTCGAGGACCGCGCCGCCGCCCAGCGCCAGGACGCCGTCGTGTTCGGTGAGCGCGGTGCGCACCGCCCGCTTCTCGAGCTCCCGGAAGGCGCCTTCGCCCTCGTCGACGAAGATGTCGGCGATGCCGCGGCCCTCGGCGGTGACGATGTCGTCGTCGGTGTCCCGGTAGCCGACGCCCAGCCGATCGGCCAGCAACTGCCCGACGGTGGACTTGCCGACCCCCATCGGACCGACCAGCACGATCACCGGTGAACTCATCGGACGGCCAGGTTCTCGAGGTACGACGTCACGTTGCGGCGGGTCTCGGTGACGCTGTCGCCGCCGAACTTCTCCGCGACCGCGTCCGCGAGGACGAGGGCGACCATCGCCTCGGCGACGATGCCGGCGGCCGGCACGGCGCACACGTCGGAGCGCTGGTGGTGGGCCGCGGCCTCCTCGCCGGTGGCGACGTCCACGGTCCGCAGCGCCCGCGGCACCGTCGCGATCGGCTTCATCGCCGCCCGCACCCGCAGCAGCTCACCGGTGGACAGCCCGCCCTCCGTGCCGCCGGAGCGGCCCGAGGCGCGCTTGATGCCCTCGTCGGTGGCGAGGATCTCGTCGTGCGCCTTCGAGCCGGGCACCCGTGCCAGGTCGAAGCCGTCGCCGACCTCGACACCCTTGATCGCCTGGATGCCCATGAGCGCGGCGGCCAGCCGGGCGTCGAGGCGCCGGTCCCAGTGCACGTGCGACCCGAGGCCCACCGGCACGCCGTAGGCCAGCACCTCCACGACGCCGCCGAGGGTGTCGCCGTCCTTGTGGGCCTGGTCGATCTCCGCGACCATCGCCTTGGAGGCGTCCGCGTCCAGGCAGCGCACCGGGTCGGCGTCCAGCCGCTCCACGTCGGCCGGGGTCGGGTAGACGCCGTACGGCGCCCTGGCCGCGGCCAGCTCGACGACGTGGCTGACGATCTCGATGCCGGCGGTCTCCTTCAGGTACGACCGGGCCACCGCGCCCAGCGCCACCCGGGCCGCGGTCTCCCGCGCGGACGCCCGCTCCAGCACCGGACGGGCCTCGTCGAAGCCGTACTTCTGCATGCCGGCGAGGTCGGCGTGGCCGGGCCGTGGACGGGTCAGCGGCGCGTTGCGCGCCAGGCCGGCCAGCACCTCCGGGTCGACCGGGTCGGCCGCCATGACCTGCTCCCACTTCGGCCACTCGGTGTTGCCCACCATGATCGCGACCGGGGAGCCGAGGGTGAGGCCGTGCCGGACACCGCCGAGGAAGGTGACCTCGTCCTGCTCGAACTTCATCCGGGCACCGCGACCGTAGCCCAGCCGCCGCCTCGCCAGGTGGTCCGCCACCATCTCCGTGCTGATCGGCACGCCGGCGGGAAGACCCTCCAGCGTCGCGACGAGTGCGGGACCGTGGGACTCCCCCGCGGTCAGCCAGCGCAACCTGCTCAACGGTGCTCCTCCGTGCTCGCGCCCCGGTACTGCCTGCTTACGCGTCTCCTCGCGTACGGCTGCGGCGTGACGGGGTGCGCGGCCCCGGTCCGCCACCTCCGATCCTCCCACGTCCGGGCCGCGTACCCGGCCGCCGGTCCATCAGGCGGACGGGCGGCGCACGGACCGGACGGCCGCGGAATCAGACCGGGCCGTCGCCCTGCCGCTGCTGCCGGGGCGCGTGGGCGCCGAGGAAGTCGGCTCCGCTCTCCTGCCGCCGGGGCGCGTGCGGGCCGGGGTGATCGGCCCCGCCGCCCTGCTGCTGCGGCGCGTACTGCCCCAGGTGGTCGGCTCCGCTCCCCCGCCCGTACCGGGCCGCCGCGTGGACCGGCTGCCCGGAGCGGACGGCGCGCCGGTGCGCGATCATGCGCTTGGTCTTGACGACCCAGGAGGCCACGACGGCGAGCACGACCAGGGCCAGCACCGTGATCTGCATCCAGTCGGGCAGGAAGCCCGGCGCGGACTCGAAGATCTGGGACTTCCACGATGCCAGCGGCACGGCTGCGGACATGGAACGCGTTCCCCCCGTTCCGCCCCCTGCGGAACCGGAGGTGGATCCTAGCGGGCGGCGAGGGCCCGTTCGCCCGCTTTCCGCATGGCCTCCAGCGGGGCCGGCGTCCGTCCCGTCATCTGCTCGACCTGGAGCACGGCCTGGTGCACCAGCAGGTCGAGCCCGCCGACCACGGCACCGCCGTACGCGGACCAGCGGGCGGCGAGGACGGTCGGCCACGGGTCGTAGAGCACGTCGAAGAGGGCCGCCGGGCGTTCCGGGACGGCCCGGGCGAGGCTGTCCGTGACGCCGGCCGGGGTGGTGCTCACGACCAGCGGGGCGTGCAGGGCCTGCTCGGCGTCGTCCCAGTCGGCTGTGCGCACCGTCACGTCGAGCCGCTCGGCCCACTGCCGCATCTCGGCGGCGCGGGCCTCGCTGCGGACGTGGACGACGACCTCGCCCGTGCAGATCCGCGCGAGCGCGGCGAGCGCGGAGGAGGCGGTGGCACCCGCGCCGAGGATCGCGGCGGTCTCCACCTTGTCAATGCCGTGCTCGCGCAGGGCGGCGACCATGCCGGGGATGTCGGTGTTGTCGCCGGTCCGGCGGCCGTCCTCGGCGAAGACCACGGTGTTCACCGCGTCGACCGAGGCGGCGGTGTCGCTGATCCCGTCCAGCAGCGGGATCACGGCCCGCTTCAGGGGCATGGTCAGCGACAGCCCCGCCCACTCGGACCCGAGCGTCCCGAAGAACTCCGGCAGCGCCTTCTCGTCGACCTCGAAGCGGTCGTACGTCCAGCCCTCCAGGCCCAGCTCCGCGTAGGCGGCGCGGTGCAGCACCGGAGAGAGGGAGTGCGCGATCGGGGAGCCGAGTACGGCGGCGCGGCGGGGTGCGGCCATCAGTTCTTCCTCGAGGCGTTCCACTTGTCGACCAGCTTCTGGTGCTCGGCGTTGGTCTTGGTGAACTCGCTCGTCCTGCCGTCGAGCGAGATGAAGTAGTACCAGCCTTCGTCCGTCGGGTTGAGCGCGCCCTTGATCGCGTCCTCGCCGGGGTTGCTGATCGGTCCGGGCGGCAGGCCCTTGTAGTAGTACGTGTTGTACGGGTTGTCGTAGTTCCTGAGCTCTTCGAGGGTCAGGTCGATCTTGCTCTGGTTCTTGATGTAGTTGTACGTGGAGTCGAACTCCAGCATGCCGTTGGTCTCGGTGTTACCCGGTTCGAGGCGGTTGTAGATGACCTCGGCCATCTTGCGGAAGTCGCTGTGGCTGGTGCCCTCGGCCTGGACGAGGCTGGCGACGGTGATCAGCTGCCACGGGTCCTCGAGGCCGAGGCTCTCGGCCTTCTTCTCGACGCCGAGCTTCTCGTAGGTCGCGGTGGCCTGGGCGACCATGCGCTTGAGGACGTCCTCGGGCTTCTGCCCCTTGGACACGCCGTAACTGGACGGGAAGAGGAAGCCCTCCAGCGGGTCCTTGACGTCCTCGTGGCCCTGCGCCCAGTCCGGCAGGCCGAGTTCCTCCCAGTCCTCCTTGGCGATCCTGGCGGTGGTGCCCGCCTTGACCTCGAGGCGCTTGTCGATGAGTTCGTAGATCTCGGCGTTGCGCCGACCCTCGGCGATTATCAGGTTGTCGCGGCTCTTCGGGCTGAGCATGAGCGCGACCGCGCTCTCGGCCGACATCTCCTTCTCCAGCGTGTAGACGCCGTCCTGGATGTTCTTGCCCTGGGGGTTGCCCGCTTGAGCCGCGACGAAGGCGTCGACGCTCTTGACGACGCCCTTCTTCTTGAGCTCCTGGCCGATGACGTACCCGCCGGCACCCTTGGGGATCGTGACGGTCACCTGCTCGCCGTTGCCGTCCCCCGCGAAGTCCGGGGCGCTGCCGAAACGATCCTGGTAGAACTGGTACCCGAAATATCCGATTCCGGCGATGCCGCCGCCGAGGACCAGGACCACCACCAGGCAGGCGGTCCCGTTGCGCCGTTTCTTCTCCTTGCCGCCCCGGCCCCGCCGCTCACCGCGCCCCCGGCGGTCGCCCGCGTCGTCGCCGTGGTCGTCGCTGTGGTCGTCGTCATCACCGCCTCCCGCGAAGAAGGCGTGCTCGCCCTCGTCGGGGCCCGGTTCCCAGTCGGTCCGCGGTTCGGGTTCGGCGCGCCGGCGGCCGGGCGGCTCGGGCGGCGGATAGGCGTCGGGGGTTCCGTAGTGGTCGGCCTGCCCCCCGCCGTACGCCCCGGTCTGCTGCCCGTACGGGTCCGTCGGGCCGGCGGCGTACGGATCCTGGGAGTGGGCACCGGTGTGCCAGCCGCCGGTGTCGTACTGCTGCTGCGGCTGTTGCTGGGGGGCGTACTGCTGGCCGTACTGCTGCTCGTACTGGGGGTACTGCTGCTGCGGCTGCCCGTAGCCGTCCTGCTCGGTGGTGCCCCAGTCGCCGTACTGCTGCTGCGCCTGCGGCTGCTGCGGATAGTGCTGCGGCTGGCCGTCGTGGGGGAACTGCTGACCTTGCTGGGCCTGCTGTCCTCCCCATCCGCCGTCCCCGTACAACGGGTCGTCCGGATGCCACGGTTCGGAGCCTTGGCCCCGGCCATACTCAGTCATCGATCCCCTAGAGCCGCGAGGCGGCGGTCACCCCGGCCACCTGAAGACCACGGCTCCCGTCCCGCCTCTCTCTGTGCGGCGGCTGTTCGAACACCGCCGCATCGCGCGGAACGTTACCGTATCGCGATCAGATGACCACTTCGACGCCCTCGCCGGGTGGTTTGCCTGACACCCGTTCGGATTCCAGCGCCTGCTGGAGGATGACCACGGCGGCCGCCTGGTCGATGACGGAACGTCCCTTCCGGGACCTCACGCCCGAGGCGCGCAGCCCCTGGCTCGCCGTCACCGTCGTCATGCGTTCGTCCACGAGTCTCACCGGAACGGGCGCGATCATGCGGGCCAGCTCCCGCGCGAAGCCGCGGACCTTGGCGGCGGCGGGGCCCTCGCCCCCCTTGAGGGAGCGGGGGAGACCGACGACGACCTCGATCGGCTCGTACTCCTCGACGAGCTGCCGCAGCCGGCGGTGAGCGGCCGGGACGTCCCGGCCGGGGACGGTCTCGACCGGGGTGGCGAGGATCCCGTCGGGGTCGCACGAGGCGACCCCGATGCGGGCGTCCCCGACGTCGATCGCGAGCCGGCGGCCGCGGCGCATCACCGGGCCGCCCGCCTGCTCGTCCTCCGTACCGCTCACTTGGCGGTGTCCGCCACGAGCCGCTCGACGGCGTCGACGGCCTCGCCGATGGCGGCGGGGTTCTGACCACCGCCCTGGGCGACGTCCGGCTTGCCGCCACCGCCGCCGCCGAGGGTCTTGGCGGCGGTGCGCACCAGGTCACCGGCCTTCAGGCCGCGCTCGCGGGCGGCCTCGTTGGTGGCGATGACCGTGAGGGGCTTGCCGTTGACCGTGGTGAACAGGGCGACCACGGCGGCCCGGCCGCCCTGGATGCGGCCGCGCACGTCGAGGACCAGCTTGCGCAGGTCGTCGGCGGTGGTGCCGTCCGGGACCCGGCCGGTGACGACGGCGATGCCGCGGACGTCCTTGGCGGACTCGGCGAGACCGGCGGCGGCCTGGAGCACCTTCTCCGCGCGGAACTTCTCGATCTCCTTCTCGGCGTCCTTCAGCCTGCCGAGCATGGCGGAGACCTTCTCCGGCAGTTCCTCCGAGCGGCCCTTGAGCAGCTCGGTGAGCTGGTTGACGACCGTGTGCTCGCGGGCGAGGAAGCTGTAGGCGTCCATGCCGACCAGGGCCTCGATACGGCGCACGCCGGAACCGATGGAGGACTCGCCGAGCAGCTTCACCAGGCCCAGCTGGGCGGTGTTGTGCACGTGGGTGCCGCCGCACAGCTCCTTGGAGAAGTCGCCGATGGTGACCACGCGGACGCGCTCGCCGTACTTCTCGCCGAACTCGGCGATGGCGCCCTGCTTCCTGGCCTCGTCGATGCCCATGATGTCGGCCCGGACGTCGAGGTCGCGGGCGAGCACCTCGTTGATCTTCTGCTCGACGTCGAGCATGACCGTCTGCGGCACGGCGGACGGGGAGCCGAAGTCGAAGCGGAAGCGGCCGGGCTGGTTCTCGGAGCCGGCCTGGGCGGCCGTCGGGCCGAGGGCGTCGCGCAGCGCCTGGTGGGTGAGGTGGGTGGCCGAGTGGGCACGGGCGATGGCGTGGCGCCGCTTGGCGTCGATCGAGGCGTGGGCCTTGGCGCCGACGGTGACCTCGCCGACCTGGACGACGCCCTTGTGGACGTAGACGCCCGGCACCGGCTTCTGGCAGTCGCGCACCTCGATCACGGAACCGGAGTCGGTCCTGATCCGGCCGGTGTCGCCGATCTGGCCGCCGCCCTCGGCGTAGAACGGGGTGCGGTCGAGGACGATCTCGACCTCGTCGCCCTCGGTGGCGGCCGGCGAGGAGACGCCGTCGACGAGGATGCCGACGACCGTCGACTCGCCCTCGGTGTCGGTGTAGCCGATGAAGTCGGTGGCGCCGGCCCGGTCGGCGATCTCGCGGTAGGCGCCGAGGTCGGCGTGGCCGGTCTTCTTGGCCTGGGCGTCGGCCTTGGCGCGCTCCCGCTGCTCCTTCATCAGGCGGCGGAAGCCGTCCTCGTCCACGGACAGGCCCTGCTCGGCGGCCATCTCCAGGGTGAGGTCGATCGGGAAGCCCCAGGTGTCGTGGAGCAGGAAGGCCTTGTCGCCGGGCAGGACGGTGCCGCCCGCGGCCTTGGTGTCGGCCACGGCGGTGTCGAGGATGTTGGTGCCGGCCTTCAGCGTCTTGAGGAAGGCGTTCTCCTCGGCGAGGGCGACCTTCTCGATGCGCTCGCGGTCGGTGATGAGCTCGGGGTACTGCTGGCCCATCATGCCGATCACGGTGTCGATCAGGTCCTTGACGACCGGGCCGGTGGCGCCGAGCAGGCGCATGTTGCGGATGGCGCGGCGCATGATGCGGCGCAGCACGTAGCCGCGGCCCTCGTTGCCCGGGGTGACGCCGTCGCCGATGAGCATGGTGGCGGTGCGCATGTGGTCGGTGACCACGCGCAGGGAGACGTCGGAGGCGTGGGCGTCGCCGTAGCGGACGCCGGTCAGCTCGGTGGCCTTGTCGATCACGGCCATGGAGGTGTCGATCTCGTACATGTTCTGCACGCCCTGCAGAATCATGGCGAGCCGCTCGAGGCCGAGGCCGGTGTCGATGTTCTTGCTCGGCAGGTCCCCGAGGATCTCGAAGTCGTCCTTGCCGGTGCCCTCGCCCCGCTCGTACTGCATGAAGACGAGGTTCCAGATCTCCACGTACCGCTCGTCGTTGACGGCGGGGCCGCCCTCGGCGCCGAACTCGGGGCCGCGGTCGTAGTTGATCTCGGAGCAGGGACCGCAGGGGCCGGGGACGCCCATGGACCAGAAGTTGTCCTTCTTGCCCAGGCGCTGGATGCGCTCCTTGGGCACGCCGACGACCTCGTGCCAGATCCGCTCGGCCTCGTCGTCGTCCTGGTAGACGGTGATCCACAGGCGCTCGGGGTCGAGGCCGTAGCCGCCCTTGTCCTGGGGCGTGGTGAGCAGCTCCCAGGCGAGCTTGACGGCGCCTTCCTTGAAGTAGTCGCCGAAGGAGAAGTTGCCGCACATCTGGAAGAACGTGCCGTGCCGGGTGGTCTTGCCGACCTCCTCGATGTCCGGCGTGCGCACGCACTTCTGCACGCTGGTGGCACGGTCGAAGGGCGGCTTGACCTCGCCCAGGAAGTAGGGCTTGAAGGGCACCATGCCGGCCGGGACGAGCAGCAGAGTCGGGTCGTCCGCGATGAGCGACGCCGACGGGACGACGGTGTGCCCGCGCTCCTCGAAGAAGCTCAGCCAGCGGCGGCGGATCTCGGCCGACTCCATCAGTGGTCCTCATTCCGGTTGTACGGGTACGTCCTGTACGTCGGCCCGGCCTCCGGGCCCGCGACGTACTTGGGGCTGTTGCGGTTCTCGATGACGGCGTGGTGCCGGGGTGCCGGGAGCCCGCGGTCGACGGGGGCGTTCAGCCCGAGCGCGTCGCCCAGTTCGGCCTCCCGCTGGGCCATGTTGTCGCGGACCTCGAGCGCGAAGTCCACCGCGCGGTCCCTGAGCCGGCCGCCGGCCTCGATCGCCTTGTTCGCCGCGGTCACGGCGAGGCTCTCGGGCGTCAGCTGCTTGAGCTTGCGGTTCACCTTGGTGGTGGCCCACACGCCGGCGGCGACGCCGGTGGTGAACCAGAAGGTACGACGGAACATCGCGGGTCAGTCCCTCTTTCCCCGGGTGCGCTTCTCCCGCCGCGCGCCCGGGACGGCGCGGCCCACGATCACGGTGCGCGCCGGCGCCTTGGCCCCGGCGTCCTCCTTGCGGCCGCTGACGGCCCGTCGGACGCCGTAGCCGAAGGCGGCGACCTTGACGAGCGGGCCGCCGAAGGTGGAGGCCACGGTGGTCGACAGCGCGGAGGCGTTGGAGGTGACCTCCTGGACGTCGGAGGCGATCGCGTCGACCCGCTCGATCTGGGTCTGCGCGGAGCGCACCGCCGCGGAGGCGTCGGCCAGCAGCGGGACGGCCTGGTCGGTCACGTCCGCCACGAGCTTGGTGGTCGCCCTGAGCGTCTGGGCCAGTCTCGCGAGAGCCACCGCGAGGAAGGAGACCAGGATCGCCCAGAAGACGGCCACCAGGATTCCGGCCACCTCTCCACCGGACACTGTGTGCACCCGCTCCCTGAAAACGTGCCTGAACATCGAGAAAGTCGTGTCACCGAGCCTATCGCGCCGGTGACGGGACTCCGTACCGGATTACCGTCCGGCGCCGGTGGAGTCGCCCGGGGCGATTGTACGGAGTGCATACGGTTCAGTACGCTGCGTATTCCATGCGGGACCTTCGGCACGATTCCACGCCGGCGCACGGCAATCTTCCCCTGGAGCCGGACCCCTTCGTGGGGCGCTCCGCGGAGCTGGCCGAGCTGTCCCGGGCGCTCGGCGCCTCGCGTCTGGTGACGGTGACCGGGGCCGGCGGGGTCGGCAAGTCCCGTCTGGCCGTCCGCGCCGCCGCCCGGTGCGCGCCCCGGGACGGGGCGTGGCGGGTGGAACTGGCTCCGGTCAGGGACCCGGAGTTCGTGGAGCACGCCGTCGTGGAGGCCATGGGGCTGACGGACCACACCACCCGGTCGCCGTGCGAGACGCTGCTCGCCCATCTCGCCGGGCGCGAGGTCCTGCTGGTGCTGGACGGGTTCGAGCACCTGGTGGACGCCTGCGCCTCGCTGGTGGCCGAGCTGCTGCGCCGGGCACCGGGTCTGCGGGTGCTCGCCGTGGGGCGGCGGGCCCTGTCCGTCGCCGGGGAGACGCTGTTCCCGCTGCCTCCGCTGGACGAGGAGGAGGCGGTGGCGCTGCTGGAGGTGCGCGCGGGGCAGCAGGCGGTGTCCGCCGGGGACGACCGTGAGGCGCGGGCGCTGTGCCGGCGGCTGGACGGGCTGCCGCTCGCGATCGAGCTGGCCGCGGGGCGGCTGGGGACGCTCTCCCCGGGGCAGCTGCTGGAACGGCTCGACGACCGGTTCCGGCTGTTGACCGGCGGCTGCCGGGACGCCCTGCCCCGGCACCGCACGCTGCGTACGGCGATCGGCTGGAGCCACGAACTGTGCACGGCCGAGGAGCGGTTGCTGTGGGCGCGGCTGTCGGTGTTCGCGGGGCGGTTCGACCTGGAGGCCGCCGAGTACGTGTGCGGCGGGAACGGTCTGCCCGCCGGTGACGTCCTCGACGTGCTGTCCGCGCTGCTCGCGCAGTCGGTGCTGACCCGCGAGGAGACGGCGGCGGGGGTGCGTTACCGGATGCTGGACACGGTGCGCGCGTACGGCGCCGAATGGCTGGAGGCGACGGGCGACGCGGACCGGGTCGGGCGGCGGCACCGGGACTGGTACGTGGGGCTGGCCACCTGGTGCGAGCTGGACTGGTTCTCGCCGCGGCAGGGTGAGATCGCCGCGCGCGTGGAGACGGAGCTGCCGAATCTGCGCCGTGCCCTGGAGCTGGCCCTGGCCGAGCCGGAGGAGGCGCACCTGGGGCAGTTCCTCGCGGGCTCGCTGTGGTTCTACTGGGTCGGCTGCGGGCGGCTGTCGGAGGGGCGGCACTGGCTGGAGCAGGCCGTCCGGCTGGACACCGGCCACGAGCAGTCGCGGCTCAAGGCCCTGTGGGTGCTGGGTTACGTGGCGATCCTGCAGGGCGACACGGTGCCCGCGCTGGCGGCGCTCCAGGAGTGCCGGGAGGAGGCGGAGCGGCTCGCGAGCGACAAGGCGCTGGCGTACGCCGAGCACCGCACCGGCTGTCTGGCCCTCGTCACGGACGACATGCCGCGCGCGGAGACGCTGCTGCGTTCGGCGCTGGACCGCTACGGGGAGATCGGCGAGCTCAACAGCAATGTCCTGATGAGCCAGGTCGAGCTGGCGATGGCACGCGCCTTCCAGGGCGACCTGCCGGAGGCGGTGCGGCTGTGCGAGGACGTGCGCCGGATCTGCGACGACCACGGTGAGCGGTGGGCCCGCACCTACGCCCTCTACGTCCTGGCGTACGCGGCCTGGAGCGAGGACGACCTGGACGGGGCGCGGGAGCTGCTGACGGACTGTCTGAAGGGCGCCCACGCCTTCCGCGACCTGCTCGGCGCCGTGCTGTCGCTGGAGCTGCTGGCGCTGGTCACGGCGGCGGAGGGGCACGCGGCCGAGGCGGCGGTGCTCCAGGGGGCGGCGGACCGGATGTGGCCGTCGGTGGGACTGCCGCTGTTCGGCTCGGCCCACTACAACGCGCCGCACGTGCTGTGCGAGGCGCGGGCCCGCGAGCACCTCGGCGACGAGCGCTACGAGGAGTGCCGGCGGAGGGGGACGCGGCTCGGCCGGGACGAGGCCGTCCGCCGGGCGCTGCGGCGGCCCGGGCCGCCCGCGCC
Source organism: Streptomyces griseomycini (assembly GCF_014203535.1). Lineage (GTDB taxonomy): Bacteria > Actinomycetota > Actinomycetes > Streptomycetales > Streptomycetaceae > Streptomyces > Streptomyces griseomycini. Next base: position 128,105 of record NZ_JACHJI010000008.1, read on the forward strand.
GCGCGGGCCGGGCGCTGCGGCGGCCGCGGGTGCCCCCACGCACGAGCCCGCCGCCTCGCCCACCCGGAAGGGCGGGGAGACGGCGGGCTGAGGTACCGCGTGCCTGCCGGGGTCAGCGGGCGTAGTACTCGACGACGAGCTGCTCGTCGCAGATCACCGGGATCTCCTTGCGGTTCGGCTCGCGGTCCAGGCGGAACGCCAGGGCCTTGAGGTTCACCTGCAGGTAGCGCGGGATCTCACCGTCGGGGGCGAAGCCGCCCTCACGAGCGATCGTGAAGAGGGTCTTCTCCTTGCTGCGCTCGCGGACCTCCACGACGTCGTCCGGGCGGACGCGGAAGGAGGGCTTGTCGACCTTCTTGCCGTTGACCTGGATGTGGCCGTGGGTGACCATCTGGCGGGCCTGGTAGATCGTGCGGGCGATGCCCGAACGCAGGACCAGCGCGTCGAGACGGCGCTCGAGCTCGATGACGAGGGCCTCGCCCGTCTTCATCGACGTCTTGGAGGCACGCTCGTAGGCACGGACGAGCTGGCGCTCGGAGAGGTCGTACTGCGCGCGCAGGCGCTGCTTCTCCAGCAGACGGACCTTGTAGTCCGAGTTCTGCTTGCGGCCGCGGCCGTGCTCACCCGGCGGGTAGGGGCGGGCCTCGAAGTACTTGACGGCCTTCGGGGTCAGCGCGATGCCGAGGGCACGCGACTTCTTGACCTTGGGGCGGGACTGGTTCGCCACTTCTCTTCCTTTTCCTTTTCGGCTGCCTCAGGGTTACGGGAGGTCGCATCCGCAGCCGGGGAATTCCTGACGGGCCCGCGAGGGACGTGTCAGGCAGCCGCTCCCCTGGTCTGGGCACATACGTGCAGCACACGAACGGCCCACCGACCGCTCCCGGGACTACGGGTGGTGGTGGGCTGCCCGCGACACCTACGACGGTGCGCGACGCTCCTGGATCGAAGGATCCGGCTGGATGTCCCGCCTGAGGCGCCGACCGGAGCCGGACACGGGACGCAGCACTCCGGGTAAGTCTACAGGGCGTTCAGGGCCGCTTCCGACCGAGGTGCTTCCTGGTCCACTCCACGGCGTCCGCGTACCGGGCCTCGGCGCCGTGCCGGGTGGGTTCGTAGTACTGCCGGTCCTTGAGGGCGTCCGGGGCGTACTGCTGTGCGGCGATGCCCTCGGGCAGGTCGTGGGGGTAGACGTATCCCTGGGCGTGCCCCAGCTTGGCCGCGCCCTTGTAGTGCCCGTCGCGCAGGTGCGGCGGCACGGGGCCGGCCAGGCCCTTGCGCACGTCGTCGAGGGCGGCGCCGATCGCGGTGGTGGCCGCGTTGGACTTGGGGGCCAGGGCGAGGGCGATGGTGGCGTGGCTGAGGGTGAGGGCGGCCTCGGGGAAGCCGATCATGGCGACGGCCTGGGCGGCGGCGACCGCGATCGGCAGGGCGTTCGGGTCGGCGAGCCCGATGTCCTCGCTGGCGGAGATCATCAGGCGGCGGGCGATGAAGCGGGGATCCTCGCCGGCCTCGATCATCCGGGCCAGGTAGTGCAGGGCGGCGTCCACGTCGGAGCCGCGGATGGACTTGATCAGGGCGCTGGCGACGTCGTAGTGCTGGTCGCCGCTGCGGTCGTACTTCACCGCGGCCCGGTCGACCGTCTCCTCCAGGGTGGTCAGGGCGATCTCCGCCTCGCCCTTGTCGAGCGCGGCCCCGGCGGCGGCCTCCAGGGCGGTCAGCGCGCGGCGGGCGTCGCCGCCGGCGATGCGCAGGAGGTGGCTCTCGGTGTCCTCGGGGAGGGTGACGGCGCCGTCCAGGCCGCGCTCGTCGGTGAGGGCCCGCTTCAGCAGGCCCCGGACGTCGTCGTCGGTGAGGGGTTCGAGCGTGAGCAGGAGGGACCGGGACAGCAGCGGGGAGATGACCGAGAAGTAGGGGTTCTCGGTGGTCGCGGCGATCAGGGTGACCCAGCGGTTCTCCACGGCGGGCAGCAGGGAGTCCTGCTGGGCCTTGCTGAAGCGGTGGATCTCGTCGAGGAAGAGGACGGTCTCCTGGCCGTACCCGCCGGAGGCGCGGCGGGCGCCGTCGATGACCGCGCGGACCTCCTTGACGCCCGCGGTGATCGCGGACAGCTCGACGAAGCGCTTGTTGGTGGCCTTGGAGACCACGTAGGCCAGGGTCGTCTTGCCGGTGCCGGGCGGACCCCAGAGGATCACCGAGGAGGGTCCCGCGGGGCCCGAGGCCCCTTCGCCGACCAGTCTGCGCAGGGGGGAGCCCGGCTTCAGCAGGTGCTGCTGGCCCACCACCTCGTCGAGGGTGCGCGGGCGCATCCGGACCGCCAGGGGGCTGCCGGTCGGGTCCTTCTCCTGGCGTTCTTCTGCTGCGGCGGTGAACAGGTCGGGCTCCACGCCTGAAACCCTAAATCACCGCACCGACAGCCCCGCGGGGCGCCTCAGCCGGTCCAGAAGTCCCACCAGCGGGTCAGGACCAGCATGCCGATGATGCCGATGTGCAGGACCGGCGGCACCCAGGTGAACTCGCCGAAGAAGCCCTTCAGCCAGCCCGGGGCGGGCAGGAACCCCTGGCGGACGTTGAACGACGTCACGTACCAGAACATGATGATCGTGGCGACCCAGGCCAGGCAGCACCACAGGCACAGCGCGTTGATCCGGTACAGGGACTGGAACATGAGCCAGGCGCAGAAGACCGTGCCGAAGAGCGTGCCGGCGTTGAAGGTGAGCCAGTACCAGCGCGGGAAGCGGGCCCCGGCGAGCAGGCTCACGCCGACGCAGACGACGATGCCGTAGGTGACGAGGCCGAGCATCGGGTTGGGGAAGCCGAAGACGGAGGCCTGGTCGCTCTCCATCACGCTGCCGCAGGAGACGACGGGGTTGAGGCTGCATCCGGGGACGAAGGTCTCGCCCTTGACCTTGGCCTCGAGCAGCTTGAACTTGTCGAGCGTGATCACCCAGGCGGCGAGCACACCGGCCGCACCGGTGATCACCAGGAGCAGGGCGAGGGCCCGGCCGCTCCCCTCGGTGCGCCGCGCGGGGGCGCGCTCCGGCGAGTGCGAGCGCGGGGATTCGGGCTCCATGGCGACGTCCTTGACTGTCGTCTTGCTCATCACGCCGATTCCGTCACTAGAGAGTGTGGACCTGCTTCGGGCAGGGCCATTGTGCCGCACGGGACTGTGCGTGCACCGTCCGCCGGGCACAAGGACATACGCGTGGTCGCCCGTGGGCGTTCGGTTCCGGCCGACACGCGTTCGAGGGGGGCTCGCACGAGCGGACCCGTGCGCGCCCCCGCCGACCGCGGACCCGGGGAACGGCTAGCCGAGCCGTGACTCCAGCTCCGCCACGATCTCGTTGACGCCGACCGACGTCTGCTCACCGGACTCCATGTCCTTGAGCTGGACGACGCCCTCGGCGAGGTCGCGTTCGCCCAGGACCAGGGCGTAACGGGCGCCCGAGCGGTTGGCCGCCTTCATCGCGGCCTTCAGCCCCTTGCCGCCGTAGGAGAAGTCGGCGGCGACGCCGTTCTTGCGCAGCTCGGTGACCTTCGCGAACAGCACCCGGCGGGCCTCCTCGCCGAGCGGGACCGCGAACACGCTGGTGGTGGCGGGCAGTTCGAGCTCGACGCCCTCCGCCTCCAGGGCCAGCACGGTGCGGTCGACGCCGAGGGCCCAGCCGACGGACGGCAGCGCGGGGCCGCCGATCATCTCGGACAGGCCGTCGTAGCGGCCGCCGCCGCCCACGGCGGACTGGGAGCCGAGACCGTCGTGGACGAACTCGAAGGTGGTCCGCGTGTAGTAGTCCAGGCCGCGCACCAGCTTGGGGTCGTCCTCGAAGGCCACCCCCGCAGCCGTGATCAGCTCCCGGACCTCCTCGTGGTACGCCTTGCAGGCGTCGCAGAGGTAGTCGCGCAGCAGGGGGGCGCCGGTCAGCTGCTTCTGCACCGACTCGCGCTTGTCGTCCAGGACGCGCAGCGGGTTGATCTCCGCCCGGCGCAGGGTGTCCTCGTCCAGGTCCAGGCCGCGCAGGAAGTCCTGGAGCGCGGCCCGGTACACCGGGCGGCACTCCTTGTCACCGAGGCTGTTGAGCAGGATCCGGAAGTTCCGCAGGCCCAGGGAGCGGTACGCCTGGTCGGCCAGGATGATCAGCTCCGCGTCCAGCGCCGGGTCCTCCGCGCCGATCGCCTCGGCGCCGACCTGGGAGAAGTGACGGTAGCGGCCCTTCTGGGGGCGCTCGTAGCGGTAGTACGAGCCGGAGTACCAGAGCTTGACCGGGAGGTTGCCCGCCTTGTGCAGGTTGGCCTCCAGGGCGGCGCGCAGCACGGAGGCGGTGCCCTCGGGGCGCAGGGCGAGCCTGTCGCCGCCCTTGGTCTCGAAGGCGTACATCTCCTTGGTGACGATGTCGGTGGACTCGCCGACGCCGCGCGCGAACAGCTCGACGTTCTCGAAGCCGGGCGTCTCGATGTAGCCGTAGCCGGAGTTGCGCAGCGGGGCGGCGATCGCCTCGCGGACGGCCAGGTACTTGGCGGAGTCCGGCGGCAGCAGGTCGTACGTGCCCTTGGGGGCCTTGTAGGTGCTCACGGAAGTAATCTCGTCACATTCCTCGTCGGGGAGCCTCCTGGGCTCCCGGGCCGGCCGCCACCTGCCGCAGATACGGGTTGGTGGCGCGCTCCTGGCCGATGGTCGTCTGGGGGCCGTGGCCGGACAGCACCACGGTCGAGTCGTCGAGCGGCAGGCACACGCGGGCCAGCGAGTCGAGCATCTCGGCCATGTCACCGCCGGGCAGGTCGGTGCGTCCGATGGAGCCGGCGAACAGCAGGTCGCCCGAGAAGAGGACCGGCGGGATGTCCGCCGCCTCGGGCAGGCCGAAGGTCACCGACCCCTTGGTATGGCCCGGCGCGTGCGCGACCGTCAGCTCCAGGCCCGCCAGCTCCAGCTTCGTGCCGTCGGTCAGCTCCTTGACGTCGTCCGGCTCCCCGACGGTCAGCTCGCCCATGAGCGGCATGCCGATGGCGCGGCCTATCCCCTTCTCGGGGTCGCTCATCATGTAGCGGTCCTCGGGGTGGATCCAGGCCGGTACGTCGTGCGCCCCGCAGACCGGGACGACCGAGGCGACGTGGTCGATGTGGCCGTGGGTGAGGACGACGGCGACGGGCTTGAGCCGATGCTTCCGGACCGCCTCCTCCACTCCGGGGGCGGCCTGGTGGCCGGGGTCGATGATCACGCACTCCTCACCGGCGGCGGGGGCGACGAGATAACAGTTCGTCCCCCAGGCCCCGGCGGGGAACCCGGCAATGAGCACGATCGTCCTTCGTTTGTGTCGGTACGGGAGGCTTGCGACGGGGCTGCGCCCGTGGTCAGAGCCTACCGGCGCTGCCGATTCCTCAGCGAACCCATATACGGTACGGGGCACACGCAGGCGGTCGGCTCACCGCACGCACGCACGCGTACCGGCCGGCACACGAGACGCATGAGGAGAGAACCCGGTGGTCAGCCAGGAACAGCGGCGGCGTCAGCTCGCCCGGGAGAAGTTCTTGCGGCAGCAGCAGCGTCGCACCGAGGCGCGGCGCAAGGCGCGGATGCGCAACTCGGTGATCGCTTCCGTGCTCGGTGTGGTCCTGATCGGCAGCGTCGCGCTGTACACGACCGGGGCGCTCGAGCAGGACGACGACCAGGCCAACGCGAGCGCGGAGGTCACTCCGAGCGCGTCGGCCCCGAGCAAGGCGCCGGACCCGTGCGACAAGCCGGCGAAGGGCGAGCCCAAGTCGGAGACCTGGAAGAAGGAGCCGGCGATGTCCATCGACAAGTCGGCGAAGTACACCCTGAAGCTCGACACGACCTGCGGCGAGATAGACGTGGCCCTGAAGGCGTCGGCGGCGCCGCACACCGTCAACTCGTTCGACTTCCTCGCCGGCAAGGGCTACTTCGACCACACCAAGTGCCACCGGCTGACCACCAACGGCATCTACGTGCTGCAGTGCGGTGACCCGACGGGCACCGGCACCGGCGGTCCCGGCTACACGATCCCGGACGAGAACCTGAAGGACAAGAGCCTGAAGGACAACGTCTACCCGGCGGGCACGGTCGCGATGGCCAACACCGGGCAGAAGGACAGTGGCGGCAGCCAGTTCTTCCTGGTCTACCAGGACAGCCAGCTCCCGCCCAGCTACACACCGTTCGGTACCGTCTCGGAGGCCGGCATGAAGGTGCTGAAGAAGATCGCCGACGCCGGGGAGGGCACCGGGATGGGTGACGGGGCGCCCAACGCGACGGTCGTCATCGACAAGGCGACCGTCACCGAATCCTGACCCTCAACTGCGAAATTTCGGTCGCGCGGGATGCGGACAGGCGTCCCGTCGGTCGCCTATGTTGGCCGTGACGAAACTGTGGACGATGCCCGGGGGAGCTCGCAGGCCCCCTCGACGGCATCATGTGGAGGAGGCGCTGTGAGCAGCGACCCGTGGGGCCGCGTCGACGAGACGGGGACCGTGTACGTGCGTACGGCCGACGGCGAGAAGGTCGTCGGTTCCTGGCAGGCCGGCTCTCCCGAGGAGGCGCTGGCCTACTTCGAGCGCAAGTACGAGGGCCTGGTTGTCGAGATCGGCCTCCTCGAGAAGCGAGTGAAGACCACCGACCTGTCGTCCAAGGACGCGCTGACCGCGATCGAGCACCTGCGGGAGCAGGTCGACGCCCACCACGCGGTCGGTGACCTGGACGCCCTCGGCAAGCGGCTGGACAAGCTCGTGGAGCTGGTGGAGGCGCGTCGCGAGGAGCGCAAGGCGCAGCGGGCCCGGCAGTCCGACGAGGCGCGCCGGGCCAAGGAGGCGCTGGTCGTCGAGGCGGAGGAGCTGGCGCAGTCCGACCAGTGGCGGGCCGCCGGTGAGCGGCTGCGGGCCCTGGTGGACACCTGGAAGGGCCTGCCGCGGCTGGACCGGAAGTCCGACGACGAGCTGTGGCACCGGTTCTCGCACGCGCGGTCGGCGTTCTCCAAGCGGCGCAAGCAGCACTTCGCGCAGCTGGACGCGCAGCGCGAGGAGGCCCGCCGGACCAAGGAACGGCTGGTGGCCGAGGCCGAGTCGCTGTCGGACTCGACGGACTGGGGGCCGACCGCGGCGCGCTACCGCGAGCTGATGACGGAGTGGAAGGCCGCGGGCCGCGCCCAGCGCGAGCACGAGGAGGACCTGTGGAACCGCTTCCGCGGCGCCCAGGACGTCTTCTTCGCCGCCCGCAGCTCGGTGTTCGCCGAGCGTGACGCGGAGCAGGCCGAGAACCTCAAGCTCAAGGAGGAGCTGGCCGGGGAGGCCGAGAAGCTCCTGCCGATCACGGACCTGAAGGCCGCGCGGGCCGCGTTCCGCGCGATCAACGAGCGCTGGGAGGCCATCGGTCACGTGCCGCGGGACGCCCGCCCGAGGGTCGAGGGCCGGATGCACGCCGTGGAGCGCGCCCTGCAGGAGGCCGAGGAGGCCGAGTGGCGCCGGACGAACCCGGAGGCACGCGCGCGTGCCGCGGGTCTGACCGGTCAGCTCCAGGCCGCCGTGGACAGGCTGAAGGGCCAGATCGAGCAGGCCCGGGCGCAGGGCAACACCGCCAAGGCGGAGAAGCTGGAGCGGGAGCTGGAGGGCCGCCAGGCCCTGCTGGACCAGGCGCTGAAGGGCCTGCAGGAGTTCGGCGGCTGACGCACGGCCGACGAAGGGGCTCCCGTACTCGGTACGGGAGCCCCTTCGTCGTCGTACGCGGCCCTACGACCGGTTGCGGGCCGACGTCACGCGGTAGACGTCGTAGACGCCCTCCACGCCCCGTACGGCCTTCAGGACGTGTCCGAGGTGCTTGGGGTCGCCCATCTCGAAGGTGAAGCGGGAGGTCGCCACGCGGTCGCGGGAGGTCTGGACGGCCGCGGAGAGGATGTTGACGTGCTGGTCGGACAGCACGCGCGTGACGTCCGAGAGCAGCCGGGAGCGGTCCAGGGCCTCGACCTGGATGGCGACCAGGAAGACGGAGGACTGGGTGGGCGCCCACTCGACCTCGAGGATGCGCTCGGGCTCGCGGGAGAGCGAGTCGACGTTCACGCAGTCGCTGCGGTGCACCGACACTCCGCTGCCGCGGGTCACGAAGCCGATGATCGGGTCGCCGGGGACCGGCGTGCAGCAGCGGGCCAGCTTGACCCACACGTCCTCGACGCCCTTGACGATCACGCCGGGGTCGGAGCTGGAGCGGCGCTTGCGGCCGCGGCCGCGGGCCGGCGGGACCGCCTCGTCGATCTCCTCGGTGGCCGCCTCCTCGCCGCCGAGGGCCTGGACCAGCTTCTGCACGATGTTCTGCGCGGAGACGTGGCCCTCGCCGATCGCCGCGTACAGCGCGGAGATGTCCGAGTAGCGCATCTCGTGCGCGAGCGTGACCAGCGAGTCGCCGGTGAGGATGCGCTGGATCGGCAGGTTCTGCTTGCGCATCGCGCGGACGATGGCGTCCTTGCCGTGCTCGATCGCCTCGTCGCGGCGCTCCTTGGAGAACCAGGCGCGGATCTTGTTGCGGGCGCGCGGCGACTTCACGAAGCCGAGCCAGTCGCGGGAGGGGCCCGCGCCGGCCGCCTTGGAGGTGAAGACCTCCACCAGGTCACCGTTGTCGAGGGTGGATTCGAGCGGTACGAGGCGGCCGTTGACCCGCGCCCCTATGGTGCGGTGGCCGACCTCGGTGTGGACCGCGTACGCGAAGTCGACCGGCGTGGCACCGGCCGGGAGCGCTATGACGTCGCCCTTGGGGGTGAAGACGAAGACCTCGTTGCGGGACAGGTCGAAGCGCAGCGACTCCAGGAACTCGCCGGGGTCCTCGGTCTCCTTCTGCCAGTCCAGGAGCTGCCGCAGCCACGCCATGTCGTTGATGGCGTCCTTGTCCTTGCCGGACGACTTGGGCGCGTCGGTGCGGATCTTGGAGGCGCCGGCGACGGCCTCCTGCTTGTACTTCCAGTGCGCGGCGATGCCGTACTCGGCGCGGCGGTGCATGTCGAACGTGCGGATCTGCAGCTCCACGGGCTTGCCGCCGGGGCCGATGACCGTCGTGTGCAGCGACTGGTACATGTTGAACTTCGGCATCGCGATGTAGTCCTTGAACCGGCCGGGGACCGGGTTCCACCGCGCGTGCACGGTGCCGAGCGCCGCGTAGCAGTCGCGGACGGTGTCCACGAGGACGCGGATGCCCACCAGGTCGTAGATCTCCGCGAAGTCGCGGCCGCGGACGATCATCTTCTGGTAGACGCTGTAGTAGTGCTTGGGGCGGCCGGTGACGGTGGCCTTGATGCGGGCCGCCCGCAGGTCCTGCTGCACCTCGTCGGTGACGATGGCGAGGTACTCGTCGCGCTTGGGCGCGCGCTCGGCGACCAGGCGGACGATCTCGTCGTACATCTTGGGGTAGAGGATCGCGAAGGCGAGGTCCTCCAGCTCCCACTTGATGGTGTTCATGCCCAGGCGGTGGGCGAGCGGCGCGTAGATCTCCAGGGTCTCGCGCGCCTTCTTCTCCTGCTTCTCGCGCTTGAGGTAGCGCATGGTGCGCATGTTGTGCAGGCGGTCGGCGAGCTTGATGACCAGGACCCGGGGGTCCTTGGCCATGGCGACGACCATCTTGCGCACGGTCTCGGCCTGCGCGGCCTCGCCGAACTTGACCTTGTCCAGCTTGGTGACGCCGTCGACGAGGAGGGTGACCACGTCGCCGAAGTCGCGGCGCAGGTCCTCCAGGCCGTACTCGGTGTCCTCGACGGTGTCGTGCAGCAGTCCGGCCATCAGCGTGGCCGGGTCCATGCCCAGCTCGGCGAGGATGGTGGTGACGGCGAGGGGGTGCGTGATGTACGGGTCGCCGCTCTTGCGCTTCTGGCCGCGGTGCCAGCGCTCGGCGACCTGGTAGGCCTTCTCGATCTGGCGGAGCGTGGCGTTCTCGATCTTGGGGTCGTTGCTGCGCACGATCCGCAGCAGCGGCTCCAGCACCGGGTTGTACGGGTTCGCGCGCTGGACGCCGAGCCGGGCGAGACGGGCGCGGACGCGGTTGGAGGAGCCGGAGCGGGCGGGCTGGCCGGTGTTCGGGCGGACCACGGGGGCGCCGCGCTCGGACGACGGGGATCCCCCCGCTCGGGCCGAGTCGGGAGCGGGGGACGGCTTCGGGCGCGGCTGCTCGGGCTTGTCGGCGGGGGCGGCCTGGGCGTGCTGGACCGGCCCGCGGGTGTCGTTCTTCGCCTGCGGCGCGCTCGGCGCGGGCTTGGCCACGGCCGCCGAGGCGGACTCGGGCTTGGCGGCGGTCAGGTGCTGGGCCTCGTCTGGCAAGAGGGCTCCTCGTGCGCGATCCGGGTCCCCCGGTCAGGCTCCGGAGACCCCATGGTAGCGATCCCGTGCCTTCCGATCGCCTTCGGAACGGTGTGAGGACCGTCTACCCGGGAAACGCACGGGGCGGACACCGGATTCCTCCGGGTCCGCCCGTGTGTGACGAGGACTCCTCCGCCGGTGCCGGCGGCCGGTCAGACGGTGAGCAGCGCCTCCAGCGGTGCGCCCGCCAGGGCCGGTTCCAGACGGGCACGGCCCCCGAGGAAGCCCAGCTCCATCAGCACGGCGAGGCCCGCGACCTCGGCACCCGCCCTGCGGATGAGCTGGAGCGACGCCTCGGCGGTGCCTCCGGTGGCGAGGACGTCGTCGACCACCAGGACGCGGTCGTCCCCGGAGAGGTCCTCCGCGTGCACCTCGATCTCGGCGGACCCGTACTCCAGGTCGTACGCCTGGCTGAGGGTGGCTCCGGGGAGCTTGCCCGCCTTGCGTACGGGGATGAAGCCGAGGCCCGCGCGGACGGCGACCGGGGCGGCGAGGATGAAGCCCCGGGCCTCCAGGCCGACGACCTTCGTGGCACCGGTGCGCTCGGCGGTCCGGGCCAGGGCGTCGGTGAGCGCGGTGAACGCCGCCGGGTCCGCCAGGAGCGGGGTGATGTCCTTGAACACCACGCCCGGCTCCGGGTAGTCCGCCACGTCCCGGATACGGCTGAGCAGCAGCTCCTCGATGTCGGTCATCGGCGCTTCCCCTGGGTCCGGCCCCGGCCGCGGCCGCGCGACGCGGGCTGGCTGCGCGGACCGACGACGGCGGGGGCGGCCTCTTCGTCGTCGTACGCGTCGTCGTCGGTGACCGGGGCATCCCGGAGCTCGTCCTCGGCCGCGCCGTGCGCCCGCTTGGCCAGGACGCGCTTCCTGAGGGTCTTCATCCCCGGCTCGAGCTCCTTGAGGTCGGCGACGAGCGGGGTGGCGATGAAGATCGAGGAGTACGCACCGGCGGCGAGGCCGACGAACAGCGACAGGGAGATGTCGTTCAGCATGCCGGCGCCGAGGACGCCGCCGCCGATGAACAGCAGGCCCGCCACCGGCAGCAGCGCGACCACCGTGGTGTTGATGGAGCGGACCAGGGTGCTGTTGATGGAGCGGTTGGCGATCTCGCTGTAGGTCCAGCGGGTCTGTTTGGTGATGTCCCTGGTCTGTTCCTTCAGGCTGTCGAAGACGACGACCGTGTCGTAGAGCGAGTAACCGAGGATGGTCAGCAGACCGATCACCGTGCCCGGCGTGACCTCGAAGCCGACGAGGGCGTAGATGCCGACGGTGATGGTGATGTCGTGGATCAGCGCGACGAACGCGGCGACCGCCATGCGCCATTCGAAGGCGATCGCCAGGTAGATCACGACCAGGACCATGAAGATGCCGAGGCCCTGCCATGCCTTGTTGGCGATCTGCTCGCCCCAGCTGGGGCCGACGAGTTCGGCGTTGATCTGCTCGGCGTCGACCCCGAGGTCGTCGGCGAGCTCGTCCTTGATCTTGTCCGAGGTGCCGGTGTCGATGCCCGCGACCTGGATGCGCAGGCTGCCGTCGCCGAGCTTCTGGACGATGGCGTCGTGGCCGGAGGCGTCCTCCGCGTACTCCTCGGCGGTGGCGACCGAGACGCTCGTGTTCTTCGGGGTGGTGAAGACCGCTCCGCCCTGGAACTCGATGCCCATGTGCAGGCCCCTCACCGCCAGGCCGACGATGGCCGTGATGGTGATCAGGATGGAGATGCCGTACCAGATCTTGCGGTTCTTGACGAAGTCGTAGCCGATCTCGCCGTGGTGCAGTCGGGCGCCGAGGGTGCCGAGCTTCGACATCTCAGAACTCCTTCGTCTCGACGGGGCCGGCGGCGGCCGGGACGGGGCGGCGGGTGCGGCGCAGCGGCGGCTTGGCGCCCAGGGCCTTCGGATCGAGGCCGGACCACTTGTGACCGCTCGCGAAGAACTTCCGCCGGGCCATCAGCGTCAGCAGCGGCTTGGTGAAGAGGAACACCACCACGACGTCGAGCACGGTGGTCAGGCCGAGCGTGAACGCGAAGCCCTGGACCTTGCCGACGGTGACGACGAAGAGCACCGCGGCGGCGAGGAACGACACGAAGTCGGAGACCAGGATGGTGCGCCGGGCACGCGGCCAGGCCCGCTCCACGGCGGGGCGCAGGCTGCGGCCCTCGCGGATCTCGTCCCGGACCCGTTCGAAGTACACGATGAACGAGTCCGCCGTGATGCCGATCGCCACGATCGCGCCGCACACGGCCGGCAGGTTCAGCGCGAAGCCGATGGCCGGGCCGAGCAGCGACATGATCACGTAGGTCAGTGCGGCGGACACCATCAGCGAGAGGATCGCGATGAAGGACAGACCGCGGTAGTACACCAGCAGGTAGATGATGACCAGCGCGAGGCCGATGGCGCCGGCGATCAGGCCGGCCTGCAGCTGCTCGCCGCCGAGTGCGGCGGTGACGGTGGTGACGCTGTCCTCGCGGAAGGTCAGCGGCAGGGCGCCGTAGGACAGCATGTTGGCCAGTTCCTGGGCCGACTGCTGGGTGAAGTTGCCGGAGATCTCCGCGTTGCCGCCGGTCAGGGCCTGGCTGACGTACGGGTCGGAGACGACCTCGCCGTCCAGGACGATGGCGAACTGGTTCTGCGGGGACTGGTTCTGGGCCAGCCGGCCGGTGATGTCGGCGAACTTCTTGGCGCCCTTGTCCGAGAACTTCATCGTGACGGTCCAGCCGGCACCGGTCTGCGTGTTCAGGACCGCCTCGGCCTCGTCGACGTCCGTGCCGTCGACCGCGGCGGGGCCGAGGATGTACTTCTGCCACTGGCCCTGGGAGTTCTGGCCGCAGGCGACGGTCGACTCGGAGGCCTTGGCACCGTCACCGGCCTTGGCGCGGACGGACTCCTTGGTGCAGTCGAGCGCGGCGTACTGGGCCTGGAGCTCGCTGTCCGTCTCGCCGGAGGTGCCGCCGGTCGCGGACGGGGAGGGGGCGGCCTCGCCCTCGGCGGAGGCGCTCGCGGAGGCGGAGGGCGTCCCGTCGGCCTTCAGGGCGTCGGTGAGCGCGCGGCCCTGGGTGGTGGAGCTCGCCGACGGGCTGGCGGAGGCGGACGGGGAGGAGCCGTCGGTCGCCTTGTCCGTGGCCTTGTCCTTGCCGGTGTCCTCGCCCGAGGGGCTTCCGGAGGCGCTCGGCGTGGGGGCGGTCCCGCCACCGGCGATTTCGGTGGCGACGACCGGGCGGAAGTAGAGCTTGGCGGTGGTGCCGACCTGGTCCCGGGCCTGCTTGGAGTTCGTGCCCTTGGGAATGTTGACGATGATGTTGCGGGTGCCCTGCGTCTGCACCTCGGCCTCGGAGACGCCAAGACCGTTGACACGGCGCTCCATGATGGAGACCGCGGTGTCCATGTTGGTCTTGTTGATCGCCGACTCCTGGCCGGCCTCCGGCTCCGCGGCGAGCGTGATGCTCGTGCCGCCGGCCAGGTCGATGCCGAGGCGCGGAGTGGTGTGCCCGGTCGCGAACATCCCTCCGGTGAGCGCCACGATGGCGATCATGATCAGGGCCAGCGAGCGCCCGGGCTTGCTCTGGGCGCTCGCCTTCTGTCCCTTTTTGATTGCGGCCACCTTCTCGTACTCCCTCTCGGGCCGCTGCGCACCGGCTCAACCGGTGGCGCGGCCATGACATGGTGTCGGGACTCCGTGCGAGCCGGTCGCGCCCCAGGGCGCGCGGGCCGGGCCCGCGCGCCCTGGGAGACGACTACTTCGCCTCGGAGTCGCCGTCGGTCTTCTTCGGCTGGTCGTCCGCCTGCGCGTCGACGGCCGGCTCGTCGGCCGTGTCCTTCTTGCCGAAGTCGACGGGCTTGTCGTCGGGGGCGGCGGCAGCGTCGGAGGACTCGTCGGTCTCGGTGAGGGAGGAGGCGTCGTCGGGGACGATGTCGGCGTCGGACTTCAGGTCGTGCTCGATGCCGTGGACGATGCGGTTGTACTCGTCGTCGCTCAGGACGGCACCGATCGAGTTCTTGGCGAACAGCAGCTCCACACCCGGTCCGGCGTCGAGGAGGACCGTGTCCTCGTTGACCTCCTTGACCGTGGCGTACATGCCCCCGATCGTGCGGACGCCCGAACCGGGCTGCATCTGGTTCCGCATGTCGATGGCGGCCTGCTGCTTCTTCTTGGCCGAGCGGGTCATCAGGAACATGGCCCCGATGAGCACGATGAACGGGAGGAGGGTCACGAGGCTATTCACGGGACGATTTCCTTCGCACGACCGCGCAGGTGGGCGGCCTGTTGGCTGGGGGTGTGTCTGCCGCCGCGGAAGGGCGGCATCGGCGGAGTCTAAGCGAGTCCGCGCGCAGGGAACAACGCTCAGCATGGCACCCGGGTTCCTGCCCGGGCCAACGCCTCCGCCGTCACGCCCCGAACAAGTCCCCTTGTCCGTTTCCGGGGGCCGGTGAGCGGGGCGGGGTGAGGCCGAGGTGCGCCCATGCCGCCGGGGTGGCGATCCGCCCGCGCGGAGTGCGGGCGAGCAGGCCCTCCCGCACGAGGAAGGGTTCGGCCACCTCCTCCACGGTCTCGCGTTCCTCCCCGACCGCGACGGCGAGCGTGGACAGGCCGACGGGGCCGCCGCCGAACAGCTTGAGCAGGGCCTGGAGCACCGCGCGGTCGAGCCGGTCCAGTCCGCGGGCGTCGACCTCGTAGACCGCGAGGGCCGCCGCGGCGATCTCCTTGGTGATCAGGCCGTCCGCCTTGACCTGCGCGTAGTCGCGGACGCGGCGCAGCAGACGGTTGGCGATCCGGGGCGTGCCGCGGGAGCGGCCGGCGATCTCGGCGGCGCCCTCGGTGTCGATCTCGACGTCGAGGAGGCCCGCCGAGCGGTGGACGACCCGCTCCAGCTCGGCGGGTCCGTAGAACTCCATGTGCGCGGTGAAGCCGAAGCGGTCGCGCAGCGGGGGCGGCAGCAGGCCCGCCCGGGTGGTGGCGCCGACCAGGGTGAAGGGGGGCAGTTCGAGGGGGATGGCGGTGGCGCCGGGGCCCTTGCCGACGATGACGTCGACGCGGAAGTCCTCCATTGCCATGTAGAGCATCTCCTCGGCGGGCCGGGACATGCGGTGGATCTCGTCGAGGAAGAGCACCTCGCCCTCCTGGAGGGAGGAGAGGATCGCCGCGAGGTCGCCGGCGTGCTGGATGGCGGGGCCGGAGGTGATGCGGATGGGGGCGCCCATCTCGGCGGCGATGATCATCGAGAGGGTGGTCTTGCCGAGGCCGGGGGCGCCGGAGAGCAGCACGTGGTCGGCGGTGGCGCCCCGCGCGCGGGCGGCGCGCAGCACGAGGTCGAGCTGCTCGCGGACCTTCTCCTGGCCGATGAACTCGCCCAGGTCCTTGGGGCGCAGGGCGGCCTCGACGGCCTGGTCCTCACGGTCGGCGACAGATCCCACCAGCCGCTCCGCGGCGGGGGTGTCGGTCGTGTCGTCCCAGTTCATTGCTCGTGCCTCGCGGGTCGCGGTCGGATGGGTCGTCGTACGGGGAGCCGGTCGGGGTCCCGGTCAGCGCGCTCTGTTGAGCGTCTGCAGGGCCGCCTTCAGCAGCTGCCCCACCTGCGGGGCGCCCCCGGCCGCCTCGGCCTGCGGGGCCACGGCGGCCACCGCCTCGTCGGCCTCGCGGGTCGCGTACCCGAGGCCGATCAGGGCGGCGTGCAGCTGGTCGCGCCAGCCGGTGGTGACCGGGGCGCCGACGGCCGGTGCGCCGACCGGTTCGCCGAGGCGGTCCTTCAGCTCCAGGAGCAGCTTCTGGGCGCCCTTCTTGCCGATGCCGGGAACGGCGGTGAGTGCCTTCTCGTCGCCGGTCGAGACGGCCCGGCGCAGGGCGTCGGGAGTGTGCACGGCCAGCATGGCCTGGGCGAGGCGGGGGCCGACGCCGCTGGCGGTCTGGAGCAGTTCGAAGATCTGCCGCTCGTCGTCGTCGGCGAAGCCGTAGAGGGTGAGGGAGTCCTCACGGACGACCAGGGACGTGGCCAGCCGGGCCGGCTGTCCGACGCGGAGGCCGGACAGTGTGTTCGGCGTGCACTGGACGGCCATGCCGACGCCTCCCACCTCGACGACCGCGGTGTCGGGGGCGAGGGCGGCGACGGTGCCGCTGACGAAGGCGATCATGCCGTACGGCCTTTCGTTGCATGTGCTGCGTGCAGGGCGACCGCCTGCTGGAGTCGGTTCTGCGCGGGGGCGCGCCAGATGTGGCAGATGGCGAGGGCGAGCGCGTCGGCCGCGTCGGCGGGTCTCGGGGGCTCGGCCAGCCGCAGCAGGCGGGTGACCATGGCGCCGACCTGCGCCTTGTCGGCGCGTCCTGAGCCGGTGACGGCGGCCTTGACCTCGCTGGGGGTGTGCAGGGCGACGGGGATGCCGCGGCGGGAGGCGCACAGCAGGGCGACGGCGCTGGCCTGGGCGGTGCCCATGACCGTGCGGACGTTGTGCTGGCTGAAGACGCGCTCCACGGCCACGTACTCCGGCCGGTGCTCGTCCAGCCACTGTTCGAGGCCCTGCTCGATGGCGACGAGGCGGTGGCCGAGGTCGGCGTCCGCCGGGGTGCGGACGACACCGACCCCGAGCAGGGTGAGCGGCCGCCCTGCGACGCCCTCGACCACGCCGACACCGCACCGGGTCAGTCCCGGGTCCACCCCCAGTACGCGCACGCCCGGCCCTCCCTTTCGATCGCCTGTTTGTGCAGGCTATCGGGTGCCACCGACAACGTGGACAGAGCGACGGGCCGACGGGTGTGCCCCGTCGGCCCGTCGATCCGGCTGGAGCCCGTGGCGGCGTTACGCGCCGACCTTCTCCATGATCTCGTCGCTCACGTCGAAGTTGGCGAAGACGTTCTGCACGTCGTCGCTGTCCTCCAGCGCGTCGATCAGCTTGAAGATCTTCTTCGCGCCCTCCTCGTCCAGCTCGACCTGCATGGTCGGGACGAAGTTGGCGTCGGCGGACTCGTAGTCGATGCCGGCGTCCTGGAGGGCGGTGCGGACCGCGACCAGGTCGGTCGGCTCGCTGAGCACCTCGAAGGACTCGCCGAGGTCGTTGACCTCCTCCGCGCCCGCGTCCAGCACGGCGCCGAGGACGTCGTCCTCGGTCAGCTCGCCCTTGGGGACGATCACCACGCCCTTGCGGTTGAACAGGTACGACACCGAGCCCGGGTCGGCCATGGAGCCGCCGTTGCGGGTCATGGCGACGCGGACCTCGGAGGCGGCGCGGTTGCGGTTGTCGGTGAGGCACTCGATGAGCACCGCGACACCGTTCGGCCCGTAGCCCTCGTACATGATCGTCTCGTAGTCGGCGCCACCGGCCTCGAGACCGGCGCCGCGCTTGACCGCGGAGTCGATGTTCTTGTTGGGGACCGACTGCTTCTTGGCCTTCTGGATGGCGTCGTACAGCGTCGGGTTGCCCTCGGGGTCCGCGCCGCCCATTCGCGCCGCGACCTCGATGTTCTTGATCAGCTTCGCGAAGAGCTTGCCGCGCTTGGCATCGATCACGGCCTTCTTGTGCTTCGTCGTGGCCCATTTAGAGTGGCCGGACATCTGCCTGTCTCCTTCGCGTAACCCATCTCTGCAACGAACGCAGGAATCCTACAAGGACTCGGCCGTCCGCCACGCGCGCACCATTTCCACGAACAGGCCGTGCACGCGGTGGTCTCCGGTCAGTTCCGGGTGGAACGACGTGGCCAGCGCGTTGCCCTGGCGGACCGCGACGACGTGTCCGGCGTGCTCGGCGAGCACCTCGGCCCCGGCGCCGACGGACTCGACCCAGGGGGCGCGGATGAAGACGCCCTCCACGGGGTCCCCCACGACGCCCTTGAGGTCGACCGCGGCCTCGAAGGACTCGTTCTGCCGTCCGAAGGCGTTGCGGCGCACGATCATGTCGATGCCGCCGATCGTCTCCTGACCGGAGCGCGGGTCGAGGATCTTGTCGGCGAGCATGATCATGCCGGCGCAGGTGCCGTAGACGGGCATGCCGTCCCGCACGCGGGCGCGCAGCGGTTCCATCAGGCCGAAGAGGACGGCCAGCTTGGAGATGGTGGTGGACTCGCCGCCCGGGAGGACGAGGCCGTCGACCTCGGCGAGTTCCTCGGGGCGCCGCACCGGCCTGGCCACGGCGTCGGCCGCGGCCAGGGCGATGAGGTGCTCCCGTACGTCGCCCTGGAGGGCCAGGACGCCGATGACAGGTGCTTCGGTCATGAGGGGACTACCAGCCGCGGTTGGCGTAGCGCTCGGACTCGGGGAGGGTGTCGCAGTTGATGCCGACCATGGCCTCGCCGAGGTTGCGGGACGCGTCCGCGATGATCTTCGGGTCGTCGTAGAAGGTGGTCGCCTTGACGATGGCGGCGGCGCGCTTGGCCGGGTCGCCGGACTTGAAGATGCCGGAGCCGACGAAGACGCCCTCGGCGCCGAGCTGGCGCATCAGCGCGGCGTCCGCCGGGGTGGCCACACCACCGGCGGAGAACAGCACCACCGGGAGCTTGCCCAGCTCGGCGACCTCCTTGACCAGCTCGTACGGGGCGCGCAGCTCCTTGGCGGCGGCGTAGAGCTCGTGGTTGTCGAAGCCGCGGAGCCTGGCGATCTCGTTCTTGATCTGGCGCAGGTGGCGGACGGCCTCGACGACGTTGCCGGTGCCGGCCTCGCCCTTGGAGCGGATCATGGCGGCGCCCTCGGCGATGCGGCGCAGGGCCTCGCCCAGGTTGGTGGCGCCGCAGACGAAGGGGGTGGTGAACGCCCACTTGTCGGAGTGGTTGACCTCGTCGGCCGGGGTGAGGACCTCGGACTCGTCGATGTAGTCGACGCCGAGCGACTGCAGCACCTGGGCCTCGACGAAGTGGCCGATGCGGGACTTGGCCATCACCGGGATGGAGACGGCGTCGATGATGCCCTCGATCATGTCCGGGTCGGACATGCGGGCCACACCGCCGTCCTTGCGGATGTCGGCCGGGACCCGCTCCAGGGCCATGACGGCGACGGCGCCCGCGTCCTCGGCGATCCTGGCCTGCTCCGGCGTGACGACGTCCATGATCACGCCGCCCTTGAGCTGCTCGGCCATGCCGCGCTTCACGCGCGCGGTGCCGGTCTCGGGACCCTGGTTTTCGGAGAGCGTGCTGGACACGAATGACCTCGCTGGGGGGAAAGGGGGTTTCTGCAGCACCGAGGAAACGTGAGCGGACCAGTCCACAGCAAGGGCCAATGGGAAGGCGGTGGATCCTTTTCGGTCGGCGACGGCCTCCGGACGTCCGGGTCCCGCCCTACGCCGCCCGCCCCGTCAGCGCCGCCGGCGGCTCGTCGTCCATCTCGAAGGCCATCGGGAACGGCGCGTGTCCCGCCAGCCGGAACCAGCGCACCTTGCGGTGCCGCCGCAGTGCCCGCGCGGCCCGTACGGCGTCGTTGTGGAAGCGGCGGGCCATGGGCACCCTGCGCACCGCCTCGGCGAGTTCCAGGGCCGCCTCCTCTCCCCCGGGCGCCTCCCTGACCGCGTCCACCTGCTGCGCCTCGGCGAACACCGCGCGCAGCGCCTGGCTCAGCTCGCTCTCGGCGACCTCGCGCTGTTCCTCCACCGCCTGACGCGCGGCGTGCGCGGCCTCGTAGAGCACGATCGAGGCGGCCGGGTCGAGCACACCGGAGGTGGCCAGTTCCTGGGCGACGGAGGCGCGGCGCAGCAACTGCGCGTCGAGCGCGGCCCGGGCGGCGTCGATGCGGGCGTGCAGCCGGTCCAGCCGCCCCGCCGTCCAGCTCAGGTAGAGGCCGATCACGACGAGGGCGACGAGGATCCAGATGAGCGTTGCGGTCACGGGCGGCAAGGCTAGTACCGCCGGCCGCGGGTGCCGCCCCCGGGGGCCTCGCTCCCCGACGGGCCGGCGGCCGCCCTCAGTCGCGGGCCAGGCCGAACCGTGCCCGCAGGCCCGTCGTGCGGTCGTCCGCCGCCACCGCCGCCGCGCCCGCCGTCACCGTCTCGTAGACCGAGAGGATGTCCGCGCCGACGGTGGACCAGTCGAAGCGCCGGACGTGGGCGCTGCCGTGCTCGCGCAGCTTCGCGCGGCGCTCGGGGTCCTCCAGGAGGCGCACGGCGGCCTCGGCGAGCGCGTCGGCGTCCTCGTTGGGGAACAGCTCGCCCGCCGCCCCCCGGTCGAGGACCTGCGCGAAGGCGTCCAGGTCGGAGGCGAGCACCGGCGCGCCCGCGGACATCGCCTCGACCAGGATGATGCCGAAGCTCTCGCCACCGGTGTTGGGCGCCACGTACAGGTCGACGCTGCGCAGGAAGCGGGCCTTGTCCTCGTCGCTGATCATGCCGAGGAACTCGACGCGCGCGTGCAGCTCCCGCGGCAGCGACTCGACGGCCTCCTTCTCGTCGCCGCGGCCCGCGACCAGCAGCCGGGTCCGCGGCCGGGCGGCCAGGATCTTCGGCAGGGCCTTCATCAGCACCGGCAGGCCCTTGCGCGGCTCGTCGATGCGGCCGATGAAGCCGATGGTGTCGCCCTGCCACTCGGGGTTGGGCTCGGCCCCGGCGAAGAAGTCGACGTCGACGCCGTTCGGGATCACCACCGCGTCCCCGCCCAGGTGCTCGACGAGGGTCCGGCGGGCGTACTCGCTCACGGCGATCCGGGCGCTGATCTTCTCCAGGGCGGCCTGCAGGATCGCGTACGCGGCGATCATGGCCCGGGAGCGCGGGTTGGACGTGTGGAAGGTGGCGACGATCGGCCCCTCGGCCGCCCAGCAGGTCAGCAGGCCGAGCGAGGGCGAGGTCGGCTCGTGGATGTGGATGACGTCGAACGCGCCCTCGTGCAGCCAGCGCCGCACCCGCGCGGCCGACAGGAAGCCGAAGTTGAGCCGGGCCACCGACCCGTTGTACGGCACCGGCACCGCGCGGCCCGCGGAGACGACGTACGGCGGCAGCGGGGTGTCGTCGTCGGCCGGGGCGAGGACGGACACCTCGTGGCCGAGGCGGATGAAGTACTCGGCGAGGTCGCGGATGTGGAACTGGACGCCGCCCGGCACGTCCCAGGAGTAGGGGCAGACGATGCCGATCCTCACGGGGTCCCCTCCCGGGCCTTCGCGGGGTCCCGCGAAGGATCGAGGTCCTTCAGCCACAAGCGCTGCAGCATGTGCCAGTCCTCCGGATGCTCGGCGATCCCCGTGGCGAAGGCGTCGGCCAGCGCCTGTGTCATGACGGACGTCTTCTCGGCGCGCGTACCTGACCCGGGTACCTCGACCGGCGGGTGGACCCGGCCCCGCATCACGGGCGAGTCGTCGTACCAGAGCGTCACCGGCAGCAGCAGCGCACCGGTGTGCTGGGCGAGCAGGGCCGGGCCGGCCGGCATCCGGGCGGTCTCGCCGAAGAAGTCGACCTCGACGCCGGAGGAGGACAGGTCCCGGTCGGCGACCAGGCAGACCAGTCCCCCGTCGCGCAGCCGCCGGGCCAGCGTGCCGAAGGCGCTGCCGCCGCTGTGCGGGAGCACCTCCATGCCGAGGCCCTCGCGGTAGGCGACGAACCGGTCGTAGAGCGTCTCCGGCTTCAGGCGCTCGGCGACGGTGGTGAAGGGTATGCCCAGCTTCGTGGTGACCCAGGCGCCGGCGAGGTCCCAGTTGGCGAGGTGCGGCAGCGCCAGGACCACGCCCCTGCCGGCCGCCATGCCGTCGGTCAGGTGGTGGAGGTCCTTGACGTCGAGGCCGTCCGCGATGCGCTCGGCGCTCCAGGCGGGCAACCGGAAGGACTCCATCCAGTAGCGCAGGTACGACCGCATGCCCGCGCGGGAGAGCTCGGCGAGCCGCGCGGGGTCCGCGCCCGGCACCACGCGCGCGTAGTTGCTCTCCAGCCGCTCCACGCCCTTGCCGCGCCGCTTCCAGGCGAGGTCGGCGATGGTCCGGCCGAGGCGGACGGCGACCGGCTCCGGAAGCCTCCTCACCGTGCTCCAGCCGGCGCCGTACAGGGTGTCGGCCAGCCGTTCCCGGGCGCTCATGTCGCGGTCTCGCTGTCCTGGGCCCGCTGCCGGTCCGCGGCCTCGGCCTCCGCCTCGGCGGACTCCCGGCGCACGGTGACGACCCGCTGGACCAGCGTGACGAGGCTGCCGACCGCGACGATCCACAGGGCGACGGGCAGCAGGTACCGGACGCCGGGCACGCCGAACGCGTGCAGGCCCGCGAGACCGGCCGCGACCAGCGAGACCACGAGCCGTTCGGCCCGCTCGACGAGCCCGTTGACGGCCACCGGCAGACCGATCGACTCGCCGCGCGCCTTGGTGTACGACACCACCTGGCCGCTCGCCAGGCAGAAGATCGAGACGGCGCACAGGACGTTGTCGTTCCCGCCGCCCGCGTACCACAGGGCGAAGCCGCCGAAGATCGCGCCGTCGGCGACCCGGTCGAGGGTGGAGTCCAGGAAGGCGCCCCAGCGGCTGGAGCGGCCCAGCTGGCGGGCCATGTTGCCGTCGACGAGGTCGGAGAACACGAACAGCGTGATCACGACGGTGCCCCAGAAGAACTCACCCCTGGGGTAGAAGACCAGCGCGCCCGCGACCACACCCGCCGTGCCGATGAGCGTGACCGTGTCGGGGCTGACCCCCCGCCGGATGAGAAACGCGGCGAACGGTGTGAGGACACGCGTGAAGAATGCACGCGCGTACTTGTTCAGCATGGCCTTCCCGACGGTCGGTGGGGCCGTGCGGCCCCTGCTGGCCACCCGGCGGGCCCAATCGTAGCCACGCGCGCGCGGGGGCGGTGGCGGGGCACCCGGGCCCCTGCGCCGGGGCCCGTCGGGGCGGTGGTCCGCGGGGCCGTGAGCAGGGCCGGGCGACGCGGCGGCGTCCCTCGTATGGACGCGTCGTGACGGGAGTGGGAAGGTCGAAGGACCGCGGGCGCCGCCGGAGCCGCACCGCACGCGGATTCCGCCGGGTCCGCGCCCACAGTGACCTCACCGTGCACGGGAGGCAGGACCATGGGCGACAAGGCGCGCACACACCCCGGAGCCGCCGGCAGGGCACAGGCGGCCGACCACCCCGCGTCCGTACGGAATGTGGTGCTGGTCGGCCACTCCGGATCGGGCAAGACGACTCTGGTGGAGGCTCTCGCGCTGACCGCGGGAGCGATCAACCGGGCGGGCCGCGTGGAGGACGGCGGCACCGTCTCCGACTACGACGACATCGAGCATCGGCAGCAGCGCTCCGTCCAGCTCTCGCTGGTGCCGGTCGAATGGGACGGCATCAAGGTCAACCTGCTGGACACCCCCGGATACGCCGACTTCGTCGGGGAGCTCAGGGCCGGTCTGCGAGCGGCGGACGCGGCCCTCTTCGTCGTCTCGGCCTCGGACGGCGTGGACGGCTCGACCCGGATGGTGTGGGACGAGTGCGCGGCGGTCGGCATGCCGCGCGCCATCGTCGTCACGCACCTCGAGGCGGCCCGCGCGGACTTCGAGGAGATGACCCGGATCTGCGCGGAGGCCTTCGGCGGGGACGACCCCGACGCCGTGCTGCCGCTGTACCTGCCGCTGCACGGCCCGGAGGGACCCGACGGGCACGCGCCCGTGACGGGGCTGATCGGGCTGCTGTCGCAGAAGCTGTTCGACTACTCCACCGGCGAGCGCAAGGAGTCCGAGCCCGGCGAGGACCAGCTGCCGCCGCTCGAGGAGGCCCGTGGCCGGCTCATCGAGGGGATCATCGCCGAGAGCGAGGACGAGACCCTCATGGACCGCTACCTCGGCGGCGAGCAGGTCGACGTCAAGACGCTGATCGAGGACCTGGAGCGGGCGGTCGCGCGCGGGGCGTTCTTCCCCGTCCTGGCCGCCGCCCCCGCGGCCGAGGGCGCCCGCCAGGGGCTCGGCACGGTCGAGCTGCTGGAGCTGATCACGCGCGGCTTCCCGACCCCGCTGGAACACGGCACCCCGCGCGTGACCACCGTGGACGGCCGGCCGCGCGAGCTGAAGCCGTGCGACCCCGACGCGCCCCTGGTCGCGGAGGTCGTGAAGACCTCGTCCGACCCGTACGTCGGCCGGCTCTCGCTGATCCGGGTCTTCTCCGGCACCCTGCGCGCCGACCAGACGGTCCACGTCTCCGGGCACGGAATGGCCGACCGGGGTCACGAGGACCACGACGTCGACGAGCGGATCGGCGCCCTGTCCACGCCGTTCGGCAAGCAGCAGCGGCCGGTGTCGCACGTCATCGCGGGCGATCTCGCGTGTGTGGCGAAACTCAGCCGCGCGGAGACCGGGGACACCCTGTCCGCCAAGGACGACCCGCTGCTCGTGGAGCCGTGGGAGATGCCCGACCCGCTGCTGCCGCTGGCCATCCAGGCGCACAGCAAGCCCGACGAGGACAAGCTGTCGCAGGGGCTGGCCCGGCTGGTGGCCGAGGACCCGACGATGCGCCTGGAGCAGAACCAGGACACCCACCAGGTGGTGCTGTGGTGCCTGGGCGAGGCGCACGCGGACGTGGCCCTGGAACGGCTGCGCAGCCGCTACGGCGTCCAGGTCGACGTCGTACCGCACCGGGTCCCGCTCCGGGAGACGTTCGGCGGCAAGGCCGCCGGGCGCGGCCGGCACGTCAAACAGTCCGGCGGGCACGGGCAGTTCGCCATCTGCGAGATCGAGGTGGAACCGCTGCCGGGCGGCTCGGGCATCGAGTTCGTGGACAAGGTGGTCGGCGGAGCCGTGCCGCGGCAGTTCATCCCGTCGGTCGAGAAGGGCGTGCGGGCCCAGGCCGCGAAGGGGGTCGCGGCCGGTCACCCGCTGATCGACGTGCGGGTGACGCTGCTGGACGGCAAGGCGCACTCGGTGGACTCCTCCGACGCCGCGTTCCAGACGGCCGGCGCCCTCGCGCTGCGGGAGGCGGCCTCGGACGCGAAGATCCATCTCCTCGAGCCGGTGGCCGAGGTGAGCGTCCTGGTCGGCGACGACTACGTCGGCGCGGTGATGAGCGACCTGTCCGGCCGGCGCGGCCGGGTGCTCGGCACCGAGCAGTCGGCCGGCGGCCGCACGCTGATCAGGGCCGAGGTGCCGGAGATCGAGATCGGCCGGTACTCCGTCGACCTGCGCTCCCTGTCGCACGGCACCGCCCGCTTCAGCCGCCGGTACGCGCGGCACGAGCCGATGCCGCCGCAGATCGCCGAACGGGTCCGCGAAGAGGCGCGCGCCGCCTCGTAGCCGGCGCCGGGCGCCCGCGGACGGTCCCCGCGGGCGCCCGCGCACGCCGGTCCCTCCCGGGCGGCTCCGGAACGCCCCCTTCGTGCCGGCGGGCGGCTTCGGCCGTCCGCCGACGCGTGCCGGGGACTGCGGATACGCTGAATACCTGATCAACAGGTGTGCACGGCAAGGAAGTCGGGAAGGCCGCAAGACGACAGTCGCGGCGATCGGGGGCGGGAATGACCGTTGAGAGCGGTTACGCGGACTTCTTCGGTCCGCAGGTGCCGCGCATGGGCGACGAGGGGCAGACGCCGACGTTCGCGCTGGCCTCGGCGGCCTATCGGGACAACGAGGCCGAGGAGATACTCAAGGCCAACAACGAGTGGCACAAGTCGGCGGTCAGCAAGCCCCGGCTGAAGCTGTTCCGGCCGAACCTGGGCGAGGCGTTCTCCCGGGCGATCATCGACCGGATGCTGGGCCCCGGGCGCGCGCCGCTCATCCAGTCCTTCGGCACCCAGCCGCAGGTGGTGGTGGAGCACGCGCTCGCGGCGCACCGCATCCGCCGGGAGCGCGACAACTGGCTGAGCGCCGTCATGGTCCTGTGCGGCCTGCTGTTCCTGCCCGGCCTCCTCGTGTGGCTGCTGGTCTTCCAGATCCGCACCACCGTCGCCAAGCGGGAGGACAAGCGGGCCGGCGCGCTCGCGACGACGCTGCTCGTCGCGGTGGGCGCGCTCGCGGTGCTGTTCCTGATCCGCATGCCGTTCGGCGGGTTCTGGGGCTGGTACGCGCGCGCGGCGGTGATCGCCCCGGTGGTGGGCTGGTTCTGGGCCAAGCACATCTGCGAGCGCACCGCGAGGGACCTCAGGGAGCGCTGGGACAGCCTGCTCTCCGGCAGCAGCGTCGGCGCCAAGGTGCCCGAGGCGGTGCCGAGCAGCCCCGGCGAGACGGCGGCCGAGGCACTGCGCCAGTCCCTGGCCCGGCTCAGCGCCGAGCAGCAGTCCAACTCCGTGTTCTACGCCGGGCCCAAGGGGATCCTCGGCATGGGCACGCGCTGGGGCAGCTGGCAGTTGGCCGAGGACCTGGTGCAGGCCGACCCGGACCGGGAGATCCACCCGTTCCGCAGCTGGGACGTCATCAAGTCCATCCACGACCGGCTGCGGATGCTGGAGCGCGGGCCGCTGAACACCGGGGGCTTCCCCACACCGTCGATACGGCACTGGATCGTCACGCCCATCGGGGAGAACGCCGACGCGGTCTCCCGGCCCGAGGGCACGGACGTCGAGGCGTACCAGGTCAAGTCGCACGCCATACAGGACATCTGCAACAAGCAGCAGTTCGGCGCCGGCGACCGGCACTACCTGGGCGTCCAGTGGACGCTGTGGGACGGCCAGCTGGTCCTCACCATGCTGATCACGGTGACCGTGCTGCACGAGACGCTGCGCATCGAGGTGACCGGACACGCGCTGGGACCGGTGCACTCCCTGTTCACCACCAAGCCGGCGGCCAAGGAGAAGGAGGTCCAGAAGTCGATCAGGTTCTGGGAGACCCGGAAGGTGAAGCTCCCTCTGGTCGACACGGACGAGGTGGTGCGCCTGGCGGCCCGTGCGCCCCTGACCTGGTATCCGCCGCTGCTGTACTGGCTGGGCGGCAAGCTGACCCTGCCGGAGCCCTTCGGTCTGCGGCACGCCTGGGCGGACAAGCCGTGGCGGCACCGCTTCATGGCCGACGACGCGCTGCGCGCGGCGGCGCCGGTGCTGCGGGTGGTGCACGCGGCGGCGATCAAGGTGCTGGAGGAGAACGGCGTGGACACGGAGAAGTTCGGTGCGCGGTCGTCGTTCCTCAGCACGGCGGTGCAGGACGCGTCGCCGCGGAAGGCGGACGTGTACGAGGCGTAGGCCCCCGGCGGTCGGGCCGTGTGCGGGGGGCGGGACTGTGCTCCCGGCCCCCCACTGGATGTGGCTGGATGTGGCCGGCCCCCGCTGCGGGGTCATGCCGTCGGCCAGGCCTCCGCCAGCATCTTGCGGGTGTCGGCCAACAGCTGCGGCAGCACCTTCGTGTGGCCGACCACCGGCATGAAGTTCGTGTCGCCGCCCCAGCGCGGGACGATGTGCTGGTGCAGGTGGGCGGCGATACCGGCGCCCGCGACCGTCCCCTGGTTCATGCCGATGTTGAAGCCGTGCGCGCCGGAGGCGGTCCGCAGGGCGGTCATCGCCTGCTTGGTGAGCTCGGCGAGCTCGGCGGTCTCGTCCGCCGTGAGGTCCGTGTAGTCGGCGACGTGGCGGTACGGAACGACCATGGTGTGGCCGCCGGTGTAGGGGTACAGGTTGAGCACCGCGTAGACCAGCTCGCCGCGCCGGACGACCAGCCCGTCCTCGTCGGACTTGGCCGGGATCGAGCAGAAGGGGCAGCCGTCGTCGGCCCCGGGGCCGGTCGGCTTGTTCTCGCCCTGGATGTAGGCCATCCGGTGGGGCGTCCACAGACGCTGGAACGCGTCCTGCGTGCCCACTCCCGACTGCTGCTCCGGCTCACTCGTCATGCGTGCAGCATATGGCGTCGTCCGGGGGCCGCGGAAAAGGCCCCCGGGTCGTCCCCGGGGGCCTTCGCCGTCGTCCGTGCGGTCAGACCTGCGCCCGCTCCTCGACGACCTTCACGATCTTCGCGATGGCCTCGTCGACGGGGATGCCGTTCTCCTGTGAGCCGTCGCGGTAGCGGAAGGAGACCGCGCCGTTCGCCATGTCCTCGTCGCCCGCGATCACCATGAAGGGCACCTTCTGCTTCTGGGCGTTGCGGATCTTCTTCTGCATCCGGTCCGAGGAGGAGTCGACCTCGACGCGCAGCCCCTGCTTGCGGGCCGCCGCCGCGAACTTCTCCAGGTACTCGACGTGCGCGTCGCCGATCGGGATGCCGATCGCCTGGACCGGCGCCAGCCATGCCGGGAAGGCGCCCGCGTAGTGCTCGAGCAGCACGGCGAAGAAGCGCTCGATGGATCCGAACAGCGCACGGTGGATCATGACCGGGCGGGTCTTGGAGCCGTCCGCGGCCGTGTACTCCAGGTCGAAGCGCTCCGGCAGGTTGAAGTCGAGCTGGATGGTCGACATCTGCCAGGTGCGGCCGATGGCGTCCTTGGCCTGCACGGAGATCTTCGGCCCGTAGAAGGCGGCGCCGCCCGGGTCCGGGACCAGCGGCAGACCCTGCTTCTCGGCGACCTGGCGCAGCGTCTCGGTGGCCTCCTCCCAGGCCTCGTCCGAGCCGACGAACTTCTCCGGGTCCTTGGTGGACAGCTCCAGGTAGAAGTCGGTCAGGCCGTAGTCGCGCAGCAGGTTGAGGACGAAGGTGAGGGTCTTGTCGAGCTCCTCGGACATCTGCTCGCGGGTGCAGTAGATGTGCGCGTCGTCCTGGGTGAAGCCGCGGGCCCGGGTCAGGCCGTGCACGACGCCCGACTTCTCGTACCGGTACACGGTGCCGAACTCGAACAGGCGCAGCGGCAGTTCGCGGTAGGAACGGCCGCGCGCGTCGAAGATCAGGTTGTGCATCGGGCAGTTCATGGGCTTGAGGTAGTAGTCCACGCCCTCGTCGAGCTGCATGGGCGGGTACATGCCGTCGGCGTACCAGTCCAGGTGGCCCGAGGTCTCGAAGAGCTTCCCCTTCGTCGCGTGCGGGGTGTAGACGAACTCGTAGCCCTCCTCCTCGTGGCGGCGGCGCGAGTAGTCCTCCATGACCCGGCGGACGATGCCGCCCTTGGGGTGGAAGACGGCGAGGCCGGACCCGATCTGCTCGGGGACGGAGAACAGGTCGAGCTCGGAGCCCAGCTTGCGGTGGTCGCGCTTCTCGGCCTCGGCGAGGAACTCCAGGTGCGCCTTCAGCTCCTCCTTGGACGGCCAGGCGGTGCCGTAGATGCGCTGGAGCATCGGGTTCTTCTCGCTGCCGCGCCAGTAGGCGGCGGCGTTGCGCATCAGCTTGAACGCCGGGATGTTGCGGGTGGTGGGCAGGTGGGGACCGCGGCAGAGGTCCTTCCAGCACAGCTCGCCGGTCTTGGCGTCCAGGTTGTCGTAGATCGTCAGCTCGCCGGCGCCGACCTCGACGTCCGCGCCGTCGTCGTGCGAGGCGGAGCCCTTGAGACCGATCAGCTCCAGCTTGTACGGCTCGTCGGCGAGCTCCTCGCGGGCCTCGTCGTCGGTGACGACGCGGCGGGAGAAGCGCTGGCCGCGCTTCTGGATCTCCTGCATCTTCTTCTCGATGGCCTTGAGGTCATCGGGGTGGAAGGGCTTGTCCACGTCGAAGTCGTAGTAGAAGCCGTCCTTGACCGGCGGGCCGATGCCCAGCTTGGCCTCGGGGAACAGCTCCTGCACGGCCTGGGCCATGACGTGCGCGGTGGAGTGGCGCAGGATGTTCAGGCCGTCCTCGGAGGAGATCTCGACCCCCTCGACGGTCTCGCCGTCCTCGACCTCGTAGGAGAGGTCCCTGAGCTCGCCGGCCACGCGCGCGGCGATGATCGAGCGCTCGCCGGCGAAGAGCTCGGCGGCCGTAGTGCCCGTCGTCACCACGCGCTCTTCCCGCTCGGAATCGCGTTGGATGATCACACGGACGTCTGACACCGGTCTCTCCTGACTGAAGGTGGGGTTGCGGCGCCATACCGGAGCGCGCGCACGAGTCCCGATCGTACCGACCCGGACCCGCCCTTAGCGAAATCAGTCCTCGCAGTCCGGACCGCAGGCCTCGCCGAAGAAGGCCGCGGTCTCGGCGTTCTCCTGGATCGCCTTCATCAGCCGGTCCCGCTCGGCCTCGTCGACCTGCACCGGTGCGACCTCGCCGGCCCCGGTCACCCGGCGGAAGCCGCCCCGGCTCTCCAGCCGCCCGCGCACCCGCACCGGCAGCCCGACGAGGTGGGCGTGTCCGGCGATGCGGTAGTCCTCCTCGCCGAGCGTGATCCGGACGTGGCCGACCTCGGCCCCGGCGAGCACGCGCAGGCGTACCGTGCCCTCGCCGCGCGGCCCGGACCTGCGCATCCGCACCACCGTGCCGGTGATCCGCACCGGCACGGAGGGCTCCGCGCGCCGGTAGCGGAGGCCGGCCTCGCGCAGGACGGGCAGGTCGCCGGGGGAGAACTCGACGGGTTCGGCACAGGCCGCGCAGCCCTCGGGGACACCGGCCGACGGGGCCCACGCCACGGCGATCCGGGCGCCCTCCGTGCCCCGGACCAGGGCGACGAGGGCCTCGGTGAGCTCATGGCTGACGCCCGCCCCGACGGCCGTGTCGAAGGCGTCCATGCCACCGGTGGCCCGGCGGTAGTCGACGGCCTCGCGGGTCGCGTACAGGGCCTGGTGGAGGCGCACGGCGAGGGAGCGGCCGGTGACGACGGGGGCGAACGCGGTCAGCCGGCGTCCGCCCGCCGCCGGCCCGACCAGGACGGTGTCCAGCGCGGCGGCGGCCGGGCGCCGGTGCCGGGCGCCGTGGAAACCGGCGCGTGCGTGCAGGGCGAGCGCGGCGGCGAGCAGCGTCCGGCGGGCGGCGGAGCGCAGCTGCTCCTCGGATGTCCAGGCCGTGGCGCCGCCGGGGCCGGCCGGTACGTCGCGCCACCAGCGGATCTCGTCGCTGGGCACGGCGAGGGCGAGCAGGATCTCGCGGGCGGAGGACGTGGCGCTGCGGGACAGCGCGTGCAGGGCCTCGGCGAGCAGGTCCTCGCTGTCGGGGAAGGCGCGGCTCTCCGGCACCAGCAGGCTCGTGCCGCCGCCCGGTCCCGGCGGGGTCCAGCGGCCGTAGCGTCCGGCGGCGCCGCCGCGCCGCTGCCAGCCGTGCCGGTGCAGGAGGGCGGCGAGGACCGCCGGGTCGGTCTCGGCGGGCTCGGGCGGCCGGTCGGTCCGGGCGGCGTCGGCGGGGTGCGGACGTACGGGCCGCAGGGGTCCCTCGGTCGGGCGGTGCGTCACGGTTTTCCTCCCGTCCCGACCCGCGTCATGATCTCGCACAGCGCCCGGTCGTCGAAGATGCGTGAGGTGGGGATCCGCACGGTGGTGCGGTGCCGGCCGGTGACCGGATGTCCGGCGAGGTTGGTCCAGTAGCAGCAGTGCCGCAGGTCGAGCCGGTCGTGACCGGCCCGCAGCCAGTCGTCCTGCGAGCGCGGGACGAGCATGACGACGAGGATCTTGTGCACCGAGACCGGGGTGCGGGCGAGCTTCGCCAGGTGCGCGTTGTCGAGCGTGAAGGAGAAGGAGCGGCCGGGCGGGCCGGGCGCGATCTGGTAAGTCGCCTTGAGCTGCACCTTGATGGTCACCTCGTCGTCGACCGTGTGCCCGGGGGCGCTGTGGCTGACGTGCCAGTCGATGCCGTTGTCCGGGAAGGGCTGGGACAGCGAGCAGCCCGCGGCGGCCGCGACGGCGTGCAGATAGCCGACCTGCAGGGTCTCCATGCAGGCGGTGGTGGCGAGGGTGCCGCGAGCGGGTGGCGTGCGCTCGGGCAGCAGCCCGCCCCGTTCGGGCTGCGCGATGGCCATGGCCAACAGCCTTCCAGAACAGTCGAGTCCCCGTTGTGGGTCTCTGAACTGCAAAGACCCGTACTCCTGTTGTCTCCTTCCGGCGTACGGCGCAAACAGCCCGGGTATCACCGGATCGGGCAGCGGACGGTGCGTCGACTGCCGAAGGCGAACGAGGGGTTGTTGGGTATGACGTGCTGGTACGAGGGGCCGCTGGCCGCTTTCGACACGGAGACGACGGGTGTGGACGTCGAGGCCGACCGGATCGTGTCGGCCGCGCTCGTCGTCCAGGACGCCCCGGGAACCCGGCCGCGGGTGACCCGCTGGCTGGTGAACCCGGGGGTGCCGGTGCCCGCCGCGGCGACGGAGGTGCACGGGCTGACGGAGGAGCATCTGCAGCGCAACGGCCGCTGGCCGGCGCCGGTGATGTACGAGGTGGCCCAGGCGCTGGCGGAGCAGGCCCGGGTGGGCCGCCCGCTGGTGGTGATGAACGCGCCGTTCGATCTCACCCTGCTGGACCGGGAGTTGCGCCGTCATCGCGCCTCGTCGCTGGGCCACTGGTTCGAGCGGGTACCGCTGCTGGTGCTGGACCCGCGGGTGCTCGACAAGCATCTGGACCGCTACCGCAAGGGCCGCCGCACGCTGACCGACCTGTGCGCGCACTACGGCGTCGAGCTGGAGGGGGCGCACGACGCGGCGGCGGACGCGGTGGCCGCGCTGGAGGTCACCCGGGCGCTCGGGCGGCGTTTCGCGGCGCGGCTGGAGCGCCTGTCCCCCGGTGAGCTGCACACCCTGCAGGCGGTGTGGCACGCGGCGCAGGCCAGGGGGTTGCAGGCGTGGTTCGCGCGCACCGGCACGGAAGAGGTGGTGGACCCGGCCTGGCCGCTGCGTCCGGACCTGCCGGCGGCGGCGTGAGGACGCCCCGGGCGCAGAACAAAGCCGGTCCGTCGAGGACGGACCGGCTCTCCCGGTGGGCGATACTGGGTTCGAACCAGTGACCTCTTCGGTGTGAACGAAGCGCTCTCCCACTGAGCTAATCGCCCGGGAACGCACTGAACAATACAGGTCTCGGCGCGCTTCCTTCAAACCGCTTCCAGGTGGGCGGCCAGTCCGCGCCGTCCGGCCCGCATCATCAGGGCGTGGTTGACCCGGAAGACGGGCCGCCCCGGCACGGCGAGCCGCCGCAGCAGCGGCTTGCGGACGTCCACCTCCTGCTCGTAGTGGGCGAGGCTGCCGCCGGGCCCCAGCCGGGTGACGGTCCAGCGGGCCCAGCCGTCGATGTCCCCGGACAGGCCCACCTCCAGGATCCCGGCCTCCGCGTCGCGCCGCCCCTCGCGCAGGGTCGCCCTCAGGTCGAAGGGCGCCAGGGAGCGGATCCGGACGGTCCCGCTGGTGTCGTCGAGCCGGACGACCTCCCGCACCTGGGGCCACCACAGGGGGTAGTCCTCGATCCGCTCCAGGACCCGGTAGACCACCGGTGCGGGCGCGGGCAGGGTCCACAGACTGCGGAATCGGTAATGGTTCCAGTCCATGTACGGAGTGTGCCCGCCCGCGCCCGGAACGTTCCGCTACGGCATCCGGTCCCCCAGCAGCGCCAGGTTCTCGATGGCGGCGAGGCCGTAGAGCGCGGTGTCGTTGGTGGACACCCAGGGGGCCTCACTGCCCGCGACGAGTGCCGTCGGGCCGCTCACCTTCTCCGTCCGCCAGGGCGCCGACTCCTTGTACCCGTCGGAGTCGTAGAACTTCTGCCAGGCCCTCTTGGCCAGCTTGTCGTCGCCGGTCCGCACGGCGGCGTACGCGTCGAGGCGGGAGTGGCCCTGGAAGAGGATCAGGCTGCCGAAGTTCGAGCCGTAGCGCGCCGCCTGCTCGGCCTTGGTGGCGTTGAAGTAGCGGCAGTAGTCGTAGTACGCCTCCTCGAACTCCGGCATGTCGACCAGGTCGATGAGCTCGGCGCACAGCTCGTTCAGGCCGAAGACGGCCGACAGGTGGGAGACCTCGACCTTCGGGGTGTCGGCGACGGCGAACTTCCCGGTGTCGAGGTCGTACAGTCCGCTGCCCTGGACGAAGCCGTTGGGCTGGGCGGCGATGGTCTCCATGGTGGAGAGCACGCGTGCCTTCGCCTTCTCCCACTTGGGTCCCCTGCGCTCCCACTCGGTGAGCCAGGCGGAGACCAGTCCGCTCCAGTCGGTGCCGAAGCCGATGGACAGGGCGTTGCGGTCGGGCGTGTACGGTTCGGTGCGGATCTTGCGCAGGGGGTCGAGGGCGAGGAAGGTCTCGTCGGAGTCGACGTTGGCGTGCATGAGGTCGCCGACGCGTTCGTCGGCGGTGAGGAAGTAGTAGTAGCGGCGGTAGGTGGTGTTGGCGATGCGCTGCTGCTTGGCGCTGTCGGCGAAGTGCTGGACGCCGTGCCGGGTGCCGAGGCCGGCCCACTTGCCGAGGTGGTAGACGTCGACCTCGCCGGTGTGGCGGGTCATCGCCTCGGCGAAGCGGAAGATGTCGGCGCGGCCGCTCCTGAGGTACGCGTACCAGAGCCACAGGTCGGGCGAGAGCTCGGAGTTGTCCCAGGCGTAGCCGCCGACGTCGTACCGCCACTGGTGCCGCACGGTGTCGTAGGTGTGCATGATGTCGCCGTAGTCCCAGAAGCCGTACCAGCGGCGCTGCTCCACCTGGTCCTTGTAGTAGGTGAAGAGGAAGTCGAGGTGGTCCTCGATCTTCGCCTTGGCCGGGGTGGAGCGGTCCGGCTCGGAGAACAGGCCCTTGCCGAAGACGCCCGCCTCGATGAGCTGCTTGGGCGGGGCGGCGAGCTGCGGGAGGACGCGGACGGCCTCGACCTGTTCGGCGAGCTTCTCGGCGCTCGGGGTGGACTCGTTGGCCCAGAAGAGGAGTTCGGAGGTGCGGGCGATGCCGTACGGGGTGCCGAACCCGGGCTCGTAGTCCTCGTAGGTGATGTTGAGTCCTTCGAGCTGCTCGGGGAAGGTGTCCTGGCCCAGGCCGTCGTGGTAGAAGCGCAGGTCCATGGGCTGCGCCTCCGGCGACCAGAGCCACAGGGTGACCTCGGCCTCGTCGGTGTGGGCGTCGCGGACGTCGAGCTGGGCGGGGTGCTTCTCCCAGAAGTCGCGCAGGCCGAAGGAGAGGCCGCCGCTGACCCCGCCGACGTAGCCGAAGCCCGAGGCGCGCCGGCCGCCGCCCGCGCCGATCCAGCCGTGGCCCTTCTTGGTGCGCTTGCGCAGGGTGAAGCCGTCGGCGGAGAGCTGGGAGAGGGTGTAGTCGCCCCACTCGGGGATGTACTGCAGGCGGGTGGTGACCCGCTGGTCCCAGGTGGAGGGGTCGGGGAGCTTCTTCCCCTCGAACTGGGCCTGCTGCACGGCGGTGCCCGGGTCGCGGCGCAGTCCGGTGATGCCCTTGACGGCCTCGCGCAGCATCCCGGTGCCCTCGCCGCCGATGCGGACGTGGCGGTCGTAGGACTCGTCGCGCAGGGGCACGCCGAAGCGGACGCCGATGCCGCGGACGAAGTCGCCGCTCGCCTTTCCCGGTTCCTGCCTCCCGTCGTAGGTGATGGTGTGCACCATGCGGAAGGAGTCGGCGCCCGCGTAGAAGTAGAGGCGGACGGAGAAGGGCAGCAGTCTGCGGTCGCCCTTGCGGTGCCTGCCGTCGATGCGGACGACCGCGCGGACCGGTCCCTGCTGTTCGACGGTGACGTCGGAGATCGCCCCGTCGAAGCGCTCCGTCCTGACCGTGGTCTGGTCGCCGTCCTCGTACTCGGGCTGGCGCAGCAGGACGAGCCGGCCGTTGCGGGCGATCTCCGTCGAGCCGCGGGTGACCGACTTGATGACGGTGGTGCCGGACGTGCCGATCCTCGCGGTGATGACGCCGGTCGACACGTCGATGGTGCCGCCGCGCCGGCCGACGGTGACCCTCTGCTCCGGCGCGGCGGGCGTCCCCGCGGCCAGGGTCAGCTTGCCGGAGCCCGAACTCACCGCGTGCGCGGTCCACTTGAGGGACCCGTCCGGCCAGTAGGCGATCGGCCAGGACTGCACGGGGACGGACTTTCCGTCGGCGTCGGTCAGCGCGAAGGTCTGGTCCTCCCGGTGGGCGCCCTGGGGCCAGGGCACGCCGACGGTGGAGCCGGGCGCCGCGCCGAGGCCGCCGTCCTCCAGCCAGTCGAGGGTGACCGGATCGGCGTCGGCGGCTTCCGCGCGGGGCGCGGCGGCGGCGTTCTGCGCTCCCAGGGCCCAGCTGAACTGGGCGGCGGCTCCGGCGACGGCGGCCGCCTTGAGCAGGGATCTGCGGGGGATGGGGGACATGGCCTTTCCTTTCCGTTGCGGGGTGCAAGGTGATGTCAAGGGCATGACAGGCAGAGGCGCGGCGCCGAAGCGCCGGCCTCGCAGGAGGGCACCGCCCGTCAGCGGTGCCGGTACCGCTCCTCGACGGCGACGGCCGCCGCCGCGACGGCCCCCAGCACGGGGACCGCCAGCGGCGGGACGAACCACGCGGACAGGGCCACGACGGCCAGCCCGCAGACGACCAGGAAGGACCCGGCGGGATCGAGCACGGCCCGCCGGCCGGCGTCCGCGAGCAGTGCCCGCCAGGCCGCGCCGGGCGCCCAGACGGCGGTCGCCCGCAGCAGGGCCACACCGGCTCCGATCAGCGCGAAGACGCCGACGGCCCCGACGAGCGGCCCACCGGGGAGTCCGGCCCGCGCGGCCAGGACGTCCACCCACACCGCGACGGCCACCGCCCACCCGGCGAGCCCGACGACCCACCCGCCGCGCACGGCGGTGCGGAAGTCCAGGGCGAACTCCCTCAGGCCGCCGCCCTGGTGGGTGGTACGGCGCCGCAGGTGCCGCGCGCCGGCGGCGAAGGCCGCGGGGTAGGTGACGACCCCGAGACAGGCCACGGCGATCCACACGCCGGTGAGCAGGCACTCGGCGAAGACCGCGAAGCGCTCGCCGAACACGGACTCCTTGCGCGGGGTGCGGGCCCTCACGCGTGCTTGCGCCATGGTGACCGCCTCAGCCCTTCAGTCCGGAGGTCGCCATGCCGTCGATGAGATAGCGCTGGAAGGCCATGAAGAAGGCGATGACCGGCACCAGCGCCACCAGCGACATCGCGATCATGCTGCCGTAGTTCGAGATGCCCTCCTGGTCGCGGAACATCATCAGGCCGAGCGAGACCGTGTACTTCTCGGGGGTGTTGAGGTAGATCAACGGCCCCATGAAGTCGTTCCAGGCGTTGATGAAGGTGAAGATCGCGCTGGTGATGACCGCGGGCCGGCTCAGCGGCAGCACGATCGACCAGTAGGTGCGCAGATGACCGCAGCCGTCGAGCTTGGCGGCCTCGTCCAGTTCCCTGGGCAGTCCGCGCATGAACTGCACCATCAGGAACACGAAGAAGGCTTCCGTGGCCAGGAACTTGCCCGCGACGAGCGGCACCAGGGTGTCGGTGAGCTCCATGTTGCGGAAGAGCACGTACTGCGGGATGAGCAGCACGTGGTACGGCAGCAGCAGCGTGCCGATCATCAGCGTGAAGAGCAGGTTCCGCCCGGCGAACCGGATCTTGGCGAAGGCGTACGCGGTCAGCGAGCTGGACAGCACGACACCGACCACGGCGAGGACCGCGTACATCAGCGAGTTCCAGAAGAAGCTGCTGATCGGGATGCCGGAGATGCCGTCGGCGAGCCCGGAGAAGTTCGCCCAGACCGGCTCGGTGGGCAGCAGGTCGAGGCTGGCGATGATGTCCTTGCTCGGCTTGAACGAGGCGCCGACCACCCAGATCACGGGATAGAGGACGACCGCGAGGACGAGGAGCGCCCCCGCGTGCCAGGCGATCGATCCGAAGCGCCGCCGCTCGTTCGCGGTGTGCAGGGCGGGGCTGGTGGCACTGGTCACTTGGCGGCCTCCTCGTAGTGCACCCACTTCTTCTGCGACCAGAACAGGACCGCCGTCACGAGCGCCACCGCGATCACCAGCGTCCAGGCCATCGCGGAGGCGAAGCCCATCTGGGCCTCCTTGAAGCCCTTCTGGTAGAGGTAGCAGGTGTAGACGAGCGTGGCGTCGGCGGGCCCGCACCGGGTGTCGGAGACGACGTAGGCGGAGCCGAACACCTGGAACGCGTGGATGGACTCCAGCAGCACGTTGAAGAACAGCACCGGGGAGATCATCGGCAGCGTGATGTTCCAGAACCGCCTGAACGGTCCGGCCCCGTCCACCTCGGCGGCCTCGTACAGTTCCTGCGGGACCTGCTTGAGGCCGGCCAGGAAGATGACCATGGGCGCGCCGAACTGCCAGATGCTCAGGGCCACCAGGGCGTAGATGACGTAGTCCGGGTTGCCGATCCAGCCGCCCACGTCGAGACCGAAGACCTTCTGCGTACGGTCCACGATCGCGTCGTCCGAGAACAGCGCCCGCCACACGAAACCGACGGAGACGCTGGCGCCGATGAGCGAGGGCATGTAG
Organism: Streptomyces griseomycini; assembly: GCF_014203535.1. Classification (GTDB taxonomy): domain Bacteria; phylum Actinomycetota; class Actinomycetes; order Streptomycetales; family Streptomycetaceae; genus Streptomyces; species Streptomyces griseomycini. Next base: position 166,464 of record NZ_JACHJI010000008.1, read on the forward strand.
AACGCGGCCCGGTACAGGCCCTGTCCGCGCCGCTTCTGCGCGAGCAGCAGCGCGACGCCGAGCGCGAGCAGCAGCTTCAGGGGGGTCGCCACGACGACGTACTGGAGCGTGACCTCGACCGACTTCTGCCAGCGCGGGTCCTGGAACATCGTCGTGAAGTTGTCCAGCCCCACCCACTGGGGCGGCGTGAACAGGTTGTAGCTGGTGAACGCGTAGTACAGCGACGCGATCATCGGCCCCGCCGTGAGCAGCAGGAACCCCGCGATCCACGGCGACATGAAGAGGTAGCCGGCGAGATTCTCGCGGCGCCGCCCGCGCCGCCCGGCGGCGGGAGCGGCGGGCCGCTTCCCGGCCGGGCGCACGGGCGCTTCCTTGACGAGCGTCATGGTGGTACGTCCCCTCAGCCGGCGAACGCGGCCTTGGCCTCGCTGAACAGTGCCTTGGCGGCGTCGGCCGGCTTGGTCTTGCCCTGGGCGACCTCGCCGCCGATACGCAGGAACGCCGCCTCGATGACGTCGGCGCCCGACGGGTGCGGGGTGATCCTGCCGAGGACGCCGGCCGCGGCGACCTCTTCCTCGTAGGCCGCGACACCCTTGTTGTTGTCGTCGGTGGGCTTGAACGCGTCGTACTGCTCGGTGGTGGCGAGGATGCCGCGGTCGTAGCCCATGATCCTGCCGACCTCGGGGTCGTGGACCATGAAGTCGATGAACTGGGCCACTTCCTTGGGATGCTTGGTCCCGGAGAAGGCGCTCAGCATCAGCGAACCGAGGTACTGGCCGGTGGCCTTGCCGTCCGTGGTGGGGATCGGCGCGAGCCCGTAGTCCGACTCGCCCTCGCCCTCGTAGCGGATGGAGAAGTTGTCCCAGGTGAACTCGGACGCGGCGAGGCCCGCCGAGAGCGCCGACTTGGGCTTGACCTGCTCGACCTTCTTCGGGTCGGCGACGAGCCCGGACCGCACGCGCTTGTAGCCGTCCTCCCACCACTGCGTCAGGTCGTCCTCGGTGAAGCCGAGATCGGTGTCCGTGAAGAAGGCCTTGCCGTTCTGGCGCAGGTAGAGGTCGTAGAGGTACATGATGCTGAAGTAGCCGGTGTCACCGGCGATCCTCAGCTTGTCCTGGATCGTCTGCAGCGCGTCGAAGTACTCGTCCCAGGTCCAGCCGAACTTCGCCTCCACCCCGGCCTTCTCGAACGCCTTGAGGTCGATGACGAGCGCCATGGTGTTGGCGCCGACGGGGACGGCGATCTGCTTGCCGTCGACCTGACCGTTCGCCAGCACGCCGTTGCGGAAGTTGTCCAGGCTCAGATTCCCGGCGTCCGCCTGCGCCTTGAGGTCCAGCAGGACACCGCGCTTGTCGTACTTACGCAGGAAGCCGACCGCATTCTGGAAAACGTCCGGCGGATTCCCGCCGGAGGCCTGGGTCTGGAACTTCTCCCAGAACGCCTCGTAGTCGGTGAATTCAGGCTTGATCTTGATCTTCGGGAACTTCTTCTCGAAGAGCGCGATCGTCTTCTTGATGGCGATGGTGCGCGGCTCGCCGCCCCACCACGCGTAACGGAGTGTGACCGTCCCGTCTCCGGAACCGCTGCCGCCGCCACACGCGGTGGCCGTCGCACCGAGCCCCGCGACGGCCAGCGAGGCCCCCGCCGCTTTGAGGATCGTCCGCCTCTCCACCCTGTCGCCCTGCTGCATGTGAGCCTCCCCGCGCCGTTCGCGTCCGCCTCATGAATCGTTTCAAGTAAGCGCTTGCTGGCACAAGTTACGGAGGGCCTACGGGCACGTCAATGATTCGGACAGGAATTGCCGACCGCCCGGACCGCGCGAGAAGGGCGACCGCTTCGGCCGCGCGCTCGTGCGTGCGGCGAAACCCGCAGGTCGGCACCCCGTGGTCGACCGACCGAACGTCGGCGGACCGGACCGGGAGGGCGCCGCGGAAGGTCACGGTTGGATGAAGACGGCCGGAAGCGGAACGGCTCGGCCGCCCCCCGGGCCCCGGACGACACCGGCGGCGGACGCACAGGGAGCGGGCGCGGAGGGAGCGGGCGCAAAGGAAGCGGGGCCCCGCCCCGTACACCACGGCGGCCCGGCTCACGTCTCGTGAGCCGGGCCGCCGTGTGGTCCGGTGGGCGATACTGGGTTCGAACCAGTGACCTCTTCGGTGTGAACGAAGCGCTCTCCCACTGAGCTAATCGCCCGGGTGCAGGAAGAACATTACCCCATGTCAGGGGGTGCCCGTGACCGGCGGGGGCCGGATCACCGCACCCCCGCCGGGGATCACTGGTCCTCGATCTTCCAGGGCATCTGAAGGCCGAACTTCCACAGATAGACCCCGGCCAGCGCCGCCACGATCACCACACCGATCGTGGTCAGGATGATGTTCCGGCGCCGCACCTTGGGGTCGAGCGCGCGCTGCGCCGCCTCGGTGACCTTGCGCTTGGTCCACCGGAGCACCAGCTGGGCCCAGACGAACTCGGTCGCCCAGATCGCCATGCCGCCGAAGATCACCACCCAGCCCGGCCCGGGCAGCACCAGCATCGCGGCGCCGGCCACCACGACCGCGAGGCCGACGATGAAGACGCCGACCTGCCAGCTCAGGTGCAGGACGCGACGCGCCTTGATGAATTCCGGTGCCCGCGAGCCGAGCCCTCGCGCCTCGTCCTGGCCTTCGTCCACTGTCACCCCGTGAGCCGCCACGGCGGCTTCGCCAGGCTTGTTACTCCCCGTGTTCATGCAGCCAAACCCTACCTGAGCGAAACACATCACCGGAATGGGTGCACGCCGTGGGCGACCTCTCGGCCGGAAGAGTTACGTAAACGCACGCAAAACACTCAGAGGGGTTTACAACGGCACCGTAGGTGGCATGTCGATTTCGCCGACGTGCGAATCCCCGAGCGCACACTGAGCGAAAGGCCCTGGCGCTTATGAACACCACGGTCAGCTGCGAGCTGCACCTGCGCCTCGTTGTGTCGAGCGAGTCCTCCCTGCCTGTCCCCGCAGGCCTGCGGTACGACACGGCCGACCCCTACGCCGTGCACGCCACCTTCCACACCGGAGCCGAGGAGACCGTCGAGTGGGTGTTCGCCCGCGACCTCCTCGCCGAGGGACTGCACCGTCCCACGGGCACCGGCGACGTCCGCGTCTGGCCGTCGCGCAGCCACGGTCAGGGCGTCGTCTGCATCGCCCTGAGCTCGCCGGAGGGGGAGGCACTGCTCGAGGCCCCGGCACGGGCTCTGGAGTCCTTCCTGAAGCGCACCGACGCCGCCGTGCCCCCCGGCACGGAGCACCGGCACTTCGATCTCGACCAGGAGCTCTCGCACATCCTGGCGGAAAGCTAGGCGAGGCTCGGCAAGCCGCCCGGCGCCGTCGACTCGGGGAGACGGCTCGGGCCCGGACACAGCCGCATCACGGACAACCGCATACGGCATACACCGGCGCCGGCGTCGTGGGGACCTCCCGCGGGCGGCGCCGTTGTGCCGTGCACCCGCCACGACCGACCGCGTGCGCTGTGTGACGGCTCGGGAACGCCACGGGGTGCTCCGACGTTGTATTCGAAGCCATGTGCGGAGCGGGGGCGGTGCGGTGCTTGCCGGAGCCACTACCATCGGCCAGCATCGACGGGCGCCCGCCCGACCCCCAGGCCAGGGAGCGAATCGTGCTGATCACCCACGACACCCGGTGCGCGCTGGACACCGTGGTGGATCTGGTGAACACCGCGCCGGAGGACGACGCGACGCCGGACGGACTGCCGGATGTCGCGGCTCTCGAGGTTTTCGTGCAGAAGCACGAGGTCAGCGAGGTCGGAGTGCTCACGGAGCTCGATCTGGCCGCGGTGCGCAAGATCCGCGGCCGGTTCGCGGCGGTGTTCGCCGCTCCCGACGCCCGCAGCGCCGCCGGGCTGATCAACGAGCTGATCGCGGCCGCGGGCACCACCCCCCGGCTCACGGACCACGACGGCTACGACTGGCACGTGCACTACTTCGCGCCCGGCGCCTCCGTCGCCGACCACCTGGCCGCCGACTGCGGGATGGCGCTGGCGTTCTTCGTGGTCGCGGGCGAGCAGGAGCGCCTGCGGCGCTGTGAGGCCCCGGACTGCCGGCACGCCTTCGTCGACCTCTCCCGCAACCGCTCGCGCCGCTACTGCGACAGCCGCACCTGCGGCAACCGCCTGCACGTCGCCGCGTACCGGGCGCGGCGCAAGGAGGCGGCGGGCTGACCGTCCGGGCAGCCCGGCGAGGCCCCTGGACGGAGGTCCCGGAACCGAGGTCCCGGAACAAGGGGCACGGGGCCGGTGGGCGGGTTCTCCCGGCGCTTCCCTGTGCCGTGCCGACGCGGTCCCGACGGGTGACGCCGGGTACCGCGGGTACGGCTCACAGCCACAGCAGGTCGTGCAGGGCAGCCGTGAGCAGCAGACACCCGATCACCGCAAGGAAGATCATCAGCGGTGGCTGGGATAGGGCGAAGAGGCATCCACGCGGCTCGTCCTGAGGCGGCGCGGCATCGCTCTGTTTCGTGTCCAGCATCTCGCGGCGATGATGACGCATCGGGAGCGTTGGAGGCGATCAAGACGCACGGGGTGAACGCGGGTTCGCCGATTCCGTGATCTACGGATCGGGTTGTGATCACTTCCGGACGCCGCGGGATCCCCTATGACGTTTCAGCCCGCTCACGCCCGTCGCCCGCGGTCAGGCGCACCGTCATATGCCGTGCTTCTTGAGGATGGCCTCGATGTCGCTGAAGTCGTCGTCGCCCCGGGAGGCGGGCGCGGGCCGGGTCGCCGGGCGGGAGCCCTGCCCCAGGGAGGGCGCCGAGGCCGCCGGGGCCACCGTCTCCGGCTGTGCCGCCGCCCGGGCCGCCTTGCGCTCCTTGCGCGTGCCACCGCGTCGGCGCTCCACGGTACGCGTGGTCGCGAACAGCACCCAGGACAGACCCAGCACGCCGAAGCCCGCCCAGGCCGTCGGGCTGAAGGCGGTGTCGGCCAGCCAGTCGACGACGCCGGTCATCACCAGACCGACGGGGACGAGCGCGTAGGCGGCGATGCGGGCCGCGGCGAGGAAGCGCTTGCGGTAGGCCGTGACCACCGCGATGCCCAGGCCCGCCGCGGAGACGGCGGAACAGACGGTCTCGGCAATCATCCGGTCCTCCAGGCGGCGTGCGGTCGCAGCGGGTGCTTCGTCCCTTCCATCCTGCACCTGCCGGACCCCGCCGGGCCATGCTCCGGCCGGACATCAGGGACATCTCCGGGTCGACTCCTCCGCAGGTGCCGGTGGTGGCGTACGACCGGCCGGGAACGGTTCCGGGGTTTCCGGGACCGCGCGGGGTCCGATTGGGTGGACCCGGGCGGGACTGGGAGACTGTGGCCATGAGCGACTCCTCCCCCGACCGCCCCGCCGCCCCCGTCCTCGACGTGTGGTGCGAGCTCCAGTGCCCGGACTGCCGCGACGCCCTCGACGACCTCCGCGCCCTGCGCGCCCGCTACGGGGACCGTCTGGAGCTGCGGCTGCGGCACTTCCCGCTGGAGAAGCACAAGCACTCCTTCGCCGCCGCCCAGGCCGCCGAGGAGGCGCTGGAGCAGGGACAGGGCTGGCCCTACGTCGAGGCGGTGCTGGGCCGGGTCGAGGAGCTGGACCGCCGGGGGGAACCCTTCCTGGTCGAGGTCGCCCGGGAACTCGGTCTGGACGCCGAGGAGTTCGACACCGCACTGATCGACGGGCGACACATCCTGGTCGTGGACGCGGACCAGGCCGAGGGCAAGGCGATCGGGGTGACGGGCACCCCGACCTACGTCATCGGCGGTGAGCGCCTCGACGGCGGCAAGAGCCAGGAGGGCCTGCGCGAGCGCGTCGAGGAGATCGCGGACCGGCTGCTGGCCGGCCGGGAGGGCTGACGGCCACGCGGTCGCGGCGTGCCCGGGGGCGGCTGGGCCCGATCGCGTGACGGCCGGCTCCCGGGGCCTGCGCGCCGCCGGGCGGCTCAGGGCCTCCCGCCGCTCTCCGGCCGCGGCCACGGGGCAGGTCGTCAGGGCTCCGCCCGCCCGGCTCGAACCGCGGACACGGTGCGTGCCGGTGCGCGGGTCCGCTCCCGCCCGCCGCTCAGGAGCGGTGGTCCGGGAGCCTCACCGGCTACAGCAGCGTCTTGTACATCGCGTACCCGACCGTCCCGTAGCCGAGTGACGCGTAGAGCCGCTCGGCCGGCGTGTTGCCCGCGAAGACGTTGAGGCCGAGGGTCCGTTTGCCCGCGGCGATCGCCTGGGCCTCGGCGAGCAGCATGAGGGAGCGTCCGTGTCCCCGGCCGCGGTGGGCGGCGTCGGTCTCGACGTCGAAGACGTAGCCGTGCTCCTCGCGCACCGAGAGCCACAGGGTGCCCACGGGCGTGCCCTCGTGCTCCAGGACGCTGAAGAGCATGCCCCCGGTGGCGCGGCCCTCGGGCAGCAGGACGGCGTTGTCCCTCTCCGCCTTGGCCCGCGCCTCGGCCTCGGGCACCCCGCGCGCGATCCAGTCCCGCGCGTACTTCTCGTCGCCCCTGGCCTTCCACGGCCCGTACTCGGCGTCGGTCATCGGCCGCGCCCCGCTGCCCTCCGGGAGAGCGGGCGGGGTGTCGCCGAGCGGCTTCTCCATGCCGCGGCTGCGCACGACGTAGCCGAGCGCCGTGGCGAGGCGGAGGGCCGGTCCGGCGTCGGCGGGGACGGCCACCTCGATGCGGCGGCACCCCCAGCCGCGCACCACCTCCTCCGCCGCGAGCGCGGCCACCGTGCCCCGGCCGCGCCGACGGTCCGGTTCCTCGATGTGCAGGCTCGTGATCCGGGCCACGGCGTCACCGAAGACGGGGTGCGTGCCGAGGTGGACCGCCCCGACGGGACGGCTGTTGACGCACACCTGGTAGCGGCGCGAGCGCGTGCCGTCGGGGTTCTGCTGAAGCGGCTCGGTCGGCCGCAGGGTCGTGGTCATCACGGGTGTTCTACCCGCTGCCGCGCCCCGGTTCAGCCGAATATCCGGGCCGCCGCGGCCGTCACGGATCGAGGTCGGCGCCCGAGCGCTCGTCGAAGATCCGCATGGCCTTGGCGGTCACCGGGCCCGGGGCGCCGGGCAGTTCGCGGTCGTCGACGCGGTGCACCGCCTGCACGTCGCGCAGGGTGGAGGTGAGGAAGACCTCCTCGGCCCGTTCCAGCACGTCCAGCGGCAGGTCGGTCTCCTTGGCGCCGGTCCACTCCACGGTCAGGGCGCGGGTGACGCCCGCGAGGCAGCCGGAGGCGAGCGGCGGGGTGTGGATCTCTCCGTCGAGGACGACGAAGACGTTGGACCCGGTGCCCTCGCAGAGCTGTCCGACGGTGTTGCCGAACAGCGCCTCGGAGGCGCCCCGTTCCCGGGCGCGGGCGAGGGCGACGACGTTCTCGGCGTACGAGGTGGTCTTCAGGCCGGTGAGCGCGCCGCGCTCGTTGCGGGTCCAGGGCACGGTGACGACGGCGGTGGAGTCGGGGCGGCGGGTGGTCTCCCCGAGGGCGACCACGAGGGTCGGACCGTGCTCGCCGCGGTCGGAGCCGAGCGGGCCGTGGCCTCCGGTGCAGGTGATGCGCAGCCGGCCGAGCGGCATCGGGTTGGCCTCGAGGACGGCGGCGCAGGCGCGGCGGACCTCGTCCAGGTCGGGGTCGGGCAGCCCGAGTCCCCGGGCGGACCGGGTCAGCCGGTCGAGATGCCGGGTGAGCGCGAACGGACGGCCGTCCACGGCCTTCACCGTCTCGAAGATGCCGTCGCCCACGGTCAGTCCGTGGTCGAAGACGGAGACGCGGGCGGACTCGATGTCCTGCAGCCCGCCGTCGAGCCAGATCTTCACCTCTTAGGTCCCTTCACTCACCTCGTACGTCCCCGACGCTACCGCGAGCAGCCGGGAAGCCTTCAGTTCGGTCTCCCGCCACTCCCCCTCGGGGTCGGAGCCCCAGGTGATCCCGGCGCCGGTGCCGAACCGCAGGACGGCACCGCCGCCGGCGTCCCGGTCGATCCAGAAGGTGCGGATGCCCACCGCCAGCTCTCCGGCGCCGCGGTCGGCGTCGACCCAGCCGACGCCTCCGCAGTAGGGACCGCGGGGCGCCGTCTCCAGCGCGTCGATGATCCGCAGTGCGCTCGACTTGGGCGCGCCGGTGACGGAGCCGGGCGGGAAGGCGGCGGCGAGCAGCTCGGGCCAGCCGGCGCCGGGGCGCAGCTCGCCCCGGACCGTCGACACGAGGTGGACCAGCCCCGGGTGCTTCTCGACGGCGCACAGGTCCGGCACCGTCACGGTGCCGGTGGCGCAGACCCGCCCGATGTCGTTGCGGACCAGGTCGACGATCATGACGTTCTCGGCGTAGTCCTTCTCCAGGAGGTCCGCCTCGGTGCGCCCGGTGCCCTTGATCGGTCCGGACTCGACGACACGCCCGTCGCGGCGCAGGAACAGCTCGGGCGACGCGGTGGCGATCTCCACCCCGTGCCCGGGCAGGCGAATCGTTCCTGCATACGGCGCCGGGTTGCCCCGGGCCAGCAGGGCCGTGAGGGCGTCCACGTCGGCGCCGGACGGCACGGGCGCGGACAGCACGCGGCAGAGGTTCGCCTGGTAGACCTCGCCGGCGGCGATGTGCTCGCGGACGCGGCGGACGGCCGCCGTGTACGCGGCGCGGTCCAGCGAGGACGTCCACTCGGCGACGCCCGGCCCCCGCCAGGCCCCCGGCCGGGGCACCGGCACCGGCTGCTCCCGGACGTCCCGGAAGCGGGCGCAGGTCAGACGGCCCTCGAAGCCGGCGACGACGGCCCAGAACCCGGTGGAGTCCAGGGCCGCGGGGTCGTCGGTGACGTCGAGGAGCCCGGTGGCGACGCGGTTGCCGAAACGGGCGAGAGGTGGGAGGTCAGGCACGCGACGAGTCTATGGCGGGCGCCCTCCCGGCGGCCCGGCCCGGCCCGTCCGGGCGCCCCGGCCGGGTCCGTGAACAGGCGCAACGCAGCACGCTGCACAAACGCGTTTTTGTACTGGCCCCGGAATCCGCTAGAGTTCAACTCGTCGCCGGGAAGCGCAAGCCGACCGAAACGACAGGCGGACGTAGCTCAGTTGGTAGAGCGCAACCTTGCCAAGGTTGAGGTCGCGAGTTCGAGCCTCGTCGTCCGCTCGCAGGAAGAGGGGGCTTCCCGGTCCCCTGCACTCCTGGTGGAGTGGCCGAGAGGCGAGGCAACGGCCTGCAAAGCCGTCTACACGGGTTCAAATCCCGTCTCCACCTCCAAGGACGATTAGCTCAGCGGGAGAGCGCTTCCCTGACACGGAAGAGGTCACTGGTTCAATCCCAGTATCGTCCACTGGATCTTCGGATCCCCCGCGCGATTAGCTCAGCGGGAGAGCGCTTCCCTGACACGGAAGAGGTCACTGGTTCAATCCCAGTATCGCGCACGCAGTGCCCGTGATCCGCTCCTCGGAGTGGTCGTGGTCCCGAGGACGATTAGCTCAGCGGGAGAGCGCTTCCCTGACACGGAAGAGGTCACTGGTTCAATCCCAGTATCGTCCACATCACACCGGAGCCCCCGGTCGCGACAGCGGCCGGGGGCTCGGTCGTCCTCGGGCCTTCAGGACGAGAACAGCATGTGGCCGAAGCTCTTGTGGCGGCGGTGACCGTGGTGGCCACCGTGCGGGGCGCCCCACGCGGGAGGCGGCGGGGCCGCCGGATACGCCTGCGGAGCGGCGGGCGGAGCGGGCGGTGCGGGCTGGGCCCACTGGGCCTCCAGCCGGGTCAGCGACTCCAGCTCGCCGTAGTCGAGGAAGATCCCCCGGCACCCGCTGCACTGCTCGATCTGGACACCGTTGCGGTTGTAGCTGTGCATCGGCGCACGGCACTTCGGACACTGCATGATCGATTCGACTCCTCGCCGGTCGGCCCTGCTTCACACGTCGCCAGGACAGACTCCGTCCGGCTTCGCTCGGTTGCACCCTAGTCCGTGGACGTGTGCGTCGACCGGGGCGGGAGCGCGGCCATGCGCGCACAGGCGTCGATCACGGACTGCTCCACCTCGTCCGGGGACCGCCCGTCCGCCGTGGCCTTGGCGATCATCCGCGCGGCGGTCTGCACGGTGAGGGCACGGGCCGGGACGTCCAGAACGGCCCAGGGGTCGCCGTCGCCGGGGACGGCCGGCCCGCCCGCGGCGCGATAGGCGTCGAGGAACCGTCCCCACTCCTCCCCCGGCAGCAGCCCGCAGGCGTACCAGGCCGCCGGACGCGCCAGGTCCCAGGCGGGGACGCCCACCCCCAGGTCGTCGACGTCGATCAGCCGCCAGGAACCGCCGGGGAGACGCACGAGCTGCCCCAGGTGGAGATCGCCGTGGCAGAGGGTGGTGCGGTCCGGCATCGGGGCCTCGGCGCGGGCCCACGGGGGCAGGGCGGCCCAGGCGCGCAGGACGGGGACGGCGGCCGGGGCGGAGCCGAGTGCCCGCAGCCGGGTGACGGCGCGGGCCGCCTTGGCCGGGCCCCGCATGGCGGACAGCGGCACGGGGGCGGGGGTGCGGTGCAGCAGGGCGAGCAGGGCGGCGGCGGCCTCCCACGGGGCGGTGTCGGGATCCTCCGGGTCGACCGGTGTGCCGTACGGCCAGAAGGTCACGAGCCGGCCGTGCAGGCCGACCGGGCCCGGACCGAGCGGGGGCAGGAAGACGTCCGGGAGGCGCGCGGCCACGGTGAGGCGCCGGGCCAGTTCCACGGGGTCGGCGTCCGGGGCGTGGGCCTTCGCGACGGTGTCCGCGTGGCGTACGACGGTGCCGTCGGGGCGGTCGGCCAGGGTGCCGGTCGCACCGCAGGGGCAGGCGGGGGTGCGTGCGTGGGCCACGCCTCTGACGCGGGCGGTGAGGTCGGGGAGGAGGGCGTCGGCGGTCATGGGGCTCCCTGGGGCGCGGGTCTGGAGGGAGGGTACGCGGAGGGGCGCGGTGCCTCCGCCGGCCCGCCGGAGGCAAAAGCAATGCCGGCGCAGCTCCCCAGCTGCGCCGGCATCTGTGCCGTCCGCCGCACCCCCGTCCCCACGGGGTTTCACGGGTGGATGTCCCCGCCCGGACCGCTCTTCCGGGCCTGGGGTCGCCGCTCAGCGCCCCAGCATCTCGCCCACGGACGACGCCTGTGTGGCCACCGTCTCCCACCCGTCGAAGACGAGGAGGAGCAGGACCGCCAGGGGAAGGGCCATCAGCGTCGCCACCAGCGGGTGGCGGCGGCCCTCGCGGCGCGGCCGGAACACGGCGGTGTCCGCCATCCGTTCCCGCGTGCGGACCAGTGTCCGCGGTGCCGTGTGGGCCATGGCCCCTCTCCTGACCGTTTCGGTTGTCGTGCTGCCGTGTTGTCGTGTGCTGTCGTCGGCAGCGGCGGGCGTCCGACCTCGGGGGACGAGTGCTGCACCCGCCGCTTGACCTCAAATCTAGGGGCCCGGCGCTCCCCGGACGTCATGCCCTCGTACCGATTGCCGGGCCTCCCGGAGGATGAGCCGTGACCTGCGGTGTACTCCCCTGGGTGGAGACGGGGTCCTACGTCTCAGGGACATCCCGGAAGGGCCGACCGCTCTGTCCGGCTTTCTCCGAGGTGTCCTCCCGCGGCACCGGCTGCTCCACCAGGGCGAGCACCCGGTTCGCCATGAAGCGGGCCGTCCGCACGACTGCCCCGGTTCGGGTGACTTCGCTCACTTCCACCACCCCCCGGCGGACCGCCGTCTCCACCCGGCGCCCGGCCCGGCTCGCCACCACCTCGTACGTGCGCGTCGTGTCCCCCGCGTCCACGACTATCTCCACGCGATCACCCTTCACGCGATCAATCCCCCTTCGGTGTCGGGTCGTTGGGATCATGCACCGCGTGGGCCCGGCCCGCCCGCGCGCTCCCTGACCACCCTTCAAGTCTCCCACCCGGCACTGACAATCGATCGGTCCGAGAGGGCGCGGCCTCTGCGCACGGGCGGCCGGGGAAACGTAAGCTGTGGCACGTCACAGGACCGGGCAGCGGGGATGAACATGGCGATGATGCGCCTGAGGCGCGAGGACCCGCGCGTCGTCGGCTCTTTCAGGCTTCACCGACGGCTCGGCGCGGGCGGGATGGGCGTGGTCTACCTGGGCTCCGACAAGAAGGGGCAGCGGGTCGCGCTGAAGGTCATCCGACCCGATCTGGCGGAGGACCAGGAGTTCCGCTCGCGGTTCGCGCGCGAGGTCTCGGCGGCCCGGCGCATCCGCGGGGGCTGCACGGCACGGCTGGTGGCCGCCGATCTCGACGCGGACCGGCCCTGGTTCGCCACGCAGTACGTGCCCGGCCCGTCCCTGCACGACAAGGTCGCCGGCGAGGGGCCGCTCCGCGCGGCCGAGGTCGCCTCCATCGGCGCGGCCCTGTCCGAGGGGCTGGTCGCCGTGCACGAGGCCGGCGTGGTGCACCGGGACCTGAAGCCGTCCAACATCCTGCTGTCCCCGAAGGGACCGCGGATCATCGACTTCGGCATCGCCTGGGCGACCGGCGCCTCGACGCTCACGCACGTCGGCACCGCGGTCGGCTCGCCCGGCTTCCTCGCCCCGGAGCAGGTGCGCGGCGCCGCCGTCACCCCGGCCACGGACGTGTTCTCGCTGGGTGCCACGCTCGCGTACGCGTCGATGGGCGACTCCCCCTTCGGCCACGGCAGTTCCGAGGTGATGCTGTACCGCGTCGTGCACGAGGAGGCACAGCTGCACGGCGTTCCGGACGCCCTGGCCCCGCTCGTCCGCGCCTGTCTGGCGAAGGACCCCGAGGAGCGGCCCAGCACGCTCCAACTCTCGCTGCGGCTCAAGGAGATCGCGGCCCGGGAGGCCCAGGGCCTGGCCGACGTCCGGCCGCCCGCGCCGCGCGCCGCCGAGGCGGAACGACTCACCGGACGCCTCGCCGACACCTCCCCTGACTCCCGCCCGGACCGCGCTCAGGGACGGCGGCCGGGCCGTCGCGGCACCCAGCCGGGCCAGGGGACTCCCGCGCCGCGCGGTGCGGCCGCCGGACGGGGCTCCCCCGCGACGGGGGGCGGGTCCACGCCCCGGCGCGGCACCCGCGGCGTGCCGCCGTCGCGGGGCGGCGGCACGTCCCGCGGCGGCGCCTCGCGCGGTGGCACGCCGTCCCGGTCCGGCGCCCGGCCCACCCCCGTGTCCCGGACCCCTGTCCGGTCCGGCGCCGGCCCCCGGCGCCAGGGGCCCCGGACGACGGGCACCGGTCTGCGTCCGGCCAATCCGCGGCTGCTCAGGCAGCGGTTGTTCGTGTTCGTCGTCGTGACGCTGGTGGTCGCGCTCGGCATCGCCCTGGTGCAGGGCTGCCAGGGGCCGTCACGGGGACTCGGCGGCGACGGGGACGGGGTGCGGGAGCAGCGGCAGGAGCAGGTGCCGGGCGGCGGCCACGAACCGCTGGACGAGGGCGGACTCATGTCCGAGCGGTACGTCTCGACCCTGGAGCAGGACGGCTGAAAGGCCGTCCCTACTCCTGCGGCCGCCCCGTGGCCACGGCGTAGAAGGCGACCGCCGCCGCGGCGCCCACGTTGAGGGAGTCGACGCCGTGCGACATCGGGATGCGGACCCACTCGTCGGCGGCGGCCAGGGCCCGGGTGGACAGCCCGCTCCCTTCCGCACCCAGCATCAGGGCCACGCGGTCCATCCGGTGGGGCGCGGCCTCGTCGAGTGACCGGGCCTTCTCGTCGGGGGTGAGGGCGAGGAGGGTGAAGCCCGCCTCGCGGACCGGGCCCAGCCCCTGGGGCCAGGGGTCCAGCCGGGCGTACGGCACGGAGAAGACCGCGCCCATGGAGACCTTCACGCTGCGGCGGTAGAGCGGGTCGGCGCAGTCCGGGGAGAGCAGGACCGCGTCCATGCCGAGGGCGGCCGCCGAGCGGAAGATCGCACCGATGTTCGTGTGGTCGTTGACCGACTCCATGATCACGACCCGGCGGGCGGTCCGCAGCAGGTCGGTCGCCGCGGGCAGCGGCCTGCGCTGCATGGAGGCGAGCGCCCCCCGGTGCACGTGGTAGCCGGTGACCTGTTCGGCGAGCTCCGGGTCGGCCACGTAGACCGGGGCCGGGAGTTCGTCGACGACGTCGCGCATGGCGTCGACCCACTTGGGCGAGAGCAGCATGGACCGCATCGCGTAGCCCGCGTCCTTGGCCCGTCTGATGACCTTCTCGCCCTCGGCGATGAACAGCCCCTCGGCGGGTTCGCGCCTGCGGCGCAGCTCCACGTCGGTCAGACCCGTGTAGTCGTGCAGGCGCGGGTCGCCGGGGTCCGAGACGGTGATGAGTTCGGCCATGTCACACCGCCCCGTGCGGGCCCACGCCGACGACCTCGCCGATCACGATGACGGCCGGCGGCCTGACCTCCTGCGCGACGACCGTCTCGGCGACCGTGGCCAGGGTGGCGTCGACCCGGCGCTGGGCGGCCGTGGTTCCCTCCTGGACCAGGGCGACCGGGGTGTCCGGGGACTTTCCGTGCGCCACCAGGGTCTCGGCGATCCGTCCGATCTTGTCGACGCCCATGAGGACGACCAGCGTGCCGGTCAGCTTCGCCAGGGACGGCCAGTCGACCAGGGAGCGTTCGTCGTCGGGGGCGACATGGCCGCTGACCACGGTGAACTCGTGGGCCACACCGCGGTGGGTGACCGGGATGCCGGCCGCGCCCGGCACCGAGATGGAGCTGGAGATGCCGGGGACGACGGTGCAGGGGATGCCCGCCTCGGCGAGCGCCTGGAGCTCCTCCATGCCGCGGCCGAAGACGTACGGGTCGCCGCCCTTGAGCCGGACCACCGACTTGCCCTGCCTGGCGTGTTCGATCAGCGCGTTGTTGATGGCCTCCTGGGCCATGAAACGGCCGTAGGGGATCTTCGCCGCGTCGATCACCTCGACGTGCGGCGGCAGTTCGGCGAGCAGGTCGCGCGGGCCGAGCCGGTCGGCGATGACGACGTCGGCCTCGGCGAGCAGGCGGCGGCCGCGCACGGTGATCAGGTCCGGGTCGCCGGGGCCGCCGCCGACCAGGGCGACGCCGGGGGTCCGGGTGCGGTGGTGCGGGGCGACGAGGGTGCCGTCGCGCAGGCCCTCGACCACGGCGTCGCGGACGGCGGCGGTGTGGCGGGGGTCGCGGCCCTTGGCGTCGGTGGTGAGGACGGCCACCGTGACGCCCTCGCTGCGTCCGGTCGCCGGGGTCCAGGCGGTGGCCCGGTCGGCGTCGTCGGAGCGGACGCACCAGACGCGGTGCCGCTCGGCCTCGGCGGAGGCCCGCTCGTTGGCGTCGGGGTCGCTGGTGGCGATCAGGGCGTACCAGGCGTCCGCGAGGTCGCCGTCGGCGTATCCGCGCCGCTCCCAGGTGATCTCGCCCGCGTCGGCCATCGCCTCGACGGAGGGGGTCGCCTCGGGGGACACGAGGAGGACGTCGGCGCCGGCCGCGACCAGGGCGGGGAGGCGGCGCTGGGCGACCTGGCCGCCGCCGAGCACGACCACTCGGCGGCCGGTGAGACGGAGGCCCACGGGGTAGGCGGGGTGTTCGGCCATGAGGGTACGGCTCCTCGTACGAGCGGCGTGCGGGGGTACGGCGCGGGGGGGCGCTACGGCACTGGAGCGGCCCTGACGTGCGGATTCTAGAGGCGGGGTTCAGCGTACGGCGGGGGTGGGTCCGTCGGCCGGGGTGGGCCCGACGGCGACGGTGCCCGTCCCGCCCGTGCCCACCCCGGCCGACGCTCCTCCCGGCTGCTTCTCGGCTACTTCTCGGTGACGCCCGCCGAGTCGAACGTCGCCACCTCGTGCATCGCCCGCGCCGTGCTCTGCACCAGCGGCAGCGCGAGCAGTGCGCCGGTGCCCTCGCCGAGGCGCAGGTCGAGGTCGACCAGGGGGCGCAGGCCCAGCTTGTTGAGGGCGGCCACGTGGCCGGGCTCGGCGCTGCGGTGTCCCGCGATGCAGGCGGCCAGGACCTCGGGGGCGATGGCGCGGGCCACCAGGGCGGCGGCGCCGGCGCTGACGCCGTCCAGGATCACCGGCGTCCGCAGGGACGCGCCGCCGAGCAGCAGGCCGACCATGGCCGCGTGCTCGAAGCCGCCGATCGCGGCCAGGACGCCGATCGGGTCGGCCGGGTCCGGCTGGTGCAGTTCGAGGGCGCGGCGGACGACCTCGGTCTTGCGGGCGAGGGTCTCGTCGTTGATGCCGGTGCCGCGACCGGTGACCTCGGCCGGGTCGGCGCCCGTGTAGACCGAGATGAGGGCGGCGGACGCGGTGGTGTTCGCGATGCCCATCTCGCCGGTGAGCAGGGCCTTGTTGCCGGCCGCGACCAGGTCGCGGGCGGTCTCGATGCCCACCTCGACGGCCTTCTTGGCCTCCTCGCGGGTCATCGCGGGGCCGGTGGTCATGTCGGACGTGCCGGCGCGGACCTTGCGCGGCAGCAGACCGGGCGTGGCCGGCAGGTCGGCGCAGACGCCCACGTCGACGATGCAGACCTCGGCCCCCACCTGGTTGGCGAAGGCGTTGCAGACCGCTCCCCCGCCGAGGAAGTTGGCCACCATCTGGGCGGTGACCTCCTGCGGCCAGGGGGTGACGCCCTGGGCGTGCACCCCGTGGTCGCCGGCGAAGATCGCGACGGCCGCGGGCTCCGGGATCGGCGGCGGGCACTGGCGGGACAGGCCGGACAGCTGGGCGGAGATGATCTCCAGCATGCCGAGCGCCCCGGCCGGCTTGGTCATGCGCTTCTGGCGCTCCCACGCCTCGCCGAGCGCCTTGGCGTCCAGCGGGCGGATCTGCGCGACGGTCTCGGCGAGCAGGTCGTGCGGTTCCTCTCCGGGCAGGGCGCGACGGCCGTACGTCTCCTCGTGCACGACCCAGGACAGCGGGCGGCGCTTGGACCAGCCCGCCTGCATCAGCTCGGGCTCGTCCGGGAACTCGTCGACGTAGCCCACGCACAGGTAGGCGACGACCTCCAGGTGCTCGGGCAGGCCGAGGGCGCGGACCATCTCGCGCTCGTCGAAGAAGCTGACCCAGCCGACGCCGAGGCCCTCGGCGCGGGCGGCGAGCCAGAGGTTCTCCACGGCGAGCGCGGAGGAGTACGGCGCCATCTGCGGCTGGGTGTGCCGGCCCAGGGTGTGCCGGCCGCCGCGGGTCGGGTCGGCGGTGACGACGATGTTCACCGGGGTGTCGAGGATGGCCTCGATCTTCAGTTCCTTGAACTGCTTCGCCCGGCCCTTGGGCAGCGACTTGGCGTAGGCCTCGCGCTGGCGCATGGCCAGTTCGTGCATGCTGCGCCGGGTCTCGGCGGAGCGGATGACGACGAAGTCCCAGGGCTGCGAGTGGCCGACGGAGGGCGCGGTGTGGGCGGCCTCCAGGACCCGGAGCAGCACCTCGTGCGGGATGGGGTCGCTGCGGAAGCCGTTGCGGATGTCCCGGCGCTCGCGCATGACCTTCAGCACGGCCTCGCGCTCGGCGTCGTCGTAACCGGGGGCGGCCGGGCCCGTGGGCCGTGCCGCTTCCGCCTCGGTCCCCTCCTCCCGCGCCTGCCGGTCGTCCACGCCGGCGCCCCGGGTGTCCAGGTCGTCCGCGTTCTGCACGCGGTCGGGGTCCGGCTCCGCGTCGGGTGCCGGTGCGGCGCCGGCCTCGGGCTCGCGGGGGGCGGGCACCGTGGCGGCCGCTTCCGGCGCGGGCTGTTCCGCCCCGGCCTGCTCCTCCACCGGAACGGCCAGGCCCCGGGGCGGGGTCGGCGCCAGCTGCGGAGTGGTGGGCACGGTCCCCTCCACGGGGACGAACTGCCCCAGGGGCTGGTCCGGCCCGGGCTCCAGGTGGACGGTGCCGGGGAGAGGGGTCGCGGGGCCGGCGGGCGCGCCGGGTGCGGGCACGGGCGTGCCGGGGACGTCGGCGCCGGGTGCGGCGGGAGCGTCCGCGCCGGGGAGCTCGGGGCCCACGGGGTCCGGCTGCGCGGGGACCGGCGCCCACGCGTCCTGCGGCCCGGGCTGCGCGGGCTGTCCGTCCGGGGCGGGCGCGGCCGGCTCCGCTTCCACCGGCTGGTGGGGTTCCGGCGGCTGGTGGGGTTCCGGCGGCTGGTGGGACTGCTCGGTGTCGGCCTGCCGCAGGGGCTGCCCGGCCGCCGCGGCGGGTTCCTGCGCGGACGGAGCCGCGACCGGGGGGCCGTCGACGGGCTGCGGGGTGACCTCGGCGGCCCCGGACGGGACGGGGGCCTCCGGGGCCGGTGCGGGCGGCACGGTCCCGGCGGGAGCCCCGGGCTCGACCGCGGGGGTGGTGTCCTCCGGCCGGGAGGCGGCCGCGGCCTCGGGGACGGGGGACACGGCGTCGGCGACGGGGCCCGGCACGTCCACGGCCGGGCCGGGCTCGCCGGCGGGAGCGGCGTCGGCCGCCCCGGCGGGGGCCTGGGGGGTGTCCTGGCCGACGACGACCGGGTCCTGGGGTGCGGGGGCCGCCTGCGCGGCGGTCCCCTCCCCCGTCGTCCCGGGGACGGGCGCGGCCTCTTCGGAGAGGACCGGTTCCGGGGCGGGCTGGGCCACGGGGGCCTCGTCCGCCGTCCCGGGACCGGGTTCCGCCTCCGGTGCCGCGGCAGCGGGTTCGGTGACGTCCGGTTCGGCGGCGACCCCCTCGGGGGGCGTGGCGCCGGGGGCGGTGGGGTGGGCCGCGGGCTCGGCGGCCGGCGCCGGCGAGGGGTCCTGGCCCCGGTCCGGCGCGGCGGCGGCCTCGGGAGACGGCACGGGCTCGGACGCCGGGCCGGTCCCGGGCGCGTGTGCGGCCTCGGCGACCTGTCCGGCCTCGGCGACGGGAGCCGGTGCGGGGGCGTGCGGGGGTTCCGCGTCCGGGGCCGGCGTGGGCACCTCCCCGCCCTGTGCGACGGCGGCCTGGCCGGCCTCGCCGGTCCCCGCGCCGGGCACGCCCGCGGCACCCTGCCCGGCGTCTTCGGCGACGGCGGCGGCCGTGTCGTGCCCGGTGCCCGCGACGGGGGCGCCCTCCGGGTCCCGCCCCGGCTCCGCGGGGGAGGCCTGCGCCCGTCCGGCGCCCGCCTCGGTGGCGACGCGGGCGACGACCGCCTGGGCCGCACCCACCGGATCCGCCGGAGGAACAACCGTTTCCGCGGGGGCCGCCCCCGCGCCCACCGCGGCCTGCGTGCCCCAGGGAGCCGCCGCCTGCGGGGCGGCCGTCTCCTGGGCGCGCGGGACGTCGAGGTACTCGGGACCCAGGGTCGGCGGCCCGGACTGACGGACCGGCACGTGGGCGGGGCCGCGGTCGGCGAGGGAGCGGACCGGGCCGGCGGAGAGGTCGGGGACGGGCGGCCCGAGGTGCAGCGGGCGGCGCGGCGCGGTCGGCGCCGACTGCTCGTGCGGGGCCGCGAACCCGGGCGCCGGCGCCTGCCCCTGCCCCGGGTCGGGCAGACGGACGCCGCCGAGGTCGACCGAGCCGCTGTCGCGGCCGGACGTCTCGTGCGGGCCCGGCTCGTGCACGGTCTCGACGACCGGCTCGGGAACGGGCGGGGCGACCTCGTTGCCCCAGGCTCCCTGGGCTCCGGGCAGCAACAGGTCTTCGTCCTCGGCGGGACTGCCGGAGAGGTAGGTGTACGGGTCGGGCGCGGGGACGCCCGGCTGTTCCACCATGCCTGCGTTCTCCGGCAGTCCCTCGGCCGGGACCTGGCCGGTGTCGGTCATGCGTACCCCTCGCCCATCGGTTAGTGCTCCCTACGACCAGCTCACCCGGAACGGCGCACCGACCGCCCCACACTGGAGAACGAGCGTGCGTCCCCAGCGGCACGAACGGCCCGCCCGAAAAGGCGACAAAGCCATTCACTGGCATTGTCGCGGCCGCACGGCCGCCGCGTCAGCTTGATCGGCGACGGTTCCGCTGTGGACTGCGCCACGTTGCGCGTCCTCCGGTTCTGCCGTACCACGACCCGCCCCAAAACGGACGCGTTTTCCGGACATTGGCCGACGAAGCACCGGGGGTCCGAGTGCGGTACAACAATCGGCCAGCCTACCGCGCGCGGTACGACAACCCGATCACGGGGACGGCACCCGGATCAGCCGCTGCGCGCGGGCAGCACCCCGCTGAGCAGGAACGCGACGCTCCGTTCCTTCTCCGTCCAGGCCCGGGTGTCGAGTTCGACGGACTGCAGCAGGGCGCACTCGACCTGGTAGCCGTGCTCCGCGAGGTTCCGGCCGATGAGTTCGGCCGCGTCGCGGGTGGCGGCGTGCGTGACGATGCGCTGCGGGCGGCGGTCGGCGACCGCGGAGACCACGGCCGCTCCCCCGCCGCCGACCCGGACGACGTCCGGTTCGGGGAGGTTCTCCAGGACCTGCGGGGCGGTGCCGTGGACGATCTGGAGCGGGACGCCGTGACGGCGGGCGGCGGACTCGGTGCGGGCGCAGGCCGCCGGGTCGCTGTCGACGGCGATGACGGCGGCTCCGGCGCGGGCGGCCTCGGTGGCGAAGGCGCCGCTGCCGCAGCCGATGTCCCAGACGAGGTCGCCCAGGTGCGGTCCGAGCCGGGCGAGTTGGGAGATGCGCAGGGGCTCCCGCTCGCCCTCGCCGAGTTCGCCGCCGTACGCCGCGGCGGGCAGCGACCAGCCGCGCGGGCCGACGGAGGGGTCGCGTCCGGCGATCCAGCCGGTGGGCTCACCGGCGCCGACCGGGCCGCCGATGACGATGACGACGTTGGGGTCGCGCCAGGTGTGGTCGGCGGCCTTGTCGGAGGTGACGACGGTGACCCGCTCGTGCTCGGTGCCGAGCTCCTCGCAGATGACGAAGGTGCGGTGGACCCCCTCCAGCAGCAGGCCGAGTTCGGCGGGGCCGGCGCCGGGTGAGGTGAGGACCGCCACTTTGCCGTGGGCCCGGCACACGTTCACCGCGCGTCGCAGGGTGCGCGGGTGTGCGACGACCACATGGGCGTCGTCCCAGGGCATGCCGGCGCGGGCGAAGGCGGCGGCGACGGAGGAGACGGCGGGGACGACCTCGACCTCCAGGCCGAACTCGGGCGCGCGCAGGGTCCGCACGACGCCGAAGAACCCGGGGTCGCCGTCGGCGAGGACGACCGCGGTGCCGCGGTGGGCGGCGATCCGGCGGGCGGCGAGGGCGACGGACCCGAGCCGGATGCGCTCGGCGCCGGCGGGCACCTCGGGGAGCGCCAGGTGGTGGGCCGCTCCGGCCACCAGCGTGGCGGCGCCCAGCGCGGCGCGTGCCGCGGCGGTCAGCGGCGAACCGTCCCAGCCGATCACCGTGACCCGGTCGGCCATCGTCGTCAGTCTCCTGGGGTCTTCGCAGGTCGTCGTCGGCTGTTCCCGCCCGGGGGCGGGTTCGGTGAGCGTACCCGGTGCGGGCCGCGGACCGCTCCGGCGGTACCGCCGGCCGGGGGGCGCGGGCCCCGGAAAGGTCAGTTCCAGTCGGCGTAGGCGGCGAACCCGCCCGCGTCGGCCGACTGCCCGTCCGCGCCCTCGACGTCCTCGGGCAGCAGGCTCCACACGATGAAGTCGGTGCGCACGTCGGTCCAGCCGCCGTCCTCGGTGCGGACGCGGGCTATGCAGGCGTTGCGCAGCACGCCCTCGTTGATGCAGCCGATCTTCTGGGCGACCTGCTGCGAGGCGGTGTTGTCGGCGGCGGTGCGCAGCTCGACGCGTTCGAGCTTCTGGTCGCCGAAGAGCCACTGGGCGGTGGCGAGCGCGGCCTCGGAGGCGTAGCCCTCGCCGCGCGCCCAGGGGGCGACGATGTACGACAGCTCGGTGGACCGGACGTGCCAGTCGGTCCTGGCGAGCCGGACGACGCCGACCAGGCGCTGGGTGAGGAACTCGGTGACGGCCAGGTCGAGTCCGCGTCCGGCCGTGCGTTCGGCGGGGGCCTCCTCGGTGATCCAGGTGTGGGCGGCCTGTTCGGTGAAGGGCTGGGGGACGTCGGTCCAGGCGGCGACCTGTTCGTCGTTCATCATCTCGGTCAGGGCGGGCACGTCGTCCGTGTCGAGGGGACGCAGCACCAACCGCTCCGTGCTGATGGAGATGTTGGGGAAGGTGCTCGTCATGCGCCGCTCCGTAACCTGAGAGACCGTCGGGTGCTGCTGAACTGCCCAGCATGCAGCATGAAGGCACTGAACCGCACCACGGGGTCTCCCCACCGCCTGAACGGCGTGGGGGTACCCCCACCCCACTGCCTGAACGGCGTGGGAGTACCCCCGCCATGTGGTCGGAGTGGACCCCGTGGGTGCCGCGCGGATCGTGCGGGACGCGTCGGTCAGAAGGAGGCGACGACGGAACCGGCGTACTTGTCCTCGATGAACTTCTTCACCTCGGGGGAGGTGAGGAGCTTCGCGAGCTTCTTCACGCGCGGGTCGTCCTCACCGCCCTCCTTGACGGCGAGGAGGTTGCTGTTCGGGTTGTTCTCGGCGGACTCCAGGACGAGGGCGTCCTTCGCGGGCTTGAGGTCGGCCTCGATGGCGTAGTTGCCGTTGACCACCGCGGCGTCGACGTCGTCCAGGGAGCGCGGCGTCTGGGCCGCCTCCAGCTCCTTGAACTCGAGCTTCTTGGGGTTCTCGGTGATGTCCGCGGGGGTCGCCGCGGTGCCGACGCCGTCCTTGAGGGTGATCAGCCCGTTGGCGGCGAGCAGCTGCAGGGCCCGGCCCTCGTTGACGGTGTCGTTGGGGATGGCGATCGTCGCGCCGTTCTTCAGCCCGTCGGCCTTCTCGACCTTGTGGGAGTACAGGCCGAGCGGCTCCAGGTGGACGTCGACGACGGACACGATGTGGGTGCCGTTCTTCTTGTTGAAGTCGTCGAGGTACGGCTGGGTCTGGAAGTAGTTGGCGCCGACCGAGCCGTCCTCCGTCGCCGTGTTCGGGGTGACGTAGTCGGTGAACTCCTTCACCTCGAGGTCGAGGCCGGCCTTCTCGGCCAGCTCGTCCTTGACGAAGGTGAGGATCTCGGCGTGCGGGACGGGGCTCGCGGCGACGACCAGCGGGCCGGAGGTGTCGGAGGCGGCGTCCTTCTCCGAGCCGCAGGCCGTGAGCCCGAAGGTGAGGGCTCCGGTGGCGAGGACGGCGGTGGCGATCTTGGCAGTGTTACGCACGAAAAGTGCCTTTCCTTGGGTGGTGCGGCCCCGTATCGGGTGGAACGGGGAGTCTTGGTGGGGGGCGTTACGCGACCTTGCCGACGTCGGCCGCCGCGGGCTCCTCGGCCCTCAGGAGCCGCAGCTTCGGGCCGGGGCCGGAGCGCGCGCCGCGGTGGTGCAGGGCGCGGGCGGCGTAGTCGCCGGCGAACTGGATGAGGGAGATGACCACGGCGAGGACCGCGACGGTGACCCACATCAGGTCGGTCTGGAAGCGCTGGTAGCCGTAGCGGAGGGCGAGGTCGCCGAGTCCGCCGCCGCCGACGGTGCCGGCCATGGCCGAGTAGCCGATGAGGGCGATGACCGTGGTGGTGGTGGAGGCGATCAGCGAGGGCAGCGCCTCGGGGACGAGGACCTTGCGGACGATCGTCCAGGTGTTGCCGCCCATCGCCTGCACGGCCTCGACGAGCCCGTGGTCCACTTCGCGCACGGCCGTCTCGACGAGGCGGGCGAAGAACGGGATGCCGCCGATGGCGAGCGGCACGATCGCGGCCTCGCTGCCGATGGTCGTCCCGGTCACCCAGCGGGTGAAGCCCATCAGGGCGACCATGAGGATGATGAACGGCATCGAGCGGCCGATGTTCACGACCTGGCCGATGACCTTGTTCACCACGGTGTTCTGCAGCAGTCCGCCCTTGCCGGTGAGGACGAGCAGGACGCCGAGCGGGAGGCCGCCGACGACGGTGATCAGGCTGGACCAGCCGACCATGACCAGCGTCTCGGTACCCGCCGCTTCCAGCAGCGGCTGCATCTCGGACCAGGTCACTTGGCCCCCTCCTTCACCAGCACGGGTTCCTTCCGGTCGACGACGTCGATCTGCAGGCCCTGTTCGCGCAGGAAGCCGATCGGCACGACGTTGTCCTCGTAGCGGCCGGGCAGTTCGATGCGCATCCGGCCGACCTGGAGACCGCCGACGGTGTCGATGGCGGCACCGAGGATCGATATGTCGATGTTGTAGGTGCGCGACAGCTGGGAGATGACCGGCTGGGTGGCGCTGTCGCCGTGGAAGGTGACGTCGACGACGGTGCGGTCGTCACCGGAGGCCTCGCCGCCGACCGGGAACAGCGCGGAGGCGAGTTCGGAGCCGGGGGTGGCGAGGAGGTCGCCGACCGTGCCGGACTCGACGATGCGGCCCTTCTCCATGAGGGCGGCCGAGTCGCAGATCGACTTCACGACGTCCATCTCGTGGGTGATGAGCAGGACGGTGAGGCCGAGCTGCCGGTTGAGGTCGCGCAGCAGGCCCAGGATCGAGCGGGTGGTCTCCGGGTCCAGGGCGCTGGTGGCCTCGTCGGAGAGCAGCACCTTGGGGTCGCCGGCCAGGGCGCGGGCGATGCCGACGCGCTGCTTCTGGCCGCCGGAGAGCTGGGCGGGGTAGGCCTTGGCCTTGTCGGCGAGGCCGACCAGGTCGAGCAGCTCCAGCGCCTTGCGGGAACGTTCCTTCCCCGATGTGCCGAGGATCTCGAGCGGCAGCTCGACGTTGTCCTGCACGGTGCGGGTCGACAGCAGGTTGAAGTGCTGGAAGACCATGCCGATCCGGCTGCGCGCCCGCCGCAGCTCCCGGCCGGCGCGCGGGCCGCGCCCGGCGAGGGCGGTGAGGTCCTGGCCGTCCACGGTCACGGTGCCCGAGGTGGGGCGTTCCAGCAGGTTGACGCAGCGGATCAGCGAGGACTTGCCGGCGCCGGACTGGCCGATGACGCCGTAGACCTCGCCTTCGCGGACGTGCAGGTCGACGCCGTCCAGGGCGGTGACCTCGCGGCCGCGTGAGCGGTAGACCTTCGTGAGGCCCGTGGTGGTGATCACGTGGGATTCCGTCACTGTCGAGTGCGCGGCGCGCCGTCGGGCGCCGGGCACGGGGCATTCAGGGTCGAAAGCAGCCGTGACACGGCGGGGTTTCCCCCGGGCGCGACGAGAGGGGCCGTGCCGTGGGGAAACGTGCGTGTGGGGGCGTGGCTCGGTCGCGCATGCGGGGCATGCGGGCGGACACGAACGGGCTCTCGCTTCGGGGCGCGAGGCTCAGATGGTGCAGGGGCCCTCTAGAAGGCACGCATTCGGCGCGGACACATACAACGAGCACCGGGCGGCACGGTCGCCTCGGTCGCGGGGATGCGGTCGCTCGTCGTGGTCATGCGATCAGTAAAGCAGACGTTCCACTCTGACCGGACACGGCCGTCCGCATAGTGGACAGCCGTGGACGCCGGTGTGCGCACGTCAGGGGCGTACGGAGATCTCCATCCCCGCGTCCGTGACCAGTACGGACAGGGCGGACAGGTCCTCGACGACGAGGTCGGCGGTGAGTTCGTGGGCCCGGTGGGTTGTGGCCAAGGCCACGGTGGTCATACCCGCGGCACGGCCGGCCTGGAGCCCGGCGGGGGCGTCCTCGAAGACGACGCAGTGGGCCGGGTCGACGCCGAGGGTGCGGGCGGCGAGCAGGTAGGGCTCGGGGTCGGGCTTGCCCCGGGTGATGTCGTCGGCGGCGACGAGGGTCTTCGGCAGGATGCCGACGGCGCCGAGCCGGGCCTCGGCGAGCCGCCGGGTGGCGGAGGTGACCACGGCCCAGCGCTCGGCGGGCAGCGCGCCGAGGAGGTCCTCGGTGCCCGGCAGCAGGTGCACGCCGCCGTCCGGTACGTCCTCGACCTCCAGGTCCTCGATCCGCGCGACGGCCTGCGGGACGACGTGGGCGGGCAGCAGGTCGGCGGCTATCTCCGCGGCCGGCCGCCCGTGCAGCTCGATCCGGCCGAACTCCTCGGCCGTGATCCCGTACTCCACGGCCCACCGCGTCCAGCAGCGGCGCACGGATTCGAGGGAGGACACGAGGGTTCCGTCGTTGTCGAACAGGAGGGCTTGTGCGTGGATCGTCATGCTCTCGACCCTACGGTGCCGCCCGGTCCTGCCCGGCCGCGGTCCGCGAGGACCACCGCGGCATGGGAGGTGAGCGCCTTCGCGGCGATCGGGCCGCCGCCCCGCCGGGAGGGGCCGACGAGGAGGAGGCCGAACGGCGGCAGCGGCGACCGGAGGAGGTCGCGCGACCGGTGGGCCTCGTCGAGGCGGAGGCCACGGCGGGCCGCTTCGGACCGGCCGGCTGCCACGGCCCCGCCCGGCCCCCGGTCCGTCCGTCCGAGGCCGCGCCGGGGCCGGTCCCCGCGCCCCGGCCGGCTCCCGGGGCGGGCGCGCACGCGCCGGTCCGGAGGCGGGCCGGGACGGCCGGCCTGGCGCCGGAGGGCGGGTGGCGGGGCGGCGTCCCGGGTGCCGCGGCACCCGGGACAGGGTCGAAGGGGGCCCGGTTTCTCCGGCGTAATAAGGTCGCTGCCATGCTTGATGTCCTGATGCCGGTGACCGGCGTCGCCGCGTTGCTGCTCGCCGCCTGGTGCGGCTGGGCCGCCTACCGTGATCAGCCGACGAAGGACTGGCACTTCATCGGCATGGCCGTGGTCACGCTGCTGGCGCTGGTCCAGCTGGTCGTCGGGATCGTGCTGCTGGCCCGCGGCGAGGAGCCGGGGCAGGGGACGACGATCTTCGTGGCGTACCTGCTGGGGTCGTTCGCGTGCGTCCCGGCGGCGGCCTTCATGTCCCTGGCCGAGCGCACCCGCTGGGGCTCGGTGACGGTCGCCGCGAGCGGTGTCGTGCTGGCGGTGCTCGAGGTGCGGCTCTATGACATCTGGGGAGGCTGAGATGGCCGGGACGCGGGAGGAGCCGGGCCGGACCCGGTTGATCGGCGGGCCCGGGCTGCTGCTGGTGTGGCTGTACGGGGTGATGGTCGTCGGCGCCGTGTCGCGCTCCGCGTACCAGATCGCCACCGAGTTCGACCGCGCGCCGCTCGCCTACACGCTGTCGGCGGTGGCCGGCGTCGTCTACGGCTTCATCACCTACACCCTGGTCCGCGGCGGCGAGACGGCCCGCAGGGCGGCGCTGGTGTGCTGCGCCGCCGAGCTGGTGGGCGTCCTGACGGTCGGCACCTGGACCCTGGTGGACCCGTCCGCCTTCCCCGACGCGACCGTGTGGTCGGACTACGGGATGGGGTACCTCTTCATCCCCGTGCTGCTGCCCCTCACCGCCGTGTACTGGCTGCGCCGGGCGCGCACGGAGCAGCCGGCCTCCTGACCCGGCGGTCAGGCCGTCGTCGCGTACGCCTCCGCCTTCTTCTCCAGGACGACCATCGGTACGCCGTCCGCGCCCTGGGACGTCCCCACCCGCTGGTAGCCGACCTTGTTGTAGAGCCGCAGGTTGCTCTCGCTGCGGTGCCCGGCGTGCAGCCGGAAGGTCCGGGCTCCGCGCTCGTCGGCGAGGGCCGTCTCCGCCGCCCGGAGAAGACGCGCGCCGATGCCGTGCCCCTGGAGGCGGGGGTGGACGCAGAGCTTGCCGATGGCGGCGGCGCCGTCCTCGGTGATCCTGCCGCGCACCGAGCCGACGACCTCGTCGCCGAGGCGGGCGACGAAGACGCAGTCGGCGGCGACCTCCTCGCGGACCGAGTCGAGGGTCTGGACGAGCGGGTCGATGCGGTAGTTGCCGTAGAGCGCCGCCTCGCTCTGGAAGCACAGGTACTGCAACCTGAAGATCTGCTCCGCGTCCTGCTCGGCCGCCGCAGAGATGGTCACGCTCATGCCCATGTGCGCACGCCTCCCGCTCACCTGATCACCTGTCGTCCCCCACTCCTATCCCCGTCCTCAGCGGGCCGCAACCTCCGGTGTGAGCAAACGACGCAGACATCCCAGGCATCTGGAACGTTCCGGGCCGAGACTGCCCTGTGAGATACCCAACTCCCCTGCGATTTCCCGGTATGTCGGGTCCTGCGGGGACAGCAGCGCCTCCATCAGCCGGGGGCAGCGGCCGGGCAGCCGCCGCACGGCGTCCCGCAGGTCGCGACGGCGGGCGGCGGCGAGTGCGAGGCGTTCGGGATCGTGGTCGCCGCCGTCGGCGGGTTCGCGGCCGAGCGGTGCCTCACGGCGGACGGCACGGCGGGTGCGGCGGACCTCCGCCCGGACGGCCCGGCGGAGCCAGCCCCGGGGATCGCGCGGCGGGTCCTGGGCGTCGAGGCGTTCGAGGAGGCGGAGCCAGACCGCCTGTTCCAGGTCCCCCGGTTCGGCCCCGGAACCGGGCGCCTCGGCGGCGGCCTCCGCGGCGAGCAGCGGACGGAGGGCGGCGACCAGGTCGGCGGCGACCGGGTCGTGCGTCGTGACCGGCACGTGTGTCATATGCGCAACGACTCGGCCGCCCCGGGCGAGGTTGCACGGAGCGGCCGAAGCTCACCCCGAACGGGGCAAGACGTCTCAGTCGTTGACGAAGTCCTCACGGGCCAGCAGGCCGGTGTCGGGGTGGTCGGTGAAGACGCCGTCGATACCGGTGGCGAAGTACGCCCGGTAGGCGCCGAAGACGTCGCCGTAGGCGTCGGGGTCGGTGCCCCTGCGGAAGTCGGCGGGCAGGAACGGGTTCTCGTTGCGCAGGGTGTAGGGGTGCAGGATCAGGCCCGCCCGGTGGGCGTCGCGGACCAGGGTGGTGGGCTCGGTGAGCCGGCCGTTCCTGTCACGCGGGATGACGAGGTCCAGGGTCGGGCCGATGCCCTGGGCGTAGGAGGCGATCTCCTCCAGGCCCTCGGGGGTGATGAGGTCGGCGACGGTGCGCGGGTCGCCCGCCTCGACGAAGTCCCAGGGGCGGCTGTTCGCGTTCGACAGGAGGACGACGAGCGGGTTGTCGACGAGCCTGCTGAACCGCCGGATGCTGGTCGGCTCGAAGGACTGCAGGATGACCGGGGAGTTCCGGCGGTCCTTGCCGTACCGGCGCAGCAGCTTCGCGACCCGCTCCTCCAGGCCGAGGCCCAGTCCGCGGAAGTAGGTGGGGTGCTTGGTCTCGGGGTAGATCCAGACCTGCTTGCCGCGCTTGCGGGTCTGCTCGTCCTGCCAGCGCAGCACCTCCTCGAAGGTGGGGATCTCCCAGCGGCCGTCGTAGAGGGTGTTGTGCGGGCGGTTGGCCGGGATGCGTTCGACGGCGCGCAGCCGCTTCAGTTCGGCGAGGGTGAAGTCCTCGGTGAACCAGCCGGTGACCGGGACGCCGTCCAGGGTCTTGGTGGTCCTGCGGTCCGCGAACTCGGGGTGGTCGGCGACGTCCGTGGTGCCGCCGATCTCCGGCTCGTGCCGGCAGACGATGTGGCCGTCCCTGGTGGGCACGAGGTCGCCTGCCTCGACGACGTCCGCGCCCATGTCGAGGGCGAGCTGGTAGGCGCCGAGGGTGTGCTCGGGCCGGTAGCCGCTGGCCCCGCGGTGGCCGACGATGGTGGGGACGGGCAGGCCCTTCAGCCCCCGGCCGCCGCCGTGCCGGGCGCCGGCGGCTCTCGCCGTGCCGATCGGTCCGAGGACCGTACCGCCGACGCCGAGCACCGCCGCGCCCAGGAGGGCCCGCCGTCCGGTTCCGCCCGCCTGCTCGTTCGACTCCCGCGTTCCCATGAGCGCCTCCTGCCGTCGACTCGTCCGATGCGGGCCGATCGTAGGGGGGCCCGGATGACGGGCGGGAGACCTCCGGCGGAACACATGGGTGACGTCGAGTGGCGTACGGCCGTCGCACGCGTGTCGTACGTCCGTCGTATTCCGCCGGGGATGTGAGGGCCCGTCGGATTCGTCCGGCCGGATCGGGGCACGCGTCCGGTGCACGGGTCCGGGCACGCCGCTACGGGTACATCCGTGTCAATAGTGCGTAAGACCTCGGTGAATCCCATGAGCCCGATGTGCGCGACTCCCGGAACCGCGAGTAATGTCCTCACCTGCACAGACTCATACGGCATCCATCGACGTCCGCTTCCCACCGGAGGGCCCGTTGTCCCGCTTCGCGCTCATCAAGGCAGTGCTCGGCCCGATCATGCGCCTGATGTTCCGCCCACGGGTGGAGGGCGCGGAGCACATCCCGGGCGACGGTCCGGTCATCCTGGCCGGCAACCACCTGACGTTCATCGACTCGATCGTCCTGCCGATCGTCTGCGACCGCCAGGTCTTCTTCATCGGCAAGGACGAGTACGTCACCGGCAAGGGTCTCAAGGGCCGGCTGATGGCCTGGTTCTTCACCGGCGTCGGCATGATCCCGGTCGACCGGGACGGCGGCCGGGGCGGTGTGGCGGCGCTGATGACCGGGCGCCGGGTGCTGGAGGAGGGCAAGGTCTTCGGCATCTACCCGGAGGGCACCCGCTCCCCCGACGGCCGCCTCTACCGGGGCCGCACCGGCATCGCCCGGCTCACCCTGATGACCGGCGCGCCCGTCGTGCCGTTCGCGATGATCGGCACCGACAAGCTCCAGCCGGGCGGCGCGGGCCTGCCCCGGCCGGGCAGGGTCACGGTCCGCTTCGGTGAGGCGATGGAGTTCTCCCGCTACGACGGCATGGACCGCGACCGCTACGTCCTGCGCGCGGTCACCGACTCGGTGATGGCCGAGGTGATGCGGCTGTCCGGGCAGGAGTACGTGGACATGTACGCGAGCAAGGCGAAGGCCGCGTAGGGCTCCGGCGGAGAGCGGACGGTCGACGGCGGGCCCTTCGGGGCCCGCCGTCGCCGCGTGCACGGCGGGCGGTGCGCGGGGAGAAGGAGCGGCGGGCCGTGCCCGCGCCCCGTCGGGGTCCGTGGCTCACGGGTGCTCCGCCGCGCCCTCCAGGCGCTGCCCCCGCAGCAGGAACCACGCCGCGACCGACGCGGCCAGCAGCACCGCCGCGCCCACGCCGGCCGCGAGCGCCAGGCCGTCGACGAAGGACTGACGGGCGGCGTCCAGCATCGCCTCGGCGGTGTGGGCGGGCAGGTGCGAGGCCGCCTCGACGGCCCCGCCCAGCGACTCGTGGGCCGCGGCGGGAGTGCCCGCGGGGCCGGCGAAGTCGCGGTAGACACCGGTCACGACGGAGCCGAGCACGGCGATGCCGAGGGCCGCGCCGAGTTCGTACGCCGTCTCGGAGACTGCGGAGGCGGCGCCCGCCTGCTCCCCGGGCACGCTGGAGAGGATCACGTCGGCGGTCACCGTGAAGGAGAACCCGGCGCCCAGACCGACCACCAGCAGCGCCGCCCCGAGCAGGGGGTAGCCGGTGGACTGCCCGATCACCGTCAGCGCGGCCAGCGCGAGACCGACGGCGGCGAGCCCCCCGGCGACGACCGACCGCACCGAGAAGCGCCGGGCGGCACGGCCCGCGACCAGGCCCGCCGCCACCGCGCCGATCGCGGCGGGCAGTTCGGCCAGACCCGCCTCGAGCGGGCGCCTGCCCTGGACGAGTTGCAGGTACTGCGAGAGGAAGAACACCAGCCCGGACAGTCCGAGGATGGTCAGCAGGTCGGCCAGGACGGCTCCGCTGAAACCGCGGTGGCGGAACAGCCGCATGTCCAGCAGCGGAGCGGGGAGGGTGAGCTGGCGGCGCACGAACCCGTACAGGGCGCCCGCGCCCAGCAGCCCGGCGGCCGGGACGAGCGGGCCGAAGCCGTGCGTCGCCGCCTCCTTCACCGCGTACACGACGCCGACCATGCCGACCAGCGACAGGACGACACCGGCCAGGTCCCAGGGGCCGGGGTTCGGGGTGCGGGACTCGGGGAGCAGCTTGGCGCCGACGGCCACCAGGACGGCCATCACGGGCAGGTTGATCAGGAAGACCGAGCCCCACCAGAAGTGCTCGAGCAGGAATCCGCCGACTATGGGACCGACCGCGGTGCCCGCGGAGGCGGTGGCGCCCCAGACGCCCACGGCGAGACTGCGTTCGCGCGGGTCGTGGAAGAGGTTGCGGATCAGGGCGAGGGTGGCCGGCATCAGGGTGGCTCCGGCGACACCGAGCAGGGCCCGCGCGAGGATCATCAGTTCGGGTGTCGTCGCGTAGGCGTTCAGCACGGAGAGCGCGCCGAACGCGGTGGCGCCGTAGAGCAGGATCCGCTTGCGGCCGATGCGGTCGCCGAGGCTGCCCATGGAGACCAGCAGGCCGGCGATCACGAACGAGTAGATGTCGCCGATCCACAGCAGCTGGCTGCCGGTGGGCCCGAGGTCCTCGCTGATGTACGGGGTGGCGAGGCCGAGGACGGTCGCGTCGACGGCCACCAGCAGCACGGCGAGCACGAGGACGCCGAGCGCGAGCCACCGGCCCGGCCGCCGCACCGCCCCGGCGGCGTCCGCGGTCTTCAGGGTGCTGCTCATGATTCCTTCCTCTGCGGTGCGGTGTCCGGGCGCCGGACGCCGCCGAGCAGCAGCTCGACGATCATGTGGGTGAAGTCCTTGGGCGCGACACGGCCCTCGGCCACCGCCCAGGCGGCGGAGGCGAGCAGCCCGTAGAGCGCCTCGGTGAGCCAGGCCGGGGTGAGGTCGATCCGGAACTCCCCGCTCGCCTGGCCGCGCCGGAACAGGGCGGCGATCCGGTCGTCGATCCTGGCCCAGCCCGCGTTCTGCTCCTCGCCCTCGAACAGCTGGTTCTCGGTGTAAAGAAAAGCGAGCAGAGGGGCGTGCGGCTCGATCCCGGCGACCAGGCGGCGCACGGCGTCACCGGCGGGCCCCTCGTCGGGCCGGGCCGCCTCCAGGGCGGCTTCGCACTCCGCGATCCCGAGCGCCTCCAGGGCCCGGACCAGCGCGTCCCGCCCGGCGAACTGCCGGTGGAGCGTGGCGCGGCTGATCCCCGCCGCCTTGGCGACCTCGTCCATGGTCGCGGTGGATCTACGGGTCAGCAGGGCGGCGGCGCTGCGCAGCACATGGTCACGGTCGACAGCCATGAGACAAAGATACCTCACATGAGACATCAGTGTCTCATTGCGGGCACGTACGTCTCACCTCGGCCATGCGCGTCCCACGTCACGCGCGACGGTGGGTGTGCCAGGGGTGCTCAGTGCCAGGGCAGCCGGCCGCGCCGCTCCCAGTAGGCGTGCGGCTCCTCGGTCAGGACGGCGAGACGGGAGAGGTGGTCGTCGGTGAGGTCGACGACGGCGGCGTGCAGGTTGGAGGCGAGCTGGGTGACGGTCGCCGCGCCGGAGAGGACGACACCGGCCCAGGGCTGCCGCAGGACGACCGCGAGGGCGACGGCGTCGCAGCCCAGGCCGGTCTCGTCGGCGACGGCCCGCAGCGCCTGCGGGGCGTTCGGGGCGGCCAGCCGGCCGTTGGCCATGCCCTCCTTGACGATCACCGTCAGTCCGGCGTCGTGCGCCTCGGCGAGCGCGGGCCCGGCGGAGGTCTCCAGCACGTTGTACGTGGACTGGACGGTACGGAACAGGGGCTCGCCGCCGACCGTGACGGCGAGGGCGGCGCGGACGGCGTCGGCCTGGGCCGGGCCGCTGGTGGAGAAGCCGACGGTGAGGCCCTGGGCCGCCGCGTCGGCGAGGCGGGCGTGCAGGTCCCGGTCGGTGAGGGCGGGGCTGTCCGGGGTCACCGAGTGGATCTGGTACAGGTCGAGACGGTCCCCGAGCAGCGCCTCGGACTCGGCGCGCTGCCGCTCGTACGCGGCGAGGGAGTGGTCCTTGACCTCGTGCCGCTCGGCGTCGGTGGACCAGTCGGCGGTGTAGGTGTAGCCCCACTTGCTGCCGACGACGACGTCGTCGGCGCCGGGCCGGTTCTTCAGCCACTCGGCGAGGAACTCCTCGGAGCGGCCGTAGGAACGGGCGGCGTCGACGTAGCGCACGCCCTGGGCGTAGGCGGCGTCCAGGAGTTCGTGGGTGCGGGTCCGCAGGGCGTCGACGCCGCGGTCCCCTCCGAGGTCGTGGTCCCGGCCGAGGTTGATGTAGCCGGGCCGGCCGACGGCGGCGAGTCCCAGGCCGAGGTGGCACGTGGGGGTCGTGGCTGAGGCCAGTCGCGCGAAGGGCATCGCGGGCTCCGTTCGGTCGGCTCCTTGCGGCTGCCGACCAACGTAACCCGCGATGCCCCCGCGGCACCCGATGAGCTACTTCTTGGCGTCCGCCCAGGCGTGCTGGACCGCCACGTCCGCCTTCACCTCGGTGAGCTGGACGGCGACCGCGCTCGGCGCCGTGCCGCCCCGGCCGCTGCGGGAGGCGAGGGCGCCGGGGACGTCGAGGACGGTGCGCACCTCGGGGGTGAGGTGGGTGGAGATCTTCGCGAACTGCTCGTCGGTGAGCTCGTCCAGCTCCTTGCCCTCGGCCTCGGCGACCTTGACGCACTCGCCGGCCACCTCGTGCGCGACGCGGAACGGCACGCCCTGCTTGACCAGCCACTCGGCGATGTCGGTGGCCAGGGAGAAGCCGGCCGGGGCCAGTTCCTCCATGCGCTCGCGGTGCACGGTGAGGGTGGCCATCATGCCGGTGAAGGCGGGGAGCAGGACCTCGAGCTGGTCGATGGAGTCGAAGACCGGCTCCTTGTCCTCCTGGAGGTCGCGGTTGTACGCGAGCGGCAGCGCCTTGAGCGTCGCCATCAGGCCGGTGAGGTTGCCGATCAGCCGGCCCGACTTGCCCCGTGCCAGCTCGGCGATGTCCGGGTTCTTCTTCTGCGGCATGATCGACGAGCCGGTGGAGAAGGCGTCGTGGAGGGTGATGAAGGAGAACTCCTTCGTGTTCCAGATGATGACCTCCTCGGCGATCCGGGAGACGTTCACCCCGATCATCGCGGTGATGAAGGCGAACTCGGCGACGAAGTCCCGGGAGGCCGTGCCGTCGATGGAGTTGGCCGCGCTGCCGTGTTCGAAGCCGAGGTCGCGGGCCACCGCCTCCGGGTCGAGGCCGAGGGAGGACCCGGCCAGCGCGCCCGAGCCGTACGGCGACACGGCCGTGCGCTCGTCCCACTGGCGCAGCCGCTCGGCGTCCCGGGACAGCGCCTGGACGTGGGCGAGGACGTGGTGGGCGAAGAGCACCGGCTGGGCGTGCTGGAGGTGGGTGCGGCCGGGCATGGCCACGTCCGGGTGGGCCTCGGCGAGGCCGATCAGCGCGTCCTGGAGGTCGGCGATCAGGCCGCCGATCGTGCGGGCGTGGTCGCGCAGGTACATCCGGAAGAGGGTGGCCACCTGGTCGTTGCGCGACCGGCCGGCGCGCAGCTTGCCGCCGAGGTCGGGGCCGAGGCGCTCCAGGAGGCCGCGTTCCAGGGCGGTGTGCACGTCCTCGTCGGCGATGGTGCCGGTGAACGAGCCGTCGGCGACGTCCGCCTCCAGCTGGTCCAGGCCCGCGATCATGCGCGTGAGCTCGTCCTCGGTGAGCAGCCCCGCCCGGTGCAGCACGCGCGCGTGGGCGCGGGAACCGGCGATGTCGTAGGGCGCGAGCCGCCAGTCGAAGTGGACGGACGCGGACAGCTTCGCCAGGGCCTCGGCGGGACCGTCGGCGAAACGGCCGCCCCAGAGCCGTACGTCACCGCTGTTGCTGCTCACTTGCGTTGCTCCTCAAGGCTGTCGATGTGCCGCCGCCTCCCCACGGTGGAGCGAGGAGGCGGCTGTCGGGCTGGTGCGGGTGAGGGCCCGCCGGGCGGTTACGCGAGGTCGCGCTTGGCGGCGATCTTCGACGACAGGCTGTAGATGTCGATGAAGCCCTTGGCGGCGGCCTGGTCGAAGGTGTCGCCCGTGTCGTACGTGGCCAGGTTGAAGTCGTACAGCGACGACTCGGAGCGCCGGCCGGTGACGACGGCGCGACCGCCGTGCAGGGTCATCCGGATGTCGCCGGTGACGTGCTGGTTGGCCTCGTCGACGAAGCCGTCCAGGGCGCGCTTGAGCGGGGAGAACCACAGGCCGTCGTAGACCAGCTCGCTCCAGCGCTGCTCGACCTGCCGCTTGTAGCGGGCGAGCTCGCGCTCGACGGTGACGTTCTCCAGCTCCTGGTGGGCGGTGATCAGGGCGATCGCGCCGGGGGCCTCGTAGACCTCGCGGGACTTGATGCCGACGAGGCGGTCCTCGACCATGTCGATCCGGCCGATGCCCTGGGCGCCGGCGCGCTCGTTGAGCTGCTGGATCGCCTGCAGGACGGTGACGGGCTTGCCGTCGATGGCGACGGGGACGCCCTCCTTGAAGGAGATGATCACCTCGTCGGCCTCACGGGCGAGCGCCGGGTTCTGGGTGTACTCGTAGATGTCCTCGATCGGGGCGTTCCAGATGTCCTCGAGGAAGCCGGTCTCGATGGCGCGGCCGAAGACGTTCTGGTCGATGGAGTACGGGGACTTCTTGGTGGTCGCGATCGGCAGGCCCTTGGCCTCGCAGAAGGCGATGGCCTTGTCGCGGGTCATGGCGTAGTCGCGGACCGGGGCGATGCACTTCAGGTCGGGGGCGAGGGCGACGATGCCGGCCTCGAAGCGGACCTGGTCGTTGCCCTTGCCGGTGCAGCCGTGGGCGACCGTGGTGGCGCCGTGCTTCTGGGCGGCGGCGACGAGGTGCTTGACGATCGTCGGCCGGGACAGGGCGGAGACCAGCGGGTAGCGGTCCATGTAGAGGGCGTTGGCCTTGATCGCCGGGAGGCAGTACTCCTCGGCGAACTCGTCCTTGGCGTCCGCGACCTCGGCCTCGACGGCACCGCAGGCGAGGGCGCGCTTGCGGATGACGTCCAGGTCCTCGCCGCCCTGGCCGACGTCGACCGCAACGGCGATGACCTCGGCGCCCGTCTCCTCGGCGATCCAGCCGATGGCGACGGAGGTGTCCAGACCGCCCGAGTAGGCGAGTACGACGCGCTCGGTCACGGGTTTCTCCTCACAGTGCATTCGCTGACATGCATGAGTATGCAGGAGTCCGCATGATTCGTCAATCCGCCGACGGATCCGGTGCCGGTTGAACGCGAAGAACCGCTTTCCCGTACGTGTCGCCGGACGCGGGCGCCGCGTCGACCGATCGGGACACCCCCGACCCGAGTGAGGCATCCGCATGTCCAGGGCCCTTCCGAAGCACGACGAGCGCCGCGTCGGTCCCGTCGGCGCCGCCGCCGTGGCGCTGCCCGGCGCGGTGATCGCCGGCTCCGCCCTCGCCGGTGAGCCGTCCGGGGACGGCGGCGAGGCGGACGCCCGGCCCCTCGCGGGACCGGGCACCGTCTCCTGCCCCGCCGTGGCCCCCGAACCGCCCGCCGTCCCCGCCTCCGCCCGGGCCGGGGCCGACCGCAACCTCGGCGACCTCGACCGGCAGACCGCCGAGGCGAACAAGCGACTCGCCGACACCGTCGGACAGGGCGGACCCGACTTCGCCCAGAACGCCGTCCTCGGCCCCCTCGAGGACGAGCGCACCGCCGCCATCAACCGCATCGCCGCCGCCATCGGCCGCACCGCCGAACGCCCCGCCGACCTCGCCCCCCCCCGGCCGCCTGCACGCTCACCGGGTGAGGTGGCAGGCGCCGTGGCCGCCCCGTGTACGCGCCGGCCGGGGCGGCCACGGTTCACCCGTCGCTCCCCCAATTCCTTAGACACTCGAAAGATCTGCGCCCATAATCGTTGGACATGGGAAAGACGTATGAGCGCATCGACGGCCGCCTCCGCACGTTCATCGAGGAACAGCCCGTCTTCTTCACCGCCACCGCTCCCCTGTCCGCCGACGGCACGGTCAACCTCTCGCCCAAGGGCCTCAAGGGCTCCTTCGCGGTCCTCGACGAACTCACCGTGGCCTACCTCGACTTCGCCGGCTCCAACGCCGAGACCATCGCCCACCTGCGGGAGAACGGCCGGATCACCCTGATGTGGTGCGCCTTCCAGGGCCCGCCCAACATCGTGCGCGTCCACGGCCGCGGCGAGCCCGTCTTCCGGGACGACCCGCGCTTCGCGGAGCTGCTCGCCCGCTTCCCCGGCATCGACCACACCACCCACGGTCTGCGCGCGATCGTCGTCGTGACGGCCGAGCTCATCCGCGACACGTGCGGGTACGCGGTCCCCTTCATGGCGTACGAGGCGGAGCGGGACCTGCACGGCAAGCGGTTCGCCCGGGAGGACGACGCCTCGCTGAACGCGTACTTCACCAAGAAGGAGCACGTCGCGACCAGCCTGGACGGACTACCCGGGCTGCCGTTGCCGCTGCCCCCGTCTACGGTCTGAGCCATGCGTCCAGGTGCCGCCCCCGCCGCCGTCCTCGCCCTCCTGTCCCTCTTCGCGCTCGGCGCCGGGCAGCCGTCCGCGCCGCTGCCGGACCGGATGGCGGACACCGGGGGCGGCACCCAGCTGATCACCGCCGTCGCCCCGGAGACCGGTCCGGCCTCCGGCACGGTCACCTGGTGGGACCTGGAGGACGGGCGCTGGGTGGCGGCCGGGACCGCCCCCGCCCGCTTCGGTGCGAAGGGTCTCGTCGAGGGGAGCGCGCGGCGGCAGGGCACGCACACGACACCGACCGGGCTGTACGGCATGCCGTACGCCTTCGGCACCGAGGCGGCGCCGCGCGGGACGGCCTACCCCTACCGCCCCGTGCGCGAGAACTCCTGGTGGTGCCAGGACGGCGACTCGCGCTCCTACAACCGGTGGACCGAGCCCCGCGCGGCCGACTGCCGGGCCGCCGAGGCCGAGCACCTGATCACCTACCGCGCGCAGTACGCCCACGCGCTCGTCGTCGACTTCAACTACCACCGTCCGGTGCGCGGCCGGGGTGCCGGCATCTTCCTGCACGTCGACGGGCGCGGCGCGACGGCCGGATGCGTGTCCGTGCCCGAGGAGGCGATGCGGAGGATCCTGCGCTGGGCCGATCCCGCGCAGCAACCGCACATCGCGATCGGGACGGAGAGCGGACGGACGGCGATCACGCGGTACTGAGCCGCGATTCGCCCCGAGCACACCGACGCTGAACACTCCCGCGTCACGGCACGTATCTGTGGGCCAAGGGTCAAGTCCCCACGGAGGAACCGTGACCACCACGCTCGCCGGCGGCCGTGCCGCCCGCCGCCAGACGATGCGCCGCATCCGTCCGCGCCGCTCCCCCGCCGTGCCCCTGCTGCTCGCCGTGGGTGCGGGCGCGGCGGCCGTGCTGTGGTTGTGGTGGACCAGCACACCGTCCATCGCGGACACCACGGGCAGGATCGTCGCCGCGGGCCGGATCACCGGTCTGCTCGCCGGCTACCTGATGGCCCTCGTGGTGCTGCAGATGGCGCGGGTGCCCGCGCTGGAACGCCGGGTGGGCTCGGACCGGGTCGCGCGCTGGCACGCGACGAGCGGCCGCTACACCGTCTGCCTGGTCGTCGCCCACGTCTTCCTCATCATGTGGGGCTACGCCCTCCAGGCGGGCAAGAGCCTCGGCGACATCGTGCAGCAGACGGTCGCCTCCGTCACCACGCTGCCGGACATGGGCAAGGCCGCCGTCGGCACCGGTCTGCTGTTCGTCATCGCCCTCCTCTCCGTCGGACCGGTCCGCCGCCGGCTGCCGTACGACGGCTGGTACCACGTGCACCTGCTGACCTACGCGGCCGTGTACCTGACGTTCTGGCACCAGATCACCACCGGCAACGAGTTCGCCGTCGAACCGTCCGCGAAGACCTTCTGGTACGGGCTCTACGGCACCGTGACCGCGCTGGTCCTGTGGTACCGGGTCATCACCCCGATCCGGCTGAACCTGCGGCACCGGATGCGGGTCGAGGCGGTCATCGAGGAGACGCCGGGGATCGTGTCGGTGCTGATCGGCGGGCGCAGGCTGCACCGGATGGGCGCGGAGGCCGGGCAGTTCTTCCGCTGGCGGTTCCTGGCGCCCGGGATGCGCTTCAGCTCCCACCCGTACTCGCTGTCGGCGGCGCCCCGCCCGGACATGCTGCGGATCACGGTGAAGGCGATCGGCGACCACAGCTCCCGGCTGCGCGAGCTGGAGCCCGGCACGCGCGTGTGGGCGGAGGGCCCGTACGGGGCGCTGACCGCGCAGCGCCGCAGCCGCGGCAAGGTGCTGCTGGTCGCGGGCGGTGTGGGCATCACCCCGATGCGGGCGCTGTTCGAGACGCTGCCCGGCGCCTCCGGTGACATCACCCTGCTCTACCGTGCCAACAGCACGCAGGACCTGGCGCTGTGGGACGAGCTGGCCAAGATCGCCGACGAGCGCGGCGCCCGGCTGATGTACGCGGTGAACAGCCCCGACGGGGAGCGCCCCGACATCTCCGCGGACAGCCTGCGGCGGAAGATCCCGGACATCGACCACCACGACGTCTTCCTGTGCGGGCCGCCCGGGTTCGCGCAGTCGGTGTACGACGCACTGCGCGGCGCCGGGGTCCCCGCGCGCCGCATCCACCACGAGTCGTTCGAGATGTGACCGACGGGTCATCCACACCCATCAGGAGCCTGAGAAGCGATGAGGAAGAGTCACCCCGTCCGGCGTGCCGTGCTCGCCACCGCCGCCACCGTCTCCGGGATCGTGCTGCTGCTGTCGCTGAAGCCGGCGTCCGACCCGGGGTCGGCCGCCGCCGGCGGCGCGGTCCCGCCCGCGGCGGCCCAGTCCCCGCAGGGCGGCGCCCAGCCCATCGGGAACGGCACGGTCACCGGTGACGCGGCGCAGACCCAGTACGGCGCGGTGCAGGTCCGCCTGACGGTGAGCGGTGGGAAGATCACCGAGGCCGAGGCCGTACGGGCGCCCCGGGGCGGACAGAGCGACCGGATCACCTCCGACGCCGTGCCCAGGCTCAACCAGGCGGCCGTCGCGGCACAGAGCGCCGAGATCGACGCGGTCTCCGGGGCCACCTACACCAGCGCCGGGTACAAGGAGTCGCTGCAGTCGGCGCTGGACAAGGCGCGCGCGGCCGGGTCCGCCGGGGCGCCGGGGGCGGCCGGATCCGGGCAGGGCCCGGGAAGCGCGCGGGCCCGGACCGTCACCGGTGACGCGGCGCAGACCCAGTACGGCCCGGTCCAGGTCCGGATCACGGTCGACGGCGGGAAGATCACCGAGGCCGAGGCCGTACGGGCGCCCCGGGGCGGACAGAGCGACCGGATCACCTCCGACGCCGTGCCCAGGCTCAACCAGGCGGCCGTCGCGGCGCAGAGCGCCGAGATCGACGCGGTCTCCGGGGCCACCTACACCAGCGCGGGTTACCGGCAGTCGCTCCAGTCGGCGCTGGACCGGGCCGGTGGCTGACACCGTGGCCGGGTCCGCCGAGGCTCCCGCCGCGGTACGTCATGTGGAGGAGACGATGGGGACCGTCTTCTCCCTCGACGTCCGCGGCGGGGAACCCGGTGCGGTGCGCGCGGCGCTGGAGGCGGCGGTCGCCGGACTGCGCCGGGTCGACGAGGTGTTCAGCACGTACCGCGACGACAGCCAGGTCTCCCGCCTGGCGCGCGGCGAGCTGACCGTCGCGGAGTGCGATCCCGAGGTCGCCGAGGTGCTGGCGCTGGCCGCGGAGGCGGAACGGGTGAGCGACGGCTGGTTCAGTCCGCGCTACCGGGGCCGGCTCGACCCCACCGGCATCGTCAAGGGCTGGGCCACCGAACGGGCGGCCCGCACGCTCGCCGCGGCCGGGGCGACGGGGGTGAGCGTCAACGGGGGCGGGGACGTCCAGCTGCTGGGGGCGCCGGGGGCGGGGCGGCCGTGGCGGGTGGGGGTGTCGGACCCGTTGCGTCCGGGTGGGCTGGCCGCTGTCGTCTCGGCGGCCGGGGCGGACGAACTGGCCGTGGCGACGTCCGGGACCGCCGAACGGGGGGATCACATCGTCGATCCCCGTACGGGGCGGTCGGCGGTGACCGACCTTGTCGCCGTGACGGTGGTCGCGCCTCGGCTGACCTGGGCGGACTGCTGGGCGACGGCGGCGTTCGCGATGGGCTCGCGGGAGGGGTTGCGGTGGCTGGAGTCCTTGCCGGACGCCGAGGGCCTGCTGATCACCGCGGGTGACGAGGTGCGGTGCACCGGAGGGCTGGCGGATCGGCTGGGATGAGCGGCGCCCCGGGGTGGACGGCGCCGCGGCTGAGGCGCCGGCGCGTCACCCACCGCGTTCGCGGGGTGCCTCCCGGGCCCTCGAGGCACCGGGGAGGCACGACTGCCCGCGGGCCGGGGCGGGGGCCGCTCGACGGGCGGTGCCGCACCCCCTCGGGGCGCGGGGAACCGCGCGACCGGCCAGGGCGCACCCGCGGTCGGCGGTCCGCCGCCCCGTCGTCCCCTTCAGTGGCCGTTCTGGGCCAGCCTGAGCAAGTGGTCCGCCAGGGCCTGGCCCCCCGTCGGCTCCCTGCTGATCAGCAGCAACGTGTCGTCGCCGGCGATCGTGCCGAGGATGTCGTGCAGTTCCGCCTGGTCGATGGCCGAGGCGAGGAACTGGGCCGCGCCGGGCGGCGTGCGCAGGACCACGAGGTTCGCGGAGGCCTCCGCGGAGATCAGCAGCTCCTGGGAGAGCCGCCGCATCCGCTCCTCCTTGGCGGACTCCCCCAGCGGCGCCCGGGGGGTCCGGAAACCCCCCTCGCTCGGCACCGCGTAGATGAGGTCGCCGTCGGTGTTGCGGATCTTCACCGCGTTCAGCTCGTCCAGGTCCCGGGAGAGCGTCGCCTGGGTGACGCTCAGTCCGTCGTCCGCGAGCAGCTTCGCCAGCTGGCTCTGGCTCCGCACCGGCTGCCGGTTGAGGATGTCCACGATCCGGCGGTGGCGTGCGGTGCGGGTCTGCGGCACGGCGGGCCCGGCGTTCCGGTCCTGGTCCTGCTCCTGGCTCATCGTCGTCTCATTCTCCGGATCGTCCTTCCCCGCCTGCCCGGCCGGCCTCGTCCAGGATGCCGGGCAGCGCCCCGAGGAAGGCGTCCACCGCGTCGTCCCCGAGGGTCAGCGGCGGCATCAGCCGTACGACATCGGGGGCGGGCGCGTTCACGAGGAAACCGGCGTCCTGAGCCGCCTGTTGCGCCCGGGGCGCGAGCGGCTCGGTGAGCACGATACCCAGCAGGAGGCCCGCACCCCGGACATGGGCGACCAGCGGGTGGCCGGTGGCCTCGATTCCGTCGCGGAGTTTCTCGCCCTGCCGCTTGACGTTCTCCAGCAGCCCCTCGTTCTCGATGGTGTCGAGAACGGCGAGTCCGGCGGCGCAGGCGACCGGGTTGCCGCCGAAGGTCGTGCCGTGCTGGCCGGGCTCCAGCAGGTCGGCCGCGCGCCCGAAGGCGACGGTGGCGCCGAGCGGCAGCCC
This sequence comes from Streptomyces griseomycini, assembly GCF_014203535.1. Classification (GTDB taxonomy): domain Bacteria; phylum Actinomycetota; class Actinomycetes; order Streptomycetales; family Streptomycetaceae; genus Streptomyces; species Streptomyces griseomycini. The sequence goes on from NZ_JACHJI010000008.1 coordinate 209,439, forward strand.
GCCGCCGAGCCCCTTGGCGAGGGTGACGACGTCCGGCAGGACGCCCTCGTGGGCCTGGTACTCGAACCAGTTGCCGGTCCGCCCGATGCCGGTCTGCACCTCGTCCAGCACGAGCAGCGCCCCCGTGGCGGCCGTGATGGCGCGGGCGGCCTTGAGGTAGCCGGGCGGGGGCACCACGACCCCCTTCTCGCCCTGGATCGGCTCGATGATCACCAGTGCCGTGTCCTCGGTGACCGCGGCGGCCAGCGCCTGCGCGTCGCCGTACGGGACGTGCGTGACGTCCCCGGGCAGCGGCAGGAACGGCTCCCGCTTGCCGGGCTGGCCGGTGAGCGCGAGGGCGCCCATGGTCCGGCCGTGGAAACCGCCGTCGGTGGCGACCATGTGGGTCCGCCCGGTCAGCCGGCCGATCTTGAACGCGGCCTCGTTCGCCTCCGCGCCCGAGTTGCAGAAGTAGACCCCGCCCTCGCGGCCGAAGAGCTGGAGGAGCCGCTCGGCGAGCGCGACGGGCGGTTCGGCGACGAACAGGTTGGAGACGTGGCCGAGGGAGGCGATCTGCCGGCTGACGGCCTCGACCACCGCCGGGTGGGCGTGGCCGAGCGCGTTGACCGCGATGCCGCCCACGAAGTCGGCGTACTCCCTGCCGTCGGCGTCCCACACCTTGGCGCCCTCACCGCGCACCAGGGGCAGCCGCGGGGTGCCGTAGTTGTTCATGAGCGCCCCCTGCCACCGGGCGGTCAGTTCCTGGTTGGACACGGCGTTGCTCACGACTCCCCCTGTGCGTCCGGCGCTTCGTCTGTATCCGGCGTCTCGTCGGGCACGACCATGGTGCCGATGCCCTCGTCCGTGAAGATCTCCAGCAGGATCGAGTGCTGGACCCGGCCGTCGATGACGCGGGCGGTGGTCACGCCGCCCCGCACGGCGTGCAGACAGCCCTCCATCTTCGGCACCATGCCGGAGGACAGCTCCGGCAGGAGCTTCTCGAGCTGGGACGCGGTGAGCCGGCTGATCACCTCGTCGGAGTTCGGCCAGTCCTCGTACAGGCCCTCGACGTCCGTGAGGACCATGAGGGTCTCGGCGCCCAGTGCAGCAGCGAGTGCCGCAGCCGCCGTATCAGCATTGACGTTGTAGACATGGTGATCGTCCTGGGAGCGGGCGATCGACGAGACGACCGGGATGCGGCCGTCGGCCAGCAGCGCCTCGATCGCGCCGGTGTCGATCTCGGTGATCTCGCCCACCCGCCCGATGTCGACCGGCTCGCCGTCTATCTCGGGCCGGTGCCGGGTGGCGGTGAGGGTGTGCGCGTCCTCGCCGGTGAGGCCGACGGCGAGCGGTCCGTGCCGGTTGAGCAGTCCGACCAGCTCCCGCTGCACCTGCCCGGCCAGCACCATCCGTACGACGTCCATGGCGTCCTCGGTGGTCACCCGGAGGCCGGCCTTGAACTCGCTGACGATGCCGTGGGTCTCGAGTGCCCGGCTGATCTGCGGGCCGCCGCCGTGCACGACGACGGGCCTGAGGCCGGCGTGGTGCAGGAAGACCACGTCCTGCGCGAAGGCGGCCTTCAGCTCCTCGTCCACCATGGCGTTCCCGCCGAACTTGATGACGACGGTCTTGCCGCGGTGCCGGGTCAGCCAGGGCAGCGCCTCGACGAGGATCTGCGCCTTGGGGAGCGCGGTGTGTTTGCGGGTGGTGGTCATGACGAGTAGGCGCTGTTCTCGTGGACGTAGTCGGCGGTGAGGTCGTTGGTCCAGATGGTGGCGGTCTCGGAGCCGGCGGCGAGGTCGGCGACGATGTGCACCTCGCGGTAGCGCATGTCGACCTTCTCCCGGTCCTCGCCGACGCCGCCGTTCTTGCACACCCAGACGCCGTTGATGGCGACGTTCAGTTCGTCGGGCTCGAAGGCGGCCTTCGTCGTGCCGATCGCGGAGAGCACACGGCCCCAGTTGGGGTCCTCGCCGTGGATGGCGCACTTGAGGAGGTTGTTGCGGGCGATGGAGCGGCCCACCTCGACGGCGTCGTCCTCGGTCGCGGCGTTGATCACCTCGACCTTGATGTCCTTGCTGGCGCCCTCGGCGTCGCGGACGAGCTGCTGACCGAGGTCGTCGCAGACGGTCCGTACGGCCTCGGCGAACTCCTCGTACCCCGGGGTGGCTCCGGAGGCGCCGGAGGCGAGCAGCAGCACGGTGTCGTTGGTGGACATGCAGCCGTCGGAGTCGACCCGGTCGAAGGTGACCTTCGTCGCGGCGCGCAGGGCCTTGTCCAGGGTCCCGCCGTCGAGGTCGGCGTCGGTGGTGAGGACGACGAGCATGGTGGCGAGGCCGGGGGCGAGCATGCCGGCGCCCTTGGCCATGCCGCCGACGGTCCAGCCGTCCTTGGTGACGACGGACGTCTTGTGGACGGTGTCGGTGGTCTTGATGGCGATGGCGGCCTTCTCGCCCCCGTGCTCGGAGAGCTGGGCGGCGGCGGTCTCCACGCCCGGGAGGAGCTTGTCCATCGGCAGGAGCACGCCGATGAGTCCGGTGGAGCAGACGGCGACCTCGCCCGCGCCCGTCCCCAGCACCTCGGCGACCTTCTCGGCGGTGGCGTGGGTGTCCTGGAAGCCCTTCGGGCCGGTGCAGGCGTTGGCGCCGCCGGAGTTGAGGACCACGGCCGACAGCTGCCCGCTCTTGAGGACCTGTTCGGACCAGAGCACGGGCGCGGCCTTGACGCGGTTGGAGGTGAAGACGCCGGCGGCGGCGCGGCGGGGGCCGGTGTTGACCACGAGGGCCAGGTCGGGGTTGCCGTTCTCCTTGATCCCGACGGCGACGCCCGCCGCCGTGAATCCCTTCGCTGCCGTCACACTCACGGCGCAACTCCGATCGTCGTCAGCCCGGTGGTCTCGTCGAGCCCCAGGGCGATGTTCATGCTCTGGACGGCACCGCCCGCGGTGCCCTTGGTCAGGTTGTCGATGGCGCTGATCGCGATGATCCGCCCCGCGGCCTCGTCGTACGCGACCTGCAGCTGAACGGCGTTGGAACCGTGGACGGACGCAGTCGCGGGCCACTGGCCCTCGGGGAGGAGGTGGACGAAGGGCTCGTCGGCGAAGGCCTTCTCGTAGGCGGCCCGGACGGATTCGGCGGTGGCGCCGGGTCCGGCCTTCGCGCTGCAGGTGGCGAGGATGCCGCGGGGCATCGGCGCGAGGGTGGGGGTGAAGGAGACGGAGATCCGCCCGCCCGCGACCGCGGAGAGGTTCTGGATCATCTCGGGGGTGTGCCGGTGCCCGCCTCCCACGCCGTACGGCGACATGGAGCCCATGACCTCGGAGCCCAGCAGGTGCGGCTTGGGCGTCTTGCCGGCGCCGGAGGTGCCGGACGCGGCGACGATCACGGCCTCGGCCTCGGCGAGCCCCGCCGCGTACGCCGGGAAGAGGGCGAGCGAGACGGCGGTCGGGTAGCAACCGGGGACCGCGATGCGCTTGGACCCCTCCAGCGCGGCGCGGCCGCCCGGCAGTTCGGGCAGGCCGTAGGGCCAGGTGCCGGCGTGCGGGGAGCCGTAGAACCGCTCCCAGTCGGCCGCGTCCTTCAGCCGGAAGTCGGCGCCCATGTCGACCACGAGCACGTCCGGCCCGAGCTGCTCGGCGACGGCCGCGGACTGCCCGTGCGGCAGCGCGAGGAAGACGACGTCGTGTCCGGCGAGCGCCTCGGCCGTGGTCGGCTCCAGGACCCGGTCGGCGAGCGGCAGCAGATGCGGCTGCAGCGCTCCGAGCCTCTGTCCGGCGTTGGAGTTGCCGGTCAGGGCGCCGATCTCGACCCCGGGGTGCGCGAGCAGCAGACGCAGCAGCTCCCCGCCCGCGTACCCACTCGCTCCGGCCACTGCGGCACGTACGGTCATGGAACCTCCTCCTGGACGGCATGACTATACGCATCACTGCACTTTTATGCAACGCCATGCGCGGCGGCGCCGAGCCGGTCGGCCGGTGGTCGGAGGGCGCCTCACCCGGCGGACGGAGTCGGCCGGGCCTCCCGGAGGACGCCGGGGGGACGGGGCGGCCACGACGATCGAGGAGTACGTGAATCCCAAAGTCCTCGTCGATCGGAGCCATGTCGTGCTGAAGCCGGTTCTGCGCGCCGCCGCCGTTCTCGCCCTCGTCGCCGCGGTCGCGGCCCCGGCCGCCGCGTCGCCGCCGGCGCCGCCCTCGACCTCCGAGGTCTCGCTCCGGGGGACGGCGCGGCTGGGTTACCCGGTCGCCGAGGAGGAGGTCCGGGTGACCGTCGACGCCCACGCCGCCTTCGGTGCGGGCAGCTTCCCCACCCGCTCCTGGGGCACCTTCCGCATCTCCCACGTCGTGGACGGCCGGGACCACTGGGGCGTCTTCGAGGTGGACTGCCTCACCAGCGGCGGCCCCACCGCCACCGTGACCGGCCGGCTCGTCCGCACGAGCCCCGGCCACGTCTGGCGGAAGGAGCTGGAACCGCACACCCGCATGGGCCTCGGCTTCTACGTCCCCGGGGGCGGCACCGCCCGCGTGGGCCTGTCCGGAGCGACGGCCGAGGGGGAGCCCCTGCTGACCCGGTGCATGGCGCCGGCCGCCGACATGGAGGTGGTCGACGGCGGCTACAGCTTGCGGGGGGCGCGCTAGGCACCGCCCGCCCGGTGAGGCGGCGGGCCGCCGTCCCCACGGGGGTGGAACGGCGGCCCACCGCTTCCGCACTACCTCTGCTTGATCCTCAGGAACGTCACCGAGTTCGCCGGGAACGTGTACGTGAACTCGTCCGCGACTCCCCGGAAGGTGGACGTCACCGGGGTGACCGGGGTGTCCGTCTGCGTGTTCACCGCGTCCGCGTCGGCGGCCAGCGTGGTCACGCGGGCCCTGGAGGCGACCTCCGCGCCGCCGAGGTCGATCGTCGTGCGGGCCTCGGCCGGCTGGGCGTTGACCACCTTGACGATCAGGTCACCGGTCCGGTCGTCCTCCGTGACCACCTGGCGGAACGGCTCGGCCGGCTTGTCGTCGGTGAAGCTGCCCCACTCCTGGCCGTCGAGGTAGAGGGTGACCTGGCGGCCCCGCACCTTGACGTCGATGTCGTAGGCGCGGCCCGTCTCGATCGACCCGGCCTTGGAGATCAGCGTCGACTTGCCCCCGTCCACGGCCTGCTCGACGGCGGACTGGGTGTTGTTCCAACCGCCCAGGTTCCACCAGTAGTAGTTCCCGGTGTCCTTGACGCCGAAGGCGACGAGGAAGCCCTCCTTGCCGGACTTCTTGGTGGCCCTCACGTGCAGGTCGTAGTTCTGCCAGGCCGGGTCGCCCGCTGTGACCAGGGTGTTCTCGGCCGTCTCGTCGGTCTGGACGTAGGCCCCGTCCCGGACGGTCCAGCTGCCGCCGCCGCGGTGCGTCCACCGCGCGGCGTCACCGGAGAAGTCGTCGCTCAGCAGCGTCGTGCCGTCGGCGGCGGTCACCCTCACGTCGTCGTACGCGGCACTGGTCGCCCAGGTCGAGAGGCCGACGGCGCCGGCGATGGGGCCGCTGACGTCCGGCGTGGTGGTCGCCCTCGACGGGACCACGCGGTCCCCGACGTTGTTCATGAACAGCTTCTGGACCTCGTAGTTGGCCGAGCCCCAGGAGGCGTGGTTGTTGAACCAGATCATGTCCGGCGACCACTGGACGTAGTCCTCGTTGGCCAGCAGCGGCGCGTACGAGGCGAGTTCGACGACGTCCGCGTTGCGCTCCAGACCGGTCATGAACGCGGCTTCGGCGAGGGCGTTCTTCCAGGCGTTGCCCTGGGAGGCGTACTCGCCGAGGAAGACCTTCGGGCCGTTCCTGTCGTAGGAGTCGTAGCGGTCGTTGTTCTGCAGGAACCACTGCGGGCTGTTGTAGTAGTGCTCGTCGACCATGTCGACCTCGCCCTCGCGGTTGAGCTGCCAGGCGGTCTCGAAGGTCGTGCCGGAGTCGTCCGGGCCGGAGTTGGAGATCACGGTGATGTCCGGGTGCTCCGCCTCGATGGCGGCCCGGAACTGCTGGAAGCGGGCGAAGAACTCCCTGGGGAGGTTCTCCTCGTTGCCGACGCCGATGTGGGTGAGGCCGAAGGGCTTCGGGTGGCCCATCTCGGCGCGCACCTTGCCCCACTCGGAGGTCGCCGGGCCGTTGGCGAACTCGATGAGGTCGAGGGTGTCCTGGATGTGCCGCTTCAGCAGCGCCTCGTCGTCGGTGGCCCTGTTCTGGCCGCAGCCGGTGACCAGGGCGGGTACGACGGGCAGCGGCATGGCGCCGATGTCCTCGGCGAAGCGGAAGTACTCGTAGTAGCCGAGGCCGTAACTCTGGTTGTAGCCCCAGAAGTTCGCGTTGGTCGCGCGCTCCTCGACCGGGCCGACGGTGTCCTTCCACTGGTAGGAGCGCTTGCGCTGCCAGCCGGAGGCCTCGCTGTAGTCCTCCATGGATCCGGTGTTGACGATGCATCCGCCGGGGAAGCGCAGGAAGCCCGGCTCGAGGGCCTCGATCTTCTCGGCGAGGTCCTTGCGCAGGCCGTTCGGCTGCCGCTTGTAGGTGTCGCGCGGGAACAGCGACACCATGTCCAGGGCCGCGGCGGAGGAGGAGGCGACGGACAGACGGCCGCGGCTGCTGGTGCGGGACGCGGTGAACGTGGCCTCGTACTTGGCCCAGTCGCCCTTCACCGCCACCCGGCGGGCGGTCGCGAGCTGCCCCGCGGCGTCCTTCAGGCCGACGGTGAGGGTGGTGCCGCCCTCGGCGCGCGCCCACACGGAGAAGTCGTACCGCTTGCCCTTCTCCACGCGGATGCCGGTGTTGTAGCCGGCGTTCGTGACGGAGGAACCGGCGCCCAGGGAGAGGTAGGTGCGGTTGCGCTCGTTGAGTCGGCCGGAGTCGTTCACCGCCTCGGCCGTGCCGCCGACCGTCCAGGAGGTCAGGGGGGTGTAGGAGGCGTTGTCGGCGGCGGAGTACTCGAAGGACCGGTTCTGCACGAGCTCGGCGTACAGACCGCCGTCGGCGGCCCGGTTGAGGTCCTCGAAGAAGACGCCGTACATCGTGTCGTCGATCGCCGCGCCCCGGGCGTCCGGGTCGACGGTGATCGTGTAGTCGGTGACGTCCTCGGCGTGCGCGGGGGCCGGGACGAGGGCGGCGGCCGTCAGGAGGGCGGTGGCGGTGAGGCCGAGTCTGAGGCGGGCACGGCTTCGTGCGGTGCGTGACATGGATACTCCGCGGCTCTCTGGGAGTTGGACACTCTGGAGTCGTTCGATATATCGACCATTGACCAGCACTTCGAACGGCAAGATAGAGAGGAGGCAGGGGCGCGTCAATGGGGCGTGCGGTACGGAGACCACGCGAGGGCGGGACGGGATGGGCGAGTTCTGGCCGGTACCCGACGTGCTGGCCTACCTGAGCGGCCGCTGGCGCGTGGAGCGGACCGTGCGCGACCTGGCGAGCGGCGACCGCGGGCGCTTCGAGGGGACGACCGTTTTCGGCCCGCTGGAGGGCGGCGGCCTGCTGCACCGGGAGTCCGGCACCTTCACCTGGCGGGGCGTCGCCCGGCCCGCCGAGCGGACCCTGCGCTTCCTGCCGGGACCGGGCGGCACGGCGGACGTGCGGTTCGCGGACGGCCGCCCGTTCCACGACCTGGACCTCACGACGGGGCGGCACGTCGCCGGTCACCCGTGCGCGGCGGACCTCTACCGGGGCGAGTTCACCGTCCGCGACGAGGACCACTGGCAGACGGTCTGGCGGGTGCGCGGGCCGGCCAAGGACCTGGAGCTGACCACCGGCTACGCGCGCACGGGCTGAGCGGACACCCCGTCGAGGCAGAGGCTCCAGCGGCCCGGCCGGCCACACGGGTCGTCGGCAGCGGGCGGACGTCGATGTTCCAGTACGTCGCCGGCGGTGCCTGCAGCACGTGCACCGGGGCCGCGCGGATCACGGCCACCACCCCGCAGCCGTCCTCCAGGGGCGGGCCGGGTGTCGAGCCAGCCGCCGACGCGCCGGACGAAGTCCGGCAGCGACTCCCCGCCGTGCGGCGTGGCCCGCGGGTCGGTGAGCCAGGCTCCCCCGACCGCCTCCGGCTCCCGGGCCATCGCCTCGCCCAGGGGCAGTCCGCGCCGGCGGCCCATGTATGTCGCAGTCGCACAGGGCGAGCTGCGCCGGCGGGGCGTAGCCGAGGCCGTCCCCGGTGGCACGGCTGCGCGGGGTCGGCGAGCAGTAGCGCAGCTCGGCCGCGGCGAGCGGCAGCAGCTCGTGGGCGACCCGTTGCACCTCGCCCCAGCCGACCCGGTCCAGCGGCCGGTCGTCCCCGAAGCGTTCGGCGAGCGCCGAGGAGCTGCCCGCGGCGGCGACGAACGTGCCCCGAAGCGCCACGCCGCGCATCGTCGGCCGCGGAAGTACGCAGGTCGAGAGGTGTCACCACGAACGTCACCCGGGGTGCGCCACGCCCTGCCCACGGATCGGGATCCGCCGGACGAGCCGTCCGTGACGCGCACCGGCCGCGCGGTCACTCGAAGACGAGCGCCATCCAGTGGTCGGGCCGGTCCAGCGCCCGGAAGCCGAGCCTGGCGTAGACGCCGTGCGCGTCGTGCGTGGCGAGCATGACGCGCCTCAGTCCGCACGGCCGCAGCTCCTCCCGTACGGCCGCCACCAGGGCCGTGCCGACGCCCTTCCCCCGTACCGACGGGTCGACGTACACGTCGCACAGCCAGGCGAAGGTGGCCCGGTCGGTGACGACCCGGGCGTAGGCCACCTGCTCCCCCGACGCCGACACGTAGACGCCGAAGTTGAGCGAGCCCGCGATCGCCGAGTCCTGCTTGTCCCGGGAGCGCCCGAGGGCCCAGTAGGCGTCGGTGGACAGCCACCGGTGCACCCGCTCGGCGTCGATCCGGTCGGGGTCGGTGGAGATCTCGTGGCCCTCGGGGAGGCCGAAGTCGTCGGTCATGCCGGGAGGTTGCCAGGTCCAAGCGTCGGCGTCGAGTGGTTTTCGCAGGTCGGAGGCGCTGTCAGCGGGGGATCAGGTGCTGCGGGCAGGAACGGGGTCACGACCGCCGCCGACCACGACCGGCTGGAGGAGCGGTACGAGGACCTCGTGGAGGCGTACCGCGCCTCCCCCGTCCGCGGCTCGCCGCCGAGGAGCTGCTCCGGGAACCGGAGGCCGAACCGGCAGGCCGCGTCACCGGCGTGACGGCTCCGCAGGCGCCGTCGTACGAGATCGACGGCTGTCCCTTCCTCAGAGCACCTCGTCGCAGGCGGTGCGCAGGCGCCGTACCCCCTCCGTGATCTCCCCGGTGCCCGCCACCGCCGCGAAGCTCAGCCGCAGGTGGCCGGCCGGGGGCTCGGCGCTGAAGTAGGGACGGCCGGGGGCGAGGGCGACGCCGGCGCGCAGGGCGGCGGCCGTCAGGGCGGGCTCGGCCGTGCCGTCGGGCAGCCGCAGCCACAGGTGGTAGCCGCCGGACGGGACGTACGGCAGGGCGAGTTCCGGCAGGCGGAGGCGGAGCGCGGCGGTCATGGCGTCCCGGCGGGCCCGCAGCTCGGCAGAGACCGCGCGCAGGTGGCGGGGCCAGGCGGGCGAGCCGACGAGTTCCAGCGTGGCCTCCTGGAGGGGACGGGGGACGAAGAAGGTGTCGACGACCTGGATGGCCCGCAGCCGCTCCAGCACCGGGCCGTGCGCGACGAGGGCGCCCACCCGGAAGCTGGGCGAGGTCGCCTTGGTCAGCGAGCAGACGTGCACCACGACCCCGTCGGGATCGTCGGCGGCGAGCGGGCGCGGCAGCGGACCCGCGTCCTCGTGCACCAGCCGCCGGACGAAGTCGTCCTCGACCACGAAGGCGCCCGCCGCGCGGGCGATGGCCAGCACCTCGCCGCGCCGGTCGGGTGCGAGCACGGCGCCCGTGGGGTTCTGGAACAGCGGCTGGCAGACGAGGACCCGGGCGCCGGTCGCCCGGAACGCGTCCGCGAGCAGCGCGGGCCGCACGCCGTCCGCGTCCACCGGGACGGGCACCGGGCGCAGTCCGGCCGCGCGGGCGATGGCCAGCATGCCCGGGTAGGTGGGCGACTCGACCAGGACGGGCGCGCCGGGCGGCGCGAGTGCGCGCAGGGCGGTGGTCAGCGCGGACTGCCCGCCCGAGGTGACCAGCACCCCCGCCGCCGTGACCGGTCCCCCGACACTGCGCGCGAACCACTCGCGCAGCTCCGGCAGCCCCTCGACGGGCGGCCTCCCCCAGGCGCCCGGCCTGCGCCCGGCCCGGGCCAGCGCCGCCGCCATCGCCCGCTCCGGCTGCAGGGAGGGGTGCAGATAGCCGCCGTTGAACTCGATCACCCCGGGCGGCGGCGCGGCGAGCGAGACCAGCACCCCGGAGGCGTCCACCGAGCGCGGCACGAGGTCGGCGGCGCCGTCCGCGCTGAGGGCGACCTCCTGCCAGGAGGTGTCCCCGGCGGGAGCGGCCGGGACCCGGGGCTGCGCGCGGAAGGCGCCGGCGCCGGGCCGGGTGACCACCAGCCCCTCGGCGGCGAGCTGCGCCAGTGCCCGGGAGACGGTCACGGGGCTCACCCGGAACCGCTCCACCAGGGCCCGACTGGACGGGAGCTTTCCACCAGGTGAGTAGCGGTCGAGTTCCCGCCGCAGCTGCTCCGCCAGTTCACCGACACTGCTACGCTCGTGCATGAGAACACAGAGTAGCGCTACCGCCGCGCCCCCGATAGCGGTCACCGCCCACCGGGACCGCGCCGGCCTCGGCACCCTCCAGGCCGCCCTCGGCGTCGTCGCCTTCTCCCTCACCTTCCCGGCCACCGCCTGGGGCCTGGAGGGCTTCGGCCCCTGGTCGCTGGTGGCCGTGCGCAGCGTGCTCGCGGCACTGGTCGCGGGCGGCTGCCTGCTGGCCCTGCGCGTCCCGTTGCCGGCCCGGCACCACTGGCCCGGACTCGCGGTGGTCGGCACCGGGGTGGTCCTCGGCTTCCCGATGCTGACCACCCTGGCGCTGCAGACCTCGACCACCGCGCACGCGGCCGTCGTGGTGGGCCTCCTCCCGCTGACCACGGCTCTGCTGTCCGCCCTGCGCGTCGGTTCCCGCCCCTCGCGCACCTTCTGGACGGCGGCCCTCGCCGGAGCCGCCGCCGTCGTGGCGTTCACCGTCCAGCAGAGCGGCGGCGCGCTGACCACGGCCGACCTGTACCTCTTCGCGGCGCTGCTGGTGTGCGCGGCCGGGTACACCGAGGGCGGCCGGCTGGCCCGGGTGATGCCGGGCTGGCAGGTGATCGGCTGGGCCCTGGTGCTGTGCCTGCCGCTCACCGTGCCCGCCGCCGCGGTCGCGCTGACGCTCGAGCCGGTGCGGCTGACCGCGCACAGCGTGACCGGACTGCTGTGGGTGGCCGCGGGTTCGCAGTTCCTCGGGCTGATCGTGTGGTACCGGGGCATGGCGGCCATCGGCATCCCCAAGGCCAGCCAGTTGCAGCTGGCCCAGCCGCTGCTCACACTGGTGTGGTCGGTGCTGCTGCTGAACGAGCACCTGACGGTGGCCGCCCCGCTGACGGCCGCGGCGGTGCTCGTGTGCATCGCCGTCACGCAGCGGGCGCGCGGCTGAGGAGCGCGTACGACCCGCTGCCGGGCGGCGTGCTCCGCCGTAGACTCGAGGCCACGGACCGCCGCTCCCGCACCTGTGAGGAGGCCCCGATGCACGCAACCGTGGGTGACCAGCTTGTCCAGCACGGCAGGGTGGTCGGTCAGCACGACAAGGTCGGCGAGATCGTCGAAGTGATAGGGCAGGAGGGCAACCCGCCCTACCGCGTCCGCTTCGAGGACGGACACGAGGGCGTGTGCTCGCCCGGCCCCGACACCGAGATCCGGCACAAGACCCACCAGCAGTGAACCCGGCGGTGGACCAGCGCGGGGGTCCCGCCGGCCGCCGGTAGCGGTCGGCGACCACCCGCGCCATCGCCCCGACCGGGTCGGGCGCCGCCTCGCGGACGGCGAAGAAGACGTGCCCGCGGGCCGGTGCGTACTCCTCGGCCGGGGCGAGGTGCCGGGACGCCCCGGCCGGGTCCCGCCGGGGCGCCCGCCCTGTACAGCGCCTCCCCCGGGTGGAGCCGGGTCCCCGGGCCCCGTACGACCTCGGCCCGCCAGGGGAGCAGTCCCGCGTGGTCGGCGGTGAGGCCGATGCTCCAGTACCGCCGCGGGCGGACAGATGCAGCCGCTCCGGTTCTCCCGGGCCCACCGGCGGGTGCCCGCGTGCAGGTCGCCGTACGTCCGCACGCCCGCCCGGGTGTCCGAGCCGTCGGGGCCTCCCTGCTCGAGCGCGGTCGAGAGCTCGGGGAAGGGTCCGCGTCGCGCCACGCCCCGAAGGGGTTGGCCCCGAAGCGGGCGCCGGGCCGGATCTCCTTGGTCCCGGCCGCCGTCTCGCGCACCAGCCGGTCGACGTTGTCCCGCCGCCACGCGGCCCGGTCCGGGAAGGCGCCGCCGCGGGCCGCACCTGGGGGATCACGGTGTCGAGCCGGGCGCGGACGGCCGCGTCGAGGTGGGCGACCAGCTCGGCGCGCCGGAGCGCGGCGCCCGGCCCCGGCCGGAAGGGCCGGTCCCGGTTGGTCACGGTGGCCAGTCACACGCCCCGCGTCTCGCCGCCCGGCGCCGCGCGCCGCCCCGGCGCGGGGGTGCCCGCGGCACCGTGGCCGGTGCGGCCGGCGTCACCGCCGCGAACGCCCTGCGTGACACTCGCCCCGTCGTGCCCCCGTGGAACCCCGCCGGACCGCCCGGTCACGGTCCGTCCCGCGCCCGGGATGCCCCACCCGGGCGATCGATCATCGATACTTCGGAGTAACGTGCACGAACGGAGCAGGCACCGGGACCCGGCGGACCTGCCACAGCCGTAAGCAGTAGCGAAAGGGACGATGTGACCGACATCGAACGCGTCGGAGTGGTGGGCTGCGGTCAGATGGGCGCGGGGATCGCCGAGGTGTGCGCCCGGGCCGGACTTGACGTCAAGGTCGCCGAGACCACCGGCGAAGCCCTGGAGATCGGCCGTACCCGGCTGTTCAACTCCCTGTCCAAGGCGGCCGAGCGCGGCAAGATCACCGAGGAGGAGCTCGAGGCCACGCAGGCGCGGCTGAGCTTCACCACGGACCTCGGCGAGTTCGCCGACCGTGACCTGGTGATCGAGGCCGTCGTCGAGAACGAGCAGGTCAAGACGGAGATCTTCCAGGTGCTGGACCAGGTGGTGGCCCGACCGGACGCGATCCTGGCCTCCAACACCTCCTCCATTCCGCTGGTGAAGCTGGCGGTCGCGACCTCGCGGCCCGACCACGTGATCGGCGTCCACTTCTTCAACCCGGCGCCGGTGCAGAAGCTCGTCGAGCTGATCCCGGCGCTCACCACCTCCGAGGGCACGCTGAGCCGGGCCCAGGTCTTCACCGAGAAGGTGCTGGGCAAGCACGCGATCCGCGCCCAGGACCGTTCCGGCTTCGTGGTCAACGCGCTGCTGATCCCGTACCTGCTCTCCGCGATCCGGATGTTCGAGTCGGGCATCGCCAGCCGCGAGGACATCGACAACGGCATGGAGATGGGCTGCGCCCACCCGATGGGCCCGCTGAAGCTGTCCGACCTGATCGGCCTGGACACGGTGGCCTCGGTCGCGCACTCGATGTACGAGGAGTACAAGGAGCCGCTGTACGCCGCTCCCCCGCTGCTGCAGCGGATGGTGGACGCCGGCCGGCTCGGCCGGAAGACGGGGTCGGGTTTCTACACGTACGGCTGACGTCTCAACTGTGGGCCCTGAGCCGGGAGTTCGGCTCAGGGCCCACACGCTTGGCCGTCGTGTGCACGACGCGCCGACGGCCGGGCCGCCGCCGGGTCCTTCCCTGCGGTGCCGCACCGCCCCTCCTCGGGCGGAGCGACGTCCCCGGTGCGACCCTCGGACGATGGTCTTCGGCGTGGGACCCTGGCAGCGGGTGCACGTCACGTCACCGGCTCGGAAGACCGTGCGGCCGGCAGGGTTGATCCCGCACAGCCGGCCAACGGGCCTCCCGCTCCGGGGCCCAGGCAGGTGGTGCGTACACGAAGTGTCGACGGACCCGCATGTCCGGCCAGACCGAGCGCTTCGGCGCCGCGCCGGTGACACCCCTGCCGAAGGCTGTCCCGCGACCACTGGCCGGTGATCACGTCCGGTCGTCCGGGTCGGGCGCCGTGCAGGCAGTTCGTAACCGCTGCTCCTCGGACCGACCGTGTTGTCAGTGGCCCGGGACACGATCACGGCCTCGATGCGCCGGACGGAGATCGTGAGGGACTCGCGGCCGTGGGGGGCGTCGCACAGGCCCCGGCACCCGGCTCGGGACCGGAGGCATCTCGCCGTGACCCCACCCCTGCCTCCCCGCAACGTCCAGGCCGTATCGGGAAAGCAGTCTGCCGACAGACGCGGGCAGCCACCGATGACATGATCTTGATGTGACTGGCGTGATCACGGCGTCGGAGCCCTCCTGGACGGCCCCGTTCGCCGGACTGGGCCCGCGGCCGTTCGGCAAGCTGGTCACCGCACCGCGGGCGCAAGGGAGCCGTCCCGATCCGCGAGGGCCGGCCCTGGAGCCTGCCGTTCCAGGGCCGGGTCCTGCCGGTCGCCGCGTACTGGCGCACGGACCTCACCCCGCGACGACCGGTGCCTCTGTCGACCGGACGTTCGGATGCGTTGTTCGAGCCGGCCGATGCCGTGCCGTGTGCGGACGGCCCGGGGCGCCCGCTGGTGGAGCGGTCGCTGGCGGGAGGGCATCGCCGCGGACACGGTGGGCTGTACGACGCCCCGGCCGCGGGCCCGGCACCGGAAGTCCGGTGCCGGGCCCGCGCCGTTCCCCTCAGGACACCAGCGTCTGCTCCTCCAGCTCGGTCAGCCGCACCGTGCACAGGCCGCCCCGCTCCGCCCTGACGCCCGTCACCTTCAGCTGCGTGCCCGGCGCGAGGATGAACTCCTCCTCCTCGGTGAAGGCGGAGAAGTCGCGGATGCCCACCGCGCGGCGCGGGGTCACCTCGAAGAGCGTCCGCTTGCCCCGGCTGCCGAGGAAGCCCCGGGCCACCTCGAGCCTGGGCGTGCAGGAGGACACGCCCCACCAGGTCACGGTCCGGCCGAGCGGGTACTGTGCGCGCAGGTCGAGCGGCACCCCGCGCCACAGCGACCGCGTGTGCGCGGGGAGCTGCGCGACCGCCGAGAACAGCAGGCGCAGGTACGGGAGATAGGGAACGACCTGGGTCCGGTCGGGGGAACGCAGCACGGCGTTGATCCTCCGGTAGAACACCGACTCGCAGGTGTAGAGGTGGAGGGCGGCGATCGCGTCCGCGGACAGGGCGCCGGCCTTCTCGTCGACGCGCCTCTTGCCGAACGCGTGCGAGCGCTCGACGTGTCGGTCGAGGGTGGGGAGCAGCTCGGTGACCGGGCCGACGGCGTCCCGGAAATCCATGAGCGGGGTGTCGAAGACGCCGGTGATCCCGGGGAGGACGAGGCCCTCGTCCTTGACGCCGGAGAGCCGCTCCAGGTAGAGCTGGTGCAGCTCCATGGTGGACGCGATGAACGCGCCCATCCGTTCGGACACGCCGGCGTCGGCCGCGTCGGCCCCCTCCGCGGTCTTGTCCCATCCCCTGCTCGGCAGCCAGTCGATCGCGTCGGCGCCGACCGACGCGAGCGCCTCGTTGACCATGGCGAAGTGCTCGCCCTCGCAGAAGACGTCACCCTGCGCCGCCGGGTTCGGGTGGTCGAGGTGCCTGACCTCGACCTCGGGGTACTTCGCCGCCAGGCGCTGGACGACCTTCTTCAGGCTGCGCGCGTGCGCCCCCCACCAGGCGAAGACGACTCCGCGGTCCGCCTCGTCGGCGCTCTGCTTGGCCTTGAGGATCTCCTCGACGATCCGCTCGGCGACCGGTCGCCAGAACCTGGTGTGCCGGTCGGCCCCCATCGCCCCGTCCGCGCTGGCGGTGAGGGCCGTGTTCAGCAGCAGCACGCCCTGTGTGAGCATCGCCTGGAACCACTCGGGCGGCTGGACGGTGTCCTGCTGCTCCAGCAGGGCGCGTACGTCCGCGATCGGGGTCTTCTTGGGGATGCCGTACTTCCACATCGCCGCCGCCTTGATGATGCAGCGGATGCTGACGACCCGTCCGAACTGGCTGTCCTTCCAGTCGTGGAAGGTGTTGTCGAACATGGCGATGCCGGTGGCGCTCTCCGGCCGCGGGTACGGGTTCTGGCCGAAGACGACGACCTTCCACTTGTGCGGCGGGTTGGGCTTGAGCGCCTGGAAGGTCAGTTCGCGGACGGGGACGACGCCCGGCCCGCGCCCCGGACCGATGAAGCCGGCCGCTTCCGGCTGCGCCTCGACGACCGGTTTCAGCAGCGGGAGCCACGGTTCGCCGCCGCCTTTGAACAGTTCGGCGAGGGCCAGCGGGTCGCTCGGGTCGGGCGTGGCCGGGGTGTGGGCATCGCTCATGGTCAAGGCGCTCCGGGGAATCGATCCGTACCGACGGGACGCGGCCTGCGAGGCGAACGGTGCACGCGCGAAGTCGTCGCAGGCGGCGGGCAGTTGTCGAGGACCGTAACGGACGGCACTGACATTCGGCTCCGGTGCCGGCTCCCCGGGGGGCTTCGGGGACTCGTACCGCTCCCGATGTCAGTGGCGCGCAGTAGCGTTCCGGGCAGTGGACGCACCGCCTTCTGAACGGAGTTGACGATGACCGTGGACCGAGTGCAGTCGCCGCCCCTCAGGGTGGTCCTGACCGATCTCAACGCGAAGGTGGTGGAGGCGTGGCGGGCGGCGTTCGCCGACACCCCGGGGGTCGAGATCCGCAAGGGATCGATCCTCGACGAGCAGGTCGACGCCTGGGTCAACCCGACCAACTCCAAGGGCCGCATGGACGGCGGGGCCGACGCGGCCATCAAGCGGCACCTCGGGGCCGGCATCCAGCTGCGCGTCCAGCGGGCGATCCGCGACCGGTTCGCGGGCACCCTCCCGGTGGGCAGCGCGGTGTGCGTGCCGTCCGGCGCGGTCAATCCGAAGTTCCTGATACCGACGCCCACCATGGAGGGCTCCTCGCAGAACGTGAGCGAGACCCTGAACGTCGCCCTGGCCTGCGCCGCCGCGTTCCAGGCGATCCACCGGCAGAACGAGGAGGCGCCGGGCAGCATCAAGTCGGTGGCGCTGGTGGGCATGGGCGCCCGCACCGGCCGGGTGCCGGCACGTGTCTGCGCCAATCTGATGTGGACCGGTTACACGTTGTTCCACGACCACCGTTTCGAGGACTACGACGACCTGCGCAGCACGATCACCGCACAACTCGACGACATCGAGGCCGCCCCCGTCACCCGGCGCGTCCGCATCACGCCGCCCGGGTCCTCCCGGTCCCGGCGCTGACGGACGGGCGCCCGGGCCGGCGCCCGTCCCCCAGGACCACAGTGCCGTGCCCACCCCGGGCAGGCGTCAGGGCATGGTGTCCTGCCCGAGCCGGAGGTGGTGCAGCAGGAGCAACGCGGCCGCCATGCCGGCGCCCGGGACCTCGCCGCGGGCGACCAGGTCGGGGACCAGCTTGAGGGGCACCCACTCCCGGCGGTCCGACTCGAAGTCGTCCACGGGGTGGCCGACGTACTCGCCCCCGTCGGCCCAGTAGACGTGGTGCCGGGCGTCGGTGAGGCCGTTGGACGGCTCCACGCTCATGAGGTGGCGCAGGGGCCCCGGCCGCCAGCCGGTCTCCTCCTCCAGTTCCCTGGCGGCCGCCCCGGCGACGTCCTCGCCGTCCTCGACCACGCCCGCCGCGAGTTCCCACCCCCAGCTGTCGGTGATGAAGCGGTGGCGCCAGAGCAGGAGGACCTCGTTGGCCTCGTTCACCACCGTGGCCGCGGCGACGGGCCGCAGCCGTATGAGGAAGTGGTCGAGATGCCGGCCGCCCGGCAGTTCGACATCCGCGAGATTGACGCTGAACCAGCGGTTCGCATACACGGTTTGTTCGTTCTGCTTCGTCCACTGCACGGTTCTGCCACCTTCCGACGGGTCAGGGGCAATATCGCAGCAGAACGCGGCCCGCAGCAGGCGCACGGGAGGCCGCCCGTGGCGCAGCGGAAGGCGCGGGGGAGGCGCGTGCCGGGCGCGGCGTCCCCCCGGGCTGCGGCTGTCCTACAGCGGCACCCGCAGCGCCCCGTCGATGAGTTCGGCCGCCTCGGCCGTGCCGGCGCAGCCGCTGCGCACGAGGTGCTCGCGCACCGCCCGCAGCCTGTCGCGCAGCCGCTGCGACTCCATGCCGCGGGCCTGTTCGGCCATCCGCACCGCGATGGCCACCGCGCTGTCGGCGTTGCCCTGACGCAGTTCGATGGTGCTCAGCATGGCCAGCCGGTGCACCCGGCCCCGGTCGTGCGCGGGAGTGTCCACGGCCGCCGCGGCGTGCTCGCCGGCCGCCGTCAGCTCACCGAGGCTCAGCAGCGCCTCCGCCACCTGGACGTTGACCAGACCGGGCTGGACGTAGCCGGTCTCGTCGGGTTCGTGTCCGCGCCGGATGCGCTCGGCCGCCTGCTCGGCCCGCCGGATGCAGGACAGTGCGCTCGCGCCGTCGCCGAGGTGCGCATAGGCCTTGGCCTGCATCGCGTAGAGGTCGGAGGCGAGCGCCGGGGTGATGTGCCTGCCGGCCGCGCGCAGCGCAGCCTCCGCGAACGCGACGGCCTGCCGGTACTCCCGCAGGTACAGCGACTGGTTGACCAGCAGCGCTATCACGTACGCGCCGAGTCCCCGGTCCCCGCTGGCCTTCGCGAGCCGCAGCGCCTGGTGGAAGTAGCGCTGGGCGAGGCCGTGCGCGTCGGAGTCGTACGCGCAGATCCCGGCGATCGCCACCAGCCCGCCGGTGGCCCGGTGCAGTTGCCGGCCGGTGGCGTCGGTGTACCGGCCGCGCAGCAGCGGGGCGGCCTCGGCGTTGAGGAAGCCGACGATGCGGGCACGCGTCGCGATGCCGCCGGCCTTGCGGTACATCTGTTCGTAATGGGTGCGGGCGGCGCGCAGCATGTCGAGGTCGCCCTGGGTGACCCGGTGCCGGCCGCCGCGGGAGACGTCCACGTCCTCGGGCGGGTTCTCCCACTCCCACACGGGCATCACGGCGGGCGTACCGGTGACCGCGGGCGCGCCGAGGACGTGCGGGCGCTGCTGCTGGTCGGAGCGCCACAGCGCGGTGGCCCGCTCGACGAACCCGGAGAGCGAGCCGGTGTGCGCGGCGGACGGCTCCCCGGGCACGCCGAGCCCGATGTCGTCGAGGGTGACCGGGCGGTGCAGCCGGGCGGCGAGCACCTCGCAGATCAGGTCGGGCACCTGGCCCCGGGGCCGCTGCCCCTTCAGCCATCGGGCGACGGCCGTGTGCTCGTACCTCAGCGACAGTCCGCGCGCCCGTCCGGCCTGGTTGACGTGCGCGGCCAGACCCGCGTGCGAGATTCCGGCCTCGTCCAGGATCGCGTCGAGCAGAGTGTTGGGCTGCATTCGGGCCCCCGGGGGATCGGTGCCGTCAGAGTAGTGGCTGCCCGTTCACACGGGGTGTGAACGGAGTGCTCGAACCCGCAGGGTGCGCGCACTGTCGCGGAGGGTTTCCGGCCGGTTGACTGGATTGCCTCGAAAGAGGCCGACCGGGCCGTCGGCTCCCCCTCGTACAGTGCGGCGGCCCGTTTCCGCGCCGTCCGCCCAGCTGCCTGCCCGACATTCCGTGGCGGGGCGGACGGCGTACGGCCCCGCCGGTCGCCCCGGTGACGAGGTCGCGCGGTCACGCCGGGAACTGCAGGTGGTCGGTCGGGTGCAGGTCCGCCGCGGCCGATCGCGCGGGTCCCCGCGCCTCGGCGGGGGCGGGTCGGGGCGGACGCTCGTTCCCGAGGGCCAGCAGGGCCACGTCGTCCTCGGGCGGCCCGGCCGTGTGGTGCAGGAGTGCCTCGAGGACCGTGCGCAGCACGGCCCCGGGGGTGGGCGGGTGCTCGCGTGCGGCCTCGGTGAGGACGTCGCGCAGGGGGAAGAACCGGCCGTCGGCGTCCCGTGCCTCCTCGGCTCCGTCCGTGTGCAGGACGAGTGCGTCGCCGGGCAGCAGGTGCCCGCAGGGAACGACGGGGAGTTCGGGCGGCAGCGGGAACGGGCCGAGGGGCGGGAGCGGATCGGCGCGGGCGAGCGGATCGGCGCGGGCGCCGCTCAGCAGGTGCGGCCAGGGGTGCCCGCAGTTCAGGGCCCGCACCTCCCCGTCCGGGAGGATCTCCAGCACCAGCACGGTGACGAACTCCTCGGCGACCGGGCAGTCCGCGGCGGCGTCCCCGGGAGCGTGTCCGTCACCGGCCCGCTCCCTCAGGTGCCGGGCCACCGCCCGCTCCAGCCGACGCAGCACTCCGGCCAGTTCGGCCTCGTCGTGCGCGGCCTCGCGGAAGCTGCCGAGGACGGCGGCGACGGTCCCGACGGCGCCGATCCCGTGCCCGCGGACGTCACCGATGACGACCCGTACGCCGTGCTCGGTGGCGACGACCTCGTACAGGTCGCCGCCGATCCGGGCGCCCTGGTCGGCCGACAGGTGGACGGCCGCGACGGCCAGTCCGTCGACACGCGGGGGCGGCGGCCGCAGCAGCGCGCTCTGCACGGCCTCGGCGACCCGGCGGGTCCGCCACAGTTCGCGCAGCAGCCCGCGCCGGACGTGCAGCACCAGTCCGGTGCAGAGCGCACACAGCACGGCACTGCTGATGAGACGCGCGCTGAGGGCGTCGTCCCGGGCGAGCGGACAGGTCAGCCGGTAGGCGACCGCGGTGGCGCCCAGGGTCGTGGGCAGTGCGAGGTCGAGCACCCGGCGCCGCGGACGCCCCCCGCCCCGCCGGACGGCGGCACGGTGGTCGGCCGTGCGGGCCCGGAACGGAAGACGGAAGGGCGCGGGAGCCCGTGATGCGGACCGGGGCGGCACCCTGCGGGGGGTCCCAGCCTTGAAGCGGATCATGCCGATGGCCCCCCATATAGGCCCTGACAGCGCGGACCGGCCCAAAAAGGCCGGTCCGATTCTGTCGACCGCATGACCCGATCCGGGCGTATCACCCGAAATTGTCACCCGAACGAGTGAGGTGACCGGCGGTACGGGGACGTGCGGGGCGTGCGCCGTCAGAGGGACGCGTGGGGCCGCGCGACCGGCGACGGCACATGCGTGCCCGCCGCTCGGCACGGCCCCACGGTGACTAGCTCCGCAGGACGGCCCCGGTGCGCTCGCCCGCGAGGGCGACCGCCGACTCCCGGGCCGCCGACGCCTCGTCGACGGTCAGCGTCCGGTCGCCCGCACGGAACCGCAGCGCGTACGCCAGCGACTTGCGGCCCTCCCCCAGCTGCTCGGCGTTCTCGTAGACGTCGAACAGGCGGATGGACTCCAGCAGTTCACCGGCGCCCTCGCGCAGCGCGTCCTCCACGTCCGCGGCGGGCACGAACGCGTCGACGACCAGCGCGACGTCCTGCGTGGCGACCGGGAAGGTGGAGATGCCCGGCGCCTGCGGGGTGTCGTCGCCGACCTGCTCCAGGGCGTCCAGGTCCAGCTCCATCGCGCAGGTGCGCGCGGGCAGGCCCAGGGTCTTCAGGACGCCCGGGTGCAGCTCGCCGGCGTGGCCGACGACCTGCTCGGTGCCGTCGACGGTGATCGCCAGCTCGGCGCAGCGGCCCGGGTGCCACGGTCCGTACTGGCCCTTGCGGACGACGAGTTCGGCACCGGCCTCGCGGGCGACGGTCCGGGCGGCCTCGACCGCGTCGGCCCAGTCGGCCGGACGGCCCTTGCCCCACCAGCCGGCCTGCTCACGGGCCCCGGCGAGCACCACGGCGACGTGCCGCGGCTGGTCCGGCAGCGCGGCGTCCAGCCCGGCGAGCTCCTCGTCGGTGGGCCGCCGGTCGACGGGCAGCTGCGCGGCGGTCTTCCCCCCGTCACGCAACGGGGTCTCCCCTGCTCGAGCGGAGCCGAGAGCCCGGGGAAGGAAGACCAGACCCGTCTCGAACAGCGCGAGGTCGTGGCTGCCGCGTCCGTCGTTGCGGCGCAGCGCGCCGAGCAGGCCCGGCAGCAGCGAGGTGCGCAGGGCCGGCTCCTCGTCGCTGAGCGGGTTGGTCAGCTTCACCACGCGGCGGGCCGGGTCGGCGGCGTCCAGGGCGAGCTGGTCGAAGACCTGCTCGCTGACGAACGGGTAGTTCGGCGCCTCGACGTATCCGGCACCGGCCAGGGCCCGGCCGATCCTGCGGTGCAGCCGCTGCCGCCCGGTCAGGCCGCGCCCGGCGGGCGGCCTGGGCAGCGTGGAGGGCAGGTTCTCGTAGCCCTCCAGGCGGATGACCTCCTCCGCCAGGTCGTTCGGGTCGGTGAGGTCGGGCCGCCAGGACGGCACGGTGACGATCAGCTCGTCCTGCCCGTAGACGTCGCAGCCGACCTCCTGGAGACGGCGTACGACGGTCTCCCGGCCGTAGGCGACGCCCGCGACCTTGTCCGGGTGGTCCGCCGGGACGGTGATGGTGCGCGGCGCGGTCGGGGCGATGACCTCGGTGACACCGGCCTCGGCGGTGCCGCCGGCGAGCAGCACCAGCAGGTCCACGGTGCGCTGCGCGGCAGCGGCGGCGGCCTGCGGGTCGACGCCGCGCTCGAAGCGCCGGGACGCCTCGGAGGACAGCTTGTGCCGGCGGGCGGTGCGCGCGATCGAGACCGCGTCGAAGTGCGCGGCCTCGATGACCACGTCGGTCGACGCGTTCTCGCTGTCGTCGTGGTCGGCGATCTCCGTGTTGGCGCCGCCCATGACGCCGGCGAGGCCGATCGGGCCGCGCTCGTCGGTGATGACCAGGTCCTCCGGGTCGAGCGTCCGCTTGACTCCGTCGAGGGTGGTGAGCGTCTCGCCCGGCTCGGCCCGGCGCACGCCGATGGTGCCCTGGACCAGGTTGCGGTCGTAGGCGTGCAGCGGCTGGCCGAGCTCCATCATCACGTAGTTGGTGACGTCGACGGCCAGCGAGATCGGGCGCATGCCGACCTTCTGCAGCCGGCGCTTCAGCCAGATCGGGGAGCGCGCCTCGGGGCTGAGGCCGGTCACCGTGCGGGCGGTGAAGCGGTCGCAGCCGGTGGGGTCGGAGACCTGCACCGGGTAGCCGAAGGCGTTCGGGCCGGGCACGTCGAGCAGGGCCGGGTCGCGCAGCGGCAGGCCGTAGGCGGTGGCGGTCTCGCGGGCGACGCCGCGCATCGACAGGCAGTAGCCCCGGTCCGGGGTGACGGCGATGTCGAGGACCTCGTCGACCAGCTCGAGCAGTTCGACGGCGTCCTTGCCGACCTCCGTCTCCGGCGGCAGCACGATGATGCCCTTGGAGCCGTCGTCGCCCATGTCCAGCTCGTCGCTGGAGCAGATCATGCCGCGCGACATCCGGCCGTACGTCTTGCGCTCGGCGATCTGGAAGTCACCGGGCAGCACGGCGCCGGGAAGGGCCACGACGACCTTGTCGCCGACGGCGAAGTTGCGGGCACCGCAGACGATCTCCTGCGGCTCGCCGGTGCCGTTGGCCCGGCCGACGTCCACGGTGCAGAAGCGGATCGGCTTCTTGAAGCCCTCCAGCTCCTCGATGGTCGCGACCCGGCCCACCACCAGCGGGCCCTTGAGGTCGGCGCCGAGGTGGTCGACGGTCTCGACCTCGAGGCCGGCCGAAATGAGCTTGGCCTGGACGTCCCGGCCGGTCTCCGTCGCCGGCAGGTCGACGTACTCCCGCAGCCAAGAAAGCGGGACCCGCATCAGATCTCCATCCCGAACGGCCGGGTGAACCGGACGTCACCCTCGACCATGTCTCGCATGTCCTCGACGTTGTGGCGGAACATCAGCATCCGCTCGATGCCGAACCCGAAGGCGAAGCCGCTGTACTTCTCCGGGTCGACGCCGCAGGCGGTGAGCACCCGCGGGTTGACCATGCCGCAGCCGCCGAGCTCGATCCAGCCCTCGGACGAGCAGGTGCGGCAGGACCGGTCGGGGTTGCCGACGGACTCGCCCTTGCAGACGTAGCAGAGCATGTCCATCTCGGCGCTGGGCTCGGTGAAGGGGAAGAAGTTCGGCCGCAGCCGGGTCTTCATGCCCTCGCCGAACAGCGACTGCACCATGTGGTCCAGCGTGCCCTTGAGGTCCGCCATGGTCAGGCCCTCGTCGACGGCGAGCAGCTCGACCTGGTGGAAGACGGGGGTGTGGGTCGCGTCCAGCTCGTCGGTGCGGTAGACGCGGCCGGGGCAGATCACGTAGACCGGCAGCTCGCGCTCCAGCAGGGAGCGGATCTGCACGGGCGAGGTGTGGGTGCGCAGCACGACGCCGGACTCGGTGCCGCCCTTCGGGCCCTGCACGAAGAAGGTGTCGTGCTCACCGCGGGCCGGGTGGTCCGGGCCGATGTTGAGGGCGTCGAAGTTGAACCACTCGGCCTCGACCTCGGGGCCCTCGGCGACCTCGTAGCCCATGGCCACGAAGATGTCCTCGATGCGCTCCGACAGGGTGGTCAGCGGGTGGCGGGCGCCGGCCGGCACGCGGTCGTAGGGCAGCGTGACGTCCACCGCCTCCTCGACCAGCACGCGGGCGTCCCGCTCCGCCTCGAGCTCGGCCTGGCGGGCGGCGAGGCCCTTGTTCACGGCACCGCGCGCCTGGCCCACGCGCTTGCCGGCGTCGGCCTTGGCGTGCGGGGGCAGGGCGCCGATCTCGCGGTTGGCGAGGGCCAGCGGGGAGGTGGGGCCGGTGTGGGCGACCTTGGCCTCGTGGAGCGCGTCGAGGGAGTCCGCGGCGGCGAAGGCGGCGAGCGCCTCGTCCCGCATGCGCTCGATCTCTTCCGGTTTCAACGCCTCGACCTCGACAGGGTCGTACGACTTATTGGGTGCCGACATCTCTTCCCGTGCTTCCGAATTGGCTGGCTGATGGTCCCCGTCACCGACTCGTGGACGGCTCGTCACGGTTTTCGGGACACAAAGGTGCCAAAGGCCGAGTCTAACGGGGCTGGGGTACGCGGATGCGCCCGTGGTTCGTCAGGCGAGATACGCCGGTGCCCCCACGGGCAACGTAAATCGGAACTGAGCGCCGCCCTCGGGGGCGCGGCCGACCGTGATGGTGCCGCCGTGGGCCTCGACGATGCCCTTGACGATGTACAGCCCGAGGCCCGTCCCGCCGCGCTTGCTGCCCCGCCAGAAGCGGGTGAAGACGCGGTTCATGGACTCCTCCGGGATGCCGGGCCCTTCGTCGCTCACGGTGACCGACGTGGCTGCGTGCTCGGCGCCGCCTTGTTCGCGGTGGTCCCGTTCACGCGGGGACGCCGAGGGCGTGATGTCGATGGTGACGGTTCCCTCGCCGTGGCGCACCGCATTTTCCAGCAGGTTGCCGAGCACCTGGTCGATCTTGTCCGGGTCGGCCCACAGGTCGGGCAGCGGGTGCTGGACCCGCAGCAGGAACCGTTCGGCCGGCTGTCCGGCGGCGACGTACGCCTGGATGTGCCGTCCGACGGCGGCGCCGATGTCGACGGGCTGGCGCCGCACCTCCAGGCGCCCGGAGTCGATGCGCGATATGTCGAGCAGCTCGGCGATGAGCCGGGTGACCCGGTCGGCGTCGGCGTCGACGGTCTCCAGCATCAGCCGCTTCTGGTCGTCGGTGAACCGTTCCCACTTGGCGAGCAGGGTGGCGGTGAAGCCCTTGACGGAGGTGAGCGGGGAGCGCAGTTCGTGCGCGACGGTGGCGATCAGCTCGGCGTGGCTGCGCTCGGTGCGGCGCCGGGCCTCGGTGTCGCGCAGGGTGACGACGAGGCGGCGTACCGGTCCGGTGGGCCGGGTGCGGACGTAGCGCGCCGAGACGAGGACCTCGCGTCCGCCGGGCAGCAGCAGGTTGCGCTCGGGCTGGCCCACCCGGATGGCGAGGCCGCCGTAGGGGTCGGTGAGCTGCCACCAGCGGCGGCCCTCCAGGTCCTCTAACGGCAGGGCCGCCTCGAGCCGTCGGCCGAGGGCCTGTTCGGCGGGGACGGCCGTGATGCGGACGGCCGCCGCGTTGAAGCAGATCACCTTCCCGTGCTCGTCGGCGACGACGAGTCCGTCGGGCAGCTGGTCGGGGTCGATGCCGAGCTCGGCCAGATCACCGGGCCGGGGCGCGGGCGGGCGTGCCGTCCGTCGTGTTCCCGGTGCGCTGCTCGTGCCGACGCTCATCCCCGTATCCCACCTCTCGGACCTTCCTCGGGGCGCCCCGTGCTCGGGCCCGGCCGAGAGCTGGGGAGGGTCCCCGGGCTGGTCACCCTACTAGTTCCCGGTGACGGAGCGGCACCCTCCGGCGGCGCGCTGTGCACGCGCCGACGCGTAGAGACATACGGCGGCGGCGGTGGCCAGGTTCAGGCTCTCCGCCTTTCCGTGGATCGGGACGCGCACGACGGCGTCGGTGAGCGCGCGGGTCTCCTCGGGCAGCCCCCAGGCCTCGTTGCCGAACACCCACGCGGTCGGTCCGCCCATGGTGCCCTTGTCGAGCTCGTCGTCGAGGTCGCGGTCGCCGGCGCCGTCGGCGGCGAGCACCCGCACGCCCGCGTCCCGGAGTCCGGCCACGGCCCGCTCGACGGGGACGCCGACCGCGACGGGCAGGTGGAACAGGGAGCCGACGGAGGCGCGGACGGCCTTGGGGTTGTACAGGTCGACGGAGGCGTCGGTGAGGACGACCGCCTCGGCTCCGGCGGCGTCGGCGCACCGCAGCACGGTGCCGGCGTTCCCGGGGTCGCGTACGTGCGCGAGGACGGCGACGAGCCTGGGCCGGGCGGCGAGGACCCGCTCGAAGGGGGTGTCCAGGAAACGGCAGACCCCGACGAGTCCCTGCGGGGTGACGGTGGTGGAGATGTCGGCGATGACCTGCTCGGAGGCGAGGTGGACGCGGGCGCCGGCGCTCCGGGCCGCACCGATGATGTCGGCGTACCGCTCGGCGGCCTCGACGGTGGCGAACAGCTCGACGAGCGTGGGGGTGGTCCCCTCCCGGTGCGCGGCGGCCTCCCGCACGGCCTGCGGCCCCTCGGCGAGGAACAGCCGCTCCTTCCCCCGGAAGTTCCGCTTGGCCAGCCGCCGCGCGGCGGACACGCGGGGGGAACGGGGGGAGATCAGCTCGGGGCTGACGGGGGGCATCTGGTTCTTCACCTTCTGGAGATCGCAAGCACGCAGCACGTTCCGGGCAACGGCACAGCGGTTCCCCGGGGGCGCGGGGAACCGCGCGACCGGCCACGACGCGCCCGCAGCCGATCGACGGACCGCAACAGCAGGACCCGCAAGCGTTCAAGCCTGCGGGTCCTTCAGTCGCGTCGGCCTAGAGCCGACGCAGCGTCACGCGGCCTTGGGCGCGTTCACGTCCGCCGGCAGCGCCTTCTGCGCGACCTCGACGAGCGCGGCGAAGGCGGTGGCGTCGTTGACGGCCAGCTCGGCCAGGATCTTGCGGTCGACCTCGACGTTCGCGGCCTTCAGACCCTGGATGAAGCGGTTGTAGGTGATGCCGTTGGCGCGGGCGGCTGCGTTGATGCGCTGGATCCACAACTGGCGGAAGTCGCCCTTGCGCTTCTTGCGGTCGTTGTAGTTGTAGACCAGCGAGTGGGTGACCTGCTCCTTGGCCTTGCGGTACAGGCGCGAACGCTGACCGCGGTAGCCGGAGGCCTGCTCGAGGATCGCCCGGCGCTTCTTGTGGGCGTTGACTGCCCGCTTGACGCGTGCCACTTCTTAACTCCTTGTAGCGGGGCCGCGGTGGTGCTCACACGGCCCGAATTCGATTGGGTCCCGGTCTGACGTACGTACGGCGCTCGCGCGCCGGGGCGTCACTTGCCGAGAAGCTTCTTGATCTTCGCGGCGTCGCCCGGGGCCATCTCGGCGTTGCCGGTGAGGCGACGCGTCACGCGGGACGACTTGTGCTCGAGCAGGTGGCGCTTGCCGGCGCGCTCGCGGAGCACCTTGCCGGAGCCGGTGATCTTGAAGCGCTTGCTGGCACCGCTGTGCGACTTGTTCTTCGGCATAGCGCCGTTCTCTCCTCGTCGGTGGCGCTCCGGTGCCCGGTCACGAAAACCGGGCACGGTGGAGCGTCGTACTTGTTTCGGTTGCTTCCTGGGGCTCGCGCCCCGGGGAGTCACGCCTCGGCAGGCTCCTCGGCGGCCGCCTGGGCCTCGGTGTCCGCGGGGTTCTGCGAGCGGCCGGGGTTGGCCTTCGCCTCCGCCTTGCGGGCCTCCTGCGCCTGGCGGGCCTCGGCCATCGCCTCGGTCTTCTTCTTGTGCGGACCGAGGACCATGATCATGTTGCGGCCGTCCTGCTTCGGGTTCGACTCGACGAACCCGAGGTCCTGGACGTCCTCCGCGAGCCGCTGCAGCAGCCGGTAGCCCAGTTCGGGCCGGGACTGCTCGCGACCACGGAACATGATCGTGATCTTGACCTTGTCGCCCTGCTTGAGGAACCGGACGACGTGACCCTTCTTGGTGTCGTAGTCGTGCGGGTCGATCTTCGGCCGGAGCTTCATCTCCTTGATGACCGTGTGCGCCTGGTTCTTGCGCGCCTCACGGGCCTTCATGGCCGACTCGTACTTGAACTTCCCGTAGTCCATGAGCTTGCACACGGGCGGACGGGCGTTCGCCGCGACCTCGACCAGGTCCAGGTCGTACTCCTGCGCAAGCTCCAGTGCCTTCGCGAGCGGCACGATGCCGACCTGCTCGCCACTGGGACCGACAAGTCGCACCTCGGGAACGCGAATCCGGTCGTTGATGCGGGGCTCGGCGCTGATGGATCCTCCTCGGTAGCACCACGCGACGGTCTGGCGGACAGCCGCGTAACGTCTGTGTTCGTTAGACCTAACCGCGCCGAAGCAGCAAAAATGCCCCGGACGATCACAGGCGGGGCTCCTCGAACTACCGGAGCACCGCCGCGAGGGCCGCGGGGCGCGCTTTCGGGCGGATCGCCGTCACGGGGGACGGGACCGCCTGACCGGTGACCCGCCGCCCTGAGGGCGGTCAGGTGGGAGTTCGAAAGCCTCCACTTGTGGGCCGGGCTCGCGAGCCGTGAGGCATACGGGTCCGACCGGTCGTTACACAAGGTTAGCAGCTCCCGAGGGGGTGCGCTAACCGTCCGTCCCGCGCCTCCTGCCGTCAAGGGGACACGCGCGGTGCGCCTATCGTGTGGGGCATGAGTGACACCTCCGCCTCGGACACCCCCGAGACCCCCGGCAGCCCCGACTTCGACGCCATGGCCCGCGACATCGCCGAGGTCCCGGCGGTCGAGGTGATCGTGACGGTCGCCGTCAACCTGATGAGTGCCGCCGCCGTGAAGCTCGGTCTGACCGAGGAGGGCGACCAGCACAAGGACCTGGACGAGGCCCGCAAGCTGGTGCACGCGCTGGCCGGTCTGCTGGACGCCTCCGCGACCGAGATCAGCTCGTTCCACGCGGCACCGCTGCGCGACGGCCTGAAGTCGCTCCAGCTGGCCTTCCGCGAGGCCTCGCTGGTCCCGGACGAGCCGGGTCAGGGCCCGGGCGAGAAGTACACGGGGCCGGTCTACGGCTAGGGCTTCGGGGACGTGCGTGCGTCAGGGGCGCGCGTGCGTCAGGGACGGACGTACAAGGGCTCGCCCGGAGGCGTCGCCCCGGCCGGCAGGACTGCCAGGTCGAGGCCGCGCACCAGGCGGGCCCTCAGCGTCTCGTCGGCGGCCAGCCGCCGGGCCACGGCGCGGGCGGCCTCGGCGGCGGACACGGCGGGGTCGAGGACGAGGGCGAGGGTGCCGTCGGCCCGTCCCGGCCCGAGGTGGGCGCGCAGCACGGCGGGCTCCGCGGCCACGGCGGCCCGTACGGCCTCGACGACGGCCGGGTCGGCGAGCGGGTCGGTGCTCGTGCGCCCCTCGGCGAGCGCGAGCAGCGCGGGACCGGTCAGCTCGAAGGGCACGGGCCCCGCCATGTCCAGGACCACCGTGTCCGCCTTCTCGTGCGCGGCGGCCTGCAGGGCCTGGTGCAGGGGTACGGCGACGGGGCGGGCCGCCGGGTCCCAGCGGGCGAGCGAGTCGGTGGAGGTGAAGGCCGGCAGGGCGGTGCGGGGGCCCGCCTTGAGGGTGGGGACGGCCATGTCGCTGGTCTTCTCGCGGCGCAGCCCGTTCTCGTCCTCCTCGACCTCGCCGAGGACGGCCACCACCGGGACGAGCAGCCGGGCGCCCTTGAGCGCCTCGAGGACGGGGCCGACGGCTCCGCGGTCCTCGGCCCAGGCGGCGAGCGCCGCGCTCAGCCGGGGATCGGCGGAGCCGTCGTCGTCGCGGAAGCCGGGGTCGGGGATGTTCTTGTTCGCCACGGTCACCGACCTTATCGGCCACCCGCGGCCCGCCCGGACCCGGGCGGGCCGCTCGGGCCCGGGCCGTCGTGGCCCGCTAGGAGTCCTCGTCCGGCGTGCGCCGCCCCCGCCACAGGACCACCGCCGCGACCAGCAGGACGCCGCCGGCGCCGCCCGCGAGGGGGGCCGCCCAGGAGGCGGTGCCGTCGTCGGACGCGGCGGCCTCCGGGCCGGGGCCGAAGTACTTCTCGCCGTAGGACGCCGGCTTCAGGCCCTCGGGCTTCAGGCGGGCCGCGGCCTCGAGGGCGGCGGCCGGGTCGACGAAGCCGAAGCCGCGGGAGTCGTCGCGGCCGTCGGCGGGGGCGTTGCGGGCGGTGTCCTCCAGGAGCCGCTTGATCTGGGCCGGGGTCAGGTCCGGGTGGGCCGACCTGACCAGGGCGACGGCGCCGGAGACGAACGCGGCGGCGGCGCTGGTGCCCCAGCCCTTGTAGTACTTGCGGTCGGGGTCGGCGATGATCACGTCCACCCCGGGGGCGCTGACCGTGGCGTACCAGCGACGGGTGGAGAACGGGGCGCGGGTGCCGTAGCGGTCCACGGCGGTGGCGGTGATGACGCCCGGGTAGGCGGCCGGGTAGGAGACGCGGTCGCCCTTCTCGCCGCCGTTGCCGGCGGAGGCCACGACCACCACGCCCTTGCGCAGGGCGTACTGGATGGCCTCGTCCTCGCCGCGTTCGGGGTGCGCGGAGGCGGAGTCGTCGCCGAGGGAGAGGTTGATGACGTCGGCGCCGTGGTCGGCGGCCCAGCGGATGCCCTCGGCGAGGGCGTTGCCGCGGGTGCTGCGGGCCTTGGCGCGGGACGGGTCGCGGTCCTCCAGGATCACTCGGACGGGGAGGATCTCGGCCTCGGGCGCGATGCCCATGACGCCGTCGGCGTTTCCGGGACCGTGTCCGTGGCCGGCGATGATCCCGGCCATGTTGGTGCCGTGGCGGGCCCAGGCGGGGTCGCCGGGTTCGGCGCCGAAACCGACGAGGTCCGTGCCGGGGAGGACGTTCCCCTCGAGGTCGGGGTGGTCGGCGTCGACGCCGGTGTCCAGGACGGCGACGACGACGCCCTCGCCCTTGGTGGTCCGCCAGGCCTCCTCGGTGTGCATGGCCTCCAGGGCCCACTGCCGGGCGCGGATGCCGTCGGCGTGCGCGGCGGTGGCGGGCAGGAGGGCGAGGGAGGCGGCGAGCAGGACGCCGAGGGCCGCGGCGGGACGCCGCCGGCCGGTGACCGGCCTCATGAGGGTCGCTCCGTGGCGGTGCCGGCGTGCCCGCGCACGCCGCGCTCGACCCGGTCGGCCAGGCCCTGCGCCTCGTGACCGAGGCCGGCCTGCGCGGGGGCGGTGGTGACGCCGGACTCCATGGCCTCCTCGGCGGGCTGCGGGGTGTCGACGGTGCGGCCGTCGGCCCAGCCGGAGACGGCGTAGACGACGACGGGGGCGTCCGTGAGGACGGAGATCGTCCAGGAGGCACGCTGCCGGGCGCCGAATCCGGCGGCGGCCGTGTCCTTCGCGGCGTACGGCAGGGGCATCAGATCGGTACGGCGGTCCAGGCGTTCCCTGTCGAAACGGCGGGCGAGGGAGGCCATGCCGGCGGCGTCGGCCTCGGTGAACAGCAGGCCGACGGTGGTGACGTGGCTCTGGGTGGCGTCGGTGTAGGTGGCGCGCAGCAGGCGTGCGCAGCCGACGGGGGCGAGGACCTTGCGCAGCAGGGGGTCGAAGGCGCCCGCGCAGCCGCTGTCGGGGGCCACGGCGATGCGGGTCCAGGTCCGGTCGGCGCCGCCGGGGCCCGCGCCCTTGCCCGGCACGGTGGGCGGGAACAGCTGGTCGACCCGGACGTTGTGCCACAGGTCCCCGGCGGCGGCGAAGTCGCCGCGGGTCCCGGAGCCGTCGGAGTCCCCGACGAGCCAGCTCCCGGTGGCGGCACCGCCGATGAGGCCCGCCCCGAGGACGAGGCAGACGGCGGCGGCGACGGCCTGGGGGCGGCCGCGCCGTCCGAGCGGACGCGGCCGTGCGTCCCCGTCGTATCCCTCCGGTTCCCCGAACGACACGGCCGGCCGCCCGGTCCCGTGGGGACCGGGCGGGGCCGTGGGGGCACTCCACGAGAGGGCGGGGTCGGGGGCGCCGGGGCCCGGCGCGGACGGGTGGTCCGGGGCGGGGGGCCGGCCCGGACCCGGCCGGTCGCCCGGCGTGCGCGGCCGGGGCAGCCGGTCGGCCGGCCCGGGGGCCGGGCTCGCCGGGTCCGCGGGGATCGGGCGCAGGCGGGTGGTCTTCTCCGACGGAGTCTCCGGGGGCGTGATCGTGCGGCCCCCGGCGGGGCGGTGACCGGACGGCCGCGGCACGGCGGTGGAGCCGTCCGGACGGGAGGTGCCCGCGGGCCGCACTCCCCGGCCGGCGGTCGGCGGCGCGTCCGGGAAGCGGGCGGAGGCACGCGGGGGCGGTGGCGCCATGGGGTCCGTGCCGGCCGGCACGGCGGCCCCGAGGTCCGGGAAGCGGGGCCGGACCGGCGAGGAGGCGGGGGTGGCGGAGGAAGCGGGGGTGACCGTCCCGCTCCGCGCCGCGTCCCCGGACCCCGCGGCACGCCGGGGTCCGGCCGTGGCGCCGGAAGGGGACGTCCGGCCGGGACCGGCCGGACCGGCGGGGCCGGTCGTCCCGGCGTCCGCGTCCCCGCCGTCCCGGGCAGGCTCCCGCGCGTCGAACGCGCCGGTCCCCTCCGTGGTCCGCACCGGGGGCGGGGCTCCGTCCGAAGTCGCTCCCGGGGGCACGGCGCCCCTCGGTGCTCCGCGCCCGGGCCCGTCCCCGTCCGACGTCCCGTCCTCACGTCCGGCCGGGGGCCGGCCGGCGTTCCCGGACCGGCCGGAGACCGCGTTCGCGGGCCCGCCCTCGAACCCGGCCGGGAACCGGTCCGGGGCCCCGGACCGGTCGGAGGCGCCGTGCGGGGCCCCGGACCCGTACGGGGTCCGGCCCGTCGGCTCGTGGTCGTCCGGCGAGCCGTCCCGGGCAGCGGTGTCCGCGGCCGGTCCCTCCGCGGAGGTCGTGCGGGACGTCTCCCGTGGGACGGAGCGCCGGCGGTCCGGATCCGCCGTGCCGTCCTGCGCCGTCCGCGGCGGGTGCACCGGATGCGGAGGCGTGGCCGGGCGCGGAGGCGTGGCCGGGGGCGCGGACGGGGGCGTCGTGGGACGCGGGGGGTGGGAGGCGCGCCGCGCTTCCGTGCTCATGCACCCCCCGTTCCCTCGTGTCCGGGCCGTTCCTCGTGTGCGGGCCGGCGTTCTCCTGCCCGGGGCCCGGCGCGGACGCGTCCCGGGCACAGATACCCGCACCGGCGGCGCGTCATCCCGGTCCGGACCTCCGGCCGGCGCCGTTCCGCCGTGCGTGCGCGTCACTCTACGGCGTGCCCCCGCTCGGACGGGAACCAGTCCGCGGGGCCGCGGCATCTGCCCGGAACATCCCCTACCCTGCGGTAATCCCGTCTGGCAGGCTGCGCTCATGACTGCGCGCGCCTCCGACCGGGCCCGTTACGACCAGGCCACCGCCCACCTCGACGCCCCCCTGGCGATCGTGGACCTGGACGCCTTCGACGCCAACGCGGACGACCTGGTCCGCCGGGCCGGCGGGAAGCCGGTCCGGGTGGCCAGCAAGTCCGTGCGCTGCCGCGCGCTGCTCGAACGGGTCCTGGCCCGTGACGGTTTCGCGGGCATCATGTCGTTCACCCTCGCCGAGTCCCTGTGGCTGGCCCGCTCCGGTTTCGACGACGTCCTGCTGGCCTACCCCTCGGCCGACCGCGCCGGGTACGCCGAGCTCACCGCCGATCCCAAGCTCGCCGCCGCCGTCACGGTCATGGTCGACGACCCGGCGCAGCTGGACCTGATCGACGCCTCGCGCGCCGGTGGCGGCGAAGTCGTGCGGGTCTGCCTGGAGTTGGACACCTCCCTGAAGCTGCTGGGCGGGCGGGTGCGGATCGGTGCCCGGCGGTCCCCGCTGCACTCCCCCGGCGAGATCGCCGACGTGGCGCGTGCGGTGGCCCGGCGGCCGGGGTTCAGGATCGTGGGGATCATGGCGTACGAGGGCCACGTCGCCGGGGTCGGCGACGCGGTGGCCGGGCGTCCGCTGCGGTCCCGTGCGGTGCGGCTGATGCAGGCCGCCGCCCGGCGCGAACTCGCCGAACGGCGCGCGGCGGTGGTGCGGGCGGTACGGGCGGTGGTACCGGACCTGGAGTTCGTCAACGGCGGTGGCACGGGCAGTGTGCAGCACACCGCCGCGGAGGACGCGGTGACCGAGGTCGCGGCCGGGTCGGGGCTGTACGTACCGCGGCTGTTCGACAACTACACGTCGTTCACGGGGCGTCCGGCGGCCCTCTTCGCCCAGCCCGTCGTACGGCGGCCGGGCGTGGGGGTGGTGACGGTGCTCGGCGGGGGGTATCCGGCCTCCGGCGCGCCGGGCGCGGACCGGCTGCCGGTGCCGTACCTGCCCGAGGGCCTGCGCTACGACCCGCAGGAGGGGGCCGGCGAGGTGCAGACGCCGTTGCTGGGCTCGCCCGCCGACGATCTGCTGATCGGCGACAAGGTGTGGTTCCGGCACGCCAAGGCGGGTGAGCTGTGCGAGCGGTTCGACGCGCTGCACCTGATCGGGGGCGGGGCCGTGACGGCGACGGTGCCGACGTACCGCGGCGAGGGCCGCACGTTCCTGTGACCGCTCAGTCCGTCGGGCCGATGCTGCTGCCGACGCCGCCGCCGGAGTCGGCGTCGGTGACGGAGCGGATGCCCTCGGTGATCCGGTCCATGTCGGCCAGGGGCGGTCCGTCCTCGCCGGCGTCGAAGACGTACCGGACGAGGACGGGCGACCCGGTGCCGACGCTGGACGGGAAGACCAGCGACTGCACGTAGCCGCCGGGGCCCTCGGCGGTCGTCACGCGCCAGCGCACGAGGTACCCGGCGCGCCCCGCCACCGCGACCGGTCCGGACTTGACGACCTCGTGGGACTCGAGGCCGCCGTAGGGGCGGCGGCCGACGGCGTCCTCGTGGAAGGCCTCGTCGGCCGCCTCGGGGATGTCCTCCTTGGCGAGCAGTTCGGGCGAGGTCTCGTCGGACGCGGTCACCGTGCGGGAGACGACCAGGCCGTGGCGGCAGACGGAGCCTTCGCCGGGGCAGTCGTAGGTGCCGTCGGTGGTCATGACGACGTCGTCCTCGGCGACGTTCTCCGGGCGGACCCAGCCGTCGGGGAGCGGGAAGGTGATGCCGTTGAGTGGGTCCTCGACCACGGCCGGGGCCCCGGCCGGGGACTCGGAGGGGGAGGTGGACGGCGACGGGGGCGAGGTCCGCGGTGCGGGGGGCGGGGCGGTCGCCGTCGGGCCGGTCCTCGTCCCCGGGTCGCCGTCGTCCCCGCCGAGGAACACCGCTCCGGTGACGACCGCGGCGACGAGCACGGCCCCGGCGGTGGTGAGGGCCACCGCCTTGGCCCGGCCGCCGCCGGTGCCGCCCTCCCCGGGCGGCGGCAGCGGTCCCGCGGCGGCCTCGGGGGCGCGCCGGTGCTCGGTCCAGGCCGTGCCGTCCCACCAGCGTTCCAGGTGCGGGGCGTGCGGGTCGCGGTACCAGCCGGGCGGAGGCGTCATGCTCATTCCGGCACTGTAGGGCGAGCGCTACAGCGGTGTGACGTACGCGCCCGAGATTCCGCCGTCCACCAGGAAGTCGGTGGCGTTGACGAAGGAGGAGTCGTCGCTGGCCAGGAAGGCGACGGCGGCGGCGATCTCCTCGGCCTCGGCGAACCGGCCGAGCGGGATGTGGACCAGGCGGCGGGCCGCGCGCTCGGGGTCCTTGGCGAACAGCTCCCGCAGCAAAGGGGTGTTGACCGGTCCGGGGCACAGCGCGTTGACGCGGATGCCCTCCCGCGCGAACTGCACGCCGAGCTCGCGGGACAGCGCGAGGACGCCGCCCTTGGAGGCGGTGTACGAGATCTGGCTGGTGGCCGCCCCCATCCGGGCCACGAAGGACGCGGTGTTGATGACGGAGCCCTTGCCCTGGCGCCGCATGTAGGGGATGGCGGCCTTGCAGCACAGGTAGACGGAGGTGAGGTTGACCTCCTGGACGCGCTTCCAGGCCTCCAGTCCCGTCTCCAGGATGGAGTCGTCGTCGGGCGGCGAGATACCGGCGTTGTTGAAGGCGATGTCGACGCTGCCGTAGGTGTCGTGGGCCGCCTCGAACAGCGCCTCGACCTGCTCGGGGACGGTGACGTCGACGTGGACGAAGATCCCGCCGGTCTCCTCGGCGGCCGCCTTGCCGCGTGCCTCGTCGACGTCGCCGCAGACGACGCGGGCGCCCTCGGAGGCGAGCCGGCGGGCGGCGGCGAGGCCGATGCCGCTGCCGGCCCCGGTGACGACGGCGGTCCGGCCGACCAGGCGGCGGCAGATGTTCTCTTCGCTCATGAGCGGTCAGGCCTCCGTGCTGATGAAGACGTTCTTGGTCTCGGTGAAGGCGGCCAGGGCGTCCGGGCCGAGTTCGCGCCCGACGCCGGACTGCTTGAAGCCGCCGAAGGGCGTCCAGTAGCGGACGCTCGCATGGGAGTTGACGGACAGGTTGCCCGCCCGGACGGCCCGGGATACGCGCAGGGCGCGGCCGACGTCCCGGGTCCAGATCGAGCCGGACAGGCCGTAGTCGGTGGCGTCGGCCAGGCGTACGGCGTCGGCCTCGTCGTCGAAGGGGAGGACGACGGCGACGGGGCCGAAGACCTCCTCGACGGCCACGCGCGCGTGCGGTCCGACGCCGGTGAGGACGGTGGGCGGGAACCAGTAGCCGGGGCCCTCGGGCGCCTTGCCGCGGATGCCGTCGAGGTCGTCGGGGACGTAGGAGCGGACGCGGTCCAGCTGGTGCCTGGAGATCAGCGGGCCCATCTGGACGTGCTCGTCGGCCGGGTCGCCGACCCGGACGGACTCGATCGCGGGGGCGAGGAGGTCGAGGAAGCGGTCGTGGACGTCGCGCTGGACGAGGATGCGGGTGCGGGCGCAGCAGTCCTGTCCGGCGTTGTCGAGGAAGGACATGGGGGCGGCGGCCGCCGCGGCCTCCAGGTCGGCGTCGGCGAAGACGATGTTGGGGCTCTTGCCGCCGAGTTCGAGGGTGACGCGTTTGAGGTGCGCCGCGCCCTTGGCCCACACCCGTCTGCCCACCGGTGTGGACCCCGTGAACACGATCTTGGCCACGCCGGGGTGCTCGACGAGCGCGTCGCCGGTGACGGGGCCATGTCCGGGGAGCACCTGGAACAGACCCTCGGGGAGCCCTGCCGCGAGGGCGAGTTCGGCCAGGCGCAGGGCGGTGAGAGGGGTGGTCTCGGCGGGTTTGAGGAGCACCGCGTTGCCGGCGGCGAGCGCGGGTGCGGTGCCCCAGGCGGCGATGGGCATCGGGAAGTTCCAGGGGGCGATGACGCCGACGACGCCGAGCGGTTCGAGGAAGGTGACGTCCACGCCGCCCGGGACCGGGATCTGGCGTCCGGTCAGGCGTTCCACTCCCCCGGCCGCGTAGTCGAGCAGGTCGCGGACGTTGCCCGCCTCCCAGCGGGCGTTGCCGAGGGTGTGGCCGGCCTCGCGGACCTCCAGGCGGGCCAGTTCCTCGGTGTGGTCGTCGACGGCGGCGGCGAAGCGGCGCAGCAGCCGGGCCCGGTCGCCGGGCGCGAGGGCGGCCCAGGCGGTCTGCGCGCGGGCGGCGCGCTTCACGGCGGCGTCGACGTCGGCGGGGGTCGCGGCCGGGACGGTGGCGATCACCTCCTCGGTCGCCGGGTTGCGTACCAGCAGCTCGGGTGACTCGGGTGATTCGGGTGACACGTCGGGCCTCACATGCGTTCGAAGGAGCGGCGCAGCTCCCAGTCGGTGACCGCGGCGTCGAAGGCGTCGGTCTCGACGCGCGCCATGTTGCGGTAGTGCGCGACGACCTCGTCGCCGAAGGCGGCCCGGGCGATCGCGCTGTTCTCCCACAGTTCGGCGGCCTCGCGCAGGGTGGTGGGGACGTGCTCGTGACCGGCGGTGTAGGCGTTGCCGGAGCAGGGTTCGGGCAGCTCCAGCTTCTGCTCGACGCCGTGCAGCCCGGCCGCGACCATCCCGGCCACGGCGAGGTACGGGTTGACGTCGCCGCCGGGGAGCCGGTTCTCGAAGCGCAGGGAGCGGCCGTGGCCGACCACGCGCAGGGCGCAGGTGCGGTTGTCGCGGCCCCAGGCGACGGCGGTCGGGGCGAAGGAGCCCGGCTGGAACCGCTTGTAGGAGTTGATGTGCGGCGCGTACAGCAGGGCGAACTCGCGGAGCGCCACGAGCTGCCCGGCGAGGAAGTGGCGCATGACCCCGGACATGGCGTCCGGTTCCCCGGCGGGGTCCGGCATGGCGGTGGCGCCGTCGGCGTGCGCGAGGGAGAGGTGGATGTGGCAGGAGTTGCCCTCGCGCTCGTTGTACTTGGCCATGAAGGTGATCGACACGCCCTCCTGGGCGGCGATCTCCTTGGCCCCGGTCTTGTAGACGGCGTGCTGGTCGCAGGTGACCAGGGCCTCGTCGTAGCGGAAGGCGATCTCGTGCTGGCCCGGGTTGCACTCGCCCTTGGCGGACTCGACGGTGAGCCCGGCGCCGGCCATCTCGTTGCGGATGCGGCGCAGCAGTGGCTCGATCCGCCCCGTGCCGAGGACCGAGTAGTCGACGTTGTACCGGTTGGCCGGGGTGAGGCCGCGGTAGCCCGCGTCCCAGGCCTGCTCGTAGGTGTCCTCGAAGACGATGAACTCCAGCTCGGTGCCGACCTGGGCGGTGTAGCCGAGCGCGGCGAGGCGGTCCAGCTGGCGGCGCAGGATCTGCCGGGGGGCGGCGGCCACCGGGGAGCCGTCGGCCCAGGCGAGGTCGGCGACGGCCAGGGCGGTGCCCTCGTTCCAGGGCACGCGGCGCAGGGTGGCGAGGTCGGGGTACATGGCGAAGTCGCCGTAGCCGGTCTCCCAGGAGGACATCGCGTAGCCGTCGACGGTGTTCATGTCGGCGTCGACGGCGAGCAGGTAGTCGCACCCCTCGGTGCCGTGCCGGAGGACCTCGTCGAGGAAGAAGCGCGCGGCGAACCGCTTGCCCTGGAGCCGCCCCTGCATGTCGGGGAAGGCCAGGACGACGGTGTCGATCTCACCGCCCGCGACGAGGGCGTGCAGCTCCTCGACACCGAGCGGGGGTGTGCGGTCTGCCACGGGAGAGCCTCCTCGGGCTTCTTCGGCCTGCCGGGAGCCATAAGGTATTGCCGAGGACCATTGCTTGGGAAGGGGGCACGGCCACATGCCGGAGGAAGGGACGGGCGCGGTCGGGGACCGCCTCGCGCCGGTGCTGCGGCCGGTCCGCGCGGGCAACGGCTTCGAGGAGGCGCTGGAGCAGATCCTCCAGGTGGTGCGGCTGGGCCTGGTGGCGGGCGGGGAGCGGCTGCCGGCCGAGCGGGAGCTGTCGGAACGGCTGGGCATCAGCCGGGTGACGCTGCGCGAGGTGCTCAAGGTGCTCCAGGAGCAGGGGCTGGTGGAGTCCCGGCGCGGCCGGTACGGCGGCACGTTCGTGCTGCCCCGGCCGACGGACGCGGGCGAGGAGGAGCTGCGGCGGCGGATCGCCGGGGTCGACATCGAGGACGTGCTGCGCTTCCGCGAGGTGCTGGAGGTGGGGGCGGCGGGCCTGTGCGCGGCGCACGGCCTGACGGACGGGCGGGCGGCGCGGCTGCGCGAGGCGCTGGCCGGCACCCGGGACGCCCCGCTGGCCGACTACCGGCGCCTGGACACGCTGTTCCACCTCACGCTGGCCGAGCTGTGCGGCTCGCCGACGCTGGCCGCCCAGTACGCGGCGGTACGGGCGACGGTGAACGACCTGCTGGACTGCATCCCGCTCCTGGTGCGCAACCTGGAGCACTCCCAGCGGCAGCACGCCGCGCTGGTCGAGGCGGTGCTGGAGGGCGACGCGGACGGGGCGCGGGAGGTGATGCGCGAGCACTGCGCGGGGACGGCGGCGCTGCTGCGGGGGTTCCTGACGTGAGGGCGTGAGGACCTGAGGGCGTGACGCGCCTCGGGCCGGGGCAGGATTCACCGCGGCTCGACGCACGGGTCTTGCGCCGGCGCCGTCCACCCCACGAAGGTATGGGCCCACAAAGGTCTGGATCCGCCCCATTGCCCCTCATCGCCTCAGCCCTCTGGGGAGTCGCCCCGTGAGCCTTCCATCCGCGTCCCGTGAGACCGCCGGTGCGGCGGACGACTACCTCGAGCGCAGGAAGCTGCGCCGCGGCAGCGCCGGCTGGCTGCTGCTGACCGGTCTCGGCGTCGCCTACGTCGTGTCCGGCGACTACTCGGGCTGGAACTTCGGCCTGGCCGAGGGCGGCTTCGGCGGCCTGGCGATCGCCATGGTGCTGATGGGCACCATGTACGCCTGCATGGTGTTCGCCCTCGCCGAGCTGTCCTCGATCCTGCCCACGGCCGGCGGCGGGTACGGCTTCGCACGCCGGGCGCTCGGCCCCTGGGGCGGGTTCCTCACCGGCACCGCGATCCTCATCGAGTACGTCCTCGCGCCCGCCGCGATCTCCATCTTCATCGGTGACTACGTCGAGTCCCTGGGCCTGTTCGGCCTGGAGTCCGGCTGGCCGGTCTACCTGGCCTGCTTCGTGGTCTTCATCGGCATCCACCTCTGGGGCGTGGGCGAGGCGCTGCGCTTCAGCTTCGTCGTCACCGGCATCGCGGTGGCCGCGCTGGTCGTCTTCGCCCTGGGGGCGCTGCCCGAGTTCGACGCCTCCTCGCTCGACGACATCCCGGTGGACTCCTCGGCCCTCGGCGCGAGCTCCTGGCTGCCGATGGGGCTGCTCGGCATCTGGGCGGCGTTCCCGTTCGGCATGTGGTTCTTCCTGGGCGTGGAGGGCGTGCCGCTGGCCGCCGAGGAGACCAGGGAGCCGGCCCGGACGCTGCCGAGGGCGATCCGCTGGTCGATGGGCATCCTGGTGGTGCTGGCCGTGGTCACCTTCGTCGCGGCGTCCGGGGCGCGGGGTTCGGCCGCGGTCCAGGACGCGGGCAACCCGCTGGTGGAGGCGCTCCAGCCGGACGGCGAGGCGACGGCGCTGAGCCGGATCGTGAACTACGCGGGTCTGGCGGGGCTGGTCGCCTCCTTCTTCTCGCTCATCTACGCCGGTTCGCGCCAGCTGTTCGCGCTCTCCCGCGCCGGTTACCTGCCGAGGTTCCTGTCCCTCACCAGCAGCCGCAGGGCGCCCTACCTCGGACTGCTGGTGCCCGGGGCGATCGGCTTCGCCCTGGCCGCCGGGACGGGCAACGGCGCGCGCATGCTGAACGTGGCCGTCTTCGGCGCGACGATCTCGTACGCGCTGATGTCCCTCTCGCACATCGTGCTGCGCCGCCGCGAGCCGGAACTGCCCCGGCCGTACCGCACGCCGGGCGGGGTGCTCACCTCGTCGGTCGCGCTGGTGCTGGCCTGCGCGGCGCTGGTGGCGACGTTCCTGGTGGACGTGACGGCCGCGTTCATCGCCCTGGCGGTGTACATCGTGGCCGTGGCGTACTTCGGTCTGTACAGCCGCAGGCACCTGGTGGCGAAGGCGCCGGAGGAGGAGTTCGCGGCCCTGGCGGCGGCCGAGGCGGAGTTGTCCCGGGACTGAGTCGTCCCGGGACCGGCACGGACGGAGGGTGCACGGCATGACGGCCGGACCGCT
Source organism: Streptomyces griseomycini (assembly GCF_014203535.1). Lineage (GTDB taxonomy): Bacteria > Actinomycetota > Actinomycetes > Streptomycetales > Streptomycetaceae > Streptomyces > Streptomyces griseomycini. The sequence continues at coordinate 251,362 of NZ_JACHJI010000008.1, forward strand.
CATCGGCATCAGACCACTCATCGGCATCAGCACGTACGCGGAGTCCGGCGTGCGCTGGGGCGTGTGGCAGCTGGACGCCGCGCTGCTGCCCGCCGGCTATCCCCGGCTGGTGCAGCGGGCGGGGGGACTGGCCGCGATGCTCCCGCCGGACGCGCCGGAGCACGCCGCGGCGACCGTGGCGCGGCTCGACGGCCTGGTGATCGCGGGCGGCCCGGACGTGGAGCCCGTCCGCTACGGGGCCGAGCCCGACCCGCGCACCGGACCGCCCGCGCGGGCACGGGACGCCTGGGAGCTCGCGCTGATCGGGGCGGCCCTGGAGCGCCGTCTCCCCCTGCTCGGGATCTGCCGGGGCATGCAGCTGCTGAACGTCGCCCTCGGCGGCACGCTCGTCCAGCACGTCGACGGTCACGCCGAGGTGCCGGGCGTCTTCGGCCGTCACCCGGTCAAGCCGGTGCCGGGCACGCGCTACGCCGGGCTCGTCCCGGAGGAGACCTCCGTACCGACCTTCCACCACCAGGCGGTGGACCGCCTGGGCGAGGGTCTGGTCCCGTCGGCCCACGCGGAGGACGGGACGGTGGAGGCGCTCGAACTCCCGTCGGCCCCCTGGGTCCTGGGCGTCCAGTGGCACCCGGAGATGGGCGACGACGTGCGGGTGGTGCGGTCCCTGGTCGCCGCCGCGGCGACCGCCGTCTAGGGGTGCTGCCCCGGGACGCCGGTGGCGGGCGGCGCCTTGTCGGCGCGGGTGAGCGGGCGACGGGGTGCTCCGCGCCTCCCGCGGGCGTGCGGCCCCGTCCGGGCGGCCGCCCCCGGACAGCGCGCCGGCACCGACGTCGTCGGCGGTGCGGTCCGTCGAAGCGGTGGGCGCGCCCCTCAGCCCCGGGTCAGCGACAGCAGGTCCCGCGCCGGGCCCGTGGGGCGGTGGCCGGTCGGCCAGACCGCCCGCAGGTCGCGGGCCAGCGCGATGCCGTGCACGGGGATGCGGACCAGGCGGCGCATCGCCAGCTCCTCCCCCACGGCCAGCTCGCTGAGGACCGCCGGGCCGGCACCGCTGACCACCGCCGCCTTCACCGCGGTGGTGGAGGACAGCTCCATCAGCGGGCGGGCCGGGCCGCCCAGCGCGGCGTCCAGGACCTGGCGGGTGCCGGAGCCCGTCTCCCGCAGGATCAGCGGGGTGGCCGCCAGTTCCGCCGCGGCGAGCGGGCCCCTGCGACGGGCCCAGGCGTGGGACGGCGCCGTCACGACGATCAGCCGGTCATGGGCGATCACCGCGGAGTCCAGCCCCGCCGGCACCGTCAGCCCCTCCACGAACCCCAGGTCCGCCTCGCCCGACAGCAGCCGCTCGGCCACCGCCGCCGAGTTGCCGGCGTGCAGCGACACCGCCGTGTCCGGCCGCTCGGCGCGCAGGGCGATCAGCCAGCCCGGCAGCAGGTACTCGGCGATCGTCATGCTCGCCGCCACCCGCAGCCGTGAGTCCCTGCGGTCCCGCAGGGCCTGCGCCCCCGCGTCGAAGGCCTCCGCCGCCTCCACGATCCGCCGTGCCCAGTCGGTGACCAGGGCTCCCGCGCCGGTCAGCCGCGATCCCCGCGGCGAGCGGTCCACCAGCGCCACCCCGAGCTGCCGTTCCATCGACCGGATCCGACTGCTCGCCGCGGGCTGGGTGATGCCCAGCTCCCGTGCCGCGCCGCCCAGGCTCCCCAGACGCGCCACCGCCAGCAGCAGTTCCAGCGCCCCGAGGTCCGGCACCCGGTGGGCCAGGGATCCGGTGGCCGGGGGGCGATCGCCGGCGTGGTCGTCCGTTGTGCTCATAAGGCCAGCTTATGTCGCCATAGGGGCACGCTCCCTGGCGGCCACCCTCCCCCGGTACGACCGTATGACCATGGTCATCGCAGCCCGCTCCCGTCCGCCTCTCCTCCGTGCCACCGCACGGCCCCGGCGCGCCACGGCCGTCCGTCACCTCGGGCCCAACTGGTACGCCTGTGTCATGGGCACCGCCATCGTGGCCGGTTCCGGAGCCGCGCTGCCCGTGCGCGTGCCCGGGCTGCGCACCGCGCTCACCGCCGTCTGGGCCCTGTCCCTCGTCCTCCTCGTGGTCCTGCTCGCCGCCCGCGCCCTGCACTGGGTCCACCATCGCGACCAGGCCCGCGCCCATCTGCTCGACCCGGCCACGGCCCCGTTCTACGGCTGCCTGTCCATGGCGTTGCTGGCCGTCGGCGGCGGCGCCCTCACCGTCGGGCGGGACTGGATCGGCACCGGCCCGGCCGTCGCCCTCGACGCCGTGCTGTTCACCGCCGGTACGGCCGTCGGGCTCGCGGCCGCCGTGACCGTCCCGTACCTCATGGCCGTACGCCACCGGGTCGGGCCGGAGCAGGCGACGCCCGTGTGGCTGCTGCCGCTGGTCGCGCCCATGGTGTCCGCCGCCCTCGGCCCGCACCTGGTCCCCCACCTGCCGCCGGGGCAGCCCCGGCGGACGCTGCTGCTCGCCTGCTTCGCGCTGTTCGGGCTCAGCCTGTTCGCGACCCTGGTGATGCTGCCGCTGGTCTTCGCCCGGCTGGTCACCGGCGGCCCGCCGCCCCTCGCGCTCACCCCGGCGCTGTTCCTGGTGCTCGGGCCGCTCGGTCAGTCCACCACCGCCGCCGGCGCGTTCGCCGACGTCGCCCCCGGTGTCGTGCCGGCGCCGTACGACGAGGGCTTCGGCCTGCTCGCGGTGCTGTACGGGGTGCCCGTCACGGGCTTCGCGCTGCTGTGGCTCTGTCTCGCCGGCGCCCATGTCGTGCGGGCCCTGCGCCGGGGGATGCGCTTCTCGATGACGTGGTGGTCGTTCACCTTCCCGGTCGGCACCTGTGTCACCGGCGCCGAGGCGCTGGCCCGGCACACCGGGCTGCTCGCCTACGACGGCCTCACGCTCTTCCTGTACGTCCTCCTCGTCGCCGCCTGGGTCACCGCCGCGGTGCACACCGCGCGGGGCCTGGTCAGCGGCGCGCTGCCCGCAGGGCCCGGCCCAGTACCGTCGGCGCCTCGGCCAGCGACGGCCCGTACCAGGTGAGGTGCCGGCCGCTGACCAGCGCGCAGGGCAGCCCGGGGAAGGCCTCCGGCCCGTCGTCCGCGGTGAAGCGGTACGGCTCGTCGGGGAGCACGACGAGGTCCGGGCCGCTCGCGCGCAACGCGTCGAGCCCGATCCGCGGATAGCGCTCCGGGTGGGTCGCGTACGGGTGGTCGACGCCGAGCCGGGACAGCAGGTCACCGGCGAAGGTGTCCCGGCCCAGCACCATCCAGGGCCGCCGCCAGACCGGCACCACCGCCGTCCGGCGCTCCGGCGGCGCGGGCAGGGCCGCCCAGGCGGCCTCGGCCTCGTCCAGCCACCGGGGCCGCGGGGGCGCCCCGCACGCCGTGAGCACCCGGGCCAGCTCGCGGAAGGCCTGCGGCAGCGTCCGCACCCGTGTCACCAGCACCTCGACGCCCGCCGCGCGCAGGGCCGCCAGGTCGGGCTCGCGGTTCTCCTCCTCGTTGGCGACCACCAGGTCGGGGGCGAGGGCGACGATCCGGTCCACCTTCGGGTTCTTCGTGCCGCCGACGCGCACGACGTCCAGCTCCGCCGGGTGCGTGCACCAGTCGGTGGCGCCGACCAGCAGGCCGGGGGCGGAGAGCGCCACGGCCTGAGTCAGCGACGGGACGAGGGAGACGACCCGGGTGCCGTTCATCGGCGCGGCCTGTCCCGCACCGCCTCGATGTGCTCGGCCACGGCGACGACGACGAGCCGCGTCTCCGGGACCGTGGCACGCCAGCGGTGCCGGACGCCTCCGGTGAGGTACAGGGTGTCGCCGCGGCCGAGGCGGTAGGCGCGGCCCTCCGCCTCGATCTCCACGGCACCGTCCGCCACGTACATCAACTGGTCGTTGCGGAACTGGAGTTCCCGGCCGGCGTCATGGTCGCCGGTGAACTCCGAGGCGTGCATCTGGTGGTGACCGCGCACCAGGGAGCGCACCCTCGGGTCGGGCTCCGGTTCACCGCCGGTCCCCTCGGCGCGGACGACGTCGACGCTGCACGCCGGGTCGGCCGCGGCGAGGAGCTCCACGGCGGTGGTGCGCAGGGCGTCGGCGACCTTCTCCAGGGAGCTCCGGCTGGGACGCGCCCGCTCGTTCTCGATCTGGCTCAGGAACGGTACGGACAGGCCGCTGCGCTCGGCCACGACGGCGAGGGTGAGGTCCAGCGCACGGCGCCGCCGCCGCACCGCCGCGCCCACCCGCAGGGGCTGTTCTTTGTGGTCGCCCATCGCTCCGGCTCCCTCCTTCGCCCATCGTCCCGCACCCGGCGCCCCGGTGTCCCGGCGCGCGTTCCCTGTGAGGTTGTCTGCACCCTACGCATGTCCGGCAAACCGTTTCAGGCGCCTGTCACGTCGCCGTCGCACAGGGCCGGGGCCGACCCCCCACTTCGCGCCGGCCGTCGAGCGGGCCGTTCGGTTCCCCGCGCGCGATACGGGATGTTCCCGCCATTGTTCCCCGGGGTCGGCCGAAGGTCACGGTGAGGTCCGGGGAGGGCATGGCGGTGTGTGGTTGTCCGGATTCTTGCCGTGACCGCGTGCGACGTCAGGCCCCGGACATGCCTCAGGGGCGGGACCGGCCGCGCCGTCAGGTGCGGGGCCGGGCCCGCCCCTGACGGCGCGGCCGGTACGGCGACTGCTACGGAATCATCCGCTCCGCTACTGCGGGGTCATCCGCTCCACCACGTCCGGGTGCTCCTTCAGCCAGGCGGCGACGGCCTCCTCCTCGTGACCCTGGCCGCGGTCCTTGATCTCGCGCTCCAGGGTGCCGAGCTCGTCCTCGGTCATCCTGAAGTTCTTGATCCACTCCGTGAGCCGCGGGTACCGCTCGGGGAACTCCTCGCTCGCGATGGTGTGGATCGTGTTGCCCTCGCCGAAGAGCTTCTCGGGGTCCTTCAGCTTGGTCAGCTCGTACTCGCTGTACGCCCAGTGCGGCGACCAGAGGGTGACCGCGACGGGCTTCCTCTCGGCGTAGGCGCGCTTGAGCTCGGCCAGCATCGCGGGCGTGGAGCCGTCGACGACCTCGTACTCCTCGTCCAGGCCGTAGCCCGGCAGGACCTTCGTCTTCAGCAGGTTCATCTCACCGGTGCCCGGCTCGATGCCGATGATCCGCCCGTCGAAGAGGTCGGCCTTTCCCTTGAGGTCCTCGAGGGACTTCACGTCCTTGACGTAGGAGGGCACGGCGATCTCCAGCGAGGTCGGCTCGTACCAGGTGCCGAGGTCGGTGAGCTTGTCCTTGTTCGGCTCCCAGTAGTTCTTCTGGGCGTGCGGCAGCCAGGCGTCGAAGTTGAGGTCGAGGTCGCCGGAGGCGAGGCCGGTGTAGACCGGGCCGACGTCCATCTGCTTCAGGTTCAGCCGGTAGCCGCGCCGCTCGAGGACGTTCTTCCACAGGTAGGTGATGGCGACGTCCTCCTCCCAGGGGAACCAGGCCACGTCCAGCGGCCGCTTCGCCTCGGCGGGGGTGGCACCGGAGCCGACCGGGGCCAGCTCGTCGACGATGCCCGGGTTGTCCTTCAGCCAGGCGCGGACGGCGTCCTGCTGCCTGCCCTTGCCGGCCTTGTTGATCTCGGCCTCGAGGCCGGTGAGCTGCTCCTCGGTCATCGAGAAGTCCTTCAACCACTTGCCCACGAGCGGGTTGTCCTCGGCGAAGCCCTTGCGGGACAGCGTGTGCACGCCGTCGCCCTCGCCCCAGGAGCCCTTGGGGTCCTCCAGCTTCTTCAGGTCGTAGTCGCTGTACGCCCAGTGCGGCGACCAGAGCGTGACGACGACCGGTTCCTTCTTGCTGTAGGCCCGCTTCAGCTCGGCCAGCATCGCCGGCGTGGAGCTGTCGACGACCTCGTACTCCCCGTCCAGGCCGTACTCCTTGAGGACCTTGCTCTTGAGCAGGCCCATCATGCCGGCGCTGGACTCGATGCCGGTGATCCTGCCGCCGAAGAGGGACGCCCTGCCCTTGAGGTCCTCCAGCGAGTCGACGTCCTCCATGTACGCCGGGACGGACAGCTCCAGCGACGTCTCGTCGTACCAGGAGCCGAGGTCCTCCAGCTCGTCCCCGTACTTCTTCATGTACGGCTCGTGGGTGGTGGGCAGCCAGGCGTCCGTCTGGAAGTCGACGGTGCCCTGCGCGAGCGCGGTGTAGAGCGGGCCGGCCTCGAACTGCTCGGCCTCGACCTCGAAGCCGCGCCGCTCGAGGACCTCCTTCCACAGGAAGGTGGAGGCGATGCCCTCGTCCCAGGGGATGTAGCCGATGGTGACCTTCTTGCCGTCGCCGACCCTCTCGCCGCCGGCGGTGGTGTCCGCGCCGCCGGCGTTGCCGCCGAAGAGGCCCGTGCCGCCCGCCACCAGGGCCAGGACGACGACGCCGATCACGGCGACCTGCGGGCGGGGCCGGTAGGACCAGATCTTCATCCCCTGGGCGGCGCGGGCCTTGGCGGCGGCGCGGCGGCCGAGCGGGGAGACCTGGGTGCCCAGGGCGCTGGTCATGCGGTCCAGGTAGATCGCCAGGATGACGATGGCGATGCCGGACTCGGCACCGAGGCCGATGTTGAGCTGCCCGATGGCCTCGATCACCGCGCCGCCCAGGCCGCCGGTGCCGACCATGCCGGCGATCGCGGCCATGGACAGGCCGAGCATGATGACCTGGTTGACGCCCGCCATCACCGTGGGCAGCGCCAGCGGGAGCTGGACGCGCAGCAGGGTGTTGCGGGGCGTGGCGCCGAACGCCTCGGCGGCCTCGACGAGCTCCTTGTCGACCTGGCGGATGCCCAGCTCGGTCATGCGCACACCCGGCGCGAGCGCGAAGATCAGGGTGGCGACGATGCCCGGGGCGGGACCGGTCCCGAAGAACAGGATCGCCGGGATGAGGTAGATCATCGCGGGCAGCGTCTGCATGAAGTCCAGGACCGGCCGGACGAAGGCGCTGACCCGGTCCGAGCGGGCCGCCCAGATGCCCACGGGCACCGATATGACCAGCGCGATCACGGTGGCGACGATGACCAGCGACAACGTCACCATCGAGTCCTCCCACAGTTCGAGGGAGTCCAGGAAGGCGAAGCCGGCGAAGGTGAGGACACCGGCGAAGGTGCCGCGCAGCCAGAAGGCGATCACCGCGAAGATGCCGGCGAGCAGCAGCGGCTCGGGTGCCTGGAGGACGGCGTTGACACCGTCGTAGGCACCGGTGAAGACGGCCTTGAAGAAGTCGAACAGCCAGGTCACGTTGGCGAGCAGCCAGTCGACCGCGCTGTTGACCCAGTCGCCGAGCGGGATCCTAGGCACGGGCCATCACCTTCTCGCCGCCCTTGTCCCGCGGGGAGTCGCAGGTGCCGGGGACCGCCTCCTCGTCGCCGAGGAAGCCGACGAGGCGCTGCCGGGGCACGACCCCGACGAGCGCGTCCTCCTCGTCCAGCACCGCCACGGGGTGCGGTACCCGGGCGCTGATCGCGCACAGGTCGGTGAACGGCGTCTCGGGCGTCGCGGTCTCGCAGCCGCAGTCGGCCTCGTCGCCGCGGACCTCGCGCTCCATCACCGCGCCGGCGGTGAGCACGCGGGAGCGGTCGACGTCCTGGGTGAAGGAGGCGACGTAGTCGTCGGCGGGGCGGATCAGGATGTCCTGCGCGGTGCCGATCTGCACGATGCGGCCGTCGCGCATCACCGCGACGCGGTCGCCCAGGCGCATGGCCTCGTTGAGGTCGTGGGTGATGAAGACGATCGTCTTCCTCAGCTTCTTCTGCAGTTCGATCAGCTGGTCCTGCATGTCGCGGCGGATCAGCGGGTCGAGCGCGCTGAAGGACTCGTCCATCAGCAGCAGGTCGGCGTCGGTGGCGAGCGCGCGGGCGAGGCCGACGCGCTGCTGCATGCCGCCGGACAGCTCGTCGGGCCACGACTTCTCCCAGCCGGCCAGACCGCACAGGGCGAGCGCCTCGTCGGCGCGGCGTTCGCGCTCGGCGCGGGGCACGCCCTGCACTTCCAGGCCGTAGGCGGCGTTGTCGCGGACGCTGCGGTGCGGGAAGAGCGCGAAGTGCTGGAAGACCATGCTGATCTTCTTCGAGCGGACCTCGCGCAGCTGCCGGCCGGACAGCGCGGTCAGGTCCTGGCCCCCGAAGCGCACCTGCCCGGCGGTCGGCTCCAGCAGACCGTTCAGCATCCGCAAGAGGGTGGACTTCCCGGACCCGGACAGGCCCATGACGACGAAGATCTCGCCGGGCTCCACGGTGAACGAGGCGTCGATGACGGCCGCGGTGGTGCCGTCGGCGCGCAGCTCCTCCCGGTCGGTCTCCTTCTTGCGCAGTCGTTCGACCGCCTGGTCCGGTCGTCTGCCGAACACCTTGTACAGATGCTCGGCCTCAAGCCTGGCTGACACGCGTACCTCTTGTCTCGACGGCAATGGCAAGGAGCGATGCGCGGCGGACGGTTCACACGGTCCGGACAGTTGAATCTGCAACCGGCATCGCTCCGGGGCCGCGCCTCCCCGGTTTTGCACAGGGCAAACACGTTCGTGCGCCGCCTCACACCGGCACCGCAGGACGCAACGCGTTGCGTGAAGCGCACAGCCGTGTCCGCGCACCGCGGGGCGCTGTCGGTGGCGTACGGCATGATGCGGAACGTGACCGGACGACTGATGCTCCTCGACACCGCCTCCCTGTACTTCCGCGCCTACTTCGGCGTCCCGGAGTCCGTCAGGGCCCCGGACGGCACGCCGGTGAACGCCGTGCGCGGGTTGCTCGACTTCGTCGACCGCCTGGTGAAGGACCACCGGCCGGACCGCCTGGTGGCCTGCATGGACGCCGACTGGCGCCCGCACTGGCGGGTGGAGCTGATCCCCTCCTACAAGGCGCACCGCGTCGTGGCGGAGCACGCGGCGGGTCCGGACCAGGAGGAGGTGCCCGACACGCTCTCCCCCCAGGTCCCGGTCATCGAGGCGGTCCTGGACGCGATCGGCATCGCACGCGTGGGGGTCGCGGAGTACGAGGCGGACGACGTGATCGGCACGTTCACCGCCCGGGCCGGGGGACCGGTCGACATCGTCACCGGCGACCGCGACCTGTACCAGCTGGTGGACGACGCGCGCGGGGTGCGGGTGCTGTATCCGCTGAAGGGCGTCGGCACGCTCCAGGTCACCGACGAGGCCGTGCTGCGCGAGAAGTATGGGGTGGACGGCCGGGGGTACGCGGATCTGGCGCTGCTGCGCGGTGACCCGAGCGACGGCCTGCCGGGCGTGCCGGGCATCGGGGAGAAGACGGCCGCCAAGCTGCTGGCCGAGTTCGGCGACCTGGCCGGGATCCTGGCGGCCGTGGACGACCCGCGGGCGAAGCTCACGCCGTCGCAGCGCAGGCGTCTGGACGTGGCGCGGCCGTACCTCGCGGTCGCTCCCAAAGTCGTCCGGGTCGCGGACGACGTCCCGCTCCCGGACGTCGACACGGCGCTGCCGGGTGCGCCGCGCGACCCGGCCGCGGTGGAGTCCCTGGCGGCCCGCTGGGGCCTCGGGGGGTCGTTGCAGCGCCTGCTGACGACCCTCGCGGGGTGAGCCGCGCGCGTCCTCAGCCGTCGGTGAACCGGACCGGCCTCCCGCCGACGGGGCGTCGACCACGAACGGAGTGCTAACTTAGGTAAACCTAACCACCACCGCTGGGAGGCCCGCATGGCAGAGCGACCGGCACGTGCTCCGCGCACGCCGTACACCGCCGAGGTCGTCCGCACCGAGCGGCTGACCCCGCACGTGCACCGCGTGGTGCTCGGCGGCGAGGGACTCGCCGGCCTCGCGGCGGACACCTGCACCGACCACTACGTCAAGCTGCTGTTCCCGGCCGCGGGGGCGACCTACCCGGAACCCTTCGACCTGCAGCGCATCCGGGACGAGTTCCCGCGCGAGCAGTGGCCGGTGACCCGGACGTACACCGTGCGCCAGTGGGACGCCGAGCACCGCGAGATGACCCTGGACTTCGTGATCCACGGGGACGAGGGCCTGGCCGGCCCCTGGGCGGCGAACGCCCGGCCGGGCGAGGTCGTGCGGTTCCTCGGGCCGGGCGGCGCCTACGCTCCGGACCCGGCCGCCGACTGGCATCTGCTCGTCGGCGACGAGAGCGCGCTGCCCGCGATCGCCCGTTCCCTGGAGGCGCTGCCGCAGGGCTGCGAGGCGTACGCCTTCGTGGAGGTCGCCGGGCCCGAGGAGGAGCAGAAGATCGACTCCGACGTGGAGATCCGCTGGCTGCACCGCGGGGGCCGCCCCGTCGGCGAGGCGCTGGTGGAAGCCGTGCGGGAGCTGGACTTCCCCGAGGGCCGGGTGCACGCCTTCGTGCACGGCGAGGCCCACTTCGTGAAGGAGCTGCGCCGCCTGCTGCGGGTCGAGCGCGGGATCCCGCGCGAGGACCTGTCGATCTCCGGTTACTGGCGGCTCGGCCACAACGAGGACGGCTGGCAGGCCTCCAAGCGGGAGTGGAACGCACGCGTCGAGGCAGAGCAGGAGGGGGCGGAAGCCTCTTCCTGACCTCCCGGTTCCGCCCGGGACGCGCCGCGTCACCGACGCCGGCCGGGTGAACCGGGGCCCCGTGCCGGCCCGGGGCGGCGTGGCGGGCCGGTTCCGGACGGACCGCTGCCCGATGATCCGGGCACGTGGCACACACCTTCGAAGAGCTCGTGGCCAAGCAGCGCGCGGCGGACGAGGCACACACCCGGGTACGACAGCTGGAGGAGGCCTACGGCCCGCCCGCCCGGGCCGAGTGGAGCGGGCAGCAGACCACCACCTGGGAGACCGCCTGGCGGGCCTGGCGCGATCTGGCGCGGGACGTCCGGGTCGCGGTGAACGAGTACGCGCGCGCCGAGGGCCTGCCGCGCCACGAGGTCGAGGCCCGGGTGCAGCGGGCGGTACGGCACGGGGAGCAGGGCGGGACGGACGCCCCGGACGCGTAGCGCCCCGCCCGGCACCCCCGCTCGCGGCCCGGCCTCGTACCCTTGCTCGCTGTGAGACGCAGACGCCCGGCCCCGCCCTCCCCCCTGCCGCAGCGCGACGGCGTGGACCCGGTGCGGGTGCGGCTGCCCGCCGGGGGGCCGGGGGCCACGGTGCGGGAGCACCTGGTGGGGCGGCTCGCGGCCGGGCCCGGTGTCGTCGACGGGATGTTCGCCGCGGGGCTGGTCGTCGGGGCGGACGGGCGGGCCGTGCCGGCCGACGCCCCGTACGTGCCCGGCATGTTCGTGTGGTTCCACCGGGAGCTGCCCGAGGAGGTGCCGGTGCCCTTCCCGCTGGAGGTCGTCCACCGGGACGAACACATCGTCGTCGTCGACAAGCCCCACTTCCTGGCCACGACCCCGCGCGGCGGCCATGTCGCCCAGACGGCGCTCGCCCGGCTGCGCCTCGAGCTCGGCGTTCCGGAGCTCGGTGCCGCGCACCGCCTGGACCGGCTCACCGCGGGGCTGGTGCTGTTCACGGTGCGCCCCGAGGAGCGCGGCGCGTACCAGACGCTGTTCCGCGACCGGCGGGTGCGCAAGGAGTACGAGGCCGTCGCCCCCCACGACCCCGGGCTGGAGCTGCCCCGGACCGTGCGCAGCCGGATCGTGAAGGAGCGCGGGGTGCTCGCCGCCCGGGAGGTCGCGGGCGAGCCGAACGCGCTGACCCGCGTCGAGCTCGCCGAGCACCGGGCGGACGGCCTGGGCCGGTACCGGCTGGTGCCCGGCACCGGGCAGACGCACCAGCTGCGGGTGCACATGAACGCCCTGGGCGTGCCGATCCTCGGCGACCCGCTGTATCCCGAGGTGACCGGCCCCGTCCCGGCCGGTGACTTCCGGCGCCCGCTGCAGCTACTGGCGCGGTCCCTGGAGTTCACCGATCCGGTGACGGGCGTGGAGCACCGGTTCACCAGCCGCCGGGGGCTCGCGGCGTGGTCCTCGTACGAGGACTGGGCCGCCGGTCAGTAGCCGCGCCACCAGAGCAGGAAGCGCCGCCACGCACCCCGCGGCCGGACCGGTTCCGCCGTCGGCTGCGGCGGTGGCACCGACCCGGGCTCCGGGGCCGGCACCGCCGCGGGCCGCGGGGCGGGGGCGGTGCGCTGCCCGGACGGCGCCGCCGGTGCGGAGGGCGCGGGGACCGGCGCGGGCTGCGGCCGGGCGGCGCCGATGTGCCAGTCCTGCTGCGGGGGCGACTCGTTCTGGTGGCTCGGCCGCTGCCTCACGTCCTGCTGCGGCCGCGGGGTGAACCGGACGGGCAGCGACACGAGATGACGCGAGGCGATGGACTCGGTGTATTCCAACTCGTCCTCGTCCACGTCGAGTTCGACGTCGGGCAGTCGCATGAGCAGCGCGTCGACGCCGACTTCGGCGATGAGGCGGCCGATGTCCTGGCCGGGACACTCGTGCATGCCACCGCCGAAGGCGAGGTGCGAGCGATTGCCCTGCATGTCGGCGGTCGGGTCGGGACGCACCCGGGGGTCGACGTTGGCCGGTGCGGGTGCGAACAGCAGTCCGTCGCCCTTGCGGATGCGCTGACCGCCGAGTTCCGTGTCCTGCTTGGCGTAGTAGGCGAAGATGGTGCTGAACGGCGGCTCGTCCCAGAGGAGTTGTTCCACCGCCTGGGGCACGGTCATCTGACCGCCGTTGAGCTGGGAGCGGAAGCGCGGGTCGATCAGCACCTGGCGCAGCACGTTGGCGAGGAGGTTGGCGGTGGCCTCGTAGGCGGCGATGAGCACCACTCTGAGGTGCTGGCTGACCTCCTCGTCGGTCAGCCCGGCCGGATGGCTGACGAGGTGACCGGCGAAGTCGTCCAGCGGCTCCACCCGGCGGCGGGCGGTGAGGCGTTCCAGGGCCTCCATCACGTAGGCGTTGCTCGCGATCGCGGTCTCGGTGCCGCGGATCATGTCACGGGCGGCCTCGACCATGCGGTCTTCGTACGCGTCGGGCATGCCGAGGACGTGGCACATCACGGCCATCGGCAGGTGCTCGGCGTACTGACCGACCAGGTCGGCCTCGCCCGCCTCGCAGAACCGGTTGACGACGCGCTGGACGCTGCGGTTGACGTGCCGGCGCAGGCCGCGGAAGTCGGTGGCCGCCACGGCGGCGTCGATGGCGCCGCGCCACCGCCGGTGCTCCTCGCCCTCGGCGTGGGCGCACATCGGCTGCCAGGCGATGTGCGGCATCAGGGGGTGGTCGGGCTTGACCAGGCCGTCCCGGAGCGCGGACCAGATGCGGCTGTCCTTGCAGAACTGCGCCGGGCTGCGCACCAGCTGCTGGCTCTCGGCGTGGCCGAGCACCACCCACAGCGGAACGTCGTCGTGGACGAGCACGGGCGCCACCGGGCCGTGCTCGGCCCGCAGTTCCTCGTAGAGCTTCTTCAGGTCGTCCGACCGGTGCAGCCGGGCCAGCCCTCCGGGGCCCGGGCCGTGCGCGGGGCACCCGGGGGGCGGGCCGGGCCGGGGGACGTCCGTGCCGGCCGGGGAGTCCGACGTCAGGGGGTGGGATTCAGGCGTCACTGTGGTCGCTCCGGAGAAGGGGAAAGGCAGAGGTCTGGGAAGGCGCGGGATCCCGCGCGTCAGGTGAGCGAGCCCGTCATGGCGAGCGAGTGCAGGAAGCGCATCAGGGTCATCAGGACGTCACGGCTGGAGGCGCGGCGCCGCACGTCGCACTCCACGATGGGGATCTGCTCGGACAGGTCGAGGGCGGCCCGCAGGTCGGCGATGGGGTAACGCGGCGCGTCCGGGAAGGAGTTGACCGCGACGACGAACGGCACTCCGCGCTCCTCGAGCCGCCCCATGACGTCGAAGCTGACCTCGAGCCGACGGGTGTCGACCAGCACGACCGCGCCGAGCGCCCCCTCGAACAGGCCGTTCCACAGGAACCAGAAGCGTTCCTGGCCCGGCGTGCCGAACAGGTACAGCACCAGCTCGTCCGTGATCTTGATGCGGCCGAAGTCCATGGCGACGGTGGTGGCCGTCTTGGACGCGGAACCGAAGTTGTCGTCGACCCCGATGCCGGCCTGTGTCATGGTCTCCTCGGTGGTCAGCGGTTTGATCTCGCTGACCGAGCCGACCATGGTCGTCTTGCCGACCCCGAACCCGCCCACGATCACGATCTTCACCGCGGACTGCGCCGTGTGGGGCAGCTGGTCCTCGGCGCGTGGGCCCGGGATGGTGTCAGAGCCTTTGAAGTCCATGCATCACCGCTTCGAGAAGGGAACGGTCCGGGAGCGCCTTGCGGACGATCGGGGAGCGCGCCTGGACCAGTTCCGCCGACAGCATCTCGGTGAGCAGCGCGGTCACCACGCTGAACGGCAGACCGAGATAGGCCGACAGTTCGGCCACGGACAGGGGGGCGGCACAGAGCCGGAGCAGCGCCGCCTGCTCGGGGGTCGCGGAGGGCGGGGGGTCCGGGGAGCGCGCCACGATCAGCGTCACGAGGTCGATGTCGGCACGCTCGCCGTCCGGACCGGCGACGACGTACAGCCGCTCCGGGTTGCCGCCCTCGCCCTCCTTCCCGGCCGGTGCGGCCGGTTGCGGAGGGGGGGCGTCCCGGGGGGTGCGCCTCAGGCGTTGCGGAGGAGTCATACGGTCTGCCCGTTCCGTCGCGGCGGACTGGTCAGATGGGCGCCGATGCGGACGACGAGGTCGCGCATCATGCCGCCCATGCGGCCGGGTTCGCAGGTCATGTCGGAGAGCACGGCGAGATAGGCGTTGGCGCCGGCCGCCATCAGGTAGAAGTAGCCTTCGTCGATCTCGATGAGCACCATCTTCATCTCGCCGTCGCCGTGCGGGAGTTCCTGGGCGACGGCCCCGGCGAGGCTCTGGACGCCGGCGCAGGCGGCGGCGACCCGGTCGGCGGCGTCCGGCTCACCGCCGTAGCGGGCGATGCGCAGGCCGTCGGCGGAGAGCACCACGATCATCTCGACGCCGGGTACGCCGTCGGCGAGCTCCTTGAGCATCCAGTCGAAGTTGGCTCGTTGCTGGATCACTTGAGGTCCCCCTCGTCATCGGCCTCGGTGCGGGCCGGTTCGTTGATGAGATGCAGGTAGGCGGTCGGGTTCCGGGTGAAGTCCGTGGGGTGGACGCCCGGGTCGAGGTCCTTCTTCAGGCCCTCCCAGAAGGCGTCGACCCACAGCCCGGGTTCACGATCGTTCTGCTTCTTCTTCTCGGGCTCTGCGGCCGCCCAGATGTCGTGGTACTCCTCGCCCCGCTCCCTGGCCTCCCGCTCGGCCCGTTCGACGGCCGCCTGCTCGGCGTAGCGCTGGGCCAGCGGGGTCTTCACCCGGCTGCGGCGCTGCGGCAGCCCGCCGGGGGTCCACTCGGTGACCTCGGGGACGTCGTCCTCCAGGGCGACCGTGTCGGGGATGCGGGGGCTGGTGGGGCGGCGCTTCTTGGGCGTGCGCTTCGGTCCCGGGAGGGCGTCGACCGGGCGGGGCACGGCGGTCGCCCCGATGCCGTGGGCGAGGCCCACGCCGGGCTGGTCGGTGATCATCTCGCTCGGCACGACGAGGACGGCACGGACCCCGCCGTAGGCGGAGGCGCGCAGCGAGACCTGCATGTTGAACTGGGTGCACAGCCGGCCGACGACGGCGAGGCCGAGGCGCGGGTTGGCGCCGATCTCCTGGAGGTCGACGCCCCGCTGGGCGCGCTCCAGGATGTCCTCGATCCGGGCGCGGGCCTGCTCGTCGAGGTTGACCCCGGCGTCCTCGATCTCGATGGCGACGCCGGTCTGCACCTCGGTGGCGGTGACGCTCACCTTGCTGGTCGGCGGCGAGTAGCGGGTGGCGTTGTCGAGGAGTTCGGCGGCGGCGTGGATGACCGGCTCGACGTAGATGCCCTTGATGTTGACCTTGGCGATCGACTTCAGGTCGATGCGGCGGTACTCGAGGATGCGGGACATGGCGCCGCGCAGCACGCTGTAGAGCGCGACCGGCTTGGGCCACTGGCGTCCGGGGCGGCCTCCGCCGAGGACGGAGATGGAGTCGGCGAGGCGGCCGATCAGCGCGGTGCCGTGGTCGATGCGCAGCAGGTCGTCGAAGACCTCGGGGTTGCGGCCGTGGTCCTCCTCCATCTCTCGGAGTTCCTTGGCCTGCTGGTGGACGATCGCCTGGACGCGGCGGGCGATGCTGACGAAGGAGCGCTGGGAGGAGTCCCGCAGGTTCTCCTCCTCGTCGATGATCCGCAGCATCGTGCTCAGCAGCTCGGTCTGGTACTTCGGCAGGTCACGCCAGGCCGGGTCGAGGCGGGGCAGGTCGCGGAGCACCTCGGCGGGGTCGTTCCCGCGGTGCAGGTGGTCCAGGGCCGCGGGGACGACCTGCTGCGTGAAGTGCTGCGTCTCCGTGTCGTGGGCGGCGATCCGCGCCTCCAGATACGCACGGTGACGCTCGTGCTCGGCCCGCGCGTCGCGCAGGACGCGGCCGCGGCGCACCGCCTCGGCCGCGGTGGCGATCACCAGCAGGGTGGCGACGGCACCGCACACGCCGACGGCGATCCGGGCGGGCTCCGCCACCAGGGCGACGGCTGCTCCGGCCACCGCGGCCATCACTATGGCCGGCGGCAGCAGCACGCGCGTGTAGGGAAGTTCACGACGACCGGGCGGGGATTGGACACTCACCATGTAGGCCTCTGAAACGAATCGGCTGGTGGTCGGGGAACGTACGGGGCATGTCGGGAAGCACTGTGGGCATTCCGCACCAGGGGGAACAAACGCACGAATTCATGCCAACCCGGTGCGCTGCGGGCGAGCTTAGTCCGACCGGATCATCGCCATGTCATATTCAGCGAGTACCGGAAACGACCCCTGGGACAGGAGTACGCTCGGGTTCATTTGCACAGCGGGGCACCGTTCGAACACGGCGAGTGACGTCGCACGGGCGCACGGAAACCCCTCACCGTCACGGGTGAAAGGGGCGGTGCGGTGGCACCGGGAGGCCCTTCGGCGGCGTCCTGGACGACGCCGGGTGCGCACGGATCCCGATCCTGCCCACGGAACCGGCCGGTGATGCCTCCCGAGGGGGCGCACAGGACGCGACAGCCCGGCGCGCACGGGGCGCGCCGGGCTGTACGGCGTACGGAGCCTCGGGTACGGGCGGAGGCACCCGGAGCGGGTCAGCCCACGGACGAGTAGGCCACCACGCCGCGCAGCAGCCCCTCCACCGCCTTGCGGGCGTTCTTCGCGACCGTCGAGCCCTCGACGGCCGGCGCCGCCGCCGAGATCTGGCCGAGCACGTCGATGACCTGCTTGCACCAGCGCACGAAGTCGCCGGCCGGCATCTCCGCCTCGCGCAGCACCTCGTCCAGGCCCTTGCCGGACGCCCACGTGTAGGCGGCCCAGGCGAAGCCGAGGTCGGGTTCGCGCTGGCCCACGCCCTCGGTCTGGGTGATCCGGAACTCCTCCTCCAGGGCGTCCAGCCGTCCCCAGATGCGGACCATCTCGCCGAGCGCGGCCTTGGCCTTGCCCGACGGCAGCTTGGGCGCCATCGCGTCGTCACCGACCCGCGCCTCGTACACCAACGCCGAGACGCAGGCGGCGAGTTCGGCCGGGGCCAGCCCCTCCCAGACGCCCTCGCGCAGGCATTCGCTGGCCAGCAGGTCGAGCTCGCCGTACAGCCGCGCGAGCCGCTTGCCGTGCTCGGTGACCTCGTCGCCGCGCAGGTAGTCCATCTCGGTCAGCAGCGCGACGATGCGGTCGAAGGTGCGGGCGATGGTGTTCGTCCGGCCCTCGATGCGCCGCTCCAGCTGCGAGGTGTCGCGCAGCAGCCGGTGGTAGCGCTCGGCCCAGCGGGCGTGGTCCTCGCGGTCCGAGCAGCCGTGGCACGGGTGCGCCCTCAGCGCCTTGCGCAGCCGGGCGATCTCCCGGTCGTCGGCCGCCTGGGAGCGCCGCTTGCGGTGCCGCTCCGGCTCGATGTGGCCGGCCTTGGTGCGCAGCGCGGAGGCGAGGTCCCGGCGGGACTGCGGGGAGCGCGGGTTGAAGGACTTCGGGATCCGCATCCGCTCC
Source organism: Streptomyces griseomycini (assembly GCF_014203535.1). Taxonomy (GTDB): domain Bacteria; phylum Actinomycetota; class Actinomycetes; order Streptomycetales; family Streptomycetaceae; genus Streptomyces; species Streptomyces griseomycini. Next base: position 269,333 of record NZ_JACHJI010000008.1, read on the forward strand.
AGCGCCTCGACCGGCACCGGGAAGTCGATCGACGCCAGCCGCTTGACCTGCCGTTCGGCGGTCAGCACCAGGGGGCGCGGACCGTCGTGGTACTCGACGCCGCGGTGGCCGTTGGAACGGCCCGCGGGCAGCCCCGGATCGAGGACCAGTGCCAGCCCCGCGTACTTGCCGGTGGGCACGTGGATGACATCGCCCGGCTTGAGCTTCTCCAGTGCGACGGCCGCCTCCGCGCGCCGCTGCACCGCGCCCTGCCGGGCCAGCTCGGTCTCCCGGTCCTTCAGCTCGCGGCGCAGCCGCGCGTACTCCTCGAAGTCGCCGAGGTGGCAGGTCATGGAGGCCTTGTAGCCCTCCAGCCCCTCCTCGTTGCGCTGCACCTGGCGCGAGATGCCGACGACCGACTTGTCCGCCTGGAACTGCGCGAACGACGTCTCCAGCAGCTCGCGCGAACGGTGCCGGCCGAACTGCTCGACCAGGTTGACGGCCATGTTGTACGACGGTTTGAAGCTGGAGCGCAGCGGATACGTGCGCGTGCCGGCCAGTCCCGCGAGGTGCTCGGGGTTCATGCCGCGCTGCCACAGCACGACCGCGTGGCCCTCGACGTCGATGCCGCGCCGGCCGGCCCGGCCGGTCAGCTGGGTGTACTCGCCGGGGGTGATGTCGGCGTGCTGCTCGCCGTTCCACTTGACGAGCTTCTCCAGCACCACCGAGCGGGCGGGCATGTTGATGCCGAGGGCGAGGGTCTCGGTGGCGAACACGGCCTTGACCAGCCCGCGCACGAACAGTTCCTCGACGACCTCCTTGAACGTCGGCAGCATGCCCGCGTGATGGGCCGCGATGCCGCGCTCCAGGCCCTCCAGCCACTCGTAGTAGCCCAGGACGTGCAGGTCCTCGGCCGGGATGGAGGCGGTACGCTCCTCCACGAGCGAGCGGACCCTGGCCCGCGCCTCCTCGTCGTTGAGCCTCAGGCCCGCGTACAGGCACTGCTGGACGGCGGCCTCGCAGGCGGCCCGGCTGAAGATGAAGGTGATCGCGGGCAGCAGGCCCTCGGCGTCGAGCCGCTCGATGACCTCGGGCCGGCTCGGCGTCCACACGCGCGAGCGCTGCCGGCGCTCCCGCTCCCGGTCCGCCTCGCGCATGTTGTTCCGCCCCCGTCGCCGATCGCCCCAGGACGGGCGGCTCGCCTCCAGGCGGGCCATGCGCGTGAGGTCGGGGTTGACGGCCTTCTTCCGGCCCTCGCCCTCCTCGAACAGGTCGTAGATCCGGCGCCCGGCGAGCACGTGCTGGAACAGCGGCACGGGCCGGTGCTCGGAGACGATCACCTCGGTGTCGCCGCGGACGGTGTCCAGCCAGTCACCGAACTCCTCGGCGTTCGACACCGTCGCCGACAGGGACACCAGGGTCACCGACTCGGGGAGGTGGATGATCACTTCCTCCCAGACGGCGCCGCGGAACCGGTCGGAGAGGTAGTGCACCTCGTCCATCACCACGTAGCCGAGGCCGAGGAGGGTCTGCGAACCCGCGTACAGCATGTTCCGCAGCACCTCGGTGGTCATCACGACCACCGGGGCGTCGGAGTTGACGCTGTTGTCGCCGGTGAGCAGGCCCACCCTGTCGGTGCCGTAGCGACGGCACAGGTCGGCGTACTTCTGGTTCGACAGCGCCTTGATCGGTGTCGTGTAGAAGCACTTCTTGCCCTGCTGCAGGGCGAGGTGGACGGCGAACTCGCCCACGATCGTCTTGCCGGAGCCGGTGGGCGCGGCCACCAGCACGCCCTTCCCCGCCTCGAGCGCCCGGCAGGCCTCGATCTGGAAGGGGTCGAGGCCGAAGTCGTACATCTCGCGGAAGGAGGCGAGCGCGGTGGCCTGCTCGGCAGCGCGCCTGCGTGCTGCCGCGTACCGCTCGGCCGGTGAGAGGTCCTCTGTCATCGTACTTTCGAGCGTACCGGGCCCCACCGACAACAGGACGATCATTATCCGGATCGGCTCCTGCGAGGTCCGGGGGTCCGCCCGGCTCAGGGGCCGACGACCCGCACGGCGGCGCGCACGCACCGTGCGGTCAGCGGCAGCGGCCCGACCGGCTCCCCGTCCGCGTACCCGGTGATCCCCTCGGCGGCCAGCTCCACGCTCGCCGCCCGGAACACGGTGACCTTCGGATGCTCGACGTGCGTGCCCCGGTACACCGTCGGGAACACCCGCAGCAGCGTGCCCCGCCCGCAGTCCCCCACCACCGTGACGTCCAGCAGCCCGTCGGTGAGGTCGGCGCCGGGGCATATCCGCATGCCGCCCCCGTAGGACGATCCGTTGCCGACGGCGACCAGCGTGGCCTCGACCTCGCGGACCCCGCCGCCGTCGAGGGTGATCCGGTAGGGGAACGGCCGGAAGGCGGCGAGCTCGGCGATCATGGCGAGGTCGTACTTGAACCGTCCCGCGGGCAGCCGCATCCGGTTGCCGCGGTCGTTGACCCGGGAGTCGAAGCCGGAGGCGAGGACGGTGCCGAACCAGCGGTCGCCGACCCGGCCGAGGTCGACGTCGCGCACCCGGCCGCACTTGAGCGCGTCGGCGATCATCCGGCCGGCGGCGGCCGGTTCCCGCAGCGGCATGCCGAGGGCGCGGGCGAAGTCGTTGCCGGTGCCGACGGCGACCAGGCCGAGCGGGGTGCCGGTGCCCACGACGGCCTGCAGCGCCAGGTTCGCCAGGCCGTCACCGCCGACGGCGATCAGGGCGCCCGTGCCCTCGGCGACGGCGGCACGCGCGCGTGCCAGGGCGTCCTCGGCGTCCGTGCCGAGCACCGTCCGCACCGAGAATCCGGCGGCCCGCAACGCGGAAGCGGCCGGCCGCGCCGCCCGGGCGCCCCGGCCGCGACCCGCGGTGGGGTTGACGAAGAGGGTGATCTCGCTGGTCACGGAGTGACCCTACGAGCTGCGGCCCGATCCTCAGGTCACGTCGTCATAACCGTTGACCCGGTCCTTGGTCGCCTGCTCGGGCAGGGCTGCCACGGGTTCCACCGGCTCGACGGCCTCGGGGGTGAGGTCCAGCTCGGAGGCCTCGTCGTCGGCGGGGCCCGACGCCTCCCTGCGGGCGCGCCGTTTGTCGTTGACCAGTGAGAACGCCACGGCGACGAAGTAGAGCAGGATGATCGGTCCGGACAGCGCGATCATCCCCACCGGGTCGGTCGTGGGCGTCGCGACCGCGCCGAAGACGAAGACGCCCATGACGACAGCGCGCCACCAGCCGATCATGCGGCGGCCGGAGACGATGCCGACCAGGTTCAGCATGATCAGCAGCAGGGGAAGCTCGAAGGCCAGGCCGAAGACCAGCACCATCCTGATGGTGAAGTCGAGGACCTCGTCGAGCGAGAGGATGTTGGCCGATCCCCCGGGGGTGAGGCTGAGCAGCACCTTGATGCTGATGGGGAGGATGACGTACGACAGGTAGGCGCCGCCGACGAACAACGGAACCGCGGCCGAGACGAAGTAGTAGGTGTACTTCTTCTCGTGCTTGTGCAGCCCGGGTGCGACGAAGGCCCAGAGCTGGTAGAGCCACACAGGGCTGGAGACGATCAGGCCGGCCATGAGGCTCACCTTGATCGTCGTGGTGAACGGCGACGTCAGCGTGTTGAAGGACACAATGGCGCAGTTGCCACCGTCGCTGTTCGCCAGGTCCTCGCATTTCGGCACCGGCTCCGCGAGGAACTGCATGAGCTGCTCGCTGTAGAACGCGGCCGCGATCATCACCACGAGGATCGCGACGACGGCCTTGGCGAGCCGATTGCGCAGCTCACGCAGGTGTTCCACCAGGGGCATCCGCCCCTCGGGATCCCTCTCCTGTTTGCGGGCAGACTTGAGCAACCCACGTTCCCATCTCGTGCGGCGGGCCGGAGATCACCGGCCCTGCGTCAGCGCTTGGTCGTGTCCGTCGGCTCCGTGACCGGGCGGGAGCTGGTCACGTCGCCGGGGGCCGCCTGGATGGTGCGCTGCGCCGGGGGCTGCTCGTCGCCGGCCGGCGGATCGGCCGGGGCGGAGGACTTGTTGTCCTCCTTCATCGCCTTCGCCTCACTCTTGAGGATGCGGGCCGACTTGCCGAGCGACCGCGCCATGTCCGGAAGCTTCTTCGCACCGAACAGCAGAATGATGACGACGAGGATCAGAATGATCTCGGTAGGTCCGAGCCGTCCCATAAGTCTTTACCTTCTCACCGAGGCGGGTGGGTGGCTGTCCGACCGGTCGGACATGTGCCCGAACGACGGCGCTGGCAGCGATCGTAACGCTCAGGGGTGAACGTCCGGCAATCCCCGTGCGTACTCCCGTCCGCGGTCCGGGCCTCGTTCTCCGGTCCGCGTTCAGCAGCGTACCTGCCGGTTCCGACAACTCGACAGGGCACAGCGGCGAACCCGCGTCCGGAAAGCGCTCGGAGAACGCTCAGAGGGCTTCGGCGGAACGGGCCGCGCCGGCCGCCGCGCGCTCCAGGTCCTCCGCGGCCCGGTTGATGCGGCGCGCGGAGTCCGTGACCTGCCTGCCGAGCCGCTCCGCCTCGACGAACACCCGGACGGCGAACACCCCGAGCACCACGAGACCCAGAAAACCCACGGCAACCGCGAACATCGGCCAGAACATGGAGTCGAGCCTAGACCGTCCCCGCGGGCGGCGGGCGTCCGGCCACCCGCCCGGACCCGTCAGACCGTCGAGTGCAGCCGCAGCGTGCGCACCCCGCCGCCGGTGAGCAGCTCGACGATCCGCTCCCCGGCCGGCTTGCGGACGGCCGCCCCGCAGACGGGGCAGGTGAAGGAGTAGAAGGTAGTGCGGCTGCTGGCGCCGATGGCCAGGCGCAGCGCGCTCGCGGCGAGCTCGAAGCGTTCCCGGCAGTCCGGGCAGCCCGCGCGGAAGACGACCGGGGCCACGTTCCTCATCCCCGCGAACGCGGACGCCACCGTCATGCCCCGCCCACCGGGCACCGCCGACTCGCTCACAGCACCCGCCCCTGTCCGTCGTCCCGTCCGTCCCGTACCGCGTGCACCGCGTGCGCCCCGCGCGGCCTCATCCGGCGGCCTCGATCCCGTCGTACGCCGCCAGCGCCTCACGGGCCGCCTGCCGGGCGCTGTCGGCGAGCTCGGGCGGCTCGACGATCCGTCCGTCCCGCCCGAGCCGCAGCGCCAGCCGCCTGAGCGAGGCCGGGTCGGGGGTGCGCAGGGTGATGCGCAGCCCGCCGTCGGGGAGCTCGTCCGCGCTGTCGTGCGGGTAGTACTCGGCGACCCAGCGTCCGCCCGGCCCGACCTCGACCACGACCTCCGGGTCCTCGGCCGCGGGCTGCACCAGCGCCTCCGACAGGTCCCGCAGCTCGATCTCGGGCGGCGCGGAGGGCTCGTCGAGGATCCTGATCTCGGCGACCCGGTCGAGCCGAAAGGTGCGGCGCGCCTCGGAGCGGCGGCACCAGGCCTCGACGTAGGTGTGGCCGACGCTGACCAGGCGGATGGGATCGATCTCCCGTTCGGTGACCTCGTCCCGCGCGGGTGAGTAGTAGCGGATCCACAGTCTGCGGCGCTCGGCGATGGCCCGGTCGACGTCGGCGAAGACGCCGCCCTCGGACTCGAAGGTCACCGAGAGCCGGGAGCTGGCGCCGGCCGCCTCACCGGCCGCGGCCTCCACCTTGGCGGTGGCCCGCAGCAGCGCCTGCCGGTCGCTCTCGCGCAGTCCGGGCAGCGTGGCCACGGCGCGGGCGGCGACCAGCAGGGCGGTGGCCTCGTCGGCGGCGAGCCGCAGCGGCTCGGCCGCCTCCGCGCCGAGCGCGGCGGGGTTGTGCCACCAGATGCGCTCGCCGTCGGTGTCGATGTCCAGCAGGTCGCCGCCGCGGAAGCTGGTGCCGCACATGGGCAGCACGTCGAGGTCGGAGACCAGCTCGTCCTCGGTGATGCCGAAGGCGCGCGCCACGTCCTCGACGCGGGCGCCGGGGCGCTCCCGCAGGTACGTCACCAGGGAGAGCATCCGTCGGGTCTGGTCGATGGCGTTCACGGGCCTGACCGGTTTGCCTGCCACGTTGTCGTCCGCTCTCCCTCAGCCCTTGGCCACGGCGCGCAGCCGGTCCACCACGTCGGCCCGCAGCTCGGCGGGTTCCAGGACCACCACGTCCGGTCCGAACTCCACCAGCCAGGCGTCCAGGCCGTGTCCGTACGGAATCTCCAACTCGTCCCAGCCGTCGCCGAGTTCCCGCACCGCGGTGGCCTTCGCCCGAAGGGGGTAACCGGCGTTCGAACGCAGCCGGATCCGCGCCGAGCGGTCGGCGGTCTCCCCCGCCCAGCTCGCCACGGTCTCGCGCACGGTGACGACGTCGGGCACCGGCGCGGTGTACCGGCCGCCGCGCGAGCGCACCTTCCCGGTGATCCGGGAGAGCCGGAAGACCCGCTCGGCGCCCCGGTCGCGGTCCCAGCCGGCCAGGTACCAGTGGCCGCGCCAGCACTCCAGCGCCCACGGCTCCACGTGCCGCTGCTCGGGCTGGGCGGCGTTGGCCTTGCGGTAGTCGAAGACGACCGGCCGGCGGTCCCGGCAGGCCAGCATCAGCGGCTCGAACGCGGCCTCGTGCACGGGGATGCGCGGCTCCAGCGCGCCGTGGGCCCCGTACGGGTCGACGTCCTCGGGCAGTCCGGCCGCGCGCAGCTTCTGCAGGGCGCCGCTGGCCGCGCCCGCGAGCCGGGCCTGCTGCCACACCTTGGCGGCCAGTCCCAGCGCGGCGGCCTCCTCGGCGTCGAGGGTGATGGGCGGCAGCCGGTTGCTGTCGCGGCGGGCCAGGTAGCCGACCTCGCCGTCGAGGCTCTCGACGGTCTCGATGACCAGTCCGAGTTCGCGCAGGTCGTCCTTGTCGCGCTCGAACATCCGGTTGAAGGAGTCGTCGGACCCCGCTTCCAGATAGGCCTCGATGGACTCGCGCAGCTCGCGCTTGCTGAGCGGCCGTCGTGTCCCGAGCAGACACAGCGCCAGATTCATCAGCCGCTCGGCCTTGGCAATGGCCATCGACGCCCTTCGCCTCCCTGTGGTGCTTACGACGGACGACCGTACCGCTCCACGGTGTCCTGACAAAAGCCGAGGGCCCACGCCCGGACAGGCGTGGGCCCCAGGTGATCGGGTCCTGTCGTACGACGATCAGACCCCGAGCAGGTCGACCACGAAGATCAGGGTCTCACCGGGCTTGATCGCCGGGGTGGGGCTCTGGTTGCCGTAGGCGAGGTGGGCGGGGATGGTCAGCTGGCGGCGGCCGCCGACCTTCATGCCCTGCACGCCCTGGTCCCATCCCTTGATGACCCGGCCGGCGCCCAGCGGGAAGCGGAAGGGGGTGCCGCGGTTCCAGCTGGCGTCGAACTCCTCGCCCGTGCTGAAGGCGACACCGACGTAGTGGACGGTGACGGTCTGGCCCGCCTGCGCCACCTCGCCGTCGCCCTCCCAGATGTCCTTGATCTCGAGGTCCGCCGGGGGCTCGCCGCCCGGGAAGTCGATCTCGGGCTTGTCGATGCTCACGTCTGATGCTCCTGCTTGTCTGCGGAAAGGCGAACACGCACAGTCTTGCATCTCACGGGCATCACAGCTTCGCGAGGAGGTCGACCGAGAACACCAGCGTGGAGTCCTTCTTGATCTTGCCGCCCTGCGGCGGGGTGTCGCCGTAGCCCAGCTCCGGCGGAATGACGATCAGGACGCGGCTGCCGACCTTCTTGCCGGTCAGCCCCTGTGCCCAGCCCTTGACGACCTGCTGGAGCGAGAACGAGGTGAGCTGCTTCCGGCTGTACGTGGAGTCGAACTCCTCACCGCCGTCCCACAGCACGCCCTTGTACTGCACCAGCACGCTGTCCTCGGCGCCGACCTCCTCGCCGTCGCCCTCGATGACGTAGTTCGCCACGAGCTTCTTCGGCGCGTCCGCGCCGGGCACCTCGACGGAGGGCGCCTTGCCGTCGGTGTTGGTGCCGACCTTGGGCAGGTCGATGTCGTCCTGGGCGACCTCGGTGCCCTTGGCGCTGCTGTTCGCCTTGAACGTGTCCTTCACGTCCACGACGAACACCAGCGTGTCGGTGCCCTCGATGCCCGCCTGCTGGTTGCCCTGCTCGCCGTATCCCCAGGTCGGCGGGACGGCCATCTGGACGCGGCTGCCGGCCTTCTTCCCGATGAGGCCGTACCGCCAGCCGTCGATGATGGCGCCCTGGGTGAGCGGGAGCGCCAGGCGGGCCCCCCGGTCGTAGGAGTTGTCGAACACCTTGCCGGTGTCCCAGATCTGGCCGAGGTAGTGGGCCACCACGAAGTCGTTCTCCGCGACCGTCCTGCCGCCGCCGGCGATGACCGTCTTCACCGCGAGCTGGCCGGACGGGTCGCCGCTGCCCTTGGCGACCGTGGGCTTCTGGTCGAACTCCGTGCCCGCGGTGATCGCCGGCAGCGGGCCGTCGACGATCTTCGGCGGCGGCGCCTCGGACGCCTGGGACGCGGAGGGCGAGGCGCTGTCGCTGGCCTTGCTCGAGTCGGACTTGTCGTCGCCGCACGCGGCGAGGGTGACCAGTCCAGCGGGTACGGCGAGGAGAAGTGAGCGTCGGCGCACGGTGGGGGCCTCGTAATCGTCGATCTTGTGAATGGCGTCCGCGCAACTCTACGGCGTGAGAAGGGCGCCGTACGGTGTAACGTACGGCGCCCGTGTGACGTTCCGGGAATTTTCGGATCCCTGGCGGAACGCGCGGCTCACATTCCGGCGATCAGCTTCTCCACCCGCTCGTCCACCGAACGGAACGGGTCCTTGCACAACACGGTCCGCTGGGCCTGGTCGTTGAGCTTGAGGTGGACCCAGTCGACGGTGAAGTCCCGGCGCTGCTCCTGGGCCCGCCGGATGAAGTCCCCGCGCAGCCGGGCCCGGGTGGTCTGCGGCGGGACCGACTTGCCCTCGAAGATCTTCACGTCGTTGCAGATCCGGGCCGCCTGCCCCTTCTTCTCCAGCAGGTAGTACAGGCCACGACGGCGGTGGATGTCGTGGTAGGCGAGGTCTATCTGCGCGACCCGCGGATGCGACATGGTCATGTTGTGCTTGGCCCGGTACCGCTCGAGGAGCTTGTACTTCATGACCCAGTCGATCTCGGTGCCGATGCGGTCGAGGTCCTCGGACTCGATCGCGTCCAGCGTGCGGCCCCACAGCTCCAGCACCTGCTCGACGGTGCCGGTGCGGATGCCGCGGCGCTCGCAGAAGTCCAGCGCCTTCTCGTAGTACTCGCGCTGCACCTCCAGCGCGGAGGCCTCCCGGCCGCTGGCCAGGCGCACCTTCCGCCGGCCGGTGATGTCGTGGCTGACCTCGCGGATCGCCCGGATCGGGTTCTCCAGGGTGAGGTCGCGCATCACGGTGCCCGCCTCGATCATGCGCAGCACCAGGTCGGTGGCCCCGACCTTGAGCAGCATGGTCGTCTCGGACATGTTCGAGTCGCCCACGATGACGTGCAGACGGCGGTAGCGCTCGGCGTCCGCGTGCGGCTCGTCCCGCGTGTTGATGATCGGCCGGGAGCGGGTCGTCGCCGAGGAGACGCCCTCCCAGATGTGCTCGGCCCGCTGGCTGACGCAGTACACGGCGCCGCGCGGCGTCTGCAGCACCTTGCCGGCACCGCACAGCAGCTGGCGGGTGACCAGGAACGGGATGAGGATGTCCGCGAGCCGGGAGAACTCCCCGTGCCGGGCCACCAGGTAGTTCTCGTGGCACCCGTAGGAGTTGCCCGCCGAGTCGGTGTTGTTCTTGAAGAGGTAGACGTCGCCCGCGATTCCCTCCTCGTGCAGGCGTCGTTCCGCGTCCACCAGGAGTCCCTCGAGAATGCGCTCGCCGGCCTTGTCGTGGGTGACCAGTTCGGTCACGTTGTCACATTCGGGTGTGGCGTATTCCGGATGTGACCCCACGTCGAGATAGAGGCGGGCGCCGTTCCGCAGAAAGACATTGCTGCTTCGGCCCCATGACACGACACGGCGGAAGAGGTACCGCGCCACCTCGTCAGGCGACAGACGGCGCTGTCCCCTGAACGTGCACGTGACGCCGTACTCGTTCTCCAGCCCGAAAATGCGGCGGTCCATGAGGGAACATTACGCCCGATCCCCCGAACTGAAACGGGGTTCGACAGCACGATTCGGATCATTTTCCGAGCGGGCCGCAACCACCGCTGTTCCGGCGGGAACTGCCAATACCCGTCCGGTGGCGATCAAAACCAGCAGCGACACGCCGCCCGCGGCCCCCGGCACGGCGAACCCCCACAGCGCCCCGCCCGCCTCGACGACCGGACCCGTGAGCCCCGTCCCGACCGACGCGCCCACGGTGAACGTCGTCACCAGCCAGGAGAACGCCTCCGTGACCGTCCCGCGCGGCGCGTGCCGGTCGACCAGGACGAAGGCGCAGGCGATGACCGGGGCGAGGAAGAGGCCGGCGACCACCGTGAGCAACGTCATGGCCACCACGCCCGGCATCAGGACCAGCGGCAGGTAACACACCGCCAGAAGGGCCACCAGCACCTGAAGTCGCCGCGCGGGTTCGCCGAACCACTGCCGCGCCCCGTACACCGCGCCGCCGATGAGCGCACCGAGGCCCAGGCCCGCCATCAGCCAGCCGTACACCCGGTCGCCACCGTGGTCGTCCGCGTACGACACCGCCGCCACGGTGATGGACCCCAGCGCGATCCCCACGAACAGGAAGGCGCCCAGCAGCGCGAGCAGCCCCGGCGAACGCAGCGCGCCCAGCCAGTGCGCCTCGCGCGGCGCCGACCGCCACGCGCGCGAGGGCGGCGAGACGACCACGGACAGGGCGCCCAGCACCCCGATGACGTTCAGCACGAGCAGCGCGGCCTGGGCCGACCACAGCGAGGTGCACACCGTCACCAGCAGCGGCCCGACGGTGAACATCACCTCCTGCGCCACGGCGTCCATGGCGTACGCCCGGTGCACCTGGTCCTCCTTGGGCAGCACCGAGGCCCACAGGGCCCGCAGACCGCCCTCCAGGGGCGGTGTGAAGAGCCCCGCGGCGGCCACGGCGCCCCAGGCCACCGCCGCCGGTTCGGTCCCCACGAGGGCGAACACGGCCATCGCCAGCGCCGACAGCACGGCGGCGGGCAGCTGCACCCGCGGCTGCCCCCGCAGGTCCACCAGCCGTCCCAGCACCGGCTGCCCCACGGCGTTGGCGACGCCGTACACCGCCGCCAGCGCACCGGCCAGGCTGTACGTACCGCCCTCGGCCCGCACGAACAGCACGATCGCGATGGCGGCGGTCGCATTGGGCAACCGGCCCACCAGGGTGCCCGCGAGCAGCCGGGTGGCGTGCCGTGCCCGGAGGATCTCCAGGTATCCCGTGGCCATGCCGAGCCCTCCACTCATGCTCGTTCGTCGAGGTTTTACGTATAACGAGTCCGTCCATACGTACCATGTCCGCTGTTCACCAGTCCAGACGAAGGAGCGGCCCGACGGTGGCACGAGCCAGCACCCGCCCCACGAGCCGGGACGTGGCCCGGGCCGCCGGCGTCTCCCAGGCCGCGGTCTCCCTGGTCCTCGGCGACAAGTGGCGCGGCCGGGTCTCCCAGGCCACGGCGCAGCGCGTCCGCGAGGCCGCCCGCACCCTGGGCTACCGCCCCAACCTCGCCGCCCGCAACCTCCGCCTCGGCCGCACCCGCACGGTCCTCCTGGTCGTCCCCGCCCTCACCACGGAATTCTTCGCGGGCGTCTACACGGGAGCCGCCCGAGTAGCCTCCGAGCACGGCTTCGGCGTGGTCCTCTACCCCTCCCCCGAGGGCATCGGCCCCGCCCGCGACCCCTTCGCCTCCGCCCAGGCCGCCCTGGACGGCGTCATCGCCTCCTCCATGGCCGCCGAAGCCCTCACCGCGATCCGCGGCGACCAGCTCCCCCTGGTGATGCTGGACAGCGACCCCGACGGCCCCACGGGCGCGGCCACGGTCAACCTCGACATCGCCGACGGCGTCCGCCAGGTCACCGACCACCTCCTCGCCCTGGGCCACCGCCACTTCCTCCACCTGGCCGCGGACGTGGCCTCCTGGACCTTCGAGGTGCGCGCCCGCGCACTCGCGGCCCGTCTCCGCGAGGTCCCCGGGACCTCCCTCCGCACGACGAGGTCCCCCATCTCCATCAAGGGAGCGGAGGCCGCGGCGCACGCCGCGCTCCCCGCTCCCCACCGCCCCACCGCCGTGGTCTGCGACGACGACCAGCTGGCGGCCGGCACCTACAAGGCGGCCCGCCGCCTGGGCCTGCGCGTTCCCGACGACCTCTCCGTCACCGGGCTGGACGACCTGGCCCTGGCCACCGCGATCGACCCGGAACTCACCACGGTCCGCCTGGACGCGGAACTCTTCGGCGAACGCGGCATGCGGGCCCTCCTCGCCGTCCTGGACGACCGCACCCCCGAGGCGGGCGACATCCCGGTCGAGCTGGTGGTGAGGGGCTCGACGGGCCCGGCGAGGGCCGACTGAGCGAACGGCTGCCGACCGGCGCCGGCGCGCGGGTGCGCAGCCCGGCGCTGACGGGGTGCCGCCGCGCCCTCGGCTGAGCGGCAGCAGCGCGCCGCCCGGCGCGCGAGGGCGGCGGTGGGCGCCCGTCGGCCGCCCACGGCGGGAAGGGAGCGGGGCGGGGTGGCCGCCCGCGGCGGCCGGCGCGCCGACACCAGCGCTTCCACCGAGTCACCGGTCCCGCGCCGGACCGAGGACGGACACCTCCGACGCGGCCCCGACCCACCCACCGGACCATGGGCGCCGGCTGCCCGAGCCCCCGCCGAACCGAAAGCCGCGCCGCAGGCCTCGGACCCGCGCCCCCACCCACCCGCACACGCTGCGCGCCCCGGCCGACCGACCGGGGCGCTCAGCGAAACCTCGGGTGAAGCCGGGGCTACTCCACGTCTCCCCCGGACTCGGTGTCCGCTTCCGCCTCCGACGCCGTCTCCGCGCCGCCGGCCTCCAGCAACCGCGACAACTGCCGCCCGGTGATCCGCTTGAACTTCCGCTTCTGCGGCCGCGTGCGGTCCAGCACCGCCACCTCCAGCCGCTCCGCGGGAATCTCCCGCTCGCTGCCGTTGGTGTCCCGCGACAGCGACTGCACGGCCAGCTTCAGCGCCTCCGCCAGCGTCATCCCGTCCCGGTGCCGCTGGTCCAGGTACCCGCTGATCTGCTCCGCGTTGCCCCCCACCGCCACCGAGCCGTGCTCGTCCACGATGGAGCCGTCGTGCGGCAGCCGGTAGATCTGGTCCTGCTCCGGGGTCTCCCCGACCTCGGCCACCACCAGCTCCACCTCGTACGGCTTCTCCCCCACGCTGGAGAAGATCGTGCCCAGCGTCTGCGCGTACACGTTCGCCAGGCCCCGGGCCGTCACGTCGTCCCGGTCGTAGGTGTAACCCCGCAGGTCGGCGTAGCGCACGCCCCCGATCCGCAGGTTCTCGTACTCGTTGTACTTGCCGGCCGCGGCGAAGCCGATCCGGTCGTAGATCTCGCTGAACTTGTGCAGCGCGCGGGACGGGTTCTCACCGACGAACACGATGCCGTCGGCGTACTGCAGCACGACCAGGCTGCGGCCACGGGCGATGCCCTTGCGGGCGTACTCCGCCCGGTCGGCCATCGCCTGCTGGGGTGAGACATAGAACGGCGTCGACACCGGTTATCCGTCCCTTTCTGTCGAAGTCACTGGACCACCCTGAACAACCGAACCCGCCCGCGCCTACAGCAGCGCCGCCCGCGGACCGTCCGGCTGCTCCAGCCGCCGCTCCAGCACGGACCGGGCGATCCCGGACGCCTCGTCCTCGGTCAGCCGGCGGAAACCGTCCTCGGTGATCACGGTGACGATCGGGTAGATCCGGCGGGCGACATCGGGACCACCGGTCGCCGAGTCGTCGTCTGCCGCGTCGTACAGGGCCTGCACCACCAGCGTGGTGGCCTCGGCCTCACTCAGGTCGTCCCGGAACAGCTTCTTCATCGCACCGCGCGCGAAGATCGACCCGGAACCGGTGGCCGCGTACCCCTGCTCCTCCGAACGTCCGCCCGTGACGTCGTAGGAGAAGATCCGCCCCTTCTCCCGGTCCACGTCGTACCCGGCGAACAGCGGCACCACGGCCAGCCCCTGCATGGCCATGCCCAGGTTCGAGCGGATCATCGTGGACAGCCGGTTCGCCTTGCCCTCCAGCGACAGCTGCGCGCCCTCGACCTTCTCGAAGTGCTCCAGCTCCAGCTGGAACAGCTTCACCATCTCCACGGCCAGACCCGCCGTACCGGCGATCCCCACCGCCGAGTACTCGTCCGCCGGGAACACCTTCTCGATGTCCCGCTGCGCGATGACGTTGCCCATGGTGGCCCGCCGGTCACCGGCGAGCACGACCCCGCCGGGGAAGGTGACGGCCACGATCGTGGTGCCGTGCGGCGCCTCGATCGCGCCCTGGACGGGCGGCAACTTCCTCTTGCCGGGCAGCAGTTCCGGCTGGTGCTCGGAGAGGAAGTCCATGAAGGAGGAGGATCCTGGCGTCAGGAAGGCAGCAGGGAGACGCCCGGTGCTACGAGTGTTGGCTTCCACGCGATTCCTTCCACGTATGCGGCAGCCCGCCTTATGGCATCGGGCCGATCCTTGAACTGCCCCAGCACGGCATGACGGCTGAAGCACAGTACGCCACGGACCCTACCCGTCTTGTGGCGGTGATCCACATGCGCTGCGGGGGCCGGCGAAGGCCGCTCGCGGCACGGACCCGCCGCACCGCGAGCAGCCCTTCGTCCTCTGCTCTTCCTGCACCCACAGCCCCGACACACGACCTTCGGATCGAAGGCCGAAGCGGCCTACTGGCCACCCTTCTGAACGAAGGACCGCACGAAGTCCTCGGCGTTGGCCTCGAGGACGTCGTCGATCTCGTCGAGGACGTCGTCCACGTCGTCGCTCAGCTTCTCGTGACGCTCCTTGAGGTCCTCGGAAGCCTGCGCCTCCGCCGCCTGCTCCTCGACCTCCTCCGTGGACCGGGTGGCCTTCTGCTGTCCGCCGCCGGTGTCCTTGGTCGCCATCACCCTCACCCCGCTCGGTTCGCCCGACACAGTTGCTCGGTCAAGATCAGACCCTACAAGCCGGGTCCGACAATGCCCCCGCAGTTGCTCCAACGTACGGGGACCATCTCGATGGTTCCCGGCCCCGGGGTCTTCCACCCTGTCCGGCCGGACCTCACCGATGATCCGTGGATACCCACTCAGCCCCGGCTCACCCCCCGGACAACACCCTGACCAGGTCTTCCGCCGTGCGGCAGCGGTCCAGGAGCGCCTTGACGTGATTACGCGTTCCGCGAAGCGGTTCCAGGGTCGGGACCCGCTGGAGCGAGTCCCGGCCCGGCAGATCGAAGATCACCGAGTCCCAGGAGGCCGCCGCGACGTCGTCCGCGTACTGCTCCAGACACCGTCCGCGGAAGTACGCGCGGGTGTCCTCCGGAGGCGCCGTACGGGCCCGCTCGACCTCGGCCTCGTCCAGCAGCCGCTTCATCCTGCCCCGGGCCACCAGACGGTTGTACAGGCCCTTGTCGGGGCGTACGTCGGCGTACTGGAGGTCCACGAGGTGCAGTCGGGCGGCGTCCCAGTCCAGGCCGTCCCTGCGCCGGTAGCCCTCCATGAGTTCCCGCTTGGCGACCCAGTCCAGCTCGCCGGCCAGGCTCATCGGGTCGTTCTCCAGGCGGGTGAGGGTGTCCTCCCAGCGCGCCAGGACGTCCTTGGTCTGCTCGTCGGCGTCCGCCCCGAAGCGTTCCTCCACGTACTTGCGGGACAGCTCGAAGTACTCCATCTGGAGCTGGACCGCGGTGAGCGTCCGCCCGCTGCGGAGCGTGACGAGCCGCTTCAGCGACGGGTCGTGCGAGACCTGGTGCAGGGTGCGGACCGGCTGGTCGACCGCCAGGTCCACCGCGATGAAGCCGTCCTCGATCATCGACAGGACCAGGGCCGTCGTGCCCAGCTTGAGGTAGGTCGAGATCTCCGACAGGTTGGCGTCGCCGATGATCACGTGCAGCCGGCGGTACTTCTCCGCGTCGGCGTGCGGCTCGTCGCGCGTGTTGATGATCGGGCGCTTCAGCGTGGTCTCCAGGCCCACCTCGACCTCGAAGTAGTCCGCGCGCTGACTCAGCTGGAAGCCGTGCTCGTGGCCGTCCTGGCCGATGCCGACGCGGCCGGCGCCGGCGAAGACCTGCCGGGAGACGAAGAACGGCGTGAGGTGGCGCACGATGTCCGAGAAGGGGGTCTCCCGCTTCATCAGGTAGTTCTCGTGCGTGCCGTAGGACGCGCCCTTGTTGTCGGTGTTGTTCTTGTACAGGTGGATCGGCTGGGCACCGGGAAGCTGCGCGGCCCGCTCCGCCGCCTCGGCCATGATCCGCTCGCCGGCCTTGTCCCACAGGACGGCGTCGCGCGGGTTGGTGACCTCGGGGGCGCTGTACTCCGGGTGGGCGTGGTCGACGTAGAGCCGCGCGCCGTTGGTGAGGATCACGTTGGCCAGGCCGATGTCCTCGTCGGTGAGCTGGCTGGCGTCGGCGGCCTCGCGGGCGAGGTCGAAGCCTCGCGCGTCGCGCAGCGGGTTCTCCTCCTCGAAGTCCCAGCGGGCCCGGCGGGCCCGGTGCATCGCCGCCGCGTAGGCGTTCACGATCTGGGACGAGGTGAGCATGGCATTGGCGTTGGGGTGGCCGGGGACGGAGATCCCGTACTCCGTCTCGATGCCCATTACTCGCCGTACGGTCATGCGGCCCTCCTTGCCCGGCGGCGTCCCCGGTCGGGGGCGCTGCTGTACCGCTGGCGCTCCGGTGCGTGTGCGGTGCCCGTCCCCGCACTGCGCGACTCGGCGGTACGGACGAGCCTAGAACGCCTTCGCCCTGGTGGGGAGATCATTTGCGTCATTGCTGTGCTCCAGCCGTGGCCCGAAAAGCAGTCGGCTGCGGGTACCCGCCGTGGGCACCCGCAGCCGCCCTGGCTTTTACAGGTACTGACCGGTGTTCGCCACCGTGTCGATGGAGCGTCCGGTGTCCGCACCCTGCTTTCCGGTGATGAGGGTGCGGATGTAAACGATCCGCTCGCCCTTCTTCCCGGAGATGCGGGCCCAGTCGTCCGGGTTGGTGGTGTTGGGCAGGTCCTCGTTCTCCTTGAACTCGTCCACGCAGGCCTGGAGCAGGTGGGAGACGCGGAGGCCCTTCTGGTTCTTCTCGAGGAAGTCCTTGATCGCCATCTTCTTGGCGCGGCCCACGATGTTCTCGATCATGGCGCCGGAATTGAAGTCCTTGAAGTAGAGGACTTCCTTGTCGCCGTTGGCGTAGGTGACTTCCAGGAAGCGGTTCTCCTCGGATTCGGCGTACATTTGTTCCACGGCGGTCTGGATCATGCTCTGGACCGTCATGCCCTTGTCGCCGCCGTGCTCGGCGAGGTCGTCGCCGTGCAGCGGGAGGCGCTCGGTGAGGTACTTGCCGAAGATGTCCTTGGCCGCCTCGGCGTCCGGACGCTCGATCTTGATCTTCACGTCCAGGCGGCCGGGCCGCAGGATGGCGGGGTCGATCATGTCCTCGCGGTTGGAGGCGCCGATCACGACCACGTTCTGCAGGCCCTCCACACCGTCGATCTCGGCGAGGAGCTGCGGGACGATGGTGTTCTCCACGTCGGAGCTGACGCCGGAGCCACGGGTGCGGAAGAGGGACTCCATCTCGTCGAAGAAGACGATGACGGGGGTGCCCTCGCTGGCCTTCTCCCGGGCCCGCTGGAAGACCAGGCGGATCTGCCGCTCGGTCTCGCCGACGTACTTGTTCAGCAGCTCGGGGCCCTTGATGTTGAGGAAGAAGCTCTTGCCGGCGGCCTGGCCGGTGACCTCGGCGACCTTCTTGGCCAGCGAGTTGGCGACGGCCTTGGCGATGAGCGTCTTGCCGCATCCGGGGGGCCCGTAGAGCAGCACGCCCTTGGGCGGCCGCAGTTCGTGCTCCTTGAACAGGTCGGGGTAGAGGTACGGCAGCTCGACCGCGTCGCGGATGGCCTCGATCTGGTTGCCGAGGCCGCCGATCTGCTCGTATCCGATGTCGGGGACCTCTTCGAGGACGAGTTCCTCGACCTCGCTCTTGGGCACGACCTCGTAGACGTACCCCGAGCGGGGCTCCAGGAGCAGGGCGTCGCCGGGGCGGATGGTGACGTCCAGCAGCGGCTCGGCGAGCCGTACCACCCGTTCCTCGTCGGTGTGCCCGAGCACCAGGGCCCGCTCGCCGTCCTCCAGGATCTCCTTGAGGGTGACGATGTCGCCGACGCGCTCGAACTCCATGGCCTCGACCACGTTGAGCGCCTCGTTGAGCATCACTTCCTGGCCGCGCCGGAGCTCGTCGAGCTCGACGCTGGGGCTGACGTTCACCCGGAGCTTGCGGCCGCCGGTGAAGATGTCGGCCGTGCCGTCCTCGTTCGCCGCGAGGAAGACCCCGAAGCCGGCCGGGGGCTGCGCGAGCCGGTCGACCTCCTCCTTGAGGGCCACGATCTGGTCGCGGGCCTCACGGAGCGTGCCCGCGAGTCGTTCGTTCTGGGCGGACACGCCAGCCAGGTTGGTCTGCAGCTCGACGATCCGCTCTTCGAGAATCCTCGTGTGTCGCGGAGAGTCGGCGAGCTTGCGTCGCAGGACGGCGATCTCCTGCTCAAGGTAGGCGATCTGCCCGGCCGGGTCGTCGGACCCGCGTCCCGGGCGGATGCCGCGGTTCATGTCGTCGTCGTGGGCTGCCACGGTCCTCACCTCCTCCAAGGGGAGCTGGACGCTTCCAGACCCTACCTGGGCGGGTGTCGATTGAAACCCCTAGATCACAAAGACGGTCGGGGTGTGTCCGATCTTCACCCTTGCGCTCTCCCTCACGCCAGGGGAATACCCACGGAAGATGATTGGAACCCAGTCACAGGTAGGGTCGACGTGTTCAACACCCGTCGGAGCTGGCCGGATTCCCGTTCGGTCCGACGCAGGAGACGGCAGGAGAGATGAGCGTGCAGCAGGAGGCCGGAGTCGACGGCGAGGCCCTGGAGGTCTGGATCGACCAGGACCTGTGTACCGGTGACGGCATCTGCGCCCAGTACGCGCCCGAGGTGTTCGAGCTGGACATCGACGGTCTGGCCTACGTGAAGAGCCCGCAGGACGAGCTGTTGCAGGACAGGGGCGCGACAACCCCCGTACCGCTGCCGCTTCTCACGGATGTGATCGACTCCGCGAAGGAGTGTCCGGGCGAGTGCATCCACGTGCGTCGCGTTTCGGACAGCGTCGAGGTGTACGGACCGGACGCCGGGTGACCGGTACGGCACGACGCGTCACCGTCGTCTGATTTCTCACACTCTGGGGTGCGCGCCCCGACGCACGCCCTCGCGCGGGTCACACGCTCCTGGCGCCGGACGGGACGGACCGCACGAACGCGCCGTTCTCCCACCGCCACTTCACGCTCTCGCGCACGTCGGGGCAGCAACTGGGGACGTCGGCCGACGAGTAGCCGAGGAGTGCGACGGTGACGTCGCCGTCACGTACGGCGAAGTCGTCGACGTTGGTGCGGTCCTTGGGGTCGACGAGGGTGGCGACCACGCGCGGTACGGTGCTGCCGGCGGCCTGGGTGAGGACGTAGACGCCGTCGGGCGGGGTGCCCATCGGGGCGTCGCAGTGGACGACCGCCACCGTCTCCGGGCGTCCGTCGCCGTCGAGGTCGCCGGAGGCCTTCTTCTTCACCACGACGTCCACCGGGCCGCACTCGAGCGGGAACTCGACGGCCGCCGGGTCGGGCGGGGCGATGTGGGCCGGGGCGCTCTTCGTCCGCGGTCCGGGCGCCTGGGCCGCGGTCGCGGCGTCGGGCTGCAGCACCGCGGAGAGGGCCACGACGCCGGCGACGGCCGTGGCGGTGGCGACCCAGTGGATCGGGCGGGTGTGCGTGTGGGCGAGCTCCGGGACGGCGGAAGACTGCACGAGGAGTGTCTCCTGTGAGGGCTGTGCCGGTGGGGGTGGCCAGCATCGTGCCACACGTCACAGTACGGGGGAACGGCGGGGGTGTGCAGTTCCCGCGCGAGGGGGAACCGGGACGGGTTGCGGTGGCCGCCTCCGCGTCAACGCGAGAGCACCGTGGCGCAGTTCCCGGGATCCGCCGGGAACTGCGCCACGGTGTTTGTGCGTTGTGAGGGTGGCGGGCCGTCTCAGCGGGCGGTGCCCGCCTCGGCGTTGGGTCCCGTGTAGTCCTCGCCGTAGGCGCCCTTGGCGGGGCGGCGGCGGCGCATGGGCGGCTCGACGCCGTCGGCGAGGCGGCGGGCGGTGAGCAGGAAGCCGGTGTGGCCGATCATCCGGTGGTCCGGGCGGACGGCCAGGCCCTCGATGTGCCAGTTGCGGATCATCGTCTCCCAGGCGGTCGGCTCGTTGAAGCAGCCGATCTCGCGGATGGACTCGACGGTCCGGGCGAGCTGGGTGGTGGTCGCGACGTAGCAGCACAGGATGCCGCCGGGCACCAGCGCCTTGGAGACGGCCTCCAGGCACTCCCAGGGGGCGAGCATGTCGAGGATGACGCGGTCGACGTCGGTGTCGGACAGGTTGTCCTGGAGGTCGCCGACGGTCAGCTGCCAGGCCGGGTGCGGGCCGCCGAAGTAGCGCTCGACGTTCTGCCGGGCGATGTCGGCGAAGTCCTCGCGGCGCTCGTAGCTGTGCAGCATGCCCTGGTCGCCGATGGCGCGCAGCAGGAAGCTGCTGAGCGAGCCGGAGCCGACGCCGGCCTCGACGACGCGCGCGCCGGGGAAGATGTCGGCGAAGGCGAGGATCTGCCCCGCGTCCTTCGGGTAGACGACGGCTGCCCCGCGGGGCATGGACAGGACGTAGTCGGGGAGCAGGGGGCGCAGCGCGAGGTAGGCGACGTTCCCGGTGGTGCGGACAACGCTGCCCTCGGGAGCGCCGATCAGTTCGTCGTGCGGGAAGGAACCCTTGTGGGTGTGGAAGTTCTTCCCGGCCTCGAGCGTGAACGTGTAGTGGCGGCCCTTGGGGTCGGTCAGCTGAACCTGGTCCCCGACCTTGAAGGGCCCGCGCCTGCGGGCGGCACCGGTCGGTTCGGACATGTGACCAGCCTACCGGTCCCGGCGGGGGCCGCCGACCACGCGGGCCGCTCCGCGGTGGCTAGGAGGGACGGGCCATGGCCTTGACGAAGGCGCGCTCGACGTCGGCGGCGGACAGGACGCCGTAGATCTCTCCGGTCTCCTCGACCACCAGGTACTCGGTGGCGGGGGTGGCGCGCAGGGCGTCCAGGAGCTCCTCGCCCGCGAGCTCGGCGGAGACGCGCATGCCGTCGGTGAGGTCCTGGGCGAGCCCGCCGACGGGCACCCAGGGGCGGCGGTGCTCGGGTACGCCGACGATGGCGGCCTCGCGGACCAGGGAGAGGGGGATGCCGTCGGCGTCGACGACGACGAGGGCGCGGGCGCCGGCGGCGTTGGCGCGGCGCAGGGCCTCGGAGAGCGGGGTGTCGGTCTCGACGGGGACGGCGCGGCGGGTGAGGGTGCGGGCGCGCAGTTCGGGCAGGTGCTCGCGCAGCCGGGCCATGCGGAGGCTGTTGCCGGCGCCGGTCCAGATGATCGCGGCGAGGATGGCGGCGAGCAGCGCGTCCAGGACGGTGTCCATGCCGACGTTGTCCACCGCGTCGGAACCGAGGGCCCCGGACTGGGTGAGCAGGGGCAGGCCGATCAGGACGGAGAGGGCGAGGGCCCGGCCCACCCAGGCGGCGGCGACGGTGCCGGTCATCGGCTTGCCGCTGAGCTTCCAGACGACGGCGCGGAGCATGCGGCCGCCGTCGAGGGGGAGGCCGGGCAGGAGGTTGAAGACGGCCACGATGAGGTTGGAGATCATCAGCCCGGCCAGCAGGACGCCGGGGACGGAGCCGGGGTCCACGGCGAGCAGGGCGAGGTAGAACAGGCCGGACAGGACGAGGGAGAGCAGCGGGCCGACGAAGGCGAGGACGAATTCGCGGCCGGGTGTCTCGGCCTCCTTCTCGATCTCGGAGACGCCGCCGAAGAACTGGAGCTGGATGCGGCGCACCGGGAGTTTGAAGCGGAGGGCCGCCAGGGTGTGGGCGAGCTCGTGGACCAGCACGGAGGCGTAGAAGGCGACCGCGAAGAACAGGGAGACCAGGTAGCTGGCGGCGCCGAGCTCGGGCAGCACGCGGTCGATCTGCCCGCCGAACACCCAGGTGATGAGGATGGCGACGAGGAACCAGCTGGGCGCGACGTACACGGGCACCCCGAACGGCCGTCCCATCAGCAGGCCGCGCTGCTTCTCCTGGGGCCGTTGCGGCGCGGGGGCCTTGTCGCTGCCGGAGTGGGCGAGCGTGCGGTCGGCGTGCCGGTGGGGCGAGGGGGCGCCGGCCTGGTGTCCGGCTCCGGGGGTGCCCTCCCGGGTGGCCCGGGGGCCGGGACCCGTGACGTGGTGGTCGGCGGGCGGGGTGGCCCGCGGGTCCGGGGTGCCGGGGACGGGGGTGTCGGCCCCGGCCGCCGGGCCGCTCCCGGACGCCCCGGGCACGTGCGCGGGTCCTCGGTCCCCGGAACCGGCGCCCTCGTTCCCGCCGTCGCCGCCCCGGCCGGGCCCGCCCGCCACCGGAGTCCGGGCGGCGGTCGTGTCCCTGCCGTCGGCGGACGGGTGGCCGGCGGAAGGGCCGGCTGCGGGGGGCCGTCCGGCGGCAGGCCCGTGGGACGCCGGGGTGCCGTCGGGCAGGTCACCGGGGCGGTGGCCGGCCCGCTCGTCGGCGGCCCGGCCCGCGGTGGTGGAGCGGTCACCGGCCTCGTGGGGGGCGTCGTCGGTGGCCGGGGCCCCGGGTCCCGTGTGCTCGGCCGACTCGTCGTTGCCGGACCGCGGCTGCCCGCGCCCGCCGCTTACGTCCACCGGTGTCCCCTCGTTCGCTGCGTCTCCCGCTCCTGCCGGGCGGGAGGGTCCTGAGTCGATGGTATGCGGCCTTCGCCGCCCGTTCCGCCCCGGCACCCCTGTGGCTCCCCGTCCGTCGTCGCGCCTCCCGCTTCCCTCCTTTCCCCCTCTCCCTTCGGTCACCCGGCCCCGCCCCCCTGTCGCACCGACCGTCCTCGGCTCGTCCACGGGCGCCGGCCGGGTGTGGGGCACTGTCGGTGCCGGGCCGTAAGGTCTGTGGGCATGGAGACGAGCACCGAGGGCGCGTCGCGCCCCGACAGCAGCCCGGCCGCGGCGGCCGATCCGCCGGTCACGGCCGGTCCGGCGGCAGCGACGGCGGACACGGCCGTGGTGACCGGGGCCCCCGCCACACCGCCCGCCTCGCTGTCCCCCTCGCGTGCGAGCGACTTCATGCAGTGCCCGCTGCTGTACCGGTTCCGGGTCATCGACCGGCTGCCGGAGAAGCCGAGCGAGGCGGCGACCAGGGGCACCCTGGTGCACGCGGTGCTGGAGCGCCTCTTCGACGCCCCGCCGGCCGAGCGCACCGCGCCGCGCGCGAAGGCGCTGGTCCCGGGCCAGTGGGACCGGCTGCGGGAGTCCCGGCCGGAGGTCGCGGAACTGTTCGCCGACGACCCGGAGGGCGAGCGGCTGGCGCGTTGGCTGGCGGAGGCGGAGCGGCTGGTCGAGCGCTGGTTCACGCTCGAGGACCCGAGCCGGCTGGAGCCCGCCGAGCGGGAGCTGTTCGTCGAGGCCGAGCTGGACTCGGGGCTGAGGCTGCGCGGCATCATCGACCGGGTCGACGTGGCGCCCACCGGCGAGGTGCGGATCGTCGACTACAAGACGGGCAAGGCGCCCCGGCCGGAGTACGCCGAGGGCGCGCTGTTCCAGATGAAGTTCTACGCCCTGGTGATCTGGCGGCTGAAGCGGGTGGTCCCGCGCCGGCTCCAGCTCGTGTACCTGGGCAGCGGCGACGTGCTGACGTACGACCCCGTCCCCGCCGACCTGGAGCGGGTCGAGCGCAAGCTGCTCGCGCTGTGGGACGCGATCCGGACGGCGACCGAGACGGGTGACTGGCGTCCGCGCCCCACCAAGCTGTGCGGCTGGTGCGACCACCAGGCGCACTGCCCGGAGTTCGGCGGCACTCCCCCTCCGTATCCGCTGCCGGTGAGGGCGGCTGACTCCGGCGGGGCCCAACAGGGCAGAATGGGGCCGGACTAGCGAAGGAGACTTACGTGGCCATCCGCGTCCTACTGGTCGACGACCAGCCGCTGCTGCGTACGGGCTTCCGGATGATTCTGGAGGCGGAGCAGGACATCGCGGTCGTCGGCGAGGCCGGGGACGGCCTCCAGGCCCTGGACCAGGTGCGGGCGCTGCAGCCCGATGTGGTGCTGATGGACATCCGCATGCCGCGGATGGACGGGGTGGAGGCGACCCGGCAGATCACCGGTCCCGAGCGGAACGGTCCGGCGAAGGTGCTGGTGCTGACGACGTTCGACCTGGACGAGTACGTGGTGGAGGCGCTGAGGGCGGGCGCCAGCGGCTTCCTGCTGAAGGACGCCCCGGCGGGCGAGCTGGTGCAGGCGATCCGTGTGGTGGCCGCCGGGGAGGCGATGCTCGCGCCGAGCATCACGCGCCGGCTGCTCGACAAGTACGCCACGCACCTGCCGTCCGGTGACGAGCCGGTGCCGGACACGCTGCACACGCTGACCGACCGCGAGGTCGAGGTGCTGAAGCTGGTGGCGCGCGGACTGTCCAACGCGGAGATCGCCGCCGACCTGTTCGTCAGTGAGACCACCGTCAAGACGCACGTCGGCCATGTCCTGACCAAGCTGGGGCTGCGCGACCGGGTACAGGCCGCGGTCTACGCCTACGAGAGCGGGCTGGTGCGCCCCGGCGCGCAGTGAGGCGGCCCGCCCGGTCACCGTACGGGACGTGACGGCGCAGAGGGCGCCCCCTTCCGTGGAAGGGGGCGCCCTCTGCGCGCGTGCGGCGGGCTCAGCCCTTGCTCAGCTCCCAGAAGCGGAACACGGTCGAGGCGTCGAGGCAGTACTCCAGGCCGTAGACGTCGTCACGGACGACCGCGTACTGCTTGGCCTGCCAGACGGGGAGGACCGGCAGTTCCTCGGCGACGACGTCCTGGAGCCGGCCGAACTCCTTCTCGGTGGCGGAGCGGTCGCTCTGGGCGGCGGTGCGCGGGATGAGCGAGCCGGTGATGGTGTCGTTCTCGTAGTTGTTGTTCAGCACGTTGCCCTTGCCGAAGAAGGGACCCGTGAAGTTGTCGGCGTCCGGGTAGTCGGGCACCCAGCCCTTGACGTAGACGCCGTACTTGCCGGCCTCGATGTCCTTCTCGTACTGCTCGAAGTCGACGGACTTCATCTCGGCGTCGAACAGTCCGCTGGCGTTGAGCTGCTTGGCGATCGCGGCCAGTTCCTGGTCGGTGGCGGGGCCGTAGCGGGACGGGGTGGACCACAGGGTGAGCTTCACCTTGCCGGTGATGCCCTCCTCCCGCAGCGCGGCGGCGGCCTTGGCCTTGGACGGGCGGGCGCCGTAGGTGTCGAAGAAGGTGGTGTTGTGGCCGTTGATACCGGCCGGGATGATCGAGTACAGCGGGGTGGCCGTGCCCTCGTAGACCTCGTGGATGAGGGCGTCGCGGTCGAGCAGGTAGGCGATGGCCCTGCGGACGCCGAGCTTTCCGGCGACCGGGTCGTCCATGTTGAAGACCAGGTGCTGGACTTCGGCGCTGCTGCCCTCGATGACCTCGATGGCGCCGGTGCCGTCGTCGGCCTTCTCGATGTCGGTGATGGCCTCGGCGGTGAGGCCTCGGTAGGCGATGTCCACCTCGGCGTCCTGGACGGCCTCCTTGAGGGCGTCCTGGTCGCCGTGGAAGAACTTCAGCGTCACGCCGGAGTTCCGCGTCTCGTCGACGGCGCCCTTGTAGTGCTCGTTGACGGAGAAGACGGCCTGGTCCTCGCCGAACGAGTCCAGCTTGTAGGGGCCGGAGCCGACCGCCTCGCCGTCCTCGCGCAGCCCGTCCGCGTCGTACTGGCGGTGGTCGACGATGGAACCGGCACCGGAGGCGATCTTGCTGGGGAAGGTGGCGTCGGGCGTGTTGAGCCTGAAGACGACCGTCTTCTCGTCCGGCGTCTCCACCTCCTCCAGCATCGGGAACATGATCGCGGGACCCTCGGGGTCGTTGATCTTCAGCATGCGGTCGAAGGAGAACTTCACGTCCTTCGAGGTGAGCGGGTCACCGTTGCTGAACTTGAGCCCGTCCCTCAGAGTGCACGTGTACACCTTGGTCTCGGTGTCCGTGAACTCGCAGCTCTCGGCGGCCTCCGGCTCCGGCTCGGTGGCCCCCTTGGGGAAGCTGAGCAGCGACTGGAAGACGTTGTTGAACAACAGCCAGGAGCCGGGGTCGTAACCGGAGGCGGGATCGGTGGCGAGGACGTCGTCGGACATTCCCACCACGACGTTGGAGCCGTCGGCCCCGGAGCCGCCGTTCTCCGATCCGCAGCCGGTCAGCAGGCCGGAGGCCAGCCCCGCCACGATCGGCAGGACCGGCCACTGGTTGCGCAGGTTCACGTGTGTGCCTTTGTCGTCGGTTCGATGTTCCGGGCCGCCCTCCCCCGGCCCGGAACGGGGCGATCCGTCAGCCGCTCACACCACGGCCGAGCTCCCACAGCTGGAGGGTGGAGGAGGAGTTGAGCGCGTAGGCGGTACCGGTGATGTCGTCGTGTGCGGCGACGTACTGCTTGCCCTGCCACAGCGGCAGCACCGGGACGTCGTCCGCCACGATGTCCTGAATGTCCGTCAGGCTGCCGGAGGCGGACAACCGGTCGGCCTGGCGACGGGACTGCGGGATCAGCTCGTTCCGGACCTTGCCGTTGGCGTACGGCGAGCCGAGGAAGTTGTCCTCGTCCAGGAACGGGGCGAGGAAGTTGTCCGCGTCGGGGAAGTCGGGGAACCAACCCATGCCGTAGACGTCGTACTCGCCCTTCTGCCCGGCCGGGCGGAAGGTCTCCCAGGGGGTGCCCTCGATGTCGACGTCGAACAGGCCGCTGTCGTTGAGCTGCTTCTGGAGCTGCTCGAACTCCTTCTTCGTGGCCGGACCGTAGTGGTCGGTGGTGTAGTGCAGCGTCAGCTTGACGGGGGTGGTGACGCCGGCCTCGTTCAGCAGCTTGCGGGCCTCGGCGTCGCTGGGCTCGCCGTACGTGTTGAAGAACGAGTTGGAGTGGCCGGTGATGCTCGCCGGGACCAGCGAGTACAGCGGCTCGGCCTGGGAGCCGTAGACCTTGGCGACCAGCTCGCTGCGGTTGATGACCTGGGCCATCGCCTGGCGGACCGCCTTGTCCTTCACGGACTCGGCCTCGGTGTTGAAGGCCAGGTAGCGGATCTCCAGACCGGGCATCTCGACCAGGTCGACCTCGTCCTTGGCGTTGCCCGCGAGCTCGCGGATCTGCTCCGGCGACATGGAGCGGGACATGACGTCGATGTCATTCTTCTCCAGCGCGGCGCCCATGGCGTCGGCGTCCTCGAAGGAGACGATCTCGACCTTGTCGTTGTTCACCTCCAACGCCCCCTTGTAGGAGGGGTTCTTGGTGAACGTCGCCCGGACCATCCGCTCGCCCTCGACCTTCGCCTCCAGGGTGTACGGGCCCGAGCCGTCCACCTCGAAGCCCTCGCGCAGCCCGCCCTTGTCGTAGTCGTCCGAGTTGACGATGCCGGCGACCGGGGTGGAGAGCTTGTACGGGAAGGTGGCGTCGGCGGTCTTGAGGTGGAAGATCACCTCGCGGTCGCCCTGCGTCTCGACGGTGTCGATGGTGGACAGCAGCGCGGACACACCGCTGTCGGCCTTGATCGAGCGGGCGCGGTCGATGGAGAACTTCACGTCGGCGGCGGTCATCTCGTCGCCGTTCGCGAACTTCAGGCCGTCGCGCAGGGTGCAGCTGTAACGCTCGTTGCCGGCATCGGTGAAGCCGCAGGACTCGGCGGCCTCGGGCACCGGCTCGCCCTCGCCGCGCGGCTGGATCATCAGGGTCTGCACGGTCTGGCGCAGGATGTTCCAGGTGCCGACGTCGTAGGCGTAGGCCGGGTCGAGGGGCGCGGGGGCGGCCTTCGAGGCGGTGAACCGGTCCGTGGTGCCGACGGTGATCGCGTCGCCGTCGCCGCTCCCGCCCTCGGTGTCACCACAGGCGGCGAGCACCGGCGCGAGCAGGCCCATCGCGGCCGCCAGCACCAAAGTCTTGCGGTTCATGCTCGAGTTTCTCCAGGACTGTCGACTCCGTGTATCCGGCACGCAGGGTGTTGCAGCGGCTCACGGGGTAGGGGTGATGTTCTCGCGACGAGGTTAGTGCGCGCCCGCAGGAGGGCTCGCAGCCACCGGAGTTGAGGTGCCATCACGCAGTGAAACCAGGTGTGAACGCACCGGCAGATGTGACCGGGGAAGGATTGGTGCAGCTTCTCACCAAACGGGACACAAGGGCGCACCGATGAACACCGAAAAGGGGTGGACGGCACATGCCGACCCCCCTGTCGACCCCCTCCGGCGTGGTGAACATCACATGTGAAAACGGGTTCGACGGCACCGGAATTCAGCCATCGGCAACGGAGCGAATTCTTTCGGACACCTGTCCGGGGGCGCGGGTGCGAGCGATGTGAATTCCGGCCCTAACGCTGCTGCACGCTGGGTGAACGCCTAGAGCATTTCCGTCATCAGGCCGCGCAGAAATGTCAGGTCGACGACTTCCAGCGAGGGGACGACGGTGCGCCGGACGGCCGGGGCGATCGGGGCCACGGAGGGCACCGCCACGACCTGGCAGCCCGCGGCCTCGGCGGCGGCGACGCCGGTCGCGGTGTCCTCGACGACGGCGCACCTCAGGGGGTCCGCACCGAGCCCGGCGGCAGCCGCCAGATACGGGTCGGGGTGCGGCTTGGTGCGCGGGACCTCGTCGCCGGCGACCGACAGCGCGAAGTGCTGCGGGCCCAGCCTGGCCAGCACCCGGTCGATGATGCGCCGGTGCGAGGCGGAGACGAGGGCGGTGGGGATCTCATGCTCGGCCAGTTCGGCGAGCAGCCGCGCGGCGCCCGGCATCAGCGGCAGGGCGTGGTCGATGCGGTCCTCGAAACCGTCGTTGAGCAGCACCGTCAGCTCGGCCAGGTCGATGTCGGCCCCGGTCGCCTCGATCAGGAACCCCGCGCTGCGGCTCATGGGGCCGCCGACCACGACCTGGCGCCAGGAGTCGTCGAGGGTGTGGCCGAGGGAGGCGAAGACCTCGCACTCGACGTCCCACCAGAAGCCCTCGGTGTCCACCAGGGTGCCGTCCATGTCCAGGAGCACGGCCTGCAGGGCCGAGCCCTCGGTCGTTCTGGTTCCTAGCGCGGGGACCGTGCTGGTCATCCACGTACCTCCTTCACAGGGACGATCAGGCCGGTTCCCTCGCGGGAACCGGCCTGCAGTGGACCGACCAGTGTACGTCGTGCGCGCAGCACGTGCCTCCTGCCGCGCACGGGCCCCTTCCCCGGGCCCGGCGGGCGTTCAGGGCCTCAGCGGGCGTTGAAGTACTTCGCCTCCGGGTGGTGGATCACGATGGCGTCGGTGGACTGCTCGGGGTGCAGCTGGAACTCCTCGGAGAGCTGCACGCCGATGCGTTCGGGCTCGAGCAGATCGGCGATCTTCGCGCGGTCCTCCAGGTCCGGGCAGGCGCCGTAGCCGAGGGAGAAGCGGGCGCCCCGGTACTTGAGGGCGAACATGTCCTCCATCGCGGCCGGGTCCTCACCGGCGAAACCGAGCTCGGAGCGCACGCGCGCGTGCCAGTACTCGGCGAGGGCCTCGGCCAGCTGGACGGACAGGCCGTGCAGCTCGAGGTAGTCGCGGTAGGCGTTGGCCTCGAACATCCGCGCGGTCTCCTCGCCGATGCGGGAGCCGACGGTGACCACCTGGAGGCCGACGACGTCCCTCTCGCCGGACTCCTCCGGGCGGAAGAAGTCCGCCAGGCACAGCCGCCGGCCGCGGCGCTGGCGGGGGAAGGTGAAGCGGGTGCGCTCGTTGCCGGCCTCGTCGAGGATGATGAGGTCGTCGTCCTTGGACACGCACGGGAAGTAGCCGTAGACGACGGCCGCCTCCAGCAGGTTCTCCGTCTGGAGCCGGTCCAGCAGGCCGCGCAGCCGGGGCCGGCCCTCGGTCTCGACGAGTTCCTCGTAGGTCGGCCCCTCGCCGGTGCGGGCCTGCTTCAGGCCCCACTGGCCCTTGAACAGCGCGCCCTCGTCGAGCCAGCTCGCGTACTCCTTGAGCTGGATGCCCTTGATCACGCGGGTGCCCCAGAACGGCGGGGTGGGGACCGGGTTGTCGGTGGCGACGTCCGAGCGCACGTGTCCGGTCTCGGGGCGCTCCTCGATCTCCACGGTGGCGGCGCGGACCCGCCGCTGCCTCAGCTCGGGCAGCTTCGCGCCGGGCACCCCGCGCTTGACGCCGATGAGGGCGTCCATCAGGCGCAGGCCCTCGAAGGCGTCGCGGGCGTAGCGGACCTCGCCCTGGTAGATCCCGTGCAGGTCCTGCTCGACGTAGGCGCGGGTCAGCGCCGCTCCGCCGAGGATGACCGGGTAGTCGGCGGCCAGCCCGCGCTGGTTGAGCTCCTCCAGGTTCTCCTTCATGATCACCGTGGACTTCACCAGCAGCCCGGACATGCCGATCACGTCCGCCTTGTGCTCGGCGGCGGCGTCCAGGATCGCCGAGACCGGCTGCTTGATGCCCAGGTTGACCACGTTGTAGCCGTTGTTCGACAGGATGATGTCGACGAGGTTCTTGCCGATGTCGTGCACGTCGCCGCGCACGGTGGCCAGCACGATGGTGCCCTTGCCCGCCTCGTCGGTCTTCTCCATGTGCGGCTCGAGGTGGGCCACGGCGGCCTTCATCACCTCGGCGGACTGCAGCACGAACGGCAGCTGCATCTGCCCGGAGCCGAACAGCTCGCCGACCACCTTCATGCCGTCGAGCAGGGTGTCGTTGACGATCGCCAGCGCGGGACGGGTCCGCAGGGCCTCGTCCAGGTCGGCCTCCAGGCCGTTGCGCTCGCCGTCGATGATGCGGCGCTTCAGGCGCTCCTCCAGCGGCAGCGCGGCCAGTTCCTCGGCCTTGCCGGCCTTCAGCGACTTGGCGGTCGCCCCCTCGAACAGCTGCATCAGCTTCTGCAGCGGGTCGTAGCCCTCGCGTCGGCGGTCGTAGATCAGGTCGAGGGCCGTGGTGACCTCTTCCTCGCTGAACCGGGCGATCGGCAGGATCTTCGACGCGTGCACGATCGCCGAGTCCAGGCCCGCCTTGACGCACTCGTCCAGGAAGACGGAGTTCAGCAGGATCCGCGCGGCCGGGTTGAGGCCGAAGGAGATGTTCGACAGGCCGAGGGTGGTCTGCACGCGCGGGTGGCGCCGCTTGAGCTCGCGGATGCCCTCGACGGTGGCCAGGCCGTCCTTGCGGGACTCCTCCTGGCCGGTGCAGATGGTGAAGGTCAGACAGTCGACGAGGATGTCCTCCTCGCGGATGCCCCAGTTGCCGGTCAGGTCGTCGATCAGCCGTTCGGCGATCTCGACCTTCTTCTCGGCGGTGCGGGCCTGGCCCTCCTCGTCGATGGTGAGCGCGATCAGCGCGGCACCGTGCTCCTGGGCCAGCCGGGTGACGCGGGCGAACCGGGAGTCGGGCCCGTCGCCGTCCTCGTAGTTCACCGAGTTGATCACCGCGCGGCCGCCCAGCTTCTCCAGCCCGGCCCGGATCACCTCGACCTCGGTGGAGTCCAGCACGATCGGCAGCGTGGAGGCGGTCGCGAACCGTCCGGCCAGTTCCTCCATGTCGGCGACGCCGTCGCGGCCGACGTAGTCCACGCACAGGTCCAGCATGTGCGCGCCCTCGCGGATCTGCTCCCGGGCCATCTCCACGCAGTCGTCCCAGCGGCCCTCCAGCATGGCCTCGCGGAACTTCTTCGACCCGTTCGCGTTCGTCCGCTCGCCGATCGCCAGGTACGACGTGTCCTGCCGGAACGGCACGCTCTGGTAGAGGGAGGCGGCGCCCGGCTCGGGCCGGGGGTCGCGCTCGGGCGGGGTCACACCGCGCACCCGCTCCACGAGCCGGCGCAGGTGCTCCGGGGTGGTGCCGCAGCAGCCGCCGACCAGGCTCAGGCCGTAGTCCCGGACGAAGGTCTCCTGGGCGTCGGCCAGCTCCGGGGGCGTCAGCGGGTAGTGCGCGCCCTCGGCCGTCAGGACCGGCAGCCCCGCGTTCGGCATGCACGACAGCGGCACGCGCGCGTGCCGGGCCAGGTAGCGCAGGTGCTCGCTCATCTCGGCCGGGCCGGTCGCGCAGTTCAGGCCGATCATGTCGATGCCCAGCGGTTCCAGCGCCGTCAGCGCCGCACCGATCTCCGAACCCAGCAGCATCGTCCCGGTCGTCTCGACCGTCACCGAGACGATCAGGGGCACGTCGTAGCCGGCGACCTCCATGGCCCGGCGGGCGGCGATGACCGAGGCCTTGGTCTGCAGCAGGTCCTGGGTGGTCTCCACGAGCAGCGCGTCGGCGCCGCCGGCCAGCAGGCCCTCCGCGTTCTGCTGGTAGGCGTCACGGATCGCGGTGAAGGTGGTGTGGCCGAGGGTGGGCAGCTTGGTGCCGGGGCCCATGGAGCCGAGGACCCACCGCTGACGGCCGTCGCGGGCGCCGAACTCGTCGGCGGTCTCGCGGGCGATGCGCGCGCCGGCCTCGGAGAGCTCCGCGACGCGCTCCGCGATGTCGTACTCGCCGAGGGCGGTGAGGTTGGCGCCGAAGGTGTTGGTCTCCACGCAGTCGACACCGGCGTCGAAGTACGCGGAGTGGACCGAACGGACGATGTCCGGGCGGGTCAGGTTCAGGATCTCGTTGCAGCCTTCGAGGTTCTCGAAGTCCTCGAGCGTGGGGTCCTGGGCCTGGAGCATGGTGCCCATCGCCCCGTCGGCGACCACCACACGGGTGGCGAACGCCTCACGGAGGGCGGACGCACGGGTCCGGCTGTCGGCGGAAGGGGTCAGCGGCAACGAGGCCATGAAAGGGGCTCCCTCAGGTGCGACGGCTGTCGGCTTTGCGGCTGCCCGGAAAAACCGGTCGTCGGACTTTCCCGGCAGGACGCACGCCGTCAGGGTATCCGGGACCGCGTCCTGATGTTCAGGGCGTCCACGGGCCGGACGATGATGGCCGGCGGCCGGCGTGCGGAGCACGGACGGCGCAACGGATCACGGCCGACCATTAGCGAGAGGTCGGCATGGACCGGTAGTGTTCGACATTGCCGAACGGCGGCAGCGGCGTCGCGGGTCGACGGTCGAACGGGACGGAGGCAGTACGGCGATGGCACGGAACATCCAGTCGCTCGAACGGGCGGCGGCGATGCTGCGGTTGCTCGCGGGTGGCGAGCGACGGCTCGGCCTGTCGGACATCGCCTCGTCGCTGGGCCTCGCCAAGGGCACCGCCCACGGCATACTGCGCACCCTCCAGCAGGAGGGGTTCGTCGAGCAGGACGACACCTCCGGGCGCTACCAGCTGGGCGCCGAGCTGCTGCGCCTGGGGACCACCTATCTCGACGTGCACGAACTGCGGGCGCGCGCCCTGGTGTGGACGGACGACCTGGCCCGCTCCAGCGGCGAGAGCGTCTACCTGGGCGTGCTGCACCAGCAGGGCGTGCTGATCGTGCACCACGTCTTCCGGCCCGACGACAGCCGGCAGGTCCTGGAGATAGGGGCCATGCAGCCACTGCACTCCACCGCCCTGGGCAAGGTGCTGTCGGCCTACGACCCGGTGGCGCACAGCGAGGCCCTGGAGGCCGACCGCAAGGCGTTCACCGACCGCACGGTGTGCGAGCTGGACGCCTTTGAGCACATCCTCGACCTCACGCGCGCGCGTGGTTACGCGGCGGACGTCGAGGAGACCTGGGAGGGCGTGGCGTCCGTGGCGGCGCCCATCCACGACCGGCGGCGCATGCCGGTGGGCGCGGTGGGCGTCACGGGCGCGGTGGAGCGGCTGCGCCGGGACGGCGAGCTGCGCCCCGAGCTGATCGCGGCGGTACGGGACTGCGCCCGCGCGGTGTCGCGGGACCTGGGCGCCGGGCGGTTCTGAGCACCGCGAGGGGCCTGTCGCACGCATGGGGACCGGGATGCCGCGGAGCATCCCGGTCGCAGCCGTACCCTGGTGCAGGCATATCGGGCCAACCATGACAGAACACCCCCCGGAGATCGGCGATTCGCGGCGATCAATAACGATCGCGCTTTCGAGAACCAAACTCTTGACGGGTGCGTGACGCCGGGCAAGACTCCCGTCCATCGGTCGGCATTGTCGAACACCTACCGGCAATACGCGCTAGAGTGTGACAACGCCAAGGGCCGGCATCGCTCTCACCCCTGAGGGCGCCAATCCCCGGTGGGACCCGGGGGTCGGCTCCCTGGACGAAGGACAAAGGAGTCGCGGGTGTCCAGCTCCGACATCTTCATCGGCGAGACCATCGGTACCGCCATACTCATCCTGCTCGGCGGCGGTGTGTGTGCCGCCGTGACGCTGAAGGCCTCCAAGGCCCGTAACGCCGGCTGGCTCGCCATCGCCTTCGGGTGGGGCTTCGCCGTCATGACCGCGGTGTACATCGCCGGTCCGCTCTCCGGCGCCCACCTCAACCCGGCCGTGACCGTGGCGCTCGCCATCAAGGACGGCGAGTGGAGCAACGTTCCGACCTACTTCGCCGGAGAGTTCCTCGGCGCGATGATCGGCGCGACCCTGGTCTGGATCGCCTACTACGGCCAGTTCCAGGCGCACCTGACCGACAAGGAGATCGTCGGCGGTCCGGGCGCGCAGGCCACCGCCGCCAAGGCGGTCGAGGCCCAGGAGAAGGGCGCCGGCCCCGTCCTCGGCGTCTTCTCCACCGGTCCGGAGATCCGGAACACGGTGCAGAACCTCGCGACGGAGGTCATCGGCACCGTCGTCCTGCTGCTCGCCGTGCTCACCCAGGGCCTGAACGACGCGGGCAACGGCCTCGGTGTGCTGGGCGGTCTGATCACGGCACTCGTGGTCGTCTCCATCGGTCTGTCGCTCGGCGGCCCGACCGGTTACGCGATCAACCCGGCCCGCGACCTCGGTCCGCGCATCGTGCACGCCCTGCTGCCCCTGCCCAACAAGGGCGGCTCCGACTGGGCCTACGCCTGGATCCCGGTGGTCGGCCCGCTGATCGGCGGCGCCCTCGCGGCCGGCATCTACAACGTCGCCTTCGCCTAGGCGACCGGTCCGCCGCGCCCCCGAATCCCGCAGAAGCGCCGTACGCACAGCCCCTCCACCAAGGAACTCCCAGGAGCACACAGTGACCGACGCCCACACCGCCGGCCCGTTCATCGCAGCCATCGACCAGGGCACCACCTCGTCCCGCTGCATCGTCTTCGACCGCGACGGGCGCATCGTCTCCGTCGACCAGAAGGAGCACGAGCAGATCTTCCCCAAGCCGGGCTGGGTCGAGCACGACGCCACCGAGATCTGGACCAACGTCCAGGAGGTCGTCGCCGGAGCCATCGAGAAGGCCGGCATCACCCGCGACGACATCAAGGCCATCGGCATCACCAACCAGCGCGAGACCACCGTGCTGTGGGACAGGAACACCGGCGAGCCCGTCCACAACGCCATCGTCTGG
This sequence comes from Streptomyces griseomycini, assembly GCF_014203535.1. Lineage (GTDB taxonomy): Bacteria > Actinomycetota > Actinomycetes > Streptomycetales > Streptomycetaceae > Streptomyces > Streptomyces griseomycini. The sequence goes on from NZ_JACHJI010000008.1 coordinate 304,874, forward strand.
CAGGACACCCGCACCGACGCCCTGTGCCGCGAGCTCGGCCGCAACGTCGGCCAGGACCGCTTCCGCCGCGAGACCGGCCTCCCCCTCGCCTCCTACTTCGCCGGCCCCAAGGCCCGCTGGCTGCTCGACAACGTCGAGGGGCTCCAGGAGCGCGCCGAGGCGGGCGACATCCTCTTCGGCACCATGGACACCTGGGTCATCTGGAACCTGACCGGTGGCGTCGACGGCGGCCACCACGTCACCGACGTGACCAACGCGTCCCGCACCCTGCTGATGAACCTGCACACCATGCAGTGGGACGAGAGGATCGCCGAGTCCATCGGCGTCCCGCTGGCGATGCTCCCCGAGATCCGCTCCTCCGCCGAGGTCTACGGCGAGATCAAGGGCGGCAAGCTGGGCGACCTGCTCGGCGGCATCCCGGTCGCCTCCGCGCTCGGCGACCAGCAGGCGGCCCTGTTCGGCCAGACCTGCTTCTCCGAGGGCGAGACCAAGTCGACGTACGGCACCGGCACCTTCATGGTGATGAACACCGGTGACAAGATCATCAACTCCTACAGCGGTCTGCTGACCACCGTCGGCTACCGGATCGGCGGCCAGAAGCCGGTCTACGCCCTGGAGGGCTCGATCGCCGTCACCGGCTCGCTGGTGCAGTGGATGCGCGACCAGATGGGCCTGATCTCCACCGCCGCCGAGATCGAGACGCTCGCGCTCTCGGTCGAGGACAACGGCGGCGCCTACTTCGTGCCGGCCTTCTCCGGCCTGTTCGCCCCGTACTGGCGCTCCGACGCCCGCGGTGTGATCGCCGGCCTCACCCGGTACGTCACCAAGGCGCACCTCGCGCGCGCCGTCCTGGAGGCCACCGCCTGGCAGACGCGGGAGATCGCGGACGCCATGACGAAGGACTCCGGTGTGGAGCTGACCGCCCTCAAGGTCGACGGCGGCATGACCTCCAACAACCTGCTGATGCAGACGCTCTCGGACTTCCTGGACGCCCCCGTGGTGCGCCCGATGGTCGCCGAGACCACCTGCCTCGGCGCCGCCTACGCCGCCGGCCTCGCCGTCGGCTTCTGGAACAGCACCGACGACCTGCGCGCCAACTGGCGGCGGGCCGCCGAGTGGACCCCCCGCATGGACGCGGAGACCCGCGACCGTGAGTACAAGAACTGGCTCAAGGCCGTCGAGCGGACCATGGGCTGGCTCGAGGACGAGGAGTAAGAAACCGCCATGACCACCCAGTCCACCCTGCAGTCCGTGCCTGCCCTGGGGACGCACCCGGCGTCCGGCTCGAACCCGAGCCGCGCCGAGACCCGGGAGCAGCTCTCCAAGGCGTCGTACGACCTTCTCGTGATCGGCGGCGGCATCCTGGGCATCTCCACCGCCTGGCACGCCGCGCAGTCCGGCCTCAGGGTGGCCCTGGTGGACGCCGGCGACTTCGCCGGCGCCACCTCCTCCGCCTCCTCCAAGCTGCTCCACGGCGGTCTGCGCTACCTGCAGACCGGCGCGGTGAAGCTGGTGGCGGAGAACCACTTCGAGCGCCGTGCGGTCTCCCGCCAGGTGGCCCCCCACCTGGCGAACCCGCTCACGTTCTACCTCCCCGTGTACAAGGGCGGGCCGCACGGCGCGGCGAAGCTCGGGGCCGGTGTCTTCGCGTACTCGATGCTGTCGGCCTTCGGCGACGGCGTCGGGCACCTGCTGTCCCCCGCCAAGGCGCAGGCGGACGTGCCGGAGCTGCGCACCGAGAACCTCAAGGCCGTGGCCGTGTACGGCGACGACCAGATGAACGACGCGCGCATGGCGCTGATGACGGTCCGCGCGGCCGTCGACGCGGGCGCCGTCGTCCTCAACCACGCCGAGGTGACGGGGCTGCGCTTCACCAACGGCCGGGTCACCGGCGCCGAGCTGCGCGACCGCCTCTCGGGCGACGAGTTCGGCGTGAACGCCCGGCTCGTGCTGAACGCGACCGGCCCGTGGGTCGACCACCTGCGCCGCATGGAGGACCCGAACGCCGCGCCGTCCATCCGCCTGTCGAAGGGCGCGCACCTGGTCCTGAAGCGGACCTCCCCGTGGAAGGCCGCGCTGGCCACCCCGATCGACAAGTACCGGATCACCTTCGCCCTCCCCTGGGAGGACATGCTGCTGCTCGGCACGACCGACGAGGTGTTCGAGGGCGACCCGGCGGACGTCGCGGTCGACGACAAGGACATATCCCAGATCCTCGACGAGGCCGCGTTCTCCATCCGCGACCAGCAGCTCGACCGTGACCTGATCACCTACGCGTTCGCCGGCCTGCGGGTGCTGCCGGGCGGTCCCGGGGACACGGCGAAGGCCAAGCGGGAGACGGTGGTCACCGAGGGCCGGGGCGGGATGCTGTCCGTCGCGGGCGGCAAGTGGACCACGTTCCGCCACATCGGCCGTACGGTGATGCGGAAGCTCCAGGAGCTGCCGGGTCACCCGCTGGGCGACGGCTTCGAGCCGGTCTCCGCGCTGCCGAAGAAGCTGCCGCTGCCGGGTGTCGCCAACCCGCGCGCGGTCGCCCACCGGCTGCTGGTCGACGGCCCCGCGCCCGGCCCGCGCATGGCCGCGGACACCGCCAGGCACCTGGCCACCCACTACGGTTCGCTGGCCTTCGACATCGCCCGCCTGGCGAACGAGGACCCGGCGCTGGGCCGGCGCGTCCACCCGGACGCCCCGGAGATCTGGGCGCAGGTCGTGTGGGCCCGCGACCACGAGTGGGCCGAGACGGTGGACGACGTGCTGCGCCGCCGCACCACCCTGACGATCCGCGGCCTGGCCACGGACGAGGTCCGCGCGAACGTCCAGGAGCTGCTCGACAAGAAGTAGGCCGGCACTCGCCCGACGGGATGCGGCCGAGAGGCCCCGGCTCCCCCGCACGGGGGCCGGTACGGGGAGGGGGGGGCGGCTCCGCGCCGACGGAGCCGCCCCCTCCCCTGCCCGGGACCGGCCCGGGGCCTCGGGGCGTGCCGCCGCGGGAGACCTCCGCGTCCGCGCCGCGACCGCCGCCGACCGTGCGGCGGTCACCGGTCCGCCCGTCTCCTCCCGGGGAGGCACGACCGTCGTGGGCCACGGGACCGGGTACGACGCGGCACGGCCGCCGGCGCCGGTCGCCGAGCGGGAGGGCGTCCCGGCCGGGCTGCTCACGCACGCGGTCGCCGACGGCGCCCTGGAGGTCGTCACGGTGGACGCGGTGGTGCGGCACGCCGGGGCGGGCGGCGCGCTGCCCCGCGCGGTCGTCGAGGTCGCCCGCGGAGGGCGCGCCGGGTGCGGCTGGTGGCCACCGACGGCAGCCCGGACGCGCTGCGCTTCCACCAGCGCCGCGGCCTGCGCATCGTCGGTGTCGCCCCGGGCGCGGTCGACGCGGCGCGCCGGCTCGAGCCGTCCGTCCCGGGGACGGGCGACCACGGCGTCCCCCCGCACGCCGGGCCCACCCCGGAGCCGGTGCCGTGAGCGGGACCGGCCGGTCCGCCGGGTCCGCATAATGGCGGGCACACCGGAGGTCTGATCCGCAGGGAGGCCGGACATGGCAGTCACCGACGAGGCGATCGAGAAGATCAAGGGAATGATCGTCTCCGGCGCTCTGCGCCCCGGTGACCGACTGCCCAGGGAGGGCGAACTCGCCGCCGGACTGGGGCTGTCCCGCAACTCCCTGCGCGAGGCGGTGCGTGCGCTGTCGCTCATCCGCATCCTGGACGTGCGGCAGGGCGACGGCACGTACGTCACCAGCCTCGATCCGCAACTCCTGCTGGAGGCGCTGAGTTTCGTCGTCGACTTCCACCGCGACGACACGGTCCTGGAGTTCCTCGCCGTGCGCCGCATCCTGGAACCGGCCGCGACGGCCCTCGCGGCCACCCGGCTCGGCGAGGAGCAACTGGACGCGCTCGCGAAGAAGTTGGACGAGCTCGGCGACGAGCCGTCCGTGGAGGACCTGGTCGCCGCCGACCTGGACTTCCACCGGACCGTCGTGCGCGGCGCCGGCAACTCCGTGCTGTGCTCCCTGCTCGACGGTCTGTCCGGGCCCACGACGCGGGCCCGCGTCTGGCGCGGCCTCACCCAGGAGGACGCGGTCGGCCGCACCCTGCGCGAGCACCGGGCGATCCTCGCCGCCCTGCGGGACCGGGACGCCGAGGCGGCGCGGTCCTGGGCGACGGTGCACATCGCGAGCGTGGAGCAGTGGCTGCGCTCCACGCTGTGAGCCCTGCCGCGCACCCGCCGCGCGTCTTCGGCGCCCGGATCTGCGGGGGTGTTTCCCGGTGCCCGGCGGGGCAGTGATGGGGCACTCCCCCTGTGAGGGGGTTGCGGGCGTCCCCCCGGGCACGCCGTAAGGTTGGGACGTACGCGAGGGCACGTCGGAAGGAGGCGCTGGGTGATCGAGCTCGAGGGGGTTCCCGAGCTGATCGACCCGGTCATGGTGGCCGCGTTCGAGGGCTGGAACGATGCCGGCGACGCCGCTTCCACCGCGGTCGCGCATCTGGACAGGGAGTGGAAGGGCGAGGTGTTCGCGGCGCTGGACGCCGAGGACTACTACGACTTCCAGGTGAACCGCCCCACGGTGTTCATGGACGGCGGGGTGCGCAGGATCACCTGGCCGACGACGCGGTTGTCGGTGGTCCGGGTCGGCGGCGAGAAGCCGCGCGACCTGGTGCTGGTGCGCGGCATCGAACCGTCCATGCGGTGGCGCTCGTTCTGCAACGAACTCCTCGGCTTCGCGCACGAACTCGGCGTGGAACTGGTGGTCATCCTGGGCGCCCTGCTCGGTGACACCCCGCACACCCGTCCGGTCCCGATCAGCGGGACCACGTCCGACCCGGACCTGGCCCGCCGCATGGACCTGGAGGAGACCAAGTACGAGGGCCCCACGGGCATCGTCGGCATCCTCCAGGAGGCGTGCACGCACGCCGGCGTCCCGGCGGTGTCGCTGTGGGCGGCGGTCCCGCACTACGTGTCGCAGCCACCCAACCCGAAGGCGACCCTGGCCCTCCTCAACCGCCTCGAGGACCTGATCGACGTGCGGATCCCGCTGGGCGAGCTGCCCGAGGACGCGCGCGCCTGGCAGGTGGGCGTGGACCAGCTGGCCGCGGAGGACAGCGAGGTCGCCGAGTACGTCCAGACGCTGGAGGAGGCCCGGGACACCGCCGAGCTGCCGGAGGCGTCGGGCGAGGCGATCGCCCGCGAGTTCGAGCGCTACCTGCGGCGCCGTGACGGGGCGTCGGGTCCGTCCGGCGGACACGCCACGGCCGACGGCTCGGACAGCGCGTACCGGCGGGACGCCCCGGGCGGACGCACCCGCCCGCCGAAGCCGCCGAAGCCGGAGGCGGACTCGGACGGCGAGGAGTCGTCGGAGGACTGAGCGAAGGGGCGCCCCGTTCCGGGAACGGGGCGCCCCTTCTTCCTCTCGCGTCCGCCCTACAGCGCGACGCCGAGCAGCGCGTCCACCGCGCGGGAGACCACGCCGGGCGCGCCCGTGTCCGTACCGCCGCTCCGCTCCTGGAGCGCGACCCAGCGGTCGACGGCGGCCAGCGCGGCCGGGGCGTCCAGGTCGTCGGCGAGCGCCTCGCGGATCTCCTCGACCAGGGCCTCGGCGGGCGGGCCGTCGGGCCGGGAGACGGCGGCGCGCCAGCGGCCGAGGCGGGTCACGGCGTCCTGGAGGACCTGGTCGGTCCACTCCCAGTCGGCGCGGTAGTGGTGGGCGAGCAGCGCCAGCCGGATCGCCGCCGGGTCCACGCCCTCGCGCCGCAGCGCGGACACGAAGACCAGGTTGCCCTTGGACTTGGACATCTTCTCGCCGTGCAGGGCGACCATGCCGGCGTGGACGTACGCCTTGGCCATGGGGAACTCGCCGGTGAGCACCTGGGCGTGGGAGGCGCCCATCTCGTGGTGCGGGAAGACCAGGTCGGAGCCGCCGCCCTGGACGTCGAAGCCCATGCCGAGGTGGTCGAGGGCGATGGCCACGCACTCGATGTGCCAGCCGGGGCGGCCCCGGCCGAGCGAGCCGCCGTCCCAGCTCGGCTCGCCCTCGCGGGCGGCCATCCAGAGCATCGGGTCGACGGGGTTCTTCTTGCCCGGACGGTCCGGGTCCCCGCCGCGCTCGGCGGACAGCAGCCGCATGGCGGCGGCGTCGAGGTGCGAGACCTGGCCGAAGTGCGGGTCGGACTCGACGGAGAAGTAGATGTCGCCCTCGAGCTCGTAGGCCGCGCCGAGGTCGCGCAGCCGCTCGACGAGCGGGACGATGCCGGGTATGGCCTCCACGGCGCCTATGTAGTGCCGCGGCGGCAGCATCCGCAGGGCGGTCATGTCCTCGCGGAAGAGCGCGGTCTCCTTCTCCGCCAGGGCGGCCCAGTCGAGGCCGTCCCGGGCGGCCCGCTCCAGCAGCGGGTCGTCGACGTCGGTGACGTTCTGGACGTAGTGCACCTGCCGCTTGGTGTCGAGCCACACGCGCTGCACGAGGTCGAACGCGTTGTACGTCGCCGCGTGCCCCATGTGGGTGGCGTCGTACGGGGTGATGCCGCAGACGTAGATGCGGGCGACGGGACCGGGGTCGAGGGTGATCGGACCCCCGGTCGCGGTGTCGTGGATCCTCAGGTCGCGGCCCTGACCGGGCAGGGCGGGGACTTCGGAAGCGGGCCAGGCATACATGCCTTGAGCCTAACCGGACCGCAGTTCCGAATACGAACGGGAGCAGGCCGGATGACCGGGAAGGCGCTCTTGCGCACCGCCGCCCGACGTGCTTCGGGTCCGCTCAGACCGGGGGCCAGGGGATCGCCGGCCACTGTCCGCCGGGCTCCGGGTGGGTGCCGGTGGCGATCAGCGACTCGACACGCGTGCGCGTGGCGTCGATCTCCGCGGGGGTGATCAGGGGACCCAGCCGGGCGGCGAGCGCGCCGCCGTCCGTGAGGGCCTTCCTGAGGCCCTTGAGGACGTCGAGCGCCTCCTCGGTCAGCGGCTCCCCCGCCCAGCCCCACAGCAGGGTGCGCAGCTTGTCCTCGACGTTGAAGGTGACCCCGTGGTCGATGCCGTACAGCCGGTTCCCCGCGGTGGGCAGCAGGTGCCCGCCCTTGCGGTCGGCGTTGTTGATCACCGCGTCGAGCACGGCCAGCCGGCGCAGCCGTTCGTCGTCGGCGTGCACGAGCAGCGCGGTGCGGCCCTCGCCGACCTCCGCGAAGCCGATCGCCTTCCAGCCCGGCTCCGGCTCCTCGCCGTCCACCAGGGCGAGCAGTTCCGCCCCCGGCGCCGTCTCGATCCACAGCTGGCACATGCCCTCGCCGTACGGGCCGTCCCGCAGCACGGTGGGCGGCACGAGCCCCCAGCCGGTCGCCTCGGAGACCTCGTACGCGGCGACCTCGCGTCCGGCGAGCGTGCCGTCGGGGAAGTCCCACAGGGGCCGCTCCCCGGCGACCGGCTTGTAGACGCAGGCGGCCTCGCGGCCCTCGTGCGTGACGGTGCAGTACAGCGCCGCGTTCGACGCCTCACGGATGCGTCCGCGCACGGTCAGCTCGCCCTCGGCGAGCAGGACGGCGGCGGCCGGGTCGGCGGCCGTCACGCTCCGCGGCGGTATCCGTTCTGGCGCGGACATACGTGTCCTTCCGGGTCGAGCGGGAGGCTGCACAGCGGGCACGGCGGCCGCCCGGCGTTGACGACGTCGAGGGCGCGCTTGGCGAAGGCCCGGGCCTGCGCGCCGGTGAGCCGGACCCGGAGCATCGGGGGCCCGTTCTCCTCGTCCTGGAGCAGCCGTTCCTCGGCCTCGGCGAGGTCCTCCTCGGACTCGGCGTCCAGTTCGACGAGGGCCTGGGCCTCGACGATCATGCGCTGCTCCTCGCCGTCCCAGGCGAGCGCCATGGTGCCGACGCGGAACTCCTCCTCCACGGGGGTGTCCAGCGGGGCGGTGTCGGTGATCTCGGTCGGAGCCATGGCGGGGACCGCGGCGCTGCCGCCGCTGCGGCGCACGACCTCGTCGAGCAGTTCATCCATGCGCTCGGCGAGCGCCGCGACCTGGGTCTTCTCCAGGGCCACGCTGGTCACCCGGGAGCCGGCGGAGGCCTGGAGGAAGAACGTACGGCGCCCTGGCAGTCCGACCGTACCGGCCACGAAACGTTCCGGTTGGTCGTAGAGGAACACCTGACGGGACACGTCCTGTCTCCATTGAGAGTCGTGGGAACGGGCGGCTGTTCAAACGCGGGCGCACTACTGCGACCGCTTCACCCTACTGCGGCCGACGATCACGGTGCGCCCGCGTCGCCCCCGACCGTGGCTTCGCCGGCGGGCGGTTCCTCGCGCGGCGCCAGGGACGCGAGGTCGCCGGTGTCGCCGAGGCGGACGAGAAAGGGGCGCAACCGCGTGTAACGGATCGCGGTGATGGAACACGGTTCGACGGAGATCCGCTGGAAGAGGTCGAGATGAAGTCCGAGTGCGTCCGCGACGAGAGACTTGATGATGTCACCGTGCGAACACATCAGATACACGGCGTCGGCACCGTGATCGCGCTCCACGCGCGCGTTCCACTCGCGCACCGCCTCGGCGGCGCGCGTCTGCATCGCACGCATGGACTCCCCGCCGGGGAACGCCGCCGCCGACGGGTGGGCCTGCACCACCTCCATCAGGGGCTCGTCGCTGAGCTCGGCGAGCTTGCGGCCCGACCAGTCGCCGTAGTGGCACTCGCCGATGCGGTCGTCGGTGTGGGGGGTGAGGTGGGGCCGGGCGTCCAGCAGCGGCCGGAGGGTCTCCCGGCAGCGCTGGAGCGGGCTGGTGACGATCTCGGCCAGCGGCAGCTCGGCGAGCCGTCCGGGCAGCGCGGCGGCCTGCGCGGCCCCGCGGTCGTCGAGGGCGACGCCGGGCGTCCAGCCGGCGAGCAGTCCCTCGGTGTTGGCGGTGGAACGTCCGTGCCGGACCAGGAGCAACGTGGGCATGCGGCCCAGGGTAGGCGCACGCGCGCGTGCGGTGTCCGTCGTGCGAAGGGAGAATGCGCTCCGTGATCGTCGACTGTGCCATCTACCGGGAGGGACACCGGTCGGAGGGGCCCGAGGATTTCTCCGACGCACTGGCCGAGGCGCGGTCGGCGGGGGGTTTCGTCTGGATCGGGCTGCACGAGCCGACGGAGGACGAGTTCGACCTGGTCACGCAGGAGTTCGCCCTGCACCCGCTGGCGGTCGAGGACGCCCTCAAGGCGCATCAGCGGCCCAAGCTGGAGGTGTACGACGACTCGCTGTTCCTGGTGCTCAAGCCGGTGGTGTACGAGCCGCACGGCGACACCGTCTCCTCCGGCGAGGTCATGGTCTTCCTGGGGGACGCTTTCGTGGTGACCGTCCGGCACGGGGAGGGCGCCCCGCTGGGGGCCGTGCGGGACCGGCTGGAGCGGGAGCCCGAGTTGCTGGGCAAGGGACCGACGTCGGTGCTGTACGCGATCGCCGACGCCGTCGTCGACCACTACCTGGACGTGGCGATCGAGCTGCAGACCGACCTGGAGGAACTGGAGGCGGAGGTCTTCTCCCCCGAAGGGGGCGGTTCGCGGCACACCGCGTCGCGGATCTACACCTTCAAGCGGCAGGTACTGGAGTTCCGCCGGGCGACCGGTCCGCTGACGGTGCCGGCGGCCCGGCTGGCGGGGGTGGGGACGTCCGGGGCGCGCGTGCCCTTCGTGGAGGAACGGTCCCGGCCCTTCTTCCGCGACGTGCACGACCACCTCACGCGCGTCAACGAGTCCGTGGAGGGACTGGACCGGCTGGTCTCGGACATCCTCTCGGCGCACCTGGCCCAGATGAGCGTGCGGCAGAACGACGACATGCGGAAGATCTCCGCGTGGGCGGCCATGGCCGCAGTCCCCACGATGATCGCGGGGGTCTACGGCATGAACTTCGACCACATGCCGGAACTGCGGTGGGCGGGGGCGTACCCGGCGGTGATCGCGCTGATGGCCGGGCTGGTGGTGCTGTTGTACCGGTTGTTCAAGCAGCGGGGGTGGATGTAGGACCGCGCGGCCGGGGAGCGGGGGCGGGGCGGACTCCGGGCGGCGCCCGGGGGTGCGTCAGGCGAACTCCGGGGCGGCGCTCGCGGGACCCCCGAGCGCGTTGCGGCGTTCGGGCGTCCTGAGCGAGACCATGCGGCGCCGGCCGCCCAGGCGCTCGTACGCGTACACCGCGTGGACGCCCGCCGCGAGGACCGCCGCCCTGGGCCCGGACCAGCCGAGGATGCGGCCCATGCGGGCCATCACCGCGAGGCTGACGTCCCGGTGGACGCGGATCTCCGCGAGCGCGCACTCGCGCAGGGTGCGCTGGATGGCGCGGCCGTGTCCGGCGTACGCGAGGCGCAGGAGTTCCTCGTGGCAGTAGGCGAGGTGGTTGTCCTCGTCGTGGGAGATCATCCTGACCGCGCGGCCGAGGTCGGGGTGGTCGGCGAAGTGCTTGCGGAGGAGTTCCATCTGCTCGGAGGCGCGCTGTTCGGTGACCCTGCTGTGCGCGAGGTACGTGACGATGTCCTGCACGGTGAGCGGTTCGTCGCGCCTGAGCCGGCCGTGGGCCAGGCCGATGCCCTTCTGTTCGAGGAGCCTCGTGTAGTCGGTCTCGGGCGGGACGGGGACGGGTTGCAGACCGCGCTTCCTCATCAGGGCGTTGAAGATGCGGCCGTGCTTGTCCTCGTCGGCGCCGTGCCGGGCGATCCTGGGGGCGAGTCCGCGCTGGGTCTCGGGGACCAGCGCGGCGATGCGGGCGTTCTCCCAGCCGCCCTGGGACTCGCCGCTCGCGGCGATGGAGCAGAACAGGGCGAAGGACTCGTCGTGGTCGAGGATCTCCTGGAACAGGCTCTTGGCCGACAGCATGGTGGGCACCCTCTCCGCAGGCTTCCGCGCTCCGCGGGCTTCCGCGTTCCGCTGGTTCCACACGTTCTGGTGTTCCGCGAAGGACGAGTCAAGTGCGGGGAGCGGGGTGCTGCAACAGGCGCGTCGGGCAACTCCGCCGAAAGGGGGACCCGCGAGGGGACCCGGAGGCGTACGCGGGGCGGGCGTGACCCGGAGGGCCGGCCCGCGTGGTGCCGCGTGACGGCCGTGACGGGGAGGACCCCCGAGCCCCCGCCACGACCGTGGGGGCCGGACGGGACCTAGGGCCTCTCGTTTGGACCATGCCGGGCTCGTGGGGTCCGGCATGGTCCAAACGCAGGACCCTAGGCGAGACCGGCGCGTTCCAGGGCCTCGGTGCCGGCGCGGAGGGAGGCGAGGCGTTCGTCGAGCGTGAAGCCGGCCGGGGCGAGGGTGAGGGTGGTGACGCCGGCGGCGGCGTAGGCCTTCATCCGGTCGGCGATGCGGTCGACCGAGCCGAGGAGGGTGGTCCTGTCGATCAGGTCGTGCGGTACGGCGGCCGCCGCGCCCTGCTTGTCGCCGGACAGGTACTTGTCCTGGATCTCGGCGGCCTCCCGCTCGTAGCCCATGCGCCGGGCGAGCTGGTTGTAGAAGTTCTGCTTGCGGCTGCCCATGCCGCCGACGTACAGCGCGGTGTAGGGGCGGAAGGTGTCGGCGAGGGCCGTCAGCTCCTTGTCGTCACCGACGGCGAGCGGGAGGGTGGGGCAGACGTCGAAGCCGTCCAGGGTCTTGCCCGCCTTCTCGCGTCCGGCGCGCAGGTGCTTGACGGCGGTGTCCTCGAGGTGGTCGGCGGAAGGGAAGATCAGCAGGGCGCCGTCGGCGATCTCGCCGGTCTGCTCGAGGTTCTTGGGGCCGATCGCGGCGATGTAGAGCGGGATGTGCTCGCGCTGCGGGTGCACGGTGAGCTTGATCGGCTTGCCGGGGCCGCCGGGGAGGGGGAGGGTCCAGTGCTCGCCCTCGTAGGAGAGGCGTTCGCGGGTCATGGCCCTGCGGACGATCTCGACGTACTCGCGGGTGCGGGCGAGGGGCTTGTCGAACTTGACGCCGTACCAGCCCTCCGAGACCTGCGGGCCGGAGACGCCGAGGCCGAGGCGGAAGCGGCCGCCGGAGAGGGAGTCGAGGGTGGCGGCGGTCATCGCGGTCATCGTGGGCTGGCGGGCGGGGATCTGGAAGATGGCCGAGCCGACGTCGATGCGCTCGGTCCGGGCGGCGACCCAGGCGAGCACGGTGGCGGCGTCGGAGCCGTAGGCCTCGGCGGCCCAGCAGACCGCGTATCCGAGGCGGTCGGCCTCCTGCGCCACGGTGAGGTTGTCCGCGTCCATCCCGGCGCCCCAGTAGCCGAGGTTGATCCCGAGCTGCATGGCCGTCTCCCCTTACCGATCAGTAACGTCGCTTGTGCGCCGACCCTATACCTCCGGTGGCGGGGAGGGGCGCCCGTGCGGGCCGCCGGTCGCCGCGGCACCGCGGAAATCCCTCGTCCACAGGCCCCCACACTCCGGGGTCCGGCCAGTAATCTCGGCGTTCATGGAGCAGAGGCATCTCGGCCGTACCGGCCTGCGTGTGTCACGGATCGGGCTCGGGACCCTGACCTGGGGGCGGGACACCGACGAGCACGACGCCGCGGACCTCCTGAAGACCTTCTGGGAGGCGGGCGGGACCCTCGTCGACACCGCGGACGTGTACGGCGACGGGGAGGCCGAGTACCTGCTCGGGAGGCTGATGGACGGGCTGGTGCCGCGCCGGGACCTGGTGATCTCGACGAAGGCCGGGAGCGTGCCGGGCCCGGACCGCCGGTTCGACGGCTCGCGCGGGCACCTGCTCTCCGCGCTGGACGCCTCGCTGGCGCGGCTCGGCACCGACTACGTCGATTTGTGGCATGTACACGCCTACGATGCCGACACCCCGTTGGAGGAGACGCTCCAGGCCCTCGACATCGCGGTCGGCAGCGGGCGGGTCCGCTATGCCGGTGTGTCCAACTTCTGCGGGTGGCAGCTGGCCAAGGCGGCGACCTGGCAGTTGGCCGTGCCGGGGGCGCGGGCGCGGCTGGCGAGCACGCAGATGGAGTACTCGCTGCTGCAGCGGGGGGTGGAGCGGGAGGTGCTGCCCGCCGCGCTCGACCTGGGGATCGGGCTGCTGCCCTCCTCGCCGCTCGGGCGGGGCGTGCTGACCGGCAAGTACCGGGGCGACGCCACTCCGTCGGACTCGCGCGGCGCCTCGGAGCACCTGGCGCCGTTCGTCGCGCCGTACCTCGACGACACGGCGAGCAGGATCGTGGACGCGGTGACGACGGCGGCGGACGGGCTCGCCGTGACGGCGCTGCAGGTGGCGCTCGCGTGGGTCCGGGACCGGCCCGGTGTGGCCGCCCCCATCGTCGGGGCGCGCAACGCGCAGCAGCTCACGGCGGCGTTGTCAGTGGAGGCGCTTAGTCTTCCTGACGAGATCTGCCGGGCGCTCGACGACGTGTCGGCGCCCGTGCACCGCTATCCCGATCACGACTGGAGCACGCTGTGAGCACGGAGCCGCCCGAGAACCCCGGGAACACGGAGGACGCCGAGCCGGGGACGCCGGGCGCCGACGACGCCTCCGCCGGGGGTGCGCAGGTGTCCGAGGCCGAGGCCGAGCTGCGGGCCCAGCGGATCGAGCGGGAGCGCATCGAGCGGCGGAAGGCGGAGAAGCGGGGGCCGGTCGCGGCCGGCGGCAAGCTGAGCGGCCGGGCGGCCGACCTCCTCGCCGCCGTGCGGGCCGTGGAGAGCGGTGAGAAGCCGGCCGGCACGGTGTTCGAGGAGACGCCCGCCGCGCCGCGCCGGCCCGCTCCCGAGCCGGTGCGGCGGGCGCCGGTGGTCTCCGGTGAGGCGGTTCCCGCCGCGGACGTCGTCGCGGGTGTGCGGGAGGTGCTGGTCCAGGGCGGTGCGCCCGAGGGACTCGCCGTCCGGGCGGCCGGCGTGCTGGGCGAGGAGGGCGCGGGGGTGCTGCGCGCCGATCCCTGGCAGCTGCTGCGGGTCGCCGGGGTGCGGCCCGAGCAGGCCGACGGGTTCGCACGGGCGCTGCTCGGCGCCGGGGCCGGGCCGGACGACGAGCGGCGGGGGCGGGCGGTCACCGTGTGGCTGCTGGAGCAGGCGGCACTGGCCGGGCACACCGCTCTGGAGATGTCCGCGCTGATGGACGCGCTGGGACGGCAGGGGGTGCCGGATCCCGAGGAGGCCGTGCGGAACGCCGCCTCGGAGGGGGACGTCCTCGTCTTCCGGGACGCGGTGGCGGAGGCAGGGACCCCGGCTCCGCAGGAGGAGGGTGAGGAGGAGCACCCGGTCCGGACACTGGTGGGGCTGGAGCGGTACGCGCTGGCCGAGGAGAGCCTCGCCGACGGTCTGGCCCGGCTGGTCGGCTCCGTGCCCGGGCGGGACGGTTCGGACCAGGAGTGGGAGCGGGCCGCCGCCTCGGCGGGAGGATCCGCCGGTGAGCTGATCCGGGCGGTCGCCGGGCACGGACTGGTGCTGCACACCGGCGGGGAGGCCTCGCTGGCCGAGCCGGCGGCGCTGCTGCGCGCCGCGCACGCCATGGGGCTGCGCGCCTGGGCCGCCGCGCACGGCCCGCTCGGGCGGGCGCGGTTCGCGGCGCTGGTGGAGGGTCCGGGTGTCGCCACCGTCGCCGGGCTGCTGTCCGGCGCCGAGGGACCGGGGCGGGACGCCGACGGGGCGCTCGACCTGGACCTGCTCGTCGTGCTGGACGCCCCGCAGCTGGACGTCGAGACGGCCGCCCTGGTCACGGAGTCGCTGCCGGACGGTGCCCGGCTGGTGCTGGCCGGTGATCCGGGGGTGCTCTGGTCCGTGGGCGCGGGGCGGGTCTTCGCGGATCTGCTGACGGCGCGGGTCTGTCCGCAGGTCGCCTCCCGGCGGCCTGATCCCGGGCCGCTGGGCGAGCTGGTCTCCGGGATCGGCGTCGGCGAGCTGCACCAGGTGGACGCGCCCGGCAAGGAGGTCGTGATCGTGCCGGTGCGGGACGCGGGAGAGGCCGTGCACCGGACCGTACAGCTCGTGGTGGACTCGGTGCCGCGCGCGATCGGTGTGCCGGCCGAGGAGACACAGGTGATCACACCGGGGCACGGCGGTGCGGTGGGCACGCGCGCGCTGAACGCGGCGCTGAAGGAGCGGCTCAATCCGGGGCCGGGGCGTTTCGGCGGGTTCGACCCGGGCGACCGGATCGCCCACTCCCCCGCTCCGGGGCGTACGCTGCCGGGCCGTGTGGTGAAGGCCGACGGCGAGGGGCTGCACCTGGAGTGCGGCGACGAGCGGATCGTCGTGCCGAAGGAGCGGGTGGAGCAGTCCGTGCGGCACGGGTGGGCGCTGACCGCGCACCAGGCGGTGGGCTGCCGGTGGCCCGCGGTGGTCGTGGTGCTGCCCGGTGACGCCGTTCCGGCGCTGAGCCGGCCCTGGGTGTACACGGCGTTCAGCCGGGCCGACCGGCACCTGTCCGTGGTGCACGGTGTGGAGCAGGCCCTGCCGCGTGCCGTGGCCGAGGTGGCGGCGAAACCGCGGACGACCCGGTTGCCGGTGCTGCTGGCGCCGCAGGTTCCGGCGGCGGACGGCTGAGTCCGGGGCCGCACGGGGCGGCGGTGGTGACACCCGCGTGCCACCACCGCCGGGAGGCGCACCGGTCAGCGGTCCGCGTCGAGCGGGTCCAGGTCCTCGTCCTCGTCCAGGGCCGGATCCAGTGCGTCCTCGAGACCGTCCTCGTCGGTGTCGTCCTCGAGGTCGTCGTCGAAGACCGCGCTGACGTCGAAGCGGCAGACGACCCGCTGCGGATCCGCCTGCTCGAACGGCGCCTCCAGCCACTCGCCGGGTTCGGCGGGTTCGTCCGATGTCGTCACCCAGAGCGTGGAGTCGCCCTCCTCCAGGCCGAACTCCTTGTGCCGGGAGGCGATCTCGTCCGGCTCGAACTCGCCGAACAGCAGGCCGAGCGCGCCGTGCACCGTGCCGGAGGCCGTCGCGTCCTCCTCGTCGTCCGCCGCCTCGATCCGCCGGGCGTGGGCGAGCAGCCGCTGCGGCTCGGCGACGGTGTAGTCGCGGCGGATCAGGACGCTGAGCGCGCTCGGTTCCTCGGGGCCGGTGTAGGGCGGCAGCGCGTCCTCCGCACCGGGGATCTCGAAGGGCGTGACCTCGTCGTAGCGGTCGTAGAGCAGTTCGTCGTACGCCTCCGCGGCCGCGGCCAGCTGGTTGAACGCCTCGTAGACGGCCGGGTCGTCCTCCCCCGACCTGCGTTCGACCGCGGCCAGATGGCGGTCGAGCGCGGTCTTGACCGCCTCGGCGGCGGCGCGTACCTCGGCAGCGGTGGGCTGCGCAGCATCAGACATAGTGCAGACGCTATCCGTACCGGGGGGCGGACCGCACAATAGATGCGATGCCGGAATACGAATTTGTCGACGTGCACGTACCGCGCGGGGTCTCCCGCAAGGAGACGGCACGTCTGCTGACGGACCATGCAGAGTACGGTCACTGGGAGTTGTACCGCCTGACGCTGATGCGTGACGGCAGTCGCAGGGTGCGGCTGCGGCGGCGGATCATCCGCCAGGTGCGCGCCACCTGGTGAGTCCCGGCGGCCCGAGGAGAATCACGGAACGGAGCGGGCCCCGCGGTCGCGGGGCCCGCTCCGTGTGTCCGGTGCCACGGCGTCCGGTGTCACGCAGCGGCCCGCGCCTTGCGGTAGAGGACCGCGCCGGCGAGCAGCGCGCCCGCGCCGACCGGCAGGACCAGGCCCACGGGCAGCTCGCTGCCGGTCCGGGCCAGCTGTGCGTCGGCCCGGGGCTGGGTGACGGAGTGGGCGACCGGCTCGTGGGCGACCGGCTCGTGGGCGTCCGGGGTCCGGTCGTCCGGGGTGTCCGGCTCGTCGCCGGGCCGCTCGGGGCTGCCCGGCTCGGCGGGGGTGTCCGGGGCCTCGGGCTGTCCGGGCGTCTCGCGGCCCGAGTCGCCGTTGACGCAGCCGTTGTCCGCGGTGGCGTTGCCGACGCCGATGACGTCGATGCTGTTGCCGCAGACGTTCACCGGGACGTGCACCGGCGCCTGGACGTGGTTGCCGGAGGCCACGCCGGGTGAGCCGGTGGCGTGTCCGCCGGCGTGCGCGCCGCCGTGGTCGCCGGAGTCGCCGTGTCCGTCGGACGAGGAGCCGCCCTGGTTGACGCAGGCGTTGCCCACGGACGGGTTGAGGACGCCGACGACGTCGACCGTGTTGCCGCACACGTTGACCGGCACGTGGACCGGCGCCTGCACCGTGTTCCCGGAGAGCACGCCGGGCGAGCCGGTGGCGGCGCCCGTCGCGCCGGAGTCGGCGTGGGCGGCCCCGCCCGCGGCGGCGAGCACACCGGTGGCGGCCGCCATGGTCATCAGGCCCTTGCGGGTGACCTGTCGCATTTGCTGAAATCCCTGCCTTCGACCTTGTGCCGGGAATTCCGTTCCGTCGGATTCCCGGTGTTCCGACGTTCGATGGGACCGGTCGGCCCCGGAGCACATGGCGCGCGCTCCGGGGCCGACGGGCTCAACCCTTCAGAGGGCATGCCCTAGAGGGCGAGGCACGACGTCACTGGTTGATGCAGGTGTTGCCGAAGGCGGGGTTCAGCAGCCCGATCACGGAGACCGTGTTGCCGCAGACGTTCACGGGCACGTGAACGGGAACCTGAACGACGTTGCCGGACAGGACGCCCGGGGAGTGCACGGCGGCACCCTGGGCGCCCGAGTCGGCGGCGGCCATGCCCGCACCCGCGAGAACCAGACCACCGGTGGCGGCCGCGACAGCGACGACCTTCTTGAGCATTATTCCTCCTTGTTGGCAATGCGATCCCAAGCCGCGGATCACATCACGGGTAACGAGGACGGAGTAATGAGGCTACGACCGTATGGTCGCATTCACCCTTCCCAGTTGACCCTGCACGTTTGACCGATAATCTGCGCCCGAGAAAGGGGTCAGGACGCGTCCAGGAAACGGTCGAGCACCCGTACGCCGAACTTCAGGCCGTCCACCGGAACCCGCTCGTCGACCCCGTGGAACATGCCCGCGAAGTCCAGCTCCGGGGGCAGCTTCAGCGGCGCGAAGCCGAAGCAGCGGATGCCGAGGTCGTCGAAGGACTTGGCGTCGGTGCCGCCGGAGAGCATGTACGGCACGGCCCGCGCGATCGGGTCCTCGGCGCTGAGCGCGCTCTGCATGGCGTCGACGAGCCGGCCGTCGAAGTCGGTCTCCAGGGCCTTGTCGGAGTGCACGTCCTCGCGCCGCACGCGCGGGCCGAGGATCCGGTCGAGGTCGGCGAGGAACTCCTCCTCGTAGCCGGGCAGGAAGCGGCCGTCGACGTGCGCGGTGGCCTGGCCGGGGATGACGTTGACCTTGTAGCCGGCACCGAGCATGGTGGGCGCCGCCGAGTTGCGCAGCGTGGTGCCGATCATGCGGGCGATGCCGCCGAGCTTGGCGAGGGTCTCCTCCATGTTCTCCGGGTCGAGCTCGGTGCCGAGCGCGTCGGAGAGCTCGTCCAGGAAGGCCCGTACGGTCTTGGTGACCCTGACCGGCCACTTGTGCCGGCCGAGGCGGGCCACGGCCTCGCACAGCTCGGTGATGGCGTTGTCGTCGTTGGTCATCGAGCCGTGGCCGGCCGTGCCGTCGACGGTGAGCCGCATCCAGTGCATGCCCTTCTCGGCGGTCTCGACGAGGTAGAGGCGCAGCTTCTCGTTGACGGTGAAGGAGAAGCCGCCGACCTCGCCGATCGCCTCGGTGACGCCCTCGAACAGCTCGGGGTGCTCGCGGACGAGGTACTTGGCGCCGTAGGTGCCCCCGGCCTCCTCGTCGGCGAGGAAGGCGAGGACGACGTCGCGCGGGGGCTTGCGTCCGCTGCGCAGCCGGTCGCGGACGACCGCCAGGGTCATGGCGTCCATGTCCTTCATGTCGACGGCGCCGCGCCCCCACACGCACCCGTCGGCGATCTCGCCGGAGAAGGGGTGGTGGGTCCAGTCGGCGGCGTTGGCCGGCACGACGTCGGTGTGGCCGTGGATCAGCAGCGCGGGCCGGGAGGGGTCCTCCCCCTCGATCCGGGCCACCGTGGAGGCGCGGCCCTTGTGCGACTCGAGGATCCGGGGCTCGAGGCCCACCTCGGCGAGCTTCTCGGCGACGTACTCGGCCGCCGCGCGCTCGCCGGGGCCCGAGTGGTCGCCGTAGTTGCTGGTGTCGATCCGGATCAGCTCGCGGCAGAGGTCCACGACCTCGTCCTCACCGGTGACGCTCCTGGCCGTGTCCGTGTCGCTCACGTGCTTCCTCCCGCTGTCACTGATCGTGTCCCTGCTGGTGGGTCCTCCCCATCCTCTCCCCCCGCCGCGCGGGCCCCAAGACCGGGCACGGCCCGTCGCGCGGTTCGCACGAGGACCGGCGGGAGCGGGGGTGATCGAGTCACCCCGGAACACCTGGTAATGTTTACTTCGTCGCCGCGGGGGGAAACCCGCGCGACAGACACCTTGTCCGGGTGGCGGAATGGCAGACGCGCTAGCTTGAGGTGCTAGTGCCCTTTATCGGGCGTGGGGGTTCAAGTCCCCCCTCGGACACACGAAGCGCGAGGGCCGCGACCGCGAGGTCGCGGCCCTCGGGCGTTGTCGCGGAAGGTGACCATGACCACGCGTTCCTGCCCCTGCGGGCTGCCCGAGGCCTACGAGGCCTGCTGCGGCCGGTTCCACAGCGGGGCCGCCGCGCCCACCGCCGAGCGGCTGATGCGGTCGCGGTACTGCGCGTTCGTGCGGCAGGACGCCGGCTACCTGCTGCGGACCTGGCATCCCCGGACCCGGCCGGAGCGGATCGACTTCGATCCGCGGATGCGGTGGACCGGGCTGGAGGTCCTGGAGACGGACCGCGGGTCCGCCTTCCACTCCTCCGGGACGGTGACCTTCCGGGCCTCCTACCGGGGCGGCTCGCTGCACGAGCGCAGCCGGTTCGAGCGGGTCGACGGGGCGTGGGTGTACGTCGACGGGGAGTTCCTGGAGTAGTCCCGGTGCCGGTGCGGGGTACACGCCGGCCCTTCGGGGAAACCCGGGACCGTCACCCCGCCGGAACGCCGCTCCGCCGCGTCCTGCCGGGTGATCGTCCGGTGGACGTCACCGTCGGCCCGTGCGGCGCCGTGCCGCTGGGCGAGGAGGGCCCGGGCCCCGGGACGGAGGAGGTCCCCCCGGTCCTCCGGGCCCCGGTCACGCGGAGGCGGTGACGAGGCCGGTCTCGCGGCAGGGGCCGGTGGAGTATCCGTCGATCCGGAGGTGTGAGGCGCCGAGGAGTCGCCGGTCCTCGTACCGCACGTCGTCCCGGGCGCCGCGCAGGGCCGGGGCGTGGGGTGCTCGGCGGGGTCGGGGAGGGGTTCGCCGTCCGGCGGGGAGACGTCGCACCGCAGCCGTAGAGCGGGCGAACGGCGGGATCACGCCTCGCGCGGCAGGGGCAGCGCCGTCGCGTCCGCGGGCAGCGCCACGAGGTCCGGGGACGCGGTCAGGCAGGTGCGCTCCGGGAGGTCGGGGAAGCCGGCGGGGAGCGGCGCCGGTCCGCCGAAGCGGCCCACGACCGGTCCGTCCCCGTGCGGGTGAGGGCCGCGCACGGACGGGCGGCGTCCGGCCACCTCTCCACCTCGCCGGGCGGTACGCCGCGCGAGCGCCTTCTCCCGGACGCGGTCCGGTTCCCGGAGTGTCTCGGGGTTCGCCCGAGGAACACGGCGCCGGGGTCCGACACGGCTACGGCGCCAGGATGTCCAGTTCCTGGAGGGCGCCGACGGTGATCTGGCGGGTCAGTTCCTCCGCGCGGACGGCGTCGCGCTCGCGGACCGCCTCCGCGAGCTGGACGTGCAGGGTGACGGCGGCCGGGTCGGGGTCCTCGAACATCACGTCGTGGTGGGTGCGGCCGGACAGCACCTCGGCGACGACGTCGCCGAGGCGGGCGAACATCTCGTTGCCGGAGGCGGTCAGGATCACGCGGTGGAACGCCATGTCGTGGACGAGGTACCCCTCCAGCTGGTGACCGCGCGAGTGGGCGACCATGCCGAGGGCGCGCTCGGTGAGTTCGGCGCACTGCTCGGCGGTGGCGTTGCGCGCGGCCAGGCCGGCCGCGACGGGTTCGACCGCCGAGCGGAGCACGGTGAGGGAGCGCAGTTGCCGGGGGCGGTCCGCGCCGGCCAGGCGCCAGCGGATGACCTGGGGGTCGTAGACGTTCCACTCGCAGGTCGGCAGGACCGTCACGCCCACGCGGCGCCGGGACTCGACCAGGCGCATGGACTCCAGCACGCGGACCACTTCGCGCATCACGGAGCGCGACACGTCGAACCGCTGGGCGAGCTCGTCGGTGCGCAGCACGCTGCCGGGAGGGTACTCACCTGCGGTGATCTCGGGGCCGAGGATGTCCAGTACGCGACCGTGCAGCCCCCGGCCCGTTGTGCTCATGCACTCAGCGTACGGGGTGGATCACGGGAACAAAAAGTCAGACTTATATGTCACACGACCTTGAAAACGTCGTACTAATGGGTTTCAGTTACGTCGACATCACGTGTCGACGAAGACAGCAGACAGCGAGGCAGCGATGAACATCCCCCATGTCGTCGTGGTCATGGGCGTCGCGGGCACCGGCAAGACCACCATCGGTCCCCTGCTCGCGGCCCGGTTCGGCGTCCCGTACGCGGAGGCCGACGACTTCCACCCTCCGGCCAACATCGCCAAGATGTCGGCCGGCGTCCCGCTCACCGACGAGGACCGGCTGCCCTGGCTGGACGCGATCGGCGACTGGGCGCGCGGGCGGGCCGGACTCGGCGGCGTGGTCAGCTGCTCGGCGCTGAAGCGGGCGTACCGCGACCGGCTGCGGGCCGCCGCGCCCGACGTGGTCTTCGTGCACCTCACGGGTGACCGCGCGCTCATCGAGGACCGGATGTCGCACCGGCAGGGGCACTTCATGCCCACGGCGCTGCTCGACTCCCAGTTCGCCACGCTCCAGCCGCTGGAGGCGGACGAGGCGGGAGTCGCCGTGGATGTGACGGGCAGCCCGGAGGAGATCACCGAGCAGGCGGTCACCGCCCTCGCGACCCTCCCCGAGCCGACCGCCTAGCCTCCGCCGCCCCCACCGGAAGGTCCCCTCCCGGAACCGGCACGTCCCGGGGCGCCCCCACCGCCCCGCTTCTCTCCCCGACCCCCCGTCATCACAAGGATCCACCGTGACCAGACTCAGCGTCGAGATGCTGGCAGCGGACGTACCCGAGCCGATCACCTCGGCCGGCCACGCTCAGCTGGGCATCGCCGTCCTGGCGGGCATCGCCGTCATCGTCCTGCTCATCACCAAGTTCAAGCTGCACGCCTTCCTGGCGCTGACCATCGGGTCGCTGGCGCTGGGCGCGTTCGCCGGGGCGCCGCTGGACAAGGTCATCACCAGCTTCAGCGCCGGCCTCGGTTCCACCGTCGCCGGTGTCGGCGTGCTCATCGCCCTCGGGGCGATCCTCGGCAAGATGCTGGCCGACTCGGGCGGAGCCGACCAGATCGTCGACACCATCCTCGCCAGGGCGGGCGGCCGCGCGATGCCGTGGGCGATGGTGCTGATCGCCTCGGTGATCGGTCTGCCGCTGTTCTTCGAGGTCGGCGTCGTCCTGCTGATCCCGGTCGTCCTGATGGTCGCCAAGCGCGGCAACTACTCCCTGATGCGCATCGGCATCCCGGCGCTCGCCGGTCTGTCCGTGATGCACGGCCTGGTGCCTCCCCACCCCGGCCCGCTGGTCGCGATCGACGCCCTCGGAGCCAACCTCGGCGTGACGCTCGCGCTGGGTGTGCTCGTCGCCGTCCCGACGGTGGTCATCGCCGGTCCGCTGTTCTCGAAGTACGCCGCCCGCTGGGTGGACGTCCCGGCCCCCGACCGGATGATCCCGCAGCGTGCCTCCGACGACCTCGACAAGCGCCCCGGGTTCGGCCCGACGCTGGCGACCATCCTGCTGCCGGTCGTGCTGATGCTGGCCAAGGCCCTGGTCGACATCGTCGTGGACGACCCCGAGAACACCGTGCAGCGCGTCTTCGACGTCGTCGGCTCCCCGATGATCGCCCTGCTCGCCTCCGTGATCGTCGGCATCTTCACGCTGGGCGTGCCGGCCGGGTTCAGCAAGGAGCGGATCTCGCACCTGGTCGAGAAGGGGCTCGCGCCGATCGCGGGCATCCTGCTGATCGTCGGCGCGGGCGGCGGCTTCAAGCAGACGCTGATCGACTCCGGTGTGGGCCAGATGGTCCTGGACATCTCCGCGGACTGGTCGATCCCGGCGATCCTCCTGGGCTGGCTGATCGCGGTGGCGATCCGGCTGGCGACCGGTTCGGCGACCGTGGCGACCATCTCGGCGGCCGGCCTGGTGGCGCCGCTCGCGGCCGACATGTCGACCACGCACGCCGCCCTGCTGGTCCTCGCCATCGGTGCCGGCTCGGTCTTCTTCAGCCACGTCAACGACGCCGGTTTCTGGCTGGTGAAGGAGTACTTCGGGCTGAGCGTCGGCCAGAACATCAAGACGTGGTCGGTCATGGAGACGATCATCTCGGTGGTCGCCGGCGGTCTGGTCCTGCTCCTCTCGCTGATCATCTAGGGGTACGGAGATGACGGCTCATCCTCTCTTCGACATCAGCGGCCGTACGGCCCTGGTGACCGGCTCCAGCCGGGGCATCGGACTCGCCCTCGCCCGCGGCCTCCTCGAGGCGGGGTGCAGGGTGGTCCTGAACGGGCGGGACGGCGAACGCCTCGCCGGGGCCGCGGCCGGGCTGCCGGGCGACGTCCACACGGCCGTGTTCGACGTGACCGACGGCGCCTCGGTGGCCGCCGGGATCGCGGACGTCGAGGAGCGGGTGGGCCCGCTCGACGTCCTGGTCAACAACGCGGGCATGCAGCTGCGCGCCCCGCTGCTGGAGTTCACCGACGCCGACTGGCACCGCATCCTCGACGCCAACCTCACCAGCGCGTTCCTCGTCGGCCGGGAAGCCGCCCGGCGGATGACGGAACGCGGGCACGGGAAGATCATCAACATCTGTTCGCTGCAGAGCGAGGTGGTCCGCCCCGGCATCGCTCCCTACGCGGCCGCCAAGGGCGCGCTGAAGATGCTCACCAAGGGCATGTGCGCGGACTGGGGTCCGCACGGGGTGCAGGTCAACGGGCTCGGCCCCGGCTACATCGAGACCGAGCTGACCGAACCGCTGGTGAAGGACCCGGAGTTCAGCGCCTGGGTGCGCAGGCGCACGCCCGCCGGGCGCTGGGGCCGCACCGAGGACCTGGTGGGCGGGGTGCTGTTCCTGGCCTCCCCCGCGGCCGATTTCGTCGGCGGCCAGGTGCTGTACGTCGACGGCGGCATGACGAGCGTGCTGTGAGAGGAGCGGCGCGGATGCTGGGCTGTGTGATCCACGGCGCGGGGGACCTGCGGGTCGAGGAGGTGCCGGTGCCGGTCCCCGGTCCTGGGCAGGCGCTGGTCGCCGTGCGGTACGGCGGGGTGTGCGGGTCCGACCTGCACTACTGGCGCCACGGCGGCGTGGGCGACTTCCGGCTCCGCGAGCCGATGCTGCCCGGGCACGAGGTCGTCGGCACGGTCGTCTCCTACGGTGACGGGGCCTCGGGCCCCGCCACCGGTACGGCGGTCGCCGTGCACCCGGCGACCCCGTGCGGGGTGTGCCCCGAGTGCGCGGACGGGCGGCGCAACGTGTGCCGGGACACGCGGTACCTGGGCAGCGCGGCGCGCTTCCCGCACGTGCAGGGCGGCTTCGCGGCCCGGATCGTGGTGCCCGCCGAGCAGCTGCGGTCCCTTCCCGCCGGGCTGGAGCCGCGCCGGGCGGCGCTCGCCGAGCCGCTGTCCGTCGCGCTGCACGCGGTGCGGCGGGCCGGGGAGGTGGCCGGCCGGCAGGTGCTGGTCACCGGGGCCGGCCCCATCGGCTGCCTGGTCGTGGCGGCGGCGAAGGCGGCGGGCGCGGCGAAGGTGACCGTGACGGACCTGCTGCCCCGGGCCCTGGAGTACGGGCGCGTCGCGGGTGCGGACGCGCTCGTGCGCGCCGACGATCCGCAGGACGCGGGGTGGCCGGACGAGGTGGACGTGGCGATCGAGGCGTCGGGCGTGGCCGCCGGGCTGGACGCGTGCCTGCGGCGCGTGCGGCGGGGCGGGGTCGTCGTGCAGCTGGGGATGCTGCCGCCGGGGCAGAGCCCGTTCGCGGGCAACCTCGTGGTGAGCCGGGAGATCGAGCTGCGCGGGTCGTTCCGCTTCGACGGCGAGTTCGACGCGGCGCTCGACCTGCTCGCGGCCGGGTCCGCCCTCGACGGGCTGGTCAGCGCGGTCCTCCCGGCGCGGGACGCGGAGTCGGCGTTCGCGCTCGCCGCGGACCGGAGCAGGTCCTGCAAGGTCCTGCTGGACTTCGGTTCCTGAGCCGTTTCGCCGTTCCCCGGCCCCGGTGGGTCCGCCGACCCGCCGGGGCCGGGGCGTTTGCCCGGTGCCCGGCGCGGCCGTGCCGGCGGCCGGGGCCGGTCCGTCGTGGACGGGGGCCGTCCGGCGCTGCGCGGTCGTGCGGCTGCGCGCGGTGCTCCGGCTCCCGCCGGCGGACCGGGGCTTCCGGCGGCCGTTCGGGGCCGGACGTTCGAGGGGCCGGGCGTTCCGGGGGGCCAGGGGTCCACCGCCCCGCCCGGGCACCCGCACCCCGGTCGGGCCAGGGGGCGCGGGAGCCCGGTGGGCCTGCGTGGCCACCGCTTCCTACGAGGTGCGCCCGGCTTCCTTCTCCAGCCGGAACGCCTCGTTGCCGAGACCGATGCGGGCGTGCGTCTCGGGGGCCCGGGCGCGCAGGACCGCTCCCTGGACCAGGCCGACGACGAGGGCGAGGCCGATGACGCCGGGCAGGATCCAGCTCAGCGAGGAGCCGGGGCCCGCGCCGACCAGGACGTCGAAGTCCCTGACCGTGTAGCCGGCGATCACGACGAGGGCGATGCCCGCCAGCGAGGAGGTGACCAGCCGCCACGCCTGGGCACCCGCGGCGCCGCGCCGGACGAAGAAGACGACGACGGACAGGGAGGCGATCGCCATCAGCACGATCACGCCGAGCGCGCCGATGTTGCCGCCCCAGGTGAACAGGTGCAGGACCGGCGCGGTCGGGTCGCCGGCCGGCTTGTCGTCGGTGAGCGCGAAGGCGAGGACGAACACGGCGGCGATGACGGTCTGGAGCAGGGAGCCGGTGCCGGGGGCGCCGCTGGCGCCGGTGGTGCGGCCGAAGGCGGCGGGCAGCAGGCCCTCGCGGCCCATGGCGAAGGCGTAGCGGGCGACGACGTTGTGGAAGCTGAGCATCGCCGCGAACATGCCGGTCACGAAGAGGACGTGCAGGACGTCGGTGAAGGTGGAGCCGAGCCGGTCCTCGGTGAGGAAGAACAGCAGTCCCGCGCTCTGCTCCTGCGCGGTGCCGACGATCCCGGACGGGCCGGTGGCGACGGTGAGCGCCCAGCTGCTGAGGGCGAAGAAGACGGCGACGCCGGTGACCGCGAGGAACATCACGCGCGGCACCAGGACGTGCGGTCTGCTGGTCTCCTCCGCGTACACGGGGGCCTGCTCGAAGCCGAGGAAGGCCGCGATGCAGAAGCACAGGGCGGTGCCCACGCCGGCGCCGGTGAGCGTGTCCGGGTCGAAGGCGTGCAGCGACAGGCCCTCCTTGCCGGGGTCGGCGACGGCCGCGATGTCGAAGACGACGACGAGCAGCACCTCGATGACGAGCAGGACGCCGAGCACGCGCGCGTTGACGTCGATCTTCAGCCAGCCGAGCGCTCCGACGGCGGCCACGGCCGCGAGCGCCGGTATCCACCAGGCGACCTCGAGGTCGGCGTGGGTGGCGAGGAGGCCGGAGACCTCGAAGCCGAAGATGCCGTAGATGCCGACCTGGAGGGCGTTGTAGGCGACGAGCGCGACCAGGGCCGCGCCCGCTCCGGCGGTGCCGCCGAGTCCGCGGGAGATGTAGGCGTAGAAGGCGCCGGCGTTGTGGACGTGCCGGCTCATCTCGGCGTATCCGAGGCTGAACAGCACCAGCACCGTGCCGAGGACCACGAAGAGCAGCGGCTGGCCGACGATGCCCATCACCGCGAATGTGGTGGGCATGACACCCGCGACCACCATGAGGGGCGCGGTCGCGGCGAGGACGGAGAGCAGCAGGCCCCCCGTGCCGAGGCGGTCGGCGCGCAGGGCGCGCTCCTGCCCCTTGAAGGTGCTGATGCTCTCGGCCGCGGATCTGCTCGTGCTCGAACTGTCCGTCGTCATCGGGAGACCGTCCTTGGGTCGGGTGTGGTTGCGGCGGCTGGGTCGGGAGGGTGCGGGGTGGGAGGCGGGGTCCGGGTCATGCCGTGCCCAGGGCGGCGGCGCGGGCGGTGCGGAAGGCGGTGAGGGGGTCGCGTTCGGGGTACGACCAGGGCGCCGGGGTGGCGTGGTCGCCGATGCGGTGGAACAGGGCGGCCGCCTCGGCGCCCCGGCCCTCGCAGACCTTGGCGTGGGCGAGGAAGTTCAGGTCGACCAGGCGGCGGGGATGGCCTTCCTGCTCCCACTCCAGCCACCAGTCGAAGGCGGCCTTCATCACCTGCCGGGCGCGACGGCCGATCCAGTGTCCGGAGACGGCGGGATCGGGGGGTTCGTGCCCGGCGGCGGCCAGCGCGCGGTAGCGCTCGGCGTGCGCGATGACCGGCAGGATCGCCAGCGGCGAGTCGGCGGGCGCCTGTTCGGCCGCCCAGTTGGCGAAGTCGTAGACCTCGTGCAGCGGGTCCGGGCCCGCCTCCACGCGGCGCTCGGCGAGCCAGGCGACCACCAGGTGGTGGGCGTGGTGGTGGTCCGCGTAGCGGGTGCGGATCTGCTCGAAGAGCCGGACCACGTCCCCCTCGGCGCCCTGGGCGCACTCCAGCAGGAGCAGACCGAGCCACGGGGTGGGGTCCGCGGGCACGAGCCCCGCGGCCTTCCGGCAGGCCTCGCGGGCGTGGGCCGGCTTGTCCTTGCCGCGCAGTGCGCGCCGGACCTGTGCCATGGCCAGCAGCACGGACGCGTCACCGGACTCGGGCTCGGCGAGCAGCCACTCGCGGGCCCAGGCGGCACAGTAGGACTCCCGGGCGAGCACCGTGACGCGGTGGCCGCGACGGTCCCAGTCGTCCCCCGTGTGGACCAGCAGCGAGCGGGCGTTCTGCCAGCGTCCCTGCGCCAGTGCGGCACGCGCGGCGACGAGTTCGGCGTCGTCGAGTGCCTCGTCGAAGGCCTGCGCCGCGCGTCTGCGGGCACGGCCGAGGGGCGGCGGGGGTGGGGGCACCGCGGAACTTCCTCACGCGCTCTTCTTGTGGCTCGGTCCACGGCGGGCGGTCGGTACGGCAGTGGTCGGCTGCCGATTGCCATGAACTGATCACTCACAGCAAACCGCCAGCCCACGGACGGCGTCAAGGGCGCCCGAGGCGTTACACGCGTCAACTGCTGTGACGACAGGGGAACTTGTGACGCACACAGGACGGAAGGAGGCACGGGCGGCACGCCGGAGCCCGCCCTCCTCCGCGGCTCCGGGCGGAGGCACCGCGGGCGGGCAGCGGCTAGAGTCGGTTCCTACGCGTCCGTGACCCCGCATGATCATCGAGGTACGCAGCGTGTCGGTTCCGGTACTGGTGCTCGCCCTGAGTGCCGCCTGTTGTCTGGGCTTCGGTTTCGTCCTCCAGCAGAACGCGGCCCAGCGGGCTCCGCTCGGCGACTTCCTCTCCCCACGGCTCCTGCTCGACCTGGCGAGAGTGCCGCGCTGGCTGGGCGGCACGGCCCTCATGGTGGCCGGCATGGGGCTCGGCGCGGCCGCCCTGGGCCAGGGCGAGCTGTCCCTGGTGGAGCCCCTGCTCGCGACGAACCTGCTGTTCGCGCTCGCGCTCTCCCGCCACCAGACCCGGCAGGCGCTGGGCCGCCGGGGCTGGGCGGGCCTCGTCCTGCTCGCGGGCGGGGTGACGGCGTTCGTCGGCGCGGGCCGGCCGAGCGGCGGCCACGCACCCGCCGACCCGCTGCGGCACTGGCTGATCATCGGCGGCATGGTCGGGCTGGCTCTGCTGCTCACGGGGTGCGCCAGGCGGACGCGGCTGACCCGGGGCCCCGTGCTGCTGGCACTGGCCGCGGGGCTGCTGTACGGCGTGCAGGACGCGCTGACGCGGATGAGCGGGCAGCGCTTCGCCGAGGGCGGCCTCGCGGAGCTGCTGACCGGCTGGCAGCCGTACGCGGTGCCGGCCCTCGGCGTGACCGGGCTGGTGCTCGTGCAGAGCGCCTTCGAGACCGCTCCCCTGCGGATGTCCCTGCCCGCCCTGACCGCGGCCCAGCCGCTGGCCGGGATCGTCTGCGGCGTCGGCTTCCTCGGTGACCGGCTGCGCACCGACACGGGCGCGCTGACCTGGGAGGCCGGCGGGCTCGCGGCGATCGTCGCGGGCATCGTGCTGCTGGGCGTGCACCCGGCGATGCCGCAGGGGGTCGTGCGGCCGGTTCCGGTGCCGGCGCCGGTGCCCGCGGTGCGGGTGGCGGGGTGAGCGGTCGGACGGGCCCGTGCCGGGCCGGGACGGGCGGGCCTGCCTGGAGGGCCGGATGAGCGCCGCCGACGAGATCATCGACATCGTCGACGAGGACGACCGGGTGATCGGGCGCTCCCCGCGCGGTGCGGCCTACGCCCGGGGGCTGCGCCACCGCTGCGTCTTCGTCCTGGCCCGGGACGCCGAGGACCGGGTCTTCGTCCACCGGCGCACCCCGACCAAGCTGGTCTTCCCCTCCCTGTACGACATGTTCGTCGGCGGGGTCGTCGGTGCGGGCGAGGACTACGACGCGGCGGCCCTGCGGGAGGCCGAGGAGGAGCTGGGCGTCACCGGGCTGCCGCGCCCCGAGCCCCTCTTCCGGTTCCTGTACGACGACGGCGCCGGCCGGACCTGGTGGTCGGCGGTGTACGAGGTCCGCTGCGACCTGCCCGTGCGGCCGCAGGCCGAGGAGGTGGCCTGGCACGGCTTCCTGCCGGAGGCCGAGCTGGAGCGGCGCCTGGACGAGTGGGAGTGGGTCCCGGACGGACGGGCGGCGTACGAGCGGCTCAGGGCGTACCGGTCGGACCGGTCGGGTCCGTCGGCCCCGCCGGGAGGCTGAGCAGGTCTTCGCCGCCCGCGGGCCAGAGGGGGGCCTCCCAGAAGGGGTGGTCCAGGAACAGCCCCGCGGTTCCGGGCGCCGACCCGGCGGGCACGCCGACCGCGGTGAGCGCGGCGGAGATCCGCCGCGTCGCCTCGTCGGCCGGCGTCTCGAAGTCGCCGTACGCGGGGAGCAGCAGCAGGAGCCGCAGGTCGGGGTCGCGCACCCCCTCCGCGTCCGCGGGGACCGCGCCGGCGACGGCGACGAGGTCGCGCCAGGACAGTCCGGCGTGGTGCCCCGGGAGGGAGGCCAGCCGGGTCTCGCGGGTCCGGTCCGGACGCGTGAGCAGGTAGTCCGTGCTCGGTTCGTCCGGGAAGTTGCCGTGCACGATCCACAGCACCCGCCCGCCGGGCAGCGGGACGCGGTGGGCGGGCCACACCTCGGTCGCGTCGTGGAGCGCCTCGGCGGCCGCGTCGACGTCGGCCGCGTCGGCGCCGAACAGCTCCGGCTCGCGGGCGAGCTCGTCCCAGACCGAGCCGAGGTACGCGGGCCAGAAGCCGGGCAGGTCGAGCAGGTGCTCGGCGGGCGCGATGCCGTGACCGGGCACCGCGTACCCGGCGAGCGACGGGGGAACCTCCATGGCCGAAAGGTAGCGGGCCGCACCGGCGACGCCCCCGGGCACCCGCCCCCGGTAGGGTCGCCGGCATGATCGAGTTCGTGCGGAACGTCCGGTTGTGGTTCGTGCCCGAGGGCGTGCGGCGGGAGGGCACGACGCCCGACTACCGGTTCTCGCTGGCGAACGAACGGACCTTCCTGGCCTGGCTGCGGACCGCCCTGGCGCTGGTCGGCGGCGGCTTCGCCGTGGACCAGTTCCTGCCGGACCTGCGCTGGGGCTGGCGGGTCGGACTGGCGCTCGCGCTGCTCGCCGCGGGCGTGCTGTGCGCGCTGCGCGCGATCAACCACTGGGTGCGCTGCGAGCGGGCCATGCGGCGCGGCGAGGACCTTCCGGTGTCGCGGTTCCCGGCGCTGCTGAGCCTCGTCGTCGCGGTCGTGGCCGTGGCGATGGTCGTCGTCGTGCTCGTGGGGTGGGAGGGATGACCGGGCCGGCGTCCCGGGAGCGGGTCCGGGACCCCGGACTGCAGCCCGAGCGGACCCGCCTGGCCTGGCGGCGCACGACGCTTTCGGGCACCGTCGTGGCCGTGCTCGCCGGGAAGAGCGCGCTGGCCGGCGGGGCGTCGGCGGGCGGGATCGTCGCGTGCGCCCTGTGCTGCGCCTGCTGGCTGGGGTTCCTGGGCCTCGCCCACCGCCGCATCCGCGCCCTCGCGGCCACGAGCGAGCCGGGGGCGCCCGATCCCCGGTACGCGTCCGCGGCGGTGCTCTGCACGGTGGCGCTGGCCGTGTGCGGGGCGGCCCTCGTCGTCCAGGGCTGACGGCCCTTCCCCGGTCCGGTCGTCCGGGCCGGCGGCTCCTTCCCGGCCCCTCCCGGCCGGGGGCCCGTCCGCCGGCCGGGGCCTACCCCTCCGTCTCCCCGGCCACCGTCACCACGATCTTGCCCCGGGTCCGGCCCTCCTGGTTCAGCCGGTGGGCGTCCGCCGCGCGCTCCAGCGGGAACGTCTCCGAGACGTGCACGCTCACCACGCCCTGTTCCGCCAGTTCGGACAGGCGCCGCAGGTCCCGGGGATCGGGGCGGACGAAGTGGTACCGGCCGCCGTGGTCCACCACCTCGGGGTCGACGATCGACGCCAGGCGGCCCTCGGGGGCGAGCAGGTTCACGGAGGTCCTCAGGGTGTCGCCGCCGACCGTGTCGAACACCGCGTCCACGCCCCCGGGGGCCGGTCCGCGCACCCGCTCGGCCAGGCCCTCGCCGTGACTCACCGGCTCCCCGCCCAGCCGGCGGACGAAGTCGTGGTTGTGCTCGCTCGCCGTACCGATGACCCGGGCGCCGAGGTGGGCGGCGAGCTGGACCGCGAGGGAGCCGACACCGCCGGCCGCGGCGTGCACCAGGACGGTCTCGCCGCGCTTGACCTCGAGGACGTCGTGCAGGACCTGGTAGGCGGTGAGGCCCGTGAGCGGCAGGCCGGCCGCCTCCTCGAAGGTCAGGTTGCGCGGTTTGGGCGCCAGGGTGCGCACCGGGGCGGCCACGTACTCGGCGAAGGTGCCCCGGGAGAGGAAGTCCTCGCGCACGTAGCCGATGACCTCGTCGCCGGGGGCGAACTCCGGGACGGCGACCCCGGGACGGACGACCACGCCCGAGACGTCCCAGCCCGGGATCACCGGGAAGACGGCCTGGAGGAGCGGATCGAGGTGACCCTCGCGGCACTTCCAGTCGACCGGGTTGACGGCCGCCGCCCGGACCCTCACGAGCACCGAGTCGGGACCGACCCGGGGCTCGTCGGCCTCCTCCAGCCCGAGCACCTCGGGACCGCCGTACCGTGAGTACCTGATCGCCTTCATGCGTCCGACCCTCCGAGGTCGCCCCGCGTCGCGCAAGCCGAGCGGCCCGACGTGCGCCGTCCGCGTGAGGCCGGACGGACGCCGGGCGCCCCGGGCCTTATCGTGGCCCCGATCACGTTTCGCTCCCGCTCTGGACGCCATACCGACCGGTCGGCATCATAAGCGGGTACTGTTTCCGCCTGCCTGGAGGAGCGACGATGAGCCCCGACCACCCGCCCGGACTCGATCTCGACCGGCTGCACGGCCTGCTCGAACGGGAACGGCCCGGCCTGGTGAACGGCCCGCTCTCCGGCCGGCTGATCGAGGGCGGCAGGTCGAACCTCACGTACGCGGTCTCCGACGGCACCGCGCGGTGGGTCGTCCGCCGGCCGCCGCTCGGCCACGTCCTGGCCACCGCGCACGACATGAAGCGCGAGCACCGTGTCATCAGCGCGCTGCACCCGACCGCCGTGCCGGTGCCGGCTCCGGTGCTGCTGTGCGAGGACGAGGAGGTGCTCGGGGCTCCCTTCTACGTCATGGAGTTCGTCGAGGGGACCCCCTACCGCACGGCCGGCCAGCTCGCCCCGCTCGGCCCCGAGCGCACCCGGGGCGCCGTGCTGAACCTGGTGGACACGCTGGTCGAGCTGCACGCGGTGGACCCGGGCGAGGTGGGCCTCGCGGACTTCGGCCGGCCCGAGGGCTTCCTGGACCGGCAGCTGCGCCGCTGGGGCAAGCAGCTGGACGCCTCACGCAACCGGGAGCTGGCCGGGATCGACGAACTGCACGCCGCGCTCGGGCGCGACCTGCCCCGCTCCCCTGCGCCGACCGTGGTGCACGGCGACTACCGCCTCGACAACGTCCTGATCGGTGAGGACGACCGAATCAAGGCGATCCTCGACTGGGAGATGTCCACCCTCGGCGACCCGCTGACCGACCTGGGCCTGCTGGTGATGTACAGCATGCCGCTGGGCACGCCGGACTCCCCCGTCTCCACGACCGCCGAGGCCGCCGGGCACCCGGCGCCGGCGGAACTGATCGAGCGGTACGCCGCACGCTCGGGGCGCGACGTCTCCGCGGTCTCCTGGTACACGGCGTTCGCCTGGTTCAAGCTCGCCGTGATCCTCGAGGGCATCCACTACCGCTACACGCTGGGCCAGACGGTCGGGCGCGGCTTCGACCGCATCGGCGATCTGGTCCCCGTCTTCATCGGGCACGGTCTGACCACTCTCCAGGAAGGCTGACGGGACATGGACTTCGCGTTCGACGCACGCACCGAGGAGCTGCGCGCCAGGCTGCTCGCCTTCATGGACGAGCACGTCTACCCGGCCGAGCGGGTCGCGCACGAGCAGCGCGCCGGGCTGGACTCGCCGTGGGAGAACGTCCCCGTCGTGGAGGAGTTGAAGGCCGAGGCCCGTCGGCAGGGGCTGTGGAACCTCTTCCTGCCCGACTCCGAGCACGGCGCCGGCCTCACCAACCTCCAGTACGCCCCGCTCGCCGAGATCATGGGCCGTTCCCCGCAGATCGCCCCCACCGTCACCAACTGCGCCGCGCCCGACACCGGGAACATGGAGGTGCTGGCGCAGTTCGGCGACGAGCGGCAGAAGAAGCAGTGGCTGGAGCCGCTGCTGGCGGGCGAGATCCGCTCGGCGTTCGCGATGACCGAGCCGGACGTCGCCTCCTCGGACGCCACCAACATCACCACGCACATCGAGCGGGACGGCGACGAGTACGTCGTCACCGGCCGCAAGTGGTACATCTCCGGGGCGATGCACCCGGACTGCTCCGTCTTCATCGTGATGGGCAAGACCGACCCGGACGGGGCGGACATCCGCCGTCAGCAGTCCATGGTCCTCGTCCCGCGCGACACCCCGGGCGTCACGGTCAAGCGCGCGATGCAGGTGTTCGGTTACGAGGACCACTACCACGGCGGACACGCCGAGGTGGTCTTCGACCACGCGCGCGTGCCGGTGTCGAACCTGATCGGTGAGGAGGGCGGCGGCTTCGCCATCGCCCAGGCCCGGCTCGGTCCCGGCCGGATCCACCACTGCATGCGGCTGATCGGCATGGCCGAGCGGGCGATCGAGCTGATGTGCCGGCGGGCCGTGTCCCGGGACGCCTTCGGCAAGGCGCTGGCGCAGCAGGGCGTGGTGCAGAACTGGATCGCCGACGCGCGCGTCGCGGTGGAGCAGCTGCGGCTGCTGGTGCTGAAGACGGCCTGGATGATGGACACCGTCGGCAACAAGGGCGCCCACACCGAGATCCAGGCCATCAAGATCGCCACCCCGCGCACGGTCGTCGGCATCCTCGACCGCGCGATCCAGCTGTACGGCGCGGGCGGGGTCAGCCAGGACTTCCCGCTGGCCGAGCTGTACGCCGGGGCCCGCACGCTGATGATCGCCGACGGCCCGGACGAGGTGCACCAGCGGTCGCTGGCGCGGCGGGAGCTGAAGAAGTACCTGTAGGACGCCGGTAGCCGCCGGACGGCGTGTGGTCCGTCAGCGCGCGCAGGAAGTCGCGCAGGCGCGGGAGCCGGCGGGCCGCCAGGCGGGGTGCGGCGGGGGTGTCGGGGGCGTGGGCGGTGGGCCGGAGGGCCGGCACGAAGTCCATGCCGTCAGCACCGGTTCCCGCCCGGCCCGCGGTCCAGCAGATGGTTTCGCCGGGGCCGGTCTCCGGGATCGATGGACGGAGATCCGGCGGCTCCGCCGTTTCGTGGCGGTCGTCACCGAGGGCGGCCTCGCCGCCTCCGCGCGCGCCGGGCTGATCGTGCGGTCGGCGCTCAGCACCTCGGTCCGCGCTCCGGAACGCGAGCGGGGCACCGGTCTGTTCGAGCGCACCGGACGGCGGGTCGTGCTCACGGAGGCGGGACGCGCGCTGCCGGCCGGGGCGCAGCCCGCGCGGGAGGCGGTGGCGGCGGTGGCCGGACCGCACACCGGCCGGGTGGACGCCGGCACCGTCCGGACACTGGCCTGTGTCGGCCTGCCCGGCGAACCGGCCTCCTCCACCGGGAGTTCCCCGGGACCCAGGCTCCCGTGCGGGACGCCGCGGTGGACGAGCCGGCCGGGGCCCTGCGGGCGGGCGAGCCGGATCCGGCGTGTCCCGCGCCGGACGCGCGGGAGCTGCCGGAAGGGCTGGCGGTGCACGCGGCCCGGCACGAGGAGCTGGTGCTGATCGCCGCGCCGGGGCATCCGCTCGCGGCGGCCGGGCGGACGCTGATCAGGGACCTCGCCGAGGAGCCGTTCGTGGACTTCCGCGCGGGAACCGGTCCGGAGACGGCCGTACGGCGGCCGGCCGCGCTCCCCCGGGACCTCGGCTCCGCTCGGGCGGGGAGGCACCCCCCACCGGACTGCGCCGCCGCATCACCTGCGACGTGACGCGGGCCGGGCTGCTGGTGGAACTGGTGCGGGCCGCGGCCGCGCGACCCCGCGGCGACGGTCCTGCTCGATCACCCGACGGGCGGCCGGGAGGACCTCACGGACGCAGTGCCCGCAGCAGCAGGTCCGCCAGGTGGTCGGCGACCTCCTGCGGGCTGAGCGGGCCGTCGGGGCGGTACCAGGTCGACAGGTGGTGCACGGAGCCGAAGTGGTAGTCGACCACCAGGTCGGCCGGGGTGGCCTTGGAGAAGACGCCCGCCTCCTGGCCCTCCTCGACCAGCGCGCGGAAGCGCTCGTGGTAGCGGCGGCGCTCGGCGCGCACCTGCTTGTTCTTCTCCGGGCTGAGGTGGTGCATGGAGCGGAAGAAGATGGACGCGTCGTCGAGGTTCTCGATCGTCGTGACGACGACGTCGGCCGCCGCGCCCCGCAGCCGCTTCTCGATCGGCTCGTCGGCGTCCGCGAAGTGGTCCAGGCGTTCCTGCTGGAGGCGCAGCACGCGCGCGTACACCTCGTGCAGCAGGTCGTCCTTGGAGCCGAAGTAGTGGTAGAGCGCCCCCTTGGTGACGCCGGCCGCCTCGACGATCTCCTGCACGGAGGTGCGGTCGTAGCCCTGCTCGGCGAAGAGCCGGGTGGCGGCGGCCAGGAGCCGCTGCGGCACAGGGGTCCTGTCACCGTCCGTCGTCCTGGGCACTGCCGCCACCCGCCTTTCCGTGTCGCTGTCGGTCGTCGTGCGTCAGGGAACGCAGTTCCCGACGGAGGATCTTCCCACTGGCCGTCCTCGGCAAGTCGGGCAGGACCCCCACCTGACGCGGACACGTGTAGGCGGCCAGTTTCTCCCTGCGGTACCAGGCGAGCGCGTCCGGGTCCGCCTCGGTGCCGGGGCGCGGGCCGGTGAGGGCCTTGACGGGCCCCACGCGGTACCCGCCGGGCGGGTGTGGGGCACGTCCCCGACCTCGCGCGGCCGCGCCTCGCAGCGTCCTCCGGAGGACGCCCCCCCCGGGGTCCGTGGAGCCGGTGCGCGGCTCGCCGTCCGGGAGGGTCCCGGCGCAGGGGACGGTGCGCCGGAAGAGGTCCCCCGGAAGGAGGAGAAGCGGTCGCGGCTCACGGACCGGTGGGCGGCCGGCGGGGCGGGACCCGCCGACGGCCCGACCGTGGGGCCGCGCCGTGAGGGGGCGGGCCACACCGGGGGTCCGGCCTCCCCCTCTCGCCGCGGTGAGGGGATTCCGGCCCGCCGGGCCGAGTCCCGCGAACGCCCGGCCCGCCCCGCCCCCGTGCCTCGTGGCCGGCACGGATCGTCCCCGTGGGGCCGTCGGCGTCCGGGGCCCCGGGG
Organism: Streptomyces griseomycini; assembly: GCF_014203535.1. Classification (GTDB taxonomy): domain Bacteria; phylum Actinomycetota; class Actinomycetes; order Streptomycetales; family Streptomycetaceae; genus Streptomyces; species Streptomyces griseomycini. The sequence goes on from NZ_JACHJI010000008.1 coordinate 341,968, forward strand.
AGCCGCTCGAGGGTACGCAGGGTCCGCACCGGCGGGCCGGCGGCCGTGTCGCGCGGGTACGCCCGCCGGGCCCGGCCGGAGCGGACGGGCGCGGCCGCGCCGGCGTCCCGCAGGACGTGCGTCGCCTCGCCCGACTCGTGCATCGGGTCGACGGGGACGACGACCGCCCCGGCCTCCCACGCGCCGGGCGGGGCGAGGACGAGGAGCGGGGAGTGCTGCAGCGGGGCCGCCGCCCGGTTCCCGCGCTCCGGGCCGCGGGCGGCGCGGCGACCGGCGACGGAGGCGCTGAGCGCGTCGGTCCCCGGGTGGGCCGGGCGGCCGTCGGCGAGGAGGCCGCGCCGGGGACGGGCCGCGCGGCGGGAACCGGTCACCGGGTCGTCTCCCAGTGCTGCTGGATGCGGTTCATGCCGGTGAGCCAGCGGTCGGGGTCGGTGGCGCGGGCCTGGTAGTACTCGGCGACCTCGGGGTGCGGCAGGATCAGGAAGCGGTCCTCCTCGATGCCCCGGAAGAGGGCGTCGGCCACGTCCTCCGGCTCGATCGCGGTCGGCTTGAGGACCAGGTCGCCGGCGCTGCCGCTGGCGTCGAGCATGTCGGTGCGCACGCCCTGCGGGCAGATCGCGTGGACCTTCACGCCGCGGTGGCGGTACGTCAGCGACAGCCACTCGGCGAAGGCGTACGCGCCGTGCTTGGTGACGCTGTAGGGGGCGGTGCCGATCATGGTGAGCAGTCCGGCGGCGGAGACGGTGGAGACGAAGCGGCCGTCGCCGCGCTCCAGCCAGTCCGGGAGCAGCGTGTGCGCCGCGCGGACGTGCGCCATCACGTTGACGTCCCAGGAGAGCGCCCAGCCCTGCTCGTCGAGCGGGCCGCCGGGCTCCCCGCCGTCCCGGCCGACGCCCGCGTTGGCGCAGTAGACGTCGACCGTGCCGCCGAGCGCGTCACGGGCCTCGGCGACGACCGTGGAGGCGTCGCCCGGGACGGCGATGCCGCCGATCTCCTCGGCGACGGCCTTCGCGCGGCCTGCGTCCAGGTCGTTGACGACGACCTGGGCCCCCTGGCCGGCGAAGCGGCGGGCGAGCGCCGCCCCGATGCCGCCCCCGGCCCCCGTGACGACCACCTTCGCACCCTGCACGGCTTCCACCATCGGTCTCCTTCGACGCGGCTTCCCGGCACCGCCGTACGCTCCCCGCGCGTCTCGGCTCCGGCCGTGCGACGGCTGCGGCGGTGACTTCGTCGCGCCAGACTAACCGGTCGGTATGCACGGTGGAAGGGGCCACCCGAACAGGGTCGGTCCGGTTCGTTCCCCGGGGCCGTCAGGCGCGCTAGCGTGCGTGCTCATGACACCCGCCGCGATCACGGAGGTCACCGCATGAAGCTGTCCAGACGGAGCCTGCTCGCCACCACCACGGCCGCGGTGGCCGCGTCCGCCGCCCCGGCGCACGCGGCCCGCGGGCGGACCCCGGCAGGAGGCGGCCGGAGGCTGCGCACCGGGTTCGAGCGGCTCGCCGCGGAGGGTTACGCGCCGCTCGACGGGCAGCGGGTCGGCGTCGTCACCAACCCCACGGGCATCACCCGGGACGCACGGCACATCGTGGACGTCATGCACGCCGACGACCGCGTGGACCTGATCGCCGTCTTCGGCCCCGAGCACGGTTTCCGGGGCACCGCGCAGGCGGGCGGCTCCGAGGGCCGCCACGACGACCCGGCGACCGGACTGCCCGTCTACGACACCTACCTGAAGAGCGGTCAGCCCCTCGCCGACGTCTTCACCGCCTCCGGCGTGGACACGGTCGTCTTCGACATCCAGGACGTGGGCGCGCGCTTCTACACGTACATCTGGACCCTGTTCGACTGCATGGAGGCGGCACGGCTCGCGGGCAAGCGGTTCGTGGTCCTGGACCGGCCGAACCCGGTGACGGGACGGGCGGCGCTGGGCCCGGTGCTGCACAAGGAGTTCGCGACCTTCGTCGGGCGGCAGCCGATCTCGCAGGCGCACGGGATGACGGTGGCGGAGCTGGCACTGCTGTTCAACGGCGAGTTCCTCCGGGAGCCGGTGGAACTGGAGACCGTGCGCATGTCGGGCTGGAAGCGGTCGGACTTCCACGACGCCTCCGGGCTGCCCTGGGTGCCGCCGAGCCCGAACATGCCGACGCCCGAGACGGCGCTGGTGTACTCGGGGACGTGCCTGTTCGAGGGCACCAACCTGTCCGAGGGGCGCGGGACGACCCGGCCGTTCGAACTGCTGGGCGCCGAGGGGATCGACGGACGCTGGGCGGACGGGGCGAACGGGCTGGGGCTGGCGGGTGTGCGGTTCCGTGAGGCGTACTTCGCGCCCACGTTCTCCAAGTTCCAGGGGAGGACCGTGGGGGGCGTGCAGCTCCACGTGCACGACCGGGAGGCGTTCGATCCCGTGCGCACCGGGATCGGGCTGCTGATCACGGCCAAGCGGGTGTGGGACGGGTTCGCCTGGCGTCCGGACAACTGGATCGACAAGCTCACCGGCTCCACGCGGGTGCGCACGATGATCGACGCGGGCGCGGACACGGACGAGGTGGTGGCCGGCTGGCAGGAGGAGCTGGCGGCGTTCCGGAGGACGCGCCGGGAGTACCTGCTGTACCGCTGAGCGGGCCTCGGGCGGGTGTACCGCCGAGCGGACCCCGGGCGGGCCGGGAGGGACCGGCCCGCCTTTCTCATGCCACCTGACCTGCGGTTCCTCTGTTCCGGCCGGGAGCGCTCGAAGCCTCGGGGGCGAGATCGGCGCGATCGGCACGCATATCGACGCGGTCTTCAGGAACCCGTGGACCGCGCGGGGAGTTCTCAGTCCGTCGGGGTCGGTGCGCAGGGCGTGCCGGGGCGTGGAGGGCTCCTCCCGACGGGGTGAGGGCGGTGCGTCACCGCCGGCACCCCGGGGCGGAAGTGAGCGTGCCCGGGCACGGACGACCACAACTGAAGCACGGGCCACGGGAGTTGGCGCACGAGCCCCGCGGCCGGCTGATGGGGGCCATCGGAAAAAGGATGGAGCCGATTCGCGTGTCGACACGTCTATTCGGCGACGTCCGTTCGACGACGCCGAAGTGACGGACTACAGGTGCAGGTGTGACGGAGGTGCAGGACGATGGCCGGTTTCCGGAGTCTGGCGAGACAGGTCCGAGATCCGCGGTGCGACCTGGCACTGCGGCGTTATTCGCTGCGCAAGTGCCTCGAGCGGTTCGCTCCCTACGGACACAGGGCGACCTGGGACCATCTGTGCTCGCGGGCCGGGTTCGACCCCGAGGACCGCTCCGTCGACCCGGCGCGGCTCGTGGCCGCACTGGAGGAGCTGGAGGAGGCACGGGCGGTCTGGCTGGCCTACGAGGTCGAGTTCGCCGAGCGACGCAGGAAGGAGAAGCACGACGGGCTGCGCAGGCCGGGCAGCGTGGACGACTGGCACCGGCTGACCTGGGGCGGTTTCGGCGTGGCCTGGTGCGACGATCCACGGGTGCATCCGCGCGAGCCGCTGGCCGAGGTGCTGCGGCGGCTGATCGCCGCGCTGGAGCGCGAGCCGGGCTCGGCCTGCCCCGTGTGCCGGGGGGAACGGCTCATGTGGCGGTACGGCCTGGACCACGAGCCGTCGGCGGGCCCGGTCTGCGCGGACTGCGGCATCCTGGTGCCGCGCCCCGTGCTCACCCCCGAGGCCCTGGCGGACGCCAGGCGGGCCAGGCTGCTGGTGTCGGCCTGAGGAGCGCCCGAGGGCGCCCGAGGAGTAGGGAGCACCGGGGACGGCGGGGGTGCGGCGGAGACGCCGCACCCCCGCCGTCCCCGTCGGAGATCATCGGTGCGCGGACGGGGCGGGGAGCCGACGGGTGCAGATGTGTCCGAACGGGTCCCGGAGCGCGGCCGGCGGGACGAGGGTGCCGTCGTCGCCGGAGGCGATGGCCGAGTCGGCGGCGGAGGCGGTCGCGGCCGGGGCGACGGACCTCCACGTCCACCCCCGGACGCCGTGCGGACGGGAGACGCTGTCGCCGCGGGTGCCGGCGAGGACGCTGGAGGCGATACGGGCACGCCTGCCGGAGCCGGTAGCGGTCGGCGTCACGACGGGCGCCTGGGCGGAGCCCGACCCCGCGGCCCGGCTGGAGCGGGTACGGAGCCGGGCGGACCTGTCCGAGCCGCCCGACCACGCCTCGGTCAACTGGCACGGGCCGGGCGCCGAGGAGGTCGCCGCCGCGCTCATGGACCCGGGCATCGGCGTCGAGGCCGGCCTGTGGTCCGGTGCGGACGGGACGGCGCGGTTCGCCGCGTCGCCGCTCGCGCCCGGGGCGGCACGGGCGCCGGCGGAGGTGACGGACCCCGACGCGGCGAGCGCCGAGCGGTCCGCGTACGCCCTGCTGTCCGAGCTGGACCTCGTGCACGGTCCGCCGGTCCTGCTGCACGGCGAGGAGGGCGGCGCCTGGCCCGTGCTGCGCCGCGCGGGCCGGCTGGGGCTCGCGACCCGCATCGGCCTGGAGGACACCCTGTTCCTGCCGGACGGACGGGCGGCGGAGTCCGACGCCCAGCCGGTGGCGGAGGCGGCGAGGATCCACGGACGGGCCCGGCGGGGGCACGGGACCGCACCGGGGCGGACGGACCGCGGATCGCACCGCACGGCGCGCGGCCGACGGCTGCGGGCGGCTGACGGCGCGCCCCGCGCGGGCGTCGGCGGCCCGACCGTAACAGGTCGTAAACCGGTCGCTCCACCTCTTTCTCCCACGGACAGTTGGGCGCGACGGAACGCACCCGAGAAGCGTAGGAGCAGTCCCGATGTCGACGCTGCGCGTCACCGCCGAAGTCCTGACCGTCCATGAGCATCCGGGCGCCGACGCCCTCGAGCTGGCCCAGGTGGGCCTGTACCGGGCCGTCGTCGCCAAGGGCGCCTACCGCACGGGGGACGCCGCGCTCTACATACCCGAGCAGGCCGTGCTGCCGGCCGGCCTGATCGAGGAGCTGGGCCTGACCGGCCGCCTGGCGGGCGGCAACCACGACCGGGTCAAGGCGGTCCGGCTGCGCGGCGAGCTGTCGCAGGGCATCGTGTGCCGGCCGAAGGCACTCGCGGACGTCGACCTGGTGAAGGCGGCCGCGGACGGCACCGACTTCGCGGAGCTGCTCGGCATCACCAAGTGGGTGCCGCCCGTACCGCCCACCATGAACGGCGAGGTGGAGTCCGCGCCCGAGCTGCTGCCGTGGGTCGACATCGAGAACATCCAGCGCTACCCGGAGATGTTCGCCCCCGGCGAGCCCGTGGTGCTCACCGAGAAGCTGCACGGCTCGGCCTGCCTGCTGACGTACGTCGCCGGCGAGGAGCGGGTGCACGTCTCCTCCAAGGGGTTCGGCTCCCGGTCGCTGGCGCTGAAGGAGGACCCGCGCAACCTGTACTGGCGGGCGGTGCGCGGGCACGGCGTCGCCGAGGCGGCGGCGGAGCTCGCCGAGCGGCTGGGGGCGCGGCGCGTCGGCGTCTTCGGCGAGGTGTACGGCGCGGGGGTGCAGGACCTGACGTACGGCGCGGACGGGCGGCGCGACACCCTCGGGTACGCCGTGTTCGACGTGTCCGCGGAGATCGACGGCCAGGTGCGCTGGCTGGACGCGGCGGAACTGCTGCGGGGGCGGCTGCCGCTGGTGCCGCGGCTGTTCGAGGGCCCGTACGACAGTGAGCGGGTGCTGGAGGCCGCCACCGGCCGCGAGACGGTGTCCGGGCGGGAGCTGCACCTGCGGGAGGGCGTGGTGATCCGCCCGGCCGTCGAGCGGTACAGCGCGGTGACCGGCGGCCGCGCCATCGCGAAGGCGGTCAGCCCGGCGTACCTGACCCGGAAGGGCGCCACGGAGTACGAGTGAGCGGGGCGACGCGCGGCGCCGGGGCCGTCCCCGGGTGCCCGCCGGCCCGGGCCCGAAGGCGCCGTCGGGCCGCGGTCGCCCACGGCGTCACGGGCGCACGGCGGGCCGCCCCGCGTGCTCCTCGTGCCCGCCCCTGCGGGGCCGCCGCCCCGGGCGCACACCGCCCGGGGCGGCGGGGCGTCGCGGGGTGCGGTCGCGCGGGTTCCGGGACGGCGGGCGGGGCCCCGCCGGGGCGGCGGCCCCGTCCGGGAGCCCGTCGCCGTGCCGGTGCCGGCGGTCAGCGGGTCCTCTCCGGTGCGCGTTCCCGGCGTGCGCGGCGTTGTCCCGCGGTGCCGCTCTCGACCATCAGGCGGGAACCCGTCCGGCGTTCACCGGCGACGTCGTCCGGGTTGGACAGGACGCAGGTGTCCAGGGAGAGGCAGCCGCAGCCGATGCAGTCGGTGAGGTGGTCGCGCAGGCGGTTGAGCTGCTTGATGCGCTCGTCCAGCTCGGCGCGCCAGGCCTCGGAGAGGCGGGCCCAGTCCTCCCGGGTGGGCGTGCGCTCCTCGGGGAGCTCGGCGAGCGCGTCGCGGATCGTGGCGAGCGGGATGCCGACGCGCTGGGCGGCCCGGATGAAGGCGACCCGGCGCAGGGTGTCGCGGCTGTAGCGGCGCTGGTTGCCCGAGGTGCGGCGGCTGCTGATCAGGCCCTTGGACTCGTAGAAGTGCAGGGCGGAGACGGCGGCGCCGCTGCGGGCGGAGAGCTGGCCGACCGTGAGCTCGTGGATCTTCTCTGGAATCTGGGGCACCCCTCGGAGCCTACCGGCCCGTCGGGCGCCCGGTCCGTTGACAGGGGCCGCGCCGCCGACCATGCTAAGCAGTTGCTTAGGCATGTGTGCAGCGACGCGCATGCGACTACGTGACGCGAGAGGCCGGGACATGGCAGAGCCGAGGATCTTCACGTCCGTCGACGACCTGAAGGCGGCGGTGGGCGAGCAGCTGGGGCACACCGACTGGCTGGAGGTCGACCAGAAGCGGATCGACCTGTTCGCCGAGGCCACCGGGGACCACCAGTGGATCCACGTCGATCCGGAGAAGGCCGCCGCGGGGCCCTTCGGGACCACCATCGCGCACGGGTACCTGACCCTGTCGCTGCTTCCGCTCTTCGGGCCGCAGCTGATCTCCGTCGAGGGCGTGAAGATGGGCGTCAACTACGGCACGAACAAGGTACGCTTCCCGGCCCCCGTCCCGGTCGGCTCGCGGCTGCGCGCCACCGCGACGATCACCGCGGTCGACGAGGTGCCGGGCGGCGTCCAGGTGGCCACCGCCTTCACCGTGGAGCGGGAGGGCGGCGACAAGCCGGTGTGCGTGGCCGAGTCGGTGGCCCGCTACTACCTCTGAGCGGCGCCGGGGCCCCGGGCCCCGACCATCCGCAGCACGAGGTCGGCGTAGAGCGCGCCGACCTCCTCGGGGGTGCGGGGGCCGTCGACGTTGAACCAGCGGGCCACGTCGATGCAGAGGGAGAGCACGGCGAGGGTGGTGGCGTGCACGTCGATGACGTCGAACTCGCCGGAGCGCGCCCCCTCCTCGATGATCCCGCGCACCTCGGCGTCGACCTTCCGGCGCAGCCCGAGGATCTCGGCGCGGGCGTCGGGGCCGAGCGAGTCGAGTTCGTACTGCACGACCCGGGCGGTGGTGCGGCCGCCCGCGTGCCAGCGGACGAAGGAGCTGACGGCCTCGGCGAGCCGCTCGGTCGGGCCGCCCCCGGTGCGGGACGCCGTGCGCAGGATCTCCAGGGCCTTCTCGTGGCCGATCCTGCTGATGCGGTGGAGCAGCTCTTCCTTGGTCTTGTAGTGGATGTAAAGCGCGGCCGGGCTCATCCCGGCGCGGCTCGCGATGTCACGGGTCGTCGTGGCGTGGTAGCCGCGCTCCGCGAACGCCTCGACGGCGGCGAGCAGCAGCCGTCGGGCCGCATCGGGCGTGACCTCGTCCCACGGCTGCGCCTCACCGCCGGCCGTCTCCTCCACCGTGCTCATCGCTCACCCCATTCACTGGCAGGGGTAACACCATACCGCCGAGGGTGAGCGGGCGCTTAGCGAGCCCGCCGTCACAGCTTCTGCAGGGGGTCGTGCTCGGCGAGCAGCTTCTCCAGGCGCGCCTGGTCGACGCGGTTCACGATCTGCCCGGCCTCCTGGCGGTCGCGGACGACCTTGGCCAGGGTGAAGGCGGAGGTGACGAGGTACAGGACCGCGACGGCCAGGAAGGCGCGCACCCAGGCGTCGGTCCGGAGGTTGAAGATACCGATCGCGGTGGCTCCCAGGGCGACCGCGAAGGACGCGACGGCCTGACCGTAGAAGGCGGCCGTGCTCTGCTGCTTGACCGGTGTGTCGCTCATGGGGACAAGGATCGGCGGATGTGGCCGCCGCCACATCCGCTCGGATACTCAGACGCGTACTCAGAACGCCGAGACCCCGGTCAGGGCGCGGCCGATGACCAGCTTCTGGATCTGGCTGGTGCCCTCGTACAGGGTCATCACGCGGGCGTCGCGCAGGAGTTTGCCGACCGGGTACTCGTCGATGTACCCGTAGCCGCCGAAGACCTGCAGGGCGTTGTTGGCGGCGCGGACGGCCGCCTCCGAGGCGAAGAGCTTGGCCTTGGAGGACTCGACCGCGAAGGGCCGGCCCCGGTCGATCAGGTCGGCCACCCGCCAGGTCAGCAGCCGGGCCGCGTCGACGTCGACGGCGATGTCGCTGATCAGCTCCTGGACGAGCTGGTGGCGGGCGATGGCCTTCCCGAACTGCTCGCGCTCGCCGGCGTAGCGCACGGCCGCGTCCAGGGCTGCCTGGGCTATGCCGACGCAGCCCGCCGCGACCGACATCCGGCCCTTGGCGAGGGCGGACATCGCGACCGAGAAGCCCTTGCCCTCGGGGGCCAGCATCGCGGAGGCGGGGACGCGCACGCCCTCGAGGACCAGTTCGGCGGTGGCCTGGCCGCGCAGGCCGAGCTTGCCGTGGACGGCGCGGCGGGTCAGGCCGGGGGTGTCGGCGGGGACGAGGAAGGCGGAGACGCCCTTGTGGCCGGGGGCGTCGGTGGAGCGGGCGAAGAGCAGGACGACGTCGGCCCAGGTGCCGTTGGTGATGAACATCTTGGTGCCGTCGATGACGTAGTCGTCGCCGTCGCGCACCGCGCGGGTGGAGAGGTTGCCGGCGTCGGAGCCGGTGCCCGGCTCGGTGAGGCCGAAGCAGCCGACGTACGCGCCGGAGGTGAGCCCCGGCAGCCAGGTCCGCTTCTGCTCCTCGCTCCCCCAGGCGGCGATGGTCTTGGCGACCAGGCCGAGGGAGACGGAGACGATGCCGCGCACCGAGGAGTCGCCGCGGCCCAGTTCCTCGGTGACCAGGCAGTACGCGAGGTGGTCACCGCCCGAGCCGCCGTACTCCTCGTCGATCGTGAGCCCGAGGAACCCGACCTCGCCGAGCTTCTTCACGATGCCGCGGTCGACCTCCTCGGCCCGGTCCCAGGCGGCGGCGTGCGGGGCGACCTCGCGCTCCACGAAGTCGCGGGCCAGCCGCCGGACGGCCTCCTGTTCCTCACTGAGCTCCAGGTTCATACCGCGTCCCCCATGTGAAAGCCGCTTGAAGTCCGTACATTTAAATTAGCACTGCTAGTTTACAGTGGCAGCCCTACTATGTGCGCCATGGCCCGACCGCGCAAGCCCCTGCTCAGCACCGACCGGATCGTCGAGACGGCCCGTGCGCTCGTGGACGCGGAGGGCCTGGCGGCCGTCTCCACGCGCCGGCTCGCCGCGGAGCTGGGGGTCAGCGGGCCCTCGCTCTACAACCACTTCCGTACCAAGGACGAGATCCTGGAGGCGGTCGCCGACTCGGTGAGCGCACTGGTCGACCTGTCGATGTTCGAGGACGGCCGGGACTGGCGGACCGCGCTGCACGACTGGGCGGTGTCCTACCGGACCGCGCTGCGCGACCACCCCAACATCGTGCCGGTGCTCGCCCGCGGTCCCGGCCGCCGGCCGGCGGCGCTGCGGCTCGCCGACGCGGTCTACGGCGCGATGGTCGAGGCCGGCTGGCCGCCCGCGCAGGCCACCTCCATCGGCGCGCTGATGCGGTACTTCATCATGGGCTCCGCACTCGGCTCCTTCGCGGGCGGTTTCGTGGACGACGCCAGCGCCTACGATCCCGCCGACTACCCCCACCTCGGGCAGGCCCATCTGCTCGCCGAGCAGCAGGAGAAGATCGACGAGCGGGCCTTCGAGACGGGGCTGACGGCGTTGCTGGACGGGCTGGCCCGGCAGTACGAGCAGGTGCGGGGCACCGCGTGAGCAGAACCGCGGGCGGTACGGGACCACGGGCAGGACGGGACCGCGGACGGCGCGATGACTTCGGCGGGCGCCGAAGTGTCCGTGCCCCATGCTGGAGGGCATGACCACGAGGAACCCCCGGGCCGCCGGGCTGGCGCGGCTCGCCGGGCTGATCGCCGACGAGACCCGGGCCGCGTGCCTGCTGGCGCTGCTGGACGGACGCGCCTGGACGGCGGGCGAGCTGGCGCGGCACGCGGGTGTCGCCGCGTCGACGCTGAGCGAGCACCTGGGCAAGCTCGTCGCGGGCGGGCTGCTGTCCGAGGAACGCCAGGGACGGCACCGGTACGTCCGGCTGGCCGACGCGACGGCCGCCCAGCTGGTGGAGGAGCTGGCCGCACGGGTCGCCCCGGGGACCGCCGTCCGGCGCCCGCGCACCCTGCGGGAGTCGACCGCCGGCTCGGCGATGGCCCGGGGCCGCACCTGCTACGACCATCTCGCCGGCCGGCTCGGCATCGCCGTCACGGACGCCTTCACCGCGCGCGGACTGCTGCGCCGGGACACCGGGTTCGCGCTCACCGACGCCGGTCTGCGGTGGTTCGACACGGCCGGCATCGCCCTCGACCGCCGCGGCCGGCGCCCGCTGGTCCGTGCCTGCCTGGACTGGACGGAACGCCGGCCCCACCTCGCCGGGGCCGCGGGCGCGGCCCTGTGCCGGCACGCCCTCCAGGCGCGGTGGTGCGTCCGCATCGGCTCCGAACGCGCGGTCAAGGTGACGGACGCGGGCGAGCGCGCGCTGTCCGAACTGCTGGGGATCGCGGCGGAGGCCCTGCGCTGACCGGTGCCCCCTCCCGGCCGTCCCCGGCCGGCTCCGCGTCCGAGATCCACGGGCTTCCCGCCTTCTCCCCTCCTAACCGTCAGGAGCATGATGAACGTCTCCCTCCCGCGTCCCGCCCGCCGTGCGGAGGTGCTCGCCGCCGGCGCGGCCGGTGTCACCGTCGTGCTGTGGGCCTCCGCCTTCGTGTCGATCCGCAGTGCGGGGGCCGCGTACTCGCCGGGGGCGCTCGCCCTCGGGCGGCTGCTGGCAGGTGCCCTGACGCTGGGGGCGATCTGTCTGCTGCGGCGCGAGGGGCCCCCGCCCCGGTCGGCGTGGCGGGGGATCCTGATATCGGGGCTGCTCTGGTTCGGGTTCTACATGGTGGCCCTCAACTGGGGCGAGCAGCAGGTCGACGCCGGTACGGCCGCCCTGGTGGTGAACATCGGGCCGATCCTCATCGCCCTGCTCGGTGCCCGGCTGCTCGGGGACGCGACGCCGCCGAGGCTGCTGGCGGGGATGGCCGTGTCGTTCGCCGGTGCGGTGACGGTGGGGCTGTCGATGTCCGGCGAGGGCGGGGCCTCGGTGCTCGGGGTGGTGCTGTGCCTGCTGGCGGCCGTGGCGTACGCGGCCGGGGTGGTCGCGCAGAAGCCGGCGCTGGGTGCGGCGAGTCCCCTGCAGGTGACGACGTACGGGTGTCTGGTCGGGGCGGTGGCGTGCCTGCCGTTCGCCGGACAGCTCGTGCGGGAGGCCGCCGACGCGCCCGTCTCCGCCACGCTCAACATGGTCTACCTGGGCGTCTTCCCGACCGCCCTGGCCTTCACCACCTGGGCCTACGCGCTGGCCCGGACCACCGCGAGCCGGATGGGGGCGACCACGTACGCGGTGCCCGCGCTGGTGGTGCTGATGTCGTGGCTGGCGCTCGGCGAGGTGCCGGGGCCGCTCACGCTCGTGGGCGGCGTCCTGTGCCTCGCGGGCGTGGCGGTGTCGCGGTCCCGTTCCCGGGCGGGGACGGGACCGGGTGCGGCGCCGGCCTCCCGGCAGGAGACCGGGGAGCCGCGGGCCGGCCGGACGTCCGGGCCGGCGTGACGCGGCCGCCCCGGACCGGGCTCCGGCGGCCGCGCTCTAGAAGACCACCAGGGCGCGGCCGCCCTTGCCGGCGAGCATGGTGTCGAAGGCGGCCGGGATGCCGTCCAGGGTGATCCGTTCGGTCACCAGGGCGCCCGGGTCGAGGCGGCCCGCCCTGATGTGCTCGGCGAGGACCGGGAGGTCCCGGGCGGGGTCGGAGTTGCCGTAGACGCAGCCGGACAGGGTCCTGCCCCAGTGGAAGATCTCCAGGGCGTTGAAGGTGACCCGCTGGTCCTTGCCGCCGATGCCGACGACCGTGGTGCGGCCGCCGCGCCGGGTCGAGTCCCAGGCCGTGCGGATGGTGCTCGCCCGGCCGACGCACTCGACGGCGGCGTCCACGCCCTGCTTGCCGGTGAGGGCGCGGATCTCGCGGGCGGTGGTGTCCGAGGCGATCAGGTAGTCGGTGGCCCCCGCCGACCGGGCCAGTTCCTCCTTCTCCGGGGAGACGTCGACCGCGACGATCGTCGACGCGCCGGCGACACGGGCCGACTGGAGCGCGGCGAGCCCCACTCCCCCGACGCCGAAGACGGCGACCGTCTCGCCCGGTCGCACCCCGGCGGAGTGGTGGACCGCGCCGTAGCCGGTGAGCACGGCGCAGCCCAGCAGGGCGGCGTCGGCGAGCGGGACGCCGTCCGGGGCGGGCAGGACGCAGGACGCGGGCACCACCGTCTCCTCGGCGAACGCGGCGACGTTCAGCCCGGGGTACAGCTCGGTGCCGTCGTCGGCGCGGCGGGCGTGCACCTCGGCGGCGCCGTCCAGGGCGCCCGCGCACAGCCAGACCTCACCGCGTGCGCAGGCGGGGCAGGTGCCGCAGGAAGGTGCCCAGTTGAGGACGACGCCGTCACCGGGCGAGAGGTGGGTGACGCCCTCGCCGACGGCGACGACGGTCCCCGCGCCCTCGTGGCCGAGGACGGCCGGGACCGGCAGGCGCATGGTGCCGTCGGACAGGGACAGGTCGGAGTGGCAGACCCCGGCGGCGGCGAGCCGGACGCGGACCCGGCCGGGACCGGGTTCGGGAAGGTCGATGCCGGTGATCTCCAGCGGTGAACCGACGGCGGGCAGAACGGCGGCGCGGACAGCCATGACGGATACGACTCCCCTAGAACTGGAGGGACTTGGTCTGGAGGTACTCGGTCAGGCCGTGCACGCCGAGTTCGCGGCCCACGCCCGACTGCTTGTAACCGCCGAAGGGCGCGAGGGGGTTGAAGCTCCCGCCGTTGATGTCGACCTGGCCGGTGTCCATCCGGCGGGCGAAGGCCACCGCCTCCGCCTCGTCGCCGGCCCAGACGGCGCCGGCCAGGCCGTAGACGGTGCCGTTGGCGATGCGCAGGGCGTCCTCCTCGTCGTCGTAGCGCAGGACGGACAGGACCGGGCCGAAGATCTCCTCCTGGGCGACGGTCATCTCCGGGGTGACGTCGGCGAGGACGGTCGGACTGACGAAGTAGCCCTTCTCGCGCGGGGCTTCGGGGCCGCCGGCGACCAGGCGGGCACCCTCGGCCACGCCCTTCTCGATGTAACCGCGCACGCGCTCCCGCTGTCCCGCGTTGACGAGCGGGCCGATGCGGTCGCCGTACTTCGCGGCGGCGGCCGCGGCGAGCTCCACCGCCTCGTCGTAGCGGTCCCGGTGGACCAGCATGCGGGTCCAGGCGCTGCACGTCTGGCCGGAGTTGGACATGACGTTGGCGACACCGACGTTGACCGCGCGGGCCAGGTCGGCGCTCGGCAGGATGACGTTGGCGGACTTGCCGCCGAGTTCCAGGGCGACCCGCTTCACCATGCCCGAGGCGATCGCGCCGATGCGGCGGCCGACGGCGGTGGAGCCGGTGAAGGAGACCAGGTCGACGTCCGGGTGCTCGGCGAGGGCCTGGCCGGCCACCGGACCGAGGCCGGTGACGAGGTTGAACACGCCCGCCGGGACCCCGGCCTCGTGCACCGCCTCGGCGAAGAGCCGGGCGGTCAGCGGGGTGTCCTCGGCGGGCTTGACGACGACCGTGCAGCCGGCGGCGAGGGCGGGGGCGACCTTGGCGACGATCTGGTGGAGCGGGTAGTTCCAGGGGGTGATCGCACCGACCACGCCGACCGGCTCGTGGAGGACCGTGGAGTTGCCCGTCCTCTCCTCGAAGGCGTACGCGGCCGCCAGCTCGGCGTACGAACCCGCCACCGCGACCGGCAGGCCGGCGTGGACGGTCTGCGCGAGCTTCGGGGGCGCGCCGAGTTCGGCGGTCACCGTCCGGGCGATCTCGTCCTGGCGGGCCACGAGCGCGTCCCGGAGGGCGGTCAGGCGGGCGGCGCGCTCGGCGGGCGGGGTGGCGGCCCACGCCGGGAGGGCGGCGCGGGCGGCGCGCACGGCGGCGTCGACGTCCTCCACGGTGCCCGCGGGGACCGTGGCGATCACCTGCTCGTCGGCCGGGTCCACGACCTCGATCACGTCCGGTCCGGCGGCGGGGCGCCACGAGCCGTCGATGTACATGCCGTCGTATGCCTTCATCGCGCTTCCTCCGAGGGGGCGTCGTCGTCCGGCACATAAACTAGCGACGTTAGTTTTTCTGCGCCAGAGGGGCCTCCGGGAGCGGACGCCCCACCCCATGATCGGGCCGTGCGCCGGTGTCACTCCTCCAGATCGGGCAGGCGCTCCGGGTTCGGGCAGATGCGTTCGCCGTGCTGGTCGAAGACGAACAGGTGGGCGAGATCGACCAGGAGCGGCACCTGCATGCCGTGCCGGAGGCGGATGTCGGGGGTGGTGCGGACGATGAGGTCGCCCGGCACGCGCGGCTCGGCGGAGGCGGGCGCCGGTTCCGCCCGCTCGGGCCGGTCCAGGGTCGCCACGGGCCCCGCGCGCAACGCGCCGGCCCGCTCCCGCAGGCGTTCCAGGACCGTGCCCTCGCGGCGCCGCCGGGCGGGCCGGCCGGGGCGGGGGCGCGGCGCCTCCAGCTCGGGGACGACGGCGGGGCGGGAGCCGGTGTTGAAGTGGACGAGGACCTCGTGGCCCTGGAACTCCACGTGCTCCACCAGGCCGGTGAGCGCCACCTCTCCGGGGCGGGCGGCGGCGGGCTTGGCGATGCGGACGGCCTCGGAGCGCAGGCCCACGATGACCTCGCGGCCCTGCTGCACGCGCAGCAACTGGTGGTCCAGGCAGAGGGGTTCGGGCAGCCGCAGGAACTGCTTGCCCAGGCTGATGGTCATCGCCCCGTCGAGCGGGGCGCGGACCAGACCGCGCAGCAGATTGATGCGCGGGGTGCCGATGAAGGCGGCGACGAAGACGTTGCTCGGCAGCGAGTACACCGTGCGCGGGGTGCCGACCTGCTGGAGGACTCCGCCGCGCAGGACGGCGACGCGGTCCCCGAGCGACATCGCCTCGGACTGGTCGTGGGTGACGTAGACGGTGGTGACGCCCAGCTCCCGGGTGAGCTGGGAGATCTCGGCGCGCAGATGGTTGCGGAGCTTGGCGTCCAGGTTGGACAGCGGCTCGTCCATCAGGAAGGCGGAGGGGTGGCGGGCGATGGCCCGGCCCATGGCGACCCGCTGGCGCTCCCCGCCGGAGAGCTGGGCGGGGAAGCGGTCGAGCAGGTCCTCGATGCCCAGCATGCGGGCGGTGGCGTCCACGCGCGGGGCCGGGTCGGTGCCGGGCGCCTCGATGCGCAGCGGGAAGCCGATGTTGTCGCGGCTGGTCATGCTCGGGTACAGGGCGAAGTTCTGGAACACCATCGCCATGTCCCGGCCGGAGGGCGGCAGGTCGTTGCCGTATTCCCCGTCGAGGAAGAGCTGTCCCTCGTCGATGTCCTCCAGGCCGGCGATCATCCTGAGCACGGTGGACTTGCCGCAGCCGGACGGGCCGAGCAGGACGAGGAACTCGCCCGGCGCGATGTCCAGCGACAACCGGTCCACCACGCGGACGCCTTGCGTGTAGGCCTTGCTCACGTCGTGCAGGGAGATGGCGCGTGTCATGAGGGTGCCCCCGGGGGCTCATCAGGGCGCTGGTGCTCCGCGGTCGGACGCCCCGTGCGGGTCGTACGGGGCGTGTGAGTCACGGAAGCTAACGGAATGTAGGCGGCCGGGGGAAGACACGGGACGGGATCTCGGCACTTCGTCCGATCCGCGAGAAAGCGGACGCCAGGATTCAGCGCGTGGGGCGGCAAACCCCTCCCCTGCTCCGCGTCAGCCCTCCCCGCCGTCGGAGTCGGTCGTGGATCCGCTCCGCGCGCCCGCGCGCGGACGGATCACCCGGAGCACCTCGCCCGCCAGCAGGGTCGCCCTCGCCACGCCGCGCGCCCAGCGCGGGCCGCCCCGCGCCGCCCAGACGACGCAGGCGCATCCGCCGATGACGACCAGGAGCACACCGGACAGGACGACTGTGAGCATGGGGTTCCTCTCGTGGGGCGTACGGCGTCCGGCCCTCGGCGTGCGGCCCCGTACGCGCGCGTGGTCCCGCCATCCTGTCAGCACGTGAGCGCCCACGGTCGCCGCTCAGCGGGTCGTACGGCACCGGGAGCGGTCGCGGGTGGGCCTCCGGCCGGACGGCCGGTCCCCCGTCGGACCGGAGGGGGTGCGCAGGGCGACGCCCGAGGACAGCAGGAGCAGGACGCCCAGCATCACGAACGGCGCCGCCGCGCCCGCCGCTCCCGCGATCAGGCCCGCCGCCGCGGGAGCGGCGGCCTGGCCCAGGCGGTTGCCGGTCAGGCGCAGGGCGAGGGCCGTGGAGCGGGCGTCGGCGGGGGCGGCCCGGACCACCGTGGTCATCGACAGCGGCTGGCCGACGCCCAGGCAGAAGCCGAGCACCGCGAGCATCAGGGCCAGGGCCCACACCGGGACCGGCACCGCGATGCCCGCGCAGAGCACCGCGGCCAGCAGGCACGTCACCGTCAGCAGCACGGTGCGGCCGAGCAGCCGCAGCAGCGGGGTGAGGACCAGCCGGCAGGCGATGGTGGCCGCGGCCCGCAGACTGAGCAGCAGGCCGACGACCGACGGGGCGATGCCGCGGTGCTCGCCGACCACGGGGAGGTAGGCGGTGAGGATGTCGGTCGCGGACAGCACGGCCATGCTGATGAGGATGCCCGCCGGAACGCCCCGGGCCCGCAGGATGCGCCCGACCGGGACGCGCTCGCCCGGCGCCGCGCGGGAGACGGCCGGCGCCGGCTGCTCGATGCGCCACAGCGAGGTGCAGGCGACCGCCGCGCCCGCGCCCGCCACCAGCAGGGCGAGCGCGCTGGTGCCGGCCATGTCGGAGCCGCCGATCAGCGCGCCCGCCGCGATCGGACCGACCAGTTGGCCGAGGGAGGCGCCGATGGTGAAGTGGCCGAAGTTGCGGTCCTGTTCGTGCGGCGCCGACTGGCGGGCGACGAGCGACTGCGCGCCGATGACGAAGCAGAGGTGGCCGAGGCCCATCACCCCGCTCCACAGGCCCATCGCCCACAGGGAGTCCGCGAGCCCGCTCAGCGCGCAGCCGCCGGAGATGAGGACCACGCCGGCCGGCAGCAGGGGCGCGCAGCGGCCGTGGTCGGTGCGCCGGCCGAGCGGTACGGCGACGAACAGCGGCAGCAGCGCGTACGCGCCCGCGATCACGCCGACCGCCTGCTCGTCCGCCCCCAGCGCGAGCGCCCGGTAGGAGACGGCGGGCCGGGCCATCGACACCGCCCCCTGCGCGAAGCCGAAGGCGATGACGAGGCGGAGCAGCCAGCCGCGGTTCCCACCGGGCGCCATGATCGGGTCCTCCTTGGAGCGTTCTCGGCTGAGCCGGGATCAGATGGTCCCGAACAGGATTCCGGCCGCGAGGATCAGCAGGCAGGTCAGGGCCGCCCACTTCACCACGAACCGCGTGTGGTCGCCGAACTCGACCTTGGCCATGCCGACCAGGACGTACACCGCGGGGACGAGCGGGCTGGACATGTGCAGCGGCTGGCCGACCAGGGAGGCGCGGGCCATCTCCAGCGGGGAGACCCCGTGCGCCGCGCCGGCCTCGGCGAGCACCGGCAGGACACCGAAGTAGAAGCCGTCGTTGGACATGAAGTAGGTGAGCGGAAGGCTCAGCAGGCCGGTGACCAGGGCCATGTGCGGGCCCATGCCCTCGGGGATGACGTCCACCATCCACTCGGCCATGCTGTCGACCATCCCGGTGCCCTGGAGGACGCCGGTGAAGACGGCGGCGGCGAAGACCATGCCGGAGACGTTCAGGACGTTGTCGGCGTGGGCCGCGATCCGGGCCTTCTGGTCGGGGATGTGCGGGAAGTTGACGGTGAGCGCGAGCGCGGCGCCGAGCAGGAACAGCACCGGGATCGGCAGCCACTCCATGATCATCGCGGTGAGCAGGGCGACCGTGAGCAGCGCGTTGAACCAGTACAGCCCGGGACGCAGGGTGGGGCGGTTCGGGTCGAGGCCCCGGAAGTCGTCGTCCTCCGCGTCGGCGCCGGCGTCCGTGCCGGCGCCGGAACCGCCGGCCGCCGTGGTGCTCCCGCCGCTGCCGGCACCGCCGCCCGCGCCGACGAGAACCGCCTCGGTCCGCTCCGCCTCCTCCCCGACCAGCGCCTCGTCCAGCGTCAGCACGCCCAGCCGCCTGCGCTCCCGCAGGCCGAGCACGTACGCCAGCAGGACCACGCCCAGCAGGCCGACCAGCAGGGCCGGGATCATCGGGACGAAGATGTCGCTCGCGTCGAGCTTCAGCGCGGTGGCGGCACGGGCCGTCGGGCCGCCCCAGGGGAGGGTGTTCATCACGCCGTTGGCCATGGCGGCGACGCCGGTCATCACGACCAGGCTCATCTTCAGGCGCTTGTACAGCGGGTACATCGCCGAGACGGTGATCATGAAGGTGGTGGACCCGTCGCCGTCCAGCGACACGATCGCGGCGAGCAGCGCGGTGCCGACGACGATCCGCATCGGGTCCGCCTTGCAGAACCGGAGGATCCCGCGAACGATCGGGTCGAAGAGGCCGACGTCGATCATCACGCCGAAGTAGACGATCGCGAACATGAGCATCGCCGCGGTGGGGGCGAGGCTGGACACGCCGTCGATGACGTAGTCACCGAGGTGCGCGCCCTTGCCGACGAACACGCAGAACAGCGCGGGGATCAGCACGAGCGCCGCGATCGGCGACATCTTCTTCACCATGATCAGGACCAGGAAGGTCGCGATCATGGCGAAGCCGAGGATGGTCAGCATGAGTGGACACCTAACGTTCGCCCTTGAACATCCCACCAGGGCCGGCGGTGCGACGACGTTAGGTGCCGCAAAGCTGCGTTAACAAGACGTTGACGTGCGAGCAATAAGCGCAAAACCCCAGGTCACGGCTTTGCTCAGGTCAGCGCCTCGAACGTTTCGGTCACGGCGGCGGTCAACGGGGCCACCTCGACCGGGATCCCGTTGAGGACGGCGTTGCCCGACAGCGGGTCGAGGAGGCCGCCGTCCAGGAGCTGGTTGACGTTGGCCCCGGGGTCGGCCGCGGCGTGCCGCGTACGGGTGCCGGGCCGGTCGTGTCCCCAGCCGTGCGGCAGGCTCACCACGCCCCGGCGCACCGTGTCGGTGACCTCGGCGGGCGCGGTCACCTCTCCCCCGGCGCCCTTGACGCGCACCGGCTCCCCGTCCCGTACGCCGAGGCGTTCGGCGTCCTCGGGGTGGAGGTGCAGGGTGCAGCGGTTGGAGCCGCCGGTGAGGACGGGCACGTTGTGCAGCCAGCTGTTGTTGGAGCGCAGGTGGCGGCGGCCGACGAGGACGAGTCCGCCGGGGCGCTCGTCCAGGGCGGCGCGCAGCCGCGGGAGGTCGGCGGCGATCGGTTCCGGCAGCAGCTCCACCTTCCCGCTGCGGGTCCGCAGCGGCTGCGGCAGCCTCGGGCGCAGCGGTCCGAGGTCGATGCCGTGCGGGTGGGCGAGCAGCTTCTGGAGGGTGAGCCCGTCCGGGTCGGCGCCGAAGCCGTCACCGTACGGGCCGAGGCGCAGCATCATGTCCAGTCGCCGTTCGGGGCCGTTCTCACCGGTCAGCAGGTCCGCGAGCGTCTTCGGGTCGCGGCCGTGCACCGGGGAGTGGGGTTCCTTCACCGCCTTGCCGAGGGTCCGGTCGATCACCAGGGCGTCCACACCGGCGGGGTCGGCGCCGTGCATGCCCGTCGCCGCGAGGACCAGCCGGGCCAGGATCTCCGTCTCGGCCATCCGTCCGGGCTCCAGCGGGACGGCGGGGCGGGTGTAGCGGACCTGGTTGCGTACGGCCAGGGTGTTGAAGGCGAAGTCGTGGTGCGGGCTCTGCGCGGGCGGGGGCGGCGGCAGGACGACGTGGGCGTGCCGTGAGGTCTCGTTGAGGTACGGGTCGACGCTGACCATGAAGTCGAGGGAGCCGAGGGCCTTGTCGAGCCGTTCGCCGTCCGGGGCGGACAGGACCGGGTTGGCGGCAACGACAATGACGGCGTGGATCGGCTCGCCCTCGTCGGTGGGGGTGTCGATCTCCTCGGCGAGGGCGGAGATCGGCAGTTCGCCCTTGGCCTCGGGGTGCCGGCGCACCCGGGAGTGCCAGCGCCCGAGGGCGAAGCCGCGGCCGGGTCCGGCGGGGCGCGGCGTCCTGTCGGTCGCGGCCTGCGGGAAGAGGGCGCCGCCGGGCCGGTCGAGGTTGCCGGTGAGGACGTTGAGGACGTCCACGAGCCAGCTGGCGAGGGTGCCGTGCGGGACGGTGCAGCTGCCGATGCGGCCGTAGACGGCGGCGGTGGGGGCGGCGGCGAGTTCGCGGGCGAGGGTGCGGACGACGGCCGCGTCGACGTCGCAGGCGCCGGCGACCGCCTCGGGCGTGAAGTCGGCGAGCGCCGCCGGGAGTTCGTCGAGCCCGTCGAGGTGCGGCGCCAGGTCTCCCGGATCGGCGAGGCCCTCGTCGAACAGGACGTGCGCCATCGCCGCGAGCAGCAGGGCGTCGGTGCCGGGGCGGACGGCGACGTGCCGGTCGGCGAGGCGGGCGGTGCGGGTGCGGCGCGGGTCGACGACGGTGAGGGTGCCGCCGCGGGCCTTCAGCGCCCTGAGCCGGCCGGGGAAGTCGGGGGCGGTGCACAGGCTGCCGTTGGACTCCAGTGGGTTGGCGCCGATCAGCAGCAGGTGGTCGGTGCGGTCCAGGTCGGGTACCGGGATCGCGTTCGCGTCGCCGAAGAGCAGCCCGCTGGAGACGTGCTTGGGCATCTGGTCGACCGTGGAGGCGGTGAACAGGCTGCGGGTGCCGAGCCCGGCGAGCAGCACGGGCGGGTAGAGCGCGCCGGCCACGGTGTGGACGTTGGGATTGCCGAGGACGACGCCGACGGAGTCCGGGCCGTACCGCTCGGCGACCGTCCGGATCCCGGCGGCCACGGCGTCGAACGCCTCTTCCCAGGTGGCCTCGCGCAGCTCGCCGTCCACGCGGACGAGCGGGGTGCGCAGCCGGTCGGGATCGGAGTCCACGGCCCCGAAGGCGGCGCCCTTGGGGCAGACGAACCCCTTGCTGAAGACGTCGTCGCGGTCGCCGCGGGCGCCGGTGACCCGGCCGTCGTCGACGGTGAGGACCAGGCCGCAGGTGGCCTCGCACAGGGGGCAGATACGAAGGGCGGTGCGGGACACGGGACCTCCCGGGTACGGCGGCACGGTGACTCACGGACGAGCCGAGCATACCGACCGGTATGGACGGAGGGGAGGGCCTGGCGCGGACGGGGGTGCGGAACCGGCCGCGGGGGCGCTCAGTCCAGCACCCGCGCCAGGTAGGCGCCCAGCATCTCCCGCAGCTCCGCGATGACCTTCTCGTCCCCCTCGGGCGCCGTCCGGAACGCCAGGTGGACGAGGGCGTCGGCGGTCTCGACGGCGACCAGGAAGGTGCGGCGCAGGTCCTCGTCGGCGGCCTCGCGGCCCAGGTAGCCGGAGAGCAGGTCGGTGAGGCGGCCGGCGACGCGGTGGTTGGGTTCGGCCCGGCGGGTGCCGACCGGGATCTGGTTGCCGAAGTCGACGAGGGAGAACCCGGGCGCGGTGCGCTTCATGTCCAGGTACTCGTCGATCACGGCGTTCATGGCGTGCCGCCAGCCCCGGTCACCGGCGTCCTCGAGGCGCTCGCCGACGCGTTCCGAGAAGCGCTCCAGGTTGCGCTGGGCCAGCGCGTCGGCCATCTGGCGCTTGTTGCCGAAGAAGCGGTAGACGGAGCCGATGGGCACACCGGCGCGCTGCGCGACGGCGCGGGTGCTCAGGTCGTCGTAGCCGACCTCGTCGAGGAGCTCGGCGCAGGCGTCGAGGATCCGGGCCAGCCGTTCGGCGCTGCGCCGCTGCACAGGCGCTCGGCGGAGCGATGTCGCGTGGGGCACGGCACTCATGATGCCCCTTCGGCATCCTCCGGTGAACCTCGCCCTCCGGTACGGCTCCGGCGGTCCGTTCCGCCCACCGCGGCGGCCGGTCCCGCGTTCGCGCCCGCACTCGGATCCGCACTCGGGTCCTGCTCCGACACCGTGATGTCGGCCGTGCTCTCCACCGGCTCCCCGTCCACGGCCCACACCGAGCCGTCGTCGGCGTACAGGCGGGCGGTGACCTGGTGCGTGCCGCGCGGGACGAAGTGGGCGGAGAGGCGGTACTCGGGGGTGCGCAGCGCCGCGACGAGGCGGCCGTTCACGTAGAGGTGCGCCAGGCCCCGGCCGGCCGCCGCCCGCCGGCCCGTCCCCTCGGGCGAGAAGCGGAAGTTCCGCACGGTCAGCCGCACGTCCCAGTCGCCGTCGGTGTCGGGCGTGACCTCGACGCCGACCTCGGGCGCGCCCTCGCCGCCCACCTCGCGGTAGGGCCTCCCCTCCTCGTCCCGCTCGTCCAGGAGCTCGCCGACGGGCGAGGGCGACCCCCCGTCCCGCCCCTGGGCGTCACGGGACCCACAGCCCGCGGATCCGGCCAGCAGCACGACACAGACCGCGAGCGCGGTGCTCAGTCTCCGCGTCCACGACATGCCGGGGAGCGTAGAACACCGGTCCGATCTCCCGGATCCACCTGGAGTCGGGTTCCGCGTCCTCCGCCGAGAGGAGGACGGCGCGGAGGAGAGCACCGGGGGACGACGACGGCCGGAAACACCCGGTCCGAGATCACGCGGCCCCCTTGCGCCGGGGAAAACGCAATCCTACGGTGACCCATAGGAATCACGTCGCAAGGGAGCAGCGAACATGAGCGGGGACGCGCGCAAGACCGCCGAGGGACTGGAATACCTCTCCGGTTTCGGCAACGAGCACAGCTCCGAGGCGGTCCCGGGCGCCCTGCCCGAGGGCCGCAACTCGCCGCAGCGCGCACCGCTCGGGCTGTACGCGGAGCAGCTGAGCGGTACGGCGTTCACCGAGCCGCGGGCGCACAACCGCCGCTCCTGGCTGTACCGGATCCGCCCGTCGGCCGCCCACCCGGCGTTCACCCGCACGGCCAACGGAGCGATCCGCACCGCGCCCTTCACCCAGACGGTGCCCGACCCCAACCGCCTGCGCTGGAACCCGCTGCCGGAGCCCGGCGAGGGCACCGACTTCCTGGCCGGCCTGTGGACCCTGGGCGGCAACGGCGACGTCACCCAGCGCACCGGCATGGCCGTGCACCTGTACCACGCCACCTCCTCCATGGACCGCGTCTTCGGCGACGCGGACGGCGAGCTGCTGATCGTCCCGGAGCGCGGCGGGCTGCTGCTGCGCACCGAGTTCGGACTGCTGCACGCGGAGCCGGGCCACGTCGCGCTGATCCCCCGCGGGGTGCGCTTCCGCGTGGAGCTCCTCGAGGAGACCGCCCGCGGTTACGTGTGCGAGAACTACGGCACCCCCTTCCAGCTCCCCGACCTCGGCCCGATCGGCGCCAACGGGCTCGCCAACGCCCGGGACTTCCGCGCGCCCGTCGCCGCGTACGAGGACGTCGAGGGGCCGGTGGAGGTGGTGAACAAGTTCTGCGGCAACCTCTGGTCGGCCACCTACGACCACTCGCCGCTCGACGTCGTCGCCTGGCACGGCAACCACGTGCCGTACGTCTACGACCTGCGCCGCTTCAACGTGATGGGCACCATCTCCTACGACCACCCGGACCCGTCGATCTTCACGGTGCTGACGTCCCCGAGCGACACCCCCGGCCTCGCCGGGGTGGACTTCGTGGTCTTCGCCCCGCGCTGGCTGGTGGGTGAGGACACCTTCCGGCCGCCGTACTTCCACCGGAACGTGATGAGCGAGTACATGGGCCTGATCGAGGGCGCCTACGACGCGAAGGCGGAGGGCTTCGTGCCGGGCGGGGGATCGCTGCACAACATGATGTCGGCGCACGGCCCCGACCGGGAGACGTTCGAGAGGGCGAGCGCCGCGGACCTGCGTCCGCAGAAGATCGACGACGGTCTCGCCTTCATGTTCGAAACCCGCTGGCCGGTGTCCCTGACGCCCCAGGCGGCACGGGCGGAGCACCTGCAGCAGGGTTACGACGACGTGTGGCAGGGCCTGGAGCGTCACTTCCGGCCGTTGCACTGAACCTGTTCCGACAGGTACGGATAGCCCGTGACCTCCTTCGCTCCGGACTCGATCGTCCTGAACCGCAAGCTGCCGCTCTGGTACCAGGTGTCGCAGTCGCTGCGCGCCTCGATCCTCGGCCGCTCGCCGCAGGACCCGCTGCGCCTGCCCACCGAGGAACAGCTGGCCGGGCACTACGGGGTGAGCGTGCTGACCATGCGGCAGGCGCTGAAGGAGCTGGAGGAGGAGGGGCTGATCACCCGTCACCGCCGACGCGGCACGTTCATCGAACCCGACGCCAGGCGGGGCGCCCCGGTCCGCCTGCTGGGCTCGGTGGACGCGATCGTGGCCCAGCAGTCCGGGATGACCACCGAGCTGCTGGAACACGGCCTGGCGCCGATACCCGCCGAGGTCGCCGAACACTTCCCGGACCTGTCCGAGGCGGCGGCCTACCACCGGCTGCGCAGCGACGAGAAGACGGGCGAACCGACCAACCACGCCCGCAACTACGTCCGTCCCGAACTGGCCGCCCGGATCGACCTGGACGACCTCGTGCGCTGGCCGATGACCAAGGTGCTGCGCGACGCCGTCGGGGTGGACATCAGCCGGATCACGGACACGGTGGAGGCGCGGCTCGCCGACCCGGAGACGGCCCGCCTGCTCCAGGTGCCGCTGCTCAGCCCGATCCTGCACTACACGGGGGTCACGTACGACACCGACGGCCGGGCCCTGGACGTGGCCGTCATCAACTACCGGGGCGACCGCTTCTCCTTCACGGTGACCCTGGACGCCACCTGATCCGCCCCTCCCGCACGTCGTACGATGCCCGGCGTGACGCATGACGACGCCCCGCCGCTGGCGGACCTCATGCCGTGGTCCGTCGCACCGCCGCGGCTCGGCCGGGAGTGGCCGGCGGCCCCCGACGCGGCGTCCCTGAAGGCCCGTTGGAACGCCCTGCTGAAGGCCGAGGGGCCCGACCGGGAGGCCCTGTTCCGGCCGACGCGCTCCCGGACGCCGCACACGGCGGTCGGCCGGCTGCCGGGCGGGGGCGGCGGCACGGAGAGACTGGTCCGCGCCTCCGGCCCGTGCCCGGAGCCCGTCCGGGTGCTGCACGCCCCGTTCGACGAGCAATGGCTGATCCCCGACCAGCGGCTGATCGACGCGGCCCGCCCGGAGCTGTGGCGGGTGGCGGACGAGCGGCAGGTCTTCGTCGTCGAGGCCCCCGGGGCCTTCGGCTCCCCCGGCCCCCCGCTGCTCGCCACCTCCCTGTTCCCGCTGCTCCGCCCCGGCCGGGTCCGCCCGCTGTACCGGCGCCCCGGGGGCGCGGAACCGAACCTGGCCCCCGGCCTGTGCGCGCACCTGGCGGCGCGGCTCGGCCACCCGGTGTCCCCGGCCGACGTCCTCGCCTGGACGATGGCCGTGGCGCACGTCCTGCCCGGCGGGCCGGTGGTCCCGCTCACCGGGGACGCCGGCACGTGGGAGCGGGGCGTGGAGGTGGGCCGCCGGACGCTGTGGCTGATGCGGCGCGACGGGGAGCGTCCCCGGCTCCCCGGCGGGCGCCGCCCCTACGTCCGCGCCCCGCTGCCCTCCCGTCCGTCGGCGGTGCACTACGACCGCGACGAGGAGGCGCTGTCGCTGGACGGGGGCCGCATCTCCCCGGTGCCACCCGGGGCCTGGGACTTCGAGGTGGGCGGGGTGCGGGTGCTGGAGCGGTGGCTGGCGGCCCGCACGGAGGAGGCCGAGCCGGGCACCCTGGCCGCGATCCGTCCGGCCGGCTGGCCGCAGGCCTGGACCTCGGAGCTGCTGGAACTGGTCACGGTCCTCACCCTGCTCGCCGAACTGCACCCGCGCCGGGCCGCGTTGGCCGACCCGGCGCCGCCCGACCCGATCACGTCGGCCGAGCTGCGCGAGGCGGGCGTCCTCCCGGTGCCGCCCTCCGCGCGCCGGCCCGCCTCGGTACTGGACGCCCACGAGGAGGGGCCCGAGGGTCAGCTGGCGCTGGTCTGACGCCCGGGCCCGCTCACCGCCGCGGCGCGAAGCCGTCGAGCACCCGGCCCAGCGCCCGCTCGAACACGGCCTCCAGGTCGATCGGCCCGGGGTCCTCCGCGAAGGCCGCCGCCATCCTCGGGTACGCGCCGGTCGCGATCCGGCCGCCCAGGTAGGCGCCGCGCATCGCGTTCTCCTGTTCCTCGCTCCAGGGCAGGGAGCGGGCGCGTTCCGCGGTGGCGAGCTCGTTGGCGACGAACGAGGTCACGACGGCGTTCAGCATCGCGACCAGCTCCAGCTTCGTGCCGTAGGGCGCCTCGAGCGGGTCCAGGCAGGCCAGGCAGTGCTCGAGGTAGCGCAGGGCGTTGGGGCTGAAGCCGTAGACCGGTGACATCAGCCGCGGCAGCCAGGGGTGGCGGTGCATCAGCGCTCGGGTCCGGTGCGCCACCCGGAGCATGTCGGCGCGCCAGTCGCCGCGGGGCTCCCACAGCTCGTGCTCGCCGCCGGCCGCGTCCACCATCAGCTCGTACAGGTCCTCCTTGCGGGGGACGTAGTTGTACAGCGACATGGTGCCGCAGCCCAGTTCGGCGGCGACGCGACGCATGGAGACCGCGTCCAGCCCCTCGGCGTCGGCGATCCGCACCGCCGCCGCCGCGATGTCGGCACGCGTGTACGCCGGCCTCGGTCCGCGGCCCGTGCGCTCGGGGCGCGCCCAGATCACCTCGGGTTCGGCCGCTCGGCCCGTCATCGGTCATCACCTCGCCCACCATCGTAGTTACGTACGGCGTACGTAGTGCGCTATGGTCGGCCCATGACTACTACGTACACTGTACTTAGTGAGGGTCTGGAGAAGCGCTTCGGCGATGTCCGCGCCCTGCGCGGGCTGGATCTGGCGGTGGCCGAGGGGACGGTGTGCGGGGTCCTCGGGCCGAACGGGGCGGGCAAGACGACGGCGGTGCGGCTGCTGACCACCCTGCTGCGGCCCGACGCGGGGTCCGCGCGGATCGCGGGCCACGACCTCGTGCGGGAGGCCGCCGCCGTACGGCGCCGGATCGGCGTCACCGGACAGGACACCTCGATCGACGGGGACCTCACCGGGCGGCAGAACCTGCGGCTGTTCGCCCGGCTGCACCGGGTGCGCGGGGCGGCGGCGCGGGCCGCGGAGCTGCTGGACCGCTTCGGGCTGACGGAGGCGGCCGACCGGCCGGCGTCCGGCTACTCCGGCGGCATGCGGCGCCGGCTGGACCTGGCGGCGAGCCTGGTCCGCCGGCCCGAGGTGCTGTTCCTGGACGAGCCGACCACCGGGCTCGACCCGGCCAGCCGCACCCCGGTCTGGGACGCGGTGCGCGAGCTGACCGGCGAGGGCACGACCGTGCTGCTCACCACCCAGTACCTGGAGGAGGCCGACCGGCTCGCCGACGACATCGCCCTGGTGGACCGGGGGCGGGTCGCGCACACCGGGACGCCGGCCGGGCTCAAGTCGCTCGTCGGGACGCACGTCGAGGTCGTCGTCGCGGACGCGGACGCCCTGGTGACGGCCGCCGGGGTGCTCGACCGGCTCACGGGCGCCGAGCCGTCCTTCGACCGGGAGCGCAACGCCGTCGGCGCGGTCACCGGGGACCCGACGCTCACGCTCCCGCGCCTGGTGCGCACGCTGGACGCGGCGGGCGTGCCGCTGCTCGACGCGAGCCTCAGGCCGCCGACCCTCGACGACGTGTTCCTGCGGCTCGTCGGCGGACCGGGAACCCCCTCCGACCACCCCGCCGAGGACGAGGAGCGTGCCGCATGAGCACATGGGCGTACGACGGCACCGCGATGTTCGGCCGGCAGCTGCGGCGGATGCGCAACAATCCGGGGCTGCTGGTCCTCACCCAGACGATGCCGGTCAGCATGCTGCTGTTCTTCGGCTACGTCTTCGGCAGCGCGCTCGCCGTGCCGGGGGCGGAGTACCGCTCCTTCCTGGTCCCGGGACTGCTGGTGGCGACCGCGTCGGGCGGTGTCATGACCGGCATGTTCCAGTCGGCCCAGGACGTCCACCGCGGGGTGACGGACCGGCTGCGCACCCTGCCGGTGAGCCGGGCGGCCGTGCCGGTGGGGCAGGCGGCGGCGGACGTGGTGGTCACGGCGGCCGGGACGGTGCCGTTCCTGCTGGTGGGGCTCGCGGTCGGCTGGCGGGTGGAGGGGAGCGCGCTCGGAGCGGTGGGCGCCGTCGCCCTGTTGCTGCTGTTCCGGTTCGCGTGCGTGTGGATCGGGATCTTCCTCGGGCTGCTCACCCGGAACGAGGAGGCGGCCGGTCAGCTGGGCGGGGCGACCTTCCTGCTGCCGCTGCTGTCCAGCGCGTACATCCCGACCGAGGGACTGCCCGACGGGCTGCGCACGGTCGCGGAGTGGAACCCGATCAGCGCGGTGGCGACGGCGCTGCGGGACCTCTTCGGCAACGCTCCCGTGCCCGAGGGCGCGGCCTGGCCGGTGGCGCACCCGGTCGCGGGGTCGCTGGGCTGGTGCGCGGTGCTGCTGGCGGTGTTCGTGCCCCTCGCGGTGCGGCAGTACGCGCGCGGGAAGCGGTGAGGTGCGCGGCCGGGGCGGGAGGGGCCGGCGAAGCCCCCGGCTCGCTGCCGGGCGGGATCAGGGGCGCCGACCAGGGGACGTGCTCGGAGCGCACCGGTCGCCACTGCGTGCCGCGGGGATGACGGACGCGGGCGGGGGCGCTGCGCCGGGACGGCGGAACCGTCCGGGCGCGTGCGCTACCGGCTGCCGAACAGGGAGCGGCGCAGCCGACGCAGCGGAGCGAAGAGCGAGACGCGGCTCGCCCGTGCCCGCGCGCCCCTGGCGCCGCGGTCGTGCGCGGTGTCACGCGCGATGAGCTCGCGCATCAGCGACGTCGCCTCGGCCGTCTCCCGCTGCGGGAGGGCGGGTCCCGCCAGCACCGAGAGGTGGCGGTCGAGGCGCGAACTGGTCGCGCTGCTCCCGCAGGTGATCGCAGGGACCCTGGCCCTGCTGCGCACTGTTATCTGTTCCATGTCACTCCCCACCCGTACGAGTCCACCCGGCCCGGGCAGGGTAACCCTATCGCCCCGTCCGGGCACGCGTGTATCGAGGCCACAGGATTCACCTTCCCTGTAAGGGGGTTGACGAACACGCGATGGTCACTCTCCGAATCCGACCGTTTTCAGGGCGAGTTGGATGATGGGCTGGCCGGTGGGCTGCGGTGATCCGCCATCAGGTTCGACGGTCACCGCGAGTGATGCAGCGGACTCCTCGAGGTCGGAGGCGACCAGGGGCGTGTCGCCCTCGAAGAGCCCCAGGGAGCGCGGTCCGGCGCCCGGGCGCATCAGCCACAGCTGGCGCACACGTCCGTTCGGAGGGTCGTCGTATCCGCCGAGGGTGACGACCGCGCTTCCCGCCGATGCGGAGGCGATCACTCCGATCGTGCGGCCGCGCGCGTCCCGGCCGCTGCTCGCACGGGCGTCCGGAGCGGCGAGGACGTGGGCGATCTCACGTGACCGGTCGCGTTCGGCGTCCAGCCGGTCCCGGGTCCGGTCCGCCTGGACGGCGAACAGCGAGGCGACGACGAGCGCCGCGGCGGCGGTGGCCGTCGCGAACGGCACGAACAGCGGCGCCCGGCGCCGCTCACGGGCGCGCGGCACGGGGGCGGCGCCCCACACGTGCGGCGGCAGTTGCGGCGCACGCGCGCGGGCGGTCTCCCGGGGCGCGGGGTCCTGCGGGGTGGTCCGCGCGGCGGCCAGGACCCGGTCGCGCAGGGCGGCGGGCGCGGGAGCGGCCGTGGACCAGGCGAGGCGCACGGCGTCCTCGGCGAGGGCCCGCACCTCGGCGGCGCAGCGGCCGCAGGACGCCAGATGCCTCTCGAAGCGGACGCGCTCGGCGGGTTCGAGTGCGTCGAGCGCGTAGGGGGCGGCGAGCGAGTGCAGCTCCCCGCGGCGCACCAGTCGGGCCAGCAGGCTCATGCCGCGCCTCCCAGGCAGTCGCGCAGGCGGGTCAGGCCGTCGCGCATACGGGTCTTGACCGTGCCCAGCGGCAGCGACAGCCGCTCGGCCACCTCTCGGTAGGTGTAGCCGTCGTAGTAGGCGAGGGTGACCGACTGGCGCTGGAGTGCGGTGAGGCGGTCCAGGCAGCGGCGTACCCACTCGCGTTCGAGTCCGGCCTCGACCTCCTCGGCGACCTGGTCGAAGGCGGGGCCGCCGGCGCGCCGGGCCTCGCGCTGCTCGCGCTCGCCGGCCGCGCGGGCGCTGCGCACCCGGTCCACGGCGCGGCGGTGGGCGAGGGTGAGGACCCAGGACAGCGCGCTGCCCCGGCCGGGGTCGAACCGCGCGGCCGAGCGCCAGAGGTCGAGCAGCACCTCCTGGGCCACCTCCTCGGACTGGGCGGGATCGCGCACCACGCGCCGCACCAGTCCGTACACCGGCCCGGAGACCAGCCCGTACAGCTCCTCGAACGCCTTGTGGTCGCCCCCGGCCACCAGCACCAGAAGCTCGTCCGCCTCCAACGCGCACCCTCCCCCCTCCGGGCCCCGCCGGGGCCGCCCGATCGCACGAGGCGTGCGCGGCGAGCGCGCCTCCGGAAGGGAATTACGGATCGGCGGGCCGAAAACGCGGGTCCGGCGGCAAGAAATGCCACGGGCGGCCGGGCGCGGAGGCAGCGGTCCGCCGGCGGGCTGCCGGGGGCTGTCGGGGGCTGTCGACGGGCTCCGGGGGGACTGCCGGAAGTCCGACCAATCCGGTCCGCCACCCGTTCCGAATCCCGGTGCGTCAGGCAAGTCGGCACTGAGGACGGACGGCATGACACCTAACTCCAGGACCGGGGCGGGGCGCAGGAGTCTCGCGACCCTGATCTGCGGCGCGCTGGCCGCCGGAGGGCTCGCGGCCGCCGGCACCACCGCGCTGGAACCGGGGGCGGCCTCCGCCTCCAGCCACCGGGAGGCTCCGCTGGTCTCGGGCACTCCGCAGTACGACAACACGGACCTGTACGCGTTCGTCAGTCCCGACAAACCGGACACGACGACGATCATCGCGAACTGGATCCCCTTCGAGGAACCGGCCGGCGGACCGAACTTCTTCACCTTCGCCGAGGACGCGCAGTACGACATCCACATCGACAACAACGGCGACGCGCAGGGCGAGGTTCTCTTCCGCTACACCTTCACCACCCACACGAAGAACGACAGGACGTTCCTCTACAACACGGGCCCGGTCACCAGCCTGGACGACCCGGACCTCAACATCACGCAGACCTACGACATCGAGCTGCTGAAGCTGAGGGACCAGCACCCGGTGTCCCGCACGAAGATCGCGGACGACGTTCCGGTGGCGCCGTCGAACGTCGGCAAGGCGTCCATGCCGGACTACGGCACCCTGCGGAAGCAGGCCGTGCACCAGCTGGCGGGCGGTGCGACGACGTTCGCCGGGCAGGCGGACGACCCGTTCTTCCTCGACCTGCGCGTCTTCGACCTGCTGTACGGCGGGAACCTCTCCGAGGTCGGCAACGACACCCTCAAGGGGTACAACGTCAACTCCCTCGCCCTCCAGGTCCCGACGCGCATGATCACCGAGTCGGCGGACCGGCCGGTCGTCGGCATCTGGTCGACGACGCAGCGCAAGAACGCCGAGGGGACGTTCGTCCAGGTCTCGCGGCTGGGCAACCCGCTGGTCAACGAGGTCGTCAACCCGCTGAAGGACAAGGACGTGTTCAACGCGTCCGGGCCGTGGGAGGACGCCCGGTTCCTGAAGAACGTCACCCAGCCCGAACTGCCGAAGCTCATCGAGGCGATCTACAAGATCGACGCGCCCGACGAGCCGCGCGACGACCTGGTCGACGTGTTCCTCAAGGGCGTCGAGGGACTCAACCGGCCGCCCCACGTGACGCCGTCGGAGATGCTCCGCCTCAACACGTCGATCGAGCCGGCGGCGGAGCCGAAGCGGCTGGGCGTCCTGGACGGCGACAACGCGGGCTTCCCCAACGGGCGACGGCTGACGGACGACGTGATCGACGCGGCGCTCCAGGTCGTCGAGGGGGAGCTGGTCGGGGCGGAGAACGACCTGGGCGACGCGGTCGACGCCAACGACAAGGAGTTCGGCGCCGCCTTCCCGTACCTGGCCGATCCGACGGAGGGGTCGCGCGGCCCGCTCGCCGAGGGCGTGGACGGCGGCGACGACGTGCGCAACCAGCTCGGTGACGCGCTCCGGCCCGCGGGAGCGGACGGCTCCGGCGACACCACCCTGATCGCCGCGTCCGCGGGTGCGGGAGCCGGCGGGATCCTGCTGATCGGCGCGGCCCTGGTGTGGTGGCGCCGGATGCGCCGCCGGGCGTACTGACCCGGCCCGCCCACCGACGGGCGCGGCCCGTTCCCTCCCGTCCCCCACGGCACGGGCCGCGCCGCCGACTCCCGCACCCAGCGAGCGACCGAGGAGAGGTCATGCCTCCGCGTACGAACGACAGCGCCCGCGAGAACGAACAGGGCGCCGCGCCGCCCTCGTCCCCGGAACCCGGGCACGGGGAAGCGCCGGGCGCGGCACGCCGGCGTGACCGGGGCGGGAAACGGCACCGGCCGCCGGACCGGGCGCACGGGACGGAGCCGGACCGGGAACGCGGGACGGAGACCACCCGCTCGCCGGGCCGCGCGCCCCGACCGGGCCACGGACACGCGCCGGACCACGCGCCCGAACCGCACCACGCGCACGCACCGGATCCCGCGCGTGAACCGGGCGACCGGCGCGGGCCGGGCCCCGCGCGTGGGCGGGGCGACGGGCAGGAGCGGCGAGCGGGACGACGGGCCGGGGACGGCGGGGACCTGCCCGAGCGGCGGGCGGGCCACCGGCACGGCACGTCTCCGACCGCCGGCACCGGCACGGAAACCGGCACCGCGGGGCCGTCCGGCACCGCCTCCGCCGGGCAACGGGTCGCCGCCCTGCGCCGGTTCGCCGCCGCGCGGCACTCGCGCGGGGTCCACCTCGCCCTGTGCGCCGGTCTGCTGGCCGTCGCGATGACCGCCGGGGCCGTCGCGGTGGGAGGCGGCCGGGACGGGGAGCGGGCCGGGACCGACGCGGCACCGGCGGCCGGGACACGCGCGCCCGGTACGCTCGCCGGCGGTGACCTCGACGCCGGGATCCGCGCGCTCCAGGCCCATCTGCGCGCCCAGCCCCGCGACTTCGGCAGCTGGGCCGACCTGGGGGCCGCCTACGTCGAGCAGGCCCGGACCGACGGGGCCCCCTCGCGCTACCCGCAGGCCGAGCGGGCGCTCGCCCGCTCCCTCGCCCTCGCCCCCGGCAACGGGCAGGCCCTCGCCGGGCGGGCCGCGCTCGCCGCCGCCCGGCACGACTTCACCGGCGCCCTGGAGTACGCCGACCGGGCCCTGGAGCAGGACCCCTACAGCGAGCGCGCCCTGTGCTCCCGCATCGACGCCCTGGTCGAGCTCGGCCGGTACGACGAGGCGGCCCGGGCCGCCGGCACCGCCGACCGCAGGCGACCCGGGGTGCCCGTGTTCACGCGGTACGCGTACGTGCGGGAGCTGCGCGGCGACGTGCGGACCGCGCGGGAGGTGCTGGAGCGGGCCCTGGACGGCGCGTCCTCGCCCGCCGACGTGGCGTACGTCGCGACCGCGCTCGGGCACCTCGCCCGGAACCAGGGGGACCACCCGGCGGCCCTGCGCCACTACGCCCGCGCGCTCGCCGCCGACGAGGACCACCTCCCCGCCCTGGAGGGCCGCGCCCGCGCCCAGGCCGCGAGCGGGGACCGCGCGGGCGCCGTCGAGGCGCTGGAGCGGGTCGTCGCCCGTTCCCCGCTGCCCGGCCCGCTGGTCGCCCTCGGCGAGCTGTACGAGGACCGCGGCGCCGACGGCGACCGGGCGAAGGCCCGTGCGCAGTACGCCCTGGTCCACGCCTGGACCGCGCTGGCCCGCGCCGGGGGTGTGAACGCCGACCTCGACACCGCGCTCGCCGCCGCCGACCACGGTGACCCCGGGGAGGCCCTGCGCGCGGCCCGCGCCGCGTGGGACCGCCGGCACAGCGTGCACGCCGCGGACGCCCTCGCCTGGGCGCTGCACGCGAACGGCCGCGACGGGGAGGCCCTTCCGTACGCCCGCCGGGCCACGGCCACCGGGTACCGCGACGCCGCCTTCCTCTACCACCGCGGCATGATCGAACGCGCCACCGGACACGACCGCGCCGCCCGCGCCTCCCTCACGGCGGCCCTGGAGCTGGACCCCGGCTTCTCCCCCCTCGGCGCCCGTGCGGCCCGTGCCGCGCTGAGGGACCTGGAGGGGGCACGGTGATCCTCCGCCGTTCCGTCGCCGCCGGAGCCGCCGTCCTCACCGCCGCGTGCGCGCTCGTCCTGGTCCCGGCCACGGCGGCGAGCGCGCACCCGCTCGGCAACTTCACCGTCAACCGCTACGACGGGCTGGTCGCCGCGCCCGGCGAACTCCGCGTCCGCCATGTCGAGGACCTCGCGGAGATCCCGGCCGCCCAGGCCGGACCGGACCTCGACCGGCTGGGCCGGGACGCGTGGGCGCGGCAGCGCTGCGCCACGGCCGCGCGCGGCAGCGAGGTGCGCGTCGACGGACGCGCGGTCCCGCTCACCGTGCGCGACAGCCGGGTGCGCGTGCGGCCCGGTCAGGCCGGGCTCGACACGCTGCGCGTGGAGTGCGGGCTGACCGCTCCCCTGCCCGAGGGCGACACGGCGGACGTCGGCTTCCGCGCGGCGGGCGCGGCGTCCGGGCCGGGCTGGCGGGAGATCACCGCGCGCGGCGACCGCATGACGCTCACCGACTCGGACGTACCGGGGACTTCGCTCTCCCATGAACTGACCCGCTATCCGGAGGAGTTGCTCTCCTCCCCGGCCGGCACCACGACCGCGGCCCTGCGTCTCCGCCCCGGCGGCCCGGCGCTGCAGGGGCGGGAGGCCGGCCCGCCCGCCGCCTCCGTGCTGCCCCGCGGCGCCGACCGCTGGACGCGCGCCCTGGGCGATCTCGTCGCACGGCGCGATCTCACGTCCGGCTTCGCCGCGCTCGCCCTGCTGATCGCCGTGGCCCTCGGCGCGATGCACGCGCTCGCGCCGGGCCACGGCAAGACCCTCATGGCCGCGACGGCGGCGGCGCGCGGCGGCCGGGCCCGGCTCGGGGACGTGCTTCCCCTGGCCGCCTCGGTGACGGTCACCCACACCCTCGGCGTGGTCGCCCTGGGCCTGCTGGTCACGGCCGGTTCGGCCGCCGCGCCCTCGGTGATCGCCTGGCTGGGCGTCGCGAGCGGCGTCCTCGTCACGCTGGCCGGCGCGGGCCTCGTGCGCCGGGCCCTGCGTGACCGGGGCCACCCGCACCGACATCCCCACCCGCACCCGCGCCCGCACCCGCACGGGACGACGCACACCCACGGCGGCCGTACCCACACGCATCCGGCCGCGCCCGCCCTCCGCGGCACGATCCTGCTCGGTTTCGCCGGCGGGCTGGTGCCCAGTCCGTCCGCCGTGGTGGTGCTGGTCGGTGCCGCGGCCCTCGGCCAGGCCTGGTTCGGGCTGCTGCTCGTCGTCGCGTACGGCGTGGGACTGGCGCTGACCCTCACTGCGGCCGGGTACGCCGTCGTCAGGGCGGGCGGCGGGGTGAGCCGGCTCCTGGCCCGGCGCCCCCGCTGGACGGACGGCCCGGTGGCCGGACTGGTGCGCCGGAGCGCGCCCCTGGGATCGGCGTGCGTCGTCGTGGTCCTGGGAGCCGGATTGGTGTTCAGGGGGGCGGCATCCGCACTCGGCTGAGCTACTTTCATGGGGAAAGGGAGAATTCGCCCGGCTGCGAATGGGGGCGCCGTGTCCGAGGAACCGGGCGGTGAGCGGGTGATCGCGGGCCGCTACCGGCTGCTGTCGCCGCTGGGCGAGGGCGGCATGGGCACCGTGTGGCGGGCCCGTGACGAGGTGTTGCACCGCGAGGTCGCCGTCAAGGAGGTGCGCGCCCCGGCGGGACTGCCGGCGTCCGACGTGGAGCGGATGTACGCCCGGCTGGAGCGGGAGGCGTGGGCGGCGGCCCGGGTCGCCGACCGCAACGTGGTGACGGTGTACGACGTGGCCACCGAGGACGGACGGCCGTGGATCGTCATGGAGTTGGTCCGCGGCCTGTCGCTGGCCGAGGTGCTGGACGCCGAGGGCCCGCTGTCGCCGCAGCGGGCCGCGCACATCGGCGCGGAGGTGCTGGCCGCCCTGCGGGCCGCGCACGCGGCCGGGGTGCTGCACCGGGACGTGAAGCCGGCCAACGTGCTGATCGCGAACGACGGCCGGGTCGTGCTCAC
The DNA here is from genome assembly GCF_014203535.1 of Streptomyces griseomycini. Taxonomy (GTDB): domain Bacteria; phylum Actinomycetota; class Actinomycetes; order Streptomycetales; family Streptomycetaceae; genus Streptomyces; species Streptomyces griseomycini. The sequence continues at coordinate 378,713 of NZ_JACHJI010000008.1, forward strand.
CGACTTCGGGATCGCCATGGTCGAGGGCAGCTCCGCGCTGACCATGACCGGGGAGGTCGTCGGGTCGCCCGAGTTCCTCGCCCCGGAGCGGGCGCTGGGCCGCACGCCCGGGCCCGAGTCGGACCTGTGGTCGCTCGGCGTGCTGCTGTACGCGGCGGTCGAGGGGAACTCGCCCTTCCGGCAGGACACCCCGCTGAGCACCCTGCGGGCGATCGTCGACGAGGAGCTGCCGCCGCCGCGCCGGGCCGGTCCGCTCACCCCGGTCCTCGAGGGCCTGTTGCGCAAGGAACCGGCCCGGCGGCTCCCGGCTGAGCGGGCGCAGCAGGACCTGCGGGTCATCGGTGCCGGGGGCGCCCCCTCCGGGGGAGGCGCTCCCCGGACCGGTGCGGCGGGTCCGGCCGCGTACGCCCCGACCGTGACCGCGCCTCCTCCCCCGCGGCCGCGCCCGGACACGCACCGCTCCCGGCCCTCGCCCACGCCTCCGGTGCCGGTCGCGGGAGCGCCGGCCGGCACCACCGGGGTCACCCGGCCCGGGTACGGCCGCCGCGCCGTCGTCGTCCTGGTCGCGGGCGTGGCCGTACTGGCCCTGGCGCTGGCCGGGCTGGTGTACGCGCTGCTGAACCGCGAGGACGGCGGCGGGGGCGGCGCATCCGACGCCGACGGCCGGGGCACGGGCACTCACGTGAGTCCGCCCGCGCCGGCCGGCGGGGACGAGGAGGACGGCGGGACGCCTCGGACGGACGGGCCGACGCCCTCCCCCGGCACGAGCAGCGCGCGGGAGAGCACGCCCCCGCCCCGGACGGTGTCGGTGACGGTGACCGGCGTGCGCACGGAGTACTCCGGCGGCTGCCCGCCGCCCGAGGACGAGGCTCCCGCGTTCACGGCGACGTTCACGGTGGGGCGGCTGCCGGCCGAGGTCTCCTACCGCTGGGTGGCCGAGGACGGTTCGGTGGCCGATCCGGGGTGGCGGACGCTGTCGTTCCCGGAGGGCGGCGGGCGCACGAAGCAGGACACGGTGGCCGTGACGACGCACTCGGAGAGCGGCACGTACGCGAGCAGGATCGGTGTGGAGGTCCGGGAGCCGGTGGGGACGACGTCGGACCCGGTGCCGTTCTCGGTGACGTGCGAGCCGGAGACCCCGCCGGACGGGGTCTCCCCTTCTCCTTCCGGTTCTTCCGGTGCTCCCGATTCGGCGACCGCGCCCTGACGGGTCAGGCCGCGCCGTTCAGCACCGGCAGGTAGCCGCCGGACTGGCCGGCCGCCTTCGGGTGGTAGGACTCGCCGATGTTGAGCCAGTTCACGCTGTGCAGCCAGGAGTTGCCGGAGCAGATCTCGTGGCCGGTGAAGGTGGGGCGGACGTCGCCGAAGGTGAAGCCGTGGGCGCGGGCGCGCTGGGCGATGGCGTTGTCGAGGTGGTCCGCGGCGTCGTTGATGGCCTTCCGCTTGGTCTCGGAGAGGCCGAGGCAGGAGGTGCCGAGCTGGTAGAAGCGGGGGTAACCGAGCACGACGACGTGGGCGTTGGGGGCCCGGGTGCGGATGGCGCCGTAGACGCCGTCGAGCTTGCCGGGCAGCGTCGAGTCGACGTAGGCCCGGGCGGTGGCGACCCGGGAGAGGCAGGTGCTGTCGGACTGGAGCACACAGGTCGTCATGACGTCGGCGAATCCGGCGTCGTTGCCGCCGACGCTGACGGAGACGAGGCCGGTGGCGGAGCTGAGCGGGCCGAGCTGCCCGGAGAGAACATCACCCGTACGGGCGCCCGAGCAGGCGGTGAAGTCGAAGGACGAGGGTGAGTTGGCGGCCGCCCAGAGGTACGGGTAGGCCTTCGTGCTGCGCTTGCAGTCGCCGCTGGAGGAGATGTAGCCGCCGGCCCCGAGGCCGGAGGAGTAGGAGTCTCCGAGCGCCACGTAGCCGCCTGCGGCGGCCTGTTGGGACGCCTGGGCCGTCGTGGCGCCGGTGAGGGCGGTGGTGACGGCGAGGAGGAGGGAGCTCAGGAAGAGGACAAGTCGGGAACGTCTCATGGAACCTCCCTTTAGCAGGATCTCTGCCTCAACCGTCGTAGCAACTACGCGTGTTGACTGGAAGTGTCCATGCCAATAATTTTCGGCTCCCCCCAGGAACTCCCCGACTCCTTCACGAAAACCGCCCCGTGGAACGGCTGTTTAATCCTGGACGAAATCCGGCCGCAGGGACTTTCGGCCCTTGACGCCCCCTACGGGGTGCGTCACATTGAAGCCCGGCATTGGACGCTTCGGGGGGCAAAGTCGGCCGTGCAGACACGCACATCCGGGCAGGAGTCACCCGCAACGGCCAAACCGGCAAGAACGTGAGACGCCGTTCCAGGTCTTGCCATACAGGTTCATTCGTCAATACCGTCATACATCTCACCCGCATCGGTCCGTCAGTACGCGGCTCCAGGGGAGGGCTCAGGACCGCGACGAACCGGCGCGGGGCGCGGTAGGGGGGTGCCGTGCTCGGTGACCGCAACGGTGGCCGGGCCGTGCCGCGCGGTCGGCTGCCGTTCTCGTGGCCGGCCAGATTTGCCAGCTCACCCGGCGTGCGCTTCGGTTCCGTCCGTCGCGCCGTGGGTGAGAACCCCCCTTTCGAACCGGACGAACAGCCGGGCCGCCCGAGGGGCGGGCGGTCCACCGGACGAGAGGGACCAGACTCATGAGCTCCGTTCTGCAGCCGGCGACCGCGGACCAGGATCCGCCGACCGCCGGCAAGTACCGGCCCGTCTCCTCGCACCTGGCCATCGCGCCGCCGGTGAGCGTGGTGATACCGGCCATGAACGAGGCGGAGAACCTGCCGTACGTCTTCAAGACGCTTCCCGACTGGATCCACGAGGTGGTCCTGGTCGACGGCAACTCCACCGACAACACCGTCGAGGTGGCCCGCGAACTGTGGGCGGACGTCAAGGTCGTCGAACAGCGCGGCAAGGGCAAGGGCGACGCCCTGCGCACCGGGTTCGAGGCCTGCACCGGCGACATCATCGTGATGGTCGACGCGGACGGCTCGGCCGACGGCAACGAGATCGTCAGCTACGTCTCCGCCCTGGTCTCCGGCGCGGACTTCGCCAAGGGGTCGCGCTTCGCCAACGGCGGCGGCACCGACGACATGACCTTCGTCCGCAAGCTCGGCAACCGGGTGCTGTGCGCCGTCGTCAACCGCAAGTTCGGCGCCCGCTACACCGACCTCTGCTACGGGTACAACGCCTTCTGGCGGCACTGCCTGGACAAGATCGACCTCGACTGCACCGGCTTCGAGGTCGAGACCCTGATGAACATCCGGGTCGTCAAGGCCGGCCTCAAGGTGCAGGAGATCCCCAGCTACGAGTACCTGCGCATCCACGGCACCAGCAACCTGCGGGCCGTGCGCGACGGGCTGCGCGTGCTGAAGGTGATCCTCGGGGAGCGGTCCAACCGGCGTGCGCTGCGCAGCCGTACGCACCACTCGCCGCTGCTCGGCACGGGCCGGGGGAAGGTGTCTTGAGCGAGCCCGGGGCCCCGGGCATCTCGGTCGTGATCTGCGCCTACACCGAGGACCGCTGGACGGACGTCCTCGCGGCGGTCGCCTCGGTGCGGGCGCAGTCACGGCCGGCCCTGGAGACCCTGCTGGTCGTGGACCACAACCGGGCCCTCCTGGACCGTCTGGGCAAGGAGTACAAGGAGACCGAGGACGTGCGGGTGCTCGCCAACGCGGGCCCCCGCGGCCTGTCCGCCGGCCGCAACACCGGGATCGCCGCCTCACGCGGCGAGGTCGTCGCCTTCCTCGACGACGACGCCGTGGCCGAACGCGACTGGCTGAGGCACTTCGCCGAGGCGTACGCCGATCCGCGCGTGATGGCGGTCGGCGGGCGCACCGAGCCGATCTGGGCGTCGGGCCGGCGTCCCGCCTGGTTCCCCGAGGAGTTCGACTGGGTGGTGGGCTGCACCTACCGGGGCCTGCCGCCCGGGCGGGTGCGGGTGCGCAACGTCCTCGGCGGCAACGCCTCCTTCCGGCGCAGCGCCTTCGACGCGGCGGGCGGCTTCGCCACCGGTATCGGACGCGACGGGAACAAACGCCCGCTGGGCGGGGAGGAGACGGAGCTGTGCATCCGCCTCAGCCGCGCCCGCCCGGACGCGGTCCTGCTGATCGACGACCGCGCGGTGATCCACCACCGGGTGCCCGAGACCCGCGAGCGCTTCCGCTACTTCCGGACGCGGACGTACGCCGAGGGCCTGTCCAAGGCGCTGGTCGCCCGCAGCGTCGGTGCGCAGAAGGGGCTGGAGTCCGAACGCCGGTACACCACGCGCGTCCTGCCGGCCGGAGTGGTGCGGGGGCTGCGCGACGCCCTGCTGGCCCGGCCGGGCGGTGCGGGGCGCGCGGGGGCGATCGTCGCCGGCGTGCTCACGGCGGCGGGCGGTTACGTGGTGGGGAGCGTACGGGCCCGGCGGGGCGGGGTGACGTTCTCCGTGGTCGACGTCGGAGGGGGCGTCCTTCGCGACGGGGACCGGGGGGGCGCCGGTGACTGACGTGCGCGTGCCGATCCTCATGTACCACTCGGTCGCCACCGATCCCAACGACGCGACCCGTGCCCTCTCCGTGACCCCGGAGGCGTTCGCCGAGCAGATGGCGGTGATCGCGGACCGCGGCCTCACCCCCGTCACCACCGCCGACCTGGCGGCCCGTTGGCGCTCGGGTCACCCGCTGCCCGCGCGGCCGGTCCTCGTCACCTTCGACGACGGCTACGAGGGCGTGCACCGGCACGCGCTGCCCGTGCTCGCCGAGCACGGCTTCCCGGCCACGCTGTTCGTCTCCACGGGCTGGCTGCGGGGGCCGTACGACACCGGCGGCGGCCTGGACACCATGCTGGACTGGGACCAGGTGCGCGAACTGGCCGGCGCGGGCGTGGAGATCGGCGGGCACAGCCACAGCCATCCGCAGCTGGACCAGCTCGACGACCGCCGGCTGCGCTCCGAGCTGATCCTGTGCAAGGAGATCGTCTCGGACCAACTGGGCTCCGTTCCCGCCTCGTTCGCGTACCCCTACGGCTACTCCAGCCGTCGGGTGCGCGAGGCGGTGCGGGAGACGGGATACGCCCAGGCGCTCGCCGTCGGCAACGGCCTCGCCCGCCGCGCCCAGGGACCGTACGCCCTGCGGCGGGTCACCGTGCGGCGGTCGACGGACACCGCCGAGTTCGAGCGGCTGGTCCAGGGGCGGGCCGTCGCACGCACCTTCGCCCGGGACCGCGCCCTGACCAAGGGGTACGCGGTGGTCCGCCGGGCCCGGCGGCTGGTCCGCCGGCCACCGGACTGAACGCGCGGGGGACGAACCGCGCACGGGCGACACATCCGCGCGCACCCCGGAAACCGGGTGCACGCGGCGCCCGTGTGCCCGATCATGGCGGACATGTCCGCGCAGCCACACGACGCACTGCCGATCCGGCTCAACGTCGACGACAGCGACTCCCCGTCCGACGTCGTCGACGCGCTGTTCCTCGGCCGCTTCGCGACGGGCGAGCAGCCGTACTCGCACGCCGTCACCATCGACCGCGTGCGCTCCGGCGCGACCCTGCTGCCCGGGAACGCGCGGGTGCTGCGGATCGCCCGGGACGACGACCGCAGCGCCACCCTCGCCGAGGGCGACGGCTGGACGCTGCTGGTCTCCCGCTGGAACCGGGGCGCCGACGTGACCGTCACCGCGACCAGCGCCGACCTCGCGGCGAGGGTCCTGGGCGAGGCCACCGACGGCGCGGCGGACGAGCCGGAACCGCAGCCGGAGAACGTCACCATGGGCTTCTGGTACGTCTCCCCGCGCCGCGGCCCGCACCGCACCACCCGGCAGATCTCGGCGGGCACCTGGGACGAGATCCGGCCGAACTACACCGCGCCGGTGGCGGACGCGATGGACCGCCTGATGAAGACCACCCCCGAGGACATCTCCGGCCGGCTGCTCCTGCTGCACGGCCCGCCGGGCACCGGCAAGACGTCCGCGCTGCGCACCCTGGCCCGTTCCTGGCGCGACTGGTGCCAGGTGGACTGCGTCCTGGACCCGGAGCGGCTGTTCAGCGACGTCGGCTACCTGATGGACATCGCGATCGGCGAGGAGGACGCGGCGGGCAAGGGCCGCTGGCGGCTGCTGTTGCTGGAGGACTGCGACGAACTGATCCGCGGCGAGGCCAAGCACACGGCCGGGCAGGCGCTGTCCCGGCTGCTGAACCTCACGGACGGTCTGCTCGGCCAGGGCCGCAACGTCCTGGTCGGCGTCACCACCAACGAGGACCTGGAGCGCCTGCACCCGGCCGTCGTCCGCCCCGGCCGGTGTCTCGCCCGCATCGAGGTCGGGCCGCTGACCCGCGCGGAGGCGGTGAACTGGCTGGGCCGCGAGGACGGCGTCGGCCGCGAGGGCACGACCCTCGCCGAGCTGTACGCCCTGCGCCGGGGCACGTCCCCGACCGCGCTGCCGGAACCGCGCGGAGACGCGGACGCGGGGCTGTACCTGTAGGCACGGGGCCGTACCCGTGGGCGCGGTCCGCCGGCCGCCGGTCCGGAGCCCGGACCGGGGCCGCCGCCCCGCTCCGCCCGGCACGGGTGCGGCACGGCGCCGGCTCCGCCCCCCGCCCGCGGGCCTTCCCGCCGCCGCGATCCCGGCCGCCGGACCCGGACCGGCCGGCGGCCGACCGCCCCGCCTACTCCCCGTAGACCGCCCGCAGGGCGTCCCGCACCGCGGCCAGCGCCTCGTCCTCGGTCAGCCCGAGCCGCCGCGCCCGCTCCGCGTACCCCTGGGCCGCCGACGCCGCCTCCCGCTGCGCCGCCGAGCCCGCGGCGGCGATCACCGTGCCGTTGCGGCCCCGGGTCTCGATCACCCCGTCGGACTCCAGCGCCCGGTAGGCCTTGGCCACCGTGTTCGCGGCGAGGCCGAGCGTCCCGGCCAGGCCCCGCACCGTCGGCAGCCGGTATCCCACCGGCAGCGCTCCCGACCGGGCCTGCTCGGAGATCTGCGCCCGCACCTGCTCGTACGGCGGCGCGCCGTCGTCGATATGGATCTTCAAGGTCACGGCCCGATTGTCCCGCACCCGGCGGAAAATGAGGGGCACCCCGGGTGCGTCCCGACGTAGCGTGCGCCTCCATGACCGTGATCGTGCGCGACCTGCGACCAGATGTCCGAGCCGACGCCGAGGGTTTCTCCCACGTCCGGCGCCTCGCCCTCCCCTTCATGCTGTCCACCCCCGAATCCGTGCTGCACGATCTGACGCGCTCCCACCCGGACGCCCACTTCGGGCAGCTCGTCGCCGAGGAGGACGGCGAGATCATCGGCACGGCCCAGGTCGGCCTCGCCCACGACAGCCCGAAGCCCGGCCAGGGGTCCGCCAACATCTACGTCCGCCCGGACAGGACCCGGCACGGCGCCGGGTCGCTCCTGCTGCGCGCCGCCGAGGAGCGCCTGGCCGGCCTCGGTGCCCGCAGGATCCACAGCTGGGTCCTGGACGAACCGCACCACCGGGCCTTCGCCGAACGGCACGGCTACCGCGCCGGCCGCTCGGCCCACTTCCTGCGGCTGGACCTGGCACAGGGCGTCCTGCCGCCCCTCCAGGACCCGCCGCCCGGCGTCGAGTTGCGCACCGGCGCCGACTTCGCCGGCGACCCGCGCCCGCTGTTCGCCCTCGACGCGGAGACGGCCTCGGACGAACCGGGCGACATCGACACCGAGCTCACCGACTACGAGGCGTGGCTCGAGCAGACCTGGCGGCACCCCCTCCTCGATCTCGGCCTGACCACGGTCGCGGTGGTCGACGGGCACCCGGCCGCCTTCACCGCGGCCTACACCGACGGTTCCGCCCGGTACGGCACCGCCATGACCGGCACCGCCCGCGCCCACCGCGGCCGGGGGCTGGCCAAGCTCGCCAAGAACACCTCCCTGCACCGCGCCCGCGCCGCCGGGCACACGGAGGCCTTCACGGGGAACGACACCGGCAACGGCCCGATGCTCGCGATCAACGAGTGGTTCGGCTACGAGGTCTGCGCCACGGAGGTGCGGTATGTCCGCGAACTCGGCTGACCGCCCGGCCCTCCTGGACGTCGTCCTCGTCAAGGCGGGCCGCGAGAAGATCCGTTACCCGGCCGAACTGCTCGCCGACGACGGCACCCGCGTCACCGTGCGCGCCCCGTGGGCGGGCGCCGGCGTGCGCGACTTCGGCTTCGTGCGCTTCGAGCCCGGCGACGTCCTCACCGAGCACTACTGGCGCGACCGGTGGTACTCCGTGAAGGAGGTCCGCACCGCCGACGGCGCCCTCAAGGGCCACTACTGCGACGTCACCCGCCCGGCAGAGCTCTCCGGCACCCGGCTGGTCGTCGAGGACCTCGACCTGGACCTGTGGGTCGGGGCGGACGGCACGGACGTGCGGCGGCTGGACGAGGACGAGTTCGCCGAGAGCGGTCTGGCGGCGAGGGATCCGCGGGCGGCGGCCGCCGCCGTGGCCGCGCTCGACGAACTGGAGGCGCTGGCGCGCGGGGACGGCCTCGGCGCGCTGCTCGCGTGAGGCGGCCGGTTCAGTCCGGTACCGCGACCACCGCGTACCGCTCGTCGTCGACCTCCTTGCCCCACAGCGCCGTCTCCTGTGACAGCCGCTCCAGGCGCACCCGCCCGGCGAGCGGGGCGAGGAGGGCGGTGAGCCGGTCCGCCGGTATGCCGACCGGGCTCGCGGTCCCCCACACCCCCTCCACCAGCACCAGCCGTCCTCCCGGGCGCAGCAGCCCGCGCCAGTGCCGCAGGGCCCGGCCCGGTTCGGGCAGCGTCCACAGGACGTGCCGGACCAGGACGGCGTCGTAGCGCTGCTCGCCGACCGGCGGTGCCGCCGCGTCACCGACCAGGAACACCGCGTCGCGGCCGGCGAGCTTCTCCCGGGCGAGCGCCACCATGGCCGGGGACCGGTCGACCCCGGTGACCCGGTGTCCCCGTCCGGCGGCGAGGAGCGACAGGCTGCCGGTGCCGCAGCCGAGGTCGAGGACGTCGCCCGCCCGTCCGGGCAGCCAGGCGCGCAGCCGGTCGGCCCAGGCGGCGCGCACGGACGGATCGCGCAGTCCGTGGTCCGGCTCGTCGTCGAAGGCGGCGGCCCGTGCGTCCCAGTCGACGCCGTCCGCGCCCGTCCGATCGCTGTCGTCGCTCATGGCCCAAGAGTGACACCCACCACTGACAATCGATTCGTGACAGCGGCCACAGACAGACCGGGACCGATGAGGAACTCTCCCCCGAAAGGTCCGCCTCCGTGAGAACACGGAACCCGGTGGACCCTGAAGGAGGCAGCCATGCGCCGTGTCACCGTGCACAAGCCCCTGAAGAAGACGGACGCCCGCCAGGTCCGCGAGGAGGCCGACGAGCGCCCCGTGGGACGTCAGGAGGTCCGCGAGGACATCGCCCGCACCTGGTGGCCCGACGGCTGAACCGGCCGCGCGGCACGTACCTGATCCCAGTCTGAGCGCTCCCTTAACGCGGCCATAAGGATCTCCTCCCACGGCCTCCGCCAGGCGATTTCACGGTTCCTCGGGGCTAGCTTCTGAGTCACCCCCACGGGATCCCCCCGAGTCCAGTGAACGCTGTCGAGGAGTTGCTGCCCCATGCCCGCACGCCGCAAGGCCGCTGTCGCCGCCGTCGGTCTCGTTCCGCTCGCCCTGACCGGGCTGTCCGCCGCGCCGGCGTCCGCGCACGGCTCGATGGGCGACCCGGTCAGCCGGGTCTCGCAGTGCTACGCCGAGGGCCCGGAGAGCCCGCAGTCGGCGGCCTGCAAGGCGGCGGTCGCGGCCGGCGGGACCCAGGCGCTCTACGACTGGAACGGCATCCGCATCGGTGACGCGGGCGGACGCCACCAGGAGCTCATCCCCGACGGCAAGCTGTGCAGCGCGAACAACGAGCAGTTCAAGGGGCTCGACCTGGCCCGCGCGGACTGGCCGGCGACGAGCGTGAACAGCGGGTCGTACACCTTCAAGTACCGCGTGACCGCCCCGCACAAGGGCACCTTCAAGGTGTACATCACCAAGCCCGGTTACGACCCGGCGAAGCCGCTGGCCTGGAGCGACCTGGACCTGGCGAACCCGGTGGCGACGGCCACCGACCCGGCCGCCTCGGGCGGCTTCTACACCTTCGCCGGCACCCTCCCCGAGCGTTCCGGCAAGCAGCTGCTGTACGCGGTCTGGCAGCGCTCGGACAGCCCGGAGGCGTTCTACTCCTGCTCGGACGTCACGTTCGGCGGCGGCAGCGGGGGCGCGGCCGTCGGCGGGGACGGGGCCGGCGACGGAGGGGAGGCCGGCGACGGGGACACGCCCGGGGAGGAGACCGCCGGGGCCGCCCCGGCGCCGGCCGCCTCCGCTCCGACCGAGGAGCAGATCGAGGCCGGTGCCGAGAAGTCGACCATCGAGAACCACGGGCACGGCGACGACGACCCGGACACCACGGCGGAACCCGCCGCGGCGCAGGACGACACCGCCGCGGACGCCTCCGACGGCGACACCGCCAACCGGCCCAAGGCGGCCGGCGGCTCGGAGAACCTCGCGGAGACGGGCGGCGACGGCACCACCCCGTACCTGATGGTCGGCGGCGCCGCGGCGCTGGCACTGGGCTCGGCGGCGCTGTTCGCCTCCGCCCGGCGGCGCGCGGCGGGCGGACGGCACGGCCGCTGAACCGGCCCGGGGTCCTGTCCGGCGGCTCAGGCCGGACAGGACCCCGCCGTGTTCGCGCCGGCCTGCACGTGCCGGCCGTGGCCCGCACGTGTCAGCCGAACACCGAGGCGCAGGTGGTGGGCGTGGCGCGGGCCGGATCGAGGGCGTTGGCCACCTCGTGGAAGGCGATCCGGTCGAACAGCCCGATGGCCAGGTGCTCGGACAGGTCGAGCGGACACAGGTCCTGGAGCAGGACGTTGCGCACGCCCGGCCCGCTCAGGTACTGGCTGCGGTACGGGGTGACCACCTCGTCGTACTTCGTGGCGATGACGGTGTACCGGACGCCGGGCACGGTGTCGCCGCCCTCGTTGAGCCTCGTGAGGAAGCCGGAGCCGGCGACCTGCTGCGCGAGGGCGGGGGTGGCCTCGCTCAGCAGGTCCTCGGCGCCCGGGAAGTACGGCAGCAGACGGGTGAGGCCGCCGAGCGTGGTGCCGTGGTTGCTGGGCGCGATCCCGACGAGGGCGTTCACCTCGTCCGCGCCGCCGAGGAACCTGAGGTAGTGGCGGGGCATCACGCCGCCCTGCGAGTGGCCGACGAGATCGGCTTCGGCGGCGCCGGTCGCGGCGAGCACCCCGTCGACGAAGGCGTCGAGCTGTTCCGCGGACTTCTCGAGGGGGCCGAGGCCGTGGAAGAAGGGGACGCCGGGGAGCTGCCCGTAGTCGAGGGAGAAGACGCAGTAGCCGCGGCGCACGAGGTAGGGCGCGAGCCCCAGCCAGTTGTCGACCGAGTTGCCGAAGGTGCCGTGCACCAGGACGACGGGGCGGGGATGGGCGACGGAGGGCCTGCAGGAGTAGTCGTTCCAGCCCCTGGTGGGGACGTCGGAGGCGTGGGCGCCGGTGACGGTGGGGACGACGACGGTCACGGCGGCCAGCAGGAGTGCGGCCAGCGGTCTGATCACTCGCTTCCAGGGCAGCATCGGGTGATCTCCTTGCGGTTCAAGGGGAGGTGGGGAGGTCTTGCTCCCGGTGATCCGGATCACGAGGATGCTGTTCACCCGTCAAGTTACGGACGAGTAGGGAAGCTGGGAAGTTACGCGTCGGTAAAAATTCCCGGCATCACCCGGCGAAGGCCCGTTCGGACCTGACAGGGCGTCACCAGGCGGGGCGAACCGGCCCTTCGGGGGCGATGCGCAGCAACGCCTCCCGCAGCCCGCGCACTTCCGCCTCCCCGAGCACGTCACTCCAGGCGCCCACGGCTTCCGCGGCCGCCTCGTCCGCCGCCCGGGTGCAGGCCCACCCCGGTCCGGTCAGGACGACCAGGCGGGCCCGCGCGTCCTTCGGGTGCGGGCGCCGCTCGACGTATCCCTTGCGGACCAGCTCGTCGACGAGCTGACTCGCCGCCTGTTTGGTCACCCCGAGGTGGACCGCGAGGTCGGTGACCGTCGCACCGTCCGGGGCGAGCCGGGCGAAGGCGAAGCCGTGCGCGGGCCGCAGCCCCTCGAAACCGCGGGCGACCACGCCCTCGTGGATGCGCTGGACGAGCTCACCGGCGGCGGCGAGCAGGGCGGCGGACAGGGCCATGGCCTCGGAGTTCTGCACGGGGGCATTGAAGCACCCTTGACGAACCGGTCAAACAGCTTGACCATAAAGTCAAGTAGCTTGACCATCAATTCGCTCCTGCCGGAGGTCCGCCGTGCCCGTCGTCCGCCCGTCCGAAGCCGTCGTCCACGAGATGCACGGTGTCCGCTTCGTCTCGTACGCCGCCCCGTCGACCGGCAGCAGGGAGCTGTGCGCCTGGCGGGGCGAGATCCCCGCCGGCACCAGGGCGCCCGCGCACACCGTCAACCGGGAGGAGATCTTCCACCTGCTCGACGGCGAGCTGCTGATCACCCTCGACGGCACCGCCCACCGCGTCACCGCCGGCGACACGGTGATCGTCCCTCCCGGTGCGACCCTCGCCGTGGAGAACCCGACCGCCGAGCCGGCGGTCTCCTGGGTCACCACCTCCCGCGGCCTGGAGGCGACACTGGCCGACGGCACGCGCGTCGTGCCGCCGTGGGCCGGCTGAACTCCGGAAGGGCCTCGTTCGGCCGGCGCGTCCGGGGTCACGCCGCAGACCGCTCCGCGCACGCATGCGCACCGTCCGCTCGGCCCCGTCCCGTCTGCGCGGCCCCGTCCCGTCTGCGCGGACATCCGGCCCCTGGACCACGGGGGATGACGCGGACCACCGGCGACGAGGACGGCGCGGATCCCGACGGGAGCGGACGGGCGGGATCCCCCGCGACGCGGAAGTCCCGCCCCTCACGCACCGGGGCGGGACTTCCGCGGGAGGCCGCTGCTCAGCCGATCTGCGTGCCGGTCGCCGAGAGGGCCTCCGTCACCGGCTGGAAGAAGGTCGTGCCGCCCGAGGTGCAGTCGCCGCTGCCGCCGGAGGTGAGGCCGACCGCGCTGCTGCCCGAGAAGAGCGAGCCGCCGCTGTCGCCGGGCTCGGCGCAGACGTCGGTCTGGATCAGGCCGTTGACGATGTCGCCGTTGCCGTAGTTCACGGTGGCGTCCAGGCCGGTGACCGTGCCGGAGTGCACCTGGGTCGTGGAGCCGCTGCGGGTGACCTGCATGCCGACGGTGGCCTCGGCGGCGCCGGAGATCGCCTGCGTGGAGCCGTCGTAGAGGTTCACCTCGCTCGGGTGGGCCACGTCGGCGGTGTACTTGACCAGGCCGTAATCGTCGCCCGGAAAGCTGGACGCGGCGTTCTCACCGATCACGTCGCCCGAGGAGTCCGACCAGGTGGAGATCCCCTCGGTGCAGTGCCCCGCGGTGAGGAAGTGCGGCTCGCCGCCCTTGGTCACGTTGAAGCCGAGCGAGCAGCGCCCGCCGCCGCCGGTGATGGCGTCGCCGCCCGCGACGAAGGGCTTGAACTCCCCCTTGGTGCGCTGGAGCTCGGCGGTGGGACCGAGCTCGTCGACGACCTTCTCCAGCTCGGCCCACTCGGCCTTCGAGACCGTGCGGTCCGCGGTGACGACGACCTTGTTGGTGGTCGGGTCGGTCACCCAGGAGGTGCCCGGAATGGTGGCGTCCTGCTCGAGGGTGGTGCGCGCGCTCTTCAGCTCGGCGAGGGAGTTCGCCACGACTCTCGCCTCGGCGCCGGCCGACTCGACGGTCTCCGCGGCGGCTTCGTCGAGCACGTTCACCACGAGGCTCTTGCTCTTCGCGTCGTAGTACGTTCCCGCCGCGTCGGCGCCGAGGTCCTCGGCGAGCGTCGAGGCGAGCTTTCCGGCCGCCGTGACCGAGAGGGTCCGGGGCGCGGAGTCCGTCGGGGTCTCGCTGGCGTTCGCAGTCTGGAAGGTGACTCCGGCGGCGACCAGCGCGGCGACACCCGCACCAGCCATCACGGCACGCCGCTTGGGTATGCGTCGGTGCTTCAACTCGCGTCCTCCTGTGGGGGGACGGCCCGGGAGGTTGTGGGGACCCCACGAGCCGGAAGGCGTACGGCCACGAGGGCGGCGCACGAGAAAAGCCGCGCCCGTGCCGGTGGAACGGCGCCTACTCTTCCGAACCCCGCGGGGAGCACACAAGGTCGACTTCAGGACGCGCGTACGGCGACGACCGTGCGCCCCCTATGTCCTGACAGGTCATGGACACGTAGGGCGGTTCGCACTGCAAACGTTACGAGCGGGTAACCGGCGGTACGGTCCGCAGGGACCGCCCTTGGCTTGAATTCGCCCCCGGCTGCGGAGTCCGCTCATGGGCGAGCCCCCGCACGGCGGTTGCGTGCGGGGGCTCGTCGTGCTGCCGGCTGCAGGTGGGACGGAAGGGACCGGTGGCGCGGACCGGTCCCGGTGCCCGGTCCTAGTAGAGGCTGACGCCGTAGGCGCTCAGGGCCTCCGTCACCGGCTGGAAGAAGGTCGTTCCGCCCGTGCGGCAGTTGCCGCTGCCGCCGGAGGTCAGACCGTACGCGGTGCCGTTGCTGCCGTAGAGCGAACCGCCGGAGTCGCCGGGCTCGGCGCAGACCGTGGTCTGGATGAGGCCGGAGACGACGTCGCCGCCGCCGTAGTTGACGGTCGCGTTGAGGGCGGTGACCCGGCCGCTGTGCGTGCCCGTGGTGGAACCGTCACGGATGACGGTGGTGCCCACGCTCGGGGTGGCCGCGCGGGTGATGTCCACGCCGTTCGCGGTGCCGGGCCGGCTGACGGAACCGGTGTAGCGCACGATGCCGTAGTCGTTGCCCGGGAAGCTGGTGCCGGCGGTCGAGCCGAGCACCGTGGTGCGGCTGGAGTTGCCGTACCAGGTTCCCGCGCCCTCGGTGCAGTGACCGGCGGTCAGGAAGTACTCGGCCCCGCTGCTGGAGCGGACGTTGAAGCCGAGGGAGCAGCGCCCGCTGCTCGAGTAGATGGCGTCGCCGCCCTGGATGAGCTTGCTGAACTTGCCCGGGGTGCGCTTGACGGTGATCGCGTCGGCGTCGTCCCCGGCCTGCTGCTTGATCTTGTTGATCTCGGCCTGGGAGACCGTGCTGTCGACGGTGACGACGACCCGGTTGGTCTTGCTGTCGACGGCCCAGGCGGTGCCCGGGACGTCGGCCTTCAGCACGTCGCTGCTGACGCCCTTGAGCTCGGCGGAGCTGAAGGTGGTGGGAGTGTCGGCCGCGTTCGCGCTGGGGATCGCGATCGCGGCGGCGGCCACGAGACCGGTGGAGACGGCGATCAGCCGGGTACGTCTCGAGATGCCGCTGCGGGGGGTGGTGCGCTCGATCCTCACTTCTCGTTCCTCCACAAAGGAAGTAGGGGGCCCTCGTGGGGTTGTGGGCCCGTGAGGCGCAGTCAGGGGACCGGGCGCCCGGATTCCGAACACGCCGTGCCCCTGACAAGCGCTGTGGGCGAGTATTCGACCGACCGACCGTTCGGCGCAAGGGTGCCTTTTGGCCGTCAACCTTTGAACCTTCTATGAGATTTGGTCCGCGCGCGGGACCGAGTTACCAGTGGTCACACTCATGTGACGACCAGTCGAACACGCCCGTGGTGTCCGGAACTAACCCCTCCGGATGGCCGGTGCCCGGCTGCCCGCGCGCGGTGCCCGGCTCAGCAGCCGCAGTCGCAGCCGCAGTCGCAGTCACCGTCCTCGCCGCAGCAGCTGCAGCAGTTGCTGCAGCAGTTGCAGCAGTCACCGCACCCGCTGCAGTCGCAGTTGGCGCACGTCCCCTCCTTGCGCTCCCCGCTCCAGGGGTCCTCGTAGGTGCCGCAGCACAACTGGCACGTACAGGCCAGTCCCAGCCACACGGCACAGCCCGCGAGCAGCCCGCGCCGGTCACGGCGCGGCGGCCCGGGAGGCAGCGGGGAGCCGGGGGTGCCGGGCGCGCCGGGAGGTGCGTAGGGACCGGATCCGTGGGCACAGGAGACGGTACCGAAGGCGCGGTGGACGGAGTTGGGCAGTTCGTGGACGAGCAACCGGTGAGCGAGACCCCCGTCGGTGAACTCCACCTCGCGCAGCGCGAGCCGGATACCGTGCACCGCGTCGTCGGCGAGCCGGCGGGCCTCCTCCAGCGGGGTGCCGGTGGCGGTGAGCGGGTTCCAGGCGCCCGACGCGGCGTCGGCCTCCCTGTCCTCCACGGCGTCCAGGAGATGCGCGAGGCGCCCGAAGAGGCGCCCCGCCTCGGCGAGCGGTGCGGCGTTGTGCGGCCGTCCGGCGAGCACCGCGGTGTGCGCGAAGGCCGCCGCGGTCGCGGTCTCGGTCGGTTCGGTGACGGTGAGGAGGGGGGTGCCGGGGCCGGCGAGGGTCTCGAGACCGGTCTGCCGGTCCACGGCGTCGACGAGGACGGCGGTGTCGAATCCGACGTCCGAACCGGTCCGCGCCCCGGCCCGGTCCCAGCCGGCGGCGACCCGGCGCGCGGCGAGCGCCACCGGCCTGCGCGCCAGCAGCCCGTCCCCGTCGGCGACGTGGTCGCGCAGCTTGGCGGAGGCGAGCACCAGGGAGACGGCCGCCGCGAGCCGCGCGCCCTCGCCGTGCGCGACGGACGCGGTGCGCATCCCGCGCAGCGGGCACGGCCCCGCGGTGCGCCGTCCCGCGCCGGTGTGACCGGCCTGAGCCTCCGTCAGGACGGATATGAGGAGCCCGTCGTAGTTGGTGACGACGCGCGCGAACTGCCCGTGGTCCCCGCGCAGCGCGAGGCACAGCCCGCACAGGTGCGCCATCCACTGGGCCGTGAGCTTCTCACCGAGCCGGTGCCTGCAGGGTCTGACCATCCCGAACACGACGTTCCCCCGTACGGTTGTGCGATGTTGAGCGGGCGCATCGTACCGACCGCCGCGTTCACCCGTACGCACCGCCCGTCACCCGTACGCAGCGAAGAATCATATTTCACTCACAGTCAGCAGCCGTTTACACCAGGACCCTTGGGACACACGGGCTCTCGACGGATCTGCTGTGCACCAGTACCGTCACAAACCCCCCGCGCGGCGACTATCCACTTGGCGCGCCATCCGCATCATGGACGACCATAGGGGTGCGGAAAGCAAGAAAGACCGCTGTGAGAGGAGGCGTCCATGGGATCGGTACGCAAGGCGAGTGCCTGGCTCGGCCTCGTCGACGACAACGAGGACGAGCGTTACTACGACGACGACTACTCCGACGGGACCGAGCCCGGGGAGGCCTGGGTCACCGACCCACGGGTCAAGGTGGCCGCGGACGTCGCCGAGGAGAGGGGCCGCCGCATCGGCACGGTCACCCCGGACAGCTTCCGGGACGCCCGCGCCGTCGGCGAGCTGTTCCGCGACGGGGTTCCCGTCATCATGAACCTCACCGCCATGGACGCCGCCGACGCCAAGCGCGTCGTCGACTTCGCGGCGGGCCTGATCTTCGGCCTGCGCGGTTCCATCGAGCGGGTGTCCAACCGGGTGTTCCTGCTGAGCCCGGCCGACACCGAAGTGGTCAGCGGGGAGCCGGCCGCGCACCGGTCGGACGGTTTCTTCAACCAGAGCTGAGGCGGGGCCGCTCACCGGCCCCGCCTCCCCGTGAGGTCCCGGTCGGCCGGAACTACCGGAACGCGTCGATTCCGGTGAGCGCCTTGCCCAGCACGAGCTGGTGCATCTCGACGGTGCCCTCATAGGTGAGCACCGATTCCAGGTTGGTCGCGTGCCGCATCACCGGGTACTCGAGCGAGATCCCGTTGGCACCGAGGACGGTGCGGGCCGTGCGGCAGATGTCGATGGCCTCGCGAACGTTGTTGAGCTTGCCGAAGCTGACCTGCTCGGGACGCAGGCGGCCGGCGTCCATGCGCCGCCCCAGGTGGTGGGCGAGCAGAATCCCCTTGTGCAGTTCGACCGCCATGTCGGCGAGCTTGGCCTGCGTCAGCTGGAACCCGCCGATGGGCCGCCCGAACTGCTCCCGCGTCTTCGCGTAGTCGACGGCGGCCTCGAAGCAACTGCGCGCCGCGCCCATGGCGCCCCAGACGATCCCGTACCGGGCGTGCGAGAGACAGCTGAGCGGGCCCCTGAGTCCGGTCGCCCCGGGCAGGACGGCGTCGGCGGGCAGCCGTACGTCGTCGAGGACCAGCTCGCTGGTGACGGAGGCGCGCAGCGACCACTTGTGCTTGATCTCGGGCGCCGAGAACCCCGCGCTGTCGGTCGGCACGACGAACCCGCGGATCCCGTCGTCGGTCCGCGCCCACACCACGGCGACCCCGGCCACGGACCCGTTGGTGATCCACATCTTGCGTCCGCTCAGCACCCAGTCGCCCCCGTCGCGCTTGGCGTAGGTGCGCATCGAGGCGGGGTCGGAGCCGATGTCGGGTTCGGTGAGCCCGAAGCAGCCGATGACCTCGCCGGAGGCCATCCGCGGCAGCCACCGCTGCTTCTGCTCCTCGCTGCCGAAGCGGTGGACGGCGTACATCGCGAGGGACCCCTGCACGGAGACCAGGGACCGGATCCCGGAGTCGGCCGCCTCCAGCTCCAGACAGGCGAGCCCGTACTGGACGGCGCTCGCGCCCGCGCAGCCGTAGCCGTCGAGGGACATGCCGAGCGCGCCGATCCCGCCGAGCTCCCGGGCCAGCTCCCGGACGCCGGGCAGCTCGCCCTTCTCGTACCAGTCGGCGACGTACGGCAGCACGCGGTCGGCGGCCCAGGCGCGCACCGTGTCCCGGACGGCCAGGTCCTCCGGCTCCAGGAGGTCGTCGAGGCCGAGGGGGTCGGCGGGGTCGAAGGGGGGCAGCTTCGCGGACGCGGACATGGGAGACCCTCCGGGACACTTTTACCTAGCGCTGCTAGTCGCGGCTCGGGCCGACGTTACGACGCGGCCCCGCACACGTCCACCCCGGTCCGGCGGACGCGGCTCAGACCTTCAGCCCGGAGGCGCGGGACTCCACCGCCTCCCGGGGCGCGGGCACCTCCACGGCCGTCTCGCACTGCATCGCCCGCGGCAGCCTGAGCGCCATCGCGGCGCCGACCAGCAGCAGGCCCGCGCTGACCAGCAGGGTCACGTGCAGTCCGTGCACGAAGGCGTGGCGCGCCGCGTGGCGCAGGGCCGCCCCGGCGGGCCCGCCGAGCCGGTCGGCCACCTCGTACGCCTCGCCCAGCGAGTGCGACGCCGCCGAGGACGCCGCCGCGGGCACCCCGGGCACGCCGGCGGTGCCGGGCGCGTAGGCCGCGTTCATCACGCTGCCGAGGAGCGCGATCCCTATCCCGGCGCCCAGCTGGTACGAGGTCTCGCCGATCGCCGCCGCCCCGCCGGCCTGCTGCGGCGGCGCCTCGCTCAGCATCGACTCGTAGGCCCCGAACAGGGTGGTCTCCAGTCCGAAGCCCAGCAGGACGAAGCCGGCGAGCAGCAGCGGGGCGTTGTCCTCGCCGCCCATCGCGGTCAGGGACACCACCGCGGCGGCCGTCAGGCAGAAGCCGGAGCAGACCATGCGGCGCGGGCCGAACCGGCGCAGCATCCGCGCGCCCGCGAGGCCCGCCGCCATCGCCGCGAAGGTCAGCGGCAGCAGCCGCAGTCCGGTCTCGAGCGGGGAGAGTCCCAGCACGAGCTGCAGGTACTGGGCGGCGATGAGCTCGAGCCCGACCAGGGCGAGCATCGCCAGCACGATGCACCCCACCGACGTGCTGAACGCCGGTCGCGCGAACGTCCGCAGGTCGATCAGCGGGTGCGCCCGGCGCCGCTGCCGACGGACGAAGACCACCAGCAGCGCGGCGCCCGCGAGGAGCGGCAGCACGGTCCCCACGCTGCCGACGGGTGCGCCGCCGCCGAGCCGCTTCACGCCGAGGACCGCCGCGAACAGTCCGACGGCGGCCAGCAGCGCGCCGACCACGTCCCAGGGGCCGTTGCCGTCGCCCTTCGACTCCGGCAGCAGGATCCGCCCCACCGGCAGGCTGACCAGCATCAACGGGATGTTGACCAGGAAGACCGAGCCCCACCAGAAGTGCTCCAGCAGGAACCCGCCGAGCAGCGGTCCGACCGCCGCGCCCACCGCGGCGACCGCGCTCCAGACGCCGATGGCCAGCGCCCGTTCGCGCCGGTCCGGGAAGACCTGGCGCAGGATGGACAGTGTCGCGGGCATGATCATCGCGCCGCCGACGCCGAGCAGCGCCCGCGCCGCGATCAGCACCTGGGGGGTGTCCGCGAGGGCCGCCGCGCCGGAGGCGACGCCGAACAGGGCGTAGCCGAGCAGGAGCACGCGTCTGCGGCCGACCCGGTCGCCCAGCGTGCCGAACAGGATCAGCAGCGAGGCGCAGACCAGCGGATAGGCGTCGACGATCCAGAGCAGCTCCATCGCGCCGGGCCTGAGGTCCTCGGTGACGGCGGGGACCGCCACGTGCAGCACGGTGGCGTCGACGGCGACCAGCAGCAGGCTGACGCAGAGGACGACGAGCACCACCCAGCGGTTGGCACCGGCCCCGGTCCCCCGACCGCGTGGTGCGGCGGAGGCCGTGGTCGTCCCGGACATGTGCGTACCTCCCAGATGTTCCCTCGCCGCCGGCGGGCTCACGGGGTGGGGGACTCCCCCCGCGACTCGGCCGGAGAGGAGCGGTGGTCTCCGGCCCGCGCATCGGACGGCGAGTGACACGTCAGAGTACGCGAGGGAACGCCCGGGTCGAGTGGCGGGCCTCTCACCCGGGCGGCGGATCGGTGTGGCGTGCGCCACTCCCCTCCGGGGCGCGCCCCGCCCCGCCGGGCGGGCCGGTGCGGCACCCGGTCGATAATCGAGCCCGTGACCGATCTTGACACGCGCGCCGCACCGGCCCGCCTCGGAGCGCTGCGCCGGGCCGCCCCGGCACTCCTCGGGTACGCGGCCGTGCGCGCCCTGGGCCTGGCCGTCCTGGCCCTGTGGAGCGCGGCGCGCGGCAAGGACGCGTACACCTTGCTGACCGCCCGCTGGGACGCGCTCTGGTACACGCGGGTGGCCGAACTCGGATACGGCTACGAGGTGCGGCTCCCGAACGGCGACGTGCACTCCAACCTGGCGTTCTTCCCCCTGCTCCCCTGGCTGGAACGGCTGGTGGCGGCGGTCTCCCCGCTGTCGTACGCCGACGGGGGCTTCGTCGTCGCCCTGCTCGCCTCGCTCGCCGCGGCCTGGGGGATCTTCGCGGTGGCCGACCACGTGTACGGGCCGCGGGCCGGGGTGTGCGCGGTGCTGCTGTGGGCGGTGCTGCCGGTCGGGATCGTGCAGTCGATGGCGTACAGCGAGTCCCTGTTCACCGCGCTCGCCGCGTGGTCGCTGTACGCCGTGCTGACGGGCCGCTGGGTGACGGCGGGTGTCCTGGCGGGCCTGGCCGGGCTGACCCGGCCGGTGGGGCTGGCGGTGGTCGCGGCGGTCTGGGCGGCGGGGATCGTCTCGTTCGTGCGGGATCGCAGCACGCCCGCGCCGCACGGCGCGCGCACCGGGCCGGGCGCTCCCGACGGCACGGAGCTCCGGCGCGCCGCGCCACCGGACGGCGCACGCGCCTCCTCGGGCGCCGCGACCCGTACCGGTGCCGACGGCGCCGCCGCGCCGGCCCGCCCGCGCCGGGTCCTCGGCATGCTCCTCGCCCCCCTCGGCGCCGCCGGTTACGTTCTGTGGGTCGGGCACCGGACCGGGAACGGGCCGCTGGGATACCTCGACGTGCAGGCCGGATGGCGGAACGGGTTCGACGGGGGGTACGCCTTCGCCCGCTTCGTCGCCGAGAAGTTCACGTCGTTCCCGTCCGCCCCGGCGGGGCTCGGGCTGACGCTCGGGGTCGGCCTGGTGGTGTGGCTGTACGTGATCTGCGTACGGCAGCGCCAGCCGCTGCCGCTGCTGGTGTACGCCGGGGTCGTCACCGCGCTCGCCCTGTGCGCGTCGGGTTACTTCGGCTCCAAGCCGCGTCTGCTGCTGCCCGCCTTCCCCCTGCTGCTGCCCCTCGCCCTGGCCCTGGCCCGGCTGCGCACCTCCCGGTCGGCACCGGTCGTGGGGGTGGTCGCGGTGGTCTCGGCGGTGTACGGCGCCTTCTGGCTGAACGGCTCCGGCCCGCCCTGAGCCGCCCGGACGGCCGATGAGCACCGGGAAAATTCCGCACCAGGCCCCGGTGAACGAATTCAAAAGCGCAATAAAACCGTCACCCCGAATGATCAAAGGAATTGAAGGCCGCAGCGCCCGGCAGATTGCGGATTCGCTGGAAATAAACGCTCGCCTGAGAGGAATGCCACATCACATCGTCATCACAAAGCCGCTGATTCGGCGGGAATCTGCGCTCACTCGCTGTAACGTCGATTGGGTGCGTACCGAACGGAAGCCCACCCGTCTGGACCGGGTGTTCGCGAGGCTGGATCGTGAGCCGGAACGACCGGCTCACATCGGCGTGCCGCGGATGAGCCGGCACCGGATGGTGCTCTTCGGCGCCACCCTGGCCTTCTACCTGGCGATCGTGTGGGCCGTGGTGATCACCTCCTGGCTGGTCCGGCTGGACTGGCGGGTGATGTTCTTCCGCCCCTACCAGCAGTGGCCCGAGCTCCACGCCTTCGTCGACTACTACGTGGTGCTCGGCCAGCGCGGCCCGACCGCCGTGATGGTCGCGGCCTGGCTGGGCTGGCGTTCCTGGCGGCAGCACACGCTGCGTCCGCTGCTCGCCCTCGGGGTCTCCCTGCTGTTGCTGAACGTCACCGTCGGCGCCGCGAAGTACGGCATGGGACGGCTCGGACCGCACTACGCGACCGAGATCGGCTCGAACGAGATGTGGCTCGGCGGCGATATATTTCCCAGCGGCCACACCGCGAACGCCGTGGTGACCTGGGGAATCCTGGCCTATCTGGCCTCCACCGGGAGGGCGCGCCGCTGGCTGTCCGCCCTGTCCGCGGTGACCTCGCTCGGCGTGGGGCTGTCCACCGTCTACATCGGCACGCACTGGCTGAGCGACGTGCTGCTGGGCTGGGCCGCGGGCCTGCTGATCCTGCTCGCGCTGCCCTGGTTCGAGCCGCTGATCGCCCGCGCCGAGAGCCGGATCTTCGCCCTGCGCGACCGCTGGCGGGCACGTCGCGGGCGTACGGCACCGGCGGCGGTCCGGCCGGTCGGGGCGCCGGTCGCGCCGGGACCGCCCGCCGGCCTCGGGGAGACCCCGGCCCCCGACCCGGTCCCCACCGGCGAACCGGTCCCCACGGGCCGCGCGGCCGCCCGCCCACACGCCTACCTGGCACCGGGCCCGCACACGACCCGCGCGGAGCGCACCCCGGTCACCCCGGGGGGCAGCCGCCGCCCGCAGCACTCGGAGCGTCACCCGCGCGGCACCACGTCGGCGACCCGTCCCTGACGGGCGGCACGACCGTCCGGTGCGCGCGCATCGGCCCCGGTTCCCCGCGGAACCGGGTCCGATGCGCGTCTCAGCCCTTCCAGGCCCGCGCCACCCGGCCGTCCCTCACCTCGAAGTTCAGCCGTCCCACGCGGTACTCCATGGTGATGATCGCGCCCGGCGGCAGCGCCCGCACCGTCGACCAGCCGCGCTCGCGCGCGAGGTGCTCGGCCCGGTCGGCGGCGAGGCCGACATAGGCGTCCGGACTGTCCTGGGGTTCCGCGGAGGGCGTCGGAAAGGGTGCCATGCGGTCACGCTATGCCCTGCCCGGTGAGCGGGGAAGTCCGCGCCGGGAACACCGGGCCGGATCCCCCGGCGGTCACACTTCTGTCACAAGATCACGACAGGCGTTCGCGCCGGCACCCTCACCCGGACGGGCGATTCCGTACGCCTTCCGCAGGTATTCGAACGCAATTCCCGCGTGTCACGCCACGGCCGCGATGGCCCCCGGCGGAAAGTTCCGGGGGAGATATCCCCGGGACCCCCATTCGCTTTCACCGCCGCGCATGCCCACGGACGCCGACGCACACGGAAAACACCCGGATCCGTCACACGATCCGCCACGCCCTCTGTCGGAACGCACGCAGGGCGAGCATCATGGCGTGGGCCCGGGGGTACGTGTGGCGCGGGCTCGGGCGGGCCCGCGCGCGACGAGCGAAGGGGCGAGCGATGGGGACGCAGACCGTGCAGGCGGCGCGACCGGCGCACCGACGCGGGCGGGTGGTGATCGACTGGCTGACCACCACCGACCACAAGAAGATCGGCCACCTGTACCTGATCACGTCGTTCGTGTTCTTCCTGATCGCCGGCGTGATGGCCCTGGTGATGCGCGCCGAACTGGCCCGGCCCGGTCTGCAGCTCGTCGACAACCAGCAGTTCAACCAGATGTTCACGCTGCACGGCACGATCATGCTGCTGCTGTTCGCGACCCCCAGCTTCGCGGGGTTCGCCAACGAGCTGATGCCCCTGCAGATCGGCGCGCCCGACGTGGCCTTCCCGCGGCTGAACATGTTCTCGTACTGGCTGTTCCTCTTCGGCGGTCTGATCGTGCTCGGTTCGCTGCTGGTGACCGGGGGGCCGGCGGCCTTCGGCTGGTTCGCCTACGCGCCGCTGAACAGCGTGCAGTACTCGCCCGGCCTCGGCCCGGACCTGTGGATCATGGGTCTGGCCCTGTCCGGGTTCGGCACCATCCTCGGCGCGGTCAACTTCATCGCCACCATCGTCGGGATGCGCGCCCCCGGCATGACGATGTTCCGGATGCCGCTGTTCACCTGGAACACGCTGTTCACGTCGATCCTGATCCTGATGGCGTTCCCGGTGCTCGCGGCGGCGCTGCTGGTGCTGGAGGCGGACCGGCGGTTCGGCTCGCACGTGTTCGACGCCGGCAACGGCGGGGCGATCCTGTGGCAGCACCTGTTCTGGTTCTTCGGGCATCCCGAGGTCTACATCATCGCGCTGCCGTTCTTCGGCATCATCACGGAGATCATCCCGGTCTTCAGCCGCAAGCCGCTGTTCGGCTACCTGACGCTGGTCGGCGCCACCATGGCCATCACCGGGCTGTCGGTCGTGGTGTGGGCGCACCACATGTTCGCCACCGGCGCGGTGCTGCTGCCGTTCTTCTCCTTCATGAGCTTCCTGATCGCGGTGCCGACGGGGGTGAAGTTCTTCAACTGGACCGGCACCATGCTCAAGGGCTCGCTGTCCTTCGAGACACCGATGCTGTGGGCCACCGGGTTCCTGGTGTCGTTCCTGTTCGGCGGGCTGACCGGGGTGATCCTGGCGTCGCCGCCGCTGGACTTCCACGTCACGGACTCGTACTTCGTGGTCGGGCACTTCCACTACGTGGTCTTCGGCACCGTCGTCTTCGCGACCTTCGCCGGGTTCTACTTCTGGTGGCCGAAGTTCACCGGGAAGATGCTCGACGAACGGCTCGGCAAGATCCAGTTCTGGACGCTGTTCGTCGGCTTCCACACCACGTTCCTGGTGCAGCACTGGCTCGGCGTCGAGGGCATGCCGCGCCGCTACGCGGACTACCTCGCGGCGGACGGCTTCACCGCGCTCAACACCGTCTCGACCATCGGCTCGTTCCTGCTGGGCGTCTCGACGCTGCCGTTCCTCTACAACGTCTGGAAGACCGCCAGGTACGGCGAGAAGGTCGGGGTCGACGACCCGTGGGGGTTCGGCCGCTCCCTGGAGTGGGCGACCTCGTGCCCGCCGCCCCGGCACAACTTCACGACGCTGCCCCGGGTCCGTTCGGAGTCGCCGGCGTTCGACATGAACCATCCGGAGTACGCGGCCGTGACGCCCCAGCCCGAGCCAAGGCGCGAGCAAGCCGGTCGTGAGCCGTCCTGAGCGCGTCGGTCAGCTCGACCGGTTCCAGCACCTCGAACTCGAAACCGAGCAGCATCACGTGGACGACCATCACGTCGAGGCTCGCGGCGCCGGTGCGCAGGAGGCAGCTCTCCGGTCCCTCCGCCTCGAGCACGCCCGCGGAGGGCGAGATCCGCTCGGCGGCCTCCTCGACGGGCACCAGCAGCCGGACCACGGCGTGCGAGGCGTACACGCGCGTGGAGACGCCCTGGGAGACGTAGGCCGCCAGGTCCTCCGCGGGCGGCTCGCGGGGCACGAAGCGCGGCCCGTGCGGCGGCCTGGGGGTGACGCGGTCGGCGCGGAAGGTGCGCCAGTCCCCGCGGTCGAGGTCCCAGGCGACCAGGTACCAGCGGTGTTCGGAGCAGACCAGGCGGTGCGGCTCCACCGTGCGGCGGGTCACCGTGCCGTCGTGACCGCGGTACTCGAAGCGCAGCCGCTCGGCGTCCCGGCACAGGTGGGCCAGCTCGGTCAGCACGGCCGGGTCGACGGCGTCGGCACGCGGCCCGCGCAGCATCGGCACGGTGAAGGCGTTCAGGGCGCCCACGCGGCGGCGCAGCCGGTTCGGCAGCACCTGCTCCAGCTTGGCCAGCGCCCGTACGGAGGTCTCGCCGATGCCCTCGACGCCCTGGCCGGCGGCGGTGCGCAGCCCCACCGCGACGGCCACGGCCTCGTCGTCGTCCAGCAGCAGCGGCGGCAGCTCGGCGCCCGCCCCCAGCTGGTAGCCGCCGCCGGTGCCGGGGCTGGCGTGGACGGGGTAGCCGAGCTCGCGCAGCCGGTCCACGTCGCGGCGGACGGTACGGGCGCTGACCCCGAGCCGTTCGGCGAGATCGGCGCCGGACCACTCGCGGTGGGCCTGGAGCAGGGACAGCAGGCGCAGCAGACGTGCCGAGGTCTCCAACATGGGGCGAGTCTGCCACCCGTTGCGGACGGCTCCTGTCCGCGAGGGGTCGGGGTTCGTACGCCGGCTGCGGCACCTCGAGGCAGGTGCGGGTAGGTGTCGCAGGCGGTGCCGACGGGCCGGCCGCCGATGTCGGCACGCCCGCGCGGGAGACGCGGGAGGCGCCCGCGTAGCCCAGGACGGTGTGGCGACCAGGGCGGCGGCCTCCTCCTCGTCGACGATCTCGTGCACGCACTCGTTGGTGCCGACGCCGCTGCCGCCGCCGTCGCACGGGCGCACCTCGACGCGGCGGCCGTCGACGCCCCCGCGGGCGTCGAGCCGGTCGGACCGGGCCCGGGCGCCGTCGCGCGGGCCGGTGGAGGCGCCGCCGCCGACCGGGCTGGTGGCGCTGGTGACGACGCCCACGCGGACCGGCTCGGCCGTGCCCCGGGCGGTCGCGGGCGCGCGGTCGCCGCGCTCGAAGTCGCTCTCGGGCAGGCGGCTGCCGCAGGCGGCGGTCAGGGCGAGCAGCGCGGCCGCGACGAACGCCTCAGCAGCCCGGGAGGGCCGGGGCCGAGCCATCGCCGCTCAGTCGCGCCAGCGCGCACAGGGACCTGGCGGACACCTTCCAGGTGCCGTCCTCCTCGACGGCGGTCCCGGAGGCGTCCGGGAGGACGGTGGCGCCCCTGAGGGTCAGGGCGAACGTCACGTCCGCCTCGGTCGGCGAGGTGAACGTGACGTCGGTGACCTTCGCCTCGACCTGCCGGATGCGCTCGTCCCCGCTGAACGCCTCGAGCACGGGGCCCAGCATCCGGCCGTTCTCCAGGAGGGCCTTCTTCTCGTCCAGGGAGGTCTGGGGGGCGAAGAACTTCTCCCAGTTCCGCCGGATCTCCTGTTCGGCCGCCGCCCGGTCCGCGGGCGCGCTGGCCGGTGCGCTCGCCGTCCGGTCCGCCGGCGGTGCGGGGGGCGGGCTGTCGCCACCGCCGTCCCCGCACGCCGCGAGGGCCGGGGCGAGGAACAGGAGCAGGGCGGCCGTGACCGCCGTGCCCCGTCCCGCCGCCCGCCGTGGGCCACGGCCCCTCGCGTTCCTCCGCCTGAGGTCGCTGCCGAGAACCATCTGGTCACCACCGGGTGTCGGGCCGGGCCGTCGGCGCCCGGTGCTCTCAGGGTCGGCTCGCAGGGGGCATAGTGCAACTCACAGGCAGAGTGGGACATGACGGACATCCACCGGCACAGGCACCCACCCCGACGTGTGGGAGCCACGGCGCGGACAGCCCGACTGCGGACCGCGCACCCCGTCCTCCGGGCCGGCCGGGCCGCGCTCGCCGCCACTCGCGTGGAGGAGCCGTACGGCCTGCCGGTGGCGGCGGAACCCGCCGACGCGGACGGGGCCGGACGGTCGGCCGGCGCGCCGGCCGCGGTCAGCGGGGAGCTGCTGAGGGTGCCGGGCGGGACGCTGTGGCACCGCGTGGGCCGCCCGCTGGTCGCGGGGAAGGCGGAGGCGGTCCCGGTGGACGCGGGACCGGTGGCGGACGGCGGTCTGCGGCCCTGCCCGATCTGCGAACCCGCCGAAGCGGCCGGCGGCTGGAGCCCCGTCGACGTCCTCCCTGACGTACGACCTCACGCTCGCCGGACCGTCGGTGGGCGCCGCCGCGGCGCTCTCCGGGATCGGCCTGATCGTGACGTACCGGGCCGCCGGGGCGCTCGGCCTCGCGCACGGGGCGATCGCGGTGGTGTGCGCCGGGGAGGCGGGCGAACTCGGCCGTCCCGGTCGCCCCGCGGGCCACGCGTGCCCCCCGGAACGCCCAGGGCCCCGTCCGGTCGGCCGACCGGACGGGGCCCGTGCCCGGGCGAGGGGGGCGGCTCAGAGATCGAGGCGCAGCCCGGGCACGATCACGTCGGGGTCGGCCCCGACGGTGCTCTTGTTGACGGCGTACAGGTGCTGCCAGGTGGTGCCGTGCCGGGCGGCGACACCGCTCAGCGTGTCGCCCGCGCGGACGGTGTAGTCGCCGCGGGACGCGTCCCGGTCCACGTGCCCGGCCGAACGCGCCGGTCCCTTCGCGGGCCTCGACGCCTTCGCCGGTTCCGACGCCTTCGACGGGGTCTCCTCCGCGGTCACCGGGTCCGCGGCGGGTGCGCTCCCGGACGCCCCCGCGCGTGCCGAGCAGGTCGGCCAGGCGCCCCACCCCTGGGCCCGCTGGACCTTCGTGGCGACCGCGATCTGCTGGGACTTGGTGGCCCGGTCGGCCGTCGGCGCGTAGGCCGTGCCGCCGTAGGCCCGCCAGGTGGAGGCGGAGAACTGGAGTCCGCCGTAGTAGCCGTTGCCGGTGTTGATGTGCCAGTCGCCGCCGCTCTCGCACTGTGCGATGCGGTCCCACACCCCGCCGTCCGCCGCCGTGGCGCTGCCGGTGACGGTCAGCAGTCCGAGCGGCGCGAGCAGGGCGGCGCCGGCCAGGACCGCCGACGCACGGGTCTTGCGAGCGGAGTCGCGGGTGTTATCGGCACATGCGGACATGTAGGTCCTTCCCGAAGGACTCGGGGTCCCCCGAGGCGGAACGCCGCTCGGCGCGCCATGGGGCGCGGGAGCCGCGCTCGCCCCGTCCGCCTTCGGGTCGTGCGGTGGTGCTGCTGCGGTGCGGTCGGCGGACGTACCCGAGCGGTGCTCGTTGCACACGGCGGAGGAATGTAGGGAGCCTCCGGCGTCCGGTTCAACCAACTCCTCGTCGTGCCAGGCCAGTTCGCCATTACCCCGGGTATCGGCGACTTCCGGCCACCCACTTCATTCCTTGATTTCCGGATTTGTCGACCAGTCCGCCCGATGAGCTGTGAGCCACTTCACCCCGTCAACGTCCTTGACGCCGCGAGCAGTTGACGCTGAGTGTCCGGTTCCGGACCGGACGTGACCGTGTGCGCTGGATGGTTCGATTCCGTTCGCTCCGAGGCGTGACTCCCGCCACAGGTCCTCCGTTGTCTTCTGCATGAGCCGGGGACCCACCCGGACCACGGGCCGGGAGCCACCCGGCCTCGCCACGCACCGCATCCCGAGGGAGCCACCCGTGCCGCGCATGCTCGACGTCAGCGACGAGGTACGCGCCGAGATCGGCGACGAAGAAGCCGACCGCCTGCTCGCCGGAGATTCCACCCCGGGCGGTTACGACTGCACCTCCTGCCGCACCCCGGGCGACCCGGAGCAGGAGCGCACCAGCACCGTCCTGTTCATCGGGGACGAGACCGCCGTCCTCGCCTTCGCCCACGCCACCTGCCTGCCCTCGCAGGTCGTCCAGGTCACCGAGGAGCAACTCCGGGGCGCCGTGCGGGCCATCGGCGGCGACACCGCGGGACCGGGAGCGGCCCCGGGAACGGGACCGGGGAAGGTCGCGCCCGAACAGGCCGTGCTCGGTGTGACCAGCGGACTGGTCCTGGTCGCCGGGGAACTGCACCCGGCGCTGGTCGTGGAGCCGACCGCGCCGGTCGCGCGGCCCGGATCGCCCGGTGCGGGCGACGACTTCCTGCCGCTGCTCATCGAGCAGGGCTTCATGCCGCTGACCGAACTGTCGGCCGTGCCGACGGTGCTGCACGGCTGGTCGGTGCTGCTCGCCGCGGGACAGCTGCACGCCGTGCTCCAGCCGGACCCGAACGGCGGCCGGCCGGTGGCCTGGTGGCAGGCGCACCAGCCGCTCCAGGTCACCGAGGGCTGGCGGTCGGCCGCCGGCAAGCACCAGCAGGTGCTGATGTTCGCGGCCCCGGTCGGTTCGATCGGCCGCCAGCCGCGCGAGGACCTGCTGCGCGACGCGCTGGACAAGGCCGCCGCCGACGGGAAGCTGGTCGCCGCGGCCCTGCCGCTCGCCGGCATCTGACCGAACACAACCGGCGAAAGCCGCACAGGGGCCGCATCCCTTGCGTCACGGGGTCGTTTGGACATACGTGCACGCATACGACGTTCCCCGCCGCCAGTCCCTCGCCTCGGTCCCCGCCCCCGGGCGTCCGGCTCAGGTCTCCCGGAGCGGCCTCTCGGCCACGCCGATCTACGACGCCCTCTACACCGAGTACGTCAGGTCCTTCCGCGCGCTGCCGGGCGACCGCAGCGGCGAGGAGGACCTGGGCTTCACCGCCTTCGGGAACATCCCGCACGGTACGGGCCCGTACGGCGGCCACAGCCCGGGGGCGTCCGTCGGCTCCTCCGGGAGCGGCGCGTACGGCGCCTACGGCGCGGGGGCGGGCAGCACCCGTCAGGGCACCGGGCAGCAGCCGCAGTGGCAGCGCGTCGGATCGGTCGGCCGGCACGCGACCGGGATGCGGCACGTGCCGGCCGGGCTGCCGCCGGCTCCGCGCAGGGGTGCCTGACCGGGCACGGCGGACAGCGGAAGGGGCGGCCCCCGAGCGGGGCCGCCCCTTCGCCGTGTCCTCGGCTACTTCTTCCTGCCGCGCTTCTCGCGCACCCGCACCGAGATGTGGATCGGCGTCCCCTCGAAGCCGAACTCCTCGCGCAGCCGGCGCTCGATGAAGCGCCGGTAGCCCGCCTCGATGAAGCCGGAGGCGAACAGCACGAACCGCGGCGGCTTGGTGCCCGCCTGGGTGCCGAACAGGATGCGCGGCTGCTTGCCGCCCCGCACGGGGTGCGGGTGGGCGGCGACCAGCTCGCCGAGGAAGGCGTTCAGCCGGCCCGTCGGGACCCGGGTCTCCCAGCCCTCCAGGGCCGTCTCGATGGCCGGGACCAGCTTCTCCATGTGCCGGCCGGTGCGCGCCGAGACGTTCACCCGGGGCGCCCACGCCACCTGGCCGAGCTCGGTCTCGATCTCGCGCTCCAGGTAGTAGCGGCGCTCCTCGTCGAGGGTGTCCCACTTGTTGTACGCGAGGACGAGCGCGCGGCCCGCCTCCACCGCCATGGTGACGATGCGCTGGTCCTGCACCGAGATGGACTCGGCGGCGTCGATCAGGACGACGGCCACCTCGGCCTTCTCCACTGCGGCGGCGGTGCGCAGCGAGGCGTAGTAGTCGGCGCCCTGCTGGAGGTGGACGCGCTTGCGGATGCCCGCCGTGTCGACGAACTTCCAGGTCTTGCCGCCCAGTTCGATCATCTCGTCGACCGGGTCGCGGGTGGTGCCGGCGAGTTCGTTGACGACGACGCGCTCCTCGCCGGCGACCTTGTTCAGCAGCGAGGACTTGCCGACGTTCGGGCGGCCGATCAGGGCGACCCGGCGCGGGCCGCCGACGGCGGTGCCGAAGGTCTGCGCCGGGGCCTGCGGCAGGACCTCCAGGACCTGGTCCAGCATGTCGCCGGTGCCGCGGCCGTGCAGGGCGGAGACCGGGTACGGCTCGCCCAGGCCCAGGGACCACAGGTAGGCGGCGTCGGCCTCGCCGCTCGGGCCGTCCACCTTGTTGGCGCACAGCACGACCGGCTTGCCGGCCTTGCGCAGCAGCCGCACGACCGCCTCGTCGGTGTCGGTCGCGCCGACCTTGGCGTCGACGACGAAGACCACCGCGTCGGCGGCCTCGATCGCGTACTCGGCCTGCGCGGCCACGGAGGCGTCGATGCCGAGGACGTCCTGTTCCCAGCCGCCGGTGTCGACGACCTTGAAGCGGCGGCCCGCCCACTCGGCCTCGTAGGTGACGCGGTCGCGGGTGACGCCCGGCTTGTCCTCGACGACCGCCTCGCGGCGGCCGATGATCCGGTTCACCAGGGTCGACTTGCCGACATTGGGCCGGCCGACGACGGCGAGCACGGGCAGCGGACCGTGTCCGGCGGCCTCGATCGCGCCCTCGACGTCCTCGAGGTCGAAGCCCTCCTCCGCGGCGAGCTCCATGAACTCCGCGTACTCGGCGTCGCCGAGAGCCCCGTGGTCGTGCTCGTGCGCGCCCTCGTACGCGTCCGAGCCGTCGGGCTGGATGTGGTCGTTCATGAAGTCCGTACCTCGTCGTTCATCGTGGTGGTCGGTGGAGCACCGGACATACGGTGATCCACTACTCAAGTGTCGCTCAGCGCCCGGTGAGGCGCCTGGCGTTTTCCAGGTGCGCGGTGAGCTGCTTCTGGATGCGCTCGGTCGCCTCGTCCAGCGCCTTGCGGGTCCGTCGGCCGCTGCCGTCGCCCGCCTCGAAGGCGTCGCCGAAGACGACGTCGACGCGGGAGCGCAGCGGGGGCAGTCCCTTCATCAACCGCCCGCGCCGCTCGGAACTTCCCAGCACGGCCACCGGCACGATCGGCGCTCCGCTGCGGACGGCGAAGTACGCGAGCCCCGCGCGGATCGAGGCGAAGTCGCCCTCGCCGCGGGTGCCCTCGGGGAAGATGCCGAGGACGCCGCCCTGCTCCAGCACGCCCAGCGCCCGGGAGATCGCGGTGCGGTCGGTGCCGTGCCGGTCCACCTTCAGCTGGCCGATGCCGGTCAGGAACGGGTCGAGCGGGCCGACGAACGCCTCCTTCTTGATCAGGAAGTGCGTCGGCCGGGGCGCCACGCCCATGACCATCGGGCCGTCGATGTTGTGGGAGTGGTTGACGGCGAGGATCACCGGGCCGGCCGCGGGCACCCGCCAGGCGCCCAGCACGCGCGGCTTCCACAGCCCGTACATCAGGCCGACGCCGATGCGCCGCCCGACCTCGGCGCCCCGCGCCGATGGGACGTCGGTCACTTCCCGGCCCGCTTCTCCTCGACGAGGGTGACGACGCACTCGATGACCTGCTGGAGCGTGAGGTCGGTGGTGTCCACCTCGACCGCGTCGTCCGCCTTGGCCAGCGGGGAGGTCTTGCGGCTGGAGTCGGCCGCGTCCCGCTTGATCAGGGCCTCGCGGGTGGCGTGGACGTCGGCGCCCTTGAGCTCCCCGCTGCGGCGGGCGGCCCGCGCCTCCGGGGAGGCGGTGAGGAAGATCTTGAGGTGGGCGTCGGGCAGCACGGTGGTGCCGATGTCGCGGCCCTCGACGACGATGCCGGTGACGGCCGAGGCGGCGATCGTGCGCTGCAGCTCGGTGATCCGGGCGCGCACCTCGGGCACCGCGCTGACCGCGCTGACCTTCGAGGTGACGTCCTGCTCGCGGATCGGGCCGGCCACGTCCACGCCGTCGACCGTGATGGTCGGGCCCTTCGGGTCGGTGCCGGAGACGATCTCCGGCTTGCCGGCGACGGCGGCGATCGCGGAGGGGTCGTCTATGTCGATGCCGTTGTTCACCATCCACCAGGTGATCGCCCGGTACTGGGCGCCGGTGTCCAGGTAGCTCAGGCCGAGCTGCGCCGCCACGGCCTTCGACGTGCTCGACTTGCCCGTGCCGGAGGGGCCGTCGATGGCGACAATCACTGGCGTGGCGCTTTCCACAGTGGGGACCTTCCTGGACCTGGCTGACGGTGGGGGGGCGGGGCGCTGCCGCCCCGCACAAGGTTACTGGGTGCGCGTCCCCCGATCGGCCCATCCCGGGCCCGGGCCCCGCGGCCGTACCGCGCGTCCCGGGACCCGGCACTACTGCCGGATCGCCCAGCCCCGCTCCCGCAGCGCCGCCGTGAGGACGGGTGCCGCCTTGGGCTCGACCATGAGCTGCACCAGGCCGGCCTGCTGCCCGGTGGCGTGCTCGATCCGCACGTCCTCGACGTTGACCCCGGCCCGCCCCGCGTCCGCGAAGATCCGGGCCAGCTGCCCCGGCTGGTCGTCGATGAGCACCGCCACCGTCTCGTAGACCCGCGGCGCGGACCCGTGCTTGCCGGGGACGCGGACCTGACCGGCGTTGCCGCGGCGCAGCACGTCCTCGATCCCCGTGCCGCCCTCGCGGCGCTTGTCCTCGTCGGAGGACTGCAGCGCGCGCAGCGCCCGCACGGTCTCCTCCAGATCGGCGGCGAGGTCCCCGAGCAGGTCGGCGACCGGCCCGGGGTTCGCGGACAGGATGTCGATCCACATCCGGGGGTCGGAGGCGGCGATCCGGGTCACGTCCCGGATGCCCTGCCCGCACAGCCGTACGGCGGCCTCCTCCGCGTGCTCCAGGCGGGCGGCGACCATGCTGGACACCAGGTGGGGCATGTGGGAGACGAGTGCCACGGCGCGGTCGTGCGCGTCGGCGTCCATGACGACGGGCACGGCGCGGCAGTGCGAGACCAGTTCCAGGACGAGGTTCAGCACCTCGGTGTCGGTGTCCCGGGTGGGGGTCAGCACCCAGGGGCGGCCCTCGAAGAGGTCGCCGGTGGCGGCCAGCGGACCGGACTTCTCACGTCCGGACATGGGGTGCGTGCCGATGTAGCACGACAGGTCCAGGCCGCGCGCCTCGAGCTCGCGGCGCGGTCCGCCCTTGACGCTGGCGACGTCGACGTAGCCGCGGGCCAGACCGCGCCCCATCGCGTCGGCGAGCACGCCGGCCACGTGGGCGGGCGGGGCGGCGACGATCACCAGGTCCACCGGCCCGTCGGGGGCCTCGTCCGTGCCGGCGCCGAGCGCGGCGGCCGTACGGGCCTGCTCCGGATCACGGTCGGAGAGGTGGACGGTGACGCCCCGCCGGGACAGGGCGAGGGCGGCGGACGTGCCGATGAGTCCGGTGCCGAGGACGAGTGCGGTTCTCACTGGGCGATGTCCTTGCGCAGGGCGGCCGCGGCGCCGAGGTAGACGTGCGCGATGTCGGCGCGGGGCCGGTCGGACTCGATGTGCGCGAGGACGCGGACCACGCGGGGCATGGCGCCCTCGACGTCCAGTTCCTGGGCGCAGATCAGGGGCACGTCGACGATGCCGAGCCTGCGGGCGGCGGCCGCCGGGAAGTCGCTGTGCAGGTCGGGCGTGGCCGTGAACCAGATGCTGATCAGGTCGTCGGCGGTCAGCCCGTTGCGCTCCAGGACGGCGGTGAGCAGCGCGCCGACCTGCTCCTCCATGTGACCGGCCTCGTCCCGTTCCAACTGGACGGCGCCCCGGACCGCTCGTACCGCCACGACGATGCTCCTTGCTGACGTGCGCTCTGTGCTGTTCGGTCGTCCAGCCTAGCCAGGCCGCGCGCGTCCGGTGCCCGGCGCCCGCCCGCTGAGACGGGTGATGTGCGCGTTTCGGGGCGCTTGGTGGTGAATTGCTTCTCCTTCGGCGCATTCGGTGTCACGATGCAGGGGCTGTGATCTCCATCCCGGTCTCCTTCTCCTCGGAGTGACGACATGAACCACCCCGCGACACGACGCACGGTCCTTCTCGCGGCAGGAGCGACGGGCGCGGCCGCCCTGACCACGGGCTGCGGCGGGAACGACGGCCACAGAGGCGACGGAGGCGGCTCGGGTCCCTCCTCCGGCACCGCCGCACCGGAGGCCCCCGCCGGGCGGGAGCTGGCCACGACGGGCGACATCCCGGTGGGCGGGGGCACGGTCTTCAAGGACGAGAAGGTGGTGGTGACCCAGCCGGAGGAGGGCGACTTCAGGGCCTTCTCGGCGATCTGCACGCACCAGAACTGCCTCGTGGCCGAGGTCTCGGACGGCACGATCCACTGCGCCTGCCACGGCAGCCGGTTCTCCGTCACCGACGGCTCGGTCGAGACCGGCCCCGCCACCAGGCCGCTGCCCGAGGAACGGATCACGGTGGAGGGAAATTCGATCCGCCTGGCGTGATCCGCCGCGTACGCTCCCGCGCATGCGCCCCGAGACCCTGGTCCGCGACCACACCGTTTACGCCTGCGTCATGGGGTCGCGTGCCTTCGGTCTCGCGACGGAGGGCAGCGACACCGACCGCCGGGGCGTGTACCTCGCCCCCACTCCCCTGTTCTGGCGTTTCGACAAGCCGCCGACGCACGTCGAGGGCCCGGCCGAGGAGCAGTTCAGCTGGGAGCTGGAACGCTTCTGCGAGCTGGCCCTGCGCGCCAACCCCAACATCCTGGAGTGCCTGCACTCCCCGCTCGTGGAGTACGCCGACGACACCGGCCGCGAGCTGCTGGCCCTGCGCGGGGCGTTCCTCTCCCGCCGGGTCCACGAGACGTTCACGCGGTACGCCCACGGCCAGCGCCGCAAGCTGGAGGCCCACGTCCGCGCCCTCCCCCGAGCTCTCGACTCCGCTCGAGCAGGGGGGACCCCCACGGCCCCGCGCTGGAAGCACGCGATGCACCTGCTCCGCCTGCTGACGAGCGCCCGCGACCTGCTGCGCACGGGCACGCTCACGATCGACGTCGGCGACCACCGCGAACCGCTCCTCGCGGTCAAGCGGGGCGAGGTCCCGTGGTCCGGGGTCGAGGCGCGGATGACCCGCCTGGAGCGGGAGGTCGAGGAGGCCGCCCGGCGCACCCCGCTCCCGCCGGAACCGGATCACCGGCGCGTGGAGGACTTCCTCGTCCGCGTCCGCCGCGCCTCAGCCCTCCAGGCGGATCCGTACGAGGAAGGCGTGCAGGGCGTCGTGCGCGGTGGGGGCGTCGGGTAGCGCCGAGGCGGCCTGCGCCCCGTCCAGCACGCCGTGCAGCCGCCGGACGTCGTCCCGCACCCGCTCGAGGCCGACGTCCGCCGGCGCGTGCTCCCGCTCTGCCTTCGCCGCGATCAGCTCGGGCAGGTAGGCCGGGACGGCGTCCCCGGGCCCGGCCTCGCCGAGCAGCGTGGGCAGGTGGGCCTGCACCCCGCCGCCGCGCATCAGACGGATGCCGGTCAGCAGCGCCCGGAACGTGTACAGCAGCGGCTTGAGCTCGCCGCTCTTCTCGAACAGCCGCCACTGCGTGGTCGCGAACCCGCGGTAGTGGTGGGCGTGGTGGCGGGTGAGGACA
The DNA here is from genome assembly GCF_014203535.1 of Streptomyces griseomycini. Classification (GTDB taxonomy): domain Bacteria; phylum Actinomycetota; class Actinomycetes; order Streptomycetales; family Streptomycetaceae; genus Streptomyces; species Streptomyces griseomycini. The sequence goes on from NZ_JACHJI010000008.1 coordinate 416,046, forward strand.
CCGGGCGCCAGGGCGACCAGTTCCCGGTGCGCGTCGGTGGTGTGCACGACCAGCGGGGACAGCAACTGCTCCAGCACGTAGCCGTTGCGGCGCAGCATCAGGCGGACGAACTTGCGCAGGTCGTGCGTGACCAGGTCCATCTCGACGCCGTCCCGGTCCCACATCCGGGACCTGGTCTCCTCCGGCTCGCGCAGTCCGACGAGGTCGGCGGCCGGCAGCAGGTGCGTGCCCCGCAGGTCCACGTCGGAGTCGCGGGACGGGAAGCCGTACAGGTGCGCGCCGGAGACGGTGGCGAACAGCACCGGGTCGGGCTGCTCGTCGATCACCGGGGTCAGGTCCAGGTCCAGGGCGTCGATCATGGCTCAAGCGTCCCAGAGTGCTCCCAGCGCCAGCAGGTCGTCCCGGTACTCGATGCGGTCCGCCCAGGCGGACGGCCAGGCGTCCGCGCCCAGGTGCGCGCCCGCGAAGGCGCCCGTCAGGCAGGCGATCGAGTCGGAGTCGCCCGCGGTGCAGGCGGCGCGGCGCAGGGCGGTGAGGGGTTCGTCGACGAAGAGCAGGAAGCAGAGCAGACCGGTGGCCAGGGCCTCCTCGGCGATCCAGCCCTTCCCGGTGGCCAGGCACGGGTCGGTCTCGGGCGAGGCGGTGCGCACGGCGTCCCGGAGGCGCTCCAGGATCTGCAGGCACTCGTCCCAGCCGCGGGCGATGAAGTGCTCGGGGGTGGGGTCCTGGGCGCGGGTCCACAGGTCGCCGAGCCAGAACTCGTGGTAGCGGGTGCGGTTGTCGTAGGCGTAGGAGCGCAGCAGGCCGATCAGGCCGGTCGGCTCGGCACCCTCGGCGAGCAGCCGCACGGCGTGCGCGGTCAGGTCGGAGGCGGCGAGCGCGGTGGGGTGCCCGTGGGTGAGCGCCGACTGCAACTGGGCGGCGCCCGCGCGCTGTTCGTCGCTCAGGCCGGGGACCAGGCCGATGGGCGCGACGCGCATGTTGGCCCCGCAGCCCTTGGAGCCGACCTGGCTGGCGTCCTGCCAGGGCCGGTCCTCGCGGGCCAGCAGGTGGCAGGCCTTGAGGCAGGTGTTGCCGGGGGCGCGGTTGTTCTCGGGCGAGCGCCACCACTCCACGAACTCCTCGCGCACCGGTCGCTCCAGCCGCCTCGGGGCGAGCGGCCCCCGGTCCATCGCCGTGCGCAGTCCCCGCCCCAGGGCCAGCGTCATCTGGGTGTCGTCGGTGACGATCGCCGGCCTCGGCAGGTCCATCTCCCGCCAGGGGCCGAACCTGGCCAGGATCGACGGCACGTCGTTGAACTCCGTCGGGAAGCCCAGCGCGTCCCCGAGGGCGAGTCCGGTGAGCGCTCCCGTGGCGGCGCGCTTGGTGACGGTGGTCGTGGTCATGCGGGGCGTCCTTCCGGAGGCGGCCGGAGCAGCGGCGGGTGGAGGGCGGTGGCGGTGCCCGCGCGGTACAGGGCGGCGGGCTTGCCCCGGCCGCCGGTGAGGCGCGCGGCGCCGGGGACGGCTTCGACGAAGCCCGGGGTGGCGAGCACCTTGCGCCGGAAGTTGGGCCGGTCGAGGACCGTGCCCCACACCGTCTCGTAGACCTGCTGCAGCTCGCCCAGGGTGAACTCGGGCGGGCAGAAGGCGGTGGCGAGGCAGGTGTACTCGAGCTTGGCGCCGATGCGCGTCCGGGCGTCGGCCAGGATCCGGTCGTGGTCGAAGGCGAGCGGCCCGGCCGTGTCGTACGGCGTCCAGCGGGCCTCGGCCGCGTCGGTCCCGGCCCTCAGTTCGGGAGGGTCCGGCAGCAGCGCGGCGAAGGCGACCGACACGACCCGCATCCGGGGGTCGCGGTCGGGTTCGCTGTAGGTCCGCAGCTGTTCCAGGTGCAGCCCGGTCACGTCGGTCAGGCCGGTCTCCTCGGCCAGCTCCCGGCGGGCCGCCGTCTCCGCCGACTCCGTCGGCAGCAGGAAGCCGCCGGGCAGCGCCCAGCGGCCGGCGTACGGCTCCTGCGCCCGCTCGACGAGCAGCACGTGCAGCGCACCCGCGCGGAGCGTGAAGACGGCGAGATCGACGGTGACGGCGAAGGGCTCGAAGGCGTGCTTGTCGTAGCCGCGCACGGCCGACCACCCCCTTAATAGTCATTCAGACTATAAAAGGGGGCGGCGACCCGTGACAACCCTCAGAGATCGACCTCCTGCATCAGCATCCCGACCTCCGTGTTGGACAGCCGGCGCAGCCAGCCCGACTTCTGGTCGCCCAGGGTGATCGGCCCGAACGCGGTGCGCACCAGCTTGTCGACCGGGAACCCGGCCTCCGCGAGCATGCGGCGCACGATGTGCTTGCGGCCCTCGTGCAGGGTCACCTCGACGAGGTAGTTCTTGCCGGTCTGCTCCACGACCCGGAAGTGGTCCGCCCGCGCGTAGCCGTCCTCGAGCTGGATGCCGTCCTTCAGCCGCTTGCCCAGGTCGCGCGGGATGGGCCCGACGATGTGCGCGAGGTAGGTCTTCCTCACGCCGTACCGGGGATGGGTCAGCCGGTGCGCCAGCTCGCCGTGGTTGGTGAGCAGGATGACGCCCTCGGTCTCGGTGTCGAGCCGGCCGACGTGGAAGAGCCGGGTCTCACGGTTGGTGACGTAGTCCCCGAGGCACTGGCGCCCCTCGGGGTCCTCCATCGTCGACACCACGCCGGCGGGCTTGTTCAGCGAGAAGAACTGGTAGGACTGGGTGGCGACGGTCAGGCCGTCGACCTTGACCTCGTCCTTCTCCGGGTCGACGCGACGGCCCTGCTCGAGGACGATCTCGCCGTTGACCTCCACCCGCGCCTGCTCGATCAGCTCCTCGCAGGCGCGCCGGGAGCCGTAGCCCGCGCGCGCGAGGACCTTCTGCAGCCGCTCGCCCTCCTGCTCGGCGCCCGGGAAGGTCTTCGGGAGCCTGACGTCCTTCTTGTCCGCGTACCGCTCGCGGTTGCGCTCCTCGATCCGTGCCTCGTACTCGCGCGAGCGCGCCGGGGCGGTGCGGCCCCGGCCGCCCTTCTGCCCGGACGGCTTCGCTCCGCCGCGCCCGGACTTCGGGCCGTCCTTGGTGGCCCCGGGACCCACGTCGTAGCGGCGCTCCTCGGGGCGGGGCTTGCGGGGGCGGCCCTGCCCCTGCTTCTGGTCCCTGTTGTTGCCGGCACCACGGTAGTTACCGCGTCCGCCGCTCTTTCCGCTGCCGCTGCTTCGCATCAAAATTCCGTCGTCGTCGTGTTCGTCGGGGGACCGTCGTCCGGATCCGGTGCGTCCGGATCGAACGACGGCACGGCTTCCTGGGTCTCGGCCTCGATCGCCTCCGCCTCCGGGAGGAAGGGCGCGAGCTCCGGGAGCTCGTCCAGACCGCGCAGGCCCATCCGCTCCAGGAAGTAGTTCGTCGTCGTGTACAGGATCGCACCTGTTTCGGGTTCCGTGCCCGCCTCCTCGACCAGACCGCGCTGCAGGAGGGTGCGCATCACGCCGTCGCAGTTCACTCCGCGCACCGCGGAGACCCGGCTGCGGCTGACCGGCTGGCGGTAGGCGACCACGGCGAGGGTCTCCAGGGCGGCCTGGGTGAGCCGGGCCTGCTGGCCGTCCAGGACGAACCCCTCCACGGCGGCGGCGTACTCGGGACGGGTGTAGAAACGCCAGCCGCCCGCGACGAACCGCAGCTCGAAGCCGCGCCCCTGCACCGTGTACTCGTCCGCCAGCTCGCGCAGCGCGTCCGCGACCCGGCGTTCCGTCCGCTGCAGTGTCTTCGCCAGGTGCGCCTCGGTCACGGGCTCGTCCACGACCATGAGCACCGCCTCCAGGGCGGGCTTGAGGTCCAGGTCCGCGACGCCGCGCAGCCCGGCGGGTACGTCGGTGGTCTCGTCGCTCACTTCTTCTCCTCCTCGGGCTGCTCGGGCGGCCGGTCGAACTCGTCGGTGACCTTGGGGACGGCGTCCCCGTCGCCGCCGGTCCAGCGCACGGTCAGCTCGCCGAGCGCGGTCTCCTGCTCGAGGGCGACCGCCTTCTCGCGGTACAGCTCGAGCAGCGCGAGGAAACGGGCCACGACGGTCAGGGTGTCGTCGGTGTCCTCGACGAGCGCCCGGAAGTCCGCCTCGCCCAGCTCCCTGAGCCGCGCGACCACGATCCCCGCCTGCTCCTGCACGCTGACCAGCGGCGCGTGGATGTGGTCGACGTACACCTGCGGCTTGGGCCTGGGCTGCATCGCCTTGACGGCGAGCCTGGCGAAGCCCTCGGGGCCGATGCTGATGACGACCTCGGGCAGCAGCTCGGCGTGGTGCGGCTCGAGCCCGACGGTACGGGGGTGGCGTCGGGCCTCCTCGTCGAGCCGCCGGCTGAAGATCTCGGCGATCTGCTTGTACGCGCGGTACTGCAGCAGGCGGGCGAACAGCAGGTCCCGGGCCTCCAGCAGGGCGAGGTCGGCCTCGTCCTCCACCTCGGCGGCGGGCAGCAGCCGTGCCGCCTTGAGGTCGAGCAGCGTGGCCGCCACGACCAGGAACTCGGTCGTCTCGTCCAGGTCCCAGTCCGGTCCCAGCGCGCGGATGTACGCCATGAACTCGTCGGTCACCTTGGACAGGGCGACCTCGGTGACGTCCAGCTTGTGCTTCGCGATCAGCTGGAGGAGCAGATCGAAGGGGCCCTCGAAGTTCGCCAGCCGCACCGTGAACCGGCCGTCGCCCTCCTCACCGCCGGAGACACCGCCCTCGGGCCCCGTCCCGGTCCCGAGGGCGCCCGTCCGCGAACCGGCGGCGCGCGTCTTCGGACCGGCGGCGCCCGCGCCCTGTTCCAGGGTGCCCGCACCCGGCTCCACCGTGCCCGCGCCCGAGCCGGAGGCCCCCGCACCCGGGCTCACCGCCTCCGTCCCCGGCGCGAGGACACCGGACGCGGAGGCGCCGGACAGTCCCACCGCGCCGACCGGGGGCTCCGCCCCGAGGCCCCGGGGCACGGGATCCGGCTCGGCGGACGCGCCCGCCGTACCGGTGCCGACGGCCCGGGCGTCCGGCTCGGACGCCGGTGTCCCGTCCGGCTCGGCCCGAACCGGCGCACCCGGGACGGGCCTCGCGGCCGTCCCCCGGTCGGGTCGCGCGTCCAGGTCGTCCGGGGCCGGCGTGCTCCCCACGGGCGACCCGTCGGGCTCAGACCGCTCGGCCGCCGGCCGCACCGTGCCGCCCGTGCCCGCCGACGGCGGCGCCACCGGACCGGGCGGCGGCCCGGCCGCCCCCTCGGGGCCGTCGGCCGCCTCCTGCGCGCGCGGCGGCCCGGAGGGGGCCGGACGCCCGGCCTGCCGCACGCCGGGTCCGCCCTCCGAAGGCCCCGGCACCGGTGCGGAAGTCCGCTGCGCCGGGCGCACCCCCGGCCCGACCGGCGGGAGCACCCTCCCGGGGGTCCCGGCGCCCGCCCCTTCCGCGGGCGGCGCGAGCGGCGGGCCCGGCTCCGCGGGCACGGCGGTCCCGCCCTCCGGGGTCGCCGGCGGCTCGTCCGGCGGGGTCGTCGGCGGTGCCGCTCCCGGGCCCCGTCCCAGCGCACGCCGGCGGTTCGGCCGGTTGCCGGGGGCGGAAGGGTCGTTCGAGGTCATGGCCTCCGCAGGCTACCGCTACCGCCCGCGAAGTCGGCGTACGAGGATGCTCGCCTCCCCGCGGGTCTCCAGGTCGGCGAGGACCACGGCGACCGCCTCGCGGACGATCCGGCCGCGGTCCACGGCCAGTCCGTGCTCGCCGCGCAGCACCAGGCGCGCGTGCTCGAGGTCCATGAGCTCCTCGGCGGAGACGTACACGGTGATCTTCTCGTCGTGCCGCTCACGGCCGCTGGGCCGGCGCGCCGCCGCTCTCCCGCGCTTGCGCGGGGCCGCGGCCGCGGCGGCTCCTTCCCGTGCCGCCTGGCGCCGCCCGGAGCCCGCCGCGGTGCGGCTGCGGGACTCCCCGGCCTCGGCCGGCCCCGCGTCCGCGGCGACGTGCTCCGCGCCCTCGCCGTCGCCGCCCTGGGCGGGCACCGACTGCGGCGCGGCCTCCTGGGCCGCCGCCGCGTCGCCCTCCCCGGCGGGAGCGGGGACGCGGGCGTCGCCGTTGGCCTGGCGCCTGGGGGTCGACGCCTGGAGCGCCGTCCCCCCTGTCGTGCGGAAGAGTTCGTCGGCCCCGGGCAGACTCACTCGGCGTGACACCGGGCGAGCACCTCCCTGGCGAGCTGGCGGTAGGCGGCGGCACCGACGGAGTTGGAGGCGTACGTGGTGATCGGCTCACCGGCGACCGTGGTCTCCGGGAAGCGGACCGTGCGCCCGATGACCGTGTGGTAGACGTGGTCGTCGAACGCCTCGACCACACGCGCGAGGACCTCGCGGCTGTGCACCGTGCGCGAGTCGTACATCGTGGCGAGGATGCCGTCGAGCTCCAGGTCGGGGTTGAGCCGCTCCTGGACCTTCTCGATGGTCTCGGTCAGCAGGGCCACACCGCGCAGCGCGAAGAACTCGCACTCCAGCGGCACGATCACCTTGTGCGCGGCGGTCAGCGCGTTGACCGTGAGCAGGCCGAGCGAGGGCTGGCAGTCGATCACGATGAAGTCGTAGTCGTCCATGAGCGGCTTCAGCGCGCGCTGGAGCGTGGACTCGCGCGCGACCTCGCTCACCAGCTGGACCTCGGCCGCCGACAGGTCGATGTTGCTGGGCAGCAGGTCCATGTTGGGGACCGCGGTCTTCAGCAGCACCTCGTCGGCCGCCATGCCCCGCTCCATGAGCAGGTTGTAGACGGTGAGGTCGAGCTCCATCGGGTTGACGCCGAGACCGACCGACAGCGCGCCCTGCGGGTCGAAGTCCACGAGCAGCACCCGGCGTCCGTACTCCGCGAGCGCGGCGCCCAGGTTGATGGTCGACGTCGTCTTGCCCACGCCGCCCTTCTGGTTGCACATCGCGATGATCTTCGCCGGGCCGTGGTCGGTCAGCGGGCCCGGGATCGGGAAGTACGGGAGCGGGCGCCCGGTCGGGCCGATGCGCTCACGGCGCTGGCGCGCCGCGTCGGGCGCGAGCGTGGCCGCGTACTCGGGGTCGGGCTCGTACTCGGCGTCGGGGTCGTAGAAATGCCCCTCGGGCAGTTCGTCGTAGTCGGCGAAATGGTTGTGGGGCGCGCCACTTCCGTCGCCGGCCATGGCGTTCACGTGATGGCCATCCATGCTTCGGTGTGCAGTGCGAGTCGCCTGCTGACTCTGGTGGGCTGCGAAGGTGCGCACAGCGACGGAGCCGACAGGAGCGAACCCCGCGGGTCCCTGGCCCCGTGCAGGCATTCCTGGCTGACCACCCCCGGGAGTAAATGTCGACTCATTCACAAGTCGTCTTACCTCCTTGGTGACCAGGAAACTTCTAGACAGGTCAGCGTGGCACCATGCCGACGGTTGGCGACTCTATGGCGTGTCGGGCGTCCGCAGCAACACAATCCACCGGACCCGGCCCGATGTGTCGGCAATGAAACATCCCCCTGTCAAGGGCGTACGGCCGTCGCACGGCAGGTTTCACCGGTGTGCGAATCGGTGGAAGGGTTACGTTCGAGGCGAGTTGTACCGGAATCGAGAAGTGACCATACACACATCCGGCCGGACCTTGTCGGGCAAGGTCCGGCCGGGTATGCGGTGTTGACGGTCGGCGTTGACGTGTCGACTTCACCGGCCGACGAGTTGGTCGACTTGACTCCTGGACGACTCAGCCGAGCAGGGAGGCGAGCTCCACGTGCTCGAGGCCGTGCGCCTCGGCGACCTCCTTGTAAACGACCTTGCCGTCATGGGTGTTGAGGCCCTTGGCGAGCGCGGGGTCGCGGCGCAGCGCCTCCACCCAGCCGCGGTTGGCGAGCTCGACGATGTACGGCAGCGTGGCGTTGGTGAGCGCGTAGGTCGAGGTGTTGGGCACCGCGCCGGGCATGTTGGCGACGCAGTAGAACACCGAGTCGTGGACCTTGAAGGTGGGCTCGGCGTGCGTGGTGGGGTGGGAGTCCTCGAAGCAGCCGCCCTGGTCGATCGCGATGTCGACAAGGACACTTCCGGCCTTCATCCGCGAGACCAGCTCGTTGCTGACCAGCTTCGGGGCCTTGGCGCCGGGCACCAGCACCGCGCCGATCACCAGGTCGGCCTCCAGGCAGGCCTTCTCCAGCTCGAAGGCGTTGGAGACGACGGTCTGGATCTTCGTGCCGAAGACCTTGTCGGCCTCCTTGAGCTTGTTGATGTCCTTGTCCAGCAGGGTCACGTGGAAGCCCAGGCCGATGGCGATCTGCGCGGCGTTCCAGCCGGAGACGCCGCCGCCGATGACGACGGCCCTGCCGGCCAGCACGCCGGGGACGCCGCCGGGCAGCACACCGCGGCCGCCGTGGGCGCGCATCAGGTGGTAGGCGCCGACCTGGGCGGACAGCCGGCCCGCGACCTCGGACATCGGAGCGAGCAGCGGCAGCGCGCGGTTCGGCAGCTCCACCGTCTCGTAGGCGATGGCGGTGGTGCCGGCCTCCAGGAGGGCGTCCGTGCACTCCTTGGACGCGGCCAGGTGCAGGTAGGTGAAGAGGGTCTGGTCCTTGCGCAGGCGGTGGTACTCCTCCGCCACGGGCTCCTTGACCTTCAGCAGCAGGTCGGCGGCGGCCCACACCTCGTCGGCGGTGTCCAGGATCTGCCCGCCCGCGGCGACGTACTCGCCGTCCGGGATCGAGGAGCCGACACCGGCGCCGCGCTCGATGACGACCTGGTGGCCGTTGCGCACCAGCTCGTGCACGCCGGCGGGGGTGATGGCCACCCGGAACTCGTTGTTCTTGACCTCGCGGGGGATGCCGACCTTCACGTCGATCACGGTCCTTGGCTCAGAGGGTATGAGGGGTCTTACTACACATACCCGGGCACACACGGGCACACCGGGAGAGACCGCAGAAGATGGCGCGGCAGAGCCAGTCTAATGAAGGTGTTCCCGCTGTCTAGCCTTCCATTGCATCAATCTTCAGCAGATGTGCTGCGGATTTCGCAGGCGTCAGCTTCTTGTTCCCGTTCGGAGTCGTCCTCCAGGGCCTCCTCGCCCAGCATGCGCCCGGCCGTGCCGCGGTGCAGCGCGGCCGACGCGGGGTCGCCGAGGCGTTCGAAGGAGTCGGCGAGCCGCAGGTGCAGCGCCGCCAGCAGCCGGGTGTCCTCGGCCCGGTGCGCCCACTCCACGGCCTCCCGGCAGGTGCCCAGCGCCTCCTCCGGCCGGCCCGCGTACTCCTGCACCCGGGCCAGTTCGCTGAGCGCCCGCGCCTGTGCGGCCGCGTCCCCGTTCTTGCGGTGCCCGGCGGCGGCCGCGCGCCAGTTGCGCTGCGCCTCGCCGTAGCGGCCGGCGTAGGTGTGGGCGGCGCCGATGCGGCCGTAGAGCCGGGCGGCGTCCGCGCGCTCGTCCCGGGCGAGCCGCTCGGCCAGGGCCCGGCCGAACCAGTCGGCGGCCCGGTCGTAGTCCCCGAGCTCCAGGTGCGCGCCGCCTACGGATTCCATCGCGCGGCCGGTCGCGTACGGGTCGCGTGCCGCGCGTCCCGCGTCCAGCGCGGCCCGGTAGCGCGCCAGGGCGTCGGCCGTGCGGCCGGTGCGGGCGTCGAGGTCGCCGAGGTTCAGCAGGGCCGCCGCCCGCTCGCGGGGCAGCCGCCGGCGCTCGGCGACGTCCAGGACCAGGCCGTGGAGGGCGTACAGGTCGCTCGCGGCCGCCCGGGTGCCGACGTGCGCCACCATGGCCCGCACCAGCTGGGACAGCAGCCGCCGGGCCAGGGTGTCCAGCTCCCCGTCGGCGACCGCGAGCCGGGCCGAGGCCAGCAGGGCGGGCCTGCTCAGGCGCAGCCAGTCGGCGGCGGCCCGGGGGCTGGGGAAGCGCACGGAGCGCGGCATGGCGAGGAGCTTCTCGCGCGCCAGGGGACTGTCGGTCTCGGTGATCGCCCTGCACGACTGGAGCAGCCGCACGGTCCGCTCCAGCATGCGGGCGCGGGCCAGCTGGAGCTCGGCGGGGCGCTCGTGGGTCTCGGCGAGGTCGCGCAGGAGGGAGTGCAGGCAGCCGGGTACCTCGTACTGCGGCAGCGGCGAGGCCACCGCGTGCAGCAGACCGTGGGCGACGAAGCCGTCCAGGGCGGTGCGGGCGGCGTCCACCGAGCAGCCGGCGAGCGCGGAGGCCGTGTGCGGGTCGACCAGGCCGGCCGGGGCGAGGCTGAGCAGGCGCAGTGTCCGGGCGGCGGACGCCGGCAGCGAGGCGTGCACGAGGTGCAGGACGCGGCCGGTCACGGTGGACCGGCCGGTCTGTGCGTGCAACTGCTTGGCGAGGTCGGCGACGGCGGCCTTGGGCCGGGCGGCGAGCCAGCCCCCGGCCAGCACCAGGGCGGCCGCCTCGCCCTCGCACTGCTCGGCGAGTCCCTCGGCGGCCCGGGGGTCGACGGTGATGCGGACCGATCCGGCGGCCCGGGACAGCAGCTCCACCGCGGACTTGGTGTCGAGGCCGCCGAGCGTGCAGGGGCGGACGTCCGCGATGCCGGTCAGCGGGCCCGAGGCCACGGTGACGGCCAGGCAGTCCGGGTTGTCCGGCAGCAGCGCGTCGACCTGTTCGGCGTCGGCCGCGTCGTCGAGCAGGAGCAGCACCCGGCGGTCGGCGAGGGTGGTGCGCAGCGCCTCGGTGAGATCGTCCTCGGGGGCCCCGGCGGGGGCGGGCACCTCCAGCGCGTCGAGCAGCTCCCGCGCGGCGCGCTCGACGGGCACGCGCGTGCCGCCGGGCTCGGTCAGGCGGGCGCGCAGCACCCCGTCGGGGTAGCGGTCGGCGACCCGGCGCACGAGTTCCTCGGCGAGGGCCGTCCGGCCGGAGCCCGGACGGCCGGCGATGAGCAGCACGCGCGCGCGGGGCGCCTTGCGGCCCGAGAGGGTGTCCAGTCCCGCGCGCTCGATGTCGGCGCACAGTTCCTTCAACTCCCTGGTGCGGCCCAGGAATCGACCCTCCACGGCTGCGTCCTGGGAGAGTCGCGCACTGCCCGGGTCCACCGCCTGATCCGTCACGGGCCACACTCCCGTCCCACCGCACGCGCGGGCCCGCCCCGGTGCGCGGGGCGTCGCGCCTGCTCCTCGGCTCACTCGCGAAGAGCCTAGTTCACGCTCTGCTACGTTCCCGGCGGAGCGCCCCGGGCGCATCCCTCGATCGGATCAGCCGATGGTCACATCATCATGACGCGAAAGGCCCGGACGGCATCAGGCCTCGAACGGGCGCGCGGGCCACGGCGCCTGGGCCGGACGCAGCGAGTCCAGCCCGTCCCCGGCCCGCGCGGCGACGAGCGAGAGGACACCCACCACGAGGCAGTTGTTGTGCAGCTCGCCGGCCAGCACCCCGCGCACCAGCTCGTCGACGGACACCCGGGCCAGCTCCATGTCGGCCTCCTCGTCCTCGACCTCGAAGCGCTCGCCCTCGGCCTCGGACAGACCGCGGGCGAGGAAGATCCGTACCGCCTCGTCGCAGCCGCCGGGGGTGGTGTACACGTCGGTCAGCACCCGCCAGTCCTCGGCCTTGACGTGCGCCTCCTCGTACAGCTCGCGCTGGGCGGCGTGCAGAGGGTTCTCGCCGGGGACGTCCAGCAGGCCGGCCGGGATCTCCCAGAGCTTGTGGCGCACCGGGTGGCGGTACTGGCGCAGCACCAGGACACGGTCGGCGTCGTCCAGGGCGAGGACGGCCACGGACCCGGGGTGGACCTGGTAGTCGCGGTGGACCACGGTCCCGTCGGGCATGACCACGTCGTCGGTGCGGACGGAGGTCTTGTTGCCCGTGAAGGGGGTCTCGGTCGCCCGGATCTCCCACTCTTCCGGGATGTCCTTGATCGTCATGCCTGTCCTTCCGAACGTACGGCGGTCGTGCGTGTGCGCTGCGTGGAAAGAGCAGCCGGGGTGCGGACCTTCTGAGGGTCCGCACCCCGGCAACCGTACAACCGGTGTGTTACTTCGAGATCTTCCGCTCGACGGCGGCCTTCACCAGGCCCGCGAAGAGCGGGTGCGGACGGGTCGGACGCGAACGCAGCTCCGGGTGCGCCTGGGTCGCGACCAGGTACGGGTGGACCTCGCGCGGGTACTCGACGTACTCGACGAGCTTGCCGTCCGGGGAGGTGCCGGAGAAGACGATGCCCGCCTTCTTCTCCAGCTCCGCGCGGTAGGCGTTGTTCACCTCGTAGCGGTGGCGGTGGCGCTCCTCGACGTACTCCTTGCCGTCGTACACCTCGCGCACGATCGAGCCCTCGGCCAGCTTGGCCGGGTACATGCCGAGCCTCATGGTGCCGCCCATGTCGCCCTCACCGGCGACGATGTCCAGCTGCTCGGCCATGGTGGAGATGACCGGGTGGGCGGTGGCCGGGTCGAACTCGGTGGAGTTGGCGTCGGAGATGTCCGCGAGGTTGCGGGCCGCCTCGATCACGATGCACTGCAGGCCCAGGCACAGGCCGAGCAGCGGGATCCGGTTCTCGCGGGCGAAGCGGATCGCGCCGACCTTGCCGAGCACGCCGCGGTCGCCGAAGCCGCCGGGGATGCAGATGCCGTCGACGTCGCCGAGCTGTGCCTGGGCGCCGGCCGGGGTCTTGCAGTCGTCGGAGGTGACCCACTTGATCTTCACGCGGGCCTTGTTGGCGAAGCCGCCCGCGCGCAGCGCCTCGGTGACCGAGAGGTAGGCGTCGGGCAGGTCGATGTACTTGCCGACCAGGGCGAGGGTGATCTCGTGGTCGGGGTTGTGGACGCGGTCGAGCAGGTCGTCCCAGGTCGTCCAGTCCACGTCCCGGAAGGGCAGGTCGAGCTTGCGCACGACGTAGGCGTCCAGACCCTCGGCGTGGACGACCTTCGGGATGTCGTAGATCGAGCGGGCGTCGGGGCAGGCGACCACGGCGGCCTCGTCGACGTCGCACATCAGCGAGATCTTCCGCTTGATCGCGGTCGGCACCTCGCGGTCGCAGCGCAGCACGATCGCGTCCGGCTGGATGCCGATGTTGCGCAGCGCCGCGACCGAGTGCTGGGTCGGCTTCGTCTTCAGCTCACCCGAGGGACCGATGTACGGCAGGAGCGAGATGTGCACCACGAAGACGTTGTCCCGGCCGACCTCGTGCCGCACCTGGCGGACGGTCTCCAGGAACGGCAGCGACTCGATGTCGCCGACCGTGCCGCCGACCTCCGTGATCACGACGTCCACCTCGTCCGTCGCCATGCGACGGATGCGGTGCTTGATCTCGTTGGTGATGTGCGGGATGACCTGCACGGTGTCGCCCAGGTACTCGCCGCGCCGCTCCTTGGCGATCACCGTCGAGTAGACCTGGCCCGTGGTGACGTTGGCGGAGCCGTCCAGGTCGCGGTCGAGGAAGCGCTCGTAGTGCCCGATGTCCAGGTCGGTCTCGGCGCCGTCGTTGGTGACGAACACCTCACCGTGCTGGAAGGGGTTCATCGTGCCCGGGTCGACGTTCAGGTACGGGTCGAGCTTCTGCATCACGACGCGCAGACCCCGGGCCTTGAGCAGCATGCCGAGGCTGGAGGCCGTCAGACCCTTGCCGAGCGAGGAGGCGACACCCCCGGTGACGAAGATGTGCTTGGTCGTCGAAGATTTGGGCGGCATGGCCAAGAGGGGGCTCCCGTGGTCGCGGTCTGGAGGGTGCGGTTCCGGGGTTTTCTCGCCCACCGGTCCACGGGCTACCAGCGTATCAGCGCCGCGGCACGATGGCGTCCGCGCACGCTCCGCACACGGACGCGTACCCCTCGCGGCCTCCCCGTCCGCTGCTCACTCGTTCAGCGGAGCCGCGTTCTCCGGAGCGGCACACAGATCATCTACGTGCGTCGTATCCTGCTCGGACACTCACTGACGAGCCCGGCCGGCCGAACGGCACCACCCCCCGCCGGTAAGTTCCGGAACAACGACGGCTCGTCGGTTCGTTGAGCAACAATTGGCGCTTTGCACGACGGCTGAGCGACTGCTGTGCTTCACCGCTCAACGACGCATTGCACAAACCCCTTGACCGCACTAGCGACAGCCCCTCGCGGGGTGACGTGGCCGTTCGACTGGAGTTGCACGTGGCCGGGCGCATCGAAGACTACGCACTCATCGGAGACATGCAGACCGCTGCCCTGGTCTGCCGGGACGGCACGGTGGACTGGCTGTGCCTGCCCCGCTTCGACTCGCACGCCATCTTCGCCGGCCTGCTGGGCACCGAGGAGCACGGCTTCTGGCGGCTCGGTCCCGCGCAGGCCCCCGACGACCGGCCGCCCGTGGCGGCCCGGCGCTGCTACCGCGGTGACTCGCTGATCCTGGAGTCGGAGTGGGACACCCCGCGCGGCACGGTCCGGGTGACCGATTTCATGCCCCCGCGTGACGGCGCCCCGCAGCTGATCCGGGTCGTCGAGGGCGTCTCCGGCCGGGTGCCGATGCGCTCGGCGCTGCGGATGCGGTTCTCCTACGGCCGGATCGTGCCGTGGGTGCACAAGCACGAGGGGCGCACGGTCGCCGTCGCGGGCCCGGACTCCGTGTGGTTCGACACCTCCGTCGAGACCTACGGCAAGTCGCTGACCACGTACGCGGACTTCACGGTCGCGCCGGGTGACCGGATCACCTTCACGATCTCGTGGCAGCCCTCGCACAAGGAGCCGCCGCCGCTGCCGGAGCCGGAGCAGTCCCTGGAGGCGACGGAGGACTTCTGGCGCGAGTGGGTGGAGCACTGTACGTACCACGGCCCCTACCGCGAGGCCGTGATCCGCTCCCTGATCACGCTGAAGGCCCTGACCTACGCCCCGACCGGCGGCATCGTCGCCGCGCCCACCACCTCCCTGCCGGAGGACATCGGCGGCGTCCGCAACTGGGACTACCGCTACACCTGGCTGCGGGACGCGGCGATCACCCTGTCCTCGCTGCTGCGCACCGGCTACCGCGAGGAGGCCCGGGCCTGGCGCGAGTGGCTGCTGCGCGCGGTGGCGGGCGACCCGGAGAACCTGCAGATCATGTACGGCATCGCCGGTGAGCGCGAGCTCGGCGAGGCCGAGCTCGACTGGCTGCCCGGCTACGAGAACTCCAGCCCGGTCCGGGTCGGCAACGGCGCCGCGTCCCAGCTCCAGCTGGACGTGTACGGCGAGGTCACCGAGGCCCTCCACCTGGGCCACATGACCGGCCTGGCCCGCAACGACTACGCGTCCCTGCTCCAGCTGAAGCTGATCCGCTACCTGAAGAAGCACTGGCAGGAGCCGGACGAGGGCATCTGGGAGGTGCGCGGCCCGCGCCGCCACTTCGTGCACTCCAAGGTGATGGCCTGGGTCGCGGTGGACCGCACCATCAAGCTCATCGAGTCCGGCGACGCCGACGGCCCGCTGGAGGAGTTCAAGCGGCTGCGCGACGACATCCACCGGGACGTGTGCGAGAAGGGCTACGACAAGGAGCGCAACACCTTCACGCAGTCCTACGGGTCGAAGGAGCTGGACGCCTCGCTGCTGCTGATCCCGCAGGTGGGCTTCCTGCCGCCGGACGACAAGCGGGTGATCGGCACCGTCGAGGCGATCCAGCGCGAGCTGTCCACGCCCGACGGCTTCATCCTGCGCTACCCCACGGAGGGGAAGGACGAGGGCGTCGACGGCCTCCCGGGCGACGAGGGCGCGTTCCTCGCCTGCTCGTTCTGGATGGCCGACGACCTGGCGATGATCGGCCGCGTGGACGAGGCCCGCAGGCTCTTCGAGAAGCTGCTCTCCCTGCGCAACGACCTCGGGCTGCTGGCGGAGGAATGGGACCCCCGTCTGAAGCGCCAGGTGGGCAACTTCCCGCAGGCGTTCAGCCACGTGCCGCTCATCGACACCGCCCTGCGGCTGACGGCGTCCGGGGCGTACGGGGGCTGAGGGCGTCCGACGGGAGCGTGGCCGTACCCGCCCGGGCTGGGGACGGGCATCAGCCGTTCCCCGGAAGGGGGCGGCCGCGGCTCCCCTCCCGGAGGCGGGCGCGGTGGTGGCCGCGCTGCGCGAGGAACTCACCGGTGGGGTGCCCGCCCCCGGCGATCCGGGCTGCGACGAGGACCGGACCGTCTTCGACGCGATGATCGACCGGCGGCCCGCCGTGATCGCCCGGTGCGCGCGCGGACGACGTGGTGCGGGCCGTGCGCTTCGGCAGGGAGCGGGGCCCGCCCGGGTACCCGGTGCCCTGCCGGGACGCACCGTGGGGGTGCGCCCCTTCGGCGTCCGGGAGGACCCCGCCGCCGACGAACACCGCATCGGGTGGGTGCGGGACGTCCGCGCGGACGTGCGGCCGTGGGGCACCGGGGCGGTCTGCCTCGACTCCGTCGGCGACGAGGGCGCCGACCGGGTGGAGGCCGGCCTGGGCGGGGAGAACACCCGCCGGCCGGCGGAGCCGAAACGGCGGTACGCCCCGGACCACGTGTTCCGGTTCGACCACGGCATCCGGCCTGCTCCAGGGGCGCGGGCGCCGCACGCCGGGCGAGGTGTCCGGCACCGGCTCGCCCGAGTACCGTCCGGCCCATGAACAGCGGCGAGAACAGCGGATACGACACCCGGGGCGCCGGGATCACCGTGCGGCGGGCGCTGGAGCTGCCCGGGCTGCGCAGCGGACTGCCCGAGGTCGTGGCGGGCGCCGACCGGTTGCAGCGCACGGTGCGCTGGGTGCACGCGGGCGAGGTGCCCAACATCGCCTCGCTGCTCAAGGGCGGCGAGCTGCTGCTGACCACCGGATACGGGCTCGGTCACCGCCCGGCCGACCAGCGCGCGTTCGTGCGCACGCTGGCCGAGCGGGGCATCGCGGCGCTCGTGGTGGAGCTGGGCCCGCGCTTCGCCCGGCTGCCCGCCGCCCTCGTCGACACGGCCCGGACGGCGGGGCTGCCGCTGGTCCAGCTGCACCGCGAGGTGCCGTTCGTGACGGTCACCGAGGAGATCCACACCGAGATCGTCAACGGGCACTACGCGCTGCTGCAGCGCGCGGAGGAGGTGCACCGCCGCTGCACCGAGGCGCTGCTGGGCGGCGGCGGGGTCCCCCAGGTCCTGGAGATCCTGGCGGGGTTCACCGGCAACCCGGTCTTCCTGGAGACGACGGACGGACAGCTGCTGTACGCGGCCGGGGAGGGCCCCGAGGGCGCGGATCCGCTCCAGGTGTGGGAGGGGCTGCGGGAGCGGCACCGGGACGATCCGCCGGCCGGTTCGGCCCTGGTGGACGTGCCCGGCGGCGGCCCCGGCAGCGGCGGCGTACGGGCCCGGCTGGTGCTGCTGCCGGTGCGGAGCGAGCCGGCCCCGGTGCATCGCATGGCGGCCGAGCGGATCGCGGGCGTCCTCGCCGTGGTGCTGATGCAGGCCCGCCAGGAGGAGGAACTGGCGGCGCGGGGACGCGGGGACTTCCTCACCGACCTCGCCGAGGGCCGTGTCACCGCCGAGGACGCGCCCGCGCAGGCGCGCGTGCTGGGCTTCGGGCCGGGCGCCGGACCGCTGCTGCCGGTGGTGATGCGGCTCGGCGACGCCCTGTCCCCGCAGGGGGGAGGCTGGGCGGTGCTGGCCCGCGCGGTGGCCGAGGAGCTGGCCTCGCTCGGCGTGCCCGTGCTGCTGGGGGTGCGGCCGGTCGAGGGGCGGGTGCCGCTGCTGCTCGGGCTGCGCTCGGAGGCGGAGCGCCCGGCGATCGCGGACCGGGTGGCGGCGGCGCTGCGGGCCGGGGTGGAGCGGGCGGGCATGCTGCGGCCGGGGGCCCGGCCGCCCGTCGTGGTGATCGGACCGGCCGGCGGCTGGACGGCGGCGTCGGCGGGGCTTCGGCACGCGGCGGAGACGGCGACCGCGGCGCAGGGCCTGCCGGACCGCCCCTGGTACGACGCCCGCCGGCTGGACATCGACCTGCTGCTGTGGCGGCTGCGCGACCACCCGGACCTGGCGGCGTTCGTGGACCGCGCGATCGGTCCCCTCCTGGACCACGACCGCCGCTCCAGACCTCCGCTGCTGCCCACCCTGGAGACCTACCTGGCCCATGCGGGCCGCAAGGCGGAGACGGCCCGCGGACTGCACCTGAACCGGCAGACGCTCTACAACCGGCTCGCCCGCATCGGCGAGTTGCTGGGCGCCGACCTCGACGACCCGCAGACGGTACTGACGTTGAGCCTGGCCCTGCGCGCCCGGCGGCACGTGTCCTGACCCGGCGGCACGTGCTCCGCGCCCGGCACCCGGGGTCAGGCCAGCGGCCGGGGCCGGGTCAACTCGTCGTACACGCTGAGCACCTGGGCGACCGTCTCGTCCTCGGTCGGCCAGGTCGCCGCCTGTCGCGTGCCCCGCTCCTTGAGCAGTTCCCTGCGGTCGGGGTCGTCCAGCAACCGTACGACGGCGTCGGCGAGCGCCCGCGCGTTGCCGTACGGGACGAGCTCGGCGGCGTCGCCGACGAGTTCGGGGATGCCGCCGGCACCGGTCGCGACGAGCGGCACGCGCGCGTGGAGGGCCTCCTGGGCGAACGGCGAGCGCGCCTCCGACCGGCCGGGCAGCAGCGCGAGGTCGGCGGCGGCGAGCAGGTCGGAGACGTCGTCGCGCCGGCCGAGGAGCCGGACCGGCAGTTCCTCGTCCTCGATCCGCCGCTGGAGTTCGCCGCGCAGCTGTCCCTCCCCCGCGACGACGACCAGCGGCACGGGGTCGAGGCGGCTCCACGCGTGCGCGGCGTCCAGCAGCGTGGTGTACCCCCGGCGCCGTTCGAGGGAGCCGACGGCGATGAGCAACGGGCGCCCCGTGGCGCCGAGTTCGGCCCGGATCTTGGGGCGCAGCCGGTCGGGGTCCTCCGGCCCCGGCGGCGTGCGCGTCCCGGGGAGCGAGACCGCGGCCAGCCGCGCGTCCCGCGCTCCCGTGCGGCGCGCCCGGTCGACGAGGGCGGAGGTCGTCCCGAGCACCACGGTGGCCGCCTTGACGACCCGCCGCTCCAGCACCCGCAGGAAGTGGCCGCGCGGACCGTCGGCGTGCGTCCGGTCGTGCCAGGTCACGACGAGCGGGGTACGCCGTCCGCTGAGGGCGAGCACCGTGCGGAAGGAGGCGTGCAGCCCGTGCGCGTGCACCAGGTCGGCGTCCGTGCAGGCCGCCCGCAGCGCGGCCACCGACCCCGGGTCGCTGCTGCGCGGCACGTGCACGTGGTCGGCGCCGGTACCCGTGAAGCCGTAGGTGTGATCCGCATCGGCGGGGGCGCACACCGTGACCCGCACGCCCCGTGCGACGAGCCCCGCGGCCAGCGAGCGCACGTGGGCGCCGCTGGCGGCGTTGCCGCCGCCCAGCACCTGTACGGTGCGCAGCGGCGACCGGCCGTGCGGTGAGTGGCTGCTCACGGGGGTCACGCGGCCGGGCTCCTGGTTCGGGTCGGACGGTCACGAAGAACGTACAGAAGGATCGTGCGGAGGGGGTGTACCGCGCGGTTTCCTCCGCGTAGTCCCGCATACTCCGTCAAGGATGCCAGGACGTACGGGTGTTCCGGGAACGGCGGGAGCACGGGGCCGGGGCTGCACAGGAGGACTTGTCACCCACACGAGTGACGGAGGGGTCGGCTCCGTGACGGGTCGCCGAGCGGCTCACCGACGGACGCCGACGGTTCCGGGGGTTTCCGGGCCGGGGTGCCTCCGGCCCGCGCCCCCGCGGCTCCCGCCCAGCGACCGGGCCGCCGCGCTCACCCGGTCCCCGTACACCGCGGCCGCGACCAGCGCGGCGGCATGGGCGACGAGTCCGGCCCGCCCGGCGCCCGCCACGACCGCGGCCCCGAGGGCCGCGCCCAGCGCGTGCGCCCCCGTGTCCCCGAGCATCGCGCGCTCCCCCAGGTCGTCGGGCAGCACGGCCGCGGCGGCGCCCATCGCGGCGGCGGCCGTCCCGGCTGCCCCGGGGTCCCGGCGCACCAGTCCCGGCGCCCCGAGCGCGAGCACGGCCGCGGCGGCCCGTCCCGGCCGCACGTCCACGAGGTTGACGCAATGGGCCGCCCCGGCGATCACCACTCCCGCGAGCACCTTGTCGAGCGCCCGCTCCTTCAGCGCCGCCCCCGCGGCGAGCCCCGCCGCCGAGATCCCGAACAGCTTGACCGCACCGCTGGTCACCTCGCCGTCCCGGAGCGCACCGAGATGCGCCCGGAACCCCCGGCGCGGGTCACCGGCCCCGGCGACGTCGTCGTACGCCCCGCACGCCCCGGCGACGAGGACGGCCGCTGCGGCGGCGGGCCGCACCCGGCCGGCCGCGGCCGCCACCGCGAGGGCGGCGGCGGGACCCGCGTGCCACCCGACGGTCCGGCCGGCGTGGTTCCTCCGCTCCCAACGGTCCCGGCCGCCGGGCTCCCCGGCCCGCAGCACGGCCGTTCCGGCCCGGGTGAGGGCGGCGGCGAGTCCGAAGGAAGCGGTCCTGCGGGATCGGTCGGCCATCCCGTCAGACTACGCGCGGCCGCGGCTGGGCCCGCGCGCCCCGGCTACACGTCCGCCCGGGCCGTCGCCAGCAGTTCCTCCGCGTGCGCGCGGGCGGTCTCCGAGTCCTCCTGACCCGCGAGCATCCGGGACAGCTCCCGGATGCGCTCCTCGCCCTCGAGCACCTTCACGCCGGACCGGGTGACCGACCCGTCGTTGGTCTTCTCCACCAGCAGCTGCCGGTCGGCGAACGCGGCCACCTGGGGCAGGTGCGTGACGACCACGACCTGCGCCGTCTTCGCCAGCCTCGCGAGCCGGCGCCCGATCTCCACCGCCGCCTTGCCGCCGACACCGGCGTCGACCTCGTCGAAGAGGTACGTCGGCACGGGATCCGTCCCCGCGAACACGACCTCCACGGCCAGCATCACGCGCGACAGCTCACCGCCGGACGCCCCCTTGGCGATGGGCCGGGGCGGCGCCCCGGGGTGCGGGGCCAGCAGCAGTTCGACCTCGTCCACGCCCGAAGGGCCGTAGGCGACCGTGCGCCCGCCGACCTCGACGCCCTCGGGGTCCTCGGTCTGCCGGATGTCGAACGACACGCGCGCGTGCGGCATGGCGAGCGAGGCCAGCTCGGCGGTCACCGCCGCCGCGAACCGCTCCGCCGCCTCCGTCCGCGCGTCCGACAGCTGCTGGGCGAGGGCGCCCAGCTCGACGCGGAGCGCGTCCCGTTCGGCGGTGAGCTCCTCGATCCGCTCGTCGTCGCCTTCCAGTTCGGTGAGCCGGGCGGCGCTCCGCTCGGCCCACGCCAGCACGGCCGCGATGTCCTCGCCGTACTTGCGGGTCAGCCCGGTGAGCGCGGCCCGCCGCTCCTCGACCGCGGCCAGCCGCAGCGGATCGGCGTCCAGGTCGTCGGCGTACCCCGCCAGCTCCCCGGCGACGTCGCGCAGCAGGATGCCGATCTCCCCGATCCGGTCGGTGAGCGCGGCCAGCGCCGGATCGTGGGCCCGCACGGCCTCCAGGGCCCGCTGGGCTCCCGCGACGAGCGTCCCGGCGTCCACGCCCTCGGGGTCCTCCGGGTTGCCCGCGAGAGCGGTGTGCGCGACCGCCGCGGCGGACGCCAGCGCCTCGGCGTGCCCGAGCCGCTCGGCCTCCTCCGCCAGTTCCGCGTCCTCGCCCGCGCGCGGCTCCACGGCGGCGATCTCCTCGAGCCCGAAGCGCAGCATGTCGGCCTCCTGGGCCCGCTCACGCGCGCGCGTGGTGATCTCTTCGAGCTCCGCGGTGACGGCCCGCAGCCGCTTGTACGCCTCGCCGTACTTGCCGAGCGGCACGGCGACCGCGTACCCCGCGTACCGGTCGAGCGCCTGCCGCTGCCGGGACAGCTTCAGCAGCCCCTGCTGGTCGGTCTGCCCGTGCACGGCCACGAGGTCGTCGGCGAGCTCGGCGAGCAGCCCCACGGGCACGCTCCGTCCGCCGACGTGCGCCCGTGAGCGCCCCTCGGCGGAAACGGTACGGCTGATCAGCAGCGTCCCGTCGTCGAGCTCGGCCCCGGCCTCCTCGGCCCGCACGACGGCCGCGGTGTCCCGGGGCACGGTGATACGCCCCTCCACGACCGCGTTCTTGGCGCCGATCCGCACCAGGGCCGCATCCGCCCGTCCACCCAGCAACAAGCCCAGGCTGGTGACCACCATGGTCTTGCCCGCGCCCGTCTCACCGGTGACGGCGGTGAAGCCGGGCGACAGCTCGACGACAGCGTCGTCGATCACTCCGAGCGACCGTATCCGCATCTCCTCCAACACGTTCCAGACCTTACGAGGTTTCGCACGTGGTGTGCGACGCCGCCCCGCCCATCCGGCGCTGCCGCAGGCAGTGACCTGCCGACGGACCACTCGTCGAACGGGCGTTCCCCGCTGTCGCGGGGACGGTCCGGTCGTGTCCGTCCTGAACGGGTTCCGGATGCGTCGCTCCCCGCGTGCGCGGGGTTTCGGGCGCCGCGCCGGGCCGTGCCTAGTGCGGCGCCCCGCGCCACCCCGAGACCGGCAGCGCGAACTTCGCCACCAGCCGGTCCGTGAACGAGGCGTGGTGCAGCCGGGCCAGCCGCACCGGCACGGCTCCGCGCCGCACCTCCACCCGGGCGCCGGGCGGCAGCTCCACCGTGCGCCGCCCGTCGCACCACAGCACGCCCGGCGGGACGTGCGGCAGCACCTCCACCGCCAGCACGGACTCCGGCGAGGTCACCAGCGGCTTGGCGAACAGCGCGTGCGCCGAGATCGGCACCATCAGCAGCGCCTCGACCTCGGGCCACACCACGGGTCCGCCCGCGGAGAACGCGTAGGCGGTCGAACCGGTCGGGGTGGCGCACACGATCCCGTCGCAGCCGAACCCGGTGACCGGCCGCCCGTCGATCTCCAGCACGACCTCCAGCATCCGCTCGGCGGACACCTTCTGCACGGCCGCCTCGTTCAGCGCCCAGTCCGTGTGCACGATGTCGCCGTTGCGGTGCACGACGACGTCGACGGTCATGCGCTCCTCGACCTCGTACGCCCTGCTCACCACGCGGTCGACCACCTTGTCGAGGTCGTCCCGCTCGGCCTCGGCGAGGAACCCGACCCGCCCGAGGTTGACGCCGAGCATGGGCACCCCGGAGGCGCGGGCGAACTCGGCGCCGCGCAGCAGCGTGCCGTCACCGCCCAGCACGATCAGCAGCTCGCAGCCGTCCAGGCACTGCGGGGTGGCCTCCTTGACGGTCCCCACGTCGTCCGGCAGCGGCAGGTCGCGTGCCTCGTCCTCCAGGACCCGCACCCCCAGCCCGGAGCGCAGCAGTCCCTTGACCACGAGCTCGGCGCTGCGAACGGCCGCGGGTCGCCCGGTGTGGGCCAGCAGGAAAACAGTACGAGCTCGGTTCTGTGTCAACGCGGCCCCTCCGCCACTGCACGGTCAACGTCGGCCGGGTCCAGTTCCGGAGCCCCGGACCGCAGCCACAGGAAATATTCGACGTTCCCGGAGGGCCCGGGCAGCGGACTCGCCGTCACGCCCTTCGCCCCGAGCCCCAGCTCCCAGGCCCTGGCCGCCACCTGGCGCACGGCCTCGGCGCGCAGCTGCGGGCTGCGCACCACTCCCCCGCTGCCCAGTCGCTCCTTGCCCACCTCGAACTGCGGCTTGACCATCATCACCAGGTCGGCGTCCGGCTTCACGCACCGCGTCAGGGCGGGCAGGACCAGCCCGAGCGGGATGAAGGACAGATCCCCCACGACAAGATCCACAGGCTCCCCATCGATCGCCTCGAGCGTCAACTCCCGTACGTTCGTACGATCCTTGACGGTGACGCGTTCATCGTTCCGCAGGGACCACGCGAGTTGTCCGTATCCGACGTCCACGGCGACCACGTGCGCGGCCCCGGCCCGCAGCAGGACGTCGGTGAAGCCGCCGGTGGAGGCGCCGGCGTCCAGCGCCCGCCGCCCCTCGACGACCAGTCCCCGCGGCACGAAGACGTCGAGCGCGCCGGCCAGCTTGTGGCCGCCGCGCGACACGTACTCCGGGTCGCCGGCGTCGGCGGCGACGACGATCGCGGCGGCGGTCTCCACCTGCGTGGCGGGCTTGGTCGCGACGGTCTTGCCGACGCTGACCCGGCCCGCGGCGATCAGCTGGCTGGCGTGCTCGCGCGAGCGCGCGAGCTTGCGGCGGACCAGCTCCGCGTCGAGACGGCGGCGTGCGACTCCTGCCACGTTCGGTTCAGCTCCCCTGTCGGTACGGCTGCGGGGGCGCCGGAGGTCCCGGGCGGGCGTCGAGCGCGGTGAGCGCGTCGCGCAGCCCCCGGTGTACATCCTCGTACACCTCGACGTGGCCGTCCGTCGCGAGGTGGTCGGCGTCGGCCAGCCGTTCCAGGTGGGCGTCCACCTCGGCGTTGCCGGTGGGGGTGCGCGGCACGCCCAGGGGGGCCGGGGCGGCGGGACCGCCCTCGGGCGGCGACTGCGGCCCGGCGTGTTCCGGATCCGGCTGCGGCTGCGGGGGCGGCTGCGGGTCCACGGTGGCCGGCTCCGCGCCCTCCGCCCCCGGCACTGCGTCGTTCATGCCCCGACGCTACCGCGAACGTCCGGTGTACCGTCGTCCGCGATGGCCACGATCGAGGAGTGCCGTGCCGCACTCGACAAGCTTTCGGACAGCATGCAGCACGCCGAGGGGGACGTCCGCGCGGCCGCGGCGATGGACCGCTCGGTCAGCTGTCACGTCACCGACCTGGACGTGACCTTCGCGGGCCGGCTCAACGGCGGCCGGATCGAGGTGCACGACACGTTCCCGGGTCCGCCGCGCGAGAAGGCCCAGATAAGGCTCGCGATGGCCGGGGACGACCTGGTGGCCCTGGTCGACGGCCAGCTGCACTTCGCCAGGGCCTGGGGTTCGGGCCGGGTGAGGCTGGAGGCGGGTCTGCGCGACCTGTTCCGGCTCAGGAAGCTCCTGTAGCGACCGCCTTCTCCGCCGTGCCCCGCTCCCCGGCCGCCGCCCGCGCCCTGCGCGCCGCCGGCACGATCAGGGGCGTGCCCGTCTCTGGGTCGTCGATGACCTGGCAGCGCAGCCCGAAGACCTCCTCGACCAGACCGGCGGTGACGATGTCCTTCGGCGCGCCCTGGGCGATGACCTTCCCCCCGCGCAGGGCGATGAGGTGGGTGGCGTACCGGGCGGCGTGGTTGAGGTCGTGCAGCACGGCGACGAGGGTGCGTCCCTGCTCCTCGTGCAGGTCCGCGCACAGGTCCAGGACGTCGATCTGGTGCTGGATGTCCAGGTAGGTGGTCGGCTCGTCGAGCAGCAGCAGCGGGGTCTGCTGGGCCAGCGCCATCGCGATCCACACGCGCTGCCGCTGCCCCCCGGAGAGCTCGTCGACGTAGCGTTCCGCCAGCTCGGCGACCCCGGTCCGCTCCATCGACTCCTGGACGACCCGCTCGTCCTCGGCCGACCACTGGCGCAGGATGCCCTGGTGCGGGTAACGGCCGCGGCCCACCAGGTCGGCGACCGTGATGCCGTCGGGCGCGATCGACGACTGGGGCAGCAGCCCCAGGGTCCGGGCGACCTTCTTCGCGGGCATCGACTGGATGACCTGCCCGTCGAGCAGGACCCGCCCCTCGCTGGGCCTGAGCATCCGCGACAGCGCCCGCAGCAGCGTCGACTTGCCGCACGCGTTGGGCCCGACGATCACGGTGAAGGAGTTGTCCGGTATCTCCACCGACAGCTGCTCGGCGATGACCCGCTGGTCGTAGGCGAGGGTGACGTTCTCGGCGGACAGTCGGTTCACGGTGCTCCTTCGGTCGTCCAGCCCGCTGCTGGCACTGCTCTTGCCGCTCCTGTTCCTCTCGCTCCCGGCGCTCATACGCGGCCCGCCCTGCGCTCGGTGACCAGCAGCCACAGCAGGTAGACACCGCCGAGTACGCCGGTGACCACGCCCACGGGCAGCTGCTCGGCGCCGAACGCCCGCTGCGAGATCCAGTCGGCGGTGACCAGCAGGGCGGCGCCCATGCACAGCGACGCCACCAGGTTCGGCCCGGGCGAACGGGTCAGGCGCCGGGCGAGCTGCGGCGCGGTGAGCGCGACGAAGGAGACCGGTCCGGCGGCGGCGGTCGCGGACGCGGTGAGCAGCACGGCCGCCACCAACAGCAGCAGCCGTACGCGCTCCACCCGCACACCGAGGGCGGACGAGACGTCGTCGCCCATCTCCATCATCCTGAGCCCGCGGGAGTTGGCGAGGACCGACGGGACGAGGACGGCGCACAGGGCGAGCAGCGGCCAGACCTGGTCCCAGTCGCGGCCGTCGAGGGATCCGGTCATCCACACGACCGCACGGGCCGCGTCGACGATGTCGGACTTGGTGAGCAGGTAGCCGTTGACCGCCGTGACGATCGCCGAGACACCGATGCCGACCAGGACCAGCCGGTATCCGTGCACGCCCCGCTTCCAGGCGAGCACGTAGATGGCCAGCCCGGTCACCAGCCCGCCGGCGAGCGCGCCGAGGGCGACCTGGTTGGCGCTGCCGGAGGACAGCACGATCACCGCGAGCGCGCCGGCCGTCGCACCCTGTCCGAGGCCGAGGACGTCCGGACTGCCCAGCGGATTGCGGGTGATGGACTGGAACAGCGCGCCACCGAGTCCGAGCGAGGCGCCGACCAGCAGGCCCACCAGGACCCGGGGCAGCCGCAGCTCGGTGACGATGAACTCCTGGCCGGCGTTGCCCTCGCCGACGAGGGTCCTGAGCACGTCGGCGGCGGGGATCGGGAAGTCGCCGGTGCCGATCAGCACCACACTCGCGGTGAGCGCCGCGAGCAGGAGCAGCACGACGACGGTGAGGGCGCGCACGTCCAGCCGGACCGAGAGACCGCCGGGGGTCCGCACCGCGCGGTTGGTCTTCACAGCTGGGCCGTCCTCCGCCGTCGTACGAGAAAGATGAAGACCGGACCGCCGAGGACCGCCGTGACGATGCCGACCTGGAGCTCCGCGGGCCGGGTCACGATCCGCCCCAGCACGTCGGCCCCGATCAGCAGCACGGGTGACAGGATCGCCGCGTACGGCAGGATCCAGCGCAGGTCGGGCCCGGTGAAGGAGCGCACGACGTGCGGCACCATCAGACCGACGAACACGATCGGCCCGCACGCGGCGGTCGCGGCCCCGCACAGCACGGTCGCGGCGAGCATGGACAGCGCCCGGGTGCGGTTGAGGTCGGCGCCGAGGGCCTTGGCGGTGTCGTCCCCCATGGCCATGGCGTTGAGCGGCCGGGCGAGCGCCAGCGCCAGCACGCAGCCGGCCAGCAGGAACGGCAGGACCTGCCGGATGGTCGAGTCGTTCCCCGAGGACAGCGAACCCACCGTCCAGAAACGCATCCTGCCGAGCGCCGCGTCGTCCAGGATCATGACGGACTGGATGTAGCCGTAGAGCGCGGCGCTGAGCGCGGTACCGGCGAGCACGAGCCGCACCGGCGTCGCACCCCGGCTGCCGCCCAGGAACCACACCAGCGCCCCGACGAACGCCGCACCGAAGAACGCGAACCACACGTATCCGGACAGCGAAGTGACGCCGAAGAAGGTGATGGCGGTGACCACGGCCGCGGACGCGCCCGCGTTGATGCCGAGCAGTCCGGGATCGGCCAGCGGATTGCGGGTGAGCGCCTGCAGCACCGCCCCCGACAGACCGAGCGCCGCGCCGACGAGCAGCCCGAGCACGGTCCGTGACAGCCGGTCGGCGACGACCACGTCGCTGTAGCTGCCGGTGTCCTCGAACAGGCCGTGCCAGACCTGGTCGAAGGACAGGTCCTTGGCTCCGATCGCGAGGCTCGCCAGCGCGACGAGCACCAGGACCACGACGGAGGCGAGCAGCCCGAGGAGGCGCACCGTCCGGCGTCTTGGGGGCGCGGGGGCATCGTCCGCGCGCTGTTCGGGGGGACTCTCGACCAACACGCAGTTAGGTTAGCCTACCCTGCCATTCGATCATGATCCCCGGTTTCCCCAGGATGACGGCCGGGACGCCGGAACCGCAGCTCACAGCCCCAGCCGTGCCAGCGCCTTGCTCCCGTCCAGCTCGCACACCCCGTCACCGGCCGCCGTCCACGCCGCCGCGCACAGCGCACGCAGTCCGTCCATCGCGGTGCCGTCGCCGTCGAGTTCCAGCGCCCCGGCCCCGGCCGTCGCCGTCCAGCCGCCGCACCGGAACCCTCCGCCCGCCGCGACGACCTCCGGCTGGCCGGTGAGCATCCCGCGCAGATCGGCGTCGACGTAGGTCGGCCGGTGCCGCGGCGGCGCGGCCAGCAGCCGCACGCCGTCCGTCACCCCGGTCAGCACCAGCAGCGAGTCGACCCCGCCGTTGAACGCGCCCTCGATGTCCGTGTCCAGCCGGTCCCCCACCACCAGCGGCCGCTCGGCACCCGTGCGCAGGATCGTCTCCCGGTGCATCGGCGGCAGCGGCTTGCCCGCGACCTGCGGCTCGGCTCCCGTGGCGATCCGCACGACCTCCACCGCCGCGCCGTTGCCCGGTGCGATGCCCCGCCCGCTGGGAATCGTCAGGTCGGTGTTGGACGCGAACCACGGCACTCCCCGCGCGACGGCGTAGGACGCCTCCGCGAACCGCCCCCACGGCAGCTCGGGCCCGCCGTACCCCTGCACGACCGCCACCGGATCGTCGTCCGCCGACTCCACCGGCACGAGCCCGCGCTCGCGCAGCGCCGCCCGCAGCCCCTCGCCGCCGACCACCAGCACCCGGGAGCCCTGCGGCACCTGGTCGCCGATCAGCCTCGCCACGGCCTGTGCGGAGGTGATGACGTCGCCGGCGTCCGCCGGTATCCCCAGCTCGGTCAGGTGCGCGGCCACGGTGTCCGGGGTACGCAGGGCGTTGTTCGTCACGTAGGCGAGGTGCATGCCGCCCTCACGGGCCGCCGCGAGCGACTCGACCGCGTGGACGATCGCACTCCCGCCCGCGTACACCACACCGTCGAGGTCGAGCAGCGCCGTGTCGTACGCCTCGCTCAGGGCCCGCCCACTGGCCCCGGGCCTCGTCCTGACGCTCCGGCTCATCTGGCATCGCTCCTCGTTCGACGGCTTTCCCCCGATCATCCCCCATGCCACCGACAGCCGTACGATGCCGGGATGGACACAGCAGGTCACTCGGAAGCAAAGGCGCCCCGGGGCCTGGAACTCACCCCGTTCCGAGGCCTCCGTTACGACCCCGACCGGGTCGGCAGCCTGGCCGCCGTGACATCCCCGCCGTACGACGTCGTCGTCCGCCCGGACGGTCTGCACCACCTTCAGTCGGCCGACCCGTACAACATCGTCCGGCTGATCCTGCCCGAGGCCGACACGCCCGAGGTCCGCAACGCCCAGGCCGCCGCCACCCTGCACCGCTGGCGCTCCGAGGGAGTCCTGACCGCCGACGCCGAGCCCGGGCTGTACGTCTACGAGCAGCGCGACGACGCCGGCATGCTGCAACGCGGCATCATCGGCGCCCTGCGCGTGTCCGAGCCCGGCGAACGGCTGGTCCTGCCCCACGAGGACGTCATGCCGCACATCGTGGCCGACCGCGCCGGCCTCATGCGGGCCACCCGCGCGAACCTCGAACCGCTGCTGCTCACCTACCGCGGCGACGGCACGGCGAACACCACGGCCGGCCTGATCGAGCGCACCGCCGAACAGCCGCCGCTCCTCGCGACCACCACGGAGGACGGCATCCACCACCGCCTGTGGTCCGTCACCGACCCCGCGGACCTGACCGCGGTCGGGAAGGAGCTCGCCGGCCACCAGGCCCTCATCGCCGACGGCCACCACCGCTGGGCGACCTACCGCCGCCTCCGCGCGGAGCGCCCCTCCCCCGGCGCCTGGGACCACGGCCTGGTCCTCCTGGTCGACACGGCCCGCTACCCCCTGCGGGTCCGCGCCATCCACCGCCTCCTGCACGATCTGCCGGTCGCGGACGCACTGGGCGCCCTCGACGGCCTCTTCCGCGTCCGCCGTCTCGACGGCACCCCGCTGTCCGGGGCCATGGACGCCCTGGCCGAGGCGGCCTCCCTGGGCAACGCCTTCCTCCTCGCCGGAGACGGCGACTTCCACCTCGTCGACCGCCCGGACCCGGAGCTACTGGCCCGCACGGTCCCGGCCGACCGGCCCGCGGCCTGGCGCACCCTGGACGCGACGGTCCTGCACTCCACGCTCCTCGCCCACGTCTGGCACGTCCCCGAGGACTCCCCCGCCCGCATCGCCTACATCCACGACACGGCCGCGACGGTCGGGAAGGCGGAACGCGACGGCGGCACGGCCGTCCTGATGCACCCGATCCGCGAGGACGTCGTCCGCGACCTCGCCCGCCAGGGCGTCACGATGCCCCGCAAGTCGACGTCGTTCGGCCCGAAACCGGCCTCCGGCCTCGTCCTGCGCGCACTCGACCTCTGACGCTCCGACGCTCCGACGCTCCGAACGGCACGTGGCACGGGAAGGGGCGGGCCTCGTCGGGAGGCCCGCCCCTTCACACCGTTCCCCGCTCCGGACGGACGTCAGGACGTCGGTCGGTCCTCGCCGCCGTCCTCGTCCGCGCGGACGTCGTCGTCCTCGCCCTCGTCGAGGGCGTCCACGAACTCCACGCCGTCCAGCTCGGCCAGCCGGTCGGAGGCGTCCGTGCTGCCGTCCCGGTCGGCCTCCACGGCCTTGGCGAACCAGTCCCGCGCCTCGCCGGTCCGTCCGGCGGCGAGCAGCGCGTCGGCATAGGCGTAGCGCAGCCGCGCGGTCCACGGCTGTACGGAGTTGGACGCCAGCTCGGAGCTCTGCAGCGTCACGATCGCCGCGTCCAGCTGCCCCATGTCACGCCGGGCGCCGGCCGCCACGAGCCGCATCTCGACCTGCCCGGCCCTGTCGAGCTTCTGCACCTCGGGCGCCCCGGCCATGTCCAGCGCCTTCTCCGGCCGGCCGAGCCCGCGCTCGCAGTCGGCCATGAGCGGCCACAGGTCGACGGTCCCGGTCATCCGCCGCGCGGCCCGGAACTCGGCGAGCGCCTCGGCGTACTTCTGGTTGGCGTACGCGGCGAACCCCGCGGCCTCCCGTACGGCGGCGACGCGCGACGCCAGCCTCAGGGCCACCCTGGAGTAGTCGTACGCGGCCTCGGGGTCCTCGTCGATCAGCCGGGCGACCATCACCAAGTTCTTGGCGACGTCGTCCGCGAGGGTCTTGGGCAGGCTCTGCAGTTCCTGCCGCACGTCCTTGTCGATCTCCTCGCCGGTGACGTCCTCGGGGATCGGCAACCGCTTGATGGGCTCGCGGTCCCGGTCCCGCTCCTCACGGAACCGTCCGCCACCGCGCCGGTCGTCCCGCCCGCGGTACTCACCGGGCCGTCCGCCCCGGTCGTCCCGCCGAGGCCCGCGCCCGCGATCGTCGCGCCCGCGGAAACCGCCGCGCTCGCCACCGCGGCTGTCGTCACGGCGGAAACCACCGCGCTCGCCGCGATCGTCGCGCCCTCGGAAACCACCGCGGTCGCCACCGCGACCGTCCTCCCGCCGGAAGCCGCCCCGATCACCGCGGTCATCGCGCCCACGGTATCCACCGCGCTCGCCACCGCGGCTGTCGTCACGGCGGAAACCACCACGGTCGCCACCGCGGCTGTCGTCGCGCCGGCCGTACCCCCGGTCGTCGTCACGGCGGAAACCGGAACGCTCCCGCTCACCGTCCCGCCGGTCGTCCCTACGGTCGTCCCGCCCACGGTATCCACCGCGCTCGCCACCGCGGCTGTCGTCACGTCCGCGGTATCCACCGCGCTCGCCACCGCGGCTGTCGTCACGTCCGCGGTATCCACCGCGCTCGCCACCGCGGCTGTCGTCGCGTCGGCCGTACCCCCGGTCGTCGTCACGGCGGAAACCGGAACGCTCCCGCTCACCGTCCCGCCGGTCGTCCCTGCGGTCGTCCCTGCGGTCGTCCCGCCCACGGTATCCACCGCGGCTGTCGTCACGTCCGCGGTATCCACCGCGCTCATCACTGCGGCTGTCGTCACGGCGGAAACCACCACGGTCACCGCCCCGGCTGTCGTCGCGTCGGCCGTACCCCCGGTCGTCGTCACGGCGGAAACCGGAACGCTCCCGCTCACCGTCCCGCCGGTCGTCCCTGCGGTCGTCCCGCCCACGGTATCCACCGCGGCTGTCGTCACGTCCGCGATATCCACCGCGCTCGCCACCGCGGCTGTCGTCGCGCCGGAACCCACGATCACGGTCACCGCCCCGGTCGCGGTCACGGTCGTCACGGCGGAAAGAGGGACGGTCGCCGTCCTTACGGAACCCCCGGTCACGGTCGTTGTCTCGACGCGGGCCGCCGCGCTGGCCGCCACGGTCGGAACGGTCACCACTGTCCCGTCGTCGCTGGTCGCGCTCCGGTCGCTCGTCGGGAGAGTTGGTGGACATCGGTGACTCCTGTCTTCGGTACCGCAAGCATAAATAAAAAAGGACCCTTGGTCCCAGCTGAACGCTGGGACCAAGGGTCCTTCCAAAGATTGTTCGGCGGCGTCCTACTCTCCCACAGGGTCCCCCCTGCAGTACCATCGGCGCTGTAAGGCTTAGCTTCCGGGTTCGGAATGTAACCGGGCG
>NZ_JACHJI010000009.1 GCF_014203535.1 Streptomyces griseomycini
CCGCCCGCGGCCGCAGGGCCGCCCCGCTGGGGGCCGCCCCGGCCCCGCCCCCCCCCCCCCCCCCCCCCCCCCCCCCCCCGGGGGGGGGGGGCCCCGGGGGGGCCCCCCCCGGGCCCCGCCCCTCTCCCGTGCCGCCCCTTGACGCCTCCTCGCCCCGGGCCTACGTTCCCCACCGGACAGGAAACCTTCCTGACAGTCGTCGCGCGGAAGGGCAGGGGGCGCACCCATGGCGGGAACCACCGGCACCCCGGGCACCCCGCGCGTGCTGCGCGCCATGAACGACCGCGCCGCCCTGGACCTCCTGCTGGAGCACGGACCGCTGTCCCGCACCCGGATCGGCGCGCTCACCGGTCTGTCCAAGCCGACCGCCTCCCAGCTCCTGGCCCGCCTGGAAGCGGCCGGACTGGTCGTGGCCACCGGCACCACCGAGGGCCGCCCCGGCCCGGGCGCCCGGCTGTACGGGGTCAACCCGGCCGCCGCGCACGTCGCCGGGCTCGACGTCGCCCCCGGGCGGATCCGCGCCGCCGTCGCCGACGTCACCGGCCGCACGGTCGGCCGCCACGAACTGCCCACCCCCGGCCGCCGCCCCGGCGCGTCCGTCGTCCGGCAGGTCACCGACGCCCTGGACGGCGCGGTGAGGGCGGCGGGACTGTCCCGCGCCGACCTCCACCGCCTGGTCATCGGCACCCCGGGCGCCTTCGACCCGAACACCGGCCGCCTGCGCTACGCCTCCCACCTGCCCGGCTGGCACTCCCCCGCGCTGCTCGACGAACTCGCCGCCGCGCTGCCGGCGCCGTTCGCGTACGAGAACGACGTCAACCTGGTCGCCCTCGCCGAACAGCGGCTGGGAGCGGCCCGGAACCACACCGACTTCGTCCTGCTCTGGAACCAGGAGGGCCTGGGCGCCGCCCTGGTGCTCGGCGGACGGCTGCACCGGGGCTTCACCGGCGGCGCCGGCGAGGTCGGCTTCCTGCCGGTGCCGGGCGCGCCCCTGGTCCGCCGGGTCACCAGGGCGGGCAGCGGCGGCTACCAGGAGCTGGCCGGTTCCCAGGCCGTCCCGGCGCTGGCCCGCGGCCTGGGCCTCGAGGACGTCCCGCGGGGCCCGTACGCCGAGGTGGCCGCAGCCCTCCTCGAGCGCGCCGCCGCCGACCCGGACGACGGGGCCCACCACCGGCTCCTCCGGGCCTACGCCACCCGCCTGGCCACCGGTCTCGCCTCCCTCGTCTCCGTCCTCGACCCCGAACTCGTGGTCCTGAGCGGCGCGGCCCTCCTCTCCGGCGGCGAGGTGCTGCGCGACCTGGTCCGGGCCGAACTGGAGGAGCTGGCCGCGCCCCGCCCGCGCCTGGTCCTGGGCGAGGTCCGCGACCACCCCGTGCTGCGCGGCGCGCTGGAGAGCGCGCTGGCGACCACCCGCGACGAGGTCTTCGACACCTCCCGCCGACCGAGCACCGCCGACCGAGCGAAGGGAAGTCCGTGAAACTCACCGTCGTGGGCGGAGGTTCGACCTACACGCCCGAACTGGTCGACGGCTTCGCCCGCCTGAGGGACGTCTTCCCCCTCACCGAACTGGTCCTCACCGACCCGGCGACGGACCGCCTGGACCTCATCGCCCCCCTGTCCCGCCGCATCTTCGCCCGCCGGGGCCACCCCGGCACGATCACCGCCACCACCGACCTGGACGCGGCGGTGGACGGCGCCGACGCGGTCCTCCTCCAGTTGCGCGTGGGCGGCCAGGCGGCCCGGCAGCAGGACGAGACCTGGCCCCTGGAGTGCGGCTGCGTGGGCCAGGAGACCACCGGCGCCGGCGGCCTGGCCAAGGCGCTGCGCACGGTGCCGGTCGTCCTGGACATCGCCGACCGCGTCCGCCGCGCCAGCCCCGACGCCTGGATCATCGACTTCACCAACCCCGTGGGCATCGTCACCCGGGCCCTGCTCCGGGCCGGCCACAGGGCGGTGGGCCTGTGCAACGTGGCCATCGGCCTCCAGCGCAAGTTCGCCGCCCGCCTCGGCACCGACCCCGCCGGCCTCCACCTGGACCACGTGGGCCTGAACCACCTCACCTGGGAGACGGCGGTGCGCCTCGGCGGCCCCGGGGGCGAGGACGTCCTGCCCCGCCTCCTCGCCGACCACGGCGACGAGGTCGCCGCCGACCTGCGCCTGCCCCGCGCCCTCCTGGACCGCCTGGGGGTCGTCCCCTCCTACTACCTGCGCTACTACTACGCCCACGACGAGGTCGTACGGGACCTGCGCACGAAACCCTCCCGGGCCGCCGAGGTCGCCGACATGGAGCGCCGCCTGCTCGCCCTCTACGCCGACCCCGCCCTCGACGAGAAGCCCGCCCTCCTGGCCCGGCGCGGCGGCGCCTACTACTCCGAGGCGGCGGTGGACCTCGCCGCCGCCCTCCTGCGCGGCGCCGGAAGCCCCCACCAGGTGGTCAACACCCTCAACAACGGCACCCTCCCGTTCCTCCCCGACGACGCGGTGATCGAGGTCCAGGCCGCCGTCGGCCCGAAGGGCGCGGCCCCCCTGCCCGTGGCCCCCGTCGACCCCCTCCTCGCGGGCCTGATGGCGAACGTCACCGCCTACGAGGACCTCGCCCTGGAAGCCGCCCTGCACGGTTCCCGCACCCGCGTGTTCCGCGCCCTCCTCGCCCACCCCCTGATCGCCCAGTACGCGTACGCCGAGCAGCTCACCGACGCCCTGATCGCACACAACCGGGAGCACCTCGCGTGGGCCTGACCGCGGGCGTCCTCGCCGTCGACGCCGGCAACAGCAAGACGGACGTGGCCGTGGTCGGCCCCGACGGCCACGTCCTCGCCACGGCCCGGGGCGCGGGCTTCCGCCCGCCCGCCGAGGGCCTGGACACGGCGATGGCCGCCCTGTCCGCCACCGTCGCCCGGGCCCTCGCCGACGCCCGCACGCCCGCCGTCGCCCACGTCTCGGCGTGCCTGGCCAACGCGGACCTCCCCGTCGAGGAACAGCAGCTCACCGCGGCCCTGGAGGCCCGCGGCTGGGGCACCACCGTGGAGGTCCGCAACGACACCTTCGCCGTCCTGCGCGCCGGGGTCACCGAACCCCGCGGCGTGGCCGTGGTCTGCGGCGCGGGCATCAACTGCGTCGGGATGCACCCCGACGGCCGCACCGCCCGCTTCCCGGCCCTCGGCCGCATCTCCGGTGACTGGGGCGGCGGTTGGGCCCTGGCCGAGGAGGCCCTCTGGTACGCGGCCCGCGCCCAGGACGGCCGCGGCGCCCCCACCGCCCTGGCCCGCGCCCTCCCGGCCCACTTCGGCCTCCCCGACATGCCGGCCCTCGTCGAGGCCCTGCACCTGCGCCACGTCCCCCCGCCCCGCCGCCACGAACTGACCCCGGTGCTCTTCGCCACGGCGGCCGACGGCGACCCCGTGGCCCGTGCGATCGTCGACCGCCAGGCCGACGAGGTCGTCACGATGGCCACGGTCGCCCTGACCCGCCTCGGCCTCCTCGACGAGGAGACCCCCGTCCTCCTGGGCGGCAGCGTCCTGGCGGCCGGGCACCCGCAACTCGCCGACCGCGTCCGCACCCTCCTCGCCGACCGGGCCCCCAAGGCGGTCCCCCGGGTCGTCACCGCCGCCCCGGTCCTGGGCGCGGCCCTCCTGGGCCTCGACCGCCTGGCGGCCCCACCGGAGTCCCACCACCGCCTGCGAGCGCACTTCGGGACCTGACGGCACCCGGACGCCGGGCTCCCCCCGGCCGCCCGCAGCCGGACCCGGGCCCGGACCCGCACGAGCGCCGCAGGCACCCGTGTCCGGGAACCGAACGGACTCCCCCGGCGTGTTCGTGGGCAGGGGGTGGTGCGGGGCGGGCGGCGTGCCGGAATGTCCGGCGACCACGCTGCGATCGGATCAAGATCGTGCCAAGCCGGTGCGAACGTCGCTCCCGGCAGCGATACTTGCCGCGGAGGATGACCATGGGGGAGGTCAAGTGACACACACGCCGGACGGCAGCTCGGCACCACCCGGCCCCGCCCTGCCGCCACCGCCCACCCTGCCGGCGGTGCCGCCGCAACCCGCCCCCGTCCCCGCGTCGGCACACGCACCGGCGCACGCGCCCGGCGCCCACCACCCCGCACCACCACCGCCTCAGGCCCGCCGCACCGCCTTCGCCGAGGGCGTGGACCGCCTGCGCGAGGCCGCCACCACCGAGCCCGGACGCCTCCGCATCATCGGCGCGGTCCTCGCCGCCCTCGTCCTCGCCTTCGGCGCCGTCACCGCCTGGCAGACGACCGACCGCACGGCCGCGGCGGACGACGTCCTCACCAGCAGCCAGCCGCTCACCTCGGACGCCGCCGACATCTACCGCTCGCTCGCCGACGCCAACACCGCCGCCTCCAGCGGCTTCCTGGCCGGCGGTCAGGAGACCGCCGCCTCCCGGGACCGCTACGAGCGGGGCGTCCGCACCGCCGCCGCCAAGCTCGTGGGCGCCGCGGCCAACTCCGACCCCGGCTCCCCGTCCGCGGCCACGATCGCCCGGCTCAACCGCCTGCTCCCCGAGTACAAGGGCCTGGTGGAACGCGCCCGCACCTACAACCGCCAGGGCTTCCCCGTGGGCGGCGCCTACCTGCGGTACGCGAACGAGAAGATGCAGGAGGAGATGCTCCCGGCGGCGGAGGACCTCTACGAGAAGGAGAACCAGCGCCTGAGCGCCGACTACGCGGACGCGACCCCGTACCCCTGGGCCGCCATCGCCCTCGGCCTCCTGGCGCTGGCCGCGCTCGCCTGGGCCCAGCGCCGCACCTACCTGCGCACCCACCGCGTGCTCAACCACGGCCTGGTCACGGCCACCGCGGCGACCACGGTGGCCCTCCTCTGGCTGACGGTCGGCCACGGCGTCGCCCGATCCGGCCTGGAGGACTCCCACGACCACGGCGTCCGCTCGCTCAACGTGCTGCACGACGCCCGCATCGCCTCGCTGAAGGCCCGCGGCAACGAGAACCTCACGCTGGTGGCCCGCGGCGCCGAGACGAAGAAGGTCGGCGGCGAGACCGTCGACGCCTACGACCACGACTTCGGGCGCGACATGGACGCCCTCGCCCGGGGCCTGGCCCGGGCGGAGCGACTCGCGGACGACGACAGCGGCGAGCGGCCGGTCGCCTCGGCGGTGGACAACATGACCGAGTGGCTCAAGCGCCACGAGGCCGCCCGCGAACGGGACGAGAACGGCGACTACCAGCAGGCGCTGGACATGGTGATCGGCGCCGAGGGCGCGACCGGCGAGTGCTTCGACAACGTGGACGAGAACCTGGCCACGGCGATCGAGCACGAGCAGGGCGAGTTCAGGCGGGCGGCCGGCGACGGCCGGGACGCGCTGACGGGCCTGCCGGCCGGCGCGGCCGCCCTCGCGGTGGTGGGCGCGGCCGGCGCGGTGCTGGGCATCGGCCGCAGGCTGTCGGAGTACCGGTGAGAGGGGGCCTGACGATGAACGCACGACGCTTGCGGGCCGGCCTGAGGGGCTGGGGCGGAGTGGGCGCGATGGCCGTCGCCTGCGCCCTCGCCCTGGTCTTCGCGCTGGTGCTGACCTGCGCCGGGGCTCCCGGCGGGGTCCCGGTCGACGACGGCGCCGAGACCTCCGGCCGGTCCGTGGGGCACGCCGCCCCGGCCCGGGCGGACGCGGAGTGCGAGGACCCGGAGAAGCAGACCCTGTCCCCCTCCCGCGCGGACGGCGACACCATCGAGGCGATCAAGAACCGCCGGGGCGAGAAGCGCAAGCTGATCGTCGGTGTCGACCAGAACAGCTACGGCTGGGGCTACCGGGACCCCAACAGCGGGGAGGGCGGGCGGCTCGAGGGGTTCGACATCGACCTGGTGCACCGCATCGCCGAGGACATACTCGGCGACCCGGACGCGGTCCAGTTCAAGGCGATCCCCACCGACCAGCGCATCCCGGCGATCCAGGACGGCCGGGTCGACATGGTGGTCCGCACCATGACGATCAACTGCGCGCGCCTGGAGGAGGTGGCGTTCTCCGCGCCGTACTTCAAGACGGGCCAGCAGGTCCTGGCCCCGAAGTCGTCACCGGTCGAGGGCTACGACGAGACGCTCGCGGACCGGAGGATCTGCACGGCGGCGGGCTCCACCGCGTACGCGAAGCTGGCGGAGGACAAGAAGGCCGGCCGGCTCCCGGAGTCCACCGACATCCGCACCACCGTCCCCAACCAGCTGGACTGTCTGGTGCGCCTGCAGCTCGGCGAGGTCGACGCGGTGGTCACCGACGGCGCGCTCGCGGCGAGCCAGGCAGCGCAGGACCCGACGGTCCAGCTCAAGGGCGAGGCCTTCACGGCCGAGTACTACGGCGTGGCGATGAAGAAGGACGCGGACGACCTGGTCCGCCGGGTCAACCAGATCCTGGTGGACTTCCGCGCGGACACCGAGGACGGCTGGCAGGACTCGTACGACGAGTGGCTGTCGGACACGATGGCCGGGGACCCGTCGAAGTCGGAGCCACCGGCGCCCGTGTACGCACGCGAGAACTGACCGCCGTCCAGGCCGGCATGACACCGTGACCACCACCAACCCCCGCAGCGAGAGGTGATCGATGGGCGACACGGACCCCACCGGGCCGGTGATGGACCGGGACGAGGTGGACCGTGCGCTGGCGCGGCTCGGCGCGGAGCACGAGGCCATCGAGACCTCGCTCCTCGCCCTGCAGGACCACGCGGGCCGACGACTCCTGGAGGGCGCGCGGCTCACCGGGCTCACCCAGGAGCGCTGGACGGCCACGGAGGCGGCGATCACGCTGCTGTGGACGTACTTCGACGCCTACACGGACGCGTTGCGCACCGCCCGGGACGTCCGGGCCCGCCGCCGCTGGTCCAGCCGTGAGGACCTGGTGGAGCTGACGGAGCTGCTGCGCGGCGAGTGCGTCACGGTGGCGGGTTCGGCGGCCGCCCCGACGTCGATCGGCTCGACGGGACGCCTCAGCGAGCGCTACTCCCTGGCCGCCCTCGTCGACCGGATGAACGAGCTGTACGCGACCTCGCTCGACGTGGTCGTCGCCGCGGACGTGGTGTGGTCGGCGCTGCCCGCGCGGATCGACCTCCTGGCCGCCGAACTCCAGCGCACCCGCAGGCTCGCGCACTCCGTCGGCGTGCGCCCCGGCGAGCACCCGGCGGGCGACGACCTGGAGCGGATCACCCGCACCCTGACCCGGCTGCGCGAGCAGGTGATCTCCGACCCGCTGGCGTTCTGGCAGCCGGCCCAGGGCAGTTCGGCACCGGGCGGCGGCAAGCCGGACACCACGGTGTACGACCGCGAGGCGCGCGCCCTGGAGGACGTGCGCCGTGAGATCGACGCGGTGCTGACGGTCCGCCAGGACGCCGAGAAGCGCATCGTCCGGCTGCGCGACGTGCTCTCCCGCGCCGACCGCACCCTCGCCGAGGCCCGTACCGCCCGCGGCGAGGTGCTCGCGAAGATCGCCGCGACGGAGGTGCCGGTCGTCAGCGGGCCGCCGACCGCGCTGCAGGAGCAGCTGTCGACGGCCGCCGAGTACCGGCGGCACGCCCAGTGGCACCGCCTGTCGCCCCTCCTGGAGTCCCTGGAGCAGAAGGCGGAGGACGAACTGCTGCGCGCCCGCGAGTCGTTGACCGCGGTCACCGCACCCCTGGCGGTCCGCGCCGAGCTGCGCGGGCGGCTGGACGCGTACAAGGCGAAGGTGGCCCGGCACGGCCTCGCGGAGGACCCCGTGCTGGTGGAGCGGTACGAGAAGGCGCGCCGCATGCTGTGGAGCGCGCCCTGCGACCTGCGCGCCGCCGAGCAGGCGGTGCTGCGCTACCAGCAGGCGGCCGCGGAGCTGCTCGGCACCGCACCGCGGGTGCCCGGTCAGGGCGTACCGGGCCAGGGCGCGCCCGACGACCGGAAGGGGCCCGGCGCATGAGCGACGAGGGGGAGGCGGCGTCATGAGCGAGCCGGAGAACCAGGGGCGGGACCAGGCACGGCGCACCTGTCAGCGCCCCGGCTGCGGCGGCGCGTACGAGGACGTCGGCGGCGGCGAGCTGTACTGCGACACCTGCGGCCTCGCCCCGGTCGTGTCGGCATCGGGGTCTCCCCTGCTCGAGCGCAGCCGAGAGCTCGGGGAAGGGTCGGTCGCCTCGCCCCCGACCGGCGTCACGGTCGGGGGCCGGGGCTCGCGCGGCTCGTCCGGCAGCGGCGGCTCCCGCTCCAGCGGCCGCAGTGCGCGTACGTCGTCGCAGTCGTCGAAGTCCCGGCGCTCGGTCTCGGGGCGGCTGTCCCGCTCGCTGTCGGGCCGGAGCACGGGCCGCTCGGTGTCGGTGCGCAGCTCCGGCTCCGCCGCCGGCTCCTCGAGCCGGGGCCGGCTCGGCGCCGGACTCGTCGAGGTCCCGCCGATCCCGCGTCCCGATCCGCGCGCGATGGTGCTGGAGAACCCCGAGGTGCCCGAGCGGAAGCGGTTCTGCTCGCGCTCGGACTGCGGGGCGCCGGTGGGCCGGGCCCGCAGCGGCCGGCCGGGGCGCACGGAGGGCTTCTGCACCAAGTGCGGCCACCCGTACTCGTTCGTGCCGAAGCTGCGGGCCGGGGACGTCGTGCACGGCCAGTACGAGGTGGTCGGCTGCCTGGCGCACGGTGGTCTGGGCTGGATCTACCTCGCCGTGGACCGGGCGGTCTCCGACCGCTGGGTGGTCCTCAAGGGCCTGCTGGACACGGGCGACCAGGACGCGATGGCGGCGGCGATCTCCGAGCGGCGCTTCCTCGCGGAGATCGAGCACGCCAACATCGTGCGGATCTACAACTTCGTGGAGCACCTCGACCAGCGCACCGGCTCCCTCGACGGCTACATCGTCATGGAGTACGTCGGCGGCAAGTCCCTGAAGGAGATCGCCAACGCCCGCCGCACCCCGGAGGGCAGGCGCGACCCGCTGCCGGTGGAGCAGGCGTGCGCGTACGGCATCGAGGCGCTGGAAGCGCTCGGTCATCTGCACAGCCGCAACCTGCTGTACTGCGACTTCAAGGTCGACAACGCGATCCAGACCGGGGACCAGCTGAAGCTGATCGACATGGGCGCGGTGCGCCGGATGGACGACGAGGAGTCGGCCATCTACGGCACGGTCGGCTACCAGGCGCCCGAGGTCGCCGAGGTCGGTCCGTCGGTGGCGTCCGACCTGTACACGGTCGCCCGGACGCTCGCCGTCCTCACGTTCGACTTCCAGGGCTACACGAACGTCTACGCGGACTCCCTGCCCGACCCGGACACCATCGAGGTGTTCCGGCGGTACGAGTCCTTCTACCGGCTCCTGGTCCGCGCCACCGACCCGGACCCGGCCCGCCGGTTCGCCTCCGCGCAGGAGATGACCGAGCAGCTGACGGGCGTCCTGCGCGAGGTCGTCTCCCTCCAGTCGGGCCGTCCCCGCCCGGCCCTGTCCACGCTGTTCGGCCCGGAACTGCGCGTGACGGACACGGAGTTGTTCCCCGCCCTGGACGGGGACGTCTCCCGCCTGGGGACCCGGGCGGTCCGTCCGCGCGGGAGACGGCCCGCCCTCCCGCCGGCCGGGGGTCCCCCCGCCGCCGCGCCGGGCCTCGTCAAGCCCGTCGACTGCCCCGCCGCCGCGCTCGCCCTGCCGGTGCCGCACGTCGACCCCTCCGACCCCAACGCCGGTTTCCTCGCGGGCCTGCTGGCGTCCGCGCCCGGTGAGCTGGTCCACGCGCTCGCCGCCGCGCCCGCCCCGTCGACCGAGACCCGGCTGCGCCAGGTCCGCGCCCGGCTGGAGACCGGTGAGCGGGCCACCGCGCTGGAGGCGCTGCGCACGCTGGAGGAACAGGACCCCGACGACTGGCGGGTGGTCTGGTACCGGGGCGTGGCGGCCCTCGTCACCGCCGACCACGAGGGCGCCGCGCTCGCCTTCGACGCGGTCTACGACGCCTTCCCCGGCGAGATCGCGCCCAAGCTGGCGCTCGCCCTGTGCGCGGAGGTGCTGGGCCAGCTGGACAACGCCGCCGAGTACTACCGCCTGGTGTGGTCGACCGACCCGAGCCACGTGAGCGCCGCGTTCGGGCTGGCCCGCGTCCAGCTCGCGGCCGGGGACCGGCGCGGCGCCGTGACGACGCTGGAGTCGGTGCCGGAGTCGTCCATCCACTACACCGCCGCGCGCGTGGCGGCCGTCCGCGCACGGCTGCGCGGACGCACCGCCGCCCCCGGCGACGCAGCGTTCCTGGACGACCTGACCGCCGCCGCCGGGCAGGTCGAGGCCCTGGGGGCGTACGGTCTGGATCCGGCGCGGCGCGAGCAGTTGTCGGCCGAGGTCCTCGGTTGCGGGCTGGACTGGGTACTCTCCGGGGGCCAGGGTTCCGCCCCTCCCGCCGCCGGGGGACGGACGCTGCTCGGCAGCGGCCTGGACGAGCGGGGGCTGCGCTTCGGGCTGGAGCGTTCGTACCGCACGCTGGCCCGGCTGGCGCCGAGCGGCGAGGAGAGGATCGACCTGGTGGAACGTGCCAACCGTTACCGCCCCCGGACGTGGGTGTAGTTGATGTCGCAGATGCCTCAGCAGGCCGCTCTGTCGAAGTGCCCGAGCTGCGAGGAGCCCCTCGAGACGGGTGATCGTTTCTGCGGTGCGTGCGGATACGACCTGTCCGTGGTTCCCGCACGGCCGAGGGACGAGCCGACGGTCGCCGTGAACGGCTCGGTGCCGTCCCAGGCCCCGGCGGACCGCGGCGGGCCCCGGCCGCCGTCGGCCCCGCCCGCCGCACCGGCCTGGCCCGCGCCCGCCCCCGCGCCGGACGGCTCCGCCGACCCGCCCCGGGGCACGCCCGTGCCGCCTCCGGCCCAGGGCGTCCCCGTACCGCCGCCCCCGGCCCAGGGTGCCGTGGTACCGCCGCCTCCCCCGCCCCCGCCGTCGGCGCCGCCCGCCGAGTCGTCCGGTGTGCGCTTCGACCGCCGGGCGCAGCCGGACGCACCCGTCGCGGCTCCCTCCGCCGCCCAGCGCCCCGGCGGTGTCCACCAGCCCGCGCAGCCCGACGAGTACCCGCTCCAGGCTCCGGACCCGCGGGTGGCCGCCGAACCGGCGCGGGCCGCCGGGGGCACGGTGTGCGTGGCCTGCCGCGCGGGCCGGGTGGACGGCGACGGCTACTGCGAGAACTGCGGCCACGCCCAGCCGCGCGAACGGGACCACATGGAACAGGAACACGGCCCCGTGGCCGCGGTCAGCGACCGTGGCCTGCGCCACCACCGCAACGAGGACGCCTTCGCCGTCGGCACCACCGCGCTGCCCGACGGCTCCCCCGTCTCCGTGGCGATCGTCTGCGACGGCGTCTCCTCGGCGACCCGCCCCGACGAGGCGTCACTGGCCGCCTCCCGCGCGGCGAACGAGTCGCTGCTCGCCGCCCTGCCGCGCGGCACGCACCCGCAGCAGGCGATGCACGACGCGATCGTCGCCGCCGCCGAGGCGGTCGACGCGCTGGCCGACGAGCCCGCGGCGGCCCGGGAGCACGCCCCGCACCAGAACGCCCCGGCCTGCACCATCGTCGGCACCGTGGTCACCGACGCCCTGCTGGTCGTCGGCTGGGTCGGCGACAGCCGCGCCTACTGGGTGCCGACGGACCGCTCCGCCCCGGCGGCCCGGCTCACCGAGGACGACTCCTGGGCCGCGCAGATGGTGGCCGCGGGCCTGATGGGCGAGGCCGAGGCGTACGCCGACCAGCGCGCGCACGCGATCACCGGCTGGCTCGGCGCGGACGCCTACGAACTGGAGCCGCACACCGCGTCCTTCAAACCGGACCGCCCCGGTGTGATCGTCGTCTGCACGGACGGCCTGTGGAACTACGCCGAGTCGGCCGAGGAGATGGCCGCGGTCGTCCCCGCCGACGCCGCCGTGCGCCCCCTGCACGGGGCCCGGGTGCTGGTCGGTCACGCCCTCGACGGCGGCGGCCACGACAACGTAACAGTGGCCCTCGTGCCGTTCCCGGCCGTCCCCCAGGGGGCAGGATCGGCCTGAGGCCGCGTACGGGAAGCCTCTTGCGGGGAGCCTCAACGGACCGGAGGGGACCGGTCCGTCATCCGTCGTCGCCCCGCGCCGTCGGGGCACCTGAGGGGGATCGAAGCAGGCATGGCCAATTTCTCGAAGTCGAACGTGCCGCAGTTCTCGGTGGACGTCTAC
Organism: Streptomyces griseomycini; assembly: GCF_014203535.1. Lineage (GTDB taxonomy): Bacteria > Actinomycetota > Actinomycetes > Streptomycetales > Streptomycetaceae > Streptomyces > Streptomyces griseomycini. The sequence goes on from NZ_JACHJI010000009.1 coordinate 12,137, forward strand.
CAGAACGAGTACCTGCCGGAGGGCGCCGGCGAGGTCAACGCCATCGTCACGGTGACCGCGACCGGCGGCGGCACCATCGGCAGCGCGGTGGCGGCGCCCCACCTCTACTCACCCGGTGAGGGGCCGTCGGCGGCGGTGGTGCTCATGGTCGACTGCTCGGGCTCGATGGACTACCCGCCGACCAAGATGCGCAACGCCCGCGACGCGACGGCCGCCGCGATCGACGCCCTGCGCGACGGCGTGCGCTTCGCGGTGGTCGGCGGCACGCACGTGGCCAGGGAGGTGTATCCGGGCGGCGGCGGCCTCGCGGTCGCCGACGCCGGCACCCGCGACCAGGCCAAGCAGGCGCTGCGCAAGCTGAACGCGGGCGGGGGCACCGCCATCGGCACCTGGCTGCGGCTGGCCGACCGGCTGCTGGCGTCGGCGGACGTGGCGATACGGCACGGCATCCTGCTCACCGACGGCCGCAACGAGCACGAGTCGCCCGAGGACCTGAAGGCGGCCCTGGACGCGTGTGCGGGGCGGTTCACCTGTGACGCCCGGGGCGTGGGCACCGACTGGGAAGTGAAAGAAGTCACAGGGATCGCCTCCGCCCTCCTCGGCACCGCCGACATCGTCGCCGACCCGGCCGGTCTCGCCGCCGACTTCACGCAGATGATGGAGGCGGCGATGGGCAAGGAGGTCGCGGACGTCTCCCTGCGGCTGTGGACCCCGGTCGGCACGACTGTGAGGTTCGTCAAACAGGTCGCGCCGACGGTCGAGGAACTCACCGGCCGGCGCACCGAGGCCGGCCCGCGCGCGGGCGACTACCCCCTGGGTTCCTGGGGCGACGAGTCCCGCGACTACCACGTCTGCGTCGAGGTCCCGCCCGCGGGCCTCGGCCAGGAGATGCTGGCGGCCCGTGTCTCCCTGGTGATTCCGCAGTCCGACGGGACCGTGCAGAACCTCGGCGCGCAGGGTCTGGTGCGGGCCGTGTGGACGGACGACATGGCCGCCTCGACGTCGATCAACCCCCAGGTCGCCCACTACACCGGGCAGGCCGAACTGGCGGAAGTCATCCAGGAAGGGCTCGATCTGCGCAAAGCGGGAGACATCGACGGAGCAACGGCCAAACTGGGCCGCGCCGTTCAGCTCGCGAGTGCCTCCGGCAACGCGGACACTGCGAAACTGCTTGCGAAGGTGGTGGACGTGGTCGACGCCGCGACGGGTACTGTGCGACTGAAGGCGAAGGTCGAGGAGGCCGACGAGATGACGCTCGAGACTCGGTCCACCAAGACCGTTCGTGTAAAGAAGTGATCCGGAAGTAATCGAGCCTGACCCCTCGGGGTTGGAGAAATCCGGCCGGAACCGGCCGGACAAAGGAGAGGGGGAAGCGCCGACATGCCGACCTGCCCGAACGGACACCAGTCGGGTTCCGACGACTGGTGCGAGGTGTGCGGTCACCGCATGGCGGGTGCCGTGCCCCCACCTCCTCCCCCGCCGCCCCCGGCCGGCGGTGGCTACGGATTCCCGCCGCCCGGTGGCGGCCCGGGAGGCCCCGGTGGCTTCGGCGGCGGTCCGGGCGGCCCCGGCGGCCCCCCGGAGCTGTGCCCGCAGTGCCGTACGCCCCGTGAGGGCGCCGCGCCGTTCTGCGAGGAGTGCCGGTGGAACTTCCTGACGAACACGGCGACCTCGTACACCCCGGCCGCCCCGCGTCCGCCGGCCCCCGGCCCCGGCGGACCGTTCCAGCAGCCGCCCGGCCCGTCGTACGGCGGCGGTGACGCCTTCGACTACCAGGGCTCGCGTCCCTCGCAGGTGAACCGGCCCGCCGAGCCGATCCCGCCGGGCCCGCCCGGTTTCGGCGGCGGCCCCTCGCGGCCGGTACCGCCGCCGCCCGGACCGGGTGGTCACGGTGGCCCGGGTGGTCCCGGCGGTCCGCAGGCGTTCCAGCCCGGACCGTCCGCGCCGCCCGGGTTCCCGCAGGAGACCGGCCGTCCGCAGCAGGGCGGACCGTCCTTCGGCGGCGGTGACGACGACTGGGTGATCTCCCCGCCGTCCGGCGGCCCCGGAGGTCCCGGCGGCATGGGCGGTCCCGGCGGCCCGAACGGCGCCGGCCAGCACGGCGGTTACGGCTACCCGCAGCCCGGCGCGACCCAGGCGCCGCCCGGGCCCGGCGGCTTCCCGCAGCAGCCCTCCCGGCCCCAGGGCCCGGCGACCTGGACCGCGACCATCGGTCCGGACCGCGAGTACTTCATGGCGATGATGCAGCGCTCCGGCCCCGAGGCCGCGGGCCTGAACCTGCCCGCGTACTCGCCCGAGCAGCAGCGCACGCTCACCGGCAACCAGATCACCATCGGCCGCCGCCGCCACTCCACCGGCGACACCCCCGACATCGACCTGTCGACGCCGCCGGAGGACCCGGGCGTCTCGCACCAGCACGCGGTGCTGGTGCAGCAGCCGGACGGCAGCTGGGCGGTCGTCGACCAGAACTCCACGAACGGCACGACGGTCAACGGCTCGGACGAGCCGATCCAGCCGTTCGTCCCGGTCCCGCTGCAGGACGGCGACCGGGTCCACGTGGGCGCCTGGACGACGATCACGATCCGCCGGGGCTGAGTCCCTCCCTCAGGAGGGCAGCGGCCAGACGCAGGGCCCCCGGGGGTCGTCCAGCCACGCGCGGGCGCCCTCGTCGCCGACCGTGAGGCCGTAGCGTTCGCGCTGCGGCCGGCCCTCGCGCTCCCACAGGGCGTACGCCTCCCGCGGGTCGAGGGCGCCGGCGGTCAGCTCCAGCAGGAACCGGAGCAGGTCGTTTCCCCGGGCCGGGCGCGGCAGCCCGTCCGGGTCGGGCCGCTCCTGCCACGACCGGCTCGCACCGCGCAGCGGGACGAAGTAGGCGGGCGTGCGCAGGAAGCGCCCCTCGGCGTGCCCGGTGTCGCGCACGGTGAGCACGACGACCCCGGTGGCGAACGGGGCGAGGATCCGGGCGCCCGGACGGCACTGCTCGAGCCAGGCGCGCGGGACCGAGGGCAGGGCGCAGGTCGCGATGATCCGGTCGAAGGGGGCGCGTGCGGGCACCCCGCGCACGCCGTCGCCGGTGACGACGACCGGGTGGTACCCGGCGGCGTCCAGGTGCCGGCGGGCCGACCCGGTGATCTCCGGATCGAGGTCGACCGTGGTGACCAGGTCGCCGGTGCCGAGCCGGTGGGCGAGCAGGGCGGCGTTGTAGCCGCTGCCGGTGCCGATCTCCAGGACCGCCTCGCCGTCGCGGACGCCCAGCTCGGCCAGCATCAGCGCCATGAGGGAGGGCTGGCTGCTGGAGGAGAGCGGCTCGTCGCCGCGCAGCAGGATCGCCAGCGGCGTGTCCTCGTACGCGCCGCGCAGCCACCGCTCCCGCGCCCGGGGGTCGGGGCTCCCGCTCCACCGGCGTTCGTAGCCGTCGGCGACTCCCACGTAGTAGGACGGCACGAACAGGTGGCGCGGCACCGCGGCGAACGCCTCCCGCCACACCGGGTCGGCGTCGAACGCCCCGCTCGCCTCGATCTCGCGCACCAGAGCCGCCTTCAGCGGGACGGCGAGGCCGTCACCGTTCCCGCGGTCCTGCCCGTCCATGACTCCACGGTAGGGCGGTCCTAGGCCTCGAGTCCTATGTCGCGCCGTCTGAGACCATGGACGGCGTGACAGAGATTCGGCGCGGCACGCTTCAGGAGCAGACCTTCTACGAGCAGGTCGGCGGGGAGGAGACCTTCCGTCGGCTCGTCCACCGTTTCTACCAGGGGGTCGCCGAGGACCCGCTGCTGCGGCCCATGTACCCCGAGGAGGACCTGGGCCCGGCCGAGGAGCGGCTGCGGCTGTTCCTGATCCAGTACTGGGGCGGTCCGACCACCTACGGCGAGCAGCGCGGCCACCCGCGGCTGCGGATGCGGCACGTCCCGTTCAAGGTCGACCGGGCGGCGCACGACGCCTGGCTGAAGCACATGCGGGACGCCCTCGACGAGCTCGGCCTGTCCGAGGAGCACGAGCAGACGCTGTGGAAGTACCTGACGTACGCGGCGGCCTCGATGATCAACACCCCGGGCTGATCCCCGCGGGTCCCGGCCGCACGACCGGACGGAAGAATTCCGGCCGGAATCCGGAGATCCGTCGCCGGAATCCGGTCACGATCCGGTCAAAGCCGCGCTCCGGGCGCTTACCCGTGGCCGGTCTCCTCTGACAGCATCACCCGGAGGCCTGGACGACCACGGGGGGTTGGGTGGCTGCCGCAGGGGGGTCGGCGAGGTTCGTCCTCGCCCGCGCACGGGCGTACCGGCCGCTCCTCGCGGCCGCCCTGCTCACGGTCCTGCTGACCACGGCGGTACTGGCGACCCTCACCGCCTACTCCGCGTCGATCGGCGACGCGGCCCTGCGCCACGCCCTGGGGAACCCCCGCAACGCCGCCGACACCGCGCTCGTCGTCAGGGCCGACGTCCCCGCGGACCGTCGCGCCGCGGCCGGCACCGCCGTCCGCGAGGGCGCCCGGAAAACCTTCGACGGGCTGCCGGTGACGCTGCGCACCCTGACCCGCTCCGGCCCGTACGCCCTGCCCCGCTCGCTGCGCCCGCCGGACGAGCGCGCCCGGGCGGACGAGCCCGACCTGACGCACTTCGCGGCGCTGGACCGCACCCAGGTGCGGATCACCGAGGGGCGGACGCCCCGGGCGGCCGCCGGAGCGGTGGTCGAGGCCGCGCTGCCCGAGACCGCCGCCCGCCGCCTCGGCCTGGAACCGGGCGCCCGCTTCACCCTGACCGACCGGCTCGACGGACCGGCGGCGAAGGTGCGGGTCACCGGCCTGTACCGGCCGGTGGACGCCGCCGCGCCCTACTGGCGGCTGGACGAGCTGAAGGGCCGCGGGGCCGTCGAGGTCCACTTCACCACGTACGGCCCGCTGCTCGCCCACCCCTCCGTGCTCACCGGGGACCGGGTCAGCGCCGGTACGTCGGGCTGGCTGGCGTCGGCCGACTTCTCGGCGGTGGACACCGGACGGATCGACGCGCTGCGCGAGGCGGTGCGGCGCGGTACCGCCGCCCTGCCCGAGGACGAGGCGCTGGGCGGCACGGCGACGGCGACGAGTGCGCTGCCCGCCGTGCTGGACCGGGTCGAGCGCTCCCTGCTCGTCTCCCGCTCGACCCTGCTGATCGTCGTCCTCCAGCTCGTCCTCCTCGCCGGCTGCGCCCTGTTCCTGGTGGCCCGGCTGCTGAGCGCCGAACGCGCCGCCGAGACCCGGCTGCTGCGGGCGCGCGGCGCCTCCCGCGCCCGGGTGGCCCGGTTCGCCGCCCTGGAGGCGCTGCTGCTGGCCGTGCCGGCGGCGGCCTGCGCCCCGCTGCTGGCGGGCCCGCTCACCGGGCTGCTGGCCGGGCGGGGCGCGCCGGCCCGGATCGGGCTGGAGCTGGACACCTCCGTCGGTTCGGTCGCGGGCCGCGGCACGGTGTGGCTGGTGGCGGCGGCCGTGGCGGTGGGCTGTGCCCTCGCCGTCACGGTCCCGGCGCTGACGTCCTCGTCCACGGCCGGCCGGGCCCGGCCGCTGCCCGGCGCGGTGCGCGCGGGTGCGGACGTCGGACTGCTGGTGGTGGCCGCCGTCGCGTACGTGCAGCTGAGCCGCCGGCCCTCCGGGGTCGTCGGCCGCGACCTCGGCGTCGATCCGCTGCTCGTCGCGACCCCGGCGCTGGCGCTGCTCGCCGGCACGGTGCTGACGCTGCGGCTGCTGCCGCCGGTGGCGCGGCTGGCCGAGCGCGGGGCGGCCGCCGGCCGCGGGCTGCCGGGGGCGCTGGCGGGCTGGCAGCTCAGCCGCCGGCCGAGGCGCGGCACGGGCCCGGTGCTGCTGCTGGTGCTCGCGGTCGCGCTGGGCGTGCTGGCGATCGGCCGGGGCTCCTCGTGGGAGCGCTCGCAGGACGACCAGGCGGACTTCCGGGCCGGCGCCCCGGTGCGCGTCACGGACTCCGGGGAGACGGAGTTCGGCCGCACCCAGGCCTACGCCGCCGTGCCCGGCGTACGCCGGGCCGCCCCCGCCGTCCGTACGACCGCGCCGCTGGCCGGCGGCCGGACGGCGACCGTGCTCGCGCTGGACACCGCCCACGCTCCGCAGACCCTGCTGATGCGCTCCGACCTGGCCGCCGGGCCGGTGCGCGCGCTGTCGGCGGACCTGGCGCCGAAGGGCGCGACGGCGGGCGCGCGCGTACCGGCGGGCACCGCGCGCCTGGCGCTGACGGCACGGGTGCAGGGCGCACGGGCCCGCCCGGCGGTCGAGGTCGGCGCCATCCTGGAGGACTCCCACGGAACCCCGTACGAACTCCCCCTCGGTCCGCTCCGCGCCGACGGACGGGCCCACACGCTCACCCTCGACCTCGACGCGCTCACCGACGCGCCCCCGGGCGCGCTGACCCTGACCGGGCTCCGGCTGGACCTGTACCAGCCGGTCGGACGCGCGGAGGAGCACCGCTTCACCGTGACCGCGCTGACCGCCGCGGACGCCGACGGCCGGTACCGGCGGCTGCCGCTGCCCGACGCCTGGAGGCCGTCCGCGCACGGCGACGAGGAGTCCCCGCCCGACGGTGACACCGGGCCGGGCCGGCCCCGCGTCACCTCGGCCGACCCGCTGACCGTCGCCTACGGCACGGGGTACGTGCCGCGGGAGCTGTCCTGGCGGGCCACACCGCTCACGGTCCGCCTGCGGGTGGTGCAGCCCGCGGCGCCCGAGGTCACCGCCGTGGCCACCGACCGCTACCTCGCCTCGGCGGGCGCCCGCCCCGGGCAGCGCCTGGACGTGCGGATCGGCGGCTCCACCGTCCCGGTGCGGATCGTGCGGGCGGTGCGGGAGCTGCCGTCCGTACCGACCGGCGGCGCGGACGACGGCGGGGCCCTGCTGCTCGACCTGCGGACCGTCAACCGGGTGCTCCAGGCGCGCGACGGCGGGAGCGTGCCGCCCACCGAGTGGTGGCTCGCGACCGCGCCGGACGCGTCGGCGCGGGTGGCCGAGGCGCTGCGCGGCCGGCCCGACGTCGATCCGTCCCAGGTGGTGGTGCGGGACGAGATCGCCGAGGAGCTGCGCGAGGACCCCTTCGGCGCCGGGCCCGGAGCGGCGTTCGGCGCGGCGGCCCTCGCGGCGGCGGCGCTGGCGGCGGTCGGGTTCGCGGTGGGCGCGGCGGGGTCGCTGCGGGAGCGGTCCGCCGAGTTCGCGGTGCTGCGCGCCCTGGGGGCCTCCCGGCGGCGGCTGGCCCGGGTGGTGGTCGTCGAGCACGGCGTGCTGGTCGCCCTGGCGCTGGCGGTGGGGGTGCTGCTCGGCGCGGTGCTGGCCCGCGCGGTGATCCCGCTGCTCCTGCTGACCGCCGAGGCCACCCGCCCGGTGCCCTCGGTGCTGGTGGAGCTGCCGGCCGGGCGGGTGGCCGCGCTGCTGGCCGCGGTGTCGGCGGTGCCCCTGCTGGTCACGGCGGCGCTGGCGCTGCGCCGGGCGGACTCCGTGACGCCGCTGCGGGAACGGGGAGGTGAGTGAGGTGACCGTCCGGTCCCCGGAGCGGCGGGTGGCCGCTCCCTGGGTGCGCACCCGGCTGCGGACCGCTCCCGGTGCCGCGGCGGCCCTGGCGCTGCTGGTCGCGGTGACCGCGTTCCTGGCCGCCGCGCTGCCGCTCGTGACCGACCGGTACGGCGACGCGGGGCTGCGCCGGGCCCTGGAGACGGCCGGGCCGGACCGCACCACCGTGCGGCTGTTCGCCCCGCCGGACGGCTTCGTCGTGGAGTCGGGATGGCAGGGTACGGACGGGCGGGGCTGGGACGGACCGGAGGCGAGCCTGCGCCCGGACGCGATGCGCGACTCCTACGCCGCGGTCCTCGCGTCGGCGGGCCGGTCCCTCCCCCTCGATCCGGGGCAGTCCACCCACGGTGTCCGCACCACCGGGAAACTGACGGTCCCTGACCCCTGGCTGTCCCGGCCGGACGACCTGCCCCCGCGCTTCTCGCTCGTCGCGCAGCACGGACTCGCCGACCACGCCCGGCTGCGGGCGGGCCGTCTGCCGGAGGCCCGGGGCACCGTCACCGCGACGACGCGGACGGTCGAGGCCGCCGTCAGCTCCGAGACGGCCCGGAAACTGAACATCGGGGTGGGGTCCGTCCTCCACGTCCCCGGCACGGGGCGCGCCCCGCTCGCGGTGCGCGTCACCGGCATCGTCGACCCGCGCGCGCCCCGGGGGGCGTACTGGTCGACCGATCCCCTGCTGCGCACCCCGGGCCTGGTGACCGTCCCCGGTGACCCGGAGCGCAGCCGGTACTGGATCGGCGCGCTGCTGCTGGCGCCCGGCGCCGCCCCGGCCATGCTGGGCACGCCCGGGGGCCCGGAGCGGTACTGGCAGCTGGCCCCGTCCGTCTCCGCCCTGCGCGGCCACGACCTGCCCCGGCTGACGTCGGTCGTCGCCTCCCTGGTGTCGGGCCCGCTCCTCCGGCAGGCGCGCACGGCCACCTCCCCGGACACGGAGGCGGACACCTCGCTCGACGACGTGCTCGCCGACCACGCGCGGCTGCGTTCCGCCATCGGCCCGCTGGTCTCCGTCGCCGTCTTCGGCACCGGCACGGTCGCCGCCGCGGTCCTGCTCGTGGCGGGCGGTCTCGCCGCCGACCGGCGCCGCGCCGAGCTCGCGCTGCTGCGGGCCCGCGGCGGCTCCCTGCGCGGTCTCGCCGGCCGGCTGCTGGCCGAGACGGCGGTGGTCGCCGTGCCCGCGGCCGCCCTGGGGCTGGCCGCCGCCCGGCTCGCGGTCCGCGAGGCCCGGCCGTCCCACGCCGTGGCCGCCGCCGCGGCCGTCGCCCTCCTCGCCTGCGTGGCCCTGCCGCTGCGGGCCGTCGCCGCGCACCGTGCCGTACGCGTGCGCACCGCCCGCGAGGACGTGGCCTCGGTACGTCCCTCGAGGCGCCGCACGGTCGCCGAGCTCACGCTGTTCGTGCTGGCGGTGGGCGCGGTCGTGGCGCTGCGCACGCGCGGCGTGTCGGACGGGCCGGAGGAGGCGGGAGCTCCGGGGACCTCGGGGGACCAGCTGGTGTCCCTGGCGCCGGTGCTGGTGGGGGTGATCGCCGCCCTGGTGCTGGTACGCCTGTACCCGCTGCCGCTGCGCGGGCTGGCCCGTCCGGCCGGGCGGCTGCGGGGCGTGGTCGGCCCGCTGGCCCTGGCCCGCGCGGGCCGTGCGTCCGGCTCCGCGGTGCTGCCCCTGCTGGCGCTGCTGACCGCGCTGACCACCGCCGCCTTCGGCGGTTCCGTGCTCAGCGGCGTGGCCGACGCCCGGGACCGCGCGGCCGTGCTCGCCGTCGGCGCCGACGCCCGCGTCGCCTCGCTCCGGGCACTGCCGTCCGACCTGGCCGACCGGGTCCGGCGCGTGCCCGGCGTGCGCGAGGTCACCCCCGTCGGCATCACCTACTTCGCCCAGCCCCAGGACGGGCAGATGACCGTCCAGATGGCCGGCGTCGACCCGGCCGGCTACGCGGCCCTGTCCCGGCACACGGACATCGGCCCCTTCGGCCCGGACGCCCTGAGGGCGTCCGGGGACTCCGGCACCGGTCCCCTGCCCGCCCTGGCCTCCCCCGCGGTCGCCGACCACTACGGCACCCGGCCGTTCGCGGTGCGCCTGGACGACGGCAGCTTCGTCACCGTGCGGATCGCGCTGGTGCGGGAGCGGACCCCGGCGCTCGGCGACCAGGACTTCCTGGTCGTGGACCGGTCCGGGCTCCCCGCCCACGCCGCCCGCCCGACCTCGCTGCTGGTGACCGGCGCCCACCCGGACGGGGCCGCGCTGCGCGAGGCGGCGGGCGGCGGGGCGCAGGTCCGGGTGCGCGCCGAGGAGTTCGCCGGTCACGTCGACTCGCCCCTCCAGTCCGGCGCCGAGCGCGTCTACGCCGCGGCGGTGGCGGCGGGCGCCGGATACGCCGTCCTCGCCCTGCTGCTGACCCTGCTGCGCGCCGCCCCCGAACGCGCCGCGCTGCTGGCCCGGCTGCGCACCATGGGCCTCACCCGCGCCCAGGGCCGCCGTCTGCTCGTCCTGGAGTCCCTCCCGCAGGCCCTGCTCGCGGCGATCGGCGGCACCCTCACGGCCTGGGCCACCATCCGGCTGCTCTCCCCCGGCGTCGACCTGACGACCGTCGCCCTCTCCGTCTCCTCGTCCCCGGCGGGGCGGGCGGTGCTGCGCACCGACCCGGTGTCGCTGCTGGTGCCGGCGCTGGCGGTGGTGGCGGTGACCGTCGGGATCGCGGTGGCGCAGGCGTGGTGGACGGGGCGCCGGGGATCGGTGCGGGAACTGAGGGCGGGCGACGCCCGATGAGGCGGCCGCACGACGACGGGCGGCGCCCGGCGGCTCCCCCGCCTCCCGCACCCCCCTGGCCCCGCTCCTGGTCCCGCCCCCGGCCCCGACCGACCGACACCCGCCCAGGAGGCCCTCGATGACCTCGAACCCCACGCTGGCCGATCTGGCCGGCCGCGTCGCGGCCGACCGCGGCCGTCCGGCCTTCGGCCACGACGCGCTCATCACCTGCGACCGTCTGGTCCGCGTCTTCACCGCGGACGGCGTGGAGGTGCAGGCCCTGCAGGGGCTGGACCTCCTGGTGCGCGAGGGCGAGCTGATGGCCCTGGTGGGCGCCTCCGGCAGCGGCAAGTCCACCCTGATGAACATCCTGGCCGGCCTGGACACCCCCACGGCCGGCGCGGCCCGGGTGGCCGGCCGCGATCTGCTCGCGATGAACGCCAGGGACCGCCTCGCCTACCGCCGCGAGGTCGTCGGCTTCGTCTGGCAGCAGACCTCCCGCAACCTGCTGCCCTACCTGACGTCGGCCCAGAACGTCGCCCTGCCGATGCAGCTCGCCGGCTTCCGGGGCCGGTCCCGCGGCGCGCGCCGCGCCCGTGCCGAGCGCGCCCTGGAGCTGCTGGAGCTGCTGGAGGTCGCCGACTGCCGCGACCGCTTCCCCCACCAGATGTCCGGCGGCCAGCAGCAGCGCGCCGCCATCGCCGTGGCCCTCGCGAACGATCCGTCGGTGCTGCTCGCCGACGAGCCCACCGGCGAGCTCGACTCCCACACCGCGGAACAGATCTTCGCCGCGTTCCGTGCCGCGAACGAACGGCTCGGCACGACCGTCGTGATCGTCACCCACGACCAGGCGGTCGCGAGCGAGGTCCGCCGCACGGTCGCCATCCGCGACGGCCGCACCTCCACCGAGGTGCTGCGCCGCAGCGAGGTCGACGCCACCACCGGTCACGAGACCGTGGTCGCCCGCGAGTACGCCATGCTCGACCGCGCCGGCCGCCTCCAGCTGCCCGCCGAGTACACCCGGGCCCTCGGCATGCGCGACCGCGTGGCGCTGGAACTGGAACCCGACCACATCGGGGTGTGGCCGGACGACAGCGGACGGGACCGGACGGAGGACGCCGACGGACGGGACCGGACGGGACCGGGGAAGCGGAGCTGAGCGGGTCCGGGGAACGGGACCGGGAGGCAGGACCGCACGGGGCCGGGAGACGGGACCGCACAGGACCGGGGAAGCATGGCCGGCCGGGGCCGGGAGAGGTCCTGCGGCGGCCTCAGCGCACGCTGAGGCCCAGCGCCCCGAGCCCGGACCCGCGCACGGCGACCGACCCGTACGGCGTCCGCAGCCGCAGCCAGGCGCCCGAGGAGAACAGCGCCGGCTCGTCCCCGCGCAGGAACCCCAGTGACTGGGCCGCGTGCACCGCCCGCACCGGAAGACCGGTCCCCGCGACCGTGCGGGACCAGATCTCCCGCCCGATCCGGTCGAGTTCGGCACGGGTGCGCCGCTCCGGCGCCAGCTCCTCCGTACGGGAGCGGAACTCCGCGACCGAGGCGGCGACGAGCTCCCGCAGCGCCCGGGACGCCGGCAGCCCGGGCACGGCACGCCAGCCGCCGCGCGGCGGCAGCACCCCGGCCCACGGCGGCCCGGTCACCGCGTCCGGCACGGCGGCCGTGGCGGCGGCCTCGTCCACCGACTCCAGCAGCTCACCGGCCGACACGGTCACGTCCAGCGTGGCGTCGAGCCCGTTCTCGTAGGGCTTGGCGAGCCGCACGGCGCGGACCGCGAGCACCTCGAAGGAGGGCGGCCGCCCGAAGACGGCCAGCGCGGTACCGGCCGCCTGCAGCCGCACCGCGGCCGAGCGGTCGTAGTGCAGCAGCCGGGAGAGGAAGGCCGCGAGATCCGCCGCCTCCCCCTCGTCGGCGAGGTGGAGCACCGTGACCGTCATGCGGCGACGGCCTCCTCCTCACCGTCGTCGGCCGTGCCGTCCGCGTCGTCCGTGTACTCCTGGAGGAACTCCCGCTCCTCCGCGGTGATCCGGCGCGGGCGCTGCGCCTCGAAGTCGAACGGCACGATCACCGTCGACGCCGTGACGTAGATCCGGTCGCCGTCCTTCACCTCGTAGGCGAGGGTGAAGGAGGCGGCCCTGATCTCGGTGACCCACAGCTCGATGTCGACCGGGTGGTGCCGGTGGACGAGCTGCCGCTTGTAGTCGATCTCGTGGCGCGCCACCACCGACCCCTGCTGGAAGTCCTTGTCCGGGCGGAACAGGAAGTCGATACGGGCCTCCTCCAGGTACCGGAGGAACACCACGTTGTTGACGTGACCGTACGCGTCCATGTCCGCCCAGCGCAGCGGGCAGCGGTAGATGTGCCGCAAGAGATCAGCCCCGGGTCAGCTTCTTGTAGGTGGCGCGGTGCGGACGCGCCGCGTCCGCACCGAGCCGCTCGATCTTGTTCTTCTCGTACGACTCGAAGTTGCCCTCGAACCAGAACCACTTGGACTCGCCCTCGTAGGCGAGGATGTGCGTGGCGATGCGGTCCAGGAACCACCGGTCGTGGGAGACGACCACGGCGCAGCCGGGGAACTCCAGCAGCGCGTTCTCCAGGCTGGAGAGGGTCTCGACGTCGAGGTCGTTGGTCGGCTCGTCGAGGAGCAGCAGGTTGCCGCCCTGCTTGAGGGTGAGCGCGAGGTTCAGCCGGTTGCGCTCACCGCCGGAGAGCACGCCGGCCGGCTTCTGCTGGTCCGGCCCCTTGAACCCGAAGGCGGAGACGTACGCGCGCGAGGGCATCTCGACCTGGCCCACGTTGATGTAGTCCAGCTCGTCGGAGACGACGGCCCACAGGGTCTTCTTGGGGTCGATGTTCTCGCGGCTCTGGTCCACGTACGAGATCTTGACGGTCTCGCCGACCTTGATCGAGCCGGAGTCGGGCTCCTCGATGCCCTGGATCATCTTGAACAGCGTGGTCTTGCCGGCGCCGTTGGGGCCGATGATGCCGACGATCCCGTTCCGCGGCAGGGTGAAGGAGAGGTCGTCGATGAGCAGCTTCTCGCCGAAGCCCTTGGTGAGGTTGTTGACCTCGACGACGACGTTGCCCAGGCGGGGGCCCGGCGGGATCTGGATCTCCTCGAAGTCCAGCTTCCGCATCTTGTCGGCCTCGGCGGCCATCTCCTCGTAGCGGGCCAGACGCGCCTTGGACTTGGCCTGCCGACCCTTGGCGTTGGAGCGAACCCATTCGAGCTCCTCCTTCAGCCGCTTCTGCCGCTTGGCGTCCTTCTGCCCCTCGACCTTCAGGCGAGCGGCCTTGGTCTCCAGGTACTTCGAGTAGTTGCCCTCGTAGGGGTAGAGGCGACCGCGGTCGACCTCGCAGATCCACTGGGCGACGTTGTCGAGGAAGTACCGGTCGTGGGTGACCGCGACGACGGTGCCCGGGTACTTGGCCAGGTGCTGCTCCAGCCAGTTCACCGACTCGGCGTCGAGGTGGTTGGTGGGCTCGTCGAGCAGCAGCAGGTCGGGCTGCTCCAGCAGCAGCTTGCACAGCGCGACGCGGCGGCGCTCACCACCGGAGAGGTTGGTGACGGGCCAGTCGCCGGGCGGGCAGCCCAGGGCGTCCATGGCCTGCTCCAGCTGGGCGTCGAGGTCCCAGGCGCCTGCGTGGTCGAGCTGCTCCTGCAGCTTGCCCATCTCGTCCATGAGCTCGTCGGAGTAGTCGGTCGCCATCTGCTCGGCGATCTCGTTGAACCGGTCGAGCTTGCCCTTGATCTCGGCGACACCCTCCTGGACGTTCTCCAGGACGGTCTTCTCCTCGTTCAGCGGCGGCTCCTGGAGCAGGATGCCGACCGTGTAACCGGGCGTGAGGAAGGCGTCACCGTTGGACGGCTGCTCGATCCCGGCCATGATCTTCAGGATCGTCGACTTGCCGGCGCCGTTCGGGCCGACGACGCCGATCTTCGCCCCCGGCAGGAAGCTCGTCGTCACGTCGTCGAGGATCACCTTGTCGCCGTGCGCTTTGCGCGCCTTGCGCATGGTGTAAATGAACTCAGCCAAGAGAAACCGTCCGGCAGCTTGAAATCTGGCAGTGGGCAGATACACCCCATCTTGCCTGACCGCCACCCCTGGGGGGAAACCAGTACGGCCCGAGGGCTCTGCCCGGGGGTACACCGGTGGCGGACGGGCCCGGGCTCACCGGCCCGCCCCACCGGCCCAGTCCTCGGGGAAGAGCGGCGCGGGGATCAGGACGGCGAAGGCGATCTGGGCCATGACCTGGTACGCCAGCGGTTCGGACGCGCTGACGAAGAGGAGCGGCCACGCGCACAGCACCAGCGGGATGCCGAGCAGCACGCGGAACCGCACCGGATGCACACGGTGGTGCACCGGCGCGGCGAACACGGCGATGAGCAGGGTCGGTACGCCGACGAACGGCAGCAGAAGCGCCCCGAGCTCCAAGGTCTCCAGGAAGCCGTCGTCCCACCGGACCGTCTGCGCCACGGCCGGCCACACCGCGGCGTGCAGGAGCAGGTACGTGAGGACGCACCGTCCCGTCCGGCCCAGTACGCGCCCCCCTCTGCGCTCGGCCGCCCGCTCCGTCGACGCCGCACTCCCGCGACCCGCACCCCGAAGATCTGAACGCGTTCAACACAGCCCGCGCTCCCTCCGGGGCAGCTGCCGCGGTGGTGCTCAGTCCCCGGAGGGGGCCTGCCTGCGGCGGGTGACGACCAGGCCCGCTCCGCCGAGGACGACCAGGGCGATGGCGGTGCCGGCGATCCACGGGGTGGCGCTGGATGCTCCGGTCTCGGCGAGGTCGGTGTCGGTGGACGTGCCGGCGAGGGGGGTGGGGCCCGGGTCACCGAGGGTGTGGGTGGTGGTGCCGATCTCGGCGGCCCGGGTCCGGCAGTCGAGCATGCCGGTGAACCGCTGCTCGAGGCCGCCGGGCCCCTCGATCGTGAAGTCGTACGGCCGGTCCTCGCTCAGCGGGAGTGTCACCGTGCGGGTCTCGCCCGGCGCGACGGTGTGCTCCAGACCCGCCAGCTCGAAGGTGAAGGGTGCGTCGCCCCGGTTGGCGGCGGTGACGTCCACACCGCCCTCGGCGCAGTTCTCCCGGGCGGACAGGGCCGGTACCGGCCCCTTCTCCGCCCAGGTGGCGCTCGCCGTCGCCGAGACCGTCGACTCGCTCGACCCGGCCAGGATCTGCGTCTGGCTCCGGCTCTCGGAGGCGAACGCACGGCCGACCGGGACCGTGGTCGAGGCCTGCGCGGTCAGCTGGGCCGTGTCCGCCGCCGCGTCCTCGGGCACGTCGAAGAACACCCGGCTGCCGTCGGCGGCGGTGGTGACGGGCTCGCCGTTCTCGTCGACGATCCGCACCCCGCTGGTGGCGGCGTCCGCCGGCGGGGAGACCGTGACGCTGCGCGCGTCCGTGCGCACCGTCACGGGGCCGATCCGCTCGCCCGGGCGGCCGGAGACCGCCGGCGGGTCCAGGGTCAGCGACGCCCTCGGTTCCGGCTGGTTCCGGGCGTGCTTGTGCAGGTAGTCCGCGAGCTGCTCGGCCTGCGGGTCGACGGCGTCCACGGCCACGTCGTCGGAGTAGCGCCAGATGGCCACCTGCGTACCGGCCGCCGCGTCCTGCTCGGTGAGCTGGCCGCGCACGCCCGCCCGGTCGGCGAGCGCCGCGAGGTCGTTCACCTGGGGGTAGGAGTTCTGCAGGATCCAGCGGATCCGGCCGGCGTCCTCGTTGGTGCCCAGCGAGGTCCCGCTCCAGGGGGTCTCGTGATACCTGGCGTCCTTCTGCGTGGGCGTGTGGATGTCGACGCAGTAGGTCTGCAGCATGCCGCCGCCCTCGACGGACATCTCGAACAGGCCCGCCGACACCTGCTGGTCCCCGGCGGCGCCGCGTATCACGGCCGCGCCGTACGTCTTCAGCCCGCCTATGGTCGCGACCGCCCCGCCCTGCCTCGGCGCCGTCTCGTCGGCGACGGCGGTCCCGGCGCCGGCCAGCACGCCGGTGACGGCGAGCCCGGACACCAGCGTCCCGGCGGCGAGACGGGCCGCCCCTCGGCCACGCACGGACAAGGCGGAGAACGAAGCAAACACCGAATTCCCTTCCGAGCAGGACCCGTTGGCGTGGGGGGACGGTCCCACCAGCAGAATCACCGGCCCCGAGCGTCCCGGGGGCCATGCCCGGAATCCTAAGGACGCGGTGTCACCGCGCTCGCCGATGATCCGTTCGGAGGGGTGATCCGACTCGGAATCGTTATCGCCGGGGCCGCCGCGAGCCGGACTTGTCGACAAATCCGTCCGGGACCGTTCGGTACGCACACGCCGATAAGCCGCACTTCGGCCGACGCGCCGGCGCCGGGCGCGCACGGGCGCCGTCGGCGCGGACCGCTGACATCAGGTCAGCACGGCTGGTTCCGGACGTCGTTGGGGAACGCTCGCGGTTCCCTCCGGCGCCTCACCGGGCCGGGTCGCCCAGTCGGGCTCGGACCGGTCCGGTGCCACCGCCTGCTCCGGCCGGCCCGTGCGCTTGAAGGCGGAGGTGCCGCGGGCGAGGTCGTGGCCGATCGCCACCGCGTCGATGTCCGCCGACACCCAGCCCTGCTGTCCCTCGCGCAGCTCCGTGCGCACCTTCAACCGGCCCTGGACGACCACCGGTTCGCCCACCGACAGCGAGGCGGCGGCGTTGGCGGCGAGCTGCCGGTTGGCCCACACCGTGAAGAAGTTGGTGTGCCCGTCCGTCCACGCGCCCTTCTCCCGGTCCCAGTACCGCGAGGTGACCGCGAGCCGGAACCTCGCCGACGGACCGGACGCCGTCTCCCGGTACACCGGCTGCGTCGCCACGTTGCCCACCGCACAGACCATCGTCTCGTTCATCGCGCTTCCCTCCCTCGGCCGGGCACCGCCGCCGGCGCCGGCCGGATCCGCGTACGGGCCCGTCCCGTACGGCTGCGTCCGCCGCGACGGCCGCGTACTCGCGGGAAGCACGCCGCCGTCGCCGCGGCGACCGCACACCGTGCCGCGATCACCGCGAAACCAGACTGCCCGCGCCGGACCGGGCCCGCCGATCGCTGTGGACCACCGCCGTCCTGTGGACATCTCCGTCACCCGGACGAGTCACCCGCAGCCGCCCCGGGTCGGTCCACGGCCGCCTCCCGATCGTTCTGCGGCCGCCCCACGACCGCCCCGGGGCCGGCCCACAGCCGTCCCGGAGTCCCGGCCGTCCCGGAGTCCCGGCCGTCCCGGGGCCCTCAGCCGCCCCCGATCCGGGCTCCCGCCCCCACCCCCACGACCCGCCCGTACTGCTCCCGCACCTCCCGGTACCGCAGCAGCTCCGCCGCCACCGGATCCAGGACCCTGGCCCGGCCGCACCCGGAGGCCGCCTCCCGCAACCGTCTCTCCGCCTCCTGCCCGTATCTCCGGGCCGGTCCCCGGGCGGCCATGCGGCAGCTCCACTCGATGAGCGGCCCGCCGACGATGCCGATCACCATCAGCAGCACCGGCACACCCAGGTTGGGCGACACGACCCCGATGATCTGGCCCAGCAGCCACAGCCCGCCCACGAACTGGAGGACCGTCATCGACGCCTGGGCGAGTACGGCCACCGGCCACCACCCGGGCCGCGGCGGCCTGCCCGGCGGCAGTCCCGCGCGCACGGCCAGCTCGTCCAGCGCCTCCGGCAGCCCCTGGGAGCCGCGCACCGCCGCCTCCCGCACCGCCTGCGCCCACGACGCCGGCAGTCCGGCCGAGGCCCGGTCGGCCACCGTGCGCACCGCCTGTTCCACGCGCTGGCGGGCCGTGATCTCCTCGTCGTCCTGTCCGCGCAGGAGCTGCCGTCCGGTGACCGGGTCGCCCCGGTCCTGGCACCAGCGCCACAGCCGCAGCCAGGGCGTGCCGCACGCGCGGTTGGCGTTGCGCAGCCACGCCCGCTCGGCGGCCTCGCCCGCCGCGGTGGCGCCCACGGCGTCCGCGAGCCGGTCCAAAAACTCCTCGCGCGCCTCCTCGCTCAGCCCGGCGCGCCCCCGGGTGGCGTACGCGGGCCACAGCCGGGCCGCCGCGACGTCCACGTCCGCGGAGATCCGGCGGGCCGGGGCCCCGCGCTCGACCACGAACCGGCTCAGCGCCTCCCGCAGTTCACCGACCCCGTCGCCGGTGAGCGCGGACAGCGCGAGCACGGTCGTCCCGGGTTCGCCGTACTCCCCGAGGGCGACGCCGTCCTCGTCGAGCAGGCGCCGCAGATCGTCCAGGACCTGGTCGGCGGCCTCGCCGGGCAGCCGGTCGATCTGGTTGAGGACGACGAACATGACCTCCGCGTGAGCCGCCATGGGCCGCAGGTAGCGCTCGTGCAGCATGGCGTCGGCGTACTTCTCGGGGTCGACGACCCAGATGACCGCGTCGACCAGCGCCAGCACGCGGTCCACCTGCTCGCGGTGCTGTACGGCCGCCGAGTCGTGGTCGGGCAGATCGACCAGGACGAGGCCGCGCAGCCGCTCGTCCGCGTCCACCGTCGCCTGCAGCGGCCGCCGCCTGAGCCGGGGCGGGATGCCGAGCCGTTCGACGAGGCTCGCCGCGCCGTCGCTCCAGCTGCACGCGATGGGCGCGGCGGTGGTCGGCCGCCGTACCCCGGTCTCCGAGATGGCCACTCCGGCCAGCGCGTTGAACAGCTGCGACTTGCCGCTGCCGGTCGCGCCCGCGATGGCGACGACGGTGTGCTGCCCGGAGAGCCTGCGCCGTACGGCGGCCTCCTCCAGCACCCGGCCCGCCTCCGCGAGGGTCCGGTTGTCGAGCCGGGTGCGGGAGAGCCCGACCAGCTCGCGCAGCGCCTCGAGCCGCAGCCGCAGCGGCGTGTCGTACGCCAGGGGGGGCACGGGCCGCGGCACGGGGCTCCGGGGCTCCGTCGCGGCGGACTGTTCCGCCCCGGCGTTCTCGGCCACCCGCCGGGCGATCAGCCCGTCGTCCCAGGCCTCCGCTCCGGTTCCCGTACGGCGGGCGCGGTGGTCCGCCGCCGGGTCCGCACGGTCCCCGCGGGACGGACCGCCGGCGCCGTCGCGGTCGTCCTCCCCGGACGGCCCGGACGGCCCGGACGGCCCGGGCGGCCCCGACGCCCCACGACCGCCCTCCCCGGGGTGGGCGTGCTCACGGTCGTCGCGTTCCGGCCGGTCCTCGTCACGGGGGGTGTCCCCCCGGCGATCGGGGTGCTCGGTGTGGTCCTGGTCAGTGACGGCGGTCACCGGTCACCTCTCCTTCTGCAGTACGGACAGCGCGGCGATGAGTTCGGCCTGGGGTTCCGCGTGCACCTCGAGCGCGTCGAGCGGGGCGAGCCGACGTTCCCGTTCGGCGTGCATGACCCGGTCCATGTACTCCAGGAGCAGCCGTCCGCCCCGGTCACGCAGCCGCAGCGCCCCGTGGGCGCCGATCCGTTCGGCGAGCCCCTCCCCGGCGGTGCGGGTCCGGCGGCCGCCCAGCAGCACCGTGGCGACCAGCGCGGCGACCGTCTCGGGGTCGGGCGCGACGCCGCGGTCCAGCTCGCGCACCTCGTCCTCGGCGTACTCCTCGAGCTCACGCCGCCAGCGCCGTACGGCCAGCCCGATCCGGTGCTCGGCGCCCTCCGGTGAGGAGTCCCGGCCGACGAGCTCGGGGGCGTCCGCCGCGGGCTCGCGCCGCCAGGCCTCGTCGACGCGCTCGTCGGCGGCGGCGACGGCGCACAGCAGCAGCGTGCTCAGGCTCTCCGTCAGGGCGTCGAGCAGCTCGCCGGGGGTGCAGTCGAGCGGGAAGGCGCGCCAGCGCTTGAGCGCGTCCCCGGAGAGCACGGCCCCGGCCTGCAGCCGGCCCCGCACGCGCGCGTGCTCGCTGTCGTACGCCCCGTCGACGGCCGCGGTGAGCCGCAGCGCGGCCGCGTACTGCGCGGCGGCGGCCCCGGCCAGTTCGGGCATGCGGGTGTCGAGGGAGCTGAGGACGCCGTACGCGGTGCGGGCCATGACGTGCTGCCGGGCGGCGGGATCGTGCGTCTGGTGCACGAGCCAGGTCCGCAGCGACGCCACGGCGGTGGCGGGCAGCAGCCCGCCGCCCCAGGCCGACTCGGGCAGCTCGGGCACGGTGAAGCGCGGTACGTGGCCGAGGCCGGCCTTGGTGAGCAGGGCGCCGTACTGCCGTGACACCTCGTTCACGACCTGGTGGGGCACGCGGTCCAGGACGGTCACCAGGGTGACGTCGTACTCCTTGGCGGTCCGCAGCATGTACCAGGGCACGGCGTCCGCGTAGCGGGCGGCGGTGGTGACCATGATCCAGATGTCCGCGGCACAGATGAGTTCGGCGGCGAGGACCCGGTTGTCGGACACCAGGGAATCGACGTCGGGCGCGTCCAGGAGGGCCAGGCCGGGGGGCAGGGTGTCGGCGGTCTCGACGCGCAGCACGCGCGCGGGGTTCTCGCCGGGGAGGAGCAGCTCCTCCGACGGGTCCTGGTGACGGGGCACCCACACGCGTGTGAGGTCGGGCAGCACCCTCATCCCGCTGAACCAGTGATGGTCCTCCGGATGGCAGACGAGCACCGGCGTCCGTGTCGTCGGCCGCAGCACGCCCGCCTCGCTGACCCGCCGCCCCACCAGGGAGTTCACCAGGGTGGACTTCCCGGCTCCGGTGGATCCTCCGACGACGGCCAGCAAGGGCGCTTCGGGATCCCTCAGCCGGGGCACCAGATAGTCGTCGAGCTGCGCGAGCAGTTCGTCGCGGTTGGCACGCGCGCGTGGGGCCCCCGCCAGGGGCAGCGGGAAGCGTGCGGCGGCGACACGGTCGCGCAGGGCGGAGAGTGCGTCGAGCAGCTGAGGCCGTACGTCCAAGGTCACCACATGCGAAGAATGCCCAATTTTAGGGGAATTCTGAAACATATGAGCATGTCTGCGCGCCGACAGGACACAAGGGACGGAAGGAACGACCGGGACACGGGCGCGGCCCAGGCATAACGAGTGCACAACACCCGGTGCGCGAGACGCCAAAAGCGATGCACGATTCGTACCTGCCTGCGATTATCAGGACCGCTTCACCGAACCTCCACACCGAGCCACGGAGGCGAGGCGACAGGGACAAGGATGCGGGAGCCCTATCCTTGTCTCCGGCAACGTCAGGGAGCGGCCCGGACCCGGGCACCACGACGACAGGCCACCACACCCGGCCCCCGTAGCTCAGTGGATAGAGCAGGCGCCTTCTAAGCGCTTGGCCGCAGGTTCGAGTCCTGCCGGGGGCGCCACTCTCCGCCCTCCCCTCCGGGAGGGCTTTTTGCTGGTCAGGGCCGGTGCCGGCCGCCATGACGAAGCCCCGGACGCCCTCTTGGCGATCAAGGGCGGACTCCGGGGCCGTCCGGCTGTCACCGGGTTTTCGCGGGTGGCCGTGTCGAATACGTGTCGAAGTTCCCGGCCGGTGAATCAGCCGGCGCCGGGTGCCTCCGGCAAGTCGCCCGCGGCTTCGAGCCGCCGTTTCAGGTCCGGCAGCTGCCCGTCGACGCACCGGGCGTATGTGACGGGGAGCACGGCCGCGCTGTTCCCGGCCCACTCCGCCGCCTGGGCGGACGGAGCGCCGTCGTTGGG
Organism: Streptomyces griseomycini; assembly: GCF_014203535.1. Lineage (GTDB taxonomy): Bacteria > Actinomycetota > Actinomycetes > Streptomycetales > Streptomycetaceae > Streptomyces > Streptomyces griseomycini. The sequence continues at coordinate 33,986 of NZ_JACHJI010000009.1, forward strand.
CCGCTCGCTCAGGCGCGTGTGCCGGTTGGCGTACACGCGCCGCCCGGCCGTGCCCATGGCCCGAGCGCGGCCCGCACCACCGGATCACCCGCGTCGGCGAGCGCCAGGGCGTCCCCGTGCTCGCCGACCGCGCCCGCCCGGACGCCGGGCCAGGGGAGACCGCACCGGTCAGGCGCCCCGCCGGGCCGCGACTTGCCGCTCATCCGGCACACGGTCGTCCGCGCGCCCTCCGCAGCACGGGCACCGGTGGAGCGGGGCGTGGCCGGCCCGAAGTCCTGGCGCGTCTTCCGCGGAGCCCGGTGCAGCACGGATCGGACGTCGTCGATCGCCGCAGCCGCCCCACCCCCGGAGCGTCAACGCCGAAGAGCCTCACGGGCCGAGCCGGGCAGCCAGGAACACCGCCGCCACCGAGGGGCGGACCGCGTAGGTCGCGCCCGCGCTCCCCTCGGGGGCCTCCCACCAGTGGAACGGGTACCGCCGCCCGCTCCTGCCGCGTGCCTTGCTCATCCCGGACAGCACACCTGCCACGCGCCGCGCCGGATCGCCCCCGTTCGGCCCGCCCAGGACCTCGTCCACCAGCTCCGTGCAGTGGACCCTCCGGCCGGGGTTGCGCAGCAGGTGCTCGAACACCTGCCGGGCCTGCGGCGCGAGTTCGGCCAGGAACACCGCGGCGCGCCCCAAGTCCTCGGGGCCCCATTCCGGGGCGTCGTCGTGCCCCTCTCCACCGGAGTGCCCCGCCCATCGCGGATCAGCCTCAGCCAGATACGCCGTCATGTCCGCCCCCACGTCCCGTCCTCGAGGGCCTTCATTCTGCCCGCGCCGGACGCGTCCCGGGGCTGCCGCACCCCCGACCGGCCTCACCTCCGGCGACGCCGACCGTCGGCCGGTAAGCAGATCCGCCAGGATCGCCCACAATTGAGTGATTGCGCCGGGACGGTGGGGTTCCTGGTAATCATGGAGCGGTTCGCCGTCTTTCCGTCGTTCCGCTGTTTCCCGGAGCCGCTCATGCGCACTGCCGTCATCGCCGCCCAGGACCCGCCCGCCACCGGGGGCTCCGGACCCGTCCCTCCAGCGTCGGGGCAGGTGGAGGAGCGTGGACTCGTCTTCGAGGGCTTCGCGTACCAGTGCCGCATCGTCCACCGGTCCGCGCCGCTGACCGCGCCGCTGGTGCTGCTCGGGGGCTCGTCCCAGAACAGGTACTCGTGGCAGGGCCACGAGAAGTACCTGTCCCCGCTCGCCACGCTGGTCACCGTGGACCTCCCCGGCTACGGCACCGCGGACTTCCTGCCCGCCCGGTACGGCATCGACTTCCTCGCCGCCGCGGTCCGGCACATGCTGGTCGAGCTCGGGATGCCGCGCGTGAACCTCTTCGGCGGCTGCTTCGGGGAGGTCGTCGCGCTGCGTTTCGCGCAGCTCCACCCCGAGTTCGTCGCCCGCATCGTGTTCTGCGGTGCCGCCAAGCGCTTCCCCGAGCTCTACACCGACGCCGTCCCCCACCTGACGCGCGCGATCGAACGCGGCGAGATCGAGGAGGCCGCCGCCGGGCTGGTACGGCTGTTCATGTCGAACCCGGGCGCCGGCCAGGTCCGCCGGCACGCGGCCGTGACCCGCCTGCTCCACCGGCAGTTCCTGAACCAGACGCCGGACGAGCTGGTGAAGGCGGTCGAGCACAACACGAGGCTGCTGACGCACGGCTGCTACGAGCCCCTGCCCGTCCCCGCCGTGCCCTCCCTGGTGTTCACCGGGGAGTACGACACCCTGTGCACCCCGCAGATGAACCGGGAACTCGCCGCGACGATGCCCTCGGCGCGGTTCACGACCGTCAAGGAGGCGGACCACCTGGTCACCGTGGAACGCCGGGAGGAGTCCTCGGACCTGATCGGCCGGTTCTTCACCGATCGCCCGATCGACGGCCTGCCGTACTGCAACGCCGTGGAATCCCCGGGACGCGCGGCCGGGTGACGCCGCTGCCGCCCCGGCCGGGACCTACGGCCTGACGGGCGGCAGCGGCGGGCGCCGAGGGGCCGCCCGGACGTCGTGCGCGTGGTTGCCGCCGGTGGTGAGCCGGCGGCTTTCCTGTGCGCTCCGGACTCCGCGGCGCCGACGGCGACAGCGGCACCGGCGGCGTGTCCGCGGCACCGGTTCCCCCGGCACGACTTCCACCGCGCATCCGGGGCGTTGCCGCGCAACGGCAGATGGCCGGACCCGTGGACGGGTCCGGCCATCTGCCGTTCGGGCAGCCGCTGCTCACAGTGCTGCGGTGGGGGCCATGCGCAGCTCAGCGGGATCGGGGCTGCTGCGAGCGGGCGTTCTCGCCCGGGTCGCGTCAGGGGTGGTGGATGGAGCAGTCCACGGTGTTGGTGCCCCTGACGGCACAGCCCTCGCGCTCGACCACGACGTGGACCTTCTTGCCGTCCTCGGTGGTGTAGCGGTATTCACGCTTCTGCCCGCAGTGGTTGTCACTGGCCTGCTCGTCGCAGGTGGGGATGTTCTCGTGGGCCTGGGCGTTGCCGAGCCCCATCAGAACGGAGCCTCCCAGGAGGCCCGCCACCACTGCGATCTTCTTCAAGTTCTGCATCCGCTTTTGTCCTTTTTGCGGTAGTTCCCCCCAGGCGCTTGCATCTCGAACCGTGCAGCCACTGCGCGTCCGTGCCCCCGGAAGAAGTGGTGCGAGATCAGCGCTCGGGTTCGCGAGAGGGTCCAGGGACAGGTCCCGGGGCTCGCGCCCCGGGACCTGTCCTCAGTCGTCTACCCGACTTCAGCCGGTGAAGCCGCGGGTCGAGCAGTCAACCGTGTGACCCTGGTCCAGGTCCTGGCTGCCGTTCTCGTCCTCGTCGCCGAAGGTGAGGATGCCCTCACCCAGAACGCCGTTGAGGATGCCGACGTTGCTGAGGACGCTGATCGAGTCGCCGTTGACGGTGCAGCCGCCACCCGAGACCTTGAACTCGTTGTCCGGGCCCTCGCCGGCGACCGCGGTACCGGCACCGAGGGCGCCCATGCTGCCGAGCATGGCAACCACGACAGCAGCCTTCTGGATCTTGCGCATTACCTCTCCGTTCTTGCAATCGACACGACCCGTGATGGGTCGGTCACTGACAGTCGCCAACTCTAGGCGACGATCGCCGCTTTCGTCGGGTCGAAACACCCAACTGCGTAAATTTCTTGAGAATCCGCACGTCACGTACGGGAGGGCATGAACCGGATGGCCCAATGCCGGGGTCCGGGCTCCCCGCCGCGCACCCAACACCCCTCACGCGTACCGGTAGATCCGGCCGACGTCCTCCAGTTCGGCCGGCGTCACGTCCCACGGCGGCAACCGCTCCCGGCGCGCCACGATCCGGCCGTGCTGCGCGTCGCCGGAGCCCGGCGCGGTGGCGGGCAGGTAGCGGGCCCCGCGGTGCCGGCGCTGCCAGCGGTGCCACTGCAGGTCGACGAAGGCGTGGTGCAGCCAGAAGACGGGGTCGTTGACGGAGGCGGCGGAGAGCATGACCCCGCCGACCCAGCGGTGCACCCGGTTGTGGTTGCGCCACGAGGCGCTGCCCCGGCCGGTGCCCCAGCCCTCCAGCCGGTTGCGGAAGCCCCGCGTGACCGTCGAGTCCCAGGGCGCCACGTCGTAGGCGGATTCCTTCAGCGCCCACTCCAGGTCGCTCTTGGCGGGCAGGTCGATCGGGGCTCTCCTGCGGCCGAGGTCCCGGGTGAGGAACTCCCCTTCGGTGACGCCCACCTTGAGGGTCCAGTTGCCCTCCCGGTAGGCGAACGGGCCGGTCATCACCTGGTGGTCGGAGCGGCGCCCGTTGCCGCCGAGGAGGTCCGCCGTCCACGGGGCGGAGGTGGCCTTGCGGTCGCGGGTCCAGTCCCAGTACGGGAGGGTCACCGAGTCGTCCACCCGGCGCAGGGCCTCCTCCAGGTCGAGCAGGAACCGGCGGTGCCAGGGCAGGAAGGAGGGCGCCATGTGCGCGGTGCGCAGTCCGCGCTCGCCGTCGGAGGCGTAGTACGCGACGTGCATCCGCACGAACTCGTCGTACTCGCCCCGCCGTTTGACCTCCAGCAGCGCGTTGACGAACCGGCGCTTCTCGCCCGCCGTGAGGGTCCCGGCGTCCTTACGCACGTACGCCATGCCGGCCCCCCTCGTGCGGGTGTGCCGCGTCGTCCGCCGGGTCCGGGGCGCGCAGCCGCTGGCCGGGAGGGAGGGCGTCGACGGCCGCGCGGGCGGCCTCGAGCGGCGTCGGGTACGAGCAGTAGTGGTCGACCGTGCTCAGCCAGCTGCCGTCGGCACGGCGCATCAGGTGGAGGGGGCGGCCGTCGACGGTGACGTGCCACCGGCCGGCCTCGCCCGCGCCCCGCGCGGGGATCCACACGCCCTGGATGCGGCAGCCGCGGTAGGTCCGGTCGAAGGGGACCCGGTCGGAGGACGCCCACTCGGCGGACGCCCGGTCGGCGGCGGTGCCGTCCGGGACGCCGCCTCCGCGGCCGGACCGGGGGTGCGGGGCCCGGAAGGCGGTGAGCAGCGGGGCCAGGGCGGCGGTGAGGGCGCAGGCGCGCAGACCGCGCGTCACCTCCCGCCGGGTTCTGCCCTCCGGGCCGGGTCCCGCCGGGCCGGGCCGCGCCGGGCCCGGTGCTCCGTCCTCGGCACCCACCGGTGCCCCGCCGATGCTGATGACCATGATCCAACTCCCTCGTCCGTACGGTTGTCCGTAGCGGTAACCGTCGGTCGCCTCGCGCGGTCACCGCCGCGCGGCCGGGAGCGGGGGGACGTCCACACAAAAGGACGCCTCTCCCACACGAAGAGACGGCCCCCGGGCTCCGTCGAGCCGGGGGCCGTCTGTCCGCGGGGCGTGGTCTCAGCCCTGGCGCGTCAGGGTCTGGCGCCCCGACTCGTCGCCGCGCAGTGCGACGGCCGTGTCCTTCACCGTGTTGAACAACGAGTTCTTGCTCTCGGTGTTGAACACGTCCGTCGGCTCCTGCAGCGGCGTGTCGAGGACCGTCACGTTCCTGAGCGGGATCACTCGGTCCTCGGTGACGGGCAGGGGCTCGGCGGCACTGTGGGCGAAGGCGGGGGTGGCGGCTCCGGCGGCGATCAACGACCCGGCGAGGACGGCGGCGGCCTTCAGGGACTTCATCGTGTTCCTTTCTTCGACGACTCTTCGGCAACACGGGTCGCCGGAGGGGGATCTGTCGCCGTGCCCAACGATCCGTGACCGGGACGGAAACCGGGTCGCCGGAGATTGACGAGTCCTCATATGAGAACGGGAAAGGCGGTCGCGTCCGGGCCCGGGGAAGGCCGCCGCGGGAGTGCGGTGCGCGTGCGCGCGGTGCTCACGGGGCCGGCAGCAGCAGCGGCGGGAGCGCGGGGAGCGTGACGGCGGGGAGCAGCGGCACCTGCGTCACCGGCGTCGCGCCGGCCGGCGCGGGCAGGATCGACACCTGCGGGTCGGCGGTGCCGGTCAGCGCGTCGACGAGCTCCTGCACCTCGGCCAGCAGGTCGTCGACCGACGCGGGCACCCGGGCGACGACCTCCTCGTCGTCGGAGACCATCAGCTCCAGGAGGCTGTCGACGACCTCGCGCACGGCGTCCAGCAGGTCGCTCGTGAGTTCGTTCTCGTCGTCGGTGAGCAGCGCGTCCTCCGCCGGGTCCGACACGTCCGGCGTCGTGACCGTGGCCGTGGCCGCCGGGTCCGGGTCGCTCGGCGCGGCCGTGCCCGCCGGAGCCGTCACCGTGGGTGTGGCCGTGGCCGTGGCCGTGGGCGCGGTCGCCTGGGCCTTCGCGGCCGCCGCCTCCAGGGCGTCCTCGGCGGCCTCGCCCAGTCTCCGGGCCTCGGCGGGGGGCAGGTGACCGCCGTCCGCCCCGAGCACGGCCTCCAGCAGGTCGACGACCGGGGCGAGTTCACCCTCGTGCGCGTCGAGGTTCCTGACCTGCACGAGCAGCGCGTCGGACGATGCCGCGGGGGTGCGTTCGCGGGCCGGTTCGGCCGCCGTGGCGGCGGGGCCGGTGATCCCGATCAGGAGGGCGGCGCAGCACGCGCCGAGTGCGATGCGCCGTGCGGGCAGAGCACGCATGGGGGTTCCTTTCGGTGAACGTCGGATCTCCTGCCCACCGTGGGAGCGCCCGTGGCTCCCCGCAACCGACCGTGCGCCGTTCGCGGCCCGCCGTTCACCCTGTTGCCCCTCCTGCCCGTCCTGCCCGTCGGGGCCTCGCCCCGGGCCGGCGGCGGCCCGGTCCCGCTCCACGGTGCGGCGGCGGCCCGGTGGGGCACGGCGGCGGCACGACAGGGGGCCGACTTCACGCTTTCAACACACATGCCCCCAATCACTGAATTTCGGTGAATTTGTCCGTTTGATGACTAGAGTTGCGAATCGCCCACGCACTTCTCCGGGCGGACGCAGCGCACTCGTCCCGCTGCCTGCCACCGCCACCACCTGTTCCGAAAGGCTCCGACGGTCATGCGCCAATCCCTGGGTCAGCTGCTTCGCCATGCGACGGTGGGCGTCCTCACCCTCGCCGCGGTGTGGGCGCCCTGCGGCTCCCCGGCCGCCGCGCCGGCCGCGTCGGCCGCGCCCGCACCCGAGGCCACCGACCTCGCGTTCGACCAGCGGTACCGCGCACTCCAGCACGGCGGCATCGTGCGCGCCGCCAACACCTCCGTCACCTGCCGTGCGCAGGCGTCGTCGTGCCGGGGCGCGCAGACGGGCGGCCACGGGGTGAACGGCGACTTCGACATGTTCTACGTCGACGTCGACAGCGACCCGAACACCTACAACTCCTCCCGCGCGGAGGTCCGTCTGCCCGCCGGCTCCCGGGTGACGTACGCCCGTCTGTACTGGGGCGGCAACCTGCTCGCCGGTGAGCAGAAGCCGTGGCAGGACAACGGGCGGGTGCTGATCGCCGAACCCGGCGGGGAGTACAAGGAGCTCCTCGCGGACACGGTCGTCGGGCACCGCGTCGCGGACGGCGCGGACGCCTTCCAGGCCTCGGCGGACGTGACCGCACTGGTGCGGGACAGCGGGCCGGGCCTGTACACGGTGGCGCAGGTCAACGTGGCCATGGGCCGGTCGGCCGCCGGGTCGTGGGGCGGCTGGACGCTGGTGGTGGCGTACGAGAACCCGGCGGAACCGCTGCGGCACCTCGCGCTCTGGGACGGCTTCGCACCGCTGATGGCCCGCGGGGAGACCCGCGTCCCGCTGCGCGACCTGCCCTTCCCCGCGGGCGCGGGGGGCCGGGTGGGCCTGGTGGCGTACAACGGCGACCGCGGCACCCCCGGCGACTCGCTCGTCCTGACCACCGGCGGGCCCGCGTCCGTGTCCACCGCGCTCGCCGACCGCGCCAACCCCGGCGACGACGTCCTGAACTCCACCGTCAGCGACCCCGGGACGGCTCCGGCGCGGGTACCGGCGTACGCCAACACCCTCGGCTACGACTCCGACGTGTTCGACCTCGCGGGTGCCCTGCCGCACTCCGGTGACGAGGCGACCTTCCGGCTGGCGTCCCAGCGGGACGCGGCGTGGGCCGGCGTGCTCTTCGCCGCCGTCGACGCCCGGCGGTGAACGCGCCGCAGCCCGCCCCGAACGCCACCGCGGGCTTCGGGAGCTTCGGGAGCGAGGAGACCGTGCCCCCGTACCCGTCACCGGCCGGCCGCCGGCCGCGGATCCTGCACCTCACCCAGCCGGTGGACGGCGGGGTCGCGCGGGTCGTGACCGACCTGGTCCGGGCCCAGCTGGCGGACGGCCTGGACGTCACCGCGGCCTGCCCCGAGAGCCCGCTCGGCGACCGGCTGCGGGCGCTCGGCGCGCACGTGCGGCACTGGCGGGCGACGCGGTCGCCGGGCGCGTCGCTGGTACGGGAGGTACGGCACCTCACCCGGCTGATCGACGAGGTGCGCCCCGATCTGGTGCACGCGCACAGCGCGAAGGCCGGGCTCGCCGGACGGCTCGCGGTGCGCGGGCGGATCCCGACCGTCTTCCAGCCGCACGCCTGGTCGTTCGAGGCGGTCGGCGGGGGCGCCGCGGCCCTGGCGCTGCGGTGGGAGCGGTGGGGGGCGCGGTGGGCCGGACGGGTGGTGTGCGTGAGCGAGGCGGAGCGCGCGACGGGCGTGCACGCCGGGATCACCGGCCGGTGGGCCGTCGTCCCCAACGGCATCGATCCCGAGTGCTTCCGCCCGGCCCCCGCCGACACCGTACGGGCCGGGCTCGCGCCGCTCGCCGGCCTCCCGCCGCGGGCGCCGCTCGCCGTGTGCGTGGGCCGGTTGTGCCGGCAGAAGGGGCAGGACGTGCTGCTGCACGCCTGGAACGCCGTCGTGCGCCGGGTGCCCGACGCCCGCCTCGTCCTGGTCGGCGACGGACCGGACCGGGACCGGCTGCGCGCGCACGCCCCCGCGTCCGTGCTGTTCGCGGGAGCCGTCCGCGACACCGCCCCCTGGTACCAGGCCGCCGACCTCGTCGTCCTGCCGTCCCGCTGGGAGGGCATGGCGCTGGCCCCGCTGGAGGCGATGGCCTGCGGGCGGCCCGTGGTCGTCACGGACGTCGACGGGGCCCGCGAGAGCCTGCCGCCCTCCTTCACCACCCGCTGCCTGGTCCCGCCGGAGGACCCCGGGGCGCTGGCCGGTGCCGTCGGCGCGCTGCTGCTCGACCCGCCGCTGCGCGCGTCGCTCGGCGACCGGGGCCGCCGGCACGTGCTGTCCCTCCACGACGTGCGGCACACCGCCAGGGCGGTCGCGGCCGTCTACCGCGACCTGCTCGGCGCCCGGCCCGCCCCCGCACGGACGCGACCGTCCCGGGCGGCCTGGCGCGCCGGGGCCCACCGGACGACACAGCGCGTCGAGCCATCCGAGCACAGGGAGTCCATCCACTCGTGACCGCCGAACGTACCGTGCCCTCCCCCGGCGCAACGCCACGGGAGCACGGATCCTCACCCGTGTCCGTCATGCCGCCGCGCGGCACCGACACCACCGGCACCGACACCACCGGCGCCGGGACCGGCTTCCGGTCGCCCGTCCCGCGGCCCCCCGCACGGTCGGCCTCACCGGTCCCGCTGCGCGTCGCGGACGGTGCCGCCGCCCTGCTGGGCGCGCTGGCGCTCACCGGCGCCCAGCGCCACCCCCTGCTCATCGCCCTGCTGATCGCCGTGTCGCTGCTGTCGCGCCCGCGCGCCGGCGGCTCGCCGGTGCCGGGGGTGCTGGAGGAACTGCCCGCCGTGTGCGGCCGCGTCGCGGTGGCCTGGCTGGCGGTCGCGGCGTTCTGGGCGGCGTACCGGCCGGAGCACGCGCTGTCCGCCCGGACCGTGCTGACCGGCCTCGCCCTGCAGGCGACCGCGTGCTGTGCGCTGCGCGCGGCCGTGCACGGGCGGCGGCGCGCCGCGCTGCTGCGCCGGCCGCACGCCGCGCTCGTCGTCGGGCCGGTGGCGACCGCGCAGCGCGTGGCCGCCGCCGTGCTGCGCCATCCGGGGTGCGGGGTACGGCCGGTGGGGATCGTCGCGGACGCGCAGCCGGACGGCACCGAGGGCGTTCCGGTGCTGCGCACGGGTGAGGAGGTCGATCGGGCGGTCGTCCAGAACGGGGTGCGGGCGGTGCTCGCCGTGCACCCCTCGGTGCGCGCCGAACAGGGGCCGCTGCTGCGGGCGCTGGCCGAGTCGGGCTGCGTGGTCTGGGAGGTCGACGCCGACTCCCCGTCGTACGCGCCGGGGGAACGGCTCGCCGGGTTCTCCTGCCGCCGGCTGGACCTCGCCCCGGCGCGCGGCGGCGGCGCCGGCAAGCGGCTGCTCGACGTCCTGGTGTCGGGGACGCTGCTGCTGCTGGTCAGCCCGCTGCTGCTGGTGTGCGCGGTGACGCTGCGGATCACCGACGGGCCGGGCGTGGTGTTCCGGCAGGAGCGCATCGGCCGGAACGGGCGGCCGTTCACGCTGCTGAAGTTCCGCACCCACCGTCCGGTCGACGAGCACGAGTCGGCGACCCGGTGGAGCGTGGCGGGCGAGCACGAGATGCGCCGGTTCTGCCGCATGCTGCGGCGCACCTCGCTCGACGAGCTGCTGCAGCTGTGGAACGTGCTCCGCGGCGACATGAGCCTGGTCGGACCGCGCCCCGAACGTCCTTATTTCGTCGCGCAGTTCAGCCAGACCTACCCCGGTTACGCGGCCCGCCACCGGATGCGCACCGGCATCACCGGGCTCGCCCAGGTCCACGGGCTGCGCGGCGACACCTCGATCGAGGACCGCTGCCGGTTCGACAACGCCTACATCGACGACTGGTCGCTGTGGCGGGACGTCTGCATCCTGCTGCGCACCGCGGCCACGCTGGTCCGTCCGACGGGGAGCTGACCGCCCGTGAGCCACGCCCTCGCACCGCTGCCGCGCCGGGCCGCACCGCTCCCGCGCCGGGTCGCGGCGGCGGCGCCGGTCCTGCCGCTGGTGGCGGTGGTCGCCCTGGCGGCGCTGCCGTCGGCGGGGGACGGCGCGGGGCCCGCCGACGCGGTCTCCGCCCTGGTGGTGGGGTACTGCGTGATCCGCCTGCTGCGGGAACGGCGGCGCCCGCTGTCGCCCGTCGCGGCGGTGGTGCTGGGCCTGCCGGTCGTGGGCCTGGCGCTCGCCGCCATGGGGGCGTCCTCGACGGCGGCCGGGTTCTCCGGCCTGAGCCGCTACCTGCAGGTCTTCGTGCTGGTCCCGGCGGCCGTGCTGGTGCTGCTGCGCCACCGGTCCGACCTGCGCGTGCTGGCCTGGTCGTTCGTGGGGCTCGCCCTGTGGCAGGGGGCGGTCGGCGTGCACCAGTACGTCACCGCCACCGGCGCCTCCTACCAGGGCGAGACCATCCGCGCGGTCGGCACCTTCGGGGCCGGGGACGTGATGGGCATGGCGGCGGCGGTCTCGCTGGGCCTGGTGTGCGCGGCCGGGATCGCGCTGGGCCGGGCTCCGGTGCGGCAGCGGGCGGTCGCCGCCGGGTGCGCCCTGGTGCTGCTGCTGCCGCTCGCGCTCTCCTTCAGCCGGGGCGCCTGGATCGCGACCGCCCTGACGTGCGCCGTGCAGCTGGCGCTGGCCGGGCTGCGGCGGGCGCTGTGGACGGCCGCGGCCGCGGCCGCCGCGGGCGTGGTCCTGGTGGGCGGCTTCGGCGTCGGCACGGCGCAGCTGCAGGAGCGGCTCGACAGCATCACGCAGGTCACCGACGCCCCCGACCAGTCCGTCGTGGACCGGTACACCCTGTGGGCGTCCGCCACCGGCATGTGGCGCGAGCACCCGCTGACCGGCGTGGGGTTGAAGAACTTCCCCGCGTACCGCGACGAGCACGCCGGCCTCGCGCTGTCGTCGGGCAGCGACGTCGAGGGCGCGGGGGAGGAGTTCCACAAGCAGGCGCTGCTGTCCCCGCACAGCATGTACCTGCTGGTGCTGAGCGAGCAGGGCCTGATCGGGCTGCTCGCGCTCGCCGGCAGCTGGCTGGCGCTGCTGGTGTGCGGGCTGCGGCGGCTGCTGCGGGCGCGCCGTCACGGACGGGGGTCCGACTGCGGGCTCGTCGCCTGCGGGCTGCTGGTCTGGACGCTGACCGACTTCGTGTACGGCGACATCGGCGGCCCCTCCACCGTGCTGACCGCCATGGGCCTGGGCCTCACGGCGTGGTGGGCGCTGGCCGACGGCGGACGGACGGAGGCCGCGCACCGCGGTGGGGTGTCCGGGCGCGCCGGGGAGGCGGTGGCGCGATGACGGTGGTGCCCTCCCGGACCCCCGGGTCCGCGGCCGACGAGGCGGCGACCGTCCCCGCGGCGCGTACCGCCGGCCCGGCCGGGGACGGCGGCGACCACGCCTCCCCGTCCCGGGGGTTCCTCGCCCGGGCCGCGCTCGTCACGGCGTCGCTGTCCGTCGCCGGCTCCCTGCTGGGCCTGGTGCGCGACCAGTCGCTGGCCCGGCTGTTCGGCGCCGGGAGCGACACGGACGCCTTCCTGGTCGCGTGGACCGTGCCGGAGATCGCCGCGACGCTGCTGATCGAGGACGGACTGGCGATCGCGCTGATCCCGGCGTTCAGCGTGGCGCTGGCCCGCCGTGCCCGGGGCGCCGCGGGCGACCCGGTCCGCGCCCTGGTCGCCGCCACCCTGCCCCGGCTGTGCCTGGCCTTCGCCGCGGTGGCCGCGCTGGTCGCCGCCACGGCCCCCTACCTGGTCCGGGGCCTGGCGCCGGGTCTGCCCGACCCGGGCCTCGCCGTCGACTGCACCCGGCTCACCGCGATCAGCGTGCTGGCCTTCGGGCTCGCCGGGTACTGCAGCGCCGCCCTGCGGGCCCACCGCCGCTTCTTCGCGCCCGCGGCGATCTACGTCGCCTACAACACCGGCATCGTCGCCGCGATGTTCCTGCTCGGCGGTGCGTGGGGGGTGCGCTCCGCGGCGGTCGGGGTCGCGGTGGGCGGCTGCCTGATGGTGGCGGTGCAGCTTCCGTCGCTGTTGCGGCGGCTGGCGTCGCGCGGTCCGGCACCCGACGGGGCCGGGGCGGGGGCCTCGGCCGACACGGGGTCCGACGGCGGGTCCGACGGCGGGGAGCGGCCGGTGCGTCTCGCCCTGCTCGCGGCCGTGCTCCTGTTCGCGCTGTGCCGCCAGTCGCAGGTCCTCGTCGAGCGCTTCCTGGCCTCCTCGCTGCCCGCCGGGGCCATCTCGCACCTGAACTACGCGCAGAAGGTCGCGCAGATCCCGATGACGCTGTCGCTGATGCTGTGCACCGTCACCTTCCCCGTGGTGGCGCGGGCGCTCGCGGACGGCGACACCGAGCGGGCCCGCGCCCGCGTGGAGCGGGATCTGGTGCTGGCCTCCTGCGTGGTGCTGCTGGGCGCGGCCGCGGTGCTCGCCTGCGCCCCGCAGATGGTCGAACTGCTCTTCCAGCGCGGCGCGTTCACCGCGGGCGACACCGCCGCGACGGCGGACGTCATGCGCGTGTACGCCCTCGGGCTGCTGGGGCAGACCCTGGTGGGCGCCCTGATCCGGTCGTACTTCTCGACGGGCCGGCCGAGCTGGTACCCCGTCGGCGTGATGGCCGTGGGCGTCGTCGCGACGTCCCTGATCGGCACGGCGACCGTGGACCGCTGGGGGGTGGCGGGGATCGCCGCCGCCAACGCCTTCGGCATCACCGTCACCGCCGCCCTGCTGCTGGCCGGGCTGCGCACCGCCCGGCGCGCCGGCTCCCCCGGTGTCTCGGTCCGCGTCCGGCGGGTGCTGGCCGGGCTGGGCGGGCCCGTGCTCGCCGCGGCCGCCGCCACCGCCGCCGGGGCGCTCGCCGCGGGCCGGCCGGAGTCGTCGGCGGCGGGCCTCGCGGCGGGCTGCCTGACCGTGACCGCCGTCTTCGCCGCCCTCTCCCTGGCCCTCGGCGTCCAGGGCTCCGCATCCGCACTGCGCTCCGTACGCACCGTCACACGAAGGCTCGCACATGGCCGCTTCCGTTGAATCCGTCGAACCCGCCGGCACCGGCGCCCTCCCCGCCCCGCGTCGTCCGGGTCCCGTCCCGTGGGTGGCGATGTACCACTCGGTGGGCGACTGCTCGGACGATCCGTACCGCATCACCGTCACCCCCGAGCGGCTCGCGGAACAGCTGGCCTGGCTGCGCCGGCGCGGGCTGCGGGGCGTGTCCGTGGCCGAGCTGCTCGCCGCCCGCGCCCGGGGCGTGGCGCGGGGCCTGGTCGGGCTCACCTTCGACGACGGGTACGCCGACTTCGTCACCGACGCCCTGCCGCTGCTGCGCCGCTGGAACTGCGGCGCCACCCTCTTCGTGCTGCCCGGACGGCTCGGCGGCGACAACGCCTGGGACCCGCTCGGCCCGCGCAAGCCGCTGCTGACCGCGGACGGCATCCGGCACGCGGCCGCGGAGGGCGTGGAGATCGGCTCGCACGGGCTGACGCACGTCGACCTCACGGCGGCGGACGACGTCGCGCTGAAGACCGAGGTCGCCGAGAGCCGCGCGCGGCTCGTGGAGCTGACCGGCGCCCGGGTCGACGGCTTCTGCTACCCGTACGGCACGATCGACGCCCGCGCCGTCGAGGCCGTGCGGGAGGCGGGCTACGCCTACGCCTGCGCCATCGACCCCGGCCCGCTGACCGGCCCGCACGCCCTGCCGCGCGTGCACGTCGGGCAGAACGACACGGCGTGGCGCCTGCACCTGAAGTACCGGCTGCACCGGCTGCGCCGGCGCCCGGCGGAGGGCGTGTGAGATGAGGGCGCTGCACATCATCACCGGCCTCGGCGTCGGCGGGGCCGAGCAGCAGTTGCGGCTGCTGCTGCGTCACCTGCCCGTCGAGTGCGACGTGGTGACGCTCACCAACCCCGGCCCGGTCGCCGACGGCCTCACCGCCGACGGCGTCCGCGTCGTGCACCTCGGCATGGGCGGCAACCGCGACCTGGCCGCGCTCCCGCGCCTGGTCCGGCTGATCCGCGCCGGCGGCTACGACCTGGTGCACACGCACCTGTACCGGGCCTGCGTCTACGGCCGGCTCGCCGCGCGCGCCGCCGGCGTCCGCGCGGTCGTCGCCACCGAACACTCCCTGGGCGACTCGCAGATGGAGGGCCGCAGCCTGACGGCGGGGGTGCGCGGGCTGTACCTCGCCAGCGAGCGGCTCGGCTCGGCGACGGTCGCCGTCTCCGCGGCGGTGGCCGAGCGCCTGAAGCGCTGGGGCGTGCCCGCGCCCCGCATCGAGGTCGTCCCCAACGGCATCGACCTGGACCGCTTCCGCTTCGATCCGCAACGGCGGGAGCGCACCCGCCGGCGCCTCGGCCTGCCCGAGGGGGCGTTCGTCGTCGGCGGCGTCGGCCGGCTCGCCCGGGGCAAGCGGTTCGACGTCCTCGTCCGCGCGCTGGCCCGGCTGCCGGAGGACCACTGGCTGCTGCTGGTGGGTGGCGGCCCCGAGGAGCACGTCCTGCGCCGCACGGCCCACGAGGCCGGTGTGGCCGGCCGGGTCCTGTTCACCGGCGAGCGCCCCTACGTCCCCGACGGCTCCCCGGGCCCCGACCTGCCCGCACTCACCTCGGCGATGGACCTGCTCGCCGCCCCGTCCGCGGAGGAGGCCTTCGGACTGGCGGTCGTGGAGGCGCTGGCGGCGGGCCTGCCCGTGCTCTACACCTCCTGCCCGGCGATCGAGGACCTGCCCCCGGCGGCCGCCGCCGGCGCCCGGCGGGTGGACGGCGGTCCCGAGGCGTACGCCCGCGCGATCGCCGAGGTCCGCGCGGCGGGTCCCGGTCCGCGCACGGCGCCCCGGGCCGCGCACCACTACAGCATCACCCGCAGCACCGCCCGCCTCATGGACGTGTACGCGGCAGCCGTCGCCGGCTCGTCGCCGTCCCCCGCACCTCTGGGAGCAAGCCCGTCATGACCGACACCCCGACCCGTCGGCGCCGCCCGTCCCCGGCCTCCGTCCTGGCCCGCGTCAGGGGGCTGCCGGCCTGGTCCGCGCTCGTGGCGGGCACGCTCGTCGGCGGTCTGTGCGGCGGCGCGTACGGGCTGCTGACGCCCCCGGCGTACACGGCCACCAGTTACGTCGTCGCCGTACCGACGGACGAGGCGCCCCCGGAGGCCGCCCGCGGCTTCGCGCAGGCGTACGGCCGGGTGGCCACGCAGCTCGCGGTGCTCGGCGACGCGCAGGTGTGGGCCGGTGTGCCGGTGCGGACGCTGCGGGACGGCGTCCGCGCGGCGACCTCGCCGGACGCGCCGATGGTCGCCGTCACGGCGACCTCCTCGCGGCCCGGGCTCGCCGTCGACATGGCCGACGCGGTCGCCCGCGCGCTGACCCAGCACGCGGAGGGCACCCGGGACAGCACCCAGGTCCGGCTGGTGCGGTTCTCGCGCGCGGTGGAGCCGACCGAGCCGGCGTCCGCGTCGTCGGCGGTGACCACCCTGGTCGGTGCGAGCGCCGGCGGGCTGCTGGGCGGTCTGGCCCTGCTCGCCCGGCCGGGGCGGCCCGGCCGGGACGAGGATCCCGTGCCCGCCGCCTCGGTGCCGGGCCCGGCCACCGCCGCCGACGCACAGGGACAGCGGTGAGGGCGGTGGACCCGGCCGGGACGGCGCCGGCGCTAGCGGGTGCGCGACCACCAGTCGAAGCGGAGGCAGAGCTTCCCGCCGAGCCAGTGCTCCACCCAGCTGCCCAGGTCCAGCGGCGAGCAGTTCTCCGGGGGCAGCGGGGTGCTGGGCACGGGCGGTGTGGGGGTGGGAGTGGGCGTGGGGGCCGGGGTCGGCTCGCCGTCGGAACGGCCGGAGAGGACGGACCGGTAGACGCGGGACGACTCGGGGTTCTCGTCGCACTGCCACACGCCGTGCGGACAGTAGTCGGTCACCGTGTTGTACAGCGGCCGGTGCTCGTCCATCCACGCGAGCATGCGCCGCACGTACTCGGGATTGTCGCCGTTGCGGAAGAGCCCCCATTCGGGATAGGAGACGGGTTTTCCGTGGGCTTTCGCGAAATCCACGTGCGCCTGCAGTCCGTAGGGCTCCCTCACCTGTTCGTCGAACGACATTCCGGACGGCTGGTCGTAGGAATCCATGCCGATGACGTCGACCGTGCCGTCGCCCGGGTAGCACTCCGTCCAGGGAACGGCGTCCCGGCCGCGGCTCGGCGTGAAATCGAACCGGAACTTCTGGCCCGGCACCGCGCGCATGGCGGCGACGATCCGGTTCCAGTACTTCTTCCAGGCCTCCGGGTCGGGCCCGCACCGGTGGGTGTAGGTGGTGCCGTTCATCTCCCAGCCGAGGACGAGGACCGTGTCCGGCACCTTCAGCGCGACCAGCCGCTCGGCGAGCGCGCGGAAGTGGTGGTCGAACTCCCCGGCGGCGCCCCGCCGCAGCAACCGCCGCACCTCGTCGTCGGGGACGCCCGCCTCGTTGCGCTCCTGCATGGGGACGTTGAGGACGAGCATCCGGTCGTCCTTCGCGTTGCGCCAGTGCGCCCAGTCCTCGAGGAAGCGGATGTCACCCTCGATGTCGCTCCAGTGGTTGCCGGGCAGATAGGTGTGCCCGACGAGCAGCTCGGCACCGCCCAGCCAGCGGCTGAACTGCTCCATGCGGGCCACGCCGCGGGCGTCCGAGGCGAGGAAGGCGCCGAAGGCCGGCGCCCCCGGACGGGGCACCGGGACGTCCCGGGCCGTGACCGACGGCAGGGGGACGACCGGTGCCACGGGGACCGGGGGCGTGGTCCCGGGCACCGTCGGGGCCGGCGCCGGAGGGCGGGAGTCGTCGGTTCGCACCGCCTCCGGCCCCGCCACGGGACCGGCCGCCAGGGCGGCCGACACCACGACCGCCGCCGCGCCCACGGCCATCCCGCGGACCCGGATCCGCTTGTGCTGTGGCGCCATGGCTGCTCCTTTTCTCGCTCTCGTCCGCCTTCTGACGCTGCTCTCGTCGTTGACGAACAGTCATGTGAAGTAAAGGCACAGGAAAATCGACGGCGCCAGCGCCGTGCGGCTTTCGAGTGCCGGGCTCGCCCGGGTGAGTGATTCACACGCATGAGCCGAACCAAGGAAAAGCCAAGAGAAAGTGAGAAATCGTGCCGCTGCTCGACACCCGTGTTCCCGCCGTACTGCTGCGGATCGACCGGAACCCCTTTCACCACGGAACTCTGGGGGCGGTGCGCTCGCTCGGCAGGGCGGGCGTGGAGGTGCACGTCGTCGCCGATGCGACGGGAAGTCCCGTCCACCGGTCGCGTTACGCGCACCGCATGCACCCCCCGCCCTCCCCGGGAGCGCCGGAGCGGGAGATCCTCGCCGCGCTGCACCGCGTGGCCGAACGGATCGCGCGTCCCGCCGTGCTGGTCCCGCTGGACGACGCGAGCGCCATCGCCGTCAGCCGCGCACGGGACGACCTCGCCCCGTCCTACCTGCTGCCCGAGCTGCCGGGTGCGCTGGCCGAACGCGTCGCCGACAAGGCGGAACTGGCCGCCCTGTGCGCGTCCGCGGACGTCCCGCACCCGGTGACGCTGGTCCCGGACAGCCCGGCGCGGGCCGCCGACGACGCGCGGCGGCTCGGGCTGCCGCTGGTGGCGAAATGGAGCCGGCCCTGGCTGCTGCCCGCCGGCAGCGGGCTGCGCAGCACCCAGGTGGTGCGTTCCGCGCAGCAGGCCCGGGAGCTGTACCTGCGCACCGGGGAGGCCGGCAGCCGGCTGCTGCTGCAGGCGTACCTACCGCCGGGGCCGGACCGGGACTGGTTCTTCCACGGCTACGCCGACCGCTCGGGCACCGTCCGCGCGGGCGGCCCGGGCCGCAAGCAGCTGTCCTGGCCGCGCGGGGCGGGCCTGACCGCAGTGGGCCGCTGGACGCCCAACCCCGAGGTGCGGGCCCTGGCCGAGCGGCTCGTCGACGCGCTCGGCTACCGCGGCGTCCTCGACCTCGACTTCCGCCGCTGCGGCGCGACGGGCCGCTACCACCTGCTCGACTTCAACCCGCGTCCCGGCGCCCAGTTCCGGCTCTTCGCGGACAGCGCGGGACTGGACGTCGTACGCGCCCTGCACCTGGACCTGACGGGCCGTGAGATGCCGGACGGGGACCCGGTGGCCGGGCGGGCGTTCGTGGTGGAGAACTACGCGCCGTTCGCCGCGCTGCGCACGGCGCCGGGCGGCCGCGAACTGGCCTGGTACGCCCGGGACGACCGCGGCCCCGGATGGGCGATGTGGGCCCTGTGGTGCCGTCACGTGTCCGGCCGGCTGCGCGAGCGGCTGGCCGCGACGGCCCCGGTGCCGGCACCGCGCGCGATCCCCCGGGCGGCCTCCCGGGCGGTCTCCTCCTCCCTGACCGACAACGAGAAAGCGAGCAGTTGATGATGTACGACCTTCTGGTGGTGGGCGCGGGTCCGTACGGCCTGTCGATCGCGTCCCACGCCGCGGCCGCCGGTCTGCACCTGCGCGTGTTCGGCCGGCCCATGGCGTCCTGGCGGGACCACATGCCCGGCGGCATGTTCCTGAAGTCCGAACCGTGGGCGTCCAACCTCTCCGACCCGGCCGGGCGCTGGCGGCTGGACGCCTACTGCGCCGAGCAGGGTCTGACGGCGCGCCACGCCGAGCCGATCCCGGTGGAGGCGTTCGCGGCGTACGGCCTGTGGTTCGCCCGGCACGCCGTGCCGGCGGTGGACGAGCGCACGGTGACCCGGGTGACGCCCGGCCCCGACGGCTTCACGGTGGTCACCGAGGACGGGGAGGCGCTGCGCGCGCGGACCGTGGCGCTGGCGGTCGGCGTGATGCCGTTCATCGAGGTGCCGCAGACCCTGCGCGGACTGCACCCCGCCCTGGTCACGCACAGCAGCCACCACAGCGACCTGGGCCGGTTCCAGGGCAAGGACGTCACGGTGATCGGCGGCGGTCAGGCGGCGCTGGAGACCGCGGCGCTGCTCGCCGAACAGGGCACGCGGGTACGGGTGCTGGCGCGGGCGGAGCGGCTGCGGTGGAACGACGTGCCGCCGCCCTGGGAGCGCCCCTGGTGGCAGTCGGTCCGCTCCCCGCACAGCGGTCTGGGCCCCGGCTGGCGGAACTGGTTCTACTCCGAGCGCCCCGGCCTCTTCCGGCGGCTGCCGGAGGCGACCCGGTCGCGCATCGCGGCCACGGCGCTGGGTCCGGCGGGCGCCTGGTGGGTGCGGGACCGGGTGGAACGGGCGGTGGACCTGCTGCCCGGCCACGAGGTCACCAGGGCGAGCGCGGTGCCGGGCGGGGTGCTGCTGGAGACGGTCAGCCTCCAGGGCGCCCGGCGCAGCCTGGAGACCGAACACGTCATCGCCGCCACCGGGTTCCGGGCGCGCTGCGACCGGCTCGGGCTGCTCTCCGCCGAGCTGCGCGGCACGCTGGCGACGCTGCCCGACGGTTCCCCCGCGCTGGGGCACACCTTCGAGTCGTCCCACCCCGGGCTGTTCCTCGCGGGCCTGGTGACCGCGTCCGGCTTCGGCCCGGCCATGCGCTTCGTGCACGGCGCGACGTTCACGGCGGCGACGCTCGTGCAGGGGGTGCGCCGCCGGCTCAGGGCGACTCCGCCGCGCGGGACGGTTCCCGTTCCGGGCGGCGCCGGCCGGAGCACGTCGCCGTCACCGGTGGGCCACTGACGCGGGGGCCCGGGGGCGGACGGTGACGGCGTGCGGCGCCCGCCCGCGCACACGGTTCGTCCCCCGGACCCGCTCGGCCACCTCGCGGGGTGGCCCGGGTCGGTCCGGGGGACGTGTCGCGCTCCGGCGGGAGCCGGCGCCGGGAGGGGTGGACCCGTGCGCCGGCACCCGGGAGCGGCTAGCGGCCGGCGCCGACGCGCCGGCGGCGGTACAGCATCGCCCCGCCCGCGATCAGCGCGGCGCTGGCGGCCGAGGCGGCGATCATGCCCTCGCTGCCGGTCTCGGCCAGGTGGGGCACGGTGCCGGGCTGCTCCTCGTCGACGGTCGGCGGCGCGGGCGGCGTCTTCTCGCCGGGCTCGGGCGTCGCCGGGGTCGGCTTCGGGGTGGGGGTGGGGGTGGGGGTGACGGCGGGCGGGGTCGTGTCGTCCTCGCCGTAGCCGTAACCGTAGCCGGCGGTGTCGCCGCAGGAGTTGCCGTACGTGGAGTCGAACAGCCCGACCAGGGAGGCGACGTTGCCGCACACGTTCAGCGGCACGTGCACCGGAACCTGGATGTTGTTCCCGGACGCCACGCCGGGGGATCCCTCGGCACCGCCCACCGCGTGCGCGCCGCCGTACGCGGAGTCGCCGTAGGAGGAGTCTCCGTAGGAGGAGTCCGACGACCGGTCCCCGGACTTGTGCGCGTGCGAGGTGTTGCCGCAGGAGTTGCCGGCCGTCGTGTTGAGCGCCCCGATCACGGTGATGTCGTTGCCGCACACGTTCACCGGCACGTCGACCGGTGCCTGCACGTTGTTCCCGGACGCCACGCCGGGGGATCCCTCGGCACCGCCCACCGCGTGCGCGCCGCCGTGGGAGGGGTCACCGTACGCGGAGTCGCCGTAGGAGGAGTCCGCGTGGGAGGAGTCCGACGACCGGTCCTCGGACTTGTGCGCGTGCGAGGTGTTGCCGCAGGAGTTGTCGAACGCGCCGTTGAGCGCCCCGACCACACCGATGGTGTTGCCGCACACGTTCACCGGCACGTGCACCGGTGCCTGCACGTTGTTCCCGGACAGCACACCGGGAGAATCCTCGGCACCGCCCACCGCGTGCGAGTCGGCGAGGGCGGGGGTTCCGTACAGGGTCAGAATGCCCGTGGCGGCGGCCGCCGCGAACACTCCCCTGCTCAGGGTCTGTCGCAATGTGGTTGTCTTCCTGCTTGAAGAATGGGACTGGCCGGCCCCGGCATGGAGATCGGCAACCGAGGCCACGCGTTCTGACCCTCGGCTGTCGCATGGCCTACTCCTTCATCAACCCGACCCACGGGAATCGGTTGCGCAGGTTCACCCGGTTGGACCGCACGCGGACCGTGCGCGGCCCGCGTGCGGTCCGGCGTCAGGAGACCACGTCCTTGCGGGCGAACCCGCGGAAGGCCAGCGCGAACAGCACGAGGGCGTACGTGACGGAGACGGCGGCGCCCTGGATCATGCCGGACCACTCCGGCGTCGGCTGGACGGCGTCCGCCCAGGCGAACTGCCAGTGCGCGGGCAGGAAGTGGCGCCAGTCGCCGAGGGCGGTGACGGCGTCGAGCACATTGCCGACGATGGTCAGGCCGACGGCGCCGCCGACCGCGCCCAGCGGGGCGTCGGTCCGGGTGGACAGCCAGAACGCGAGCCCGGCGGTGACCAGTTGCGACACGAAGAGGTACGCCACGACCACCACGAGCCGCTGGGCCGCCGTGCCGGGGTCCAGCGCGCCGCCGGTGGGGATCTGCAGCGGGCCCCACCCGTAGGCCGCCGTGCCGACGGCGAGCGCCACCAGCGGCAGCAGCACCATCGCGGCGAGGCTCAGGCCCAGTCCGACGATCAGCTTGGACCACAGCAGCCGCATGCGGGGCACGGGCGCGGCGAGCAGATAGCGCAGGGAGGACCAGCCGGCCTCCGAGGCGACCGTGTCCCCGCAGAACAGGGCGACCGGGATGACCAGGAGGAAGCCCGCCGACACGAACAGGTTCACTGCGGCGAAGTTGGCGCCGGACGCGGTGGCCGTGTCCATCAGGTTCACCCGGCCGCCCGGACGGTCCGGCTCCCCGCCGATCGCGAAGGCGACCACCAGCACGAACGGCAGGACGGCGAGGATCGCGCCCATGACGACGGTGCGGCGGCGCTTGAGCTGGCGGACCAGCTCCACCCGGAGGGGCAGGGTGCGGCCCGCGCGGTAGCCGGCGGCGGCCTCGACGGACACGGCCGGCTCGGCGGGCGCGGCGGGTCCGGCCGGCTCGGCGGGCTCGTTCCGCTCGGTGAGCGTGCTCATGCGGAACCTCCGATCAGGGTGAGGAAGGCGTCCTCGAGGCGGCGGTGCGGGCCGACCGACGCCACGGGGACCTCGAGCCGGACCAGTTCGGCGACCAGGCGCGGGGCGGTGCCGTCCGCGTCGAGCCGGACCAGCAGCCCCCCGTCGGTGCGGACGGCCGAGGCGACGCCCGGCAGCGCGGCGATCTTCTCGGCGACCGGCTCGTCCACGGGGGTCACGGTCCCGACGAGCAGGGTGTCGCCGGAGCCGACGATCTCGTGCACCGGGCCCGCCTGGACGAGCCGCCCGCGGTCCATGACGACGAGGTGGGTGCAGGACTGTTCGACCTCGGACAGCAGGTGGCTGGAGACGATCACCGTGCGCCCGGCGGCGGCGTACCGGATCATCACCTCGCGCATCTCGCGGATCTGGGGCGGGTCCAGCCCGTTGGTCGGTTCGTCGAGGATGAGCAGGTCCGGCAGGCCGAGCATGGCCTGGGCGATGGCGAGGCGCTGGCGCATGCCCTGGGAGTAGGTGCGCACCGCGCGGGCGAGGGCGTCGCCGAGCCCGGCGATCCGGAGGGCCTCGTCCAGGTGGGCGTCCTCGGGCGGGCGGCCGGTGGCCCTCCAGTACAGCTCGAGGTTCTCCCGGCCGGACAGGTGCGGCAGGAAGCCGGCGCCCTCGACGAAGGCGCCGACCCGGGACAGCACGGGGGCGCCGGGCCGGACCGCGTGGCCGAAGACGCGGATCTCGCCGCCGTCCGGCTTGATCAGGCCCATCAGCATGCGCAGGGTCGTCGTCTTGCCCGCGCCGTTCGGGCCGAGGAGGCCGAGGACCTGGCCCCGTTCGACGCGGAAGGACAGGTCCTGCACGGCGTACCGGTCGGCGGAGCGGGCGTAGCGCTTGCTCAGGCCGGTGATCTGGAGCGGTACGTCGGCCAGGTCGGGGTCGACGGCCGCGGCCGTCGTGCGGCGGCGGCCGGTGAGGACCAGGGCGAGGGCGATCACGGCACCGGCGGCCGGCAGCCACCACACCCACGCGGGCAGCGGGGCCGCCGCGGTGGTCACACCGGGCGCGGTGGGCACCGTGAGGTCGCTCTTCAGGGAGACGGTGTACGTCGCCGGGGCGGCCGGTGAGGCGTAGCCGAGGTCGGTGGAGGCGAGGACGAGGCGCAGGCGGTGGCCCTCGCGCACCTCGTGGTCGACGGCCGGGAGGGTGAGCGTCACGTCCCTTCCGGCCCCGGCGCCCTCGACGCGGACCGGCGCGACCAGCTGGGAGGGCAGCACCTGCTGCCTGCCGTCCGGGCCGACGTCGTACACCTTGCCGAACAGCACGGCGTCCTCGCTCGTCGACTTCACGTGGACGGTGACCGTCGGCGATCCGGTGATCCGCAGGTCGGTGCCGACCGGGGCGGACTCGAAGCGGGCGTGCTGGCCGGGGAAGTCGAGGGACACCCCGACGCCGAGGGAGGACAGCTGGGCCAGGCCGCCGGAGCCGCCGAGGCCGGGGAGCGCGGAGACGGCGGGCGGACTGGCGCCGGCCGGGTTGGCGAAGCTCTGCTCGCGTCCAGTGAGGGGGAAGGACCTGCCGCCGTCCCCCAGGCCCGGGTAGCGGTCCGCGCTCGCGCCGCGCAGCTGTGCCTCGCCGTCGGTGGAGTCGACGCCCCCGGTGCGGGTGACGCGGAAGGCGGGGCCGGTGTCGGCGCCCTCGTCGTCCTTCAGGTACCGGTCGAACCAGGCGCGCACGCGCTGCTGCACGCGGCTCGTCTCCGGGTCGCCGCCGTCGTGCCCGCCCGCGATCCAGTCGACGCCGACGGGGGCTCCGCCCGCACGGATCGCCTGCGCGGCGGCGTCGGCCTGGCCGAGCGGGAAGAGGGAGTCGGACTGGCCCTGCACGAGGAGGGCCGGCACGTCGATGCGGTCGGCGACGGCGGACGGCGAGCGTTCCTCCAGCAGCTCACGGGCCCGCGCGTCCGGGGTGCCGGACTCGGCGACCCGCTCGTACATCGCGCACAGCGCGGGCTCGAACCGCTCGCAGCCGCCGCCGGAGGCGACGAAGACGCCCGCCCACAGCTTCTTGAAGACGCCGTTCGGGAAGAGCGCGTCGGCGAGGTCGAAGTAGGTGATCGCCGGGGCGACGGCGTCGACCCGGTCGTCGTGCCCGGCGGCGAGGAGGGCGACGGCGCCGCCGTACGAGGCGCCGGCCATGCCGACGCGCGGGTCGCCGGGTCCGTCGAGCTCGACCTCGGGCCGGTCCGCCAGCCAGTCGAGGAGCCGGGAGACGTCGGCGACCTCGCCCTCCGGGTCGTTCAGCCCGATCTTCCCGGTGGACTTCCCGAAGCCGCGCGCGGACCAGGTGAGGACGGCGTACCCGTCGCGCGCGAGGTCCTCGGCCTGCTGCCGCACGTCGTCCTTGCTGCCGCCGAAGCCGTGCCCGAGCAGGACGGCGGGGCGGCGGCCGTCGGGTCCGGCGGTGAAGTACGAGGTGTCGATCCGCACCCCGTCGCCCACGCTCATGACCCGGTCGGCGCGGTGGACCGCGGGCGGGTCGTCCGAGGCGACGGCGGTCCAGGTACCGGCACCGGCGAGCACGACGACGGCGGCCGCGGCGGCCGTGATCCGTCGCGGCCGCCGTGACCGCGGCCACCGCGCTCCGGGCAGTCGAAGATCCATGCGTCAACCGTACGGGGCGAACCTGTCGGGGTGATGCCGACCGGAGACCGAACCCGGTCCCCTCCCGGCGGCGTACGGAGCCGCCGCCGTGTACCGCGTCCGTGGTACGGCGGCGCCTACGACCGCGCGTCCTCCGGCAGGGTCACCAGCCAGCGGGTGGTGGCGCGGGGGCGGAGGTAGAGGGCCCAGTAGAGGGTGGCGACCGCGGTGATGCCGCCGGTCCACAGCAGGTGCTCCGGCTCCTGCTGGGTGAGGACGTAGCCCAGGACCACGATCAGCAGGGCCGGTACGGCGGGCCACAGCGGCATGCGCCAGGCGCGGGCGTGGCGGTGGGCGCCGCGGCGGGAGAGCAGGGCGGCGGCGGCGACGAGCAGGTACATGCCGGTGACGGAGACGCCCGTGACCCCGTACAGGGTGTCCAGGTTCACGAAGCACAGGACCGCGCCGGGGACGCCGACCGCGAGGGTGGCGACCCAGGGGGAGCCGAAGCGGCCGAGCCGGGAGAAGACGGCGTTCACCGGCTCCGGCCAGGCCTTGTCGCGGGCGGAGGCGAACAGGACGCGCGAGTTCTGGATGACCATGACGATGCCGGCGTTGACGATCGCGAGCGCCACGCAGAGGCTGACGAAGGTGCCGACGGCGGAGTTGGACCAGGCGGTGACCATGGCGGAGATGTCGCCGCCGGTCAGCGCGGCGAGGTCGGAGGCGCCCAGGGTGATGGCGACGACCGGGACCAGGATGATGACGGCGGAGATGCCGAGGGTGGCCAGCACCGTGCGGGCGACGTTGCGGCGCGGGTTCTCCAGTTCCTCGGAGAGGTAGACGGCCGTGGAGAAGCCCTGGGTGATGAACAGGGCGATGGCGAGCCCGGAGACGACCAGCAGGGCGGTCACGGCGTCCGGGCGGCCGTCGGCGCCGGCGACCTCCATGGAGGCGAGGCTGTCGAGGCCGCGCTCGCCGTGGGCGAAGCCCAGCACCGCCACCACGGCCGCCGCGATGACCTCCAGGACCAGGAAGACGCCGGTGATCCAGGCGTTGGCGCGCAGGTCCAGCAGGCCGGCGAGGGTGGCGAGCAGCATGACGGCGGCGCCGGTCCAGGACGGGTCGAGGTGGGCGATGGGGGCGAGGTAGTCGGCCGTGCCCATCGCGATCACCGGCGGGACGATCATCACCACCAGCAGGGACAGCACGAAGACCAGCCAGCCCGCCAGCCGGCCGGCGAGCGTGGAGACCATCGCGTACTCGCCGCCCGCGCTGGGGACGAGGGTGCCCAGCTCCGAGTAGCAGAACGCCACGGCGACGCAGAGCAGCGAGCCGACGGCGATGGTGAGGGCGGTGGCGGTGCCCAGGGAGCCGAACAGGTCGGGGACGACCACGAACAGCGTCGAGGCCGGCGTCACGCACGAGAGGGTGAGGAGGGTGCCGCCGACGACCCCGATGGACCGTTTGAGCTTCCGGGGACTGTCCGGGTCCGCCGGGGCCGGGGGGACGGCGGTCTCGGCGGGGCGGAGCGTGTCGGTCATGCGGTGGTTCCGATCGACTCGTGCGACAAGAGGTGACGGCCGGGAGCGCTATCGCCTCCGGCGGATCAGGTCGTACGTCGTGTGTCCGCTCCCGGTTGCGCAGAATGGAATCCGACGGAAACCGTGACGTCAATGGGTCTTTGCCTACGGAATTCGTTGCTCGCAAGCCTTGTTCATGACCATCAGGACACAACAGGGCGCTGAGGAAGCGGCTTTGTCTTCCTGCGGTAACCGCAGGGGGGACCCGCAAAAAAAGGGGGCCGTCCGCATAACGGACGGCCCCCTGAGGGAGTTCGGTGACGCTCAGTGGTTGCGCGGGAAGCCCAGGTCGACGCCGGCCGGGGCGTCCGCCGGGTCGGGCCAGCGGGTGGTGACGACCTTGCCGCGGGTGTAGAAGTGCGTGCCGTCGTTGCCGTAGACGTGGTGGTCGCCGAAGAGGGAGTCCTTCCAGCCGCCGAAGGAGTGGTAGCCGACGGGGACCGGGATCGGGACGTTCACGCCGACCATGCCGGCCTCGACCTCCAGCTGGAAGCGGCGGGCGGCGCCGCCGTCCCGGGTGAAGATCGCGGTGCCGTTGCCGAACGGCGAGGCGTTGACGATGTCCAGGGCCTCCTCGTACGTCTCGGTGCGCAGCACGCACAGCACCGGGCCGAAGATCTCGTCCTGGTAGGCCTTGGCGGTCGTCGGCACCCTGTCGAGCAGGGAGAGGCCGATCCAGTGGCCGTCCTCGTACCCCTCGACGGTGTGGCCGGTGCCGTCCAGGACGACCTCGCAGCCCTCGTCCGCCGCGCCCCGCACGTAGGAGGCGACCTTGTCGCGGTGGGCCTTGG
The DNA here is from genome assembly GCF_014203535.1 of Streptomyces griseomycini. Taxonomy (GTDB): domain Bacteria; phylum Actinomycetota; class Actinomycetes; order Streptomycetales; family Streptomycetaceae; genus Streptomyces; species Streptomyces griseomycini. The sequence continues at coordinate 61,289 of NZ_JACHJI010000009.1, forward strand.
TGATCAGCGGGCCCATCTCGGACGTCGGGTCGTCGCCGGGGCCGATCTTGATCTTCTCGGCGCGCTCGCGGATCTTCTCCACCAGCTCGTCGCCGATCGCGCCGACGGCGACCACCGCGGAGATCGCCATGCAGCGCTCGCCCGCCGAGCCGTAGGCGGCGGAGACGGCCGCGTCGGCCGCCGCGTCCAGGTCGGCGTCCGGGAGGACCAGCATGTGGTTCTTGGCGCCGCCGAGGGCCTGGACGCGCTTGCCGTTGGCGGAGGCGGTGGTGTGGATGTGGCGGGCGATCGGGGTGGAGCCGACGAAGGAGACGGCCTTGACGTCGGGGTGCTCCAGGAGGCGGTCGACGGCCACCTTGTCGCCGTGCACGACGTTGAACACGCCGTCGGGCAGCCCGGCCTCGGCCAGCAGCTCGGCGAGGCGCACCGAGGCCGACGGGTCCTTCTCGCTCGGCTTCAGCACGAAGGTGTTGCCGCAGGCGATGGCGAGGGGGAACATCCACATCGGCACCATGGCCGGGAAGTTGAACGGCGTGATGCCCGCGACCACGCCGAGCGGCTGGCGGACGGACGCCACGTCGACGCGGCTGGCCACCTGGGTGGACAGCTCGCCCTTCAGCTGCACGTTGATGCCGCAGGCCAGGTCGACGATCTCCAGGCCGCGCGCGACCTCGCCGAGGGCGTCGGAGTGCACCTTGCCGTGCTCGGCGGTGATCAGCCCGGCGATCTCGTCGCGGTGCGCGTCGAGCAGCGCGCGGAACCTGAAGAGGATCGAGGTGCGCTGGGCCAGGGAGGACTGGCCCCAGGACGCGTACGCCTCCTTGGCGGCGGCGACCGCGGCGTCCACCTCCTCGACGGAGGCGAACGCGACCTTCGTGGTGACCTCGCCGGTCGCCGGGTTCGTCACCGGACCGTAGGTACCCGAGGCGCCTTCGGCGGTCTTCCCGCCGATCCAGTGGTTGACGATCTTCGTCATGACCGAGAGCTCCTTCTGAAGATGGCGGCGACGGGTGGGGACGTGCCGTTCGTACAGCTCGTGCGCCGTGACCGCGACGGCCGTGCCACGGTCCCGGCCACGGACACATCCCACCAGGCCCGGGCCTCCGGGCGCGCCCGACACAGTGTCGGTCGTTTCGGTCTCCGCGTAGACACATGCGGGAGTGGCGGGGACGGGACCTCCGGCGCGGGGCCGTAGCGGGCGGGGAGTCGTCGCTCGCACTTCGCTCCTGCCAAAGCAAAGCGGCCTCCCGCGCCGGAGGCGATCTGGGCCGGGACGTTCCGGGGCGCGTACACGACATCACCGATCAACACGAAACGCACCTCCGCCCGGGAGCCGACACGCTCCTTTCCGTACGGACCGCGCGAACCACACGGCTCTCCCCGGTTCTAGCCCGGACGTGAAACCCTGTCAATGTTTTGTCCGGACATACGGACCAGATTATGGTGCCGCCGTCCCGGCGGTGTCACAAACACCCCGGTTCCGTCACGCGTGTCACGGGTGGACGGGCCTTCCGTCACAGCCGCGCACATCCCCCGCCCCGCTCCCGTCCGGCGTCGTTCACCGGGCACGACGCTTGTGATCGCCGGCGCGGCACCCGGCTCCCCCTGACGGCCACCCCCGGCCGTCGCCGCGGTGCGCGCGAGGAGGTGCGACCCATGACCGACCGACGGCTGTGGTCCTACAAGGACATCGCGGCGCACATCAGGGTGCAGCCGGACACCGTGCGCTCCTACCGCAAGCACGGCCTGTTGCCCCCGCCGGACCACGTCGAGGGCGGCAGGCCCTACTGGTACGCGGACACGGTCCGGGCCTGGGTGGCCTCCCGGCCCGGCAACCGGGGCCGCGGGGGCGGCTGACCCCCGGGTCCCGGCGGACCCCCTGGAAAAACGGCTGTGCCCCACCGCCCGGGTGGGGCACAGTGCGGCCATGGACTTCGCCGACAAACCCACCCTCATCGGGGACCGGACCGTGCTGCGCCCCTTCACGGAGGCCGACGCCGACACGATGGGGAAGATCATCCAGGACCCGGAGGTCGTCCGCTTCACCTTCGACCCCTCCGTCGTCATCACCCCGGAGTCGCTGCGCTCCTGGTACGGCTCCCGGTCCGCGCAGCCCGACCGGCTCGACCTCGCCGTCACCGACCGGGCCACCGGGGAGCTCGTCGGCGAGGTCGTCCTCAACGAGTGGGACCCGGACGCGCGCAGCTGCACCTTCCGCACCCTCATCGGGCCGCGCGGCCGCGGCCGGGGGCTGGGCACCGAGGCCACCCGGCTCATCGTCGGCCACGGCTTCGAGCGCCTCGGGCTGCGCCGCATCCAGCTGGAGGCCTACGGCGACAACCCGCGCGCCCTGCACGTCTACGAGAAGATCGGCTTCGTGGTCGAGGGCGTCCGGCGGGAGGCCGCGTTCCGGGACGGGAAGTGGACCGACGAGGTGCTCATGGCGATCCTCGACCGGGAGTGGGCCGCCCTCAGCGCCACGGCTCGATGACCGTCACGCCCGCGCCGGGGGCCGTGCCCAGGGCCGTCAGGGCCGCCGGGGCCGCGTCCAGGCCGATGGTCCGCGTCACCAGGAGGTCGGGGCGGACCGCGCCCGCACGGACCAGGTCCAGCATCGGCGGGTAGGCGTGCGCGGCCATGCCGTGGCTGCCGAGGAGCTCGAGTTCGAGGGCGATGGCGCGGGCCATCGGGACCGGGGTGGTGCCCGTGGGCGAGGGCAGCAGGCCGACCTGGACGTGGCGGCCCCGGCGGCGCAGGCCGTCCACGGAGGCGGCGCAGGTGGCGGGTGAGCCGAGGGCGTCCAGGGAGAGGTGGGCGCCGCCGCCGGTGAGGTCGCGGACGGCCGCCGCCGTGTCCCGCGCCGCCGCCGCGTCCACGCACTCCGCCGCGCCGAACGTCCGGGCCAGGTCCAGGGCCTGCGGGGACACGTCCACCGCGACGACCCGCGCGCCGGACGCCGCCGCGATCATCACCGCGGACAGGCCCACCCCGCCGCAGCCGTGCACCGCCACCCACTCCCCCGCCGCCACCCGGCCCTGCTGCACGACCGCGCGGTAGGCGGTGGCGAAGCGGCAGCCGAGGGAGGCGGCCGTCGCGAAGGACAGGTCCTCCGGGACGGCGACCAGGTTCACGTCGGCGTGGTCCAGCGCCACGTACTGGGCGAAGGAGCCCCAGTGGGTGAAGCCGGGCTGGGTCTGCCGCTCGCACACCTGCTGGTCGCCGGCCGCGCAGGCCGGGCAGCCGCCGCAGGCGCAGACGAACGGGACGGTGACCCGGTCGCCGGGGCGCCACCGGGTGACCCGCGCGCCGACCGCCTCGACGGTGCCGGCGAGTTCGTGGCCGGGGACGTGCGGCAGCGTGATGTCCGGGTCGTGGCCCTGCCAGCCGTGCCAGTCGCTGCGGCACAGGCCGGTGGCCTCGACGCGGACCACGACTCCGTGCTCCGCGGCTTCCGGGTCCGCGACCTCCCGTACCTCGGCCGGTTCCCCGTACCGCTCGAACACCACCGCCCGCATGGCCGGTTCCTCTCCCTGCGCCCACCGCTGTCGGCGGAACGCTATCCCCGGGCCTCCGCCTTGTCGCGGGCGGCCTCGTCCGCGGCGGCCTCCCCGGCCGCGACGGCCTCCCCGGCCACGGCGGAGTCCTCGGTTCCAGCGGTCTGGCCCGCCCCGCGCACGGACTCCCCCTCGCTCAGCCCGAACCGCTCGTGGAACCGCCGGAGCGGGCCCGGCGCCCACCAGGTCGCGCGGCCGGTGAGGCGCATGACCGAGGGGACCAGGAGGCTGCGGACGATCATCGCGTCCATCAGCACCGCCAGCGCGATGCCCAGACCCAGCATCTTGGTGTTGGTGACGCGCGAGGTGCCGATCGCCACCATGACCACCGCCAGGATGACCGCCGCCGCGGTGATCAGCCCGCCCGTGCGCCGCACCCCGTGCCGGACCGCCTGCTCGTGGTCGCCGGTGTGATCGTACTCCTCCTTGATGCGGGAGAGCAGGAACACGCCGTAGTCCATGGAGAGGCCGAAGGCCACGCAGAACATCAGGACCGGGAGGGTCGTCTCGATGGAGCCGGGACTGGTGAAGCCGAGCAGGCCGGAGAGGTGGCCGTCCTGGAAGACCCAGACCACGGCGCCGAACATCGCGGTCAGGCTGAGGGCGTTGAGCACCACCGCCTGGACCGGTATCAGCACGCTGCCGGTGAGCAGGAACACCAGGAGCAGGGTGACGATCACGATGAAGACGGCCGCCGCGGGGAGGCGTTCGCCGATGGCGTCCTTGGAGTCGACCAGCACGGCCGCCGCGCCCGTCACCTCGGTGTCGAAGGGGGCGTCCACCGCACGGAGGTCGTCCACCAGGCGCTGGGCGGGTTCGTCGACGGCCTCACCCCTGGGCAGCACCGTGAAGTAGGCGGTGTCGCCCTTCACCACCGGCCCGTCGACCCGCACCACCTCGGGCAGGCCGGCGACGCGCTCCTCGTAGGCGGCGTACTGCGCCCGGGTCGCGCGCCCCTCGGCGAGCACCTCGAGGCCGCCGCCGGGGCTGCCCGGGAAGCCGTCGCGGATGTGCTGCTGCACCACGCGCGACTCGGCGGTGGAGGGCAGCTGGCGGTCGTCCGCCGTACCGAACCTCACGCCCAGGAAGGGCAGACCGAGCAGGACCAGCACGGCCGTGGTGCCCAGGGCGAAGGACGGGGCGCGGCGCATCACCAGCGCCGCCGTGCGTCCCCAGCCGGCACCCTCCTCGGCGGCGGGCCGCGCGGGCCGGCCGCGGCGGAACGGGCGCCGCAGGTCGAGGGAGTTCACCCGGTGGCCGAGGAGCACCAGCGCGGCCGGGAGCAGGATCAGCGCGGCCGCCGCGGCCAGCAGCACCACGGCGATCCCCGCGTAGGCGAAGGACCGCAGGAAGTACTGCGGGAAGAGCAGCATCGCCGCCAGGGACACCGCGACCGTGAGGGCGGAGAACAGCACGGTGCGGCCGGCCGTGCGCAGCGTGGTGCCGACGGCCGTCCGGGGGTCGGCGCCGGTGGACAGTTCCTCGCGGAAGCGGCGGACGAGGAAGAGCGCGTAGTCGATCGCCAGGCCGAGCCCGAGGGCGGTGGTGAGGTTCATCGCGAAGACCGAGACGTCGGTGAACTCGGTGAGTCCGCGCAGGACGGCGTTGGTGCCGAGGATCGCGACGATGCCGATGCCGAGCGGCAGCAGGGCCGCCACGGCGCTGCCGAAGACCATCACCAGCAGGACGAGGGTGACCGGCAGGGCGATCAGCTCGGCCCGCAGCAGGTCCTCCTGGATGATCGTCTGCATCTCGTGCCGCACGGCGACCGGGCCGCCGACACTGACCTCGACCACGCCGTGCTCGCCGCGGAAGGAGGGTGTGATGCGCTCCAGGGTCTGGTTCACGGCCGTCTCGTCGCCCGTGAGGCGGGCGGCGATCAGTGCCTCGTGCCCGTCCTCGGCGCGCAGGGCGGGCGAGCCGGACCGCCAGTAGGAGCCGACGCCGGCGACCCCCCGCTCGGCGGCCAGGCGCTCGGTGAGCCGCCCGGCCTCGGCGGCGACGGCCGGATCGTCCACCGAGGCGTCCCCCGCGTCCACGAGCAGCAGGAGGTTGGGCTGGGAGTCGGGGAACTCGCGCTCGAGCGCCCGGGTCGCGTAGGAGGACTCGGCGTCCGGGTCCTCCCAGCCGCCGCTGCCCATGCGGTCGGCGACCCCGCTGCCGGCCAGCACGGCGAGCACGGTGAGCACGAGGGCCGCCAGCAGGGTGAGCCGTGGCCGGGCGGTGACGAAGCGGGTCCAGCCCCCGGGACGGGGTGGAGTGTTGACTTCGGCCATCCTGCGCTGTCCCCTTCACCGTGGACCGTGCCTCCTGCCCGCGCGCCCCGGGTCCGTGTTCCGGGGCGCGCGGGCAGGAGGCACGGCTGTGCCGTTGCCATAGACTGGCAAACACGAGAGATCGCTCGCGTTCCACCAGAATGTGAGCGACCGCTCGCGTTTGTCAATCGCGTGCCGAGAGCTGGGGATGACGCGTGCCCGAGAAGACAGGGAAACCCGGGAAGCAGCAGGCGGCCGACGAGCGACCCGTCCGCCGGCAGGCGCGCGGCGAGCGCCGCATCACCCAGCTGCTCGAGGCGGCCGCCTCCGTCTTCTGCTCGACCGGCTACACGGCCGCCAGCACCAACGCCATAGCCCGCGAGGCGGGCGTCTCGCCGGGCACGCTGTACCAGTTCTTCCCCAACAAGGAAGCGATCGCGATCGAGCTCGGCAGCCGGCTGATGCACGAGATGCGGGAGACCTACGGCGAGGCCCTCGCCCCGATCGACCCCACCACCCCTCTCGAGGACGCCGTCGCGGCGGCCGTCGACCGGTTCATCGACTTCAACTGCCGCCACCCGGTCTTCTTCACCCTGATGCACGGCCCGGACATCCCCGGCCGCATGGCCGAGGAGCACGACGCGCTGCACGCCACCCTGATCGCCCGGGTCGAGGCACTCCTCACCCCGTTCCTGCCGGACACGCCGCCCGCCGACGTGCGCCGCACCGCCCAGGTGTGCGTGGGGATCTACAAGGCCGGCCTGGAACTGGTCCTCGCCCACGAGGGCGCCGAGCGCGAGGCGTACGTCCGGGAGCTGAAGAACGTCCTCTTCCGCTACCTCGACCCGCTGGTCGTGGATTAATACCCCCTAGGGGTATAATCTGGTATGCATGGCCCCTGGCACCCCCGAGGGCCCCTCGACCCCCTACGCCTCGACGCCTCGATGAGGAGCAACGCCATGACTTCCCCGACCGACACCCAGGGTTCCGTCACCACCGTCTACAAGGTGAGCGGGATGAGCTGCGGCCACTGCGAGGGCGCCGTCTCCGGCGAGATCTCCGAGATCCCCGGTGTCAGCTCGGTGAAGGCGATCGCCTCCACCGGCGAGGTGACCGTCGTCTCCGCGGCCCCGCTCGACGAGGCGGCGGTACGCGCCGCCGTGGACGAGGCCGGATTTGAACTCGTCGGCGAGGCCTGAGACCGGACCGGGGCACCGTACGGCGGGCACCGGGCCGTGCCGGCCACCCGGCCCTCGCGGTCCGGCACGCCGCCGGCCCGGAGCCCCGAGTCCCGGACACCACCTTCCCCGGAGCGACGGACGTGACCAGCACCACCACCGCCACTGAGGCCCCGGCCGGCGGACAGCCGGCGGACCCGGAGGTCGAGCTGCTCATCGGCGGGATGACCTGCGCCTCCTGCGCGGCCCGCGTCGAGAAGAAGCTCAACCGCATGGACGGCGTCACCGCCACGGTGAACTACGCGACGGAGAAGGCCCGGATCACCTACCCGCCGGGCGTCGAGGTCGCCGACCTGATCGCCACCGTGGTGAAGACCGGCTACACCGCCGAGGAGCCCGCGCCCCCGGCGGAGGAACCACCCGCCCCGCAGGGCGGGCCGCCCGCCGCGCAGGAGGACGCCGAGTCGGCCGCCCTGCGCCGGCGCCTGTCCGTCTCCGCGCTCCTCGCCCTCCCCGTCGTCCTGCTGGCCATGGTCCCGCCCCTGCAGTTCGACAACTGGCAGTGGCTCTCGCTCACCCTCGCCGCGCCCGTCGTGGTCTGGGGCGCGCTGCCCTTCCACCGGGCCGCCTGGACCAACCTCCGGCACGGCGCGGCCACCATGGACACGCTGGTCTCCGTCGGCACGCTCGCCGCGTTCGGCTGGTCCCTGTGGGCGCTGTTCCTCGGGGACGCGGGGATGCCCGGGATGCGGCACCCCTTCGACCTCACCGTCTCGCGCACCGACGGCGCCTCCACCGTCTACCTCGAGGTCGCCGCCGGCGTCACCGCCTTCCTCCTGCTCGGCCGCTACCTGGAGGCCCGCTCCAAGCGGCGCGCGGGAGCGGCCCTGCGGGCGCTGACGGAGCTGGGCGCCAAGGACGTGGCCGTCCTGCGCGACGGGCGCGAGGTGCGGGTCCCGGCCCAGCGGCTCGGGGTCGGCGACCGGTTCGTCGTACGGCCCGGGGAGAGGATCGCCACCGACGGCACGGTGGTGGAGGGCTCCTCCGCCGTGGACGCGTCCATGCTGACCGGCGAGTCCGTCCCCGTGGACGTCACCGTCGGCGACACCGTCACCGGCGCCACGGTCAACGCGGGCGGCCGTCTGGTCGTCGAGGCCACCCGGGTCGGCGCCGACACCCGGCTCGCGCGGATGGCGAAGCTGGTCGAGGACGCGCAGAACGGCAAGGCCCGGGTGCAGCGGCTGGCCGACCGCGTCTCCGCCGTCTTCGTCCCCGTGGTGCTGCTGATCGCGGTCGGCACCTTCGGGGTGTGGCTCGGCTCCACGGGCGACACCGTGGCCGCGTTCACCGCGGCCGTCGCCGTCCTGATCATCGCCTGCCCCTGCGCCCTCGGACTCGCCACCCCGACCGCGCTGATGGTCGGCACCGGACGCGGCGCCCAGCTCGGCATCCTCATCAAGGGCCCGGAGGTCCTGGAGTCCACCCGCCGCGTCGACACCGTCGTCCTGGACAAGACCGGCACCGTCACCACCGGACGCATGACCCTGCAGGAGGTGTACGTCGCCGGGGGCGCCGACGAGAAGCAGGTGCTGCGCCTCGCCGGCGCGCTGGAGCACGCCTCCGAGCACCCGATCGCCCGGGCGGTCGCCGCCGGCGCGGAGGAACGCGCCGGGGCGCTGCCGGCCGTCGAGTCCTTCGAGAACGTCCCCGGCCGGGGCGTGCGCGGGCGCGTGGAGGGCCACGAGGTGGCCGTGGGGCGGCTCTTCGCGGACCTGCCGCCGGAGCTGGCCCGGGCGGTGGAGGAGGCCGAGGGCGGCGGGCGCACGGCCGTCGTGGTCGGCTGGGACGGGGCGGCGCGCGGTGTCCTCGCCGTCGCCGACACGGTCAAGGAGACCAGCGCCGAGGCGGTGCGCGAGCTGCGCGCACTGGGGCTCGCCCCGGTGCTGCTGACCGGGGACAACCGGGCGGTGGCCCGGGCGGTGGCCCGGGCCGTGGGCGTCGACGAGGTGATCGCCGAGGTGCTGCCCGAGGACAAGGCCGACGTCGTACGGCGGCTGCAGGCCGAGGGGCGCGTCGTCGCCATGGTGGGTGACGGCGTCAACGACGCGGCCGCGCTCGCCGTCGCCGATCTGGGTCTCGCCCTGGGCACCGGCACGGACGCGGCGATCGAGGCGGGCGACCTGACCCTGGTGCGCGGTGATCTGCGGGCGGCCGCGGACGCGATCCGGCTGTCCCGCCGGACCCTCGCCACGATCAAGGGCAACCTCGTGTGGGCCTTCGGCTACAACGTCGCCGCGCTGCCGCTGGCCGCGGCCGGGCTGCTGAACCCGATGATCGCCGGGGCGGCGATGGCGTTCTCCTCGGTCTTCGTGGTGACGAACAGCCTGCGGCTGCGGTCATTTCATTGAGGTCTCAAGTTGGGACGTACCCCTGGAGTCCGGTACGCCCCTCACATAAGCTCTTCACAAGGCTCGCGCATCATCCTTACGCTTGAGTCCCGTGAGTGGCATCTGGGCTCTTGCGCACTTAACGGACATATGCAAGAGACGCAGATCACAGTGATCTGAACGTAACCATCGAAGGGGTTCGAAGGTCTAAGTTGGCGATGTCGGGCAGCGTCTTGGGGGGCGCTTCCTGGCATCTGGGGATGTCTTGGGGGACTTTCCCAGAGATTGCGTTGCCGGGGCATGTACCCGCCGGGGAGCTTTGAGCGGCCCTCCCGAACGTGTGCTGTCCCGGCAGACCGCACACCGTCGTGGGCGGCGGGGGCTACCCGTACGCGCTCACACAGCGATTCAGGCGCTGTCCTCACAGACGCCCGGCCGGATCCCGTGGGGGGAATCCGCACCGGGACATGGGAAGGCGCCCTGGTCGTCGGCCCGTGGGGGGACCGGCAGCCGGGGCGCCTTCCGCTTCTTCGGCCTTCTTCCGGCCCTCCGGTCCTCTCCGGCCCTTCCGCCTTCCCGCCCATGCGGAAGGCCCCGCACACGACCTGCGTGCACGGGGCCCGGCGATGCGGCTCGCGGCGCTGGGGTCAGCGCTCCTCGACCGGGACGAAGTCGCGCTCGACCACACCCGTGTAGATCTGGCGCGGGCGGCCGATGCGGGAACCCGGCTCCTTGATCATCTCGTGCCACTGGGCGATCCAGCCCGGAAGGCGGCCGAGGGCGAACAGGACCGTGAACATCTCGGTCGGGAAGCCCATGGCCCGGTAGATCAGACCGGTGTAGAAGTCGACGTTCGGGTAGAGGCTGCGCGAGACGAAGTAGTCGTCGGAGAGCGCGTGCTCCTCCAGCTTCAGCGCGATGTCCAGCAGCTCGTCGGACTTGCCGAGGGCGGACAGCACCTCGTGCGCGGCGGCCTTGATGATCTTGGCACGCGGGTCGAAGTTCTTGTAGACCCGGTGGCCGAAGCCCATCAGGCGGACGCCGTCCTCCTTGTTCTTCACCTTGCGGATGAAGGAGTCGACGTCGCCGCCGGAGTCGCGGATGCCCTCCAGCATCTCCAGCACCGACTGGTTGGCGCCGCCGTGCAGCGGGCCCCACAGGGCGTTGATGCCGGCGGAGATCGAGGCGAACATGTTCGCCTGCGAGGAGCCGACCAGGCGGACCGTGGAGGTCGAGCAGTTCTGCTCGTGGTCCGCGTGCAGGATCAGCAGCTTGTCCAGCGCGGAGACCACGACCGGGTCGAGCTCGTACTCCTGCGCGGGCACCGAGAAGGTCATGCGCAGGAAGTTCTCGACGTAGCCGAGGTCGTTGCGCGGGTAGACGAACGGGTGGCCGACCGACTTCTTGTACGCGTAGGCCGCGATCGTCGGGAGCTTGGCGAGCAGGCGGATGGTGGAGAGGTTGCGCTGCTGCTCGTCGAACGGGTTGTGGCTGTCCTGGTAGAAGGTGGACAGCGCCGAGACGACCGACGACAGCATGGCCATCGGGTGGGCGTCGCGCGGGAAGCCCTTGTAGAAGTTCTTGACGTCCTCGTGCAGCAGGGTGTGCTGCGTGATGTCGTTCTTGAACGTGGTGAGCTGGTCGACCGTCGGCAGCTCGCCGTTGATCAGCAGGTAGGCGACCTCCAGGAAGGTGGAGCGCTCGGCCAGCTGCTCGATGGGGTAGCCGCGGTACCGGAGGATGCCGGCCTCGCCGTCCAGGTAGGTGATCGCGGATTTGTAGGCGGCGGTGTTGCCGTAGCCGCTGTCCAGCGTCACCAGACCGGTCTGAGCGCGGAGCTTTCCGATGTCGAAGCCCTTGTCACCGACGGTGCTGTCGACCACCGGGTAGGTGTACTCGCCGCCGTCGTACCGCAGTACTACAGAGTTGTCGCTCACGTCTTCCCTCACCGACGTTGTGCCTCATCTTCGAGGTGCCCTGACTGTCTCTACCATCCCCCACTTGGCTCAGGAGAGTGCACTCGGGGTCGACCATCGGGCCTATCGGCGGCACTCAGTGCCGCCAACTTGCCCATCCTGCCCCCTCTGTCCGTCATCCGGAAGGGCTCTGTGACCTTCACGACTCATTTGATCGATCATTTTTTGGTGACGGACCGCTCACAGCGGTGGCCCCGGCCCCGGAGAGGCGTGCGGCGGGGGGACGGGAACCGGAGGGCCGGGGACCGGCGAGGCGGAAGTCCAGGGCCGTGCACCGGCGGCCCGCCGAGACCGTGCGCACCGCCTGCCCGATCGCCTTGCGGGAGCCGACCAGGACGACCAGCCGCTTGGCCCGCGTGACCGCCGTGTACAGCAGGTTGCGCTGGAGCATCATCCAGGCGCCCGTGGTCACCGGGATGACGACCGCCGGGTACTCGCTGCCCTGGGAACGGTGGATGGTCACGGCGTAGGCGTGCGCCAGCTCGTCCAGCTCGTCGAACTCGTACGGCACCTCCTCGTCCTCGTCGGTCAGCACCGTCAGACGCTGCTCGACCGGGTCGAGTGAGGTGACCACGCCCACGGTGCCGTTGAAGACCCCGTTCTCCCCCTTCTCGTAATTGTTGCGGATCTGGGTCACCTTGTCGCCGACGCGGAAGACCCGGCCGCCGAACCGCTTCTCGGCGAGGTCCGGGCGAGCAGGGGTGATGGCCTGCTGGAGCAGTCCGTTCAGGGTGCCCGCGCCGGCCGGGCCCCGGTGCATGGGGGCGAGGACCTGCACGTCCCGGCGCGGGTCCAGGCCGAACTTCGCCGGGATGCGCCGGGCCGCGACGTCCACCGTGAGCCGGCCGGCCTCCTCGGTGTCGTCCTCGACGAAGAGGAAGAAGTCCTTCATGCCGTCGGTGACCGGGGGCCGCCCGGCGTTGATCCGGTGCGCGTTGGTCACCACGCCCGACTGCTGGGCCTGGCGGAACACGCGGGTGAGGCGGACGGCGGGGACGGGGCTGCCGTCGGCGAGCAGGTCGCGGAGCACCTCGCCCGCACCGACGCTGGGCAGCTGGTCGACGTCGCCGACGAAGAGCAGGTGAGCGCCCGGCGGCACCGCCTTGACCAGCTTGTTGGCGAGCAGCAGGTCCAGCATGGAGGCCTCGTCGACCACCACCAGGTCGGCGTCCAGCGGGCGGTCCCGGTCGTAGGCGGCGTCGCCGCCGGGCCTGAGCTCCAGCAGGCGGTGGACGGTGGAGGCCTCGGCACCGGTCAGCTCCGCCAGGCGCTTGGCGGCGCGGCCGGTCGGGGCGGCCAGCACGACCTTCGCCTTCTTCGCGCGGGCCAGCTCCACGATCGAGCGGACCGTGAACGACTTGCCGCAGCCGGGCCCGCCGGTGAGCACGGCGACCTTCTCGGTCAGCGCGAGCCTGACGGCCTCCTCCTGCTCGGGGGCGAGGTCGGCTCCCGTCCGCCCCTTCAGCCAGTCGAGCGCCTTGTCCCAGGCCACGTCACGGAAGCCCGGCATCCGGTCCTCGTCGGAGCGGAGGAGGCGCAGCAGCTGGGCGGAGAGGGACAGCTCGGCGCGGTGGAACGGCACGAGGTAGACGGCGGTGACGGGGTCGCCGCCCTCCGGGTCGGGGACCTTCTCCCGGACGACCCCGGGGTCCTCGCCGTCCCCGGGGTCGGCGGCCAGCTCGGCGAGGCACTCGATGACCAGGCCGGTGTCCACCTGGAGCAGCTTGACCGCGTCGGCGATCAGCTTCTCCTCCGGGAGGTAGCAGTGGCCCTGGTCGGTGGCCTGCGACAGGGCGTACTGCAGGCCCGCCTTCACCCGGTCCGGGCTGTCGTGCGGGATGCCCACCGACCGGGCGATCTTGTCGGCGGTGAGGAAGCCGATGCCCCAGACGTCGGCGGCCAGCCGGTACGGCTGGTTCCTGACGACCGAGATCGAGGCGTCGCCGTACTTCTTGTAGATGCGCACCGCGATGGAGGTGGAGACCTCGACGGTCTGGAGGAAGAGCATGACCTCCTTGATCGCCTTCTGCTCCTCCCAGGCGTCGGCGATCTTCTTGGTGCGCTTGGGGCCGAGGCCGGGGACCTCGATGAGCCGCTCGGGCTCCTCCTCGATGATCTTCAGCGTGTCCAGGCCGAAGTGCTGGGTGATGCGGTCGGCGAAGACCGGTCCGATGCCCTTGACCAGGCCCGAGCCGAGGTAGCGGCGGATGCCCTGGACGGTGGCCGGCAGGACGGTCGTGTAGTTCTCCACGTGGAACTGCTTGCCGTACTGCGGGTGGGAGCCCCAGCGGCCCTCCATCCGCAGGGACTCGCCGACCTGGGCGCCGAGCAGCGCGCCGACGACCGTGAGGAGGTCGCCCGCGCCCCGGCCGGTGTCGACGCGCGCGACCGTGTAGCCGTTCTCCTCGTTGGCGTACGTGATCCGTTCCAGGACGCCTTCGAGCACGGCGAGCCGGCGTTCGCCGGGGGCCGCTGCGGACTGCGTGGTCATGATCCGACGGTACCGGTGGGGTGTGACAGGGGGTGGGGCCTCGGGGACCTCAGGGGCGGGGGTGCTTCTTGAGGGCTTCGAGGAAGAGGGTGAAGGTGGGGATGGGGAAGGTGAGGGTGGCTCTGTGGGGGTCCTTCGAGTCACGTATGGCTATACGGACGGGACTGCACGCGATTTCCACGCAGGAGTCACCGTCGCCGGGGCCGGAGTAGGACGACTTCCGCCAGTTCTCGGGGATGTCCATGGAGTGCCTCACAGCTCCTTCGCCAACCTGTGGATGAAGTCGCGCGACCGTTCCGGGGCGAGCGACACGGCCTCCACTTTATGAAAGAGCGTTCGAAACGCGGTGAGCTGAGCTTCCGAGTCGATGAAGGCCGCACCATGCGGGCCGTCGCGTACCACAGTGTCCAGTCTGGGCACGGAACCTCCCGCGTACGTCATGGCGCTCGCGGCGCCGGCGAAGCCCTCCAGATCGAAGGGGATGACACGGACGGTGACGTGCTCGGATGCGGAGAACTCAAGGAGATGGGCAAGTTGGGCCCGTGAAGTGGCCCGGTCGTTCACCATGATGCGCAACGCGGCCTCGTGGACGACTGCTTCGTACGGCATCGGAGCGGGCCCTTCGAAGATGGTCTTCCGCTGCATCCGGTGCCGGACCCGCGCCTCGAGCTCTTCTTGCGGGAGTTCGGGAATCCGGTAGGCGAAGACAGCGCGAGCGTAGTCCTCCGTCTGGAGCGGACCGGGGATGTACAGGAATTGGACCTCACGCAGGAACGTGGCGTGGTGCTCCAGTTCGGCGAGGTCGAGGAACGGCGTGGGCAACAGGCCCCGGTACTCCTCCCACCAGCCGCGCGTCCGATCCGTCGCCATCGCCACGAGGGCGTCCACGAACGCCTCGTCCGCGCAGACGTAGTGAGCCGCGAGGCGGCGCAGGCGCTTCTCGCTCAGGCCCGCGAGACCGGCCTCGATCTGGCTGATCTGCGGGGCGCTCACCCCGAGCAGTGCCGCCGCCTCACGGGCGGTGAGGCCTGCCGCGTCACGAAGCCTGCGCAGTTCGACCGCCAGGCGCATCTGGCGCCCTGTCGGCTCGCTCCTCAGCACCATCGTCCGCTTCTCCCAACGCGCCCTTCGGAGCGACTCGTTCGAGGGTCAGAGTACGCGACCGGCTTGCGGAACTTAAATATTTATCCCTACCGTCAGTGATGCGACGCACACCGTGCGAAACACCGGGGCACCGGAAGCGCACCGCTCCGTCCTGCCACGACGACTGCGGCAATGACACCGGGGCCACTCCCGACTCTCCCTGCTCGAAACGGAGTTACGCATGCCCGAAAACGAACCGTGGGAGTACTCCCTCCGCACCCCCCACGACCTCCGCGCCGTCACCGTCAGTCGCCGCACCCTGCACCTGATCCTGACCGTCCACGGACTGATCCGCCTCGTCGACGTCGCCGAACTGCTCGCGGCGGAGCTGGTCTCCAACGCCGTGCGCCACACCAAGGGTCCCGCCGCCCTCCGCGTGAGCTGGTCGCCACCGGGCACGCTGCGGATCGGGGCGTGGGACGCGGACCCCGAACCGCCGGAACCGCCGGCGTCGTTCGAGCGGGTGGAGGAACTGGAGGAGGGCCGGGGCCTGGCCCTGGTGCGGGCCTGCGCCGACGTGTGGGGCCGGCAGCCGCTGGCGAGGGAGGGCAACCGGGGCGAGTACGTGTGGTGCGAGGCGGGTGCCGCTCAGGGCGTCGGAGGCGCGACCCACCCCGGTCACGATTCGGTTTCGGCCATCCCTCAGCCCCTTGCCATCCTCCGTGTAATCGTTTCCAATCCCTCGTGTAATCGATTCCACGAGGAGGTGGAACGGCGATGGCGAGCATCAAGGACGTCGCCGCCGCGGCCGGGCTGTCCGTCGCCACGGTGTCGCGTGTCCTGAACGACCACCCGTCGGTCAGCCCGGACGCCCGTACGCGCGTGCTGGCCGCCGTCGAGGCGCTGGGCTACCGCCCGAACGCCGTCGCCCGGTCGCTGCGCACCGACCAGACCCGCACCCTCGGGCTGGTCATCAGCGACGTCATGAACCCGTACTTCACCGAGCTGGCCCGCTCCGTCGAGGAGGAGGCCCGCGCGCTCGGCTACAGCGTGATCATCGGCAACGCCGACGAGCGGCCCGACCTCCAGGACCACCACGTCACCACCCTGCTGGACCGGCGCATCGACGGACTGCTCGTCTCCCCCACCGACGGCGGCTCGCCGCGCATGCTGGACGCCGCCCGCGCGGGCACGCCGATGGTGTTCGTCGACCGGTGGATCCCGGGCGTGGACGTGCCGGTCGTACGGTCGGACGGGCAGGCGGCCGTGCGGGACCTCGTGACGCACCTGCACCGGCTCGGGCACCGGCGGCTGGCGATCATCGCGGGCCCGGCGGCCACCACGACCGGCCGGGAACGCGTGGACGCCTTCCGCGCGGCGCTGCGCGAGCACGGACTGGAACTCCCCGAGGCCTACATCGGCCAGGGCGACTTCCAGGCCGAGAGCGGGCGCCGGGTCACCGAGGGGTTCCTCGACCTGCCCGAGCCGCCCGAGGTGGTCTTCGCCGCCGACAACCTGATGGCGCTCGGCGCGCTGGACGCCGTCCGCGCGCGCGGGCTGCGGGTGCCCGACGACATCGCGCTGGCCGCGTTCGACGACATCCGCTGGTTCGTGCACACCGACCCTCCGGTCACCGCGATCGCCCAGCCCACGGGTGAGCTGGGGCGGGCCGCCGTGCGCGCGCTGGTCGACCGCGTCGAGGGCCGGCCCGGCGAGTCCGTCACCCTCCCCGCCCGGCTCGTCGTCCGCCGCTCGTGCGGCGAGCCGGATCCCGCACCACCCCCGTCCCCCGTACGAAGGAGTACGTCGTGAGCGACCCGGACGAGTTGCTGCGCATCGAGGGCATCCGCAAGACCTTCCCGGGCGTGGTCGCCCTCGACGGCGTCGACTTCGACCTGCGCCGGGGCGAGGTGCACGTGCTGCTCGGCGAGAACGGCGCGGGCAAGAGCACCCTGATCAAGATGCTCTCCGGCGCCTACACGCCCGACGCCGGCCGGATCCTGGCCGGCGGCGAGGAGGTGCGCATCGACGGTGCGCAGGACTCCGAGCGGCTCGGGATCGCCACCATCTACCAGGAGTTCAACCTCGTCCCCGACCTGACGGTCGCCGAGAACATCTTCCTGGGGCGGCAGCCGCGCCGCTTCGGGATGATCGACCGGAAGACGATGGAGGCCGAGGCCGCCGTCCTCCTGGAGCGCGTCGGCGTCAACGTCCCGCCCCGCGCGCGGGTGCGCGAACTGGGCATCGCGCGCCTGCAGATGGTCGAGATCGCCAAGGCCCTCAGCCTGGACGCGCGCGTGCTGATCATGGACGAGCCGACCGCCGTGCTGACCTCCGAGGAGGTCGAGAAGCTGTTCGCCATCGTGCGCAGGCTGCGCGAGGACGGCGTCGGCATCGTGTTCATCACGCACCACCTGGAGGAGATCGCCGCCCTGGGCGACCGCGTCACCGTCATCCGGGACGGCCGCAGCGTCGGGCAGGTGCCCGCCTCCACGCCCGAGGACGAGCTCGTCCGGCTCATGGTCGGGCGGTCGATCGAGCAGCAGTACCCGCGGATGCGGCCGGAGACCGGCGAGGCGCTGCTGCGGGTCGAGGGACTCACCCGCGACGGCGTGTTCCACGACGTGAGCTTCGAGGTGCACGCCGGGGAGGTGGTCGGCATCGCGGGCCTGGTCGGGGCCGGCCGCACCGAGGTCGTGCGGGCCGTGTTCGGCGCCGACCCCTACGACCGGGGGAGCGTGGAGGTCGCGGGCGGCGCGCTGCGCCGCCACGACGTGAACGCCGCCATGGCGGCGGGCATCGGGCTGGTCCCCGAGGACCGCAAGGGCCAGGGACTCGTCCTGGACGCCTCCGTCGAGGAGAACCTCGGGCTGGTCACCCTCCGGTCCGCCACCCGCGCGGGGCTCGTCGACCTCAAGGGGCAGCGCGCGGCGGCGGCCCGGATCGCCGAACAGCTCGGCGTGCGGATGGCGGGCCTCGGGCAGCACGTGCGCACGCTCTCCGGCGGCAACCAGCAGAAGGTCGTCATCGGCAAGTGGCTGCTGGCGGACACCAAGGTGCTCATCCTCGACGAGCCCACGCGCGGCATCGACGTCGGCGCCAAGGTCGAGATCTACCAGCTCGTCAACGAGCTCACCGCCGCCGGCGCCGCCGTCCTGATGATCTCCAGCGACCTGCCCGAGGTGCTCGGCATGAGCGACCGGGTGCTGGTGATGGCCCAGGGGCGGATCGCGGGCGAGCTCCCCGCCGAACAGGCGACCCAGGACGCCGTGATGGCGCTCGCCGTCGGCACCCCCGCCGACACCACCGACACCGCCGACACCGACGACACCGACGACGGCACGACCGACAAGGAGGCCCCCCGTGGCCGCTGACACGCTCAAGAGCTCGACGGGCGCGGGTGGCGCCTCGGGCGGCGGCCTGCGCCGCCTGCTCCTCGACAACGGGGCGCTCACCGCGCTCATCGTCCTGGTCATCGCCATGTCGGCGCTGTCCGGCGACTTCCTGACGGCCGACAACCTGCTCAACATCGGTGTGCAGGCGGCGGTCACCGCGATCCTCGCCTTCGGCGTCACCTTCGTGATCGTCTCCGCGGGCATCGACCTGTCGGTCGGCTCGGTCGCCGCCCTCTCGGCCACCGTGCTGGCCTGGAGCGCCACCTCACAGGGCGTCCCGGTCGTCCTCGCGGTGCTCCTGGCCGTCGCCACCGGCATCGCCTGCGGCCTGGTCAACGGCTTCCTGGTCTCGTACGGGAAACTGCCGTCGTTCATCGCGACGCTGGCCATGCTGTCGGTGGCGCGCGGTCTGTCCCTGGTGATCTCGCAGGGCTCCCCGATCGCCTTCCCGGACTCCGTCTCGCACCTCGGCGACACCCTCGGCGGCTGGCTGCCGGTACCGGTGCTGGTGATGGTCGCCCTGGGGCTGCTCACGGCGTTCGTCCTGGGCCGGACGTACATCGGCCGCTCCATGTACGCCATCGGCGGCAACGAGGAGGCGGCCCGGCTGTCCGGGCTGCGGGTGAAGAAGCAGAAGCTCGCCATCTACGCGCTGTCCGGCCTGTTCGCCGCCGCCGCGGGCATCGTGCTCGCCGCCCGGCTGTCCTCCGCGCAGCCGCAGGCCGCGCAGGGCTACGAGCTGGACGCGATCGCCGCGGTCGTCATCGGCGGCGCCTCGCTGGCGGGCGGCACCGGCAAGGCGTCCGGGACGCTGATCGGCGCGCTGATCCTGGCGGTGCTGCGCAACGGCCTGAACCTGCTGTCGGTGTCGGCGTTCTGGCAGCAGGTCGTCATCGGCGTCGTGATCGCGCTGGCGGTGCTCCTCGACACGCTGCGCCGCAAGGCGGGGGCCACCCCGGCGGCGGCCGGCACGTCCGGCGGGGGGAACCGCGGGAAGCAGGCGGCGACCTACGTCCTGGCCGCGGTGGTCGCGGCGGCGGTCGTCGGCGCGATGTCCTTCCTGCACAACGGCTCCCCGGCGGCGAGGAACGAGAGGATCGGCCTGTCCCTGTCGACCCTGAACAACCCGTTCTTCGTGCAGATCCGGGACGGCGCGGAGGCTGAGGCGAAGAAGCGGGGCGTGGACCTGACCGTCACGGACGCGCAGAACGACGCCTCCCAGCAGGCCAACCACCTGCAGAACTTCACCAGCGGGAGCCTCGGCGCGATCGTCGTCAACCCGGTGGACTCGGACGCGGCCGGCCCCTCGGTGCGCTCCGCCAACAACTCCGACATCCCCGTGATCGCCGTGGACCGGGGCGTCAACGGGGCCGAGACGGCCGCCCTGGTCGCCTCCGACAACGTCGCCGGCGGCCGGCTGGGCGCGAAGGCGCTCGCCGAGAAGCTGGGCGGCGAGGGCACCATCGTGATCCTCCAGGGCCAGGCCGGCACCTCCGCCAGCCGGGAGCGCGGCGCGGGCTTCGCCGAGGGCCTGAAGGACTACCCGGGCATCGAGGTGGTCGCCAAGCAGCCCGCCGACTTCGACCGCACCAAGGGCCTCGACGTGATGACCAACCTGCTCCAGGCCCACCCGGACGTCGACGGCGTGTTCGCCGAGAACGACGAGATGGCGCTCGGCGCGATCAAGGCGCTCGGCTCCAAGGCCGGCAAGTCGGTCCAGGTCGTCGGGTTCGACGGCACGCCGGACGGCCTCAGGGCGGTCCAGGAGGGCACGCTGTACGCGTCCGTCGCGCAGGTGCCGAGGGAACTCGGCAGGATCGCGGTGGACAACGCGCTGCGCGCGGCGGAGGGCGAGAAGGTCAGCGAGACGGTGAAGGTCCCGGTGAAGGTGGTCACGAAGGAGAACGTGGCCGGCTTCGGCGGCTGACACCGGCGACAGGACCGGGGGCGGGCGGTCACGGCGACCGCCCGCCCCCGCACGATTCACGTGGGGAGCCACTTCATGAACGACTACGACCTCCTGGTCGTCGGATCGGCCAACGCCGACCTGGTGATCGGCGTCGAGCGCCGGCCGGGCGCCGGGGAGACGGTGCTGGGCTCCGACCTGGCCGTCCACCCGGGCGGCAAGGGAGCGAACCAGGCGGTCGCGGCCGCCCGGCTCGGGGCCCGTACGGCCCTGCTGGCCCGGGTCGGCGACGACGGGCACGGGCGGCTGCTGCTGGACTCGCAGCGGGCGGCCGGGGTGGACACGGTGGGCGTGCTGGTGGGCGGGGCGCCGACCGGGGTCGCGCTGATCACCGTGGACCCGTCGGGGGACAACAGCATCGTCGTCTCACCGGGCGCCAACGGCCGGCTGGCGCCGGCGGACGTGCGCGCGGCGGCGAGCCTCTTCCACGCCTCCCGGGTGGTCTCCGCGCAGCTGGAGATCCCGCTGGAGACGGTGGTGGAGGTGGTGCGGAACCTGGCTCCGGGCAGCCGGTTCGTGCTGAACCCCTCGCCGCCGCGCCCGCTGCCGTCCGAGGTGCTGGCGGCCTGCGACCCGCTGATCGTCAACGAGCACGAGGCCAGGGTGATCCTGGGCGAGGCGCGCGGGGGCGAGGAGCCGGAGGACTGGGCGCGGCTGCTGCTGGCGAAGGGCCCGCGCTCGGTGGTGGTGACGCTGGGCGGGGAGGGCGCCCTGGTGGCCTCGTCGGACGGGGTCTCGCGCGTGGCGTCCGTGAAGGTGCGCGCCGTGGACACCACCGGTGCGGGTGACGCGTTCACCGCCGCGCTGGCCTGGCGGCTCGGCGCGGGCGCGTCCCTGGCCGAGGCGGCGGCGTACGCGGCCCGGGTCGGGGCGGCGACCGTCACCAAGGAGGGCGCGCAGGCCTCCTTCCCGACCGCGCAGGAGGTCGCGGCGCTGTGAAGAAGCGCGGAATCCTCAACCGCCACCTCTCCGGCGCGCTGGCCGGGCTCGGGCACGGCGACGGGGTGGTGGTGTGCGACGTCGGCCTGCCGGTACCCGACGGGCCGCAGGTGGTGGACCTGGCCTTCCGGGCCGGGGTGCCGTCCTTCGCCGAGGTGGTCGAAGGGCTGCTGGAGGAGCTGGTGGTCGAGGGCGCCACGGCGGCGGCCGAGGTGCGGCAGGCCAATCCGGCGGCGGCGGACCTGCTGGCGGGGCACTTCCCCGGGCTGGAGCTGGTGCCGCACGAGCGGCTCAAGGAGCTGACGGCCGGCGCGCGGCTCGTCGTCCGCACCGGCGAGGCACGGCCGTACGCGAACGTGCTGCTGCGCTGCGGCGTCTTCTTCTGAAACCCTGAAACTTCGAGGGGGCCGGTCCGTCGACCGGGCCCCCTCGGTTCCCTCCCCCGTCAGAACCCCTCAAGCCCCCCCGGGTCCCCCTCCAGAAGTCCTGACGCACAGTACGACCGGCGAAGTGCGCGGAGGGTTGCACGGTCTCTCCGGATTTTTTCCGGCCCGGTTCCCTACGATGTCCTCCGGGCAGGAAACAGCCGTCCGGTACGCGTGGAGGGCCGTGGGCGATGCTGGTGCAGGAGTTCCGGACCGAGACCGTGCCGCCCGCCGAGCGGTGGGACCTGTGGCAGGACGTCGCCACCCGGACGCACGTCCCCAACCTGCTGCGCAGTGAGCGCAGCGACGACTTCCGGGCCGTGATGCGGGTCCTGCCGCTCGGCGAGCTGCAGATCGCCGAGCTGGACCTGCCGCAGCTGGACACCGTGCGCACCCCGCGGACCATCCGGCGGTTCGACCCCGAGGTCTACCAGATCAACTGTCATCTCACCGGCGACGGCGGGATGGCGCAGGACGGCAAGGAGTCGGTGTTCGGGGCGGGTCACCTCATGGTGGCCGACAGCAGCCTCCCCTACGACGTCCGGATCAACAGGACGTCGGAGCGGTCCACCACGGTGGTCGTCAGCGTTCCCCGGGCCCGGTTACCGCTGCCGCCCCGCGCGGTCCGGCGGCTGCTGGCCGTGCCGGTCCCGGTGGACCGGGGCATGGGCGGCACGCTGTACCGCTGGCTGGCCGACACCGCCCGGCGGGCCGACGAGTTCACGCAGGACGACGCACCCGCGCTGGCCTCGGTGACCACGGACCTGCTCGCCTCCGTGCTCGGCGGCTGCCTGGACTCCGAGGACGCGCTGCCCCCGGAGTCCCGCCGGAGGGCCCTGCACGCCCGGATCCGGGACTTCATCGACCGGAACCTGGGCGACCCGTCGCTGTCCCCGGCCACCGTCGCGGCGGCGCACGGCATCTCGGTGCGCCACCTGCAGCAGCTGTTCGCGGCGGAGGGGGAGGCCCCGGCCGGCTGGATCCGCCGCCGCCGCCTGGAGCGCTGCCGCCGCGACCTCGCCGACCCCCGGCTGCGGGGCCGCTCCGTCCGGTCCATCGCCGCGCGGTGGGGCTTCACCGACCCGGCCACCTTCAGCCGCGTCTTCCGCCGCGCGTACGGGATGACGCCGACGGACCACCGGCACCACCACACGGGCCGGTACCCCCCGTGACGCCGGGTCCTGCGGGAATCGACAAGATCCCTGCACGGACCGTCAAGGATGCGGACGCCCGGGTGCCGCATGCTGGTGCGCGTGCACAGTGGGGGCTGTGCACCGCGGGGAACAGGGGGGAAGCATCGTGCGGTGCCGGCGAACGTCGGCGTCCGGTCCGGCACCGCACGGCTTGCGCTCCGTACGCACGGGCCTCCGCACAGGCCTCCGTACGGGCGCCTCCCGGGGGCTCTCCGCGCGGTCGCTACGCCGCGTGCTCCACGAACCGCGCCGCCGTCTCGGCGAGCACCTCGCGCCCGTCCCGGGCCCACAGCGCGTCGTTGAACAGCTCGACCTCGATGGCGCCGGTGTACCCGGCGGCCTCCACGCACCCCTTCCACTCCCGCATGTCGATCGCGCCGTCGCCGATCTGGCCGCGGCCGTTGAGGACGCCCTCGGGCAGCGGGGTGGTCCAGTCGGCGAGCTGGAAGGTGTGGATGCGGCCCTGGGCGCCCGCGCGGGCGATCTGCGCGGGCGCGGTGTCGTCCCACCAGATGTGGTACGTGTCGACGGTGACGCCGACCTGGTGGGCGGGGAAGCGCTCGGCGAGGTCGAGGGCCTGGGCGAGGGTGGAGACCACGCAGCGGTCGGAGGCGAACATGGGGTGGAGGGGCTCGATGGCCAGTCTCACCCCGTGCTCCTCGGCGTAGGGGCCGAGTTCGGTGAGCGCGTCCGCGATGCGTTCCCGGGCGCCGCGCAGGTCCTTGGAGCCGGCCGGCAGGCCGCCCGAGACCAGGACCAGGGTGTCGGTGCCGAGCGTGGCCGCCTCGTCGACGGCTCGGCGGTTGTCGGCCAGGGCGGCGGCCCGCTCGCCGGGGTCGACGGCGGTGAGGAAGCCGCCCCGGCACAGGGTGGTCACCGCCAGGCCCGCGTCGCGCACGAGCTCGGCCGCCTCCTCGACGCCGTACGCCTGGACGGGCTCGCGCCACAGGCCCACGCCCGGGACGCCCAGGTCCCGGCAGGCGGCGACGAGGTCCGGCAGCGACAGCTGCCTGACCGTCATCTGGTTGATGCTGAAGCGCGCGAGGTCGGCGGTCACGGGGTCACTCCGTACAGGTGCAGCAAGGTCCTCATCCGTTCCTCGGCGAGCTTGGGGTCGGGGAACAGGCCGAGGCCGTCGGCGAGTTCGTAGGCGCGGGCGAAGTGCGGCAGGGAGCGGGCCGACTGCAGGCCGCCGACCATCGTGAAGTGGCTCTGGTGTCCCGCCAGCCAGGCCAGGAGGACCACGCCCGTCTTGTAGAAGCGGGTGGGGGCCTGGAAGAGGTGGCGGGAGAGCTCCACGGTGGGGTCGAGGAGGGTGCGGAAGCCGTCGGTGTCGCCCGTGTCCAGCACGCGGACCGCCTCGGCGGCCAGCGGGCCGAGCGGGTCGAAGACGCCGAGCAGGGCGTGGCTGAAGCCCTGTTCGTCGCCGGCGATCAGTTCCGGGTAGTTGAAGTCGTCGCCGGTGTAGCAGCGCACCCCGTTCGGCAGGCGGCGGCGCAGGTCGACCTCCCGTCGGGCGTCCAGCAGCGAGACCTTGATGCCGTCGACCTTGTCGGGGTGGGCGGCGATGACCTCCAGGAAGGTGCCGGTGGCGGCGTCGAGGTCGGACGAGCCCCAGTAGCCCTCGAGCGCCGGGTCGAACATCGGGCCGAGCCAGTGCAGGATCACCGGCTCGGTGGCCTGGCGGAGCAGGTGTCCGTAGACCTCCAGGTAGTCCTCGGGGCCCTTCGCCGTCGCGGCGAGCGCGCGGGACGCCATCAGGATGGCCTGCGCGCCCGACTCCTCGACGAGGGCGAGCTGCTCCTCGTAGGCCGCCCGCACCTCGGCGAGCGTGCCGGAGGTGATCTGGTCGGTGCCGACGCCGCAGGCGATCCGGCCGCCGGTCGCCTTCGCCTCGGCGGCGGAGCGGCGGATCAGCTCGGCCGCGCCCGCCCAGTCCAGGCCCATGCCGCGCTGGGCGGTGTCCATGGCCTCGGCGACGCCCAGGCCGTGGGACCACAGGTGGCGGCGGAAGGCGAGGGTGGCGTCCCAGTCGACGGCGGCGGGCGAGTCGGGGGTGGTGTCGGCGTACGGGTCGGCGACGACGTGCGCGGCCGAGAAGACCGTACGGGAGGTGAAGGGGGCACCGGGGGTGAGGGCGAGGGGTTCGGTGCGGGGTTCGTAGGTCCGCAGCCGGCCGTGCTCGTCGGGCAGTCGGATGGTCACAGCGCGATCTCCGGTACGTCGAGGCGGCGGCCCTCGGCCGAGGACCTCAGGCCCAGTTCGGCGAGCTGGACGCCGCGGGCGCCGGCCAGCAGGTCCCAGTGGTAGGGGGCGTCGGCGTAGACGTGCTTGAGGAACAGCTCCCACTGGGCCTTGAAGCCGTTGTCGAACTCGCCGTTGTCGGGGACCTCCTGCCACTGGTCGCGGAAGACCTCGGTGGCGGGGATGTCCGGGTTCCAGACGGGCTTGGGGGTGGCGGAGCGGTGCTGGACGCGGCAGTTGCGCAGCCCGGCGACCGCGGAGCCCTCGGTGCCGTCGACCTGGAACTCCACCAGCTCGTCGCGGTTGACGCGGACCGCCCAGGAGGAGTTGATCTGGGCGATGGCGCCGCCGTCGAGTTCGAAGACGCCGTAGGCGGCGTCGTCGGCGGTGGCGTCGTAGGGCTTGCCGTTCTCGTCCCAGCGCTGCGGGATGTGGGTGGCGGTGAGGGCCTGGACGGACTTCACGCGGCCGAACAGCTCGTGCAGGACGTACTCCCAGTGCGGGAACATGTCGACGACGATGCCGCCGCCGTCCTCGGCGCGGTAGTTCCAGGACGGGCGCTGGGCGTCCTGCCAGTCGCCCTCGAAGACCCAGTAGCCGAACTCGCCCCGCACGGAGAGGATCCGGCCGAAGAAGCCGCCGTCGATGAGGCGCTTGAGCTTGAGCAGGCCGGGGAGGAACAGCTTGTCCTGGACGACGCCGTGCTTGATGCCGGCCGCGTTCGCCAGGCGGGCGAGTTCCAGGGCGCCGTCGAGGCCGGTGGCGGTGGGCTTCTCGGTGTAGACGTGCTTGCCCGCGGCGATCGCCTTCTTGAGGGCGTCCTCGCGGGCGGAGGTGACCTGGGCGTCGAAGTAGACGTCCACCGTGTCGTCGGCGAGGACCGCGTCCAGGTCGGTGGAGACGTGGTCGAGGCCGTGCCGCTCGGCCAGCGCCCGCAGCGCGTGCTCGCGGCGGCCGACCAGGATCGGCTCGGGCCACAGCACGGTGCCGTCGCCGAGGTCGAGGCCGCCCTGTTCGCGCAGGGCCAGGATGGAGCGGACGAGGTGCTGGCGGTAGCCCATGCGTCCGGTCACACCGTTCATGGCGATACGCACCGTTTTGCGTGTCACGTCGTTCCCTTCGTACGCGGTTCGCGCGCCGCGTACGTCCAGCCGCCCCTCCGGCGCCCGGCAAGGGTGCGCGGTGACTGGTGAACGTGACAGCAAGCGCTTTCTATGTAGACAGAAGCTAGCCTCTGAACGCCGGTCCGGACAAGACCGCGGCGGTCCGGACTTGTTCGAGGGGGCGAACGATCGGGCGTATGGCCGTAAGGTCTGCTCGGAACACGGGTGTGGGTCCGTTCGGAACCACGGGTGTGGGTGTGGGTGTGTACGGCGGCGTAGGACGGCACACGACGGCGTACGGCGGGACGCGCGAGGCGGAGGACGAGGACATGACGGTGACCCTGGCGGACGTGGCGGCTCGCGCGCAGGTCTCCCCCGCGACGGTGTCCCGCGTGCTCAACGGGAACTACCCGGTGGCCGCCTCCACCCGCGAGCGGGTGCTGAAGGCCGTGGACGAACTGGACTACGTGCTCAACGGCCCCGCGAGCGCCCTGGCCGCCGCCACCTCCGACCTGGTGGGCATCCTGGTGAACGACATCGCCGACCCGTTCTTCGGGATCATGGCGAGCGCGATCCAGTCCGAGATCGGGGGGCCGGGCGGGCGCGCGGGCGGGGAGAGACTCGCGGTCGTCTGCAACACGGGCGGCTCCCCGGAGCGCGAACTGACCTACCTCACCCTGCTCCAGCGGCAGCGGGCGGCGGCGGTCGTGCTGACCGGCGGTGCGATCGAGGACGCGCCGCACAAGGCGGCCATGGACGCGAAGCTGCGCAAGCTGGCGGACGCGGGGACCCGGGTGGTGCTGTGCGGCCGGCCGCCGGCGCCGGAGGCCGGGGCGATCGCGCTGACCTTCGACAACCGCGGGGGCGGCCGGGAACTGACCGAGCACCTGATCGGCCTCGGCCACCGTCGGCTCGGCTACATCGCGGGTCCCGAGGAGCGCACGACCACGCGTCACCGCCTCGAGGGACACCGGGCCGCACTCGCCGCGCACGGCATCGAGGAGGACCCGCGCTGGACCGTCCACGGCCGCTACGACCGCCGGTCCGGTTACGAGGCCACGCTGGAACTCCTGCGCCGGGACCCGTCGTTGACGGCCGTCGTCGCCGCGAACGACACCGTCGCGCTGGGTGCGTGCGCCGCCCTGCGGGACTCCGGCCTGAGCATTCCCCGGGACGTCTCGGTCGCCGGCTTCGACGACCTCCCGTTCAGCATCGACGCGGTGCCGGCACTGACGACGGTACGGCTGCCGCTGGCGGAGGCGGGGGCCCGGGCGGGGCGCATCGCCATGGGCCGCGAGGAGCCGCCGCCGGGCGGGGTCGCATCGGTGCGGGGGGAGTTGATGGTGCGGGGGTCCAGCGGGGCGCCGCGGGCGTAGGCCGCGCCCGGCACCGCCGGGGGACGCGTCGCGCCCGGCGCTGCGTCGGCCGCCGCACACGTCCCGCCGCCGCACCACGTCCGCCGCGGTGCCGTGCCCGCCGGTCCACCGCCTCGCGCCGGCGGCGGTGCACAGGCGGCGGGGTGCCGGCGGTGGCGCCACGGCGGCGGGCACGGCGGCCTCGCGGGCGCGCCCGCGGAGTGGGCACGGCGGCGAGAGGGGCGTGACAGCCGCCCTGAGCACGTCGGCGGCACGGCGCGACCACGAAGCACCCGCTCGCGGCAGGACACGCGGCCGCCCGGACGCACCGGCGGGACGGGGGCGCCGGCGGGACGGGCGCACCGGTCACGGTGTCGCTCCTCCGCCCGGGCCCGCGCGCGACATCCGCGGGACGAGGGGGAGTCGCCCCGGGGGACGCGGGTAGGTTCGTCCCCATGAAGCTGGCGTTCTCCACCCTCGGTGTCCCCGGCCTGCCCCTGGCCGACGTGCTCCGCCTCGCGACCGAACACGGCTACCACGGCGTCGAACTGCGCGCCCACCCCGAGGAACCGGTGCACCCCGGCCTCACCCCCGCGGAACGCGCCGACGCCGCCGCCGCGTTCGAGGCGGCCGGGGTCGAGGTGCTGGGCGTCGCCGGGTACGCCCGGGTGGCCGCGCCGGGCGACGACGACCCGGTCCTCACCGAGGTCCGCGCCCTGCTCGACCTCGCCCGCGACCTCGGCGCCCCCTTCGTCCGCGTCTTCCCGGGCGGCGCCCCCGGGCAGAGCCCCGAGGAGGCGGACGCGACGGCCGCCCGCCGGCTGGGCACGGCCGCCGAGTACGCCGCCGACCTCGACGTCCGCATCCTGCTGGAGACCCACGACTCGCACCGCACCGCCGCCGACGCGATGCGGGTCCTCGGCCTGGTCGGCCACCGCCGGGTGGGGGCCCTGTGGGACGTGATGCACACCTGGCTCGGCGGCGAGCAGCCCGTGGAGAGCTTCGCGGCCCTCTCCCCCCACCTCGGCTACGTCCAGGTCAAGGACATCGCCTCCGCCGACGACACGACCCCGCTCCCCCTCGGGGCCGGCGTCCTCCCCCTGGCCGACTGCGTGGAGGTCCTCTCCCGCCACGACTGGGACGGCTGGCTGTGCTGGGAGTACGAGAAGCGCTGGTACGCCGACGCCGCCCCGCTCCCCGGCCTCCTCGCCCCCGGCCGCGAACACCTCGCCCGCCTCCTCAACGAGTCGGTCTGACACACCGGCGCCGCCGGAGCGGACCGCCGGGCGGGACCCGCGCCGGAAATTCACTCGCCCGGGCCGCGCACGAGCGGGTAGCGTCCGCGCGTGCCTCAGCCCGCGCCCCTCCCCGCCGTCCCGTCATGAGCCTCACCCGCACCCTGCTCGACGTGCGGCCCCTGCGCACGTCCCCGGTCTTCCGGCGGCTGCTGATCGGGCGGACGGTGTCCGTGCTCGGCAGCTTCATGACCATGGTCACCGTCATGTACCAGGTCTGGGAGATGACGCACAGCGCGGCCTGGAGCGGTGCGGTGGGCCTCGCGCAGGCGCTGCCGATGGTCTGCTTCGGGCTGTTCGCCGGGGCCTGGGCCGACCGGGGCGACCGGCGCCGGATCTACCTGGGCGCGACGGTCGGCCAGGCGGTCTGCTCGCTGCTGCTCGCGGTCCAGGGCTTCACCGGGCACGTACCGGTGGCCGGGGTGCTCGCGCTGGTCGCGGCGCAGTCCGCCTGCGCGGCGGTCGGCGCTCCCGCGGCCGGGGTGTTCGTCCCGCGCCTGCTGCCCAAGGAGCAGGTGGCCGCCGGGCTCGCGCTCAACCAGGTCACCGGCCAGGCGATGATGCTCGTCGGCCCCGCGCTCGGGGGCCTGCTGCTCGGCTGGTTCGGCATCGGCGTCTGCTACCTGATCGACGCGCTGAGCTTCCTCCTCTCCTTCTACGGCGCGTTCGGTCTGCCCGCGCTGCCGCCCGAGGGGGAGCCGTCACGGGCCGGTCTGCACGGGGTGCTGGACGGCCTGCGCTTCATGGCCGGCCACCGGGTGGTGCGCGGCGCGCTCGCCACCGACCTCGCCGCGACGGTCCTGTCGATGCCCACCAGTCTCTTCCCGCTGGTCAACGAGGAGCGTTTCGGCGGCGATCCGCGCACGCTCGGCCTGTTCCTGTCGGCACTCGCGGTCGGCGGCGTCCTGGCGTCCGCGCTCTCCGGTGCGGTGACCCACCGGGGCCGGCCCGGCCTCGTCATGCTCTGGGGCGCGGGCGCCTGGGGTGCCGCGCTGGCCGCGTTCGGCCTCACGAGCAGCCCGTGGGCGGGCCTGGGGCTGCTGGTCCTGGCCGGCGCGGCCGACGCCCTGTCGGTGCTCTCCCGCACCACGATCGTGCAGACCCGCACACCCGACGCCCTGCTGGGCCGGGTCACGGCCGCCGAGACGATCGTCGGACAGGCCGGTCCCCACCTGGGCAACGTGCGTGCGGGGCTGGTGGCCGGCGCGACCTCGGGCGCGACGGCCCTGGTGGTCGGCGGGCTGCTGTGCCTGCTCGCGGTGTTCCACGTCGGCGCGAGCACGCCGGAGTTGCGCGACGGCGCGCCCGCGCCGGAAGAGCACTGACCGGCCGCACCGCATCGACCGCCCCCCACGGGCCGTCACCGTAGGGCGACCACACGCCGCCCCGCCGCCGAAAGCACCACGGCTCCGGTTCCCGCCGGGAGGATCACGGCCCCGGCCCACCTCCGGGGCACACCACAGCCCCCGGCCCACCTCCGGGAAGCCCCACGGCCCTCGGTTCCCCGCCGGGAGCACCGCACCCTCGGCCCACCACCGGGGCGCACCACGCCCCCCGGCTCCCCGGCGGGAGCACCACAGTCCCGGCCCGCCACCGGAAACACCACGCCCCGGGTCCGTGGCCGGCGCGTCGGGCGCCCCTTGCCCGGCCGGGGTGCGCGGCGCCCCGGGTCACGCCGTTCTCGCCGTGCCCGCAGTCACCCGCTCCTCCAGCCGGCGCCGGCACTCCGGCCACTCCCCGGCCGTGATCGAGTAGATCGCGGAGTCGCGCAGCCGGCCCTCCTCGCCCGGCGCCCAGGAGCGGGACCAGTTGCGCAGCACGCCCTCGAGGCGGGCGCCCGTGCGCTCGATCGCCGTGCGGGAACGGGTGTTGCGGGCGTCCGTCTTCAGGTCGACGCGCGCGACGCCCCACTGCTCGAAGGCGTGGCCGAAGAGGAGGAGCTTGGACTCGGCGTTCAGGCCCGTGCCCTGGGCGGACCGGGCCAGCCAGGTGAAGCCGACCTCGATCGCGTCGAGCCGGTCGTCGTCCCGCCAGGAGCGGGGCTCCCAGTACGACGTGGCGCCCACCGCCCGGCCCGTGGCGAGCGAGACCTGCGCGTAGGGGGCCAGCCGGCCGGTCGCCGCGCGGGCGAGCTGCGCGTCGACGTAGGCGCCGACCTCGCCGGCCCTCGGCACCCAGGTGTACGCGTAGGTGTCCCGGTCCTCCTCCGCCGCCAGGGCCAGGTCGGCCGCGTGCCGGTGCTCCAGCGGCTCCAGCCGCACCGACGCCCCCTGGAGAACGGGACCTTCCAGGACGAAACCCACCGTGTGCCCTCCCTCCGCGGCCACCCGGGCCGGCCTTCGTGGAACGCCGGGAAGTCTTCCGTACCCGCCCCGCGCCGTCGAACGGGTTTCCCGGCGCCGCACGCGCCCCTCACGACCGGCCGGCGGCCGCCTCCGGCGCCGGGGCGTCCGCGGCGGGGACCGAAGGGGCCGGGGGGCGCCGCGTCACCGACGCCATCGCCACGCCGCCCACCAGCAGCGCCGCCGCGCACCACCGGAGCGGGGTCACCGCCTCGCCCAGGAACAGCGCGGCCGACGACATCCCGAAGACCGGCACCAGCAGGGAGAAGGGCGCGACCGTGGAGGCGGGGTGGCGGCGCAGCAGCCACCCCCAGGCGCCGAAGCCGAACACCGTGGCGATCCAGGCGACGAAGAGCACCGTGCCCGCGCCCCGCCAGTCCAGGCCGGCCAGCGCCTCGAGGTCCCGTTCGGGGCCCTCCAGCAGGAGCGACAGGGCCAGCAGCGGGAGCACCGGCACCGTACTCACCCAGATCATGAAGTTCAGGGCGTCCGGGGGCGCCGCCCTGCGGGTCAGGATGTTCGAGACGCCCCAGCAGGCCGCCGCCGCGACGACCAGGGCGAAGCCGCCGAGCGGGCCCGAGGCGCCCTCGTCGACCGCCGCGACGCCGATCCCCGCCAGCGCCACCGCCATGCCCACCAGGCGGACGCGGGAGGGGCGTTCGCCGAGGAGGGCGAAGGCGAACAGGGCCGTGAACACCGCCTGGACCTGGAGCACCAGGGAGGACAGCCCGCCCGGCATCCCCGCGTCCATGCCGACGAACAGCAGCCCGAACTTGGCCACCCCCAGCGCCAGTCCCACCCCGACGACCCACTTCCACGCCACCTTGGGCCGCCCCACGAGGAACACCGCGGGCAGCGCCGCCACCAGGAAGCGCAGGGCGGAGAAGAGCAGCGGCGGGAAGTGGTCGAGCCCGATCTCGATGACGGTGAAGTTCACGCCCCAGACGGCGCTGACGAGGACGGCGAGCAGCAGGTGGGAAGGTCGCATGCGTCGAGGGTCGCCGCCCGCGACGCTTCAGCACCAGCGACGATTCCTGCATGGTTGGATGAAGCACCGCTAATCGATTGCTCGATCGGGGAGCCGTCCATGCTCGACCTCCAGCGTCTGCGCGCCCTGCACGCCGTCTCCGTCCACGGCACCGTCGGCGCCGCCGCGGTGGCGCTCGGGTACACCTCCTCCGCCGTCTCCCAGCAGATCGCCAAGCTGGAGCGGGAGACCCGGACCGTCCTGCTGGAGCGGGAGGGCCGGGGCGTGCGGCTGACCGACGAGGCGCACCAGCTCGTCGCGGCCGCGCGGGAGCTGCTGGCGATCGTGGAGCGGGCGGAGACCGAGCTGGAGGAGCGGCGCGGGGTGCCGGCCGGGCGGCTGACCGTCGCGGCGTTCGCGTCGGCGGCGCGCGGCCTCATGCCGCCGGTGCTGGCCGACCTGGCCCGGCGGCACCCCGCGCTCGACACCCGGCTCACCGAGATCGACCCGCACCTCTCCGTGGACCTGGTGGCCAAGGGCGCGGTCGACCTGGTCGTCGCGCACGACTGGGACATCGCCCCGCTGCCGGCCCCGGCGGGCGTGGAGCAGGCGGTCATCGGGGACGACCTGTGCGACCTGCTGGTGCCCGAGGGGCACCCGTTCGCGGGGCGCACGGCGGTGCGGCGGGAGGAGCTGGGAGGCGAGCGGTGGATCTGCCAGCCGCCGGGGCGGGTCTGTCACGAGTGGCTGGTGCGCACCCTGCGCACCGCCGGGCACGAACCCGAGATCGTCCACCAGGCCGACGAGAACCCGACCCTGGTCGCCCTGGTCGCGGCCGGGCTCGGCGTCGCGCTGATCCCCCGGCTGGGGCGCGGCCCGCTGCCCGAGGGGGTGGTGGAGGTGCCGCTCGACCCCCTGCCCGTACGGCGGCTGTACGCGCTGTGGCGCACGGGCGCGGCCCGCCGCCCGGCGATCGCGGAGACGGTCCGCACGCTGCGCGCGCACTGGCCCGAGGTCTCGGCGCACACGCCCCGCTGACCCCAGCCGAACCCCCGGTCCCGACTTCGGGAAATCCGCCGGGAGCGGGGAACCCGTCCGGGCCCCCGCCCGTCCCATGTGCAGGCTGCCGGATGAGTCTCCGTGGTGCGGTGTCGGCCCTCGCTGCTGGCTGCGATCGCTGACCTACCCTCTCCGCCGTGCCGCGGCCGGCAGCACGCCGTCATCGGCGCGCCCCCCTCCGACTGCGCCGATGACGGCCCCTCCCCGGTTACTGTGCATTCCCTTGACTGGCAGAAACTTCCCGGATATTGGTGACCTCCTGGCAGTTTCCTTCAGTGGATCCCCGGTCCCCGCGGATCACCTCCCAAAGGAGCGCACGTGCCCGACAGCAGCACGGGAAGCACGGGAAACACCGCACGTCCGTCCAGACGCACCGTCCTCGCCGCGACGGCGGGCGTCACCACCGCCCTGGCGGCCGCCGGCACCGCCCGCGCCGCCGGTCCCTCCGCCCCCGACGACAGAAGGCTGCGCGCCCTCGTCTCCCGGATGACGCTCGAGGAGAAGGTCGGCCAGCTGTTCGTGATGCGGGTCTACGGCCACTCCGCCACCGACCCGGACCAGGCCGACGTCGACGCCAACCTCCGGGAGATCGGCGTCCGCACGGCCGCCGAACTGCTCGAGAAGTACCGGGTCGGCGGCATCATCTACTTCGCCTGGGCGCACAACACCCGCGAGCCGCACCAGATCGCCGACCTGTCCAACGGCATCCAGAAGGCGTCCCTCGGTCTGCCGCGCGGGCTGCCGGTGCTGGTCTCCACCGACCAGGAGCACGGCATCGTGGCCCGCGTGGGCGAGCCCGCCACCCTGTTCCCCGGCGCGATGGCCGTCGGCGCGGGCGGTTCGCGGTCCGACGCCCGCACCCTCGGCCGGATCGCCGGGCGCGAACTGCGCGCCCTGGGCATCCGCCAGAACTACTCCCCGGTGGCCGACGTGAACGTCGACCCGGCCAACCCGGTCATCGGCGTCCGGTCCTTCGGATCCGAACCGGGCGCCGTGGCGCGGCTGGTGGCCGCCGAGGTCGCCGGGTACCAGCACTCGGGGGTGGCGGCGACCGCCAAGCACTTCCCCGGGCACGGCGACACGGTCGACGACAGCCACGCCAAGCTCCCGTACATCCACCACACCCGCGAGGAGTGGGAGCGGCTCGACGCCCCGCCGTTCGAGGCCGCGATCGCCGCGGGCATCGACTCGATCATGACGGCCCACATCGTCGTCCCGTCGCTCGACGGCTCCGAGGACCCGGCCACCCTCTCCCGCCCGATCCTCACCGGCATCCTGCGCGAGGAGCTCGGCTACGACGGGGTCGTGGTCACCGACTCCCTCGGCATGGAGGGCGTGCGCACCAAGTACGGCGACGACCGGGTGCCGGTGCTGGCCCTGAAGGCGGGCGTGGACCAGCTCCTCAACCCGCCCTCCCTGGACGTCGCCTGGAACGCGGTGCTGCGGGCCGTCCGGGACGGCGAGCTCACCGAGGACCGGCTCGACGAGTCGATCCTGCGCGTCCTGCGGCTGAAGGCGAAGCTGGGCCTGTTCGAGGACCCCTACGTCAGCCACGCCGGCGTCGACCGCGCCGTCGGCACCCGCGCGCACCTGGCCGCGGCCGACCGGGTCGCCGAACGCACCACCACCCTGCTGGTCAACGAGGGCGGCCTGCTGCCGCTGTCCCGGCGCAGGCAGCCGAAGCTGCTGGTGGTCGGCGCCGATCCGGCCTCGCCGTCCGGTACCACCGGGCCGCCGACCGGTGTGCTCGCGGACGCGCTGACCGGGCTGGGCTTCACCGCCACCGCCCTGTCCACCGGCACCGCGCCGTCCGCCGCGACCGTCGCCGCGGCGGTGGCGGCGGCGCGGGACGCGGACGCGGTGGTCGTCGGGACGTACAACGTCACGGCGGGCAGCCGCCAGAAGACGCTGGTCGAGCAGCTCCTGGCGACCGGCCGGCCGGTGGTGGCGGTGGCGATCCGCAACCCGTACGACGTGGCCCACCTGCCCGGCGTCCCGGCGTACCTCGCGGCGTACTCCTGGACCGACGTCGAACTGCGGGCGGCGGCACGGGTGATCGCGGGCCGCGTGGATCCGCGCGGGACGCTGCCGGTGCCGGTGCAGCGGGCGGACGACCCGGCGACGGTGCTGTATCCCGTCGGGCACGGGCTGCGGTACCGGTGACCCCGCCGCGCGTACCGACGCGGTCGTAGCCCGCGTACGCCGCACACCCGGCGCACCGTCCCCAACATGCGCAAAGCACCCCGTCCGTCTGGCGTGGCCCGCTGCGGCGGGTCACGCTGGACGGGGGTGTTCGGGGGGATGGCGATGCGGGTGAGAACTTATCCGGTGGCGGTGTGCGTGCTCGCGGCCCTGCTGACGGGCTGTCAGAGCGCACCGGGCGGCGGCACCGGGCGGGAGGACCGCCCCGGCGAGCGGCGGACGGCGACCGCGTCGCCGGCACCGGCCCGGCCGTCCGGGTACGGGGCGGTGTTCCTCGCGATCGACGAGTGCAGCTCCTTCGGCCGGACCAGCTTCACCGAGGTGTCCTGCGCGAGCGAACGGGCCGCGGCCCGGGTCGTCGCCCGCCACGACGGCACCGTGCGCGACGGGCCGCGCTGCCCGGCGACCACGGACTTCGTGCTGCACATCAGCGAGCAGCGCCCCTCCTCCGACGAGGACGGCGACGGCGCGGTGCCGCAGGGCTACGCCTGCATGCGCAACCTCCAGCCGCCGCACCCGGGCGATCCGGGCGGCGGGGGCGGTCCGCGCACCATCGTCGGGGACTGCGTCCACGACCTGGGCGACGGCAAGGTCCGCGAGACGGCGTGCGACGGCACGGGCGAGCGGAAGCCGCAGTACAAGGTGACGAAGGCCGTGGACAGCCGGTCGGAGTGCCCGGCGTCCACGGCCCTCTACGTGCGGCTCGGCGGGACGACACCGGTGGGCTGCGCCCGCCCGGTGTAGTCCCGTCCGGTGGAGTGCCGCCCGGTCGGCGCGCCCTACGGGCGCAGCGTCCGCTCGTGCTCCACGCCGCGCTTGTCCAGCTTGGCGTCGAACTTCGCCAGCGGCTTGGCCGCCGCCGGGTTCTCCCGGACCGCGCTCGGGGCGACGCCCGCCCAGTCGAGGATGCGGGCCGTGGCGAACGCCTTCTCCTTCGCGGCCAGACCGGCCACGTTGGCGCCGTGGTTCATGCCGGGGGCGGTGAGGACGTAGGAGTCACGCGCACCGTGTCCCAGGCGGAACGGCTCGGCGCCCCACGGGTCGTTCTCGCCGTAGACGAACAGCATGTGCCGCGCGTTGTGGCGGACCCAGCGGTCGACGTCCCGCATGGCCGACGGCTCGAACTCCATCGGGATCGAGCGGGGGACGAAGTTGCGCGGCGGCTGGTAGCCGTAGCGGACGTACTTCTTCTCGATGTGCGGGAAGCGGATCGTCGGCGCGCCCAGCTGCGTACCCGCCTGGTAGTAGTACGGCGTGTACGGGCTCAGGCCCTGGTCGGTGTAGAACGAGAAGCCGGAGACGGTGTTGACGGAGTCCCAGATCTCCTCGTCGGTGGCGTTCTCCGCGTCCGCCGGGATCTGCTCGCAGTCGGCCAGGGTGCTGTACTGCCAGAAGCCCCACACGTAGTCGAGGACGACGGCCTCGTACGCCCGGTCCAGGCTGCCGATGGTGTCGAAGGTGTAGCCGTTCTCGGCGGCGTACGCCTCGTACTTCTCCTTCAGCGGCTCACGGCGCACCAGCGCCTCGCGCTGCACCCCGTTCAGCCGGTCGCGGCACTCCTCGGTGCCGACGCGGGCGAAGAAGCGGTCGTAGGCCGAGTCCTCCTTGTTCACCACGTCGTTGGGGGCGACGTAGGCGACGACGCCGTCCATGTCGCGCGGGTAGAAGCGCTCGTAGTAGGTGGCGGTCATGCCGCCCTTGGAGCCGCCGGTGGAGATCCAGTTCTCGGGGTAGATCTTCTTCAGCGCCGTGAAGATGCGGTGCTGGTCGCTGGCGGCCTGCCAGATGTCCAGCTTGGACCAGTCGGCCGGGTCGGGCCGGGACGGGGTGAAGAAGCGGTACTCCATGGAGACCTGGTTGCCGTCCACGATCTGGGTCGGCTCGC
Source organism: Streptomyces griseomycini (assembly GCF_014203535.1). Taxonomy (GTDB): domain Bacteria; phylum Actinomycetota; class Actinomycetes; order Streptomycetales; family Streptomycetaceae; genus Streptomyces; species Streptomyces griseomycini. The sequence goes on from NZ_JACHJI010000009.1 coordinate 98,583, forward strand.
TGCGGCGGGGCGTGGTGGAGACGCTGTAGCCGCCGGTGTGGAAGACGGTCGGCCGGGTGACGTCCTTGTGCAGCACCGTGATCCGCTGCTGGAACGTGCCCTTCGAGGGCCTGCGGTGGTCGACCGGCTGGGTGTAGTTCAGGACGAAGAAGCGGTAGCCGGTGTACGGCTTCTCCTCGATCAGGCTCATGCCCGGAACGGAGAGCAGTCTCTCCTTGATGTCGGTGGTGCCGGTGGCCTCCGGCTCGGCGGCGGTGGCCGCCCCGGCCGTGCTCATGGTGCCTATGAGCACCGCGAGCGCCAGCAGCCATCTGAGCGCCTTGCGCATGCGCACTCCCCTGTGAGACAGATGTGCGCCGGAAGCTAGCGGACCGACTCCCCGCAGCACCAGGGGACATAGGGAAAACCCTGTGCGGGCGGGGAGTTCAGCACAGGATCCAGCCGGAGCTGACCGCCCCGCCCCCGACCCCGCCCTTCACCCACACGCAGCGGCGTCCGGCGTGCACGGTCACCGGGCCGGCGTGGTACTTGAAGCGGCCCTCGTCGACGACCGCCCGGCCGCCGCGCGCCCGCACGCTCACCGACATCTTCCGCGGGGTGCCGGGCTTCCCGGCGAGGGTGACGGCGCAGACGTAGCCGCCGCGCTTGTAGACGACCACCGAGCCGGTGGAGAACGGCAGGGTGCGCACCTTGCGTCCGGGGCAGTGCGCGGCGGCGTGCGCGTCGCCCGGTGCGGCGACGGCGAGCAGCCCCGCGGCGGTCAGCACGGCCAGGCCGAGCGCGAGTCGCCGGCGTATCGCTCCACTGCCCACTGTCGTCCCTTCCCGTACCGCGCCTGCCGCGACCAACGGCGTACGGGTGTACGGACGCGTGGCGTAGGCCGGATGGTTGCGCACCCGGCACGGAGGTCACCGGGAGGCGCCGACCGGCTCCTCCGGCTCGGCCTGCCCGATGAACGTCCGCCACAGCTCGGCGTACCGCCCGTCGCGGGCCAGCAGCTCCTCGTGCGTGCCGTCCTCCGCGACCCGCCCGTGGTCCATGACGACCACCCGGTCGGCGCGGGCGGCGGTGGTCAGGCGGTGGGCGACGACCAGCGTGGTGCGGCGGCCCGCCAGCCGGTCGGTGGCCTGGTTGACCTGGGCCTCGGTGGCCAGATCCAGCGCCGCCGTGGCCTCGTCGAGCAGCAGGATGTCCGGGTCGACGAGCTCGGCGCGGGCCAGCGCGATCAGCTGGCGCTGTCCGGCGGAGAGGTTGCGGCCGCGCTCGGCGACCTCGTGCAGGTAGCCGCCCTCCAGGGTGGCGATCATCTCGTGCGCGCCGACCGCGCGGGCCGCCGCCTCCACCTCCGCGTCGGTGGCGTCCGGGCGGCCGTAGGCGATGGCGTCGCGGACGGTGCCGGGGAAGAGGTACGCCTCCTGCGGGACGACGCCGAGCCGGTGCCGGTACGCCGTGATGTCCAGGTCCCGCACGTCCGTGCCGTCGACGGTGACCCGGCCGCCGGTGGGGTCGTAGAACCGGGCCACCAGCTTGACCAGGGTGGACTTGCCGGCGCCGGTCTCGCCGACGAAGGCGACGGTCTGTCCGGCGGGGATGCGCAGGTCGATCCCGCCGAGCGCCTCCTCGGCCTCGTCACCGGTCCCGTAGGCGAAGTGCACGTCCTCGAAGGCGATCTCCCCGCGCAGGGACGGCACGTCGAGCGGTTTGTCGGCGGTCCTGGTGGAGGTCGGCTCGCGCAGCAGCTCCTGGATGCGGCCGAGCGAGACGGACGCCTGCTGGTAGCCGTCGAAGACCTGGGAGAGCTGCTGCACGGGGGCGAAGAACAGGTCGATGTAGAGCAGGTACGCCACCAGCGCACCGGTCGTCAGCGTCCCGTCGTCGACCCGGGCGCCGCCCACGATCAGCACCGCCGCGGCCGCCGTCGAGGACAGGAACTGCACGAACGGGAAGTAGACCGAGATCAGCCACTGGCCCCGGACCCGGGCGCCGCGGTAGCTCGCGCTGCGCTCGGCGAACCGGCGGCCGCCGTCCCGCTCCCGGCGGAAGGCCTGCACGATCCGCAGCCCGGCCACCGACTCCTGCAGGTCGGCGTTGACCACGGACACGCGCTCGCGGGCCAGCTCGTACGCCTTCACGCTGGCCCGGCGGAAGAAGTACGTGGCGACGACCAGCGGGGGCAGCGTGGCGAAGACGACCAGGGCGAGCTGCACGTCGATCACCAGCAGGGCGACCATGATGCCGAAGAAGGTGACCACCGAGACGAACGCCGTCACCAGGCCCGTCTGCAGGAACGTGGACAGGGCGTCGACGTCGGTGGTCATCCGGGTCATGATCCGGCCGGTCAGCTCGCGCTCGTAGTAGTCGAGGCCGAGCCGCTGGAGCTGGGCGAAGATCTTCAGCCGGAGCGCGTACAGGACGCGCTCGCCGGTGCGTCCGGTCATCCGGATCTCGCCGGTCTGCGCCGCCCACTGGGCGACCACGGCGAGCAGGGCGAGCAGTGAGGCGGCCCAGACCGCGCCGAGGGCGGCCTGGGTGACGCCCTGGTCGATGCCGTGCCGGATCAGCACCGGCAGCAGCAGGCCCATGCCGGCGTCCACGGCGACGAGCCCGAGGCTGACCAGGAGCGGCAGGCCGAAGCCGCGCAGCAGGCGGCGCAGGCCGTAGGAGTCCTCCGGACGGACGGCGCGGGCCTCGTCGACGTCGGGGACGTCGGTGGCCGGGGGCAGCGCCTCGACCTGGGCGAGGAGTTCCGGGGTGGCCGGGGTGCCGGACAGGGCGGTGTCCTTGGGCTCGCGGTCACCCGTCCACAGCCGGGGCGTGACCCCGCGCTCGGCGTCGAACTCGGCGTCCAGCTCCGCGCGGACGGAGGTGTCCTCCTCCTGCGGTCCGGCGGGCGGGGTGTGGCCCGGGGAGACGGCACCCAGCTCGTCGGGGTCGGTGAGCAGCCGGCGGTAGAGGGCCGAGCGCCGCTGGAGCTCGTCGTGGGTGCCGATGTCGGCGAGCCGGCCGGCGTCGAGGACGGCGATGCGGTCGGCCAGGTTGAGGGTGGAGCGGCGGTGGGCGATCAGCAGGGTGGTACGGCCCCGCATGACCTCCTTCAGCGCCTCGTGGATCTCGTGCTCGACGCGCGCGTCCACGGCGGAGGTCGCGTCGTCCAGGACCAGCAGGCGCGGGTCGGTGAGGATCGCGCGGGCGAGCGCGATGCGCTGGCGCTGGCCGCCGGAGAGGGTCAGGCCGTGCTCGCCGACGGTGGTGTCGTAGCCGTCGGGCAGCTCGGTGATGAACCGGTCGGCCTGCGCCGCGCGGGCGGCGGCGGTGATCTGCTCGTCGGTGGCGTCCGGGCGGCCGTAGGCGATGTTGGCGCGCACGGTGTCGGAGAAGAGGAAGGAGTCCTCCGGGACCAGGCCGATCGCCGCCCGCAGGGACTCGGCGGTCAGCTCGCGCACGTCGTGGCCGCCGACGAGGACCGCGCCGCGCGTGACGTCGTAGAAGCGCGGCAGGAGCAGGGAGACGGTGGACTTGCCGGAGCCGGAGGCGCCGACGACCGCGAGGGTCTCGCCGGGGCGGATCTCGAAGGAGAGGCCGTCGAGGACGGGGTGCTCGGGGTCGTAGCCGAAGGAGACGTCGTCGAACTCGACGGTCGCGGGCGCGTCGGCGGGCAGCTCCTTGGTGCCGTCGGTCAGGGACGGCTCGGTGTCGACCAGCTCCAGCACGCGCTCGGTGCTCGCACGGGCCTGCTGGCCGACGGTGAGGACCATCGCGAGCATCCGGACCGGGCCGACGAGCTGGGCGAGGTAGGTGGAGAAGGCGACGAACGTGCCCAGCGTGATGTTCCCGCGCACGGCCAGCCACCCGCCGAGCGCCAGCATCGCCACCTGGCCGAGGGCGGGGACGGCCTGGAGGGCGGGGGTGTACCGGGAGTTCAGCCGGATGGTGCGCAGCCGCCCCGCGTACAGCCGCCGGCCGACCTCGCGCAGCTTGCCGGTCTCCTGGTCCTCCTGCCCGAAGCCCTTCACCACGCGGACGCCGCTGACCGCGCCGTCGACCACGCCGGCCACGGCGGCCGCCTGGGCCTGCGCGTACCAGGTGGAGGGGTGCAGCCGGGTGCGGCTGCGCCTGGCGATCCACCACAGGGCGGGGGCGACGGCGAGGGCGACGAGGGTGAGCGCCGGTGACAGCCACGCCATGATCACCAGGGAGATCAGGAACAGCAGGAGGTTGCCGATGGTCATCGGCAGCATGAAGAGCAGGCCCTGGATCAGCTGGAGGTCGCTGGTGGCCCGTCCGACGACCTGCCCGGTGGACAGCTCGTCCTGGCGTCTGCCGTCGAGCCGGGTGATCGTCCCGTACATCTCGGTCCGCAGGTCGTGCTGGACGTCGAGGGCGAGCCGGCCGCCGTAGTAGCGGCGGACGTAGGTGAGGACGTAGACGACGAGCGCGGCACCGATCAGGGCGCCCGCCCAGGGGGCCATGGCGCGGCTGTGGTCGCCGATCACGTCGTCGATGATCACCTTGGTGATCAGCGGGACCAGCGCCATCACGGCCATGCCGCCGAGGGAGGAGCCGAGGGCCAGGACGACGTCCCTGGGGTGCCGCCACGCGTATCCGGCCAGTCGCCGTGCCCATCCCCGTTGCGGTGTCACGCGGTGCCCTCCGTTCGACCTGGTCTGCCGGAAGGCACCAACGCGATCAGGAACGGATTTCATCCCTCCGCAATGATCAGAGGCGTACGCGGAGAGCGTAGAAGCGGGTCGTCTGGACGTCGTTCTGGTTGTCGTCGCTCACCAGGAGGACGTTCAGGCGGCCCTTCGCGCGGCCCGTGACCGTCATGCCCTCGATGTTGTCGAGGAGGGGGTTGGGCTGGGGCTGCTTCGCGGGGGCGCCCAGGGAGGGGCAGTCGGCCAGGTCGGCGAGGAGGGTCTTGTCGAACGTGGTGCGGTGCCGGTGGGCCAGGTGGAGGCGGACGGTGTTGCCGACGCCGGAGGCGAAGCCGCGCTCCAGGACGAGCAGGCGCCCGTCGGGGGTGGCGGTGACCTCGGAGACGCCGAGGCCGGGGTCGGTCCGGTAGGTGTACTGGGCGCCGAGCCGGAAGCGGCCGTGCGCGGTGCGCTGCCAGGTCTGGAAACGGACCAGGTCGGCGGGGTCCCCGGCGAGGGGGTGCTCCATCGACGCGAGCAGGGTGCGGCCGCCGGGGAGGAGGGTCAGTCCCTCGAAGGTGCCGTTGGCCCGGGCGGGGCCCTCGGGGGCGGTGCGGAGGGCGTCGGGCACGGGGAGCCGGTCGAGGACCTTCCCGTCGCGGGAGTGGCGGCGCACCGAGGGCCCGGTCTCGGAGGAGACGAGGTACGTGCCGTCCCTGTCGACGACCAGCCCTTCCGCGTCGAGCGCGCCGCCGCTCTCGTCGGCGAGCGGGACGACCCCCTCGGGTTCGAGGGTCCGGGCGTCCAGCCGGAACAGGGCGGAACGGTCGGAGAGGGCGGCGAGCGAGCCGGCCTCGTCGACGGCGAGCGCGGAGAGGTTGCCGACGAAGGCGCCCTCGTGCGTCGTCTTGTCCAGCGCGTCGGAGAAGCGGTCGAGGGAGACGGACGGCGAGCAGGCGTGGCGCGGCGCGGCACCCGCGGGTGCGGCGCTCACGGGTGCGGCGGCGGTCAGGCAGCCGGCCACCGCGAGGGCGGCGGTGGCGGTGGTGAGGAGGGTTCTCAGGCGCATGGGCGTCACCGTAGGGCGGCTCGGTGACGCCCGTTCCCCTCTTACCGACACACGACCGCCACCTCGCCTTCACCCTGGCGCATACATGTCCATGTCACGCTGCTGCCGGTTGTTCCTTCAACTCGCGTAGATCGGACGTCCCCCACATGCCCGTGACCCCCATACGCCGCCGCTGGAAGACCGTCGCCCTGGCCGCGTCCGCCGCCCTGGTCGGCCTCACCGTTCCCGTACTGACCGCGCCCTCCGCCGGCGCCGCGACCACCGCGTACGACGACACCTACTACGCCGACGCGATCGGCAGGACCGGTCCGGCGCTCAAGGACTCCCTGCACACGATCATCAGCGACCAGACGAAGCTGTCGTACTCGGCCGTCTGGAACGCCCTGAAGGTCACCGACCAGGACCCGGACAACAGCGGCAACGTGATCCTGCTGTACTCGGGCGTCTCCCGCAGCAAGTCCCTCAACGGCGGTGACACCGGCGACTGGAACCGCGAGCACGTCTGGGCCAAGTCCCACGGCGACTTCGGCACGTCCACCGGTCCCGGCACCGACCTGCACCACCTGCGCCCCGAGGACGTCCGGGTCAACTCGATCCGCGGCAACAAGGACTTCGACAACGGCGGCAGCGCGGTCGCCGGCGGCGGCGGCAGCCTCACCGACTCGGACTCCTTCGAGCCCCGCGACGAGGTCAAGGGCGACGTCGCCCGCATGGTCCTCTACATGGCCGTGCGCTACGAGGGCACCGACGGCTGGCCCGACCTGGAGCCCAACGACTCCGTCACCAACGGCAGCGCCCCGTACCACGGCCGCCTCCCGGTGCTGAAGCAGTGGCACGAGCAGGACCCGCCGAGCTCCTTCGAGAAGCGCCGCAACGACGTCATCTTCGACTCCTACCAGCACAACCGGAACCCGTTCATCGACCACCCGGAGTGGGTCGAGGCGATCTGGTGACGGACCGGTCCCCGCGGTGCCCGGCGCGAGGCCGCCGGGCACCGCGACCGCGGCCCGTCCACCGGTTCCCGGCCGGGGCGGGGTGCCCCGGCGGGATCTTGGCGTAGCCGGGGGCCTCGGGTGGCGGGCGAGCTGCCGGGGTGAGGCGGTCGGGGCGTGCTTCCCGCCGGGGCGGACACGGGCCCGCCCCGGGGCTCGAGGGAGGACAGCTCCTGCTCGTCACGCAGGGTCCGCACGTCCGCCACGCGGAATCCCCGGGCAAGCCGTCCGCCTCCCCGCGCCCAGGGTGGTCGCCGCGTCCGACGGCGACCCGGTCGGGAGACCCGCGGCCTCAGGGAACCCTTCGCGCACCGGACCGCTTCCGCAGCCGGTCGAGTGATCGGCATGCTGCGCGCGGGGGGAAGCCGGCCACCCGAGGTGAGCCGGGCCGATCCGGCGACGCCGGGCGCGCACGCCCCGCGCGTCCGGGCCCGGCGTTCGGCGGGAAGTACGCCGCCGAGCCTCCGGTTCGCTCCATCCGGTGGTGTGGGCGGCGGTCCGGGCGGGTCCGGCCCGCCCCGCCGCGAGCATGGAACCGCCCCGGCACGTCCGCCGGGGCGATCCCGTTCCCCGACACCTCACCGGAGAGTGCCGTGAAGACTCGTTCCTGGTCCCTCGCCGCCGTCCTCGCCCTGACCGCGCTCCTGCTGCCGGCCCACGCGGCGTCCGCCGCGCCGGCCGCGCCCCCGTCCTGCCCCGACGGGTCGGTGTGCTTCTGGAGCAAGGAGGGCTTCGGCGGCGACTACTGGGAGTGGACCGCGCGCAGCGGCTACCGCGACATGCCGCCCCGCCTCCACGACCACGTCGGCTCGTTCGTGGCGAGCACCCGGGCCTGCTTCGTGAACTGGCAGCCGGTCGAGAAGCGGGACGTCTTCAACGGCGACTGGCGCTCCCGCTACCTCGGTGACTTCGGCGGGCGGATCGACGGGGTAGGCCCGGGCGGCTGCTGATCCCGCCGGGCTCAGCCCAGGTGCGTCGGCGCGAACATCCGCAGGAGCGCCGGGAGCACGACGACGGACGGGCCCGGTGTCGTCAGGGCCTTCGCGAGGTCCCGTTCCAGGGTCTCGGGGGTCGTACGGACCCCCGGGACCCCGAACGACTCGGCGAGCGCCACGTAGTCGGGGCGGGTCAGTTCCGTCGCCGTGGGCTCGCCGAAGGCGTCGGTCATGTACTCGCGCAGGATGCCGTAGCCGCCGTCGTCGACGATGAGCCAGGTGACGTCGAGGCCGTACTGGCGGGCCGTGGCCAGTTCGGCGACGGAGTACAGGGCGCCGCCGTCCCCGGAGACCGCGAGCACCGGACGGGTGGGGTCGGCCACCGCCGCGCCGAGGGCGGCGGGGAAGCCGTAGCCGAGGCCGCCGGCGCCCTGCGCGGAGTGCAGGCGGTTGGGGCCCTTGGCGTCGAAGGCGGACCAGGCCCAGTAGGCCAGGATCGTCATGTCCCAGAAGGACGGCGAGTCGGCGGGCAGGGCGCGGCGGACCGCCGTCAGCACCCGCTGTTCCAGGGTGAGTTCCTGGGCGGCGATGCGTTCGGCGACCTTCGCCAGCAGCGTGCGGACGCGCTCCGGCGCGGACGCGTCCTCGCGCGGTTCCACCGTCTCCAGCAGCGCCTGGAGGGCGAGGCGGGCGTCGGCGTGGATGCCGACGCCCGGGTGGTTGGACTCCAGCTTGCCGAGGTCGGCCTCGATCTGGATCACCCGGCCGCGCGGCCTGAACGTGTGGTAGTTCGAGGAGAGTTCGCCCAGGCCCGACCCCACCACCAGGAGCACGTCCGCGTCCTCCAGGAAGTCCGTCGTGTGCCGGTCCTCCATCCAGGACTGCAGCGACAGCGGGTGGTTCCAGGGGAACGCGCCCTTGCCCCCGGGGGTGGTGACCACCGGGGCCTGGATCCGCTCGGCGAGCTGCCTCAGCTTGCCGGAGGCGTCCGCGCGGACCACTCCCCCGCCCGCGATGACCGCCGGGCGGGCGGCGTTCTCCAGCAGGTGGGCGGCCAGCGCGGTCAGTTCGGGGCGCGGGGGCAGCTCGTCCGGGGTGGCGTCCATCGCCGTCACCACCGGCAGCACCGTCTCCGCGAGCAGCACGTCCTGCGGGATCTCCACCCACACGGGACCGTGCGGCGCGGTGAGCGCCGACTTCCAGGCCGCGGCGATCGCGGACGGGATCTGGGAGTGCGTACGGACCGTGTGCACCGACTTCACCACACCGCGGAACGACGCCGACTGGTCGGGGAGTTCGTGCAGGTAGCCGTGACGGCCCCCGCCCAGGCCCGCCGTCGGGACCTGGCTGCTGATCGCCAGGACCGGGGCGGAGGCGGCGGCCGCCTCCTGGAGCGCGGCCAGGGAGGTCAGCGCGCCCGGCCCGGTCGACAGCAGCAGCGGGGCGGCCTCACCGGTGATGCGGCCGTACGCGTCCGCCGCGAAGGCGGCGTTGTTCTCCACGCGCAGGCCGACGTACCTGAGGTCGGAGCGGCGCAGGGCGTCGAACATGCCGAGGGCGTGCTGGCCGGGCAGGCCGAAGACGGTGGTCGCGCCGAGCCCGGCCAGGGTCTCCACGACCAGGTCTCCGCCGTTGCGGCCGGGAGGGGGGTCGAGCGCCGCCTCCGTCTGCGCGGCGGTCGGACGGAGCACCAGGTCGTGGTCGTGGGTCACTTGCCCTCGTCCTCCTCGTTCCCCCCGCGGGCGGCGGCGATCTGGCGGGACATGATCGTGGTCAGCTCGTAGGCCGTGTGGGACGCGGCCACCGAGGTGATCTCGGCGTGGTCGTAGGCGGGGGCCACCTCGACGACGTCCGCGGAGACCAGGTTGCAGGAGGCCAGTCCGCGCAGGATCTCCAGCAGTTCGCGGGAGGTCATGCCGCCGGCCTCGGGGGTGCCGGTGCCGGGGGCGTGGGCCGGGTCGAGGCAGTCGATGTCGATGGAGATGTACAGCGGGCGGTCGCCGATGCGCTGGCGGAGCTGGTCGGCGACCTCGTCGGCGCCGCGGCGGTAGACGTCCGCGGAGGTGACGATGCCGAAGCCCATCTTCTCGTCGTCGGTGAGGTCCTGCTTGCCGTACAGCGGGCCGCGCGTGCCGACGTGGGAGAGGGCGGAGGTGTCGAGGACGCCCTCCTCCACGGCCCGGCGGAACGGGGTGCCGTGGGTGTACTCGGCGCCGAAGTAGGTGTCCCAGGTGTCCAGGTGGGCGTCGAAGTGGAGCAGGGCGACGGGGCCGTGCTTCTTGGCGACCGAGCGCAGCAGCGGCAGCGCGATGGTGTGGTCGCCGCCGAGGGTCATCAGGCGGGCGCCGGTGCCGAGCAGGTCGTCGGCGGCGGCCTCGACCGTCTCCACGGCCTCGTTGATGTTGAACGGGTTCACGGCGATGTCGCCGCCGTCCGCGACCTGGGCGAGGGCGAAGGGGGAGGCGTCCTGGGCCGGGTTGTAGGGGCGCAGCAGCCGGGACGCCTCGCGGATGGCGTTGCCGCCGAAGCGGGCGCCCGGCCGGTAGGAGACTCCCGAGTCGAACGGCACGCCCACCACGGCGACGTCGGCGCGGCCGACCTCGTCGAGGCGGGGCAGCCGGGCGAAGGTCGCGGGACCGGCGTACCGCGGGACGCGGGAGGAGTCGACGGGGCCGCGGGGCGTCTCGTTGCTGCTCATGGGGTGCTGCCTTCTTTCCTACGCTTCGTCGCGTATGTACTGCCTGCCCTGGTGATGCTACTGGGCGGCGGAGACCGGTTCGGACACGGATTCGGATGCGGGGGCGCGTCCGGCGACGCGTTCGCGCCAGGCGGCCAGCACGGCCTCGTCGGTGGGCCGGGTCGCCAGGGAGACGGCGACGTAGGCGGCGAGGGAGGCCGGCAGGCCGTAGTAGACGGGCTCGTTGGCGAGGATGCCGTAGCCGGCCATCAGGCCGATGACGGCCAGCCCGCCGACGGCGACGGCGGCGAGGGCGCCCTGCGCGGTGCCGCGCTTCCACAGCAGGCCGCCGAGGATCGGCACGAGGAGCCCGCCGACGAGCAGGTTGTAGGCCACGGTCAGCGCCTGGACGACGTCGTTCAGCGCGATCGCCGTGCCGATGACGGCGAGGCCCATGAGGAGGATGAAGGCGCGGTTGCCCCTGACCTCGTCGTGCTGTTCGCCCGACGGGCGCACGATGCCCCGCAGCCGGGACCAGATGTCGTTGTTGGCGACGGTGGCGCAGGCGATCAGCGCGCCGGAGGAGGTCGACATCACGGCGGCGAGGGCGGCGGCCAGCACCAGTCCGCGCACGCCCATGGGCAGTTCGTCCTTGACGATGGTGGCGAAGGCGTCGTCGGGGCTGGCGAGCTTCGGGTAGAGCACCTTGGCGGCGGTGCCGACGACGGCGCCGGCGACGGCGTAGGCGAGGCAGTAGGTGCCGGCGACGGTGCCGCCCCACCGGGCGGTGCGGTCGCTGCGGGCGGTGAACACGCGCTGCCAGATGTCCTGCCCGATCAGCATGCCGAAGGTGTAGATCAGCACATAGGTGAAGATCGTCTCGCCGCCGATGCCCAGCGGGTCGAAGTACCCGGTGGGCAGCTGCGCCTTCATCTCGCTGAAGCCGCCCGCCTTGACCACCGCGATGGGCAGCAGCAGGAGCAGCACGCCGATCGTCTTCACGACGAACTGCACCATGTCGGTCAGCGTGATGGACCACATGCCGCCGAGCGTGGAGTACGCGACGACGATGGAGCCGCCGAGGACGATCGCCAGGGTGCGGTCGATGCCGAAGAGGACGTCGAAGATCGTGGCGTAGGCGATGGTCGAGGTGACCGCGAGCATCAGGGTGTACGCCCACATGACCACGCCGGAGATGACGCCCGCCCGGCCGCCGTAGCGCAGGTCGAGCATCTCGGAGACGGTGTAGACCTTCAGGCGGGCGATGCGGGCGGAGAAGAAGACGCTCAGGACGAGCAGGCCGAGGCCGATGGTGAAGACCATCCAGGCGCCGGAGAGGCCGTACTGGTAGCCGAGGCCCACGCCGCCGATGGTGGAGGCGCCGCCGAGGACGATGGCGGCCATGGTGCCGGAGTACATCGCGGGGCCCAGGCGGCGGCCGGCCACCAGGAACTCGCTCTTGGACTTGGCGCGGCGCATGCCCCACCAGCCCATGGCCAGCATGGCGGCCAGATAGACGACGATGACCAGGTAGTCGACGGCCATGGGGGCCTCCTTCGGGCACTGTCAGTGGCGTGTCGTGCAGGGGAAGGTGTCCGGCCGCTCGTCACGGGGACATCCGCCCGTACCCGTGGACTGCCGGTCCGACCCGACCCTAGGTGGCCGGAAAGCGACTGCGAAGTGTACGTTTCATCCATTCCGAACGAACGGGATGGAGGAAACGTCCACCATGCCGGATCCCGCGGTCCCGTCCACGCCGCCCACTCCCCCCGTACCCCTGGACGCCCTCCTGGCGCGCGAGGACCTCGGCCTGCGCCGGATCGCCGGGCCGGACGGTCCCGGCATCGTCGTCCACGGGGCGCACACCTCGGAGATGGCGGACCCGTACCCGTACCTGCTGGGCGGGGAGCTGCTGCTGTCGGCGGGGGTGCACATCCCCCGGGGGGCGGGCGCGGAGTACTTCGACGCCTACGTCTCCCGGATCGCGGCGGCGGGCGGCGCGGCGCTCGGCTTCGGTGTGGCACCGGTGCACGACACGGTGCCGGCGGCGCTGGTCGAGGCCTGCGAGACGCACGGACTGCCGCTGCTGGAGGTGCCGCCGCGGACCACCTTCTCGGGCGTGGCCCGCGCGGTCTGGCAGCTGATGGCCCAAGCCCGCCTGGCCGAGCTGCGCCGGGTGACGGAGGCCCAGCAGAGCCTCGCCACCGCCGCCGCCCGCCCCGACCCGGTCCCGTCCGTCCTGCACCAGCTGGCCCGCAGACTGGGCGGCCGGGCGGTGCTCTACGGCCCGGAGGGGGCGGAGCTCGCGGCGGCGGGGCGGGACCAGGGCGAGGAGGTGCGGGCGGCACTGGCGGAACTGGCGAGGGTGGTGCGTCCCGACACCGGCCGTCCCGCCTCCGCCACCGACGCAGCCGCCGGCACCGGCCTGGCCGCCTACGCGCTCGGGGGCGGCCAGGGGTTCGTGCTCGGGGTCGCCGCCCCGCAGCGGGGTCCGGGGGACCACACCATCGCGTCGGTGGCCGCCGTGCTGCTCTCGCTCCTCACCGGCGAGCACCAGAGCGGCACCGGCGCGGCCCGCTCCTCCGCACTCGTGCGGCTGCTGCTGGGCAGTCCGCCCGAGGACGTGGCGCCGCTGCTCGGCGGGGACCGGTGGCGGGTGGTGCACGCCGAGCCGGACGGGGCGGCGCCGGACTCCCTGGCCGCCTCCGCGCTGGGCGCCGCGCTGGGGTCGGCGCTGGTGGATCCGCACGGCGGGGTCGTACGGGTGCTGGTGCCGGCGGACCGGATCCTTCCGGCACTGCCCGGCTGGACCCTGGGCGTCAGCGCGGCCGTCGCCCCGCGCGACTGGCCGGCCGCCGACACCCAGGCGGCCCGCGCCCTGGCCCGGGCCCGCGCCACCCGCGCCCCGCTGGTCCGGCACGGCTCCCGCGCCGCCGCCCTCGCCGACCTCGTCGACCCGCACGACGCCCACGCCCACGCCCGCGCGCTCCTCGCGCCGATCGCGGCCTCCCCCGCCCTCACGGAGACGCTGCGCACCTGGCTGTCCCTGCACGGCGGTTGGGACCGCACGGCGGTGGCCCTGGCCGTGCACCGCAACACCGTGCGACAGCGGATCGCACGGTGCGCGGCCCTGCTGGAGACCGACCTGGACGACCCGGACGTGCGGATGGAGCTGTGGTTCGCGCTGCGCCGGACCTGAGCCGCCGCACCCACGGCCCGGGCCTGCCGCTCCGGGTATCCGTACCGGGTCGTCCGAGTAGGTGACGCACGTCCCAGCGTGCGATATGCCGAGGACGCCCCCAGGCCGCTGCTCCACAATGGTGGGCATGCCGATACCCGGGACGCCCAGCCGCGCCGAACTCCTCGCCCACCTCGTCGCCACCCGCATCGCGGGCGATGTCGCCACGCCGCGCGAGAACAACCTCTCCCACTACCGCAAGCTGGCGAACGGCGACCGCCACTACTGGCTCGGCCTGGAACTCGGCGACCGCTGGAGCGACGAGCAGGACGTGCTCGCGGTGATGGCGGAGCGGGTCGGCGTCAGCGACGATCCCGAGCACCGGTACGGCCAGGACACCATCGACCCCGAGCTGACCGTCGCCGGTCTGGAGCGCATGGCCGGGCGGCTGCGCAAGGCGGCGGACGGGAAGCAGCGGGTGCTGTTCGCCACCGGCCACCCCGGCGGCCTGCTCGACGTGCACCGCGCCACGGCCGCCGCGCTGCGGGCGGCCGGCTGCGAGATCGTGGTCATCCCGGACGGGCTGACCACGGACGAGGGCTATGTGATGCAGTTCGCGGACGTGGCGGTCCTGGAACACGGCGCCACCCTGTGGCACACGCACTCCGGCGAACCGATGAGGGCCGTCCTGACCGCCCTGGAGCGCGAGGGCCGTCCGCTGCCCGACCTGGTCGTCGCCGACCACGGCTGGGCGGGTGCCGCGGGACAGTACGGCGTCGACTCCGTCGGCTACGCCGACTGCAACGACCCGGCCCTGTTCCTCGCGGAGGCGGAGGGCACCGTCCAGGTGACGGTCCCCCTCGACGACCACGTGGTCAGCCCCCGCCACTACGACCCGATGACGGCGTACCTGCTGGCGGAGGCGGGGCTGACGGAGGCGGGGCGGGCGTAGCCCGGTCCCCGGCCGGCACGGGCCGGTTGACGGCTCCGTACCTTCGGGACGGCGCGATGTGCGGCCACCGAGGCGGCCGCACATCGCGTTCTCGTCGCTGTCGTATCAGTCCTCGTCTCAGTGCCTGTCGTGGTCGCCGTCGCCGCCACGACCGTCGTCGTGGTCGCCGTTGCCGCCGCGGCCGTCGTCGTGGTCGTCGTAGTAGTCGTGGTCGCCGTTGCCGCCGTTGCCGCCACGCCAGTTGTCGTGGTCGTCGTGGTCGCCACGCCAGTCGCGGTCGTCGTGGTCGTCGTGGTCGCCGTTGCCGCCACGACCGTCGTAACAGTCGTCGTCCCAGTAGTAGTAGTCGCCGCAGTAACTGCTGTGACTCTGCTCCTGGACGGGCGCGGACGCCGAAGCGGTGCCGGCTGTGCCCAGCGCGACTCCGCCGGCCATCATCAGACCGGCCGCGGACGCCGCGAAGACGCGCTTCGCGCGTTGTGTTCGCATGAGAGTACCTTTCGCTCCATCGTCCCCCGCGTCCCCGCCGAGGAGGCGCGGGAATTGATGGCCGCAGCCGCAAGTGAACGTTGCGGCAGGGTCTTCGGGCATCACCGCACATGTGTGAGGAGCACGGGCTCGACCGCCGACGCCTCCAGGTCACCCAGCGGTTCGCGGGCGATCGCTGCGGCCTCGGTCCGTGCTACCGGACCTGGTCGGCCGGGCGTGCCGTGCGTGCGGCTTTCACTCACTCAGCCTAGACCCGCGCCCTCACATCAGCACCCCGGGCGACCCGGGGCGCACACCCGTCACCGGGGGACCCGGACCACGCCCTCCTGGATGACCGACACCGCGAGACGGCCGTCCTGGGTGTAGATGCGGGCCTGGCCGAGGCCGCGGCCGCCGTGGGCCGACGGGGACTGCTGGTCGTAGAGCAGCCATTCGTCGGCGCGGAACGGGCGGTGGAACCACATCGCGTGGTCCAGGGAGGCGCCCACGACGTCGCCGACGGCCCAGCCGCCGCGCCCGTGGGCGAGGAGGACGGAGTCCAGGAGCGTCATGTCGGAGACGTACGTGGCGAGGACGACGTGCAGCAGGGGGTCGTCGACATCGCTGTCGAGCTTGCCGTTGGTGCGGAACCACACCTGGGAGTGGGGTTCGCGCGGCTCGCCGAAGCGGCCGTAGGGCGGCTCGTCGACGTAGCGCAGGTCGACGGCGGCGCGGGCCTGGAGGAAGCGGTCCACGACCTCGGGGGCGAGGTGGGGGTAACCGCGCAGCCGTTCCTCGGAGGTGGGCAGCGTGGCCGGGTCCGGTGCGGGCGGCATCGGGGCCTGGTGGTCCAGGCCCTCCTCGTACGTCTGGAAGGACGCCGAGAGGTGGAAGACCGGCTTGCCGTGCTGGACCGCGACCACCCGGCGGGTGGTGAAGGAGCGGCCGTCGCGGATCCGGTCGACGCTGTAGACGATCGGCGCGCCGGGGTCGCCGGGGCGCAGGAAGTACGCGTGCAGGGAGTGCGCGGGCCGGTCCGCGGGGACGGTGCGTCCGGCGGCGACCAGTGCCTGCGCCGCGACCTGCCCGCCGAAGACCCGGGGGACGACGGCGGGGCGGGACCGGCCGCGGAAGATGTTCTCCTCGATCTGCTCGAGGTCGAGCAGATCGAGGAGCTCCTGTAGTGCCTGACTCATGGGGTCAGTTGTATAGGCCAGGGATGTCGTGGACCTTACAGGCCCATGTCCTTGGCGATGATCGTCTTCATGATCTCGCTGGTGCCGCCGTAGATGCGGTTGACGCGGTTGTCCGCGTACAGGCGGGCGATCGGGTACTCGTTCATGTAGCCGTAGCCACCGTGCAGCTGGAGGCAGCGGTCGATGACGCGGTGCGCGACCTCGGTGCAGAACAGCTTGGCGCTGGCGGCCTCGGCGGGGGTCAGCTCGCCGGCGTCCAGGGCCTCGGTCGCGCGGTCGGCGACGGCCTCGGCGGCGTCCACCTCGGCCTGGCAGGCGGCCAGCTCGAACTTGGTGTTCTGGAAGTGGGCGACCGGCTTGCCGAAGACGGTGCGCTCCTGCACGTACTGCTTGGCGAACCGGACGGCGGCCTTGGCCTGCGCGTAGGCGCCGAAGGCGATGCCCCAGCGCTCGGAGGCCAGGTTGTGGCCGAGGTAGTAGAAGCCCTTGTTCTCCTCGCCGAGCAGGTCCTCGACCGGCACCTTGACGTCGACGAAGGCCAGCTCGGCGGTGTCGGAGGTGCGCAGGCCCAGCTTGTCCAGCTTGCGGCCGACGGAGTAGCCCTCGGACTTGGTGTCGACGGCGAACAGGGAGATGCCGTGGCGGCGGTCCTCCGCGGTCGGCGCGGCGGTGCGGGCGCAGACGATCACCTTGTCGGCGTGGACGCCGCCGGTGATGAAGGTCTTGGCGCCGTTGAGGACGTAGTGCGTGCCGTCCTCGGAGAGCTTGGCGGTGGTCTTCATGCCCGCGAGGTCGGAGCCGGTGCCCGGCTCGGTCATCGCGATGGCCCACATCTCCTCGCCGGTGACGAACTTCGGCAGGTAGCGCTTCTTCTGCTCGTCGGTGGCCAGCATCTTGATGTAGGGCAGGGCGAGCAGCACGTGCACGCCGGAGCCGCCGAACTGGACGCCCGCGCGGGCGGTCTCCTCGTAGAGGACGGCCTCGAACTTGTGGGTGTCCATGCCCGCGCCGCCGAACTCCTCGGGCACGCTGATCCCGAAGATGCCCAGCTCACCGAGCTTGTAGTAGAAGTCGCGGGGCGCCTGGCCGGCCGCGAACCACTCGTCGTAGACGGGGACGACCTCGGCCTCGATGAAGGCGCGGACGGTCTCCCGGAACGCCTCGTGATCCTCGTTGAAAATCGTACGGCGCACCGCCGCCACCTCCAGGCACCTCAACGTGTCTAAGCGCTTGCTCAGACAAAGGTACCGGCGAGTATCCACAGGCGTCCAGAGTGGAGGCCCCGTAACGCTCGTCACGCCGCGGGGTCAGCGCGCGCCCGCCGCCGCGAACGCGCCCCGCGCCATCCGGTGCAGCAGCTCGGCCGTCGCCCCGCGTCCGGGGAGCGACCCCGGGCGGGCCAGGTGCGGGGTGGAGTTGAGCAGGCCGAACACCGAGTGGACCGCCGAACGGGCGGCCGGTTCGGCCAGCTCCGGGTACACCTCGCGGACCACCTCCACCCACAGTTCGACGTACTGCCGCTGCAGCTGGCGGACCAGCTTGCGGTCGGCGTCCCGGAGGCGGTCCAGCTCCCGGTCGTGCAGGGTGATGAGGGGGCGGTCGTCGAGCGCGAAGTCGATGTGCCCCTCGATCAGCGAGTCGAGGACCGCCTCGGGGGCCACCCCGTCGGCCTCCTCCAGGCGTCGCTTCGCACCGGTCAGCAGCGAGTCGCTGATCCCGACCAGCAGCTCCGCGAGCATCGCGTCCTTGCCCGCGAAGTGCCGGTAGAGCCCGGGCCCGCTGATGCCGACCGCGGCGCCTATCTCGTCGACCCCGACGCCGTGGAAGCCGCGTTCGGCGAACAGCCGGGCGGCCTCCTTGAGGATCTGCTCGCGGCGGGTGGGGGCGTCGGTTCTGGTGGCCATGGAGACGATTCTAGACAGCGAGGTTAGCGGTCGTTAACCTGAAGGAAATGCGTTAACGCTCATTAACAAGGTGAGGGGACCGCAAGGATGCACGAGGCACCGGAGCTTCACAGCGCGGCCGATCCCGCGTCGGAGGCCTTTCGGGCCAACGAGGAGGCGCACCGCGCGCTCGTCGAGGAGCTGCGCGGCAAGCTGGCCGCGGCCCGCCTCGGCGGTGGCGAGAAGGCGCGGGCGCGGCACACCGCGCGCGGGAAGCTGCTCCCGCGCGACCGCGTGGACACCCTCCTCGACCCCGGCTCGCCCTTCCTGGAGCTGGCCCCGCTGGCGGCCGACGGGATGTACGACGGGCAGGCCCCGGCGGCCGGCGTGATCGCCGGGATCGGCAGGATCAGCGGCCGGGAGTGCGTGGTCGTCGCCAACGACGCCACCGTCAAGGGCGGCACGTACTACCCGATGACGGTGAAGAAGCACCTCCGCGCGCAGGAGGTGGCCCTCGACAACCGCCTGCCCTGCGTCTACCTGGTGGACTCGGGCGGCGCCTTCCTGCCGATGCAGGACGAGGTGTTCCCGGACCGGGACCACTTCGGGCGGATCTTCTACAACCAGGCC
Organism: Streptomyces griseomycini; assembly: GCF_014203535.1. Classification (GTDB taxonomy): domain Bacteria; phylum Actinomycetota; class Actinomycetes; order Streptomycetales; family Streptomycetaceae; genus Streptomyces; species Streptomyces griseomycini. The sequence goes on from NZ_JACHJI010000009.1 coordinate 117,197, forward strand.
CGGATGTCCGGCGCCGGCATCCCGCAGATCGCGGCGGTGCTCGGCTCCTGCACGGCGGGCGGGGCGTACGTCCCGGCGATGAGCGACGAGGCGGTGATCGTCCGCGGCCAGGGCACGATCTTCCTCGGCGGCCCGCCCCTGGTGAAGGCGGCCACCGGTGAGGTGGTCACGGCGGAGGAGCTGGGCGGCGGCGAGGTCCACTCGCGCGTGTCCGGCGTCACCGACCACCTCGCGGAGGACGACGCCCACGCCCTGCGCATCGTCCGCACCGTCGTCTCCACGCTCCCCGCGCGCGGCTCCCTGCCCTGGGAGGTCGAGCCGGCCGTCGAGCCGAAGGTCGACCCGGCCGGGCTGTACGGCGCGGTGCCGGTCGACTCCCGCACGCCCTACGACGTGCGCGAGATCATCGCGCGGGTCGTGGACGGCTCCCGGTTCGCCGAGTTCAAGGCGGAGTTCGGGCAGACCCTGGTCACCGGCTTCGCCCGGATCCACGGCCACCCGGTGGGGATCGTCGCCAACAACGGCATCCTGTTCTCCGAGTCGGCCCAGAAGGGCGCCCACTTCATCGAGCTGTGCGACCAGCGCGGGATCCCGCTGGTGTTCCTGCAGAACATCTCGGGCTTCATGGTGGGCCGGGACTACGAGGCGGGCGGCATCGCCAAGCACGGCGCCAAGATGGTCACGGCGGTCGCCTGCACGCGCGTGCCGAAGCTGACGGTCGTGGTCGGCGGCTCCTACGGCGCGGGCAACTACTCCATGTGCGGCAGGGCCTACTCCCCCCGCTTCCTGTGGATGTGGCCGAACGCCAAGATCTCGGTGATGGGCGGCGAGCAGGCCGCCTCGGTCCTCGCGACCGTCAAGCGGGACCAGCTGGAGGCACGCGGCGAGGAGTGGCCGGCCGAGGACGAGGACGCCTTCAAGGCGCCGATCCGCGCCCAGTACGAGCGCCAGGGGAACGCTTACTACGCGACGGCCCGCCTCTGGGACGACGGCGTGATCGACCCGCTGGAGACCCGGCAGGTCCTGGGCCTGGCCCTGACCGCGTGCGCCAACGCGCCACTGGGCGACCCCCAGTTCGGCGTCTTCCGGATGTGAGGGGACGGACGACGATGTTCGAGACAGTTCTTGTGGCCAACCGGGGCGAGATCGCCGTCCGCGTCATCCGCACCCTGCGGTCGATGGGCGTGCGCTCGGTGGCCGTCTTCTCCGACGCGGACGCCGACGCCCGGCACGTCCGCGAGGCCGACACGGCGGTGCGGATCGGTCCGGCGCCGGCCGCGGAGAGCTACCTGTCGGTGGAGCGGCTCCTCGAGGCGGCGGCCCGCACCGGCGCCCAGGCGGTCCACCCGGGCTACGGCTTCCTCGCCGAGAACGCCGGCTTCGCGCGCGCGTGCGCCGGGGCGGGGCTGGTGTTCATCGGCCCGCCGGCGGACGCGATCTCCCTGATGGGCGACAAGATCCGCGCGAAGGAGACGGTGAAGGCGGCCGGGGTCCCGGTCGTGCCCGGCTCCAGCGGCAGCGGCCTCACCGACGGGCAGCTCGCCGACGCCGCGCGCGGGATCGGCATGCCGGTGCTGCTGAAGCCGTCGGCGGGCGGCGGCGGCAAGGGCATGCGCCTGGTGCGGGACGAAGCGAAGCTGACCGACGAGATCGCCGCCGCCCGCCGCGAGGCCCGCGCCTCCTTCGGCGACGACACGCTCCTGGTCGAGCGGTGGATCGACCGTCCCCGGCACATCGAGATCCAGGTCCTGGCCGACGGCCACGGGGGCGTCGTCCACCTGGGCGAGCGCGAGTGCTCCCTCCAGCGCCGCCACCAGAAGATCATCGAGGAGGCGCCCAGTGTGCTCCTCGACGAGGAGACCCGGGCCGCGATGGGCGAGGCGGCGGTCCAGGCGGCCCGCTCCTGCGGCTACCGGGGCGCGGGCACGGTGGAGTTCATCGTCCCCGGCGGCGACCCCTCCTCGTACTACTTCATGGAGATGAACACCCGCCTCCAGGTGGAGCACCCGGTCACCGAGCTGATCACGGGACTGGACCTGGTGGAGTGGCAGCTGCGGGTGGCGGCCGGCGAGCCGCTGCCGTTCGGGCAGGCGGACATCCGGCTCACCGGCCACGCGATCGAGGCGCGTGTCTGCGCGGAGGACCCGGCGCGCGGCTTCCTCCCCTCCGGCGGCACGGTGCTGAAGCTGCGCGAGCCGCAGGGCGACGGCGTGCGCACCGACTCCGGACTGAGCGAGGGCACGGAGGTCGGCAGCCTCTACGACCCGATGCTGTCCAAGGTGATCGCGTACGGCCCCGACCGCGCGACGGCGCTGCGCAAGCTCCGGGCGGCCCTCGCGCGGACGGTGACGCTGGGCGTGCAGACCAACGCCGGGTTCCTGCGGCGGCTGCTGGCGCATCCGGCGGTGGTCTCCGGGGACATGGACACCGGCCTGGTGGAGCGCGAGGCGGACGGCCTGGTCCCCGCCGACGTGCCCGAAGAGGTGTACGAGGCCGCGGCTGCCGTACGCCTGGAGGAGCTGCGCCCGCGCGGTGAGGGCTGGACGGACCCCTTCTCGGTGCCGGACGGCTGGCGCATGGGCGGCACGCCCAGGCCGGCCGCGTTCCACCTCCGGGTCACGGACCCGGTGGAGCACACCCCGCGCGGCACCCACACCGTCACCGCCGACCACGTGTCGGTGACGTTGGACGGCGTCCGGCACACCTTCCACCGCGCCGCCGACTGGCTCGGCCGCGACGGCGACGCCTGGCACGTGCGCGACCACGACCCGGTCGCCGCGTCCCTCACCCGGGCGGGCCAGGCGGGCGCCGACTCGCTGACCGCGCCGATGCCCGGCACGGTGACGGTGGTGAAGGTCGCCGTCGGCGACGAGGTGAGCGCGGGCCAGAGCCTGCTGGTGGTGGAGGCGATGAAGATGGAGCACGTCATCTCCGCCCCGCACGCCGGCACGGTCACCGAGCTGGACGTGGCCCCGGGCACCACGGTCGCCATGGACCAGGTCCTGGCGGTCATCGCACCCGCGGAGGAGGAGACGGCGTGAACACCCCGGAACTGGGACTTCCGATGGCCGTGCCGGCCGAGGGCCTGCCCGCGCGCGTCCGCATCCACGAGGTCGGCGCGCGCGACGGCCTGCAGAACGAGAAGGCGGTCGTCCCGGTCGAGGTCAAGGCGGAGTTCATCCGCCGCCTGGCCGGCACCGGCCTGACCACGATCGAGGCGACGAGCTTCGTCCATCCCAAGTGGGTGCCCCAGCTGGCGGACGCGGAGGACCTGTACCCGGCCGTCGCCGGCCTGCCGGTGTCGCTGCCGGTCCTGGTGCCGAACGAGCGCGGCCTGGACCGCGCGCTGGCGCTCGGCGCCCGGCGGGTGGCGGTCTTCGCCAGCGCGACGGAGTCCTTCGCCAAGGCCAACCTCAACCGCACGGTGGACGAGGCGCTGGCGATGTTCGAGCCGGTGGTGCGGCGGGCGAAGGCGGAGGACGTCCACGTCCGCGGCTACCTGTCGATGTGCTTCGGCGACCCCTGGGAGGGCGCGGTCCCGGTCCCCCGGGTGGTGAAGGTCTGCCGGGCCCTGCTGGACATGGGCTGCGACGAACTGAGCCTGGGCGACACCATCGGCGTGGCGACGCCGGGCCACGTGACCGCCCTGCTCACCGCCCTCACGGAGGCGGGCGTGCCCGTGTCCGCCCTGGCCGTGCACTTCCACGACACCTACGGCCAGGCCCTGTCCAACACCCTGGCCGCGCTCCAGCGGGGCGTCGCCACGGTCGACGCCTCCGCCGGCGGACTGGGCGGCTGCCCGTACGCGAAGTCCGCCACCGGCAACCTCGCCACCGAAGACCTCGTGTGGATGCTGCAGGGCCTCGGCATCGACACCGGAGTCGACCTCGGCCGTCTCGTCGCCACGAGCGTCTGGATGGCCGCCCACCTGGGCCGACCCAGCCCGTCCCGCACCGTACGAGCCCTCTCCCACCAGGAGCAGTGAACGCCATGGACCACAAGCTCTCCCCCGAACTGGAAGAACTCCGCCGGACGGTCGAGGAGTTCGCACACGACGTCGTGGCGCCGAAGATCGGTGACTTCTACGAGCGGCACGAGTTCCCGTACGAGATCGTCCGGGAGATGGGCCGCATGGGCCTGTTCGGCCTGCCGTTCCCGGAGGAGTACGGCGGCATGGGCGGCGACTACTTCGCGCTGGGCGTGGCCCTGGAGGAGCTGGCCCGGGTCGACTCCTCGGTGGCCATCACCCTGGAGGCCGGCGTCTCCCTCGGCGCCATGCCCCTCCACCTCTTCGGCACGGAGGAGCAGAAGCGTGAGTGGCTGCCGCGCCTGTGCTCCGGCGAGGTCCTGGGCGCGTTCGGACTGACGGAGCCGGACGGCGGCAGCGACGCGGGCGCGACCCGCACGACGGCCCGCCTGGACGAGTCGACCAACGAGTGGGTCGTCAACGGCACGAAGTGCTTCATCACCAACTCGGGCACGGACATCACGGGCCTGGTCACGGTCACGGCGGTGACCGGACGCAAGCCCGACGGCAGGCCGCTGATCTCGGCGATCATCGTCCCGTCGGGCACACCGGGCTTCACGGTGGCGGCCCCGTACTCGAAGGTCGGCTGGAACGCCTCGGACACGCGGGAGCTGTCGTTCCAGGACGTCCGCGTCCCGGCGGCCAACCTGCTGGGCGAGGAGGGCCGGGGCTACGCGCAGTTCCTGCGCATCCTGGACGAGGGCCGCATCGCCATCGCCGCGCTGGCGACGGGGCTGGCGCAGGGCTGCGTGGACGAGTCGGTGAAGTACGCGCGGGAACGTCACGCCTTCGGCCGGCCGATCGGCGCCAACCAGGCCATCCAGTTCAAGATCGCCGACATGGAGATGAAGGCCCACACGGCCCGCCTCGCCTGGCGCGACGCGGCCAGCCGCCTGGTGGCCGGCGAACCCTTCAAGAAGGAGGCGGCGCTGGCGAAGCTGTACTCCTCCACGGTCGCGGTGGACAACGCCCGCGACGCCACGCAGATCCACGGCGGCTACGGCTTCATGAACGAGTACCCGGTGGCCCGCATGTGGCGCGACTCCAAGATCCTGGAGATCGGCGAGGGCACGAGCGAGGTCCAGCGGATGCTGATCGCCCGGGAGTTGGGCCTGGCCGGCTGAGCCGCCCGGGGCCGGTCCGCGTCCGCCCGGGCGCGGACCGGTTCGCCGGGCGCGCGCCGGTCACCCCGCCGCGGGTCCCCTCAGCCGTCGACCAGGACGAACAGCGTCATCAGCACCGCCATCGGCGTCAGCACGAGCCCCGAGCCGACGGCCCAGTACCGGCGCGTCGACACGCCCGACTCCGGACGGGCCAGGGCGTTCACCGGGATCCACAGGGCCAGGAAGGCCGCCCACAGCGGGGCCAGGAGCATCGCCCAGGGCAGCATGCCGTCGTTGTCCGTGGGTTCACGGGAGGTGAGGCCCAGCTCCGCCAGCGGGTAGTTCGCCGCGAACATCATCGACAGCCACAGCGGCACGACGGCCACGACCCCGAGGACCAGGTTGACGGCCACGGACGGGCCCCAGCGCCGGACCGACTCCACGTCAACCCCCCTTGTGCGGCGGGGGCCACGGTACAGGGCACGCATGCCGGCGGTCCGTGAGGGGATGCACACCGTCCCCCCTCTGGACAGACCATGAGGTTAGGCTAACCTAAGCCTGTTTCCAGCCAAGGGGCCGCGAGCGCGCACCCGCCGGCTCCGTACGCACGAAAGCAGACCCAGCCATGTCGAACGCCAGAACCGCCCGCCTCTCCCGCCGCGGACTGCTCGCCGCCGGCGGCGCCCTCGGACTCGGCGCCGCGCTCGCCGCCTGCGGGGGCGACGACGCGAAGAGCGGCGGCTCGGAGTCGGCGAAGAAGGGCAAGTCCGGCCCCTGGTCCTTCAAGGACGACCGCGGCACCACGGTGAAGCTCGACGAGGTCCCCACCAGGATCGTCGCGTTCACCGGTGTCGCCGCCGCTCTTTACGACTACGGCATCGAGGTCAAGGGCGTGTTCGGCCCGACCAAGACGCCGGACGGCAAGGCCGATGTCCAGGCCGGCGACATGGACGTCAGCAAGCTGACGATCTTCGGCAACAAGTTCGACAGCTTCAACGTCGAGCAGTACGCGGCCTTCCAGCCCGAGGTGCTCATCTCCACGACGTTCGACGACGCCGGCACCCTCTGGTACGTCCCCGAGGCCTCCAAGGACAAGATCGCCAAGCTCGCCCCGAGCGTGGCCGTCTCCGTCTACGACCGCCAGATGCCCGAGCCGCTGCAGCGCATGGCCGAGCTGGCCGAGTCGCTGGGCGCCGACATGAAGGCCGCGAAGGTCGTCGAGGCGAAGAAGAAGTTCGAGGCCGCCGCCGAGCGGCTGCGCAAGGCCGCCAAGGCCCGCCCGGAGATCAGGGTGCTGGCCGGCTCCGCCGCGCCGGACGTCTTCTACGTCTCCGGCTCGAACTACTCCATCGACCTGGAGTACTTCAAGGCCCTCGGCGTGAACATCGTGGAGCCCCCGGAGGAGGCCAAGAAGGCGACCGGCGGCTGGTTCGAGACCCTGAGCTGGGAGAACGTCGACAAGTACCCGGCCGACGTCATCATCATGGACGACCGCGCCTCGACCATCCAGCCCGCCGACATCACCGAGGGCACCTGGAAGAAGCTCCCCGCGGTCAAGGCCGGCCAGGTCATCTCCCGCTCCCCCGAGCCGATCCTGTCCTACGACAAGTGCACCCCGCTGCTCGACAACCTCGCCGAGGCCATCGAGAAGGCCAAGAAGGTCGACTGACCGTCCCCGTCGGAACCCTCCCCCCGGAGTCGCAGGTGACCACCGCCGTAGCCGCCCCGTTCCGTTTCTTCGCCCTCCGGGTCGTGACGACGAGGCGGCTCGGCCCGTCCCTCGTCCGGATCACCTTCGCGGGCCCCGAACTGCGGGACTTCCGTTCCGACGGACTCGACCAGTCCCTGTCGCTGTTCCTGCCGCACCCGGGCCAGAGCGAGCCGGTCGTGCCGCTCGAGCTGGGCGAGGACTGGTGGCGGGGCTGGCGCGAACTGCCGGACGACGTCCGGGCGGTGATGCGGTCGTACACGCTCCGGGAGTTGCGGACGGACTCCCGGGGGCGGACCACCGAGGTCGACATCGACTTCGTGCTGCACGGCATCGGACCGGACACCTCGCTCCGGGCCGGCCCCGCCTCCCGCTGGGCGGCGGGGGCGAGCGCCGGCGACCGGGTGCTGCTGCTCGGCCCGGCGGTCGCGGACAACCGGGCGATCCGCTTCCGGCCGCCCGAGGACACCGACCTGGTCCTGATCTGGGCCGACGAGACCGCGCTACCCGCCACCGCCGCCGTCCTCGAGTCGCTGCCGGCCGGCACCCGCGCCCGGGTCTGGCTGGAGGTGCCGCACTCCGGGGACGTCCACGACCTGGCCACCGAGGCCGACGCCGAGGTCACCTGGTTCGTGCGGGAGGGAGCGGACGCCGCCCAGGACTCCCCCCTGGCCCTCGGCAGCCTCCGCGCCGACCGGCTCCCGCCCGCCGAGCGGCCGTACGTGTGGATCGCGGGCGAGTCCGGCTGCGTGAAGCGGCTGCGGCGCGTCTTCGTGGACGAGCACGGGATCGACCGCCGCCGCGTGACGTTCGTGGGCTACTGGCGCCGCGGGATGACCGAGGAGCAGCTGCGCGAAGAGGGCTGACCCCGCGGCGGGTCGGACCGCCGCACCCCTGGGGCCGGAGTGATCACGGTCACATCGGACCCGACCGGACCCCCCGTCACTTAGGTTAGGCTAGCCTAAGTAGCGCGACAGGCCGCCCCGCGGCCCCGGCCCACTCCCCACCCCGCACCGGACCGTCCCCACCGGAGGACCCCCACCATGCGCTCGCACCTGCTCAACGACACCACCGCGGAGCATTACCGTCGCTCCGTGACCGAAGGAGTCGAGCGGGTGGCCGCCAAACTCGCCACCACCGACCGGCCGTTCACCGGCGTCACGGTCGACGCCCTCTCCCCCCGGATCGACGAGATCGACCTCGACCGGCCGCTGCACGACACCACCGCGGTGCTGGACGAACTGGAGGACGTCTACCTCCGGGACGCGGTCTACTTCCACCACCCCCGCTACCTCGCCCACCTGAACTGCCCGGTCGTCATACCGGCGTTGCTCGGCGAGGCCGTGCTCTCCGCCGTCAACTCCTCCCTGGACACCTGGGACCAGTCGGCCGGCGGCACCCTCATCGAGCGCAAGCTCGTCGACTGGACCGCGCGGCGCATCGGACTCGGCCCGGCCGCCGACGGCGTGTTCACCTCCGGCGGCACCCAGTCCAACCTCCAGGCGCTGCTGCTGGCACGCGAGGAGGCCAAGACCGAGTCGCTCGCGAAACTGCGCGTCTTCGCCTCCGAGGTCAGCCACTTCAGCGTGCAGAAGTCCGCGAAGCTGCTCGGTCTCGGGCCGGACGCCGTGGTGCCGATCCCCGTCGACCACGACAAGCGGCTCCGGACGGTCGCCCTCGCCCGTGAGCTGGAGCGCTGCACCGGGGCGGGCCTGGTCCCCATGGCGGTCGTCGCCACCGCCGGCACCACCGACTTCGGCTCCATCGACCCGCTGCCCGAGATCGCCGAGCTGTGCGAGCGGTACGGCACCTGGATGCACGTGGACGCCGCCTACGGCTGCGGTCTGCTCGCCTCGCTGAAGCACCGGAACCGCATCGACGGCATCGAGCGCGCCGACTCCGTCACCGTCGACTACCACAAGTCCTTCTTCCAGCCGGTCAGTTCGTCCGCCGTGCTGGTCCGCGACGCGGCCACGCTGCGGCACGCCACCTACCACGCGGAGTACCTCAACCCGCGCCGCATGGTGACCGAGCGCATCCCCAACCAGGTCGACAAGTCCCTGCAGACCACCCGCCGGTTCGACGCGCTCAAGCTGTGGATGACGCTGCGCGTGATGGGCGCCGACGGCATCGGCCGGCTCTTCGACGAGGTGTGCGACCTGGCCGCCGAGGGCTTCGAGCTGCTCTCCGCCGACCCGCGCTTCGAGGTGGTCGTCGCGCCGAGCCTGTCCACGCTCGTCTTCCGCTACGTCCCGGCGGCCGTCACCGACCCCGCCGAGACCGACCGGGCCAACCTCTACGCCCGCAAGGCCCTGTTCGCCTCCGGTGACGCGGTGGTCGCGGGCACCAAGGTCGCCGGGCGCCACTACCTGAAGTTCACCCTGCTCAATCCCGAGACCACGACGGCCGACATCGCCGCCGTCCTCGACCTGATCGCCGGCCACGCCGAGCAGTACCTGGGAGAGTCCCTTGACCGCGCTTCCTGAGTCCGCCACGACGTACGACTTCGTGGGGATCGGCCTCGGCCCCTTCAACCTCGGCCTCGCCTGCCTCACCGAGCCCATCGACGAGCTCGACGGCGTCTTCCTGGAGTCCAAGCCGGACTTCGAGTGGCACGCCGGGATGTTCCTCGACGGCGCCCACCTGCAGACGCCGTTCATGTCGGACCTGGTCACCCTCGCCGACCCGACGTCCCCGTACTCCTTCCTCAACTACCTGAAGGAGAAGGGCCGGCTGTACCCGTTCTACATCCGGGAGAACTTCTACCCGCTGCGGATCGAGTACGACGACTACTGCCGCTGGGCCGCGGGCAAGCTGTCCAGCATCCGCTTCGGCACGACGGTCACCGAGGTGACCTACGACGAGGCCACCGAGCTGTACGCCGTGCACACGGCGGCCGGGGAGACCTACCGCGCCCGGCACCTGGTCCTCGGCACCGGCACCGTGCCGTTCGTCCCCGAGGCGTGCCGCGGCCTGGAGGGCGACCTCTTCCACAACGCGCAGTACGTGCACCGCAAGGCGGAGCTGCTCGGGAAGGAGTCGATCACGATCGTCGGCAGCGGGCAGAGCGCCGCCGAGATCTACCACGAGCTGCTCTCCGAGATCGACGTCCACGGTTACCGGCTCGACTGGGTCACCCGCTCCCCGCGGTTCTTCCCGCTGGAGTACACCAAGCTGACCCTGGAGATGACCTCCCCGGACTACATCGACTACTTCCGCGCGCTGCCCGAGGAGACCCGCTACCGGCTGGAGAAGCAGCAGAAGGGCCTGTTCAAGGGCATCAACTCGGACCTGATCGACGCGATCTTCGACCTGCTGTACCAGAAGAACGTCGAGAGCCGCGGCCGCGGCGTCCCCACCCGGCTGCTCACCAACTCCTCGCTGACCTCCGCGCGGTACGAGGACGGCGGCTACACGCTCGGCTTCCACCAGGACGAGCAGGACAAGGACTTCGAGATCCGCACCGAGGGCCTGGTGCTGGCCACCGGCTACCACTACGAGCCGCCGGCCTTCCTCGACCCGATCCGCGACCGGCTCCGCTTCGACGGCCACGGCCGTTTCGACGTGACCCGCGACTACGCCATCGACGTGACCGGCCGGGGCGTCTTCCTGCAGAACGCCGGCGTGCACACGCACAGCATCACCAGCCCCGACCTGGGCATGGGCCCGTACCGCAACAGCTGCATCATCCGCGAGCTGCTCGGCACCGAGTACTACCCCGTCGAGAAGTCCATCGCGTTCCAGGAGTTCGCCGTATGAGCACCCGCGACACCGGATCCGGGCACACCGGCTTCAAGAACGAGCTCGGCACGTTCACCGTCCGCCCGCTCGACCCGCTGACCGACGCCGAGCTGCTGCACCGCTGGGTCACCGACCCGAAGGCCGCGTTCTGGATGATGCAGGACGCGAAGCTCCAGGACGTCGAGCGCGAGTACATGAGGATCGCGGCCGACGAGCACCACCACGCCTGCCTCGGGCTGCACGACGGCGAGCCCGCCTTCCTCATGGAGTGGTACGACCCCGCCCACCGCGAGCTGGTCGGCCTGTACGAACCGGAGCCCGGGGACGTCGGCATGCACTTCCTGGTCGCGCCCACCGACACCCCGCTGCACGGCTTCACCCGTTCCGTCATCACCGCCGTGATGGCGCACCTGTTCGACGACCCGGCGACCCGGCGCGTCGTCGTCGAACCGGACGTGTCCAACAAGGCGGTGCACGCCCTGAACGAAGCCGTGGGCTTCGTCCCCGCACGCGAGATCGACAAGCCGGAGAAGAGGGCCTTGCTGAGCTTCTGCACCCGCGAACAGTTCACCGCGGCCACGGGGGTGGGCGCATGAGCCCCGCCGACGCCGTCTCCCACCTCACCCCCGAGCGCTGGGAGCGGGCCAACCGCCTGCTGATCCGCAAGGCGCTCGCCGAGTTCGCGCACGAGCGGCTGATCACCCCGGAGGAGACGGGTGCGGGCTCCTACGCCGTCCGCAGCGACGACGGCCTGACCCGGTACCGCTTCACCGCCGTCCGCCGGGCGCTGGACCACTGGCAGGTGGACGCCGACTCCATCGTCCGCCACCGCGGGGACGAGGAACTCCCGCTCGCCGCCCTGGACTTCTTCATCGAGCTGCAGAAGTCGCTGGGGCTGAGCGACGAGATCCTCCCGGTGTACCTGGAGGAGATCTCCTCCACCCTCTCCGGCACCTGCTACAAGCTCGCCAAGCCGCGGGTCACCTCCGCCGAACTGGCGCGGAGCGACGACTTCCAGGCCGTCGAGAGCGGCATGACCGAGGGCCACCCCTGCTTCGTCGCCAACAACGGGCGGCTCGGCTTCGGCGTCCACGAGTACCTGGCGTACGCACCGGAGACGGCGAGCCCCGTGAAGCTGGTGTGGCTGGCCGCGCACCGTTCGCGGGCCGCGTTCACGGCCGGCGCCGGCATCGAGTACGAGTCGTTCCTGCACGGCGAGCTGGGCGAGGAGACCGTCGAGCGGTTCCACGGCGTCCTGCGCGGGCAGGGGCTCGACCCCGCCGACTACCTCCTCGTCCCCGTGCACCCCTGGCAGTGGTGGAACAAGCTGTCCGTCACCTTCGCCGCCGAGGTCGCGCGCAGGCACCTGGTCTGCCTGGGCGAGGGCGACGACGAGTACCTGGCCCAGCAGTCCATCCGGACCTTCTTCAACACCTCGCACCCCGAGAAGCACTACGTGAAGACGGCGCTGTCCGTCCTCAACATGGGCTTCATGCGCGGGCTGTCCGCCGCCTACATGGAGGCGACCCCGGCGATCAACGACTGGCTGGCCCAGCTGATCGAGAACGACCCGGTGCTGCGGTCGACGGGCCTGACGATCATCCGGGAGCGGGCGGCGGTCGGCTACCGGCACCTGGAGTACGAGCAGGCGACCGACCGTTACTCGCCGTACCGGAAGATGCTGGCGGCGCTGTGGCGGGAGAGCCCGGTGTCCTCGCTCGAGGACGGCGAGACCCTGGCCACCATGGCGTCGCTCGTCCACGTCGACTACGAGGGGAAGTCCTTCGCGGGCGCGCTGATCGAGCGGTCGGGGCTCGCGCCGGCCGAGTGGCTGCGGCGCTACCTGCGCGCCTACTACGTCCCGCTGCTGCACAGCTTCTACGCCTACGACCTGGTGTACATGCCGCACGGCGAGAACGTCATCCTGGTCCTGGAGGACGGCGTGGTGCGGCGGGCGGTCTACAAGGACATCGCCGAGGAGATCGCGGTGATGGACCCGGACGCGGTGCTGCCGCCGGAGGTCTCCCGGATCCGCGTGGAGGTCCCGGACGACCAGAAGCTGCTGTCGGTCTTCACGGACGTCTTCGACTGCTTCTTCCGCTTCCTGGCCGCGAACCTCGCCACCGAGGGGGTCCTGGACGAGGACGGCTTCTGGCGCACGGTCGCGGAGGTCACCCGCGAGTACCAGGCGTCGGTGCCGGAGCTCGCCGACAAGTTCGCCCAGTACGACGTGTTCGCCCCCGAGTTCGCGCTGTCCTGCCTCAACCGGCTCCAGCTGCGCAACAACCGCCAGATGGTGGACCTCGCGGACCCGTCCGGCGCGCTCCAGCTGGTCGGCACCCTGAAGAACCCCCTCGCGGGGCTCTGACCCACGGGCCCGCGGACGGACGGGCCCACGGACGGACGGGCACCCCGGAGTACGGTCCTCCGGGGTGCCCGTCGGTGTTCTCCGTTCCCTGCTACGCGGCCGGCCAGGGCACCTGCGGGGACTTGTGGTAGCCGATCCCCATCGCGTCCCAGCGCGGCCCCTGCTCCGCGAGCCGCACCCGGTAGTCCTCCCAGTCGTGCGTGGCCGCGGGGGACCAGCCCAGCTCGGCCACTCCCGGCAGCCGCGGGAAGGCCATGTACTCGAGGTGGGCGGAGTTCTCGAGGGTCTCCGTCCACAGCGGCGCCTCGACCCCCCTCACCGCGGACGCGGGCACGCCCTCGAGGTACGCCCCCGGGTCCCAGTCGTAGGACCGCCGCACCTCGACGTACCCGGCCCAGGACAGCCCCAGCGGGGTGTCCTCGTCGTACTTCATGTCGAGGTAGCTCCGGTCGGCCGGGGAGAGGATCAGCCCGGTGCCGTTCCGGGCGGCCTCGGCGACCTGCTCCTTCTCCCGGGCGCCGGTGCCGTCCAGGCCCCAGTACTGGGCGAGGGCCCCTTCGGCCGGGTTCGCGCCGGTGAGCTGGTGCCAGCCGATCACGGTCTTGCCGTACTCCGCGACGATCGGCTGCACCCGGTCCATGAACTCCACGTAGTCCTCGTGCGGGGTGGAGTGCGCCTCGTCGCCGCCGATGTGGAGGTAGCGGCCGGGGGTGAGCGCGGCCAGCTCGCGCACCACGTCGTCGACGAAGTCGTACGTGACCTCCTTGCCGACGCACAGCGAGCTGAAGCCGACCTCGGTGCCGGTGTAGAGCGGGGGCGCCACGCCGTCGCAGTTCAGCTCGGCGTAGGAGGCGAGGGCCGCGTTGGTGTGGCCCGGCATGTCGATCTCGGGGACGACCTCCAGGTGGCGGGCGGCCGCGTGGCGGACGATCTCCCGGTAGTCGGCCTTGGTGTAGTGGCCGCCGGGGCCGCCGCCGACCTCGGTGGAGCCGCCGTGGGTGGTCAGGCGCGGCCAGGAGTCGACGGCGATGCGCCAGCCCTGGTCGTCGCTGAGGTGCAGGTGCAGTTTGTTGATCTTGTACAGGGCGAGCTGGTCGATGTAGCGCTTGACCTCGTCGACGCCGAAGAAGTGCCGGGAGACGTCCAGCATGGCGCCGCGCCAGGCGTAGCGCGGGGTGTCCTCGATGGTGCCGCCCGCGACCAGCCAGGGGCCGCGCTGCACGGTGTCCTTCTCGACGGCCGCGGGGAGCAGCTGACGCAGGGTCTGGACGCCGTGGAAGAGGCCGGCGGGCTCCGCGGCGGTGAGGGTGACGCCCGAGCGTCCGCTGTCCAGGCGATAGCCCTCCGCGCCGTACGGGCCCTTCGCGAGGCGGAGCCGGATGCCTCCCCCGCCGTGCTCGGTGACCGGCAGCCGGTAGCCGGTGGAGGGCCGCAGGACGTCCGCGAGGTACTCGCCGACGCGGCGGGCCTCGCGGGAGCCGTCGACCCGGATGCGGGTGTGCTCGGTGATGCGGTACGGGGATCCGCCCGGGGCCACCGAGGCGGGGGCCGGGATCACCCGGTCGAGCGGGACCGGGTCGGCCGGGCCCCGGCCGTGGTGCGCCCGTGCGGGATCCGCTCCCACGGGGCTCGCCCCCACCGTGAGGGCCCCGACCGCCGCGACCAGCAGCAGGGACCCGAGCAGCCGGGTGGTGCGGGGAGCCGTTCGGTGGTGCCGTCGTTGCCGTCTCACACGTACTCCCTTCGTCTGTTCCGTGCCAACTCCCTTGCTCCGCAAGGGAAATCGGACGGGTCTAGACCACTATCCCGCAGAACCGGTGAAACAATCACCCCATGGCGGAAATCATCCAGAAGGACGGCACCTGGACCTTCGACGGGGACGCGTTGCGCCTGACTCCCGGGCGGGACAAGAACGTCGGCCTGCTGCGCAGGACCCTGGGTGAACTGGCGGTGCCCCTGGAGGCGTTGGCGGGGATCTCGTTCGAGCAGGGCAAGAAGGCGGGGCGGCTGAGGCTGCGGCTGCGCGACGGCGCCGATCCGCTGCTGCACGCGACCGGCGGCCGGCTCACCGAGCCGCACGACCCGTACCAGCTGATCGTCGAGTCCGACCGCTACGGAGTCGCCGAGTACTTCACGGAGGAGGTCCGCAACGCCCTGCTGCTGGACCAGGTCCCCTCCGACCCGGTCGACGGGTACCTGCTGCCCGGCCCGTCCGTGCCGCTGTCCGTGTCCGCCGGGGACGGCACGGCGAGCTTCGACGGCGAGCGCGTCCGCCTGGAGTGGAACTGGAAGACGGAGGACGCCAAGGCCGCCGCCGGCGCCCGCACGCTCGCGCTGGCCGACATCACCGCCGTGGAGTGGCAGCCGGCGGTCGGCCTGGAGAACGGCCACCTCCGCTTCACCGTGCGCAGCGCCCCCACCAAGGCCCCGGCCAAGTACGACCCCAACGCGGTGGAGCTGTGGGGCTTCAAGAAGGACCCGCTGATGGCGCTCGTCGCCGCCGCCGTCCAGGTGCGCCTGCCCCACCCGGCCGTCCGGGACGCCGCCGGGAGCGTCGCCGCGGGCGAGCCGCCGGCGGACCCCGGGGCCGTCGGCGCGCCCGCCGCGGCTCCCGCCCCCGCCGCCGAGCACGATCACGACGCCCTGCTGCGCCGGCTGCGGGAGCTGGGCGAGCTGCACCGTTCCGGGGTGCTGACGGACGAGGAGTTCACCCTGGCCAAGCAGGCGATCCTCAAGCGCATGTAAAGGCGCCGCCCGGTCCTGCCCGGAATCGGGCACGTTTCTTGCGAAACCGCCGCCGGTGCCTCAGGATCAACGGGTGCACGACGAACTTGTTGATCACCTGACGCGGTCCACGCCCCTCAGCCGGGGCGAGGCGCTGCGCGTGGTCCAGGACGTGCTCGCCTACTTCGACGAGACGACCGAGGAGTACGTCCGTCGCCGCCACCGCGAGCTCCAGGCCCAGGGCCTGGTGAACGCGACGATCTTCGAACGGATCGAGGCGGACCTCAGATACCGCGCCGTGGCCCCGCCCGAGCTCTCGCTCCGGCAGCTGCGCCGCATCGTGTACGGCTGACCCTCCGCGGCCACCGTCCACAGCCACCGCCTACACCTAGGAACACACCCACATGTGCGGAATCGTCGGATACATCGGCAGGCGCGAGGTCGCTCCCCTGCTGCTCGAGGGCCTGCAGCGGCTGGAGTACCGCGGCTACGACTCGGCGGGCATCGTCGTCACCTCCCCGAAGGCGTCCGGCCTGAAGATGGTCAAGGCCAAGGGCCGGGTGCGCGACCTGGAGGCGAAGGTCCCCGCCCGCTTCAAGGGCACCACCGGCATCGCCCACACCCGCTGGGCCACCCACGGCGCCCCGTCCGACGTGAACGCCCACCCGCACCTGGACGCCGAGGGCAAGGTCGCCGTCGTCCACAACGGCATCATCGACAACGCCTCCGACCTGCGCCGCAAGCTGGAGGCGGACGGCGTCGAGTTCCTCTCCGAGACGGACACCGAGGTCCTCACCCACCTGATCGCCCGCTCGCAGGCCGAGAAGCTGGAGGACAAGGTCCGCGAGACCGTGCGCCTCATCGAGGGCACCTACGGCATCGCCGTCCTGCACGCCGACTTCCCGGACCGCATCGTGGTGGCCCGCAACGGCTCGCCGGTCGTGCTCGGCATCGGCGAGAAGGAGATGTTCGTCGCCTCCGACATAGCCGCCCTGGTCGCCCACACCCGGCAGGTCGTCACCCTCGACGACGGCGAGATGGCCACCCTCAAGGCCGACGACTTCCGCACGTACACCACCGAGGGCACCCGGACCACGTCCGAGCCGACCACCGTGGAGTGGGAGGCCGCCTCCTACGACATGGGCGGCCACGACACCTACATGCACAAGGAGATCCACGAGCAGGCCGAGGCCGTGGACCGCGTGCTGCGCGGCCGGATCGACGACCGCTTCTCCACCGTGCACCTGGGCGGCCTGAACCTGGACGCCCGCGAGGCGCGCCGGATCCGCCGCGTGAAGATCCTCGGCTGCGGCACCTCGTACCACGCCGGCATGATCGGCGCGCAGATGATCGAGGAGCTGGCCCGCATCCCCGCCGACGCCGAGCCGGCCTCGGAGTTCCGCTACCGCAACGCGGTCGTCGACCCCGACACCCTGTACGTCGCGGTCTCCCAGTCCGGTGAGACGTACGACGTGCTGGCGGCCGTGCAGGAGCTGAAGCGCAAGGGCGCCCGGGTGCTGGGCGTGGTGAACGTCGTCGGCTCGGCGATCGCCCGCGAGGCGGACGGCGGCATCTACGTGCACGCCGGCCCCGAGGTGTGCGTGGTGTCCACCAAGTGCTTCACCAACACCACCGTCGCCTTCGCCCTGCTCGCCCTGCACCTGGGCCGCACCCGCGACCTGTCGGTGCGCGACGGCAAGCGGATCATCGAGGGCCTGCGCCGGCTCCCGGCCCAGATCGCCGAGATCATGGAGCAGGAGGAGGAGATCAAGAAGCTGGCCCTGGAGTACGCCGAGGCCCGCTCGATGCTCTTCATCGGCCGCGTGCGGGGCTACCCGGTGGCCCGCGAGGCCTCCCTGAAGCTCAAGGAGGTCTCCTACATCCACGCCGAGGCCTACCCGGCCTCCGAGCTCAAGCACGGCCCGCTGGCCCTCATCGAGCCCGCGCTGCCCACGGTCGCGATCGTGCCGGACGACGACCTGCTGGAGAAGAACCGCGCCGCGATGGAGGAGATCAAGGCCCGCAGCGGCCGGATCCTCGCCGTGGCCCACCAGGAGCAGGAGAAGGCCGACCACACCGTCGTCGTCCCGAAGAACGAGGACGAGCTGGACCCGATCCTCATGGGCATCCCGCTCCAGCTCCTCGCCTACCACACGGCGCTGGCCCTGGGCCGGGACATCGACAAGCCGAGGAACCTCGCCAAGTCGGTGACGGTGGAGTAGGACGCCCGGGGCGCGGGGCCGCGTCGACGTGCGGCCCCGCCGCGCGGACGCGGTCAGCCCCGCGTGCCGTCACGGGCGGAGACACGAGAGGGACCCCCGGGTGCGCCGCACGGCACCGGGGGTCCGCATCCGTTCACGGAATGACGACGACCGGCCGCTGCGCCCGCTTGGCCAGCCTCCCGGCGACGGAACCGAAGAGCCGCCCCACGAGACCGTGGGTGGACCCCACGACGATCGCGTCGGCCTCGTACTCCCGCCCCACTTCCTCGAGTTCGTGGCAGATGTCGCCCCCGCGCTCGACCAGGATCCAGGGCACCTCGGTGAGGTGGTCCGCACAGGCGAGCTCCAGACCGAGGACCTCGGTGCGGTGGTCCGGGACGTCCACGAAGACCGGGGGCTCGCAGCCCGCCCACACCGTGGTGGGCAGCCGGTTGGCGACATGGACGATGATCAGGCCCGAGCCGAGGCGCCGCGTCATGCCGATCGCGTAGGCGAGGGCCCGCTCGCTGGAGGTCGAGCCGTCGAAGCCGACGACCACACCGTGCCGGAACGCGGGGTCGCACGCGTGGCGTGGCTCCTCCGCCGCCGCGGGATCGGCCGCCGTGGGGTCGGCGACCGGCCGCTTGCGGTCCGCGGGTTCGAAGAATTCGTGACCGGCCATGGCTGTCTCGGAGTGGTGATCCTTCGGTGGGGGACGACAGTGTGCGGCGGAGCTGTGTCCGGGAATCATCTTCCCAACCCCATACCCCCAAGGGTACGGCGGCACTCCTCCTGAGCCCAGATCCCGCGCACGCTGGCTGGCGGGTTCTCCGGAGCATGCACGAGGGGACGCCCGTAACGCAATGGTTGCTGTGCCGTACAGGCGGTTTGCGCGGGGTTCACTCAGCCGCGAGAGTGGGTCGCCGCGGGCCGTCCGCCCCGGAAGGCGCGGTGAGCGACGGTCCGGCCGCACGCCGCCCCCCGTGAGCCACGCCACAGGGGAGCACGCCGCGCCCGGCACCGGTGCCGCCCTCGGCGCCGGCTCCGGGCGGAGGCCGCACGACGGCGGGGAGGCACCGGCCGACTGACCGGTTTCCGCGCACACGCCCGTATCTTTTCAGCCAACTTCCGCTTCTCGCCCACCCCCCGCTCCGACCACCCCCCAACCCCCGTTCGACCTGCACGGAAAGGGTCACGGGGGTCCCGCGCACCCTACGGGGATTGGCCACTGCGACGAGGCGCACTTCCCTGCGCGGCCCGCGAGTGCAACGCTTCGTGATCGAATGCTTCACGCCAAGTTGCCAAGTCGACAATGTGCCGGATGCCGAACTGGCCACCGGGGCACGGCGGGACGCAGTAGATTCGATCTTGACTGTCTTACGGCGGGGGACTCGTGCAGGACCGAGGGGAAACGTGCAGGAGCGACACAACCGAGGAGCCGCGACCACCGAGGGGGGCTTAGCAGGATGAGCCACGACTCCACTGCCGCGCCGGAAACCGCGGCCCGGAAGCTCGCCGGGCGACGCCGCAAGGAGATCGTCGCGGTGCTGCTGTTCAGCGGCGGCCCCATCTTCGAGAGTTCCATACCGCTGTCGGTGTTCGGGGTTGACCGCCAGGACGCCGGCGTGCCGCGCTACCGCCTGCTGGTGTGCGGCGGCGAAGAAGGCCCGCTGCGGACCACAGGGGGCCTGGAACTCACCGCGCCGCATGGACTGGAGGCGATCGCGCGGGCGGGCACCGTCGTGGTGCCGGCCTGGCGCTCGATCACCTCGCCACCGCCTCAGGAGGCGCTCGACGCGCTGCGCCGGGCCCACGAGGAGGGCGCCCGCATCGTCGGGCTGTGCACCGGGGCCTTCGTCCTCGCGGCGGCGGGCCTGCTGGACGGCCGGCCCGCGACCACCCACTGGATGTACGCGCCGACGCTGGCCAAACGCTATCCGTCGGTGCACGTCGATCCGCGGGAACTCTTCGTAGACGACGGTGACGTGCTGACCTCGGCGGGCACCGCGGCCGGCATCGACCTGTGCCTGCACATCGTGCGCACGGACCACGGCAACGAGGCGGCCGGGGCGCTCGCCCGCCGCCTGGTCGTCCCGCCGCGCCGCAGCGGCGGCCAGGAGCGCTACCTCGACCGGTCTTTACCGGAGGAGATCGGCGCCGACCCGCTGGCCGAGGTCGTCGCCTGGGCGCTGGAGCACCTCCACGAGCAGTTCGACGTGGAGACGCTGGCGGCCCGTGCGTACATGAGCCGCCGCACGTTCGACCGCCGGTTCCGCTCGCTGACCGGCAGCGCGCCGCTGCAGTGGCTGATCACGCAGCGGGTGCTGCAGGCGCAGCGCCTGCTGGAGACGTCGGACTACTCGGTGGACGAGGTCGCCGGCCGCTGCGGCTTCCGCTCGCCGGTCGCCCTGCGCGGCCACTTCCGGCGCCAGCTCGGCTCGTCCCCGGCCGCCTACCGGGCCGCGTACCGCGCGCGGCGCCCGCAGTCCGACCGGAGCCAGGACACCGACGGCACCGCGAACCCTCCGGGCGGCGTCCCGGTCGGCCAGCAGGGCCACCCGGGACTGCCGGGTCATCCGGGTCATCCGGGCCAGGCGGCGGCCGCCCTGCACCCGGAGAACCCCGTCCCGCACCAGGCGGCCCGCCGCACCGCGGCGGCGAGCGCCCTGGGCCCGTCCCTGACGGCCTCGGCGGACACCGGCCGCGAGGCCTACGTCCCGTCGCGGGCCGGCGTCCCGGGACAGCGCAGCGCGACGTGAAGTGACCACCGGCGGCCGACGGGCCGGAGGCCGTGAGGCCTCCGGCCCGTCGGCCTGTGCCGGCGAGGTCGCGCAGCCCTCGTCCGGCCCGTCCGGGGCCGGGACGGGCCGGACGGGCCGGGGGCGGCGGCCCCGTGGCGGTCGCGCCGGCGCCGCCGACGGCACCACCCGGCCCGGCACGGCGCGGTCCCCCGCGCCGTAAGGTGAGACACATGAACGATCGCATGGTGTGGATCGACTGCGAGATGACCGGCCTCTCGCTGTCGGACGACGCGCTCATCGAGGTGGCCGCCCTCGTGACCGACTCCGAACTGAACGTCCTCGGCGAGGGCGTGGACATCGTCATCCGCCCGCCGGAGCGGGCCCTGGAGACGATGCCGGAGGTGGTGCGTCAGATGCACACCGCGTCCGGGCTGCTCGCCGAGCTGCCGGACGGCACGACGCTCGAGGACGCCGAGCAGCGGGTGCTCGCCTATGTGAAGGAGCACGTCAAGGAGCCCGGCAAGGCGCCCCTGTGCGGCAACTCCGTCGGCACCGACCGCGGCTTCCTGCTGCGGGACATGCCGACGCTGGAGGACTACCTGCACTACCGCATCGTGGACGTGTCCAGCGTCAAGGAACTGGCCCGCCGCTGGTACCCGAAGGCGTACTTCAACAGTCCCGAGAAGAACGGCAACCACCGCGCCCTCGCCGACATCCGCGAGTCCATCGCGGAACTGCGCTACTACCGCGAGGCCGTCTTCGTACCGCAGCCGGGACCCGACTCGGACACCGCGAAGAAGATCGCCGCGAAGCACGTTCTGCCTGCTCAGTAGGCGGATCGGGGGGACGCCGGGGGCGCTGCGACAAGTCGTGCGCGAGCACCCCTTCGGACCCTGTACACTTTTTCTCGGCCGGTCGGGGAAGGAACTGATCCCAGCCGACAAGGTCATGGTGGGTGTAGCTCAGCTGGTAGAGCACCTGGTTGTGGTCCAGGATGTCGCGGGTTCGAGTCCCGTCACTCACCCTCAGCAGTCAGCCGGTGACCCGGTACCGAGGTCACCGGCTGAACTCGTCTCCGGGGCGTGCCCGGAACCTCCCCGTCCGGGAGGTCCCGGGCACGCCCCGGACTCGTCAGGGCCTCGGGCCCCCCGGGGCCTCGGGAGCCTCAGGACGAGGCCCGCTCCACCAGCTCGGTGGCCAGCACCATCTGGCGCCGGTCCAGTTCCCGGGACGCGGGCGGGCGGCGGTCGGCGATCTCCGCGAGCAGCAGGTCGATCATCCGGTGGCCCATCTCCTCGATGGGCTGGCGCACGCTGGTCAGCGGCGGGTCCATGTGACGGGCGATGGCGGAGTCGTCGTAGCCCACCAGCGCCACGTCGTCGGGGATGCGGCGGCCCGCCTCGCGCAGGGCGTGGCGGGCACCGGCCGCGGTGACGTCGGAGGCGGCGAAGACCGCGTCCAGGTCGGGGCGGCGCTCCAGCAGGGCCGCCATCGCGCGCCGGCCCCCCTCCTCGGTGAAGTCACCGGCCTCGATCAGCAGCTCGTCCGCCTCGTGCCCCGCGTCCCGCAGCGCGTCCCGGTAGCCGTCGGTGCGCCGCTGGGCGCCGTAGACGTCGAGGCGGCCGGTGATGTGGGCGATGGTGCGCCGGCCCCGGCCGATCAGGTGCTCGACGGCCTGGCGGGCGCCGCCGTAGTTGTCCGAGTCCACCGAGGTGAGCGTCTCCGCGGCCGAGCGGGGGCCGCTGATCACCGCCGGGATCTCCAGCTGGGACAGCATGTCGGGCAGTGGGTCGTCGGCGTGCACCGAGACCAGCAGCACGCCGTCCACCCGGTGGGCGGCCAGGTACTGGGCGAGCCGCTGCCGCTCCCGGTCGCTGCCCGCGAAGATCAGCAGCAGCTGCATCCGGGTGTCGGACAGCGCCGAGCCGACGCCCCGGAGCATGTCGGAGAAGTACGGCTCGGCGAAGAACCGGGTCTCCGGCTCGGGCACGACCAGGGCGATGGCGTCCGTGCGGTTGGCGGCCAGGGCGCGGGCGGCGGTGTTCGGGACGTACCCGAGCTCCGCGACCGCGGCCTCCACGGCGGCCCGGGTGGCGTCGCTCACCCGGGGGGAACCGTTGATCACCCGGGAGACCGTGCCGCGGCCCACACCGGCGCGCGCCGCCACCTCTTCAAGGGTGGGCCGACCGCCGCTCCGGCTCCGCGCTCCGTGGCTTGCCATCGGCTCCGCCTCCCGTCGTATGTCACTCTGGCCTGGAATCTAACAGCCCCGCGGGCGGTCGTGACCGCCGCCGGGAGCACGGCTCCCGGACGCCGGGCTTCCGGGGGCGGTCCGGAGACGTCCAGTTAACAGGCCGATAACTGAACGCACTTTGCCGTGTCTGCTCCCTTGACACCCCCGCCCGGACCGGGGACTCTTCAACACATCACTTGTGGGAGCGCTCCCACGGTACCTGACACATACACAACCCGCACGTTCCCCGCCCGAGCCGCAGCGAGCAATAACACGGGACCAACCATGCCGTTGGCCGGGGGGTCGGCACGTCAGGGCAACAGGAGGACGCACATGCGAGCACGTACCCTCCCCCTCTCTCGGCAGCGTTCGGGCGGGGGGAAGCCCATCGCCCGCAAGGCGCTGGCCGTCGCGGCGGCGGTGGCGCTGAGCACCGGGCTGCTGGCCGGCTGTGCCGACGACGGCGGAGACGACTCCGATTCCTCGTCGGGCGGCGGCGAGGGCAAGACCACGATCACGCTGGGGCTGTTCGGCACCTTCGGCTTCAAGGAGGCCGGTCTCTACGACGAGTACGAGAAGCTGAACCCGGACATCAACATCGAAGAGAACGTCGTCGAGCGCAACGAGAACTACTACCCGGCGCTCGTCAACCACCTCACCACCAACAGTGGCCTGATGGACGTCCAGGCGATCGAGATCGCCAACATCACCGAGATCGTCAACACCCAGGCGGACAAGTTCGTGGACATGTCCAAGGCCGAGGGCGTGGACAAGACCAAGTGGCTCGACTGGAAGTGGCAGCAGGCCACCGGCAAGGACGGCCAGACGGTCGGCCTGGGCACCGACATCGGCCCGATGGCCATCTGCTACCGCAAGGACCTCTTCGAGAAGGCCGGTCTGCCCACCGACCGCGAGGAGGTCGGCAAGCTGTGGGCGGGCGACTGGAACAAGTTCATCGAGACCGGTGAGAAGTACAAGAAGGCGGCCGGGGAGGACACCTTCTTCATGGACTCCCCCGGCGGTCTGCTCAACGCCGTCCTCAGCAGTGAGGAGGAGAAGTTCTACGACTCCTCCGGCGAGGTCATCTACAAGACCAACCCCGCCGTCAAGGCCGCCTTCGACCTGACCGCCGAGGCCGCCGAGAAGGGGCTGGTCCAGTCGCAGACGCAGTTCCAGCCGGCCTGGGACACGACGATCGCCAACAGCAAGTTCGCCACCGTCGCCTGCCCGCCGTGGATGCTCGGCACCATCAAGGGCAAGTCCAAGCCGGACGCCGCCGGCAAGTGGGACGTGGCCGCCGCGCCCAAGGCCGGCAACTGGGGCGGCGCCTTCCTGGGCGTGCCCAAGAGCGGCAAGAACGTGGAGGAGGCGCAGAAGCTGGTGACCTGGCTGACCGCGCCGGAGCAGCAGGCCAAGCTGTTCGCCGTGCAGGGCAACTTCCCGAGCGCCCCGGGCGCGTACGAGCTGCCCCAGGTGAAGGACGCGAAGAACGAGATGACCGGTGACACGCCGATCGGCGAGATCTTCGCCAAGGCCGCCGAGTCCATCCCGTCCCAGGTGCTCGGCCCGAAGGACCAGATCATCCAGCAGGGTCTGACGGACAACGGCGTCATCCTGGTGACCAAGGGCAAGTCCGCCAAGGAGGCCTGGGAGACGGCCACCAAGACCATCGACAACAACCTGGACAAGTGACCCGCATGGCCACCCGCCACGACACCGCCGCGCCCCCCGTCAAGGGGGGCGCGGCCCCGGGCCGTTCGCCCGGGGGCTCCCCCACGGACAAGGAACAGCAGCGCCGGGCCAGGCTGTCCCGCCGCTGGCAGCGCGACGTGCGCTGGAGTCCGTACGCGTTCGTCGCGCCGTTCTTCCTGCTGTTCGCCGCCTTCGGCCTGTTCCCGCTGATCTACACCGGCTGGGCCTCGCTGCACCAGGTGGAGCTGACCTCCCCGACCGACATGAACTGGGTCGGGCTGAAGAATTACACCCGGATCTTCGACGACGACTTCTTCTGGAACGCGGCGAAGAACACCCTGACCATCGGCATCATCTCCACCGTTCCGCAGCTGATGATGGCGATGGGCATCGCCCACATCCTCAACTACAAGCTGCGCGCCTCGACCTTCTACCGGGTCGCGATGCTCGCGCCGTACGCCACCTCGATCGCCGCCGCCGCCCTGGTGTTCGTGCTGCTCTTCGGGCGTGACTACGGCATGATCAACTGGGCGCTGGGCTCGATCGGGATCGACCCGATCGACTGGCAGGGCGAGAAGTGGCCCTCGCAGATCGCCGTCTCGACGATCATCATCTGGCGCTGGACCGGCTACAACGCGCTGATCTACCTGGCCGCGATGCAGGCGATCCCGCAGGACCTGTACGAGTCGGCGGCGCTGGACGGCGCCAGCCGCTGGAAGCAGTTCATCCACGTGACGCTGCCCTCGCTGCGCCCGACCATCCTGTTCACGGTGGTGGTCTCCACGATCGGCGCCAGCCAGGTCTTCGGCGAGCCGCTGCTGTTCGACGCCAACAGGGGCGCGTCCGGCGGCGCGGAGCACCAGTTCCAGACGCTCGGCCTGTACCTGTACGAGCAGGGCTGGGTGAACCAGCACCTGGGCCGTGCCTCGGCGATCGCCTGGACGATGTTCGCGATCCTGATCGTCATCGGCATCATCAACCAGCTCATCTCGCGCCGGCTGCGCGCCAGCAGTTAAGGAGTTGTGGCCGTGACGACGACTGTGACGCCCCCCGAGACCACGCCCGCCAAGGAGGCCAAGCGT
The DNA here is from genome assembly GCF_014203535.1 of Streptomyces griseomycini. GTDB lineage: Bacteria > Actinomycetota > Actinomycetes > Streptomycetales > Streptomycetaceae > Streptomyces > Streptomyces griseomycini. The sequence continues at coordinate 142,817 of NZ_JACHJI010000009.1, forward strand.
CCGCGCCTGCCGAAGTCGGCGCGGGCCGGCGGAACGCTGCACGGCGGTCCGATCGCGTACGCGATCCTGATCGTGTTCACGATCGTGTCGCTGTTCCCGCTGGTGTGGACCGCGATCGCCGCCTCCCGGGACAACCAGCGGCTGGCGCAGAACCCGCCGCCGTTCTGGTTCGGTTCCAACCTGTTCAAGAACCTGGAGATCGCCTGGAAGGACGCCAACCTCGGCGAGGCGTTCCTCAACACCACGATCGTGGCGGGCACTTCGGCGGTGACCATCGTCGTGCTGTCGACGATCGCCGGGTTCGCCTTCGCCAAGCTGCGCTTCAAGGGCCGCAACGCGCTGATGCTGATCGTCATCGGCACGATGATGGTGCCGCCGCAGCTCAGCATCATCCCGCTGTACATGATGGTCGCCAAGCTCGACTGGTCCGACCAGCTGCAGGCGGTCATCTTCCCGTCGCTGGTGAGCGCGTTCGGCGTGTTCTTCATGCGGCAGTACCTGCTCCAGGCGCTGCCGGACGAGGTCATCGAGGCGGCCCGGGTCGACGGCGCGAGCAGCTGGCGCGTGGTGTGGCACGTGGTGTTCCCGGCCGCGCGGCCGGCGATGGCCGTGCTCGGCATGCTGACGTTCGTGCAGACCTGGAACGACTTCCTGTGGCCGTTCCTGGTGCTGACCCAGACCGGCAACCCGACCGTGCAGGTCGCGGTCGCGGGTCTCGGCCGCGGCTTCACCCCGGACCAGTCCCTGATCATGGCGGGTGCGCTGCTGGGCACGCTGCCCCTGCTGCTGGTCTTCGCGATCTTCGGCAAACAGATCGTGGGCGGCATCATGCAGGGCGCCGTCAAGGGCTGACCCCGCTCGTCCGAAGTCCCCCTGGGGCCGGGTCACCGCCGCCTCGGCCCCTCCTCTCCTCCCCCGTTTCTTACTCGTCGGTCTTCCACGACCTCCTATGGGAGCGCTTCCATGTCTGACTCCGCCACGCCGGCGACCCCGGTGACCTTTCCTCCCGCCTTCCTCTGGGGCGCCGCGACCTCCGCGTACCAGATCGAGGGTGCGGTGCGGGAGGACGGACGGACCCCGTCCATCTGGGACACCTTCAGCCACACGCCGGGCAAGACCGCCGGCGGCGACACCGGTGACATCGCTGTCGACCACTACCACCGCTACCGCGAGGACGTGGCGCTGATGGCGGAGCTGGGCCTGACCGCCTACCGCTTCTCCGTCTCCTGGTCCCGGGTGCAGCCCACCGGCCGCGGCCCCGCCGTGCAGCGCGGCCTCGACTTCTACCGCCGCCTGGTGGACGAGCTGCTGGCGAAGGGCATCAAGCCCGCCGTCACCCTCTACCACTGGGACCTGCCGCAGGAGCTGGAGGACGCGGGCGGCTGGCCGGAGCGCGACACCGCGTACCGCTTCGCGGAGTACGCGCAGATCGTCGGCGAGGCGCTCGGCGACCGGGTGGAGCACTGGATCACGCTCAACGAGCCGTGGTGCAGCGCCTTCCTGGGCTACGCCTCCGGTGTGCACGCCCCCGGCCGCACCGACCCGGCGGCCTCGCTGCGGGCCGCCCACCACCTCAACCTGGCGCACGGCCTGGGCTCCAAGGCGCTGCGCTCGGTGATGCCGGCCCGCAACTCCGTCGCGATCAGCCTCAACTCCTCGGTGGTCCGGCCGCTCTCGCCGAGCGATCCGGCGGACGTCGCGGCGGCGCGCAAGATCGACGACCTGTCCAGCGGCATCTTCCACGGCCCGATCCTGCACGGCGCGTACCCGGAGACCCTGCTGGAGGCGACCTCGTCGCTCACCGACTGGTCGTGCATCCAGGACGGCGACCTGGACCTGATCCACCAGCCGCTGGACGCGCTCGGCCTCAACTACTACACGCCCACCCTGGTGTCGGCGGCGGACCCGGACGCGAAGGGACCGCGGGCCGACGGCCACGGGGCGAGCGCCCACTCGCCGTGGCCCGCCGCGGACGACGTCGCCTTCCACCAGTCGCCGGGCGAGCAGACGGAGATGGGCTGGTCCGTCGACCCGACGGGCCTGCACGAGCTGATCATGCGCTACCACCGCGAGGCGCCCGGCCTGCCGCTCTACATCACCGAGAACGGCGCGGCCTACGACGACAAGCCCGACGCCGACGGCAAGGTGCACGACCCGGAGCGCGTCGCCTACCTGCACGGCCACCTCACCGAGGTCCGCCGGGCCATCGCCGACGGCGCCGACGTGCGCGGCTACTTCCTGTGGTCCCTGATGGACAACTTCGAGTGGGCGTACGGCTACGACAAGCGCTTCGGCGCGGTGTACGTCGACTACGTGACCCAGCAGCGGACCCCGAAGTCCAGCGCCCTGTGGTACGCGCGGGCTGCCAAGTCGGGGACCCTGCCCGAACCCGAGCGCGTCTGAGCCCTCTCCGGAAGCGGGGGACGGGGCGCGGTGCCCTAGGGGAGTGCCGCGCCCCGTGCGGGGATGGTCCGGTCCTGCCACCGGACCACGTGTGCCCCGGCCGGATGGGGAACCGGCCGGGGCACACGCTTCTCCGTGGTGCGGCGGGGGCTCACTCGTAGGCCGCGAACGCCTTCGTGAAGGCGAACTCGTCCTGGAGGATCGAGCTGCAGGTGGCGTCGGCGGAGGGCTTGGTGCCGCCGGGGCACTGCCGGTCGCGGGTGCCGGACCACATGGACAGCCAGCCCAGGCCCTTGGCCTCGGCGAAGTTCACCAGCTGGGTGGCGTCGTCGACCTCGAACACCTCGGTGACGACGTCGTTGACGCCGATCATGGGCGTGACCGCGACGGTCCTCCACGCCTCGTCCTCGCTCAGCCCGAGGACGCCCTTGAGCTGGGCCTGGGTGGCGGTGGCCGCCTGCTCGGCGTAGGTGCCCATGTCACCGCTGTAGGCGGGGCCGTAGTCCATCGCCATGATGTTGACGGCGTCGATCCGCACGCCGTTCCTCTTCGCGTCCGCGAGGAGGTTCACGCCGTCCTGGGTCAGGCCCTCCGGCATCACCGGGAGGGTGAAGGAGACGTCCAGGTCCGGGTGGTCCTTCTGGAGCCTGGCGATGGCCTGGGCGCGGCGGGTGTTGGCCGCCGCGTTCGGCAGTGCGCCGCCCTCGACGTCGAAGTCGACCTCGGTGAGGTCGTAGGCGTCCACGACCTTTCCGTACGCCGCCGCCAGCGCGTCCACCGAGGTGCAGGTCGTGCCCAGTTCGGAGCCGGCCGCGCCGCCGAAGGAGACCCGGACGTCGCCGCCCTCGGCGCGCAGCGCGCCGATCTGGGCGGCCACCGCGTTGCTCCCCAGGTCGCTCACGCCGCCCCACGTGGGCGTGCAGCCGCCGCCGTCGGTGATGAAGGCGAGGTTGTAGTGCTTCACCCCGGTCGCCTCGGCGCTCGCGAGGAGGTCGAAGGCCGGGAAGAGGGAGGTGTCGACGTACGGGGCGAAGCGGGCGGTGGCCGGGGTGCCGCCGCCGGTGCTCTCCGTGGGCTTCGGGGTGGGGGTCGCCGTCGGCTCCCCGGTCGGCGTCGGCTGCCCGGTCGGGGTAGGGGCCTCGGTGGGGCGGCCGCTGGGCTCCGGGGCCGGGCCGCCGTCCGCGGAGCACTCGGCGCCGTCGACGAGGCAACCGGTCGGCTCGCCGGTGCCCTTGGCGACGAAGCCGACGGTGACCGACTCGCCGGCGGCCAGGCCGTCGGTGTCCCACTTCGGGGGGCGCACGGTGACGTGCCGGCCGCTCACCTCCGACTCGGCGTTCCACAGCGAGCCGAGCTCGGTGCCGGCGGGCAGGTCGAACTCCAGCGTCCAGTCCTCGTCCCGCTCGCCGCTGTTGTTGGTCACCACGTACTGGGCGGTGTACCCGGTCGACCACGCGCTGGTCCTCGTGTACGCCGCGCCGACGCCGGCCGCCTGGGCGGTGCCGGTGAACAGGAACGCGCCGCCGCCGGCCACGGCCGCGGCGACCACGCCGCCGATCGCCTTGTTCCTGCCGCTGGTCCTGCGCCGGTGCGTGCTCATCACGTGCCTGCCTTCGCTGCTGTTCGGGGGATGCGGTGCGGCAGCACGCTAGCGATCCGGAACCGGACGAACTTCCCGATCCGGGAGGCCGTCGGGGATCTTAGGGCGCGCTTAAGGAAGGGATCGGGGGCGGTTAAAGGTCGGGACCAGACGGCCGGGCCGGCGCCGGCGGACGCTCCCGCGGTGACCGCGCCGTCCGGGTGCCCGCCCGCGTCCGTCGAGCTGGAGCCAGATCCGCACCTCGGTCCCGCCGAGCACCGACGAGCCGATCCGCACGTCCCCGCCGGTCGACTCGGCGAGCCGGCGCACGATGTCCAGGCCGAGCCCGGTCGAGCCGTCGCTGCCCGAGCCCCGGCCGCGGGCCATCGCCGCCTCCGGGTCGGGTATGCCGGGCCCCGCGTCGGAGACGAGCACGATCACCGCGTCGTCGCCGTTGTGCACGTCGACCGCGAACGCGGTGCCCTCGGCGGTGTGCCGGAAGACGTTGCCGAGCAGGGCGTCGAGGGCGGCGGCCAGGTCGGTGCGGGCCACGGGGACGCGCACCGGCCGGTCCGCCCCGGCCACCCGCCACTTGCGGCCCTCGTCCTCGGCGAGCGCCGACCAGAACGCCATCCGCTCCCGGACCACCTCGGCCGCGTCGCACCCGGAGCCGGGACCGGCGGCGGCCGTCTGCGGCTTGGCCTCCCGGGCGGTGCGGATGATGGTGTCCACCTCGCGCTCCAGCTGCTCGACCGCCGCCCGGGTCTGCTCGGCGGCCGGCCCGTCGCCGAGGGAGGCGGCGTTCAGCCGCAGCACGGTCAGCGGGGTACGCAGCCGGTGGGACAGGTCGGCGGCCAGCTCCCGCTCGTTGGCGAGCAGTTGGACGACCTGGTCGGCCATGGAGTTGAACGCCACCGCCGCCAGCCGCAGTTCGGTCGGCCCGTCCTCGGGCACCCGGGCCCCGAGCTTGCCCTCCCCCAGCTCTCGCGCCCCCTCCACCAGCCGCCGCGCGGGCCGCACCATCCGCACGCCCAGCCGGTCGGCGACCGCGACCGAGCCGAGGATCAGCGCGGCACCGACCCCGGCGAGCACCGCCCAGGCCGTGCCGACGCCGTTGGTGACCTCGGACTCGGGGACGAACACCTCGACCACGGCGATCTCGCCGCTGCTGAGCGCGACCGGCTGGAGCAGCGTCGAGCCGCCGGGCACCGTGGAGGTGGAGGCGCGCCCCAGTTCCCGCACCATCGCGATGTCCTCGGCGGCGGTCCGCCGGCGTCCTATGTCGAGGGGTTCGCCGCCGTCGCCGGCCGGGATGTGCACGGCCATGGCGGCGTCGGAGCCGGCGGAGGCGACGACGCGCTCGAGCTGGTCGCGGTCGGTGGTGATGGACAGGGCGGGGGCGATGGCCGCCGCCTCCCGCTCGGCGTTGGAGAAGGCGCGGTCGCGGGCCATCTCCCGGATGACCAGCCCGAGCGGCACCGCGAACGCGATCACGACCATCGCGGTCACCGCCAGCGAGACCTTCACCAGCGCCCACCTCATCGCGGCGGCTCCCCTTCGGGCAGGGGGGCGGCGGGCGGTTCCAGCTTCACGCCGACGCCCCGCAGGGTGTGCAGGTAGCGCGGCCGCGCGGCGGTCTCCCCCAGCTTCCGCCGCAGCCAGGACAGGTGGACGTCGATGGTCTGGTCGTCGCCGTAGGACTGCTGCCACACCTCGGCGAGCAGTTCCCTGCGGGGCACGACCACGCCGGGCCGGCCGGCCAGGAAGGCGAGCAGGTCGAACTCGCGCCGGGTCAGGTCGAGCCGCACGCCGTCCAGTTCGGCCTGGCGGCGCAGCGGGTCGACGGTCAGTCCGCCGACCCGGAGCACGGGGGACGGCGCGCTCTCCGGGCCGCCGGACCGGGCCCGGCGCAGCACGGCCGCCATCCGGGCCGAGAGGTGCTCCACCGAGAAGGGCTTGGTCAGGTAGTCGTCCGCGCCGGCGTTCAACAGCCGCACGATCTCCGCCTCGTCGTCGCGGGCGGTGGCGACGATCACCGGTACGTCCGTGATGCCGCGCAGCATCTTCAGGGCCTCGGACCCGTCGAGATCGGGCAGTCCGAGATCCAGGACGACCACGTCGAAGCGGAAATGGGCGACCTCGCGCAGCGCCTCCAGTGCCGTGCCGACGCTGCGCACGGTGTGCGAGGCGTCGGTCAGCTGCCGGATCAGCGCCGAACGTACGAACTGGTCGTCCTCGACCACGAGAACACTTGCCATGGGCCGCACCGTACGCCATGGCGGGCGGGCCCCGTGCGGGCCTGTGGACAACTCCGGACCCCCCGCGGGCGCGACACCCGTGGGGCGGGTGAGGCAGTATGGCCGACGATGCGCAGAGGACTCGTACACGTACTGGCCTGGCTGCTCGCCACGGGCGCGGCCGTCACGCTGTCGTGGTGGGGTGTCAGCACAGTGATGGCGGGCACCGCCTACACCCCGCCCCGCGCCCTGCCCGTCGCGGCGGCCGACGCGGCCGCGCAGGAGTCGAGGCCGGTGTCGTCCTCGACGCGGCGGCCGTCGCACGCGCCGGGTTCCCGGGCCCCGCAGGAGCCGTCCCCGACGCCGGACGGGGCGTCCCGCGCACCGGACCCCGAGCCCTCGCGGTCCGCGCCCGCACCCACCCGCTCCCCTTCCCCCACCGCCACCGCCACCGCCTCCGGCCGGGTCAGGAGTTACGACACCGACGGCGGGCGGGCGGTCTTCGACCTCGGCGGGACCTCCGCGTCCCTGGTGTCGGCGACGCCGGGGGCGGGCTGGTCGATGCAGGTGTGGAAGACGGAGACGTGGATCCGGGTGGAGTTCGCCTCGGGCGCGGACCGGGTGTCGGTCTTCTGCACCTGGCACGACGGGCCGCCCCGCGTGGAGGTCGGGACCTACTGACCGGACCGACCGGGCCGAGCGGCTCGTCACCGGGGCCGGGGCCGGTCACCGGAACACCGAGGGGGGCGGCGCGGGTGACGCCACCGCCGCCAGGTCGGTCACCGGGACCGCCCCGCCGGTGAAGTCCGTGAGGTCCCTGCCGTGCTGGACCCGGCCCGGGTGCGGGTCGGAGGCGGCGCGGCGGGTCAGCTCGGCGATCGGCAGGGGGGCGTCGGAGGCGACCAGGACGGCGTTGCCGAAGCGCTTGCCGCGCAGGACCGCGGGGTCGGCGACCAGCGCGAGCTCGGCGAACCGGGCGGCGGCGGTGGCGATCTGGCCGCGCAGATGCGCGAGCGGCGGTCCGTCGGCGAGGTTGGCGGCGTAGACCCCGCCGGGCGCGAGGGCCCGGCGGACGTCGTCGAGGAACTCGGTCGAGGTCAGGTGGGCCGGTGTCCGGGCCCCGCTGAAGACGTCGGCGACGACGAGGCCGGCCCATCCGTCCGGCACCTTGGCGAGCCCTTCCCTGGCGTCCGCCGAACGCACCCGGATCCGGTCCCCGGGGGCCAGCGGCAACTCGCGGCGGACCAGTCGCACCAGCGCCGCGTCCCGCTCGACGACCTGCTGGGTGGAGCGGGGGCGGGTGGCCGCGACGTACCGGGCGAGGGTGAACGCGCCGCCGCCGAGGTGCACGGCGTGCACGGGCTTGCCGGACGGGGCGACGAGGTCGACGACGTGGCCGAGCCGTCGCTGGTACTCGAAGGAGAGGTGGGCGGGGTCGTCCAGGTCGACGTGCGACTGCGGGGCGCCGTCGACCAGCAGCGTCCAGGCCCGCGGCCGGTCCCGGTCGGGGACGAGCTGGGCGAGCCCCCCGTCGACCTGCTCGACGACCTCGACGGCGCCCTGCCTGCGCCCGGCGTTCCTGGACCTTCCCATGGGGGCATTGTCCCAAGCGGCCACCGGTGCCGTCCGCCGGGCGGTCCTGCCGGGGCCGCGGCGGGCGGTGCGCGGGGAGCGTGCCACGATGTGCGGGGTGTGCCGGAGCCGGTCGGCGTCGACGGGCCGGGCACCCGTGAGACCGCCGCCCAGGAGGCCCGGATGCGCGCTGCCCGCCGTGGGCACTCCCCCTCGCCCGGTCCGTCGTCGGCGGGGAACGCCCGGACCGGACGGCGCGCCGGCACCGTCCTCGCAGCCGTCGGCGCCGTGCTCGCCGCGGTCGGCTCGGCCCTGTACGTCCTGCCCGGGCCCGGCCTCCCCGTCCTGGCCGTCGGTCTCGTCGCCCTGACGGCAGGACTGGTCGCGGCCGCTGCCGGCCGTCGCGGCTGATCCCCACCGCCCCGGCCCGGCGGCAGAGCCTCCGCACCCGTGCTCCGGCACCGGGCCGGCCCCGGCGCCTTCCTCCGCCGCCCTGCTCCCGGTCGGGCTCGCCCCGCTCACCGGCCGGGCACCGCACCGCCGGCCGTCGTCGGCGAGGGCGGCGACGGGCGGCCGGCCGCCCGTCGCGCGGGGGCCGTCAGCGGCAGCTGTCCGCCGCCTCGATCAGCCGCTGGGCCTCGTCCAGCGCCGCCCGCAGCACCGCGGGGTCGGTCGCCGGGTCCGCGTCCCCGGGAGGCAGCAGCCAGTCCGAGCCCTCCACCGGCGGCTCGGGGGACGGCCGCAGCCCGCGGCCGTCGGTCTCCGTACAGGTGCTGCCCGGCACGTCCCAGGCGGCGGCCGTCCCCGGCGGCACCAGGAAGCCGAGCGTGTCACCGCCGCCGTCGTGCAGGACGGGCCCCACCGCGTCCCCGGCCCCGCGCCGCAGGATGTCGACCGCCTCCAGGCCCTGCCGTGCCGGGACCGTGACCACGTCGCACCCCGGCGGCGCGAGGGGCGGAGCACCGCCTCCGGCGGTCGCCGCGCGTCCGGCCGCCGACACACCCGGCGGCGCCGGAGGATCGTTGCTCTGGCTGGTCACCATCCCGGCCTCCACCACACACACCCCTGCCTGAAGACGAGCGGTCGGGAGTCGGGGGCCTCCCGGTCCACGGGGTTCAACGCGCCGGATCGTCAACGGCAACGGCACGAGTGCGCCGCAAAGGATGGCAGATCATGGCAGATCGCGGCTGAGATATCCGGTTTGTAGCCAAACTCCGCGTGGCGGCTCCGTCACAGCAGGTACGTTCTTGCCCGCCGGAAACAGGACGACACTCGGCAATCGACCAACTCGTCCCGAATCCGGCATGGTTCGACGGTTCGCAGAGAGGACCCGGCCATGGCGTCGTCAACGGTGCCCTCGTCCCAGCCCGACCGGCCACCCCGGCCCAACCTCGTCTTCCGGCAACTGCGCGGACCGCGCTCGCCGGCCGAGTTCGCCGCGGCGGTCCGCCGGGCCGCCCGCGAGATCGGCGAGCGGGTCAGCTGCGACGCGCGGTACGTGCACCGGGTGGAGGCGGGCGAGATCCGCTGCCCCAACTACGCCTACGAACGGGTGTTCCTGCACATGTTCCCCGGCCGCACGCTGACCGACCTGGGCTTCGCGCCCCGCTCGTCGGTCCGCGGGCGCAGGGCGCGGGACGCCGCGCGTGAGACGGGCGCGGCGGACGAGCCGTACGACACGCAGGACCGGTACGACACGTACGACCACGAGGAGAGCGACGTGCTGCGTCGCGCATTCATGACCGGCGGAGGCGCCACGGTGGCCGCCGCCTCACTGGGCCCGCTCGGGATCGCCCCGGACGCCTCGGCGGCGCAGCGCGCCGTGCGCCGCGCCGGGGCGAGCGACGCGGGCGCCCTGGAGGAAGCCGTCCGCCGGATCCGGCTGCTGGACGACCGGCACGGGGCCGACGGTCTCTACCGGCGTGCGGCGGCACCCCTGCGCGCCGCCTACGCGCTGCTGGACGCCGGTGCGACCCGGCAGCGGACGGCGGACCGGCTGTACGCGGGCGCCGGTGAACTGGCCATCTCGGTGGGCTGGCTGGCCCACGACTCGGGCCGCTTCGACGACGCGCGCTCGCACTACGCGGAGGCGCTGGCGACCGCGCGGGTGACCGGGGACCCGGGCCTGGAGGCGCACGCCTTCTGCAACACGGCGTTCCTCGCGCGGGACGCGGGCCGGCCCCGGGAGGCGGTGCGGGCGGCGCAGGCCGCACAGCGGGTGGCACGGTCGCTCGGCTCGCCGCGGCTGATGTCGCTGCTGGCGCTGCGCGAGGCGGGCGGCTGGGCCGGACTCGCCGACCGCACGGGCTGCGAGCAGGCCCTGGCCCGGGCACAGGCCTACTTCGAGCGCGGCCCCTCGGAGGCGGACCCCGAGTGGATGAGCTTCTACGGGGAGGCCGAACTGGAGGGCCTGGAGGCGCAGTGCTGGTCGACGCTGGGCGACTGGCCGCGCGCGGCCCGGCACGCGCGGCGGGCGGCGGAGCTGCAGGACCCGCACTTCACCCGCAACATCGCCCTGTACACGGCGGAACTGGCGGACGACCTGGCCCGCGGCGGACGCCCCGACGAGGCGGCCCAGGCCGGGATGCGGGTGCTGGACCTGCTGGCCGAGGTCCAGTCGTCCCGGATCCAGACGATGCTGGCGGGCACGTCCCGCGTCCTGCTCCCGCACCGCCGCGCCTCGGGCGTCTCGGCGTTCCTGGACCGTCACGCCTCGTTCCCCCGCGTGGTGTGAGCGGCCCCCGCGCGGCGGCGGCCGCTCCTCAGGGCGTCAGGTGTCCCAGGTCGTTCCAGCTCTCGAGGGCCGGCTCCCCGTACGCCCAGCCCAGGACCGACAGCGACGTCGGGTTGAGGCGGATGCGGGCCGCGAAGTCGAGGGGCAGGCCCAGCCAGCGGGCGCCGATGGAGCGCAGGACGTGCCCGTGGGCGAAGACCAGCACGTCCCGGTCGGCCGAGCGGGCCCAGGCCACCACCTCGTCCGCGCGGGCCGCCACCTCGGCCGGGGTCTCCCCCTCGGGGACGCCGTCGCGCCAGATCAGCCAGCCGGGGCGGCCGGCCTGTATCTCGGCCGGGGTCATGCCCTCGTACGCCCCGTAGTCCCACTCCACGAGCGCGTCCCACGCGTGGGCGCGCTCGCCGAAGCCGGCGAGTTCGCAGGTCTCCCGCGCGCGTGCCAGCGGGCTGGTGCGCACCTCGACGCCCGGCAGCCCGTCGTACGGCGCCCGGTGCAGGCGCTCGCCGAGCAGCTTGGCGCCCCGTCGGCCCTCCTCCAGGAGCGGCACGTCGGTCCTGCCGGTGTGCTTGCCGGACAGCGACCAGGCGGTCTGTCCGTGCCGGGCCAGCAGGATGCGCGGTGCCATGGGAGACCTTCCGGGTGGGGTTCGCGGGCGGACCCCTCCATCATCGCGCACCCCGGTCGCGGGCAACCCGGCGGGCGATCTCGGCGTCTATCAGGGCCGAAGGCGTCTCACGGGAGGCGCGCACACCGTAGAGTGGCTGGCCGCCGACGCGCGCCGCGCGAGAACGAAGGGGGAGGGCGATCGGATGCCGCACACCGAGACACCGGGCATCGAGGCGGCCCCGGCGACCCGGCTGCGCTGGTGGACCGAGCTGCCGCTCATCCTCCTGGTGTACGCCTGCTACTCGGCGGGGCGGCTGGTCGTCCGGGGCGACGTCTCCGACGCGGTGGACCACGGCCTGGCGATCCTGCGCATCGAGAAGGCCCTGTACCTCAACGCCGAGCACCCGCTGAACCGTCTCTTCACCCGGGAACCGTGGCTGGGCATACCGGCCGACTTCTGGTACGCGTCGCTGCACTACCTGGTGACGCCCGCGATCCTGGTCTGGCTGTTCCGGTCCCGCGCGGTGCGCTACCGCGCCGCCCGCACCTGGCTGATGACGTCCACCTTCATCGGCCTGATCGGCTTCACCCTGCTGCCCACCTGCCCGCCCCGGCTGCTCGACGCGAGCCACGGCTTCGTGGACACGATGGCCCACTACAGCTCCTGGGGCTGGTGGGGCGGCGAGGCGAGCGCCCCGCGGGGCCTGGGCGGGATGACCAACCAGTACGCGGCGATGCCGAGCCTGCACGTGGGCTGGGCGCTGTGGTGCGGGGTGGTCCTGTGGCGGTACGGCAACGGCTCGCTCCTGACGCGGACGGCCGCCGTGGTCTACCCGCTGGTGACCACGATCGTGGTGATGGGCACGGCGAACCACTACTTCCTCGACGCGGCCGCGGGGGCCGCGGTCATGGGCGCCGGACTGCTGCTGACCCCGGCCGTGGTGCGGTACGCCGACCTGGTCAAGTCCCGGCTCCTGCCCCGCCGCACACCGGTCACGGCACCCTCCTCCGGCACGCGTTCCCCGGTTGTCAGTGCGGGATGCCAGACTTCCGCGGGTGAGCGAATTCCACGGCAGCGGCAGCACGAGCCGCGGTACGGACCAGGAACCGAGCCGGACGCCTCCCCCTCGGACGCGGGGGAAGGGGCTCCGGCACCGGCTCGCTGAGCTGCGCGGTCCCGAGGTCCCGGCCAAGGCGCTGGACGCGCGCGCCCTGGCCGCCCTCGCCGCCAACCCGGGCTGCAGGCGGCGCGCGATCCTCGACGGCGCCGGGGTGGACAAGGCGGCGCTGGCGGGTGCGTTGGGTGCGCCGTCGGTCTTCGGGCAGTCGCAGTTCGCGTTCGTGCGGGGCAACGCGTTCGAGGCGAAGGTCAAGGCCGACGGCGGCACGGAACTGCTGCGGCTGGCCCACGAGAAGCTGGACCGCGCGGCCGAACCGCCCGCCGCCGCGCGGGTGCCCGACCTGACCGCCTCCGGTCCCGAGGGGCGTCTGGAGCGGACGAGACTGGCGCTGCGCGAGGCCGCGGAGGAGTCCGCCGCGACCCCGGGCACCTGGACGCTGCTCGACCACCCGATGCTCGCGCTCGACGTCGCCGGCTCCCCCGCCTTCCTGGAGCCGGACGCGGTGGTGGTGCACCCGGACGGCAGCTGGACGGTCGTGGAGATCAAGTCCTTCCCGATGCTGGACGGCGCCGCGGACCCGGCGAAGGTCGGCGCGGCGGCCCGTCAGGCGGCGGTGTACGTCCTGGCGTTGGAGAAGGTGGCCGGCGCGCTCGCCCCCTCCCCGCGCGTACGGCACCGGATCCTGCTGGTGTGCCCCAAGGACTTCTCCAACCTGCCCACCGCGTCCGCCGTGGACGTGCGCAAGCAGCGAGCGGTGACGGCCCGTCAGCTGTCCCGGCTCACCCGGATCGAGGAGATCGCCGACACGCTCCCCGAGGGCACGTGCTTCTCGCCGGAACTGCCCGCCGAGCGGCTGGCGGCGGCCGTGGAGTCGGTCCCGGCGACCTACGCGCCGGAGTGCCTGTCCGCGTGCGAACTGGCCTTCCACTGCCGGGACCGCTCCCGCGCGGCCGGCGCGGTGACCTCCCTGGGCCGCCCGGTCCGCGCCGAACTGGGCGGCCTCACCACGGTCGAGGACGTGCTGGCGGCGGCCCGGGGCCGGGCCGGCGACCCCGACGACCCGGCGGTGGCGGCACTGCGCAGGGCCGCGGCCCTGCGCGCGGAGGCGCTGGGCGCCGCGGGCGCGGCCGCCCCCACCGCCGTCCGGGAGGTGTCCCCTTGTCGCTGATCGCGACCCTCGCCCGCCTCGAGGCCGTCAGCACCGGCCGCGCCCAGCCCGTCGCCACCGTCCGGCACCGGCACCTGTCCGAGCGGCCGCTGGTGTTCGTCCCGCTCACCACCGCCGGCGAGGCGGGCGCCCCGCTCGGCGCGCTGGTGGGCACCGACCGGGACGCGCCGCGGCTGCTGGTCGTCCCGCAGCCGCGCGACCGCGACCTCAGGTCCGCCTTCCTCGCCGAACTGGCCGACGTGGTCCTGCCGTACGTCGACGGGTTCGCCGACGCCGTGGAGGCGGCCGAGCGCGCCGAGACCGACCCGGAGACCGGCAAGCGGGTCAAGGTCGAGGTCGAGCTGTGCGCGGACGCGCCCCAGCTGATCGTGCCGAGCCGGGCGGGCGTCGACTTCGTACGGCTCCTGGGCCGCTCCATGCGCTTCAGGCGCACGGCGGAGCAGGACCCGGAGGCCCCGTTCCCGGCGCCGCCCCGGGTGCCGCTGCTGGGGCGGTGGCTGACGCACTTCGGGGAGCGGGCCCGGGTGCCCGGCTCGTCGCTGCTGCTGGCCATGACCGACCTGCTGGGCCGGCACTGGGCGACCGGGCAGTCCACGCTGGAGGACCAGCACCTGGGGGCGCTGCTCGCCTGGATCGCCCCGCCCGGGGGGCGCTCCGGCGCCGAGGCGGCGCAGGAGGCCGAGCTCGCGCGGGACGCCGACGGCCAACTGGTGTGCCCGCCCGCGGGCCCGGCGACCGACCCGGCGTTCGACAACAGGCTGCTCGCCCCGGCCATCGAGCGCTACGACCGGGCCCGCACCGCGCTCGCCGCCGCGGAGGACGGACTGGAGGCCGACGACCGCCTCGGCGCCCTGACCGCCGCCGAGCGGGAGATCCGCGCGCTGGTGGAGAGCCGTACGCGGCCCACCTGGGACGCGGTGTGGCACGGCCTCGACCTGCTGCGGGAGCTGCCTCCGGGCGCGCGCGTCGAGGAGCGGTGGACGCGCGACCGCTGGTCGTTCACCGGTCACCGGGACCGGGTGCTGGCCGGTGAGCCGCCGCAGCCGCGCCGCGACGACGCGGTCACCGCGGCGAACAAGCTGGCCGTGCGCGAGCGGGAGCAGACCCGGCTGGAGGCCCAGGAGGCCCTGGACGACCCGCTGGTGATGGCGGGCCGGCGGCTGGCCGGGGAGGCCTTCGCGGGCGAGGTGGTCGACGTGGTGATGGCGTACAGCGAGAGCAAGCGGCCCAGCCCCCGCCCGCTGGTCACCGTCCGCACGGACGACCGCCCGCACCTAGGGGAGCGGGCACGGGCGTACCGGTCGCTCGGGGGGAAGCCGCAGACGGCGGAGTTCGTGGGCTACGAGACCGGCCCGGAGGACGGTCTGGTCGTCCTGCGCGTCATGGACAGGATGGGCCGGGGCAAGGAACCGGAGGAAGGATCGGTTCCGGAGAAGGGCGACCGCGTGTGCTTCACGCTGTTCGAGCACGAACCGCGCGGCGGGGCGAAGCTGCCCGACCCGGAGGAGACGCCGTGGACCCACGGCGGTCCGCCCGGTGAGGAGGCCGTACCGGAGCCCGCCGATCCGGTGACCGAGGAGGACGTGCTGTGACCGCCCCTGCCCAGCAGGCCGTGTTCGACCCGGGTGCCGCCGCGAGCCGCGCCACCGACGCGATCCTCCGCGACACCCTGCGCGGTGCCACGCGCGGTGTCGTCGTCGACTCCCCGCCGGGCGCCGGCAAGTCCACGCTGGTGGTGCGGGCGGCGCTGGAGCTGGCGGAGGCGGGGCGTCCGCTGATGGTGGTGGCACAGACCAACGCGCAGGTCGACGACCTGGTGCTGCGGCTCGCCGAGAAGAACCCCGACCTGCCGGTGGGCCGGCTGCACAGCAGCGACACCGACCCGTACGACAAGGCGCTCGACGCGCTGGAGAACGTGCGCACGTCGGCGAAGGCGGCCGATCTCGTCGGCCTGGGCGTGGTGCTCTCCACGGCGGCGAAGTGGGCGCACGTCAAGGGCGTCGAACCGTGGGAGCACGCGATCGTGGACGAGGCGTACCAGATGCGCTCGGACGCGCTGCTCGCCGTGGCCAACCTGTTCGAGCGGGCGCTGTTCGTGGGCGACCCGGGCCAGCTGGACCCCTTCTCCGTCGTGGGCAGCGAGCAGTGGGCGGGCCTGTCGTACGACCCCTCCGCGTCGGCGGTGACCACGCTGCTCGCCCACAACCCCGGGCTGCCGCAGCACCGGCTGCCGGTGTCGTGGCGGCTCCCGGCATCGGCGGCCCCCCTGGTGTCCGACGCCTTCTACCCGTACACGCCGTTCCGCAGCGGCACCGGTCACGGTGACCGCAGGCTGACCCTCGGCGTCCCGTCGGACGGTTCGGGTCCGGACCGGGTGATCGACGAGGCGGCCGAGTCGGGCTGGGGCCTGCTGGAGCTGCCCGCCCGGCACACCCCGCGCACGGACCCGGAGGCGGTGCGGGCGGTGGCGACGGTCGTGCGCAGGCTGCTGGACCGCGGCGGCGCGGCCGTGTCCGAGCGGTCACCGGACCCCGTCCCGCTGACCGCCGACCGGATCGCCGTCGGCACCGCGCACCGGGACCAGGCGGCGGCGGTGCGGGCGGCGCTCGCGGAGCTGGGCGTGACGGAGGTCACGGTCGACACGGCGAACCGCCTGCAGGGCCGGGAGTACGACGTCACGGTGGTCCTGCACCCGCTCTCCGGCCGCCCCGACGCCACCGCCTTCCACCTGGAGACGGGCCGGCTGTGCGTCCTCGCCTCCCGGCACCGGCACGCGTGCATCGTGGTGTGCCGGGAGGGGGTGGGCGACCTGCTGGACGACTACCCGTCCACGGAACCGGTCCAGCTGGGCACGCTGGTGAAGTTCCCGGACGGCTGGGAGGCGAACCACGCGGTGCTGGCGCACCTGGCGGAGCACCGGGTGGCCTGGCGGCCCTGACCGCCCCTCCGGCACGCCCCCGGGCAGGCGGTCGACGCGGCACCCCCCGACCCGCCGGACGGAGTCCGGCGCCCGGGCGTGAGGGGGTGTGCCGTCAGTGAGCGGCCCGGCCTTGCGCGGCCGGGGTGACGAGGCCGCTCCCGGCGGTGCGGTCGTCGTCACCGACCGCACCGGGGTGAGGGGCTCTGCGGCGGAGCCCTCCGCCACCGGTGCCGGTGCGGGGCCGGTGGCGGTCGTACCGGTGGAGCCGGTCGGGGAACGCCGCCCGGCGGAGGGGCGAGGCCCTCTTGCGGGGGCGCGGGACAATGGACGGTGGCCCACTTCCCTGGGGGCCGATCGCGACGTACGAGAGGGAGAGACCATGGCGGAGCCCACGCCGCGTCGGGACGAACCGCGGCTACGCCCCGCGCCCCTGCTGTTCGAGCCCGCGGCGGCGGCCGCCGACCCCGAGCACTTCTTCGACCTGGAGTCGATCGAGGATCCGCGCGCGCTGCTGGAGCGGGCGACGGAGTTGACGCTCGCGTTCCGCGCCGCGGCGGACCGGGCGACGGAGTTCCAGGCGATGGCGGCGGCCCAGCTGGCCGACCCCCGGCGTTTCGACCGGCTGACGGCGGCCGACATCGCGGAGCACGCCGAGTGGACCGAGGACTACACGAAGAAGATGATCGAGTTCGGGCGGGACCTGATGCGCGACGGGGAGGGCCGGGGGGACGTCGACCCGATGTGATCCTCCCGACACCGCCGGCCCCTGCTCGAACAGGCGTGGCACGTGCCAGGCGGGCACGATACCGCCTCCCCCGGCACCGCGTCCCGGATTCCGGCGACCCCGGGGGACCGCTCCCTCACGGCCGGTAGACCTGTGCGTCATGAGGAGCACACGGAATGCCTCCGGCATCAGCGGCGTCACCCCGGACGGTGCCGCCTGGCTCGCCTCGGCAGGAACGTATCCGCGCAGCACGCTCGCGCACTAGGCGGAGCGCGCGGACGCTCCGGTCGTCCTGCCCTGCGGTGCGGTCTTCGACGTGGTGAGCACGCCCGCGGTCTTCGGGCGCCGGATGCTGGACCGGATGTGGGACGAGGGGCCGGGCTCCGGGCCGGTGGCGGAGTTCCGGGGCCGGATGCTGCTGTTCGCGGCGCCGGGGACGGCCCAGCGGCTGCCGGCCCTGCTGGAATGGGAGGAGTGGGACGCGCACGGCCGCCGGCGGGGCCGCACGGGGGCCGTCCCGCCGCTGCTGTGCCACGGGACCGGCGACGCGGTGACGGTCCCGGCCCTCTCCGGCGGGGCGGCCACCGCCGCCCCGGCCCGCTCCGGCTCGCGCTGGCTGGTCGCCCCGGACACGCGTCACCCCTGGCTGCCGGGCCCGGAGGTGCTGCTCTGGGCGGCCGTACGGGCGGCCCGCGCGGCCGTGCGGATATCGATTTTTCCTCCCGCCGACCAGGATGCTAATGTCTACGACGTCAGCAGGCGCCGCTAGCTCAGTTGGTTAGAGCAGCTGACTCTTAATCAGCGGGTCCGGGGTTCGAGTCCCTGGCGGCGCACGACACGGGAAGGCCTCCTGCGAGAGCGGGGGGTCTTTCTCGTGCGCGCGTCCCGCCGGCGATCACCGGGTGGTGATCTTCACCGTCCACGCCCCCGACGCCGTGCGCCCCTCCACCTCCACCCGTACGGACTCACCCGGCACCGTGAAGCTCTCCCCGAGGGCGACCGGGGCGTCGGCGAGGGGCGGGTAGACCGAGTCCCCCCAGCAGGCCTCGGTGTGCGGGTGGGCGTCGACGACCTCGATGGGGCCGCCGCCGGACTGGGTGCCGCTGCTCACCCGGTAGACCAGCACCCCCGGCCGGCAGGCCGCCGCGTCGTTGCCGACCGGGCCGCGGACCTCGAAGGCGAGCACGCTGTCGGCCCCGGTGCGCACGACCGCGAGCTTGACGCCCCGGCCGAGCCCGAAGGACGGCGTCCCGGCCGCGCCCGTCACCGGCACCCCCGGCCCCGCCCCCAGCGGCTCCAGCGTCAGCCGCACCGGCCCCGCGTCCTGCACGCACCGCACCTGCCGGGGCTCCAGCCAGCCCAGCTTCCACTTGTGCCAGCCGAACAGGTCGGGCGCGAGGGCGAACTGGCTGCCCATCAGGTCCCAGTCGCCGACGTGGGTGTCCCAGTCGCCCTTGCCGTCCACGGGCCGGTGGTAGAGGTCGGGCAGGTCGAAGACGTGCCCGGTCTCGTGGGCGAGGACCAGCCGGTCCGGGGGGTGGTTCTCGAAGACGGTGACGACCCGGCGGATGTCGGTGCCGTCGGCCCGCAGCGGGGTGTCCAGGTTGACGACCTTCGTGGCGTCGGAGTCCACGCCCGGCGCGTCCGGGTCGGCGACGAGGTACACGATGTCGTACCGCGAGAAGTCGACCTGCCCGTCGGTCACCGCGAGCGCGTCGCGCAGGTAGGCCGCCCGGTCGGAGACGGACCAGTCGCGCCGTATGGCGTACGCCGTGGACGGGCGCGGCATCCGGATCCAGTGGCGCAGGGCGTGCGGCCGCAGCGTGAACCTGCCGTAGGAGGCCCGCCGGAAGAAGTCGCTCGTGGCCGGGAAGTGGTCGGCGGCGAGCTCCTCGGGCGTGGTCAGGGGGTGGGAGTCCGGGAAGGACAGGAAGACCATCACCGCGTCCAGCCGGCGGGCCGGGCGGGGATAGGCGGTGTTCCAGGTGTCCAGGCCCTCGGAGTGGTGCGCGTCGGTGCGGGTCAGGGCGCAGGGCGCCGCGGAGAAGGGCTCGGAGGCGGTGGGGACGGTCACCATCGAGGTCGCCGCGAGCGCCGACATGGTGGTGCACATCGCCGCCGTGCTGCGCAGCCGGGGCCGTACACCCGGACGGCTCAGTCCCCGGAGGGCTTCCCGGCCGAGTCCTCGTCCTCTCAGGGGGAGCTGACGCGGCACGGGGACCTCCGGGAGACGGTTCGCGGGACACCGCACCCAGAGTGTGTGTGTTTGTCGTATTTCGCCCTGTTCAGTTGCACCGGACGGGTGAGAAAGCCGGGCCTTCCCGCCGGGGCCGGTCCCCGGGGTCCCCGGGCAACCCCGACCGCTCACGGAACGTCACAACTGGTCGGAGGCCTGTCGAAGCCGTCCATCGGCGGACGGAAACGATCAGGAAGAGATGCGGGAGCGCCCCGGAGGCCGGACAGTGTCTGGAAGGGCCTGACGTCGGCCTCTATGATCGGCAGACTTTCCTGCACGGACAGCGAACGAGTGCACTGCGGGAGCGAGCGGTGAGCGGAACGTCCGAAGGGCCGGCGCCCGCAACGGATCTCGACCGGCCAGTCGTCACAGAGAGTGAGACCGTCACGTCTTCCCGTACCGCGTCCCCGCCACCCCCGCCCTCTCCGTCATCGCCGTCGCCCCCGTCGTTCCCGTCGTCCTCCGCCTCCTCCTCGCCTCCCCCGCCCCTCCCGCCCTCGGCGTACCGCGCCGCCTTCGCGGTCGCGCCGCTCGCCATGGCCGTGGTCGACCGCGAGGGCACGGTGGTCAGTGCCAACGCCGGCCTCGCCACCCTGCTGGGCGGCGACCCGGACACCCTGACCGGGGCCGTCGCCGCCGATCTGGTGGACCTCTCCTCCGACGCCCGGGTCTGGCACGCCTACCGCGAGGTGCTGCGCGGACGGCGGGCGAAGCTGCGCTGCACGCGCCGGCTGAAGCACCCCGAGGGGCACACGCTGTGGGTGCGGGTGACGGTCGCCCCGCTGCCCGCCGACGACGGGGGCGTGCTGCTCTCGGTCGCCGACATCAGCGCCCGCCGGGAACTCCAGGCGCGGCTGCGGCACTCGCGGATGCACGACCCGGTGACCCGGCTGCCCAACCGCACCCTGTTCTTCGAACGGCTGACGGCCGCCCTGGAGGCGGAGTCGTACGAACACAGCGGCAGCGGCCGGATCGGGCTGTGCTACCTGGACCTGGACGGGTTCAAGGCCGTCAACGACACCCTCGGCCACCACGTGGGCGACCGGCTGCTGGCCGCCGTCGCCGAGCGCCTGGCGCGCTGCGCGCAGGAGGCCGGCCGGACCAGGGCCGGCACCCCGCTGGTGGCCCGGCTCGGCGGGGACGAGTTCGCCCTGCTGGTCGAGGACTCCACCGGCACCGAGCAGCTCGCCGACCTCGCCGAGTCGGTCCTCGAGGCGATCCAGGCCCCCTTCGACCTCTCCGGCCAGCGGCTGTCGGTCTCCGCGTCCATCGGGGTGGTCGAGCGGCACGCCGCCGGGACCACGCCCACCGCGCTGATGCAGGCCGCCGACACCACGCTGTACTGGGCGAAGGCCGACGGCAAGGCCCGCTGGACGCTGTTCGACCCGGAGCGCAACGCCCACCGGGTGACCCGTCAGGCCCTCGCCTCCACCCTCCGCCCGGCCATCGAACGGGGCGAGTTCGCGCTGGAGTACCAGCCGCTGGTCGGCATGGAGGACGACCGGGTGCACGGTGTGGAGGCCCTGCTCCGCTGGAACCACCCGCGGTTCGGCACCCTGACGCCGAATCGGTTCATCGGACTCGCGGAGGAGGACGGCTCGATCGTGCCGCTCGGCCGCTGGGTGCTGCGCACCGCCTGCCGCCAGGCCCGCCGCTGGCAGGAGGAGCACCCGGACGAGCCGCCGATCTTCGTCAGCGTGAACGTGGCGGTCCGTCAGGTCTGGGACTCCGACCTGGTGGCGGACGTCGCCGGGACCCTGGCGGACACGGGCCTCGCGCCGCAGCTGCTCCAGCTGGAGCTGACGGAGTCGGCGGTGATGGGCTCCTCCGGCCGGCCGCTCCAGGCCCTGAAGGCGCTCAGCGACATGGGTGTGCGCATCGCCATCGACGACTTCGGCACCGGCTACTCGAACCTGGCCTACCTCAGCCGGCTGCCGGTGTCGGTGCTGAAGCTGGACGGCTCCTTCGTCCGGGGCTTCCGGTACGAGGAGCGCGCCGCCGCCCTGCCGAACCCGGCCGACGAGGTGATCGTCGAGGCGATGGTCCAGCTCGCCCACCGGCTCGGCCTCACGGTCACCGCGGAGTGCGTGGAGACCTCGGCGCAGGCCACCCGGCTGCGCCGGATCGGGTGCGACACCGGCCAGGGGTGGCTGTACTCCCGTCCGGTGCCGCCGGACCGCATCTCCGAGCTGCTGGGCACGCCCGGGGTTCAGTCGAGGGCCGGCAACCCGTAGGAGTCGGCGATGAGTTCGTAGGAGCGCAGCCGCACCTCGCCGCTGTGCGCGTTGGCCGTGATCATCAGCTCGTCGGCGCCGGTGCGCTTCTGCAGGTCGTCCAGTCCGGCGCGGACCTCGTCCGGGGTGCCGTGGACGACGTTGGCGTTCCAGGAGTCGACGAACTCCCGCTCCATGGGGGTGAAGGGGTACGCCTCCGCCTCCTCGGGGGTGGGGACCAGGCCCGGGCGGCCGGTGCGCAGCCGGACCATGTTCAGCGCGGCGGCCAGCACCTGCCGGCGGGCCTCCTTCTCGTCCTCGGTCGCGAGCGCGGAGACGCCGATCAGGGCATAGGGCGCGTCGAGGACCTCGCTGGGCCGGAAGGTCTCGCGGTACAGGTCCAGCGCGGGAACGGTGTTCTGCGCCGAGAAGTGGTGGGCGAAGGCGAACGGCAGACCGAGCATGCCGGCCAGCCGGGCGCTGAACCCGGAGGAGCCGAGCAGCCAGATCGGCGGGCGGTGCGGGGACTGCACCCCGCCGGGCGAGGTGGCCTGCACCGGTCCGGGGACGGCGTGGATCCGGCCGTAGGGGTGTCCGTCGGGGAAGTCGTCGTCGAGGAAGCGGGTGAGCTCGGCGAGCTGCTGGGGGAAGTCGTCGGCGCCCTCGTTCAGCCGATCGGTGCGGCGCAGGGCGGCCGCCGTGGCGCCGTCGGTGCCGGGGGCGCGGCCGAGGCCGAGGTCGATCCGCCCCGGGGCCATGGCCTCCAGGGTGCCGAACTGCTCGGCGATGACGAGCGGGGCGTGGTTGGGCAGCATCACGCCGCCGGAGCCGAGCCGTATGCGGTCGGTGTGGGCGGCGAGGTGGGCCAGGATCACGGCCGGGGACGAGGAGGCCACGCCCGGCATGGAGTGGTGCTCGGCGACCCAGTAGCGGTGGTAGCCGCGCGACTCCGCGAGGCGGGAGAGGGCGACGCTGGTGCGCAGGGCGTCGCTCGCGGTCCGGCCCGCGCCGACGGTCACCAGGTCCAGCACCGAGAGCGGGACGGGTGCGGTGCCGTGGGCGGTGCCCCGGATCTCCTCTGCGGTGTCTGCGGCCATGGTGGTGGTGCCTCCTGTCGGGTGCGACGTTCGCTCACGACGCAACGGGAGGGCGCCCCCGGTTATTCCCCTCCGTTCCCTCCGGCCACGCGTCACGGTCGACCGGGTGCGGGCGTGCGTGTGCGCGTCGGCCGGTCCTGCGGTATGATCATCCTGCCTGGTCACGGGAACAACACCCGGTGGTCGGCAATGCGTTGGTGGTCCAAGGAAAGACGCCCCACTTCCTGTGGGGAGATGCAGGTGCAAGGCCTGCCCGGCGCTCGACGAGAACCCCGGCCCCGCTCCCGCGGGACCGGGGTTCTTCCGTGTCCGCCGCGTCCGCGCGGACCGGGGCGAGCGCGCCGCCCCGGTCGCACGGCAGGGCGCGGATCAGCCGAGCTTGGCCTCCTGCGCCTCGATGACGGCGGTCGGCTGCCCGAACGCCTCGCCCCGGCCGACCGCCGCGATGTTGAAGGACGAGAATCCGGCGAGCGTGGTGCCCTGCCGGAAGACGACGACCTTCGTCTCGGCGGGGGTGCCGTCCAGCTCGGTCCCCACCGTCCAGGCGACGGCGTCCTCACCGGCGGCGAGCTTCTCCTCGGTGACCTTGGTGATCTGCTGCTTCTCCCCGTCGGCCGTCATGGCGAAGCCCCCGGCGCACTTCTCGCCGGCCTCCCTCAGCGTGTCGAGGGTGCGCTGCGCGCCGTCGGCGTCGTAGGACCACAGGGAGGTCATCGTCTTGGTGATGTCGAGGGAGGCGAGCGCGGCCTCCTCGGCCTCCTCCTCCGTCATCTCCGCGAGCTCCTCCACCGAGGGCAGGCCCTTCCCGGCCGCCGCGGACTCCTGGGTGACGAGGCGCTGGGCGCTCGCCGCCGGCTCGCCCGCCGGCTGGGCCGACAGCACCCGGGCGACGGGCTCGCACTCGGCCTGCTCGGCGGAGACGGAGCCGGGCGCGAAGACGTCGTCCTTCCCCGGCTTGCGGACCTCGTGGTCCTCGAGGTCGGCGGTGGTGAGCACGAGCTTCTCCAGTTCGCCGGCGGTCAGCGCCTTCGCCGCCGGCTTGCCGGACCCGCCGTCCTTCGCCTTCGTGTCGCCACCGTCCCGGTCGCTCCCGCCGCAGGCGGTGACCACCAGGGCGAGGGCGGCCGCGGAAGCGGTCAGGACGGTACGCCGTACGGCGGTGGTTCGCATGCTCTCTCCCGTGTCCAGCGTCCTGTGCCCGGGAACGGCACAAGATCACGAGAGCAAGACCGTCATGACCGGGTCGAGGTTGTACCGGCGACGGCCACCGGCCGCACCCGCGTGGTCACGTCCGCACGATCACACCTGCACGATCGGCTCCCTGGTGAACAGCGCGCCCAGCTCCGGGGCGTTCACCCGGCGGTCGGCCAGGCGCAGGCACTCCCAGACCGTGACCTGGTTGGCGGTGAGGACCGGCTTGCCCAGCTCCTTCTCCAGGGCCGGGATGTGGGCGACCGTGTGCAGGGCGGCGTCCGGCAGGAGCAGCGCCTCGGCGTCCGGGGTGTCGGCCCCGCGGGCCAGGGCGAACAGCTCGGCCTCGCCCCAGGTGCCGACCTCCGCCGCCGTGACGATCCCGGAGCCGCGCACCCGCGTCACCTCCACCCCGCCGGCCCGCAGGAAGTCGGCGAAGAGCGCGGCCACGTCGTCCGGGTAGGTGGCCCCGACGGCGACCCGCCGCGCCTCGATCTCCCGCACCGCGTGCACGAAGGCGAAGGACGTGGACGACGCGGGCATGCCCGCCGCCAGGGCCAGGGAGCGCACCTGCTCGTGGGCGCCGTCCCAGCCGTGCACGAAACCGCCGCTGGTGCAGGCCCACACCACGGCGTCGGCGCCCGAGAGCCGCAGGTCCCGCAGCCCGGCCGCCAGCCGCTCGGGCGAGCCCATCTCCCGCAGCGCGTCCACCCGGCGCGCGTCCTCACCGATGTCGGTGTGCACCAGGTCCACCCGGACGTCGCTGCCCAGCAGCTGTTCGATGCGCGGGTAGTCGTCCTCGGCGGAGTGGCCCGGGTAGAGGAATCCCAGTGCGGTCATGACCAGCCTTCCTGCTGCTTCTCTTCCTCCGGCGGTACGGCGCCGGACGTCTGGCCCGGCAGTACGGTCCCGGAGCGCGCCGACCTGTCGATCAGCGCCTGATACGGTCCCACCGCCCGAGTACCCAATCGGCGCAACGCCGCCCACACGGTCACCTGGTTGGCCGAGATGACCGGTATGCGCAGCTCCGCCTCGAGCTGCGGGATCACGTCGCAGGTCGGCGGGTTGGTGCAGGAGGGGAACGGCGCGTCCGCCGCGCCGGCCCGGCTCACCGCCTCGCTCACCGCGCGCTCGCCCACGACGCCGCCGGCGGAGCTGCCCGACGTACGGGCGTAGGCGACGGCCTCGGGCGCGACCGCGGTGGGCGTGCGCACCGCGTCCCCGGGGGCCGCGCGCTCGCCGACCAGCCGGGCGAGGTCGAGGCTCACCCCGACCGGCACCTACGGCGTCCGGGTGAGGTGCAGCGGCACCTCGTCCGGGACCCGGCGCCGCAGCTCGCGGTCCAGCGCGAAGCCGAAGGGGGCGACGGCGCCGGCACCGCGCTGCGGGCCCGGTCCGCCGAGGAAGGAGACGTCCACGTCAGCGCCGGCCTCACGCGGGGAGACGGGCACGCAACGGATCGGGGGAGCGCCCGTGTTGACGGAGGCAGGTCCGGGTGCGAGCGTGGGCGATCCGCGCATCTCAGACTCCCGGAACACTCCCGGAACGCTCCTGGAGGACACCCGGCCATCCCGGAGGCACGGCGGCCCATGACCGTCCCCACACTGCTCGTCCTGGACGCCGATCCGCTCCCCCGCCTCGGCCGGCTCACCGGCCGGGTCCGGATCGAGCACGCCGACGCCTCGACGCTCGCCGAGCGTCTTCCGCACGCGGACGTGCTGCTGGTGTGGGACTTCACCTCCCACGCGGTGCGCGAGGCGTGGCCCGGCGAGGGCCCCCGTCCGCGCTGGGTGCACACGGCGAGCGCCGGCGTGGACCACCTGCTCGGTCCGGAACTGGCCGCCTCCGACACGGTGGTCACCAACGCGCGCGGGATCTTCGACCGGCCGATCGCCGAGTACGTCGCGGCCCTCGTCCTCGCCTTCGCCAAGGACCTGCCGCGCACCCTGGAGTTCCAGCGGGAGCGGACCTGGCGGCACCGGGAGACCCGCAGGGTCGCCGGGACGCGGGCCGTCGTCGTCGGCTCCGGGCCGATCGGCCGGGCGATCGCCGGCACGCTCACGGCGCTCGGCGTGACCACCGCCCTGGTCGGCCGCGCCGAGCGCACCGGCGTGCACGGGCCGGACGACCTGGACCGGCTGATCGCCGGCGCGGACTGGGTGATCTCCGCCGCGCCCCTCACGGACCGGACCCGGGGCATGTTCGACGCCCGCCGCTTCGGCGTGATGCAGCCCTCCGCCCACTTCGTCAACGTCGGCCGCGGGCAGCTGGTCGTCGAGGAGGCGCTCGCCGAGGCGCTGCGGCGGCGCTGGATCGCGGGCGCGGCGCTGGACGTCTTCGCCGCCGAGCCGCTCGCCCCCGACAGCCCCCTGTGGGAGGTCCCGGGGCTGGTCGTGTCGCCGCACATGAGCGGGGACACGGTGGGCTGGCGGGACGAACTCGCCGACCAGTTCGTTGAGTTGTACGAGCTGTGGGCGGCGGGCAGGCCGCTGGTGAACGTGGTCGACAAGCAGCGCGGATACGTACCCGGACACTGACGTCACCAGGAGGGTGGATGACCGACTTCACCGAGGCCGCCGACCTGACCGAGCTGAGCGCCGTACGGCTCCTCGACGGCTACCGCGGGGGCGAGTTCAGCCCGGTGGAGGCCACCCGCGCGGCGCTGGCGCGGGCCGAGGAGGTCCAGCCGGAGCTGAACGCGTTCGTCCGCCTGCTCGCCGGGGACGCGCTGGAACAGGCCCGGGCGTCCGAGGAACGGTGGCGGCGCGGGGAGCCGCGCGGGCTGCTGGACGGGGTGCCGGTGACGGTGAAGGACATCCTGCTGCTGCGCGGCGCCCCCACCCTGCGCGGCTCGCGGACGATCGACCCGGCGGGCGGCCGCTGGGACGAGGACGCGCCCTCGGTGGCCCGGCTGCGGGAGCACGGCGCGGTGTTCCTCGGCAAGACGACGACCCCCGAGTTCGGCTGGAAGGGCGTGACGGACTCCCCGCTCAGCGGCGTCACCCGCAACCCGCACGACCCGACCCGTACGGCCGGCGGCTCCAGCGGGGGCGCGGCGGCGGCCGTGGCGCGGGGCGCGGGGCCGCTGGCGCTGGGCACGGACGGCGGCGGCAGCGTCCGCATCCCGGCGGCGTTCTGCGGGATCTTCGCGCTGAAGCCGACGTACGGGAGGGTGCCGCTCTACCCGGCGAGCGCGTTCGGGACGCTGGCGCACGTCGGTCCGATGACCCGGGACGCGGCGGACGCGGCGCTGCTGATGGACGTGATCGGCGTGCCCGACTCCCGCGACTGGTCGGCGCTCGGACCGGCTCCGGAGTCCTTCACCGCGGGGCTGGCGGGCGGGGTGCGCGGGCTGCGGGTGGCGTACTCGCCGTCGCTGGGCGGGCAGGTGGCGGTGCGGCCGGAGGTCGCGGCGGCGGTCCGGCGGGCGGTGGAGCGGCTGGCCGGGCTCGGCGCGTACGTCGAGGAGACCGACCCGGACCTCGCCGACCCGGTGGACGCCTTCCACACCCTGTGGTTCGCCGGGGCCGCCCGCGTGGTCCAGCGCCTCACCCGGGAGCAGCGGGAACGGCTCGACCCCGGGCTGCGGGAGATCTGCGGAGCCGGCGCCCGGTACTCGGCGCTGGACTACCTGGCCGCGGTGGACGTCCGCGTGGACCTGGGGCGCCGCATGGGCCGCTTCCACGAGCGCTACGACCTGCTGGTCACCCCCACGCTCCCGATCACGGCGTTCGAGGCGGGCGCGGAGGTGCCGAAGGGGTCCGGCCACCGCCGCTGGACGGGCTGGACCCCGTTCACCTACCCCTTCAACATGACCCAGCAGCCCGCCGCGACCGTCCCCGTCGGCACCGACGCCGACGGACTGCCGGTCGGCCTCCAGCTGGTGGCCGCCCGCCACCGGGACGCCCTGGTGCTGCGCGCGGCCCACGCGCTCTACGAGGCCGGGGTGCCCGCGTCGGGGGCCACGCCCGGCGGAGGCTGAGGGTCTCCCCCGCCGCGCCGGTGCGCCACAGGTCGTTGCAGGCGTCGGCCGTCTCCGCCGGGCCCTCCACCACCTGCCCCCAGACGGTGCCGGGGACCCAGCCGACGTCGCCGTCGGGGAGCAGGTCGTTGCGCTCGTGGAACAGGGCCGGGTCCACGACCGTGGTGCCGGGGCGGACCTCGCGGTCGTAGCCGTAGGCCCGCGTGCCCACCTCGGCGCCCGCGAAGGAGAAGCAGCCGGGCCGTGCCCGCGACTGCGCGCTTGACCAGCGCGGCCTCGTGACATCGGTCAGCCGTGTCCCCCATCGTCCCGCGCCGGTCAAGACGCCCGACCGCCGCGCGGGGCCGAAACTGGCCGGAATAACTCGCATGGCTTCGGGTAGCCGCGCCGCCATGGCTCCACCACTTCACCCCTACAGACGGCGCCGGGAGACCTCCGGACCCTCACGTCGATCGCTGCTCGCGGGGGTCGCGGCGCTCGGCGCGCTGGGCGCCGCGGGCTGCTCCCGCGTGCCCACCGAGGCGAGCGCGGACGGCGGTGACCTGCTGGACCGGCTCAGGGCGGCGGGCGTCGCCCGGCTGGGCATCGCGGGCGAGATCCCGTTCGGTTACATCGACAAGGACGGCGAGCTCACCGGTGAGGCGCCGGAGCTGGCCAAGGTCATCTTCAAGCGCCTCGGTGTGGACCGGGTCCAGCCCGTGCCGACCGAGTTCGGGTCGCTGATACCGGGGCTGAACTCCCAGCAGTTCGACGTCGTGGCCGCCGGGATGTACATCAACCCCGAGCGCTGTGAGCAGGTCATCTTCTCCGACCCCGACTACCAGATGCTCGACTCGTTCATCGTCCGCAAGGGCAACCCGCTGGGCCTGCACGACTACCGGGACGTCGTCGAGAAGAAGGCGCGGTTCGCCACCGGCACCGGGTACGCGGAGATCGCGTACGCGGTCGAGGCCGGGTACGCGGAGGGCGACATCCTGATCGTCCCCGACCAGGTCGCCGGGCTGAACGCCGTGGAGGCCGGACGCGCGGACGTCTTCGCCGGCACCGCGCTCACCACCCGCGAGGTGGTGAAGAAGTCGAACAAGGCCGAGGTCACGGAGCCGTTCAAGCCGATCGTCGACGGCGAGCCGCACGTCGACGGCGGCGGCTTCGCCTTCCGGCCGACCGAGACGAAGCTGCGGGACGCCTTCAACGCCGAGCTGCGGGCGCTCAAGGAGAGCGGTGAACTGCTCCGCATCCTCAAGCCGTTCGGCTTCACCGAGGACGAGATGACGGACATGACCGCGAAGGAGCTCTGCGGCGGATGACCTCGGGACTCTGGGAACTGGTGCTGCAGGGCGTCTGGGTCACGATCCAGCTGCTCGTCCTCAGCGCGCTGCTGGCGACGGCGGTGTCCTTCGTGGCCGGTGTCGCGCGCACCCACCGGCTGTGGATCGTCCGCTTCCTCGCGGGCTTCTACACCGAGGTGTTCCGCGGGACCTCGGCCCTGGTGATGATCTTCTGGGTGTTCTTCGTGCTGCCCCCGGCCTTCGGCTGGCAGCTGGTGCCGCTGTGGGCGGGCACGCTGGCGCTCGGCCTGACCTTCGGGGCGTACGGCTCGGAGATCGTGCGCGGCGCCCTCGCCGCGGTCGACCCGGCCCAGCGCGAGGGCGGCATCGCGCTGAGCTTCACGCCCTGGCAGCGGATGAAGCTGATCCTGCTGCCGCAGGCGGTGCCGGAGATGATCCCGCCGTTCTCCAACCTGCTGGTCGAACTGCTCAAGGGCACCGCTCTGGTGTCGATCATGGGCATGGGCGACCTGGCGTTCAGCGCCCACCTGGTGCGCCTGGCGCTGCAGGAGAGCGCGGAGATCTACACGTACGTCCTGCTGATCTACTTCGTGATCGCCTTCCTGCTGACCCGTCTGATGCGCGGGCTGGAGAGGAAGCTGAAGGCGGGGGTCGGCAAGGCTCCGGCACGTGAGCCGGACGTGGAGCTGAAGCGGCCCGAGACCACCAACGTGGGAGGTGCGGTCTGATGAAGTGGGACTGGAGCGCGGTCGCCGACTTCATGCCGCACTTCTGGGACGGCCTGCTGGTCACCCTGCAGATCCTGGTCCTGGGCTCGCTGATCTCGTTCGCGCTGGGTCTGGTGTGGGCGCTGCTGATGCGGGTGCCGACGCGCTGGGTGACCTGGCCGGTCGGGGCGGTGACGGAGTTCGTCCGCAACACCCCGCTGCTGGTGCAACTGTTCTTCCTGTTCTACGTGCTGCCGGAGTGGGGGATCACCTTCTCCGCGCTGACCACCGGCGTCTTCGCCATCGGTCTGCACTACTCGACGTACACGATGCAGGTCTACCGGGCCGGTATCGAGGCCGTGCCGGTGGGCCAGTGGGAGGCGGCGACGGCGCTGAACCTGCCGTTGCGCCGGACGTGGACCGCGGTGATCCTGCCGCAGGCCGTGCGCCGGGTGGTGCCCGCGCTCGGCAACTACGTCATCTCGATGCTGAAGGACACGCCGATGCTGATGGCCGTCACCGTGCTGGAGATGCTCGGCGAGGCACGGCTGTTCGCCCAGCAGAACTTCCAGTTCACCGAGCCCCTGACGGTGATCGGCTTCGCCTTCATCGTCATCTCCTACCTGGCCTCCCTTGCCCTGCGAGCCCTGGAGCGACGCCTTGTCCACTGACACCCACGCCCCGTTCGACAAGAAGCCCGAGAGCCCGAGGAGCACGGGCGAGCTGATCCGCCTGGAGCAGGTCACCAAGCGGTTCGGGAACCACACGGTCCTGGACCACCTGGACTTCTCCGTGGACGCCGGCAAGCACGTCACCCTGATCGGGCCGTCCGGATCGGGCAAGACCACGATCCTGCGGCTGCTGATGACGCTGCTGAAGCCGGACGAGGGCACGATCACCGTGGACGGGGAGCGGCTGTTCCCCGCGCCCGAGAAGCAGGTCCGCGAGGTCCGCAAGAAGATCGGGATGGTGTTCCAGCAGTTCAACCTGTTCCCGAACATGACGGTGCTCAGGAACATCACCGAGGCCCCGGTCACCGTGCTCGGCCTGTCCAAGGACGCGGCCGAGGAGCGGGCCCGGGAGCTGCTGGAGATGGTCGGGCTGACCGATCACGTCGACAAGCACCCCGCGCAGCTGTCCGGCGGCCAGCAGCAGCGGGTGGCGATCGCGCGGGCGCTGGCGATGCGGCCGCAGGTGCTGCTGCTGGACGAGGTGACCTCGGCGCTGGACCCGGAGCTGGTCGCGGGCGTCCTGGACGTGCTGCGGGACATCGCCCGCTCCACCGACATCACCATGCTCTGCGTGACCCACGAGATGAACTTCGCCCGGGACATCTCGGACCAGGTGCTGATGTTCGACTCGGGCCGGGTCATCGAGGCGGGTCCGCCGGAGAAGATCTTCAGCGAGCCCGAGCACGACCGGACGCGGGAATTCCTCAGCGCGGTCCTGTGACCACGGGGCGTGTGCGGGCCGACGTCCCAGGTCCCCGCTCTGGCGCGTGCCTTTGGCATATGTCAGAGGGTCTGCCGCGCAGTTGAGAGGGCCGCGGACTTGTCAACCCCCGCTTCCCCGGAGCCGCTCGACGGCTATCGTGGAGGGGATTCGCTGACCGGATTGCGGCCCAAGAGCGAGCGCAGGGGGAAACCGTGGCGCTGAGGCACGAGCCGACCGCCCCGCACCACTCGGTCCAGGACGCCCTGCGCGTCCTGGAGGCGGTGGCGCGGCGCACCACAGGAGTCACCGACACCGAACTCGCCCGCGAGACCGGCCTCGGCACGGAGCGGCTGACCGCGCTCCTGCGGATGCTGCGCCGCGAGGCCTACGTCGAGCACGCCGCCGACGGCGCGTACGTCACCGGGCAGGCCTTCGCCCGCCTCGGCACGGCCCAGGGCCACGAGGAGGCCCTGCGCGACAAGCTCCAGCACACCCTGGAGCGGCTGCGCGACTCCGTGGGCGCCGCCGTCTACATCAGCCGGTACGTGGACGGCGAGGTGAAGGTCACCCAGTACGCCGACAGTCCGGCCACCCCGAAGGTGAACGAGTGGGTGGACTTCCGCTGCTCGGCGCACGCCACCGCGGTCGGCAAGAGCCTGCTCACCCAGCTCGACCACGACGGCCGGCGCGACCACCTCGCCCGGCACAAGATGGCCCGGCTCACCTCGCGCACCATCACCAGCGACACGCTGCTGCTCTCCCGGCTGGAGGCGCAGCCGCCCACCGTGCCGGTCCTGGACCTCCAGGAGTACGCGGTCGGCACGGTCTGCGCGGCCGTCCCGATCACGGCCGGCTCCTCGGTGGGCTGCCTGGCCCTGTCCCTGCCGGTCCGGCACGCCCACCGGCTGCGCCGGGCCGCGGACGCCCTCAACCGCAACGCGGCCCCGGTGCTGCTCTCGCTGACGATCTAGGACCGGCCCGTTCACCGTGTGGTGGTCGGGAGCATCCCCCGGGACCAGGTAGTATTTACTTCGTCGCCGGCCGCGGGAAGCGGACGGCGGGAGTCATGCGCCGCTAGCTCAGTTGGTTAGAGCAGCTGACTCTTAATCAGCGGGTCCGGGGTTCGAGTCCCTGGCGGCGCACACCGAAGGGCCTCTCGTGGGAACGAGAGGCCCTTGTGCGTTGCCGTGGCGACGCCCGGTCCGATACCCGGGGAGACGCTCAGAACGTGACGTCCGAGCACGCGTAGAACGCGTTGCCGGTGTCGTGGACCGTCCACACCGCGAGGATGACGTGGTGCCCGCTCAGCCCGGACGGCAGCCGGCCGCTGTGCGAGAGCGTCTGCGGCGGCCGCTGTCCGCCGTAGGGCACCGTCAGGAACGGGGTGAGGTTGAGGTCGGACCGGGACAGCCGGTGGTTCTGGTTCCAGCCCGGTTTCGTGACGTAGTACCGGAAGTCGGTGGTGGCGTGCATGGCCGTGAACTGCCACCGGAAGGTGTAGCTCTGGCCGCCCGACACCCGGGTGGTGGGCCAGGCTCCGCCCGACGGGGTCCTCGGGCCGTCGAGCTGGGCGAACCGCGTGTTGCCGGCCGAGCAGATCTGCCCGTCCGCGGGGCCGGAGGCGGGGAAGCCCTTCGGTCCCTCGACGCTCTGCGGCTCCCACTGGATGGCGCCGCAGTTGGTCACCGTGCCGTTCTGGCACAGCTTCTGCCGGCTGACCGGCAGGTCGGTGTAGCCGTGGCCGCTGGCACCACCGGAGGAGAGCGCGAGCGCTCCGGTCGTGGCCAGTCCCACCGCGGCTGCGTACAGCTTGGTCCGTGTGCGCATGCTGCCGCTCCTGGTGAACGTGGGGGAGATCAGTGAGCCGTGCAGGTAGGTCTAGACCAAGTCACAGAGTAGGGACGCGGACTAGGCATGTCCATACCAATCACAGAACCCGTTCCCCGGCCGTTCAGGGCGCCGTCTCCCCCCGCCCCGCGCAGAACGCCACCGTCAGGTCCTTCACCAGCACCTTGCGCTCGTAGTCGTCCAGCTCCACCAGCCCCCGCATGGTCAGCCGGGTCACCGTGTCCTCCACCGAGTCCACGACCGAGGTCAGCACGCTCGCCCGGTGCTGGGCGTCCAGCGCGGCGATCCGGCGCCGGTGCATCGCGGCGGCCACCTCGGGCGCGTACTCCACCCGGACCGGCCGGACCGCGAACACCTCCAGTCCCACCGGCGCGGTGTCCGCCGCCACCAGCCGGGCCAGCGCGTCCTCCGCCGCGTCCGTCGCTCCGCGCCCCGCGCCCGGCGCCGGCACCGGCACCCGGAGCAGCGCCGCCTCGACGCACTCGCGCAGGTACCTCTCGTGGTCCTCGACCACCAGCGTCGCCCGCGCGGTGTCCCGCACCCGCCACACCACCAGCACGACCACCCGCAGCGCCACCCCGCTGCGGTCGGCCGCCGGCACCGGCTCGCTGCGCCAGTGCCGCAGCCGCACGTCGACCCGGCGGCGCAGCAGCAGCGGGTTGACCCACAGCAGTCCGGTCCGCCGGACCGTCCCCCGGTAGCGGCCGAACAGGCCGAGCACCCAGGCCCGCCCGGTCTGTCCGCGGGCCAGCCCGCCGAAGCCGAACAGCCCGAGGGTGCCGGCCGCCGCGTACGCCGCCCACTGCGCGGGGCCGAGCCCGGCCGCGCCGCCGTGCGCCGTGCCCCCGAGCGCCTCGGCTGCGAGCGGCGGCAGCACCCCCGCCCACCACGAGGTGGCCACGCAGCCCGCCGCCCCGCACACCCCGGCGAGCACCCCGACGGGGCCGGGCAGCACCCGGGCGGACCGCTCCACCAGCTCGGGGTCCACCCGGGGCACGGACGACCGGGGCCGTACCGGCGGCCGGGTCCGCACGGCGGCCGGGCGCCGGGGTCCCGGCCGCTCCTCCGCCCCCTCTCCCGGCTGTTCCTCCGCGCCCGGCCGGCGGCTGACGACCGCGGGCCGCAGTCGCACCGGCGCCGGGTCGGAGTCGTCGCGGTCGTCGCGGAACAGCATGTGGACCGGGATCTCGGTGGTGGACTCGGTGTGGATGAGCCGGACCGGCCGGGGCGCCGCGGCACCGGCCGCGGGCGGCCCGGACTCGGGGACGGGGGAAGTGGTCGTGGTCATGCGTGCCTCCAGCCTCCGCGCCAGATGCGTCACGTCGGGGATGGTCGGGCCCGGGTCCGGTGGGTCGTGGGCCCCTGGGTCATGAGAAGAGCCGCCGCCAGGTCTCCGGGCCCGGGTGGCCGTCCGCCGCGCCGCCGCGCCGGCCCTGGGCGCGCTGGAAGGCCTCCACCCCGCGGCGGTGCTCCTCGCTCCAGCGCGGCCCCGGCTCCCGCGTGAAGTACCGGCCGAACCCCTTCTCCACCAGCCGCCTCCCCAGCCGGGCGACATGGGCGTCGTCGGCGCCCGGCCGCAGCAGCGCCCGGCCCGGACAACCCGGCACCCCGTGCGAGGAGGGTGCGAAGGGCGGTGCGGGCGCGGGCGGACCGGACGCTCCGGCCGGGATGTCCCTGCCCCCGCCGGTCACCAGCAGGTCCCGGGTCAGCGGCCCCGGCAGCCCGTCCGCGGCGGCGCCCCGCCGGCCCTGGGCCCGCCGGAACGCCCGGGTCGCCCTGCGGTCCGCGTCCGTCCAGCGCGGTCCGGGACCGACGGCGTGGAAACGGGCCCCGTCGCGGCCGGCGAGCATGCGGCCGAGCTCGGTGACGTACCGGTTGTGGGCGCCGGGGCCGAAGTACGCCGTTCCGGGGAACGGGGTCCGGCCCGGCGCGGCGGACGGCCCCGCGACCTCCCGCCCGGCGCCCGCCGCCGTCCCGGTCACGCCCTTGTGGCGGTACGGGACGCGGCGCGCGGGGTCGTGCCGGTGGGCGTACGGCGCGGTCGTGCGGCGGGTGTGCGGACGGGCCTGCCGGTGGGCCGCGCAGGAGGTGCGCCCGGCGTCCGCCCGGCCGCCGAAGGGGACGATGCGGGATTTCCCGTGGGGGCCGGCCGGATGGTGCGGCACCGGCACGTCATCCGGCCGGAGTTCGCCCTCGGTGTTTTCCTCGGCGTTTCCCTCCGCGTACTTTCCGGGACTTCCGGTCCATTCGTTTCCGGGCAGGCCCCACGCCGCCGAGACATGACCCGAACGGTCCCGCCGGGAACCGTCGGACCAGTAGGGGGAAAGGCTGTACGGGACCTTCTCCTCGACCCATTCCCGGGCCCGCTCGACGATGGACGCGCGGGTGGTCGCGGACGCCTGCGCGGGGCACGCGGGCGGGGCCGCCCGACCGCCTGGACCGTGCAGCGGAGTCCTCGCCACCTGGGTGGCGTCAGGCCCGTCACCTGCGGGAACGGAGGGAACGGCCGGGGTTGCGGGCCGCCCGGCGGCGGACGGGGCGGCGAGGGCGGGCGCCGCGTGCGCGCCGGTCGCCGTGGCCGCCGCGGCCGGAATCCGGTCCGCCGCCGGATGACCGAGGGGACGGCCGGCCGGGGAATGCGGCAGGACGCGCCGCCAGTGAACGCAGCCGGGGCAGTCGCAGTCGCCCGCCGGATCGAATTCCTCGAACACCGGTGACTCCATGCGTGGCCCCTCACACTGTCGTCGAAAAACTCCGCGCCTGTGCACGACGGCAGTTTCGCAACCGTCTTCGTCACGCGCATGTTGACGGTCCGAATGGTGTACGCGCGGTGGGCCGACCGGTGGACGGAGGCCGGAGGCCGGGGCGGGGGACGGCCCGGGGGACGTTCCGGTGGCCGGTGGTCGGGAGCACCCTCCGGGGTCCTGTAAAGTTGGATCGTCAGCGCGCGCCGCTAGCTCAGTTGGTTAGAGCAGCTGACTCTTAATCAGCGGGTCCGGGGTTCGAGTCCCTGGCGGCGCACCGACAGGACGGGCTTCTCGTGCGAGCGAGGAGCCCGTCGGTTTTTGGCCGGAATCCCCCGCGCGCCCGGTGAGCGGAACCCTCCCGCCACACGTACGGAACATCGGCCCCACGGGCCTCCCCCAGGGGCCACAATGGGCGCGTATGACCGGTGTACACCGTGTTTCGCGTCTTGCGATCATGATGAACACCGTAGAACCTGGATTCTTCGAGTTGCCGCGGATTCGCGGCTGTTGGGGGGTCCGGGAAACCGGTTGCCGCGGTGCGGGGCGAGGGCCCCGTCCATGAAGTGATGCCGAGGGGGGCATCATGCAACCGGAAGAGCGCTGTGCCGTGTCTATAAAGTGTGGGTGACGTGGGGACAGCGGTCCACCACTGATACGTCCGTGAGGGGCGAGGGGGCCCGGAGCGGACGGAAGGAAGCGACGAAACACGCGGTGCTGCCGCGTGTGGGGGGATGACTCATGACGTCGACGCCGACGGGCGCCCGCAGGGACGACGACCCGTCCCAGACCACCCAGCTCAGGGTGCCGGCGCATCGGAACTGGAACACGGGCGCGTTCCGCCGGATCAAGAAGGCGCTGCCGAGATACGACTACGAGCACTACAGCCGGCTCGCGGGTCCCCTCACCCAGCCCGATCCGAACAAGCCCTACAAGGTCCAGTACCGCTCGCTGATCTCGCAGGAGCCGCACCGCATCCGCATCGCGCTGATGCTGGCCGCGGCCCCGGTGCTGTCGCTGGTGCTGCTGGTGTGGCTGCTGCAGCCCTCGCACTGGACCGAGCGCGACTACCCGGCGTTCGAGTGGCTGCCCGCCCTCGACGTCGTGATGCTCGTCTCGATCGGTCTGATCGAGTTCTTCCGCTGCATGAACGTGCTGTCGAACGCGCACGCCACGCTGGTCGCCCGCGACCCGATACCGGTGGTGCCGGAGACCGGCACCCGTGTGGCCTTCCTCACCTCCTTCGTGCCCGGCAAGGAGCCGCTGGAGATGGTGACGAAGACCCTGGAGGCGGCGGTCAAGATCCGCCACCGGGGCACCATGCACGTCTGGCTGCTCGACGAGGGCGACGACCCCGAGGTGAAGGAGGTCTGCGCCCGGCTCGGCGTGCACCACTTCTCCCGCAAGGGCGTCGCGAAGTGGAACCAGAAGAAGGGCCCGCACCGCGCCAAGACCAAGCACGGCAACTACAACGCCTGGCTGGACGCGCACGGCGACGACTACGACTTCTTCGCCTCCGTCGACACCGACCACGTGCCGCTGCCGAACTACCTGGAGCGGATGCTCGGCTTCTTCCGCGACCCGGACGTCGGCTTCGTCATCGGCCCGCAGGTGTACGGCAACTACGACAACTTCGTCACCAAGGCCGCCGAGTCGCAGCAGTTCCTGTTCCACGCGCTGATCCAGCGGGCCGGCAACCGCTACGGCTCGCCCATGTTCGTGGGCACCTCCAACGCGGTGCGCATCAAGGCGCTGAAGCAGATCGGCGGTCTGTACGACTCGATCACCGAGGACATGGCGACCGGCTTCGAGATGCACCGCGCCAAGAACCCGGCGACGGGCAGGAAGTGGCGCTCGGTCTACACCCCGGACGTGCTCGCGGTCGGTGAGGGCCCCAACGCCTGGACCGACTTCTTCACCCAGCAGATGCGCTGGTCCCGGGGGACGTACGAGACGATCCTCAAGCAGTACTGGAAGGGCTGGTACTCGCTCCCGCCGAGCAAGCTCTTCAACTACACGATGATGATCATCTTCTACCCGATGTCCGCCCTGAACTGGATCCTCGCGGCGCTGAGCTGCGCGCTGTTCCTGGGCCTGGGCGCCTCGGGTGTGAACATCGACCCGGCCGTCTGGCTGATGCTCTACGGCAACGCCTCCGCGCTGCAGATCGGCCTGTACGTCTGGAACCGCCGCCACAACGTCTCGCCGCACGAGCCGGAGGGATCCGGCGGTGTGGCCGGCATGGTGATGTCCGCGCTGTCGGCACCGCTCTACGCGAAGGCGCTGATCGACTCCGTCCTGCGCAAGAAGAGCAAGTTCGTGGTCACCCCCAAGGGCGACTCGGCCAGCCCGGACACCTGGTTCGGAACCTTCCGGTACCACTGGTACTTCATCCTGATCTTCGCCGGCTCCATCGCCGCGGGCTTCGTCTACGGACACGCGCACCCGGCGATGGTCATCTGGGCGACCTTCGCCCTGCTGATCACCGCGGCGCCGATGTTCGCCTGGCGCCACGGCATGCGCCAGGACAGGAAGAAGCCCGGTGCGCACGCGGGGGGCCGGCAGCCGGAGGACGCTTCCGCGCCCCGGACGCAGGAGCTGCCGCAGCAGCACGCCCCCCACCAGCCGCACGCCCGGCCCAGCTGGGCCGGCTCCCACGGCGCACCGGGCGGACCAGGGGGCCCCGAAGGGCCGGGAGGGCCCGGGGGCGGCAACCCCGGAAACGACCAGACCATGCAAATCGCCCTTGGTGGACTTGGGGGACGTAAGGAATGACTGACCGTGCAGGCCGCCGTCGCGCCCGTCGGATCGCGATAGGCACGGCGGTGGTACTCGCGCTGGCCGGGATGAACGGTCCGTGGCTGTACCGCTTCGGAACCGAGAAATACCACCAGTACAAGATCAACCAGCCGGAGTACAAGGCCGCGAACGGCAAGTGGGAGATCATCGAGTTTCCCGAGGAGTACCGGCAGAACACCATCCACGCGGCGCTGCTGCGCACCGGCAAGGTGCTGCTCGTCGCGGGCTCGGGCAACAACCAGGACAACTTCGACGCGAAGCAGTACGACACCCGGATCTGGGACCCGGTCAAGGGGACCATCAAGAAGGTCCCGACGCCGACCGACCTGTTCTGCACCGGCCACACCCAGCTCGCCAACGGCAACCTGCTGATCGCGGGCGGCACCAAGCGGTACGAGAAGCTCAAGGGCGACGTGAAGAAGGCCGGCGGCCTGATGATCGTCCACAACGAGAACCCCGACAAGCCGATGACCCTGCCCGCGGGGACGAAGTTCACGGGCAAGGAGAACGGCAAGACCTTCGTCTCGAAGGACCCGGTGCTCATCCCGCGCGCCGAGAAGAAGTTCGACAAGGAGACCGGCGAGTTCCTGGGCAACACCCCGGGCTACGGCCGCGTCTACGTCGAGGCGCAGAAGGAGGGCGCCAAGTACGAGACCGGCACCCAGGACAACTACAGGGTGCAGGGCCTCACCGGCGCCGACGCGCGCAACACGTACGGCATCGCCGAGAAGCTCGCCCTGGACAAGAAGGACTTCCAGGGCATCCGGGACGCCTACGAGTTCGACCCGGTCGCCGAGAAGTACATCAAGGTCGACCCGATGAAGGAGGCCCGCTGGTACCCGACGCTCACCACCCTGAGCGACGGCAAGATCCTCAGCGTCTCCGGCCTCGACGACATCGGCCAGCTGGTCCCGGGCAAGAACGAGGTCTACGACCCGGAGACCAAGGAGTGGACGTACACCGAGAAGGAGCGTCAGTTCCCGACGTACCCGGCGCTGTTCCTGATGCAGAACGGGAAGGTCTTCTACTCGGGTTCGAACGCGGGCTACGGGCCGGACGACGTGGGCCGCGACCCCGGCGTCTGGGACGTGGAGACCAACAAGTTCACCAAGATCCCCGGCATGAGCGACGCCAACATGCTGGAGACGTCCGCCACGGTGCTGCTGCCGCCGGCACAGGACGAGAAGTACATGGTGATCGGCGGCGGCGGGGTCGGCGAGTCCCGGCTGGCCAGTGAGAAGACCCGCATCGTCGACCTCAAGGCCGACGACCCGAAGTTCGTCGACGGCCCCTCGCTGGACAAGGGCACCCGCTACCCGCAGGCCTCGATCCTGCCGAACGACGACATCCTCGTCTCCGGCGGCTCGGAGGACTACCGCGGGCGCAGCGACTCCAACATCCTCGAGGCGCGGATCTACGACACGGACAAGAACGAGTTCAAGCGGGTCGCCGACCCGCTGGTGGGCCGCAACTACCACTCGGGCTCGATCCTGCTGCCCGACGGCCGTGTGATGTTCTTCGGTTCGGACTCGCTGTTCGCGGACAAGGCCAACACCAAGCCGGGCAAGTTCGAGCAGCGCATCGAGATCTACACGCCGCCGTACCTGTACGGCGACCGTGAGCAGCCCGAGCTGTCGGGCGGGCCGAAGACCATCGAGCGCGGTGAGTCGTCCACGTTCACCTCGAAGGACGCCGCGCGCGTCAAGAGCGCCCGGCTGATCCGGCCGAGCGCCTCGACCCACGTCACCGACGTGGACCAGCGGTCGATCGCGCTGGACTTCGAGGCCGACGGCGACAAGCTGACCGTGACGGTGCCGGAGAGCCGGAACCTGGTCCAGGCCGGCTGGTACATGCTGTTCGTCACCGACGCCGAGGGCACGCCGAGCAAGGCCCAGTGGGTCCAGGTGCCGTAATCCCGCGGCAGGACGGAAAAGAGAGGGCGCCCTCCGTGCGGAGGGCGCCCTCTCCCTTTCGCTCCCTGTTCCCTGTCCCCTCCGGTCCTCGCCCCGAGGGGATCAGCCGCTGGCCCTGGCGAGCTTCAGCGCGTAGTCCGCCCACCACTGGCCCGCCCTGGGCCCGCCCTTGCACTCGCCGTCCGACTCGCCGGGCCGCTTCACCCACAGATAGGCGTCGACCAGCGGGTCCGCGGTCTTCACCGTCGGGGTCTCGCCGAGCGCGCGGCCGGGCGGGTTGCACCAGCGCTCGTCCGCGGCGCCCCCGGTGTACGGGCCGTTGCCGTTGCGGCTGGTGTCGATGACGAAGGGCTTGCCCCCGACCTTGGCGGAGAGCTGCTTGCCGTAGGCGATGGAGTCCTCGGTGGAGTAGAAGTTGGAGACGTTCACCGAGAAGCCGTCTGCCTGGTCGATGCCCGCCCGCTTGAGCGGTTCGAAGATCTGGTCGGGGTTGCCCCAGCCGGCGTTGCCCGCGTCCAGGTAGACCTTGGTGTTCTCCAGGCCCTTCAGCTTGGCGACGGCGCCCTTGAGGAGGTCGTAGCGCTCCTCGTGGAACTGCTCCGGGGTGCAGCCGTCCACCAGGTGCAGCACCGCGTCGGGCTCGAGTATCACGGTCGCCGGCCGGTCCCCGATGCCCTTGGCGACGCCGTCGACGAAGGCGCGGTAGGCGTCGCCGTCGGCGGCTCCGCCCTGCGAGTACTGGCCGCAGTCGCGGTGCGGGATGTTGTAGAGGACCAGCAGCGCGGTGCGGCCCGCCTCGTCGGCGGCCTCGGTGAAGCCGCGGGCCTGTTCCTCCGGGTTCTCCGGGCTGATCCACTCGCCGACCGGCTGCTCGGCGATCTTGCGGATCTGCCGGGCCTCCGCCTCCTTGCCGGCCTTCTCCAGGGCGGCGACCTGCTGTGCGGCGGTGCCGTCCGGGTTGACCCAGAAGGGGTCGGACTCCTTCGGCTGCTGCGTGATCCCCGCGTCGGCGGTCCTCCCCGACCCGCCCCCCTTGTCGTCGGAGGAGGAACACCCCGTGATCAGCAGCGCCGCCCCCAGCGCCACTGCGGACGCCCGCCTCCCGGCGAACGCGCCGACCCCCCTGCTGTCGTACATCCAACCCCCCTTGGGTGCACTTGTTCCAAGTGTTCCGAGCCCCAATCCTGACATACGTCCCGCGGCCCCCACGAGGCCGAGCCCTCCGTTGTCCGCAGGCTGTTACAGCCCGGCCGGCGGCCTCGGGGAGGGAGCGGGCCGCCGACCCGGCCGGGTGACGCGCGGGCCGCCGCGCGGGTGCTCAACGGGTGGTCGCGGTCGCGGTTCCGGCCGGCGCTCCGGTCACCCGCCCGGTGGGCGTCCCGGCCGTCGCCCCGGTCGTCGTCCCGGTCAGGTACGCCGAGACGATCACGTTGGCCGTGTAGTGGCCGCTCGCCCGGTCGAAGCTGCCGCCGCAGGTGACCAGCCGGAGCTCCGCCCGGCCGGCGCGGCGCGGCCCGTAGGCCTGCCGGGCGTCGAAGTCGTCCCGGTCGACGACCCGGACGTCCTCGACGGTGAACTCGGCGACCCCGCCGTCCGCGCGGACCACCCTGATCCCCTGGCCGGGCCGCAGCGTGCCCACCTCGTGGAAGACGGCGGGCCGGGTCTCGGTGTCGACGTGCCCCACCATCAGCGCGGTGCCGGCCGCTCCCGGCGCCGCCCCGTCCGCGTACCAGCCGACCACGCCCGGCAGGTCGAACGGCGGCGGTTCGGGCGCCCCGCGTCCGTCCAGGCCGCGGGCGATCACCGGTGCCCGGACGCCGAGAGCGGGGATGTCGAGGCGCTGCGGCGGCGCGGTGCCCAAGGGGCGGTGCGCCGGGGGCAGTTCGACCTGGGGCGGGCGTCCGGCGGCCGCCATGTCGCCCGTGGTGGGCCCGGAGGTCCCGGACGGGACGCCGGTCGTCTCGCGGCCCCACAGCCACAGTCCCAGCAGCAGCACCAGCCAGGCCGCGCCGGCGAGCAACCGCCCGGTGCCGGACGACGGGGAACGCTCCTGCTCCGTCATGGTCAGCCCGCTCCGCCGCTCCGCCGGACGCGGTCGCGTACGACGGCCACCGCCGCGGCCGCCACGAGGGCCAGTCCGATCACCGTCTGGGCCGTGCCGGGCCCGCCCTCGCGGGGGGTGCCGGCGGCCATGCGCGCGGTGGCGCCGCCGCCGGCGTCGACGGGGGCGACGGGCGAGGCCGGCGTGACCGGTACGGCGGGGGCGGCCGGTCGCCCGGAGGGGGCGGAGGCGGTGGGTCGTCCGGAGGGGGCGGAGGCGGGGGCGACCTCGAGGGTGCCCGTGCGCTCGGTCCCGCCGCAGTCGACCCTCACGCCGTACGTCCCCGCGGTGAGCGAGGACCGGACGCGGCTCTCGCCGACGAGCACGTCGCCGGCGACGGTGAGCCGTGCGTCCGAGACGAACGCCGGGGAGACGGCGACCGCCGTCCGCCCGGTGCACCCGGCCACCTCGAGGGTGACCTCGGAGCCGGGCGCGGGAGCCGCCGGAACCACCGAGACGCCCTCGCCGCCCGCCGCGTACGCCGTCGGCGCGTACGCGGCCGCGGCCAGGGCGCCGGTGCAGAGGGCGAGCCGCAGGGAACCCATCGTGAACCTCCAGTCACCTGGAGC
Source organism: Streptomyces griseomycini (assembly GCF_014203535.1). Classification (GTDB taxonomy): domain Bacteria; phylum Actinomycetota; class Actinomycetes; order Streptomycetales; family Streptomycetaceae; genus Streptomyces; species Streptomyces griseomycini. The sequence goes on from NZ_JACHJI010000009.1 coordinate 186,004, forward strand.
GTCCCCCGCACCTCGGGGCACCGCATCCTCGCGGTGCCCCGATTGCTCCGTACGGGTGGCCCGTCGGGCGGTGGGGGTCCGAGCCCGGGGCCGGGTGGTGCGCGGTGCGGTCAGACCAGGTCGACGATGTCCGCGATGGAGTCCACGACCTTGGACGGCCGGTAGGGGAAGTTCTCCACCTGCTCCGGCAGGGTCAGGCCGGTGAGCACCAGGAACGTCTGCATCCCGGCCTCGATGCCGGCCAGGACGTCGGTGTCCATGCGGTCGCCGATCATCGCGCTGCTCTCGGAGTGGGCCCCGATGGCGTTGAGCCCGGTGCGCATCATCAGCGGGTTGGGCTTGCCCGCGAAGTACGGCTGCTTGCCGGTCGCCTTGGTGATCAGCGCGGCCACCGCGCCGGTCGCCGGGAGCGGCCCCTCGGTGGAGGGGCCGGTCTCGTCGGGGTTGGTGCAGATGAAACGGGCGCCGCCGTTGATGAGCCGCACGGCCTTGGTCATGGCCTCGAAGGAGTAGGTGCGGGTCTCGCCGAGGACGACGTAGTCCGGCTCGTGGTCGGTGAGGACGTAGCCGATGTCGTGCAGCGCGGTGGTCAGGCCGGCCTCGCCGATGACGTACGCGGAGCCGTTCGGGCGCTGGTCGTCGAGGAACTTGGCGGTGGCGAGGGCGGAGGTCCAGATGGACTCGATCGGCACCTCCAGGCCCATGCGGCGCAGCCGGGCGTGCAGGTCGCGCGGGGTGTAGATGGAGTTGTTGGTGAGGACCAGGAAGGGCTTGCCGGACTCCCGGAGCCTCTTGATGAAGGCGTCGGCTCCGGGGATCGGTACGCCCTCGTGGATGAGCACCCCGTCCATGTCGGTGAGCCACGACTCGATGGGCTTGCGGTCTGCCATGTGCGGGATCTCCTGCCGTACGCGGTCCTGCGTGCGCCCCAGCCTAAACAGAGCCCGGATCTTGGCGGAACGGTCCGGACCGGACCGGCTTCCGGTGGCCTCCCTCCAGGTGTCGGCGTACGGCGCGAGGTCCTTCCCGGTGTCGTTCCCGTCGGGCTCGAGGACCTCCACGCCGTCCGCCGGCTCCTCGAGGGCGAGGCGGGGCGCCGGTGACGGGGCCGTGCCCGGCGGCGCCGGAGCGGACGGGGCGGCGGGATCCTGGACCTCCGGGTGGTCCACGCGGGGATGCCCGCGGACGGCTGCCGCCCGGTCAGCGGCGGCCGCGGGCCAGGAGCACGGCGCCGGCGCCGGTGAGCAGTACGGCCGCGGCGGTGAGGAGGGCGTGGAGGGAGCGGAAGCCGGTGCCGGCGAGTTCGCCGGGGACGGGGAGGGGGCGGCCGGGCGGGGCGGTGCCGGGGGCGGCGGAGAGGAGGGAGGCGGGGTCGGTGGGGCCGGAGGGCTCGGCGGGGGTGCGGACGTCGGTGCCGGGAGCGTCGGAGGCGTCGGGGCGGGGCCGGTGAGGGGTCGGCGGGGCGGGGCTCGCGGGAGCGGCGGCGGTGATGCGGAACCGGTAGTCGTTCGACTGGCCGACCCAGTCGCCGTCGTCCTCGTGGCGCTGCACGACGGCGGCGTTGGCGGTGACCTCGTTGGGCACGGCGTCCGGAGCGACCGCGAGGCGGACCTCCACGGTGAGGGTCCCGCCGGGTGCGACGGTGAACCCGGGGAAGCCCGCGTCCTCGTCGGCGAAGGCGCCGACGAGCTCGTCCCGGTCGGTGCTCTCGAACCGGACGAGGTGGGACCGCTTCCCGTCGTGGAACTCCAGACGGGGCTGCGAGGGCTCCAGCGCCCGCTCCTCGTCGACGAGCACGACGACGGGGTGGATGCCGGTGCAGGAGCGTCCGGTGGTGTTGGTCAGCTCCAGGTACCAGGTCCCGGATCCGCCGCCGGCCGTGTAGGAGGCGGGGCCGTCACGGAGGCGTGTGGTGAGCGGGAAGACGCGGTCCCCGGCGGAGGCGCAGGCGGGCAGCGGGGCCTCCGCGCGCGCCGGGGCGGCGGCGGGGAGGACGGCGGCCGTCGCCGCCGCCAGGCAGAGGGACGCGGGCGTGCAGAGTCGCATGGACACATGACCCTGCCGGACGGCCGGCGACTCCGCCCGCCGGCACCCGCCCGGACCCGTCCGACCGGGGCACGGCTCCGCCCGTCCGGCCGAGGAGCCGGGGCCGTCCGCCGCTCCGGGAAGTGTGCCTCCGCCCGGGGCGAGGGGCTCCCTCCCGACGGAGGGCCCTTCTCCCTCCCTTTCTCGCCCCGTCTCGCGCCCGCCTCCTCACCCCTCCCCGCGCCCGAACACCGGCGCCAGCACCAGCTGGGCCGCGCCCTCGGCGACCCCGTGCCCGCCGCCGGAGGCGACCCGTACCGGTACGGGCGCGTCCCCCGTGCGCCGGGCCCGCGCGTCCAGCACGGCCCGTACGCCGCGCACGAACGCCTCCGGGTCCGCCTCGACCGTGCGGCCGCCGAGCAGGACGCGGTCGATGTCCAGCAGGCCCACCAGGTTCGCGGCGCCGACGCCCAGCACCCGTGCCGCCTCCTGCGTGTCGCCCCGCTCCACGGCCCCCAGGCACAGGGCCTCCACGCAGCCCCGGTCACCGCACCCGCAGGGTGGCCCGTCCAGCTGCACCACCTGGTGCCCGAACTCCCCCGCCCCGGTCCGCGGCCCCCGGTGCACGCTGCCCCCGATCACCAGCCCGGCCCCGAGCCCGGTACCGAGGTGCAGATAGGCGAAGGATCCGCCCTCTCCCCCGACCGCCAGCCCGAGCGCCGCCGCGTTGGTGTCCTTGTCGACGACCACCGGCACCGACCCCAGCCGCTCCGCCAGCGCGTCGCGCAGCGGGAAGCCGTCCCACTCGGGGAACCCGGTCACCCGGTGCAGCACGCCCCGCTCGTGATCGAGCGGCCCGGGCAGCACGACCCCGACGCCGAGCGGGGAACGCACCCGCGCGGCGGCCCCGTCCCCCAGCGCCCCGACCACTCCGGCCACCCGCGCCAGCACCGCCTCCGCCCCGGCGCCCAGGTCCAGCGGAGCCCGCCGCTGGGCCACCACCGTCCCGTCGAGGTCGGTCAGGACGGCCCGCAGCTCGTCCCGGTCCAGGTGCACGCCCACCGCGTGGCCCGCCTCCGGCACCAGGCGCAGGACCGTCCGCGGCTTGCCGCCCGTGGACGCCCGGCGCCCCGCCTCCGCCGCCAGGCCGTCCTCCCGGAGCCGGGCCGTGATCTTGCTGACCGCCTGCGGGGTGAGTCCGGTCCGCTCGGCGAGTTCCAGCCGGCTGATGCCCTCCGGACCCGCCGTCCGCAGCAGGTCGAGCACGAGCGCGGTGTTGTGGCTGCGCAGGGCGAGCAGGTTGACCCCACCGGTCGCCCTGCGCATCCCCCCGCCGTTGGTCCTGTTCACCCGCCCATTCTCTCCTCTGCTTGCACTTTGGCAACAGCGTTGCGAAAGTAGTGCCATGACTGGCACCCCCCTCCGCGTCGGCCTCGTCGGCTACGGCCTCGCGGGCTCCGTGTTCCACGCCCCGTTGATCGCCGCGACCGAGGGCCTCGCGCTCGACACGGTGGTCACCTCGAACCCCGAGCGGCAGCAGCAGGCCCGCACCGCGTTCCCGGACGTCCGTGTCGCCGCGACCCCGGACGAGCTGTTCGGCCGCGCCGACGAACTCGACCTGATCGTCATCGCGTCGCCGAACAGGACGCACGTCCCGCTCGCCGGCGCCGCCCTGAAGGCCGGTCTGCCGGTCGTCGTCGACAAGCCCGTCGCCGGCACGGCGGCCGAGGCGCGCGAGCTGGCGGCGCTCGCCGAGGAGCGCGGCCTGCTCCTCTCCGTCTTCCAGAACCGCCGCTGGGACAACGACTTCCTCACCCTCCGCAAGCTGCTCTCCGAGGGCGCGCTCGGCGACGTGTACCGCTTCGAGTCCCGTTTCGAGCGCTGGCGGCCGCAGCTCAAGGGCGGCTGGCGGGAGTCGGGCGACCCCGCAGAGATCGGAGGTCTGCTCTACGACCTCGGCAGCCACGTCGTCGACCAGGCCCTCGTCCTCTTCGGTCCGGCGACCGCCGTCTACGCCGAGGCGGACGTCCGCCGCGACGGCGCGCAGACCGACGACGACACCTTCATCGCGCTCACGCACGCGAACGGCGTCCGCTCCCACCTCCACGTCTCCGCGACCACGGCCCAGCTCGGCCCGCGGTTCCGCGTCCTGGGCTCGAAGGCCGGCTACGTCAAGCACGGCCTCGACCCGCAGGAGGCCGCCCTGCGCGAGGGCCGGCGTCCCGGCGCGGCGGACGCCGGCTGGGGCACGGAGCCCGAGGAGCTGTGGGGCCGCGTCGGCTCCGGGGAGTCCCCGGTGACCGGCGGCGGACGCCCCGAGCCGACCCTGCCGGGCGACTACCCCGCCTACTACGCGGCCGTGGCGAAGGCCCTGCGGGAGGGCGGCCCCAACCCGGTGACCGCGCTGGAGGCCGCCGCCGCACTGGACGTGCTGGAGGCGGCCCGCCGTTCGGCCCTCGAGAAGGTGACGGTGACGCTGTGACCACCGATCGGACCCACCAGGCCGCCGGCCGGCCGGAGCCCGCCCCGAGCGTGGAGGAGCTGGAGGCGCAGGAACGCCGCCTGGTCTTCCGGCGGTTCACCCACGACGACGCCTGGGCGCTGGGCTCGCTGCTCGTGGAGATGGCCCGGGAGCGGCAGGCCCCGGTCGCCGTCGACATCCACCGCGCGGGCCAGCAGCTCTTCCACGCGGCGCTGCCCGGCTCGGCGCCCGACAACGACGCCTGGATCGCCCGCAAGCGCCGGGTCGTGGAGCGCTACGGCTGCGCGTCCTACCTGGTGGGCGCCCGGCACCGGGCCAAGGGCACCACGTTCGAGGAGTCCTCGCGGCTCGACCCGGACACGTACGCGGCGCACGGCGGTTCGTTCCCGATCACCGTCGAGGGCGTGGGCGTGATCGGCGCGGTGACGGTCTCCGGCCTGCCCCAGCTCCAGGACCACCGCTTCGTGGTGGAGGCCCTGGAGCGGTTCCTGGCCGACCGCGGGCCCGCCGCGTCGGGCTGAGGCCCGCCCCGCCGTGGAGGGCCCTCGCCGCGGCGCGGCGAGGGCCCGGTGTCCGCACGGGGGCGGGAACGGCTCAGACGCCGGCGATCGACTGGATCCAGGAGCGGTACGCCGTCACGTTGGTGTACGCCGTGGTCGTCTGGCGGTCGCTGGTGGAGGCGACGCCGACCTGGACGCCGTTCGCCATCATCGGGCCGCCGGAGTCGCCGCCGGCGGTGATGCCGTCGCCCCGGCGGGCGCAGATGGCGGAGCCGCCGTAGGCGTCACTGCAGCCGCCGGTGACCGTGACGTTGGCGACCTTCAGGTAGCGGGACTGGCAGTTGGCCTCCGAGCCGCACCGGGAGGTGGCGCCCCAGCCGTACACCTGCACGTTCTGGCCGGCGCGCACGGTGCCCGGCTGCCCGAGTCTGGCGTAGGTCGCCGACACGGAACGGTCGAGGCGGACCAGCGCCAGGTCCGCGCCGTGGGTGTGGGTCTGGACGCCGTTGGCCACGGTGCCGCCGCTGTGCTGGTCCAGGCTGCCGATGCGGAACGACAGTCCGCCGCCGGTGACGCAGTGCTTGGCGGTGAGGATCCAGGTCGGGGCGATGATCGTGGCCGAACAGGTCTCCCTGCCGTTGGAGAACAGCCGGGCGGCCCAGGGTCCGCTGGAGGCGTACCCGCCGCCGATGATGGGCTGCGGGGCCTTGGTGGTCGGGGGTGCCGGCGCCGCGGTCGCGGTCGCGGTGGGGACGAGAAGCGCGAGGACGGAGACCGCCGCTGCGGCGAGGGCGGGAACGAGCCTTGATATGCGCAAGGTTCCTCGATTCGGGGAGACACGTCGCCTGGACGTGTGCGTGTGGGGGTCGGCGGCCCCGTGGGCCGCGCCCACGACGAACCGCCGCCTGCCGACGGCAAGTTCGTCATGGGCACGCCCAGAATCCCGGAGGAACCCCGAACGGGGTACTAACGCTTGGCGATAACACCGTGTTATGGATGCGGGAGAGGCAGCGCGGGGAGCCGGACGCCGCCCCGTGGTCGCCCGGCTCCCCGGCGGAGCGCTACGCGTCCTCGAGCTCCTGCCGCTGCCGCCCGAGCCCCTCGATCTCCAGCTCCACCACGTCCCCCGCCCGGAGGAACGGCTTCGGCTCCGGATGCCCCATCGCCACCCCCGCCGGCGTACCGGTGTTGATGACGTCCCCCGGGTACAGCGTCATGAACTGGCTGACGTAGCGCACGACTTCGCCCACCGGGAAGATCTGCTCGGCGGTGGTGCCGTCCTGCTTGAGCTCCCCGTTGACCCAGAGCCGCAGGGACAGGTCCTGCGGGTCGGCGACCTCGTCGGCGGTCACCAGCCACGGCCCGAGCGGGTTGAAGGTCTCGCAGTTCTTGCCCTTGTCCCAGGTCCCGCCCCGCTCGATCTGGAACTCCCGCTCGGAGACGTCGTGCGCGACGGCGTACCCGGCGACGTGCGCGAGCCCCTCCTCCGCCGACTCCAGGTACCGCGCCGTACGCCCGATGACGACGGCCAGTTCGACCTCCCAGTCGGTCTTGACCGACCCGCGCGGCACCAGCACCGTGTCGTTCGGGCCGACGACCGTGTCCGGCGCCTTGAAGAAGACCACCGGCTCGGCGGGCGGCTCAGCGCCCGTCTCGCGTGCGTGGTCGTGGTAGTTGAGCCCGATGCAGACGACCTTGCCGATCCGTGCCAGCGGCGGTCCGATCCGCAGTCCCGTCTCGTCCAGCGCGAGCAGCTCACCGGTGCCGGCGGCGGCCCGGATCCGGTCGAGCGCCGCCTCGTCGGCGAGCAGCGCCCCGTCGACGTCCGCGACGAGACCCGAGAGGTCACGCAGGGTCCCGTCGGCGTCGAGCAGCGCGGGCCGCTCCTGTCCCGCCGTACCGACTCGCAGCAGCTTCATGATCACGTCTCCCTCGATCGCGGGCCCGCCGATGCCCACGGCCCGGGTGCGGCCAGCGCGCACAGCCATCGGAGGACTGGTCGATCCTCCAAGGCGAACGTCCACTCCGCAAGACCCCGTTCACGTACTGGACCCACCGCGGGCGCGGCACCGGACCGCCACCGGCGGCCCCTCCCACCGGCGGCTCTTCACCGGTGGCCCCTCCACCGGTCCCCTCACCGGTACAGGACGGCCCGCTCCGCCACGCTCCACGTCGTGCTGGTGACCACGTACAGCGCGGCGGCCAGCGGCATCACCGCCACGGTGACCAGCGTCAGGAAGGACATGAAGGGCATCGCCCTGGTCACCGCGGCCATCCCCGGCACCTGCTCGCCCCCGCCCGCGGCGGACACCGCCGGGTTGGCGGCCGTCATCCGCCGGGACAGGCGGTAGCTGAAGAAGGCGACGACCGTGACGACCGCGAACAGCCCGACGTAGACGAGTCCGGGACCTCCGAACGCCCCGCCGTCGGCCAGCGCGTCGGCCCAGTGCCCGCCCAGCGGCGCGGCGAACAGCTCGTGCCCGAGCAGCTCGTTGGCCCGTCCGCCGATCGTCTCGCTGGAGAACAGGTGGAACAGCAGGAAGAACGCCGGCAGCTGGAACAGGCTCGGCAGGCACCCGGACAGCGGGGACACCTTCTCCCGGGCGTGCAGTTCCAGCACGGCCCTCTGGAGCTTCTCGGGGTTCCTGCCGTGTCTGCGGCGCAGCTCGGCGATCTTCGGCTGGAGTGCGGCCCGGGCCTTCTGCCCGCGCGCGGCGGCCCGGGACAGGGGGTGGACGAGGAGTCGTACGAGCGCGGTGAACAGGACGATCGCGGCGGCCGCCGCGGAGGCGCCGAACAGCGGCCGGAGCAGGTCGGCCAGCTGCTCGACCAGGCTGGCGAAGACGGACATGGGTGAGCCCTCCGGGGGTCTCGTCGTGCCGGGGGTCCCGGACGCACCGGGACGGAAGGGAAGAGGGGAACGACGGCGTGACGACCCACGCGGGGCGCGGTGGACGGAGGTGAGGACGGGTTCCGGGTGCCCTACGCGACGGTCGCCGGGAGGGCGCGTCCGGGCGCCCGGGGCCGGGTGCGTCCCTTGGCGTCGGGATCGCGTTGCGGCAGGAAGGCGGTGCGCCGGTCACGGTCGCGGATGGCCGTGCGCACCCGGGTGGGCGGCACGACGGGCGCGCTGCGCGCGGCGACGAGGGCACAGGTGACGAGCGCGGCACCGGCCGCGGCGGTCGCGGCGAGCGCGACACCGGCGGAGAGGCCGCCGGCGTCCGACAGGACCAGCAGGACGACCTGGAGCAGCGGGAGGAGCACGGCGGGGACGGCGGAACGCGGGTTCGTCCGACGACGGATCACTCGCCCTCCCCTCCCTTTCCTTCCCTGACACCACATCCCGGCACACCCCCAACGTCCGGGACCGGCGGACGGTTCCCGGAGGGGACGTTCCCCGTACGGACCGGGGCGCCCCGGGGCCCGCCGCTCCCTCACGTCTGTCACCGGACGGCAGTACGGTGTCCCCCATGCGCCCCGACACGCCCGCCGAAAACGTCGACCACCCCTCCGAAGCGGCACGCCTGGAGCGGACCGCCGAGCTGTACCCCGAGGACGCCGAGGCCCTGCTGCTGCGGGCCGCCGCCCACCGGGAACTGGCCGGCGACCGCCCCGCCGCGACCGCCCTCTACGACCGCCTGCTGGCCACCGGCACCGGGCTGGACAACCCCTTCCTGGTCCGCGCCCTGAAGGCCTCGAACCTCTGGGAGTACGGCCACGAGGCGGAGGCCCGCGCGATCATCGACGGCATCCGCACGGCGTCCCCGCGCGACCCGGCCCCCTGGGTGATCGTCGCGGAGGCCCTGGAGGCCCACGACGAACTGGAGCAGGCGCACGAGACGTTCACGCAGGCGGTCCGCCTGCTCCTGACCGACGGGGCGGAGCCCCCGCGCGCCACCCGCCCCCTCCTCTTCGGCCGCCACCGCGTCCGCAGGATGCTGGGCGCGGCCCACGACGGGTGGGACGCCCTGGCCGACTCCGTCCACACCCTCCCGATCACCCTGGACGAGCTCCACGACCCCAAGCGCGTGTGGTCCCTGGGCTCGGAGAACCCGGCGGAGCTCCAGGCGGAGATCACGCGGCTGCGGGCGGAGCTGGGCGCGTACCGGGAGGCGCTGTCCCGCCCCTTCCCGGTGGCGATCCTCCACTGGCCGGCGGACGAGCTGGCGGAGCTGACGGAGGCGTACCCGTCCCTGGCGGAGGAGTACCCGTCCTACGGGGAGCACCTCGCGGCCATAGAGGCGGCCCTGCGGGAGCTGGCGGCGTCGGGCACGCCGAACCTGGGCGTCGTCACGGGCACGGTCCCGTCGTACGAGGCCTTCGCGGCGTCGGAGGGGGCGACGCCCGGCGACGCGGCGCTGCTGCCGCAGTACGCGACGACGCTGGCGGCCCGGGGCCGGGCGGTCGCCTGGCCGCCGGAGCGGGGGGCGGCGTGCTGGTGCGGGTCGGGCCGCGCGTACGGGGAGTGCCACGGGGCGGGGTGACCGGCCCCGGCCCTCCCCCGCGCGGGGGAGACGGATCCCCCGCGCACGGGACCCTTCCGCACCACGGCGGCGGCTGTACTGAGGGCAGCCGACGCCGAGGGAAGGACACCCGATGCACCTCTGGACCAGACGACGCCTGCTGCTCTCGACCGCCGCGGCGGCCCCGGCGGCCGGGCTCGCCGCGGCGGCGTCCGCACCGGCCCGCGCCCTGACCGGGACGCCGCCCGCACCCGCCGACGACGACGTCGTGCGGCGCATCGCCTCCCTGCCGGGGGTGCGGATCGTGGAGGAACGGCCGGACGCCGGACCGGGGTACCGCTTCTTCGTGCTCGGACTGCGCCAGCCGGTCGACCACACCGACCCCTCGGCCGGCACGTTCGAGCAGCGCCTCACCCTGCTCCACACGTCCGCCGAGCGCCCCACCGTCCTGTTCACCACCGGGTACGAGGCCGTGCTCACGCCCCGGCTCACCGAACCGGCCGTCCTCCTCGGCGGCAACCAGCTCCAGGCCGAGCACCGCTACTTCGGCACCTCGCGCCCCCGGCCCCACGACTACTCCTACCTGACGATCCGCCAGGCGGCCGACGACCACCACCGCGTCGTCCGCACCTTCCGCCGGCTCTACCCCGGCGCGTGGATCTCCACCGGCGGCAGCAAGGGCGGCATGGCGAGCGTCTACCACCGCCGCTTCCACCCCCACGACGTGGACGGCACCGTGGCCTACGCGGCCCCGAACAACGTCGACGACCGCGACGACTCCGCCTACCTCCGCTTCCTGGGGACCGTGGGCACGGCCGCCGACCGCGAGGCCATCGAGCACGCCCAGCGCCGGCTCCTGCTGCACCGCGCGGAACTGGTCGCCCGCTACGAGGCCGAGACGGCCGCCGCCGGGACCGCCTTCCGCATCGTCGGCAGCGCCGACAAGGCGTTCGAGATCGCCGTCCTGCGCGCCCCCTTCATGTTCTGGCAGAACGGCGGCGGCGCGGCGGACCGCGCCGCCCTCCCCGGCCCGGACGCCACCGCCGACCAGCTCTACGCCTGGCTGGACGACACCGCGGGCCTGGCCCTCTACACCGACGCGGTCGCCCGCGCGTACGTCCCGTACTGGTACCAGCTCGGCACCGAGATGGGTTACCTCGACGTCCCCACCGCCCACCTGGACGACCTGCTGCGCCACCCGGGCGCCACCGAGCCGCGCTCCTTCGTCCCCCGCGACGTCCCCCTGCGCTTCGACCCGGACGCGATGCCGGACGTCGACCGCTGGGTCCGCCGCCGCGGCGCCCGCCTGCTGTTCGTCAACGGGACGCAGGACCCCTCGGTCGCCGAGCCCTTCCCGCCCGGCCGCCACGACTCCCGCGTCCTGTGGGTGCCCGGCGCCAACCACCACACCGAGATCGCCGCCCTCCCCGCCGCGGACCGCGCCGAGGCCACCGCGATGCTCACCCGCTGGGCCGCCCGCGCCTGAGCGGCGGCCTCCTCCCGGCCACGCGGTCGCCGCGGACCCGCGCGGCCGGGACGCGGACGCGGCCCCGGGCCCCGCCACCCGGACCTACCGCCGCACCCCCCTCGACCACGAGACGCACCCCCTCCGCCGGGGCGTCCCGGTCGTGCTGCGCTACGACCCGAGGGGCCCGCGCCGGGTGGTGGTCGTCCACACCGAGGACGGCCGCCCGGGGAACGTCTCCTGCTCGGCCACGGCCGACACGACCCGGGGGATCTTCTTCGTGCTGTTCGGGGTGGCGACGGGGGCGGTGGCGTTCCCGTGAGGGGTCCGGAAGGGCCCCTACGCCGAGCGGGTTCCCTCCGGTGGACGGGCGGGGCCGTCGTCGGCGTCGGGGGGCAGACCGACGGCGAGGAGCGCGACGTCGTCGCCGAGGTGACCCGCGGTGTACCGGTACAGGTCGGCGAGCAGGGCGTCCAGCACCCGGTCCGGGTCCGGCGGGAAGGGGCGGGACAGCCGCGGGACGGGGTCGTAGAAGACCCCGCGGTGGTCGCGGGCCTCGACGACGCCGTCGGTGAACAGCAGCAGGACCGCCCCCTCGGGCAGGTCGTACCGGTCGACGGGGACGTCCGGGGGGCCGTCCGGGACGCCGAGGTCGGCCAGGCCCAGCGGCAGTGAGGGCGTGCCCGGCTCCAGCGGGCGGGCCCGGCCGCGGTGGACCAGCAACGGCGCCGGGTGTCCCCGGTTGGCCATGCGCAGGACGGAGCCGTCGCCGGACAACTCGGCGACGACGGCGGTGGCGAACGTCTCGAGTCCCGTCCCGCCCTCGGCGACGTTGGCCTCCCGCACCCGGTCCTCCAGCCAGCGGACCACACCGGGCAGGTCCGGAGCGCGGAGGGCGGCCTCGTGGAAGGTGCCCAGCAGCGCGTTGACGGTTCGGACCGCGCCCAGGCCCTTGCCCCGGACGTCGGCGATCATCAGCCGGACGCCGTGGGGAGTGGGGCGGATCGCGTACAGGTCGCCCCCGATGGCGGCTTCCCGCGCGGCGGCCTCGTACCGGACGGCCACGGCCAGCGGCCCGATCCGTCCGGGCGGGGAGGGGAGCATCGCGCGCTGGACGGTCTCGGCGACCTCGCGGGCGTTCTTCAGCTGCCGCCGCTCACGGGCCAGCATCCGGTTGAAGACCGCGGCCAGGAGGGTCAGGGTGACGAACGTCGAGAACGGGACGACGTCGTCGACGCCGAACGGCAGCCTGCCCCTCACCAGCGGCAGGATCACCGCGGCGAGGAACGCCGCCCCGCCGGTGGCGATCGTCCCGGCCAGGGAGAACCAGGGCGCGACCAGCACGGGGGCGGCCGCCAGCAGGGGGAACACCCTCACGCCTCGCGGGGTGAGGAGGTCGAGGACGAACACGCCGAGGATCAGTGCGGCAGGCAGCCATCGAAACCACCGCCTTTCGCGGGGCGGTGACGCACGGACGGGTCCCACTCTCCTGCGCTCCGGGTGCGTTCCTGGACAGAATCCGGATTCCAGTCTCTGCCACATCCCCGACCACGGCGACCGGAGCACCACGGGTTCCCGCCCCGGTACGGGCGGGGGCCGGTTGTGACTCCGCGCTGCCACGCCTGCCCGTCATGCTCCGCAGCGTGAAGCACGCCCGTGCCCAGCCCCCTTGCGATGCGCAACACACTCGTCCGACATACGCGAAGGAGTTCGCCTTCCCACCCGTGCATCAGGCATCGCCTATCGGAAGATTCGGGACCAATACTCCCCACCTCGCGACCCAACCGGCTCTATGTCCGACCTTTGCAGTACGGTCACACAGACCAACCGATCCGGAGGGCCGTCACACGCTGAGCAGGCCCAGACCTGCGTACACGAGGAAGCACGATGACCTACGAGCCCGGCACCGTCTGGCAGTACGAGGTCCCCACGACCGGCAGCGCCCATCTGCCCCCGGACGCCGGCTACGGCAAGGCCCTGACCAACCAGGGCTACGGCTTCGAGGTCGCCATCGCCGACCTGATCGACAACTCCATCGACGCCGGCGCCGACGAGATCGTCGTGCACTTCCTGCGTGACGCCAAGCGCATCCTCACCCTCCTGATCATCGACAACGGCAGGGGCATGGACGACGCGGGCCTGGACGCCGCCATGACGGTGGGCCGGCGCCGGGACTACGGCGAGAGCGCCCTCGGCATGTACGGCACGGGCCTGAAGGCCGCCTCGCTGTCCCACGCGTCGTCGCTGACCGTGGTCAGCCGTACCAAGCGCAGCCGTGCCGCGGGGCGCCGTCTCACCGCGGAGGGCATCGAGGACGGCTTCCGCTGTGACACCGTCGACCCCCGCTACGCACAGGAACTCGTGGACCGGTACGACGGCATCATCGAGTGGCACGGCACGATCGTGCGCTGGGACCAGGTGCGGGCCTTCGAGACGGTGACGACCGGCCAGAGCGACCACTACCTGTCCAAGGCGATCGCGCGTCTGGAGACGCACCTCGGCCTCTACCTGCACCGGTTCCTCCAGAACGGCCTCAAGCTCGACATCGCCGTGTGGGACGTGAGCAGCGGCGAGGGCCGGCTCGGCGAGGAGGTGGACCACATCGCCGTCGAGGCGCTGGACCCCTTCGGCTACAAGGTGCCCGGGAAGGCGGGCTACCCCCGTACGTTCACGGCCCCCGTGGAGGGCCTGGGGGACGTACGACTGACCGCGCACATCTGGCCCGCCAAGTCGAAGCAGGCCGGCTTCCGGCAGATCGGGTCCCTCGCCGACCGCCAGGGCTTCTACTTCTACCGCAACGACCGCCTCGTCCAGGCCGGCGGCTGGAACGGTCTCCGCAATCCCGAAGGTCACCTCGCTCTCGCTCGCGTGGCCGTCGACCTTCCGTCCCACGAGAACAGCGTCCTGAGCCTCGACGTGAAGAAGGAGAGCGTCACCGTCACGCCCGCCTTCACGCTCGGCGTCGAGAAGGCCGTGGACGCCTCCGGAAACACCTTCCACGGGTTCCTCGGCGACGCCGAGGCCGCCTACCGGGAGGGCGCGAAGCGCACGGAGATCGTCCGCAAGCCCGTGACGCTCCCGGGCAAGGGGATAGACCCGAAGATCAAGCGGGTCGTCAAGGAGGAGCTGCCCGAGAAGCCGGGTGAGGAGCCCATCGCGTTCTCCTGGGTCTCCCTTCCCGGTGACAAGTTCTTCGACCTGGACCGCGAGAACAACACCGTCCTCCTCAACAAGGCCTTCCGCAGCGACTTCAACGACGGCAGGCGCGGCGGAAGCAACGACGCCCCCGTCACGAAGACCTTGCTGTACCTGCTGCTCGAGGACTGCTTCGGTCTCGGGCGCTGGGAGCGTGGCCGCCAGGACCGGGTGGACTACTGGAACACCATCCTCCTGGCAGCGGCAGGCGCGCACCGCGAACGCCGTGCACAGGCGGCCGACTGATCCGGTACCGCTCCCGCTCCCGGCCCGCTCCGGCCCCCGACCGAGGACAAGAGATGACCAACACTCCGTCCGGTGTGCTCCTCGACATCCACACCTCCGCGCTGGCGGGGATGGGCAGCATGCCGCGTCACTTCGAACGCTGGGCGGCGCTCGCCGCGGATGACTCCCACCCCGACGCGGACCTGGGCGAGGAGCTGTTCCGCTCCCTCCTCATCAGCGGTGACGACGCGCTGATCGCCCTGTGGGACCGCCACCTGACCGCCTGGGACTTCGCGGAGGACCCGCCGTGGGGAGCGGACTCCCCGGCGCGCACCGACGAACGGCGTGCCGTGGTGTACGAACGGCTCCGGTTCGGAACCGAACTGCGCAAGGCCCTGGACGAGGCCGTACCCGTGGCGAAGGTGCCCGGTGCGACGGTGATCACCCGGGAGTTCACCCCGTGGTACACCCCGGAACGCGCGGCGGCCAGGTCCTTCTACTGGACGGCGTACGAACAGAAGCTCCGCGACAAGGGATGGTCCGAGGCCGCCATCGCCGGCCTCGACCAGGCGAGCCGGGCGGTCGTCGAGCGCCTCACCGATCCCGAACAGCCGACGGCCCGACAGGCGAAGGGCCTGGTCGTCGGCTACGTCCAGTCCGGCAAGACGGCGAACTTCACCGGCGTGACCGCGAAGGCCATCGACGCCGGCTACCGTCTCGTCATCGTCCTGGGGGGCACCCTCAACCTGCTGCGCGCCCAGACCCAGCGGCGCCTCGACATGGAGCTGATCGGCCAGGAGAACATCCTGCGGGGCGCGGACGTCACGGACGTGGATTCCCTGGTCGGTGTGGACTACGTGGGCGACGACGAGGACTGGCCGAAGTTCGTACGACACGGTGGTCGTCCCTCCACGCTCGGCGCGTTCGACATCGAGCGCCTGACCACACGCGACAACGACTACAAGAGCCTGGCCCAGGGCATCCGGGCGCTGGAGTTCGAGAAGCGCGTCCCCGCTCGCCCGCTGCACGATCCGGCGAACCTCCACCACGCCGCGGCGCGGATCCTCGTGGTGAAGAAGAACAAGGCCGTCCTCACGAAGCTCGTCAAGGACCTCAAGCAGATCCACGGGATCCTGGGAGAGCTGCCGACCCTCATCATCGACGACGAGTCCGACCAGGCCTCCGTGAACACCTCGGACCCGAAGAAGTGGGAACGGGGGAGCACCGAGCGCACGGCCATCAACGGCCTGATATCCAAGCTCCTGGGACTGCTTCCGCGCGCCCAGTACGTCGGCTACACCGCGACTCCCTTCGCCAACGTCTTCATCGATCCGGGCGATGAGGAGGACATCTTCCCGCGCGACTTCCTGATCTCCCTCCCCCGCCCCAGCGGTTACATGGGTGTTCAGGACTTCCACGACCTGGACGACGTCGGCGGTGGTGAGGGCGAGGCCGAACGGAGGCACGTCCGTGGGATCTACGACTCCACGGGCGACCGTCTTCAGGAAGCCCTGGACGCCTTCGTCCTCACGGGCGCTCTGAAGTGCTACCGCGCCGCCCACGGCGTCCCCTCCGACTCGTTCCGGCATCACACGATGCTCGTGCACGAATCGGTCCGCATGGTCGAGCACACCGCGCTCGCCCTGCGCATCAACACCATGTGGCACAACGCCGCGCACACGCGCCCGGAGGGCCACGCACGCCTGGCTTCCCTCTTCGAGAAGGACTTCCGTCCCCACGCGGACGGAGGCGGCCTGCCCACCCCCGCGACGTACGACGAACTGAAGCCGTACGTCACCGACGCGCGCCGCCTCATCAACAAGGGCGGTGGCCCCGTCATCGTCGTCAACGGTGACAGCGAACACGACTACAGCCAGCCCGACCTGGACTTCGACCGCACCCCGAACGTCTGGAAGATCCTGGTCGGCGGCACGAAGCTGTCCCGTGGCTTCACGGTCGAGGGCCTGACGATCACGTACTACCGTCGCACGACGCAGCAGGCCGACACTCTGATGCAGATGGGCCGTTGGTTCGGTTTCCGGCGCGGGTACCGCGATCTCGTCCGCCTCTACATCGGTCGGGAGGAGACGCTCGGCCGCGGTCGCAACGCCAAGACGGTCGACCTGTACGAGGCCTTCGAGGCGATCTGCCGCGACGAGGAGCTCTTCCGCGCCGAACTGGCCCGCTACGCACCCATGGTGGACGGTCGTCCTCAGGTCACCCCCGCCCAGATCCCGCCGCTGGTGGCCCAGCACCTGCCGTGGGTGAAGCCGTCGGCTCGGAACAAGATGTTCAACGCGGAGCTGGTGGAGGTGCGGTCACCGGGGACCTGGGTGGAGCCGACCGCCTACCCGGAGGCCCCGGACGAGCTGGCCCACAACACCGAGCGTTGGGAGTCGGTCCTCGCCGCACTGAGTCAGGACCCGGTGCGTCTGTCCGTCGGGGACGGTCCCGCGTACGAGGCGCGCGTGGGCACGGTCTCGCACGAGACGCTGACAAAGGTGCTGTGCGACCTGCGGTGGTCGATCCCGAGCCAGTTCTCGCCGCACCTGGAGTTCCTGCTGGAAGCGGGCCGACAGCCGGCAAAGATCGACGACTGGTTGGTGATCACGCCGTTGCAGACCTCCACCAGGCGTGTGGAGGCCCGCATCCTGGGGCACGGCCCGTTCACCCTGGCCCGCCGTACCCGACGACGCGGCTCGCTCTTCGGCGCGCTCAGTGAGCCCAAGCACCGCGCCGCCGCCCTGCGCACCGCGGGCGCCGTCGAGACGGCCGGGAACGCATCGGTCGAGCAGTTCGTCCGCCCGCGGCGAGGGGCGCTGCTGCTCTACCCGGTGGTCGAGTCCGAGCCGCGGCTCACCGCCGACGGGACGGTGAACGCCGGTGACGTCGTCATGGCCTTCTCCTTCGTCGCGCCGAAGTCGTCGGTGGGAACCGGTCGCCCGCTGGTTCGGTTCCGCGCGATCGACTCGGGCCGGCGGGATGCGATCGTGATCGACCGAGACGACACACACTCCTGAGGCGCGACACCATTGGACAATGTGAGGCCTTCCTCTCCCGGCGTCTCAGCACGCATGTCCCGACAGGCCAGCAAGGACACGAACGCCGAGCTGGCCGTGCGTCGTCTGCTGCACGCGGCCGGCCTGCGCTACCGCGTGGAGTACCCGGTGCCGGGAATGGCGCGGCGACGCATCGACGTGGCGTTCACCCGGGCCAAGATCGCTGTCCTGATCGACGGGTGTTTCTGGCACGGGTGCCCGGAGCACGCAACGCAGCCGAAGGCCAACGCCGAGTGGTGGCGCAAGAAGCTCGACCGGAACATGGCCCGCGATCTGGAGACGACGGAGCATCTGACCGCTCTGGGGTGGACGGTGCTGCGCTTCTGGGAGCATGAGGATCCGGGAGACGTGGCCGCCCGGGTGAGGGCGGTTGTGGAGCGGCGCCTGGCGGAGCGGGCGGGAAAGCAGGAGGCGTGGGGGGACTGACCTTCGTGGACGTGTGCTCGGGGGCGGGCGGACTCGCCCTCGGCCTGGAGCAGGCCGGATTCGAACCGCGGCTGCTCCTGGACGACGACGCTGACGCCGTCGCGACCCTGAGGACCAACCGGCCGCACTGGAACGTGCTCAACACCGACCTGCTCGACTTCGACCCGTCCGAGCACCCCGAGAGCTACGACGTGGATCTCCTCTCGGCGGGGTTGCCGCGGGTGAAGTCGAGTGCGACCGCCCAACGGGCCGAATCAGGTCTGGAGGAGCGCCTGTTGGAGGCCGCGGTCTATCTGGCCCACGCCATCAGGCCGCGAGCGGTGATCATCGAGAACGTTCCCGATCTCGCCCACTCGGACAGGTATCAGCGCTTCCGCGACTTCGCGCGCGCCGAACTGGCTCACTTGGGTTATGAGTTCAGCTGGTTCATCGTGAACGCCGTCGACTTCGGGGTGCCACAGAACCGTAAGCAGGGTGTGTTGGTGGCCGTCGAACGACGTTGGGCCGAGGCGTTCCGTCCGCCGACGCCCACGGTGCGGCAACCCATGACGGTCGGTGCCGCCCTGGGACCGTCCATGGCGGCACGCGGTTGGCCGGACGCAGCCCGTTGGGCCGCTCAGGCCGATCAACCGGCTCCCACCCTCGTCGGAGGCTCGAAGAACCGAGGGGGCGCCGACCTCGGGCCGACCGGGGCCAAACGGAAGTGGGCGACCATGGGCGTCAATGCCCACACGGTGGGCAACGAGGTTCCCGGCCCCGACTTCGTGTGGGATCCCTCGCTCGGTAGGGACAACATGGTGAAAATCACAGTCGAGCAGGCGGCGCTGCTTCAGGGGTTCCCCGGATCGTGGGAGGTCACTGGTCTGAAGACCGCCCGGTACCGCCAGATCGGGCACGCTACACCGCCCCCCGTCGGCCAAGTGCTGGGTCGGGCCGTCGCCGAAGCCCTCCACGGGCAGCCGGCGGCCCCCGCCGCCGGCTAGACTTCCGCCACATGACCAGCACGCCGCCCCACCAGTCCATCCTCGACAAGCCCTTTGTCCTGGACCTCTTCGCAGGGCCCGGTGGGTTGGACGTCGCTGGTCACAAGCTGGGTCTCCCGAGTCTCGGGATCGAGTGGGACAGGAGCGCGTGCCTGACGCGCTACGCGGCCGGCCTGGACACCCTCCACGCCGACGTGAGCGCGGTTCGCAGGGAATCCTTCGAGTCGCTCCCGCCGGAGATCAACGTGCTCGCCGGTGGTCCGCCGTGCCAGACGTACTCGGTGGCGGGACGGGGCGCCGGACGCAAGGCGCTCGAGGAGGTCAAGGGCTACATCAAACGACTCATGGCGGGCGATTCCGACGCGGAGATCGACAAGGAGCTGAGGAAGCTCAGCGACCCGCGCACCGCGTTGGTCCTCGAACCCCTCCGATACGCGATCCAGGCCACCAGGAGCCCGAACCGCGGGCACCGACCGTACGACGTCATCATTCTGGAGCAGGTCCCCTCCGTAGTGGCGCTCTGGGAGGGATACGCCGAGGTCCTGCAGGAGGTCGGTCTGCCCGACGGCACCAAGTACCAGGTCGCCGTCGACGTCCTGAGGACCGAGACCTACGGAGTGCCGCAAACCCGGTCCCGCGCCGTGCTGATCGCCCGTCGTGAGGGACTCGGCAAGCCCTCACTGCCCGCACCGACCCACCGCGCCTACGAGGCGAAGGAGTGGAACCGCAGGAACGGTGGTATCGCGGCACCGACGACTCAGCCGACCCTTTATGACATGGACGTCCCCGACCCACGACAGCGCCCCACGGAGGACGACGGTCTGGAGCACTGGAAGTCGATGGGCGACGCCCTCGCCGAGCCGGTCGGCACGCACCCGGGGCGCAGGACGCCCTTCTTGATCCGGTCGAACTACGGCAGTTCCGGAAACCCGGGGCGACGCGGGGTACGGACCGATCGACAGCCCGCCACCACCGTCACCGGCCGTATCTCGCGCTTCGTGGTCTTCGAGCCCGTCGGCGACCACCACCCCGACGTCGTCCGAGAGGGTCCGAGGTTCAGCATGAACGAGGCGGGGATGCTGCAGAGCTTCCCGCCGGACTACCCGTGGTCGGGTACGGCGAGGGCCCAGCAGGTGGGCAACGCCGTGCCGCCCCTCTTCGGGGCACACCTCCTGAGCGCCGCGCTCGGTCTTCCCGCTCCGACCCCGGAGACGATGCGCGAGCCGTGGGTGCCGGCCACGGAGGAGCAGCGGGCCAAGCTGCGGAGCCACGGCTGCGGGACATCGGACGGCTGCACCGCCCGCTGCCCGCGTCCCGAGTAGCTCGACGGCGCCGTATCAGTCCTCGCTCTTCCGGCCCCTGACCGGAGCGGTCTCGAACAGATCGGCGAAGTAGTCGGTGAGCGCAGCCAGGGACTCCTCCGGGACGGGATCCTCGTCCGGCCCTTCGGGGAGGTCGTGGCGTGAGACCGGTGGGGCTGTCTCCGCCTCGGCGATCCAGTCCCGCAGACGAGCGGGATCCCTGGGCTCGTCCGGTGCGAGGACGTCGTAGATCAAGGTCGCTCCGGCCGCGTTGATGGCGACGCTCAGCCCGTTGACTTCGCGTCCAGTGGTGATCTTTCCGTCCTGCAGAAGACGGACGACGGCCTGCGCTGTGGGGCGGTGGTCGAGCAAGCCCAACCGGAGGACGGTGTGGATGAGGTCCTGGTTGCCGCAAGCAGTCTCGACAGGCCCGTAATCCGGCCCGTTCCGGAAGATTTCGGCCGCCCACCACAGACGGGAGAAGCACTGCCGGTCCGAAGGGCCCCGGAAGCGCTCTGCAGCGACGCGCTGTGCCGACTCCGACAGGTGACGCCACACGACATAGTCAGGGGCTACGGCCAGCGCCAGGTGGTTCCACAGGCGCTTGTCCGCCGCTTCCCTCCGCGTCAGACGCAAGGTGGCATGGAGTCGGGGCGCGAGCCAGGCGTCGGCTTTGGTGCGCTCGTTGCGGAACTCGAACATGGCGTCCTCGACCAGGCTGCGGATCGGCTCGACCCACCACCGGGCGTCGTCCTCGGGGAGCGGCTCGGCGACCTTGGCGAGGTCGATGCCGCTGTGAACCTGTTCGCCCCTGAGCAGTCCCTCGGTGAGGAAGGTGTCCACGGCCGCGCCGGAAAGCAGTGCCAGGCGCTCCGGTACGTGGTGGGGCTGGGTGATCACGTCTCGTTCTCCCTGTTCGTCCGCTCCAGGCTGCGGATCATGTAGCCCACCGCCTTGGCGGCATCGGCACGCCGGACCGCCGCGTAATGGATGCGTGTCTGCAGTTCGGCCCAGCCCGAGTCACCGGTGCGTCGGTTGTGGACCTGGCGCAGGGCCTCCTCGACGTGTACGCCGGGGACGACGTCCGGGAGCATCTCCCGCAGCACCTCGCCCTGCCAGTCGGTCGGGAAGACCGGGCCACCGCCCGGTTCCACCTCCAGGTCGCCGATGGCGCCGTGGAAGACCGCCGTCCACACGTCCGTGGCCATCTGGGCGACGAGGAGGTCGCGCACCTTGCTGTCCACACCGGAGCCGTTGCTGTCCAGCAGCCCGACGATCCCGTCGATGTCGGTGTTGACGAACACCGTGGGAACCCGTGCCGTGGTGTCCACGAGCCAGGGCGCGTCGGCGTAGGCACGCAGCCATTCCCTGGAGCTCTTGCTGAACGACGCCTTCCGGACATCCAGTCGCAGACCTCTGACCGGCTCGTCGGAGACGGTGTCCACGACCCAGCTCCGGTCGGTCTCGGTGATCGACCGTCCCCGCACTCCGTCGACCGTCCCGATGGCGTACGCGCTGAGGGAGGCACGTCCCAGGTGGTCGTCGCGCAGTACCTCCAGGTAGCCCGACCAGTCGTGGCTGCCCTCCGTGTCGCGTGTGAGGGCCGTCGAGGTACGGACGTTGGTCTCACCGTCGGTCAATACCGCGAGGACGCGCAGATCGGACCAGGCAGCGTCCGGAGCGTCGGCGCCGGGCGGCAGCGTGACCGAGAGACCGATCGTCGCACTCACCCAGTCCGTGTGGCCCGCGACGCCGAGGGCGACGGCCTGCTCCTGAACCGAGTAGGCGCTGGTGTCGAGTGGATCACGGGTACCGTCGGACAACTTGAGGGAGACCGACGTCACCCTGAGCGTGATCGGGCGGCTGAGTCGCTTGTACGGGTAAATTTTCACGCGTCACGCCCCCTTGCCCACGCGCAGTTCGACGACGAGGCGGGTGAGCGTGGTCCTCACCGGGTGGCTGGAGACATCGGTGGCTCCTCGGAACTTCGCGCGGCGTGTGCCGGACGGGAAGTGCAGGATCCCGTTCTCCACCTCGCAGCCCTCCACTGCGACGAGTTCCGCCCAGTCGAGTCGCGGGCGTCCCCCGGAGCGGACGTCCAACTGGGCGACCGGCACCATCGGGACGATCTCGTCACCGCGCGGGATCTTCACCTCGGCTGTGATCAACCACTCCCCCTGGTCACCGATCGTCGCCTCGAGCGCGTCCAGCGCCGGCACCACCGGCCCGGAGGGCACCTTGGCCTTGGGCCGGCTCTTGACGGTCAGCGCCTTGCGCAGCGCCTCACCGCCTTCGCCCCTGCCGCGCTTCGGGCGGGCGACGAGTTCCCTGACCGCGCTGTTGACCTCGGTGGTCAGATTCTGGATCCGCCGATACGCGGAAGGGGACCAGCGCAGTGTCAGTTCCTCCGTCTGCCCCCAGCGGTCGTGCTCGGGTGGTTCCGCCGCGCGCAGGAACTCCTCGGCCTCCTTCGCGAAGGGGGCCGACTGACCGGCGGCCTCACCGACCAGGAGGACGGCTTGGAAGGGGTTGGTGCCGAGCGGCAGGTTCGAAACCGGTGCTTTCCTGACCGTCATGCGGTTGCCGCGCAGCGAGTGCACCTGGTTCTTGGGGGTGTCGTTGTCGCCGGCGGCCTCGGTGACCAGGAGGACCGCCTGGTGGGTGCCGAGCGTCCCGCGTGCGCCTCCGGCCAGGGGCAGCTTCAGAGGAACGTTTCTGAAGGCCACCTGCCCGGCTTCGGTGAGCCGATCCACCGTGGTGCCCTCGTAGTGGGCCCGCAGGGCGCGGGTACGGGAGGGCTGCTCGACGGACGGGTCCACCTTCGTCTCCGGCACGACCTCCTCGCCGTTGCGCAGAGCACGGACGGAGACCTCAAGCAGCGGGAGCCGTCCACCCCCACCGATCATGGCGGCCCAGAAGTCGCGCCCCAGCGCCTCGACCAAGCGGCCGTGCATTCTGCCGATGTCGCGCGTGTCCTCGGGACCCTCCTCCGCACGAGGTTTCCCGTCCTGGTCGTGGGCCTCCCCTTCGAGGCTGGCCACGTCGTGCGCGCCCACGATCAGGAAGGACGTACCGGGTTCGTCGCTTTCCCGGCTCAGATGGAGGCGGTCCACGGTCTCCCCGTCGGCCCACCAGGAACGGGCGACCTCGGCGCCAGGCGTGTCGGGGTCGGGGCGCCCGAACCAGGCGGGGCCCGCGTAGGCGCGTCCTTCGACCTCCCGCCAGGGCAGTTCGAGACGACCGATCACCCGTCGCTCGGTACGCCCCTCGTGCGGCACGGACAGAGTGGAGTTGATGAGCACGAGCCCGAGGGCGCTGGTGGCCCACAGCGTGGCCTTGCCCAGACCGTACGAACCACCGGCGGCCGGGCCTGACTTCAGGCTCTCGAGCTGCCGTCGGACGACGGCGGCGAACTTGCCGTCCGCGTAGTCGTCGCCGGTGAGTCCGGAGGCGTTGTAGTCGTCGACCCGCAGCAGGACCAGACGGCCTTTCTCGTACATGTCGCGTACACCGGCGTCGACGACTCGGCCGACTTTCTGGTTGCCGGCCAGCTCCGAGACGGCTGAGTAGTGCGGGAAAAGGTCGTTCCAGAGGATCGCCTCGCGGAAGGCGTCCAGGTGCTCACCCGTCAGCTCGTGCAGGGTGTAACGGACGCGGACCGGACGACCGTTCTCTGTCAACCGCTCGTCGAGGCTGTTCTGGCACGTCTCGCGTGCGAGGACCTGGACGTCGGCGTCGAAGGCGAAGGCGGCGGCATTGCCCAGGTCACGACCGCCGTCGGGGTAGCCGGGGCGGTGGTACCAGGTGACAGGGAGGCCGGCTTGGGCGTCGGTGGTGCGGGTGTGCACCGTACCGACGTCCGTACCCAGCACCCTGGCGATGTCCGTCATCACGGTAGGGCGTGGGGTCGACCGTCCGGCGATCCACGCGGAGACGGCGGCTCGGGTCAACCCGAGCTCCTTGGCCAGTTCGGCCTGCGTCCTTCCCGCGAGCTTGAGCTGCCGGGCCAGCCACGGCCCGAACTCCTCACCTGTCTCCACGCGCCACCTGCTCTTCCTCGGGTCGTACGAGGGAGGCTAATTTGACGATCACGATCACGTCAACCAAAAGTTAACCGCACAAGGGGGCACGACAGGTCCAACCATCTCGCCCGAATAGTCCGATTCGACCACTTCACGCCTTCACGCCCGTCTTGCGTGAGCGGAGGCCACCAACTGCTTTCGGGTGAGCAGAGGTTGAGGCTTGCCAGTACCTCAAAACCCGGATACATTCGCCATGTTGGGAAAGCCAACTCGCTCGCGAACCGGTTTGTCCGGGGGATCCGGCGGCTGGCCAGTGGTGTGTCCGAATGCGCCCAACGGGCGCGTGGGGAAACGTTTTTGAAAATTTCTGGCGGTCGGGGGACCCAGCCGCTAACGTGATCACCGGCAGAGAATCCCGCAGCGAAAATCCTTTCGTCTCATGGGGCGTGGCCCGATTACACCCCTGGTGCGAATCACAGGACATTACTCGACAGGGGTGGGGACTCATTGAACGAGGACGACTGTTACCCGTTGCTGCTCTCCCATCGGGAACGCAACGCGGTTGAGCTGGATGTTCGGCGGACGGTGAGCAAGGCCGAAGTCCCGAACGTCTTGAACCGACACGAACTGTCCGAGGACGATTTTTTCGTTGGATTCCCCGACGACTTGGCCAAGGCAGTGCAGGCACTGCCGGACGAGAGCCCTCCCGCTCTCTGACACCGGGCACTTCACCCGTATGACCTGCGTACTCGTTCATCGGACAGACGCTCCGACCACCAGTGCGCGATGAACCATGGGCCGGCTCGCACACAACCGGCGGTCCGGCCCGCCACCAGACTTTCATCCACCTTTGACACCAGGAGCGCAGTGATTGTGCCGTCCTCGTCCTCAGCGGTGATCGAAACCGTTCTCGAACAGTCCTCCCGAGTCCTGCAGACGTATGCGGTGGACCCCGGCCTCGTGGCCGAACACGCCAATGGCGAGCGTCGTATCACGCAGGGCGGGTACGGTGATCGCCAGCTTTTCGAGCTCGTCCAGAACGCGGCCGACGAAATCGCGGGCGAACCTGGCGGACGCGTCCACGTGGTCCTCACAGAGTCCCACCTGTACTGCGCCAACGAGGGAAACCCGGTCACCCCGGAAGGGGCGGAGACCATCCTTCGAATGAGCATGTCGAAGAAGCGTGGCGGGCAGATCGGACGCTTCGGGGTCGGTGTGAAGTCGGTCCTCGTGGTGACCGACGCGCCGGAATTCTTCAGCCGCACCGGAAGTTTCGGATTCGACCGCGCCTGGTCCTACGAGCAGATCAAGGCCGTGCCCGGTGTGACGGAGCGCTACGGCCCGGAGTTCGACGCACCCGTCCTGCGGATGGCCCGCCCACTCGACATGCGGGCCGAGCGCGCCTCCGACCCCGTACTGGACCAGCTGTTGACCTGGGCGACCACGGTCGTGCGGCTCCCGCTGCTCCCGAAGGCCGATGACCGGCTGGGCAAGGACATGCACGGCAACCGTGGCAAGGACCACGGCGAGCCCCGTGAGGAGTTCCCGGTCGGGTTCCAGCTCTTCTCGCCTCACGTCGCCAAGGTCGTGCTGGAGGATCACCGTCCCAGGCCCATGGCGCGCCGGATCCTGACCTCCCAGCAGACCGGTGACCTGCACACCGTAACCGAGGAGCGCACGGGGAAGGCTCTCTCCACGGAGCGGTGGCGCGTGTTCACCACCACGCACGAGCCGGGTCCCGCGGCCCGTGCGGACGCCGGAGAGCTGCACGACCGGGTCGCACTCGACCTGTCCTGGGCCGTCCCCGCGCTGGAACGGGACGCCGAGAGCGGCCTGCACGTCAGCCCTCGCTCCCGTGGCCGCGGCAAGTTCTGGTCCTTCTTCCCCACCAAGTACGAGATGTCGCTCAGCGGCATCCTCAACGGGGCGTGGAAGACCAACGAGGACCGGCAGAACCTGCTCGACTCCTCCCCGTTCAACCAGGAAATGATCAGAGTGTCGGCGAAGCTGGTCGTCGACTCCCTCCCCGCACTCGCCCCGGCCGAGGACCCAGCCGCTTACCTCCCGCTGCTCCCCGGTCGTGTGAAGGAGTCGATCAGCTGGGCGGACGAGTTCCTGACCCGGGAGATCTGGGCCCGCACCGCTACCAGTCCCTCTCTGCCCGACCAGGACGGTGTCCTGCGCGCCCCCAAGCACCTGCGCGTCCACCCGCGGCTGGACAAGGACCTGAAGCAGCTCACGCGATGGCTGCGGATGTGGCACGAGTGCCCCGGGCGTCCTTCGGACTGGCTGCACCCGAGCGTGGAGGCCGACGCCCTGCGCTCCGGCAAGGTCGAGCACGTCCTCGGTGCCGCCGGACACGAGCGGGCCGGGGTCCGCGACTGGCTGGAGGCCCTCGTCGCGAACGGCACCGTCGAGGCGTCGGCGGTGGCCGTCCGCATCCTGGCCGACATGATCGAGAAGCGCTCCCCCTTCGCCGACGAGGCCCGCAAGGCCCACATCGTGCTGACCGAGGAGCACGGGCTGGTCCCCCCGGTCCACGGCAAGGTGTTCCGCCGGGCCGAGCACCAGGACGGGCTGCGCGAGTCCACGGTGTACGTCGTCGACGAGCTCGCCCAGGACCCATCGCTGGCGCACGCGCTCAACGTCCTCGGCATCCGCGAGGCCGACGTGGAGGGCCGGTTCGCCAGTGTCCTCGACCAGGGCTTCGACCACTACGGGGAGTCCGACTGGGAGCGCTTCTGGGAGCTGTTCCGTCAGGCCGGCATCCGTCGGCTGGCCCACAAGGTCCTGGAGCGCGTGCCCGACCCGCGCACGACGCTCCGGGTACGGACGGCCGACAAGCACTTCCGACCGGTCGCGGACTGCATGCTGCCCGGTGTCGTCGTCGATGCCGAGCGCGATCCGAGCGTCGCCGTCGACATGGCGTTCCACTCCGACGACGCGTCCTTCTTCTCCCTGATCGGCCTGCGGGATCGGCCGGCCGGCGGCGTGCAGCCGCAGGCCGACGAGGCCTGGTTCGAAGAGTACCGAGCAGCCGTCCACGCTTCCTACCTGCGTTCTCTGGACAGCCGTGCCCCGCGCCCCGCGCTGAACAGGATGAAGGTCGAGGGTGCCGCGATCGGTGGCCCCCTCCATCTCTTCCGCGACCTGTCCGAGGAGTCCCGCGCCGCCTTCCTGAAGGCGCTGCCCGACGACGCCGTGGTGGACAACTGGACGCGTCAGTTCGGCGCCCAGACCAGTACTCGGCAGGCGGTGATGTCCCCGATCCGATGGATGCTGCGCAAGCACGGCAGGGTCACCACCTCCCAGGGGATCAAGCCACTGACGGAGGCCGTCGGCCCCCAGCTCGCCGCCTACCGCGATGTGCTGCCGGTCGCCGACATCTCCCCCGAGAAGGCCCGCAAGCTGCGACTGCCGATCACCGTCGACGAGGTTCCCGCCGACCGCTGGGACGCGCTTCTCGCCGAGGTGTCCCGCAGCGAGGACGACGCCTTCGTCGGCGCCACCTACGTGATGCTGACCCGGTTCGGGGCGGATTTCCCCGAGGACTCCCTCACTCGCTGCCGGATCGGTGACACCTGGGACACCCGTCCCGACGACGAGATCACCCTCGCCGTCGGTGCCGCCGAGTACCGGGCCCTGCGGGCCGAGCAGCTCCCCGCCCTGCTCGTGCCGACCGCCGAGGACGCCGAACTGATGGTCGAGAAGTGGGGCATGCTCCGCTACGCCGACGTGATCAGTCGGGAGACCCGCGAGGTGCCCGAGGGCGACCCCGTTCCCCTCGTCGAGCTGTTCCCGGCGCTGCGGCAGCGCCTGAACAGCGGCAACCGGAACAGCATGGTGCAGCGGTGCACCGAGTTGGAAGAGGTCACGCGTACTCCCAACGGCACGCACGCCTCTCCCCTGGACGCCGTGCGTCAGAACGGCACGGTCAAGATCCTCGTACCGCGTGAGCCCGAGCCCATGCTGCGGCTGATCGACCGCGAGCTCGGCCTCGGCCTGGGCGCGTCCGGATGCCGCGCGGTGTTGGAGCATCAGGACCGCATGGCCAAGGACAGTGCGCTGAAGGCGGCACAGAAGGCCGTGCGCGACGCCGAGGACGTCGTGACCAAACTCGAGCTGCTGATCGGCGCGGACGCGCTCAGGGCCGGCCTGCCTGAAGGGCTGATGGACGCCGAGCTGCAGGCGACCGGCGGCGTGGAGCCGTCCGGGCGCCGCATCGCCCAGATGGCGTTCAACGCGCACGGCGACGGGGTGCTCCAGCAGCACGCCCGGGACATCCAGGCACGCTTCCCCAACGCACCGGTGGGGTACGGGGGTTCGTCGGCCGCCATCGCATTCGTCTCCGACCTGCGCCTGCCTGTGACGTTCGCCGGTTCCAGGACTCCCTCACCGCCCTCCTCCGAGACGATCGAGGGGCCCCGGGACTTCCCCAGGCTCCACGACTACCAGGAGGACCTGGTTCGGAACATCTCCACCCTGCTCGACCGGCTCGCCCCGCAGCGCGGCATGCTGTCCCTGCCCACGGGCGCCGGCAAGACACGGGTCACCGCCGAGGCCGTGATCCGCTGGGTGAAGCGGGTCGGTGACCTCAAGGGGCCCTTGCTGTGGATAGCGCAGACCGAGGAACTGTGCGAACAGGCTGTACAGAGCTGGAAGTTCGTCTGGAGCAAGGTCGGCGCCGAGCGCCCTCTGACCATCAGCCGGCTGTGGAGCAGCAACGAGGCCGGCAACGTCGTCGAGCATCCCCATCTGGTGGTCGCCACGGACGCGAAACTGGAGCGGTGCCTGGGCACCGACCAGTACGCGTGGCTGCGTGAGCCCGCGCTCGTGATCGTGGACGAGGCGCACACCGCCATCTCCAAGCGGTACACGGAGGTCCTCGGCCTGTTGGGCCTGACCCAGTACGAGACGCGCCGGCATCTGCTCGGCCTGACCGCCACCCCGTTCCGCAACACCAACGAGGACGAAACGCGCCGACTGATCACCCGCTTCGGCAACCGACGACTCGACGAAGGCGTGTTCCCGTCCGGCGACCCGTACCGGGATCTGCAGGAGTGGGGCATGCTCGCCCAGGTCGAGCACCGCACCCTGGAGGGCGGTCGGATCGTGCTCGACCAGGAGGAGAAGACGCACGCCGAACGCATGGCGATGCTGTCCCGCGCCGCCGAGCAGCGGCTCGCCGACGACCACGAGCGGAGTCTGCGCATCGTCGAATCGGTGGCCGCACTGCCGCCGGACTGGCCGACGCTGCTCTTCGCCACCTCCGTCGACCACGCCAAGTACCTGGCGGCCATGCTCAACGACCGAGGAGTCCGGTCCGCCGCCGTGGATTCGACGACCAGTACGCAGGACCGTCGGACGCGGATCGAGAACTTCAGGAGCGGCCGCATCCGTGTACTCACCAACTACGGAGTCCTCACCCAGGGGTTCGACGCGCCCGCGACCCGGGTCGTGGTGGTGGCACGGCCGGTCTACAGCACCAACGTGTACCAGCAGATGATCGGTCGCGGCCTGCGCGGCCCCAAGAACGGCGGCAAGGACACCTGCCTGATCCTCAACGTCGACGACAACATCGCCAACTTCGACACCGCGCTGGCCTTCACCCAGTTCGAGCACCTCTGGAGCCGTACGTGACCGACGTCTACCTCGGCAGTCCGCCGCTCACCGCCGAGCAGCGGACCGTCGTCGAGCAGCCCTGGGACGCACGGGTCCTGGTCACCGCCGGGGCCGGCGCGGGGAAGACGCACACGCTGGTGCGTCGACTCGACGCCCTGTGCGGGCACGAGGATCCGGAGGAGTCGCTGGAAGCCACCGACATTCTGGTGCTCACCTTCTCGCGGGCGGCCGCCCGTGAGTTGCGTGAGCGCATCACCCGGCACGGGGACCGGGCCCGCCGGGTGCGCGCCCAGACCTTCGACGCCTGGGCGTACGGGGTGCTCCTCCAGGCGTACCCGGACCGGGACTGGACCACGACCTCCTTCGACGAGCGGATCAGGGCCGCGGCCGAGGCCGTCGAGGAGGGCGCGCTGGAGGCCGGCGACTCGGTCCCGCCGTCCCATGTGGTGATCGACGAGGTGCAGGACCTGCTGGGCGACCGTCGGGAACTGGTGGAGTCACTGCTCGACCGCTACCAGGACACCTGCGGTTTCACCGTGGTCGGTGACGCCGCCCAGTCCGTGTACGGCTTCCAGATCGAGGACCCGGCCGAGCGCAACGACGAGACCGGCCGGTTCTTCGAATGGTTGCGCAGCTCGTACCCCGACGACCTGGTGGAGCTGCGTCTCACCGAGAACTTCCGGGCCGTCACCCCGGAGGCACGGGTCGCGCTGTCTCACGGCCCCCGGCTCCAGCGGGTCCGGGACGCGGACGAGGCCGCCACGCTGTACGAGGAACTGCGCGACCTCCTCCTGGACCCGGTGAACTCGCTGGGCGATCTCACCGACGAGTACACGCTGCAGGGTCTGCGGGACCTCGACGACACCTGCGCCGTCCTCACCCGCGACAACCGGCAGGCGCTGGTGGTCTCCCGGCTGCTCCACGAGAACGGCATCGGGCACCGGCTGCGCCGTCCTCTCGAGGAGCGACCGGTGCCCTACTGGGTGGCCGAGCTGCTGCGCCGTACCGAGGCGACCGGCCTGTCCGAGGACCGGTTCCGCTCGTTGCTGGAACAGATCCCGCTGCCCCACGAACCGAACGCGGGCGCCCTGTGGACGGTGCTGCGACGCGCCACCCGCTCGCCCGGACGCACCGCCCTCGATCTGGACCGGCTGCGTCGCCTGGTCACCGACGGCCGCTTCCCCGACGAGGCGGCCGACCCGGAGACGGCGCGGATCGTCGTCTCCACCGTGCACCGGGCCAAGGGGTTGGAGTTCGACCGGGTGATCGTCCTGACTCCGCCGACCGTCGCCGAACTCCACAAGCAGTACGGTGCCGAGGCGGACCTCCCCGCGGAGGCCCGCGCCCTGTACGTGGCGATGACCCGCGCCCGGCAGGACCTCTACCACGTCCGCTCCCCCGAGTTGCCGATCATCAAGAGGGCGGGGAACCGCAAGAACGGTCGACGGTTCGTCGGCGGGTGGCGGTCGTACGACAGGTTCGGCGTGGTGGCCGAGGCCGGTGACGTCTGCCGGGACAACCCGCCCGGTCACGCGACCGACGCCGTGGCGACCCAGACCTACCTCCTGCATGAGGTAGGTCCCGGTCAGGAGGTACTGCTGCGCAAGCGTCACGATCTGCCGGCGGGTGAGGCCCAGAGCCCGCCGTACGCCCTGCTGCACCGGGGACGGGAGATAGGCGAGGCCTCGGAGCGGTTCCGGCAGGAGCTGTTCCGGGTGCAGAAGGTGAACCGGACGTGGGACCCGTGGTGGCCCGACGAGATCCACGGCCTGCGGATCGACACCTTGGAGACGGTGACGGGCAGCGTCGCGGCCGGCGCCAACGCGGGCCTGGGCGACCGAGGTGTGTGGATCGTGCCGCGGATCACCGGCATCGGCATGTTTCGGCGGGCTGACGACGAAGAGGAGCAGGGCGCATGACGCACGTGGCAGGTCGGCACTCCGAGCACTATCGGGTGCGGGACGAGGAACTCCTCGCGGGACTGCGCAGGGAACTCTTCGGCCCCGCCGAGGACGCTGCACCGGAGGACCGGGACGAGGTTCTCGCTCAGGACGCGCCGATCGACCGTTACCTGACCGGCGTGCTGTATCCGCGTGCCTCGCGGGAGCGCAGGGCCGAGAACGCGGCCGAGCAGGACGGGCTGGACGCAGCGCCCGTTCTCGCCCGGGAGGACGCCGAGGAGTCCGGTGCCGCGCAGGAATCCGGTGTCTCGGGCGACAAGCGCCCGTCCTCCATGGGTCTGACCTTCGCGGTCGACCCGGCCATAAGCGACACGATCGTGGTCTCGACGCGCGCGGCGGTCTACGAGCCCACCGATGCGGACGGCAACCCGGTCCCCGCCCGCCGCGCCGAGGCCCGGACCGTCGCGGAGCAGCGGGAGCGGTGGCGGCGCAAGGAACTCCAGCTCCCCGAGAAGAGCATCGACGTGACCGCTTCCACCCCGGGCGAGGTGATCGACCTCGTGCCGGACAAGGTCGCCCTGCACGTCATCGTCCGCCGCCCCGATCCGACCAGCGGCACGGTCACCGTCACGGTCACGCTGATCAACAGGCAGAAAGTCGGTGAGCGGGACCTCCAGGACGCCTTCGCCCTGTTCCAGTGCGGTCTGACGGTATGGGCCGGCGACGGCTCCAGTGCCTTCGTCGAGCGGCCCGCCCCGGACGTCGCGCACGACCCGGAGGTCGCCACCGGTCGGCTGCTGCACCGTCATGCCCCGACCTTCGCCGTCGGCCACGGTTGTGCCGCCGCCTGGGACTGGGTCCCGTCGCCGATCGGCGTGACCGACAGCATCCCGGCCGCCGTCCCCGAGGTACGCAGCGAGTTCGTACCCAGCGTGGAGGTGTTGCTGACCGACTCCAATCCGGAGATCGACAGCTCGTCGTTGTCGATGCTGGGGTTGGCCGAGAAGCCCGACACCGAGGTTCTGGCCGCCCTGGAGGCACTGGCGACGGGGTACGAGGACTGGATCGCCCGCAAGTCGGTCGAAGCCGACTCCCTGGCGGGCGGCCCTCACGAACAGCCCGCGCGGGACCAGATGGAAGCCTGTCGCGAGGCGCTCGGCCGGATCCGCGGGGGCATCGAGCTGCTGCGGACCAAGCCCGACCTGATGCGGGCGTTCCGGCTCGCCAACCGTGCCATGGCCGAGCAGCGCGCCCGCAGCGCCTGGGTGAAGGGCGGACGCGTCGGCAGCCCCGACCCGTCCACAGGCCGCTGGCGTCCCTTCCAGATCGCCTTCCTGCTGCTCTGCATGGCCGGCATCGACGACCCCGCGCACGACGACCGGAAGATCTCCGACCTGCTCTGGTTCCCGACCGGTGGTGGCAAGACCGAGGCCTATCTCGGTCTGATCGCCCTGACGTCCTTCCTGCGCCGCATCCGCAAGGGCGCGAACGGCGGCGGTGTCACCGTCCTCATGCGCTACACGCTGCGGCTGCTCACCCTGCAGCAGTTCGAACGTGCGGCGATCCTGCTCTGCGCCATGGAACACATGAGGCGCCACACGCCCGAGCTGGGCAACGAGCCGTTCTCCATCGGC
The DNA here is from genome assembly GCF_014203535.1 of Streptomyces griseomycini. Taxonomy (GTDB): domain Bacteria; phylum Actinomycetota; class Actinomycetes; order Streptomycetales; family Streptomycetaceae; genus Streptomyces; species Streptomyces griseomycini. The sequence goes on from NZ_JACHJI010000009.1 coordinate 219,307, forward strand.
ATGTGGGTGGGACGCTCGGCCACCCCCAACACGCTGGCCGAGGCCGCCGCCAGGCTCGACGAGCTACGTGCCGACCTCGACAAGCGTCTCGCCACCGAGAACCCCGTCCAGCTGCACGCCTGCCCCTGGTGCGGGACCCGGCTCGACGCCCGGGACTACGAGGTAGACGAGGACGCCAAGCGGATGTACATCCGCTGCCCCGGCGCGGACTGCGACTTCTCCGGCGGTCTTCCCGTCCACCTGATCGACGAGGCGGTGTACGACGCGCGTCCGACGCTGGTGATCGCCACCGTCGACAAGTTCGCGTCGATGCCGTGGCGTCCAGCGACCTCCGCACTGTTCAACCTGGACGATCCGACCGACGGCACTCCTCCCCCGGAGCTGATCGTCCAGGACGAGCTCCACCTGATCTCCGGCCCCTTGGGCACCCTCACCGGCCTCTACGAGACCGCTGTCGACGCGCTGGCCGGCCGGCCCAAGGTGATCGCCTCCACGGCGACCATCCGGCGCGCCGCCGACCAGGGCCGTCACCTCTTCGCCCGCGATGTGAGGCAGTTCCCGCCCGCCGGCCTGGACTCCCGCGACTCCTGGTTCGCCGTGGAGACCCCGCGCGAGGAGAAGGCGAGCCGCCGCTACGTCGGCCTCCTGGCTCCCGGCACCAGTCAGTCCACCCTGTTGATCCGCACGTACGCCACGTTGCTGCACCGGGCCATGCACGCGGACACCGACGACAAGGTGCGCGACGCGTACTGGAGCCTCATCGGCTACTTCAACAGCCTGCGGCTGCTCTCCGCGGCCGAACTCCAGGTTCATGACGACGTGGTGGCCTATCTCGAGCTGCTCGCCGACCGCGAGGGCGTGGCGGTGCGTTCGGTGGCCAACTACTCGGAACTGACCAGCCGGATCGACGCCAGCGAGATCCCCACGCGCCTGAAGGGCATCGAGAAGAGGCTCCCGGACGAGGACACCGTGGACGTCCTGCTCGCCACCAACATGATCGCGGTCGGCGTGGACGTGGACCGACTCGGACTGATGGCCGTGATGGGCCAACCGCAGACGACCGCCGAGTACATCCAGGCCACGAGCCGCGTCGGCCGTGCCCACCCCGGCCTGGTCGCGGTCATGCTCAACTCGGCCCGAGCCCGGGACCGTTCGCACTACGAGAACTTCCAGCACTACCACTCGGCCCTCTACCGCGAGGTCGAGTCCACCTCCGTCACCCCGTTCTCCGCCCGAGCGCGCGAACGGGGACTGCACGCGGTGATCGTCGCTCTGGCCCGCATCCTGGTCCCGGCAGCCCGCCCGAACGAGGGCGCCGGACGGGTCGAGTCCTACGAGCACATCCTTCGGGGCCGCATCAGGTCCCTGCTCCTGGACCGCGTCCACGCGGTCACTCCCTCGGAGGCCGCGGCCGTGGAGCAGGGCTTCGACGAGTTCGTCGACTGGTGGTGCCAGGAGGCCGACGTTCACGGCGAGTTGCTCTTCGAGCCGAAGCGGGGCAACCGTGCCCCTTCGATCCTGAAGTCGTACGACGACGACTCCGAGGACCGCGAGGCGTGGCCCACCCTGTGGAGCCTGCGCGACGTCGACGCCGAGTCCGCCCTTTTCATGGAGGGAACCCGATGACCCCGCCCCCCAACCGTCGCCGTCGGACCGCGGCGAACGGCACCGCCCCGGCTCACAACCTCCCCCGCCGCGGCACGGTCCGCCGGGCCCAGGTGATCAGCACGTACGGTGTCGGGTCGCTCATCGCCGTCGACCACGAGTCCTTCGTCGTCTCGGGGCTGGACGAGGCCGACCGCAGCTGGCGCAGGGACGAGTCGCCCGTCGTCCATGAACGGCGACTGGCCCGACTGCTCGATGTCGACCACTTCCGACTGCCACCGGCGTCCGACGACACCAGCAAGGACGGCCTTCGGGTCCGCCGTTTCCCCTTGATGCACTCGTGTCCCGAGTGCAACGACCTGCAACCGCACCGCGACTTCTCCCCACCGGCAGGTCGAAGCATCTGCGGCACGTGCGAGGTGGATCTCGTCCCCTCCCGTTTCGTCGTCGCCTGCGAGGCCGGGCACCTCGACGAGTTCCCCTACTGGCAGTGGGTGCACCGCTCGCCCGACCGTGATTCCGCGAGGATCGGCAAGTGCGGCGGCAAGCTCAGGATGCGCACGACAGGACGCACCTCCTCGCTCCGCTCGATCGTCATCTCCTGCACCTGTGATCAGGTGCCCGAGGTCTCGATGGAGGGTTCCTTCCGCAGGAACGCGCTGAAGGACCTGCGCCTCACCTGCCGAGGTGCCCGCCCGTGGCTCGGCTCCTCCGCGACGGACCCGGCGGGGTGCGGGCTCCCGTTGCGCACCCTGCAGCGCGGTTCCTCGTCGGTGTGGCAGCCGGTGCTGAAGTCGGCGCTCTCCATCCCTCCGTGGAGCAGTGGTCGTGCCGATCCGCTCGCGGAACACTGGGCCGCGCTGCGCCAGTTCGACGACCGTGAGCACATCCGGATCTACCTCCAAGGAGCGTTCCAGGGCAACTGCCCGGTCCCGCTGGACGAGGTCATGGCCCTGCTCGACGCGGAACGCGAGGAGGACCCGGAGGACGACAAGGCACCCAGCTTCGACCACCGCTATCGCGCCCTCCGCAACAAGGAGTACGAGCGTCTGCGCTCGGGCAACGACGAGAGCGAGCAGTCCCGTGACGAGCAGTTCGTCTGTGAGACGCCACTCGGTGACCCGAGTGTGCTCCAACCGCTCGGGATCACCGGTCCGATGCTGGTGAAGAAGCTTCGCGAGGTGCGGGCCCTGAAGGCGTTCACCCGCCTCGTCGACGCCGAGTCGACGACCGATGCGAAAGAAATGCCGCTCTCCGAGAAGCCGCTGCGCTGGCTGCCGGCCATGGAGGTCCAGGGCGAGGGGGTCTTCCTGCGCCTGGACGAGAGCCGCCTGGACTCCTGGGAGAAGGCGTCGGCCGTGGTGGATCGGGTCGAGCGCATGCGTACCGCTCACCAGCGGGTGCTCGAGCAGCGGGCCGACGACCCGAACCGGGCCGTGCCGTCCCCGGCGACCCCTCGCATGGTGCTGTTGCACACCCTGGCCCACGTCCTCATCAACGAGTGGAGCCTGGAGGCGGGCTATCCGTCCGCCTCCTTGCGCGAGCGCCTGTACGCCGCGGACGACATGGCCGGAGTACTGATCTACACGGCGACGAGCGACTCGGCGGGAAGCCTCGGCGGCCTCGTCGCCCAGGGCGAACCGGAGCTCCTCGACCGTGCGGTGCGTTCGGCGATCCGCCGGGCCGAGTGGTGCTCCTCCGACCCGCTCTGCATGGAGGCCGAGGCGGCCGGCTCGACCGGGACGAATCTCGCTGCCTGCCACGCCTGCGTGATGCTCCCGGAGACGAGCTGCGAGCACAACAACATCCTGCTGGACCGCGCACTGCTGGTGGGCACTCCGGATGATCCCTCGGTGGGATTCTTCCGGCAGGTACCGACGGGCTGAAGCAAGCCTCACCGCCCGCTCTCCGCGTGGGTGGCCTCGCAGCGGCTCTGTGCGCGGTCGAGCACCTCGTCCGCGTCGTAGCCGTGAGCCCGGAGCCAGCGGAGGAAGTCCGTGACGATGTCGATCACGGACTCCTCCGCCACCGCCCGGCCCACCCTGCCGGGCCCCGGTTCGTAGGAGCAGGTCGGCGGCCTCAAGGCCGCGTACAGGTCCAGCAGCACCTCGACCCGCGTCACCGACGGGTCCCGCAGGTGACCGTCCGGTGAGGTGAGCCCGGTGGCCAGTTCGCACCACGTGACCTTGCGGTCCTCGCGGAGCTGGACGCCCCAGCGGTCGGTGAGGGCGTCGACGAGTGTCATGCCCCGACCGCCCTCGGCGTCGACGTCCGCGGCGACGAGGGCGGGCAGGGCCCGCGTGTCGGGGTCGTGGACCTCGATGCGCAGGTGCGTCTCGCTCATGGACACCACGAGCGAGCCCGGGGTGCCGACGCCGACGTGCGTGATTCCAAGGACACGGACGCCCTTGTGGTCACCGTGACGCACCGCACCTGGGCATCCTTCCTGCAAGCACTCAAGGACGACCGGCTGGCTCGCTGACCCGAGGGTTCGCAGCCACCTGTGGTGGAAGAGCACGCTCAGGCCGCTCACCGGTTCGAAGGACGGTGAGCGAGTGACGTCCGGCCGGCCGCCTCCACAGTGCCTCCCTCCCTCGGTTCCGCGCGTGGCCTGCGCGGGATGCGGACATGTAGGACGCTCCTCGTAGGACAGGGGAGTTCAAGGAGCAGAGGATCGTGAGCGCACAGCGTGCGGAGGCACCGACCCCCGCACCACTGCAGCTGAGGACCATCGGCGATATCCGGGCTGCCCTGCGGTCCGGACACGGCTTTCCCGGCGACCAGGAGACCTTCGAAGCAGATCTCCAGCGTGCGCTGGAGGCCTCGTCGGAGACGGATCTCCATGCGGTCGCCACCGTGATCGTCGACTACCGGGGGCGGATTCGTCTCTATCAGGACCCCGACTTCGACATCGCCGTGCAGGAGGGCACCGACCTGGCAGCACGACTGAAGCAGGACGGTGAGAAAGCGTGAGCGGTGCGATCGCGGCCGCTACCGCACGGGCCGCCCAATGAGCGAAGGACTTAGGAGTCGAACAGGATCTGGAAGTGCTGTGCCAGAAGCTGGAAGAGACGCATCGGCGAATCCGGCGGGCTCTGGGGGCGGATTCGCCAGGCGTGTCACCCTACAGGCCGTCTCGTGGAGCGTTCGACAACCTGCCCCACTTCCGGCCCAGAAGTCGCTCAAGCTTTCATGAAGTCGTTCGGCTTTCATCAAGGGTGGTGGCGGCAGCCGGGGCATGACGCCGCCAAAGGGCCGACGGCGTCCTCCGGACCGGCGGCCGGGGCCGGGGCCGGGGCCGGGGCCGGTGGTGATGATGCCGTCGCCCGTCGGTGCGGAGGTCGATCACCTGCCGGGTCGCGGCGGGGCGTGTCACGGACGGGGGGTTCCTCCGGGAACAGTGCGGGCGAGGAGCCGGTGACCGGCCGGCGGTGTGCGGCCCGTACCGCCGGCCGCCGTGCCGTCACCGCGCCGCTCAGCCCTCGACGTCGAGCGCCGTGCCGTACAGCCGGTCCACCTTCAGGCGGATGACCAGGCGGCGTTCGGCGACCAGTTGCTCGAGGAACGCGTCCTCGTCCTCGGGCCTCGCCGCTTGCGGGAGCATCTCGAGCAGTTCGCGTCCGACCGCGTCGCCGGGGACCGTCGTGACGGCGGAGACCTCGGCCTCGCCCTCGGCGACGGCGAACGACCACACGTCGCCGCCCGTCACGTGCAGTGCCGCGCGCGGGTCGCGCCGCAGGTGGCCGACCTTGACCCGGTCGGCCGTGGTCGAGAACCGCGCGATGCGGGCTCCGGGGTCCCAGCTGTACACCATGGTGGTCATGTGGGGGTGGCCACTGCGCTTGACGGTGGCGAGCGTGCCGAACTGCTGCTCGCCGAGCAGGTCGGAGAGGGCCTGGTCGGACAGGGGGCGGGGCGCCGGTCGTCGGGTCATGACGGCGTCAACAGCCGTGGCCGGCCAACGATTCCTCACAAGTCCGCTGCGTTGGACCGCAGTTGTGGAAGCGGGCCGGTTCCGCCTGCCCGGGGGTCAGTGGACGGACAGGCGGTCCAGGCGCTCGCGGTGCGCCGGGGGCAGGTCGGGGCGTTCCGCGGCCAGGTTCTCCTCCAGGTGATCGATCCGGGCGGTACCGGGGATCGGGAGGATGACGGGTGAGTGGCCGAGGAGCCAGGCGAGTGCGACCTGCGTGGGGGTGGCGTCGAGCTCGGCCGCGACGGCGGCGACCTCCGCTTCCGCCCCCGACTCGCCCCGGGCGACCGTGCGCCACGGCAGGAACGCGATCCCCGCCGCTTCGCAGGCCGCGAGCACGGGCTCGTGTGCGCGGTCGAGCAGGTTGTAGCGGTTCTGCACGCTCGCGATGTCGACGATCCGCCGTGCCTGGTGGAGTTGGCCGACGGTGACCTCCGACAGCCCGATTCTGCCGATCTTGCCCTCGGTCCGCAGGTCCCGCAGGGTGCCCACCTGGTCGGCGAGCGGTGTCTCGGGGTCGACGCGGTGCAGCTGGAGCAGTTCGATCCGTTCGACCCGCAGGCGGCGCAGGGCCCGCTCGACCTGGTCGCGCAGGACGGCCGGCCGGCCGTCGAGCTTCCACTCGCCACCGGGGCCGGTCCGGGCGACGCCGACCTTGGTGGTGACCAGCAGGTCGTCGGGGTAGGGGTGCAGGGCCTCGGCCAGGAGCTCCTCGTTGGCTCCGCCGCCGTACAGGTACGCGGTGTCGATCAGCGTGATGCCCAGTTCGACGGCCCGCCGGGCGACCGCGACAGCGGTCTCGCGGGCCGGACCCGGTTCCGTCGGCAGGTGCATGGCGCCGAAACCCAGCCGCCGTACTGCGAAGTCCCCGCCGATGAAGAACGCGGTCGACGTCATGCGCTGTCTCCTCCTCCTCGCCCGAGGGGGACGTTAACAACGCGGCCCGCGGTCCGACAGCCCGTTTCCCCGCTCCCGGCGGCGCTGCCGGTCGCGCCGGTGCGGGGCGCGCACCCGCCCGGTTCCCCCGTCGGGCGGGTGCGCGCCCGGGCGTTCCGGGGCGGGCACCGCGGCCCGTCCCGGAGCGGCGGGATCAGGCGATGGCCAGGCGGACCTCGGCCTTGTCCGTCCCGGCGAAGGTGAAGTCGAACTGCTCGCGGACCCTGGAGCCGCAGGCCTGCTTCGTCCGGTAGTCGCCGTTGCCCGCGTTGATGCGGACCACGGCGCACTTGCCGTCCATCCGGGTGTCCTCGAGCCAGCCGGCCACCTCGCACGGAGCCGCCCGAGCAGCTCAGGGACCAGCCGGCGATCGCGCCGTCGATCTTCGGGGACGCCGTGGACGGGCAGGTGGCGGCGCTCGCCGTGCTTGACGTACCGGCGGGTGAAGAGTGTGGTGAAGTAACGGCCCAACGCGGCCTCGCGGGAGGAGTCGTCGGGGAAGAACCACCGCATCGTCGGGTCGTCGCCGAAGGCTCTGGCGAGGGTTCGGCCGGCCGCCCGAGCGTCACCGGTCTTCGCCGTCCTCGGGATGCTCGTCATCGGCACGCGGGTCATTCCGCATTCTTGATGATCTTCGACTTCGGCGGGGGTCCGCACGCGACGGTCAGGGGGGAGCAGGGCCGGGGATGCGCGTGACGGGGTCGGCGGGCAGCCGCTGCCGGATGCCGTCGGCCTCCGGCAGCGGTCGACAGGGTTCACGGCGAACAGGCCGCCCGACGGACAACCGTACGAGCCTGACCGGACGTCACTAGCATTCGACCGACACGTTTGGCACAGCCGACGCACCGGGGGACGGATGCTTGCCGAAGAGTACGGGTACCAGGTGTCACCGCATCCTGCGGTGGACACGCCCGGGATGCGGGCGCAGGTGGGGCGGATCAGGAAGGCCGCCCACCGCGGGGTCCTCTGGGTGGCCTTGTTCCTGCTCCTCAAAGTGCTGGTTCTCAGCGCCGTGTTCGGGACGGAACTCCTGCCCTTCCTCGCAGGTCCGGCCGCCTGCGTCCTCGTGGCCGCTTGGGTGTTGACCACGCGGCTGGGCCCGAAGCGGCTGTTGCGCATCCTGGAGGCCAACCGCTGGCAGGTGTGGCCGTGCCGGCTGGAGAAGGTCCCGGGGAGGTCGTCCGAGCGCCGCGTCGTGCTGCTGGCCCCGGACAAGAGCGTCGCGGCGTCCTTCCGGGGTTCCGTCCCCACCGACGTCTGGCTCGGGACGGCCGACGGCCGGGGGGTGCTGTGGTTCGCCGGTGACCTGCGCTTCCCGGCCGTCGCCGCCCTCCCCGGCGGCGCTCCGTTGTGGTACCTCACGCCGGAGACGCCGGAGCAGCGGGCACCGGAGCCCCAGCGCGGTGGCGACGGCGGCTCGGTCCTCGACGACCTGATCTCCGAGGCCCGTTCGGCGGTCATCTGGAACATGCTGAACTGAGACCGGCCCGCTCCCGGGGCACTCGGGTGCGGGTACCGGGCACGGGTCAGGGTGCGGCGGTGATGCGGGCGACCGCCTCGCGGGTCAGTGCGCGGTCGGACGGGGTGTCGTCCAGGGCGCGGTGGAGGGTCAGGCCCTCGATGAGGGCGTCCAGTCGGCGGGCCGTGGGCGGAGGGAAGTGGTGTTCCAGGAGGGCGCGGCTGCGGCGCATCCAGCGGGCGCACAGGGCGCGGTAGGGCTCGTGGCGGGCGGCCAGGGTGTAGAGCTCCTGGGTGAGGATCAGGTCGCGGCGGGGGTTCTCGGAGAGGGTGTGGATGAGGTCGGTGACCGCCTCGCGGGCCTCGTCCGCGGTGGTGGCGCCGCCCAGGTGCTGCTCGAAGACGGCCACCACGTGGTCGGCGTAGCCGGTGAAGGCCTGGAGCAGCAGGTCGTCGATGCCGGTGAAGTGGTACGTCATCGAGCCCAGCGGGACCCGGGCCCGCGCGGCGATCTTGCGGTGGGAGACGCCGGCGACGCCCTCCTCGGCGATCAGGTCGAGCGCCGCCGCGAGGATGCGCTCGCGGCGGTGGGGGTCGGTGTGTCCGGTGGCCATACGGGCGGGATCAGATCGTGCGGACCGGGCGGGCCGGGTTGCCCACGGCCACGACGTTCGCCGGGACGTCCTTGGTGACCACCGCGCCGGCGCCGATGACGGAGTTGTCACCGATGGTCACGCCGGGGCAGACGATCACGCCGCCGCCGAGCCAGACGTTGTCGCCGATGGTGATGGGCAGCGCGGCCTCGAGCTTGTCGCGGCGGGGCTGCGGCTCCACGGGGTGGGTGGGGGTGAGGAGCTGGACGTTCGGGCCGATCTGGCAGTCCTCGCCGATGGTGATCCGCGCGACGTCCAGCGCGGTCAGGTTGTAGTTGACGAAGGTGCGGGCGCCGATGCTGATGTTGCTGCCGTAGTCGACGTACAGCGGCGGGCGCACCTCGGCGCCCTCGCCCACCGAGGCGAGGAGCTCGGTCAGGATCGGCCTCGCCTCGGCGGGGTTCTCGGGGTAGACGGCCTGGTAGCGGGCCGCGAGTCGCATCGCGCGCTGCAGACGGCGGGCGATCTCCGGGTCGTCGGCGATGTAGAGGTCGCCCGCGAGCATGCGCTCGAGGTTCGTGCGCGGGTCGTTCGCGAAGTAGTCGTCCGTCGGCATGCGTACGATCGTACGCTCCAAGGCGTGCGCGGGTCTGTACATCGGCCCACGAGCCCGAACGTCGGCCCGCGGGTGTGCACGTCGGCCCGCGGGCGCGCCCGGCGACGTCAGCCCTTCTCGCCCCGTTCCACGCAGAATTCGTTGCCTTCCGGGTCAGCCATGACGACCCAGCCCGTGCCGTCGGGGCGGGTGTGGTCCGCGAGTCGGCGGGCGCCGAGACCGAGGGCGCGGGCCACTTCCTCCGCGCGGGTGCGGCCCTGCGGCCTCAGGTCGAAGTGAAGGCGGTTCTTGGCGGTCTTGCCCTCCTCCACGCGGACGAAGAGCAGGCCCGGACCGCCGTTCGGGTCCGCGATCAGGGCCTCCGGGTCGCCCGGCTTGTCGTCGTCGGAGAGCGGCCTGCCCAGCAGGGCGCTCCAGAACGAGGCGAGGTCGTACGGGTCGCCGGTGCAGTCGAAGGTGATGTGACGGATGGTGGGGTTCAACGGCCCTCCGGAACTGGCGGGTCGACGGTGCAGCGCACTCGCAGGATGCCCTGTGGGCAGGAGGGCCGTCGAACCGTTTGCCGGGTGAGCGGGCAGGCGGGCCGGCGGGCCGACCGGGAGCGGGGGACGCCCCGCCGCCGCGGGCGGGGCGCCGGTACCGCCCCGGATACCGGCACCGGCGAAGCCCGGCGGGGCGGTGCCGACGGGTGAGGAGGGACCCCGGGACGGTTCCGACGGGTGAGGAGGGCCCCCGGGCGGTCACTCCGCCGGGACCAGCTCCGCCCGGCCGAAGAGCAGGGCGTAGCCCGGGGGCAGCTGGGCCAGGATGCGGGTCACCAGGGCGTCGCCGACCAGCGGGGGCAGGACGCTCAGGACCGAGCTGACGTCCCAGCGGGCCGTGGCCGGGGTCGCGCCCTCGATGCGGGCCGCCACCGAGTCGACGAACTCCGCGGCCGTCAGCTCGCGGGTCGCCGGGATCTGGGACGCGACCACTCTCGCCGCCTCCTCGGGCAGGGCGCGGGCCAGGTCGACGCGTTCGTCGCCGACGACGTGGCCACCGAGGGCGGAGAGGACGATGCGGGTGACGCTCTCCGCCTCCGACCGCGTCGGGTACTGGCCCGACTCCCGTACGGCGTCGACCAGTTCGCGCCAGCCGCTGTCCGGGGACGGGGACTCCGGGGACTCCGGCGACGGGGACAGCGTCGGGGCCGGGGCCGGGGAAACCTGAGCCGGGACGTCCCCTTCCGGGTTCAGGTGCGCGGGCTTCTGCGGCGTCAGCGTGGTCATCTGGGTCTCCTCTCCCACTCCGGTTTCTCCGGGACTCCGTCGCCCTCCGTGTCGGACGGGCATGGGGCGTCCCGCGGACTTCCGGTGTCCGCGGGACGCGTGGTGCGCGGCGGGGTCAGCCGCCGATCTGCTTGCGGCCGCCGTCGCCGCCGGTGATCTGGATGCGGCGCGGCTTGGCCTGTTCGGCCACCGGGATGCGCAGGGTCAGGACGCCGGCCTCGTACGACGCGTCGATGCGTTCCGTGTCCAGGGTCTCGCCGAGGAACAGCTGGCGGGTGAAGGTGCCGGTGGGGCGTTCGGCGACCACCGGTTCCGCACCCTCGGGGGCCGGGGAGCGGCGCTCGGCGCGCACGTTGAGGACGTTGCGCTCGACGTCCAGCTCGATCGTCTCGGGGTCGATGCCGGGGAGGTCGAAGTGGACGATGAAGTCGTCCCCCGCCCGGTAGGCGTCCATCGGCATCACCGCCGGGCGGGACGCCGTGCCGAAGACCTGCTGCGCGAGTCGGTCGAATTCGCGGAAGGGGTCGGTACGCATGAGCATCACGGTTCCACTCCTCTCGGCTGACTCGTTCGGTGCGATGCCCTACGGTCAATTTCTTATATAGCCCGAAGGAGAAAAGTTGACAAGCCCCGGCTCACCTTGACTCGCCCCGGGCCTGACCACCGGTATCGCCCCCCGGGGCGTTAGCCTCGGAGTTCCGTGAGGCTCCGCCCCGAGGGGCGCAGTGGCAGGAGGCAGGCAGGGATGGCGAAGGTTCCGAGTTCCGTGGTGGCCGCGGGCGGGCTCGTCGGCGGGTACGGCGTGGCCCGCTGGACGCGGAAGCGGGAGCTGGGCGGCGTGGTCCTCGCCGTCGCGGGGGTCGCTGCCGCGCGGCAGTGGCGGGAGCGGGCCGGCGGGGCGGCCGCGGGAGCGCTGTCGGCCGCGTACGTCGCCGCCTTCGCGGGGTCGCACCCGCTGGCGAAGAGGGTCGGCGCCTGGCCCGCCGTGTTCGGGGTGGCGGGAGCGGTGGCGCTCACGTCGTGGGCGGTGGCCGACCGGCGGGGGTGAGGCACGGGCCCTCCCGCGGCCCCGGCGGCCCGGTCAGGTCTCCGCCGTCTCCCGCTGCGCCTCGGTCACCGACAGCGGGGTGGCGATGTCCTCCAGGGAGCGGCGTTCCGCGTTCACCGCGAGGAGGGCGGCCACGACGCCCGCCGCGCACATCAGGCCGGCGCCGATCTGGAAGGCGAAGACCGTGTCGCCGACCACGCCCGTGTTCGTGAGTTCGGCGAAGATCAGGGGGCCGCTGATGCCGCCGGCGGCGGTGCCGACGGCGTAGAAGAAGGCGATGGACATGGCCCGGGTCTCCATCGGGAAGATCTCGGAGACCGTGAGGTAGGCGCTGGAGGCTCCGGCCGAGGCGAAGAACAGCACCACGCACCAGCAGGCCGTCATGGTGACCGCGCTCAGCGAGCCCCGGTCGAACAGCCAGGCCGTGCCGAACAGCAGCACGCCGGAGAGCAGGTACGTGCCGGAGATCATGATCCGGCGGCCGACCGTGTCGAACAGTTTGCCGAGCAGCAGCGGACCCAGGAAGTTGCCGACCGCGATGACGGCGAAGTAGTAGCCGGTGTGGCCGGACGGGACGTCGAAGAACCGGATGAGGATCGCGCCGTAGCCGAAGGTGATGGCGTTGTAGAGGAACGCCTGGCCGATGAAGAGGGCGAAGCCGAGGGCCGAGCGCCTGCGGTACGCGGCGAAGACCGTCCGGGCGATCTCGGTGAAGGTGGTGCGCCTGCGCTGACGGATGGTCATCTCGGTCTCGGCGCGGGGCAGCGGCTCGCCCTTCTCGGCCTCGATCCGTTCCTCGATGGAGGAGACGAGCCGCTCGGCCTCCTCGTCCCGGCCGTGGATCAGCAGCCAGCGCGGGCTCTCGGGGACGTGGCGGCGGACGAGGAGGATCACCAGGGCGAGGACGGCGCCCAGGGCGAAGGTCAGCCGCCAGCCGACGTCCGCCGGGAAGACCGACGTGTCCAGCGCGACGATCGACAGCAGCGCGCCGGCGACCGCGCCCAGCCAGTAGCTGCCGTTGATCAGCAGGTCGACGCGGCCCCGGTACTTCGCCGGGATCAGCTCGTCGATCGCGGAGTTGATGGCCGCGTACTCGCCGCCGATGCCGAAGCCGGTGAGGAAGCGGAAGAGGAAGAACCACCAGGTGTCGAAGGCGAGCGCGGTCATGGCGGTGGCGCCGAGGTAGACCGCGAGGGTGATCAGGAACAGCTTCTTGCGGCCGTAGATGTCGGTCAGCCGGCCCCAGAACAGGGCGCCCGTGCAGGCACCGATCACGTACAGGGCCGCGGCGATGCCGGTGACCTGGCCGGAGGTGACGGGCAGTCCGCTGCCGGGCTCGGAGAGCCGGCCGGCGACGTTGCCGACGATCGTCACCTCCATCCCGTCGAGGATCCACACGGTCCCCAGGCCGATGACGATCGACCAGTGCCAGCGCGACCAGGGCAGGCGGTCCAGTCGTGCGGGAATGGTGGTGGTGACGGTACGGCCGGTCCCGGCCTGCGCGGTGGTCATGGGCGCCCTCCTCGACGAAGTGACCACCGTCGTTTGCCCGGGAGGGGCGTCCTCACGCCCGCCCGCTCCCCGCCCGCGCCCCGCTAGGCCCCCAGCGCCCGCGACACCGTGTAGATCAGCAGGCCGGCCAGGGAGCCGACGACCGTGCCGTTGATGCGGATGAACTGCAGGTCGCGGCCGATGTTGGCCTCGATCTTCCTGGTGGTGTGCTCGGCGTCCCAGCTCGCCACCGTGTCGGTGATCAGGGAGGTGATCTCCTTGCGGTAGGTGGTGACGACGTACACCGCGGCGCTCTCCAGCCAGCCGTCGACCTTGCCCTGCACCTTGGGGTCGGCCGCCATCCGGGCGCCCAGCGAGAGCAGCGAGGCGCGCACCCGCAGCCGCAGTTCGCTGCGCTCGTCCTCCGCCGCGGAGACGATCATGGACCGTACGGCGGTCCAGACGGAGGCGATCAGGTCCTGCACCTCGTCCCGGTGCAGGACCTCGCCCTTGAGGCGTTCGATCCGGGCACGGGTGTCGGTGTCGGACTGGAGGTCGGAGGCGAAGTCGCTGAGGAAGCGGTCGAGGGCGCCGCGCGCGGGGTGGGCGGGCATGTCGCGCATCTCGGTGGTGAAGCGCAGCAGTTCCTTGTAGACGCGCTCGCCGACCTTGCGGTCCACGAACCGGGGGGTCCAGCCGGGCGCGCCGCCCTGCACGGCGTCCATCACGGAGTCGCCGTGCAGCACCAGCCAGTCGTGCGCCCGGGAGACGAGCACGTCGACGGCCCGCCGGTGGCCGCCGTCGGCGACGATCCGCTCCAGCAGCTTGCCCATTCCGGGCGCGACCTCCTGGGCGTCGGCGCGACGCGTGATGGCCTCGCCGACCACCGCCTGGACGTCGGAGTCGCGCAGCACGGTCAGCGCGCCGCGCAGGGCCGCCGACAGTTCGGCGGTGACCCGGTCGGCGTGTTCGGGGACGGAGAGCCAGGCGCCGAGCCGGCTGCCGATGCCGACGGCGCGCAGCCGCCCGCGCACGACGTCCTCGGAGAGGAAGTTCTCACCGACGAAGTCGCCCAGGGAGACGCCGAGCTGGTCCTTCTTGGTGGGGATGATCGCGGTGTGCGGGATGGGCAGGCCGAGGGGCCTGCGGAAGAGCGCGGTGACCGCGAACCAGTCGGCGAGCGCGCCGACCATGCCGGCCTCGGCCGCGGCGGCGACGTAGCCCGCCCAGGCCCCGGCGCCCTGGTGGGAGGCCCACTTGGCGAGGACGTAGACCAGGGCGACGAACAGCAGCAGTCCCGTGGCGGTGAGCTTCATCCGGCGCACTCCGCGCCGTTTCTCCTCGTCCGCGGGGCTGAACGTCGTCATCGCGCGGTTCGTGACGGCGCCGGTGCGGGCATGCTGCCCGTCGGCGCCCCGGTCCTCGGTCTCCGCCGCTTCCGTCCGTTCCATCCACCGTTCCATCCGCTCCACCCGTCCGGTGATCCCTCGCAGAGTGATCCCTCGTCCGGTGATCCCTCACACATTGTCCCTTCCTGACCGACTCCCGGAACGGAACAGGAGTTCCCGGCGTCTGTCCGGAGGGGGAACGCGCGGGGGTCTCGCCGGCCATTCCCCGCCCATGACGCATCATGGGTCGATCGGATCGGAGCCTCGGGCTCCCGTCTCCCGAGGAGAACAGAACAGCATGACCCGGGGTCGTGACGGGGGCGCGGGGGCGCCGCCCGCCAAGCACCGCGCCCTGCTCGCCGCGGTCGTCGCCGCGGTCGTGGCCCTTTCCGCCGCCATCTACGTCGGTGCGGCCGCCGACGACGGCACGCGGAGCCGCGGCACCCTCGCCGGCGGCCCCGCCCGCGACGGCGACCCGGCCGCGCCCGCCTCCACCGGCACCTGGGTCGGCTCCTGGGCCGCGTCCCCGGTCGGGGGCGAGCCCGGCACCGAGCTGACCGGACTGGCCGGCCGCTCGGTGCGCAACGTCGTCCACACCAGCGCCGGCGGTACGGGTGCCCGCGTCACGCTGTCCAACCTCTACGGCCAGTCGCCGCTCACCGTCACCCACGCCTCGATCGCCGTCTCCGCGGGCTCCGGCACGGCCGCCGCGCTCGCCGGGACGATGCGCCCCCTCACCTTCACCGGCGACCCGACGGTCGTCGTCCCGCCCGGCGGGCAGGTGACGAGCGACGCCGTGCGCGTCCCCGTGCCGCAGGACGGGGACGTCCTGGTCACCACGTACTCCCCCGTCGCGTCCGGTCCGGTCACCTACCACCGGCACGCGCGCCAGGTCTCCTACGTCGCCGACGGCGAGCACACCCGGGACACGACCGGGACGCCGTACACCGGGCGGAGCACCGTCTGGCGGTACCTGACGGCGCTGGACGTCCTGAGCGACGAGTCGGACGGCACGGTCGTCGTCCTCGGCGACTCGCTCACCGACGGCATCACCTCCACCACCGGCGGCAACAACCGCTGGCCGGACGTCCTGTCCGACCGGCTGCGCGAGGCGCTCGCGGACGGGCGCGACCTGCCGCGCCACGGCGTCGTCAACGCGGGCATCAGCGGCAACCAGATCCTCGCCGACGGCCTCGGCCGCCCCCCGGAGAACCCCAGCGGCCTGAACCGCTTCGGCCGCGACGTCCTGGGCCGCACGAACGTCGAGGTCGTGGTCGTCGCCCTCGGCGTCAACGACATCCTGCGCCGGCCCGGCACCGCCGACCCGGACCGGATCGTCGCGGGGATGAACGCCCTCGTCGAGCGGGCCCACGCGCGCGGGCTGAAGGCCGTCGGCGCGACGCTGATGCCCTTCGGCGGCCACCGCGGCCACACGGACGCGCGCGAGGCGGTGCGGCAGCGGGTCAACGCGGAGATCCGCGCGGGGCGCGTCTTCGACGCGGTCGTCGACTTCGACGAGGCGCTGCGCGACCCGTACGACCCGCGGCGCCTGCGCTCCGACTACGACTCCGGCGACCACCTCCACCCGAGCGACAAGGGGTACGCGAGGATGGCCGAGGCCTTCGACCTGGACGACCTGGAGGGCGGCGCTCCGGCGCAGCTGTAGGGGGTCACGGGCGGGGACCCGGGCGGCCGCGGCCGCGTGTTCCGTCCCCGCCGCCCCGCCCGGCACTCCCCGGAGGGGCCGGACCGGCGCGCTCAGCGGTCGTCGCGCCTGCGGGTCCCGCGTTCCTCGCGGGAGCCGTGGAGGTCCAGGTGGTCGTGGAGGCCGGGGAGGGAGGCCCCCAGTTCCCGGCGGCGCTGCTCCTTGCGCTCCAGCTTCTCGCGGCGGCGTTCCTCGCGCAGGCGCTGCTTCTCCGCGCGGGGCAGCTTGCGCTGGACGCCGACGCCGCCCCAGAAGGCGAAGCCGGTGACGATCACGCGCGGGGCGCCCGGCTCACCCGGCACGCCCTCCTCCCGGTGGTCGAAACCGCCCATGACCCCGACACCGCGCACGACGACCTCGACCCCGGGCGGCACGACGACGTCGATCCCGCCCATGACCGCCACGGCGTTGATCACGATCTCGCGGTCCGCGAAGTTCGCCTCGCGCAGGTCGATCTCCCCGCCGCCCCAGAACGCGAAGCAGTTGAAGCGGCGCGGCGCCGTCCAGTGCCCCCTGCGCTGGAAGCCCGACATGACGGCCACGGCCCACGTCGACGTCCCCTCGTCGTCGCCGCCGATGATCCGGCCCGTCCAATTCCCGTCCCGCTCGGGGTCCTTGCTCAGGGAGACGGCGGGGACGGCCGCGCCCTGGGCGGTCGGCAGGTCGCGGGTGATCGGTGCCAGTTCCCCGTACGTGCGCGCCTTGTACGTCGCGTCCAGCCGCTCCCCGAACTCCTCCATGTCCAGGCGCCCCTCCGCCAAGGCGTCCCGCAGGATGTCGGCGACCCGCTCGCGGTCGGCGTCGGAGGCGCGGAGGTCCGGGGCTGCGTCGTCGGTCATACACAGCAGCCTACGAGTTACCTCCACCGCACGGCTACGAGACCCTCCCGGCCCCGTCACACGGCTACGGGGCCGCCCGGTCGGCCCGCCCGGCCCGTCCGGCGTACATCTTCGCGATCACCGCCTCGATGTCCGGTTCCCGCACCGACAGGTCGACCAGGGGGTACTCCGCCGCGATCCGCGCCACGATCGGGGCCGCCGACCGGGACGCCGGGAACGCCAGCCACTGCCGCGCTCCCTCCACCCGCACCACCCGCGCGGGCGCCGGCGCGTCGATCGGCGGCAGTTCCCGCTCCAGGTCCACCACCAGCGTCCGTTCGCCCTCCCCCGCCTCGTGCAGCCCGGCGAGCGGACCGTCGTACATCAGCCGGCCGTGGTCGATGACCATCACCCGCGAGCACAACTGCTCGATGTCCTGCAGGTCGTGCGTGGTCAGCAGCACCGTCGTGGCCCGCTCGGCGTTCAACTCCCGCAGGAAGGCCCGCACCTTGGTCTTGGAGACCACGTCCAGACCGATCGTCGGCTCGTCGAGGTACAGCACCTGCGGGTCGTGCAGCAGCGCCGCCGCGATGTCGCCGCGCATCCGCTGCCCCAGCGACAGCTGCCGCACCGGGACGTCCAACAGGTCGCCGAGGTCGAGGAGTTCGACCATCCGGTCGAGGTTCTCGCGGTACCGCGCGTCGGGGATGCGGTACATGCGGTGCACCAGCCGGTACGAGTCGATCAGCGGCAGGTCCCACCACAGCGTCGTCCGCTGCCCGAACACCACCCCGATGCGGTGGGCGAGCCGCGTCCGCTCCCGTGAGGGGTCGATCCCGGCCACCCGGAGCCGGCCGCCGCTGGGCGTCAGGATCCCGGTGAGCATCTTGATCGTGGTCGACTTGCCCGCGCCGTTGGGCCCGATGTAGCCGACCATCTCGCCGCGCGCCACCGTGAAGGAGAGCGAGTCGACGGCCCGCACCCGCTGCCGCTCCCGCTTCAGGAACCCGGCCTTCCGGCGCACGTCGAAGACCTTCTCCACGCGGTCGAGCGTGATGAACCCGTCGCCGCCGCCACCGCTGCCGCCGCCCCTGCCCCTGCCGTCGTCCACCGGCTAACTCCCTGTACTCCGATACGAGCGAAGCCCCGCCCGCCACGCCAGGCCCGCCAGCGCACAGCACGCCACCGCCACCGGCGGCGACGCGAACGCCACCCATCCCGGCAGCTCCAGCGGATACGGCCGCCCCAGCACGTGGCTCGCGGGCAGCCAGTTGACGAAGGCGAGCGGCAGCACGAACGTCACCCCGCGCACCAGCTCCTGCGCGAACACCGTCGGCGGGTACTGCAGCAGCGTCGTCCCCCCGTAGGTGAACGCGTTCTGCACCTCGGACGCGTCCTGCGCCACGAACTGGAACGCCGCGCCCGCCACGAACACCGCGCAGAAGATCGCCGCCCCGCTCACCAGCGTCACCGGCATCAGCAGCAGCTTCGCCGCCGTCCAGTCGATGTCCAGGGAGGCGAGCGCGTACCCCAGGACCAGCAGGCCCTGCACCACGCGGCCGATCCGGCGCGGCGCGAAACGGTCCGCGGCGACCTGGGCCAGCACCGGCGCCGGCCGCACGAGCAGCGTGTCCAGCGTGCCGTCGCGCACCCGGCGCCCCAGCCGCTCCATCGAGCCCAGCGCCAGGTCGGCGATCCCGAAGGACGTGGCGGACAGGCCGTAGAGGAACGCCACCTCGGCCAGCGCGTACCCGGCGAGCGCGTCGACCTGCGAGAACATCAGCATGATCCCGACGAAGTCGAGCCCGGTCACCACCAGGCTGCCGACCGCGGTCATCGCGAAGGACGCCCGGTAGGCCATCGTGGAACGGATCCACATCCCGGCGATCAGCCCGTAGGCGCGCACCCCCTGGGCCAGCCGGCCGCCCTCACCCACCCTGGACCACCACCCGTCGCGTCGCCGCCGACTGCAGCAGCCGCCCGGCCGCCAGCAGCGCCACCGCCCACCCGCCCTGGAGCAGGTAGGTGGACAGCGTCCCGGCCTCCCCCAGCAGCACGTCCGCGGGCCCCTGGACCAGCGACGCCCACGGCAGGACGCGCACCACCTCGCCGAGCGTCCCCGGGAACACGTTCAGCGGCAGCAGCATCCCCGAGCAGAACAGCCCGGCGACCATCATGATCTGCAGCACGCCCGTGCCGTCCAGCAGCCAGAACGCGCTCAGCGCCACCAGGTAGCGGATCGCGAAACTCACCACCGTCGCGAGGACCACCGCGACCAGGAACGCCAGCCACGTCAGCGCGTCGCGCGGCAGCGCCACGGGGAACACCAGCACGCCGAAGGCGAAGGGGACCACCCCCCGCCCCAGCAACTGGAACAGCGACCGCCCCAGGTCGTTCGCCAGCCACCACAGCTGCAGGTCCGCCGGCCGGTACAGGTCGATCGCGACCTCACCCGTACGGATGCGTTCCATCAGTTCGGTTTCGAACCCGCCGCCCTGGACCGCCAGCGCCGCGAACAGCGCCTGTCCCAGCCACACGTACGTGACGGCCTGCGCCTGCTCGTACCCGCCGAGACCGGGCCTGGCCTCCCACAGCGCCAGGTAGGTGGACACCAGGATCAGCCCGAAGGCGGTGTTGGTGAACACCCCGGCCGCGGTGGCCGCCCGGTACGTCGCGTACCGCCGGAAGCCCCCCACCGCGACGGCCAGGTACAACCGCCCCGAACCCACGCCCGCACGCCTCCTCCCGCACCCGGCACCGAAGCGCAGGAGCCTAGTGGGCGCGGCGGACCGCCTGCCATGCATTTTCCGGTACCCGTGGGGCACCCCTGCGGGGCACCGCAGGACCGGTCACGGGGCCATGCGTGTGACACGGCACATGTGTACGCGGCGCGCGCCGTCGGCGGGTGACCGGCCGCCGGATGCGACAGTCTTCAATAAGAGGCACCAAGAGGAACGCACCAGGCGTACGCGTACGAACGAGGCGAAACAGGAGTCCGAGCACAACATGAGCGACGAGCCGCAGCCGCAGCAGCCCGGCCAGGGCTGGGCACCGAGAGAGCCTCAGGCGGCCGACGCCCCGCAGCGCCCGGCGGGAGGCAGGGGCAAGGTCAAGGACAGGCCCACCGGACGGCGACGGCTGGTCCCCACCCGGCGCATGGTGCTCGGCACCTTCCTCGTCGGCGCCCTCCTGGTCGTCGGCGGCTTCGCCCTCGGCTACACGCTCGTGCAGATCCCGCCCGCCAACGCCCTCGCCGTCCAGCAGGCCAACGTCTACCTGTACGCCGACGGCACCGTCCTCGCCCGCGACGGTGAGGTCAACCGGGAGAACGTCGCCCTCGACCGGATCTCCCGGGAGGCCCGGCACGCCGTCCTGGCCGCCGAGGACCGCGACTTCTACAGCGAGTCCGCGATCGACCCCCAGGCCATGGTCCGCGCCGCCTGGAACACCGCCACCGGCAAGGGCAGGCAGTCCGGCTCCACGATCACCCAGCAGTACGTGAAGAACTACTACCTGCGCCAGGAGCAGACCGTCACCCGCAAGGTGAAGGAGTTCTTCATCGCCATCAAGCTGGACCGCGAGCAGAGCAAGGACAAGATCCTCGAGGGTTACCTCAACACCAGCTACTTCGGCCGCAACGCCTACGGCATCCAGGCCGCCGCCCACGCCTACTACGGCATCGACGCCGACGACCTGGACGCCGGCCGCGCCGCCTACCTCGCCGCCCTCGTCAACGCCCCCAGCCAGTACGACGTCATCGCCCACCCGGAGAACCGCGCGGCCGTCGAGGCCCGCTGGAACTACGTCCTGGACGGCATGGTCGAGGAGGGCTGGCTCAGCGCGTCCGAGCGCACCGGCATGACGTTCCCGGTGCCCAGGGAGACCACCGTCTCCACCGGCCTGTCGGGCCAGCGCGGCTACGTCGTGCGCATCGTGAAGGACCACCTGATCGAGAACGGGATCGTCGACGAGGCCTCGCTCGACGCGGGCGGCTACCGCATCACCACCACCCTGCGCAAGGACAAGCAGGACGCCTTCGTCGACGCCGTCAACGACAAGCTGATGGACCGGCTCGACCAGGAGAACCGCGAGGTCGACACCTACGTCCGCGCGGGCGGCGCCTCCATCGACCCGAGGACCGGCGAGGTCGTCGCGATGTACAACGGCATCGACTACGTCAAGCAGTACACCCCCAACGCCACCCGCCGGGACTACCAGGTCGGCTCCGCCTTCAAGCCGTTCGTGTTCACCGCCGCCGTCGACAACGGGTCCACCACCCAGGACGGCCGCCCCATCACCCCGAACACCGTCTACGACGGCACCAGCGAACGCCCCGTCCAGGGCTGGAGCGGCGACCGCTACGCCCCCGAGAACGAGGACCACCGCGACTACGGCGACATCACCGTCCGCGAGGCCACCGACAAGTCCGTCAATGCCGTGTACGCGCAGATGGCCGTGGACGTCGGTCCCGACGAGGTGAGGCGGACCGCGATCGACCTGGGCCTGTCGAAGAACACCCCCAGCCTGGACGACGCCGGCCCGTCCATCGCCCTCGGCGTGGCCACCGCCAGCGTCCTGGACATGACCCAGGCGTACGCGACCCTCGCCAACCACGGCGAGCACCGCCCGTACAAGCTGATCGAGAAGGTCACCAAGGACGGGAAGCAGACGGTGGAGCTGCCCGAGCGGAAGACCCGCCAGGCCGTCAGCCGCCAGGCCGCCGACACCACCACCTCCGTCCTGCGCGGCGTCGTCCAGAACGGCACCGCCACCGCCGCCCTCTCCGCGGGCCGCCCCGCCGCCGGGAAGACCGGCACCGCGGAGGAGGACAGGGCCGCCTGGTTCGCCGGTTACACCCCCGACCTGGCCACCGTGGTCGCCGTCATGGGCCAGGACCCCGTCACCGCCGCGCAGAAGGAGCTCTACGGCGCCATGGGCCTGCCCCGCGTCAACGGCGGCGGCGCCCCCGCCGAGATCTGGGGCCAGTACACCCGGGAAGCCCTCGAGGGCGAGCCGGTCCAGGGCTTCGACCTGCGGATCCAGCCCGGCGCCGACCGGACCCTGCCGCCCGTCGACGCCACCGGCACCGCCACCGGAACCGGCGGCCCGGCTCCCGGCGACCCGACGGGCGACGGCGGCAGCGGCCAGACGCCGGACGACGAGCGGACGCAGGACCGCACCCCCGGCGCCCCCCAGGGGCAGACCGACGGCGGGACGCGGGAAGGGACCGACGACGCCACCCCGACCGACGGCACGGCGACCGGCGGCACCGCCACGGGCGCCACCGCGACCGGCGGCACCACCGGCGGCACCACCGGCGGCGACACCGGCGTCGGGGGAACCGACGGTGACGACGGCGACGACGGCCTGGCCGGCGCCCTCCTCCAGAACAGCCGGCAACGGGAGTAGGCCCCCCTCCGGCGGAGCGGGCCGAAGGCGTGGAGGGGCCCGCGGGGACCGGTGAAAACCCTGTGGAAACGGTGTCGGTGGGGCCGCTTATGCTGCACCGGACGATCACGCGGGACCAGGGGAGGGCGCGGCATGCTGGGGAAGCTGTTCGGCAGGGGTGAGGACAGATCCGCGGGGGATCCGCCCGCGCTCGCTCCGCGCAAGGGGAAGCACGGGGTCTCCACTCTGCGGGCGCTCGGCGACCCGAGGGTGCTCGCTCTGGTGGAGGCCGCGGACGCGGGGGACTGGGCGGCGGTCAAGGAGGGACTCGCGCCCTTCGATCTCGGCCGGGAGCAGGCGGTGCTCGGTCAGTTGGCGGTGGTCGACGGTGTCGAGGAGTGGATCGTCCGGGCCGCCGACGAGGACGAGGAGCACCGGGCGGCCGCCCTGCTGATCTCCGGTGCGCGCCATGTCCACTGGGGCTGGGAGGCGCGTACGTCCGCCCGTGCCGTGGACGTCTCGCGTGAGCAGTGGCAGGTCTTCCACGAGCGGCTGCGGATCGCCGAGGAGCACCTCCTGGAGGCCGCGGAGCTCCGGCCCGACTGGATCACGCCGTGGCGGCATCTGCTCACCTCCGGACGCGGCATGTCCGTGCCCGACAGCGTCAAGGAGGCCCGGCTCGAAGCCGGTCTGCGCCGCGACCCGCTGAACCTGGACATCCACCTGGAGTGGATCTCGCAGCTGCAGCCGCGGTGGGGCGGTCAGCCGGGGCAGGCCCTGGAGTTCGCCCGCGAGGCCTTCGCCGCCGCACCCGACGGGCACCGGCTCGGCTGTGTCATCGCGATGGCGTACGTCGAGCAGTGGGTGGAGTCGGACAACGGCGACTGCCTGCAGGACCCCAGGATCCGCACCGAGCTGAGGGAAGCGGCGGAACGCAGCATCCTGCACCACGCGTACGAGCGCCGCCTGGGCTGGCACGGCGACTACAACATGTTCGCCATGGCCCTCTCGCTGGCCGGTAGCAGCAAGGCCTCGCACGTCTTCCGCGAGCTGGACGGTGTGTTCACCGAGTGGCCATGGACGTTCATGGCGGACCCGCAGAAGGCGTACGCGCGCTTCCGCAAGGCCTTCTGAGCCGCCGGTCCGCGGCGCCCGGCCCCCCGTCCGCGCCGATGGCCACCACCACTCCCCTCCCGTCGCTCCCTCCACCCCGGACTGCCCGATGACTCTCCGTGAAAACGCCGGCGCCGACCGCACCTTCCAGGTCGACCTGCGCGGCCTCGTCGACCTCCTCTCCCACCACCTCTACTCCAGCCCCCGCGTCTACCTGCGCGAACTGATGCAGAACGCGGTGGACGCGCTGACCGCCCGGCACGGCCTCGAACCGGCCGCCCCCGCCGGCTCCTTCGGCATCCGCCTGTACGCCGACGGCTCGGTGGTACGCGTCGAGGACGACGGCGTCGGCCTCACCGAGGCCGACGTGCACACCTTCCTCGCCACCATCGGCCGCAGCAGCAAGCGCGCCGAGAAGATCGCCGAACAGCGCGGCGACTTCATCGGCCAGTTCGGCATCGGCCTGCTCTCCTGCTTCCTGGTCGCGGACGAGATCCACGTCCTCAGCCGCTCCGCCCGCACCCCCGACGCCCCCGCCGTGGAGTGGCGGGGACGCGGCGACGGCAGCTACACCGTCCGCGCCCTGCCCGCCTCCGCCCGCCCCCGTCCCGGCACCACCGTCACGCTGACGCCGCGCGCCGACGCGGGCGAGTGGACCCGCCCGGCGCAGGTGCACGCGCTGGCCCGGCACTTCGGCTCCCTGCTGCGCCACCCGGTGACCTTCGACGACGGCACGGGCGGCCCGGGCGCCCCGGTCAACCCCGAGGCCGCGCCCTGGGCGCGCACGTACCCCACGCCGGGAGCCCGCTCCCGCGCCCTGGCCGCGTACGGCGAAGAAGTCTTCGGGTTCACGCCGCTGGACACCATCGAGCTGGACCTGCCGGCCGTGGGCCTGAAGGGCATCGCGTGCGTGCTGCCCGAGGCGGTGCCGGCCGGGCGCCGCCACGGCCACCGCGTGCACGTCAAGGGCATGCTGCTGTCCGAACAGGCCGAGGAGATCCTGCCCGAGTGGGCGTTCTTCGTCCGCTGCGTCGTCGACGCCGAGAGCCTGCGCCCGACGGCGTCCCGCGAGTCCCTGTACGAGGACGACACCCTCGCCGCCGTCCGCGACGCCCTCGCCGAGAAGCTGCGCGCGTGGATCGCCCGGGCCGCCGCCAGCGACCCGGACCTGCTCCACCGCTTCCTCCAGGTCCACCACCTGGCCGTGAAGTCCCTCGCCGTGCACGACGACGAGATCCTGCGGATGCTGCTGCCCTGGCTGCCGTTCGAGACCACCGACGGGCACACCACCCTCGACGAGTTCGCACGCACCCACCGCACCGTGCTCGTGACGTCGAGCGTGGAGGAGTTCCGGCAGGTCGCGGCGATCGCCTCGGCCGCCGGACTCGGCGTCGTCAACGGCGGCTACACCTACGACCGCGACCTGGTCCACCGGCTGCCCGAGATCCGGCCGGAGGTGAGCGTCGCCGACCTCGACCCGGCGACCCTCACCGCCCACCTCGACCCCGTCGACCGGGAGACGGAACTGGCCGCCGCGGCCTACCTCGCCCAGGCCCGCGACGCCCTCGCCGTCTTCGACTGCGACGTCGCGCTGCGCACCTTCCAGCCCGCCTCCGCCCCCGCCCTCCTCGTCGACAGCCGCGAGGCCCGCCACGAACGCACCCGCTCCCGGCTCGCCCGCGAGCAGGAGGGCGGCCTGTGGGGCGACATCCTCGGCGCCCTGCGCCAGGAGGCCCCACGGGCCCAGCTGATCCTCAACCAGCTCAACCCGCTGGTGCGCACCGCCGTCGCCATCGACGAGCCCGAGCTGGCCCGCACCAGCGCCGAAGCCCTCTACGGGCAGGCCGCGCTGCTGTCCCGGCGTCCGCTCAGGCCCGCCGAGTCGAGCCTGATCAACCGCTCCTTCCTCGACCTCCTCGCCCACGCCCTCCGCAAGGACAGCTGACGATGCCCACCGCACCCCACCCCCAGAGCACGGACGAGCTGTACCAGGCGCTCCGGGAGAACGACCGGCGCCCCTACGGCCGCACCCGCACCGTCACCGCCGAGGAACTGGTCGACGCCGCCGAGCAGTTCGCGGAGCCCGTCCCGCTGATCCACGCCCTCCTCGAACTCCAGGAGGCGTACACCTACGGCTCCGAACCCCGCAAGTCCCCCGTCGTCTTCGCCCGCCTGCTCACCCTCTTCGACGAACAGCCCGACGTCTTCGACGAACGCCTGCGCCACACGCTGTTCTGGCGGTTCAAGTGGGTCGCCAACGCCCTGCGCGCGCTGCCCGAGATACCGCTGGCCAGCCTGCGCCAGTGGCTGACGGAGATGCGCGACCGCTACGAGAGGGCCGGCCTGGACCTCCAGCCCTACTACGGACAGGCCTACCAGCTCGCCGCCCACGTCGGCGAGGACACCGCCCTCGCCTACGAGCTGTGGGCCGGCCGCGCCCGCACCCGGCTCAGCGACTGCGAGGCCTGCGAGACCTGCGACCGCGCCCTGTACCACCTCGAGGCGGGCGACGACGAGCGGGCACTGCGCACCTGGGAGCCCGTCCTGGCCGGGAAGGAGTCCTGCCAGGAGGAACCGGCCCGCTCCGTCTCGTACGCGCTGCTGCCCCTGCTGCGCACCGGCCGCACCGACGAGGCCCGCGCACTGCACCTCGCCGGCTACCGCGGCTGCCGCCGCAACCCCTCGATGGCCGGAGAGGTCGGCCGGCACCTGGAGTTCTGCGCGCTCACCGGCAACGAGGCCCGCGGCCTGGAACTGCTCGCCGAGAACCGGACCCTGTTCGACGAGGTGGACTCGCCGCGGGACCTGCTGGACCTCCTCACCGGCGTGGAGGTCCTCCTCCAGCGCGTCGAACTCCTTGGCCACGGCGCACTGCCCGCCGCCGGATTCGCGGGCCGCACCTGGACGGTGGCCGGCCTGCGCGCCGAGGTGCGCGGCCGCGCCGACGACCTCGCCGCCCGCTTCGACGCCCGCAACGGCACCCCGGCCCACACCGACCGCCGCAGGACCCGCCTCGACCGCGCCCCGCTGCTGGACGCACTGGAACTGACCCTGCGCACCCGCAGCCTCGACGACGTGGCCCCGGCCGCCCCCGCCACCCCGGCCGCCGCGCCCGCCGCCCGCACGGCCGCCACCCTCCCCGAGTCGCTGCCCGAGCTCATCCTGCGGGCGCGGTCGCTGGACGAGCAGGGGCACCCGGACGCGGACGCCTGCTGGGCGCGGCTGCGCACGCTCGTCACCGCCCGCGGCTACGCCCACCCGGACGACCCGGCCGTGGGCCCGCTCGTCCGGCTGCACGCGGACCTGCTGGCCGACGAGGCGAGCCGGGCGGGCGACAAGGACGAGCACGCCGACGCCGCCGCCCTCCACGAGGAGGCCGCGGGCCTGTACGAGGACGCCGGAGAGCCGGGACACGCGGCGCTCGCCCGCGCCTGCGCCCTGCTCGCCGCCGCCGAACTCCCCGCGGAGGCCACCGGCGCGGCGAAGACGCAGGAGGCGGAGGACACCGACGGCGCCGGGACGAGGGCCACCGGCGCGGCCGGGGCGAAGGTCGCCGCGCTGACCGCCGCCCACGCGGCCATGGTCCGCCTGCACGAGGAGACGCCCGGCCTCGCCCCGCACCAGGAGGCCCGCCTGCTGCGACTGCGGGCGACCGCGCTCGGCCTGCGCCTGCAGACGTCGGGGAGCGAGGAGCACGTCGCACCGGTCCTCGCCGAGGTGGACCTGCTGCACGCGTTCGCCACCCGGCACGACGTCGCCGGACAGATCGCCGGAGCCCGGCTGCTGCGGGCCACCACCCACGCCATGTCCGGCGACCTGCCCGCCGCGGTCACCGAGCTCGACGGCCTCCTCGACCGGCTGAGGACCCACGGCCCGGCCTGGCACCTGCCCCGCGCGCTCGGCCTGCGCGGCCGGATCCGGCTCGGCCTCCGGGACGCGCAGGCCGCGCACGCGGACCTGACCGAAAGCCTGCGCCTGGCCGCCGACTGGCCGGCCGAGACGGTCGGCACCGCCCGCGTCCACGGCGACCTGGCCGAGGCCTGCATGCACCTGGGCCGGCCCGACGAGGCGCTGCGGCACCTGACGCGCTCGGCGGAGCTGGACCTCCGCCACGGCAGCCGGACGGACGCGTTCTGCACCTACGCCAACGCGGCCCGGCTCAGCCTCGACCTGGGCCGCGTCGAGGACTGCATCGCGCTGCTCGACTCCCTGCTGACCGAACCGGACGTCACCGCCGGAGAGCTGGACGACCGGCTCGTCGCCCAACTGCGCCTGACCCGCGCCCGCGCCCTGCACGCGGGAGGGGACCTCAAGGCCGCCACGGCGGAACTGGTCGCCCTCGCCGCCGAGTCGGCCGGCTGGGACGACGACCCGGGCAGCCACGCCATGATCGCCGCGGAGACGGCCGTGCTCCTCGCCGAGTCCGGCGAGTTCGACCGGGCCCGCAAGGCCGCCGACCAGGCACTCGCCGCCCACGCCCGGGCCCCGCGCTACGAGGTGCTCAGCAACTGCCTGCGCGAACTCGCCCGCCTCCAGGCCCAGCAGCAGGGCCCCGACGGCCTGGCCGACGCCCGCGCCTTCCTCGCCGACGCCGGCCGGATCGCCGACGAGGCCCGCGCCGCCGCGTACGAGGCCCACGGCCGCCCGCTGGACCCCGCCCTGGCCTACGAGCACGGACGGGTCAACGCCTACGCCGGCGCCCACGAGGACGCCCTGACCGCCCTGGAAAAGGCCCTCGCCCTGCTCGGCGAACCGGGACCGGAGCAGGACCACGCCGGCGAGTGGGCCGAGTGCGTCCGCCTCGCGGGCGCCGTGGAGGGCGTCTACCTGGAACGCCCCGCCCCCGCCCTCGCCCGCCTCGACGCGGCGGTCTCCCGCCTGACCGCCCTCGGCCACACCGAGGAGACCGAGCCGCTGACCGCCCTGGCGGCCCGGCTGCGCGACGGGGAGTGACACGGCGGGTCCGGTGCCGGGACGACGGCCCGCCCCGGCACCGGACCCGGCCGCCCGCTCAGTGACCGGAGGTCGCCTTCAGCCCCACCACGGCCACCACCAGCAGGCAGATGAAGAAGATCCGGGCGGCGGTCACCGGCTCCCCCAGCACCGCCATGCCCAGCACCGCCGCCCCGGCCGCGCCGATCCCCACCCACACTCCGTAGGCGGTGCCGATGGGCAGCGTCCGGGCGGCGTACGACAGCAGCAGCATGCTGCCGACGATGCCGGCCCCCGTGAGAACACTGGGAACGAGGCGGGTGAAACCCTCGGTGTACTTCATGCCGATCGCCCAGCCGACCTCCAGCAGACCGGCGACGACGAGCAGGACCCATGCCATGACCAGGCACCTCCGGGACACGAACGGAAACGGGGGTGCGTCGTCTTTTCCTTCACCCCGGTACGGCGCGTCTCGTCGGGGCCCGTGAAGCCGTGCGGCTTCCGCACGGGTCCCTCCACCCTACCCGGAACAGCCGGGAGGGGCCGGTGACCACGGTCACCGGCCCCTCCCCGGTTCCTTCGCGGAACCAGCGGAACCAGCGGGACTACAGGTACAGGCCGGTCGAATCCTCGGAACCCTCGAACCGGTCCGCGGCCACGGCGTGCAGATCCCGCTCCCGCATCAGCACGTACCCGACGCCCCGCACCTCGACCTCCGCCCGGTCCTCCGGATCGAACAGCACCCGGTCACCCGGCTCCACGGTCCGTACGTTCTGCCCCACCGCGACGACCTCGGCCCAGGCCAGCCGACGGCCCACCGCCGCCGTCGCGGGGATCAGGATCCCGCCCCCGGAACGCCGCTCGCCCTCACTCGTGTCCTGCCGCACGAGTACGCGGTCGTGCAGCATCCGGATGGGCAGCTTGTCGTGCTGGGGGCTGTGCTCGTGTCTGTTGGCGCTCACGTCCTGAAACCTACCTGCCTTCACCACATCCGCACGCGGGCGGGTCAGCCCTTGCGCCGCCGCGCGGTCATCGTCAGCAGCCCCACGACCCCGACCACCAGCAGCGCCGCCGGCACCACCCGCTCCAGCCGGGGCGCGCCCTCCGCGTCCACGAACTGCGCCTTCACGTCGCTCACCACGTGGTTGACGCGGACGTAGGCCCGCCCGAGCGTGTGGTCCACGTTGGCGACGACCCTGGCCTTCGCGTCCCCCACGATCGTCTTCGGGTGCACCCGCACGCCGATCTCGTCCAGGGTCTCGGCCAGCACCGCACGACGGCGCCTGATGTCCGCCTCGATCTGCGCCGGGGTTCTGGTGTCCGCCGTGTCCGCCACCGTGTCGCCTCCGAAATCCGCTGATACCTGTGCCGGACAGTCTGTCAGCTTCGCGCCGCGCCGCACTGTCAGGACCCCCGGTTACCCTCGTTCCCGGCACCCGATCCACGCAGCGCGTACGTACGAGGAGACCAGACCGATGAGCGAACGCCTCCAGCCCGGGGACGAGGCCCCCGCCTTCACCCTGCCCGACGCCGACGGCAACGAGGTGTCCCTGGCCGACCGCAGGGGCCGCAAGGTCATCGTCTACTTCTACCCGGCCGCGCTCACCCCCGGCTGCACCAAGCAGGCCTGCGACTTCACCGACAACCTCGACCTGCTCGCCGGCGCGGGCTACGACGTGATCGGCGTCTCCCCCGACAAGCCGGAGAAGCTGGCGAAGTTCCGCGAGAAGGAGTCCCTGAGGGTCACCCTCCTCGCCGACCCCGACAAGCGGGTCCTGGAGGCGTACGGCGCCTACGGCGAGAAGAAGCTCTACGGCAAGACGGTGGTCGGCGTCATCCGCTCCACGGTCGTCGTCGACGAGGAGGGCAGGGTCGAACGCGCCCTGTACAACGTCAAGGCGACGGGCCACGTGGCCAAGATCATCAAGGACCTGGCCATCTGACCCGCGCCCCCTCGGAACGGCCCGTACCCGATCACCGGTACGGGCCGTTCCGCATTCCGCACGTGACCGTCCGATAACCGGTTCGTTACTCCGTACGAGACCGCGAACGGACAGCCGGACGCGGAACGACGGAGGGGACTCGATGGGGGCCAGTGCGTACACCAGGGAACGCCTGGAGGAGGCGGCTCGGGGAGCACGGACACTGACGGAGGCGCTGGTGCGGTTGGGGGTGGATCCGAAGAGTTCGACACGGCAGTACTTGCTCGAGCGGATGAAGAAGCTCGGGGTGGATGTCTCCCACTTCGAGCGGGAGGGGGTGAAGTGGACGAGGGAGATCCTTCAGGAAGCCGTCTCGGCGTCGACCAACATGTGCGAGGTGCTCCGGCATCTCGGGCTGGCTGTGGCCGGCGGACACCACACCCACATCAGCCGACGGATCAAGGCGTACGGCATCGACACGTCACATTTTCAGCTGCCCACCGGGCGCGGCCGGCCGAAGCGGCCACGGTCACCGGAGGGCCTGCTCGTCGCGCAAGAACCCGCCTGTGCCCGGCGCATTCAAAGTGACCGGCTCAAGTGGGCCATGACCGCATCGGGGGTGCCGGAGCGGTGTGCGCTCTGTGGCGTGGAAAACGTCTGGCGAGGGCGTCCGCTCCCACTGGAGGTCGACCACATCGACGGGAACTGGTGGGACAACCGCATCACGAATCTTCGTTTCCTCTGCCCCAACTGCCACTCGACGACAGACAACTACCGGGGACGCGGCAAGGCACGCGCCGAGGGCCGCGCATGAGCGGCAACCAGTACACCCGCGAACGGCTGGAGCAAGCAGCCGAACAGTGCTCCAGCCTCGACGAGGTCATCGCCTTCTTCGGCACTCAGCCCTACGGAAGTCTCCACGGATACCTCACGAGGCGGTTCGCGCACTTCGGCCTAGACATCTCCCATTTCAGCCCTTCCGGCAAACCGCCGCGCCCCACCGCAGAAGAGCTGGGTGCGGCAGTAGCCGACTCGATCTCGATCGCCCAGTTGCTGCGTCGGCTGGGGCGTCCGGACAACGGTGCGCAACGCGCCCTCTTGCGCCAGTGGATCGCTGAGGACAACGTCTCGACGGCGCATTTCCTGGGGCAGGCCCATCGGCGCGGCAAGCCAGGCGCGGTTCCTCTCAGGCAGCCCGAGGACATCCTGGTCAAGCACGAGGGCCGACGCCGCACGAGGACCGCCCTCCTGCGTCGGGCGCTCCGAGAAGTCGGTGTGCCTTACGAGTGCGCCGAGTGCGGTACGGCGCCCGAATGGCTCGGCAGGCCGATGACCCTGGAGATCGATCACATCAACGGGGACTGGAGCGACGACCGGAAGGAGAACCTGCGACTGCTCTGCCCCAACTGCCACGCATCCACGGAGACCTGGTGCAGAGGCGGCCAGCGGCGGCATACTCAGGCCCGGTAATGTTGTGCGCGGCCAGCGCCCGTACGCCAATGGCCGAGCGGCGATCTTTAGGTGGTCGTGTTTGTCGGTTCGAATCCGACCGGGCGCACAGGCGAAACGAGCCCCGCACCTTGGATTCAAAGGTGCGGGGCTCTTCTGCGGTCAGCCCAGCAGCTCCCGTACCACCGGAACCAGTTCGCGGAAGGCCTTGCCGCGGTGGCTGATCGCGTTCTTCTCGGCGGGGGAGAGTTCCGCGCACGTCCTCGTCTCGCCCTCCGGCTGGAGGATCGGGTCGTAGCCGAAGCCGTTCGTGCCGGCGGGCTCGTGGCGCAGGGTGCCCGTGAGCCGGCCCTCGACCACCCGCTCGGTGCCGTCGGGCAGTGCGAGGGCCGCCGCGCAGGCGAAGTGGGCGCCCCGGTGTTCGTCGGCGATGTCCGAGAGCTGGGCCAGGAGGAGGTCCAGGTTGGCCCGGTCGTCGCCGTGGCGGCCCGCCCAGCGGGCGGAGAAGATGCCGGGGGCGCCGTTCAGGACGTCGACGCAGAGGCCGGAGTCGTCGGCGACGGCGGGCAGGCCCGTGGCCTGTGCGAGGGCGTGGGCCTTGAGGAGGGCGTTCTCGGCGAAGGTGACGCCGGTCTCCTTGACGTCGGGGACGTCGGGGTAGGCGTCGGCGCCGACGAGGTCGTGGGGCAGGCCGGCCTCGGCGAGGATGGCCCTCAGTTCGGTGATCTTTCCGGCGTTGCGGGTGGCGAGGATCAGGCGGGTCATGGGGTCCAGTATCCCGGGCCCCATGGGCCGTTCCGTTCCGGTCCGTTCCGCTCCCCGCGGTGCGCCTACGGGGTGCAGACCTTCGTCAGTTCGCCGGCCGCGTCGGTGACGGGGCCTATGTCGGGGGTCTTGTCGCCGTTCTCGATCGACGTGCGGACGTTGTCGACGGCCTTGCCCAGGTCGTCGACGGCCTTGGAGACGTCGGCGTTGTCGGTCTTGTCGCCGATCTCGTCGAGGTTCTTGTCGATGGAGGCGAGGGATTCCTCGAGCTGGGTGACGTCGTTGGAGGCGTTCTCGACGGCCTGCTGCATGTCGGTGACGCTGTCGGCGACGGCGTCGGCGGTCTGGACGCAGTCCAGTGCCTTGTCGACGGCGTCGCAGCCGGTGGTGAGTCCGGCGGTCAGCGCGACGGCCGCCAGGGTGGCGGCGACGGCTGCGGTGCGGCGTCGGCGGCTCGCGGCCATGGAACGGTCCCTCCCTCGTCGGGCCGGTGGTCGGCCCGGTTCACTGGCCGGGCGCGCGGGGTCGAGCCGCGCGCCCGTACTCGTTCAGACGCGGGGACGGCCGGCGCGGTTGCTCCGCGTCGACCACCCTTCTTGGTGCGTCCTTTACTTTTCGAGGACGGTATCAAGCGCGGCGCGCTGTGCGGCGGCGAGTTCGGCGCAGCCGGCGACGGCGAGGTCGAGGAGGGCGTCCAGTTCGTCGCGGGCGAAGGGTTCGGCCTCGGCGGTGCCCTGGACCTCGACGAAGCGGCCGTCGCCGGTGCAGACGACGTTCATGTCGGTGTCGGCCTTGACGTCCTCCTCGTAGCAGAGGTCGAGGAGGGGGACGCCGCCGACGATGCCGACGGAGACGGCGCTGACGGTGCCGGTGAGGGGCTGGCGGCCGGGGCGGACGAGTTTCCTGGACCGGGCCCAGGCGACGGCGTCGGCGAGGGCGACGTAGGCGCCGGTGATGGCGGCGGTGCGGGTGCCGCCGTCGGCCTGGAGGACGTCGCAGTCGAGGACGACGGTGTTCTCGCCGAGGGCCTTGTAGTCGACGACGGCGCGCAGGGAGCGGCCGATGAGGCGGCTGATCTCGTGGGTGCGGCCGCCGATGCGGCCCTTGACGGACTCGCGGTCGCCGCGGGTGTTGGTGGCGCGGGGGAGCATGGCGTACTCGGCGGTGACCCAGCCTTCGCCGCTGCCCTTGCGCCACCGCGGGACGCCCTCGGTGAGGGAGGCGGTGCAGAGGACCTTGGTGTCGCCGAAGGAGACGAGGACGGAGCCTTCGGCGTGCTTGCTCCAGCCGCGTTCGATGGTGACCGGGCGGAGTTGTTCGGGGGTGCGGCCGTCGATTCGAGACATGGCGTCGAGCCTAGCCGGACACGGGGAAGGGGCCCCTCCCGCGGTGGGGTGGGGGCCCCTGGGGGTGAGCGGGGCTCACATCATGTCTTCGATCTCGGCGGCGATGGGGTCGGCGTCGGTGCCGATGACGACCTGGATGGCGCTGCCCATCTTGACGACGCCGTGGGCGCCTGCGGCCTTCAGGGCGGCTTCGTCGACCTTGGCCGGGTCGACGACCTCGGTGCGCAGGCGGGTGATGCAGCCTTCGACCTCTTCGATGTTGTCGATGCCGCCGAGCCCGGCAACGATCTTCTCAGCCTTGGTGGCCATGTTCGTTCTCCCTGATCCGAACCGCTTTGTCGCAGTAACCCACAGTTGGCCCATCTTTGCGAGCGGTCATGTCGTGGGTACCGAATGATGGCGTCACGACAGCGGAACCGTCCTCCGACTGGTCTACACCACCAGGCGGAGTGTCGCCAAACCCGTCGAGCGGCGCCGAGCGAAGGGGACCGGATGAGCACCGACAGCTCCGCCGGCGCCGGGAAGACGGTCGGTTCCCCGCGCGAACGCTGGAACCGGTTGTTCCAGGGTCTGCAGAAGATGGGCCGGAGTCTTCAGCTGCCGATCGCGGTGCTGCCGGCGGCGGGCATCCTCAACCGGCTGGGGCAGCCGGACGTGTTCGGCGACGAGGGGCTGGGCTGGACGAACGTCTCGAAGGTGACGGCGGGCGCGGGCGGCGCGCTGCTGGACGGTTCGCTGGGGCTGCCGCTGCTGTTCTGCGTCGGCGTGGCCATCGGCATGGCGAAGAAGGCGGACGGCTCGACGGCGCTGGCGGCGGTGGCGGGGTTCCTCGTCTACTTCAACGTGCTGCGGCAGTTCCCGGAGGACTGCCCGGAGGGGTCGCGGGCGGTGCCGCAGGTCGGGTGCCGGGTGACCGAGGGGGCGGAGACGGTGACCGC
Organism: Streptomyces griseomycini; assembly: GCF_014203535.1. Lineage (GTDB taxonomy): Bacteria > Actinomycetota > Actinomycetes > Streptomycetales > Streptomycetaceae > Streptomyces > Streptomyces griseomycini. Next base: position 254,056 of record NZ_JACHJI010000009.1, read on the forward strand.
CTTCACGTACCAGAACCCGGGGGTGTTCGGCGGCATCGTCATGGGGCTGCTGACGGCCTACTTCTGGCAGCGGTTCCACCGCACCCGGCTGGTGGACTGGCTGGGCTTCTTCAACGGCCGCCGGCTGGTGCCGATCATCATGGCGTTCGTGGCGATCCTGTTCGCGGCGCTGTGCCTGTGGGCCTGGCCGCCGATCGGCGACGCGCTGGAGGGTTTCAGCGACTGGCTCAGCGACCTGGGCGCGTGGGGCGCGGGTGTGTTCGGCGTGGCGAACCGGGCGCTGCTGGTGATCGGGCTGCACCAGTTCCTGAACGTGCCGATGTGGTTCCAGTTCGGCAGCTACACCAGGCCGGACGGCACGGTGGTGCACGGCGACATCAACATGTTCCTGGCGGGCGACCCGACCGCGGGCCAGTTCACCACCGGTTTCTTCCCGATCATGATGTTCGCCCTGCCGGCCGCCGCGCTGGCGATCACGCACTGCGCGAAGCCGCACCGCCGCAAGGAGGTGGGCGGGCTGATGCTGTCGGTGGGGCTGACGTCGTTCGTGACCGGGATCACCGAGCCGCTGGAGTACTCGTTCCTCTTCGTCGCGCCGGTGCTGTACGCGGTCCACGCGGTGCTGACGGGCGTGTCGATGGCGGTGACGTGGGGGCTGGGGGTGAAGGACGGGTTCAGCTTCTCGGCCGGGCTGATCGACTACGTCATCAACTGGAACCTGGCCACCAGGCCGTGGCTGATCGTTCCGATCGGTCTGGTCCTCGCGGCGGTCTATTACGCCGTCTTCCGCCTCGCGATCACGAAGTTCGACCTGAGGACTCCGGGGCGGGAGCCGGAGGAGGAGGTGGAGGACGCCACGAAGGCGTGATTGCTTAGGCTGGAGGCGGCTGTCCAAGCCCTCGGACCTCGTGGCCCGGGGGCTTTTCGGTGCGCTCCGAGGAGGGTTCCGGCCGGGGGCCCGGGCGGGCACGGTGGGTAGCCCGCCGGTAGCAGGATTCGCGGGTTCCTTGCGCGGCCTTCATCGTGCTACAACAGGTCTACACCACTGAGTGGTGTAGACCACCACCCGATGGAGGAAGTATGAGCACCGCCACCGCATCGGCGGCCCCCGCAAAGAAGCGGGGATCAGGTCTTTTCCAGGGCCTGCAGAAGGTCGGCCGCAGCCTTCAGCTCCCGATCGCCGTACTGCCGGCGGCCGGCATCCTGCTGCGACTCGGTCAAACCGACGTCCAGGAGAAGCTGAACCTGCCCGACAAGGTCACGGCGGTGTTCGCCACGGCCGGTGGCGCGATCTTCGACAACCTGCCGATGCTGTTCTGCATCGGTGTCGCGATCGGTTTCGCGAAGAAGGCCGACGGCTCCACCGCGCTGGCCGCCCTGGTGGGCTTCCTGGTCTACAGCAACGTCCTGAAGGCGTTCCCCGTCACCGAGGCGAAGGTGCAGGACGGCGCGGACATAGCCGCCACCTACAACAACCCCGGTGTCCTCGGCGGCATCCTGATGGGCCTGCTGGCCGCGGTGCTGTGGCAGCGCTACCACCGCAAGAAGCTGGTGGACTGGCTCGGCTTCTTCAACGGCCGCCGTCTCGTCCCGATCATCATGGCCTTCGTCGGCACCGCGGTGGGCGTCTTCTTCGGCCTGGTCTGGGAACCGATCGGCGAGGGCATCTCGAACGTCGGTGAGTGGATCACCGGGCTGGGCGCCGTCGGTGCGGGCCTGTTCGGTCTCATCAACCGCGCGCTGATCCCGGTCGGCATGCACCAGTTCGTCAACACCGTCTCCTGGTTCCAGATCGGTGACTTCACCAACGCCGCCGGCGAGGTGGTCCACGGCGACCTGAACCGCTTCTTCGCCGGGGACCCGGACGCGGGACAGTTCATGTCCGGCTTCTTCCCGATCATGATGTTCGGTCTGCCGGCCGCCGCCATCGCCATCGCGCACGCCGCCCGCCCGGAGCGCCGCAAGGCCGTGACGGGCATGATGGTCTCCCTCGCGCTGACGTCCTTCGTGACCGGTGTGACCGAGCCGATCGAGTTCGCGTTCATGTTCATCGCCCCGGCGCTGTACGTGATCCACGCGCTGCTGACCGCCCTGTCCATGGCGATCACCTGGGCGCTCGGAGTGCACGCGGGCTTCACCTTCTCGGCGGGCTTCATCGACTACGCCCTCAACTGGAACCTGGCGACCAAGCCCTGGCTGATCATCCCGATCGGTCTGGTCTTCGCGGTGATCTACTACGTGCTCTTCCGCTTCGCCATCGTCAAGTTCAACCTGCCGACCCCGGGCCGGGAGCCCGAGGAGGAGGTCGAGGACACCGCGAAGGCGTGAGCCGTCCTCGTACGACATGACACCGGGGCCCCGGGAGCCGTTGCGGCTCCCGGGGCCCCGGCCGTCCCGTGTCAGATCTCGTACGTCGCCCCCGGCGCCGCCAGCCCCACCGGGCCGTCGTACACCGCGCGGGCGTCGGCGAGGTTGACCTGCGGGTCGGTCCACGGGGGGATGTGGGTGAGGACCAAGCGGCGGGCGTGGGCGCGGGCCGCGGTCTCACCCGCCTCGCGGCCGTTGAGGTGCAGGTCGGGGATGTTCTCCTTGCCGTGCGTGAAGGCGGCCTCGCACAGGAACAGGTCGGCGTCGCGGGCGAGTTCGTCCAGGGCCGGGCTCACTCCCGTGTCGCCGGAGTAGGTCAGCGCCGTCCCGCCGTGCTCGATGCGGATGCCGTACGCCTCGACCGGGTGCGCGACGCGCTCGGTGTGCACGAGGAACGGGCCGATCTCGAAGGTGGACGGCTTGACCGTGTGGAAGTCGAAGACCTCGCTCATGGAGGAGGCCGAGGGGGTGTCGGCGTAGGCGGTGGTCAGCCGGTGTTCCGTGCCCTCGGGCCCGAAGACCGGGAGGGGCGCGCAGCGGCCGCCGTCGTGCCGGTAGTAGCGCGCCACGAAGTACGCGCACATGTCGATGCAGTGATCGGCGTGCAGATGGCTGAGGAAGATCGCGTCGAGGTCGTAGAGACCGCAGTGGCGCTGCAGCTCGCCCAGGGCGCCGTTGCCCAGGTCGAGAAGCAGCCGGAAGCCGTCGGCCTCGACGAGGTAGCTCGAGCAGGCCGACTCCGCGGACGGGAACGACCCCGAGCAGCCGACGACGGTGAGCTTCATGAAGCAGAAACCTCCGCTGGCGGGGATGTGAAGACGGGGGTCGTGCGGTTCGTCGAGCGTAAGGCGCAAAACCTTTGGTCGCTCCTCCGCCAGGGGCTGTTGTGGGCGAACTCACCTGTGCTGTCACCGGTTCGGCTGGAAGCAGGGCTTCCGGGTGCCGTGCGGGGGCGCGCGGAGGCGGTCCGCGCCGGTACCGTCGGGACATGGACACGTCCTGGTGGCTCGCCTTCGCCGCGGTGGTGCTGCTCGCGCTGGTCGCCACGCTCGTCGACGGGTGGGGCCGGGGACGGCGGCCGCCCCGGGCTCGCCGGATCCGGCTCCCCCGTCCCAGGGGGCGGGCCGGCGCGGACGCGGGCCGGCCGCGGCCGGCGGAGATCTGGTGGGCCGGGGTGCCCTACGAGGACGGGCCCGGGAGCAAGGACCGGCCGTGTCTGGTGCTGTCGGTGCGCGGGGAGCGGGCGACCGTCGCGAAGATCACGACGAGGTTCCGGGACGAGCGGGCGGGAGTGATCGCGCTGCCCCCGGGTTCCGTCGGGGACGCGCAGGGGCGGGCGAGCTTCCTGGAGACGGACGAGTTGCGCGAGGTCCCGGTGGGGGACTTCCGGCGCCGGGTGGGCGTGGTGGACCCGGTGCTGTGGGACCAGGTGCGGTATCTCGCGGGGTGACCGTCCCGGGCGCGCGAAAAGGGCCGGAGGTGTGCCTCCGGCCCTTCGGCCCCTCGGGCCTTCGACGTGCGGGGTCGGCCTACGCCCAGAGCTGGCCCTGGAGCGTCTCGATGGCCTCCTCCGTCGTCGCGGCCGTGTACACGCCGGTCGACAGGTACTTCCAGCCGCCGTCGGCGACGACGAAGACGACGTCGGCGGACTCCCCCGCCTTCAGCGCCTTCTTCGCGACGCCGATGGCCGCGTGCAGGGCCGCGCCGGTGGAGACGCCGGCGAAGATGCCCTCCTGCTGGAGCAGTTCGCGCGTGCGGGTGACCGCGTCGGCGGAGCCGACCGAGAAGCGGGTGGTGAGGACGGAGGCGTCGTACAGCTCGGGGACGAAGCCCTCGTCGAGGTTGCGCAGGCCGTAGACCAGGTCGTCGTAGCGGGGCTCGGCGGCGACGACGCTCACGTCGGGCTTGTGCTCGCGCAGGTAGCGGCCGACGCCCATCAGGGTGCCCGTGGTGCCGAGGCCGGCCACGAAGTGCGTGATCGAGGGCAGGTCGGCGAGGATCTCGGGGCCGGTGGTGGCGTAGTGCGCGCCGGCGTTGTCGGGGTTGCCGTACTGGTAGAGCATCACCCAGTCGGGGTGCTCGGCGGCGAGCTCCTTGGCGACCCGCACGGCGGTGTTGGAGCCGCCCGCGGCCGGGGAGGAGATGATCTGCGCGCCCCACATGCCGAGCAGGTCCCGGCGCTCCTGCGAGGTGTTCTCGGGCATCACGCACACCATGCGGTAGCCCTTGAGCTTGGCGGCCATGGCGAGCGAGATGCCGGTGTTGCCGCTGGTCGGCTCGAGGATGGTGCAGCCCGGGGTGAGACGACCGTCCTTCTCCGCCTGCTCGATCATGAACAGGGCCGGGCGGTCCTTGACCGAGCCGGTGGGGTTGCGGTCCTCCAGCTTGGCCCAGATGCGGGCGTCGGGGGACGGCGACAGCCGCGGCAGGCGCACCAGGGGGGTGTTGCCCACCGCGGCCAGCGGGGAGTCGTACCGCATCGCCGATCAGGCCATACCGCCGGCCACGGCCGGCAGGATCGTGACGTTGTCGCCGTCGGCGAGCTTGGTGTTGATGCCGTCGAGGAAGCGGACGTCCTCGTCGTTCAGGTAGACGTTGACGAAGCGGCGCAGCTGCTCGCCGTCCACGATGCGGGCCTGGATGCCCGCATGCCGGGTCTCGAGGTCGGCGAAGAGCTCGGCGAGGGTGTTCCCGGTGCCCTCCACCGCCTTCTGACCGTCGGTGTACTGGCGGAGGATGGTCGGGATGCGGACCTCGATGGCCATGGCTGAGGGCTCCTGTCGGAAGGTGTCGTAGGTTCGAAACGGCGCGCGCTGGTGTCCCCGGGGCCCGGGGCACCGGGGGGAGCCGCCGCGGCTCACGGCCGTACGGCGGCGGCGGAACGTCAACAGATGGCGCTGTTCAGCCTGCACAGGTCGACGTGCAGCCGCGCCACGAGCAGCGTGCCCTGCGCCTTGTCGCTCACGTCGATAAGAACCATGGGGTCATCGTATCGATTCCCGGTCCGGGATCCGGAGTGTGATCTCACATCCCGGACGCAGCGGTGCCGGCATGTGGGATCAGTACGCCTCGACGACCTCGACCTCCTCCTCGGTGACCTCGCCCTCCAGGATCCGGAAGGAGCGGAACTGGAACTCTCCGGCGCCGTCGGCGTCGGCGGTGGAGACCAGGACGTAGTGGGCGCCGGGCTCGTTGGCGTAGGAGATGTCGGTGCGGGAGGGGTAGGCCTCGGTCGCGGTGTGGGAGTGGTAGATGACCACCGGCTCCTCGTCGTTGTCGTCCATCTCGCGGTACAGCTTCAGCAGGTCCTGGGAGTCGAACTCGTAGAAGGTGGGCGAGCGGGCCGCGTTCAGCATGGGGATGAAGCGCTCGGGGCGGCCGGAGCCCACCGGGCCCGCCACCACGCCGCACGCCTCGTCGGGGTGGTCCTCGCGCGCGTGGGCGACGATCTTGTCGTACAGGGCCTGGGTGATGGTCAGCATGGGGCTCAGGATAAGCAGACGGGCCGCCGCGTACCGAGGGGTGGTACGCGGCGGCCCGAATGCCGGACGCCCTGAGCGGCCGCCGCGGGGAGTGCCACGAGTACTCCCCGCGACCGGGCGCCCTGCGCGGGGGTCAGCCGACCTTCTCGAAGTCCGGCTCGCGGCGCTTGGTGACCTCCGGGTTGCGGCTCTTGAGGACGGCCCAGCCGATGCCCAGGGCGACGGCCCAGCCGGCCATCACGTACAGGCAGATGCGGGCGTCCGCGTCGATCGCGATCAGGGCGGTGACGAAGAGCAGGAACGCGATGGCGACGTAGGAGCAGACCGAGCCGCCGGGCGCCGGGAAGGACGAGGCGGGCAGCCGGCCCGCGACGACGTGGCGGCGGTAGAGGACGTGGCTGACCAGGATCATCAGCCAGGTCCAGATGCCGGCCGCGGTGGCGACGGAGGTGACGTAGCCGAAGGCCTTCTCCGGGACGGTGTAGTTCAGGACCACGCCGATGCCCATGAAGACCACCGAGGTGGCGATGCCGAGCGCCGGGGTCTTGGTGGACGACAGCCGCTGGAAGACCCGCGGGGCCTCGCCGTTGTCGGCGAGGTTGCGCAGCATGCGGCCGGTGGAGTACATGCCGGAGTTGCAGGACGACAGGGCGGCGGTCAGCACGACGAAGTTGACGATGCCGGCGCCGGCCGGGATGCCGATGACCGCGAACGCCTTCACGAAGGGGCTGACCCCGTCGGAGAACTCGGTCCACTTGACCACGCACAGGATGACGGTGAGCGCGCCGACGTAGAACAGCGCGATGCGCCAGGGCAGGGTGTTGATCGCCTTGGGGAGGGTCTTCTCCGGGTTCTCGGACTCGCCCGCCGTGACGCCGACGAGCTCGACGGCGAGGTAGGCGAACATGACGCCCTGCAGGGTCATCAGGGACGAGCCGATGCCCTTGGGGAAGAAGCCGTCGAAGGCCCACAGGTTGGAGACGGAGGCGGTGTCACCGGCCTGGCTGAAGCCGAGGGTGAGCACGCCGAGGCCGATCACGATCATGCCGATGATCGCGGTGACCTTGATCATCGAGAACCAGAACTCGATCTCGCCGAACAGCTTCACCGAGATCAGGTTGGCCGCGAACAGGATGATCAGGAAGACCAGCGCCGACGTCCACTGCGGGATCGCCGGGAACCAGTAGTTGATGTAGATGGCGGCGGCGGTGAGTTCCGCCATGCCGGTGACCACCCACATCAGCCAGTACGTCCAGCCGGTGAAGTAGCCGAAGAACGGGCCGAGGAACTCGCGCGAGTACTCGGCGAAGGAGCCCGAGACGGGGCGGTAGAGCAGGAGCTCGCCGAGCGCCCGCATGATGAAGAAGATGATGACGCCGGCGAGGGCGTACATGACGATCAGGCTGGGCCCGGCCTTGGCGATGTTCGCCCCGGCCCCCAGGAAGAGGCCGACGCCGATCGCGCCGCCGATCGCGATCATCTGGACCTGACGGCTGTTGAGGCCGCGCTCGTACCCCTCCTCGGGTACGGCCTCTTTGTCGACCTGCGGTGAGGTCATGGGTGGTGCGCCTTTCTCCATGCCGATCCGGGCCGCTGGTCGGCCGCAGATCGGGTCACGATCCCCCCGGACTGATGGAGCTGAGCTGTTCGCTCGTGCCTGGCCGGCGGTGACCGGCTCGGTGGCGCACCCGGCCGAACGTTCGGGTGGCGTTCGCCGGGCGGTCGTGAAGGTGTACCGCGGCCGCCGCACTGATCGCGCGGGCGAGGTGTGACGTGCCCCACAGAGAGAAGCGGACAAAACGCACCCGGGGGCCCATAGGAGGCGGGCTCGGTGACGCGATCGTTATCCGGATTTGAGCGTCCGCTGAGCGAACGGATCAGCGACTTGTCCGGACATCCGGCGCATCCGGCACATACGGTGCCGGATGCGCCGGTGGCGCCGGTTCACGGCATGAGCGTCGAGACCAGCGTCTCCTGGAGGCCGCCGAGCCACAGGTACGCCATCACCATCGGCTTGCGCGGGTCCTCGTCGGGGAGGTGGAGGAGGAGGTCGTTGTCGTCCTCGTCGCTGATCTCCAGGCGGGAGCCGATGGCCAGGCGCAGGTCGTTCAGGGCGCCGAGCCACTGCCGCGACTGCTCGGGCGCCAGCTCGAGCACCGCCCCGCCCTCACCGGCCGAGGCGAGCGCGTCCAGGGAGCGGATCACCGCGAGGGCGTTCTCGCGCTTGCCCGCGCGCAGGTCGTTCTCGGTGTAGCGGCGGAACTCGGCGGAGTACGCCCGCTGCTCCTCGGCGTCCTCGGGCGAGGGGGCGCCCCCGGGGTCGCCGTAGGCGTCCGGGAAGAGGCGGCGCAGCACCGGGTCGGCGGGCGGTTCGCTCGGGCCCTCGGCGAAGAGCTCGGCGAGCGGGTCGCCGGAGGCGTCCTCGGCGGGGCCGGGGCCGATGAGCTCCATCAGCTGCACGGCCAGGGAGCGGATGATGGAGATCTCGACGTCGTCGAGGGCGACGGCCGCGCCGCCGCCGGGGAGCGGTTCGAAGTGTCCTGGCATGGAGGCGGTTCGCTACTTCCGGTCCTGTTGGAGGGTGGCCCACAGACCGTAGCCGTGCATGGCCTGGACGTCGCGCTCCATCTCCTCGCGGGTGCCGCTGGAGACGACCGCCCGGCCCTTGTGGTGGACGTCGAGCATGAGTTTGGTGGCCTTGTCCTTGGAGTAGCCGAAGTACGTCTGGAAGACGTACGTCACGTAACTCATGAGGTTGACCGGGTCGTTGTGGACGATGGTGATCCACGGGACGTCGGGCTCGGGTACGGCGAAGGCCTCCTCCGCCGACTCGGTGCGCTCGATCTCCAGGGGTGCGGGTGACGTCACACTGCCCATGCTGCCACGACCCCCAGAAATCGTCACACCGACGAAAAGGGAGTACCATCCTCGTCATGAACACAGCGGACCTTGGGCTGCCGGTGGACGTTCCCTCGACGGCGCTCTTCACGGACCAGTACGAGCTGACGATGCTGCAGGGCGCGCTGCGGGCCGGTACGGCCGGGCGGCGCAGCGTCTTCGAGGTCTTCACCAGGCGGCTGCCCGAGGGGCGCCGCTACGGCGTCGTGGGCGGCACCGGACGCGTCCTGGACGCGGTGGAGAACTTCCGCTTCGACGCCGACGTCCTCGGCTTCCTGCGCCGCAAGGGGATCGTCGACGAGGAGACGCTGGACTGGCTCGCCTCGTACCGCTTCTCGGGTGACATCTGGGGCTACCCGGAGGGCGAGGTGTACTTCCCGGGCTCGCCGATCATGCGGGTCGAGGGCAGCTTCGCCGAGTGCGTGCTGCTGGAGACGGTGATCCTGTCGATCCTCAACCACGACTCGGCGATCGCCGCGGCGGCCTCCCGGATGTCGTCCGCCGCCGGTGACCGGCCGCTGATCGAGATGGGCGCCCGGCGCACCCACGAGCTGGCCGCGGTGGCCGCCGCCCGGGCCGCGTACGTCGGCGGCTTCACCTCCACCTCCGACCTGGCGGCCGGCTTCCGCTACAACATCCCGACCGTGGGCACCTCCGCCCACGCCTTCACCCTGCTGCACGACAGCGAGCGGGACGCCTTCCGGGCCCAGGTGGAGACGCTGGGCCGGGGCACGACGCTGCTCGTGGACACCTACGACGTGGCCGAGGCGGTCCGTACGGCCGTCGAGGTCGCCGGGCCGGAGCTGGGGGCCGTGCGCATCGACTCCGGTGACCTGCTGCTGGTGGCGCACCGGGTGCGGCAGCAGCTGGACGAGCTGGGCGCCACCGGCACGAGGATCCTCGTGACCTCGGACCTGGACGAGTACGCCATCGCCTCGCTGGCGGCGGCGCCCGTGGACGCCTACGGGGTGGGCACCCAGCTGGTGACCGGCTCCGGGCACCCGACGGCCTCCATGGTCTACAAGCTCGTCGCCCGCGCCGGTTCCGACGACCCCCGGGCGCCGCTGGTGCCGGTGGCGAAGAGGTCCTCCGGCGGCAAGACCTCCGTCGGCGGCCGGAAGTGGGCCGCCCGGCGGCTGGACGCGTACGGCGTCGCCGAGGCCGAGGTGGTCGGCACCGGCGAGGTGCCCGACGACCTGGCCGACCGGCAGCTCCTGGTGCAGCTGGTGAAGGGCGGCGAGGTGGTCGCGCGCGAGCCGCTGGACGCGGTCCGCGACCGGCACGTGGCGGCCCGTGCGGGTCTCCCCCTGTCGGCTACACAGCTCTCCCGGGGGGAACCCGTCATTCCGACGGAGTACGTGCACGGAGGCTCGGGTAGCTAGAACGGCATGTGCCGTCACGGGCGGGTCAGGACTCCCGCCCTCCCTCCCGTCCCCCCGTCCGCACCGACCGTCGTTCCATAGGCTCGGAGGTTCACCGGCCGGGCCGCTCCCCACCCGACCCCATAGCCGAAGGACACCGACCATGCGCCGCGCCCTGATCGTCGTCGATGTGCAGAACGACTTCTGCGAGGGAGGCAGCCTCGCGGTGACCGGCGGCGCCGACGTGGCCGCCGCCATCACCGAGCTGATCGGGCAGGCCCCGGCCGGCTACCGGCACGTGGTGGCCACCCGCGACCACCACATCGCCCCCGGCGGGCACTTCGCCGACAACCCCGACTACGTCCACTCCTGGCCCGCGCACTGCGTCGCCGGGACCGAGGGCGTCGGCTTCCACCCGAACTTCGCCCCCGCGGTCGCCTCCGGCGCGGTCGACGCCGTCTTCGACAAGGGGGCGTACGCGGCGGCGTACAGCGGGTTCGAGGGGACCGACGAGAACGGCACGGGCCTGGCCGACTGGCTGCGGGCCCGGGAGGTCGACGAGGTGGACGTGGTGGGCATCGCCACCGACCACTGCGTGCGCGCCACCGCCCTGGACGCCGCCCGCGAGGGCTTCCGCACCCAGGTCCTGCTCGACCTCACCGCCGGGGTGGCCCAGGAGACCACCGAGCGGGCGATCGAGGAGATGCGCGCGGCGGGCGTGGAGCTCTCGGGCAAGCCGGTCGTCCAGTGACCGTCACGCGGGTGCCGTGGGGCGTCCGAGCAGGGACCTGATCGGACGCCACAGCTCCACGGACGGCGCGGGGCCGGTCAGCACGCCGCCGCCGGGCGCCGTGCGCCATATCAGGCCGTCGGGGTGGTGCAGCACCGCCGTGATCTCGTCGGGGGTCGGCGGGGCGGCGTTGCCCCGCAGGTAGACCGACCGCAGGCCCAGGTTGCGCAGCCTGGTCAGGGCGCGCGCCCGGTTCTGCGCGTGGACGAGCACGCGGACCCCGGCCGGTCCGTCGGCGGCGGGGCTGGGCAGGTTCAGCGCCACCACCACGGTGCCGTTCGGCAACTTGCAGAAGCCTCCTGCGGCCATGCGGTCATACCCCCGTGTCATCCGGTGTCAATAAGAGAACCACAGGACGCACCTAAACACGGATCGGCGGCGACCCGCCAGGGGGTCGCCGCCGATCATACTCTGACCTGCGAAGACGCTATTTACCTGCCCGCAGGCCCGACCTCGAGCTCGATCGTCGAGCCGTCCCGGGCCTCCTTGAGGATCTTGATCTTCGTGTTGGTGTCAGTGATCTTGACGCCACCGGTCGGGTTCGACTCGTCGTAGTAGTCGTTCGTCCGGTCGTTGAAGACCGACACACCCTTCGACCCCGGGATCCACGTCGCCACGTCCGCCTTGTGCAGCGTCATGCCGTCGGTGCGGTACTTGCTGAACGGCGCGTCGTAGGTCTGGATGCGGTTGCGCATCAGCGTGCCGTCGGACCACTTCAGCGCGGTCGGGTGCGAGTCGACCGGGAGGACCAGGCCGGTGCCCGGGTGCTGGCTGGTGTTGTTGTCCGCCTGGGAGGTGTCCCACTTCCAGATCAGCAGGCCGTTCTGGTACGCGTAGTGCTCGACCCAGTCCGGGCGGGCCGTGAAGCCGAAGTTGTACGGGCCGACCTCGAGGGTCTTGTCGTACGACACGTACTGGCGGTTCTCGGCGATGTAGTACTGCGCGTAGTCCTCGGTGAAGGACCCGCCGACGCGGGAGAAGCCGTTCTTCGTCCACGCCTCGTCCGCGGTCTCGGCGTCGTCGGAGAAGACCGGCGCGCCGTCCGCGGTGACCGTGATCGCGTCGGCCGTGAAGCCCTTGAGGGCCACGCCGCCGTCGGACTGGTAGCGGAAGCGCAGGTCGATCTTCTGGCCCGCGTAGGCGTCGAGGGAGTACGCGAACTTCTTGTGGCCGTCGAGGGTGCCGTGCAGGGCCGGCTTGTCGGCGGCGTCGCGCGGGATCGGCTGACCGTCCACCGTGCCGTCGACGGCGGTCCAGTTGGCGCCGCCGTCGGTGGAGACCTCGGTGTAGAGGTAGTCGTAGTTGGCCTCGATCTCGTACCAGCCGTCGAAGGTCAGCTCGGCCTTCGACGTGCCGGTCAGGTCGACCGAACGGCTCAGCGTGTTCTTGAGGTTGTCACCGCTGCCGCTCCACCACTGGGTCTCGCCCTGGGCGGGCGGGACGATCTCGGTGGTGACCGCCTTCTTCGGGAGCTCGACGACCAGCGCCTGCTTGTGCTTGGTGTTGTACTCCGCGAGGCCCAGCTTGTGCCAGGAGTTGACGCCGGCCTTGGCCGTGTCGTAGTTCAGCCAGCCGAGCTGGAGCTTGTCCCAGGCGGTCATGTCGCCGGGCAGGTCACCGATCTCCTTCTTGCCGGTGCCCAGCCAGGAGCCGGAGGACATCAGCGTCCAGAAGCCGGTGGAGTTCTCGCCGCCCGCGGTGTCGTAGTGGTCCGGCAGACCGAGGTCGTGGCCGTACTCGTGGGCGAAGACGCCGAGTCCGCCGTTCTCCGGCTGGACGGTGTAGTCGCCGACCCAGATGCCGGTGGAGCCGATCTGCGCGCCGCCGAGCTTGTTCTGCTCGGGGCCGGTGGCGCCGGCGTCGGTGCCGAAGGCGTACCAGCGGTGGGCCCAGATCGCGTCCTCGCCCTGGGCGCCGCCGCCGGCGGACTCGTCCTCACCGGCGTGCACGATCTGGAAGTGGTCGATGTAGCCGTCGGGCTCGTTGAAGTCGCCGTCGCCGTCGTGGTCGTAGCGGTCCCACTCGTCGAAGCGGGTGACGTCCGCCTTGATCTGGGCGTCGGTGCGGCCGGCCGCCTTCTGCTGGGCGACCCAGGCGTTCAGGCCGTCGCTGACGACGTTCCACACGCTCGGGCAGTTGGTGTCGCCGCAGGCGTTGTTGCCGTAACGGGCCTCGTTGTAGGGGACCTTGACCCAGTCGGAGACCTCGCCCTCGACCGAGTAGCGGCCGGAGGACTGCTTCTCGTAGTACGTCTTGACCGAGTCGACGCCCTTGCCGGACCCGAAGTACAGGTCCTCGAAGTGCTGCTGGTCGTAGTCCTCCTGCCAGGCCGTGGAGTTGTCCTTCTTGCGGTCCGGCTTGGCGATCTGGTTGTGCAGCGGGCCCGGGGTGCCGCCGTAGCGGCTGTCGATCTGGTCCCCGAACTCGACCAGGATCGTGAAGATCTTGTCGGTCTTCTCGCGGCCGAGCTCGACGTACTTGGCGTCGCCCTTCCTGCTCTTGAGCTGGACGACCTTCGAGCCGTTCTTCTCCTTCACCTCGGCCTTGCCGGAGATGACCTGCTTCAGCGCCTCTTCGCGCTGGGCTTCCTGGGTCTTGGAGAGCGGGCCCTCGAGGTCGTGCTCGACGTGGTTGTGCTCCGCCGGGTCGTGCCGGTCCACGGTGCCGGGCCGGTCGGCCTTGTCGGCCGTGTCGGCCTGGGCCACGGTGAACGCAGAGCAGGTGGCGGTGACCGCCGCGAGGGCCACGCCTATCGCGGCCGCTCTGAACGTCCAGGGTCTACTGGTCACTTGATGTCCCCTCCCGCGTTCGTGCGCGCGGCCGAGTAGGGTCCGTTGATGGAGGGCCCGCGTCGCACGTGATCAACGCGTGTAGTCAAGTGACCACATTTGACTAGAGGTTCGACAGAAAAAACAGACCTTGACTTGAACAGTTCAATCACGTTATGCGGAGGCCGCGTCCGCTTTCCGGACACATCCGTGCGGATCCGAGGATGCGGGACATGCCCGCGCGGACCCGGACGGGCGCGCATATGCGCCCGCCATGTGGACACCGTGAATCCGTGCGCCCCCCGTGCATCGGACCTGTCGGTTAGGTCACGCTTACTGTCCGTTCCCCTCGGGCACGCTCGCGGTTAGAGTCGTCCGGTGGAACGCCCTTGAGCCGGTGGAAAGCCAGGCCGACACCCCCCGACTTCCTAGGACACGATGGCCATGCCCCGTCCGACTGTCGCTCAGCTCGCTTACGGTTCGTGCACCGTGGTCTTCTCGACCTTCGCCATGCTGCTGGTGTCACGGACGGGTTCGGCCGTGGGCATCGCCCTCGTCGCCGTCGTGGCGCTCGGCCTCGGACTGCTGGTGGCCATGACGGTCCCGCCCTCCGGGTCCCGCCCCGCCGCGGCGCGGCAGCCCGCTCCCCCGGAGCCGGTACGGGCCACCGTCCCCTCTGCGGCCCACGAGCCGGTGCGGGAGCGGGCGGCGTCCTGACCGGGCGGTCCCGTCCGGTGCGCGTCGGTCCGGTGCGCGTCAACTCGTGCTGACGACCACCGTTCTGGCGGCCTTGTCGTGCAGGCCCTGTCTGTAGGGCCGGTCGAAGAAGCTCCAGCCGCCGGAGATCGCGGTCCAGACGCAGGCGCAGCAGAACGCGAACGGCAGCCACAGCACGGCCGCGCGGATCAGCGCGGTCTGTCCGGAGGGGGTGGCGCCGTCGTCGAGGTTGGCCACCCGCAGCTTCAGCCACTTCTTGCCCAGGGTCTGGCCGGAGCGGTTGATCATGAAGGTGTCGTAGGCGACGTAGAGGACGGCGGCGATGAGGGACTGCCAGAAGGAGTTGCCGACGTTGATCTCACCGCCGTCGACGTCGTACTCGCTGACCCCGAACGGCCAGGTGAGCAGCCAGACGACGATGCCCACGAGGACCATGTCGATGATGCGGGCGAGCGTGCGCCTGCCGCTGTCGGCGAGCGGGGGCATGCCGGCGAGGGGGTCGGCGGGACCCTGTCCGCCGCCGTAGGGACCACCGCCGCCGTACGGGCCACCGCCCCCGCCGTAGGGACCGCCACCGCCGTACGGGTCGCCGCCTCCCGGGTACGGCGGGGGCCGGCTGCCGTACGGGGTGTCGTACGGAGAGCCCTCTCCCGGTGTCCCGGGGCCGCCGGTGCCTCCGGGGCCGCCCGGCGGAGGCTGCTTCCTGAACGGGTCGTCGTCCGGCGGCTGCTGGCCGGAGCCGGAGGGCGGTTCGGTGCTCATGGCCCGAGTCGACCGCGAACCCCCCGGCCCCGCATCCGGCGAGCGGCCGTCCGGAGTACCGGTGTTCCCGGGCGGTGCGGGCCGTCAGCCCGCCACGAACGTGTGCGCGGCCTTGTCGTGCCAGCACTGGCGCCAGGGCTTGTCGAACAGGCACCACAGGACGCCGACGACACCGACGACGAGGAGGCCGGGGACGCTGTAGACGAGCCAGCGGCGCAGGGCCGCGCCGAACTCCGGCGCCTCGTGCCCCTCGATGTCCCGCACCTCGATGCCCATCAGCTTCTTGCCCAGGGTGCGGCCCCACTTGACGGTGGGCAGCACCTCGCAGAGGACACCGGCGAGGAGGAGGACGGCGAGGACGATGCCGAGGTACACCGAGGTCGTGCCGTCGAGCAGCCAGACCGTGACGGTCTCGCCGGACAGCTTGGCCGCGTCGATCTTCGCGTCGACGTGGTCCACCGCCCTGGCGCCCAGCGGTACGGCCGCCACGGCCGTGACGCCGCCGAGCACGACGGTGTCCAGCAGCCGCGCGACCAGCCGCTTGCCGAGCGCCGCGGGCCGGGCCGCGGCCTGCCGCCGGGCGGCGGCCTGGAACGGGTCCTCGACCGGCGGCTTCCACGGCGCGACCGGCGGCTCCTCGCCGCCCGCGAGCCGGTGCACCTGCTGCGCCCAGGAGGCCTGACCGCCGCCGGGACCGCTCGTCAGCGGCGCGCCGGGGGTGGTCGGAGCGGTCTGCTGAGGAACGGTCGGGGCGGTCTGCGGGGGGACGGCCGGGGCGATCTGCTGCGGACCGGACGGCGCCGTGGGGGCGGCCGCGGCGGCACGGGCGGCGGCCGCCTTCCCGGCCCCGAACCCGGGCCCCTGGGAAGCGGCGGACCCCGCCGGGGCGCCCGCGCCCGGCCCACCCGGTCCAGCGGCCCCTTGGGCCCCGGCGCCTGCGCCCGCACCGGAGGGCGCCGTCCCCCCGCCCGGCGCGGTCGTGCGCGGGGTGACGGCCCGGAAGGTCATGGTGCCCTCGTCCCGGAGGTCTCCCCCGGAGGCGTCGGCCGGGGCGGCCGCCGTCTGCCGGGGCTCCGCCGTCGGCCTGCGGAACACGAAGGTGCCGTCCGGAACCGCCGCACCCGCCTCCGGCCGGTCCGTGCCCGTCCCCGCGGACGCCGTGCCCGTCCCCGCGGACGCCGTGTCCGTCCCCGCGGGCGCCGCCTCCGGTCCGGGGGCGTGCGGGACCCTCGGGTCGGCGCCCCAGGAGATCCTGCGGTCCCGGTCGCCGCCGAAGCCGGACTGGCGGGAGCGGTCGGCGCCCCAGGCCGAGGCGGGTTCGGGCCGGCTGCCGTGCTGCGACTCGGCCGGGGAGGCGGCCGGTTCGTCGACCGGGTCCTCGTCGAAGAAGTGCGGGCCGGTCTCCTCGACGGAGGGCTGCGCCGGGCGCACACCGGGCGGCGGGACGAGCGGCTCGCCGTCCTTGGGCGCCGGACGGCTCGTGCCCGGTACCCAGGCGGCACCGTTCCAGTACCGGACATATCCAGGAATGGACGGGTCCGGGTAATACCCTTCGCGGGGCGTGTCGTCGCCGGGGGCCGGGGGTGGGGCGCTCATGTCCGTCGTCCCGTATCTGCTCGAGGGGTGGGTCGGGGGGAACCACATCTATCAGACGGGCGCGGACCTGACCGCCCGTCCGGCCGGACCCACCCCTTTCGGGCACCGTTGTGGTACCCGGCGAAAGGTTTTCCGGGAAGCCGCGCGCGGTGCGGGGGGGGTCAGAAGAGCTTGCCCGGGTTCAGGAGGTTCAGCGGGTCGAAGGCCTGTTTGACGGCCCGCTGCATCTCCACCCCCACCGGGCCGATCTCGCGCGCCAGCCACTCCTTCTTCAGGACGCCCACGCCGTGCTCGCCGGTGATGGTGCCGCCGAGCTCCAGGCCGAGCGCCATGATCTCGTCGAAGGACTCCCGGGCCCGCCGCGACTCCTCCGGGTCCGTGGCGTCGAAGCAGACCGTCGGGTGGGTGTTGCCGTCGCCCGCGTGGGCGACGACGCCGATGGTGAGCCGGTGCTTCTCGGCGATCCGCTCGACGCCGTCGATGAGTTCGCCGAGCCGGGAGCGGGGCACGCACACGTCGTCGATCATCGTCGTGCCCTTGACCGCCTCGAGGGCGACCAGGGACAGCCGCCGTGCCTGGAGCAGCAGTTCGGACTCGGCGGCGTCCTCGGCCGGCACGACCTGGGTGGCGCCGGCGGCCTCGCACAGCGCGCCGACGGCGGCGAGGTCGGCGGCCGGGTCGGTGGTGTCGAAGGCGGCGAGCAGCAGGGCCTCGGTGGACTCCGGCAGGCCCATGCGGGCCGTGTCGTTGACGGCCTTGACCGTCGTGCGGTCCATGAGTTCGAGCAGGGAGGGGACGTGTCCGCCGGCCATGATGCGGCACACGGCGTCGCAGGCGGCGGCCCCGGAGGCGAACTCGGCGGCCAGCACCAGTTGCTCGGGGGGTTTGGGCCGGAGCGCGAGGACCGCGCGGACGACGATGCCGAGGGAGCCCTCGGAGCCGACGAACAGGCGGGTCAGGTCGTATCCGGCGACGCCCTTGGCGGTGCGGCGGCCGGTGGACATCAGCCGGCCGTCGGCGAGGACGACGTCCAGTCCGAGCACGTACTCGGCCGTCACCCCGTACTTCACGCAGCACAGCCCGCCCGACGCGGTGCCGATGTTGCCGCCGATGGTGCACGTCTCCCAGCTGGAGGGGTCCGGCGGGTAGGCGAGGCCGTGTTCGCCGACGGCGCGGGAGAGGGTGGCGTTGACGACGCCGGGTTCGACGACGGCGATCCGGTCGACCGGGTTGATCTCCAGGATGCGGTCCATCTTCGTCAGGGAGAGCACGATGCAGCCGTCGGCGGCGTTGGCGGCGCCGGACAGGCCGGTGCGGGCGCCCTGCGGGACGACGGGGACCCGGAGCTCGGTGGCGGTGCGCATGACGTGCTGGACCTGCTCGACCGTGCGGGGCAGGACGACCACGGCGGGGCTGCCGGCCGGGCAGAAGCTCGCCATGTCGTGGGCGTAGGAGGCCGTGACGTCGGGGTCGGTGAGGACGGCCTCGGGGGGCAGGCCGCCGAGCAGCCGGTCGACGAGGGGGCCGGCCGTCACCGTGCCCTCGCCGCGGTCTTCGTCGCGTCGCGCTTCGATACGGCTCATGATCACAGCGTCGCACCGGGGGCCATCGGTGTGAACCCCGCGTACGGCAGCCGCGTCACGCCGGAGTGTGTTCATCGTACGAACGCGGGGTGTGGCACACAGTGGGCGCCATGGACGACAAGCCACGAGGACCCGGCGGGCGGACCCGCCGCCGGGTGCTGCTCTCCTCGGTCGCCGGGTGCGCGGTGCTCGGCGGAGGGCTGGTACTGGTGCTGCTGCCGGGGGAGCCCGGGGTGCCGGACGCGCCGGATCCGGGGGCGCGGGCGGCCGCGGCGGTCACCAACGGGGTGCCGGCCTCGCTGCCCGATCTGGAGGTGCTGGTCGAGGAGCGCGGGCGGCACCTGGAGAAGCATCCGAAGGACGCGGAGTCCTGGGCGGTGCTCGGGGCGGCCCGGGTGGAGCAGGCGCGGCGGCTGGCGGATCCGGCGTACTGGCCGCGGGCCGAGAAGGCGCTGCGCACCTCGCTGGAGGTGCGGCCCGAGGGGAACGCACCGGCGCTGCGGGGCCTGGCGGCGCTGGCGAACGCCCGCCGGGACTACGCGGGGGCGCGCCGGTGGGGCGAGGCGGCGCGGAAGCTGGAGCCGAAGCGGTGGACGACGTATCCGCTGCTGATCGAGGCGTCCGCCGGGCTCGGCGACCGCGAGGAGGCGGAGAAGCTGCTGGAGAGGCTGACCGAGCTGCGCTCCGGTCCCGTCTCGATGGCGTGGGCGGCGGCCATGCACCGGGACCGGGGCTGGCGGGAGGACGCGGCGGTCGAGCTGGCGGACGCGGCGTCGGCCGCCGGGGAGCCGGCCGAGCGGGCGGCGTACCTGGAGCGGGCCGGTCAGCTGGCCTGGGAGCGCGGCGACCGGGAGGACGCGCTGCGGCTCTTCCGGGAGGCGGTGCGGATCGACCCCGACCAGGGGGCGGCGCTGGCCGGACAGGGCAGGGCGCTGGCGGCGCTGGGCCGGACGGCGGAGGCGCTGAGCGCCTACCGGGCGGCGCTGGCCCGGCAGCCCCGGCCCGAGTACGCGCTGGAGCTGGGCGAGCTGTACGAGTCGCTGGGGCGGCGGCAGGCCGCCGGGGCGCAGTACGACCTGCTGCGCGACCGGGTCCGGCTGGCCGCGGCGCACGGGGGCGACGAGGACCTGGTCCTGGGCCGGTTCGAGGCGGACCACGGGGACCCGCGGGCGGCGGTGCGGCGGCTGCGGGCGCAGTGGGAGCGGCAGCCGTCGACGGAGGTGGCGGACGCGCTGGGCTGGGCGCTGCACCGGGCGGGCCGGTCCGAGGAGGCGCTGCCGTACGCGGTGCGGGCGACGGAGGGGACGCGGGGCGGCGGGGTGCGCAGCGCGCTGTACGTGTTCCACCGGGGCCTGATCGAGCGGGAGGCGGAGCGGTACGGGGCGGCCCGGCGGCACCTGCGGGAGGCGCTGCGGATCAACCCGTACTTCTCGCCGCTGCGGGTGGAGCGGGCGAAGGCGGCGCTGGCCCGCCTGGGGGAACCGTCCGTCCAGGCGGGGCCCGAGTCCTCCTGAGGCGCCCCGGTGCGGGGCCGGGCGGATCGCGCGGCCCCGCGCGTCGCGGGCGTTACAGGTTGCCGCGCTTGGCCTGCTCGCGCTCGATCGCCTCGAACAGGGCCTTGAAGTTGCCCTTGCCGAAGCCCATCGAGCCGTGCCGCTCGATGAGTTCGAAGAAGACGGTCGGACGGTCCTGGACCGGCTTGGTGAAGATCTGCAGCAGGTAGCCGTCCTCGTCGCGGTCGGCGAGGATCTTCAGCTCGCGCAGCGTCTCGACCGGCACCCGGGTGTCGCCGACCCACTCGCCGAGGGTGTCGTAGTACGAGTCCGGGGTGTCCAGGAACTGCACGCCGGCCGCGCGCATCTGGCGGACCGTCTGCACGATGTCGTTGGTGTTGAGCGCGATGTGCTGGACGCCGGCGCCGCCGTAGAACTCCAGGTACTCGTCGATCTGGGACTTCTTCTTGGCGATGGCGGGCTCGTTGATCGGGAACTTGACCTTGAGCGTGCCGTCGGCCACGACCTTCGACATCAGCGCGCTGTACTCGGTGGCGATGTCGTCGCCCACGAACTCCTTCATGTTCGTGAAGCCCATGACCTTGTTGTAGAACTCGACCCACTCGTTCATCCGGCCGAGCTCGACGTTGCCGACGCAGTGGTCGACGGCCTGGAAGGAGCGCTGGGCGGGCGGTTCGACGATCGGGTCGGCGGCGACGTAGCCGGGCAGGTAGGGACCGTCGTAGCCGGTGCGCTCGACCAGGGTGTGGCGGGTTTTGCCGTAGGTGGCGATCGCGGCCAGGACGACGGTGCCGTGCTCGTCCTTGAGCTCGTACGGCTCGGCGACCGAGCGGGCTCCGTGCTCGACGGCGTAGGCGTACGCGGCGCGCGCGTCCGGCACCTCGATGGCGAGGTCGATCACGCCGTCGCCGTGCGCGGCCACGTGGTCGGCGAGGAAGGCGCCCCACTCGGTGGACGGCTTGATCACCGAGGTGAGGACGAAGCGGGCCGAGCCGCTCTCCAGGACGTAGCTCGCGGTCTCGCGGCTGCCGTTCTCCGGTCCGGAGTAGGCGACCAGCTTCATGCCGAAGGCGGTGGAGTAGTAGTGCGCCGCCTGCTTGGCGTTGCCCACGGCGAAGACGACCGCGTCCATTCCCTTGACCGGGAAGGGGTCGGCCTGCCGGGCGGTGGTCTCGGGAGTGTGGTGTGTGGTCTGCGTCATAGGGGCAGGGTGGTGCAGCCCTGCAAGGTGCGCAATAGTTCGCGTATTCACTGGGCAATGTGCTCAGTCGTGTGCCCGTACCGGCGGGCTCTCTGTACAGGATGACCATCGGGAGGGGCGGAATGGCGATCGATCATCTGGACGGCCGGATCATCGTGCTGCTGGCGCGCGAGCCGCGCATCGGCGTGCTGGAGATGTCCCGCCGGCTCGGGGTGGCGCGCGGGACCGTGCAGGCCCGTCTGGACCGGCTTCAGTCGAACGGAGTCATCCGCGGATTCGGTCCCGAGGTGGATCCGGCGGCGCTCGGCTACCCGGTCACGGCGTTCGCCACGCTGCAGATCCGGCAGGGGCAAGGAGCCGACGTCCGGGCCCACTTGGCGACCGTGCCGGAGGTGCTGGAGCTGCACACCACCACCGGCACCGGGGACATGCTGTGCCGGCTGGTGGCCCGCTCGAACGCCGATCTCCAGCGGGTGATCGACCGCGTCGTCGGTTTTGATGGCATCGTCCGGGCCTCCACGGCGATCGTCATGGAGAACCCCGTTCCGCTGCGGATCATCCCGCTGGTGGAGCAGGCGGCGCTCGGCGAGTGACCCGATCCGGCCGAGCGGGGGTGAGCGGACGTGAACTTCTGGGAGTACCTGGGCGAGCACCACCGGCAGCTGCTCACCGACGCGGGCCGGCACGCCGCCGTCGTCCTGCCGTGCACGGTGGCGGCGACCGTGCTCGGGGTGCTGATCGGGGTGGCCGCCCACCGCGGCGCGCGGGCGGGCGCCCTCGCCGCGAACGCCACCGCGGCCCTGTCGGCCGTTCCGGCGCTGGCCGTGATCGGCCTGCTGGTCCCGGTCGCGGGGCCCGGCCTGCCGCCGACGGTGACGGCGCTGACGCTGCTCGGGCTGGTGCCGGTCGCGCGGAGCGCGGTCGTGGGCCTGCGCGGGGTCGACCCGGCGCTGCTGGACGCGGCCGACGGCATCGGCATGTCGCGGCCGGCCCGGCTGGCGCGGGTGGAACTGCCGCTGGCCTGGCCGGCGGTCCTGACCGGGATCCGGGGCGCCACCCGGACGCTGACGGGCGTCGCCGCCCTCGCCGCCTGCGTCTCCGGTCCCGGCCTCGGCAACCCGATCCTCCGCGGGATCGCCTCGCCGGACGGCGGCGACGCGCTCGCCCAGGTGCTCGCCGGCACGCTCGGGATCGTCGTCCTCGCGCTCCTCCTCGACGCCGCGTACGTCCTGGTCGGGCGGCTGACCGTGCCCGGGGGGATCCGTGCCTGAGCCACCCGGGACGGCGCCCCGGTCCCCCCTTTCGTCCTGGCCGTCCCTGTCGTTGCGGTCGTGGCGGTCGTTGCGGTCGTGGCGGTCGTCCTTGTCGTCCCGGCCCTCCGCCGCCGGGGCGACCGTCGAGCTGGAGGGCCTGACCAAGCGGTACCCGGGCGGTGCGCGGCCGGCCGTCGACCGCGTCGGCATGGAGATCGGGGCGGGCGAGACGGTGGTCCTCGTCGGCCCGCCCGGCTGCGGGAAGTCCACCGTGCTGAAGATGGTCAACCGGCTGGTCGAGCCGTCCGAAGGCCGCGTCCGCATCGACGGCCGGGACGTCGCCCGCACGGACCCGGTGCGGCTGCGCCGCAGGATCGGTTACGTGGTCCGGGGCGGCGGGCTGTTCCCGCACCTGACCGTGGCGCAGAACGTCGCGCTGGTGCCGAGGATGCTGGGCGAACCGGCGGACCGGGTGCGGGCGCGGGTGGAGGAGGTGCTGGACCTGGTCGGCCTGGACCCCGGCGCGTTCCACGACCGCCGTCCGCACCGGCTCTCCGACGGCCAGCGGCTGCGGGTGGGCCTGGCCCGGGCGCTGGCGGCGGACCCGCCGGTGCTGCTGATGGACGAGCCGTTCGGGGCGGTGGACCCGACCACCCGCAGCCGCCTCCAGGACGAGCTGGTCCGGCTGCGGCGGGAGCCGCGCAGGACGATCGTCCTCGCCACCCGCGACGTCGAGGAGGCGGTCAAGCTGGGCGACCGGGTCGCGGTGCTGGGCGAGCACGCGCGCGTCGCCCAGTTCGACACCCCGGAGGCGGTCCTCGTCCACCCCGCGGACGCCTTCGTCTCGGGCTTCGCCGGCGCGGGCGCGGCGCTGAAGCGGCTCGGCCTCGCCCGGGTGCGGGACGTGGAGATCACCGACTGCCCGACGGCGACCGTGGACGACCCGCCCCGGTACGTCCTCGACCGGCTGTGCGCCGACGGCACCGAGGAGATCCTGGTGCTCGACCGGTGGGGCCGCCCCCGCACCTGGCTCGGGCGCGGCGACCTGCTGCGGGCCGGGGGCTCGCCCGCCCGTGCGGGCAGGCCGGTGCGCTCCACGGTGACCCGGGACGCGACCCTGCGGGACGCGCTGGAGGCGGTGCTCGCCGACCGCGCGGGGCGGGTGGTGGTCACCGGGCGGCGCGGGGCGTACGAGGGCGTCGTCGGCGTGGAGACGCTGATGGACTCCGTGCGCGAACTGCTGGAGGCCGGCCGGCTGGAGGCGCTGGAGGCCCGGTACGGACTGGAGGAGCTGCGCGCCGACCGGACGTACGCCGCGCAGGAGGGCGTCGGAGGGGAGGCGAGGGCGTGAGGACCTCTTCCGGACGGCGGCCCCGGGGTGGGCACGGGGAGCGGGGACCCGCCCTCCGGGACGACGGGGTGCGGGGACCCGCCCCCCGGGACGAGGACGGCGGGCCTTCGGACGGGACGCAGTCCGCTCCCCCGCCCGCGGTGGCGGAGCCGCCCCGGGTGACCTGGCAGAAGCTGACGCTCCGGCCGGCGGTGCTGGTCGTCGTGCTGCTGGCGACCTGGCTGTGGTTCGAGCGGGCCGACCTCGACGCGCCCTCCCGGGACGCGCTGGCGGGCGGCCGGGTGTCCAGGGCACTGTGGCAGCACGTCGAGCTCACCGCGGTCTCGACGCTCCTCGTGCTGGTCGTCGCGGTCCCGCTAGGCGTCCTGCTGACCCGCCGGACGTTCCGCGGGGCCGCCCGGGCCGCGCGGGCGCTCGCCGGCCCGGTCCGGGCGGCCCCGGCGATCGGTCTGCTCGCGCTGCCGGTGGTCTGGCTGGGCGGCGGCCGCGGGGCCGTCCTGACGGGCATCGTCGCCTGCGCCGTGCCGCCGGTGCTGTCCCGCACCGTCGCGGGGCTGCGGGCCGGCGCCCCCGCGCTGCCGGAGGCGGCGCGCGGCATCGGCATGTCCCCGCTGGACGTGCTGGTCCGGGTGGAGCTGCCCCTGGCCGTGCCGCTCCTCCTCGCCGGGGTGCGGACGGCGCTCGTCCTGAACGTCGGTACGGCGACGCTGGCGGCCTTCGGCGGGGGCGGCGGCCTGGGCACACTGATCGTCGCCGGGATCACCGGCCGGCGGATGCCGGTGCTGGTGCTGGGCGCGGTCCTCGCCGTCGCCCTGGCCCTGCTGGTGGACTGGCTGGCCTCCCTGGCCGAACTGCTGCTGCGGCCGGGGGGGTCGAAGGCGGACGCGTGATCCGCCGGGCGGGCCCTAACAGCTCGGGACCTTGCCGGTGCCCTTCTCCAGTGCGACCAGGGCGTCGATCGCGCCCCCGAGGGTGGTGACCGGGACCAGGCGCAGCCCCTCGGGGAGTTCGGCCTGCGCCTGGGCGCACTCGGTCTCGGGGACCAGGAAGACGGTGGCGCCGTCCCGGCGGGCGGCCTGGGTCTTCAGCGGTACGCCGCCCACCGGGCCGACCGTGCCGTCCGCGTCGATCGTGCCCGTGCCGGCGACGACCCGGCCGCCGGTGAGGTCGCCGCCGCTGCCGTCGCCGTCCAGCTTGTCGACGATGCCGAGGGAGAGCAGCAGGCCGGCGCTGGGGCCGCCGACGTCGGCCAGCTCCAGGTCGACCTCGATGCCCTCGTCCTCGCGGTC
Source organism: Streptomyces griseomycini (assembly GCF_014203535.1). Taxonomy (GTDB): domain Bacteria; phylum Actinomycetota; class Actinomycetes; order Streptomycetales; family Streptomycetaceae; genus Streptomyces; species Streptomyces griseomycini. Next base: position 278,988 of record NZ_JACHJI010000009.1, read on the forward strand.
CAGGTGGTTCAGGGCGGCCTCGGTCGCCTCGTCCTGGGACTCCTCCATCTGCTTCCGGTTGTAGTGCTCGATCTCCTCGACGTCGTCCCCGCTCGGGTAGACCGCGTCGCGGGGCATGACCGCCCGGTCGGTGTCGAACCAGCTGTCGACCACGTCCGGGAGGGCGACGCGGGTGTCCGGGGAGGTCGCCACGATGGTCGTCATCAGCAGCCGGCCGCTGGTCTCGCGCACCGGTGCGCCCGAGACCGTGATCACCTGCGCGCCCCGGTACTCGCCGAGCACGTCCGCCGTCCCCCCGGGCTGCGCCACCGAGAACGGCAGCGGCGCGAACACCGCCGTGGCCAGCAGGGCGACGACGGGGGCGGCACAGACGGCCAGGGCCTGGGGGCGCGTGAGACGAGAGAACACGGGATCAATCTAACGTGGTGGCCGGGTCCGGCCGGGCGGCGGTGGGCGGGACCGGGTCCCGCCCGCACCGGCGTACGCCTCAGCGCAGCGCCTCCGCGACCTCCCTGGCCGCGTCCATGACCCGGGGACCGACCCGTTCCGGGACGACGTCCGCCAGCATGACGACGCCGACGCTGCCCTCGACGCCCGTGACGCCCAGCAGCGGCGCCGCCGCCCCGCAGGCCCCGGCCTCCAGCTCACCGCGGGTGAGGGTGTAGCCGGGGTCGTCCGACCGCTGCTGCCGGGCCGAGAGGATCGCCTTGCCGGCGGCCCCCCGGTCCAGCGGGTGCCGGAACCCCGCCCGGTACGCCACGTGGTAGTCCGTCCACGACGGCTCCACCACGGCCACCGCCAGCGCCTCCGCCCCGTCCACCAGCGTCAGGTGCGCCGTCGCGCCGATGTCCTCCGCCAGCGACCGCAGCGCCGGCAGCGCCGCCTCGCGCACCAGCGGATGCACCTGCCGGCCCAGCCGCAGCACGCCGAGCCCGACGCGGGCCCGCCCGCCCAGGTCGCGGCGGACCAGGGCGTGCTGCTCCAGCGTGGCGAGCAACCGGTATATGACGGTCCGGTTCACGCCCAGTTTGTGGGAAAGCTCGGTGACGGTCAGCCCGTGGTCCGTGTCGGCGAGCAGCTTGAGGACCCGCAGGCCCCTGTCGAGCGTCTGAGAGGTCTCCGCGGTCACGACGCCCACTCCTTACAGTGGTGAGGTCGGCGGCCCTCTTGCGGGAGACACGTCACCGAGTCCCGTCGGTCACGCGCTTCAGAGGCCGCCGATCGGCCGGCGGCCCGGCCGTGTTCCGGGCACAGTCGCTTCACGGCTGCGCTCCGCGGCGGCGCTGCCACGGGGCGTGTGCGTAGCGGGACAGTAGCGAGCCGGTTCGGTCAGCGGAAGGCTCCGTCCAGAATCCGGGCGCATCCGCCGACAAAGTGGTCCCGTTTGTCCGGGTACGCACGGCCGCCCCTCGGGTCGGCGTGCGGGCGCGGTGTCACCGCATGCGCGTGGCCCACTCCTGCACCTTCGCGATCCGCTGGCGCAGCTGCCCCGCGGTCGCCTCGGCGGACGGCGGGCCGCCGCACACCCGGCGCAGCTCGGTGTGGATGACGCCGTGCGGCTTGCCGCTCTGGTGGACGTAGGCGCCGACGAGGGAGTTGAGCTTCTTGCGCAGCTCCATCATCTCCTTGTGGGAGACCACGGGCCGCCGCTCGGCGGGCAGTTCGAGCAGGTCGGCCTCCTCGGCCGGCTTCTTCTTGCTGTGCGCGATCTGCCGGGCCTGCCGCTTCTGCAGCAGCAGCTGCACCTGGTCGGGCTCGAGGAGTCCGGGGATGCCGAGGTAGTCCTGCTCCTCCTCGCTGCCGGGGTGGGCCTGCATGCCGAACTCGGCGCCGTTGTACATGACCCGGTCGAAGACGGCGTCGGACTCCAGCGCCTCGAAGGGCAGCATGTCCTGCTCGCCGGTGTCCTCGTCCTGCTGCTTGTTCGCCTCGTCCATCTCCTTCTCGGACTCGGCGTACGGGTCCTCCTCGCCGTCCTTCTTCGGCCGGTCGAGGACGTGGTCGCGCTCGCGCTCCATCTCGTTGGCGAAGCCGAGCAGGTCCGGGACGGTCGGCAGGAACACGGACGCGGTCTCGCCGCGCCGCCGGGACCGCACGAAACGGCCGACGGCCTGGGCGAAGAACAGCGGTGTGGAGATGGTGGTGGCGTACACCCCGACCGCGAGGCGCGGCACGTCGACGCCCTCGGACACCATGCGCACGGCGACCATCCAGCGGTCGTCGCTCGCGCTGAACTCGTCGATCCGCTTGGACGCGCCGGTGTCGTCGGACAGCACGAGGGTGGCCTTGTGGCCGGTGATGTCGCGGATGAGCTTGGCGTAGGCCCGCGCGGACTCCTGGTCGGAGGCGATGACGAGGGCGCCGGCGTCCGGGATGGCCTTCCTGACCTCGGTGAGGCGCTGGTCGGCGGCGCGCAGCACGGACGGCATCCACTCGCCGCGCGGATCGAGCGCGGTGCGCCAGGCCTGGCTGATCGCGTCCTTGGTCATGGGCTCGCCGAGGCGGGCCTCGATCTCGTCGCCGGCCTTGGTGCGCCAGCGCATGTTGCCGCTGTAGGAGAGGAAGATGACGGGGCGGACGACGCCGTCGGCGAGCGCGGAGCCGTACCCGTAGGTGTAGTCGGCGGCCGACCGCCGGATCCCGTCGTCGCCCTCCTCGTACGTCACGAAGGGGATGGGGTTGGTGTCGGACCGGAACGGCGTGCCGGTGAGCGCGAGGCGCCGGGTGGCCGGCTCGAACGCCTCCAGGCAGGCCTCGCCCCAGGACTTGGAGTCACCGGCGTGGTGGATCTCGTCGAGGATGACGAGGGTCTTGCGCTGCTCGACGCGGTTGCGGTGCAGCATGGGGCGCACGCCGACACCGGCGTAGGTGACGGCGACGCCGTGGTACTCCCTGCCGAGCGGGCCCGCGCTGTACTCGGGGTCCAGCTTGATGCCTATCCGGGCGGCGGCCTCGGCCCACTGCTTCTTCAGGTGCTCGGTGGGCGCGACGACGGTCACCTGCTGCACGACGTGGTGGTGCAGCAGCCAGGAGGCCAGCGTCAGCGCGAAGGTCGTCTTGCCGGCGCCGGGGGTGGCGACCGCCAGGAAGTCGCGCGGCTGCTCCTGGACGTACTTCTCCATCGCCCCCTGCTGCCAGGCGCGCAGCTTGCTGGCGGTGCCCCAGGGGGCGCGGCCGGGGAAGGCGGGCGACAGGTGGTGCGAGTGGGGGGCGGCGCTGGCGCTGGCGGTGGTAGTCACGGTCTCCGTCGTGGGGGTCGGGCGGCTCGGCTACGTAGGACAACCGGGCCACCCTACCGGCGGGCCGGCACGGTCGACGCGCGGACCGTGCCGGGCCACCCGGGGGTGGGACCGACGTCACAGCCAGCGCGCGAAGCGCGGCAGCTGAGCTGCGATCTCGGGCACGTCCAGCACGCCCCGGCAGACGTCGAACACGAACCGTTCCGCCTCGTCGACGTCGAACTCCGCGTCCAGCGGATGCCCGTTCCTGTGGAGGAAGACCCAGGTCGCATACCAGGACAGGCGCTTGTTCCCGTCCACGAGGGCGTGACGGCGGGCGAGGGACTCCCTCAGGGCCGCGGCTTTCTGCCACACGTCCGGGTAGGCGTCCTGGCCGAAGACGCTCGACTGCGGGCGCGCCCGTGCCGAATCCGGCAACCCGTAGTCGCGCACCTCGCTCTCCCCGAGCCGCTGGGCCAGGTTCAGCAGCTCGGGCAAGGTGAGGTGGTGCATCAGGCGAGCCTCCGGTTCAGCTCCCCACCCGCCTTCAGCACGTGCTCGGCCGCCTCGTCGAACAGCCGCGAATGTTCGTTCACGGCCGCGATCACCGCGTCGTGCGCGCAGGCCTGCATGCCGCGTCCCTCCGCAGCGGCACGCTCACGCAGGGCGTCGAGTTCTTCGTCGGTGAAGCGCAGGTTCAGTCCGGCCATGCTCCCACGGCACCGAGTGGTACCACTCGGTGTCATACCGATTCCGCCCGCAGCCGCGTCGTCACCCACGCCCCCGCCAGCGCCACCGCCGCCATCGGCAGGAACACCGCGGCGAAGGCGGCCGGGTGGGAGCCGGTGCCGGCGGCCTCCACGGCCGCGTGGCCGGCCGCGCCGCCGCCCAGGGCGGCGAAGGCGGCGCCGCCCACGGCCAGGAGCAGGACGTTGGACAGGCCGTCGGAGATCTGGAGCGCGGCGGAGTTGGTTCCGGCCTCCTCGGGGGCGGAGAGCTGGAGCAGCAGCACGCTGGTGGAGGAGATCACCAGGCCCATCCCGAGGCAGCCGAAGGCCCAGGCGACGGCCGTCGTCCAGGCGGGCACCGCGGGGACCAGCACGGTCGGGGCGCCCGCGATGGCCCCCGCCACCAGCACCATCCCGAGGGTCATCAGCCGCTCCCGGTACGGCTCCAGCCGCGGCCGGGACTGCAGCCAGGAGCCCAGCGCCCAGGTCGCGCCGCCCGCCGCGAGCGAGAACCCGGCGAGCGTGGGGCTGAGCCCCCGCTGGGTGACCAGCATCAGCGGCACGAAGGACTCCGCGGCGATGAAGGACCCGGCGGCGACGCCGCGCAGCAGCACCACCGAGGGCAGCCCACGGGCCGCCCGGTACGTGCCGCGCGGCAGCAGCCCCAGCGCCGCCGGGACGAGCAGCGCCACGCCCGCCGCGCCCGGCAGCAGGGAGAGCCAGCGCAGGTCCTGGGCCGCGTACTGGAGCAGGCCGGCGCCGAAGGAGATCGCCAGGGCGAGCCGGATGCGGCGGCGGTCGAAGGAGGCCGGCGCGTCCGTGCCGCCGCCCACCGGGCCGGACGCCAGGCGGCGTATCTGGGGCAGCGCGAGGGCCAGCGGGAACACCACCAGCACCGGGATGCCGAGGAACACCCACCGCCAGCCGAGCTGCTCGGTCACCGCGCCGGAGGCCAGCGGGCCGACGATCGACGGCACGACCCAGCTCGCCGCGAACGCGGCCATGATCGCCGGCCGCAGCCGCTCCGGGTAGGCCCGCCCGACCACCACGTACAGCGCGACGATGACCAGCCCGCCGCCGAGCCCCTGCACGGCCCGCCCGAGGATGAACGGCCACATCGCGCCCGCCGTCCCGGCGAGCAGCAGCCCGGCGCCGAAGGAGACGATGCCCCAGGTCAGTGGGGCGAGCGGGCCGCGCCGGTCCGACCACTGGCCGGAGAGCACCATCCCGAACAGGCTCGTCGTGAAGTACCCCGAGAACGCGAACGCGTACAGGGACACCCCGTCCAGTTCCCGCGCCGCCACCGGCATCGCCGTCCCGACCGCGGTCGCCTCGAAGGCGATCAGCAGCACCACGGAGACGATCCCGATGCTCAGCGCCCGGTAGGGGCGGCTCAGCACGGTCGCGTCGGGCGCGGGCACGGGGACCGGGGCGGTGGCTCCGGCGGGGTCGGCGACACCGGTGTCGCGCGGGTTCGGGGTGGTCATGACCGCCAGAGTAAGGTCCGCGGTCAGGTTTGACCCCTGTCGGGGGTCGGGACCGGACCGGTACTTCGGACCTACGTCCCGCCGCCTCCCCCCGCGCTCCTTCGTGAACGGGGCACGGCGGTTCCCGTTGCGGCACCCGCCCTCCCCCCGAGCCCCGCTACCGCCGCGCCCCGGGGCCGGACAGGTGCCGAACGGTCGGGACCCATGCGGTCGGGAATCCGCGGGTCTGCGCGGGAGCCGGGGCGGCGCCCCCTCCGTACCGGGACGACGACGTGCCGGACGCCGCCCGGTCGGGCGACGATCAGGCACCCTGAGCGGGGCCCCGGCACCTCGCCTGCGCCGATGGGGCCCGGGGCCCCTCAGCCGCCGGTGCCACTCAGGTCCAGCAGCTCGTCGTCGTCCGTCGGGCCCACCGGGTCGATCGACGACAGGGCCTGGATCATCGCCATCACCAGCCGGTCGTACGCCGCGCCGGTCAGCGCGTGGCCCGGCGCCTCGTCGACGGCGCGCTCCCGGTGGAGCAGCCAGAGGGTGGAGGCGAGGGTGGAGACGTCCGTGCTGAGGGGGCGGAGGACGCGTTCCGGCTCGCTCCAGCCCAGCACCGCGCCGGTGGCTCCGTCGACGACCAGGCTGTGGTCCTCGACCAGTTCTCCGAGGCGTACGAGGCGGTCGGCGTGGGCGGGGAGACGGCCGGGCGGGAACCCGTCCCCGCCGTCGGCGCAGTGCTCCGTGAGGGTGCGCGGCGGCAGGTCGGTGTCCGGCCGGAAGAGGAAGCCGTCCTCCGGCAGGCCCGTCTCGCGCAGGAAGCGGCGGGTCGGCTCGTGCGTGAGCGTGGCGGGGAAGTCGACCTCCTCGAAGCGGACCACGCCGCCCCGGCCGAACTCCCGGTCCAGCAGGCGCACCGGGAGGTCGAGGGCCAGCCCCGAGACCGTGCCCGGGCCCGCCGCCAGGGCCAGGGGGCGGACCAGCTCCGCCGTCCGCCGGAGGGGCGCCGGCCCGCCGTCCGCGCCCTCCTCGAGCACCGCCAGCAGCAGCCGCGCCGCGTCCGCGACCGCCCGGGTCCCGCGGCGCCCCGCACGGGCGGCCAACTGGCCGCGCAGTCCCGCCAGTTCGTCCGTCACCGCGGCGAACCGCACCAGGGTCGGCAGGGACGGGGCGAGCGGCCGGCGGTCCATCAGGTCCGGACGGTCGTGGAAGAAGTACGCCGTCGGGACCTCGCCGGCCGCCCCGCCGAGCAGCACCGGATCCGCCTCCGGGCCGACCGGGACCGGCCCCCCGCCGCACAGGTCCGCGAAGTCGAACGGGCCGGCGTCGCCGGGCAGTCCGGGGCCGGCCGGCCGGCGGTGCGTGGGCGCGTGCGCGAGGTACGGACCGAGGCCCGCCTCGGTCCGTGTGATCGCCGCCGTGGCAACGGTGTCGGTCGTGCTCATGATTCCCCCGCGATACGTGTGCTCGGCCCCGGGCCCGTGAACGCCCCGCCCGGGCGGAACGGACCACGCCCGTCCGGACCCGGCGGCCGTCCCCCACCACTCGGCACACTACGCGCCGGCACTGACAACGCCCCGGGCCGAGGACGGCGAACCGAGCGCCCTTACCCCATGAGACGCTCGGACAACCCCGTGCGTTGCCTTCTCACCGAAATCGCCCGGAACGGGTCTCAGCCGCCGGTCACCACCGCGGCCTGCGGGCGGATCGGCAGGCGGTTCACCGGGCGGCCGGTGGCGGCCCGGACGGCGGAGGCGATGGCCGCCGGGGAGGTCACCACCGGCACCGCGCTGACCGCCTTCGCGCCGAAGGGGGCCACCACGTCCCGCTCCTCGAGGAGCTTCACGATCCGGATGTCCGGGGCGTCCAGGGCGGTCGGGAGAGCGTATCCGGTGAGGTCGGGGTGGCGGACCAGGCCGCGCGGGGCGCGCAGGTTCTCGGTGAGCGCGATGCCCACGCCCTGCGTCACCCCCGCCTCGATCCGGGCGGCCAGCTGGGCCGGGTTCAGCACCCGGCCCACGTCCTGGGCGACCGCCAGTTCGACGACCCGTACCGAGCCGAGCTCGATGTCGACGTCGACCACCGCGCGGACGGCGCAGAAGGACATGCCGACGAAGGCGTCGCCCTGCCCGGTCCCGTCCAGCGGCTCGGTCGGGTGCGGGCGGCACTGGGCCGTGGCCCACAGCTCCTTGCCCTGCAGCTCCTCGGTGACGGTCGTGGACAGCACGCCGTCGTACGAGGTGATCTTGCCGTCGGTGATCTGGAGCAGCTCGGTGGACATGCCGAACTTGTGGGCCAGCGGCTGCAGGAGCTGGGTGCGGACCATCTTCGCCGCGCGCTCCACCGCGCCGCCCGACACCCAGGTGTGCCGGCCCCGGCAGCCCGCGCCGGCCGGCGGCTGGTCGGTGTCCACGGGCGCCACGTGCACCTCGTCGACGCCGAGGGTCTCCTGGACGATCTGCCGGGCCAGCGTGGCGAAGCCCTGGCCGGTCTCCACGGCCGCGCACAGCACCGTGGCCACGCCGTCCTGGACCTTCACGGTGGCCGTGGACACCTCGTCGGCGCCCTCCGCGCCGAGCATGTGCACCATGCCGATGCCGTAGCCCACGCCCCGGCGCACCGCGCCCGGTTCGCCCGCGCCCTCGGGGCCGCCGGGCAGCAGCCACTCGTCCTCGGGGGTGTCCTTGGGCAGCGGCGGCAGCGGGAAGTCCCGCACCGCCTGGAGGAGTTCGGCGACCGGGGCCGGGCAGGTCACGGTCTGACCGGTGGGCAGGACGTCGCCGGTGGCCATGACGTTGCGCATCCGCAGGTCCGCCGGGTCGACGCCGAGCTTCTTGGCCAGCTTGTCCATCTGCGCCTCGTAGGCGGCGCACACCTGCATCGCGCCCTCGCCGCGCACGTGGCCGGAGGGCGGGTTGTTGGTGCGCACGGCCCAGCCCTCGATGAAGGCGTTCGGGACGACGTACGGCCCGCAGGCGAAGGCGACGGCGGCGGCCAGGGCGTCGGAGGAGGTGTCGGCGTAGGCGCCCGCGTCGAGCAGGATCTGCGCCTCGACCTTGACCAGCCTGCCCTCGGCGTCGGCGTGGTGGCGGTAGCGCAGCAGGGTGGGGTGGCGGTGGGCGTGGCCCAGGAAGGACTCCTCGCGCGTGGCGGCGAGTTTCACCGGGCAGCCGGTCCTCAGGGCCAGCAGGCCGAGCGGGAGCTGGAAGCTCCGGTCCTCGCGGTCGGCGGTGGCGCCGGGCACCCCGGTGACGACGACCTTCACCCGTTCGGGTGCCAGGCCGAAGGCCGCGGCGGCCGTGTCGCGGTCGGCGTGCGGGTCGGTGGACGCCAGGTACAGCTCGACGCCGCCGTCCGGGCGGGGCACGGCGAGACCGGCCTCGGCGCCGATGGGGGCGGGGTCCTGGCGGCCGATGCGGTACAGGCCCTCGACGACGACGTCGCCGGACGCCTCGGGGTCGCCGTGGCGCAGCGGGATGTGCCGGATCAGGTTGCCGTCGGGGTGCAGCGGCTCGGCCTCGAAGGCCTGCTCGGGGTCGGTCACCGGGTCGAGCACCTCGTACTCGACGATGACGGCGGCGGCGGCCATCCGCGCGGTGTCCGGGTGGTCGGCGGCGACGGCGGCGATGGGCTCGCCGTGGTGGCGCACCACCTCGGAGGCGAAGACCGGCCGGTCGGCCGTGCCGCGGCCGTGCAGCGGGGCGCCGGGGACGTCCTCGTGGGTGACGACCGCGCGGACGCCGGGCATCTCGCGCGCGTGGGAGGTGTCGATGGACACGATGCGCGCGTGCGGGTGGGGCGAGCGCAGCACGGCCGCCCACAGCAGGCCCTCGGCCCACAGGTCGGCGGCGTACGGGAAGGTGCCCTCGGTCTTGGCGCGGGCGTCGGCGGCCGGCAGGGAGGCGCCGAGTCCGTGCGGGATCGGTTCCGGCTCGGGGACGGCCTCCGCGGCCTGCACGGCCTGCGCGGTGGCTGCTTCGTTGCTCACGCCTGGCCTCCGTCCTGACCGTAGGGCTGGTCGTGCTGGTCGTGCCGGTCGTTCGGTCCGGTGGGCCCGAACGCCGAGGGGTCGACGCCGCCGGCGCCGGGGCCCGCCTGGTGCGGGATGCGGGGCGCGTCCGCGTCGGCGTCGGCGTCCGCGTCCGGGCCGGGCTCGGGGGCCGCGGCGTGCGCCTCGCGTTCGGCGACGACCTCCTTGACGGCCTCCACGACGCCCCGGTAGCCGGAGCACCGGCACAGGTTGCCGCACAGGGCCTGGCGGGTCTCCAGCTCGGTGGGCGCCGGGTTGCCCTCCAGCAGGTCGTGCACGGTCATCGCCATGCCCGGTACGCAGAAGCCGCACTGCACCGCGCCGCACCGCGCGAGCGCCCGCTGCACGTCCGACGGCTGCCCGTCCCGGGCCAGCCCCTCGACGGTGCGGACCTCGCTGCCGGCCGCGGTGACGGCCGGGACCAGGCAGGAGGCGACGAGCCGCCCGTCCACCTGCACGTTGCAGGCCCCGCACTCGCCCTGCGAGCAGCCGTCCTTGGCGCCGGCGAGGCCGAGCCGCTCGCGCAGCACGTAGAGCAGCGACTCGCCGATCCAGGCGTCCGTGACCGGCCGGTCGGAGCCGTTGACGCGGAGCACGTAGGAGGCCAGGGGGTGGTCGTCGTGCGGGGCGCCGGGCGGCTGGTCGTGCGGCGGCGCCGAGCCGTCCGGCGCGGGGGCCGCCGGCGGGGAGGGGTCGCCGGGGGCGTCCGCGGTGTCCGGGGAGCCGACGGGGTCGGGGCCGCCGGAGGGCTCCGGGCCGCCCACGGGGTCCGGGGCGGCCTGCGCGGTCGCGGTGTCCGGGGAGGCGGGGTCGGCCGCCGGTGCGCCGCCGTCGGCGGCGGGTTCCGGTGCGGTGTCCGCCTCCGGGCCGGGACGGGCGGCTTCGGCGGAGGGCTCCGCCTGCCCCCGGACGGCCTCGGGGGCCCCGTGCGCACCCTCCGGAGCCCCGTGCGCGGCCGGGGAGGTCTCGGGGGCCCCGTCGGCCCCGGAAGCGGGCCGTGCGGCGTCCTGGGTGCCGGGGTGCGGGTGCTCACGGAGTCCGGCCGGGGCACCGTCGGCGTCCTCCGCGCCGGCCCCGGGGTACGCCTCCGCGCCGGACGGCCACCGCGGCTCCGCCGCGGGCTCCTCGTAGCCCTGGGCGTACCCCTCGGTGTACTCCTCGGCGGCGAACGGCCGGGACGCGCCGGAGGGCTCCGGCGCGTGACCGGCTCCGGGGTACGCCTCGTCGGACGGCCCGGCTCCGGGCGCGCCGGCCGGCTGCTCGGACGCGGACGCGCCCGGGGCGGACCGCTCGCCGTAGCCGTCCGGACCGGCCGGCTGCCGGGATGCCGGGTCGTCGCCCCGGCCGGGCTCCCCGTGGGTGCGCGGCCGGTCCTCCCGCTCCCGCGCCGGTACGGCCGCGTCGGCCTGGTGGTGCGCGGGGACGGCTCCCCGCTCCTCGGCCCCGGGCCCGCCCGGACCGGAGTCCGGGTGCGGGTGAGCGGCGGCCGGCCGCGGCTCCGGACCGGGCTCACCGTCCTGCGGCTCCTGCGGGACCCCGGGTACGCCGGGTCCCCACGGCTGCCCGATGGCCTGGGTGGCCCAGGGGGCGGGGGCGCCGCCCGGGAGGGTGGCCGGAGGGGTGCCGCCCCACTGCTCGGCCAGGGCGGACGTGGTGAACTCGCCCGACTCGTCCGGGAGGTCGCCGCCGGCGACGGGGATCGACCACTGGCCGGTGACGTCGTGGCCCGGCGCGGGGTTCTCCGCCGCGGACGCGTCCTCGTAGCCCCACTGCCCGGTGGCCCCGGGGTCGTACGTGAACCGGTCCTGTCCGGTGGACGGCGGGGCCGCCTCGTCCGCCCCGGGCTCCTGCCGCGGGTGCCCGGTCTGCGCCTGCGCGGCCTGCGGGTCGTGCCACTGGGCGCCGTCGACGGGCGCGCCCGGCACCTGCCAGGTGCCCGTGGCCGCCGGGTCGGTGCCCGCGGTGGTCGCGGGGGCGACCGTTATCTGCGGCGGCACGTAGCCGTGGCCGGGCGCGGCGAGCGGGGACTCCATGGCGTCCAGCAGGGCGTCGACGCCCCCCTCGGGAAGCTTCACGAAGGCGGTGGCGCCGTCGTCGTAGTCGCCCTGGGGCAACGGGTCCCAGCGGCCGCCGCCCCGGGGCGTGCCCTCTCCGTGCTGGTCGTCGGTCACGACAGCGCCCTCCCCAGTGCTCGTCGGGCCAGCGCGGCGACGGTGCGCCGCAGGTGCAGTACCGCGGGCGGAAGCGGTGGGACGGTGCCGTCCTCGCCGGGGGCCGCGTCGGGGATGCAGGCCGCGGCGACGTACTCCCCGAACGCGTGCAGCGCCTCCGGCACGATCGCGCGGTTGTTGTCCCAGTCGATGAGCTGCGCGACCCACTGCTCGGCCTCCAGGGGCCTCAGCGGCATCGGCGCGATGGCGCCCACCGCGCAGCGCACCCCGCGGCGGGCGGGGTCGAGCACGAGGGCGACGGAGGCGACCGCGCGGCCGGGACCGGTGCGGCCGGTCGCCTTCAGGAAGACCTGGGGGGCGTGCAGCAGCGGCACGCGCACGTAGCCGATGAGCTCGCCGGCGCGCAGCATGTCCACCCCGGCCAGCAGGTGCGACACCGGGATCTCGCGGCGGGCGCCGCCCGGGCCCGCGATGATCAGCGTCGCCTCCAGCGCGGCCAGCACGGGCAGCGCGTCCCCGGTGTGGGCGGCGGAGGCGATGTTGCCGCCCAGGGTGCCGGCGTTGCGGATGTGCGGCGGCCCGGCGGCCCGCGCGGAGGCGGCGAGCGCCGGGATGAGCGCGGCGAAGTCGGGGCGGCCCATCCGGGCGTGGGTGAGGCCGGCGCCGAGCAGCGCGTGGCCGTCCAGGTACTGCCAGCCGCGGATCTCGCTGATCCGGCCGAGGCCGACCAGCGCGGCGGGCCTGAGCTGCCCGGCGTTGACGGCGGCCATCAGGTCGGTGCCACCCGCGACGGGCACGGCGGCGGGCGTGGCCGCGAGCGCCGCCACGGCCTCGTCCAGGGTCGCGGGCAGCGTGACGGCCTGCGCCGCCTGCGGTGCGTGCGTGCTCAAAACCGGCTGCCCCTTCCCGCTGCCCCACCTGGTCCGACCTGTGTTGCCGTACGGTACGTGCTCACGGGGCGGACGTGGCAACTCTGGCACATCTCGGCGAGCGCCGAAGACGGGGGTCCGCTAGGAGGCATTCGCCCACCTCACCCCGGACATGGTCCGTTTTCGCACGACATCACCGGTGCACTCGGATTGACACTCTTCGGTGACCCCTGCCCCTGTTTTCTGTTACCTGTTCGAGGTGGGGCGGAGGGATGCGCGTGACGGGACCGGGGCGAGGCGGGCGTACGGGCTACCGGTTCGGGGGCGCGCCGTCGATCGGGCGCCCCAGCACGCCCGGACGCTTCTGCCAGGGCAGGGGGCCGGTGGGCGGCCGGTAGGCGACGCCCAGGGCGTCGAGGCGCCGGTAGTGGGCGGTCATCCGCCGCTCGAAGCCGGTGACGTCGCGTTCGGCGGGGGCGGGCAGGGAGCTCCAGGCGACCTCGGAGAAGGCGGCGAGCCGGGGGAAGACCTGGTAGTCCACGCGCCCCTGGTCCTCCATCACCTCGGTCCACACGTTGGCCTGGGTGCCCAGCACCCGGCCGGCCTCCTCGGGCGTCAGCTCCGGGGGGACGGGCTCGAACCGGTAGACGTCCCCCAGGGTGCGCACGTACCCGATCGGCACCGGCTCGTCGGGACCCCCGTCCTGCCGGTGGTCCAGGTACACCTGCTGCTCGGGGCACATGACCACGTCGTGTCCCGCGCGGGCGGCGGCGATCCCGCCCGCGTACCCGCGCCAGGAGGACACCGCGGCGCCCGGGGCGAGGCCGCCCTCGAGTATCTCGTCCCAGCCGATCGGCCGCCGTCCCCGCGCGGCGAGCCAGTCGGCGAAGTGGCCGATGAACCAGGACTGGAGCGCGTCCTCGTCCTTCAGCCCGAGGTCGGCGACCCGCTGCCGCGCGGTGGCCGACGCGCGCCACTGGTCCCTGGGGCATTCGTCGCCGCCGAGGTGGACGTACGAGGAGAACGGGCCGGTGTCCGCGGGGAACAGTTCCAGGACTTCCTCGAGCACCCCTTCGTAGAAGCGCAGGGTCCCGTCCGTGGGGGCGAGCACGTTCGGACTGATCCCCCAGGTGTCCCAGACGGCCAGGGAGGAGGTGTCGACGACATCGGTGTTGCCGAGTTCCGGATACGCGGCGATGGCGGCCTGCGAGTGGCCGGGCACGTCGATTTCCGGGACGACGTCGATATGCCGCTCGGCGGCGTAGGCGACGATCTCGCGGATGTCGTCCCGGGTGTAGTAGCCGCCGTGCGGCCTGTCGTCCCACAGGGGTGAGGCGCGGTGGCCCTTTTTCGTCCGGGCGCGCCAGGCGCCGACCTCGGTCAGCCGCGGGTACCGCTCGATCTCTATGCGCCAGCCCTGGTCGTCCGTGAGGTGGAAGTGCAGCACGTTGAGTTTGTGCGCGGCCATCAGGTCGAGATAGCGCAGCACGCCCTCCTTGGGCATGAAGTGCCGGGCGACGTCCAGCATGAGCCCGCGCCAGCGGAAGCGGGGCGCGTCCTCGATCGCGACGTGCGGCACGGTCCAGACCCGGTCGCGGTCGACCGGGGCCCTGCGGTACGCGTCGGGGCCGAGGAGCTGCCGCAGCGTCTGGGCGCCCCAGAGGACCCCGGCCGCGCCGCCGCCCTCGACGAGGACGCCCCTCCGGTCGCTGACGAGGCGGTACTCCTCGGGCCCCAGCGCGGGGTCGAGCCGGAGCCCGATGCCGTCGCCGTCCGTGTCGTCGGGCTCGCGCCCCTCGCACAGCGGCAGACCGGTCGCCTGCCGGAGGACGGTGCGCAGCCAGTGGCCGACGCCCTCCGTCCCGTCACCGGCGTACAGCCGGGAGTGCGCCGTCAGACGCACCTCGCCGGAACCGGCGACGACGCTGCGGGGCGCTGGAATCAGTTCGGTCACGTCAGTCCTTCACCGCACCGCCCAGTCCGGAGACCAGGCGCCGCTGTACGAGTACGAAGAAGACCAGTACCGGAATCGTCATCACCGTGGAGGCCGCCATGACCCCGCCCCAGTCCGGCTCGTCGGGTTTGTAGAAGACGAGCAGCGCCATCGACAGGGTCGACTGCGAGATGTCGCTGATGATGAAGGACTTGGCGAACAGGAAGTCGTTCCAGGTGGAGATGAAGGAGAACACGCTCGTGGCCACCAGGCCCGGCAGGACGAGCGGGAAAAGGATCTGCCACAGAAAGCGCGTGCGGCTCGCTCCGTCGATGTACGCGGCCTCCTCCAGCGCCTCAGGAACGGCTTTCACGAACCCCCGCAGCATCCAGATCGCGAACGGCAGCGAGAACGCGATGTGCGGCAGGATCAGCGACCACAGCGTGTTCAACTGGCCGAAGTCCCGCATGAGGAAGAACAGCGGAATGGTCAGCGCCTCCACGGGCACCATCTGGGCCACCAGAAACATGATCAGCAGGGTGGTCCGCATCCGGAACCGGAAGCGCGTCACGGCGGTCGCGGCGAGAAAGGCGATCAGCGCCGAGGCGATCACCACGGCGACCGCGACGACGACGCTGTTGAGGAAGTACCGGCCGAATTCCTGCTGTCCGAACACCCGCCGGAAGGAGTCCAGCGTGGGCGCGAGCGTCCAGGGGCGCGGCTCGGTCGACTCGATCTCCCCGGCCGGCCTGAAGGCGCTCAGCACCATCCAGTACAGCGGGAAGGCCACCACGGCGGCCACCAGCAGCGCCGCCGCCTCGGCCGCCGTCCGCCCCGGCCGCCGCACGAACCGGCGCACAAGATTCACCCGGGGTTCCCCGCCCCGGCGCACAAGTCTCACAGTTCCTCCCCCTGTCGGCGCAGCAGCCGCAGGTACACCAGCGTGACGGCGAGCAGGATCAGCAGCATCACCACGCCGATCGCCGCGCCGAGGCTGTACTGCGAGGACGCGAACGCCTGCTGGTAGGCGTAGACGTTCAGGACCAGGTTCTGGCCGGCGATGCCGCCGCCGTTCGTCATGACGTAGATCTGGGTGAAGACCTTGAAGTCCCAGATGACGGACTGGATGGTGACGACGACCAGGATCGGCCGGAGCATCGGCGCGAGCACCGAGCGCCAGATCCGCCACTGCGAGGCGCCGTCCAGGGCGGCGGCCTCCAGCACCTCGGACGGTACGGCGCGGATGCCGGCGTAGACCGTCACCATCACGAACGGGAAGGAGCACCACACCACTTCGAGCAGGACGAGGAAGAACGCGCTGAACCGCCCGTACGTCCACGCGTGGTCGCCGAGGCCGAGCACCCGGTTGACCGGGCCGAAGTCGGCGTCGAAGAGGAACAGCCAGACCGTGGAGCCGGTGACGGCCGGGGTCGCCCAGGCGCCCAGCGCGGCCAGCATCAGCGCGAGCCGGGGCACGGCCCGCACCCGCGTGAGGAGCACGGCGAGCGCGCAGCCCACGGCCAGGGTGCAGACCACACAGGCCGCGGCGAACAGCACGGTGGCCAGCAGCACCTGCCAGAACTGCTCGTCGGCGAGGAGTTCGCGGTAGTTGCCGAGGCCCTCGAAGGAGGTCGGTTCGCCGCCGCTGACCTGGGCCTGGGTGTAGTGGAAGAGCGAGATCAGGCCGAGCTGGTAGATGGGGTAGGCGAGCAGTCCGCCGAGGACGACGAGCGCGGGGGCGAGGTAGAGCCAGGGGGTGAGTCCCGGCCGGCGGCCTCGCGGGGTGCGGGGTGCGGGGGCCGTGGCGCGCGCCGGGCGCTCGCGCTCCACGACCACCGTGTCCTGTGCGACCACGGGATCAACCCACCGAGCCGAACGCCTCGTTCATCTTCTTCGCGGCGTCCGCCGAGGCGGTCGCCACGTCCTTCTTGCCGCTGACGACCTCCTGGAACATGGTCGGCAGCACCAGCGAGGCGTCGATCTGCGCCCAGGCGGGCGAGGCCGGCACGAACTTGGTGCCGGCGGCGAGCGTCTCGACGAACGGCTTCACGAAGGGCTCCTCGGCGGCCACCCGCTGCCGTACGTCCGAGAAGGTCGGCAGGAAGCCCATGCCCTCGAACAGCTCGCCCTGGGCCTCCTTGGAGGCGAGCCGCTTCATCAGGTCGACGGCGAGGG
The DNA here is from genome assembly GCF_014203535.1 of Streptomyces griseomycini. Taxonomy (GTDB): domain Bacteria; phylum Actinomycetota; class Actinomycetes; order Streptomycetales; family Streptomycetaceae; genus Streptomyces; species Streptomyces griseomycini. The sequence continues at coordinate 295,584 of NZ_JACHJI010000009.1, forward strand.
TGCGGTGCGAGGTGGACTTCAGCACGCCGAGGTTGTTCCCGCCCGCGAACGCGGGGGCGATGGACCCGGGCTCGACGCCCGGCAGCGGCACGACGGCGTACTTGCCCTTGACCTTCCCGGCCTCGACGGCCGCGTGGCTGAAGTCGCCGCCGATCGCCATCGCGGCCTTGCCCGAGGCGAAGGCGGTCACCGTGTCGTTGCCGCCCATCCCGGCGCACTTGGCGGCCGGGCAGTTGTCGTCGCCGAAGAGGGAGGTGTAGGCCTCGATGCCCTCGCGGGCGTCGGCGCTGTCGATGGCGGAGGCGTACGAGCCGCCCTTGCCGGTGGCGAGTTCCCCGCCGTGGGCCCAGACGAAGGGCATCGCGCCGTAGGTGTAGGCGCCGCCCACGGCGATGCCGTACATCTCCGGCTTCGCGGCGCGGATCTGCCGGGCGGTGGAGATCAGCTCCGCCTGGGTCTTCGGGACGTCGAGGCCGAGCTCCTCGAAGACGTCCGTGCGGTAGTACAGCGCGCGGACGCCGACGAAGTACGGGACCCCGTAGACCTTGCCGTCGACGGTGACCGACTGCCGGGCGGTCGGGTCGGTGTCCGCGGCCTCGTCCCAGGCCTCGAACTCCTCCGTGACGTCGGCGAGTCCGCCGTCCTGCACGTAGCCCGCGGTGTCGGTGTTGCCGTACTCGATGAGGTCGGGCGCGGACTTCGGGTCGTTGAAGGCGGCCTTGATGCGCTGGGCGCGGGTCTCGACGGGGATGTACTCGACGGTGACCTCGGCGCCCTCGTGGGCCTTCTCGAACGCGGCGAGGACGGAGTCGACGACCTGTTCCTTGGGCTCGTTGTTGACCTCCTGGAAGAGCCAGACGCGCAGGGTGCCGGTCTTCTCGTCCTTGTCGGAGGAGGAGGTGCCGGAGGTCTGGGGCGCGCAGGCGGCGGTGGCGAGGACGGCCGCGAGGGCGACCATGCGGACGGACAGCTTCATGGAGTGCTCCTCCGGTGGTGCGTTGCAACATGCGCAATGATGGTTTCGCTGTGCACAACAACACCCCGGAGGCTAGGGACTGGGTGAACCGCGCCACAAGAGGTCTCAACCACTCTGTGACCGGCCGACGCACCCTGTGCAACGCACGGACGGCGCAAAGCAGCCCGAAGGCCCCCAGGACGCGTGGAACGCGTCCTGGGGGCCTTCGGGCGGGACCGGCGGGGAAAGGGGGCTGCGGGACTACTTGTCGCCCTTGCCCTTGTCGTCGCCGCCGGCGCCCATGGAGTCGTAGATCTCCTTGCACATGGGGCACACCGGGTACTTCTTCGGGTCGCGGCCGGGCACCCAGACCTTGCCGCACAGCGCCACGACGGGGGTACCGTCGAGCGCGCTCGCCATGATCTTGTCCTTCTGGACGTAGTGGGCGAAGCGCTCGTGGTCACCGTCGCCGTGGGAGGTCTGCGGCGTCGGCTCGACGAGGGTCCCCGTACCAGTCCCGCGCTCGGGCTCAAGAGTGCTCATAACAGCCAAGGGTACTGAAGGTCACACGCATCAGTTGAGCGAAGGGTCGTCCGGGTACGTGGCCACCATCGCCAGCTCGTTGCGCTGGCGGCGCAGCACCTCGCGCCAGAGCCGCTCCGGGGCCGGGGAGGAGACGTCGCCGGGCTCCGACTCCACGACGTACCAGGCGCCGTCCACCAGCTCGTCCTCCAGCTGGCCGGGGCCCCAGCCGGCGTATCCGGCGAAGATGCGCAGGGAGCCGAGGGCGGAGGCGAGCAGCTCCGGCGGGGCCTCCAGGTCGACCAGCCCGATCGCGCCGTGCACCTGGCGCCAGCCCAGCGGGGCCGCCTGGCCGGCCGCTCCGCCGGGGACGACGGCGACGCCGAGGGCCGAGTCCAGCGACACCGGGCCGCCCTGGAAGACGACGCCGGGTTCGCCGGCGAGGTCCGCCCAGCCCTCCAGGATGTCGCCCACGTCCACCGGGGTCGGACGGTTGAGGACGACACCGAGCGAACCCTCCTCGTCGTGGTCGAGGAGGAGCACCACCGCGCGGTCGAAGTTCGGGTCCGCCAGGGCGGGCGTGGCCACGAGCAGCCGCCCTGTGAGCGAGGACACCTCGGTCATGCCAGACATGATCCCGCATCTTCCCTCCGCGTGGGGAGGCAACGGGGGTACGGGAGTGAACGCAGCCATGATCGAGAGGAGTGGCCTGGTAAGGCCTCGGTCGAGGGCGGTGGCGGGAGACGGGAGGGCGGACGGGGGCGTCCCCGGCGCACGCCGGTGTCCGGTGACCCCTTGTGCCCGCTCTGGAACGTTTCGTGTTGTGACGGACCCATGACGTCGTCGGGTCCCCCGCGGGCTTACGGAAGGGGGGTGCGGGACGATTACGCTTTGCCTCCTGGCCCCTGCCCCACTCCCCACGGAACGCGAGATTCATGACCGTCAACGACGATGTCCTGCTTGTCCACGGCGGAACCCCGCTGGAGGGCGAGATCCGTGTCCGCGGTGCGAAGAACCTCGTACCGAAGGCCATGGTCGCCGCGCTGCTGGGCAGCGCTCCGAGCCGCCTGCGCAACGTTCCGGACATTCGCGACGTCCGCGTCGTACGGGGTCTGCTGCAACTGCACGGCGTGACGGTCCGCCCGGGCGACGAGCCCGGCGAGCTGGTGCTCGACCCCACGCACGTGGAGAGCGCCAACGTCGCCGACATCGATGCCCACGCGGGTTCCTCGCGGATCCCGATCCTGTTCTGCGGCCCGCTGCTGCACCGGCTCGGGCACGCGTTCATCCCCGGTCTGGGCGGCTGCGACATCGGCGGCCGGCCCATCGACTTCCACTTCGACGTGCTGCGGCAGTTCGGCGCGACGATCGAGAAGCGGGCGGACGGCCAGTACCTGGAGGCCCCGCAGCGGCTGCGCGGCACGAAGATCCGGCTGCCGTACCCGTCCGTCGGCGCGACCGAGCAGGTGCTGCTGACGGCGGTGCTCGCCGAGGGCGTCACCGAGCTGTCCAACGCGGCGGTGGAGCCGGAGATCGAGGACCTGATCTGCGTCCTGCAGAAGATGGGCGCGATCATCGCGATGGACACCGACCGGACCATCCGCATCACCGGTGTGGACAAGCTCGGCGGCTACACCCACCGCGCCCTCCCGGACCGCCTGGAGGCCGCCTCCTGGGCGTCCGCGGCGCTGGCCACCGAGGGCAACATCTACGTCCACGGCGCCCAGCAGCGGTCGATGATGACGTTCCTGAACACCTTCCGGAAGGTGGGCGGCGCCTTCGAGATCGACGACGAGGGCATCCGCTTCTGGCACCCCGGCGGCCAGCTGAAGTCCATCGCGCTGGAGACGGACGTCCACCCGGGCTTCCAGACCGACTGGCAGCAGCCGCTGGTGGTCGCCCTGACCCAGGCGACGGGCCTGTCGATCATCCACGAGACGGTCTACGAGTCCCGCCTCGGCTTCACCTCCGCGCTCAACCAGATGGGCGCCCACATCCAGCTCTACCGCGAGTGCCTGGGCGGCTCCGACTGCCGCTTCGGCCAGCGCAACTTCCTGCACTCGGCGGTCGTCTCGGGCCCGACGAAGCTCCAGGGCGCGGATCTCGTCATCCCCGACCTGCGCGGCGGCTTCTCCTACCTCATCGCCGCCCTCGCCGCCCAGGGCACGTCCCGCGTCCACGGCATCGGCCTGATCAACCGCGGCTACGAGAACTTCATGGAGAAGCTGGCGGAGCTCGGCGCGAAGGCCGAACTCCCCGGCAAGGCCCTCGCCTGACCCGGCCCCCACCACCCCGGCCGGGCAGCACCGCCCCCGGCCGGGGGTCCGGGGGTCACCCCGGGCGAGCACAGCACGGAGAAGCCGGCGGAGCCCGGCGCGAAGGCCGACCCCCCGGCAAGGCCCTCGGGCGAGCACGGCCGCGCACGTCGAAAGGGGCGGCCACCCTCATCGGGTGGCCGCCCCTTTCGGTGTCACCGTGCCTCGTACGCCGTCCCGGGGCGTACGACGGGCAGGGTCACTTGCCCTTGGCGGCTTCCTTCAGCTTGGAGCCCGCGGAGACCTTCACGCTGTAGCCGGCCGGGATCTGGATCGGCTCACCGGTCTGCGGGTTGCGCGCGGTGCGAGCGGCACGGTGGGTGCGCTCGAAGGTCAGGAAGCCGGGGATGGTGACCTTCTCGTCGCCCTTGGAGACGATGTCGCCGACGACGTCGGCGAACGCGGCCAGCACGGCGTCGGCGTCCTTGCGGGTCACCTCGGCGCGGTCGGCCAGCGCGGCCACCAGCTCACTGCGGTTCATGTTGTTACTCCCGTGTTCTTCTTGCCGTTGAGGCGTGCCACGCGGCGGAGCCGCATGTCGGGCACGGCGAAGCCGATGCTGCCAGGTTCCTCGGTGAGTCCCCGGACCCGGGTCCGTCGTCGGACCCTCGCGCCCAGAGACGCATCCTGCCTCCACCTGCGGCGGTAAAGCCAATCCGGCACCCGCAGGAGTCGTGAGAACACCCGAGGGAGTCACCCGGAGAACGCCACGGCCCCGATACGGTGACGCTCAGTCCGCTTCCGGCGACGGACCGCAGGGGCCCGCGCCCGGGCCTGGCCGCCACCCTAGAGGGACGCCAGGACCCACGGGTTCCACGACGCGCCGGTGCGAACCCCGGTCGTGGCGATCCTCACAGCACCGGGGACGGCCCGCCGTCCCCGGTGTCCGGGAGGTTCCGGAGGACTCCGGAGGGCTTACGCCCCGGCCGCCTTGGCGGCGTCCCGCACCGCGCCGGCCACCGCGCCCGCGACCTTGTCGTTGAAGACGCTGGGGATGATGTAGTTCGGGTTCAGCTCGTCCTCGGTCACCACGTCGGCCAGCGCCTGCGCGGCGGCGAGCATCATCTCGGTGTTGACGGTGCGGGACTGGGCGTCCAGCAGGCCGCGGAAGACGCCGGGGAACACCAGCACGTTGTTGATCTGGTTGGGGAAGTCGGAGCGCCCGGTGGCCACGACGGCCGCCGTCCGGCGGGCGACCGCCGGGTCCACCTCGGGATCGGGGTTCGCGAGCGCGAACACGATCGCGCCCTCGGCCATCGCGGCCACGTCCTCGCCGTCCAGGACGTTCGGGGCGGAGACGCCGATGAAGACGTCCGCGCCGTGCACCGCCTCCTTCAGCGTGCCGGTCAGGCCCTCGGGGTTGGTGTTGTCGGCGATCCAGCGCAGGGCCGAACCGGGGGCGGCGTCGACCAGGTCGGCGCGGCCGGCGTGCACCACGCCGTGGATGTCTGCCACGACGGCGTTCTTCACGCCCGCGGCGAGCAGCAGCTTGAGGATGGCCGTGCCGGCCGCGCCGGCACCGGACATGACGACGCGGACGTTCTCGATCCCCTTGCCGACGACCCGCAGGGCGTTGGTCAGGGCCGCCAGCACGACGATCGCCGTGCCGTGCTGGTCGTCGTGGAAGACGGGGATGTCGAGGGCCTCGCGCAGCCGGGCCTCGATCTCGAAGCAGCGGGGGGCGGAGATGTCCTCCAGGTTGATGCCGGCGAAGCCCGGGGCGATGGCCTTGACGATCTCGACGATCGCGTCGGTGTCCTGGGTGTCCAGGCAGATCGGCCAGGCGTCGATGCCGGCGAACCGCTTGAACAGGGCCGCCTTGCCCTCCATCACCGGCAGCGCGGCCTTCGGGCCGATGTTGCCCAGGCCGAGGACGGCCGAGCCGTCCGTCACGACCGCGACGGAGTTGCGCTTGATGGTCAGGCGGCGGGCGTCCTCGGGGTTCTCCGCGATCGCCATGCAGACGCGGGCCACGCCCGGCGTGTAGACCATGGACAGGTCGTCACGGTTGCGGATGGGGTGCTTCGACGCCATCTCGATCTTGCCGCCGAGGTGCATCAGGAACGTACGGTCCGAGACCTTGCCCAGCGTGACGCCCTCGATGCCGCGCAGCTGCTCCACGATCTCGTCGGCGTGGGCGGTGGAGGTGGCCGCGATGGTGACGTCGATGCGGAGCCTCTCGTGGCCGGACGCCGTGACGTCGAGGCCGGTCACCGAGCCTCCGTGGGACTCGACGGCCGTGGTGAGCTGGGAGACCGCGGTTCCGCCGGCGGGCACCTCCAGCCGGATGGTCATCGAGTAGGAGACGCTGGGCGCCGTTGCCATGGCCGACTTCCTCTGCTTTCACCGTGTCGCTGCGTTGTGCCGTCCGATCGTCGCACCTACCGCCGAGTACGCGGTAGCCGCTTCGGATTGCGAACGTTTTGTTCGCGTCCGGAGCGGGCATCTCCGGCACCTTTCGGAAAACTTATTCCACCATACGAGAGGAGGTGCGCCCCGGTGAAGAGGTCCGGACGACGAAAGAGGCCCACGTCACATCAGGTGACGTGGGCCTCTCACACGCTGGGTGACACCGACCCGCCATGCTCGCCTCGCGGCAAGTGGTCGCTCGTAGCGACGAAGGTTGGGCCCGGGGGCTTGGATCGGGCCGGTGTCACGTCAAGGTTAACAAAGGATCCCGGCCGGCCATTCCCGTCCCGCGAGCGGTTCCTCCGCTCCCCCGCGCACCGGGGTCAGTCCCTCAGCAGGTCCGGCACCCCGGCCGCGTCCGGCTCGTCGCGCTCCTGCGAGACCACCGTCAGCCGCCGGGTGGCCCGGGTCAGGGCGACGTACAGGACGCGCAGCCCGGCCGGCGACTCGTCGGCGATCTCGGCCGGGGAGACGACGACCGTGGCGTCGTACTCCAGGCCCTTGGCCTCCAGGCTGCCGAGCGCCACGACGCGGTCGCCCAGCCCGTCGAGCCAGCGCCGGGCCTCCTCGCGGCGCTGCATGGCGACGACCACGCCGACCGTGCCGTCCACCCGCTCCAGCAGCCGCGCCGCCTCCGCGCGCACCGTCTCGCCCAGCGGTCCCTGCGCGACCTCGAAGCGCGGCTCGACGCCGGTGGAGCGCACCGCCCTCGGCGACCGGGAGCCGGGCATGGCGAGGGCGAGCACCTTCGACGCCAGCTCGGCGATCTCCGCCGGGTTGCGGTAGTTCACCGTGAGCTCGAAGCGGCGGCGCGGACGGGTGCCGAGCGCCTCGTCGCGGGCCTGGGCCGCCTCGTCGGGGTCGGACCAGGAGGACTGGGCCGGGTCGCCGACGACCGTCCAGGTCGCGTGCCGTCCGCGCCGGCCGACCATGCGCCACTGCATCGGGGTCAGGTCCTGGGCCTCGTCGACGATCACGTGGGCGTACTCGACGCGTTCCTGGGCGAGCCGCTCGGCCCGCTCGCGCTGCGACTCCTCGCGCACCGGCATCAGCTCCTCCAGGCCGGTGAGCTGGTCCAGCGGATCGATCTCGCGCTTCTTCCGGGGCCGGGCCGGGGTGCCGAGGATCGCCTGGAGCTCGTCGAGGAGCGCGATGTCGTGCACCGAGTGGCCGTCCCGCTGCAGCGAGCGGGCGACCCTGCGGACCTCGCCGGGGTTGAGCACGCGGCGGGACCAGCGGCCCAGGCGCTTCTCGTCCGCCATGGCGCCGAGGACGGCGGCCGGGGTCAGCTCGGGCCACCAGGCGTCGAGGAAGGCGAGGAAGGCGTCCTCGGAGGTGATGTCCTCGTCGAAGGAGGAACGCAGCTCGGCGGCGAGCTCCGGGTCGGTGTGCCGGTTCGCGGCGCCGGAGCGTTCCCACAGGGCGTCCAGCAGCAGCTTGCGGGCGCGGGGGCGCAGCAGGTTGACCGGGGCGGTGCCGCCGAGGGCGGCGCGGCGGACGTCCGCCAGCTCCCCGGCCTCGAGCTCCAGGCGGCGGCCGAAGGCGACGACCCGCAGCCGCTCCGGAGAATCGTTCAGCTCCAGCGCTCCGCGCGCGGCCTTCCGCAGCACCTTGAGCATGCGGGACGAGCCCTTGGCGCGGGCCACCGACGGGGAGTCGTACAGCGTGGCCTCGGCGCCCTCGACGAGCGAGCCGATGGCGCGGATGGCGACCTGGCCCTCCTCGCCGAGGGAGGGCAGCACGCCCTCGGTGTAGGCGACGAGCAGGGGCGTGGGCGAGACGATCAGGATGCCGCCCGCGTACCGGCGCCGGTCCTGGTAGAGCAGGTAGGCCGCCCGGTGCAGGGCGACGGCGGTCTTGCCGGTGCCGGGACCGCCCTCCACGTAGGTCACGGAGGCGGCGGGGGCGCGGATGACCAGGTCCTGCTCGGCCTGGATGGAGGCCACGATGTCCCGCATGGTGTGGGTGCGGGCCCGGCCGAGCGCGGCCATCAGGGCGCCGTCGCCGATCACGGGCAGCTCGTGGCCGTCCAGGGACGCCCTCAGCTCGGGGCGCATCAGGTCGTCCTCGACGCCGAGGACGCGGCGGCCCTTGGAGCGGATCACGCGGCGGCGCACGACCCGGCCGGGATCGACCGGGGTGGAGCGGTAGAAGGGCGCGGCGGCGGGGGCCCGCCAGTCGATGACCAGCGGGGCGTAGTCCTCGTCGAGGACGCCGATGCGGCCGATGTGCAGGGTCTCGGCGATGTCGGCGGTGTTGTCGGGGCGCACGGCGCCCTCGGCGGGCTCGACGGCGGTGTAGGCGCCGTCGGGGCCCTTCTTGCCGTCCTTGCCGAGCAGCAGGTCGATCCGGCCGAAGAGGAAGTCCTCGAACTCGTTGTTCAGCCGGTTGAGGTGGACGCCGGCCCGGAAGACCTGGGCGTCCCGCTCGGCGAGGGCGCCGGGCGTGCCGACCTGGCCGCGCCGGGCGGCGTCGCGCATGAGGAACTCGGCCTCGTGGATCTTCTCCTCGAGGCGCCGGTACACCCGGTCCAGGTGTTCCTGTTCGACGCGGATCTCCCGGTCGCGAACGGAGTCGTGAACCGGGTCGACCGCGGTTTCCTGTTGAGCCTGAGCGGCCACCGGGCCCCCTTCTGACGTGCTGGGCAGCCGTCAACCGTACGCGAAGGGGGCCCCGGGAGGCTACGCGTCCACTTCCACCAGCAGCTTGCCGTCGAAGGTCATGACCTGGAAGTGGTCGATCTCGTTCGGCTCGAACGCGGCGCCGCCCTGGACGTACAGCGGCTGCTTGGCCTTGTCCGTCTTGGCGTCCGGCAGGCCGTAGCCCCAGTCCGGGACGGACCAGGACGTGACGGTCTCCCGCTCGCCGTTCTTGCCGACGGCGATCAGCGAGCACTTCTGCGGGCCCGTGACGTTCTTCAGCTCCAGGACCGTCCCGGTGCCCCAGGCCTTCTCCTCCATCGCCACGGTCGCGGAGACCCTGGTGCCGGGGTCGGTGGCCGAGATCTTGTCGGAGGTGCGGTCGAAGGCCTCCTTGGCCGGGTTCGCCGCGAGGGTCTGGTTGGCGCCGCCGCCTCCGCCACCGCCGCCGCCGTCCCCGCCGGTGGTCGCCACGGCCACGAACGGCCCGCTGACGATCAGCGCGCCCGCCGCGGCCACCATGTAGAAGTTGCGGCGGCGCTTGCGCGCGCGGCGCTCGGCGACCTCGTCGATCAGCTTCTCCACCACGCGCGGAGAGGGCTTGGCGGACAGCGACTCGCCGACGGCGGGCGTCCCGGCGCCGGGCAGGTCCGCGAGCGCGGCCAGCATCGGTTCCATGCCCGCGAGCTCGTCGAGCTGCTGGGCGCACCACTCACAGGTCGCCAGGTGCGCCTCGAAAGCGGTTGCTTCGGCGTCGTCGAGGATGCCGAGGGCGTAGGCGCCGACGGTCTCGTGTTCGTTCGGCACCGGTGATCCCTGCATGGCTCCAGACATACCCGTACCGCCCGTACCGAATCCCTGATTTCCCCCGTACACATTCATCACGCCGTCACCCCCCGCTCCTCCAGTGCCAGCTTCATCGAACGCAGGGCGTAGAACACCCTGGAGCGAACCGTGCCGCTGGGGATACCGAGCGTCTCGGCCGCCTCATTGACGGTACGCCCTTTGAAGTACGTCTCGACGAGCACCTCCCGGTGGGCAGGGGTCAGGTCGTCGAGCGCGTCCGACAGCGTCATCAACCACAGCGCCTTGTCGATCTCGTCCTCCGCGGGGATGACCTCCAGCGGCGACGGATCGACCTCCTGCGGCCGGGCCTGCCGGCTGCGGTGGCCGTCGATGACGATGCGCCGGGCGACCGTCACCAGCCAGGGGCGTACCGAACCGGTCGCCCGATTGAGCTGACCGGCGTTCTTCCAGGCACGGATGAGCGTCTCCTGCACCACGTCCTCGGCGCGCTGCCGGTCTCCGGCGACCAGCCGCAGGACGTAGGCCAGCAAGGGTCCGGCGTGCTCGCGGTACAGCGCGCGCATCAGCTCCTCGTCGGGTTCCGAGGGCTGTGAGGGCATGCGATGTCGGGCCCTCGATGCACGGTCATTGGCCACGACGGAATCCTTGCGCACGCCCACCTCCGATGTCCGGGGGGATCCCCAGCCGGTCGCTCGACAACCGGTACGGACACGGGGCGTTGGGTGTTCAAAGGGAGGCGGCGGTTTTCTTCGGGACGGCGTGACGACCGGGACACGACGTCACATTCCCCCCGCTCCCCCTTTACGTTTCCGCCACGACGACAAGGGCGGGCGCGCCGCCCGTGGAGCGCGGACGGCGGACGCGGTGTGAGTGACGTCACTCGGGCGTCTCGTGGCGGGCGCGGTGCGGAGGCCGCCCGCGGGACGGCCGGGCCGGGGACCCGGCCGTCTCAGGCCCGGGCGAGGGCGGCGCGGCGGCGGTGGCGGGCCACGCGTTCGCGGTTGCCGCAGATCTCGCTGGAGCACCAGCGCCTCCTGCGGCCCCGGGAGGTGTCGAGGTACACGATCGGGCAGTTGTCGCCCTCGCACTGCCGCAGCCCGGCGCGCGCGACGGGGTCGGTGAGCAGGTCCACGGCGTCCCGCGCGACCGCCGCGAGCAACGCGGCGCGGCCGGGCGGGCCGTCGACGCGGCGCGTCAGCACCCCGTCGTCACCGGGGACCGCGCACAGGGCCGGGGGCGCCGCGCGGGCGAGGTCGTTGACCCGCGCGAGCGCGAGGTCGTACGAGGGGACGCCGGGCGCCGCCCGGCCGCGCAGCAACGGGCCGAGCCTGCCGCGCAGTTCGCGGAAGGCCGGCAGCCACGAGGGGTCGGCGTGGGCCAGCGGGGTGCCCGGCGGGACGAGTCCCGATCCGGTGATCCAGGCGCGCAGCACCTCGACGGAGTCGAGCCGTTCCGCGGGATGCGTGGTCGCGAGGAGGTCCAGGCAGACCCGTCCGGTGTCGAACCGCAGCTCGTGGGGCGCCGTGGCCGTACCCAGTGCCATGTGCCTGTCACCGCCTAGGGGTTCACCCCCGGCGTGCGGGGGCCGGTGCGATGCGAGTGAGGGGCCGGGAGGTCCTCTCCCTACAGTGCCTGCCCGTTCCCGCGCCCGGAACCCCCCGCACGGCCCCCGGTGGCCCGGGGCCGACCCGGTTCTCATTCGTCCGCGTACTTCGGCTCCGCCTGCGGGTCCAGGGCGAGCCGGTAGCCGCGCTTGACGACCGTCTGGATCAGCTTGGGGGTGCCGAGGGCGCTGCGCAGGCGGGCCATGGCGGTCTCCACCGCGTGCTCGTCGCGGCCCGCTCCCGGCAGCGCGCGCAGCAGGTCCGCGCGGGACACGACCCAGCCGGGCCGCCGGGACAGCGCCCGCAGCAGGGACATCCCGGCCGGCGGCACGGGCCTGAGCGCGCCGTCCACCAGGACCGCGTGGCCGCGGATCTCCACCCGGTGCCCGGCGACGGGCAACGCGCGGGCGCGGGCGGGCAGTTCCCGGCAGAGCAGCTGGACGAGGGGGCCCAGCCGGAAGCGCTCGGGCTGGACGGTGTCGACGCCGCGGGCCTGCAGCGGCAGCGCGGTGACCGGGCCGACGCAGGCGGGCAGGACGTCGTGGCCGAGGGCGGCGAGCAGGCCGTCGAGCAGGCCGCGCTCCTCGGCCCGGGACAGGAGCGAGGCCGCGGCGGGCGCGCTGGTGAAGGTGACCGCGTCCAGGGTCCGGGAGACGGCGGCGTCCAGCAGCCGGTCGACGGGGCCGAGGTCCTCCGGCGGCAGCCACCGGTAGACCGGCACCCCCACCACCTCCGCTCCCCCGGCCCGCAGCGACTCCACGAACCCGGGCAGCGGCTCGCCGTGCAGCTGCACGGCGATGCGCAGTCCGTCGACGCCCTCCGCGAGCAGCCGGTCGAGCACCTCCGCCAGGGACTCCGACGCCGGCGACCACTCCTCGGTCAGTCCGGCGGCCCGGATCGCGCCCTTCACCTTGGGGCCGCGCGCCAGGATCCGCACCCCGCGCAGCCTCGCCAGCAGGTCCTCGCCCAGGCCCCAGCCGTCGGCGGCCTCCACCCAGCCCCGGAAGCCGATGGCGGTGGTGGCGACCGCGACGTCCGGGGCCTGCCCGATGATCTCCTTGGTGGCGGCCAGCAGCTCGCTGTCGTCGGCCAGCGGCACGATCCGCAGGGCGGGGGCGTGCAGCACGACGGCTCCGCGCCGCTCGAGCAGCGCGCCCAGTTCGTCGGCCCGGCGCGCCGCGGTCACCCCCACGGTGAAGCCCGCGAGGGGGCCGTGCTCCGGTCGTTGCTGCGGACCCTGTCGTTCGTCGTACATGGCTCTCGTCCCGGTCGAGTCGGCGTCCTGCGGGGAGTGCGGCTCCGCCTCCGTGCCGGTCGAGCCTGTCAACGATCCGTGACGGGCTCGGTTCGGCTTCGTGTCACCAGTGTTACGTCACACCCGGGCGTAACTGGGCTGCGGCTTCTCCTCCGAAGTGGTGTTCCGGCCGGTCGGCCGGTCCGTCGGGCGGCGCAGGTATACGGCCCAGGTGACCGCGAAGCAGACCGCGTAACAGGCGAGGAAGGCGACGAACGCGCCGGTGCCGGAGCCGTGGGAGAGGAAGGACTGGCGGAAGGCCAGGTTGATGCCGACCCCGCCGAGCGCGCCCACCGCGCCGATCAGTCCCATGGAGGCGCCGGACAGCCGCCGCCCGTACGCGGCGGCCTCCTCCCCGCGCAGTCCCCGGGCCAGCGCCTTGGCCTGGAAGATGCCGGGGATCATCTTGAACGTCGATCCGTTGCCGAGGCCGGACAGCACGAACAGCACCACGAACGCGACGGTGAACAGCACCAGCGACTTCTGCATGGAGGCGACGACCAGTACGGCGGTGGCCGCGCCCATCGCGACGAAGTTCCACAGCGTGATCCGCGAGCCGCCGTAGCGGTCGGCGAGCCTGCCGCCCACCGGGCGGATCAGGGAGCCGAGCAGCGGGCCGAGGAAGGTGACGTACGCGGCCTGCAGCGGGGTGCGGCCGAACTGGCTCTGGAGCACCTGCCCGAAGGCGAAGCTGTAGCCGATGAACGAGCCGAAGGTGCCGATGTAGAGGAAGGACATGATCCAGGTGTGCGGGTCCCGCGCGGCGTCCTTGGCGGCGCCGGTGTCGTTCCTCACCGAGGCCAGGTTGTCCATGTACAGCGCGGCGAGCACGGCGGCGACGACGATCAGCGGGATGTAGATGCCGAGCAGCACCCGCGGCCCGCCGCCCGCCCCGATGATCGCGAGGGCGGTGAGCTGGATCACCGGGACGCCGATGTTGCCGCCGCCGGCGTTCAGGCCGAGCGCCCAGCCCTTCTTCCGGAGCGGGAAGAAGGCGTTGATGTTGGTCATGGAGGAGGCGAAGTTGCCGCCGCCGATGCCGGCCAGCAGGCCGACCAGCAGGAAGGTGGAGAAGGAGGTGCCCGGTTCCATCACGGTGAACGCGGCCACCGTGGGGACCAGCAGCATCCCGGCGGAGACGATCGTCCAGTTCCGTCCGCCGAAGACCGCGACGGCGAAGGTGTACGGGACGCGGACCACGGCGCCGACCAGGGTGACCACGGACGTCAGCAGGAACTTGTCGGCCGGGGTGAGCCCGTACTCCGGGCCCATGAAGAGCACCAGCACGGACCACATCGTCCAGACGGAGAACCCGATGTGCTCGGACAGCACGGAGAAGAGCAGGTTGCGCCGGGCGATCCTCTCCCCGGTGCGGTTCCAGAAGGTCTCGTCCTCCGGGTCCCACTCCTGGATCCAACGGCCGCCAGGGACTGTCATGACGCCTCCACGGTGTTCCACAGCTCGGTCGTGCCGAACGTAGGGAGGAGTCGTTTCGGGCCGGTGGGGCTGTGGATGACCGTGCGGGAACGTTGCCCTCACCTCGCGGGGCGCCGGGGTGAGAGGCCGCCGTCACGGCCGCGGCCCGGCCCCGTGGTGAGGGGGCCGGGCCGCGGCGGTGCTCCGGCTGTCCGCCGTCCGGACGGCGGACGGCGTCCTACTCGTCCGACCTGACGCGCCGCACCTCGTAGCCGTACTCCTTGTCGGGGTCGACGGCGAAGTACAGCACCGGCCGGTCGCCCGTCTCCTTGACCTCGAGCAGCGCGGACTGGCTGTCGTCCGAGAAGGACCCTCCGGCGTCGAAACCGAGCTCGACGGTGCCGCTCCTGTCGCCGTCGGCGAGTTCCCACTCGCCCCCGCCGGAGAGCTTCCCCTCACCCGGCGGGGGGTCGGTGAAGGCGAAGACGACGGCACTGCGGGGGATGCCCGACATCTCGAACCGCCCGTCGGCCCCGAACTCCACCCTGCCGCCATCGGCGCCCGTCCAGACACCGGTGACCTGCGCAGGGCTGAGCTCGCCTCCCTCGTTCGCTCCGCAACGCACCAGAGCGAACAGACCGATCAGGGAGAGCACGAGAACGGCTGCGACGGTCGCGCACCACGAAGTACCTTCACGCCGGCCTACTTGTAGATCGTTTCCTGCCACTTGACGTCGACGCGGAACCCGGCGAAGTAACCGCCCATGTACGCGGTGCCTCATTGAACCCCTCCTGCCGGCCCTGGTGTCCCGGGACGAAGGACTCGTTGTTGATGTCGGTCCACGCCTTGTACTCGACGGTCAGAGTGTCTCCCTTGGTCTTGACGATCTCGTCATCGAGGACGTAGGATCCGAGGACGCCCTGGACCTTGCGGTCCTCCTTGCCGATGACCAGTCCGCCCAGGTCGGAGGCGTACACACCGGCCATCTGGAGGTAGTTGAGGTCGTCCCCGTGCCGGTTCTTCGTCGTGCTGCAGTCGGCCCGGCCCTTCTTCTTGCCGCTCCAGGCGCACTCGGCGGCGATGGTCGAGCGGGCGTCCGCCATGCTGGTGCTCTTGATCAGGGGCTGCGTCAGCTCGTCGTCGCCGTCGTGGACGACGTCGGACGAGCGGTTCTTGAGGTCCGGGCTGCCCCACAGCCAGCGGAAGGCCAGGTTCCAGGGACCGCCGCTGCGCACCTGGGCGTCAACCAAGGGCGCGTGAGTATGATCGAAACTGGTCGCAGCTCTGTGAGCGCCGACCTCGTACGCGGGATGGCATCTGCGTACGACCGTTCCGACGAAGCCCTGATCGACGCACTGGCCGCGATGACCGGACGTCGGTCCCGTGGCTGGTGGGAGGAGTACCGCGAACACCTGCCCGCCGCGTTGGCCGATCCGGCCGAGCCGGAGCACCACGCCACCGCGCTGCGCGTCGCCCCGGTGATCCACATCCCGGCAGTGCTGCAGACCACCGATCACGCCCGCGCCCTCTTCCGGGCCGTCGTACCGCCCGTGCGGCCGTACGGGATCGAGCACCGCCTCACCCATCGCATCAAGCGACAGGGCGTCCTGCACCGGGAGAACCCGCCTCCCTACTCGGCGATCATCCACGAGTCGGCCCTGCGCATGGGCTCCGGCGGCCCCGCCGTGGCCCGCGGCCAGCTCACCCACCTGCTCGACATGGGCGAGATGCCCCACGTCACCGTCCGTGTGATCCCGTTCGGCACGGACTACTTCCCGAGCACCGGCCAGTCCTTCGAACTATGTCCCGGGCGCCGTACCACAGCTCGACACCGTCCAACTGGACACCCACCACGGAGGCTGCGGATTCCTCGACGCGGAGGCACAGTTGACCAAGTACCGCGCCGTGCTGGACCACATGGCGTCCTGCGCCCTGGGCCCTGCCGAGTCACGCGACTTCATCCACAACCTCATCCAGGAAGCCTGAGAAGGAACACCGTGCAGACCCTCCGTCGGCAGAAGTCCACTTGCAGAGGGGACAGCTCGAACTGCGTCGAGACAGCCACCACCCCGGCCACCGTCCACGTCCGCGACTCGAAGGACGTGTCCGGGCCCCGGCTTGCCCTCTCCCATGCCACGTGGGTCGCCTTCATCGCGTACGCCGACAAGCTCGGGGACTCGGAGCTCGGCTCTTGAGCTCCCGGCACTTTTCCGGTGGCCGTAGGGCCACTCGCAAAGAAGCAGGCGGCCCCACGGCCACCGGAAAGCCGGGGCTGCGCGAACAGACGTGACGTCAGCCTCGGTGCGCCCTGACCCCGGGCCGCCGCTTCCCGCTGTCCGGCCACAGCCGGCCCCACATCGTGGTCATGATGAGGATGCAGACGTTGCGCCACGGACAGATGGGCCTCAGTGAGGTTTTCGAACTCGCAGCCCTTCCCCTTCGGGCCAGGCTGGAACCGGCCCAGCGCCCGCACGGTCTGGTGGCGGTCGCCGCCGGAGTCGTGCACGAGGACGATGACGCCCTCGCCGCCCTCGGGTGCGGTCCAGACGACCGTCTCGCCCCGATGCCGCGTTACACCGCGTCCTGATCGACACGGCCGCCCCGGTGGCGCCTGCAGCCCCCTTCAAGCCGCTGAACAGCAGCACCGGGCACCGGCAGACCTCCACAGCCACCGCAAGGATCACGCCACCCCCTCGAGGGGCACTCCGGTTCCCCGCGAAAAGCGGTACGCAGAATTCCGCCACGTCCGCCTCGTAGCCGCCGAGACGTCCGCCGGGAAGCCGAGGCTCCATCCACAGGTCAGCAACACATTTGCGCAATCTTTGCAGCAATCCAATTCAAGCCATTATTCGATCAAGCCTTCGATGTAGTTGACCTATCCATGTAAAAGTTGTGGGCATTTTCCGTCAGATTCGAAAAAGGAGTTGACGTGGATCGTCTTAGATCCCTCGACCCGAGAACCGAGCGCCCGGGCCGGCGCAGGAGGGTGCGGTCCGTCGCCGTCCCGTTGGCCCTGGCCCTCCTGACCCAGACCGCCCTCGCCCTGGGGGTGGCCCCGGCCTCCTCTGCCGCCGGCTCCGATCCGTCCGCCACCGCGGACGCTCCGGTGGCTCCCGCCGCCCAGCGCGAGGAGGCGAACGCACGTGTCGCCGCCCAGGCCCAAGGCCGGCGGATCGAGGTCACCGGCGCCCGGACCGAGTACTCCACCCTGTGGGCCAACCCCGACGGCACCATGTCCGTCAAGACCTCGGCAGGCCCGGTGCGTTACCGGGAGAAGGGGCACTGGGTCGACGTCGACCTCACCCTGGTGAGGAACCCGGACGGCTCCGTCTCCCCGAAGGGGCACCCGGGCGGCCTTCGGATGGCCGGCCGAACCGGTAAGGCCGGGGGCGACCTGGTCACCCTGGGCCGGGGCGAGAAGGAGGTGTCCCTGGGCTGGAAGGGTGCCCTGCCCGAGCCTCGCCTGGACGGCAACGAAGCGACGTACGAGAACGTGCTGCCGGGAGCCGACCTGGTGGTCCGGGCGACCCGGACCGGCTTCGAGGAGTTCCTGGTGGTCGCCGACCGGGAGGCCGCCGAGCGCGCCGCGACCCTGACCCTCCCGGTGCGCACGAAGGGCCTGAAGGCGAAGGAGGCAACAGGCGGGGGCCTGGTCCTGAACGACAGCCTCACCGGCGAGGAGGTCGGCCGGACCCCGACGCCGTTCATGTGGGACTCCTCCGCCTCCCACCCCGACGCGCCGGACAGCCGTACCGCCCGGGTCGACCTGGACGTGACCGGCCACGAGGACGGCTTCGACCTGGTCGTCAAGGCGGACCAGGACTTCCTGGCCGACAAGGACACGCGGTACCCGGTCACCATCGACCCCGCCGTGTACCTCACCAGCAACCTGGACACCGAGGTCGTCCAGGGCGACAACAGCGACCACTCCGCCGACTACGGCCTGAACGTGGGCCGGGAGTACGGGAAGACACCGGCTCGCGCGTTCATCAACTTCCCCCGGTCGTACAGCTATGACATGACCGGGCAGGACATCATCAACGCCGAGCTGGACCTCTACACCCTCTGGTCGGACGTCTGCACCCAGCAGCCGTGGGAGATCTGGGACACCGACTCGGTCACCGCCTCCGCCACCTGGGACAGCACCCAGACCGCCTGGCGCACCAAGGTGAAGACGTCCCTCCAGACCTTCGGCGGCCCCGGCTGCGACGCCCAGTGGATCAACGAGGACATCACCGGGCTGGTCAAGCAGTGGTCCAAGACCAGCAAGTCGGTCGACACGATCGGTCTGCGGGCCCAGGACGAGAACAACACGGACCAGTTCAAGATCTTCGCTTCCTCGGACAGCGAGTACACCCCCGACATCCTGGTGACCTACGAACCGGTCACCGACCCCTCCCGGGACCACATCGACTACTGGAACGACGTCCTCCTTCAGACCTTCCGCCAGGTCGGCGGGGCTCCAGGACCTCTGTCCCGCGCGGGCGCCATGGTGCACGGGGCGATCTACGACGCCGTCAACTCCGCTCGTTGTGCCGAGAGCAGCAAGCTGTGTCTCGGTGAGGCCTACCTGGTGAAGGCGACCGCCTCCAACGGCGCCGTGCCGGACGTGAACAGCGCGATCGACCAGGCCGCGTACGCCGTGCTGAGCTCGGTCTACCCCGCCCTGGACTTCTCCGACGAACTGGCCACGGCCAGGTCCACCATTCCCGCCGCGGTCACCAGCGCCCAGCGCACGGCCGGCACCGACGTCGGTCAGAAGGCCGCCACCGCGATGATCAACGCCCGGCAGAACGACGGTTCGGGGTCCACCGCGGTGTACACCGGCTCGCAGGAGCCAGGGTTCTGGCGTCCGACCAACAACGACGACCAGGGCAACCCTGTCACCGGCTCCACCCCGGAGTGGGGCAAGGTCAAGCCGTTCGCCCTCCAGTCGGGCAGCCAGTTCCGGCCCTCGGGCCCGGGCGGGCACACCCAGATGAGCACCCTGCTGGCCAGCCAGGAGTACGCCGACCAGGTCAACGAGGTGAAGGAGGTCGGCAGTACCGATTCCACCACGCGGACACCGGACCAGACGGAGGCGGCGAAGTTCTGGGCCAATGACCTCGACGGCACCTACAAGCCGCCGGGGCAGCTCCTCGAGCAGACCCAGACCGTCGCCCGCAACATGGGGGTCTCGGCCTCCGGCAAGGCGAAGCTGCTGGCGCACACCGCCTTCGCCATGGCGGATGCCGCCATCGTCGCCTGGGACACCAAGTACCTGACCGACATCGACCTGTGGCGACCCGAGAGCGCCATCAACGTCGGCCTGGGGAACACCGGCTGGAGGCCGCTGTCCCCGGACGTCAACGGCGAGCCCTTCAGCCCGGACTTCCCGGCCTACGTCTCCGGTCACGCCACCTTCGCGGGTGCCTGGGCCCAGGCCATGCGGGACTGGTTCGGCACGGACGCCATCAGCTGGACCGCCACCACCGACGACCCGAACTCGGTCGGCGTGACGCGGAACTACTCCAGCTTCTCCCAGGCCGCCGAGGAGAACGCGATCGCCCGGGTGTGGCTCGGCGTGCACTACCGCTGGGACGGCACCGAGGGCGTGTCCAGCGGCGGCAAGGCGGCGGCCTACCTCGCCGCCAACGAGCTGAAGCCGAACACCTCCAGCAGCTGGGTCGCCTACGACACCATGTACAACCTCAACGGCTGCGAGGAGCTCGGCAAGCGCCTGGTCGCCGAGCACCGCTGGACCGCGTACGAGTGCCGGCTGACAACCGACCCCGAACACATCCTCTACGTCAAGTGACGGGCGGACGATGAGAGAGGACACCACCATGCGTGTACGCAGAACCACCTCCCGGAAGGGCCTCGGCCGCCTGACCACCGCGCTGATCGCCGCGTGCGCGGCCGGTGCGCTGGCGACCCCGCTGGCCCTCGCCGCCCAGGCCGAGGACGCGCCGACGGCCACGGCGGCGGGCAAGCAGGGCGACCGCCTCCTGCCGGTGCCCGAGGTGCTCCGCATCTCCAGCGGGCCCTACGCGGGGTTCCAGTTCTGCGGGGACCCCGCTGGCGACCCGGTCGCCGGCACCGACACCCCTACCTTCGCGGCCACCCTCGATTCGGTCGCCCCGCCCGGTGCTCCGGAGGCCGGTCCCGGACCGCGCCGGAAGGTCTCCCTCGAGGTCGAAACGGCCGACGGGCAGCAGGTGATCCGCAAGGAGATGCTCAGCCAGTCCAGCCATGACGTGCTCTACCAGCCGCGCTCCGGCGTCCTCGACGACGGCGCCTACCGCTGGCGCGTCCAGGTGAAGGAGGCCGGCACGAAGACCCCGTGGACGGCCTGGTGCTCCTTCACCGTGCAGACGGGCTGACCAGGCACATTGCAGGAGCCTCCCCGCCCGCCGGACAAGGCGGGCGGGGAGGCTCCTGCGTGGGGAGGCACGCGGAGAACGCGTGGTCCCCGGGTACCGGTCAACGCACCGACATCACAGCGGCGTCACTGGCCGGAATCCATCCTTCGGCAGGTCTCACCAGCCACCCTTCCTCGGCCGCGAGCCGGGCAGCGGCTCGGCGGAGCGCGTCACATGCGGGGTGCACCAGGCCCTTTCGCCACACCAGTGACACGGGCGACAGCGGGACCGGGTCGACGAGGGGGCGCAGCACGGTCGAGGGCAGTGCCGGGAAGTCCACCACGGTGAGGATCGGGTGACGGGTCCTGGCCATGATCCGCTGGAACTCCTCGTCCCCGACGGCCAGCGGGGCGGGCGGCGCGAGCGCGATGTCCCGCCCCTCGAACAGCAGCCGGGCGAGATCCGTCCACTCCGTCGTGCGCGGGTTGCCGGCCCCGGCGTACACCGTCTCGCCGGCCAGCGCGGCGAGCGGCACCTCGGGCAGGGAGGCGAGCCGGTGGTCCTCGGGCAGCACGACCGCCATCGGCTCGTAGCGGACGGGCTGTTGGACGAGCCCGGACCGCAGGGCCGGGGCGAGCCCCGCGAACCGTCCGAACGACGCGTCGAGCCGCCCGGCGAGCAGCTCCCCCGCCGCCCAGGTCAGCCCGCTCTCGTAGCGGGCCATCAGCTCGTGGCCGGGGGCGAGTTCGCGGGCCCGGTGCAGCACCCGGCGCGGGGTCTCGAGGCCCGGGGAGTTGAGGTCCACGAGCAGGGGGCGGGCCTGCCCGGCGGCGGCGAGCAGGTCGTCCTGCGCCTGGAGCACCCGGCGTGCGTACGGCAGCAGCCGCTCGCCGTCGGCGGTGAGCGTCACCTGGCGGGTGGTCCGGACGAACAGCTCGCTGCCCAGCTCCCGTTCCAGTCGCCGCACGTCCCGGCTGAGCGCCTGCTGGGCGACGTAGAGGCGCACGGCGGCGCGGGTGAAGTGCAACTCCTCGGCGACGGTGACGAAGGCGCGCAGGAGGCGGGGGTCGACGGAGGCGGGGGCGGGCATCCCGCGAACTTACAACACAGGTGCGTGAATCGGCACCGGGAAGGTGTTGGACCGTCCGCACGGTCGCGGGCGACGGTGGGTGGCATGCCTCAGCCGAACCGCCGGGACACCGTCCTGCTCACCGTCACCTCCGACACCCTCGTCGCCGCCGACCTCGGCCCGCGCACCAGGGCCGACGACCGGGCGGGCGACCGGGAGAAGGGCCCGTACCGACGCCTCTTCGCGGTGCCCGGCGCCCGCGCGTTCACGGCCGGCAACCTCGTCGCCCGGCTGCCGATGGGCATGCTCAGCGTGAGCGCGGTCGTGATGATCGCCGGGACGCGCGGCTCGTACGCCCTCGCCGGCGCCGTCACCGCGACCGGCCTGGCGGCGACCGCGGTGGTCGCCCCGTGGATCGCGCGCCTGGTCGACCGGTACGGGCAGGCACGGGTCGCCCTGCCCGCCACGGTGTTCGCCGTGCTGGGTTCGCTCGCCCTGCTGCTCTGCGTGCGCCACGACGCCCCGGCCTGGACCCTGTTCGCCTCCTACGCCGCCACCGCCACGACCCCCAACACCGGCGGGATGTCCCGGGCCCGCTGGACCCACCTGCTGAAGGGGGACGCCGAGGCCCTGCACACCGCGAACTCCTTCGAACAGGCCGCGGACGAGCTGTGCTTCATGCTCGGCCCGGTGCTCGCGGCCTTCCTGTGCGGGGCGCTCTTCCCGGAGGCGGGCACCCTGGTGGGGGCCGTGCTGCTGCTGGCGGGCGTGGTGCTGTTCACCGCCCAGCGGTCCACCGAGCCGCCGGTCCTGCGGCGCGCGCCCGCCCGCGCCCCCTTCCGGGCCCCCGGCATGCGGCCGCTGCTGGCCGTGTGCCTGGCGACGGGTGCGGTGTTCGGCGCGATGGAGGTCGTCACCCTCGCCTTCGCGGACGCCCGGGGGCACGGCTCGGCGGCCGGCGTGGTGCTCGGCCTCCAGGCGGCAGGTTCCTGCGCGGCGGGCCTGCTGTACGGCGCGGTACGCCCCGCCGGGTCCGCGCGGTCCCGGCTGTCGTGGTGCCTGGTCGCGATGACCGCGCTGATGGTCCTGCCGCTGCTCGCGGCCGGCCTCACCGGCTCGCTCCTGGTGCTGGCGGGGGCGCTCCTGCTGGCCGGCATGGCCACGGCCCCGACGATGGTGACCACCATGACCCTGGTCCAGCGCTGCACCCCCGAGGGCCGGCTGAACGAGGGCATGACGCTCGCGGTGACCGGTCTGCTCGGCGGGATCGCCTGCGGCAGCGCGGTCGGCGGCTGGGCGGTGGAGCACGCCTCGGCGACGGCCGGGTACGGCGTCCCGGTGGTGGCTTCCGCGACCGCCCTGACCGTCTCCGTCGCCCTGTTCGGACGGCCGGGGTCCGGGCGGTCGAACCGCTCCCCGTCCGGACGGTAGAACCGTCTCCCGCCCGGCGGTGGAGCCGCTTCCCGTTCGAGTCGTCGAACCGCCCGCGAATTCCCGCACACCCCATTGACGCCCCCGCGTCCCCCTCATACCTTCACCCGTCGAAGCGCTTCGACATCCTTGCGGCATCCCCACGGACAGTGCCGGGTGAGGACCCCGATGGTGAAGATCACGGATGTGGCCCGGCGCGCCGGGGTCTCCCCGAGCACGGTCTCGTACGCGCTCAGCGGCAAGCGTCCGATCTCCGACGCCACCCGGCGGCGCGTACAGGCCGCCGCCCGCGAGCTGGGCTACCGTCCGCACGCCGGTGGCCGTCCCCCGGCCGGCCGCCGGTCGAAGGTGCTGGCCCTCGCGGTCCCGCTGCGCCCCGGCGTCCACGTTCCGGTGGTGACGGAGTTCGCGGTGTCGGTGGTCACCGCCGCCCGCGCCCACGACCACGACGTGCTGCTGCTCACCCGGGGGGAGGGCGAGGAGGGGCTCCGGCACGTCGCGGACGCGGGGCTGGCGGACGCGGCGGTGGTGATGGACGTCCAGCTCCAGGACCCCCGGCTGCCGCTGCTGCGCTCGCTGCCCCTGCCGTCCGTGCTGATCGGCGTTCCCGCCGAACCGGACGGGCTGACCTGCGTGGACCTGGACTTCCGGGCGGCCGGTGAGCTGTGCGTGGACCATCTGGCACGGCTCGGCCACCGGGTGGTGGCGCTGGTCGGCTCGCCGCCGGAGGTGTACGTGCGGCGGACCGCGTTCGCGCGGCGGCTCGTGGAGGGCTTCACGTCCGCCGCCGACCGGCACCGGCTCGTCTCCACGGTGCACCCGTGCGGATCCGGCCGGGACGCCGCCCGCGCGATCGCCGAGCGGCTGCTGCGCGAGCAGCCGGCGCTGACCGGGGTGGTCGTGCACAACGAACCGCTCCTCGACCCGCTGATCGACGCCTTCGAGCGGCTCGGCCTGCGGGTCCCCGGCGATCTGTCCCTCACCGCCGTCTGCCCCGCCCCCGTCGCGGGCTCGGCCCGCGTCCCGGTCACCTCGGTCACCGTGCCGTCCGCGGAGCTGGGCACCCGCGCGGTGCACCTGCTGGTGCGGAAGCTGTCCGGCGCCCCCGTGCCGCAGACCACCCTGCTGCCGCCCCGCCTGACGGAACGGGCGAGCACGGCGGCGCGGGTGCTCGCATGACAAAGGCCCCGCCGCTCTCGCGACGGGGCCTTTGCCCACATGGGGTGGAGTGGAGATGGCGGGAATCGAACCCGCGTCCAACGGTGCGGAACCAGGGCTTCTCCGTGTGCAGTCGGCTGTGCTTTTCTCGGCCCCGGAGATCACGCCGACAAGTCTCCGACGGGCCCAGTCACTGTGTGGTTTCCCTCTTCACCCCGTGACCGGGATCGAGGTTTAGTTCCCTAGCTGATGCCAGGATCCGGGTCGGGAACACCCCCGGGCTGACACTCCCTTTAAGTAGGGGAGCCGCTGCTCGCTACCTGAAGATCAGGCAGCGAGGGCGAGCTCGCCCTGGGAGATGGATCGCTTGGAATTGGCGATTATTTTTTTCGGCCTGTGGTTTACGAGATCATGGCCGCTTCCTCGACACGCTTCCCCTGCTTCGACAGCCGCTGTCGAAACCGATCATCCCCATGTTGATTTCTCAAGGTGCGCACCCGCTGTGGGGTGCTGGCGCCATCGTACGTGACCAACGCCCGACGATGCCACCGTATTCCCGGCGGTCATCCCACCGTGGTACCGGGTTCAACGGTACCCGGTGCCGGTGTGTTCCCGCTCAGGCGCGCTGCTTCCGGCGGACCGCCGACATCGCCCGCTCGGCCTCGCGCCGGTCCTGCTTCTCGCGCAGCGTCTGGCGCTTGTCGTACTCCTTCTTGCCCTTGGCCAGCGCGATCTCGATCTTCGCGCGGCCGTCCTTGAAGTACAGGGCGAGCGGCACGATGGTGTGGCCCGTCTCCTGGGACTTGGACTCCAGCTTGTCGATCTCCTCGCGGTGCAGCAGCAGCTTGCGCTTGCGCCGGGCGCTGTGGTTGGTCCAGGTGCCCTGGCTGTACTCCGGGACGTGCACGTTGTGCAGCCACGCCTCGTGGTCGGTCAGCTGGACGAAGCCGTCGACCAGCGACGCCCTGCCCTGACGCAGCGACTTCACCTCGGTCCCGGTGAGGACCAGACCGGCCTCGTAGGTGTCGATGATGAGGTAGTCGTGCCGCGCCTTCTTGTTCTGC
The DNA here is from genome assembly GCF_014203535.1 of Streptomyces griseomycini. Taxonomy (GTDB): domain Bacteria; phylum Actinomycetota; class Actinomycetes; order Streptomycetales; family Streptomycetaceae; genus Streptomyces; species Streptomyces griseomycini. The sequence continues at coordinate 320,608 of NZ_JACHJI010000009.1, forward strand.
GCGATCAGCTTGCGCCCTTTTTCCTTAGCCATAGTGCGGCCCATTTTCGCACTACGGAGGGGGTCCGCGGGAAGCCGATTACCGACCCGGCGCGGCGCCGGCGCTACCTGCTCGGTCCGCCCAGTCCGTCCAGGACCGTCCCGGCCCGCTCGAGCGCCTCGTCGTCGGCCTCCAGGTCGGGGGTGAGGCCGCGTCCGTCGACGCTCCGGCCGGAGGGGGTGCGGTAGTGGCCGACGGTCAGCTCGGCGACGGAGCCGTCGGGCAGCTCGGTCGGCATCTGGACCGATCCCTTGCCGAAGGTGCGGGAGCCCACCACGACCGCCCGTCCGCGGTCCTTCAGGGCACCGGTGAGGAGCTCGGCCGCGCTCATCGTCCCGCCGTCGACGAGCGCGACCAGGGGCCTGGAGGTGTCGCCGCCGGGCTCGGCGTGCAGGGCGCGCTGCTCGCCCTCGACGTCGTAGGTGGCGACCAGGCCGCCGTCGAGGAAGGCGGAGGCCGCGGTGACCGCCTCGGTGACCAGGCCGCCGGGGTTGCCGCGCAGGTCGAGGACGATCCCGGCGTCGGCCGGGGCCCGCCGCACGGCGGTGCGGACCTCGTCGCCGGAGCCCTTGGTGAAGGCGGCGACCTCGATGACGGTGATCCGGTCGGCGGTCTCCCGGACGGTGACCGTGTCGCGGGACAGCCGGGCCCGGCGCAGGGTCTCGTTCCACGTGCGCGTGCCGCGCTCCAGACCGAGGCGGACGGTGGTGCCGGCGGACTCGCCGGTGCCGTCCCCGCGCAGTAAGGAGACGACCTCGGTGACGGGGCGCCCGTCGACCTCCTCGCCGTCGACGCTGCGCAGCCGGTCGCCCGCGCGGATCCCGGCTTCGGCGGCGGGGGTGCCGCTGCCGACCTTCGTCACCTCGATCCGGCCGTCCCGCTCGCGGGCCCACAGGCCGACGCCGGTGTACCGGCCGTCCAGGGCGTCCTCGAACTCCTCGTACTCGTCCGGGGAGTAGACGGCGGCCCAGCGGTCCCCGCTGCGGCTGACGGCGCGCTCGGCGGCCTCCAGGGGGGAGGTGCCGACGGTCATGGCCTCCTGGGCCGCCCGGGCGACGTCCGCGCGGCGCCCCACGGGTGCGGCCGGACGGGCGTCGTCGGCCGCGGTCTCCCGGTCGGACACGGGCAGGTTGCCGGTGGCGGCACCGGCGACGAGCACGCTCGCGAACACCAAGGTCAGGGCGGCGCCGCGACGGATGCGGCGGGGCTGACAGAACAGGTCACGACCTGACATGCCGGTGAGTCTAGGACAACACGAAGGGGCGTACGGCCGGTTGGCCGTACGCCCCCACGGGGCAAGAGTCACACCTTCAGATACTTGCGCAACGCGAAGAAAGCGGCCAACGCGGGCATCAGGAAACTCGTCACGAGGATGAGCGGCAGGTACTTCAGCACCGCGTCCCAGCCGATGAAGTTGATCAGGGTCAGCTTCTCCGACAGGGCCAGCCCGTGATCGATGATGAAGTACCGCCCGATCACCAGGAACCCGCACGCGAGCGTGCCGCCGATGAGTCCGGCGACCGCGGCCTCCATGATGAACGGTGCCTGGATGTAGAAGCCGGAGGCGCCGACCAGACGCATGATCCCGGTCTCGCGGCGACGGCTGAACGCCGAGACGCGCACCGTGTTCACGATCAGCATCAGGGCGACGGCCAGCATGAGCGCCATCAGCGCGCGGGCGGCCCAGTTCATGCCGTTCAGCAGCTCGAAGAGGTTGTCCAGGATGCCCTTCTGGTCCTGCACCGACTGCACGCCGTCACGCCCGTCGAAGGCGGTCGCGATGACCTGGTACTTCTCCGGGTCCTCCAGCTTGATGCGGTACGACTCCTGCATCTGGTCCGGCGTGAGGGAGCTGGCCAGCGGCGAGTCGCCGAACTGCTCCTTGTAGTGCTTGTACGCCTCGTCCTGCGACTCGTAGGTGACCGTGTCGACGACCGACATCTTCTCCAGGTCGGTCTTGATCTGGCTCTTCTGGTCCTCGGTCACCGCGCCCTTGGCGCAGTTGGGATCGGACTCGGCGTCGCTCTTGTTGCACAGGAAGATGGAGACGTTGACCTTGTCGTACCAGTAGCCCTTCATGGTGCTGACCTGGTCGCTCATCAGGAGCGACCCGCCGAACAGGGCGAGCGACAGGGCGACGGAGACGACGACCGCGAAGGTCATCGTCAGGTTGCGGCGGAGACCGACGCCGATCTCCGACAGGACGAACTGGGCGCGCATGGCGGGTCCTTCAGGCCTTTCCGTGGACGCGATAGGGCGCGATCAAGGGTGATCAGTGCTGGTAGCCGTAGACGCCGCGCGCCTGGTCGCGGACGAGGCGGCCCTTCTCCAGCTCGATGACGCGCTTGCGCATCTGGTCCACGATGTTCTGGTCGTGCGTCGCCATCACCACGGTGGTGCCCGTCCGGTTGATGCGGTCGAGCAGCTTCATGATGCCGACGGAGGTCTGCGGGTCGAGGTTGCCGGTGGGCTCGTCGCAGATCAGCAGCTTGGGCCGGTTGACGAAGGCCCGCGCGATGGCGACGCGCTGCTGCTCACCGCCGGAGAGCTCACCGGGCATCCGGTCCTCCTTGCCGCCGAGCCCGACGAGGTCGAGCACCTGGGGCACGGACTTGCGGATCTCGCCGCGCGACTTGCCGATGACCTCCTGCGCGAAGGCGACGTTCTCGGCGACCGTCTTGTTCGGCAGCAGGCGGAAGTCCTGGAACACCGTCCCCAGCTGGCGCCGGATCTGCGGCACCTTCCAGTTGGAGACGCGGGCGAGGTCCTTGCCCAGGACGTGCACCTGCCCGTGGCTGGCCCGCTCCTCGCGGAGGATCAGCCGCAGGAAGGTGGACTTTCCGGAGCCGGAGGACCCCACGAGGAACACGAACTCGCCCTTCTCGACCTCCAGGGAGACGTCCCTGAGGGCAGGGCGGTTCTGCTTGGGGTAGACCTTGGACACGTTGTCGAATCGGATCACGGATGCACCACGGGTAGCCGGGGGTAGATGAGCGTGACCATACGCGAAGCGGAAGGACGACCGCAGTCACCGTCCGGGGTTGCGCGACACTTGCGCCTTTTGTGACGGATGTGCGGCACCCGAAGGGCCCTCGCGACCTCGTACGGCCCCGCTGCCGGGGGCAGGATACGGGGGACCGCGCCGTTTACCGCGGAACCTGGCACAGTGGAGGGGAACGTTCGCGTGGTCGTGGGCGTTGTGTCGATGGAACCGGTGTGAGGAGGGCGAGCGCATGACGTACGACCGGCTGGTGTGCGCGAACTGCGCCGCGCCCGTGAGCGAGGGCCGGTGCCCGGTGTGCCGTGCGAACCGCGAGCGGCTGCAGCAGGAGAACTTCTTCGCGGGGCTGAACCCCATGGCGCTGGTCGCGCTGCTGGCGGTGCTGGTCGCGGCGGTGGCGCTGCTCGCCCACCAGACCGCCTGACGTCGGCCTGACGCCGGGGACGAGACGTACGAGGGGCCCGGAGCGCGGTGGCGCTCCGGGCCCCTCGGCCTACGTCATGCGTACGCCGCGTACGCGCGCGGCCACCGTCAGGCGGCGGCGCCGCGGCCGGCCATGAGGCGCGGCAGCACCCGGAAGCCGATGCCGCCGGCGATCATCGTGGCGGCACCGATCACCAGGAAGGTGGTCTCCATGGCACCGGTCTCGGCGAGCTCCTTGCCGTCACCCTGGGTGGAGGGCGCGGGGGCCTCGTCACCGGTGTCGGTCAGCGCCGAGGAGCCCTGCTCCTGGGGGGAGGCGCCACCGTCGGGGTCGGCGGCGTTGCCGCCACCGTTACCGCCGCCGTTGCCCGGGGTGGTCGGGTCCTCGATGGGCTCCTCCGGCTCGGTGGGCTCGTTCGGCTCGGTGGGCTCCGGCTCGGTGGGCTCCTCCGGCGCGGTCGGCTTCCCGGTGGGCTCCTCGGGGGTCGTGGTCGGCGGCTCCTCGGGGATCGTGGTCGGCGGCTCCTCCGGGATCGTGGTCGGCGGGGTCTCCGGCGGGGTCGGCCCGCCGGTCGAGTCCTCGTCGTCGAGGTCCGCGGTGACACCGAGGCCGACGCCCTCTTCGCCCGCCTGGGCGCTCACGCCGATCTCGAGGGCGGAGGCCGCGCCGGCCGCGGTCAGCGAGGCACCGGCCGCGATCACGGCGCCGGCCGCGATCCGAGCGACACGGATCCGCGTCTTCTTGGTCATGTGGTTGCTACCCCCAGTAGCTCATCGTCAATGAGGCCGCGCTCGGAGCCGTGATCAACGGGGGTAACTGCGGTGAAACGCCCCCCGGTTCACATGCGCCCCAGAGATACGCATGCCGCGCTTCACCCTTCCGATTTTTCAAAAGAACGTCAAGGCCGTTGCGTACGCGATGTCCGCCTACGCACGCTTTGCCGAATATCGCGGCCGTGAGTGTGATGTAAAACCCAGACATCCCGACACGGGAAAGGCAACCGCCGCCAGGAAGGCGGCAGTTGCCTTGTCGACAAAGCGCTGCTCGCGCGGAGGGTTACTTCTCCTGCTGCTTGCGCCAGCGAATTCCGGCCTCCAGGAAGCCGTCGATCTCACCGTTGAACACGGCCTCGGGGTTGCCGACCTCGTGCTCCGTGCGCAGGTCCTTGACCATCTGGTACGGGTGCAGCACGTACGAACGCATCTGGTTGCCCCAGGAGTTGCCGCCGTCGCCCTTGAGGGCGTCCATCTTGGCCTGTTCCTCCTGGCGGCGCCGCTCCAGCAGCTTGGCCTGGAGGACGTTCATCGCGGTGGCCTTGTTCTGGATCTGCGACCGCTCGTTCTGGCAGGAGACGACGATGCCGGTGGGGAGGTGCGTGATGCGCACCGCGGAGTCGGTGGTGTTCACGCCCTGGCCGCCGGGGCCGGAGGAGCGGTAGACGTCGATGCGCAGGTCGGACTCGTCGATGTCGACGTGGTCGGACTGCTCGACGACGGGGAGCACCTCGACGCCGGCGAAGGAGGTCTGCCGCCGGCCCTGGTTGTCGAAGGGCGAGATGCGCACGAGGCGGTGGGTGCCCTGCTCGACCGAGAGCGTGCCGTAGGCGTAGGGCGCCTGGACGGAGAAGGTGGTCGACTTGATGCCGGCCTCCTCCGCGTACGACGTCTCGATCAGCTCGGTCTTGTAGCCGCGCTGCTCGGCCCAGCGCAGGTACATGCGCTGCAGCTTCTCGGCGAAGTCGGCGGCGTCGACGCCGCCGGCCTCGGCGCGGATGTTGACGAGCGCCTCACGGGCGTCGTACTCGCCGGAGAGGAGGGTGCGCACCTCCATCTCGTCCAGCGCCTTCCTGACCGCGGCGAGCTCGGACTCGGCCTCGGCACGGGTGTCCGGGTCGTCCTCCTCCTCGGCCATCTCGAAGAGCACGGCGAGATCGTCGATCCGGCCGCGCAGCGTCTCCGCCTTCCTGACCTCGGCCTGGAGGTGGGAGAGCTTGCTGGTGATCTTCTGCGCCTCGTCCGGGTTGTCCCACAGGGACGGCGCGGCCGCCTGCTCCTCGAGCACGGCGATGTCTGCCCTCATCTTGTCGAGGTCCAGGACGGCCTCGATCGACTCCATGGTCGAGGAGAGGGACTTGAGCTCTTCGGATACATCGACGACTGCCACGCCCTCCAGCGTAACGGCTCCGCCGGGCGACCCACGCCGGGCGCGGGCCGCGAAGAGGGCGTACCAGGTCAGGGCGTCGCCGGGGCGGATTTCTCCGTGTCCTGGGAAGGGTCCGTGCCGTCGTCCGAGCCGGCCAGCCAGGCGCCGACGCCCGCCGCCGTCGCCAGGACCACCGCCGCCACGGCCAGGGTCAGGCGGCGCCGGCGGGTGATCGCGCGGTTGCGGGCCGAGCCGGGGCGGGGGGCGCCGGCCGCGCGGGGGGCCCGGGCCGTGCCGCGGGCGCCGCCGGCGAGCTCGTCGGGGGCCGGCACCCGCATCGACGTGTGGGTGTCGCGGTTGGAGTCGGTCGGCCGCGCGCCCGGCACCAGCGGGACCGCGCCGCGCCGCCGCACCGGCGCCCCGGCGGCCGGGACCGGGCCGGACGCCCGGTCGTCCTCCGCCGCCTCCTCCGTCAGCCCGGTGTCCGGCTCGTCCACGTCCAGCGGCGGCATCCCCGCCAGCATCGGCAGCAGCTCCCGCAGCCGCGCGGCCAGCTCGGAGGCGCGCAGCCGCGACGCCGGGGCCTTCGCCAGGCACTGCACCAGCAGCTGCCACAGCTCGTCGGGGATGCCGGGGAGGGGGACGACGGTCTCGGTGACGTGGCGGCGCAGCACGGCGCCGGGGTGCCCGCCGCCGAACGGCGTGAAGCCCGCGAGCAGCTCGTACAGGACCGTGGCCAGCGCGTAGATGTCGACCGACGCGCGCGGCGGCAGGCCCTCCACGATCTCCGGGGCCAGGTAGTCCGGCGTCCCGATGATCTTCGTGGCACGGGTCCGGCGCGGGGTGTCGATGAGCTTGGCCACACCGAAGTCCGTCAGCAGCGCGCGGTGCGAGCCGCCCGGGCCCAGCGGGCCCTGCATGTCCAGCAGCACGTTCTCCGGCTTGACGTCCCGGTGCACGACCCCCGCCGCGTGCGCCGCCGCCAGCCCGTCCGCGACGTCGGCGGCGATCGCCACCGCCGCCTCGGGCGCGAGCCTGCGCTCGCGGTCGAGGCGGGTGCGCAGGTCCGTACCGCGGACCAGGTCCATGACCAGGGCGAGGTCGTTGCCGTCGACCACCAGGTCGCGCACGGAGACGACGTGCGGGTGCTCCAGGCCGAGCAGCGCCGTCCGTTCCTGTACGAAGCGGCCGACCAGCTCCTGGTCCGAGGCGAGGTCCTCACGCAGCAGCTTGATGGCGACGGGCCCCTCGGGGCCCTCGCCCAGCCACACCGTGCCGGCGCTGCCCCGCCCGAGGATCTGGTGGGCGGTGTACCGGCTGCCGATCTTCCGTGCCAAGACTGCTCCTACCGACGCGTGTTGCCGCTAAAACTACGCGTCCGGGGAGCCGGCCTTCACAACGGATCCCGAAATCAGCCCTCAGATGTCGACAAATCAGCAAACACGCCGGACCGGTCGGCTCAGCCGGACCCCGAGGAGCCGCCCAGGTCCTCGATCCAGCCCGTCACCGTGCCGAACCAGTCGGTCAGCTGTTCCCAGTAGCCCTTGCCGGTGCCGATCCACTCCTGCAGCGGGCTCAGCTCCCAGACCAGCCATCCGGCGACGAACAGGATGACGAGGGTGAACAGGCACCCCTTCAGACAGCCCAGCCCGGGGATCCGCATCGGGTTGGCGCTGCGCTGCCGCTGCCGGGGTTCCCGCGCGGGGCGCTGCGGCTCCGGCGCCGGGGCGTACCGCTGCGGCTGGGGCTGCTGAGGCCGCTGGTGCTGCGGCGGGGGCGGGGGCGGGGCGTACCGCTGGGGCTGGGGCTGCTGCGGGTAGCCGTACCCGGGGCCGGGCTGCTGGGGCCCCGGCTGGGGCTGCCGGCTCCGCTGGGGCGGCTGCTGCGGCCGGGCGACCTGCCGCTGGGGGCGGCGGCGCAGCGGGTCCTGACCGGGGTCGAGGTACTGGACCTGGGTCTGCTCGTTGCGGTCCCGGGCCGCGCGCATCTGGTTCTGCCAGGGGTGCGGGTCCTCCGGACCGGGCTGTCCGGGCTGCCCCGGGCCTCCCTGACCGCCCTGCCCGGGCGGCACCGGCGGCATGACGGCGGTCGGGTCGGCCGCACCGCTCTGGGGGAGCACGGCCGTCGGGTCGGCGGCGCCGGCCGGACCGCCGGTGTGCGGCAGGACGCTGGTCGCGGCATTGGGGTCGGGGGCGCCGTTCGGGTTCTGCGGCAGCACCTGGGTCGGGTCGGCGGCGCCGGGCGCGCCGGGCGCGCCGGGCACCGGCGCGGGCGCCGGGTCGGGCGCGAGGAGCGCGCCGACGTTCTCGGCCGCGGCGATCTGCGCGGAGTTCGCGTGCACGCCGATGCCCTCGGCGACGACGCGCAGGCCGCGCGCGAGGTTCTCGGCGCTGGGCCGTTCGTCGGGGTTCTTGCGCAGGCAGCGCTCGATGACCGTCCACAGCGGGTCGGGGACGGTGGAGGGGCGGCGCGGTTCGGCGCTCAGGTGCTGGTGCAGCACCTCCAGGGCGGAGCTCCCGGAGAACGGCGGGCGGCCGGTGACCAGTTCGTAGAGCAGGATGCCGGCGCCGTAGATGTCGACGGCGGAGGTCTGCGGGCGGCCCTCGGCGGACTCCGGCGCCACGTACGCGGGCGTGCCGACGAACTCGTGGGTGCGGGTCAGGCCCGGGGAGTCGGCGAGGCGGGCGATGCCGAAGTCGGTCAGCATCGGGTGCATCTCGCCGTGCTCCTGCTTGAGCAGGACGTTGGCCGGCTTCAGGTCGCGGTGCACCACGCCGTCGGCGTGGCTGGCGGCGAGCGCGTCGGAGATCTGGGCGGTCAGCAGCGCGGCGGCCACCGGGGTGAAGGGACCGTTCTCGCGGAGGTGGCGGTGCAGGTCGGGACCGTCGATGAGGTCCATGACCAGGGCCAGCAGATCGCCCTCGACCACCAGGTCGCGGACCCGGACGATGTTGGGATGGGTCAGCCGCAGCAGGACGGAGCGCTCGCGCAGGAACCGCATCACGACGTCGGCGTCGTTCGCGAGCTCCTCCTTGAGGACCTTGATCGCGACGGTCTCGCCGGGCTGTCCGGGCACGGCCGCCTCGGCGCCCGCCGTCTCCCGCTGGCGGGCTCGCCAGACGGTGCCCGTGGCGCCGCGCCCGAGCGGCTCCTCGAGCAGGTACTTGCTGCCTACCGGCCGCACGTCATGCGCTCCCTGCTGCTTGCTTGGCCGGCGTACACCGTGGTTCGCCGTGCTGCGGAATGTTCCGACCCACTCTAGTGCCGCCTCGCGGGATACCGGCTTGCCGAGACGGGGCCGATCGGTCCGCCGCCCCGGCGTCGTCCTTCCGTGGGTCCTGGGTACCGGTACCCGTCCGTGTCCGAAGGAAAGACGCTCGACCCGGTCCGTTGGTTGCCGGATGCCGGACGTGACCGATCTCAAGTGATCCCGGAACGATCACCGGCTCCGCACCGGTCAGGCATTTTTGCGGGCAGAGCCGACCAATCAAGATCATTTGATGCCGGGCGGCGGGCGCGTTGTCGGTGGCAGGTGCGAGGATGCCTCCCAGTACTGGCCGTACGTGCGCGTGTGGCGGTGGGGGAAGTCCGCGGAGGGGGACCGCGGGGCGGCTTCGTCCCCCCGTGTCGCGGGCGCCCGCGCAGAAGGGACCGCTGACGGCGATGCAGATCCGGCTGACCGTCGTTGACCCGCTGGGCCCGTCCTCCCCCGCGCGGGACCGGGCCGCGAGCCGCGACGTACTGGTCACGGCGCCCGCCGGCACGGCCCTGGCCGCGGTCGCCTCCGCGCTGGCCTCGGCGGCCTCCGGCGGTGACGGCGCGTCCGGCTCCTCGGGCGCCCCGGTGCTGTACGCCGGTGACCGGCGGCTGGACGCCCAGCGCTGCACGCTCGGCGAGCCGCCGCTGATCGACGGCGCGGTGCTGGCCGTGGGCGCCCCGGGCGAGCCGGAGCCGCACCCCGAGCTGGACGACGCCCCGACCCGCCTCCACGTCGTCGCCGGTCCCGACGCGGGCGGGGTGCACCTGCTGCACGGCGGCGAGATCCGCATAGGCCGCTCCGCCGACGCCGACGTGCCGCTCGACGACCCGGACGTCTCCCGGCTGCACTGCGCGGTGACGGTCGGCCCGGACGGCCGGGTCTCGGTGGCCGACCTCGGCTCCACCAACGGCACGACGCTGGACGGCAGGCGGGTGGGCTCCCGCCCGGTCCGTTTCGCACCGGGCGCGCTGCTGCGGATCGGGGAGTCCGCCCTGCGGCTCACCCCGTCCGCGGGACCGGCGGCGCGGGCGGAGACGACGCCGGACGGCGAGGGGCACGTGCGCGTGCCGGCGCCCCGGCACGGGCGGGCCGACGGCGCGGACGCCCCCGTGCGCGGGGCGGCGCCGTCGGCGCCCACCCACCACGCCCACGGCGCGGGCGGAGCCCCGCAGGTGCCGGGACAGGGCGGGGCGCCGGGGATCGAGGGCCGTGGGGCGGACCCGGACCCCGGAGGGCACGCGGTGCACACGGCCGTTCGCGGGGACGCGCCGCGCCTGCCCAAGGGGCGCCGCGTGTCGCAGCCGCCGTCCCCGGACGGGCGCGCGCACCCGGGCCGCTCCGTCCCGAACCCGCGCCCGGGGGAGCCCGGCGCCGCCGGTGAGCGCCCTTCCGTGACGGAACCCGGCGCGACCGGGGGCGGAACGCCCGGCGGCGGCGCTCCCGGCCGACGGCCCGGCGGGGCGACCGGTCCGACGTCCGGCCACCTGACCGGTGACGCCCCCGCCGCCGTCCGGGGCGGGACGCCCGACGGCGCGTCCGGCCTCCTCACCGGCCCGACCACCGGACCCGCCACCGGCCGCATGCCCGGCGGCGCGCACGTCGACCCCCGGGACGAGGCACCCGGCGCCACACCCGGTCAGGTCGCCGGCGGCCCGACCACCGGACCCGCCACCGGCCGCATGTCCGGCGCCGTCCCCGTCACCGCTGCGCGCCCCGCCACCCGCAAGGGCACCCCCGTGCGCGGCACCGACCTCCCCCCGGCCCCGGGGGGACGCAGGCGGGGCGGGCTCACCGCCTGGGCGCGGCGGCTGGCCGGCGGGCGGCAGGAGCAGGCGGCGGACGCGCGGGACGCGTACGGCGAGGGGGCGGCCGGCGCCGCACCCGGGCCCGGCGCGGCCGCCCCCGCCCTCCCCGAGACCTGGCCGGACCCCGCCACGCTGCTGCTGACCGCGCTGGGCCCCGGCCCCCGGTTGTGGGAGCGCGGACCGGACCACCCCGAGGTCCTCGCGGTGCGGCTCGGCACGGCCGACCGGGCGGCGCCGGACGGCTCCGGCCTGCTGCCCGCCGTACCGGTGACGTCGGGACTGCGCGAGGTCGGCGCGCTGGGACTGGCCGGTCCGCGGGAGCGGCTGGCCGGGCTGGCCCGCGCGGTGCTGGCCCAGCTCGCCGCGCTGCACTCCCCCGATCTCCTGGAGATCGTCCTGATCGCCGCGGACCGCTCCCGCCCCCTCGAGGAACGCACCGCCGAGTGGTCGTGGCTGGGCTGGCTGCCGCACGTACGCCCGGGGCACGGCCAGGACTGCCGCCTGCTCCTCGCGCACGACCACGAACAGGCCACCGCCCGCGCCGAGGAACTGCTGCGCCGGCTGGAGGACCACGACCACGCGACCGGGGCGGCCCCGGCCCTCCCCCCGGCGGGGCGGGCCGCCGCGGCCGCCCGGCGTCCCTCCTGGGCCCGGGGCGGCGACGGCGGCACCGACGGGACGGACGGCTTCGCGGGGCCGTACACCGTGGTCGTCGTGGACGGCGACCCCGGGGGCGCCGAGCTGCGCGCGGCGGTGGCACGGCTGGCCGTGGAGGGGCCGCGGGCCGGGATCCACCTGGTGTGCCTCGCCGAGACGGCCGCCGCCTCCCCGGCGTCCCCGGTGACGGAGACGTACGAGGCGGCCTGCGCGGTGGCACCGGGTTTCCGGGAGTGCGGTGCCGTCGCCCTGCTCAGCGGCGACGTGGCGACCGCCCTGCGGCTGGTGCGGGTGGCCCGGACCGGCTCCGGGGCGCCCTCCGGTCCCGTCGGCCACGGCACCGTCGCCACGGTCGACGCGGTCTCCCCCGCCTGGGCCGAGCGGTTCGCGCGGGCGCTGGCTCCGCTGCGCACGGACGGCACCGCCGGGCGGCGGCACGCGCGCGTGTCGGCGCCGCTGCCCCCGTCGGCGCGGCTGCTGGACGAACTGGGCCTGGCCCGGGCCACCCCGGCCTCGCTGATGGCCCGCTGGGCGGACGCGGCCGACGACACCCAGGCGCTCGGCGGACGCGTCACCGCCGTCCTGGGCGCCGGACCGCGCGGCCCGGTCACCGCCGATCTCGTCGCCGACGGGCCGCATCTGCTGGTCGAGGGGCCGCCCGGCAGCGGCCGTACCGAACTGCTGCGCGCGGTCGTCGCCTCGCTGGCCGCCGCCGAGCGGCCCGACCGGCTGGGCGTCGTGCTGGTCGACGGCCGGGGCGGCCCCGCGACGGACGACGGGCCCGGCGAGGGCCTGCGCGTGTGCACGGACGTCCCGCACGTCACCACCCACCTCACCGCCAACGACCCGGTGCGCATGCGGGAGTTCGCCCAGTCGCTGAGCGCCGAGCTGAAGCGGCGCGCCGAGCTGCTCGGCCGGTCCGACTTCGCGGAGTGGCACACCGGGCGCGAGCTGTCGGACCGGATGGTCGCCCAGCGCACGGCCGCACGGCGCGGCGCGGCGGGCACCGGCACCGGCACCGGCACCGGCGACGAGCACGACGGGGACCTGGAGCCCCCGCCCAGTTCGACGCTGCGGCTGCGGCCGGGAGCGGCCCGCCGCCAGGCGGAGGCCGCGCCGCCGCTGCCCCGGCTGGTGGTCGTCGTGGACGACCTGGACGCGCTGGTCTCCCCCGCGCTCGGTGCGCCGGGGCGGCCCGCCGCCGGATCGGTGATGCGGGCGCTGGAGGCCGTGGCGCGGGACGGGGAGCGGCTGGGCGTGCACCTGGTCGCGGCCACCGGCCCGTGCGCCCGTACGGAGCAGACCGAGCCGGTGCGGCGGGCGACGGTGCGGGTCGCGCTCGACGCGCCCGCGCCCCCCGGCCCGGACGCACCGGCACCGGGGCGCGGCCGGCTGACCCGTCCGGACGGCCGGACGACCGCGCTCCAGGGCGGGCGGGTGACCGGCCGCATCCCGCGGACGGCGACCCTGCGCCCCACGGTCGTGCCGCTGGAGTGGCACCGCATGGGCGACCCCCCGGCCCGCCGCCAGGTGCGGGAGCTGGGCAACGGCCCGACCGACCTCGCCCTCCTCGCCAGCGCGCTGGAGCGGGCCGCCCGCCAGGTCTCGGCGGCCGAGGTGCCGTCGCTCCTGTGACCTGCTCCCCGGTCCGGGGTGCGCTCGACCACCCGGCGGTGGCGGCCCGCCAAGGGCCGCCACCTCCTGGCGGGGCGGGGTGGCCGGTTCCCCGGAGGCGTCCCCCGGCCTCCGTCCGGGGCGGGGGTCACCCGCCGGCGGCCCGGCCGGTGGCGGCGACCACCTCCCGGGCGATGTCCACGACCGTTCCGCCGTCGGCGGCCACGCGCACGGCGTCAGCCGGCGTCCGCTCCTCCGGGAGCCGGGCCGTGCGGAGGCCCTTCCGCACCTCCCGCTCCAGCTCCGACCCGCGCCCACGGCCCGCCGGTCGCTCGGCGACGGTGACGTCGGCGGCGGTGAGCAGGACCCGGACGGTCCGCGGATCCGCCCCCATGGCGCGCTCGAGCACGGCCGTCTCCTCGGGCAGCGCACTCACGGTGTGCGTGCGGACGGGGCGCCGGCGGCCGAGCCGGCGCAGTTCGCCCACACCGTCGTGAGGTTGCGCCCGGTGATCGCCGAGCGGCCGGGGCCCCCTCCGGCGCCGGATGCGCCTGTCCCGGGACGTCGCCCTCGATGACCGCGCGGGGAACCGCAGCGGCACGCGACCGCGCCGAAACCTCCCAGGCCGGCGTCGGCTTTCCGACGCCGGCGCGCCCCCGACGAACAGTGCCTCCGCACGGTCCATGGCGGCGGGCCGGCTCGCAGCCGCCCCGTGCGACCGGAAGAACCGCAGGATCGAGGTCTGCGGCCGGTGTGCCGGACGCACGCCGGGCCCTCCGCGGGAGTCCCGGCGACACCCGCACCCGCAATGTGACGCGTCGTCACGAAGTGATCACAATCCCCTACTTGACACGGGACGCGCTCTTGCCGCCCTCGCCCTCCGGGCGTAGACCAGAGCGCACGGGACAGCGCTCGACGTTCGACGAGGTACGAAGAACGGGGCAGTGATGCGCAGGACGAGCAGGATCATCCGGATACGCAGGTCGCCCGACGACCACGTGACGACTCCCCTCACCCGCAGGACCGCCGCGGTGCTCGCCGCGGGTGTCCTCGCGGTCTCGCTCACCGCCTGCGGGGGTGGCGACGACGACAGCGGCGACGACGACAAGGGCGGTGGCACCGAGGAGACCCGCACCACCGTCACCCTCCCCAAGCTGGACGGCGCGCGCCTCCAGGTGGCCGCCGTGTGGACCGGCGCCGAGCAGGCCAACTTCAAGAAGGTCCTCGCGGAGTTCGAGAAGCGCACCGGCGCCAAGGTCACCTTCGTCCCCGCCCAGGACCCCATCATCAACTTCCTCGGCTCGAAGATCGCGGGCGGTGCCCCGCCGGACGTGGCGCTGCTGCCGCAGCCCGGCGCCATCAAGCAGGCCGTGGACAAGAAGTGGGCCAAGCCGCTGGGCGCCGAGGCCCGGGCGGAGCTCGCCGAGAACTACTCGCAGGGCTGGCAGGACATCGGCAAGGTCGACGGCGAGCAGTACGGCGTCTACTACAAGGCCGCCAACAAGTCGCTGATCTGGTACAACACCCAGGTCTTCGAGAACGCCGGCGCGAGCGAGCCGAAGACCTGGGACGAGCTGCTCACCACCGCGCAGACGGTGTACGACTCGGGCGTCACCCCGTTCTCGGTCGGCGGCGCCGAGGGCTGGACGCTGACCGACTGGTTCGAGAACGTCTACCTCTCCCAGGCCGGTCCGGAGAAGTACGACCAGCTGGCCGGACACGAGATCAAGTGGACCGACCCCTCGGTCAAGGAGGCGCTGACCACGCTGGCGGAGATCTGGGGCAAGAAGGACTACGTCGCGGGCGGCGCGAACGGCGCACTGCAGACGGGATTCCCGGAGTCCGTGACGCAGACCTTCACCGGCGGTGACCAGCCCAAGGCGGCCATGGTCTACGAGGGCGACTTCGTGCAGGTCAACATCGGCGAGACCGAGGCGGAGGTCGGCACGGACGCGAAGGTGTTCCCGTTCCCGGCGGTCGGCGACACGGCGCCCGTGGTGTCCGGCGGTGACGCGGCCGTGATCCTGAAGGACTCCGAGGCGGCGCAGGCGCTGGTGACCTTCCTCGCCTCCCCGGACGCGGCGATCGTCCACGCGAAGCTGGGCGGTTACCTGTCGCCGAACAAGAACGTGCCGGACTCGGCGTACCCGAACGCGGTGCAGCAGAAGATGGCCAAGGCGCTCGTCGACGCCGGCGACGACTTCCGCTTCGACATGTCCGACCAGGCCCCGCAGGCCTTCGGCGGCACGCCCGGCAAGGGCGAGTGGAAGGCGCTGCAGGACTTCCTGAAGAACCCGCGGGACGTCGCGGGGACCCAGGAGCGGCTGGAGGCCGACGCGGCCGCGGCGTACGGGAACTGATCCGGCCATGGCGTCGGACACGGCGGCGGGGGCGTCGAAGACGGCCCCTGCCGCTCCCAGGTCGCGCAAGAGCGTCACCGGCACCCGCACCACCGTGGCGGCGCTGTTCCTGCTGCCCGCGCTCGTCCTGCTCGGTGCGCTCGTGGTCTACCCGATCGGGTACTCCGTCATCCGCAGTTTCTACGACCAGTCCGGCGACGGCTTCGCCGGACTCGACAACTACCGCGCCCTGTTCACCGACGACGGCATCCGCACCGCGCTGAAGAACAACGTCGTCTGGGTGGTGTTCGCGCCGACGGTCGCGACCGCGCTCGGTCTGGTCTTCGCGGTGCTCACCGAACGGGTGCGCTGGGGCACGGCGTTCAAGCTGGTCGTCTTCATGCCGATGGCGATCTCGATGCTGGCGGCGGGCATCATCTTCCGGCTGGTGTACGACCAGGACCCGGACAAGGGCGTGGCGAACGCGGTGTGGGTGGGGGTGCACGACACCTTCGCCCAGTCCTCGGCGTTCCCGAAGGCGCACCCGGGCCGCGAGTCGCCGCTGGAGCCGGCCGGCGGGGGCGCCTTCGTCACCAAGGGGACGGTGAGCGCCGGTGACACGGTCACGCTGCCGCTGGTCGGTGTCGCCCCGGACGTGATGCCGGACGACGCGAAGCCGGCGGCGCCGCCCGAGCCGGAGGCGGACCGCATCACCGGCACCACCTGGCAGGACTTCACCCGCGGCAAGGGCGTCGGCACGCTGAACGGCGTCGACGCGTCCGAGCTGGGCTACGCCGGGATGAGGATCGAGGCCGTCAAGGACGGCGAGGTGGTGGAGACGGCCACGGCGGGAGCCGACGGCACGTTCTCCTTCTCGGCGAAGGCCGACGGCGCCCAACTGCGGCTGCCCGGGAGCAACTTCAAGGAGCCGTACAACGGCCTGGACTGGCTGGGCCCGTCGCTGGTCACGCCCGCCGTCATCGGCTCGTACGTCTGGATGTGGGCGGGCTTCGCGATGGTGCTGATCGCGGCCGGGCTCGCGGGCATGCCCCGGGAACTGCTGGAGGCCGCCCGGGTGGACGGCGCGAACGAGTGGCAGGTGTTCCGGCGGATCACGGTGCCCCTGCTGGCACCGGTCCTCGCGGTCGTCACGGTCACCCTGATGATCAACGTGCTGAAGGTGTTCGACCTGGTCTTCATCATCGCCCCGGGCTCCTCCCAGGACGACGCGAACGTCCTCGCGCTGGAGCTGTACCGCAAGGGCTTCGCGGCCGACCAGCCGGGCATCGCCAGCGCCATCGCGGTGTTCCTGCTGCTCCTGGTCATCCCGGTGATGTGGTTCAACGTCCGTCGGCTGAGGCGGGAGGTCAGGCGATGAGCACGGACGCCGGCAGCGTCACCGGGGCGGCCCCGCCGCCCGCCCCCGCCGCCGAGGACGGGCGGTCGCTGGGCTCCAGGATCGTCGAGTGGGTCAACGGCGGCCTGGTGCGCGTGTTCCTGGTCGTCGTGGGCCTGTTCTGGCTGGTGCCGACGATCGGCCTGTTCCTGGCCAGTCTGCGCGCTCCTCAGGACATGGCCGCCGACGGCTGGTGGAAGGTGTTCACCGAGCCCTCGCAGCTCACCTTCGGCGCCTACGAGACGCTCCTGGAGAACGACGACATCACGGGCTCCCTGCTGAACACGGCGTACATCACCGTCCCGTCGACCGTCCTGGTGGTGGTGATCGGCTCGCTGGCCGGTTACGCCTTCGCCTGGATGGAGTTCCCCGGCCGGGACTGGTGGTTCCTCGCCGTGGTGGGGCTGCTGGTGGTGCCGGTGCAGGTGGCGCTGATCCCGATCGCCGAACTCTTCGGCGGCATCGGCATCTTCGGCTCCCTGACCGGTGTGGTCCTCTTCCACGTCGGCTTCGGCCTGCCGTTCGCGGTGTTCCTGCTGCGGAACTTCTTCGCGGAGATCCCCAGGGAACTGCTGGAGGCGGCCCGGCTGGACGGCGCCGGTGAACTGCGGCTCTTCGTGCGGGTCGTGATGCCGCTCGCCGGGCCGGCGATCGCCGCGCTCGGCATCTTCCAGTTCCTGTGGGTGTGGAACGACCTGCTGGTCGCGCTGATCTTCTCGGACGCCGAGAGCCAGCCGATCACGGTCGCCCTGCAGACGCAGGTACGGCAGTTCGGCAACAACATCGACGTGCTGGCGCCGGGCGCGTTCATCTCGATGGTGATCCCGCTGGTCGTCTTCTTCGCGTTCCAGCGGCAGTTCGTCTCCGGCGTGATGGCGGGCGCGGTGAAGTAGCCCGCACCGGCGAGGCGCCGGGAAGGGGCGGACCGGCACGGGTCCGCCCCTTCGTGTGACCGGGTTCCCCCGGATGCCGCAGGCGGCGTAACCAAGTCGGCCCAGCGGACGTTGCCGGGCCGATGCGCCCGCACCGACCGATGGATGCCCCCTTGCCCAGGTTCAGTGTCATTGTCCCCGCGTACCAGGTTCAGGCGTACCTGCACGAGTGCCTGGAATCGGTGCTGTCCCAGTCGTACGACGATCTCGAGCTGATCGCCGTCGACGACGGCTCGCCGGACGCGTGCGGCGCGGTGATCGACGAGTTCGCCGCCCGCGACCCGCGCGTGCGGGCCGTGCACCTGCCGGAGAACACGGGCCTCGGCCGGGCCCGCAACACCGGGATGGAGCGGGCGACGGGCGACTACCTGGTGTTCCTGGACGGCGACGACACCCTCACCCCCGACGCGCTGCTCGCGATCGCCGACCGGCTGAAGGAGACCGGCGACCCGGACGTCCTGGTCTACGACTACGCGCGCACGTACTGGTCGGGCGAGGCCGTGCGCAACCGTGCCGCCGCCGAGCTCACCGAGCGGGGCCCGGCGCCGTTCCGGCTGGCGGACCGGCCGGGGCTGCTGAACCTGCTGATGGTGGCCTGGAACAAGGCGTACCGGCGGGAGTTCGTGGAGCACGCGGGCTTCTCCTTCCCGCCCGGCTACTACGAGGACACCCCGTGGACGTACCCGGTCCTGATGGCGGCGGAGTCGGTCGCGACCCTGGACCGGGTGTGCGTGCACTACCGGCAGCGGCGGGACGGCGGCATCCTGCGCACCACCAGCGAGCGGCACTTCGACGTCTTCGACCAGTACGACCGGGTGTTCGCGTACCTCGACGAGCACCCCGGGCTGGCGCACTGGCGGCCGGTGCTGTTCCGCCGCATGGTCGACCACCTCGTGACGGTGTACGCGCGGCGGGACCGGCTGCCGCGCGGGACGCGCGCCGCCTTCCTGCGCCGGGCCCGTGCCCACTACCGGCGCCACCGTGCTCCCGGCGCGTCCGTCCCCGCGCGCGCCCGGGTCCACCACACGCTGGTCCGGTTCGGCCTGCACCGCACCTACCGGGTCCTCCGGCTGGCGTCGGCCCTGCACCGCCGGGCGGCCGGGGCGGCCGGGGGGCTCCTGCGCGCCCTGCGCTCCGCCGCCCTGCTCCTGCACTACCGCGTCCAGCGGCTGCTCCCGCTGCGCGCCGACCGCGCCGTCTTCACCGCCCGCGCGGACGGCGGCCACGGCGGCGGCCCGGGCGCCCTGGAGGCCGCGTTCCGCGCCGTGGCCCCGCACATCCGCACCGCCTGGGTGACGCGTCCCGAGCACCCCGGGCACCCCCACGCCGTCCCGCCGGGCCCCCGCACGGCCGCCTACTGGACCGCGCTCGCCCGCTCGACGTACCTGGTGAGCGACACCGGCTTCGACCCCCGCCTGGTCAAGCGCAAGGGCCAGGTCCTCGTCCGGACGCAGCCCGGCACCCCTCTCGGGCACACGGGCCTGGACCTCCTGGGGCGTCCCGCGGCGGCCCGGGACACCGACTTCGCACGGCTCCTGGAGGACGTCGACCGGTGGGACTACGTGGTCTCCGCCAACCTCCACTCCACCCTGACCTGGGAGCGGGCGTACCCCGGCCGCTACACCACCCTGGAGTACGGCCAGCCGCGCACCGACCCGCTCCACACGGCGACCGCGGCCGACGTGGCCGGCGCGCGGGAGGCGCTCGGCATCCCCGAGGGCGCGGTGGCGATCCTGTACGCGCCGGTCCACCGCGACCACCACCGCGCCCAGCGCACCCGGCGCCCCCTGCTCGACCTGGAGCGCGTCGTGCGCCGCCTGGGCCCGCGGTTCGTCGTCCTGGCCCGCACCCGGCACCCGCTCGGCGCACCGCTCGCGAACGCCTCGGGCCGGGTCGTGGACGTCACCGGGCACCCGAGCGTGGCGTCCCTGTGCCTGGCCTCGGACGTCCTGGTCACCGACTGCTCCCCGCTGGTGTTCGACTACGCGGGCCTGGACCGGCCGATCGTCCTGTGCGCCGACGCCCGGGAGGCGTACGAGGCGGCGCGCGGCGCCTACGTCGACCTGCGGGCGTTCCCGCCGGGCGCGGTGGTGGACGGCGAGGACGAGCTGATCGACGTCTTCGCCACCGGCCACTGGCGCGGCGCCCACTCCGCCCGGCGGCGCGCGGCGTTCCGCGCCCGTTTCTGCCCGTACGACGACGGCCGCGTCGCCGAGCGGGTCGTCCGCCGGGTCGTGTTCGGGGAGACCTGCCTCCCCCCGGTCGTGCCCCTGCACGAGCGCCGTCCGGCGCCGTCGGCCGCCGCCGCGTTCGAGGGACCGCCGCCGCTCGCGACCGTGCCGCAGCAGTCCGGCGGCCCGTCGGCCGTCACCGACCGCGTCTGACCGCCGTTCCCCCTCGGGAGTGCCCATGTCCCCCGGCTCGTCGCGGCCCACTCCGACCCGACCGCCCGCCCGGCGGCCGACGGGGCGGCCCGGACGGCGCCCCGCCCGCTGAGGCGGCGGGCGCCACGAGAACCCACGTCCAAGACACGGAAAGAGCAGCATGCCCCGCTTCAGCATCATCGTCCCGTCCCACGGGGTCGCAGGCCGGCTGGCCCAGGCGCTGGACTCGGTGCTCGCCCAGTCCTTCGGGGACTTCGAACTGGTCCCCGTCTGCGACGCCCCCGGGTGCCCCGCGTCCGACGTCGCCGCCCGGTACGCCGAGCGGGACTCCCGGGTGGCCCCGGTGCACGCGCCCCCGGCGGCCGGGCTGGCCGGGGCGCGCAACGCCGGGATGCGCAGGGCGACCGGGGCGTACCTGCTGTTCCTCGACGGCGACGACACCCTCGTACCGGGCGCGCTGGCGGCCCTGGACGCGCGCCTGGCGCAGACCGGCCCGGTGGACGTGCTGCACTTCGAGCACGAGCGCACGCCCTGGTGGGAGGGCGAGCCGGGCAACCCGGCCGCCCCCCTGCTGGCGAAGACGCCGGACGGCGCGTTCGCCCCCGGCCGCGCCCCGCACCTCACCGGCGTGCAGTTCCCGGCGTGGAGCGCGGCCTGGCGCCGCGCCTTCGTCACCGAGCACCGGCTGGCCTTCCCCGACGGCCACTTCACGGACGTCGGCTGGGGCGGCCTGGCGATGCTGAGCGCCGAGCGGGTGGCGGTGCTGCGCGCGGTCGTCGTGCGGCACCTGCTGCGCCGGCAGGGCAGCCGGCTGCACCTGCCCGGCGCGCACCACGCCGAACTGCTGGACCAGACCGAGCTGGTGCTCGCCCGCGCCGCCGAACTCCGGCTGCCCGCCGAGCGGACGGGGCCGCTCTTCGAGCAGCTCTTCGCCGCCGTGCTGAGGACGGCGGCCCGTCCCCGGCGGCTCCCGGAGGGGCGCCGCGCGTTCTTCCGCCGGGCGAGCCTGCTGTACCGCCGTCACCGTCCCGCCGGGCACCGGTTCCCGGGCGGCAGCCTCGGCGTGCAGCACCGGCTGCTGGCGGCCGGCTCCTACGCGGCGTTCACCGCCCTGCGCGGCGCCCGTCGCGCGGTGACCCGGACGGTGGCGGCGGTGCCGCGGCCCCGGGGCCTGCGCACCCGGCTGCTGTACCGGATGCACCTGCGCCGCCCGCTGGACCCGAACCTCGCCGTGTACTGCGCGTACTGGGGCCGCGGCTACGCCTGCAACCCGGCCGCGATCCACGCCAAGGCCCGTGAACTCGCCCCGCACGTCCGGTCGGTGTTCCTGGTGGAGGCGGACCGGGCGCACACCGTGCCGGAGGGCGTCGAGCACGCCGTCATCGGCAGCCGGCGCTCCTGGGAGGTCCTGGCCCGCGCGAAGTACCTGATCAACAACGCCAACTTCGCGGAGGGCGTGGTCAAGCGGCCCGGCAGCGTCCACCTCCAGACCCAGCACGGCACCCCGCTGAAGACCATGGGCGTCGACCAGTCGACGTACCCGGTGGTGGCCGCCGCGACCGGCAGCTTCACCAAGCTGCTGGGCCGGGTGGACCGCTGGGACCACAACCTCTCCTCCAACCCCCACTCCACCCGGGTGTGGGAGCGCGCCTTCCCCGGCTCCTACGAGCAGCTGGAGTACGGCTATCCGCGCAACGACGTGTACTGCACGGCCGGCGCCGAGGACGTGGCCCGCGTCCGCGCGGAGCTCGGCGTCCCCGAGGGCAAGGTCGCCGTCCTGTACGCCCCCACCCACCGCGACCACCGCACCGGTTTCGAGTCCGGCCTGGACCTGGAGGCGTTCTGCGAGGCGGCCGGCGAGGACGTCGTCGTCCTGCTGCGCGCCCACTACTTCTACGACCGGGGCGGGCGCGCGGGCGGCGGCCGGGCCGGCCGGGTCGTCGACGTCTCCGCGCACCCCTCCTCGGAGGACGTGTGCCTGGCCGCCGACGCGCTGGTCACCGACTACTCGTCGATCATGTTCGACTACGCCAACCTGGACCGCCCGATCGTCGTGTACGCCGACGACTGGGACGTCTACCGGGAGACCCGGGGCGTCTGCTTCGACCTGCTGGCCGAGCCGCCGGGACCGGTGGCCCGCACGCCCGAGGAGCTGGCCCTCGTCTTCCGGGACGGCTCCTGGGCGGGCGCGGAGTCGGCCGCGCTGCGGGCGAGGTTCCGGGAGCGGTTCTGCGCGTTCGACGACGGGCGGGCCGCCGAACGGGTGGTGCGCCGGGTGCTGCTCGGCGAGCCGCCCGAGGCGCTGCCGCCCGTGATCCCGCTCGCGGAGCGCGTCCCCGCCCCCGCGGCCGCCACCCTGGTGAGGAGCTGACGAGCAGTGCCCCGCTTCAGCATCATCGTCCCCGTCCACAAGGTGCAGGGGTACCTGGAGGAGTGCCTCGACTCGGTGCTCGGGCAGTCGTACCGCGACCTCGAGGTGATCGCCGTCGACGACCGCTCGCCCGACGGCTGCCCGGAGATCCTCGACGCGTACGCGGCCCGCGACGAACGCGTCCGGGTGCTGCACCTGGCCGAGAACGTGGGCCTGGGCCGCGCCCGCAACGCCGGGATGCCGCACGCGCGGGGCGACTACCTGTTCTTCCTCGACAGCGACGACACCCTCACCCCGGGCGCGCTGCGCGCGCTGGCCGACCGCCTCGACGAGACGGGCGACCCGGACGTGCTGGTCTTCGACTACGCCCGCACCTACTGGTGGGGCGGCACCCGCCGCAACGTCCTGGCGCACCTGCTGGCCACCGAGGACGTCTTCACGGCCGCCGAGCGGCCGGAGATCCTCGACCTGCTGATGGTGGTGTGGAACAAGGTCTACCGCCGCGGCTTCGTCGAGCGGGAGGGCTTCTCCTTCCCGCCCGGCTACTACGAGGACACGCCCTGGACCTTCCCGGTGCTGCTCAGCGCGGAGCGCATCGCGGCCCTGGACCGGATCTGCCTGTACTACCGGCAGCGCCGCCGGGGCAGCATCCTGTCCACCACCAGCCGCAGGCACTTCGACATCCACGAGCAGTACGCGCGGGTGTTCCGGTTCGTCGACGCCCGCCCGGCGCTGGCGCACTGGCGGCCCTTCCTGCACGCCAAGATGGGCGAGCACTGCCTCGACGTCCTGTCCAAGCCGGACCGCCTGCCCCCGTCCGACAGGGCCGAGTTCTTCCGCCGCACGGCCGAGATGTTCCGGCTCCACCGGCCCGAGGGCGCCCGGATCCCGGCCGAGCTGCGGGTGCTGGAGGGGAGCTACGCCGGTTACGTCCTGCGCCGGCAGGCCGGGCGGGCCGGCCGGGAGCTGGGGCGGCGAGCCCGGCAGGTGGGCACCGCGACGGCGGCACGGGCCGCCCGGATCCGGTCCGCGCCGGCCCTGCACCGCCCGCTGGACCCCTGCCTCGCCGTGTACTCGGCGTCCTCCCACCGGGGCGTGCTCGGCGACCCGGCGGCCGTGTACCGCGCGGCGCGCGAACTCGCCCCGCACATCCGGGGCGTGTGGGTGGTGGCCGACGAGGAGCAGGCGGCCGGGCTGGAGCCGGACACCGAGTACGTGCTCCTGGACTCCGCCGCCTACCGCAGGGTGACCGAGCGCGCCACCTACTTCGTCAACGACGTCAACTGGCCCGGCGCGCTGGTCAAACGCCCGGGGAGCGTGCACGTCCACACCCACCAGGGCACCCCGCTGCTGTACGCGGGCGCCGACCTGCTCGACAAGCCCGGAGCCCGGCTCGGCCTCGACGTCCCGCAGATGCTGCGCCGGGCGGACCGCTGGGACCACAGCCTGGTCGCCAACCGGCACTCCGAACTGGTGTGGGAGCGGGCCTTCCCCTGCCACTTCACCTCCCTGCGCAGCGGCAGCCCGCGCAACGACGTCCTGGTCGGCGCCGGCCCTGAGCAGGGGCGGGCGGCCCGCGCACGGCTCGGCCTCCCGGAGGGGGACACGGTGGTGCTGTACGCGCCGGCCCGCCGCGACTACCGCAGGGGCGGGCTGGTGGAGCGGATCGACCCGGCCCGGTTCGCCGCGGACCTGGGCCCCGGCCACACCCTCGTCGTACGGCTGGACCCGTCCCTGGCCGACGGGCCGGCGCGCGGGCTGGGCCTCACGGAGCTGCACCGGCGGGGCGTGCTGGTCGACGCCACGGACGAGCCGTGCGTGCAGGACGTGATGCTCGCCTCCGACGTGCTGGTCACCGACTACGCGTCGCTCCTGTTCGACTACGCCAACCTGGACCGGCCGATCGTGGTCCACGCCGACGACCTGGGCGCCGTCGCGGCGAGCCGGGGGGTCTACTTCGACATCACGGCCGAGGCGCCCGGGCACGTCTCGCGCTCCTACCGGGAGCTGGCGTGGCTGTTCGCCTCCGGGACGTGGCGGGACGAGGAGGCGGCCCGGCTGCGGGCCGCCTTCCGGGAGCGGTTCTGCGAGTTCGACGACGGCCGGGCCGCCGAGCGGGTGGTGCGCACGCTGATGCTGGGCGAGCCGGTGCCGGAGGCCGCCCCGGCCGCGGGACCGGCCGCCCGGGTGCCGTCCCAGGCGACCGGCCGCGACGCGCTGCCCGCGTCCTCGTGAGGCCGCGCACCCGGGTGCTGCTCCTGGCCGCGCTCTTCGCGGTGCTGCAACTGGCGAACGTCACCGGCCGGGACACCCCCGACACCAAGAACTACCTGTCGTACGCCCTGAGCCTGGGCGGCGAGGGCAAGCGGGAGGCGGCGGCCGCCACCGTCGAGTACGTCTGCGCGGGCCGGGCGTCGATCGCGCACCGCGCGCAGAACGTGGACGTGGTGCGCTTCCACGCCCCGGACCCCGCCCCGCGCGTGCTGCGGGAGTGCCGGGACCGGGAGCTGGGGCAGGTCCGAGCCCGGTTGGCGGCCGGGCAGACCGGCGGGCACACCGTGCCGTTCATGCCGGAGCGCTTCATGCGGATCTTCGAGGTGCGGCCCGGCTATCCGGCGTTCCTGGTG
Organism: Streptomyces griseomycini; assembly: GCF_014203535.1. Lineage (GTDB taxonomy): Bacteria > Actinomycetota > Actinomycetes > Streptomycetales > Streptomycetaceae > Streptomyces > Streptomyces griseomycini. Next base: position 345,598 of record NZ_JACHJI010000009.1, read on the forward strand.
CCGTTCGTGACGCTGTTCGGCGTGACCTGGGGCGTGTGGGCGGCGAGCGTGGTGGTCGCGTGCGCGGGCGGGGTGCTCGCCTTCCTGGTGCTGCGCACCCTGTCGGTGCCCGTGCCGCTCGCGCTCGCCGGGCAGGCGCTGTTCTACGTCCTGCCGTGCGGGACGACCGCGATGCGCCCGATGACCGAGGGGCTGCTGCTGGCCCTCACCCTGGCCGCGCTGTGGGGCTGCGCGCTGGCGCTGACGGGGCGGCGGCCCCGGGCGGGCGGCGCGCTCGCGGCCGCCGCGCTGCTCGCGCTGTTCACGGTCAAGCACTCGCAGGCGCTGTTCCTCGGGCTGGGCCTGGCGGGCGCGGGCGCCGCGGTCGCCGTACGGCGCCGGCGGCGGGGCCTGCCGCCGGGGCGCGCGGCGGTGGCGCTCACCGGGGTGGGGTGCGCGGGCGTGCTCGGCACGGTGCTGCTGGCCCGGCTGCTGCACTACCCGTCGGTGGCGGAGAGCGTGCAGGACCTGCTCACCGGTCACTTCGCCCGGCCCGACCGGGAGCGTCCGTGGGCGGAGTTCTTCCAGCTCCAGGGGAACTTCTGGACGGAGTGGCTGCGGCGGCAGTTGTGGGAGCCGGTGTTCCTGGCGGGGACGGCGGCCGGCCTCTGGGGGGCGTGGCGGCGGCCGGTGTTCGGGGCCTTCCTGGTCGCCGCGGCCGGCACCGGGTTCCTCAACCAGGCCGGGCACCCGGACATCAACATCTGGGGCGACCGGCTGATCGTGCTGGCCTGGCTGCTGCCGGTGCTGGGCGTGCCCCAGCTGCTGGAGCGGGTGGTCCGGGAGCGGGCGGCGGTGCCGGCGCAGGGGGCCCCGGTGGAGCCGGTGCGCTGACGGACCCGGCCGTTCGGCCTCACCCGATGCGGTGACGCGAGGTCATGCCGCGGATCCCGGCGGGAACATACGGCAAATGCCTCAGACGCTCCTCTCCCCCGCTCCCCGATGAGCGCCGGAGTCCTCGTCCGGCGGGCCGTGCTCGGTGCCACCGCGCTGCGCGGCGGCGGCGCCTGGCACCCCACTCCGTACCAGCTCGTCGGCTTCCTCTTCTGGCTCGTGATGTCGCTGGCGTACTGGCGGGTGCCGCTGTGCTGCGACGCCGGGCAGCACGCGGCGGTCGTCGAACGCCTCCGGGCCGATCTGCTGCGCCCCCGGCATCCGATGGCGGACCTGCCGGGCGCGGGCAGCCCCTACTACTCGCCGTTCGCCCTGGCCCAGGGCGCGTTCGCCCGGCTGACCGGGCTGGGCGGCTGGGAGGTGGTCCGGCTCACCGGGCCGCTGAACCTGCTGGTGCTGCTGACCGGGATCGGCCGCTTCGTCCGCGTGCTGACCCCGCGTCCCTGGGCGCCGGTGCTCGCGCTCGCCGCGATGACGCTGCTGTGGGGCACGGAGCGGGCCTGGTGGAGCGGCTACCTGGGCCTGATGTCGATGACGGGCAACCTGCCGTACCCGTCGGCGTTCGCGATCGGGCTCACCTTCTGGGCCTGGGCGCTGACGGGGGCGCGGGCCCGGGACGCGGCGGCCGTGCGGTACGTCGGTCCGGGCGGACTGCGCCCGCCGTCCGGGTACGCGGCGCTGGGCGCGCTGTACGGGCTGGTCCTGCTCGTGCACCCGATCACCGCGGTGGCGGCGGCGCTGGGGGCGGTGGCGCTGGTCGCCGGGTGGCAGCGGGGGTGGCGGCGGGCGGTCGTGGGGCGGTGGGCGCTGACGGGTGCGGTGGCGGCGGCGGGTGCCGCGTCCTGGCCGTACTTCGACGTGTTCGCGCTGGCCGGGGACGACAGCGTCGACGCGATGCACCGGCGGCTGTACCTGGACCTCGGCGGGCAGTTCTGGCTGGCGCTGCTCGGGCTCCCGGCGCTGTGGCTGCGGGCGCGGCGCGCCTCGTGGCGCGACCCGCTGGTGCTGCTGTTCGCGCTGGACTGCCTGGTGGTGGCGTACGGCTGGGTGAGCGGCCACTACACCTACGGCAGGATCCTCGGGCTGGCGCTGGTGCCGCCGCAGTTCGCGCTCGCGGTGGAGCTGGCGGCGGCCCGGCCGTGGCCGGTGTGGCGGCGCGTGCTGGGCGGGGCCGCGGCGGCGGGGGCCTGCGCCGGGTTCCTGACCGTGCAGGCCGGGGCGGTGGTGCCGCGCGCGCTGGACCCGGTCGGCTTCGAGCAGCCGCCCGACTGGCCGACGTACGAGTGGGCTGCGCGGCACATCGGCCCGGGCGAGGTCGTGATCACCGACGGCTACCACGCCGTCCACGCGATCGCCGGGTACGGCCCGAACCTCGCCGCGCCCGCCTGGCCGGACGCGGCGCTGGACGAACGGGAGCGGCTGCGGCGGCTGGCCGACGTGCGCGCGTACCTCGACCCCGGCTCGACCCGCGCCGAGCGCGCCGCGGTCGTCCGCCGGTACCACGCGCGCTGGCTGCTGCTGACGCCCCGGCAGCGGGTGCCCGAGGAGGCGGTGGTGGTGACGTGGAGCCGGCGGACGGGGGAGGTGCTGGCGCGGGTCGGGGGGTGACCCCCGGGAGGCGGGGCGTGCCTCGGCGGCCGGGGCCGTCCGGGGTCACTCGATGACGAGGTCGACCGGGATGTTGCCGCGGGTGGCGTGGGAGTAGGGGCAGACCTGGTGGGCCTGCTCGACCAGCTCGCGGCCGGTCGCCTCGTCCAGGCCGTCGGGCAGCTCGACGCGCAGCGTCACCGCGAGCGCAAAGCCCTCGCCCTGCTTGCCGATGCCCACCTCGGCGGTCACCGCGGCGTCGCTGACGTCGACCTTCGCCGCCCGGCCGACCAGACCGAGGGCGCTGCCGAAGCAGGCCGCGTAACCGGCGGCGAACAGCTGCTCCGGGTTGGTGCCCCGGCCGTCGCCGCCCAGCTCCACGGGGGCGCTCAGGCCGACGTCCAGCTTGCCGTCGGAGGTGACGGCGCGGCCCTCGCGGCCGTGGGTGGCGGTGGCGACGGCGGTGTAGAGCGCGTCCATGGGAGGACCTTCCCTCTCGATCGGTGGTGGGGCGGGGCGGCCGGGTCCGTGGTGGCTCCGGCCGCCGCACGACCACAAGTAGAGCACACAACTCAATTGCGCACAACTGAATTGCACCCAAGAGCTACCCTGGGGGCATGACACCGACTCCGCCCCCGCCGCCCGCGGCCCCGGACGCGCAGGCCCCCGCCGCACCGGCCCCCGCCGACGACTGGCTCCGCCTCGACCAGCAGATCTGCTTCTCCCTGAACGCCGCGTCCCGCGCCTTCAACGGCGTCTACCGGGTGCTCCTCAAGGACCTCGGGCTCACCTATCCGCAGTACCTGGTGATGCTGGTGCTGTGGGAGCACGGCGCCCTGCCCGTGAAACAGCTCGGCGCCCACCTGCGGCTCGACTCCGGCACGCTGTCCCCGCTGCTCAAGCGGCTGGAGGCGGCCGGCCTGGTGCGCCGGGAGCGCAGTGCGCGCGACGAGCGCTCGGTGGAGGTGCGGCCGACCGAGGAGGGCGCCGCGCTGCGCGCGCGGGCCCTCGAGGTGCCGCGGCGGATCGCCGCCGCGACCGGCTTCGAGATCGACGAGATCCACGCCCTGCGGACCCGCCTCGACCGGCTCACCGCGGCTCTGGACGCGGCGGCGGGGAGCGCGTAACCCTCCACCTTCACGGACGTGTACGGACCGTCCCCGAACGGGCAAAAGGCTAACGACCGGCCCATAACGCCCCAAGGACGCCATGCACCCCCACCACCCCCGGGTCTCCGTCGTGGTCATCGGCCACGACGACGCCGCCCACGTGACCGACGCCGTGCGCTCGGCCCTCGGGCAGGGACCGGCCGTGCGCGAGGTCGTCGCCGTCGACGACTGCTCGACGGACGGCAGCGCCGACCTGCTGGACCGGCTGGCCGCCGGCGAACCGCGCCTGCGGGTGATCCGGCTCCCCGCCAACAGCGGCGGCTGCGGCACCCCGCGCAACACCGGGCTCGCCGCGGTGACCTCGCCGTACGTGATGTTCCTGGACAGCGACGACGTGCTCCCGCCCGGCGCGGTGGACGCCCTGCTCACCGCGGCGACGGAGGCGGACGCGGAAGTCACGGGCGGCCTGTGCGTACGGCGGGAGCTGCCGTCGGGGCGCGAGGTGCCGTGGGAGCCGGTCCTGTACGCCGCGCCCGCCGTGCTCGCACGCCCGGAGCACCGCCCGCGCCTGGTCCACGACACCCTCTGCGTCAACAAGCTCTACTCCACGGCCTTCCTGCGCGAACACGGCATCCGCTTCCCCGACGGCCGCTTCCCCTACGAGGACCTCGTCTTCACCGCGCGCGTGTGGGCCGCCGCCCCGCGCGTCGCCCTGGTCCCGGACCGGGTGTACGTCTGGCACGTCCGCCGGTCCGCCCGACGGCTGTCGATCTCGCTGGACCGCGCGGGCATCGACAACTGGCGGGCCCGCACGCACGCGTGCCGCACGGCCCACGCGATCCTGCTGGACGCCGGGCAGAAACGGCTGGCGCGCGGGGCGCGGGCCAAGTTCCTCGACCACGAGCTGCGCATGTACGTGCGCGAGCTGCCGCTGCGCGACGAGGAGCACCGGCGCCAGTGGTGGGCGCACACCCGGGCCTTCCTCTCGGACTACGACGCGGACGACTGGGCGCGCGACCCGGTCGCCCCGGGCCGGCTGATCGGGCGGGTGGTGCTGAGCTCCCCGGAGCCGTGCGACCTGCCCCGCCTGCGGGACCTGGCGGCCCGCCCGGCCCGGCTGTGCCCGCCCTACGCCCGCGGGGAGGACGGCACGCCCTGCTGGTCGGCCGACCTGCCCGGGGTCACCCTGGCCCCCCTGCTGACCCGTCCGGTGCCGCTGCTGCCGCTCGCCGTGGACGCGGAACTGCGCCCCCGCGCGTACGGCGGCTTCCGGCTGCGGCTGCGCCTGCACGAGCTGTACGGCCGGGTGGCGCAGGCGGGACCGGAGGCGGTGGAGGTGGAGTGGCGGCACCGCGAGCCGGACGGTGCCGCCGTCCGCCGCACGGTCCCCCTGCGGGCGTCCGACGGGGACACCTGGTCCGCGGAGACGGCCGTCCCCTCGGACCCGCTGGCCGCGATCGGCGCGGGCACCTGGGACCTGCGGCTGCGCGTGCGCTTCCGGGACGGGTCGGACCGCCTCGTCACCGCGCACGCGCTCGCCGGCCCCGGGCTGCTGCGCCGCCGCGCGGTGCCGAGCCCCCGGCACGGCGTGGTGCTGGTGGGGCCGTACGCCACGCACTCGGGCGCGCTGGCACTGCGGGTGGCGACCGGCGTACGCGGTGTCACCTCGGTACTGCACGGAAGGCTCCGGCGCCTGCTTCACTGAGAGCCGGTACGCAAGGGGCCAACGACGAGAGGACGGCCATCCATGACCTGGTTGATCACCGGCGGCGCCGGCTACATCGGGGCGCACGTCGTACGGGCGCTGACCGGGGCGGGGGAGCGGGCGGTGGTGTACGACGACCTGTCCACCGGTCTCGCCGACCGCGTACCGGACGGGGTGCCGCTGGTGACCGGCTCGACGCTGGACGGCGAGCGGGTGGCCCGCGTCCTCGCGGAGCACGCGGTCACCGGCGTCGTCCACCTGGCGGCGAAGAAGCAGGTGGCCGAGTCGGTGGAACGGCCCCTGCACTACTACCGGGAGAACGTCGAGGGGCTGCGCGTCCTGCTGGACGCGGTGACGGCGGCCGGGGTGCCGTCCTTCGTGTTCTCGTCCTCGGCGTCGGTGTACGGCGTGCCGGGCGCCGCGCGGGACGACGACCTGGTGACCGAGGAGACGCCCTGCGCCCCCGTGTCGCCGTACGGCGAGACCAAGCTGGCCGGCGAGTGGCTGGTCCGCGCGACCGGGAGGGCGACCGGGCTGTCCACGGCCTGCCTGCGCTACTTCAACGTGGCCGGCGCGGCGAGCCCGGACCTCGCCGACGTGGGGGTGTCCAACCTGATCCCCATGGTCTTCGAGAAGCTGACGGAAGGGGTCTCCCCGCGCGTCTTCGGCGACGACTACCCGACCCCGGACGGCACCTGCGTCCGCGACTACATCCACGTCGTCGACCTGGCCGAGGCCCACGTGGCGGCGGCCCGCGCGCTGCGCTCCTCCCCCGGCCGGGACCTCACCCTCAACATCGGGCGCGGTGAGGGCGTCTCGGTCCGCGAGATGATCGACCGCGTCAACGCGCTCACCGGTCACGACCGCCCGCCCGTGGTCGCCGCCCGGCGCCCCGGCGACCCGCCGCGCGTCGTCGCCTCCGCCGACCGCGCGGCCGCCGAACTCGGCTGGAAGGCCCGCCACGGCATCGACGACATGATCACCTCGGCCTGGGCCGGCTGGACCCGCCTGCACCCGGCGGCCGCACACGGCTAGCCTGCGCGGACGACCTCCCCCTCCGCCTCCCCCACCCGTGCGGAACGCGCCGTGGGCGCCGGCCGGGAGCCGGGCGAGGCGACCGACGACCCCCGGAGGGCGGTCCCGGTCGCCGCGTCGCTGCTCGCGTGCGGCGGCCTCGAACCCCCCGACGTCTTCCGCCGGTTCCAGCGGTGGGCCGCCGCCGGGCCGAAGGACGTCGGCCTCCAGACGGAGGCCGTGCTGAGCAGCGGCGACCCGTGGGACACGGCCGCCGCGCTGCACTTCCAGGTCAGCCGACGGGCGGCGGGGAACGGGGCGATGGGGGCACCTCCCTGCTCGAGCGAAACCGAGAGCTCGGGGGAGCGGGCCGCGCCCTCCGCCGTGTACTTCGCGCGCCTGGGCGGGGACGCCACCGTGGACGCCGCCCGCCGGCTGGCCGCGCCCGCCCACGGCGACCGCGCGGCCCGGGAGGGCGCGGCCGTCCTCCACGAACTGGTGCGCGTGGCGCTGGCGGGGGACGACCCGCTCGCCGCCGTGGCCGACGCCCTGCGCGCGGTCCGCTCCGACCACCGCGACCGCTACGCCGCCGCCCTCGCCCCCGACCGGCACCCGGACCTGGCCACGGAGTTCAACGGCGCCGTCCGGCCCTGCCCCGCCTCCGCCGTCCGGGCCCTGCGCACCACGACCGGCTACGAGGACGCGGTGCGCGCCGCGATCGACCTCGGCGGCGGCACGGACACGGTGGCGGCCGTGAGCGGAGGACCGGCGGGCGCGGTCCACGGCACCGGCGCCGTCCCCACGCGCTGGACCGAGGCACTGCGCGTGCCCCTCCCGGGCTTCGGGGGGCGGGTGCCGCGCGCGGCGGACCCGGCCGACATGGCGGATCGGCTGGAGACCGGGCCGGGCCGGGGACGCCGGCCTGAGCGGCCGGCCGCTCCCTCACCGGGCTCCGCTCACCGGGTTCCTCTCACCGGAGCCCTCTCACAGCGCCTTCAGGGCCTCCGTCGTGGCTCTGGCCAGTGCGGCCAGGTAGCCCTTCGGCAGCTTCGGGGTGCGGATCACCACCGAGCGCCAGTACAGCGGGCCCGAGATCAGGTCCAGGGCCAGGGCGTGGTCGGCGCCGGGGCGCAGCTCGCCGCGTTCCTCCGCCGCCGTGACGATGGACCGGGCGACCGAGTCCTGGCCCTCCCGCAGCGCCTTCTGCAGCGCCTCGGCGATGTCGGGGTTGCGAGCGGCCTCCGCCTGGAGGTCGGGGAGGACCTGCGAGGCGACGGGGTGGCGCAGGGCGCGGGAGGTGACCTCGTACAGCAGCCGCAGGTCGCCCTCGAGGGAGCCGGTGTCCGGCGCGGGCAGACCCTGCACGGCGAGCGCGGAGACCAGGTCGAGGACCAGGTGCAGCTTGGAGCGCCAGCGGCGGTACACCGCGGTCTTGCCGACGCCCGCGCGGCGCGCGATCCCCTCGATCGACATCCGCGCGTAGCCGACGGCCGCGAGCTCCTCGAAGACGGCCGCCCGGATGGCCTCCGTCACGTCCTCCCGCAGCACGGCGGCCCCGGCGGGGGCCCTGCGCCGCGGACGCGGCCGGGGCTCGTCGGCGTTCGTCGTCATGCGGACCAGCATAGGGCGAAACGACGGAACGGTTGCGTTCCGACGTGGATTCGCCTTACGCTCCCGTTGCGACGATACGGTGCCGTCCCGTCGTAGGAGAACGCCCGGAGGCGTACGGGGAAACCACGGGCGAGCACCGGCGCCCCCGTCACCCCCTCCCCCTAGCGAAAGCAGCGGATGTGAGTCAGGCCCTCCACACACCGCCCCGCGCACCGGTTCCCCCGGACGCCGGGGGCGACCTCGCGGCCCTCGCCGCCCGTCACGGCCTCTCGGTCAGCGGTGCCCGGCCGTCCCTCGTCGAGTACGTCCGTCAGCTCTGGGGGCGGCGGCAGTTCATCCTGGCCTTCTCCCGGGCGAAGCTGAC
>NZ_JACHJI010000010.1 GCF_014203535.1 Streptomyces griseomycini
TCAGCAGCGTGGACAGATACGGAAACAACTCCAGGAGCACATCACGAGAGCACCCGAGGCATGATCGCGAACAGTCGGCACACCCCGCTCAACCGTCCGGATCACAAGATCGTCGACAGAACCCGGATCTTCACGTGGACGGCGTCGACGAAGACCACCGGACAGACGACGTCGAGCGGCCGGCTGAAGCCACCCGGCCATGCCGCCCAGGACCTCGTCGGTGATCGTGCAGACGGTCCGCCGGGAGACCTCGGCGCCACGAACCTCCGCCAGGTGAGCCTGGACCTCACCGGTGGTCAGGCCCTTCGCGGCCGACGGGATCACCATCTCGTCGACACCGGTCAGGCGCTTGTGCCGCTTCCTGACGGTCTTCGGCTCGAACGAGCCGCCCCGGCCGCGGGACACGACGATCTCCAGCAGCCCCACGTCGGTCAGCCGATCATCCACCGCCCCCGCCGGCTGCGGTCCAGACTGCTCGACGGACTCGACCCCGGTCACGTTCTCACCGGCCATCGGTGCATCTTCCTCAGGCCGTGCCCCCACCCGAGGTTGTTCACCCGGACAGCGGGCCGTACCTGTCAGCCGTCGGCATCCGCCCGGAGGTGGCTTCCCTCCACATCTGCGCCACGGCGGTCGTCCTCGCCCGGACGCTCCCCGGACCCCGTCTTCGGATGCGGGCACCTTACATGCGATTACCATACGTACTGAACTTCTTACTGTCGGTTACGCGCTCCGGCCCTCGACGCCTGCCCCTGAGGCGGCGCATCCTGTGTGCCCGGCCCTGGGCACCGGGCGGCAGCGGCACGCTCGGACGGAAGGCGAGAGGCATGACCCACAGCCGCCCACCGGCCTTCGCAGAGCGCCCGCCCCCGCAGTGGGGGCCGGGCGGTGCCGGGCCGCGGGTGGCGGCGGTCCGGGTGGCCGTGCCTCCGCACCAGTACCGGCAGGAGGACATCACGGCGGCGCACGCGGAGCTGTTCCCCGGACCTGCGAGCGCCCACCGCGCGCTGAGGAGGTTCTCGGCGAACGCCGGGGTGGTCACGCGGAACCTGTCGCTGCCGCTCGAGGAGTACGCGACCCTGGGCGGGTTCACCGGTGCCAACCGTGTCTGGCTGCGCACGGCCCTGGAACTGGGCGAGCAGGCGGTGAACGAGGCGCTGAGCGCGGCCGGGGTGGCACCGGACGAGGTGGACGTGGTGATCAGCACGACGGTGACCGGCCTGGCGGTGCCCTCCCTGGAGGCCCGCCTGGCGCAGCGGATCGGGCTGCGCCAGGACGTCAAGCGCATCCCGCTGTTCGGTCTCGGGTGCGCCGCCGGGGCCGCGGGCATCGCACGGTTGCACGACTACCTGCGGGCGTTCCCCGACCAGGTCGGGGTGCTGCTGGGGGTCGAACTGTGCTCGCTGACGGTGCAGAGCCGCGACTGGTCCACGGCCGGCCTGGTGGCCGCCGGCCTGTTCGGGGACGGTGCCGCGGCGCTCGTCGCCGTGGGGGAACGGCGGGCCCGTGACGTGCACGGCCCTGAGGTCGTGGCCACCCGTAGCCGACTCTATCCTGACACCGCCGACGTGATGGGCTGGCAGATCGGCGCGCACGGTTTCGGCATCGTCCTGTCCCCGGAGGTGCCCTCGGTGGCGGAGCGGGAACTGCCCAAGGACGTGACCGCCTTCCTGGCCGATCACGGCCTGACGGTCGGTGACGTCACCGCGTGGATCTGCCATCCGGGCGGGCCCAGGGTCATCGACGCGGTGCAGCGTGCCCTCGACCTGCCCGAGCAGGCCCTGGCCCACACCCGTCATTCCCTGGCCACGCGGGGCAACCTGTCGTCGGTGTCGGTTCTGGACGTGCTGCGGGCGACGCTGGAGGCCCCTCCCGCCCCCGGTTCCGCCGGGCTGCTCACGGCGATGGGGCCGGGCTTCGCGAGCGAACTGGTCCTGCTGCGCTGGTGACCCGGAACGTCCCCGTCCGACCGCGGCGGCTTCCCCTTCCGCCCGCCTGCGAACCACCTCGAGGAGCCGGTACATGTCCCTTTCCGAGAAAGCGCGGCCGGAACGGCTGGTCCCCGCGCTCACCGGGCACCGCACACGCCGCCCCGCGGGACTGACCGGTGCGCGCGGAGCGCGGCCGGCCCGGCGAACAGCGCCGGGAGGCGTGTGATGCGGCACGGCGTCGCGGCGCTGCCCGCGTGGCTGGTCGTGCTGGTGGCGGCGGTCGCCGCCGAGCGGCTGGCGGAGCTGGTGGTCTCCGTGCGGCATTCCCGGTGGGCCCGGGCGCGCGGCGGTGTGGAACACGGACGCGGCCACTACCCGGTCATGGTGGCCCTCCACACGGCCCTGCTGGCCGGCGTCCTCGTGGAGGTCGCCGTCGCCGGACGGGCGTTCGTCCCCGTGGTGGGCTGGAGTGCGCTGTGCGCCGTGGTGCTGCTGCAGGGGCTGCGGTGGTGGTGCGTACGGTCGCTGGGTCCGCGCTGGAACACCCGGGTCATCGTCGTTCCGGGCCTGCCGCTGGTGCGGCGCGGCCCGTACCGGTGGCTGCGGCATCCGAACTACCTGGTCGTCGCGGCGGAGGGGGTCGCGCTGCCGCTGGTGCACGGTGCGTGGCTGACCGCGCTGGTGTTCACCGCCGCCAACGCCGCGGTCCTCACCGTGCGCCTGCGGGTGGAGAACGCGGCGCTCGGACTCACCGGGTGAGCGGCGCCGTGTACGACACCGATCTGCTCGTCGTGGGCGCGGGTCCGGCCGGACTGGCCGCCGCGCTCCACGCCGCGCGGGCGGGCATGTCCGTGACGGTCTGCGAGAAGCGGCCCGACCCGGTGGACAAGGCGTGCGGTGAAGGCCTGATGCCCGGCGGGGTGCGACGGCTCCACGCCCTCGGGGTGCGGCCGGAGGGCGTGCCCCTGGTCGGCATCGACTACCTCGATCCGTCCGGCCGCCGGGCCCACGCGCCGTTCCCGGCCGGGCCCGGGATGGGCGTGCGCCGCACCGCGCTCCAGGCCGCGCTGTCCGCCGCCGCGCACGCCGCAGGCGCTCACCGGCTCGACGTCCGCGTGACGGCGGTGGCGCAGGACGCCACCGGGGTGACCGCCGCAGGGGTGCGGGCACGCTGGCTCATCGCCGCCGACGGCCTGCACTCCCCGCTGCGCCGCCACCTCGGTGTGCCCGTCCGGCGCGGGTTCCCGCGCCGCTTCGGACTGCGCCGGCACTGGCGCGCCGAGCCCTGGAGCCGGAGCGTGCAGGTGGTCTGGGGCCCGCACGCCGAGGCCTACATCACCCCCGTGGCCGCGGACCAGGTGGGCGTCGCCGTCCTGTACCGCCCCGCCGCCGCGTCGCCGGACACGGCGGCGCACCACGCCTACGCCGCGCTGCTGGAGACCTTCCCCCACCTGTGCCGCCGGCTCGCTCACGCCGATCCGGCGTCCAGCGTGCGCGGCGCCGGCCCGATGCGGCAGTACCCGGCGCGCCGTGTCGTGGGCCGCGTCCTGCTCGCCGGCGACGCGGCCGGGTACGAGGACGCGCTCACCGGCGAGGGCATCAGCCTGGCACTGGCCCAGGCCGAAGCCGCGGTCGACGCCCTGGTCGCCGGCTCCCCCGCCCGCTACGGCCACGCCTGGCGGCGCCTGACGCGCCGCTACCGGTGGCTGACCCGCGCCCTGGTCCTCGCCACCGCCCACCCCGGCGCCCGCTCGCTGCTGGTGCCCGGATGCCGGGCCGCGCCGGCGGCCTTCCGCGCCGCGGTCCGTCAGCTCGCTGCCTCCTGAACCCCCATGCCGCACATCCGCACCACGACGGCGTCCGCACGCACCACGACGGCATCCGCACACCACGACGGCATCCGCACACCACGACGGCATCCGCACACATCACCGCGGGAGGTGGAGCACCGTGCACGACGGGAAGTTTCCGCGGGGCGGCCCGGGAGCCCCCTGGTGGGACCGCCTGTACGAAACCGACCGGGCCGAGTGGATCGACTTCGTCGACCACCCCGATCCCCGGCTGGCGGAGAGGGCGCGCAGGGGACTGCGCGAGCTGGACCGGTTCCAGCGCGCGTCACTGGCCTACCGCACCTTCAGCCGACTGGCCCTGGCCGAGGTCGGCCGGCCGCGTGAGCCCCGCATCCTCGAGCTCGGAGCGGGCCGGGGCCACCTCGCTGAACGGCTCCTGCGCGACCACCCCACCGCACACGTCACCGTCAGCGACATCAGCCCCGACTCCGTCCGGGCGTTCCGCGCGGGCCCTCTGGGCGATCACCCGCGGGTCACCGCGCGCGTCATCGACGCCACCGCCATCGACGCCCCCGACCGCTCCTGGGACCTGGCCGTCTTCACGATGTCCCTGCACCACCTGCAGCCGGCGCAGGTGCGCATGGTGTTCCGCGAGGGCACCCGGGCCGCACACCGTCTGCTCGTCATCGACGCCTGGCGGAACCCGGCGTACCTGGCCGTCGTCCCGCTGCTGTTCCTCCTCGGCGGGACCGCGGCCGCGCACGACGGCGCGATCAGCCTGCGCAAGGCCTACCACCCGTCCGCGCTGCGCGCCCTGGCCGCCGACTGCGGCGCGCCGGTGCGCCTGCGCTGCGGGTTCCATCCCCCCGGCTACCTGGTGGCCTGCGCCCACCGCGGCGCCCCCCGGGCGTCCGGCGACAGTGCAGCCGCCACGGCACAGGACCGGGACCGACCAGACGCCGGGCCCAGCCGTACGTGAACCCGCTCGGAGCGGTCGGTGCCGTGCGCCGGGACCACGACGGCGGCGGTCGGGGGCGACGTCGCAGCCCGGCCGGGGCGCTGACCGGTTCGCGTGTCACCACCGTGCTCAGGTCGCGCGCCACCAACGTGTTCAGAGGCAGTATCAGGTATATGGGCTGGCCGCCTACCGTCCGTCGCGCGGTGATGGTTCCCAACACCACTGCGCCGGGTGGCCGTGCGAGGTCCTGCTCCGCGAGATCCCCCATACACGGCTGATCGTGGACCGGGCCATGGATGCCCGTCACACAGGGAATCCGGCAAGCCTGGCCGTCCCCCCCATGCCAACGCCGACGAGCGTGCCCGCATGATTCACGCCACACCGGCGACCGGCCTTCGTCCGGCATCGGTGCACGACGGGTTCACACCTCAGGAGGCAGTCGTCATGGGACAGTCGCATCCTCCGTTCCGCTCCGCGAGGGGCCGCCGCCTCGTCGGAGGCATCCGCCGCTGGATCACCACCACCGCAGGTGTCCTGGCCCTGACCGGTGGCACGGTCGCCGTGAGCCCGCAGGCGTCCGCCGCGGGTCTGACGCCGGTCACCGGTTTCGGGAGCAACCCCGGCAACCTGTCCATGTACGCCTACGCACCCGACGCGCTGCCGGCCGGCGCCCCGCTGGTGGTCGCGCTGCACGGATGCACCCAGAGCGCGAGCGACTACTACGCGCACTCCGGCTGGCCGACATTCGCCGACCGCTACGGCTTCGCAGTGGTCTTCCCGCAGACGAGCAGCGCCAACAACGCCAGCTCCTGCTTCAACTGGTTCGAGCCCGGCGACAGCGAGCGCGGGCGGGGCGAGGCGCTGTCGATCAAGCAGATGGTCGACAAGGCCGTCGCCCAGTACGGAAGCGACAGCCGGCGGGTGTACATCACCGGTCTGTCCGCCGGTGGTGGCATGACCGCGAACATGCTCGCCGCCTACCCCGACGTCTTCGCGGGCGGCGCCATCGACTCCGGACTGCCCGCGTACTGCGCGAACAGCGTGTCCGCGGCGTACACCTGCATGTACAGCCCGCCGGACAGGAGCCCCGCCCGATGGGGAGACCTGGTGCGCTCCGCCGCTCCGGCCGGTACGACCTCCTGGCCACGCGTCGCGATCTGGCAGGGCACCGCCGACACCACCGTCAAGCCCGCCAACGCCACCGAGCTGCGCGACCAGTGGACCGACGTGTGGGGCGTCGGCCAGACGCCCTCCCGCACCGAAAGCCTCACCGGAGGCACCACACTGAGCGTCCACGACGACGCCTCCGGCCGTCCCGCCGTCGAGGTCTACTCCGTCGCCGGTATGGCGCACGGGCTCGCGGTCGACCCGGGCAGCGGCACCGAGCAGTGCGGCAGCACCGGCACCTACTACCTCGACACCATCTGCTCCAGCTACCACACCGCCCGTTTCTGGGGACTCGACAGCGACGACCAGGGGACCGGCGCCCTGCCCGCGCCCACAGGCCTGACCGTCACCGGGACCACCGACACCACCGCCTCCCTGAGCTGGAAGGCGGTACCCGACGCGGCCTCGTACGTCGTCCACCGCGGCGGCACGAAGGTGGGCACCACGACCTCGGCCTCCTACACCGACACGGGCCTGGCCACCGGCACGACGTACAGCTACACCGTGGCGGCCGTGGACTCCGCGGGTGCGGCAGGCGCGGTCTCCTCGGCTGCGGCCGCGACCACCACCGGGTACACGCCCACGTGCCACACGACCAGCAACTACGACCACACGGTCGCCGGACGCGCCTACCGGAGCGGCGGCCACACCTACGCCAAGGGTTCCGGCCAGGCCATGGGTCTGTGGAACGCATTCACCACGCGCACCCTCAAGCAGACCGCGCCCGGGTACTACGTCGTCGCGGACTCCGGCTGTCCCGCCTGAGCCTCTCCCGGCTGTCCCCGCCCACACGGAGGAGGTGGTCGCCGACACCTCGCTGGGGGTGGGCGCGCGGACGGCACCCGTGTCCGCGCACCCACCGCCCGCCCGGCCTCTTCGTCCAGCGCGTGGTCCGGGTCACTCCCGGCGACCCCACGGCCGAGCGGTGCACGGCCGTGCCCGGAGCCTCGTTCTTCGGCTCCGCCCTTTCCTTCGGCGTGATCCGCGGCGGCCACGTCGACGCCGCCGTACTCGGCGCCGTACAGGCATCCGTCTCGGGCGACCTCGCCCACTGGGCGATGCCCGATGAGGTGGCTCCGCTCACGACTGGGGGCGCGGGCTTCCTGTGCCGGTGGCTAAGCCACGTCGCAGGGGACCAGCCCGGCCCTGTTGATGACGTTCATCGCGCCGACGTGGTCCGCGTCGGCGGTGAAGCCGCACGAGGCGCACGTGAAGTCGGCTTGGGTGACACGGTTCTCCCTCGCTGTGTGCCCGCAGTCGGGGCGGGTGCGGGAGGTGTTGCGGGCGCTTGGGAAGGCGGCCGGCACGCCGGCCGGTGTCCGCCCGGGAACCGCTCGGCCGGCGTGCGTTGCGCACCCCCTCCGGGCACCGGTCACTCGAAAGGGGGGACGGGGGTCGGGGCTCAGGAAGCCTGGGCCTTGTCGTACAGGGCCTTGGCGACGTCACCGAAGTACGGGCCGAACATGCGGTTGGGGAGGAAGGTGTAGCCGAAGCTGTTCACCGAGACCTGCAGGCCGGTGCCGGTGGTCTCGTCGAAGCCGGTGAACCAGGGACCGCCGCTGGAGCCGCCGGTCATGTTGCAGGCGAGGCTGTGGTCCTGTGAGAAGAGGAAGTCCTTCGAGCTGTTGCCGCTGCAGTAGATGAGCTTCGAGCCGTCGTACGGCGAGGCGGCCGGGAAGCCGAAGGCGTACATGCGTTTGTTGTAGCCGCCGTTGAACTGGATGCCCTGTGCGCCGACGACCGAGGTGAGCTTCCGGCCGTTCAGGGGCGCGACGACCGCTGCCGCGACGTCGTGGTTGATGTCCTCGCTCGCTTCCCACTGCGGCGTGGTCAGCGTGCGGGTCGCGGTCCACTGGCCGTAGGGGGCGTTGCCGTTGTCGTACGCCGGCACGAAGACCCAGTTGGTGTGCCAGCTGCCCTGGTACTTCACGCAGTGCCCGGCCGTGATGACCGTGCTGGCGTTCTGGCTGGTGACGGCGTTGCCGGAGCAGGAAGCGGTACGTCCCTGGAAGGTGAAGAACACCCGGCCCGAGGTGGAGACCACTGCTCCGTCGCCGGTCCACGGGCCGCCTGCCTGCGGAAAGGCGGTGGGTGCGGTGGCGGGGACGACCGTTGGCGTACTCCCGCTGGTTTCGGGGACCTTGAGGCTCCTGGCTGCCTGGGGAGTCAGGTGAAGATCGAGGGGCGTGGCGCTGCGCATGCGCTCGGCGGTCCAGAAGGTGCGGGATGTGCGCTGTTCGGCGAGCGGGACGGTGCGGACCTCGGCCTGTGGTGCCGGGGATGTGCCTGAGGGTGCCGCCTGGGCGGTGGTGGTGCCGACCAGGCCGCCGGTCAGCAGGGCCGAGACGGTCATCAGGATGCCGGCAGCAGTGCGGTGTCGTCTCACGCGGATCTCCTTCTGCCGCGCCGAGACCCGTCGAGCGGGTCCGGGCAGGGTGGGGGGATGAAGAGCGGTGCGGACAGACGTGCGTGAGGCAGAGTGCCACGGAAATCTTCTGTTGTCAGGGGCGCGTCAGCTCATTTTCTTCTGCCGTGTGCCGGACCGCCCCGCCCCTCACACATGTCGCGCGCGAGGGGCGGGGTGGTGCCGGTCATCGGTCGGTGTGTGTCAGGGCAGGGTCCATTTCTGGTTGGGGCCGGTGTGGCAGGTCCACAGGTGGACGGGGGTTCCGTCGTTCCAGGTGCCGCCGGACGCGTCCAGGCACTTGGCCGACCGGGGGTTGCGCACCGTGCCGTCGGCCTGGGGCGCCCACTGCTGAGCGCCCGTGCCGTTGCACGTCCACAGCTGGACCTTCGTGCCGTCCGCGCTGCCCCCGCCGGAGACGTCCAGGCACTTGCCCAGCGCCCGCAGCGTGCCATCGGCTCCGACGGTCCACTTCTGCGCACCCGTACCGTTGCACGTCCACAGCTGGACCTTCGTGCCGTCGGCCGTCTGCGCACCGTCCACGTCCAGGCACTTGCCGTTCACCCCCTTCACCTCACCCGAGCGGGGGGAGGGCTGCTGACCGTCGCCCTGCTTGATGCGGATGTCGCGGAAGGACACCTCGTCGCCGTCGCCGTGGTTCTGGATGCCGATGTGGCCCTGGCGCAGGCTGCGTGCCGGGTCGGTGTTGGTGAAGTCGTTGATCTTGCGGCCGTTGAGGAAGATCTCCAACCGCTCGCCGGTGACGCGAAGTTCGTAGGTGTTCCACTCCCCCGGCGGGTTCAGTGCGGCATCGCGGACGGTGAGGTCGGCCGACTGGAAGCCGTAGACGGCGCCCGTGGTGCGCTCGGGCGCGTCGGTGGCGTCGATCTGGATCTCGTAGCCGTTGTTCACCGCCGACCACGGGTCGTCCGAGGACGGGAAGCCGATGAACACCCCGGAGTTGTCGTCCCCGGCCGTCCTCCAGTCGAGCTTGAGGGAGTAGTCGCCGGTGAACTCCTCGGCGGAGTACCACAGCATGCCGAGACCGCCGTGCGAGGTGAGGGTGCCGTCGGCGAGGGTGAACCCGCCGGGGCCGGCCTGGCTCCAGCCCGAGGCGGACGAGCCGTCGAACAGGGGCGTGTAGCCGGTCTCGGGGCGGCAGTCCGCCTCGGTCATGCCGGCGGCCCAGCGGATGCCGCCCAGGAGGTGCCGGCGGAAGGCCGGTTCGGCGTACGACTCGTCGGTGTGGCCGCCTCCGGTGTAGAAGGCCCGGCCGCCCTGGTAGTCCTTGCACCAGGCGATCGGATGGTCGCCGGACATGTTCCCGCCCGAGTAGCTGGTCTCGTCGAGCGAGGCGAGGACGTGGGCGGTGGTGCGCGGGTTGGTGCGGTAGTTGTACCACTCGTCGGTGCGCTGCCAGGTGCCGCCCAGGTGGGCGGTGGCGTCGTGCGCCCGGTCCTCCACCTCGACGGTGGCGGTCTGGACGGCCGGGTGCGAGTGGAACAGGGCACCGGCCAGCCCTTCGTAGAAGGGCCAGTCGTACTCGGTGTCGGCGGCGGCATGGACGCCGACGTATCCGCCGCCGCCCTGCACGTACTGTTCGAAAGCCGTCTGCTGGGCGGCGTTCAGCACGTCACCGGTCGTGGAGAGGAAGACGACCGCCTTGTACCGGGCGAGGTTTCCGGTGGTGAACGCCTGGGCGTCCTCGGTGGCGACGACGCTGAAGTTGTTCGCCGTGCCGAGGTCGCGCAGGGCGGCGATGCCGTCGTCGATCGAGGAGTGGCGGAAGCCGGCCGTCTTGGAGAAGACGAGGACTGTGTACGCCGGGTCCTCGGCCGCGTGGGCTTCGGCGCCCGGGGTCCGGGTCTGACCCGCTGCTGCGGGCGCGGCGGCCGTGCTCTGCGGTGCCGTCAGGCACAGCGCGGCTGCGGTGAACAGGCCCAAAACGGCCTTGAGTCGGGTGCGCACGGGTGGTCGCCTCCTTTCTACGGCAGGGTCCATTTCTGGTTGGGGCCGGTGTGGCAGGTCCACAGGTGGACGGGGGTTCCGTCGTTCCAGGTGCCGCCGGACGCGTCCAGGCACTTGGCCGACCGGGGGTTGCGCACCGTGCCGTCGGCCTGGGGCGCCCACTGCTGAGCGCCCGTGCCGTTGCACGTCCACAGCTGGACCTTCGTGCCGTCCGCGCTGCCCCCGCCGGAGACGTCCAGGCACTTGCCCAGCGCCCGCAGCGTGCCATCGGCTCCGACGGTCCACTTCTGCGCACCCGTACCGTTGCACGTCCACAGCTGGACCTTCGTGCCGTCGGCCGTCTGCGCACCGTCCACGTCCAGGCACTTGCCGTTCACCCCCTTCACCTCACCCGAGCGGGAGCCGGCGCCGGAGGTGGTGAAGGAGAAATCGTCGACGTCGAAGAGCGAGCCGCTGCCGCCCTTGAAGACGAGGAAGAGGGAGGTGGAACCGGCGGGCTGGCCGGTGAGCGGGGCGGAGACGTCTTCGAAGGTCTCCCAGCCGCCGGTCACCGGTACGGTCGCCGTGCCGAGCAGGGTGCCCGTGGGGGATCCGGTGCGCACCTCGATCGTGCCGCCGGCGCCCGCCGAGGAGACCCGGGCGGTGAACGTGCCGGCGTCGGCGAGGGCGTAGGGCTTGAAGGAGATCCAGTCACCGTTCTCGATGTGGCCGACGGTCCTGCCACCGTGCGCGGGGGCGTGGTTGACGACCTGGACGCCGGAGGAGTCGCCGTAGTGCTCGGCCTGGCGGTGGGTGGGCTGGGTGATGTGCTGGTCGTGGGTGGTCAGCGCGGGCTGGCCGTTCGCGCCCTTGTCGGTGTACTCGGCGTCGACGACGCCGAAGATGTTGGCGTTGGGGTCGTGCTCGCCGTCCGCGAGGGTCTGCAGGGTGCCGGTGCAGCCGGTGGCGGAGGTCTGCGGGTGGCCGTGGCTGTCGTGGCCGACGATGAAGGTGACCTTCACCCTGGAACAGTCGACGGTGCCGTCCTCGGGGTCGGTCACCGTCACCTCGAACGGGATCGCGTCACCGAAGTCGTGGATGCTCCCGTCGAGGGGCAGGTCGAGTCGCACCGTGGGCGCGGTGTTGCCGACGGTGATCTGCACGGAGGCCGTCGCCGACTTGCCGGTGCTGTCGGTGGCCTTGAGGGTGGCCGTGTACTGGCCGTCGGCCGAGTAGGTGTGGGTGGGGTCGGCGGCGGTGGAGGTGGCGCCGTCGCCGAAGGTCCAGGCGTAGCTCAGGGCGTCGCCGTCGGCGTCGGAGCTGCCCGCCGAGGAGAAGGAGACGGACAGGGGTGCCTTGCCGGAGGTGACGTTCGCCTTCGCCTGGGCGACCGGGGCGTGGCCGCCGGTGACGTGCTCGATGCGGTACAGGGCGGAGTTCTGGTCGCCGTTGAAGTAGCCGGTGCCGTAGTCGAGGACGTACAGGGCGCCGTCCGGGCCGAAGGCCATGTCCATCACCTGGGTGCCGCTCCAGGGGAAGGCGTTGATGGACTGCACGGTGCCGTCGCCGGCGGACTCGATGCGCTTGATCCAGCGGCGGCCGAACTCGCCGGCGAAGAAGTCGCCGTCGTACTCCTGCGGGAACTTCACCTCGGAGGTGGAGGCGGCGTCGTAGCGGTAGACGGGGCCGCCCATGGGGGACTCCGAGCCGCTGCCGAACTCCGGTACCGAGCCGCCGTTGTACGGGATCCAGGCGGGCCGGGCGGGCGGCAGATCGGTCAGGCCGGTGTTGCGCGGAGAGGTGTTCTTCGGCGCCGAGCAGCTGAAAGCGGCTCCCGAGGTGCCGGTGGCGAAGTCGTAGTCGGTGTAGGCGTCGTTGTCGCCGGTGCAGTAGGGCCAGCCGAAGTTGCCCGCCTTGGTGATGCGGTTGAACTCGACTTGGCCCTCGGGGCCGCGTCGGGGGTTCGCGGTGCCCGAGTCGGGGCCGTAGTCGCCGAGGTAGACGATGCCGGTCGCCTTGTCGACGCTCATCCGGAACGGGTTGCGGAAGCCCATCGCGTAGATCTCGGGCCGGGTCCTCGCGGTGCCGGGCGGGAACAGGTTGCCGTCCGGGATCGAGTACGACCCGTCGGCGTTCACCTTGATGCGCAGGACTTTGCCGCGCAGATCGTTGGTGTTGCCGGAGGAACGCTGGGCGTCGTAGGCGGGGTTGCGGGACGGCCTCTCGTCGATGGGGGTGAAGCCGTCCGAGGCGAAGGGGTTGCTGTCGTCGCCCGTCGACAGGTACAGGTTGCCCGCCGTGTCGAAGTCGATGTCGCCGCCGACGTGGCAGCAGATGCCGCGTGAGGCGGGCACGTCGAGGATCTTCTTCTCGCTGCCGAGGTCCAGGGTGCCGTCGGTCTTCAGGACGAACCGGGACAGCCGGTTGACCCCGTCGAACAGGGCGAAGTCGGCGGCGGTGCCGTCCGCCGGGGCGTCACCGCCCGGGGTACCGAGCTTGGGGGCGTAATAGAGGTAGACGTGCCGGTTGGACGCGAAGCCCGGGTCCACGGCGATGCCCTGCAGGCCCTCTTCGTCGTGACTGTAGACGTCGAGCCTGCCCGCCACCGTGGTCGTTCCCGCGGCGTTGGTCAGCCGGACGGTGCCGTCGCGCGAGGTGTGCAGGACGGAGCGGTCCGGCAGCACCGCCAGCGTCATGGGCTCGCCCATCTCGGCCACGCCCTTGGCGAGTGTGACCTGCTGGAACTCCGGGGCGGCGGGCGCCTCGGCGCCGCGGTCGGGGTCCGCGGGCGCGGCGGTGGCCGGGGACACCGGCAGCAGCAGGCCGACGGCGCAGGCCACGGCGGTGAGTAAGAAGCGGACGCGTCTGGGTCTGAGCGATCTCGTGCGCACAGAGGTCTCCCGGGGGGTGGGATGACGGCAGCCCTCAGGGGGCTGCCCGGGGGCTACGGGCGCGCGCCGTCGCGCCGTGGACACCGGCCGACAGTCCTCATGACCGGTTCATTTCAAGGAAGTTAGCGGGCTTTGTTGAACCCCGGAACCCATTCCGCACAAGATCTCGCCACTTTTCCCACGGGCGGGACAAAGTGGGGTGGGGCGGGCGACGGGGCCTTGCGGCACAGGAGAAGGCAGGTGTCGTCGTCGCGCTCGGAGTCGTGCGGCGCGGGCTTGAGCAGTGAGCCTCTTCAGCGTTGCCGCTCCAGGGTGAGGGCAGCCTCGGCGATTGGCGTCATGCGGTTCGGACTGCGCCGGGATCTGCGGGAGATCCGCCAGGACCCCAGGCGGGCGACGCCGCGTTCGACCGGTGCCCTTGCCGCGGCCAGGACCCGGTCGACGGTCTTCTCGGTGGGGGCGGGTTCCTGCGGGGGCCTGCGTTCGATGTCCGTGGCCAGCCAGGGGCCGCCTCCCTGGTGGGCGGGCCGGCACCCGCACGGCTCCCAGGAGTGGAACCCGGACGGTGACGGCCAGGTCGGGCGGACGTCGGAGTGGGCACAGCGCACGACGACCACGTGCCAGGGCTCGCTTTCCCGGCAGGCCGCTTTCGCCGGGCTGCCGTGACAGGGGCCGCAGAACCGACGACACGGCGACGGCGTGCCCGTTCCGGCGCCGACGCGTCCCTTCACCGGTCAGGGGCCCGGTCCGGGGTCCGGCTGTACCGCGGCGTCGATACCGGCACGCGCTGCCTCCAGCTGGGCCGCGAACGCGATGCCGAAGAAGAGGGCGACGGCGGTGAGGTTGGCCCACAGCAGCAGGGCGACGAAGGCGGTGAGTGGTCCGTACAGGGCGCCGAACGCGCCGCTTCCTTCGACGTAGAGCGCGAGCAGCCACGTCGCCGCGACCCACAGCAGGAGGTGGACGGCCGAGCCGAAGGCCAGCCACGTGTAGCCGGGCTGGACCCGTCGGGGGGACCAGCGGAAGATCACCGCGGAGGCGACCCACGCCAGCGCCAGCCCCACCGGCAGGTCGAGCGCACCCCACCACCCCGTGCCGCTGCCCGGTCCTCCGATCACACGGGCCACCGCGTCGCCGACAGCGT
Source organism: Streptomyces griseomycini (assembly GCF_014203535.1). Classification (GTDB taxonomy): domain Bacteria; phylum Actinomycetota; class Actinomycetes; order Streptomycetales; family Streptomycetaceae; genus Streptomyces; species Streptomyces griseomycini. Next base: position 14,233 of record NZ_JACHJI010000010.1, read on the forward strand.
CGCCGGCGACGAGCACGATGAAACCGAGCACCAGAGGCAAGCCGGCCGTGAGCGCGAGGAGGACGGCCCTGCCGTATTTACGAGGAAGGGGACGGTCGCGTTCGATGCCGTAGATGCGGTTGGCACCCCGCTCGATCTGGCCCATGGCCGAGGCGAGGTTCAGCAGGGCAAAGCCCAGACCGAGCCACAGGGCCAGCGTGGCCCCGATGTCGCCGTGGGCACTGCGCCGTGTCCCGTCGAAGGCGTCCTGGACGAGGTCGGCACTGGCGCCGGGCACGATCCGGCCGAGGGTGAGTTCGATGACCCGCCCCACGCCCTCGGTGTGCACCGAGGTCGCCAGGCCCACCAGCGCCACGGTGAACGGCACCAGGCCGAGGACCACTTGGAAGGCGAGCGCCCGGGCGTTGGTGAACCCGTCCGCGTAGCGGAAGCGGGCGAAGGAGTCGGTGAGCAACCGCAGGCTTCCGTAGTGCCGCAGCGCGGCGAACGCCTCGTCGCCGGAGAGTTCCTCTCCGATCATGTCCCGGGTCTGCGGGACATGGACGACGGTCCCCATACGCGCACGCTCCTCGCCTCGAGTGGGTCTGCTCCACTTATTGGTCACCCGTCACAGCGGCCGGTACACCCACACCGGCTCCGCAGCCCACGCACGGCCAGCGGTCGAGCGGGCGCTGTCACGTCGGTCGGCCGAGTGGGATGATTTTCCGGCTGATCGTGCCAGGCCGTGCATCGAGAGTGGATCTCGGGCTGTGCATGATCACTGTTCATGGGTCGGGGAGATCTCACGGACGAGCAGTGGGGCGGTGCTGGAGCCGTTGTCGCCGAGGGGCGCCGGGGCGGGGCGGCCGCCCGTCCGGCCTCGGCGGCAGCTGGTCGACGGCATACGGTTCCGGGTCCGGACCGGTGTTCCGTGGCGGGACGTCCCCGCCGAGTACGGGCCGTGGGGCCGCGTCCACGACCTGCTTCCGCCGGTGGCAGCGGAACGGCACCCGGCACCGGATCCTCACCCGGCTCCGGACCCTGGCCGACACGAAGGGTGCGATCACGTGGGACCTGAGCGTCGACTCCACGGCCTGCCGCGCCCATCCGCATGCGACCGGGGCCCGCAAGCAGGGCGACCTGCGGAAGGAACCACCGGGCGGCGTCTTCACCGAGCCCCGTGATCACGGGCCGGGACGGTCGCGCGGCGGGTCCACCACCAAGCCGCACCCGGCCGTCGAGCAGGGCCAGAAGCCCCCGTCGATCGTGGTGACGGCAGGACGGCGTTCGCCGAGGCGCGACCCTGGCGGTGGAGGGTCCAGCTCAGGCGGAACGCTCCCGCGGGTGCGGGGATGGTCCTGGTGCCCCAGCGGGGGCTGCTCGCCTCCCGACGAGGGCACGACCCGGTGATTGCTTCAGGTCGCAGCACCAGCGGCCCGGGAGTTCCACCGGGACGATCACCCTTCGCCTGCCTGCCGCCTCTCCCCCAGGTCCCGTACCGCTCGCTCCAGCCGTGTCCGCCGGATCTCCGGCGTTGCGGCCTGGAGCAGCGGGAGCATCACGAGGTAGCGGGCGGTCCGGTCGAGCGCGTCGAACGCCGCACGCGCCGCCGGATCCGCGGCAAGCGCCACAGCAAGGTCGTCCGGGACCACAGCGGTCGCTTGCGACGCGTACGCGCGGTCCCAGCGGCCGTCCTCCTGGGCCCGCCGGACCTCGGCGAGGCCGGGCTCCCGCATCCGGCCCGCCGCCGCCAGCGCCGCGACCTTCTCGACGTTCACCCGCGACCACAGGCTCCTCGGCCGCCGCGGCCCGTACCTCTGCAGGTAATACCGGTCGTCCAGGCCCCGACGCTGCCCGGAGATCCAGCCCCAGCACAGCCCCACGTCGACCAGTTCGTCATCCGTGACCGACGCGATCCCCGAGGCCTTCTTCGCCACCTTGACCCACACGCCCTCACGGCGGGTGTGATGCTCAGCCAGCCAGTCCTCGAAGGCCGCCGCATCCGCGAACGCGACGACCTCCACCCCGTCGAACTCCTCCATGCGGGCCAGGCTAGCCCGGCCACGCCCCGGTGACCCTTCCCGGTCACAGCACCAACCGCCATGGTCGGAGCCACGGTCGAGGTCGTGGCCGGGCACTCCACAGATCCCCACCACGGACACCAGGGCCCGACCACAGCAGGTCACAGCGTTGCGCGGATCATCGCGCAGCCGCACACCGCCACAGCCGGGCCTCGAAAGCCGAAGCCCCTCACGTCCGGCAGGGCGTGAGGGGAGACAATCGCCCGATGACCCGTCGTCGCTTGCTGGGCACCGGCCCGAGCCGCACAGATCTCCCGCCTGGACTGCCGCCCGTGCCCCGCGCACTCCTCGCCGCTGAACGCATCCCCTCCACCCCCACTACCGCCCCGGCCGACCCCAGGCCCGCACAGCCGGCCGCACGCCGCACCCTGGGCGCCGGCCCCAGCAGCGATACGCAGCCACCCCCAGCTTGACCGCACATGGGCTGCGCACCCATGACCAACCTGACTACGCAGCCCGTGGCTTTCTTCACGAGAGCCCACAGCATCGTCCGGTGCGTGTCTCCGCTCTGTGGGCAGGTGCAGTCCGGCGAGCGTGGCACCGGGCCGCGCCCGTCAGGGACGCGGAGCCTTCTCGCCGTGCACGGCTGTGTACTCGGCTGCGAGCCAAGGCCCGAGGTCGTCGATGAGCATCCTGAGTACCGCCGGGTCGGGCGAGGGTGCCCGGCCGACAAAAGCGGCGACACGCATCTGCTCGACGCGCTCGGGATAGTAGCGGCCGAAGAGCTCGGCTGACTGGTCGAGGTCGCTGGTCCAGCCACCCCACCGGGGCATGATCAGAGTGAATCCTGTGCGGACGACGCGACGGCCGACGAAGCGGCTGAGGATCCGGCGATCGGCGTCCGTGGTGGCTTCGGCTGCTCTGGCACGCCAGCGTGGGAGCACACGGGCGAGGTCGCCGTTGGTCTCCCGCGCGAGCAGGGTCGTGGGGCGGTAACGGGGCAGTCCTTCTGCAAGGTCAGGGCCCAGCAACGGGGTGCAGAGGCAGGCGATGAAGAACCCGCCGTCGTGACGTTCGACATCGCTGAGCAGAACCCGCGCGCTGGTCAGCAGGATCCCGACGCCGTCGATCTGCGGGAACGCGCGGTCGAGTGCGGCCTCGACCGCTTTGGCGTCAGCGCGGTCGGCTTCAGTGGGCTCGTCATGGAGGGCGAGCTGAAGGTCGAGATCGGAAACCCCGGGGGTGGCGTTACCACGGGGGATACTGCCGTAGAGGTAGGCGCTGTGCAGGCGCGCTCTGCCGAACGTCTCGGAGATGCGGGCGCGGGCCGCATCGACGACGGGGACGAACACTGGCGGCACTCGGTCCAGTGCGCCTTCGCGTACGATCGTCCCGTCGTGGTCCAGCCCTCGTTCATTCATGGGGCCACTGTGCCGTGTACTGCCGTGTGCTGCCGAGCTGATTCCCGAGGCGGTGTGGCCTCCGTGCGTCGCGTCCGCCAGCGGGCGGTGCAGCCCGCGGCCTTCGTCGTCCGTGGCCGCCGTGGACTTGACGGCATTCTTGCTCGTTCCTGCCGGAGACGAACGTGTACCGGTTCCCGCGTCCGGGGGCTGACCAACGGACGCGGATCCCGGTGTCGTCGATGATTCCGGCCCTGGTGGAACAGGCGACGGTCATCACGTAGCGGGTGCCGCGTGCTTCGAGGGGCGGCGCGGAGCTGGAGGTCCCGGCCGCCGTGCTCCGCAACGGAACCCCCTACGAACCCAGGAGCCCGGTGACAGCTGCATGAACCAGCCCCCGGCAGGCCGACTCAGATCAACATCCTGTGTCGTCCGCCCATGCCGAGATCTCCACGGCACCCCGGCGTACAGCTTCTTCCGGGTCCCGGGCGAGCTGCCCGCAGACCGCTGCGACGTCCGGCGCATCGTCCGGTCCCACGAGCGCGTCGTGCACCCCGGTCTGCAGCCAGTTCACCTGGTTGTCGTCAGCCGCGGCAACCGCGAGAGCGACGAGCCTCATGGCGGCCACCGTCCCCACCCGGGTCAGGGCCTCTGCCGTCTGCCGGGTCACCGCCGTGTCCCCGACGTCCAGCAGCAGCCCCGTCAACGCTCCCGCAGCCTCAGGAACGTCAGCGAAGGAAGCAAGGGCACGCCCGGCACGAGCACGCTGCGGCCACGAAGGAGACGAAGCCCCGGCCAAGGCCGCCTCCAGCCCGCTCGTCGTCTCCGGCACGACCAGACAGTCTCATGCCCCACGAACAGGACAACCCCATGACCCACTGATCAGGAAGACCGCTCCCGGACACCCGGATCAGCAACCAGCGGAGCCGGGCGGCGATGCTCTCCCGAAGCGGATCGAGCAGTTCTCCGCCGCCGGCATGCACTGGGCGTAGAGGGGGCACGGCGGGACCGGGCGGTCAGGCGACGAATACGCAGAAGGGATGGCCCGAGGGGTCGGCGTACACGCGGAAGGGTTCGTCGGGTCCCTGTTCGTTGTCGCGGAGCAGGCGGCCTCCCAGAGCCAGGACACGCTCGTGCTGTGCCTTGAGGTCCTCGATCGACGACACGCTCAGGTCGAGGTGCAGTTGCTGGGGCACCGGGCCCTCGGGCCACGTCGGGTGCGCCAGCCGGGCGACGTATTGGAAGGCCATCTGAGGGGTGCCGTCCGCGGTGCGCAGTACCAGCCAGTCCTGCCCTCGCACGTCGGGCTGTCCTGGCCGGGGAGGTTCGTCTCCCGGACGGTAGACCAGGCCGAGCAGCTCGCGGTAGAACTCGGCGAGGCCTCGGGGGTCAGTGCTGTCGAGCACCACTTGGCACAGTTTCAACGAGCCTGTCACAGCCGACAACGTGTTCGCCTCCGGTGGTTGCTGTCCCCGACGGGCCTTCCGGGTGCCCGCACCACGGGGAACAGATCAGTGGGGCTCGAGCAGTTAGGGCAGGTCTCCGCGACCATGCGTACCGCACGCTCACGAAGCTCGGCAGGACGAGGGGAAGGACGGGCCGTGGACCGGGCCGCCCGCCAGGTGGCCGACGTACGCCGCACCGTCGTCCTGCACCACGTCGACGGGACGTAACCAACCCCGCCGCCCGTTCGCCGGCCCGCCACGGCTACGCCGGTCGCAGGCCAACGCCGGCGACAACGGCAGCGCCCTCGCCCAGACCCGGATCGCGGAAGGCGGACGGGCGGGCAGGGCCTGGCGTGTACGGGCGGTCCGGGGACGAGGAGAGAATGGGGCCATGGCGATGTGTAGGAAGTGCGGTGCGGAGAAGCGCCGCTGGCCTCGTTCCTGTTCCCGGTGCCCTTCCCGGTCGGACCGGGGGGATACGGCCGCGGATGCTGCCGAGCTGGCCGTGGAGACAGGACTGCTCGGGTGGGTCGGGCGAGGAGTCATGAGCGTCGTGCGGCTGGTACTGCGCGCGGTCGACTGACCGCCCCGCGCAGACGTGTCCCGCCGCCGAGCACCTTGCCGCTGTTCGTCCGCGTCGCCCGGCCGGCTGTCCGCCGGCCGCCGCCCGCGGCGTTGTGCCTCCCGGCCGCCGCGAGGTGCTCCGCTTGACCATCCCGATCACCCTGGGCCGGCCCGGCCGCCGGGTCCCCGTTCTGCGGACCCCGGCGGCGTGCTGATGAGCGCGCACGGCTGTGGAGTCCACCGAGCGGGTTCACCACGCCGGGCGGCCATGGCCTGCGCCACCTGGCCCGGTCGGCCGGGCAGAACCTCAGGCGGCCGAGCACACGGACCGGGTGTGCAGGGCCGCACTCCGCGACGCCACGGGCACCGGTTCATCCGGCAGCCCGGAATCGTCACGGGCCGGTAACAGCCGACCCTGCGCTGTGGTCCGCGGGCCGTGGTGTGGGGTGGGCTGTGCGCATGACACTGCGAGGGCCGATCACAGCCGTTTGCTGCGTTGCCGCCCTGCTGCTCACCGGCTGCAGCTCCGATCGTGACGGCGGTGCGCAGGACCGCAAGCAGCAGCGAACCCCATCGCCGGCCGTTGTCACGCCCACGGCCGCCGGCCCCGTCCCCCAGGGGAAGGGCGGCAAGCTGCCCGACGACATCAACGGTGACGGATACCGGGATCTCGAACTCGACTACCGCCGCCCATTGCTGGGACCCCCGAGCGGGCTGCGCGACAGCGCCACGTTCCTCTTCGGCTCGCCGACCGGACTGCGGCCCACCGTCCGCACCGCGCTGACCCCGGACTCCCTGGGACTGCCCGAGCCGTCGGGACAGCAGGACGCCGCGGGCCTCGAGTCGTTGACGACCGCCGACCTGGACGGCGACGGTTTCCCCGAATTCATCACCCGGGTGTGGGTCGCCGAAGACCCGGCGGTCGAGGAGCGGTACGGGGTCTCCGGCCCGAAGGCAGTCCCCCACATCGCCTGGGGCACGCCCGCGGGACACCCGCGTCCGGGGGCGGCGGCAACCCGCCTTCCCGTGCCGGGCATCGCGGCACGGCTGGGCGTGAACGCCCCGCTCGCGGTCGGCGACTTCGACGGCGACGGACAGCACGACCTGGCGGTCACAGGCGGCTCCACCGGCAGCGACGCAGCACCGCCCGAACTGTCCGTTCTGTACGGGCCGTTCGACCGCGGCGGCCGTGCCGCCCGGACACAGAGCCTGCCGATCCCCCCACGGCCGCACGGGCGGCCGGTCGCTGCCCCGGCCGTGCCCGGCCAGGCCTCGGACCTGGTGCTGAAGTTCAGCAACTCCGGTGAGCAGTCCGGTGGCCTGCTGTTCGAGGCAGGCCCCGACGGCCTGCGGGCCCCGGGTCGCGAGCTGCGCGCCGGCAACGGGACAGCGTTCGGCGACTTCGACGGGGACGGGCGCCGGGACGTCGCGGTCGCCGACGACGGCAGCCGCACCATGGAGGACGGCGTCACCGAGTCGGCGGCCCCCGGGGTGGACCAGATGGTCACGGTCTACTTCCACGGCCGTGACCGGGTCCTCGACTTCCGGCTGCCGGACATCCTCGGCCCACCGCTCGCCGCCGACACCGACGGCGACGGCCGCGACGAGTTCGCCGCCCAGGTCCGCGTCGGCCCTGACGCCGCTTGCTGCGAGCTGCGCACCGAACTGCTCACCCTCACCCCGTCCGGTATCGAGTCGAGGCGCTCGCTCAGCCGTGCCGGCCCCCCGGTACGCGGTACTGCCCACGCGGACCTCTACGCGGCAGGCGACTTCTCCGCGGACGGCAGGGACGAACTCGTCTTCGCTCTGGGGCTGCGGCGCGCCTCCCAGGAACCGACGTTCGAGGGCACCCGATGGTGGGTCGTCGCGGGCGACGGCAGGGACCAGGTCGTCTTCACCGGTGACCCCTTCGCCGATGACCGGGAAGACTGAAACGGGACAAACCGTTCCCGCCCACAGGTCCGCGCCCGCACCAAGCGCACCTCCGCCCGCACGAGGACCTGGAAGATCCTCCGCGGCCGCCGCCTCAGAGGAGAAGGCGTCCGCCATGCGTTCCTCGGCACTGCCCGCCGGCACAACTCGCCCCCGCCGAACAGACACGCGCCCCGACGGACGACGAGCCGTGCCCCCGTCCGTTCACGGACCGCATACGGAACAAGCCATGAGGGACATGGCAGAGGGCCGCGTTCCCACAGGCCGGGGCGGGGTCCGGGTGTGTGGTCATGCGGCCGGGACGGGGGTGTGCACGGGGGCGACGGCCTTGCCGCCCGGGCGGGCGCACACGGCAGCGAAGCGGGACCGCGACCCGCCGCGCGAGCCCTGCCGCCGGGCAACGGTGGTGAACACCTTCTGCTCGAGGCCGGCGGCCAGAGCCGCCACCGGCGGTGCGGGCCGGCCGCAGCGGGGCCGGGGCCGGCGACCGACGGAACCCTTCCGCCCCGAAGCCGCCGGCTTCGCGCCGAACGGGGAGGCACTCACGTCCGCGCGAACAGCCGCCACATAGTCGACTCCCCGCCGGGCCAGGCCGGCCCGCAAGCGGGCGCCGGCGACGTGGACGGCGTCAGCCACGGCCGCGGACGGCTCACGCCCCGACCGGCCAGGGTGCCGAGCATGCCCAGAGCCAGCCGCCACTCCCCGCGCCACGTGACCTCGGACACAACACGGCCGGGGACCCGGCAGCCGGCATCCGCCACCCGCCGCCCGGGCAGGAACAGCCGCCACCACACCGGCACCGGACCCCAGACGGACCGATTCACGGACTGCGGACGCGCGGCACCCCGTAGGCGCACCGGACACCTACGGCAGGAGGGCCCTCATTTTGTCTAGACCTATTTTGTCTAGACCTCTTGCCCGCCCGTGATCCGCGGGCTACGTTTCCCGCTGTTCGGAGTACTTCACGTTTCCTTCAACTCCCTTGGCGAGCAAGGCTGGAAGGAGCATGTCCGCATGCAGGACCGGAGTCTGTCCAGACGAACCGTTCTCGCCTCCGCGACCGTGGTCGCCGCGAGCGCGACGGGCGTCGTGGGTGTGACGGCCACCTCCGCGGTCGCGCACGAGCGCGACGACCGCCTCAAGAAGATCATCTCCAGGATGAGCATCGAGGCGAAGATCGGCCAGCTGTTCGTGCCGTACTTCTACGGTACGTCGGCGACTTCTCCCAGCCAGTTCGACCAGGACCGCAACCTCAGGGAACTCGGCGTCCGCACCGTGGCCGAGCTCATCGCCAAGTACCACATCGGCGGTGTCATCTACTTCTCCGGCTGGGCGAACAACATCCAGGACCCGCGCCAGGTCGCGGACCTGTCGAACGGTGTGCAGCGGGCCTCGCTCGCCCTGCCCACCCCCATCCCGTGCCTGATCTCCATCGACCAGGAGCACGGGGCCAACGTCCGCATCGGCAGCGGCGCCACCCAGCTGCCGGGCGCGATGGCGCTCGGCGCGGGCCGCTCGCTCTCCGACGCGCGCACCGCCGGACGGATCTCGGGCACCGAACTCGCCGCCCTGGGCATCCACCAGAACTTCGCCCCGGTCGCCGACGTCAACGTCAATCCGGCCAACCCCATCATCAACGTCCGTTCCTTCGGCGCCGACGCCCGCGAGGTCGGCCGCATGGTGGCGGCCCAGGTGACGGGTTACCAGCAGGCCGGCGTCGTGGCCTGCGCCAAGCACTTCCCGGGCCACGGGGACACCGGGGAGGACAGCCACACCGGGCTGCCCGTGATCACCCACACCCGCGAGGAGTGGGAGCGCATCGACGCCCCGCCCTTCAAGGCCGCGATCGCCGCCGGCGTCGACTCGATCATGACCGCGCACCTCCAGGTCCCCGCGCTCGACCCCGGCAACGAACCGGCCACCCTGTCGCCCGCGATCCTCAAGGGCGTGCTGCGCGACGAACTCGGCTTCGACGGCGTGATCGTCACCGACGCCCTCAACATGCGCGGCGTGCGCACCAAGTACGGCGACGACCGCGTGCCCGTCCTCGCCCTCAAGGCCGGCGCCGACCAACTGCTGTTCCCGCCGGACATCGACGTCGCCTACAACGGCGTCCTGGCCGCCGTCCGCAGCAAGGAGATCACCGAGGACCGGCTCGACGAATCGGTCCTGCGCATCCTGCGGGTCAAGGACAAGGCCGGCCTGTTCAGCGGCAGCCCCTACACCTCCCCGAAGGAGGTCGACCGGGTCGTCGGCGCCCGCAAGCACCGGCTCGCCGCCGCCCGGATCGCCGAGCGCACCACCACCCTGCTGGTCAACGAGGACGAAGCGCTCCCGCTGCGCCGCAGGCAGAAGAAGCTGCTCGTGGTCGGCGCCAGCCCCGCCTTCCCGACCGACAGCACCCGCACCACGGTGCCCGAACTGGCCAAGGCATTCGACGAACTGGGCTACAGCACCACCCACCTCGCCACCGGCCGGGCGCCCGACGCGGCGAAGATCGACGAAGCCGTGGCCGCCGCACAGGGACGGGACGCGGTGGTGGTCACCACCGACAACGTCGACGCCACCAGTGCCCAGCGCACCCTGGTGTCCCGGCTGCTCGCGACGGGCGTCCCCGTCGTCCACCTCGCGGTGCGCAACCCCTACGACATCGCCCACCTCGGCGACGTCCCGGCCTCGCTGGTCTCCTACTGCTGGACCGAGGTCGAACTGCGCGCCGCCGCCCGGGTGATCGCCGGCCGGGTCGAGCCGCGCGGCAAGCTGCCCGTGCCCATCCAGCGGGCCGACGACCCGGCCAAGGTCCTCTTCCGCTCCGGGCACGGCCTGTCGTACGACGACTGACGTCCGCGTCCCCGCGCGGTTTCCGGCCCCGGTCCCCCCGTCGAGGGACGCGCCGGGGCCGAAAGCGCCACCCGCCGGCCGGGGGCCTGCAGAGAATCAAGGTGGTGCTTCCCGATGATGGGGCTCGTTGTCGTGGTACGAGCGTCTTCGACGAGGTCCGCGGTCGACTCGCTGTGGGGTTCGAGGTGTTGTTCCCACACCTCGATGAACGGCAGCGGCGGTCGGTGATGGGGGCCGAAGCCCGGATCCTGCGCTCTCCTGGTCCGAGCCGGGGCACCCGGATCGCCTCCCTCACGGCCGCGAACCGGGTGCAGTCGCTGGTGTTCTCGCCGGTGACGGCGAAGACGAGCGGTCAGCCCTGAACTGTCAGCCCGGCCGACGGGGTCGGTGGCGATCGCGGCGGTCGGCTGGACGGTCATGGGGTCGGCGCCCTCTCACGGTGCTCCCCTCCCACCGGGGCGGAGAACCGATACCAGGACGGCTCCGGCCCCGGGCCGCCCGGCCTGGTCTCCCCCATCAGGTGGCCTCCCGCCGGACGGCGACACCATCACCCGGCACCGCTGGGGGCGCCCGTTGTCGAACGAGACGCGAGGCGGTGCACGAGTTGCGCGGCCTTCCTCCGGATGGCCCCGTCGCCGTGTCAGGCTGGCTGTTCCCTCTGTCCGACCTGGCGGATCGCCTCCAGGGGGAAGGGGGTTGCCCGGCTCTCCTGCTGGAACTGGTGAGAGAAGCCCCCCATCACTGCGGCGACCGGCGCGTAGCGGACGAGGACTGCCGCGACTGCCGCTGGGATTCCTTCTGGGGAAGTCCCCTCGGCGCAGGTGCGCACGAACGCCTTGCGTTCCTCCGTGTCGTGCCCGTACAGGGCGACGGCCAGCCAGTTCACCAGGTGCGTGACGGTGTAGCACTGGTCGTAGGTACGGTGCTGGTCGAAGAAGTCGGCCTCGTCCCGGGTGAGCTCGAAGCGGGAGGAGATCGCGAGGCCGTAGTCGGTGAAGAAGAGCCGTCGGCCGTCGGTCAGGATGTTCTCGAAGTGGGCGTCGAAGTGCAGCAGCCCGCGGGCGTTCATGAACGAGATGCCGGCTCTCAGCTCGTTGTCCACCATGGTGCAGGCCCGCTCGGCCGCCTCCTCACCGGCGCCGGTCCGGACGCCCCACCAGTCGTGCAGGTTCTGCGGGATGTACTCCAGGAACAGCGTGAGGCTCGCCGTGGACTGTTGAAGAGCCTCGATCCGGTTGCGCACCTCCGCTCCGCCTCCCCAGTAGGCGACAGCTCGTTCCACATCGGCCAGTTCCTCGGGAAGCGGCCGGCCAAGGTCTGGGAGCACCCGCCAGTGGTACATCAGGGGGAAACCCTCGTGGTCTCCCGCGATCACCCAGTTCGTCGTCATGGTGTGCACGGCCAGCTCCCGCCAGGCCCCGAACCCCGGGCCGCCGATCTTGCCGATGCCGTAGTGGCAGAAGACCGGCAGTCCGAACAGATTCGCCGTGGAGTGGACGTTCTCCGGCCGTCGCTCCAGATCGGTCAGGCGTACCTGCTTGACGAAGACCGAGGTTCCGTCGACCTCCAGCAGCACCGTCTTCCCGCCGATGCCGGAACCGATCGGTGTGGCGGCGTCCACGAGCTCGCGCAGTCTGCGATCACTGCAGAGCGCCAGCGATGTGGAAGCGGCACCGTAGGCGGCCAGACGGGCACCGCGGGACATGTCAGGGCTCTTCACCTACGCCTCCAGCCGGGCACCCGCCTCCCGTGCAGCCGCTTCAACGAACACCCGGGCGGGAGCTGCCGCCACCCTCTCACGTCGAGGGCGACGATCCGCTCCTGGGGCACTGACGGCTGCCGCGGCGCCCCGGTGACATCGGTTCAGACCGACATCGATCACGAAAAGGCTCCGCGAGTGAATCCCGAACTCATCTCGGAACGACATCCCTGAGAAGTGACACAGCCGCTCACCCGCAGCCGTGGAGCCGGTCCGTCATCCCGCCGGCGCTCAGGACTCGGCTCAAGGACTCCGGGTGCCCTCCCGCTGCCGGAACCAGTCGTCGAGGAAGACTTCGGCGCGGTCGAGTTCGGTGGGGGCATGCCGGATGATCCCAGCGATGTCTTCGCCCTGTGGTTCACGCCTCGGGTTTCGACGAACGGTCGACCGGTTGCCCCGGGACCGCCTGGAACTCCACCGTCCCGCCGGTGAACGGCTGCTGGGCAAGCGGTTCCGGCAGCAGGACCCTCCTCAGCAGCGCCGACGCCGTCCCCGCGCACGGTGCGGTCCGCCCGCACTGCGCCCGTTCCAGCCGTTCCTCAGCGCTGCGGTCCTCAGCCTCAGCCGCCGTCGTGCCGCCCGTGTCGATCGTGGCGGCCACCGCCGGTGCCGGCCCCGGGCGAAGGCGCGCGCCAGCACCAGGTGGGCAGTGCCGTCGGCGGGCCGGAGCAGCACGCCTCTGCCCCGGACGGTCCGCCGCAGGCCGGCCGGTGTTCCGATAGCGTCCGTTTCATGGTCGCCCTCGATGCGCTTGTTCGCCTCTGTCCGCCGCCCGCCGAGCCGCCACCCCCGGTGGACTGGGCGCAAGCCGAGCGCGCCCTCGGTACGGCTCTGCCCACGGACTACAAGCAGCTCGTCGAGACGTACGGCGACGGCATCTTCGACGAGACGATCTGGCTGCTCGTCCCCGGCTCCGCCCACGACGACTGCGACCTGCACGCGCAGACGACGGAGCGGAACGAGATCCTGACCGACCTGTGGGAGTTCGAGGACAAGCCCGCCGGCCTGCAGGAGGCGGGGGCGAGGGTCCTGCCGTGGGCGTTCGAGGAGGGCACGGGAGCCTTCCTGTACTGGCTGGCGCGGCCCGGGCAGTCCCCCGACGACTGGACCGTGCTCTACAACGAGGGGCGCGGCCCCCTGTGGGAGCACCACGACATGGGGTGCCTCGCCTTCCTGCTGGCAGTGCTCACAGGAACGGCGGAAACGGATTACTTCGGCTACCTCCACGAAGTGCTGAAGCCGGCAAAGCACCGCTTCGCGACGGCCGACCAGATCCTTGGCACGACCGAGCAGTGATGCCGCCGGCCGCTCTCGGCGACCTGGCTCGCCGCTGACGCACCTGACTGGGTGCCGTACTCGGCCCGACCGGCCGAGTACGGCGCTCGGTCACAGGCGGGACTGATTCCCCGTCGTCGTTGTCGAGCAGAGGTCCGGGCCTTCTCCGGGGGTCCTGCGCGTGAGGCGGTCCCTCGACGGGGTTCATGCAGCTCAGTGGCGGCAGCGTCGAGGTGCCGGCGGTGCCGAGGAGGTCGGCCTCGACGATGCGGGGGTCGGTCCAGGGGAGCGGGTCGGCTGCGCCGCGTGACGGCGGCCGGAGAGTTTCCCCGTACGACAGGAGTGCCCGGTGCGGGGTCAATCCTGCCGGGCCCGGGCGATAGCGTCGTGCACCCATTCCTTGAACACGAGCCGTGGGAAGAACCGGCCTTCGACCTCGAAGTCGAGTGAGAAGGTCTGACACAGCCGCAGGTCCCGGTGCGCGGTGCAGACGTCGACGCGGACGTCCGGAAGGTGCCAGGCCGATCCGAAGGGACCGACCTGGAAGATCCTCGCATGGACACGGTCGCCGTACACCAGGGCGGCACAGCCGTGTTCCTTGGCCTTCGCCGCCGGGACACCGGCGGCCCAGCGGCTGAACTCGTCGAGATACCCGTGCTCGGACAGCTCCCGGAAGGTGGTCCTTTCCATCCGCACGTTCTCCGGGCCGTCGAGGAACACCATGAGCTGAGGCACCCCCTTGCGACGCCGCCAGTGAGCGGGCAGGCCCCGGACGACGCGGTCCAGGACGCGCAGGACGTCCGCGCGCACCGCGGGGTCCAGTTCCTGGAGTCGTCTCAGCATGAATGCGCCGGACTCGTTCACCCCGCAAGCATCCACGAGAGCGACCGCCGACTCAACGGCTCCGCCCGCAACCGGAGTTCGTGCCCGTTCGAACGAGACCGGCCGCCGGTCGGAGCACCCGTGCCGCGACTTCGCCCAGCTCTTGGCCGAGGCCGGGCGCGTGGACGAGCGGGGGTCGGCGTCGACGGACCCCCGGCCCACAGCCTCCAGCCGCAGCCCCGGCCACTCACGTGCCCACGCGGCCGCCGGCCGAGCGCCGTGCTCAGCGCTGCGGAACCTCCCCGTCGAAGGGCCTCTCCCCGCCTGCGGTCCCAGCGCGGCGGCGTCGAACCGGACCGGACGCATCCCGTCGTCACGAACAGCGCAACAGCCCGTGCGGCGGTCCGCCGAGCCCGCCGGTGTCCCCCGATGCCCCTCCCTCGTTCCAGCACCGCCGCAAGGCGCCAGCGGCAGGCGGTCCTGCCGCAGGACAGGGCTCCGCCGCCCGGGCCGGCGTCAAGCACCGCTGGTCGTGCCCGCACCCAGGAGCGGAGAGGCGGAAGGACCGGCCCACGACCACGCGGATCCCCGTGGTCGACCGGGCCGAGGCCCACCCGCCTTTCCGGCGCAGGGCCGGCGGGGAGCTCATGCGCAGGTGTGGACGGGTCCCCGCCGATCTCCGCCCGGGCGGGGCCGCTCAAGCGTCACGAACGCACTTCCGGGCTCAGGACTGCCCGAAGACCAGGTCGAGTTGGGCGTCCAGGGCGGCCACCGCGTCCTCCTCGCCGAACTGCCGCGACAGCAGCTGCAGTCCGAGTCCGTCGACGAGCGCGAGCAGCCCCGTCGCCGCGCGGTCGGGGTCCACGCCGGGCCCCGCGGCCGCCCGCACCTGGTCCGCGAGGAACCCCCGCATGCCGTCGGCCGCCTCCCGCAGCCCCACGGCCATCGCCGGCTTCACCGCGGCGTAGGCGAGGAAGGCGAGCCCCACATGGCCCTCCAGCCTGCGCGTCTCGTCCAGCGGCAGGATCTGCAGCAGCAGCGCACGGACGATCTCGCGCGGCGAGCCGGGCGTGAGCGCGGCCCGCGAGCGCTCCTCGATCCGGTCCATGACCATCTCGAGGGCGAACCCCATCATCTCGTCCTTGGTGCGGAAGTAGTGCTGCACCATCCCGGTCGAGACCCCCGCCTCGGCCGCCACGTGGCGCAGGCTCACCGCTTCCAGGCCGCGGGTGGCGGCGAGTCTCATCAGTGCGTCGGCGAGCAGTTCACGGCGCTCACGGTGGTCGACCTTGCGAGGCATGGGCCCACTTTACATTGCGACTGTATTGTCTCGTGTATACATTGCAGTCGTATTGGACAGTGGGAAAGGGGGTGGCCGACGTGCGCGTACTCGAGCTGAGTGCGATCGACGGCGGGCAGCACGACCTGGTGGGCGGCAAGGCCGCCGGTCTCGCCGCGCTGATCCGCCTGGGCGAGCGGGTACCGGACGGCTTCTGCGTGACGACCGAGGCGTACCAGGGCGGCGAGGTGCCGCGGGCCGAGGTGCTCGCCGCGTACGAGCGTCTGGGCGGTGGACCCGTCGCGGTGCGCTCCAGCGCCACCGCCGAGGACCTGCCGCACGCGAGCTTCGCCGGTCAGCAGGACACGTACCTCGGGGTCACGGGCGCCGAGGAGCTGCTCGCGGCGATCCGTTCCTGCTGGGATTCGCTGCACGGCGAGCGCGCGGTCGCCTACCGCGAGGCCGCGGGCGCCGCACACGAGGACGCACGCATGGCCGTCGTCGTGCAGCGGATGGTGGACGCCGAGGTGGCGGGCGTGCTGTTCACCGCCAACCCGGTCACCGGCTCGCGCACCGAGACCGTGGTCGACGCGGCACCCGGGCCCGGCACGGCGGTCGTCGACGGGACGGCTCCGGCGGACCACTACGTGCTGAACGGCACGGCGGTGGCGGACCACGGGTGCCTCTCCCCCGGCCGTCTGCAGGAGCTGCGGGCGACGGGTTCCCGGCTCGCGGACGGCCTCGGCGCACCGCAGGACGTCGAATGGGCCTACGACGGCGACGGAACGCTGTGGCTGCTGCAGTCCCGCCCGATCACGACGCTGTTCCCCGCGCCACCGCCGAGCGGGAAGGCCGGCACGCGCCTGTACGTCGAGTTCGGTCACGTCCAGGGCATGCTCCGGCCCGCCACGCCCATGGGCATGTCGACGCTGAGGTCGATGCTGGCGGGCATGCTCGCCTCGTTCGGTCTCACCGTCGAGATCGTCGACATCGGCGGACGGCTGTACGGGGACCTGACCGACGCGATGCGCGACCCCTCGACGCGACAGCGCCTCGTCAAGCTGATGGCGGTCGACTTCGGGCCGCGGGCACAGCGGGTGGTCGAGCATCTCCTCGACGATCCACGGTTCGCGCCGCGGAAGTCCGCCCGCCGGCGCGGTGCTGCGGCGCTGAGGACCGGCCCGAAGGCGGTCGCGGGCATCCTCGGCGCGCTGGCCCGGCCCGCCGGGGCGCGGGCCACGGTGTTCGACGAGATCGAACGGCTGCGGCGGGAACCGGTCGCGGACCCGGCCACGGCCGCGGAGCTCCTGGCCCTGGTCGAGGACGAGTCGAGCACGCGGACCGACGCGATCGTCTGGCCGGTGGTCAGCGGCCTCGTGGTCTCGGCCGCGCTGCCGCCGCTGCTGAAGGGCGTCGCGAGCGACGACGAGATACGGACCGTGCTCGGCGGCATGCCCCACAACGTCACGATCGAGATGGACCTCGCGCTGTGGGAGGTGGCCCGGCGCGCACGGGCGTACCGCGACCGGCTCCTGACCACACCGCCGCAGGAGCTCGCGGCGGCCCACCTGGCGGGCGAGCTGCCCGACTTCGGCCTGGACGGCTTTCTCGCCCGGTACGGCAACCGGTCCGCCGCCGAGGTCGACGTCGGTGTGCCGCGTTGGTCGGAGGACCCGACGCCGGTGTTCACGATGCTGGCCAACTGCCTGCGGGTCACCGACCCGGAGCAGGCGCCGGACGTGCGGTTCCGGCGCGCTGCGGCGCGGGCCGAGGCGACGCTGGCCGAACTCGACCTCCGCGCCCGGCGTGCGCACCGGCTGCGCGGCCGGGTCGCGGGCTTCTTCCTGCGCCGCTCACGGGAGTTGACGGGGCTGCGCGAGGCGGGCAAGTTCGCCGGGCTCTACGCCCTGCGCGACCGCCGCCGCAGGCTGCTCCTGATCGGCGCCGGACTGCGCGCGCAGGGGCTGCTCCCGCAGGCGGACGACGTCATGTTCCTCACGCTGCCGGAACTGCGCACGGCGGTGGAGGGCGGTGCCGACCGGCACACGCTCTCGGGGAGGATCGCGGACCGGCGCGCCGCGTACGACCGCGAACTGCGCCGCCGCACCGTCCCGGTGGCCCTGCTGTCCGACGGCACGGACGTGGAGACCCTGCTTCCGCCCCGTGCGGCCGGTGACCGGACGCTCACCGGCATGGGCGCCGCACCCGGCAAGGTCACCGGCCGTGCCCGCGTGGTCCGCGATCCGGTGCACGCGGCCCTCGAACCGGGCGAGGTCCTCGTCGTCCCGACCACCGACCCGGGCTGGACACCGCTGTTCCTCACGGCGGGCGGCCTCGTCACCGAGACCGGCGCGGTGATGGCACACGGGCCGACGGTGGCCCGGGAGTACGGCATCCCGGCGGTGATCTGCGTCCCGGGAGCGACCGAACGCGTCCGCACGGGCCAGGTGATCACGGTCGACGGTGCGGCCGGGACGGTGACGGTCGAGGAGGCACGAGACCGGCGGTCCGGGCCTGACTCGCCCTGAGGCACGGCGGGTCGATCCCCGCCCCGGACGTGCTCGGGTGCGCGTGCTCCGCGTCGGGCCGTCGGCGAGCACCCCGCGGTGCGGAGTCCGGTCAGGCGGCTGGGTGCGGTCTTGCCGTACCGAGCGGCCGGACCGCGCCACTGCTCGAGCCCGTCGACGCGGCACTCGACGGTGTCGTGCCGCTCGTGTGCCGCGCCGTCGAAGCCCGGTGGCCTGCCGTCGGGTGTGAGGTGGGGCTTCGTCTCTCCCTCTGCCCGATTCCGGGTAAATCGGTTGGCCGTGAGCGCACTCCCCCATAGTCTCAAGATCACGGCGGCATCACCTCCGTGTCCCGGTCGGCCGGGGTGGCTCAGGCACCGAGGGGCCGGTCGCGCAGGTCGTCACCGTCGTGTCCGCTCCCCACTCCGCATGTGAAAGGCAGTGTCATGAACGACGTCACCGTGTCGGTCTCCCACGGAGCGCTCCGGGGCCGGGAGAGCGGTGGCGTCCTCGCCTTCCTCGGAATCCCGTACGCGGCGCCGCCGTTCGGGAGGCTGCGGATGCGGCCGCCCCAGCCGCCGGCCTCCTGGGGCGGGCTGCGCGACGCCACGGTGTACGGGGCGTCGGCTCCCCAGCCCGGTTACGGCCCCGCCATGGCGGGCCTTCTGGAGGAGGCGGGTCCGCAGGGCGAGGACTGCCTCAACCTCAACGTCTGGACACCGGCGGCCCCCGGCCGTGCCGGCGAGCGGTTGCCGGTCATGGTCTTCGTCCACGGCGGGGCCTTCCGCAACGGGGCGGGTTCCCTCGCGCTGTACGACGGTTCCCGGCTCGCCGCCGACGGGGTCGTCTGCGTCACGCTCAACTACCGCCTCGGCGCGGAGGGCTTTCTCCTGCTGCCCGACGGGACGGCCAACCTCGGGTTGCTGGACCAGATAGCGGCCCTGCGCTGGGTGCGGGACAACATCGCCGCGTTCGGCGGTGACCCGGACAACGTCACCGTCTTCGGACAGTCGGCCGGCGCGATCTCCGTCACGGCACTGATGACCATGCCGGGCGCCCGGGGGCTCTTCCGCAGGGCGATCACCCAGAGCGGCGCCGGACACCACGTCCACACCCCCGGCATCGGTCGCCTGATCACGGAGCGCATCGCCGCTCTCGCCGGAGTGCCGTGCACACGGGCGGCCCTGGCCGCGACTCCCCCGGACGTGCTCGTGGCGGCCGACACCGCGCTGGGCCAGGAGATCGCCCGCTCGCGGGAACCCCGCCTGTGGGGCGAGTCGGCTGGCGGCGGCACCACCGTGCTGCCCGTCGTCGACGGCGTGACGCTGCCCTCCCGTCCCGTCGACGCCATCGCCGCGGGCGCCGGTACGGAGGTCGACCTCCTGACCGGCACGACGAGCGACGAGTTCAGGCTCTTCGCCGTGCCCATGGGCATCGTGCACCGCATGGACGACACCGTGGTGAAGGGCTTCCTCACCGGGATCGGCCTGCCGGCGGAGAGGGCGCATGCGCTCTACACCCTCGCGGCGGGCCCGAACGCCACGCCGGGAGACGTCTTCAGCGCCGTCATGACGGACCACAGTTACCGGATCCCCGCCATCCGGGTCGCCGAGAGCCGCGCGCGGCACGACGCCCACACGTACGTCTACGAGTTCGCCCGCGCCTCCACGGCCGCCGACGGCACGCTCGGAGCCTGCCACATGGCGGAGCTGCCGTTCGTCTTCGGCACCCTGGACACATCGCCCGCAGACCGGCGTCCCGACGCACAGGATCTGTCCGACCAGGTGAGAGCCGCCTGGGTCTCCTTCGCCCGGGACGGGAGACCCACCCCGCCGCGCGGCGCCCGGGCCTGGCGGCCGTACGCGACGGACCGGACCGTACTGCGCATCGGCGCCGGTACGGCCACGGAGGTCCACGACCCCGCAGCCGAACGGCGCCACCTGTGGGAAGGGCGTCGATGACCGACCGGAAGCGGTGTCCTGCTCCTGGGCCGTGCGCGGAGGCCGAGTGCGACTCGGTGGCGTCCGGAGCGGGGACGAGGAAGGTTTGCGCGTGTGGTCCCGGTGGTGCGGAACGCGGCGATCGACTGCGCGGACGCCCGTGAGCCGGCCCGGTTCCGGAGCGGCGTGACCGGCCGTCCGCTTCCGTCGTGCCTCGTGGCCACGGCCCGGTGTCCCTTGGGACGGTTGGTGCCGCACTCGACCGCGTGAGCCGGCGGTGGTCGGTCTTGTCCGGGAGCCGTGCGCCTGCGCGCGCACGTGGCCGGGCCGGACGCGGGGCCTTCCCGGCCGACGCGGGTCCAGGGCCCGTCGGCGCTCCGGGACTCCCCGCCGGGGTGCTCCGGTCCGGGTTCGCCGCCGTGTGCCGTCGACCAGTTGCCGCCGGGTCCGCATCGGAGGCCGGCCCGGCTTCTCGCCCCTGGGCGACAGCGGCTCGAGCCGGGCCCGCCGTGCGTCCGTCAGCCGCACGCCTAGTGCGGGAAGCGGCGGGGTGGGCGGGACACCGTGGATTCGCGGAACTCGGCGATGCGGGAGTGGACCTGGCGCATCAGGTGGGTGTCCTCGATCCGGTCCAGATAGAGGCACCGGGCCGCCAGGCCCGGGAGGTCGAAGGCGAAGTACAGGGACATCAGCGGGTTCACGAACAACTCGCTGCCCCGGGTGCGGTCGGTGAACCGGACGTCGCCGAACGAGCCGCGCACGGCGGCCGCGATGGAGCCGTTCACGATGCTGGGGTGCTCGGGGGTGTGGTGCTGGGCGTGCGCCACCGCGTCCAGGTACAGCGCGCCTTCGCGGGTGGCACGTGGTATCGAGAACGCGCCGAGGTACGCGCCGTCACGCTCCAGCGCGGCGATGTTCTCCAGGACCTGCACGTGGTTCACGCCGTGGTAGGCGTCCACACCGAAACCGACCGACACCACGAGCCGGTTCGGTATGCCGTCCAGCGCGGCCAGCGCCGCCACGCTGGTCAGGTCCTCCTCCGGAGTGCCGAGGCCGGCCTCGTCGCCGCGCAGCAGGATGTCCGTGCCGCCGTCGACCAGCACCACGGCGTCGACGTCGTGCAGTTCGACCAGTGCCTGGTATGCGGCGCGCAGCGGACGCACGCCGGTCCGGGGAAAGGCGTACACGGTGGCCGGGTAGCCGTGCCGGCGCAGCCACTGGGCGAGGGTCCGCTCCGGGAAGTAGCTCTGGTGCGCGGCGGAGTCGGGGGTGACGACGGCCAGGTCGTCGGCGGCCCAGCTGTCGGGGGGAAGCCCGGCGAGCGCGCTGAAGGAGAGGTTCGCGAGATGCACCTCCTTGCCCTGGTGCAGGAGGGAGAGAGCCAACGGCAGACCGGAGTAGATGTCGAAACCGCCGCCCGCGCCCGCGACGAGGATCCGTTCGGCACCGGCGAGCCGGGCGAAGAGCGGGTTGGTGTGGAGGGACGTCATGACGATCATTGTCCGAGAGCCGGTCGCCGGGCGCCCCCGAGTTCTCGCCGTGCCGGAGGAGCCGGGCCACTCGTGGTCCCGGGCCCCGTCGCAGCGGCGGAGCCGGATTGCGCGTGCGGTCGGCCCGGACGACGAGGGAGACTGCAACGGTGGACCGGACGCAGGAGATCGTGGGGCTGGTCGGCGGTGTGCTGGGCCCGGACGTCATCGGCACCTACCTCCACGGTTCCTCCGTGCTCGGCGGTCTCAGGCCGGCCAGCGACGTGGACGTGCTGGTCGTCTCCCGGCGGCGGATGGACGAGCAGGGGCGCCGGGCGCTCCTGCGTGGACTGCTCGGGATCTCCGGCTCCCGGAACAAGGCCCGTCCGGTCGAGCTCACCGTGGTCGTCCAGTCCGAGGTCCGGCCGTGGCGGTACCCGCCGACCGGCGACTTCCTGTACGGCGAATGGCTGCGCACGGAGTACGAGGCCGGGAAGGTCCCCCGGCCCGAGCCCATGCCCGACCTGGCCCTGCTGGTCACCATGGCGTTGGCCGGCGACCACCCCCTCACCGGTCCGCGCCCGGCGCAGGTCCTCGACCCCGTCCCGCACGCCGACCTGGTCCGGGCGAGCGTGGCGGGCGTCCCCGGCCTGCTCGACGACCTGGACGGCGACACCCGCAACGTCCTGCTGACCCTCGCCCGCGTCTGGAGCACGCTCGCCACCGGCCGGATCAGGTCGAAGGACGCCGCCGCCGACTGGGCCCTCACCCGGCTCCCGCCCGAGCACCGCCCGGTCCTCGAGCACGCCAGGCGGCTCTATCTCGACCGCCGCTACTGCGAGGAGAGCTGGAGCGAGGCGTTGCGGGCGCAGGTCCGTCCGCATGTGGACCGTGTGCTCGCCGAGATCGGCCGGCTGCGGGCGCGGGGTCCGCGGTGATGAGGGTCGCTGTGCGGATCCCGGCTGCCGGACCCGGTGCGCGGTCGGCCTCGACGGCGGGCGGGGCGTCATGCGCGTAGGACGGCAAGGGGGGCGGAAGGGACGCGCGGCGTCGGGAGGCGACGGGGGGGGTGAGCGGTGTGTCCAGGCGTAGGCTTCCCCTCGGCACGGACACGGCTGGGGTGGGAGCGCATGACGGCTGAGGCGGCCCGGAGATGGGCATCGGCACTCGATTCGGTGGTGGTGTACGCGCAGGGCGCGCTCTGCCGCCGCCTGGCCCGGGGCCGCGTGCCGGCGGACGGACGCGTGCGGGTGGCGGGACTGCCCCGCTCGCTGGACCCGGGCTCGCTGCGGGTGCGTGTCGTGGGCACCGCCGGGGCACGCGTCGCCGAGGCCCGGGTGGAGGTCGAGGCCGAGTCGCTCGACACCGGCGTGCCCGACGAGTTGCAGCGCGAAGTGGAGCGGCTGCAGGACGAGTTCGCGGCGGCGCAGGACCGCCGGGACCGGCAGCTGGGCCTGATCGAGGAGGTCGGCGCCCTGCGCCCGGTCCCGCCGGCCCGCAGGCGGGACGATCCGCACCGTCGCACCCCGGTCGACGCGTGGCTGGAGCTCGCCGACTTCGTCGACGAGCGGTTGACCGGGCTGCACGGCCGGCTCCTCGAACTGGAGGAGGAGCTGCGCCGGGTCGAGCACGAGCTCACCGTCGCGGTGGACAGGCATTCCCGTGCCTCCACCGACGCACCGTCGGCGCACGTGGAGACCGCGGTGTGTGCGGTCCTGGCCCTCGACGGTGCGGGTGACACGGAGGTGGAGGTGGAGGTGGAGGTGGAGTACGGGGTGCCCGGCGCCGTCTGGGTGCCGGCCTACCGTCTCACCCACCGTCAGGGCGACGACGAGGGACGCCTGCTGCTGCGTGCCTCGGTCGCCCAGCGCACCGGCGAGGACTGGACCGGCGTGCGCATCGCCCTGGCCACCGCCGACCTGCGGCGCCGCACCGACCTGCCCCGGCTCCGTTCGGCCCGGATCGGGCGCCGTCAGCCCGCCCCCACGCCTTCGGGCTGGCGCGAGCCCCCGGCGGGGCTGGCCGACCTGTTCGCCGGGTACGACGCGGCGGGTCCCCGCCCCGACTCCCCGGCCACGCCCGTGGCCGTGGCCGGGGGAGCCGGCCTCGCGGCCGGCCCTCTTCCGCCGCCGGCACCGGTGCACTACGGCGGGCCGCCCGCGGGGCTCCCCGCCCCCGGCGGCACGGCGGGGGCCTCCGCCGAGCTCTTCGGCGGCGGAGCGGACGCCCCCGCACCACCGCCGGCCCCGTCCCGACCCCGCCACAGGCCGCGTGCCGGCGGCGGGCTCGCCGCGGCTTCGGCCGCGCCGGCCCCCGCAGCTCCCGGCCGGGCCGCGCCGCCACCGCCGGCGGCACCCGCGGCCCCTGCCGGGCCCGTGGCGCCGCCTCCCGCGCCCGTGGCCGGGCCGCCCCGGCCGAGCGGCGCCGAGCTCGACTACTCCGCCCTCGTCCTGTGCGGGCCCGACGAACAGGAGGGTCGCCGAGGCCGGCTGTTCCCCGGCTCCGCCTTCGACCCGGTGACGGCCGAGTACCGCCGGCGCGCCGAGAGGGTGGCCTCGCTGCCCCTGCCGGGACACGCCGTGCGGCCCCGCGAGTCGGCGGGTTCCTTCGACCACCGGTTCGACGCCGCCGCCCCCGCCGACGTTCCCTCGGACGGCACCTGGCACACCGTCACCGTCGGCGAGATCCCGGTGGGTCTGCGCACCGAGTACGTGTGCGTGCCGTCCGTGGAGCAGGTCGTGTACGCGACGCTGGTGCTCTCCAACGCCACCGACCAGGCCCTGCTGGCCGGCCCGGTGGAAGTGACCGTGGACGAGGAGTTCCTGCTGACCGCGTCCTTGCCCACGCTCGCCCCCGGCGGTGTGTGCCGGGTCGGGCTCGGACCGGCCGAGGCCGTCGGGGTCACACGCCGTGCGAACCTGCACGAGTCGACCGCGGGTCTGCGCAACAACGTCACGGTGCTCGACCACCGCGTCCGGGTGGAGCTGGCCAACCGGCTTGCGGCGCCCGTCACCGTCGAGGTGCGCGAGCGCGTGCCGGTCACCTCCGACGCGGACGTCCGGATCGAGGAGCGGGCCGACTGGACGGCTCCCGAGGACGGCGCGGAACCGGAGCACCACGCGCCGGGCACCCGTCTGTGGCGGGTCCGGCTGCCCGCCGGCGGCACCGCCGCTCTCGACGGCGGCTACGAGATCCGTA
The DNA here is from genome assembly GCF_014203535.1 of Streptomyces griseomycini. GTDB lineage: Bacteria > Actinomycetota > Actinomycetes > Streptomycetales > Streptomycetaceae > Streptomyces > Streptomyces griseomycini. The sequence goes on from NZ_JACHJI010000010.1 coordinate 38,664, forward strand.
TCCCGGCCGGCAAGGCCCTGACCGGCGGCAACCGCAGGAGCTGACACACCCCATGTCCACGACACCGGAGCCGATCCCCCTCCCCGTCACCGCCGTCACCTGCCTGGAGGACCGCGCCCACGTCGAGCGCGCCGTCGTGCTCGATCTGGAGGCCGGCGTCCAGCGGCTGCGTCTCGGGCCGGTCAGCGCGCTGGCCGTCGACCGCACCCTCCACGCCGAGCTGACCGCCGGCCACGAGGCGACCGTGCTCGACGTGCGGATCGTCCGCAGCTGGACGCCGCGCGGACCGCGGCCCACCGACGACGACTCCGCCCTGCGCCACCGCATGACGGCCCTCGAGGAGGAGCGGACCGCCCTGGGGCAGCGGCGTGACCGGCTGCGGGCCCGCCTCGACCTGCTCGGCCGTCTCGCCGCCGATCTGCTGCGGGAGATCGGCGAGGGCGCCGGCTGCGGAGAGGCCGAGAGGGCCCGCTGGTCGCGCGAGCTGGACCGCGTGGACGACGAACGCGGCTCCTCCGGCGAGCGGCTGCGCACCGTGGAGGCCCGGCTGACCGCCCTGGCCGCCGAGCTGTCCGAGGCCCAGCGGGCGCTGGAGCTCTCCGAGACGGAGCCGGCCGAGCTGGTCGGCCACATCGAGCTGACCGTCCGGGCCGCGGCCGCCGGACCGGCCGGACTGCGCCTGAGCCACCTCACCCCGTGTGCGCTGTGGCGGCCCGTCTACCGGGCCGTGCTCGACGGGGACTCCCTCACGCTGGACACCGACGCGATGGTCTGGCAGCGCACCGGTGAGGACTGGTCGGACGTGCGGCTCACCCTGTCGACGGCCCGTTCCGCACGGGCCACCGAACCGCCCCGGCTCGGCGAGGACCGGCTGACGCTCGAGGAGCGCTCCCCCGCGGAGCGCCGCACCGTCCACGTGGAACTGCGCGAGGAGGAGATCGCGGACCTCGGCCCCGCCCCCGTGCTCGGCCTGCCGGGAGTGGACGACGGCGGCGAGGTGCGGGTGCTGCACTCCCCCGCACCGGTCTCCGTGCCCTCGGACGGTCGCGCCCACCGCGTGCCGCTCTCCTCCTTCACCACGCCGGCACACAGTGAGTACGCCTGTTCGCCCGAGCTGTCGCCGCTGGTCAGCCAGGTGGTGCGGTTCGACAACCGGTCCGGCCACGCGCTGCTCGCCGGACCCGTCGACCTCGTCCGCGACAGCGGGTTCAGCGGCCGCGGCGCACTGGACTTCACCGCCCCCGGCGCCTCCGTCGACCTCGCCTTCGGCAGCCGCGACGATCACCGGGTCCTGCGGCACGCCGAGGAGACCCGTGACACCGCCGGATTCGCCCAGCGGACCGTCCTCACCCGGACCGTCCGGCTGCACCTGTCCCGGTTCTCCGCCCCCGCCGAGCACGACGAGAGGGTGATCGTCCTCCGGGAGCGGATCCCGGTCTCCGAGGTCTCGGCGGTGGAGGTGCGCCTGCGTGAGGAAGCCTGCTCCCCCGCTCCCGACGCGGTCGACGCGGACGGCGTCGTACGCTGGAACGTCCCCCTGGGGCCCGGTGGCCGGCGCACTGTCACCCTCGTCTACGAGGTGTCCGCGAACGCCAAGGTCACCGGCCTTTGACCCGGTCGTTCCGCTCCGGACCGGTGCGGGGCCGGTTCGCCGGCCGGACGCGCGCGTTCAAGGCCATCAGGGTGGTCGCCTGACGTGTCGGGCGGCCTCCTCGGGCCCGGCTGGCCATGCTGGGCCCGGAGGGCCCTTTCCGAGCGACAAGGAGCACGGCATGCCCACGGATGCGGTCGGACGATTCCTGGCGGCTTTGGACCCGGACCACCGGGAGGCCGTCGGTGCCAGGTCCCGTGAGGAGCAGGAAGAGCTCGCGGCGGCCTGGGAGCGGGAGCTGGAGGCGGACACCGAGCTCGACACCCTGGACGAGTTGTCCCCGCCGGCGGCGGAGGCCGAGGCGGCCCGCCGCGTCCTGGAGCGCGGAACCGGCTGGGCGGGTCGACCCGAGGGGTAGTTCACCCGGCCGGTCGGCGGGGCCGCCGCGTGCGGTGCGGCAGCGGCCGACGGGGTCCGCACCGCGGGCCGCGCCGGCGCAAGGACAAGGCGACGGGGCCACCGCGGGAACCGTCCCCGGGAGAGGAAGGCATGGCGTCGAGATCGCACAGCGTGGGCGTCCTCGTGTTCGACGGCATGAAGATGCTCGATCTGTCCGGGCCGGCGGAGGTCTTCAGCGAGGCCAACCGGTACGGCGCGGAGTACCGGCTGAGCATCGTCTCGGCGGACGGGGCCCCGGTGCGTTCGTCCATCGGCGTGCGGGTACCGGCCGACGTGGACGCGCGGGCCGCCGCGGCCTACGACACGCTGGTCGTGGTGGGCGGCGACGCCCTGCCCGGCGCCCCCGTGGACCCCGGTCTCAGCACGGCCGCGAAGGCGCTGGCGGACAGGGCGGGACGGGTCGCCTCGGTGTGCACCGGTGCCTTCGTCCTGGGTGCCGCGGGGCTGCTGGAGGGCAGGCGCGCGACGACGCACTGGCAGCACACCGCCGCGCTGGCCCGGCGCTGTCCGTCGACGCGGGTGGAGCCCGATGCGATCTTCGTCAAGGACGGCACCACCTACACCTCGGCCGGCGTCACCGCGGGCATCGACCTCGCCCTCGCCCTGCTGGAGGAGGACCACGGACCGGACCTGGCCCGGAAGGTCGCCCGCTCGCTGGTGGTGTACATGCAACGGGCCGGTGGTCAGTCCCAGTTCTCCGCCTCGCTCCAGGGCCCGGCCCCCCGGACACCCGTGCTGCGGCTGGTCCAGGAGGCGGTGCAGGGCGACCCGACCGCCGACCACGGCCTGGAGGCCCTGGCCGCGCGCGTGCGGGTCAGTCCACGGCATCTGACCCGCATGTTCCGGGCCGAGCTGGACACCACCCCCGTGAAGTACGTGGAGCTGATCCGCTTCGACATGGCCAAGGCCCTGCTCGACGCCGGGCACAACGCCACGGAGGCCGCCGCGCTGTCGGGTTTCCCCAGCTACGAGAGTCTGCGCCGGGCCTTCGCACGTCACCTGGGGCTGTCTCCGATCCGGTACCAGCAGCGGTTCGCCACGACCGCACCGGGCTCCCGCACGCGGACGGCCACCGGATGAGACGGCCGCGCGGACTATGGCCGTTTCCGAGGGGTTGTCGGCCATCGGGCAGCGGACGCCGGCGCCCTGTCTCACGGAAGGTGGGAGCACACACCACAGCGCCGTCCCCGGGAGGGCAGTCATGGCCGAGAAGATCGCCGACGTCGAGATCCCCGACAGCGAGCTCGCGCAGGAGGCCACCGAGCTCATCCGCGACACCACCCCGCCGCTGATCTTCCACCACTCGCGCCGGGTCTACCTCTTCGGCAGTCTGCAGGCCGCGGCCCGGGGCATCCGGCCCGATCCGGAGCTGCTGTACGTCGCCGCCCTCTTCCACGACACCGGCCTGGTGCCGCCGTACCGTGGCGACGACCAGCGCTTCGAGCTGGACGGCGCCGACCAGGCGCGGGCCTTCCTGCTGGCCCACGGCCTCTCCGAGGCCGACGCGGACACCGTGTGGGCGGCCGTCGCCCTGCACACCACCCCGGAGGTGCCGTACCGGATGGCACCGGAGATCGCGGCGACCACCGCCGGTGTCGAGACGGACGTGCTCGGCCTGCACCTGGCCGACATCCCCCGGGCGCAGATCGACGCGGTCACCGCCGCGCATCCCCGCCCGGACTTCAAGAAGCAGATCCTCCAGGCGTTCGCCGACGGGTTCAAGCACCGCCCGGACACCACCTTCGGAACGGTGAACGCGGACGTGCTGGAGCACTTCGTGCCCGGCTTCCGGCGCGTCGACTTCGTCGACGTCATCGAGAACTCCGCCTGGCCCGAGTGACCTGAGCCCGGAGGGCCACGTCCGGCTCGCCCCGGACGGCAGGACCGGAGCCTTCCGCTTCCGCACGTCAGCGACGCGCCGCACGCCGGACGTGCGGGAGGCTGTGCGTCCGTCGGCGGTGTCCGCGCCGGTGGCGGGCCGGGACCGGGTGGAGGTCCCGGCCCTGTTCAGGGTGGCGGTCAGGGCCGTGGGCGACTGGTGGGCGGGGTGGCGGGCGGGTGGACCGGGTGCGCGAGCGGCCGCTGACGGTCGCCTGCGACCCGGTGCCGGCCGCGGCGCTGGTGACGGTGGCGGCGCGGCTCGACGCGCTCGCCCTCCAGCACCTGGTCGTCACCGCGCTGGTCCGCGGCACCACGGCGGTGCGGTTCAGCACCGCCTGCCACTCCTCCAGCCGGATCGTGCTCGACGGCCGTGACCTCTCCGCCGCCTGTCGGCGCAATCGCGAGCCGGGACACTTCCTCGCCTCCACCGCCATCGCCGCGGCCCCCACGTGTCACCGCAGGCTCACCGAGTGAAACGACGTCCGAAGCCGTGGGGCCGACCACCCCGGCCACAACGGGTTCCTACCGGCACGCCGTACAAGCGGAAGCCGGCGCGGTGCTACGGCAGGCACGCGACCGGCACGACCGGGCCCGTCAGCAGGTGTCCGCTGCCGGACAGCGACTGCGAGAGGTGTGCGAGGAGTTCCAGCGAGCCGAGCAGGAACAGAGGGAAGCCGAGGAACGGCGCTGGGACGCGGCCGGCCACCGGACTGCGGTCCGGCTCCCCGGTGGTACTCCGCCCGCCTGCGCCCGACGGGCCCCTGCGGGCGGAAGTGCCGGCTCCGGAGGTGGTGCGGCTACCGGCAGTCGAGGGGCGCCGCGCGACGCTGGCGGCGGGGAGTGCGTTGGCGCCCCGGCCGCCGCTGCACGAGTGTTCCCAGGGCCTGCCGGCCCGCTCGGCCGTCTGAACGTCGACCGCGGCGGCCCCGGGCGCCAGACCACTCCTCAGGAACCGGGCAGGTGGCCACGGCCCTCGGCTGAGTTCAACCACCGCACTGTGCGGCGCATGCCCTCGTCGAACGCGACTTCGCTTCGGAAGTCGAAGTCCCTGCGTGCTCGGTGAATACCGTAGGACTGGTCTCGTGCGAGGAGGTACACGAGATGCCGGGTGAGGGGAGGGCGGGAACGGACCCGCAACGCCGTGTAGAGCTTTTCAGCCGCGGTCGCCAAGCCGAGGGCCACGGGGCCGGGGAGGTTGACCGATGGCGGCTTGGCTCCGATTCCGTCGGCCAGAGCCTCGATGTACTCCTTCCACGTGGTCGGTTCCGGGTCGCGCAGGTTGTACGTCCTCCCCGCTGCGGTCTCAGCGGCGCAGGCCGCGATCATGGCACTGACGGCGTTCTCGACGTAGAGCAGGCCGGCTGGCACCTCACCGTCACCGATGTAGACCATCCGCTTCGTCAGCAGCAGCTCGGCGAGCGTGGCGACGATGTCCTTGCTCCGCGGTCCGTACACCGTCGCGGGGCGCACGATGGTGTACGGGACGCCGTTGCTCTCAGCCGTTCGACGCACCACCTGCTCGCCGAGCAGCTTGCTGCGGTTGTAGGGGAGGCCGACGTCGCGTGGCGGCGCGGTCTCGTCACAGGGACGAACCGGGTAGCCGTAGACATCGGTGGTGCTCACGTGGAGGAGGCGTTTGACGGTGCCGGCGTGCTGTGCTGCTTCCACAAGGTTCCGGCTGCCCAGGACGTTGACCCTCCGGAAATCGTCCCACGGGCCCCAATCCGTGGACATCCCGCTGCAGTTGTAGATGTGGGTCACTCCGGCCGTGGCCCGGCGCAGGCTTTCCCTGTCCTCCAGACAGCCTGTCTCGGTGTCGACGGAGGCCGGAAGCGCGGATTGGTCACTGTTCGCACGGACAAGGGCACGAACGCGGTACCCCTGCTCGACGAGTCGTTGTGCGAGATGGCCTCCGATGAAACCGGAGGCGCCGACCACCAGTGCGTGCGCGGTGCGGCGCTTGCGTGACGCGGAAGGGCGGTGCAGGAGGCTCTCGTCCGGCCGCACCGCCGACGCGCGCGTCCCTTCGCCGGGCTCCTCCCCCGGAACCTCGCCGCTCGCTTCACCGGCGACCCTCACCGCGTCGTCGCCGTCATCGGGTATCCCCCCGGCCATACCGTTCTCCCCTCTCACCCGGGCCGCGAGGACCGGGGGCTCACGAAGTCGGCCGAGCCCCGTGCCGCCGACCGCCGACAGACGCCCCTCGGCCCGCACCGGATCGATGACTCCTCGCGACGGCGTACGCACCCGCCGCCGACAACCGGTCAGACACTACAGGCCGCGACAGCGGTTGACCGCAGAGTTCTCAATCATCTATTTTTCCATTATTGACGAACCCGATCAATTTTGGAGAATCCTGCATGTCCGCAGAACGCGCACCCCCGCCCACAAGGTGGTGGACACCGGGGGTCATCGCGTTGGGCACGTTCATGCTGATGCTCGGCCCGAGCGTGGACGCCTACGCCCTCACGCTGGCGATCTTCCTGGTGGCGGCCGTTTCGCCGGCCAGCCGGCCGGGCCGCAAGAGGGTCTCCTAGGTGGGCTTCGCCGTCTTCACCGTCGCCTCGCTGTGGGGCTCTCGGGAAGTCCGGCCGTGGGTCGACAGCGAGCACGGCGCGCCACGCGAGGCCGGGTCTCAAGCCGTCCCTTCCCGTGCACACGCCACCTCACCGGTACCGGCGGCCTGATGCACGGTGCGCTGCACCACGGCAGGCGGCGCCTCCACCAGGTCTCGTCGACGACACTCACCCGCCCCGCGCCACTCCGCGCGCCCCGGAAGGATCGCCCCACCATGGCTGACATCTTCGACTTTGAAGACTTCTACTCGTCCTTCACGATCTTCCAGGCCATGCAGAAGACAGACGTCCGGCCCTTCTACCGCACGCTGAACGAACGGGACGGAACGGCGACCGTCGACGGCAACGAAGTGGTCATGGCAGGTTCCAGCGACTACCTGAGTCTGCATTCCGACCCGCGCGTCACCGGCGCGGCCGTCAAGGCCCTCGAAGAGTTCGGCACCTCCTCGTCCGGCGCCCGGGCCATGAACGGAACCCGCGCACTGCACACCGAACTCGAAGCGCGCCTCGCCGCCTTCCTGGGGACCGAGGCCGCGGCCGTCACCCCCTCCGGCCTCCAGGCCAACCAGGCCCTGTCCGCCCTGTTGAACAGGAACACCACCGTCTTCAGCGACGCGGCCAACCACGCCTCGCTGATCGACGGCATCCGTCTGAGCGGCGCCCGCCGGATCTCCTACCGCCACTCCGACACGGAGCGCCTCGCCGAGCTCCTGGCCCGCACCGACTCCGATGCCCGCTCCCGGGGAACGGCCAAGGTGATCGTCACCGACGGCCTGTTCTCCATGGACGGCGACATGTGCCGCCTGCCCGAACTCCTCACCCTCGCCCGCCGTCACGGGGCCAGGGTCATCGTCGACGGCGCGCACGACATCGGCGTGCTCGGCCCCAACGGGCGCGGCGTGGGCGACCACTTCGGGCTTCAGCACGCCGTCGACCTCTACACCGGGAGCCTGGCCAAGACCTTCGCCTCGACCGGAGGGTTCCTCGCCGGTCCCGCGCACGTCATCGAGTATCTGCGGTGGTCCGCCCGGTCGATCCTGTTCTCCGGGGCCCTGCCGCCGGCGGCGCTCGCGGCAGCCGGCGCGGCCCTCGACATCATCGAAACCGAGCCCTGGCGGCGCCGACGCGCCACCGAGGTCGCCGAGCGACTGCGGCAGGGACTGCGCGAACTCGGCTTCGACACCGGACGCTCCACCACCCCCGTCATCCCGGTCCTCGCCGGAGAGGCCACCGTCTGCACCCGGATGTGGCAGGGACTCCTCGACGCGGGCGTCTTCACCAACGCCGTCGGCTCCCCTGCCGTTCCCGAAGGACGCTGCGTCATCCGCATCACCGCGCAAGCCGCCCACACGGACGAACACATCACGCGGATCCTGGACGCCTTCGCCTCAGTCGGCAGTGCCCTCGGCGTCATCCCCACCGCCACAGCCGCGTAGAGACGAGGTGACGGCGCCGGGATCCCTCCGGCCCGGCCGCGTGAGCCGGCCGGGCCGCGGGACTGAGCCCGCACCTCGGGTGGCGGCGCACACCTCGCCGTGCGTGGGGGCCGTCCCCGTCACGGCATCCGCCGCCGCCCCTCGGACGTCATCTCACTCGGTGAGTCCGCGGTGACACGCGGGGGTCGCGGCGGTGGCGGGGAAGGCGGGGGGCGAAGGCCCGAGCCCGGGGGCGGCCACGTCGCCGGGCGGGCGCAGCAACGATCTCGGGCACCTCGGTTCAGGGGCCACGTTCACGCAGGTCGGCGCACCCTTCCCCGCGGCTTCAAGGGTGCGTTCGGCAGCTCCGGCGCGGGCAGTGGAGCCCCGTCGTATCCGTGCACCTCACCGAAACGGGACCCCTTCATCCAGTCCTCGCGGGCCCGCACGATCTCGTCGTGCGACCGGCCGATGAAGTTCCACCACATGACGATCTCCTCCTGGAAGGGGGGCCCGCCCAGCAGCACCAGCCGGGCGGGGTCGATCGCCTCGTTCGTCAGGGTGAGCGTCGTGCACCCCGGGGCGACGTAGCCCAGTTCGGCCGGCCGCACGGCCGTGCCCTCGACGCGCACGTCACCGCTGTCGACGAGGACGCCGTGCTCGAAGCCGGCGTCGACGTCGAGGGTCACGGTGCCGCCCGGCGCCAGGGACACCTCGGCTCCCAGCAGGGGCGTGAAGGTGCGCACGGGCGAGGTGTCACCGGCGAGCGAGCCGAGGAAGACCCGCACCTCACCGCCGTCCAGGGGCACCGGGGACGGCACGTGGTGCTGGAAGTCCCGGTCGGCGTCGCGGTGTTCCCCGGGCAGGGCCACCCAGAGTTGCACACCGTGCAGGATCGTGGTCCCCGGCGTGGACACCTCGGAGTGGCTGATGCCGAAGCCGCCGGTCATGAGGTTGAGTTCCCCGGGCCTGACGAACGCGTGGCTGCCCAGGCTGTCGCGGTGCTCGATCTCGCCGCTGAAGAGCCAGCTGACCGTCTGCAGTCCGGTGTGCGGGTGGGGAGCGACGTCCATGCCGCCCGACTCGGCGACGTCGTCGGGACCGTAGTGGTCGGCGAAGCACCAGGCCCCGATCAGTGTCCGGGCCCGTTGGGGCAGCGTGCGCCGCACCGTCATCGCGCGCGGACCGCCGAGCGGGACGTCCCGGGCGGTGAGGACCTCCACTCCGGCACCGGGAACGCCGTCCTCCAGGGCCCCGCACCTCAGCTCCGCGGGATGCGTCTCCGTGTTGCTCACCGTGCGGCCCTCCCGCCCTCCGAAGAGAAAGTTTCATTTTCAACATTCATGGGTCGATGATAGGACGGGCAGGAAGAGACCGCGCGATGAAGGAGTCCACGTGGCACAGACGCCGACGCAGACGCCGGGGGCGGCCGACGGGCGACGGGTGTTCGTCGACAAGCAGAGCCCCGACGCGTACGAGGCGCTGAGGGCCACGGCGGAGGCGGTGCGGGGCGTCGCGGCGGCGGCCGGGCTGGACCGCCTCCTCGTGGAACTGGTCAACATCCGGGTCTCCCAGCTGAACGCCTGCGCCTACTGCCTCAGCCTGCGCACCAGGGCCGCGCTGCGGGCCGGTGAGACCGCCCAGCGCCTGGGCGTCCTGCCGGCCTGGCGCGACACCGGACTGTTCTCCCCCCGCGAACGCGCGGCGCTCGCGCTCGCGGAGGCCACCACCCGCCCCGCCGACGCCGGCGCGCAGAGCGCCGCCCACGCCGAGGCGCGGGGCGTCCTGTCGGACGACGAGATCTCCGCCGTGATCCGGGTGGCGATCAGCATCAACGCTTTCAACCGGGTCTCCGTCCTGAGCAAGCACCCGGTGCGCGGCAGTTCGGTGACGCCGTCGCCGTGAAGCGGAGTGGCCGGGTCCGCATGCGGACCCGGCCACTCCGCACTAGCGTGGAAGGGACCGCGGCAGCCAGCAGCGCGCACCGGGAGGGTGACGCCGATGCCGGACACACGAGGGGCCGTACTGACAGCCGCTGCGGAGCAGGCGATGGCGGACGGGCTCCGCTCCTCGCTGCGAGGCGAGGTGATCGACCGCGGGCATCCCGGATACGACGAGGCCCGGACCGTCTGGAACGGGCTGGTCGACCGCCGCCCCGCGCTCATCGCCCGGTGCACGGGCACGGCTGACGTCGTCGAGGCCGTACGGGTCGCGCGCGAGCACCGTCCCGTCGTCAGCATCCGCGGCGGCGGGCACCAGGTGGCGGGCAGCGCGGTGTGCGACGACGGGCTGGTGATCGACCTGTCGCGCATGAAGGGCGTGCACGTCGACCCCGCCGCCCGGACCGCGCGGGCCCAGGCGGGCGTGACCTGGGGCGAGCTCGACCGCGAGACCCAGCTGCACCGTCTGGCCACACCGGGCGGGGAGATCTCGGCCACCGGGATCGCAGGTCTCACGCTCGGCGGCGGCTTCGGATTCGTGATGCGGACGTTCGGCCTGAGCTGCGACAGCCTCCGCTCCCTCACGATCGTCACCGCGGACGGCACGGTACGCACGGCGAGCCGGGAGGAAGAACCCGAACTGTTCTGGGCGGCGCGCGGCGGCGGCCGGGGCCTCGGAGTCGTCACGTCCTTCGAGTTCGGCCTTCACCCGCTCGGCCCCGAGGTGGCCGGCGTGCTGGTCCTCCACCCGTACGAGCGTGCCGAGGAGGTGCTGCGGGCCTGGCGGGACGCGTCCCGCGCCGCGCCGGAGACGGTCACACCGGAGCTCCTGCTCTGGACCGTGCCCGCGGATCCCGCGATCCCGGCCGAACTGCACCGGACGAACTGCGTGATGGTCGGCGCCGTGTACGGGGGCCCGCCGGGTGACGGCGCCGCTGCCGCGCTGGCACCGCAGCGCGAACTGGGGCCGCCGCTCCTCGACTTGAGCGGAACCGTGCCCTACGTCGCGCTGCAGAGCGCCAACACGTGGCGCTTCCCCGACGGCGAGCGCTACTTCATGAAGTCCCACTTCGTGGACGAGCTGAGCGACGAGGCCATCACGGCCCTCGTGGACTGGTACTCCCGGCGGCCGACCCCGGAGAGCCTGATCGTCGTCCGCACCCTGGGCGGCGCCGTGGCGCACGTCGGCCCCGACGACAGCGCGTTCGCGCACCGGGCCGCGCGCTACAACGTCAGCATCGACGCGGGCTGGCAGGATCCTGCGCTGGACGAGACCGCGATCGGTTGGGCGCGCTCGGCCTGGGACGCGATGAAACCGTTCTCCAGCGGCGGGACGTACGTCAACTTCGCCGGGCTCGGCGAGGACGCGAGCGAGCTGCGGGGCGCGGTCTTCGGCTCGCACGAGGAACGGCTCGAGCGCACCCGCGCCGCGTACGACCCGGACGGCCTCTTCGCGTCGGCCGCGCGCAGACCGTGAGCCCGCGAACGGATCCCGAGGCGGGCGGCCGCCCTCACCTCCGTTCGGCCGCGCCCGGGCCTCCCGACCCGGTCACGGCCCCACGAGGATGCGGGAGGTTCCCCGCACCGGCCGTCCAGGAGGCTGAAGATGGGTGAGATGATCGACGTGGGCGACGTCGGGCTCTGGGTCGAGCGCCGGGGCACGGGACCCGATGTCCTGCTCATCGCCGGGCTCGGTGACACCGCCGAGGCGTGGCAGTCCCAACTCGACGGGCTCGCGGACCGCTATCGGCTCACCGCCTTCGACAACCGTGGCGCCGGGCGCACTCCGCTGCCCGAGGGGCCCCTCTCGGTGCCCCTGATGGCCGCCGACGCCGCCGCGCTCCTGGACGCCCTGGAGGTCCCGGCCGCCCACGTCGCCGGTTTCTCGGGAGGCAGCTTCATCGCCCAGGAACTGGCGCTGAGCCGTCCCGAACTCGTCCGCAGTCTCGTCCTCATGAGCACATGTGCCCGGCCCGACGCCTATTTCCGCACCATGACGGGCTTCTGGCACTGGATGGCCGAGCGCGCCCCGAGCGAGCGCGCCATGCTCGAGGCGTTCTACCTGTGGGTCTACACGCCGCGCGCACACGCCGACGGCACGGTCGACCGGATCATCGAGGAGGCGCTGGCCTTCGCGCACCCGCAGTCCGTCGACGCCTTCCAGCGCCAGCTCGCCTCCTTCGCCGGCCACGACACGCTCGACCGGCTGGCGGGGATCACCGCGCCGACGCTCGTCCTGGCCGGCGAGCTCGACCTCGCCACCCCTCCGCGTCTCGGCCGCGTGGTCGCCGAGGGGATTCCCGGTGCCGGGTTCGAGGTACTGCCCGGGGAGGCGCACCAGCCCTTCCAGGAAGTCCCGGACGTGTTCAACGCCCGCGTCGACGCCTTCTGGCGTGAGGTCGGGGCACGGGGCTGAGCGGCACTCGGCCGGCCGTCGGCGCGGGCGGCCCCGACGAAGCCGCCACCGCGGGTGCGGTGCGGTTGCGGAGGGCTGCCGCGGACCGTGCGCGTCACCCGGACGAGCGGACCGATCGTACGGGGGAACGAAACATCCGGCCGATGCGGCAAGCGCTCCGCCGGGTCGCGTAGGACAGTAAGAACCATGAACCGTCACCGACGCCCACCCCGGCGGGCCCCGTGGATCGCAGGCGGCGCCGCTGTGCTCCTCCTCGGTGGCATCGGCGTGTGGGTGTTGGTCGCGCAGGACGGAGGAACGCCCCGCCCCACGCCGTCGGCCTCGGCCGATCTGTCCCTGCCGACCCTGAACCCCCTGCCGTCCTGGACGCCCGAACCACGGACGTCGAGCACGGCACGGCAGACGCCGACACCGACAGGCACGGCACGGCAGACGCCGACGCCGACAGGCACAGTGCGGCAGACGCCGACGCGCACGCCGTCGCCCGAGCCGACGACGGCCCGTCCCCGTCGTTCGGCACCGCCGGGCCACCGGCCGACACCCCGCCCGCCGACGGCCGACGCGTCGGCCGCACGGCCCCCGAGGGCGACACCGACGCCGGCGCCGACACGCTCCGCAGCGACCGAACCGCCGGCACCGCCCCGGCGGACCGTGCCGGCGCGGACCCCGGCGACGCGACCGGAGCCGTCACCTCCCACTCCGCCGCCCCCTGCGTCGACGCCCGCTCCGGCGCCGTCCACTCCGCCATCGTCCGCTCCGGCCTCACCCCCTCGGAAACCGACGACGCCGACGCCGACGGCCGGGGGCGGCAAACCGGTGACCACCACGTGGTACACCTCCCCGGTCGCGGTGGCCGCCGCCCAGCGCATGGCCGCCGCCGACACGGTCGGTGACCCCGCCTGCTCGATGTCGGCCGTGGGCCGCCCGGATCCCGGCCTCGTCCCGCGGGACAGCCGGATCGGCATCGGCCGTCACGGCAGCTACTGGTGTCTGATCTGGTGAGGCACCGCGCGACGAGCGAACGGGGTGCCCTTTCCCCGAGCCGGAGGATCACCGAGAGCGGGAGGAGCTCGGCCCGGTAGTCTGACGATCATGGAGGACTGGGGGATCCGGCCGGCTTCGGCGGCGGACGTCGAGGCGGTGGCCGAGTTGCGGGCCGTGGTGCTGAGGGAGGATCTGGAGCGGCTCGGGCGGTACGACGGGCAGCGGGTGCGGCAGCGGCTGCGGGACGGGTTCGCGCCGGAGCACACCTGGGTGATCGAGGTGGGCGGCGCGTTCGCCGGCTGCGTGTCGCTGCGGCCGGCCGAGGACGCCCACTGGCTGGAGCACTTCTACCTGGCTCCGCACCTGCAGGGCGGAGGCATCGGGACGGCCGTGCTGCGCGGGCTGCTGGAACAGTGCGACCGCGACGACACCCCGGTCCGGCTGAACGTGCTGCGGGGCAGTCCGGCCCGGCGACTGTACGAGCGGCACGGGTTCACGCTCGAGACCGAGGACGCGGTGGACGTGTTCATGGTGCGCGAACCGGACGGGGCCGTGCGCGGCGCATGACCGTCCGGTGGGTTCGCGGAGCCGGACGGCCGGGAGGACGGGCACGAGTCCGGCCACGTCAGGGGGAAGGGCCCGGCGGTCGCCGGGCCCTTCCGCACGGAACCTGTGGCGTCGTCCACGCCGCACCGCTCCGCCCGGCCGGTGGGACGGACGCTACGGCGCCACGCAGCCGATCGTCCCCGCCGGGAAGTCGTTGCCCGACGACGTGGCCGTGAAGCCGAACGTCACGCTCCCGTCAGGGGCGATCACACGGTTGTGGTCGACGTTCCCCACCGTCACCGTGCCGTCGGAGCCGGTGGACAGGGAACCGTTCCACACACTGCTGATCCGGGTCCCGGAACCGGGCTTCCACTGCACGGCCCAGCCGTTGAGCGGCGACGTCCCGTGGTTCATCACCTCGACGGAGCCCTGGAAGCCGCCGTCCCAGGAGTTCACCACGTTGTAGACGGCCATGCAGGAACCCGTGTGGGGCGGGGGGTCCGTCGGGGTCGGCGTCGGGTCCGGGGTCGGCGTGCCGCCCGGGTTCCGGATGCCGGTCACCTCTCCGTTGCCGCCGTCGAAGACGATGTCGGAGCAGGAGAAGAAGTTCTCCTGGCTGTCCGAACGCACCCACTGCATGAAGATCAGCGCGTCGCCGGAGCGGCCGGAGGGCAGCTTCAGGTCCCAGTGGTAGTGGCCGCCGTTGGTGCCCGGTGAGCCCTGCTGGGGCGGGTTGGTGACGGTCTGGATGAGCTCCAGGTCGTCCCAGCCCAGCTGGGACGTGGGCGACCAGCCGGGCTTGGTGAGGTAGACCCGGAAGTCACCGGGGTGGGCGGCCCAGTTGCTGTACTGCACCTTGACCGTCGCTCCGGACGTCAGGTGCGTCCGGGGCCAGTCGGCGCGGGCCGCGTTGTAGGCGGAGAAGTCGTACGGGGACCGGTCCCCGGCGCTGCAGAGGGTGCCGTCCGGAACGTAGCCGGGGCCGCGCCCGGCCGCCCTGGAGTCGAGGACGGCGAACCAGTTGTACAACGCCGACGAGCCGCTTTCGTTCAGCGCGTCCCTGCACGCCGGGTTGGTCGGGGCGAGTCCGCCGGTGCCGGTGACGGCGTCCAGTTGGCAGAGGTAGGTGCGTGAGCCGGGCATCATCGCCACGCCGTGCGCCTGCGCGTCGTTCTGCCAGAGGAAGCTCAGGCCGAACCCTCCGAGGAGGGTGGCCAGCACTGCTGCCAAGGAGACGAATCTGCGTCGTAAGGCCATGGGATCTCCTGTACCGGTGGTGGGCTGGTCGTGGGGGGCGGAAGGAGGTGGAACCCCTGCCCGTCCGGGGAGAGGCGCCGACCGGACGGGCAGGGGGATCGGGGGTGGGGGGATCGAAGGGACAGGGGGACCGGAGGGGCGGGGGCCGGTCGTGCGCCAGGCACCGGTGCGCTCCGGGACGGTCCGGCGGTGGGGCCGCTCCGGGGCCCGCCCTGTCGGTGCAGGGAGGAGGGGCGGGGCCCGGAGCAGGGGGACACGGCGGGCGCGCGGCCCGCCGGTCGCGTCACGCGGTCGTGCAGGCGGTGCCGTTCAGGCTGAAGCCGGCCGGCTGCGCGAAGGTGCCGCCGTAGGTTCCCTGGAACCCGAAGCTCTGGCTCCCGCCGGGCGCGATCCGCGTGTTGTTGTCCAGCCCGCTCGCCGTGACCGCGCCCGAGGAGGGGGTGACGGACGCGTTCCAGGCGTGGGTGACGCGCTGCCCGGAGGGCAGGGTGAAGGCGAGTTTCCAGCCCTCGACGGCGGACGGACCGGTGTTCCTCACGGTGACGTTCGCGGTGAAGCCGCCCTGCCAGACGTTCGTGGCGTACGACACCGTGCACGCCGCCGGGCCACCGGGCTCCCCGGGGCTGCCGCCGCCGATGTCGACGGTCGAGGAGAAGGAGTTCACCGCGAGCCCCGCACCGTTCTGCCAGGGTTCGAAGCCCGCCTGAATGCTCGTCAGGTACCAGTCGTTCTGCGCCATGCCGCGCGCGACGGTCTCCCGGACGAAGTCCATGACGTCGAAGCTCCAGCTGCTGATCGCCGACGGGGCGACGAACGACAGCACGTCGTTGGAGCCGTTGCTGCCCGACCACACCTGCCAGGTGCGCCCGCCCACGGTGGCCGTGCCGACCTGGGAGCCGATCGGCTGGATCGGACCCACCTTGTTGAACCAGATCATGATCTCGGTCCGGTTCACGCCGTCGGTCCGGGGCGTCGGGTCCAGCCAGATGTCGTACGAGGCGTTGTACACGGCGTTGCTGACGTAGCCGTAGGAGATGCTGCTGGGCGCGCCGGAGATCTCGCTGATCCGTGCCGGGAGGTCGGTGCCCGGCGAGCAGTTGGTGTAGTGGCAGCCGTTGAAGACCGACGGGTACGACTTCGGGGCGCCGTTGGTCGGCACCGAGCCGTCGGCCTGCGTCAGGCGGAAGCCGGTGTCCGTGGCGGTGACGCACTGGGTGGCGCTGGTGCCCCAGCGGTTGTTCTGGACGACGTAGCGCCCCTGGATGGTGGTCGATCCGTATTGTTCGCAAATCGTGGTGTCAGCCTGGGCCGGCGCCGTCGCGGTCACCAGCGCCGCGACCGTGGCGAGGGCGGTGAGCAGCGTTGCGAACAGGCCGCGTACGGCGCGGGTTCGGTGCGGTAACCGTCGCATGCGGGGGGACCTCTCCAAGAGGGTGCGGGGGCCGACCGGCGGGAGCACTTTTCCCTCCCCAACGATGGGAGCGCTCCCATCAACCGGTTCGAACGGGACTGTAGAAGGCATACATGTCCCTGACAAGACTGTGGGCGCGGAAGTGTCGAAGAGAATTCGAAGGCGCAGGTCAGACGGGGTGATCCGCGAAGGAGGATTTCTCGGGAACGCTCCGAAACATTCGGGGTCGGCGTGGTCCGCGAACCGGGCGGCAGGGGACGGGCCCGGCATGGTGGGTGCTGCCTGGCGCGGTGGTCGTCAAGAGGAAGGGGACCGGGCGTGCCGGAGCGGCTGGAGGAACTGTCGGATCAGGAGTTGCGGGGCGTCGTCGCGGTCTGCGACGACCTGGAGCCGGGGCGGAGGCACCGAACTCGACCGTCACCACGGGGTGATCACGTCGGCGGCGGCCCCGAGGGCGCGACCGCCCTCCCCGTCCCGGCCGGCACCCGGGCGGTCTTCACCACCTCGGGGCCGGCCCCGGAGGCCGTCCGGTACCTGTGGCGGGACGTGCTCACGCAGCGGTTCCCGTCGCACCCGTACCGCAACCGCCCCGGCCCTGAGGTCCTGCGCGTCCGCCGGTCGCCGGACGGCGCCGGGGCCGACGCCGAACTGTGGCTTCCGGTGGAGCGGGAGCAGGGCTGAACCGAGCACCGGGGAAGCTTGTCGTCCGTGACGGACGACAAGACCCGGGTCGTGCCGCGGGGGCTCCGGCCGGAACCAGGACCTGCGGGCATCGGGGCGGGGTGGGCGCGTTCCGGGGGACGGCGGCGTACGCCTTGCGCCCGGGCGGGCCCGGCGGCAGCACGGCGGGGCGGGTCATCCGATCGGTTGACCCGCCCCGCCGTGGACGGCGGCGACAATGAAGGTGTTCGTCCAGTCCGGCGCACAGCCCACGAGGTCGGCGGAAGGAGGCGTGCCCGATGCCGGAGCCGTACGACCCGGACGCCCGGTGGCTCGGCGCCGTGATGCACGCGGCGTTCTTCCTGCTGCTCGGCGGGGCCCTGGCCCGGTTCCTGATCAATCACCCGGGCGAGCCGCGCACTCCGTGGATCGTCGCCCTGTCCGCCGCACTGGCCCTGCTGCACCTGCTCGGTCCGGTGCTCGGCGGTCCGGGGGCGCGGCCCACCCGGCGGCGGTCGGCCTGGCTGGGGCCGGTCGTCGTGGTGTGGATGGTGCTCGTCGTCCTCGCGCCCAGCTTCTCCTGGTGCGCCGTGCCGCTGTTCTACACCGGTCTGCGCACCCTGCCGGTCCGGGCGGCGCTCGTCCTGGTCACCGTGTTGACCGCGCTCGTCGTCGCGGCGCAGCTGCGGATGGCCGGACGCTTCGACCCGAACCTGCTGCTGGCGCCGCCGGCCGTCGCCGCCGTCGCGGCGGGCGTGTTCCTGCAGACCGAGCGGCAGACGGCCCGGCAGCGCGCCCTGATCGACGACCTGATCCGCACCCGTCGCGAACTCGCCGCCTCCGAGCGCCGCGAGGGCACCCTCGCCGAACGGCAGCGGCTGTCCACGGAGATCCACGACACCCTGGCCCAGGGCCTGTCCAGCCAGCGGATGCTGCTCCAGGCCGCCGAACGGGTGTGGGAGTCCGACCCGGACAAGGCGCGCGACCACGTCCGGTCCGCCGCTTCGGTCACCGAGCACAACCTCGCCGAGGCCCGCCGCTTCGTGCACGACCTCGCCCCGGCCGACCTGGCCCGCGGCGGCGGTCTGGCGCCGGCGCTGCGGGCGCTGGCCGAGCGGGAGGGCGGCGAACACCTCACCGTCCGCGTCCACGTCGACGACGGCGGGCGGGCCCCGCTGCTGCCGGACCGCGTCCAGTCGGCGCTGCTGCGCATCGCGCAGGGCGCCCTGGCCAACGTCCGCGAGCACGCGTCCGCCGGCACGGCCACCCTCACCCTCACCCTCCTCGACGACCAGGTCCTGCTGGACATCGGTGACGACGGCCGCGGCTTCGACCCGGCCGCGCTGCCCGACCGTCCGGCCGGGGTGCGCGGCCACGGCCTGCCCGCGATGCGGGCCCGGCTGCGGCAGCTCGGCGGCACACTGACCGTGGAGTCCGCACCGGGCGAGGGCACCGTCCTGTCCGCCGCCGTCCCTCTGGAAGGCCCTCGATGACCGTCCCCGACTCCGGCTCCGCCGCGGTGCGCATCCTGGTCTGCGACGACCACGTCGTCGTCCGCGCCGGACTGCTCGCCCTGCTCGACAGCGCCCCGGGCATCGAGGTGGCCGGCGAGGCGGGCACCGGGGAGGAGGCCCTGGCGCTGGCCGCCAGGCTGCGGCCGGACGTGGTGCTGATGGACCTCCAGCTCGGCGAGGGCATCGACGGCGTGGAGACCACCCGCCGCCTCACCGCCGCGCCCGGCGCCGCCCCGCACGTCCTGGTGCTGACGACGTACGACACGGACGCCGACATCACCCGCGCCATCGAGGCCGGTGCCACCGGCTACCTGCTGAAGGCGGAACGCCCCGAGGAGCTGTTCGCCGCCATCCACGCCGCCGCGCGGGGCCGTACGGTGCTCTCCCCGCCGGTCGCCAGCCGGGTCATGGCCAACATGCGCAGCCCGCGGCCCTCCCTCACCGACCGTGAACGCGACATCCTCGCCCACCTCTCCCTCGGCCTCGGCAACCGGGAGATCGCCCGGGCCCTGTTCATCAGCGAGGCCACGGTCAAGACCCATCTGCGCCGCATCTACGACAAGCTGGGCGTCGACACCCGCGCGGGCGCGGTCGCGGTGGCGAAGGAGCAACGGCTGCTGCCGTGACCCCGTCGCGATCGAGCGGTACGGGCCGGCACGGGCACCGGCGCCGTCAGAACTTCGGCGCCGGTGCCTGCGCCCGCACCAGCTCGGCCGCCTCCTCCTGGGTCTGCACCGAGGGCGGCGAGCCCTCGAGCGGCCGCTGCGCGGTCTCCTTCATGCAGGCCACCGCGACGACGCCGACCAGGGCCGCGGTCATCGCGTAGTACGCCGGCATCATGTCCGAGCCGGTCGCGCTGATGAGTGCGGTGACGACCAGCGGTGTGGTGCCGCCGAACAGCGACGCCGACAGGTTGTAGCCGACCGACAGGGAGCCGTAGCGGACCGGCGTCGGGAACATGGCCGGCAGCGCCGCCGACATGGTGCCGAGCAGGCAGACCAGCGACAGGCCGAGCATCAGCATGCCGGCCGAGACGGCGAGCGGACTGCCCTGCCGCACCAGCAGGAACACCGGGGCGGACAGGACGAAGAAGCCCAGCATGCCGGTCATCAGCAGGGGCCTGCGGCCGAACCGGTCGGACAGCCGGCCCACTTGGTTGATGATCGTCATCAGCACCACCATGGTGGCCACCAGGATCAGCAGACCGTGGGTCTCGGTGTAGTGCAGCTCGTCGGAGAGGTACGTCGGCATGTACGACAGCAGCATGTAGTCGGTGATGTTGTACGCCCCGACCAGCGCGATGCACAGCACCAGCGTTCGCCAGTGCCGCCGGAAGATCTTGGCGAGGTCGCCCCGGGCGGTGGTCTCCACCGCGTCCGCGGCCTCGGAGACGTGGACGTTGCCCTTCTCCAGCTTCAGGTACGCCGGGGTGTCGTCCAGCTTCAGCCGCAGGTAGATGCCGATGACGCCCAGCGGCCCGGCGACCAGGAACGGGATGCGCCAGCCCCAGGCGTCCATCGTGTCGGTGCCGAGCCAGGCGGTGAGCGCCGTCACCAGGCCCGCCGCGCCGGTGTACCCGGCCAGCGTCCCCAGTTCCAGGAAGCTGCCGAAGAAGCCCCGCCGCTTGTCGGGGGCGTACTCCGCGATGAAGGTGGAGGCGCCGCCGTACTCGCCGCCGGTGGAGAACCCCTGGAGCAGCCGGAAGACGATCAGCAGCAGCGGCGACCAGAAGCCGACGGCCGCGTAGGTCGGGAGCATGCCGATCGCGGCGGTGCCGATCGCCATCAGGATCATCGTCAGCGCGAGGACCTGCTTGCGGCCGATCCTGTCGCCCATCGGCCCGAAGACCACACCGCCGAGCGGCCGCACCAGGAAGGCGACGGCGAAGGTGGCGAAGGACGACAGCAACTGCGCGGTCTCGCTCCCGGAGGGGAAGAAGACCCGGCCGATGGTGCCGGCCAGATAGGCGTAGATGCCGAAGTCGAACCACTCCATGGCGTTGCCGAGCGAGGCCGCCTTCACAGCGCGCTTGACCGCCCGCTCGTCCGTCACCGTGATGTCCGACCGGCGCAGCCGCGGGTTCTGCCGGCGTCTGACGGCACGGAACAGGGCTGGGTGACGCTTGACCGCTGCGGAATCGGGCACGGGCCCGGTGTCGGTGGGGGACGTGGCTGCGTTCCTTTCCGGGGGCGTACCGCTCCGAACGGAACGTACCAGTGCCCGGGGGAGGCCGCCCGGCAGGACGCCGTCGGGGTGAGCGGTCACGGTTCCCGGGCCGAGGCACGGAGACACCGCGGCGGCACACCCGTTCTCGACGGTGATCGCCCTCGGTCGGCCCTCCCCCGTCCCTTCCGGCCGCCCTGACCGGAGAACCCGCCGACGGCCCCCGCCACAGCGACGGTGCCGGCCCGGACGGCGAACCCGCGGCGCTGCGGGACTTCCTGTCCGGCCACCGCATGACCCGGCGGACGAAGCGCGAGGGCCCGGACGCGGAGCAGCTGTCCCGCCGGTCGGTCCGGCCGTCGACGATGTCGCCGCTCGGCCTGGTGCGGCACCTCGCCGAGGTGGAACGGGACCGGCGCGACCGGATCAGCGACGGCGATCCGCCGCCGAAGCTGTACGGCGGGCGTGACGCCGGCCTCCACGGGGCCGTCGCCGAGCAGGCCGTGGCCGACGCCGCGTACAAGGACCGGGCCCCGCTCCGGGGGCTGATGGTGCACCGGATCGAGGAGTACGCCCGTCACCGCGGGCACGCCGACCTGCTGCGGGAGCGCGTCGACGGGCGGGTGGGCCGGTGACGGGACCGGACGCCGTGCCCCGGCCCGCCGCCCCCGCCGCGGATCGTCTTCGCAGGCGGGGGGCGGGCCTTCGGTGGCGGAACCTGAGGAAGGGGAGCACGAGCGGTCCGCCCCGGTCCGGGTCATGGGGCACGGGACGGCCGCTCACCCGAGGACGAGCGGGAGCCTCGCGGCGACATCGCCCAGCGCGGCCTTCTCCGCGTCGGTCGGCGTGCGGCGTCCGGTACCGATCAGCAACGCGTCCCGGTCGGAGAGCGAGGCGGGAAAGGACGCCCCGGCGATCTTCTCCAGCGACGCGCGTGCCGCTGCGAGGGTCTCGGCGGGCGGCCCGGCGGCCGACGGCAGG
This sequence comes from Streptomyces griseomycini, assembly GCF_014203535.1. Taxonomy (GTDB): domain Bacteria; phylum Actinomycetota; class Actinomycetes; order Streptomycetales; family Streptomycetaceae; genus Streptomyces; species Streptomyces griseomycini. The sequence continues at coordinate 60,458 of NZ_JACHJI010000010.1, forward strand.
TGCGCGATCAGGTCCAGGTGGTGCAGGGTCCATTCGAGCACGTACGCGGACAGGTAGTCGCCCGCGGTCAGCACCTCGCCGCGCGTGCTGACGCGGGCGGCCGGATCGGCGAGTCCGGCGGCGCGGCCCGCGGCGGAACCGACGTCGTCGAGGTGGAACTTCAGCCACCGCGGCTCGCCGTAGGCGGCGGCCAGCCGGGGGATCAGCGCATCGAGCGGGTCCTCCCCGGTCGGGGGCTCGACGAGGTTCCAGTAGGTGACCGCGTCCACGGTCGGTTCGTCCTCGGCGGGGGTGACCAAGGTGATCAGGACGTCCTGGGCGTCGACGACCAGGTGGCACACCAGGTCCCGCACGAGCCAGCCGGAGCAGCCGGACGGCCGCTCGAAATCCTCGTCCGGGGTCTCCGCGACCGCCGTGCGCAATGCCGTCCAGGAGCGTGAGAAGAGATCCACCGCAGCACGGTAGTGCCGGGCCGGAACGGCGGACAAGGCCGGAGCGGACCTGTCGGCCCGGGGCGTGCTCCGCGGGCGGCACGGCGGCGGTCCTCCCGGTCCCGGGAGGGTCCCGCGCCCTCGTGGCGGGCGGAAGCTCTTACCGTGGGAGTATGACCAGCGGCGGTGTGGTCACGCTGTTCCTGTGCGGCGACGTGATGCTCGGGCGCGGCGTCGATCAGATCCTCGAGCGGCCCGGCGATCCCGCGCTGCGGGAGGACTACGTCACGGACGCCCGGTCCTACGTGCGCATGGCCGAGTCGGTCAACGGCCCGATCCCGGCCCCCGTGCCCCCGTCCTGGCCGTGGGGTGAGGCACTCCGGCTGCTGGAGGCGGCCGACCCGGACGTCCGGATCGTCAATCTCGAGACGTCCGTCACGCGCAGTGACGCGTTCGCCCCCGGCAAGGGGGTTCACTACCGCATGCATCCGGCCAACGTGCCCGCCCTCACCGCGGCCCGGCCCCACGTCTGCGTCCTGGCCAACAACCACGTGCTGGACTTCGGCCGGGCGGGCCTGGAGGAGACGCTGGACACCCTCGCCGGCGCGGGCCTGCGGGTGGCGGGCGCCGGGCGGAGCGACGACGAGGCGTACGGGCCGGTGGCCGTCCCCGTCGGAACCGGCGGCCGGGTCCTCGTCCTCGCCCTCGGAGCGAGTTCCAGCGGCATCCCGCCCGGCTGGGCGGCGACCGCCGCCCGGCCGGGCGTCGCCCACGTCCCCGACCTGTCGGCCGCCACGGCCGACGCGGTGGTGCGGCGCGTCCGGCGGGCCAAGCGTGCGGGCGACATCGTGGTCGTGTCCGTGCACTGGGGTTCCAACTGGGGGTATCGCGTCCCCCGCGAGCAGACCCGTTTCGCGCACGCCCTGGTGGACGGCGGCGTCGACCTCGTCCACGGGCACTCCTCGCACCACCCCCGCCCCCTCGAGGTGCACCGGCGGAGGCTGGTCCTGCACGGCTGCGGCGACTTCATCGACGACTACGAGGGCATCGGCGGTCACGAGGAGTACCGTGACGACCTCCGGCTCGCCTACTTCGTCACGGTGGCGGCGGACACCGGCCGGTTCGTCGGCCTGCGCATGGTGCCCCTGCGTTCCCGGCGCATGCGGCTGGAGCCCGCCCCGTACCGGGACGCCTCCTGGATGCACGCGACCCTCGACCGGGTCAGCGCCGGCGTGCGCCCGGTCCTCGAGCCCGACGGCACGCTCTCGCTGAGGCCGCCCGCCGCGGGGGCCGGCTCGTGAACCGCTGGTTCCGGCCGACGCCGCTCCGTGCGGCCGGGCCGGGCGGGAGGGTGCCCGGCCCCGGAGCTCCCCTCGGCGGCGAACTGTCCGCCGTCAGCGCGCCGGTGACACCGCGGGGGCCGCGAGGGCGGCGAGCAGGAGGTCCGCCGGGAGCGCCGGCACGGTCCGGCCGCCGAAGCCGGTGGTCGTCGTCGCGGCGAGCAGGGAGTTGAGCACCGCCTCCTCGACCCCGTCGAGGACCGCTTCGAACAGCGGCCCCAGTCCGGCGTCCGGCACAGGGGCGCCGGCGTCCGGCCGCGTGCCGAACGCCACGGCGTAGTCGCCGCTGCCGTGGCTGTAGGCCGCGCCCGTGCGGGCCAGGGCGAACACCGCGCGCCGCGCGACACGGGTGAGCTGCCGGGCGTCGAGAGGGGCGTCCGTGGCCACCACGATCATGCAGGAGCCGGTCTCCGCGACCGGTTCCGGCCCGCCGGCGTCGAGGCCCGTGGACTGCGGGGTGACGGTGCGGCCGAGCACCCGCAGTGTGCCGCCGAAGTTCGCCTGCACCAGGACGCCCGTGGTGAAGCACCGGCCTCCCAGGTCCGCGGTGCGTGAGGCGGTCCCGATGCCGGCCTTGAAACCCAGTGCGACCATGCCTGTTCCCGCGCCGACGCAGCCCTCGGCCACCGTCCCGCCGGACGCCGTGTCGAGGGCGGCCCGGACGTGCTCCTCGTGGACGGGCCGTGCGCGGATGTCGGACAGGAAGCCGTCGTTGCACTCCCCCACGACGGGGTTGAGGCTCCGCACCTCCTCGCATCCGGGCCGCTGGAGCATCCAGCCGACGAGGGCGTCGGCGACGCGGAAGGCCGACAGGGTGGAGGTGAGCAGGATCGGGGTCTCCAGCGTGCCGAGCTCGGTGAGTTGGGTCGTGCCGATGAGTTTGCCGTAGCCGTTGCCGGTGAACACCCCTGCGGGCAGCGGTGCGTGAGGCCCGACGGCATCGGGCACGACGGCGGTGACCCCGCTGTGCACGTCGGGCTGCCGGCGGACGGTGGTGTGACCGACGCGGACGCCCGGCACATCGGTGATCGCGTTGAGGGGCCCGGTGGCGGCCTGCCCGATGACGATGCCGAGGTCACGGGCCCGGCGCCGGGTGCCGGGTGCGGGCTGTGGGTGAGCCGGTGGTTCCATACGGCCGGACGGTACGCGTTCCGCCCGCCGAAGGGAGGAAGGGGGTGTGCGGGGAAGGTCCGGCGCGGCGCGGAGGCCCTCGTGGTGCCGTTCGACGTGCGGACCGGGGTGCCCTCGTCCTGCCGGAGCACGGCGGACACGGTCCGTCCGTCGACGGCCGCGTGCGGGTCACCGGCGCTTCGGCCACCGGCGGCCTCACGTCGACGACCTCCTCACCCGGACGAAAGGCAGCGGTTGCCGTGACCACCGGACGCGAGATCACCGCCCCTGTCGACCCGTGCCTGCCCGACGGTCGGCTCGATCCCGCCGCGGTCGGCTGGACCCGGCGCCCGCCGCACCGCTCGAACCTGCGCGGCTGGGGCGTGCCAAACGCTGGGAGCACTGGGGCATCGTCACCCCTTCGCACATCGTCGGCCTGGTCGCCTCCTCGCTCGACCACGCCGGGGTGCACGGCGTCTACGTCCTGGACCGGTCGACCGGCCGCGAACTGCCCGAGGACGTCGTGACGCCGCCGTCGCGCGGCGTCCGGATGCCCGAACGCAGCGGCGCCGGGACGGCCTCGGTCCGGGGCGGCGGTGTGGCGATCGAACTCGCCCAGCACCACCATCAGCGCCGTCGCCCCGGGCTTCGGCCTGCGGGCCGGGGTCCCGCTGCCGGACGGCCACGGTCGCTCGGCGTCGTGCCCTGGAGCCGGCGCCGCTTCCAGTACACCGTGAAGGACCTCGGCCGTCCCGTGCGCGGACTCCTCACGCTCGGCTCGGAGCAGTTCCCGATCGGCGGGTCCGACTGCTTCGCCGCCCTCGACCACGGGTGCGGCAAGTGGCCGTGCGCCGTCACCTGGAACTGGGCGGCGGGCTGCGGTCCCGGGTGCGCCGTCCAGCTCGGCGGCACGTGGACCGACGGGACCGGCTCGACCGAGAACGCCCTGTTCCTCGACGGCCGCCTCCACAAGATCGGCGACGAGCCGGCCTGGACCTACGACCGCACGGACCGGCTGCGTCCCCGGCGCGTCACCGGGCCCCGTGCGGGGGCCGAGTTCCGCCCGTTCCACGAGAGGGCCGCCAGGACCGGCCTGGGCGTGGCGGCCAACGAGGCGCACCCGTGCTTCGGCCGCTTCACGGGGCGGGCGCGGGCCGACGACGGCACATGGGTGGAGCTCGACGGGCTCACCGGATGGGCGGAGGAGGCGCGCAACCGGTGGTGAGGGACGGGAGCGACGCCGCGGGATCGGCCCGGGCACACCGGTCCCCGTGTGCCGGGCAGCCCGCGGGGACCGAGCGCGCCAGGGCCGGCCCACGGGCGGTCCGACGTCGGGCGCGCGGCGCGGGCCGTCTCCGGCGGCGGCCGGAGCCGTATCGGCAGGGGCGCCGCCCCTGCTCCGGGCGGCGGCAGGTTGCGACCGAGGGGGGACGGCCGCTCCGGAGCCCGCCCCTGTCCCGTTCTTCGTAACGCGCGCACGCGTGCCGTTCTCCCTGGCCTTCCGCGGTTCCACGCGCGCAGACACGGCGCCCCAGGTCAACGGAGGATCACCTACCGGTCTCGGCGGGCCCTTGCCGTGCCCTCTTCGAGACTCACCTGCAACGCTCCGTACCGCACGTTCCGGCCCGCTCCGGCGTCACAGTCGCAGAAGCCGATGTCGACGGACCGAGGGGGAACGGACGATGAAGTGGCACGGGACACGACGGCTGGGCGGGGCGCTGCTCGCGCTCACGGCGGCGAGCGGCCTGCTGCTCACCGGGTGCAGCGGGACGAACGACAACAGCGGCAAGGCGAGTGACGGTTCGTACGATCGCGGAGGGAACGGCTCGGTCCCGCTGCCCGCCCCCGACCGGGGCGGACCGGACGGCGGTGAACGGCGCGAGGGCGAGCAGGACTCCCGCGAGGTCGCCCCCGGCCACCTGTCCACCTTCGCCCTCGACGTCGACACCGCCTCCTACGGCTACGCCCGCCGCGCGCTCGCCGAGGGCCGGCTGCCCGACCCGGCGACCGTCCGCCCCGAGGAGTTCGTCAACAGCTTCCGGCAGGACTACGAACGTCCCGACGGCGACGGTTTCACGGTCACCGTGGACGGCGCCCGCACCGACGAGGAGGACTGGAGCCTGGTCCGCGTGGGGCTGGCCACCCGGTCCGCGGAGCCGGGCGGCGAACGCCCGCCCGCCGCCCTCACGTTCGTCGTCGACGTCTCGGGCTCGATGGCCGAGCCGGGACGCCTCGACCTCGCCCGGAGGTCCCTCTCCGTGATGACGGACCGGCTGCGCGACGACGACTCGGTCGCCCTCGTCACCTTCAGCGACGAGGCGGAGACCGTCCTGCCGATGACCCGTCTCGGCGGCAACCGCGCCGAGGTCCACGACGCCGTCGACAGCCTGGAGCCGACCCGGTCCACCAACCTCGGCGCCGGGGTCGAGACCGGGTACGAGACCGCCGTCGAGGGGCTGCGCGAGGGTGCCACCAACCGGGTCGTCCTCGTCTCCGACGCCCTCGCCAACACCGGCGAGACCGACGCCGACGCGATCCTCGAGCGCATCTTCGAGGCCCGCCGCGCGCACGGCATCACCCTCTTCGGCGTCGGCGTCGGCAGCGACTACGGCGACGCCCTCATGGAGCGCCTCGCCGACCGGGGCGACGGCCACACGGTGTACGTGTCCGAGGAGGAGGACGCCCGCGAGGTCTTCTGCGAAGAACTGCCCCGTGCCATCGAGTTGACGGCCCGTGACGCCAAGGCCCAGGTCGCCTTCGACCCGGCCGCGGTCTCCGAGTTCCGCCTCGTCGGCTACGACAACCGCCGCGTCGCCGACGACGACTTCCGCGACGACCGCGTCGACGGCGGCGAGGTCGGACCCGGCCACACCGTCACCGCCCTGTACGCGGTGCGCACGTACGCCGACGCCGACGGGCACCTGGCCACGGTCACCGTCCGCTGGCTCGACCCCGACACCCGTGCGCCCCACGAGGAGACCGGCGACGTGGAGACCGCCGACCTCGACGACTCCGTGTGGACGGCGCACCGCGACCTGACCCTCACCGCGACCGCCGCCTACTTCGCCGACGCCCTGCGCTCCTCCGACCGCCGTCACAGCGCCCTGCCCGGTGCCCCGGGACTCGGCGAGCTCTCCGAGCATGCCGCCGAGCTGGCGGACAGGACCGAGGACGAGGACGTCCGCGAGCTGGCCGAGGTGATCCGCACGGCGGACCGCCTGACCTGACCCGGCCCATTGACTGATCCTTACGCACGGGTAAGTTGACTCCTGAGTAAGTAAGTGGGCAGGACAGCACCAGTACGACAGCATCAGCCGCGACCGGGAGCCGTCATGGGCGTACGCAAGGATCTGAAACGAGCGAAACGACGCACCGGCCTGGCGCGTCGCAGCCGGGTCGAGATCACCAGGGACGAGCACGGCGTCGTCCGCGAGGCCCGGGCGGCGGCCCTCGCCCCGCGGCCGACCACCGGCAGCACGGCCGACATCCCCTTCGCCAACGCCGCCGAGGCGCCGGACGCGGTCGTCCTGCGCCGGGAGCGGCAGGGCGGTTGGCAACCGGTCACGGCGGCGGTCTTCGCCCAGGAGGTCACCGCCGTGGCCAAGGGGCTGATCGCCGCCGGTCTCGCACCGGGCGAGCGGGTGGCCGTGATGTCCCGCACCCGCTACGAGTGGACCGTCCTGGACTTCGCGGTCTGGTCCGCCGGCGGCCAGACCGTCCCCGTGTACGCCACCTCCTCCGCGGAGCAGGTGGAGTGGATCGTCCGTGACTCCGGCGCCCGGTACGTCGTCACCGAGACCCCGGGCAACACCGCCACCGTCACCGCCGCCACCGCCGCCCGCCCCTCTCCCCCGCGCGTCTGGGAGCTGGACGCGGGAGCCCTCGCCGAGCTCACCGCGCTCGGCCGGGACGTCCCCGACGAGGAGGTCACCCGGCGCCGCGGCGCCCTGACCCCCGACACGACCGCCACGCTCTGCTACACCTCCGGCACCACCGGGCGCCCCAAGGGCTGCGTCCTCACCCACGCCAACCTGCACGCCGAGGCGGCCAACACCGTCGAGCTGCTGCACCCGGTCTTCAAGGAGGTCACCGGCCAGGCCGCCTCCACGCTGCTCTTCCTCCCGCTCGCCCACATCCTCGGCCGCACCCTGCAGATCTCCTGCCTGATGGCGCGCATCGAGATCGGCCACTGCCCGAGCATCAAGCCCGACGAGCTCCGCCCCGCCCTGAAGGCGTTCCGCCCGACCTTCCTCGTCGGCGTCCCGTACCTCTTCGAGAAGATCCACGACACCGGCCGCGCCACCGCCGAGAAGATCGGCCGCGGCTCCTCCTTCGATCGCGCCCACCGCGTCGCCGTCCGCTTCGGCGAGGCCCACCTGGACCGGTTCCTGGGCCGGGGCAGGGGTCCCGGCCCCGGCCTGTACGCCGCCTGGGCCCTCTACGACCTGCTGGTCTACCGCCGTGTGCGGAAAGAGCTCGGCGGGCGCCTGCGGTACGCCATCAGCGGCGGCTCGCCCCTGGAACGCGACCTCAACCTCTTCTTCTACGCGGCCGGGATCATGGTCTACGAGGGCTACGGCCTGACCGAGACCTCCGCCGCCGCCACCATCGTCCCGCCGCTGGGCCCGCGCCCCGGCACGGTCGGCCTCCCCGTCCCGGGCACCGCGGTCCGCATCGCCGCCGACGGCGAGGTCCAGATCAAGGGCGGCATCGTCTTCGGGTCCTACTGGAACAACCCGGCCGCCACGGACGAGGTCCTCGACGACGGCTGGTTCTCCACCGGTGACCTCGGTTCCCTCGACGAGGACGGCTACCTCACCATCACCGGCCGCAAGAAGGACATCCTCGTCACGGCCGGCGGCAAGAACGTCTCCCCGGCCGTCCTGGAGGACCGCCTGCGCAGCCGCCCGCCCGTCGGCCAGTGCCTCGTCGTCGGCGACAACCGCCCCTTCGTCGCCGCGCTGATCACCCTGGACCCCGAGGCGGTCGCCCACTGGCTGTCGGTCCGCAGGATGCCCGCCGACACCCCGCTGTCCGACGTCGTCCGCGATCCGCGCATGCGCGCCGACGTCCAAAGGGCCGTCGACTACGCCAACCAGGCCGTCTCCCGCGCCGAGTCCATCCGCGCCTTCACCCTCGTCGAAGGCGAGTTCACCGAGGACAACGGGCTGCTGACCCCCTCGCTCAAGGTCAAGCGGCGAGCGGCGCAGGAGGCGTACGCCAAGGAGATCGAGGCGCTCTACTCCTGACCCTCGTCCCGGCACGCCGAAAGGAGCGGGGCCGCCGGCGTGCCCGGTGGCCCCGTCCGCTCACCCGGCGCGCCCCGGCCGCCGGGCCGTCCTCAGCGGTCCAGTTCCTCCTCGACCGGCGGCTTCGGCACGTCGCGCAGATGCTGCGACTGCCCCTGCTTGCCCCCCGCACGCGCCTGCTCGGCCCGTTGCGCGGGAGACGTCCCGAGGTCGGAGGCGGGGTCCACACGCACCGACCGGGCCACCTCCTCACGGTTGGCATAGCTCTCGGGCGGGATGCCGCGGAGCGCCGCGACGGCCTCGTCCGAGGCGCCGGCCTCGCGGGCCGCCTGGATCAGTTCGTCCTTGCCCGCGGGGAAGTGGGCGTCCTTGATGGCGTCCACCACTTCGCGTGCGCTCGTGGTGTGGGACATGAGTACTTCTCCCGGTGATGGCTGTGATGGCTCGACGTTTTCCGTTCGGCCACCGAGTAACCTCCCCGGCCCGGGTCATCACCTGCCGGACCGCGGTCCCTCTCGTCCGGGCCGGTCCGGCGGAGAAAGCGGGCCGCCGTCCGCGAAGGCGAGGGCGGCGAAGCGCTCGCCGATGCGCCGGTGGGCGGCCGCGTCGGGGTGGAGGCCGTCGGGCAGCGGCAGCTCGGCGAAGTCCGCCTCGCCGTAGAGGTCCCGGCCGTCGAGGTGGTGCAGGTTCGGGTCGTCGGCGGCCCGCTGCGCCACGACGCGGCTCAGCTCGTCCCGGATGACGGCGAGCGTCAGTTTGCCGGCGGCCCGCTCGGCGGGATCGCCCGCGGCCCGGAACCGGAGCCTGCCCTCGGCGAGGCCGCCGAGGTCCGGGGCGCTCGGGCCGGGTGTGTCCTCGTGGATGGGGCACAGGAGGGGCGAGACGACCAGGAGCGGGGTGGTGGGGTGGCCCTCGCGGATGGTGTCGAGGAAGCCGTGGACGGCCGGGGTGAAGGCACGCAGCCGCATCAGATCGGTGTTGACGAGGTTGATGCCGATCTTGACGCTGATCAGGTCGGCGGGGGTGTCGCGCATGGCCCGCGCCGTGAACGGGTCGAGCAGGGCGCTGCCGCCCAGTCCCAGGTTGACCAGTTCCACACCGCCCAGCGCCGCGGCGAGCGCGGGCCAGGTGGCGGTGGGGCTCTCGGCGTCGGATCCGTGGCTGATGGAGCTGCCGTGGTGCAGCCACACGGGGCGCCCCGGCTCGGGTGCGGGCTCGACGGGCGCGTCGGTGCGCAGTGCGACGAGTTCGGTGGTCTCGTCGTGCGGCAGCCAGATCTCGACGGTCTTGTCGCGCTCGGGCAGGCCGGTGAAGCGGAGGGTGCCCACGGGGCCGGGCCGGCTGTCGAACGTTCCGCTGCCCATGTCGATGAACAGGGTGTTGCCGCCGGGCACGGTGCCCCGGCCCGCCGGACGTCCGTCGACGAGCAGGTCGTACACGCCGTCCGGACGTGGCGGGGCTCCGGCGTAGACCCGCTTGGTGGGCAGCGTGTCCAGTTCGACGGCGGTCGCCCGGGTGCGGAAGACGAGCCGCACGCCGGAGGGCTGGGACTCGGCCATCAGGAGCTGTCCGTCGGTGCACTGGGCACGGGCCCGGGCGGGCAGCCGGTGCGGCAGGACCCCGCGCGCGGTGTGCTCCAGGTCGAGGGCGCCGCGCAGGAGGCCGGCGGTGAGGGGGGTGGTGGTCCAGCTGGGCATGTGGTCGTGCACGGGTCGGCCTGTCTGTGGTGCGGAGCGGGATTGCCCGGTCGGTCGGAGCCCCGGACGCGTCCGGGGGCGGGCCAGTCGTCAGGGGGCGGCGGGCCAGTTGCGCAGCAGGGCGTCGAGGGCGTCGAGGATGCGCGACCAGGTCTCCTGCGTGTCGGGGGCGCTGTGGCTGAACCCGCCTCCCATCTCGAGGCTGACGTAGCCGTGGAAGACGCTGCCCAGCAGCCGCACCGCGTGCGTCTGGTCCGGCTCGGTCAGGTCGTAGCCGCGCAGGATCGCCCGCGTCATCTGCGCGTGCCGCACGCCCGCACTGGCCGCGGCCGCCTCCGGAGCGAGCCGGAACTGGGCCGCGGCGTAGCGGCCGGGGTGCTCCCTGGCGTAGTCGCGGTACACGTCGGCGAGGGCGGCCAGCGCGTCCTTGCCGGCCCGCCCGGCCACCGCGTCGGCGGCCCGGTCCGCGAGTTCCTCCAGGGCGAGCAGCGCGATCCTGGTCCTGAGGTCCTGCGAGTTCCTCACGTGCGAGTACAGGCTCGCCACCTTGACGTCGAAGCGCCTGGCGAGCTCCGACACGGTCACCTGCTCGAACCCCACCTCGTCGGCGAGTTCGGCTCCCGCCCGGGCCAGGCGTTCCGCGGTCAGTCCTGCACGTGCCACAACCGTCCTCCCTGTCGACGAAGCCGATTATGCATTTGCCTACAGGATTTAGGCAAACAGTCGCGTCATGATGGGAAGTGTCGACCGGCCCGGATCCCCGGGGCGACGGCGGAGCGCTCCGTCCGCCCTTGCCTGTGGCGGACGCCTGGCGCAGGCTGGTCACATGGGTGCGGGTCCGACCCTCATCTCCTCCGTCCAGCGGGCCTTCCGGCTGCTGGAGGCGGCGAGCGCACATCAGAACGGCGCGCCGGCGAAACAGCTGGCGCGCGAGACGGGACTGCCCCTGGCCACGGCCTACCACCTGCTGCGCACGCTGGTGCACGACGGGTACCTGCGCAAACTGGACGACGGCGGGTTCGTCCTGGGCGACAGGCTGCAGACCCTGCACACGGCGAGCCGCGGACAGACGCTGCTCAGCCGGGTCCGGCCGGCGCTCGCCGCGCTGCGGGACGAGCTCTCGACCGCCGCCTACCTCACCTTCTACGAGGACGGCGAGATCCGGGTCGCCGAGATCGTCGACGGTCCCCGCACGCCCCGGGTCGACCTCTGGGTGGGCTTCGAGGACGCCGGGCACGCCACCGCGCTGGGCAAGTCCGTGCTGCGGGAGCTGGACGACGAGGCGCGCCAGGACTACCTCTCCCGGCACCCCCTCAACGACCTCACCCCCCGGACGATCACCACGGCCACGGAGCTGATCCGCCAGCTGGAGTCCGCCCCGCTGGCCCCGGCGGTCGCGGACCTGGAGGAGTACTCCCTCGGGACCGTCTGCGTCGCGGTGCCCGTCCGCAGCGGGCGGACGCTGGGGGCGCTCGGCGTGTCGATGCCGGCGGACCGGCTGTCCCGGCTCGACGAGGTCCGCGAGCGGCTTCTCCCGGCCGCGGGACGCGTGACCCGGGGACTTTCGCTCACTATCTGAAAAACACGCCCTTGTGACGTTCGATACGATCATCTTTGCTGATAAAGCAGACATTTCAGGAGCGCATGCCGCGCAAAGGTGAGGACAGCGGACGACACATGAGTCACGCCCGACAGCAAGGACGCGACCATTGGCGGACACGGCGGTACAGGCGGAGAACGGAACGCGCGGCATCGCCCCGGACGCGGGCCCTCGCGCGCTTGGTCGCCGGTACGCCCGCGCTGCCCCTGCTGATCGTGTGGATCGTCGTGCTCGTCAACCTCGCCGACGGCACGGGGAGGATCTGGCTGCCGCTGCTCGCCACCGCGCCCGCGCTGGCGGCGGCCACCAGCGGACCGTACGAAGTCCTCGGTGTCGGCTCTCTCGCCGCGCTCCTGGGCGCGACGATCGGCGTCCGTCACGGCGTGCCCGCATCGGCACTGACCGCCGTGCTCACCGCGTTGGCGACCGTCACCCTGGCGGGCACGCTCGCCAGTGCCCTGCGCGCACGTCGCGAGCGGGTGCTGGCGGCCGTCCGCTCCGTCGCGGAGACCGCGCAGCACGCCCTGCTCGCGCCGGTCCCCGAGACCGTCGGCCCGTTCCAGGTGGCCGTCCACTACAGCGCGGCCGCGGCGGAGGCCAGGATCGGCGGTGACCTCTACGCACTGATCCCGACCCCCCACGGGGTCCGGCTGATCGTCGGCGACGTGCGCGGCAAGGGCCTGCCGGCCGTGGGGACCGCCGCTCTGGTGCTCGGTGTCTTCCGGGAGGCCGCCCACGACGAGCCGGATCTGCTGGACGTCGTCAGCAGGATCGAACGGAGCCTGGCGCGCAACCTCGGGGCCGACGACTTCGTCACCGCCGTGGTCGCCGGATACCCGGAGACCGGGCGCCTGGAGGTGGTCAACTGCGGACACGCGCCTCCCCTGCTGATCCGCGGCTCCGACGTGGTGGCCGTGGATCCCGTCCGCCCGGCGCCGCCCCTGGGCCTGCGGGCCCTGTCGGGCGAGACACCGAGCCTTCAGGTGCTGTCGTTCGGCGAGGGGGACCAGTTGCTGCTCTACACCGACGGTGTCACGGAGGCCCGTGACGAGGGCCGTGAGTTCTACCCGCTCGCCGAGTGCCTGTCCCGGCACCTGTGCGACGAGCCGGCCCGCACCCTCGCGGCGCTGCACGAGGAACTGCTGGGACATGTGGGCGGCCGGCTCCACGACGACGCGGCGCTGCTCCTGCTCCGCAAGCCCGCCGCCGTTCCCGGGGCGGGCGGCGCGGAACCGGCGCGGGTCGCCGCCCGGTGAGCCGGACGGCGCGATCCGGCGGGCAGGGCGCCCCGGCCGGCACCGTGAGTCGGCGGGCACGGTGGACCGGCGGCGCCTTCGACGACCGTGAAGGCGCCGCCCGGCCTGGGGGCCCGGGACCCGTCAGGGCCGCTGGGCGGCGATCATGCCCCGGTACCAGTGGTAGCTGTCCTTCGGGATGCGCCGCTGGGTGGCGTAGTCGACCCGGACGATGCCGAAGCGCTTGTCGTAGCCGAAGGCCCACTCGAAGTTGTCCAGCAGCGACCACACGTAGTACCCGCGCACGTCCACGCCCGCGTCCATCGCCGCCCCGAGCGCGGTGAGATGGTCGCGCAGGTAGGCCACCCGGTCGGCGTCGTGCACCGCGCCGTCGGCGGTGACCCGGTCGTCCTCCGCGGAGCCGTTCTCCGTGATGTGGACGGGCGGCAGCGCGTCGCCGTACTGCTCCTTCAGCCGCACCAGCAGATCGGTGAACGCGTCCGGGACGACCGGCCAGCCCATCGCCGTGTGCCGCACGCCGGGGAGCTCGACCTCCTCGTAGCGGTTGTCGGTCGCCACCCGCCGGGCCGGGTCGCTCTCGCGGTACGGGGCGTCGGCGACCACGATCGGCCGGTAGTAGTTGACGCCGAGGAAGTCCAGCGGCCGGGAGATCAGCTCCAGGTCGCCGTCCCGCCGGAAGTCCGCGCCGGTGATCAGCTCGCCCCAGGTCTCCTCCTCCGTGGCCGGGTAGCGGCCCGCGAGGATCGGCTCGGTCCACACCAGGTTGTGCTGGGTGTCGGCGCGGACCACGGCCGCCAGGTCTGCGGGGGAGTCGGTGGCCGGCAGGTTGCGGTCGAGGTTGAGCGTGATGCCGACCTCGCGCACCCCGGCCGCCCGCAGTGCCTCGACCGCCAGGCCGTGGCCGACCAGCAGGTGGTGGGCGGCGGCCAGCGCGCCCCGGCCCTCGCGGGCGCCGGGGGCGTGCCGGCCGACGGAGTAGCCCAGGAAGGCGCTGCACCACGGCTCGTTGAGGGTGATCCAGCGCGGCACCCGGTCGCCCAGGTGCTCCGCGACCACCGCCGTGTACTCGGCGAACCGCTCCGCCGTCTCCCGCACCCGCCAGCCGCCCCGGTCCTCGAGGGCCTGCGGGAGGTCCCAGTGGTAGAGGGTGGCGGCCGGTTCGATGCCCGCCTCGAGCAGTTCGTCGACCAGACGGGAGTAGAAGTCCAGGCCCTTGGCGTTCACCGGGCCCGACCCCCCGGGCACCACGCGCGGCCAGGCGATCGAGAAGCGGTAGGAGTCCACGCCCAGGTCGCGCAGCAGGGCCACGTCCTCGGGGTAGCGGTGGTAGTGGTCGCAGGCGACGTCGCCGGTGTCGCCGTTCGCCACCAGACCGGGGGTGTGGCTGTAGGTGTCCCAGATCGAGGGGCCGCGGCCGTCCTCGTGCGCCGCCCCCTCGATCTGGTACGAGGCGGTCGCGGCACCGAAGACGAAGCCGGACGGGAAGCGGGGGAGGTCACTCATGCGGGTGGCTGTCTCCAGACGTGCGGTGGTCACTTGACGGAACCGCCGGTGATGCCGGCGGCGATGTACTTCTGGGCGAGGACGAGCAGGACCGCGGCCGGAACGGCGGAGAGCACGGACGCGGCCATCACCGAGCCCCAGTCGCCGACGTGGGCGCCGATGTACTGGTAGATGCCCAGCGTGATCGGCTTGACGTCGTCGGTGGTGTTCAGGGTGAGCGCGAACATGAAGTCGCTCCACGAGAACAGGAACGCGAACAGGCCGGAGGTGATCAGGGAGTTGCGGCTCATCGGCAGCACGACGCGCAGGAAGACCCGTACCGGTCCGGCGCCGTCGATCTCGGCGGCCTCGATGACCTCGCCCGGGATGGACACCATGAAGGAGCGCATCAGCACGATGGAGAACGGGATGCCGAGCGAGGCGTCCGCGAGCATCAGGCCGAAGTAGGAGTTCACCAGGCCCAGGTCGACGTACGAGTTGTAGAGGGCGTTGGCGATGACGATGCCCGGCACCATCTGCGTGATCAGGGTGCCGAAGACGATGGTGCGCGAGCCGCGCAGGCCGAAGCGGGCCAGCCCGTAGGCCGCGGGGGCGGAGACCGCGAGGCAGACGGCGACGGCGCCGAGCGAGACCGCCAGGGAGGTCAGCAGGTGACCGCCCTGGTCGGTGAGGGCCTTGGAGAATCCGGACAGGTCCAGGCTGCCGGGCACCGGGTCGACCTGGAGCAGGCCCGACTCGGGCTGGAGTGCCGTGTTGAGCATCCAGTACAGCGGGAAGAGCATCACGGCGAGGACGAGCACACCGGCGACGGTGGAGCCCCAGCGGCGCCGGGACGCGGTGGGTGCGTGGGCGGCCATGTCGGTCACTTCCCCTCGGTGCGGTTGGCCCGCAGGTAGAACACCGCGAACACCGCGGAGACGATGATGAGCACGTTGCCGACGACCGCGCCCGCACCGAAGTCCAGTTCCACGAAGGAGTTCTGGTAGGTGAGCGTGCCCAGGGTCTGGGTGGCGTCGGCGGGGCCGCCGTCGGTGAGGGCGAGGATCAGGTCGAGGATCTTGACCGTCGACATGAAGCCGAGGACGAGGACGACCGTGATCACCGGCTTGAGCATCGGCAGGGTGACGGAGCGGAAGGTGCGCCAGGCCGAGGCACCGTCCAGGGAGGCCGCCTCGTACAGCTCCTTCGGGATCTCCTGGAGGCCGCCGTAGAGGATGACCATGTTGAACGGGATGCCGATCCAGATGTTGACCAGGATCACCGAGAGCAGGGCCATGTCGGGGCTGGTGAGCCACGGGGTGTGACCGCCGAGTCCCAGGGCGTCCAGGAAGGTGTTCAGCACGCCGGTGTCCTGGTCGAGGATGCGGCGCCAGACGATGCCGGACACCACCATGGGCACCAGCCAGGGCAGCAGGATCAGCGACCTCAGGACGCCGCCGAGGGGGAACCTGCGGTTGAAGAAGACGGCGAGGGCGAGGCCGATGCAGAACTGGCCGAGCAGGGAGCCGGCGGTGAAGACGAGGGTGTGCCACAGCGCCTTGCCGAAGAGGGCGTCCTGGAAGACGGCCGACCAGTTGTCGGTGCCGTTGAAGGGTGCCTCACCGGTGAAGAACGTCTTCGGCGTGTAGTGCTGGAAGCTCATCACGACGTTGCGGACGAGCGGGTAGCCGAAGAACAGCAGCATGAAGACGACGGCGGGGGCGACGAAGCCCCACTGGGCGATTCTGCGGCGCAGGCGCGCCCGGTCCGGGTCCGGCGCGGCGGTCTTCCCCGGCGTCTCGGCGGACACCGGGGCGGTGACGGTGGACGTGGTCATGGGCGCGTACCTCAGTTCCCGCTCGTGGCGCGCTGCTGGGCGCGCTTCAGGGCGGCCTCGCTGGACTGGCCGGTCAGGGCGGACTGGAAGGCGCTCTGCAGGGCGAGCGACACGCCCGACCAGCCGGCGCCGAGCTTGGCGGTGCGGGAGCGGGCGGCGGCGACCTGGTCGGCCAGCGCGTCCAGCTCGGGCACCCGCTCGCGCCACTCGGCGGCGGTCTTCTCGTTGGCCGGGACCATCCAGCTGTTCAGGGCGTAGGTGAGCTGTTCCTCCTCGCTCGCCAGACAGGCGACGATCCGGCCCGCCGTCTTCTCGCGCTCGGTGTCGCCCGTGTCGGGCACGGTGAGCACGGCGCCGCCGAGCGGTCCCACCGAGTCGGCGCCCCTCTCGGGGACGGGGATCTGCGCGATCTCCCAGTGCAGCGACTTCTTGGTGTTGAGGGTCTCGACCTGCCACGGGCCGTTGATCATCATCGCGGCGTTCCCCGCCATGAACTGGTCGTTCACGTCGGCCTGGGTCCAGTTGACCGTGGACTTGGACAGCGACCCGTCCTGCAGCAGCGCCTTCCAGTAGTCGAGCGCCTCGACGACCTCCGGACTGTCCAGGTCCGTCTCGTCGCCGCCGTTGGACCACATGAACGGCGTGAACTGGAAGACGCCGTCCTCGGCGCCGCCCGCGCTGAGCGCCAGGCCGTACCGCTTGCCCCGGGTCAGCTTCTTCGCCGCCTGGCGCAGTTCCTCCCAGGTGGTGGGCACCTTCACGCCCGCCTCGTCCAGGATGTCCTTGTTGTAGAAGAGCGCGAGCGTGTTCACGGAGCGGGCCGCACCGTAGTACGTGCCCTCGTAGGAGCCGAAGTCGACGATGCCCTCGGGGACGTCCTCGGTGCCGAGGCCGAGGGTGCGCAGGTCGACGAGCCCGCCGGCCTCGGCGAAGGTCGGCATCTCGGAGGCGTCGAACTGCACGATGTCCGGCAGCGACTTCGACGAGGCCATGCGCAGCGCCTTCGTCATCACCTGCGACGCGGGGACGCTCTGCTGCTCGACGGTCACCCCCAGCCGCTTGCCGCAGCGGGCCATCGCCTCGGCGTCCCAGCGGTGGTAGGTCTCGTCGGTCGAGGAGTTCATCACGGTGTACACGTCGTCGTCGCGCTGCTGTGCGCAGCCGGCCAGCGCCGCCGAGGAGATCAGGACGGAGACGGCGGCGAACGAGGTGACGGCTCTGCGCGAGCGTCCGCGCGTGCGGGGTGCGGCGACCGGAGGATGTGCTGTCACGGTGGGTGCCCTTGTGTGGGACCGGCTCAACGGGCGCTGAGCTGGTGACTCTTCGGGGGAGGGTGGTGAAGCGCTTCGACTTGTGGCGGATCCCGCCGAGGTGTTGCGCAGCGCTGCACCGGGTGTAATTTGTTTGGCCTGATTACTAATACGTCAGCGAGAGCCGGTCGCGCTAGCCCCCCGACCGTACGACCTACTCACGCCGGGGCGTGACAGGTTCCGCCACTCCTGCCATAGTTCCTGGTCAGAGGCTTTCCTTCCGCCTCTGTCCCCTCCCCCTCCGAGGAAGACCATGAAGTTCACCGACGGTTTCTGGCTCATCCGTGAGGGTGTCCAGATCTCGTACGCCACCGAAGTGCGTGATGTACGCCCTGAATCGAAGCGCTTCACCGGTTACGCCGCCGTGAGGAAAGTGACCCGCAGGGGTGACACGCTCAACGCGCCTCTGCTCACGGTCGAGTGCTTCTCCCCCGCCGAAGGTGTCATCGGCGTCCGGGTCACCCATCACGCGGGCAAGCGACGCCCGGGGCCCGACTTCGCCCTCACCGGCGCGGCGGACGGCGCGGGGACGGTGCGCCGGGACGGCACCGTCACCGAGCTGACCAGCGGACCGCTGACCCTCCGCCTCGACGGGGCCGGCCCCTTCGCCCTCACCTTCCACGACGCGGACGGACGCGAACTGACCCGCGCGGGCGCCAAGAGCACCGCCTTCGCCACGACCGGTGACGGGGCGCACCACATGCTGAGCCGGCTGGCGCTCGGCGTCGGCGAGCAGATCTACGGCCTGGGCGAGCGTTTCACCCCGTTCGTCAAGAACGGCCAGACCGTGGACGTCTGGCAGGCCGACGGCGGCACGAGCAGCGAGCAGGCCTACAAGAACGTCCCGTTCTACCTGTCCTCCCGCGGCTACGGCGTCTTCGTCAACCATCCCGGCGCGGTGTCCTTCGAGGTCGGCTCCGAGTCCGTCGGCCAGGTCCAGTTCAGCGTCGAGGACCAGTCGCTGGAGTACTACGTCGTCGCCGGCCCCACCCCGAAGGACGTCCTCACCCGCTACACGGCCCTCACCGGCCGCCCGGCCCTGCCGCCCGCCTGGTCCTTCGGCCTGTGGCTCAGCACCTCCTTCACCACGTCCTACGACGAGCGGACGGTGACGTCGTTCGTCGACGGCATGGCCGAGCGCGGCATCCCGCTGTCCGTCTTCCACTTCGACTGCTTCTGGATGCGCGAGTACCAGTGGTGCGACTTCCGGTGGGACCCGGACGTCTTCCCGGACCCGGACGGCATGCTGGCCCGGCTCAAGGAGAAGGGGCTGCGGATCAGCCTCTGGATCAACCCCTACATCGCCCAGAAGTCACCGCTCTTCGACGAGGCCGCCGCCCTCGGTCACCTGGTGCGCCGTCCGGACGGCGACGTGTGGCAGTGGGACCTGTGGCAGGCCGGCATGGGTCTGGTCGACTTCACCAGTCCGGACGCCCGCGCCTGGTTCCAGTCGAAGCTCAAGCCCCTGCTGGACCAGGGGGTGGACTGCTTCAAGACGGACTTCGGCGAGCGCATCCCCACCGATGTCGTCTGGCACGACGGCTCCGATCCCGAGCGGATGCACAACTACTACACCCACCTGTACAACCAGACGGTGTTCGAGCTCCTGGAGAAGGAGCGCGGGCAGGGCGAGGCCGTGCTCTTCGCCCGGTCCGCGACCGCGGGCGGGCAGCAGTACCCCGTGCACTGGGGCGGTGACTGCTGGTCGTCCTTCGAGGCGATGGCCGAGTCGCTGCGGGGCGGTCTGTCCCTGTCCCTGAGCGGGTTCGGCTTCTGGAGCCACGACATCGGCGGCTTCGAGGGCACGCCCGTGCCCTCGGTCTTCAAGCGCTGGCTCGCCTTCGGCCTGCTGTCCTCCCACAGCCGGCTGCACGGCTCCTCGTCGTACCGGGTGCCGTGGGAGTTCGGCGACGAGGCGGTCGACGTCGCCCGGCGGTTCACCCTGCTCAAGCACCGCCTCATGCCGTACCTGTACGGCGCCGCCGTCGAGGCCCACCGCACGGGCGTCCCGATGATGCGGCCCATGGTGCTGGAGTTCCCGCACGACCCGGCGTGCCGTCCCCTCGACCGCCAGTACATGCTGGGTCCCGACCTCCTCGTCGCGCCGGTGTTCACCGAGGACGGCGAGGTGGAGGTCTACCTGCCGGAGGGCACCTGGACCCACCTGCTCAGCGGCGAACGGGTCACCGGCCCCCGGTGGCGCACCGAGCGGCACGGCTACGACAGCCTTCCGCTCTACGTCCGGGAGGGCGCCGTCCTGCCGCTGGCCGGCGACGACGCACGGCCCGACGGCGACTGGCTGGACGCGCCGGTCCTGCTCGTGCACCCTCCGGCCGCGCCCGACTACGCGGCCGAGATCACCGTGCCGGACACGGCGGGGCTGCCGGCCGCGGCCTTCCGCGTCCGGCGGGACGGCGACGTCCTGCGGGTCACGGCCTCCGGGACCGACCGCCCGTTCACGGTGCGCGTCGCCGGCGGGGCTCAGGCGCGGGGCGCGGGCGAGGTGGCGGTGCCCCTGGGGTGACCGGAGCGCGGGCCGGCGCTCACTCCGTGTCCGGGTGGCTGCCCGGCCCGTAGCCGGGGCCGGCGAGGGGGGTCGGTGAGAGGGCCGCGGGTTCCTCACCGGCCTCCAGCAGGGTGTCCGCCGAGCCCACGATCAACGGGTCCGGCCTGCCCAGCGCCTCGTG
Organism: Streptomyces griseomycini; assembly: GCF_014203535.1. GTDB lineage: Bacteria > Actinomycetota > Actinomycetes > Streptomycetales > Streptomycetaceae > Streptomyces > Streptomyces griseomycini. Next base: position 80,457 of record NZ_JACHJI010000010.1, read on the forward strand.
GTCCTTCGCCGGATAGTCGCAGCGGTCGAGGAGACTGCGCATGGCCTCGAGCCGGCCCCGGCGCTTGTCGTTGTTCTTCACGACCGTCCACGGCGCGTGGGGGGTGTCGGTCGCGCGGAACATCTCGACCTTGGCCGTGGTGTAGTCGTCCCAGCGGTCGAGCGAGGACAGGTCCATGGGGGACAGCTTCCAGCGCCGCACCGGATCGACCTGGCGGATCGCGAACCGGGTGCGCTGCTCGGCCCGGGAGACCGAGAACCAGAACTTCACCAGCAGGATGCCGTCGTCGGTGAGCAGTTGCTCGAACATCGGCGCCTGCTCGAGGAACAGGCGGTACTCGGCCTCCGTGCAGAACCCCATGACCCGTTCGACCCCCGCGCGGTTGTACCAGGAGCGGTCGAAGAAGACGATCTCGCCACGGGCCGGCAGGTGGGCCACGTAGCGCTGGAAGTACCACTGCCCCGCCTCCCGCTCGGTCGGCTTCTCCAGGGCGACCACGCGGGCACCGCGGGGGTTCAGGCGTTCCGTGAACCTCTGGATGGTGCCGCCCTTGCCGGCCGCGTCCCGTCCTTCGCAGACCACCACGATCCGCCGGCCGGTGTCCTTCACCCACCGTTGCATCTTGAGGAGCTCTATCTGCAGGATCCGCTTCGTCCTCTCGTACTCGGACCTGCGCATCTTGCGGTCGTAGGGGTGGTTCTCCCGCCATGTCTCGATCGGGGTGCCGTCGGCGTCGAGGAGCACGGGCCGCTCCGGGCGCCGGTCGTCCACCTCGAGTCCGTGGAGCAGGTCGTCACCGGTCGCTCCGGCACGGGTGCCCCCGGTCTCCGCCGGGCCGTCCGGCGTGTCCGCATGCTCGGCCGTCACGTCGTCTCCCACCTGTTCGGGTGCACTACGAGCAGCGTATGCCGCGCGGACGATTTGTGGTGATCCGATCGTATAGTTCGGAGAAACGGCACACCCGGCGGACAGCGTGCGTCCACCTGATGCGCGAGCAGTTCCTTCCGTCCCACCCAGGCAAGGGGGTCGCACGACGTGCAGATCGATCTGACGGGCCGCACGGCGCTGGTCACCGGTTCCACCCAGGGCATCGGTGCGGCGATCGCCACCGGTCTGGCGCGGGCGGGTGCCCGGGTCGCGGTCAACGGGCGTTCGGCCGAGCGCGTGCGGGACAGCGCCGACCGGCTCGCGCGGGAGGTGCCCGGCGCCGACGTGGTGCCGGTCGCCGCGGACGTGACCACTCAGGCGGGTGCCGAGCAGGTGGCCGAGGCCCTCCCGCGGGTGGACGTCCTCGTCAACAACCTCGGCGTCTTCGGCGCCGCCGACCCCTTGGAGATCACCGACGAGGAGTGGCGGCGCTACTTCGAGGTGAACGTCCTGGCCGCCGTGCGGCTGACCCGGCTCTTCCTGCCGGGCATGACCGAGCGCGCCTGGGGACGCGTCCTGTACATCGCCAGCGACTCCGCGATCGTCATTCCCGCCGAGATGATCCACTACGGGATGTCCAAGACGGCGCTGCTCGCCGTGAGCCGCGGGTTCGCCAAGCAGGCCGCGGGCACCGGTGTCACGGTGAACTCGGTCATCGCGGGCCCCACCCGCACCGGGGGCGTGGAGGACTTCGTCTACGAGCTGGTGGACCGCGATCTCCCCTGGGACGAGGCGCAGCGCGCCTTCATGCGCACGCACCGCCCCCAGTCGCTGCTGCAACGGCTGATCGAGCCCGAGGAGATCGCCCACATGGTGGTCTACCTCAGCTCCGACCAGGCCTCCGCGACGACCGGCGGGGCCCTGCGCGTGGACGGCGGTTACGTCGACGCGATCCTGCCCTGACCGCCCCGCGGACCGGACCGACGGCCCGTTCCCGCCCCGGGGCGGAACCGGCCGCGATGAGCGCGACGGCCGTCCGGTCGAAGTCGGCGACGAAGAGGAAGAAGGCCGCCGCGACCGTGTTGACGACGGCGGCGAGCACGTTCTCGACGGCGTTGGGGCGTTGCAGGGGCTCGTCGAGCAGCGGGCCCGGCGCCGAGGGTGCGGATGCGCCGGGCCCGGCCGCCGAGTTCCCTTCGGTGGCCGAGGCCCCGCCGGGGGAGCCGGGAATCGGACCGAGTGCGCGGGAGACCGTGGCGGTGACGGGGGACGGCCCGGTGGCCGGCGGCACAGGAAGCCGGGTACCCGGGTCGCACTGTTCCCTCTCGTGGCGGTGCCTGACCGGCGGCCGCCCTGCGGACACGGGCGTGTTCATGCGGCGGCCGCCGGAGCGACGGCCGTCCGAGTGGCGGGCCCACCGGGCCGTCAGGGGTGTTCCGGTGGGGGCGCGGTGCTGTCGCGCCGCACCAGCCGCGTCGGCACCAGGGTCGTGCCCCGCTCCGGGCCGACCTGGCGCATCTTGCGCAGCACGGCCCGGACGCAGAGCCGCCCCACCTCGGCGAAGTCCTGGTGGACGGTGGTCAGCGGGGGCAGGAAGGAGGAGGCTTCGGGGATGTCGTCGAAGCCGATGACGCTGACGTCCTCGGGCACGCGCCGGCCGCGTTCGTGCAGGGCGCGCAGCAGCCCCAGGGCCATCTGGTCGTTGGCGGCGAAGACGGCGGTGCAGTCGTCGTGGGCGGCGAGTTCGAGACCGGCGCGGTAGCCGGACTCCGCCGACCAGTCGCCCCGGACGAGGGGCGGCGGGACGCGTCCGGCCTCGACCAGGGCGGCCCGCCAGGCGTCCGTGCGGCGCTGGGCGGCGAAGGAGCCCTCGGGGCCGCCGAGGTGCCACACGGTGCGGTGACCGAGGTCGAGCAGGTGCCGCACGGCGGCGCGGGTGCCTCCGGCCTGGTCGGTGTCGACGACCGTGTAGTGGTCGCCGGCGTCGGAGTCGACGACCACGACCTGGACGTGCGGAGGCAGTTGGACCGTCGCCGCGTCCAGCAGGTGGACCTCCATGATGACGATGACGGCGTCGACGGCGAGTTCCTCCAGCCGGGAGAACGCACCACGCACCTCGGCCTGGGTCGGCAGGGCGACCGGCAGCAGGGTCACGGCGTACCCCTCGTGCGCGGCGGAGGTGGCGATCGCCTCGAGGGTGCGCACGTTGCCGGTGGTGGAGAGGGTGAAGGTGATGACGCCGATGGTGCGGAACTCGCCGCGCTTGAGCGCGCGGGCCGCGCTGTTGGGCCGGTAGCCGAGTTCCTTCATCGCGGCCAGCACCTGGCGGCGGGTCTTCTCGTTCACGCCCGCGTAGCCGTTGGACACGCGGGAGACGGTCTGCGACGAGACACCCGCGAGACGCGCCACGTCCGCCATGGACGCCGTGGTACGGGCACGGGTGCGCTTCGGAGCCGGAGCGTCGCCGGCCGCGTCCCGCGCGGTACCGGCCGCCTCGGCCGCGGGACCGGGCAGGTTCGCCGGCGCTCTCTCAACCGTGTCCACTCGCCGTCAGCCGCCTTCCTGTCGCTGCTCGCGCCACGGTTTCCCGGGGGACCCTTGACCGTCGTCCTCGGGGCAGTGTAGACATGCCGCCATCTGATGTTTACGTAAACATAACAGCTTCCGGCTCCTCGCGGCGGCTGATGTTTGCGTAAACATCGTGTACAGGGGGCATGCCGTCCGGCTCCGCGCCGGGGCAGAGCCATCGGTTCCGGAACGTTGACGAGCAAGGAACGACATGACGACGCTGCAACCGCCGGCGGCCGCCGAGCCGCGGCCGGCCCCGCCCCCGGCGGGACGGGACCGCCGCTCCTGGACGGGGTGGGGCTTCATCGGTCCCTTCGTGGCCGTGTTCGCCCTGGTCTTCCTGGCCCCGATCGCGTACTCGCTCTACCTGAGCCTCTTCCGCGACCAGCTCATCGGCGGGACCACCTTCGTCGGCCTCGACAACTACGAGCAGGCGCTGCGGGACGACCGGTTCTGGGCCGCCCTCGGCCGGGTCTCGCTCTTCCTGTGCGTCCAGGTGCCGGTCATGCTCGGCATCGCCCTGCTGGTCGCCCTGGCCCTGGACAGCGGCCGGCTGTACGGCAGGAACTTCTTCCGCGTCTCGATCTTCCTGCCGTACGCGGTGCCGGCCGTCGTCGCCACACTCATGTGGAGCTTCATGTACGGCACCCGGTTCGGCCTGGTCGGCGACCTCGGCGACGCCTTCGGACTCTCGCTGCCCGACCCGCTCTCCCCCGACCTCGTGCTGGCGTCGATCGGCAACATCGTCACCTGGGAGTTCGTCGGCTACAACATGCTGATCTTCTACTCGGCGCTGCGGGTCGTCCCCCACTCCCTCTACGAGGCGGCGGAGATCGACGGCGCCGGTCAGATCCGGGTCGTCACCGCCATCAAACTGCCCGCGATCCGCGGCGCGCTCGTCATCGCGACGATCTTCTCCATCATCGGCAGCTTCCAGCTGTTCAACGAGCCCAGCGTCATGCAGAAGCTGGCGCCCAACGCCATCACCACCGACTACACCCCGAACTACTACACGTACTCGCTGTCCTTCTCCGGCCAGCAGCACAACTACTCCGCGACGGTCGCCATCGTCATGGGGCTGATCACCATGGTCATCGCCTATGTCGTCCAGCTGCGCGGCATGCGCAAGGGAGCGTGAAGCAGCGATGGCCAGTACCGTCACCCCCGCCTCCACCGGTTCCGCGGCCTCCCCGCCGGGTCCGTCCGGCTCCGCCGTCCGGCTGCGCACGCCCCGGCGCCGGCACTCCCCCGGCCGGCCGCGGCGCAGTGTCCTGCTGACCGTGCTCACCGGCCTGGTGCTGCTCTACAGCCTCGTGCCGCTGGTGTGGCTGGTCATCAGCGCCACCAAGACCCAGGAGGGGCTGTCCCGTTCGTTCGGCCTGTGGTTCGACGGCGACTTCGCCCTCTGGGACAACATCGCCGAGACGTTCACCTACGACGACGGGGTCTTCGCCCGCTGGCTGCTCAACACCCTGCTGTACGTGGTGGTGGGCGCGGGCGGCGCCACCTTCCTCGCGGTGCTCGGCGGTTACGCGCTCGCCAAGTTCGACTTCCCCGGACGCCGGGCCGTGTTCGCCGTCGTCATCGGCGCGGTGGCGGTGCCGGGGACCGCGCTGGCGGTGCCGACCTTCCTGATGTTCAGCACCATGGGCCTCACCGACACGCCCTGGGCGGTGATCATCCCCTCGCTGATCTCCCCGTTCGGCCTGTACCTGATGTGGGTGTTCGCCGGCGAGGCCATTCCGACCGAGCTGATGGAGGCGGCCCGGATCGACGGGGCGGGCGAGGTGCGCACCTTCTTCACCGTCGCCCTGCCGCTGCTGGCACCGGGCATCGTCACCGTCTCGCTGTTCACCATGGTCGCCACCTGGAACAACTTCTTCCTGCCGCTGATCATGATCAAGGACCCCGACTGGTATCCGCTCACCCTGGGTCTGCACAGCTGGAACGCCCAGGCCGCGACCGCCGGCGGCCAGCCCGTCTTCCATCTGGTCGTCACCGGCTCACTGATCACCATCGTCCCGCTGATCGCCGCGTTCCTGATGCTGCAGAAGTACTGGCAGTCGGGACTCGCCGCCGGAAGCGTCAAGGAATAGCGCCGCCCCTCCCCGTCCCTCGCCCCTCATCGGTACTCGTCCGTCACGGTTTCGGCCACGAAGAAGTGGAAGCACGCCCATGCACAAGCACTCCCGCCGCCTGCTGCGCGGCATCGGACTCGTCTGCGCCCTCGCCCTGGGCGCCACCGCCTGCGGCGGCTCCGACGACGAGGGGTCCGGCCCGAAGTCGGTCTCCGAGTCGGACGTCCGGGCCGCGTTGGAGAAGGGCGGCAGCCTCACCGTCTGGGCGTGGGAACCCACGCTGAAGCAGGTGGCCGCCGACTTCCAGAAGGAACACCCGAACGTCAAGGTGAACCTGGTCAACGCGGGCACCGGCAACGACCAGTACAAGGCCCTCCAGAACGCCATGTCGGCGAAGAAGGGCGTCCCGGACGTCGCCCAGGTCGAGTACTACGCCATGGGCCAGTACGCGCTCACGAAGCAGCTCACCGACCTCGAGGGCTTCGGTGCCGACGAGCTCGCCGACCGGTACTCCCCCGGCCCGTGGAACGGTGTGAAGGCCGGCGGAGAGGGCATCTACGGCCTGCCCATGGACTCCGGCCCGATGGCGCTCTTCTACAACAAGAAGGTCTTCGACAAGCACAAGATCAAGGTGCCCACGACGTGGGACGAGTACGTGGACGCCGCCCGCGCCCTGCACAAGGCCGACCCGAAGGTCTACATCACCAACGACGCCGGCGACGCGGGCTTCACCACCAGCCTGCTGTGGCAGTCCGGTTCACGCCCCTACCAGGTCGACGGCACCGAGGTCGGCATCGACTTCACCGACCGGGGCGCCAAGACCTACACCGACACCTGGCAGAAGCTCCTCGACGAGAAGCTGGTCGCGCCCGTCACCAGCTGGTCCGACGAGTGGTACAAGGGCCTCGGTGACGGCACCATCGCCACCCTGGCCACCGGCGCCTGGATGCCCGCCAACCTCGCCTCCGGGGTGAAGGACGCCGCCGGTGACTGGCGCGTCGCCCCGCTCCCGCAGTGGGAAGCCGGCGGCAAGGCGAGCGCGGAGAACGGCGGCAGCGCCCTCACCCTGCCCGAACTCGGCGGCAACGAGGCCCTCGCCTACGCCTTCGTCGAGTACGCCAACGCCGGCAAGGGCGTCGACACCCGCGTCGAGGGCGGCGCCTTCCCGGCCACCACCGAGCAGTTGAACTCCGAGGAGTTCCAGAACACCGAGTTCCCGTACTTCGGCGGCCAGCAGGCCAACAAGATCTTCGCCGAGTCGGCCGCGAACGTCGCCGACGACTGGTCGTACCTGCCGTACCAGGTGTACGCCAACTCGATCTTCAACGACACCGTCGGCAAGGCCTACGTCTCCGGCACCACGCTGGCCGACGGACTGAAGTCCTGGCAGGAGGCATCCGTCGAGTACGGCGACGAGCAGGGCTTCACCGTCGAGAAGTAGCAACGCCGGGCGGCGCGCACGGTCGCACGCCGCCCGACGCCCCCACCCGGAAGGACCGCCATGATCTCCACCCTCCTGTCCCGCACCGCCGGGGCGGACGGTGACCCCGCCCCCCGTCTCGTCTACGGCGCCGACTACAACCCCGAGCAGTGGCCCCGCACCGTGTGGGAGGAGGACGTCCGGCTGATGCGCGAGGCCGGCGTGAACCTCGTGTCCGTGGGGATCTTCTCCTGGGCCCGCATCCAGCCGGCCGAGGACACCTGGGACTTCGCCTGGCTCGACGAGGTCCTGGACCTGCTGCACGAGGGCGGCGTCGGCGTCGACCTGGCCACCGCCACCGCCTCCCCGCCGCCCTGGCTCACCACGGCCCACCCGGAGATCCTGCCGGTCACGGCCACCGGCGAGACGCTGTGGCCGGGGGCGCGCCAGCACTGGCGTCCCACCTCGCCCGTCTTCCGCCGGTACGCGCTGCGCCTGGTCCGGGAGCTGGCCACCCGCTACGCCGGCCATCCGGCACTCGTCGCCTGGCACGTCAACAACGAACTGGGCTGCCACAACGTCTACGACTACTCCGACGACGCCGCCCGCGCCTTCCGGGACTGGCTGCGCGCCCGCTACACCACGCTCGACGCGCTCAACAGCGCCTGGGGCACGGCCTTCTGGTCACAGCGGTACACCGACTGGGAGCAGATCCTGCCGCCGCGGCTGGCCGCCTCCCACCCCAACCCCACGCAGCAGCTGGACTTCAAGCGCTTCTCGTCGGACGCGCTCAAGGACCATCTGCGCGCCGAGCGGGAGATCCTGCGGGAGATCACGCCGGGCGTCCCCGTCACCACCAACTTCATGGTGATGGGCGGCACCAAGGGCATGAACTACCCCGACTGGGCCGACGAGATCGACTTCGTCTCCAACGACCACTACGTCCACCCCGGCCCGCAGGACCGCGACGAGCTGTCCTTCTCCGCCAACCTCACCAGCGGCATCGCCGCCGGCCGGCCCTGGTTCCTGATGGAGCACTCCACCAGCGCCGTCAACTGGCAGGCCGTCAACGTGGCCAAGCGCCCCGGTGATCTGGCCCGCGACTCGCTGCTGCACGTCGCGCACGGGGCGGACGCGGTGTGCTTCTTCCAGTGGCGGCAGTCGGCGGCGGGTGCCGAGAAGTACCACTCCGCGATGGTCCCGCACGCCGGCGCGGACAGCGAGCTGTTCCGCGCGGTGACGGAACTCGGGGCCACGCTCGAGGCGCTGGCGCCCGTCGCCGGTACCGAACGGGAGCCGGCCCGGGTCGGCATCCTCTACGACTGGGAGTCGTGGTGGGCGAGCGAGCAGGACTCCCACCCCACCTCCCTGCTCGACTACCGGCAGGAGGCGCTCGACTGGTACTCGGCGCTCCTCGCCCTCGGCGTCCGCGCCGACCTCGTCACCACCCGGGCCGATCTGCACCGCCACCAGGTGCTGATCGCACCCGTGCTGCACGTGGTCCCCGCCGACCTGGCCAAGACCCTCACCCGGTACGCCGAGCAGGGCGGCCATCTGGTCACCACGTACTTCTCCGGTGTCGTCGACGAGCACGACCACGTCTGGCTCGGCGGTTATCCGGGCGCCCTGCGGGACCTGCTCGGCATCCGCATCGAGGAGTTCGGTCCGCTGCTCGCCGGCGACAGCGTGGAGCTGGACGACGCCACGACCGGCAGTCTGTGGACCGACCGGATCACCGTCACCGCCCCGGAGACCGAGGTCCTGGCCCGCTACCGCACCGGCGAGCAGGCCGGCCGGCCCGCCGTCACCCGGCGGCCGACGGGCACGGGCTCCGCCGCCTACGTCTCCACCCGGCTCGGGGTCGACGGGCTCACCTCGCTGCTGCCGCGGCTGCTGGAGCCGGCCGGGGTGGAGAGCGAACTGCCCGCCGACGTACGCGGGGCGATCGAGCCGGTCGTACGCCGGGGCGCCGAGGGCCGGTTCCTGTTCCTGGTGAACCGGACCGACAGGGCCGTCCCGGTGCGGGACATCGCCGGAGAGGTACTCGTCGGCGCCACCGGCGCCGACGGCGCCCTCACGCTCGGGCCCCGCGCGGTCGCCGTACTGCGGCAGCCGCCCGCCTGAGCACCCCGCAGCTCCCCGGAACGGCACACACCCGTTCCGGGGGCCGCCCCCTCCCGCCGGCAGCGAGTGCGGCAGGAGGGACCACACAAGCGCGACCACACCTCAATGTTGGGAGCACACCGATGGCACGCCGCACCCGCGACAGACGGCTCCTCACGGCCACCGGGCTCACCGCCGCCCTGGCCACCGGCGCCGCCCTGATCCCCGGCCCGACGTCCGCCGCCCAGGCCGCGGACATCCCCTCCGTCACCGTACGGCCCGACCCCTCGTACCAGCAGGAGAGGTTCGAGGGCTGGGGCACCAGCCTCGTCTGGTTCGCCAACGCCACCGGCGACTACCCGCCGGAGATCCGCGAGAAGCTCGCGCAGCTCCTCTTCGGCGACGACGGCCTGGCCCTGAACATCGCACGCTACAACATCGGCGGCGGCAACGCCCCCGACGTGAAGGACTACCTGCGCGCCGGCGGCGCGGTCGAGGGCTGGTGGAAGGCGCCCGCGGGCACCACCCGCGAGGACACCGACTGGTGGGACGCCGAGGACCCCGCCGACTGGAACGAGAACGCCGACGCCACCCAGCGCTGGTGGGTGGACCGCATCAAGAAGGACATCACCCACTGGGAGACCTTCAGCAACTCCCCGCCCTGGTTCATGACGGTCAGCGGTTACGTCTCCGGCGGCTTCGACGCCACCGCCGACCAGCTGAGGACCGAGTCGGTCGACGACTTCGCCGCCTACCTCGCGGGCGCCACCGAGCGGCTGGAGAAGGCGCACGGCATCGAGGTCGACACCGTCGACCCCTTCAACGAGCCGAACACCCCCTACTGGAGCACCCGGCTCGGCCCGGACGGCGAACCCGTCGGCGGCCGCCAGGAAGGCGCCCACATGGGCCCCGAGCTCCAGGAGAAGGTGCTGCACGCCCTCGCCCCGGCGCTGAAGAAGGCGGGGACCGGGGCGGAGATCTCCGCCATGGACGAGACCAACCCGTCCACCTTCGCGCGGAACTGGAACGCCTACTCCCCCGAGGCCCGCGCTCTCGTCGGCCAGATGAACGTCCACACCTACGGCACCGGCCAGCGCACCACCGTGCGGGACCTCGCCAAGGCCGGGGACAAGCGGCTGTGGATGAGCGAGGTCGAGGGCGACTGGGGCGACGGGCAGAGCTTCACGGACATGCGCCCCGGTCTCGGCCTCGCCCAGCGCATCGTCGACGACCTGCGTGAACTGGAGCCGCGGGCCTGGGTGTTCTGGCAGCCCGTCGAGGACTACGACAACATGAAGCCGGGCGGCGAGTCCGCCGCGGGCGGCAACTGGGGCGAGATCCAGCTCCCCTTCGGCTGCACCGCGAAGGACACTCTCGAGACCTGCCCCGTCTACACGAACACGAAGTTCGACACCGCCCGCAACTTCACCCACTTCATCAAGCCCGGCGACCGGCTGATCAAGGTGGACGACACCTCCAGCGCGGCCGCGGTGACGAAGAACGGCAAGGGTGCCTCGCTCGTCCACGTCAACAGCACCACCGAGGCGCGGAACGTCACCCTCGACCTGTCCGGATTCCGCACCATCGGCCGGAACGCGACCGTCACGCCCGTCGTGACCAGCGCCGACGGCAAGCTGGAGCGGCGCGAGCCCATCAGGGTCACCGACCGCGCGGCCACCTTCACCGTGCCCGCCCAGTCGGTGACGTCCTTCGTCGTCAAGGGTGTCTCCGGTGTCGCGAAGGACGCCCCACTGCTGCGCAAGGGCCACACCTACACCCTGACCGGCGTGCAGAGCGGCAAGGCGGTCACCGTCGCGGACGACGGCACTTCCCTCGTCGTCGGCTCGGGTGACGGCTCGGCCTCCCAGCAGTGGCGGCTGAGCGCGGTGCGTCCCGACGACGGCGTGCGTCAGCGCTACGCGTTCACCAACCCGGTGGACGGCAGGCGCCTGGCCGTACGGGACGACGTGCCGGTGGCCGAGCCCGACACCGGCGAGCGTGACCCGGCCGCCGAGTGGATCATGTCCACCACGGGCGACGGCACCTGGACCCTGGTCAACGCGGCCACCGGACGCCTCCTGGAGGTCGGCGGACAGGCCACGCACGAGGGCGCCGCGGTCACCACCTGGCCGCCCAACTCCGGTTCCAACCAACGCTGGACGGTCACGGACGTCACGGACTGACCGGCCCCCGTCCCACGACGCCGGCCGGGTCGCGGCACCCCCGCGGCGGCACGACCCGGCCGCCCCATCGGAGGATCCATGGCACACGACGACCCCGAGCGCGAGGTACGCCGCCGCATGGCGCACCACGAGCTGTACACCGACTCCGCGCCCGGCCTGGAACGCCTCGAGGAGGAGCGGTTCCGCGGCAAGGAACTCGCCGCCGAGTACAACGCCACCGGCCCGCGCGACCAGGAGGCCCGCCGCGCCCTCCTGGACAAGCTGCTCGGTTCGGTGGGACGAGGGGTGTGGATCGAACCGCCGCTGTACGTCGCCTACGGCAGCCATGTGCACCTCGGCGACGACGTGTACGTCAACTTCGGCCTCACCCTGGTCGACGACGTCGAGGTCTTCGTCGGCGACCGCGTGATGTTCGCACCCCATGTCACCATCAGCACCACCGGCCATCCCGTCCACCCGGAACTGCGCCGGGACGGCAGCCAGTTCTCGGCGCCAGTGCGCATCGAGGACGACGTGTGGATCGGGGCCGGCGCGGTGATCCTGCCCGGCGTGACCGTCGGGCGGGGCTCGGTCGTCGGCGCGGGCAGTGTGGTGACCGCCGACGTGCCGCCGATGACGGTCGTCGCCGGGACCCCGGCCCGCGTCCTGCGGCCGATCACCGACGCGGACCGGCAGTGGACGTACCGGCCGCCCGGTACCGCACGGGCCTGAGCCGGGCCCGGCGCCGCTCACCGGGCACCGGGCCCGGCGCCGATGGTCACCACGCGGGCCCAGTCGGGCGGGGTGTCCGGTGCGTAGTAGGGGTCGTCCTCGTTCCCTGACGGGTCCGAGCACTGCCGGGGGAACAGGCCCACCACCGTCCGGCAGGGTGGCCGGGTGTCCGGCCAGGGTGTCCGGCCGTCGGTGAGGACGACGACGACGTCCGGGCGGGGCCGCGAGGCGAGCGCCCTGGCGAAGCCGGTCCGCAGGTCCGTGCCGCCGCCGCCCGTCAGCGGGATCCCCTCGGCGCGGCACAGCCGGTGCACCCCGCCGGCCGCCGCGTCGCAGGGCACCACGGAGACCATGTCACGGCGGCCGCCCACGGCACGGGAGATCGCGGCCACCTCCAGCAGCGCGCTGCCCAGTTCGCCGTCGCTGACCGAGCCGGAGGTGTCGATGACGACCGACACCCGGGGCGGTGTGCGCCGCAGGCTCGGCAGCACGGCGCCGGGCACCCCGGCCGAACGCCGGGCCGGCCGGCCGTAGCTGTAGTCGTCGCCCGCGCCGGAGCCGGAGACCGCCGAGCGGAGCGCCGCGCCCAGCAGCTCCCGCCAGGGCTGCGGCGGGTGGAACGCCTCCTCCGCCCACCGCCGCCACCCCTTCGGCGCGTCGCCCGGCCGGGCGGTGATGCCCTGCGCGACCCGGAAGCGCACCGCGTCGCGCTCCTGTTCGCTGAGTCCGTGCGCGCCGTCCGGGCCCAGGTCCCACTCCCGTTCGAGTCCGTCGGCACCGCTGCCGCAGTCCAGCCAGACCATGCCCTGGGTGTACGGGCCCAGCCGGAACTGGCGCAGGTAGTCCTCCATCAGCTCCCCGGCGGACAGCCCCAGCGTCTCGGGCAGGACCACGTCGCCGGGTCGCGGCAGCCCGTCGCCGTACACGTCGTCGTTGATCTCGCAGTCGGCGGCGATGTTCATCCGCAGCCGTTCCCCCGGGCCGTGCAGTCCGCGCTCGCGGGCGACCCGGTCGCCGCGTCCGTGGTGGTCGCGCAGCAGGTGCGACACCTCGTGCACCCAGACGCCGGCCAGTTCTTCCACCGGCGTACGGTCCACGAACGCCGGCGAGACGTAGCACCTCCAGTGCCGGTCGACGGCCATCGTCGGGACGCGCCGGGACCCGACGGGGCGCAGCGCGAACAACGCCGTGGCGAGGTAGGGCCGGACGCGGGCGGCGTGCAGCCGGGCGGCGAGGAGCTTGTCGAGGTCGAGTGCGGGGGCCGGGGTCTTCGGCGGGCGGGTGGTCATCGGCCCGCCTTCGCCCCGGCCGCCGTCCGGGCCGCGGCGTGGTCCGCGCGCCGGGACAGGGACACCACGGAGGTGAGCCGTTCGATCCTCGCCGGCACGTCCCAGTCCTCGCGGCGCAGTGCGGCGAGGGTGGTCGCGGGGACGACGACCAGGTCGGGCGCCCCGGTGTCGGCCGCACGGGCGAGGAGCGCCCATGCGGCGTCCCAGCGGGACTTCTCGGGGCGGGCGCGCACCGCGGCCACCACCGCGTCGAGCACGGCCTGGCGCAGATCGCCCCGCTCGGGCAGGTCGGCGCCCGCCGGGTCGGCGAGCAGCACCTCGGGGTCGGGGAGGTCCATCCGGTCCAGGCTCGCCAGCAGCTCCAGCCCCGGTCCGTCGCCGACGGTGCCCCGGACCAGCAGGGAGAGGACGTCGCGGGAGGAGCCGGCGGCGGTCGCGAAGGCGATGAGGTGCAGGGTCATCTCCCAGCTGCGCGGCGAGGGCCAGGGGCCGCCCCGGCGTGTTTCGCCGTTGGGCAGCCGGTGCACCAACGGGGGCCGGGCGGTGAGGAACCCGCACACCGCGCGGCGGGCGAAGTCCACCGCCTCGGGCAGCCTGTCCGGGTCGAGCCGGGGCAGGGTGGCCCGGGGCCAGGTGCCGCCGAGACCGCGGACGACGACCTCGTGGTCGTGGGTCCACTGCAGGTGCACGAACCGGTTGGCCAGGGGCGGGCTGAGCTCCCAGCCGTCGGCCGCCGAGGCGCGCGGGTTGGCGGCGGCCACGATCCGTACGCCGGGCGGCAGCCGGAGAGCCCCGATGCGCCGTTCCAGCACGAGTCGCAGCAGGGCGGCCTGGACGGCGGGGGGCGCGGTGGACAGCTCGTCCAGGAACAGCAGCCCCCGGCCGGCCCGTACCAGGCGCACGGCCCAGTCCGGCGGGGCCATCGGCACGCCCTGTTCGGCGGGGTCGTCCCCGACGACGGGGAGCCCGGAGAAGTCCGACGGCTCGTGGACGCTGGCGATCACGGTGGTCAGGGGCAGGTCCAGGGACGTGGCCAACTGGTTCAGTGCCGCGGTCTTGCCGATCCCCGGCTCGCCCCGGAGCAGTACGGGCAGGTCGGCGGCGACGGCCAGGGTCAGGGCCTCCAGCTGGACGTCGGGCCGCGGTTCGGTGGAGGTGTCGCGCAGGAGGGTGAGCAGGTCACCGGCGACGTCGAGTCGGGAGGCGGCGGGAAGGGCGTGTGAAGGCATGGGTGATCACCTGGGGTGTGTGTCGTGGTGCAGGCGTGTGGGTGTCCGGGGCGCGCGTCAGCCGCGGGTGGCGTGGCGCGGGTGTGCGCGTCGGTCGTCGGGACGGGGGCGGGCCGGGTAGACCCACTGGGGTGCGGGTCCGCTCAGACCCGACCGGTACAGCCCGTACGCGAGCCGCCGCGCCGCGGCCGCCTCGAGTTCGTCCCGCAGCGGGCCGCTGCGCAGGCGCGCCTCGGGTCCCAGCAGGTCCTCGACGACGGCCAGCGCGCCGGCGATGTCGCCGTGGTCCAGGCGTTCCCGGACGCCGGTGAGGCAGTCCGGACGCCGGTGTGCCCGGTCGATGGCCTGCAGGCAGGGAAGCGGAGTGCCGGTCAGCGCGACCAGCAGCTCCTCCCGTCCGATCTCCTCCGGGTCGTGGTCCAGCGGGGCCAGTACGCCGTCGACCGGACCGATCCGGTGCCGGGCCCCCCGGCACTCCACGAGATGGGGTCGCCCTGCCGGCTCCGGGGCCCGGGGCGGGCCGGTCGGCGCCCGCTCCGGTACGAGTGCGGAGGCGACCAGCGGGTGCAGCCGGCCGGCCTCGATCGCACCGGTGCGGAGCAGTTCCAGGTCGGGGAGTACGTAGGTCGCCGCTTCGGGCAGGACGGGCAGGGCGGGGGCGGAGCCGCCGGTGGGTGCCGGACCGATCCGCAGGGCGGGCGCCGCGCGGCTGTCCCCGTCCTCGGCGAGGTCCAGGCGCAGCCGCTGCCGGGCCCCGACGCGCACGGTGACGGAACCGGTCGTCCGTCCCAGGTCGTGGAGCACGATCCGCGTCTCGTCGGCCCAGCGGTCGACGGCACAGTGGTGGCCGGGCGGGAGCGGCCCCGGCGGATCCGGGTCCGTCGCAGGCGTGTCGTCGCGGGCCGGCCGGTCGGCTCCGGTGCGGAGCCGCAGCTCGTCGGACCTGCGCGCGTCCCACAGGTGGCGGTGCAGGTCGAGGCGGAACCGCGGGCCGGGACGCGGATGCGGATGCGGGGCGGCACCGGCCTGGAGGCGGTCGCCGTCCCACAGGGCGAGGCTGATCCGCTGACCGCCCTCCGCCCAGGCGGGCGGAGTCCGGACCACCAGGTGCACCCGGCACGGCCCGTCGCGGCCCGGGACGTGGTACCGGGCCAGGGCGACGGTCAGGCCGGGCCGCAGGAGTCCGTCCGGGGCGATCCGCGGCATGTGCCAGCGCAGCAGGTCGGGCGCCAGGTGCCGGAGGTCGGCCCGGACCCGGGTCGCCAGCTCCCGCCCGTGGGTGCGCGCCAGGTGACGCAGGTTCAGGTCGACGTCGACGCCCGCGGCGGCGCACGCCCCCGCCCAGTCCCCGACGCGTCGGCGGGCGGTCGCGGTCTCGATCATGGAGGGCGGCACGGCGTACTCACGTACGCGCCGCCAGAAGGAAAGGCGGGGATTCCCGTTCGCGGTCCGTGGGTGCATCAGCACTCACCTTGCGCGGACAGGACCCCCAATCTGAGAACGGAATGAGTGGTCATCGCGGCGAGCATAGCCCGCCGCCCATGAGCTGTCAGGTGCTTTTCGGCGTACCGGCGGTGGTGCCGAAGCGGACCGGAGCCGAGCGCCGCGGCGGTCCTCCCGCTGCGGAGAAGGGTCTCGTCCCTCGACGGGGCGGCCCCGGGGGATGGCGCCCGCAGCCAAGAGTTAACGGACCATTGGGCGGCATGTGGTGTGGAGGGGCGGGCATCACGGGCATTGTCTTGTCATGAACCTGCGGCCCGAGGGGCGGGCCGCAGTCTCATGGAGGTGTGGGATGCACCGAAGACTCGCCACCGCGCTCGCCGCTTCGGCCCTGGCCCTGACCGGTGTCGTCGGCACCGCCACGGCGGCCGACGCCGCCCCCGCCGACAAGGCCCGGGTCCTCGCGAGCTGGACGCAGACCAGCGCATCGAGCTACAGCCTCTGGAGCGCGGCACGGGCCAACCAGTCCGCCTGGGCCGCCTACGGATTCGACTGGACCACCGACCACTGCTCGTCCTCC
Organism: Streptomyces griseomycini; assembly: GCF_014203535.1. GTDB lineage: Bacteria > Actinomycetota > Actinomycetes > Streptomycetales > Streptomycetaceae > Streptomyces > Streptomyces griseomycini. Next base: position 96,925 of record NZ_JACHJI010000010.1, read on the forward strand.
CCCGACAACCCGTTCGGCTTCCCCTTCTCGACGTCGTGCGCCCGCCACGACTTCGGCTACCGCAACTACAAGGCCATGGGCACCTTCGACGCCAACAAGGCACGACTGGACAGCGCCTTCTACGAGGACCTCAAGCGGGTCTGCGCCAACTACGGCGGCGCCACGAAGACCGCCTGCAACAGCACCGCGTGGACGTACTACCAGGCCGTCAGGGCCTTCGGCTGAGCACACCGCACGCCGGGCCGGGGACCGCCGGCGGCGGAGGACACCGCGGGTTCCTGCGACGAGGGCGTTCCTCTCCTCGCCCCCCGCAGGACCCGCGGTGCCCCGGCCGGGCGCGGCCTACCGGCGGCTGCGCACCAGGACGTGGAGGAAGTACGGCGTTCCGATCACGGCCGTCATGAGCCCGGCGCCCAGCTGGGCCGGTGCGATCACCGTGCGGCCCAGCAGGTCCGCCGTGCACACCAGCACGGCGCCGAGCAGCAGCGCGACCGGCACGACGCGGGTGTGCCGCCGTCCGACGAGGGCCCGTGCCGCGTGCGGGGCGACCAGGCCGACGAAGCCGATGGTGCCGGCGGCGGCCACGGCGGTGGCGGTGAGCAGCACGCTCATGACGAGGAAGCCCAACCGGCCCCGGCCCAGGTCGAGTCCGAGCAGCCGGGGGGTGTCCTCGTCGAGGGAGACGAGGTCGAGTTCCCGGTGCCGCACGGCGGCCACCGCGATGCCCGCTGCGAGAACGCCCGCGAGGGGCAGCACGTCGGGCAGGGTCCGGCCGTAGGTCGAACCCGACAGCCAGGTGAGGGCCTTCGTGGCGTTGAACGGGTCGGTGAGCACGATCAGCAGGCTGATCAGGGCCGTCGTCGCGGTCGCGACACCGATGCCGACGAGCACCAGCCGGTTCTGCTGGAAGCCCCCGCGCGCGGCGAGACCGAACACGACGACCGCGGTGACCGCGGACCCCGCGAAGGCGGCTCCGGCGACGCCCCACGCCCCGGCGGCGGGCACCGTCGTCACGAGGATCACCGCGCCGAGCGCGCCGCCGCCGGAGACGCCGAGGACGGAGGGTTCCGCCAGCGGGTTGCGGGTGACGGCCTGCACCAGGGTTCCGGCCAGCGCGAGCGCGGCGCCCGCGAGGAGCGCGCCGAGGACCCGGGGGGTGCGGGTGTCCAGGACGAAGGAGACGGTCCGGCCGGCCCGGCCCTGCGCCCAGTTGACGACGTCGCCCAGCAGCAGCTTGCTGTCGCCCAGCAGGACGGCGGCGATCGTGACGCCGACCAGGGCGACGACGAGCACGGTGAGCGTGGTGAGGAAGACGCGGCGGCTGCGGATGCGCAGCTTGTCCGGCGCGGCGGCGCCGGCGGTGTCGCGCAGCCGGGCCGCCATCACGACGAGGAACGCCGCGCCGAGGAGGCTGGTGACCACACCGGTGGGTACCGCGACGGCGGTGTCCGCGGCCACGAAGGCGCGCAGCAGCACGTCGGCCCCGAGCACCAGCGCGGCGCCGACCAGGCCGGCGACCGGCACGGCCGCCCGCAGCCGGAGGAACCCGCGGAGCCGGCGGGCGAGCGGCCGGACGAGCGCCGGGGCGCACAGGCCGACGAAGCCGATCGGACCGGCCAGGGTGACGGCCGCCGCGGACAGCAGCGTCGCCAGCACGACCGCCGTGACCCTGGTGGCCCGTACGGGGACGCCGAGTCCGCGGGCCGCGTCGTCGCCGAGGGCGAGGGCGTCGACCCGGCGGGCGACGAGCAGCAGCCCGGCGAGTCCGACGACGGCGACGGGCACCATCTGGACCACGCCGTCGAAGCCGTTCTGGGCGATGCTGCCCTGGTTCCACTGGTAGAGGCCCTCGGTCTCCTGCGGGAACAGCAGCAGGAGACCCTCGGTGACGGCGGTGAGCCCGAGGGCGAGCGCGGTGCCGGCGAGGACGAGCCGGACGGTTCCCGCGCCGAGCCCGGACAGGCCGAGCACCACGGCCGCCGCCGCGAGTCCCCCGGCGAAGGCGACGCCCGAGGAGGCCAGGAAGGGCAGCGACACGCCGCTGACGGCGGCGAGCCCGAGGGCGAAGTAGGAGCCCGCGTTGACGGCGAGGGTGTCCGGGGAGGCGAGGACGTTGCGGCTGACGGCCTGCAGCGCGGCACCGGCCATGCCGAGGACCGCGCCCACGAGCAGGCCGGCGGCCATCCTGGGCAGCCGCGAGGCGATGACCACGGACGCGTCGGCCGGGTCGGCCCGTCCGGTGAGGGCCTTGAGGACCTCGGCCGGGCCGACCGCGGCCGTGCCCTGGGTGATGTCGACGACGGCCAGGACGGCGACCAGGAGCACGAGCGCGCCCGTCACCGCGGCCGCGCCCGTCCGGGACGTGGCCGTCGCCGGACGGGCGGTGGGAGTCGTAGCGGTGACGGCCATCGCGCTACTTCTTCGTCAGTGCCTCGACGACGGAGCCGGCGTACGCCTCCATCGAGCCGGTGCCGCCGAACATCCAGACGCCGTCGGGCAGTCGGTGGACGTCACCGGACTTCACGAACGGCAGCGACTTCCACACGGAGTTCTCGGCGAGCTCCTTGCCGAACGGGTCGCTGCTGGGGTCCTTGTCGTTGCCGATGTAGGCGAAGTGGACCTTGCCCAGGTCGGTCAGCCCCTCGACGTCGGTGGCGGCCAGGCCGTACGCCTCGTCGCCCTTCATCTTCCAGGCGTTCTTCAGACCGAGCCGCTCGTTGACCGCGCCGATGAGGGAACCGGCGGTGTAGGGGCGGACGGAGACCTGGTTGGAGGTGACGTAGCCGTCGGCGAAGGCGATCTCCGCACCGTCCAGGCCGGCGTCGGCGAGGGTCTTCTGGCCCTCGGCGAGCTTCGCCTCGAAGTCCTTCCTCAGCGTGGCCGCCCGCTCGGTGGTGCCGGTGGCCTCGGCGATGAGGTCGAGGTTCTCCAGCATCTGCCCGATCGGGTCGGAGGCGTCGGCGGACTTGACCTCCAGGACCGGGGCGACCTCGCGCAACTGCTTGACGGCGGAGGGCTGGAGGTCGGTGGTGGCGACGATGAGGTCGGGCTTCAGCGAGGCGATGGTGTCCATGCTGGGTTCGCCGCGGGTGCCGATGTCCTTGGGCTCGTTCTTCAGCGGGACGGCGGTGTCCCAGGTCTTGTAGCCCTTGACGTCGGCCACGCCGACCGGGTCGACACCGAGCGAGATCAGGTGCTCGACGACGTTCCACTCGGTGCCGACGACCTTCTTGGCGGGGCCGTCGAGTTCCACCTCGGCGCCGGAGGCGTCGGTGAGGGTGATGGCCTCCGCGGACTCCTTGGAGTCGTCGGCGGCGGGTTCGGTGGTGCCGCAGGCGGTCAGCAGCAGGGCGGCGGCGGCCACGGGCGCGGTGAGCAGGAGACGTCTCATGAGGTGGTGCGGAGCCTTTCGGTTCGGGTGTGGTGGCGGCCGATGGCGCGGGTGCGCAGCCGGCCCGTCAGGGGGTCGGTGTCGACCTCGATCCGGATGCCGTAGACCTCGGTCAGACGCTCCGGTGTCAGGACGTCCTCGGGCGGCCCTTCGACGACGACGCGTCCGCCCGCGAGCAGCACGATCCGGTCGGCGACGGCCGCCGCCTGGTCGAGGTCGTGCAGGACGACGCCGACGGCGATGCCGTGGTCGTCGGCCAGGTCGCGCATGAGGTCGAGGAGTTCGACCTGGTAGCGGAGGTCGAGGTAGGTGGTGGGCTCGTCGAGGAGGAGGACGCCCGTCTCCTGGGCGAGGCAGCCGGCCAGCCACACGCGCTGGAGCTGTCCGCCGGAGAGGTGCTCGGCCCCGCGCTCGGCGAGTTCCGCGACACCGGTCAGGGCGAGTGCGCGGTCCACGGCGGCGCGGCCGCCGGGGTCCGCCCCGCCCCAGCGGCCGCGGTACGGGTAGCGGCCGAACTCGACGACGTCCCGCACGCTCAGACCGCTGGGGGTGGGACGTCCCTGCAGCAGCAGCGCCACGCGGCGGGAGAACTCCCGGGGGCTGAGCGCGAGGGCGTCGGTGCCGGCGTCGATCGTGAGCGTGGCCCGCCGTGGCCGCTGCAACCGGGCGACGGTGCGCAGCAGCGTCGACTTGCCGCTGCCGTTCGGACCCACCAGGACGGTCACTTCGCCCGGCCGCAGGGTCAGTTCGGCGTCGTGCACGACGTCCGCGCCGTCGTACGCCACGGTCACATCGGTGGCCGACAGTTCGTGACCACGCGGGCCCAGGGCCGCCTCTTCACCAGGTATCACGCAGCAAGGTTAGCCTAGCCTTATTTCGCGTTATCGGGCGGTGATCTTCAGGGAGGCAGGACGTGCCGGCCGAGCCCTCGGACCGGCCCTCAGAAGGCGTACCGGACGCCCAGCCACGGGGCGTGGCGTGCGACCAGTCCACGCAGGTCCGCGAGGGCCCGGCGCTTGACGTCGTCGCGGTAGCGGAGGTTGAGGTCGCCGTTCTGGGACCGCTTGGTCTGCTGCACCGCGGGCTGCCACAGCACGTCCTCGCCGCGCGGGTGCCAGCGCAGGTTGACCTCGTGCAGGCCGGCGTTGTGCGTGAGCATGATCACCTCGGCCCGCGCCTGCCGCTTGACGCGCGTCGGCAGCACGTCGTCCATGTGCCGCAGCAACTGTGCCCAGGCGTCCTGCCAGCCGGGCCGTACGACGACCGGTGAGAGGTTGAAGTGCACCTCGTAGCCGGCGTCGAGGAAGTCCGCGGCGGCGGCGATCCGCCGGTCGACCGGGCTGGTGCGCAGGTCCAGCAGGCGTGAGTCGTCGGCCGGCATCACCGAGAACCGGACGCGGGTGCGGCCCCGCGGGTCCAGCTCCAGCAGGTCGGGGTTGACGAACTTGGTGGCGAAGGACGCCTTCGCGGTGGGCCAGTCGCGGAAGGCGCGCACCAGGTCGGCGGTGTTGTCGCAGACGAGGGCGTCGACCGCGCAGTCGCCGTTCTCCCCGATGTCGTACACCCACGCCTCGGGATCGCACTGGTTGGGTTCGGGTTTGCGGCCCTGGGCGGCGACGTGGCGTCCGAGGTGGGCGAGGATGCGGTCGATGTTGGTGAAGACCGTGATCGGATTGGCGAAGCCCTTGCGGCGGGGCACGTAGCAGTACACGCAGGAGAGTGCGCAGCCGTTGGACGGGCCGGGGGCGATCCAGTCGGCGGAGCGGCCGTTGGGGCGCGTGGTGAGGGTCTTCTTCACCCCCAGCACCAGGGTCCGGCGCTTGATCCGCATCCAGTCGTCGGCGCTGCCCTCGTTCCCGTGCAGCTCGGGGATGCGCCAGTGGGAGTCCACCTCGATCAGCCGGGCCCCGGGGAAGCGGGCGAGGACCTGCCGGCCCCGGGGCGAGGCGGCGGCGGCCGGCTCGGCGTGGATCTCGCGGATCGCGAGGAGCCGGCGCGCCTGCTCCGAGTCGCGGAAGGCGCGGGCGGACGGAGCCGGCTCGGCCGCCGGGGACCGTGGCATCTCGTCGAGACCGAAGAGCGGTTCCTGCGGGCCGTGGGACGGGGAGGGGCGGTGGTGCATGTACTCGTCGGCTTCTCTGGCGGGGAGGCGGTGCGGAGCGCCCGTCGGCCGGGTTCAGCGGAACCCGTCGGGGGCACGGCCGTCCTTCCCACTGTACGGCCTGCCCGGCGGCGGGGCGGCGGTCCGCGGCCGGGCAGGCCGCGGGGGGACTCACCGGCGCCCGTCGGTACCCCGGAGCGGCGGTACGGGCGCCGGTGGCGTGAGCCCCGCCGCGGCCGTGATCGCGTCCGTGCGGACGGCCGCGGCCGGGGCGTCAGGCCCGGGTGGTGAAGCGCTCCCAGACCCGGTGCGAGCCCAGCAGCTCGCGGACCCGCCCGAGGGCGGCGGGGCCGGAGTCGGTGACGACGACGCCGGGCGCGTCGGTGGGGACGCCGGCCGCCTCGAGGGCCGCCTCGCCGCCCGCCCACGCGCCGATCGCCTTGCCGTGCCGGAACGCCTCGGACAGCAGCAGGTCGATCCGCGGGTCGATCGTCGTCAGCCGTGCGGCCGAGGGCTCGCCCTTGGCGTCGCGCGCGCCGTACGCGTCGTCGCCCACGGCCGGCGCGCCGGCCAGCAGGACGGCGTCGAACTCGACGGAACGCGCGGTGACGTAGCTGCGCTGTGCCGTCAGCGCGCCCTCGCCCGTGCCGAGCGCGCCGCCGGTCGGCGCGACGACCAGGGGCACCATGCCGGCTTCGAGCACCGCCTCGCGCACCGCGTGCACGCCGTCGAGGTCGCCGTCCGGGCCGGCGACGATGCCGATGACGCGGCCGTCCACCGGCCAGGTCCGCCCGACCTGCGAGAGGGCCGGGCTCGGTTCGACGTCGGCCAGGGGCACCGTCGGCTGCGGAGCGGGCAGGCCGAGGCCCTCGGCGACGCCGGCGCACAGCTCGGGGTCGATGTTGGCCAGGACCTGGAGCGTCCGTTCCCTGATGGCCTGTTCGTAGCACCTGCCCAGCTCGAAGGTGTAGGCGCCGATGATGTGCTCGCGCTCCACCGGGCTCATGCTCAGCCAGAACCGCCTGGGCTGGCTGAAGTGGTCGGCGAACGACTCCGGCGCCTCCCGCACCTTCCTCGCCTCCGGCACGCGCACCGGCGCCTCGGTGTACGCCCCGGTGTCCGCGCCCGCGGTGAACGGGCAGCCGCCGTCCAGGGAGTTGGGCCGGTAGGGCGCCACGCCCCGGTGCACGGCCGTCTGGTGCACGCCGTCGCGCAGCATGTCGTTGACCGGTGCGTGCGGCCGGTTGATCGGCAGCTGCGGGAAGTTGGGACCGCCCAGGCGCGTGATCTGCGTGTCCAGGTACGAGAACAGCCGTCCCGCGAGCAGCGGGTCGTCGGTGACGTCGATGCCGGGCACGAGGTGACCGACGTGGAAGGCGACCTGCTCCGTCTCGGCGAAGAAGTTGGACGGGTTGCGGTTGAGGGTCATCAGCCCGACCGGCTGCACCGGGGCGAGTTCCTCGGGGACGATGTTCGTCGGGTCCAGCAGATCGATGCCCTCGAAGGTCTGCTCCGGGGTGTCGGGGAAGGTCTGGATGCCCAGCTCCCACTGCGGGTAGGCGCCCGCCTCGATGGCGTCGGCGAGGTCCCGGCGGTGGAAGTCCGGGTCGACGCCGTTGATCAGCTGCGCCTCGTCCCACACCAGGGAGTGCACGCCCAGCTTCGGCTTCCAGTGGAACTTCACCAGTGTCGTGGCGCCCTCGGCGTCGACCAGCCGGAAGGTGTGGACGCCGAAGCCCTCCATCATCCGGTAGGAGCGCGGGATGCCGCGGTCGCCCATGAAGAAGATGGTGTGGTGGGTCGCCTCGGTGTGCAGCGAGACGAAGTCCCAGAAGGTGTCGTGCGCGCTCTGCGCCTGCGGGATCTCCCGGTCGGGGTGCGGCTTCGCGGCGTGGACGACGTCGGGGAACTTGATGGCGTCCTGGATGAAGAAGACCGGGATGTTGTTGCCGACCAGGTCGAAGACGCCCTCGCTGGTGTAGAACTTCGTCGCGAATCCGCGGGTGTCGCGCACGGTGTCCGCGGACCCCCGCGAGCCGACCACCGTGGAGAACCGCACGAACACCGGCGTCTCGACGTCCGGGGCGAGGAATCCCGCCCTGGTCACGGAGGCCGCCGTGCCGTAGCTCCGGAAGACCCCGTGCGCGCCCGCGCCGCGGGCGTGGACCACGCGCTCCGGGATGCGCTCGTGGTCGAAGTGCATGATCTTCTCGCGCAGGTGGTGGTCCTGGAGCAGCACGGGGCCGCGCGGGCCCGCCTTGAGCGAGTGGTCGGTGTCGTACAGCCGCGTTCCCTGCGCGTTCGTCAGGTAGCTCCCGGACTGCGCCGTCCTGGCCCGGTCGGCCCCGGTCGGCTGGCCGGTGGGCGACATGCCGTCCGGGCCGCTCTGGTCCGGCTTCGGCGGCAGCGGCTCGCGGGGCTCGGTCGGCTCGGCCACGGTCGGCGGCTGGGGGCCCGGCCGTCCGGGAATCCCGTCGGCCGGGGCCGACACGGAGTCCTGCAGGCTTCCGGCGATCTTCTTCGCCACCCGCTTGACGGGGTTGGCCTCGCTCATGGGATGACACTCCTCCACGTTCGGACCGGCCACGGACGGGTGGCCGTGCGTTCGGTTGTCGACTGCGGGCGATCGAACGGGGCAAAGCGCCCGAAAGGTGCACCGGGCGCCGCCAACGCCTCACGGAGGGACCGCTCCCGCGGCGAGCCCCCTCCGACGAGGTGACCCCTCCCCTCCGGGGCACCGCGCTCCGCACTCCCCTTCTCCGCCCCCGCCGGATCCGCCGCCCCGCTCTCGTACCCCCGTCCCGGGAGTCGAGGCATGCGGATCCGGCGCGACACGCGCCCCCTGCGGGCGCCCGTGCACCGATTCGCATCCGGGGGTACTCCCAGCGGCAGCGGTACACGCGGGACAGCTCCGTCGGCGGCTGGGCCAACGGCGTGGGGAACATGACGTTCTCGGGTGTCCAGGGCGCTCCGGCGACCGACTTCGCGACCGGCCCGTACACCACGTTCGGCACCACCCCGGTCCCCCGCGAGAAGCCGTTCCCCCGTCTCGCCGGCGACGAGTACAGGGTGTTCGCGCCCGCCAAGCGCACCGGCGCGCGCGGTGTCCCCTGGCCCGCCGACACCGGCGGCACCTCGCTGCCCCCGACCGGTTCTACGCGGTCAGGCCCGGTGCCACGGCCGCGACCGTCGACGCGGCTCTCGACCAAGGCCTCGACCCGCTGTTCACGCCGGGGGTTCACCACATCGACGAGACCGTCGAGGTCGACCGCGCCGGCACGGTCGCGCCCGGGCTCGGTCTGGCGACGATCGTCCCGGACGGCGGGATCGACGCCATGCGCGTGGCGGACGTCGACGGTGCCCGGCCGGCCGGCTTCCTGATCGACGCGGGACCGGTCACCTCGGGCACCCTGCCGCGGATCGGCCCGGACGGCTCCTCCGCGGACCACTCCGCCAACCCGGCCACCATGCAGGACGTGTTCATCCGCATCGGCGGTGCCGGCCCGGGCCGCGCCACCGGCTCCGTCGTCGTCGACGGCGACGACGCCCTCGCCACGGGCCTGTTCGTCGAGCACGCGGCCCACAGGGTCGCCGACTCGATGGAGGAGCACGAGGCGTGGGCACCGGTCGGCTACTGCGACCACACATCGTCACCAATGACGCGGACGCCCCCGCGTCGGGAACGGACACCACCCCGCCCGAGGTCGTCCGGCTCCCCTGAGCGTGACGCCCCGCGCCCGGATCAGAACAGCCGCCCCTGCTCGGCGGGGGCGGCCCGGCGCGGGGCACGGGGCGGTCCGGGGCGCCGCACCGGGGTCTCCTCCCCGAACAGCGGCGCCGTGCCGTACTCGTCCGGCTCGGCCGGCACCACCACGGGGCCGGTTCCCACGTTGAGGCACAGCGGGGCGTCGCGGTCGAAGTCCCCGGGCGTCATGTCCGTCCAGTCGCGTTCCCGACGCTCACTCACCGACGCTCCGCTCCCCGTCCACTCGGCCAGGTTATCGGTCGTCCGGCGCGCCGCGGACGACGCGTCGCACGGCGCCGCCCGGCAAAGAGACGTAGGTCACACCCGCGTTCCTGTCACACACGGTGGGGCCGACCCGTCAGTGCTGTGTACACCGCAAAGCTGACCAAGGAGCTCATCATGGACGCACGTCTCGACTTCTTCGGCAACGCCCTCGGGGCCAAGCTCCTCAAGCACATCAACTCGGCGGGCAAGGCCGTGTCGGACTCGACGCTGCCGGCCGCGACCCAGGAACTGGTGAAGATCCGGGCCAGCCAGATCAACGGCTGCGGCTTCTGCACCGACATGCACACCAAGGACGCCGCGGCGGCCGGGGAGACCCAGCAGCGCCTCAACCTGGTGGCGGCGTGGCGGGAGGCGACGGTCTTCACCGACGCCGAGCGCGCCGCGCTGGAACTGACGGAACAGGGCACCCGCATCGCCGACGCGGCCGGCGGGGTCACGGACGAGGCCTGGGCGGACGCGGCCAAGCACTACGACGAGGACCAGCTCGTCGCGTTGGTCTCCCTGATCGCCGTCATCAACGCCTACAACCGCATCAACGTCATCAACCAGCAGCCCGCCGGCGACTACCGGCCCGGCCAGTTCGGCTGACCGGCGTCCGTCCCGGCCCGGACGCGAAGGAGGGGCGGGCACGCCCCTCCTTCCACGCCGTGGGCCCCGGCCTCCCGGGCCGTGGGCCCCGGTTCAGGACTCCGCGCGCTTCGGCAGGCGCCAGCCGGGGCGCACGAAGTGGCAGGTGTAGCCGTCCGGGTAGCGCTGCAGGTAGTCCTGGTGCTCCGGCTCGGCCTCCCAGAACGGGCCGGCCGGGGCCACCTCGGTCACCACGGCCCCCGGCCACAGTCCCGACGCGTCGACGTCGGCGATCGTCTCCTCGGCGATGCGCTTCTGCTCGTCGTCGAGGTAGAAGATGGCGGAGCGGTAGCTCAGGCCGATGTCGTTGCCCTGGCGGTTCTTCGTGGTCGGGTCGTGGATCTGGAAGAAGTACTCCAGGATCGTGCGGTAGTCGGTGACCGCGGGGTCGTACGTGATCTCGATCGACTCGGCGTGGGTCCCGTGATTGCGGTAGGTGGCGTTGGGCACGTCGCCGCCGCTGTAGCCCACCCGCGTGGTCAGCACGCCCGGGAACGTGCGGATCAGCTCCTGCATGCCCCAGAAGCAGCCGCCCGCGAGCAGCGCCCTCTCCTCGGTCCTGGTCATCTCGTCTCGCCTTTCTCCCGGGTCTCCGGCTGGTTCGTCCGGCTCGCGCCGGACGCGCTGTCGACCGTCATCGATCACCGCTGATCGCGTTCAGCAACGACAACTCCGCCGCGCACACGATTGTTCCGCACGCCCTCCGGGCCCCCGTGCCCGGTGGGCAGGGCGGCGGGGGCCGGCTGTTCGCTCGTCGAGGGCTCCGGGGGCGGACCGCCCCGCGGGACCGCGAGCGCGCGGTCGCCGGCTGGCGGGGCACGCTCCACCGCGACGTACGGCACCTGCCGGCTACGCGGTCGGCCGCGCGGGGCGGCAGGTGGCGGACGAGGGGGTGAGCGAGACCTCCGCCGTGGCCCGGCACCGTCCCGGCGCTGTACCCCGGCCGCCGTTGCCGCGGCTGCTCGGCGCGGCCCGCCCGGAAGCCGGCGGCGGTCCTCCGCCGACGGGCGGCCGGCGGCCCTGAGGGTGTGCGGGACGACCGGGAGGTACTCGAATCGCGGGTGCGCCGCCCGCTTGACCGGGAGTCGAGGACGGAGCACGACGGGTGGCAGCGGCTGCCCGCGGCAGGGTGGGTCTTCGCGGTCGGCCCGCAGCGGGAGCGTCCGCTCGCACGACGGGCGGGCTCGCCGGCCGGAGGCCCTTCTTCGTGGCCCCGGCGGCGTTCCGGCGCGCGGTCGTGGAGTCGACCGCGACCACCCCGCTCCAGGTCGCCCCCGGCGTCGCCTGAGCGAGCAGAGCGGTGAAGACCCGCGCCCCCGGCGCCGTCGACCACCCGGTTCCGCAGTCGGGTGCACCTGCCTTTCCACGAGCCGCACTCGCGGGCGGACGCATCCGCCACGAATCCGTCTGGAACTTCTACGCGGTCGTGCCGGTCACCTGCCGGTGACCGGCGAGAGACGGCCCGGAAGGCTTCTCGGTGGGCCGACGCACCGCGGTGAGGCGCGCGTACGGACGACACGGCCCCACCGCGGTGGCGTCGAGCCGATCGCGCTCAGCCGGGTGTGATGCGGCCGCGCCAGGCCCCGGACTCATCCCCCTGTTGCTCGATGTAGTCCTTGAAGCGCCGCATGTCGCCCTTGACGCGCCGGTCGATCGTCCCCAGCATGTCCGCGGCCTTCTCCGCCATTCCGCTCGGTTCGACGTCCATGACGAGTTCCACTCGGGTGTGCGTGTCGTCCACGCGCTGGAAGCGGACCATGCCCTTCTGCTGGATGTCGCCGCTGGTGGTGCGCCAGGTAATCCGCTCGTCAGGGAGCTGGTCGACGATCTCGGTGTCGAACTCCCGCCGTACGCCGCCGATCTTGGTGGTCCAGTGGTTGTGGCGGTCGTCGAGCTGTGTGATCTCCTCGACGCCCTCCATGAAGTTCGGGAACTCCTCGAACTGGGTCCACTGGTTGTAGGCGGTGCGAACCGGAACTTCGACTTCCACTGCTTCCTTGACGGTGCTCATGTCGGACCTCCTTTCACGTTGCGGCGAGTACCCGGGAGGGCCGCCGTCTACCGGAGCATCGAGCGCGAACCTTCCCTCGGTCCCGCGTGGCGCGGGGTTTCCCGAGCCGGCCCCTCACCTACCGTTCGACGTGTCGAACGACCGTACGGGGGTCGGGCGATGACCGCGGGGCCTCGGGAACCGGTCCGGGGCGATGCTTTTGCGTAGACCGGTGCCGCCCGCCTCCGGGACGACGACGCGGGCACGGCCGAGGGCGATGAGCCGGGTGAGTCGTGTGCGGTCGCGCACCTGGGAGCCGGGGCCGCCCGGGGGGCCGGTGGTCTCGACGAGCCGCGGGTGGGGGCGGACGCCGAGGGGGTGGCCGCCGGGAGGATCGCGACCCGGCCCCCGGCATGCAGGTCCCCGGTGCCGAAGCCGGCCGTGTGGTCGAACGGCCGGTGCAGCAGGGCCGTGTCGGTCCGGTCGCCGGCCTGCTCCTCACGGCGCTGCGCCGTCCGCGCGCAGGCGCCGTCGCCCGGCTCTCCGCGAGGGGTGCCGTGGGGTCGACGTCGAGGCCGGAGGACGAGGGCGTCAGCCCGGTCGGAGCACTAACCGGCGGCCGGGGTGTCGAGGAGGGAGATGCGGGCCGTGACGCGTTTGCCGGTCGGCTCCTGCCGCACGTCCAGCTCCTGGGCGACGGCCATCACGATCTCCAGCCCGTGCTGGCCGACCCGGCCCGGATCCGCGGCCCTGGGCACCGGCAGCACGGAACTGCCGTCCCGGACCACCACCTCCAGGGCGTCGTCGAGGACGCGCAGATCCAGCCGGACGGGGCCGGGCGCGTACTTACGGGCGTTGGTGACCAGCTCGCTGACCACGAGCTGGGTGATCTCCACCACGCGGGTCGACACCGGCAGGTCGTCCTCCGCCCGGGCCCGCGTCAGGAACGCCGCGGCGAGATGGCGGGCCTGCGCTATCCACGCGCCGCCCCCCTCCAGGGCGTAGGAAGCCCGCAGCCGTGACGCGCCCGGCGCCGTGGCCCCCTCGTCGACAGGAACTGGTTCCATCCGGTCCGCCTTCACTCACCGATCACACCCGCGCGACTACCCGCGCCGCTTCCCCGCACGCCCCCTGAAGTGTGACAGGTACCTGTGACATCGCCCGCCGCGGCCGGGTCCCGCGCGGGACCGGGCCCGTCAGGCACCCTCACGGCCCCGGTCCACCAGGTGGCGCTCCATCCAGTCGGCCGCGGTCCGGCGGAACAGGCGGCGGTTGTCGGCGCGGCGGAAGTCGTGGCCCTCGTGGCGCAGGAGGAGGAGCTCCGCCTCCAGCCCGCGTTCCCTGGCGGCCCGGACGAACTGCTCGGACTCGCCCGGGGGCACGTTGGTGTCGTGCTCGCCGTGGACGGCCAGGAACGGGGCGCGCAGCGCCTCGATGCGGCTCATCGGGGACAGCGCGCGCAGCAGGTCACGATCGCGGTCCGGGTGCCCGTACTTGTGGGCGGCGGACTGGGCGATCCAGGGTTCGGTCCCGGCGAAGAAGGTGGCGAAGTCCGACATGCCGCAGACCGCGACACCGGTGCGGAACAGCTCCGGATGCCACACCAGGGACGCCATCACCAGGTAGCCGCCGTACGAGCGGCCCATCACGGCCAGCCGCCGGGGATCGGCCAGGCCCTCCACGACCGCGTGCGCCGCGCAGTCCGCGACGTCGTCGATCGCGCCGAACCGCCCCGCGCCCAGGTCGGCGTCGACGAAGGAGCGGCCGTGGCCGGAGGAGCCCCGGATGTTGGGCGCGAAGACGTCCAGGCCCCGGCCGAGCAGCTCGAGGTAGAGCGGTTCGAGGATCGGGCGTTCCTGCTCCTCCGGTCCGCCGTGCAGGTGCAGGACGCACGGCGCCGGTTCCCCCGGTGAGCGGCCCGGCGCGCGGTAGTACCAGCCGCCGAGGACGAGGCCGTCGCGGGCCACGGGGCTCATGGGCAGGGGCCGTACCGGCGTGCGCCCCGCCAGGGCCGCGTCCTCGTCGCGCGAGGACCACGGCGTGCGCAGCGGCAGCCCGTGGGGCAGCCACCACACGCCGGGATGCCGCCGGGACCCGGACAGCGCCACGACGGGGGCGTCGGGGTCGGCGGTGGGCGCGATGCGCGTGACCACCTCGTGGGGCAGCGTGACGGTCCGCGCGGCTCCGGCCGACGCGGGGGCGGTCCCGGACGGCGCGGCTCCGGGGGACGCGGAGGCGTCCGGTCCGCGGCCTGCCGCGGTCAGGCCGACCATCTCCAACTCGCTCACCCCGCGCACGTTCCACACCAGCACCGCGCGTCGCGCGTCGCGTCCCAGGGCGAGCAACTCGAGGTCGCAGTCCGGTCGTTGTGCCACCACCGTGGTGCCGAGCAACTGTCCTTGCGGGTCCAGGCGGGCGGCGACGAGGGCGGCGTGCTCCCGGCCGCCGTCGCTGCGCAGCCACAGTGTGCCCGCGTCCGGGGAGAAGCCGCCGATCCACGGGTCGCCGTCGGCGACCGGCAGCGCGCAGGTCACCGCCCGGTCGCGGGTGCGGACGACGAGGGCCTCCCGGCGGCCTCGCGGTCCCCGGTAGAGGAGGGCGAGCCGGCCGTCCCGGCTGAGGTCGCACACCCGCAGGGTGGACGCGCCGCGTTCGCTCGCGAGCAGCACGGGCGCACCGACCCCCTCCGGGTCGACGAGGTACGCGGAGAGGGTCCTCGGTGCCGGTTCCTGGACGGACGCGACCTCGTCCGCGGGGCCCCGTCCGGCCGTGCGCCAGGACGCCGGGGCGTCCAGCAGGACGGCATGGCCGTCGCGGTGGGCGGCCTCGGACGCGCTCGGCGGCTCCGGGGCCGTCGGGCCGGCGTGCGCGGAGCGCGGCGGGACGGGGTCGGTGACCGTCACCGCGACCGCCGAGCCGTCGTGCTGCCAGCAGCCCAGGAGCGCGGACGTGCCGACCTCGCCGCCGGCCAGCAGGTGCCGCCCGGTGCCGTCCGGGCGTACGCACAGGACGCGGGTGAGTTCGCCGCCGCCCGGAGCCGTGGTGTAGGCGATCCAGTGGCCGTCCGGGGACCAGGACACCTCGGTGACCGGATGCGGGTCGGCGTCGAGCAGGTGCACCTCCGCGCCGTCCACGGGGCCGGTCCACAGCTGCGGCACCCCGGCCCGGTCGCAGACGAAGGCGACGTGCCGGCCCCCGGGGTCCGCCGAGGGGTACCAGCAGCCGTGGGCGGGCTCGAGCGGAGCACCGTACGGCGCCGAGGTGTCCGCGAGGAGCAGGGCCTCCGGTGCGTGGTGGGGGGCCGAGGCACCGACGTCGGCCGTCGGCCGCGGGATGCGCGGGGGGCCGGCGCCGTTCGGGGCGGCGGCCGCCGTGACCGGCCCCGCTTCCGTCAGCGGATTCCGTGCGTCTGCAGCCATATCTCCAGCAACGCAATCTGCCACAGCGCGTTCGCCCCTCGCCTGGTGCGGTGCGCGTCGGGTGCGGTGAGCAGTTCGGTGACGTACTCCTCCCGGAAGACGCCGCGGGCCCTGGCCTCGGGGGCGGTGAGGGCCTCACGGACCCGCTGGAGCACGGGACCGGCCATGTGCTTGATCGCCGGGACCGGGAAGTAGCCTTTGGGCCGGTCGACGACCTGGCGCGGGAGGACCTTGCGGCCGGCGGCCTTCAGGACGCCCTTGCCGCCGTCGGCGAGTTTCAGCTCCGGCGGGCAGGCGGCGGCCAGTTCGACCAGTTCGTGGTCGAGGAACGGCACCCGGGCCTCCAGGCCCCAGTCCATCGTCATGTTGTCGACCCGTTTGACCGGGTCGTCGACCATCATCACGTGCGTGTCGAGGCGGAGGTCGGCGTCGAGGGCCGTCTCGGCGCCGTCGGCCGCCATGTGGGCGCGCACGAACTCGGCGGAGGTGTCGCGGTCGGGCAGCAGGTCGGGGTGGAGCACCCGGGCGAGTTCGGTGTGCGAGCGGTCGAAGTAGGTGTCGATGTACGCCTCGGCGGCGCGTGTGCGCGGCACACCGGCCATCTCCGGGTACCAGTGGTAGCCGGCGAACACCTCGTCGGCGCCCTGGCCGCTCTGGACGACCTTGACCTCCTTGGCCACCTGCTCGGACAGCAGGTGGAAGGCCACCACGTCGTGGCTCATCATGGGTTCGCTCATGGCCCGGACCGCTCCGTCCAGGGCGCCGGCGACCCGGTCGGAGGGGACCATGAGCTGGTGGTGACGGGTGTCGAAGTGCCGGGCCACGAGGTCGGAGTAGTGGAACTCGTCGCCCTCCTCGTCGCCCTCGGACTCGAAGCCGACGCTGAAGGTCGCGAGGTCGTGCTGCCCCTCGTCGGCCAGCAGGGCGACGATGAGGCTGGAGTCCAGGCCGCCGGAGAGCAGCACGCCGACCGGCACGTCGGCGACCATGCGGCGGCGCACGGCGGTGCGCAGGGCGTCCAGGACCGCGTCCGTCCAGTCGTCGGCGCTCAGGCCGGCGTGTTCGGGGCGGCGGGTGTAGGCGGGCTGCCAGTAGCGGTGGTCGTGGTGGCTGCCGTCGGGCTCGACGACCCGCACGGTGGCCGGGGGCAGCTTGCGCACGCCGTCGAGGACCGTGCGGGGCGCGGCGACGGTGGCGTGCCAGCTGAGGTACTGGTGCAGGGCGACCGGGTCGAGCGAGGTGTCGACGCCGCCGGCCGCGAGGAGTGCGGGCAGGGAGGAGGCGAACCTCAGGCGCTCGGGCGTCCCGGACAGGTAGAGCGGCTTGATCCCGAGCCGGTCGCGGGCCAGGACGACGCGCCCGGTGTCCTGCTCGACGATCGCGAAGGCGAACATGCCCCGGAAGCGCTCGACGCACGCCGTGCCCCACTGCCGGTAGGCCTTGAGCACCACCTCGGTGTCGGACTCCGAGAAGAAGCTGTGGCCGAGCGCGTGCAGTTGGTCGCGCAGTTCGCGGTAGTTGTAGACACAGCCGTTGAACACGCCGGCGATCCGGCCGCGCGGGTCGGTCATGGGCTGGGCGCCGCTGTCCGACAGGTCGATGATCTTCAATCGGCGGTGTCCGAGGGCCACCGGCCCCTGTGCCCACAGGCCGCGTCCGTCGGGGCCGCGCGGTGCGAGCCGGTCGGTCATGCGCTCCACCGCCGCGACGTCCGGGCGACCGCCGTCGAAACGTATCTCACCGCTGAGCCCGCACATCAGAGGGCCCTCCTTCCCCCGGAGGCCGCGCCTCGGCAGGGCGGCAGCACACAGCCCTGGAGCCGCTGTCCGCGCCCCGGTGCGGGCGCCCGCCCGGCGGACGGGCAGGGAGCATCGCCCTCCGGGGATGGTTCCGGGGCCTGGTGGGTGGACGTACGCGTACTGGACATGACGGTGTGACACTCTCCTTGGTCGGCTGCGCGCGGGAACGCGCAGGGGTGTGGGGGACGGCCACGGGCCGGCGCCGTGACGGCCTCGCCGGGTCAGCCGGTCGGGCCCGGGGCCGCGGGCGTGCGGACGTGGGCGCGGGTGGTGCGGGAGACGGCCGGCCGGGCGGAGGGGCGCCGGGGGCGGCGGCCGGAGGCGGAGGGCGCGATGCGGCCGCCGCGGGTCTCGGCGACCATCAGGTCGATGCTGGCGAGCAGGTCCTCGTCCTGCGCCGTCCGCCGCAGGCGGTGCGCCGCGCTCCCCGTGACGAGGGCCTCCTCGAGCAGGCCGCGGACGGTGGTCCAGTCGCCGGACGCCTCCAGGGCGGGACGCAGCCGGTTCAGCAGGCCGTGCAGCACCACGGGGGCCGGGGCCGCGCGGCGGGTCGCCGGGTCGACGAGCTGTCCTTCGAGGCCCGAGCGCGCGGCGCGCCAGGTGGCGGCGCGCAGCCACTCGTGGTGTCCGTCGCAGCGGGACTCCTCGCCGCGCTCCAGGCGGTCGCGGGCGTCGCGCACCAGCGCGCGGAAGAGCCCGGCGACCAGCACCACGGTCTCGACGCGGGGGCAGGCGTCGCAGATGCGCAGTTCCAGCGTGCGCTGATGGGCCGAGGGCCGGACGTCGTGGTAGAGCATCCCGGGGTCGCTGATGACGCCCGAGCTGATCAGCTCCTCCACGGCGGCGTCGTACTGGGCCGCGTCCTCGTAGCAGCCGGCGGGGCCCGCGGTCGGCCAGCGCTGCCACAGCATGGTGCGCCAGCTGGCGTAGCCGGTGTCGGAACCGAGCCAGAACGGCGAACTGGCCGACAGGGCGAGCAGCGGCGGCAGCCACGGCGAGACCAGGCACATGGCGCGCACGGCGGTGTCCCGGTCGGGTACGTCGACATGGATCTGCGCGCTGCAGATGAGCTGTTCGTCGGCGACCCGGCGGTAGTCGTCGACCATGCGCCGGTAGCGGGGGTCCGCGGTGACGTCCCGTGAGGTGACGCGGGCCAGCGGGACGGTGCCGGCGGCCACGACCGCCAGTCCGACGGAGGAGGCGACCGCGTCCAGCCGGCGCCTCGCTCCGGTCAGGTCCGCGTAGAGGTCGTCGAGGGTGTCGTGGACCCGGCTGTTGCTCTCCACCACCGACTGCTGCAGCTCGCGCGTGAAGCCGGTTCTGCCGAGCCGTTCGAGCAGCGCGTCGGCGCGTGGCACGAGTCCGCCGCTCTCCACGTCCAGCACATGGAACTCTTCCTCTGCCCCGATACGCACCGTCACCGCTCGTCCCCTTGCCCGTAGTCATGTACCGTGCCGGCCGGGGCTCGAGATCACCCGGCTGGCGGATCGGTGCATTCCGGGTTCCCGGATGCACCGATCACACGCCTGGGGATCGCGGTCCGGCGGATGCGCCGGTGCCGTGGGCTGGGGTTTCCCGCGTCAGGGGGCGTCCGTCAGCGGCCGGTGAGGGAGCGCGGGTCGTCGCGCATGTCGAACACCTGGTCCAGGCCGGTCATGTGCAGCAGGCGCCTCGTGCCGGCCGGCACGGCCACCAGCACCATCTCGCTCCCGGTCGCGAGGGCGTGGTTGCGCACGGCGATCAGTGCCGTGATGCCGCTCGAGTCGCAGAACTCCAACTCGCTCAGGTCGACCACGAGACGCCGGCCGGGTGGGAGCGCCGTCTCCTGCGCTGCGTGGCGCAGCCGCTGCGCGTTGGTGTAGTCGAGGTCGCCGGCGACCTCGAGGACGAGGCCGGCGGGGACGTGCGACGCGGTGATCGTCAGGGGCTTCATTCTGGTGTTTCGGATCCGGTGGCGGTGCGGGCGGGGAGGCCGAGTGCGAGCAGGGCGGTGTCGTCGCCCAGTCCGTCGCCGAAGCCGTGCAGCAGCGCGGTCAGGGCGTCGATCACACGGCGGGCGGACGCGGGGGCCAGGTCGGCGGCGAAGGACTCCAGGGCCTCGTCACCGTACAGTTCCCGGCTGTCACCGACACGGGCCTCGGTGAGGCCGTCGGTGTAGAGCAGCAGCGTGTCGCCCGGGTGCAGTGCGGTGCGGACGGAGACGAACTGCGCCGCGGGCAGCGCGCCGATCAGCATGCCGCCCCGGGTGGAGAGGTGGTCCACCCGCCCGTCCCCGCGCAGGACGAGCGCGGGAGGGTGGCCGCCGGAGGCCAGGTGGACGTGCGTCGTGTCCCCGGCGCGCTCCAGCACCCCGGCCACGGCGGTGCAGTACCGCGGGTCGTCCCCGGTGTACCGGTCCAGCAGGACGGTGTTGAGGACACTCAGGCCGGCGGCGGGATCGGGGTCGTGGAGCGCGGCGGCGCGCAGGGTGTAGCGGGTGAGGGAGGTGAGCGCGGCGGCTTGGGGCCCCTTGCCGCACACGTCGCCGAGGAAGAAGGCGAACCGGTCGTCGTCGAGCGGGAACAGGTCGT
The DNA here is from genome assembly GCF_014203535.1 of Streptomyces griseomycini. Classification (GTDB taxonomy): domain Bacteria; phylum Actinomycetota; class Actinomycetes; order Streptomycetales; family Streptomycetaceae; genus Streptomyces; species Streptomyces griseomycini. Next base: position 116,852 of record NZ_JACHJI010000010.1, read on the forward strand.
AGAAGTCGCCGCCCAGCTGGACGTCGGAGGCGATGTGGTAGTGGGAGGCGGTCTCCATGCCGGGGATGTCGGGCAGGACGGCCGGCAGCAGGCTCTGCTGGAGCACGGCCAGCGCCTCCCGCAGCCGCGCGCGGTCGGCCTCGGCCTGCCGGCGGGCCTCGTCGGCCGCGCGGCGGGCACGCAGCAGTTCCTTCTCGTAGGCCCGCCGGTCGGTGGCGTCGAAGACGGTGGTCCTGATCAGCAGGGGTTCGCCGGCCTCGGTCGTCTTGACGGTGGAGGTGACCAGCACCGGGAGCCGGGGGCCCGCCGCGGTCCTCATCTCCAGGGCGATGCCGCCGAGGTGTCCCTGCATCCGCAGCAGCGGGGCGAAGTGCGTCTCGTGGTACAGCCTGCCGCCGACCGTGAGCAGGTCGCTGAAGCTCATCCGCCCCACCACCTCGTCGCGGGACAGGCCGAGCCAGCCCAGCAGAGTGGCGTTGATCTTGGCGATGGTGCCGTCCATCAGCGTGGACAGGTAGCCGCACGGCGCCGACTCGTACAGGTCCTCGGCGGAGTCCTCCAACAGCGCGCTGAAGGCCGCGTCCGTGCCCGGTATGCCCCTGCCGGAGCCGGAGTCACCCGCCGCGCTGCTCATCAGGTGAGGTCCGAGACGAAGGCGGAGATCGCCGAGGCGGTGGCCTCGGGAGCGCTGAGCTGGGGGCAGTGACCGGTGGCGTCGAGGGTGACCAGCCGGCTGCCGGGTATCGCGGAGTGGACGTACGCGCCGACCTCCGGGGGCGCGATGGCGTCCTGGGCGCACTCCAGGATCAACGTGGGCACGGTCACGGCCCCGAGGTCCGAGCGGCTGTCGGACAGGAACGTCGTGCGTGCGAAGACCCGGGCGATGTCGGGGTCGGTGGCGCAGAAGCTGTTGGTGAGCTCCTCGCCGAGCTCGGGCCGGTCCGGGTTGCCCATGATGACGGGGGCCATGGTCGCCGACCAGCCCAGGTAGTTCGACTCCAGTGACTCCAGGAGCTCGTCGATGTCCTGTGCGCTGAAGCCGCCGCGGTAGCCGTCCTCGTCGATGTAGCACGGGGAGGGGCACACCATGACCAGGGAGCCGATCCGTTCCGGGGCCGCGGCCCGGGCCAGCACGCCGACCATCGCGCTCACGGAGTGGCCGACGAGGACGGCGTCCCGCAGGTCCAGCGCCTCGCAGACCTCCACCACGTCACGGGCGTAGCCGTCGAGGCGGGAGTAGCGCTCCTCCTCCCAGGCCGAGAGGTCGGAGCGGCCGGCGCCCACGTAGTCGAAGAGCACCACCCGGAAGTTCTCGGCCAGGACGGGCTCGACCAGGCGCCACATGTTCTGGTCGCAACCGAACCCGTGGGCCAGGACGACCGTGCGGCCGGAGGCGCGTCCGGTGACACGGACGTTGTTTCTGCGAAGGATGCTCATCCGTCCCATGCTCGCACGCCCGGCGGCGAACCGGCCGTCCGCCCGGATCCGGCCGGACGTCAGGCTCCTCCGCCCGCCGACCCGCCGGAGTGCGCGCCGGCGGTCCTGGCCTCCAGCGCGCGCAGCACGGCCACCATGTCCTCGCCCCCGTGCCCCCGGGACACGGTCTCCTCGAAGAGGGTGTGGCAGACGTCGAGGAGCGGGGAGGCCAGGCCCGCCTCGCGGGCGGCCTCGGCGATCAGGCGGTTGTTCTTGAGCACGTCCGTGGCCGCGGCCTGGACGGTGAAGTCGCGGGCGAGCAGCTTGGGGGCCTTCATCCGGGAGACGGCGCTGGCCATCGGGCCCGCGTCCAGGACGTCGAGGAAGCGGCGGCGGTCGAGCCCGTGCCGGTCGGCGAAGTGGAACGCCTCGGTCAGTCCGGTGACCTGGGTGATCAGGAACAGGTTCACCGAGAGCTTCATCAGCAGGGCGTTCGGGACCGGACCGCAGTCGAACGTCTCGCGGCACATCGGCGCGAGCAGGGGCCGCACCGACGCCGCGGCGGACGTGTCGCCCGCCAGCATGGCCACCAGCTGCCCCTGCTCCGCCGGGACCCGCGATCCGGAGACGGGGGCCTCCGCGTACGCGCCGCCCGCGGCGCGGACGGCGGTCTCCAGGCCGGCCGAGTACTCCGGCGACGTGGTGCCCATGTGGACGACGGTGCGGTCGGCGACGCGGGCGGCGAAGTCCGGGGTGCCGCGGGCCAGCACCGTGTCGGCCGCCGTCTCGTCGGCCAGCATGAGGAACACGGTGCCGGCTCGTTCGAAGACCTCGGCGGGGCTCTCGGCGACCTCCGCCCCGGCGTCGCGCAGCGGTGCGCACCGGGCGGCGGTGCGGTTCCAGACGACGAGGGGCGTTCCGGCGCGGGCGAGGTTGAGCGCCATGGGCCGGCCCATGACCCCGAGTCCGATGAAGCCGACGCACACGATGCACCGCCGTTTCCGGCCCGCGCCGCGATCGGGCGCCGCCGCACTCGTGGACACCGGCGGGTCCGCGGGGCGGGGCCCGGTGTCCCCCTGCTATGACCGCTGTCATAGTAGCGGCCGTCATGACAGCGGTCATAGAGTGCGGGAGAGGGAATCCGGCGGCGGGAGGTCGGGATGGCGGTGTCCGGACGAGGGCCGCGGGAGCGGATGGTCTTCAGCGCGGCCCAGCTCATCCGGCGCGACGGAGTCGCCTCCACGGGGATGCGCGAGGTGGCCGCGCACGCGCGGGCGCCGCGCGGATCGCTCCAGCACTACTTCCCCGGCGGCAAGGAGCAGCTCGTCAACGAGGCGGTGGGCTGGGCGGGCCGGTACGCGGCCGAGCGCGTCGACCGGTTCCTGGCGGCCCTTCCCGAGCCCACGCCCAGCGGACTGTTCGCGCAGATGGTCCGGCAGTGGACCGACGAGTACGGGACCACCGGCTTCGCGGGCGGCTGCCCCGTCGCCGCCGCCACCGTGGACTGCGCGGAGTCCACCGCGTCGACGCGCGAGGCCTCGTCCGCCGCCTTCGCCCACTGGACGGGCGCGGTGGCCCGGGCCCTGTCGGGCATGGGTGTGCCCGGGGAACGCGCCGAACCGCTGGCCACACTCATGATCAGCTCCCTGGAGGGGGCCCTCCTCATGGCCCGCGCCGAGCGGGACGTCCGCGCACTGACGACGGTCGCCCGCGAACTCGGGCCCCTCCTCGACGCGGCGGTGACCGGCGCGGGCCCGGGGTGACCCAGTGTTTTATTACGCTTACAGCGCCACATCCCGGCGATCCATGGACCAGTGAGGTAATCGCGAACCATGCCGACCGAAACGTTTGAGTTCCAGGTAGAGGCCCGTCAGCTGCTCCAGCTGATGATCCACTCGGTCTACTCGAACAAGGACGTCTTCCTCCGTGAACTCGTCTCCAACGCCTCCGACGCGCTGGACAAGCTGCGGCTGGCCAAGCTGCGGGACGACTCGCTCGACGCCGACGTCTCCGACCTGCACATCGAACTCGAGACCGACCCGGACGCCCGTACGCTCACCGTGCGGGACAACGGCATCGGGATGTCGTACGACGAGGTCGGGCAGCTCATCGGCACGATCGCCAACTCGGGCACCGCCGAGTTCCTGCGGGAGCTGCGCGAGGCGCAGGACACGGCCGGGGCGGAGGGGCTGATCGGCCAGTTCGGCGTCGGCTTCTACTCGGGCTTCATGGTCGCGGACGAGGTCACCCTGCTGACCCGGCGCGCGGGTGAGGAGCAGGGCACGCGCTGGACGTCGCGCGGCGAGGGCACGTACACCCTGGAGCGGGTCGACGACGCGCCGCAGGGCACCTCGGTCACGCTGCACCTCAAGCCGGCCGACCCCGACAACCAGCTCCACGACTACACCTCGGTGTGGAAGATCAAGGAGATCGTCAAGCGCTACTCGGACTTCATCACCTGGCCCGTCCGGCTCGTCGGCGAGCGGGGCGACGGCGGCGAGGCGGCCGAGCCCGAGACGCTGAACTCGATGAAGGCGCTGTGGGCGCGCTCGCGCGACGAGGTGTCCGAGGACGAGTACCACGAGCTGTACAAGCACATCAGCCACGACTGGCGCGATCCGCTGGAGACCATCCAGCTGCAGGCCGAAGGCACGTTCGAGTACCAGGCCCTGCTGTTCCTCCCCTCGCACGCGCCGCACGACCTGTTCACCCGGGACTTCAAGCGCGGGGTGCAGCTGTACGTGAAGCGCGTGTTCATCATGGACGACTGCGAGGAGCTGCTGCCGCCGTACCTGCGCTTCGTGAAGGGTGTCGTCGACGCGCAGGACCTCTCGCTCAACGTGTCCCGCGAGATCCTCCAGCAGGACCGGCACATCCGCATGATGCAGCGGCGCCTGACCAAGAAGGTGCTGTCGTCGGTCAGGAGCATGATGACCGACGACGCCGAGCGGTACGCCACGTTCTGGCGGGAGTTCGGCACCGTGCTGAAGGAGGGTCTGGTCACCGACTCCGACAACCGTGACGCCATCCTCGCGGTGTCCTCGTTCGCGACCACGCACGGCGAGGACGGGACGGTCACGCTGAAGCAGTACGTGGAGCGGATGCGCGACGGGCAGGACGACATCTACTACATCACCGGCGAGTCCCGGGAGAGCATCGACAACTCCCCGCACATGGAGGCCTTCCGGGAGCGGGGCATCGAGGTGCTGCTGCTCACCGACCCCGTCGACGAGGTGTGGGTCGACGCCGTGGGCGAGTACGAGGGCAAGCGGCTGCGGTCGATCGCCAAGGGCGAGATCGACCTCGGCGCGCAGGACGACGGGAAGGCCGGGGAGGACCGGGAGAAGCAGGCCGAGGAGTACGCCGGTCTGCTCGGCTGGCTGCGGGAGCAGTTGGACGAGGACGTCAAGGAAGTGCGCCTGTCGACGCGCCTGACGGTGTCCCCGGCCTGTCTCGTGGCCGACGCGAACGATCTCACGCCGGCGCTGGAGAGCATGTACCGGGCCATGGGCCAGGAGGTGCCGCGCACCAAGCGGATCCTCGAGCTCAACGCGGACCACGCCCTGGTGAAGGGCCTGAACCAGGCGTACCGGGAGCGCGAGGACCGCGCGGAGCTCACCGAGACCGCCGAACTGCTGCACGCCCTGGCCGTGTTGGCGGAGGGCGGCCGGCCGAAGGACCCGGCACGCTTCGTGCAGCTGGCGGCGGACCGCCTGGAGCGCACCCTGTGACGCGGCGGCGGGGCGCCGCGCTCACCCGCGGGCCGGTGCGGCGGTCCCCGGCTGCCGGGCGGCGGCCCGCAGGCGGCGGCCCCGGCGGGTCGGGCCCCAGGGCTTCAGGATCGAGATCACCGTCATGAAGACGTAGGCGGACAGGGAGACGACCGGCCCCATCAGGACGTCGCCCCCGTCGGGAAGGGGGTGGCCGGCGGCCACGGCCGCGGCCGCCGTGTCCACCCCGGGCCGCAGCGCGAACACGGTCGCGGTGGTCGTGGCCAGGGTCAGCCAGAACTTCGTCCAGACCCACCGGTGCCTCGCCAGTCCCCACGGCGTGCCCAGCGACAGCATCAGGCCGCTGAGGAGCGTCAGGAAGGCGACCGGGAGCAGGAGGCGGTCGGCGAAGAGCTTCATGGCCCGGACGGACGCCTCCACGGTGGCCGCGGACCCGGTGGTGTTCGCGGCGGTGCCGAGTGCGAGCAGACCGAGGGTGAGCCCGAGCCAGCTCGCGGAGGCGACGACGTGGACGACGAGGGAGGCCCGGCGTGCGGGGCGGCTGAGTTTCACGCCCACCACGGTGCCGGGTCCGCGCGGCGAGGACGTCTGCCGACGGGAGTAACCGCGCGTACTGACGTCGGCGTACGCCGGACCGCGCCGACCGCGGGGCACCACGGGCGCCTCGTCCGGCGCGCCGCCTCGTGAGCGGGTGACGGCTCCGGCGGGCAGGGTGCGGGTGAGGGACGTGCCGTCGCCGGTGAGGGGGAACCGCCGGGCTCTTCCGGCGGTGTCGACGGCGTGGGCGACGCGCGAGCCGCCGGGGTCCCGGAAGCGGGACGCGCGCACGACGCGGCGGACGCGGCCGCCGCCGTCGTGGACGCTCCGCGGATCCGGTGGCCGCCGGCTCCGGACTCCGTGGTCACGGCCGCCCCGACGGGCCCGGCCAACACCTCGCTGCCGGCCACGCCGGCCCCGGACCGCTCCGGCCCCGCGGCGGGGAACGACGCCCGACGGGCCCTGCGCCGCTTCCGGCTCCCCCGGCACGGTGCGGTCGGGGCGGCCCCGGGACACCGCGTGCGGTACCGGCGAGCGCCCGGCAACGGTGGTGAGGGCCTCGTCACAAGGGGTTCACACGCCCTTTCGCGGGATACTGGCTGGAAGAGCCTCACGTGACGGAGCGGGACGAGGAGGTTCTCAGGGCGTCCGATCCCGCTCCGGTCGGAAAGGGGCGGCACGTGACGGGCCCGGATACCGTGGACGGCACCGAGGGGCGGCGCCTGCCGACCGCGTCGCCCTCGCTCTCCGCGCTGCTGGACTCCATCGGCACCGGCGCCTACGTGGTGGACGACCGGGGATGCATCCTCGCCGTCAACGAGCACGCCGAGCGGCTGCTGGCCCGCCCCGCCGGGGAGCTGCTCGGCCACGACGCGCACGACCTGCTGCACCGCAGCAGGCACGGCGCTGCGCTGCCCAGGACGCAGTGCGGGATGAGACCGGCGTACATGGCCCGCCGGACGCAGCAGTCCGACAACGAGTGGTTCGAGCGGGGCGACGGCTCGCTCATCCCCGTTTCCTGGCTGATCACCCCGTGCCACACGGAAGGTGAGAGCGAAACGACCCTGGTGCTCTTCCACCTCCCGGGGGACCACTACGTGGCCGACTCCGAGTCGAACCGGCTCCACGGCCCCCTCTCGGAGCTGGAGCGGCTGGCCCTGCTGGCCGAGACGACCACCCAGCTGACCTCCACCCTCGACGTCGAGCAGGCACTGCGCCGGCTGGTGAGCCTGGTCGTGCCGCAGCTCGCGGACTGGGCGATCGTCGACCTGATCACCGAGCACGACGAGGTGCGGCGTTCGGCGGTGGTGCACGCGGAGAACGGGCGCCTCGTGCACCGCGAGGACCTGCAGGGGCCGATGCCACCGGTGCCCGAGGAGTCCCCGATGCCCCTCTCCCGCGCGCTGCGGGGAGTCTCCTCGGCGCTCGCCGGGCCCGAGACCTACCAGGGGACGCCCGATTCCGGAATCGCCGTCGAGCAGCGGCGCCTCTTCGAGGAGACCGGCATCCACTCGGCGGCCATCGCGCCGATCAGGGGGGTGCGCGAGGTACTGGGAGCTCTGACCCTGGGCCGGACCCGGCGGTCGGAGCCGCTCACGGCCGCCGATCTCCCCCTGCTCGAGGACATCACCCGCCGGGCCGGGCTGGCCCTGGACAACGCCCGCCTCTACCAGCGGCAGCGCAAGGTCGCCGAGACCATGCAGCGCCATCTCCTGCCCCAGCTCCCGCGCATCCCCAGCCTGCCGATCACCGCCAGGTACCTGGCCGCTCCCGACGCCTCGCAGGTGGGGGGCGACTGGTACGACGCGTTCACCCTGCCGAACGGCGCCACCGCGCTGGCCATCGGGGACGTCGTCGGACACGATCTCGACGCGGCAGCGGGCATGGCTCAGATCCGCAACATGCTCCGTGCCTACGCCTGGGCGCAGCAGGAACCCCCGAGCCGGGTCGTCGAGCGACTGGACCAGGCCATCCTGCACATCACCGAGGTCCCCATGGCCACCCTGCTGTTCGCCCACATGACGGTCGACGACGACGGCCGGTGGCGGCTGCTGTGGACCAACGCCGGTCACCCGCCGCCGCTCCTGGTCGCCCATGACGGCCGGGCCCGCTACCTCGCCGAGGAGCACGGCGTCCTCCTCGGTGCCGGCTCCCACGGGCCGCGCCCCGACTCGGTGGCCGAACTGCCTCCCGGTTCCACCCTGGTGATGTACACCGACGGCCTCATCGAGTCACCCGGCCGTTCCCTCGACGAGGGTCTGCACCTGCTGCGCCGGCACGCCGCCTCCCTGGCCCACCGCCCGTTGGAGGCCTTCACCGACCTCCTGCTGGAGCGCGCACGCCCCTCCGGGAACGACGACGACGTCGCCCTGCTCGCCCTGCGCATCCCCTCCGGAGCGTGACGGCGCGCGGCCCGCACCGCCGACCCGTGCCGAAGCCCCCGTGCGTCGGCACGGACCTGCGCCGGTCCCCTTCGACGGGCAGGGACGCGCCACCCCGCCCGTGACGGGCGGAAACGGATCCGGTATTGGCATAGACCTGACATAACTGAGCCGCTAAGCTCTGCCGGGCACCCTTGAGAGCGCTCTCACACTGCGGTTGTTCCACCCCCACCTTGCTGGAACGACGAAGGACACCTTCCATGAGACGCACCAGACTCGTCCGTGCCGACGTGGCCGCCCTGCTCATGATCGGCAGTTGGGCCGCGGCCGGCTCCCTGCCCGCCTCGGCGAACGACGCCCCCGGCTCACCCCCCTCCGCCCCGTCCGCCGACTCCGCGCCCGCCTCCGCCGGTCTGCTGCAGGCGATGCAGCGGGACTTCGGCCTGTCCCGCGCCGAGGCCGAGGCCCGGCTGGCCGCCGAACGCGCGGCCGCCGAACTCGCCCCCGAGGCGCGCAGGACCGCCGGATCCGCCTACGGCGGCGCCTGGTTCGACGCCGGGAGCGGGAAGCTGACCGTCGCCGTCACCCCGGACGCCGACACCTCGACGGTCCGGACCCTGCGGGACTCCGGCGCACGGGTCCGCACCGTCGAGCACAGCGCACGCCGGCTCGACGCGGCCAAGTCCCGCATCGACCGCCTCGACGCGCCCGCGGGCGTCAGCAGCTGGTCGGTGGATCCGGCCGCCAACGCGGTCGTCGTGAACGTCGTCGGCGGCGAGCGGACCGACAACGATGTCCGCCGGTTCGTCGACCGGGCCCGCGTGGCCGGCCCGGTCACGGTGCGGACCGTGCCGGCCGCGGCCCGCACCTTCGCGGCGGGCACGGTGGGCGGCGACCCCTACTACACCGGCAACGTCCGCTGCTCCATAGGCTTCTCGGTCCACGGAGGCTTCGTCACCGCCGGGCACTGCGGCAACGCCGGCGCCGGGGTCCGGGGCTGGGACGGTTCGCACATCGGCACCTTCCAGGGCTCCTCGTTCCCGGGCAACGACTACGCGTGGGTCAACGTGGGCAGCGGCTGGTGGACGGTACCGGTGGTGCTCGGCTGGGGCACGGTCCCGGACCGGCTGGTCCGCGGCTCGGCGGAGGCGCCGGTCGGCGCCTCGGTCTGCCGCTCCGGCTCCACGACGCGCTGGCACTGCGGCACCGTGCTGGCGAAGAACGAGACCGTCAACTACAGCCAGGGGGCGGTGCACCAGATGACGAAGACGAGCGTCTGCGCCGAACCCGGCGACTCGGGCGGCGCGTTCATCAGCGGCGACCAGGCCCAGGGCGTCACCTCCGGCGGCTGGGGCAACTGCTCCGGCGGGGGCGAGACCTGGTTCCAGCCGGTCAACGAGATCCTCGACCGCTACGGGCTGACCCTGCACACGGCCTGACCTGACGCACCGACAGCGGACGGGCCCCGCCGGGCGACCGGCGGGGCCCGTTCTCGCGCTGTCCGGAGAGGGCGGGCGGCGAATAGTTACCGCTCCGTAACTCACGTACGTGTTACCGGCGGTAAGTAAGCGGTGCTAGTTTCCGGCTCACCTTCTTGAGCGGAGTGAGGAGCGAGCCGTGAGCCGTCTGAGCCGTGCGCTGACCACCGTCGTCGCCACGACCGCCTGTGTGTGCGTGACCACCGTGCCGGCCGCTGCGAGCGACCCCGTGGTGTCCCGGGGCGTGACCGTCCCCGCCTTCTACACCCCGCCTTCCGAACTGCCGTCGGCCGACGGCGTGCTGATCCGGCACGAGCCGCTGCGCCTCGGTCTGAGCCTGCCCGGTCTCGGCGGCCGGCCGCTGCCCGGCACGGCCACCCGTCTGATGTACACGTCCACCGACTCGACCGGGGAGCGGGTCGCGGTGACCGGCGCGTACATCGAACCGTCGGCGGACTGGAGGGGCCACGGCCCCCGGCCCCTGGTGGTCGTGGGCTCGGGAACCATGGGCCAGGGCGACCAGTGCGCGCCCTCGCTCGCGCTGGAGCGCCCACTGGTCCTCAGCGGGCGGACCCTGTCGGTCGGGTACGACAACCTGGCGGTCCACCGCCTCCTCGCCACCGGTGCGGCCGTCGTCGTCACGGACTACGTCGGCCTCGGCGCGACCGACCGGCTCCACACCTACGTCAACCGCGTCGACCAGGGCCACGCCATGCTGGACGCCGCGCGTGCGGCGCGCTCCGTGCCGGGCGCGTCCGTCACGGCCGGCTCCCGGGTGGGCATGTACGGCTACAGCCAGGGCGGCGGCGCCAGCGCCTCCGCGGCCGAGCTCCACCGGACGTACGCGCCCGAGGTGAACCTCGTCGGCACCTACAGCGGTGCGCCGCCCGCCGACCTGACGGAGGTCATGAAGGGCATCGACGGCAGCGCCCTGGCCGCCGCGCTGGGCTGGGCGATCAACGGTTTCACCCAGGCCGAGCCCGACCTGCGCGACGTCGTCGAGGAGAACGTCAACGCCACGGGACGGGCCGCTCTGGAGGACATCTCCACCACCTGCGTGGGCGACGGGATCCTCGGTCACGGGTTCACCAAGAGCACCGAGTGGACGACGAGCGGCGAGAGCATCGCGGAGGTCATGGCCGGCGAGCCCCGCGCCCAGGCCGTCCTCGACGAGCAGCGCCTGGGCTCGCTGAGGCCCACGGGGCCGGTCCGGCTGGTCACCGGCGTCCAGGACGACATCGTGCCGCACGCGCAGTCCCGGCAGCTGGCGGTCGACTGGTGCCGCAAGGGCGCCGACGTCACCTACAAGGCCGTCGCCCTGCCGAACCTCGGCGACAAGATCCTCACCAACCACCTGGCGCCGCTCCTCACCGACCAGGGCGACGCGGTGTCCTGGCTGGCCGACCGGCTCGCGGGCAAGCCGGCCAGGTCCAACTGCTGGAGCATGCCGATGCAGCGCTGAACCGCCCCGACGGCGGGAACCCCCGCCCCGGGGCTCCGGGGCGGGGGTTCGCGGCGGAGCGTTGGGCAGGCCTTGCACCTGCATCTCCCCGCGGGAAGCGGGGTGTCTTTCCTTGGACCACCAACGCATGGGGCGAATCCGGAGATTTCCGGCGCCGCGTCCTGACTCGACTGTAGCGGCAACCACCCCGGAAGGCACTTCAGCCACACCAGTCACACGAGCACCGTGCTGAGCGGTCTCGTGCACCGGTCCGCGCGGCCGGTCAGTCCCGGACGGGGACGCCCCGCGGCGCCGGCGGCCCGGCGGAGGCCGCTTCCGCGATGTTCTCCTCGGCCTCCGCCCTCTCCGCCGCGTTCGGGCAAGGGGTTCGCGCACGGGACCCCCGCGCTGGAACCGGACGTCAGGCGGGAGCAGGGACCGGGCTTGCGGTCCGGCAGGCCCGGGATGTGGCCGAGCTCGTGGGCCGAGACGCGGACCGTGTGACAGCCCTGGTCCCCTGCCTGGCGTCCGATGCGGACGGTGCCCTCGCCCAGGGGGCGGGCCGGGCGTGCGGCCGCCCGTCGTCCGCCAGGACCCGGATGCCGTCCCGCTGCCCGGGCGCGGCCGGGCGCCGTTCGACGGCGTCGACGCTCCCGTTCCAGGTCGTCGCCCTCCCGGTCGGCCGCGGACGCGAACTCCGCGGAGCCGCTCGCGTCGTGGGTGGGCACGCGGGCGGCGGCCGGCGGGGCCGCGGTGTCGCTGGACGGAGCGGCCGCGGCCGGGCCGTCCAGCAGGGGGACGGACACCACCAGAGCCGCGGCCGGGCCGCCGGTCGGCGTACGGACGTGCATGGCCGGCCTCCCCGCAGGGGGAGGGCCGGGGATGCCGGTGGCCGTCCCCGCCTCCTGCCCGCCGGGGACGGCCGCCGGTCCGTCGTTCCGGCCGGCCCCGGTGCAGAGCCTTCGATTCAGAAGCCGTGCTGCTGAATCCCATGGAGAGGATCGGTTGGACTTCCCGATCACGCGGGGGCACTGTGGGCGGGGATCCGCACCATCCCACGGGACACCCCTGATCGCACCACCGGAGACGACCCGATGAACCACATCGCCCATCCCGAGCGTTACGACGGCACCATGCGCTACCGGCGCACCGGCCGCTCGGGGCTCGACCTCCCCCTGCTGTCCCTGGGCTACTGGCACAACTTCGGTGACGACCGGCCCTTCGAGACCCAGCGCGAGATCGCGCTGCGCGCCTTCGACCTCGGCATCACCCACCACGACCTGGCGAACAACTACGGTCCGCCCTACGGCGCCGCCGAGATCAACTTCGGCCGGCTGATGAAGCGGGACCTCGCCCCGTACCGGGACGAGCTGGTGATCTCCACCAAGGCCGGCTGGGACATGTGGCCCGGCCCCTACGGGCAGGGCGGCGGCTCCCGCAAGTACCTGCTCGCCTCGCTGGACCAGTCCCTGAAGCGCATGGGGCTGGAGTACGTGGACGTCTTCTACTCCCATCGCCTCGACGCCACCACTCCGCTCGAGGAGACCATGGGCGCGCTCGACACCGCGGTCCGTCAGGGCAAGGCGCTCTACGTCGGCATCTCCTCCTACGACGCCGAGCGCACCCGCGAGGCGGCGGCCATCCTGCGGGACCTCGGGACCCCGCTGCTGATCCACCAGCCGTCGTACAGCATGCTGAACCGCTGGATCGAGACGGAGGGGCTGCTGGACGTGGCCCAGGAGGAGGGCTTCGGGGTCATCGGCTTCACGGCGCTCGCCCAGGGCCTGCTGACCGGGCGCTATCTGGACGGCGTCCCGCGGGACTCGCGGGCCGCGGCGGGCAAGTCGTTCGACACCGCCTGGCTGACGGACGACATGCTGCACCGACTGCGCGCCCTGAACGACATCGCGGCGCGCCGCGGGCAGACCCTGGCCCAGATGGCGCTGGCCTGGGCCCTGCGGGACCCGCGCGTGACCTCGCTGGTCATCGGCGCGTCCCGCACCGAGCAGCTCGAGCAGAACGTCGCCGCGCTGGAGAACCTCGACTTCGGCGACGAGGAACTGGCCGAGATCGACGCGTACGCCACCGACGGCGGTGTCGACCTGTGGCGCGAGGCGAGGCTGGGCAACCTCGGCTGACCCGCGCGGGTGTGCGCCGCCGCGGAAGGGGAACTGTGGTGCGGTGAGCCGCGCTCCGAGGCCGCGGCGGTCCTCGACGGTTCGGACGGCCCGATGCAGACCTTTCTGCCGTACCCCGGTTTCCACGAGTCGGCGCTGGTGCTCGACCGGCGCCGGCTCGGCAAGCAGCGGGTCGAGGCGATCCAGGTGCTGCGCGGCCTGATCGTCCCCGGCTACGGCTGGCGCCGGCATCCGGCGGTGCGCATGTGGACCGGCTACGAGGAGGCGCTGGTGCGCTACGGCCTGGAGATCTGCCGGGTCTGGCGGGACCGGGGCCACCAGGACAGCTGTGCCGCCACCCTCGTCGCCGATCTCGCCTCCGTCCGGCCCGGCGCGCCGGTGCGCGGTCAGCGGGAGCTGGCCGAGGCCGGTGAGCTGCCGCCCTGGCTCGGGGACGACGCCCTGCACCGCAGCCACCGCTCGGCCCTGGTGCGCAAGGACCCCGCCTTCTACGGGGAGCTCTTCCCCGGGGCGCCGGACGACCTGCCGTACGTCTGGCCGGCGTCCGACCGCGACCCCGAGGCGGTGGCCGACTGACCCGTCCGCGGGCACGGGCCGGGCCCGGCCCCCGCGGGATGCGGGAGACCGGGCCCGGCCGGTTCACCGGCGGTTCGTCAGCCCTGGCGGGCCTTGAAGCGCGGGTTCTTCTTGTCGATCACGAAGACGGTGCCCCGTCGGCGCACGATCTGCGCCCCGGGCCTCGACTTCAGTGAGCGCAACGACGTGCGCACCTTCACGGCTGTGCTCTCCTCCGGGTCGGGCGTGGACCGGGCGTCGGCGGGTCACCGGGCCTCGCGGAACGCGACGTGCGCCCGGGCCACCGGGTCGTACTTGCGCAGGACCAGCCGGTCGGGGTCGTTCAGGCGGTTCTTCCGGGTCGTGTACGTCACGCCGGTCCCCGCCGTCGACCTCAGTGTCACGACCGGGCGTGCACCCTTGTTCGTCATGGACGGCCTCCTCACTGTGCACCCGGACACCCACCGGTCACTGGTGGCATGTCACGGACAGGGGGTGCAACGCCGGGGCGGGACGGCGCATTCCCGGAACCCGTCCGCCCGCCCTCAGCGCTCGCGCAGGGCTGCCAGGGTGGCGTCCAGATCCGTCGCGCGCGGCCGGTTGTGGGGCAGCTTGCCGAGCAGGACCGCCATGCCGCACGTGTCGGTGAGCGCGGAGAAGACCAGACCGGCCGCGATGCCGGCGGAGAGGAGCTGGAACGTCGGGTGCACGAGCAGGCCGAGCACGAGGCCGAGGAGCACCGCGGTGCCGGCCGTGAGACGGACCTGGCGTTCCATGCTCCAGCCGGCGCGCGTGTCGCAGGCCGCGGGCCGGTCGAGGGGATGGCCGTCGGCGGCCCAGGCGTTGGTCCCTCCGGTGAGCGTGGCGGCGGGAACGCCGTGCTCGGCCAGCAGCCCGGCGGCGGTGTCCGAGCGGGCGCCGGAGGCGCACACGACCAGGAGGTCACCGCGCCGGGCGGCGTCGCGCAGTTCGGGCAGGGCGCGGCGGACGTGGTCGAGGGGGATGTTCAGGGCGCCGGGCAGATGACCGGAGGCGTATTCGCCGGGCGTGCGCACGTCGATGACGGTGAACCCGGGCAGGCGGGTGCGGGCCTGGTCGACGCCGAGGGCGACGGGGGTGAGGGGGGCGGTCATGACTGGTGTGATCCTTACTGGTCGACGCCGTCCCGAATCGGGACGTACTATACCCCGAGGGGTATTCATCAAGGAGTGGTCGTGGAGCTGGAGCTCGAGGGTGCGAGTCTGAAGGCCGTGCTGAACCGGCTGCGCCGGGCGCAGGGCCAGATCTCCGGAGTGATCCGGATGATCGAGGAGGGACGCGACTGCGAGGAGGTCGTCATGCAGCTCGCCGCCGCCTCCCGTGCGCTGGACCGGGCCGGGTTCGCGATCATCGCCACGGGACTGCAGCAGTGCGTGGCCGACATCGAGTCCGGCCGCCGGAACGGCGAGGACGCCGAGGAGATGCGCGCCCGGCTGGAGAAGCTGTTCCTGTCGCTGGCGTGAGGGCCGGGCGGCGGGGCCGTCCGTCGGTGCTCATCACACCACCGCGTCGATCAGCATGAGCGCGGCCACGGCCAGCAGCAGCACGCCGAAGACGCGCTGCAGCGCCGCCCCGGAGACCTCGGCGGCCAGGCGCCTGCCGTCCCAGGCGCCGAGGACCGCGGCCCCGGCGAACGGCCCGAGGACCGTCCAGTCCAGGGTGTCGATCGTGCCGGTGCGCTGGGTGAGTGCGGCGAGCGCGTTGACGGTGACGACCACCAGGCTGGTGCCCACCGCCGCCCGCATCCGCAGACCGAGCACACCCACCAGCGCCGGTACGGCGAGGAAGCCGCCGCCGACGCCGAGGACGCCGGTGACCCCGCCGAGTCCGGCACCGGCGGCCGCCGCGCGGACCGGCCGCACCGGGACGTCCTCGTCCGCAGGGCCGGGCCGCCGCAGCATGCGGACCGCGGCCGCCCCCGCCACCAGGGCGAAGGCGGCCGTGAGGACCGTGCCCGGCAGGCGGACGGCGAGCGCGGCGCCGAGCACCGCCGGGACGACGCCCGCCGCCGCGAACAGCAGTCCGGCGCGCCACCGGACGTGGCCGTCGCGGGCGTGCGCGGACAGGGCGGCCGCGGAGGTCACGACGACGATGACCAGGCTCGCGGTGGTGGCCGCGACCGGGGTGAGACCGAGCAGGTAGATCAGGGCCGGGACGGCCAGGACACCGCCGCCGCCCCCGAGTGCGCCCAGCGTGAGGCCGACGACGGCCCCGGCGGTCAGGGCGAGGATCAGAGCGCTCACGTGACGGTGCCGCTCCCGCCGGGCCGGCCGACGACCGGGAGTCCGGCCCGCGCCCGGTCCTCCATGCCGCCGATCACGTCGACGGCGTCCGCGCCACGGACGACGAGCGGTTCGGCGGCGTGCCGGGAGCGGCGGCCCGTGCGGCAGACCACCAGGGGGCGCGCCCGGGCCGTCGGCGGCAGACCGGTTCCGGCCGCCAGGGCGGACAGGGGCGGGTGGACGGCGCGGGGAGTGTGCCCCGCCTGCCGTTCGTGGCGTTCACGGACGTCGAGCAGCGCGGCGCCGCCGCCCTCGGCCGCGCCGCGGTGACCGGTGCGCGCCGCGGCCTCCCGCACGCTCACGCGGCCCGGGCCGCCCCGGTTCCGCCGGAAGACGCTCATGGTGGTGTCCGCTCCTTTCCTCGGTCGTACGGTGTGCATCGCGTGCCCGGTGCCGTCAGACGTTCCGGGCCGTCAGGCCGGCCCGCTCGGCGCCCTCGAAACCGTCGTCCACGGCGACGACGTCCCGGCCCGCCGCGTCCAGCAGGGAGGCGGCTACGGCGGCGCGCATGCCGCCCGCGCAGTGCACCCACACCTGGCCGTCGGGGATCTCGCCGAGACGGCCGTGCAGCGTGTGGACCGGGATGTGGACCGACCCCTCGACGAATCCGCCGGCCCGCTCGGCGTCCCGGCGGACGTCGAGGACGACGACGGGCTCGTCCCGGCGCCGGTCGGCGAGGTCGGCGAAGGTGGCGCGCGGGAAGGAGGCCGGGGTCTCGCCCTCGCGCACCCAGCGCGCCGGGCCCCCGGTGGCCGCGGCGGCGGGGCGGTCGATGCCCACCCGGGCTAGTTCCCGCTGGGCGGCGGCGAGCTGTTCGGCGGAATCGGCGAGCAGGGTGACCGGCTTGCCCCAGGGGATCAGCCAGGCCAGGTACGTGGCGAGCTTGCCCTCGGCCTCGAAGTTGAGCGAGCCCGCCACATGGCCCTCGGCGAAGGCGACGCGGTTGCGCAGGTCCACGACCCACTCCCCCGCGGCCAGCCGGCCGGCGATCTCCTCGGCGTCGGCCGCGGCGGGCGGGGTCAGGTCGAGCGGCGCGGGCCCGGCCGCGTTGAGGGGGCCCATGTGCGTGTAGTAGGCGGGGACGTCGTCGAGTCCGGCCAGCAGGCCGGCGACGAAGGTGTCCACGTCCCGGGTGAGCGCCTCGTTGGACGCCCGCTCCTTGCCGATGGTGGTGGAGTCTCCCTCCGTCCGGCCGGCGGAGCAGAAGCTGCCGAAGCCGTGGGTGGGGAGCACCGCCGTGCCGTCCGGGAGTTCGGCGGCCAGCCGGTGGGCCGAGGCGTGCTGCGCGCGGGCGAGCGTCTCGGTCAGGCGCGGCTCGACGAGGTCGGGGCGGCCGACCGTGCCGATCAGCAGGGATCCGCCGGTGAACGCCGCGACCGCCTCGTCCCGCTCCCGCAGGACGTACGAGGTGTGGTGGGGCGTGTGCCCGGGTGTCGCGAGGGCGTGCAGGGTCAGGCCGGCCCCGGGGTCGACGGTCACCTCGTCACCGTCGCGCACCGGGGTGCGGGCGCAGGAGACGCGGGCGTCGGCGGGGACCAGGTAGGCGGCGCCCGTGAGGCGGGCGAGTTCCAGGCCGCCGGTGACGTAGTCGTTGTGGACGTGGGTCTCGACGACGTGGCTGATCCGTACGCCCCTCCGGGCCGCCGCGGCGATCACCCGGTCGACGTCGCGCGGCGGGTCGACGGCCACGGCCGCCTGCTCACCGCCGGCGAGATAGCTGCGGTTGCCGAGCCCCGGCACCTCGATCGTGTCGACGAAGAACACCTCGTGCTCCCTTCCAAGCGGATTTTTACCCCCGGGGGTATGTCTTCGACGGTAACACGAGTACCCCCGGGGGTATATTCCAGGGGCGGGTGCGCCCGGCCGCGCCGCACGGGTGCCTCGCGAGCGGCGGACGACCCGTCCTCGCCCCGGACACGCGGACGGCCCCGGCGTCCCCCTCTCGGGGTCCGCCGGGGCCGTCCGGTCGTGCCGCGCGCCTAACGCGAGGACAGGTACTCCTCGACACCCGGGGCCGTGCGCGCCTCCTCCGCGTTCACCACGCCGCCGACCGCCTTCGCGTCGGGCTTGAGCACATACGTCTCGACGCTCGCCGGACGGTCGACGTCGGAGAAGTCCTGCGCGGTGCCGAGACCGGTGTCGGCGTTCTTCTGGGAGCGGTGCGCCTTGACGACGTCCTCACGGGTGAGGCCGCCCGCCTCGCAGGCCTTCTTCAGGTCGGCGCCCATGAGCTGCGCGGCGTTGTACCCGGACAGCACCCCGGAGTCGACCGGCGAGTCCGGGTACTTCTTCCGGTACGCCGCCACCATGGCCTTGACGCCGGGCAGGTCGGAGCTGACCGCGGGCGCGGCGCTCACCACGTTCAGCATGGCCGCCAGGGCCGGCGCGGCGGGGGTCTTCATCAGCTGGGGCGCGAAGCCGGGTGCGCTGCTGACGACCGGGACGCGCAGGCCGCGGGAGGCCGCGACGCCGACCAGGGAGGCCGTCTGCGCGGGACCGGCGCTGATCAGGACGGCCTTCACGCCCTCCTTGCGCAGGGCCGAGACCTGCGCGGACAGGTCGGTGTCCGTCGCCTTGATCTTCTGGCCGACCACCTTCAGGCCGGCCTTCTCCGCCGCCCAGGTGGACCCCTCCAGCGCGTTGGCGCCGTAGTCGCCCTCGAAGTAGACGTGGCCGATCGTGTCGCCCTTCTCCAGTCCCTTGGTACGGGTGAGGAAGTCGACCCCGGCGATCATGTCGACGTCGTACGTGGTCCCCAGCACCTGGATGGCGTCCTTGCCGAGCAGGGACGCGGCCCAGGCCTGCGGGAAGGTGAGCACCCCGTCGCGTTCGATGTCGTCGAGCAGGGCCGCGACCACCGGGGAGCCGATGACCTGCGGCAGGGCGACGACGTCCGGGGAGATGTCGGCGTAGGCGGTGACCGCCTTCTGCACGTCGTAGCCGTGGTCCTTGACGACGATCTCGACCTTGCGGTCGCAGATGCCCCCCTTGGCGTTGGTCTCGTCGGCCCACATCTGCTGGGCCTGCACGATGGACTTGCCGAGGGTCGCGTAGGGGCCGGTGAGGTCGGTGAGGGCACCCAGCTTGATGGTCTCGGCGCTGACGCCGGGGCCGGTGCGCACGCCGTCGGCGGCGTCGCCGTTCTCGTCGCCGCCCTCGGCCTTGGAGCTGCATCCGGAGACCGCGAGCAGCAGGGCGAGGGCGCCGGCGAGGACGGACCCGGTGGTGCGGCGCCGGTTGCGGTGCCTGTGGGGCGTGGTGTTCACGGGGTGTGCTCCTTGGGTCGTGCGGCTGCGGCCGGTTGCGGGGGCGGGGGGACGGGGTCCGTGGCAGGGGTACGGGGGCGGCGGCGCCGCAGGTGTTCGCGGACCCGGCGGGCCAGGCCGTGCAGGCCGTCGGGCGCGTACAGCAGGACGAGGACGATCGCGGCGCCGTAGAGGTAGCGGGCGGCCTCGGTGGGGCCCACGGCGCCCTCGGTGGAACCGGGGGCGGCCACCAGCGGGAGCTGGTCGGCGTAGCGGGTCATCAGCAGCGGCAGCGCGGTGACGAAGACGGCGCCGGCGGTGGCTCCGGCGACCGAGCCGAGGCCGCCGATGACGATCATGGCGAGGTAGTCGATGGACAGGGCGAGCGAGAAGTAGTCGGGGACGACCCGGCGGAAGGCGAGCGCGAGGAGCACTCCCGCCAGGCCCGCGTACATGGAGGACACCACGAAGGCCGCCGAGCGGTGGCGGGCGACGTCGACGCCCATCACCGCGGCCGCGGTCTCGCTGTCGCGCAGGGCGGCCAGCGCGCGGCCCGGGCGTCCGCGCAGCAGGCCGCCGGCGGTGAACCAGGTGAACGCGAACAGGGCCAGGCCCAGGAACCACAGCCGTTCCTCGGCGCCGAACGGGACGCCGAGCACGACGAGTTCGGGGTCGGAGGCCGCGAAGGCGAACCCGCCGAGCTCCAGCGGGGGCACGGAGCGGCCGTTGAAGCCGCCGGTGACGGAGTCCGCGGTCAGCAGCACGTGGTGGCCGAGGAAGACCAGCGCGAGGGTGGCGATGCCCAGGTAGATGCCCTTCACCCGGCCGGCGACGGGGCTGAACAGCCCGCCCGCCGCTCCGGCGAGCAGCACGGCGAGGACGGCGGCGATGACCGGGGGCAGTCCGGGGCCGGGCTCGCCGGCGAGGTAGGCGTAGCCGTAGGCGCCGACGGCGAGGAAGAAGGCGTGGCCGAGGGAGAGTTGTCCCGCGGTGCCGCTGAGCAGGGACAGCCCGACGGCGCCGATGGCCGCGGCCATGGAGAACAGGCCGATCCGCAGCCAGAAGGCGTCCAGGTAGAAGGGCGGCAGGCACAGGGCGACGGCGAGCAGGAGGATCCTCGCGGGGCGGCGCGTCAGGGCGCCGGGGAGACGGTCAGACACGGGCCGCTCCCTTCCCGCCGAACAGCCCGGTGGGCCGTACCAGGAGCACCAGCAGCATCACGGCGTACGGGGCGACGTCGCCGAAGCCCTCGCCGAGTACGTGCAGTTCGGACTGGTAGCCGACGACGAGCGCCTCGGTCAGGCCGATGAGCAGACTGCCCGCGAGGGCGCCGACCGGGGAGGCCAGTCCGCCGAGGATCGCCGCCGGGAAGGCGTGCAGCGCGATCTGTCCGGTGGTGCGCTCCAGGCCCGGCGCCGGGAACGAGGCGAGGAACACCGCCGCCAGCGCGGCGAGCGCACCGGCCAGGGCCCAGCCGCCCGCGCGCACCCGGCCGAGGCGCACGCCCATGAGGGCCGCCGCCTCCAGGTCCTCGGCGGCAGCCCGCAGGGACAGTCCCCAGGAGGTGAACCGGAACAGCGCGAACACCGTGCCGATGACCACGGTGGACACCACGATCGCGGCGAGCCTGCTGTCGGCGACGGTCACCGGCCCCAGCTCGGTCACCGCGTCGCCCCACGGGTCGCCCAGCGGCAGCAGGTCGCCGCCGATGCGCCGGGCCAGGTCGGTGAAGAGCAGGATGTCGATGCCGATGGTGACGATGGTCTGGATGTGGGCGGACTGCTCGTCCAGCCCTCCTCGTTGCAGCAGGAAGCGGTCGAGGGCGCCCGCGAGCGCGGCCGTGGCCAGGACGGCCAGCGCCAGGGCGCCGGCGAAGCCGAGGTCGTCGTGCAGGACCGCGATCAGGTAGCCGCCGAACAGGAGCAGGGAGCCGTGGGCGAAGTTGAGGACGCCGGAGGCCTTGAACATGACGACGAAGCCGAGGGCGACCAGTGCGTAGACCGCGCCGAGCGCGAGGCCGTTGAGGACGTTGTCCAGGAAGCCGGTCACGCCGCCTCCTCCTCCTGTGTTCCGGTGCCGAGGTAGGCGCGCAGCACCTCGGGGTCCTGGCGGACCTCGTCGGGTGTGCCGTGGGCGATGGTCCGGCCGAAGTCGAGGACGGTGACGTCGTCGGCGAGGCGCATGACCAGGCCCATGTCGTGCTCCACGAGCACGATGGTCAGGCCGAGTTCGGCGCGCAGCTCGCGTACGACGTCGGCGGTGCGGGCGCGTTCCGCTGCGTTCATGCCGGCGACCGGTTCGTCGAGGAGCAGCACGCGCGGCTCCAGGCAGAGGGCGCGGGCGAGTTCCACCCGTTTGCGGTCGCCGTAGGAGAGCAGTCCGACGGGGCTGTCGAAGTGGTGGCCGAGGCCGGTGAGTTCGGCGATCTCACGGGCGCGGGCGAGGTGCGCGCGCTGTTCGCGCACGGCGCTCGGCAGGCGCAGCGCGCTGGCGGCGTAGCCGGCGCGGGACTTCGCGTGGCGGCCGAGCATCAGGTTGTCGGCGACCGTGCCCTGGGTGGTGACGATGTTCTGGAAGGTGCGGGCCACGCCGAGCGCGGCGATGCGGTGCGGGGCGAGCCGGGTCAGCTCGGTGTCGCCGAGCGTCACCGTGCCGGCGTCCGGGCGGCACAGGCCGGACAGCACGTTGAAGCAGGTCGACTTGCCGGCGCCGTTGGGTCCGATCAGCGCGTGCAGCGAGCCGGGGGCGGCGGTGAAGGAGACGCCGTCGAGGGCGGTGAGGCCGGCGAAGCGCACGGTGACGTCCCGTACGTCGAGCGCGGGCGGTGCGACGGGGGTGCGGTCGTTCACGCGGCCCCCCGGTCCTCGGCCGACTCGCCCAGGTAGAGGCGGCGTACGGCGTCGGTGCGGGCGAGTTCGTCGGCGGGGCCGGACAGACGGGTCTCGCCGACCTCCAGCACGTGGGCGTGGTCGGCGAGGGAGAGCGCCATGCCGGCGTTCTGCTCGACCAGGAGGACGGCGGTGCCCTGGGCGTTGATCTCGCGGATCACCTCGGCGATGCGGTGCACCATCTGCGGGGCGAGGCCCAGGGAGGGCTCGTCGAGGAGCAGCAGGCGCGGGGCCGCCATCAGGGCGCGGCCGATGGCGAGCATCTGCTGCTCGCCCCCGGACAGCAGTCCGGCGGCCTGGTGGGTGCGTTCGGCGAGCCGCGGGAAGAGCGTGAAGACGCGGTCCCGCGCCTCCTGGACCTGGGCGCGTCCGCGCCGGCCGAGCCCGAGTCCGCCGGAGCGCAGGTTCTCGTCGACCGAGAGTCCGGCGAACACCCGACGGCCCTCGGGGACCTGGACGACTCCGGCGCGGACCGCCGCGACGGGGTCCTTGCCGTCGAGCTCCGTCTCGCCGTAGCGGATGCGGCCGGCCGCGATCGCGCCGCGGTGCAGGCGCAGCGTGCCGGACACGGCCCGCAGCAGGGTCGTCTTGCCGGCGCCGTTGGCGCCGAGCAGGGCGACGACGGTGCCGTGCGGCACGGTCAGGGACACGGAACGGAGGGCGGACACGGCGCGTCCGTACGTCACGTCGACGTTCTCGACGTGCAGTGCGGGCAGCGCGTCCGGTGGTGCTTCGGGCATCGCGGCTCCTCGGGGCCGTACCGCCCGGGGGCGGCGACGGCTTCGGGGGATTCGGGGAAAGGCGAGCTCACGACAGCACGGGCACGGGCGGGCGGTACAGGCTTCCTGGCCCGCTCGCTGCGGCGTACCAACGGGGGCGGACGGGGGTTGTGCGGGTGCCCATCCGGGCGGCGGGACCGGCGGCGGCCCACCGGCCGGCTCCGCCCCGACCCGGTCCGGCCCTCCCCCGGGCCGGGTGGATCGGCTGAGCGGGCGGCACGGCCGGTGTGACCGGTGCGGCCGGTGCGATCGGCACGGTCGGCACAGCCGGTACGGTCGGCGCGGCCGGCCGCCCGTGCCCGGGTGGTCGGTCCCGGGAGTGCCGTGCGGCCCGTCGGACACCGTGCGAACGGCGGCACGCGCCCCGGGTCCGCCCCGCGCACCCCCGTCCGTCCCGCCCGGGAGACCCCCGTGGGGCGTTCCCGCCCGCGTCCGGGCACGCCCCGGCCGAGGGGCGGTGCGGTTCGTCAGCGGGAGAGGAGACTGCGGGCCGTCAGGGCGAGGCTGACCTCGACCAGGTCGGACGGGCGGGAGAGGGAGCGGCCCGACAACTGCTCGTAGCGGCGCAGGCGGTTGAGGACGGTGTTGCGGTGGCAGTACAGGCGGCGGCTCGCCCGCTGGGCGGAACCGTCGCAGGCCAGCCAGGTGGCCAGGGTGTCCAGCAGGACCTCCGCGTCGGCGGGTTCGAGGTGCTCCAGCGGACCGAGCAGCCGGTCGACGAGGGCGGCACCGAGTTCGGGGCTCGACACCACCAGCGCTGCGGGCAGGTGGTCGGTGAGCCGGACCGTGCCACCCGTCTCCGGGGACAGGCCGAGCGCGGTGTCCGCCAGCCGGCGGGCCTCACCGACGGCGGCCAGCCCCTCCACCTCGCCGCTGATGCCCACCCGTACCCCGGGGGGCTGTTCCTCCGGCACGACCACCTCCTCACCGTCCTCGGCCAGGACGATGCCGTAGTCCGCTTCCACTCCCGTGTGCCAGTGCACGCGCACACCGGGACCGAGGACCGCCTGGGCACCCGGACAACCGGTGGGCCGGCCGCCGCCGACCGCGACGACCACGTACCGCCCCTGCTCCGGCAGGTCCAGCGCCTGCGCGGCTTCGGGCAGGTCGGCGATGCGGCTCGTGCCGTCCAGCAGGGCCGCGGCGAGCAGGCGCACCCTGTTCTCCCGCCGCCAGGCCAGCTGCCGCTCGGTCTGCCGGTAGGCGTCCGCCACGAGGGTGCAGTGCTCGTCGACGAAGTCCCACACGTCGGACGCCACGTGCACCAGCAGCCGCACGTCCTCGGGCGCCGTCCGTGACGTCTCGTCGACCAGGCCCTGCCACACCAGCGAGCCGCCCAGCCGGAAGGCGTGCAGCAGCGCGTCCAGCGGCATCCCCTGCTCGGCGCGGGTGGCGCCGATCTTCCAGGAGCAGCGGCGCGCCGCGTCCCGGGCGCCCCGCGGATCGAGCAGGGACGAGATGCTGTGCCGCAGCGAGCGGTGCACCTCCTGCCAGGTCGCGGTGGGGTCCTCCTCGACGGCGGCCCGGTAGACGGGCTCCTGCTCCTGCAGGACGGCGACCAGGCGGTCGGTGAGCTGGGGCAGGTCGTCCAGCAGCACCCGGGCGGCCCGGTGCAGCACGCGCAGCGCGTCGGCGTCGATCAGCGACCGCACGCGCCGCGTCCGCGGCCGCGGAGCGGGCACGGGCCCGGGGCGGAGCAGGGTACGTGGCCGTACGGCGTGTTGCATCGCTCATCTCCCCCAGGGTCGGCTTCCCGGCGGCGCCCGCGGGACGGTTCCCCGTACCGGCGCCCGGCCGGCCGAGGAGCCCGTGGGCCGCCCGCCACCTGACTCGTCCTGCCCCGAAGGATGGCATACCGTCCGGTCGGTCCCTAGAGTTGTGCACCGGTCTTTTCCGCCTGCTCGACCAGTCGGGCCAGCTCCACCCGGGAGCGGACGCCGAGCGTGGCGAAGACGTTCCGCAGGTGGTAGTCGACCGTGCGGGTGCTGACGGACAGGCTCAGGGCCACCTCCCGGTTGGTGGCGCCCTCGGCGACACACCGTGCGATGCGCAGTTGCTGCGGGGTCAGCCGGGACAGCTCCCCCGGACCGTGCCGGGACGGCCGTGCGGCCCCGGCCCCGCCCGACGCGGCGCCGTTGGCCCGCAGTTCCGCCGTCGCCTGCTGTCCCCACGGGTGCGCGCCGCAGCGTTCGAAGCCCATCAGCGCCTCCCCGAGCCGCACACGCGCCTCGCCCAGCCGGCGCCGGCGCCGCAGCCACTTGCCGTAGAGCAGTTCGGTGCGTGCCCGCTCGAACTCGCCGGCAGTCCCCTCATGGCGGTCCAGGGCGCGCAGGTACAGCTCGTCGGCGGCCTCCGGCGCGGCCAGCAGGGCACGGCAGCGCAGGAGTTGGGCGGGGGCCTGCGGGTCCGCCCCGCACGCGGCCCACAGCGCGAAGTCCTCGACCACCGTCCGGGCCTGCTCGGGCCGGCCGACGAGTGCGGCGGCCTCCACGAAGCAGGGGACGGCGAGCATCCACACCGCGAAGTGGCCGCGCCGCGCACCGGGCCGCACCAGCGGTCCGAGCCGGTCGGCGGCCTCCCGGGGGCGGCCCGCGCCCAGGTCGGCACGGGCCAGGGCCCACTGCGCGAGCGTGGCGGCCTGGGCCAGTCCGTGCCGCCGGGCCGTGCACAGGGCCGCCGCCGCATGCTCGGCGACGAGTTCCTTCTCCCCCTCGATCGACGCCGCGAGGGCCAGGACCGCGTGGTGGTGGGCGGCCGTGTTCCGCTGCCCGGTCCGCCGCGCGGTGCTCAGCCCCTCCTCGGCGTGGGTGCGCGCGAGCTGGTGGCGGCCGGCCCTCAGTTCGGCGTAGGCCAGGTACTCCAGCGCCCTCGGTTCGAGGGCGGCGGATCCGTGGGTCCGGGCGGCCGCCAGGGCCCGCGCGCCGGCTCTGCGGGCGGCGGTCACCTCGCCGAGCATGAGCGCCGCGGCGGCGGAACCCAGCAGCCGTTCGGGCTCGTCGGCGGACAGCCCCCGCTCGACCACGCGCCGCAGCGGGGCGGCGGCCAGGTCGAAACGCCCCAGGAGCACGGCGCGCATTCCGTCACGGTGGTCGCGGAGCAGGGCGGAGCGGGCGGACTCGTGCGGAGGGCGGCCGTCGGGGGCGAGGGCCTGGAGGCAGGCCGCCCTGTCCCCCGCGGCCCACGCCGCGTCCGCCGCGCCCAGGCCCGCCGTGTCGGCCTCCTCGCGGCGGTGGTCCGCCAGCAGGCCGGCGGCGAGCAGGAAGGACTCGCGTGCGTCGTCCACCGGGCCGTCGGCCAGCAGCACCGCGCCGCGCAGGAGTTCCGCGCCGCCGCGCACCGACGCGGGTGCCGGACGGCTCCGGGCGGCGTCGAGCAGCCGCAGGGCCTCGGGCGGGTGCCCGGCGAGGAGGGCCTGCCGCGCGGCGGCCGTGTACCGCAGGGCGCGCCCGGCGTCGTCCGGCGTCAGCTCGGCGGCGCGCGTGTACGCCTCGCGGCGCAGGCCGGGCGGCAGCGCGGACGCCGGGTCGGCCGCCGCTGCCGCGAGTTCGGCCGCGAGGTCGGGAGCGGGGCCCGTGACCGTCCACGAGCGGTGCAGCAGCGCCGGGACACCGTGCGGGTCCGGCTGGCACTCCGCCAGTGCGTGGTGCACGGCCCGGCGCCGCTCGGGCGAAGCACCGGCGTACACCACCCTGCCGAGCAGCGCGCTGCGGAAGCGCAGCCGGCCGTCGGCCGGGGCGAGCGTCTCGGGCAGCGGCCCCGCGGCGTTCCCGGCCGCTCTTCGCACGAGGTCCGCGGCGGCGTCCGGTTCCCCGGTCGCCCGCATGGCGGCAGCCGTCGTCAGGAGCAGGTCGGCCTGGTCCGGCGGTACGCCGGCCAGGCCCCCGCCGACGACCGCGGTCAGGGTCTCCGCGTCGGCCAACGGCCGGGGCAGCGCGTGACGGCCGCGGAGCTGGGCGGGCGACAGCCGGCGGACCAGCGCCAGCAGCAGCGCTGGGTTGCCCTCCGCCTCCGTCACCAGTTCCTCGCGCACGACCGGGTCGACGGTGCCGTCCGTCACGTCGTCGACCAGGCCCGCCGCGTCCCCGGGTGCGAGCGGGGCGATGCGCCACACGGGCAGCCCCGCCGTCTCCCGGTCGACGGGCCGGTGCCCGGGCACGGCGAGGAGCAGTCCCACCCGGTCGCCCGCCGCTCGCACCCGTGCGGCCGCGTGCCCCAGCGCGGCGCGCGACGCGGCGTCCCACAGGTGCACGTCGTCCACGCACACCAGGAGGGGGGACGCGGCGGCCGCCGCGCGCAGGACGTCGAGCAGCGCCTCTCCCGCCGTCCCGTCCCCGGGGACGGGCACGGGACGGCCGGCGGCGCGCAGCAGGGTGCGCAGGCCGTGGTGGGGCCGCCCGGTCCGGTCCGGGTCGGCGCGGACGTGCCACACCGGCCCGGCGCGGAAGGAGCGGGCGGCGAACTCGAGGAAGGCCGTGCGGCCGCAGCCGGGTTCACCGGTCACGACGCGGACGCCGCCGTCGGCGCGCAGCCCGTCCAGCAGCTCGGCGATCGCGTGCCGCGCCGGTCCCGGGCGGTACCGGTGCGGGGCGGATCCCGGGTTCGTCTGTCCGGTCATTCCCACGACCTTACTCACGCGTAAGGAACGGTGGAAGGTGTACGTCCGCGTCATCGGGACCGCGCATCCGCCGCGTCGTCAGCGGTTTCTCACGGCTCGTCGGAGGAGGGAGTGTGCCGCGGCCCAGGGCGGACGGTCCGCGGCGGTGCACGCGCACAACGCCGGTGGCGGCCCGCACCGTGTGCGGGCCGCCACCGGGTCGTCGGCCGGCCGGGTCCGGCCGGGGTCGGCCGGACGTCAGGAGCCGTGCGGGCAGTTGCCCCGGGACTCCTCGATCGTCAGGCCCGGTCGCGGCAGCGGGCACAGGAACTGCTCGTAGCGGGTGTCGTTGTCGATGAACCGCTTCAGCCACGCGATGCTGTACTTCGCGATCGTCGTGTTCGACGAGTTGGGCGTGAAGTGGGTGGCGCCGTTCAGTTCCAGGTAGGCGCGGTCCAGGGAGGACGGCAGGCCCGAGTACAGGGGCTCGGCGTGGCTGGAGACCGGGGCGATCGTGTCGCCGTCGGCCCCGAAGATCAGGGTGGGGGTCCTGACCTCGGGCCAGCTCTTGTCGAGGTTCCAGGGCGTCAGCGGGATCGCGGCCTGGAGCGAGGGCCGGTCCTTGGCGGCCTCGAGGCTGCCGCCGCCGCCCATGGAGTGGCCCATGACACCGAGCCGGCTGCCGTCGATGCGGCCGCGGACCGCGCTGCGCTGGGTGAGGTAGTCCAGCGCGGCCAGCAACTGGTCACCGCGGGAGTCGGGCTGGTCGAGGGTGGTGTTGGTGTCGATGGTGAAGACCACGAAGCCCTGGGAGGCCAGGCGCGGGCCCAGCCAGGCGATGGAGGACTCGTAGGCGGTGAAGCCGGGCGAGATGGCGATCGCGCCGAAGGTGCCGTCGGAGGTGCTGGTCGGGTAGTAGATGGTGCCTCCGCCGAAGCCGGTCACCGAGAGCGAGGAGACGGAGATGTCCGACACCGCGTAGGGGCCGCGCAGCGCCTCGATGCTGGATTCGGTCGGCGCCGGACCGCGCTCGTAGGGGTTGTCCGCCGCATGGGCGCCGGGGCCGCTGAGGGTGGTGAGGCCGACGACGGCGGCGACGGCCGCGGCCAGTCCGGCGAGCCGGCCGGTCCCGCGTCGCCCGGCACGGGCCGCGAGCGGCCGGGCGGTCGGTCCGTCGGTACCGGTGTGGGGGTGCTGGTGCACGACGAGTGGTCCTCTCTGTCGCGGCGGACCGCCCGGCCGGCCGGTGCACGGGAGTACGGCGTGGGAAGTGTCCGTGCCCCGGCCGGGGGCGCCGCCGATGGGCTGGCGGTGCCACTGTCGGAGAGGAGGGGGCCGGTGCGGACCGGCAATCTCACCGGTCTCCCGCACCGCACCGCACGGGCCGGTCCGGGTTCCGCGGGCGCGACGCCCGCACGGCGCGGGGTCGGGCGGCGGCTGCCTGGAGCGGTCCCGGAACCGGAGAACCCGGGGGAGGACCGGGGCTCCCGGGACCGGGGTGTCCGGGCTCGGGGACCGGCGCTCCCCGGAACCCGTGCGGCGGTCGGTCCTCCGGTTCACCGGCCGGCGTGCACCGCATGCCGTGGGGAAGCGGGGGCAGACGGACAGGCGCGGCCCCCGTCGGAGTCGGCGCCGACGGGGGCCGCGGGTGCGTGGGAAGCGCGCGTGCCGCGCACGGGAGGTCCTGCGGTCCCCGAAGCGACCGGGAGCGCGTCCCGGCCGAGCGGGCGCGGCCCCTCACGCCGCGTCGTAGACGTGGGCCCGGCCGCCGGTCCGCCTCACCCGGCCGGATCGTCCAGCAGCCGCTCTCCCTCCGGCAGCCCCGCCCGCCGCAGGAGCTCCACCACGTCCCGGTCGGAGTTCGCGAGGCCGACGATCTCACCGCGCACGGTCACCCGTCGTCCGCCCGACCCGAGCGGCGGGTGTACCCCGGTCGGCGCCTTCGTCGTCCTTCCAGGATCCGGCCGGGAGGACGGACGGGCATCCCGGCCGCGCACATCACCCGAGTGGCCTTCCGGACGAGCCGTCCCGGCCCCTGCCGTGCTCGTATGGAAGCGGTCTCCATGCCTACCCGGAGGGAGCTGGGAATGCACGAGATGTGGTGCGGTGCAGACACCTCGGGGAAACCGGTGTGGCATGTCCTCACCCCTGACAAGAGGTCCACGCTGTGCGGAGTGGAGAAGCAGGAGGAGTCCCGCCGGCGGCATGCGACGGACCGGCACTGCTTCCCCTGCATGAAGACGTTCCAGACCGTCATGGAGTCGGGGCCCCGCCGTCGGGCGGAAGCCGCGGCCGACTGAGGCCGGCGGGTCCCGGGTGGGCCCGCCGGGGCTCAGGGGCAGTGGCAGTCGTCGTCACCGGCGGTCACGGGACGGGTCTCCAGGCGGCAGAAGCAGGACGACTCGATCGGCACGTCGGCCACCGCGGCCGCCTGCTTGAGCTGTTGGGCCACGATCGCGGCCTCCCCCGTCCTGCCGGTGCGCAGCAGGCACTCGTGGAACCCGTGCAACGCCCAGACGTTCCCGGGGTGCTGCAGGGGCCGGGGCAGGGTGGCGTCGAGGCCGAGGTCCGCGCGGTAGACCGCCTCGGCCTCCGCCACGCGGCCCTGCTCCAGCAGCAGTGCGCCGTGGGCGTGCCGGGTGGGCTGCATCCAGCCCCAGGGCTCGTCGTAGGGCAGGTTGTCGTCCAGTTCGACGGACCGCTCCAGCGCGGCGAAGGCGGCCTCGTACTCGCCCTTGCGGTAGGCGAGTTCGCCGTCCAGCATCGCCGCCGCGACGGCGAGGATGTCGCGGCAGGTGTTGTTGAACAGCGTCCGGGACTCGGGGACCCGGCCCACGGCCGTGCGGAAGTCCTCCCGTTCGGCCTCGGCCCGGTCGGTGGCGCCGGTCGCGGAGAGGGCGACGCCCCGGGCGTAGTGGAGCATGGCGGTGGTCACGCAGTGGAGTTCCGGATCGGCCGGGAACGGCAGGGCCAGGATGTCGTCCCACCGGCCGAAGCGGATCAGGACGTGGACGCGCATCGCGAGGAACCCCTCGAGCCAGTCGGCCATGGGCGGGCTCTGCACCCGGAGCAGTTCCTCGGGGACGGCGGCTTCGAGCTGCGCGGCGGCGTCCAGGGCCACCTCCGACTGGCCGGCGAACATGGCTCCGTAGATCCTGAAGTGGTGGTTGTGGGCGCGGTAGAGCGTGTAGAAGTTCATGGCGCCGGCGCGCTCGAGGTACTTCTCGTCGGCGGCGACGGCGAGGGTGTTGTCCGAGACGACCCGGCGGTAGTCGCCGCACAGCACTTCCAGGTGCGAGGGCATGTGCCGCAGGTGCCCGGCGTCGGGGACGGCCCCGCGCAGCCGGTCGGCGACGGTGAGGGCCGCCTCCGGCGTGGGGGACATCTCCATCAGGTGGATGTACAGGTGCAGGATCCCGGGGTGCCGGGCACCGGCGTCGGTGGCGAGCGCGGCGTCGAGCACCGCCTTGGCCTCCAGGGTGCGGGCGCCGTCGGCCGGGCGGCCGGTCCTGAGGTCCCACAGCTGCCAGGGGGTGAGGTTCATCAGGGCGTCGGCGCAGAGCGTGGCCACGTCCGGGTCGTCGGGGGCGCTCGCGTACACCTCGCACATCCGGTCCGCGTAGGGCTCGTTCCACACCGAGCAGTCCTCCGCGACCCGTGACTGCGGGTAGCGGGCGCGCAGGGCCCCGACGAGGGCCCGCTCGACGGGTGCGGCGTGCGCGGCCTTCTCGTGCGCACGCTCCACCGCGCCGTGCGTGCGGGCGACGGTGGTGACGAGTTCGTCGCCGTCGAAGGCCTCCCAGGGCTTGTTGTAGTTCGGGCCGAGGGCGTAGGCGATGCCCCAGTGGGCCATGGCGCAGTCGGGGTCGGCCTCGGCCGCCCTCTCGAAGCAGGCGACGGCCTCCTCGTGGTTGAACGCGTACGTCCACATCAGCCCGCGGTCGAACCAGAGTTGGGCTTCGGCGGAGGAGGTCGTCACGGGCCGGCCGTAGGTGCCGAGGTCGTAGTAGTCGTCCATGCGTGCCTCCCGGGGGCGGATGGGCCGGCCGCTGCCTCGTCGGCGACGAACGCCCAGTCGGACGAAACCGACGATAGCGGGACACAAGCGCTCGCGCAGGGGCCGGCGAAGGCTTCCCCCCTCCGAGCCGCGCGGGAACGGCTCCGCCCCGCGAGCACCCCCTCCGGGTCCCGGGGCGTCACCCTGCGCGTCCCCCCGGATCCCGTACGTGACCGGAGGCGGCCGGGGCGTCGTTCGTCCGTGCCCTCCTTCAGCGATGGGCTGGCACCGGCCGCGCGGTGCTCCCTAGGATGTACTCCCTGTCCAGCCAGTCCAGTTGGCGCGGCACTCCGCAGGGGGAACGATGCACACGGGTAAGCAGCTGTCCACCGAGATCGACGCCACCGTGCCGACGGCCGCACGCATGTACGACTACTACCTGGGCGGCAAGGACAACTACGCGGCGGACCGGGCCGCGGTCGAGGAACTCGACAAGGTGGTGCCCAGCACGCGCCGCCTGGCCCTGAACAACCGGCGCTTCCTCCAGCGGGTGGTCCGGATCCTCACGCAGGAGTACGGCATACGGCAGTACCTCGACCACGGCTCCGGCCTGCCCACGCAGGAAAACGTCCACCAGGTCGCGCAGCGCATCGACCCGACCACCCACGTGGTGTACGTCGACAACGACCCGATGGTGCTGGTCCACGGCCGCGCCCTGCTGGAGCAGGACGAGCGCACCGCGGTCATCCAGGCCGACATGCGCGAGACCGACGAGATCTTCGGTCACGCCGAGACCCGGCGCCTGATCGACTTCTCGCAGCCGGTGTGCGTGCTGTTCAACTCGGTGTTCCACTGCATCCCGGACAGCGACACCGACGGCCCGCTCGCCCTCGCCCGCCGGGTGCGCGAGAGGCTGGCGCCGGGCAGCTTCATGGTGACCTGCCAGCTGGTCAGCGAGGACCCCGAGGTCCGCGCCTCCGTGACCGACTTCATGAATCGGGCGACCCAGGGACGCTGGGGCCGCGTGCGCCGGCAGAAGGACGTCGAGTCGTACTTCGAGGGCCTGGAGATCCTGGAACCGGGCCTGGTGGAGGTGTCCACCTGGCGTCCGGACACCGAGGTGGCGCCCCGTCAGCTCACCCAGGAGTGGATCGAGTTCGGCGGCGTGGGCCGGGTCCCGCTGTAGCCCCGACGCGTCGGCGCCCCTCGCCGAACCTTCGGGGTCCGGCGAGGGGCGCCGCGCGTCCCCGCCACGGCGCGGGGGCGACGCTCACCGCGGCGCGGGATAGCGGTCCCGCATCGTCCTGCGCAGCAGGTCCACGGACTCGCGGGGCTCGAGGGCCTCGTCCGCGAGGCGGTCCAGCGCGATCCGGTACTCCTCCGTCTCGTCGCGGTCCTCGAGGAAGTTGGCGCTCCTGATGTGCTCCAGGTAGACCACGTCGGGCAGATCGAGACCGCCGAAGCGCAGGTACGTCACCGGGATGGCGGGAGCCGAGGCGTTCGTCACGTCCAACGGAACGATCTGCACCGTCACGTTGGGCCGCTCGGCCATCCGCACCAGGTGCGCGAGCTGCTCACGCATCACCTCGGAGCCGCCCAGGACGCGCAGCAGAATCGACTCGTCGATGACGGCCCACAACTGCGGGGCACCCTCGCGCAACAGCAGCTCCGCGCGGCGCATGCGCAGTTCGACCCTGCGCTGCACCTCGCTCGCCGGGGCGTTCGGCAGGCCGCGCTCGACCACCGCGCGGGTGTACGCGGCCGTCTGCAGCAGGCCGGGGACGTACTGGATCTCGAAGGTACGGATGGTGGCGGCGGCCTCCTGGAGGCCGACCAGGCGGTCGAACCACTCGGGCATCAGCCGCTTGTCGTACCGCTGCCACCAGCCCGGCTCCCCGGCGCGCTGCAGCAGTTTGAGCAGGACGGAGGCCTCGTAGTCGTCGGTGCGGTACAGCTCCAGCAGCGCCCGGACGTCGCTCTCGGTCGGCGGGCGGCGGCCCTTGCCGGACTCGATGCGGGACAGCTTCGCCGCACTGAAACCGACGGAGCGCGCCGCCTGGTCCTGGGCCATCCCGGCGTCCTCACGGAAGCCCGCCAGCTGTACGCCGACCAGCATCTTCAGCAGGGTCGGAGCCGGCTCGGGCCTGTCCAGATAGGGTTCCAGACGGGAGATGCGATGCGACGCGGCGGACATCCTGACTCCCAGCAGACCGGCACAAGGGCGATTCACACTATCGCACCTCATCCTGCCGCACCGCAGCCGCGCGCAGAAGTCGTGAAGAAGTGGGGAGTCGCACTTCCGCATCGTCGGCGCCGGCCCGGTCCCCCGGCGCCGGCGCCGGGGCTCAGACCAGGTGGTCGAATTCGCCGTCCTTCGCGCCGGCGAGGAACGCCGCCAGCTCCGCGGCCGTGTAGACCAGGGCGGGACCGTCGGGGTCACGGGAGTTGCGCATCGCTATCGCCCCGTCGGACAGCGGGGCCACCTCGACGCAGTTGCCCTCGGCGTTGCTGTGCCGGCTCTTGATCCAGCGGGCGTCCAGCTGGCTGGCCCGCACTCCGTTCCGCACTCCTGGCACCGCAGTCTCCTCGCTGTTCCCATGTCCCGCCGCGCACGGGGCCGGCCGTTCGTCCGGGACGGGCCGGGCCCTGTCGGACGCACTCGCCCCGTCCCCCATTCCGCGCAATTTCTCGTGCAATTGCACGCGAGCGCTGTCAGCGTGGATAATAGCTGCGGCGTCAACCCCCGTGCTGACGCCCCGTCCTGACGTCGCATCGGGGAGATGCCGTGTCCTCACCTGCGCATCCAGTGCTCCGGCCGTCGGCCGGAGCCGCGCCGCACGCGGCATCGCGGTGCACGGGCGCGCCGGGCGTCCGGCTCGGGCTCCGTCCGGAGCCGGCGCCTCCACCGCGCACCCTCACCGCCCCCGACGACCACCCGCCCGTCCACGTCCCCGACGCCGGCTCCGCCCTGGAGGAGCACGGCCGGGGGCTGTGCATCGTCGGCGCCCGGTCCGAGACGCGGGTCCTGCCTCCCTCCCCACCGGCGGGCAGGACGCCGCGGGCCCGGTCGTCGGCCCACCCGCCCACCTGACACGACTGCCGCGGAAAGGCACCCACGCCATGCGCAGCGCTTCGACACAGCAGCCGAGCAGCGAGCGCCCTGTGCGCCACACGTCCCCCACCGGAGTGGCACGGACCACGCCCCTCACGGCGCTGTCCCGCGTGCCGTGGGGCGACATCCAGGACTCCACGGGATCGGCGGCGGCCATCCCCCTGCTGCTCAACGGCATCGCCTGGGGGGACGCCGAGACGGCCCGGGCCGCCCTGGAGGATCTGCGGAAACGGATCTGCCAGTACGGCTTCGTCACGGAACAGGCGACCGCCGCCACGGTCCCCTTCCTCTGGGAGCTGGCCCAGCTGCCGCACGTCACCTGTCGTGCTCAGATCATCCAGCTGCTCAAGGCCATCGCCGACGCCCGGCAGTGGGAGAGCACCGCCGCCGCGTACCCCAAGCTCCTCAACCACCGCGAGAACCCGGTGGCGTGGGAGCGGGCGGCCCGGGACCGGTGACGTTACGGTGAGAACCGCCGGTCACGACGGGTGACGCCCTCGCCTCGCGTGGCCCGGCAGTGTAGACATGGCACATGGTCCGACTCATGGGTCGATCCAAGACCCGGCCGCCCCTGCGGCCCGGCACCATGGCGTCCGTACGGCGCCGGCGGGAGAGGGACGGCCGCTCGCGGTGGCATCCGGCGGCGGGACTGCGGTCGGTGCTGAGCGGCCGCAGCGTCGCCGGGCAGGTGTTCGTGCTGCACCTGGTGATCGTGCTGCTGCTCGTCGTGGCGGCCGTCGTCGCCCTGGTGCTGCAGGTGCG
This sequence comes from Streptomyces griseomycini, assembly GCF_014203535.1. GTDB lineage: Bacteria > Actinomycetota > Actinomycetes > Streptomycetales > Streptomycetaceae > Streptomyces > Streptomyces griseomycini. The sequence continues at coordinate 152,227 of NZ_JACHJI010000010.1, forward strand.
GCGGGACAGCACGCAGGAGGCCCGCAACCGTTCGCTCGCCGTCGCACAGAGCTTCGCCAGCGCGCCGGGCGTCGTCGAGGCGCTCGGCTCCCCCGACCCGACGGCCGTGCTGCAGCCGCACGCCACGGCGGCCCGCGAGAAGGCGAACGTCGACTTCATCGTCGTCATGAACACCGACGGCATCCGCTACACGCATCCCAAGCCGGACCGCATCGGCAGGCAGTTCGTCGGCACGATCGAGCCCGCGCTGGCCGGTGAACCCGTGATCGAGGAGATCGAGGGCACCATCGGCGAGCTGGTGCAGGCCGTGGTGCCGGTCGAGGACGCCGACGGCACCGTGGTGGGCCTCGTGTCCTCGGGGATCACGACCGAGCACGTCGGCGGGGCCGCCGAGAACCAGCTGCCGCTCGTGCTGGGTGCGGCGGCCGCCGCGCTCGCCCTGGCCACCGGGGGCGCGGCCCTGGTGAGCAGACGGCTGCTGCGCCAGACCCACGGTCTGGGCCCGCACGAGATGACCCGGATGTACGAACACCACGACGCGGTGCTGCACTCGGTGCGCGAGGGTGTGATCATCGTCGACGGGGACGGGACCCTGATGCTCGCCAACGACGAGGCGCACCGCCTGCTCGGTCTGCCCGAGGACGGGGAGGGCCGCCATGTGCTGGACATCGGCCTGGACCCCGGCACCGCCGACCTGCTGTCCTCGGGAAGGGTCGCCACGGACGAGGTGCACCTGGTGGGCGACCGGCTGCTGGCGGTCAACCAGCGGCCCACCGACCGCGCGGGCGGCCCGCCCGGCAGCGTCGCCACGGTCCGGGACTCCACGGAGCTGCGTGCCCTGTCCGGCCGCGCCGAGGCGGCACGCGAGCGGCTCAACATGCTCTACGACGCCGGGGTGGGCATCGGGACGAGCCTGGACGTCACCCGCACGGCCGAGGAACTCACCGAACTGGCCGTGCCCCGGTTCGCGGACTTCGTCACGGTGGACCTGTTCGAGTCGGTGCTGGCGGGTGGCCACCCGGACGCGGCGGCCACGCTGCGCCGCACGGCCATGACGGGGGTCCGCGGGGACGCCCCGCTCTATCCCGTCGGCGAGACGATCCGCTTCGTCGAGTCCTCCCCGCAGGGCCGCAGTCTCACCACCGGCCGGGCCGTCCTGGAACCCCGGCTCAGTGACGCCCCGGGCTGGCGGGCGCAGGACCTCGAACGCTCCGGGCAGGTCGTGGAGTACGGCATCCACTCGCTGATCACCGTGCCGCTGCGGGCCGGCACCCTGGTGCTCGGCGTGGTCAGCTTCTGGCGTTCCGAGAAGCCCGAGCCGTTCGACGTCGAGGAGCAGGCGCTGGCGGAGGAGCTGGTCGCCCGGGCCGCGGTCTCCATCGACAACGCGCGCCGCTACACGCGCGAGCACAGCATGGCGGTGACGCTCCAGCGCAGCCTGCTGCCGCGCACCCTGCCGGAGCAGACCGCCCTGGAGATCGCCTACCGCTACCTCCCCGCGCAGGCCGGGGTGGGCGGGGACTGGTTCGACGTCCTGCCGTTGTCCGGGGCCCGGGTCGCGCTCGTGGTCGGCGACGTCGTCGGCCACGGCCTGCACGCCGCGGCCACGATGGGCCGGCTGCGCACGGCGGTGCACAACTTCTCCGCGCTGGACCTGCCGCCCGACGAGCTCCTCGCCCTGCTCGACGAGCTGGTCGCCCGCATCGACCAGGACGAGGCGCAGGAGGAGCACAGCGCCCCGGTGACCGGGGCGACCTGTCTGTACGCCGTCTACGACCCGGGCTCGCGGCACTGCTCCGTCGCCCGCGCGGGCCACCCCCCACCGGCCCTGGTCCACCCGGACGGCGGCGTGGAGTTCCCCGACGTGCCCGTCGGACCCCCGCTGGGACTCGGTGGTCTGCCGTTCGAGACGGCGGACCTGGAACTGCCGGAGGGCAGCCGGCTCGTCCTCTACACCGACGGGCTCGTCGAGGACCGGGAACACGACATCGACGTGGGCCTGGAACTGCTGCGCGAGGCCCTGTCCCGGGCCGGGGAGTCCCCCGAGGACACCTGCCGGGCCGTACTGGAGTCCCGGCGCCCGGGCCGGGCCGGCGACGACATCGCCCTGCTCGTGGCTCGGACGCGGGCACTGGCCGCCGACCGGATCGCCGAGTGGCCGGTGCCGTCCGATCCCGCGGCGGTCGCCGAGGTGCGTGCCGCGGTCACCCGGAAGCTGGCCGAGTGGGGGCTGGACGAGCTGACGTTCACCACGGAGCTGATCCTGAGCGAGCTGGTCACCAACGCCATCCGCTACGGCGGCGCCCCCATCCGGGTGCGCATGCTCCACGACCGCAACCTGATCTGCGAGGTCTACGACAGCAGCAGCACCTCCCCGCACCTGCGGTACGCGACCATGACGGACGAGGGGGGACGGGGCCTGTTCCTGGTCGCCCAGCTCGCCGAGCGCTGGGGCACCCGCTACCTGCCGGCCGGCAAGGTCATCTGGGCGGAACAGCCGCTCCCGGGACATAAGGGGGCCGATGAGATGTCATAACGTAGACTTATGAGCCCATAGACCGGACCCGCGTACCAGGTAAGGCATGCCTTAGTTTAGGCTTCCGGGCGAGACGCTTGTCATCGCTCGAAGGGAACCTGACCATGCCCCGCCCCCTGCGGGTAGCCATCGTCGGATCCGGCCCCGCCGGGATCTACGCCGCCGACGCCCTGCTCAAGTCCGACGTGGCCGCCGAACCGGGCGTGTCCATCGACATCTTCGAGCGCATGCCGGCGCCGTTCGGACTGATCCGGTACGGCGTCGCCCCCGACCACCCGCGGATCAAGGGCATCATCACGGCCCTGCACCAGGTGCTCGACAAACCGCAGATCCGCCTGTTCGGCAACGTGGACTACGGCACCGACCTCCACCTCGACGACCTGCGCGCGTTCTACGACGGCGTGATCTTCGCCACCGGCGCCATGGCCGACCGCGCGCTGTCCGTCCCGGGCATCGACCTCGACGGCTCCTACGGCGCCGCGGACTTCGTCTCCTGGTACGACGGCCACCCGGACGTGCCGCGCACCTGGCCGCTGGAGGCCGAGAAGGTCGCCGTGCTCGGCGTCGGCAACGTCGCCCTCGACGTCGCGCGCGTCCTCGCCAAGACGGCGGACGAGCTGCTGCCGACGGAGATCCCGCCGAACGTCTACGAGGGCCTGAAGGCCAACAAGGCGGTGGAGATCCACGTGTTCGGCCGCCGCGGCCCGGCGCAGGCCAAGTTCAGCCCGATGGAGCTGAGGGAGCTGGACCACTCCCCCAACATCGAGGTGATCGTCGACCCCGAGGACATCGACTACGACGAGGGTTCGATCGCCACCCGGCGCGGCAACAAGCAGGCCGACATGGTGGCCAAGACCCTGGAGAACTGGGCGATCCGCGACACCGGCGACCGCCCGCACAAGCTGTTCCTGCACTTCTTCGAGTCCCCGGTGGAGATCCTCGGCGAGGACGGCAAGGTCGTCGGCCTGCGGACGGAACGCACCGAACTCGACGGCACCGGCAACGTCAAGGGCACCGGAACCTTCAAGGACTGGGACGTCAGCGCGGTCTACCGCGCGGTGGGCTACCTCTCCGACAAACTGCCCAAGCTGCCCTGGGACATCGACTCCGGCACGGTCCCGGACCAGGGCGGACGCGTGATCCAGGAGACCGGTGAACACCTGCGGTCGACGTACGTCACGGGCTGGATCCGGCGCGGCCCCGTGGGCCTGATCGGCCACACCAAGGGCGACGCCAACGAGACGGTGGCGAACCTGCTGGACGACTACGCCAACGGGCGGCTGCACACGCCCGCGTCCCCTGGACCGGAGGCCGTGGACGCGTTCCTCGCCGAGCGCGGCATCCGCTTCACCACCTGGGACGGCTGGTACCGCCTGGACGCCGCGGAGAAGGCGCTGGGCGAGCCGCAGGGCCGCGAGCGCGTGAAGATCGTCGAGCGCGAGGACATGCTGCGGGCCAGCGGCGCGTGAGCCGTTGACCCTCCGAGCGATCGCACCGTCGGGCGCGCCCGGTCCGGCCCCCGGACCGGGCGCGCCGGCCGCTCCGACCGGTGCTCCGGGGGCAACGCCCACACCTGGGGGACCTGACGATCAAGAACCACTCGTCGTCGACGACGGTCGGCCTCGAGGGGTACGTCGTCACGGACGCCGCCGGGAACGGGTCCGCCTCCGCCGCCAGCCACCTCCTCCGGCCCGGTGACCACGTGAAGCTGCGCGGCGGCAACGGCACCGACTCGGACAAGGACAACGTCGTCTACCGCGACACCTGCACCTTCCCGTGGAACGACGACAAGGACACGACCCACCTCTGCAAGCCCACGGGCAGCCGCGCCGACGTCCCCTCGTCCGCGAGGAGCGGCTCCGGCCCCGACCGCAACGGATACGTGTCCTTCCACAAGTGACCGGCCGGGCCGTCAGCCCGGGAGGACCAGCCGGTCCGTCTCGCCCGGCTGGAGGCGGACGGTGCGGTCCGGGAGGTGCACGTCGATCGGCGACCGGCCGGACGAGGGCACGGTGACCTCCAGCAGGCCGTGCTCCAGCCGCAGCCGCACGCCCCAGTGGCCGTGGTAGCGCAGGGTGAAGCCGTAGGAGGACAGCTCCGGCAGGGGCACCGGGTCGAGCCACAGGGCTCCGCCGCGGGTCTCCAGTCCGGTCAGCCCGCGCTGGACGAGATCGAGGGTGCCGGCCATCGCCCCGAGGTGGATGCCCTCGCCGGTGGTGCCGCCCTGGATGTCGGCGATGTCCGCCTGGAGGGCCTCCTGGCAGAACTTCCAGGCGTCCGCGCGCCGGGCCCGGGCCAGGACCCGGCCGTGGACCAGGCCGCTGAGCGTGGAGCCGTGGCTGGTGCGGTGCAGGTAGTGGTCCACCGTGCGCCGCCAGGTCCGTTCGTCCAGGCTCAGGCCCAGCCGGCGGAGGACGCCCTGGAGCTCGGCGGGCGAGAAGAGGTAGCCGAGCATCAGGACGTCCGCCTGCTTGGAGGCCTGGTAGCGGTTGACGGTGTCGCCCTCGGCCTCCAGGATCCGGTCCAGGCGGCGGATGTCGCCGTAGCGGCGCCGGTAGCCCCGCCAGTCGAGTTCGGCGAGTTCGCCGTACCCCTCGAACTGGCTGATGACGCCGTCGTGGAAGGGGACGTGGAGGGTGCGGGAGATGTGGTCCCACTCCTCGAGTTCGCCCTCGTCCAGCCCGGTCCGCTCGTCGAGTTCACGGCGGCGCGGCTCGGGGAGGCCCCGCAGCACGTCCAGGGTGCGGGCGAGCACCCAGGCGGCCGTGACGTTGGTGTAGGCGTTGTCGTCGAGGCCCGGCCCGGCGGCGTCCGGATACGCGTCGTGGTACTCGTCCGGACCGACCACGCCCTTGATGCGGTACCGGCCCAGACGGTCGTCCCAGGTGGCCGAGTCCGCCCAGAAGCGGGAGATCTGCAGCAGCATCTCGGCGCCCTTGGTGTGCAGGAACTCCTCGTCCCCGCTGGCCTCGCAGTACTGCCAGATGTTGTACGCGATCGCCGAGCCCACGTGGTGCTGGAGGCGGGAGTGGTCGGGCAGCCAGCGGCCGGAGTGGGGGTTGAGGTGCAGCTGCTGGGTCTCCTCCCGGCCGTCGCTGCCGCTCTGCCAGGGATACATCGCGCCCCTGTGTCCCGCGTCCCGCGCGGCGGTGCGGGCACGCTCCAGGCGCCGGTGCCGGTAGTGCAACAGCGCGCGGGAGACCTCGGGGAAGTGCAGGTTGAGGTACGGCAGGACGAACAGCTCGTCCCAGAAGACATGGCCGCGGTAGGCCTCGCCGTGCAGTCCCCGGGCCGGGACCCCCACGTCCAGGTCCGCGGTGTGCGGCGAGAGGGTCTGCAGCACGTGGAACAGGTGCAGCCGGAGGATGCGGCCCGCCTCACCGGGGACGTCCAGCTCCGCGCGGCGCCACAGCTGGTGCCAGGCCGTCAGGTGCGGCTGGAGCAGCTCGTCGAAGCCGCCCGCCCGGCCCACCCGGTCGACGGCGGCGTGCAGCGGATCGCTGATCGCCGGGTCGCGGGAGGTGTGCAGGGCGACGATCTTGTCGACGGTGACGGGGCGGCCTGCGGCCAGGTCCAGGCGGATCGTCTGCAGGGCGCGCGGGCGGTCGTGCCGGTGGGTGACGGGCGCCTCGGACACCATCCGGGAGGCGAGGGCGACCCGGACGTCGGAGGTGCGGGTGCGGCAGCGCAGCCAGACGGTGTCCGCGGCGGCCGTTCCGGTGAGCACGTGGGTCAGATGACGGCCGTCCAGGTCCCGGTAGCGCGGCACGCCGGCGTTGGTGACGCCGCCGTCGAGCGCCGCCTCGGTCTCGAGGGTGCCGGAGAAGCCCTCCGCGGTGAGCTCGGTGCGCAGCGCGGCCAGATGCGGGTCGGCCATGTGCACGAGCCGGTGCTGGCGCACGAGCAACGCCCGCCCCGGACCGAGGCCGTACCGTGTGCCGCGTTCCAGCACCCCGGAGGACAGGTGCAGGATCTCGCGGTGCTCGAGCACGGTCCCGGTGTCGGGGGTGAGCCAGGACTCGCCGGGCAGGCGGAAGCGCAGCGGCAGCCAGTTGGGGAGGTTGACCATGTCCTCGTTCTCGACCTGCCGTCCGGCCACCTCGGAGGTGAGCCGGTTGTAGCAGCCGGCCACGTAGGTGCCCGGGTAGTGCACCTCGTCCGCGGCGCACTCCGGCAGCGCGCCCCGGGTGGCGACGTAGCCGTTGCCCAGGGTGCACAGCGACTCCCTCAGGCGCGCGTCGGCGGGGTCGTACCCCTCGTACTCCCACGTCCAGCCCGTCACTTCGACGCTCCTCCCGCCGACGGATGCCGGACGCCGTACCGCGTCGGTCCGTCCCTGATCCGTCACCGACGGTGGGATCCACGCCGTCGTGGTCGGGACGGCCGCCACGGCAGGCGGTTGCGCACGGGGTACCCGCGGCGGACACGGAGCACACCGGGCACACCGGAAAGGACCGGCCGCGCCCGGTGGGGGCCGGCCGCGCCCGGTGGGGGCCGCCTGCCGCTCGCCCACCGGCACGTGCCACGGTGACGGTGCGGCATCGGTCCGGCGGGCGACTCCCGCCGCTCACCGCGCCGGGAGCCGCGCTCGCGGACGCCGTCGCCGTGCCGCAGGCCGCCTCGCGGCGCGGCCCGCGTCCGACGCGCCCCGCACGACGGGCCCCGGGCCGTGGTCCTGCCCCGCCGGGGCCGGTCGGCCCTCACCGGGGACCTTCGGCACCCGCGGCGCGGCACCCCGGCGCGCGATACTGGCGTCAGGAGCGGCACCGGTCCCCCGCGGTGCCGCTCCGCCGCCGGTCCGTCCGGCCCCGCCGGGGCTCCGGCCCCACCGGCCTCCGGGCCGCCGGTTCACACCGTGATGCGGCGCCCGGTCACCTCGAGCGGATCGATCCGCGTCCACAGCTCACGCCGGCCGCCCGTCCAGGGCGTGCTGAACGCCCGCTCGTCGAGGCGGCGCGCCTCGTCCGGGTCCGTGACGGCCCGCGCGTCCCCGCGCACCAGCACGCTCCATCCCTGGCTCAGCGCGTCGTCGATCCGGTCGATCTCGAAGGCCACCCGGTGACCGGAGGCCCGCGCGGGGGTCGTGCCGGGGGCGGTACGGAAGACGACGGCGCCGTCGACGACGCTGTAGTTGACGGGGACGATGACCGGTCCCTCGTCGGTGGGAACGGCGACCCGTCCCACGCCGTGGGTGCCGAGCAGCACGCGGCACTCCTCGGTGTCCAGCTCGGTGAACTCCGCGTTGCGGGCGGCCCGCCCGGGGCCGGGCGGCAGGTCGATGTCCCCGCCGGCGAGCTGGTTCAGCGTGGTCCCGAGTACGCCGGCCAGCCTGATCAGGACGCCCGTGCCCGGTGCGGCACCCGGTTGTTCCTCCAGGTAACGCAGGTAACCGGGCGCCAGGCCCGCCCGGACCGCCACCGCCCTCCGGGTGAGGCCCAGCTCCGTGCGGCGCCGGGCCAGACGGCGTCCCAGGTCGCCCACCGGGGCGCCCTCCGCCACGTTCGGCAGGACCTGTTCGGCCATGACCGTCACTCCCTCTCACGTCCGGTTCGCGTCGGGCTTCCAGGGCGCCTCGACGCCCGGATCGTCCCTCTGAGGTCAAGCCTGTCCGGTTCGACGGTGTTCCGCATGGGCCGGACGGCCCTACCCCGGTGTGCCGGTGTGCCGGTGTGCCCGAAGATGTCCGGGATCCGCTGCCGGAGGTCCCGCGCGCCCGGGCGGGCCGGTACGTCAGCGTGCGGGTGCTCGTGCCCGACGGTGCGCACCAGCTGCGCCAGTACAGCCTGTCCTCCGACCCCGGCGACGAGCTGCGCCGCATCACCGTCAAGCGGGTCGCCGGCGCGGACGGCGCACCGGACGGCGAGGTCTCCGACCTGCTGCACGAGCGGACGGCCGTCGGGGACGAGCTCACCCTCTCCGTGCCCTTCGGGGACGTGGCTCTGGACGACGCCGACACCCCCCTCGTCCTGGTCCCGGCCGGCATCGGCTGCGCGCCGAGACCCGCGGGACGGTGGACGAGCTGCCCGACGCGGAGGCGGTCTTCCGGTGCGAACGTCCCGGTGCCGAGGAGCCCGACGCCCGCGGCGGGCTGACGGACCTGACCGGAATCGACGTCCCGGCGGACACGACGGTGCACCTGTGCGGCCCGCTGCCGTTCATGCGCACCGTGCGCGGCCGGTTGCCCGGCGCCGGTGTCCCGGCCCGCGACTTCCACCACGAGGTCTTCGGTCCCGACCTGTGGCTGCCCGACGCGGCCTCACCCGCACGGGCCGGCGGGCCCTCCGCGCACGGTGCGGCGCGAAGGGCCCGGGCCGGGATCCGTCCGGCGGCCGGCTCAGACCTCGAGGTCGGACTCGATGCGGCGCAGCTGGTGCCGCGCCATCGCCAGGTTGGCCCGGCTCCCGTCGAGCACCAGGTACAGGAAGAGACCGTTGCCGCCGCGCCCCTTCAGCAGGCGGATCAGGTGGTACTGGCTGCTCAGGCTGATCAGGATGTCCTCGATCTCCTCCTTCAGGCCCAGCAGTTCCATCGTGCGCAGCTTGGACCGCACGACGTCCGTGTTGCCGGCGGCGGCGACCTCCAGGTTGAAGTCCTTGCCACCGCCGATGGTGCCGAGGGCCATGCCGCTGGTGTAGTCGACGAGCGCGGCGGCCGTCGCCCCGTCGATGGAGCTGAGGCATTCCTTGAGCGCGGTCTCGGTGTTGGCCATGAGAGGTGTCCTTTCCTCGTGATGGGTGGTGTGGGCCGGTCGCCGGGCCGTGTGCCGGCGCGCGGCCCGGGGAAGAGCCGGATCAGCCGCCGGGCTGGGGCCGGGGGCGGGGTGCGGGCCGCTGCGGGGTCCGCACCGGGAGGGTGCCGATGCGGCGGGCCGGGTCCGGGGGCGGCGCGGGGTGCTCCCCGGTCGCGAGCCGGTCGGCGTGCCGGCCCCCGCCCGGACCGATGCGGGTGTCGACGAGCTCCGCGATCCGGGCGCCGCTGCGCCGGCCCTCCAGATGCAGCCGGCCCACGTTGACCCGGTCGTCGGCGAGGAGGGTGAGGACGGCGGTGGCGCCGGCCGCGTAGGTGGCGATGTAGCCCTGGGTGCCCCGTACCAGGAGTTCCCGGAAGCCGCCGCGGGCGGCGGCGTCCGTCATGCGGTGGGCGACGCCCAGCGCGGCGGCGGTGAGCGCGGCCAGTCCCTCCGGTTCGGTGTCCGGTACGTCGTGGGCCAGGACGAGTCCGTCGACGGTGGCCGCGAGGGAGCCCGCCAGCCGGGGTACACGGGTGCGGAGCCGACGCAGTTCGTCCAGCACGTCGGTCTCGACGGCCATGAGCAGTCTCCTTTCGGCACGCTGTCGGCGCGCGCGGATCACAGTGCCTCCAAGGCGTGCAGGAGCCGTCTCAGCAACGCTGTGTCGGGCTCGTCCCACGCCGAGCCGCCCTCGCCGGGGACGGGACGGACGGGTGCGGCGGGCGCGGGTGGCGCGGGGGTGACCAGTCCGTCGGCGGCCAGGCGGCGCAGTTCGACGAGGGTGTGGAAGGTGCGGCAGGCCAGGACCGAGGCGATCTGTGCGGCGGTGCGACCGCCGTCGACCAGGGCGAACGTGCGGCCTCGGCGGGGCGGCAGGTCGGCGGGGTCGACACCGGGCACGCGGGTGAGCGGGGCGGTGTCCACGGCCGGGTCGGGCCAGATGCGGTGCAGCAGGTCGCGGCGGCGCCAGGACTCGCGCAGCACCGTCGCCACCGGTACGGGACGGACCGTGCCGAGCCAGTGCGCGACTCCGGGGCGGAAGCGGAGCGCGGTGCCGTCGTGGGCGAGCGCGAAGTACGCCGCGTCGAACAGCGCGCCCAGGTGACACAGTTCCAGCGCACCGGTGGTGAGACGGCCGCTGTCCACCAGCTGGCGGCCGACGCGGTGCCGGGCCCCGGCCCGCTCGACCGCCTCCCACCAGCCGTCCCGGGCGACGGCACCGCTGCGGGTGAGCAGGTCCTCGAGACCGGGGCTGTCCGCGGACTCGACGTGGACGACGTGTCCCGCCGAGAGGTAGAAGACGCCGGACCGCGTGGCGAGCGCTCCGGTGGCGCGGTCGGCCGCGAGGGTGCCGAGCAGGTCCGGGGCGGATCCGTCCGGGTACGCCGCCGCGCTCATCCGAGCACCAGCCGGTCCGCCATCTCGGCCAGCCGGATCCGGGCCAGGGCCAGGTTGCCGTCGGCACGGTCGAGCCACAGGTACAGGAACACCGTGCTGTCGAAGGCGGTGACGACGAACCGCAGCAGGTGGTACGCGTCGGCGGTGGTGAGGATCAGGTCCTGGACGGACGGCTCCTTGCCGGACCCGGTGGGCCCGGCCCCGTCGGCCGGCGCGAGGGTGCCGCTCTCCATGGAGAGACGGGCGAGCTCGGCGGTCTCCGCCGCCGTCGCCTCCGGGTCGCCTCCCGGCGCCTCGCCCACCGCACCCAGCGCGAGCCCGCTGATCCAGTCGACCACCAGGGCTCCGCGGGCGCCCGGGACACGCATGGCTTCCAGCAGGCTCTCGTCGATTCCGGGCACGCCGGATCCCCCTTCTCGCACGCCTGTACCGCGAACGTGACGTCGACGCTACGGTGTGTGCTCGACCGAGGTGAGGGCTTTGGCGTTTTCCGGGGGAATATGCGACGGGGCCGGCTCCGCGCTGGTAGGGTCCGCGCTTCCGCGCGGCACCCGGGGCTGACCGGCCCGTGAGGGCGGGGCCGGCCCCGGTGCGGATGGTGGGCCGGCCCGGCCGCGGGCCCCATTGTGGTCGCCCCGGCACCACCGGGACCACGGGTGAACGGCCACCTCCGTGTGCGCGCCGCGCACACCCCGCGCGCGCCACCGCGCGTCCGCTCGCGTCACATGGAGGCCGTCCGGCGGGGTAGGCGCAGCCGGGACCCTCCGTCCGGCGGGTCCCGCGTCATTTCGCCGGCCGACGGCGACGATACTGGCAGGAGCACGTGCCCCCGCTCACCACTGGACCCATGTCGACCTCCCCCGCAGCCCGTCCCACCACTCCTTCCACGGTCTGGCTGACCCGTGGCCGCCACGCCGGAACGACGGCCGAGGACGTACTCCGGCGCACCCTGCGCCGGCTCAAGGACAGTCAGGACATCGACGACTTCCTGGAGGTCCCCGAACCCGCGGCCTCCCCGTACCGGGTCTTCGAGTCCCGCGTGCGGGTCGCCGGGGAGGTCACCGTGCGGGCCCGGCTGAGCCTCGCGCCCGGCGCGGAGGGGGGTCAGGACTGGACGCTGGTCGCGGAGGCCACGCAGCCGTGGGACCGCTCCTGGCCGTCCCCGGCCGGCATGTTCTGGCCGCGGGAGCCGGACGCCGACTGGTGGCACGACGCCGCGACGGGGCTGCGGCGGGGAGGGATCAACCCGCTCCCCGAGGACGACAAGGCCGTGCGGCGGCGGCTGCGCGACTGCGCGCGTGACGCGTGGCACCTCCATGTCGTCGTCCATGAGGCGATGACCACGGACGAGCGCGGTCGGGTGCCGCTCGCGCACTGGCTGCCGCCGGGTCTGCGGCACCGCGTCGTGGAGCACCGGGCCGCGCCGCAGCAGGCGCGGGTGGTGAACTGGGCGCTGCGGGAGTTCGGCGTGGAGGTGCCGCGCGGAGGTGCGGTGGTGCTGCCCGGCGGCCCCGCCCCGGAGGGCTACGACGCCGGGGACTTCTCCGTGCGCGCGGTCTTCCTGGACGGTACGGAGCCCACCGATCTCGTCGAGGCCGTGACCCGGTTCGACGCGCTGCCGCGTCCGCTGCCGGACGGCGCTCAGGACGCCCTGACCGCGCTGCGGGAGGACTGGCGGCTGCTGACGCTCGAGGAGGAGCTCGCCCGCGAACGCGAGCTGGTGGCCATGTACGCCGAGGCGCTGGACGCCATGACGAAGTCCCGGGACCTGTACCGGGAGGCCGCCGAGCGCGCGCACGAGGCGCTGGCCGCGTACCGGGAGTCGGCCGAGGTGCCGGGGAACCGGCAGCAGCCGGACTCCCGGACGGCCGTCTCCCCCCTGCAGCAGCTGACCCGCGCGCTGGACCGGCTGAAGGGCGGCACCAGGGCCCGGCGTCCCGCGGCGCACGAGGACGCCGAGGCGCCGGCCGCGTCGCGGTCGGCCGCGTCCGAAGCGCAGTCGGCGGCGTCCGACCGATAGCCGGTTCCGGATCAGGCGGACCGGCCTCCGCTCCGACGGTGGCGCGGGTGCGGGACCGGGCCCGTGCCCCGGTCGGAGCGGTCACCCCGGCGCGCGCCGTGCCCCGGGCGCCGGCCGGACCGCCCGGCGCCCGCAAGACCTCTTCGCGGCAGCGTGCCGACCACGGCCCTCGTGCGCTCGGGCGCCTGTTCCCGCTCGGCCCCCTGCGGGAGACCGAGGCCTCTCCGGCCCGTCGCCGGGCGCCCCACAGGGCGTTGCCCGTCGGCTGGGCCATCGGGATGACCTGCGGCGATCCGGTGTTCCGCCGGGATCTCACGGGGCATCGGACGCGGGCGCGCCTGTCCGGTTCCCGGCGGCCATACCGGCGTCGGGAGGGGGAATCCGCTCGGAGGAAGCCCGTGCCGGGACGAGGTCCTCGGCACGGGCCCCGGAAGGAGGGCAGTCCGTTGGAGACGACCACCGTGGTGCTCGTGGTCGCCGCGGTCCTCGCGGCCGTCGTGCTGGCCGGCGCCGTCGCGGTCCTGGTGCGACTGGTCCGTACGCGACGGGAGTTGCGCCGCGCCGGTCTGCCCACGGGGCCGCGCTGGGTCTTCTGGGGCGCGGTCCTCTACCTGGTGCTGCCGGCCGACCTGGTGCCCGACCCGGTCTTCCTGGACGACATCGGCGTCCTCCTGCTCGCTCTGCGCGCCGTGCGCGGCCCCCTCGGCGCGAAGGGGCTCGGAGCGGCGTCCCGGCGTCCGGACCACCGATCCGTCGATGACTACGCACCGTGAGGAAACCAACCACCCGTTCGATTCGTATAAGTCTCTGGAAAGCAAAAGAAGTCGGCGGACCAGGCGACGGCGGACAGGTGGCCGCCGCTTGATCGGCGCAGCACCGACGAGGGAGAGACGATGCAACCGTTCGCGCTCAACTACGCACGCCCGGCAGCGGAGTTGGCGGTTGCCACTCCGTACGCGTATGACTCCGGACTGCAGTTGAACGTACTCGTCGACGGGCGGATCGCGGCCTGCGACCACGCGCTGTTGCGCGAGGTGGGGACCACGACGTCCACCGCGGGCTCCAAGACCCACTTCGACGACTGAACGCGGACCGTAGACGATGACCGTGCTGATCCTCACCTGTGAGGAGGACGTGACCGCCGACATGGTGGTCGTGCACCTGAACGGCTCGGGGGTGCCGGTGGTGCGCATCGACCCCGCCGATCTGACCGACGGCGTCTCGCTGTCCGGCGAGTTCGTCCACGGCCGCTTCCGCGGCCACCTGTCCGCCGGGGGGCGGCTGGTGAGCATCAACGGGCTGCGGTCCGTGTGGGTGCGCCGGCCGGGCACCCCGGCCGGACGGGCGGCCCAGCCGTCCGCATGGCTGACCGAGGAGGCCTCACAGGCGCTCTACGGCATGCTGCGCGGCTCGGACGCGCGCTGGATGAACCACCCGGACGCGGCCCGGCAGGCCCGCCACAAGCCGTGGCAGCTGCGCCTGGCCCAGCGGTGCGGCCTGCCCGTGCCCGCCACGGTGATCACCACGTTCCCGCGCGCCGCCCGGGAGTTCGCGGAGCGCTTCCCGGACCTGGTGGTCAAACCGGTGTCGGGGGCGCATCCGCAGGACCCCCCGCGGGCGGTGCCGACCAGCCGGGTGGCGCCGGACACGGACTTCTCCGCCGTCGCGTTCGGGCCGACGCTGCTCCAGCGGCGGATCGCCAAGCGGGCCGACATCCGGCTCACCGTGGTGGGTGAACGGTTCCTGGCCGCCCGCAAGGCGACGGCACCGGACGCGGATCCGGCGGAGGTGGACGTGCGTTTCGCCGCCCCCGGGGCGCCGTGGGAGCCGGTCGAGGTCCCGCCGCGCACCGCCGACGCCGTCCGCGCCTACGTCCGGAGGGCCGAACTGACGTACGGCGCTTTCGACTTCGCCGAGGACGCCGACGGGACGTGGTGGTTCCTGGAGTGCAACCAGTCGGGGCAGTTCGGGTTCGTGGAAGTGGAGACGGGGCAGCCGATCGCTCGGACCATCGCCGAGTGGCTGGCCCGCCCCGTTCCCGCGGCGCCTTCGGAGGCCGACGGGGCGAGCAGCACGCTGCGGTGAGGGGCTGCCGCCCCCCGGCCACGCCGGGCCGCGGATCCCGCGGTCAGTGCGACCGCGGTCCGGGCAGCAGGGCGGTGCGCTGCCATCCGTTGCCCGGGGACTGCGGCCGGTCGAGGCCCGGGGCGTAGCCGGGGGACTGCAGGGGCCGCATGACCAGCTCCAGCTCCCTGCTCACGCGTTCGGCCTCGCGGCGGACCTGTGCGGGCACATCGCCGCACTCCGCGATGAGTCGGTCGTAGATGGGGGAATCCTGGAACACCCGACAACGTGCCTTTCTGTTCGTCGGCCCCGGTGCGGGGACGCGACTGCCGAGTGTAGGCGCCCGTCCACCGCGACGTGGCGATTCCCCTGCACGAGTGGCACAGAGCGGACATCTCCCCCATATCTCGCTCAAGACGTTCCGCGCTCCCCCGCGGGTGGTTCACGCCCCCGTCGTGGAACCGGGACGGACGATCATCAGGACCGTGACGGTGGCCCACAGCAGGTTGAACACCCCGGTGAACATGGCCAGCTGCACCGTGCCGTGCCGGTCGACGGGCCGGTGCCCGGTCAGCTGCCCGATGAGTTCGTCCTGGCGGGGCAGCACGAAGGCGAGCAGGACGCCGGCCGCCGCCGCGGTCAGGGCGATCGACGTGACGAGCCAGCCGTCGCCCAGCACCCCCATCGCCAGGGCCGTGGCGAATCCGAGGAGGGGTACCGCGATCCCGATGCGGGCGTAGACCCGGCAGATGCGGTGGAGCAGCTCGACGGTGGTCACCGCGGTGGCGGCGGGCCCACCGCCCCCGGCCGGGACCGCCGCCCGGCGCACGGCCGGCGGGAACATGCTCGCCGCGACGGTCACGGGACCGACGGCGACGATGGCGGCCAGGACGTGGAGGGACAGCAGGAGCTTGGTCACCGGGACCCTTTCCATGGTGCGATCAGTGGTGGCGGGCTCACGCTAAGCGGCCCGTCGGGCGCCCCCCAGAGGCTGAAACGACAGGTTCCAACGGATTCCCGCCAACACCCCTGACCGGTGCTTTCCACTCCTCGTCCCTCCGGTGCCCCGGCCCGCGCGGACGGCGGGAACCCGCTTATCGTGGCGGTCATGCACTCCGTGGCGATTCTGGTTCTCGATCGGGTCGTGCCGTTCGACATGGCGGCGCCCATGCAGGTCTTCGACTGGACGCGGCTGCCCGACGGCCGGCGCCCCTACCGGGTCCGCCTGTGCGCCGAGACGCCGGAGGTGTCCGCGGACGGCGGTCTGACCCTGCGCGTCGACCGGGGGCTGGAGGCGCTGGCGGACGCCGACACGGTCATCGTCCCGGGGCGCGCCGAAGACGCCCCGCCGCTCTCGCCCGCCGTGCTCGCGGCGCTGCGCCGGGCGGCCGAGGCGGGCACCCGGATCGCCTCGGTGTGCGTGGGTGCCTTCGTGCTGGCGGAGGCCGGACTGCTGGACGGGCTCCGCGCCACCACCCACTGGGTGGCCGCCGAGAAGCTCGCCTCCTCCTTCCCGCTCGTGGAGGTGCAGCCGGACGTGCTGTACGTCGACAACGGCCAGATCCTCACCTCGGCCGGCGCCGCCGCCGCACTGGACATGTGCC
This sequence comes from Streptomyces griseomycini, assembly GCF_014203535.1. Classification (GTDB taxonomy): domain Bacteria; phylum Actinomycetota; class Actinomycetes; order Streptomycetales; family Streptomycetaceae; genus Streptomyces; species Streptomyces griseomycini. Next base: position 168,579 of record NZ_JACHJI010000010.1, read on the forward strand.
TGCACATGATCCGCCGGGACCTGGGCTCGGTCGTGGCCGCGAACGCGGCCCGGATGTCGGTCATGCCGCTGGAACGGGAGGGCGGTCAGGCCCAGTTCATCGTGCACGAGCACCCGCCCGTGCCCCGCGGCTCGGACCTGGAGCCCCTGCTGGACTGGATCGAGGACAATCTGGCGCACGAGGTCACGCTCGCCGCCATGGCCGCGCGCGCCGGGATGAGCGAGCGTACCTTCAGCCGCCGTTTCCGCGAGCAGACGGGCACCACGCCGTTGCAGTGGCTGCTGCGGGCGCGCATCAGGCGCGCCCAGTACCTGCTGGAGAACAGCGACCACACCGTCGAACGGATCGGCCGGCAGGCCGGGTTCGGTTCGCCCACGGCGTTCCGTGAGCGGTTCCGCAAGGTGGTGGGCACCACGCCGTACGCCTACCGCTCGGCGTTCCACGGCAGGCGCACCGCCCCCGCGACGGGTTCGTGACCGGCCCGTCGCGGGGGCCGGTCACGAGCCCGGTGGAACGGGATCAGACGGCCAGGGGCAGGCCGCTCTCCCCGTCCGGGTCCGCGGCCCGGCCGGCCGCGGACCGCTCCTGTGCGAGCAGGTTGTCCGCCCGTGCGACGGCGTCGTGGATGCTGGACGTTCCCGTCATCACGCAGAGCGTGTAGCTGACGTCCTCCAGTTCCCGCGCCACCGCAGGCGAGTGCCTCTCCGCCTGCGCGATCTGCAGCGTCGCATACCGCGTCAGCAGCCCTCTGACGACCTTCGGATCCGGTACGAGCACGAAGCGCCCCTCTCTGGTTTTCGCTGCGTATGCCCGAGCCAGGCGGAAGCATTCACCCCTTTTACTCGACTGGTCGTAATTGACCAAAAACTTTCGCCTGCTGACCGGACGTCAGGCCACCTGACCGCTGTGCAGCGCCGTGTACGCCCCGCCCCGCCGCAGGAGTTCCTCGTGGGTGCCGATCTCCTGGATCCGGCCCTCCCCCATGACCACGATCCGGTCGGCGCCGCGCACGGTGGACAGCCGGTGCGCCACGACGAACGTGGTGCGCCCGCGCAGCAGCCGGGCGAGCGCCTCCTGCACCAGCGCCTCCGAACGGGTGTCGAGCGCCGAGGTCGCCTCGTCCAGGACGAGCACCTTGGGGTCCCTGATCAGGGCGCGGGCGATGGCGAGGCGCTGCCGCTGCCCGCCGGACAGCCGTGCGCCGCGCTCCCCGACCACGGTGTCGAGGCCCTGCGGCAGCCGGTCGACGAACTCCAGCGCGTTGGCGTCCCGCAGCGCGGCCCGCACCGTCTCCTCGTCGGCGTCGTCCATGCCGTAGGCGACGTTCTCCCGGATCGTGCCGTCGAACAGGATCGACTCCTGGGGCACGACCGACAGGAAGCGCCGGTAGGTGCGCAGATCGAGGCTGTTCATGTCGGTGCCGTCGAGCAGCAGCCGGCCCGAGGTCGGACGGATGAAGCCGATGACGAGGTTCAGCACGGTGGACTTGCCCGCCCCGGAGGCGCCCACGAGGGCGATGGTCTCGCCGGGCGCGACGTCGAGGGTGAAGTCGCGCACCGCGGGGCGCCCGTCCGCCTCGTACGCGTGGCCGACGCCCTCGAAGGTGATCGCGCCGCGCAGTGCGGTGAGCTCCGCCTTGCCCTCGTTGTCCTCCAGTTCGGGCGCCTGGAGGACCTCACCGACCGAGCGGACGGACTCCAGTCCCTTGGTGATGACCGGGGCCAGCCCGGCGAGCGTGGTCGTCGAGTTGGTGAGCGTGGTCAGGAAGGCGCTGAGCATCACGACGTCGCCGGCGGTGACGCCCCAGACGTCGTAGTACGAGACGAGCGCCGCGCCGGCCAGCACGGCCACGCCCACCACGTTGAGGACGACCCAGGCCAGCGAGCCGAACCGGCCGTTGACCAGGTCCAGGCGCATCCCGGAGGTGAGCAGCCGGTCCAGGGTGCCGTTCATCCGGCGCAGGGCCTTGCCCTCCAGACCGTGGGCACGGGTGACCGGGATGAGCCGGGTCATCTCCGTGACCCGGGAGGACAGCGCCTCCACCTCGTGGCGGAAGTGCTCGTTGTGGGTGCGCAGCCGGGCCCTCAACCGGGCGATGAGCAGGGCCGCGGCGGGCACGACGACGAGGAAGACGGGGAGGAACTCCGGGGTGCGGACGGCGATGATGAGGAGTCCGCCGGCGAGCACGGTGAGCGCGCCGAGACCGGTCTCCGCGGTCTGCTGCACCATCTGCTCGACGGTCTCCACGTCCCGGACGACCTTGGCCTGGAGCACTCCGGCGCTGACGCGGGAGTGGTAGCCGATGGAGAGCTGCTGCATGCGCGTGCACAGGGCGGAGCGCAGCGCGGTGCCCATGCGGCGGACGCTGCCGTAGAGGAGACGGACGTACAGGACGTGCAGCGGGTAGTTGACCAGCAGGATGGCCATGATGACGCCGGTGCTGGTCCAGAGCCGGGATATCGGCTGGTGCTGCACGACGGTGTCGATGATGGACGCGGTGATCAGCGGCAGCAGCCAGACGGGGCTGTGCTTGACCGTGAAGACGCCGACCGCGGCCGCCAGTCGGCCGCGGTCGGCGCGGAACAGATAGGCGAGGGTGCGGATCGGGTGCTCGCCCCGGTAGCGGTGGTCGAGCGGTCTTTCCAGCGACGACGCCATCGGTGGTGGTCCTCCCCTGTGAGCCGTGGGCCTGTGGGCCTGTGAGCCGTCGTGCGGCAAGCGTTCTCCCCGGATGGCCCGGAACCGGCCTCAGGCCGCGTCCAGTTCCGCGACCTCGTCGGCCGTGAGCACGAGGTCGGCGGCGCCCGCCGAGTCGCGGACGGACTCCGGCCGGCTCGCACCCGGAATCGGCACGACCACCGGTGACCTGGCCAGCATCCAGGCCAGGCACACCCGGTGCGGACTCACCCCGTGGGTCTCGGCGATCCGCGCGAACGGGGCGTACGCCGAGCCCAGTCCGGCGGCCCGGGAGATGCCGCCGAAGGGGCTCCAGGGCAGGAACGCGATGCCGAGTGCGTCGCACAGCTCCAGCTCCGGCTCGCTGGAGCGGAAGGCCGGGGAGAACTGGTTCTGCACGGAGACCAGCCGCCCGCCGAGGATCTCGTCGGCCTGCCGGATCTGCTCCGGGTCGGCGTTGGAGACGCCGGCCATGCGGATCTTGCCCTCGTCCAGCAGTTCGCGCACCGCGCCGACGGACTCGGCGTACGGGACGCGGGGGTCGGGCCGGTGGAACTGGTAGAGCCCGATGGCCTCCACACCGAGCCGGCGCAGGGACTCCTCGCAGGCTCTCCTCAGGTGGCCGGGGCTGCCGTCCAGCGTCCAGCTGCCGTCACCGGGGCGCAGATGACCGCCCTTGGTGGCGACCAGGACGTCGCCGCCCCGGTCGTGGGCGGCGAGCGCCTTGGCGATCAGGGTCTCGTTGTGGCCGACCTCGTCGGCGTCCCGGTGGTAGGCGTCCGCGGTGTCGATCAGCGTGACGCCGGCGTCCAGCGCGGCGCGGAGGGTGGCGAGGGAACGGGCCTCGTCCGGCCTCCCCTCGATCGACATGGGCATGGCGCCCAGTCCGATCGCGCTGACCTCTACCTCACCGATGCGGCGGGTGTGCATGTACGCGTGACCTCTTCCGGCTGTCGTTCGACCGTCGTCCGGCTGTCCGGGAAAACGGTTCCAGCCTGGTCTCCGCGGAGCCGGAAATCCAATAGAAGAAAGCGAACACATTCAGCAGGCCCGACGCTGAATCGGCCCCGGCCGATCCCGTCGGCGACGCCCGTCTCCCCCGCGGCGTCCTCCGTCGTGGGCCGCCGCCCGCCCGGTGCGTCCTCCCGTGGACCGCCCTCCGAGGCGCGCCCACCGGGCGGGGGTACCGCGTCCCCCGGCGACCGGCTGTTGACACGGCATCCGAACAGGGTTCATCGTGCTGGGCCGGATCGCTCCGGTGGAGCGCGTCAGGGCGGACTCGGCAGCGGGAGGACGGCGGCATGCGGATCGGACTGCTCGGCACCGGGCCATGGGCTCGGGTGGCACACGCCCCCGCGTTGAGCGGGCACCGGGACCTCGACTTCGCCGGCGTGTGGGGCCGCCGTCCCGAGGCGGCCGGGGAACTGGCCGATCTGTACGGCACCCGGGCGTACGACGACGTCGACGCGCTGTTCGCCGACGTGGACGCCGTCGCCGTCGCGCTGCCGCCGGACGTGCAGGCGGAGCTCGCGGTGCGCGCGGCGCGGGCCGGATGCCATCTGCTGTTGGACAAGCCGCTCGCCCCGACGGTCCCGCAGGGGCGCGCGGTGGTCGAGGCGGCCGAGGAGGCCCAGGTCGCCTCGGTGGTCTTCCTCACCACCCGCTTCCAGCCCGAGCCGGAGGCGTGGATCGCCGAACAGGCGGCCCTGGGCGGCTGGTTCACCGGGCGTGCCCAGTGGCTGGGGGCGGTGTTCACCGACGACGGCAATCCCTTCGCGGCCTCGCCGTGGCGACGGGAGAAGGGCGCCCTGTGGGACGTCGGCCCGCACGCCCTGTCCGTCCTACTGCCGGTGCTCGGCGACGTCCGGCGGGTGACGGCGGCGGCGTACGGTCCGGGGGACACCGTCCATCTCGTCCTCGACCACGTGAGCGGCGCGTCGAGCACCCTGGCCCTGAGCCTGACCGCACCCCCGGCCGCGGCCGGCGCCGCGGTGGAACTGCGCGGCGCGTCCGGCGTCACGCTCCTCCCGGAGGCCTCCGAGGGGGCGGTCCCGGCCCTCGCCCGGGCCGCGGACGCCCTCCTCGGCGCGGCCGACACGGGCACCCCCCACTCCTGCGACGCGGCGTTCGCGCTCCGGATCACGGACGTCCTGGCCACGGCGGAGACACTGCTGCGCGGCGGTACGCGCTAGCCGCGCCGTGCGGGGCGGGGCGACAGCCGTGCGGGGCGGCGGCGATCGACGATCCGTACGGGACGGGACCCCCGATGCGACACGGCAGGCCGTGACCGCACCCACGCTCGGCGAGTACGACCGCCCCGGGGCCATGGAGCGCTCTCCGAGTGGTGGCGGCTCGCTGCGGCCCGGCGGTGGCTTAAAGGGTCCTTAAGAGGCGGTTAAGTGATCGTGGGGCTCTCCCCGGTTCCTCAAGTACACGCAGGTCAAAGCGGGTTGGGGACAAGTCGGACCCGTTGGCGGGGAGCGTGCCGGTCCGTACCATCAAGCCGCGCGCCGGTTCCGACGTACGGCCTGAGAGCGCTCTCACCCGCTCGTGCGGGAGACGCGTCACCAGGTCCCTCCCCACGTCGGCGGCGCGGACAGGAATCCGTACAAGTGCTTCAGGAGACCCCCCACATGACTCCTCGTCACCAGCGCACCGTCGGCCGTCGCAAGGTCCTCTTCGCCCTCGGCGGAGCCGCCGTGGCCGCGCCCGCGGCGGCCGTGCTCGCTCCGCACGCGCTCGCGGGGACGTCCGCGGACGCGAAGGACGCCCCTGCAGCGGCGGGTTCGCTGCCGCTGACGATCGTCAACAACAGCGGTTCCTTCGACAACGCGAGCGTGCACGTCTACATCGTGGGCAACCAGGACGGCCGACAGGTCCGGGTCACCCCCGAGGGCACCCTCGTCCCGGTCGCCCTGTCGGACAACGGTCCCGACGGCTTCACCGACTACGCGATCGATCTGGCCGGCAGCGGCGAGACCCGGCTGTCGCTCCCGTACATGTCCGGCCGGATCTACGTGTCCCTCGGCGCGAAGCTCAAGTTCAAGGTCGTCGCGGACGGCAACGGCGCCCCCGCGCTGCAGTACCCGGCCGGCTGGGTCTCCTCGGACCCCAACTACGGCGTGCTGCACGACTGTGCGGAGTTCACGTACAACCCCTCCGGCATGTTCTGCAACACGACGATGGTCGACATGTTCAGCGTGCCGCTGAGCATCCGGCTCACCGGGTCCGACGACCGGACGACGGGCACGGTGCGCGACGGGGGCCGCGCGGCCGCGTTCGCCGCCGTCAGGGAGGTGGAGGCGTTCTCGCGGCTCGTCGTGGACGACACCCGGATCATCGCACCCGGGCACGGGCTGGACGCCGGTCTGTTCGCCGGGGACTACCTCGCCCCGTACATCGACGAGGTGTGGAGCACCTACACCGGCCGGGACCTGAAGATCACCACCAACGCCGGCACCTTCACCGGCCGGGTGCGCGGCGACCGGTTCACCTTCGACGGCCCCGCCCAGGTCTCCTTCGGCAAGCCGTCCACCCGGGACGTCCTCTTCTGCGACGGAGCCCTCGCCGCCCCCAACGACGGCACGACCGGGCCGGTCGCCGCCGTGCTCGGCGCCGGCTTCAACCGTTCGACGCTGCTCAGCCATCCCGCCCAGCCGACGGCCGACGCCTCGGTCTTCTACCGGACGGAGCTCACCAACCACTACTCCAAGGCCGTGCACGCCGTCACCGAGGACGGCAAGGCGTACGGCTTCGCCTTCGACGACGTGGCCGACTTCGCCTCGTACATCCAGGACACGGCTCCCACGGGCCTGCGGCTGACGCTGACGCCCTTCTAGAGCGTGCTGCGGACCTCTCGCGAGAGGCCGGGTCCCGGCTGGGGCCAGAGTTCCCGCCTGTCGGCTTCGACGAGGGGAAGGGGCGGGACTGTGGACGCGTGCGCGCGGCCCCGGGTGTCGGCTTACGCCGTCGCGGTGGAGGAGTACCGGCTGCTGTTGGCCCGCCTGTCCGACGCGTCGCCGGTCTTCACACCGGGGTCGTGACACCTGCCGGGCGGCGGAATCGACCCCGGCGAGCAGCCCGTGGAGGCCCTGGGCCGTGAGCTGCGGGAGGAGACGGGGCTCGAGCTCACCGGGGCCCGCCCGCTCGACGCGCGGACGTACGGTGTCCGGCGGCGCGGAGTCCGCTGGCACCTCGCCGCGCTGTTCTACGCCGTCGACCTCGGAGCCGGGGCGCCGACGGTGACCGAGACCGGCGGTTCCACCGACGCGTCGGTCTGGCTCCCCGTGGCGGACCTGGACGTCTCCACGCTGTCGCCGGCCGCCGTCGACGCGCTGCGCATGCTGGGCCGCGGGGAGGGGAGCGGGCGGGTCACAGCCATTCGTCGAGGACTGCCGAGCGCGTCCTCGTCGGCCCCGGCGCGGCCGCCGTTCCACGTGCCGAAGCGCCCCGGCGCCCCGACGGCCCGCCCCGGCGGATCCGCGCCCGGCGGCCGTCGTGCGGGCGGACCCGTTCCCGCGGCGGGCTCCACGGGCGCCCGGGGCCAGGTTTCCCACGGGCCCGGGAAGGTACCCCGGCAGGCATGGGAAGCGGCCCCTCACCGCGGTGTCCCGCGTGCTCAGGATGCACGGCGGGCTCCCGCGTTGAATGGTGATATCGGACCCGATGACAGCACCGGGGCCGCAACAGCGATCCGGACCCGAGGAGCCAGAAGATGTCGACGTCCCAGCCCGACGCGTCCCGGCAGCCCGAGGGGGGCACCACCCCGGACGATCTCCTGCACGCCCGTACCGGCACCGACGTGTCGCCGGAGGACCTGGTTCTTGCCTCGGGCAAGGACCTCACCCCGCGGAACCTCGAATGGGCCAGGCGGAAGCTGGCCGAGGAGGGGCCCGCCGCCGTGGACAAGATCCTTCCCTGAGCCCTGCGTGACGGCGCCGCCGCCGGTCCGGTGCGCGTGTGCGCCGGACCGGCGGCGGCGCCGCTGCGGGAGCGGGCGGGGCCCGCGGCAGGTCGTCAGGCTCCGTCCCGGTCCTCGGGCAGCGCCGTCTCGTCCTCGACGACGTGCATCGCGGCCTCCTCCGCGCCCGCGGCGCCCGCGTCGATGCCCACGTCCTCGGCGACGGCCTCCTTCGTGGTGTCGGTGCGGGCGCCCTCGTCCGGGGCGACCAGCCGTCCGGCACGGTCGGTGCCCGCCTCCGGGTCGACCGGCTCGCCCTCTCCCCCGGGGAGGTCGCCCACGTCGTCGCCCTCCGCGGCGGACACGTCGGGCACCTCCTGGGACAGCCGCTGGTCCAGGGTCTCCCCGTCGTGCTGCTCGGCGGCCGTGATGCCGTGCTTGGTCACGCCGAGCGGCTTCTCGGGCGGGGAGTACCCCTCGTCGAGGGTGTCGTCGTAGGTCCGTTCGTCGACGGCGTCCTGCATGTCGAGCGGCGCGGCGTCCTCCTGCTCCTCGTTGCTCCCGGTGGGCTGGTAGGCGTCGTCCCCCATCGGTTCGGTGCCCATGGCTTCCTCCCTGTCGCGCTGCGTCGACTCGTTCTTCCCGGGTGTCAGATCCGCGTTTCCCGTTACGCGATCTCTAACCTCCGCGGACCCGCCGGGTGACGGGGAACGCCCCGCCGGGTGCCGGTGTCACACGCGCGCGTTCGGCCCGTCCGGCCGGGCCCGCCGCCGTTCGACCACCGCGTGGCTCAGCCTCCGGGTCCCGGCCTCGGCGAGCCGTGCGTAACCGTCCTCGTCGATGACCGACACGACCGGGAAGACGCGGCGGGGCAGGTCCGGGCCGCCGGTCGCGGAGTCGTCCTCGGCCGCGTCGTAGAGCGCCTGCAGGGCGGCCAGGGCCGCCTCGTCGCGGGACATGTCCGGCCGGTACAGCTTCTTCAGCGCACCCCTGGCGTACGGGGAGCCGGAGCCCTCCGTGTGGAAGCCGGACTTCTCGTAGCGGCCTCCGGCGGCGTCGAAGGAGAAGATGCGGCCCCGTCTCCCCTCGGGGGCGGTGCCGTCGTAGCCGGCGAGGAGCGGCACGACGGCGAGGCCCTGCATGGCCAGGCCGAGGTTCTGGCGGATCATCATGGCCAGCCGGGTCGCCTTGGCGGCGAGGGTCATGGGGATGCCCTCGATCTTCTCGAAGTGCGCGAGTTCGACCTGGTAGAGCTTGACCATGTCCAGGGCGAGGCCCACGGACCCGGCGATCGCGATCGCGGTGTGGTCGTCCGCGGGCAGCACCTTCTCCAGGTCGCGCTGGGCGATCAGGTTGCCCGTCGTGGCCCTGCGGTCGCCGGCGACGAGGACGCCGTCGCGGTAGGTGAGGGCGAGGATCGTGGTGCCGTGCGGGACCCCGGCGACGGGGGCGTCCCCGGGCAGGGCGCGCGGGCCCAGCAGCTCGGGGCGGTGGGCCGCCAGGAACTCGGTGAACGACGAGGTCCCCGGCGTGAGGAACTCCTCCCCCAGCCGCCCTTCGTGATCGCCCGCCGCCATGCCGTTCCCCCCTCGCCGCCCGTCCGCGCACCGCCAACCGACTCCTGCCTGGACCGGGCCCCCGGGAAACCCCGGTGCCGCCCGCGTGCGTCACCGGGAGCCGTCCGGCCGGGGTGGCGGGGCGACGCGGACCTCGAGGTCGCTGATCCGGTGGACGGGCCAGGAGCGGGCGTAGCGGGGCGGTGTGCCGTCCGGGCCGGTGAGCGTGGCGACCGGTATGCGGTCCGCGGTGTCCAGGATCTCCCCCACCGTGGTGTTCTCGTTGTTCCCGGCGGTGGCGCCGGAGGAGCAGCCGGTGTAGTAGCCGATCGGGATGGCCTCGTGCCCGGTGATCAGACAGGGCGGGCGGACGCCGAGCCGGTGCAGCGCGTCGGCGGTGCGGGCCCAGTCGCGGCGGCTGTCGACGTTGCGCTCCACGGTGTGCACGAGGACCGTCAGCTGCACCGCCAGATGGCCGGCCAGTCCGAGCGCGACCACGGCCGCGACGACCGGCCGCCACCTCCCCCGCGGCGTGCGGACCAGGTGCCGCAGCGCGTCGGCGACCGGCAGGGCGAGCAGGGCGTAGGCGGGCTGGAGGAAGCGGGGCGCCGCGTAGCCGATCATGAACAGGTACGGGAGGGCCGCGGTGGTGGCGCAGGCCAGCGGCAGGAGGGTGGGCAGGGCGCGCCCGGCCCGTACCGCGACGATCAGGCCGAGCACGGCGAGCAGCGGCAGGACGAACCACCACAGGGTGATCACGGGGTGCGGCATCTCACCGGTGCACGGCCGGCACAGGGCGCGTCCGCCCAGGCTGCGCAGCTGGTCGTCGACGGCGATCTGCCAGCCGAGCCCGCCCTGGATGCGGGAGGCCTCGGCCAGCCGCTCCGCCAGGCCGCCGAATCCGGCGTAGGCCTCGATCACCCACTCGGCCCCTCCCGCCGCGAGACCGCCCACGAGGGCGAGCAGCAGCCGCCCGTGCCGGTGCGCCAGGGCGAGGAGGAGCAGCGGGACCGTCACCCAGACGGCGTCGGTGGGCCGCATCCACGCCATGAGCGCGGCCCCCGCCGCCACGCCCCACAGCGCGCCGCGCGCCGCGCGGGCCGCGCGGTGCCGCAGGAAGCAGCCGACGGTGATCAGGGCGCCGACGGCGACCCAGTAGTTGGGCATGGCCTGGGGGCCGTAGAAGAGGGTCACCCACAGGGAGGCGAAGAAGGCTCCCGCGGTGACCAGGACCCGGGTCGGGAACAGGCCTCGCCAGGCGCGCAGGGCCAGGTAGAGGGCGAGACCTGACAGCAGGGCCAGGTAGACGCGCAGCAGCACCGTGGAGGAGGACCAGGACGCGACGGGCGCCACCAGCAGGGAGACGCCCCGGGAGCGGGGGGCGCTGAAGAAGGCGGCCGGATGGTGGGAGGTGACCTGGCTGACGTAGACGATCTCGTCCCAGCCCAGGCCCAGCACCGGGCGGACCAGGACGAGCTGGGCGAGGGTGAAGGCGGCGGCCACCGCCGCGAGCGGTCGGGTGCCGCGCGCCCGCCGGGCCGCGTCCGACGCGGACTGCTGCCCGCGTCGCCGCGTACCGACGAGGAGGGCACCGGTGCCGTCGGTCATCGTCCGTCCCTTGTTCCCGCGCGTCATGTGTCCCGGGTGCCACGGACCGCCGGGCCCAAGGGCCCGGCGGGAGGGAACCCGGTTCTCCGGAGAGCGATCCCGGAAGGCAAGGACAAATTAACCCGAACGGGACGGTCGGGCAGGGCGGAATACGGCCAACCGCCTGACCCGCCCCGGGCCGCCCGCCCCGGCGCCGGTCAGCGGGGGTGCGGGGCGCGGTGCGGGGGCTGCCCGGGGGCCGGGCGCGGCTCGGACGGGGGCAGGGGGCGCTCGACGGGGGCGCCCTCGCGCACGGTCAGCTCGGCCCCGTGGTGACGGACGGTCAGCGGCGGGCCGGAGCGCAGCGTGTACGCGGCCCGGTCCGCGGTGATCTCCACCCGCAGGGACCGGCCGAGGAACCGCACGGTGAAGGCCAGCCGGCGCAGCCTCGGCGGCAGCCGCGGGGTGAACCGGAGACCGCCGTCGTCCCAGCGCATGCCGCCGAACCCGGCGACCAGCGCCGTCCAGGTGCCGGCCAGGGAGGCGATGTGCAGTCCGTCGCGGGTGTTGTGCTCCAGGTCGGCGAGGTCCATCAGGGCGGCCTCGGCCGTGTAGGCGTGGGCCAGTTCCAGGTGGCCGGTGCGGGCGGCGAGGACGGCCTGGACACAGGCCGACAGCGAGGAGTCGCGTACGGTCAGCGGCTCGTAGTAGGCGAAGTTCCGGGCGATCTGCTCCTCGTCGGAGAACTCCTCGAACCAGTCCGCGCGGGTGTGCATCGCCAGCACCAGGTCCGCCTGCTTGACCACCTGTTTGCGGTAGAGGTCGAAGTAGGGGAAGTGCAGCATCAACGGGTACTGGTCGGGGCGGGTGCCGGCGAAGTCCCAGCGCTGGTAGCGGGTGAACCCGGCGTGCTGTTCGTGGACGCCCAGTTCGTCGTTGCAGGGGATGTGCACCGCCTCGGCCGCGTCGCGCCAGCCGGCGCTCTCCTCCTCGTCGACGCCGAGCTCCGCCGCCCGGTCGGGATGGCGCTTGCAGGCGTCGGCGGCGGCCAGCAGGTTCGCGCGGGCCATGAGGTTGGTGTACGTGTTGTCGTCGGCGACGGCGCTGTACTCGTCCGGCCCGGTGACGCCGTCGAGGTGGAAGGCGCCCCGGTCGTCGTGGTGGCCGAGGGAGCGCCACAGCCGGGCGGTCTCCACCAGCAGCTCCACACCGGTGTCGTGCTCGAAGCGCTCGTCGCCGGTGGCCTGGACGTGGCGGACGACGGCGTCGGCGATGTCGGCGTTGACGTGGAAGGCGGCGGTGCCGGCCGGCCAGTACGCGGAGCCCTCCGAGCCCTCGATGGTGCGCCAGGGGAACGCCGCGCCGCGCAGGCCGAGTTGGGCGGCGCGCTCGCGTGCGACGGGCAGGGTGGAGTGCCGCCAGCGCAGCGCCTCGGCGGCGGCGTCCGGCACGGTGCAGATCAGCAGGGGCAGCACGAAGACCTCGGTGTCCCAGAAGGCGTGCCCGTCGTAGCCGGAGCCGGTCAGCCCCTTGGCGGGTATCGCGCGCCCTTCGGCGCGGGCCCCGGCCTGCAGGACGTGGAAGAGGGCGAAGCGGACGGCCTGCTGGATCTCCTCGTCACCGTCGACCTCGACGTCGGCCCGGGACCAGAAGTCGTCCAGGTACGCCCGCTGTTCGTCGAGGAGCCCCTGCCAGCCGCTGTGCGCGGCGGCCGCCAGCGCGGCCTCCACCTGGTCGCTCATGGCGGGGCGGGAGCGGGCGCCGGACCAGCCGTGGGCGACGAGCTTCTCCACCCGCAGCCGCTGCCCGGGCTCCAGGACCGAGGTGACGGTCAGCCGGGCCACGTCCTCGTTGCTCTCGCAGGAGGTCGTGGTCCGTTCGGGGCCGTCGACGACGTGGTCGGCGGCCACCGCGACCCTCAGGCCGCTGCGCCGGGTGCGGTGCACCAGGCGCAGCCGGCGGCCCTTGGCGAGGTCCTCCTCCGGCTCCAGCGGGGACTTCAACGTGCGGGCGGCGCGCGGGTCGCCGTCCGGTCCGGGCAGGCTCTCGTTGGCGACCAGTTCGGACTGCACCACCACCCGGGTCCGGCGGTCGACGGGTTCCACCTCGTAGGCGACGGCGGCGATCGCCCGCTGGGTGAGGGAGACCAGGCGGGTGGAGCGCACCCGGACCGTGGACCCGGCCGGGGAGGTCCACTCGCAGACCCGCTCCAGCACGCCCCGGCGCAGGTCCAGGGTCCGCTCGTGACCGACGAGCCGCCCGTAGCGCAGGTCGAACGGCTCGTCGTCGACCAGCAGCCGGAGCACCTTGCCGTTGGTGACGTCGATGACCGTCTGACCCGACTCCGGGTAGCCGTAGCCGGCCTCGGCGTAGGGCAGCGGGTGCAGTTCGTGGACGCCGTTGAGGTAGGAGCCGGGCAGTCCGTGCGGTTCGCCCTCGTCGAGGTTGCCGCGCCAGCCGACGTGGCCGTTGGACAGCGCGAACACGGACTCGCTCTGCGCCAGGAGGCCGAGGTCCAGGGTCCGCTCGCGCACGGTCCACGGCTCGACGGCGTACGCCCGCTGTGTGATCACTTCCCACCCCCGAGTTCGGCGAGGTCCGTCACGACCCGGTCGGCTCCGTGCGCGTACAGCGCGTCGCTCTGCCCCACCCGGTCCACGCCGACGACGTATCCGAAGTTCCCGGCGCGGCCCGCGTCCATGCCGGCCTGCGCGTCCTCGAACACGGCCGCCCGGGACGGTTCGACGCCGAGGTCCCGGGCGGCGGCGAGGAAGGTGTCGGGCCTGGGCTTTCCGGGCAGGCCGCGTTCGGCGGCGACCACCCCGTCGATCCGGACGTCGAAGAGGTGCTCGGCGCCGATCGAGCGCAGGACGTCACGGCAGTTGGCGCTGGAGGAGACGATCGCGGTGCGCAGTCCGCGGGCGCGCACCGCCTCGAGGTAGCGCAGGGTGCCGTCGTAGGCCTCCACGCCGTCGGTGCGGATCTTCTCCAGGAGCAGTGCGTTCTTGCGGTTGCCGAGGCCGTGCACGGTCACGGCGCCGGGCGGGTCGTCGGGGGTTCCCTCGGGCAGCTCGATGCCGCGGGAGGCGAGGAAGGTGCGGACGCCGTCGGCGCGCGGGCGGCCGTCGACGTACGCGTCGTAGTCGGTGTCGTCGAAGGGCCGGAAGTCCTCGCCGTCCCGCTCGCGCAGGAAGGCGTCGAACATCTCCTTCCAGGCGGCCGCGTGGACGACGGCCGTCCTCGTGACGACGCCGTCGAGGTCGAAGAGGCAGGCGAGGATGTCGTCGGGCAGACCCAGATCCGTCATACGGGACACCGTTCCCCGTGCGGCGCCGGACAGTGAGTGGCGCGGGCCACATGGCGGCAGGAGACCGGCTTCCCGGATGACACACTCTTCCGTGTGGTGCTGACCTTCGACGACCTTCTCCTCCGCGCCCGCTCCCTGGTGCGGGACGGCCGGCGCGCGATCCTCGGGATCGCCGGCAGCCCGGGGGCGGGCAAGTCCACGCTCGCCGAACACCTGGTGCGGGAGCTGAACGGCCCCGGGGAGCCGTGGGTCGCGCACGTCCCCATGGACGGCTTCCACCTCGCCGACGCCGAACTCGACCGCCTCGGCCTCCGCGACCGCAAGGGCGCCCCGGACACCTTCGACGCGGCCGGGTACGCGGCGCTGCTGCGGCGGCTGCGCGAGGAGGCGTACGACGACGTCGTGTACGCCCCCGGCTTCGAACGGGTGCTGGAGCAGCCGGTCGCGGGAGTGGTCCCGGTACCGCCGGCCGCCCGGCTGGTGGTGACGGAGGGCAACTACCTGCTGCTGGACACCGGCGCCTGGGCACGGGTCCGGCCGCAACTGGACGAGGTGTGGTTCTGCGCCCCGGACGAGCGGGAGCGGGTACGGCGGCTGGTGGCCCGGCACGAGGAGTTCGGCAAGAGCCACGAGGAGGCGGTGGCGTGGGTCCTGCGCTCGGACGGGCCCAACGCCGAGCTGGTGACCGCGACGCGGGACCGGGCCGACCTGGTGGTGCCCCCGTCGGCTCTGCCGTGCGCGGACACCGGGGCGTAGGGGGTCCGGCGCGCGGAAGGGGGACCGTGCGTCCGGGCGCGTCCGGCCACCGGAACCGGCTGGACGCGGGCCGGCCCGGTGCAGCAGGCTCTCGTCCATGATCAGAACAGCCACCGTGCACGACGTCGCCGAGATCCGCGCGATGATCCGCGAACTCGCCGCCTACGAGAAGGCCGCCGAGCAGGCCCGCGCCACCGAGGAACAGCTCCGTGCGGCGCTGTTCGGCGAACACCCCGCCGCCTCCGTCCTGATCGCCGAGGACGACGCCACCGGCGCCGTCGCGGGGTTCGCGCTGTGGTTCCCGCGCTTCTCGACCTGGACCGGCACGCGCGGCATGCATCTGGAGGACCTCTACGTACGCCCGCACACCCGGGGTGCCGGGCACGGCAGGGCGCTGCTCGCGGCCCTGGCGGCGATCTGCCGGGAGAACGGCTTCGAGCGCTTCGAGTGGGTGGTGCTGGACTGGAACGAGCCGACGATCGCCTTCTACAAGTCGCTGGGCGCGGAGCTCCTGGAGGAGTGGACGGTGTGCCGGCTGACCGGCGGGCCGCTCGAGGAACTCGCCGCACAGGCCCCGCCCGTGGCGCACCGGGCGCGGTGACGCCCGCCCCGCGTGCGTCGGTGCCAGAGTAGGGCCCATGAGGCGTCCTGCGACGGCGCGGACACGGGAGCGGCTCATCGGGGCCGGTGGGCGGGGCCCCTCGCCGGAGGTGGCGGCCGTGTCCCGCTCCCCCGGCCCGGCCCGGCGGTGGCTGGTGCCCGTCCTGGTGGCGCTGCTGCTCGGTGGAGCGGCCGTCGCGATGGTGACCGCCGCCGTGCGGCAGACGCCGACCATCGACGAGCCCGTGTACGTCGGTACGGCCGCCGTGTACCTGGAGGAGCACAGCCTGCGGTACAACCCCGAGCATCCGCCGCTCGGGAAGCTGGTGATCGCCGCCGGCGTGGCGGTCGCGGATCCGCACCTCGACGCCGGATCCGGCGGTGACCAGGGCGCGTTGGGGCGGCGCCTGCTGTACGAGTCGGGTAACGACCCGTGGCGGCTGATGCTCTGGGCCCGGCTCCCGGTGATCGCGCTCACGCTGCTGTTCGGCCTCGTCGTGTTCGCCTTCGCCCGTGAGCTGGCCGGTACGGCGGGCGCCCTGGCCGCGCTCGCGCTGTACTGCCTCTCCCCCGACGTGATCGCCCACGGTTCGCTGGCGACGCTCGACGTGCCGGCCGCCGGGTTCGTGCTGACCTCGGCGTGGCTGCTGTGGCGGGCGCGCCGCCGGCCCCGGCTCGGTCTGCCGCTCGCGGGCGCGGCCCTGGGCGCGGCGCTGGCCACGAAGATGAGCACCCTGCCCGCGCTGCCGGTGCTGCTGGTGACGGCCGCCCTGTCGGTGTGGTGCGCGACCACGGGCGGACGGCGGCGCAGGCTGGTCCGGGCGGTCGCGGGCGCCGGTGTCGTCGCGCTGTTCGCGGTGGTCGTGATGTGGGCCGCGTATCTGGCCGTCGATCCGCGGCTGCGCTGGGCCGCGCAGCAGCACGTGCCCGTGGTGCACGGGCTGCGGGGGCTGTTCGTGGAGCTGCTGCCGTTCCCCGAGCCGTACCGGGACGGCGTGCGCGTCCAGTTCGGCCTCGAGAACCGCCCGTGGGAGGGCTTCCTGTTCGGCCGGCGGTACACCGGCTCGCTCTGGTACTACCTGCCGGCCGCGCTGCTGGTGAAGACGCCGCTCGGCACGCTCGTCCTGTGGGCCGCCGGTGCCGTCGCGGTGGTGGCGGTGCGGCGGCTGCGGCCCGCGGCGCCGTACGTGCTCGCGGCTCCCGCGGTGCTCCTGGCCGCGGCCGTGCACGGGTTACGGGACCTCGGCACGCGGTACGCGGTCTTCCTGCCGATGTTCCTGGCGGTGGCGGCGGGGTGCGCGCTCGCAGTGCGCCGCCGGTGGGTGCCGGCGGCGACGGCGGTGCTGGTGGCGCTCGTCGCGGTGAGCGCGCTGCGGGCCTTCCCCCACTACCTGCCGTACTCCAACGAGGCGTTCGGCGGTCCGGCAAAGACCCGGCTGAGGCTGCACGACTCCAACGTGGACTGGGGCCAGGACCTCGGCCGACTCGCCGAACGGCTGCGCGAGCGGTACCGGGGGGAGCGGATCTGGCTGGTGTACAAGGGCAGCGGGGTCCCCTCGTACTACGGCATCGACGCCGCCGATCCCCGCCGGGTGCCACCCGACGAGGTGCGGGGGGTGCTGGTGGTGTCGGACTCCGCGGCGGCCAAGGCGACCGGGCGGCTGGCCGAGCTGATCGACGGCAGCCGCCCGGTCGACGACGTGGGTCACTCGATCACGATCTACCGGCGGTAGGTCCGGGTCACCACCGCCCGGCACGTCCCCGGACCCGCGGACGTGCGCGCGCCGGGGCGGGAGGGGTCAGCGTTCTTCGAAGTCGTCGGGCCGCACCTCGGCCTCCTCCAGCGCCTCGCGCATCGTGCGGCCGGTGGCGCCACGGTCGCGCGTCTCGTTCTCCTCCCGCTGTTCGATGGTGTCGTCGGTGTCCCGGGTCTTCGGCCGGTTCTCCTCGGGGACGGTCATGTCCGATGACTCCTCGTGTGTCTTGTGGGCTTCCGTCTGCCCCGCTGTGGGCGCCGGGTTCCCCCGGGGCGCGGGGATATCCCCCGGAGGGAGCGGGCCGATGCGTTCCGGTGAGAGGCCTGGTCGCCACGGTGCGTGAGCTATGTTGAACCTCCGTGGGAGACGAAGGAGGCGCACCGGTGCCATCGCCGCAGCAGGCACGCGCACAGGCGTCCGCGATCACCTCGGGGAAGGCGGACAAGGACACGGAGGTGTCCCCGACGTCCCAGCTCCGCACGCTGTTCGACCGGCCCCGGCTCTCCCCCGGCCAGCGGCGCATCGCCCAGTACCTGATCGAGCACATCACCGAGGCGGCGTTCCTGTCGATCACGGACCTCGCGGACCGGGTCGGGGTGAGTCAGCCCTCGGTGACCCGGTTCGCCTCGGCGGTCGGCTTCAGCGGTTACCCCGCGCTGCGGGAGAGGCTCCAGTCGATCGCCCTCCGGACCCTCGCCGGCGGCCCCGCCGAGGAGAACCGGGGCAACGAGCTCCAGGCGGCGGTCGACGCCGAGATCGAGAACCTGGAGAACCTGCGGCGGGACTTCGCCGACGCCGACCGGGTCATCGAGGTCGGCCGCCACCTGTCCGCGTCCGCGCCGCTCACGGTCCTCGGCCTGCGCATCTCCGTCTCCCTCGCCGAGTACTTCGCCTACGCCGCCCGCCGCATCCACCCGGACGTACGGCTCGTGACCCTGGGCGGCAGCGTCGCCTACGACGCGCTGCTGCAGTCACGGGAGGCGGGCGGCACCTGGGTGCTGGCGTTCTCGATGCCGCGGCACGCCCAGGAGACCCTGACGGCGGTGCGGGTCGCGCGGGACGCCGGGCTGAAGGTCGCGCTGATCACCGACCTGGCGCTGGGTCCGATCGCGGACGAGGCCGACGTCACCTTCGCCACCGGCACCGGATCGCGGCTGGTCTTCGACTCCTACGCCGCTCCGGGCGTGATGTGCGCGGCCCTGCTCCAGGCCATGACGGACGCGGATCCGGAGCGGACGCAGGCCCGGCTCGACGAGTACGAGCAGGTGGCCGACCAGCACCAGTTCTTCCTCAGGGACTGAGCCGCGCCCGGTCCCGCCGGGTTCCCCTCCGCGGAGCGCGACGGACCACCGGACGGACCGCCCCGTCAAAGCACGCATGAATGTTTTCATACGTCTTGCAAACCAGATGGCATATATAAATACTGCTCACGGATCGCGGCCCGGCCCTTCCGGACCGGGCTCCCGCGCACGCACCCGCAGCCGCCGGCTCCTGCCCGCTCCGGTGGTCCGGGTGCCGGGCCGGGCATCCCCTGCCCGGCCGCCCGCGGCGGCCCCGGTCATCCCCTAGGCCGGGGCCGCCCCGTCCCGTCGTCCACCCCAGGCGACGCCGTACACCCGGAAGCGATGAACATGCCCCTGACGTCCACGCGCCTCGGTCCGGACTGGCCCTGCCAGGTCAAGACGCCCGGCAGCTACGACTGGGAACGCTCGGCGGCCAAGTGGCTGCGCGAGCTGGTGCCGGCGCGCTACGCGAGCTACCCGGCGCTCGTCCGGCACCCCGTCCTGCTGGCCCGGCACGCCCAGATCCAGGTCGAGCACGAGATCCGGGTGGCGCGCACCGCCCTGCAGACCGCGCGGGCCGACCTGCCCCGGCTGGGACTGCACGAAGGCGTCATCGAGCACACGATCAAGCTGTACGCGGCGGAGGTCACGCAGCTGCAGCACCTCGCGCGCAGCGTGCGGGCGGTCGCCCAGGCACTGGCCGGCGCCGGCCGCTGACCGCGGGCCCCGTCCGGCCCGGCGGGGCGGGGCCCGTACGCCGGCACCGGGACGCGCAGGCGCGCGCCGAGCCGCCGGTGGCGTTCCGGAGGCGCCGGGCGACGCAACGCTCACGGGAAGGCCCTGACCTGTTCACCGGTGAGTTCCCGGCCGGCGAACCGGTCATCCGACACGGATTGATGTGCCATGCTCGTCGCGTGATGAGCGAGCCCGCTACCCCGGCGGATTCCGGTGCCGCACCCGATCTGGCCGAACTGGCCAGGGTCGTCGCCCGGCAACGCGCCGAGATGGACCGGCTGCGCGAGCAGGCTGCGTCGTCGGCCGTCGTGGAACGTGCCAAGGGCGTCGTGATGGCTCTGACCGGCTGCTCCGCCGACGCCGCGGGCGAGACGCTGCTCCAGCGGGCCAAGGCGGCCCGCCGCACCCTGCTGGAGGAGTGCTGGATCACCCTGGGCCGGGCGACACTCGCCCGGTCCGGCACCGGCGAGCCCCCGGCACCTTCCAAAACGGCCGTCCGTGACGCGGCCTCCGGCCTCCCCGGGGCCGACCCGCCGGCGGCCCCGTCCCCTCCGGACGACGTCGCGGCCGCACTGGGCCGCCTCGGCCGCGCCCTCGTCCACGCGGACACGGCCCAGGAACTGGCCCGGTGCCTGCTGGAACACCTCGCACCGGACCTGGGCGCGGACTCGGTCATGATCTACGCCCGTCGTCCCGGCGGAGGGCTCGCTCTGGTCGGCCACGCCGGAATCGGCGGACGGCTCGCCACCCGGTGGCGTCAGGTGCCCCCCTTCAGCGGGGTCGCGCTCCTGGACGCCCTCCGGTCCGGCGCACCCCTCTGGCTGGAGGACTTCGCCGAGGACAGCAAGCGGTACCTGCTGATCGGCGAACCGCCCGAGCGGTGGCGGTCGCGGGCCTGGCTGCCCGTGCCCGCCGGGGACGGCGTCGAGGCCTGCGTCGGTGTGCTGCGCGAACGCTCCGGGCCGTTCACCCCGCGCGACCGTACCCATCTGCGGGAAGTCGCCCGGCTGTGTGCCGGCCGGCTGCGCACGCTCGTCACCCCGCCCGCGCCGACGGCCGACGCTCCCCCGGACGCCGTGCGGCCGCTGTTCGAGGCGCTGCCCGTCGCAGCGGTGCTGCTGACCCCGCTGCGCGGCCCCTCCGGCGAGACCACGGACTTCCGCATCGACGCCGCGACGGCACAGGCGGCCACCGTGCTGGGCGGCCCCGGAGTCGACCCGGCCGGCCGGCGGCTGCTCGAGTACCGGCCCGGCCTGGCGGACGAACCGCTGTGGCAGGGCTGCCTCACCACCCTCGCCACCGGGGAGCCGTACGAGGGCGAACCGTTCGCCCACCAGGAGGTGGTGGGCGGCGTCGCGGCGCTGTCCACGTACTCCGTACGGGTCGCACGGCTGGAGGACTCGCTGGTCGTCACATGGGCCCGGCACGCCTCCTCCGACCGGCAGGAGCAGCGGCTCGCCGACCTGCAGCGGCTGGGCAACCTCGGCTGGGCGAACTGGAACCTGGCCACGCTCGAGGCGTCCTGGTCGTCGCAGGTCTTCGCGATCCTCGACCGGGACCCCGCGGACGGGCCGGTCCGGCTCGTCGACCTTCCCGGACTCGCGGTGCCCGACGACCGGCCCGTCCTGGGCCGCGCCGTCGGCGGCCTGGTCCACGAGGGGTCGTCGTTCGACGTCCCGTTCCGGGTCCGCACCCCGCGCGGCGTACGGCACCTGCGTCTCGTCGCCGAGGCCTTGGCGGACCTGCACGGCACGCCCGTCGAGGTGCACGGCTTCGTGCAGGACCTGACCGCGCGGCGCCGGGCCGAACTGGCCCTGGTGGAGAGCGAGCGGGCGATCCTCACCCAGAACGACGTGCTCCAGGCCGAGCGGACCCTGGTCGCCCGCCTGCAGAACGCCCTGCTGCCCCTGCCCCGGCGGCCGGTGAACCTGGCCGGACTGCGCGTCGAGGTCGCCTACCTTCCCTCCCAGGCGGGCATACACGTCGGCGGTGACTGGTTCAGCGCCATCGAACTGCCCGACGGTGACGCCCTGTTCGTCGTCGGCGACGTCGCCGGGCACGGGATCGGCGCCGTGGCCACCATGGCCCAACTGCGCTTCACCGCCAAGGGCATGGTCATCACCGGCTCCTCGCTGACCGGCGCGCTCGCCCGGCTCAACACCCTGCTGCTGCACTCCCGGGACACCCACCGCACCGCGACCATGGTCCTGGCCCGCTACCAGCCCGGGGAACGGCGTCTGGTCTGGGCGCAGGCGGGACACACCCCGCCCCTGCTGCTGCGCGACGGCGAGGTGACCTATCTGCGGCGCCCCGACGGCATGCTGCTCGGCGCGTCCGCCGCGCCGCGCTTCGAGGAGGCCGAGTGCCGTCTGCGGCCGGGCGACCGGCTCCTGCTGTACACGGACGGCCTGGTGGAACGGCCCCCGGAGAACATCGACGCGGGGCTGGACCGTCTCGCCGAGGCCGTGGCGGCCCACCCGGATGGCGGGTCCGGCTCCCTGGGAGCGCTGCTGGACACGATGCTGGAGGGGGAACGCCGCGACGACGTGTGCGTCCTGGACATCCGCTTCCCCGGGAAGTGGCGGGGACGCCCCGAACCGTAGGGCACGGCGCGGGCGGGCGCCCGCTTCGTCCGGGCTTCGCCACGGTGCCGTCGGCATCAGTCCCCCGGCTGCACGGCGTCTTCGGCGCGGCTCACCCCGGCCGTGCGGGACTCCAGCGCGCGCCGGGTGTCGTCGCCGTAGACGCCGGTCTCGTCGCCGCGGATCCCGTACCAGAGCTGGAAGCGGGCGACGGCCGCGGACAGGGCGGCGTCGTAACGCCCGTCGGTGCGTCCCTCCCGGTAGACGTCCGGGATGCGCAGCAGCCGCTCCTGGAGTTCGGTCACCTCGGGGCCGGAGTCGCCCTCGCGGAGGAACCCCGGGGGCACCGGGGCCGACGGGGGCGGGGACGGCGCAGGCGGGGCGGGGGCGGTCGTGGACGGCCGCGGGGCGGGTGCCGTGCGGTCGTCGGCGCCGCGTTCCGTGAGCAGGAGCGCGGCGCCGAGGCCGATCACCGCCGCGGCGGCCACCGCGAGCACCGGGGCGGTGCGACGCACCCCCGGTCGGCGCTCGTCGAAGCGGCGCCCGTCCACCGGGGGCCGGGGCGGCGGCACGGACTCGCGGCCGCCGGCCCTCTCCTGCTCGAACTCCCGGAACAGCTCCGCGAGCGCGTCGGTACGGCGCGGGCGCAGCACGTGGACGGGTTCGAGGGGCGGGCCGCCGTGCGGCTGCCCGGGCTCGGGCGGTGTCGACACGCCGCTCTCCTTCCGTGCCGCACGGCGGGCGGAACCGCCCACGGGAAGGGATACGCGGCGAGGGGCCGCGGGGTTCAGCTCCCCGTCGCACCGGCGTCGCGCAGGAAGCGGCGCAGGGACGCCGCCATGGCGGCCGTGAACGCCTCCCGGCCCGCCTCGTCGAGGGCGTCGAGGGACAGGTAGGGATTGAGATCCTCCAGTTCGACCAGCAGCAGTTCGCCGTCCGGCGCGCGGCAGGCGTCGACGCGCTGGATGCCGTGGTCGAGGGTGTTCCAGTCGATGAAGTGCCGGGCGAACTCCAGGTCCCCGGGCGTGGGTTCGTACGGCTGCAGCTGCCAGCGCCGGTCGGGGTCCGGGGCGTGGAGGGCGTACTGGAAGTCGTGGTCGACGAAGTAGAAGGAGACCTCGTAGGCGAAGTCGACGTGCGGCTGCACCAGGACGCTTCCGTCGACGAGGTCGCGCACCCCGGCGGCGGGGACGACGCGCAGTCCTATCGAGTCGGCGCCGAGCCGGGGCTTGACCACGTACCGCCGTGCCTCGGGCAGCAGGTGCAGGTCGTGCGGGCGGTCGACGGTGGGGATCACCGGGTGACCGGCGGCGCTCAGGTCGAGCAGGTACTGCTTGCCGGCCATGTCTCCCCTGCCGGTGAGCGGGTTGTAGACCGGCTTGCCGGTCGCCGAGGCGCGCGTCCGGAAGGCCTCGTAGGCGTCCTGGTACGCCAGCACCGGGCCGCTGTTGCGGACCACGACGGCGTCGAAGCCGTCCATCAGGGCGGCGGCGTCGCGCGGATGGCACAGCGCCAGGTCGAAGTCCTCGCGCAGCCGGGAGGTCAGGAAGATGTCCTCGTCGCAGTAGCGGCGTCCGCGGGCCGGGTAGGCCAGGTCGGTGACGTACAGGAGACGGGGGCGGGCGGGCGACATACGGGCTCCTCGGGAACGACGGTGACCCGATCATATGGACGACCTGCATCGGAGCCCACGACAGCACTCAGTTCCGCACCGGTGTGCACTGAGTGCCATGAAGGGCGGCCGAATGCTACGTTCCCGTTCATGAGCTCCAGCAGCGCGGCTCCCGGCCGCGGCGACAAGGCCGAGAAGACCACGATGCGGGACGCCCTGGTCGCGGCGGCCTTCCGGCTCTTCCTGGAACGGGGCTACGAACAGACGACGGTCGACGACATCGTGGCGCTCGCCGGGGTCGGACGGCGGTCCTTCTTCCGCTACTTCCCGTCCAAGGAGGACGTGGTCTTCCCCGACCACGAACGGTGCCTCGCCGACATGACGGGCTTCCTGGCGGCCGGCACGGACGACGACGAACCGGTGCGCAGGGTCTGCGACGCGGCCCGGCTGGTGCTGCGGATGTACGCCGAGAACCCGACGTTCTCCGTGCAGCGCTACCGCCTCACCAAGCGGGTGCCGGGCCTGCGCGCGTACGAGTTGTCCGTGGTCTGGCGCTACGAGCGGGCGCTGGCCGAGTATCTGCGCGGCCGGTTCACCGGCCTCCGTGACGGGATCCTGCGGGCCGACGTGATCGCGGCGGCCGTGGTCGCGGCGCACAACAACGCGCTGCGCTCCTGGCTGCGTTCGGACGGGCGGGACGACGCGGAGGCCGCGGTGGACCACGCCCTGGGGCACGTGCAGAGCACCTTCGGCGCCACGCCGGTCCCCCCGGCGGGCGGCGAGGGGTCCGAGGACGTGGTGGTGGTCGTCGCGCGGCGCGGGGCGCCGCTGTGGCGGGTGGTGCAGGAACTCGAGTCCACCCTGGGACGCGGCTGACGGGTCGCCCGGCGGAGTACGGCCGCGTCGCACGATTCAGGGTACGCAGTGCCTTTACGAGTGACACTCAGTGCCATACTCTGTCGCTGTGCACGGTGGCACGGCGAACCGCGCACGCGCGTGCCCGGGTCACCGCGCACGCGGGTTTCCGGCCGAGTGCAGGGAGTTGACCAGCGTGTACCACCACTCAGGAAGCGTCGCTCAGCAGACAGCCGGCTCCTCGACGGGCGTGCTCGATCCCCAGGGCCCGGACCGCGCGGAGGCCATGCTCTACCAGCGCTGCACCTGGTGCGGCACCGCCATGTACCACCGGTTGCTGTGTCCGGTCTGCCAGGGCAGCGACCTGCGGACGGAGCGCAGCGAGGGCGTCGGGACGGTCCGTCACTCCACGGTGGTCCACCGCAACACCCCGGCGGCCCGCAACGTGTCCCTGATCGAGATGGCCGAGGGCTTCGTGGTGCGCGGCCGGGTCATGGGGCCGCCCATCGGCATCCACAGCGGCGACCGGGTACGGCTGTCGACGGCCAAGGACCCGGTGCGGGGCGAACCCGTCTTCCAGCTCGTCGACGAGCCGTACCGGGCCTGGACCTGACGCACCGCCGGCCCGCGCCGGCCCGCACGGCGCGGCGCCTCAGAGGGTGACGCGGATGCCGACCGTACCGTCCAGGCCCCGGCGCAGACGGCTGCCGAGGAGGGTGAGCCGGCCCAGCAGGCCGTACTTGCGGGCGATCAGTCCGCGGTAGCGGGCGGTGGTGGCCGGACCGCAGATCTCCGCGGTGGCCGGGACCTGCTCGCCGGTCGGGTTGCCGCGCAGGTCGCAGGGGCCGACGAGGACATCGCCGCGGGCCCGGATCCGCTTCACCTTCCAGGAGTCGGCGGCGGTCCACACCCCGAGCGCGTCCCCGTCCCGCACGACCCACACCGGCGTGGCGACCGGCGTGCCGTTCCTGCGGTAACTGGTGACCAGCAGGTACTTCCCCGCCCCGAGCCGGTCGAGCAGTGCGTCGTCCATGCGGGGAAGTCTAGGGGCGCCGTCCCCGTCGGCCGCCGCCCGGGCCGGTCCGGGCGATCACGCTGGTTCCGTGCCGATGTGCGGACGCCGTGCGACGAAGACGAACTCCCGACCCGGCCGGTCGGGGGCGTCGCGCACCTCGTCCACCACGAAGCCCGAACCGACCAGATCCGCCTCGACCTCCTGACGTTCGCGGAAGCGCAGCGTCGAGTCCGAGGTCAGCACCGTTCCGTCCGCGGGGAACACGTAGGTCGTGCGGAACGTCACCAGCGGGCCGTCCACCTCGGTCACCTGGTGCCAGCTCTCGACCGTGCCGACGCCGGGCACGTCCGTGCTGCCGTACGTCTCCTCCCGGGTCCACCCCTCCCAGGCCCGCCGGGCCGGGTCCCGGGT
This sequence comes from Streptomyces griseomycini, assembly GCF_014203535.1. GTDB lineage: Bacteria > Actinomycetota > Actinomycetes > Streptomycetales > Streptomycetaceae > Streptomyces > Streptomyces griseomycini. The sequence goes on from NZ_JACHJI010000010.1 coordinate 194,211, forward strand.
CTCGAACACCAGGCGCCCTCCGGGCCTCAGGGCCGCGTGGGCTCCGCGCAGCGTGCCCCGCCACGCGTCCGGCCCGGTGATCTGCTGGGCGACGTTCGCCGTCATGGTCACCAGATCGGTCCGCAGCGGCGGGAGCGCCGTCGCGTCGCCGTGGATCCAGCGCACCCGGTCACCGCCCGGCTTGGCCCGGGCCACCTCGAGGGACGCCCCGGCGGGGTCGACGCCGACGACCTCGATCCCGCGGTCGGCCAGGAGGAGGGCGAACACCCCCGTCCCGCAACCGATGTCGAGGACCCGCCGGGCCCCGAACTCCCGCGCCATGCGCACGTACGCGTCGAGGTCGCCGCGATCGGGGTCGAGCGGGTCGTAGAGCGCGGCGAGCCGCGGATGCGCGTAGCACTCGTCAGCCACGGGCCCACCCGTGTCCGGGGCCGGTGCCGCGCGTCGCCCTAGTCACGTCCCGTCCGCTCCACGGCCGCCGTCATCCTCCGCACCGCCTCCTCGAGCACCTCGGGTGAGGCGGCGAGGTTCAGCCGGGCGTGGCCGGCGCCGCCCGTGCCGAAGGGGAGGCCGGAGTTGAGGGCCACGCGGCCGTGCTCGAGGAAGACCCGCGCCGGGTCGTCGCCGAGACCGAGGGCGCGGCAGTCGAGCCAGGCCAGGTAGGTGGCGTCGCCCGGGCGGTAGCGGATCGCCGGCAGGTGCTCGGCCAACAGGTCGGTGAGCAGTCGGCGGTTGGCGTCCAGGCCGGTGAGCAGGGCGTCCAGCCAGGCGGTGCCGTCGCGCAGGGCGACGGTGTGGGCGAGGACGCCGAGGTGGCTGGGGCCGTGGCCGACCTCCTCGGGCATCCGGGCCAGGTCGTCGGCGGCCGCGGGCCCGGCGACGGCGAGCGCGGCCTTGAGGCCGGCCAGGTTCCAGGCCTTCGAGGCCGACATCAGGGACAGGCCGCGCTCGCCGCCCGGCACGCTCAGGTAGGGCACGAAGTCCGCCTCGCCGACGACCAGCGGCGCGTGGATCTCGTCGGCGACGACCCGTACGCCGTACCGCTCGGCGAGGGCGGCGACGGCGGACAGCTCCTCGGCGGTGTGCACGGTCCCGGTGGGGTTGTGCGGGCTGCACAGCAGGTGGGCGGCCCGCCGGCCGCCCGCCACCGCCTGCCGGAAGGCGTCCTCCAGGACGCCGGGGTCGAGGCGCCCGTCCGCGCCGAGCGGCGCCTCGACCACCTCGCGGTCCATGTGCCGGACGAAGTCGTAGAAGGGCGGGTACACCGGCGGGTTCACCACCACCGGGTCCCCGGGTCCGGTGACCAGCTTGAGCATCTCCACCACGCCCAGCATCACGTCGGGCACCACCGCGGTGCGCTCCACCGCGAGCCCGCCCCAGCCCCACCGCTTCTCCGCGAAGGCGGCCAGCGCCTCGGCGTAGGCGGTGCCCACCGGATAGCCGGTGTCGCCCGCCTCGAGCGCCTCGGTCAGGGCGCGCACGACCGGTTCGGCGAGCGGTACGTCCATCTCGGCCACCCACAGGGGCAGCACGTCCTCGGGGTAGGTGCGCCACTTCATGCTGGTACGGCGCCGCAGGCTGTCGAGGGTGAGGGCGTTCAGCGGGTTCGGTTCACCGGACGTCTCGTGCGGGATCCTGGTCATGAGCACACGATAGGGGGACGTGGGGTGAGCGGGAATCCCGACGACGGGGCACGGGCGGCCGGGGCCGGCCCGCCGCTGGAGATCGCCTGCGACGAGTCCGGGTCGGACGGCGAGAACCTCACCGGCGGGAACACCGACGTGTTCGCACACGCCGGCGTGCACCTGTCCATGGCCGCCGGGGCCGCCGCCGTACGGGAGGTCCGGGACCGCATCCGCTCACCGGCCGAGGAGTACAAGGCGAACCACCTGCTGCGGGAGAAGCACCGCGCGGTGCTGGAGTGGTTGCTGGCCCCCGGCGGGCCGCTCCACGGACGGGCCCGCGTGCACCTGACGGAGAAGGCGTTCTTCGTGGTGGACCGGGTCGTCGTCCTGCTGCTCGACGATCCGGCCGAGGCGGTCGCCCTGTTCCGTGCGGGGCACCGGGACCTCGGCCCGGACGGGTGGAGGGACTTCCTCCTGGCGGCCAACCGGCTGCTGCGCATGCGCAACGGCGCGGAGCCGGGGTCGTCCGTCCCGTTCTTCTTCGACACGGTCGACGCCCTGCGCCGCGACCGTGCCGGGACGCCCGCGGCGCGGATCCTTCAGCGGCTCGCGGCGCGGCGGGAGAGGGCCGAGGCCTACCGGGCGGGACTGCTCGACGGGACGGCCGTGCGGATCCCGGTGCTCAATCCGCTGCTTCCGGCGATCATCTCCACGGCTGCGTACTGGAGCGCGGGCGGGCGGCCTGTGCGCCTGGTGCACGACCGGCAGAACGTCCTGACGCCGGAGCGCATCGCGTGGATCGAGCGGACGGCCCGGCGGGACGGGATCGCCCTCGAGGAGGTGCGGCTGGTCGCCGCACGGGCGGATCCGCGGGTGCAGCTGGCGGACTTCCTCGCCGGGATCGCCCGGAAGGTCGCCTCCGACGAGCTGAACGGGCGGGGGGATCCGGTGCTCACCGCGCTGCTGCGCGCCTACGTGGACCCGGCGTCCGTGTGGGGCGACGCCCGCAGCCGGGCCGCGCTCGGCGCGGGCGCCGGCAGCGACCCGGCCGCGGGCGTGGCCGGGGCGGCCCCGCCACCGGGCACCGGATCACGCCCTCGTTGAACGCGTCGGCTCCCCGGCGCGTATGGAGGGAGGGCACTCGACGCGAGGGGAGGCCCCGCGGTGTTCGCGCCGCGCCGCCGAGGTTCGGGAGTCATGCATGAGGCACGCACGACGACGGGTCGTCCGGCGAGTGACACGGCTGGCGGCCGTCGGCGGACTCCTCCTGGGGGCCACGATGGTCACCCGCGCCGTCGCGAGCGAGCCCGCCGCTCCGGACGCTGCTCCGCGCGCGGTGCCGTACGCGGCGGCCGAGCAGTCGTCCGGCCCCGGCGCCGGCCTGGTGTCCCGGCTCGGCACCTCCCGTACGGCGGGCAGCTGGATCGGCTCCGACGGACGGACGGTCGTCGCGGTCACCGACGAGGAGGCGGCGGGCGAGGTGCGGCGGGCGGGCGCCGAGCCGAAGATGGTGCGGCACAGCATGCGGGACCTCGAGTCCGCCACGCGGACGCTGCGTTCGGCACCGCGCGTCCCGGGGACGGCCTGGGTGATGGACTACCGGTCCAACGAGGTGGTGGTCCGGGGCGACCGCACGGTCTCCGCCGGCGACTGGTCCGAGCTGACCCGAGTGGCGGACGGCATCGGCGACTTCGTCCGCATGGAGCGCACCGGGGGCACCTTCACCACCCGTCTCAACGGGGCGCGGCCCATCCTGTCGACGGCCGGACGCTGCTCGGCGGGCTTCAACGTGACCGACGGCAGGCGCGACTTCATCCTCACGGCCGGACACTGCGGGCCCGACGGTTCCGTGTGGTTCGCCGACGACCGGGCCGGGAAGCAGATCGGCACGACGGTCGGCGGCAGCTTCCCCGGCGACGACTACTCCCTGATCGAGTACGACGGCGGCCGGGCGGGCGAGGGCGCCGGCGTGGTGGCGATCGGCGACGGCAAGGGCGTACGGATCACCGGGGTGGGGGATCCCGCGGTCGGCCAACGGGTCTTCCGCAGCGGCAGCACCACCGGCCTGCGGGACGGGGAGGTGACCGCGCTCGACGCGACGGTGAACTATCCCGAGGGCACGGTCAGCGGCCTCATCGAGACGGATGTGTGCGCGGAACCGGGCGACAGCGGCGGCCCGATGTTCTCCGAGGGCATCGCGCTGGGCGTGACCTCGGGCGGCAGCGGCGACTGCACGGCGGGCGGTACGACGTACTTCCAGCCGGTGACGAAGGCACTGGCGCAGCTGGGGGTACGGCTCCTCGTGTCCCCCCGGGCCGGTGACGGGGCGGCCTCCCCGGCGCCGACGGCACCCCAGGGCGCGGCGGCCCCGGGCACCGCCTCGCCGGGCTCGTCGGCCCCGGCGGCGGGCGTCCCGGACGCGTCGACGCTGCTGTCCCGGCTCGCCGATCCGCGGAACGCCGGTCCCGGTCTGCTGGTCGTCGGGGGCAGCCTGGTCGCCCTGGTGGCGACGCGCTGGCTCCGCGCGGAACAGGACCGCAAGGCGTACCGGCGCCGCTACTCGGCGACCTGGGGCTGAGCGGCGCGGTGGGAGCGGTCCGCTCACCCGACGGTGAGCAGCACCGTCGCGGCGGCGGCCCCGATCAGCCCGGCCGCCTGCCGCCGGGAGACGCGTTCGTGCAGGACGGCGAGGCCGAGGAGGACCGGGAGGGCGGGGTAGAGGGAGGCGAGGACCACGGCGACGGCGAGCATCTGCCGCTGGGCGGCGAGCAGGTACAGGACGAGGCCGAGGGCCGCGCCCGCCCCGATCATCAGCGCCTGGGCGCACCGCCGCCCCGGCAGCCTCAGGAGCCGGGGGTGACGTGCGGCGTCCGGGAGCAGGACGAGGACCGCGGCGGCCCGGCCCGCGACGACGGGCCACAGCCCGCTCACGGGATCGGCCTGCCCCAGGGCGACGTACTGCACGGCGACCCCCGCGCTGGCGAGGAGCCCGTCCGCCGCTTCCCCGCCCGTGCGGCCGCCGCCTCCGGACACCCACCACAGGGCGGGCCCGGTGACGACGATCCCCGCCCAGGCGAGTGCTCCCGGGCGGTCACCGAGGAGGAGGACCCCGCACAGGACGGACAGCGCGACGCCCGTGACGGCGCTCACCGGCACGACCACGCTCATCGCGCCGTGACTCAGGCCACGGTTGAGGAAGCGCATCGCGGTGGCGCTGCCGACGCCGGACAGCGCACCCCACAGCAGGTCGGCGGGGTGCACGGCGTCGGCGGGCACGAGGAGGGCGGCACCGGCGGCGAGCAGCAGCCCGCCGATCTGGCCCAGGAAGGTGACGGCGACGTGCGGGACCCGCCGGGAGAGGAGTCCGCCGGCGAAGTCGACGACGCCGTAGCAGAGGGCCGAGGCCAGTGCGAGAAGGGCACCCATTCGCTCACGGGTGCCCCGTCGACGGGACTGCGATGCCGAGGCGGCCTACGCGGCGCTCAGGCCGCCTTCGCCGACTGCGGGAGGGCCGAGGCCCACTCCTGGACGAGGCGCTGGTACTCCTCGCGCTGCTCGACGCTCAGTGTCCCGCCCGACCGGAGCCACAGCGCCCGGATCTCCTCGTTGACCTCGGCAGCCGATCGCTCGGAGGAGGGTTCAACAGTGGTGGACATGGTGTGAAGCATACGGCGGCCGAGGTGAAGACGCCGTGAGTAATCGCACGCACATCGGACATTGCGGACAGTGTTGCTGATCACGTCCATCTGCCAAGGAAGGTGGGGGAGTTCACATCCCGGGCCGCCGGAACGGATCAGGTGCCGGGCTTGCGGCCGTAGACGTACACGTCGTCGCCCTTCTTCAGCAGCGACCAGTACTTCTTGGCGTCGGTCTTCGTCATGTTGACGCAGCCGTGCGAGCCGGGCGGGTTCCACATGCTGACGCCGACCGAGTGGAAGGCCTGCCCGCCGTCGAAGAACTGGCTGTAGGGCATCGGCACGTCGTAGATGGTGGAGACGTGGTCGATGTTGCGCCAGTAGACCTTCTTCAGGCCGGTGCGGGTCTCGTAGCCGTCGCGGCCGGTGCGGACCGGTACCGGCCCGTACACGAGCTTCTTGCCGTCCTGGATCCAGCTGAGCTGCAGCGTCAGGTTCACGCAGGCGATGCGGCCCTTGTTCACCGGACACTTGCCCGACTTGTTCGGGTTCTTCCCGACGGCCTTCTGCTTGTTCATCAGGTCCATCACGCCCCAGGTGACGGGACCGGCGTACCCGATGTTCGGCGTGATGCCGTGCTTGGTCTGGAAGGCGCGGGTCGCCTTGCAGTCGGCGGAGGACTGCTTGCCGTCGACCGGGCGGCCGAGGAACTTCTCCACCTGCTTCTGGTACGGGCCCGCCTTGGTGGTGCAGCTCGCGGCCTGCGCCGGTGCGGCGCCGAGCGCGAGCGTGAGCGGGGTCACCAGCGAGGTGATCCCGAGGACGACGGCACCCCGTCTCCCTGTGTAGCCCATGGTCCGACCTGCCTTTCCCGCGGAAGTGGGCGCGTGACCCGCGCACTCTGCCAGGTAGACGGGCGGCCGGGAGAATCGGTTGTACGGGTGGCCGGGCCGCGACAGAACGGTGACATTCGACCGGGCCCCAGGACTCACCGCCCCTCCCCGGGCCGTCGCAGCGCCTGCCGGAACCCCGAATTGACCGCCGTGATGCCGCCGTCGACGACGAGGGTGGTTCCGGTGATCCAGGACGCGTCGCGGGAGGCGAGGAAGGCGACGGCGGCCGCGATGTCCTCCGGTTCGCCGACCCGGCCGAGGGGGTAGAGCCGCCGGGCCGCCTCGAGGTCGTCGTCCCGGCCCTCCCAGGCGCGGGTGCGGACGGTCCCCGGCGCCACGAGGTTGACGCGCACGCCCCGGGGCCCGGCGTGCCCGGCGAGGGTGCGGGTGAGGGAGACCAGGCCCGCCTTGGCCGCGCTGTAGGCGTGGTTGCCGAAGTCCTGGAGCCCGTTGACGGAGCCGATGCCGACGATCGCGCCCCGGCCGGAGGCGGCGAGGTGCGGGAGTGCCGCACGGCAGCAGCGGTACGCGCCGGTGAGGGTGACGTCGAGGTCGCGGGCCCACTCCCCGTCCGGCTCGTCCTCGAAGCGGGGCGCGTCGGGTGTGCAGTGGGCGGCGTTGTTGACCAGCACGTCGAGCGAGCCGAAGGCGTCCACGGCGTGGGCGACGGCCGCCTCGACCGACGCCCGGTCGGCCACGTCGCAGGCGACGGCCTCGGCGCCGGGGCCCCGGTCCCGCAGGGCCGACGCCGTCCGCTCCGCCTCGGCCGGGTCCACGTCGGCCACCAGGACCCGCGCCCCCTCCTCGGCGAACCGCCGGGCGGTGGCCGCGCCGATGCCGCGGGCCGCCCCGGTGATGAGAACCCCGTACCCCTCGAAGCGCCTCGTGTCCGTCGTCATGGGATGAAGGTACTGCCGGGACGATCACCGCGACAGGAACCGGGCCGGATCAGCGGTAGCCGGTCACGTCCGCCGGCCTGCCCGCGTCCTGGACCTCGACGAGGTAGCGCCAGGCGTCCGGGCGGCTGCCGTCGAGGTCGGTGAAGCCGTACTCCCGGGCGAGTCCGCCGCTGGAGAGGGACGTGCCGTTGAACCGGGCCACGTCCGGGTCGGCGGCGAGCGCGGCGACGGCCCGGCCGACGTAGCGCGGGGTCTCCGAGATGGCGAAGTGGGGGACGCGGTCGAGGGCGTCGCGCCAGTTGTCCTCGCGCACCCCGAAGTGGTCGAGCATCATCTCCGAACGCAGCCAGCCCGGGGTGAGGGCGACGGCCGTGGCGCCCCGGGGGCCGAGTTCGTGGCCGAGGGAGAAGCCCATGCGCAGGACGGAGGACTTGGCCAGGTCGTAGAAGAAGGAGTTGCGGTAGGTGTCGCGGTTGTAGTCGGCGGTGCCGTCGGTGACCTCGACGACCAGCCCGCCGGGGTGGCGCAGCAGCAGCGGCAGGGCGTGGTGGCTGGTGATCGCGTGGGTCTCGACCGCGAGGCGCAGCAGACGGAGCCCCTTGTCGAGATCGTGCTCCCAGACGGGGACGTCCCACTCGAAGAGCGTCTCGCCGCCCCAGATGTTGTTGACGAGGACGTCGAGACGGTCCTGTTCGTCCGCGATGCGGTCGACCAGCGCCTTCACCTGCTGCGGCTCGAGGTGGTCGGTCGGCACCGCGATCCCCGTGCCGCCGGCCTCGGTGACCAGGTCGGCGGTTTCCTGGACGGTCTCGGGGCGGTCGTACTCGGAGCGGCGGGCGGGGGTGGTGCGGCCCGTGACGTACACGGTCGCGCCCGCCGCCCCCAGTTCCACGGCGATGCCGCGTCCGGCCCCCCGGGTCGCCCCGGCCACCAGCGCGACCCTGCCCTCCAACGGCTCCGACATGTCCGGCCTCCCGTCACCCGCGTTTCGCTGTCCCCTCGAGGATGACGGGTAAGCCGGACATCTCCTGTCGCCTTTTCGAGCCGGTCGTCCGGGAGGTCCTCAGTGGCCCCGTGCGATCCACTCCTGCAGGTGCGGGGCCTCCGCGCCGATGGTGGTGCCCTCGCCGTGGCCGGTGAGGACCTCCGTGTCGGGCGGGAGGGTCAGCAGCCGGTCCCGGATCGAGTCGATGATCGTCGGGAAGTGGGAGTACGAGCGGCCGGTGGCGCCGGGACCGCCCTGGAAGAGGGTGTCGCCGGTGAACACGGTCGCCAGTCCGGGGTCGTACAGGCAGACCGCCCCCGGCGCGTGCCCCGGGGTGTGCAGCACCGTCAGGTCGGCGCCGGCCGCCTCGATCACCTGGCCGTCGAGCAGCCAGGCGTCGGGGTCGCGGTCCGGATGGGTCTGCTTCCACAGCGGCAGGTCGTCGTGGTGCAGCCAGATGGTGGCGCCGGTGCGCTCGGCGAGGGCGGGCGCGGCGTCGATGTGGTCGTTGTGGGCGTGGGTGCACACGATGGCCGTCAGCCGGCGGTCGCCGACGGCCTCGGCGATGGCGTCGGCGTCGTGGGCGGCGTCGATGACGATCGCCTCGTGGTCGTCGCCGACGATCCACACGTTGTTGTCGACGTCCCAGGTGCCGCCGTCGAGGCGGAACTGGCCGGAGGTGACGAGTCGCTCGATGCGGGCGGTCATCACAGCACCACCACCGAGCGCAGCACGTCGCCGCGGTGCATCCGCTCGAACGCCTTCTCCATCTCGTCCAGCTGGATGGTCTCGGTGACGAACGCCGCCAGGTCCAGGCGGCCTTGGAGGTGGAGGTCGATCAGCATCGGGAAGTCGCGGGAGGGCAGGCAGTCGCCGTACCAGGAGGACTTCAGGGAGCCGCCGCGACCGAAGACGTCGAGGAGCGGCAGTTCGATCTTCATCTCGGGGGTGGGGACGCCGACCAGGACGACCGTGCCGGCCAGGTCGCGGGCGTAGAAGGCCTGTTCGTACGTCTCGGGGCGGCCGACGGCCTCGATGACGACGTCGGCGCCGAAGCCGCCGGTGAGCTCGCGGATCGCCTCGACCGGATCGGTCTCGCGGGAGTTGACGGTGTGGGTGGCGCCCATGGAGCGCGCGGTCTCGAGTTTGCGGTCGTCGATGTCGACGGCGATGATCTTCGCCGCTCCGGCCAGGCGCGACCCGGCGACGGCCGCGTCCCCGACGCCGCCGCAGCCGATGACCGCGACGGAGTCGCCCCGGCCGACGTTCCCGGTGTTGATGGCGGCGCCGATGCCGGCCATCACCCCGCAGCCGAGCAGCCCGGCGACCTGCGCGGAGACGGCGGGGTCGACCTTGGTGCACTGCCCGGCGGCGACCAGCGTCTTCTCGGCGAAGGCGCCGATGCCGAGGGCCGGGGAGAGTTCGGTGCCGTCGGTGAGGGTCATCCTCTGCTTCGCGTTGTGGGTGTCGAAGCAGTACCAGGGGCGTCCACGCAGACAGGCGCGGCACTTGCCGCACACCGCGCGCCAGTTGAGGATCACGAAGTCGCCGGGCGCGACGTCGGTGACGCCGTCGCCCACCGACTCGACGACGCCCGCGGCCTCGTGGCCGAGCAGGAAGGGGAAGTCGTCGCTGATGCCGCCCTGCTTGTAGTGCAGGTCCGTGTGGCACACCCCGCAGGCCTGGACGCGGACGACCGCCTCTCCCGGCCCCGGGTCGGGTACGAGGACCGTCTCGATCCGTACCGGCTCGTCCTTGCCCGGGGCGATCACACCGCGTACTTCCTGCGCCATGGTGCCGACTCCTTCGTCGATCGCTGTTCGTCCCCCCGACCCTACGCGTGACTGATCGGTAAGGGGGTGACCGGCCCCGCGGCAGGTCGTGGCGCGCGCCTGCCGCCCGCCGCGCCGCGGGCCCCGCGCCACGACGTAGCCTGAACGCCTCACTGACGAAAGGATGATGTGACCATCACAGCACAGGAGTCCGGTCCGCCCGCGTGGCGGCTGCTCCTCGGATACGTCCGGCCGCACCGGTGGGCCCTGCTGGGCGGCGCGGTGCTGTCGCTGATGACCGGCGCCACGGGGCTGATGCTGCCACTGGTGGCCCGTGAGCTGATCGACGACCTCGCCGCCGACCGGGCCATCACCGGCGCGCTGCTGACGATGTCGGCGCTCGTCGTCGCCAACGCCGTGCTGGGCGCGCTCGGCTCGTACGTGCTGCGGCGCACCGCCGAGTCGGTGGTCCTCGGGGCACGGCGCACGCTGTCGTCGTACCTGCTGCGGCTGCGGATCACGGCCGTGGACCGCAGTGAGCCGGGTGACCTGATGGCCCGCATCACCTCCGACACCACCCTGTTGCGGGAGGTCACCACGGACTCGCTGGTCGGTCTCGGCACGGGCGGGCTCACGCTGATCGCGACCGTGGTGCTGATGGGTTTCGTGGATCCGGTGCTGCTGGGCGTCACCCTGGCCGTGATCGCGGGCGCGGGCACGGTGCTCGGTGTGATCGTGCCGCGCATCAACCGGGCCAGCCGGCAGGCGCAGGACGCGGTCGGCGTGATGGGGGCCTCGCTGGAGCGGGTGCTCGGCGCGCTGCGCACGGTGAAGGCGTCCGGCGCCGAGCCCCGGGAGGAGCGCACGCTGCACGAGGCCGCGCACGAGTCGTGGCGGCAGAGCGTGCGCGCCGCCAAGTGGTCGGCCGCGGCGGGCAACACGGCCGGGCTGGCGATGCAGATCGCGTTCATCACGGTGCTCGCGGTGGGCGGCGCGCGGGTGGCGACGGGCGCCGTCGACATCGGGACGCTGGTGGCGTTCCTGCTGTTCGTCTTCTACCTCATGGCGCCGATCCAGGAGGTCGTCGGCGCGATCACGCAGTACCAGACGGGCAGTGCCGCCCTCGCCCGGATCCAGGAGGCGCTGCGGCTGCCGGCCGAACCGGCCGCCGAGCCCGCGCCGTTGCCCTCCCCGGGCACCGAGCCCGCCGCGCTCGCCTTCGAGGACGTCCGCTTCCGGTACGCCGACGACCTGCCGTACGTCCACCACGGGGTGACGTTCACCGTGCCGGCCCGGGGGATGACCGCGTTCGTCGGCCCCTCCGGCGCGGGCAAGACCACCGTGTTCTCCCTCATCGAGCGGTTCTACGACCCCGACTCCGGCGTGATCAGGCTCGACGGCCGCGATCTGGCCGACTGGGAGCTGCCGCGGCTGCGGGCCGCGATCGGCTACGTGGAGCAGGACGCGCCGGTGCTGTCGGGCTCCCTGCGGGACAACCTGCTGCTCGGCAATCCCGGGGCGGACGACGGGACCCTGACCCGGGTGCTGAAGACGACCCGGCTGGACGGTCTGGTGTCCAGGCTGCCGGACGGGCTCGACACCCTGGTCGGTCATCGCGGCACCAAGCTGTCCGGCGGCGAACGCCAGCGCGTCGCCATCGCCCGCGCCCTGCTGCGCAGGCCCCGGCTGCTGCTGCTCGACGAGGCCACCTCGCAGCTCGACGCGGTGAACGAGGCGGCGCTGCGCGACACCGTCGCCGACGTGGCCCGTACGACGACGGTGCTGGTCGTCGCGCACCGGCTGTCCACGGTGACGATGGCCGACCGGATCGTGGTGATGGACGCGGGCCGGGTCCGCGCGGTCGGCACGCACCGGGAGCTGGTGACCGCCGATCCGCTGTACGCGGAGCTGGCGGCGACGCAGTTCCTGGCCACGGGGGAGTGAGCGCGGCCGTGCCCCGGCGGGCGTCCGGGCCGGGCTTGCCGTGCCCGCCGGGCCGGAGGAGGCTCGTAGGAGAGGCCTTCACGGCCCGCCGGAGAACCGGGCCGCGGGCCTCGGAGGAGGTCGTCATGACAACCGCGGCACACCCCGCCTTCGACACCGGCACACTGCGCCGGGGCATCGAGGCCGACACGTCGGCGACCCTGGTGTCGCTGTACGCGGACGACGCGGAACTGCGCATCGTGGACCGCAACACCCAGCCCAGCCACCCCAAGGTCCTGCACGGCAGGGACGAGATCGCCGCCATGCTCGACGACGTCTACAGCCGTGACATGACGCACAAGCTGGAGCAGTGCGTCGTGCAGGGCGATCGCGCCGCCTACAGCGAGAGCTGCGTGTACCCGGACGGGGTGCGGGTGCTCTCCGAGTCGATGCTCTCGCTGCGGGACGGCAGGATCACCGAGCAGACGATGATCCAGGCCTGGGACGAGTAGGAACGGACGAGGAGGAACCGGGGGACGGCGGTACGGGGGCTCTTCGCCCGGGAGCCGTCCCCGGACGGGTTCCGGCTGGTATGACTGGGGGATGCACGAAGACACGGCGCAGTCGGCGATCGACACCTTCATCTCGGCGTTCAACGCCTCGGACGACACCTACGTGACCGCCCTGCTCGCGCAGGCGCTCACCCCGGACGTCGTCCTCTGGGGGCCTCTCGGGAGGAGCGAGGGGATCGAGGCGGTCGAGCGGTTCGTCCTGGACATCCGGCGCCACCCGGCCGGGCCCGGCACCATGGTCCGCTGTTCGGGGGTGGACGCGCCGGACGAGTGGGCGCGGTACCGGTGGGTCTTCACGACGCCTGGCGGTGGCCCGCGGTTGGCGGGCACCGATGTCGTGCACCTGCGGCGGGGACTGATCGACCAGATGATCGTCTTCGCCGGGGACATCAAGCCCTCCGTCTGATCGCCGGAAGTCCCCGCCCTCCCCACCGCGCGCCCTGTTTTGTCGTGTACGCAGTCTTGTGGTGCGGGCGAACCCTCCTTACTTTTCAGTAAGTTGATTCCGGGAGCATCCCCGCCCGGACCCCTGCTCCTGCTTGGCATGTTCTCGTCATGAAGTACGGCCCACCCCCCACCCCAGAGGAGGGAGCAGTCATGCCGGTCCGCAGAACCGGGCGCCTGTGCTCCGTCGTCGCCGCCCTGGCCCTGACCGTCACCGCCCCCACCGCCGTCGCCACCGCGGCCGCATCCGCCCCGGGCTCCGCCGCCGCCCTGCGCGAGGTGCTGTTCGTGGGCAACAACTGGGACGGCACCGCCGATGTCCTCGAGTCCACCGGCGACTTCGCGAGGATCGGGAGGATCGACGTGATCCCCGACAAGGACGAGCGGATGGCCGAGATCAACGCCGACCCGATCCGCTGGATCCACTTCATGGCCATCCGCAACAGCGTCGGTGAGGGCCACGACCAGTTCGTGGACGACATGTACTCCACACCCGACGGCAGGTCCGTGGTCGTCTCCCGGCCCAGCTTCGCCGACGTCGTCTCCCTGGACCTCGCCACCGGACGCATCAACTGGCGCTTCCCCGTCTCGGGTTACCGCTCCGACCACATGGCCGTCTCCCCCGACGGCGGGCGCGTCGCCGTCTCGGCCTCCACCTCCAACACGGTGCACGTCCTGGACATCGGGACCGGCGAGGAGCTCGGCTCGTTCAGGACCGGCGACAAGCCGCACGAGAACGTCTTCAGCGCCGACGGCAGGCACATCTGGAACATGTCGATCGGCGAGGTGAACACCGCGCTCGACGCCACCTGGCTGGACTGGACGAAGGGCGACCGGCGCATCACCGTCGTGGACGCGGCCACCTTCGAGCGGGTCGAGGTGATCGACATGCGCGACCGGCTCGACGCCGCCGGGCTGAAGGACCACTCGGACGCGGTCCGTCCGGCCGCGTTCTCCCCGGACGGGTCGAAGCTGTACTTCCAGGTGTCGTTCTTCAACGGCTTCCTCGAGTACGACGTCGTCACCGACCGGATCACCCGCACCAAGACCCTGCCGAAGAACCCGGCCACCAGCGACGACCGCACCACCTGGGTCAACGACTCGCGCCACCACGGCATCACGCTGAAGCCGGACGGCAGCAAGATCTGCGTGGCGGGCACCATGGACGACTACGCGACCGTCGTCGACCGCACGACCCTGGCGGAGGGCCCGCTGGTCACCGTGTCGAAGCCGTACTGGGCGACGGTCAGCGGCGACGGGAGGTCCTGCGTGGTCTCCGAGAGCGGCGCCGACCGGGTCACGGCGATCGACTTCGCGACCGGCGAGAAGACCGTGTCCGTACCCGTCGGCGACCACCCGCAGCGGGTGCGCCTCGGTCGGGTGGCGGGCGGCCGGCCCGCCCCGTCCGGCGGTTGAGCCGAGCGGACCGGCGGAGGGCGGCGCGGTGAGGTTCAGCCGCCCACCCTCCGTGTCACGTTCAGCAGGTACTCCTTCCGGTTCAGCGGGTTGTGGTCCGTGCGCGGGCGCCGGGGCACCGTGCCGTGGGTGACGGGCGCGTAGTGCCCGAAGGCGCTCTCCAGCTCGCCCTCGCCCCGGGTCAGCCCCGGCAGCCGCCGCCCCAGCGCGTGCACCCGGGCGGCCGGCACCGTGCCCTCCAGCACGCACAGACCACCGCGCGTCTCCGTGGTCCGCGGCACGGCGCCCAGTCCGGCCAGCACCGGCAGCAGTGCGCCGAGGGTGTCCGCCGGGGCGTCGATCCGGAAGCGGTGCACCGGTTCGTGCACCACGGTTCCCGCCCGCCGCAGGGCCTCGGCCAGGACCAGCGGGGTGACGCCCCGGAAGTCGGCGCCGGTGCTCGACATGCTCTTGTCGAAGCCCTGGTGCGCGTGGCTCTGACGGGGCCAGTAACCGGAGTGGGTCATGGTGACCGTGCAGTCGGTGACCCGCCAGCCGTGCAGGCCCTGTGCGAGCGTCTCCCGCACGGTGTCCTCGACCGCCTTGAAGAAGGCGTACGGCATCGAGCCCAGCTCCACCTCCAGCCGGAAGTCCACCCCCGCGCCGGCCGGTGCGGGATCGACGCGCAGACCGACCGTCGCGAGGAACGGGTTCGGGTCCTCGCCGATGAACTCGACGGCCGCCCCGGATCCGGCCGGCCGCTCGACGCACAGCGGCGTCGTCTCCCGGAAGGTGACGTCCAGCCCGTACTCCTCGGCGAGGGTGGCCTGGACGACCTCCTTCTGCACCTCGCCGTAGAGCGACACGGAGGTCTCCCGCCGCACCTCGTCGTGGCGCAGACCGATCAGCGGGTCCTGTTCGGCCAGCCGGGTGAGCGCGAGGTGCAGCGCGCCCTGGTCCACGCCGGGCCCGGGGACGACGACGGTCTCCAGGGTGGGCGGTGCGAAGAGGTGCCCGTACGCCTTGCGGGGTTCGCCGATCACGTCGCCGACGCGGACGTCCGCCAGGCCCCGCAGCCGGGCGATCCGGCCGGCCGGCACCGCGTCCGCGCGCGTGTCCGTGCCGTGGCCGAAGACACTGATCCCGGTCACCCGGCCCGCCGCCCCGCCGTCACGGCCGAACGGGACCCGGTCGCGGGTGCGCAGCGTGCCGGAGAACATCCGCGCGTAGGCGATCTTCTCCCCCGCCGGTCCCCGCTCCACCTTGAACACCGTGCCGGAGACCGGCCCGTCGGGGTCGCCGCCGGCCGGTGGCAGCAGCTCCTTGACGCCGTCCAGCAGTGCGTCCACGCCGGCGCCCGTGACGGCGGAGCCGAAGTAGACGGGGTGCACGAGCGCCCGCCGGCTCTGCTCGACCAGGGCCGCGCGCAGGCGCCGGTCCGTCACCGTGCCGTCCAGGTACGCGGCGAGCAGCCCGTCGTCGTGGCCGGCGAGGACGTCGAGGGCGGCCGGGGGGAGACCGGGGACGAAACGGGCCTCGGGCGTGCCGAGCCGGTCGGTGGTGCCCATGGGCACGATCGCCGGGGTGAGGCGCGCCGAGACCGCCCGGAGCAGGTCCGCCTCCCGGGCCCCGCGCCGGTCGATCTTGTTGACGAAGAGCAGGGTCGGGATGCGCAGCCGCTGCAGGGTGCGCATGAGCACCCGCGTCTGCGCCTGCACCCCTTCGACGGCGGAGACGACGAGCACGGCGCCGTCCAGCACGCCGAGCACCCGCTCCACCTCGGCGATGAAGTCCGGGTGACCGGGCGTGTCGAGGAGGTCGACCGTCACGTCGTCGAGCGGGAACGAGACGACGGCGGACTTGATGGTGATGCCGCGCCGGCGCTCCAGCGCGAGGGTGTCGGTACGGGTGCTGCCGTCGTCGACGCTGCCGATCTCGTCGATCACGCCGGCCGAGTGCAGCAGCCGCTCGGTCAGGCTGGTCTTACCGGCGTCGACATGGGCGAGGATTCCCAGATTGATCACGTGCACGAAGCGTCATGTCCTTCGGAGAGCGGGGCGTTCCTTCCTGGGGGGACATGAACGGTGCTCGCATTGCTGCTCCTCGGAACCTCGACGGCGTTCTCCCCGGCAGTGCAGCAGACAGGCACGGACGGCACAACGGATTAACGCTCAACAGAAGCCTGTCGCGGCTCTCGCCCCGCCCCCGGAAGCCGCCCTGGAGCGACGCGCATCACGTTCGGCGACCGACCGGTACCCCCGTGGGCTGCGACACCTCCGACTGCGGGGCCTGCACGGTCGACCTGGACGGCGAGAGCGCCAAGAGCTGCTCGGTGCTCGCCGTGCAGGCGGACGGCTGCGCGGTGACCACCGTGCAGGGCCTCGCCCGGGACGGGGAGTGGACCGGCCTGCAGCGGGCGGTCCACGAACGGCACGCGCTGCAGTGCGGTTACTGCACACCGGGGATGCTGATGGCGGCCCGCGACCTGCTCCGGGAGACCCCGGACCCCACCGCGGACGAGGTGCGGCAGGCCCTGGGGGGGGAACCTGTGCCGCTGCACGGGCTACCAGAACACCGTGCGGGCCGTGCTGGCCGCCGCCTGCGGGAGCCGGGACGACCTGGAGCGGTACGAGCGGGCGTTCGCCGCGTACTTCGGCCCCGGTGGAGGACCGGACCCCCGCCCCGCGCCCGCTCCCCCGCTCCGGCCGCGGCCGGCCGTGCGGGAGGCGCGGACCGGCCCCCTGTCCCCCGCCGGGTCCGGCGACCGGACTCCGCCCGTGCCCGCCCTCGCCGCCGCCACCGAGGTCCTGCGCCACCGGGACGTGGCCGGGCTGAGCCCCGCCGAGCGCGAGCAGGTGCGGCGTACCGCGCGGCGGCGGGCGGCCCGGCGCGGGGAGGTCGGTCCGCGGCGGACGGTGCGGGAACTGCTGCGGCGTGGCGGTGAGCCCGCGCGGCTGCGGCACCGGGTGCGGGCCGAGCGGCCCCGCCGGGTCGTGCTCCTCGTGGACGTCAGCGGGTCCACGGCGCCGTACGCGGACGCGCTGCTGCGGTTCGCGCACGCCGCCGCGCGCGGCCCGCGCACCGAGGTGTTCGCCGTCGGCACCCGGCTCACCCGGGAGCTGTCCCACCGGAACCCGGAGAGGGCGACGGCGGCGGTCGCGGCGGCCGTGCCCGACTGGCGCGGGGGTACCCGGCTCGGCGAGCTGCTGCACGCGTTCCTGGGCCGCTGGGGGCAGCGCGGTATGGCGCGGGGCGCGGTCGTGGTGCTGCTGTCGGACGGGTGCGAGCGTGGCGATCCGGAGCTGCTCTCGGACCGGATGCGACGCTTGCACCGGCTGGCGCACCGGGTGATCCGGGCCAACGTGATCTGGGCCAACCCGCTCAAGGCGCGGCCCGGTTACGCGCCCCTGGCGGCCGGGACGGCGGCGCTGCCGAGCGTGGACCCGTTCGTCGAGGGGCACAGTCTGGCCGCGCTGGAGCGGCCGGCGGCGGTGGTGCGGGGAGACCGCCCGGTGAACGGGGTGCCCGTGGAAGGAGCGGATCGTGCGTGACGTCCTCCCGGTGCTCGGCCGCTGGTACGCGGCCCGGGCGCCGTTCGGCCTGGCCACCGTCGTCGAGGTCAGCCGCAGCGCGCCGCGCGGTCCGGGCGCGGGGTGCCGGCGGAGGTGGGCGAGCGGATCGTCGGCCGGTTCGCCGCGTGCCTCTCGGAGCGGCTGTCGGAGCCGCCGGCGGACGCGGTCGCGGGCGGTACGGCCGACCCGGGCGGTGCCTCGGACGTGGCGGACACGACGGACGTGGCGAGTCCACCCCGCGGGAGGAGCCCCTCGACCTGCTGCGCACCGCCGGGCTGCCGGTCGCCGAGCGCGCCGCCGCGGCCCTCGCGGCCGCCGTCGTGGTGGCCGTGCTGGCCGTGCGGACACGCAGGCGGCGGCGAACCTGGAAGAAAGGTGTGTGAGCGTGGCGAGGAGGGGTAGTCGCCCGGTACCACCTCCGATCGTGGGAAGGAGGTCCGTGAGAGCGCATCTACTCGCAGCGCCCGGGCCGCTTCCACCGAAACGAAGCGGCCCGGCCCGTCGGCACACGCTCACCTCCGCGGCGGCAGCCCGTGGAGCTCCACCTCGTCGAGCCGGCCGTCGGTGATCGCGGCGGTCATGTAGGTGCACTGCGGCTGCCGGCGGCGGTCCGTCGGCGAACCCGGGTTGAGCAGACGGAGCCCCGTGGCGGCGGTGGTGTCCCACGGGATGTGACTGTGTCCGAAGACCAGCACGTCCAGGTCGGGGAACCGCGCGGCGCACCGGGCCTCGCGCCCTCGGGCCGGACCCGTCTCGTGGATCACGCCGAAGCGCAGCCCGTCGAGTTCGACGTACGCGACCTCCGGCAACCGGGCGCGCAGCTCCGGTCCGTCGTTGTTGCCGTACACGCCGACGAGGCGGCGGCTGCGGCTCTCCAGCAGGTCGAGGGTGGCCGTGTCGACCCAGTCCCCGGCGTGGAAGACGACGTCCGCGCGCGGGAGTTCGTCGAGCAGCGGCTCGGGGAGCCGCTTGGCGCGCCTGGGCAGGTGGGTGTCGGACGTCAGGAGCAGTCGCACGGACACACAGCCTAGGCGGCGCCGGCCGTCCCGCGTCCCGCCACGCCCCGGGCGGCCGTTCGCGCAAGCCGATCGGGGGGAGCGTCCGACGAGGGTCACGGCACGGTCCCGGCCGTGGCCGAAGGACGGGACCACGGTGGCCGCGGGGTTACGATCGGGCAACACGTGCCAAGCCGTCACGTTCGGCGACAAGTGACCCGAAAGGCCCTCGATCTCGATGCCGGTCAAGGTCAGCGTCATCGTTCCCGTCCACAACCCGGGGACCTACATCGAGGACTGCATCTCCTCGCTGCAGCGGCAGTCGCTGCCCCCCGACGAGTACGAGGCGATCTTCGTCGACGACGGCTCGACCGACGGGACACCGGCCCGGCTCGACCGGCTCGCCGCCGAGGACCCCCGGATGCGGGTGATCCACCAGGAGAACTCCGGCTGGCCCGGCAAGCCCCGCAACGTCGGGATCGCCGCCGCCCGGGGCGAGTTCGTGATGTTCGTCGACAACGACGACCACCTGGGCGACGAGGCCCTGGAGCGGATGTACGACTACGGCGTGGCCAACGGCGCGGACGTGGTCGTGGGCAAGATGGCCGGCAAGAACCGCGGGGTGCCGGTGGAGTTGTTCCGCCGCAACCACCCGCGGGCCACGGTCGAGAACGCCCCGCTGATCGACAGCCTCACCCCGCACAAGATGTTCCGCCGGGAGTTCCTCGACCGCATCGGGCTGCGCTTCCCGGAGGGGCGGCGGCTGGAGGACCACGTCTTCGTCACCGAGGCCTACCTGCGCGCGGACAACGTCTCCGTGCTCGGCGACTACGTCTGCTACTACCACATCAGACGCGACGACGCCTCGAACGCCGGCTTCCAGCGCTTCGACCCGGTGGGGTACTTCCAGAACCTGCGGGAGGCGCTCGACGTCGTCGAGCGGTACACCGAGCCGGGGCCGGTGCGCGACCGGCTGTTCCGCCGCTGGCTGCGGGTGGAGATGGTGGAACGGCTGCGCGCCCGGCGGCTGCTGGCGCTGCCGGACGACTACCGCCGGGAACTGTTCGCGGAGATCCACAAGGTCGTCGTCGAGCGGTTCGGCCCGGGCGTCGCGGCCGGGTTGCAGCCGACGCAGCAGGTCGTCGCCGCGTTCGCCGCCGCCGACCGGTACGACGACGTGGTGGCCTTCGCCGAGTGGGAGGCGTCGGTCGCGGCGACGGCCGCTCCGACGGACGTGGAGTGGCGGGGCGGCTCGCTGCACATCGGTTTCACCGCCGAGTACGCCTCCGCCCGGGAGCCGATGACGTTCCCCGCCGACGCCGGCCGCACCCCGCTCGACGACCCGCCGAAGGACGTCGAGGAGGCGGTGGCGTGGGTCGGTGCGGAGACCACGGCCCGTTTCGGCCAGGCCACCGTGGATCTGCTGCTGCGCGAACGCGCCGGCGCCGCCCCGTACTTCCAGCCCGTGGAGTTCGCCCGGGAGACGGTTTCCGTCGAGGACGGCGAGCGGGTGCGGCTGGTGCTGCGGGCGACCGCGACCGTCGATCCCGCCGCCCTGCCGGGTGACGCCGTGTGGGACGCCGTCGTGCGGGTGAAGCTGGGCGGCTGGACCAAGGAGTGCCGGCTGGGCCCGGCCCCGCGGGCCACCCGCCCCGAACCGTGCGCGGGCGTCGTCGGCGGCCGTGTGGTCCTGCCGTACTGGACCGAGCCGCACGGGAACCTCTCGCTGGACGCGGCCGTCGAGGGCAGGCGGCTCGGTCTGGGCGGTGTGCGGCGGCCGGACGTCACCGTCTGCGGACTCCGGCTGCGCGCCCGCCTCCCGCTGCACGCGCCGGACGGCGCCGCGGTGCGGCTCAGGTTCACCTCCTCCGGCCGGACGCTGCACGCCTCCGGCACCCTGACCGGCGAACCGGAGGGACCGGGGTCGCGGCTGGAGGCCGCGCTGCCCTCCGGGCTCCCCCGGGGGATCTGGCGGGTGGCCCTCGCCCCGGACCCCGATGCGGCGGAACCGCGGTACGCGGGGCTGCCGTTCGCGCTGCGCGCCGGCGGCGGCCGGATGCTGGTGGTGCCCGTGCCGCGCCCCGGGACGGTGCGGAAACTGGCGCGCGGGGTGCGGCGCGTGCTCGGCGCCGCCCGTACGAAGGTGGCACCCGTGATCAGCGGGAGGCGGTGACGGCGTGCGGGAGCCGGAGGCCGGAGGGGCCTGGGCCTGGAGCCCGGGGTCTTCCCGGACGACCGGGGCGGTTTCCACGGGTGGTACCGGGGCGAGGAGTTCCGCGAGGCGGCGGGGCACGACCCGTCACCGGCGCAGACCGACTGCCCGGTGTCCCGCCGGGGGCGCTGCGCGGGGTGCACGTCGCGGACGTGCCGCCGGGCCACGTACGCGACCTGTGCGCGCGGGGCGGTCCTCGACGCGGTGGCCGACCTGCGGGCGGGCTCGTCCGGCTGCGCGCCCGAGCGCGGGCACGGCGTGCACCCGCCGGCCCCGGCGTCCGGGTTCGCCTGGCCGGAGGACACCGACCGGTGCCGTCCCGAGGACGAGCAGGCGCCCGCGCCGGCCGAGGCGGAGCGCCTCGGCCGGCCGCCTCGTACGAGGCCTGCCGCGCACGCCACGAGGAGCCGCGCGGCCGGGGACTCAGCGGCTGACGCCGACCTGTTCCAAGGCGCGGCGCAGGGGCTCCCAGCCCACGCGCCGCGACAGCCCGCGGTTGCGGGCCTGGGCGAGCGCGCGCCAGAACCCGGCCTCGAGCAGCGCCTCGGGCGGCACCGCCCCGGCCCGCTCCAGGATCGCCTCGGGCACCTTCTGCGGGTCGGGCACCTTGTACTCGGCCATGATCTCGTCGTACTTGTCGTGCAGCACCGTGTTGTCCGGGTCGGCGCCGAAGACCACGAGCTGACCGGTGGGCTGGGTGTCGACCAGCACGGTCACCAGGTCGGGGCGGTAGCGTGCCAGCACCTCGGTGATCTTGTAGACGTCACCGGTCCAGGCGGTGGTGTGCCGGTCGCGGGCGGCCTCGTCCACGCTGCGCGGCAGCATGTCGTCGAGGACGATCACGCTGGACCAGTCCGAGTGCTTCTCGACGTTCATGAAGTCGCGCAGGGCGTACTCGAACAGGTGCATGCCGTCGATGAACGACAGGTCGAGTGTGGTGCGGCGCCAGTGGCCGAAGGGGCTGCGTCCCCGGCGCAGATTGCGCAGCGGGTGCCGGCCGCCCTTGAGGTGGGCCAGCGGGTTGTCGCGGGCGAAGAAGTCGTCGCTGGTGGCCTTCACCAGGTGGACGTCGCACTTCAGCTCCGAGACCACCTTGAAGGCGGGGTCGACCGCGATGCTGGGGACGCGGGACAGGCGCAGGCTGCGGCCGTCGTTGACACCGATCTCCAGGTAGTTGCGGTTGGCGCTGACCTTGTGCAGTTCCCGCAGGAACTCATGGCGTTTCACGAAGGGGACTCTCCTTGCGGATTCCGGGCAGTGCTTCGTGCAGGGCGGCGCGCCGGTCGCGTGGCGCCGGCAGGCCGATCTCCTGCCGGCGGCCGTGCGCGAGCGCGCTGTAAGCGGGGCGCGGCGCGGGCCCCGGGGTCGGCCGTGCGCTCGGCGACGTCCGCGCTCCAGGGGGGCCGCCCGCGCCGGTCGTCGACGACGTCGACGGTGGGGCGGCGGGATTCGGGACCGATCATCTTCCGCACGAAGTTAGTGCCGTGGCCCCCGGAGAGCCAAGCGGTACGCACCACCGCGCTCGCACCGGGCGGTTCCTCCGGCACGGCCGGCTCGCCGGCGAGCCCGAAGTGGCCGCGGGCGGTGCGCGGGGCGGTGGGGTGGTCCTCCGGGGAGGGGGTGGCGCGGGCGTCGCCGGAGGAGACGTGGATCGGCCGGGCGCCGTGGGGGGCGCGGGCGAGCAGGCGCGGCCCGTCGCCGTTGATCGGGGTGGCGCGTTCCCCGTCGGTCCCGGCGTCGTCGACGGCCGTGTACGCGGCGCGGTCGGCCACGGGGCGGGGGCGGTGCCCGGCGAGCGCCCGGTCGACGGCGCCGGCCCGGGTGACGTCGGGGGCGGCCCGGTCGAGGCCGGTGGCCCGGTCGAGGCCGGTGGCCCGCTCGCCGCGCCGGGGCGGTTCGTCGGCGACGTCCCGGCCGGGCGTGCCGTCGGCGCCGGTGACCGGTCGGGTCATGCCCGCTCCCCCGCCCCGCGCCGCTCGAGCGGTTCCCGCCGGGCGCGGTGGTCCCGGTGCCGGGCGACGGCCTCGGTGAGGCCGGCGGTGAAGCGGTGGCGCGGGCGGTGGCCGAGCTCGTCGCCGGCCTCGGTCCGGTCGGCGGAGCAGTGCGGGACGTGGCCCTCGCGGTCCTCGACGTGCTCCACGCGGCCCCGGCCGGCGCCGCAGGCCTCGGGGAACGGGCCGGTGAGTTCGGTGCCGCCGATGTCGCGGACCTCGTCGGGCCGGCCCTGGGAGCGGTGGTGGGCCGGGGCGGGCAGGTCGGCGTCGCGGCCCTCGCCGTGCGCCGGCTCCGGCCGGGGGTGGCCGAGTTCGAGGTCGTCGAGGGTGCCGGCGCGGATGAGCTCGTCCGGCGTGGTGTCCCCCGGTGCGTCGGACGCGCACGGCGTACGGACGGAGCGGTCGGCCTCCGGCGGATCGACGACGTCGCCGGTGTCCTTCCCGTGGCCCCGGATGACCGTGCGGCGCGCGTCGGCGCGGGAGTCGACCGGGTGCCGGACGATCCGGACGGTCAGCAGTGCGCGGGCCGGTCCCGGAGGATCTCCCTGGAGAACGCGGGTGACCTGCGGACCGGACTTCGGCCCCGCGCCGACCGCGTCCGCGAGGGACTCCCACCCGTGGGAGGGCACCGGTCGTTCCGCCGAGGTGTGGGTGATCGGCCCCGGCCGGGTTCCGGCGCCGCCGGACAGCACGAGAGCCTTCATCTGACTCACCATAGTCGTGATTCCGGCGGCACGGACGTCACTTGTTTTACTCGTTCATCAGGAAATCCCGGGAAAGGGCCGGGGAGCCGCTGGGATCCCCGCTAGTCCTCACCTCTCACGATGTTTCCCTCCAGGCCCTTGTCCGGGGTGCCGGCGGTACCGCGGTCCACGGCCGGCAGGCAGGTCCGCAGGGGCTTCTCGCTCCGCAGTCGCCGGGCCCTCGCCCAACCGGTCTCCGCTCGGCGGGGGCGGGGTTCGTCACTGGTCTCCGAGGTCACGCCGCATCATCTTCCTTCTGGATCCTGCCCTCCGGGTCCCCCGCGCCCCGCCGGACAAACACGCGGCTGCCCGGCGGGGCGTCGCGACCCCGACACCCCCATCGGATCCGGGAGTTCCCGGTCCGCGGGCGGGGGCCGCACTCAGGTGTTGGGCCGGGCCACGCTGATGTCGCCGAGGGCCGACTCCGGGTCGCGCTCCATGGCCGCGTCACCCAGCGAGACGATGCCGACGGGGTGCCCGCCTTCGACGACCGGGACGCGGCGCACGGCGTGCTCGCGCATCAGCCGCACCGCGAGGTCCAGCTCGTCGTCGGGGCCCACGGTCACCAGGTCCTCGCTGCACGCCCCGGCCACGGTGGTCTCCTCCGGGTCACCGCCCGTGGAGACCGACCGCACCACCAGGTCGCGGTCGGTGACCAGCCCGCGCAGCCGGTCGCCGTCCGTCACCAGGACGGCCCCGAGGTCGCGGTCGCGCATGATGCGGGCGACCTCGGCGACGGAGGTGTTCGCCCCGACGCTCACCGGTGTGCCGGTCATGATGTCGCGGACGTGCTGTGTCATGGCATGCTCCTCTCCACGTCGTCTCTGTCGCCCGCCGGGTACCCGGCGGAGCGGCTCGGTCACCAGGCTCGGGCGGCCTCCAGCAGCCGGTCGCGGACGAGTGCGACGTGGGGGTTGTCCGAGGCGCCTGGCCGCTGCACCAGGAAACTGGTGTTGATCGGGGCGTCCTCCGGCTCGTCGAGGAGGACCAGGGCGCCGCGGGCCAGTTCCCCGGCGCACAGGTACCGCGGCAGCACGCTGAAGCCCGCCCCGGCCACCGCCAGGGCCAGCACCGCCCGCAGGTCCGGGGCGGAAACGGCGGCGTGGCAGTTCAGGCGACGGCCGAAGACGTGCCGCCAGTAGCGGCGGACGATGGGCAGGTCCTCGGCGTAGGCGAGCAGGGGGACGCCGTGCAGTGCGCCGGGGCCGTCGGCGGCGAGGCGTCCGCGGATCCCGTCGGCCAGGGCGGGGGCGGCGACCAGGACGAACTCCTCGTCGGTCAGCGGCACCGCGGACAGGGCGCGGCCGCGCGGCCGGGCCGTGGCGATGACCAAGTCGTGGCGACCGGTGCGCAGTTCGTCGAGCAGCTGATCGGTCAGGCCCATGGTGACGCGCAGCCGTGTTCCCCCCGCCACCAGCGGAGCGAGCGCGGGTAGCGCCCGGGTGGAGAGCAGTTCGGCGGGTCCGGCGAGGTGGACCGGGCGGGGGCGGACGCGGCCGGGCGGGCCGTGTCCGGCGGCCTCGGCGAGCGCGTCGAGCGGGGCGGCGATCCGGGCGGCCAGTTCGTCGGCCACGGCGGTGGGCGCGACTCCGCGGGGCAGCCGTTCGAACAGCTCGCGGCCGGTGTGCCGTTCCAGCGAGCGGATCTGGGTGGTGACGGTGGGCTGGGACAGGCCCAGGATCCGGGCGGCGGCCGTGAAGGACCCGGACCGGTACACCGTCAGGAAGGTCCGCAGCAGGTTCAGGTCGGGCTGCGCGGGCGGGGCCGCGCCGGCCTCGGTGGAGTCATGGGGATCGCTATGCCTCACGGGGAGGAGCCTAGGGGAGGCCTATGCCTGCCGGGCCGCGGCGCCTCTCCGCCCAGCCATGGGTTTTCCTATGGGTGTCATGGAATCGGGCATTGGATTCACGGGAGTCCGGCACCCTACCGTCGGGGTGTCGAAGTCATCCGTGCATCGGGAAGTGAGCACATGTCGAAGATCCTGTTCGTCGTCACCGGCGCCGACCGTCTGACGCTGGCCGACGGCACCACGCACCCCACCGGTTTCTGGGCCGAGGAGGCCGTCGCTCCCCACGAGGCGTTCCGGGCCGCGGGCCACGAGGTCGTCGTCGCCACGCCCGGAGGGGTGGTGCCTCCCGTCGACCGGGCGTCCCTCGCGCCCGAGGCGAACGGCGGCCGGGAGAACGCCGACCGGATCGCGAAGGCGCTGCGGTCGTTCACCGAGCTCCGGCGGCCCGTCCGGCTGGAGGACGTCCGCCTGGACGAGTACGCGGCCGTCTTCTACCCCGGTGGCCACGGACCCATGGAGGACCTGGCCGTGGACCCCGGATCCGGTCGGCTGCTGACCGGGGCGCTGGAGTCGGGCAAGCCGCTCGCCGTGGTCTGCCACGGCCCGGCCGCGCTGCTCGCCGCCGTGCGGGCCGACGGGACGAACGCCTTCGCCGGCTACGAGGTGGCGGCGTTCACCAACGAGGAGGAGACGCAGGGCGGTCTCGCCGACAAGGTGAAGTGGCTGCTCCAGGACCGGCTCACCGAGGCCGGTGTGCGGGTGCGGGCCGGAGCGCCGTGGGCGCCGAACGTGGTGACCGACCGCAACCTGGTCACCGGGCAGAACCCGGCGTCCTCCGCGCCGCTCGCCGAGGAACTGCTGAAGCGGCTCTGAGGGGCCGGCGGGGCGTCACCGCTGCAGGACGAACTCCGCCCACACCTGCTTTCCCCCGCTGACCGGAAGGGTCCCCCAGGCCGCCGACACGGCCTCGACGAGGAGGATGCCCCGGCCGCCCGTGGCCTCCCAGCCGATGCTGGTCGGCTTGACGGGGGTGCGGGGCGAAGCGTCGGCGACCGCGAGGCGGAGGCGGTCGTTGACGAGGGCGATGTCGAGGCGGACCTGGCCGTCGGTGTGCACGAGGGCGTTCGTGACCAGTTCGGACACGACGAGCAGCGCGGTGTCGAGGTCCTCGGTGACCCCCCAGGAGCGCAGGGTGCGCCGGGTGAAGCGGCGGGCGTGCCCGACCGCCTGGGGCACCCGCCACACGGTCCAGCTCTCCCGCAGCGGGCGGGTGGCCATGCCGTCGTAGCGCACCAGCAGCAAGGCCACGTCGTCACTGCGCGGGGCGTTGCCGAGCAGGGCGTCCGCGACGAGTCCGAGGTGGGCGGGGTCGGCGGCGGACAGGTGCCGGGCGAGGCGGTCCATGCCCTCGTCGATGTCGGCCTCGGCGGACTCGACCAGGCCGTCCGTGGTGAGGGCGACCAGCGTGCCGGGCTGGAGCCGGAGCGGGCTCATGGGGAAGTCGGCCTGGGTCATCACCCCGAGCGGCGGGCCGCCCTCGGTCTCCGCGATCTCGGTGGAGCCGTCCGGATGGCGCACCACCGGCGGCAGGTGTCCGGCGCGTACGCACCAGGCGAAGCCCTCCTCCATGTCGATGTCGACGTAGCAGCAGGTGGCGAAGAGGTCGGTCTCCATGTCCACGAGCAGCCGGTTGGCGTGGGACACCACCACGTCCGGGGGATGGCCCTCGACGGCGTAGGCGCGCAGCGCGGTGCGCATCTGGCCCATGAGGGTGGCGGCGCCGGCGCTGTGGCCCTGGACGTCGCCGATGACGAGGGCGACGTGGTTGTCCGGCAGCGGGATCACGTCGTACCAGTCGCCGCCCAGCTCCAGGCCGGCCGTACTGGGCAGGTAGCGGGCGACCGCGACCGCGCCCGGCAGCCGGGGCAGGCGGCGCGGCAGCAGCTGGCGCTGGAGCATGCCGACCAGCTCGTGCTCGGCGTCGAAGGCGCGGGCCCGCATCAGTGCCTGTCCGGCGAGCCCGGCGGCGGCGGTGAGCAGGGCGCGTTCGTCGGCGCCGAAGTCGTGCGGGGTGTCCCAGCCGATGAGGCAGGCGCCGGCCATGCGGTTCCCGGCGGGCAGCGGCAGCACGGCCAGACCGCCCGGGCCGACCTCGGCGAGGGCGGTCTCCAGCGGGGACCCCGCGGGCCAGATGCCGGTGCGGCCCTCGCGCAGCGCGGCGGCGAGGGTGGGCATGGTGCGCACGGGCGCGTCGGGCCACTCGGTGCGCCACTCCGCGCGCCACAGCTCCGGCCACGCCTCCGGTTCCGGCGGGTCGAGGACGGTGACGACGAGCCGGTCGTTCTCCAGCTCGGCGATCGCGATCCGGTCGGCCCGCAGCGGCCGGCGCAGCGCGGCGACCACGGCCTTGCCGACGTCGTGGACGGTGACCGCGGTGGCCAGTGCGGCGGCGAGCCGCTGGACGCGGGCGACGTCCGTGATGTCGGAACGCAGCGTGGAGGCGTCGGCGACGGAGCCCACGAGACGGGCCGGGCGTCCCTCGCCGCCGGGCACCAGCCGGCCGCGCAGCCGCAGCCACTTGGGCGGGCCGGCGGGCTGCAGCACCCGGAACTCCAGCTCCCGCTCGCCGATCGTCATGTGGTCGGCCTCGACCACGGACATCAGCGAGGGCAGGTCCTCCGGCACGGTCAGGCCCATCAGCGTCTCCACCCGTCCGTCGAAGTCGTCCGGGTCGAGGCCGAACAGGTCCAGGATGTCCTCGCCCACCCGGAGCCGGCCGGTGTCCATGGCCAGGCTGAAGGAGCCCGGCGGCAGGTCACCGCCGTCGGGGGCCGCGGGCGCCGCGGGGAAGGCGATCCCGTCGGCGACGAGGTCGAGGCAGGCCCGGTCGTCGGCGTCGAACCCGCCGGGGTGGTCGCTCACCGCGAGCAGACAGCCGCCGTCGCCGCGCAGGGGCAGGGCCGCCAGGAAGAAGTCACGGCTCGGCACGCGTCGCGACTGGGCCTGCGCGGCGAGGTCCCTCGGGCCGAGCCACACCGGTCGCCCGCCCCGGTGGGCCTCGGCCGCCGGGGAACGCCCGGCGACGGGGTAGCTGTCGCGCACCCCGCACAGGGTCCTCGGCACTCCGACGGACTCCACGAGACACAGCAGCTCACCGTCCGCGCCGGGCGCGTACACGGCGGCGAACGCGGCGCCGGCGAAGACGAGGGCCTGCTCCAGGACCCTGCGCACGCGTTCGGGGGACTCCTGATCGGCCGCGATCGTCCTCAGGGCGCCTTCCGCACGCAGCGTTCTCGTGCTGCGTCCCGCAGCGCCCTCACCGACCACGTTGGCCATTACAGCGCTTATGGGACCCCTGCGCAGCCCCTGTGAACGTTCCGGGGCCGTTCCGGGAGCGGGCGGCGGCACGTCCGCGGCCCGGCCGGACGACCGTCTCCTCCGCCGCTCGCGGTGCGCGACGGCCCGGCAGGGAGGAGATTGGGTCCCGAGGGCGGTGGCACGGCCGTGCGAGGAGGTGGTCGGTGTGTCCGAGGGGCAGTCGTCCGCGCAGGCGCCGGCGGGTGCGCGGGCTCCGGTCGGCCGTCCGATGCTGTCCCTGACACTGGCCTCGATGATGGACGAGGTGCACGCCCACTCGGGGGCGGTGTACCTCCTCTCGCCGGGCCAGCCCGTGCTGGAGATGGCGGTGATGGCCGGGCTCCCCCGCGCTTTCGCGGCCCCGTGGGAACGGGTCGGCCTGAGCGCCCCGATCCCGGTGTCCGACGCGGTGCGCGAACGGCGGCTGGTCTGGGTCGGCGGCGAGGAGGAGATGGCGCGCCGCTATCCCCGGATCGCGATGGTGCTGCCGTATCCCTTCTCGCTGGCGGCGCTGCCGGTGGCGACCGCGACCAAGGCGTACGGCGCGGTCTTCGTGACCTGGCCCGGTACCCATCCGCAGGAGCTGTCCGACTGGGAACGCGATCATCTGACCGCCGCCTGCGACCGGCTGGCGGTACGGCTGGAGCGGGCCGCCGAGCGGAGTCTGCCCCTGCCGTCCGAACCGGACCTGGTGGCCGCGCCGCTGGTGGGGGGCATGGCCGGCACGCTCGGCACGGTGGAGGCGGCGCGGATGGTGTCGCGGCTGCCGTACGGCCTGTGCTCGCTCGACGTGCACGGGCGGGTCGGCTTCGCCAACGCCGCCGCGGCCGAACTGCTGGGCGTCCCGGTCACCCGGCTGCTCGGCGCCCAGCTGTGGGCGTCGGTGCCGTGGCTGAACGATCCCGTGTACGAGGACCGGTACCGGGCCGCGCTGTTCAGCCAGCACGTCACCTCCTTCGTGGCGCTGCGTCCGCCCGGCGAGTGGCTGTCCTTCCGGCTGTACCCGAGCACGACCGGACTCAGCGTCCGCATCAGCCGGGCGCGCGCGGTGGCGGAGATGAACCGCACCGCGCCGCGGTCCGGGGAGACCCCGACGCGTCTGGTCACCATCTCCCAGGTGCTGAGCCTGGCCGGTGCGCTGACCGAGGCGGTCGGGGTGCAGGACGTGGTGCAGCTGGTCGCGGACGAGATCGCGCCGGCGGTGGGGAGCCAGGGGCTGGTGGTCCTCGGTTCGCGGGCGGGCCGGCTGCAGGTGCTGGGGCACCGCGGGTACCCGGATCCACGGGTCGTGGAGCGGTACGACGGGATGCCGCTGTCGGAGCCGACCCCGGGCGGCCAGGTGCTGCGCACCGGGGTGCCCGCGTTCTTCGAGACCCGTGAGGAGATGGAGCGCCTGTACCCGGCGCTGCTCCTGAACCCCTCCGGGTTCGCGGCCTGGGCGTACCTGCCGTTGATCGCCTCGGGGCGCCCGGTGGGGACGTGCGTGCTGTCGTACGCGGCGCCGCACCACTTCGCGACGGAGGAGCGGTCGGTGCTGACCTCGCTGGCCGGGCTGATCGCCCAGGCGCTGGAGCGGGCCCTGCTCTACGACGCCAAGCACCGGCTGGCGCACGGGCTGCAGGAGGCGCTGCTGCCGCACACGCTGCCGCCGCTGGCCGGGATCGAGGCGGCCGCCCGCTACCTGCCGGCCACACAGGGCATGGAGATCGGGGGCGACTTCTACGACCTGGTACCGGCCCAGGGGATGGCCGCGGCGGTGATCGGGGACGTCCAGGGGCACAACGTGACGGCGGCCGGGCTGATGGGGCAGGTCCGCACGGCCGTACGCGCGTACACGGCCGTCGGGCAGCCGCCCGAGGAGGTCATGCGCAGCACCAACCGGCTGCTGTTCGACCTGGGTTCCGAGCTGTTCGCGAGCTGTCTGTACCTGCGGCTCGATCCCGCGCACGGGCGGGCCGTGATGTCCCGCGCGGGTCATCCGCCGCCCCTGCTGCGCAGGCCGGACGGGCGGGTGCGGGTGCTGGACCTCGCGGGCGGGCCGCTGCTGGGCATCGACGGCTCGGCGGCCTATCCGTCGACCGAGGTCGCCCTCCCCCCCGGTTCGCTGCTCGTCCTCTACACCGACGGCCTGGTCGAATCCCCCGGCACCGACTTCGAGGAGGCCCTCGCCGACCTGGGCCGCCGTCTCACCGACCTCGGCGACCGTCCCCTGGACGACCTCGCCGACGCCCTGGTCCGGCACGGCGCGGACGCGGAGGGCCGCCGGGACGACATCGCGCTGCTGCTGCTGCGGGCGCTGCCGGAGGCCTGACCCCCCGAGCGCCGGTCCGGCCCCGCGACGACCGGGCGGCGGGGCCGGACGGGGACCGTGCCGCTGAGGGGCCGTCAGCGGGTGTGTGTCAGACCGGAGCCTTCCTCGGCGTCCTGGCCGGCTCCCGCACCGGCTTCCTCGCCGCCGGCCTGGTCGCCGCCGGTCCCCTGACCGCCGGCCTCCGCGCCCGCTCCGGCCTCCTCGCCGCCCGCCTGGTCACCGGCGCCCGCGTCACCCGCGCCCGCGCCGCCGGCTCCGAGGGTCGCGCCGACCGCCTCCAGGGCCGTGGTGACCGGCTGGAAGAACGTCTCGCCGCCCGAGGTGCAGTCGCCGCTGCCGCCCGAGGTCAGGCCGACGGCGAGGCCGTCCCGGGTGAACATCGAGCCGCCGCTGTCGCCGGGCTCGGCGCAGACGTCGGTCTGGATGAGGCCGGTGACCGTGCCCTCCGGGTAGTTCACCGTGGCGTTCAGGCCGAGCACCTGACCGTCGGCGAGACCGGTGGTGCTGCCCATCCGGAACACCTCCTGGCCGACGGTGGCCTCCGCGGCCCGGGCGATCGCCACGGTCCGGTCGCCGAGGTTCACCTCGCTCGGCGCCCGGGTCGCCGGGTCGTCGTACCTGACGAGCGCGAAGTCGCCCGCGCCGGGGAAGACGGCCTGGTCGACGGTGGCGACCGGCTGCCCGCCCTGGCTGTCCGACCACTGGTCGCCCGCGAGGGCGCAGTGACCGGCGGTCAGGAAGGCGGGCGAGCCGTCGCCCGCGGTGACGTTGAAGCCGAGGGAGCAGCGGGAGCCGCCGGCGAAGACGGCGTCGCCGCCCGAGGCGAACGTCTTGAACGTGCCCGCGGACTTCCTGATGGTCGCCATGCCGGAGCCGAGGCTCCGTACGGTGGACTCCAGCCGCTCCCACTTGTCGCCGGTCACCGTGGAGTCGGCGGTGACCAGGATCCGGTTGGTGCGCGGGTCGACGGCCCACGAGGTGCCGGGGATGGTCGCCTTCGCCTTGAGCGTCTGCGCCCCCGCCGCCAGCTCGGTCATGCTGTTGTCGACCTCGCGGACGGCCGCGCCCGCCTTCTCGGCCTGCACGATCACGTTGTTGTCGTCGCCCGGTACGACGTTGACGACGAGCTGCTGCTTGTCGCCGTCGTAGTAGGAGCCGGCGAAGGCGTCGCCGAGGAGCCCGGCGAGCCGCGAGGCGAGGTCCGAGGCGTCCGTCGCCTTCAGGGTCTTCGGCGCGGCCGCGGCGTCGTCCGACGCGCCGTCCTGCGACGCGTTGGCGTTCGGGAGCAGGATCGCGGCGGCGCCGAGGGCCACCACGCTGCCCGCCACTATCGCGGCCTTGCGCTTCGGAATTCGCTTGTGACTCAACCTTCTCGACCTCCTGGGGGGGGACCGGAGCCGTGCCGCCGTTCGGCAGTCGTCGGGCGCCTGGACGGCTGTTGGTACGCACGGGCCGCGTGGGGCGTTCAATCCCGTCGCGGGGACGCTCCGCCGACGGCGGGAAATCGCCGGCCGCCGCATCCGGCGCGCGTGCGGCGGGAACAGTCCCCCGTATGACGATGAGCACCGCGGAGGCCGACAAGATCCTCTCCGCCAACTTCGCCCCCTGGGTCCTCGGACTCGGCCTGTCCGTGGAGGCCGTGGGAGACGACCGCGCGGTCCTGCGGCTGCCCTGGTCGCAGCGGCTGGCCCGGGAGGGCGGTGCCCTGTCGGGGCAGGCGCTGATGGCCGCCGCCGACACGGCGACCGTGATCGCCGTGTCGGCCGCCCGGGGCGCCTACGGACCCATGACGACGGTTCAGCAGTCGACGTCGTTCCAGCGGGCGGTGACCGGTTCGGACATCCTGGTCGAGGCGGCGCTCACCAAACTCGGCCGCCGGATGGCGTTCGCCGACATCACGATGACCGTCGAGGAGTCGGGGCTGATCGCCGCTCGCGCGAGCACGGTCTACGCGCTCCTGGGCTGACACGCTCCGCGACCGGCCGGGAGCGGAGGGTGGCGGCCCGGGAGCGGAATCCCGGCTTCAGTGAATCTGCACAGCG
This sequence comes from Streptomyces griseomycini, assembly GCF_014203535.1. GTDB lineage: Bacteria > Actinomycetota > Actinomycetes > Streptomycetales > Streptomycetaceae > Streptomyces > Streptomyces griseomycini. Next base: position 227,369 of record NZ_JACHJI010000010.1, read on the forward strand.
ACTACCCGAGCCGGTCACCGGAGTCCGGATCCCTCCACATGCCGAAGAGGCGGGCGCGCCTTTGGGACCGGTGTGCCGGATTCCGTCCCGAGGGGCGCAAGTGATCGGACGAGCCGATGCGGTGAGGCATGTGAAGAAGTCGCCATCGAGCCGTGCCGCCGTCTGCACGCCTGGGCCCCGGTGAGGCGCAAGTTGCCTGGTGAGGCGGTTGGTTGATTGGAGTCCCGCGCCCGCGGCGTGCTTTGATCCATCGCACCGCAAGGCCGTTCCGGGCTCCCGGCGACGGGCGCCCGGCGCCCGCGGTCGCGGCCTTCGTCTGTCCCCAGAGGGGCCGCTCCCCCTTGTGAAATATCCATACGAAGGGAAGTTCCATCATGAACTCCACCCCCCAGGTCGAGACCGCCGAGATCTCCGACGCCGCTCTCGACGCCGTCTCCGGCGGTCTGTCCGTGAACGCCGTGAACACCCTCACGGGCGCGGTGGACAGCATCGCCCCGGTCTCCGGCCTGGTCGACACGGCCGTCGGCACCGTCGAGGGTGTCACCGGCCTGAACACCGCCCCGGTCACGAACCTGGTCGCCGGTCTCTGACCGCGCCCTCGTGCCGGTGAGTCCCGGAGCCGCCCCCCGGCTCCGGGACTCCGCGGTGTCGCCGCCCCGCCGGCCACCCCGCCGGCCGGCGCGCCGGCTCGTGCGAGCCGGCCCCCGCAGTACGTCGCTCAGTCCACGCAGGTGAGGGAAGACCCGTGCAGTTCCGCCAACAGGCCCTCGCCAGACTCCAGTCCCCGGAGGAGCTCGACCTGCCGGTGCGCTTCGCCCGGCCGCAGGGCTGGCTGGTGCTGTCCGTGACGGTGGTCGCCATGGCGGCGGCCTCGGTGTGGGCGGTGACCGGATCGGTGCCGTCCACGGTCGGCGCGCCCGCCGTCCTCACCCACGGGCAGGGCAGTTACGTGCTCCAGAGCCCCGTCTCCGGCCAGGTCACCGCGGTCCTCGCGCGACAGGGCGAGCGGCTCCCCGCCGACTCCCCCGTGCTGAAGGTCCGCACCGAGCAGGGCGACACGGTCGTCCGCACCCTCGACGCGGGCCGGGTCACCGCACTCGCCGCCGGCGTCGGGCAGATCATCCGGACCGGCGCGGACGTCGCCGCCGTGGAGAAGGTGGCCGACGCCGGGGACCCGCTGTACGCGACGGTGTACGTCCCCGCCGAGAGCGCCGCCGCCGTCCCCGCCCACGCCTCCGTGGACCTCACGGTGCAGTCGGTGCCCCGCCAGGAGTACGGCGTGCTGCACGGCGAGGTGAAGTCGGTGGGCCGCTCGGCGCAGTCCGCCCAGCAGATCGCCGCGTTCCTCGGCGACAGCCAGCTGGGCGAGCAGTTCACGAAAGAGGGCAGACCGGTGGCCGTCACGGTCGAGCTGGAGAAGTCGTCCGCCACCAAGAGCGGTTACGCGTGGTCCTCCGCGGACGGTCCGCCGTTCCGGCTGACCTCGATGACCCTGGCCACGGCCTCCGTCCGGCTGGCCGACCGGCGTCCCGTCGATTGGCTGCTGCCGTGACCACCGCCCAGGAGACCCGCGGCAGGCGCCGCGCCGCCCCGCCCCGGCGCAAGGTGCCCACGCCCCGCGCGAAGACCGTCCGTACGCCCACCGTCCTCCAGATGGAGGCCGTGGAGTGCGGCGCCGCCTCCCTGGCGATGGTGCTCGGCCACTACGGCCGCCATGTCCCGCTGGAGGAGCTGCGCATCGCCTGCGGCGTCTCCCGCGACGGCTCGCGCGCCAGCAACCTGCTGAAGGCGGCGCGCGGTTACGGTCTGACCGCCAAGGGCATGCAGATGGACCTGGCCGCCCTCGCCGAGGTGACGGCTCCGGCCATCCTGTTCTGGGAGTTCAACCACTACGTCGTCTACGACGGCATGGGCCGCCGGTTCGGCCGGCGCGGGGTGTTCGTCAACGACCCCGGCAAGGGGCGGCGCTTCGTGCCGCTGGAGGACTTCGACGGCAGCTTCACCGGTGTCGTGCTGGTGATGGAGCCCGGCGAGGACTTCGAGCGGGGCGGCCGCAGACCGGGTGTGCTCGGTGCGATGCCGGCCCGGCTGCGCGGCACGGCGGGCACGATGCCCGCGGTGGTGCTCGCCAGCCTGCTGCTGGTCGCGGTGGGCGCGGCGGTGCCCGGGCTCAGCCGCGCCTTCATCGACGAGTTCCTGATCGGCGACCGGACCTCCATGCTCGGCGTGCTGTTCACGTCGATGGGCGCCTGCGTGCTGCTGACGCTGGTGCTGACCTGGTTGCAGCAGGCCAATCTGCTGCGCGGCCGGATCATCTCCTCCACCCTGTCCAGCGCCCGCTTCCTGCGCCATCTGCTGCGGCTGCCGGTGACGTTCTTCGCCCAGCGCAGCCCCGCCGACCTGGTGCAGCGGCTGCAGTCCAACGACGCCGTGGCCGAGACGCTGGCCCGCGACCTGTCGGCGGCGGGCGTGGACGCGGTGGTGGTCGTGCTGTACGCGGTGCTGCTGTACACCTACGACCCCCAGCTCACCTTCGTCGGCATCGGTGTGGCACTGCTGAACATCGTGGCGATGCGGGTGGTCGTCCGGCTGCGCGCGACCCGTACGGCGAAGCTGCGCGCCGACACCGCGCGGCTGACCAACACGGCGTACACCGGTCTGCAGTTGATCGAGACGATGAAGGCGACCGGCGGTGAGGACGGTTACTTCCGCAAGTGGGCGGGGCAGCACGCCACCACGCTGGAGGAGCAGCAGCGGCTCGGAGTGCCGAGTGCCTGGCTCGGCATCGTCGCGCCGACGCTCGCCACCCTCAACAGCGCGCTGATCCTGTGGATCGGCGGGATGCGGGCGATCGAGGGGCACATCTCGGTCGGTCTGCTGGTGGCCTTCCAGGCGCTGGTCACCCGGTTCACCGCTCCCCTCACCCGGCTGAACGGCGTCGCGGGCCGCATCCAGGACTTCGCGGCGGACGTGGCGCGGCTGAAGGACGTGGAGAACTTCCGGGCCGACCCGCTCTACGGCCGGCCCGGCGCAGGCGGCTCGACGCGCCGCCTGCACGGTCATGTCGAGCTGCAGAACATCGGCTTCGGCTACAACCCGCTGGACAAGCCCCTGCTGACCGGCTTCGACCTGACCGTGGGTCCCGGGCAGCAGGTGGCGCTGGTCGGTGGTTCCGGCAGCGGCAAGTCCACGGTGTCCCGGCTGATCTCGGGCCTGTACACGCCGTGGGAGGGGGTGATCCGGATCGACGGGCGGCGCATCGAGGACATCCCGCGCGGGGCGCTGGCCGCCTCCGTCTCCTTCGTCGACCAGGACGTGTTCCTCTTCGAGGGCACGGTCCGCGACAACGTGGCGCTGTGGGACCCGTCGGTGCCGGACGAGGCCGTGGTGGAGGCGCTGAGGGACGCGGCCCTGTACGACGTGATCGTGCGCAGGCCGGGCGGCATCCACAGCCGGGTCGAGCAGGACGGCCGCAACTTCTCCGGCGGTCAGCGACAGCGCCTGGAGATCGCGCGGGCGCTGGTGCGCCGGCCGAGCATCCTGGTGCTCGACGAGGTGACGAGCGCGCTGGACGCCGAGACCGAGCTGGTCGTGATGGACAACCTGCGCCGGCGGGGCTGCGCCTGCGTGGTGATCGCGCACCGGCTGAGCACGGTCCGCGACAGCGACGAGATCGTCGTCCTCGATCACGGCACGGTCGTGGAGCGCGGACGGCACGAGGAACTGGTGGCGCGCGGCGGCGCGTACGCCGCCCTGGTCAGGGAGCGGTGAGATGACGGCCGTTCACGAAGGACACGGGGGCGACCTCGTGCTGGGCGCGCTCGGCTCGCTGGGCACGCCGGTCGACTGCGCCGGTCACGGCCGCCTGGACCTGGAAGGGCCGCAGGTGCTGTGGCTGATCGTGTCCGGCGCGGTGGACCTGTTCGCGGTCGACGCGGAACAGCGGGGCCACTGGCACCACCTGGGCCGGCTGGAGGCGGGTTCGCTGGTGCTGGGCCCGGTGGCCGGGCCGCGGCACACGCTGGTGGCACGCCCGCTGCGGGACTGCGTGGTGCACCGCATCGGCCTGCGCGAGCTGTACCAGCCCGCGGGCACCCAGACCTGGTCGTACGACGAGTACGGCAACCCGCAGTACGTCCCGCCGACGACGAGCCCGCTGGAGTACGCCCTCGCCCTCGGCGTGGGCCGCGGCCTGTCGGTGCTGTTCCAGGCGCCGATGGCCGCCGACCGGGCGTCGGCGCCCACCGACGACGACGTCTTCTGGATGCAGGTCCCGCCGGGCAGCGTGCAGTACGGCTCGCTGTACGGCGCCGAGGCGGCGGCCGATCTGCTGATGGACCCGGCGCTGTGGCAGAGCATGGTCGACCAGCAGTACCGGCTGATGACCACGCTGGACCGGTGGATCGAGCAGCTGGAGCAGACCCACGAGACGCGCACCGCCGAAGGCATCAAGGCCGGTGAGGCGGTCCGCGCCCAGGCCGACCGGACCCTGCTCGCCTCCATCGGCAAGCGGTCCGGGCGGCGGACCACGGCGGCCGACGCGGACGCCACCTACGCGGCCTGCGAGCTGGTCGCGCGGGCGGCCGGGATCACGCTCGCCGAGCCGGCCCGGTCGGGCACCGGCTCGGACCGTCTCGACCCGGTCGAGCAGATCGCCCTGGCCTCCCGCGTCCGCACCCGGGCGGTACGGCTGGACGGCCGCTGGTGGCGGGACGACGTCGGTCCGCTGGTGGGACGCCGGGCCCTGTCGGGCGCGCCGGTGGCGCTGCTGTGGCGGCGCGGCGGCTACGTGGCGGTGCATCCCGCGACCGGCCGGGAGACACCGGTCGAGAAGGCCAACGCCGACGAGTTCGAGCCGCGCGCGGTGATGTTCTACCGCCCGCTGCCGGAGCGGCGGCTGAGCCCGCTCGGGCTGCTGCGGTTCTGCATGGCCGGCACCCGCGGCGATCTGGCCGGACTGCTGCTCAGCGGTCTGGTCACGGTGGTGATCGGGGCCCTCGTGCCTCTCGCGACCGGCAAGGTGCTCGGCGAGTTCGTGCCCGAGGCGCGGACCGAACCGATCGTGCAGATGTGTCTCGCGGTGATGATCGGCAGCGTGGTGGCAGCCGCCTTCATGCTGCTGCAGAACCTCACCCTGCTGCGGCTGGAGGGCCGGGTGGAGGCGACGCTCCAGCCGGCGGTGTGGGACAGGCTGCTGAGGCTGCCGACGAAGTTCTTCACCGAGCGGTCCACCGGTGAACTGGCCAGCGCGGCCATGGGCATCAGCGCGATCCGCCGGCTGCTGGCCGGGGTCGGTCCCACGGTGGCCCAGTCGGTCACCGTGGGCGCCGTGAACCTGGGGCTGCTGCTGTGGTTCAGCGTGCCGATGGCACTGGCCGCGATCGGGATGCTGGTCGTCGTCGCGGGTGTGTTCCTGGGCCTCGGGCTGTGGCAGGTGCGCTGGCAGCGACGGCTGGTGGTGCTCACCAACAAGCTGAACAACCAGGCCTTCCAGACCCTGCGCGGCCTGCCGAAGCTGCGGGTCGCGGCGGCGGAGAACTACGCCTACGCCGCCTGGGCGTCCGAGTTCGCCCGCAGCCGGGAGCTGCAGCAGAAGGCCGGCCGGATCAAGAACCTGACGGCGGTGCTGGGCGCGGTCTACCTGCCGCTGTGCACGCTGGTGACGTTCATGCTGCTCGCGGGCCCGGCGCGCGGCTCGATGACGGCGGCCGAGTTCCTCACCTTCCACACGTCGGTGACGATGGTGCTGACCTCGGTCACCCAGCTGACCGGCGCGTTCGTCTCCGGGGTGGCCGCGCTGCCGCTGTTCGAGCAGATCAAGCCGGTGCTGGACGCCACGCCCGAGGTGCGCGCGGCGAGCACCCGGCCGGGCCCGCTGTCCGGGGCGATCGAGGCACGGCGGCTGTCCTTCCGCTACTCCGACGACGGTCCGCTGGTCCTCGACGACGTGTCCCTCGAGGTGCGGCCCGGCGAGTTCGTGGCGATCGTCGGCCCGAGCGGCTGCGGCAAGTCCACGCTGCTGCGGCTGCTCATCGGCTTCGACAGGCCCCTGTCCGGCAGTGTGCTGTACGACGGGCAGGACCTGGCCGCCCTCGACCGGTCGGCGGTGCGCCGCCAGTGCGGTGTGGTGCTCCAGCACGCCCAGCCGTTCACCGGCTCCGTCCTGGACGTCATCTGCGGCACCGAGGCGTACACGCCGGAGGAGGCGATGGCGGCGGCGGAGATGGCGGGGCTCGCCGAGGACATCAGGCGGATGCCGATGGGGCTGCACACCATCGTCTCGGGCAGCGGCTCGGTCTCCGGGGGCCAGCGGCAGCGGCTGATGATCGCCCAGGCGCTGATCCGCCGGCCGCGGATCCTGTTCTTCGACGAGGCCACCAGCGCCCTGGACAACGAGACGCAGCGCACGGTGATCGAGAGCACCAAGGCCCTGCGGGCGACGCGGATCGTCATCGCGCACCGGCTGTCGACCGTGCTGGACGCGGACCGGGTCGTGGTGATGGAGGACGGCAAGGTGGTGCAGCAGGGTCCGCCCGACCTGCTGCTCGCCGACCCTCACGGCCGGCTGCACGAGCTGGTGCGGCGTCAGATGGCGTGACGGCGTCCCGGGCCCGTCCGGGTCCGGGGCGGACGGGCGCGGCGGAGGGCGGGCCGCCCGTCAGCCGTGCGCGGGCGGGTGGCCGGCGTCGGCGTCGCCGATCCGCAGGCGGGCGCCCTGACGCAGCAGTTCCCGCTGGACGAGCGGGTACGGCAGGTCCCGTGGGGCGCGCCCGAGGCGGGTGGCCAGTGCCGCGCAGACGCCGGCCGCCTGGCCGGTGGCCATCGCGATCGGCATGACCCGGTACGAGGAGTGCGCCACGTGCGTGCCGGAGATGCAGCGCCCGGCCACCAGCAGCCGGTCCGTCTCCCGGGGCAGCAGGCAGCGCAGCGGGATGTCGTAGAAGCGGCCGGGGGGCACGCGCTTGAGGACGGTGCCGCTGCCCCTGGGGTTGTGGATGTCGACCGGGTAGGCGCCGTGCGCGACGACGTCCGGGAAGGACTGCGCGGCCAGGATGTCATGGCCGGTCAGCTGGTACTCGCCCAGGACGCGGCGGGTCTCGCGGACACCGATGTGGGTGCCGCTCTGCACGACGTAGGAGTCCTCGAAGCCGGGCACGTGGTGGCGCAGGAAGCGGTCGATCTGCTCGAGCTGGCGGCGGGCGGTGTGCTCGGCGCGGCTGAGGTCCCACACGTCGGTGCCGAACGCCCGGGTGACGCGGGTGCTGTTGACGCTGACCTCGCCGGGGTGCGGGGTGCCGAAGAACAGGATGTCCTCGCGGGGCAGCCGGAGTTCGCCGTCCGCCGTGGCCGCCTCGACGAGGTCCCACAGACCGTGCACCCCGCGCCACTGGTCCGGGTGCTCGCGCACGTACTCGGCGAAGCGCGGCTGCAGGAAGTCCACGACGCGGAACATGAGCGTCATCGGCTGCACCAGCCCGTCCTCGGGCCGGCCGATCTCGTACGGCGCTCCGCCGGCGGCCGCGACGTCGCCGTCACCGGTGGCGTCCACCACCACACCGGCGTCGATCACCACCGGTCCGGACTTGGTCTCGAACACCACGCGCCGGCCGCCGTCCAGCGGCAGCACGGTGGAGGCGAAGGAGTGGAACAGCATCCGCACCCCGGCCTCGTCGAGCAGGTCCAGCAGGACCAGTTTGAAGATCTCCGGGTCGAACGGCACGGTGTAGCCGGTCCCGAGGGAGGGCGGGACGCAGCCGCCGCGCTCCGCGAGCCGGTCCAGCAGCCGCCACAGGACTCCCGCGACCACCGGCTCGCCCTCGCCGTGGTCGGTGGGCAGCAGCCGGCTGGTATCGCCGGTCCCGTCGAACACGGCCTGCCTGTGCTCGTTGTGAAACGACATCAGCGGCATGACCAGTGCCGCGGTCGCGTTGCCGCCGAGGAACCCGTAGCGCTCCACCAGCACCACCTCGGCCCCGGCGTCGGCCGCTGCGAGCGCGGCGCCGCACCCGGCGGGGCCGCCGCCGACCACCAGGACGTCGGTGTGGCCCCCGTGCAGGGCGGGCCGCGACGGCAGCGTGACGGTACGGACCCGGTCGGGCGGTTCCAGGATGGGCATCGGGTGTCTCCCGTCGGCTCTCCTCAGGCCGCGTCGTGCGACTCCGTCCGGGACGGCTCCGCCCGTGACTCCTGCGGCTCACGGACGTCGCCGAGCCGCGGCTCGGTGACGTGTGGACTGCTCGTGCCCTCGGCGCCGTCCGCCGCGTCCGTGTCGTCGGGGCGGGCGGTCCGGCCGGTCCCGTCGACGCGGTCGAGCAGGTCGCCGCAGCGCACACAGGTCTCCTGGGCCAGGACGTGCAGCTCCCGCACCCGGGAACGCAGCTCCGCGCGCCGCTGCGGGTACTCGTCCCAGAGCCGGTCCACCTCCGCCAGGAGGAGGCCGGCCTGCTCCCGCGCCACTCCGACCAGGGCGGGTGCGCCGATGCGGCGCGCGAAGTCGAAGACCTTGCCCGAGTAGGGAAGCGGGAGGACCGGCAGGCCGGAGAGCGCCGCGAAGATCACGAAGTGCAGTCGCATGCCGACGGCCAGGTCCAGCCGGCGCATGAAGCCGAGCACCTGGCCCGGGCTGTAGGAACCGTTGAGGATCCGTCCCCGGTCGGGCGCCGACATGTGGGACAGCACGGCGTGCGCGTGCCGCACGTCGTGGCGTTCCATCGGCAGGAACACCACGTGCGCGTCCAGGCGCCGGACCAGGAAGTCCGCCACCTCGGCGAGCAGCGCGTGGTAGCCGCTCTCGTCGAGCTTCTCGGCCGCCCGCCCCGGTTCCCGCACCGACATCCCCACGAGCCGGGTGCCGGTGGGCAGGCCCTCGTCCCTCATCATCCGGCCGGTGAACGGCTCCGGGCACAGCCGCAGCGCCGGGTCCGCGGTGACCTCGACCTCGCGCTCCACCCCCACCTCCTCGAGCACCAGCCGGGACTCCTCGTCGCGCACCACCACGTCGTCCATGTCCGGCAGCACGGTGCGCACCGCCTCCCGGTCGTCGGCCTCCCGCAGCGGGCCCGCGCCGACGGCGTAGGCGAACGTGCGGACGCCGCGGTCCTGCGCCGCGCGGACCAGCCGCAGATAGCGGCGCGCCTCACCGTCGTAGAGGATGCCGCCGCCGCCCAGCACCAGCAGGTCCAGATCGGCCAGCACCTCGAGTACGGGGCTGCGGGCGACGCCCTCCCAGTCCACCACCTCGTCGGCGTCGGCGTGGTGGCCGCGGGTGTGTTCGGCGTTCCGGCTGAAGACCACGAGCCGGGCGTCCGGACGGTGCGACCGCAGACAGCCCAGCACACAGGCGAGGACGGACTCGTCGCCGATGTTGAAACCGCCGTAGGAGCCGAGGACGCCGATGCGCAGGCCCGACGGGGCGGGGAACGGACGCGGTTGCTGGGCGGCTCTGGTCATCCGTGCACTCCCGTCGCGTCGGAGTCGGTGGGTACCGGATGTCGGTCGGGGCGTCACCGCCGCGCGCAGTCCGCGCGGTCCGCGGGGGCGGTCGATCCGTACGTGCGGGGTGCCCTCGCGCGACCGCGGCAAACACCCGGGCACGGGCGGGGCCCGCCGCCGCGGGCGCCCGCACACCGCACTCCACCGGGCCGTGGGAGAGGGGCGGGACGGCGCCCGTGCCCACGGGCGGGAGGGCGGCGCCCCACGGGTTCCGGGCCGGGCCGTCGGCGTGGTCCACCGTCCGTCCCGGGAGCGCCGGGGCAACCACGTGCCCGCCCGCCTCGGTGGGCGCTACGACGCCTTCCGCCCCCTCGGTCGCACCGTGGCGCTCACGCCTCCCCACCCCGAACCGCCCGGCGCCGGGGGGAGGAGACCTGGACCACCGGCGTGTGACCCGCGCGGCTCACCGGCCGCTCGCGGTGGCGGCGATCGCGGGGAGGACCGCCGGGGAGAGGACGCCGCCCGCCAGGGCCAGGACGGGGCAGCCGGCGGCGGAGACGACGAGGCCGGACGTCAGGCCGCCGGTGGCGACGGCGACGGCGACGGAGACGTCGACCATGCCCTGGGGCTTGGCCCGGGTGGCGAGCGGCACGGCGTCCGTGATCATCACGGTGCCGGACACCAGGCCGAAGTTCCAGCCCAGACCGAGCAGGGCGAGCGCGAGGGCGAGCAGGGCGACGGAGTCGCCGGGCGCGACGGCGGCGACGATCCCGGCGGCCAGGAGGGTGAGGCCGGAGGCGGCGACGGCGGTGCGGCCGCAGGAGTCGACGAGCCAGCCCGTCAGGGGCGAGGGCAGGTACATGGCGCCGACGTGGATGGCGATGACGAGCCCGGAGGCGGCGGTGCCGTGGCCGTGGTCCTGCATGTGGACCGGGGTCATCGTCATGACGGCGACCATGACGAGCTGGGTGAGGATCATGGTGAGTGCGCCCGGTATCGGCCCGGGACCACGCTCCGGGTCCGGGCCCGGGGCGGCGTCGCCCGCGCCCTCCGCCGCGGCGGCCGCCGCCTGCTGCCGGTGGTCGAGACCGCGGGCGAGCAGCAGCGGGTCGGGGCGCAGCCAGACGACCAGGACGAGGGCGGCGAGCGCGTAGGCGGCCCCGGCGAGGAGGAACGGCCCGGCCAGGCGGGTATGCGGAGGGTTTCCGCGAGGTCCCCGGTGGGAGCGGCGAGGTTGGGACCGACGACGCCGCCGAGGGTGGTGGTGACCAGGACGGTGGAGACGGCGCGGGCGCGGTGGGCGGGGGGCGGCGAGGTCGGCTCCGGCGTAGCGGGCCTGGAGGTTGGTGGCGGTGCCCGCCCCGTAGACGAACAGGGCGACGAAGAGGAGCACGGGGGTGTCGGCGACGGCGGCGGCGATGACGCCGGCGCTGCCGACGGCACCGGTGAGGTAGCCGGCGGCCAGGCCCGGACGTCGGCCCCGCGCCTGGGACATCCGGCCGACGGCGACGGCGGCGAGCGCGGAACCGGCGGTGAACAGGGCGCTGGGCAGCCCCGCGAGGTCGGTCGAGCCGAGCATGTCCTGCGCGAGCAGCGCCCCGACGGTGATGCCGGCGGCGAGCCCGGCGCCGCTGAGGACCTGGGAGGCGACCAGAACGCGCAGGACACGGCGCCGGGCCTCGGGCCGGGGGACCGTGCCGGCGGTCTCGGCCGGGGCGGTGCTCGTCACGGTGTGCGCTTTCGATCGAGGGGGCCGGACGGCCGGGGCGTGCTTCTGACGGTGGGCCTCGGCAGCGGTTCCCCCGATGAGGGCGGCGGCACGTGCGGCCGGGCGCACCCGGAGGCCGGCGGGGTGAGCGGGTCCGCTCCGGCGGCCCGTGGTCCGGGCGGACCGGGCCGCGGGCCGGACCGGGGCGCGGCGGGAGGGCACCGGCCGGTCCGGTCACGCCGGCTCCGCCGCGTCGACGGGCAGCCGCGACAGACGCCACTCGAGCATGCCGTCGTTCAGCCGGATCGCGCGGCGACCGCGGGCGGTCAGCAGCCGCACCGCGTCATGGGCCAGGACGCAGTACTCGCCGCGGCAGTACACGACGATCTCGGTGTCCCCGGGCAGCTCGTCGATCCGGTCGGCCAGTTCGTCGACCGGCAGGGAGAGCGCGCCGGGGATGTGACCGGCGAGGTACTCCTCCACCGGCCGCACGTCGAGCACGACGACGTCACCGGCCGCGATCCGGGCCCGCAGTTCCTCGCGGGTGACTTCCGCCCCGCCGTCCTCGCCGAGGTGGGCGTCGCGGGCGGCGAGGACGGCGGGGCGGTGGTTCTCGGCGACCTTGCGCAGCAGCGCGAACAGCTCGGCGACGTCGTCCCCGGCGAGCCGGTAGTGGATGCGCACGCCCTCGCGGCGCGTGGCGACGAATCCGGCCCGCTTGAGGGTCTGCAGGTGTGCCGACGCGGTCGTCAGGTTCAGCCCGGCCGCCTTGGCCAGGGCGTCGACGGTCCGCTCGCCCTGGGCGAGCAGGTCCAGCAGATCGAGGCGCTTCCCGCTGGCCAGCGCCTTGCCGCTGGCCGCGAACGCGTCGTACAGCCGAGCCCTCGAATGCGGGGTCCCGTTCTCCGCCACGGCTTCCTCCATAAATCCATGGAACATGGTGGACGAGGCGGGCCGCCATGACCGCGCGCCCGCCGCGGAAGGGTGGCGCGCCCGGCTTCCGCACGGGAAGGATCAACGGGACGTCACCGTCCGGTCACACATGGGACATGTATCCGCCGTCCGCCGCTCCCCGTCCGTTGGTCCGCGCGGTAAGTGGGTACCCACGGGCCATGCGAACCAGCGTGGTGGATGTCGGATCGAAGACCGTCAGACTCGTCGTGGCGGACGCGGAGGGCGGGGTGCCGCTGCCGGTGCACACGGCCAAGTGGCCGATCCGGCTGTCCGAGCAGGTCACGCCGGGGGCCCCGGTGCCGGAGCAGGCCGTGGAGCGGCTGGTGGACGCCGTGGCGGCGGCGAACCGCACCGCCGCGCGGTGGGGCGCGTCCGGTCCCCTGGCGTTCGCGACGGCCGTGGTGCGCGGCGCACCGAACCGGCAGGAGGTGCTGCGCACGGTCCGGGCCCGGACCGGCGTCGAGCTGTGCACCCTGCCGGGCGAGGTCGAGGCCGAGCTCACCTTCCTCGGGGCGCGCCGCTGGATGGGCTGGCGCTCCGGGCCGCTCGCGCTGCTGGACATCGGCGGGGGTTCGCTGGAGGTCGCCTTCGGACGCGGCCGGCTGCCCGACTTCGTGGCCTCGCTGCCGCTGGGCGCGGGCCGGCTGACCCACGAGTACTTCGAGGACCGGGACCCGCCCTCCCCGGAGCAGGTGCGGGCGCTGCGCCGCAGGATCCGCCACCAGCTGCGGGACGCGGCGGCGCGGATCCGCTGGGAGGGGCCGCGCACGGCGGTCGCCACCTCCCGCACCTTCCAGCAGCTGGGGCGGCTGTGCGGGGCCGCGCCCGGGCGGCACGGGCCCTTCGTGGAGCGGGAGTTGTCCTGTGCCGACCTGCGGGGGGCGATCGACCGGCTGGCCGCGCTGCCCGCCGCCGAACGCGCCCGGCTGCCCGGCATCTCCGCCCCGCGCGCCGCGCAGAGCCTGGCCGGCGCGGTCGTGGCGCACACGGCGATGAAGCTGACCGGGCTCCGGGCGGTGACCATCTGCCCCTGGGCGCTGCGCGAGGGGGTGCTGCTGCGCCACATCGAGGACGGCCCGTCCTGGTGGGCGGAGATCACCCGCCTCAACGAGAAGGAGACCGCCCCCGCCGAGCCCGTACCGCTGCACGTCGCCGGCGCGCGGCCGGAGTCGGCCGTGAACGCGTGACGGGAGCCGGCCGTGGACGCACGGCGGGCGGACCGACCGGTACCGACGGGACCGGTTACCGACGAAGGGAGACACCCGTGTCCGAGCACGACGACCGCAAGGAGCCCCGCACGGCCGTCGAGGAGGTGCTGCGCGAGGTGGAGGAGGCCGAGCGCCGCGCCGGGGAGGACCCCGCCGGGCGCCGCCGCCACCGGGGTGAGGCCGGGGAGGCCGTCACGCCCAACACCGAGGCGCAGGAGGAGTCCCGGGGAGACTGACGGAGGTCCCTGCTACTGCGGCGGCGGCCCGAGCGGCCGCGCCGCCAGGGCCCTCGCCACACCCAGCAGGTTGGCGGCCATGGCTCGGCCGGTCTTCCGCGACCAGTCGTGGCCGCTGCCGCCCTCGAGGAAGCTGGGCCCGGGACCGGGTCCCTGGTTCCAGTAGGTCCACGCCTGGCCGGGGATCGTGTAGCCGATGTCCTGCAGGGCGCCGGTGATCTCGCCGATCACGTGGTGGGCGCCGTCCTCGTTGCCGGTGACGACGACGCCCGCGACCCGGTTGTAGGCGACCGGCCGGCCCTCGTCGTCCGTCTCGGAGAGCATGGCGTCCATCCGCTCCAGGACCCGTTTGGCGACCGACGACGGCTGGCCGAGCCAGGTCGGCGAGGCGATCACGAGGATCTCGGAGGCGAGGATCTTCGCGTGGACGTCCGGCCAGGCGTCGCCCTCGTGCACGGGCTCGCTGACCACGCCCGGGGCGATGTCCAGGTCCACCGCGCGGACGACGTCGACCTCCACGCCCTCCTCCTCCAGTTGCTCGGTGACGGTGCGGAAGAGCGCCTCGGTGTTGGAGGTCTCCGGCGACTTCTTCAGGGTGCAGTTGATCACGAGTGCCTTCATACCGGCACAAAGTACCCCGGAGCGGGCAGGCGGGGTGCCCCGGCGCGGCCCGGGTACCCGGAGCACATGGAACACCTGAGCGAAGAACCCCGGCTGCCCGCACCGCGCGGCCCCCTCAGCGCCGCCGTCGAGGACTACCTCCGGGGCACCGGCCCGCTGCCCGCGCCCGGGCAGGCGGCCGCCGCCCCCGTGTACGGCGACGATCTCCAGCTCGCCCTCTACCTGTGCTACGAACTGCACTACCGCGGCTTCGCCGGCGTGGCGCCCGACCTCGAATGGGATCCGGAGCTGCTGCGGACCCGCGTCGCCCTGGAGGACCGCTTCCTCGCCGCCCTGCGCGCGGACGCCCCCCGGCACGACGGCGTCGACGACGCGCTCGCCGGGATCCTGGTGGAGCCGGTGGACGGCACCGGCGTCAGCCACTTCCTGCGGGACGAGGGCGAACTGTGGCACGTGCGCGAGTACGCCGCACAGCGGTCGCTGTACCACCTCAAGGAGGCCGACCCGCACGCCTGGGTCCTGCCCCGACTGCGGGGACGCGCCAAGGCGGCGATGGCGGCGGTGGAGTTCGACGAGTACGGCGGCGGCCGTCCCGACCGGGTGCACGCCCGCCTGTTCGCCGACCTGATGGCGGACCTGGGCCTGGACCCGGCGTACGGCCGCTACCTGGACGCCGCGTGCGCCGAGCTCCTGGTCACGGTGAACCTCATGTCGCTGTTCGGGCTGCGCCGCTCCCTCAGGGGCGCCCTGGTGGGCCACTTCGCGACGGTCGAGATCACCTCCTCACCGGGTTCCCGGCGGCTCGCCGAGGCGATGCGCCGCACGGGCGCGGGCCCCGCCGCCGAGCACTTCTACGACGAGCACGTGGAGGCGGACGCGGTGCACGAGCAGGTGGTCCGCCACGACGTCATCGGCGGCCTGCTCCAGGACGAGCCGCATCTCGCCCCGGACGTCGCCTTCGGTGTCGACGCCACGGTGTTCGTGGAGGACCGGCTCGGCGACCGGCTGCTCGCCGACTGGCGCGCGGGTCGCTCGTCACTCCGCACCCCCCTGGATCAGGAGCTCGCTCATGTCTCCTGAACACGGGGGTACCCGGGCGTCTGTGAATCCACTGGCACCTCCGGGCGTGTACGCCCCTCAGGAGGACACCGAACTACTGGCCGGCGCCCTGTCCGACGAACCGGTCCCGCCGGGCGCGGACGTTCTCGACGTGGGGACCGGATCCGGCGCCCTGGCACTGGAGGCCGCCCGGCGCGGCATGCGCGTGACCGCGGTCGACGTCTCGTGGCGGGCGGTGTGCGCCACGCGGCTGAACGCGCTGGTTGCGGGGGTTCCGGTGCGGGTGCGGCGCGGGAACCTGTTCGATCCGGTGCGAGACCGGTCGTTCGATCTGATCCTCGCCAATCCCCCGTACGTTCCGGCGCCCGGTGACGGGAGGCCGCCGCGCGGTGCGGCCCGGGCCTGGGACGCGGGTGCCGACGGGCGGCTCGTGCTGGACCGGATCTGCCGGGAGGCTCCGGCGCTGCTGCGGCCCGGCGGTGTGCTGCTGCTGGTGCAGTCCGCGCTCAGCGGTCCCGAGCTGACGCTCGGCCACCTGCGGGAGGCGGGACTGAAGGCCGCGGTGACGCGGCGCCGGCACATCGCGTTCGGTCCGGTGCTGCGGGCCCGGGAGCGCTGGTTGCGGGAGCGGGGGCTGCTGCCGCCGACCGGAGACAAGGAAGAGCTGGTGGTGGTCCGTGCCGAACTCCCCGTCTGACACGCCGCGTCGCGTCACCGTCCGGCGCAAGGGCCCGCTGCTGGTCGAGGGGCCGGTGGAGGTGGAGCTGGAGGACGGCACGGTCGTGTCCTCCGACCGCTTCCGCGTGGCGCTGTGCACCTGTCGCCGCAGTCGGCGCTACCCCTGGTGCGACACCAGCCACCGGGACCGCGCCCGGGAGTCCGGGGAGTCCTGAGGCCGTGGAACCCCGGAGGGCCGGCGGGCGGCCCCACTCCGCCCGCCGGCCTCCTTGCGCGGGATCGCACGCTCCGCGAGGGGGCTCGCACTCCCCAGTCCACGAGCCGCCGCGCGGTCACGGGAACCGTGCGATCCCGGTCTCAGAACGCGAAGACGCTCGAACTGTGAGCGTTCATCACGCACGCGTTGGGGAAGGTCCGCTCGTAGGAGACGCGCTGTCCCTGCCACACCCCGTCCACGGTGACGACCACCGGGTCGTACTCCTTGGTGCAGAAGACGCCCTCCCGCATCGTCAGGGCGTCGAGGTCACCGCTGACGCCGTTCAGCTCCGCGCAGGCCGACGCGGCGGCCGGGTGGGTGCCCGAGGGGCCGGGGGCGCAGTTCAGGGTGGCCGCGCGTTCCGGCGTGACGGTGGCCGCGCTCTCGCCGTGGCCCAGGGTGAGCACCAGGGCCGACGGGGCGTAGAGCGCGGAGGGGGCACTTCCCGGGGCGGCCGACGCGACCC
Source organism: Streptomyces griseomycini (assembly GCF_014203535.1). Classification (GTDB taxonomy): domain Bacteria; phylum Actinomycetota; class Actinomycetes; order Streptomycetales; family Streptomycetaceae; genus Streptomyces; species Streptomyces griseomycini. Next base: position 243,987 of record NZ_JACHJI010000010.1, read on the forward strand.
CTGCCAGGGGTGCGCAGACGGCGGCGGCCGTGAGGCCGAGGGTGGTGGCCCAGCGCGCGGTGTTCCGCATTGTGTGCATCCTTCCGCTCGTGTCGAGGAGTCGCCGGCCCGTGCTCGGTCGGTGCCGAACCGGCGAGCGGGAGTCTGCCGAGTCCGCGACGGAAACTCATCTCGACCGTGCGGATTTCAGTAACATTGCGTGTTGAATCAGTGGCGGGAAGTCACGGAAGGCGCGGACGTCCCCCCTGTAACCGCACGGCCGCCGAGCGTGCGAAGTGGCCAGATGGCCGAAAATCCGCTGCTCCTTAAACGGCCTGAAACATTCCGATTCTGCCGTCGGCAGACAGTTCCACGCCCTCTTGTGTTCATGGAATGCGTGAGTAATGGTCATTACATGATTACCGGCGAGCAGCGAGAACGACTGCGGGGCTGGTTCGCGGGCCGGCTCCCCGACGATCTCTTCGAGGAGCTGACCGAGGTCACGGTCGACCGCGAGGAGATCACGGTGATCGGCCGCATTCCCGGGCCCCGGCCGGCCGGGGACGCCTCGCACGCCGAACGGGAGGCGGCGGTCGAGGGGCGGATCCAGGAGTTCCGGGAACGCACCCGGGAGGCCCGGATGTCGGTCGCCCGGGACGCCGAGCACCGCTTCGGCCGGAAGGTCTCCTGGGGCGTGGAGTGCGACGGCCGCCGCGCCCTGTTCACCCATGTGGCCGCGCCCGTCATGACCCGGCTGCGCCAGCCGGAGCGCCAGGTGCTCGACACCCTCATCGCGGGCGGGGTGGCCCGCAGCCGCAGCGAGGCGCTGGCCTGGTGCGTCCGCCTGGTCCAGCGGCACACCGACGACTGGCTCACCGAACTGCGCGAATCGCTCGAACACGTCCGGCGGGTCCGGGCCCAGGGCCCGGACGCCGGACCGGAGGAGGGGGCGCCCGCCGCCGACGAGAAGTGAACGGCGTTGTCCGTGGCGCGCGTTACCGTGCCTGGCATGACTGATTTCGTGATGGTGGCCGGCGCCTGGCTCGGGGCGTGGGCGTGGGACGAGGTGGCGGCCGAACTGCGCGCGGCCGGGCACGGGGCGCATCCGCTGACGCTGTCCGGGCTCGCGGAGAAGCGGGGCCTGCCGGCGGGGCAGCAGACCCATGTCCAGGACGTCGTGGACGAGGTGGAGCGGCTCGGTGCGCGCGACGTCGTCCTCGTCGGGCACAGCTACTCCGGCATACCGGTCGGCCAGGCCGCCGAGCGGATCGGCGGCCGGCTGAAGCGCGTGGTGTTCGTCGACTCCAACGTCCCGGCGGACGGGGAGTCGTTCCTGTCGGGCTGGCCCAGCGACCATGTACGGCGCGCGATCGCCGAGCACGACGGCGTCCTGCCGCCCCTGGGTGCGGACGGTTACGCCGGTCAGGACCTGACGGACGACCAGGTCGCCCGCATCGTCGGCGGATCGACACCGCACCCGGGCGCCGCGCTCACCGAACCGGCCGTCCTGAAGCGGTCCCTCGGCGAGCTGCCGGCGACGTACGTCAAGTGCCTGCTGAACGGCGACGAGCCCATGCCCGCCGTGGCGGAGCTGCTGAAGGGCGGGAACTGGGAACTGGTGACGATGGACACCGGCCACTGGCCGATGTTCTCCCGGCCGCGCGAACTGGCCCGGATCCTGCACGAGGCGGCCGCCGGCCGCTGACCTCCCGGTCGCCCGGCGCTGGACGTCCCGGCGCTTACTCGCCAGTATGCGTCGGGACGGCGCGGCCCGGCGAGGAGAGGCGGAACGGATGGCGAAGCACTGGGCGGACTTCCAGTACGAGATCTACCTGAACGGGATGACGGGTGCCGTGCCCCGGCTGCCCACGGACCTGACCCGGCTGGAGGAGCTGACCGAGCAGCGGCTCGGGCCGGGCCCGGTCGGCTACGTGGCGGGCAGCGCGGGCGACGGCAGCACCGCCCGCGCCAACCGGACCGCGCTCGACCGCCACCGGATCGTGCCGCGCATGCTGCGGGACGTGCACGCACGCGATCTGTCGGTGGAGGTGCTGGGCCGCGCGCTGCCGGCACCGCTGGCGCTGGCACCGGTCGGAGTGCTGTCGATCATGCACCCGGACGCCGAGTCCGCCGCCGCCCGGGCCGCCGCCGCGCAGGGCGTGCCCTTCGTCCTGTCCTCCGCCTCCAGCACGCCCATGGAGCAGGTCGCCGAGGCGATGGGAGACGCGGAGCGCTGGTTCCAGCTGTACTGGCCGAAGGACCCGGAGGTGGCCCGGAGCTTCCTGGGCCGGGCGAAGGCCGCCGGGTTCACGGTGCTCGTCGTCACCCTGGACACCCCCCTGCTGTCCTGGCGACCGCGCGATCTGGACCAGGCGTATCTGCCGTTCCTGCACGGGGTGGGCACCGCCAACTACTTCTCGGACCCGGCCTTCCTGGCGGGGCTGGCCAAGCCGGTGCACGAGGACCCGAACGCGGCGGTGATGCACTTCGTCGGCATGTTCGCCGACCCCGCCAAGACCTGGCCGGACCTGGCGTTCCTGCGGGAGAACTGGGACGGCCCGATCGTCCTCAAGGGCGTGCTGCACCCGGACGACGCCCGGCTCGCCGCCGACGCCGGGATGGACGGCGTGGTGGTGTCCAACCACGGCGGCCGTCAGGTGGCCGGGGCGATCGCGGCGGCGGACGCGCTGCCCCGCGTGGTCCGGGCCGTCGGCGACCGGCTCACCGTGCTGTTCGACAGCGGCGTACGCACCGGCGACGACGTCTTCAAGGCCCTCGCCCTCGGCGCGCGGGCGGTGCTGCTGGGCCGGCCCTACGTGTACGGGCTGGGCCTCGACGGGCAGGCGGGCGTGGAACACGTGATCCGCTGCCTGCTCGCCGAGCTGGACCTCACCCTCGCCCTGTCGGGGCATGCCGCACCGGGCACGGTCGGGCCCGCCGACCTCGTGGAGGGGACCGCCTGACACGTCGGGCCGGAGCGCCGGGGCGGAGCGTTCGCCGCCCCCGCCCCGGCGGGCGGTTCACATCACCGGACGGGCCAGCTCCGCGTGTCGCGCGGCCGGTGTCCCGGTGCCGCTGATCGACAGGGAGCCCTCGGCGGTCCGCACCGGCTCGGCCGCCCAGCGCTGGTCCGCGGTCCGGGCGCGCGCCTTGACGACGATGTCGGCGTTCGCGTCAGGGGCGGCCGGGGTGAGGGCCAGCTGTCCGTCCCAGCGGGGCAGCAACTCGCCCTGTGTGGTGAGGTCGTAGCGCACGTCGTCGCCCCGCCGGTCGCCCTGGTCGGCACAGGTGCCGAGGACGACGACACCGGCGTCCTTGTGCGAGTCCAGGCACAGACCGGGGTCGGCCACGTTGCGCAGCAGCCCGTCGTCCTCGTACGTCCACTGCTGGGTCCACCGGTCGGAGCACTCCGCCAGCCGGGCGCCCACGCCGTCCTGGGGCTCGCCCCGGGTGTCGAGGCACAGGCCGGAGGCGACGTTGCGCAGCCGGGTGCGCCCCGGCGCCGTGGGGAGCCCGGCGGCGCCGGGCGGGGACACGGACGGCAGGGAGGCCCTGCCGCCCGCCGCCCCGGTGGCTCCGGTCGGGTCGGCGGCGCCGCCGTCCGGCGTGGAGGACCCGGCGATGAGCACGCTCACCAGCACCCCGGCGGAGACGGCGCCGATGCCGGTGAGGAGCGTCCGGGTGGAGCGCACCGGGTCCGGGAGCGCGATGCCCGTGAGACGGTCGGCCACGGGGATCCGGGACAGCAGGCGGTGGCGGCCGCTGCCGGGCCGCCCTCCGCCGCGGCGGCGTCCGCGGCGGGCGGCGCGCGGGCCCGACGTCGCGCGGCCGGGACGTGAGTCGAGATAGCGCCGGGCGCCCCAGCCGAGGACCGCCTCGGCCAGCAGCGTGCCCAGCCCGCCCTCGAAGTGGCTGAGTTGTTCCGCCGCGTTCCGGCAGTAGCGGCACTCCGCCAGATGCTGCCGGACGTCCGGCAGCAGGGCGCCGCCCCGGCGGATGGGGACGTCGAGGAGGCGGTTGTAGAAGCGGCAGTCCTTCGTCGGTGACAGTTCCCGATGGGCGTGGACACAACCTCGACGGAATGTGTCACGTGCCCGTTCGAGTGCGCCCGACGCGATGTCGGGATCCATGCCGAGCAGACCGGCCGGGACGGAAATGGGTTCCGCCTCGACCTCGACGTGCCACAGCAAACAGCGCGCGAGTGCGGGCAGGGACCGGAATGCCCGCTGGGCGAGTGTGCGATTTTCCGGCGTCATGGTCGACGCCGCGCGCATACCACGTCCGCCGGCCGGTTTCTGCAACGCGGGCAGAACACCGGTTATTCGATCGTCGGCGGCCCACTCCCGGACGGTGTCGCGCACGGCCACCAGCAGCGCCGGGCGCAGCGCGACGGCCGATTCGCCGAGGGCGACCCGGTCGAGGACCCGGTGCAGGGCGGCTCCGGTGACCATCGCCGCGGTCTGCCCGGACGAGGCGAGGCAGACGGCCGCGTAGTCGTGCATGGCCTGCCAGTGCCGCGCCGTCAGCAGCGCGACGGCACGGGTGGCCTCGCCCTCCGGACGGCCTCGCAACCGGGCGGCGAGGAACTCGTCGGATTCCCCGGGATCCCCGCCGGGCGGGGGATACGGAGGTCGAGGGGGGTGGGGGGTGGGCACTGAGATGGTTCCTTTCCCACGCGCAGTGACTCAGAAGTTCCGACGCCGAAAAGGGAGCCCCGAATGGTGTATACCTCTTTGGCGCGGCGCGGGGGGCGAATTCACCGACGGCGAATCTGACCCGGTTCCCCAACTGGTGTGCGATCCCGGCCTTTACCCCCCGCACGGGTGGCTCACTCTCGCACAACCCGCGCAGGACCAACAAGGCGGTTGAGCAAGATCTGCGCGTTGACAGAAAGTCAGAAAGAGGAGGCGGCCCACACCCCTCGCACCGGCTTTCGACCTGGGTTTTCCCGTGGTTCGCACCCGGGTGGCGAAAAGGGGCGCCGGAGCGCGGGCCGGGGGACGCCGGGAGCGTTCCGCACCCCGTGTGAAGCCTGTGCACCGGCCGGGTGCGCCGCGCACGCTCCCGGCGCGCGCCGGGAGCGTGGTCAACTGGTCACGGCCCTTCTCGGGGGTCACCGCGCAGGACGGCGGCTCTCCTGCGCGCACGGCCGCCGGCCCCGTTCCTCCCGCCCTCGGCCGGCGGCCCCGGGAGGGTCCGCGCGGCCTCGGCTCCGCGGAGCCGCGCGCCCTCGGACCCGCACACCCTCAGATCTGCCAGGACCGCAGCCGGTCCGCCGCGCCGTAGACGTCCGTCGTACCGGACATGAGGTCGCGGGCGAGGTCGACGAGGGCGCCGTAGGGCGGGTCGATGCCGACGCCGCTGACGAACATGTACGCCACCGCCGTGGCACAGGCGAAGCGGGCGTTGGCCGCCGGCAGCGGCCGGAGCACGGCGAGGGTGTGCAGCAGGGCCGCGGCCCGCCAGGCCGGGTCGGAGTCCACGCCGAGGCGGGGCGGGTCGACGCGGTGCCGGGCGACGGCGGCGACCAGCGCGGAGAAGTCGTTGATGGTGGGCTGGTCCGGAAGGACCTCCTCGTGCCGCTGGAGCAGCCAGGGCACGTCGATGTGCAGGACGGGGGCCATCGGTCAGGCGGCCCGTCCCTCGCCCTTGGCAGGGGATTCGTCGTCCGGGAACGCGGCGGCGAATTCGTCCGCGTGGGACGCGAAGAACCGGCGGAACTCCTCCGCGCCCTCCTGCAGCGCCCGGTGACGGGCTATGTCGGCCGCGGCCGCCTCCCGCACGAGCGCCTTCATGGACGTACCGCGTTCCTTGGCGATCTGCCGCAGGTCCTCCAGCTCGCGGTCGCTGAACTCCACGTTGAGAGCAGGCATGCCCCTACGGTACCGCTCGGGTACTGGCACGTAAATAACCCCACGTCAAGCGGCACGTCGAGCGGTACCCGCCGGGGTGAGGACGGGTTCCGGGCAGAGAGGTGCGTCACATGCGCGTCCCGCGATGTCACGTTCCGGCCCGCTTCCCCCCCTCGCAGTGGTGAGCGCGCACCGGGGAGGCCAGCCGTGTCCCGAACCACCGTTCCCGGCACCGACGCCCGGCCCGACGACGCGACCGTGGTCTTCCTCGGCCGTCGCGAGCTGCTGTCCGGCATCGTCCACGACATGCTGGGCAGCGTCGCCGGCACGGACGACGTCCTGCGGGAGACCTGGCTGTGCTGGACGGCCCGCGGTGGCGGCGCGCCCCCGGACGGCGTCGCCCACCCCCGCGCCTGCCTCGTGCGGGTCGCGGTGAACCACGCGCTGGAGCGCCGCGCCGCGGTCGGCCGCAGCCGGCAGACCTGCGTCGGTCCCCGGCTGCCCGAGCCACTGGTGACGGACGAGGACGCGGGCGACCCGGCGCTGCGCGCCGGGCCGGTGTCACTGGCGATGCCGGTGGTGCCGGAGACGCTGACGCCGCCGGAGCGCGCGGTGTTCGTGCTGGGCGAGGTCTTCGGCTGTCCGCACGGGGAGTACGTGGAGGTCCACGAGCCGCTCGACCGGGCCCGTCTGCACACCCTGACCGCCCGCGAACGGCCCGTGGAGCACGGGCCGGCGTCCGAACGGCCGCCGGCCCGGCGGGACGGCGGCTAGCCCTGGTCGGCCACGAAGGCCGCCACACGGGTCAGCGCGGCGTTCCAGTTGATGGTGATCTCGTTGGTCGACCAGGACTGGATGTCGTCGATGTAGCAGAACTGGGCGACGCACCCCTGGAGCTTGGCCTGGGCCACGGGGTCCTGGATGCTGGAGTTCGGGCCGCCGGAGAGCGATCCGTCCGGCGGCTGGGGCAGCGCCGGGTCGAGCTGCCGGGCGTACCAGCGGCTGTGCTGGTTGTGCGCGGCGGCCTCGCCGTAGCCGGTGACGTACGAGATGTTCAGCGCGTTGCGGCCCAGGACGTAGTCCATGGTCTGGACGGCCCCGTCACGGTACTTGGCGGCCCCGGTGATGTCGTAGGCGGTGGCCAGGACGACCGCGTTGTTGAGGACCTGGTGGGTGGATCCCCAGTCGTACTTGTTGTCCTCCGGGGCGTACGGGATGCCGTACGGGTGGGCCTTCAGCGTGGCCAGGTAGCGGTCGGCGCCCTCGACGACGGAGCGGCGCACCTTGTCCCGGCCGGGGAGCCGGTTCGGTACCGTCGCCAGGTCGAGGCGGGCCGCCGCCGCGGTGCGGGCCCAGTCGAAGCCGAGCGGGCCGAAGATGTCGGCGGTGTGCACCGGGGAGTCGAGCACGAAGTCGCGGAAGTCCCTCTCGCCCGTGGTGAGGTACAGCTCGGCCGCCGCCCAGTAGAACTCGTCCTCGACGTTCCGGTCGGGGTAGGCCCCGCCGCCGATGCCGTCGTTCTCGTCGGCGTACACGTCCGGGTGGGCGAGCGCCGCCGCCCAGGCCGTGCGCGCGGCCTCGAGCGCCCGGGCCGCGAACTCGCGGTCATGGGGCTTGTAGAGGCGGGCCGCCTGCGCGGCGGCGGCCGCCAGGTTGAGGGTCGCGGCGGTGGTCGGCGGGTGCAGCTCCCGCTTCTGCGGGTCGTCGCTGGGCAGCAGCGGCAGGCCGGTCCACGCCTCGTCGTGGATCTTGTGGTGCGCCATGCCGGCCAGCGGCTCGCCCTGGGGCACCTGCATCTTCAGCAGGAACTCCAGCTCCCAGCGGACCTCGTCGAGCAGGTCGGGCACCTTGTTGCCGCTCTCGGGGATGTCGAGCGTGCCGTCCCGGAAGGCCGACGGGTCACCGGTGCGGGCGTGCAGCGCGCGCTCGTAGGTGCTCAGCAGCTCCCAGACGGAGATGCCGCCGTTGACGACGTACTTGCCGTGGTCGCCGGCGTCGTACCAGCCGCCGGAGACGTCGAGGCGGTAGTCGCACACTCCCGGCTGGCACGGCACGTCGGTGTCGCCCTGGTTGGGCGCCACGCCCAGGTGCCCGGCGGGGCGGGCGTAGCCCGGGCGCAGGTCGTCGCGTATCGCGAGGCCGCTGCGCTGGGGGTAGTAGAACTTCGCGGCGTCGGTCAGCAGCGTCTCGTAGGCGCGGGCGCCGATGTCGAAGGGGCGGCTGGTCTCCCCGTCGGCGACCAGGGTGTAGCCCTCGCCGCGCTTCTTGTAGCGGCCGAAGTCGATCGAGTGGACGTTCTGCCCGGAGGAGACGTCCGTGCCGCGCGGCACGGTCCAGCCGTGGGCGACCACCCGGCCGTCGCGGTTCTCCAGCCGCCAGCGCAGCTTCTCGGCGGCGTCGGTGACCAGGGTGGCGTTCTTGGGGCCGGACGGCAGGTAGGCGACCTGGTTGACGCGGACCCGCGGGCCGGTGTCGGGCTCGTACGGCTCGGGCGCCACGCCGCCCAGCAGGGAGACGTCGTCCGTGCAGAACCGCCACGGCTCGGCGCTGCCGCCGATCTGGAAGGCGACCTGGCCCTGGGCGGTGTCGGCGGGTGCGGTGAAGGTGTACGAGTAGGTGTTGCCGGAGACGCTGAGCTGCGGGCTGACCTCGTAGTAGGTGTCGTAGGGGGCCGCCGACAGGCCGACGACCGCGCGCACCACGTGGTCGGCGGGGGTGCCGGTGGCGGTGAAGGAGAAGCGGTACGACTCCCCGGCGACGAGGGCGATGTCGTTCTGGCCGATCGTCGCGTCCCAGCGGTTGGCGGTGCCGCCGGGGACGTCGGCGCACAGCCGGCCGTCGGTGACGCCGGCCGTGAGGTTGCTCGTCGTCCACCAGGAGTCGGTGCCGTTGTCGAAGGTGCCGTTCTTGACCTGCTCGACCTCGTCGGCCCCGGCGGGTGCGGTGGGCAGCGCGGTGAGCGCGGTCGCCAGCAGGCCGGTCAGGGACAGCAGGGCGGTTCTGCGTCTGTTCACGTCTGGGCTCCTCTGCGGAGGTGCGGGTGGCGCGAGGAAGGGACACACGCTATGGGAGCGCTCCCATGATCCGTGCGCAGACCATGTTGTGACAGGGGTGACGCTGCGTCAACGGTTGGGACAGGACTGTCCCGCGTGACGGACGGAACGGGGTTCCGCTCCGCGTCGGGCCGTGACGCACTAGGCTGGAACTCAGGCGATACACCGGTTCACGGTGAGTGTGCGCGATGGAGTGGCGACGATGAGGCCGGACGACCCGTTCGACGATGCCGTGACGGCCCGGGCCGTCATCGCCGCCGACGGCACGCTCGCGCGGTGGAGCGAGGGCGCGCGACTGCTGCTGGGGCACACGGCCGAGGAGGTCGTCGGCCGCCCGGCCGCCGAGCTGCTGGCCGACCGCGCCGACATGCCCCGGCCCCCGATGAACACGCGCTGGAGCGGCTCGCTCGTGCTGCGGCACCGCGGCGGCGGCACCGTCACCGTCTGGGTGCTCGCCCACCACAGACAGCCGGCGGACGGCGGTCCCGGTGACTGGCTCGCCGTCACCCCGCTGGAGGTCGAGGAGCACGCACTGCCCGACGATCCGCTGGTCAGGCTGGCCGTGTTCCAGTCGCCCTGCGCCACCATGGTCTTCGACAGGCGGCTGCGGCTGCGCGGGATCAACGACGCCATGGCGGACCTCCTGGGGCTCCCGGCCGACCACCTGCGGGGGCTGAAGCCCACCGACATCGGCGGCCGGCCCCAGCACTCCGAGCTGGAACAGCACCTGGACCGGGTGCTGCGCACCGGCCGGCCGCACGACATGCAGACGTACATGAAGGCCACCGGCGAGGAGCGCCCGCACGCCTGGCTGGCCCGGCTCGCACCGCTCACCGACGGCTCCGGCCGGGTGCGGGGCGTGTGCGTGACGGCCCACGACTTCACCGAGCAGTTCCGGGCGCGGGAGCGGCTGCAACTGGTCAACGAGGCCAGCATCCGCATCGGCACCACCCTCGACGTCACCCGTACGGCACAGGAGCTGGCGGAGGTCTGCGTGCCGGCGCTCGCCGACTTCGTCAGCGTGGACCTGCTCGAGCCCGAGGAACCCGGCGGTGAGCCCGTCGGCCCGCTGACCCTGCCGGTCTCGCTGCGCCGGGTCGCCCACCACTCCCTCACCCCGGGCAACCCCGAGTCGGTCGCCGACGTCGGCGAGGTGGTCGTCTACCCGGCCGCCGCGCCCCAGGCCGACTCGCTGATCGCGGGCCACAGCGTCGTGGCCTCGGTGGAGTCCGGTGATCTCGACCCGTGGCTCGCGGTGGACGAGACGCGCGCCCGGCAGGTGCGGCGGTTCGACGTCCACTCGATGCTGTCCGTCCCGCTCCAGGCACGCGGCACCACCCTCGGCGTCGCCGCCTTCACCCGCTTCCGGCGCCCCGACGCCTTCGACCACGACGACGTGCTGCTGGCCGAGGAGGTCACCGCGCGCGCCGCCGTCTGCATCGACAACGCCCGCCGCTACTCCCGCGAACGCGAGACCACCCTCGCGCTCCAGCGCAGCCTGCTCCCCCGCACCCTGCCGCGCACGGCCGCCGTGGAGGCGGCCACCCGCTACCTGCCGGCCGCGCGCTCCGGTGTGGGCGGCGACTGGTTCGACGTGATCCCGCTGTCCGGGATGCGGGTGGCCATGGTGGTCGGGGACGTCGTCGGCCACGGCATCCAGGCCTCCGCGACCATGGGCCGGCTGCGCACCGCCGTCCGCACCCTCGCCGACATCGACCTGGCCCCCGACGAACTGCTCACCCACCTCGACGACCTGGTCCAGCACCTGTCGCACGAGTGGGGCAGCGACACCGGCCCCGGCGAGGTCGGCGCGACCTGCGTGTACGCGGTGTACGACCCGGTGTCGCGGCGCTGCACCCTGGCGCGGGCGGGGCACCTCCCGCCGGTGCTGATCCCGCCGGGCGGTCCGGCCCGGCAGCTCGACCTGCCCTCCGGTCCGCCACTGGGCACGGGCGGACTGCCCTTCGAGTCGGCCGAGTTCGAGCTGCCCGAGAACACGGTGCTGGCGTTCTACACCGACGGGCTGATCACGCCTCCCGCGCGGGACATGGAGGTCGGTCAGGCACTGCTCCGCGAGGCGCTGTCGAACGCCTCCGGCTCGCTCGACGAGACCTGCGACCGCGTCCTGCACACCCTGCTCTCACCGGGCGGCACGCACGACGACGTGGCCCTGCTGCTGACCCGTACGCACGGGCTGCCGTCGTCGCAGGTCGCCACCTGGGACATCCCCGCGGACCCGGCGCTGGTCGCCCCCATCCGCAAGCAGGTCCTCGACCAGCTGGCCGACTGGGCGCTGACCGAGGCGTCGTTCACCGCCGAGCTGGTGGTGAGCGAGCTGGTCACCAACGCCATCCGGTACGGGGCCCCGCCGATCCGGCTGCGGCTGATCCACGATGCCTCGACGCTGATCTGCGAGGTGTCCGACACCAACCACACGGCCCCGCACCTGCGCCGGGCCAAGACCTGGGACGAGGGCGGCCGGGGACTGCTGCTGGTCGCGCAGCTCACCCAGCGCTGGGGCACCAGGCACACGGCCGACGGCAAGACCATCTGGGCGGAGATGGCCCTGGTGGACGAGATGTGAGGGCGCCCTCCGGCCGCCCGGCCGGGCGCCGACGACCGTACGTGAGGAACCTCTACGGACGGGGTGGAGCATGGTGAACAGGTCACGCAGGTCACGGCGCTCGGCAGCGTCCGCCGCCTCGGTCGTCTCGCTCGCGGGCGCGCTGGCCGTGCTGGGCGCACTGGCCTCCTGCGGCACCGAGGGCGGCACGGCGGGCGCCTCCCCGCGGCCCGCGGTGCTCACCGGCCGGACGGGCGGTGACTCTCCCCCCGGCGCCGTCCCGGGCCGGGCCGCCGCTTCCCCGAGCGACGCGGTCCCGACGGCCACCGGGGACGCGGGCCGCTCGGGGACCCGGTGCCGCACCTCCGAGCTGAGGGCCGCCGTCGGCCGGATGGACCCGGGAGCGGGACAGCGCAACTTCCCCGTCGTGCTGACGAACGTCTCCTCCCGCACCTGCACGCTGTACGGCTATCCGGGCGCCGCCTTCGTGGACGCGTCCGGCGCGCAGCTGGGTCCGGACCCCGAGCGCTCCCCCGGCGGCGCGGCCACCGTCGCGCTGGCGCCCGGCGAGAGCGCCTGGGCGGGACTGCGGTACGCGAGTCCCGGGGCGAGCGGCGCCCGCACGGCCACCCCGGCGGCGCTCCTGGTGACCCCGCCGGACGAACGGGAGCCCCTGAAGGTGCCGTGGCGGGCCGGCCCCGTCCCGGTCGCCGGCAACGCGTCCACGGTGTTCCTCACGGTGCTGGAGCCGGGCGACGGGCCCTGACGCGGCCGGGGCGCCCCGGCCCCGCGTCAGCCCGGCCGTACGAGGTCCAGGGCCCGCTCCCAGCCGAACTCCGGCCGTGCGCCGCCCGGTTCCGTCTCCCCGGTGTACGGATCGCCGAAGCGCACGCCCATGCCGCGCAGCCGCCTCAGACTCTCCCGGTAGGCGGGGTGGGCCGCCAGCGCGTCGGCCACGCACGGCAGGACGGCGATCGGCACGCCGAGACCGGCGGTCTCGCACAGGGTGGCGAGGGCGAGGGTGTCCGCGATGCCGGCCGCCCACTTGTTGAGGGTGTTGAAGGTGGCGGGCGCGACCACCACGGCGTCGGGCGCCGGGAAGGGGCGCGGCTCGCCCGGTGTACGCCAGGCGGACCGGATCGGGCGGCCGGTCTGCGCCTCGACGGCTGCGGTGTCGAAGAAGCCGTTCAGGGCGACCGGTGTCGCGATGACCCCGACCTCCCAGTTCCGCTCCTGCGCGGCAGTGATCAGCTTGCTGACGTCCGCGGCGACACCGGCGGCGCAGACCACGGCGCAGAGGAAGGGTTTCCCGTGCTGCTCGGCGGGTTCGGTCATCCGGGAACCCTAACCACTCCCCCGGTGTCCGCGAAGGCCCCCTCCCCGCACCGGATCACCGGACCGGGAGGCCGCGGCCCCGCTCCGACTCGGGGCGGGGCCCGAGGATGCGGCGGTCCCGCTCCGCGATCGGCACGTCGTTGATGCTCGCCTCGCGCCGGGTCATCAGGCCGTGCTCGTCGAACTCCCACAGTTCGTTGCCGTACGAACGCCACCACTGGCCCTCGGCGTCCCGGCACTCGTACTGGAAGCGCACCGCGATGCGGTTGCCGTCGAAGGCCCAGAGGTCCTTGCGCAGGGCGTACTCCCGCTCGCGCTCCCACTTGGCGGTCAGCAGTCCGACGATCGCGGCGCGGCCGGTGACGAAGGTGTCGCGGTTGCGCCACACCGAGTCCGGCGCGTAGGCGAGGGCGACCTTGTGCGGATCGCGGGTGTTCCAGGCGTCCTCGGCCGCCTGGACCTTCTGCGCGGCGGTCTCACGGGTGAACGGGGGCAGGGGCGGGCGATCGGTCACGGTGTCTCCCTGGGAAGGGGCGGCGGGGCTCGGGAGAACGGCCGTTCTCCCGAGCCCTGCTACCGTAGGAGAACGTTCGTTCTCACGTCAAGGAGTGGTCGGTCCATGGACAGCGCAGCCGCCCGCGAGCGGGCCCTGGACGCCGCGGAGGAGCTGTTCTACGGGCGCGGGGTGCAGTCCGTCGGCATGGACGAGGTGCGCGGCACGTCCGGGGTCTCCCTCAAGCGGCTCTACCAGCTCTTCCCCTCGAAGGACCTGCTGGTGGAGGCGTATCTGGAGCGGCGGGACACACGCTGGCGCGAGCGGCTCGCCGCCCACGTCGACCGGTACGAGGACCCGGAGCGGCGCGTCCTGGCCGTCTTCGACCGGCTCGAGGAGTGGTTCGCCGAACCGGACTTCCGCGGCTGCGCCTGGATCAACGCCCACGGAGAGCTCGGCGCCACCTCTCCCCGTGTGGCCGCCCAGGTCCGGGCGCACAAGCGGGCGTTCCGCGCGTACCTCGCCCGGCTCGTCGCCGCCGCCGGACTGCCCGACGCGGTGGCCGGGCAGCTGTACCTGCTGGCCGAGGGGGCGATGGTCACCGCGGGCATCACGCGTACCACGGAGCCCGCGGCCCGGGCCCGCGAGGCGGCGGGCGTGCTGCTGCGGGCGGCGTGAGACGGGACGGCGGACGGCGTGGAGCCGGACAGTGAGCGGTGTGGGACCGCACGGCGGCGGCTCCACGGGGGTGACGCGCCCTTCCGGAAAACCGGTTGTCCGTCCCGGGCGTCCGGCCCCAGGATCCAGCCATGCCTGCATCCCGCGTTCCTGCGCCGCTGCCCGACACCACCCCCGCGGGCCGACAGCAGAGGTCCGGCCCGCCGGGAGGGCCGACGCCACCGCGCTCATGACGGCCGCCCTCGTCGCGGGGCTGCTCGCCGGGTACGGCATCGCCGTCCCCGTCGGTGCCGTCGGGACCTACCTCGTCTCCCTCACCGCCCGCACCTCCCTGCGCACCGGGGTCTGCGCGGCCCTCGGCGTCGCCACGGCCGACGGCCTGTACGCCCTCGCGGCCGTGGCCGGTGGTTCCGCCCTGGCGTCGGCGCTGCGGCCCGCGCTGGGGCCGCTGCGCTGGGTCTGCGTGCTGGTGCTGCTCGCGCTGGCGGCGTGGGGCGCGGCCGACGCCGTACGGCGGTACCGCGGCGGTCGGCTCGCCACCCGCTCCGGCCCCGCTCCCCCGAGCCCCGCGCGGGCGTACCTGGCGCTGCTCGGGATCACCCTGCTCAACCCCGCCACCGTGATCTACTTCACGGCGCTGGTGCTCGGCTCCCAGGGCGGGCGGGCGGCCGGGGCCGTGGAGCAGACCGTGTTCGTGACGGCGGCGTTCGCCGCGTCCGCGAGCTGGCAGGTGCTGCTGGCCGGGGGCGGCGCCCTGCTGGGCCGGGCCCTGACCGGTCGCCGGGGGCGGCTGGTGACCGCGCTGGTGGCGAGCGGGGTGATGACGGCGCTCGCGGCACGGATGGCCGTCGCCCCGGCCTGAGGCCCGTCCGGCGGAGCGGGCGGGGACCGGTACGGATGAATCCCGGCTGCGGGGGTCTTGTACCTGTGATCGACTCAGCCGCAGGACACGACGACAGGACGGTTGCCATGCCTCTCGAGGGCGAGTACGAACCCAGTCCGACACGGTGGGTGCGCGAGCAGGTGGAGTTGTACGAGAGTTCCGGTGGCACGGAGGGGACCACCCTGCAGGGCACGGACAGGCCCGTCGTCCTGCTGACCAGCCGGGGCGCGAGGAGCGGCAAGCTGCGCAAGACGCCGCTGATGCGGGTCGAGCACGAGGGGCGCTACGCGGCCGTGGCGTCGCTGGGCGGAGCGCCCAGGCACCCGGTCTGGTACCACAACCTCAAGGCCGACCCGCGCGTCGAGCTCCAGGACGGCCCGGTGAAGCGGGACATGACGGCCCGGGAGGTCTCGGGGGACGAGAAGGCCGAGTGGTGGAAGCGTGCCGTCGCGGCCTATCCGCCGTACGCCGACTACCAGGAGAAGACGGACCGGGAGATCCCGGTCTTCGTGCTGGAGCCGGCCGACGAGGACTGACGCCGGGAGGAAGACGCCCGGGGCGCCCCGCGCGGCGGGGGAATATTCCGCGATCCGGCGCGCATGAAGCGCCGCCCGCCGGGCACCGGTGAGTCAGGCCCCGCCGCGTTCCCCCGTCGCGGCGGGGTCTTCCCACGCCTCCCGCGCGTCGAAGGCACGCCGGTCGGTGACGTCGAGGAAGACCTGTTCCGCCTCGGGGACCAGACCGGTGATGGACCGTTTGATGCGCACGGCGACCTCCTCCACCCGCTCGCTGTCCAGGCCGGGCACCAGGTCGACGCGGGCCGCCACCAGCGTGGTGTCGAGGCCCGTCTTCATCGTGAACAGCGCCTCCACGCTGTCTATCTCCGGCTGCGCCCGGAGCAGCGCCCGGATCCGCCCGCTCGCCTCCGGGTCCGCGGCCTGGCCGATCAGCTGGTCGCGGGCCTCACGCCCCAGCCGGTAGGCCACGTAGACCAGCAGCGTGCCGATGGCGAGCGAGGCGGCCGCCTCCCACACCACCTGCCCGGTGGTCATGTGCAGCACCATGCCCGCGGCGGCCAGGGTGACGCCCAGGACCGCGGTGCCGTCCTCGGCGATCACCGTGCGCAGCGCCGGATCGCGCAGTCCCCGGCCCCGGTCCCCCTGCTTGCGCACCTGGTACAGCGCTCGCAGCAGCGAGCCGCCCTCGGCGAGGAGGGCCACGCCGAGCACGATCAGTCCGGCCACGTAGCCGTTCAGATCCTCCTCGCCGCCGCCCCTGAGGGCCTCGACGCCCTGGAAGAAGGAGAAGCAGCCGCCCATCACGAAGATCCCGACGGCGGCGAGCAGCGACCAGAAGAACCGTTCCTTGCCGTATCCGAAGGGGTGGCGCCGGTCGGCCGGGCGCCGGCTGCGCCGCAGCGCGGCCAGCAGGAACACCTCGTTCAGGCTGTCGGCCACCGAGTGCGCCGCCTCCGACAGCAGGGCCGGGGAGGCCGCGGCCAGGCCGCCGACGGCCTTGGCGGCCGCGATCACCAGGTTGGCTGCGAGGGCCACCAGCACGGTGACCCGGGTTCTGCGATCCGATCGTGTACTCACGTCGGCCGATTGCCCCGGTCGGACCGGGGCACACCGTGCCGATCGCGGAAAACGGGGAACGTGGTGACAGGAACATCCGTACGGCGAAGGAGAGCACCATGGCCCGCGACGACGGGGGCGGCGGCAACAGCTCCTACGGCAGGAAGGCGTTCAAGCGGTCGAAGGCGCACTTCGCGGACCGGATCACCGCCGACGGCAGGGACGGGTGGCCGGTGGAGGCCGGGCGCTACCGGCTCGTCGTCAGCCGCGCCTGCCCGTGGGCGAGTCGGGCGCTGGTGTCCCGGCGGCTGCTCGGACTCGAGGACGCCCTGTCCCTGGCCGTCGCCGACCCCGTCCAGGACGACCGCAGCTGGCGCTTCACCCTGGACCCGGACGGCCGCGACCCGGTCCTCGGCATCCGGTACCTGAGCGAGGCGTACGACCGGCGGGAGACGGACTACCCGGGCGGGGTGAGCGTGCCGGCGGTCGTGGACGTGCCCAGCGGCAGGCTCGTCACCAACGACTACCAGCAGATCACCCTCGACCTCGCCACCGAGTGGACGGCCCTGCACCGCGAGGGGGCGCCCGACCTGTATCCGCGGGCGCGGCGCGACGAGATCGACGCGGTGGCGGCGGACGTCTTCGAGGACGTCAACAACGGGGTGTACCGTGCGGGCTTCGCGACCGGCCAGGAGGAGTACGAAGCCGCGTGCGCGGGCGTGTTCCGGCGGCTGGAGCTGCTGGCGCGACGGCTGGAGGGGCAGCGGTACCTGGTCGGCGACACGATCACCGAGGCGGACATCCGCCTGTTCACCACGCTGGTGCGGTTCGACGCCGTGTATCACGGCCACTTCAAGTGCAACCGGTGGAAGCTGACGGAGAACCGGGTGCTGTGGGCGTACGCCCGTGATCTGTACCAGACGCCCGGCTTCGGCGACACCGTCGACTTCGACCACATCAAACGGCACTACTACCAAGTGCACACCGGGATCAACCCGTCCGGCATCGTGCCGCTCGGTCCGGACCCGTCCGGCTGGCTGACGCCCCATCACCGCGAGGAGCTGGGCGGCCGGCCGTTCGGGGACGGGACACCGCCCGGGCCGGTGCCGGCCGGCGAGGAGATCCCGGCCCGGGGCCGTCCCTGACCGCCCCGACCCCCACTCATCCACCGACGGAAGCGGACCAAGGAGATCCACGTGGCGAAGAAGAGCAGGAAGAAGAAACTCCCCCTGGCGTACAAGCCCATCGGGTTCGCCCTGGGCTGGGCGAGCGGTACCGTGGCGGGGCTCGCCTTCCAGAAGACCTGGAAGGTGATCCGGCACGAGGACAACGCGCCCGACGCGCTGGACCGGGACCGCCGCTGGGGCGAGATCCTGCTGGCGGCGGCGATCCAGGGCGCCATCTTCGCGGTGGCGCGCAGCGCCGTGGACCGTGCGGGCGCCAAGCTCATCGAGCGCTCCACCGGCACCTGGCCGGCCCCGGACAAGGGCGGCCGCGACTGACCCGCCCCGGGCCGGTCCCGCGGGACCGGCCCGGGGGCCGGGCGGGCGCGGTGCCGCCGCGCCACCGCGCCGCGTGACGGGGGTCACCCCTGCTTGGGTGCCGTCGGCACTCCTCGGCGGACCGTGAAGGAGTGGCCGGCCGGGTCGGCGTAGCCGCGCTCCTCCGTGTGGCCGGACGCGTCGCCCGTTTCCACCGGGCGGCCGCCGAGGCCCACGATCCGGCGTTCCACCGCGTCCAGGTCGTCCACCACGAACTCCAGGTGCACCTGGAGGGAGTTCTCCGGCCGGGGCCAGCTCGGCGGGGTCGCGTTGACGTCACGGCGCAGGGCGAGGCGGAAGCCGTCGGCGGCCTGGACCTCCACCCGGTTGGCATGGGCGTCGACCTCCTCCGCCTCCAGCAACTCCTTGTAGAAACCGGCGAGTTTCTCGGGTTCGGCGCAGTCGAGCACCACGACGCCCGCAGCCACCAGTGCCATGTCTCCTCCGCAGGGTCCGAGGAGCGGGGCGCTCCTGCCCCGCCCGGTAGGTGACGACTGTCCCCGCTCGCGGGATTCAGTCGGGTTCCGTGCCCGGTGGCTTCCGGGAGGAGTGCGCGCGTGCCGTTCGAGTGCCCTGCGCGGGAACGGCGTCCGCCTCGTTCAGCGCGCCGTCCGGAACGTGCGGCGGTAGGCCTGCGGTGACACCCCGATGGCGGCGTGCAGGTGCTGGCGCAGCGAGGCGCCGGTGGCGAAGCCGACCCGGTCCGCGACCTGATCCACCGTCAGGTCGCTGGACTCCAGCAGGTGCCGGGCCCGGGCGACGCGCTGCTGGATCAGCCAGCGGCCGGGACTGAGGCCCACCTCGTCGTGGAAGCGGCGGGCGAAGGTGCGCAGGCTCATCCGGGCGTGGGCGGCGAGGTCGGCCAGCACCAGCGGTTCGCCGAGGCGTTCCAGCGCCCAGGCGCGGGTGGCCGCCGTGCTCGCGGCCCCCTGCTCGGGCACGGGCTGTTCGATGTACTGGGCCTGCCCGCCGTCCCGGAACGGCGGGACGACGCAGCGCCGGGCGACCGTGTTGGCCAGCCGGCTGCCGTGGTCCTCGCGGACGAGGTGGAGGCAGGCGTCCACCCCGGACGCGGCTCCGGCGGAGGTCAGGATCCGGCCGTCGTCGACGAAGAGCACGTCCGGGTCGAGCTCGACGTGCGGGTACATGCGCCGGAACAGCCCGGCGAGCTGCCAGTGCGTGGTCGCCCGCCTCCCGTCGAGGAGACCGGCCGCGGCGAGCACGAAGGCACCGGTGCAGATGGAGACGATGCGCGACTCGGGGCGGATGGACGCGAGGGCCGCCTCCACCTCGTCCGGCAGTCCACCGGTCACCCGGTCGGGTGAAACCGGTGCGATCACGACCGTGTCCGCCGTGGCCAGCACCTCGGGACCGTGGTCGACCGTGATGCCGAAGTCGGCGTTGCTGCGCACCGGCCGCCCGTCGACGGTGCAAGTCAGCACCTCGTACCGGCCGTCGGCGGCGCCGAGGATCCGGGCGGGGATGCCCAGCTCGAAGGGGTAGACCCCGTCGAGGGCGAGGACCACGACCCGTTCGGTGCGCCGCGTCGCGCGCTTCGTCTGCCGCATGGCACGATCCTATCGAAGAGTGACAATCTTGCCACTACCCGATCGGCGGGCGGCCCGGCAGGCTGAACGGCATGAGCAACGACGACACGATGCGAGCCATCGGCCAGGACGTCCTCGGCGGGCCCGAGGTCCTGAAGGAAGTACGCCTCCCGCGCCCGGCGCCGCGCCCGAACGAGGTACTGGTCCGGGTACGGGCCGCCGGGGTCAACCCCACCGACTGGAAGCACCGCGAGACGGGCGGCTTCCTCGGCGAACCGCCGTTCGTGCTCGGCTGGGACGTCTCCGGAGTGGTGGAGGAGGTGGGCATCGGCGTGGCCCTGTTCGAGCCCGGCGACGAGGTCTTCGGCATGCTGCCCTACCCGTTCGGCCACGGCTCGCACGCCGAGTACGTGACCGCCCCGGCCCGCGCCTTCGCCCGCAAGCCGGCCGGGGTCGACCACGTCCAGGCGGGCGCGCTCCCGCTGGTCTCGCTCACCGCCTGGCAGGCCCTGGTGGAACGGGCCGGCCTGCGGGCGGGACAGCGGGTGCTGATCCACGCGGCGGCCGGTGGGGTCGGGCACGTGGCCGTGCAGATCGCCAAGGCGCGCGGCGCGTACGTGATCGGCACGGCGAGCGCGGGCAAGCACGACTTCCTGCGCGGCATCGGCGTGGACGAGCCGGTCGACTACCGGGAGACGGACTTCGCCGAGACGGTGAAGGACGTCGACGTCGTGCTGGACACGATCGGCGGCGACTACGCGCTGCGTTCCCTGCGCGTACTGCGGCCGGGCGGGATCGTGGTGTCGATCCTGCCGGTGGGGTCCCCGGAGTTCCACGAGGAGGCCGAACGGCTCGGGGTCCGGGCGGTGCGGATGCTGGTGGACGCCGACCACACCGGCATGAAGGAGATCGCCGGGCTGGTGGAGTCGGGCGGCCTGCGCGCCACGATCGCCGGCACGTTCCCGCTCGCCGACGCCGCCGAGGCGCACCGTCGGGGCGGGACCGGCCGGACCACCGGGAAGCTGGTCCTGGTGGTCGACTGACCGCCGCCCGAGAGCGGGCACGGGCGGGGCCGGACCGCCCGTGCCCGTGCCCGCGCCGTGCACGCGCCCCGCGAGAACCCTGGAAGAACTCGGTCGCAATTCGAAGACATATGTCAATCGAACGTGCTCAAATTCAGTCGTCCAAGGGTAACTTGCAGAACAGACAAGGGTGTTGGAGTCGATCCCCGCCCTGTGCACGGAGCAGGCTGGAGGCGATGGCGTCGTGCGGTACGGACCTGCGCCGCTGACCCGGCATCTGCGCGTCCACCAGGACCGGGGACACACGGTGCTGGAGTTCCGCGGTGAGATCGACATCGCCGCGGCCGAGGAGATCGTCCCGCATCTGGACGCGGCGACGGCTGCTTCGGACGCCCGGGTCGTGATCGACCTGACCCGGGTCGAGTTCTTCGACTGCTCCGGTCTGCGCCTGCTGTTCCGGGCCCGGCACCGGGTCCCGGCCGAGCACGGCCGGCTGCACCTCGTCTGCGCCCACCCGCTGACCCTGCGCATGCTGCGGATCACCGGCCTGACCCGCCTGCTGCCCCCGCACCCCACGCTGGACGCGGCCCTGGAACGGCCCGGGGCCACGTCCGGCCCGGTGTGACGACGGGAACTCCGCTCGGTGGGCGCGGGCGTGCGCCCCTCGTGCTTCCCGCGGCGTCGAATACCCCTCAACCGCCCTGTCTGGTCCGGCGGTCGGGGGGCAAGCGGACAGGAGGAAGGAGAGCCGCCGTCATGACGACCCCTCTCAAGAGCCTCCCCTCCCGCACACCGGGCTGGACGAAGGCGCTGATCGCGCTGGTGCTGCTGCTCGCCGTGCTGTTCGCCGGGATCCGGCTGAGCGTGCTGCCGGGACTGAAGGACCTCTTCGGCACTCGGACCCACGACCGTTCCGGCCCCGCACTGCTGGAGTCCGTCCGGGACATCAGCCGTTACGACGCGGCCTCGGGGAACTTCCAGGTCGTGGTGGACCTGGAGAAGGACACCAGGTTCCTGCCCGACGCGATCCGCGGCAGCCGCACGCTGTACGTGGGCGCGGGCACCGTGGACGCCTACGTCGACCTCGGCGGGCTGGACGAGGACGACGTACGGGTCGACGACGACCGTACGTCCGCCACGCTGCGGTTGCCCCACGCCCGTCTGGGCACTCCGGCACTGGACCCCGAGCGTTCCTACGCCGTCTCCAAGCAGCGCGGGCTGCTCGACCGCCTCGGTGACTTCTTCTCGGACAACCCGGGCGGCGAACAGGCCGTGCAGAAGCTCGCGGTGCGGCACATCGGCGACGCGGCGAAGGAGAGCGGACTGACCGCGCGGGCCGAGGCCAACACCACGGAGATGCTCGAAGGCCTGCTGCGTTCCCTGGGGTTCGAGCAGGTGCGGGTCACCTACGGCGACTGAACGGGTGACCTGCGCATCGCACGGGGAAGCCGCAAGGAAGTCGACGACTGGAGGAGAGAATGGCCCGTGCCGCCCCACGTCCGCGCTCCCTGGCACGCCGGCGTCCCGGCCCACCCGGGCGCGGGTCCGGGGAGGGGAGCGACCGGCGTCCGCTCCCGCTGCCCCTGAGGCTGCTGGCGATGCTGTGCGCCTTCGTGTTCATGGTCGCCTTCGCGGTGGTCCTGGCCCGGCTCACGCTGCAGCCCTCCCCCGCCTCGGAGGCGCTGACCCACACCAATCTGCGTCCGGGCCGCTCGCTGCGGGCCTATCTCGACCAGCCCGCGCTGCGCGACGCCGTGCGCCAGGTCGGCGGCAACATCCTGCTCGGTGTGCCCTTCGGCGTCCTCGCGCCGGTCGTCGCACCGCGGACGCGCGGGTTCCTGCGGGTCCTCGCGCTGACCGCCGCGGTGATGCTGCTGGTGGAGTCCGCGCAGGGCACCCTGGTGACGGGGCGTGCCTTCGACATCGACGACGTCATCCTGAACACCTGCGGGGCGCTGATCGGTTACCTGTTCGCGGGACGGCGGCTGAGCCGGGCCGTGCACGCGCGGAGACCGAAGGGGTGAGTGACCGCGGGCCGGCGCACGTCGCCGCGCCCGGGCGCCGCACACGCGGTGCGGAACCGCGGACGGCCGCCCGGGGACCGTGCCCTGGAGAACCGGGGACCGCGCTCCGCGGTGCCGACCGCGCCCCGTGGCACCGGGGCCGCGTCCGGCGGCCTAGTGCACGGTCCAGGTGAACTTGTCCCCGCCCACCCAGCGGACCACGTCCGGATCGTCCAGGTCGTGGACCGTGATCCCGAACGCGGCGGCGGCCTGCAGCACGTCGGTGACAGCCTTGGCCTCGCCGACCACCTGTCCGTCGATCTCCACGATCCGGAACGGCGGCGTCCCGGGCTGTACCCCGAGCACCATGATCCGCGGGTGCGACATGTACGGGCTCGCGCTTTCGGTCATGCCTCGAGGGTAGAGCGGGAACCGCGCGGACGCGGGGTCCACGCCCCGGCCGGACCGCGGCCCCGCCCCCCTCAGGGCCGCCGCCAGTCGTCGCTCGTCAGGTGCGAGCCGGCCTGCGGGCCCATCCTGAGCATGCCGCCGTCCACGGTCCAGGAGGCGCCGGTGACGTACGAGGAGTCCGGTCCGGCGAGGAAGGCGATGACGGCCGCGACCTCGCGCGCGTCACCGGGCCGCCCGAGCGGGACGCCGGGACGGCTCTCGGTGTGCGGGTCGGTGTCCTCCTGGCCGGTCATGGGCGTGGCGATCTCGCCCGGCGCGACCGCGTTGACGGTGATGCCGTGCTCGGCGAGCTCCAGCGCCATCACCTGGGTGAGCAGCCCCAGACCGCCCTTGGCCGCGCAGTACGGCGCGGCGCCCACCCGGGGCTGGTGCTCGTGGACGGAGGTGACGTTGACGATGCGGCCCCCGTCGCCCTGCCGGATCATGTGCCGTGCCGCCTTCTGCCCGCACAGGAACGGGCCCACCAGGTCGACGTCGAGCACCTCGCGGACCGTCGCCGGCTCCAGTTCGAGGAAGGGCGTCATCGTGCCCGTACCGGCGTTGTTGACCAGCACGTCGACACGGCCCAGGCGCTCGCACAGCTCGTCGACGGTGTCCGCGGCGGCGGGCAGCCGGGTGAGGTCCATCGGCGCCGTCTCCGCCCGCCGCCCGTTCGCCCGGACCTCCTCGGCCGTCCGCTCGGCGCCCTCCTGGTCGCTGTGCCAGGTGATGCCGACGTCCATGCCCGCGGCGGCCAGGCGTACGGCGGTGGCCCGGCCGATGCCGGAGTCGGCACCGGTGATCACGGCGACTTTGGTGCGGGGAGCGGACATGCGGGCCTCCTGAACGGCACGGGGCGGATCGGGGCACGCAGTACCCGGGTGCGCACCGGACAAACCGCGCTTCCGCCGTACGGCCGTACGCACCCCGGGGGATCCGGGAACCCTGGAACCAGGAGGTGCCGACGGAGCCCGTCGAGGCGTCGGAGCGGATCGCGTTCCCGCTGGAGCGGTCGCCGGCGCCGACGTACCGCGTCCGGGCCTTCCGCACCGCCGCCCGGACGGGTGGTCACCACCTGGTCCCCGGACGAGCCGCCGGCCCGGCCCGGGAGCGGAGGCCGCCCTCCGGCGTGGCCGGCGGCTGGGGTGGTACCCGTACGGCCCCGAGGAGACGAAAGGACCGCGTATGGAACGGGCTGCCGTGTTCGACGTCGACGGCACTCTGGTCGACACCAACCACCTGCACGTGACGGCGTGGTGGGAGGCGCTGCGGCAGGCGGGCCACCGGGTGCCGATGCACGCCGTCCACCGGGCCGTGGGCCTGTCCTCCTCCGACCTGGTCGCCCATCTGCTGGGCGAGGACCGGGACGGGGAGCTGAGCGCCGCGCACAAGGCGCTGTACGGACAGTACTTCGACCGGCTGCCCGCACTGCCGGACGCCGGGCGGCTGCTGAAGCGGCTGCACGGGGACGGCTGGAAGGTCGTGCTCGCCACCTCGGCGGGCGGCGCCGAGCTGAGCGCGCTGCGCAGGGCGCTCGGGGCGGACGAGGCGATCACGGCCACGGCCAGCGCCGACGACGTCGCCGAGGGCAAGCCCGCGCCGGAGCCCGTGGAGCACGCCCTGGAGCTGGCCGGGGTGCCGGCGGAGCGGGCGGTGTTCGTCGGCGACACCGTGTGGGACATGCGGGCGGGCAGCCGCGCCGGGGTGCGCTGCGTGGGCGTGCTGTGCGGCGGCATTCCGCGCGCCGATCTGGAGGAGGCCGGCGCGGACGCGGTCTACGCCGACCCGGCCCACCTCCTGGCGTCCCTGTCGGACAGCCCCCTGGCATGAGTTCCCGGGGACAGTGGGACGCGCTGCGGGGAGCCAGGGGGCATGAGCCCCCGCACGACCGGGATACCCGCAGCCCATGACGTGTGTGAGGGAAGAGGCACGGCCGGGGGGCACCGCCGGGCGGGCGGCCTTGGTGTCGCGGGCGGCGGACGCCGTACGGCGGGACGCGCTGGCCGTCGGCCGGGCGGCGCGCGCCGCCTGGGAGGGGCCCGGGCGGGAGCGGGACCTGGTCGTCCAGTCGCTGAAGGCCGCCGCGGCGGCGCTGCTCGCCTGGCTGGTGGCACGGGTCTGGCTCGGCGACCCGATGGCCCTGATGGCGCCCTGGGTGGCACTGGTCCTGGTGCAGGCCACCGTGTACAGCTCGCTGGTGCAGGCGACGCGGCAGTTCGCCGCCATCTGCATCGGGGCCCTGGTCGCCTCGGGGGCCCAGGCCGTCACCGGCGACACGACGGGCGCCCTCGTCCTGTCCGTACCGGTGCTGATGCTGCTGTCGAACTGGCCCCGCTTCGGCGACCAGGGCATCTACGCCGCCACCACGGCGGTGTTCACGATCGCCTCGGGAACGGTGAGCGCGGCCGCCGTGGGACACCGGCTGGGGCAGGCGGCGCTCGGCGCCTGCATCGGCGTGGCCGTCAACGCGCTCGTCCTGCCGCCGATCCACCTGCGGGACGTGCGGGAGAACCTGGCGGGGCTCGCCCGGGAGTCGGGGGACGTGCTGCGGGACGTCGCCGGGGATCTGCGGGGGAACGAGTGGGACGCGCAGACCGCCGCCGCCCGGCTCGGCGCCTCGACGCGCCTGCAGTACCGGGTGGAGGCGCTGCGTTCGGCGCGCGGCTGGAGCAAGGAGAGCCTGCGGCTGACCTCGGGTGCGCTGCGCGCCCTGCACCGGGCACCGACCGAGGCCCTGCCGCCGGAGGACGAGGACGAGCGGTTCGGCCGCGTCACCGGGCACGTCACGGCGCTCACCCGCACACTGGCGGTGGCCGCCGACGAGGACCGCACCCCCGCCCCGCCCGACGCGGCGGTCCTGCGCTGCTACGCCGAGCTGCTGGAACTGCTCGGCGACGCCTGCCACGCGGAGGCCGACCGCCTGCTGGACGGCGACGGGACGCCGGACCCGGGTCTGGACGGGCGGACCGAGGCGGTGATGCGCGAGCTCCACGAGAGGCTTCAGGAGGGGCTGCGGGAACAGGCCGGACGGGGCGCCGCACGGACGGCCGTCCTGGGCACCCTGCTGCTCCAGGCGGAGAACCTCTGGGCCGAGCTCGACCCCGATGTGCGGGGCCGGTGAGACCGCCCGGCCGTGCGGCCCCGGGAGTGGTGACGCGGATCACCCCAAATGGGGCCGAACCGCGGAACACCCGAGGGTGGTCTCCCGTTGAACAAGCCGTGGGTGCGGATGGGACAGTGTCCCCGGGCCTCACCTTCCGCCCACAGGGACGATCGTTCGGCTGAAGCCCTGTGGAGCCTTTCGCCGAGAGGCGACCGCCGTCCGCGCCCACCTCGTGACCGCCCCGACCGTGATTCCCCCGTCGCGGTCGGGGCTTCCTTTTTTCTTTCCCCCGCGACCGGAGGGGTACCCGGTCCGCTCCGCGGGAGCGTGCGGCCGAGAGGAGCGGAAGGTGAGCAGCGGAACGGGCATGAGGGTCGTCGTCACGGGCGCCACCGGCAACGTCGGGACCAGCGTGGTGCGCGTGCTCTCGGAGGATCCGGAGATCGGGTCCGTACGGGGACTGGCCCGGCGGATCCCCGAGTGGTCGCCACCGAGGACCGAGTGGTCGGCGGTGGACCTGGCCTCGCGGCGGTTCGATCTCGTGGAGGAGTTCGCGGGCGCCGACGCGGTGATCCACCTGGCCTGGGCGTTCCAGCCGACGCACGACCCGGCGACCACCTGGCGCACCAATGTGCTCGGCAGCATCCGGGTGTTCGACGCGGTGGCGGAGGCACGGGTGCCGACGCTGGTGCACGCCTCGTCGGTCGGGGCGTACTCACCGGGCCCGAAGGACCACGCGGTGACCGAGTCGTGGCCGACGCACGGCTGGCCGGACGCCGCGTACTGCCGGGAGAAGGCCTATCTGGAGCGGGCCCTGGACACCTTCGAACGCGATCACCCGGACACGCGGGTGGTGCGGATGCGGCCCGCGTTCCTCTTCAAGCGGGAGTCGGCGAGCGAGCAGCGCCGTATCTTCGGCGGGCGTTTCCTGCCGGGTCCGCTGGCGCGTCCCGACCTGCTGCCCTTCCTCCCCGACGTCCCCGGGCTGCGGATGCAGGCGCTGCACACCGACGACGCGGCCGGCGCCTACCGGCTGGCGGTGCTGTCCCCCGACGCCCGGGACGCCTACAACCTCGCCGCCGAGCCGCCGGTCGACGCGGAACTGCTCGGCGAGATGCTCGGCACCCGCCGCGTCAGGCTGCCGCGCACCGCGGCCCGCTCGGCGGTCGCCGCCGCCTGGGGACTGCACCTGCTGCCCGCCTCCCCGCACCTGTTCGACGCCGTGCTGAGGCTGCCGCTGATGGACTGCACGCGTGCGCGGACGGAACTGGGCTGGCGGCCGACGCGTACGGCGACCGAGGTGGTGGAGGAGTTCCTGCAGGGCATGCGGCAGGGCGCGGGGGCGCCCACGGAGCCGATGCGGGGACGCAAGGTGGGCTGACGCCCCGGCCGGCCGGGCCCTCGTCCGGCTCCCGCCCGCGCTGCTCCGCTGCCCGGGTCACGCCGTCGGCCCGTCCGGCCGGGTCACGCCGACGACTCGTCCGGTACGGGCTGCTCCGGGTTGTCGGAGGCCGAGTGCGGGGCGCCCTGCCGGCCCGTACCGGCCTCGTCGGTGTCCGGGACGTCGGGTTCGGTCCCGCCGGATTCCGGCGGGCCGTCCGGCCCGGTGGGCCCGGTCGCCTCCGCGCTCTCCCGCTCCGCGGCGGCGGGCTCGACCTCCCAGGGGTCCTCGCCGGCGCCGGCCTGCTGGTCGGGCAGGTCGCGGGGGATGCCCGCGCCGTTCTCGCCCGGTCCTTCGAGGCGGTGGTCGGTCACGGCGTCTCCCTTCGTTCGTACGGGCCGTCCGTACGGGTCGCACGAACGGGACCCTTTCGGATACCTCCGCCGGGACCGGCGAAACCTCAGCGCGGTACCCGCTCCTGGAGTGCCGTGCGCCAGGCCGGCGGCGGGGACTCGGGGTCCGGGTCGGGGCGCCGTCCGCCGCGGGCGAAGAAGTCGGCGAGCGGCAGGATCGCGGCGCCGACGGTCACCGCGTCGGGCCCCAGGCGGCCCAGCTCGATCGTCACCTTCTCCGCCGGGTGGCGCAACGCGTACGACAGGGCGTGCCTGCGCACGGCGGGCAGGAAGCGGGAGCCGAGCTGGAGGCCGGCCCAGCCGCCCATGAGGATGCGCTCCGGCTGGAAGAGGTTGATCAGGTCGGACAGGCCCGCGCCCAGGTACTCGGCGGTCTCCTCCAGCACGGCGAGGGCGACCGGATCGGCGGCGGTGCCGTCGGGCGGGTAGGCGGCGGCGAGCATCGCGGTCAGCGCCGTCTCCTCGTCCGCGGCCTCGGGCACGCTGCCGCCCTCCTCGCGCCACCGGGCGAGCAGCGACGCGGCACCGGCGTACGCCTCCAGGCAGCCGAGCGCACCGCAGCGGCAGCGGCGCCCGCGCACGCGCACGGTCAGGTGCCCCCATTCGACCGCCCGGCCGTGTTCCACCTCGGGGGTGACGAGACAGGCGCCGACGCCGGAGCCGAAGAGCACCACGAGGGCGTTGCGGGCGCCGCGTCCGGCGCCGAACCACATCTCGGCCTGGCCGAGGGTCCTGGCGCCGTTGTCGATGAAGTAGGGCACCGTGTCGGGCAGCGGGGACCCGTCGCGCAGCAGGGACTCCAGCTCGATCGCGTCCCAGCCGACGGTCTGCCCGTGCACGACGGCGCCCCGGTCGGGGGTGCGCTCGACGATGCCGGGGACGCCGATGCCGACGCCGAGGAGCCGCTCGGGTGCGAGACCTGCGGCGGCGAGCACCTCGGCGGTGCCGGAGCGGATGTGGTCGACGATGACCTCGACCTCGTAGCCCTGCTGCTCCAGCGGGAGCTCGGCGCGGGCGAGCTCGGTGAGGGTCAGGTCGAACAGTTCGACGCGCACCCGCGTCTCGCCCACGTCGACACCGATCATGTGGCCGCTCTCCGGCGCGACCCGCAGCAGGGTGCGCGGACGTCCGCCGTCGGAGCCGACGCTGCCGGCCTCCTCGAGCAGGCCGTCGGCGACGAGGTCGGCGACGACGTTGCTCACGGATCCGGAGCTGAGCCCGGTCGCCGGGCCGAGCTCGAAGCGGCTGAGCGGGCCGTCGAAGTAGAGCCGTTGCAGCACGGCCGTACGGTTGGCCCGTCTGAGGTCGCGTACCGTGCGCCCGTTCCGCCCCGCCATGTGGCTCCTTCCGAAACCCTGCCCGACCTGCAACATACCGCCGCGGACCGACCGGGCGCGACTTCCCTCTCCCCTTACTTCACGATGTGAACTAACAGAGCTCGGCCATCTCGTCCAACGCCGCCTCGAGTTCCGGGCCGACGGCGTCCCGGACCCAGCGCTCATGATCGCCCCCGGGCGCCCGCGGTACCGTCTCGACGATCATGATCAGGTAGAGGTAGGCCCGATAGAGGGCGAGCCGTACGCGGGCCTCCGCGTCGAACCCGGCCCGGCCCCCGGCCTCCCGGTACCCGGCCAGGAACGCCTCGTCCTTCCCGATGTCGTCGAGCAGCGCCAGGGAGACGAAGTCGGCGAGCGGATCGCCCCAGAACATGCGCTCCCCGTCGACGAGTCCGCCGATACGGGCCTCCCCCGTCGCCGAGCGGTCCACCAGGATGTTGCCCGGCCACAGGTCGAAGTGCACGAGGGCCGGCACGGTGACCCCGTCGAGCGCCGCCCCGGCGGCACGGACCGCGCCGGCCACCTCGTCGACGGGGCGGGGAAGCCGGGCGCCGTAGCGGCGGGCGTCGGCGAGGACGGCGTCGGTCATCGCGGTGAAGGCGGTCCGCCAGTCGGCGACGAGCGGGCCGAGGGCACCGGACGGGTAGCCGAACCCGGGCCCCGTCACGCGGTGCAGACGGGCCACCTGGCGGCCCAGCTCCCTCCGCAGCCCCGTCCGTTCCCCGTCGGCCGGCGCCGCCTCCGTCCAGGGTGCGCCCGGGCAGGCGGTCATCAGCAGGTGCACGCCGTCGTCGCCGAGGGACACGGCTCGCGGCGCGGGCACACCGGCCTCGGCGGCGCCGGCGCAGAACGCGGCCTCGGAGACGAGGAGGCGCCGCTCGTACCGGAGGCCGGGGGTGGCGGGCGCGGGCGGGATCTTCAGCACGTAGCGGCTGCCGTCGGCGAGGACGAGTTCCTCGACGGTGTTGTAGGTGCCCCCGCTCAGCGGGCGCACCCGGGCCAGGGCGCCGGGCGGCAGTCCGGCCACCGCCAGCACGCTCCGGGCCCGCTCCCAGGAGTCCCCCCTCACCGATGCCCCCTCCCCCTCGGTCACCGCGCTCCAGGGTACGGAAGGAGCGGGCCGTCCCCGCCCCCCGGGCAAAAACCACTGGCCTCCCCTTCCGCGGGAAACTTACCCTGACCAGAAACCTAGGGCCCCTAGGTTTTGAAGGACCGTGCTGGAGACACCCGTGAAACCGCTGACCGAGCAGAACATCCGCGCCTCGTTCGTCAACTGTTCGAAGGGCGAGGCCAGGCGTCTGGCCGTGCCCCGGGATCTGGGTGAGCTCCCCTGGGACGACCTGGACTTCCTGGGCTGGCGCGACCCGGGCGCGCCCGACCGGAGCTATCTCGTCACCGAGCGCGGGGACCGCCTCGTCGGGGTGGCCATGCGGTTCCAGCCCGCCCGGCGCGGCTTCCTGCACCGCAGCATGTGCTCGCTGTGCCTGACGACCCATCCGCGCGGCGGCGTCTCGCTGATGACCGCGCGCAAGGCGGGCCCGGCCGGCCGCGAGGGCAACTCGGTCGGCGCCTACATGTGCACCGATCTCGCCTGCTCCCTCTACCTGCGCGGCAAGAAGGTCCCGGAGACCGGTGCCCGCTTCGAGGAGAGCCTCACCCTGGAGGAGCAGATCGCCCGCACGCGGGACAACCTGTTCGCCTTCCTCGACAAGCTGTAGGCCCACCCGTCCTCGGGCCGCGGCTACCGGGCCGACAGCCGGGCGGCCCGCACCTCGTGGAGGTGGATCAGGACGTCGTGGCTGCGGGCCAGGGCGACCTCGTAGGGGCCGTCCGGACAGGCGGTGCCTATGCGCCGGGTCGGCCGGGCCCGGCTCAGCCACGCGTCGGCCGGGGCGCCGACGGTCCGCAGGTCGACCACGTAGTCGCGATGGCGGACCCGGTCGAGGGTGTGCTCGTTGCTCCCCGGACCCGCGGGCCCCAGGGTCCATCGCCGGACGGTGCCGTCCGGGCCCGTGGCGTTGAACGAGCCCCGGTCGAAGGACAGGCCGACGCTGACATAGCCCGGGCCCAGGCGGTCGCGCAGATACGCGCCCTGCACCCTCGGGTAGTGGACGGGGTCGGCCGACACGTAGCCGAGATGGTCGTTGTGCGCGGACACGGCGATCCTGGTGCCGGTGTGCCGCTGCCACCGGACGACGTTGTCGGCCATCGCCTCGTCGCGGTAGCGCATGGACGCGGCGACCTGTTCGGGCGAGGTGAAGTCGAAGGCGTACTGGCGGGCGGTGTGGTCGATCGCCCGCGCGTGCTGCACCGCCCAGGCGTGCGCTTCCGGGTCCTCCCCCGGCTCCCGCTCCCGGAGCAGCCGCAGCGCCTCACCCGTGCGCTCCGCCATCGCGCGGCGCTCGGCGTACGGCTTGTCCAGGTACCGCTCGATGTACTCCCCGGTGGCCACGGTCGGCCGCAGTCCCCGGTACGGCTCGGCGAAGCGGGCCGAGAGTCCGGGATGGTGCTCGGCCACGTGCGCGGTGACCCGGTCGTACAGTTCCGGTCCGGTCCAGGCGGTGTCGTCGCCCATGAACCGCACGGGGTCGTCGGGGTGGCGCACGTTGTACGCGCGCATCCACTCGACGAGCCGCAGGTAGTCCGCGTTGTCCCACCACAGGTAGTCCCGCTGGAACTCCTCGCGCATGATGCGCCGGGGGTCCCCCTTCCCGTGCACGACGTACGCGTCGAGGCGCAGGCCGGTGCTCCAGGGCGCCTCCAGGGCGAAGGTGCGGAACCCCTTCTCCTCGACGAGCCGGCGGAAGATCCTGCCCTTGAGGGCGAAGAAGTCGTGCGAGCCGTGGGTGGCCTCGCCCAGGCCGACCACGCGCGCGTCGCCGACCATGCGGTCGAGAGGGCGCAGGTCGCGGGTGTCACCGCCCGGTTCCACGGTGCGCAGGGGGTGCGCGGCCCGGTCCAGGGCCGCGACGACCGGGGTGGCCGATTCGGCCACCCGGGCGGGCGGGTCCGGGGCCTGCTCCGCCACCGCCGGGGTGCCGGCCGTGACCGCGCCGAGGGTGACGAACAGGGTCACGCCTGTCGCGATCCGATGTCGTCTCATGATCCAAGGCTGCCGCGCGGCCGAGGCCCGGCACCATGCGGTGGGTCTCCGACCTGGGGTGCGGAAAACCACCGGGCTCCCCTGGGGTTTTCCGCAGTGCCCGCTCCGCTCCGTGCCCGGCCGGCCGCGACACGTCCGGCGGTGCACGGCGCGTGAGGACGGATCCGGCCGCCTGCGTCCGGTTACCGTCCTGGCCGGATACGTTCGATGTACCTGGGGAAGGGGAACAGCCCCAGGATGCTGGATGTACGTGAGACCGCGGCGTCCGCCGCGCGCCTGGTGAAGTGGTACCGGGATCCCATGGCCGTGCAGGCGGTGCGCTCGGCCGCCGCGGCGTCGATCGCCTACGTGATCGCGGTGCGGCTGAGCCCCGACGACGCCCCACCGCTCACCGCGCCCCTCACCGCGCTGCTGGTCGTCCAGGTCACCCTGTACGCCACGCTCAAGATGAGCATCCGCCGGGTGAACTCCGTGGTGGCCGGTGTCCTGGTCGCCATCGCCTTCAGCGTGGTGGTGGGGCTGAGCTGGTGGAGCCTGGCCCTGGTGATCCTGGCGGCGCTGGGCGTCGGGCACCTGGTGCGGGCGCACGAGTTCGTGGCCGAGGTGGCGATCAGCGCGATGCTGGTGCTCGGGGTGACCGCGCACGGGGCCCTGGCCTGGGCCCGTGTGGTGGAGACGCTGATCGGGGCGGTCGTGGGGCTGGCCTTCAACCTGCTCTTCGCCCCGCCGGTGTGGGTGGAACAGGCCGGCGAGTCGATCGAGGGGCTGGCCCGGCGGCTGCGCCAGCTGATGCTGCGCATGGGCGAGGAGGCCGCCGGCCGCACCCCGTACCACGAGGCGGCGGCCCGCCTGCACGAGGCCCGGCGGCTCGACCACGACATCGCCGAGGTGGACGAGGACCTCCGGCAGGCCGAGGACAGCCTGCGGCTCAACCCACGGGTCCGCGAGGGACTGCTGCACCGGATCGTGCTGCGCACCGGCCTGGACACCCTGGAGATCTGCACCGTCGTCCTCCGGGTGCTCGCGCGGACCCTCACCGACCTCGCCAAGGAACGCGAACCCGAGTCCCTGTTCTCCCGGGAGACGGGTGCCACCGTCGAGCAGCTGCTGTCCGAGATCGCCGACGCCGTGGTCAGTTTCGCGGTGCTGGTGACCACCAGCGTGAGCGCGAGCGCCGAATCGGCGGAGGAGCGGCTCACCTCCGAGCTGCGGCAGGCCGCCGCCACCCGCGACAAGCTCGCCCAGCTCCTCCTGGAGGAGGTCCGGCAGGACACCCGCCAGTGGCAGCTGTACGGTGCGGTGCTCACCGAGGTGAACCGCATCATCGACGAGATGGACACCGAGCACCGCTCGCGCCGGCTGCTGGAGGAGCTGGACCGCTACACGAGCGAGCAGCGGGAGCGCCGGCCGCGGCTGACCCGGCTGCAGAACCGCTTGCTGGGCTGGCTGGGCCGGGTCGGGCCGCGCCGTGACCGGGACCGGACCGCGGCCGGGCACCGTTCCCCGTGACGGACAGCGGAACGGGACGAGGGGCCTGCGGAGGACCGGCGCGACCGGCCGGACCTGCGGGTCCCCGGTCCGCCGGGTCGCCGGCCACGCCGACACCGTGCCCGACGCCCTTCCGGTCGGGGTCGGCGAGGTGCGCGCGGTCCCGGACGGACCCCGGAACGACCGGCTGGCCCGGAACCCGCGGAACCAGACGGCGTCCCCCCGCCGGTCCCGGCTGGACGGCATCGGCCCCGGCACGGGCACGGTCCGCCGGCTCGCGACCGTGCCGCCGGGTCCGGGTGCGCACGTCGGGGACCGGGCCGTCGGCGAGGAGGCCGGGGCGCCCGGGGCCGGGCGCCCCGCCCGCGGCCGTGGGGCTCGGCGCCGGAGGGTCCATGCGGCAGGAGGCGTACCGCGGCGACCGGCCGCCGGCGGACCGGGCCACCCGCGCCCGGACCGGTCCGCCCCGGTCCGGCTCCCACGACCGGGACGCACGGGATCCGGACCCGCCCGACAGGCTCCGGACGGTGGGACCGGCCGGCGACCGGCTCGGGGACGCCGGCCGGCAGCACACGCGGGCACCCGCCCCTGCTTGCGCCCGAGGGGTGATCGCCGCCAGGGTGGCCGTGACGGCCGGGCGTACGGCGACCTCGAGGTGCGGGTGGATGAGCAGGGCTGACTGGAGCAGGCGCCGTTTCGTCGGCACCCTGGCGGGGACGGCCGCCGCGGTGGCACTCCCGGCGTGCGACGACGACGCGCCGGCGGACGCGCCGCCGTCCCCGGGGGACCCCCGGGCGAGCACCGGCCCGCGGCGCGGGAGCGGTCCTCTCTCCGGGCCGCGACCGCTCTACCTCGGCACCTACACCTCGGTCGACGGCGGCGGCAGGGGCATCGGAACGGCCGCGTACGACAGCGCGACGGGCCGGATCAGCGGCACCGGCACCCTCACCGGTGTCGGCGACCCGTCGTATCTCGCGGCGCACCCCGACGGCCGGACGCTGTACGCGGTGAACGAGCGCGAGGACGGCGCGGTGACCGCCGTCCGGCTGTCCGACCGGAAGGTCCTCGGCAGCCGGAGCACCGGCGGCGCGGGCCCCTGTCACCTGTCGGTGCATCCGGAGGGGCGCTGGCTGCTGAGCGCCAACTACGGCTCCGGCAGCGTCGCGGTGCACCCCGTCGACGCCTCGGGGGCGCTCGGCGAGCGCACCGAGCTGGTCACGCACTCCAGCCCGCCGCCCGGACCGGGCCAGAAGGGCCCGCACGCCCATCAGTTCGTCACCAGCCCCGACGGCGGTCACGTCCTCGCCGTCGACCTGGGCACGGACACGGTCTACAGCTACCGGCTCGACGCCGGGGCCGGCACGCTCACCGAGACGGCGCGGGCGCGCACCCGGCCCGGAGCCGGTCCGCGCCACCTCACCTTCCACCCCGAGGGCCGGTACGCCTACCTCGCCAACGAGGTCGACAACACCGTCGCGGTGTGCGCGTACGATCCCGGCACGGGGCGCCTGAGGATCGGCGAGGCGCAGTCCACGGGCACGGGTGCCGGCACCAGCTACCCGGCGCAGGTCCTGGTGACCGGGAACGGCCGGTACGCCTACCTCGCCAACCGCGGCCACGACAGCATCACCCGCTACGCCGTCGAGGCGGGCGGTGCCCGGCTGAGACTGCTGGACACCGTGCCGGTGGGCGGTGACTTCCCGCGCCAGATCGCCTTCTCCCCCGACGGTGCGCTGCTGTTCGCGGCGAACCAGAGGTCGGGCACCGTCAGCGTGTTCCACGTGGACGAGGACAGCGGTGGGCTGCGCTCCGCAGGCGAGCCGTTCGCCTCACCCGTCGCGGTCTGCGCGCTGCCGCTGTAGGGCGCGGGGGCAGGACGCGGCACTCGCCTGGGAGAGCAGCGCGTGCATGCGTTCGGTGAGTTCGGCGACGTCGTCGGCGGGCGCGTGGAACGGCAGCCGTACGTCGCCGTCGGCGCGGACGCGTTCGACGCGCAGCGTCAGTCCGTGCCGGTCGACGGCGAGCGGCTGGACGCGGACCGCACCGTGCAGGCTGCCGGTGTCGACCAGGCGGGTCAGCCGCTCGACCGCGTCGGCGTGGCAGTCGGCGAGATGGGTCAGCAGCCGGGCCTCGGCGGTGGCGAGGGGATCGGGAGCGGCCGCGGCGAACTCGTCGAGGTCGACGACCACCGCGCCGGACGGCCGGCGCAGCACCACCCGCGTGGGCTGGAAGGCGAGGTGGCCGTCCTGGACGGAGAACCAGCCGGCGAGCCACAGCCGGGCGCGGATCCTGTTGCGGACCGGGACGGGCGCGACGTCGGCGAACTCCAGCACGGCGGAGGGTTCGCCGCGGGGCGCGCAGATCGCGGCGGCGGGCAGGACGCTGTCCTCGGGCACGTGCAGCAGCACGCGTCCGCCGTCGGTCACGGTGTGCGCGCCGACGAGCTCCTCCCGGGTGCCCTCGGCGGTCACCACGCAGGACCACGCGGCGGCGAGCACCGAGCGGGCCCGTTCCGCCGCACCGGGCGCGGCCGTCCAGCTCTGCCTGTCGTCACCCATCCCGAACCTCCTCTTAGGTAAGCCTTGCCTAACCTATCGAAGATCGGGGTGCACGCCAACCAGCCGGCGTGGTCTTTGCGGGACCTTTCAGTCCGCCCGGTCCGCGAGAACGCCCAGCAGGGCGCGGGCGCACAGGTCGCGCACCTGCTCCCGGCCCAGCTCCGGGCCCCGCAGCCACTCCAGGCAGACGGCGGTGGTGAAGGCCAGCCAGCCGCGCACGGCGAGGCGGGTGTCCGGCCGCTCCTCGAGGACCGGGCCGAACTCGGGATCCGCGGCCAGCGCCGCCAGGATCTGCCGCTCCTGCGCGGCGAGCGCCCGCCGGTAGACCCGGCGCACCGCCCGGTCCCCCGCCGCGTCGGCGCGGTGGAAGGCGCGGTAGCCGTGCGCGTGGGCCTCGACGTACGACAGGTAGGCGTCCAGGCCCGCCGCGAGCTGCTCGCGCACCGGAACGCCGGGGACGGCCGCCGTCATGCGCAGCATCCGCTCGCTCTCGCGCTCCACGACCGCCGCGAAGAAGTCCCGTTTGGTCGGGAAGTAGTGGTAGAGCAGCCCCCGCGAGACCCCGGCGATCTCGGCGACCTGCTCGATCCACACGTCGTCGTAGGGGCTCTCCGAGAACAGTCGCGCCCCGACCGACAGCAGCTGCTCCCTGCGCTCCTGGGTGCTGAGCCGACGGCGCGTGCGCCCGTCCCGGTTCGCTGCCACTCCCGCACTGTACTTGACGCCGGTTCGACAGCCGGACCAGACTGAACCGCGTTATTGAACTCACATACAACAGGCCGTGATCGCTCGCCGGATCGAAGGGGATCTCGCCATGGCGGAGACGACGACACCCGCCGGGCTGCCGAAGGGGTTCCGCAGCGCCGAGCTGGGCTGGCCGGAGCTGCACCGCATCCCGCACCCGCCGTACCGTCTTCCGCTGCTCGGCGACCTCATCGGCGCGAGCCGGCGCACGCCCCTCCAGGACTCGCTGAAGTACGCCCGCCGACTGGGGCCGATCTTCCGGCGGAACGCCTTCGGCAAGGAGTTCGTGTTCACGTGGGGTGCCTCCCTGGTGGCCGATCTCGCCGACGAGACCCGGTTCGCCAAGCACGTCGGGCTGGGCGTCGCCAATCTGCGGCCGGTCGCGGGCGACGGACTGTTCACCGCGTACAACCACGAGCCCAACTGGCAGCTGGCGCACGACGTGCTGGCCCCCGGCTTCCACCGCGAGGCCATGGCGGGCTACCACACGATGATGCTGGCCGTCGCCGAGCGGCTGACGGACCACTGGGACCGCGCGGCGGCCGCGGGCCGGACGGTGGACGTGCCCGGCGACATGACCAAGCTGACCCTGGAGACGATCGCGCGCACCGGGTTCGGGCACGACTTCGGATCGTTCGAACGGTCCCGTCCGCACCCCTTCGTGACCGCGATGGTGGGCACCCTGTCGTACGCGCAGCGGCTGAACAACGTGCCCGCGCCGCTGGCTCCGCTGCTGCTGCGGCGCGCGGGCCGCCGCAACGCGGCCGACATCGCCCGTCTCCACCGCATCGTCGACGAGGTGGTCCGTGCCCGGCGCGCCGACGGCGGCGGGGACGGGGACCTCCTGGACCGGATGCTGGACACCGCCCACCCGGAGACCGGCGAGCGGCTCTCGTCCGAGAACGTCCGCCGCCAGGTCATCACCTTCCTGGTCGCCGGCCACGAGACGACCTCGGGCGCGCTCTCCTTCGCCCTGTACTACCTCTCGCGGCATCCCGACGTCGCGGCCCGCGCCCGTGCCGAGGTGGACCGCGTCTGGGGCGGCACGGCCGCACCGGACTACGCGCAGGTGGCCAGGCTCCGCCACGTCCGCCGGGTGCTGGACGAGTCGCTGCGGCTGTGGCCGACGGCGCCCGCCTTCGCCCGGGAGGCCGCACGGGACACCGTGCTGGCCGGGGAGCATCCGATGCGGCGCGGCGCGTGGACGCTGGTGCTGACGCCGATGCTGCACCGGGACCCCGAGGTGTGGGGCGCGGACGCCGAGCGGTTCGACCCGGACCGCTTCGACGCGCAGGCGGTGCGGGCCCGCCCGCCGCACACCTTCAAGCCGTTCGGGACGGGGGCGCGGGCGTGCATCGGGCGGCAGTTCGCCCTGCACGAGGCGACGCTGGTGCTCGGGCTGCTGCTGCGCCGCTACGAGCTGAGCCCCGACCCCGGCTACCGGCTGCGCGTGACCGAGCGGCTCACGCTGATGCCGGAAGGACTGCGGCTGCGCCCGCAGCGGCGGACGGCGCCCGCCGTGCCCCGGGCCCGCCGGACGGCCGGTGGCACCGTGTCAGGCTCCGGCCGTCCAGTGCGCGGGACGGGCGAGTGACCCCGGCAGTCTCGTGCCGGCGCTCCCCCGGGCCGCGTGGACCTGGGGCTGGGTGAGGAAGAACGCCCCGGTCAGGTCGGCGTCCGTCAGATCGGCGTCGCGCAGGTCGGCACCGATCAGGTCGGCGCCCCGCAGATCGGCTCCGGTGAGGTCGGCGGCGATGAGGTAGGCGCCGCGCAGACTGATCCCGCGCAGGTCTGCGCCCCTGAGTCGGGCACCCATCAGGTCGGCGTTCCGGCGGTCCTTGCGGCGCCCGCGCACCCCGGCCCGGGCCAGCTCGCTGGCCCTCAGCAGCAGCACGTTGACGTCCTGACGGTGTGCGCCCACATCCAGTGCGGCCAGTTCCCCGGGGGTCTGCCGGGTGAGCCGCTCGGTCTCCTCCAGCGCACGGCGCAGCGCGGCGTGCACCGGGCGGGCCGCGGGCAGGGTCAGCGCCTCGGTCAGGTACCACAGCAGCTCGTGCAGTTGGCGCACCACCGGGAACACCTCGAACATCCGGCGGGCCCGCTCCGGCGGACCGGCGCGCCAGTCCCGCCCTCCGAAGGTGACCTGCGAGACCTTCTGCCCCGCGCCGAAGCAGTCGTAGACCGTGCAGCCGGTGAAGCCCTCCTGCCTCAGGCGGGCGTGGATGCCGCACCGGTGGTCGTCCCGCAGGTTCCGGCACGGCGTCCCGGCGCCCTTGTCCACCGCGAAGTCGGCCGAGGCGGTGAACGGCAGGGCGACGCAGCACAGCCCGAAGCACCGTGCGCAGTCGCCGCGCAGTTCCGCCTGGCCGGCCCTCTGTTCTCGCATGGCGTTCAGCATACGGAACGGGGCGCGGGCGCCGGATCGCCGGTCGCGGGTTCACGCCTCGCCGGCCGGCACCTCCAGGCGCTCCAGCCGCTCCGGGTCGGCCAGGACGTACATGCCGGTGATGCGGCCGTCGGTGATGGTGACGGACATGACCGACCGGATCCGGCCGTCCACCACGCTGAGCAGGCCCAGCGCGTCGTTGACCAGGACCGTCCGCGCCGCCGCGGTGTACCGGGCGAACATGAGCGCCGACTCGGCCACCGCCTTCGCCCCCTGGAGCGTCCTGGAGCCGGCCACGCCGCGGACCAGGGCGCCCGCGTCGGCCCGCAGGACCACGTCCGGGTGGAGGACGGCGACCAGGGACTCGAAGTCACCGCCGCGCGCGGCGGCCATGAAGGCGTCGAGCACCTCCTTCTGCCGGCCGAGGTCGGGCTCCGACGGGGGAGTCGCGTCCCGGACCCGGCGGCGGGCCCGGCTGGCGAGCTGCCGGGTGGCGGCCGCGTTGCGCTCCACGACCGGCGCGATGTCGTCGAAGGGCACGGCGAACATGTCGTGCAGGACGAACGCGAGCCGTTCGTCGGGCTCCAGCCGGTCCAGGACCACGAGCATGGCCACGCCCACCGAGTCGGCGTGCAGCGCCTCCTGCTCCGGGTCGGCGTGGGACAGGGGTCTGAGCACCGGGTCGGGGACGAAGGTCTCGTCCATCGGCTGCTCGCGGCGCGCGGTGCGCGAGCGCAGCAGGTCCAGGCAGATGCGGCCGGTCACCGTGGTGAGCCAGCCGCCGAGGTTGTCGATCTCGCCGGGGTTCGCGCGGCCCAGTCTCAGCCAGGCCTCCTGGACGGCGTCCTCCGCCTCGGCCGACGACCCGAGCATGCGGTAGGCGACGGCGTTGAGGTGTCCGCGGTGCTCCTCGAAGCGCTCCGCCAGCAGTTCCTCGTCGTTCACGCCGTCATCCCCGGGGGAACAGCTCGAAGGCGACCGCGGGCCGGCCCCCGAACCGCTTGCCCGTGTCCTCGGCGTTCTGCGTCAGGAAGCCGCGTGCGTAGGTTTCCGGGTCCTCGTCGGTCAACGCCTCGATGTAGGCGCGGTGTTCGAGCAGGGAACGCACCGCCCGCTCCAGTCCGTCCGTGGCGTCCACGGCGTGCGTGGGCGTGCTGGAACCGGCGACGGCGACCCAGCGGACCCCGTCCCACGGTTCGAGGCCCTGCCCGACCAGTTCCGGGAAGATCCAGCGGTTGCCGGCGTCACCGGCCGCGTCGAGCGTGGCACGGCCGACGGCCACGTGGTCCGGGGTGTTCCAGTAGGTGCCGCCCCAGGTGTCCCGGTGGTTGAGGGTGATCACCAGTTCGGGGCGGTGGCGGCGGATCGCGGCGGCGATGTCCCGGCGCAGGGCGGGGCCGTACTCGATCACCCCGTCCGCGTGGTCCAGGAACTCCACCGCCGACACGCCGACCACCGCCGCGCTCGCCCGCTGCTCCCGCTCCCGGAGCGGGCCGCACTCCGCCGGGTCCAGGGTGCCGATGCCCGCCTCGCCGCGGGTCGCCAGGACGTAGGCGACCTCGCGGCCTGCGTCGGTCCAGGAGGCGATCGCCGCCGAGCAGCCGTACTCGAGGTCGTCGGGGTGGGCCACGACGGCCAGGGCACGCTGCCAGTCGTCGGGCATGGGCTGGAGTTGACTGATCGTCGGCTCGGTCATGCCCGCAGACTAACCCGCGGCACCGGCACCGCACCGGGGCTCGCGCCGGACGCTCCGGGCCCGGATCAGACCTCGTCGCGCACGAGGGCGAGCAGCCGGTCCAGGACGCGGGGGCCGCCGGCCCGGACGCCGTCGTGCTCGAACTCGTCGGTGACCCAGGTGCGCAGGCCGCGGATCGCGCGGGCGGTCTCGAGCGAGTGGGCCGTGTGGACGTACATGTCGTCGTGGTAGACGGCCGCCGCGACCGGGACCTCGTTGGCGGCGAGGCGGGCCGGGTCGTACAGGGGCGTCCAGTCGGTGCGCGCGGCGAGCAGTTCGGCGGTCTCGCGCAGCGGGCGCAGCGCGGGGTCGCAGTCGAACATCCACGGGTGGATCGTCTCGCCGGTGAACAGCAGGGGCTCGTCGCCGGCGAGCGCCTTGGCCGCGTCGAACTGCGGGAACTCGGCCCGCACCCGCTCTGCGGACCAGGCGGTGGGGCGGGAGTCCTGGGCGTAGATCGCCTCGTGGACGAGCGCGTACAGCGGGTGGCCTGCGTACGACAGCAGGCCCTGGACCTGCTCCTGGAACGCGTCGGACAGCGCGGGTCCCGCCGGGGTGCGGACGAAGGCGTCCTCGAGGAGGTGGTGCAGGCGGTGGCTGCCGTCGCCGCTGCCGAGGAGGATGCCGAGGGACTGGAAGGCCTCGACGGTGAGCCGGTAGCCGTTCGGGAGGACCACGTCGTGGGTGAGGAGGTGGTCGGCGATGCGGCGGGCGCGTTCGGCGTCCTGCGGGTAGCGGGCGTAGTGGGCGGTGACCTTGCGCTCGACGCGCGGGTAGGCCGCCCGGTAGACGTCGTCGGCGTGGGCGTCCAGGGAGGGCAGTCCGCCGGTGACGAGGGCGGTGTCCAGGCCCTCGGGGGCCGTGGACAGGTAGGCGACGGTGCAGAAGCCGCCGAAGCTCTGGCCGAGGACGGTCCACGGGGCGCCGCCGGTGACCTCCGGGCGGATCGCCTCGCAGTCGCGGACGATCGAGTCCGCGCGGAAGCGGGTGAGGTAGTCGGCCTGCTCGGCGGGGCCGCCGCGCAGCGGGAGCGTCTGCCGGTTGGCGGGGGTGGAGTGGCCGGTGCCGCGCTGGTCGAGGAGCAGCACGCGGTACTCCTCCAGCGCCCGGCCGAGCCAGGCCTGCTTCCCGATGAAACGGTTCGCCCCGAAGCCGGGGCCGCCCTGGAGGTACACCAGCCACGGCAGGTCCCTGCCCGCCTTCTCGCGGGCGACGACCTCGCGCGCGTACAGCTCGATCGTCTCCCCCGCGGGGTCGTCGTGGTCGAGGGGCACGGTGAAGCGGCGGTCGGTGAGGACGACGCCGGGCTGGCGGTAGCTGACGGTCAACGGGGCTCCCGGGACGGACGGATTGTCGGACCGCGTCCCAGTTCAGCACATGTTCGTCCGGTCAACGAGCCCGGGATCATGAAGTATTTCCTGAACGACCGGTCAGCGGGCCGACAGGCTGGAGCGGCGGACCACCAGTTCGGGGCTGAGGACGACCCGCCGGTGCTCGTGCGGCTCCGCCGCGGTCCCGGCCTCCGTCTCCTCCAGCAGCAGCTCCGCCGCCATGGCCCCCATGGTGACGGCGGGCTGCCGCACCGAGGTGAGCGGGACGGCCGCGGCGGCGGCGAACTCGATGTCGTCGTAGCCGACGATCGCGAGGTCGTCGGGGACGCCGACCCCGGCCGCGTACATCGCCTGGAGCACGCCGAGGGCGAGCAGGTCGTTGGCGCAGAAGACGGCCGTGGGGCGGTCGGCGAGGCCCAGGAGGCGGGCACCGGCGTCCCGCCCCGCGGCGACGTCGAGGCGTTCGGTGGGCAGCTCGCGCAG
The DNA here is from genome assembly GCF_014203535.1 of Streptomyces griseomycini. Taxonomy (GTDB): domain Bacteria; phylum Actinomycetota; class Actinomycetes; order Streptomycetales; family Streptomycetaceae; genus Streptomyces; species Streptomyces griseomycini. Next base: position 287,022 of record NZ_JACHJI010000010.1, read on the forward strand.
GCGGTCCGGCCCCAGACCGGCCTCGGCGAGGGCGCTCAGGGCGCCGGTGCGGCGGTCGCGGACCTGGTTCAGGCCGGGCGGCCCGCTGACGTACGCGAGGGAGCGGTGCCCCGCGTCGACGAGGTGCCGCACGGCCAGCGCGCCGCCCGCCACGTCGTCCACGGAGACCGAGCACTCGGTGGTGCCCTCGGCGACCCGGTCGACCAGGACGAAGGGGATGCCGTGGCGGCGGAAGGCGTCGATGTTGCGGCCGGTGGCGTCCGCCGGGGTGAGCAGGACGCCCCGGACCCGCTGCTCGGCGAAGAGGGAGAGGTACTCGGCCTCCTCGCTCGCGTCCTGGGCGCTGTTGCAGACCATCACGCCGAGGCCGGCCCGGCGCGCGGCGCGCTCGGCGCCGCGCGCCACGTCGACGAAGAAGGGGTTGCCCATGTCGAGGACGAGCAGACCCATGATCCGGCTGCGGCCCGCGCGCAGCTGGCGCGCGGACTCGCTGCGGACGTAGCCGAGCCGGTCGATGGCGGACAGCACCCGCGCCCGGGTCTCGGCGGCGACCGTGTCCGGGCGGTTGATCACGTTGGAGACCGTGCCGACGGAGACTCCGGCGACGCGGGCGACGTCCTTGATACCCACCGACTGGGCCATCGGGCGGGGACCTCCAAGGAAACGGGGGTGGTCGGGGGGCCTTCACATTACCGGCACGGCCTCCCGGGGGGTTTCGGTCGGGCGGGGTCAGGCCGGCAGCCGGAAGTCGACGACGTGCAGCGCCGAGGGTGTCGTACCGCTGGACTTCTCCTGGTACGGGAACGACAGCACCCCGTCCCGCGCGACGCGCGTCTCGTCGATCACGACCTCGCCGAAGGCGTTCAGGCCGGCGCCGTCGTACAGCAGCTTCCAGTCGGTGTGGTCCGAGGCCGCGGAGGCGCCGGCGGTCCGGCCGTAGGGGAGGATCGCGTACGCGTTGTCGTACCGGTCCAGGACCAGCTTGGTGCGCTGGCCGGAGTTCAGCGGGACGGGGATCTCGGTCTTCCGCCAGGTGCCGGAGGCGGTCTTGCGGACGTGGAAGGCGCGGCCGCTGCGGGTGCGGTCGGCGACGTAGTCGGTGGTGCACCGGCCGAAGCGGCCGGGGACGTAGCTGATGACCGCGTGCGGCCGGCCGGCGGAGTCGGTGAACTGGCTCTCCTGGTTCATCAGGGAGTGGTCCGGGTCCAGGGGTCGACCACCAGGACCGGGGCGGTGACGGAGACCCGGCCGGGGCCGCCGGTGGTGCCGACGACCGTGCCCGCGTCGTCGCGCCAGGTGCGGCCCCGGTCGTCGGAGTGCACGTAGCCGGTGTCGTGGTTGGTGATGCCGCCGCCGCTGCACATGACCGCGCCGTTCTGCTCGCGCAAGGTGAAGAAGGCGTGCAGCCGGCCGTTCCGGTCGTAGTCGATGCCGTGCAGGTACATGTTGCGGGCGGTGGAGGAGCCGTGCTCGCCGCGGTAGGTGCCGGTGGAGCCGGTCCACTCCCCCAGTGCGGTCCACCTCGCGCCGTCGTACTCCGCCAGCGCGTTGCGGCCGTTGCCGGAGACGCCCGCCCGGTGGCTGAGCTGGAGCCGGCCCTCGGGCGTGGCGATGAACTGCGGGTAGGTGAACCGCGGGGTGAGGGCGAGTCCGTCCAGGGTGGGCTGCGGGGCGCCGAAGCGGTTCGCGGTCCAGCTCTGTCCCGCCGGGTCGTCCATGAGCCCGGCGACGGATCTCACGCGGGTGAAGCCGTCGCTGTGGGAGTCCATGTTCAGGTGCAGGCGGCCGTCGCTCCTCGACACGCCCATGGAGATGACGTTGTGGGAGCCGTCGTACCGGAGCGTGTGGCCGACCCTGACGGTCTGCCAGGTGGTCGCGCCGAGGGCACGGCGGCCCACCACGGCCCCCCGGTCGGCGGTGCACCAGGCCGCGTACTGGTGGCCCCTGTGGGTCAGCAGGCCGTTCTTCTGGAAGGAGTCGTTGTTGACCAGGCCCTCGTAGGACACGAAGTAGATCGCCCGGTGGTCGAGCGTGGTGCGTCCGGTGCGGGTGACCGACGGGCCGGGGGCGGCGGTGCCGGCGGCGAGGGCGGGGGCCGTCACGGTGCCGAGGAGTGCTCCGGTCAGCAGGGTGCGTCGTCCCATCGCGGGGGCTCCGTCGTCAGGCGAGGTGGAAGACCTCGGTGAGCGGTTTCATCGCCTCGTCCGGGCGGGCGCCGTCGAGGGACTCGAAGAAGGGGGCCATCTCGGCCTGCCAGCGGGCGTTGACCCCGGTGGCCTCCATGCCGGCCTTGGCGGCCTCGAAGTCCTCGGTCTCCAGGTACCCGACGAGGAGGCCGTCGTCGCGCAGGAAGAGGGAGTAGTTGCGCCAGCCGGTGGCCGAGAGCGCCGCGCGCATCTCGGGCCACACGGCGGCGTGGCGTTCGCGGTACTCGGCGATCCGGTCCTGGCGGACCTTGAGCAGGAAACAGACGCGTTGCATGAAGTACCGCTCCTCGCGGGCTCGTCGGGATCAGAAGTCGAACCGGTCGATGTTCTCGGCGTTGAAGACGGTGGGCTTGCCGAGGTCGATCACGCCGTCCTCGCCGATGGTGTACTCGCCCATCGCGCCGGCCGTGAAGGTCTCGCCCTCCTTGCCGGTGATCTGGCCGGAGGCCAGGGCGACGGCGGTGCGCGCGGCCAGCTCGCCGAGCCTGGCCGGGTCCCAGAGCTCGAACGCCTCGACGGTGCCGTTCTTGACGTACTTGCGCATGTCGTTGGGGGTGCCGAGGCCGGTCAGCTTGACCTTGCCCTTGTACTTGGAACCGGACAGGTACTGGGCGGCCGCCTTGATGCCGACGGTGGTCGGGGAGATGATCCCCTTCAGGTCCGGGTACTCCTGGAGCAGGCCCTGGGTCTGCTGGAACGACTGCTGGGCGTCGTCGTTGCCGTAGGCGACCTTGACCAGCTTCACGTCCTTGTACGTGGGGTCCTTGAGCTCGTCCTTCATGAACTCGATCCAGGTGTTCTGGTTGGTCGCGGTCTGCGCGGCGGACAGGATCGCGATCTCGCCCTTGTAACCGATCTGTTCGGCGAGCAGTTGCACCTCGGTGCGGCCCAGGTCCTCGGCGGACGCCTGGGAGACGAAGGCGTTGCGGCACCCGGGGTCGGTGTCGGAGTCGTAGGTGACGACCTTGATGCCGTTCTTCATGGCCTGCTTGAGCGCGGTGCACAGGGCGCCCGGGTCCTGCGCGGAGACGGCCATGGCGTCGACCTGCTGCTGGGTGAGGGTGTTGACGTAGGAGACCTGGCCGGCGGTGTCGGTGGCGCTGGAGGGGCCGACCTCCTTGTAGGTGGAGCCCAGCTCCTCGAGTGCCTTCTCGCCGCCCTTGTCGGCGACCGTGAAGTACGGGTTGTTGACCTGCTTGGGCAGGAAGCCGACGGTCAGGCCCTTCTTGGTGGGCGCGTCGGGGTCGGCCTTGCCGGCCGGGGCCGCCGCGCCGCCCTCGTTCTTGACGTCCTCCTTGGTGGTGCCGCCGCAGGCGGTGGCGGCCAGGGCGAGCGAGGTGACGGCGGCGAGGGCCGCGCAGGTGCGGCTCAGGGATGTCTTGCGCATGGCGGGTTCCTTGGGGGCGAGAAGGGTTCAGGGGGCCGGGGTGGGTGCCTTGGGCGCCGGTGGTGACGCTGCGGCCCGGCGTCCGGCGCGTGCGACGGCGACCTGCCGGGCGACGCGGGGGCCCAGGACGGACAGCACCAGCAGCACACCGGTGACGACGATCTGTGACTGCGCGGAGACGTCCTGCAGGCTCATCACGTTCTGCAGCGCGCCGAGCAGGAACACACCGGCGATCGCGCCGCCGAGCGTCCCCCTGCCGCCGTCGAAGTCGATGCCGCCGAGCAACACCGCCGCCACGACGGAGAGTTCGAGGCCGGTGGCGTTGTCGTAGCGGGCGCTGGCGTAGTGCAGCGCCCAGAAGACGCCGGTGAGGGCCGACATCAGGCCGGTGAGGGTGAACAGGATCAGCTTCTGCCGCTTGACGCGGATGCCGGCGAACCGGGCGGCCTCCTCGCCGGCACCGATCGCGAACAGCGACCGCCCGAACGGGGTGGCGTGCAGCGCGACCACGGCGATCGCGAGCAGCACCAGGAACGGCAGGAAGGCGTACGGGACGAACGTGTCGCCGATGCGTCCGGCGGCGAAGTCCAGGTACCGGGTGGGGAAGTCGGTGACCGCGTCGGAGCCGAGCACGATCTGCGCGATGCCCCGGTAGGCGGCCAGCGTGCCGATGGTGACGGCGAGGGACGGCAGCCCGAGCCGGGTCACCAGCAGGCCGTTGACCAGGCCGCAGACGACACCGACGAGCAGGCAGATCGGGATGATCGTCTCGATGGCCATGCCCTGGTTCCACAGGGCGCCCATCACCGCGCCGGACAGACCGGCCGTGGAGGCGACGGAGAGGTCGATCTCCCCGCAGACCACGAGCAGCGTCATCGGGAGCGCGATCAGGGCGATCGGCAGCGTGTTGCCGATGAGGAACGACAGGTTGAGCGCGTTGCCGAAGCCGTCGACCGTGGCGAACGACAGCAGCAGCACCACGACGAGCAGGGCGCCGACGACCGTGTCCCACCGGACCGCGCGCGTGAGGGACTCAGGCATGGCGGGCGTTCCTCTTCTTCAGGGCCAAGGCCACACGCAGCGCGACGATCCGGTCGACCGCGATGGCGAGGAGGAGCAGGATGCCGTTGATGGCGAGCACCCACACGGAGCTGACGCCGAGGGCGGGCAGCACGCTGTTGACGGAGGTCAGCAGCAGCGCGCCGAGAGCCGCGCCGTACACGCTGCCGGAGCCGCCGGTGAAGACCACGCCGCCGACCACGACCGCGCTGACGACGGTGAGTTCGTAGCCGTTGCCGGTGCCGGAGTCGACGTTGCCGAACCGGGCCAGGTACATCGCGCCCGCGAGGCCGGCGAGGGCGCCGCAGAAGGTGTACGCGGCGACGACCCGCTTGCGCACGGGGACGCCGGCGAGCCGGGCGGCCTCCGGGTTGGAGCCGAGGGCGTACAGCTCGCGTCCGCTGCCGAAGTGCTTGAGGTAGTACGCCGTCGCCACGAGCACCGCGAGCGCGATGAGCGCCAGGTACGGCACGGCCGAGACGCCGCCGGAGCCGAAGTCGACGAATCCGCCGGGGAGGTCGGCGGCGGTGATCTGGCGGGAGCCGACCCAGACGGAGTCGATGCCGCGGATGACGTAGAGCGTGCCGAGGGTGACCACCAGGGCGGGCACCTGGCCGAGGCTGACCAGCAGGCCGTTGAGCAGTCCGAAGCCGACGCCGAGCAGGACGGCGAGGGCGACGGCGACGACGGGGTCGCCGCCGCCCTGGAGGTAGGTGCCGGCGGCGAAGGCACTGATGCCGAGGGTGGAGCCGACGGACAGGTCGACGTTGCGGGTGATGACGACCAGGGACTGGCCGGTGGCGACCAGGACCAGGATGGTCGCGTTCAGCAGCAGGTCCTTGATGCCCTGTTCGGACAGGAACTCGCTGTTGCCGGCCTGGGTGACGGCGATCATCACCAGGAAGACGACCAGGATGGCGAGTTCGCGCATCCTGAAGACGCGGTCGACCAGGCGGGTGGCGCCGGACCCGGGCACGTCGGCCACGGGGGCGGGGTCGGGGCTGAGCACCGTCATGCGGCCGCCCTCCCCGTGGCTGCGGCCATCACGGTTTCCTCGGTGGCGTCGGCTCGGGGGATCTCGGCGGTGAGGCGGCCCTCGTGCATCACCAGCACGCGGTCGGCCATGCCGAGGATCTCGGGCAGGTCGGAGGAGATCATCAGGACGGCGACGCCGTCGGCGGCCAGCTGGGAGAGCAGGCGGTGCACCTCGGCCTTGGTGCCGACGTCGATGCCGCGCGTGGGCTCGTCGACGATCAGCACCTTCGGGCCGGTGGCGAGCCACTTGGCGAGGACGACCTTCTGCTGGTTGCCGCCGGACAGGGTGTTCACCGCGTCGGCGATCCGGGCGTACTTGACCTGGAGCCTGACCGCCCAGTCGAGGGAGCGGCTGCGTTCGGCGCCGCGGTCCATCAGACCGGCCCTCACGGTCGTACGGAGTCCGGTGAGACCGATGTTGCGCTCGATGGACATGTCCATCACCAGGCCCTGGGCGCGCCGGTCCTCGGGGACCAGGGCGAGGCCCGCGGCCATGGCGGTGGAGGGGGCGCCGTTGGTGAGCCTGCGCCCGTCGACCTCCACCTCGCCGGCGTCCCGGCGGTCGATGCCGAAGACGGCGCGGGCCACCTCGGTGCGCCCGGCGCCGACGAGTCCGGCCAGGCCGACGATCTCGCCGCGCCGCACGTCGAAGGAGACGTCGGTGAAGACGCCCTCACGGGTCAGGCGGCGCACGCTCAGGGCCACTTCGCCGGGGCGCACGTCCTGCTTGGGGTACAGCTCCTCGAGGTCGCGGCCGACCATCCGGCGCACCAGGTCGTCCTCGGTCATGCCGTCCAGCGGTTCACTGGCGATCCGGGCGCCGTCGCGCAAGGTGGTCACCTTCTGGCAGATCGCGAAGATCTCCTCCAGCCGGTGGGAGATGAACAGCACCGCGGCGCCCTGCTCGCGCAGGGTGCGCACGACGCCGAAGAGGCGGGCGACCTCGCTGCCGGTGAGGGCCGCGGTCGGCTCGTCCATGATCAGGACGCGGGCGTCGAAGGAGAGCGCCTTGGCGATCTCGACGATCTGCTGGTCGGCGATGGACAGCCCGCGGGCCGGACGGTCGGGGTCGAGGTCGACGCCGAGCCGCTTCATCAGGGCGGCGGTGGCCTCGTGCGTGGCCCTGTGGTCGATCCGGCCGAGGGCGCGCCGGGGCTGCCGGCCCATGTAGATGTTCTCGGCGATCGACAGGTCGGGGAAGAGCGTGGGCTCCTGGTAGATCACGGCGATACCGGCGTCGCGGGCGTCCTTGGGTCCGTGGAAGACGACCGGCGCACCGTCGAGCAGCACCTGGCCGGCGTCCGGCCGGTGCACTCCGGCGAGCGTCTTGATGAGGGTCGACTTGCCGGCTCCGTTCTCGCCGGCGAGGGCGTGCACCTCACCGGGGAACAGTTCCAGGGAGACGTCCCGCAGGGCGCGGACCGCGCCGAAGGACCTGGAGACGTCCCTGAGCGCGAGGACCGGGGCCGGACCCGTGTCGGACGGGTGGGTCATGGGGGCTCCTCGACGACGCCGGCGGGACGGACCTCCCGGCGTCGTGAAAGGTTTCAACTGGGTTGCCGGGACGTTAGGCGCGCGGCGCATGTCACGTCAATGGGGCCCGGTCGAAAAAGTTTCGACAGTTTCAGATCATGCCCTGGTCACAGTGAGCGGTCTCGGCCGAAGGGGTTGACACCCCTTCGGGGGCCCCATAGCTTCCCGTCCTGAATCGTTTCATTCAGTGGTCGTCAAGACCCGATGTCACAGGAGCCCTGACGTGACCGAGCTCGCCGCGGCGAAGGCCGCCCTCAAGACACAGGCCGTGGAGACGCCGTCGTGGGCGTACGGGAACTCGGGGACCCGCTTCAAGGTGTTCGCGCAGGCGGGCGTGCCCCGCACCCCGCAGGAGAAGCTCGACGACGCGGCCAGGGTGCACGAGTTCACGGGCGTCGCGCCGACCGTGGCGCTGCACATCCCGTGGGACAGGGTCGACGACTACGCGGCGCTGGCCGAGTACGCCGAGGACCGCGGGGTGAGGCTCGGCGCGATCAACTCCAACACCTTCCAGGACGACGACTACAGGCTGGGCAGCATCTGCCACCCGGACCCGGCGGTGCGCCGCAAGGCGGTGGACCACCTGCTGGAGTGCGTCGACATCATGGACGCGACCGGCTCGAGGGACCTGAAGCTGTGGTTCGCCGACGGGACGAACTACCCCGGGCAGGACGACGTCCGCGCCCGCCAGGACCGGCTCGCCGAAGGGCTCGCGGAGGTCTACGGGCGGCTCGGCGAGGGGCAGCGGATGCTGCTGGAGTACAAGCTGTTCGAGCCGGCCTTCTACACGACGGACGTCCCGGACTGGGGCACGGCGTACGCGCACTGCCTGAAGCTCGGCCCGAAGGCGCAGGTCGTCGTGGACACCGGACACCACGCGCCGGGCACCAACATCGAGTTCATCGTCGCGACGCTGCTGCGGGAGGGCAGGCTCGGCGGGTTCGACTTCAACTCGCGGTTCTACGCCGACGACGACCTGATGGTGGGCGCCGCCGACCCCTTCCAGCTCTTCCGGATCATGTACGAGGTGGTGCGCGGGGGCGGGTTCACGCCCGAGGTCGCGTTCATGCTCGACCAGTGCCACAACATCGAGGCGAAGATCCCGGCGATCATCCGTTCCGTCATGAACGTGCAGGAGGCGACCGCGAAGGCTCTGTTGGTGGACCGGTCGGCGCTGGCCGGTGCCCAGCGGGCGGGGGACGTCCTCGGCGCCAACGCCGTGTTGATGGACGCGTACAACACGGACGTGCGTCCGCTGCTTCGCGAGGTGCGGGAGGAGATGGGGCTGGACCCCGACCCCCTCGCGGCGTACCGCCGGTCCGGGTGGGCCGAGAAGATCGCGGCCGAGCGGGTCGGCGGGCAGCAGGCCGGTTGGGGGGCGTGAGCGTCCGCCGGGTTCCGTCCGTCGCGGACCGCGGGCCGTTCGTGGTCGGTCACGCCCCCGCGGCGGTAGCCGCGCGTTGGAACAACCCCGCGCCCCCGTGGGGCGCGTCACCCCTCCGTCTCTCGCACAAGGACTGAACGCTCATGGCAACCCATCCTGAAGCCGCCGCTCTCCTCGCCCGCTCCCGTCGGCTCGGCTCCGATCCCCGGAACACCAACTACGCCGGCGGCAACGCCTCCGCGAAAGGCACCGACACCGACCCCGTCACCGGTGGGGACGTCGAGCTGATGTGGGTCAAGGGGTCCGGCGGGGACCTCGGGACGCTCACCGGGGCGGGGCTGGCCGTGCTGCGGCTGGACCGGCTGCGGGCGCTCAAGGACGTCTACCCCGGGGTCGAGCGCGAGGACGAGATGGTCGCCGCGTTCGACTACTGCCTCCACGGGAAGGGAGGCGCGGCTCCGTCCATCGACACCGCCATGCACGGGCTGGTCGAGGCGGCCCACGTGGACCACCTGCACCCCGACTCCGGGATCGCGCTGGCCTGCGCCGCCGACGGGGAGAAGCTGACCGCCGAGTGCTTCGGCGACACGGTGGTGTGGGTGCCGTGGCGGCGCCCCGGGTTCCAGCTCGGGCTGGACATCGCCGCCGTGAAGGAGGCCAACCCGCAGGCCGTCGGGTGCGTCCTCGGCGGGCACGGGATCACGGCGTGGGGTGACACTTCGGAGGAGTGCGAGCGGAACTCGCTGCACATCATCCGGACCGCCGAGAAGTTCCTCGCCGAGCGGGGGAAGGCCGAGCCCTTCGGTCCGGTGATCGAGGGGTACGAGCCGCTGCCCGAGGCCGAGCGGCGGGAGCGGGCCGCGGCGCTGGCCCCGTACGTGCGGGCCGTCGCCTCGCAGGACCGGCCGCAGGTCGGGCACTTCGACGACGCGGACGCCGTGCTCGACTTCCTGGCCCGCGCCGAGCATCCGCGCCTCGCCGCGCTCGGCACGTCCTGCCCCGACCACTTCCTGCGCACCAAGGTCCGGCCGCTCGTGCTCGACCTGCCGCCGACGGCTCCGCTCGACGAGGCGGTCGCCCGGTTGAAGGAGCTGCACGCCGCCTACCGCGAGGAGTACGCCGCGTACTACGCACGGCACGCGGAAGCGGACTCCCCCGCGATGCGCGGCGCCGACCCGGCGATCGTGCTGATCCCCGGGGTGGGCATGTTCAGCTTCGGCAAGGACAAGCAGACCGCCCGGGTGGCGGGTGAGTTCTACGTCAACGCGATCAACGTGATGCGCGGGGCCGAGGCGGTCTCCACGTACGCGCCGATCGAGGAGTCGGAGAAGTTCCGCATCGAGTACTGGGCGCTGGAGGAGGCCAAGCTCCGGCGGATGCCGAAGCCCAAGGCGCTGGCGACCCGGGTGGCGCTGGTGACCGGTGCGGGCAGCGGGATCGGCAAGGCGATCGCGCACCGGCTGGTGGCCGAGGGCGCCTGTGTCGTCGTGGCGGACCTGAACGGGGAGAACGCCGCCGCCGTCGCCGGGGAACTGGGCGGGCCCGACAAGGCCGTCGCCGTCACCGTGGACGTCACCTCGGAGGAGCAGATCGCCGCGGCGTTCCGGGCGGCGGTGCTGGCCTTCGGCGGCGTGGACCTGGTGGTGAACAACGCCGGGATCTCCGTCTCCAAGCCGCTGCTGGAGACGTCCGCGAAGGACTGGGACCTGCAGCACGACATCATGGCCCGCGGTTCCTTCCTCGTCTCGCGCGAGGCGGCCCGGGTGATGATCGCGCAGGGGCTCGGCGGCGACATCGTCTACATCGCCAGCAAGAACGCCGTCTTCGCCGGTCCGAACAACATCGCCTACTCCGCGACCAAGGCCGACCAGGCGCATCAAGTACGTCTGCTGGCCGCCGAGCTGGGTGAGCACGGCATCCGCGTCAACGGCGTCAACCCGGACGGTGTGGTGCGCGGATCCGGGATCTTCGCCGGCGGCTGGGGCGCGCAGCGCGCGGCCGTGTACGGGGTGCCGGAGGAGAAGCTCGGCGAGTTCTACGCCCAGCGGACGCTCCTCAAGCGCGAGGTGCTGCCCGAACACGTGGCGAACGCCGTCTTCGCACTGACCGGCGGCGACCTCACCCACACCACCGGGCTGCACGTCCCGGTCGACGCCGGCGTCGCCGCCGCGTTCCTGCGATGAGCGCCGCCGTGAAGTCGTACGCCGCGGTCGACCTCGGCGCGTCCAGCGGGCGTGTCATGGTCGGCCGCGTCGGCCCCGACAGCCTGGAGCTGACCGAGGCCCACCGCTTCCCCAACCGGCCCGTGCGCGTGCCGGAGGGGCTGCGCTGGGACGTCCTCGGGCTCTACGCCGGGGTGCTCGACGGGCTGGAGGCGGCGGGCGCCGTCGACTCCGTCGGCATCGACAGCTGGGCCGTGGACTACGGGCTGCTGGACGCGGACGGGGCGCTGCTCGGCAACCCCGTGCACTACCGCGACAGCCGTACCGAGGGCGTCGCGGAGAAGGTGTGGGCCACGGTGCCCGCCGAGGAGCTGTACGCGGCGACCGGTCTGCAGCACGCGCCGTTCAACACGCTGTACCAGCTGGCGGCGGCCCGCGGATCGGCCCAACTGGACCGGGCCGAGCGGCTGCTGCTGATCCCGGACCTGCTGACGTACTGGCTGACGGGCGAGCAGGGCACGGAGCTGACCAACGCCTCGACGACCCAGCTGATCGACCCGCGCACCCGGGACTGGGCGCACGGTGTCGCACGGCGGCTGGACATCGACCTCGGGCTGTTCGCGCCGCTGCGGCACCCCGGGGACCCGGCCGGGGTCCTGCGGCCCGAGGTGCTGGAGGAGACCGGACTGGCCGGGCCGGTCCCGGTGACGGCGGTCGGCTCGCACGACACCGCGTCCGCCGTGGCCGCGGTGCCCGCCGGCGGTGAGCGGTTCGCGTACATCTGCACCGGCACCTGGTCGCTGGCCGGGCTGGAGCTGGACGCGCCGGTGCTCACCGAGGAGAGCCGGGCCGCCAACTTCACCAACGAGCTGGGGCTGGACGGCACGGTCCGCTACCTGCGCAACATCATGGGCCTGTGGCTGCTCCAGGAGTGCGTGCGGGCCTGGGGCGAGCCGGACCTGGGCGCGCTGCTGCTCCAGGCGGCCAAGGTGCCCGCGCTGCGGTCGGTGGTGGACGCCGGGGACGCGGCGTTCCTCGCGCCGGGTCGGATGCCGGAACGGATCGCCGAGGCCTGCCGGGACTCGGGACAGCCCGTGCCTGCCACGCCCGCCGAGATCACACGGTGCATCCTCGACTCGCTCGCCCTGGCCCACCGCAGGGCCGTCGAGGACGCGCAGCGGCTCGCCGGGCACGCGGTCGACGTCGTGCACGTCGTCGGCGGCGGCACCCGCAACGCCCTGCTGTGCCAGCTGACCGCCGACGCCTGCGGACTGCCGGTGGTGTCCGGGCCGACGGAGGCGGCGGCGCTGGGCAACGTGCTCGTGCAGGCCCGCGCCCACGGCCTGGTCGGCGACCTGGCCGGAATGCGCCGGCTGCTCACCCGCACCCAGCTGCTGACGCGGTACGAACCGCGCGGCGGCACCCAGCGCTGGCAGGCGGCGCAGGCCCGGCTCGCCCGGTACTGACGCGGTCTCCCCCGGGCCCTCGTCCCCGGACTACCCTGCATTCCCCCGATGATCGATCCACAAGGAGCCGCGATGCGTGTCGCCCTGTTCCTGACCTGTGTCAACGACACGCTCTATCCGGACACCGGGCGCGCCGTGGTGAAACTCCTGACCAGGCTGGGCGTCGGCGTCGACTTCCCGATGGCGCAGACCTGTTGCGGTCAGGCGCACTACAACACGGGTTACCGTCACGAGGCCGAGCCGCTCGCCCGGCACTTCTCCGACGTCTTCGAGGACTACGAGGCGATCGTGACGCCGTCCGGGTCGTGCGGGGCGATGGTGCGGGAGCTGTATCCGCGGATGGGCGAGCGGGCCCGGGCGGAGGGCCGCGGGGACACCCTCGCGGCGACGCTGGCGCCGGTGGTGCCGAAGACGTACGAGCTCACGGAGTTCCTGGTGGACGTGCTGGGGGTGACGGACGTCGGGGCGTACTACCCGCACACGGTGACCTATCACCCGACCTGTCACGGGCTGCGCGGACTGGGCCTCGGCGACCGGCCCCGGCGGCTGCTGGAGGCGGTGAAGGGGCTGGAGCTGGTCGAGTTGCCGGGCGCCGAGGAGTGCTGCGGTTTCGGCGGCACCTTCGCGCTGAAGAACTCCGACGTCTCGGCGGCGATGGGCGCCGACAAGGTGCGCAACGCCGAGTCGACGGGCGCCGAGGTGCTGTGCGCGGCGGACAACTCCTGCCTGATGCACATCGGCGGAACGATGACCAGGCTGCGCACCGGCATGCGACCGGTGCACATCGCGGAGATCCTGGCGAGCACGGAGGAGGAGCCGGCCGCATGAGCGGAACGTTCGTCGGAATGCCTGTGTTTCCCCCACCCACCCACCCGGCGTTTCCCCCACCCACCCACCCGGCGTTTCCCGCCGCCGCGCGGAACGCCGTCCGCGACACCACCCTGCGCGGCAACCTGCGGCACGCCACGCACACCATCCGGGCCAAGCGGGCGAATGCCGTCGCGGAGGTCTCCGACTGGGCCGAGCTGCGCGAGGCCGGCAAGCGGATCAAGGACCACACGCTCCGCCACCTCGACCGCCACCTCGAGCAGCTGGAGGAGTCGGTGACGGCGGCGGGCGGCACCGTGCACTGGGCCGTCGACGCCGACGAGGCCAACCGGATCGTCACCGAGCTGGTGAAGGCGACCGGTGAGTCGGAGGTCGTCAAGGTCAAGTCGATGGCCACGCAGGAGACCGGGCTCAACGAAGCCCTGGAGGCGGAGGGCATCGCCGCCTACGAGACCGATCTGGCCGAGCTGATCGTGCAGTTGGGCGAGGACCGGCCCTCGCACATCCTGGTGCCCGCGATCCACCGCAACCGCGGGGAGATCCGGGAGATCTTCGCCCGCGAGATGAGCGAGTGGGGCCGCCCCGCCCCCGAGGGGCTGACGGACGCGCCCGCCGAACTCGCCGAGGCGGCGCGGCTGCACCTGCGGGAGAAGTTCCTGCGCGCCAAGGTCGGCGTCTCCGGCGCCAACTTCATGGTCGCCGAGACCGGCACGCTGGTGGTGGTGGAGTCCGAGGGCAACGGGCGGATGTGCCTGACCCTGCCCGAGACGCTGATCTCGGTCGTCGGCATCGAGAAGACCGTGCCGACCTGGCGGGACCTGGAGGTGTTCCTGCAGACCCTGCCACGCTCCTCGACCGCCGAGCGGATGAACCCGTACACCTCGATGTGGACCGGCACCACCGACGAGGACGGGCCGCGGAACTTCCACCTGGTCCTGCTGGACAACGGCCGCACCGACGCCCTCTCCGACGAGGTGGGCCGGCAGGCGCTGCGCTGCATCCGCTGCTCGGCCTGCCTCAACGTCTGCCCGGTCTACGAGCGGGCCGGCGGCCACGCCTACGGCTCGGTCTACCCGGGGCCGATCGGCGCCATCCTCAGCCCTCAGCTGCGGGGCACCGGCAGCGAGATCGACGCGTCCCTGCCGTACGCCTCGTCGCTGTGCGGGGCCTGCTACGAGGTGTGCCCGGTCGCCATCGACATCCCCGAGGTGCTGGTGCACCTGCGGGAACGGGTGGCCCAGGGCGGGGAGGTGACCCGGAACGGCAACAAGGTGGTGCTCAAGCCGGCCAAGGGGCACGCCGCCGAGCGCGCCGCGATGCGCGCCGCCCGCTGGGCTTTCGCGCGCCCCGGGGCCCTGCGCACCGGCCAGCGCCTCGCCTCGCGCACCCGCCGGCTCCATCCGCGCACCCTGCCGGGCCCCGGCCGCGCCTGGAGCGGCACCCGGGACCTTCCGCCGGTGCCGGCGGAACCGTTCCGGGACTGGTGGCAGCGCACGCAGGGCGGGAAGGGAGCGGCGAAGTGAGCAGCAGGGAACGGATCCTGGGCCGGGTGCGGCGGGCCCTCGCCGACGTACCGCGCGACGACACCCCGTACGAGCGGGCCGTCGCCCGTGACTACCTGCGCGAGCACGGTGAGCGCACCGTCGAGGAGACGGTGGACCTCCTCGCGGAGAACCTGGCCGACTACCGGGCGCTCGTGCACCGTACGGACGCGGCCGGGCTGGCCGGGGTGGTCGCCGGGCTGCTCGCGGCGCGCGGCGCGTCGTCGGTGCTCGTGCCGCCCGGCCTCGACGAGGACTGGCTCGCATCGGCGGAGGTGGCGCGGGTGGCGGACCGTGCGGAGAGCACCCCGCACGAACTGGACCGGGTCGACAGCGTGGTCACCGCCTGCGCGGTCGCGATCGCCGAGACCGGCACCGTCGTCCTGGACGGCTCCCCCGACCAGGGCCGCCGTCGCATCACCCTGGTCCCCGACCACCACATCTGCGTGGTCCGCGTCCCGGACCAGGTCGTCTCCTCCGTCCCCCAGGCCCTCGAACGCCTCGACCCGGCCCGCCCGCTCACCTGGATCTCCGGGCCGTCGGCGACGAGCGACATCGAACTCGACCGGGTGGAGGGCGTGCACGGGCCGCGCACGCTGGAGGTCGTGCTCGTCGGGTGAGCCCCCTCGGGGGGTGTCGCTGAGTACACCCGTGGATACGGGCTCTGCGCCCAATGTGCCGCGGCCCTCTCCTCCGTAGCGTCTTCGGCGTGGCACAGGACGTGCCGGACGGAGGAGATGCCGATGTTTCGCAACGGGGCACGACGCGACCACGACACGGGACCCGCCCCCGAGGCGCTGCGGCTGGTGAAGGTCACCAAGTCCTACGGCACCGCGGACAGCGCCGTGACCGCGCTCGACGGGGTGACGCTCGGCCTGGGGCGCGGCACGTTCACGGCGGTCATGGGGCCGTCGGGCTCGGGCAAGTCCACGCTGCTGCAGTGCGCGGCCGGGCTGGACCGGCCGGACAGCGGCATCGTCCGGGTCGACGGAACCGAGCTGACGGGCGGCAGCGAGGCGGAGCTGACGAAGTTCCGGCGCGGGCGGATCGGGTTCGTGTTCCAGCAGTACAACCTGCTGGAGACGCTGACCGTCGTGCAGAACACGGTCCTGCCGCTGAAGCTGGCCGGGCGGCGCGTGGACCGGGCGCGCGTCCGGGAGACCTTGGCCGCCGTCGGTCTGGGCGACCGGCTCGGGCACCGGCCCGACCAGCTCTCCGGCGGTCAGCGGCAGCGCGTGGCGATCGCCCGGGCGCTGGTCACCGAACCCCGGGTGATCTTCGCGGACGAGCCGACCGGTGCGCTGGACACGCGCAGCGCGCGGGAGGTTCTGGCGCTGCTCCGGCAGGCGGTGCGGGTGCACGGGCGGACCGTGGTGATGGTGACGCACGACCCGGTCGCCGCCTCCTACGCCGACAGCGTGCTGTTCCTCGCGGACGGCAGGCTGGCCGGCCGGCTGGACGCGCCGACGGCGGACGCGGTGGCCGAGCGGCTGGCGCACCTGGGCGACGAGACGACGGCGGGGGTGTGAGCCGTGTTCGTACTGGCCATGCGGTCGATCCGGCAGCGGCCCGGACGGTTCCTCGCGACGCTGCTGTCCGCCTTCCTGGGCGCGGCGGTCATCATGACGTTCAACTCGATGCACGACACCGCCGGCCGGCCGGGCGTGGACCCGGTGAGCGCCGAGACCCTCCGCACGGCGGCCGGCGTGGTCGGCGGGTACGGCACGCTGCTGGTGTTCTTCGCCGTCGCCTCGACCCTGACGGTGAACGTGCGGCAACGGGCGGCCGAGCTGGAGCTGCTGCGCTGCTCGGGTGCGACCCCGGCGCAGTTGAAGCGGATGGTCGTGGGTGAGGCGGCGGTCGTGGCCCTGGTGGGCGCGGCGCTGGCGGTCGTCCCGGCGGTGCTGGGCGGGCGGCTGCTGCTCGAGGTGTTCCGGGACAGCGGGCAGGTCGCCGGGTCCGTGGACCACTCCTTCGGGGTCATCGCGCTGATGTCCGGCATCGACATCACCCTGCTCGCCTCGGCGGGCGCGGCGTTCCTCGCGCTGCGGCGCGCGACGCGGGGGCGGCGGCGGCACGGCAGGGCGCGGTCGTTCCTCGCCTACGGGGCGCTGGCGGCCGGTACGGCGGCGGTGTGCTCCACGTTCGCCTTCTCGGCGACGGACGGCGCGCTGATGGCGCCGCCCGCGTACGGGGCGATCCTGCTGTCGGTGGGGCTGGCGCTGATGGCGCCGCGGCTGCTGGAGGGCGTGCTCGGCCGGCTGGCACCGGGCGGGGCGAGCGGGTGGCTGGCGGTACGGAACCTGCGGCAGCGGGCCGGGGACCTCGCCGGGATCCTGATGTCGCTGATCCTGTTCACGGCGGTGTCCACGGCGACCCTCACCATGCAGGCGGTGGAGAGCGACGCGGTGGCGGCCTCGGGCCTGGTGAAGTCGGTCGACGCCAAGAACCTGGAGACGCTGAACTTCACGGTGGTCGGCATCATCGTGGTGTTCGTCTGCGTGATGCTGGTCAACTCGCTGTACGCGGCGACGACCTACCGCGGCCGGGAGTTCGGGCAGCAGCGCCTCGCCGGGGCCACGCCCGGGCAGGTGCTGGGAGTGGTGGGGGCCGAGGGGCTGGTCCTCACGGTCGTCGGGCTGCTGTTCGGCACGCTGGCGGCACTGGCCGGGATCGTGCCGTTCACCGTGGTCCGCGGTGACGCGGTGCTGCCGGAGCAGGTGTTCGGCGTGTGGGCGGCCGTCGCCTCGATCGGCGCGGCGGCGACGCTCGGGACGAGCCTGGCCACGGCCCGGCGCGTGCTGCGCACGCCGGCGGTGCGGGCGGTGGCCGCAACCGCGTGACAGAGTGGTGAGCAAGCGCTTGGATGGTGTCCGGGCACCCCTGGGGTGTCCGGACACCGTCGTTCCCGTGCTCAGCCGGAGGCCCCTGTTGTTCACTTCCGTCGACGACGTCTCCGCGCGGCTCGCCGGGACCGGCTATCTCGCGTCGCCCGCGGTCGCCACGACCGTCTTCCTCGCCGACCGCCTGGGCAAGCCGCTGCTGGTGGAGGGCCCCGCGGGGGTCGGCAAGACCGAGCTGGCCAAGGCCGTCGCGCAGGTCGCCGGGGCCCGGCTGGTGCGCCTGCAGTGCTACGAGGGCGTCGACGAGTCGCGGGCGCTGTACGAGTGGAACCACGCCAAGCAGCTGCTGCGCATCAGCGCCGGCCGGGACGAGGCCTGGGACGAGACGCGCACGGACATCTTCAGCGAGGAGTTCCTGCTCCCCCGTCCGCTGCTGACCGCCATCCGCGGCGACGACCCCAAGGTGCTGCTGATCGACGAGACCGACAAGGCGGACGTCGAGGTGGAGGGCCTGCTCCTGGAGGTGCTCAGCGACTTCCAGGTGACCGTTCCCGAGCTGGGCACGGTCACCGCGACCCGCCGTCCGTTCGTCGTCCTCACCTCGAACGCCACCCGCGAGCTGTCCGAGGCGCTGCGCCGCCGCTGCCTGTTCCTGCACATCGGCTTCCCCGACGCGGAGCTGGAGCGGCGGATCGTGCGGCTGAAGGTGCCGGGGCTCGACGCCGCGCTGGCCGAGTCCGTCGTACGGGTGGTGGGGGCGCTGCGCGCCATGGACCTGCGCAAGGTGCCGTCGGTCGCCGAGACCGTCGACTGGGCCCGCACCCTGCTGGCGCTGGGCGCCGGCACCCTGGACGAGACGGTCGTGCGCGACAGCCTGGGCGTGGTCCTCAAGCACCAGGACGACATCCAGAAGGCCGCAGCCAAACTCGACCTGGACGCCGTGTGAACGCCGTCGCGGACCCGGATCTCGCGGCACGGCTGACCGGCCTCGTCGACGCGCTCCGCGCGCACGGCGTGCGCGTCGGTACCGGCGAGACCGTGGACGCGGCCCGCGCGGTGGAGGCGCTCGGGCTCGTGGACCGGGACCGGCTGCGGGAGGGCCTGGCTGCCACCCTGCTGCACACGGCCGGTCGACGCCCGGTGTTCGACGCGGTCTTCGACCTGTACTTCCCGCGCGGGGTCGGCGCCCCGGGAGCCGGCCCCGCGGACCGGGACGACCTGCGCGAGCGGCTGGCGGCCGCGCTCGCCGACGGCGACGCGGCGCTGACGGCCCGGTTGGCGGTGGAGGCGGTCGACGGCTTCGGCGGGTACGGGAGTTCACCGGCGTCGGACGGCTGGTCGTCGTACCAGACGCTGGACCGGCTGCGCCCGCAGACGCTGCTCGCGCGGGTGCGGGACGAGGTCCGGGCACGGGACGGAGCGGCCGGATTCGGCGACCGGCTGCTGGAGGACGAGATCCGGCGCCGTATCGAGGAGTTCCGGCGGCTGGTGGCCGCGGAGGCGCGGCGCCGGGTCGCCGAACGGCGCGGTCGGGACGAGGTCGCCCGGCGCGCGGTGGCCCCGTCCGCCGACCGTGTCGACTTCCTGTTCGCCGGGAAGGACCGGCTGGCCGAACTGCGCCGGACGGTGCGGCCGTTGGCCCGCAAGCTGGCGACCCGGCTGGCCGCGCGGCGCCGCCGGGCCGCGCGCGGCAGCATCGATCTGCGGCGGACCCTGCGCGGTTCGCTGTCGACGGGCGGGGTGCCGGTGCGGCCGGTGCTGCGCCGGCGTCGGCCCGCCCGGCCCGAACTGGTGCTGCTGTGCGACGTGTCCGGCTCGGTGTCCGGGTTCTCCGACTTCACGATGCTGCTGGTGCAGGCGCTGCACGACCAGTTCTCGAAGGTGCGGGTGTTCGCCTTCGTCAACCGGATCGACGAGGTGACCGGGCTGCTCGTGCACGGCGCCGCCGACCCGGAGGACCTGAGCGGGCGGATCCGCGGCGAGGCGGCCGTCACCGGCTGGCACGGCAGCAGCGACTACGGCACGGCGCTGGGCGAGTTCACCGAACGGTACGCCGACGCCGTCGGCCCGCGTACGACCGTGTTCGTCCTCGGCGACGCCCGCACCAACACGGCCGACCCGAACCTGCCGGCCGTGCGTGAACTGGCCGGCCGGGCCCGGCGCGTGTACTGGCTCAATCCCGAGCAGCGCTCCCGCTGGGGCACCGGCGACTCCGCCGCACCCGCGTACGCCGAGCTGGTGGAGATGCACGAGTGCCGCACCGCACGGCAGTTGAGCGCGCTGGTCGGGCGGTTGCTGCCGGTGTGACCGCGCCGGGGGTCAGGCGGCCCTGCGGGCGGTGAACAGCAGGTACTCCCACTCCATCACCACGGTGCCGGCCCTCGTCCCCCGGTCGTGGCGGCGGGCGAGGTCGGCCAGGTCCCGGTCCAGGGCCGCGGTGCGCCCGGGGTCGT
Organism: Streptomyces griseomycini; assembly: GCF_014203535.1. Classification (GTDB taxonomy): domain Bacteria; phylum Actinomycetota; class Actinomycetes; order Streptomycetales; family Streptomycetaceae; genus Streptomyces; species Streptomyces griseomycini. Next base: position 306,920 of record NZ_JACHJI010000010.1, read on the forward strand.
CGGCGTTGGCCCGGTAGACGGCGATGGTCGGGCCGTAGCGCTGCTTGAAGTAGTCCCGGAACGCCTCGGGCGTCGCGAAGCGGTCGACCACGACCGTGCGGCGTTCGGCCGTCACGTCCGTGATCCGGTCGCCGAGGAGCGCCTCCACGTGCTCCGGGTCCCCCCACAGCGGGGGCGGCTGCGCACCGGGCGGGGGCGGCGGCGCGTACGGCTTCATCGCGCCCAGCATGCGCCCGACGAAACCCTCGGGCGTCCAGCTCAGCAGCGCGATCGTGCCGCCCGGCCGGCAGACGCGGACCAGTTCGCCGGCCGCCGCCCGGTGGTGCGGGGCGAACATGACCCCGACGCAGGACAGCACGGCGTCGAAGGCGGCGTCGTCGAAGGGCAGCGCCTCGGCGTCGGCCTCCTGCCAGCGCAGTTCCGCGCCCCTCTCCTCCGCCAGCCGCCGTCCGGTGGCCAGCAGCTCGGGGGTGAGGTCGGCGGCCACCACGTCCGCGCCGGCCAGGGCCGCCGGTATCGCGGCGTTGCCGGTACCGGCCGCGACGTCCAGCACCCGGTCGCCGGGCCCCACCCCGGACGCCTCGACCAGGATCCTCCCCAGGTCGGGGATCAGCTCGGCGGCCACGGAGGGGTAGTCGCCCTCGGCCCACAACGCCCGGTGCCCGGCCTTCAGCGCACGGTCCGCCTCGTCCGTGCCGGTCGCGTTCGCCATGACTGCGCTCCTCGGGTTCGTCCGGTTCCGCCCGCCCGCGGGTGCCGCCGCGGCCACCGCCGACGGGCGGCCCGCCGAGTGCTTCACGGGCAGGGGCGGGCAGGCCCGTCGGGGACACGGCTCCGGATGACCGGCCCGGGCCGGTCAGTCCGCCTTCGCGTACGTCTGGGCCATGCCGCCCGCGAAGTCGTACACCACCACCTGGTCGTCACCGACGACCCACGCGTCGTGGCCGGGCGGGCAGACGAAGACGTCGCCGGGACCCACCTCGCTCTCGGCGCCGTCGTCCATGCGGATGCGCATGCGGCCCTGGACGACGTAGCCGTTGTGGTGGATCCGGCAGCTTTCGGTGCCCGCGATGGGGCCGACGGACTCGGACCAGCGCCACCCCGGCTCGAAGGTGGCCACGGCGAAGTCCAGCCCCGTCATGTGGACGGCTTCGAGGTGCCCCCTGGGGAAATCCCTCCGCTCGTCCGGCTTGTCCAGCGTCTTGACCTCGAGCATGCCCCTTCTCCCTTCCGGTCGCCGCCTGCACGACCGGGTCCGGTCTCCGTCTGCCCCGAACGGCACCGGCGGGGGCCGGGCCCCACCACTTCATCGTCCGCCCGTCCGCTCGGGGACGCCATCCGGGCGACGGGGACCGGACCGGTGCGTCAGCCGCCGGATCCGCAGAGCCGCGCGAAGCGCCCGGCGTCGACGTTCCCGCCGGAGAGGATCACCCCGACCCGGTCCGGGAGGGCGCCCGCGCGGCCGGTGAGCAGCGCGGCCAGCGCGGTGGCCCCGCTCGGCTCCAGGACGACCTTCAGCCGCTCGAAGGCGAACCGCATCGCGTCCCTGATCTCGTCGTCGCCGACCAGCACGATCCCGTCCAGCAGCCGCCGGTTGAGGGAGAACGTCAGCTCACCGGGGGTGTGCAGCGCCTGGCCGTCGGCGATGGTGTGCGGGACCGGGATGCTCACGCGGTGCCCGGCCTCCAGTGACCGCTTGGTGTCGTCCCCGGCCTCCGGCTCGACGCCGATCACCCGCGCCGCGGGGCACAGGCCCTTGACGGCGGTGGCGCTTCCGGCGATCAGTCCGCCGCCGCCGACCGGTGCGAGCAGCGCGCCCAGCTCCCCCGCCTCCTCGAGGAGTTCGAGGGCCGCCGTGCCCTGTCCGGCGATGACGTGCGGGTGCTCGTACGGGGGGATGAGGGCCAGGCCGCGCTCGGCGGCCAGTGCCTCCGCGACGGCGACGCGGTCACCGGTGTAGCGGTCGTACGTGACGATCTCGGCCCCGTACCCCTCGGTGGCCGCGCGCTTCGACGGCGGTGCGTCCTCGGGCATGACGATGACGGCGGTGGTGCCCAGCTCCCGGGCGGCCAGGGCCACGGCCTGGGCGTGGTTGCCGGAGGAGTAGGCGGCGACGCCCCGGGACAGCTGCTCGGGAGTGAGGCGGGAGGCCGCGTGGTAGGCGCCGCGGAACTTGAAGGCGCCGACCCGCTGGAAGTTCTCGCACTTGAGGTGGACCTCGGCGCCGACGAGCGCGTCCAGGGTGCGCGAGCGCAGGACCGGCGTGCGGTGCGCCACGCCCTTGAGGCGCACGGCCGCGGCGCGGACGTCGTCGAGGGTGACGGGCGGATGCGTGGTCGTCACGCGGTGCCTCCAACAGATGCTCGGACCGTACGTCCGGACGACGGATACCCGGCCGGGCGGTCAGCGGACCGTCCGGCCCTCACAAGAGTCTGACGGCCGGGCCCCGCACGTGTCGCCCGATCCGCCGGCCGGCCGCCCCGGCTTCCGTTCACCGTGGTGGCGGTCGTGGCCGCGCACGCCGAGGGCATCCGTGCCAGGCTCGGAGCGAACGGTGGGCGGCCGGACGCGGTGGACGACCGGAAGGGCCGGGCGACAGGAGGGCGGACACTCTCGTGGCGGTGCCCGAGGAGGACGGGCCGGTCCGTCCCGCTGCGCGCGGTGAGCGGACGGCGGCCCCGCCCCCGCCCGCGGGCGGGGGGACGGTGCACAGGGTGTTCCCGGCCACCGGCTCGTTCCTGCCGGGGGACCGCCCCCGGCCCCCTGGTGCCCGTGGCCGGCGGGCCGCTCTTCCCCCGGTACGCCACCGGATCCGCCGGGCCGTTCCCCACTGTGGCGGGCGTGCTCACCCGGCCGGCCGCCCCTGCCGCAGACCGCCCCGGTGCGGATCCTCCGCCCCCACCGGCCCGGCCGCGTCCCGATCGGCTCCCGGCCCGGCCGGTGCGCGGGCTTCCCGGAGGGCGCCCCGCACCCGATGCCGCCGGCCGGGACGTACCGCCTCCCCCGGCGCGGCGCGGCGGGGGAGACGGAAAGAGGGGGACGACGCGTGAGAGGACGAGGAGGTCCCCGCATGACGGACGACACCGCAGCGCGAGCGGCCGGCTCCACGGGCGCGCCGCCCCGCGTGGGCTTCTTCACGGACACCTCGGTGTGCATCGGGTGCAAGGCGTGCGAGGTGGCGTGCAAGGAGTGGAACGCGATCCCGGAGGACGGCCTGGAGCTGACCGGCATGTCCTACGACAACACCCAGGGGCTCGGTGCGAGCACCTGGCGGCACGTGGCCTTCGTCGAGCAGCGCAAGCCGCTGGGCGGTCAGGAACCGGGCGTCGGCCACGGGAACCACGAGGACCACGAGGACATCGACGTCTTCGCCGCGGCCCGGGGGCTCGGCGCCCCGCCGGGCTCCCCCCTCGCGCCCGACGGGCGCACCGAGCTGCGCTGGCTGATGTCGTCCGACGTGTGCAAGCACTGCACCCGAGCCGCCTGTCTCGACGTGTGCCCCACCGGATCCCTCTTCCGGACCGAGTTCGGCACGGTCGTCGTGCAGGAGGACGTCTGCAACGGCTGCGGCTACTGCGTGCCGGCCTGCCCGTACGGCGTCATCGACCAGCGTCCGGGCGACGGACGCGCCTGGAAGTGCACCCTGTGCTACGACCGGCTCGGCGTCGGCATGGAACCGGCCTGCGCCAAGTCCTGCCCGACCGACTCCATCCAGTTCGGCCCGCTGGAGGAGTTGCGCGAGCGTGCGGCGGCCCGCGTCGCGCGACTGCACGCCGCGGGCGTCACGGACGCACGCCTGTACGGCGCGGACCCGGAGGACGGCGTCGGGGGCGACGGCGCGTTCTTCCTGCTGCTGGACGAGCCGGAGGTGTACGGGCTGCCGCCCGACCCGGTCGTCACCACCCGCGATCTGCCCGCCATGTGGCGGCACGCGGCGGCGGCCGCCGTCTCGCTCACCGCGCTGGCGGCCGTCTGCTTCGCCGGGAGGCCCCGATGAGCGGGTCCGACGTCTCCCGTGACGGGGTGGAGGGCGCCCGTCCCGGACGCGACGCCCTCACCGGAGCGCACGCCGGGCGCCGTCGGGGCCGCGGACGCGGCGAGCGGGCCGTGGTGCCCGACGCCGAGTTCTCCTCGTACTACGGCGAGCCGGTCCTCAACCGACCGACGTGGAAGGCGCTGGACATCGCGGGCTACCTCTTCTGCGGCGGTCTCGCCGGGGCGTCGTCGCTGCTGGCCGCCGGGGCGGACGCCACCGCCCGGCCGGTCCTGGCCCGCACGGCGAAGCTGGGGGCGGCGGGCGCGATCTCCGTCTCGCTGGCGGCGCTGGTGCACGACCTCGGGCGCCCCGCCCGCTTCCTCAACATGCTCCGCGTCGTCAAACCCACGTCCCCGATGAGCCTGGGCTCGTGGCTGCTGGCGGGCTACGCACCGCTCACGGTGGCCGCGGCCGCCGCCGACGTCACGGGCCGGTACCGGGTCGTGGGCGCCGCCGCCACGGCCGGCGCGGCCGCCCTCGGCCCGGTGGTGGCGACGTACACCGCCGTGCTGATCTCCGACACGGCCGTGCCCTCGTGGCACGAGGGCCACCGCGAACTGCCCTTCGTCTTCGCCGGTTCCGCCGCCACCGCGGCGGCCGGGCTCGCCCTGGCCGGAGCGCCCGCCGGCCAGACCGGCCCGGCGCGCCGTGCGGCCGTCCTGGGCGCGGCGCTCGAACTGGGCGCCTTCCGGCTGATGAAGCGGCGCATGGGACTGGCGGCCGAGCCGTACGAGACGGGCCGGCCGCACGGGTTGCTGCGCACCGCGGAGGTGCTCACGGCCGGCGGTGCCGCACTGGCGGCGTGCGCGGGCCGCCGCCGGAGCCGGGTGCTCGGCGCCGTGGCGGGTACGGCCCTGCTGGCCGGTTCCGCGGCCCTGCGGTTCGGTGTGTTCCACGCCGGGGTGGCCTCGGCCGAGGACCCGAAGTACACGGTCGTACCGCAGCGGGAACGGCTGGCGGCCCGGTCCCGCCCCGGGGGCGCCGAAGGCGGCCGGCCGTGACCGTCCCGGCCGGCGGCGGGCGGACGACGGACGCGGTCACCGCTCACGCGCCCACCCGGCCGACGAGGTCGGCGGTGGCCCACACCAGGAGCCCCGGGACGCCGGCGGACACCGGACCGAGCGGGACGCCCGCGGCGGCGACCGCGCTCGGTCCCCCGTGCCCCGCACCCGCGGCGCGGGCCGTACGCGGCGCTCGAAGATGCCGTGCGCGGTCCGCTGCGGGAGAATCCGACGCAAGGAGCGGGCCGGCCGAGGCCGGGAACCGCGGACGGTACACGCCGAACGGCATGCGGCAAGCGGCACTCCGAGAGGGCTGACGTCATGGGCGTACGCACCTGGATCGACTCCTGGCCGGTCTACCGCCAGCTCAAGGGAACCGACCCCCTGGGCCTCGGCGCCGCCGTCAGGAGCGGGCGCAGCGCGCGGCTCGCGCCCCGGGTGGCCACGGCGGACCGGATCGTGAAGTCGGTGTGCCCGTACTGCGCCGTCGGCTGCGGTCAGAACGTCTACGTCGAGGACGGACGCGTCACCCAGATCGAGGGCGACCCCGACTCCCCCGTCTCGCGCGGCCGGCTGTGCCCCAAGGGCGCCGCCAGTCTGCAGCTGACCACCGGCGGCGCGCGCGAGCACCACGTGCTCCACCGCCGCCCGCACGGCACCGCCTGGGAACGCCTCGACCTCGACACGGCGATGGACATGATCGCCGACCGGGTGATCGAGGCCCGCCGGGCCGGCTGGCAGTGGGAGGTGGACCAGGCCCGCACCCGGCGCACCATGGGCATCGCGAGCCTCGGCGGGGCCACGCTGGACAACGAGGAGAACTACCTCATCAAGAAGCTGTTCACCGCGCTGGGCGCCGTCCAGATCGAGAACCAGGCCCGTATTTGACACTCCTCCACCGTTCCCGGTCTGGGAACCTCGTTCGGCCGCGGCGGCGCGACCACCTTCCAGCAGGACCTGCAGCACTCCGACTGCATCGTCATCCAGGGCTCGAACATGGCCGAGTGCCATCCGGTCGGGTTCCAGTGGGTGATGGAGGCCAAGGCCCGCGGAGCGAAGGTGGTCCACGTCGACCCGCGGTTCACCCGCACCAGCGCGCTGGCCGACGTGCACGTGCCGCTGCGGGCCGGCTCGGACATCGCCTTCCTCGGCGGGATCATCAACCACGTCCTGAGCGGTGACGCGTACTTCCGGGACTACGTGGTCGCGTACACCAACGGGCCGGTGATCCTGCGGGAGGACTTCCGCGACACCGAGGACCTCGACGGCGTCTTCTCTGGGCTCGACCCCGACAACCGCAGCTACGACCCCGGCACCTGGCAGTACCACGGCACCGAGGCGCGGGCGGCCTCCGGGCAGCGCGACCAGCGGTTCGGTGGGAGCGTCCGGGCCGACGGCTCCGTCTCCGGGGCCGCGCGCGGCGAGTCCCACGGCTCCGGCGGCCCCGCGATCTCCCGGACCGAACCGGAGCGCGACGAGACGATGACCCACCCGCGCTGCGTCCTGCAGGTGCTCAAGCGGCACTACGCGCGCTACACGCCCGAGATGGTGGAGCGGGTCTGCGGGGTCCCCCGGGACCTCTTCCGCCAGGTGTGCGACCTGGTCACCGAGAACTCCGGACGGGACCGCACCACCGCCTTCGCGTACGCGGTCGGCTGGACCCAGCACACCACCGGCGTCCAGTACATCCGCGCGGCCTCCGTGCTGCAGTCCCTGCTCGGCAACATCGGCCGGCCCGGCGGCGGCATCCTCGCGCTGCGCGGCCACGCCTCCATCCAGGGGTCGACGGACATCCCCACGCTGTTCAACCTGCTGCCCGGGTACATCCCGATGCCCCACGCCCACCACGACCGGGACCTGGAATCCTTCGTCCGGGCCGACGAGGCGGGCAAGGGCTACTGGGGCAACATGCGGGCCTACCTGGTGAGCCTGCTCAAGGCGTACTGGGGTGACGCGGCGACCGAGGAGAACGACTTCTGCTTCGACTACCTGCCGCGGCTGACCGGCTCCCACTCCACGTACGAGACGGTCATGGCCCAGTTGGAGGGCACCTGCAAGGGCTACTTCCTCATGGGCGAGAACCCCGCGGTCGGCTCCGCCAACGCCAAGCTGCAGCGCCTGGGCATGGCCCGCCTGGACTGGCTCGTCGTACGGGACTTCTCCCTCATCGAGTCGGCCACCTGGTGGCAGGACGGTCCGGAGATCGAGACGGGCGAGCTGCGCACCGAGGACATCGGCACCGAGGTCTTCTTCCTGCCGGCGGCCGCGCACACCGAGAAGGACGGCAGTTTCACCAACACCCAGCGCCTGCTGCAGTGGCACCACCAGGCCGCCGAGCCGCCCGGCGAGGCGCGCAGCGACCTGTGGTTCGCCTTCCACCTCGGGCGGATCATCCGGGAGAAGCTCGCCGCGTCCACCGATCCGATGGACCGGCCGCTGCTCGACCTGACCTGGGACTACCCCACGCGGGGCGAGCTCGCCGAGCCGGACGCCGAGGCCGTCCTCGCCGAGATCAACGGGCGCGACGCCGGGGGCGCCCCACTCGCGGGCTACGAGCAGCTCGAGGGTGACGGATCCACCTCCTGCGGCTGCTGGATCTACTGCGGGGTGTACGCCGACGGCGTCAACCAGGCCGACCGCCGCAAGCCGGGCGACCGGCAGGACTGGGTCGCCGGCGAGTGGGGCTGGGCCTGGCCCGCCAACCGCCGGGTGCTGTACAACCGCGCCTCGGCCGACCCGGAGGGCAGGCCGTGGAGCGAGCGCAAGGCGCTGGTGTGGTGGGACGCGGAGCGCGGGGAGTGGACCGGGCACGACGTCCCCGACTTCCAGAAGGACAAGCCCCCCGGCCACCGGCCCCCCGAGGACGCGACCGGGCCCGAGGCGCTGTCGGGCACTGACGCGTTCATCATGCAGGCCGACGGCAAGGCGTGGCTGTACGTGCCGTCCGGCCTCACGGACGGACCGCTGCCGACGCACTACGAACCGCAGGACTCGCCGTTCCCGAACCTGCTGTACCGGCAGCAGCGCAACCCGGTGCGGCACCTGCTGCCGCCGCATCCGGACAACCGCTACCAGCCGAGCGGCGGTGAGCCGGGCACCGAGGTGTTCCCCTACGTGGCCACCACCTACCGGCTCACCGAGCACCACACGGCGGGCGGCATGTCCCGCTGGCAGCCCTACCTGGCCGAGCTGCAACCGGAGTTCTTCTGCGAGGTGTCACCGGAACTCGCCGCCGAGCGCGGGCTGGAGCACACCGGCTGGGCGACGATCGTCAGCGCCCGCGCCGTCGTCGAGGCGCGGGTGCTGGTCACGGACCGCATGGCGCCGCTGACCGTGCACGGCCGCACCCTGCACCAGGTGGGGCTCCCCTACCACTGGGGCCCGAACGGCTACAGCACGGGCGACGCGGCCAACGAGCTGCTGCACCTGTCCCTGGACCCCAACACGCAGATCCAGGAGACGAAGGCGTTCGCCGTCGACATCCGGCCGGGCCGCCGCCCGAGGGGCCCGGCCGCCCTGGAACTGGTGCGCGGCTACCGGGAGCGGGCGGGTATCGACGAGCGCACCGGCACCGAGCCGTGAGCGGCCCGCGTCCGCCGGCTCACCTGAGGACGACGGAGTGCGCCCCCTTCGGGACGAGCTCCCCGACGACCGGGGCGCCCGGAACCTCGCCCGCCACCAGCAGACCGCCCGAGGTCTGGGCGTCGGCCAGGAGCAGACGGGTGTCGTCGTCCGCGGACCCGAAGTCGGTGAACGGCGCCACCCACTCCAGGTTCCGCCGGGTGCCGCCGCTGACGTAGCCGTCCCGCACCGCCTCGCGGGCCCCGTCGAGGTAGGGCACGGCGGCGGTGTCGACCACGGCGGTCACGTCCGAGGCGCGGGCGAGCTTGTGCAGGTGGCCGAGGAGGCCGAAGCCGGTGACGTCGGTGGCGCACCTCGCCCCGGCGGCCAGGGCGGCGGCCGAGGCGTCCCGGTTGAGCGCCGTCATCGTGGCCACCGCCTGCTCGAACCGCTCGCCGGTGGCCTTGTGACGGTTGTTCAGCACCCCCAGTCCGAGGGGCTTGGTGAGCGACAGCGGCATCCCCGGACGGCCGGTGTCGTTGCGCAGCAGCCGGGCCGGGTCCGCCAGACCGGTGACGGCCATCCCGTACTTGGGTTCCGGGTCGTCCACGCTGTGTCCGCCGCCCACGTGGCAGCCCGCCTCGGCGGCGACGTCCAGCCCGCCGCGCAGCACCTCGCGCGCCAGCTCGAAGGGCAGGACGTCCCGCGGCCACGCGAGGAGGTTGACGGCGAGGACCGGGCGCCCGCCCATCGCGTACACGTCGGACAGGGCGTTGGCGGCGGCGACGCGCCCCCAGTCGTAGGGGTCGTCGACGACGGGGGTGAAGAAGTCGGCGGTGGAGACCACGGCCCGGGCCGGGCTCCCGTCCCGCTCGGGCAGGGCGACCACGGCGGCGTCGTCACCGGTGGCCAGCCCGACCAGGAGCGGGGTGTCGCCGGGGGGCGGCCCCGGCCGGGCGAGGCCGCCGAGCACGTCCTCCAGCTCTCCGGGCGGGATCTTGCAGGCGCAGCCGCCGCCGTGGGCGAACTGCGTGAGGCGTACGGGCGTCCGGGTCGGCGCGGGGGTCGGGGAGTGCATGTCTGGCTCCTGTCGGAGGAACGGGTGCGGGTGCCGTGATGACGAGGGGGTGCCGGGGTAGCCTGGGCGGGCGGTGGAGGCGTGTGGGTGCCTGGTGGCCCTCCCGGTCTTCAAAACCGAGGTGCCCGAGGATCTCGGGCAGGCGGGTTCGATTCCCGTCCGCCTCCGCTCCCCGCGCCGGACCGGCAGCGCCGGCGCAGGTCGTCCACCCGTTCGGTGAGGCCCCGTCCGTCCAGGAACTCCAGCAGCGGTACGGCCACCCGGCGCGTGGTGTCCAGCGCCCGGCGGGCCTCGCTCAGGGTGAACGGCTGCGGAAGGCCTCGCAGGACGGCGGCGGCCCGGGCGTCCGCCCCCGGCAGCAGGACGACGCCGTCGCCGACCCGCAGCAGCGCGCCCGCGGCGACCGCGGCGGCCAGTTCCCTGCGTCCGAGCCCCAGTTCGGCCAGCCGGTCGGCCTCAGGGGCGCGGAACGGGGTCCGCTCCAGCTCCCGCCGCACGGCGTCGACGGCGGCCCGGACCGGCGGCGGGAGGGCGGGGCCGTCGTTCCCGGGGCCGTGCAACCGCCCCTGGCCGCGGCGCAGTCGTACGGTGCCCGGGTGGTCGGCGAGCGCGTCGACCAGGGCCCGGTCGGGCAGGCCGAGCAGGCGCCGGGCGGCCTCGGTGGGCAGGCCGGGGTCCAGCGGGTGCCGTGCCGCGTGGCGTTCCACCTCGGCGCCCAGCCGGTCCCGCAGCGCCGCCCAGTGCTCCGGGTCGGCCAGCCAGTCCCCGGCGACCGGCGGCCCGGGGGCGCACGCGCCCATGGCCCGGAGGTCCGCCCGGCGGACGAGCCGGCGCCGTCTCAACTCCGCCGCGCCGTCCGGGCGGCCGGTCATGTCCGCCAGTTCGGCCGCCCTGGCCCGGGCCGCCCCGCGCCGGGTCAGTTCCGGCGGCCGGACGTCCAGCACGGTCACCCCGCACGGCACGCGGCTCCCGCCGGGTTCCCGCAGCACCGCCCGGTCGCCGATCCGCAGCGGCAGCCTCCGGGCCAGGGTGAGCCGGGCGGTGTCCGCCCCGAGCGGCCGGACGGCCACCGGTACCGCCGCGGTGCCGAGGTGCAGGGCGGCCGTCCGGGGGAGCTCGTCGACGGGCGTCGGCCCCACCCGGGCGTCGATCGTCGCGGTCAGCAGCCAGCGGTCCGGCGTCAGCAGCACCTGTCCCCGGCCGAGCACGCCGTCCGGGGCCCCGTGGACGTTGACGGCCACGCGTGCCACGCCGCCGACGGCGGACCGGTCCTGGTGCAGGCACTGCAGCCCGCGCACCCGCAGCGCGGTCGTGCCGTCCCCCGCCACCAGCCGGTCGCCGACGCGCAGGGTGCCCGCGCCCAGGGTGCCGGTGACGACCGTGCCGTGACCGCGCACGGTGAAGGCGCGGTCCAGCCACAGCCGCACGTCCGCGTCGGCGGGCGGGACGGGCAACGCACGGGCCAGCAGGGACAGTTCCCCGCGCAGCTCGTCCAGTCCCGCACCGGTCACCGCGCTCACCGCGACGGACGGCACGGTGCCGAGGGAGGTGGCGGCGATGCGGCGGACGGCGTCCGCCCGCACGGGCTCCGGGTCGGCCAGGTCACCGCGGGTCACGGCGAGCACCGCGTGGCGGACGCCGAGGGCGTCCAGGATCTCCAGGTGCTCCTGCGACTGCTCCTGCCAGCCCTGGTCGGCGGCGACCACGAACAGCACGGCGGGGACGGGCCCCACGCCGGCCAGCATGGTGGCGACGAACCGCTCGTGGCCCGGCACGTCGACGAGGGCCAGGTGCTCGCCGTCCGGGCCGTCGAGCCGCGTCCACACGAATCCGAGGTCCAGGGTCAGGCCCCGGCGCCGCTCCTCCGCGAACCGGTCGGGTTCCATCCCGGTCAGCGCCCGGGCCAGGGCGGACTTGCCGTGGTCGACGTGCCCGGCGGTGGCCAGCACCCGCATCCGCCTACCTCCCCGCGGCCGACCGGACCGCCCCGGCCAGCCGCTCGTCGTCCCGTTCCGGCACCGCCCGCAGGTCGAGCAGGCACCGCCCGGCCTCCAGGCGTCCCACCACCGGTACCGGCCCGGTGCGCAGGGCGGCGGCCCAGCGCTCGGGCAGTGACAGGGCGGCACTGGGCAGCGTCACGCCGGGCGCCCCGCCGCCGCCGACCGTCGCGGAGCTGCCGACGGCCCGCACGTCGATGCCGTCGGCGCCCAGCAGGGCGGCGAGCCGCTCGGCGCGGCGCAGCAGCGACGCCGGGTCGGCGGCGAGGGCCTCGCCGGTCGGGGTCCCGGGCCCGGTGAGCGTCGCCTCCAGTGCGGCCAGGGTCAGCTTGTCCACGCGCAGGGCGCGGGCGAGCGGGTGCCGGGACAGGGTGCGGACGGTCTCCTCCCGTCCCAGGAGCAGACCGCACTGCGGGCCGCCCAGCAGTTTGTCGCCGCTCGCCGTGACGAGGGCCGCCCCGGCGCGCAACCGGCTCTCGGCGTCCGGCTCCTCGGGCAGCAGCGGGTGGGGGGCCAGCAGTCCGGAGCCGATGTCGACGACGACCGGGACGCCCAGCGGCGCGAGTTCGCCGACCTCCGCGGCGCGCGTGAACCCGGTGATCCGGAAGTTGGAGGGGTGCACCTTCAGCACGAAGGCCGTGTCCGGACCGATCGCCCCGGCGTAGTCGGCGGCGGTGGTGCGGTTGGTGGTGCCCACCTCGCGCAGCCGGGCGCCGGTGGACACCAGCAGGTCCGGCAGCCGGAAGCCGTCGCCGATCTCCACCATCTCGCCCCGGCTGACGACGATCTCCCGTCCGGCCGCGAGCGCGGTGGCCGCCAGCACCAGTGCGGCGGCCCCGTTGTTGACGACGTGTGCCGCGGCGGCGGACGGCACCCTCTCGCGCAGGGCGGCCAGCGCGGTGCGGCCCCGCCGGGCCCGTACGCCGGTGTGCAGGTCCAGTTCGACGTCGGTGGGCCCGGCGGCCTCCTGCACCGCCCGCCGGGCGGCCGCCGACAGCGACGCCCGGCCGAGGTTGGTGTGCAGCAGCACGCCGGTGGCGTTGATCACCGGCCGCAGCCCGCTCGCCGAGCGCGGCAGCAGGGCGACGGCCGTGTCGGCCACCGCCTCCGGCTCCACGGCGCCGTCCCGCGCCCGTTCCTGCGCCCGGTGGACCGCCGACTTCACCGCGTCGGCCCCGAGCCGGCGTGCCGCCTCCCGCAGCCGCGGATCGCGCAGGACGGCGTCGGTGCGCGGGATCCGCCGTCGTGCGTCCGGGCCGGGTTCCCGCGGCGCGTTCCCCGCCTCCCCGGGCGCGCCGTCCCCGGTCCGTCCACCGCTCCGTTCGGTTGTGACCCACTGGTCCACCCGGTTCCTCCGTTCGGGCCCGGTCGCAGGCCGGTCGGTCCTTCATCGTCCTCCAGCGTCCGCGCACGGGAGGGCGACACGCCGGACCGGCCGTGGACGCGGGGCGGCCGGACGGGCCGTCGGGTGGGCTCAGGAGCGGTCTTCGGCGCCGTCGTCGGCTCCGGCGCCGCGGCGGTCGGCCCGGCGCCGGGTGCCGGGCAGCATCTCCTGCACCTTGGCCTTGAACCCCTGCTTGACCACGGAGGCGCGGTCGCTGTCGCCGTGGAGGATCGCGGAGGCCGCGGCCTCGATCTGGTCCAGCTCCGCGTGCGGCGGGATCGGCGGCACGGCCGGGTCGGTGCGGAAGTCGATGACGAAGGGCCGGTCGGCCGCCAGCGCCCGGTCCCAGGCCTCCTCGACCTGCTCGGGCTTCTCCACGCGCACGCCCTCGAGTCCGATCCGCTGCGCGATCTCGGCGTACGGCAGGTCGGGAATGTGCTGCGACTCCTCGAACTGCGGTGCCCCGGACATCGCCCGCATCTCCCAGGTGACCTGGTTCAGGTCCCGGTTGTTGAGGACGGCCACGACCAGGCGCGGATCGGACCACCGCTGCCGGTACTTGGCGGCCGTGACCATCTCCATCATGCCGTTCATCTGCATGGCGCCGTCCCCGACGAGGGCGATGGCGGGCCGCTCGGGGTGCGCGAACTTGGCACCGATGGCGTACGGGACGCCGGGCCCCATGGTGGCCAGGGTGCCCGACAGGGAGCCCCGCATCCGACCGCGCAGCCGCAGGTGGCGGGCGTACCAGTTGGCGGCGGAACCGGAGTCGGCGGTGACGATCGCGTCGTCGGGGAGCCGCCCGTCGAGGGCGTGCACCACGTACTCCGGGTTGATCGGGTCGGCGTCCACGGCGGCGCGCCGCTGCATGACCTCCCACCAGCGGGCGACGTCCTTCTCGACCTTCTCGCGCCAGGCCCGCTCCTTCTTGCGCCGCAGGAGCGGCAGGAGCCGGCGCAGCGTCTCGCGCGCGTCGCCGACGAGGTTCACCTCGAAGGGGTAGCGCAGGCCGATCATGTGCGGGTCGATGTCGATCTGCACGCCGCGCGCCTGGTCCAGCTCCGGCATGAACTGCGTGTACGGGAAGCTGGAGCCGATCATCAGCAGGGTGTCGCAGCCCTGCATCAGCTCGTAGGAGGGACGGGTGCCGAGCAGGCCGATGGCCCCGGTGACGTAGGGCAGGTCGTCGGGGAGCACGTCCTTGCCGAGCAGCGCCTTGGCGACGCCGGCGCCGAGGACGTCCGCCAGTTCCTCCACCTCGGCGCGTGCGCTCCGGGCGCCCTGGCCGATGAGCACGGCGACCTTCTCACCCGCGTTGAGGACCTCGGCGGCCCGCTGGACGTCCGCGTCGGCGGGCACCGGGGCGTACTGGCCGATGCCCATGCTCGACGGGACCATCTTGAAGGCGTGCGTCGGGGGGCTGTAGTCCAGTTCCTGCACGTCGGCGGGGATGATGACGGCGGTGACCGTGCGCCGCGCGTACGCGGTGCGGATGGCGCGGTCGATGAGGTTCGGCAGCTGCTCCGGCACCGTCGCCGTCTCGCAGAAGTCGGAGGCGACGTCCTTGTACAGGTTCTGCAGGTCGACCTCCTGCTGGTACGAGCCGCCCATCGCGCTGCGGTTGGTCTGCCCGACCAGCGCGACGACCGGCACGTGGTCGAGTTTCGCGTCGTACAGCCCGTTGAGCAGGTGGATCGCGCCGGGGCCCGAGGTGGCCGCGCAGACGCCGACCTTGCCGGAGAACTTCGCGTATCCGACGGCCTGGAACGCGGACATCTCCTCGTGCCGGGACTGGACGAACCTCGGGTCGTCGTCGGCCCGTCCCCACGCCGCCAGCAGACCGTTGATGCCGTCGCCCGCGTAGGCGAAGACGTGGTCCACGTCCCACTCGCGCAACCGCTGGAGAATGTAGTCGGACACCTTCATGCCGGCCATCGACCTTCCGTTTCCGCTGGTGCGCGCCCGCGCGCTCCGGCCGCGCACCACGCCGCCAGGAGGCTGACGGGTTCCGTGCGGCCTCCGGCACAAACGTCAGCGGTCGGTGTCGTCGGGGTTTCCCCCCTCCTCCTTGTCCGGGGTGAGGCCGCCCTGTTCGTGCAGGGGGGTGCCGTCCCGGGCGAGGCGGTCCGCGAGTTCGTCGACGAACAGCCGGCGACGGTCGACCGCGTGGGTGCGGTAGGCGGTGCGGCCGACGATCTGGCTGGTGATGGGCGCGTTGAACAACTGGAAGAGGGCGACGAGCAGGAGCACCGGGGCCTCCCCGAGGGGCCGGTGCACGGCCGCTCCGACCAGGATGAGCAGGAGGCCGAGGGTCTGTGCCTTGGACGCCGCGTGGAGACGGCTCACGGTGTCCCGGAAGCGCAGCAGCCCCACCGCGCCGAGCAGGCAGAAGCACGCGCCGGTGAGGAACAGGACGGCGGTGACGACGTCGCGCAGGACGGTCATCGCATGCCTTTCCGCTTCTCGACGAGGTGCGCCGCGGTCACCGATCCGATGAAGGCCAGCAGGGCGAGGACCACGAGCACGGGAAGGGCGGTGCTGTCGTCGCGCATCGTCATGCCCACCGCCGTTCCGGCGATGACCATGGTGACGACGACGTCGAGCGCCATGATGCGGTCCAGCGCACGTGGACCGCGCACGAGGCGCACCAGGGTGAGCAGACCGGCCGCGATCAGCACGCCCAGCGTGACGGTGTACAGGTGGGTCATCGTCGTCTCCCTCGGTGGTCCGGTGGTGTGCCACCCGTCGGGTCGGAAGGCGGGTCGAACGGCGGATCGGGGGGTGGGTCGGGGGGTGGGTCCGACGGCGGATCGGGCCGTGGTCCGCGCCCGGGCGGGCCGTGGCGGTGCCCGACGGACCGTGCGACCCGGCGCTCCAGGTCCTGTGTCTCCTTCTTCCTGCGGACGATGGTCCGCAGGTCGCGGACCGGGAGCGTGTGGACGTACAGGCGCCTGCGGCGACGGTCGATCTCGATGACCACCGTGCCGGGGGCGATCGTGGTGATCTCGGCGACGACCGTGATCAGCACGTCGTTGTCGACGTGCAGGGGGACCTCCATGATCGCGGAGCGGGTCCGCCCGCCGTGCCGGACGGCCGCCCAGGCGACGGTGACCCCCGACCTGACGAGGTCGGCCAGCAGGTGGAACAGCAGGGCCCCGATCCACAGCGGCCGGGGCACCACTCCCGGCAGCACGGTCGGCAGCGGGAAGATCATGGCGCCGGCGCCGGCGAGGAGCAGCCCGCCGATGAGCACGACCGCGCTGGTGGACCCCCACAGCAGCATCCACAGCAGCCACAGCCACACGACCAGCGGCAGGTGGTGCAGGATCCGGCGGAAGCTCTCCCCTCGGCTCAACGGTGCTCCCCCTCCCCCAGGACGACGGACCGGTACGCCTCGGGACGCAGCAGGTCCTCGGCGGCCCGCTCGCCGATGCGGGCCAGCGGCCCGGCGAGGACGGCGACCGCCACCCCGGTCAGCACCATGCCGGCCGTCGAGGCGAGCATCAGCCGGGCCCCGCCCACGCCACCGGGGGTCGGCTCGGGCGCCTGGGCGGCCGCGAGCCTTCCGGACGCGCTGTGCCCGGTGTGCTCCGGCTGCCCCGCGAAGGCCGTGGTCCACACCCGCGTCATGGCGTAGAGCGTGAGCAGGCTGGTGACCAGGGCGGCCGCCGCGAGGGCGTAGGCGGCCGCGCCCCCCTGGGCGACACCGGCCTGGAGCAGGGCCAGCTTGGCGACGAAGCCGGAGAACGGCGGGACCCCCGACAGGCTCAGTGCCGGTACGGCGAACAGCACGGCGACGGCGACGCCCGGTGGCGGCCCCTTCGTCATGCGGGGCAGCGACGCCGTTCCCACCCGGATCACGGCGAGGCCGGCGGCGAGGAACAGCCCGGCCTGGACGACGATGTGATGGATGATGTAGAGGATGGTGCCGGTCAGTCCCCGGACGTCGAACAGCGCGATGCCGAACAGCATGAAACCGATGTGGCTGACCAGGGTGAAGGACAGCAACCGGTTGATGTCGTCCTGGGCGACGGCGCCGAGGATGCCCACGATCATGGTGATGATCGCCGCGCAGGTCAGGACGGGCCACACACCGCCGCGCGGGAACAGCAGGGTCTCGGTGCGCAGCACGGCGTAGACGCCGACCTTGGTCAGGAGCGCGGCGAACACCGCGGTGATCGGCGCGGGAGCGGTGGGGTAGCTGTCGGGCAGCCAGAGGTGGAGCGGGATGATCGCCGCCTTGATGCCCAGGACCACCAGCAGCAGCACGGCGAGCGTCCCGCGCAGCCCGTCCGACAGCTCCGCGAGCCGCGGCCCGAGCTGGGCCAGGGTGACGGTGCCGGCGGCCGCGTACACCAGGGCGATCAGGGTGATGAACAGGATGGACGAGGTGAGGCTGACGATCGTGTACGTCATGCCCGCACGGGTGCGGTTCTCGTCGGCGTCCACGGTGATCAGGACGTAGGAGGCGGCGAGCATCACCTCGAAGGCGACGAAGAGGTTGAACAGGTCGCCCGTGAGGAAGGCCAGGCTCACCCCCGTGACGAGGACCAGGTAGGCGGGGTGGAAGACCACGGCCGTGCGGCGGCGTTCCTCCGCGGTGCCCTGGCCGATGGCGAAGAGCAGCACGGCCAGCGCGACCAGCGTCGACACGGTGAGCAGCAGGGCAGACAGCCGGTCGGCGACGAGGGTGACGCCCAGCGGCGCGTGCCAGCCGCCGACGTGCAGGGCCTGCGGGCCGCGGGTGTCGGCGAGCACGAGCAGCGCCAGCGCGTCGGCCGGGACCAGCGTCAGTACGGCGGCGCTCAGCACCCGCACCGCGCGGGGGGACAGGCGGAGCAGGGACAGTCCGGCGCCGAGGGCCGGCAGCAGGACGGGCAGGGCCAGCAGCGCCGCCGTCATCGCTCGCCTCCACGCCGTGTGCCGTCGTCGGCCGGGACCGCGTCGGGCTCGGGGTCGGGGTAGGTGTCGTGGTCCTCGTCGGCGCGTTCCCGGAGGGTGCCGATGCGCCGGTCCTCCGGGTCGTCGGGGACCTCGTCGCTGCCGGTCAGGTGCCAGGACCGGTAGGCCAGGGCCATGAGGAAGGCGGTGAGGCCGAAGGTGATCACGATGGACGTCAGCGCCATGGCCTGGGGCAGCGGGTCGGCGAACCGGTCGGGGTCCGAGGTCGTGCCGTCCAGCACCGGAGGGCGGCCCGGCGTTCCTCCGCCGACCAGGAGCAGCAGGTTCGTGCCGTGGCCGAGGATGACGAAGCCGAGGACGATGCGCATCAGCGAGCGCTGGAGCATGAGGTAGAAGCCGATGGCGAAGAGGCCGCCGACCACGAGGGCCAGTGTCACGTCGATCGTGTTCACCGTCGGCCGCCCTCCTTGTGCCGGTCCCGGTTCCCGGTCCCGTCCCCTTCCCCGGTCCGGTCGTCGTCAGCGTCGTCATCGTCATCGTCGTCGTCCGTCTCGGCCCTGGGGGTGTCGAGCGAGACGCCCACCGCCGACAGCAGCCTGAGCGTGACGCCGACGACCAGCAGGTACACGCCGATGTCGAAGAACAGGCTGGTCGCGAACTCCAGCGTGCCCAGCACCGGCGGGTGGAGGGTCACCACCGTGCTCTCCAGCGGCACCCCGCCGAGGGCGAGCGGGAGCAGACCGACGACGGTCGCCAGCATCAGCCCCGAGCCGACGATCACGCTCGCGCGCACCCGCACGGCGGCCCCCAGGTCGGCGCGTCCTCCCACCAGGTACCGCAGCACGAACGCCTGGCCCGCCACCAGGCCGCCGGAGAACCCCCCGCCGGGGCCGTAGTGCCCGGAGAACAGCAGGTACACCGAGAGCAGCAGGATCGAGGGGAACAGCAGCCGGGTGGCCACCTCCAGCAGGACCGACCGCTCGCCGCCGGGCCGCTCGCGCGCGCCCGGCAGCCAGGTCTCCACGGGTTCGTCCCAGTGCGCCGTCGGGAACGGGCGGCCGACGCGGTCGCCGGTGTCCCGCACCGCGCCGGGGCCGCCCACCCTGACCAGGCTGGCGACGCCCACCGCCGCGACCAGGATCACCGAGATCTCGCCCAGCGTGTCCAGCGCGCGGAAGTCGACGATGATCGCGTTGACGATGTTGTGGGCACCGGTCTCCGGCGTCCGGGGCACGTACTCCGCCGAGATCGCCGGCCCCGTCCGCGCGGAGGAGGCCACCAGGGACAGGCAGGTGACGAGGACGCCGATCGCCCCGGCCGCCACGACCCGTACGGCGCGCGTGCGGGTCAGCGTCCGGCCGGGATCGAACCGGGCCGGCATCCGGCGCAGCACCAGCACCACCACGACCAGCGTCATGGTCTCCACCAGGAACTGGGTGAGTGCCAGGTCCGGCGCTCCCCGGACCAGGAAGATCACGCCCACTCCGTAGCCGACGGCCCCGGACAGCAGGACGCCGGTCAGCCGGTACCGGGTGACGACCACCGCCGCCGCCGCCGTCAGCACCACCACCGCGAGGAACGGTTCGCTCGGCGACCACCACCACTGCGGTGAGCCCGGCGAGGGCGCCGCGGCCACCAGCGCCGCGCCCGGCACCGCCACCATGACGGTCAGCAGCACCGTCATGTAGACCGGCAGCGAACCGACCTGGGTGTGCCCGGTCAGAACCACGGCCAGCCGGTCCACGGCCGCCACCGCACGGTCGAACGCGCGCTGCACGTCCGGCAGTCGGGGCAGGCGCCACCGGTCGCCCCGCACCAGGTGGAGCAGGACACCGAGGAGGATGGACAGCATCGACAGGCCGAACACGGCGGTGAAGCCGTGCCAGAGGGACAGCTCGTACGGGCCGTGCGGGCCCGGCGGATAGGCGTCGGCGTAGGGCGTGGTGAGGGCCGCGGTGCCCGCGTACCACATGCCGAGGACCAGGGTCGCGGCCGACAGGACGGCCACGGGCGCGACGAACCCCGGGGCCGGCCGGTGGGCGCGGGCCGCCACGTCGCCGGGGGGCCCGCCGAAGGCGCCCTGCACGAAGCGGGCTCCGTAGGCCACGGTCAGCAGGGAGCCGAGCAGGAGCGCCGCCGTCAGCCAGAGGTGGCCGCCGAGTTCCGTGCCGTGCAGGAACGCCTCCACCGCGGCCTCCTTGCCCAGGTACCCGAGCAGCGGCGGCAGGCCGGCCATCGAGGCCACGGCCACGGTCGCGACCGCGCACAGCACGGGCATGCGGCGGCCGAGGCCCGACAGTTCGCGGATGTCGCGGGTCCCCGTGGTGTGGTCCAGGATGCCGACCGACAGGAACAGCGCGGACTTGAACGCCGCGTGGGCGAGCAGCATGACCGTCCCGGCCAGCGCCGCGGTCCGGGTGCCCGCCCCCAACAGGGCGGTGAGCATGCCCAGTTCGCTGACCGTGCCGTAGGCCAGCAGCATCTTCAGGTCGGTCGCGCGCAGCGCCCGCCAGGCGGCGAGCACCAGGGTGACCAGACCGACGACGAGCACCAGGGGCCGCCACGGGGGCACGTCCGCCAGGGCGGGTGCCAGCCGCGCGACGAGGTAGACGCCCGCCTTGACCATCGCGGCCGCGTGCAGGTAGGCGCTCACCGGGGTGGGCGCCACCATCGCGGCGGGCAGCCAGCCGTGCAGTGGCATCTGGGCGGACTTGGCGAACGCCCCGATCAGCACGAGCACCACCGCGACGGAGACGGCCGTGCCGCGCGGGGGCTCGGCGAGGATCCCCGCGACGCTGTAGGTTCCGGCCGCCTGCCCGAGCATGATGAAGCCGAGCAGCATGACCAGACCGCCGCCCGTGGTCACCAGCAGCGCCTGCCGGGCGGCGCGCCGCTGCTCCGCCGCCTCGCCGCGTTCGGCGATGAGCAGGAACGAGGCGACCGTGGTCAGTTCCCAGAAGACGTAGAGGACGAACAGGTTGTCGGCCAGGACGAGTCCGGTCATCGCGCCCGCGAAGGCCAGCAGCGTGGCGGCCAGCCGGCCGGCGTCGTGCTCGACGTAGTACCGGCAGTACAGCAGCACCAGGGCGCCGACCCCGGCGACGATCCAGAGCATCAGCAGGGCCAGGGTGTCCAGCCTCAGCTCGACGGTCAGTCCGAGCGAGGGCGCCCAGGACAGGGACTCGCGGTACTCCCCGCCGTCCAGCACCCGCGGCGCCCGCGTGCCCGCCCAGACCACGGCCGCCAGCGGCACCAGGGCCGCCACGAGCCATACGGCACGGCCGAGCCGTCGCTGCCACCAGGGGAGCACCAGCGCGAACCCCGCGTGGGCGGCCAGCAGGAACAGCACCGCCGCACCAACTCCTCCGTCAACTCCCGGTTCGCCGACCCGTCCGGTTCCCCGGTGCGGGCCGGGCCCGTCCCGCTCGGCTCTGGCGGTGTACCCCGGTCGGCTTCCCAGGGTGCCCCGTGCCGTCGGAATCAGTCTCAAAGGTGCGGCAGACGGACGTATCGAACGCGTGCGGCGCGCGGTCCCCCTGCACGTCACGTACCGCGCCGGAGGCCGAAGCCCGGTTCGGCTCCGGTGCCGTGCGCGTCACCGGGGCCGAAGGGAACCGCGGGAGCCGGCCGACTGCCCGGCGGCCCCGGCCAGGACCAGGCCGGCGGCCAGGAGCAGTCCGTTCGGCAGGACCATGCCGGTCACCGTCCCGGCGATGCCCGCCAGGAGCAGCAGCCAGGCTCCCGTGCGCCGGCGTCCACGCGCACGCGCCCGGGGCGGACGACTCCCTTCCCGCGTTCCGCGCGGGCCGGGCTCGTCGCGCTGCGCGGGGAGCCCGGTGGCGTCGAGCCGCTCGTCGCATCCGGACATGATGCCTCCCTCCCGGGCTGCGGGGACGTCCGCGGGGGGGTGGGTCGTGATCCCACCGAACGGCATCGCCCCTTCACCGTAATCGTACATACGTTCGCCTTGGGGCGCTCGTCCCTTTCACCCTCCTTCGCCTCACGTTCCGAAGCCGTCGGGTCCGGCACCCAGATGTCCCGGTGCCGACCCCCGGAAAGGCCGGAGGACCGGAAAGGCCGGAGAACCGGAAAGAGGAGTGCGGCGCGGTCGCCAGGGACGGCACCGCCGCCGCACCGACCGCCCGCCCCGGTGACCGTGCGCGTCAGAGGGACGCGGTCGGGGTCATGCCGTGGGGCTGAGTTCGTTCAGGATGCGGACGACCTCCTCGTCGTCGACCTGGTCGAACTCCTCGTACCACCGGCCGACGGCCCGGAAGTCCGGCGGCTGGTGCAGGCAGATCAGGTCGTCGGCCTCCGCACGCATCAGGTCCGCGGTGCCCGGCGCGCCGACCGGCACGGCGAGGACCAGTCGCGCGGGACCTCGCCGACGCAGGTGGCGCAGGGCGGCGCGCGCGGTGACGCCGGTGGCGAGTCCGTCGTCGACGAGGATCACCGCCCGGTCCGCGACGCGGGGCGGCGGCCGGTGCCCGCGGTAGCGGCCCTCGCGGCGGTGCAGCTCGGTCCGTTCCCGGGCCACGTCCGAGCCGAGGCGGTCCTCGCTCAGCCCCAGCATCTCCAGCGCCCGCCGGTCGTACAGCGGCGGGTCGTCACCGACGATCGCGCCGATCCCGGTCTCCGGCCGGCCGGGCACGCCGATCTTGCGGGCGACCAGCACGTCCAGCGGTGCCCGCAGGGCTCCGGCGACCTGCGCCGCCACCGGCACTCCCCCACGGGGAAGCGCGAGGACGAGGGGGTCCACGAGGTCGCCGTCGGCGGCCCACTCCATCAGCCGGAGGGCGAGTTCCTCGCCTGCGTGCCGGCGGTCGCGGTAGCGCATGGGCGGCGCCTGCCTTCCTCTGCCCGAGCTCCCTGCGGGGGCGCGGTCACGACGACGGCGCCCGCCCTGTCCGACTTACGGGGTTTCCTCCCGGGAAATACCGAAACGGGCTCCGGGTCTCCGGGTCTCCGGGTCCCCGGGGCCTGGGTCCGGTCGGGTAGGGGGCCGCCGGACCGGGTACCCGGCCGGATCGACGGGCACCTCAGGGAGGTGACGGCGCATGATCTCCGAGAGCGTGATCGTTCCCTCGGGGAAGGCGGAGCTGGCCGGTGACCTCGTGATCCCGGCGGGTGCGCGCGGCATGGTGGTGTTCGCGCACGGTAGCGGCAGCTCACGCCTCAGCCCCCGCAACCGTGCGGTCGCCGACGCGTTGCACCGGGCCGGGTTCGGCACGCTGCTGATGGACCTGCTGACCGAGGACGAGGAGCGCCGCGACTCGGTGACCGCCGAGCACCGTTTCGACATCGGCCTGCTGGCCCAGCGGCTGGTGGGCGCCGTCGACTGGCTCGGGCAGCGACCGGACACCGCGGACCTTCCGGCGGGTCTGTTCGGGGCGAGCACGGGCGCGGCCGCGGCTCTGGTGGCTGCGGCCGAGCGTCCGAGGAGGGTGTCCGCGGTCGTGTCGCGCGGCGGGCGGCCGGATCTGGCCGACGCGGCGCTCCCCCTGGTCGCGGCCCCGGTGCTGCTCGTCGTCGGCGGTGACGACGAGACGGTCCTCGACCTCAACCGCCGGGCGGCCGGGGCGCTGTCCGCGACGCACGCCGTCCACGTGGTGCCGGGGGCGACCCACCTCTTCCCCGAGCCCGGTGCCCTGGAAGAGGTCGCCGAAGCCGCCGCCGACTGGTTCCGCGACCACCTGGGCGACGGAGGCGGGGGCACCCGCTGAAGCCGCGACCGGCCGGCCCGGACGGACGTCCGGTGGCCGACGACATCGTCGCACGGCCCGGTCCACGTCGGTGCCGAGCGCCGCGTCCCGGTGGCCGGTGCGCGCCGGAGGGCGCCCGTCGAGCAGGGGGAGGTGCCCGTCCGCCGCCTCCCGCCCGCGCGTGTTCCGGGACGAGCGGTCCGGCCCGTGGGGCCGCCTCGATCGGCGCCTCGGCCGCGGGGCGCCCGCCCCGTCCGTCGCACGGCCGCACGTCCGGGCAGGGGTGCGGGACCGGTCCGCCGCCTCGTGCGGCGGACGCCGCGGGGACGCCGCGCCGGGGGACCTTACGAGGCCCGACCGGCCTCCGGTCCCGGCGTCGTGCCGTCGCGAAGGCGCGGGGAGGGGCCGCGAGGCGCGGCCGAGCGTGTCCGGCGGCAGCGAGCCGTCCCGGGGTGCCGGTGCCCGCGGGTGCCGGTGCCTACGGGGTCGTGATCGGCACCCGCCACACCAGCGTCGTGCCGCCGTCGGCGGGGCTGGTCCACTCCAGTTCCCCGCCCGACTGCTGCGCCCGTTCGGCCATGTTGCGCAGGCCGCTGCGCCGGCCCCCGGCCGGGATGCCCACGCCGTCGTCGGACACGGTCAGCCGCACCTCGCGGCCGTCGGTCTCTAGCACGACCTCGGCGCGGCGCGCCCGCGCGTGCCGGGCGATGTTGGTCAGCGCCTCGGAGAGGACCGCCACCAGGTGATCGGCGGTCTCCTTCGGCACGTGCGTGTCCAGGAGGCCCTCCATCCGCACGCTGGGCGCGAACCCCAGCACCGGCGCCGCCTCGCCGACCACCCGCACCGCCCGGGCCCGCAGGCCGGGTCCGGCGGTCTCGTCGCGCGACCGCAGGCCGAAGATCGTGGACCTGATGATCTTGATGGTCTCGTCCAGGTCGTCCACCGCCCGCGCCACCCGCTCCGAGGCTCCCTGGTGCTCGATGAGCCGGGCGGCGCTCTGCAGGGTCATGCCGGTGGCGAACAGCCGCTGGATCGCGAGGTCGTGCAGGTCCCGGGCGATGCGGTCGCGGTCCTGGAGCACCGCGATCTGCTGCGCGTCCCTGCGGCGGTCGGCCAGCTCCATCACCACCGCGGCCTGCGCGGCGAAGCCCTGCAGCGGTTCGATCTCCTCCCCGGAGAACACGGCCCGGCCGGCCTCCCTGACCAGCAGGACGACGCCTCGTACGCCGTCGCCCGAGCCGATGGGGACGGCCACGGCCGGGCCGAGGCCCTGAAAGCGCGGCGGGCCCGGCGGGACCCGTTCGTCGCGCGTGATGTCGGGAGTGGAGACGGGCGCGGCGTCGGAGAAGGCGGCACCGATCAGACCGCCGCCCACCGGCAGCACCAGCCCCAGGTGCAGCTCCGCCTCCTGCCCGAGGGCCAGTTCGACGGTGAGCGAGCCGGTGTCCGCCATGGGCACCGCGACCACGGCCAGGGCCGCACCGGTGATCTCCCGCGCCCGCTCGGCGATCAGCCCGAGGACCTCGCCGCGCTCGCTGCCCGACATCAGGCCGTGGGTGACCTCGGCACTCGCCCGCAGCCAGCGCTCGCGCAGCCGGGACTCCTCGTACAGACGGGCGTTGTCGATCGCCACACCGGCCGCCACGGCCAGGGTGGACAGCACCGACTCGTCCTCCTCGTCGAACTGCGCCCCGCCCCGCTTCTCGGTCAGGTAGAGGTTGCCGAAGACCTGGTCGCGGACCCGGATGGGGACGCCCAGGAAGGAGTTCATCGGCGGGTGGTGGGCCGGGAAGCCGTACGAGGCGGGGTGGTCGGAGAGTCTCGTCAGCCGCAGCGGCTCGGGGTGCCGGATCAGTTCCCCGAGGATGCCGTGGCCCTCCGGGTAGGGGCCGATCCTGGCGATCTGCTCGTCGGTGACGCCGACCGTGAGGAAGTCCGACAGCCGCTTGCCGTCCGGCCCGACCACACCGAGGGCGGCGTACTCGGCGTCCACGAGCAGCGCCGCGGCCTCGACGATGCTGCGCAGCACCTGCTGCAGGTCCAGCTCCCGGCCGACGGAGAGCACCGCCTCCAGCAGGCTGTGCACGCGGTCACGGGTGCCGCGGGCCGCGTCCAGGCGGGCCTGCAACTCCTCCAGCAGCTCGTCCAGCCTCAGCTGCGGCAGCAGCCGCACATGGGCCTCCCGAGCCTCCTCGGAGCTTCCCACCGGTGGTCCTCCAGGTCCCGTCCGCGGCGGCGGGCGCCGACCGCCGCTCGTGCGAGGGGCCGGGGCAACGGCCCGTCACCAGGGACGGTACAGGACCGGGCGGGCCGCGGTTCGCCCGGTCGGCGGCCCCCGGAAGTCCCCGCGTGGCGTCAGTGGCCCTCCTGCCGCAGCCGGTCCCGGGCCTCGGTGGCGATCACGGCGGCCTGGATGCGGCGCTCCACGCCGAGCTTGGCCAGGAGCCGGGAGATGTGGTTCTTCACCGTCTTCTCGGCCAGGTACAGCCGCTGGCCGATCTGCCGGTTGGTCAGCCCCTCACCGATCAGCGCGAGGATCTCCCGCTCCCGGCCGGTCAGCCCCGGGAGCGCGTCCGGCTGCTCCCCCTCCTTCCGCTGTTCGCCGCGCAGCCGGGCCATCAGCCTGGTGGTGGCGCTCGGGTCGAGCAGCGACTGGCCCCGGGCGACCGTGCGCACGGCCGCGACCAGGTCGGAGCCCCGGATCTGCTTGAGCACGTACCCGGACGCACCCGCCATGATCGAGTCCAGCAGGGCCTCCTCGTCGTCGAACGAGGTCAGCATCAGGCAGGCCAGATCGGGCATGCTCGAGCGCAGTTCGCGGCACACGCTCACGCCGTCCCCGTCGGGCAGCCGGACGTCGAGGACCGCGACCCGGGGGCGCAGCGCGGGGACGCGGACGAGGGCCTGCTCGGCGGTGGCGGCCTCGCCGACCACGCTGATGTCCGGTTCGTCGTTCAGCAGGTCGTGCACCCCGCGCCGGACCACCTCGTGGTCGTCCAGCAGGAAGACCCGGATCGGGTTGTCGGGACCGGGCTGCTCGCCGTCCGCCATGGAATGCTCCTGTTTCTCTGCGTGCCGGGTTCGCGCCGGTGAACCATCATGGACCCATCGGCCCACCGTTCGGGATCCTCCCCGGTCCGGGGCCGGACGGCCAGGGCCGGTCGGCCCTGTTCGTGCGGCTCCCCCCTCACCGTTCGTCCGGCTCGCCCCCACCGCCGACCACCCGCTCGGGGGCGGTCGCCCCCCGCCGGCCCCGCCGGCGCCGGGCGGCGGCACGGACGAATCGGCCCACCGGGCGGCCCCGGCCCTCCGTCCAGAGCTGAGGAGCGCGACGTCATGGTCCGTTACGTGTACGACTTCCACGAGGGCGGCAGGGACATGGCCGACCTGCTCGGCGGCAAGGGCGCGAACCTCGCCGAGATGACCCGGCTGGGGCTGCCGGTACCGCCCGGTTTCA
The DNA here is from genome assembly GCF_014203535.1 of Streptomyces griseomycini. Taxonomy (GTDB): domain Bacteria; phylum Actinomycetota; class Actinomycetes; order Streptomycetales; family Streptomycetaceae; genus Streptomyces; species Streptomyces griseomycini. The sequence continues at coordinate 334,038 of NZ_JACHJI010000010.1, forward strand.
TCGTCACCACCGAGGCGTGCCGCGCCTACCTGGCGACGGGGGCGGAGCCCGAGGGGCTGTCCCGGGAGGTCTCCCGCCGTCTGTCCGCACTGGAGGAGTCCGCCGGGCGGCGCCTGGGCCGGCCCGACGACCCGCTGCTGGTGTCCGTCCGCTCCGGGGCACGGTTCTCCATGCCCGGGATGATGGAGACGGTCCTGGACATCGGTCTGAACGACGGCTCCGTGACGGGCCTGGCCGGGGTGTCGGGCGACGAGCGGTTCGCCTGGGACTCCTACCGCCGGCTGGTCCAGATGTTCGGCAGTACGGTCATGGGGGTCGACGCCGCCCTGTTCGAGGACGCCCTCACGCTGCTGAAGGACGAGCGGGGCGTCCCGGACGACGTCCACCTGGACGCCGGTGACCTCGCCCGGCTCGTGGAGACGTACAAGGACCTGATCCGGCGCGAGACCGGCGAGTCCTTCCCGCAGTCCCCGGCCGAGCAGCTGCGACGGGCGGTCCTGGCGGTGTTCGAGTCCTGGAACGGGGAACGGGCGCGCCTGTACCGGCGGCGTGAGCACATCCCCGACGACCTGGGCACCGCGGTCACGGTGCAGCGCATGGTCTTCGGCAACCTCGGCCGCGATTCCGGCAGCGGGGTGGCCTTCACCCGCGACCCGGCCACCGGACGCCCCGGCCTGTACGGCGACTACCTGCCCGACGCGCAGGGCGAGGACGTCGTCGCCGGGATCCGCAACACCGTGCCGCTGGCCGAGCTGGAACGCCTGGACCCGCGCTCGTACCGGCAACTGCGCGACCACATGACCACGCTGGAGCGGCACTACCGCGACCTGTGCGACATCGAGTTCACCATCGAGCGCGGCACCCTGTGGATGCTGCAGACCCGGGTCGGCAAGCGCACCGCCGAGGCCGCGTTCACCCTCGCGACCGCGCTGGCGGACGAAGGGCTCATCACCCCCCGGGAGGGGCTGGCCCGGGTGAGCGGGGAGGAGCTCGCCCGGCTGATGTTCCCGCGGTTCGACACCTCCGCGACCGGCGACCCGCTGGCCCACGGCATCCCGGCCTCGCCCGGTGCCGCGGTCGGCGCGGTGGTCTTCGACTCCGCCGCGGCGGTGCGGCGCGCCGCGGCCGGCGGGAAGGTGGTGCTCGTGCGCCAGGAGACCACCCCGGACGACCTGCCCGGCATGGTCGCCGCGCAGGCCGTGCTCACCAGCCGCGGCGGCAAGACCTCGCACGCGGCCGTCGTGGCGCGCGGCATGGGCAAGGTCTGCGTGTGCGGCGCCGAGGAACTCGCCGTCGACACCGGGCGGCGGCGCTTCACCACCCGCGACGGCACCGTCGTCGAGGAGGGCACGGTCGTCTCGGTGGACGGTTCCGCCGGTGCCGTGTACCCCGGTGCGGCCCCGCTGGTCGACTCGGCGGTCATGCGGTACCTGGAGACCGGTGAGACGTCCGAGGGCGTGGCCTCGTCGGTCGCCCGGGTCCTGGACGAGGCCGACGGCGTCAGGCGGCTGGAGGTGCGGGCCAACGCCGACACGCCCGAGGACGCCGCGCGGGCCCGCCGGTTCGGGGCGCAGGGCATCGGCCTGTGCCGCACCGAGCACATGTTCCTCGGCGAGCGCCGCAAGCTGGTCGAGGAGATGATCCTCGCCGGCCCGGGCACCGGGCGCGACCGGGCGCTGGCGGCCCTCCTGCCCCTGCAGCGACAGGACTTCACCGGCATCCTGGAGGCGATGGACGGCCTGCCGGTCACCATCCGCCTGCTCGATCCGCCGCTGCACGAGTTCCTGCCCGACCGGACCGACCTCGCGGTGCGCGTCGCCGCCGCCGAGGCCCGCGGCGAGCGGCCGGACCCGCGCGACGCCGCCCTGCTGGCCGCGGTGAACCGGATGCACGAGGAGAACCCGATGCTCGGCCTGCGCGGTGTGCGCCTGGGCCTGGTGGTCCCGGGCCTGGTCGCCATGCAGGTGAGGGCCGTCGCCGAGGCGGTGGTGGAGCGGACCCGGGTCGGAGGCTCCCCCGCGGCCGAGATCATGGTGCCGCTGGTCGGCGCCGTCGAGGAGCTGCGGCTCGCCCGCGCGGAGGTCGAGCGCGTCCTCGCCGAGGTGTCCGAGGCGTCCGGCATCCCGGTGACGTGCCCGGTCGGCACCATGATCGAGCTGCCCCGGGCCGCGCTCACGGCGGGCCGGATCGCCGAGGAGGCGGAGTTCTTCTCCTTCGGCACCAACGACCTCACCCAGACCACCTGGGGTTTCTCCCGCGACGACGTCGAAGCGGAGTTCTTCCCCGCCTATCTCGACAAGGGCGTCTTCCCCTCCTCCCCGTTCGAGACCCTCGACCGCGAGGGCGTCGGCCGTCTGGTCGGCATCGCCGTCGCCGAGGGCCGCGCCGCACGGCCGGATCTGAAGATCGGCGTCTGCGGCGAGCACGGCGGCGACCCGGAGTCCGTCCACTTCTTCCACACCGCCGGTCTGGACTACGTCTCCTGCTCCCCGTTCCGCGTCCCGGTGGCCCGTCTGGAGGCCGGACGGGCCGCGTCGGCGGGAGCGGGGGCGGACGGCAGCCGGTGACGAGGACCCGTGGTCCCGGTGCCGGGGCCGGACGGCCCTGGGACCGGGAGGGGCTCGCGGCACGCTGGAGCCACGCAGCGATCACAAGGAGCCGGGCACACGCCCCCCCCCGAGCACACGCCCCTCGAGGACACCGGCGCCCGACCGGCCCCCCGGCACCGTGCGGGTACGGGCCGGGGGCGGTCAGCGGCGACGTGCGGGCCACGAAGGCGGCGCCCCGCTCCGAGCAGCCGTGGTCGGCCGGGGCCGAGGTCCGGGTGGGCGACGCCCTCCTCGTCGTCCACGCCCGGGAGGCCGGCGTCCGGGAGCTCGCGGACCGGCTGCGGGACCGGCTGCGCAGCCAGGTGGAACGGGTCGTGCAGGACGCGCGGACGGTCCGGTCCGTAGGAGCGGCCCAGGGCCGAACGGCCCTGGCGTGGGGCGGGCCGGCGCCGTTCCGATGATCTGACCGAGCCGCCGTGGCCCGGCGAGGGGGCCCGCCGATCGGACGGCCCTCCGTGGCCACGAGCGCCCGGGCCCCGGCGGTGCCCGCACCGAGCCGGTCGCCGGTGACGACGGCACCTCCGTACGGGTGGCCGGCCGGCGCGACGGGCCCTTGGTCGTCCTGAGGGGTGCGGCAAGGTACGCGGAGCCCCCGAGAGGCCGCGCAGCGGGCCGGCCGTCGTCCTGCGGGCACCCGCTGACGTCGTTGCGCCCGGAGGCGTCCGCCCGGGCCCCGGGGACCGGCGGCTCTGCCGGAAGGCGGTCCCCGGGCGTGACCGGTGCGCCGGGGGACGACCCCGCCGTGGTGGGCGGGCCCGTGGGTTCGCCCACGCCCCCCCCGGGTACCCGGGACGTCCGGAACGTGGGAAGAAGAGGAGCGCGACGATGGCTCCCGCGACAAGAAGGCCGACGGCGTCCGCACAAGGCGGTCGTCGGCTCCCGGCCCGCGCCGGGAAGCGGCTCAGCGCCCTCCCCGAACCCGATCAGGAACCGGACCTCCTGGGCCAGTACCTGCGGCAGATCGGGGCGACGCCACTGCTCGACGCGGAGGACGAGGTGCGGCTGGCGCAGCGCATCGAGGCCGGTCTGCGCGCCGTGGAGGAACTGGAGCGGGCCGGGAGCGGCGACCGCGACCTGACGCGGGAGCGGCGGCGCGAGCTGGAGGCGGCCGTGCGCGACGGGCAGGCGGCCAAGGACCACATGATCCGCGCCAACCTCCGGCTCGTGGTGTCGATGGCGAAGCGCCACGCCCACCGCGGCCTGCCCCTGCTCGACGTCATCCAGGAGGGCAACCTGGGACTGATCAGGGCCGTGGAGAAGTTCGACCACACCAAGGGGTTCAAGTTCTCCACCTATGCGACCTGGTGGATCCGCCAGGCCATCGAACGGGGCGTGGCGACGCACGCCCGCACGGTACGGCTGCCGGTGCACGTCGTGGAGCAGCTGCAGAAGCTCGGCAAGGTCGAACGCAGGCTGCAGCTCCGTCTCGACCGGGAGCCGACGGTCGAGGAGGTGGCCGGCGAGAGCGGTATCGCGGAGGACAGGGTCGCCTGGCTGCGCCGGGTCGGACGGCAGGTGGTCAGCCTGGACACCCCCGTGGACGACACCGGCGACACGGTCGTCGGCGACCTCATCCCCGACACCGACGTCCTGCAGGCGCCGGAGGTCGCCGAGTTCCAGGCGCTCGCCGAGGAACTCAGGGGGGCCATCGACACGCTCGCGCCGCGCGAGGCGCTGATCCTCAGCCTGCGGTACGGCCTGCACGACGGACGGCCGCGCAAGCTGCAGGAGGTCGCCGAGCACGTGGGTCTGACCCGCGAACGCGTCCGTCAGCTGGAGAAGCAGTCGCTGGCGCACCTGCGGGAGCGGGAACAGGGCGAGCGGCTCCTGGCGTGGGCGGGCTGACCTGGCGCCCCGCACGGTCCGGGTCGATGCGGGACCGTGCCGGTCCGCCGTGCGCGCGGGGGTCCGCGGTCAGGCCGGCCCGGCGTGCCGGGTCCGGCGCGACGCCGGACCCGGGAGGTCCCCGCCCGCGGGGAGCGGCTCGCCGCCACCTCGCACCGCCGTCGCCGAGGAGGCGAAGGCGCACGGACAGCGAGTCGCTCCCCGTCGCCGGAGCACCGTGCCGCTCCCCCGGCTCTCCGCCCCGGCGGCCTGGTCCCCGCCCGTGCGGGAACGGGTCCCGCGAAGTTCTCGGTGCGGCCGCCGTTCAGCGTCGCCGGGGTTGCAGCACTCCGGCGAACAGGACCACGAGCAGTCCGGCCAGGGGCACCGCCAGCAGGCCCGTCCGGAGGCCGGCGGCGTCGGCGACGAGCCCGACGACGGGCGGGGAGAGCAGGAAGCCCAGGCGCATGAGCCAGGAGACGATCGTCAGTCCCGATCCGGGTTTGAGGCCGGGCAGTTCGTCGGCTTCGTGCATGGCCGCGGGCACCAGGGTCGCCACTCCGAACCCGGCCGCGGCGAAACCGAGGATCGTCCCGGACACGGTGGGCACGGCCAGTGCCAGGCCCATCCCGGCCGCGGCGACGAGCCCGCCGGCGCGGGCCACCGCGCGCTGGCCGAACCGGTCGACGAGCCGGTCGCCGAGGAGACGGCCCACGAACTGGGCGCCGACCAGGGCGATGTAGCCGGTGGCCGCGAGCGTCACCGGCGCGCCGAGCGAATCGGAGAGGTAGAGCGCGGCCCAGGAGTTGCCCGCGTCCTCGACGAGCGTGCCGGCCGTGGCGATGAGCACGAGCGCGGCCAGCACGTATTCGGTGCGCAGGGCCGCCGGGGGCTGTCGTCGCGGCTTCCGGTCGTCGGTGTCCGTCTCCTTCCCGTCCGGCTCGGTGTCGGGGCCGGGCAGGCAGAACCGCAGGGCGGCGCAGGCGGCGACGGTGAACACCACCGCAGAGACCAGCAGGTGCCGCCCGCGTGACAGGTCGAGCGCGATCGCGGCGGCCGCCATGGATCCCCCGGCGACGGCGCCGATGGACCAGATGGCGTGGAAGGAGTTGATGATGGAGCGTCCGTAGCGGCGCTGCACGCGCAGACCGTGGGCGTTCTGCGCGACATCGGTGATCGCGTCCATCGCCCCGGCCAGGAACAGCGCTGCCGCGAACACCGCCACCGAGTCGGCCAGGCCGGCGGCGAGGACCCCGACGCCGGTCAGCAGGGTGCCGGCCACCGCCACGCGCGCCGACCCGAACCGGCGGACGAGCACCCCGGCCGCCAGGCCGGCCGCGATGGCACCCGTCGGGAACGCCGCGACGGCCAGCCCGTAGGCGGCGTTGCCGATGCCGAGGTCCGCCTTGATCTGCGGATAGCGCGGCAGGAGGTTGGCGAACAGGGCCCCGTTGGTGAAGAAGAGCACGGCGACGGCCGCGCGGGCCTGCCGATCGGCCGGGGCGGGCCGGCGCAGTACGTCCACAGTCATGCGCGCGAGCCTATATCGAGAGCGTACGAACGTACACTCCTGGTTCCGGCACCGTTCCGGCCGCCGGGCCGGGAACACGGGAAGACACGCGGGCGGCCGCTGCGGCGCGCCGGCCCCTTCGACGCGCAGGACACCACGCGGCCCTCACCGGACCATCCGCCGGGTGCGCCCTGGCCGCCCCGGCGGAACCCGGGACGGGGGCCGGCGCTCGACACGGCACGGTGCCTGGATGCCGCCGCGAAAAGTTGGGCGTAGTGTCCGCATATGGACGCTGTTCGGTGTGGCTGGTGTGACACGGCCCTACCGGAACCGACGGGGCACGGCCGTTGCCGCGGTCCGGCGCTCCGGCGAGCGGCTGGGCGGGCGCGGCGCCGGCGGCGGACCGCCGGCGGTGCGCGGCAGGACGCGGCCGGGAGGAGCGGCCCCGGGTCGGCCTCCCCACCCCTGCGGTTTCACCTGGACGGCTGATGGACACCGCGATGGCCGCCGTGGTGCGGGAAACCGGTGCGTTCGGCGGGCTGCTGTACGTACTGCCGCCGGGCGACAACGCGTTGTGGCTGGTCGTCGTGGCGGGGGCCCCGTACGAGATCGCGGCTCCGTGGAGGCGGGTCGCGCTGACCGATCCGATGCCGGTGGCCGACGCCGTGCGCGAGCGGCGCCTGGTGTGGATCGCCGGTCAGGAGGAGATGGCGCGCCACTACCCGCGGCCGGCGCTCGTGCTGCCGTACGACTTCGCGCTGTCGGCCGCCCCCGTCACTTCGAGCGCCGCGGTCCGCGGCGGACTGGTGCTGCTGTGGCCCGGGGGTCGTCCACCGCAGCTGAGCACCGGCGAACGCGACGCCATCGAGACGGGCTGCCGCCGCCTGGGCACCCTCCTGCAACAGGCCGCGGACCGCGGCGACCCGCTGCCGCCCCCCGGTCGGCCACGGACCCTGTCCCCGTCGGCCGGACGCCCGGTCCCACCCGACGAGGCGGCGGCGGTCGCGGCCTTCGTCGACCGCCTGCCCGGAGGGTCCTGCGCGCTGGGCGCGAACGGCCGCGTCACCTTCGTCACGCCGGCCGCCGCCGACCTTCTCGGTGCCGATCCGGCCGACCTGGTGGGCGCCCTGCCCTGGGAGGCGCTGCCGTGGATGGACGTCCCCCAGGTCGAGGACCGCTACCGGGCCGCGATGGTCAGCCGCCGGCCCCAGGCCTTCACCGTCCTGCGCCCCCCGGACGTGTGGCTGTCCTTCGAGCTGTACCCGGACCCCTCCGGCATCAGCGTCCGCATCACCGGCGCCGACCCGTCCGAGGGCCCTCCCGCGCCGTCGTCCGAGCCGGCCGCGGGCCCCAGCCGCGCCATCATGCTGTACCACCTGATGCACCTGGCCGCCACCCTGACCGAGGCCGTCGGCGTGCAGGACGTGGTCGACCAGGCCGCCGACCAGCTCCTGCCCGCCCTCGGTGCACAGGGCATGGTGCTGATGACCGCCGAGGACGGCCGCCTGAAGATCCACGGCCATCGCGGCTACAGCACCGGACTGATGAACCGCTTCGACGGCGTTCCCCTGAACCTGGACATCCCCGCCGTCAGGGTCCTGACCACCGGCGTCCCGGGCTTCTTCACGTCCTTCGCCGACCTCCACCACGACTACCCGTCCGCCGTGCACGAGGACGGGATGGCCTCCTGGGCCGTGCTGCCGCTGATCGCCTCCGGCCACCCCATCGGCTCCCTCCTCGTCTCCTACCGCCGGCCCCGTGCCTTCCCGCCCGGTGAGCGCGCCGTCCTCACCTCCCTGGCCGGCCTGGTCGGCCAGGCCCTTGACCGCGCCCGCCTCTACGACAGGAAACACGACCTCGCCCACCGCCTGCAGTCCGCCCTGCTGCCCCGCAGCCTGCCCCACGTCCCCGGACTGCAGGTCGCCGCCCGCTACCTGCCCGCCGCCCGCGGACTGGGCATCGGCGGCGACTTCTACGACCTCATCCGCCTCGACGAGCACACCGCGGCCGCCGCCATCGGCGACGTACAGGGGCACAACGTGGACGCCGCCGCCCTCATGGGACAGGTCCGCACCGCCGTCCACGCCCACGCCGCCGTCGGCGCACCCCCCGATCACGTCCTGGCCGGCACCAACCGCCTCCTCACCGACCTCGACCCCGGCCTGTTCACCAGCTGCCTCTACATCCACCTCGACCTCGCCCGCCGACGCGCCTGCCTGGCCACCGCCGGGCACCCGCCGCCGCTGCTGCGCCACGCGGACGGACGCACCGAGCTCCTCCGCGTCCCGCCCGGCCTCCTCCTCGGCATCGCCCCGGACACCCCGTACCCGACGCTGGAGTTCCCGCTGCCCCCCGGCTGTGTGCTCGTCCTCTACACCGACGGGCTCGTCGAAGCCCCGGGGGTCGACTTCGACGACGCCACCGCCACCCTGGCAGGGCTCGTGGAGCACGCGGAACCGACCGACCTCGACGCCATGGCCGACACCCTCATCCGACACGCCCCCAACCCGGGGGACGACATCGCCCTGCTCCTCCTCGGCCCGGTGGACGACCCGGCGACCACCACCCGGGACGACGGGGTCCCCGGCCCGCCGTGAGCGATCGCGCCCCGACCGCGCGGACGGCTCAGTGGTCGTCCCAGTGGTCCGCGTGAGCGGCGTGCCGGTGCCCGTCGTGCACGTAGTCGACGTGGTCCCCGTGCGGAACGGCGACGTGCCCGCAGCCTTCCTCGTGCCGGTGCTCATGTCCTTCGTGCGGCACGTGGCCGGAGGTCGTGCACTCGTCCACGTGACCGTCGTGAGGGCGGTGGATGTGCCCGTCGTGCACGTAGTCGACGTGGTCCCCGTGCGGAACGGCGACGTGCCCGCAGCCTTCCTCGTGCCGGTGGCCGTGGGCCTCGTGGGTGGGATGCTCGGTGGCGGACGTCATGGCGCACTCCCGATGCGGGTCGTCCGGGCGGCCGTCCGTTCGGCGGCCGGTGCCGCGTTACCGAATCAACATAGGACGGCGGCCGCCGCCGCGCACGCGCGGGAGACGCGTGTGCGACCGCCGCGGCGCGTGGGCAGGCTGCCGGGTGTGACAGCGTACGAGACAGTGCACGCGCCCGTGATCGCACAGATCACCCGGGCCCGGGACGCCACCGCGTCCGTCAGGCGGGACCTCACCGGCTGCTGGGTGGCGGTCGTCAACGCCGGCGGGGCGGTCGTCCCCATGGACTGCCCGCTGCCTCCGGTGACCGCGTCGATGGTCGGACCGGCGGTGGAGCGGATCGTCCGGGGGCTCTCTCCGCAGCGGAGCAGGCTCCTCCTGGCGACCGTCGGCGGCGCGCTCGCGGGCTGGCTGCTGCTGCGCCGTGAGCCGCATCCCCTCGTGGCGCACTGCGGTGTGGTGAACCACGTCCAGACACACGTGCGCTTCCGGGGGCTGGGCGTCGGCGCCGCGCTGATGCACCGCGTCACCGGCGTCGCGCGCGAGGAGATGGGCCTGGAGCGACTGCAGCTCACCGCGAGGGCCGGTCTGGGGCTGGAGGACTTCTACCGCAAGGCCGGGTGGACGGAGGTCGGCCGCTGGCCGGGCGCGCTGCGGGTGGCGCCCGGTGACGACCGTGACGAGATCCTGATGAGCCTGGCCCTCTGAGGCCGCCCGTCCCGCTGCGGCCTCACGCCCGGCCGGCGGCGTCGGCCACGGGCGGGGCGTCCTTGACCGCCACCAGCACGGCGCTGTCGCCGACCTGCCAGACCGGCGTGACGTGGCGGAAACCCGCCCGCCGCAGCAGCTCGGCGTGGCGGCACGCCGTCAGGTCCTCGTCGCCCCCGCCCCCTCCAGAGGCCGCCCGGCGCCGCTCACGCTCCAGGAACAGGTCGGCGAGTTCGGGGTCCCGGGCCGCCGCGGCCCACCAGGACCGCCAGTCCTCGTGGGCGTGACCGCCCGTCCGTTCGGCGCGGCGGCGGCCCACGTACGCGGTGAGGTCCGCGCACGGCGCTTCCCCCGGCGGGAAGTGGTCGCCGTTGACGAGGGCGCCGCCGGGGCGCAGCAGGGCGGCGAGACGGCGGTAGGTGTCCAGCAGCACCGGCTCGGGGAGGTAGTGCAGGGCCGTCGTCGAGACGGCGGCGTCCAGGGGGCGCTCCAGCCCGAGGGCGTCGGTCCAGCCCTCCTCGCCGATCACCGTGTCGACGTAGCGGGCGGCGTCGGCGTGGTGGGTGCGGCCCAGCTCCAGCAGCAGCGGATCCATGTCGACGGCGACGATCTCCGCGTCCGGCAGGCGGCCGGCGAGCCGGGCGGACAGGGAACCGGGACCGCAGCCCAGGTCGAGCAGGAGCGGCCGGGTGCGGCCGGCCGTGACGTGCTCGACGACGTCCGTGATCACGGTGAACCGCTCCTCGCGGGCCACCGCGTAGCGCTCCTGCTGCCGTTCCCAGCGCTCCACCCACGCCCTGGCCGCCGCCATGCTCACGCCCATCCGGTCGCGCACCTCTTCCGTCTCTCGCCTGTCCGCGGACACGGCCGAATCTACAGGTGGAAACGGTTATCAGTTGCCTTTCACGTCAAGGACGCGAGGACGGCCAGCAACCGGTCGATCTCCTCCACCGTGTTGTACACGTGCAGGCTCACCCGCACCGCTCCGTCCTTCTCGTCCGCGCCGGCCTGGCAGAGGCTGTCGGCCCGCACCATGAAGCCGTGGCTGTAGAGGACGAATCCGAGGTCGTCGGACGGGATGCCGCGGTGCCGGAAGGTGACGATGCCGTGGCGGCGCTGGGCCGCGGGGAGCGCGGAGTCGGCGGCCAGGCCGGCGGGGCAGCCGAGGACCTCGTACGGGTCGAGGTGCCGCAGCCGGTCGGTCAGCCGGGTCGTGAGGCCGGCCGTCCAGCGCGCGATCCGGTCCGGTCCGGCCGCGTCGAGCCAGTCGAGCGCGGCCCGCAGCGACACGATGCCCACCGTGTTGGGCGTGCCCTGCCAGCCGGCCGGCCGGAAGGCCGGCCCCCGCGCGTTGCGCGCCCACACCGCCCCCGTCCCGGGCAGGGCCATCGCCTTGTGTCCGGAGAAGACCACGAAGTCGACGTCGAGCGCGGGATCGTCCAGGCCGAGCGGCAGGTGTCCGACGCTCTGCGCCGCGTCCAGGCAGATCGGCACGTCCGGGCCGACCGCCGCACGGATGCGGTGCACGTTCATGTCGCCGCCGTAGACGTGGTGGACGTGCGTGGCGGCCACGAAACGGGTCCGTGGTCCGACGACCTCGCCGAGGCGGCGGTGGTCGTAGTCGCCCGAGACCGCCTGGACCGGCAGGGCCCGGACGCGTACGTCGACGCCGCGCTCGGCCAGCAGCCGCCGGGCCTCGAGCCAGGGGTCCAGATTGGCCCGGTGGTCGGCGTACGGCACGAGGATCTCGTCGCCGTCGGTGAGGTACGGGACGAGCCAGTCGCGGGCGACGGTGCGCAGGCCCTCGGTGGTGCCGCCGGTGAAGTGGACGGCGGAGCGGTCCGGTTCGGGGTCGCGCAGGAACTCCTTGACCCGCTCCCGGGTCCCTTCCACCAGGTCCGTGGTCCGGTTGGCCCAGGGGTAGGTTCCCCGGCCCGCGTTGGCGTTCGACGTGGTGAGGTAGGCCTGGACGGCCTCCAGCACGGCCCGCGGCTTCTGGGACGTCGCCGCGCTGTCGAGGTACGCCAGCTCCGGATGGGCGGTGACGATGGGGAACTGTTCCCTCAGCTCCCGCTGCCACGACGTCTCCCCGTCGTGCTCGGCCCCGGGGATCGGACGCACCGCGCTCATGCGCGCACCAGCGGTGCGCCCGCGTCCCGCCACGCGACGATTCCGCCCGCCAGGCTCCGGACGTCGGGGTGTCCCATCCGGGTCAGCAGCGCGGCGTGGCGGAGCGACTTCTCGCCGACGGGGCAGGCCAGCAGGACCGGTGTCCGCTTGTCGAACGGGAGCCCGCCCCGGACCAGTTCCTCGAACAGCTCGTCGACGATGTTGACCGAGCCCTCGATGTGCAGGGCGGCGTAGGCGTGCGGGCTGCGCAGGTCGACGACGAGCGGGCGGGGGTCGCCCTGCGCGGTCCAGCGCCGGGCGTCGTCGACGCCGATGACGCGGGCCTCCGCGCGCGCCTCGGCGTCGGTGAGGGCCGCGGCCACCTGCCCCCGGGCCGCCCGGCCCAGGAGTTCCGGACGGCGCTGACGCACATAGCTCAGGTAGCTCTCGGCCCGGTCGCACACGATGAAGACCGCCGTCCGGCGGCGCCCCGGCCCCTCGGACCGCTCTACCTCCGAGTCGATCCTCCGCAGGTGCCGCACCGCCCCTTGGTAGGCGGCGCCTCCGGTCGGCCCGGACAGCAGGCCGCAGCGGCGGATGAGGGTGATCATCCCGTCGATGGCCTCGCCGGAGGTCACCGGCTCGATGGCGTCGTACGTCGCCGGGTCGAACAGGCCGACCTGGTGGACCTCGTCGATGGTGCGGATGCCGGGGATGAAGTCCGACTTGTCGGCGACCAGTCCGAGGACCCGCACCTGCGGGTCGTGCTCGCGCAGGACCCTGGCGACGCCGGTCGACGAACCGGCCGTGCCCACGCAGGCGACGAACCAGTCCGGTGCCCGCCCGTCGAGGTCCTTGACGATCTCGGGTCCGGTGCCCGCCGCGTGCGCCTCGACGTTGCGCGGGTTGAAGTACTGGTCGGTGTGCAGGTAGGTGCTCCCCGGGTCCGAGAGCGCCCGGTGGAAGTGGGTCAGCGGATCGTCCGTGTCGGTCGGGTCGAGGCACTCGCTGCGCCCCGGCAGCTCCTCGATCTCGGCGCCGAGGAGCAGGAGCAGTTCCTTGATCTCGGGGACGCGCATCCGGTTGGTGACGCTCTTGAACCTCAGCCCGTGCAGACCGGCCAGCAGGGCGAGGGCCTTGGCCGTGTTGCCGCTGGAGAGTTCCACGACCGTCCCGTCCCCGCCGGCCGCGCCCTCCAGGTGGGGCCGGGCCATGTGCCAGGCGGGCCGGTCCTTGACCGACCCGAACGGGTTGAGCATCTCCAGCTTCGCGTAGAGGTCGATGGTGCGCAGCCCGTGCACGGCCGGGTCGATGCGCACCAGCGGGGTGTTGCCGATGGCCTCCGTGACGCTGTCGTACCTCATGCGGGCGTTCCCCCCGGGTGTGTGATCGGCCAGTAGTCCTCGTCCGGGCACCAGCGCCAGGAGCCGCCCCGCTCCTCCACCGCGACCGTCCGCGCGACCGGCTGCCGCTGCGCGTGGTGGGCGTGGAAGTCCATCGCGTACCCGGCGGTGTTGGCGAAGGCCAGCAGGTCGCCCGCGCGCGGCAGCCGGGGGAGGAAGACCAGGCGCCGGGTGATCAGGTCGGCCTCCAGGCAGAGATTGCCGACGAGGAACACTCCGACCGGTCCCTCCTCCCCCTTCCCCGGTTCTTCCTCCGGTCCGCCGCGCGGCAGCAGCACGGGGTCCACGAGCACCCCGTGCTCCTCCAGGCTGACGTCCCCGGCGTTCATGCCGAGGCGCACCAGGTACCGGCCGGGCTCCTCCCCCGCGGGCCGCACGTCCCGCACCCGCGCCAGCGACAGTCCGCACTGGTCGACCAGGGAGCGGCCGGGTTCGACGTACAGGTCGTGGAGGTGCTCCAGGAGGAGGGTGGCCGGCGGGCGGCCCAGGACCGGTGCGGGCAGCGAGAGCAGTTCGTCGAGGTAGCCGGGGCCGGCGGTGGGCCGGTGGCCGGGGTACAGGGCGGCCGCCCCGCGCACCGTGCCGCCCTCGTTGCGCAGCCCGTAGCCGTGGCCGCGCCAGGTCAGGGGCGGGCGGCCGCCGAGCACCGCCTCGCTCAGCGCGGTGGTCCAGCGTTCCCACTCCCCGGCGTCGTCGACGTAGCCGACGCCGAATCCGCCGCCGATGTCGACGGCACGCGGCGCGAAGCCCCGCGCCCGGCACTCGTCCATGAACAGCACGCACTGTTCCAGGGCCCGGACCTTCTCCTCCACGCCGGTGGTGTCCAGGTGGTAGGCGGCACCGGTCAACTCGACGGCGTCCGCGTGTCGTTCCAGGGCCGACACCAGTGCCGGCGCGTCCCGCACCGGGGTGCCGAAGCGGCTGCGGCGGGAGAGCAGCCGGGTGCCCGCTCCCCCGTGCCCGGCGGCCGACTCGAATCCGGACAGGCGCACCAGCACGTCGACCCGGCCCAGCCCGTACCCGCGCACCAGGCCGGCCAGTCGTTCCAGCTCGCCCGGCGAGTCGAGGTTCACCGTCGCCCCCACCCGGGCCGCCAGCCACAGGAACTCCGGGTCCTTGGGCCCGGTGGCCATGATCCGGTCCCCGGTGAAGCCGCAGCTCAGCGCGTGCCGGAGTTCTTCCAGGGAGGCGACGTCGACGCCGACGGCGGCCGGGTCCTCGGCCGCCAGCCTCCGCACCAGGGCGCTGGACCGGTTCGCCTTGTGCGCGAAGTACACCCGCCCCGCGAGACGGTGGCGACGGTAGACGGAGCGAAAGCGCCGGGCGTTCTCGGCGACGGCCTCGGGGAGCAGCACGTTGAGCGGGGACCCCAGCGCGTCGACGAGCGAGTGCAGAAACGGTACGGCCCCCAGCAGCGAGGCGAGCGGTGGTTCCACCCGCGGCCTCAGATATAAGGGCACATCCACGTAAGACCCCTCCCCGTGTCGGCCGACCGTCACCGCGACAATCGTTCGGGGGTAGTCGTTTCCAGGTACACACGCCGCTAAGCCTCACCGGACCGTGAACCGGGACAACCCGGCCGCCTCGCGCGGCACGTACGCGGCCCCCGCCGGGGCTTCGACGTGCCGTCCCCCTCCCCTCGTGCGCCCCGCACCGCGCACCACCGCCGAAGAACCCCCGCCGGCCCCGGAACCGGAGTCGTGCGGGGACTTCGAGCCGGGCGTCCGGCTGAGGTCCGGACACCTGCCGGTCGGGGCGCCTCGACGAGGCGGCGTTCCGGTCCGCCACCGGGACGAGGACCTGCCGGAGGATCGGCGCGGCGGTTCACGGGGTTCCGCCCGGCCGTCCTCCGCCGGTCCCACCAGGATCACGGCGAGGACGACCAGGACGCTCCGGTGCACGCCCACCCGGATGCCGGCGACACGGCCCGGTGAGAGCGTCGCCCGCACAGCAGCCGCCTCACTCGTCGTCCCGGCCCGCGAGGCGGCCGGGAACGCCGCGCGCCGGGAATCCGTCAGTGTCCGAAGAGGTGCAGACCCCGGTGACGGTGAGCGGGCTGCGGTCGCCGCGCCTTGCGTCCCTCCGCCGTGGACCCCATCGGTCCCTCCGCCGTGGATGCCGTCGGTCCGGACGCGCGGGTCGCACGCATACGGTGCCGCCGCTTGAGGCCGGCGGCGAGCGCGGCGAGCCCCAGACAGAAGATCAGCGTCAGCGCCACGCCGGAGAGGAAGAGTCCCGGCGCGCTCAGCGTCGCCATCTGGTTGCCGAACATCTCCACCGTGTACTCGGGTCCCCCGGAGAAGTTCTCCAGGACGGCGAGGGCCGCGAAGGCTCCGGTGGCCAGCACCAGCAGGAGCGTCAACATGAGCATCGCTCTCACCTCATGATTCGGCCTTTCCGGCCGACTACCCGGTATCAGGGCCCGCACACGAGGTCCTGTCCGTACGGAAGCGCACGGCAGCCCCGGCGTGAACCGGGGTGGCGCCCGTGAGGAGGTTCTCCGGTCCCCTGCGGGGATCGAGCCCCGGGGCCCGGAAGCCGTCGTCCGGCCGCGGCCGGGCGGTGGCGCACGCCCACCGCGGCCGTGCGGTCGCCGCCGTCGAGCTGCCCGAGCCGCACGGGGGCGCCTCCGGGGTGTCGAACAACCGGGGATTCCGTCACCGAGCGGCACCGGCACGACGGGGAGGTCGATCCCGTCGATCGGTCCGCGCTCGAGGAGCTGCCGGCCGGTCGTGGGCGAGAAGACCTCCGGGTCCTTGCCGCCTGCGGCCTCCCGTCCGATCCGGACCGCCTCGGCCGCGTCGCAGCTCAGGAAGGTCACGCCGTCGGCGGGCGGCGCGCCCTCCGGGTGGTGGGTGAGGACGAACACCGGACCGTGCCACGCGCCGCCGTGGACACCGCCGGCATCGGGGGGAGGCGTCCCGGCCGTTCCGGCGCTCCGCGTCCGTGACCGGTGGGGTGGGCCCGGCGTCCACGGCCCCGCGGCGTGTGTGCGGTGGTCCTGGGCGATCCCTCCTTCGTGGTCCTTGGGCCTTCGGATCCCGGCGGATCCCGGAAGCCATCGCCGCGGCCCGCCGGCCGAGGTGGTCCCGCCCGGCGGGCGTCGCAGGAGCGGAGACGGGGCGCCGTCCCCGGGGACGGCGCCCCGTCTCCGTGTCCTCCCCGTGTCCCTGCCGCCGGTCAGTCGGCCGGCGTCAGCGCGACCTCGGCGCTGCCCGAGAGGGACGGCAGGCCCTCCGGAGGGGAGTCCTGGTAGGTGGCGTTGAAGACCGCCCTCAGGTTGTCCGCACCGGCGTGACCGCCGTCCACGAACGTCTTGAACGATCCGGAGCATCCGGTGCTCGTGGACAGCGGATGACCGTGCGAGTCGTGGCCGAGGATGAACGAGACGGTGACCCTCGAGCAGTCCACCGGCTGGTCGTCGGTGACGGTGACCTCCCAGGTGACCGTGTCACCCCAGTGGAACGGAGTGCCGCCGTGCGGAGCCGGGTCGGTCGTGAGCGAGACGACCGGCGCCTTGTTGCCGACCACGACGGGAACCGACGCGGAGGCCGAGCGCCCGGTGCTGTCGGTGACCTTCAGCGTGACGTCGAAGACGGCGTTCTCGGTGAACGTGTGCTTCGGGTTCGCCTCCGTGGAGTCCACGGTGCCGTCGGCGTCGAAGTCCCAGGCGTAGCTGAGGGCGTCGCCGTCGGCGTCCTTGGTGCCGGCGCTGGAGAACTGGACCGTCAGCGGGGTGGTCCCGTTGACCACGTCCGCGGCGACCTTGGGCTCCGGGGTGCGGTTGCCCCGGGTGAAGTCGATGCGGGAGAGCTGGGCCTCGGGCAGTTCCGCGAAGTACCCGGTGCCGTACTCGAGGACGTACAGCGCCCCGTCGGGGCCGAACTCGGCGTCGATCGGGCCGTCCGTGATGACCGAGGGGATCGCGTCCTCGATCTTCTCGACCTCGTTCTTCTTGCCGAGGGTGATGGCCTTCATCTGGTCGCGGGTCCACTCGTAGAAGAGCGGCTTGCCGTCGAAGTAGGCGGGCCAGCGGTTCTCGGCCTTGTTCCGCTTGTCGTAGCGGTACGCCGGGCCGCCCATGGGGCCGATGCCGCCCGTGCCGAGCTCGGGGAACTCCTCGGAGGCGCCGTAGCCGTAGACGATCTCGGCGTCCGTGACCGGCGGCAGCTTGCTCAGGCCGGTGTTGTGGCGCGAGTCGTTGACCGGCTTGGCGCAGTCGAACGCGCCGCTCGACTTCTGGGTGGCGAAGTCGTAGTCCTGGTACGGCATGTCCCGGGTCACGCAGAACGGCCAGCCGTAGTTGGCGGGGCGGTCGATGACCATCCAGCGGCCGTGGCCGGCCGGGCCGCGGTCCGGGTTCGCCTCGTTGGCGTCGGGCGAGTAGTCGCCGACGTAGACCTCACCGGTCCTGTCGTCCACCGCGAAGCGGAAGGGGTTGCGCAGACCCATGGCGTAGATCTCGGGACGGGTCTTCGGGGTGCCCGGCGCGAAGAGGTTGCCGCGCGGCACCACATAGCTGCCGTCGCGCTTGACCTTGATGCGCAGGACCTTGCCGCGCAGGTCGTTGGTGTTGCCCGAGGTGCGCCGCGCGTCGTAGGCCGGGTTGCGGTCGGCGCGGTCGTCGAGCGGGGCGTAGCCGTCCGAGGCGAACGGGTTGGAGTCGTCACCGGTCGACAGGAACAGGTTGCCCTTGCGATCGAAGTCGATCTTGCCGCCGACGTGGCAGCAGATGCCGCGGTCGGCCGGGACGTCGAGGATCTTCTGCTCGGAGTCGAAATCGAGCTTGTTGCCCTCGAGCTTGAACCGCGACAGTCGCGTGACGCCCTTGTACTCGGCGAAGTCCGCGGCCGTGCCGTACTCCGGTGCGTCCCCCTCGTTGACGCCCGGGGTGGCCGGGTCGTCCATGGGGGTGTCGAGGCGGGGCGAGTAGTAGAGGTAGACCCAGTGGTTCTTGGCGAAGTCCGGGTCGACGGCGATGCCCTGCACGCCTTCCTCGTCGTGCTGGTAGAGGCCGGCGGGGCTCTTCTTCATGTCGGCGGCGAGGAAGTTGACGCCGCTCTCGGGGTCGTGGATCCGGACCTCTCCCGTGCGCGCCGTGTGCAGCACCCGCGAGTCGGGCAGGACGGCGAGGGCCATGGGCTCGCCCGGACGGTCGTTGAGGGTGACCTTCTGGAAGTCCGACGCGGCCGGCGGTGCGGGGTCCGATTTCGCGGCCTGGGCCGGGGACAGGGGCAGGAGCCCGACGGCTCCGGCCAGTGTCGCCGCCCCCATGAGGGTGACGATCCGTCTGTTGCGCACTCAGAACTCCTCTGGTCTGGTCAGCGGCCCGCAAGAGAGTGGGCGCTCGGCCCCGGCCGGCCACTGCAGAGCGAAACGGGTGAAAACCCTTGGGAAGTGAGTCAGTTGGACGCTAGAGCGCCCACTTTCAACTCGTCAAGGACAAAGTTTCAACTTTATCGGGGAAAGATTGTCCGGGTGTTCCGGGCGTTTTCGGGCACGCCCGGGGACCCGCCCCGCGCCGAGGCGCCGGGCGGGTCGGGCCGGTGGCGTTCCGTCAGCGGCGGGCGCGCAGGGCCGCGAGGTTGTCGTAGCCGGTCTTCGCGAAGCGCAGCGACTGGCCGGGGTCGGTGGAGCTCGGCGCGTTGTCCTGCTCGACCATCGGGTTGTGGTGGTTCTTCGCACCCACCCGGACGAAGAACTTCCGGTAGTCGATGTCTCCCGTGCCGAACGGCACCATGTCGTAACCCAGGCCGCTCTGGGGGTTGACCGCCCCGTCCTTGGCGTGGAAGAGCGGGAAGCGGCCGGTGTTGCGGGCCACGAGACCGGCCGGGTCGAAGACCTTCTCGCGCTGCGAACCGTCGTGGGCGGTGTAGGTGTGGAACTTGTACTGGGCCACGTGCGCCCAGAAGACGTCCAGCTCCAGATAGACGCTCTTCGGGTCCGTCACCTCCAGGAAGTACTCCAGCTTCCGGATGCCGGAGCTGCGGGCGGGGCGGCCCTGGTCGTCGAGCGGGCCGCCGTCGAGCAGGAAGCCGTAGGCGCTGTCGTGGTTGTGGGTGTAGAGCTTGATGCCCTCGCGGCGGG
>NZ_JACHJI010000011.1 GCF_014203535.1 Streptomyces griseomycini
CCCGGTCACCCACACCCACACCACGCCCCGCCAGCCACCCGGCCAACGCACACGCACGCGCATCCAGCTCCGCGTACGACAACGACACACCCTCGAACACCACCGCCGTCGCCCCCGGCGACCGCCGCACCTGCTCCACGAACAGATCCGCCAACGACACCGAAGGCACCACACGCCCGGTCGCGTTCCACTCCTCCACCACCCGCCGCCGCTCACCGGACGACAGCACGTCGAGGGCGCTGACGGGACGTGCGGGGTCGGCGCACGCCTGGTCGATGACGCGCAGGAGTCGGTCGGCGAGGAGGTGGGCCGTGTCGGGGTCGAAGAGGTCGGTGCTGTACTCGAGGCCGCCGTACATCCCGGCCGGCGAACCGTCGGCGGTGAAGCGCTCGCCGAAGTCGAAGGACAGGTCGAACTCGGCGGTGCCGGTGTGGCTGGGCAGCAGTTCGGCGTCGAGTCCGGACAGGCGGCGCAGGGCGCCGATGCCGTCGTGCCGGTAGGTGTTCTGGAAGGCCAGCATCACCTGGAACAGGGGGCTGCGGGACAGCGACCGGGAGGGGTTGAGTTCGCCGACGAGCCGTTCGAAGGGCACGTCCTGGTGGGCGTAGGCGGCGAGGTCGGTCTCCCGGACGCGGGCCAGCAGCTCGGCGAACGTGGGGTCGCCGGACAGGTCCGTGCGCAGCACCAGCGTGTTGACGAACACGCCGACGAGCTCCTCGAAGTCCTCGTGGACGCGTCCGGCTGTCGGGGAGCCGATCGGGATGTCGTCCCCGGCGCCGAGCCGGGACAGCAGGGCGGCGAGGGCGGCCTGCATCACCATGAAGACGCTCACGTCGTGGGCCCTGGCGACGGCGGCGATGCGTGCGTGGAGTTCGGCGGGGACGTCGAAGGCGTGGTGGGCGCCCGCACCGGTGGAGACGGCGGGGCGGGGGCGGTCGCCGGGCATCGGCAGTTCGTCGGGCAGGTCCGCCAGGGCCCGCCTCCAGTGGGCGAGTTGGCGGTCGCCGAGGCTGTCGGGGTCGCCGGGCTCGCCGAGGAGGGCGTGCTGCCACAGGGCGTAGTCGGCGTACTGGAGCGGCAGCGGTGCCCAGTCGGGGGCGTGGCCCTGCCGGCGGGCGGCGTAGGCGGTGGCCAGGTCGCGGACGAGGCGTTCCATGGACCAGCCGTCGGCGGCGACGTGGTGGACGACGAGCAGCAGGACGTGCTCGGTGCCGGACGTGGTGAACAACCGGGCGCGCAGGGGCGGTTCGGTGGCCAGGTCGAAGCGTTCCCGGGCAGCCCGGGCGAGGGCGGTGTCCAGTTCGCCGGGCTCGACCGGGAGCACCGGCAGCACGGGGTGTGCCTCGTCCGCGGGCAGGAAGGTCTGGCGCAGGCCCTCGGTGTCCTCGGTGAGAAGGGTGCGCAGCGGCTCGTGGCGGGCCACGACGTCGGCGAGGGCGGCGCGCAGGGCTTCCCGGTCGAGGTCGCCGGCGAGCCGGAGGGCGGCGGGGATGTTGTGGGTGGCCGAGTCCTGGGCCTCCAGGCGGTCCAGGAACCACCAGCGGCGCTGGCCGTAGGAGGCGGGGACGCGTTCGGGGCGGTTGCGGACGGCGACGGGCCGTGCGTCGTCGGCGGTGCCGGCGTCCGCCGACGCGAGGACGCGGGCCAGGCCGGCGGGGGTGGGCGTGTCGAACAGCTGGCGGACGGACACGTCCGCCCGGAAGGCGGCGCGGATCCGGGCGGCGAGACGGGTGGCCAGCAGGGAGTGTCCGCCGAGGGCGAAGAAGTCGCTGTCGGGGCCCACCTGGGGCAGCCCGAGGACGCGTGCGAACAGCTCGCAGAGCAGTTCCTCCTGCGGGGAGCGGGGCGTGCGGGCGGGGGCGTCGTCGGCGTACTCGGGGGCGGGCAGCGCCTTCCGGTCGAGCTTGCCGTTCGGGGTGAGCGGCAGGGCGTCCAGCAGCACGATCGCGGCGGGGACCATGTACTCCGGGAGCGCGTCGGCCAGTTGCTCGCGCAGCGAGTCGGGGTGGGCGCCGCCGGACGGGACGGCGTATCCGACGAGCCGCAGGTCGCCGGGCCGGTCCTCCCGGGCGACGACGACGGCCTGGGCGACCTCGGGCAGCCGGGCCAGCCGGTTCTGGACCTCGCCGAGTTCGATGCGGTGGCCGCGGATCTTGACCTGGCCGTCGGCCCGGCCCACGAAGACGAGGGTGCCGTCGTCGCACCTGCGGGCGAGGTCGCCGGTGCGGTACATGCGGGCGCCCGCGTCGCCGTGGAGGCCGGCGTGGGGGTCGGCGACGAAGCGTTCGGCGGTGAGGCCGGGACGCTTCCAGTAGCCGCGGGCCAGGCCGGTGCCCGCGATGTAGAGCTCGCCGACGACGCCCGGGGGCACGGGGCGCAGGGCGCCGTCGAGGACGTAGGCGCGCGTGTTGGTGAAGGGCCGGCCGATGGGCACGGGGCCGTCGGGGCTGGGGGTGCCCGGGTCCAGCCGGTGGTCCAGGCAGTTGACGGTGGCCTCGGTGGGGCCGTACGCGTTGTAGACGACCGCGTCGGGGTGGCGGCGGCGCCAGCCGTCGAGGACGCCGCCGTGCAGGGCCTCGCCGCCGATGACGAGGGTGTCGCTCGGTGACGCGGCATCGGGCAGGGCGTCGAGGAGCTCCAGGTGGCTGGGGGTGACCTTCATGAACGTGGGCCGGTCGCCGGTCCGGGCGGTGTCCTCGCCCAGTTCGGCGACGCGGACGGTGCCGCCGCTGACGAGCGGTGTGTACAGCGCCGTGACGGTCAGGTCGAAGGCGACCGGCGAGTGCAGGAGGGAGGTTCCCGCGGCGGCCGGGTACTCGCGGCGGGCGCGCTGGAGGTAGGCGGCCAGCGAGCGGTGCTCGACCACCACGCCCTTGGGGCGGCCCGTCGAGCCGGACGTGTAGATGACGTACGCGGGGTGCCTCGGCAGCGGCCCGTCGGTGTGCCGGTCGGCGGTGTCCTCCGGGGCGTCGGCCGTGTCGGGGTCGTCGACGAGGAGGCGGCGGCGTGAGGCGGGCGCGGGGACCCGGTCGGCGAGCCGGCTGTCCGTCACGACGAGGGCGGGGTCGCAGTCCTGCAGCATGTAGCGGATGCGGTCCGCCGGGTAGTGGGGGTCGACCGGCACGTAGGCGGCGCCGGTCCGCACCACGGCGAGCAGGGCGACCACCAGGTCGGCGGAGCGGGGCAGTACCACCGCGACGAACGTCTCCGGGCGGGCCCCGGCCCGGCGCAGCCGACGGGCGAGGCGGTCCGCGCGGGCGTCCAGTTCGGCGTACGTCAGGACGGTGCCGTCGACGTCGAGGGCCGGACGGGTGGGGGTGCGCCGCACCTGCTCGGCGAACAGGGCGGGAAGGGTCGTCCCGGGTGTGTCGCGGGCGGTGTCGTTCCACTCGACGAGCGCGCGGTGCGTGTCCTGGGCGTCCAGGACGTCGGCCCGTCCGACGGGCAGGGCGGGGCCCTCGAGCAGCCTGGTGAGGAAGCCGAGGAAGCGGTCGCGGTGGGCGAGGAGCGCGGTGTCCTCGTACAGGTCGGGGTGTGCGTCGAAGTCGAGGCGGATGCCGCCGGAGCCGTCGGGGGCGCCGCTGATGTGCACGGAGAGGTCCCTGACGCGTCCGGTGGACAGCTGGCGGGCGGTGACGGTGCGGCCCGCGAGCTCGATGGACAGGTCCTGGGCGACGAGGTTGACGACCGGTCCGGTGAGCGGGTGCGCCGCGGTGCGGCCGAAGTCCCGGTGGAGGTCCTCGCCGCGGTAGCGCTGGTGGCGGACGGCGTCGCGCACCTGCCGGTCGGCCTGGGCGACCAGGTCCTCCAGGGTGGCGGCGGGGTGTACGCGCAGCCGCAGCGGCACCTCGTTGGCGAGCATGCCGGGGGTGGTGAGGGCGGCGCGGCTGGTGCGGGCGGAGACCGGGAAGCCGAGGACGACGTCCCGCACCGAGGTGAGGCGGTGCAGGTAGGCGGCGACGGCGGCGACGAGGACGACGGTCCAGCGGGTGCGGGCCGTGCCGGCCGCCGCGAGGAGGGTGGCGGCCTGCGGCTCGGACAGCCAGGTCCCGGCGCGCAGTTCGCTGTGCGCGGGCTGTGCGGAGCCGCCCGCGAGGCGGGGCGGCTCCGGCGGGTCGGCGAGGGCGTCGCGCCAGTACGCCCCGTCCCGGTCGTGGGCCGGGGAGCCGAGGTAGGCGGCGTCCTCCGCCAACAGATCGTGCAGGGTGCCGAACGGGGCGGCGGGTGCCTCGGCGCCCTTGGCCAGCGCCGTGTACAGCTCGGCGATCCGGCGGCAGTGGAGGATCTGGCCCCAGCCGTCGAGGGCGATGTGGTGGTAGCGGAAGGCGAGAACGTGGCGGTCCGGGGCGAGGCTCAGCAGCGCGTGCCCGTACAGCGCGTCCCGGCCGGGGTCGACGGGGGTGGCGAGATCGTCCCGCATCCAGGCGAGGGCGGCGGCGTACGGGTCGGCTTCGCCGGTGAGGTCGACGTGGCGCGGGGGTGCCGCGTCGGGCACGGTCCACAGCCACAGGCCCTCGTCGTCCTCGGTGAAGCGGGCGCGCAGCGCCGCGGTGTCCTCGACGGCGCGGACGACGGCCCGGTCGAGCAGCCCGGAGTCCACCGGCGCGTCGATGTCGAAGAACACGCCGCAGTTGTAAAGCGGGCTGCCGGGCTGCAACTGCTGTGCGACCCAGACGCCCAGCTGCGCCGATGACGCACGGTAACGCGGGGTTCCGCCCTTGGACATGCTCACATCCGCCCTTCCTCCGGCTCGTTCGGGACGTGCGCGCCGGTGCCCGGGACGAGCCGTCGTCCCGGGCGGGCGCTGCGGTGGTGCGGGTCAGCCGCCGTCGGCGATCCGTGCGGCGAGGTGGGCCGCGAGGAGCGCGACGGTGGGGTACTCCCAGGCGACGTCGGGGTCCACGGGCAGGCCCCAGCGGTCCTCGGCCTCCCCGGCCAGGGCGACCGCCTGGAGGGAGTCGAGGCCGTACTCGGCCATCAGGACATCCGGCTGGATCTCGTGGCCGGCCCGGTCGAGGAGGACGCCGATACGCTCGGCGAGCCACTGGCGGACCTCGGTCTCGGACACGGTGTGCGCGTGCGCGGTCATCGCGGCTCTCCCGGGGTGATGACGCTGGCGTACTCGCTGTCCAGGCGTCCGGTGGTGAACAGGTCGCGCATCGCGGAGCGTTCGATCTTGCCGCTGGTGGTGCGGCGGACCGCGCCGCGGCGCAGCAGCAGCACCGCTGCCGGGACGACGCCGAAGTCCCGGGCGACGGTCTGCCGGAGGGCGGCGGCGAGCGCCGTGAGGCGGGGCCCGCCGAGTCCGGCGCGCACCTCGTGCGTGACGACGAGGGCCTCCTCGGGGTCCCGGGTGTCGCGCGGGTGGACGGGCGCGGCGAACACGGCGCCCACGTTGGCGAGTTCCGGATGGGCGGTGCGCAGTTCGTGCTCGATGTCCTGGGGGTACAGATTGCGGCCGTGGAAGATCATCACGTCCTTGATGCGGCCGGTCACGTAGAGCTCGCCGTCGTGGACGGTGCCGAGGTCGCCGGTGCGCAGATAGCCGGTGTCGCCGTCGGCGGTGGTCGCGCGGAAGGTGGCGGTGGTGGCGTCGTCGTCGCCCCAGTAGCCCAGGGCGACGTTGGGGCCGCGCAGCCACAGCTCCCCGATCCGTCCGGCGGGCAGGCGCCGGCCGGTCTCCGGGTCGACGACGGCCACGTCGAAGCCGTGCGCGGTGCCGTTGCTCGGCAGGTCGCGCCCGCCCGCGGCGGTGGGCACGGGCCGGAACTCGCGCCGTGCCAGGGCATCGCCGTCGACGGTGGTGACGACGGGCTCGCGGGGCGGCGCGCCCGAGACGAACACCGTCGACTCGGCCAGGCCGTAGCAGGGGGAGGCCGCCTCGGGGCGGAAGCCCGCGGCGGCGAACCGCTTGGCGAACTCGGTCATGGTGCCGGCCTGAACGGGTTCGGAGCCGTTGACGGCGTAGCGCCAGCGGGACAGGTCCAGGCCGTGGATCTGCTCGTCGGTCACCTTGCGGCAGCAGTAGTCGTAGCCGAAGTTGGGCGCGGCGGACCACACGACGTCGTACGTGTCGATCATGCGCAGCCAGTGGTGGGGCCGCTTGAGGAAGGCCGTCGGGTCCATCAGGACGCAGGTGCTGCCGTGGAAGAGGGCGGGCAGCGTCTGCGCCATCAGGCCCATGTCGTGGAACTGCGGGGCCCAGCCCCCGAACCGGGCGCCCTCGGGGACCTCGAGGGTGGAGCAGAGGGTCGCCGCGTTGGTGAGCAGGTTGCCGTGGCTGATCATCACCCCCTTGGGGGTGCCCGTCGACCCGGACGTGTACTGCAGGAGGGCCAGCGTCCCGCGGCCGGCGGCCGGCGGCGTCCAGCCGTCGGGGGACGGCAGGTCCGCGTCGTCGGCGACGAGCAGGGGCACCTCGTCCAGCTCCTCCTGCTGCGCCCAGTCCCGGACGGCCGGGAGGCTCGCGGTGCCGGTGAGGACGGCGGACGCCCGCGAGTCGGCGGCGATCGCTCTGACCCGCCTGCGCTCGTGCGGGAAGCGGCCGGGCAGGGGGGCCGGTACGGCGACCATGCCGGCGTACAGGCAGCCGACGAACGGGACGATGAATTCCGCGGGCGGGCAGAGCAGCAGGATGCGGGACCCGGCGGGAAAACGGCTCTGCAGCCGCACGGCGAGCTGCCGGGCGCGGGTGTCGAGTTCTGCGTGGGTCAGGTGCACGGCATCCCGCCGCTCCGGATCGCGTACCCATATGAGCGCGTCCTGTGCGGGGCGTTCGGCGGCCCAGTGCCGAAGGAGTTCCGTGGCATTGGCAGCGGTGCTGACTTCCGACATGACCGTCGATTCCTCGATTCTGCGGTCAGGAATTGATGCACGATCATCGACGGGCTGCGACGCTAGTCGGCCCGCGAAGCAGGCGTCAAGGAAAGGGATCTCGGGCGACCGTCTTCCCTTCTGTTTTCGTGGGTTTCGCGGAGGGCTCTTTCCAGGGTTCTTAAGCCTGGACTTCAGCAGTCTCCGCGGCGGCCAGCAGGATCTTTCACTCTCGCCTGAATGACCGTCGCGGACGTCCCCAGCGGGATGTGGAGCGGTTTCACGCCGCGGGCTGACGGAACTCGCCCGCAATCCGCTGTTCACCCTTTCCGGAACCGCGCCCGGATTCCCGGACGCGCATGCCCAGCAGGGCCATTCCGAGGGGGGTCACGGTGTGCAGGACGGTATTGCGATTGCGGTGCGTGGTGATGAGTCCGGACTCCCGGAGAACCGCGGTGTGCTGGCTGGCACCCGCGGAGGAGATGCCGAGCGTCCCGGCGAGTTCGGAGGTGGTGCGCGAGGTGGTGAGGGCGCGCAGGGCCGCCGCCCGGGTCCGGCCCACCAGCGCGCCGAGCGCCTGCCCGGTGTTGTCGGGCTCGTCCCACAGTCCGGCGGCCTGCGGGAAGTCCGGCGACACGGCGAACACCAGGGCGGCCCCGCCGCTTTCCGGCAGGGAGCGGATCAGCACGGCGGGCTGGTGCACCAGGAACAGGGACGGCACCAGGACCAGCCCCCGTCCGTCCAGGTGGACGTCCCGGTCGGGGCCCGGCACCTCCAGGACCGGGCTCTGCCACTGGATCCTGGAGTGCAGGGTCTCCAGCAGCCGGTCG
Organism: Streptomyces griseomycini; assembly: GCF_014203535.1. Taxonomy (GTDB): domain Bacteria; phylum Actinomycetota; class Actinomycetes; order Streptomycetales; family Streptomycetaceae; genus Streptomyces; species Streptomyces griseomycini. The sequence continues at coordinate 7,644 of NZ_JACHJI010000011.1, forward strand.
ACCCCGCCGGTCATGGTGATGCGGCCGCGGGCGTTGCACTCGTGCTCCAGCTGGTTCAGCACCCGGTTCCAGTACGGGGCGAGGGCGTACCGCCACACGTCCCGCACGGCGGCCAGGGCCTCGTCGCGGCCCAGGCCGAGGGCCCGCAGCGCACGGTCGCCCTCGTCCGGGGCCGCGTCCACCAGACAGAGCAGATCACCGGGTGCCCGTAACCGGCTCTGGGGCGAGGCGACCAGCGCGGCGAGCGCGGTGCGCTGGCGCAGGTGCTGGGCCAGCCGGTGGCGCCAGCGCAGATGCGCGGCGCTGCCGGGGCGGCCGAGCAGCCCCAGGGCGAAGACCGTCTCCGCGACCTGGCCGAGTGTGGGGCTCAGCCGGGTCCGCGCCAGGTCCTCTGCCGTGAAGTGGATTCTCTGCACTGTCCGTTTCTCCCCGGGACGGTCCGGTCGCTGTGCGACCGGTGCGGTACGGGCCATTGCCGAAGCGCCGGTCAAGCCGGCGTCAGGCGGTCCTGCCGGTGTCCGCCTCCCGCGATCCCAGGATCCGGACCGCTTCGTAGTACACCCTCGCGAGGCTTTGGCACTCCGTGCGGCGCTCACCGCTGTAGGCGGCGCAGACCCGCATCAGATCCGCGTGGAAGGCGCTGTCCAGACGGTCCTTGTTCGCGGCGAACAGGCCGGCCGCCTTGTAGTTGCGATAACCGAAGTCGTGCCGGGCGCACGACAGCGAGAACGGATACCCGTAGGGGTTGTCCGGGGACGTGGTGCAGTAGTCGGTGGACCAGTCGAATGCGTACGCCGCCCAGGCCGCCTGGTTCTGCCGTGCTGCGTACCACGACTGGTAGCTGGTGGCACTGGTCTGCGTCCATCTGGACAGGACCTCCAGTTTGTCGGCCGGAGCCGCCTGCGCGGGAGCGGCAGTGAAAAGTGCGGCGGCCACCGCGGCGACAGCTGCACCGGCCGAAAGACGCACCTGGCGAAGCATGCTGGACACCTCCGGAAGACAGGCAACGGCTCGTCTGAGCCCGACGGACGGAAAGCACGCGGGGTCGCCCGCGCCGTCCCATTCTGGGGGACCCGAATATGCACGCTTTATCGAGCGACTATGGCGCGACTTATTCGCCGGCCAGGGGTCTTGGACCGATGACGGGGAGGGCACCGGTCAGGGCCGGTGAGACCTGCGGGAGGGTCCTTCGCGCCGGCCACGAGTACGTCCGTGCCGTGCTGCCGCGTCGGTGAGCACCCTCGGACGGGCGGCGGCGCAGCGGAGGCCGGAACCGGACGCGTCGACGCCGGACGGGGATACCGGCACACGGAGCCTCTGGTGGTGTCCGCCGTCTCGACCCGGGGCACGGGAGCCCGCGTCGGTCGCGTGCTCTGCCGCACCCGGCCGGCCGCACGCCTTGGCCGGGTGGGCCTCGATGCTCGTGTCACCCGCGACGGTGCCCGCCGCTGCGCCCCCCGCCGCACCGGGGGCTCGTCGGCCTGGTGCGCCGGCCCGGCACGCCCGCGCGGATCGCCGTCGGCTTCGGTGTCCCGCCGGGCTCGGCCCACGCGCCCGCACGACCGCCGTGATCGGCCTGCGCAGAGCGTGCACCAGGCCTGCTCAGGGCGTTGCGCGACACCGCTCGCGCGAGCACCGCCGACCGGGGTGAACGTGCAACGGGTGACCGGTCGGACGGCAGGCTGCTGCGGATCCCGCCCGCACCGGCCGGCCGCTCGCACGACCTGGCCACGTCCCGCGCCCACCGGATCATCCGGATGGGCGAACGCCAGGGCATCCCCGTCCTCGCCGACCGCGCCTACGGGGGAGCCGGCCCCGGGTGACGCCGCCCGGACGTTTCTCGTCGGCCGTGCTCGAGGGCGGCAAGCCGACTTGTCCGCTCGATAACAGCAGGATGCGCCCCGCATAGCTCCAGGGCGCACGATCGCCCGCAGAGGACGCCCTACCGAAGTGGAGGAGCCCGTGGCCCGCTCGCCCTTCCCCCGGACCGGCTCCGTCGGCCCCGCTGCCTGGGTGGAACTCGTCCGTGCCCCGGCCGCGCTGACGGTGCCGGGGGACGTGATCGCCGGCGCGGTGTCGGCCTGCCGGCCCCTGGGCCGTCGCGTCGTGGGGCTCGCCGCCGCGTCGACGTGCCTGTACTGGGCCGGGATGGCCCTCAACGACTATGCCGACCGGGAGACCGACGCCCGCGAGCGGTCGCACCGGCCCCTTCCGTCCGGGAGGGTGCGGCCCGGCACGGCACTGACCGTGGCGGCCGCCTGCACCGCGGGCGGGCTGGGGTTGGCCGCCTTGTCCGGCGGACGCCGCTCGCTGTGCACCGCCGTGCCGCTGGCCACCCTGGTCTGGGCGTACGACCTGTCGCTGAAGTCCACGCCGCTCGGGCCCGCCGCCATGGCGGGCGCACGGGCTCTGGACGTCCTGCTGGGGGCCACCGCGCCCGGCGGCCCCGGGACGGAGGTGCCACTGCGCCGGGCGCTGCGGCCCGCGGCGCTCACGGCTGCGCACACCGGTGCCGTCACCGTGCTCAGCCGACGCGAGGTCGAAGGCGCGCACCCGGCGCTGCCCGCCGCCGCACTGACCGTGACCGCCGCCGTCACCGCCGCGGCCGCCGCCCCCCGGGCCGCGCTGCGGCACGCCACCCCCCACAACGCCACCACCCCGGCCCCGCACCCGCCCCGCGCCGCCCGCCGCCCCTTCTTCGGCACCCCGGCCCAAGGCGTGTCCGCCGTGCTGGCCGGGCTGTACGGCATGGTCGCCGGCGCCGCCCAGTACGCGGCCGTACGGGACCCGCGCCCCGACCGGGTTCAGCGGGCGGTGCGGGACGGCATCCACGCGATGGTGCCGCTCCAGGCCTCCTCGACGGCCCGCGCCGGAGCGGTCACCGCGGCGGTGTCCGTGTCCGCCCTCCTGCCGCTGGCCCGGCGCCTGGGCCGACGGGTGTCCGTCACGTGAACGCCCCCGGTGGGCCGCAGAGGGAGGCTCTCCCGGCCGGGCGCGTGGACGCGGCCCCGTTGCGCGCGGCGCTCGACCAGGACCCCACCCCGCCGGCTCGTCGCTGGCTGCGGGAGTCCCAGGCCCGGGTGGCCGCCGAACCGGCGGCGCCCGCCGGGCTGTTCCCCGCCGTGGGCCGCCGCTGCGGGCGCGGCGTGCTCACCGCGCTGCCCGACTGGCTGACGGAGGGCGCCGCGCGAACCGTCCTGCTGCCCGCACTGCCGCCCCACGACGCGGGCCTGCCTGCCGAGGCGGCGTCCTGCCACCACGACGGGGACGCAAAGGAGCGGCGGGCCGCCGGGCGTCCCGTACCACCCGAGATCCCGCCCCTGCTCGAGCACTTCGCCAGGAGATGAGCCCGATGCGCATCCTCGATCCGCACATCCACATGACGTCCCGCACCACGGACGACTACCGCGCCATGCGCGCGGCGGGGGTGCGGTGCGTGGTCGAGCCGTCGTTCTGGCTCGGTCAGCCCCGCACGTCCGTCGGCAGTTTCACCGACTACTTCGCGTCCCTGGTCGGCTGGGAGCCGTTCCGGGCGGCGCGGTTCGGCATCGCGCACCACTGCGCGGTGGCGCTCAACCCGAAGGAGGCCAACGATCCGCGGTGCGCCGGGGTGCTCGACATCCTGCCCCGCTGGCTGGCCAAGGACTCGGTGGTCGCCGTCGGCGAGATCGGCTTCGACTCGATGACCGGGGCCGAGGCGAAGGCGTTCACCGCCCAGCTCGAACTGGCCGTCGCCGAAGGGCTTCCCGTCCTGGTGCACACTCCGCACCGGGACAAGGCGGCCGGCACGGCCGCGTCCCTGGAACTGGTCGCGGCGTCCGGGATCGACCCGGGCCTGGTCGTGCTGGACCACCTCAACGAGGTCACCGTCGGGCAGGTCGCCGGCACCGGCTGCTGGATGGGCTTCTCCGTCTACCCGGACACGAAGATGGACCCCGCCCGCGTGGTGCGCGTCCTGCGTGAGTACGGCACCGAGCGCGTGCTGGTGAACTCCGCCGCCGACTGGGGGCACAGCGACCCGCTGCTGACCCGGGCCACCGGCGAGGCCATGCTCGCCGCCGGGTTCGCGGAGGACGACGTGGACCGGGTCCTGTGGCGCAACCCGGTCGAGTTCTACGGGCAGAGCGGACGGCTCCGCCCGCTGCTCGAGGAGCCCGACGGCACCGCCCCCGCCGAGCACGAGGGCAACTCGATCGCGCGCGGCCCGCGCTGAGGAGACGTCGATGAGATTCCGGCACGCCGACGGCACCACCGTCCACCTGTCGTACGGGACCAACGTCCACGACGCCGACGACCTCGAGGACGTCGGCGCGCTGCTCGACCGGTACGCCACGCCGGTGCGTGAGCGGCTGGGCGCGGACCGGCTCGGGCTGGGCCTGTGGCTGCCCGAGCCGGCCGCCACGGCGCTGGCCCGGGACCGCTCGGGCGTGGACCGGCTGCGCGCGGAGCTGACGGCGCGCGGCCTGGAGGTCGTCACGCTCAACGGCTTCCCCTACCGGCACTTCCACGCCCCCGTCGTCAAACGCGACGTCTACCTGCCCGATTGGTCCCATCCGGCCCGCCTCGACTACACCCGCGACCTCGCGGCCGTCCTCTCCCGGCTGCTCCCGGACGACGCGGTGCGCGGCAGCATCTCGACCCTGCCGCTGGGCTGGCGTGCCTTCTGGTCGCCTGCCCACCGGGAGCGGGCCCTGGCCCACTTCGACGAGCTGGGCCGCGAACTGGCCGCGCTGGCCCGGACGTACGGCCGTCCGGTGCGGGTCGGCTTCGAGCCGGAGCCGGGCTGTGTCGTGGAGGACGCCGCCGAGGCGGCCGCCCATCTCACGGGGCTGGACCCGGAGGCGTTCGGCGTCTGTCTCGACACCTGCCATCTCGCGGTGGCCTTCGAGGAACCGGAGGACGCCCTGACCACCTGGGCCGGAGCGGGACTGCCCGTCGTGAAGGTCCAGGCGTCGTGCGCCCTGCACGCCGACGATCCGTCCGGTCCGGCGACCGCCGCCACGCTCGCCTCGTTCGCGGAGCCCCGGTTCCTGCACCAGACGAGGGAGGCCGTACCGGGCGCCGGGCGCATCGGCTGCGACGACTTGGACGAGGCGCTGCGGCCCGGCGCCCTGCCCGGCCGGGGGCCGTGGCGGGTCCACTTCCACGTCCCCCTGCACGCCGCGCCCGCCCCGCCGCTGCGCAGCACGCGCCCGGTGCTGGAGTCCGCCCTGTCCGCGCTGTTCGCCGGGGAGCGCGCGCTCACCGATCACGTCGAGGTGGAGACGTACACCTGGTCGGTCCTGCCGCCGGAGCAGCGGCCCGACGGGCCGGACGGCCTCGTCGACGGGATCGCCGCAGAGCTCGACTGGGCCCACCGCCGCCTCACCGGCATCGGCCTGAAGGAGGTGTCCGGATGAGCCGGCGCCAGGTGGTCGTGCTCTGCACGGTGGGCGTCACCCGCCGGCTGCTCGCCCACATGCCGCACCTGCGGGCCGTCGGGGAACAGGGCTTCATCGCCCCGCTCGACACGTCGTTCCCCGCCGTGACGTCGACGGTGCAGGCGTCCCTGGTCACCGGCCGCGCGCCGCGCGACCACGGGGCCGTCGCCAACGGCTGGTTCGACCGCGACCGCGCGGAGATCCGGTTCTGGGGACAGCACGCCGGGCTGGTGGCCGGGGAGAAGGTGTGGCAGGCCGCCCGCGCCTTGGACGACCGGCACCGTACGGCCTACCTGTGCTGGTGGTTCGCCATGGGCGCCGACGTGGACACCGTCGTCACGCCCCGGCCGGTCTACCGCTACGACGGCCGCAAGGAACCCGACTGCTACACCCGGCCGCCCGGGCTGCGCGACGTCCTCACGCACACCCTGGGCCCGTTCCCGCTGTTCCGCTACTGGGGGCCGGCGGCCGACATCACCTCCACCCGGTGGGTGATCGACGCGGCCCGCCTGGTCCTCGGCACCACGGCCCCCGACCTGTCGTTCGTGTACGTTCCGCACCTCGACTACGACCTCCAGCGGTACGGCCCCGACGGGCCCGAGGCGATCCGCGCGGCCCGCCAGGCGGACGCGGCGCTCGCCCCGCTGCTCGCCGAACTCCACGAGCGGGGCGCGACGGTCCTGGCCCTGAGCGAGTACGGCATCCGCCCGGTCGCCCGTCCCGTCGGCATCAACCGGGCCCTGCGCCGCGCAGGGCTGCTCGCCGTGCACGCCCAGCGCGGCATGGAGTATCTCGACCCGCACGCCTCGCGGGCGTTCGCGGTCGCCGACCACCAGGTCGCGCACGTCTACGTGCGCGACCCGGCGGACGTGCCGCGCGTGCGGGCGGTCGTGGCGGGGCTGCCCGGTGTGGACCAGGTGCTGGACCGGTCGGGGCAGGAGCGGCTGGCCGTGGACCATCCGCGGTCCGGGGAGCTCGTCGCGGTCGCGGAGCCGGACGCCTGGTTCACCTACTACTACTGGCTCGACGACGCACGCGCGCCGGACTTCGCGCGGGGCGTGGAGATCCACCGCAAGCCCGGCTACGACCCGGCGGAGCTGTTCTTCGACCCCGGCCGGCCCGCGGTGCGGCTGCGCGCCGGGCTGACCGTGCTGCGCAAGAAGCTCGGCATGCGCGCCCCGATGACGGTGGTGCCGCTCGACGCGTCCCTGGTGCGGGGCAGCCACGGCCGGCTGCCCGACGGCGACGACGACGGACCGCTGCTGCTGTGCTCCGACCCTTCGGCGGAGCGCCCCCGCTACCGGGCCACGGACGTCAAGCGGCTGCTCCTGCGGCTGTCGGGGCTCAGCGGGCCGTGACGGGGACACGCGTACGACCGGTTCACCCGGCGGCGGCCAGTTTGGCGGTCACGGTGATCCAGTCGTCGAGGACCTGCGCCGCCGTACCGGAGTCGATCGCCCGGGCGGCCCTGCCCCATCCCGCGGCGAGCCGTTCGGTGACGGTCCGCCCGTCGGGTTCCAGCGCGGCCAGGCCGGCAGCGGCCGACAGCAGCACGGCGTCCCGCACCGGGCCGGGTTCGCCGTCCAGCACCCGGCGGGCGACGCGGGCGTTGTGGACGCGGTCGCCGCCGCGCAGCGCGTCGAGCGGGGCGCGGGGGACGCCGATGTCCCGCGGGTCGAAGCGGCTCTCGTGCACCTCGCCGTCCTGGACCGACCAGACGGTGGAGGTGGTGGTGACGGTCAGTTCGTCGAGTCCGTCGTCACCGCGGAACACCAGGGCCCGGGTGCCGCGCCGGGCCAGCACCCCGGCGATCAGCGGAGCCATGCGCCGGTCGGCCACGCCGACGGCCTGGGCGGTGGGCGCCGCGGGGTTGGACAGCGGCCCGAGGACGTTGAAGACGGTGGGGACGCCGAGTTCGCGGCGGACGGCGGAGGCGTGCCGCATCGACGGGTGGAAGAGCGGGGCGAAGCAGAACGTGATGCCGGCCCGGGCGACGGTCTCCGCGGCGTGGTGCGCCGGCAGGTCGAGCGGAACGCCCAGTTCCTCGAGTACGTCGGCGGAGCCGCACGCCGAGGACGCGGACCGGTTGCCGTGCTTGACGACGCGCGCGCCGGCGCCGGCCGCGACGACGGCCGCCATGGTGGAGACGTTGACGGTGTGCGCGCCGTCACCCCCGGTGCCGACGATGTCCAGCGTGGGGCCCGGCACGTCCACGGTGTGCGCGTGCGCCGTCAACGACCGCACCAGGCCGCTGATCTCCTCCACCGTCTCGCCCTTGGCGCGCAGGGCGACCAGGAACGCCGCCATGCGGGCGGGGGTCGCGGTGCCGCGCATCGTCTCGTCCATCGCCCACCCGGTCTCGTCGGCGGACAGGTCGCGCCGCTCCAGCAGCGCGGTCAGCAGGGCGGGCCAGCCGGGTTCATGCGTGCTTCGGGTCACGTCGGTTCTCCCTGGGGTCGGTTCGCCGCGCGGGCGCGGGCGGCATGGGCCCGGCGGTGCGTCCGGTCCCAGTCTTCGCAGCGCGGTGAGCCGTCCACCAGACCATTCGGAGTGATCCCTTGCGGTCCAATCACCACAGGAGGAGAGGAACATGAGCTGGCTGCCGTCGATCGAGGTGTCCCGCGTCTCGGGCGAGTCCCTGACCGCGCAGATCCAGCGGGTGCTGAAGCGGGAGATCACCGAGGGGGTGCTGCACCCGGGGACCCGGTTGCCGCCGAGCCGCCGGCTCGCCGACGACCTCGACGTCTCGCGCTCCGTGGTCGTCGAGGCGTACGGGCAGTTGATCGCCGAGGGGTACCTGGAGGCGGTGCAGGGTTCGGGGACGCGGGTGGCGCGCCATCTGGCGACGACGCCGGCGGCGGTCGTGCCCACGCTGCTGGACGAGGGCCGGGTGCCGGCCGTGCGCTGGGACCTGCGCTCCGGCCGGGCCAATGTGTCGCACTTCCCGTACCGCGAGTGGCTGGCGGGCTACCAGCGCGTCCTGCAGACGGCCCGGCAGGGCGATCTGGACTATCCGCCGCTGTCCGGAGTGCCGCGGCTGCGCGAGGAGTTGGCCCGCCATCTGGGCCGGGTGCGGGGTGTGCGGACGGCACCGGGCCAGGTGATGGTGGTGTCCGGGTTCGCGCACGGGCTGGGGCTGCTGTGCGCGGCGCTGCCCGGGCTCGGCATCGGTGAGCTGGCCATGGAGGAGCCGGGGCTGCTGCGGCAGCGGGAGTTCGTGCTGGAGGCGGGGATGCGCCCGCGGGGTGTGCCGGTGGACGAGGACGGCCTGGACGTGGAGGCGCTGGCCCGCACCGGGGCGCGGGCCGTGCTGGTGACGCCGTTCCACCAGTTCCCCACCGGGGTGGCGCTGTCCGCCGAGCGGCGTGCCGCGCTGGTGCGTTGGGCCCGGGACGTGGACGGCTATGTCATCGAGGACGACTACGACGGCGACTTCTGGTTCGAGCGCCGCAGCCGGCCGCTGGCGCTCCAGCGGCACGCCCCGGACCGGGTGGTGTACGCGGGCACGGCCTCCAAGACGCTGGTGCCGGGGCTGCGGCTGGGGTGGCTGGCGGTGCCGGGCCCGCTGCTGGCGCCGCTGGAACGCGTGCGGGCCCGGCGCGACCTGGGTTCCGACAGCCTGACGCAGTTCGCCTTCGCCGAGCTCCTCGGCTCGGGCGCGTACGACCGGCACATGCGCCGGCTGCGGGGGCGCTACCGGCTGCGCCGGGACACCCTGGTGGAGGCCGTACGGCGCTTTCTGCCGCAGGCCCGGCTCGACGGTCCGGCCGCCGGTCTGCACGCGTATCTGCGGCTGCCGCGCGGCACCGACGAGGCCGCCCTGGTGGCGGCGGCGCTGCGCCGGTCGGTGCTGGTGCGCGGCGGGCGGGACCTCCACGGCCGCCCGCCGGGCACGGGCCCCGCGCTGGTGCTGGGGTACACCGCGCTGCCCCGGTCGGGTCTGACGGAGGCGGTACGGGTGCTCGGCGCGGCCTATTCGGAGGTGGCGGGCCGGGCGGCGCCGGCCCCGGCGCGGATCGCGTGACGGGCGCCGGCCAGGTCCAGGAAGTTGTCCAGCATGACGAGTCCGTCGTGGGTCGCGACGGACTCGGGGTGGAACTGCACGCCCTCGACGGGCAGGGTGCGGTGGCGCACGCCCATGACGTAGCCGTCGTCCGTGGAGCGGGCGGTGACCTCGAGGACGTCCGGGACGGGTTCGCGTACGACGAGGGAGTGGTAGCGGGTGACCACCGGTTCCTCGGGGGCGCCCCGGAACACTCCGGCCCCGTCGTGGCGGACGGAGCTGGTGCGCCCGTGCATCAGGTGCTCGGCGACCCGGACGCGCCCGCCGAAGGCGAGCGCCACGGCCTGGTGGCCCAGGCACACGCCGAGCAGCGGCACCCGGCCGGCGAAGGCGTGCACCAGCTCGACGTGGCCGCTGTCGGCGGGGTGCCCGGGCCCGGGGCCGAGGACCACGGCGTCCGGGGCGAGCGCCGCCAGTTCCCGCGGGGACCGGGTGCGGGAGCGCACCACCTGGGTGGTGGCGCCCAGGGAGCGCAGGTAGCGGTCGATGATGTGGACGAAGCTGTCGTAGGCGTCCACGAGCAGTACCTTCACGACCGTTCCTCCCGTCCCTGGGTGTCGTGGAGTTCGCGGCCGGTCAGCGCCCAGTACGTGGCGGCCATCTTCGCCAGGGTCTCGGCCCACTCCGCGGCGGGGTCGGACTCGGCGACCATGCCGGCGGAGCTCTGCGTGGCGTAGGTGCGCCCGTCGTGCACGACGGACCTGATGCACAGGGCGAGTTCGCTCCAGCCGCGCACGTCGACGAGGCCGACCGCGCCGGCGTAGGCGCCGCGCGGCTCCTCCTCCAGTCCGTCGATGATCTCCATGGCGCGGATCTTGGGGGCTCCGCTCATGGTGCCCGCCGGGAAGGTCGCGCGGACCGCGTCCCAGGGGCCCGCCTGCGGCCGGAGCCGCCCGGACACCGTGGACACGAGGTGGAACACATGGGAGAAGCTCTCCACCGACATCAGCCGGTCGACGGGCAGTGTGCCCGGTTCGCTGACCCGGCCGATGTCGTTGCGGCACAGGTCGACCAGCATGATGTGCTCGGCACGCTCCTTGCGGCTGGCCACCATGCGCGCGATGTTCCGCTCGTCGGCCGCGGCGTCCGGCCCGCGCCGGGTCGTCCCGGCGATCGGCCGCATGAGGATGCGGTCCCCCTCGATCCGCAGGTACAGCTCCGGGCTCGCCCCGATCAGGACGCTCCCGGCGCGCGGTACGAGGTACATGTACGGCGACGGGTTGCGGCCGCGCAGCCTCCGGTAGACGTCGACGGGCGTGAGGTCGGTCTCGACGTCGATCCGGTGGCCGATCTGGATCTGGTAGACGTCGCCGACGCGGATGTGCTCCAGGCACTTCTCGGCCCAGCCGAGGAAGGTCGCCCGGTCGACGCTGTCGCGCACCGAGCGGGGTTCCGGCGCCTCGGGGTGGCCGACGGCCGGCGACGCCTGCGCGCGGTGGGCGAGGGCGGGCGTGACGCGGGCCGGTACCCGGTCGAAGCCGGGGCCGTGCGCCCGCCGCAGCTGCACGGCACCGGTGTCGCGGTCGTACCAGACGGTGTCCCGGAAGAGGGTCAGGGTGACGTCCGGTGTGGCGGACTCGGCGCGCGCGGGGAGTTCCTCCATGTGCCAGGCGGCCTCGTAGGAGAAGGCGGCGAGGAAACCGAAGGCGTACGTCGTCGCGGACACGTCGGTGTCCAGCCGGAACAGCACCCGGGCCCGCTCGAGGAGGTCCCACACCTGGGCGGAGGTGCGGAACGCGCGGCGCCCGGGCGCGCCGTCGCCGGTCATGCCGGCCGCGTCGGCGGCGGCGAGGAGGGCCGTGCGGAGCTCGGGGAGGCCGTCCACCTCGATGCGGTGCGCGTACACCCGTACCTCGGCGAGCCGGCCGCAGCCGACGACGGCGGGCCTGCGGTCCTGTTCCGGGCCGACGGGGCTCTCGGTGAGGAACACGTCCTGCTCGCCGGCCTCCTGCCGCAGCAGCGCGTACAGGTCGAACGGGGCGTGCGGCGGCAGCTCGGTCGTGGTGACGCGGACGTCGATGCGCTGCGCGGACGATTCCCGGGATTCGTTCTCCGTCCGCTCGCCTGGCTCCGGCGGTTTCTCCTCCCGCGGTCGTGCCTGCGGGAGGAGTTCGTCCGCCGGTGTTCCCGTCCTCACTGACATTCCGGCCCCATCCGTCGTGAACTGCTGGATCGACGTCATGAGACAAGCAGTTTCCGCGCGGCGGGGACCAGACCAATTCCGTGGAACGCGTGCGGTCCATTCCCGGCGCCGCTTGACCCTTTTGTGAGAGCGCGTCTTGTATGGCGGCCGTCCCCCACGCACCGGAATGGGAGCCCCATGAATCCGACGCATTCGCACGTCGTGGACGGCCGGCGTGGTCTGCCCGCCGCCCAGCAGCCGGAATGGCCCGATCAGAACGCGCTCCGCCGGATCACCGAGGAACTCGCCGCCGCTTCCCCGCTCGTGCTGGTCGAGGAGTGCGACCGGCTGCGGGAGCTGCTCGGGGCGGCCGCGCGCGGGGAGGCGTTCGTGCTCCAGGGCGGCGACTGCGCGGAGACCTTCGCCGGGTCCACCGCCGACGCCGTGCAGGGCACGCTGAGGACGCTGCTGCAGATGGCGCTGGTCCTCACCCACGGGGCTTCGGTCCCGGTCGTCAAGGTCGGCCGGATGGCGGGGCAGTTCGCCAAGCCCCGGTCCAGCCGCACCGAGACGCGGGGCGCGGTCACGCTGCCGTCGTACTTCGGCGACGCGGTCAACGGCCTGGAGTTCACGCCGGAGGCGCGCCGTCCCGATCCGGCGCGGCTGCGCACCGCGTACGAGACATCGGCGGCCACGCTCAATCTGGTCCGCGCCTTCGCCCGGGGCGGCTCGGCCGACCTGCACCGGGTCCAGAGCTGGAACCGTGGGTTCCTGACGGACACGCCCGCGGCCGCCCGGTACGAGCGGCTGGCCGGCGAGATCGACCGGACGCTGGCCTTCATGCGCGCCTGCGGGGTGGATCCGCGGCAGCTGCACACGACGGAGTTCTTCACCAGCCACGAGGGTCTGCTGCTGGACTACGAGGTGGCGCTGACCCGGGTGGACCGGGAGTCCGGCCGGGCGTACTCGGCCGGGGCCCACCTGCTGTGGATCGGTGAGCGCACCCGTGACCCGGCGGGCGCGCACGTGGAGTTCTTCTCCCGGATCGCCAACCCGGTCGCGGTCAAGCTGGGCCCGTCCACCACCCCGGACGAGCTGATGGCGTACGCCGACCGGCTCGACCCGGACCGGACGGCGGGCCGACTGTCGTTCGTGGTGCGGATGGGCCGGGACCGGATCCGCGACCTGCTGCCCGTCCTGGTGGAGAAGGCCGCCGGGAACGGGGTCAGGGCCTGCTGGCTGACGGACCCGATGCACGGCAACACGTTCACCGTCGGCGGCCGCAAGACGCGCCGCTTCGACGACGTGCTGGACGAGGTGCGCGGCTTCTTCGAGGTGCACCGGGCACTGGGCAGCCGCCCCGGCGGACTCCACCTGGAGCTCACCGGGGACGACGTGACGGAGTGCCTGGGCGGCGGCCGGGCCATGGGCGTCGGGGACCTGCGGCGCGACTACGCGTCGGCCTGCGACCCGCGCCTGAACCACAGCCAGTCCCTGGACCTGGCGTTCCTGGTCGCGGAGATGCTGCAGGACGCGGGGGAAACCACCGGGCGGGACGCGGGTGCGGCCACCGGGCGGGGAGCGGCTCAGCCGGCGTCAGGCGGCCGGGACGCGAACCTGCGGCGTCCGTAGGGCAGCGGCGGTGCGTCGCCGAACACCGTCGGGCGCACCACCTCCCCGAACACGATGCGCTGTCCCCCGACCCGTACGATGCGGGCGACGGCGCAGTCGGCCACGGAGTGGGCGCCCCTCACCGGATGGGGCCCCGCGGCTGATTCTCCTTGTGCCGCCGGTCCTCGAACCGGATTCCCCGTTCGCAGGTGGTATTGCACCGGGGCGTCCCTACGTTCTCCGGCAGCCCCGGACAGCTGAGGAAGTGCCGTACCGCACTGAAGGCTGCCCCTCCGGCCCCGGTCGCCTTGATCCTCTCGGATTCCACCACCACACGGAAATGCGCTCTCCGAACGCGGCGCGCAGGTATGCCGCGGTCATCCGCCCGGCTGCCCCTCCCCCGACGATCACGACTTTTTCAGCGCGTGATTTCCTCCCCGGTCGCCCGTCGATGGACGAGCTGAAGCCGGATGGGTCCGGGCAGATGCTCCAGGAACCCTCCACGGGGCGCCAGGTCCTTGAGCCTCCGCGAAAAATCCCCTGCCGGCACCGTGTTCCCGGCCGCCGCTACGGTTGCTGGAGGCGACGATCCGACCGTTTTGCCGCCCCGTACGGGAGCGGGGGCAAAGCCCCGCCCCCAGGACCCTCCCGCCGCACGAGTGTCTCGCCTTCGTCCTGTGCGCCTCGGGCTGTGCTGCTCCCCCGTTCGGGCCAGGCCGCCACGAGGAACTCGCGGCGGGCCTCCGCGACGGACCGTGCCGTGCGCCTCTTCTCGGCGCAGACCCGAATGAGGCGCCCGATGCCGGCCATCTGCCGGCCCGGACCGGCCCGGACCGGCCCGTCACGCCTCTGACCTGTGCAGATGTCTGGCCTTCAGCTCTCGGACTTGAACAGGGTGCGCGGCATTCGGGGCTCCCGGAAGACGGCTCCCTGCCTGCACCTCCGCGGGACCGGACCGTCTGACGCCCCCACCGGTCCGTGCCGATCGCGAGGGCCGCCGCCACCACGGCGACGACCCTCGCGATCATCGGCGATGTCTTCGTGCAGGCCTTGTCAGGCGCGGGCCCAGCGTTGGTTGCTGCCGTTCGAGCAGGAGTAGAGCTGGATCAGGGTGCCGTTGGCGGTGCCGCTCCCGACGGCGTCGAGGCAGAGGCCGGACTGGACGCCGACGATGGATCCGTCGGAGTTCAGGCGCCACTTCTGGTTGTCGCCGCCCCAGCAGCTGTAGATCTGGACCTTGGCGCCGTTGCCGGTGCCGGCGGCGTCCAGGCACTTGTTGCCGTAGACCCTCAGCTCACCGGCGTCGGTGTACGTCCACTGCTGGTTGGTGCCGTTGTGGCAGTCCCACAGCTGGACCTGGGTGCCGTCGGTGGTGCTGCTGCTGGGCACGTCCAGGCAGCGGCCCGAACCGGCGCCCCTGATCGTTCCGCCGTCCGCGGGCGGTGTGGTGGAGCCGCCGTTGAGTGCGTTGAGGACGGCGGTGTAGGCAGGCTTCTTGCTGCCGTCGTTGTTGAACAGCAGCGGCGTCTGCTCCGATCGCCAGGAGTCGCTGTCGCGCACACCCCAGACGGTGACGCCGAGGCAGCGCGAGACGGCCAGGCAGTCGTTGACCACGTTGGCGTAGGTCGAGGCCGGGGCGCCCTGGATGTCGAGTTCGGTGACGGCCACGTCGACGCCGAGGGCGGCGAAGTTCTGCAGGGTGGTGCGGAAGTTGCTGTTGTAGGGGCTGCCGCTGTTGAAGTGCGACTGGAAGCCGACGCAGTCGATCGGCACGCCGCGCTGCTTGAAGTCCCGCACCATGTTGTACATGGCCTGGGTCTTGGCCCAGGTCCAGTTCTCGACGTTGTAGTCGTTGTAGCAGAGCTTGGCGGACGGGTCGGCGGCGCGCGCGGTGCGGAAGGCGACCTCGATCCAGTCGTTGCCGGTGCGCTGCAGGTTGGAGTCGCGCCGGGCGCCCGAACTGCCGTCGGCGAAGGCCTCGTTGACGACGTCCCACTGCGCGATCTTGCCCTTGTAGTGGGCCATCACGCCGTTGATGTGGTCGATCATCGCCTGGCGCAGCGCGCCGCCGCTGAGGTTCTGCATCCAGCCGGGCTGCTGGGAGTGCCAGGCCAGGGTGTGGCCGCGCACCTCCTTGCCGTTCTGCACCGCCCAGTTGTAGACGCGGTCGGCGGCGGTGAAGTTGAACTGGCCCCGCTGCGGCTGGGTGGCGTCGATCTTCATCTCGTTCTCGGCCGTCACCGAGTTGAACTCACGGGCCGCGATCGTCGCGTACGTCGAGTCGCTCAGCCTGTTCCCGGCGATGGCGACGCCGAAGTAGCGGCCGCTCTGCGCCGCCGCGGCGCCGAGCGTGCTCTCGGCGGCCTGAGCGGGCGGCGGCGCGACCAGTGCGGCGACCACACCGAGGACGCCGGCGACCAGCGCCAGCAGCAGCGCGCGGATCTTCCGCCGGACGACGGGTCTGGTAAGGGCATGAGAGCCCATGGCTGTGCCTCCAAGGTAGGAATGACGGGATCACCGGACACCGCGGTCATGGGACCCGGGAGGATCTCAACCGGCACGGACGGGCCCGGTCGGCCGCCGAGTGACGTACGCCGGGCGGCAGCGGTCTTTCGACACGGGCACGGGGGTACTCCATCGCGGCTCGGCCGGGAGGCCGTCACGCGGCGTCGCACACCTCTCCTCCTGCGCGGAGGGTCGGGATGCGTCGGCGCGAGCCTCACCGGGACGGAAAACGGGGTGGCGCAGGTGCTGTGGTGCGTGGATCCGTCGTGCAGCCGTGCGCGGCTCTGCGGTGCGGCACAGCCTGCACGGGCGAGCTTGTTCGAGATTTCGGTCTACGGTCGGTTTACCAGACAGGATGATCGAGGGGTTGACGGTGACTCGTCAACCCTCTCGACGGGAAAAGTTTCCGACCCCGATGCGAAATTTTCGACGCTCCCACGAGGCGGATGGATCCATGAGCCGGCAAGCCGTATCGCGAACCACCTGCAGGTCTCCGGTCGACGCAAGGGCTTTCCACGCCCGGGGGGAGAAACCGTTTGCGGTCAGATCGGCGACAGGCCTTGACCGGAGGACCCCGCCTTCCTAACTTGTGGCGTCACGGAATCGGGATCACTTCGAAACTTTCGAACCCGTCCCTGCCCCGACGCGGTTGCCGCTCCGCGGTTCATCGGCGGCACCTCACCCCCACCCCAAGGAGGCCCTCTGATGTGGTTCCGCCACCCGTCCCTGATCCGTCCAAGACGCTTACTCGGCGTCCTCGCGCCTCTGCTGCTGCTGGCCACCTTCCTCGGTGCCCAGCCCGCCGAGGCCGCGACCGTGGACACCAACGCCTCGTACGTGCTGGTCAACCGCAACAGCGGCAAGGCCCTGGACGTCTACAACCTGGCGACCGGCGACGGCGCCCGCATCACCCAGTGGACCAGGAACGACCAGAACCAGCAGCAGTGGCAGTTCGTCGCTTCCGGGGACGGCTACTACCGCCTCAAGTCGCGCCACTCGGGCAAGGTGCTGGACGTCCACAACTGGTCCACCGCGAACGGCGGTTCGATCGTCCAGTGGACCGACCTGAACGCCACCAACCAGCAGTGGCGGCTGGCCGACAGCTCGGACGGCTACGTGCGGCTCATCTCGCGCCACAGCAACAAGGCCCTCGAGGTGCAGGGCGCCTCCACCGCCGACAACGCGAACATCGTCCAGTACGACGACTGGGGCGGCACCAACCAGCAGTGGCAGCTCGTCAAGGTCGGCGCCGGCACCCCCGGCTCGTGCGATCTCCCGTCGAGCTACCGCTGGACGTCGACGGGCGCGCTGGCGCAGCCCAGGCAGGGGTGGGTCTCGCTCAAGGACTTCACCGTCGCCCCCTACAACGGCAGGCAACTCGTCTACGCGACCACGCACGACACGGGGACGAGGTGGGGTTCGATGAACTTCGGCCTGTTCACCAACTGGTCGGAGATGGGCTCGGCCAGCCAGAACGCGATGTCCAACTCGACCGTCGCACCCACGCTCTTCTACTTCGCGCCGAAGAACATCTGGGTGCTCGCCTACCAGTGGGGCAGGACGGCGTTCTCCTACCGGACGTCGAGCGACCCCACCAACCCGAACGGCTGGTCGTCCGAGCAGGTGCTCTTCTCCGGGAGCATCTCCGACTCCGGAACGGGACCCATCGACCAGACGCTCATCGGTGACGGCACGAACATGTACCTGTTCTTCGCCGGCGACAACGGCAAGATCTACCGTGCCAGCATGCCGATCGGGAACTTCCCGGGCAGCTTCGGCTCGACCTCGACGGTGGTCATGAGCGACACGACGAACAACCTGTTCGAAGCCCCGCAGGTCTACAAGCTGCAGGGCCAGAACCGCTACCTCATGATCGTCGAGGCGATCGGCGCGCAGGGCCGGTACTTCCGCTCGTTCACGGCCACCAGCCTGAACGGCTCCTGGACGCCCCAGGCCGCGACCGAGAGCAATCCCTTCGCCGGCAAGGCCAACAGTGGCGCCACCTGGACCAACGACATCAGCCACGGCGAACTGATCCGCACCAGCGCCGATCAGACCATGACCGTCGATCCCTGCCATCTGCAGTTGCTCTACCAGGGACGCAGCCCCAACTCCGGCGGTGACTACGGCCTCCTGCCCTACCGTCCGGGTCTGCTGACACTGCAGCGCTGACGGCACGACGGGGTCCGGCTCCGAGGGGGAGCCGGCGTGGCGGGCCCGGCGGAAGGCCGGGCCCGCCACGCCGTGGTCGGGAAAGGACGTGCCACCCGCCGGCACGGTGAAGGACGCGCAGGGGCCTTCCTCCGGTGCGTGGACCGTGCCGCCGAGCGGAGCGGGGCGGCGGCGCACCGGGACGAGCGTGCGCTCCGCGACCGTACCGAGCGGAGCACCGCCGGCGACGGCGGCAGGGGCCGTGTGCGGCATCCCGGCGATCAGATCCGCCGTGAGCGCGGGTTCGGGGGCGCCGAGCTGCCGGGACCCGACGGGCCGACGACGGCGACACCCCCGGAGCGACGCTCAGGTCGACGTGGTCGAGGGCGGTGCCGGCGGTGTCCTTGTCCCCCGGGGGGCTGACGTCGAGCGGGCGCGGTCCACCGGAGCCCGCGGCGTCCGAGACGGCCCGGTACCCGGCTCGGTCCGCGGCCCCGCCCTGCCGGACGGACGCCGACACGCCCGGATCGGCCGAGACGGAAGCCGGCCTCGTCATGTTCGACGGGCGGGCGCCCGGTGGAGGCGTTCGCCCGTGGAACGAGGCCGCGCCCCGCTCCTGACGGACGGCGGGACAGGGGGTGCGCCCTGGGACCGGACCCACACCCTCGACATGCCGTCCCGCTCACGCCCCGCTCCCGGGCCCGGCGTCCTCGCCGGTTCCCGGTTCCGCCAGTTTCCGGTGTGCCGCCGCCTTGACGCCGTCCGGCAGCACCTTCCCCGCCGCACCCATCGCCTTGGCCTTCAGCGACCCGGTGACGGCCTTCCTCTCGCCCTTCACGATCGCCGTGAACGCCTGCTCGGCGACCTGTGCGGGGTCGTCCTTCCTCGACGTGCCCATCCGGGTGTCGTCCGCCATCCCCGCCCTTCGGAAGAAGTCCGTCTCCGTCACGCCCGGCATGAACGACGTGATCGTCACGCCCGTGCCCCGGACCTCCTCGCCCAGCGCCTCCGCGAAGGACTGCACGAACGACTTCGAGGCGTTGTAGACGCTCTGGAAGGGGCCGGGCATCATCGCGGCGACGGACGAGGTGAAGGCGATCCTGCCCGCGCCGCGCGCCACCATGGCGCGCAGCAACGGCTTGGCCAGCCGGACGGTCGCGGTGACGTTCAGATCGATGACGGCCTGGTCGTCGGCGGGGTCGGTGTCCACGAAGGCGCCGCCCCGGCCGACTCCCGCGTTGAGGGCGGCGACGTCGACCGTGAGCCCCTCGACCGCGGCGAGCAGCCGTTCCACGCCCTCGCGGGTCCGCAGGTCGGCGCGCACGGGACGTACCCGCGCGCCCGTCTCCCGCAGGCCGCGCGCGGCGGACTCCAGCCGTTCGTCCTCGGCGTTGACCACGAGGTCGTAGCCGTGCTCGGCGAACTGCCGGGCCAGTTCGTATCCGATTCCGGCGGAAGCACCGGTGATCAGGGCGAGAGGCCGTGTGTCGGTCATGCCGACCGGGTAACCCGCGGGCGAACCGCCAAGCCCGGCGACGGGGGAGGATTTTCGGCACCCCTCGACGGCCGCTGCCCCGGGCCGAGTGGAGGGAGCACGCCGCTCCGTCACCGGGTGCCGCGTCGGGGACTCGTGCCCGTCCGCGACCTCGCCCCGGGCGCAGGCGCGGACGCCACAGCGGGGGAAGGGATCCGACGACGAGGCGCCTCACCGCCGGCGGGGCCGCATCCGGCTCGTGAGGCCCGGAGGGGGCTACGTCCACGCGGGCCCGCCCGGCTCTCCCGGTGCCGACACGCTTGCGGGGTACCCGTCACCGATCACGGCATTCGCGGATCGGTGACGCGAGAGGTGGCACAACGGTGAGCACACGACGTGACACGGCCCTGGTGACGGGGGCCTCCTCCGGCATCGGCGCGGCCTACGCCGGACGACTGGCCTCCCGCGGGTGGAACACCGTCCTCGTGGCCAGGAGGGCGCAGCGGCTCGACGACCTCGCGCAACGACTGCGCGAGGTGACGGGAACCGTGGTGGAGACCCTCGTGGCCGACCTGTCCGAGCCCGACGACCTGGCGGGGGTGGCGCGGCGTGCGGCGGGCGACGACATCGGGTTCCTCCTCAACAACGCGGGGATCAACGGTTACGGCCCCTTCGCCGGGCTCGAACCGGAGCTCATGAGGAAGGTCCTCGACATCAACGTCCTCGCCGTCACCGCACTCACGCGGGCCGCGGTCCCGGCCATGCTGGAACGCGGGCGCGGCACCCTGGTCAACGTGGCCTCACAGCTGGCCTTCGCGGGCGCGCTGCCGCCGCATCCGCTGCCCGAACGCGCGGTGTACGCCGGCACCAAGGGCTACGTGGTCACCTTCACCCGCACTCTCGCCGCCGAACTGGCCGGCACACCGCTGCGGATCCAGGTGCTGTGCCCCGGACTGACCGCCACCGAGTTCCATCGGTCGCGTGGTGACACGCCCGTCCCGGGACGGGACCAGTCCGTGCACGAGGACGGCGGCATGCCCGTGGACCAGGTCGTCGACGCGTCACTGGCCGCGTTGGACACCGGCGAGGTGGTGTGCGTACCGGGGCTCGAGGACCCGGCCCCGGTCGACGGTCTGGCCGAGGCCGAACTGGCGATCCGCACGGCGGCCCGCCGGGGCAGGAGCTGACCCCGGGGGCGTCCCGCCGTGGGACACCCACCAGGAGGCCGAAGACGGATCGCTCCCGTGTCCCCGTGCCGGAGGCGTCGCAGGAGTTCCGGCGTCGCGGTGACGCCGTGCACGCGGCGGTTCCCCGTCGGTGAGGACCGCGTGCGGGCGGTGGCCGCCGAGGCGGAGCGAGCTCGGTGCCGGCCGGGCGCGGTGGTGGAGGCGGCGGACCCGGCGGCGGAACGCCAGGTCCGGTCCGGCCGGCCCGTGCGGCGCGGTGTCAGCGGGTCGCGCGGCGCCCTGGCGGAGTGAAGACGTGGAGGTCCAGGATGTCGGGCCGGGGCGCCACACCGGGACCGCCCGCGCGGGCCCATGCGACGACGTCCTCGGTCGCGTCCGGGTCGTTGACCAGTCCGAGCCAGACGGGCCGGGCACCGGCGGCGCGGCCTTCGGCGGAGGGCTGCACGACGATGACGTTGGCCTGGTCGCAGACGTCGAGGCAGTCGGAGACGCGTACGGGTGCCGCGGTGCGCAGGCGTTCGGTCTGGGCCGCGTGGTCGACGCCGGTCACCTTGGGACTGCCGCAGCAGCAGTCGCGGCACACGACGACGCGGCACGGCACGGGGCCGGTGGCCGTCGCGGTCCTCGCGTCGTCCGTCGTTCGTCCGGTCGGCGTTGCGGGCATGCGGTGCCGTCCCTCTCTCCGGGGAGATCCGCCCCGGTGGTCCGTCGAGGAGGCGACCGCGTGAGTCTCCTGGCTCTCGGGTCGATGCTTCTCCCGGCCTTCCCACCCGTTGCCGGGCAGTGGCCTGTCGGGAGTCGCTCGCCGATCACAGTGGCGGGACCGCGCCGGACTCGCACCGGCTTCCTCGTTCCGCCGTCGCCCTGTCGCCGGCCATCATCCCATTCCCCGGCGCCGTCCCGCCCGCCCCGTGCCGGCCGTCAGTCCGTCTCCTGGGCGTGCGGGGCCGTCGCGGGCGGATGGGTCGGACGGTCCCGTCCGCCGTCACGGCCCGACACCACCACGACGACCAGCCCGACGAGGACGGCTCCTGCGACGACCCGTCCGAGTCCGCGCGCCCACCAGGCCGGACGGGCCGCGCCCCCGCGCCCGCCTGGCGGGCCCAGTCGTTCGGCCCGCCGGGCCGGTCTCAGCAGGCGCAGCAACAGCAGTGCGGCGACCGGGAGTTGCAGCAGCCACAGCACGGTGCGCGGCCACTCCCCGTACCAGACGTTGGTTCCGTACAGCAGCGTGTGCCAGACGCTCAGCACGTACACGACGATCACGAAACGGTGCAGCCGTCGCCAGGTGTTCGCTCCGATGCGGTGCCGGACGTAGAACAACAGCCCCAGCGGGATCGCCAGGTACAGGGCACCCTGCCCCAGCGGGATGGCGATCCTTCCGGTTCCGGAGTCGTACCAGCCCGGCACGAAGGTGTCCGCGAAGGCCACCCACAACCGTTCCGCCCACGCCACCTTCGTCTCGTAGCGCACGAGTTCGGCCGCGAACATCAGCGCGTGCGCGGACATCAGCGCCGTCGTCGTCAGGCTCGTGGTGCGGTGCCAGCGCTCCAGTACCTGCCGGGAGACCGGCAGCCGGGCGGGGCGCGGCCCCGACAGCAGCAGGCCGAGCATGACCGTGCCCCAGGCCCACAGCAGCCCCGACCAGCCGAACGCCTGGCTGAGCAGGTACATCCAGTAGGTGCCGGGGTCGTCCATGAACGGCATGACCGCGACGGTGTCCGAGGCGCCCGACTCCATGCGCGCCCACAGGAGGGCGAACACGAGCGCCGTGACCACCACCGCCGCGGCGGCGTCGGGCAGGGCGGACCGCAGGTCGCCGCGCAGCGCGACGCGGTCACCGGGAGGCCGTCGCCGTCCGGGCGGGGCCGCCGTCCCTTCCTCGTCCGGACTCGCGTCTGACAGCATCAGGGGCCTCCCGGGCACGGACCACCGCGGCAGCGGTGCACATGTGTCGTGAGGCAACAAGTCTGGCTGAGGGGACGGCGAACCCCAGAGGCGATATCCGGTCAGAGCCGCCACGGGGACTGCTCGGTCCGCCCCGTCGGAAGGGCCCCCCGGACCGCCTGGCCGCGGGGGACGGTGTGGGAGGGAGGGGCCACACGACGCCCCTCCCGGCCCCCCGCTCCTCCCGTCCGGGCGACCGGGTCACCGATGACCGCCCCCGGCGGGGTGTCGGCACGGCACCCCGGAGGGATCCGTTCAGCGGTTGCTTCGCGCGGTCCAGACCGTGCCGCGTGCCTCGTACTCGAGCATCTCCTCCAGACCGACCGCGGCGTCCGCCCCGAGTTCGCGGCGCACCAGCCACAGGGCGAGGTCCAGCCCGGAGGTGACCCCGCCGGCGGTGATCAGGTCGCCGTCGTCGACCACGCGGGCGTTCTTCAGCACGCCGCCCTGCCGCTCCAGGTCGGCCCGCGCCCGGTGGTGGGTGGTGCAGGGGCGTCCCGAGGTCAGCCCGGCGGCGGAGAGCAGCATCACGCCCGTGCACAGCGCGCTGACGGTCAGGCCCGGGCGGGTCGCGGCGGCCAGGGCCCGCGGCAGTGAGCCTCGCCGGATCTCGGCCCACACGCCGGGATCCTCGCGGCGTGCGTACCCGCCGCCGGGGACGACGAGGAGGTCCGCCTGCTCGGGGGCCCACCCGTGGTCGACGCGCAGGCGGGTGCCGTAGGCCGCCTTGACGGTACGCGGACCGTCGAGCGCCACGTAGCGGGTCTCCACCTCCCGGTCGGTGAAGTAGCCGGATGCGGAGAACACCTCGTACGGGGCGGAGAAGTCGAGTTCCTCCACTCCGTCGAACATGACCACGTGGACGCGCAGGGGCCGGTCGTGTCCGGGGGCTTCGGGGGCGGCGGCGGCCCGGGTCGCGGCGCCGGCCGTCAGGGTCGCGGCTCCGATCGCGGTGGTGGCGTGCAGGAGGGTCCGGCGGTTCATCTCGGTCGGTGCTCCGTTTCTCGGTCGGTCGTGGGCAGGGGGATCGGCTCGTCCGCCAGGTAGGGAGGTGCCGGGTCGTACTGGAGGGCGCGGCGCACGGAGCGGGCGTGCTCGCGTCCGTGCAGGTGGCCGACGAGCCACAGGGTGCTGTCGATGCCGGCGGAGACACCCTGGCTGGTGAGCAGGTTGCCGTCGACGACATAGCGGGCGTCGCGCACGACGGTGACGTCACCGCGTTCTTCGAGCGCGTCCTCGTACTGCCGGTGCGTGGCGACCCGGCGGGCCCGGGCCGGGCCGGCGGCGTGGAGCAGGAAGGTCCCGGTGCAGACGCCGACCACCCAGGTGGCGTGCGCTGCGGTGTCGGTGAGCCAGCCGGTGACCCGCTCGTTGCGGGTCTCGGCCTCCCGGGCCCCGTGACCGCCCGGTACGAGGACGACGTCCAGCGGCGGATGGTCATCGAGTGTGCGGTCCGGCAGTACCCGCATGCCCTGGGAGCACCGGACGGGCGCGGAACGCTCGGCGAGGAGCAGGACGTCGTCCGCGCCGTCGCGCAGTCCGGAGGAGGTGGTGAACACCTCCCACGGGCCGGTGAAGTCGAGTTCCTGCGCCGAGTCGAACAGCAGGATTCCGTACGTGGTCATGCTCAGTTGCCCCAGCGCGCGGCGTCGGCCATGGTCTCCATCCGGGTCCTGTGCGGCGGTACGGACCTCTCCCGCAGGAGTTCGGACGCGAGGCTGAAGGGCGGGGCCTTCTCCGGGCGGTTGCGCGCCTGACCGGTGATCTCGTCGGTGAGGGTGGTGGCCATGGACAGCCGCGGGTAGGCGGCGTGGATCGCGGCGCCGGTGGCGTCGTCGACGCAGTCGGTGTCCCAGCCGAAGTCCATGCCGGTCCCCTGGTGCACCAGGGCGCACAGGGTGCCGCGGCGCTCGGCGATGCCCGGCGTCGTGTGCAGGGCGATGGCCTCCCACACGGCGTCGACGTCGGCGGTGGGCAGGCCCTGCGCGGTGAGGAACTCCGCGGCCGTGTCGGCGCCGTCCACCTCGAACCGCTGGTGGCGGTCACCGGCCCGCGTCAGGCCGATGTCGTGCAGGACGCAGGCCAGGAACAGCAGTTCCGGGTCGTAGTCGTGTCCCGGCTTCGCGCCTTGGTGGTCGGCGCGGAGGCGGGCGAACAGGGCGCTGCGGACGCTGTGGTTGGCGGTCGCGGTGGACTCCGTCTCGCGCACCAGGGCCAGCGCCCGGCGGGCGACGGGAGAGTCGGGAAGCGGCGGGACGCCGGCGGTCATCACGTCGTTCATGGCATAGACGATCGCCCGCCCCAACTTCCCGTGACAGTGGCAGACTTGCCTTCATGCGCGAGGAAACTGCCACCCCCGCCGCACCGCATCGAGTGGCGGTACTGGTCTTGGACGACGTACTGCCCCTGGACCTGGGCATCCCGGCCCAGGTCTTCATCGCCGTGCCCGGCGCCCCCTACCGGCTGACCCTGTGCGGACGGACCGCGCGTCCGGTCACGACCGCTGCGGGCTTCGCGGTCACGGTGACGGCCGGGCTGGAGGCCCTACGCGGGGCGGACACCGTCATCGTCCCGGGGTACGCACCGCACCTGCGGGAGCTCCCGGCGGACGTGCTCGCCGCACTGGCCGAGGCGCACGCCCGGGGCCGGCGCCTGGTGTCCATCTGCACGGGTGCGTTCGCGCTGGCGGCGGCCGGGGTCCTGGACGGCCGCAAGGCCACCACCCACTGGAAGTACGCCGACGAACTGGCCGCGCGGTACCCGACGGTGTCGGTGGACCCGCGCGTGCTCTACGTGGACGAGGGACAGGTGCTGACCTCGGCGGGCGTCGCCGCCGGCATCGACCTGTGCCTGCACCTGGTGCGACGTGACCTGGGCGCGCGGACGGCGAACGAGGTGGCGCGCGCCTTGGTCTCGGCGCCCCACCGCGACGGCGGGCAGGCGCAGTACATCAAACGGCCGCTGGCCCCCGAAGACCCCGGCGTCTCCCTCGCGGCCACCCGGGAGTGGGCCGCGGCCCGTCTGCACGAACCGCTGACGGTCCCGCAGCTCGCCGCGCACGCCCACATGGCGCCGCGGACCTTCGCCCGGCGGTTCGTCACCGAGACCGGCACGACGCCCCTGCGGTGGCTGCTCGCCGCCCGGCTCGACCGTGCCCGGGAACTGCTGGAGACCACCGGACTCGCCGTCGACCACATCGCCGACCGGTGCGGCCTGGGCAGCCCCTCCAACCTGCGGCTGCACTTCCGGCGCGTCCTGGGCACGACGCCCACCGCGTACCGGGCGGCGTTCGCCGCGACGGCACGACCGGACTCCGGCCGGGCGCGCACCACGACGGCGGTCACGACGCGGTCGTCTCCTTCGCAGCCGCTGGAGCGGGCCCCGGCGCGACGGCGATGAGCGGGTGGCGCCGTCATCTGCCGGGGACTCGTCCATCCCGTTGCCGAGGCAAGGCGTCTTCGTGGGCTGGAGCGGATCGACGTGCCGCCGGGTACGGGCTGGACCCTGTCACGCCCCGCGTTCCTGCGCCGGACGGACGAAGCGTCCGGCGTCCGGGTACCGGAGTTTCGGGGTCACCCCGGTCACGGGCTCCCCTGCGGTTTCCCACAGGGGCCGGTACTGCGGTGGACCGCAGGGCGTACGGCGGTTTACCTCGTACTCGCGGCAAGGCGACCGGCCTAGCGTTCTTTCCGCCGGGCCGGCCGGCGTCCAGGGACCGGCCCGCGCGAGCGGAAGGACGCACCATGCGAAGGAGACCGGCGACGGTACGGATCGCGCGGTGGAGCGCCACACAGTTGAATCATCCGCGCACCAGTGGGGCCGCGGAGTGCGGCGGCCCCCGATCCGGTCGCTCGCGGGATCACGCGCAGAGATCGAGGACGGAGCACACCGTGACAGAGCAGTGGGACGACGGGACTCCCGGAGTCGTCCGGCTCCCGTCAGGACGACTCGTCCGCGGGCGAGGGCTGAGGAACGGACTTCCGGAGGGCCAGGAACCGACATTGGCCGTGTACCTGACGGACCGCCGGCCCGCGGCACAGCCGTGGGAGAGCCTGTGGATCCGGTGGCGGGACTTCTGGCTGCCCTCCGACCCCGACGACGCGTTGCGCACGCTCCGGCTCGTCCATGAGCGCGGGTTCGGTGAGCGGGTCGAGGTCGCCTGCGGCGGCGGTGCCGGACGCACCGGAACGGCACTGGCCGCGATGTGCGTGATGGAGGGCATGGAACCCGGTCAAGCTGTCGACTGGGTCCGGCGGCACTACCGTTCGCGGGCCGTCGAGGTGCCCTGGCAGCGGCGGTTCATCCGCCGGGTCCACGCATCCCGCGCCTTCGGGCCCCGAGAGCCGTAACCGGGTCGCGCGGGTCGGGGCCCGGTACGGCGGACAGGATCAGGGTGGGGAACGGCGCTCCCGACCGCACCGGGAGGCCGGTCACGTCGGCCCCGTACACCGCTTCTCGGGGCGCGGCCAGGGCGGGGACCGTCTCCCCGGCCGGACTCCGCCTCGCGGGCCTCCTCCTCCGGTCAGCCCGCCGATCCGGGCGAGACCGCCGAGCGCCCGGCCAGGTTCTCGGCCTCCGGAGGCAGGTCGCCGTCGGGTCGGACGGCGAGCAGCACGAACTCGTCCGAGGTGTACCGCACCGCGATGGCCGTCCGTGGGTCCAAGCCGTCGACGGCGTGGACCGTGGCCGGCTCGTGCCCTCCCGCATCGTCGGGGTGGCCCGGTGTGTCGTCGCAGGGCGGGAACTCGGCGGTGCCGAGTGCGTCGCCCGCGGTGGAGTCGACGCCGGCCACGCCCGTGTAGGTACGGCCCCCGTACGTGGCCGTGAGCGCGCATGACCCTTCGGCCTCCCCGTCAGCGCCCTGCGCCGCACAGGCGGCCGTCAGCACGGCCGTGACCACCACCGTCACCGAGGACAACGGCGGAAACCGCAGCCGCGGCGACCTGTCGTCGTCACGTGGGAGTGACCGTGTGACCCGCATCCGTGGGGCTCCTTCCGGAGCGTGCGCGCTCCGTCTCGTCGGGCACCGCTCGATGCCTGGGGAGTTCGGGCCCCACGCGCGTCCCCCCGACCGGTTCACGGCCATGACGGAGCACGGAGCGGATGCGTTCACCCCGCTTTCGGTGTCCCGTCCCTTCGGCACGGCCTCGTCGGGAGGCCCCGGAGTGGGACGGCCCTGCGGCGCCTGCGCGATGCCTGTGCCGACGAACGCATCGCGCACGAGGAGACGGACGGACGTCTCGACCGGGTGCTCACCGCCAGGGCGCGCAGCGAACTCGCGCCGGCTCCGGCCGTGGGCGGGTGCGGCCGTGGGTCGGCCGTGGTCGTCGGCGGGCCGGTGTCAGGGGTGGCGGCGGATCTCCACCGGGCCGGTGTGCTCTATGGTGGCGTTACCTCCGGAAGGCAGGAAGACGAGCAGGTGTCCACGAAGCGAGTGCCGCGTCACGCAGCGACCACGGTCGCGCTGCGCGGTGTGCTCGCGCTGCTGGTGGCCGTCGTGGGGCTGCTGTGCCTGTTCGGCCACGCGGCCCAGCAGCGGTCGGCTCCTTCCGACGAGGTGTCCGCGTCCCGGACGGTCTCGTTCTCGTCACCGGCCGCGGCCGAGGGGACCAAGCCGTGCGGCGTGAAGCTGCTGGTGTCCGAGTCCGGCGCGCAGCACACGGGCACCGTCTCCCCACCGGCCGAGGCTTCCGCCTCGCCGCACACGGCGGACCGGGCCGACGCCTCGCCGTCCGCCTTCACCGCCTCGCTGCTCCGCGGGCCCGCGCCGCCGCCTCCGGTGGCCCCCTTCTCCGTTCTGCGGATGTAGGCCGACTCCCGTAGTCGCGTCCTCATTTCCTCTTTCCTCATCCGGAAACGGAGTCCTTCGCATGTCCTCTTCCCGGCGTTCGCTGAGCCGGGCGGGCGGAGCGCTGCGCGGGTGGCGGCCGAGGCAGTGGTGGGTGGCGGGGGCCGGCGCCCTGGCCACGGCCGTTGCCGTCGGCGTGCCCACCGATGTGGTGCCCAATCCGCTGTTCGGCCGCTCGGTCCCCGTGCAGTGGTGGAACCACCCCGTCCTGGCCCTCACCTCCGTCCTGGCCGGCATCGTGCTGAGCACGTACGTCCGTCGGCCGGACGCTCCCGTGTCCGCCGACGCGACCGGCCCGGGGGGCCGGATGGGAGCGGTCGGCGGCGTGCTGTCGTTCTTCGCCGTGGGCTGCCCGGTGTGCAACAAGCTCGTGCTGGTGCTCCTGGGAACCTCCGGAGCACTCAGCTACTGGGCCCCGGTGCAGCCGCTGCTCGCCGTCGCCTCCGTCGTCCTGCTCGCCGAAGCGGCGGTGCGGCGCCTTTCCGCTCAGGCCGAGTGCCCGGTCCCGGCTTCCGTCTGACGCCGCGGCCCGGCCTCCCCGTTCGTCCTTCTCACCTTCAGAGGCGTTCCATGACTGCTTCCTCCTCCCCGTCCGCTTCCTCTTCTCGCAGCCGCCGCACCTATGCGGCGGGCGCCGTCCTGGTGGCCGCCGCGACCACGGCCGTCCTCGTTCTCCTGCCGGGCGGCTCCGACAGCCGGGGCGGCGGGGCGCGCGGGTCCGCCGCGGCCGGGTCCGCCTCCGCCGTCCCCGCTCCCGCGGACGAGGGCCTGCTCGCCCTCGCCCGGCGGGACGCGTCCGACGCGCTGGCGGTCGGACGGGCCGACGCACCGGTCGTGATGATCGAGTACTCGGACTTCCAGTGTCCCTTCTGCGGCCGGTTCGCCCGCGAGACCAAGCCCGAACTGCTGCGCTCGTACGTCGACGAGGGGATCCTGCGCATCGAGTGGCGCAACTTCCCCGTCTTCGGCGAGGAGTCGCAGCGGGCCGCGCTGGCCGGCTGGGCGGCGGGCCGGCAGGACAGGTTCTGGGAGTTCCACGACGTGGTCTACGGCGAGTCCCGGGAACGCAACTCCGGCGCGTTCAGCACGGACAGGCTCGTCGCGATGGCCCGGGAGGCGGGCGTGGCCGACATCGACAGGTTCCGCTCGGACATGTCCTCCGAGGAGGCGCGCGAGGCCGTCGCGCGGGACCGGGACGAGGGGTACGGCCTGGGCGTGAGCAGCACCCCCGCCTTCCTGGTGAACGGAGAGCCCATCCTGGGCGCCCAGCCGACGGACGCCTTCAGGTCCGCTGTCGAGGCGGCGGCCAGGGCGGTGGAGGAGTGAGCGAGGTCGGCCTGGCCGTGGCGTTCCTGGGCGGACTGCTGGCACTGCTGAGCCCGTGCAGCGCGCTGTTGCTGCCCGCGTTCTTCGCGTACTCGTTCACCGGCCGGACCCGGCTGGTGGCCCGTACCGGTGTCTTCTACGTCGGCCTGTGCACGACCCTGGTCCCGCTCGGGGTCGCCGGCTCGTTCGCCAGCAGGCTCTTCTACGGCCACCGCGACCTGCTGGTCGCGGGAGGCGGGTGGACGCTGGTCGCCCTCGGCGTGGCGCAGATCGCCGGGTTGGGCTTCGGCTCCCGGCGTCTGGCACAGGCGGCCGGGGACCGGCGTACGGGCTCGGCCCTGTCGGTGTTCGTCCTGGGCGCGGTGTACGGGCTGGCGGGATTCTGTGCCGGGCCGATCCTCGGGGGCATCCTGACCGTGGCGGCCATCGACGGCGATCCCGCGCACGGCGGGGTGCTGCTGGCGGTGTACGCCCTGGGCATGGCCGTCCCGGTGTTCGTCCTGGCCCTGCTGTGGGACCGGTTCGACCTCGGACGCAGGCGCTGGCTGCGGGGCAGGGTGTTCCCCGTGGGCCCGCTGTCGTTCCACAGCACTTCCGTCGTGGGCGGAACGCTGTTCGTCGTGCTCGGAGCGGTCTTCCTGGCGTTCGACGGCACGTCGGCGCTGCCGTCGCCGCTGGGCACCGACACCGAGTTCGCGCTCGAGGAGCGCCTGTCGGCGCTCGGAGGTGCGGTCCCGGACCGGGTCCTGCTGCTGGTGCTGGCGGCGGTCGCGGCACTGGTCGCGGTGTTCGTCCTGGTACGGGGCGCCGAACGGTCCGGGGCGGCGAAGCCGGGCGAGGCCCCCGGGCCGGACGGCGCGGAGCACCGCTGAGCGGACACGTGGGAGGGGCGGGCCCGGCGACGAGCCGGGCCCCCTCTCCCGACCTCGGCCTCGGCCTCGGGCCACGCCGTCTCCCTCACCGGGGAGCGGGCGGTGGCGCCGCCGGCACCGGTGTCGCGCGGCGGCACGCACGTCTTCCTCCTGGGGCGCGAGGAGGAGAGCGGCAAGCCGGTTCCGCCGAACTTCGCGCACTTCACGGCGGTCGGCTCCCGAGCGGCTTCAGTCTGCACCTGGACGCCCCGTGGGGCTACCGGGGGGCGACGGTGACACCGCGATGGCCACCCGACTGCGGGAACTGCTGACCGCCGCGGGCCTGCCGGACCCGGAGCGGGACCGAGGGGAGGTGCACCGCACCGCGCTGAGCGTCGTGGAAGGCTTCTTCGGGCTCTCGCTGCCGAGGGGCCGGATCGTGAACGGCACCCCCTGCCGGCCGTCCGGGCGGTAACCGGCTGCTCGGCACACCTTTCTCCCCTAATGGACGACACGCCGTGCGGCTCCGGCCGGGCCCTCGGAATCTGAGGGCATGCCCCCAATAAGAGCGACATCCGCCGCTGTCCTGCTGTCCACCGCCGCCCTGCTCTCCTGCTCCGTGGCGGCTTGCTCGCCGCCCGCACGGGACGGCAGCCAGGCCGGTGGTGGCGGCACAGCGGCCGCAGGCCAGGACGAGAACCGGTTCTGGAAGCAGTCCCTGGACTGGAAGGACTGCCCCGCCCCCTCGCCCGCCCAGGGCGGCGGCGAAGCCCCCGTCCCCCTGCCGGACGGCACCCGGTGGCAGTGCACCACCATGCAGGCGCCGCTGGACTGGAACGACCCCTCCGGGGAGTCGATGGGCATCGAGCTGATCCGGGCCCGCTCCAGCGGTGCCGCGGACGACCGGATCGGTTCGCTGCTCCTCAACTTCGGTGGCCCCGGAACCTCGGGAGTCGCCAGACTGCCCGTCTTCGCCCCCGCCTACGAGAAGCTCCGCTCCCGGTACGACCTGGTCAGCTTCGACCCGCGCGGCGTCGGCGACAGCCGGGGCGTGCGCTGCCTGGACGCCGCCACCACCGTCCGGTTGGCCGACGCGGTGGACTTCGCCCCCGACGACGGCGACGACGAGAGCGACGCGCTGGTCGAGTTCCTCCGGGAGACGGCCGCGGCCTGCGAGAGGAACTCCGGCGACGTCCTCCCCCACGTCGGCACCACCGAGGCGGCCCGGGACCTGGACCTGATGCGTCACGTCCTCGGCGACGAGAAGCTCCACTACTTCGGCGTCTCGTACGGCACCCAGCTCGGCGGCGTGTACGCCCACCTGTTCCCCGAACACGTCGGCCGGGCCGCCCTGGACGCCGTCATCGACCCCACCCAGAACCTGATGGAGCAGGCCCTCGGACAGGCCGGGGGGTTCCAGCTCGCCTTCGAGCACTTCGCCGCGTGGTGCGTCGAGCAGGGCTGCACGCTCGGCGACAGTGTCGAGGAGATCGTGGACGCCGTCGTGAAGCTCGAGGCCGACCTGGACGACGCCCCGCTCTCCTTCCCGGACGGGGGCGAGCTCGGCGGCGACGAGCTCATCGCCGTCATCACCGACTTCCTCTACGCGCAGGGCAACTGGCCCGCGCTCCTCGTGGGCCTGGAAGACCTCGTGGGCCAGGACGCGGCCGCCACCGGCAACGGCGCCATCATGATGGACCTGGCGGAGTCACTGGAACGGCACCGCTTCGTCGGCGGTGCCGACGGCGACGAGAGCAACGAGAGCGACGCCCTGAGGGCCGTCACCTGTGCCGACTTCAACGGCCGTTACACCGTGGCGGAGGTGGAGGAGAAGCTGCCCGAGTTCGTCGAGGCGTCGCCCCTGTTCGGGCCAGCCCTGGCGTGGGCCACCCTCTTCTGCGACGGCTGGCCGGTGCCGGGAGAGGCCGAGCACCCCGAGGTGAGCGCACCGGGCGCGCCGCCGATCCTGCTGGTCGGCAACACCGGCGACCCCGCCACCCCCTACGAGGGCACCGCCCGCATGGCGGAGCAGCTCGGCGAGGGCGTGGGCCATGAACTCACCTACCGGGGCGAGGGCCACGGCGCCTACGACGGGAGCGCGTGCGTGCGGAACGCCGTCGACGCGTACCTGCTCGACGGGAAGCTCCCGGGAAGCGGCGCGGTGTGCGAGGCGGAGCCGCTGCCGGAAGGCAAGTAGGGCGCGGACCACGGCGACACCGCCGGCGTCCGCCTGCCGCCGCCGGCCGGTCCGGGAGCCCGGGCCGGCCGGTGGCGGTCAGCCGTCCGTGGACGCCGAGAGGGAGCGGGGGCGCAGATCGGTCCAGTGGGACTCGACGTAGTCCAGGCACGCCTGCCGGGTGTTCTCGGCGAAGACGACCGTCCACCCCCCGGGCACCTCGGCGAAGGACGGCCAGAGCGAGTGCTGGCCCTCGTCGTTCACCAGGACCAGGAAACGGCCTTCGGCGTCGTCGAAGGGGTTGGTGCTCATGCTGAGTTCCTCCCAAGGCACGCCAAGTTTAGGTTAGCCTCGCCTAATTGGAGTTAACCTAGCTTTTCCCCTTCCCTCTCACAAGGAGACGTCATGGGGGGTCTCGCGGCCGGCACGGGGGGCGCCTTCGCCGAGTTCGGCCTGCCCGGAGCACCCGGTACGGACGAGTTCTGGGCGACGGTGGGGGCGCCCGTGTCGGTGCCCGCCGGCGACGGCGGCTGGACGACCTTGTTCCTGTGGCGCGGTTCCGGGGCGAGCATCGGCTTCGAGAGCTGGTCGGAGCCGGTGCCCCTGCGCCGGTGGGACGACACGGACTGCTGGTACGCCGCGGTGCGCATGCCTCCCCGGCTCCGGGTGACCTACCGGTTCCTCGTGGGCGACGCGGCGCACGCCGACCCGTTCAACCCGGTCGGCGCGGGCGGTGACCGTTCCGTCGCCGCGACGCCGGACGCCCCGGCCCAGCCGCACTGGCCCGCCCTCGGCGCCGACGACGTCCTGCCCGTCCCGCGCACCCGGATCCGCTGGACCAGCGAACGGCTCGGCGGGCGGCGCACCGTGCGCGTCCACCCCGCGGGCGGCGGCGGGCCGGTGGTCCTGCTGCTCGACGGGGACGACTGGCTGTACCTGCACCCGGCCATGACCGCGTTCGACTCGGCCGTCGCCGGTGGTGACATGCCCGCCGTCACCCTCGTCTTCCTCC
Organism: Streptomyces griseomycini; assembly: GCF_014203535.1. Taxonomy (GTDB): domain Bacteria; phylum Actinomycetota; class Actinomycetes; order Streptomycetales; family Streptomycetaceae; genus Streptomyces; species Streptomyces griseomycini. Next base: position 41,337 of record NZ_JACHJI010000011.1, read on the forward strand.
CGGCCGGGGACAGGGAGGCCGAGTTCGCGTGCAGGCCCGGGCTGTGGGAGGCGGTCCGGGACGAGCTGCTGCCGCTGGTGGCGGAGACCGGCGTACCCGCCGACCGGGACCGGCTGGTGGTCGCCGGGCAGAGCCTCGGCGGGCTGAGCGCGGTGTACGCGGCACTGGAGTTCCCGGACCTGGTGTCCCGCGTCGCCTGCCAGTCGGGGGCGTTCTGGTGGACGCCCGGCGCCGCGGACCTGGCGGACCCGTTGGGCGGCCCGGTCGGCGGTTCCGTCGCCGCGCGCCTGCGGGAACGCCCCGACCTGTCCGGCCTGCGGGTCGCGTTCGACGTGGGGGAGCACGAGACGCGGATGCTCCCCCACTGCGAACTCACCGAGACCCTGGCCGAACAGGCCGGTGCGACCGTGCGGGTCTCTCGGTCGGCGTCGGGCCACGACCGGGCGGGCTGGCGGCACGCCCTGCTCAGGGACGTCGCCTGGGCACTCGCCTAGGGCCGGTCCGGCCGGACGGGCCCCGGCTCGTCACCGGGCCACCGCCAGGCGGTACTCCTCGTCGGTGGCCAGCAGGTTCCGGTGGGTGTCCTCGGCGGTGACGACGCCGCCGTCCAGGACGAGGACCCGGTCGGCGACGTCCAGGAGGGCCGGACTGCTGGTGATCACGACGGTGGTGCGGCCCCGGCGCAGCTTCGCGACGCCTCGCGCGATGAGCTGTTCGGTGACCGCGTCCACGGCCGTCGTCGGGTCGTGCAGGACCAGGACGTCGGTGTCGGCGGCGAGGGCGCGGGCCAGGGACAGCCGTTGGCGCTGCCCCCCGGAGAGGTTCGCGCCGCGGTCGCGGACGCCGTGGTCGAGTCCCTCGCGGTGGAGGGCGACGACGTCGGTCAGCATGGACGCCTCGACGGCCTCGGGGACCGTCCGGCTGGTGCCCGAGGGGTCGATGTTCGTGCGGAGGGTGCCCGCGAAGATCTCCCCGTCGTACGGGTTGACCAGCATGTGCTCGCGGACCGCCTCGACCGAGAGGTCCGCGAGCTCCTGTCCGCCGATCCGCACCACCCCCTCGTACGCGTCGGGCGGGACGCGCACGGCCAGGACCGCCGCGAGGTCGGCCGCCGCGCGCGGCTGGTAGGCGGCGATCGCCACGAACTCGCCGGCGGACACCTGGAACTTCAGCTTGCGCAGGGCCCCGTACCGGACGCAGTCGACCTCGAGGTCTCCGCCCGCGGCCGGGCGCTCCGGCCCCGGGGTGGTCACCGGCGGCGCGGCCAGCACCAGCGCCATCCGCTCGGCCGACGCGCGCGCGGTCATCACGTACTTCGGCATCTCCGAGAACAGTTTGAGCGGCTCGATGATGAACTGCGCCAGCCCCACCGCCATGACGAGTTCCCCGACGGTGATCCGGCCGTCGAACGCCAGCCAGCCCGCCGTCAGGGTCACCGCGGCGGCGAGGACCGCGTTGAGGGCCAGCGCGACGCCCGCGTACACGCCGTTCGCCTTGGCGACGGTGACCGCCTGGCGCTTCGCCTCCGTGCTGACCTTCCGGTAGGACAGGAACGCCTCGTGGTTGCCGCCGAAGCCGTGCAGCGGACGCAGGCCGGTGATCAGGTCGGCGACCTTGGCGCCCGCTCGCGCCACCCGGGCCTGCTGTTCGCGGGTGCTGGTGCCGATCCGTCCGGACAGCACGCTCAGGACCGACAGGATCGCGGCGGTTCCCACGATCACCAGCAGGCCGAGCCGGAGGTCGGCCAGCCCCAGCGCGACCGCCGCGACCAGCACCGCGACCAGTGAGCTGATCAGCAGCGGCACCACCTCGATGATGTCGGCGGTCTGGTCGGCGTCCTCGGTGGCGATGGTCAGCACCTCGCCCGACTTGAGGTCGACGTCCCTGGCCACGGGCTGCAGTCCGCAGGCCGCGACCTTCACCCGCCAGCGGTGCGCCTCGGTCGTGTTGGCCTTCTGCAGGATGCGCATGCCGAACCGCCACGACAGCGAGACCGTCGTGATGATCACGGCCAGTGCGGCGATCGACAGGGCGAGCGCGCCGAGGGTCCGGCCGTCCCGCATCGTGTGCTCGACGATCATGCCGAGCGCGATGGGGAAGGCCGTCTCGCCCGCCTGGTAGAGGCCCATGAGGACGGTGCCGCCGGCCATGGCGCCGAGGTTGCGGCGCAGTGCGGTCCGGAGGACGCCGGCCCCGGTGCGGGGCTGCTGCGTGTCAGGAGCGTCAGGAGCGGTCATCGAGGTGGCGGGCAATCGCTTCCGGGGTTCGCAGGGTGAACAGGTCTCGGATCGTGATCACAGGACCGTACTCCCGGCGGAGCAGCCCGATCAGCCGCACCGCCAGCATGGAGTGCCCCCCGAGGGACACGAAGTCGCTCACCGCGCTCACCTCGTCGTCGTCCAGGTCCAGTGCCTCGGCGAAGAACTCGCACACCACGGTCTCGGTCCCGGTCCGCGGGCCGCGCTCCCCCGCCGTGGTCAGCGCGCCCAGCGGCTTGGCCTCCGGCAACGCCTTGGTGTCGGCCTTCCCGTTCACCGTCAGCGGGATGCCGTCGACCTGGGCGTAGTGCGTCGGGCGCAGGAAGTCCGGCAGTCCGGCGCCGACTTCGGCGGCGACGGCCGCCAACTCGGCGCCGTCCAGCACGAGGTAGGCGGCCAGCCGGTGCGCGCCGTCGACCTGCGGGTCGGGCTGGGCGACCGCGGCGACGAACCGTACCGCCGGGTGCGCCGCGAACGCGGCCTCGACCTCTCCGAGTTCGACCCGGTGCCCCCGGATCTTGACCTGCTGGTCGGTGCGGCCCAGGTACATCAGGTTCCCGTCGGGCCGGCGGACCACCAGATCCCCGGTGCGGTACATGCGCTCGCCGGGTTCGCCGAACGGGCACGCGACGAAGCGGTGCGCGGTCTGGGCGGGCTGCCCGAGGTAACCGCGCGCGATGCCGGTGCCCGACACGTACAGCTCACCGGGAACGCCGTCCGGCAGGGGCCGCAGCCACGGGTCCAGCACGTACACGTCGGTGTTGTCGATGGGCACGCCCACCACCGGGTCCTGGCACTCGAAGGTGCCGACGCCGAGGGTGTTGATGGTGTACTCGGTGGGTCCGTACAGGTTGTAGCCGACCGTCCCCTCGGTCCCGGCGAGCCGTCGCCAGAGCGTCGGGGTGACGGCCTCGCCGCCCAGCAGCACGAGCGCCGGCCGCCGCTGCGGGTCGTCGAGCAGGCCCTCGGCCACCAGTTGCTGCGCGTAGGTCGGGGTCACGTTGACCACGTCGATCCCGCGCTCCAGGCAGTACTCGACCAGGCGGGGCGCGTCGCGGCGCAACTCCTCGTCGCAGATGTGCACTTCATGGCCGTCGGCCAGCCACAGCAGCTCCTCCCACGACATGTCGAACGCGAACGACACCGTGTGCGCGATCCGGAAGACCCGGTGGCCGTGCTGTGCCAGCACCGGCTCGAAGATCCGGCGCTGGTGGTTGACCAGCATGTTGGTGAGCCCGGCGTACTCGGTCACCACGCCCTTGGGCCTCCCGGTCGATCCGGAGGTGTAGATCGTGTACGCGGGGTGCCGCAGGCGGTCCGGGTCGTCCGGCGCGAACGTCGGACACGGTTCGGCCCGGGGCAGCGGGCGGTCCAGCTCGATCAGGTCGCCGGTGAGCCCGGCCAGCCGGGGCGACACGGCGCTCACGGTGAGGATCACGTCCGGGCGGGCGTCCGCGACGATCGCGGCGATCCGCTCGTCCGGGTGGTCCAGCTCCAGCGGCACGTACGCGGCGCCGGTGCGCAGTACGGCGAACAGCGCCACGATCGAGTCGAGCGAGCGCGGGACCGCGAGGCCCACGGTCCTCTCGGGACCGATGCCGCGCCGGACGAGCACACCGGCCACCGCGCGGCTGCGGTCCCTCAGCCGGGCGAAGGTCATGGTCGAGCCGTGGGCGACGAGCGCGACCCGTTCCGGGGCGCGGTCCGCCGCCCGGTCGAACCGGTCGACCACGGTGTCCGTGCCGACGTCCGTCCGTTCGGTCCGCCCGGGTACCGGCCCCGAGCCCCGCAGCGCCCCCACCGGCCCGGTCGACCGGGCCAGGTCCTCGAGCACGCGCAGGTAGTCGTCGAGGAGGCGACGGGCGTGCTCGGTGTCGCCGTGGCGGTACTCCAGTTTGACCGTGAGCCGGTCGCCGGGCGTGACGACCCAGGTGAACGGGTAGTGGGTGGAGTCGTCGGCCTTCACCGAGGTGATGCCGTGCCTGGCGTTCATCTCGGCGAACGCGTCCGGGTCCAGGAAGTTCTGGAGCACGAACAGGTTGTCGAACAGGGTGTCGTGCCCACTGGCCCGCTGGATCTCGCCGAGCCCCAGGTGTTCGTGCTCCATCGCCTCGACCCGGGACGCCTGGACGGCCGACAGGTACGCGCGGACCGTGTCGTACGGCCGGGCCCGCGTCCACATCGGCACGGTGTTGAGCAGCACGCCGACGACGCCGGACAGCCCCTCGCCCTCCCGGCCGGAGACGGTCACGCCGAACACGGCGTCGCCGCGGCCCGTGCGCGCACCGAGCAGGAGGCCGAACGCGCCGGTCAGCACCGAGTTCAGCGTGACGCCGTGCGTCCTGGCCGCGTCCCGGAGCAGTTCCGACCGTTCGGCGGACAGCGTGTGCACGAGGGCGCGCGGAAGGCCGTCCGAGAGGTCCGGCGCCGGTCCGGCGAGCAGCGTCGGGCCGGGGAGGCCGGCCAGGTGCTCCGCCCAGAAGCGCTCCGCCGCGGCGGGATCCTCGGCGGCGAGCGCCCGGGCGTGGTCCTCGAAGCCCGGTGCGGCCGGGGCCGGGTCGAGCGGCTCGCCCTCCATGACGGCCCGGTAGGCGTCGAACAGGTCCCGCAGCACGATCTCGCGGGACCAGCCGTCCCACAGCAGCAGGTGGTAGCTGAGCAGCAGGCCGTCGCGGTCGTCGGGCAGCCGCACCACGGTCATCCGGATCAGCGGCGGCTCGCCCGGGTCGAATCCGGTGCCGCGGTCCCGGGCGCGCAGGGCGTCGGCCTCGGCCTCCGTCGACAGGACGACCGTGCGGACGTCGACCCGCCGGCCCGTCCCGAGGACCTGGACCGGGTTGCCGTCGGCGTCGGCCGTGAAGCCGGCGCCCACGACCGGGTGCCGGGTGATCACGTGCGCCATCGCCTCGGCCAGCGCGTCGGTGTCCAGGCGCCGGTCGAAGGTGAACCAGCTCTGCGCGACGTAGTGTCCGGCCGGGCCCGCCATCTGGGCCTGGAAGAACAGCCCCCGCTGGAGCGGGGTGACCGGTGCGGTGCGCTCGGTCCCGGCGCAGGCCTCGGCGACGTGCTCCAGCGCGTCGCGCCAGTGCTCGGTGATCCGGTCGGGAACGCCTTCGGCGAGGACGAACTCCGCGTGCAGGCTTCCGGTGGCCTCGTCGAGCCATGCGTCGACCTCGACGGCGTACGGGCCGCCCCGGTCGCCGCCGGTGAGGCGCACCGCCCGGGACTCGCTGCCCCGGCCGAGGTAGTTGAGGAGCACCTGCGGGCGGGCGGTCAGCAGCGGGGCCGTCTGCGGGTTGAGGTACCTGAGCTGCCCGTAGGCGACGTGCGCGCGCTCGTCCGGGAGGCGTTCGGCGACCTCGCGCGCCGCCGCGACGGGGTCGGTGTGCGCGGTGAGCCGCACGGGTGCGACGGCGGTGAACCAGCCGACGGTGCGGGTGTAGTCGTGGTGCTCCAGCGCCGGGACCCGGCCGTGCCGCTCCAGTTCGATCGCGAGATCGGTGGGTGACGGCTGGACGCGGGTCAGCGCGGTGCGCAGGGCGCCGCACAGCAGCTCGGTGACGCCGATGCCGAGGGCGGCGGGCGCGGTACGCGTCACGCGGTCGCTCAGGTGCGGGGCGAGCACGACGGTGGTCTCCCGCGGCTCCCCGACCGTCGGGAGCAGTCCGGGGGCCCGGAGCGTGGTGACCCAGTGCCCGAGGCCGTCGATCGCCTCGGCGGACCGGAGGGCGAGCGCGTCGGCGTACTCGGCGTAGGACGTGGTCGGCGGGGGCAGGGGCTCCCCGCGCAGGGCGGTGGCCAGGTCGTCCAGCAGGATCAGCCAGGACACCGCGTCGACGGCGAGGTGGTGCACGGTGACCACCAGGGTCCGGCTCGCCTCCAGCCACGAGAAGGCGACGACGTCCCCGGACTCGGGGTCGAGCCGCCCGGCGGCCTCGTCCGCGGCGGTCGTCGTGTCGGTCGTGTCCGCCCGTGCGACGGTGATCCGGCGGGCGGGCCCGGTGCTCAGCGCCCACACGCCGTGCTCGACGCGCAGCCGCATCCGGAGGACAGGGTGCGCGGCGACGACGGCGTGCGCGGCGCGCTCGACGTCGGCGAGCTCCGTGCCCCCGGGGGCCTCCAGGGTCCTGGCCTGGGCGAACCGGGCGAGGGATCCACCCAGTTCGCGCTGGCGCAGGATGATCGGCGTCGGCGTCAGCGGACCGTCCGCACGGCGGGCGGGTGCGGGCCCCGTCCCGCCCCGGGGGGTGCGCGTCCCCAGGTGCTCGGCGAGCGCACGCGGTGTCCTGAGCAGGAACACGTCCCGGGGTGTGATGGCCAGGCCGAGTGCCCTGGCCCGGTTGACCACGGTGATGGCGACGATGCTGTCGCCTCCGGCGCGGAAGAAGTCGGTGTCGCCGTCCGCGGCGGAGCCGGGCAGCGTCCCGGCGAAGACGTCGACGAGCGCGGCCAGCGCGGAATCGCTCACGGCCGTCGGGGTGTCGTCCCGCGCGGCCCGCTCGGTGAGGGCCTTGCGGTCCAGTTTGCCGTTGACCGTCAGGGGCAGCGCGTCGACCGGCAGCACCCGGCCCGGGATCATGTGCGCGGGCAGCTTCGCGGACAGCCGGCCGGAGAGGTCGGCGGGCACCCGGCCCACGACGTGCGCGACCAGGTGGTCGCCGCTGCCGGCCACGGTCACGGCGACGTCGACCACGCCGTCGAGCTCCCGGATCGCGGACTCCACCTCGCCCGGCTCGATCCGGAACCCCTTGAGCTGGACCTGGTCGTCGGCACGGCCCACGAACTCCAGCTCGCCGTCGAGCGTGCGGCGGGCGAGGTCGCCCGTGTGGTACATGCGGGAGCCGTCGCCCGCGAAGGGGTCCGCCACGAACCGGCCGGCCGTGAGCCCGGGCCTGCCCAGGTAGCCGAGCGACACCTGCTCGCCGGCGACGTAGATGGCGCCCACCCGGCCCGGCGGCACCGGCCGGAGCCGCTCGTCGAGCAGGTGGGTGACCAGGCCGGGGATCGGGCCGCCGATCGGGCTGGCGCCGTCGCCGGGGCCGAAGTCCTCCTCGGTCAGCACGCGGTGGGTGACGTGCACGGTGGTCTCGGTGATGCCGTACATGTTGACCAGCTCGGGCGAACGGGTGCCGTGCCGCTCGACCCAGCCGCGCAGCCGCCCGAGGTCCAGCGCCTCGCCGCCGAGGACGATCCGGCGCAGGGCGGGCAGCGGCTCGCCGGCCAGCCGGTCGGCCTCGACGAACTGGTGGAAGGCCGAGGGGGTCTGGTTGAGCACGGTCACGCCGCGTTCGCGGACCAGCCGGTGGAAGTCGACCGGGGAGCGGGTCAGCCCGTACTCCGGCACCAGCAGCTCACCGCCGTGCGCCAGCGCGCCCCACAGCTCCCAGACCGCGAAGTCGAAGGAGAAGGAGTGGAACTGGACCCAGACGTCGTGCGGCCCGAAGGCCATGGCGGACCGGGTGTTGGCGAGCAGTGCCACCACACCGGAGTGCGGGACGACGACGCCCTTGGGCCGGCCGGTCGACCCGGAGGTGTAGATCACGTACGCGGGGTCGTGTGCCCTCGCCTCCGGCCCGTCCCCGGTGCCGGCGGGCGGCGGCTCGTCGCCCTGGACGAGGACGCGGGCCGGTACCCCCGTCCGCGCCAGCAGTCGTGTGAAGCGGTCGCGCTGCCCGCGGTCCACGAGGACGACCTGCGGGGCGGCGTCGGTGAGGATGTACTCCAGCCGTTCGTCCGGGTACGCCGGGTCCAGCGGCACGTACGCGCCGCCCGCGCCGACGACGGCGACCAGGGCGACGACCTGCTCCACGGAGCGCGGGACGGCGACGGCGACCCGCCGGCCCGGCCGTACCCCGGCCGCGCGCAGCGTCGAGGCCAACGCGTTCCTGGCTCCGGCCAGTTCGCCGTACGTCAGGGACCGCGTGCGGCCGTCGAGACCGCACTGGGTGACGGCGGTGGCCGCCGGGTCCCGGTGCGCGGCGGCGTCGAACAGTCCGCCCAGGGTGGTCCCGGTGACCGGCTCGGGACGCCGGTCGGTGCCGGCTGCCAGGTCGTCGACCAGGGCGTCCGGTCGGGTGAGCAGGGCGGTGAGGGCCGAGGTGAACGTGCGCAGGATCGCCCGGGCGGTCGTCCCGCGCAGCAGTTCGCCGTCGTGGATCAGGTTGAAGCGCGGACGGCCGCCGGGTGCGCGTTCCACCACCAGCGTCAGCGGGTAGTGCGGTGCGCCCTCGTTCACGATGCCGGTGACGACCAGCGTGTCGCCGGGCCGCCGCAGACCGGCGACGTCGGTCGCGACGTCGAACACGACCAGGGTGTCGAACAGGGGGCCGCCGACGCCGGCCCGGCGGCCGATCCTCGCCAGCGGGACGTGCTGGTGCGCCAGCACCGCGTTCCGGTGTTCCCGCACCGAGGCGAGCAGGTCCCGGGCCGTGGTGGTGCCGGTCCACCGGGCGCGTACGGGGACGGTGTTGATGAACAGGCCCACCATGTCCTCGATGCCGGGTACGTCCGCGTCGCGTCCGGACACGGTGGAGCCGAACACGACGTCCCTGCCGTGCAGGACGCCGCCCAGCGTCACCGCCCAGGCGGTGTGCACGGCCACGCTCAGCGGCACGCCGGCCGACCGTGCGGCCGCGTCGACGTCGACGTCCGGCTCCACGGAGGTGTCGGCGAACCGGTCGGACGGGGTGTGCCCCTCGGCCACCAGGGACGGGCCGGGCAGCCCGGCGAGCTGGTCCTGCCAGACGCGGTCGCTCTCGTCGTCGTCGCGTGCCGCGAGCCGGCGCACGTGGTCCGGGAAGCCGCCGAGCGGGCGCACGGTTCCCGGCGCGTGGTACTCGGCCAGCAGCGCGCGGAGCATCGGCGGCACCGACCAGCCGTCGGCGACGATGTGGTGCACGGTCTGCACCAGGACGTTCCGGCCGGGGCCGCCGCGGACGAGGGTGTACCGCATGAGCGGGCCGGCGGCCAGGTCGAACCCGGCGCGGCGGTCCCGCTCGGCCAGGTCGCGTATCCCGTCGTCGGTGACGCCGGGGCGGTCCAGCACGGTGAAGGGGGCCTCGACACCGCTCTCGAGCACGGAGACCACACGGCCGTCGGCGAGGGTCACGAACCGTGCGGCCAGGTTCGGGTACAGCGTGAGCAGCCGGGTGGCCGCCGCCGCGAGCCGGCCGGCGTCCACCTCGCCGTCCAGGGTGAGCAGCTGCTGCTCGACGTAGGCGCCCGCCGAGTCGTCGTCGAAGACGGAGTGGAAGTACAGGCCCTCCTGCAGCGGGGTCAGCGGCAGGACGTCCCGCAGCGCCGGGCCGTCCAGGGCGTCGACGTCGGCCTGGGTCAGCGGCACCGGGCCGAAGTCGCTCGGCGAGTGGCCGCCCCGTGGGTCGAGCGCGGCCAGCCCGGTCAGGGCCGTGCGGAGGTACCCGCCGAGGGTCGTGACGTCCTCGTCCGTGAACATTCCGGCGGGCCAGGAGATGGTGGTGACCAGCTCGTACCCGCCGGTCGGGACCGGCTCGGCGACGGCGTTGAACTCCAGGGCGCGCGGCAGGCGCATGCGCGGGTCGCGCTTCTCGCCCAACTGGCCTGCGGCGACCGCGAGCTGCCAGTCGCCGGAGGAGCCGGCGGCGAAGCGGCCCAGGTAGTTGAACAGCACCTGTGGTGCGGGCGCGTCGAACTCGGTGCGGGTCAGGTGGCGCAGGGCGCCGTAGGAGACGCCGTTGTCCGGGACCCGGGCGAGGTCCTCCTTGACCGCCTTGAGCGCCGCGGTCAGGTATCCGGGCGCGGTGAAGTCGGTGGCCGCGCCGGGGTCGACGGTCACCGGGAACAGGGTGGTGAACCAGCCCACGGTCCGCGACAGCTCGGGTTCGAACCCGGCGGAGTCCGCCACGAACCGTCCTTCGCGGCCGTGGCCCTCGAGCTCGATGTGCGCGAAGGTCTGGTCCTGCCCGAGGTCGCGGCGCCACCGGGCGAGGGCGACGGCGAGCGCGGTCAGCAGCACGTCGTTGACGCCCGCGTGGAACTTCGCGGGGACCTCGCCCAGCAGCGCCGCCGTGGTCCCGGGGCCGACCGAGACGGTCCGCAGCCGCTCCGTCGCGACGGTGTCGGACGCGGACAGCGCGCGCCTGCCCACCGGCCGGTCGTCTCCCGGCAGGGGGCGCCGGTAGTAGGAGCTGTCCGCGTCGAACGCGGCGCGCTCCAGCAGCTGCGTCCAGCGCCGGAACGACGTGCCCACCGGGGGCAGTTCGATCGGGGCGCCCGAGGAGGACTGCCGCCAGGCGGTGGCCAGGTCCTCCATCAGGACCCGCCAGGAGACGCCGTCGACCACCACGTGGTGGGCGACCAGGACCAGCTGCCGTGCCGCGCGGCGCCAGACGGCGCGCAGCATCACGCCGCCGTCGGGGTCCAGCCCGTCGGTGGCGAGCGCGACGCACTCGTCGAGCGGCCGGTCGCTCTCCTGCCACCCGGCGAGGGCCCGGTCCGCCTCCGGGACGTCGAAGCCCCAGCGCTCGCCGCGCACCAGCCTGGCGCGGAGCATGTCGTGGTGCCGGACCACGGCGGTGAGGACCGCGTCGAGGGCGTCGGCGGTCAGGTCCGCCGGCGTGTTCAGGACGACCGACTGGACGAAGCCGTCGATCGCGTCGGTGGTCTCGCCGAGCCACTGCACGATGGGCGACCCCGCGACGGCACCGGTCGCGACGTCGCGGTGGTCCACGGCGGGGGCGTCCCCGCGGCTCGCGACCGCCGCCAGCGCCCCCACGGTCCTGTGGGTGAGGATCTGCCGTGCCGTGACGTGGAGTCCCGCGTCGCGCAGCGCGCCCAGCAGGGAGACGGCCAGGATGCTGTCTCCGCCGAGCTGGAAGAAGTCCTGGTCGACGCCGACCTCCTCGAGCCGCAGCACCGCCGCGACCGCCGCGCACACCGCGCGCTCGTCGTCGGTGGCGGGCGGCACCAGGGAGCCCGTCCCGACCGCGGGTTCCGGCAGCGCGTTCCGGTCGAGCTTGCCGTTCGCGGTGAGCGGGAACTCCGTCATCACGACGATGTGGGCGGGCACCATGTACTCCACCATGTGCGCCGCGGCCCACGCCTTGACCTCGTCCGCCCGCAGGTCCTCGCTCCCGGCCGCCGGGATGACGTACCCCACCAGGTAGGTGCCGCCCGCCGTGTTCTTCTTCGCGACGACGCAGGTGTGGCGTACGCCGGGGTGCTCCGCGAGACCGGCCTCGACGTCCTCGGTCTCCAGCCGCATGCCGCGGATCTTGATCTGGTTGTCGGCCCGGCCGAGGAAGTCCAGCGACCCGTCCGGGGCGAACCGCGCGAGGTCACCGGTGCGGTACAGCCGGGACCCGTCGTCCGCGAAGGGGTTCGCCACGAAGCGGGAGGCGGTGAGGCCGGGCGCGTTGGCGTACCCGCGCCCCAGGAGGAAGCCGCCGACGTACAGTTCGCCGCCGACCCCGACGGGGACCGGGCGCAGCTCGTCGTCCAGGACGTACAGCTGGGTGTTGGGGTTGGCCCTGCCGATCGACGTCGACAGGCGTTCCGCCGCGCCCCGGTAGACGACGTGCGAGACGCCGATGGTCGTCTCGGCCGGGCCGTAGCCGTGGTACAGGGGGACGTCGAGCTTGGCGCGGAACCGCTCGTACAGTTCCGGGGTCAGCACCTCGCCGCCGCACCACACGTGCCGCAGGCTGTCCAGTCGCCCGGAGTCGCCCGCGATCTCCAGCAGCACGTCCAGCATGGACGGCACCAGGTAGGTGAAGGTGACGCGCTGCTCGGCGATCACGCTCAGCAGGTGGTGCGGGTCGCGTTCGCCGCCGGGCCGCAGGACCACCAGCCGGCCGCCGGACACCAGCGGCAGGAGTATCTCGTTGACGGAGATGTCGAAGGACAACGGCGCCTTGAACAGCGACGCGTCGTCGTGGCCGAAGCCCAGGACCTCGTGCACCTGCCACAGCAGGCGCTCGCTGATCGCCTCGTGCCGGATCATCGCGCCCTTGGGCCGCCCGGTCGAGCCGGACGTGAAGATGACGTAGGCGAGGGCGTCGCCGTGGACGGCGACCCCGGTCCCCCCGGTGGGGTGGGAGCCGAACCGCCAGTCGTCCACGTCGACGGCCACGGCCTCCGGTTCCCCCGCCGCGTGCTCGCCCGAGTCGTTGAGCTGCACCGCGACCCGGGCGTCCGCGACGACGACGGCCCGGCGCGCGGCGGGCCACTGCGGATCGAGCGGCACGAACGCGCATCCGGCCTGGAGCACGCCGAGCAGGCCGATCACCATGTCGGCGGAGCGGTCCAGGGAGATGCCGACGACCTGTTCGGCGGTGAGGCCGCGTTCGATCAGGTGGTGGGCCAACTGGCTGGACAGCTCCGCGGCCTGGCGGTAGGTCAGCGTCCGGTGCCCGTCGACGACGGCGACGGCGTCCGGCCTGGTCCGGGCCTGCTCGCGGAACATCTCCACGACGGTCGGGCGGACCCGGTCGGCACGGGTGTCGTTCCACTCGGCCAGGGTCTCGAGCCTCGCGGCCACACTGGACGGACCGATGGTGCCGAGGGACCGGTCCGGGAAGTCGGCCAGGTCGTCCAGGGCCTGCTGCGCGTCGGCCGGGTCGACGCCTTCCGGGACCGTGATGCTCCGGCCGTCCGCGCCGACCTCCCAGTCGCCGGGCGCGGAACCGCCGTGGTCGACCCAGCCGAGGACGTCGGCGAACAGGGTGGCGGGGGTGAGGTCGATCCCGTCGCTCCCCCGGCCCGTCGCCCAGTACGCCAGCCCGATGGCGCACGCCTCGGTGACGGTCCGGTCGGAGTGGTCGCCGGTCCGCCTGCGGACACCGGCCAGGCGCGCGGGAGAAAGCCGTACGAGACGAGCGCTCGGTTCCCTCATCGAAGACTCAGCACCCTTTCCGGGAGAGCGGACGGACCCAACCGAACTAAGGCCTGCCTAACTTCCTTCGCGCCACGCCTGCCACAGTCGCGCGTACCGGCCGCCCAGGGCCACCAGCTCCTCGTGGGTGCCCTGCTCGACGACGCGCCCCGCGTCCAGCACGGCGATCCGGTCCGCCGCCGTCGCCTGGGTCAGCCGGTGCGCCACGAACAGGGTGGTCCGGCCCGCGCAGGCGGCGAGCACCGCCCGTTCCAGTTCGGCGGCGCCCTCACTGCCGGCCTCCGCGGTCGACTCGTCGAGCACCACCACCGGCGACCGGGCCAGCACCAGCCGGGCCAGGGCGATCTGGGCGACCTTGGTGGCGTCCAGGCGCTCACCGCCCTCGCCGACCGCGGTCCCCAGCCCGTCGGGCAGTGCCTCGACCCATGCGTCGGCGCCGACCGTGCGCAGCGCGTCCATCAGCTCGGCGTCGGTCGCCCCCGGTGCGGACAGCCGCAGGTCGTCGGCGAGCGGACCGGAGAACACGTGCGTCTCCTGGGTCAGGATGCTCACCAGGGCCCGCGCACCGGCCTCGTCCAGTCCGGCGAGGTCGGTGGATCCGATCCGCACCGATCCGGACTGCGGAGCGCCGATGCCCGCGATCAGCGCGGCCAGGGTCGTCTTGCCCGCGCCCGTCGCCCCCACCAGCGCGAGCGAACCGCCGGCCGGGATCGCCAGGCTGACGTCCCTGAGGACCGGTTCGTCGGCGCCGGGGTACCGGAACGTCAGCCCTTCGACCGTCACCGGGTACGGCGCGGTGTCCGCCGGTGCGACGGCGGGGTCGCCCACCAGCCGGCGCTCCGTGTCCTCCCCCAGCACCCCGACCAGCCGGGTCAGGCTCGCGCCCGACTTCTGTGCCTCGTCGAAGGTGAACATGATGAGGCCCAGCGGGGTGAACAGCCGGTGGAACAGCAGCGGGGCCGCCGACACCTCGCCCAGGCTGGCGGCACCGGCCTCCAGCAGGGCGTACCCCACCACGACGATCAGGGCCAGTCCGATGAACTCGGCGCGGTTCTCCCGGCCGACGAACCTGCCGAAGAAACGGAACACCTCGATGCCGAGGTCGCGCACCCGCCACGACTCACGGGTGACCCTCTCGCGGAAGGCCTCCTCCAGGCGGTAGGCCCGGACCGTGTCGATCCCGTCCAGGCCGCTGATCAGCGCCTGCGCCCGGTCGGCCTGGGCCATGCGCTGCTTCCGGTAGAGCGGGGCGGACCGGGGGAGGTACCAGCGCAGGGCCAGGGCGTACGCGGGCAGTGCGCCCGCGCCCGCCAGTCCGAGCCGCCAGTCCAGGCCGAACATGCCGGCCGTGGCGATGGCGACCAGGACTCCCGCCGAGAACACCGTGGGGACGGCCGTGCGGACGCCCCTGGAGACGACGGCCACGTCGTCACCGACCCTGGAGAGCACGTCTCCCCGGCCGACCTGCTCGACGCGTGCGCTCGGCATCCCCAGCACCGCCCGGACGGCCCCTTCCCGCAGCCGTGCGAGCAGGTCGGCGCCCAGCCGGCCGATCAGGTAGGTCGACACCGCGGTGGCCGCCGCGCCGAGCAGTGCGGCGGCCCCCATCAGCACCCCGATGGTGATCAGGGCCGAGCGCGGTCCGCCCTCGGCCACCCCGTCGACCACCCGGCCGAGCAGGAGCACGGGGAGCACCTGGAGCGCGGCCCCGGCCACCGTGGTGAGCACGGTGGCCGCCGACAGCCAGGGCACCCGGCGGCAGTGCGCCACGACCCATCGGGCCGCCTCGCGTCCGGTGGCCGTGCGCAGGGTCGCCGGGGCGGCGCGGGTGGCGGTCGTGCTCACACCGCACTCCAGGCGGGCCGGGGACGGGACGTGGTGACCGGCATCGCTAGTCGGCCGCCGACTCGACGAGCTCGTCGACCGCGTACGGCATCGACAGCAGCGTGCCCTGGGAGATGGCCGCGCCGACCGCCGGCCCCTCGCTGTCCAGCAGGTAGGACACGTTGCCCCTCTTCACGGCGTCCAGGTTGGTGAACAGCCTGAACCTCTTCAGGGCCTCCGTGTCGGCCTCGTCGTTGATGACGAAGATGCGGTCGGCGTCGACCAGGTCGACGCGCTCGGGCGAGAGCTTGGTGTAGAAGCTGCCGTCCGCGACCTCGTCGATCTCGGTCCGGTACGTGAAGCCGAGGCCCGACACCAGCCGTCCGCGCACGTCGGTGGAGGTGAACGGCGCCACCGAGTTCTCGTACCAGGACAGCACGACGGCGGTCCTGCCGGCGAACTCCGGGTGCTCCTTCCTGGCCGTTTCGAGCTTGTCCTCGACCTCCTCGACCATCCGCTCGCCCTCCTCGGCCTTGCCGAGCGCCTTGGCGATGTGCAGCGCGTTGTCCTGCCAGGGCGCGCTGAACGGCTCCTTCTCGGCCTTGGTGCGGGCCACCGTCGGCGCGATCCTGGAGAGCTTGTCGTAGGCGGCCCGGTCGATCTCGGAGTAGACCGCGACGATCAGGTCCGGGCGCAGGGCGGCGATCTTCTCGTAGTTGGGGCCCGCGTCGCCGTTCTCCATGACGACCTCGGGCTCGGTGTCGCCCCACTTGTCCTTCACCCAGGGCCACTGGGTGTTGATGTCGGGGCTCCGGCCCGGCGGGTTCGGGTACTGGTCGGTCATGCCGACCGGCTTGACGCCGAACGCCAGGACGGTCTGGTCGTCGGTGTAGCCGACGGAGACGACCCGCTTCGGGGCCTCGGTGACCTCCGTGGCGCCGAACGCGTGCTCCACCGTGACCGGGAAGGCGCCGGCCCCGGCGGTGGAGCCGCCGTCGTTGCCCTGGTCGGCCGGGTCCGATTCCGAACCGCATCCCGCGAGGAGGCCGAGGCCGAGCGTCGCGGCGGACAGTGCCGCCGCCGTCCGCCGCCGGGGCCTCTTACGCGTCGTCGTGTGGAGGAGCATCCGCAATCCCCTTGCCTGTCGCGCTGTCTGCGCCCCGTCCGAGGGCAGGCAAACCGTATCGCACAAAGGTAAGGCAAGCCTAGCCTAACTTATATAACTACCTTCCGAATCAAGGGAGTTGAACATGCGTGCGACCGATCGGCACGATGAGCGGCCGATCGCCCACCGGGTCGTCGATCACCTTGGCGCGCAGTCCGAACGCCTCGTGCAGCAGGTCGGCCGTGACGACGTCGCGCGGGTGCCCCTGCGCGAGGATCGACCCGTCCCGCATCACGATGAGGTTGTCGCTGTAGCGCGTGGCCAGGTTGAGGTCGTGCAGCACCATGACGACGGTGCAGCCCGACTCGTGCAGGTCGTTCACCAGGTCGAGCACGTCGATCGCGTGGGCCAGGTCGAGGTAGGTGGTCGGCTCGTCGAGGAGCAGCAGGTCGGTTCCCTGAGCCAGGGTCATCGAGATCCAGACGCGCTGGCGCTGTCCGCCGGACAGCGTGTCGACCGGGCGGTCGGCCAGGTCGGACACGCCGGTCATGGCCAGCGCGCGCTCCACGACGGCGGCGTCGTCCGACGACCACTGCCGCAGCCAGCTCTGGTGCGGATGGCGTCCCCTGGCGACCAGGTCGCCCACCGTCAGCCCCTCCGGCGCGACCGGTGCCTGCGGCAGCAGGCCGAGCTTCTTCGCCACGTCCCTGGTCCGGAGCCTGCCGATGTCCTCGCCGTCCAGCACGACCGCCCCCTTGGTGGGTTTGAGCAGCCGCGACAGGGTGCGCAACAGGGTCGACTTCCCGCAGCCGTTGGGGCCGATGATCGTGGTGATCACCCCTGGTGGTATCGCCGCGTCGAGTTCGTCGATGACGGTCCGCGTGCCGTACCCGACCGTGACGCCCCTGGCGGCCAGCCGCGAGGGGGCGACGGCCCCGGACTCGATCCCGGTGACGGACTGGGTGACCACAAGGCCCTCCTCGTTCGTGCTTCCCGACTTCTGTACCGACTTATCCGCGCAGGTTCGCCCGCACCAGCAGGTGGACGAGGAAGGGCCCGCCGATCGCCGCGGTGACCACGCCGACCGGGAGGCTCACGGGCAGTGCCGTCCGTGCGACCAGGTCCGCGCCGACGAGGAGCAGCGCGCCCACCACGCCGGAGGCCACCATCGGCGGCGTCGGGCACCGCGCCAGGCGCATCGCCGCCTGGGGCGCCACGAGCGCGACGAACGGAACGGGGCCGGCCGCGCCGACCGCCAGGCCGGCCAGCAGGACCGCGCACAGCAGGAGGACCGCCCGCACCGCCGAGTACCGGACGCCCAGGCCCGCGGCGACGTCGTCGCCGAGGTGCATCGGCTTGAACTGGAAGGCGACGGCGGCCACGACGGCCAGGAGGACGAGCGTGCCCCGGAGCGCCGGCCGGACCTCGTCCCACGACCGGTCGTCCAGCGAGCCGACCAGCCACGCCTGGGCCTGGGCGACGTCCCTGATGTCGGCCGTGACCAGCAGCCAGGCCGTGATCGCCTCCGTCACGGCGCTCACCGAGATGCCGATGAGGACGAGCCTCAGACCGTCGATCCCGCGCCGCCACGCCAGGAAGTAGACGAGCAGCCCCGTGCCGAGACCCCCCGCGAGCGCCGCGGCGGACAGACCGACGGAGTCGACGATCGCCGTGGCGGTTCCGCCCGACACCGTCACCAGGAACACCGCGGTCGCACCGGCGCCGCCGGTGATCCCCAGGACGTCCGGGCTGGCCAGCGGATTGCGCGCGACGGACTGCGTGATCGCCCCGGACACCCCGAGCGCGACGCCCACGACGAGGCCGGCCAGTGCGCGCGGCATCCGCAGGTCCATGATCACGAACTCGTCGACCGGCTCGCCCCGGCCCAGGAGCGTGGCGGCCACCCGGGACAGGCCGATGGGGAAGTCCCCGACGCCGATGGACAGGCAGAACAGCAGGAAGGCCACCGTCGCCAGCAGCACGGTGACGAGGACGGTCCAGGGCCGCCACACGAACGACACGCGCCCGAGCCGTACGCCCGGCGCCAGCGACGGCCGCCCCGCCGCCCCGTCCGGCTTCGCGTCCGCCCCGCTCATGCGTTCTTGAACTTTCCGCGCCACACCAGCCCCGCGAAGAACGGGGCGCCGAGGAGGGCGACGAGGACGCCCGCGTCCAACTCGCCCGGCCGCACCACCAGTCGGCCGACGATGTCGCAGACCAGCAGGACGACGGCGCCGAGCAGGCCCGCGTACGGCACCAGCCAGCGGTAGTCCGGTCCGGTCAGGTACCGGGCCACGTGGGCCACCATGAGCCCGAGGAACGCGATGGGGCCGCACGCCGCCGTCGCCGCGCCCGCCAGCAGGGTGACGGCGGCGATGCCGACGGTCCGGCTCAGCGCGATGTTCACCCCGAGCCCCCGCGCCACGTCGTCGCCCAGGTTGAGCAGGTTGACGGCGGGCAGGGTGGTGAGGGCCGGCACCAGCCCGGCCGCGACGAACCCGGTCACCGGCCAGATGACGTCGAATCCGACACCGGCCACGGAGCCCGCGTTCCAGAACCGCAGCGCGTTCAGCGACTTCTGGTCCGACAGCGCGACCGCCGTGGTCATCGCCGCGAGGAACACCGTGACCCCTTGCCCGGCCAGGGCGAGCGTCAGCGGATTGCCCGCGCCGCGGCCGATGCTCGCCAGTCCGAACACGACGGCACCGGCGACGCCCGCCCCCAGGAAGGCGAACCAGATGTACTGGAACGGGTCGGAGAGCCCGAACACGGCGATCACCGACACCACGGCGAACGAGGCGCCGGAGTTCACGCCCAGCAGGCCGGTGTCGGCGATCGGGTTGCGCGTGTACCCCTGGATCAGCGCGCCGCCGGCCCCCAGGGCGACGCCCGCCACGATCGCGAGCACCGTCCGGGGCACCCGGACCGTCCGCACGATCAGCCTGATCTCGGTGAGCCGTCGGTCGGGGTCCGGCGCCGCGAACAGCCCGTGCCACACCTCGGCGGGGCTCAACGCGCGCGCGCCGACGGCCAGTGACACCGCCCCCGCCGCCACGAGGACCACCACGAGCGTGCCCAGGCCCGCGACCCGCCGCCTGCGGGCCTGGGTCGTGGCCGTGGCCGCGGGGCGCTCAGTTGCAGTCGTGCCCATGTGGACGTACGTCATCCCTCTGATCGGTGCCGCCACGCCCGCCCGGCGGGATCCGCCGGGCGGGCGTGGCGAGGCGGACGGCTGGACCGGTGGGCGGACTACCGGGCGGTGCTGCCGGTTCCGTCGGCGACCGTCCGGGCCTCGTCGGAGGCGGACTTCAGGCCCCGGTCGAGGAGAGAGTCCAGGATCTCGCCGACCCTGACGGCCGTGTTGGACAGCAGCGACGACGTGATGCCGTGGGTGTGCTCCGTGCCGCCCTGCAGGTAGATGCCGCAGCGCAGGCCGGGGTCCGTCGCGACGCGGTAGTCGCGCTCGACGCGGACGCGGCCCTCGTCGTCGCGCAGGCAGCGGTCGGCGACCTCGCCGAGCAGGCCGACGGGGTCGGCGGGGCTGTAGCCGGTGGCGAAGACCACGACGTCGGCGTCCAGGAGCGTCTCCTCACCGGTGACGAGGGAGGTGACGGTGGCCTCGACCTTGTCCGGCGTCTCCCTGACGCCGGTGAGCCGGGAGACGTTGAGGAAGCGCAGGCGCTCGGTGCCGAGGACCTTCTCCTGGTACATCTGCCGGTACAGGTCGTCGATCAGGTCGATGTCCACCACGGAGTAGTTGGTGTTGCCGTGGTAGTCCATCAGCCGGCGCTTGACGTTGCGCGGCGCGGTGAAGAACTCGTCGACGGCCGCGGGGTCGAAGATCCGGTTGGCGAAGCCGCTGTCGTCGGCGGGACTGTAGCCGTAGCGGGAGAAGACGGCGCAGATCTCGGCCCGCGGGAAGCGGCGGTGGAGGTAGGCGACGTTCTCGGCGGCGCTCTGGCCGGCGCCCACGACGACGAACCGCGAGGGAGAGGTGCCCTCCAGCCCGTCGACCTTCGCCAGCAGTTCGGAGTTGTGCCAGAGGCGGCCGGTGCGCTGCACGCCCTCCGGCATGAGGGGGCGCAGGCCGGTGCCGATGACGAGGTTGCGGGCCCGGTGGACGGCGAGCCCCTCCCCCGACCGGACGGTCACGTCCAGGTGCTCCACGGCGCCGTCGCGCACGACGGGCATGACGCCGACGACCTCGTGGCCGTAGGAGACCATGTCGTCGACCTTGCCGGCGGCCCACTCGAAGTAGTCGTGGAACTCCACCCGCAACGGGAAGAGGTTCTTGTGGTTGATGAAGTCGATCAGCCGCCCCTTGCTCTTGAGGTAGCACAGGAAGCTGAACTCGCTGGCCGGGTTCCGCAGCGTCACCAGGTCCTTGAGGAAGGACACCTGCATGGTCGCGTCGTCGATGAGCATGCCGCGGTGCCAGCCGAACCGCGGCTGCTGCTCGAAGAAGCGAGCGGTGAACGCCTCCTGTCGGCCGACGCGCGCGTTGTGCTCGCTGAGCGCGATCGCCATGGCCACGTTGGACGGCCCGAAGCCGATGCCAATGAGGTCGTGGATCAAAGGGGCGTCGCCGGGACGGGCCTGTGCCATGTCACTCCCATCGTGCGGACGGCGGCCCGCGGGGGCGGACGGCCGCTGGTCGAGCATCGGGGAAGTACGGACGGTGGGCACGCCGAAGAGCCACGGCCCGAAAACTTAGGTAAGGCTAAGTTCATCTCATGGGGCTGTCCATAGACAAAACAGGCGGACGGGAGCGCGTGAAGCGTCAACACGCCCCGGAATACGCCCCGTTGAAAACTTAGGTAAGCCTTGCTTTACTGGCCGGGCCATTCCCTGCCTCGAGGAGGAAGCCCATGCGGGTCGTCATGTTCGGCTACCAGACCTGGGGGCACCGCACCCTGCGAGCCCTCCTCGACTCCGAGCACGACGTGGTCCTGGTCGTGACGCACCCCAGGAGCGAGCACGCGTACGAGAAGATCTGGAGCGACTCGGTCGCCGACCTCGCCGAGGAGCACGGCGTGCCGGTCCTGATCCGCAACCGCCCTGACGACGACGAGCTGCTCCAGCGCCTCGAAGAGGCCGACCCGGACGTCATCGTGGCCAACAACTGGCGTACGTGGATCCCCCCGCGCGTCTTCGGCCTCCCCCGCCACGGCACGCTGAACGTGCACGACTCGCTGCTGCCGAAGTACGCCGGCTTCTCCCCGCTGATCTGGGCGCTGATCAACGGCGAGTCCGAAGTGGGCGTCACCGCGCACATGATGAACGACGAGCTCGACGCCGGCGACATCGTGCTGCAGGAGGCGGTGCCGGTGGGCCCGGCGGACACCGCCACCGACCTCTTCCACCGGACCGTCGACCTCATCGCCCCGGTCACCATCGGCGCGCTCGGCCTCATCGCCTCCGGACGGACGGAGTTCACCCGGCAGGACCGGTCGCGGGCGAGCTTCTTCCACAAGCGGTCCGTCGAGGACAGCCGCATCGACTGGACGTGGCCGGCGCAGGACCTGGAGCGCCTGGTCCGCGCCCAGTCCGAGCCGTACCCCAGCGCCTTCACCTTCCACAAGGGCAGGCGGCTGGAGGTCCTGGCCGCGGTCGTCTCCGAGGGGCGGTACGGCGGCACGCCCGGCCGTGTCTTCTACCGCGAGGGAGAGGGCGTGGTGATCGTCGCCGGAGCCGACGCCCGCACCGGCCGCAACCACGGCCTGGCCGTCAGGCGGGTACGGACCGACGACGGCCGGGAGCTGCCGGCGACCGAGTACTTCACCTCCATGGGCGGCTACCTGACCAACCACCCCTGACGCACCGGCCCCGGCACGGCCCCGGAGGCCGACGACGGTGATCACGGTGGAGGCGGGCGACGCGGCCACCCCCGTGAGTACGGCGTGACGGCCGCCGGCAGGCCCCCGGGGCCGTTCCCGGGGAACCCCGGATCAGCGGCACAGGACGGTCTCCCGCTGCATGTGCGACAGTTTCCCGGGATTGCGCACGGCGTAGAGCCCGGTGACGAGCCCGTCGTCGACGCGTACCGCCACGACGGTGTCCAGCGCCCCGTCGAGCCGGAAGACCAGCGCCGGGTGACCGTTGACCTCCGCCGGCCGCAGTGACGTCTCCGCGGTGGTCCTGCCCAGCCCGGCGACCAGCAGGCGGGCCACCTTGCCGGCCCCCACGACGGGCCGCGGGACGGCCTGCCTGACTCCGCCGCCGTCGCCCACGAGGACGACGTCCGGTGCGAGGACGTCGAGCAGGCCCTGCAGGTCGCCCGTTTCGACCGCCCGCCGGAACGCCTCGAACGCGTCCCGGGTCTCGGCCGGGGAGACGACCCCGCGCGGCCGGCGCGCCGCGACGTGGGCCCGTGCCCGGTGCGCGATCTGGCGGACCGCGGCCGGACTCCTGTCGACGGCCCCGGCGATCTCGTCGTACCCGAGGTCGAACACCTCGCGCAGCACGAACACCGCCCGCTCGGTCGGCGTGAGCGTCTCCAGCACCAGCAGCATCGCCATCGAGACGCTGTCGGCCAGCTCGACGTCCTCGGCCACGTCGGGCGAGGTGAGCAGCGGCTCGGGCAGCCAGGAGCCGACGTAGGACTCCTTGCGGCGGCCGAGCGCGCGCAGCCGGCCCAGTGCCTGGCGGGTGGTGATCCGGACCAGGTACGCACGCCGGTCGCGCACCGTGCCGAGGTCGACGCCCGCCCACCGCAGCCAGGTCTCCTGCAGGACGTCCTCCGCGTCGGCGGCCGAGCCGAGCATCTCGTAGGCGACGGTGAACAGCAGGTTGCGATGGGCGACGAACGCCTCGGTGGCGGGGTCCGTGCGTCCGCCGCCGGCGGACCGCACGGCCGTGTCCCGTGGGTGCTCACTGTGCTCGCTCTTCACCGACTGCTCCTGTCTGTCCGCTCCCGACGGTGCCACGCGCACAAGACGCCGGCCCCCGCGGTTCTGTGACGTCCGGGGACGGTGGCGCACGTCACACCACCGCGGCGTCACACGGAGCACGGCGCCGGCGTCTCGTGTTCGTTCCGTGCCCGCAACGAGTGAGGACGACGTCATGGACACCCGATTCGACCTGTTCGGCAACAGGATCGCCGCCACGTTCGCCAAGCGGTTCGCCGGCGCCGCCCTGGTGATCCACCAGTCGCCGCTGCCGAGGTCCACCCAGGAACTGGTGTCGCTGCGCGCCAGCCAGATCAACGGCTGCGGTCACTGCGTCGACATGCACGTCAAGGAGGCCGCGGCCGCCGGTGAGACCGCGGTCCGGCTCCATCTGGTCGCCGCCTGGCGCGAGTCCACGGTGTTCACCGAGGCCGAGCGGGCCGCGCTGGCGCTCGCCGAGGAGGGCACCCGGCTCGCCGACGCCCACCAGGGCGTGTCCGACGAGACCTGGGCCCAGGTGCGCAGGCACTACGACGACGACCAGATCGCCGCGCTGGTCTCCCTGGTCGCCATGATCAACGCGGCCAACCGGCTCGCCGTGATCGTGCACCAGAAGGGAGGCTCCTACGAGCCCGGCACGTTCGCCGCCGCGCTCGGCTGAGCGGCGGACGGGTCCGGCCCGCCGTGCGCCGATGCCGGCCTTCCGGGGCCGGCGCGCGGCGGGTGCCGACCGGGGCTCCGCCCCGCTGTCCCGGCCCGCCCCGGTGGCTCACCGACCTCGGGGAGCGGTGCCCGACCGGGATCCGCCCGGGGACACCGGGGTCCCGTCCGCGTGCGTGACGGGCACCGCCGGCCGGGTCGGCACCGGGAGTCCGCCCGCGTCCTGCCGCCGGGCGGGCGGCGTCCCCCTCCTCACCCCGGGGAGGCACCCGTGGCACCCGGCCCGCGGGAGGAAGGGGCGCCGGAGCACAGTACGGCGCCGAGGACCCGGTCGCCCCGGGTGCCGTAGCCGGGGAAGGTGAGGTGGTCGCCGGGGCGGGCGACACGGCACGGGACGTCCCGGCCGTCGCTGTAGGCGACGGTCGGCGTGTGGGTCTCGGCGCAGTCGTTGGTGACGAACGTGTAGCGCCAGCCCGGGCCGACCTCCACGCAGGCCGGAGCGCTCCCGGAGGACCGCACCGCCGCCTCGGACGGCACCGCGTGTGCCGCCGCGTTACCGGTCAGGACCGGCAGCGCGGCTGCCGCCATCGTGATGAACGGACGCATTGCCTGACGCACTGGACCGCTTCTCTTCGACTTGTGGACGGACGAGCTCGGGTTGGGCGGGCCGTCGGCACCCGGAAGCCGGATTGCGCCATGTTTTCGCAATTCTCAGCAAGACATTGCAACAACTCTTGAACACTGTACGAAGCGTGAATCCGCAGTTGCGGCACCCGACGGCGCCGCTCCGACGCTCCGGCGAAGCCGCGGACGGGCGGGGTCGGCGGGCCCCGCGGATCGACCGGAAAAGACCGCTGCCGCCGGGGAGGCGACCGCGGCGTGCCGCGGCGGGGCCGTACACCGTGAGAGTCTCGGCGGACAGTGCGGACAGTCGGGAACCGACGTGCCGACCCGGCCGGCGACGGAAGGAAACGACCCATGAGCCTGTCCCCCCACGACGTCCTGGTGGTCGGCGGCGCCGGAGTGGACACCGTCGTCCGCGTCGAGGAGCTGGAGGTACCGCCGGGCGACTCCCTGCACGTCCCGCCCGTGTACGACTACGTCGCGCACACCGGGAACGGTGTGGCGCTCGGCTGCCACGCGCTCGGGCTCGCCACCAAGTTCATCGACTTCCTGGGGGACGACCCGCAGGGTCACGCGGTGCTCGCCGCGTACGCCGAGCGGGGACTGGACTTCAGCCACCTGGTGTCCCCGCACGGCACCCCGCGCGGCGTCAACCTGGTCGACGCGCGGGGCCGCCGCTTCTCCTTCTACGACTCCCGGCACCCCGCGGACCTCCGGCTGCCCCGCGCCTTCTACCTGCCCCACCTGGAGCGGGCGCGCCACGTCCACCTCTCCATCGTGGGGCACAACCGCGACCTGTACGAGGACGTCCACCGGCTCGGGGTGACCAGCTCCACCGACCTGCACGACTGGGACGGCGTCGACCCCCACCACCTCACCTACGCCCTCTCCTCCGACCACGTGTTCCTCAGCGCGGCGGCGCTGCAGGGCCGGCTCGACGAGGTGCTGCACCGGATCGTCGACGAGGGCCGGGCCCGGTCGGTGGTGGCCACCGACGGCGCGGCGGGCTGCCACGTGCTGGTGCGGGGCGAGGAGCGGACACGGCACTTCCCCGCGGTGCGGCCGGAGCGTCCGGTCGTCGACACCAACGGCGCGGGCGACGCGTTCGTCACCGCCTTCCTGCACGCCCTGCTGGAGGGGAGGCCGCTCGAGGACTGCGTGCTGGCCGGTTCCGTCTCCGGTGCCTTCGCCTGCGGTGCCGCCGGCACCCACACCGAGTTCATCGACCTGCCCGGCCTGCGCGCGGCCTGCGCCCGCGCCGTCCGGGCCGGATGAGGGACGCGGCGCGGGCGGAAGGAGGAGTCGCGGTGAACGGCGTCGTCCTCGTCCTGCGCGCCCTCCACCACGGCGAGAGGCACCCGGCCGGGCAGTCGACGACGGCGGCGGAACGCCACCGCGCGGAACACGGGGTCCGCCACGTCGCCACCGACCTCGCCCGGTGGTCCCCGCACGCACGTCCGGCGCCCGGCCGACACCGGCCGCGCCCGCGGCGTGAACCTCGGCGACCCTTCCGGCGGCGCCCCCGCGGGGGTGCGGTCGACGCTCGGGGAGGAGGCGGCCGAGGCGGTCGTCCACCGGCCCGGACCGGGCCTCCTCCTCCTGCGTGATCTGCGGGGGCCGCACCTCGACGCGGCGGGCAACTCCCTGTACCGGGAGATGCCCGCGCAGGCCGCCCGGCACGACGAACTGCTCGCCCTGGCCTCGGCGTGCCGTCCGGAGACCCCGCGGCGGATGCGCCGGACCAGCACCATGGCCAAGAACCCCTCGCCCCAGGTCCTGACGTCCCCGTGGGGGAACCACCGCACGCCGGTCCGCGGTCGCGGCCTTCCCGGGGGCGGGCTCGCCGCACCGGGGCCGGAGGGACGCCCGGGTCCCGTCCGCACGGAGCGCACGGTCCGGCCGGGGGGCGCGGGGCGGGAGGGGTCAGCCGCGCCAGGTGTCGTCGAGGGTGGTCCCGGTGGAGGTGACGGTCGCGGTGCGGCTGGCGCCGCTCTCCCAGGTCACGTTCCCCGACTGGTCCTTGCGGATGTACTTGTACTCGAAGGACGTCCCCTCGGGGAGTTCCACGTCCAGCTTCCACACCGGGTAGGCGGCCGGGTCGAGCTCCGGTGGAGCTGGTACTACGACGAGAAGCAGCCCGGCTTCGCGTACGACGGCCTGACCGTCGAGCCGAGGAGCGGCAAGTCGTACTACAACGGCGACCTGTGGTCCACGGCCGAACCGACCGGCAACACCTGCGTCGACTGGGGCAGGCCCACCGGCGCCAGGAGCCCCGAGGGCCACACCCTCTACAACTGCCAGTGGCCCAGCCCGACGTCCGGCATGTTCCCCAAGGCGTACTACCACCAGTGCTGGATCGGCAACTGGGAGGGCGAGGACTCCCGTTCCTGCTGGCTGCACGAGGACCTCGCCGACTTCGACACCGAGAACGCGCAGGTGCAGAACTACCTGATCGGCGCGTACGACGAGTACATCGACATGGGCGTCGACGGCTTCCGCGTCGACACGGCCGTCCACATCCCGCGCACCACCTGGAACCGCCGCTTCCTGCCCGCGATCCAGGAACGCGTCGCCCAGCGGCACGGCGCCGGGGCCGCGAAGAACTTCTTCGTCTTCGGCGAGGTCGCCGCCTTCGTCAACGACAAGTGGAACCGCGGTTCGGTCAACCACTCCGCCCAGTTCTTCACGTGGAAGGAGCGGAAGGAGTACAGCGCCGACGACGCGCGGGCCGCCCTCGAGATGTACGACTACGAGCAGCAGCAGGGCACGTCGAACCAGCCCACGTCCACCAACGCCTTCCTGGAGGGCAACACGTACCACACCCCCGACCACAGCCGCGCCTCCGGCATGCACGTCATCGACATGCGGATGCACACGAACTTCGGCGACGCGAGCAACGCCTTCCACAACGGCAGGGACTCCGACGACAGTTACCACGACGCCATCTACCACGTCGTCTACGTCGACAGCCAC
Organism: Streptomyces griseomycini; assembly: GCF_014203535.1. Classification (GTDB taxonomy): domain Bacteria; phylum Actinomycetota; class Actinomycetes; order Streptomycetales; family Streptomycetaceae; genus Streptomyces; species Streptomyces griseomycini. The sequence continues at coordinate 68,538 of NZ_JACHJI010000011.1, forward strand.
GGCTACGGGCCCGACAAGAGCAATGAGCGCTACACCGGCGGCACCGACGCCCGGGCCGAGAACATGTCGCTGATGTGGACCTTCCGCGGCATCCCCACCCTCTACTACGGCTCGGAGGTCGAGTTCCGGAAGGGCGAGAAGATCGACTGCGGCCCCACCTGCCCCCTCGCCGCGACCGGCCGCGCCTACTACGGCGACCACATCGCCGGCGACGTGCGGGCCTCCCGCTTCTCCGAGGTCGACTCGGCCACCGGCGCCGTCGCCGCGACGCTGGAGCAACCGCTGGTCAAGCACGTGCAGCGGCTGAACCAGATCCGCCGGGCGGTTCCGGCCCTGCAGACGGGCCAGTACTCCACGGAGGGCATCACCGGCGGCATGGCCTTCAAGCGGCGCTACACGGCGGGCGGCACGGACAGCTTCGCCCTCGTCACCGTCTCGGGCGGCGCCACCTACACGGGCGTCCCCGACGGCACCTGCACCGACGCGGTCACCGGCGACACCCGGACCGTCACCGGCGGCAGGCTCACCGTGGCCGCGCCCGGCAAGGGCAACCTGCGGGTCTACGTCCTGAACGGCCCCGGGAAGATCGGAACCGACGGTCCCTACCTGAAGTAGGCCGACGGGAGTCCCCGGCCCCGGCGGTCCCAAAATCCGACCGGCCGTGTCAGGGCATGCGGTCCCAGAAGTCGAGGTCGTGTTCGCGGCGGTAGTCGACGGGCCCGATGCGCTGGGGCGCCAGTGACTGCGTGTACGGCCGGCCGACGGGGCCCGGACGGTGGGGCGGCCAGGCGGGCAGACCGGTGCCGCGGGGCGCGCCGGTGCGGGCGAACGCGGCCCAGTACCCGGTCATCACGGCCGACAGGCGGCGCTGTGCCGGGGTGAACGACGGCTCGGCCGCCTCGTCCTCGAACAGGTAGGCGGTGTCCGCCGCGTGGGTGGATCCCGTTGGCGGCCGGCGTGCACGGGCCGTGCGCGTGGCCGGAACGGCGGCTCGGTCGTTGCCGCTCACGGCGGAACACTGCGCGGAGGAACGGGGGCGCGACGGGCATGACGCCCCAGCGGGAGTGCGACACCACCGGCCGGCGCGGGCCGGACAAGGAGCGCCCGGCGGCGTGGAGCGCCTACGGCGAACTCGTCCGCCCCTTCCGCGAACGCGCCGGCCTCACCCGGCAGGCCCGCACTTCGTCCGCGTCCCCCGCCGCTTCGGCCGAGTGGCGGAGCCGACGTTCACCGGGCTCGCCATCCGGTCCGTCTGCGCTTCAGGAGCCGCCCCACCCGCGCATGTGCCGATCGACCCTTTCCCGGACCTGCCTCCGTAGGTGCTCGTGCAGGCCGGGGTCCATCCCTTCCGCCTCGAAGACGGCGTCGGTGAAGCCGTCCGCGTCGGTGGGCGGCGCCTCCTGCAGGTGCTGCTGTTCCTGCGGCGGGAGGCAGAAGCCGAGGTCGACGCAGAGTTCGTGGAGGAGCTGCCGCACTTCGGCCTTCGGGTCGCGTCGAGTCATGACACCAGCATGGTCGAATGCGCAGTCGGTCCGTCACCGGGCCGACGACGCAGGCCCGTCGCCGAGCAGGCCCGGGGCGCGGTGCCGTGGCCACGGCTTGACCTCGACTTCGCTCGAGGTTCTAGCGTGCGGCACCGGCGTGATCACCATTCGGCGGCAGGAGAAGACGATGATCCTCGTGACCGGTGCGACCGGAAACACCGGAAGCGCTCTGCTGCGGCAGTTGCTCCCGTCCAGCGCGGTACCGGTGCGGGGTCTGACCCGTGACGCCGCCCGGGCCTCGTTCCCCGACGGGGTCGAAGCCGTCGAGGGCGACCTCGCCCGGCCCGCCTCGCTGGAGCCGGCGCTGGACGGGGTGCGCTCCCTGTTCCTCGTGCCGGGCATGGGCGCGGACGCGGACGTGCTCACGGCCGCCCGGCGGGCGGGTGTGGAGCACGTGGTGCTCGTGTCCTCCATCACGGTGCGGACCCACCCGCACCTGCCCGCCGCCGTCGAGAACCTGGCCGTCGAGCGGCTGCTCCAGGACAGCGGGACGGGCTGGACGATCCTGCGTCCGACGCAGTTCGCGTCGAACGCCCTGTGGTGGGCGGCGTCGATCCGGGAGCACCGGTCGATCCGGGTGCCCTACGCGGACACCGGGCTTCCCACCGTCCACCCCGCCGACATCGCGGCGGTGGCCCGGGCGGCGCTGACCGAGCCGGGCCACCGCGGGCGGACGTACGCGCTGACCGGACCGGAACGCATCACGCCCCGGCAGCAGGCCCGGGCGATCGGGGCGGCCCTGGGGCACGAGGTGTCCGTCGAGGAGATCGGCCGGGAGGAGGCGCACCGGCAGATGGCCCCCTTCCTGGGGGACCGGACCGCGCACGCGGTGCTCGACCTGATGGGCGGGGACGTCAACGACGAACTGCTCACGGTGCACGACACGGTCCCGCGTGTCACCGGCTCCCCGGCCAGGCCCTTCCGACAGTGGGCCGCGGAGAACGTCACCGCGTTCCGCTGACGGCCCCGGCGGGACCGCTCAGCGGCGGGGTGGACTCAGGACTTCGGACTGCGCCCGTCCCCGCGGGTCCGGCGTCCACGTTCAACCTTCCGGGCGGAACAGGGAAGTTCGGGCGCGTCCCGGTGACCGCGCTGCTAGCCTGCGCGCAGACGGTCCGGGAGGGGCAGGGAAGGAGCTGGACGGCGTGGTCCGAGCGTTCGCCGTGTACCGGGACGCCATGCGCGAGGCGTGGGGCGACTGGTGGCTGGCCTGGCCCCTGCTCCAGCAGGTCGCCGTGGGAGACGTCCTGCACGACTCCGGGGGATCCGTCCGCGCGGCCGGGACGCTCGCCGACCGGCGGATCGGGTACGAGGAGACGGCGCCCGAGGCCCGCGGCGTGTTCGTGCACGACGCCGGCGGCGGGATCGACGTCCGCTTCAAGGCGTCCGGCGCCACGGACCCCCTCTTCTCCGCGCTCGCGGAGGCGGACGCCGGGGCGCTGGTGCGGTTCGCCAAGCGGCGTTCCGCCCTGGTGGCGTACCGGGGCATGACCGGGAGCGGGGTGACCGACACCCGTGCCCTCGCCGCCGCGCTCGTCCGCCGCTACTGGCAGGGCCGCTGGGACGCCGGTCTGCTCGCCGTGACCGAGGTGGTCCGGGCCGACGCGGCCGCCGTGCTGGTGGCCGCCGGGACGGACGCGGCGGCCGAGCTGCGGCTGGCCGCCTCCGTGGGTCCCGGACCGCTGCAACTCCTCGACCTGGCGGGCGCCGCGCAGGTCGCGGGCGGCCGGCACCTGGGCTTCCAGTGGATCGGCGAGGCGGTCACCCCGCTCTTCCGGGTCGTACGGCTGCGCGGCACCTGGCTCGGCGGGGTGCGCGAGGAGTTCGGGCCCGTGCAGCCCGGACGCGGCTTCGGCGACGAGCCGGTGCCGCCCGTGCTGCTGGAGCAGGCCGGCGACGACCCGTCGGCCGTGCTCGAGTCCCCGCCGCAGCCCCTCGCGGAGCCCGAGCCGGCCGGGGACGCGTCCTGACCACCCCGGCGCCGCTCGCCGACCGGCGCGCCGCGGCCCGTCGGCGCGCCGTGGACGGGCTGGAGGAGGAGCTGCGCCGGTGGGAGGAGGTCAGCCGCGCGGGCGGACCGCTGGAGAAGCACCGCAGTCAGGTGGACGCGGTGCTCGCGCTGCTGGGCGTCGGGGTGGCCGACGCCCGGGCGCGGCTCGCGGACGGGCGCGGTGACGACGTTCCCGGGCGGGTCCTGGACCTGTACCACGTCTGGGGCTTCTACCGGAGCCGGCTGATGCTGCGCCGCGTCCGGAGCTACCGCCGGTACCTGGACGTCGCCGACGAACTCGCCTGGGAGTGCTACCACCGGGTCCCGGACCTGCCCGGTTCCCGGCCCAAGGAACCCCCGCTGACCGGCTTCGGCCGGGCCGCCTCGCCGCGCGCCCACCGCCGGGGCAGCGCCTACCACGACCTGCTGCCGCGCGGCGGCGTCCACACCCGTGAGGGCCGGGAGGCCGCCGCGCGGCTGCCGTTCCCGGTCGTCGACGTGCCCTGGTACTTCGGTTCCCATCTGCCCGCCCTGCTGACGGTGGCGCACGAGACCGCGCACCACGTCGACGACGACTGCGGCCTCGGCGACGAGATCCGCCGGCGGGTCGCGGCGGCCGGCCTGCCCCCGGACCGCGCCGTCCACTGGGAGCGCTGGGCGGGCGAGGCGTTCGCCGACGTGTGCGCCGCCGTGCTGTGCGGACCCGCCTACGCGGCCGTGCTCGCGGAGCTGCTCGACGCCGAACGGGAAGCGGACGAACGGGACTTCGACGGTCCCCACCCGCCGCCCGCGGTCCGGGTCCGGCTGGCCGGTGCCGCCTCCCGCGCGGCCGGGCACCCGGCCGCGCGGGAGGACCCCGACGCCGACCACGAGACCGGGGCCGTGGCCGCCGCGCTGCTGGAGGGGGGCTGGTCCGGGCTGCACGGGGAGTCGCTGGCCGGGCTGCTCGCCCCGGCCCGCCCGCCCGGTGCCGCGGACGCGGCCGAGGGGGCGCGGCGGCTGCTGGCCGGGGGCCCGTCCCGGTGCTCCTCGGCGACCGGGGTGGTGGCCGCGGCCGCCCTGGCCTTCCAGCGCGATCCGGCCGCCTACGACCGGCAGGGGGCCGGGGAACGGGCCGTGGCCGAGGTGCTGCGCCTGCGTTCCGCCGGTTCCCGCGCCGCGGGCCCGCCGGACGCGGCGGCCGAGGCCGCGCGCCGTCGCGCGCACACGGCGGCGGGCGGCGCCGTGCTGGCCGCGCTCGACGCCGCGACCGGTCCGGACGACGTGATTCCGCCGTGGGCCGACCGGTTCGGGGACTAACCTGACGAAGGCACACCGACCGGACGGGGGACGGCACATGGGCATGCGGTGGACGCCGGCGGTCCTCCACCGGCACCGGCACGGACGGGTGCAGTGCGTGCTGTGCCCCTTCCGCTGCTCGCTGAAGGACGGCGAGACGGGACTGTGCGGGGTGCGCCGCCGCTCCGGGGACGGTCTGCAGACCGCGACCTTCGCGTCGTCCGTGCGGCACTGGGACAGCGTCGAGCGCAAACCGCTGTACCACTACCGGCCGGGCGCGCCCTGCCTCACCCTGGCCGCGCCCGGCTGCACCTTCGCCTGCGACTACTGCATCAACCACCGCATGTCCCAGTACGGCCGCGAGGACTCCGTCCCCTGGGACGCCGAGCCGGTGGACGCCGAGGACGTGGTCCGGGAGGCCGCCGCGCGCTCGGGGTGCGTGGCGATCTCCTACACCGAGCCCTCGCTGGCGGTCGAGCTCACCGCCGCCCTGGCCGAGTCGGGCCGTCCGCTCGGCGTGGAGGTGGTCTGGAAGAGCAACGGCTTCCTCACCCCGGAGGCCGTCGACCTCGCGGCGCGCCACGTCGCCGCCGTCAACGTCGACGTGAAGACCCTCGACGAGCGCGACCACCGCGAGCTCACCGGCGCCCCGCCGGGGCCCGTGCTCGACGCCCTCACCGGGCTGCGCGAGCGCGGTGTCTGGGTCGAGGTGTCGACCCCGCTGATCCCCGGGCTCACGGCCGGACCGGACACGCTGCGCCCGATCGCCCGGGCGCTGGCCGCGCTGGACGGCGCGATCCCCTGGCACCTGGTCCGGGCCACCCCCGCCCACCGCCGCACCGGGCACGCGCCCACCCCGGTGGCGGCCCTCGAGGCCGGGGTCCGTACCGGGCACGAGGAGGGGCTGCGGCACGTGTACGTGGAGCGCGCCCTGGGCGCGGACGGGCGGGCCACCCGGTGCCCCGGCTGCCGGACCACCGTGGTGGACCGGGACGTCTGGGCCCTCGGCCAAAACTCCCTCGAAGACGGCAGGTGCCCGCGGTGCGGCACCCGAGTGGAAGGACGCTGGTGACACGATGGCCGACTACCGCATGGTCGAGCACATCCCCGACCTGATCCAGCCGGAGGAGTACGACCGGCACCCCGAGGGGCGCCTGGTGCGCATCAGCATCCGGGTCGACGGCGAGGGGGTCCAGGTGCTCGGCGACGCCTTCCGGCCGGAGCTCCTGGAGCGGCTGCTGGAGACGCTGGGCCCCGACGCGATCGAGCAGATGCTCTGCGGCTGACCGGCGGCGTCCCCGCCGCCGTCAGTCGTCCAGCAGCAGCGCGTTCAGGGCCGCCCGCAGTTCCTGGGGCGAGGGGTCCGGCGGGAGCACGTGGCGGTGGCGGGCGGGCTCGCGCCACGGGATCCGGGGGTAGTGCACGCGCAGCTCGCGCAGTCCCGGCCGCGGCGCGGACCTCAGGTACGGGTGCGACAGCAGCACCGTCCGGGGCGGCCCCGCCATGTCGGCGGTGAGCCGTCCGGCCACCACCTCGGCCTCCCGGAGGGCCGCCGGCACGTCCCCCGCCGTCAGCGGACCGGCGGCCCACACCCGGACCAGGTCCTCCGGGCCCAGCAGGATCTGCGACCGCCACGGCTCGCTCAGCGGCACCAGGGCGCACGGGCGCCCCAGCCGCAGCGCGGTGACGGCCATGAGGTGGGCCGCCAGCCGCAGCACGGAACCGACCTTGCCGTGGGTGGCGGGCGTGTCGTCCAGCACCAGCACCACGCCGTGCGGATCGCGCGGCAGCCGGCCGCTGCTGGTGCGGTACAGCAGCTCGTCGCGTGCGTGCCGGGCCCGCAGCAGTTCGGTGGGCAGGGCGAGCTGGGTGGGCAGCAGCCGGTCGGCCGGGCCGTGCCGGGCCAGCCCGGAGCGACCGGTGCCGCCCGCGCCGCCCGTGGCGAGCCCGGTGTCGCCGTCCAGCAGCCGGAGGTCCAGCAGGGCGCGCTGCGCGGGTCCGGGCGGGGTGAGGGACAGCCGCAGCCGGCGCATCCGGGCCGGGAGCGTGGGATCGGTGGCCACCGCCTCGGGCCCGAGGACGCGCAGCAGGGCCAGCAGCCGGTCGTCCACCGTGCCCAGCGCCGCGGTCAGCTCGGTGAGCACCGGCGGGGAGCGCCGGGCGGGCACCGAGGAACCCCTCAGCACCGGGCCCAGCGCCCGGGCGAGGTCGCCGGGGGTGACCTCGGGCGGGGCCAGGTACGCCGGGTCGGCGGGCAGGTCCGCGACCAGCAGCAGCACCAGTCCCGCCAGGGCCTGCCCCGACCAGCCCAGTTCGCGCAGCCCGTGCAGGCCGCGGTGGTCGGCCAGCGCCCGCAGCCGCGGCGGGGTGGTGCCCCGCAGCAGTGCCAGTACGTCCGCCAGCAGGTCCAGCGGCACCCCGAACCCGTGGACGGCCGCGAGCGCGCCGAGTCGCGCCAGTTCCTCCTGGCCGCTCGGCGGCGCCGAGGGCGCGACGGCCCGGGGACCACCGGTGAACAGCTCCCAGAGGACGGCGGCCCCCGAGTTGTAGGTGGCCGCCAGCTGGTCGCCGACCGGCGACCAGAGCAGCGTCCACAGGTGCCCTCCCACGCCGTCCGGCGGCAGCAGCACCCGGATCCTGCGCGGTTCCTCCGTGTCCCAGACCTCCGCCGCGAAGTCCTGGTCGGCGGAGACGAAGGCCAGCAGCCGGGAGTCGGCGCACCAGGACAGCGCCGGCGCCCAGTCCCGGCCGCCGGCCTGGCCGAACACCCGCCGCCGCTGCCAGGTGCCGGTGTCCCAGACCACGACCGGGCCCCCGGCGCTGCCCGGCGTCGCGGCCAGCCGGCTGCCGTCCGGGGACCAGGCCACCCGGCACACCATGGCCCGTGGGTCGGGCCAGTCCAGCACCCTCACGCGCTGCCACCGGCCGGCGGGGCCGGCGCCCCAGACGATCACGCGGCCGCGGGCCCCGGCCGCGAGCAGACGGCCGTCCGGGGACCAGCCGGGCCGGCGCACACCGTGCTCCACGGGCAGCCGCTGCGGCGTCCCGCCGTCCTGCTCCAGGTCGTGCACGAGCAGTCGGCCGGGGTCCGCACCGGGTTCGGGCGCCGCCCAGCGCAGCGGGCGCACCGGGTCGGCGGCGAGCGCCTGTCCCGCCGCGCGTTCGCCGAGCACGGCGCCGTCGCGCGGGTCCACCAGCCGGTTGACGCCCTGCCGGCAGTGTGCCGCCAGCACCAGGACCGGGTGGGTGCCGGTCAGGCAGGCCGCGTCGTACCAGCCGTGCGGAGAGCTCGGCACGGAGGTCCCGCCGAGCGGCTCCGCCGCGTCGGCGGCGTACTCGAGGAGGCGGCCCGGACCCGACTCGCACCAGTGCCGGGAACCGTCGGGAGACCAGGCGAAGACGGGTGCGACGCAGCCCGTTCCGGCCTCCGGCAGCCGCGTCGCGCGCAGCACCCCCGGGGGCCGCTCCCCCGTGCGGGTGTGGACCTTGCCGACGGTGACGCCCATCGCGTTGGCCCAGCGGCGCACGGCGGCGGGGTCCCGGCGCCGGTGCGCGCGCGGCACCGCGCCGGGCGGCTCCCACACCGCCACCGTGTCCGCGTCGAGCCGGGCGGCGAACAGCCCGCTGGCCGACAGGCTCAGCTCGCCGGGGCCGGTCACCCGGCCCGGCAGCCGCCCCAGGGGGTCCAGGCGCGGGCCGAGGATGCGCAGTCCCTCCAGCGCGGAACCGGCGATCAGCAGGGAGCCGTCGTGGCTGAACGTCAGCGCGTTCGTGTGGTGCAGCACGGACTCGCGCAGCAGCTCCCGGCCGGAGCCCGGGTCCAGCAGCCGCAGGCTGTCGTGGTCCTCGACGGCGATCGCCCGCCCCTCCGGGGAGCAGGCCACCCGGCGCAGCCCGCGGAAGGGCCCGCCGAGCGTGCCCGTCATGGTGCCGCCGTGCGGCTCCCACAACTGCGCGGAGGTCGCCGTGGCCACGCACAGGGTGTCCTGCGGACCGGGGATCCAGCACACCTCCGCCACCGGGTCCACGCCGCGCAACCGGGTCACCGAGCCGTCGCCGCGGTGCAGCAGCAGCACGTCGCCCGACCTCAGCCCGGCCGCCAGCCGCCGGGCGTCGGGAGACAGGGCCACGGCCGTGACCTCGCCCTCGGCGTGCAGCCGGTCGGGCAGTTCCAGGGCCTCCCCGGTGTCGGCGTCGACGAGGAGCAGGCGCCCCGCGTCCAGCAGGAACAGCCGGTCGCCCTCGGGGCTCCACACCGCCGCGTCGGTGCCCGCGTGCGGCTCCGCCCCGCGCACGGGGCCGGGCGGGGAACCGGGCCGGGGCAGGCGCCACACGACGCGTCCCTCGTCGTCGTACCGCACCGCCTCGTCGCCGTGCGCCACGACCAGTCCCGTGCCGTCCGGCGACAGGCACAGGCAGCGGGCGTCCCCGGCGGGCACGGTGAGGATCTGCTGGGCGTTCCAGGCGCCGGCCGGCGGTGTGCTCACGGCCCCTCACCCAGTTCGGCCGCGGCCCGCTCGTACATCTGGGCGGCGCGCTGGAAGTGGCCCGCCTGTTCCAGCAGTTCGGCGGCCTTGCGGTACTCGCCGCGCAGGGAGTGCTCCATGGCCTCCCGGTTCAGCCGCCGCCGTTCGGCCTCCGGGGTGGGCGCCGCGGCCGGTGTGGCGGGCTCCGGTTCGGGCACCAGGGTGGCCAGCCGCTCCAGCAGCTCCCGCGCGGGCCGTGACAGACCGGTCGCGAAGGCGGGCGCCTCGGGCACCCACAGGTGCCAGGCGGGGCGTACGTCCCGCAGGCGCAGCCGCCAGGCGCCGTCCCGGCAGAGCACCGTGATCACGTCCGTGCCGAGGCCGAGCACCTCGTCGCGCGCGGTGTCCGGCAGCGGCGGGTGGAGGACGCAGCCGCTCTCCACGTAGAGGGCGCCGGGGCCGGCCTGGTGGACGGGTGTGCCGAAGGGCAGGGACTGCAGCAGGCCGGGCGGTTCGGTCACCAGGTGGCGGCCCGGTCCGAAGGCCACCACGGCGGTCTCGTGCAGTGGTCTGCTGCGCAGGAACCGGCGCAGCGCGTCGAGTTCGCCGTCCGCGACCAGGACGGCGTCCACCCGGTGGGGCGCACGCGCGCTGGTCACCAGGCGGACCGGCAGCGGGGGCCCCAGGGCGGGCACGGGCACCGGCGTGCGGACGGGTGCGGCGGTGCCCAGCACCGGGCGCGCGTCGAGGAGTTCGCCCGCGGCCGGTTCGCCCAGCGGCCGCCACTGCCACGGCGGGCCGGACGCGGCGCGTTCCACGACGAGGTGCCGCCCGGCCGGGACCTCGTCCAGCAGCACCGTCTCGTCCAGGGGGAGGCGCAGCCGCAGATCGACCAGCAGCCGGCAGTCCGTGTCCGCCGCGCGGCAGGCGACGGTGCCCGGCAGCCGGCCGCACGCCTCCACCAGGCCGGCGGGCACGGCGCCGTCCGCGGCGCGCAGCCGGAGCAGCAGCCAGCCGGGGTCTCCCCCGCCGTCCGCGCCGAGCCGTTCGACGGGGGTGAAGGTGGTGGCCACGCCCGTGGCCAGGCAGCGGCGCAGCAGCCAGCGGGCCAGCGCGCCCGGCGCGAGCACGGCGACCTCCCGGAGGCCGGGCGGCGGATCGGCCACCGGGCTGTGCGCGGCCAGCTCCGCGAGGGACACCGCGTCCCATCCGGCGACGGTGTCGAGGCGGTCGACGGCCTGCGGGGCGTGTTCCCCGGGTCTGGCGTGTTCCCCGGGCCCGGTGTGCCCCGGCGGCCCGTCGTGTCCCGGCGGTCCGCCGGACCACAGCCGGCCGTCGGCGTCCGCCTCGAGCACCAGACCGCCGTAGCCGGCCGCCAGCGGCAGCCCCGGTCGGTGCTCCGGGGTGAGCAGCGCCCACACCGAGCGGTCGTGAGGGGGCCTGCGCAGTCCGCGCGGGCCCAGCTCCACGGTCGCCGCGATGTGCCCCAGGGCGGCGCGGGCGGACGGGAAGCGGACCGCGGCCGACCAGCCGGACGGCACGTCCGGTCCGCCGGGTTCGTCCGGCGGGGGTTCGTCCGGCGGGGCGTCCGGAGCCACGGGCCGCGCGTCGGGGACCTTCCGGGCCACGGGGAACACCGTGAAACGGGGCCGCGGGTCCGGGGGTGGTGGTTCCGCGGACGGTGGCTCCGCGGACGGTGGCTCCGCGGACGGTGGCTCCGCGGGCATGGGCGGAAGCGGTGGCCGGGCCGGGAACACGGACGGGAACGTCCGCTTCTTGCGCCGCCATGGAGTGCTCATGGATCCCCCGGTGAACGGATCTGGTGGTGCCGGGCGCCTACGTCTGCGCCGGGGCCGGCGGCGCGGGCCCCGCCGGCACACCGGTGGTGTCGCCCAGGACCCGGGCCGCCCAGTGCTGCCAGCGGTCGGCGCAGCCGGGGACCGCGGCCCGGTAGGAGGCGGCGAAGACCAGGGCGCCGAGGTCCGGGCGGCGGATGTGGTCCGCCGCCGTGACCGCCCACAGCTCGACCTCGGCCCGCTCCCGGGCCGGGGTGAGCGAACCGATGCGCTCCGGCACGCCCGCCAGGGTGCCCAGCAGCGCGCCGCTCTCGCCGTACGCGCGGGCCGCGGCCAGCTGCCGGCCCAGCAGGCGCCGCAGCCGTTCGCCCGCGGTCCGGGCCGGCGCGGCCGCGAACAGCTGTTCGGCGGTGGCGAACGACCGGGTGCGGGTGACCAGGGTCCACCCGGCGCTCAGCAGGTCGCCGCCCTGCTCGAAGCACTCGGCGGCCGCCTCGTAGCGCCGCGCGGACAGCAGGCACTCGGCGGCCCGGCTCGGCCGGCGGGCGCGCAGCCAGCAGTCGGCGGCACGCACCGGGTCCCCCGCGTGCTCCCACAGTTCGGCCGCCTTCAGCGGGTGACCCGCCTCCTCGTGGCAGCGGGCGGCCTGGGCGTGGTCGCCCGTCTGCTCGTAGCAGTGGGCGGCGCGCACCAGGAGGTCGGGCGGTCTCCTCATTCGTGGGCGCGCCTCGGCTCTCGGGGTTGCTCCTGGACGGCCGGTTCGGCCTGCACCGGCAGGGGACGGGGCCGCGGCTCCCGCTCCCGGTCGGGGACGATCTCCTCCACGCCGGGTCTGCGGTCCAGCACCCGGCCGATCGCATGGGCGATCTCGTCGTGGGTGGCGTCGTGGTCCTGGATCCGCGTGGTGCCGCCGATGTCGTCCACCCGGAACAGCTCGACCTCGCCGGTCTCGGCGTTGTACCGGAACTCGACCCTGACCCGCATCGCTCAGGCCTCCATCTCGAACTGGATGTTGAGCGTCCCGTCCGTCTCGTCGACCCGGAGGTCCTGCGCGCCGTGCGTGCGCGCGTACTCCACGATGGCGTCGCGGTAGGCCACGGCCAGCACCTCGTGCACCGGGCGCAGGAAGTCGGTCCGCGCCTCCCTCAGCCGGACCTCGGCGTCCCGTTCGAGCTCCTCCCGGCGCCGCTCCGCGTCCTCGGCGGCCCTGCGTTCGGCCTCCGCGCGCGCTTCGGCGTCGATCTCGTCCCGCTGGCTCGCCAGGCTGCGCTGCCCGGCCAGCCGGGCCCGCTCCTCCTCGCGTGCGGCCTGCCGCGCGGCGTCGCGGTCGGCGCGTTCCTGCGCCTCGAGGCGGGCGGTGCGCTCGGCCACCGACCGGCTCAGGCCGGCCCAGCTGTCGTCGTAGTACTTCGCGGTGCGCTCGGCGGTGGCCTCCACCCGGACCGTGCCCTCCAGGGTGCGGGTCACCTCGGCCTCGGCGGTCACCACGTCGCTCAGCCGGGCGGTCAGCTCGATCTCGCCGGTGTCGAGGTGGTAGACCACCGTGCCGCCGTCCGTCTCGAGCCGGTAGGCGCCGTCCTGCCAGGTCCACCGGGTGTCGGCGCCGAGGGCGGTCTCGAAGGCCCGGCGGGCCGCGGCACCGAGCAGGGTGCCGAACTCCTGCCGCAGGGTGGCCTCGCCGGCCACCTCGGCGCTGGCCCGGCCCGTCCGGCTGAGCTCCTCCTGCCACATGCGGGTGAGCCGGCTGGAGGCCCGGACGCGGACCCGTCGAGGATTGCACATTGGGGTACCCCCTGGTGTGTTCCCGCCCTCACTCGAACTGGTCGAGCAGTGCGTTCACTTCGGCGATGATACGAGACAGCTCTGCCTCGGTCTGGGTGTTCACCGGCGGATGCTCCCTCAGCTCCCGTGAGAGGTCGCCGAGTCTGTGGAGCCCTTCGATGACGCTCCATTCGCTGGGCCGCCGCTCGGCGGTCAGCGGTGCGCTGATCTCCCGGGCGTCGAGCAGTATTTCGTGGTCGGAGCGGTGCCGCCGGGACGGCTCCCCGCCGTGCTTCTCCACCACGGCCTGCACGGCCTCCTCCACCGTGGTGCGGTCGGCCGGGTCGGTCCAGATGTGGGCCAGCGGCCACAGGTCCACCGGCCGGGCGATGCGCGACTCGCGCAGCAGTGCGGCCGCGGCGACCAGTTTCAGGCTGCGCACCAGCCGGCGGTCGGAGAGCCGGACCCCCTGGATCAGCAACTGGCGCACCAGAGCGCGGTGTTCGCCGAGGACCGGATCCAGGTCGACGTCCTTCAGGCGCAGGGAGAGCCGGCCCAGCCGTTCGACGGTCACCGTGCCCGCGGCGCGGTCCGCGCCGGTCCGCGCGGCCGTGCCCGTGCCGCGTGCCTGCTCGGCCGACTGCACCGCGGACGCGATCCGGCGGCTCTCGTGCCCCCAGCCCACCTGCAGCAGCCGCTCCAGGTCGGTGCCGCCCACCGGCTCCACCTGCAGCCGGATCAGGAACCGGTCGGAGAACGCGGTCAGGCCCGGATCGTCGGGTATCTCGTTGGTCGCGCCCAGCAGGCTGATCAGCGGGGCGTTCTCGGCCCGGGCGCCGTTGTGGTAGCGGCGTTCGTTGAGCAGGGTCAGCAGGGTGTTGAGGATGGCGCTGCTGCCCTGGAACACCTCGTCCAGGAAGACGATCTCGGCCGTCGGCAGCATCCCCTCGGTGCGCACCTGGTAGGTGCCCTGCCGGAACCGCTCGAAGTCCAGCGCCCCGAAGATCTCCGACGGCTCGGTGAACCGGGTGAGCAGGTAGCTGAAGTGGCGGGCCTCGACGTACCGGGCCAGCGCCGAGATCAGCTCGCTCTTGGCGGTTCCGGTGGGGCCGAGCAGCAGCGCGTGCTCCCGGCAGACCACGGCGAGCTGCAGCAGCCGCACCGCGCGCTCCCGGCCGACGAACTCGTCGCCGAGCCGCCGCCGCACGTACTCCAGGTCCCTGATGGTGTCGACGGTGTCCTGGCCCCAGCTCACGGCGCCTCCTGCTGCTGCGTGTCCCTCGTACGTGCCACGGCGTCAGCGCCTTCCCGACCTGCGCTGCTCGCGCCGCTTGCGCTGCAGCCTGCCCACGATCTGGCCCAGCTGCTCGGGCGTGGGCGGAACCGGAGGGTCCTGGAAGTGGGCGGCGACGAAGGCGTCGCGGAAGACCGAGTGGATGTCGTCACCGTTGCGCCCGCGCAGGGCCGCCGCGATCAGCTCGTCCACGCCGCCGCCGACGTCGATGCCGAACTTCGCCGCGTGCAGGCTGATCATCTTCAGCCGGGCCTCGTCGTTGGGCACGTCGATGCCGATGCTCTCGAAGCGGCTCGGCCGCAGCAGGGCCTCGTCGATCAGGTTCAGCCGGTTGGTGGTGCCGATCACCAGGGTCGGCACCTCCGGCCGGAAGCCGTCCATCTCGGTGAGGATCTGGGCGACCACGGCGTTGCCGGCCCGGGTGCCGCCGTCGGAGTGCTCCGAGCGGCGGGAGGCGATGGAGTCGAACTCGTCGAACACCACCACCGAGGGCGCGTTGCGCCGCGCCTCGGCGAAGATCTCCCGGACGTTGCGCTCGCTCTCGCCGACGTAGGTGCCCATGACCTCGGGGCCGGAGACCACCAGGATGGTGGCGTTCATCCGGTTGGCGATCGCCTTCGCGAACAGGGTCTTACCGGTGCCCGGCGGGCCGTGGAAGATGAAGCCGCGGGGAATCAGCCTGGTGCGCAGGTGGTCGTACTGCGGCGGCAGCCGGTGGTGCCCCATCACGATGTCGATCGCCCGCTGGATGTGGACCTTCACCTCGTCGTAGCCGGCGATGTCGTCGAAGCTGACGTCCGGCACCTCGAAGTTGCTCGACATCTGGGCCTTGAACGCCCGGATCGTGGAGTACAGGTCGCGTGCGGCCGGCGCCGGGTGGTCCTTGTGGACGCTCATCGCGTACCGCATGGCCTGGCGCAGCAGCACCGGGTTCATGCCGGCGACGTGCTTGTAGAACTCGACCGGGTCGTACCGGCTGAACCGCTCCGCCTCGCCCACCGTCACCAGGGCCCGGCCGAGCGGCTGCTCCTCCCGGTCGTCCCGGAAGCGGACGGTGCGCGGGACCCCGGTGACCGTCACGCGGGTGCTGAACCGCTCGGCCAGCACCTCGGGAACCGACAGCGAGGGCGCCGCGAAGGCGAGCATGACGCGCTCGGGCGCCCCGTGCAGCAGCTCGGTCACCTCCCTCGCCTCCGGGGAGAGCGACCCGTCGGTGCCCCCGGCGAGCAGGTCGAGGTGCTGCACGACCAGCACGGTGTCGTCGTTGAGTCCGCGCACGAGCTCGCGCAGCCGGGCCAGCAGGCGCTGGCGCGGGTTCTGCTGCACCGGGATCAGCGGCTCGGACGGCTGCTGCTCCTGCGGCTCGCCGGTCCCGTCCTCCTCCGCCTCCTCCAGGACCTCGGCCCGCAGTCCGGCCCGGGTCGCCATCTCCCGCCACAGGTGCGGCACCACCGGCTTCTCGGCCACGACGAGCACCGACAGACCGGCCCGGAGCAACGAGGAGACCTGCTCGATGTCCCGGCCGTAGGCGAGGACGGTGGCCTGGTCCTCGTGCAGTTCCTCCGGCTGCGGGTGCCGGTACACCGGCTCCTCGGGGGTGTTCCGCTCCCCGGGCGGGTCGTCCGCGTCCGGCGGGGACGGCCGCTTGGACAGGTCGGGCCGCGCCGCCCCGGCCGCGGGGGCGGAGTACGCCGGAGGGTAGACCGGGGTGCCGTACGGCAGGTCGGTCTGCAGCAGCAGCTCCGGTGAGACGGACTCCCAGCGCAGCAGGTCCCAGCCCGGCTGCAGCGGGAAGAGCAGCGTGTACGGCCCCGAGGTGAGGGCCTCGCCGACCGTGACGTGGGGCGGCTGCCGGCGCAGCGCCGCCAGGGCCGCCTCGTCCGGTGCCACGACGGAGATGCGACGCGCGGTCGTGGTCACGAGGTGCTCCCCTCACTCGCCTCCAGCCGTTCCACCTGCCGGTACAGGCGCACGCCTTCCAGGTACTCCTTGCCGATGCCGGAACGCGCCCTCAGCAGCTGCCGGTGCGAGCGCTCCAGCCGGGCGAGCGCGGCCCACCAGTACGCCACCGGACGGGCCGCGGGCAGGTCGGGCGGTGCCGTCAGGCCGATGCGGGCCCGGCGGACCAGCGACAGGTGCGCCTGCGCGTGGCGCAGCAGCGCCGCCTCGTACACGTCGATCACCAGGTCCCGCTCGCTCATCCGCAGCTGGTCGAGCAGCCTGCCGCGCCACAGGGCCTGCGCGGGGGAGGCCGGGGCCTCGCAGTAGACGGTGGTGATCATCCGACGTCCTTGGGGGTGTGTCAGGAGTACGTCCTCGAGCAGGAGTTCCGCGTCGGTCTCGCCGACCGGATCGGGCCGGTCCAGGAGCGCGGTGAGCGGTGAGGCGGCCCGCAGCCGGCCGGCCAGCGCCGCGTCGCCGATGTGCGGCAGCGCCGGCGTGACCACCGCGTGGTGGGTGAGCACGTCCCACAGCGAGCGGGCGGGCGGCACCGCCCGGACCGTCTCGGCCGCCAGGTGGGGGCGGGCCCGGCCGCCGACCGCGGCCGCCAGCAGGAGGGCTCCGGCCCCGACCGGCCGCCGCTCTCCGGCCGCCAGGGCGTCCAGCCGCAGCCGGGCCGCGGTCCGCGCCGCCAGCCCGGTCAGGACCGCGGTGACGTCGGGCGGCGGAGCGGCCAGCTCCTGGGGGTCCGTCAGCTCTCCCTCGGGCGGAGCGGAACGCGCCGCCGGGTCGGCGTCAGCGGTCGTCGACCACAGCAGCACGCGCACGGCGGTATCGACCGCTGTCATCTCTCACCCACTGTTCGCACTCGCGCATCGAGTCACCGGAGCGTGCGTAGAAGCGCAGGAGCCGCTCGTCACCGGTGAGGTTGATCAGTCCGGCCACCTGCCAGGGCTGCCGGAACGTGCCCAGGTGCAGATCGACGTCGATGCCCGACAGGCCCGACTCCTTCCCCGAGAACAGGTGGGTGTGGTACCAGCCCATCAGCTGCCGGTCCTCCCCGGAGGCGGTGATGCGCCGGTTCACCTCGCGGAAGGAGTCGCCGGTGAAGGTGAAGTGCAGGGCTCCGGCCCCCGCGTGCTCGGCCGACGTGACCTCGTTGATCTCCACCAGATAGCGGTCCGCCGCCTCGCCGTCGCCGTCCGCCGGCCGCGCGCGGTCCGGGGCGAGGACGCGCAGGACCTTGCCGAGCAGGAAGCCGCCCTCCTCCAGCCGGCGGGAGAGCTTCATCTCGTGCAGGTGGTCGTAGGTGTCGCCGGACAGCAGGACCGTCACCTGGCCGAGCCCCGCGGCGTCGATGCCCAGCTCCTGCGGGTCGACCCCGGGCACCGGTGGTTCGGCCACCTTGCGCACGGTGAAACTGCGCCTGCTCTCCCGCAGGTTGAGGTCCATGGTGCCTTCGACCTCGGGGGTCGAGCGCCCGAGCGACAGACCGCCGAGGGAGGGGTGGTCCAGGCAGAAGCCCCACACCTGCTCGTCGGGGTCGATCTGCTGCACCACGTGCTGCAGGACCGGGCCGAGCAGCTCCCGCACCGGGTACTCCCGGTCGACGACGGTCTCCCCGGCGCGGGAGACGATCACCCCCAGCCGGCCGATCTGGCTGCGCAGGTTGTGGATCGTGCGCGGGCCGTCCGCCAGCCGGGGGTCGGGCCTGCGCACGTAGCGCAGGTGCATGATCAGCTGGTCCTCAGGATCGCCCTCCTCCAGCTCCCGCCGCAGCGCCTCGACCATCAGGGAGGACAGGGAGATCTTGCCCACGTAGTCGAAGGACGTGCTCTTGTAGAGCAGCACCATGGCCGCGCCGGCGCGGTTCTCAGTACTCATCCGGGCTCGCTTCCACGCGGTGGACCTCCAGGAAACGGGAGCGGTCGGCCCGCTGGGTCAGCCCCGCGCGGGCCAGCCAGGTGGTGCCGCCGATCTCCTTGATGCGCTCCTGGCCCTCCCAGGAGAACGCCCAGGCGGCAGCGGCCCCGTCGAGGTATCCGCCGCGCTCGACGATGTCCTGCACGAGGCTGTCGAAGTCCATGGCCATCCGGTAGTCGTGCGGCAGGATCTCGTAGTTGCGGTACCGGGCCATGTCGATGAGCATCTGGCACAGGGAGTACATGCTCAGGTCGGGCGTGTAGTCGGTCATCAGCGGGCCGAGGCACACCGATCCCTTGCGGTCCTCGTCGCGGGCGATGTTCGGGTGGAAGACGTCCGACCGCCACAGCACCCGCGGTGCCTGGATGGGGAATTCGGACGGCATCCAGATCACGAGGTCGTGCCGGTCGATGCGCCGGGGCTCCAGCGGCCAGGCCTCCGGGTCGTCGGGCGGGGCGAAGCCGGGGACGCCCAGCTCCACCGTGTACTCGACCGGGAGCTTGTCGTCGTCCATGCCGACCAGCGTGAACTCCTCGTGGTCCGCGGCGAATTCCACGATGTCGTCACGGGCCCGCGTCAGCGCCTCGAACCGCAGCCAGCTGTCGACACCGGCCGTCGACTCGGCCGACATCTGCAGCTGGCCGCCGTCCCGGACGCCCTGGTTGTACAGGGGTTGCTCCGGGTCGAGGCGGCGGGCCTCGCCGTTCTCGTCGCGGTAGTCGACGACGGCCCGCAGCAGCTGTCCGTTGGCGTCCTGGGCCACCTCCGGCCGGTACTGCGCCCAGACGGCCGGGACGAGATCGCTCGGCAGGGTCGTGTTGGGGACGTACGGGATCTCGAACTGCTGACCGTCGGGGCCCATGACCTGCAGGCGCGTGTACAGGGTCGGCCGGAAGTCGTACTCGCCGCAGAACACCTCCACGCCGGGTGCGATGCGCGCGGCCCGCTCCCGCAGGCGCTCCAGCCGGTCCGGGGGCAGCTCGGCGACCCGGTAGGCGGCCTGCCGGTGGCCGGCGTACAGCTGGACGGCGTCGGTGTCGAGCACCTCCCGGACCAGCCTGAGCAGCTCCGGGTAGTCCTCGCTGCCCACGAACTCCACCGTCCGGTACAGCGTGTCGGCGTTCCCGCCGGCGCCGTCGCGCTCCTGTCCCTCCTCGCCGAGGAAGTCCCGGATCTTCTGCAGGTCCTGGTTGCCCGGGTAGCGCCTGAGCACCGTCTCCAGCAGCTGCCGGACGCCGTCGCGCCGCACGGCGCCCAGCTCGAGGGCGCGCACCACCTGCCGCCAGTAGGCGACGACCTCCTGGCTCGCGTCCCAGCGGGGCCGGGTCTGCGGGGGGAAGTCCATGTCCTCCAGCAGTTCCTCGGCCTGGTTCTGGGTGCGGTAGATGTCCGCCAGCGTGTCGACCAGGACGCGTTTGATCTCGTTGGGCAGCCTGCCCGCTTCGTATGTCACCGGGGCGTTCCTTTCCCGCCGGCCTCGGAGAGCTCCAGGTAGCGGATTCTGCGGGTGCGGCCGGCCACCAGGACCGGCAGGATCTCGCGCGGGGCGACGCCGAGATCGGTGAGCCGGGCGCGCGGGGGCGCGTCCGCGAGCCGGGTGGACTCGCGGGTGGGCGCGGAGCCGGGCAACGGCGCCCAGGTCATCACGGTCTCCTCGGGGGCCAGGTGGGCGGTCAGGTCGGCCGGGGTGGACAGCACCGTCTCCGGGACGGGGGCCACCAGGTCGGCGGGGATGCGGGTGTGCAGCGGGCATCCGGGGTCGCGGCGCACGGTGACCGGGACCGCGGTCCCGCCCGCGGCGTCCACCCGGACCAGGCCCGGCGTGGTGTCCGCGCCGCACAGCAGCCGTACCGCGGTCACCGCCAGCCACGAGCCGATCAGCGCGGAGACGGGCGCGGAGGCGCCGGTCTCCGGCACGACGGCGTCCGCACAGGCCCACGGGTCGTCCCGGACGGCCCGGTCCCGGTCGGTCAGGCCGCAGCCGAAGCAGGGCCCGGACGGCTCGTACAGCCGTACCTCGCCGCCCCAGGGGCTGGTGCCGCCGTCCAGCAGCGTCGCGCCCGCCAGGAGGCAGCGGCCGGCGAGCTGGAGCCGGGCGGCCAGGCTGTCCAGGCAGCCCACGACCAGCGAGGCGTCCCGGAGTTCGGCCAGCCCCACCCCGCTGACCAGGGGCGCGGTCCGGGCGTCGACCCGGGTCACCGGGGACAGCTCGGCGAGCCGGCGGGCCGCGGTGGGCGCCTTGGGCCGTCCGACGTCGTCGGCGCGGAACAGCGGGGCGCGGCTGAGGTTCGACTCCGAGACGTCGTCGGGGTCGCACAGCACCAGCCGGCCGACCCCGGCCAGGGCCAGCGCCTGCGCGCACTGGCTGCCCAGCGCGCCCGTCCCGCACACCACGACGGTGGCCCCGGCCAGCCGCTGCTGGTCCCAGCCGGGGACGAGGGTGTGCCGGTCGAAGCGCCCCACGTCAGTCCCGCCTCAGGGTACGGAAGTTCATCGGGCACTGCTGGACGGTCAGTTCGCTGCGCCACTGTTCGAAGCAGCCGAGTCCGCGCGCCGGATCCTGGTGGACGGCCTTGCGGCAGCCGGGCTCCTCGGGCGAGCACGGGCAGACGACCACCGTCTCGAACAGCCGGAAGGTGTGCGTGCACACGAAGCAGGCGTTGCGCTGCCTCGGATGCCCGAGCACCGGGTCGCCCGGCATCAGCCGTACGGTGCGCAGGGTGTCCGGCGACGGGTCGGTGCGGTCGACGCCGCGGAAGAAGGCCGCCTGCGCGTGCGGGTCGGGCGGGCCGGCGGCCGGGGCGTCGCCGCTGCACGGCAGGGTGCGCAGATGATGGGTGACGTCGGTCAGCCTGCCGTCCTCCGCGTGGCGCAGGTACACGGTGTCGTCCAGCCGGAAGGTGTGGCCGCACACCCGGCAGGGTGCGCGGCGTCTGGAGCCGGGCCGTCGCCAGGAGCCCAGCCAGCGCGAGTCCAGGGTGGTGGAGGCCGGGCCGTCGGCGCCGGCCACCTGCGGATTGTCGCCGCGCTGGAGCCCGCGCTCGAAGGAGCTGGCGACGTCGGGCGCGGCGGAGGTCGGGGCGGGGGTGTCGGGTGCCGTCATGCCGCCCGGGTCCCGCGGGAGACGTGGTGGACCTCGTCCGGCGCGTGACCGCGCAGCCCGAGGGCCGCGCGGCCCGCCGCGCACGCCCGGTCGACGGCGTCGGAGTGGGCCAGGGAGCCGTAGAAGCCCTCGGCGAAGGCGATCGCGGCGTCGTCCCCGAGTTCGCCGTCCGTGCCCACGACGGTGTCGGCGCAGCCGAGCAGGGCGTCCGCGTACGCAGCCGACCAGCAGGAGTTGAGGACGACGCAGTCGAGCGGCGCGTGCAGGGCGAGCGCGTCGGCCAGTGCCCGGACCGGGACCGCGGCGGAGGTGCCCGCCTCGTCCTCGAAGAGCAGCCGGCCGTCGTCCGTGCCGTGCCCGGCGAAGTGCACGATCCGCGGCCCGAACGCCTGGAGCTGGGGGAGGATGTCGGACACCCGGGCCGCCGGGTGGACCGCCACCGTCAGCCGGCCCGCGGAGCGGGCCGCCGCCTCGCGGATGACGCGTTGCTCGGCCCCCAGCCGCAGCCTGGTCTCGTCGAGCGGCGCGGACATCAGGCACAGCACCCGCAGCCCGGTCGCCGCGCCCCGGCCGGCCAGGGCCCCGAGGCCCGTGTGCCCCGGGTACCGGGCCGCCGCCCGGTCGAGGAGGTCGGCGAGCGAGACGCCTTTGAACCTGCCCTGCGCCACGGTCCGGCACACCGCGCGCCACCAGGAGGCGGCGGGCAGCGGCGGGGCGAACGGCGGCAGGAGGGCGGGTCTTATCCCGAGGTCCTCGAGGAATGCGTGACTGCTCAGCGCATCCGGAAACAATTCGCCCAGCGTTTCGAATGCGTCGGCGTCGCGCATTTGTTCCCACGTCGAACTGGTCACGTACCGTCCCCCGAACCAACTACCACTGCGCCCAAGGCCGTTGAGGAGAAGAGTACGCGCAGCGGCGCTCCGTGGGTGTAGTTTCGGATTCCGCAGCACACTCATCGGGGGCGGGTTTGATCGAGCGTCTTGAAATGATCACCTGTGGTGGCCGCGATGGCGGAAAATCGTTCTTCGAGATCGATTTCGATCAACAGGGGGAAAGTGTCCGGGACGGATTCCGGGAACGCAGCGGCCTGCTCGTGCACGGCGGCGGGGAGCACGTCGTGCAGCGCATCGCCCACACCGACCGGGCCCGCCGGGAGCTGGAACGGACCGTCAGGACCGCCGACGTCCTGGTCCGCCGGCTCGGCGTCACCCGCTACCCGCCCGAGCTGAGCCGCGTCGTCGGTTACCGGCCGGACGGCCGGGCGCCCTACCTGGTCGCCACCCGGCGCGGCCGCCCCCTGGCCGACATGGGCGACCGGCTGCCGCTCGAGGCGGGCGAGCTGTGGGCCGTCGTGGACGGCGTCCTCACCGTGCTGCGGCACCTGGGCGACCTGCGCCTGGTGCACCGGGACATCCGGCCCGAGACCCTGTGGTGGGACGGGGCCACGGTGCAACTGGCCGACTTCGCCCTCGTCCTGGACGAGGGCGAGCCGCGCGGCGCCGCGGCCGGGGCCGACCCGTGGCGGTCCCCGGAACAGGCCAAGGGCCA
Source organism: Streptomyces griseomycini (assembly GCF_014203535.1). Classification (GTDB taxonomy): domain Bacteria; phylum Actinomycetota; class Actinomycetes; order Streptomycetales; family Streptomycetaceae; genus Streptomyces; species Streptomyces griseomycini. The sequence continues at coordinate 91,182 of NZ_JACHJI010000011.1, forward strand.
GGGCCGGGCCGACTGCCGGGACGACGTGTACTCCGCGGGCGCGGTCATCTTCCACCTCGCCACCGGCGAGGAGGCCACCACGGCGGCGGACATGCGCGACCGGGTGCGCTGGCTCGACACCACCCTGCGCAACCTGCTCGACGGGGTCTTCACCGACGAGGCCCGCCACCGCGTCACCGGATACGCGCTCCGGCTGCGCCGCGACGCCCGGACGGGCCGGGCCGGCGCCCAGGGGCCGGGACCCGCCGCCCCGCCCCGGCTCGCCGAGCTGGAACAGCAGGCCCGGCAGCACTTCCGCGACCTGCGCGCCCGGCAGAGGGCCTTCGCCCAGCGGCCGCCGGGACCGGCGCACATCCCTCCGGAGCGTCCCCCGGGGCGCCCGGCCCGGCCCTTCGACCGCCAGGCCGCCGTGGTGTCCATGGTGCTGCTCGCCGCGTGCCTCAGCATGCTGGTGCTCTTCGTCTCGGTACTGAACTGACGGGAGGAGTGACGTGGCAGGACATGTGAGGTGCCCCATCTGCCTGAGCATGGTCGACTGGGCGAACGCCGAGACCGTCACCCTCGACGCCGACGGCCGTCCCGAACCGCTCGTCCGCCTCGACGGCGAGGACGACGTGCGCTGGAACCACCGCAGGCTCGACGCCTACCGGCTGTGCGCCGGCGGCGGCGGTGAACCGCACGTGCTGCCCGGCCGTTACGGCGACTTCGGCGAGCCCCTGGTCATCGGCGTGGTCGGCGAGTCCGCCGCCGGCAAGAGCCATCTGCTCGCCGCCATGCTCGGCATGCTCTCCGACGTCGACCGGATGGCCCGCCTCGGCCTGGTCGTCGGCGGGCTCGACCTGAAACTGCACCAGCGCTACCTGAAGGACGTCGTCCGCCCGTTCCTGGACCAGGGCCAGGGCCTGGCCGGAACCCCCGCCCAGCCGCCGGAGTTCACCGACGCCCTGTGGATCCACAACAGCAACACCGGGCGCAGCTTCGCCGTCGCCTTCTTCGACGTCTCCGGCGAGTGGCTCGCCGACCACGACTCCGAGGTGCCGTTCCTCGGCGCCGTCAGCGCCCTGGTCTTCGTGGTCGACCCGACCCGCATCCGCGGGCTGACGGCCGCGACCGGCAGCGTCACCGGCGATCCGTCCTTCGGTGTGGTCCTGGACAAGATCGGGCGGCTGCGCGGGGTCGACGGGTCGCAGTTCCTCCCCCTGCCGGCCGCCGTCGTGATCGGCAAGTGCGACCTGCTGCGGCACCACGAGGGCCTGGTCGACCGGTGGTTCCAGAACGCCTCCCCCGACGAGGAGCTGAACCTCGCCACCGTGGAGGAGGAGAGCGAGGACGCCTACGCCTTCCTCAGCTCCCGGGGCGCCCGCGGCTGGCTCGCCCCCTTCGTGCGGTGCGCCCGCTCCACTCTGCACTTCGCCACCGCGACCGGTCACGGGGCGGTCGAGACGGACGGTCTCCAGCGCTCCCCGCACGGGAGCTTCGCGCCGCGCCGCACCCTCAAACCCATGCTCGCCCTCTTCGCCATGTGCGGGGTCCTCGGCCCCACCGACCTCGGCCAGGGAGCTGCCGGATGACGACGGTCGACCAGATCCTCTTCGGCTGGGCCGAGCGGGACCACGAGGGCAACGCCGGGGTCCGCCCCCTCGCGCACTCCGGGCTGCCCACCATCGACCGCTGGGCCAAGCGGCTCCAGTACGTCTGGGCCACCCAGGACGGCCAGGGCGACCGGACCGAGGCGGCCGCCAGCCTCGTCCACCTGGTGTTCGACGACGAGGCGGCCGTGCTGCGCAAACTGCCCTCCCGCAACCCGCACGGCCGGGGCGGCGCCACCCTGACCCACGTCCTGGTCGGCGCCCCGCACGCGATCGGCCCCGGTCTCGCCCTCGGACTGCACGACTGGCCGGGCTGGCGGGAGCACGAACCGGACGGCACCGTGAGCCGCCTCGCCCCGCTCGACCTCGCCGGCCTCGAGGAGGCCGCACGGCCCGGGCTGGCCGCGCTGCGCGAGCGGATCGCCGACGTGCCGGCCGAACAGCTCGCCGCGCTCGTCGCCCGGGTGCTCGAGAGACCCGCCGAGGACTTCAGCGTGATCGCCCGGCCGGACCACGCCCTCCCGATGATGACGGCCCTGCTCGACATCACCGGTCCGGTCTCCGGCCGGCCCTGGACCTTCGCGAGCCGGGAGTCCACCGACAAGGGCAGCCACCAGCCCCGCGTGGTGTTCCTCGCCGCCCGCCCGCCCCAGTCGATGTACATCAACCAGCGCAACCGCGTCGACGTGGCCGAGACTCCCCCCGACACGGACACCACCCGTTTCGCCGCCCGGCTGGTGGACCTGTACCGGGAGGCCGGGCACGCGGCGCTGGAGCGGATCCGGCCGCGGACCCCGATCCGCACCACGGACGACGTGACCGCCTGGCAGCGGTCGGTGCCGGTCGTCGACGGCCGGATCGCCGACGTGCGGGTGCACTTCGACGTCCTCCTCGACGACGACCTGCTCGACAGGGCGGCTGCCCGCGGCACCCTGACGTCCGTACGGGCCCGGCTCACCGGGGAGCTGCGGGGGCAGCCCGCGCAGTGGCTCGCCGGGGCACTGCGGCGCTGGCGCCGCGACGAGCGGCGGGCCCGGCACCACCCCGAGCTGCGCGACCTCCTCCTGCACGAGGCTGTGGACGCGTGCCTGGCCGGGCAGGGCCCCGACCCGCTGGTGGAAGCGGTCAGGGACGCCCAACCGCCGCCCGCGGTGGTGGCCTCCTCCTTCCGCCCGCAGGTACCGCACGGGGGCCTGGACCTGAGCCGGGCCGGGCACCGGCGGCTGCTGGTCGTCGCCCTGTACCTCGGACTGCCGGCCGCCGAACTGGACCGTGCGGGCCTCCTGGCCGCCAGCCCGGCGGACGAACTGCTGGACTTCGTCGGCAGATACGCCGACCGCTACCCGGAGGCCGCGCACCTCGTGCTGCGCCACCTCGGCGACGCCGGGGAGGGCCGGGGCACCGCCCGGCTGTGGTACGACCACGGCCTCCTGCTCGGTCCGGTGGACCGCATCGCCGGCGGCGACCGTGTGAAGGAGGTCGACTGCTTCCGCCATCTGCTGCTCGCCGCCTACGGTCCGCGGCTGAAGCGCGACGACGCCGCCGTCCTGATCGAACGCGCCGGGGTCCGGGCGCCGTTGGGGCTGTTCGCCGCCGCGCTGGAACTGGCTTCGGACGAGGGGGCCGAGCAGCGGATCCGGTACGAGATCTCGGAGCAGTTCCTCCGCGACCACGGCTACGCCGCCCCCGCGCCGGGGTCCGGGCGCCGGCACCGTCCGGGCGGGCCGGTGCTCGGCCGTCCCCCCGCGCCACCGGAGCCGCCCGCCGCCCGGCCGGCCCCGTACCCGGCGGGGGCGCGGCTGGATGCGGCCGGTGCGCCCCCGGACACCGCCCACGCACCCCACGGGGCCGTCCCGGACCCCGCGCAGTGGGGTCCGTCGGCCGGCCTCGGCACCCGGCGCGGCCGGCCGGGACGACCGGACACCGTGAACGTGCTCGTCGTGACCGCGCTCGCCCTCGCCCTGATCGGCTTGGTCAGCTTCTTCGTGCTGACCTCCGTCCGCTGACCTTCTCGCCCGACGCCCTCCCCGCGCACACCGCCGGACGACACGAATGGCGCCGTATGACATCGACTGAAGAGGCAACGCCGTCGGCGACGGGCTCGGTCCCGCCGCCACGCTCCGGCACCGAGCCGGAACTCGGACACGTCGCCGCGCGGATCGGCGCCCTCGCCGACCGGGGCCGCGCCGACGGGTCCGACACCCGGGTCCTCGACCGCATCGTGGCCGACCTGGAACGGGGCGGCGCCACCCTCGCCGGCACCGACCTGGTCGCCGCCTACCCGCCCGAGGTGCTGCTCCCCGACGCACCCGTGAAGGGCGGGACCACGCTGGAGGGCTGGCTCGCCGTGACGCGCGACGTGCTGGTCTTCGCGCCCATCGCGCTCACCTGGTGGCGGCTGCGGGACGCCCTCGACGCCTACCGGGCGGACCCCGGCGAGGACGCCTTCCTGCTCGGCTGGGCCCAGGGCTTCCCCCAGGGCAGCCCGCCCGAGCCGACCACCGTGACGCTGGGCACGTCCGCGGTCCACGTCACCCTGCTCGTCCTGTTCGTGGCGGTGCTGACCCTGGCGCTGCACGCCCTGCAGCGCAACCGGGAGCGGCGGCTGTCCCGCGCCGAGGAGCGCCACCGGCTCGCCACCGAGCTGGCCCTGGCGACGTTCCTGCTGGCCACACCCGCGCGGCCGGTCGGCAAGCCGCTGGACAACCGGAGCGCGGAGCGGCTCGCCGCCCAGCTCAACGCCGGTACGCAGCAGCTGGAGTCGGCGTTGCGCAGGACCTCCGAGGAGATCACGGCCGTACTGGAGACCGGGCCCGGCAGCAGGATCCAGACCGCGCTGGACGGCTGGACGACGACGGTCGACGAGCTGACCCGGCTGATCCGGGCGCTCACCCCGCCCGGCCAACTGGCCCAGGACCTGATCCGGATCCGTGAGCAGACCGCCGAGGACGAGGCGAAGCTCCGCGCCGCCATCGAGACGCTCGTCGGCGACCTGCGGCGGGCCCAGGAGGCGACCGGGCAGGAGATCCACCGGCACGACCTCGCCGTCGCCGCGGTCCGTGATCTGGCCCGCGGCCTCGGGGAGGCGCTGCTGGTGTTCACCGAGCGGACGGAGAACCTGGTCGACTCCACCCGGGGCATCTGGCAGCTCGTCGACCGCCTCGACAGCCGCAACGGTCACCTCCCGCCCGGCGGGCTGGACAACGCCGATCCGCCCCCGTACGGGGACCTGCGGTGAGCCGGCTGCCGCAGCGGGCCGCTTCCGGCAGCACCGTCCTGCTCGCCGGGTGGCTCTTCGCCGACCTGCTCCTGCTGCTGCTGGTGATCGCGCTGGGTTCCCTGCCGCGGGAGGAACGCACGGGTGCGACGCCGGCGCCGACCGTTCCGAGCCCGCCGGCGAGCACACAGCCCGCTCAGCGCGGTCTGGTGCTCAAACCGTGCAGCTTCACCGTGCGGACGGGCAGCGCCGCGTCCGTACGGAAGCAGTTCGGCGCGCAGCTGGGCCGGGCCGGCGTGGCGGACCGCACGGCGGGATTCGTGCTCTCGTTCGGGACCGCGCCGGATCCGGGGCCGGGCCAGGAGGCCGCCGAACGGGTCAACTCGATCGTCACCGACGGGTTCTCCCGCTTCGAGCACGCCCCCAAGCGGGGTTACTGGAAGGGCGGGCCGTCCGGCAGGGTCCGCATCGACGTCTTCTTCCTCGCCACGCCCGACGGTGACACCTCCTTCCCGAAGCGCTGCCGCTCGTCGGACGACGAGGACGGCTGAGGGCGGGCCGCCGTGACCGGACCCGGGTGTGACCTCGCGTTCCGCCGATCACGCGGCCGAGCATGGTTCGGAACCCGCTGGGCACACGGCTCCGAGAGAGGAGCGAAGGCTGCGGCACGCACTCCGGAGGGACGTCCGGCACGACGAGGGGACGGTGGGGCCGTGGGCGGGACCGACCGGATCACCGACCGGGCTTCGGGGACGGTCTTCCTGCACGCCGTCCTCCGGGATCTGGGCGCGGGCGTCCTCACGGTCGACACCTCGGGGCTCATCACGTTCGTCAACCCCTGGGCCGAGCACCTGCTGGGCCGGTCGGCGGAGCAGATGCGCGGCTGCGACGCGCACGACCTGCTGCACCGTCGGCACGACGGCAGCCCCGTGCCGCGCGAGCTGTGCCCGATGCGGACCCTCCTGCAGGGGGGCAGGGCCGAGGAACTGAGCGGCGAGGAGTACTTCCTGCGCGCCGACGGGACGACCGTGCCGATCATCTGGTCGGCCGCCTCCCTGCGGGTGGCGGGGCGCCGGGCCGGGACGGTGGTCGTCTTCCACGACTTCAGCCTGCAGCGCGAGGCCGAGGAGCGGGCCGCGGCGCGCACCGCCGCGCTGGAGGCGCTGACCGCCCGGCTGAACCTGGTGGCGGACGTCTCGGTGCTGCTCGTGTCCACCGTGGACGCCTCCGGCATGGGCCGCCGGCTGCTGCGACTGCTGGTTCCGAGGATGGGTGACTGGGCCGCGCTGGACCTGTGGCCCGAGGTGGCGGGGGAAGGGGAGCGGTTCGCCGTCCGCGGCCCCCGTGGCGGGGAGCGGCCGGTGGCCCTGGAGGAACCGCTCCCGCCGTTGCCGGAGAGGAGCCGCCGGGCGGTGGAGCACGTCATGAGCGGCGACGAGCCCGTTCGGACGACCGGCGAGGAACTCGCCGCGGCCCCGGACGCCCCGCTGGCCACCACCCACCGGGTGCTGTTCGACCGGCTCGGCGGCCGGTCGGCCGTCGTGGTGCCGCTGCGCGCCCGCCGGCGGTCCTTCGGGATGCTGACCGTGGCACGCGCCGAGTCCGCTCCCCCCCATTCGGACGCCGAGATCAGGTTGCTGTCCGACATCGGCCGGCGCATCGGGATGGCGCTGGACAACATCCGGCTGTACCACGAACAGCGGAACGTGGCCGAGACCATGCAGCGCCAGTTGCTCGCCCCGCTCCCCCAGGTGGGCCGCCTGCGGATGGCCGCCCGTTACCTCCCCGCGCAGGGCGCCATGGAGATCGGGGGCGACTGGTACGACGCCTTCCGGCTCGCGGACGGCGTCACGGCCCTGGTCATCGGGGACGTGGTCGGCCACGACCGGCAGGCCGCCGCGCACATGGCGGAGGTCCGCAACATGCTGCGCGCCCTGGCCTGGGACCACCAGGAACCGCCCAGCGTGATCATGCGCCGCCTGGACGAGGCCGTGACCCACACCAGTGACGCCCCGATGGCCACCCTGATCTTCGCCCGCGTCGAGGGCGGGGAAGGCGGTCCCTGGCAGTTGCACTGGGTCACCGCCGGGCACCCGCCGCCCCTCCTGGTGACCAGCGCGGGCGACACCCGCTTCCTGACCGGCGGCCACGGGCCGCTGATCGGCATGAGCGCCGTGCTGGATCTGGGCCTGAACTGGCCCGACGCGTACGAGGACCTCCCTCCGGACTCCACCCTGCTCCTCTACACCGACGGCCTGGTGGAGAGCCGGGGCCGCTCCATCGACCTCGGCCTGGCCAAGCTCCGGCACCACGCGGGAATCCTGTCCCGGCGCATGGCCGGGCGGACCGTGGACGACTTCTGCGACGAACTGCTGGAGCGGATCGCCCCCGCCGGGGACGACGTCGCCCTGCTCGCCCTGCGCATGCCCGCCGCCGGTGAGGGGACGCCCGGCGACGCCACGCCCCCGCCCCCGCCGCAGTCCCCGCACAGCCCCGCCGCCCCCGACCGGGCCGCCCCCGGATCCACGGTGGAGCGTCCCGAGGTGCGGGACCCCACGCGGGCCACCGGGCGGGGTGAGGCGACGTGGGAGTGAACCGGCCGTGCGCCCGCCCCGGCACCTCCGTGAGGACGGCACCGCGGACAGGGGTGTGGCGCGGCGGACGGTGCCGCCGCGCCACGGGTGCGGTGGATCGGGTGCGCGGAGGTCAGCCGGCGCTGCAGGAGACCGTGGGCCAGGTCCAGTTGCCGTTGGTCTGGATCGTCACCCCCCAGTTGTCGCCGTTGCCGTTGGGCCGGGCGACCAGCGTCTGGCTGTCGGGGTAGGACGCGCCGACGTTCCAGGTCGACGACACCTTCGCCGGGGACGGCACCTTCATCGTCACGGTCCAGTTGCTCGAGCCGCTCACCGAGACGTTGAGGTTGTACCGGTCGCCCCAGCGGCTGCCTGCGGACAGGGCCGCGGTGCAGGCACTGCCGCCGCCTCCACCGCCGCCCCCGCCGGAGCCGCCTCCGTCGGGGGCGACGGCGCGGCCCGTCTGCGGGGAGATCATGCCGGTGCACAGGCCCCGGGAGGCCAGGTTCTGCGCGATGCGCGGGATGGCGGCCAGGGTGTTCGCCGGCCAGTCGTGCAGGAGGATGACCTGGCCGTCGGTGAGCCGGGAGGCGGCCTGCACGATCGCGTCGGTGCTCGCGTTGTTCCAGTCCTGCGAGTCGACGTCCCAGAGGACCTCGGTCAGGCCGTACTTGGCCTGGACCGACCGCAGGGTCGAGTTGGTCTCGCCGTAGGGCGGGCGGAACAGCTTCGGCGTGCCGCCGCCCGCGTTCGCGATCGCCTGCTGGGTGCGGGAGATCTCGGAGTCCATCTGCGCCTGGCTCAACTGGGTCATGTGGGGGTGGGTGTAGCTGTGGTTGGCGACCCACATGCCCGCGTCCACCTGGGCCTTGACCAGGGAGGGGTTGGCGGCGGCGTACTGGCCCTGGTTGAACATGGTGGCCCGCAGCCCGTTCTGCTTGAGCGCGTTGAGCAGGCTCGGGGTGCTGCCGGCGGAGGGGCCGTCGTCGAAGGTGAGCCCGACGTAGCCGTTGCAGGCGGCGGCGCGCGCCGGGGCGGCGTCGAGGGCGGCGGAGGCGACCGTGCCCGCCAGGGTCAGCGCGGCGACGGCCAGCCCTGACACCAGGCGCCGTACCGCCGGGGGTCGTGTGGTGGTCATGTGTGGTGAGTCCTCCTCGGACAGGATCAGCCGGCGCTGCAGGAGACCGTGGGCCAGGTCCAGTTGCCGTTGGTCTGGATCGTCGCGCCCCAGTTGTCGCCGTTGCCGTTGGGCCGGGCGACCAGCGTCTGGCTGTCGGGGTAGGACGCGCCGACGTTCCAGGTCGACGACACCTTCGCCGGGGACGGGACCCGCATCGTCACGGTCCAGTTGCTCGAGCCGCTCACCGAGACGTTGAGGTTGTACCGGTCGCCCCACTTCTCACCGGCCGACAGGGTCGCGGTGCAGCCGCCGGTGTCGCCGCCACCGCCGCCGCCACCGCCACCGCCGCCGCCGGATCCCTCACTCACGGTGATGTTGGAGCTGCCGCTGCTCTGGTAGCCCTCGGTGGCCATGATCATGTAGTTGTGGTTGCCCAGGTTCATGCCCTTGCCGGCCCAGGCGTCGAAGTGGTTGCCGCTGGTGATGGTGCCGCCGGTGCGCTTCGACTGCCGGACGCTCCAGTACTGGTCGAAGGTCTTGGTGCCCTCGATGGAGGGGGCGTTGTACCGGGTGGTCTTGTAGATGTCGTACGTGCCGCCGTCGCTGGTGACGGTGCCCTTGTACTCGCCGGTCGGCCGGTAGGTGCCCCAGTTGTCGACGATGTAGTACTCGATGAGCGGGCTGGTCGTCCATCCGTAGAGCGTCAGGTACGCGTTGCCGGACGGGTTGAAGGTGCCCGAGTAGTTCACGGTCTTGCGGCCACCGGTGCTCCAGCCCTTGCCGGCGACGAAGTTGCCGGTGTTGCGCCACTGGGTGCTGTAGTTGCCGCCGGAGCCCAGGTCCATGGAGACCGTTCCCTGGGCGTCGGTCCAGAACGAGTAGTAGTAGCCGTTGTTGGTGCCGGTCTGGTTCGTCGTGATGACCGGGGCGGCGGTGGCGGTGCCGGGCAGGAGCATCACGGCCAGGGCGGCCAGAACGATGCCCCAGGTGCTTCTGAGGCTCAGGACCAGGCGGCCGCTCCGGCGGCCTCCCGGGCGGGCGAGCACATGCATGTGGTGCGCCTCCTTGTGACGGTCGGCGATGCGGGTCAACGCCCGACAGTGTTGGTCTGTCCGCATCAACCGTCAACAGTTTCGGTAGAAGTTTCGAAAACTTCGGATGAGTGACACCGTGAGGAGTCCCACGTCATCCGAGGTCAACGCGCTCACTTGACCGGTCAAGCGCCAAGTGACCCCGACACACGGCATCGACTCACCGAACCCCCCTCAGGTGCTGACGAAAGTTTCGAACCGGTCCGTCGTGCCCGCACGACGGAGCCCGGACGCCTGTTCGGCGTCCGGGCCCCCGGGCGGAGAAAGGTCTCAGGCGGTCACTCGGTGACGTCGGCCCTGCCGCTGGCCGGCTCGCCCGGCGCGGAGGGGCGCCGGCGTACCGCGCCGGGCGAGGCGCTGGAGGAGCCGGGCGGGGTCGACGCCCGTGGTGGAGCTGAGCGGTTCCACGCCCTGGGCGGCGTTGTCGGCGACCGTGCGCGGGAGCTGCCCCGCGCCGTCCGTGGAGGTGGCGGTCAGCTCGTCCACGGCGGCCAGCGGTTCGGCCGCCTTTCCGGCCACCTGCGGCAGCGCCTCGACCAGCGTCTGGAGCACCGCCGCGTCGCCGTACCGCTCGAAGGCGTCGGCCTTCTTGTGCATCGCGTCGGCCTCGCCCTCCGCCGCGTCAAGACCCTCACCCCCGAACCCCGGGGACACCGGCCCCGGCGGCTCAGGTGGGTGTCGTCCAGCGCGGGGCCGTCTCGGCCCAGGAGGCGGCCCAGCCGGCCAGGTTGCGGCGGCGCAGGGCGAGGGTGGCCAGGGCGTGGGCGGCGGCACCGGTGAGGGCGACGCCGATGGCGGCGAGGAGGGCCCAGCCCATGCTGCGGCTGCGGATCTCCTCGCGGGTCAGCGGCGGATCGGTCGTCTCGCCGTCGACGGTGACCCAGATGCGGACCTCGTTGCCGGCGGTCAGCCCCGGCTGGACCTCGGTCCGGGTCGTGCGGGTCCGCCCCTCCCGGGTGACGAAGCGGACCTCGACCGGGTAGCGGGTCTTCTTCTCCTCGTCCGACCCCGGCTCCGGATGGCGTGGGGCGTCCCGGGTGAGGGTCGCGGTCGTCTCGTACCGGGTCAGGGTCTGGTGGCGGGCGGTGTCCTCGTAGTGGCGGTGGGCGGCGTCGGCCACGAGAACGGTGACCACGGGCGCCACGGCCAGTACGGCGAGCAGCAGCCCGAGGCCGAGCCAGGCCTGGAGCACGTCGGTGCGGCGGCGCAGGGGGTTGCGCCGCCAGCGCCACAGCAGGGGGCGCGGGGGTGGGCCGGGGGGTGGTTGCGCTGGTGGTATCTCGCCCGCCACGTCGTGGCTCCTTCGGGGTCTCGGGTCGCAGGCAGGTGGGGAGAGAGGTGCGGTCGGGTCGGGTGGGGACGGGGGAACGGGTCGGGGTGGGCCGGGTCAGACGGTGTCGGTGACCGAGGGGTGGTGGTGCGCCGAGGCGAGGAGACAGGCGGCGCCCCGGACGGCGGCGGTGTGCGGGGACGGCACCGGCTGCACGGGACAGCCGAGCCGGTCGGGGAGGTCCTGGGTGACGTCGGGGCGCAGGGCGCCTCCGCCGGCCAGGAGGACTCCACGGCGCAGGGCGGCACGGGTGAGGGAGGTGCGGTCCTGCCGCAGCATCGCCGTCACCATGTCGACCACGGCTTCGGTGAGCTGCCCCGGTGCCGTGCCGTCGGCCAGGTCGCCGGTGCCGAGCGCGGTGCGGCGTGCGTCGGTGACCGCTCCCCCGGCGAGCAGGACGACCTCCGTGAGGTGCGCGCCGATGTCCACGACCAGCAGGGGCCGGGCGTGGTCGGCGCCGGCGGCGAGGGCCACCGCCCGCGCGCCCGGGACGGTCAGGACGGCGCGCGGGCGGAGGATCTCGACGGCCGTCCGGGCCTCGGTCCGGAAGGCGAGCCCGTCCAGGACCGGTGCCGTGACGACGACCAGGGGGCGGCCGAAACGGGGCAGACGGGGCCCGAGCAGCCGGTCGAGCATCCGGGCGGTGCCCGGGGTGTCGACGATGGTGCCGCGCTGGATGGGGTGGAGGGCACCGTTGCCCGGGAAGGTCACCGTCGGCACGTCGAGCACCGTCCCCCGCCCCGCGAGCCACGCGCGCGTGCGCGCGCTGCCCATGTCGAGCGCGATCCCGGAGCACCGCCGGCACGGCGGCCGGGGGACGTGCCGCGCGGACACCGGTCGCGGACGCCGGACCACGGTCATCGCGCCGCCTCCCGCACCTGCTGGCAGCGGGCGCAGTAGCGGGCCTGCGGGACGATGAGGAGGCGCTCGCGCTGGATGGGGCGACGGCACAGGTGACAGGTGCCGTAGGTGCCCGTGTCCATGCGGGTGAGCGCCGCCTCGACGTCGGCGAGCACCATGCGGGCGGAAGCGGCGAGTTTGACGCGCACCTCGATCTGGCCGGCGCCGTGCGGGCCGTCGGCAGGGGGTGGGGAGTCGGCGGCGAACTGCCGCAACTGCTCCTCGCGGAACAGCAGCTGCTCGTGCAGGTTGTCGCGCAGCGCGGCGAGGTCCCCGGAGGTGAGGACCGTGTCGCGCTCACCGATGGTCTGGTGGGTCACCACTTCACCCCTTGGGCTAAGCGGGAGGGAGGGACGGAACGGGGCGCGGTCAGGCCGCGCGGCTCTGGCAGCTCACGCAGTGCCGGGTGTGCGGGAGGATCTCCAGCCGCTCCGGCGGTACGGGCTTCGAGCAGCCGAGGCAGATTCCGTAGGTCCCGCCGGCGAGGCGGGCGAACGCCTCGTCGATCTCCGTGAGGGCCCGCTTGATGGCGTCCTTCTGGTTGGACATGAGGTGGTCGTCGGGACTCTGCCCGGTTTCGTCGAGGGCCTTGAGCTGGGCGAGGCGCGTACTGCGGGCGTGCTCGAGGCGCTGCCGGATCTCGTCGGCGGCGGGGTGGTCGGGGCGCAGTTCGGTGCGGGGCAGGTCGAGCGACACGAAAGGTCCTCTCAAAGAACGGACGGGTGATGTCCTCACCATCGCCCTTCCCCCCTCGCGGGCCCATCGGGCGCGGTACCCATCTGTGGGGGGGCGTGGGACCCACCCCGTACGGGATGGGTGCGGCGGGCCGCCGGAAATGGGGCGCGGGGCCCATGGACCGCGAGAACCGGGGCCGTGCACGCTGGCCGCTGTTCGCCGGAATCAGGGGCCGCGGCCGCACCGGGCGGCACGGTGACCGACAGTAGAGGCTGACGAGAAAGAGGAAGGCGTGACCTCCGTGTCCCTGTACTGGCGGATCTTCGGGCTCAACGCGGTGGTGCTGGGCACGGCCACCGCGCTGCTGCTGTTGGCTCCGGTGACCGTGTCGGTTCCGGTGCTGCTGACCGAGGCGGTGATCCTCGTGGGCGGCCTGGGCGTGATGCTCGTGGCCAACGCGGCCCTGCTGCGCATCGGGCTCGCCCCGCTGGACCGGGTGACCCGGCTGATGACCACCGTCGACCTGTTGCGCCCCGGTCAGCGGCTTCCCGTGCACGGCGGTGGCGAGGTCGCCGAACTCGTCAGGACGTTCAACGCCATGCTGGAGCGGCTGGAGCGGGAGCGCGCCGCGAGCAGTGCCCGCGTCCTGTTCGCCCAGGAGGCCGAGCGGCGCCGCATCGCCCAGGAGCTGCACGACGAGGTCGGGCAGAGCATGACCGCCATCCTGCTGGCCCTGAAACGGGCCTGTGACGAGGCGTCCGATCCGCTGCGCGGTGAACTCCAGCAGGCGCAGGAGATCACCCGGGGGAGCCTGGACGAGGTCCGCCGCCTGGTGCGCCGGCTGCGGCCGGGCGTCCTGGACGACCTCGGTCTGGTCAGCGCGGTCACCTCGCTCGCCACCGAGTTCGCCACGCACACCGGGCTGCGTGTGGTGCGCCGCTTCGACACCGACCTGCCCCCGCTCGATCACGAGACGGAGCTCGTGATCTACCGTGTGGCACAGGAGGGTCTGACCAACGCCGCCCGGCATTCCGGGGCGCGGAACGTCGAAGTGAGCCTGCGCGGCGACGGCGACGGCGTCGTCCTCGAGGTGAGCGACGACGGCCGCGGCATCGGCGCCGCCCACGAGGGCGCCGGGATCCGCGGCATGCGCGAACGGGCCCTGCTCATCGGGGCCACACTGGACATCAGCCCCGCGACACCGGCCGGCACGAGGATCAGGCTGGCCACGCCCGCCGTCAGGAAGCAGTCATGACCCACGACGCCCGTCCGACCACGATCAGGATCCTGCTCGCCGACGACCACGCCCTGGTCCGGCGCGGCGTCCGGCTCATCCTCGACCGGGAGCCGGACCTGGAGGTGGTCGCCGAGGCCGGGGACGGCGCGGAGGCGATCGCCATGGCCCGTGCCCACGAGGTCGACCTGGCCGTCCTGGACATCGCCATGCCCCGGCTCACCGGTCTGCAGGCCGCGCGCGAGCTGGCCTCGGCGCGCCCCGGCGTGCGCATCCTGATGCTGACGATGCACGACAACGAGCAGTACCTGTTCCAGGCGCTCAAGGCCGGCGCGAGCGGTTACGTGCTGAAGTCCGTCGCCGACCGCGATCTGGTCGCCGCCTGCCGGGCGGCGATGCGGGACGAGCCGTTCCTCTACCCGGGCGCGGTCACCGCCCTGATCCGCAACTACCTGGACCGGGTCCGTGACGGCGAGGAGGCCCCCGAGCAGCTGCTGACGCCGCGCGAGGAGGAGGTGCTGAAGCTGGTCGCCGAGGGGCACTCCTCGAAGGAGATCGCCGAGCTGCTGTTCATCAGCGTCAAGACGGTGCAGCGCCACCGGGAGAACCTGCTGCACAAGCTGGGCCTGCGGGACCGTCTGGACCTGACCCGTTACGCCATCCGCGCCGGACTCGTCGAGCCTTGACCCCCGACCGGACGGGCCCGGCCGCCCGCCTTCCGCTCCGCGCCGGTGCGGCCCTCGCCGCCCTGGCCGCCGTCCTGCTGGCCCTCGCGCCCGGTTTCACCGACGGCGTCCGGCTCGTCCCGTCCGCGTCCGCGCCGGTGCCCGCGGTCCCCGCTTCCGCGTTCCACCCGACCGGCACCCACCCGCACACCGACGACGCCTACGTCGGTGCCTGCACCCTCCTCGTCAGGCCGCAGCGCGATGCCGGTGAGCGGACGGTGCCGACCGGTCCGCTGCTCTTCACTCCCCCGCACACCCCCCGTGTCCCGCCCCGGCCGGCCCGCCCCGCGCCGGTGACCGGTCACGCCCCGGCCGGCACCGCGCACGTGCCGTCGGTCCTGGGCCGGGCGCCGCCCACGTCCTCCAGCACCTGAGGTCCCCTGTCCCTTCCTCCTCTCCGCCGCGCCGTCCACCGGCCGCGGCCGTATGCCTGCTGGAGGCATCCGTGAAAAGTCCCGCCCGCTTCAGGGCGTTGTTCGCGCTCCTCGTGATCGCCGTGTCCGTGTACATCGCCGTCACCGTCCCGGTCCGTCTGGGCCTGGATCTGCGCGGTGGCACCCAGATCGTCCTGGAGACCCGCTCCACCCCCACCGCCGAGGCCGACGGGGAGGCCACCGACCGCACCCTGGAGGTGCTGCGCGGCCGGGTCGACGCGCTCGGCGTCGCCGAACCCACCATCGTCCGCTCCGGTGAGAACCGGATCATCGTGGAACTGCCCGGCGTCCAGGACCCGCGCAAGGCCGCCGACGTCCTGGGCCGCACCGCACAGCTGTCCGTCCACCCGGTGCTCGGCACCGCCACGGAGACCGACGAGCCGAAGGAAAAGGGCGAACGGATCCTGGCCGACGAGGCCGGTGAGCGGCTCCGGCTGGACGCCGCGAGGCTCACGGGTGACGACGTCAAGGGCGCCGACGCCCAGTTCGACCAGCAGAGCGGTGCCGGCTGGCACGTCACCGTGGAGTTCGAGGACGGCAAGGGCTGGGCCCAGCTGACCGGCGAGGCCGCCTGCCACCCGGCCGGCGATCCGCAGCGCCGGGTCGCGATCGTGCTGGACGGCAAGATCATCTCCTCGCCGCAGGTCGACCCGTCCGTCTCCTGCAACGTCGGCATCACCGGGGGCTCCACCCAGATCACCGGCTCCTTCACCAGCGACGAGGCCCGCGAGCTGGCCCTGCTCGTCGAAGGCGGCGCGCTGCCGGTGCCGGTCGAGACGGTGGAGCAGCGGACCGTGGGCCCGACGCTGGGCGCCGAGGCCATCGAGTCGAGCGCCTGGGCGGCCGTCATCGGCACGGCCCTGACCGCGATCTTCATCATCGTCGTCTACCGGCTCATGGGCTTCCTGGCCACGCTCGCCCTGGCCTGCTACGGCCTGATCTCCTACGCCGCCCTGGCCGGGCTCGGCGCGACGCTGACCCTGCCGGGTCTGGCCGGTTTCGTCCTGGCGATCGGCATGGCCGTCGACGCCAACGTGCTGGTCTTCGAACGAGCGCGCGAGGAGTACGGCAACCGCAACCGGCCCAGCAGCCGCTCGGCGCTGACCGCCGGCTTCAAGGGGGCGTTCAGCGCGATCGCCGACTCCAACGTCACCACGCTCATCGCGGCGGCGCTGCTGTTCCTGCTCGCCTCCGGACCGGTGAAGGGCTTCGGCGTCACCCTGGGCATCGGTGTCCTCGCCTCCATGATCAGCGCACTGGTGATCACGCGGGTGCTGGCCGAGTTCGCCGTGGCGCGCCGCTGGGTGCACCGCCGTCCCCACATCACCGGTCTGGCCTCCATCGGCCGGGTCCGGGAGTACCTCACCCGCCGCGATCCGCAGCTGATGCGCCGTCCGCGCCGCTGGCTGGCGGTGTCCGCCCTGGTGCTCGTCGTCACCGGCGCGGGCATCGCGGTGCGCGGGCTGAACTTCGGTGTCGAGTTCACGGGCGGCCGGCTGATCGAGTACTCGACCGGCACCTCCGTCGATCCGGACCGGGCGCGTGCCGCGCTGGCCGACGCGGGCTTCCCGCAGGCCGTCGTGCAGTCCTCGGGCGACAACCGGCTGACGGTGCGCACCGAGGAGCTGAGCAACGCCGAGGCGGTCGAGGTCGCCGACGCCATCTCCGGGATCGGCGACGGCGCCGAGAAGGTCCGCGACGAGCTGATCGGCCCGAGTCTCGGCGAGGAGCTGCGGCGCAACGCCCTGATCGCGCTCGGCCTGGCCCTCGGGGCCCAGCTGCTGTACCTTGCCGTCCGGTTCCGCTGGATGTTCGGTACGGCGGCGGTCGCCACCCTGGCCCACGACGTGGTGATCCTCACGGGCATCTTCGCCTGGCTGGGCAAACCGATCGACGGGGTGTTCCTGGCCGCGCTGCTCACCGTGATCGGCTACTCGGTGAACGACTCCGTCGTGGTCTTCGACCGCGTCCGGGAACTGTGGGCCAAGGACCGCAAGGCGCCCCTGTCCCGGTCCACCAACCGCGCGATCCTGCAGACGGTGCCCCGTACGGTCAACACCGGTATCGGTGTGCTCTTCATCCTGGCGGCGCTGGCCGTGCTGGGCGGTGACTCGCTCACCGACTTCGCGCTCGCCCTGCTGATCGGCATGCTCGTGGGAACGTACTCGTCGGTCCTGACGGCCTCGCCGCTCGCCATCGAGCTCGAGGCGTACGGCGGCGACGGCGGGGGCGGCCGCAAGCGCGGCCGCGGCCGTGGTCGCGACGGTTCCGGCCGGGCGAAGTCCGGCGCCGAGGAGCGCTCGGGCCGGGCCAGGGCCACCAGCCGAGGGAAGTGACCCCGGGCGGTTCCCCGCCGGGGAGCCGCCCCGCGCGCGGAGAACGCCGCCGCCGGCCCCGGGACCGGTCCCGGGGCCGGCGGCGGCGTGTGGGGCGGGCCTGGCCCCGCGGGGCCAGGCCCGCGGGGCGGCAGGCGGCTCCGCGGGAGGGGCCTACGCCGCCACCTGTGACGCGCCGCGGTCGTGGTCCCCCGGCCGAGGGGCGAACTGGGTCCGGTGCAGTTCGGCGTAGCGGCCGCCGGCCGCCAGCAGCTGCTCGTGGGTGCCGCGTTCCACGACGCGGCCGGCCTCGACCACCAGGATGAGGTCCGCGGCGCGGACGGTGGACAGGCGGTGGGCGATCACGACCGCCGTCCTGCCCTCCAGCGCCTCCGTGAGCGCCTCCTGGACCGCGGCCTCCGAGGTGTTGTCCAGGTGGGCGGTGGCCTCGTCCAGGATGACGACGCGCTGCCGGGCCAGCAGCAGCCGGGCGATGGTCATGCGCTGGCGTTCACCGCCGGAGAGCCGGTAGCCGCGTTCGCCGACCACCGTGTCCAGACCGTCGGGCAGGGACCGTACGAGGTCGTCGAGGCGGGCCCGGCGCAGGGCGTCCCACAGCTCGGGCTCGCTCGCCGACGGCCGGGCCAGCAGCAGGTTGGCGCGGACCGTGTCGTGGAAGAGGTGGCCGTCCTGGGTGACCATCCCGAGGGTGTCGCGCAGCGATCCGGCGGTCAGGTCCCGGACGTCGACGCCGCCCACGCGCACGGCGCCCGCGTCGACGTCGTACAGGCGCGGCAGCAGCTGCGCGACGGTCGACTTGCCGGCGCCGGAGGAGCCGACGAGGGCGACGGTCTGCCCGGGTTCGGCGCGGAAGGAGATGCCGTGCAGGACCTCGGCGCCGCCGCGCGTGTCGAGGGAGGCGACCTCCTCCAGGGAGGCCAGGGAGACCTTGTCGGCGGACGGGTAGCCGAAGCGGACGTCGTCGAACTCGACGGACACCGGGCCGTCGGGGACCTCGCGCGCGCCGGGCTTCTCCTCGATGAGGGGCTTCAGGTCCAGCACCTCGAAGACCCGCTCGAAGCTGACCAGGGCGCTCATCACCTCCACCCGCGCCCCGGCGAGCGAGGTCAGCGGCGCGTACAGGCGGGTCAGCAGCAGCGCCAGCGACACGATGGCGCCGGGCTCCAGGGAGCCGCGCAGGGCGAACCATCCGCCGAGGCCGTAGACCAGGGCCAGGGCGAGGGCGGAGACCAGGGTGAGGGCGGTGATGAACACCGTCTGGGCCGTGGCGGTCCGCACGCCGATGTCGCGGACCCGGCGGGCGCGCTCCGCGAACTCCTCCGACTCCTGCTCCGGGCGGCCGAAGAGCTTGACCAGGGTGGCGCCGGGCGCGGAGAAGCGCTCGGTCATGCGGGTGCCCATGGCCGCGTTGAGGGCGGCGGCCTCGCGCTGCATCCGGGCCATGCGGCGGCCCATGCGCCGGGCCGGGACGACGAACACGGGGAGCAGCACCAGGGCGAGCAGGGTGATCTGCCAGGACAGCGTGAGCATCACGGCGAGGGCGAGCAGCAGGGTGACCAGGTTGCCGACCACGGTGGACAGGGTGTTGCTGAAGGCCCGCTGGGCGCCGATGACGTCGTTGTTGAGACGGGAGACGAGCGCTCCCGTACGGGTGCGTGTGAAGAACGCGACCGGCATGCGCTGCACGTGGTCGAACACCGCCGTCCGCAGGTCGAGGATGAGGTCCTCCCCGAGCGACGCCGACAGCCGGCGGCCGAGGACGCCGAGGGCGGCCTCGACCACCGCGATCAGCGCGATGAGCAGGGCCAGGCGGACGACCGCGGCCTCGTCGCCGTCGGACACGATCGTGTCCACGACGCGCCCGGCGAGGACGGGCGTGGCGACGGCCAGCAGCGCGGTCGCCGTGCCGAGCAGCACGAACAGGGTGATGCGGCGGCGGTGCGGGCGCGCGAAGGCGCCGATGCGCCGCAGCGTCGACCGTGCGAGGGGGCGGTGCTCGTCCTGGGCGTTCATGACGCCGTGCAGCTGTGTCCACGCCGTGGTCTCCATACTCATGAAAGGGAACCTAGAACCTCGAGCAAGGTCGAGGTCAAGGGCGGCCCCTCCCCGCGCCGGTCGCTTCCCGGCCGTAGGCCATCCCGTAAGCCGCCGTCCGGGCCGCCGCAACCCGCCGTTGGCGCGCGGCGGAGAGGCTCTGCGGACGTGACGCGGACGATCCGCCGGATCCTGTGTGTGCTGCCGCTGCTGCTCGTGGCCGTGGTCGCGGTGCGGCACCGGTCGGTGCTGGCCGAGGGCTTCGCCCATCTGGCCACCGCCCGGTGGCCCTGGCTGCTGGCCGCGGCCGGCGCGACCTGCCTGACCTGGGTGGCCGCCGCGTGCACCCGGCAGGGCGCGGTCCTCGAACGGCTGCCCGGGCGGCGGTTGCTGGCCGCGCAGTTCGCGGCGGGCGCGGCGAACCACCTGCTGCCGACCGGTCTGGGCGCGAGCGCGGTCAACCTGCGGTTCATGACGGTGTGCGGGCTGTCGCCGGTCCGTTCCTCGGCCGCGCTCGCGCTGTACCTGCTGGCGGAGTCCGTCGGCCGGGTGGCCCTGCTGGGTGCCCTGCTCGTCGCGTTCCCGGACGCGCTGCGGCTCGGCTCCCTGCTGCCCGAGGGGGCGTTCGGGCCGCTGCTGCTCGTGCTCGGCGCGGTGCCGGTCGTCGCGGCGGGCGCGCTGGTGGCCGTACGGCGGCTGCGCGCGGTCGTGCGGTCGTTCCTGCGCACCGCGCTGGGCGAGGCGCGGTCGGTGCACGCACGGCCGTCCCGGGCGCTGGCGCTGTGGGGCGGGGCGCTCGCCTTCCCCGCGCTGCAGGCGGCTGCGCTGGTGCTGGTGGGCCGGGCGCTCGGGCTGCCGGTGCCGCCCGCCCACGTGGCGCTGGCCTACCTGGCGGCGACGGTCGCGGTCGCACTGGTGCCCACGCCGGGCGGGCTCGGCTCGGTGGAGGCGGCCCTGGTCGTGGCGCTGGTGGCGGTGGGCGGTCCCGCCGCGGTGGCCACGGCGGTGGTGCTGGCCTTCCGGGTCATCACCGTGTGGCTGCCGCTGCTGCCGGGTGCGGTGACGCTGGGCGTCCTGGTGCGGCTCGGGGTGATCTGAGCGGCGGTGCGGGCGGCGGGATCCGGACGGGGGACGGTGCGAACGGGCCGCGCGGATACGGCAGGATGTGCGATCGTGCCGACCGCAGGTCAGAACGGGTCCGGCACACCGTACTTCCCGGAACTCGAGCAGGTGACGACACGTGACACGACTTCACATACGGCCGTCGGCCAGGGTGTTCGCCGGAGGTGAGCGGTGACCCGCGCGCTCACCGTGGACGATCTGGTGTACGCCGGCATCGCCCTCGCCGCCGGTCTGCTGGCGGCGCTCCTGCTGCGGATGCTGCTGCGCTGGCTCGGCCGGCACGCCGAGCGCACCAACTGGCGCGGGGACGACGTCCTCGTGGACGCGCTGCGCATGATCGCGCCGTGGGCCGCGGTCGCGGGCGGCGCGGCCTCCGCGGCGGCGGCGCTGCCGCTGACCCGGAGCGTGCAGCACAACGTCAACCAGACGCTGACGGTGCTGGTCATCTTCGCCGCGACCGTGTCGGCGGCGCGGGTGGTGGCCGGCCTGGTGCGCTCGGTCACCCAGTCCCGCTCCGGCGTCGCCGGATCGGCCACCATCTTCACGAACATCACCCGGATCCTGGTCCTGGCGATCGGTTTCCTGGTGGGGCTGCAGACCCTGGGCATCTCCATCGCCCCGATGCTCACCGCCCTCGGCGTCGGCGGCCTGGCGGTCGCGCTCGCGCTGCAGGACACGCTCGCCAACCTCTTCGCGGGCATCCACATCCTCGCCTCCAAGACCGTGCAGCCCGGTGACTACATCCAGCTGAGCAGCGGAGAGGAGGGCTACGTCGAGGACATCAACTGGCGCCAGACGACCGTCCGCAACCTGTCCAACAACCTGGTGGTCATCCCGAACGCGCAGCTGGCGAAGACGAACATGACCAACTTCATGCGTCCGGAGCAGCAGCTGACCATCCTGGTGCAGGTCGGGGTGTCGTACGACAGCGACCTGGAGCAGGTGGAGCGGGTGACGAAGGAGGTCGTCGCCGAGGTGATGACCGAGATCACCGGTGCCGTGCCGGAACACGAGCCGGCGGTGCGCTTCCACACCTTCGGCGACTCCCGGATCGGGTTCACCGTGATCCTGGGCGTGGGCGAGTTCAGCGACCAGTACCGGATCAAGCACGAGTTCATCAAGCGCCTGCACCGGCGCTACCGCGACGAGGGCATCCGGATCCCGTCACCCGCGCGGACGGTGGCGCTCCAGCAGGGCGCGGTGGTCATCCCGCAGCAGCGCGGCACCGAGACGGAGCCGGACGACATGACCACGACCACACCGATCTGACCGGGACGCCGGCCGCCCCTCCGGCCGGCCGGCCACCGGCGACACCCCCGCACCCCACGCCCGCCCCCGGCCGCCCCGCCCGCGCCCGGCGGACCTCACCGGACCGGTGGAACCTGCCGGAGCATCCGCCTCCCGGCCGCACCGGCACGGCAAGCCCGCCGGCGGGCCACCACCGGACCGGCCGACCACGGCGACACCCCGCACGATCGCCGCCCGCCGTCCCCCTCACGCCCGGCGGGCGTCGCGGGCCCGGCACCTCCGGCCGGGGGCGACCGGCGGCCCGGCCGTGTGGCCGGTGAGCGACCGGCCGGTGCCGCCCGGCGGGGGACGTGGCGGGAGTTTGCCCGGAAGTAGGCGCGGACCCCTGTCGAGCCGAGGTCGATCACGAGATATCTTGATGTCGAGCAATGTTGCAGACGTGGAGCGGAGCACCCGGTGACTGACTCGACCATCATCTACACGCACACTGACGAGGCCCCGGCCCTGGCGACGTATTCCTTCCTGCCGGTGGTCCAGGCGTACGCCTCGCAGGCGGGTGTCGCCGTGGAGACGCGCGACATCTCGCTGGCCGGGCGCATCATCGCCGTGTTCCCGGAGTACCTGACCGAGGACCAGCGCATTCCGGACGCCCTCGCCGAGCTCGGCGAGCTGGCCAAGACGCCCGCGGCCAACATCATCAAGCTGCCGAACATCTCGGCGTCGATCCCGCAGCTCAAGGCCGCGATCGCCGAGCTGCAGGGCCAGGGCTACGCGCTGCCGGACTACCCGGACGACCCGAAGACCGACGAGGAGCGCGAGATCCGCGCCCGCTACGACAAGGTCAAGGGCAGCGCCGTGAACCCGGTGCTGCGCGAGGGCAACTCCGACCGCCGCGCCCCCGCCTCGGTGAAGAACTACGCCAAGACCCACCCGCACCGCATGGGCGCCTGGACCGCCGAGTCCAGGACCAACGTGGCGACCATGGGCGTGGACGACTTCCGCTCCACCGAGAAGTCCGTGGTCATCGCCGAGGACGGTGCCCTGCGCATCGAGCTCAAGGGCGACGACGGCTCCACCACGGTGCTGCGCGAGTCCGTCCCCGTACAGCAGGGCGAGGTCGTCGACGCCTCCGTGATGCGGGTCGCCGCGCTGCGCGAGTTCCTGACCGCGCAGGTCGCCCGCGCCAAGCAGGAGGGCGTGCTGTTCTCCGTGCACCTGAAGGCCACGATGATGAAGGTCTCCGACCCGATCGTCTTCGGCCACGTGGTGCGCGCCTTCTTCCCGAAGACCTTCGCGAAGTACGGAGAGAAGCTCGCCGCGGCCGGCCTCACCCCGAACGACGGCCTGGGCGGCATCTACAAGGGCCTGGAGGCCCTGCCCGAGGGCGCCGAGATCAAGGCGTCCTTCGACGCCGAGCTCGCCGAGGGCCCGGAGCTGGCGATGGTCGACTCCGACAAGGGCATCACCAACCTGCACGTCCCCTCGGACGTCATCGTCGACGCCTCCATGCCGGCCATGATCCGCACCTCCGGCCACATGTGGGGCCCCGACGGCCAGGAGCACGACACCCTGGCGGTCATCCCGGACTCCTCCTACGCCGGTGTGTACCAGGCCGTGATCGAGGACTGCCGCGCCAACGGCGCCTACGACCCGTCGACGATGGGCTCGGTCCCGAACGTCGGCCTGATGGCGCAGAAGGCCGAGGAGTACGGCAGCCACGACAAGACCTTCGAGATCCCGGTCACCGGCACCGTCCGCCTGGTCGACGGCAACGGCGACGTCGTCCTGGAGCAGGCCGTCTCCGCCGGTGACATCTTCCGCGCCTGCCAGACCAAGGACGCCCCGATCCGCGACTGGGTGAAGCTGGCCGTCAACCGCGCCCGGGCCACCGGCGACCCGGCGGTGTTCTGGCTGGACGCCACCCGCGCCCACGACGCCAACCTGATCGCCAAGGTCGAGCAGTACCTGCCGGAGCACGACACCGAGGGCCTGGACATCAGGATCCTGTCCCCCGTCGAGGCGACCAAGCTGTCGGTGGAGCGGATCCGCCGCGGTGAGAACACCATCTCCGTCACCGGCAACGTGCTGCGCGACTACCTGACCGACCTGTTCCCGATCCTGGAGCTGGGCACCAGCGCCAAGATGCTGTCGGTCGTCCCGCTGATGGCGGGCGGCGGCCTGTTCGAGACGGGCGCCGGCGGTTCCGCGCCGAAGCACGTGCAGCAGCTGGTCAAGGAGAACTACCTGCGCTGGGACTCCCTCGGCGAGTTCTTCGCGCTGGTGCCGTCGCTCGAGCAGTACGCCAAGGCCACGGGCAACGCCCGCGCCCAGGTGCTCGCCGACACCCTCGACCGGGCCACGGCGACCTTCCTCAACGAGGACAAGTCCCCGACCCGTCGCGTCGGCGGCATCGACAACCGCGGCAGCCACTTCTACCTGTCCCTGTACTGGGCGCAGGAGCTGGCCAGGCAGACCGACGACGCGGACCTGGCGAAGGCCTTCGCCCCGCTCGCCGAGACGCTCACCGCGAACGAGCAGCGCATCGTCGACGAGCTGAACGCCGTCCAGGGCAAGCCGGTCGAGATCGGCGGCTACTACCAGCCCGACCCGGCCAAGGCCGCCGAGGTCATGCGCCCGTCCGCCACGTGGAACGAGGCGCTGGCGTCCCTGAGCTGACGCAAGCCCCGGACGCCTTCGCGCTCCGCCCCGGCCGGCCACGCGCCCGGCCGGGGCGGAGCCGTTTCCCGGCCTCCGTCCGACGCGGCCCCCGTCCGACGCGCCCGCACGGGGCGAGCGGGCCGGCGGCGTTGTCAGTGCCGTGTGGCACCTTGGTCCCGTCGCGCACCACTGACAACGCCCATGGAGCAGCCGTATGACCGATGTCCCGCCGTCCTTCGAGTTCCTCCCCGGCGACGCGGACTCGCCCGTGATCCTCCACGTGCCGCACTCGGCGCGGGAGATACCGGCCGACGTGCGGTCCGGGATCGTGCCGGACGACGCCGAGCTGGAGCGGGAGCTGGACCACATCACCGACGCGCACACGGCCGAGATCGCCGAAGCGGCGGCCCGCGCGGCCGGGCTCACGCCCTGGCGGTTCGTGAACCGGCTGTCCCGGCTGGTGGTCGACCCCGAGCGGTTCCCGGACGAGCGGGAGGAGATGCTGGCCGTCGGGATGGGCGCGGTCTACACCCGGACCACGCACAAGGACGTGCTGCGGCCCGACGGGTACGACGCCGCACCGCTGCTCGAGCGGTACTTCCGTCCGTACGCGCGGGCGATGACGGAAGCGGTCGCCGGGCGGCTCGCGGCCACCGGGCGGGCCGTCGTCATCGACGTGCACTCCTACCCCAGCGCGCCGCTGCCCTACGAGCTGCACGGCGACGGGCCGCGGCCCGCGGTCTGCCTGGGCACCGACTCCTTCCACACCCCGCCCGAGCTGCTCGACGCGGCCCGGGAGGCGTTCGCACCGTGCGGGGAGACGGGGCTGGACAGCCCGTTCGCCGGGACGTACGTGCCGCTGGAGTTCTACGGGAAGCGGGCCGAGGTGTCCGCGCTGATGGTGGAGATCCGCCGGGACACCTACATGACCGAGCCGGGCGGGCCCGCGGGGCCGGGACTGTCCCGGCTGGCCTCGGCACTGGGAGCGCTGGTCGACGCCGTGACGCGCTGACCCCGGAGGACCCGGAGGACCCCGGAACGCCCGCCCGCGGGCCGGCCGGACGCCGTTCCCGCCGTCCGGCCGGCCGGGACTCCCTCAGGCGCGCAGCCACTCCGTCACGACCACGTCCCGGCCGGTTCGCAGGCGGAGGGCGAACGGGCCGGAGGGCGGGGTGTCGGCGGTGAAGCGGCCCATGTCGTCGGCCGTGAGCGGGGCACCCGCCTGCGGCCCGCCGAGCACCTCGATGCTGGCCGGCCGGGGCGGCAGCAGCTGGCCCATCAGACCCTGCGCGGTCACCTCGACGTCGACGGTGACCTCGCCCGCGCTGAAGGTGAGCATGCGCGGCGTGTCCGTCGCTCCCCTGACCGGGATGGCGTCGACCAGCGAGTCGAAGGTCAGCTCGGCCACGCGGGCGTCGAGGTCGTGCAGCGCGTAGGCGTCCACGGCGATCTGCAGCAGCCCCGGTGGCAGCGGATCCAGCACGGCGGCCGCCTGGCGGAGTTCCTCCTCCAGCAGCCCGGCCTCGACGTCCCCGTCGAACACCGCCTCGCCGTCCGTGCCGTCCAGGTCGTCCGTGCCGTTCACGTCGTCCATGTCGTCCCCCGTGACTCGAGCCGGGCCCGCAGCCGGCGCAGACAGCGCTGGCGCAGGGGCCCGATGCTGCCCACCGCGATACCGAGCGCGGCGGACACCTCCTGGTAGCTGGGCGGCGGCGAGGCGATCAGGACGCGCAGCAACTGCCGGCACCGCTCGCCCAGTTCCTCGAACTCCTGCCACAGCCGCCGTACGCGCTCGCTCTGGGCGGCCGCCTCCTCCGCCTCCAGCAGCGACTGCTCCGGCGCTCCGTCCTCGCTGACCCGGTCCAGCAGCTGCGGGTCGTCCGTCAGCATCAGCCGGCGCGCGTTCCGGTGCACCTTCAGGCACTCGTTCCGCGCGGTGCTGGACAGCCAGGCGCCCGCCTTGTCCGGTTCACGGATCCGCCCCAGGTTCTGGGCGAAACGGAACCACACCGTCTGGTAGACCTCGTGCGCGTCGGCGTCGGAGAGCCGGTGCGCGCGCACCACGGACCACACCAGTGGGCCCAGTCCCTCCACGATCGCCTTCCAGGCCGCCGCGTCGCCGTCGGCGGCGGACCGGACCAACGCGCCGACCTCGGTACGCTCCACGGTTCCACCCCTCGTGTACGGCACGTCATCGTACGCCGCGGAGGGGACAGTTCCGGTCCTCATGCCCGTACGGAGGGGGGTGAGACCGGCACCGGGCGCCAGGTGGGCGGCAGGAGCGCGGGGACGTGCGCCCCGCGCACCTCGGCGAACTCGGTGTTCGCCTCCAGCAGTTGCCGGCGGGCCTTGCGCGGGTCGGTCTCGGCCTGCGCGGTCATGTGGGCGGCGACCATGCCGGCGGCGACGGGGGTGGCGAACGAGGTGCCGCTCCACTGGGCGAGCCCTTCGAACATCACCTGGTCCGGCTTGGCCCGGCCGTTCTCCTCGCTCAGCACACCGGTGTGGCGCGGGTGCCGGCAGGTGCAGGCGTAGGAGAAGCCGTAGCGGCAGGCGTCGTAGGTGGAGTGCTGGTACACGTACGGGACGGGGGTGTCGAAGCCGGTGAGGGCGCCGGTGAGGCGCTCGCCGGGGGCGTAGGCCTGCACCCAGGCGCCGTGGTTGCTGAAGCAGGCGCCGAACTCGCCGTCGGCGCGCAGCGCGCCGACCGACAGCACGGCGTTCTCGTAGCCGGGCAGGCTCGCGTAGGCGGCGGGCCAGAACGGGGTGGCGCTGGCGTTGTTGCCGGCGGCGGCGACCAGCAGGGTGTGCTGCTCGCGCAGTTCCCGCATGAACGCGTCGATGCCGAGGAGTCCGTCGGTGCGGCCGTTGGAGGTGCCGGCGGAGAGGCTGAGGACGTCCGGCCAGCCGCCCTGGTCGACGGCCTCGAAGAGCTTCTCGCCGAACTCGGACTCCAGGATGGCGCCGGCGTCGTTGAGCGTGCCGCGGACCGTGATGTCGGTGTTGGGGGCGACGGCGGCGACGAGCCCGGCGATGAACGTGCCGTGGCCGCAGTACTGCTGCAGGACGCCCTCGTCGTCGCACTCCTTGACCTGGGCGTCGCCCCGGGTGTGGGCGAGCAGCGGGTAGGAGCGGTAGTCGTGCGTGAGACCGGTGTCGACGACGAGGACGCCGACGGCGCTGTCCGGGTCGTGGGCGGCCTCGGCGGCGGCCGGGTTGGGCAGCTCGCCGACCGGTACGGGCACGGGCTCGTCGCCGGGGCAGGCGTTGACCGCGATCGACACCACGTGGTTGCGGCTGACCAGCCGGTGTCCCGCGCGTCCCTCGGTCGCCGAGAGCGCGCGCAGGGCGCCCGCGACCGCCGGGTCGCCGCTGCCGTCGCCCTGCCCCGGGTCGGCGACCCGGATGCGGGTGATGCCGGAGCGGTTGGTCTCCGGGCCGATCCGGCCCACGTGGTCCGGGGCGAGCCCGGCGAACGTGGTGAAGTGCTGCCGCACGGTGTCCTCGACGACGCGTGCCTCCTCCCCGTCGCGGGCGAGGACGACGCCCTTCTCGTAGAGGAACTCGCCCGCGTCGTCCGGTCCCATCGCCAGCGGGACGTCGGGCATCGAGCGCTGGATCTGGTCGAACTGCTCGCGGAATCGCTGTGGTGCCATGGCGTGTCCTCCACTGGGGCGGCGGCCGGGGCCGCGGAGCTGTCCTGAATCAGAGCCGCGAGGCGGTCTTTTGATACAACGGCACACCTGTGGGGCACGGTTGCGGACCACTACCATCCGTATGGTGACAGCGGGAAGCGAATCGGTGCGGGAACTGCTGCCGATGGTGTTCGCCGCCCCCGGCGAGGCCCTGGCGAGGGCGGAAGAGGTACTGCGCGACCGTCCCCCGCCCCTGCACGCCTCCGTCGCCCACCAGGTGATCGGCATCTGGCAGCGGGACTTCGGCGACATGCGGCTCGCCCTGTCCCATCTGCGGCGGGCCCGGGACTGGGCGGCGCGCGCGGACTCGGCCGAGCGGGAGGCGGACGTCCTCGCCACGCTCGGGGTCGCACTGGTGCACGCGGGGCGCACCCGGCAGGGCATGGACGCCCTGCGGCGGGGCGTCGAACGCGGAACCGGACACACCCGCGCGCGCGTGCTGTTCCGCCGGGGGTACGCGTGGTGGGTGCTGGGCCACCACCAGGACGCCCTGGAGGACGTACGGCGGGCGGTTCCCGTGCTGCGGCAGGCGGACGACGTGATCTGGACGGCGCGTGCGCTGACCCTGCGGGCCACGGTGCACCTGGCGCTGGGCGCGGTGGAGCGGGCGGACGCCGACTTCACCGCGGCCGAGGCGCTGTGGGACACCACGGACCAGGAGCACGACAAGGCGGACGCCGTGGAGAGCCGGGGACTGGCCGCGTTCCGCTCGGGCGACGTCCCGGCGGCGCTGAGGCTGCTCGACGAGGCGGAGGAGCGGTACGCCAAGCTCGGCACCCCCACGTTCATGCTGAACATCCGGCGCTGCGAGGTGCTGATGGCCGCCGGGCTGGCCGCGGAGGCGCTCGCCGAGGCGGACGCGGCGATCAGGACGCTCGACGGGATCGGCGGACAGTCCACCCGCAAGGCCGAACTGCTGCTGGCCGCCGCGCGGGCCGCCCGGCTGGCGGACGATCCGCAGACGGCGATCGCGCGCGCGGCGCTCGCCGTGAAGCTGTTCGCGGGGCAGCGGCGCACCTGGTGGGAGACGCACGCGCGGCTGGTGCTGATCGGGGCCCGCCACGCGGCCGGGCGCGGTTCGGGCCGGCTGGTCGCGGACGCGGCGGCGGTGGCCGAGAAGCTGGTCGCGCTGGGCGCGCCCGCCGCCCCGGAGGCGTCCCTGCTCGCGGGCCGGATCGCGCTGGAGCTCGGCTGGACGGCGGACGCGGAGCGGCATCTGGCGGCCGCCGCGCGCAGCAGGCGCGGCGGTCCCCCGCTCGCGCGGATGACGGGCTGGGCGGCGCAGGCGCTGCGCGCGCAGGCCGCCGGGTCCGCGCGGGGGGTGCTGGAGGCCTGCCGGCGCGGCCTCGACGTGCTCGACGACCACCGGATGACGCTGGGCGCCTCGGAACTGCGGGCCCGCGCCACCGCGCAGGGCGCGGAGCTGGCCGCCCTCGCCCAGCGGGCCAGTCTGGTCTCGGGCGGGCCGCGGCGGCTGCTGGTGTGGAGCGAACGCTGGCGGGCCACCGCGCTGTCCGCGCCGCCCACCCGGCCGCCCGCCGACCCCGCGCTGCTCAGCGGCATGACCGCCTACCGGGAGATCGCCGCCCGCGCGGAGGAGGCCCGGATGGAGGGCAAGCCCGTACCGGCGCTGGAGCGGGAACAGCGGCGCCTGGAACGGGAGATCCGCTCCCGGACGCTGCACATGCGCGGCGAGGCCCCCGACGGCGGGGACCGCTTCGACGTCGGCCGGCTGCTCGACCGGCTGGGCGACAGCGACGACGGGCAGCTGGTGGAGCTCGCCGTGCTCGACGGGCGGGTGCAGGTGCTGCTGTGCGGGCGGGGGCGGGTGCGGCGGTTCGAGGCGGGACCGCTGGCCGCGGCGGAGACCGAGGCCGAGCACGTGCAGGCCGGGCTGCGGAGACTGGCGCACCCGGGGGCGGAGGCGCGGCTGCCGGTGGTGGAGGCCGCGGGCCGCCGCCTGGAGGAGCTGCTGCTGGGCCCGGCGGCGGCGCACCTGGGCGCCGGCCCGGTGGTGGTCGTGCCGCCGGGGCGGCTGCACCGGGTGCCGTGGGCGCTGCTGCCCTCGCTGCGGGAGCGGGTGCTGAGCGTGTCGCCGTCGGCGAGCAGCTGGCTGCGCGCGCGGGAGACCGCGCCGCCGCCCGGGGGCCGCCAGGTGCTGGTGCGCGGCCCGGGCCTGGCGACCGGCGGCGCGGAGGTGCCCGAACTGGCCGGCCGCTACGGCGGCGCGACCGTCCTGGAGCACGACGCCGCGACGGTGCCGCGCGTGCTGGCGGAGCTGGACGGGGCCGCGCTGGCGCACATCGCCGCGCACGGCGCGTTCCGCGCGGACGGCCCGCTGTTCTCCTCGCTGCGGATGGCCGACGGGCCGCTCATCGTGCACGACTTCGAGCGGCTGGACCGCAGCCCGTACCGGATCATCCTGTCCTGCTGCGACACCGCCCGGTTCGCCACCGTCGGCGCCGACGAACTCCTCGGCCTGGTGACGGCGTTGCTGCCGCTGGGCACGGCGGGGGTGGTGGCGTGCAGCGCGCCCGTCAACGACGCCGCCGTGGTGCCGCTGATGATCGCGCTGCACGAGGGGGTCGGTGCCGGGCTGTCGCTCGCCCAGGCGCTGCGCGACGCCCGGGCCGCGCTGCCCGGTGACGCGCTGCACCAGGCCACCGGGTGGGCGTTCTCCGCGTTCGGGGCGGCCTGAGCACCGCGCACGTGCTTCACGCCGGCTGTGCCTGCGGCAGTTCGGTGAGCGGTGCCAGGGCGGTGCGGTCGCTCGCGCCCAGGCGGGCGTAGGCGCCGTACAGGTGGTTGCCGACGGTACGGACCGACAGGGTGAGGCGTTCCGCGATCTGCCGGTTGCTCAGGCCCGCGGCGGCCAGGGCGACGATCTGCCGTTGCCGCGCGGTGAGTTCGCCCAGCGCCAGCCCCGCGAGCGCGGGGGTGCGGGCGCCCTGGCAGCGGCGGGCGAGCGCGACGGCGCGGGTGCGTGCGGTGCGGGCGGCGAGCGGATCGCGGTGGGCGCCCGCGGCCTGGGCGTGCGCCTCGGCGGCGAACAGCAGGAAGCCGCGCCTCCGGAGCTCCTCGGCCACCCGGTCCAGTGCGGGTCCGTCGGCGCGGGCGAGGGCGTCCGCGTGGTCGGCGAAGACGCCGGTGAGCCGGCCGGCGGCCCGTTCGGGGACGCCGAGGCGTACGGCGTCGTAGGGGTCGCCGCAGCAGGGGCCGCTGTCGCAAGGGCCGTCGCCGCAGGGGCCGGCGTGCGGCTCGGCCGGACCGGCCGAGCGGTCCTCGGCGCGGGCGAGTTCCGCGCGGCAGGACGGGTCGGCGGGAGCGGTGCACAGGCCCTCGCGGGCCCATGCGGCCGCTTCCCGCAGCTCGCCGCGCAGCCGCGCGTACCGGGCGCGCAGGGCCGCGTACCCGGCCGGGACCGGCACCCCCTCCGCCACGAGCCGGTCCCCCACGGGCGCCGGGACCGCCGCCACGTCGGCCCGTTCGATCCGCCGGGTCAGCTCCGCCGACTCGGCGTCCAGGGCGGGGCCGTACTCCTCGGGCGCGCGGGCCAGCCGGCGGGCCCGCAGCCGGCTGGCGGCGGCCCGCAGGACCGGGCCGTGCAGGGGGTGGGCGAGGTGGACGCCACCGTGGTCGTCGACGCGGACCAGGCCCTCGCCCTCCAGTCGTTCCAGCGCGGTGAGGTCGAGATCCTCCGGGGCCGGTGACAGGGGTTCGGCGAAGGCGAGGCGGTCGAGCGTCTCGCGCTCCTCGGGACGGGCGCGGTCCAGGAGGCGGGCGGTGCGTTCGCGCACGATCGGGGTCAGCGGCACCGGACCCCGCCAGGCCCACGTGCCGGTGCCCGGGACGCGGGTGAGCCGTCCGTGCGCGCACACCGCGGCCAGGAGTTCACGCAGCAGCCGCAGGTCCCCGCCGCACAGGTGGTGCAGCCGGTTCACGGTGAGCGGCTCCAGGGTGCGGGGCTCGCCCGCCGCGAGCAGCCGCGCGGTCTCCTCCCGGGGCAGCGGGGGCAGCGCCAGGCGGGGCAGCAGTTCCCCGGTCCACAGCCGGGACACGGCGGCGGGCACCGGCTCGCCGTCGGTGACGACGACCAGCAGCCGGGTGCGTCCCTGCACGGCGAGCTGGTGGACCAGGGCGGCGGAGGCGTCGTCCAGCAGATGGGCGTCGTCGACCAGCAGCGTCCGTGTCCCGGACAGGAGGCGCAGCGCGCGGTGCAGGGTGACGGGCTCGGGCAGCAGGGGGGCGAAGGCGGCGAAGGGGAGGTCCCGGGTCTGCGGCGTCCCGGTGATCCGGGCGCAGTCGGTGCCCCGGACGGCCTCGGTGACGAGCCGGGTCTTGCCCCGGCCCGCCGGCCCGGTCACCACGAGGCCGCGCCGTACGCCGGTCAGCGACCGCCGCACCAGGTCGAGTTCGTCCTCCCGGCCGGTGAACGGCCAGGGCGAACGCAGGGTCGTCGTGTCCTTCTCGTGCGGCTCGTGCGGCTCGTACGGCTCGTACGGCCCGCTGGCATCCCGTCGCGATGTCGTCGTCACATGAACAGGAGCGCGGATGCTCACGCTTGATACAGGGTCACTTGAGTAGACCCCGACTCAGGCGTCCGGCCCCGGTGACACGGCAGTCTGGTGTCCATGACCGCTCGCTACTGCTCGCTGCCGCCGCAGCCGGCCCCCGCGTTCGCGCCGGGCCTGGCCGCCGAGCGGCTCGGCGCGCTGGTCGGCGGGCGGCGGATGTGGGTCAACGGCACCGTCCTGCACTACTGCTTCTTCCACGGCGACACCGAGGGATCGGTCATCGCCGTCCCCGGGGCCGGGCGGACCCGCCGGGTCCCGTGGGGCGGTGCCGAGGAGCAGCAGGACGTGGTGCGCGAGTGCTTCGAGGAGTGGCGCGGCCTCGGGATCGGGCTGGCCTTCACCGAGGTCCGTGACCGTTCCGAGGCGGAGCTGCGCATAGGCTTCCAGCTCGGCGACGGCTCCTGGTCGGCCGTGGGCAGGGACGCGCTCCGGGTCGGCGTGCACGAGCGCACCATGAACTTCGGCTGGGACCTGACCGCACCGGGTGAACGCGCGACGGCCCTGCACCAGATCGGGCACGCGCTCGGGATGCTGCACGAGCACCAGAGCCCGTACGCCGGCATCCACTGGGACGACGAGGCCGTGTACGCCGAACTGGCCGGCCCCCCGAACCACTGGAGCCGGGACCGGACGTTCCACAACGTGCTGTGCAAGATCGACCCGGACGAGGTGAACGGCTCCGTCTGGGACCCGCAGTCGATCATGCAGTACGCGTTCCCGCCGGGGCTGATCCTGGAGCCGGAGCAGTACCGCGGGGGCGTGCACCCGCCCGGCACCCTGTCCCCGGCCGACAAGGAGTTCGTGCTCCGCTGGTACCCGCCGGCCGATCCGCCGCGGCCGCCCGCGCTGGTGCCGTTCCGCTCGGTGCCGCTGGGCCTGGGCCCGGGCGAGCAGGCCGACTTCCGCATCGATCCGCCGGAGACCCGCGACTACACGGTGGGCACCTTCGGCGACGGCGACACGGTCGTCGTGCTCTTCGAGGAACGGGACGGGGAGCCCCGCTTCCTCGCCGGTCACGACGACGGGGGAACCCCGCGCAACGCGACGATCGCGGCCCGGCTCGTCAAGGGCCGCCGCTATTACGTCCGTATCCGCCTGTACTCCGCCTGGGGTTCGGGCGAGACGGCGGTCATGTGCTGGTAGCGGCACGCACCGGCCGGTCGCATGCGGACACCCGATCCACAGTCCGGCGCCGGGGGAGCGGCCGGGCGGCGTCACCTTCGGGGGAGGGTGACGCCGCCCGGCCCACGCCACGGCGTCACGGGCCGCCTCCGGCAGGCCCCGGCGGCTCGACGCCCCTCCGAGGGAACGGGGCGGCGAGCCGCACGCACGTCCCCGGACACCGGAACCGGTTCAACGGGAAGGGCCTTCACAGGATTCCTCCTGTGAAGGCCCTTCACACCGTCGGGACGACAGGATTTGAACCT
This sequence comes from Streptomyces griseomycini, assembly GCF_014203535.1. Taxonomy (GTDB): domain Bacteria; phylum Actinomycetota; class Actinomycetes; order Streptomycetales; family Streptomycetaceae; genus Streptomyces; species Streptomyces griseomycini. Next base: position 125,164 of record NZ_JACHJI010000011.1, read on the forward strand.
GCGACCCCTTGACCCCCAGTCAAGTGCGCTACCAAGCTGCGCCACGTCCCGGTGCGTTCCGCGCGGTGACCCGCGTGATCACGCAGGTCAACACTACCCCATGCGGGCGCACCGGGGCGCCGGTGGCCCCGCTCTCCGCGCTCGGCCGCCGGGTCGACGGCGGGGTGACGAAACCGGAGCGGTACCACACCACGTACGTCCCCTCCTCCCCGTCCGTTCCGCGACGTCGGCGACCGTCCGCCGCGCATCCTGCGGGTGTGCTCCTCGGGACGCGTGACGCGGACGTTCACCGAGACCGGCAGGACGGTGGGGCCTCCGTCGGCCGAGTACCGGATCGCTGGATCCCGTCCCGCCGGCCCGGCCGACAGGTGTGGTCTTCGGCGCTGGTTCGGGTGCCGGCCGAGCGGGGCCGGGCGCGCAGGGCGGGCAGCCGGGCGCAGTCCTCGGGTTCGGCCAGGCCCTCGTCCACGGCCAGGAGCGAAAGGAGCCGCACCGGACGTCCGGCCGTGGCCGCGGCCTCCAGTTTGTGGTGGCCGTCGAGGAGGAAGTGCGTCGGGCCCCAGTGCCGGTAGCGGTCGGCGGGCAGGCCGACAGCGGGTTCGCACACGTCCAGCGTCGACACCGCCACCGCCGTCGGGACCGTCCCCCGCTCCATGAGGCCGACGTACTCCTCGACGCGCTCCCTCGCGTTCCACGTCGGGGGAACCATGGGCACGACGAACTCGTAGAGGTGGGCGGACGCGTCGACCGCGGTCTCGAAGGTCCGGTAGTACGGCGTGTGCGGGTGCTCCGGGAGGCCCCAGAACTGGTCGAGCCCCCACGTGGCCACCTGCTCGCCGCTGAAGTAGTCGCCCTCCCGGCCGGGGAGGACCAGGCGGGGCTCCACCCGGAGCAGCACCGGAAGGTACTCGCCCTCCGGCAGCAACGCGCCGGTGAGCCGCTCCCGCACGCTCTCCAGCGACAGCGTCTGCCGGGCGGACTCCAGCCGGCGGAACAGGAACGGGCAGGTTCCGCACCAGAAACTGAGCTCGAAGGCGGGTTCCCCGTCGACCACGAGCAACCTGCGGCCCGGCCCGCCCCCGGTCTCCCGCCGCTCCGCCTCGAAGCGCAACCGTGCCCCGGGCGCCGGTACGCCGAGCCTGCGCGGCTCACCCGGCCTGATCATCACGGACCGATCGTACGGGCCGACCCCTTGGGGACCGTTCCACGGCCTGCCATGTCCTGTCAAAGTCTTGACACTCCGGGGAGATCACCCCCAGTGTGGCCCGGGCAGGTTCCGGAACGGTCCGAAGAAGGTCTCTCATGGTGGATGCGCTCGGTGTCGCCGTCGTCGGGTTCGGCTGGATGGGACGGGTGCACACCCAGGCGTACGCGCGCGTGCTCCACCACTATCCGCGGCTCGCCCTGCGTCCGGAGCTGGTCACGGTCGCCGAGGAGGTGCCGGGCCGGGCCGAGGAGGCCGCCCGGCAGTTCGGGTTCGCCTCGACCACCCGTGACTGGCGCGAGGTGGCCGCCGATCCGAGGGTGGAGGCCGTGAGCATCACCGCCCCGAACTTCCTGCACCGCGAGATCGGCGTCGCGATGGCCGAGGCGGGCAAGCACGTCTGGATCGAGAAGCCGGTCGGCCTGAGCGCCGAGGACGCCCGCGCGGTGGCGGACGCGGTCGCCAAGGCGGGGGTGCAGGGCGCGGTCGGCTTCAACTACCGCAACGCGCCCGCCGTGGAGGCGGCCCGGGACCTGATCGCCTCCGGGGAGATCGGCGGGGTCACCCATGTCCGCATCCGGCTGTTCAGCGACTACGCCGCCCACCCGGAGGGCGCCCTGACCTGGCGCTACGAGCGGGAGCGCGGGGGCAGCGGGGTGCTCGGCGACCTGGCCTCGCACGGCGTGGACCTGGCCCGCTTCCTGCTCGGCGACATCGCCTCGCTGACCGCCGACACGGCGGTCTTCCTGCCCGAACGGGCCCGTCCCGCGGGCGCCACGGCCGGCCACTCCCGCGCCGCCGGCGGCGAACTCGGCCCGGTCGAGAACGAGGACTACGTCAGCTGCCTGCTGCGCTTCGTCTCCGGCGCGCGCGGGGTGCTGGAGGCCTGCCGGGTCTCGGTCGGCGAGCAGAACAACTACGGCTTCGAGGTGCACGGCACGAAGGGCGCGGTGTTCTGGGACTTCCGCCGCATGAACGAGCTGGGCGTCAGCCGCGGCACGTCCTACCAGGACCAGCCCGTCAGCACCGTCCACGTCGGCCCCGGCCACGGCGAGTTCGGCGCCTTCCAGCCGGGCGCGGCGAACGCCATGGGCTACGACGACCTGAAGGTGATCGAGGCGTACCGCTTCCTGCGCTCCGTCGCCGAGGGCGCTCCGCACGGGGCCACCCTCGCGGACGCCGTGCGCAGCGCGGCCGCGCTCGACGCGATGGCACGGTCGGCCGGGAGCGGGGCCTGGGTGACGGTGGACGCGCCGGCCTGACGGTCAGCGGGCCGCGTTCTCCCGGCGGCCCAGCCACACCTTGACCGGCACCAGCACCAGCCACCACCACATGGCGCCGGACCCGACGAGCAGGGCCAGCGGGATGGTCACGAGGAACACCACCACCGTCGCCCCCAGGTCGACGGCGGAGAGCGTCTCGTCCCGTACCGGGGCGGCCCCGTCGCGCAGCCAGGGGCGCCGGGCGATCAGCCGGGTCAGCACGAGGTGGACGCCGCCGAGCGAGGCGACCGCCACCGCGTAGATGATCACCGCGGAGCGTTCCTCGCCGTACTCGGAGACCAGCGCGGTCGGGAACGGCAGCAGTGCCGCGATGCCCAGACCGAGCACGGTCAGCGAGATCACCTGTCCGTCCACCTGCCGGACGGTGCGGAAGATCGCGCGGTGGTCGCGCCAGAAGCCGGCCAGCACCGCCAGGCTGATCGCGTAGGCGCCCAGGTTGGGCAGCAGGTCGTCCAGGGCCTGGTGGTACCCCTCGGAGTCCAGCCCCTGGGGCACGGAGAGATCCAGGACGAGCAGGGTGATGGCGATGGCGAACACGCCGTCGGCGAGCGCCACCAGCCGTTCGGGTCCGCCTTCCGGGGTCGGGTTCCTCATGCGCACGACGGTAGGCAGCCCCGGCCCGCCGGACGGGGATACACGCCCGGGCCGCCGTTCCTCCGCCGCGGCCCGTCACCCGGCCACCGGGTCGGGCGGCATGTTGTAGGGGGTGACCACCTGGATCGCCGAGGGAAGGGTGGGGCCCGCGGGCGGCAGCGCCCCGTGGGCGCGCATCACGATGCGGCAGGCCTCGCGCAGGTCGTGGCGCAGGTCGTGGTGGAGCACGGCGGACAGCCGGTGCTCGCGCAGCAGCCGGGTGTTGTCGTGGTCGAGGTCGTGCGCGACGAACACGGCGCACTCGCGCCCGGCGTCCTCGAAGGCGCGCAGGGTGGCGATGTTGCCGCCGCCGATCGAGTAGACGGCGCGGATGTCCGGGTCGCGGTCCAGGGCGGCCCGGACCAGGTCGTACTGGGTGGCGTCCAGGCCCTGCCCCTCGGCGATCTCCACGAGGGCGCGCCCGGGGTGCCGGGCGCGCATGGCGCTGCGGAACCCCATCTCGCGCTCCTCCTCGTTGCGGAAGAAACCGCTGGAGAGGCTGGTGAGCACATTGCCGGGGCGGTCGCCGAGCCACTGCCCCATGAGGTACGCGGCGGTCGCCCCGGCCGCGCGGTTGTCGCTGCCGACGTAACCGACCCGGGCGCTCGCGGGCAGGTCGGTCACCAGCGTCACCACCGGGACGCCCGCCGCCGCGAGCCGGCCGACGGCGGCGGTGACCTCGGGGACGTCCGGGGCCTTGAGAATCACCCCCTGCGAGCCGCGCCGGCCGATCCGGTCGAGGACGGCGACCAGTTCCCCCGCCGGTCCCGTCTCGCGGAAGTGGAAGCGGGAGCGGACCACGGCCGGGTGCAGGGACGGCAGTTCGGCCTCCAGCGCCGCGCGGACGGCGGTGGAGAACCGCTCCGGCGACTGCATCACGATGTCCACCATGAACGTCCGGCCGACCAGGCGGACCTGGGTGCGCTGCCGGTCCAGGTCGGCCATCGCCCGGTGCACCTCCCGCGCGGTGCTCTCCCGCACACCGCCCCGGCCGTTGAGGACCCGGTCGACCGTGGCCTCGCTCAGCCCTGCCTGACGTGCGATCTCCCGGATCGGGAAGGGGTGGCCCATGCCTCGGCTCCTGAGGGGTTTTTGATGGCTTCCTGCTGGTTGTTCGAAGGGTTTGTACTGACAAGAATGACAGAGCCGAGTCGCTCCGTGACCCGAAAGGACGAGGATGTCCTCCTCCCCTGCCTCCGCCGCTCCCGCTCCGGCGCGGACCGCCCCCGCCCACGCCTCCTGGCTGTCCGAGCGGGACTGCGACCTGGACGCCTTCCGCGCGCTGGTCGAGCAGGCGACCGACCCCGCCGACCACCCGCACGCCTGTGCCGTCGAGCGGAACGTGCCCCTGTACGACGCCGACCGGCTCGCCCGCGCCGACCGCCGCACGGTCCAGGCCGAGCTGGTGCGCGCCCTCGCCGACGGCCCCGGCATCGTGGTGATCCGCGGCGCCTTCCCCGACCCGGCGGTGGTCGACCGCACCTCCGCCGTGTTCGACGCCCTGATCGCACGGCAGCGCGCCTCGGGCGCCACCGCCGGTGACCACTTCGCCCGGCCGGGCGCCAACGACCGGGTGTGGAACGCCCTGGAGAAGACGGCCCTGCACGACCCGGAGGCGTTCGCCGACTACTACGCCAACGACGTGATCGCCCTGGTCTCCTCGGCCTGGCTGGGCCCCGGCTACCAGGTCACCTCCCAGGTCAACGTGGTCAACCCGGGCGGTGCCGCGCAGACCGTGCACCGCGACTACCACCTCGGGTTCCTGGCCAACGAGGTCGCCGCCGCCTACCCGGCGCACGTGCACCGCCTCTCCCCCGTGCTCACCCTCCAGGGCGCGGTCGCGCACTGCGACATGCCCGTGGAGTCCGGCCCGACGCTCTACCTGCCGCACTCCCAGAAGTACGGGCCGGGTTACCTCGCCTGGCGGCTCCCGGAGTTCCGGGCGTACTTCGAGGAGCACCACGTCCAGTTGCCGCTCGCCAAGGGAGACGCGGTCTTCTTCAACCCGGCCCTCTTCCACGCCGCCGGCGCCAACCGCTCGGCGGACATCCGGCGCACGGCCAACCTGCTCCAGGTGTCGTCCGCGTTCGGGCGGGCGATGGAGAGCGTCGACCGCGAGGCCGTGACGGGCGCCGTCTACCCGGTGCTGCTGGCGCGCAAGGCCGGGGGCGCCGACGAGTGGTGGCTGGAGAACGTGATCGCGGCGAGCGCCGAGGGCTATCCCTTCCCCACCAACCTCGACGACGACCCGCCGGTCGAGGGCCTGGCCCCGCCCTCGCAGGCCGACGTCGTACGGCGGGCGCTGCGCGAGGGGTGGACCGCACGGGTCCTGCGGGACGAGCTGCGGGCCGCCGCCGAGCGGCGCGAGAGCTGAGGCCCCGGAAGGAACCGGAAGAACCATGGGACTTCTCGACGACAAGGTCGTCCTCGTCAACGGCGGCAGCCAGGGCGTCGGTGCCGCCGTCGCGCGGGCCGCGGTCCGCGAGGGGGCGGCCGTGGCCGTCACCGGCCGGCGCCCCGGACCCGGTGAGGCCCTGGTGGCCGAGCTGACCGCCGCGGGCGGCGAGGCGGTGTTCGTCCGCGCCGACCTGGCGGACGCCGAGCAGGCGAAGGGGTCCGTCGCGCGGGTGGTGGAGGCGCACGGCCGGATCGACTGCCTGGTCAACTCGGCGGGCCTGACCTCGCGCGGGACGCTGCTGGACACCACGCCGGAGCTGTTCGACCAGCACGTCGCGATCAACCTCAAGGCCCCGTTCTTCGCGATGCAGGCCGCCGTCGCGGACATGGTGCGGCGCGGGGAGCCCGGCACGATCGTCAACGTCATCACCTCGTCGGCGCACGGCGGGCAGCCGTTCCTCGCGCCGTACGTCGCCGCGAAGGCCGGGTTGATCGGCCTGACGCGGAACGCCGCCCACGCCCACCGCTGGGACCGCGTCCGGATCAACGGCCTGAACATCGGCTGGACCGCCACCGAGGGCGAGGACGCCACCCAGCGCGCCTTCCACGGCGCCGGGGACGACTGGCGCGAACGGGCCGCCGCGCGGCTGCCGATGGGCAGGCTCGGCCGACCGGACGAGATCGCCGACTTCGTGGTCCTCCTGCTCTCCGACCGCTCCGGAGTGGTCACCGGCTCCGTGATCGACTGGGACCAGAACGTCCTCGGCGGTCTCGACTGACTCCCCCCCTCCCCCACCTCCCGCTCGTACGCACCCCCGTACCCCCGCACCCCCGCACCAAGGAGCACCGTCCCCATGCGCATCGGAATCCTCGGCCTCGGCCGTATCGGCGCCTTCCACGCCGAGACCCTCTCCGGGCTCGACGCCGTCGGGTCCCTCGTCGTCTCCGACCCGTTCGCGGACGCCGCCAAGGCCGCCGCCGAGCGGTTCGGCGCCGAGGTCGCGGACTCCCCCGAGGCCGTGCTGGCGGCCGGCGTGGACGGCGTGGTGGTCGCCGCCGCGACCGACGCCCACCCCGGGCTGATCCTCGCCTGCGTCGAGGCCGGCGTCCCCGTCTTCTGCGAGAAGCCGGTCGCCCGCACGATGGCGGAGGGCGTGGAGGTGCTCAAGGCCGTCGGGGGCCAGGACGTGCCGGTCCAGATCGGCTACAACCGCCGCTTCGACGCGGGATTCGTCGCCGCACGGGAGGCCGTGCGGGCCGGGGAGCTGGGCGAGCTGCACACCGTCCGCTCGACGACGCTGGACCCGGCGCCGCCGCCGGCCGCGTACGTCGCCGCGTCCGGGGGCATCTTCCGGGACTGCTCGGTGCACGACTTCGACATCATCCGCTGGGTGACCGGCCGCGAGGTGACCGAGGTGTACGCGGTCGGCGGCAACCGGGGCGCCGGCTACATCAGGGAGGCGGGCGACGCCGACACCACCGGCGCGCTCCTCACCCTGGACGACGGCACCCTCGCGGTGGTCTCCAACAGCCGCCACAACGCGCGGGGCTACGACGTCCGCATGGAGCTCCACGGCTTCGCGGACTCCATCGCGGTCGGCCTGGAGGACAAGCTGCCGCTGCGGTCGGTGGAACCGGGCACGACCTTCCCCGCGGGCACCCCGCACGACTTCTTCATGGACCGCTTCGCGGCCGCCTACCGCGCCGAACTGACCGCGTTCACCGAGGTCGTGGCCGGCTCCCGCCCCTCGCCGTGCACGGTCGCGGACGCCCTGGAGGCGGGCTGGATCGCCGAGGCGTGCACACTGTCCCTGCACGAGCACCGCCCCGTCACCCTTGAGGAGGTACGCCGGGCATGAGCGAACCGGGCCGGGCGTCCGAACCCCTGCGCATCGGAATCCTGGGAGCCGCGCGCATCACCGAGCGCTCCCTCGTCGACCCGGCACGGGCGACCGGCCACCGCCTCGTGGCGGTGGCCGCCCGCGACCGCTCCCGGGCCGAGGCGTTCGCCGCCGCGCACGGCGTGGAGCGGGCCCTCGGCTCGTACGCCGAGCTGCTGGCCGATCCCGAGGTCGACGTCGTCTACAACCCCCTCGCCAACGGCCTGCACGGCCCGTGGAACCTGGCCGCCCTCGCGGCCGGCAAACACGTCCTGACGGAGAAGCCGTCGGCGAGCAACGCCGAGGAGGCGGCGGAGGTGCGGGACGCGGCGGCGCAGTCCGGCACGGTCTTCATGGAGGCGTTCCACTACCTCTTCCACCCGGTCACCCGGCGCCTGCACGAGCTGCTGTCCTCCGGTGAGCTCGGCGAACTCCGGCACGTCGACGCGCTGGTGGCGATCCCGGCCCCGGACGCCGACGACCCCCGCTGGTCCCTCCCGCTGGCCGGCGGGGCCCTGATGGACCTCGGCTGCTACAGCCTGCACGCGCTGCGCGTGCTCGCCCCCTGGGCGGGCGGAGCGCCGCGCCCGCTCTCCGCACGGGCCGGTGAACGGGCGGGCGCGCCGGGCGTGGACGAGTGGCTGGACGCCGACCTGGAGTACCCGGGCGGCGCGACGGGCACGGCCCGCTGCCACATGGCGTACGACCGGCTGGAGATGAGCATCCGCGTCGTCGGCAGCCGGGGCGAGGCGACGGCCCCGAACTTCGTGCTCCCGCAGCGGGACGACCGCGTCCTGGTCCGCACCCCGGACGGCGAGCGCACCGAACGCCTCGGCACCCGCTCGTCGTACGCGTACCAGCTGGAGGCGTTCGCCGCCCGGGTCCGTGAGGGCGCCGGGCTGCCGCTGGACGCGGACGACGCGGTGGCGACGATGGAGTTGATCGACGCCTGCTACGAGACGGCCGGCCTCGGCCCGCGCCCGCGCACCGCGCTCGGCGGCTGAGGCACCCGGACGCGAAGGGACGCGGCCGTCCCCGGCGGGACGGCCGCCCGCGCGGGCGAACGGCCGCCGGCGCTCCTGCCTCCGCCGGACACCGCGGAACCGGAGGTCCGCCGGGCCGCTCGGCGGCGAGTGTCCGGGTCAGCGGTACAGCGGCGGCTTCTCCGCCAGGTCGACCTCCACCCGGCCGCCGTTCTCCAGTGCCCGGATCCCCGCCTCGCAGACGGCCGCCGCGGCGTAGCCGTCCCAGGTGCTGGGGCCGGTCACCTCGCCGCGGCGGGTGGCGTCGACCCAGGTCTGGATCTCGTCGTCGTAGGCCTGGGCGAAGCGTTCGGTCCAGTCCTGGGTGATGGTGCCGCCCCAGCGGCCGGCCGTGTGGGTGACCAGGGCGTGGCCGTCGCCGATGCGGGCGGTGCCGCGTTCGCAGACCGCCTCGGCCTGCACCTGGTAGCCGAAACCGCAGTTGACGAAGATCTCGACGTCGGAGAGCGCGCCGCCGTCGGTCTCGAGGACGACGAACTGCGGGTCGCGCAGGCCTTCGGGGGCGCCGGAGGAGGGGGCGGGGCGCAGGACCGTGACGGCGGTGATCTCGTGGCCGAGGAGCCAGCGGGTGGCGTCGACCTCGTGGGCCACGGAGTCGCTGATCAGCATGGGGCTGGTGAAGAAGGGCGGGCTGGCCACGTTGCGGTGGCGGTTGTGCAGCATCAGCGGGCGGCCCAGCCGGCCGGTGGACAGCAGCGCCTTCAGCTTCACGTACTCGGCGTCGTAGCGGCGCATGAAGCCGACCTGGACCCGGCGGTGGCCGAGGGCCTGTTCGGCTTCCACGACGCGCAGGGCGGAGGCCGCGTCGGGGGTGAGCGGCTTCTCGCACAGGACGGGCAGGTCGTGCTCGAACGCGGTGAGCAGGGCGGCCTCGTGGGCCGGCCCCGGGGAGGCGATGAGCACGGCGTCGACGTCGGCCGCCGCCATCGCGGCGGCCGGGTCGGTGTGGGCGGTGCAGCCGTCGACGCCCGCGGCGACGGCTTTCGCCCGCTCGGCGTCGACGTCCACGACGGCGGCGACCCGCGCGCCGTTGATCACCCGGTCGATGCGGCGCACGTGGTCCGCGCCCATGCGGCCCGTGCCGATGACGGCGATGCCCAGGGGCTCGCGCCGGTTCATGTCTCTCCTCCCCCTTCGGGTCGTCAGGCGCCGCAGGAGCGGAGGAACCTGCGGGTGCGGACCGCGATCGGCAGCGGCTTGTCCGGCTCGCAGGGGTACATGTCCTGCTCGACGATCGCGAACAGGTCCACGCCCAGCTCCTGCGCGGCCGTGAGCACCGGACCGAGCGCGGGGACGCCGGCGGGCGGTTCGCACATCACCCCGCGCTGGACGGCGGGGCCGAACGGGATCTCGTTCTCGACGACGTCGGCGAGGATCTCCGGGTCCACCTGCTTGAGGTGGAGGTAGCCGATGCGCTCGCCGTAGGTCTCGATCAGCTTGACGCTGTCGCCGCCGCAGTAGGCGTAGTGGCCGGTGTCCAGGCAGAGGTTGACCAGGTCGGAGTCGGTGGAGTCGAGGAAGCGCTCGACGTGCTCCTCGGTGTCGATGTGGGTGTCGGCGTGCGGGTGGACGACGATGTCCAGGCCGTAGGTGTCCCGTACCTCGCGGCCGAGGCGTTCCATGCCCCGGGTGAGGTGGCCCCACTGCTCGGTGGTCAGCTCCGGGGGTTCGAGGATCTCGGCGGTCTTGTCGTCGCGCCAGAAGGACGGGATGACGACGAGGTGCTTCGCGTCCATGGCCCGGGTGAGCGCGGCGACCCGGCTGACCTGCTCCCAGGTGGCGTCCCACTCGGAGGGGCCGCGGTGCAGGCCGCAGAAGATGGTGCCGGCGGAGACCTTGAGGTTCCGCTTCTCCACCTCGTCGGTGAGGCGGGCCGGGTCGGTGGGGAGGTAGCCGTAGGGGCCGAGTTCGATCCAGGAGTAGCCGGCCTCGGCGACCTCGTCGAGGAAGCGCCGCCAGGGCACCTGTCGCGGGTCGTCGGGGAACCAGACGCCCCAGGAGTCGGGGGCGGAGCCGACCCGGATGCGGTCGAGCGCGACTGCCATGTCAGGACTTTCCTTCCGGGGTTGCCGCGGCGGGGGCCTGGAGGTCGCCCTCCTCGGGGAGCTCCTCGGTGTCGACGCCGCGGACCTGTGCCAGCTCGTGCTTGAGGGCGGCCAGTTCGGCGCCGCCGGCCATGTGGTTGGTCAGTTCCTCGAGGCTGACCTCGCTGCGGTCCGCGCTCAGTTCCACGGTGCCCAGGCGCAGCACGCTGAAGTGGTCGCCGACCATGTAGGCGTGGTGGGGGTTGTGGGTGATGAAGATGACGCCGAGGCCGCGGTCTCGGGCCATCGCGATGTACTTCAGGACGACGCCGGACTGCTTGACGCCGAGGGCTGCGGTCGGCTCGTCCAGGATCAGCACCCGCGCACCGAAGTGGACCGCGCGGGCGATGGCGACGCACTGGCGCTGGCCGCCGGAGAGCGTGCCGATGGGCTGCTCCAGGTCGTCCAGGACGATGCCCATGTTGCGCAGTTCCTCGTCCGCGGTCTTCTTCATGCGGTCGATGTCGAGGCGGCGGACGGGCCAGGGGCCCTTGGTCATCTCGGAGCCGAGGAAGAAGTTGCGCCACACCGGCATCAGCGGGACGACCGCGAGGTCCTGGTAGACGGTGGCGATGCCCTTGTCGAGGGCCTCGCGCGGGGTGGAGAAGCGCACCGGTGCGCCGTCGACGAGGAACTCGCCCTCGGTGTGCTGGTGCAACCCCGAGACGATCTTGATGAGGGTGGACTTGCCGGCGCCGTTGTCGCCGAGGACGCAGGTCACCCTGGAGGGATGGACGGTGAGGTCGACGCCGTGCAGGGCGCGGATGTTGCCGTAGGACTTGCCGGCCCCGCGGAGCTCGACGAGCGGGCGGTCCCCGTCGGGTGCGGTGTCCTGCGGGACGGCCCCGAGGGTGCCGGTGGTGTGGTCGGTCATTGCGGTCACCTCCGGGTCGCCGTGCGCTGGACCCACAGATTGATGAGGACGGCGCCGAGCAGCATCACGCCGAGGAAGGCCTTGAACCAGTCGGGGTTCCAGCCTGCGTAGACGATGCCCTGCTGCACCATGCCGAACATGAAGGCGCCGAAGACCGGGCCGATCGCGGAGCCGTGGCCGCCGGTCAGCAGACAGCCTCCGATGACCGCCGCGGCGATGTAGATGAGCTCCTGGCCCACGCCCTCGCCGGACTGCACGGTGTTGAAGGAGAACAGGTTGTGCATGCCGACGAACCAGGCGCCGAAGCCGACCAGCATGAACAGCGAGATCTTGGTGAAGGTGACGGGGACGCCGACCGCGCGGGCGCTCTCCTTGTTGCCGCCGACCGCGAAGACCCAGTTGCCGTACTTGGTGCGCAGCAGCACCCAGGTGGCCAGGGCCGCGAAGACGAGCCACCACACGACGGTGATCTTCACCTGGACGCCGGCGACCTCGAAGCTCGACGCGAAGATCGCCTTGGCCTGGTCGAACCCGTCCATGTCGCTGATGTCGTCGGTGGCGACGTTGCCGGTGACCAGCTTCGTCACCGCGAGATTGACGCCCTGCAGGATCAGGAAGGTGCCCAGGGTGACCAGGAAGCTCGGCAGTCCGGTCCTGACCAGCATCCAGCCGTTGAACACGCCGACGGCGAGGGACACCACGAGCGCGACGACCACGCCCACCCACACGTTCAGGGTGAGCTGGTAGCTGAGCATGCTCGCGGTCAGCGCCGAGGTCACGACGGCGACACCGGCCGAGAGGTCGAACTCGCCGCCGATCATCAGCAGGGCCACGGGCAGCGCCATGATCCCGATGGTCGAGGACTGGTACAGGATGTTGGCCATCGAACTGCCGTCCCGCACCGGCGGGGCGGTGAACAGGAAGAAGACCAGGACGGCCACGGCGCCGAGGAAGACGCCGACCTCGGGCCGGGCGAGCAGGCGCAGTGCCGGCGGGCGCCGCACGGTCCGTCCGTCGGTCCGCTTCGGGCCGGGGGCCGGCGGCGTGTCCACCGCCGGCTCAGCCTGTCGGGCCATGCTCATCACCGAGTGCCCTTCGCGGCGAACTCGGAGACCGTGTCGACGTTCGACTTGTCGACGAACGCCGGGCCGGTCAGCACCGGCTGCTCACCGCCGCCGCTGTAGTTGCCGTTGTTCTTGTAGAGCCACAGGCCGTCGACGGCGAGGTAGCCCTGGAGGTAGGGCTGCTGGTCCACGGCGAACTCGATGGAACCGTCCTGGATCGCCTTGGCCAGTTCCTTGTTGAGGTCGAAGGTGGCGACCTTCGCCTTGCTGCCGGCATCGCCCACCGACTGCACCGCGGTCGGCGCGAAGGGGGCGCCGAGGGTGACGACGTAGTCGATGGAGGAGTCCTGCTCGAGCTTGGCGGTGACGGTCGACTTCACCGACGGCATGTCGGTGCCGTTGACGTTGACGACCTGGGTCTTGCCCTCGAAGGTCTTCTCCACCCCGTCGCAGCGCTGGGTCAGGCCGACGTTCCCCTGCTCGTGGACGACGCACAGGGCGCTCCTGGCGCCGACCTCGTTGAGCTTCTTGCCGAACGCCTCGCCCGCGACGGACTCGTCCTGGCCGAAGAACTCCAGCAGGCCGAGGTCCTTCCAGTCGCTCAGCCCGGAGTTCAGGCCGACGACGGGGATGCCGGCCGCCTCGGCCTTGGCTATGACGTCCTTGAGCGCGTCCGGCTTGGCGAGGGTGACCGCGATGCCGTCGACCTTCTGGTCGATCGCGTTCTGCACCAGGTTGGCCTGGTTGCCCGCGTTCGGGTCGGAGGAGTAGACGAGGTCGACGTTGTCCTTGGCGGCCGCGGCCTCGGCACCCTTGCGGACGATGTCCCAGAAGGTGTCGCCGGGCGCCTGGTGGGTGACGAGGGCGACCTTCATGCGGGGCGTGGAGGCCTTGCCCGCGGAGGCGTCGGCTCCGCCCTCCTCGGCCTTCTTGCCGCCGGAACCGCTGGAGCAGCCGGCGAGGGTCAGGGCGGCTGCCGCCGCGACCGCGACGAACGGCGCGATCCTGCGGGAGCGGGTGTGAGAAGAGCGGTCCATCTTGTCCTGCACCTCACTGTGCTACGCGGGGAAAGGGCGGGAGTCCGAGGATCCGGTGCCCGGAGCCCCGGGAGTCCGGGGGTGTGCCGTGGAACACGGCTGTCGTGCTGGGACCGGATCCAATCCCCTGTTGCGCCCGCTGTCAATACTTTGTTAAGACATCATTTCACAAGCTCGTCCGAATGTAAGTACAAACTATTGACACCGCCGCCCTCCGAGACCTACACCTGAGGGGCGGCAGGTCCCCGGAATCCACGCCCCACCGTGGCAGGGCGTCCCGGGACCCGCATCCCCAGCAGCTCGAGGAGCGTCGCTCAATGGCCGACTCACCACAGTATTTCGATCTGATCACCATGGGCCGCATCGGGGTCGATCTTTACCCGCTGCAGACCGGCGTACCGCTGTCGCGGGTGGAGACGTTCGGGAAGTTCCTGGGCGGTTCCGCCGCGAACGTCGCGGTCGCCGCCGCCCGCCTGGGCCGCTCCGCCGCGGTGATCACCCGCACGGGAGACGACCCCTTCGGCGCCTACCTGCACGAGGCGCTGGGGGACTTCGGCGTCGACGACCGCTGGGTCACGCCGGTCGCGGCGTACCCCACCCCGGTCACGTTCTGCGAGATCTTCCCGCCGGACGACTTCCCGCTGTACTTCTACCGCCGGCCCAAGGCCCCCGACCTGGAGATCCACCCCGACGAGCTGGACCTGGCCGCCGTCCGCGCGGCCGGCGTCTTCTGGGTCACCGGCACCGGTCTGAGCGAGGAGCCGAGCCGCACCTCCACCCTCACCGCCCTCGAGGCCCGGGGCAGGGCCGGCACCACCGTCTTCGACCTCGACTGGCGCCCGATGTTCTGGCGCGACCCCGAACAGGCCCGTCCGTACTACCGCGAGGCCCTGCGGCACGCCACGGTCGCGGTCGGCAACCTCGACGAGTGCGAGATCGCCACCGGGGTGCGCGAACCCGAGGCGTGCGCCGAGGCGCTGCTGGCGGCGGGCGTGGAGCTGGCCGTGGTCAAGCAGGGCCCGAAGGGCGTGCTCGCCGTGCACCGCGACGGCGGCCGGGCCGAGGTGGAGCCGGTGCCGGTCGAGGTGGTCAACGGCCTCGGTGCGGGCGACGCCTTCGGCGGCTCGCTCTGCCACGGTCTGCTCTCCGGCTGGGACCTGGAGCGGACCATGCGCCACGCCAACGCGGCGGGCGCCCTCGTCGCCTCGCGCCTCGCCTGCTCGTCCGCCATGCCGACCGGGTCGGAGGTCGCGGACCTCCTCGCGCGGGCCGCGTCGCCGGGCGACGCACGCCGGCCGAGCCAGCCCTGAACGGAGCCCTTCCTTGAACCTCAGCATCCCCGACCTCACCGCGGTCCGCGCCCGCAACCCCGAGGCCGTCGCCGAGGCGGCCGCCCGCCGGGCGCGCCGCCCGCTGATCGGCGACAGCGGCCGGCTGATGATCGTGGCCGCCGACCACCCGGCCCGGGGCGCGCTCGGCGTCGGCGGCCGGCGGCTGGCCATGGCCGACCGCGTCGACCTGCTGGAACGCCTCTGCACCGCGCTGTCCCGGCCCGGCGTCGACGGGGTACTGGCCACCGCCGACATCCTGGAGGACCTGCTGCTGCTCGGGGCGTTGGAG
This sequence comes from Streptomyces griseomycini, assembly GCF_014203535.1. Classification (GTDB taxonomy): domain Bacteria; phylum Actinomycetota; class Actinomycetes; order Streptomycetales; family Streptomycetaceae; genus Streptomyces; species Streptomyces griseomycini. The sequence goes on from NZ_JACHJI010000011.1 coordinate 140,283, forward strand.
AACAAGGTCGTCATGGGCTCGATGAACCGCGGCGGCCTGGCCGGCTCGGCCTTCGAGATGGACGACCGCTTCACCGGCCACCGCCCCGAGGACATCGAGCGCCTGGGCTTCGACGCCGGCAAGCTCCTCGTGCGCATCGACTACGACGACCCGGGCTCCCTGGCCACCCTCGAGTCCGCCGCCCGCGCCGTCGACGCCATGGCCGCCCGCCGGCTCCCGGTGTTCGTGGAGCCGTTCATCTCCCGCCGGATCGACGGCCGGGTCCGCAACGACCTGTCCGCCGAGGCCGTCACCCGCTCCATCGCCATCGCGGCCGGCCTGGGCGGCACCTCCGCCTACACCTGGCTGAAGCTCCCGGTCACCGACGACGCCGACGACATGGCGGAGGTGCTGCGGACCTCCACGCTGCCCGTCGTGCTGCTCGGCGGCGAAATCGGCGACCAGGAGGCGGCCTACGCGCGGTGGGGCAAGGCGCTGCGGCTGCCCTCCGTGCAGGGCATGGTCGTCGGCCGGTCGCTGCTCTACCCGGCCGAGGGCAGCGTGGAGTCGGCGGTGGACACGGCCGTCGGCCTGCTGTGAGACACCGGTCCCGGGGCGCCGTCCCGGGACGCCCCCCGCGACACGCCGCCCCCCGGGCGCCCGCCGCGACACGCTGTTCCGACCCGCCCGCTCCGAGACGGAGGCATGGCATGACGTACCACCTTCCCGCAGGCAAGGCCCGCACCGGCCCCTACCTCGTCGACGTCACCCCCGGGACGGCCGGCTGGGGGTACTCCTCGCTGCGCGTGCTGGAGCTGCCGCCGGGCGGCACGCACACCTTCGACACCGGTGACAGCGAGTGGATCGTGCTCCCGCTGAGCGGCGGCTGCACGGTCACCGCCGACGACGACTTCGGCCACGACGCCTTCGACCTCACCGGCCGCACGAGCGTGTTCGACGGCGTCAGCGACTTCGCCTACGTCCCGCGCGACGCCCGTACGACGGTGACCTCGGCCGGCGGCGGACGGTTCGCGCTCACCGGGGCCCGCTGCACCCGCCGGCTGCCCGCCCGCCACGGACCGGCCGCCGACGTCCCCGTGGAACTGCGCGGCACCGGCACCTGCTCCCGCCAGGTCAACAACTTCGGGGCGGCAGGGGTCTTCGAGTGCGACAAGCTGATCGCGGTCGAGGTCCTCACCCCCGGCGGCAACTGGTCGTCCTTCCCTCCGCACAAGCACGACGAGCACCGGCCGGGCGAGGAGTCCGTGCTGGAGGAGATCTACTACTTCGAGTTCGCCGCCCACGACGGCACCCCCGGCCTCGGCTACCAGCGGGTCTCCCCCTCCGGCCCGGGCCGCGACACGGACGTGCTGGCCGAGGTGCGCGACGGTGACGTCGTCCTCATCCCGGACGGCTGGCACGGGCCCTCCATGGCCGTGCCGGGCCACCACATGTACTACCTCAACGTCATGGCCGGCCCCGGGGCCGAGCGCGCCTGGCTGATCTGCGACCACCCCGACCACGCCTGGATCCGGGACACCTGGCCGGACCAGCCCGTCGACCCCCGCCTCCCCCTCTACACCGCCCCCGAGAGGTCCGCATGAGCGCCCCCACCCGCCGACTGACGACCGCCCAGGCACTGGTGCGGTTCCTGTCCGCCCAGTACACCGAGCGCGACGGCGTACGGCGCCGGCTGATCGCGGGCACCTGGGGCGTCTTCGGCCACGGCAACGTGGCCGGCGTCGGGCAGGCCCTCGTCGAGTACGCCGACGTGATGCCGTACCACCAGGGCCGCAACGAGCAGTCCATGGTGCACGCCGCCGTCGGCCACGCCCGCCAGCTGAACCGGCTCTCCGCGCAGGCGGTGACGACCTCCATCGGTCCCGGCGCGACCAACCTGGTCACCGGCGCCGCCCTCGCCACCATCAACCGGCTGCCGGTGCTGCTGCTCCCCGGCGACTACTTCGCCTCGCGCGTCGCCGACCCGCTGCTCCAGCAGCTGGAGCACCCGGTCGGGGCCGACGTGTCGGTCAACGACACGCTCCGCCCGGTGTCGCGGTACTTCGACCGCGTCACCCGCCCCGAGGCGCTGATCCCCTCCGCGCTGAACGCCATGCGGGTGCTCGCCGACCCGGCCGAGACCGGCGCCGTCACCCTGGCCCTCCCCCAGGACGTACAGGCGGAGGCGTACGACTGGCCGGAGGAGTTCTTCGCCGAGCGCGTCTGGCACGTGCGCCGTCCCGCCCCGGACCCGGTGGAGCTGGCGGCCGCAGCGGAGGCCGTACGGGCCGCGCGGCGCCCGCTGATCGTCGCGGGCGGCGGCGTCCACCACAGCGAGGCCGAGGAGGCGCTGCGGGCGTTCGTGGACGCCACCGGCGTCCCGGTCGCCTCCACCCAGGCCGGCAAGGGCTCCCTGCGCCACGACCACCCGGCCGACCTCGGCGGCATCGGCCACACCGGCACGGCGGTGAGCGACGCCCTCGCCCGCACCGCCGACCTGGTGATCGGCGTCGGCACCCGCTACACCGACTTCACCACCGCCTCCGGCACCCTGTTCCAGAACCCGGACGTCCGCTTCCTCAACCTCAACGTCACCGGCTTCGACGCGCACAAGCTGGCGGCGCGCACCCTGGTCTGCGACGCGCGGACGGGTCTCGAGCAGCTGGCCGCGGCGCTGGCCGGCCACCGCGTGGAACCGTCGTACGAGGCGGAGTACCGCGCCGGCAAGGAGCGCTGGGAGCAGGTCGTCGAGACCGCCTTCCGCGCCGAGGACGACAGCGCCGTACCGACCCAGACGCAGGTGCTCGGCGCGCTCGACGCGGTCGTGGGCGACACGGACGTGGTGATCAACGCGGCCGGGTCGCTCCCCGGCGACCTGCACAAGCTGTGGCGCGCGCGCAGCCCGCGCCAGTACCACCTGGAGTACGGCTACTCCTGCATGGGCTACGAGATCCCGGCCGCCCTCGGCGTGCAGCAGGCCGCGCCCGGCACGCCGGTCTGGGCGCTGGTCGGGGACGGCACCTACCTGATGATGCCGACGGAGCTCGTCACGGCGGTCCAGGAACGCCTGCCCGTCAAGGTGGTCCTGGTCCAGAACCACGGCTACGCCTCCATCGGCGGCCTCTCCGAGGAGACGGGCGGCGAGCGGTTCGGCACCGCCTACCGCCACCGGGCCGAGGACGGCACCTTCACCGGCGCCCCGCTGCCCGTCGACCTGGCCGCCAACGCGGCCAGCCTCGGCATGGACGTGCTGCGCGCCAAGACCGTGCGGGAGCTGCGGAACGCGCTGGCCGAGGCCCGTACCGCCGACCGCCCGACGTGCGTGTACGTCGAGACCGACCCGACCCCCACCGCTCCCCCGGCCGAGGCCTGGTGGGACGTGCCGGTGGCCGAGGTGGCGTCCCGCGAAGCCGCCGTGGCGGCCCGTGAACGGTACGACTCCCAGGTCGCCGCGCGCCGCCGCCACCTGTAGAAGCCCTCCGCGAAAGGTTCCGCGCCGTGACCGAACCCGCGCACCGTTCACTGGACCTCGCCCTGGACCGGGGCAGTCCGGTGCCGCTGTACCACCAGCTCGCCCAGCAGTTGGAGGCGGCGATCGAGCACGGCGCCCTCACCCCGGGCAGCCTCCTGGGCAACGAGGTCGACCTCTCCGCGCGCCTCGGCCTGTCCCGCCCCACCGTCCGCCAGGCCATCCGGTCCCTCGTCGACAAGGGGCTCCTGGTCCGGCGGCGCGGGGTGGGCACCCAGGTGGTGCACAGCCAGGTCAAGCGCCCCCTGGAACTGAGCAGCCTCTACGACGACCTGGAGGCGGCCGGCCAGGGGCCGAGCACCCAGGTGGTCCGCAACGAGACGGTCCCGGCGCCCGCCGACGCGGCGGCCGCTCTGGGCCTGGCCGAGGGCGACGAGGTGGTCCTCCTGGAACGCCTGCGCCGCACCCACGGCCAGCCGGTCGCCCTGCTGTGCAACCACCTCCCGCCCGGCCTGCTCGACCTGGACGGTGCCCGCCTGGAGGCGACCGGCCTGTACCGCGTGATGCGTGCGGCGGGCATCGTCCTGCACAGCGCCCGCCAGACCGTCGGCGCCCGCTCGGCCACCGCCGAGGAGGCCGCCCGCCTGGACGAGCAGGAGGGCGCCGCCCTCCTCACCATGCAGCGCACGGCCTACGACGACACGGGGCGGCCGGTGGAGTTCGGGACGCACGTCTACCGCGCGTCCCGGTACGCGTTCGACTTCCAGCTGATGGTCAGACCCCGAGGCTCGCGCTGAAGGGCGTGACCGGGCGCCGGAGGCGCTCACCGTCCACGGTGAGGTCGACCACCTCGTTGAAGAAGGCCAGCCGGCCCCTGATCGCGGCCACGGCGGGCAGCGGGTCGGGATAGCTCCACACGATGTTCGGCGGCACGGCGGCCCCGCCGCGCCAGGACCAGTACGAGGCGGCCGTGCCCTTGTACGGGCATCGGGTGCTGTGGTCCGTGGCGTCGAGGAGGTCCAGGCGGACGTCCCCGCGCGGGACGTAGTAGCGGATCGGCAGGGAGGTCTCGAAGAGCAGGACCGGGGCCCGGGTGTCGGCGACGACCGTGCCGTCGATCTCCACCCGGACGTGGCGGCTGCTCGGCACGGCGTCCACCCGGGTGTGCGGGTCGCGGGGGTGGACGAAGATCTCCTCCTCCTCCTCGTACCAGTGGTCGAGTCCCGTGTCGGTGCGCCGGAACCACTCGAAGGCGACGTGCCCGGCCAGGTCGCCGGCGGGGAACGTCCAGGCCGCGTTCGGGCGCACCCCGCCGCCGGCCTCGAGGTCGTAGAAGACCGTCGCGCCGGTGTGCCCGCCCGCGGGCGGGTGCCGCGCGGGGCGGAGGAGGTCGGTGCGCACCTCCTCGCGGGGGAAGGCGTACTGGGGGACGGGCAGCCGGGGCTCCCAGACGAGGACCGGGTGGCGGCTGTCGACGACGGTGACGTCGCCCGCGGTACCGCGCACCCAGCGCTCGCTGGGCTCCCACAGCAGGCCTTCGGGGGTCGCCCGCAGGGCACGGGCGGCGGGGTGGGTGGTCATGACCGGCGCTCCCTCCGGATGTCCGGGTCCCCCCTCCCACGGTCCCACCGGCGGGCCCGGACGTCTCAGTGCGCCCCGTCCAGCCGGGCCCGCTGCTCCGCCGACAGTTCCAGGTCCACGGCCGCCAGGTTCTCCTCCAGCTGGGCCACCGAGGACACCCCGACCAGCGGGACGATCGGCAGCTCGTGGCCGAGCTGCCAGGCCAGCACCACCTGGTTGACGGTCGCCCCGGTCTCGTCGGCGATCTCGCGCAGCACCGCGAGCCGGGCCGGGGTGCCCGGGTGGTCGAAGTCGCGGGGCAGCCGGTCGGGGCGGGTGTACGCGCCCTTGAGCAGCGGCGAGTAGGCGACCAGGGTCAGCGCGGGCTCGGCCCGCAGGTAGGAGGCCATTTCGGCGCCGGCGTGGCCGAGGCTGCCGTCGGGGAAGAGGTCTTCGGGGACGTCGGTGCGGGGACGCAGGTAGCTGTGCGCGTACTGGAGCACCTCGTAACCGGGCAGCCCGGCCGCCGCCGCGAGGGCGCGGGCCCGCTCCACCCGCCACACGGCCTGGTTGCTCGCGCCGAGCAGCCCCACCGTGCCCTCGGCGACCAGGGCCGCGAAGCCCTCGACCGTCTCCCGCTGGGGGACGGTGTGGTCGTCGATGTGCGCGTACAGCAGGTCCAGCCGCTCCGTGCCGAGCCGCTCGCGACTGCGGTCCGCCGCTTCCCGGATCACCTTCGCCGACAGGCCCTCGGGGTTGTCGACGTAGCTCGTGCCGGGGGCGAGGGGGCGGGCGCCGAGCTTGGTCGCGACGACGATCTCGTCACCGACGCCGCGGCTGCGCCGCCAGCGGCCGAGCAGTTCCTCGCTCTGCCCGCCCTGGCCGCCGTCGGTCCAGAAGGCGTAGTTGTCGGACGTGTCGATGAAGGTGCCGCCGGCCTCGACGTAGCGGTCGAGCACGGCGAAGGAGGTCCTCTCGTCGGTCACCGACCCGAAGAGCATGGCGCCGAGCGCGAGCACGCTCACCTCGCGCCGGGTCTGCGGATCGGCGCCGATCGTGCGGTACTTCATGGCTGTTTCCTCCCGTTCACGCCCCGTCGTCGGGGACGGAACGGGAGTCTTCCTCTTGGAGCGCGCTTCAAGTCAAGCGTTCCAAAGGCTCCTCGGGGTTCAGCGGGCGAACGGCCCGTCCAGCGCGGCCCACTGGAGCAGCATGATGGTCTTGGCGTCGTTGATCTCGCCGGTGCGGATCATCTCCAGGGCCCGGCGGAAAGGGAGTTCGAGGATCTCGATGTCCTCGCCCTCCTCGCCCAGTCCCCCGCCTTCGTGGGTCCGGGTCGAGGGGCCGTAGGCGGCGGCGTAGAAGCTGACGCGTTCGGTGACCGAGCCGGGGCTCATGTAGACGTCGAAGACGTGCTGGACGGCGCCGATGGTGTGCCCGGTCTCCTCCACCACCTCACGGCGCACGGCGAGCTCCGGGTGCTCGTCCTCGTCGTCGAGCAAACCGCCCGGCGTCTCGATCAGCATGCCGTCGGGGTGACCGTTGACGTACACCGGGAAGCGGAACTGGCGGGTGAGCAGCACGGTTTCGCGTTCGGCGTCGTAGAGGAGCATCGTGGCGCCGTTGCCGCGGTCGTGCGTCTCGCGTTCCTGGGTGCTCCAGGTGCCGTCGGCGTGCCGGAAGTCGAAGGTGGTGGTCCGCTCGACGTACCAGTGACTGGAGAGCAGTCTCACGTCCCGGACCTTCACCCGGGGGTTGCCGGTCAGGTCCCGGCCGGTCCGGTCGAGCCCGGTGCGGCCCCGGCGGTCCGGGGTGTCGATTCCGGCGGTCATCGCAGGACCGCCGGGCGGAGGGACACGTGCAGGGAGGACACGTACAGAATGGTCATACCCGCTTCTACCATCCGGCCCCGCCCGGGACCACGCGCAGTCGGCCCTGCGGTGCCGCGTGGCTCACGGCAGGAGCCTGCCGGACGAATCCGGTTGAGCGTGCCGGACGGAAGCGGGACACTCGCACGATGACCACCGATTCCTCCCTCCGAAGCCGCGGGCCCGTGAGTGAGAGGCCCGGCAGGTGAACGGCCGCGCTGTGGTCCTCGACGAGCTTGCCCAGGGTCTGCGCCCGCCGGCACAGGGGCTCGAACGGTTCGAGGGTCTGACCGACGAGGACCAGTCCGTTGCACTGCGGGACCTCTGCCGGTTCTGCGTGCAGGCACGCGCCACCGGCGATGACGCGCTCGAGGGCATCCGGCGGCCCGGGCTCCGGCCGACCCGCACGCCGTCCGTTCCGGTCCCGCGCGGACGGATCGACGAGCAGCTGGGAAAGGCCGCCGGCCTGACCCCGCGGCACGAACGGATCAAGGCGTTTCGCTCGCTGGTCCAGATCCTGGGCCTCGCCGACGCGCGGCGACGAGAGCGGTTCCGCGCCGACGGATGCTCCCACGAGCGGCACCAGCCGGCACCTGACCGTGGACGGGGCGTACCCGCCTGAACGGGCTCGGGCGCGCCGGCGACCGGCGCCCCCGGCCCGGTGACCGTCCCGAACTCGGCGAGGAGGAGCAGTGCGGTTGCGCAACGTCGTACCGGGCGATGTGGACGCCTACGTCCGGATGCGGTGCGACCCGGTCATGACGGCTGACCTCGGCGGGCCGCTACCGGCCGAACACATGCCGGAGAAAGTGCGTCGGGACGCCCGTGAGGCGGCGGCCGATCAGGCCTGGATCAAGATGATCCTTCCCGATCCCGACACCCCCCACGTGGTGGCCGGGCAGGTGACCATCTGGTCCCACGACACCGACGACGGGCCCGTCTCGGAGATCGGGTGGATGGTCCTGCCGCAGTTCCAGGGCCGTGGTCTGGGCAAACGCGCAGCCCGCGCCCTGCTCGAGCGGGCGCGGGACGAGAACCGCTGGGGGGTCGTGCACGCCTTCCCGGCAACGGGCAACAGGGCCTCGAACGGCATCTGCCGTTCTCTCGGCTTCCGGTTCGTCGCCGAACGGAACGTGACCTTCGCGGGCCGAGTGCTGCGCGGGAACCACTGGGCCGTCGATCCTCGCACCGACCTGACACCGGCATGACATCCGCGGCCCGCACGGCCGGGTGACACACGCCGGAGGACGGGCGACCGGACCGGACCGAGCCCTCGGTGACCAGGGCGGCGAAGCCCTCCGCCGTCTCGCGCCTGCGGCCGGGCGACCTGCTCCGCCCGCCCTGCCCGCAGCAGGTCAGGGGGTCAGCCGGACGACTCGGGCGCCGGCGCGGGCAGGGACGCGGAGCAGGTCGCCCGGCCGAACCCGCCACTGGCCGTGGCGCTCTGCACGTGCCGCCCGCGCACGGCGACCGCGCAACGGACCTGGCCGCCCCGCTCACCCAGGGTGATCCTGATGACGGGGTTCTGCCCCAGAGGCACCTCGACCGTCCTCTTCCACGGCAGCCGGGCACCGGAGACGGTCTCCGCCGTGCCCTGCTCGCTCACCCCCTGGTAGCTGAGGTCGGCGGTCCCCTCGCCGGTCACCTCGTACGTCACCGGCGCGGTGAGGACCTCGGGCCCGGCCTCGCCCTCGTCGCCGTCGCGCACCACACCGAACAGCACGAAGCCGAGGCAGAACACGAGGAAGCAGAGGGCCGCGATCAGCACGGGACGGTCGGAGTGGATCCTCCGGCCGCCGCTCCCGGTGCCGGCCGGAGGAGTCCCGCCGTGCCCGTCGGCTCCGGCCGTCACGGTCGTTTCGGCCGCTTCGGCCTTTTCGGTCGCTCCGGTCGTCCCGGGAGCGTTCCCTTCCGCCCCCGTGTGCCCGGCGGTGGGCACGGAGGGCCCCGCCTCGCGCGTCTCGCTGCTCATCCGAACTCCCCTCGGCCACAGGCCCGGACGGACCCCGCCCGATCCAAAAGGCGTGGGGAGAGCCTTGTCAAGGGACGTCGGTCCGGCCGTCAGGGTTGGCCTGATCTCACCGCACCGCTGCACGGCAAGACTCCGCGCAGAAGAGGGAAACCAGCAGCTCAGGCCTCAACAGACGGGTTTTTCAGGTGAGTTGGGCAAATAGTCCGCGCAGTTGACATGGACAGGGCGTTTTTTGTTAGGACTCTCGGCTGCCGACTGCCGTCCGGCAGCCGGTCCTTGGTTCCTTCGAAGGGAAACCGATGCACAGACCACGGGCCACAAGGCTCTTGGCCTCGAGTGCGGCGCTGGCGGTCCTCGTGACCATCGCGCCGGTGACGCCGGCGTTCGCGGCGCCACCCGACACGGGCCGACTCGCCGAAGGCCTCCGCGATTTCCTCACCGACCGGGACGCCGAACCGGCTGATCCCCCGGAGCTCCCCGACACCGATGTCCCGGCCAATGACAAGCTCGCCGAGGCGAGGAACGCGCCGAAGGCCAAGCGAGTCGAGGAACTGACGGACCGGCGGACGCCGTACTCCCGCCACTGGCGCATGTCGGACGGGCGGGTCCGGTCCGAGGTCTCGGCCATGCCCACCTCGTACCGGAAGGGCAAGGGCGAGGAGGCCGAGTGGAAGCCGATCGACACCGCGGTCACCGACACCGACCGCAAGGGCTTCGAGAAGGCGAACACCACCAACCTCGCCCGCACCTACTTCGGTTCACGCCCCGGTGAGCTGGTCCGCTTCGAGCTCGACAAGGGCCACTGGGTCGCCATCGGGCTCAAGAACGCCGGTGCCGCGAAGCTGACCCCGGTGGTCGACGGCGACAAGGTCACCTACGAGGACGCCCTGGGCCGGGGGATCGACCTCTCCTACACCGTCGGCAACGGCAGCGTGAAAGAGGACATCGTCCTCAACGAGCGTCCGAAGGGCGCGCCCTCCTTCGAGTTCACGCTCACCACGAACGGCCTGACCGCGAAGTCGGAGAAGAACGGCACCATCTCGCTGTACGGCGAGAACTCCCCGGTCGGCACTCCCGCGCTGGTGATCCCCGCACCGTTCATGACGGACGCGAGGAAGGACGCCGCCTCCGCGTACGGCACCACCGGCACCGATGCCGTCCGCCAGGTCCTCTCCGGCGAGGAGGGGTCGTACGGCATCACCCTGAAGCCGGACGCCGAGTGGCTGGCGGCACCCGAGCGCCGGTACCCGGTGACGGTCGACCCGACGGTGACGATCGCGCCGACGCCGTCGCAGTCCGCGGACGCGATGATCTCCTCGGACGACCCGAGCGCCAACTACGCCGACCTCTGGCGCCTCTCGGTCGGCAACACCGGTACCGGCACGTCGCGTGCGCTGCTGAGGTTCGGGCTGTCCGGCGTCCCCGCCGGCACGCGGTTGGATTCGGCCGAACTGAAGCTGTACTACGACCAGACCCACACCACCGGCGCCACCGAGGTCCGGCTGGAGGCGCACCGCGCCACCACGGCGTGGACCGAGGCGGGCGCCACCTGGAACAACGCGAACGGCATCACCGGCGAGCTGTCCGGCACGTCGGTCCTCGTCGACGACGGCGACCTGGGCACCACGGCCGCCCGGGGCGCCTGGCCCACCTCCGGCAACACCGACTACACCCGGTACGCGGTCGGCCAGGACTACCGGTACAACAAGGACGCCACGGCGGGTGACACGTACACCTGGCGGCCCGGTCTCCCCGAGGACGGCGAGTACCAGGTCGACGTGCACTACGTCCCGGCCTCCGACCGCGCCGCCGACGCGCCCTACACGGTGACGTACGACGGCGGCACCGAGACGTACCGGGTCGACCAGCGGGAAGGCACCGGGGGCGTCTGGAAGCCACTGGGCAAGCACCCCTTCAAGGCCGGCACCACCGGCCAGGTCGTGCTCGGCGACGGTCCCGCCTCGGCCTCCACGGCCGTCCTCGCGGACGCCGTGCGCTTCACCAAGGGCGGCGTGGTCACCAAGCAGCCGCAGGAGGTCAACACCTGGCACTCCTTCCCGGTGACCAAGACCGTCCAGCAGTGGCTCGACGGCACGTACGAGAACCACGGCTTCGTGGTGAAGGCCGCCGACGAGTCGGCGAGCGCCCCCAAGGGCGGCCCGCGCTACGAGGCCGCCGAGTACGGCTACAAGGGCGAGGTCGCCAACTACCCGAAACTGGTTCTCACCTGGGGCGACCAGGGCGTCGACGTCAACCCGCCGAAGGTCGTCCACTCGACCGGTGCCGAGCTGAGCTGGCCCGCGTACACCGACCCGTCGACCTCACCGGGCGACGACATCGTCGAGTACCAGGTCCACCGCAGCGTCTTCCAGCACTTCACGCCGTCCTCGCAGACCCTGGTCTCCCCGGTCGCCAAGGACACCCGTGCCTACACGGACACCTCGGCCCGGCCCACCCCGGCCGACTCCGCCGAGGAGTTCGGCGACGCGTACTACTACATGGTCGCGGTGAAGACCCGCAGCGGACAGGTCCTCCCGTCCGCCACGGAGCTGGTCCGCCTGCCGAAGGCCGGTCGCACCACGGTGGTGCTGCAGTCGGGGCAGAGCGACACCACGCTCTCCTCGGTGGAGCCGTCCACCGGTCACGACACGCTCACCGACGCGGGTGTCCCCCACCCGTGGCTGTCCGTGGGCAACAACTCGGCCACGTACGGCACCACCCGTGCCGTGCTGAAGTTCCCCACCGTCAGCGAGATCCCGGGCAACGCGCGGGTCCTCGAGGCGCAGCTGAACATGTGGGGCTTCCAGACCACGACCGACTCGAGCGGCGCGGTCTACGAGGCCCACGGCCTGACGCGTGACTTCGACGAGGCGACCGCGTCCTGGACGAAGGCGGACGCCACCACGGCGTGGACGACGGCCGGTGGCGACATGGACGCCTCCGTCTCCGACACGGTCGGCACGGTCACCAACGACCCGGCACGGCAGTCGTGGTACATCACCTCGCTGGCGCAGAGCTGGATCTCGGACTCCTCCGGCAACCACGGCGTGGCGGTCAAGCTGCGCGACGAGTCGACGGCCGGCCCGCGGGAGCGGACGTTGTTCCTCTCCTCCGAGGCCGAAGAACCGCAGTTGCGCCCGCAGTTGGTCGTCACCTACCTGACGAAGTCGACGGAGGCGACGTACCACGCCCCGTACACACCGTCCCGGATGGTCCCGGGTGACGAGTACACCGTCGACGTCACCCTCACCAACACCACCACCGGCGTCTGGACGGCGGGCGACCACGCGCTCTCCTACACCTGGTCGCTCCCGGACGGCACCGACGTCACCACCGGCGGCAACCAGCTGGAAACGGCGCTGCCGGACCGGGTGCTGCCCGGCGACTCGGTCACCGTGCCGGCCAGGCTGAAGGCCCCGGTCAACTCGGACTCCGGCAACAAGCGCCTGGACCACGTGCTGAAGTGGGACCTGAAGAACACCACCACCGGCACCTGGCTGTCCGACGCCGAGGGCATCGCCCCGCTGGCGCAGAGCGTCCGCACCGAGGACCCGACCTCCAACCAGCTCGGCCTGGAGAAGTTCTACTCCTACGCGGGCAAGAACACCGGCGCGGGCTCGTCGCTGATGACGAACCTGTACGCGGGCAACAGCGTCTGGCAGTACAACGCGTTCTCCAACCCGGGCCGCGGCCTCACCACCTTCGCCCGGTTCGCGTACAACTCCCAGGACACCTCCGACACGGTCCTCGGCCACGGCTGGTCGGCCCAGGCCGCGATGCCGCTGCGCCTGGGCGCCGCGCTGGACTTCCACCCCAACCCCGACCCGACCGAGGTCACCCTCCCCGACGGCGACGGCACCGCGCACGTCTTCCGCAAGCAGGAGGACGGGACCTGGCTGGCGCCGGCGGGCGTGCATTACCTGCTGCGGCAGGGCACCGGCACGGACTGCACCCCGAACAAGGACGGCGACCCGAGGGCCTGGTCGCTGACCCGTCCCGACCGCACCCGGTTCTTCTTCGACTGCGACGGCTACCTGACGTCGATCGTCGACAAGAACGGCAACACGCAGACGTACACCTACGCCGAACGCAGGTCGAACAACAAGCCGGTCAAGTTCCTCACGTACATCGAGGACCCGTCCGCGCGCCAGTCCCTGACGGTCGAGTACTACACGAAGGCCGACACCAACAGCCCGAAGATCATCGACCACGTCAAGTCGATGACCGACGTCTCCGGGCGGAAGATCACCTTCGGGTACTCCGACCAGGGCCTGCTCACCACCCTCACCGACGGTGCGGGCAGCGCGCAGCCCAAGGTGTTCCGCTTCACGTACGACATGGAGCAGGGCAACAAGAACGCCAAGCTGGTCGCCGTCACCGACCCGCGCGGCAACTCGACCTCCCTGGACTACTACTACCCCAGCGAGGGCGACGACCCGAAGTTCCACTGGAACACCCAGACCATCACCGACCGCCTCGGCCATGACACCGGGTACGTGTACACCGCCCCGGACGGCACCGCGGGCTCGTTCGTCCAGACCCGGGTGACCGACGCCGAGGGCAACGCCACCCGGTACGCGATGGACGGCTACGGCCGGGCCACCGAGATGGTCAACGCCAAGTCCGAGACCACGAGGATGGGCTGGGACGCCGACAACAACGTGACGCGCCTGGAGGAGGCCAACGGCGCCGTCACCACCTGGACGTACGACCCCAAGACGGGTTACCCGCTGGCGGAGAAGGACGCCGAGGCCAACAAGAACGGCACCGAGGCCCGGACCTTCACCTACTCCTACGGCCTGAACGGCCACATCGCCGACCTCTTCCAGAAGAGGTCGCCGGAAGGCCGCACCCACCAGTTCGGCTACGACGAGCTGGGCAATGTGACCTCGGTCACGGACCCGAAGGGAGTCGCGTCGTCCGCGGAGGGCGACTACACGAGCCGGTCCGAGTACGACGAGCACGGCCGGGTCACCAAGGAGATCGACGCCAACGGGCACGACACCGAGTACAGGAGCTACGACCCGGTCGGTTACCCGAAGACCATCCTCGACGCCCTCGACAACCCGTCGCACTTCGAGTACGACATCCGGGGCAACGTCACCAAGGTCACCAACGCCAGGGACGCCGTCGTCAGCCAGACCTACGACGTCTACGGCCGGCCGCTGGAGAAACGGGAGCCCAAGGACCAGGCGGCGGGCGACTTCATCGTCACTCCCGCACCGGAGTACGACGCCAACGACAACATCACCAGGGCCTACGCCCCCAACGGGGCGGAGACCACGGCGGTCTTCGACAAGGCCGACCAGCGTGTCGAGACGGTCGACCCGGCGGACGAGCCGACCGGGCCGGTCCGCAGGACCACGTCCACGTACGACAAGGTGGGCAACCTCGTCCGGGCCACCGGTCCGCAGGGCAACCTGACGGCGGCCGAGGGCGACTTCACCGCCACGACCCGGTACGACGCCGTCTACCAGGCCGTCGAGATGGTGGACGCCGAGGGCAACAAGGCCTCGGTGGAGTACGACAACGTCGGCAACGTCGTCGAGCTCGTGGACGCGCGGAAGAACGCGACCGCCGACCCCGACGACTACACCACCCGCTACGAGTACGACCTGAACCACCGGGTCGTGCGCACCGTCGACGCGCTCGGGTGGGCGACTTCCGTCCGTTACGACAAGGACGGCCTGCGGACGGCGCAGACGGACGCGGAGGGCAACGAGTCGCTCGCCGCGTACGACGAGCGCGGCGCCCTGGTGGAGTCGAAGGTCCCGGTGAGCGAGAACTCCTCCGGTGACATCACGTACCGCACGACCCGGTACGAGTACGACCAGGTCGGCAACCGGACGAAGACGATCACGCCCCGCGGTGTCGCCACCACCGACGACGCCACCGACTTCACGGCGGAGACCGTCTACGACGAGCTGAACCGGGTCAAGGAGGAGCGTTCGCCGTTCGACAAGGACGACACCCGCTACTCGTCGCCCGACTCGACCTTCTACTCCTACGACGAGGTCGGGAACCTCAGCTCGGTCTCCGCACCGCCGTCGGACGGCCAGTCGGTCCGCAACGTCACCGACTACACCCACTTCGACAACGGGTGGACGCGGACCACCACCGACCCGTGGGACATCACCACGTCCTACGACTACAACGAGCTCGGCCAGCAGACCGAGAACGTCCTCACCTCGGCGGGCGGTTCCCAGAAGCGCACCATGCTCTGGGAGTACTACCCGTCCGGCAACGAGAAGGCCCGCTCGGACGACGGCGTCCCGGTCGGCCGGCACGTGGTCCTGGTGGACAGCTCGGACTTCAACAACACCGCGCTCCAGGGCAACTGGTCGCGGACGCAGGCCGAGCAGCAGTACGGCTACGACACCTACTCCCACGCGGCCGGCGACGGCACCGCGTCGTTCTCCTGGCAGCTCAACATCCCGCAGGACGGCACGTACGAGGTCCTCGTACGGCATCCGAAGATGACCGGGGCGGCCACCGACGCGAAGTTCGAGGTCCACCACGACGGTGGCAGCGCCACCAGGACGGTCGACCAGACGCAGCGCGCCGGTGAGTGGATCTCGCTCGGCTCCTACGCGTTCGTCGAGGACGGCCCGCAGAAGGTCACCCTCACGGACGCGGCGAACGGCACCGTCCTCGCGGACTCGGTGAAGCTGGTCCGCTCCCACGCGGGCGACACGGACAACGAGCAGAAGTCCTTCACCTACAAGTACAACGCGAACGGCAACATGATCGAGGTCAGGGACCTCTCGCCGGGCGCGAAGATCGACACGTACAAGATCGCGTACAACGGCCTCAACCACATCACGAAGGTCGAGGAGCTCGCGGGCGGCACGGTGAAGAACACCACCGCGCTGACCTACGACGTGAACGGCAATCCGGTCACGTCGACGCACGACCTGACCTGGACGCAGATCGAGTACGACGAGCGCGACATGGTCAAGAAGGTGACCAACGCCGACTCGCCCACCGCGGGCGACCAGCAGATCACCACGATGACCTACACCGGCCGCGGGCAGCTGCTCGAGCAGACCAAGCCCAACGGCAACACCCTCGACATGCGGTACCACCTCGACGGCTCGGTCGAGCAGTCCGTCGAGAAGACGTCGGGCGGTGCGGTGGTCGCACAGCACGACCTGGAGTACTCCCCCAACGGGCACCGTTCCAAGGACACGCTCAAGCTGATGAACGCCGACGACAACTCGGCGTACATCGACAACACCTACACGTTCGACTACGACCCGCAGGACCGCCTCACCAAGGTCACCAAGGCGGGTGACGACCCGTCGACCGAGTCGTACGCCTACGACCGCAACAGCAACATCGTCGAGCAGACGGTGGACGGGGTCACCACGACGCAGCGCTACGACCGGAACCGGCTGCTGTCGGCCTCGTCGCAGGGCGTCACGTCCACGTACAACTACGATCCGCTGGGCCGGCTCGACACGGTCAGCACGGGTGGCCAGACAGCCGAGAAGTACTACTACGACGGTTTCGACCGCACGGTGAAGGTCCGTTCCGGCAGCGGTGCCGCGGCGGTGACGACGTCGTACGTCTTCGACCCGTTCGACCGGACGGTCTCGCAGACCACCTCCGGTGCCGACGCCAAGACCACGGCGTTCACCTACCTCGGTCTGGACGGCACGCTGCTGCGCGAGACGGTCGACGGCAAGGCCGACAAGGACTACCAGTACCTCGCCGGCGGCCAGCGGGCCACGCAGATCAAGCACAAGGACGACGGCGCCGAGGAGTACTCGCAGTACGTCACGAGCCCGCGCGGGGACGTCGAGGCGATCACGAAGGAGGACGGCAGGACACGCGCCACGTACGGCTACAGGGCGTACGGGTCCGCCGACGAGTCCCAGATGACCGGCGCGGACAAGCCGGCCGACGGCGCGGGGGAAAAGGACGCGTACAACGCGTTCCGCTTCAACTCCTCCCGCTGGGACAGCGCTTCGGGCACGTACGACATGGGCTTCCGCAACTACGACCCGGGCCTGAACCGCTTCCTGACCCGGGACTCCTACAGCGGTGCCCTGTCGGACATGTCCCTGGCCACCGACCCGTTCACCGGCAACCGCTACTCCTTCGCGGGCGGCAACCCGATCAGCTTCGTCGAACTCGACGGCCACCTGTTCGGGCTCTCCCTGTCCGACATCGGCCACGCGGCACTCGACGTGGTGGGCCTGGTCCCGGTCGTCGGTGAGGTCGCCGACGTCGCCAACGGCATCTGGTACGCGGCGGAGGGCAACTACGCCGACGCCGCGCTCTCCCTCACCTCCGCCATCCCGCTGGTGGGGTACGGGGCGACCGCGGTGAAGGCCGGCAAGTACACCAAGAAGGGCCTTGACGCGGCCGACTCGGCGAACGACGCCCGCAAGGGCGCGGACAACGCGGGTGCCGCGGCCACACCGCCGAAGCCCAAGGCCGATGACCCGAAGCCGCCGTCGACCACGAAGAAGGACCCGGAGAAACCCGACGCCACGAGCTGCAAGACCAACAGCTTCCTGCCCGGCACCCAGGTCGTCCTCGCGGACGGCAGCACGCGCGGCATCGAGTCGCTGAAGGTCGGCGACCGGGTGGTGGCCACCGACCCGGAGACCGGGGACACCCGTGCCCGGACGGTCACCGCCACCCGTGACCACGAGGGGGGCAAGGACCTTGTCACCCTGACCCTCGACCGTGACGGCGACGCGAAGCCGCTCAAGCTGACGTCGACGGCCGCGCACCTGTACTGGCTGCCGGACTACGGCAGATGGGTGGAGGGCGGCGACCTCGAACCGGGCATGTGGCTGCAGACCGCGGCCGGCACCTGGGTCCAGATCACCGCGGTCGACACCGCCCACCGCAAGGCGCACGTCCACAACCTCTCGGTCGAGGGCGTCCACACGTATTACGTGGGGGCGGCCGACGCCGCGGTCCTCGTCCACAACTGCGGCTACAAGAACGAAGCCGTCGCCGCGCAGCAGCGGGCCCAGGAACTGGCCGGCCAGCTGCACTTCATCAAGGAGAGGATGGTCACCGTCGCGGTGATCGGCGTCCGCAAGAAGGGGACGACCGACATCGTGGAGAAGGTGGCGATGAGCTCCGGCCAGAAGGGCGACCTCCTGAAGCTCAAGGGGGGCGAGGAGTTCGTGCCCGGCTCGTTGGTCCCCGGCAGGCTGACGAAGCAGGGCAACCCGGCGTACGAGCACGCCGAGGAAGCGGTCTTCAGCTGGCTGAAGAAGAACCCGGACTACGAGATCCTCTACGGGGGCACCTCCAAGAACGTCTGCAAGGACATCTGCGCCCCGTTGGTCGAGCAGTCCCTGCATCTCGGCGGTGAGACCTTCAAGGGAGAATCCGACAAAACCGATTTCCGGACGTTCTGGCGCCTGAGGCGCTAGGTCCACGGGGCCGGCGAGCAGCCGGCCCCCGCGTGCGGAAGAACGCCCGGCCGGGTTTCCCGGCCGGGCGTTCCCCGTGGGCGTCGGCGGGCTCAGTCCCTCCCGGCGAGGCTCCACAGGTGGACCGACGTGTGGTCCTGGGAGACGGTGCACCACGCGCCCCGGCCCGCGGACAGCGGGCTTCCCGAGACGGGGAAGGGATACGCGACGGGGCCGTCCACCGACAGGGTGCGCGGATCCACGAGCCAGTGACGCGGGACGTCGGCGTGGTCCTCGGTGCCGACCACGGCACCGTCCTCGTAGGGGAACGCGGCCTCGTAGTGCCATCTGGCCATGTCGTCGCCGGGCAGGGGGGACACGGCGTCCGCGGCGTTCAGCCGCTGCACTTCCGCCCCGTCGGAGGTCCGGTGCAGGTAGAGGGCCCACTGCCCGGGATCGGTGGTGAGGAAGTGCCGCCCGGACGGGCCGACGTCCAGGAAGACCTCCCCGACGAGCTTCTCGAAGGTGAGCGCGGTGCCGTCCCAGTGTCCCCACAGGAGCGGGGAATCGTCGTCGCCCTGACCGACGGTCAGCCCCATGTGCGCGCCGTCCGGGTGGGGGAAGTGCCATGAGGCGGCGCTCACGGTCATGGTCTCCGCCCGCCCCAGGACCGAGCCGGAGGCGGAGTCCAGGACGAGCCACTCCTCCTTCGTGTGCTCCCCTCCGCCGCTGCGGACGTGGGCCCACACCAGTGTGCCGTCCGGGGAGAACGCGGCGGAGCCGCTGTCGGCATGGGCGTGGCCGGGGTCGTCGGCGTACTCGGAGAACGAGGTGTGGGAGGCGGTGCACACGGCGGAGGACCAGCAGTCGTGCCGGACCTCCCATCGTGTTCCGCCGGTCCGGTCCACGGCCCTCAGGGCGTGCAGGCCGGAGAACACGGCGAGGTCGCCCGCGGGGGAGACCGTCGCCTGGCCGAACCGGCGTGGCCATGGTGCGGGGAAGCGGAATTCCGCTTCTTCCCCCGCGAGGTCACGAACGGCCAGCTCGGTGTCGCCCCGCTGCACCAGCAGCCGGCGCCCCGGCCAGTGCAGGATCTGCGGGACATCCGCGGGGGTACCGGCCAACGGGGCGCGGACGGTGGCGACGAGGCGGGCCGTGTGCTGTGCGAACTCTCCGTGCGTGGGCTCAACGGGCATGCCGGCATCGTTCCACAGGGGTCGGCGGCCGTGGCACCCGGTCGGGACGATCGTCGCCGGCGCCCTCCGCCGAGCCGTCCTGACCGCTCGCCCTCCCGCTCCCGGAAATGATCGAG
The DNA here is from genome assembly GCF_014203535.1 of Streptomyces griseomycini. GTDB lineage: Bacteria > Actinomycetota > Actinomycetes > Streptomycetales > Streptomycetaceae > Streptomyces > Streptomyces griseomycini. The sequence continues at coordinate 159,823 of NZ_JACHJI010000011.1, forward strand.
AGGCCGTGTCGGTGAACTCCGACACGGCCTCTGACCTGCGACTTCGCAAAGTCGGGACGACAGGATTTGAACCTGCGACCCCTTGACCCCCAGTCAAGTGCGCTACCAAGCTGCGCCACGTCCCGGTGCGTTCTCGCGCGGTGAACCGCGTGATCGCGCGAACAGCACTTTACCCCACACCGCGTCCGGCACCGAAGCGGGGCCGGACGCGGGACAATCGGCGTATGGGCAGCATGGACAGGACTTCCCCGGACCCGGCGGCCGTCGTGCGGGACCGGGACAGCGAGGGGCGGGCGCGCAACGCCCGGCCGCGGGACGGGCTGGGGCGGCCCCTGCCGTACGGCGCGGAGGGGGTGCCCCGGCAGCCCGAGGGGGTCGTCCGGCGGCCGGAGGAGAGCGTCGCCGAGGCGCAGCGGCTGCTGGACGAGGGGAAGCCCTTCCACGCGCACGAGGTGTTCGAGGACGCCTGGAAGTCGGGGCCCCAGGAGGACCGCGAGCTGTGGCGGGGGCTGGCCCAGCTCGCCGTGGGACTCACCCACGCCGCGCGCGGGAACGTCACGGGCGGGGCGCGGCTGCTGCGGCGCGGGGCCGGTGCCGCGGAGGAGTGGGCGGCGGGGGCCGGGGGCGAACGGCGTCCGCACGGGATCGATCTCGACGGTGTCGTCGCCTGGGCCCGGGAGCTGGCCGCGGAGGTGGAGCGGGGCGGTGGTGAGCTCGTGGACCCGGCTGCGCGGGCGCCCCGGCTGCGGCGGTCCGCGTAGCGGGGCGTGCACCGGCCGTGGGGTGCGGTGCGAGGGGCGTCGGTGCCGTGCGGCAGACTCGGGGCGTGCGAAAGATTCATGTCATCGGTATCGGCGCGGGCGACCCCGACCAGCTGACCCTGCAGGCGGTCAAGGCGCTGCGGGGCACGGACGTGTTCTTCATCCTCGACAAGGGCGAGGTGAAGGCGGACCTCACCGGGCTCCGCCGGGACATGCTCGACGCGCACGTGCCGGAGGGGACGTACCGGGTCGTCGAGGCGCGCGACCCGGAGCGGGACCGGTCGGCCGGCGGTGCGGCCTACTCCCCCGCGGTCGGGGACTGGCGCAGCGCCCGCGCGGACATCTACGAGCGCCTGATCGCCGAGGAGCTCGCCGAGGACGAGACCGGCGCGTTCCTGGTGTGGGGGGACCCGTCGCTGTACGACAGCACGCTCGCGATCCTCGAGGAGGTGCTCGAGCGGGGCGGCGTCGCCTTCGCGTACGACGTCGTGCCGGGCATCAGCAGCGTCTCGGCGCTGGTCGCCCGGCACCGGACGGGGCTCAACCGCGTCGCCCGCCCGGTCCAGATCACCACGGGCCGGCGGCTCGCCGAGGGCTTCCCCGAGGGCGTGGACGACGTGGTGGTGATGCTGGACGCCCACCAGGCCTTCCTCCGGTACGCCGGCGAGGGCGGTGAGGACATCGACATCTACTGGGGCGCCTACATCGGCACCCCGGACGAGATCCTGGTCTCCGGCCCCCTCGCCGAGGCCGCGCCGCGTATCGAGCGGCTCCGCGCGGAGGCCCGGGAGCGCAAGGGCTGGATCATGGACACGTATCTGCTGCGGCGCCGGACGCCCGAGCGGTAGGAGGTGCGCGGGCCGGACGCGGTCGCGGCGGTTCCGCCGTCACGACCGGTCCGCCGTCACGACCGGCCGAGGGCGTTCAGCCGGCGCAGGACCGCCGCCGTGTCGGGGACGGCGGTCACCCCGTCCGGAAGGGGCGGGCGCCGGACGACCACGACCGGCAGTCCGAGGTCGCGGGCCGCGGTGAGTTTGGCGGACGTCGCCGCTCCGCCGCTGTCCTTCGTCACCAGCACGTCGACACGGTGGTCGCGCAGGAGCGCCGTCTCGTCGGCCACGGTGAAGGGGCCCCGGGCCAGCAGGACGTGCGTGTGCGGCGGCACGGGCGGTTCGGGCGGTTCCACCGACCGGACGACGAAACACAGTTCCGTGAGGTGGGCGAAGGCCGCGAGGCCCAGGCGGCCGGTGGTGAGGAAGACCCGGCGCCGTCCGAGCCGGGGCAGCAGGTCGGCGGCCGCGTGCAGCGAGGGGACCGGGTGCCAGTCGTCGCGCGGGCCCGGTCGCCAGCCCGGCCGGCGCAGCACCACCAGGGGCAGTCCGGTGACGGCCGCGGCCCGTGCCGCGTTCGCCGTGATGGTCCGCGCGAAGGGGTGCGTCGCGTCGACCACGGCGTCCACACGCTGCTCGCGCAGCCAGTCCGCCAGTCCCCGCGCGCCGCCGAAACCGCCCACGCGCACGTCGCCCGCGACGGCTCCCGGCCGTGCCACGCGTCCGGCGAGCGAGGTGGTCACCCGGGTTCCGGGACGGGCGGCCAGCTCACCGGCCAGTTCGCGCGCCTCGGTGGTGCCGCCGAGGATCAGGATGTGCGGGGACATGGCGCCGAGGGTACGGGGCACGGAGGCCGCCTCCGGCACCGGTCCGCCCGCCGTCCCGGTCCGTCGTCCCGGCCGCCGGTGACCGGCACGCGGAATCCGGCCGCACACACGTGCGCTGACGCCCTACGATGACGCCGGCGACGGGAGGAATCATGGCCGTGGACTTGAGCAGGCGGGGCTACCGCGCTCAGCGGTGGGCGGCGCGGGGGGCGCTGGCCGCCGCCGCGCTCGCGGTGGTGACCCCCCTCGTCTACGGCGGGCTGCGCGGTCTGCTGCTGCTGTTCTGCGGGGTCGCGGGACTGGGGCTCAGCGCGGCCGCCGTGTGGTGGACGCTGACCCTGCGGGGTCCGCTGCGCTGGGGGGCCGCGCTGATCGCGGTGTGCGTGCCCGCCGCCGTGCTCGCCCTGTTCGCCGTCACCCTGTTCTGGGCCCTGCTGGTGTCGCTGGCCCTGTGGGGTCTGGCGGTGTGGTGCGGCCGGTTCGCACTGCGGGGGACGGGCAGCGAGCGGGCCCGCGTGCGGGAGCGGCGGCTGCCGCCGCCCCGGCGGCCGGTGCTGATCATGAATCCCCGGTCGGGCGGCGGCAAGGTGGGCCGGTTCCGGCTGCGGGAGAAGGCGGAACGCCTGGGGGCCCGGGTCGTCCTGCTCGACCCGTCCGAGCGGCACGACGTCACCGCGCTGGCCCGGGAGGCCGTCGCGGACGGTGCGGACCTGCTGGGCGCCGCGGGCGGCGACGGCACCCAGGCGCTGGTCGCGGCCGTGGCCGCCGAGCACGACATCCCGTTCCTGGTCATCAGCGCCGGGACGCGCAACCACTTCGCCCTGGACCTCGGTCTCGACCGCGGTGACCCGGCCGCCTGCCTCGACGCGCTGACGGACGGCGTCGAGCTCCGCGTCGACCTCGGTTTCGCGGGTGAGCAGCCGTTCGTGAACAACGCCTCCTTCGGCGCGTACGCGGCGATCGTGCAGAGCCCCGCCTACCGCGACGACAAGATCGGCACCAGTCTGGAGATGCTGCCCGACCTGCTCACCGGTCAGCAGGGGCCCCGGCTGGTCGCCCGCGCGGGGGACACGACGCTCACCGCTCCGCAGGCCGTGCTGGTCAGCAACAACCCGTACCACACCGGTGATCCCTTCGGGCTGGGCCGGCGCGAACGGCTCGACTCCGCCGTGCTGGGCGTCCTCGGCGTCCGGTTGGAGGGCGCCGTCGACGCCGCCGCGCTGCTGCTGAACCCCGATCCGGGCGGGCTCACCCTCCTGACCGCCCCCGAGGTCGTCATCGAGGCGGACCGCCCGGAGATCGAGGCCGGGGTCGACGGGGAGGCGATGATGCTTCCGGCGCCCGTCCACTGCCGCATCGCACCGGGCGCGCTCCGCGTCCGCGTCCCGCGCAGGCGGCCCGGCGTCAGGAGGCCTCCGCAGCGACTGGACTGGCGGCGGCTGCGCAAGCTGGCCGCGACGGTCGGCCGTACGGCGGCCCCCAGCCGGCTGCGGCACACGGACGGCCCGCTGCCCCCTCCGCACGAGCCGGCCGACCGGCACGAGCCGACCGGATCGAGCGCCTCGGCCCCGCCCCGCTGACCGGCCCGGCCGCCTCCTGCCGGCCGCGCGCCTCAGCGCACCAGCAGTTGCAGGCCGCCCACCACCGTCGCCGCGATGACCAGTTGCTCGAAGAGCCGCTGGTTGATCCGGTTCACGGCCCACTTGCCGAGCAGCGCACCGGGCACCACGAACAGCACGAGCACCGCGTCGAGCAGCAGCGACCGGGCGTCGATCAGGCCCAGGCCGACGCTGAACGGCAGTTTGGACGTGTTGACGATCAGGAAGAAGAAGGCCGAGGTCCCCAGGAAGCCCATCTTCCGGAAGCCCGCGGAGAGCAGGTACATCGACATCACCGGTCCGCCCGCGTTGGCGACCATGGTGGTGAAGCCGCCGAGGACGCCGTACGCGCGGGCCTTCGCGCGGCCCGCGCGGGTGGTGACCGCGTCCGGTTCCTCCTCCGCCTCGGCCTTCCGCCGCCGCCACACCGTCACTCCGGCCATCAGCAGCAGGATCACGCCGATCGAGGTCCGCACGGCCCCGTCGTCCGCCCACACCAGGAACACCGTCCCGACGACGACGCCCGCCGCGACCGCCGGGAACAGCCGCCACAGCGTGGGCCAGTGGGCGTGCCGGCGGTAGGTGAGGACGGCGAGCACGTCACCGGCGATCAGGACCGGCAGCAGGACGCCGGTGGAGGCGCGGGCGGGCAGCACCGCGGCGAAGACGGCGAGGCTGACCGTGTTGGCGCCGCTGACGGCGGTCTTGGAGAAGCCGACGAGCAGGGCCGCGAAGGCGAGCGCGGCGAATTCCCAGCCGTCGAGGTGCCAGAGCGTCATCGTGTTCATGCGGGGACCGATGCTATGTGCGAGCAACCGGCCCCCGTAAGGGCCGTCTCGTCTAGTGCCGCTCGACCAGCACCGCGCTCCCCTGTCCCACGCCCACGCACATCGTCGCCAGTCCGCGCTCCGCGCCGGTGCGCCGCATGCGGTGCAGCAGGGTGGTGAGGATGCGGGCGCCGGAGCAGCCCAGCGGATGGCCCAGGGCGATCGCGCCGCCGCTCGGGTTGACCAGGTCGGGGTCGATGCCGAGCTGGTCCACGCAGGCCAGGGCCTGGGCCGCGAAGGCCTCGTTGAACTCGGCCTCCTGGATGTCGCCGATGCCCCAGCCGGCGCGCGCCAGCGCCTTGCGCGTGGCGGGGACCGGGCCGATGCCCATGACGTCCGGGTGGACGCCCGCGGAGGCACCGGCGACGTAGCGGCCGAGCGACTCCAGCCCCAGCTCGTTCAGGGCCTCCTCGCTGACCAGGATCAGTCCGGCCGCGCCGTCGTTCATCGGGGAGGCGTTGCCCGCGGTGACCGAGCCGTCCGCGCGGAAGACCGGCTTCAGCCGGGCCAGCTTCTCGATCGAGGTGTCCTCGCGGACGCACTCGTCGGCGTCGACGACCACCCCGTCCGGGCGGCTGACCGGCAGGATCTCGTCGTCGAAGTGGCCGTTCTCGCGCGCGTCGGCGGCCCGCCGGTGGCTGCGCAGGGCGAACTCGTCCTGGCGCTCGCGCGCGATGCCGTACCGGGCGGCGACCTCCTCCGCCGTCTCACCCATGGACAGCAGTCCGTGGAGGTCCCCCATCGCGGGGTTGACCAGCCGCCAGCCGAGTCGGGTGTCGGCGGTCTCGATGCGGTGCGGCAGGGCCTCCTCGGGGCGGGGCAGGACGAAGGGGGCGCGGCTCATCGACTCGGAGCCGCCCGCGATCACGATGTCGGCCTCCCCGGCCGCGATGGTGCGGGCGGCGGTGGTGACGGCCTCCAGGCCCGAGGCGCACAGCCGGTTGACCGTGGCGCCGGGGACGGACTCGGGGAGCCCGGCGAGCAGCGCGGCCATGCGGGCGACGTTGCGGTTGTCCTCGCCGGCCTGGTTGGCGGCACCCCAGTAGACGTCGTCCACGCGGGCCGGGTCCAGCGCGGGCACGTCGGCGACCAGGCCCCGGATCACGGCGGCGGCGAGGTCGTCGGGCCGCACGGAGGACAGGGATCCCCGCAGTTTGCCGATGGGGGTGCGGCGGGCGGCCGCGAAGTGGACGGGACGCACGAGGGAGACTCCTGACCGGGTACGGGGAGGCTGGGCCGTGACCGGCGACCCACTTGGTTATCACCGCTAGTTTTTGACTATAGACCGCCGGGCGGCTTCCTGGGAAGATCCAGGAGACCGCACCGCCCCGCCCGCCGTCCGCTGCCCGGAGGTCCCGTGCCCGACGTCCGCGAACACGTCCTCACCGGCACCCGGGGTGCGCTGACGGTGCGCGAGTGGTCCCGCGACGGCCCCCGGTACCTCGCGCTCGTGGTGCACGGCTACGGGGAACACGTCGGCCGCTACGCCGAGCTGGCCGGCGTGCTCGTCGCGCACGGGGCCGTGGTGGCCGGTCCCGATCACATGGGGCACGGCAGGTCGGCGGGCGAGCGGGTGCTGATCGAGGACTTCGAGGACGTGGTCACCGACCTGCACACCGCCGCCGGGCTCGTGCGCAGCGCCCACCCGGACCTGCCGCTCGTCGTGATCGGCCACTCCATGGGCGGCCTGATCGCGGCCCGCTACGCCCAGCGGCACGGCGCCTCACTGGCCGCGCTGGTGCTGTCGGCGCCCGTGATCGGCGCCTGGGAGCTGCCGGGGCGGCTGCTGGCCCTCGACGAGATCCCGGACGCCCCGATCAGTCCGGCGGCGCTCTCCCGCGATCCCGCGGTCGGCGCGGCGTACGCGGCGGACCCGCTGGTCTGGCACGGCCCGATGAAGCGGCCGACGGTGGAGGCGTTCGCGCGCGCCCTGGACACCGTCGCGCGGGGCGGCGACGTCGGCCCGCTCCCGTTGCTGTGGCTGCACGGCGACGACGACCGCCTGGTGCCGCTGCCCGGCAGCCGCGTCGGAGTGGAACGGCTGAGCGGCGGCCGGCTGACCGAGCGCATCCACCCCGGCGCCCGGCACGAGGTGTTCAACGAGACGTGCAGGGCGACGGCGTTCGACGACCTGACGCGCTTCCTGGACGGCGTTCTCGCAGGCTGAGGCGCCCCTGCCCGCCGGCCGGGCCGTGTTTGTGCCGGTGGGGCCGGGGCACCCGCGCGTCCATGGAGCGGTTGCGGAGCGCCGCCCGCGCGGACGAGGACCCCGCTTCGTCCCTCTCCGTCGGTGAGGCACCGTTCCGCACCGCCTTGGACGCATCGAGGAGGAGCAGCATCCCATGACCGTTGTGAGGAGCACCCTGCCCGACGAGGCCCGCCGGGTCTCCTGCGAGGCCCTCCAGGACACCCTGGTGGACCTGCTCGGGCTGTCACTGATCGGGAAGCAGGCGCACTGGAACGTCGTGGGTCCGCGCTTCCGTTCGATCCACTTCCAGCTGGACGAGGTGGTCTCGGCCGCGCGCACCCACGCCGACACGGTGGCGGAGCGGGCCGCGGCGCTCGGCGTGCCGCCGGACGGCCGTCCGGAGACCATCGCCAAGGTCTTCTCCCTGCCGGCCCCGAAGGAGGGCTGGCTGCGCGACTCGGACGCCGTGCAGGTCCTGACGGAGGCGCTCGGGGCGGCGATCGCGCGGCTGCGCGAGCGCATCGACGCCACCGAGAAGGCCGACCTGGTCACCCAGGACCTGCTGATCTCGATCACCGCGGAGCTGGAGAAGCAGCGGTGGATGTTCGAGGCGGAGAACTTCCCCGGCGAGTCCTGACCGCCGCACCGCACCCGTACGGACCGGCCGGCGCCCGCGTCTCCCCGCGGACCGCGCCCGGCCGGAGCACGAACACACCTGAGGGGCACATCATGGGCGACGCCCTCGACATCGACGCGCTGTGGAACGACTTCCACCGCGTGGTGAACATGACCTCGGCGGAACTCGCGGCCTGGCTGCGGGTGCGCGACGCCGGCGAGGAGACGGAACCGCTGCCGGACCAGACGGGCGGCGACACGGGGCAGCACGTCCTCTCCATCCTGCAGAAGCGGCGTACCGACCTCACCGAGGACGACCTGCGCGTGATGGAGGAGGTCGTGGACACCGTCACCGCGCAGACGGACGTGGAGAACGAACCCGTGGCCGAGGACACCCCCCGCCGGCACCGTCTGATGTCGCTCGGCCACGACCCGCTCAAGGCGTAGCCGTGGCCGGCCGCGACGAGCGGGTCGTCCGCGCGCTCGTCGACGCCCACGGCCGGACGTACGCGGAGGAGGCGGGCATCCGGCTGGAGGACGCCCCGCAGCCGCTGTACCGGCTGCTGGTGCTGGCCCACCTGCTCAGCGCCCGGATCCGCGGGTCGGTCGCCGTGGCCACCGCCCGTGCCCTGCACGAGGCGGGGCTGCGCGACCCCCGCCGCATGGCCGGTGCCGACTGGCAGGAGCGGGTGGACGCCCTCGGCCGGGGCGGCTACCGGCGCTACGACGAGCGCACCGCGACCCAACTGGGTGAAGAAGCAGAGTTGTTGATCGAACGCTGGGGCGGCGACCTGCGCGGGCTGCGCGAGGAGGCGGGCGGCGAGGTCCCCGAACTGCGCCGTCTCCTCCAGGAGTTCCCCGGTGTGGGCCCGGCCGGCGCCGACATCTTCCTGCGCGAGGTCCAGCGCGTCTGGCCCGGGACCGCCCCCTACCTGGACGCCAAGGCGCTCCAGGGCGCGCGGCGGCTGGAGCTGCCGCAGGACCCCGACCGGCTGATCGCCCTCGCGGGGCGGACCGAACCGGCCGTCCTCGCGGCCGCGTTGGTGCGCGCGGCCGTCGACGAGAAGGTGGCCGAGGACACCCTGGACCGGGCCGGTCCCTGACCGGCCCCGGGCGGGCCGCCCCTGCTTCCCCTCGCCCCTCCCCGGTCCCCTCGTTCCCGGGACAACGTGATCACCGCGCGGCACAATGACCGCGACGGCCGGCTGCGGCCGTACCGGCAAGGGAGAGGGAGAGACCGTGAGTGAGAGCCACACCCCGTCAAGCGGCTCGGCGAGGCCCGACACCGGTGTGGCGCACAACGCGCGCGTGTGGAACTACTGGATCGGCGGCAAGGACAACTACGAGGTCGACCAGCGGGTCGGCGACCACGTCGCCTCGATCATCCCGGTCATCCGGGACATCGCCCGGGCGGACCGGGAGTTCCTGGGCCGGGCGGTGACGTACCTGGCCGGCGAGCGCGGTGTGCGGCAGTTCCTCGACATCGGCACCGGGCTGCCGACCGCGGACAACACCCACCAGATCGCCCAGCGGATCGCGCCCGACTCGCGGATCGTGTACGTCGACAACGACCCGATCGTGCTGGCGCACGCCCGCACCCTGCTGACCGGCACCCGCGACGGCGCCACCGACTACATCGACGCCGACGTGCACGACCCGGACGCCATCCTCGAGCGGGCCGCCGGGACACTGGACCTCGCCCGGCCCGTCGCGGTGATGATGCTGGGCATCCTCAACTTCGTCCTCGACACCGGCAAGGCCCGCTCCATCGTGCGCCGCGTCATGGGCGCGGTGCCCTCCGGGAGCTTCCTCGTCCTCACGCACCCCACCTTCGATCCCGAGGTCGGCGGCGAGGACCAGGTTCCCGCCATGAAGTTCTGGAACGAGAACGCCACTCCCCCGATCACGGCGCGCGGCGCCGCGGACATCGCCGCGTTCCTCGAGGGGCTGGAGCCGGTCGAGCCCGGCTTGGTGTCGTGCTCGCAGTGGCACGCCGCGTCCGGCTCCGCCGTCGTGGTGCCCCAGTACGGCGCGGTGGCCGTGAAACCCTGACGGGAGCCGACGATCCGGCCGCGCCCGCCGAGGAGGACGCATGACCGCCCTGGCCGACCCCGTGCCCGGTGGACGTCCCGGTGACGTCGAGGCGGCCACCGCGCTCAGCGGTGAGCTGACCGGCCGGGGGTGCACGGCGTCGTGCTGACCTGCGTCGACACGGCGGGCGCCGGCCGGGTGGACCGACCCGGACCGCGCGGGGTTCGAGTCCCTGCCGGCCGAGGGGGACGCGTGGCCCGGCGTCTCCCCTTCGACGGTCCCGTCGGCGTGGCCGTGCGCCGCCACTGCGCCCCCCCGGCTGGGCCTGCCCCGGCACGCGTCCGCCGAGGAGTACCCGGCCCGGCGCACGGAGCTCGGCGGCGCCGAGGCGACCCGGCGCTTCCTCGCGGCCTCGGGCACGGAGGTGTTCTGCGTCGACACCGGCCACGCCCCCGAGCCGATCACCATGCCGCCGGTGACGCACGAGGTCGTACGCCTGGAGGGCGTCGCCGAGTCCCTGGCGGCCGCCGGTGTCGAGCCGGACGGGTACGCCGGTGCCTTCCGCGCGGCCGCGCCGGAGGCCGTGCGGCGGCCCGGGGCGGTGGGCGTGGAGCCGGTGGCGGCCTACCGCACCGGCTTCGGCCTGGACCCGGCCCGCCCCTCCGACGCTGAGGTCACCGGAGCCGCCGCACGGTGGCTCCCGGCCGGCGGTCGTCTGGCCGACCCCGTGCTCGTCCGGCACCTGCTGTGGACCGCCGTGGACCTCGGGCTGCCGCTCCAGCCGCACACCGGGTTCGGCGACGGCGACCTCCGGCTGCGCCGCGCGGGCCCCGCGCTCCTGACGGACTGGCTGCGCCTGACGGCCGGCACGGTCCCGGTCCTGCTGCTGCACTGCCGGCCCTGCCGGCGCCGGGCCGCCTGCCTGGCGGCCGTGTTCGAGCAGGTGTACCCCGACCTCGGGCTCACCCTGCGCCACGTCGGCCCCGCCCGCGCCGGCGCGGTGCTGGCCGAGGCGCTGGAGATCGCCCCGTTCCGCAAGCCGCTGTACAGCTCGGACGCCTACGGTCTGGCCGAGTTCCACCACCTGGGCGCGCTGGCCTTCCGGCGGGGCCTGGCGGAGCTGTTGCAGGAAAGGGTGGACGCCGATGAACCGGCCCTGCCGGACGCCCTGCGCCTCGCCGTCCCGGCGGGGCGGGACCACGCCCGCCGGGTCTACCGGCTGTCCGGCGGCGCTCCGGACGGCGACTGAGCCGCGTGGGGCGGGTCACAGTCGCCGCGGGGCGGATGCCCCACGAGCGGATCGCTGAAAGTATGATCAAGCAATGTCTGACATGACCGAGACCACGCCCGGTTGGCTGTCCTCCGACGATCTGGAGATGGCGCGCGCCCGCATGCCGATCCTGTACGTCGAGGCCGTCCCCGTGCGCGTGGACGACAGCGGTGAAGTCACCAGCGTCGGCCTGCTGCTGCGCATCGGACCCGACGGGACGGTCAGCCGGACCCTGGTGTCCGGCCGGGTGCTGCACCACGAACGCGTCCGCGACGCCCTGCTGCGTCACCTGGAGAAGGACCTCGGCCCGGTGGCGCTGCCGCGCGTCCCTGCGTCGCTCCAGCCGTTCACGGTCGCGGAGTACTTCCCCACCCAGGGCGTCACCCCCTTCCACGATCCCCGCCAGCACGCGGTGTCGCTGGCCTACATCGTGCCGGTGACGGGTGACTGCCGGCCCCGGCAGGACGCGCTCGACCTGGTGTGGTTCAGCCCGCAGGAGGCCGTGTCACAGGCGGTGCAGAGCGAGATGCCGGGCGGGCACGGGGTGCTGCTGAAGCAGGCGCTGGCGCACGCGGGCTGCGCGGTCTGACCGCGCCCCGGGGACCCCGCGGGCGCGTGGCCCCCCGGGCCGTGGGCCGCGGGGTCAGGGGCCGGCCGTGCCGTCCTGGTGCGTGAGGTTCGTTCCGGTCGACGGGTCGAAGACATGGGCCTTGCCCATGTCGACCCGGAGGTCCACGGGCGCGCCCTCGCGGGCGCGGGTGGCGGCGTTCAGCCGGGCCACGATCTGCGGGGCGGCCCCGGTGTCGCGCGCGCCGGAGTCCGTGGCGAGCTCCTCCAGTTCGGCGGTCGTCACCGGCCCGCCCTCCGCGCCGAAGTAGACGTACGCGTCCGAGCCCAGCGACTCCAGCACGTCCACGGTGGCGGTGATCACGGGGCCGCCCGTCTCGCGCGCCAGGCCCGCGTCCTCGAAGGCCTCCGGGCGCAGCCCGACGATGACCTCGCGGGGCGCGTTCCGCCGCTCCAGCACCCTGCGCACGCGGTCGTCGAGCGGCAGGTCGCCCAGCGGGGTGCGCAGGGTCCCGCCGGACAGGGAGGCGCCCACGAAGTTCATCGCCGGGGAGCCGATGAAGCCCGCGACGAACAGGTTGCGCGGCATGTCGTAGAGCTGGGCGGGGGTGCCGATCTGCTGGACCAGGCCCTGCCGCATGACCACGACCCGGTCGCCGAGGGTCATCGCCTCGGTCTGGTCGTGGGTGACGTACACGGTGGTGGTGCCCAGGCGGCGCTGCAGCCGGGAGATCTGGGTGCGCATCTGCACCCGGAGCTTGGCGTCCAGGTTGGACAGCGGCTCGTCCATCAGGAACGCCTCGGGGTCGCGGACGATGGCCCGCCCCATGGCCACCCGCTGGCGCTGGCCGCCCGAGAGGTTGGCCGGCTTGCGGTCCAGCAACCCGGTGAGGTCGAGCACCCGGGCGGCCTCCTCGACCTTGCGGTCGACGGTGGCCTTGTCCACCTTCGCCAGCCGCAGCGGGAACCCCATGTTCTCGCGCACGCTCATGTGCGGGTACAGGGCGTAGCTCTGGAACACCATGGCGACGTCGCGCTCCTTGGGGGCGAGGTCGTTGACGACCCGGCCGCCGATGCGCAGGGTTCCCTCGGTGATGTCCTCGAGCCCGGCGATCATGTTCAGGGTGGTGGACTTGCCGCATCCGGACGGGCCGACCAGGATCACGAACTCCCCGTCGGCGATGTCGAGGTCCACGTCCTTGACGGCGAGGGATCCGTCGGGATACCGCTTGGTGACCTTCTCGAGGACGATCTCGGCCATGGGTGGTGCCTCCTTGCCGTCGGGCTCATCCCTTGACCGCCCCGGAGGTCAGTCCGGCGACGATCCGCCGCTGGAAGAGCAGGACGAAGATGATGATCGGGACGGTGATCACCACGGCTGCGGCGGCGATCGACCCGGTGGGCTGCTGGAACTGCGAGCTGCCGGTGAAGAACGCGATCGCGGCGGGCACCGTCCGCGCGGACTCGGTGGACGTCAGCGAGATCGCGAACAGGAAGTCGTTCCAGCAGAAGATGAACACGAGGATGGCGGTGGTGAACACGCCCGGCGCGGCGAGCGGCACGATGACCAGCCGGAAGGCCTGCGCGGGCGTGGCCCCGTCCACCTTGGCGGCCTTCTCCAGGTCCCAGGGGATCTCCCGGAAGAACGCCGACAGGGTGTAGATCGCCAGCGGCAGCGAGAAGGTCATGTACGGGATGATCAGCCCGAGCCAGGTGTCGAAGATCCCGATGATCCGCTCGATGTCGAACAGCGGGGACACCAGGGAGATCGGCGGGAACATGGCGATCAGCAGCGACATGCCGATGAGGACCCGCTTGCCGGGGAACCGCAGCCGGGCGACCGCGTAGGCGGCCATGGTGCCGAGGACCACCGCGATCACGGTGGCGATCAGGGCGATGCCGATCGAGTTGATCAGCGCCCGCGTGAACTCGGAGGTCGCGAAGATGCCCCGGTAGTTCTCCCAGGTCCAGTCGCGCGGGACGTAGGAGCCGTCGGAGAGGGTGCCGGGGTCCTTGAACGACAGTGCGGCGATCCACCACACCGGGAACAGGGCGTACAGCACCACCACGACGTTGACGACACCCCACCGGGTGGCGTGCGTCTTGCCCGCGGCGGCCATCAGCGCTTCACCTCCGCGCCCGGTGCGGCGGCGCCGAACAGCCTGACGAAGGTGAAGGCGATGATCCCGACGCAGAGGAAGATCAGGACCGAGATCGCCGACCCGATGCCCAGGTTCAGCGCGGTGAACAGGTTGTCGTAGCCGAGGATGGACAGGGAGCCGGTGCCGTGGGCGCCGGAGGTCAGGACGTAAATGTTGTCGAAGATCCGGAACGCGTCCAGGGTGCGGAAGAGCAGTGCCACCAGGATGGCCGGCTTCATCAGCGGCAGCGTGACCTTGGTGAAGCGCTGCCAGGGGGTGGCGCCGTCCACCATGGCCGCCTTCAGGGTCTCCTCGGGGACCAGGGCGAGGCCGGCGAGCAGCAGCAGCGCCATGAACGGGGTGGTCTTCCACACCTCGGCGAGGACGATCAGCCACAGCGCGAGCCACTGCTCGGTGAGCGGGGCCTCACCGCTGGGCAGCAGTTCGGCGAGGTAGCCGAGCTCGGGGGTCCAGGCGTACTGCCAGGAGAAGGCGGCGACGACGGTGACGATGCCGTAGGGGACGAGGACCGCGGTGCGGACCGTGCCGCGCGCGAAGAGCGTGCGGTGCATCACCAGGGCGAGTCCCATGCCGAGGACCAGCTCGACGGCCACCGACACGACGGTGATGAAGAGCGTGACCCAGAAGGCGTCCCACCAGTACGGGGAGGAGAGCACCGCCCCGTAGTTCCTCAGGCCCACGAACTCCGCCCGCGCCGGGAAGCGCAGGTCGTAGCGCTGGAGGGACAGGTAGACCGCGTAGCCGATGGGGTAGGCGGTCACGGCGAGCATGACGAGGACGGCCGGTGCGCACAGCAGCCAGCCCAGGCGCCGCTCCTGCTTGGCCCCGGCGGAGAGGACCGGTCTGCCCCGCGCCGGGTCTGCCGTCGTGCTCACGGGATCACACCTTCGGATCGCAGGGCCTCGTCGATCTGTTCCCCGATGGTGTCGACCGCCCTCTCCGGCTGGATCGCGGACGGCGGGGACAGCGTGTGGGAGATGACGATCGACACGTTCTGGTAGGCGGGGGTGAGCGGCCGCACGCTCCCCGACTCCAGCGCGGCCAGCACCTCCTCGGAGAAGGGGTACGCCTTCCTGAACGCCGGCTCGTCGTACAGGGCGCGCAGGGTGGGCGGCAGTCCGCCCTCGAGCGCGGCGGTGAGCTGGTTCTCCCGGTCGCGCAGGCACAGGGCCGCCTCGAAGGCCAGGCCGGGGTGGCGGGAGTGGGCGCTGACGGCCAGGTGGTTGCCGCCGACGGTGGGCCGGGCCGGGCGGTCGGCGTCGACGCGGGGATAGGGCGCCCAGCGGAAGTGCTCGAACAGCTCCGGGTTGTTCGCCTTCATCGACGGATAGACGAAGGGGTAGTTCAGCTCGAAGGCCGCCACGCCCGACTCCATGGCGAGGCGGTTCTGGTCCTCCATCTGGTTGGGCAGGGAGGGGTCGGCGGCCGGGGAGTCGGCGAGGTCCCGCATGATCGTGGCGGCCCGCACGGCCGGCGGGCCGAGGGAGGGCCCGGTGGCGCCCGGGTCGAGGACGGCGCCGCCCGCGCTGTTGACCAGGGTGTTGAACCAGACGGTCAGGCCCTCGTACTGGGCGCCCTGGATCTCCACGTGGTGCGGTTTCCCCCGCCGGGCGAGGTCGCGGGCCATGTCCAGCATCTCGGACCAGGTCTCGGGCGGGGTGGGCACCAGGTCCTTCCGGTACCACAGGAGCTGGGTGTTGGTGTTGTACGGGACGGCGTAGAGCCCGTCCTTCCAGGTGGCGGTCTGCAGCGGGACGCGCAGGGTGCCCTCGGTGGCCCGCCGCCCGGTCTCACCGGTCCACTCCCGGATCCAGCGGGCCTCGGCGAACTCGGCGACCCAGGTGACGTCCAGGCCCAGGATGTCCATGGAGGTGTCCTCGGCGGCGAGCCTGCGCACCAGCTGCTGGCGCTGGCCGTCGGCGCCCCGGGGCAGTTTCCGGTAGCTGATGCGGTAGCGGCCGCCCGACGCCTCGGTGCAGCGGTCGGCGGCCTTCTGCAGGGCGCCGGAGTCGTCGGGGAAGTTGTACCAGTCGAGGGTGGGGCGGCCGGTGTCCTCGTCGCCGCCGCAGGCTGCGAGCGCGGAGGCCAGCAGGGTCAGCGCGACCAGCGCACGCGCCCGTCGCGCCCCTCGGGGGCGTCTCCACACGCGCTCCACACCTCGCTTCCGGGACGGCGGCGCGGGCAGGGGCCACGCAGCGGCTTACCCGGCGAACGTTAAGCAGCGCCTGGAGCGACATCAAGGACATGAGATGACGAATCACCCGTCATGCCCAGCAAGCACCCCGGAAACGACGCGGAGGCCGTGTCGGATCTCTCCGACACGGCCTCCGCACCACGACTCCCTCGAGTCGGGACGACAGGATTTGAACCTGCGACCCCTTGACCCCCAGTCAAGTGCGCTACCAAGCTGCGCCACGTCCCGGTGCCCGTCTGACC
The DNA here is from genome assembly GCF_014203535.1 of Streptomyces griseomycini. GTDB lineage: Bacteria > Actinomycetota > Actinomycetes > Streptomycetales > Streptomycetaceae > Streptomyces > Streptomyces griseomycini. The sequence continues at coordinate 175,935 of NZ_JACHJI010000011.1, forward strand.
TGGGGATTCCCCCGGCCGAACGCGCACGGAAACAATACCGCACTCGGGGCGGTGATCGCGCACCCGTTTACCGGAGGGCACCGTCCGACGGGTCTTGACCTGAAGTTTGGTTGAGGTTGCACGATCGCTGTATGACGATCTTCGAGGAACACACGCGTCCCCACGGGTACGCGGATCTGCCGGGACTGATGGCTCTGATGACCGGTGACGAGAAGCACGGTCCGGCCGCGACGTCCACGCTGGACGTGCTGTGGGTGCTCTACGACCGGGTGCTGCGGGTCGGACCGGAGCGGATGGACGACCCCGGGCGGGACCGGTTCCTGCTGTCGAAGGGGCACGGGCCGATGGCGTACTACGCCGTACTGGCCGCCAAGGGGTTCCTGCCCGTGGACTGGCTGCCGGGTTTCGGCTCGTACGACTCGCCCCTCGGTCACCACCCCGACCGCCTCCTGGTGCCGGGCGCCGAGATCGGCAGCGGGTCGCTGGGGCACGGGCTGCCGATCGCGGTCGGCACGGCGCTGGGGTTGCGCGCGCAGGGCCTGGACGAGCCGCGGGTGTGGACGCTGATCGGGGACGCCGAGCTGGACGAGGGCAGCAACCACGAGGCGATCGCCTTCGCCGGGCCCGCCGGCCTGGAACGGCTGCACACCGTGGTCGTCGACAACTCCTCCGCCAGTCACGCCCGGCCCGGCGGGATCGCCGCCCGCTTCGAGGCGGCGGGCTGGTCCGCGCTCACGGTCGACGGCCGGGACCACGAGGCGCTGTACGCCGCGTTCACCGCACCGCATCCGGGCCGGCCCCACATGGTCGTGGCCCGGGTCGAGCCCAAGAACGCCTGAACGCCCTCCGTCTCCCCCCTTGTCGACCCGAGGTCGACCCGAATGATGCGAACCGTGGAAAGGACCGATCTCCGTGGACACCATGCGTGACCGTTTCGCCCCTGTCGTCACCCGACTGCTCGACGAGGACCCGCGGGTCGCGGTCGTCCTCGCCGAGATCGGCAGGGACGGCTTCGCCGAGGCACTGCGCCGGCACCCGGACCGGGTCGTCAATGTCGGCATCCGGGAACAGCTCCTGGTCGGGGCGGCCGCGGGGATGGCGCTGACCGGGCTGCGGCCCGTCGTGCACACCTTCGCGAGCTTCCTCGTCGAGCGGCCCTTCGAGCAGCTCAAACTGGACCTCGGACACCAGGGCGCGGGCGCGGTGCTGGTGAGCGCCGCCGCCTCCTTCGACTGGCCGGCCGGCGGGTACACCCACATGGCGCCGGGCGACGTGGCGCTGCTGGACACCCTGGACGGCTGGGCCGTGCACGTGCCGGGGCATCCGGACGAGGCCGAGGCGCTGCTGCGGCACGCGGTGGCCGCCGGTGACGACAAGGTGTACGTGCGGCTGTCCGTGCAGTCCAACGCGCGGGCGCTGCCCGTGGACGGGGAGCGCTTCCGCACCGTCCGCGAGGGACGCTCCGGTGTCGTGGTCGCCGTCGGGCCGGTGCTGGACGCGGTGCTCCACGCCACCGAGGGCCTCGACGTCACCGTCCTGTACGCCACCACCGTCCGCCCCTTCGACACGGCCGGCCTGCGCCGCGCCACCGCGGCGGCCGGGACGGACGTCGTCCTCGTCGAGCCGTACCTGGCGGGCACGTCGACGGCGGCGGCGAACGACGCGCTCGCCGACGTGCCGCACCGGGTGCTGGGGCTGGGCGTGGGCCGGGCCGAGCTGCGGCGGTACGGGCGGGTCGAGGAGCACGTCGCCGCGCACGGCCTCGACGCGCGGTCGCTGCGGGAGCGCATCGGGGGGTTCCTGGCCGTGGACGGGGTGGTGCCGGCGGGGGCGTGAGGCGGTCACCCCGGCGACCAGCAGTACCCGCTGCGTTCCGGCACCGAGGCGGCGGAGCCCGCGAGGGCCCGGCCGACCGGCGTCATCGCGAGCGAGCCCGCCACGTCACAGGCACGGATGCGGTCGTGGCCGCGGCTGAGGACACGCGGCCGGACCGCCCGCGCTCCCCCGGCGCCCGTCCCGGCACCCCCCCCGGTGCTTCCCCGGCGTCGCTCACGGCATGTCCGGGCGCCTCCCCCGCACCCGTCGCGCCGCCGCTTCCGGGCCGCCGCGCCGTCCGTCGTGGTGGCGGCCGGAACCCCCCTCCGGCCCCGGCCGCCGCTCACGGTCCTGGATCATGCCACGGGGCACTGACAACGCCCCGGGAACTTCAGTCCGCGGGCGGGAGGCCCAGCCGGGGGTGCGCCTCCAGCAGGCGCGACGGGGCCGCCTGGCGCCAGGAGTCGGCGAGGATGTCGCGCAGTTCGGCCTCGTCCTCCAGGGCGGCGAGGCGGACCCTGACCCAGGCGAACTGCGCCTCGTGGCCGGCGATCCAGAACTTCTCCGGCTCGGCGAGGGCCAGTTCGTCGCGCTCCTCCTTCGGGCAGCGCACCGCGAGGGAGGTCTCGTCCTCGGGCAGGGTGGCGAACATCTTCCCCGCGACCCGGAACGTGGGCATGCTCCAGGCGACCTTCTCCGTCGTGTCCGGCAGGGACAAGGCGATCCGTCGTACGTCTTCGGCTTCGGGCATGGCAGGGACCGTAGCGGTCACCACTGACAATCACCCGGGGAAGCGGGTGCCGTGCCCGCTCCCGGGCGCTTGTAGTAGAGCGTCGTCGGCCGCAGCACCCCGCCCGGGTCCGCCGCGTAGTCGGGGATCGTGCCGACGGGGGTCCAGCCGGCCGAGCGGTAGAGGTGCTCGGCGGGGCTGTCGGTCTCGGTGTCCAGGTGCAGCAGGGTGACGCCCCGCGCGGCGGCCTCCTCCTCCGCGGCGGTCAGCAGCCTGCGGCCGAGACCCCGGCCGCGGGCCGTGCGGTGCACCATCAGCTTCACCAGTTCGGCGCGGTGGCGGCTGTTGGGCCTGTCGGGCAGGGCGAGGCCGACCGTGCCCAGCACCCGGCCCGGCTCCTCGTACGCCACCCACACCACGAGCCGGCCGTCGGCGACGGCGGCGGACCGCTCCCGCCACCACGCGGCGGCCTGCGTGCGGTCGAGCGGTGCGAGGAAGCCGACGGAGGCGCCTCCGTCCACGGCGTCGGCCAGCAGGTCGGCCAACTCACCTGCCCGTTCGGCGAGTTGGTCCGCGTTCAGGCGCATGACGTTCACGGTCGCACCACCGCCAGTACGTAGCGCGCGTCTTCGGGGCCGGGGCAGCGGAACCGGGTGGGCCCCCAGACGCGCAGCCTGAGGCAGTCACCGCGGACGAGGTGGTGCTCGACGTCCTCGGCCGTCACGGCGAGGGCTCCGGCCAGGACCCAGATGTGCTGTTCCAGGCCGGGCACGGGCGGCCGGTCGTAGGCGAGGTCCGCGCCGGCGACGAGCCGTCCCTCGACGAGCTCGCCGCGCAGCCCGCCGTGCGGCGGGGAGACGGACCGGCGGACGAAACCGGAGGCGCGGTCCTCCCACACCGGCTGCTCGGCGGCCCGCACCACCGGCTGGGGCTCCGCCTCGACCTCGCTGAGCAGTTGGGACATGGTCCGCCCGTAGACGGCGCACAGGCGGTTCAGCAGGGAGGCGGTGGGGCTGGTCTCCGCCCGCTCGGTCCGGGACAGGGTGGACCGGCTGATCCCGCTGCGCTCCGCGAGCTCTCCGAGGGACCATCCGTGTTCGCCCCTGAGCTCGGCCAGTCGCGCGCCGATCCGGACGTCGACGGGGTCCGGGGCCGCCCCGGCCTCATCGTGTTTCACATCCGGGAGGGTATCCCAGGTCAGGGACGGACGGCTGTGGTCCCCGTCACCCGCGGCCGCCGAAGGCCGCCGGCGTCCGCTCCAGCACCGGCAGCGCCCGCACCACCCGTCCGGACCGGATCAGCAGGTCCCACGCGGGCTCGAACTTCTTCCGGCCGCCCGCGTACGCGAGGTGCCGCATCCGCTCGGGGCGGCCGGGCCGGGCCGCCGAACCCCGCCGGATGCGCGACCAGCGGGAGGAGTCGCGGTAGGCCCGCCGGTAGCCGTCCTCCAGCTGACGTGGCGTCATCCCCCTGGGCCGGTAGACGACGTGGCGGGTGTCGTACAGGTCCCGGTCCCGGTGCACGATGCGGTTCTCGGACTCCAGCTGCCTCCACGGCCCGGTCGACGGACACGGCGTCATGATGAGGTGGTGGCCGGGCAGGCGGTCGGTCTCGGCCAGGGCGTCGTCGACGGCCCGGGTGCAGAAGGACCTGCCGCCCTCGAAGAAGGCGTCCTGGTAGCAGGAGTCGCAGTGGTGCGGGCAACCGCGCGAGACCACGATCGAGTTGGGGACCGGGTAGAGGTGACGCGTGATCAGGTCGCGGCGCACCGGGGCAGTCCGGCGAGGATGCGGCCGGTGGAGTCGTAGCGGCGGCCGGTTCCCCGCGCCTACGCCCCCTCCGCCGCCGCGCTGAGCGCGTCCAGCACCGGCCGGATCAGCGGGTGCTCCTCGGCGCCCCGGCGCACGGCGGCGAAGACCCGGCGGGTCGGCGCCACACCGTCGACCGGGCGGACGACGACGCCCGCGAGGTCCATGCCGCGCAGCGCCGAGCGGGGCACGAGCGCGACGCCCACGTCCGCCGAGGCGAGGGCGACCACCGCGCGGAAGTCGTCCGAGGAGTGCTCCATCCGAGGCTGGAAACCGGCGTTCTCGCAGGCCAGGACGACCACGTCGTGGCAGGGGTTGCCGGGGTACGGGCCGATCCACGGGTCCTTGGCCAGTTCGGCGAGCGGCACCTCGGCGCAGTCGGCCAGCCGGTGGGTGACGGGGACGACCGCGTCGAACGGCTCGGCGTACAGCGGTACGTGGGCCAGCCGCGGGTCGTCGGCGGGCGGTGCCCCGCGGTACTCGACCGCCACGGCGACGTCGACCTGCCGGTCCAGCACCATCGGCAGGCTGGCGTCGCCCTCGGCGTCCTGGACCCGGATGCGGATGCCGGGCGCGGACGCGGCGAGCCGGGCCACCGCGGGCGCGACGACCTCGGCGATGCCGGTCGCGAAGGCGGCGACCGTGACGGTGCCGGCCGAGCCCGCGCCGTACGCGGCGAGCTCGGCCTCGGCCCGCTCCAGCTGGGCGAGGACCGCGTTGGTGTGGCTGAGCAGGATCTCGCCGGCCGGGGTCAGCCGTACGCCCTTGGCGCCGCGCTCCACGAGGCGGTGGCCGGTCTCCTGCTCCAGGGCGGTGAGCTGCTGGGAGACGGCCGAGGGGGTGAGGTACAGCGCGGCGGCGGCCGCCGTGACCGTGCGGTGGTCGGCCACCGCACGGAGGATGTGGAGCCGCCGCGCCTCGATCATGGGACCGATTGTCTCAAACGCCGCGGTGCGCTCCGCTCAGGCGTCGAGCTCCGCACGGGCCGCGACGAAGGCGTCCACCGCGCGGTTCACGTCGTCCGTGGAGTGCGCCGCCGAGAGCTGGACGCGGATGCGGGCCTGGCCCTGCGGCACGACCGGGTAGGAGAAGCCGATCACGTACACCCCGCGCTCCAGCAACAGCTCCGCCATGCGGCCGGCGCGGGCCGCGTCGCCGATCATCACGGGGGCGATGGCGTGGTCGCCGGGGAGGACGTCGAAGCCCTCCTCGGTCATCCGGCGGCGGAACAGGGCGGTGTTCTCGGCGAGCCGGACGCGCAGGTCGTCGGCCGACTCCAGCAGGTCGAGGACCTTCAGGGAGGCGGCGGCGATCACCGGGGCCAGCGTGTTGGAGAACAGGTAGGGGCGGGAGCGCTGGCGCAGCAGGGCGACGATCTCCGCGCGGGCGGCGACGTAGCCGCCGGAGGCGCCGCCCAGCGCCTTGCCCAGGGTGCCGGTGACGATGTCGACGCGGTCCATGACGCCGTGCAGCTCGGGCGTGCCGCGGCCGCCGGGGCCGACGAAGCCGACGGCGTGCGAGTCGTCAACCATGACCATGGCGCCGTGGCGGTCGGCGAGGTCGCAGATCTCGCCCAGCGGGGCGACGTAGCCGTCCATGGAGAAGACGCCGTCGGTGACGATCAGCGTGCGGCGCGCGCCGCCCTCGGCGGCCTCCTTCAGCTGCCGCTCCAGGTCCGCCATGTCGCGGTTGGCGTAGCGGAAGCGGCGGGCCTTGGAGAGCCGGATGCCGTCGATGATCGACGCGTGGTTCAGCGCGTCGGAGATCACCGCGTCCTCCGGGCCGAGCAGCGTCTCGAACACGCCGCCGTTGGCGTCGAAGCAGGAGGAGTACAGGATCGTGTCCTCCTGGCCGAGGAACGCCGACAGCCGGGCCTCGAGCTCCTTGTGCACCTCCTGGGTGCCGCAGATGAAGCGCACGGACGCCATGCCGTAGCCCCAGCGGTCCAGGGCCTCGTGGGCGGCGGCGATCACCTCGGGGTGGTCGGCGAGGCCGAGGTAGTTGTTGGCGCAGAAGTTGAGGACCTCGCCGGGACGGCCGCCGGCGGTGACGTTCACGGTGGCGGACTGCGGGGTGCCGATGACGCGCTCGGGCTTGTGCAGGCCGGCGGCGCGGATCTCGTCGAGGGTGGCGCGCAGGTCGTCGCGCACGGAGTCGAACATGGGGGGCTCCCTGAAGGTGCTTGCGGACGAGGGGGAAGGGTCAGGCGGTCCAGTCGAGGATGACTTTTCCGCCCTTGCCGCTGGCCGCGTCCTCGAAGGCGGCCTCGAAGTCGCGGTAGTCGTAGCGGCCGGTGATCACCGGGGCGAGGTCCAGGCCGCCCTCCAGCAGGACCGACATGGCGTACCAGGTCTCGAACATCTCACGGCCGTAGATGCCCTTGACCGTGATCATCGAGGTGACGATGCGGGCCCAGTCGACCGGGAACTCCTCGGCGGGCAGGCCGAGCATCGCGATCCGGCCGCCGTGCGTCATGTTGGCGATCATGTCCCGCATGGCCTCGGGGCGGCCGGACATCTCCAGACCGACGTCGAAGCCCTCGCGCAGGCCGAGGGCGTGCTGGCCGTCGGCGATGGTCGACTCGGCGACGTTCAGCGCCAGGGTCGCCCCGATCTTGCGGGCGAGCTCCAGGCGCTCCTCGCTGACGTCGGTGATCACGACGTTGCGCGCACCGGCGTGCCGGGCCACGGCGGCGGCCATCAGGCCGATCGGGCCGGCCCCCGTGATCAGGACGTCCTCGCCGACGAGCGGGAAGGACAGGGCGGTGTGCACGGCGTTGCCGAACGGGTCGAAGATCGCGGCGACGTCGAGGTCGACGGGGACGCGGTGCACCCAGACGTTGCCGGCGGGGAGCACGACGTACTCGGCGAAGGCGCCGTCGCGGCCGACGCCGAGCCCCACCGTGGCCCGGCACAGGTGGCGGCGTCCGGCCAGGCAGTTGCGGCACTTGCCGCACACCAGGTGTCCTTCGCCGCTGACCCGGTCACCGGTCCTGACGTCGGTGACGTCCCGGCCGGTCTCGACGACCTCGCCGACGAACTCGTGGCCGACGACCAGCGGGGTGGTGATCGCCTGCCGGGCCCAGCCGTCCCAGGCCCGGATGTGCAGGTCGGTGCCGCAGACACCGGTGCGCAGCACCTTGATCAGCACGTCGCCGGGTCCGACGGCGGGCTCCGGGACGTCCGCGAGCCACAGCCCGGGCTCCGCCTTCTGCTTGACCAGCGCCTTCAACGCTACGGCTCCTGAGGGTGAGTCCCGGTGCCGGGGCATGCCGAAGGGGCCCCGGTCCGGGAAGGGAGTGGAATCGCACTGCAATCTGCCGCACACCACCCTCACCGGTCCATCGAGGATTTCTTAAGCGCGGCCACAGCTTTCCTTCACGCCGTCACCCGTCCTCCCCTCACGGCGTCACCCGTCCGGCCGCGCCGCCCGGCTCACCGGGGCAGCCCGTCGTCCCGGCGCTCCAGCCGTACGACGAGATCCGCGGCCCGCTCCTTGATGGCCGCGAGCCCCGGCTGCCCCCAGGCCCTGGCCCGGACGTCGGTGACCGAGACGGTGCCGAGCACCATGCCGGTGCTGTCGATGAGCGGCGCGCCCAGGTAGGAGCGGATGCCGAACTCGTCCACGACCGGGTTGCCCGCGAACCGCGGATAGTCGCTCACGTCCTCCAGGACCAGCGCCTTGCGCCGGGCCACCACGTGGGGGCAGAAGCCGTGGTCGCGGGGCAGCGCCCGGCCGAGCAGGGCACCGGTGCCGTCACCGCGCACGACCGGTGCGACGGCCGGGGTGCGCAGACCGGCGAAGAACTGCCCGTGCTCGCCGAGGAAGTTGACCATGGCGTACGGCGCCCCCGTGAGCTCGGCGAGGCCGTACGCGAAGGCGTCCAGCTCGGGCTCGGGACGGTCTCCCAGTCCCAGTCCGCGGAGCCTGAGGGTGCGTGCCGGGGCCTCCTTGTCCTCGGGGGTGAGCAGCAGACGACCGGCCGGGCGCGGCGGGTCGTAGCTCATGGGCGGGCTCCCGGGGTACGGGCGAAGATCATGTACGGGCTCCGTGAGGTGTGCGGGGGTCACATGTGGGCGCCGTACCCCGTCGTGGGGGCCGGGGCGTGGGAGATGAGGTACCGGACCAGGGTCAGCAGGGTCTGGACGCCGGAGCTGGAGATCCGGGCGTCGCAGCACACCACGGGGACCTCCTCGGGGAGGTCGAGGGCGGCGCGCACCTCCCCGGGGTCGTAGCGGAAGGCGCCGTCGAACTCGTTGACGGCGACGATGAAGCCGAGCCCGCGCTGCTCGAAGAAGTCGACCGCGGCGAAGCACTCCTCCAGTCGCCGGGTGTCGGTGAGGATGACCGCACCGAGCGCGCCCTCGCAGAGTTCGTCCCACATGAACCAGAACCGCTCCTGGCCCGGAGTGCCGAACAGGTACAGCACGTGCTCCGCGTCGAGGGTGATGCGGCCGAAGTCCATGGCCACGGTCGTCTCGACCTTGTTCTCGATGCCGTCGAGGTTGTCGGTGCCGGCGCTGACCGTGGTGAGGAGTTCCTCGGTGCTGAGCGGCGCGATCTCGCTGACCGCACCGACGAAGGTCGTCTTGCCCACGCCGAACCCGCCCGCCACGAGGATCTTGAGTGCCGTGGGGAACGGTTCGGTGCCGGCGCCGTCGACGCGGTCAGAGCTGTCGTCGTAGTCCATCGAGCACTGCCTCCAGAAGGGCCCGGTCCGTCGGGGTGTGGTGGAACGCGGGGGGTTCGTCGGTCAGCGCCCCGCAGTCGACGAGGTCCGCCAGCAGCACCTTGGTGACGGCCACCGGCAGCCTGAGGTGGGCGGCGACCTCGGCGACCGGGACGGGGGCGCGGCACAGGTCGAGCGCCTGCGCGTGTTCGGGGCCGAGGTAGCCGAGGGGTGTGGTGCCGGTGGCTCTCACCTGCGACATGAGGTCGAGCGCGACGGTGGGCCGGGTGCGGCCGTTGCTGACCGTGAAAGGGCGCACCAGTCGACCGGCCGCGTCGTCGAGCCAGGGTTCGTCGCCGGCCGCCGTCACGTTCAAGGCCTCATCGCCGGGGGTTCGGCGGCCGGCTGCCGGGGGGCGGTCATCAGGTACGGCCGGACGCTCTTGACCAGCATCGCCATCTCGTAGCCGAGCACCGCCGCGTCGGCCTCGCGGCCGGCCAGCACGGCGAGGCAGGTGCCGGAGCCGGCGGTGGTGACGAACAGCAGCGTCGAGTCGAGCTCGACGACGACCTGGCGGACGTCGCCGCCGTCGCCGAAGCGGATGCCGGCGCTGCGGCCGAGGGAGTACAGGCCGGACGCCAGGGCGGCCATGTGGTCGGCGCTGTCCGCGTCGAGGCCGTGCACGGACTTCACCAGTCCGTCGCAGGAGAGCAGTACGGCGCTGCTGGTGTGCGGTACGCGTTGCACGAGGCCGCTCATCAGCCAGTCGAGATCGGATACATGGGCGGTCGGCGCATCGCTCGCCATGGTGGATCGACTCCTTGGGGTACGAAGGTCTGCGGGAGCGCTGGGCATGGGGGTGGGGGTCGGGGTGGAGAGGGGCGTGGTCATCCGGCGGGGGCGCTCCCGTCGTGCCGGACGGTGCGGTCGGGGTGGTCGGTGCGGGGTGCGGGCAGCGCCGGCCCGGTGCCGTCGGGCGCGGGGCGCTCGCCCGCGGGGCGGGCGGGGTCCGCGTGGCCGCGCTCCAGCTGCTGCTGGGACTCCGCGAGGCCGAACCCCCGTTGGAAGGCCGCCATCAGGTCGGGGTCGTGACCGGCGACGTGTTCGGTGTCCTGGCGGGGTGCGGGGGCGTCGCGGAGCTGGGGCGCGATGTGCTCCTGGGCGCGGCGGCGGGGCAGCCGGGGCCTGCCCATCGTGCCGCGCACCGTGCCGGTGCGCGGGGTGAGGGGAGTGGTCCCGTTCTCCGCGTGGTCGTGCCGGTCGTCGTGGTGGACGCCGGCCACGGCCTCGGCCGGGTCGGCCCGTACCGCGCGGGCTCCCCGCACGGGCAGCGGCGGGGCGACCGCGCCGCGCTGCGGCGGGGTGGCCGGAGGCGTCACGGGCGTGGGGGGCACCAGGGGACCCGGCACCGGTCCGCCGCCGTGCGCGGTCCCCGGCGCCGGCGCGTCCCCGGGTGAGGGGGCGAACGGCAGGTGACGGGCCGGCGGAAGCCCGTCGGTGCCGCCGTCGTGCGGCTGCCGGGCCGCGCCCTGTCCGCCGCCGGCGGCTCCCGGCTCCGTACCGAGCAGTGCCTGCGGCACCACGAGCACGGCCTGGACCCCGCCGTAGATGTTGGTCCGGAGGCGGACGTGGATGCCGTGCCGCCTGGCGAGCTGCGAGACCACGAACAGACCGATGCGGCCGTCGGCCAGCAGGCTGGCGACATTGACCTGGTCGGGGTCGGCGAGCAGGGCGTTCATCCGGTCCTGTTCGCCGACCGGCATGCCGAGCCCGCGGTCCTCGACCTCGACGGCGAGCCCGGAGGTGACGAGGTCGGCCCGCAGCAGCACCTGGGTGTGGGGGGCGGAGAACACCGTGGCGTTCTCGACGAGTTCGGCGAGCAGGTGGATGACGTCGGCGACGGCGTGCCCGCGCAGGGTGCCGTCGATCGGCGGTACGAGCTTGACCCGGGAGTACTGCTCGACCTCGGCGATGGCCGAGCGCAGCACCTCCGTCATGGGGACCGGGTTGCTCCACTGCCGCCGGGAGACGGCCCCGCCGAGCACGGCGAGGTTCTCGGCGTGGCGGCGGATGCGGGTGGCGAGGTGGTCGACGTGGAAGAGGCCCTTGAGCAGGTCGGGGTCCTCGATCTCGTTCTCCAGCTCGTCGAGGATCGAGATCTCCCGGTGCACCAGGGACTGCAGGCGCCGGGCGAGGTTGACGAACACCTCGAGCTTCTGTTCGCTGCCCGCCTGGCTGGAGAGCCGGGACGCCTGCACGACGGCGGTGACGGCACCCTCGTGCGCGCGGGCGAGGTCGGCGGCGAGCAGGTCGAAGTCGTCGGCGTCCGCGGCCGGTCCCCCTTGCTGCCGGTGCGGGGGCGGGCCCTCGCCACGGCGCAGCGTCTCGACGAGGGCGCGCAGGTCGGCCTCGCGCCGGGCGGTGCTCCGGCGCAGGGTGTCGATGCGGTCGTGCACGGACCGGGCGGCGCGGTCGGCGGCCACGGCGGCGATGACGATGCCGGCGAGCGTCACCGACGTCGCGCCGCCGAGCACGCCCCACAGGGTGGGGCTCGGCCGCGCCCCGGTCGAGCGGACGGTGAACAGCACGGCCGCACAGGCGCCGAGGGCCACCGCGACGGGCGGGAGGACGGCGAGACGCAGCAGTTGTGACCGTATGTGCGTCTCGGGCAGCGCGGGAGCGGTCCGGGCGGACGGCCGCCCGTGCCGTCCGCCCTCGCGCCGGTCCGGGCGGACGGCCGGGGCACGGAGGTCGGGCACCGGCTCCCCCGGACCGGTCCGTCGGTCCTGGGTCCCGGGGGAGCGGACGGCGGTGCGGCCGGGCTCGCGGGCCGCGACCGTGGTGCCGGTGGACGCCTGCGCACCGGTCGTGCCCGGGACGTCCGCCGGGCCCTGGTGGCGGGGCCCGTCGCCCCGTCGGCTCCCTCGTCCGCCTTGTGCCTGCACGTACCCGTCCCCGCTCCCTGGTCCGACCTGATCGACACCGGTCGACGCGGCCCGGCTGCGCGGTGCGCCCGTCGATCCGAGTCGTCAGCGGTGTCGCCGTACCGGTCGGGAGAGCCTGGGCAGGCCGAGGGTGTCGGCCATGCGTCGCCCGACCGACACTCACCGTAGTCGCCAGCGCATCATGTGCGGTGGGCAGTTGACAAACTCATGCGGACAGCATCCCGCTCTGGTATGAGGTTTCGTACGACAGCCCGATAACCCTCACGAACCCAGGGCCACACATGGAAAGAGAACGATCCCACCTGGTCACAAGCGGTCATGCGGGAAGTGCGGCGACCGGGGAACCCCGGCCCTCCGGCCGCCGTCGTCCGCACCCCGTCGGCCCCCGACCGCCCCTCCGCACCCCCTCGGAGACCGCGGACTCCCCCACCCCTCGGCCAGAACATCACTCACCGTGACGAAGGGCGTCCGATCGCGCGGCCTGCCGGTCGGGGAACCGCAGGAAGCACGACGGCGGGTTCGCCGGGTCCCCGGCGGCGTGTGGCCGGTGGGCGCCTCGGCCAGGTCCACGATCCGCCGTTCCCGGCCCGCAGGACGTGCTGGGCCTGGGCGCCGGGGATCACCGCGAACGGTGGCACGGCGGTCGGCGGCGGTGCGCTCATCTGCTCGGGTACGGCGGGCTCCATGGCGCGGGGGTGGGCGTGGGCGTCGGAGCGGCACGCGGTCATCGGGCGCTCCCGTCGGGGACGGGCGCGCAGGTGGTCGGGGGCAGCGGTTCGGCCATGGCGACGACCACGTCGCGCGGTGGTTCGAAGGGCTCTCGGCTGTGGGCGGTGCGGACGTTGTCCACGAGCATCAGGTCCCCCGCCCGCCACGGCTCGCGCACGGTGTGGCTCTCGTACACCGCGTCGATCAGCCGGACGACGTCCTCGCCGATCGGGTCGCCGTTCCCGAAGCGGGTGTTGAAGGGCAGCCCGTCGGGGCCGTAGACGTCGACGAGGTACTCCCGTACCTCCGGAGCCATGGTCCACTCGTTCAGGAACGCGATCTGGTTGAACCAGCAGCGCCGGCCGGTTGCCTGATGGCGTACCACGGCGCGGCGGCGCTGGCGGGTGCGCAGGGTCCCGTCGGGCTGCCACGCGCACTCGATCGCGTTGGCGCGGCAGTAGTCCTCGACGGCGGCCCTGTCGTCGGTACCGAACGACTCCTCCCAACAGGCCCCTATCTCGTCGTTGTACGTCCGCGTGAGCAGCCAGCCCTCCTCTTCGAACCGCCGCACCAGGCGGGGCGGGAGCGCGTCGAGGACGGTGGGGGCGTCGGCGAGGGCGGTGGCTCCGCCGGTGCGGGGCGGTGTGAGACAGGCCAGCAGCAGGAGGCCGGGCGGTGCGTGGGTGTAGCTGAGTTCGTGGTGCATGCACATGGGCTGGTTGGCCGGCCACGCCGTGGAGGAGTAGACGCCCGGCGCGCAGGCGCGGCGGGGCGCGAAGGCTTCCCTCTCCGTCATGAGGCCGGGAGCCAGGTGCTGGAAGACGGCGCCGGCCTGGCCGGTGTCGCGCAGACCGAGGCCGCGGACGAGGAGCGCGCCGTGTTCGGTGACGAGGCCGCGGAGGGTGTGGCGGTGTTCGGCCGCCCAGCCCGGCGCGTCCTCGGAGGCGTGGGGGTGGGCGTGCAGGACGGGGGGTTTGCCGTGGTGCACGTCCAGGGCCGTCCCGAGCCGCGCGGGCACGGCGGCGGGCGTGGGGGCGGTGGAGGTGGGGAGTGACATCGTCCTTGTCCTCTTCTCGGTGTCGGGGAGTTCCGTGCCGCTGACGAAGGCCTGCGGTCAGGCCGAGTCCGACCGTGCGGTCGACTGCCGGTCGGAGAGGTCCTCCACGAGTCCGGCCAGGTCCGTGAGGACGGGGTGGCGGGTGATGTCCGCCAGGGACACCACGCGGTCCAGGCTGATGGCGAGCTTCACGGCCGTCAGTGAGGTGCCGCCCAGATCGAAGAAGTGGTCGTGGCGTCCGATCCGGCTCTGCGGGATGCCGAGCACGCCCGCCCAGGCCGCTGCCAGCCGCCGCTCGGTGGGCGTACCGGGGGCACCGGGCGTCTGGGCGTCGTCCTCGGCGGGGTGGAGCCGGGTGGCCAGAGCCGTCAGGGCCTTCCGGTCGACCTTGCCGTTGGCGGTCAGGGGGAGCGCCTCGCTCCGGTGGACGGCCGAAGGGACCATGTACGCGGGCAGTGCGGCTCCGAGCCGGTCCAGCAGGGCACCGGTGGCGAGGGGCTGCGCGGACGAGTAGAAGGCCACCAGATGTGCGCTGTGGTCGGGCCGCTCGACGACCACCACGGCGGTGTCGCGGACGCCGGGCACCTGCAGCAGGGTGTTCTCGATCTCCCCGACCTCGATCCTGAACCCGCGGATCTTGACCTGGGTGTCGCGGCGGCCGAGGAACTCCAGCTTGCCGTCGGGCAGCCAGCGTCCCCGGTCGCCGCTGCGGTAGAGCCGGGCCCCCGCGCGGTGCGGATCGGGCAGGAAGGCCCGCTCGGTGCGGTCGGGGTCGTTGACGTAGCCGCGGCCGACGCAGACCCCGGAGAAGGCGATCTCGCCCGGCGCGCCGAGCGGCACCGGGTTCAGGTGCTCGTCGACGACGTAGAGATGCACGTTGCCGACCGGCCGGCCGAGCGGGACCCGGTCGCCCTCCGGCGCGCGGTCCATGACCTCGTGGTTGGTGTCGTCGGAGGTCTCGGTCAGGCCGTAGGCGTTGACCAGCCTGATGCCGGGCTCGGCGGCGAACCAGCGCTGGGCGAGTTCCTTCTTCAGCGCCTCGCCGGTCACCGACACGTACCGCAGGTCGGGCAGCTCCCGCGGGTGCTGCTCCAGGTACGTCAGGACGACCTCCAGGTACGAGGGCACGACCTGCAGGACGGCGACCCGGCCGCGGACGATCCGGTCGACGAACCGCTCGACGTCGAGGATCACCTCCTGCTCGACCAGCAGCGTCCGCCCGCCGACGAGCAGAGCGCAGACCAGTTGCCACAGCGAGATGTCGAAGCACTGGGGCGCGGTCTGCGCGACCACCCGCCCCTCGCCGATCTCCAGGTCCTCGATCTTGGCGCGGAGGTGGTTGAGCATCCCCGCGTGCTCGCACATGGCACCCTTGGGCTCTCCGGTGGAACCGGAGGTGAAGTAGACGTAGGCGAGCTGGTCCGGCGCGACGGCGACCCCGAGATCACACGCGGCGTGGCCCTCCTCGTAGGCGGTGTCGGTGAGCAGGATCCGGACCGCGGGCATCGGCACGAGGGCGGTCCGGAGGCTGTCGGTGACGGCGAGTTCGGCGAGCACGAGCCTGCACCCGGAGCGGGCGAGCATGGCCCTGATCCGCTCGGCGGGCAGATGCGGTTCGACGGGGAGGTACACACCGCCCGCCTTGAAGACCGCCAGGACGGCGGCCAGCCAGTCCAGGTTCCTGTCCGTCACCACCGCGACGACGCCTTCACGGTCGAGTCCCCGCGCCAGCAGCGCGCGGGCCAGCCGGTTGGCGCGGGCGTTGAGCTCCCGGTACGTCCACTGCTGGTTGCCGTGCACGGCCGCGACCGCGTGCGGGTGCAGCCTCACCCGCTGCTCGAACAGCTCGTGGACCCGGGCGTCGGGCAGGCTGCGGTGCGGCCCGGCGAGTCCCTCGAGCTGGAAGCGCAGCTCCTCGGCCGACAGCAGGCTCTGCCGTGCGTGGTCCGCGTCCGGGTCGGCGGCGATGAGGGAGAGCGCGGTGAGGTGGTAACCGGCGATGCGGGCGGCGCTGTCGGCGTCGAGGGCGTCGGTGCGGTAGCGCAGCCGCAGCGTGAGCCGGCCGTCGTCGTGGCGCACGACGGCCACCCTCAGCACTGCTTCCGGGTCCCGCTCGACGTCGTCGGCAGCCGACTCGCCGCCGGTGCCGAGGGGGTCGCCGTCGGCACCGGTCACCTCGAGCACGGTTTCGAACAGCGGCTCGGTCAGGCCGAGTTCGCACCTGAGGTCATCCACCGGGTCAGCGCGGTGGGCGAGCAGCCGCGCGGCGACCTCGTGGGTGTGTGCCAGAAGGGCCCGCCACGAGCCGGCGGCTGTCGTCAGCCGGCACGGGAGCGGCCGGCCGCTGTCCGTGGCGGCGTAGCCGGTGGTGACGTCGGGTTCACCGGTCAGCGCGGCCAGCACCTTGGCGTGCGCCGTCAGGAACACGGAGCTCAGCGGCACGGCCAGGTCGTCTGCCAGACGGTGCAGGGCCGTGGCGTGGCTGACGGGGATCGGCGCGTGGTGCTCGGCCAGGCCGGCGACCGGATCGCGGGTCCAGCGCGGAAGGGGCGTGAAGCCGCCGGAGGCGGTCAGGGCACCGTGCCAGAAGTCGCGATCGGCGAGGGTGTGGAGTGCCATCTGGGTCTGTCCTTGTGCTCGGGTCGTGGGGGGCGGGGCACGTGTGCGCGGCGTCAGGCGCGGGCTGCCCCGAGGACGTGCGGGCGGGGGGTGTCGTCGGGCAGGTGACGGGCCGGGTTTCCGCCCCACCGGGCGTGCGACGGGACGTGTTCGCCCTTCATGAGGAAGGAGTCGCAGGTGAGGTCGACGTGGTCGGCCATGGTCACGCCGTAGTGGACGAACGCGCCGACGCCGAGGGTGCAGCCGGCGCCGATCGCGGTGCGGTCGGACTTGAAGGCGCCGTCCTCCTGCGAGTGGCACTGGACCACCGTGCCCGCGTTGAGGGTGCAGTCGTCCCCGATCGTCACCATCGTCCGCTCCGGGAAGGAGGAGCCGTCGTCGAAGACCCGCTTGCCGATACGGGCACCCAGCAGCCGCAGGACCACGTTCTTGAACGGGGTTCCGTCGAAGAGCCGGGCGTGATCGACCGCCGACATCTTCCAGAAGCGTTCGTGCCGCCAGAAGGCCGGCTCGTAGATGGAGCAGTTCAGCGGCTCCTGGGCCTTGAAACCGGTGGCGGCCCGTTCGAGGAGCGCGAAGTAGCAGACGGTGAAGACGAGGGTGAGCAGGACGGCCGGCGCGATCACCGCTGCACCGAAGGAGGCGTGAAGGGTCGTGGCTCCCAGGGCCAGCAGGGTGACGACGAAGACGTGGAACCACCGCGCCAGCAGGTACGCCACCGCGGTGACGGCGTTGTGCCGGTTCTTGGCGGCGAGCCGGCGACGCAGCTCGCCGCCGCTCTCGAGGTGACTCAGCCGGGTGTCCCGCATCACCGTCCGCGGGATGACGAAGGGCGGCGAACCCAGCAGACCGACGCCCTCCCGCACCTCTCCGTCGACGGGCACCATGACCTTGGTCGCCAACAGGCAGTTGTCGCCGGTCCTGGACCGTGACGGATAGGCGATGCGGTTCCCGAGGAAACTGTGCGCTCCGATCGAGGCGCGGGAGAGCGAGAACGACGAGTTGGAGAAGTCGGCGTTGATGATCGACAGGCCGTCGGCGACCATCGTGCCGCCGCCCACCGAGCTCAGGAACGGGTTGTCGTGCTTCACCTCCACGCCGAAGTTCGATCCGGTCTGCGTGACACGGGCCAGGTCGTAGCCGATGTAGCGCAGGTAGTGGACGATCGCCGAGCTGTCGCCGAAGAGCCTGGTGTAGAACTTCCTGTTGGTCAGGAAGGCGATCGCCCGCTGCAGGCCGTAGTGGAAGCCGTAGAGGGGATAGACCTTGTCCGGCTTGACGGCCAGGCTGAGCAGGCGCGGCACCGTGCCCTGGATGAGAAGTCCGGCGAAGGCGGCGCCGAAGTACACCACGAGGGACGATGCCAGGGCCCCCAGCCAGAAGTCCCGGCCGACGAACGGCGTCGATCCGGAACCGGGAAATGCGTTCAGCTGTGGCGCCGCGGCGAGCAGCAGGGTCGTGCCGGCCGTGGTCAGCGGCAGGTACCCCAGCAGCAGGGCCAGCAGCTGCCCGACGCTGTAGCGGACCTTCCTGGCGGTGGAGCAGTCGGCGGCCTCCACCGTACGGAAGTCCGTGCCGGTCGGCTCCGCCGGTGACCCGTGCCAGCGCTCCCGGGCGGGCACGGCCTGCCCGGCGTACAGGGCGGAGGCGTGCCCGAGCTGGGACGCGTCGCCCATGGAGGTGTCGATGTCGAGGACCGTCTGTTCGCTGACGACGACGTCCTTGCCGAGAGTGACCGGGCCGGTCTGGATGAGGCCGGCATGGGCGCGGTAACCGGAGAACAGTGCGTCCTTGCGGATGACCGTCCCGTCCCCGATCGTCAGCAGATCGGCGCACACGGGGATGTGCGTGGAGAAGATCGCGACGTCACGTCCGATGTTCGCGCCCAGCGCCCGCAGGTACAGCACGTACAACGGCGACGCGGTGAACAGGCGCAGAGGACTCGTGCGGATCAGGGTCTTCACGACCCACCAACGCACGTAGGAAAGGCTCCACACGGGGAACTGACGTGGTTCGAACCGGCCGATGAGCGTCCATTTGGCCAGGACCGGCACGGCGCACAGGCCGATGAAGCCGGCACCGCCGACCAGCACGGAACGCAGGTAGCGGTCCGTCAGGGCGGAGGCGTCGCTGATCCATGCGTAGCCCCGGACCGCGGCCAGGGCGGTCAGGGAGGAGTACGCGAGGAAGAACAGGAACTGCAGCGTTCCGCAGAGCAGGTACTGCCGTGTGCCCGCCCGCGCCGGAACGGAGGCCGGGGTGGGCGCCGGGCTGGAGGCCGGAACGGACGCCGGACCGGACGGCTGGACGGGAACGGACGCGCCGGCCGGGGACGCGGTGGCCGTCGGGGCGCTGGTCGTGGACGCGCTGCCCGTGGCCGCCGCGTCGGCGGCTGCGGGGGCCACGGCCGCGGGGGCCGCGGCTGCGGGTCCGGTGAGCGCGGTGGCCAGGCTCTCGACCGTGGGATGCCGGTAGACGTCCTTCATCGACACGGACGGCAGGTCCGCCCGCTTGCGGACGCGCGCACAGAACTGGGCCATCACGAGCGAATCCGCGCCCAGGTCGTGGAAGAAGTGACTGTCCTCCGGCACCTGCTCCACGCGCACGACGTCGGCCAGCACCTCCGCCAGAAGCCGTGCGGTACGGGCCTTCGGGTCGGCGGACCCGTCACCGGTCCTGCCGCTGCCGTTCTCGTCGGGGCACGTGGAGACGCCGGACGGTGCGACGGTCCAGGTGCCGGTGGGATTCCCTGCCATGTGAGCTCCGGTGTCGTCTGTGTGAGGGCGGGCGGTGGCTTCCTCCCCCGTGGAGGCGCCAGGGCTTTTCGTGGCCGGCTCCTGACGCCCGCCTCTCCAGTAGGCCGGGGCGGCGCGATCCACGTCATGCCGCTGGATCTCGTTACTTGACACCACGCACCAGGAGCGTCTATGGGCCGGGAAATTCGCAGGCGGGAAGCACCGAGCCCGCGTCGGACCCCGCCTCGGACGACGAAGGGCGCGTGCTTCTACGCGACGACCCGGGTGCCGTCAAGCCCCGAGATCCGGTGGCATGACACGACCGGGACGACCGCGCGTACTGGAGGGGTCCCACAGACGTCGCCCCCGGCAGGCGATGTCCTCCGTCAGCCGCCCGCATCACCGACGAGCGGCACGAGACGGGTCACCACAGTCCAGGAGGCGATCGTGCCGGTCATATCCACCCCCCAGGCCTTCAACCAGGAAGACCTCTACGTCGACCTCGAGGCGATCATCGGCCACCGGCTGTTCCTCAAGTGCGAGGGATTCAACTTCGCCGGTTCCATCAAGCTCAAAGCCGCCGCCGAGATGGTCGAGGCCGCCGAACGAGAGGGCCGTCTCGACAGCGACTCGGTCCTCGTCGAATCCTCCTCCGGCAATCTGGGCGTGGCCCTGAGCATGATCGCGGCCAGCAAGGGCTACGGGTTCGTGTGCGTGACCGACTCCCGGTGCAACCTGCCCACCCGGCTGCTCATGGAAGCCCTCGGCGGTCAGGTCCACATCGTCACCGAGCCCGCCCCCGACGGCGGTCTGCTCGCCGCGCGCATCGACCACGTGCGCGCGCTGTGCGCCTCGGACGACCGCTACGTGTGGCTCAACCAGTACACCAATCCCAACAACCACATGGCTCACTTCCGCACCACCGCCCCCGCCATCGCCCGCCACTTCCCCGACCTCGACGTCCTCTTCGTCGGCGCCGGCACCACGGGCACCCTCATGGGCTGCGCCCGCTACTTCCGCGACTGGCACAGGCGGGTGCACGTCGTCGCCATCGACACGGAGGGATCCGTCACCTTCGGGGACACCCCGGGCCGGCGCATGATC
This sequence comes from Streptomyces griseomycini, assembly GCF_014203535.1. Lineage (GTDB taxonomy): Bacteria > Actinomycetota > Actinomycetes > Streptomycetales > Streptomycetaceae > Streptomyces > Streptomyces griseomycini. Next base: position 196,125 of record NZ_JACHJI010000011.1, read on the forward strand.
CCCGGCCTCGGCACCAGCGTCCGTCCGCCGCTGCTGGACGACTCGTACGTGGACGAAGTGATCCACGTCAGCGAAGCCGACACCATCCGCACCTGCCACCGGCTGGCGCGACGCGGGTTCGTCTTCGGCGGCTCCACCGGCACCGTCGTCAGCGGCGCCTCCCAGTGGCTCGCCCGGCACTCGGGGCACCGCCGGCGGCCGACCGCGGTGGCCATCGCCCCCGACCTCGGCGAGCGCTATCTGGAAACCGTCTACCAGACCAACTGGGTGCAGGACCTCTACGGCGACGACATGCTCGACCCGCAGGCGGTCGCCGCCCACTTCCCCCGCGGCCTGGCCCCCAGGCCGCCGCGGCCCGCGCCCTCCGCGGACCGGCCGGTGTGACCGACCGGCCGGTGCGGCCGCGAGGCCGACGGCGCCCCGGTGCCGTCGGCGCTCGTGCGGGACGCGCCGGCGGAGTCGCCGGTGCGGGGGAAGTCCTCGAAGGTGCGCAGCAGTACCCCGAAGAGGCCCGGCACCGTCGCGGCCTGCCCCCGAAGGGCGCGGGCCGCCGGCCCGGCCGCACCGGACCGCTTCCCGGCCCGCGCCGCCCAGCCCTTCCTCCTGCGCGACGACCCGGTCGTCGAGGTCCGGGCTGCCTGGTCCTACGCCCCGGCCCGGCCGCCGTCGACGCGGGGGTGAACGATCTGCTCCGCCTGCGGCGCGACGCCGACGAGGTCGTCGGCCACCCGGAGGCGATGCTCGCCGCCGTCGCCCACGCCCTCAGCCCGCCCGGCGGCAGCGACTCCGGACACGGCCCTGCCCCCTTCCACGACGCCTCCGCCCACCGGACGGCGCGCCGTCCGGGCCGGACCGCGCCGGGCCGCCGCCTTCCTCGGCCCCCGGCCGGGCCGGCGCCTGCGCAGCCGGTCGTCCGGCCCCGTACCGTGACCGCCGCGTCCCGCCGGGACGTCCGCGCCCCGCTCCGGTTCGTCCGAGGTCAGTCCTCCCCCACCAGGTCCAGGCCACGAGTCGTCTTCAACGCGATCTCGGGGACGGGCCACTTGTGGACGTGGCGGGCAGGCTGGGCCACGTCGCGCCACCAAGGGCGCGTCGGGAGGTCCCCGCCCGGCTCGAAGGGCTGTCCGGGGACGGGCAGGGCGATCGCCTGCCCCACGGCGTCGGCGGCGGCCTTCGTCCACTCCCCGGGCTCGTCCCAGGGGTGCAGGGCGAGGTTGAAGGTACCCCAGTGGATCGGCAGCATCACACCGCCCGGCTCGCCCTTCTGCAGGTCGAGGTGCGTCTGCACGCCCTGGGAGGGGTTCATGTGGATGTCCGGCCAGGCACCGGGCTCCGGTGTGCAGTCCGTGTGGTTCTCGGGCCAGAAGTCCGAGTACGCGCCGATCTGGATCATCGTGGCGTCGAACGGGCCGTGCTCGGCGCCGATCTCCTTGAAGCCCTCGAAGTAGCCGGTGTCACCGCTGTGGTAGATCCGGTGCTCCTCCCCGGCGACCACCCAGGAGGCCCACAGGGTGTGCTGGGTGTTGCGCAGGCCCCGGCCGCAGAAGTGGCGGGCCGGGGTGGCGGTCAGGGCGAGTCCGCCGATCCTCGTCGTCTCGTGCCAGTCCAGCTCGCGCAGCCGGCCGGCGGACACTCCCCAGTGCTCCAGGTGCGCTCCGACGCCCAGGGGGACGGCGAACAGGGTGTCGGTGCCGGCCAGCGCCCTGATGCTGGGCAGGTCCAGGTGGTCGTAGTGGTCGTGCGAGATGACGACGGCGTCGACCGGCCCGAGCGCGGCCAGGGGCAGCGGCGCGGGGTGCAGCCGCCTGGGTCCGGCGAAGGGGAACGGCGAGCAGCGCTCGCCCCACACCGGGTCGAACAGGATCCGCTGCCCGTCGATCTCCGCGAGCACGCTGGAGTGGCCCATCCAGGTCAGGCGCAGCCCGGTGGCGGGGGGCCGGGAGATGTCGGCGAGCGTGGTGGCGTGCACCGGCACGGTGCCCCTGGGGGCGCGCCGCGACCGGGAGTCCTTGTCGAGGAAGGCCTTCGCCAGGCCCCGCGTCGAGCCCGAGGGGCGCGTCCGGGCGGTGCCCCCCGGGTTCTGGAACACCCCGTCCTTGAAGTGCGGGGACCTGCGGATGCGCGCCATGCGCTCACCACGGGGGTCCGCGCCGAAGGCCGCGGGCCGCAGCGCGCGGAACCCGGGGCTCTGGGAAGGGGAACCGGCCACGGCACCTCCAAGTGGAGTCGGTCAGGCATCCCATTATGTGCGTACGGTCCGACGGCGGGGTGCCGGACCGGGTGGTCCGGGCCCCGCGGAGACCCGCGGGACGACGTGCGGTCACGGTCCCCGGAAGTGGCCCCGCACCCGAACGCCCTTGAGGAGCGGGGGTGTTGGATGGCACAGGGGACGGCGGACTAGGGTGGACGACGTGACCAGGGTGCGGTTGAGCGTGGCCGAGCGGCGCGAGGAGATGCTGCGGGCCGCCGTCGAGCAGATCGAGGCGCGGGGTGTGGCGGCCGTCAGGGTCTCCGACGTGGCCTCGGCGCTCGGCGTGAGCAACGCGCTGGTGCTCTACCACTTCTCGACGAAGGAGAAGCTGGTCGCCGCCGCCTTCGCCTACGCGGCCGAGGGCGACCTCGCACACCTGCGCAAGCTGCTCCGCCGTCGCACGACGGCGGTGCACCGGCTGCGGTCGGCCGTGCGGTGGTACGCCCCCACGGGCCGGGCCGAGGGCTGGCGGCTGTGGATCGAGGGCTGGGCGGTGGCCCTGCGCGAGCCGGCGCTGCGGGAGGTCACCCGGGACCTGGACCGGCGGTGGAAGGCCGCGATCACCGAGGTCATCGCCCAGGGCGTGGCGGCGGGCGAGTTCCGGTGCCCGGACCCCGCCGCGTCGGCCCTGCGGCTGACCGCCCTGCTCGACGGGTTCGCGGTGCAGCTGACGTCCTACGACGGCGCGGTGTCGCGGGCGCGGGCGCGCGCGTGGGCGGACGAGGCGCTGGCCCGGGAACTGGGCCTGGACCGGAAGGCGCTGACGGCGCCGGCGCGCTGAACCGGCGCCGGCGCGACCGGCGGGGCGCCGGGGGCGTGCCCGTGAGCCGCGCCCGCCGTCCGGTGACGCGGCTCACCGCACCGGTCTCACGCCACCGACGCGATCCGCACCTTGATGTCGTCCGGCGACAGGGCCCCCTTGGCCCTCACGTGGTCGCCCGACGACTCCCCGCGCAGGCGGCGCCCGATCCACGGCACCAGGTACTCCCGTGCCCAGTGGACGTCGTCCCGCCGGATCTCGAGCGTGCCGCGGGGCGGCAGGGGCGGCCAGGGCTGTTCCGGGTCGGCCGGGACCTCCAGGCCGAGGACCTGGCCCGCGCGGAGCGCCACGCGCGTGTGCCCCTCGGGCGACAGGTGCAGCCGGTCGGCGTCCCAGGCCCTGCGGTCCTGGACGCTCTTGAGGGACCACAGGTCGAGCACGGGGCAGCCGTACCGGTCGGCGATGGCCCGGACGTGCCCGTTGTAGGTGGCGATCTTGCCGCGCAGGTGCTTGAGCACGGGCACGCCACGGGTGTCGAACCCGGTCGTCACCATGACCGTGCCGGCGGCGGCCGTGAGCGCGGCGATCGCCCGTTCGAAGCGCTCGGCCACCTCGTCCGGGTCGGTGCCCGGACGGATGATGTCGTTGCCGCCCGCGCAGAAGGAGACCAGATCGGGGGCGAGTTCGACGGCCCGGGGAAGCTGGTCCGCCATGATCTGGTCCAGCAGTTTGCCGCGCACCGCGAGGTTCGTGTACCGGAAGTCGCCTTCGGGCCGGCGGTCCGCGAGAAGCACGGCGAACCGGTCGGCCCAGCCGACGAACGCCCCGTCGGGGCCGGGGTCACCGACGCCCTCGGTGAAGCTGTCCCCCACCGCCACGTACGACCCGATCACTGTTCTGCTGTCATTCTTCGAATCGTCTGCCACAGCAGCACATGATTCACCTTCGAATGTGACCTACGCGACCGTAGGAAAGGGTTGACGGTCGGTGAGATAAGCCACTCTCAAAAAGTTGACCGACTCCGGAACACGCCGAAGGCCGGACCCGGGGATCGGGGTCCGGCCTTCGGCGGCGTGTCAGGCAGGTCGTCCCGCCGGGGTCAGAGGGAGACGCCCTTCGAGCGGAGGTACGAGACCGGGTCCACGTCCGAGCCGTAGTTCGGCGAGGTGCGGATCTCGAAGTGCAGGTGCGGACCGGTCGAGTTGCCGGTCGAGCCGGAGAGGCCCACCTGCTGTCCGGCGCTCACGGTCTGGCCGGCCGAGACGGACAGCGAGGACAGGTGGGCGTACTGGGCGTAGTAGCCGTCGTCGAGCTTGATGACGACCTGGTTGCCGTACGCACCGGCCCAGCCCGCGGAGACGACCGTGCCGGCGCCGACGGCCTTCAGGGAGGTGCCGGTCGGGACGCTGAAGTCGACACCGGTGTGGTAGCCGCTGGACCACATGCTGCCGGCCACCTTGTAGCCGGTGCCGACGCCGCCGCCGGGCACCGGGGAGCTGTAACCGGAGGCGCTCGCGGCCTGGCCGGCGGGCGCGGCGTCCCCGGCGGCGGACTCCGTGGACTGCGCGGGCTCGGGGGACTCCTCCGGCGACGAGGACTTCGACGCGCCGGAGGGCGCGGCAGCGGACGCCTTCGGCGAGGAGGACTTCTCCGGCGCACCGGTGGCGGCCTCGCCGTCGACCGAGAGCTTCAGACCCGGGTGGATGAGCGAGGGGTCCTCGCCGATGGTCTCGCGGTTGTCCGCGTAGAGCTTCTTCCAGCCGCCGTCGACGTCCTCGCTCTCGGCGATCTTCGCGAGGTAGTCGCCGGCCTTCACGGTGTAGGTGCGGGCGTCGCCGCCCTTTTCCGCGGCGGCCTTCTGGCCGGTGGCGGAAAGGGACTGAACGGCCTTCTCGGGGGCCGTCTGCGGCGTCGCGGCGTGAGCGCCGGCGGCACCGAGGAGCGGCAGGGCGAGCGCGGCGCCACCGGTTCCGGCCGCGGCGATGGAGCGGGTGAAACGCTGGGTCTTGGGACGGCGGTGCTTACCCTTCGCGGGCATGGCGAATTCCTCTCCGGCGCCTACGAGGTGAGCTGTCGGGTTCGGGCTGGAGATGCCCGGCCGCGCTGCGACGCGACTTAACCCCAAGCCGTTCCGGAGACCGGAACAGGCAGTCGTACCTGTGGGTCCCCCGCTCCTGCCGTACACGGGTCAGTGTGTGCGGGCTCCGAACGGCGGCAGGATTAGGCGTCCGTCCGGATCGGTGGCGAACGTAAGCGACCACGGTGCAAAGGGACAAGCACGAGGTTCTCCACGAACCCCTTTTCCCGTGATCCACGGGCACGGAGGGCGTCACCGAGCGTCAACCGGGATTCCGCTTCCCCTCCGAATTCCCTTGTCGTCCGCCTGAATTACGTGGACATGGCAATAACACATCGTCACCGGTATGACGATGCTCACGCACCTCCTCCCCATCTCCCCCTTTTCCGGGGCACGTTATGCCGAATGCACCCAATCGGACAGAACACCTGAATCGGTCGATCACGGGCATCCGCTGCCGCTGCCCGGGAAGACCGGACCCGCCGTCGCTCCACGGCCCGGCGACGACCGGAGTGACACAGGTCTCGCCCGCGCCCGCCCGGCGCCGCGCCGCTCGCGCGTGCGCACGGGGACAGGCGCGTGCGCACGGGGACGGGGCGGGGGCCGCCTTCGACGGGGCGCTCCCCGCTCCCGTCCGGTGGGGACTCGAACGGACTCGAGGAGACGGACACGGACACGCACGGACACCGCCCCGTCGGGGACCGCCGGGTCCACCGGCCGCGCCGGTGGACAACTCATTGCCCCGGGCAGCCGTGTCGTATCGTCAAGTGATGTCCGCCGACGAGCCTCGCCGGCGGCACCGAGTGGGAGGAGCCCCCGTTGACGCAGCAAATCCCGTCGACCGAACCCGAGCTGACCGGCGTGCGCAACTTCCGTGACGTGGGCGGACTGCCGACCGTGGACGGTCGCCGGGTGCGGCACGGGATGCTGTTCCGCAGCGGTCACCTCGCCCACGCGACCGAGGAGGACGTCGTTTTCCTGTCCTCCCTGGGGCTGCACACGATCTTCGACTTCCGCAACGCGGCCGACCAGAAGCTGGAGGGACCGGACGTCGAGCTGCCGGGCGTGCGCAATGTGAACCTGCCGCTGAGCGACCCGGCCGACGGCGCGGAGTTCTGGAAGATGGTGCGCGACGGCGACCTGGACCAGCTGCGCTCGATCCTCGCGGACGGCAAGGGCGCGGACCGGATGATCGCCTCGTACCGCATGATCGTCAAGGAGCGCACCGCCGAGCACTCCCGGGTGCTGCGCTCGCTCGCCGAGGACAGCGTCCCCGCGCTGATGCACTGCGCGGCGGGCAAGGACCGGGCGGGCCTGTCGGTGGCGGTGACGCTGCTCGCACTGGGCGTCGAGCGTGACGCGATCTTCGACGACTACCTGAAGTCCAACGCCAGGCACCGCCGCTACAAGGTGCACCGCAGCAGCAGCTCCGCCTCGGCCTACTCCCCCGAGGTCATGGAGCTGCTCAGCCCGCTGTTCGACGCGCGCGCGGAGTACCTGTCGGCCGCCTTCGAGACCGTCGAGGAGACCTGGGGCGGCGTGGACCCCTACCTGGAGAAGGCGCTCGGGCTCACCCCCGAAACCCGGGAGCGGCTGCGCGAGCGCCTCCTCGACTGAGGGCCGGGACCTACTTCTTCGGAGCCACCTCGAAGAGGAAGTAGATGAAGGCCGCGAAGACGTGGCCCACCACCACGTAGATGAAGAGCCTCACCCACAGGGCGCGGGGGAACTTCTCCTCCATGTCTTTGCCGGTCATGGTGTCTCTCCGTGGGTCGGGCCCAGGCACAGCGCGGCCGTGGGACTCTGCAGCAGGGTGTGGACGAACAGGAGCTCGACCCCGTCGGGGTCCGCGGCGGCGATGCGGTGCGGGGTCAGCGAGTCGAAGTGCGCGCTGTCGCCCGGACCGAGCCGGTGCAGGGTCTCCCCGAGGCGCAGCCGCAGCCGTCCCCTGAGGACGTACAGCCACTCCTCGCCGGGGTGGACGCGCACGATGTCGCCCTGGGCGCCGTGCGGCACACGGACCCGCAGGGCCTGCATGCCGCGCCCGGGGGCACCGGCCGGCCAGTACGTCCAGCCGCCCGCGGCGGTGGGCTCCATGTCGGCGGCGCGCACCACGGCGTCCCGGTCGGCGGCCCCCTCACCGAGCAGTTCGGAGACCGTCGTACCGTAGGTGCGGGCGAGGGAGAGCAGCATCGGGAGCGAGGGCTGGCGTTGCCCGGTCTCCAGCCGGGAGAGGTGGGCGGGCGACAGGCCCGCGTCTCGGGCGGCGGCCTCCAGCGTGAGGGAGGCCCGCCGCCGCAGGGCGCGCAGTTGCGGCGCGACCACGGGGAGCGCGCCGGCCGGCTCGGCCGACGGCTCCGTCTCGGAGGGGCTCATGCCCCCATTCAGCCGGAGATTTACCTCGGAGGCAATTTTCTTGCCTCCGAGGCAAACCGCGGGAGCGTTCAGCGGTGGGCGACCGCCTGCTTCACCAGCGTCCTGCCGAAGTCCCACACCAGGCCGCCGTCGTGCGCGTCGTCCATCACCGCGGTGAAGGCGCCCACGAACCGGTCCACCTCCCGCTCACCGATGATCAGCGGCGGGATCAGCTTGATCACCTCCATGTGGTCGCCGGAGACCTGGGTGAGGATCCGGTGCCGTTGCAGCAGCGGTACGACCACCATCTGCGCGAAGAGCCCCTTGCGGGCGGCCTGGAGCACGGCCCAGCGACCGCGCAGCTTCAGCGACCGGGGGCGGCCGAACTCGATGCCGATCATCAGGCCCCGGCCCCGGACGTCGGCGAGCAGCTCGTACTTCCCGGTCAGGGCGGCCAGCCGGGTCCGCAGCAGCTCTCCGGTGGCCCGGACGTTCGCGACGATCTGCTCGTCCTCCATGACCGACAGCACCGCGAGGCCGGCCGCCATCGCCTGGGCGTTGGCCCCGAAGCTGGCCGAGTGGACCAGCACCCGGTCCATCGACGAGTAGACCTTCCGGAAGATCCAGTCCTTGCCGAGCGTGGCGCCCACCGGCACGTAGCCGCCGGAGAGCGCCTTGGCCACGCACACCAGGTCCGGTTCGACCCCCTCCTCGTGCTGGTAGGCGTAGAAGTCGCCGGTCCGCCCCAGGCCGGTCTGCACCTCGTCGGCGATCAGCAGCGCCTTGTGCCGGTGCAGCAGCTCCTGCGCGGCGCGCAGGTAGCCGGGCGGGGCCTCGTGCACGCCCTTGCCCTGGATCGGCTCGACGATCAGTGCGGCGACGTCCCCCTTGCGCAGCTCCCGCTCCAGCGCGTCGAGGTCTCCGAGCGGCACGGCCGTGTCGGGCAGCAGCGGGGCGAACCCGTCCCGGAAGCCGGACTCGCCGTTGACGGACAGGGAGCCGGTGGTCAGACCGTGGAAGGCGTGCTCGCAGTACAGCACGCGCGGCCTGCCGGTCACGTACCGGGCGAACTTCAGCGCGCCCTCGACCGCCTCCGTGCCGCTGTTGCCGAAGAAGACCCGGTCCAGGTGGGGGCTGTGCGCGAGCAGCTTCTCGGCCAGCAGCCCGGGCAGCGGCTGGCAGTCGAAGCGGGTGAGGTCGGCGAGGGAGGCGTCCAGGACGTCGTGCAGCGCCTTGCGGACCACGGGGTGGTGCCGGCCCAGGCCCATCACCCCGAACCCGGCGAGCATGTCCAGGTAGTCGTTGCCGTCCGCGTCCCAGAAGTGGGCGCCCTCGGCGCGCTCGTAGACCTTGTCGAAGCCGAGGGTGTGCAGCATGCGCGGGAGCTGGTGGTTGAGGTACCGGGTGTGCAGCTCGTAGCGCTCGGCTCCGCGCTCGGCCAGCAGCGCGCCGAGGTCGAACCCCCCCGTCCGTGACGACTCCGACGCGGACTCCGCAGTGGTCATGCCTGGTGCTCCTGTCGGTCCGGTGACTGTTTCGCGAGTTCCTGCCGGACGGCGAGGCTCGCACTGATGCGTCCGGCGACCTCGACCGGTGTCAGGCCGATGTCGGCGAGCACCTCGCCGCGCTTGGCGTGCGCGAGGAACTGCTCCGGGACGCCGAACCGCCGTACGGGTACGTCGACCTCGGCGTCGCCCAGCGCCAGCGCCACCGCCGAGCCGACCCCGGCCGCCCGGCTGTTGTCCTCGACGACGGCCACCAGACGGTGCCGGGCGGCCAGCCGGGGCAGGGCCGGGTCGACGGGTTTGACCCAGCGGGGGTCGACCACGGTGCACCCGATGCCGCGCGCCTCGAGCAGTTCGGCGGCCTGAAGGCAGACCGGCGCCATCACGCCGACGGCCACCAGCAGCACCTCCGGCGCCTCCGCCCGGTGCAGCACGTCCGTGCCGCCGACCCGGTCCAGCGCCGGGACGGCCGGGCCCACGGACTCCTTCGGGAACCGGATCAGGGTGGGCGCGTCGTCGACGGCGACCGCCTCGCGCAGCTGGGCGCGCAGCTGGTCGGCGTCGCGGGGCGCGGCGATGCGCAGGCCGGGGACGACCTGGAGGACGGACAGGTCCCACACGCCGTTGTGCGAGGGCCCGTCGACGCCGGTGACACCGGCCCGGTCCAGCACGAAGGTGACGCCGCAGCGGTGCAGCGCCACGTCCATCAGCAGCTGGTCGAAGGCGCGGTTGAGGAAGGTGGCGTAGACGGCGACGACCGGGTGCAGGCCGCCGGCCGCCAGGCCGGCCGCGGACACGGCCGCGTGCTGCTCGGCGATGCCGACGTCCCACACCCGGTCCGGGAACCGCTCGGCGAAGGCGCCGAGGCCCACCGGATGCAGCATGGCGGCGGTGATCGCCACCACGTCCTCGCGCTCCTCCCCGATCCGGACGATCTCCTCGCCGAACACCGAGGTCCAGGACGGTCCGCCGGACGGCGCGAGGGGCGCGCAGGTGAGCGGGTCCATGACGCCGACGGTGTGGAAGTGGTCCTCCTCGTGGGCCAGGGCGGGTTCGTAGCCGCGGCCCTTCTCGGTGAGGCAGTGGACCAGGACGGGCCCGTGGAAGCGCTTGGCGCGGCGCAGCGCGGACTCCACGGCCCTGATGTCGTGCCCGTCGATCGGGCCCACGTACTTCAGACCCAGGTCCTCGAAGAGGCCCTGGGGGGCGAACGCGTCCTTGAAGCCCTTCTTGGCGCCGTGCAGGGCCTCGTAGACGGTGGGGCCGACCACGGGTGTGCGCTGCAGTACGTCCTTGCCCCAGGCCAGCACGCGTTCGTAGCCGTCGGTGGTGCGCAGGGCCGCGAGGTGGTTGGCGAGGCCGCCGATGGTCGGGGCGTAGGAGCGCTCGTTGTCGTTGACGACGATGATCAGCGGCCGGTCCTTGGCGGCGGCGATGTTGTTCAGCGCCTCCCAGGCCATGCCGCCGGTCAGCGCGCCGTCGCCGACCACCGCGACGACGTGTCCCTTCTCCCCCTGCACCCGGCGGGCCTTGGCGAGCCCGTCGGCCCAGCCGAGCGCCGTGGAGGCGTGGCTGTTCTCGATGACGTCGTGCTCGGACTCCTCGCGCGAGGGGTAGCCGGACAGTCCGCCCTTGCCCCGCAGCTTGGAGAAGTCCTGACGCCCGGTCAGGAGCTTGTGGACGTAGCTCTGGTGACCGGTGTCCCACAGGATCCGGTCGGCCGGTGACTCGAAGACCCGGTGCAGGGCGACGGTGAGTTCCACCACCCCCAGGTTGGGCCCGAGGTGACCGCCGGTCCTGGCGACCGCGTGCACCAGGAACTCCCGGATCTCGTGGGACAGTTCGCCGAGTTCCGCCTCGGACAGCGCCTTCAGGTCGCGCGGTTGCCGGATGCTCTCCAGGATCGTCACGCTCGGGCCCCCTTCGCATTCCGTGCTGCTCAGCTCACGGTGACGGCCGGCTCCCCCGACGCCGCGCCGTCCTTCTCCATCTGCTCGGCGAGCTTCATCGCCTCTTCGATCAGCGTCTCGACGATCCTGGACTCGGGAACGGTCTTGATGACCTCGCCC
>NZ_JACHJI010000012.1 GCF_014203535.1 Streptomyces griseomycini
CCCGCCGCGAGGGCATCAAGCTCTACACCCACAACCACGACAGCGCCTACGGCTTCCTGCTCGACGGCGGCCCGCTCGACGACCAGGGCCGCCCCACCCGCAGCTCCGGCATCCGGAAGCTGGAGTACTTCCTGAAGATCACCGATCCCCGGCTCGTCTGGCTGGAGATGGACATCTTCTGGGCGCACGTGGCCCAGTACAAGTTCCACACCTACACCGCCCACGACGGCTCCACCCGCAAGAGCGTCTTCGACCCGGCCGGCCTGGTCGCCCGCCACAACAAGCGCTACCCGCTGTTCCACGCCAAGGACGGCGTCGTCAGCACGACCAACGGCATGGGCTGGGACATGGTGCCGTTCGGCACCGGGGACATCGACTACACGACGTTCTTCTCCCGGGTCGGACAGCGGAACTACCACAACCCCATGGTCGAGGACGACAACTCCCCGAGCGCCACCGACCCCGCGCAGTCGCTGCGGGAGGCGAAGATCAGCTACGACAACATGGCGGCCCTGCGCAAGCGGCGCTGCTGACCGCCGGCGGAAGCTCCGGGCGGCCCCTCCCGCACCCCGTGGGAGGGGCCGCCCGGCCCGTGGACCCGGGGACCGGCGGGGGAGCGGCCGCCCGGTTCCCCGCAGTGCCGGCTCGCTCCGTGGGAAGCCGGACGGACCGCCACTCGCGCACCGGGGGTGACCGTTCGATCGCACACGGTGCGCCTCCGGGTGTCCTGGGAACCCGGGTGCCGGACCGTCGCCCGGGGGACGGAAACGCAGGTGAAAGGCACTGCGAAACCTTGGTATGGTTGTCCGTGTCGCCGCGGGGAACACCCCGGCAAGGCGGCAGACACCTGGTCCGGGTGGCGGAATGGCAGACGCGCTAGCTTGAGGTGCTAGTGCCCTTTATCGGGCGTGGGGGTTCAAGTCCCCCCTCGGACACGCACTCCAACGATACGCATGCGAGGGCTTCGACCTGACGGTCGCGGTCCTCGTTGTGTTTTCGTAGCGGACAGTGATGCCTAGGGCTTCGTATAGAGCTGCTTTGGCCTTGACCTCGGCGCTCTGTAGCCGTTGTGCGACGTCTCCGAGATTTTTCGCGATCTCGACGGTCTCTTTCTCCGTGAGCGGCTTCTCGACCCTCAGGTTCTTGTTGGCCCCCGTACCGATCCATTATTGCTTCACCCGGCTTGGCCAGCAGCTTCGCTGAGCGATCAGCCTGCCGGGCGATACTCGTTGACGAGGCCGCTGACGGCTTGTCTGCGCTGAATCTGGCGCGCGAGTAGAGGTATGACGTTCGGGTCGTCGAGTGGTGCGAGCTGGCCGCGGTCATAGAGCAGCAGCCGGTTGGTGCACTCCTCGCGTACTGAGCGCACGAACCGTTCGGCGTGTGGGTTGCAGTTCGGGCTGCGCGGCGGGATCTTGGTCACGGTGATGTCCTCGCTGGTGAAGACGGCGTCGAACGCGGCCGTGAACTTCGTGTCCCTGTCCCGGATCAGGTAGGTAAATCGGGCGGCCCGGTCGGTGAGTTGCTACATGCGTTGTCGGGCCTGCTGAGCGGTCCAGGCGGCGGTGGGATGGGCGGTGACGCCGAGGATGTGAACGGTGCGAGTGTGGACCTCCATGACGAACAGGGCGTACAGGCGCTGCAGTCCGATGGTGTCGATGTGGAAGATGTCCGTCGCGAGCAGGCCGCTGGCCTGGGCCTTGAGGAACTGGCTCCACTTGCGACGGACGGGATGACGGCGTGGTGCGGGGTCGAGACCGGCGTCACGCAGGACCCGGCGGACAGTTGTTGGGCTGACCGTGTGCCCGAGGCGACACACCTCGCCATGGACGTGGCGTGCGCCCCAGCGAGGGTTCTCGCTGCCGAGCCGGATGATGAGGTTTCGGAGCTCATCGGAGATGGGCGGGCGCCCTGGCATGACCGGCTGCGTCCACTTCTTCCTGACCAGGCGTTGGTACCAGGCGAGCAGGGTGCGCGGGGAGACGATGCGATGGCCGCGCAGTACCCGAGGCAGCAGTCGGGCGAGTGCGGAGAGGAGGGCCCGTTCCGGCCAGGTCGGCTTCGGGACCGTGACCTGTCGGCGCAGCAGCGCGACCTCGTGCCGAAGGATCAGGATCTCCGCGTTCTTCGCGGCCGAGGACCGGCACATGAGGGCCAGCCACGCGAGGACACGGGTGGCAAGCAGGTAGACCATGCGTACGAGCACAGGACCCGATCATGCCGGACGCTGGACGCGCTCATTGCTCGAGGTCAGCCCTGGTGAAGGAGTTTTGAAGCACTACGGGACGAGGTTCGTCGGCTTCGCGGCCACGACAGCATAAGGGGGGCCGACCTTTGGTCGGTCCCCCCTTGGATCCGGTAGCGTCGCCGGGAGGCTCAGGCTGTTGCCTGCTTCCGGCGTCGGAGTGCGGCCAGGACGACAAACGCCGCAACGGTCATCCATGCCTTGCCGAGGATCTGCCCGGGCAGGAAGGCGAACGAGTCGAAGGCCAGCTTGAGGAACAGGAAGCTGTCCGCCAAAAGGCCCACAGCGTTCGAAGCGAGCATCGCGACCAGGAGACCGCGCTTCCGGAGCGGCTCGTACACGACGAAGTCCATCGTCTCCGCGACGGCAAAGGCCGCGGCGGAAGCTAGGGCAAGCGCAGGATCCGCCAGGAAGTACGACAGGACGGTGCCGACGGCTATGGCCCCGAGCACGGCTCCTCGACCGGCCGTTTCACGCGCAAGGTCCCGAAGAACCAGCGCCAAACCGACGATGTAGACCCCGGCGGGGGCGACGTAGCCGAAGCCCACAGGCACCGCACCGAAGTGGGTGACGGCAAGGTTCGCGGCGGGGATGGTGAGGATGTAGGCAGCGAGGGTCACGATGCCGGCAGGAGCGGGGGCCTTCACGATCTTCTTTCTCTCTCGGTGCGGATCTTGCGCCCGATTCCAGGCCGTGATGGACAGCGAGGCGAGCATCCAGACAGTACAGCCCATCCCACTGACAACGGACGCTGCCCTCGTTCCGGGCGACTGGAAGTCGGACCGGGGTACGAGCGAAGGCGCCCTGTGCCGGAGCCGACCGGCTCCGGCACAGGGTGTTCTCACCGCTTCCCGGCGGAAGCGTCCTGTCGATCGACGGCGTGCTCATAGAGGGCTGTGATGGCGGCGTGCGTCACGGAGGCCGAGCCGGCGCCTCGGGGATACACGACCTCCTTGGCGTACTGAGCGATGCAGTTGGTTGCCGCGTGGGCGGCGCACTGCGTGATCATCACTGTGAAGTCGGAGTTTCGTGCCGCCTCCTTCAACTGCTTGGTGGCAACCTTCTCCGCCGAGAGCACCACCTTCACGCTGGGGTGCTGCTGGGTGAGGTGCTTCTGTACTCGCTGCAGAACACGCTCGTCCAAGCCGTAGACGAGGATCTGGGCGGGGCCGACAACGGAGGTTTCCCTGTCCTTCTGCGCCGGTGGTTTCTCCGGCCATTCCAGCCCGAGAGCGAGTTCCTTGGTGAGGGAGCGGGCCGTGGAGAGATAGGCCGAGTCCAGGCGCTGCGACTGGGAGAAGAGCGGTCCGAGAAGCAATTGAGCCGTCTGGACGCGGGCTTCCGGCACGGGCGACGCGAAGGCCGCCAGGCGGTCGACGAAGTCGAGAGCCTGACCCGCGGTCTCCGGAGCCACCCACTGGTCGACCCCGACGCTCATCTGCTCCAGGAACTCGCTGTACTCCTCCGCAGTGGGAGCAGTGCGGAGGAACAATTCCAGGAGGAGATCCAGAACGGCGAGGTTCGCCGGATCGCAGCGCTGGCTCACGATGCTGCGCATGACCGTGGTCAGCGTCTGCCGGTAGTACAGCTCCGAGCGTGTGAGCTCCTGGAGGAAGGGGCCGAGCGCGTACTGCCACACGGCTTCGTATTCGGCGTCGGAGAGGTCTTTGAAGATCCCGGCCAGCTCGGAGTCGGACGTCATCTCCAGCTGGACAGGGGCGTCGCCTCGACGGACGTCCAGCTTGCGGCAAAGATCGAAGGCAACCTTCTCGCCCTGGGCGACTGCCCTGATGACTTCTCCCCAAGTGGCCAGGGAAACCTTCGTTGGACCGCCTTCAGGATCAGCAGGCTCTTCCACGGCCGCCGACGCAGGGTCGACACCATCCGACGGCGCGGACTCGGTTTCCACCAGTTGGCGGTAGGAGGCCAACGCGTCGGGGACGGCCTCACCGCGACCCTCGGCATCGAGGCGGGCGATGCTCCGGGAGAGCTCTTCCGCCTCGCCACGGGCGTGCATTCCCACCAGTAGCACCGTGACGGCCTGATCGCTGTACGCCAGCAGATTTCCGTCGGACAGCAACGAGAAGTTGCTGTCCGACGCCGTCAGCGCTTCCACGGCGCCGGTCAGATTGCCAGTGGTGAGCGCCGGCTCGATACGCGCGGCGAAGAGAGCCGACAGCACCATGTCCTTGACGAGAAGCGGTGGATCTTGGAGCAGCACCTCTCGGAGTCCCGGCAGGGACAGGAGATCGTTCGCCCTTCCCTGAGCGGCGAGAAGCCTGATCTTCAAGTGCTTCACGTTGGCTGGTGACAAACCGCCCTGGAGATCGAGCTGCTGAAGGATCGCCGCCGAGACCTGCGGTGCGCCGCTGAGAAGTGCCGCCTCGAAGTCCGCCAGAAGACGCCCCAGGGGCTTGGGCGCCGTCCAAGCCCGTACAGGGCTTCGCTCGACGACATCAACCATACGCTCAAGGGCCGCCCGCAGACGCCGCCTTTCTGCCCTGTCGGAGGTCGCGGCAACCACGAAGACGTTTCCCGAGCCGTACCGCTGCCGGACTGGGGCCTCGTGAGGCTTGTCGAGCGTGGAGGGCACGTCGTAGCCGTACTTGGCAAGGGACGGCCCGACAAATGCCACCAGGAGATCACGCACCGACGTCAACTGGTCACGTCGCCGGGGGATCACGTAGTACGCCAGCTGATTGGACTGCTCGTTCAGCCAGGGCAGTACCAGCGGCGACTTGTGGTGGATCACGGCCGCGTCCCTGAGCCGCTTGACGCCGCCTGGGTACTTGCCGGCGTCGTTGCGCTCAGAGGCGAGGAAGTGGTCGACGAACTGCTGGAGGTCGGCGTCCTGCTTCGCCGGGTCTTCAGACGCCACTTGCCGTCCATTCATGCTGGTAGTCCATTACTGCCTGCGCCGCAGCCTGCTCGTCCAGGGTGTAGGTGATGGACTCCTTGTTGCGGGCGAGGCCGTTACGGGTGAAGTTCATGGAGCCGCTGAACATCCAACCCGGACCGACCAGGCTCTTCTCATGGATGTTCTCATCGAGGAACACCTGCAGATCCATCCCTGTGCTCTCTGCGAGAGCGAGGCGTTCGAGGAAGACCGCGTTCGCCGGGACCTTCTGTGTCACCACACGAACCGCCGTACCGTTTCTGGCCAACCGGATGAGCAAGTCGGACAAGCGGCATCGCGGGGGAGTGTCTTCCCCCAGGAGGAAGTCGAACGAGCCGTCCGAGTTGTCCACGAGGTCCACATCGCTGATCCACGCGGACACCAGCCAGACCTCACCGCCCGGGTCGGCCAGCTGGGCCAAGAGCGCTGTCCGGATCAGTGAGTCCGCGCGCAAAGCGCTGCGGGCATTCGTACGGAGGGTACGACGAAGCACGGTCACTGCTCAGCCTCCTTGATGTCGACCTTGACGACCACCTCGCGGCTGTCCCTGCGCACCTGAGTCACCTCGCCGTAGAGCTTGAGGGCGCCTCGGTCCACACGCAGGACCGGGACGGCAAGCATGACTTCGCGGAGCAACTCGGGGCGATCCAGAGGCACGACCACTTCGGCCGCGGGGTGCGAGGAGAGAAGCTCCGTGTAGGCGCTTCGCCAGTCCGGCGAGGTCGCGTCGAGACGCGGCCATGCTTCGGTGTGGACGGTAGCAGCCAGAAGCCGGTCGAGCACCTGTGGGTTGTCCACCGGACGGTACGGCTGGTAGGAGTCCAAGTGGTAGTTCCGCGCCTGCTCCCCTCGCGGCCACAGAATGCTGAAAGCCTGATCAGGACTGGTCGGGCGGGGCAGTCGGATCTTGCCGGCGCCGACCGCGTAGGCGATGACGCGGGAGTCAACCTCGATCCCCGTGGCCTCCTCCAACCGGTCCCAGGCGTTGACGAGTTCGAGGGCCGTAGCATCCGTGAGCGTGTCGGAGCCTCGGCGGAGCAGACGCGTGGCGAGGGACGCCACATCACTGTGCCGCGGCGCACCGTCCAGTTCGGTCCAGGCGGCCAAGAGGTGCTCCAGAGCCTCCTGGCTCTCCTCGGCCGACGACGCTATGCGCATCTCATGCATTGCCTGAGCCAGGTCACCGTCCGGCTCTGCTTCCACCACGTGACGGAGCAAGCGCGCGAGACGGGAGTCGGTCTGCTCGAAGCTGTTTGGCCGCAGGGCAGTGCCCACCAGGCTCCAAAAACGGGCAGGATCGCTGCCGTAGGTCTCCGCGAGGCTCTCCAGGACGCCGAGGCCACCTTCCGAGGTCTCGCTGATCCAGATCTGATCCGGAACGGAGTCCGTTCCCGGAATCACATCGAGCGTCAGGTCCTGATCCTGGGCATCCGGACAGGCTCGGGTAACCGCTTCCAGTACCGCCGAGGCCAAGGTGTCGAGGTAGGCACGCCTGGCCAGCCCAGCGGTGTGCTCGTGGAGATTCTCGGCGAACAGCAGCGAACCGGCGTCGTCCAGGACCGCGACGACATCCGGATTCTGGCTGAGCTCCTGCAGGTCGCTGATCACGCGGTCGGCAGGGGTGCCGCCACTGGTAGCGGAGGCAGAAGGGTCCTGTCTGTAGAGCAGAGGAATTACGTCGGTGATGCTGTTGCGCCAGGCGCCGTGAGAGAGGCTGGCGTGGATCGCCTCGGGCTCCTTCCCGTCCAGACCTTGGATGGCGAAAGAGGCGAGATATACCAGGGAGAGCCAGCCTCGCTGGAAGGAACTCGTCTCCTCGGCGAGCCGCTGGTCCTCCATGACGGTGTGAGTGAACGCCTTGGAACGCCACTGAGGGGAGTTGAGGTGAGCAACCACCCGCGGCAGGGAAAGGTCCAGGGGCTTCACCTGGATACGGACCGCGTCGACGGAGGAAGCGAAGCCCATGGCGGCGCGTTCACCCTGGTGGACATAGCTGACCGCCACCTTGTGGCGCTTCGCCGGCTTGCCCTTGAGGACCTCGGCCCGGGCGCCGTAGGTCATACGACGAATTTCGGTGGGGTTGCTCGCGGCGTGAGTCGCGAACCCGACCGAGAGGACCCGACCCCGCCACTCGGGAACCTTGGGCACATCGGCGGGAATCGGCGGTCCGGCCGGGTTGTCCACGAACTGGGTGGCCCACAGAGGGAATCCCTGTGAAGACGTCCCGATCTCCAGGTCCGGTTGGGCGAGCTTGATCCGGCGAGGACGCGTCACCGCTACCTTGGGCACGTCCTCGCGGCCGGTCTCCCAGCGTCCCTGAGGCTCCTCGAACTCAAGAACATGACTCAGGTCGATCACATGCTCACCGACATCCGTGGGCACCTCCAACCAGGTGCGATGACGGTCGTCCCGGTAGCCGAACCGTCGGCTGACCCGGCCGGGCACGGCCTCCCGGAGAGCACGGCCTACAGGCAGCCGATCCTCGTCGTTGTCGGACGTCTCGAAGGGCAGCGCGAAGCTCACCTCCGGCAGGTTCAGCGGTGCGAAGAGCGAGGTCGTCACAAACTCGGGCAGGAACGCCCGCGGCTCCGCGCCGGGGTCCTTGTGTATCGGCGAAGCGCCGGCGCAGAGACGTCGCAGGAGGGTGGGGGCGACTCCGAGCATGAGGGATCGAGGCTGCTCCCAGAGGAGGGCCTGAACCTCGTCGTCGTCGGTGCCAAGGCCGAGCGCGCCGCGCAAATGGGCGGTCAGGGAATGCTGGACGGTTTGGTCGCCGTCGAGGAGTTGCTCCAGGTCGTGGATGATCGCGCGCCGAGCATCCGGAGCCTGGGGACCGGCGAAGTCGGACTCGGTGTTTCCTGCGAGCAGCAGGCGGGTGTTGACCATCAGGCCGCGGTGACGAAGACGGACACTGAGCCAGTCGACGAACGCCTGCGCACCCTGAATCTTGATGATGTGGCGGTTGCCGACAGGCAACGTGCGAGGGGTCACTTCAGGAGCGAAGAGAGACTCGTAACCCTGGTATGCCAGCCGGTCCCGGCCGAAGTCCGACAGCGCGACGATCGTGAGTGGCCGAGTACCCCTCTCACGACCAGCACGTCCCCGACGCTGCAGGAACGAAGCAGGATCACGGGGCGCCTTGTGCTGCACTACCAAGCCGACATTGGGGTCGTTGAAGCCGACCTCGAGTGAAGCGGTCGCGATGATGAGATCGGCGTCCGCGTCGACACCCGCGTCCTGGGAGGAGGTACGACCGATCCGCAGAGGCCGCTCGCTGCAGTCGCCACTGAGGTTGTGCCCGATGTGTTCGGGGAGGACCCAGGACTGGCCTGCGAGAAAGCGAGCGTCTGAATCGCCGAGTTCGATCTCGCTGGACCGCAGGGCTGCCAGGACTGGAGCCCCACGCTTTCTGCGGTTTTTGCCGTACTGGCCCCCTTCCGCATCCCGTAGGTCGTCGTAGAGGCGGTTGGTGACGTCCAGGTCGTCCGTGAAGAGGAACCCCTTGGTCCCGTGGAGAGTGGTCCCGGGCTGCGGGTTTCTGTCGAGCAGTCGTCCGTGCAGCATGGCCGTCTGGATGGTCGTGGAAAGGAGGCTCGTACCAGACAATGGGTCCCCACGCAGTGCGAGGTGGTACTCGCGTCCTTCCGCTTCCATGTCTTCGTGGCGGGGCTCAATGAGGGTGACGTTCTCCGTAGGCAGTCCCGTCAGTTCAGCCATGAAGCGGTCAGCCTGACGCAGCGTGGCGCTGAGGCCCACGAAGGTGACCGCTCCGCGACGGGCGTGACGCCAGCGCCGGAGCAGCAGCGCGGTCTGTGCCCCCGTGGAGCCCGAATAAGTGTGGACTTCATCAAGCAGGACGACCCGTGGCCCGCTCGCTGCCCAGCCCAGGGTCCGGCTCAGCCGAGTGGATCCCCCGCTGTTGCGGTTGAGCATTTCCGTGGTCGTGAAGAGCAGTTTGGGCGGCTTCTCCTGTATCGACTCGCGGGTGAGGGCCAGAAGACCGTCAGGTATCTGGCGCGGGCACACAGAACACCGCAGTGTTTCGGAGCCCTTCGCCCGGTCAGCGTCGCTCCAGAGCATGAGGCCGCCGTCGCCGGTGGGACACGACAGGTACGGGCACACACGGGACTGCCCGTGAGCTGTCCACTCATAGATTCCTTGGACGACGGAGCCCGCCTTCGGAGGCGTGCGGCCGTAGAGTACGCCGATACGCGGGCTGGGCAGACTGCGTCGCCTGAGCTCGAGGGCATTCTTGATGGCATCGCGCAACTGATCGCGCAGAAGCTCGATCCGAGGGTAGAGAGCCAGCGTGTGAACGCCGTCATGCCTGTCGTTGGCCATCGCTGCGAAGGCCGGGAGGTAGAACGCGAGCGTCTTACCGCTACCGGTACCGGCGCCGACGACGACGCCGCGGGAATCGCCATGAGTAAGGGAACCGGTGACCGTCTTGGTGGCGTCGACCTGGAATCGGGAGAGTTCGTAGGAACCGATCAGCGCGTCCGCGACCTGGGAGTGCGTCTGCGACCAGCCAGGAGTTGCAGACATCTCGGCAATCGCCGCGGCGGCAGTGATGTCACGCTTCGGGTAGTGGCGTGGGGAGACGTGCAGCCGGTAGTCGGCCACCAGCGGCTTTCCCTGCTCCCACCAGTCCGCCGGCAGTTGCTTGCCAGGCCAAGGGGCAAAGATCTGGCGCAGGGAGGCAGTCAGCCGAACGCCCTCTGCGAACCTGGTCCGGTAAGGTCCGGATCCGCCAGCGCCCAAGGGGAAGAGGAGTTGTTGGCTCACCAACGCGTCCCTGAGCTGATCGGCCCCGGCGAACAGCGATGCCGCGTCTTCGCTCTTGCCGATCACTGACCAGAGGACATCGTCCACTTCCCCTTCGGAGAGGGTGCCATCCGTGATCCCCCAGGAGAGCAGAGGGAGCTCTCGGTCCTCCAGGGCGTTGAGAGCCGCGCCCAGGACAGTGCGGCGCAATGTTGTTGATGCCACGGTCCGTCAGTCCGCCTTTCGCGTGACGGTGAACCAGATGTCCTGGTCGTACTTTCGCAGGAGGGCGATGTCGGCGTCTGAGAGTTCGCGGAGGGTCACTCCGCCGGCCTCAAGTCGGTGGATGAGTTCCAGAAGGTCCTCAGGGGCGTCGTCCGGAGCACTCTCCAGGATCTTGAGTAGAGCGTCACGGCTGCTGCAGAACGTGACGATGCTCGCGCTGTCGACCTTGGGTCGGCTGGCGTTCGCCTTCATCGACTCGTAGAGCTGTGTTGCTTCCAGACGCTCGTCGGGGCCAAGCGCCACGAATTGAGCTGGAGCGACTTCCTGGATCCGTGCGCTGGCCCACTCCTTCCAACTTTGCTTGATCGAGGTGCTCAGCTCATTAGTAAAAGCCTCCAGGGCGCGCTTGGCGTCGAGGAAGGCCCGGTCACTGGGCAGGCCGCCCCTCGACTTTGACTCGAGCTTCGATCTCGCGGCATCGAATCCGGAGGTGTCCAAAGTCACGCCGGTCCGGTTGGCCAGAAGAATGGCAGTCTGCTGCTGGACCTTGGCGCCCTGCAAGGCGGTGCGTACCTCATCGATACGTCGCAGTACCCGTTCTTGATCAGCCCTCTCCTTCTGTCCCTCGGAGATGCTGCGAGCGATGTTCTGCAGTTCCTCTGCCTTTGCCAGAACGGTTGCGCTGCTCACTTGCCCTCCTCTTCGGTGCGGGCCTCAGTCGTGGCCTGCTTCCACTCTTTGAGTAGACCTGCCAGTTGGTCTGCGGCGTTACTGACTGTGTTCTGAGTCTGCATCCGGCCAGCAGTCAGAGCTGCGTCCAACAGCGAATCGGCGGTCATGAGGTACTCGTGCATCTCTCGAAGGTGTGGAGATCGAACGGGGGCAGTAACAGCCAGGATGCTGTCCAACGATTCGCCCGGGGTGTCGATGGCGACGCGCGACAGGTCCCGCTCCAATTGCGACAGGCTGCTCCAGTCCGCGCCTGCTACTGCCGCAGCACGAACCTGGAGTTCCGTTCCCTGCATTCCTGTGATGCCCTCAGCCTTGGCCATCTGCATCGCCGTGGATACCTGCTGCACGAGTCGTTCGCCGGCGACGTTCGACTTGGGGAAGCGCTGACGAATCTCAGTGACGAGAGCGGTCAACTCTTCCAACTGGCCCCGCACTACGACATCGAGACCTGTACGCCAGGGAAGCGCAGCCTCCCTGGCCCACCTCGGGAGCTCTACGGATGCCAGACCCCACTCTGTCGCAGCCCTCTTCACGAGGGGGATAGCACGGGCAGCGTCGACCACGTGCACCGCGCCTGTGGCGCCCTGCCCCAGTCCAAGGGAGTTCACCAACGTCTCCACCAGACTGCTCCGGTGCTGCATATGAGCCTCAAGCCGCTTCATCCACGACTCTGTACGCGACGAAGTGTCCGGTCGTGTCCAGGTCTGGCCCTTGTTGAAGGCTGCCGCATACATCGCATCGATCGGCATACCAGGAACGACCTGTCCAGCCATCGCAGCCCCCAGCAGTGACACGCGCAGCCCAGCAACCAGATCCTCGTCGGTGCGCTCGGCGTTCACTGCCACCCGGTCCCGCAACGCAGCCCGGTGTTTCTCGGCGGTCGAGGCGAGACGGACCACATCCTGGCCTCGTACTTCGTCGGTCTCCTGAGCGTTGAGTCTGACCAAGCTCTTGAAGAACTCGCCGTTCGACGGATTCCGCTTCAGGACAACCACCGCTGTCTTGCTCAGCGCTTCGGCGCTGGCGTCCTCGATCGACACGGTGTTGGCCTTGGTGGTCCACCCAGCCTTCTCGATGTCCGTGCCGCCGATGGGCCTGATAGGAGGCATCAACCAATCCTCCCGGTACTGAACGGATCGGGAGACCATGGTGCGGATGGTGGCAGCCACTTCCGTGGTGAGACGAGACCCGCTCGCCGCCCAGTCTTCGATCACTTCGAGTTTGCGCTGAAGCGCTGGAGATACGGCAGGAGTCACCGCTTGCTTGGCGACGACACTCGTGGAGGTCGGTGCAGCAGTTGGCGATGCGGTAGAACTGGCCAATTCGGCCTTGAGGGTCTCCACATCCAACGCGGGCAGAGAGAAGGCCTTGCCGATGCCCTCGGGGAGGTTCACCAATTGGGAGGGCGCATCTGCCCAGAACTCCAGGGCCTTGCGCCGACGAGTGCCGTTCAACGGGTCGCGCGCATCGACCTCCTCGCTGACACTGTTGGGCAGGGCCCGGTCGACCCCCTTGACGGCCTTGAAGTTCTCTCGGAAGGAAGCGCTGGGGAACTCGCCCTTTTCGATGGCTTCGCGTGCGTCGGTCAGGATGGGGATGATTCCGTTACCGAGCACGTTCCGCGGCACGAAGGCGTATGGGTTCTCCTTCGGGGCCAGGCTGTGAACGACGCGGTTCAGAGCCGGCCGGTTGAAGGGATACAGGCCGAATCCGTCCGCGGCGGTGCCGAACGACTCGTGACACACGGTTCTCACCGGACAGTCGTCACACTTGTTGGGTACCGATCCGCTGGGTGCATTCTCAAGCGCGGTACGCCCCACTCGGGCAGCGTTGAGGTACCTGGCGACGAACGATGCGATCTCTTCCGTTCCTGTCTCGCCTTCTCCGAGGACGATGTCCAGGTTGTAGACGAATCCCCCCGTCGAACTACTGATCCTCGTGGCTGCGGTCTCGGGAAGGTCGTGGAAATAACCACTGGTGATCGCCATGAGCGTCCGCATAGGCGCCAGAGCGACTCGACCCTCGCGCTGAGACGTCTCGGTAATGGCGTCCAGGAGGTCGCGCTGAACCCCCTGGATCAGGGCGAAGTCCTCCACCAGGAGGATGATCTCCTTGCCCTGGCGGGCGTAGATGGCTCGCACCTTCTGCATTGCTCCAAGGAGACGACCGCCTCCGAGCGCAGAAAGGTCCCGTACAGCCTTGTCCCAGTGCTCATTGAGCAACTCCACGGTCAGTCCCTGAAGTTCAGGCCTGGACATGAGGATGCCGAAGATCTGCCGTGTGGGAGCAGCCATGTCGCCGGTGATGGCGTCCGCGCTGAGCGGAAGGTCGTCGAGGGAAAAGCGAGGAGGACGCTCCTTGCCGGACTCCCGGTCGTTCAAAAAGTGTTGGGCGAACTGAGGAATGAACTTTCCGGGCTCCAGCATCTGCTCCTGCAGAAGCGGGTCCTGGAGAAGCAGCGAGATGCCTCGCGGCCCGACGAGTTGGCGCTTCTTGCCAGTCACCGAGTCTCTGCTGAGATCCGCCAAGGCGACGCTCAACTGGGTGATGAGCCGACGCGCCAGTGAAGTCACGTCGAAGGTGCCGGTGACCTGGCGGATGTCCTTGCGGATCTGATCGATCTCGTCGTCCTCAACGCCGTCGAGGAGCGATTCGATGACGTGCCGCAGGCTGGTCTTGGACTTCTCCAGGTAGATGATCTTGCGGCTGTCGGACGACTTGATGTTTTCCCTGATCCAGCGCACCAGGTGTGACTTGCCTGAGCCGGACTCGCCGACCACTGGGAGCAGCAACGTTCCGGTGTTCGTTCGCCGGTTCAGGAAGTCGTCCAGAACATCCTGCTCTGTGACACTCTCGCCCGTGTTGCTGAAAGACCGGCCGTCGATCCGGGATCGCTGGATACTCAGCGGAGTGTGAGTCGAGAGAAACACGGCGGGCGAGGCGACAACAGCCTCCGTCTGGATCGTGGAGATCACATTCTCCACGTCCCAGCACACGAATCGCTTGAATTCAGACATTGTCGGCCTCCCGCCGCGTGATGGAGGAGCAGAGACGCACGGCCAGTCGCTCGGGGTCCTGCAACTTGATCGGCTGCTTGGCGTCCGAGTCGCTGCTCATCACGAGCCACTTCTCGTGTTCGCCTCGCATCAGAGCGAAGGAGAGTGAGGTGCCGACGGTTCGCTCGTCCGGAAGTCCGTAGCCCAGATTTTCCGAGATCACACCGCCAGGAACGACGGGAAGGTGCTCGCGCAGGAGGCGTAGAACGTCGAGCGCGTCCGAAGGCGCTCCCGACGGCAGGTGCTCTTCCAACACCTGCTGAACGGCGCGAGTGCAATCCGGAACGAAGCGCTGGGCCGTGTGCGGAGCAGGGGCGCCCAGGCCGAGAGCCGTAGCCCAAGCCGTGAAGGGCGACCACCGGGTGTCGTTCACAAAAACGAGCTCTCCGTCCGGCGCGTCCTTCTGGTGCCGATTGTCCACAGTTGCCCAGTTGAAAGATTCGGAGAACGGATCCCTGGTCAGGCTCCAGGCGAGGGCGCGGCGCAAGTCGTCGGCGGTTTCGGCCGGCTCGTGCCCGCGAAGGCCCAGTACCGCTGACCGCATCGCACGCTGGAAGGCTGCGTAGTCGTCGGAGCGTGCCCCCGCCAGGTCACCTGTCAGCGTCCATGCCGACCCACCGCCGGTCTCCTCGGCAAGTCCCAGAGATCGAAGCGCGGAGAGGGCGTAGTGAGCGGTGGTGAGCTTCTTCGATTCGGGGATATGAGGTTCGAGAAAGATTCGTACTGTCTCATATGGGACCGGCTCGGATCGTGAGGCCAGGAAACGTACGACAACCCAGATTTCGCCCGGATACGGCACGGGTGTGTTGAGCAATGCCATTACCTGAACTCACTTCTTGCTTGCTGGATCTTCAACGATGGGTGGGTGGTCCTGAAGGGCACTCCAGGACGAGTGGGGTCCTCGACCTGCTGAGGAATCAGGAGGTACAGAGGCTCCCCGTCCTCAAGACGGTCCAAGAGGTCGTCTTCGAGTCGCGTCACTGTGTCGTCGGCGACCCACACGACCGTGGCCGTGGTACCGCTTCGGAGCAGGCTGCCGTCCTGGTCGACGATCACCGGACGACCCGACGCTTGTTCCTGTACCTGGCGGGCCAGCCCGTGTACTCCAGGGCCGGCGAAGTGGGTCGCCCCTGACCGGGCCAGCTTCACGAGGACAGGAAGCAACTGTTCCTTGCGCTCTGAAGCGTCATCCCAGTAGATGCTGAAGTGCGAGGTTTGCGGGTGCAGGTGAGCGAGAGGGCTCTGACTCTCCGGCCACTCGATGAGCGCGGGATCCGGCGCCAGCGGCCTGCGGTAATAAGACGTCGCCCCGCCAGGAGGCAAGCCTTGACGCCTGCAAGCAGGGCAACCCCGGCAGGCCGCCATTGTGTAGTGACGTCCCCCGCGTGAGCCCCGGACTGAGTAGTACTCAGCCAGCGTCTTCGCGATGCACTGCTTCGTCTGCAAGATGTCCAGCATCTTGAGCAAGGAACTCTTCTGAGCATCCTTGATGCTGGAACGAATCCCCTTGTAGGCGGCGCGGAACTGTTCTGGCTCGTTGGTCCGGTCGTCCACCAACTCGACCTCAATGCGATCCCGGGCTGTCTCGTAGAACGCCGTCAAGCGCGCCTGCCAGTCGGCAGAGTCTTCCTGAGGATCGCGGACGGGGTGGGTGGGCGGAAACGTCCTGACAAGGCCAAGGCGGTCCATCAAATTCAGCAGCCGTACGTTCCAGTCCCTGTGGGTGGCGTAGCCCACGGACATCCGCGGCGGCCGTACCGTCAAGTCGAGCAGATACCGGTCTCCGCGGAGGTGATGCCCATGACGGAACATCGCCTGCCAGCGCTCCCAGGCCTTCTCCGGCATGAGAATCTTCTGCTCGTTCAGCGACTGCGCAGTCTGTCGGTCACCGGGCCCCGAGGCGAGGTAGGCAAGCGAGGGACTTCCGTCGCGACCGCCGCGTCCCACCTCCTGGTAGTAGCGGTCCACGGTCTCGGGGACGCAAGCATGCACGACGCTTCGGACATCGTCGAGGTCAACCCCGAGGCCGAAGGCCGACGTGCCGATGACCACGTCGTACTCGGTCGACACGGCACCGTTGCTCGTCCGTCCGGACCAGCCCTCAAGGGCGTGACGACGTGCGGCCCCCTTGACGTTCCCGTGCACCACGGTGACCCGTCGCATGCCCGCCGAACGCAGTGTCTTGGCCCACTCGTCGGCGTGCTCCCTCTGCGAGGTGTACAGCACCATCGGTTTCGGCAGCCGTGCGACAGCCTGGAGGACAGCCATCGTCCGTTCCTTTTCGGAACCGAAGGTGTCCAGGAAGTAGGCAGGCTCGCTGCGCAACTCGGACGCCCAGACCATGCTGGTGGCATCGCCTGAGCCGAACAGGGCGCGCAGGGTCGTCACCTGCTGCTCCGTCAGTGTGGCGCTCATGGCCACCGTCCGGGGCGCCCGATCCGGAGGCGCGACCTCACGCCATGACCGAAGCGGGGCCGCCAGGCTCTGGAATTCGGACCGGAACTCGTTGCCCCACTGCTCGACGAGGTGCGCCTCGTCAAGGATGACGTAGTTCAGGTGCCCATCCTCGGCAGCGTCACGAAGCGCCTTGCTGAGCCCGGAGACGACAGCCTCCGGTGAAGCGATGACGAGCGCCTGCAGCCCCGCGGAGATGTTGGAACGCATCTGCTCTTTGTCTGCGTCGTCCAGTTCACCGACGTACGCGTACCGCCTGTGAAGAGCGTCGGGATCGCGTCGGCTCAGCAACTCGCGGACGCGTCGCTCCATGTCGATGGCCAGGACCACGGTGGGTACGACCATCAAAGACACGCCACCACGTCGCCCGGACAGCATGGCACCAGCCAGCGCCACCGGCGTCTTTCCATGGCCGGTGGGCAGGCACACCAAGAGCGTCTCGCCCGGCGGCATGAGAACCACCGAACGCGCTGCCTGCCGCTGTCCCTTCGACAGGTAGTGGTCGTATCCGAGGACTTCCGTCCAGAACGGGTCGGCCGGAGTTGAGTCCATGGCACGACGCAGTTCCGAGTCCTTGCCGAGGATCGCCTCCCGGACCTGTGCCAGCCCTGCCTCGTCCGCAGCCGGGTCCCCGTTGCCAGGGGCCCACTCGAGGCCTCGAAGCAGAACCCGTTTTCCGTCGACGACTACGTCGCAGCCCCCCTGGCGCCACTGATCTGCGCTGGGTAGACCTTCGCGCAGGGGCACCGACAGTCGGCCGCCGCGCCCCAACGCCTGGTGCTGCAGCATCAGTTGACGCGTCAGGGAAACAATGTCCAGGCAGCCGGCGGCACCGAAGCTCAACCCGACCAAGGCGTCGCCCAGACGGCGAAGTGTTCCCTTTGCCAGGAGGCTCGGCCTTACGTCGGGCCATTCACTCAGCAGCTGCTGCGCGCTCACCCATGCGTCTTCCGACATCAGTAGGCTCGTTCCAATCCGCGACGGACCAGGCAGACAGCGGCCACAACCTTGACGACCGGCTGCGACAGCCCGTTGGCAAGAGAGGACAGCACCTCCGCGTCGGTGACCAGGCTCTCTGTGTCTCCAAGAAGTCGGCCAGCCGCCTGGCGAGCCTTCGCCTGGGAGTGCAGAACTGCCGAGACCTCTAGTGCCTTCTGCTGGGCATCCTTACAGACTGCCGCCAGGTCGGTGTGCTTGCGCAGGAAGCTCAGCGCAGCCTGCTGTGCGTCCGCGGTGTACGTCGCAGCGTGCTCCTGCCCACCAAACACCCTGAACAGTTCCGTAGCGCGCTGGTTGTTGTAGTTGCGGTCTCCTTTGCTCTTGTCGTAGGGCCGGTTGAGGAAGGCCAACTGCGCTTCGTTGGTCACGGGCCGGTTGGTACCCGACTCGATCCAGACACGCTTGATCACGGGCGGGAAGATTCGGTCCGCCTGGCGCCGGAGTGCCCGTTCCGCGTCAGGGCTGTCCTTCACATGCCGCAGCGCGTCAGCGGTGTCCGCCTCGATGAGGAAGTCGAAGCCGAAGTACGGCTGCGGTTCCTGGCCGGGGCGCATGCCGCGGTCGATCCGCCAGAACGCAGCGCTCTGGCCGAGGCTGTCGGTGAGTACGGCTTCCGACAGCATGTCGATCAACGGGTTACCCACCCGGAAGAGCCGCGCGTCGCCGCTCCGGAGAGCACGGGAACGGTTGAACATTCCGTGAGCGAGTTCGTCGTCCGGGACGCGGTCCTTGACCCGCTTCCAGTGACGGGGAGCGAGGAGCGGGCGAGTCCCGCTGTCGTTGACGAGGAAACGACGAGCCGGCGATCCGTGGATGGACCGTTCAATGTGACGGAGTTTGATGCCGCCGTTGTTGGTGTCCGTGTACGTCAGGAGCGCTTCTTCCATCTCCCGCCAACCGAACTCGACGTCCGTCAGCGCGGCCGGAATGCTGCGCAGGCGTTGCGTGGACACGTGGATCGACTCCAGGAGATCCATCTTCCGGATCTCATCGCGCTCCTTGGCCAGCCGGGTCTTCACCGCTTCCTGCTGTCCGACGAGCCCTTCAGGTCCCTCTTCGGCGGCAAGCGCCCACACTCCGGGCAGCGACTCGGCGATAGCGTCCTGCAGAGTGGACTTTGAGCCGTCGAACAGTGTGTAGCCGTCGGCCAGGAGAGCAGCCCAAGCCTCGGTAAACGAGCCGTCGGAACCGTTCTCCTCGGCGAGCCGGTACTGGAGTGCCGGACCACTTTCCGCGGATTGAGCCGTTCCCGGGTAGCGGTCAACACGTCCGAGTCGTTGTTCCAACTGATTTGGCGACCAGGGAAGCCTCACGTGAACGACACAGTCGGTAGCCTGCAGATTCAGACCGTCCTCTGCCGTGTCGTCGACAAAGAGCACGGCCTGCCCCGGTGCGTGATCCGACCAGCGGGCAAGGTCGGCAGCCGCCTCAGCGGCATCCCGAGCCAGAGTGTGCTCGGCGATCATGGCCTTCGGGACGTCAGCGCGGAACTGACCCGCGAGCATGCTGGCCAGTCGGCCAGGACCGCAGAAGACGACAGTGCGCTTCGCTGCCTGAATGGCGGGGGAGAGCGCGCGGGTGACGTCCTTGAGGGGCTGGCTGGCCGATTCCTCATCGGCGGGCCAGCCGTTCTCGGCCTCGGCGAGTACATCGTGTTCGCAGGGAACCACCGGCACCGCCGACAGCACTCGCTTCTCCTGCTCGGAGAGACCAGCCCGCTCGGCGGCCCCGGAATCAGCGGTAACCCGCCAGCGGAGGACGTCGATGGCGTCGTACGGAAGCGCAGGAGCGCGAGAGGTGAGCACCGCTAGCGGCATGGCGTACGAAGCCATGTCGTGGCTGAGGCCCTCGTTCTCCAGGTGCTCGCGTACGGCGCTCCACCAGCACATCACGAAGGTTGCGCCGGCGTCCAAGACGGAGGAAGAGGAGCGGATGGCTCGAGGACGCTGCCGCCCGCGGACCTCGTAGGGGAGCATTTCGGCATCCGGGCCGCGGTGGTCCTGCAGCACCGTTTCCCGTCGGTTGCGAATCACTCGACGGTGGATCCGATAGGTCTCGCTGATGTGAGCGCGCAGCTCAGTGACCTTACGGGCGAATTCCTCCTGTTGATCCTGGTCCTTGAGTTCGTCCTCGTCGTCCAGCATGTCCAGGACCTGGTCGGCGAGCTCGCGCAGGCGGACGTCGCCGGCCGGGACCTGCGAACGGATCTCCTCGATGCTGTCGCGGATGACGTAGGTGTACTCCGGGTCGAGCGAGTAGACGGAGTTCGCCAACTCCTCGCGCATGCGATACCGGGCTTCGAACTCCTCCCGCTTCTCCCAGGAGTAGAGCTCCGGGTCGAGCAAATGGAGGAGACCCAGGTTCGTCAGGTACCCCGACGTCACAGGCGTGGCGGAGAGGAGAAGCAGACGCTCCGCCGAGTGCGCGAGCTCGCGCAGCTCCACGTACGGTGTGGCTGCCGGGTCGTCATGCACGAGAGCATGCGCCTCGT
This sequence comes from Streptomyces griseomycini, assembly GCF_014203535.1. Taxonomy (GTDB): domain Bacteria; phylum Actinomycetota; class Actinomycetes; order Streptomycetales; family Streptomycetaceae; genus Streptomyces; species Streptomyces griseomycini. Next base: position 19,863 of record NZ_JACHJI010000012.1, read on the forward strand.
CGACCACGACGAGGTCGAAGTAGTGGTAGTCGGCCCACTTGCCCGGCGTCTCGTGCTTGGTGACCACGACGGTGGCCGCCGGGAAGTCCTCGATGTGGAACTTGCTCCTGAGCTCGGACAGCCACTGCCTCCGCAAGGGGGACGGTGACACGACGACCACGCGGGCGCGCGGGTTGTCGATGAGAGTCTGACGGACGACGTACCCCGCCTCGATCGTCTTGCCCAGGCCGACCTCATCGGCTAGCAGGTACCGCTGCACGGGGTCGGACAGGACCGTGAGCGCAGCGTTCACCTGGTGAGGAAAGATCTCCACCGTCGACGACAGGAACGTGCTCATGTCGGCGCATGCGCCGCGTTGCTGCACCAGGTTTCTGAGCATGGGAAGCCGGGCGTCCCGGTACGGGGTTGTGCTGCCACCACGCACGGTCAGGTCCGCCGCAGGGTCCTGCACCGGACGGTCCCACCGAACGAAGAGTTCCTCCTCGGGGATCGGCAGGTCGAACTCGACGTTCGGGATGCGCACGATGTACGAGCGCCGTGCCGGCTCGGCAAGTTTCACGCGCGCCGTGTTCCACAGTCCCTCGGAGTTGCGCCACCACACGCGCTCCTCCGGTTCGAGCACCTCGCGGCGCACCTTCGACGCCGGCACCCACTCCGACTCCGCGACAACGTGCGCGGGCGACTCGAAGTAGTCGACCCGGACCCTGCTCCCCTCTACCGCTCCGACGACCCCAATGCCGAAACCCCCACCAATCGAGACGAATGTCCCGACCTCATAACTTGCCAAAGTTGCTTCCCCCAACTTCATGCGATCTGCAACCACTCTAGACCCGGCCACCGACAACGCTCCCCCTCGGGGAATCCTCCGGGAGGTGCCGTCGGCGGTGGGACGAACTCGTCCCACCGCCGAACGATCACCCCCTGCCCCGGGGCACGTCTCTTCTTCTCTTCCTCAGGGCTCGCTTTTCCGTGCGCTCGACGCACGGATGTCTCCGGCCTAGTCGAAGCCTTCGGCGAATTTTCACCCAGCTATTCGCGGGTGATGGATTGCTCCCCTCGTGTATTAGAGTTTCAGTGCCGCCAGGGAATTCCGTGAGCCGTGAGGAGGTTCGCGAGGATGTTCACCAAGACACCGAAGGAAATGGCCGTGAAGAAGTTGGCGAAGCGGCGCAGGGGCTTGACGAAAGCATGGGAGACCGAGATGGAAACAGCGAAACGCCTCCCGCCGACGGAAGCCTGAAAGGTATCCGGGTTCGACTCCGGGTCGAGCGAGTGATTCATTAACTACCCCCTGAGTGCCTTAAAGAGTGGCCGCTTAGCCTGTTTGCTGAGCAAATTTCCACTTGGCCAGTTTGTCGTGATTTGCGCACGCCAGTTGAACAGATGACACCCCGACGCGGCCGTCGCGGGGCGCATCAAGGCGCATCTTGGCGCCACCGCAAACTCCCCGAATAGCGGTCACGCCGTTGATGTTAAGAGCATCTCATGTTGGCACCAGAATCAACAACATGTCCTGGAAATCTCATAGTTGAATAGCCGTCAGTGTGTGCTGACCTGGTGTTATGTCGACGGATCCCTTGCCGGCCTCGTGAGTTACATATGGGCGGTTTCGCGTCTATTTGAGCCTATTCTAACCCTAATGTTCAACGCCACCTCCCCTGTAGGACGACCCCGTGCCGGGGTGGCATGTTCGGGGGGAGGGATGGGTCCTCAGAGATGTTTGCATAAGGGAAGTTAGGGCGGGTCTTCGATCTTGGGTGATCTGATTGAGGGTGTGGCCGCCGCGTTGGGAAGTGGCGGGGATTTGCTCTGCTTAGGCCTTCGAAGGTTTGGAGGAGGGGGTAACTCTTCTCTTCAATGCAAAACGGGGCGGTTCTCGCTTGGAGAACCGCCCCGAAGGGGGAATTAAAATCCGTACGTTTATCCCCGAATGGTTCGCATGAGCAGGTCGGTAAGCAGGCGTACGTCATTGGGGGTGTTCTGGAGGCCATTCCACCGACGCTCCTCGCCGCTGGGGAATCGCCACATGCCGGAGGTCCAGGCCGTCACCGGCATCAAATTCAGGACGGCCGCGCGGATCTCGTCGGAGTCCACCTCCTCCGCCGGCATGCCCTCCGTGAGCGCGTCCATGACGAAGCCCATCGCCTGGATGCCGACGCCGTGGGTCAGGCGGGACTGGCGCGGGGGGAGCAGCCAGGCGTTGGAGAACGTCTCCCGGACGATGTTCCAGAACGAGCGAAGGTGGAGAACCATGCGGTCCACGTCGCCCGAGCCGTCCTCCGGGTTCCGGTACTGGTAGAGCGCGCCCTCGAAGAGGCTGTGCTCCAGCATCTTCAGGATGCTGTTGTCCTTGATGTTGCCCAGGGGAGAGGTCGGGCTGGACACCCGCCCGTAGAAGGCGCCCGCTCCATCGGTGTTCAGCCGCGTCATCAGCAGGGCAGGCAGGCGGCGCTTGGCGTACGCGGGAGGCAACTGGCCGACGGTGTCCGGGAGAAGCTCGTGGATCAGGCCCTTGGGGAGCGGCTTGGTGGAGTTCACCAGGATGAACTGGGACCGCTGGTCCTCCTGGCTGTCGGCGATGAAGCCGACCGCGGCGACGGGGAACTCCGCGAGATCGGCGTCACGGATCGCGGCGCTGCGCTGCTGACCGTCGACAAGCCACGCCGGCTTCTCGTGCTCGTCCATCGTCTCGGAGTAGCGGATCTCCAACTCGCCCGGAATGGAGGGAGCGTCGGGGGAGGAGCCGCGCTGGCTCGGAATGAACTTCACCGACTGGTCGAAGGCAAGCACGAGCGCGTTGGGCAGCATGGCGCCGTCCGACTCCAGGTAGCGCCGGATGGAGCGGATGTGGCTCAGAACCTCCGGGCGCTGGTAGCCCTGGAGGGTGGCGTCCTCGTCCCGGTGGACACGTGAGACCGCCGCGAAATGGTGAATCTTCTTACCGTCCACGGCAAAGCAGTAGATCCGGCGGTCCCCCTGCCGCAGTTCAAGGGCGGGAAGTCGCAGGGTGTGGTGGTCGGCCACCGATTCTCCTCGTGCAGGTTCGGACACTGTCCATGGGGTTGATCAAGCGAAGGTGAGCGAGCGCATCTTCGCTTCGAGTATCGAGAGGTTATGGAATCCGCGGCGCTTGTTGCGTTCGGTTCCACGAAAAATTGCAATTTCGATTCCATGCTTGCGGCAGAGTGCGCACGGGCACTCCCGCCAAGGCGCATTCTTGAGCGTGCGTTCGTACGCGGGGAGGTAGCTCTTCTTCTTGGGCCCGAGCACGAGAGCCTCGTATTCGCCGAGGATCTGCAGGACGTCCGCAACGGTGACGGCGTCCTGGTCCTCGTCGTGCTCGCGCAGGGCGCGGAGGCATGCGCGTTCACAGGCGATCGCGTCGGCCTGGGAGACTTGCCCGGAAAGGATCAGACGCTTCAGTGCGGGGTTGCCGTCGACCTGAGGAACGCGGATGGCGGTGAAGGAGTCCGTAGCCGTGTGGTAGTTGTTCCGGTCGTCCATGAAGGCCTGGCGGAATGCCGATGTGCTGTCGAAACTCTTGACCCCGAGTTGAGCGAAACGCTCCATGCTGTCCACGCGATTGATGCCGAGCAGATGGAGTTCCACGTCCGGCCTGCGGACCTCGTCGATGGCCTCCAAGCACGCCAGGATCTCGTGGGACTTGAGAGGCACCATGCCTCCGAGGGCGATGCGCTGGTAGCCCATCTCCTGCAACTTCGCGACACTGTGGGCGTAGCTCTCGGGCCCCCAGCCCTGCGCGGCACCCACCGGCTGAAACTTCTCCCCACGCCGTCGGGCCTCCTTCAGGAAGTCCTCGGCGAGCTTGAGCGAGATTTCCTGCCGCTCGATCCAGGCGGGGTCGGGCTCTTGCGAGGAGCCCGTGGGAATGTAGCCGAAAATGACGTGGTCGATGCTGACGCCGGCGTCGAATCCGCATGACTCGTAGAAGCTGACCACCTCATCGACGGTGTAAGGCGGAATATCCTCATTGATGTAGTTGAAGGCTCCGCAGTCGCCGAGGGTGTGCATGTCCTTGTCGAGCCGGAAAAAGGCGCGCACGCCGAGCCGATACAGGCGCTCCCGTTGGGGGGTCGAGTACTTCCCTGCGCCCTTGACCGAACCGTCGATGATGGCCTTGCTGACGAGTATCCCGTCATAGGGGACGGGGGTGACCACCTCGTGGGCGTACTTGTCGTCGCGCTGTCGCACCCGGTACGGCGAGTACTCGTCGTTGAGGAAGTCGTATGTCGGACTTACCAGGTCCTGACTGTCCGGGAAATAGAATTTCACGCGACCTTGACCTTTTCGTGCACGTAGGTACGGAGGAGGAAGTTGGAAAGAGTACTGATGTGGCGAGGGTTGTTCTGGAGTTCATTCCAAGGAATGTTGAGGTCAGGCCACCGGCCACTCGTCCACCGGCAGTACGGCTGAATGAGTTCCAACTCCGCCCTGGCTTCCTTGATCGCGATGGGAGAGGACGGGGGGATGTTCATCATCACCCGGTCCATCAGGCGTCCCATGGACCTGATGCCCACACCGTGCATCAGGCGACTCTTGGTGGCCGGCAAACCCCATGCGTCGGGGAACGTCTCACGAACCGCTGTCCAGTACGTCACCAGGATCGAGCGGATGGTGGCGGTGTCCACCGTTCCGTTCGAGAGGTTCTTGTAGGGGGAGAAGACCCCGGTCGGCAGGTTCAGCGATTCCTGGATCGCCAGCATCAGACTGTTGTCCGCGACGACGGTGCTGCTCTTCTCCTTGGCGGTCGTCGACGCCCGACGCACCAGGCCGCGGAAAGGTGAGTCCTTGTCCTGGTTGAGCGCCTCGACCAGTGCCGAAGGCAGTTTGCGCGCGGAGAGCTTCGTGGGCAGGGCGGTGCCCACCTCGGGGAGCAGTTCCGAGACCAGGTTCGTCGGGAGCGGGGAGACGGTGTTGACCCGCAGGAACTGGTCCCGCTGAGTTTCGAGGTCCTCCGACACGAAGCCGGCCACCGTCACCGCCAGCCCCGAGTTCCGTGTGCGGGCGAGGGCGAGACTCCGCTGCTGACCGTCGACGATCCACGCCGGCCGTGGGGCGTCCGGGGAATCCGGGAGGGGAATCTCCAATGTGCCACTGGTGCAGAGGCCGTCGAAACTGCTGGGCCCAGGACTCGAGCGGAAGCGGACGGTGGAGGGGAGAGCCAGAATCAGCCCGTTGGGGAAGAGGACCTCGCCTCCGTCCAGGTACTCCAGGATCTGCCGGACATGCTGCTTCTTCTCGGGCCGCTGGTAGCCGATGAGCCGACCGGCCTCGTCACGCGAGATGCGTGCCACATCGGCGACCTGGCTGACCTCGTCTGCGGCGAGGGCGAACATGTACAGAGGAATGGTCGGGTGCTGCTCGACGCGCAGAGCGCGGCGCTTGATCACATGGGGGGTCATCGGTTCTCCACCGTGGCGTAGAGCTCAGCGAAGCGCTTCTGCTCGCAGGCCAGCCCTTGGTCCCGCAGCATGCGGAGCAGGCGGGTACGTGAATAGGACGGGTTCTGGGCCAGGCTTTCCCGTATGAAGGCGATGACGTTCTCGTCCGTCATCGGTGTGCGCTGATAGCGCTCCTTCTTCGAGACCTCGGACACCCACTTGTTCAGCTTGTCCCATGTCTCAGGGGCGGTGAGTCGGGAGTCCGAGCAGTGCTCCAGCCACCAGGCGGCCATCCGTGCGTTCAGGCTGGTGAGAGTCCCCCCTAGAGAGTTGCGGAGGGATGCGTCGGCCGGTACCCGCGGCAGGTGAGGAAGATCACGGGCGCCGCCGATGAGGAGTGCCTCCGCCTTCATCGAGGAGAGAGCCTCGAGGTCGTCCTGCATCGCGGCGGCGTACACCTCGGAGAGGACGAGAAGTACGGGGCCCCTGTTGGCGAGTTCCGTCAAGGTGGCTGCCCCGCGTTCCCTCTGGAGTAGGCGCCACCAAGCGCTGCGGTCCTCGAAGGAGTGACCGACCGAATCCTCGTGCCGAGGCGTGAAAGTGGCTCCGTAGGCAGAAGCGAACGCCGATACTGGTTGCAGACCCAGTCCGGCTGAGGCAACCCACAGATCGGCAGTGAAGCCGGCCTGTGCCGCGACGGAGGGGAGTCGCTGAGCGCGAACCCAGTGATCCCCCTTGTAGAGCTGCTCCAGAGGGCGAGGATCCGAGGCGGAGCCGATCCTGCGGCACCATTCGGCGACACGCCCGTCCACCTGGCCCGCAGGCAGTTCCCGCACTCGCAGTTCAACCGCTGGGGCTGCGGCTTTGCGGTCGGTGCACGTCACCACGATGGAAAGCTGGCTCATCGTGGGGGGCTCCCGGGGCTCAGTAACTGGAACGAGGTCAGGGTTACTGTACCGTCTAGTTCCCGACCTTTTGATCAAGCGCGGATTGGCGCTAACCCAGCAGGGAGTGAGAGTATGGATCGTCCCGCGATTGTGCTGTTGAGCGGGGGGCTGGACTCCACCACCGTGCTCGCCATCGCCAAGGACCAGGGATTCACCCCGTACGCCTTGAGCTTTCGGTACGGCCAGCGGCACAGCATCGAGCTGGAAGCGGCCAAGCGCGTGGCCGAGGCTCAGGGTGTGGCGCGCCATGTGATCGCGGACATCGATCTTCGAGTGTTCGGCGGATCGGCCTTGACTTCCGACATCGAGGTTCCCAAGCACGAGAGCGTCGATCAGGTCGAGGAATCCATCCCGGTCACCTACGTGCCCGCTCGGAACACGATCTTTCTGTCGTTCGCGCTCGCCTACGCAGAGGTCGTGGGCGCCAGCGACATCTTCACCGGTGTGACGGCTGTCGATTACAGCGGGTACCCAGACTGTCGCCCTGAGTACATGGACGCCTACGCCAAGATGGCCAACCTTGCCACCCGGGCCGGCGTTGAGGGCACCCAGGAACTCAAGTTGCACTCGCCTCTTATCGCGATGTCGAAGGCGGACATCGTGCGGGAAGGGCTGCGACTGGGGGTCGACTACTCGCTCACGTCGAGTTGCTACGACCCCGACGAGCAGGGGCGTGCCTGTGGCAAGTGTGACACCTGCCTGCTCCGCCTCAAGGGCTTCGCCGAGGCCGGTGTGACCGACCCGGTCCAGTACCAGAAAGCGTAAGACATGACCTATCTGGTCAAAGAGATCTTCTATACGCTTCAGGGAGAGGGGGCGCACGCCGGACGAGCAGCAGTCTTTTGCCGTTTTTCGCGCTGCAACCTCTGGACCGGACGTGAGAAAGATCGGGCCAGGGCGATCTGCCGATTCTGCGACACGGACTTCGTAGGCACCGACGGTGAGGGAGGCGGCCGCTTCCCCACCGCAGAAGCGCTCGCCGATGCTGTGGAAGCGGCCTGGCCGTCCGACGCCATGGAGCACCGATTCGTGGTCTGCACCGGCGGTGAGCCCCTTCTCCAGTTGGACAGCGACGCCGTTGCTGCGCTTCACGACCGCGGGTTCGAGATCGCGGTGGAGACCAACGGCACCCGGCCGGCGCCGGAGGGGCTCGACTGGGTGTGTGTGAGTCCGAAGATCGGCTCCGACCTGGTACTCACGAGCGGTGACGAACTCAAGTTGGTCTATCCGCAGGCTGGTGGCGACCCTGCGCAGTTTGAACATCTCGGCTTCCGGCATTTTCGCTTGCAGCCCATGGACGGTCCGGACCGGGAAGAGAACACGCGCGCGGTGGTCGAGTACTGCATGAAGAACCCGCGCTGGACGCTCTCCCTCCAGACGCACAAGTATCTGGGAATTCAGTAATGGAAATCTTTCGCGAGTTCACGTTCGAGGCCGCGCACCGACTGCCCAACGTGCCCGAAGGGCACAAGTGCGCCCGACTCCACGGGCACTCGTACAAGGTCGTCGTCCATGTCGAAGGGGACGTGGAACCGCAGGCCGGCTGGGTCATGGACTTCGGGGACGTGAAGCGGGCCTTCAAGCCGATCGAGGCTGAACTCGACCACTACTACCTGAACGACATCGCTGGGTTGGAGAACCCCACGAGCGAGGTCCTGGCCAAGTGGATCTGGGAGAGGCTGATCGGTGACCTTCCGGCTCTGTCCGCTGTGACGGTCCGGGAGACCTGCACCTCTGGTTGCACCTACCGAGGCGAATGACGTGCACGACGTTCAGAACGAGTACGACTCCCGAGGCATCGAAATCGACGAGGTCGGCATTGCGGGCCTCCGCTTCCCTGTGGCCTTCGACGACGGGGTGACCAAGCAGAGCGGCATCGCTGATGCCGCGGTGACAGTTCGCCTTCAGGCCGACCGCCGCGGCACGCATATGAGCCGCATGGTGGCCTTGGCCCAGGACGAGTTGGCGACGCTGGACCCCCGGGACATGCCTCATGTCTTGAAGGAGGGCGCTGCCCTCCTCGACACGCCGACGGTAAAGATCACCGTTAGCATGCCGTTCGCCCAGCGGGTAGCAGCCCCGGCCACAGGCAAGGAATCGTGGCAGGTTCACAACCTCACCATCGAGGGGCTGCTCGAAGACGGCCAGGCCAGGGTGACCACCACGGTGATGACCGAGGTCACCAGCCTCTGCCCTTGCTCCAAGGCCATCTCCGATTATGGGGCGCACAACCAGCGCAGCGAGATCTCCCTCAGCGTGACTGGTTACGGAGACACCCCCTACCCGACGCCTGTGGACGAAGCGGTGGCCGTCCTGCGAGCCTCAGGCTCAGCTCCGGTCGTTCCTCTGGTCAAGCGGCCGGATGAGCGGGTGCTGACGATGCAGGCCTATGACCATCCGGTGTTCGTCGAAGACATGGCGCGCACTGTCAGCGCGGAGTGCCGTGGCAGAGGACTTCGGCACTCCGTGAAGGTGCGGAACCTAGAGAGTATCCACAGCCACGACGCCATTGCGTTCGTCGCTGGCTGATCAGTCGTTGTTGGCTCCAGTGCCGCCTGCAACAGCATCACTGGAGACGGCCTGGGATAAGAGCGAGGTCCTTGAAGATGGGACTGTTGCAGGATTGGGTGACACCTGGGCCAGCCACATGAGGAGAGGAGCGGACCCGACAGTTCGGGTGGCATCCCCGCCGCTGACGTCCCGCCGGGGATCTCCGCTCCTCGGCCTCGACCGCGCCATGACCGCCGCCGCAGACGCTGCCAACGACCTGGGACTACCCGGCTTCTCCGAGCGGGCATCCGCTTCGATCGTCATCCGAGATGTCGTCCTTCGGCTGGAAGTGGACTGAAGAAGAGCAGACGGGACACCGAACGACGCGGACGTCGTCCCACGAGTCCGGAACCGTCTTGTGTGCCTGTGGCGGCCCGGTAGGGGCGGTGCCGATTGCAGAACTCCGCGCAGTGCGCTGGTGTTCGTGGACCGACCGGGGCTGGGTCACCGCACTGCGAAACCGGCTATCCCTGGAATGAGGTCGAGACGCTCTTGTGTGACCACGAGCGTATCGTTGGCGGGCAACTCACCCCTCGGACACACAGCTGGACGACACGTTCTCGAGGACCCCGACCGTACGGTCGCGGTCCTCGCGGCGTTCCGGTGGCCGAGGGTGATCTCCAGGGCTGCGCGGGGCGACGTCCCGACGCCGGGTGCGGCGTTCCGCGGTCGCTGCGCGACGTTCCCGGGGTGCCTCATGACCGCGACGCTCCCCTTCCACTTCCCCGTGAGCGGTTCACCCGGCTTCCCGCCTTCTCCGGCCGGCTCCCGGCCGCCCGTCAGCAACCCCCCGCCCTTGTCGTACCGTTCGTTCGACAGGCCGGGGCCGGGAGGACACGATCCGGCAGGCGGAGCCGGTACCGGTACCGGTAGAGGGGACGGGGCAGAGCATGGCAATGGACGCGCTCGACTGGGCGGGCGACCAGATGTGCGTCACCTTCACCCGGGGCCTGGACCCCGCCGAGGTGTTCACCCGCTACGGCGCCGACCCGGCCCGTTCCCGCCTGCTCGACGCGGACGCCGCGTCCGACCTGCCCACAGGGCAGTTCGCCGCCGGAGCGGTCTCGCTCCTGCGGTCCGGAAGGCTCGGTGACTGGACGTTCTGCGTCGAGGAGGACGGCGTCATCGGCTCGTGGCCCGAAGTCCTCGCCGCGCTGTCCCGCGGTACCGAGACCTACGGCGTCCTGTCCACCGAGGGCCTTGCCGTCTTCCAGCACTGGCGCGACGGCCAGTGCCTGGAGAACTTCGAGCCCGACCTGGAACAACCCCCGTCCGAGCATCCCGGTCCTTGGTGGGACAGGGTTCAGGAAGCCCTGGCCGAGGGGGAGGGCTTCGGAATGGCCCCCGTGGTCGCCCTCGTCCTCGACCACCTCGGCCTCGCCCTGGACGACGCGACCCTGGCCGCCCCCTGGCCCACCCTGACCGTCGCGGAGGACGACGCCCCGTCCGCACCACGCGGCGACTCCTACGCGGGCGAGGGCCCGGTCCCGCCGGGCGCCATCGAGATCCTGTAGGCCCTGGGGCGTTCCCACCGCCCCGTGCCCGTCAGGACTCCGGGAACGGGCTTCAGCTTCCGGTACGGGCCGCTCCCTCCAGCACCGTGATGTCGGTGATCGGCGGCCGACCGTACAGGGCGAGGATCTCGTCGGCGAGGGCGATGGTCCGCAACGGGTTGTCCCGCTGCCGGTGGGCCTCGATGCCCGCGGCGAGAAGCCCGGTGGGCACGGCCCCCGCGTCGAGGAGGACGCGCCACTCCGCGGGCGGGAGTTCCAGGTACTCGAGGTGGGTGAGCCGGGAGATCCCACAGGGATCGGCGAGAGTACCGGGATGGGCGGAGAGGGTCCGCAGGCGCGGCAGGCCGAAGACGGGGGCGAGGCTGAGGGGCTCCTTCTCCCACACCCCGATGCTGAGGACCTCCAGGCCGGGGTGGGCGGCGGCCTCGATGCTGGGGAGGGAGGCGCGGTTGACGTGGGCGACGAGCGGCGGCCGCTCGGCCCTTCGGACCGGCCGGCCGTCGAAGTGACGGTGGACGACCATGTCGGTGAGGGAGTCGGCGACCAGCCCGGCACCGATGTTCCCCTCGTGACCGATGATGATCACCTGTCCGACGTGCCCCTCCGGACCCGGGGTGAGGTCGACGGCGATGCGGTCCCCGCCGCCGTTGTCACCGAAGACGATCCAGCCCGGCGAGCCGACGAGCCCCTGCACGGGGTCCTCCGGTCCCGTCTCGACCGCCGTCATGGCGGCGAACCGCCACGGCACCCGCCGGGAAGCCGCGTCGGCGACGTACACCTCGCCGAGGGGAAGGAGTTCGCAGCCGATGGTGTCGTACGGCTCCCGGTAGTCGTCCCAGTCCTCGTACCGGCCCCGGACGACCTGGTACAGGGCCCTCAGCTCGGCGGGCAGCGGCACGCCCAGGCGCGCCTCGGCCGCTGCGATCTCCTCCTCGGAGGCGCCCACCGCGTCCGGGAGCCGTTCGCGAAGGGTGCGCTGCAGCAGTTCCACGTCCGCGGACGGGGCCGGTACCGCGTCCGGCACCGGCTCGGGCAGGCGGCGCACCGGCTCGGGCAGGGCCCCGTCCGCGAGGAGGAGCGTGCCCGGGTGCGCGGTCGCGACACCCGGCTCCGCGGAGGAGGCCGGACCGATCAGGTGCAGCCGGACACCGCCGGGAGCGGAAGAGGCCTCCACCACGAAGGAGACACCGTCGCTCCCGTCCTCCTCGAGCGCTTCGACGATCCGGCCCACGGCGTCGAACTGCTCCTGGTTGTCGGAGACCAGTGAGGCGCGCCCCGGTCGCGGCGACCGGAACGGCAGCGGAACGCTCCACGCCCCGGGACTGATCTGCCCCGCCACGTGTCCGCCGGGCGCGGAGAGCGTCTCCGCGTGGGCGGCGCGCAGGAGGCGCAGCAGGGGCTGCCAGGTGGCGAAGTCACGGAGCGAGGGCACGGGAAGACCTCCTGAAGGTGTGCTCGCTGATTCTGGATCACGGGCGGGAGCCGACCGCACGAGGCGCCCCCCGGGGCGGAAACGGCCCGGGGGAAGGAGGCCTGCCTTCGGTCTGCGGTTCGGCGCCGCCGCCGACGGATCCCGACCCGGGCCCCGGACTCCGGGCCCTGGACCGCCCGTTCGTCGACGGGCGGACGGCCCGGCGGCTTCCTCAGCAGCGGCCACGCACGGTGCACGACTGTGCGACGAGGACCCGTGCGGGACTGTTCCTCCGCCGGAGCCGCCCGGCGCACGCGGCGGCCGGGGGAGCCGGCGCCGGCCGGAACGCCGGCTCGGCGGTCGGTCCGGCGCTTCCGGCTACAGCAGGACGAGCAGCTTGGTCCCCGGGACCAGCTTCCTGTTGACCGAGGTCGACTGGACGAACACGGTGTAGGCCTCGTTGCTCCCCGGCGTCACGGTGACCTCCGTCGCCGGCAGGCCCAGGAGCTGCCGGGCGGCGGGACCGGTGAACACCTTCCCGGTCATCCGGCCGGTGGCCGGGTCCTTCTCCGCCACGGCGATCTGCTTGTTGGCCTGGATCTTCTCGCGCTTGGACAGTTCGTAGAAGGCGCAGCCGGTCTTGTACGGGTGCCCGGCGCTGGTGACGAAGTCGCGGATGGACGTCCGCTGGTCCACCGGGATCAGGACGTACTTGCCGGCGTCCAGGGCCCGGAGGCTGGACTTCACGTCCGCCGCGCTGAGGTCCTGGCCCATCGCGAAAAGGTTCCTGGTGCCGCGCACGCCCTGCTCGCGGTCGCGCAGGAACTTCGTGGCGGCCGTCTTGACGGCGCCGATCGCCTCCTCGACGCCCTGGTCCGAGTCCGCGTCCCAGATCGAGATGTTGCCCGTCGGGAAGCCGTACTGCTGGGCGGTGCGCTTGGCCAGGGAGTTCGGCACCATGATGGCCGAGGTCCAGTGGTCCGGCAGGTTGTTCATCTTGTCCGCGATCCTGCTCCGCCACTCGTCCAGGACGGCGCGGCCGTTCGGAAGGTGGTCGTGGCGCGCGCCCGTCGTGTCGGCGCCGGAGGCGTTCTCCTCGCCGTCGGTGACGACGACCTGGAGGAAGCTGTGCTCGCCGTACTCCTCCCATATGTGGCCGAGGTCGTCGAGCGCCTTCACCGACGCCTGGATCAGCGCCGTCGCGCCGTTCTCGACGGTGTACAGGCCCCGCATGGACGGCAGGTGCTTGACGTCCATGTCCCACACCAGGTTCTCGACCAGGTGGTCGAAGGCGTAGAGGCTGATCCGGGTCTCATGACCGAGCCGGTCGGACTCCTCCTTCAGCCCCTTCACGAACTCGTCCACCACCCGGACGAGTTGCTCCGAGTGGCCTCGCATCGAGCCGGACTTGTCGATGACGAGAGCGACGTGGTTCACGAAGTGCTTCTTGAGCCGGTCCTTCACCGTAGCGCTCACCGTGCTGATCCCCTTCCGATCGTTCCCCCGGACCACGACAGCGCCTCGCGGAGACACGGCCTCCCGGCGCGGACCCGTCGGTCGCCGGTCAGCCCGTCCATGCCTTCGAGCGTCAGCGGAACCGGCGGTGAAGGGCCGTCAGGCGAGTCCCCGAACGTCCTTCTCCGCAGGCGGACGTCTCTTCCGGGACTGTGAACCCCGGCATGGACCCTGGTCCGTCCAGATGATGGCTCCACTTTATGGAGGGGCACTGACAATGCGCGCTGAGCTGCGGTTCCGCACCTGAGGCAGCGTCGTGTGCGGGCGGAGACACCGCGGCCCCCTGTGCCCGTGCACCGGGCGCAGGGGGCCGTGGCGGGGCGCCGGACGGCTCAGGAGGCCGTGGTGGCGGTGGGGGTCCCGTCCCGGTCGGGGACGGCGGGGGCCTCGCCCTCGTCGAGTGCGACGTCCTTCGTCTCCTTGCCGACCAGCAGTGCGACCAGGGTCAGCAGCGCCATCGCGGAGAGGTAGACCCCGACCAGCCACGGCGAGCCGTCGCCGGCCTCCCACAGGGCCACCGCGATGAACGGGGCGACGGCCGCGCCGAGGATCGAGCTGACGTTGTACGAGATGCCGGAGCCCGTGTAGCGCACGCTCGTCGGGAAGAGCTCCGGCAGCAGCGCGCCCATCGGACCGAAGGTCATGCCCATCAGCGTGAAGCCGAGCACCAGCCACAGCACCACGCCCAGCGTGCCCATGCCGATCAGCGGCACCCACACCAGCCCGAAGACCAGGATCCCGGCGGTGACCCAGGCGAGGGTGGTGCGGCGGCCGTACTTGTCGGCGAGCGGGCCGGAGACCAGGGTGAACGCGGCGAAGAACAGCACCCCGAAGATCATCATCAGCACGAAGGTGGTGTAGCTGTACCCCAGGCCGGGCACGGCGGCGTCCTCGGGCGTACGGCCGTAGCTCAGCGAGAACGTGGTCATCAGGTAGAAGAGCACGTACGTCGCCAGCATGAAGAAGGTGCCGAGGACCAGCTGCTTCCAGTGGTTGCGGAAGACGGTGGCCAGCGGCAGCTTGCGCACCAGCCCGGCCTCGCGGGTCCTGGAGAAGACCGTCGACTCGACGAGGCGCATCCGCACCCACAGGCCGATCGCGACCATCACGGCGGAGAACAGGAACGGGATGCGCCAGCCCCAGCTCAGGAAGGCGTCCGAGGGCTGCGACGGGTCGGCGCCCGCCGCGGACGGCAGCAGCGCGCCGATGAGCAGGAAGAGGCCGTTGCCGATGATGAAGCCGAACGGGGCGCCCAGCTGCGGGAAGGTGCCGTAGAGGGCGCGCTTGTCGCTGGGGGCGTTCTCGGTGGCGACCAGGGCGGCGCCGCTCCACTCGCCGCCGAGCGCGAAGCCCTGCGCGAGCCGCATCAGCACCAGCAGCGCGGTGGCGATCCAGCCGGCCTGCGCGTAGGTGGGCAGCACGCCGATGAGGAAGGTGGCGATGCCCATGGTGAGGAGCGAGGCGACCAGAGTCCCCTTGCGGCCGATCCGGTCGCCGAGGTGTCCGAAGACCACGGCGCCGATCGGGCGGGCGACCATCGCGGCGCCGAACACCGCGAAGGACGACAGCAGGGCCGTGGTCGGATCGCTGCTCGGGAAGAAGAGCTTGGGGAAGACCAGGACGGCGGCGGTCGCGTAGATGTAGAAGTCGTAGAACTCGATCGTCGTGCCGATGAGGCTCGCGATGAGGACACGGGACCGCGAGTTGACGGGGGCCTGGGCCGGGCTGCTGGTTGGTGCGGACATTTCACGGTCTTTCCAGGGGGGAACGGTCACCGGCGCCGTGCGCCGACGGCCCGCACGGCGGCGCGCGTCCTCCCGGGGAGGGCCGCGCGAACAATGTGGGCGCTACAACGATCTCAGATATCTCATCCATCAGGAACGGTGTACCAAAATGTGAGACACGAATATTGCGTGGCCCGGCCCTCCCCTCCCTCCCTACACTCACCGGGCAGGCACCGCCCGTCGTCGGACGGTGCGTCCATGACCGTGACCAGTGAGGGGAGGCCGGCCGTGCGTGACCACGCCGCCGCCGTCGTTCCCCGTTCCCGGTCCCGTCGGTCCGTGGTGATCCTGGTGTCCCCGGCCGTCCGGTGCCCGCTGCGCGGCCGGCACCGGATGCCCGCGACACACGTCTGATCCCCGCACCCCCGTCCATCGGGGGCGTGCGCCGTCGTCGTGCGTCGGGGAGATCGCGCTGCCCTCTTCCGGACCGTCCGAAAGGCCGTGTGCCATGCGCACCCCGATGAACGCCAACCCCCTCGCCGCCGTCCGCAACCTGGGCATCCTCGCCCACGTCGACGCCGGCAAGACCACCGTCACCGAGCGGATCCTGTACGCGACCGGCGCCACGCACCGGCGCGGGGAGGTGCACGACGGCACCACCGTCACCGACTTCGACCCGCAGGAACGCGACCGGGGCATCACCATCTTCGCCGCCGCCGTCAGCTGCGCCTGGGACGGTCACCGCGTCAACCTCATCGACACCCCGGGCCACGTCGACTTCGCCGACGAGGTGGAGCGCTCGCTGCGGGTCCTCGACGGCGCGGTCGCCGTGTTCGACGCGGTCGCCGGGGTCGAACCGCAGAGCGAGTCGGTGTGGCGGCAGGCGGACCGGCACGGCGTGCCGCGGATCGCGTTCGTCAACAAGATGGACCGGGCCGGTGCCGAGCTCGACGCCGCCGTCGCCTCGATCCGGGAGCGGCTGCACCCCGCACCCCTCGCGGTCCAGCTGCCGATCGGTGCGGAGGACGCCTTCACGGGCGTCGTCGACCTGGTCCGGATGCGGGCGCTGACCTGGGACAGCGACGGTGGGGCCGGCAGCGAGGCCCCGGTGCCGGAAGAGCTGCGTGCCGAGGCCCGCCGGCGGCGCCGGCTGCTGGAGGAGGCCGTCGCCGAGCTGCACCCGGGAGCGCTGGAGGAGTTCTGCGACACCGGTGCGCTCGGCGCCGGGACGCTGGTGTCCGCCCTGCGCGACCTGACCCACAGCGGTGACGCCGTGGTCGTGCTGTGCGGCTCCGCCTACCGCAACCGCGGCGTCGAACCGCTGCTGGACGCGGTCCTCGCCTACCTGCCCTCACCCCTCGACGTGCCGCCGGTGCGCGGGACGGACGGCGACGGCCGGGAGCGGGAACGGGCCGCCGATCCGGCGGCACCGCTGACCGCCCTCGCGTTCAAGGTGAACGCCACCGCCACCGGGCGGCTGACCTACCTGCGCCTGTACGCGGGAACGATCGAGAAGGGAGACACCGTGTGGGACGCGACCGCACGCCGCGCCGAGCGGATCGGGCGGATCCTGCGGGTGCGGGCCGACCGGCACGCCCAGGTGGACCGGGCGGTCGCCGGGGACATCGTCGCCGTGGTCGGGCTGAAGTCCGCCCGCGCCGGCTCCACCCTGTGCGCACCGGGCGCCCCGCTGGTCCTGGAACCCCCGGGTGTCGCCGAACCCGTCGTCTCCGTGGCGGTCGAGGCGCTCAGGGGCACGGACACCGGACGTCTGGCGTCGGCGCTCGGGCGGCTCGCCGAGGAGGACCCGTCGCTGGTCGTGCGCACCGATCCGGAGACCGGCCAGACGGTGCTGTCCGGCATGGGGGAGCTGCACCTGGAGGTCGCGGTGGAGAAGGTCCGGCGTGAGCACGGGCTCGGCGTCAACGTCGGCCGTCCCCGGGTGAGTCACCGGGAGACCGTCGGCCGCGGTGTGTCCGGGTTCGTCTTCCGGCACGTCAAGCAGGACGGCGGGGCCGGGCAGTTCGCCCACGTCGTGCTCGACGTCGAGCCGCTGGACACGCCGGAGGCCGGTTTCGAGTTCCGCTCGGTGGTCGTCGGCGGACGGGTGCCGCAGGAGTACGTCCGTGCCGTCGAGGCCGGCTGCCGGGACGCCCTGGCCGAGGGACCGCTGGGCGGGCACCCGGTGACGGGTCTGCGGGTCACGCTCACCGACGGTTCGACCCATGTGAAGGACTCCTCGGACACCGCCTTCCGCACCGCGGGCCGGTTCGGTCTGCGGGACGCGCTGCGGGCCTGCGCGATGGTCCTGCTGGAGCCGGTCGTCGAGGTCACGGTCACCGTGCCCGAGGACGCGGTGGGCGGGGTGCTCGGCGATCTGGCCGCACGCCGCGGCCGGGTGACCGGCTCGGTCACCCGGGCGGGCGCGACGGTCGTGACCGCCACCGTGCCGCTGGCCGAGCTGTTCGGCTACGCGACCCGGCTGCGCAGCCGCACCCAGGGCCGCGGCACCTTCACCACCCGGCCGACCGGCTACGCACCGGCACCGGCCACGGCGTCCGCGCGGTAGCGCGGCGGGCCGGCCGGCCCGGCGGCCCCTCCCCGACTCAGTGGGGAGGGGCCGCCACCGGTCCCGCACCGGGGCACGTCCGACCGTCGGCGTCGGTCGGACGCGCCCCGGCGGGCCGGGATCAGGGGTAGGACACCACCGTCGACGGCACGGTGTTCGTGCCCGAGGTCGGCGATCCGGTGTCGTTGATGACGCACTCGTACTGCCCGTGCCCGCTCAGCGAGACCACCAGCAGGTGGTGGAAGCGCACACCGGGGCGTTCCGGGGCGGCGAAGCCGTGGTGCTGGACGATCGTCGGGTCGACGTTGTAGTAGCAGTAGCTGCCCATGCCCCAGCCCTCGTGGGCGGTGACGTGGTCGCCGACCTTGTAGGCGGCGTAGCCCCTCAGCGGACCGTTCTGGATCGCGGCCTGGTTCGGGGCGTCGTAGGCCTTCTCGTTCTGGAAGAAGACCGTGCGCCCGCGCTCGCCGTTCCACTGCACGTCGTACTTGTTGAAGTGCTCGACGAACAGACCGGTGGCGAGGACGTCGTGGCCGTTGACGACGACGCCGTAGTCGCAGCGGTTGGTCTCCCAGCCGACGCCGTCGCCGTGGTCGGCGCGCCAGACCCAGGTGTGGTCGACGATGGTGTGCCGGGCGTTGACCACCATGCCGGTGGTCGCCCTGCCGGGGCCGGCCCCGCCGATCCGGATGAAGACGTCCTGGACGGTGACGGGGTTGGCGGAGTGGTTCCGGGAGGCGCCGCGCGGCCCGACCTCCAGCAGCACCGGGGAGTCGACCGGCCCGGCGTCGATCAGGAAGCCGGCCAGCCGTACGCCGTCGACGTCGGCGACCTTCAGGGCGGTGGCGCCGTTGCCGGGGATGAGGGTGGCGTAGCCGAGGCCCAGGACGACCGTGTTCGGCCGGTTCACCCGGACCGGCTGGTCGACGTGGTAGATGCCGGGCGTGAGCAGCAGGTTCAGGCCCTGCTCGAGCGCCCGGTTGAGGGTGGCCGCAGAGTCGCCCGGCTTCGCGACGTAGAAGCGCTCCAGCGGCAGCGAGGTGCCGCGCGGGGTGCCGTTGCCCCAGGTGACGCCGCGCGCGTTCGTCCGCAGCGCGGGCAGGAAGACGCGGTACCGGTCGCCGTCGAGGTACAGGAAGGGCTTCTCGCGGGAGAGGGGCGTCGTGTCGAGCGTGGTGTACGGCGGGTCGGGGAAGCTCTGTGCGGGGGCGCCCTCGACACCGGAGAACACCATGTTCCACACGGCGTTGGTCCAGCCGCCGACCGAGCTGTCCCGGGTGTACCACTGCTGCTGCGAGTACGGGCCGACGGTGCCGTCGATCCGGCTGTCGGCGATGTAACCGCCGCTCGCCCAGCCGTAGCCGGAGGGCGCGAGGTCGAGGCCGCCGCGGACGTGCATCCGGCGGAAGGGGGCCGCCTGGGCGACCGCCCAGCGGTTGGTGCCGCTGACCGGGACGAGGGCCAGGTTCTCCGCCGAACGCCAGAAGTTCTGCGTGGCGTTGCCGTCGAACCAGCCGGCGTCGACCGTCACGTCGCCGTGGATGGTGGTGTCGTCGGGGGAGAGGCCGAGGCCGGAGACGGAGGTGTAGAAGCCGATCCGGGCGTTGAGCCCGTGGTAGGCGCCGGGCTTGAAGAGGAACTGGTAGCGGCCGGGGCCGAACTGGTCCGACTCCTGCCGGGCGAACACCTCGTCCAGCCTGGCCTGGATGCCCGGAGTGGACGGGTCGAGGACGATCACGTTGGGGCCGAGGTCGCCACCGCCCTTCAGGCGCCGGGGTTTTCCGCGCGCGGCCGGCGCGGCGGACGCCGTACCGGACAGGCCGGCCAGCACGGGAACGGCCGCCGCGGCGCCGAGGACGGCCCGGCGGCCGACGGCGGAGGGCGGGGCGGAGGGGGAGTCGGACGTCATGGGGCGGCTCTCCTGGTTCAGGAAGTGAACGGCGTGGGGGAGTTGGGAGCGCTCTCTCGCCGCTGAATGGTTCATCCCTGGAACGCATGAGTCAAGAGGTGCGGCGAGAGTCGAGCGAGTCCGTCCGAACCCTTGACGTGGTCCCGTCCGGAGGTTTAACTCACGTCCTAAATTAAGCCATGAGGCACTGCCTGCGGGGCTACCCCGAGGGCATTCGGCATTCCCGGAAAGGGACACCAGGAGCCATGCGCAGCATCCGAGCCGCGGCCACAGGCGCCGTCATCCTGTCTCTCGCACTCGCCGCCTCGGCCTGCGGAGGCGGATCGAGCACGGGCGGCGGGTCGAACGACTCGCCCGAGGAGCTCACCTACTGGGCCTCCAACCAGGGCGCCGGCATCGAGGTCGACAAGAAGGTCCTCCAGCCCGAGCTCGACAAGTTCGAGAAGCAGACCGGCATCAAGGTCAAGCTGGAGGTCGTGCCCTGGTCCGACCTGCTCAACCGGATCCTCACCGCGACCACCTCCGGCCAGGGCCCGGACGTGCTGAACATCGGCAACACCTGGTCCGCCTCGCTGCAGGCGACCGGCGGCCTCCTGCCGTGGGACGACGAGCAGTTCGACAAGATCGGCGGCAAGGACCGCTTCGTCGACTCCGCGCTCGGCTCCACCGGCGCCGAGGGCCAGGACCCGGCCGCCGTCCCGCTGTACTCCATGGCGTACGCCCTCTACTACAACAAGAAGATGTTCGCCGACGCCGGCATCGACGGCCCGCCGGCCACCTGGGACGAGCTGGTCGCCGCCGGCAAGAAGCTGTCCGGGGACGGCACGTGGGGGATAGGCATGGAGGGTTCCAACCCCTCCGAGAACGTCCACCACGCCTTCGTCCTCGCGAAGCAGCACGGCGCCGACTTCTTCACCGCCGACGGCAAGCCCGACTTCACAGGCGACGGCGCCGTCGCCGCGGTCAAGCAGTACGTCGACCTCATGGCGAAGGACAGGATCATCGCCCCGGGCAACGCCGAGTACGCCCAGAACCAGTCGGTCAGCGACTTCGCCAAGGGCAGGACGGGCATGCTGCTGTGGCAGTCCGCCTCCGCCAACCTCACGTCCCAGGGCATGAGCGAGGACGCCTACGGCATCGCCCCGGTGCCCGTGCAGTCCGGCACGCCCGGACCCGGCAAGCAGGTCAACTCCATGGTCGCCGGCATCAACCTCGCCGTCTTCAAGAACACCGACAACCTCGACGGCGCCACCGAGTTCGTGAAGTTCATGACCAGCGACGCCGAGCAGAAGATCCTCAACACCGCCTACAGCTCCATCCCGCCGGTCAAGGCCGCCCAGGAGGACCCCGCCTTCGACTCCCCGGCCAACGCCGTGCTCAAGGACACCCTCGCCAAGAGCGCCGTCGCCCTGCCGCAGGTCCCCGACGAGTCCCAGTTCGAGACCGCCGTCGGCACCGCCGTCAAGGAACTGTTCGCCGATGCCGCCGCCGGACGCGAGGTGACCACCGACTCGGTGAAGGCCGCGCTCACCAAGGCGCAGCAGCAGATGCCCACGAAGTGAGCCCCGACACCGCCATGACCGCCACTGCCCCCGCAGCGGAGGCCGCCGTGCGCAAGAGCTCCCCCGGTGCGGCGCGCGGCCCCCGCCGCCGCCCCGGGCGGATCCGCCGCATCGGACTGCCCTACCTGCTCCTCCTGCCCGCCCTGCTCCTCGAACTCCTGGTCCACCTGGTGCCGATGGTGATCGGCATCGTGATGAGCTTCAAGGAGCTCACCCAGTTCTACATCCGCGACTGGGGCATCGCCCCCTGGGCCGGCTTCGACAACTACGAGGTGTCGGTGGACTTCGACGCCCCCGTCGGCGAGGCCCTGCTCCACTCCTTCCTCGTCACCGTCGCCTTCACCCTGCTGTCCGTCGGCCTGTGCTGGCTGATCGGCACGGCCGCCGCGATCTACATGCAGGACACCTTCCGCGGCCGCGGCCTGCTGCGCGCCCTGTTCCTGGTCCCGTACGCCCTGCCGGTCTACGCGGCCGTCATCACCTGGGTGTTCATGTTCCAGCACGACAACGGCCTGGTGAACCACGTCCTGCACGACCAGCTCGGCCTCACCGACAAGCCGTCGTTCTGGCTGATCGGCGACAACAGCTTCATCGCCCTGCTCACCGTGTCGGTGTGGAAGGGCTGGCCGTTCGCCTTCCTCATCGTGATGGCCGGCCTGCAGAACGTCCCGCGCGAGCTGTACGAGGCCGCCGCCCTCGACGGCGCCGGGATGCTCCAGCAGATCCGCCGCATCACCCTGCCGTCGCTGCGCCCCGTCAACCAGGTCCTGGTGCTCGTCCTGTTCCTGTGGACGTTCAACGACTTCAACACCCCGTACGTCCTCTTCGGCAAGACCGCCCCCGAGGCCGCGGACCTCATCTCGGTCCACATCTACCAGGCGTCCTTCGTCACCTGGAACTTCGGCACCGGCTCCGCGATGTCGGTCCTGCTGCTGCTCTTCCTGCTCGTCGTGACGGGCGTGTACCTCGCACTCACCTCGCGCGGACGGAGGACCGCCCCGTGAACCCGCCCCGGTCCCCGATGGCCCCGCCCCGCTCGTTCCTGTGGTCCCGGCGGATCTTCCTGACGCTGCTCACGGGATTCGTCCTGGTCCCGGTCTACGTCATGGTCTCCGGCTCGCTGAAGCCGCTCGCGGACGTCACCGGCGAGTTCCGCTGGCTGCCGACCGAGCTGACGATCCGCCCGTACATCGACATCTGGTCCACGGTCCCGCTGGGGCGCTACTTCGTGAACTCGCTGATCGTGGCGGGCGCGGCGACCGTCTGCTCGGTGGTGATCGCGGTCTTCTCGGCGTACGCCGTCAGCCGCCACTCCTTCCGCGGCAAGCGCGTCTTCACGGTGACCGTGCTGTCGACGCAGATGTTCCCCGGCATCCTCTTCCTCCTCCCCCTCTTCCTGATCTACGTCAACGTCGGCAACGCCACGGGCATCGCCCTGTTCGGTTCGCGCGGCGGCCTGATCCTGACGTACCTCACCTTCTCGCTCCCGTTCTCCGTCTGGATGCTGATCGGCTACTTCGACTCGGTCCCGCGCGACCTGGACGAGGCGGCGATGGTGGACGGCTGCGGCCCGCTCGGCGCGCTCTTCCGCGTCGTCGTCCCGGCGGCGATCCCCGGGATCGTCGCGGTCGCCGTCTACGCCTTCATGACCGCCTGGGGCGAAGTCCTCTTCGCGTCCGTGATGACGAACGACACCACCCGCACCCTGGCGGTCGGCCTCCAGGGCTACTCCACCCTCAACGACGTGTACTGGAACCAGATCATGGCCGCCTCGCTCGTGGTGAGCGTCCCCGTGGTCGCCGGGTTCCTGCTCCTGCAGCGCTACCTCGTCGCCGGCCTGACGGCAGGAGCCGTCAAGTGACCGGCTCCCCCGATCCCGAAAGGACTTCCGTGACCATCGACTACGCCGCCCTCCCCGACGACTTCCTGTGGGGCACGGCCACCTCGGCGTACCAGATCGAGGGCGCCGTGGCGGAGGACGGCCGTTCGCCGTCGATCTGGGACACCTTCTCGCACACCCCCGGCACGATCGCGGGCGGCGACCACGGCGACGTCGCCTGCGACCACTACCACCGCTGGCGCGAGGACATCGACCTGATGCGCCGCCTCGGCACCAACGCCTACCGCATGTCCATCGCCTGGCCGCGCGTCGTGCCGGGCGGCGACGGCCCGGTGAACGCGAAGGGCCTGGACTTCTACGACCGGCTGGTCGACGGGCTGCTCCAGGCCGGCATCACCCCGTCGGTCACCCTCTACCACTGGGACCTGCCGCAGGTCCTCCAGGACCGCGGCGGCTGGCCCGAGCGCGACACCGCCGAGCACTTCGCGGCGTACGCGTCGGTGGTCGCCGAGCGCCTGGGCGACCGCGTGCACCACTGGGCCACGCTGAACGAGCCGCTCTGCTCGGCGTGGATCGGCCACCTCGAGGGCACGATGGCCCCCGGCCTGACGGACCTGACGGCGGCCGTCCGGGCCTCCTACCACCTGCTGCTGGGCCACGGGCTCGCGGCGCGCGCCGTCCGCGCGGCGGCCCCGAACGCCCAGGTGGGCATCGTCAACAACCTCTCCACGATCCACGCCGCGAGCGACGGCCCCGAGGACCGGGCGGCCGCGGTCCGCATGGACGGCCACACCAACCGCTGGTGGCTCGACCCCGTCCACGGCCGGGGCTTCCCCGAGGACATGCGCGAGGTCTACGGCGTCGAACTCCCGGAGCGGGAAGGTGACATGGAGACCATCGCCGCCCCGCTCGACTGGCTCGGCCTGAACTACTACTTCCCGCAGGTGGTGGCCGCCGACCCGAGCGGCCCCGCCCCCCACGCCGCGTTCGTGCGCCGGGACGGCGTGCCGCGCACCGGCATGGACTGGGAGATCGACGCGAGCGGCATCGAGACCCTGCTGCTGCGCCTGACGCACGAGTACGGCGCGCGCAGGCTCTACGTCACCGAGAACGGCTCCGCCTTCCCGGACGTGGTCCGCCCCGACGGCACCATCGACGACCCCGAGCGCCAGGACTACCTGACCCGGCACCTGGCCGCCTGCGCCTCCGCCGCCCGCAAGGGCGCCCCGCTGGCCGGCTACTTCGCCTGGTCGTTGCTGGACAACTTCGAGTGGGCGTACGGCTACGACAAGCGCTTCGGCCTGGTCCACGTCGACTACGCCACCCAGACCCGCACGATCAAGGGATCCGGACACCGGTACGCGGACGTCATCCGCGGACACGGGGAGCGGATCCGCCGCGCGGCCTGACGTTCCGGCGCCGGTGGGACGCGGGCACCGCCCGCCCGCGCCCACCGGCGGCCGCGGGTCAGGCGTCGCCGTTGAGCACGGCGGCGGTGAGGACGTGGCCGCCCACGCCCCAGCCCCCGTCGGCGACCTCGTCGACGAGCACCACGGTGGTGGCACGGGCCCGCTCACCGTAGATCTCCGCGTACAGATCGGTGGTGCGCTCGACGATCTTCTTCTTGTCCCCGGGGGTGAGGGTGTCGGCGGGGACCTTAAAGTGGGCGAAAGGCATGACTGTTGCTCCTTCAGAAGTTCTGTCTCGTGGTGCGGACGTCGTGCGGGCGCCGTGCCGACGTCTCGGGGGTGACCGGCACGACGTACGGCCGGATGCTCACACCATGCCGCCGTTGGCCCGCAGGACCTGCCCGTTCACCCAGTGCCCCGCCGGGCTGGTGAGGAAGGCGGCGACCCGGGCGATGTCCTCCGGGGTGCCCAGCCGCTCCAGCGGCGGGGTCTTCGCGAGCCTGTCGATCTCCTCGGGCGTCTTGCCGTCGAGGAACAGGTCCGTGGCCGTGGGGCCGGGGGCGATGGTGTTCACCGTGACGTCCCGCCCGCGCAGCTCGCGGGCGAGGATCAGCGTGATCGACTCGACGGCCGCCTTGCTCGCGGCGTACGCGCCGTAAGCGGGGAACCGCGATCCGACCACGGAGGTCGACACGCCGAGGAAGGAGCCGCCCGCACGCAGGCGCCGCGCGGCCTGCCGGGCCACCACGAAGGCGCCGCGGATGTTGGTGCGGTGCATGTCGTCGAGCACCGCCAGGTCGAGGTCGGCGATGGGCGACAGGGCGAGCCGGCCGGCGGAGTTCACCACGACGTCCACGCCGCCGAACTCCTGCTCCGCCCGGTCGAACAGCGCGGCGACCGCGTGCTCGTCCGCCACGTCCGCCCGCACGGGCATCGCCTTGCCGCCGGCGGCGGTGATCGTCTTGACCGTCTCCTCGGCCGAGGCCGCGTCCCTGGTGTAGTTCACCACCACCGCCAGGCCGTCGCGGGCCAGCTGGAGCGACACCGCGCGGCCGATGCCGCGTGATCCGCCGGTGACGACGGCGACCCGCTCGGGCGCCGGTGCGGAAGGGAGGTCGTTGGTAGTCATGCCCTCCACGATGTGCGGTTCCGGCCGGCGCAACCAGGTGATGTCATCCCCTGGGTCGGCGCCCCGGCCGGGCACAGAATGGGACGCATGGGTTCTGCGAAGTACACCGAGCTGGGGGCGTTCCTGCGGTCGAGGCGGGGCCGCATCCGCCCGGCCGACGTGGGTCTCCCCGCCGGCCCGCGGCGCCGGGTGCCCGGGCTGCGCCGGGACGAGGTCGCGCAGCTCGCCGGGGCATCGGTGGACTACTACAACGAGCTGGAACGTGGGGCCGGGTCCCAGCCGTCGGAACAGATGATCGCCGCCCTGGCCCGGGCGCTGCGCCTGACCGCCGACGAGCGCGACTACCTCTACCACCTGGCGGGCCGTCCGGTGCCCGTACCGGGCGGTGCGGCCTCGCACGTCCACCCCGGCATGCTCGACCTGCTCCAGCGGATGCCCTCGACACCCGCGCAGGTCATCACCGACCTGCACGTCACGCTGGTGCAGAACCCGCTCGCGGTGGCGCTGCTCGGGGACCACTCCGGCTTCCGCGGGACCCGCGCCAGTTTCCTCCACCGGTGGTTCACCGAACCCGAGGCGCGGCAGCTCTACCCGGAGGCCGACCACGCGACCCAGTCCCGGGCGTTCGTCGCCGACCTGCGGGCGGCCGCCGCCCGCAGGGACGCCAAGGACACCGAGGCCGCGTCGATGATCCGTGCGCTGCTGCACGCCTCGCCCGAGTTCGCCGCACTGTGGGCCGACCACGACGTGGCGTTCCGGCGTGAGGACCGCAAGCGGATCCGGCACCCCGTTCTCGGCCTCCTGGAGGTCAACTGCCTCAACCTCTTCAGCGAGGACGGCCGGCAGCGCCTGCTGTGGTTCACCCCCGCGCTGGGCACCGACAGCGCCGACCTGCTCGACCTGCTCGCGGTCCTCGGCACCCAGGACGTCGTCGACCCCGCCCCCTGAGCGGGCCGACGGCTCCGTCGCCGCTCCGCCGGCCCGCGGTGACCGGCCGGGCTCCCGGACCGGAACGCGGAACGGCTCCTCGTCGCGTGGGGCGAGGAGCCGTTCCGTGCGGTGCGGTGCCGGATCAGGCGTGGCGGTGGGTGTGGCGGTTGCCGGTGATCAGGCGGTAGAGGAGAAGGAGGATGACGGAGCCGACGATGGCGGCGATCCAGGTCGACAGGTCGAAGAAGCCGTCGATGGAGTCGACGCCGAAGATCACCTTGCCGAGCCAGCCGCCGAGGAGGCCGCCCGCGATGCCGATGAGCATGGTGATGATGACGCCGCCGGGGTCCTTGCCCGGCATCAGGGCCTTGGCGATGAAGCCCGCGAGCAGGCCGATGAGGATCCAAGCGATGATTCCCATGGTGCTTCTCCCACCTCGTCGTATAAAGTTTCTGTCAGTGCACCGTCTTTACCGTCGCGCCACTTCCAAACACCGTGCACGCGATCATCTGCCGGGCCGGGTCCCGGCCTGCCCCTTCGTCTCCTTCGCCGTCCGGCGAGAGGGCCGCCGGTCCCCGGTCCCTGCGTGACTCCTGTCCCTGCGCGACTTCCGCCCTCCGCGACAACGCTGCCGCTCCTCGCCGACACCGTGCTGACGGTCGTG
Organism: Streptomyces griseomycini; assembly: GCF_014203535.1. Classification (GTDB taxonomy): domain Bacteria; phylum Actinomycetota; class Actinomycetes; order Streptomycetales; family Streptomycetaceae; genus Streptomyces; species Streptomyces griseomycini. The sequence continues at coordinate 46,938 of NZ_JACHJI010000012.1, forward strand.
GCGGCCCCGGGGACCGGAAGCGGTGGAGCCCTTCCGGCCTCGTTCCTCCCTCGCCGCGTGGAGCACCGGCGGGCCGTCCGCCGGGGAGGGAGACCGGAGGAAGACCGCCGCACGCGTCCGGCGCGCACCGGGTACGGGACCGCGTCACGGATGTCCCCCGGGCCGTCCGCGCGCGCCGGCAGGACCCGAGCGCGCGTCATGGCGACGCGGGCCGCCGGCGAGCCGGAGCACCCCTCGGACCGGGGACGTGACCGGGAGCGTTCACCGGGCCGGCGGAACGACCAGGGGCATCCGAACCGTTCGGTAGTGTGTTCGCCCGGGGAGGGTCCGAACGACCACTGCCGCGCGGCGACCGTGACCGTGGACGCGTTCCACGGCCACGCTCACGGGCGTCGGCACGGCCTTCGGCCCCGGATCCCGGAGGACGGACCACGAGAGGGACGGGGGAACACCGATGGCGCCCGCGCACGCCGTGTCCGGGGCGGGGAACGGCCCGCCGCCGGAGAGCGGCACGGTCATCGACGTACGGGGCCTGCGGATGCGCTACCGCAGCCAAGAGGTGCTGAAGGGCGTGGACTTCACGGCCCGGCGGGGCGAGGTCCTCGTGCTGCTCGGCCCGAACGGCGCGGGCAAGACGACCACGATCGAGGTCCTGGAAGGCTTCCGGATGCGCTCGGACGGCGACGTGACCGTCCTCGGCGCCGATCCGGCACGCGGGGACGAGAGGTGGCGCGCGCGCCTGGGGGTCGTCCTGCAGTCCTGGCGCGACCACGGCAAGTGGCGGGTGCGGGAACTGCTGGCCCACCTCGGCTCGTACTACGTCCCGTACTCCACCGCCCTGGTCCGGAGGCCGTGGGACGTCGACGAGCTCATCGCCGCGGTGGGACTGAGCGAGCAGGCGGACAAACGGGTCGGAACCCTGTCGGGCGGGCAGCGCAGGCGCCTCGACGTGGCCGTCGGCATCGTGGGCAGGCCCGAACTGCTGTTCCTGGACGAGCCGACGGCCGGTCTGGACCCGGAGGCCAGGAACGAGTTCCACGGCCTGGTGCGCGGGCTCGCGGACGAGAACACCACCGTCCTGCTGACCACGCACGACCTCGCCGAGGCGGAGAAGCTCGCCGACCGGATCCTCATCCTGGCCGGCGGCCGGATCGTGGCCGACGGCCCGGCCGAGGAACTGTCCCGGCGGGCGTCGGCCGAGGCCACCGTGCGCTGGACCAGGGACGGGCGGTCCTTCGAGCAGGCGACGGCCGAGCCCACCCGGTTCGTCCGCCGGCTGTTCGAGGAGCACGGCGAGGCGATCGGCGGACTGGAGGTGCGCCGGGCGAGCCTGGAGGACACCTATCTGACGATGGTGCGGGAACTGGAGACGGGGAGTGTTCCCGGCGAGCGGGCGGCACACGTCTTCGGGGAGGGGGCGCGATGAGTCCGGTGTGGCACGCGGCGAGGACGGGGATGCGGCGCGGCCGGACGGAGCTCCGGCAGACCTTCACCTCCGGCCAGGACGTGTTCGGGTACGTGCTCTGGACGGTCCTGCTCATGGTGCCGCTGTTCCTGGCGGGGGACGAGCGGCTGGAGGGCGCGGGCATCTCGGCCGGCGCGTTCATGCTGCCGAGCATGCTGGGCATGACGCTCGCGTTCACCGGGGTGATGACCACGGCACAGCTCCTCGCGGCCGAGCGCGAGGACGGCACGCTGCTGCGGGCCAAGGCCGTGCCGCACGGCATGGTCGGCCACCTGGTCGGCAAGATCGTCATGGTGTCGGGCACGGCCCTCGTCTCCATGGCGCTCCCCTTCGTCGTCGGCGTGTTCCTGGTGGACGGGGTGGCCCGGCAGGGCGGCGGAGCGCTGCTGACCCTGGTGTGGGTGGTGCCGCTGGGTCTCCTGGCGACCCTGCCCCTGGGCGCCGTCATCGGCTCGCTCGTCGACAACCCGCGCACCATCGGGCTGCTGATGCTTCCGGTCATGGGGCTCGTCGTGATCTCCGGGATCTACTTCCCCCTGTCGGAGCTGCCCGGGTGGGTGCAGACCGTCGGCCAGGTCTTCCCCGTGTACTGGCTCGGCCTCGGACTGCGGGCCGCGCTGCTGCCCGCCGGGGCGGTCGCCGCCGAGGTCGACGCGTCCTGGCGGTACCTGGAGACGGTGGGCGTGCTGGGCGCCTGGGCGGTCGCCGGGCTGCTCCTCGCACCGTCCGTCCTGCGCAGGATGGCCCGCCGCGAGTCCGGTGCCACGATGGCGGAACGGCGCCGGAAGGCGATGCAGCGGGTCGGTTAGCGCCGCGCCGGGCGGAAGGCGCGGTCGTGCGCCGCGTACGGCTTCCCGGGCCCCCGTGTCTTGTGGAACCGGAGTCCGGGGCCGGAGCGCGACGGCACGGGGCTGCCCCGTGAGACGGGGCGAGGCCAGGATCCGGCGCTCCGGCGCAGTGCCGCACTCGTCGCCCCCCGCCGTCGGCCGTGGGTGCGATGTCCTCGCCCCCGACGGTGGACGTGATCGACTGTCGTCCGCCGAACCGTCACAGACCCATGACCACCACGCGGTCACCGCACAGCCTGCGCAGGGCGTCCTCGTCGGAGGCGAAGACGGTGACCGGCCCCGGCTGCCGCAGAGCGACGGCGGCCAGGGCCGCGTCGCCGGCGTACTCGTGGCCGTGGAGGCCGGCGTCCTTGAGGAGACCGACGGCCTCCTTGGCGACCTCCTCGGTCACCTGCTCGACGTGGACGCGGGAGGGCGCCCCGTGCCGGGCCGGGACGTACGTCCGCACGTCGTGCGCCTCGATCAGCGTCGTTGAAGTGGTCGTCACGCGGACGCCGGCCGGCTGAGCCGTCTTGAGGCGCCCCTTCATGGCGGATGCTCCACGCACCGTCTGGGACAGGCCCTCGCAGTCGAGCAGATGGACGGCCTCGCTCACGCGGCGTCCCGATGCTTCCGGGACTCCGGCTGTCCGGTTTCCTTCTGCTCGGTGACGCGCTCCGCACGTGCGCGCTCCGCACGTGCGCGCTCCGCACGTGCGCGCTCCGCACGTGCGCGCTCCGCGCGGGCGCGCTCGATCTCCCGGCGTTCGGCCTCGGCGGCGGCCAGTTCCTCGTCGGTGACGGGACCGTGCTCCGTCTCCGGCCAGCCGACGAGTTCCCCCAGCCGGTCCTGCTCCCGCTGGCGCTCCGGATGCGGCTGAAGCCCGGCTGAAGAGCCTCCAGACGGGCCGGGATTTCCTGCTGCATCTCGGACAACCGCGGGGCCGGGTGTGCAAGGACCGCAGCCCGCCGCGGCGCCTGGGGATCCGGTGCGCGGTGTACGGGTGGATCGAGCCGCTGACCACGGCTTCGAGGAACTGCTCCGGAGTGAAGTCCGCGAAGTCCTCCGTCGTCGTCACCGAACCGCCTCGTTCCTGCTGGTGAGGCGCAGTCGACGAGCCTCACCTTGAGTGTGGTCTTTCCACGCCCGGCAGGCGGGCGGTCCGCTGTGTCCCTCCGCCGCCCTGTGCAAGCACAGGGCCCGATCCCAGGCTCCCGGTGTGATCGGCACCGGGGCGCCCCGGACCGGAGGGCCCATCGCAAGGGATGGGTTCCTGAGACCCGCCGACTGCGTTGATCCGGATCGTTGCCTCCCCGCGAGTCGAACTCACAGGCAGACCACCTGATGACGCACTGAACCGGAGTGTCCCTCACACCGCCTGGCAGCACGACGACGGTCGCGGCCCGCCTGGCCGGCCTCGAGAGCGCCCGTGCGGTGCTCGGGGAACCCGTGCGTTTCCAGCACGGTGGCTGAACCGGACGATCCGGTAGGAACAGGTTCGCGACGCTGTGTCCGCCGTGTGCGCCGCCAGGTGCGGATGTGTTGCCCGTCACGGGCCGTCGACATGATCCACGGGCGGATGCGACACTTCGCCGCGAGTGGCCTCGAGGCGGTATCACCGCAGGTGGGAGGCTTCGCACGCGTAGCAAGGAGACGGTCTTCGATGACCCCGGCCACCTTGGGATTCGACGAAGAGGACACCCGCAAGGTCCAGACCGCCGTACGAGGCGGTCCTGACGGGGACATCCCCGTGTTCCTCCCCTACGAGAAACAAGCCGCGAACCGGCTCCGCGAGAACCACGGGTCCAACGCCTTCAGCTGCGGCGTCCTCCTCGGAGGGTGCGGCAAGCTGCTGACCCTGCGCGCCTGCGACGACAAGAAGTCACACTTCGCCCACCGCCCGCCCGTACGCTGCAACCGCACCGCGCGCGGCGAGAGCAGTGCCGACCACCTCTACATCGGCGAGGCCCTCAGCAGGTGGCTCCGCAAACAGGGGCAGCCGAACGTCAACGTGCAGTACGTCAAGCAGACGAACGCCCGCAGCGACGCGATCGAGATCCGCTTCGGATCGAAGAAGAAGCGCCGCCTGATCCACGTGCAGATGGCCCGGCGCTCGTTCAAGGAGTGGCAGGCGGACGGGGAACGGTTCGCCGCTTCGTCCGGCAAACCGCCCACCGTCCGCACGTACGGGCCGGACAGCCAGCTCGCCCCGTTCGAACTCGAGGCCACCGGACACGCCCTGCGCTTCCGGTGCGAGACCGACAACGGCACCCGCGTCGTGCACATCGGAACGCACCTCCCCGGCCACCGGGTCGAATGGACGACCCTCGACCAGTGCCGCCTCGTCCACGCCGGGATCGTCACTCCGTGGCTGAGGGAAACTCCGCACGGGGTGCAGCCCAAGGGAACGGCAACGCCGCGGATCCCCGCCCACTCCGCCACCAACGAACGGAAACCGGCCCAGGCCGGCACGGCATCCGCCCCGACCGGGGCCGCCGCGGGCCCGGCTCTTCCCCTCATGCCGGGGAAGGTCGCCTTCACCGGTGCCACGCCGTCGTCCGAGGAGCACGGCCGCCGCATCTACGACGCGGACGCGCAGCCCATCGGATCAGCCCTGTTCCGTGCCCGGATATCCCTGCCGGCCTCGGCCGTGGCACCGGAACCCCACCACGTGTACGCACTGACCGAAAGGGCGGCAGTGCTCAGCGGCCCGCAGGGCACCGGCTCCGCGTCGCGGTGGACCCTGCGGGCCGAGGGGTTCGTCCGCGTCCCCGCCAAGAAGGCGGCGGAGTGGGAACTGCTCAAGCCGCCCGGTGCCGTGGCCACACAGGGCGGTTCAACGGCCGGGGAGGCGAGTGCTGCCCCGCAGCGGAAACCCGCACCGGCACCGGAGCCGACCGTGGACGGACCACCGGCGGCATCCGATGCCGCACCCGCGGCCCCCGCCGCTTCCCCGGACGACCGTCTCATCGCCGAACTGGGCCGCGTCCTGCTGAAGACCGCCCGCGAAGGCACCACCATCACCTGGCACGAACTGCTCAAGCAGACCGGGACGCGTCCCCAGGACGTCAGCCCGGTGCGCCAGGTGCACCTCCTCACCGCCGTCGACGCGCCCCACGCCAAGGCACGCAAGCCGCTGCTCTCCAGCCTGATCACCTTCTCCAGGCAGGCACAACCGAACGACGTACCGCCCCCCTTCTTCCGCCAGGTGCTCCTGGCTCTCGGCTGGCCCCACTGGACCGACGCGGCGCGGGCGGCCGACATCTGGCGGGGGCACCGGCAGCGTCTTCACCGCGCACACCGGGCCCTCCCCGCACCGCATGCGGCACCGGAGGGCGGACCCGAGTCCTCAGGCCCGCCGGAGGCACGAGCAGGAGAGAGGCCACAAGCACGTCTCCTGGCCCTCCTCCGACACCTTGACGAGGAGGGTGACGACCTCTCGTTCCTGGACCTCTACCGGGTGCTGGACGAGGCGGACCGTCTGGTGTCACGGATCGGGGAGCCCTTCCTGCCGGGTACGGCCAAGGAGCGACTGCACCACTGGCGCACCGTCTTCCGCAGCCACAGGGGGGCCCCGCCCGTTCACGGGCGGGAGAACCAGGAGACCGGACCGACCGAGGCGTCCGACACCGCGGCGCGTGAGGTCTTCGACCGGATGGCCGACGAGTTCCGTGCCGCCCGCGGGGCCGGTGATCTCGCGCGGGCGAAGCAGGTCCGGAGCGACATGGGACCCGTCTACGCCCTGCGCCTCTCGCCCCGGGACCGCGAGGCGGTCACCGGCCTGATGCGGGACTTCAAACAGTGGGTGCGCGACCAGGAACCGAAGCCTTCGGTGGATCCCTCGCTGCGGGCCGTCCGGGCCATCCTCCACGACCTCGGAACGCGCAGAAGCATGGTGTCCACACCCGAACTCGCGTCAGCCCTCGCGGAGGCCGACCGACTGCGTCACCGCCTTTCCACTCCCTTGCCGGAAGCGGAAAGGAAGGCACTGGGACGCTGGCGTGGACACCTCCGACGCCGAGTGCAGGCGGAGGAGAGCGGTGCCGCCGACTTCCCGGTCGACAGCACGGTCGCTTCCACCGAGGGCCGGGACCGGGCGACTGCTCGACTGCCCACGGACGCCCTCCGTCCTCTCGCCGACCGGGTACGCGCCGTCCTCCAGGACGTGGCACGTGCCGGAACCACGGTCACCTGGGGGGACCTGCGCCGCCGACTGGGCGGGGAGCTGCCCTACCTCCATCCGGACGATCAGGGAGAGGTCCTCGTGATGGTCGACGGGGACACACCCGCGGACGAGCCGTTGCTGTCCGCGCTGGTCGCCGGTGCCGATCTGTCGCCGCACGGCCTCTACCGGCACATCCGCCACAGCCTGGGCAGGGAACGCGTACCGGACGCGTCCCTCGAGACGCACTGGCGCATGGACGTCTTCCGGCTCCACCAGCTCTGGCGTCACCGCTGATCACATACCCTCCGACAACTTCCGGCCCCCTGCGAGGAACTCACCGTGTCACCCCGTTTCCAGACCGCCCGCTTCCACGTCGAGTCAGGTCCCGACTCCCTCTTCACACGGGTCCGGCACGTCCTGGGCGAACCGGTGCGGCTGAGGGCCCACGGCACACACGTGACCGAGCGGCTGGAGCAGCGGGGCGCGCCCTCGGAGACGTTGACCCGCTTCGATCCGGGAAGCTGGGAGCTGGTCTCGGCCGAGGTGCGCACGGACACCGGGAAGTGGGTGAAGTCGACCTGGCGGGTACGGGCGGACGAGCGTTTCTGGTGGGTGGTGGTCGGACTGGGCAACGCGCTCGTCACCGTGATCGACGTGGATCCGCGGCGTCGGGGCACGGGGGAGGGCATCGTCACCGGAGGGCCCCTGTACGCACAGGTCGACGCCGTCAACGCGGAACTCATGCGCGGTACGTGAGAGTCGTGCAGCGGGCCACCGCTTCCCGTCCCGCTCCGTCAGCTCCGACGGGAGGCGGACGGGAGCGGTGGCCGACTGACCGTCAGTGGGTTCCGGCGGGTCCTTCCGGTGCCGGACCGCATCCGGTGCCGGAACAGGCCCTGAGGGCCGTCGGGGAACCGCTCCCCGGTGGCCGGACCGTCATCCGGCGGGGAGGGAAGAGCCGCACGGACGCGGGAGCGGACGGGGTGGCGTGGGCCGGAGCGGCGGCCGCCCCGTCGAGCGGAACGGAGGCGGCACGGCATGTTCCGCTGCGCGGGACGGAATAATCTGTACATGACAAAGAAGGCGAGTCGGACGCTCGTTGCCGTCTTCGCGTTCTGGAGCCTGTTCGCCTTCCCGTGGTTCGAGAAGGGCTGCGACATCGCGGAGGCGTACACGGCGGTCCTCAGGTACGGGCTGCCGGAGGGCCTGGAGCCCCTGCCGGCCTGTTACGGCTGAAAGGACCGTCCGGCGAACCGGAAGCGACCGTCCTGACCGACGAAGAGCCGACGAGGGGTCAGCGGGGAGCGGACGGGAAGGCGGGGCCGGGCCCGGGGATCCGGGGCCCGGCCGACGCCGTCAGGCGCGCGCCAGCAGTGCCTCCAAGGCCTCCGACGTGGCCGGATGGTGCGTCATGAGAGCGACGCCCGACGGGGACGGACCAGCCGTCACCACCCAGTCACCGTCACAGCCCAGCAGCTCCGCCACCGCGTCGCACGCCGCCGGGTGGGCGGACAGCAGCGCCGCGCCCGACGGGGCCGGGGCACCGGGTTCCGCCCACCCCTCCGCACAGCCCAGCAGCCCCGCCACCGCGTCGCAGGTCGCCGGATGGGCCGGAAGCAGCGCGGCGCCCCGGGGGCCCCGGCTCCCGGACTCCGCCCGCCGGCCGCCGAACGGGTCCGCCTGCGGGGCCCGCCACGGCGGCACCCACGCGTCCAGGGCCTCCAGCCGGCCCGGGAAGATCCGCCCGGCCTCGCGGACCATCAGCGGGGCGAGGTCCGCGGCGCCGGAGCGCAGGGTGGTGATCAGGAGCGGGAGCCACGGCAGCAGCACCGCGTCCGGCAGCCGGCCGAAGGCGTTCGACACCGCCTCCACGACCACGTCCGCCAGCCCCGGCACGGGCTCCAGCGCGTGCACGAAGCCGCTGAGGTAGCGCGGGTAGGCGGGCACCACCAGCGGGTTGTCCAGCAGCGCGGCGCACCGGGCCCGCAGCTCGGCCCGGGACAGCGTGCCGAGCTGCACCTGCGCCGCCCACAGCAGCGCCGTCCTCGACGGGTCGTCGGGGTGCGACTGGGCGACCGCGAGCTCCAGCTGGGTCCGGTCGCAGCCCAGCGACAGCGCGAGGCTCTCCATGGAGAACAGGAAGCCGAGCATCGCCGCGACCTGCCCCACCGTCGCGTCCTCGTCCCGGAACGCCGTCGGCAGCAGCGTGCAGTAGTGGGCGTAACCGGTCTTGGCGAAGGACTCGATCCACTGCGGCAGCACCGGCTCGCTGGTGCGGTAGTGGGCCAGCAGTCTCCGCACCCGGCGCAGCACCTCCGGCGCGCCGTCGACGCTGCGCTCGGCGGCGAGCACCTTCAGCGCGTGCGTGCCGAGCTCGTCGGCGAGGCGGCGGCTGCCCAGGTACAGGGTCGCGTCCTCGACCGCGGCGAGTACGGTCGCCGCGGTCGCCTGCGGTCCGTACGCCTCGCGCCGCAGCCGCTGCTCCAGCACCTGCTCGAGGCTGACGCCCTCGTAGCCCAGCTCGATCAGGGCCCGCTGGTGGGTGCCGAGCGCCAGGTCCCACGACTCCTGGATCGACCGCTCGCCGAGCCGCCGCTCGCCCATGATCGGCCGGGCCGCGCCGTGCGGCATCAGCCGCCGCAGCATCCACAGGACGTCGGAGCACGCCCGCAGCTCCGGCCGCGAGGCCATGTCCAGCAGGGCCCGCTGCACGCCGCGCTGCTGCAGCTTCAGCTCCAGCGGCGCGAGCCGGTCGTACACGTCGCGCGCGAGCGGCGGCAGCGCCTCGTAGCCCACCCGGCCGATCCGGTCGCCGCCCATCATGATCTCGACGAGCCGCCGCACGTCCCGCCGCCCGGGCACGCTGTCCTTCTCGATGCAGGTGACCGCCGCGTCCTGGAAGTCGTACGGCGTGGGCTTGGCCCGGTCCCGCATCCCGGCGAGCAGGATCGACGTCTCGAAGACCGCGATGGCGTCGGCGGTGGAGGCGAGGTAGCCGTTGCGCCGGGCCGCGCGCACGATCTCCACCGACCAGCCGAGCAGTTCGGCCTCGTCCAGGGCGTCGAGGACGGGCGGCCGGCGCAGGAACCCGGACAGCCGGTCCGAGGACGGGGGCTCCTGCGGGGGGACCGCCGCCCGCGCGCCCCGGACCCTCTTCGCCGCGGACTTCCTCGCTCCCGCCTGGCCCGCCAGCCGGTACGGCTGGACACGGGTGCGCTCGAGCGCCTTCTGCCACTCCGCCGAGGCGATCGACACCGAACCGGCGGCGAGGCCGAACTGCGCCTCGATCGCCGCGTGGCTGGACGGGATCAGCCCGTACTGCCAGGTGGTGGCGGTGCGCGGGGAGATGGTGAACGTGCCGGTGCCGCCGTGCACGCCGAACTCCTCCACCCGGCTGGCCGCGTGGAACGCGCCGCAGACGTACAGGCAGTCCTCCGGGTCCGTGCCGGTCGCCGCCAGGTGCTCGCGCATCCGGGTCCACATGTACCGCTCGCGGTCCTCGTCCACCCGGACCCGGGCGCCGTCGCCGGGGGCGAGCCGCCGGAACAGACTGCCGATGAGGAACATGACCTGGCGGTAGGTGTCGTGGTCGCTGTCGCCGAGCGGCACCTCGACGTACTGGTGCCACCACTCCGACCAGTGCCGCACCCTGCCGTGGCGCAGCAGGTGCTCCTCCAGTTCGGCGAAGCGCGGCCGCAGGTCGCCGATCTCGACGCCGACGGCCTCACCGTGCAGTGCGGCCTCCGCCTCGGGCGTCTCGCCCCCGCCGTCCTCCGCCGCGGGCTCCGCCGTCCGCTCGCCCCGGCTGTCCCACTGGAAGACGTGGTCCGACGACCGGTCGACCAGGACCAGTTCGACCCCCGGGGTGTCGAGCGCGTAGGCGATCGCCTGGTACTCGGCGGACGCCTCGGTGATCGGCGCGACGACCGACAGCGGCGCCCACTCGGCGGGGAAGCCGTCGACGTCCCCGGCGAACGCCTGCACCGCCACCGGCAGCCGGCAGTTGCGCAGCTCGGTCAGGAGCGGCGCCATGTCCTCGCACAGCTCCAGGTAGACGACCTTGGGCTGCTTCTCGCGCAGCCGGCGGGCCATGGCGAGCGCCGAGGCGGGGGAGTGGTGGCAGACGGGGAAGATCTCCAGCGGTTCGCGCACCGCGCGGTCGACGTCGTCGACCATGCCGAGGAGGATGCTCTCCAGGGCGTCGGGGCCGCCCGCGAACGTGGCCGCCGCCTCCTGCAGCTGCCCGCGCAGCGCGGTGAACGTGCTCTCGTGGGATCCGCTCACTTCGCTCGTCCCGCTCACGACAGGGTGGCGATCGCGTCGCGGCCGCCCTCGAGGAACTCGGGCCAGGAGCCGCCCTCCTCCTTGCTGCGGGGCTCGACGACGCCGTGCAGGTACTTGTTGAGGATGGCCAGGTCCTCGGGCTCGCGGCGGGTGAGGGAGCCGACGAGCGAGGAGGCGAGGGTGCGGGCGGTGAGGGTGCGCTCGCCGAAGAAGTTGCTGTGCAGGACGGCGTCCTCCAGCACGCCGATCTGCTCGGCCGTCGACAGCGCGGACTCCAGCTTCTCGTCGTCGCTGCCGGCCGCCGCGGCGGACGCGCGCAGGTCCGCGAAGCTCTGCAGCAGCACGTCCAGCAGCGTCGGCGGCACGTCCAGGTCGATCGAGTGCCGGCGCAGCAGCTCCTCGGTGCGGAAGCGGACGATCTCCGCCTCGCTCTTCTTGTTCGTCACGACCGGGATGCGGACGAAGTTGAAGCGGCGCTTGAGCGCGGAGGACAGGTCGTTGACGCCCCGGTCGCGGCTGTTGGCCGTGGCGATGATCGAGAAGCCGGGCTTGGCGAAGACGATGTTGGCGTCACCGCCGCCGCTCTCCAGCTCGGGGACGGAGATGTACTTCTCGGACAGGATCGAGATCAGCGCGTCCTGGACGTCGCTCGTGGAACGGGTCAGCTCCTCGAAGCGGCCGATGGCGCCGGCCTCCATCGCGGTCATGATCGGCGAGGGGATCATCGACTCCCGCGACTGGCCCTTGGCGATGACCATGGACACGTTCCAGGAGTACTTGACGTGGTCCTCGGTGGTGCCGGCCGTGCCCTGCACCACCAGCGTGGAGTTGCGGCAGATCGCCGCGGACAGCAGCTCGGCCAGCCAGCTCTTGCCCGTGCCGGGGTCACCGATGAGCAGCAGACCGCGGTCGGAGGCGAGGGTGACGATCGACCGCTCCACGAAGCTGCGGTCGCCGAACCACTTCTGCGACACCTCCCGGTCCAGGCCGTCGGCACGCTCGGAGCCGAGGACGAACAGGCGGACCATCTTCGGGGACAGCCGCCACGAGAACGGCTTGGGGCTGTCGTCGATCGACTCCAGCCAGTCGAGCTCCTCGGCGTACTTGATCTCGGCGGGGGCGCGCAGCAGGTCGGACATGAGGGGAAGGCCTTTCCGTACGGTGTTGATCACGGCGAGGACGCGCTCGGTGATCAGGTGAGGAACGTCTTGAGCTCGTGCACGAGCTTCTTGATGTGGCCGGAGATCACCGGCGTGCCGAGGTCCTTGAACCGCTCCCGGAACCACGGGTTGACGCTGCCGCGCCCGGAGCTGGTCACCGAACCCACCGGGATGAACTTCGCCCCCGAACGGTGGACGGCGGCCATGCTCTCGAACAGCTCGTCGGTGCGCCATTCGTAGAAGTCGGAGATCCACACCACGACGGTGTTGCGCGGCTCGGCGATCTTCGGCTGGGCGAGCGCCATGGCGACGGTGCCGTCGGTGCCGCCGCCGAGCTTGGTCCGCAGCAGCGTCTCGAACGGGTCGTGCGCCCAGGGCGTGAGGTCCAGCGCCTGCGTGTCGTAGGCGATCAGGTGGACGTCCACCTTCGGCAGGCCGGCGAAGACGGACGCCAGGATGGTGCAGTTGACCATCGAGTCGACCATCGAGCCCGACTGGTCCACGACCACGATCAGTCGCTGGGGCGTCGTCTTTCGGCTGGTGTGCCGGTAGTAGAGGCGGTCGACGTAGAGCCGCTCCTCCTCCGGGTCCCAGTTGGTGAGGTTCTTCCAGACGGTGCGGTCCAGGTCGAGGTTGCGGTAGACGCGCTTGGGCGGGACGGACCGGTCGAGCTCGCCGACCGTGGCCTTCTCCACCTGGGTGCGCAGCACCTCGGTGACCTCGTCGACGTAACGCCGGATCAGCGCCTTGGCGTTGGCGAGGGCGACGCCGGAGAGGTTGTCCTTGTCGCGCAGCAACTGCTCGATCAGCGACATGCTCGGCGTCAGCCGGGAGGCCAGCGCCGGATCGGCCAGCACCTCGCGCAGACGCATGCGCCGGACGAGACCGGCCTCGATGGAGCCCAGCTCCGGCCCGATCCCGGGGATCAGGCGGCCGAGGTCGGGCGCGGGCCCGCCGTGACCGGTGCCGGTCGGGCTGACGCCCCCTCCGGCTCCCCGGGGACGCCCGCCGCGCAGCTCGCCGGGGCGGCAGCCCAGCGCCCGCTCCAGCTGGCCCGCGTCGGACTGCCAGCGCGCCAGCTGCTCGGCGGTGACGGCACCGGAGCCGGACGCGAAGACGTTCAGCAGCACCTTCGACGCGAGCGCCGCGCGCCGCACCTCGGCGGCCCGGTCACGCACACCGTCCTCGTCCGGCTCGGGCGTCATCAGCCCGTCGAACTCGGCGGCCAGCTCCGGGTGCCGCTGCACCACGGAGTCGACGGACGCCTGCGGGTCGAGCAGCGCGGCCGGCAGACCGATGTCCTCGACCACGGCGAGGCTCGCCGACTCCAGGCCGGCCTGCTCCTCGGGGTCGAAGAGCCGGGCCAGCAGGCGCCAGTACAGCACCTGTCGCCGGTTCTCGTCCGGATCGGGCGCGGGGGTTCCCGCGATGGTCGGCCCGCTCATTTCCGCAGCAGCTTTCCGGCGCGTTCGCGCAGTACTCCCACGGCGTCGGTGGCGGCCTTCTCGGCGCGCACGCCGGCCTTGTCCGTCGTACCGCCGGCCCAGGCCCCGGCGTGCACGGCGACGGTCTTCCCGCGCACCGTCCGCTCCACGGCGAGCGGCTGGACCAGGAACTCCCCGGCGTCCCAGCGGAGCAGTCCGACACACGCACCGGACGAGGCGACGGCCTCGGGGGTGAGCGGACCGGCGACCGGAACGCGGTCGGTGTCGACGGCGAGGCGCTGCCCGGCGACCAGGAACGCCGGCCCGTCCTCGTCCTCCTCCACGCCGTACCCCTCCAGCAGGACGGGCACGGCGATCCGGGCCGGATGCCGGTCGAGCGGAGCGGTCGCGAAGGCGGAGGCGGCGGGCAGCGCCACCCGCGCGGTGGCGAAGACCTCGGCGGGCTCGCCCGTGCGGGCCCGTGCGTCGTCCCACACCAGATCGCCCTCAGCGGTGACGGGCATCGCGTCGAGGTCCACGGCGCGCCCCTCGCTCACGGCGCCCAGCAGGGACAGGTGCGGCCGGAGCAGCTGCCACAGCCCCGCCCCGACGACGGTGTCGGGCTTCGGCGCGGACACCGAGGCCCGCACCAGTCTCGGCGTGCCGCCGTCCGCGGGTTCGAGCACCGCGTGCACCTGCGCCTGTACGGCGGTGGCGTGCTCCTGGACGTCGACACCGAGGGGCAGCAGACGCCCGGTCGCCTCGCCGACCACCGGGGCGGAGGCCGCGCCGGGCAGGGTCAGCAGCACGGCGCGCGACCACAGGTCGGCCCACCGTCGCACGGGAACGTCCTTCAGGGTCGCGCCGGGGCAGCAGGCGGCGAGTTCGGCGGCGAAGCCGTCGAGCAGCGTGGCCGGGCGGCGCAGCCCCGGTTCCGGCAGCATCGCGGACACGACGGGTGCGGCCCCGGCGACCAGTTCGTGGTCGATGCCGTGCCACCCGGCCCGCGCCAGGTCGCACAGCCAGCTCCGGGCGGCGGCATGCAGATTGGCCGCGTGGTCCGTCCCGTCGGCCGCAGCGGTGCCGCTCTCCTCGGCATCCGGCCGTCCGACGGCCTCCTCGACCCGCGCGACGAGCGCGTCGTGCACGGAACCGAGCAGCGCGGTGCGCGCGGCGGCGAGCGCCGTGAAGTGGTCCTCGCCGGCCGCCCCCGCGGCCGCCTTCTCCGCGGCCTCGGCGACCCGTCCGGCCAGCGGCGACCCGGCGACGGCCTCGGCGAGCCCGGCCAGCCCGACGGCCTGCGCGGGCTGCGGACGGAGCAGGCCGTCCACGAGGACCCCGTCGAACCCGTCCACGGCCGCGAGGGCCTCGTCGAGTCCGTCGACGGGGTCGTTCAGCAGGTCGGCACGCATCACGCCACCGCCCTCGTCGTCGGGAACCACTGCATCTCGGGCAACGGAGCGGTCGTCGGCGCGAACTCGAGGTAGGCCAGGTGCCGCAGGAACCGGCTGAACACCTGGGCCGCCGCCGAACCGTCGCTGTTCACGGGCCGCGTGGCGGCCATCGCGTGGGAGACGTCGTCCCCGTCGGGTGCCTCCCCGCCGACCTCGACCTTCAGGTAGCGGGTCACCCGCTCGACGCCGTACTGCAGCACGGCCTCGGAGGCGAGCGCCCGTATGTGGTTGCAGAACCGTCCCCGCGCACCGCCGCAGGGCCGGTTGTTGTTGGTGCTGCACGCGAACGCGTACGACCCCGCCTCGACGGACGACACGTACACCCGCCCGATGTCCGACCCGCTGGACACGACACCCTGCAACCGCCCGTCGGTCAACTCGACGAACGGCACCTTGGCGAGCTTCCGCGGTCGCGCGGACGGCACCACCCGCGCCGTGCTCGACTTCTCCCTGACCGACAACACACCACTCCCATGCAGGCGAAGGGGGACGTCCACGCCACTCCGGCGGAACGTGATCGAACCTATCGGCGGCCACTGACAACGCCGCCGGCGCGGGAGGACGGTCGTGGGGGCGGGCTCCGGGACGGCGGGCCCCGGGGGAGGGCGGGACGCGTCGCCACCTGCCGCTGACGCGTGTCGGGCAGCGGGCGCCGGTCACCTTCGCCGTCGCCCGCGTCCCGGGGCCCCGCGCCCTCGTGACGTGGCGGTCCGACGGGCGAGGACGCTGCCCGGCGGGGGCTGCTGCGGCGGGGGAGGGGACGGGCTCGGCGGCGTGCGGAACGGCGGGCCCCCGAGCGGCAGGGGGGACACGGCCGGCACGGTCCTCGCGGCCCGGGCGGCGGCGACACCGGCCGACGTCGTCCGGCCGGAGGGGGCGAGCCGGTCGGGCGGACGATCCGGCGCGGGGCCGGAGGGGGCGAGCCGGACGGGGTCAGGAGGGCGCGGGAGCGGTGCGGCCGCCCGTGGCAACGCCGGCATGCAGTACACCGACGCGCTCACCGAGACGCCCGACGGGTTCGAGGCCACCTTCGCCGTCAACGTGCTCGCCCACCACCTGTTCGTCCGCCTGCTCCAGGACCGCTTCACCGCTCCCGCCCGGATCGTGATCACCGTCAGCGACACGCACTTCGGTGACTTCCGGCACAACATGGGCATGGTGCCCGGCCCCGTCTGGCGGTCCCCCGACGTCCTCGCCCGCACGGGCGCCTTCCCCGAGCCGCACACCGCGGCCGCCGGCCGCACCGCGTACTCGACGAGCAAGCTGGCCGCCGTCCACCTCGTCCACGAGTACGCGCGCCGGCTGCCGGCGGGGATCGACGCCGTCGCCTACAACCCGGGCTTCGTGCCCGGCACCGGCCTCGCCCGCAACGCGGGCCCCGTCGCCCGGTTCGCGATGCGGCGCGTCCTGCCGGTGCTGACCCTCACCCCGTTCGCCACCGGCCGCGAGGCCGCGGGCCGCCGGCTCGCCGACGTCGTCCTCGGCACCCTCCGGGCGCCGACCGGCTCCTACGTGGACCGCGACCGGGTGGACCGCTCGTCGGAGGAGTCCTACGACGAGCGGCGCGAAGGCGAGCTCTGGGAGGCCGCCGAACGGTTCACCGCCGCGTACACGGCCGGGACGGACGTGGTCCCGGACGGCGGAACGGTCCCGGACGGCGGAACGGTCCCGGACGCCGGGACGAGCCGGCTCGCCCCGGCGGATCGGGCGGCGACCGGACGGCCCGGCGGGCAGCGGTGAGACGCCTCCCCTGACGACCGCGACGACCCGCGCACCCCGCGGGAGCGCCGACGGCGCCGGGCACGGGCACCGTGGGCGCGCTCGGCACGGGCGCCCCCTCGCACCGGGCGGCGCCCGACGGTGCGAGTAACCTCCGATCATGGCCGACAGCTACGAACTCCAGCTCGCGCTCGACCTGCCGGGCTCCCTCACGCCCGACGAACTCGCCTTGCTGCGATGGCACTTGGCGGAGGAAGGCGGTCGGCAGGACGAGGGGTACGAATGTCCCCTGTGGGACGGCCGGGGGCCGGCCCGGCGCATCGGGGGCCTTCAGGTGGCGGAGTTGCGCCAGGCCCACGGGGAGTGGTCGCTGACCGTGCGGCAGGAAGCGCATCCCGACGGGTTCCACGATCTGCGCAGGATCGTGCAGTGGCTCGGTGAGCGGACGACGACCCCGGGCCCCATCGGGTACCTCCGCTTCTACGAGTCGCATGTGCCCGACATGTTCATCGCCCGGTCCGGGACGGTGAGTTGCGCCTTCCTGCAGGTGGAGGAGGTCGTCGAGGTGGCGTCCGAGGAGTTCCCCTACACCTGACCCGCACCTGGCCGTGACGGTGATCCTCCCCCACGCCTTGACGCGATCCGGAACCGGTCGGTAGTTGTGCATGGTGCGTCGGTCGGCTGCCCACAGCCGTGCCGGAACGAGGCGGGAAGGGGGAGGGAGGGCGCATGGCCGTACCCGGTCCTCGGCCCGTCCGCGACGCGCCCCCGGGACACGCACCGACGGACCACGGTCGCATCCCCCCACCCCTCCTTCCGGACGGTGCCGATGAAGAAGAGACTGTGCGGTGCGGGCGTCGCCCTCGGCGTCCTCGTCACCATGGGCGTGCCGTCGGCGCAGGCGGCGCCCCCGGACCCGCGGCCAGGCCGGTCCGCACTGCCCCTGGGCCCCTCCGACCTGACCGAGACCCGTACCACGACGACCCTGCAGCCGGGCGTCACCCTCACCCGCATCGTGCGCGGTGGCGAGGACCCGGCCCTCCGCTGGACGGTCGAGGTCGCCGTCCCCGGCGGCGACACCTCCCCCGACCCCGACGCGCCGCCGACCGCCCTGAAGGACGAGGCGAGCGCGGACGAACTGGCCGCCGCACTCGAGCGGGACGGTTTCCGGGCCCGGGTCGAGGAGGTGACGACACCGCAGACGGCCGACTACGCCGGAGGCACGCTCGGATGGCGGGTCCGCGTCGGAGCGTTCGGCTCGCAGTCCGCCGCGGCATCCGAACGAACCCGGCTGAGGGCGGCCGGGTACACGGGGACCGCCGTGTACACCGGCTGGGACGGCGATCCCACGGCCAGGGGCCCCTGGCGCGTCGACGTGCTCACCGTCGACCCGCGCCGGTTCCGCGGGAGCCTCCAGGCGTCGTACGGCCCGGACCTGGAGAACCGGGAGACCACCAGCGCCCTGTCGGACGCCGCGGGCGCGACCGCGGCGGTCAACGCCGGCTTCTTCGTCCTCGACCCCCGGGCGGGCGCCCCGGGGGACCCGGCCGGCGTGGGCGTGTACGACGGACGCCTGCTGAGCGAGCCGGTGAGCGGGCGCCCCGGCCTGGTGATCCACGACAACGGCCGGCGGACGGAGGTCACCCGGTTCACCTGGCGGGGACGGGTCATCGGCCGGGACACCTCGCTGAGCCTGAGCGGCGTCAACCGGGTACCGGGTCTGATCAGGAACTGCGGCGGCGGACCGGGCGACCTCCCGACCTCCTCGCCCCTGCACGACGTGACCTGCACCAACGCCGACGAACTCGTCGCCTTCACACCCGACTACGGCCGACGCACGCCGCAGGGCGAGGGACTCGAAGCCGTGCTGGACGCCCGTGACCGCGTCGTCGAGCTGCGCTCACCACGCGGCGGACCCCTCCCGCCCGGCGGCGGCTCGGTCCAGGCGACCGGCCGGCGCGTCGCCGAGCTGACCGGTCTCGCGCACGTCGGCGCCCCCCTGCGCGTCGGGACGACCCTGCGGGACCGGCAGGGACGCCGGGTCTCCCCCTCACCCGGGACCGACATCCTGAACGCCGGCCCCGAACTGGTCCGCGACGGACGGCTCCACGTCACTCCCGCCACCGACGGCATGGTGCACCCGGACGACCCGAGCTTCTACTACGGCTGGGTCCACAAGCGCAACCCGCGCACGCTGGCCGGGGTGGACGCGGCCGGCCGCACCGTGCTCGTCACCGCCGACGGACGCAGCACCGACGCACTCGGGCTCAGCATCGTCGAGAGCGCCGGGATCGCCCGGGCACTCGGACTGCGCGACGCGGTCAACCTCGACGGCGGCGGCTCGACCACCATGGTGGTCGACGGCGACGTCGTCAACGACCCGTCCGACGCCGCCGGTGAACGCCCCGTGGGGGACGCCTTGTTGGTCCTGCCCCGCACGAACCGACCCAGCCCGGCCGAACCGTCCACGCAGTGACGGACCGCACCGCAGGGAGCCGCCGTGTCCGCGACCGCCGTTCCGACCTTCCTCCGATCCCGTGTCCTCCTCGTCCTCGCCGCAGCACTCCTCGCCCTCGCCCCGACCGCGCCGGCACTCGCCGCCCCGCCCGGGGCACCTCCGGCGGCCACCGCCGCGGGGGAGACGGCCGACGCCTCCCGTTCGCCGAAGCCGCGCGGAGCCGAGGTCGTCGCGGTCACCCGGGTCGCGGACCGGCAGGTCGACCTGTCGGTGCGATCGACGGCCCTGGGCGGCCGGACGGTCAAGGTCCGCCTCCTCACCCCCGACGGCTGGAACCCCGACGACCGGCGCCGGCACTGGCCGACCCTCTGGCTCCTGCACGGTTGCTGCGGGGACTACACCTCGTGGACCGCCAGGACCGACGTCGCGGAGACCGACGGCCTGCGCGACGTCCTCGTCGTGATGCCCGAGGCCGGCTGGAACGGCTGGTACAGCGACTGGTGGAACCACGGCCGGGGCGGCGACCCCGCGTGGGAGACCTTCCACACCGTGGAACTGCGGCACCTCCTGGAGCGCGACTGGGGAGCCGGCCGCGACCGCGTCGTGGCCGGCCTGTCCATGGGGGGCCAGGGCGCCCTGCTCTACGCCGCCCGGCACCCCGGGATGTTCAAGGCGGCCGCCGCCTACTCCGGCTCGGCCCACCCGCTGCTGAACGACGAGTCGGTCGACCGCATCATGGGCTTCTTCGCCGGCCAGGGCGACGACCCCCTGCGCGTCTGGGGCGACCCGGTCGCCCAGCGCCGCATCTGGCGGGCGCACGACCCGTTCCACCTGGCCGGACGGCTCAAGTCGGTGCCCGTGTACCTGTCCTGCGGTGACGGCACCACCGGCCCCCTGGACCCGCCGGGCGGCACGAGCGCCCTCGAGGCCGACTTCAACCGGCAGAACCACGCCCTCGCCGCCGAGTTGAAGCGCGTGGGCGCGAAGCACCTGACCACCCACTTCTACGGCCCGGGAACCCACGGCTGGGCGTACTGGGAGCGTGAGCTGCACGCCTCCCTGCCGATGCTGCTCGGCGCCCTGCGGACCGACGGCTGAACCCCGCCCCTCCCGGGGGCGGGCCGGTGCCCGGTCCCGGCAGCGGGAACACGACACCTGCGCCGCCTACGCCCGGGTGTGCGTCAGCCCGGTGCCGGGCGGCTGGGCCCCCGTCCTCGGCCGGTCCTCCACCGCACCGGGGCGGTTTCCCCGACACCGCCCACGCCGTCGCCGCGCCCGCCGTCACCTGACGGCCCGGGGGCGTTCCACGGGCGCCGGGACCGCGGGCGACCCGAAGTCCTCACACATCGTTGACGTCGTCAACGTCCGTCCTTCGTTGATGCCGGACGCCGCGCTGTGTACGGTAGGCGGTATGCCACAGACCCCGGCCACTCCGACGAACCCGTTGGTAACCGGTTCCGAGATCGCCCGCATCGCGGGCGTCACCCGCGCCGCCGTGTCGAACTGGAGGCGGCGGTACGACGACTTCCCGGCGCCGGCCGGCGGCGGGGCCAACAGCCCCCTGTTCGACCTGGCCGAGGTCCAGGCGTGGCTGGACAAGCAGCACAAGGGGCAGGACGTCACCGAAGAGGTCCACCTGTGGCAGGTGCTGCGCGGGACCTACGGCGACGACATCCTCGGCGGGCTCGCGGACGTCGCGCAGACCCTCGCCGCGCCCGGGGACGAGAAGCCGTCGGCGCTGCCCGACCGAGCGGTCCAGCTGGCCCGCCGGATGGCGGAGGAACGTTCTGCCGCCGACGTGGTGAACGGCCTGGCCGAGCGGTTCACGGAGTCCGTGCGGCGCGCCGGATCCGAGCAGGTGACCTCGCCCCGCGTGGTCCGCGCCGTCCGCCACGGCGCCGGTGACGTGGCGGCCGACGCGGTGCTGTTCGATCCCGCCTGCGGCATCGGCACCCTCCTGCTCGCCGTCGGCGCCGCACGGGACGCCAGGCGGTACGGCCAGGAGGTGGACGCCCGCAGCGCACGGTTCGCGCAGCGGAGGGCCGAACTCGCGGAGCCGGCCCACATGGAGGTCAGGCAGGGCGACTCCCTGCGCGCCGACCGGTGGCCGGACCTCAAGGCCGACCTCGTCGTCTGCGACCCGCCGGTCAGCGACACCGACTGGGGGCGGGAGGACCTGCTCCTCGACCCGCGCTGGGAACTCGGCACCCCCTCCCGCGCCGAGGGCGAGCTCGCCTGGCTGCAGCACGCCTACGCGCACACCGCGCCCGGCGGCCGGGTCGTCATGGTGATGCCCGCCTCCGTCGCCTACCGCAAGGCCGGCCGCCGCATCCGCGCCGAACTCGTCCGCCGCGGCATCCTGACCCAGGTCACCGCGCTGGCCCCGGGCACGGCCGCCGCGCACGCCCTCCCCGTCCACCTGTGGCACCTGCGGCGACCGCGGACACCGGACGACGTCGCCACCACCGTGCGCATGGTGGACCTGACGGCCAACGACCCGGACGGCCCCCTGGAGCCGCGCCCCGAGCAGGTCACCGACGTCGCCCAGATCGACCTGCTGGACGATCTGGTGGACCTCACCCCGGGCCGCCACGTCACGGAGTCCCACCGCGACTACGTCGCCGAGTACGACGCACTGCACCGCGAACTGGCCGAGCAGGTGCGGCGCCTGGGCGAACTGCTGCCCGCCCTGGTCGCCGGCGAGGGACCCGGTGCCCTGGACGGGGCCAGTATCAGCGTCGCCGACCTGATCAGGGCCGGACTGGTCGAGCACGCGGACCCGGAACCGGTCTCGGTCAGCGACCAGCTCGACACGGACTTCCTCCAGGGCTTCCTGCACAGCGCCGCCAACAGCCGCCGCTCCACCACCGCCAGCGGCACCTTCCGCTTCGACGGCAAGGGCGCCCGCATCCCCCAGATGGACATCGCCGCACAGCGCCGCTACGGGGCCGCGTTCCACGCGCTGAGGGAGTTCGAGGAGCGGTCGCGGAGGGTGGCCGAGCTCAGCAGGCAGATCGCCGCACTGGCCCGGGACGGACTGAGCAACGGCGCCCTGAAGCCCGGCGACTGACGGGACAGGACGCTCGCGCGGCACATCGCGTGCCGCCGGCGTGCCTACCGAAGCGGCCAGTTCTCGAAAATGCGTGCGCACGATTCCCGGGGGCCTGGCATCATGGGGCGCCGCACGTCGTGCGGATGTACGGGTCGAGTGCCCTGACCGAGGGGGAAGCCGTGGCGGACTGGATCTACGTCCTCAATCCGCACAGGGACACGCTGGACGGGGAGCCGTCCGACAGGGAGACGATGTGCCGACTGGCGGAGGAGGAGCCGGAACTGGAGCTCTGGCTCAGCCGCCGCAACCGCATGCGGCCGGGCGACCGCCTCTGGTTCTTCTTCACCCAGCCGGAGCCGGCGGTCGCCGCGGTGGCCGAGGTCGACGAGGAGCCCCGGGAGGAGCCCGAGGACCCCGACGTCCCGTTCCTGGTGGCCGTGACCCTGCTGACCGAGGCGACGAAGGCCCTGCACCGCGACCCGGTGGGCCGTGAGGAACTGGGACCGGGGCAGGTGCGGTCGGTGCAGAAGGTGAAACCGGAGGCCCTGCCGGTGCTGCTGGAGCGGGCGGGTCTCTGACCCCCGCTGCCGCGCCCGTACGACGAGGTCGCCGGCGCCTCCCCCTGGGAACCGGCGCCCGCCCGAGCCGCGACGCGGCTCCACGACGCCCCCGGCCGGGACCGGTCGGAACCCCGAAGGCGCCCCGCCGGGTACTCTCCCCGGAAACCCGGTCATGCCCGAAGGAGAGAGGCACGTTCCCTTGCCCCACGAGAAGGACCACCAGAGAGATCTCTTCGCACGGCAGTCCCGGGTACGCGGAATGATGCTCGGCCTGGCGCTCGGGGACACCCTCGGAGGGGCCCGGGGCGCGCTGCCGGCCGACGGTCCGCTGCGGGCCGGCGTCAGCACACAACTGGCCTGCTTCACCGCCGAGGGCATCATCCGCGCGCAGGTGCGCGGCCACCACAAAGGCATCTGCTACGCACCGGGAGTGGTCCTGCACGCCTACTCCCGGTGGGCCTTCCTCCAGGGCATCGAGACGGAGAGGATGCGACGCCGCTGGAACTCCCACGGCGGCGCGGGATGGCCGGACGGCTGGCTGGCGGGCGTGCCCGCGCTGGCCGAGCGGCGCGGCAGCGCACCGGCGACGGTGGCGGCCCTGTCCCGGATCGAGGAGGGCGAGGAGCGGATGGCCACCCCGAGCCGGGGCTGCCACGCCCTGACCCGGAGCCTTCCGGTCGCGGTCACCGGAAGCGGAGGCATCGCCCAGGCCGGCGCGCTCGCCGCGCTCACCCACGGCGACCCGTCCGCACAGAGCGCCACCGTCCACGCGGCCGTGCTGGCCCACCACTGTCTGACCCACCCCGCCCCGGAGCGCGGACCGTCCTCCCCGTCCGGCGGGACGGTCCGGGAGGCGCTGAACGCGGGTGTCGCCGCCCTCCCGGCCGAGGACCGACGCCTCACCGAGCACGAGCACGGCCGTCTCACGGCGGCTCTCCGGCACGCGGCCGACGAACCGGCGGACGCGGAGAGCCTGGCACGGCTCGCCCCGGACGCCACCGCGCCCTCGGCCCTGCTCGGCGGCCTCTACGCGGCGGCCTCCTTTCCCGGGCGCGCCGACTTCCGGGCCGCGCTCGAGTTCGCGGCGCACGCCCCGGACGGCGACTCCGTCGCCTGTGTGACCGGCGCGCTGCTCGGCGCCGTGCACGGGGTCGAGGCCCTGCCCGTCGACCTGGTCGGCCGTCACGAACTGGCGTGGGTCCTGGACACCCTGGCCCGCGACCTGGTGCTGGAACTGGACGACTCGCCCAGCGGCGGCGAGTACGTCCCGGGGTGGGACCCGCACTGGTGGCCGCGCTACCCCGGCTGGTGAGCCCCGACGGCCCGGCCCCGACGGGACACCCGCCCGGCGTCCCGTCGGGTCCGGGCACCCCGCACACTTCCCGGGCGGCCGCGTCCCGGCCGGTCCTCAGCACCGGCTCGCGCCCCTGACCGCCCGGTCCCGCCGGAGGCAGTACACGGCGGCCGGTACGCCGCGCGCGGCGAGGGTCCCGGCGAGCGCGAGCAGGTCGGGTCCGTCCGGGTCGAGGTACTCGGTGATCCGGTCCCACGCCACGTCCCGGACGGGCGGGGCGACGGCCGCGGCGGACGGCTCCGCGACGGGCGGGACCTGCGGCGGGGACGCGGCGGTCCCGGCCGGCACGGGCGTGCCGGCGGCGGTCGCGGGGGTTGCGCCGACGCCGGTCGAATCCCCGGCCGATCCGGTCGCGCGGTACGACGGGACGCGGGCGCCGGCGATGCCCGCGTATCCGAAGTTCCGTACGAATGAGCCGTGGTGAGTGATGCGTGGTGGTTTGCGGCCCGGTGGTGACGGTGTCTGCGCCGCACGGCGCCCGGGCCGCCCGTGCGTCCCCGGCCGTCACTCGGCCTTCCTGAACACGGCCGACATCCCGTCGCCCGTGTCACGGGCCAGCCGTCCCGGCGCCTCCGGTGAGATCAGGCCGACCCGGGTGGCCAGCTCGCGGCCGTGAACGTCGACGGCGGCCTCGATGAGGCCCGCGAGTGCGTCCAGGGCGGTGCGGGCGCGCGACCGGGCGACGACCGCGCAGCCGACGGCGGCCGGCGCGACCGGCCACCACCAGCAGGCGAGCAGGGCGTAGCCGACGGCCCAGGCGGCGAGGCGGGCGGCGGCACTGAAGGAGTCGTGGGCCGACTGGAGCTGGCGCACGGCGGGTTCGGGGAGGATCAGCCACAGCCGCGGCCAGAGGACGGCGAGGTCCACCCCGTAGGCGGCCTCGACGCGGTCGGCCGTCGCCTGCATGCGGTCGCCGTACCAGGTGGGGCGGACCGGTTCGCGCAGCGCGATACGGTCGCGGGCCTCGGTGAGGGCCTGGATCCGTGCCAGAGTGCTGCTCGGGATCATCACCGCGCCGTCGGGCCCCACGCCCGCGTGGTGGGCGAGGCCGATGGCTTCGCCGAGCTTCGCGTCCCGCTGCCGCCACCGGCGGGCCCGGCGTGCGGTCCTGGCGCGCGAGAACGGGTCCCGGCCGAAGCGCAGCCAGCACCGCTCGATCGCGCCGCCGAGGAACTGCGCGGCGAGTGAGGCCGCGGTCGCGGTGAGCAGGACGAGGGCGACCAGGAGCGCGGCGGTGCCGGTGCGGTCCAGGGCGGGGCGGGCGGCGAGGTCGTCCAGGGTGGTGCGCAGCCGGTCGACGTCGTGCCAGTGGCGGTGGCCCAGGACGCCGCCGACGGCAGTGGCGGCGAGGAACAGGGCGCCGGGGAGGACCAGCAGGTTCAGCCAGCGTTCGGTGAGCTTGCCGCCCAGGGTGGCGAGGAGGGGGTTCACGGGGACGGGGTCACCGCGCGGAGCCCAGCCGGCCCTTGCGCATGCGGGTGCCGTTGACGGCGCAGTACGGGGCGGGGAGCAGGTCGCGGGCCCGTTCGATGCGGGGGCAGGGGGTCGGTCCGGGGCATACCGCCACCTTGATGTGGGCCGTGATGCCGGGAGCCGTTCCGCCCCGGGATTCGCTGACCAGTCCGCGTGCGTCCCCGTTCCGGCGCAACGCCGTGTCCAGGGCGCGGTAGCAGGACGCGAGCTCGTCGGCGTCCGCACCCGACCGCAGCAGGTCGCGCGCACGCTCGGCCGCCTCCCGGACCCCGGGCTGCCGCAGGTCCTCCGGCGAGCCGAGCAGGGCGCACAGCGCCGCTGCCGCCCTGTGGTCGGGCCGGGGTGGGTGGGGGGAGGCGGTCATGGTCCAAGTATGCAGCAGTGGGGCAGAGTTGAGCATGGGTTCACGCACCGCCGGAGACGGCGGCGGGGGAGGGGAGCACCGGGGTGAGGTATGACCGGGACTGGTTCCTGCAGGCGATGCGCGCACGCCTCGACCGGGCCGGGACGGCGGACGGAGGTGTGGCCGCGGACGTGGTGTTCGGCCCCGACGCGGACACCGAACTCGGGGGACTGCTGAGGACCGCCGACGCGAGGACCGACATGGAGGCCCGGCACGCGGCCGGCTGGCTCTGCGCCGCCCGTGCGGCGGCCGACCAGGGGGACCGCGGCGCCGTCCACGGGGCCATGGCCGGGACGCTGTTCTTCCCGGTGTGGGTCGCCGATCCGCAGTCGGTGCCGGCGGAGTTGGCGGCGGGCTACGCATCGGCCGATCCCGCCGCACGCCCCGATCCGGCGGGCGCGGACGGCCCCGCCGAGTGGTCGGCCCTGTGCGCCGCGGCGGTGATCGCGGCGGAGGGACGGCAGCACAACCCGCCGCCGGACGCCTCCGAGGACGTCCTCCGGCTCCACGGGACGGCCGCGATGGTCGCCGCGACGACCCCCTCCCGTGAGGCCCGGCTCGCCAGCGCGATCGGATGCGGCAGCCTCGCCCTCCTCGCGACCTGGGAATACGAACCCTGGTTCGCGGACCGGCTCGAGGAAGTGTCCCGTGCCGTGACCCTCGCCGGGACGACCTGGCCGTTCGGGGACCTGGCGGACGGGGATCCGGTCCGGTTCGTCCACGGTGCCGTCAAGCGCGCCCCGGCCGGCTCCCCCGCACGGCTCCTCGCCCTGGACGGTCTGGGCCGCCGGCTCCTGGATCGCCACCTGAAGTCGCTCGATGCCGAGGACCTGCACGAGGCGGTCGGCATCGCCCGTGACGTGGTGGCCCAGCTGCCGTCCGGACACCCGCACCTGACCCGTGCCCTCGGCGCGTTGGGGCGGTCCCTGCTCCTCCTGCGGCAGGCGGAGGGGGCGACGGCGCGGGAGTGCGACGAAGTGGTGGACCTGTGCCGGCGGGGCTTCGCCGACCACCTGGAGGGGCCTGCACCGGCGGGCCACGACCTGGGCATGGCGCTCCTCCTGAGGGCGCAGCACACCGGCCGGGTGGAGGACCTGGACGAGGCGGTCCGGGTGCTGGCCGAGGCGCTCGGGGCAGCACGGGCACCGGGGGAGGAGGCAGCCCTGCGGAACGCCCTGGGCAACGCCCTGCGCTTCCGCTCCGTCGTGACAGGGGCCTCGGCCGACCTGGACGCGGCGCTCGACCTCACCCACCCCGCCGCCGCGTCCGCGGCGGCGACGGGCGTCCCGCAGTCCCCGTTCCTCGCGCCCGCGTTGGCCCTGTACAACCGCTACTCACGGGATCCGGGGGCGAACGGAGGGGACCTGGACGAGGCGCTGCGCCGCCTCCGGGAGGCCGAGGAGCTCCTGCCGCCGGGCCACCCGGACCGTCCCGCGGCGCTCAACTACCTGGGCCTGGTACTGGTCGCCCGCCACCAGCGCTCGGGAGGCACGGAAGAGCTGAACGACGCCGTGGCGGCCCACCGGGAGGCGGTGGCGCTCACCCCCGAAGGGCACGGGTTGCTCGGAGTGCGGCTGCTCAACCTCGGTGCGGCGCTGGGCCTGCGCCACCTGCTGACCGGGGACGGCGAGGACCTGCGGGAGGCCCGGGAGTGCCGGCACCGGGCCGCCGCGCTGCCCGGCCTCGGCCGCGCCCACCACGCCGCGCTGCTGAGCTCGACGGGGATCAGCCTGATGACGGGCCTGGAGCGCGCCGCCGATCCGGACGCCCAGCTCGACCAGGTCGTGGAGCTCTTCAGGGAGGCCCTGGCCCTGACCCCGGAGGGCGACCCCCAGCTGCCCCGCCGGCGGCACCGCCTCGCCGTCGCCCTGCTGACCCGCGGCCGGCGGACGCCGCGGGCCGGCCTGGCCCGTGAGGCGCGCGAGCTGGCCGACGCGGTGGTCGCGGCGCTGCCCGCGAACTCGCCCGACCTGCCGGGCGCCCTCGTGGTGGCCGCGGCCGCGAGGATGGCGAACCCGCGCACCCTGCTGTCACCGGCCGCCCGGCGCGAGGTGGTCGCGCTGCACCGCCGGGCGGCCGAGGCCACTCCGCCCGGCCATCCCAAGCGCACGTTCCGCCTGGCCGCCCTCGGCGGCGTCCTGTACGACCTGGCCCTGGACCGGCGTCGCCGTCGGGCCGGTCTGGCCGAGGCCGCCGAGGTCTTCCGGGAAGCGGCCCTGGAACGGCAGTGCGCGCCCTCCGAGCGGCTGGACGCGGCACGGGCCTGGGGCGACGTCCGGGCGGAACTGGGCGACTGGGACCGCGCACTGGAGGGATACGTGGTGGCGGTCGACCTGCTGCACTCCGTGGCACCCCGCCAGCTCGTCCGCGACGACCAGGAGTTCCTGCTGAGCCGCACCGTCGGCCTGGGCGCCGCCGCCGCTGCCTGCGCGGTGCGCTGCGGCCGTCCCGGACTCGCGGTCGGTCTGCTGGAACAGGCCAGGGGCGTGATCCTCTCCCACGCCTTCGACGCCGACAGCGACCTGACCCGGCTCCGGGAGTCCGCCCCCGACCTCGCCGCCCGCTTCGAGGAGCTCCGGGACGCCCTCGACACGGCGACCGGCGGCGGGGAGCTGCCGGAAGAGGGACCGGCCGGCCCCGAAGCCCGCGCCGATCTGCGGCAGCGACTGGCCGCCGAGTGGCGGGACCTCACCGCCCGGATCCGCGCCGAGCATCCCGAACTGGGCCTGCTGCGTCCGGTGCGGGACTGGGACGAACGCGAGCTGCGCGCGACGGCCGCGGCGGGCCCGGTGGTCCTGGTCAACGTCTCCCCGCACGGCAGCGACGCCCTGGTCGTCACCGAGCACTCCGTCGACGCCGTGCCGCTCCCGGGCCTCGACCCGCGGACGACGGCGACGCGCCGGCAGGCCTTCGAGGACGCGCTGGTCCGCATCGAGACGCCCGGAACCTCCCGCAAGCAGGCGCAGCGCGCCCAGCAGGAGGTACGGGAGACCCTCGCCTGGCTGTGGCAGGCGGTCACCGGCCCGGTCCTCGACCGCCTCCCCGCGGCGACCCGCGTGTGGTGGTCGCCCGGCGGCCTGCTGGGCACGCTGCCCCTGCACGCGGCGGCCCCCGCCGACGGCGCCCCCGGCGCCCTGGACCGGGTGGTCTCCTCGTACACGCCGACACTGCGGGCCCTGCACCACGCCCGTCGGCGCGCCGCCCGCCCGGCGGGCACCGGAACCCTCGTCGTCAGCGTCGCGCAGGCCGCCGGACAGGCCCCGCTCCCGGGCGCACGCCGCGAGGCCGAGCACCTGGCCCGCCTGCTCCCCGGTGCCGCACTGCTGGCGGACACCTCCGCCACCCGCTCCGCGGTCGTCTCCGCCCTGCACCGCCACGCCCACGCGCATTTCGCCTGTCACGCCCTGGGCGACCTGGAGCACCCCTCCGGCAGCCGGCTCGTCCTGCACGACCACGCCGAACGCCCGCTGACCGTCCGCGACCTGGCCCGGCTCCGGCTGCCGTCGGTCCGGCTCGCCTACCTCTCCGCCTGCGCCACCCTGCGCACCAGCCCCGAGCTCGCCGACGAGGCCGTCCACATCGTCAGCGCCTTCCAGATGGCGGGCTTCCCCCACGTGGTCGGCTCGCTGTGGCACGTCGACGACGTGATCGGGGCCGAGGTCGCGCTCAGCGTGTACGAGGACCTGAACACGGGCGACGGCACGCTCGACGTCGCCCGCACGGCAGAGGCCCTGCACCGGGCCGTGCGCACCCTGCGCGACACGTATCCGCGGACCCCGAGCCTGTGGGCCTGCCAGGTGCACGCGGGTCCCTGAGGGCTTGGCCGGGGCATCCATCCGTGAGGTGTCCGGCCGCGGTGAACGGGAACACCCGCAGGAGCCGGGGCCCGAGCCTCCGTCCGGCGGAGGGATCGGTTCCTGACCATCGGCGGGAGAGCACGGGCGGCACCCGCGCACCCGATCGCCCGTGGCCGTCGATCGGGTCCGCCCCGTCAGGCACGGGACGCACCCCGCCGGGCCGGTGACCGCGGTCCGGAGGGCTCCTGGCGGAGGACGCCGGGCCGGCTGCCCCGCGCGGTGCCCACCACCGCCCACACGGTCTTGCCGGGGCCGGGGCGGCGGTCGGTGACGCCCCAGTCGGCGGCGAGGGCGGTGACGAGGAGGAGGCCGCGGCCGGACTCGGAGTCGGTGTCGGGGGCGCGGAGGCGGCCGACGGGCCCGCGGACCCGTGCTCTGCCCGGCACGGGACGGACTGCGGGCTGCCCGCGGCCCGGCCCGTGGCCGGCACGGACGCCGGTGGGCGGTACCTGCGGTCGGCGGCCAGTTCACCGATCGGCGGATACGGATCGGTGAACTCCCATTCGTCATCGGCCAGTTGCGCTCGTGTCACGGGAGAGTGCCTGCCGGTCCGGGCCCCGCCGAGGGGGCGGATCCGCGGATTGACCGGATACGCGCCCTAGTACAGGCCGCGGGAGCGCAGCCAGTCTCGCCGGAGCGACTCCAGTGTGGTGCCGCTCACCGTGCTCCAGTGTTCGCCGCGTGCCAGCGCGGCGTCGACGCCGCGCAGGACCGCCGCGGTTTCCGGGGAGTCGTCGAAGGGGTCGCTCACCGGCCTCGTGCGGAAGGCCGCCCCCGGCGGGAGTGCACCGGGCATCAGCTCCTGCTCCACCTGGAGCAGTTCCTCCCGGCTCTGGTAGGCCGGCAGGACGACCTCCAGCGTCACCAGGTCGGAGCCCTCCTTCTGGCTGAGCCAGTACGTGCGGTCGTCGTGGCGCCCGATCCGCTTGTAGACGCGGGGGCCGTCCAGCAGGCGACGGAACTCCTCCCGCAACGGCTCCGGCACGATCGACGTCAGCGTGTCGAGGTGTGCGCGGTCGCGTCGGCCCTCGATCTTCAGGCCGGTGAACGGCCGGGTGTCCGTCACGCACCCTCCCCCTGTGCGTCGGCCGGCGTCTCGCCCCGTCATGACCGATCGTAGCCGGAAGGCCGCTCCGGGGCACGGGCAGCGGCGGAACTGCCTTATGTGCCAAGAGCGTTGCCTTCGTTGTGGAGCGTTGTGGAGCGTTGTGGTGCGACGGGTGCCGGTCACGGACGGGGCCGGACCGCGAAGGCGTTAAGGGGCTCGGCGCCTGCGATCCGGACGCCCGGCGTGAGCAGTTCGCTCAGGCGGTGGTCGGGTGCGAAGCGGTCCGCGGGATGGGTCTTCCCTAGTCCGCGCGGCCGGTGGCGGCGACCGTGACGCCGAGTCCGATCATGGCCATGCCGCCGGCGCCGCCCACGAGTGACATCCGGCGCGGGGAACGGCCGAACCAGGCCCGCGCGGCGGAGGCCGCCAGTCCCCAGACGCTGTCGGACGCCAGCTGGAGCAGCGCCCCGGCCAGCCCCAGGAGCAGGATCTGCCCGACGACGTGACCCGCGTCCCGGTCGACGAACTGCGGGAGCACGGCGGTCAGGAAGACGATGCTCTTGGGGTTCGTCACCCCGACGGTGAACCCCTCCCACGTCTGCCGGAGCGTTCCGCGGGCGGCGGTCCGCGCGGCGCCGGGCTCCGGGGGAGGCGTGCGGCTGCCCCGGATCGCCTGGACACCGAGGAAGACCAGGTACGCGGCCCCGGCGATCTTGATCAGGCTGAAGGCGAGGGCCGACCTCGCCACCACGTTCCCCACCCCGAACGCCACGGCGACGACGAGGGCGTACCCGCCGAGCGCGTTGCCGAGCACCGACGCCAGCGCCGCCCGGCGCCCGTGCGCCAGGGCCCGGCCGACGACGAACAGCACGCTCGGCCCCGGGATCGCGGACAGCAGCAGGGACATCGTGCAGAAGGCAGCCAACTGGTGAAGATCGATCACCGTTGCATCATCGCCCGAGACTCCCCGGGAAGGCGAGGGGGACCATCGGCCTACTCCTCGAGTCGCAGCCCGCGCGGGTCGCCGGCCTTCAGTCGTCCAGATCGGCGCAGAGGGCGGTCACCTTCTCGTGGGCCGCCTCCGCTTCGGCACCCTCCACCTTGAAGGTCCGCAGGCGCATGTGGACGTCCTGGAAGGCCTCGTTCAGGGACTTGTAGCGGTCGTCCAGTTCGGCAGCCGCGTGGGCCAGAGAGGCGGCACCGACGGCGCGGTCGAAGTGGGCCGAGGCGTCCTTGTCACCGTTGGCCAGCGCACTGAACGCCGGAACCCGCTGCCACGCCTGGCAGGCGCCCGCCGCGTCGGCCGCCGCGTTGTCGACGCCGGTCCCGGAGGCCGCGCTGTCCGGGCCGGCCCACAGGAGCCAGCCGACGCCCATGCCCGCACCGGCGGCGACGACGGCGGCCACCACCGGCGCGACCCACCGGGAGGAAGCGCGGCCACCGGTGACGGGAGCCGGTGGGGTGGAAGGAGGGGGCGGTGGGGGAGCGGATGCGGTCATCGAAACGGCTTCCTTCGGTCTACGGGGTACACGGAGAGGCGATCCCGGCACGGGAACCGGCAGCAAGTGAACCACTTCCGTCACCGGCCACGCTGCCGGGACCGTATGTCGAACCCGACGGGACGTCAGGGCCGATCGTGCGCCCGCTCGTGCCCCGCTCCAAGGCCGAGGAGGCGTCCGAGTGCGCCACCTCGCCGGCTCACCGGTGGTTCCCCGCCTGCGGCGACCGGTGGGGGTCGGTGCGCACGTGCGCGCGTACCCCTTGCAGGCCGAAGAGGATGAGGAGCTCGACCGCACCGCCGTCGGCGCTGCCCAGCCAGTGCGGCAGGGAGGTGTCGAACTCGGCTGCCTCACCGGGCGGCAGCGTCAGGTCGCGCTCGCCGAGCACGAGCCGCAGGCGGCCGTCGAGCACGTAGAGCCACTCGAAACCCTCATGGGTCTGCAGGGCCGGTTCCAGTGGCTCCGACCGGGCCGGAATGATCATTTTGAACGCGTGCACCCCGCCCGGCCGCCGGGACAGGGGCACGAAGGTCATGCCGAACCGCCTGATCGGCCTGAGGTGGATCCGGGGGTCGCCGGTGCGCGGGGCGCCGACGAGGTCGTCCAGCGGAACGCCGTGGACACGGGCCAGCGGCAGCAGCAGTTCCAGGGTCGGCCTGCGCTGCCCGTTCTCCAGCCGGGACAGGGTGCTCTCCGAGACACCGGTCCGTGCCGCGAGGTCGGCGAGGGTGATGCCGCGGTCGCGGCGCAGCGCGCGAAGCCGCGGCCCGACCGCGTCGAGCACTTCGTCGTCCGCAGGGTGGTCCATCGGGCCACCTTGCCACAACCGCAAGATTCCGTGCCAAACGGCGGGACGCCTCACGAGACTGAGCGGCACACCGACACAAGGAGCCTTGATGAGCACCACCGATGCGGTCACGTTCTGGGACGGCGTCCACGCGGCCCGGCCGGAGGCCGGCGACCCCCGGCCGAACGTCCGCCTCACCGAGACGGCGGCGGGCCTGCCGCCCGGTGACGCGCTGGACCTCGGATGCGGCAACGGCGGCGACGCGCTGTGGCTGGCCCGCCGGGAGTGGCGGGTCACCGCCGTCGACATCTCGGCCGTGGCCGTCGAGCGGCTCGCCGCCCTCGCCCGCTCACACGGCCTGGGCGAGCGCGTCACCACGGTGCGGCACGACCTGCGCGAGCCCTTCCCGTTCAGCGGATTCGACCTGGTCTGCGCCCACTACCTGCACACCCCCTTCGACCTGGACCGCGCGGCCGTCCTGCGCGCGGCCGCGCACGCACTGCGCGCGGGCGGGCGGCTGCTGGTCGTCGACCACGGCTCGACCGCGCCGTGGTCGTGGGACCAGGACCCCGACATCCACTATCCGAGTCCCCGGGAAGTCGCCGCGGACATCGGCCTGGACCCGGCCACGTGGACGGTCGAGCGGGCCGACACACCCCGCCGGACCGCCACCGGCCCGGACGGGCGCACCGCCGAGGTCACCGACCACGTCCTCCTCGTCCGCCGCACCGGCTGACCCCGCGGCCGGCCCGCCCCGCTCCCGGCGTCCGCCGGGCACTCACCCAGCGGTCTCCCCGGCCTTCGGACCGGGAGGCGCTCCCGGTCGACCGGCGGAGAACGAGCAGGTCCGGGACCCGTAGCCTTTCGATCATGGCCGACGTCTACGAACTCCAGCTCACGCTCGACCTGCCGGGCTCGCTCCCGCCGCGGGACCTCGCCCTGCTCCGCTGGCACCTGGGGGAGGAGGGCGGCCGGCAGGACGACGGGTACGAGTACCCCCTCTGGGCGGACCGGGGGCCGGCGCTGCGGATCGGGGGCGCGCTGGTGGGGGAGCTGTGCTCGGACGGCCCGCAGTGGGCGCTGGCCGTGCGGCAGGAGGCGCACCCCGACGAGTTCGACGACCTGCGCAGGATGGTGCTGTGGCTCGGCGCGCGCACGACCACGGTGGGCACCGTCGGGTACCTCCGCTTCCACGAGTCCCACGTCCCCGACGTGCTGGTCGCGGAGTCGGGGGCCGTCCGCAGCGCGGTCCTGCGGGTGGAGAAGGTCCTCGAGTCGGCGACCGAGGTGATCCCCGACCCCTGGGCGTGAACCGCGGGCGTCCGGGAGCCTTCCTCCCGTCCACGCCGTCGAGGCACCGTTCGCCTCCGGCCGTCCCGTCCGGTCCCGTCCCGGCCGGTCGTCAGCCCGCCCAGGGCACCCGGCCACCCGGTCGCGACGGTGGCCGTGCGCCCCGCGGCCGCCGACCGCACGATGGGCCGTGCCGCCGGCCGGCAGGCCGATCGGTACCGGCCGGAGGCGAGGGAGGACCCGCGACGGGCGAGCTGTGCACCGACGGCGAGTGGACGGAGGCGGCGGCCGGCGCGAGGTGGTCAATCCGTACACGGAGGAGCGTGGACGGCCCGTGTGCCTCCGCCGCCCCGGCCGGCCGGCGACCGGGTGGGCCGCACGCGCGCGGACCGCCGCCCGGCCGCCGCCGTCGTCTCACACCCGGGCGGACACGCCGCCGTCCGGCACCGGCCCGGTGAGGTCGGGCTCGCCGAACTCCGTGCGCAGGGCCCGGAAGGCGGCGACCTTGTCCTCGCCGAAGCGGCGTACGTGGGCGGCGTACGCGTCGGGGGAGAGGAACGCCGACGGCCGGGACTTGCTGTGGAACTTGTCCGCGTACATCACCAGCCTCTCCTCCGCCGTCTCCGCCAGGTAGTCGGCGGGGGGCAGCGGGAGACCCTGGCGCAGGACGTCGTCCGTGGTGACCCCCACTCCGGTGTGGTGGGAGCAGAACCGGCACAGGGCCTCGGGGAAGCCCTCCTCCTCGAGGATCTCCTGGCCGAGCAGTCCGTGCCGGATGTAGTTCCCGTGGTCCAGCCGCCCGTCGTCCCCGTAGAGGCGGTAGACGCCGATGTCGTGGAGGAGGCAGCCGGCACGGACCAGTTCGGCGTCGACGTCGGGGCGCGAGACCGAGATGAGCTGTTCGGCGATGCTCCAGACGATCTCGCAGTGCGTGTGGACGAGGGCGAACGCCTCGGCGGTGGGCGCGTGCTTCTCGTGCAGTGCGCGGATCTCGTCGGGTCCCGGAATCCTCATTCCGGGAGCGTAACAACCGCCCTGCCGGTGGTCCTGGGCCGGGGACGCCGGCCGGAGGCCCCGGACGTCCTCGTTCACACCCACGGGTCGTCGCCGGACCGGACCGGCGTGCCGGCCGTGACCCCGGCGTAGGCGCAGAGCGCGGCCTGGGTGTCGGGCAGCCCGAGTTCGCGGAGGGTCCGCTCGAAGCGCCGCCCGTAGTCACCCCACGGACCGGTACGGGCGAGGAAGCGCAGGACGCGCCGCTGTCCGCCGCCGAGCCCGGGGAACGGCGGCAGCGGGCCGGCAGCGGCGTCGTGGAAGGCCGCACGCACCACGTCCTCCGCCAGGTCGGCGATCTTCCGGTCGGGCATCCCGCCGAAGGCCTCGACGACGGCGCCGAGCACGGTGTCCGGGGCGTGCGGGACCAGGGGCAGCAGCGAACGGGCGACGTAGCTGTGCGGGTTACCCTCGTCGAAGTCCGTGAGGGGACGGGGGACGACGTCCGCCGCGGCGGCGGCCAGCTCGCCGATCACCAGGTCGCACAGGCCGGCTCCGAGCACGTCGGCGCCGTCGGGGCCGCCGGCCAGCCGGGCGAGGGCCGTGGCCGCCGCCCAGCGCAGCAGCCGGTCCTCGGCCTCCAGGTAGGGCCGCAGGCGCGGTACGAGGGTGACGTCGCCCACCAGACCGGCGGCCACCAGCGCGGTGGCCGTCACGCCCGGGTCGTCCTCCGCGGCGAGGCGCGCGAGCAGCCGTGGCAGCGACCGGGAGGCCTCCTCGGGGAACCAGGCGAGCAGGTAGGCGATCCGGGTGCGCACCTGCGGGTCGGGGTCGTCCAGGAGGCGGTGGAGGCCGGGCAGTTCGGCCCGGACCGCGTCGTAGGAGCGCAGGGCGCCGTCCCGCGCGTCGACGGGCTTCCCGGCCGCGCAGTACTCCCGCATCTCCTCCAGCCGGCGGCGCCGCTCCCCGTCCTGCTCGACGGCCAGTTGCCCGTCGTACCAGGGCAGGAGGTTCTCCGGCGCGTGCCCGGCGGCGGCCGCGCGCCAGGCCGCGGTGTCGATCCCGCGGGGCAGGTCGTACTCGTCGTGCCAGTCCACCGCCAGGCGGGTCAGCAGCCACAGCACGTCCACCCGGACCGGCCGCGGGCCCGCCACGGCGATGCGGGCCAGGAACGGCACGGCGTGGGGCGAGGCCTCGTAGCGGCTGCCCTGGTGGAAGATGCTCGTGAACAACCCGCTCAGGGCCTTGCCGCGGGCGGTCTCGTCGTCGCCGCACAGGTCCCTCAGCCGCCCGGGGACGTCCGCGGCGCTGCCGTAGGCGTGCTCCAGTCCGGCCCAGTCCACCTCGTCCAGACCGGCCAGGAGGCCGCCGTGCTTCTCTTCGGTCATGCGGACAACCCTCGCACGCCCCCGCTCCGGTTCCCGCTCACCCGATCGAGCACTCCCGCACGTCGAGCGGCTTGCCGCTGCCGGCCGGTCTGCTGCACAGGACCTCCGCCTCCGAGACGCCTCCCGGGGTCCTCCGGACCCGCTTGAGGACGATGCTGTGGCCGTGCCGTTCGCCGTACAGGGGCGCGTCGGTGAAGTCGATCGTCCCGGTGGCCATCCCGTCGAGCTTGACGCTCCTGAGGTTGACCCAGGTCGCCGCGCGGCTCTGGCGCACGTCCCCGAGGCTGGCCGCCCAGTACAGCGCACGCGTGGCGTCGTGGGAGAGGGCCGTCTGCCCGCTGGCGAAGTCGGCTGCGTCGTACGTGGCCCTCCCGTCCTCCAGCCAGGGGAGGTACTTGGCGGCCTCCTCGTAGAAGGCGGTCCCGGACGCGGCCTCCTCCAGCTCCGCCAGGGCCGCGTGGTACAGCGTGATCCGCGGGGCCACGCCGTCGCGGCCGCCCGTGCCGGAGAACCTGGCCTTGCTCAGGTCGTCGCCCGTGAGGATCGACATCTCCCTGTTCGCGCAGCCCGGTTCGGTGCTCAGCTGGGTCATCAGCGGTCCGATGTCCTCGACCCGCCCGGCGAAGTAGATCACCGAGGGGACGCTCTCCCCCCGGCAGATGCTCTCCGCGTGCAGCCGCAGTTCGGGCTTGCCGTTCGCCACCCGGTAGTTCTGCGCGGGCAGCAGCCGGAAG
Source organism: Streptomyces griseomycini (assembly GCF_014203535.1). GTDB lineage: Bacteria > Actinomycetota > Actinomycetes > Streptomycetales > Streptomycetaceae > Streptomyces > Streptomyces griseomycini. The sequence continues at coordinate 84,332 of NZ_JACHJI010000012.1, forward strand.
CCCTCCCGCTCCAGCATCTCCCCGCCGTAGAGGGCCTGCTCGCTGGTGTAACGGTCCTGCGACTCCTCGGTGTCGCGGGCCAGCACCAGGGCGCGCGGGGATCCGCCCCGGGTGCGCAGCTGCCGGGCGACGAGACCGAGCGCGTTCGCCTGGTGCTCGTCGGGGGCCGCGAGGCTGAACCAGTTGGAGAACTCCTTCGGCAGGTAGGTCGCCGAGTTGGTGCCGGAGACGACGGGCAGCCCCACCGCGTGGAGCCGGCGCGTGACGTCGGGGCTGCTCTGCAGGTCGCGGCCGAAGCCGACGACACCGACGACGGTCGGGTCGCGGTCGGCGTACTCGGCGATCGCGTCGGCCGTGACGCGCTGGTGCCCCATGTCCGCGCCGCCGTTGGCGAGCAGCACGCGCAGCTTCACCGTGTAGTTCTCGTTGACGACGCGCTGGGCGAGGTACACGCCCGCCAGTTCCTCGGCGCCCTTGACCAGGGAGGGGTCCACCGGGGAGGAGCTCAGCGGACCCGCGTACACCACCGTGACGTAGGCGTCGGGGTGGTCGCGCAGCACCTCGGCGTTCTCGGCGTGCACCAGGTCCTCCAGCTCGCGCACCCTCCGGCTCTCCCCGTCGGCTCCGTCCCGGAGGTGCGCGCCGAACCGGACGTCTCCGACGGCTATCCCGACGCACTCCGTGCCCCCGCCGGGCGCGGGGCGCCGTTCGGTGTCGCGGTCGGCGGTGAGCAGGCCCGCCGAGCAGTACGTCCGGTGCAGTTCGCGGGAGTGGACGACGCCCGCGGTGACGGCGAGGGCGAGGACGAGGAGCAGGCTGTGCGCCGACCACACCACACGGGCCAGGGGCGGTCGGTGCCGGGCCCTGACGCACCGCCAGTCCGTCTGCCGCAGCTGCACCAGCTCCGCACGGGGCAGCGGGATCCTGAGCACCCAGGGCAGGGCGTTCGTCCTGCTCGGCGACTGGTCGGCCCGGAGGTTCCCGGCCCATTCGTCGTACCAGTGCCGCAACCGCTGCTGGAGGCGCGGGGACCGGGCCGGGGCCTGCGGCCGGCCGGCCGGCGGACTTCCGTCCGCGCTCCGGTCGAGCAGCGCCGCGTCGTCCGCCGCCACGCCCGCCACGATCAGCAGCGGGTCGAGCTCGCTGCGCCGGCTGCGGACGTCGCTGACCGCCCTGATCAGTTCGATGCCGCCGTTCTCCCGGTCTATCCGGCGCAGGAACAGCACCGGCGGGCGCGTCCGCTTGAACCCCCGCAGGTCCCAGCTGCCGCGCCGGTGGTTGTCCCGCAGGTCCTCGAAGAGCGCCAGCACGTACAACTGGAGGGGGAACGGGCCGCCCTCCCGCATGGCCTCGGCCACGTCGTAGGCGCGGGCCGCTATGGCCCGCCAGGAGCCGACGGGCCGCAGCAGCCGCACGCTGGTCGACTGGCGGCGGGCGGCGGACTGGAGGAACGTCGTGGTCAGGAACCACCGGCTCTCCCTGCGCAGCCACAGGAAGAGGGGCGCGCGCCCGGGGACGTGGTTCAGGACGGCGAGCAGGATCATCAGCCCGATGCCCGCCAGGACGGCGATGTACCACTCGGGGCGGGTGAGCAGCGCGGTGAAGGCGCCCAGGACGCCCATGGGGAGGAACTGCTGCACGTCGGTGAGCAGCATCTGCCGGTGCCGGCGCGAGGGTCTGCGGGGACGCCAGCGCTGCCGGGCCAGGATGCGCAGCAGGTGTGTCTGGGCCTGCTCCCGCTGGACGTTCCCGTCCGGGGTGCCGGCGGGGGCGGTCGGCCAGTGCTCGCGCATCTCCGGATCCTCGGTGGCCTCCTGGAGGGCGCGGACGAGGCCCAGGCGGGGGAAGGCGTAGGGCCGGTAGGCGGCGGACCGGTCGCCCCACTTCCTGGAGTCGCCGAGGTCGCACAGGAGCCGCGCGGCCCGGGCCGTGGGGTCCGAGTCCCCCGGTTGCGGCTCGGTCGGGGCGACGGCCAGGCGCGTACCGTGACGCTGCTGCCCTTCGCGCAGTTCGTCGACGAGTTCGGTGACGCGGTCGTCGTCGGCGGAGTCCTCGGCGTGCAGCACGATGACCGGCATCGGGGGGTCGCTGGTCCGGAAGTCCTGGATCAGGGACTCCAGTTGTCGCTGGACGTCGATCCCCGCCTCGGTCGACATGCCCGGGTGACCGCCCGGACAGTTCCGAGGGAAGCTCTGGTCAGGGTCGTGCATGGACACCCCCGTGGCCGTAAGACACATGTGTCACAAGCGCTTTGCGAGGATAACGCTCACTTCTGACAACCGCTCCTGACGGAACGGCGGTTCGTCGCGGTGGTGGTGCCGGGGCCGGCGGACGGCGCCGTCGGCGCGCGAGGTCACGCGATCGGGTGATGCCGTGCGATGCGGGCACGTGCGGGGCCGACGGTCCGTTCGATCCGGTGACGGGGGCGTCCCGTTCACCCTCGACACGGTTCACCTTCGACACGGACGATCGGAGCGCGCCATGAGCCTGCTTCTCCACCGCAACCCCGACGGCACGACGACCGGGCGCAACGACGCCACCGGGTTCACGGTGACGAACGCCGACGAAGAGGAGGTGAAGAGGCTGCTGTACGAGGACGCGGGGTGGGAGTACACACCTCCACCGCCTCCGGTGCCGCCCGGCTTCCACCGGTTCTCGCTGGTGCACGACGAGTTCCGGGCCGCCGGATTCGGGGACGAGCGGTATGCGGGGCTGCGGGCGCGTCCGCCGGAGGGGTGCGTACCGGTCGACCGGGGGTGCTTCGCCCTGGAGTGCGAGCGTCCGGGGAGGACGCTGTTGGACGCGGTCGCCGGTACGGTCGCGGAGATCCGTCGCGAGCACGGGCTGGTGATGAACAGCCTGGGCGTCGAGAAGCCCCAGGAACGGTCCGACGCCGACCACGAGAACGGGTACGCGGCGAAGACCGTCGCCCACCTGGTGCTGATGGCCGCTCACCGGGCCCGCGTGCTCGGTTACGGACGCAGGGACGTGGTCCGGCTGCTCGACGCGGCGGGTGTCGAGTAGCCGGTGAGGCGGCAGTCCTGGAGGGCGGGGTCGCACGGAGACGATGTCCCGGACTGCCGCCCTCGCCGCCGCCGACGGCGGTCACCGGTCCGTGTACCTGCACGCGGGTCCGTCGCGGCGGCGGGGCCGCTGCCGAGGCGGAGGCGCCCGTGACCGCCCCGCACCCCGCGTCGTGCCCGGCCCGGTGCCCCGTCCCGCATCCCGTCCGTCACGCCTCGTACCCCGTCCGTCCCGCCCCGTGTCACCCGGCGACCAGTTCCCGTACCTCGGCAGCGGCGGGAGCCACCACCCGCACCCGAGACGTCCGCCACAGCCACAGCACATCGCGCCCGAACGACCACACCAGCAGCCCCAGCGCCAGCACCACCACACCGACGTCGGCCGCGTGCGGCAGCAGACCCGAGCCCGCCAGCAGCAACAGCACCCCCTGGAGCGCGGCCACCGTCTTGCGGGCCGTGCTCGGCGGCAGCGGGGCGGTCAGCCAGGACCAGACGCGCGCCGCCGCGACGAAGACGTACCGCATCGCGCCGATGAGCAGCACCCACGGCCCCATCGCCATCGACACGTACACGCTCAGCACCAGGATCAGGAACGCGTCCACCTCCATGTCGAAGCGGGCGCCCAGCGGGGTCGACGTACCGGTCCTGCGCGCCACCTTCCCGTCCACGCCGTCGAGGATCAGCGCCACGGCGGTCAGACCGACGAGGAGGGAGACGGGCGGCGAGTCCTGGAACGAGTCGGCCACCAGCGCCGTCACGCCGCCGACCAGGGCGGCCCGGCCGAGGGTGACCCGGTTGGCCGCGCCGAAGGAGCGCAGCCGGGCCCGGTGCAGGGCCCGGGAGAGCGCCGCCCAGGTGGCGGTCGCGAACGCCAGGCCGGTCAGCCAGCCCGCCGGGCCCATCCCGATCGCCGTGCCGATCAGGGCCAGCAACAGGACCTGCACGCCCGCCCCCACGGCGGTCTCCTGCTGTACGAGCCTCGCGTCGTAACTGTGGTTCAGGGCCACCGAACATCCTCCGGCCGTGTGACAGAGTCGATCAACGCCGCTACCTTGTGCGCGGCCTGTGCACCACTCGGTACGCGTGCAGCTTCCCGACCGTTCAGGAGGATTTCGATGAACCGCACCGCTCGTGCGTTCTGGCTCGACTCGCCTGGACGAGGGGAGATCCGCGAGGTCGCCCTGCCGGCTCCCGGTGCGGACGAGGTGCTGGTGCGCTCGCTGTACTCCGGGGTGAGCCGCGGCACGGAGACGCTCGTCTTCCGCGGCGGGGTGCCGGAGAGCCAGCACGCGGCCATGCGGGCGCCGTTCCAGGAGGGCGACTTCCCGGGGCCGGTGAAGTACGGCTACCTCAACGTGGGGGTGGTGGAGGAGGGGCCCGGGGAACTCGCCGGCCGGACGGTGTTCTGCCTCTACCCGCACCAGACCCGGTACGTCGTCCCGGCGCGTGCCGTCACGCCCGTGCCGGAGGGCGTGCCCGCCGGACGGGCGGTGCTGGCCGGCACCGTGGAGACCGCCGTCAACGCCCTGTGGGACGCCGCGCCGCTGGTCGGCGACCGGATCGCCGTCGTCGGCGGCGGCATGGTCGGCTGCTCGGTGGCCGCGTTGCTGGCGCGCTTCCCCGGCGTGCGCGTCCAGCTCGTCGACGCCGACCCCGCGCGGGCGAAGACCGCCGAGGCGCTCGGCGTCGGCTTCGCGCTCCCGGGGGACGCGCTCGGCGAGTGCGACCTGGTCGTGCACGCCAGCGCCACCGAGCAGGGGCTGAGCCGGGCGCTCGAGCTGCTCACCGCCGAGGGCACGGTCGTCGAGCTGAGCTGGTACGGCGACCGGAAGGTGAGCCTCCCGCTGGGTGAGGCCTTCCACTCGCGGCGGCTGGTCATCCGCAGCAGCCAGGTCGGCACGGTCTCCCCGGCCCGCGCGAACCGCAGCTACGCCGACCGGCTCGCCCTCGCCCTCGACCTGCTCGCCGACCCCGCGCTCGACGCCCTCGTCACCGGCGAGTCCGCCTTCGAGGAACTGCCCGACGTCATGCCCCGGCTCGCCTCCGGGGAGATCCCGGCGCTGTGCCACCGCGTCCGCTACGGCGCCCCGGACGGGAACGAGCGCGCCTGACCTGAGAAAAGACGTAGCGGACGCTGAACACGGGAATGCAGTCAGCCGTACTACACGGCATCCCCGGCGTCAGACCGACCGGGGAGCAGACGCGCCGCACCTGGAGGGTCGTCCGTTGTTCAGCATCACCGTCCGCGATCACATCATGATCGCCCACAGCTTCCGCGGCGAGGTCTTCGGACCGGCCCAGCGCCTGCACGGGGCCACGTTCCTCGTGGACGCCACGTTCCGGCGCGAACAGTTGGACGAGGACAACATCGTGGTCGACATCGGACTGGCCACGCGGGAACTCGGGGCCGTCGTCGGCGAGCTGAACTACCGCAACCTCGACAACGAACCCGACTTCTCGGGGATCAACACCTCCACCGAGTACCTGGCCAAGGTCATCGCCGACCGCCTCGCCGAACGCATCCACAAGGGGGCCCTGGGCGAGGGCGCCCAGGGCATCGCCCAGATCGCCGTCACGCTGCACGAGTCGCACATCGCCTGGGCGAGTTACGAGCGTGCCCTGTGACCGACACGACCATCGACCGGGCCGGGACCGCCCGCCTGGACTACGTTCCCCCGCAGGCGTCCTTCCCGAGGAACGACGGGATCATCCCCATGTCCCTGCGCACGGTGCACTTCGTGATGCCGGGCGGTGTCGACGACCCGGCCACGCCGAGCGGCGGCAACGCCTACGACCGGCGGGTGTGCCTGGACCTGCCCGGCTTCGGCTGGCGGGTCGACCGGCACGTCGTGGCCGGTGACTGGCCCCGGCCGGACGCCGCCGCCCGCACGGCGCTCGCCCGCACCCTGCGCGGACTGCCGGACGGCGCCGTCGTCCTGCTCGACGGGCTGGTCGCCTGCGGGGTCCCCGAGCTCGTCGTCCCCCAGGCGCGGCGGCTGAGGACGGCCGTCCTCGTCCACCTCCCGCTCGGCGACGAGACCGGCCTCGACCCGGCCGTCGCCGCAGACCTGGACGCCCGCGAGCGTGCGGTGCTGCGCGCGGTGCCCGCCGTGATCGCCACCAGCGACTGGGCCGTGCGCCGTCTCGTCTCCCACCACGGCCTCGCCCCCGACCGCGTCCACGTCGCCGCGCCCGGCGCCGACATCGCGCCCCTGGCCCCCGGCACCGACGGCGTCTCACGCCTCCTGTGCGTGGCCGCCGTGACGCCGCGCAAGGGGCAGCACCGGCTCGTGGAGGCGCTGGCGGCGGTGGCCGACCTGCCGTGGAGCTGCGCCCTCGTCGGCGGGCTCACCCAGGACCCCGGCTACGTCGCCCACCTGCGCTCCCGGATCCGCGGGCACGGCCTCGAGGACCGGCTCGAGCTGACCGGGCCGCGGTCCGGTGCCGCACTCGACGCCAGCTACGCCGCCGCCGACCTGATGGTCCTCACGTCGTACGCGGAGACGTACGGCATGGCGGTCACCGAGGCGCTGGCGCGCGGCATCCCGGTGCTGGCCACCGACGTCGGCGGGCTGCCCGAGGCGGTCGGCCGGGCGCCCGACGGCTCGGTGCCCGGCATCCTCGTCCCGCCGGAGGACCCCGCGGCCATCGCCGCCGAGCTGCGCGGCTGGTTCGGCGAGGCCGACGTGCGGCGCCGGCTGAAGGCCGCCGCCCGCGGTCGGCGTGCCGCGCTCGGCGGCTGGGCGAGCACCGCACAGGGCCTGGCGGCGGTACTGCGCCGGCTCCCGGCCGAACCCCGGAGGGCGGCATGACCGAACCGGCGACCACCACGCGCCACGGCGACGCGATCCCGGCCCGGCCCTCCGTCGTCCCCGGCGCCGGCCCCGCGCGCCGCCCCGGGGAACGGACCACCCTGCGCCTGCGCGAGACCGGGGAGGGGCCCGGGGAACCGCCCCGGTACGCGCCCGAGTGGCTGGCGCTGCGCGAGCCCGCCGACGCCGCCGCCCGCTCGCACGACCTGCTCGACCCGTTGCGCATCCGGCTCGCCGACCTGCCGCGACGGGCCGGCGGACTCGTCGTCCACGACATCGGCTGCGGCACCGGCTCGATGGGCCGCTGGCTCGCGCCCCACCTGGACGGCGCCCAGCACTGGGTCCTGCACGACCGCGACCCCTACCTGCTGCACTTCGCCGCCGTCGGCTCCCCGCGCTCCGCCGCCGACGGCAGCCGCGTCACCGTCGAGACCCGGCGCGGCGACGTCGCCCGGCTCACCCCGGAGGCGCTGGCCGGTGCCTCCCTGGTGACGGCGTCCGCGCTGCTCGACGTCCTCACCCGCGAGGAGGTCGGGGCCCTCGCCGCCGCCTGCGCCGGAGCCGGTTGCCCGGCCCTGCTCACGCTGTCCGTCGCCGGACGCGTCGAGCTGACCGCGCCGCACCCGATGGACCGGGAGATCACCGAGGCGTTCAACGCCCACCAGCGCCGGGAGGGCCTGCTCGGCCCGGACGCGGTCGCGGTGGCGGCGGAGGCGTTCGGCGAGCACGGTGCGACGGTACGGCTGAACCCCAGCCCCTGGCGGCTCGGCCCCGGGCAGGCCGCGCTGACCGAGCAGTGGCTGCGGGGCTGGGTCGGCGCGGCGGTCGAGGAGCGGCCCGCACTGGCGGAGCGCGCCGACCGCTACCTGGCCGAGCGCCTGGCGGCCTGCGCGGCGGGGGAGCTGCGGGTCGTCGTCCACCACAGCGACCTGCTCGCCCTGTGCCGGCCGGTGGGCGGAGCCGCATGAGCGCGCGGACGGTCCGGGCGCCCGCGGCGGGGGAGTCCGTGCCGACCGCACGGGCCGGGGCGGCGTCCCGCGGACTCCCCGCCCGCCTCACCACCCGTGCCGTACGCACCCGCCTCGGCGCCCTCGCCGGCGGCGCCCTGCTCGCGGTCCTGCTGTGGCGGCTCGGCACCGGCGCCCTCCTGGACGGGCTGCGCCGCGTCGACGGACCGACACTGCTCGCGGCGCTCGGGATCGGGCTGGTGACCACCGTCTTCAGCGCCTGGCGCTGGGCGCTGGTGGCCCGGGGCCTGCGGATCCGGCTGCCGTTCGGCCCGGCGGTCGCCGACTACTACCGGGCCCTGTTCCTCAACGCGGCGCTGCCCGGAGGCGTCCTCGGCGACGTCCACCGGGCGGTGCGGCACGGGCAGAGCGCCGGTGACCTGGGGCGCGGGGTGCGGGCGGTGGTCCTGGAGCGGACCGCCGGGCAGCTCGCGCTGTTCGCGGCCGGGGCCGTGGTGCTGCTGACCGCGCCGTCCCCGGTACGGGACGAGGTCCGGCACGCCGCCCCGCTCGCCGTCCCGGCCGTGCTGGGGGCCTGCGCCGTCGTCCTCGCCCTGCGCATGAACCGGGCTCCGTCGCGCCGGGGCCGGGCACTGCGCGGGATGCTCGCCGAGGCGCGCGAGGGACTGCTCTCCCGGCGCAACGCACCCGGGGTGCTCGTCTCCTCCGCCGTCGTGCTGGCCGGGTACGTCGCGATGTTCGTGCTCGCCGCCGACGTCGTCGGAGCCGGTGCCTCCGTGACCGAGCTGCTGCCGCTCGCCGTGCTGGCGCTGCTCGCCATGGGGCTGCCGCTGAACGTCGGCGGCTGGGGACCCCGGGAGGGCGTCACCGCCTGGGCGTTCGGTGCGGCCGGGCTCGGTGCCGGCCGGGGGCTGGCCGTCGCGGTGGTCTACGGGGTGCTCAGCCTCGTGGCGAGCCTGCCCGGGGTCGTCGTGCTCGTCGCCCGCTGGTACGCGGGGCTGCGCGCCGGGTCCCGGACCACCACGTCCCCCGGCGCGCGGAAGGACGCCTATCCGCGCCCGTCGCCGTCCGCCGCGCCCGCCGTGCCGGTCGCGTCCGCCGCGTCCGCCGTACCGCCCCCGGAGGTCAGCAGGGAGAAATACGCGCCGAAGGAATCCGCCAGGCTCGCCAGCAGTTCCTTCCCCTTTTCCGCCGAACCCCGTGAAGGTCGGCCGATGACACCGGAATCGGTATAGGCGGACATGCCGAGGGTGAGCAGATGACGCCGGTCGTCCGCGACGGAATCGGAAGTCTCATAACCGGGCCGGAGAAATTCGGGACGAGTGTGCAGAAGGACGGAGGTCTCGATCTCCCCCGCGTGCATGTCGGTGAGCAGCGAGGTGACCACACCGGCCCGCCGCCGCGCCGCCTCCCAGTCCTCCGGGGCCGGGAACAGCGCCATCCGCTCACCGCGCGCGGAGGACTCCTGGACGACGTTGCCGAGCACGTAGTTCCCGCCGTGTCCGTTGACCAGCACCAGGGCGTCCACGCCCGACCGGCGGAGCGAGTCGGCGATGTCCCGTATCACCGCGTGAAGGGTCACGGAGGAGAGGGAGACGGTCCCCGGCCAGGCCGCGTGCTCGTGCGAGCAGGAGATCGTCACCGGAGGAAGGAGGTGCACCGGGTACGCGTCGGCGATCTCCCGCGCGATCGCGCAGGCGACCAGCGTGTCGGTCGCCAGCGGCAGGAACGGACCGTGCTGCTCGAAACTCCCGACGGGAAGAACCGCGACCTGCCGTGAGACTCCGGCGCCCCGCGTCCGTACATCCTCCGTGGTGTCCGCCGGCAACAGACCGTACCCCGGGCCGTATGCCGCCGACCGCTTTTGTGAACCATCCATATCGTCACGGCCTTTCGTCTCTGCTCAGGACTGAGGAACTCGAGAATCATGACAGAAAAAGTAGGCGTACTCGGCAAGAAGTCTCCGCAGCGGACCGGTGTGGAACGCGTCGTGAATGCGCCGCTGCCCACCGTGTACGGGAAATTCCAGGCGATCGGCTACCTGGACCACGACCGCGGTGACGAGCAAGTGGCCCTGGTGTACGGCGACATCGGCACGGACGGTGTCCTCACCCGGCTGCACTCGGAGTGCCTGACGGGCGACGCCTTCGGTTCCCGGCACTGCGAGTGCGGCGACCAGCTGGCGTCGGCGCTGCGCGCGGTCGTCGCCGAAGGGGCGGGCGTGGTCGTCTACTTGAGGGGGCACGAGGGCCGCGGCATCGGCCTGCTCGCCAAGCTGCGCGCGATGGCCCTGCAGGCGGAGGGACTGGACACCGTCGAGGCGAACCTCGCCCTCGGCCTGCCGGTGGACGCCCGCGACTACGCCGTCGCCGCCGGGATGCTCCAGGACCTGGGCGTGCGGTCGGTCCGGCTGATGTCCAACAACCCGCGCAAGCGGGAGGCGCTGGTCCGGCACGGCGTCCAGGTCGCCGAGCAGGTGCCGCTGCTGATCCCGCCCTGCGAGAACAACATCACCTACCTGCGCACCAAGCGGGAACGCCTCGACCACCACCTGCCCCACCTCGACGCGGTGGCGCACTGGTCGTGACCGGCGCCGCGGGCCGCGTCCGCGGTCAGCCGGCCACGGCGTCGTGCACCAGCCGCCTCAGTTCCCGGAACACCGGGTTGGAGGACCGGGGCCGCACCTGCGTGTAGAACTGCACGGTCAGGTCGCGGCCCGGGTCGACCCAGAAGGTGGTGGTGGCCACCCCGCTCCAGCCGTACGTGCCGAGGCCGGCCGGGGCCTGCGTACGGGACGGGTCGACGACGACGGAGACGCCGAGCCCGAAGCCGACGCCGTCGTTGCCGGGGTCGTCGTGTGCGGGGCGGCTGCCGAAGGCGCGCAGGTCGGCGCCGCCGGGGAGGTGGTTGCGGGTCATCAGCTCCACGGTCTCGGGGGCGAGCAGCCGCACGCCGTCGAGCTCGCCGCGCCGGCGCAGCAGTTCCATGAACCGGTGCACGTCGTGCGCGGAGGCCACCATCCCCCCGCTGCCGGACAGGAACCGCGGCCGCCCCCGCAACGGCAGCCCGGCGATGGTCTCGAGGCCTCCGCCCTCCGTCTCCCCGTACAGCTCCGCGAGCCGCCCCGCCTGCTCGTCGGTGACGTGGAACCCGGCGTCCGCCATCCCCAGCGGCCGGAAGACCCGCTCGGCGAGGAAGACGTCCAGCGGCCGCCCGGACACCACCTCGACGATCCGCCCCAGCACGTTGGAGGCCACCGAGTAGTTCCACTGCGTCTCCGGATCGAACTGCAGCGGAAGACGCGCGTACAGGTCGACGGTCTCGGCGAGGCCGGCCCCCGGCACCACCGACGACTCCAGCCCGGCCGCCCGGTACAGCGCGTCGACGGGGTGGGCGTGGTAGAAGCCGAACGTCAGTCCGGCGGTGTGGGTCATCAGGTGCCGGACGAGCAGCGGTCCGGCGGCCGGCCGGGTCCGTACGTCGTCGCCGGACCCGCCCTCGTACACCCGGGGCTCGGCGAAGGCCGGCAGATGGCGTCCGACCGGATCGTCCAGTGCCAGCCGCCCCTCCTCCACCAGCATCAGCGCGCCCACGGACGTCACCGGCTTGGTCATGGAGTAGATCCGCCACAGCGTGTCGCTCTCCACCGGCAGCCCGGCCGCGACGTCCCGCGCCCCGTACGCCGTGAGGTGCGCGACGCGTCCGCCGCGCGCGACGGCCACGAGGAATCCGGGCATCCGCCCCTCGTCGACCCGACGCGCGAAGTGCCGGTCCAGGCGCTCCAGCGCACCGGCGTCCAGCCCGGCCTCCTCCGGACCGACCTCTTGCCGCAGCAGTGCCATCGCTCTCCTCCGCTCCCGCTCGTCGAGGTGAATGCGGACCACCCCACCGGGCGCCGACGGGAACGCCGGCCCCGTGCGGTCCGTTGACCGGGGTATGACCCAGGACGCCACGCAGGACGCACTGCTCGGGCTGCTCGCCGAGGGGAACAGCGGAGTGCTCGTCACGCTGAAGCGTGACGGACGGCCCCAGCTGTCCAACGTCAACCACGCCTACTACCCGGACGAGCGGACCGTGCGCGTCTCGGTGACGGACGACCGTGCCAAGACGCGCAACGTGCGGCGGGACCCGCGGGTCTCGTACCACGTGACCACCGCCGACCGGTGGGCCTACACGGTCGCCGAGGGCACCGCCGAGCTCTCGGCCGTCGCGGCCGACCCGCACGACGAGGCGGTGGAGGAACTCGTCCGGCTGTACCGGGACGTCAACGGCGAGCACCCCGACTGGGACGACTACCGCGCCGCGATGGTCCGCGACCGGCGGCTGGTGCTGCGGCTGCGGGTGGAGCGGGTGTACGGGATCCCGCGGGGCGACGGGGGGTAGGCCCCCCGTCGGACGGCCGGCGCCCGCGCCCTTCACGGCCGGGTGTTCCACTCCGCGATCACCGGCCTGCCGTGCTCCAGCGACAGCCGGTTCAGCGTGCCCGTCTCCAGGCGGAACAGGCGCCCTTCGGCAGGGGACAGCCCCAGCCTGCGGGCCGTCAGCACGCGGAGCAGGTGGCCGTGCGCCACCAGCATCACGTCGCCCTCGTCGAGCGCCCCGGCCACCCGGGCCAGCACCCGGTCGGCGCGCTCGCCCACCTGCTCGGGAGACTCGCCGGGGAGGCCCGGGCCGGGCGGCACGCCGTCGGTCCACAGGTCCCAGCCGGGCCGGGTGCGGTGGATGTCCGCGGTGGTGACCCCCTCGTAGCCGCCGTAGTCCCATTCCCGCAGGTCCGCATCCGGTACGGCCCCGGTCAGGCCGGCGAGCCCGGCGGTGCGCCGGGCTCGGACCAGCGGGCTGGTGAGGACCAGTGCGAAGGTCCGGCCCGCCAGGAGCGGGACCAGGGACCTGGCCTGTTCCTCGCCGTGCCGGGTGAGCGGCAGATCGGTCCGGCCGGTGTGCCGGCCCGCTCTGCTCCACTCGGTCTCGCCGTGCCGGGCCAGCAGCAGGTCCCCCACCGCCGTTACGCCTTCTTCGCCGACTCGACGGCGTGGCCGCCGAACTGGTTGCGCAGCGCCGCGATCATCTTCATCTGCGGCGAGTCCTCCTGGCGGGAGGCGAACCGCGCGAAGAGGGACGCGGTGATCGCAGGCAGCGGCACGGCGTGGTCGATGGCGGCCTCCACGGTCCAGCGCCCCTCGCCCGAGTCCTCGGCGTAGCCGCGCAGCCGGTCCAGGTGCTCGTCCTCGTCGAGGGCGTTCACCGCGAGGTCGAGCAGCCAGGAGCGGATGACGGTGCCCTCCTGCCAGGAGCGGAACACCTCCCGGACGTTGTCCACCGAGTCGACCTTCTCCAGCAGCTCCCAGCCCTCGGCGTAGGCCTGCATCATGGCGTACTCGATGCCGTTGTGGACCATCTTCGCGAAGTGCCCGGCGCCGACCCTGCCCGCGTGGACGAAACCGTACGGGCCCTCCGGTTTGAGCGCGTCGAAGACCGGCTGCAGCCGGTCCACGTGCTCCTTGTCCCCGCCGACCATGAGGGCGTAGCCGTTCTGCAGACCCCACACGCCGCCCGAGACGCCCGCGTCGACGAAGCCGATGCCCCGGGCGCCCAGCTCCTTGGCGTGCTTCTCGTCGTCCGTCCAGCGGGAGTTGCCGCCGTCGACGACGGTGTCGCCGGGCCTGAGCAGACTCGCCAGCTGGTCGATGACCTGCTGGGTGGGGTCCCCGGCCGGGACCATCACCCAGACCGCGCGCGGCCTGTCGAGCCGTTCGACGAGGTCGGACAGGTGGCCGACGTCGGAGAGTTCGGGGTTGGTGTCGTACCCGACGACGGTGTGACCGGCGTTGCGCAGACGCTCGCGCATGTTGCCGCCCATCCTGCCGAGACCCACAAGACCGATCTGCATGTCAGCTCACTTCCTGAATTCGCGGTAGGCGGCCACCAGTGCGGCCGTGGACGGGTCGAGGCCGGGTACCCGGGCGCCCTCGGCGAGGGCGGGCTCGACGCGCTTGGCGAGCACCTTGCCCAGCTCCACGCCCCACTGGTCGAAGGAGTCGATGTTCCAGATCGCGCCCTGGACGAACACCTTGTGCTCGTAGAGGGCGACGAGCTGGCCGAGCACGGACGGCGTCAGCTCGCGCGCGAGGATCGTGGTCGTGGGGTGGTTCCCCCGGAAGGTGCGGTGCGGCACCTGTTCCTCGGGCACGCCCTCCGCCCGTACCTCCTCGGCGGTCTTGCCGAAGGCGAGGGCCTGTCCCTGCGCGAGCAGGTTGGCCATCAGCAGGTCGTGCTGGGCCTTCAGTTCGTCGCTCAGCTCGTCGACCGGGCGGGCGAAGCCGATCAGGTCGGCCGGGATCAGCTTGGTGCCCTGGTGGATCAACTGGTAGTAGGCGTGCTGCCCGTTGGTGCCGGGAGTGCCCCACACCACGGGCCCCGTCTGCCACCCGACCGGGCGTCCCTCGCGGTCCACCGACTTGCCGTTGGACTCCATGTCGAGCTGCTGGAGGTAGGCGGTGAACTTCGACAGGTAGTGCGAGTACGGCAGCACCGCGTGCGACTGCGCGCCGAGGAAGTTGTTGTACCAGACGCCCAGCAGGCCCAGGATCAGTGGTGCGTTGGCCTCGGCGGGGGCGTTGACGAAGTGCTCGTCGACGATCCGGAACCCGTCGAGCATCTCCCGGAATCGGTCCGGGCCGATGGCGATCATCAACGACAGGCCGATCGCCGAGTCGTAGGAGTAACGCCCGCCGACCCAGTCCCAGAACTCGAACATGTTCGCCGTGTCGATGCCGAACCCGGCGACCTCCTCGGCGTTCGTCGACAGCGCGACGAAGTGCTTCGCGACCGCCTTCTCGTCCCCGAGGGCGTTCAGCAGCCAGGTACGGGCCGAGGTGGCGTTGGTGACCGTCTCGACGGTGGTGAACGTCTTGGACGCGACGATGAACAGAGTCTCGGCCGGGTCCAGGTCACGGGTGGCCTCGTGCAGGTCGGCGCCGTCCACGTTGGACACGAAGCGGAAGGTCAGCGAGCGGTCGGTGTAGGCGCGCAGCGCCTCGTACGCCATCGCCGGGCCCAGGTCGGAGCCGCCGATGCCGATGTTGACGACGTTGCGGATCCGCTTGCCGGTGTGGCCGGTCCACTCGCCGGAGCGGACCCGGTCGGCGAAGTCGGCCATCCTGTCGAGCACGGCGTGCACGCCCGGGACGACGTTCTCGCCGTCGACCTCGATCACCGCGTCCCGGGGCGCGCGCAGCGCGGTGTGCAGGACGGCCCGGTCCTCGGTGGTGTTGATCCTCTCGCCGCGGAACATGGCGTCGCGCAGCCCGAACACGTCGGTGGCCCCGGCCAGTTCGCGCAGCAGTCGGAGCGTCTCGTCGGTGACCAGGTGCTTGGAGTAGTCGATGCGCAGATCACCCACGCGCACCACGTACCGCTCCGCGCGGGAGGGGTCGGCGGCGAACAGCTCGCGCAGGTCGGTCCGCGGCAGCGTGTCCGCGCGGTGGTTCTCCAGGGCGGCCCACTGGGGGCGCCGGGGCGGCTCGGGGACGTCAGGCATGGGCGGGGACCTCCTCGGTGGCCTCTCCTCGCAGGGCGACGGCGTACATCTCGTCCGCGTCGAGGCGCCTGAGCTCCTCGGCGATGAGTTCGGAGGTGGCGCGGACCTTCAGCGCCATCCGGCGCGGCGGCTGGCCCGGCAGGGACAGCGTGGCCAGCGGGCCCTCGGGGCGGTCGATGACGAGCTCGCCGTCCGCGGTGACGAGACGGACCGCCGTGACGAGCGGCCCGTCGGTCACCACCCGGTCGACGGTGACCCGCAGCCGCGCCTCGAGCCAGCGCGCCAGCAGCTCCGCGGCCGGATTGCCGGCCTCTGCCTCCACGGCCGCCGAGGTCACCGTCACCGGGGCCTGGTCCAGGGCCGCCGCCAGCAGGGAGCGCCACGGCGTCAGCCGGGTCCAGGCGAGGTCGGTGTCGCCCGGCGCGTAGGAGCGCATCCGTGCCTCGAGGACCTCCGAGGGGTTCTCGACCGCGTACAGGTCGGTGATCCGGCGCTGGGCCAGCGCGCCCAGCGGGTCCTTCGCCGGGTTCTCGGGCGCGTCCGTCGGCCACCACACCACCACCGGCGCGTCCGGCAGCAGCAGGGGCAGCACCACCGAGTCGGCGTGCTCGGAGACCTCGCCGTAGGTCCGCAGCACCACCGTCTCGCCGGTGCCCGCCTCCGAGCCGACGCGGACCTCCGCGTCCAGCCGGGGGTGGGTGCGCTCGCGCGGGGTGCGGGCGTGCCGCTTGATGACGACCAGGGTGCGCGCGGGGTGCTCGTGCGAGGCCTCCTCGGCCGCCTTGATCGAGTCGTAGGCGTTCTCCTCGTCCGTGACGATCACCATCGTCAGGACCATGCCCACGGCCGGGGTGCCGATGGCGCGGCGGCCCTGCACCAGCGCCTTGTTGATCTTGCTTGCCGTGGTGTCGGTCAGATCGATCTTCATGGCCTGCGCCAGCTCCGTCCGTCTCGTGCGAGCATCTCGTCGGCTTCCGCGGGGCCCCAGCTGCCCGAGGCGTACCGTGCCGGCCTGCCGTGCGACGCCCAGTACTCCTCGATCGGATCGAGGATCCTCCAGGACTCTTCCACCTCCTGGTGGCGGGGGAACAGGTTGGCGTCCCCCAGGAGGACGTCGAGGATCAGCCGTTCGTACGCCTCCGGGCTGGACTCGGTGAACGACTCGCCGTAGGCGAAGTCCATCGTCACGTCCCGGATCTCCATCGACGTGCCCGGCACCTTGGAGCCGAACCGCACCGTCATCCCCTCGTCCGGCTGGACGCGGATCACGATGGCGTTGGAACCCAGTTCCTCGGTGGCGGTGGAGTCGAAGGGGGAGTGCGGCGCCCGCTGGAAGACCACCGCGATCTCGGTGACCCGCCGGCCCAGCCGCTTGCCGGTGCGCAGGTAGAAGGGGACGCCCGCCCAGCGGCGGTTGTCGATGCCCAGCTTGATCGCCGCGTAGGTGTCGGTCCTCGACGAGGGGTCGATGCCTTCCTCCTCCAGGTAGCCGCGCACCTTCGCGCCGCCCTGCCAGGCGCCCGCGTACTGCCCGCGCACGGTGTGCCGGCCCAGGTCCTTCGGCAGCCGCACCGCCCGGAGCACCTTCAGCTTCTCCGTGAGCAGCGCGTCCGCGTCGAAGGAGGCGGGCTCCTCCATCGCGGTCAGCGCGAGCAGCTGCAGGAGGTGGTTCTGGATGACGTCGCGGGCGGCGCCGATGCCGTCGTAGTAGCCGGCCCGGCCGCCGATGCCGATGTCCTCGGCCATGGTGATCTGCACGTGGTCGACGAAGGACCGGTTCCAGACCGGTTCGAACATCTGGTTGGCGAAGCGCAGCGCCAGGATGTTCTGGACGGTCTCCTTGCCCAGGTAGTGGTCGATCCGGAAGACCTGGTCCGGGTCGAACACCTCGTGGACGATCGCGTTCAGCTCCTCGGCCGACCTCAGGTCGTGCCCGAACGGCTTCTCGATCACCGCACGGCGCCATGCTCCCTCGGGGGCGTCGGCCAGCCCGTGCCTCTTCAGCTGCTGCACGACCTTCGGGAAGAACCTCGGCGGCACGGAGAGGTAGAAGGCGTAGTTGCCGCTGGTGCCCCGGGAAGCGTCCAACTCGTCGATGGAGGCCCGGAGTTGCTTGAAGGCGGAGTCGTCGTCGAAGTCGCCCGGGATGAACCGCATCCCCTCGGCGAGCTGCTGCCAGACCTCCTCACGGAAGGGGGTGCGGGCGTGCTCCTCGACCGCGTCGTGGACCACCTGGGCGAAGTCCTGGTTCTCCCACTCGCGGCGGGCGAAGCCGACCAGCGAGAAGCCCGGCGGCAGCAGCCCCCGGTTGGCGAGGTCGTACACGGCCGGCATCAGCTTCCTGCGGGACAGGTCACCGGTCACCCCGAAGATGACGAGCCCGGAAGGGCCCGCGATCCGGGGCAGACGGCGGTCGCGGGGGTCGCGCAGGGGGTTGGCCCAGCCGGCCGCGGGGGCGCGGAGGGCCCTGTCGCTCCGGGGCGCTTCCCGTTCCTCGGTCACCGCGGCGCCCGCCCGCGGTCCGGTCGTCTCGTCGGTCATTCCGCGTCAACTCCCATGCTGGTGGTCACGGCGCCGGGCGCGGCCGGCGCCTCCACGTACCGGGTGTCCCTGTGTGCCGGGTTCAGCCGTTCGCCGATCTCGCTGCCGGCGGGGGAGACGAGGGAGGAGCGGCGGCGGACCGCTGCCGGACCGGGCCCGGCCTTCGGCACCGGGGGCCTGATCATCGCGCCGGGGCAACCCGCCGACCGGGCCGACACACCCTCGCCGGACGGTCGCTCCGGTGCTCCCGCGCTCGTGATCGCTTCGGTCACTGTGATCATCTTCTCTCTCGCGGTCACCTCAACCGCGCGCGGAGGCGGGGAATTCCTCCGCGCGGTGCGCGACGGAGACGATGCGTCCCCGCGTCACCTGTGAACCGGTACCACGTCGCTCCCCCTCCGGCTTCGACCGCAACGCGGACCTGCCCGGCCGGCGACGGCACCCCGCACGCCGGTACACCCCGACGGGTGAGCGCCGGGCCGCGCGGGCCGGACGGACGATCACGGCGGGCCCGCCGGGCGGGCCCGTGTCCTCGGCGCCGGCGCGCACGACACCCCGGCGGGCCCGGTCGTCTCCGCCTCCCGCGCGGCGACGAGTACCGCGGAACCGCGCCGGCCATGCCGTCCGCCCCCGTCGGTCTCTCCCCCCGGACACGCGGAGGGGCGCCGCCCCCGGACGCACGAAAGGGGCCCCACGCGCGCGTGGGGCCCCTTTCGTGCGTCCGGGGAGGGCCGGTGGGGGGGGGCTCAGTGGCCGAAGGTGAACCAGTTGACGTTCACGAAGTCCGACGGCTGACCGCTGGTGAAGGTCAGGTAGACGTCGTGCGTGCCCGTGACGGAGCCGATGTTCGCCGGGACCGTCCGCCACGACTGCCAGCCGCCCGTGTTGCCCACCGCGAAACTGCCGACGGGCGCGTTGCTCCGGCTGTCCAGGCGCACCTCGACCAGGCCGCTGACACCGGACGCCGCGCCGCTCGCCACCCGCGCGGAGAACTGCCGGGCCGGGGTGGAGCCGAAGTCGACGCCCCTGAAGTGCAGCCAGTCGCCGTTGGCCAGCGCGCCCACGTTCCGGCCGCCGCCCGTGTCCGAGGTCGTCTCCGTCATCACGCCGGACTGGCCGTCGTAGGACTCGGCCTGGATGGTGCCGTAGGCGTCGCGGTCGCCGGTCGGCGGCTCGGTGGTGCCGCCACCGGAGGTCAGCACCTGGACGTAGTCGACCAGCATCGAGTGGCCGGGCCGGGTGCCGGCGTCCGGCCCGCCGCCGAAGGCGTCGGGGAAACCACCGCCCATCGCCACGTTGAGGATGACGAAGAAGCCGTGGTCCGTGGCGTTCGACCAGGTCGTCGCGTCGACCTGGTTCTCCCGGACGGTGTGGAAGTTGTTGCCGTCCAGGTAGAAGCGGATCTCCTCCACGCTCGTGGAGCGGTCCCACTCCATCCGGTACGTGTGGAAGCCGGCCTGGCACGTCGTGCCCTGGCAGGTGGTCGAACCGCCGATGCCGCTGGTCTCGTTGCAGGGGCCGCCCGGTGAGGTGCCGCAGTGCATGGTGGCGAACACGGTGTTCATGCCCTGCGTGTTCTCCATGATGTCCAGCTCGCCGACCGCGGGCCAGTTCCAGTAGTTGCCCCGGTAGGGCGCGCCCAGCATCCAGAACGCAGGCCAGTAGCCCTTGGCGGCGGCGCCGGTGACGTTCGGCACCTGGATGCGGCCCTCGACGCGCAGCTTGCCGCCCGCCGGGGGCTGGAAGTCGGTGCGGTTGGTCTCGATGCGGCCGGAGGTCCAGTTGCCGGAGGCGTCGCGCCGCGGGGTGATGCGGAGGTTGCCGCTGCCGTCGAGGGAGACGTTGTCCGTGCTGGACGTCATCGTCTCGATCTCGCCGGTACCCCAGTTGGCGGGGCCGCCCGGGTAGCCCTTGCCGGTCGCGTACCGCCAGTGGGAGGTGTTGACGCCGCTGCCCGCGGGGCCCTCGAAGTCGTCGAGGAAGACCTGGTTCCAGCCCGACGGGGGAGGCGGCGCGGAAGCGCTCGCGGACGGGGCGGCGGTCGCGGCGGTCACCGCGAGACCGAGCGTGCTCACGACGGCGAGGAGCGCCCGCCTCAGGGGCCGGGGTCTGCGGGGGGTGCGGGGCATGCCGGAGGTGTCACTCATGTGGGGGTGCCTCTCGGGTGCGGGGGTCGGTGCGGGGAGTGCGCCGAAAGCGCCGGTCCGACTTTCTGAGAGCGCTCTCAGAGTGTCGCCAATGTGCTCCGCGGCCCTTGCGCCGTCAAGAGGTGTGACCGAGGAACTCCTCGCGGGCAGAGGGAGTTCACCTCATGGATGACGCGAATGGGTGCAAGCGCGCCGCCGGACGCCGTGCGCGGGGTCGGAGGAGGACCCGGTCGCGGCGCACGGTGCTCCGTCCGGCCGCGGAAGGGGACAGCGCCCGGGTCCCGCTCGGCGCCCCCGGAACCCCGGCGGCCGGCCTCGCCGGATCGGGGGCGCCGCCCCTGTCCGGGAAGACCCGCTGCTCGGAAGGACCCGCTGCGGGGAGACCGCGGACGGCACCAGGGCGGCGAGCGCCGCGTCGAGGGCGTACGGGGTCACCGAGGTGAGGGGGCCGCTCGGTCCGAGTCCCGGACCGGCTCGTCCGGTCGCCGGCCCAGTGCCCTCGAGATGCCGCGGGCCGCGAGCCGCAGGGCCGGCGTCAGGGCCGGGACCCGGTCGTCGTCCCGGGGGACGACGACCGACACGGCGGCGGTCACCGTGCCGTCCGGTCCGCGCACCGGGGCCGCCACCGACAGCGCGTCCGGCGTGATCTGCCGGTCGCTCACCGCGACCCCCGAGCGCCGCACCTCGGCCAGCATCCGCCGCAGCAGGGCCGGCTCGGTGACCGTGTACGGGGTGAAGGAGGCGAGCGGACCCGCGCAGTACTCCTCCTGGAACCCGGGGCGGCAGTGCGCGAGCAGGGCGAGACCGACCCCGGTGGCGTGCAGCGGCCAGCGGGCGCCGACCCGGATGTGCACGCCGACCGCCGAGCGTCCCGACAGCCACTCGGTGTAGACGACCTCGTTCCCGTCGCGCACCGCCAGCTGCACGTTCTCGTGCGTCGCCTCGTAGAGGTCCTCCAGGTACGGCAGCGCGACCTGCCGCAGCCCGAGCGCCCGCGGGGCCAGCGCGGCGAGTTCCCACAGCCTCAGCCCGACGTGGTACAGCCCCGCCTCGTCCCGCTCCAGCGCGCCCCAGCGGGCGAGGGCGCCCACGAGCCGGTGCGCGGTCGTCAGACTGAGCCCGGCCCGGCGGCTGATGTCCGTCAGGGTCAGCGCCGGGTGCCCGTGGTCGAAGGCGGCGAGCACGGACAGCAGACGGTCGGGCGCGGAACGGGCGGTCATGGCCGGCTGTCTCCCGGTGCGTCGGGTCGGCAGGGGGCGGTCGCGCGGCCACCGTAGCGCCCGGCCGGCCGGCCCGCGCCCCATCGGTCCGCGCGGACGGTCGCCGTCGGCACGCACGCGCCTGGCGGGGGCACGACGTGCGCACCGCTCCGCGGCCGGCGAGCGGGGTGCCGGGCGGGGCGGCGGTGCCGCGCGTGCGGAGGCGGCCGGGCTGCGGCGGTGCGTCGCTGCCGCGTGCGCCGAAGCCCCCGGCGCCGTCGCCACCGGGTGACCGCGCGCCGCCGGGCCGCCGGGCTGCCGGGCTGCCGGGCCGCTGGATCGCCGGGCCGCCGGATGGCCGGATCGCCGGGCTGCCGGATCGCCGGGCCGTCGGATCGCCGGGCCGCCGGATGGCCGGGCGGCCGGATGGCCGGCCCGTCGCCGCCGCACCGCCCGGCCTGGCCCGCCCGCCGGCGCCGGGCGCGAACCGGGTCCGGCCGGCCCGCGCCGGGTGACCGTGCGCCGGGGCGAGCCGGTGCGGCGGTCGCCGCGAGTAAGGTCGTCGGGGTGCCGGTCGACAGCACCCCGGTCCGGGCCGGTGACCGGGCGGTGCCGCGGAAGGGTGCAGAGGTGAGGCTGACGATTCTGGGCGGCGGGGGATTCCGCGTGCCGCTGGTGTACGGAGCGCTGCTCGGGGACCGTGCCGAGGGGCGGGTGACCCGGGTCGTGCTGCACGACACGGACGACGGCCGACTGCGTGCGATCGTCCGCGTCCTGGCCGAGCAGGCCGCCGGAGTGCCCGACGCCCCCGAGGTCATCTCCACCACGGACCTCGACGAGGCGCTGCGCGGCGCCGACTTCGTCTTCTCCGCCATCCGCGTCGGCGGTCTGGAGGGCCGGGCGCACGACGAACGGGTCGCGCTCGCCGAGGGGGTCCTCGGCCAGGAGACGGTCGGCGCGGGCGGCATCGCCTACGGTCTGCGCACCGTGCCCGTCGCCGTCGACATCGCCCGGCGGGTGGTCCGCCTCGCCCCCGACGCATGGGTCATCAACTTCACCAACCCCGCCGGCCTGGTCACCGAGGCCATGTCCCGCCACCTCGGCGACCGCGTCATCGGCATCTGCGACTCACCGGTGGGCCTCGGCCGCCGCATCGCCCGGGTGCTCGGCGCGGACCCCGGCGAGGCGTGGATCGACTACGTCGGCCTCAACCACCTCGGCTGGGTGCGCGGGGTGCACGTCGCCGGCCGCGACGAACTCCCGCGCCTGCTCGCCGATCCCGCGCTGCTCGGTTCCTTCGAGGAGGGCAGGCTCTTCGGCGCCGACTGGCTGCGGTCCCTCGGCGCGATCCCCAACGAGTACCTGCACTACTACTACTTCAACCGCGAGGCCGTGCGCTCCTCGCGGCGGGCCGAGCGGACCCGGGGCGCCTTCCTGCTCGACCAGCAGGCCCGGTTCTACGCCGGGACGCGCGATCCCGGCGCCTCCGCCCTGGAGCTCTGGAACCGCACCCGCGCCGAACGCGAAGCCACCTACATGGCCGAGAACCGGGAAACCGCCGGCGCCGGGGACCGCGAGGAGGACGACCTGTCCGGCGGCTACGAGAAGGTGGCCCTCGCCCTGATGCGGGCCGTCGCCCGCGACGAACGCACCACCCTGATCCTCAACGTCCGCAACCGCGGCGCCCTTTCACCGCTGGACGCGGAGGCCGTCGTCGAGGTCCCCTGCCTCGTGGACGCCAGTGGCGCGCACCCCGTCTCCGCCGGTCCGCTGCCCGGGCACGCCACCGGCCTGGTGTGCGCCGTCAAGGCGGTCGAACGCGAGGTGCTCGCCGCCGCCGAGTCCGGTTCCCGCGCGACGGCGCTCAAGGCGTTCGCGCTGCATCCGCTCGTCGACTCCGTGAACGTGGCCCGCCGGCTCGTCGACGGCTACACCGCCGTCCATCCCGGCCTCGCGTACCTCGTCTGACCCGGCACCCGGCCCGGACGGAAGACCCCTGCGGGGAGGAGCACCCGCTTCGGGTCGGCCGGTCGCCCCCCGTGACAGCGGCCGACCGACCCGAGCCCCCCGGTTCCCCCGTGCTTCCCCCCGCCCCCCCCCGGGCGGATTCCCCCGTCGCCCTACACCGTTAAGAGCACGCGACCCGGCGCCTGATACACCCCGCGCGGAGAATTCCCCGGAAAAAAATTCCGGCTCGCCCGGGACCGGTCCCGCCGGCGGACGGCAGGGCCTCAGGCGGGCGCCCCGGCCGCCGCGTCCGCGGAGGAGGCGCTCGAGCGGCCCGGAGCCGCCGCCGTCCTCGGCTCCACGGGGACCGCCGGAGCCGGTACGGCACCCAGTGCGGCCGCGTCGGCGCGCTGCTGCGGCAACGACACGGGGCGCAGCGGACACGGCCCGGACACCACCGTGTAGTCCTGGCCCAGGAACGGCGGCGTCATCTCGCCCGGGTCCTCCCCGAGCGCCAGCCGCACGGCGGCCCACGGTACGTTCACCCCGCACAGCGACAACTGGTGCAGACCGCCCGCCGGCCGGGTGTTGACGTCCATGAGCACGGGCCGCTCGCCGAGCATCCGGAACTGGATGTTGGACAGGTGGTGCAGACCGAAGCCCTCCGCGATCCGCCGGGCCGGCTCCAGCCACCGCTCGTGCAGCGTGAAGCCCCGGCGGCGGCCGTTCTTGGTGCGGCCGACCGCCAGCCGGATCCGGTTGTCGGGCCCGGTGAGGCAGTCCACCGACACCTCGGGCTGCTCCAGACGCGGCATCACCAGCCAGTCCACCGGCTCGTCCGCCCGCCGGACCGCGTCCAGCACCAGGTCGAGCGGCACGTACGGGCTCGGGAAGCCGCTCAGCTGGGTGAGCGAGAAGGGCGCCCGCGTGATCACACGGAAGCCCACCCCTCCCGCGCCGGACGCCGGCTTGAGGCAGGCCTGGTGTCCCCGGCCCTCCAACTCCTCGACGGCCGCGACGAGTTCGTCGGCGGACCGGACCCGCCACCACGGCGGCACGGGCACTCCGACGGCCTGGACGGCCTCGTAGGCGACCGCCTTGTCCCGGAAGACGGCCACCGCCTCGGGCGGCGGTGCCAGCAGCGCCGTGCCGACCGCCTCGAACTCGGCACGGTGCTCGACGATCGCCGACTGGTGCAGCCGGGGCACGAACACGTCGATGCCGCGCCGCCCGCACTGGGCGAGCGCGTACTCGACGTACGCCGCCGGGGACAGCCCCTCGGGTTCCGGTCCGGCGGTGTCGGCGGCGGCCAGCACGGGGGAGTCGGGGTCGCCGTGGGTGGCGTGGATCTCGACGGCCCGGTCGTCGGGATTCCGCCTCAGCTGATCCATGAAGAACACGTTCTCCGCGTACGTGCGGTTGAGCCAGACGCGTACGCGAGAGACCATGCAGGCCGCCTTTCACGGTTCGCGGGCAGGGCGCGGCGGCCCGTTGCCCGGGCAGGACGTATGGAGGGTCACCGAACCGCCCTGCGCGAAGGGCATGTCGTGGCGGTGGTGTCGGGCAGATCATACGGCTTCGGCGGAGCGTCCCGCGCACCGCGCGTGCCACGGCCCGCGCGGGCGTCCCCGCCGCGGCGCGCACCCGCGGAGGCCCCCCGGCCGGCGGCGCGCGCGACGGCGGTTCGCCCTTGTTCCGGCGGCCAGGATGTGATCTCGTGGTGTCGATCGTGACCGCTGAGGGGGCGACGGATGACGGCTGGGACCGGTGGTGAGGGCCACCTGTGGGCCATCAGCGATCTGCACATCGGCTACGACGAGAACCGCGCCCTGGTCGAACGGATGCGGCCCGAGTCGGACGGGGACTGGCTGCTCGTGGCCGGTGACGTGGCGGAGACCGTGGAGGACGTCCGCTGGGCCCTCAAGACCCTCTCCGGCCGGTTCGCCAAGGTCGTCTGGGCGCCCGGCAACCACGAGCTGTGGACCCACCCGAGCGACACCGTCACCCTGCGCGGCGTCGCCCGGTACGAGCACCTGGTCGAGCAGTGCCGCGAACTCGGCGTGATCACGCCCGAGGACCCCTACCCCGTCTGGGAGGGACCCGGCGGCCCGGTGGCCGTCGTACCGCTCTTCCTGCTGTACGACTACTCGTTCCTGCCGGCCGGGTGCGCCACCAAGGAGGAGGGGCTGGCGTACGCGCACGGCACCGGTGTCGTCTGCACCGACGAACACCTGCTGCACCCCGACCCGTACCCGAGCCGGGAGGCCTGGTGCCGGGCCCGGGTCGCCGGGACCGAACGCCGGCTCGCCGGACTGCCGGACGACCTTCCCCTCGTCCTCGTCAACCACTATCCGCTGCACCGGCACCCGACGGACGTACTGTGGTACCCCGAGTTCGCCATGTGGTGCGGCACCACGCTGACCGACGACTGGCACCGCAGGTTCAACGTCCACACCATGGTCTACGGCCATCTCCACATCCCGCGGACCACCTGGCGGGACGACGTCCGCTTCGAGGAGGTGTCGGTGGGGTATCCCCGCGAGTGGCGCAAGCGGCAGCAGCCGCCGGGCAGACCGCGCCGGATCGTGCCCCGGGAGGACGGCGACCGATGATCGAGGAACTGCTGCCGCGGACGGTGGTCGCCGTGGAGGCCTACGGCGACGACGGCACCGACGCCCCGCTGTACCCCGAGGAGGCGGCGCTGCTGACGCGGGCGGTGCCCAAGCGCCGCCGGGAGTTCACCGCCGTGCGCTCCTGCGCCCGCCGTGCCATGGAGAAGCTCGGCGTGCCCGCGCGGCCCGTGCTCCCCGGTGAGCGGGGGGCGCCGGTCTGGCCGGACGGCCTGACCGGCAGCATGACCCACTGCGAGGGCTACTGCGCCGCCGCTCTCGTCCGCGCCGCCGACCTGGCCTCCCTCGGCATCGACGCCGAGGTGCACGGGCCGCTGCCCGAGGGCGTCCTGGCCTCCGTGTCCCTGCCGGGGGAGGCGGCGCGGATCGGACGGCTGTCCGCGGAGCGGCCCGCGGTGCACTGGGACCGGCTGCTGTTCAGCGCCAAGGAGTCCGTCTACAAGGCGTGGTTCCCGCTCACCGGGAAGTGGCTGGACTTCCTGGAGGCCGACATCGAGTTCTCCGGCGACCCCGGCGAGCGGTCCCGCGGCACCTTCCGGGCCGCGCTCCTCGTCCCCGGCCCCCGGGTGGGCGACCGCCGCCTCGAGGGCTTCGACGGCCGCTGGACCGTCGAGGGAGGACTGGTCGCGACGGCGGTCGCGGTACCGCACGGCTGACCGCACCGCGCCCCGGGGCGCGACGCGGTCGCCGCACCCGGCACGGTGGCCGGGTGCGGCGGGTGACCACGCGCGGTACGGCGGCGCGGGGCGCGTCGGCGGCGATCGGACCGCGGTCGTGCCGCGCGGCACCGGACCGGCCGGCCGGGTGCGACGGTTCCGCCGCGGCCCGGCCGGTCACGGCTCGGGGCACCAGTCCCGCACCATGCGGAAGAACTCCTCCTCGGTGCCGGTCAGTCCCGCCCGGGCCAGGGCGTCCTCCGCCTCGGCGAGGACGGAGGGCGGCACGACCGGGGGCCTCGGGGCGTCCGCCGGACCGGACTGCGTGTCGAAGGCGGCGCGCACCGTGTGCAGCAGCCGCAGATAGGCCTGGACGGCAGTGCGCTCGCGGTCGGTCAGGACGGCGGTGGACATCGCTCGGCTCTCCCCGTGTCGTGGGTCGTGGGTCGTGGGTCCCGCGCCCCGCACCGAGGGGGCGCCCCTCCAGCTTGCCGCCCACCACTGACAATCGGGTTCCGCCGCACGCCGGTTCGCCCACCCGGCGGAGACGGACGGCGAAGGGAGGCGGAGGAGAGGGGGCTCGCACGCCGGAGCACGGGATCACCGTGCCCGCCCGCCGCGACCGCGGGCGCCGTCTCAGCCCTGTGGGCCCAGGTAGCCCAGCGACGCCTCGATCCGGCCCGCCAGGTGGTCCCGCTGCACCGGTCCCCGCAGCGACGAACCGGCGAGCCGCGTCCGGCACTTGCTGGCGAGCAGCAGACCGAAGGCCTCGGCCTCCTTCTCGTCGGCGAGGTCGAAGCGGGTGCGCGCGGCGACCCTCAGGACGGTCGCCCGCAGGGCCTCCTCGTCGGTGTCCTCGCAGAGTAAGCGCGTCGCGACCTCGGCGCCCTGGACGTGATGGCCGCAGTGCCCGGCCTTCATGTGCCACAGTTCGTGGCCCAGGATCACCAACTGGTGGTCGGGGGCCGTGCGTTCCTCGACCACGACGAGGTCCCGGTCCGCCATGTCGAGCCACAGCCCGCTCGCGGTCCCCGGCGGGAACGCGGCCGTGCGGAACTGCACGGGCCGGCCGCGGCGCCTGCTCATCGCGTCGCACAGGGCGGCGTACAGATCGGCGGGTTGGGCCGGGACGGGAAGCGTCAGCTCCGCCACCAGCTCGCCGCACAGACGGCGCATTTCCCTACCGATGCCCACGGTCCTCCCCCGGTCACGACTCGGGCCGCTGGACGCTCTCCAGGAGCATGTCCAGCCACTCCGCGACCTTGTCGCGGTGCTGGTCGGTGGGCAGCTGAGCGGCCCGCCACGCGATCCCGCGCACCCCGTGGTCCTGCAGCAGCCGCTCCAGCGGGTCGTCGGCCGCCGCGGCCGCCTTCCGCTCACGGTCCGCGAGCTTCTGCAGCAGCTCCTGCTCGGTGTGCTGGAGCGCGCTCGCGAGTGCTTCGGGGTCCTCGGCGGTCAGGAAACCGGCGTGCACCCGGAAGAACCGCTGGATGGCGTCGCAGTGCTCCATGGTGGGACGCCGGTCGCCGTTGATCAGGGCGCCGGCCTGCTGCCGGGACATGCCCGCGCCGTCGGCGATCTCCTGCTGCGTGTACTTGCGGCCGTTCGGCTTCAGGCGGGTGCGGCGCAGCAGGTCCAGCCGCTGCACGAACCGGGCCTGCACGTCGGGCTCGCCCGCGGGCCGGCCGCTCAGCAGCGCCTTGACCACGGGTTCCGGGACACCGGAGGCGACGGACAGCCGGCCGACGTCGAAGACCTCGGCGTGCGGTACGCCGAGCCGGTCGGCGAGTGCGGTGACGCGGGCGACGACGGCCGGCAGCGCGGTCGTCGGCGCGGTGCCCGGACCCTCGAAGCCACCCGTCACCGACAGATCTCCTACGTCTCTCACAGGCTTCTCACAAGCGGTTGCCGTGAACTTCACGGAGACTAGCCGGTGGTTCGAACTCACATCCAGGTCTCGCCACAACTGTGGCCAATTTCAGCCGTCAACCGGCATGGAATGCCACGATAGTTGACACGCCTCACGTCGGGGCAGCAGGATCGGGGCGCCGCGTCAGGGCCGCACAGGCAAGAGGGGTGACCTCCCGATGGCATATCAGGCAGGAGGGCAGCGGCCGGCACCGCGGCCCGTCCCCGAGACTCCCGAGGCCCAGGCCTACCTGGCGGACTACGCCGCCTTCCTCGAAGCCGTCCCCTTCCCCTCCCTGGTGGTCGACCACCGCTGGGACGTGCTGCTGACCAACAGTGCTTTCCGGACACTTTTTCGAGATGTCGGACCGCATCCGACGGCCCTGCCCACCGACAACTTCCTCCGGTTCGTCCTCTTCCACCCGGACGCCGCCACGGTCCTCGGCGACCACGAGTCCAGCTGGTGCCTGCCGATGCTGGCCCACTTCGCCAAGTCCGTCGAGCGGTACGGGCACGACCACGGGCTGCAGGCCGTCCGCCGTGACATCGCCCAGGACCCGATCATGGAGGCCGCCTACCGGCACGGCCTGCCGCACTGGCTGAGGGCCGTCGGCGAGCAGGCCGCCGAACACGACGGCGCCGTACGGCCGCTGCTGCACCCCGACCCGCGCTGGGGCGCCACCGACTGCCGCATCGTCGCGGAGACCACCAGGACCCTCCAGGGCATGAACTGCACCCGGCTGACGCTGGTCCTGCGCGAAGCGCGCCGCACCCCCACGAGGAACCGCGGGATCCGCCGCACCGCCTCCCACCTCAGGGTGGTCCCGGCCGCAGACTGAACGGCGCACGCCACGCCGACGCGCCGCGGCCGCGCGGCCCGGCACGGACGTCCGCCCTCTTCCCCGTAGGTGTGCCATGTGACATGGTACTGGCGTGAGCGAGTCGCTGACCTGCGATGTCGTGGTGGTGGGCGCCGGGATGACGGGCGCCGCATGCGCTCTGTACGCGGCCCGGGCGGGCCTCGGCGTGACCGTGGTGGACCGGGGTCCGGTGGCCGGCGGGACGACCGGCGCGGGGGAGGGGAACCTCCTCGTCTCCGACAAGGCGCCCGGGCCCGAGCTCGACCTGGCCCTGCTCTCCCACCGGCTGTGGGCCGAGGTCGCCCAGGAGCTCGGCGGGGCCGTCGAGTACGAACCCAAGGGCGGGCTCGTCGTCGCCGAGACACCCGGAGCGCTCGACGCGCTGCGCCGGTTCGCCGCCGGGCAGCGCGCGAACGGGGTGACGGCCGCCCCGGTGCCCGCCGACCGGCTCCGCGACCTGGAGCCCCGCCTGAGGGACGGCCTCGCGGGAGGCGTGCACTACCCGCAGGACGCCCAGGTGATGCCCGCCCTCGCCGCGGCCCACCTCCTGCGCGCCTCGGGGGCCCGGCTGCTCACCGGCCGGGAGGTGACCGGGGTGCTGCGCGGGACCGACGGCGCGGTGCGCGGGGTGCGCACGGACCGGGGCGATCTCCACGCCCCCGCGGTCGTCAACGCGGCCGGCCCCTGGGGCGGCGAACTGGCCGCCCGCGCCGGGGTGTCCCTGCCCGTCCTGCCCAGGCGCGGTTTCGTCCTGGTCACCGAGCCGCTGCCGCCCCGCATCCGGCACAAGGTGTACGCCGCCGACTACGTGACCGACGTCGCCAGCGACTCGGCGGCGCTGCGGACCTCCCCGGTGGTGGAGGGCACCGCCGCCGGACCGGTCCTGATCGGCGCCAGCCGGGAACGGGTCGGCTTCGACCGGTCCGTGTCGCTCCCGGCGGTGCGGGCCCTGGCGGCGGGGGCGATCCGGATGTTCCCCTTCCTGTCCGGCGTACGGGCGGTGCGGACGTACGCCGGCTTCCGGCCGTACCTGCCCGACCACCTGCCCGCGATCGGCCCCGACCCCCGGGCGCCCGGCCTCCTCCACGCCTGCGGCCACGAGGGAGCGGGCATCGGGCTGGCCACCGGCACCGGCCGGCTGATCGCACGCGTGCTGACCGGACAGGCGCCGGAGCTGGACCTCACGCCCTTCCGGCCCGACCGCTTCCCCCCGACGTCAGGGGAGGCCGAGCGGTGAACCCACGGGAGCCGTCCGGGGCACGGCCCGGACCCGCCTTCACGGTCACGTTCGACGGACGGCCGCTCGAGGCGCTGCCCGGCCAGACGGTCGCCGCGGTGCTGTGGGCGGCGGACGTCGTCTCCTGGCGCTCCACGCGGGTCGCGGCGCGCCCGCGCGGGGTCTTCTGCGGGATCGGGGTGTGCTTCGACTGCCTGGTCACCGTGAACGACCGGCCCAACCAACGGGCCTGTCTCGTCCCGGCGCGGCCGGGCGACGTGATCCGCACCCAGGAGGGGACGGGACATGCGCACTGACCTCGCGGTGATCGGCGCGGGACCGGCGGGACTCGCCGCGTCCCTCGCGGCGTCCGCACGCGGCGTACGGGTCGCCCTCCTCGACGCGGAGCCGGAGCCGGGCGGGCAGTACTACCGCCGGCCCGCCGCCGGACTCCGCGCCCGGCGGCCCCGGGCGCCGCACGGCCGGTGGCGCACCTGGACCCGGCTGCGGGACGGGCTCGCCGCGAGCTCCGTGCGCCGGCTGGCGGACCACCACGTGTGGTGCGTGGAGCGCCGGCCGGACGGCCTGACCGTGCACGCGCTGCTCGGGCCGGAGCAGGAGCAGCCGGCCGAGGTGCACGCCCGCGCCGTGCTCCTGGCCACCGGCGGGCACGAGGTCGTGCTGCCCTTCCCCGGCTGGACCCTCCCCGGTGTCGTCACCGCGGGGGGTGCCCAGGCCATGCTCAAGGGCGGGCTCGTGGTGCCGGGCCGGACCGCCGTCGTCGCCGGGACCGGGCCGCTGCTGCTGCCGGTCGCGGCCGGGCTCGCGGCGGCGGGCGTGTCGGTCGCCGCGCTGGTGGAGTCCGCGGACCCCCGGCGCCTGGTGCGGTACGCCGGACCGCTCGTCGGCAAGCTTCCCGAGGGCGCCGGGTACGCGGCCGGGCTGCTGCGGCACCGCGTGCCGTTCCTGGCCCGTCACACGGTCGTCCGCGCCCACGGCGACGAGCGGCTGACCGGCGTCACCGTCGCCGCGCTCGACGCGCACGGCCGGCTCCGGCCCGGCACCGAGCGGCACCTGCCCTGCGACGCGCTCGCCGTCGGGCACGGCATGCTCCCGCACACCGACCTCGCCGAGGGCCTCGGCTGCCGGCTCGACGGACCCGCCGTGGCCGTCGACGGGGAACAGCGCACCGACGTGCCCGGCGTGTGGGCCGCGGGCGAGGCCACCGGCATCGGCGGCGCGGCGCTCGCCCTCGCCGAGGGGCACATCGCCGGCCGGTCCGCCGCCGCACGGCTGCGCGGCACCGCGCCCGACCCCGGCGCCTGGGCACCGGCCGCCAGGGCCCGCGCCCGCCTGCGCGCGTCCGCGTCCGCGCTCGACGCCGTGTACGCCCCTCCCGGGCGCTGGACCGACCGGGTCACCGACGACACCGTGGTCTGCCGCTGCGAGGAGGTCGACGCCGGTGCCGTCCGCGCGGCGGTCGCCGGACTCGGCGCGGGCGATCCGCGCACGGTGAAACTGCTGACCCGGGCCGGGATGGGCTGGTGCCAGGGCCGGATGTGCGGGCCGGCGGTCGCGGCCCTCGCCGGCTGCGCCCCCACCCCGTCCCGGCGGCCGTTCGCCCGGCCCGTACCGCTCGGCGTGCTCGCCCGCCCGCACGCGGACACCGCCGGTCCGCACCCCACCGATCACCCCGCCGGGACCGGGCCCTCCACCGATCACCCCGCCGGGACCGGCCGCCCCGCCGACCGTCCGACCGAGAGAGGACCCTCATGACCGACCACCGTCCCTGGCGCGGCGTCCTCGTCGCCACCGCGCTGCCGCTGACCGACGACCTCTGCGTGGACCACGACCGCTACGCCGAGCACTGCGCCTGGCTGGTGGCGAACGGCTGCGACGGCGTCGTACCGAACGGCTCCCTCGGCGAGTACCAGGTGCTCACCCCCGACGAGCGCGCCGGGGTCGTCGAAACGGCCGTCGCCGCGATCGGCGGGGAGCGCGTGGTGCCCGGTGTCGCCGCCTACGGGTCCGCCGAGGCCCGCCGCTGGACCGAGCACGCGGCCGAGGCGGGCTGCCGCGCCGTGATGCTGCTGCCGCCCAACGCCTACCGCGCCGACGAACGTTCCGTCCTCGCCCACTACGCCGAGGTCGCCGGCGCCGGACTCCCGGTCGTCGCCTACAACAACCCCGTCGACACCAAGGTCGACCTGGTGCCGGAACTGCTCGCCCGGTTGCACGGCGAAGGGTACGTCCACGCGGTCAAGGAGTTCTCCGGGGACGTGCGGCGCGCCTACCGCATCGCCGAACTCGCCCCGGAACTCGACCTGCTGGCCGGCGCGGACGACGTCCTGCTGGAACTCGCCGTCGCGGGGGCCAAGGGCTGGGTGGCGGGTTACCCGAACGCGCTGCCCCGGTCCTGCGCGGAGCTCTACCGCGCCGCCGCCGTCGGCGACCTCGCCACCGCGCTGCCGCTGTACCGGCAGCTGCACCCCCTGCTGCGCTGGGACTCGCGGGTGGAGTTCGTCCAGGCGATCAAGCGGTCCATGGACCTGGCCGGCCGGTACGGCGGCCCCTGCCGCCCGCCGCGCGTGCTGCTGCTGCCCGAGCAGGAGGCGGCCGTCCGCGCGGCCACCGAGAAGGCCCTCGCGGCCGGACTGGCGTAGGAGGGGCGGGGCCGTGCGCAGCAAGCTCGTCCTGCACGCCGTCGACTCGCACACCGAGGGCATGCCCACCCGTGTCGTCACCGGCGGCATCGGCACCGTCCCCGGCGCGACCATGAACGAGCGGCGGCTGTACTTCCGCGAACACCGCGACGACGTCAAGCAGTTGCTGATGAACGAACCGCGCGGCCACTCCGCGATGAGCGGTGCGATCCTCCAGCCGCCCACCCGGCCCGACTGCGACTGGGGCGTCGTCTACATCGAGGTCTCCGGCTACCTCCCGATGTGCGGGCACGGCACGATCGGCGTGGCGACGGTCCTCGTCGAGACCGGCATGGTGGAGGTGGTCGAGCCCGTCACCACCATCCGCCTCGACACCCCGGCCGGGCCCGTCGTCGCCGAAGTGGCGGTGGCGGACGGTGCCGCGAGGGCGGTGACGCTGCGGAACGTGCCCTCCTTCGCCGTCGCCCTCGACCGCAGGGCGACCCTGCCCGACGGGCGGACGGTGACGTACGACCTCGCCTACGGCGGGAACTTCTACGCCATCCTGCCGCTGACGGAGTTCGGCCTGCCCTTCGACCGGTCGCGCAAGGACGACATCCTCGCCGCGGGCCTCGCGCTGATGGAGGCGGTCGACGCCGAGGAGGAGCCGGTCCATCCGGAGGACCCGTCCATCCGCGGCTGCCACCACGTCCACCTCCTCGCCCCCGGAGCCACCGCCCGTCACTCCCGGCACGCCATGGTGATCCGGCCGGGCTGGTTCGACCGCTCCCCGTGCGGCACCGGCACCAGCGCCCGCATGGCCCAGCTGCACGCCCGCGGTGAGCTCCCGCTGGACACCGAGTTCGTCAACGAGTCCTTCATCGGGACCCGGTTCACCGGCCGGCTGCACGGCACGACCGAGGTGGCGGGCCGCCCGGCCGTGCTGCCCAGCTTCACCGGCCGCGCCTGGATCACCGGCACCGCCCAGTACCTGCTGGATCCGACGGACCCCTTCCCGGCGGGGTTCGTCCTGTGAACGGCACCGGAACCGGCGCCGGCCCCGCCCTGCCCCTGCTGGGCGGCCGGAAGCCCAGCCACCGGGAGCGGGTCGCGGACGCGCTGCGGGCCGCGCTCATCGCCGGCGAACTGCGGCCCGGCGAGGTGTACTCCGCCCCCGGTCTCGCCGCCCGCTTCGGCGTCTCCGCCACCCCGGTGCGCGAGGCGATGCTGGACCTCGTCAAGGAGGGCCTGGTCGACACGGTGCCCAACAAGGGGTTCCGGGTCACCGCCGTCTCCGACGAGCAGCTCGACGAGTACACCCACGTCCGGTCGCTCATCGAGGTCCCGACCACCGCCGGTCTCGCCGCCACCGCCGACCCGGCGGCCCTGGAGGCGCTGCGGCCGGTCGCCCGGGAGATCGTCGACGCCGCCGCGGCCGGCGACCTCGTCGCGTACGTCGAGGCGGACCTCCGCTTCCACCTGGGGCTGCTGGCGCTCGCCGGCAACGGCCACCTCGTCCAGGTGGTGCGGGACCTGCGCCGCCGCTCCCGGCTGTACGGGCTGACGGCGCTGGCGGAGCAGGGCCGGCTGGGGGCCTCCGCCGAGGAGCACCTGGAGCTCCTCGGCGCGCTGCTGGCCCGCGACGAGAGCGCCGTACGGGCCGTGATGACCCGGCACCTGGGACACGTCCGCGGACTGTGGGCCGCCCCCTGACCGGAACCGGCCCGACCCCGACCGGGTCCACCGGCGGCCCGGTTCAGCGGGGCGGAGGCGCGTCCGTCCCGGCCGGCCGAGTCGCCGCCCCGCGCTTCGCCGCCTGGATCCGCTCGTACACATGGGTCCGCAGTTCGGCGAAGCGCGGGGCCACCCGCGTGCTCAGCTGGTCGCGCTCCAGCGGCAGGTCGACCTCCAGCTGCTCCTGCACGACGGTGGGGGAGGAGGACAGCACGATCACCCGCTCACCGAGGTAGACCGCCTCGTCGATGTCGTGGGTGACGAACAGGACCGTGATGCCGCGCTCCCGCCACAACCCGCGCACCAGGTCCTCCAGATCGGCCCGGGTCTGCGCGTCCACGGCCGCGAACGGCTCGTCCATCAGCAGCACGTCGGGCTCGTACGCCAGCGCCCGGGCGATCGCCACCCGCTGCTGCATCCCGCCGGACAGCTGCCAGGGATACGCGCCCGCGGCGTCCGCGAGCCCCACCGACTCCAGCGCGTCCGCCACCAGCTCCCGACGCCGGGACGTGCCCAGCCCCTTCTGCTTCAACGGGAGTTCGACGTTCGCGCCGACCCGCATCCACGGGAACAGGCTGCGCCCGTACTCCTGGAAGACGAACGCCGTCCCGGGCGGCGGCCCGTCGACCTTGCGTCCCGCGAGCGTCACCTCGCCCGCCGTCGGAGCGAGCAGTCCGCCCACGCACTTCAGCAGCGTCGTCTTGCCGCAGCCCGACGGGCCGACGAGGCAGACCAGTTCCCCCGCCCCGACGGTGAAGGTGAGGTCGCGCACCGCCTCCGTCCGGCGCCCGGATCCCTCGTAGACCTTCCGCAGGCCGCGTACGTCGAGCATGGACCGCCCTTTCCCGAGCTCCACTCCGTCACCGCCGGGTGGCGGCGCGCAGACCGTGGTACCAGCCGAGCACCCGCCGTTCGACCAGCCGGAAGAGCACCGACAGGGCGAAGCCGAGCAGACCGAGCAGCAGGATGCCGGTCCACATGCCGGGGATCGCGAAACCGCGCTGGAACTGCACGATCGTGAAGCCGAGCCCGTTGCTGGCGGCGAACATCTCGCTGATCACCATCAGGATGATGCCGATCGACAGGGCCTGGCGCAGTCCCGCGAAGATCTGCGGACCCGCCGAGGGGAGCACCACGTCCTTCAGCCGTGCGACGCCGGTGACGCCGTACGAGCGGGCCGTCTCGGCCGCCACCGGATCGAGGGCGCGGACGCCCTCCACCGTGTTCAGCAGCACCGGCCACACACAGCCGCTCGCGATCACCACGATCTTCATCGTGTCGCCGATGCCCGCGAACAGCATGATGACCGGCACCAGCACCGGCGGCGGCACCGCCCGCAGGAACTCCAGCACCGGTTCGCACACCGCGCGCACCCGCCGGTGGGAGCCGACGAGCAGGCCGAGCGCGACCCCGGCGACGGCCGCGAGGCCGTAGCCCGCCGCGAGCCTCAGCACGCTGGGCAGGACGTCACCGCGCCACCGCTCGCCGGTCCACACGTCCGGGAAGGCGGACACGATCGTCCGCAGCGGCGGCCAGTACACGTCCTCGCTGCCGTCGGAGGCCACCCACCAGACGGTCACCAGGACCACGGGCAGCGCGAGCACGAACACCAGCCGGAGCACCACGTGCCGCCACGCGCTCGACTTCGGCCGGCCGGGGGGAGCACCCGTCACGCGGCCACCTCCCCGCGCACCGACTGGTGCCAGGCCAGCGCCCGCCGCTCCACCGACCGGGCCCCGACGTTGATCAGCAGCCCGAGCAGACCGGCGACCACGATCAGCGCGTACATCTCCGGCACGGCCTGCGAGGTCTGTGCGACGGCGATGCGCGCGCCCAGCCCCGGGACGCCGATGACGAGTTCGGCGGTGACGGCGAGGATCAGCGCGACGGCCGCCGCCAGCCGCACCCCGGTCATGACGTAGGGCAGCGCGGTGGGCCACAGCACGTGCCGGATCCGCGCCCAGGGGCCCAGGCCGTACGAGCGCGCCGTCTCCTCGGCGACCGGGTCGACGTCCTGGACGCCGTACAGCACCTGGATCAGCACTTGCCAGAAGGAGGCGTAGACGACCAGCAGCAGCACCGACCGCAGTCCGGTGCCGTACAGCAGCACCGCCAGCGGGATCAGCGCCACCGACGGGATCGGGCGCAGGAACTCGATCGTGGACGCCGTCGCCTCGCGCAGGTACGGCACCACGGAGATGACCACCCCGACGACGATCCCGGCGCCGACCGCGATGGCCAGGCCCAGCGCCCAGCCGGTGAGGGTGTCGCCGAGCGCGGCCCAGAAGGCGCCGTCCGCGAGCTCCGTGCCGAGCGCGTCGGCGATGCGGCTGGTCGGCGGGAAGTGGTCCTCCTCCACCAGACCGAGCCGCGGCACCGCCTCGCCCAGGGCGAGGAAGGCCGCGAGCCCGGCCGCGCCGAGCGCGGCGTTCACGCCCCTCACGGGAGCAGCTCGTCCAGATCCGGCGCCTGTTCGAACAGGCCGCCCTCCACCCCGAGCCGCGCCAGTTCCTCGAGGGCGGCGCGGTTGGGCTCGGCCGGCCACTTCGGCAGGGTCACCTTCGCCAGCACGTCCGCCGGGATCTTGGTGTACGTGGTGACGATCTCGCGGACCTCGTCGGGGTGGGAGTCGGCGTAGGCCAGGGACTCGGCGGTGGCCTCCTGGAACTTCTCGACGATCTCCGGGTTCTCCCGCGCGTACTTCGTGGAGGTGAAGTACATGGCGACGGTGAGCTCCGGGGCGATGTCGACCATGGGGGAGGAGATCTCCCGGCCGCCCTGGTTCTTGATCGTCGCCAGTGCCGGTTCGACCACCATGGCGGCGTCGATCCGTCCGCCGTCGAGCGCGGCGGGCATCTGGTCGAAGGCCATCTCGACGAACTCCACCTCGTCGGGGTCGCCGCCCGCCTTGCGCACCGAGGCGCGCACCGCGGTCTCGTTGATGTTCTTCAGGGTGTTGATGGCGACCTTCCTGCCCTCCAGCTCCTTCGCCGACGTGATCGGGCTGTCGCCCTTGACGGTGAGCGCCTCGAAGTCCTTGCCCACCACACCGGTCGAGGCGATGCCGTTGGCCACCGCCTTCACCGGCACGTCGTTGGACCGGGCGATCATGAGGGAGGTCATGTTGCTGAAGCCGAACTGGAACTGACCGCTGGTCACGCCGGGCACGATCGCCGCGCCGCCCTGCGCGCTGGAGAAGGACAGCTTCAGGCCGCGCTCGCCGAAGAAGCCCTTCTCCTGGCCCAGGTACAGGGGTGCCACGTCGACGATGGGGATGAGGCCCACCTTCACCGTGGTGGTGCCGCCGGACGAGGCGTTCCCGTCCGCGGCGCCACCGCCGTCGGACGAGCCGCACGCCGTCGTGGCGGCCAGGACGGACACGGCGGTGAGGCCGATGAGCAGACGACGACGCATGGCTGTGACTCCCCTGGGACGGGACCAGGTGCTCGGACAGGCTGTGCGCAGACGGAACGGACGTGCTCTGCGGGAACGTAGAGCCCGTCCCGAGACAGGGTCAATCCCCGTACGCGGTCCAATCGTCGGCCCCCGCCACAGGGCAGGCGCGTCATCGGAGGACGCGTCGTTGACAGGCGCGAGGCGCACCCCTAGCGTGCGCAGCGCGTACGCTCGTACGGCTTCCCGGAGGCCCGATGACCGCTGACGTCCGCGGACCGCACTTCGTCCGGTCCTTCGAGCGCGGCCTCGCCGTCCTCCGCGCCTTCGACGCCGACCACCCCGCGCGCACGCTGAGCGAGGTCGCCCGCGTCTGCGGGATGACCCGCGCGGCGGCCCGCCGCTTCCTGCTCACGCTCGCCGACCTCGGCTACGTCCACACCGACGGCCGGCTCTTCCGGCTCACCCCGCGCGTGCTGGAACTCGGCTACTCCTATCTCGCGGGTTTCACCCTGC
Source organism: Streptomyces griseomycini (assembly GCF_014203535.1). Classification (GTDB taxonomy): domain Bacteria; phylum Actinomycetota; class Actinomycetes; order Streptomycetales; family Streptomycetaceae; genus Streptomyces; species Streptomyces griseomycini. Next base: position 123,064 of record NZ_JACHJI010000012.1, read on the forward strand.
CGGAGATCGCCGGACCCCACCTGGAACAACTCGTCGACCGGGTGCGGGAGTCGTCGTCGCTGTGCGTCCTGGACGGCGACGACATCGTGTACGTGGCGCGCGTCCCGACCCGCCGCATCATGTCCGAGGCCATCACGGTGGGCACCCGCTTCCCGGCCCACCTCACCTCCGTCGGGCGGGTGGTCCTCGCGAGCCTGCCGGACGAGGAGATCGACGCCCGGCTGTCCCGCACCGACCTGCGCCCGCACACCTCGCACACCGTCGTCTCGGCCCGTGCCCTGCGCACCGAACTGCTCCGGGTCCGCCGGCAGGGGTACGCGCTGGTCGACCAGGAGCTGGAGGAGGGCCTGCGGTCGGTCGCCGCCCCGGTGCGGGACCGGGACGGCACGGTGGTGGCCGGCGTGAACCTCGCCGTGCACGCCGGCCGCACCTCCCTGGACTCCGTCCGCCGCGACCTGCTGCCGCACCTGCTGGCGACCGTGGCGCGGATCGAGGCGGACCTGAACGTCACAGGTCCAGCACGAGCCGCCTCCCACGACACCGGGACACACAGATGAGCATGGTCTCCCCGGCGGCCCGCTCCGCCTCGGTGAGCACCGAGTCCCGGTGGTCGGGGACGCCCTCGAGCACCTCCGTCTCGCAGGTGCCGCAGGTGCCCTCGGTGCAGGAGTGGAGCACCTCGACACCGGCGGCGCGCACGGCGTCGAGCACCGTCACGTCCGGCGCGACGGCGAGCGTCCGCCCGCTGCGGGCCAGGACGACCTCGAACTCCGCCGCCGCGCCCGCGGGTCGCTCCTTCGGCCGGAACCGTTCCGTCCGCAGTGCTCCGGCGGGACACCGCTCCTCCACCGCGTCGAGCAGCGGTCCGGGCCCGCAGCAGTAGACGAGCGTGCCGTCCGGCAGGCCGTCCAGCACGGAGGGCAGGTCGAGCAGTCCGGTCTCGTCCTCGGGTGCGATCGTCACCCGGCTCCCGTAGCGGGCCAGTTCCCCGGTGAACGCCATGGACCGGAGGGTGCGTCCGCCGTAGAGCAGCGACCAGTCGGCACCCGCCGCCTCGGCGGCGGCCAGCATCGGCAGGATCGGGGTGATGCCGATGCCGCCCGCGACGAAGCGGTAACGGCCGGCGGGCTCCAGCGGGAAGTGGTTGCGCGGTCCCCGCGCCCGTACCCCGTCGCCCGGCCGCAGGCGCCGGTGCACGTGCGCGGAGCCTCCCCGCCCGTCCGGTTCGCGCAGGACGGCGATCCGCCAGCTCCCCCGGTCGGCGGGATCCCCGCACAGCGAGTACTGCCGCTCCAGTCCGGGCGCGAGCACGAGGTCGACGTGGGCGCCCGGCTCCCAGGCGGGAAGCTCCGCGCCGAGCGGGTGCCGCAGGGTGAGGGCGAGGACCCCCTCGGCCGCCGGTTCCCGCCGCTCGACGACGAGTTCGGTGTCGTACGGGGTCATGCACCGGCCCCCCGCGGCTCGTGCCCCCGCGGATGGGCGAGCATCCACTCCCACATCTCGACCGGATCCTGTGCGGTGTGCTCGCGGCCGCAGTGACAGGTGCCGTGCAGCAGGTCGGTGCCCGGCAGCCAGTCGACGCGGTAGACCTCGCCGGTGCGCTCGCTCACCGGACCCCCTCCACGGGCTTGTCGCCCTCCTCCACCAGCCGGGCGAGGATACGGCGCGCGGCCAGGCCGCCGGTGTCGATGTTGATGCTCAGCTCCCGGTAGCCGGCGCGCTCGGTGCCGAGGCTCCGCTGGAGCAGGTTGAGCGCGGTGACGTCCTGCATCACCACCGTGTGGTTGCTGTCCCGCAGGAACGCGCTGACCTCCGCGTCGTCCGTCGCCCAGTCGCGGGAGACCGCCCAGAAGTCGTACACCCTGCCGCCGGCGGACGGGGTGATGGCGTAGGTGATCTCGGTGTGGAAGCCGTTCGGGTCGCTGCCGTCCGGTCCGGGCTCCACCCCGACCGGTGCGATCCTGCTGTGCAGCAGGTACAGGCACGGCGCGTGGTACTCGATGTCCTGCCAGCGGGTGATCCGGCCCCGGACGCCGGTCGACCGGGCGTAGAACGGCGGGCACTCGGCGTCGTCCATGCGCCGGCTCACCCGGACGATGCCGGCGCCCTCGTCGACCTCGGTGGTGATCGGCGTCTCGGCGACCTCTGGGGTGCCGATGTAGCCGCCGTGCAGATAGGTCTCGTGGGACAGGTCGAGGAGGTTGTCGACGAGCAGCCCGTAGTCGCAGTCGACGGGCTCCATGCCCCGTACGGTCACCCAGCCGGGGGAGTCCAGGTGCCGGGCCCGCGGAATCGTCCCCGCGTCGGCGAGCTCCGGGTCACCGATCCACACCCAGACCAGGGAGTCCCGCTCGACGACGGGGTAGGAGGCGACGCGCGCGGTGCGCGGCACGCGCTTCTGCCCCGGCACGTACACGCACGCACCGGTCGTGTCGTACGTGAACCCGTGGTACCCGCACACGATCCGGTCCCCGTCGAGCCGGGTCGGGGCCTCGGACAGCGGGTAGCGGCGGTGCACGCACCGGTCGTGCAGGACGACGGGGGCCCCGTCCTCCTCGGTGCGGTAGAGGACGAGCGGTTCACCGAGGACGGTCCGTCCCAGCAACTCGCGCCCGACCTCGTGGCTGTAGGCGGCGACGTACCACTGGTTCCTGGCGAAGGCGGTCATGTGCGGCATCGTTGCGGCTCCCGTCCGTCGTGGGTGGTGGCATCGTCCGGGAGGGCGTCGCGGGATGGCAATGCCCTTTCCGCCCCGCGGAAGGGGGCACGGGGAACGCCCGGGCGCGGTGACCGGCCCGGAGGCCGGGCGCCGGGGACCGCCGGCGGGTGCCCCTGAACGACGTCGCGCGACGGATCCGATCGACGCCGCGCGGAGCTGACCATGCCGGGGGTCCCGGGCCGTCGACGCGTCGCGGGCCCCGGTCCGGAAGGCGACCGATCCGCTCGGCGAGGGCACCGACGTGCTCCGGCCGGGCCAGGACGGACAACGCCGCTTCCTGTGCGCGATGGAGCGCGGCGACGTCCCGACGCAACGCGCGGAGGCGCACGCCCGTCCGCAACCGGGCCTGCCACGGGTGCCACAGTGCCAGGAGCAGGTGCTGGACCGTCGCCTGCCGGTACTCCTCACACCGCGTCATGAGTTCTTCGAGCGAATCACCCAGGACACCGCCCAGACGGAGGTCGATCACTTGGATGACCTCGCACTGCAGGGCGCGTTCCTCGCTGCCTCCGGCGAAGTCCAGGACCCTGCGGGGCACGCCGGCCGAGAGCGCGGCCACCACGAGGTCCGAGACCGCTTCCCGCTGGGCGTGCTCGGCGTCACGGCCGTCCTCCAGGACCGCCGTGACGCCGCAACGCGCCGTGGCGAGCAGCCGCGCCCCGGCCGGGTGCCGCGACGGGCTCCCCCTCCGGCCCGGCACGATGTCGCACACCCCCTCGCGCACCGCCGCGACGCGGAGGAGCTGTTGCATGACCGACGCCCGCAGCTGCCGGCGTTCCTGGTTCATGGAGAGGTAGGTGGTCACCGCGGCGCCGACGACACCACCGGCCGTGGTGTACACCAGGTCCATCCATCCGGGCACGGAAGCCGCCTCACTGTGCCGGGAGCCGGCAGATCACTTCGCACCGAAGCGGTCCGAGCGTAAGCGGCCTGCCGGGTCCGGGGGAAGACCGGGACCACGTGGAGCACGCGGCGCGGCACACCTCACGTACCGGCGGTCTTCACGCCGGAGCCACCGCACCCTTCTCCGACGTTCGCCGTTCCTGGAACACTCCTCTCGCGCGCACCTCGTCATCGTCCGGCACCCTCCGAGAGGCTCCTCATCCCATGCCCGAAGTCAACCGGCGCCGGTTCCTCCGACTCGCGGGCGCCACCACGGCGTTCAGCGCGCTGTCCGCGAGCATCGAGCGGGCCGCCGCGCTTCCGGCCGACCACCGCTCGGGGTCGATCGAGGACGTCGAGCACATCGTCGTCCTGATGCAGGAGAACCGCTCCTTCGACCACTACTTCGGCATGCTGCGCGGCGTCCGCGGCTTCGGCGACCCGCACCCGGTGACCCTGGACAGCGGCAGGTCGGTGTGGCACCAGGCCAAGGACGACGGCACGGAGGTCCTGCCCTTCCGTCCGGAGGCCGACGACCTCGGCATGCAGTTCCTGGAGGGACTGCCGCACGGCTGGTCCGACGGCCAGGAGGCCTACCACGACGGCAAGTACGACCGCTGGCTGCCCGCCAAGGGCACCACGACCATGGCGTACCTGAGCCGCGAGGACATCCCCTTCCACTACGCGCTCGCCGACGCCTTCACCGTCTGCGACGCCTACCACTGCTCCTTCATCGGTTCCACCGACCCCAACCGCTACTACCTGTGGTCGGGTCACACGGGCAACGACGGCACGGGCGGCGGTCCGGTCCTCGGCAACGACGAACTCGGCTACGGCTGGACGACGTACCCCGAGCGGCTGGAGGAGGCCGGGATCTCCTGGAAGGTCTACCAGGACATCGGCGACGGCCTGGACGCGGCCGGTCACTGGGGCTGGATCGACGACGCCTACCGCGGCAACTACGGCGACAACTCCCTGCTGTACTTCGACAAGTACCGCAACGCCCGGCCGGGCGACCCGCTGTACGACAAGGCCCGCACCGGCACCGACGTGAAGAACGGCGACGGCTACTTCGACCGGCTGCGCGCCGACGTGAAGGCCGGCCGGCTGCCGCAGGTCTCCTGGATCGCCGCCCCCGAGGCCTTCTCCGAGCACTCCAACTGGCCGTCCAACTACGGCGCCTGGTACATCTCCCAGGTCCTGGACGCGCTCACGTCCAACCCGGCGGTCTGGGGGAGGACCGCCCTGTTCATCACGTACGACGAGAACGACGGCTTCTTCGACCACGTGGTGCCGCCGCTGCCGCCGAAGTCCGCCGCGCAGGGCAGGTCCACCGTCGACGTGTCGCCGGACGTCTTCGCGGGCAGCGGGACCCACCGCGAGGGCTTCTACGGGCTCGGCCCGCGCGTGCCGATGCTGGTCGTCTCGCCCTGGAGCAAGGGCGGGTTCGTCTGCTCGGAGACGTTCGACCACACCTCGGTCATCCGGTTCGTGGAACGCCGCTTCGGTGTGCGCGAGCCCAACATCTCGCCCTGGCGGCGCGCGATCTGCGGCGACCTGACCAGCGCCTTCGACTTCTCCCGCAAGGACAGCCGGCCGGCCCGCCTGCCGGACACCGACGCCTACGAGCCGCCGGACCGCGGACGGCACCCCGACTACCGGCCCACGCCCCCGGCCGACCCCAGTCTGCCCCGGCAGGAACGGGGACTGCGCCCGGCCCGCCCGCTGAAGTACGCCCCGGCGGTGGACGGTTCCGCCGACCCGGCGACCGGGAGGTTCACCCTGACCTTCGCCTCCGGCGCCGAGGCGGGCGCCGCCTTCCTGGTCACGTCCGGCAACCGCACCGACGGCCCCTGGACCTATACGACCGAGGCCGGCAAGGAGATCTCGGACACCTGGGACCCGGGGTACTCCGGCGGTTCGTACGACCTGACCGTGCACGGCCCGAACGGATTCCTCCGCGTCTTCCGGGGGCGGGACACGTCCGCCGGCTGCGAGGTCACCGCCCGCCACACCGGCGACGACATCCGGCTGACGTTCGTCAACGAGGGGTCCGGTGCGGTCCGCCTGCGGCTGGCCGACGGCTACGCCGGCCGCCCCACGACCGTCACCGTCCGCCCCGGCGCCACCGTGCACCGCACCGTCGACCTGCGCACGAGCCGCCGCTGGTACGACCTGACGGTCACCTCCCCGACCGACCCGGCCTTCCTGCGCCGTTTCGTGGGCCACGTCGAGAACGGCCGCCCGGGCGTCAGCGACCCGGCGATCAGGACCGACTGACCGGCGCGGGCCCGGCCCCCGGGGCGCGTCAGGACGCGGCCGGCCGTCCCGGCCCTGCCGGTCCGGGCAGGTGACTGCGCCGGGAGGCGTCCCGGCCCCGGACTGCGGTTCCCGAGCCCGCCCCGGTCAGGGTGCCGTGGCGGGCTGCGGGGACCGCGACCGACGTTCCGGTGCCACCGGTTGCGGCTCCCGGGCCAGGACGGCGGCGGCCGGGTGGTCGCCCACGGGGCCCGGACGCTCGATCGGGCCCATCGGGTTCATCGGGCCCACGGGGTCCATGGGGCCGGCCGGGACCGTCGGATGGTCCGGGTCCACCGGGACCACCGGACTCATCCGGGCCACCGGGATCCCCGGGGCGGTCGGCTCTGTCCAGGGCACCGGTTTCGCGGGAACCGTCGGGTCGGCCGGGGGCGTCGGGGTGGCCAGGTCCGCCGGGGACGGGTTCGTCCGGGCGGCCGAGTGCGCCGGGGGCACCCGGGGCACGGGTGCTTCGGCGTGTCGGGGGGCCGCGCGGGTCAGGAGCGTCACGCCCCGGGAGGCGAGGCCCGCCCCGGCCAGTGCCGACAGCACGCCCACCGGTCCGCCCTGGAGCCGTTCGCCGAGCAGGCAGAGCCCGATCACCCCGGCCGCCACCGGGTTCGCCAGCGTCACCACCGCGAGCGGGGCGCCCAGCCCGCTCCGGTAGGCGGTCTGCGACAGCAGCAGCCCACCGGCCGCGAAGGCGGCCACGAGCAGCGCCACCCCGGCCACCTGGACGCTGAGCAGCGGACCGGACCGGTCCGTCGCCGCGACCGTCACGGTCTGGGTGAGCGCCGAGGCCACCCCGGAGGCGATGCCCGACGCGGTCGCGTGCCGCAGACCGGGCCGGGAACCCGGCCACGACAGCATGCCGATCAGGGCCGCCGTACCGCCCGCGACGAGCAGCGCCTCGGGAACGCCCAGCACGTCGTCGGGCGCCGGGCCGGACGCGGTGGCCAGCACCGCCGCCAGGCCGGCGAGGGTGAACGCCGTGCCCCGCCACTCCACCGCGCTCACCGGCCGCCCCGCGATCCGTGCCCCCATGGGCACCGCCGCGACCAGGGTGAGCGCACCGAGCGGCTGGACCACGGTGAGCGGGCCGTACCTGAGCGCCACCACGTGCAGCAGGGCGGCCGAGGCGTTCAGCGTGACCGACCACCACCAGGCGCCGCTGCCCAGCAGCCGCAGCGTGCCGGTGCCGGAGGTGCGGGAGGCGAGCCGTTCCTGGGCCACCGCGGCGGCGGCGTAGGCGACGGCGGAGACGAGGGACAGCAGGACGGCCACGAGGACGGCGCTCATCGGTCCGCCCCCACGAGCGTCCGGCCCTCCGCCGGTACGTGCCGGGCCCGGACCCGTCCCGCCCCCGTCGCCGTGCGGCGCGGTCGGCGCAGTACCGCGAGCGCGAGACCCAGCAGTGCCGCCGCCACGAGCGCGTCCAGCCAGAAGTGGTTCGCCGTGCCCACGATCACCAGCAGCGTGAGCAGCGGATGCAGCGACCACAGCCGCCGCCATCGTGAACGGGTGGCGACGATCAGGCCGATCGCCACCATCAGCGCCCAGCCGAAGTGCAGCGAGGGCATCGCCGCGAACTGGTTCGACAACTGGTCGGTCTGCGGCGGACCGTAGACCGACGGCCCGTACACCCGCGCGGTGTCCACCAGGCCCGTGGCGGCGAGCATCCGCGGCGGGGTGAGCGGGAACACCAGATGCAGCACCAGTGCGGCGGCGGTGACCGCGGCCAGCGCCCGGCGGGCCCACGGGTAGTGCGCCGGGCGGCGCAGGTAGAGCCAGACCAGGAAGGCCGCGGTGGCCGGGAAGTGGACGACCGCGTAGTAGGTGTTCGCGAGCTGCACGAGGCCGTCCCCGCGCAGCAGCAGGGACTGCACCGCGCCCTCGCCGGGCAGGTGCAGCAGGCGCTCCAGGCGCCACACGTCGTGCCCGTTGCGGCGGGCCTCGCCGGTGTGGCCGGCCGCCAGCTGCCGGCCGGCCTTGTAGACGAGGAAGAGTCCCGCGACGAGCAGGAGCTCACGGACGAGCGGCGGGCGCGCCGGCCCGCCCGGCCCCGCGGGGTCGGGCTCGTCGCGGGCGTTCGTCCCCCGGCTCATCCCCGGTCCTTTCGCTGACGGTGGTCCTGACGGAGCTGCCGACTCGTGGACCGGGCCCAGCTCACCGGTGCGCGCGGGTACCGACTTCCATCGATACGAGCCCGTACCGATACGCCAGTGTACCGATACGCGTGCGTATCGGTACACTGGCGTATCGATTGACATGGGCCACACTGGAGTGCGCACCCCGGGGGAGGGCGCACCCGCCGCTCAGGAGAGACGAAGGGCAAGGGAGCCGAGCCGATGACGCCGCAGGCCGCGGACCGATCCGAACAGGTCGGCACCTCGCGCCGCTCCAAGCTCACGCCCGAGCGTGAACAGGAGTTCTTCGACGCCGTACTGCACCAGATCCGCGAGTGCGGCTACGACGCCGTCACCATGGACGGGATCGCCGCCAGCACGCGGTGCAGCAAGTCCACGCTCTACCGGCAGTGGCGGACCAAACCGCAGTTCGTCGCCGCCGCCCTCCGCGCCAACCGGCGGGCCAGGTTCGCCGGCATCGACACCGGCACGCTCGCCGGGGACCTGCGCGAGGCCGCGCGGTGCGCGGGCCAGTGGTCGGCGGAGGACACCACGCTGCTGCAGGCGCTCGGGCACGCGGTCCTCCAGGACCGGGAACTGGCGCAGGCGCTGCGCGAGGCGCTGGTCGAGCCGGAGGTCGCCGCGCTGCAGGAGATCATCCGGCGCGGCGTCGAGCGCGGGGAGGTCGCGGCCGGGAATCCGGCGCTGGAGTACGTCCCGGCCCAGATCTTCGGCGTACTGCGGGTCCGGCCCATCCTGGAGGGGGACACCGCCGACCCGGACTACCTGCTCCGGTTCGTGGAGGCCGCCGTGCTGCCGGCCCTCGGCCTGAGATGAGACCCGGGCCGCCGTCCACGGGATGACCGGACGGTGCCCGACCGCGCCGCACCGTGGGGACGGGGGCGGCGCACACCCCCCGGCCGGGTGGGGTCCCCCTCGAGCGGAGGGGCGCCCCACCCGGCCGCCGCGGGTTCCGGGTCAGACGTCCTGCCCGCTGCCGCCGCCCGACGACACCTCGATGCCCTCGGTGATCTCGTCGAGGACGGACTGGCTCTGATCGGTGTCCACGCCGAAGCGGACCACGACGATCTGCTGCGGCTGCGCGGGGGAGGGGAAGGCCAGCGACTGGACGTACCCGTCGGCGCCCTTGCTGGTGACCGCCTTCCAGCGCACCAGGTAGCCCTTCTGCCCGGCCACGGTCACCGCCTCGGACGCGAGCACCTCGTGCGAGGTGATCCTTCCGTAGGAGTCGCCGCCGTAGGACTCCTCGGCGTTCGAGGAGATGTCCGCCTTGGCGACCTCCTCGGCGGTGGAGCCGCGCGTGCCGAGCGCTCGGGCCGGCGCCGAGTACGCCCCGCCCTTGGTGCAGGTCTTGGAGGTGTTGCCGGGGCACTCGTACGAGTCCTCCGACGTCACCTGGGCGCCCACCGGGAGCTCCTGGCCGTACCAGCCGTCCGGGACGGGCAGGCTGATCCCGCTCAGCGCGTCGGTCACCGACCCGCTCTCGACCCGCGGCGGCCCGGACGTGTCCGGCCCCGGGCTCTCACCACCGCCGCCCGGGCCGCCGTCCCGACCGCCCGGTTCCTGCGCGGTCGCGGTGCCGCCGCCCCCGCCGTCGCCGTCGGCCAGCGCGTACACGCCGACCCCGATGCTCGCCAGCACGGCGACGGCCGCGGCGACGGCTATCCCGATCCGCACCCCGCGCCCCCGGCCGGACGGCGCCTGCGCGGGATGCCCCGGATACGCCGGATACCCCGGATACCCCGGATGCCCCGGGTACGCCGGGTGGGCCGGGTACGCCGGCCCTGCCGCGCCGCCCGCGGGGGGACCCCAGCCGGCGGCCGACCCCGCCGGACGGACCTGGTCGGTCCAGGCCCTGCCGTCCCACCAGCGCTCGGTGGGCGGTCCGTCATTCTGCTGCCCGGGGTCGGGGTACCACCCGGGAGGAGTCACCTGCGTCATGCCCCCACCGTATGAGGCGTCGGTGAAAGCCGGATGAGAGAGGTCCGTCACGCGCCGGGCGGCCCCGAGCCCCGCACTCCTCCGGCAGCCCCGCGCGTGCACCCGACGGGCCCGCGCCGCACACCCGGTCCCACTCGGCCGGCACCCCCGACGGGCCCGTGCGGCGCCTCCGCCCGGCGCCCCCGTCCGGTCCATCCGGATGCCCGGTCCACCCGGAGCCCCGGCAGGTCCGCGCGGCGCGTCCGGCGGTCCCGCACGGCGCGCTCGGTCCGGGCCGCTCGGCCGTTCGCTCCGGCCGTACCTCCCGATCCGCCCTGCGGCCCCCTCCATCTCCCTTCTCCTTGACGGGTGTTGACCCTCGGACCCCTGGTGAGGGGCGACACGCGTCGACTCCCCGCACCCGGTGTCACCCGTCACGGCAGCAGCTGCCCCGACCGGCCACCGTCGGGGCGGCCGGAGGACTACGCTCGATGTCTGTACGTCGTTCGGGCGACTGGGGAGGTAGCGGGATGACGGAGGTACGGCCCACAGCCGCCGCCTCGGCTTCCCTGTGGGAGCGCGACGAGGAAGTCGCCGCCATCGCACAGGCGATCGACACCCTGTGCGCGGACCGCTCCTCGCCCGGCAGCCTGCTGGTGCTCCGCGGCGAGGCGGGCCTCGGCAAGACCGCGCTGCTGGCCGAGACCCGGCGCATCGCCGAACGGCGCGGCTGCACCGTGTGGTCCGCCCGCGGCGGCGAGACCCTGCGTTCCGTCCCCTTCAACGTCGTACGCCAACTCCTCCAGCCCGCCCTCGTGTCGATGCTCCCGGAAGAGGCGCGCGAGTACCTCGGCGACTGGTACGACATCGCCGGCCCCGCCCTCGGCATAACGGAGCCCGGCGCCCGGCACGCCGACCCGCAGGGCGTGTGCGAGGGACTGATCGCCGCCGTGCGCCGGCTGGCCCGCCGGGACTGGCCGCTGGTGCTGCTGATCGACGACGCCCACTGGGCCGACCAGGAGACCCTGCACTGGCTCGCCGGGTTCGTCGAACGCCTGGCGGACCTGTCCGTCCTCGTCGTGGTCGCCCGTCGGCCCGGTGAGATCTCCGGAACGAGCGCCCGCCACCTGGACGCCGTCACCGCCGCGGCCGACCGCCCCTGCACCACCCTGGCCGCCCTCACCCCGGCCGCCACGGCCGGACTCACCCGCGCCACGCTGGGCGAGAACGCCGACGCCGCGTTCTGCCGCGAGGTGTGGGCCGTCACCGGCGGCAACCCCTACGAGACCGTCGAACTCCTCGCCAAGGTCCAGGACAGCGAACTCGAACCGGTCGAGGCCCACGCCGGTGAACTGCGCGCCCTGAACCGCTCCGCCCGCGGCGGCGGCCTCGTCGCCCGCCTGGAACAACTCGGCATAGACGCCACCCGGTTCGCCTGGGCCGCCGCCATCCTCGGCTCCGACATCACCGTCGACCTGGTGGCCCGGCTCGCCACCCTCGACCACGACGACGCCGTCCGCTGCGCCGAACTCCTGCGCGCCGCCCGCATACTCACCGCCCCCGACCCGTCCACGGGCCGCACCGGGCCCGCCGACCTCGAGTTCGTCCACCCGCTGATCGCCACCGCCGTCTACAACTCCATCCCCGACGCCCTGCGCCGCGCCATGCACGGCATCGCCGCCCGGATCGTCACCGACTCCGGGCGCGGCGCCGCGGCGGCCGCCCGCCACCTCCTCGAGGTCCACCCGGACGACGACGAGGAACTCGTCGGGCAACTGCGCGACGCCGCCCGCGAACACCTCGCCGTCGGCGCCCCGGACGCCGCCCGCCGCTGCCTCGAACGCGCCCTGGAGGAACCGCCGCGCCCGGAGGTCCACGCGCACGTGCTCCACGAACTGGGCCGCGCCACCTTCCTCACCGCACCCGCCCGGACCATCGGCCACCTGCGGGCCGCGCTCGGCATGCCCGGCCTCGACGGCGAGGAGCGGGTGGACGCCGTGGTCCGGCTGTCCCAGGCGCTCCTCCACAACGACCAGATGGAGGAGGCCGTCCGCACCGTCGAGACGGAGGCCGCCCGGCTCGGAACCGGTCCCGCCCACCTGCGGCTGCGGGCCGTGCAGTTCATGTGGGAGGGAATCCACGCCGGCGAGGCCACCTCCCCCGACCGCTCCGAGCGGCTGGCCGAACTCGCCGCCACCTGCACCGGCCGGGACAACTCCGAACGCGCGCTCCTCATCCTGCGCGGCTTCGACGCCATGATGCGCGGCGAGAACGCCGAGGAGGTCGCCGAACTCTGCGACCGCGCCCTCGTCAACGGCCGCCTCGCCCCCGGACTCGGCTGGACCGACGCCGAGTGGGGCGTCGAGCTGATGCTGGCCAGTGCCTACGCCTACACCGACCGGCTCGACCGCGCCGAGAGCCTCTACAACGAGGCCCTGCGCGCCTACGAGACGGCGGGCTGGAGCGGCGGACACCTGGTCCTGGCGCACGCCTACGTGGGACTCGCGCACCGCAGGCGGGGCCGGCTGACGGCGGCGGAGGCGTCACTGCGCGAGTCCCTGGACCTCGCCGAACGCGTCGGCCGCGGACTGCCCCTGTACTGGACGGCGACCTGCAACCTCGTCGACACGCTCCTCGCCCGCGGCCACGTCGACGAGGCCTGGGCGGTGGCCGAACGGCACGGCTTCGCGCCGCCCTACCCGTCCACCATCGTGCTGCCCGACCCGCGCTCCGTGCGCGGCCGGCTGCTGCTCGCCGTCGGCCGCACCGAGGAGGGCGTCAACGAGCTGGAGGCGGCGGAGAAGGCGGCGGCCGCCCGCGGCCACCACAACCCGGTGCACGTCTTCTGGGCCTCCGACCTCGCCCGCGCCCTCGCCGCCGAGGACCCCGCCCGTGCCGCCCGGCTCGCCGTCGACGTCCGCCGACAGGCCGAGCGCTTCGGCACGGACACCGCCATAGGAGAGGCCCTGCGCGTCGCCGCCGCCCTGGAGACCGGCCAGCGCGCGGTCCGCCTCGCCGCCCAGGCCGTCGGGTACCTGGAGTCGTCGCCCTGCCAGTACGAACACGCCGCGGCCCGCGTCGAGTACGGCATCCTCGCCCGCTCCCGGGACGACCTCGAGCGGGGCCTCGCGCTGGCGCGTTCCTGCGGCGCGGACGGCCTGGTGGAGCGGGCACGGGCGGAACTGGGGACGGGCGCGGGACCCGTGCCGTCCCGGTAGGACCCCGGGCGCCGCCCGTCACCACCGGACACCGCGGAGCCGTCTCCTCCTCGGGCCCGCCCGCGGGGCTCACCCCGGGTCGGGACGACCCGGCACGCCTTCCTCCTCCAGCACCCGCTGGGCCGTCGCGAACGCCGAGTTGGCCGCCGGCACCCCGCAGTACACCGCCGTCTGGAGCAGCACCGCCCCGATCTCCTCGGGCGTGAGCCCGTTGCGGCGCGCCGCGCGGACGTGCATGGCCAACTCGTCGTGGTGGCCGTGCGCGACCAGCGCGGTGAGGGTGATCATGCTGCGCTCGCGGCGGCTGAGCGTCGGGTCGGTCCAGATCTCGCCCCAGGCGTAGCGCGAGATGAAGTCCTGGAAGCGCGCTGTGAAAGGGGTCTGCCGGGCCTGTGCCCGGTCCACGTGCGCGTCGCCCAGCACCGCGCGCCGCACCTCCGTGCCGCGCCGGGCGTCCCCGTCGAAGTGCGCCCGCAGCGCCGTCAGCACCGCCTCCGGACACTGCGCCGGCGCCAGGTGCGAGGCCCCCGGGATCTCCACGAGCGCGGCACCGGGCACCGCGTCCGCGATCTGCCGCAGATGCCCGGGCGGGGTCGCCGGGTCCTCCCGGCCGGCGACCAGCAGGGTCGGCGCTTCGATCTCCGCGAGCCGTTCCCGCAGGTCGAACGCGGCCAGCGCGTCGCAGCACGCGGCGTACGCCTCCGGATCGGCGTCCCGGTGGTCCCGCACCAGCCGCGGCACGGTGAACCCGGGGGTGAACCACCGGGCGTCGGCGCCCTTCGCCAGCCCGGCCAGCCCCTCGCGCCGCACCAGCGCCGCCCGCTCCTCCCACGGCCGCGCGCCGTTGAAGTGCGCCGAGGAGCAGATCACGGCCAGTGACGACACCCGCTCCGGGTGGTGCACGGCCAGGTGCAGTCCCACCGCACCGCCGAGCGAGACCCCGGCGTACCCGAACCGCTCGATGCCGAGCGCGTCGGCGAGCGCCAGCACCAGCTCCGCCAGATCGCCCACGGTCGCACCGGGACCGATCAGCCCGGGCGCCGAACCGCCGTGCCCCGGCAGGTCCCAGCGGACCACCCGGTGCGCGGCCGACAGCTCGGGCGCCACCTTGTCCCACAGGGCGTACGACGTGCCGAGCGAGGGACCCAGGAGCAGTGGGGGAGCGGAAACGGGGCCTTCGGCGCGGTGGTTGAGGAGAATGCCGGTCAACGTCGCTCCAGGGCACGGTCGGTGAGGACACCGGCGGAGCCGGTGTAACGGGCGGGGTCGGTGAGCTCGTCGAGCGCGACGTCCCTCAACGCGGGCTCACCGGCCAGGAGTCCGGCGAGCGGCTGTCCCTCGGCGTACGTCCGCCGGGCCAGCTCGGTGAGCAGTTCCTTCGCCCGGGTCCGGCCCAGCAGGGGCGCCAGCTCGGCGGACAGCCGCTCGGAGACGATCAGTCCGTGGGTGAGGCCGAGGTGTTCGCGCATGGTGTCGGGGTGCACCCGCAGCCCCTCGGTCAGTTCGGCGGCGTCCCGGGCGGCGCCGCCGGTCAGCCGGAGCAGGTCCCTGAGCGGTTCCCACTCGGCGTGCCAGGCCCCCGCCGGCCGCTCGTCCTCGGCCGCCAGGGATCCGTACAGGGTGGCCGCGAGCTGCGGCGCCCGCCGGGCGGCGGCCGCGATCAGCGTCGAGCGCACCGGGTTGGCCTTGTGCGGCATGGCGGACGAGCCGCCCCCGCTGCCCTCCGCGACCTCCGCGATCTCGGTGCGGGAGAGGGTGAGGACGTCCGCCGCGAGCTTGCCCAGCGCGCCGACGGTGAAGGCCAGGCACCCGGCGAGGTCGGCGATCGGCGTGCGCAGGGTGTGCCAGGGCAACAGCGGTTCCCGCAGCCCGAGCTCACGGGCGTAGGCCGCCGGGAGTCCGGTCGCGTCCTCGGCCCCGTACGCCGTGAACGCCGCCAGCGTCCCGGCCGCACCGCCGAGCTGGGCGGGAAGACCGTCCCGTACGGCCGTCACCCGGTCCCGCGCGTCGAGCACCAGCGACCGCCACCCGGCCGCCTTCAGCCCGAACGTCGTCGGTACGGCGTGCTGGGTGAGGGTGCGGCCCGGCATCGGGGTGTCGCGGTGCTCGGCGGCCAGGCGGGCCAACGCCCGCTCGGTGCGGCCGAGGTCGGCGAGGACGATGTCCAGGGTGCGGGCGGCGACCAGCATCGTCGCGGTGTCCATGATGTCCTGGCTGGTCGCGCCCCGGTGGACGTAGGGGCCGTACTCCGCGCCGACCGCCTCCGTCAGGTCCTCGACCAGGGGGATGACCGGATTCCCGCCCTCACGGGTGCGCTCCGCCAGGGAGCGGAGGTCGAAGCCGGCCGGGGCGGCCGCCTCGTCCACCGCCGCCGCGGCCTGCGCAGGGGCGAGCCCCAGCGCGGCCTGCGCCCGGGTCAGGGCGGCCTCCGCGTCGAGCAGCGCCCGCAGGTACGCGTGGTCGCCGGTGGCGGCCGCGGCGGCGGCCCCCGCCCACCCGGGGGCGAGCGGACCGGTGTCGGCACAGGAGGGATTTTTCACCGGAACTCCAGGAAGACCGTCTCGCCCTCACCCTGAAGGCGGATGTCGAAACGGTACGTGCCGCGGCCCTCCTCCGCGGCGATCAGCGTGTCGCGGCGGTCGGCGTCGAGCCGGGACAGCAGCGGGTCCGCCGCCAGCGCCGCCCCGTCGCCCGGCAGGTAGATCCGGGTGAACAGGTGCACCAGCAGACCGCGCGCGAAGACGCACACGCTGAGGTACGGCGCGCTGTGGCCGCGCGCTCCGGGACGCAGCGTGCGCGCGTACCAGTGGCCGCTCGCGTCGGTCTGGATCCGCCCGAAGCCGGTGAACTCCACGCCGTTGCGGCCCAGGAAGCCGCCGTTCGCCGGGTCGCGGCGCATCGAGCCGTCGACCCGGGGCAGGTTGCCGTCCGGGTCCGGTCCCCACAGCTCCAGCAGGGCGTCCGGCAGCGGGTCGCCGTTGCCGTCGTGCACGTACCCGTGCACGGTGACGGTGTCCGGGTGTCCCAGGGGGGCGATGTCCTCGCCACCGGGGAAGGGCAGGGCGTGGCCGTAGAAGGGGCCGACCGTGTGCGACGGGGTGGGCAGCACGGTCTCCGGACGGTTGGTGTCGATCTTCGTCATGCCGGTCAGCGTCCTTCTTCCGTCCAGGTGGCCCGCGGGCCGTCGAGCACGATGTCCCAGTGGTAGCCCATGGAGAACTCCGGCACGGACAGGCTGTGGTCGTACGTCGCGACCAGCCGCTGCCGGGCGGCGTCGTCCGTCACCGACTGGATGATCGGGTCGTAGGGGAGGAGCGGATCGCCGGGGAAGTACATCTGCGTCACCAGCCGCTGGGTGAACGCCGTGCCGAAGACGGAGAAGTGGATGTGCGCCGGCCGCCAGGCGTTGAGGTGCTGGCGCCACGGGTACGGGCCCGGCTGGACGGTGGTGAAGCGGTAGCGGCCCTCGGCGTCGGTGAGGGCGCGGCCCACGCCGGTGAAGTTGGGGTCCAGCGGGGCGTCGTGCTGCTCGCGCTGGTGGGCGTAGCGGCCGGCCGAGTTGGCCTGCCAGATCTCCACCAGCTGGCCGCGCACCGGACGGCCGTCGCGGTCCAGCAGCCGGCCGGAGACGGTGATGCGCTCCCCGACCGGCTCCCCGGTGTGCTGCCGGGTGAGGTCGTTGTCGACCCCGGTGATGTCCCGCTCCCCGAACGCGGGGGAGGACAGCTCCACCAGCTCCGGGTCCCTGGACACGTCGATGGCGACCAGCGGCTGCTTGGGGTGGCGCAGCACCGAGGAGCGGTACGGCGCGTAGTCGCGGCGCGGGTGGTGCTCGACGGGGGCGCCGTCGGCGACCCGCTTCTGGTACGCGGCGTGCTCGGCCGCGACCTCCCGGTCGATGTCGGCTTGCGTCAGAGCGTCGGTCACGACAGGCCCTCCCCGAGGGTGAGTTCGGCTCCGGTCTTGGTGATGATCTCCTCGGCGGTCACGCCGGGAGCGGTCTCGACGAGGACGAGCCCGTCGCCGGTGACGTCGAGGACGCCGAGGTCGGTGATGATCCGGTCGACGCACGCCCTGCCGGTCAGCGGCAGTGCGCACTCGGTGAGGATCTTCGGGGAGCCGTCCTTGGCGGTGTGGGTCATCACGACGATGACCGTGCGGGCGCCGTGCACGAGGTCCATGGCCCCGCCGATCCCGGTGACGAGCTTGCCCGGGACGGCCCAGTTGGCCAGGTCCCCGCGCGCGGACACCTGCATCGCGCCGAGGACGGCGACGTCGACGTGCCCGCCCCGGATCATCGAGAAGGACAGCGCCGAGTCGAAGAAGGAGGCGCCCGGCAGGACGGTCACGGTCTCCTTGCCGGCGTTGATCAGGTCCGGGTCGACGGCGTCCTCGGCGGGGTAGGGACCGGTGCCCAGGATGCCGTTCTCGGACTCCAGCACCACCTCGACACCGGGCGGGAGGTGGTTGGGGATGAGGGTGGGCAGGCCGATGCCGAGGTTGACGTACTGGCCGTCCCCCAGCTCGCGGGCCGCACGGGCGGCCATCTGCTCCCGTGTCCAGGCCATCAGCCGCTCACCGTCCGCCGCTCGATCCGCTTGTCGGCCGCCTGTTCGGGCGTGAGCGCGACCACCCGCTGCACGAAGATCCCCGGCAGGTGCACCGCGTCGGGGTCGATCTCGCCGGGCTCGACCAGTTCCTCCACCTCGGCCACCGTCACCCGGCCCGCCATCGCCGCCAGCGGGTTGAAGTTGCGGGCGGACTTGTTGAACACCAGGTTCCCGTGCCGGTCGCCCCTCGCCGCCCGCACCAGGGCGAAGTCGGTGCGGATACCGCGCTCCAGCACGTACTCCGTGCCGTCGAACTCGCGGACCTCCTTCGGCGGCGAGGCCAGGGCGACGCCGCCGGAGCCGTCGTAGCGCCAGGGCAGCCCGCCCTCGGCGACCTGCGTGCCCACCCCGGCCGGGGTGTAGAAGGCCGGGATGCCGGCCCCGCCCGCGCGCAGCCGCTCCGCCAGCGTGCCCTGCGGGATCAGCTCCACCTCCAGCTCCCCGGCCAGGTACTGCCGGGCGAACTCCTTGTTCGCGCCGATGTAGGAACCGGTCACCCGCGCGATCCGCCCCGCCGCCAGCAGCACCGCCAGGCCGGACTCCATCGCCCCGCAGTTGTTGGAGACGATCGACAGGCCGCCGGTCCCGCGCTCGTGCAGCGCCCGGATCAGCACGCTCGGCACACCGCTCAGCCCGAAACCGCCCACCGCCAGCGACGCACCGTCCGGTACGTCGGCCACCGCCTCCGCGGCCGTGGCGACCACCTTGTCCATCCGAGGAACCCCATCCCTTCCAGAGGACCCGACCGCATTTAGTCAGGGCACTGAGTATTTCAGCGAGGTCGTCCTCACGCTGCCATCGTGATGCCGGAAGCGTCAATACATCGGAGGATCCGACGGAAAGGAAGGTGTGAGGGTGGCGGACCGCCGCCCCGTGTGCGGGTATCGTTCAGTACACCGACGAAATCGACCATGAAATCGACCACGGGGGCGCACATGGCCGCGGTGGACCTCAGCACCCATCCCGGGCACCTTGCCCGGCGGCTCCAGCAGGCGCACCACCTGCTGTGGAACACGATGGTCTCCGAGGAGATCACCTCGCCGCAGTTCGCCGTCCTCAACGTGCTCGTCGCCGAACCGGGCCTGGACCAGCGGACCGTGGGGGAGCGGGTGGGGCTGGACCGGTCCACCATCGCCGAGGTGATCAGCCGGCTCATCCGGCGCGGACTGCTCGACAAGGTCCGCGACCCGCAGGACGGCCGGCGCTTCCTGCTGCGCCTCACCGGCGACGGCCTGCGCACCCACCGCAAGCTGGCGGTGCGCACCGCGCGGATGAACCAGGTCTTCCTGGCGCCGCTCGACGCCGACGAGCAGACGGTGTTCCTCGACCTGATCCGGCGGGTCGCGGACGCGGCCGAGGGACTGCGCCACCCCGCCGGGTCCCCGACCGGCCCGCGCCGACCGCGCCGACCGCGCTGACCGGGGGTCAGGCGGCCTGTGCGTACACCACCCACACCTGACCGCGCGCGAAGGTCATCCGCTCGCCGTCCCCGGTGGTGAACGAGGTGCCGTCCTCGGCGCTCAGCCGGCTCCAGCGCGCCTCGTACGCGCGGCCCCCGCGCAGCACGGTGGCCTCCCCGGAGCCCACCGTCTCGGTGTACGGGGTGTTGTTCCCGAGGAAGTCCCGGTAGCCGGAGCGGCGCACGGTCACGTACTGCACGACCACGGTCGCGGGCGCCAGCCGTTCGCCCTCCGTGGTGGTCGCGGGGACGCCGTCCAGCGACACCAGCCAGCGGTCGTCGGCGTCCGACCAGGTGAAGGTGGTGCGGGCCGCCGGATAGCGCACCGTGAGCGCGTCCTTCGGCTCGCCGCCCGCCGGGGGCCGGCCGAAGCGGAAGCCGGTGGTTAGGGCGGCCCCGCCGGGCGGGTCGGCCATGAGCCGCTCCGGTCGCAGGTACAGGTTGTGCGGAGCGGAGCGGTCCGTGCCCCGGACGTAGGCACCGGACGACGACTCGGGCGTCACCCCCTCCAGCGGCGCCCGGTCGATCAGCGGCAGGAGCTTGCCCTGCGCCCCGGAGAAGGCCAGGACCGGCCGGTCGAACTGGCGCAGCAGCTCCAGATCGGACTCACGGGCGCTGCGCACCGGCCCGACGGACTCGGGGAGCCGGGTGGCGTACACCGCCACCAGCCGGCTCAGCCCGCCCTCGACCTGCTCGACGTACACCACGTCCGCGGCGTCCACGCCGGTGTGGGGCCGGGCGGCGGGAGTGTTGTCGATCTTCACCGCGAGCACGGGGCGGACGTCCGCCCCGTCCGGCAGCCGCTCCCGCGCGGACGGTGCCGCCGGTCCGCGCCCGTCGTCGATCGGGCCGCCGGAGGCCGTGCAGCCGGCCGCCAGAGCGGCCGTCATCAGGGTGGTCAGCAGCGCCCTCGCCGCCGCGCCGCGCCGTGTGCGCGCCCCTCGTCCCGTGCCCACCGTCGCCACTGTGTCCGCCTCGCATCATGAGATGTCTTGATTGTGCGCTTTTCTGATCGTCGATGGCCATACCCGATCGGTGGCGGTGCCGCGCGGTGATTCCGCCGATCGGCGCAACGGCGCGCGGTTGGGGCCGGGGCCGCTCGGGTACCCGGGCCCCACCGCATCAGCGACACACCGGCCACGACGGAGGGAGCGGGCGGCGATGAGGGCAGTGACCTGGCAGGGCAAGCGGGACGTGCGGGTGGAGAACGTGCCCGACCCGCGGATCGAGGAGCCGACGGACGTGGTCATCCGCGTCACCTCCACCGGACTGTGCGGATCCGACCTGCACCTGTACGAGGTGCTCACCCCGTTCATGACCCCCGGCGACATCCTCGGCCACGAGCCGATGGGCATCGTCGAGGAGGTCGGCGCCGCGGTGCCGGACCTCCAGGTCGGCGACCGGATCGTGGTGCCGTTCCAGATCGCCTGCGGCAACTGCTGGATGTGCCTGACCGGGTTGCCCACCCAGTGCGAGACCACCCAGGTCAGCTCCGAGGGCATGGGCGCCGCCCTGTTCGGCTACACCCGCCTGTACGGGGCGGTCCCGGGCGGACAGGCGGAGTACCTGCGGGTCCCGCAGGCGCAGTACGGCCCCATCAAGGTTCCCCAGGGCCCGCCCGACGACCGGTTCCTCTACCTCTCCGACGTGCTGCCCACCGCCTGGCAGGCGGTGGCCTACGCCGGGATCCCGAAGGGCGGCAGCGTCGCCGTGCTCGGCCTCGGCCCCATCGGCGACATGGCCTGCCGGGTCGCCCGGGTCCAGGGCGCCGGACGGGTCTTCGGCGTGGACCTGGTCCCGGAACGGCTGAACCGGGCGAAGGAGCGGGGGGTGGAGACCTTCGACCTGAGGTCCTTCGACGACGAGAAGGAACTCGTCGAGGCGATCCGCGACCAGACCGACGGCCGCGGGCCCGACGCCGTGATCGACGCCGTCGGCACCGAGGCCCACGGCAGCGCGGCGGCCCGCATGGTGCAGAACGCCTCGTCGCTGCTGCCCCGCAAGCTGAGCGGGCCCATGGCGGAGCGCTTCAGCGTCGACCGGCTCGCCGCCCTGTACACCGCCATCGAACTGGTGCGGCGCGGCGGCACCATCTCGCTGTCCGGCGTCTACGGCGGCATGGCCGACCCGATGCCGATGCTCACCCTGTTCGACAAGCAGATCCAGATGCGCATGGGGCAGGCGAACGTCCGCCGCTGGAGCGACGAGATCATCCCGTACCTCACCGACGAGGACCCCCTCGGCGTGGACGACTTCGCCACGCACCACGTGCCCCTGTCCGACGCGCCGCAGGCCTACGACATGTTCCAGCGCAAGAAGGACGGCGCGGTCAAGGTGATCATGAAGCCGTGACCTGCGCCCGGGCGGGTGCGGGAGGGGGCCGGGAAGCCGCCGCCGCGGCTCCCCGGCCCCCTCCGGGTCAGGCCGGCGTCAGGGCAGTTCCTTGATCCGGACGTCCCGGTACGAGACCACGTCCGTCGTGCCGTGCACCTGCAGTCCGATGTAGCCGGAGGCGAACCGCCGCCCGTCCGTGCCCGGATCGTCCGAGCGCGGCGGGGTGAAGTCCTGGCCGCCGGTGTTGTCGAACTCGTTGATCAGCACGCCGTTGCGGTAGACCGAGTAGTGCTGGTCCACCACGCGGATCTCGTAGTCGTTCCAGGTGCCCTTCTGCGTCACGCCCGCGCTGGCCAGGCCGACCCGGTCGAAGCCGTAGACCGAGCCCGTCTTGTACATGTCGCCGGTGGGCGAGTCGAACACCTGGATCTCGTGCCCGAACTTGATGGCGGCCCACTCCGGCCGGGGCTCCTCCGGGTGGTCGTGGATCTGCGGGAACCGCACGAACACACCGGAGTTGGCGTTGCCGGCGCCCGGGGCGTCGTCCCGCCACTGGAGCTTCAGCGAGAAGTCGCCGTACTTGCGCTCGGGGAACCACAGCATGCCCAGGCCGGGCCTGCTGGTGCCGGAGGTGATCGACCCGTCCGGGTTCAGCGCGAACGAACCGCCGCCCACCTGCTCCCACCTGGCGAACGACTCCTCGGAGCCGTCGAGGATCTTGCGGTAGCCGTCGGTCTGGCCGGGCTTGCCGATGCCGGACTGGCGGGCCGCCCTGTTGACGGCCCGGTACTCCCGCTGGTCGACGACCCCTTCCTCCCGCAGCTCGTCCAGGACGCTCTTCACGTGCTTCAGGAACAGCGCCTGGGAGGTCCACTCCTTCTCGTCCTCGATCAGCTCGCCGATCCGGCACCGGTTGTTGGTGACCCGGTTGGGCACGCCCGAGTCGACCGTGCCGACGAACACCGTCAGCCGCTCGTCGTACTCCGGGCAGTCGGGCGCCGGCACCCCGCCGTCCGCCACGACCGTGAAGCTCACCGTGAGCGGCTCGGAGGTGTTGCCCGCCTCGTCGCTCGCCCGGTACGCCACCGTGTGCCGGCCCGCCCGGTCGACGACCACCGGCTCCGTGTACGCCAGGTAGGGCCCGCCGTCGAGCGAGTACTCGATGCCGGCCACGCCGGAACCGCCCTCGTCGGTGGCGCTGACGGTCACCGTGGCGTCGCCGACGTACGCGCCGTCCGAGTTCTTCGTGCCCTCCACGGTCACGCCCGTCACCGGCGGGGTGGTGTCCTGCGGGGGAGCGGCGACGACCGTGAACTCCACGCTCTTCCCGGCGGCGGCGTTGCCCGCCTTGTCGGTGGCCCGGTAACGCACGGTGTGCGTGCCGACCTCGTGCACCATCACCGGTGCGGTGTACGGCTGCCAGGCGCCGTCGGCGCCGATCGCGTACTCGATGGTGTTGACGCCGGAGCCGGTGTCCGACGCGGTGACGGTGACCGTCGCCATGTCGACGTAGGCACCGTCGTCGTTCCGCTCACCGTCCACCGTCGCCGAGGTCTCGGGCGGGGTGGTGTCGTCGGACGGCGGGGCGACGACGGTGAACCCGACGCTCTTCTCCGCCGAGACGTTGCCCGCCTTGTCCAGGGCGCGGTAGCGCACCGTGTGCGTGCCGACCCGATCGACCACGATGGGCGCGGTGTACGGCTGCCAGGCGCCGTCGGCGCCGATCGCGTACTCGATCCGGTCGACGCCCGAGCCCGCGTCGGTGGCCTCGATGCCGACGCTCGCCGCACCCACGTACGCGCCCTCGGCGTTCCGGGTGCCGGTCACCTCCGCCGTCGCCTCGGGCGCGGTGGTGTCCTCGCCGCCGCCCTCGGTCACCGTCAGGACGCCCTGCATCTGACCGTGTCCGGGGATCGTGCAGTGGTAGAGGTAGCGGCCCGGGGTGAGCGTGACCTCGGCGGTGTGCCTGCCGCCCTGGGCGTCGTTCGGGTTGGCCAGGATGTTCAGCTGGACGTCGCTGTTGAACTCCGGGTCGGAGGTCACGAACGTCAGCGTGTGCGGCATGCCGGTGGTGTTGCCGGTGGCCGCGCTGTTCTCGAAGACGATCGTCGCCGGGCCCGCCACCGCCGTCGCCGGCGCCGACAGGTACTTGTCGATGTCGTTCCCGGCGGTCCAGGTCAGCACCTGCTGTGCCGACCCGGCGTCCGCCGCCTCGGGCTCGCCGGCCGCGGAGGGCGCCGCCTGCAGGCCGAGCATCACCAGCAGGGCGGCCACCAGGGCTGCCCACACTCTTCGTTGCCGTATCACTGGTCTCACCCGGCCTTCCGTGCCAGCTGACCGGCGGCCGGGGTCGGCCCGCCGCCCGTGTAGGTGATCCGCCACAGCGCGGACCTGGAGTCGGAGGTGAAGAAGCCGCGGCCGTAGTCGAGGACGTACAGCGCGCCGTCCGGACCGAACTTCCAGTCCATCAGGTTCTTGATGCCGTCGTTGCCGATCGGCACGATCTTCTTCAGCGACTCGGAGTGCACCGGCAGGCCGCCGTCTCCTTGCGTCCCCGGATCCATGAGCACCGCGTTGCGCGGCTGGTCGGCGTCGTAGAAGTCGCCGACGAACCACTTGCCGTCCCAGTAGGCCGGCCACTTGGTCTCACTGGCGCTCGTCCCGTCGTGGCGGTAGACCGGTCCGTTCATCGCGGCCTGGCCGCCGCCCTTGAGCCAGGGCAGCCCGTAGGTGGCCTCCTCCGCCTTGTAGGAGGGGACGCCGTTCTCGTCCCGCGGGTAGTCCGGGGCGCCGCCCTGCGGCGAGTACCAGATGTTGTTGCCGGTCACCGGCGGCAGGTTGACCAGGCCGTCGTTGTTCGGCGACTCGTTCTTCGGGTGGTCGCAGTCGTACCAGCCGAGCGGCTTGGACGGGTCGGGCAGGTTCCGGTCCCGGTAGGGCTGCTTGTTGCCCATGCAGTACGGCCAGCCCCGGTTGGACGCCTCGGTGATCACGGCGAACGTGTCGTACTTCGCCGGGCCCCAGGTGGGCGACGGCTGGCCCGCGTCCGGGCCGACCCAGCCCGCGTAGAGGACGTCGGTCGTCTTGTCGACGAAGATGCGCGCCGGGTTGCGCACCCCCATCACGTAGATCTCGCCGCGCGTCTTGCCGCCGCCCTCGGCGGTCTCCTTCCCGGTGAACAGGTTGCCCTCGGGGATCGTGTACGTCCCGTCCGGCTCCGGGTGGATGCGCAGGATCTTGCCGTTGAGGTTGTTGGTGTTGCCGGCCGTGCGGCGCGCGTCCGCGAAGGAGACGCCCTTGAAGTTCGGCTCGGGGTTGTTGCCCGAGTAACCGCCGCTGAAGCCGCTGGAGTTGTTGTCACCGGTGGCGATGTACAGGTTGCCCTCGGAGTCCCAGGCCATCCCGCCGCCCGCGTGGCAGCAGCTGTGGATCTGCACCGGCCACTTCAGCAGCACCTTCTCGCTGCCGAGGTCCAGCTTGTTCGTGGCCCGGTCGAGCGTGAAGCGGGAGACCCGCCGCTCGGCCATGTGCGTGTCCCGGTCGATCTCCGAGTGCGGGGTGTAGTGCAGGTACACCCAGCCGTTCTCCTCGAACCCCGGGTCCAGCTCGATGCCGAGCAGGCCCTCCTCGACCTTGGTGAGCTCGTCGCCGCCGCCCTTGTTGCCGAAGACGGTGAGCGCCCCGGCGAGGGTGACCTTCCCGGTCCTCGGGTCGTAGACGTGGATCTCGCCCTCGCCCTTGCCGATGTCCGGGTCGTTCCAGTCCGTGACGACGGGCTGCGAGGCGTCGGCGCCGCCCCGGCCGATGTAGAGGACACGGCCGTCGGGGGCGGTGACCAGGCCGTGCGGTTCGCCGATCTGGTCGTTCCGGCCCGGCTGGTTGGGCCGGGTGAGCCGCTCCGCCTTGTAGTTGCCGGTGATGGTCGCCCTGCAGTCGGCCCGGACGAGCCGGGTGGTCCACAGCAGGGCGCCGCGCAGGTGGTCGCGGAAGTCGGTCTCGTCGTACGACGACACCGTGCCGCCCATGCCGGTGTAGAAGGACCGGCCGCCGTCGTAGTCGCGGCACCAGCTGACCGGGTGGTCCCAGCCGTTGGCGCTCGCACCGGGCTCGTACGTCGACTCGCGCACCCTGGCGACCGTGTGCACGTCGCCGGACGGGTTCTTCACCCAGTTCAGCCACTTGTCGGGCCGCTTCCACTGCACCGGCAGGCCCTTGGTCGCCGGGTGGAGCCGGTCGCCCACCTCGACGGTGGCCCGCTGCACCCTCGCGGGGCTCGACGCGGCCGGGCGGGCGCCGATGAGACCGGTGAACCAGTCCGAGTACGGCTCCGCGCGGGCCGCGTCGTGGAGGCCGACGAAGCCGCCGCCCGCCTCCATGTACGCCTCCAGGCCCGCCTCCTGGTCCGGGTCGAGGACGTCCCCGCCGCCGGTCAGGAAGACGACCGTGTTGAAGCGCCCCAGCTTCCTGCCGTCGGTGAAGACCGAGGCGTCGTCGGTGGCGGTGACCTTGAACCGCTGGTCCGCCGGACCGGACAGGCCGATCTTCTCGATCGCCTCGATCCCCGCGTTCACGAGCGGCGACTCGTCACCGCCCGCCGCCGAGCCGTGGAACAGCAGCACGCGTACGTTCGCGCCGCCCGGAGGCGACTTGATGGACATCGTTGTCAGGGACGGATCCGGCGCCGGGCGCGCGCTGGCGGCGGGCCCCGACAGCAGCCCGGCGGCGACGATCCCGGCGGTGACGCCG
This sequence comes from Streptomyces griseomycini, assembly GCF_014203535.1. Lineage (GTDB taxonomy): Bacteria > Actinomycetota > Actinomycetes > Streptomycetales > Streptomycetaceae > Streptomyces > Streptomyces griseomycini. The sequence continues at coordinate 149,397 of NZ_JACHJI010000012.1, forward strand.
ACCGCCCAGGTGCGCCGTCCCGTTCCGGCCGCTCTCGTGCCTCTCGTGCCTCTCGTGCTCAACCTCCGTAAGCGCATGGGTCCTTGATGCGATGTGAACCGCATGTGGTCACCCACCCCTCCTCGGTCGCGGCAACAGCGTCAAGGACGCTAGACCTCTTTGCGCCACACGCCAATACCTATGGCCGCAAGGGAACGAACTTTGTCCTGAGTGTGGATAAACCATCGGAGGGCCGCTACGGTTTCACAGGTTCATGACAGCTACATGGGGAGTTCGGCATGGACAGACGCGGTTTCAACCGGCGGGTACTGCTGGGCGGCGCGGCCGTCGCGACATCGTTGTCCCTCGCACCCGAGGCCGCGCGTGCCGCCGGACCGGCGAGGACCGCGCCCGCCGGGGGCGAGGTGAGGCGCATCAAGCTCTACGCCGAGCGGCTGGACGGCGGGCGGATGGGATACGGCCTGGAGAAGGGCAAGGCCTCGATCCCCGGCCCCCTCATCGAGCTCAACGAGGGCGACACGCTGCACATCGAGTTCGAGAACACCATGGACGTACCCGTGAGCCTGCACGTCCACGGCCTGGACTACGAGATCTCCAGCGACGGCACCAAGCAGAACAAGAGCGACGTCGAGCCGGGCGGCACCCGCACCTACACCTGGCGCACCCACGCCCCGGGCCGGCGCAAGGACGGCACCTGGCGGGCGGGCAGCGCCGGCTACTGGCACTACCACGACCACGTGGTCGGCACGGAACACGGCACGGGCGGCATCCGCAACGGCCTGTACGGCCCGGTGATCGTGCGCCGCAAGGGCGACGTCCTGCCCGACGCGACCCACACGATCGTCTTCAACGACATGACGATCAACAACAGGCCGGCGCACACCGGCCCGGACTTCGAGGCGACCGTGGGCGATCGCGTCGAGTTCGTCGTGATCACGCACGGCGAGTTCTACCACACCTTCCACATGCACGGTCACCGCTGGGCCGACAACCGCACCGGCATGCTCACCGGCCCCGACGACCCGAGCCAGGTCGTCGACAACAAGATCTGCGGCCCGGCGGACTCCTTCGGCTTCCAGGTGATCGCGGGAGAGGGCGTCGGCGCGGGCGCCTGGATGTACCACTGCCACGTCCAGAGCCACTCCGACATGGGCATGGTCGGCCTGTTCCTGGTCAAGAAGCCGGACGGCACGATCCCGGGCTACGACCCGCACGAACACCACCACGGCGCGGACTCCGGGGGACCGTCCGGGGCGGCGGAGGAACACGAGCACTGACGACGCGGGGACGGGCCGCGGACCGACGGGGGTTCACCCGATGTCGCGGACGGCCCACTCCGTCCGCGGCCCCTCCCGGACGTGGAGGAGAGGTCCCCGGCGGACGACGCGCCGCGGCCCGCCCGACCTGCCGCCGTCGCCCGCAGCAGGCGGGCCTCCGCCGGCGGTTCGACGGCGCCGTCACCGAGGTCGCCGAGGACCAGCCGGTCGTGCTCGTCGTCGCAACCGCCGTACAGCGCGACCCCGCCGCCGTGGACGGCCACGCCCCGCGCGCCTCGGACCGGCGTCGTCCGCGTCCGCACCGGGCGGTTCTCGCCCGTCTCGAGCAGCGGGAAGTCCGTGTGCGGGTACGCCCGGACGACACGCCGGTCCACGTTGAGCGCGTGGCACTCCGGGAACCAGCCGGCCTCCGGCCGGTGTCCGTACTGCCACAGGGGCGTTCCCGCCCGGCTCCACCGCCGCGGCCGGGCTCGCTGGGCGGGTCCTGGCAGACACCCTCGTCGAAGTGCCCCGCCCACGGGTCCCCGGACGCGTCGGTCAGCAGGTGCTCGACGGCGTCGCCCACGGCGAAGGCCGCGGAGGGCGGACCCGGTGCGTCGAACACCTGCACCCGGCCGGCGCCTTCGCGGCCGAAGGCGTCGACGGTGCCGTCCCGGACGGTGCGGCCGTGGTACGCGTCGGGAAGGCGTGCGCACGACGTGAGGCGGCGGTCAGCGGTCACGGGCACTCCTCGTGGTCATCCGGCGGTCCTCGGAGAAGCCCGCGGCCGGCGCGAGCGGATTCCAGGGCTCGGCAAACGGTCCGCAGGGGCCGGCCGCGGGGAGCGAGAGCGCTCTCGTCCCCCGCGCGCCCGGGGCTATCCTGTCCCGTAGCCGCAGGTGAGGAGCCCCGACGTGACCGAGACAGTGCCGCGCCCCACGCTGGAGGCCGTGGCCGCGCGGGCCGGGGTCTCGCGGGCCACCGTCTCCCGCGTGGTCAACGGTGCCGACGGGGTCAGGGAACCCCTGGCCGAGCGGGTCAGACGGGCCGTGGAGGAACTCGGGTACGTGCCCAACCAGGCCGCCCGCAGCCTGGTGACCAAGCGGCACGACGCCATCGCCGTGGTCGTCGCCGAGCCGGAGACCCGCGTCTTCGCCGACCCCTTCTTCGCCCGTCAGCTGCGCGGCATCAGCAAGGAGCTGACGGCCCACGACAACCAGCTCGTGCTGCTGCTCACCGAGGGCCGCGACGACCACGCCCGCGTCGCCCGCTACCTGGCCGGCGGCCATGTCGACGGAGCGCTGGTGTTCTCGCTGCACCTCGACGACCCGCTGCCCGAGCTCATCCAGCGCGCGGGCGTGCCGACGGTGTTCGGCGGCCGGCCCGACTGGAGCGGCGGCAAGAACGGCGTCGTCTACGTCGACAGCGACAACCGGGGCGGCGCCCGGGACGCCGTGCGGCACCTGCTCGGCCTCGGCCGCAGCCGCGTCGCGCACATCACCGGCGCCCTCGACCAGACCTCCGCGGTGGACCGGCTCGACGGGTTCCGGGACGTCATGGTCGACGCCGACCCGCGCCTGGTCGTCGAGGGCGACTTCACCCCGGCCGCGGGCGAGCGGGCGATGCGGGAACTCCTCGACCGCTGCCCCGGCCTGGACGCGGTGTTCGCCGCCAACGACCTCACGGCGGCGGGTGCCCTGCGGGTGCTGCGCGAGCACGGACGGAGGGTGCCGGACGACGTGGCGGTCGTCGGCTTCGACGACATGCTGCCGATCGCCGAGCAGACCGACCCGCCGCTCACCACGGTCCGCCAGGACATCGAGGAGATGGGCCGCCTGATGGCCCGCCTCCTCCTGCGCGGCCTCGACCGCACCGCGGACGCGCCGGAGAACGTGGGCGGCACCCCCTCCAGCGTGATCCTGCCGACGACCCTGGTGCGGCGCGCCTCCGCCTGAGCTCCGGTGCGGCGCGCCCGCACGGCCGGGTCCGTGCCGCCCCGGCCGGACACGCCCGTCCGCGTGCTCCGACGGCGGATCGCCGACGGACGGTGCAAGACTCGGCGGAGCAGTCGACGGGACCCTTCGCAGGAGGAGGCACCATGCTCACCACCCGCTTCGTCGACGGCGCCCCGAACTGGATCGACGTCGGCACTCCCGACGTCGGGGCTGCCACGTCCTTCTACGGCGGCCTCTTCGGCTGGGAGTACCGGTCGGCGGGGCCCGACGCCGGCGGCTACGGCTTCTTCCGGCTGGCCGGCCGGATCGTCGCGGGTGCGACGCGGACCACGCCGGAGCAGGGGCCGCCCGCGTGGACCGTCTACTTCCGGAGCCCCGACGCGCAGGCCACGGCGCAGGCCGTCCGGCGGGCCCGGGGCAGTGTGCCCACGCCGCCCGTGGAGGTGGGGGACCAGGGCAGGACGGCGATCCTCGCCGACCAGACGGGCGTCCCCTTCGGCATCTGGGAACCCGCCCTGCGCGAGGGCGTCGAGGCCGCCGGCGAGGTCGGCTCGCTGTGCTGGGTCGAGCTGTACACCCCGGACATCGCCCGGGCCGCCGCCTTCTACCACTCGGTCCTCGGCTGGGAGTCCTCGGCGGTGACCTTCCCCGGCGGCGTCTACACCTCCGTCAACCCCGCCGGGAGCGGGGAGGAAGGCTTCTTCGGCGGCCTGGTGCCCCTGGCCGACGATCCCACGGAGGCGGAGTCCGGACAGCCGTACTGGCTGCCCTACATCGGGGTGGACGACCCGGACGCCGCCGTCGCCCGGGCCGTCGAACTGGGCGGCCGGGTCCGGATGCCCGCCACCTCCCTCGCCGGGGTCGGCCGTCTGGCCCGCCTCGAGGACCCGTACGGCGCGCGTTTCGCCGTCCTCAAGGGCGACCCGCGGCAGACCTGACGCCCGACCGGAGTCCGGCGGTCCCTCCGCGCGCCGCCGTGTGTCTCCCGCCCGGGCGACGCCATCATCGTGCGGACACGGACACGGACACGGACGAACGGCGGCGGGCCGCGTTGATGCCGCGTTGATCGAACGTTTTCCGCCGCCCGGCACGCTCTCGGCCATGCACATCGAAACGTTTCCGTCGCCCGACCTCACCTGGCAGGAGCAGGCGCTGTGCGCGCAGACCGGGGGAGACTTCTTCTTCCCCGAGCCGGGCAGTTCGGTCCGTGAGGCCAAACGGATCTGCGGTCTGTGCCCCATCCGCGCCGCCTGCCTCGACTACGCCATGGCCCACGACATGCGCTTCGGCGTCTGGGGCGGCCTGTCGGAGAAGGAGCGGCTGGAGCTGCGGAGAGCGGGCCGCTGAGGGCCGGCCACCGGGAGGAGGTCCCCCGGTGGCCGGCCCGACGGCGCCGGTGGCCTGCGGGCCGGTCTCAGCCGGCCGCGCGTGCCGCCATGCGGGCCTTGCGGGCCGCCAGCTTCTCGTCGAACTTCCGCGCCTCCGAGTCCAGGCCGCCCATGAACACGCCGAGTTCCTCCTGGGCCTTGCGGCCCTCGGGGCCGAGGCCGTCGATCTCCATGATCTTCAGGAAGCGGAGCACCGGCTGGAGCACGTCGTCGTGGTGGATGCGCAGGTTGTAGACCTCGCCGATGGCCATCTGGGCGGCGGCCCGTTCGAAGCCGGGGATGCCGTGGCCGGGCATCCGGAAGTTCACGACGACGTCGCGCACCGCCTGCATCGTCAGGTCGGGGGCGAGTTCGAAGGCCGCCCTCAGGAGGTTGCGGTAGAAGACCATGTGCAGGTTCTCGTCGGTCGCGATGCGGGCCAGCATGCGGTCGCAGACCGGGTCGCCGGACTGGTGGCCGGTGTTGCGGTGCGAGATGCGGGTGGCCAGCTCCTGGAAGGCGACGTAGGCGACCGAGTGCAGCATCGAGTGCCGGTTGTCCGACTCGAAGCCCTCGCTCATGTGCGCCATGCGGAACTGCTCCAGCTTGTCCGGGTCCACCGCCCGCGAGGCGAGCAGGTAGTCCCGCATCACGATGCCGTGCCGGCCCTCCTCGGCGGTCCAGCGGTGCACCCAGGTGCCCCAGGCGCCGTCCCGGCCGAACAGCGTGGCGATCTCGTGGTGGTAGCTCGGGAGGTTGTCCTCGGTCAGCAGGTTCACCACCAGCGCGATCCGGCCGACCTCGGTGACCTTCGACTGCTCCTTGTCCCAGGCCTCGCCGTCCTCGAAGAAGCCGGGGAAGTTGCGGCCGTCGCTCCACGGCACGTACTCGTGCGGCATCCAGTCCTTGGCGACCTTCAGGTGCCGGTCGAGTTCCTTCTCGACCACTTCCTCCAGCGCGTACAACAGCCGTGCGTCGGTCCAGACGGACGGGCTGCCGAGGTGAGGGGAAGTGAGCGTCACGGGAACTCCAGGGGACGGTGCGGGGTACGACTGGACCGGCGAGCGGTGCCGGAACCTACGGAATCGTAGGCTACGAAGCCGTAGGTTACGTAGCCGTAGGTTAAGAACGCCGTAAAGATCGCTGATCAGGCCGTATGGTCACGGAGGTTTCCCCCGCGCGGACGGGTCCGGAACCGCAGGTCCATGAGGCGTGCGGTCGACGGGGACGCGGGTCAGGTGTACAGATCCCGCAGCCGCACCGAGAGGCAGGTCACACAGCCCTCGAGCTTCTCGAACTCGCCGATGTCCGCCAGGACCGGCTCGTAGCCGAGGTCCGCGAACAGCTCCGCGGTCCTCGGCGCGCTCGCCGCCATCAGCAGCTTGTCCCCGCCGAGCAGCACCACGTGCGCCCCGGACCCCTCCGGCACCGGCAGGAAGCGGGGGAACAGCGACGGCGCGTCCGTGTTCGGGACGCGCCCGACGACCGTCCCGTCCGGCAGCGCCGTGACCGCCGACTTCAGGTGCAGCACCTCGGTGACCGGCACGGCGACCACCCGTGCGCCCAGCGGCTCGAACGCGGCCCGCACCTGCTGGACCCCGGCCGCGTTGGTGCGCCCGCCGCGGCCCACGTACACGGTGTCGCCGATCTTGAGCACGTCTCCGCCGTCCAGCGTGCCCGGCTCCCAGACCCAGTTCACCGAGCAGCCCAGGGACGCCACGGCCTCCTCGACGCCGGCGGTCTCGTCGCGCCGGGACTCGGCCCCGGACCGGGCGATCAGCGCCACGTTCCGGTACATCACCACCGTGTCCTCGACGAACACCGAGGCCGGGCAGTCGTCGGCCGGGGCCACCTCGATCGTCTCCCAGCCGTGGGTGCGCAGCGCCTCCACGTACGCCTCCCACTGCTCCACCGCCCGGCCGACGTCCACCCCCTCCCGCTCGACGGGCGTCACCAGCCCTTCGGCCAGACGGGGGCTGGGGCGGCGGACCAGGGCCTTCTTGCTGGGCACGAGAGTGACTCCGTATCGGACGGGACGTGTCGGTACCGCGCCGGGGGCCTCCCGAGGGAGGGCCGGGACTCCCTCGGCCGTCGGCGGACCATCATGCAGGGCGAACCGGGACGGGACCACCCCTGGCGGCGATGGGGTGTGTCCATGGGTGACGGACCCCGGCGGCCCGCGGCCGCCGACCCGCGCCCGCGGCGGGCCCCCGTGTCACCGTCCCCGCACCGCCCGCCGCAGGTGCTCCCCGGTGAACGACTCCCGGGCGGCCAGCAGCCGCTCCGGAGTCCCCTCGAAGACCACCCGTCCGCCGTTCCGTCCGCCGTCCGGGCCGAGGTCGATCACCCAGTCGGCGCGGGCGATCACGTCCAGGTTGTGCTCGACCACGACGACCGTGTTGCCCGCGTCCACGAGCCGGTCCAGGAGGGCGACGAGGCCGTCCACGTCCGCCATGTGCAGCCCGGTGGTCGGTTCGTCCAGCACGTACACCACGCCCTTGCGGTGCAGCCGGGTGGCCAGCTTGATGCGCTGTCGTTCGCCGCCGGACAGCGTGGACAGCGGCTGCCCGAGGGTGAGGTACGTCAGGCCGACGTCCCGCAGGGCGCGCAGCCGACGGCGTACGCCCGCGTCGCCGAAGAAGTCCAGCGCCTCGTCGGCCGTCATCCCCAGGACGTCGGCGATCGAGCGGCCGCCGACGGTCAGCCGCAGCACCTCGTCCTTGAAGCGCCGACCCGCGCAGTCGGGACAGGTCGTCGTCACCGGGTCCATGAAGGCCAGGTCGGTGTACATGATCCCGCGGCCCTCGCAGGTCGCGCAGGCGCCGGCGGAGTTGAAGCTGAACAGCCCCGCGTCCCGCCCCGTCTCCCGCGCGAAGATCTTCCGCACCGTGTCCATGATCCCGAGATACGTCGCCGGGGTGGACCGCGCGGAGATCCCGATGGACGACTGGTCGACGACCACCGCGTCGGCGTGGGCGGCGGTGAACTCGGCGACCAGCGTGCTCTTGCCGGACCCGGCGACCCCGGTCACCGCGGTCAGCACCCCGGTCGGGAACCGCACGGTGACGTCGCGCAGGTTGTGCCGGTCGGCGCCCTTCACCCACAGCTCGCCGGTCGCCTCCCGCACCCGGTCCTTGACCGCCGTGCGCCGGCCCAGGCACCGTCCGGTCAGGGTGCCCGAGGCGGCCAGTTCGGCCGGCGTCCCCTCGAACACCACCCGGCCGCCCCCGGCTCCCGCACCGGGGCCCATGTCGACGACGTGGTCGGCCAGCGCGATGACGTCGGGGTCGTGCTCGACGACCAGCACGGTGTTCCCCTTGTCCCGCAGCCGCAGCAGCAGTTCGCCGAGGCGGTGCACGTCGCGCGGGTGCAGTCCGACGCTGGGCTCGTCGAAGACGTACGTCATCCCGGTCAGGCTGGACCCCAGGTGCCGCACCGTCTTCAGCCGCTGGCCCTCGCCGCCGGAGAGGGTGGACGTCTCCCGGTCGAGGCTGAGGTAGCCGAGGCCGATCGTCTCGATCCGCTCCAGCGCGGCGACGGCGGCCCCAGCGATCGGCCGGGCGACCGGGTCGTCGATCTCCCGCAGCACGGCGATGAGGTCGGTGACCTGCATCCGGGTGCAGTCGGCGATGGACAGCCCGTTGACGCGCGTCGCCAGCGCCGCCTCGTTCAGCCGGGCGCCCCGGCAGGCCGGGCAGACGCCCTCGGCCAGGAACTCCCGCACCATGTCGCGGGTCTTCTGGCTCATCGCCGCCAGGTCCCGCTTCAGGTACAGCCGTTCGAACCGGTCGGCGAGCCCCTCGTACTCGGTGGTCCAGGTGCCGCCCGTGCCGTTCACGGTGACCTTGCTGCCGGGACGCCCGCGCATCAGGAACTCCCGCTCGGCCGCGGTGAACTCGCGCACCGGCTTGTGCGGGTCGAGCTCGTCGCTGTTCGTGTACGCCTGCCCCTGCCACGTCCCCGCGGCGAACGGCGGGAAGCGGACCGCCCCCTCGGCGAGGGAGCGGTCCGCGTCGAGGATGCGGTCCCAGTCCGGTCGCACGGTCCGGCCCAGCCCGTCGCACGCGGGGCACATGCCCGACGGGTCGTTGAACGAGTACGCCGTCGCCGGCCCGGCGCTCGGCGTGCCGTGCCGGGAGAACAGCACCCGGATCACCGCGTACACGTCCGTCATCGTGCCGACCGTCGACCGGGAGTGGCCGCCGACGGGCCGCTGGTCGACGACGATCGCGGGGGTGAGGTCCTCCAGGGCGTCCGCGTGCGGCCGTTCGTACTTGGGCAGCCGGTTGCGGACGAACCAGGTGTACGTCTCGTTCAGCTGCCGCTGCGACTCGACCGCGATCGTGTCGAAGACGACCGACGACTTCCCCGATCCCGAAACGCCGGTGAACACGGTCAGCCGGCCCTTCGGGATGCGGAGCGTGACGTCCTTGAGGTTGTTCTCCCGGGCCCCGGTGAGGGTGATGAACGCGCTGGGTTCGCTCGTCTGGCTCGTCTGGCTCATGCCGCCGACGCTAGGCGGGATACCCGACAGCTTCTGTCGTGATTTCCTTCAGCTCCCCCTCCTCCATCAGCAGCCACCGCGTGATCCCGATCGACTCCAGGAACGGCAGGTCGTGACTGGCCACGATCAGCGCCCCCTCGTACGACTCCAGTGCCGTGGTGAGCTGCCGGACGCTCGCCATGTCGAGGTTGTTGGTCGGCTCGTCCAGCATGAGCAGCTGCGGTGCGGGCTCCGCCAGCATCAGCGCGGCCAGGGTGGCACGGAAGCGCTCGCCGCCGGACAGGGTCGCCGCCTTCTGGTCGGCCCGGGTGCCCCGGAACAGGAAGCGGGCGAGCCGCGCCCGGATCCGGTTGTTGGTGGCGTCCGGGGCGAACCGGGCCACGTTCTCCGCGACCGTCAGCTCACCGTCGAGGACGTCGAGCCGCTGCGGCAGGAACCGCAGCGGGACGTGCGCCGTCGTCTCGCCCGACACCGGCTCGAGCTCCCCGGCGATGGTGCGCAGCAGCGTCGTCTTGCCCGCGCCGTTGCGTCCGATCAGCGCGACCCGCTCCGGTCCCCGCAGATCGAGGCCGCCGTGCACCCGGGCGCCGTACGCGAGCCCGAGGTCCTGGAGGGTGAGCACGGTGCGCCCGGGCGGCACGGCCGTGTGCGGCAGGTCGACGCGGATCTCGTCGTCGTCCCGCACGGCCTCCACCGCCTCGTCGAGCCGTTCCCTGGCCTCGGCCAGCTTCTCCTCGTGCATGATGCGGTGCTTGCCCGCGGACTCCTGCGCCGCGCGCTTGCGCGCCCCCATGACGATCTTCGGTTCGCGCTTGCTGTCCCACATCTTCTGCCCGTACCGCTTGCGCCGGGCCAGTTTGACCTGGGCGTCGGCCAGTTCGCGCTTCTGCTTGCGGAAGTCCGCCTCGGCGACCCGCACCATGCGCTCGGCCGCCTCCTGCTCGACGGCCAGCGCCTCCTCGTAGGCCGAGAAGTTGCCGCCGTACCAGGTGACCTCCCCGGAGCGCAGGTCCGCGATCTGGTCGACCAGCTCCAGCAGCTCGCGGTCGTGGCTGACCACGACCATCACGCCCGGCCAGCCGGCGACGGCCTCGTACAGCCGCCTGCGGGCGTACAGGTCGAGGTTGTTGGTGGGTTCGTCGAGCAGCAGCACGTCCGGCCGGCGCAGCAGCAGCGCGGCCAGCCGCAGCAGCACCGACTCGCCGCCCGACACCTCGCCGACCGTACGGTCCAGCCCGATGTGCCCGAGGCCGAGTTCGCCGAGCGTGGCCAGGGCGCGCTCCTCCACGTCCCAGTCGTCGCCGACGGTCTCGAAGTGCTCCTCGGCCACGTCACCCGCCTCGATGGCGTGCAGCGCGGCCCGCCGTGCGGCGATGCCGAGCGCCTCGTCGACCCGGAGCGCGGTGTCCAGGGTCACGTTCTGCGGCAGGTACCCCACCTCGCCGGCCACGCGGACGGTGCCGTCGGCCGGTGCGAGTTCACCGGAGATCAGCTTCAACAGGGTTGACTTGCCTGACCCGTTGACGCCGACCAGGCCGGTCCGGCCGGGGCCGAAGGAGACGTCGAGGCCCTCGAAGACGGGGGTGCCGTCGGGCCAGGTGAAGGCGAGGGAGGTACAGGTGATGGATGTTGACATGCGGGCCTCCGCGGTTGCTCGGGGCGGTCAGGGGCAAACGCGTATGGAGACACCGCGCGACGACGACCGGCAGCCGGAGGGAGGTCCTGGACATGTCCCGGGCATGAGAAAAGCCCTGTTCCGAAGGAACCACGAGGACGGCTCGAACGCCGAGGTCGCACGCGACGCACACACCTCACCGGTGTGACGCGGTGTCTCAGAACCTCAGACGAGCAACGTCCTTCTCCATTCGACGGCAACAGGACCGCTGTACACCGTACGGCCGGCCGTACGGACTGTCAACGCGCTTTCCGCGACCACGACCCGAACCCCGAGGAGGCCCCGTGCGCCCCACGAGCCCTGTGCGCCCCGTGCCCGACGGCCCGCTCTCGCTGCCGGCCCGGCTCTACCTGCTGGCCTGGGACACCGCACGGCGGGAGGTCGCCGACCCGGCCCACCTGCCCCCTCCGGTGCGGGCCGGCGCCCTCGCCGACCTGGCCCGGCGCGGTCTGCTGATCGACGACGACGGCATCGCCACGCCGCTCGACCTGGACTCCCGCACCGGGGACGCGGTCCTCGACGGGCTCCTGGAACTCGTCAGCGAGTCCTGCCCGCACCCCTGGCGCACCTGGGTGACGCTGCGGTCCCGTCACACCCTCGACGCGGTCCGCGAGCAACTGGTGGCCGAGGGGGTGCTGCGGGCCGAGAGGCGACGGGTCCTCGGCGTGTTCCCCTCCGTGGAGCACGTCCTGGAGGGCACGGCCCGGGTGCGGCACCTGCAGCGGGAGATGCGGCGGATCCTCGACGGCCCGGTGCCGGCCGGGGACGTGTCCGAGGCGGACGCGACGGTGGTCGCTCTGGGGGCCGCGGCGGGTCTGAGCACCCTGCTGCCGGGCGGGGACCGGGCCGATTGGGAACGGCGTGTCGAGGACCTGACCGAACGCGGCGGGGCCGCGACACCCGCACTGGGCCGGATCGTCCGCGAACTGCGCACCGCGCTGTCCGCCGCCGGCCCGGCGCCCTCGCTCACCGCCGGCGGGTGAAGCCCCGGCGCACGGCCCGCCCACAGGCGCCGGGGACCGGCCCCGCCGGGCCGCCGACGCGGCGGGCGCACCCCGGTTCGTCCACGTCCGCACCGACGCCTTCCTGCGCGGCGCCGGGGGAGTGGAGCGGACCCTGGAGCGCGCCGCCCGCCGCGCCGCGGGCGCCGACGGGCCTTCGTCCCCGGGGCCGTCGACCCGGGGACCGTCAAGGAGCTCGCCGCCGGGATCGACGGACCGCTGAACGTGACGGCCGGTCCCGGCGCACCGCCGGTCGCCGACCCGGCCGTCCCGGGGGCGCCGGGTGAGCGTCGGTTCCGGCGCCGCCGGGCCGCGCACGCCCCGGTCCGCCGCGCGGGAACCGCTCGACGCGGGGACGTACGGCACGCCGACCGGAGACTGGGCCACGGCACGCTCGACGCGCCGACGAACAGCGGGAGTTGACCGGCCGGGGCGACCGCCCCCGCCCCGTCAGGCGTCGCGCATCAGCTCCGCGAGGTCACGGTCCAGGTCGAGCTGGAGGTGCTCCAGCCCGGTCGGCACCAGCTCGCTCGTGGCCTGGAGGAACCGGCGCACCTCGCCCGAGCGGACGTGCACGACGGCGGTGCCCTCCGGGGCGTGGAACTCCAGCACGGTGCGGTCGTAGCCGTACGGCCGCACCCGCACGTCGCCGTAGCCCTCGGGCCCCAGCAACCCCGCGGTGAGCAGCTCGCGGGAGAAGGTCCAGCAGACCTCCACGCCCTCCAGGGTGGCGGGTGCGGGAAAGGTCATGCGGACGGCGAACGGGTCGCTCCGGTCGTAGTGCAGGGTGGCGGGAATGCTCGGCATCCGCGGCGCGGCGGCGACGAGACGGGCCTCGACGGGCTGCTCGATGACGGTGGACAACGCCTTGCTCCCTCGTGACGACTGGACGGGCTTCCGGGCGGATCGGGTCGGCTACGGGAAGAGACGACGGAATCAGCCAATCCGTGCACACGGAGACCGAGTGACCTCTGTCACCGCCTTCATGCACCCGAGTGACGCGGCTCTCCACGCGCGTCCCGCAAGGCACTTGCGCCGCTCGCCGCACCTCCCGTCCACCGGGTGCGGCCGTCTGGACGGCACCGGGACGGTGGACTAGCTTCGCCCGCCATGAGGCGCTTGGGGAGCACGCGAACGACGGGACCGACGAACCGGACGAGACCGAGCGGACCGACGGGACCGGCGCACCGCCGGGCGACCGCCGCGGCCGTGTGCGCGGCGGCACTGGCCGTCCTGACGGCCGCACCGGCACAGGCGGGCGCCGGGGGAACCGCGCCGGGGCACCGGACACCGCACTGGGCGCTGAAGGACAGCGGCGCCCCGGACGTGCGGTTCCGCGGTCTGTCCGCGGTCGGCCGCGACACCGCCTGGCTCGCGGGGACGCGAGGCACCGTCCTGCGCACCACCGACGGCGGGAAGAGCTGGCGGAACGTCTCGCCGCCGGGCGCGGGGGAGTTGCAGTTCAGGGACGTCGAGGCGTTCGACGCGCGGCGGGCCGTGGTGCTGGCCGTCGGCGAGGGCGAGGCGTCCCGGGTGTACCGCACCGACGACGGCGGAGCGACCTGGACGGAGTCCTTCCGCAACACCGACGCCCGCGCGTTCTACGACTGCCTCACCTTCTTCGACCGCCGCCACGGCCTCGCGATGAGCGACCCGGTGGACGGGAAGTTCCGCATCCTGTCGACCCGGGACGGAGGCCGTTCCTGGACGGTGCTGCCCGACACCGGGATGCCGCCCGCGCTGGAGGGCGAGGCCGGCTTCGCGGCGAGCGGCCAGTGCCTGGTCTCCTCGGGGCCGAAGGACGTCTGGCTGGCCACCGGCGGAGCGGCACGCGCGCGCGTGCTGCACTCCGCCGACCGGGGCCGCACCTGGACGGTCACCGACACCTCGGTCCCCGGGGGCGATCCGGCGCGCGGGGTCTTCGCCCTCGCCTTCCGCGACCGCGCCCACGGCCTCGCCGTCGGCGGCGACTTCCGCCCCGACCAGGCATCGCCGGACGCCGCCGCGCGCACCTCCGACGGCGGACGCGGCTGGCGCCCGGCCGCCGCCTCCCCGCCCGCCTACCGCTCCGGCGTCGCCTGGCTCCCGCACAGCCGCACCGCCGCCCTCGCGGTCGGCCCCACCGGCACCGACCTGACGACCGACGCCGGCCGCACCTGGCGGACGGTCGACACCGGCTCGTACGACACCGTGGACTGCGCACCCGACCGCGGCTGCTGGGCGGCGGGGGAGAAGGGGAGGGTCGCCCGCCTGGAGCACTGACGCACATGGTGGGCCGTGTCCGCCGCCGGCGTGGGTACCCGTTCGCCGAACGCGAGAGGAAGTGAGCGGACATGCCACGCGGTTCCGGCTCCAAGCGGGAGCGTCAGTACGAGCACATCAAGGAGAGCGCGCAGGACCGGGGCGAGAGCACGGGGCGCGCCAAGGAGATCGCCGCGCGGACGGTGAACAAGGAGCGCGCCCGGTCCGGCGAGTCCAGGACGGCGAGCCGCACCTCGACACAGGACATGTCGTCCGGCAAGCGGGGCGGCCAGAGGTCCGGCAAGGGCTCCCAGGGACCCACGCGCGACCAGTTGTACGAGGAGGCCAAGAAGCGCGGCGTCGAGGGCCGTTCGAACATGAACAAGAGCGAACTCCGGCGCGCTCTGGGCAAGGACTGACCGCCGGACGGGCGCGGGTCAGCCCGGCGTCTGCCGGTGGCGGGCCAGCTCCGGAGCCGTCTTCGTCGCGACGAACTCCGTGATGCGGTACGCGCACACGCCGGCGACGACGAAGGGGTCGCCCGCGGCGATCTCCTCGATGCGCGCCCGGTCCTCCGCGACGGCGAGGATCACCCCGCCGTCGCGGGGGTTCTTGCGCCCCGAGGCCAGGAAGACGCCCCGGTCGTACTGCTCGTCCAGCCACGCCACATGTGCGTCCAGGACGGCATCGACGGCGTCGAGCGGGGCGGTGTAGGTCAGTTCCAGTACGAACACGACCGCGAGCCTGCCTGCGGTCCCGCACGCGCGGGTGACCCCGTAGGCTCGTCGCACCATGACGACCCTACCGATTCCCGGCGACTGGCCCACGACCGAGGAGCAGGCCCGCGCCGTCCAGGACGAGCTGCGGGCCCGGGTGGTCCTCGACGAGCCGGGCCCGCCGCCCGGCACGGGGCACGTGACGGGCGTGGACGTCGCCTACGACGACGAGCGGGACGTGGTGGCCGCCGCGGCCGTCGTCCTGGACGCGGCGAGCCTCGACGTCGTCGCCGAGGCCACGGCCGTCGGGCGGATCTCCTTCCCGTACGTGCCCGGGCTGCTCGCCTTCCGCGAACTCCCCACCGTCCTCGCCGTCCTCGAGGCCCTGCCCTGCCCGCCCGGCCTGGTCGTCTGCGACGGCTACGGCCTCGCGCACCCCCGCCGCTTCGGCCTCGCCAGCCACCTCGGCGTCCTCACCGGCCTGCCGACGATCGGTGTCGCCAAGAACCCCTTCACCTTCACCCACGACGACCCGGACACCCCGCGCGGCAGCACGGCACCGCTGCTCGCCGGCCGCGAGGAGGTCGGCCGCGCCCTGCGCACGAGGGACGCCGTCAAGCCGGTCTTCGTCTCGGTCGGCCACCGCGTGAGCCTCGCCAACGCCTGCGCCCACACCCTCGCGCTGACCCCCGTCTACCGCCTCCCGGAGACCACCCGCAGGGCGGACGCCCTGTGCCGCAGGGCGCTCCGCGAGGCGGCCGAAGACCAGGGCCCGTCCTCCGAGGGGCACCGCCCGGAGGGACGGGCCGCACCGGAGCGCCGCGGGTGACGGCCGCCCGGCGGGACCCGGCGGCGGGCGTTTCGCCGGTGGCGATACCCGGCTCCCGGTGTGCGGCCGCGGACCTACCGTGTCCGCATGGACTCACCGATCAGGGGCACGGCCGCCGGCGTGCCGTTCACCGCTCTCCCACCGGCCGGCGACGGTGCCGCGCCGTTGATCGTCACCTGGCACATGCTGGACGCGCCACGGTCGGACGCCGCGTTCGCCGCCGCGTTGCCCCTGCACGGCGTGCCCGCGTGGCGGGTGCACCTCGGCATGCCGATGTGCGGGGCGCGCATGGTCGACGGCGGCATGGACGCCGTCATGGAGCTGGCGCGCCAGGACGCCCTGATGTCCTACCTGTATCCGTTCGTCCGGCAGGCGGCCGAGGAGTTTCCGGCCGCGCTGGCGTCGGTCCGTGCGCAGTTGCCGGTCGACGACGGCCCGATCGGTGTGCTCGGCGGCTCGCTGGGCGGGGCCGTCGCGCTGCGGGTCCTGGCCGAGAGCGAGATCCCGGTCTTCGCCGGCGCCGTCGTGAACGCCGCCGTCCGGATGCGGTCCGCCGTCGACCTGTTCCCGGGCGCCTACCCGTACGACGCGGAATCCGAGAAGGCCGTCGACAGCATGGACTTCGTCGCGAGGGCGGGCGACATCGCCGACCGCGCGCCGCTGCTGGTCGTCAGCGGCGAGTCGGACTACCCGGGGCTGCGTGCCGACGCGCTGGCTCTCGTCGACGCGCTGGGGGAGCGGTCCGAGCTGCTGTCGATCCCCGGGCTGGCGCATCCGCTCGCCGAAGAGCCCGGCATCGAGCCCGCGCCGCAGCTGCCCCTGGCCCGCGAAGTGGACGCCGGACTCACCCGGTGGTTCCGACGCCACCTCGCGGACACGGGCCGGCCGCTGCCGTAGCGGCCGGGACGGCCTTCGGCCGACGGGTCTGCGAGCGGCGCGACGGAACCTAGGGCAGCTTCTCCCCCTCGGTCTCCGTCTCGATCGCCCACCGTCCCGCCTCGCGGTACTCCGAGTCGTAGACCACCGACCCGTCGCCGGGTTCGAGCGGGTAGTGGCGCAGGTTCCCGGCCCAGTACCGCAGGATCCGCCCCAGCTCCCCGGCGGGGTCCTTCGTCAACGCTTCGCCGTCCATGGTGACTTCGAGGAGAAATCGCATGCCTTCAAGGATTTCATTGAACTCCTTGTTGGCACTTCGAGGACCGGCCTCGCCGTCCGACGCCGTGCTCTCCGGCCGAACCGGCCCGCAGGTCTCAAACCGGGAGGATGCCGAGCGGGCCGCGGGGCCCGGTCCTCCGGTTTCGGCGGTGCCGGCCGCGAAGGACCGCCCCGCCGTCACCGCGCACGGGTGCGGGGCACTCGGGTGCGAACTGAGTACGTGCACGGATGCCCGGCCACCGCCCCCGTCGGCAGGCTGGGACGCATGACGACGCACCGCGCGCCCAAACCCGCCGCCCCTTCCGCCCACCCCGTCGAGCGGGCCGTGACGATCGGGCTGGTCCTCGCCGTACTGGCCGGACTCGGCTGGATCGCCGGGATGATCTACACCCTCCTCGAGTGGCCGCTCCGGTAGCGCTTCGCCGGGTGTTCCGGTCCTGCCTGTCCACCGGCGTGGAGCCGGGGTACCCGTCCACGGCACCTTCCCGGTGCGCCGGGGCGCGGGCCGGCACCGCCGTGCCCGTCCGGCTCGACCGAACTCCGGAGGCATCGTGTCCCAGCCCCGTCAGCAGCACTCCCTGCCCGGTGGGGCAGCGGTGATCACGGGTGGGGGCGGCGGCAGCGGGCGCGCGACGGCGATCGCGTGCGCCGATGCGGCCGGTCCCCGGCCCGGGCGACGGCCTCGAAGCGCATCCGGACGGGCCGAGCCGGCGGCGGTCCACCCGCTGCTCGCCCCGGACGGGGCCCGCTGTGTTTCCGGGCCCCGCGCCACGGTCACCGGCGGACGGCCGGTCCCATGAGCGCCCACGGGACGGACCTGTACCCGCTGAGGCTGTCCGTCACGGCGAGGCCGCTGGTGTTCGGCGGACACGCGATCGCCCGCCGCCTGGGGAAGAAGGGCATCCCGGACTGGAGCATCGCGGAGACCTGGGAGTGCAGCGACGTCACGGGCGCCGTCAGCGTGGTGACCGGCGGTCCCCTGGCCGGCCGGTCCCTGCGCCAGGTGGTCGCCGACCACCCCGAGGCCCTGATGGGCGCCGGGTGGTCCGGCCGGTGCTTCCCGGTGCTGACGAAGTTCATCGACGCCGCCGGCGCCCTGCCCGTGCACCTGCACGCCGACGACGAGACCGCCCGGCGCCTGGAGGGGCAGCCCAACGGCAAGACCGAGGCCTGGCACATCCTGGACGCCGCCCCCGGCGCGACCGCCCTGTGCGGCGTCAAGGACGGCGTGACGGCCGACCGGCTGCGCGCCGCGCTGGAGGCCCAGGACTTCGACGCGGTCCTGCGCCGCCTGCCGGTGCGCGCGGGAGACACCGTCTACGTGCCCGGCGGCACCCTGCACAGTTTCGGACCGGACACCCTCGTCTACGAGATCGAGCAGACGTCCGACATCCAGCAGCACGCGATGCGCTGGAACATGGAGGACGGCTCCCCGGTGGGCGACGCCGAATTCGGCTCCCACCTCGACCTGCTGATGCAGCAGGTCGACCTGGGGGCCGGACCCGACGCCACGCCCGGGCTGAGGATCGCCGTCGGCGACGGGGCGGAGCGGGTCTTCCTGTGCGCGGGCCCGTACTTCGCCCTCGAACGCCTGCGTGCCGGGACGCCGGAGCCGTTGCGGCACACCTTCGCCACCGCGCAGGTCCTGTCCAACGTCGGCGCCCCGGTGCGGGTGCGGACGGGCGCCTGGAGCGAGGAGCTCGGCCGGGCCGAGACGCTGCTGCTGCCCGCGGCCTGCGGTGAGGTCGAGATCACCGGACCGGCCGATGTCCTGTTCGGCTACCTGCCCGACCTCGACCGCGACGTGCGCGGCCCGCTGCTCGGGGCCGGCTGCCCCCTCCCGCTCATCGACTCCCTCGGCGCGAGCGCGGACGCCCGCGCCGCCGGCACGCGGGAGGACTGAAACCGGGCGATCGTCCCAGCGGTCCTCGGGAGCGTCGGCGCGGTCGGAACCGCCCCGCCGCGGGCCGCACGGGGCACGGACCGGCCGCCGCGGCCGGTCCCGCCCGTCAGCGGGTCGCGGCGACGCGGAAGCGGATCCCGGCGGCCCGCAGCCGCTCGACCAGCGCGTCGCCCATCGCCACCGCCGTCGTGACCTGCCCGGACGTCCGCGGGAGGTCGTCGAGGGCCAGGCACAGCGCCCCCTCGGCGAGCATCTTCGCCGTCTCGTCGTAGCCGGGGTCGCCGCCCGAGACCTCCGTGTACACCCGCCGTCCGCCGCCCTCGCCCACGAAGCGGACCGAGAACCAGCTCCGGGCGCGCTTCTCGGGGCCCGGCCCGTCGCCGGGCCTGAGCCGCCCGGAGAGCAGGCGCCGCGCGGGAGGCAGTTGGGCCGCCGCCACCAGGGCGCCCACGGCCGCGACCCCGCCGACCGCCACGGGGAGGCGGCGGACGGCCGCGTAGTGCCGGTAGCGGAAGTCGGGACCGTACCGGTCGAGCACCCGCGCCGACCGGCGCACGATCTGCGCGTCGACGGTCGGCAGCGGCAGGGCCCAGGCGCCCACCTCCGGGGCGTAGCGCGGCGCGCCCGAGGGCGCCGAGACCCGGCGGCCCACCAGCCGGGGCTCGTGCCGCCGGCGCTCCCGGGCCGCCGCGCGGAGCTGCCGGGGCCGGGCGAACTGGCCCAGCGCCGAGGCGAACGTCCCGCCCGAGAAGGCCGCGTCGGCGGTCACGAAGCCGTCCACGGTCAGCGGCACCCCCTCGGGGAGCTGCCGCACGGTGAAGTAGGCACCCAGGTCGTGCGGCACCGAGTCGAAGCCGCAGGCGTGCACCAGCCGTGCGCCGGTCTCCCGCGCGCGTGCGTCATGGCGGACGTACACCAGGTCCACGAACTCGGGCTCGCCCGTGAGGTCGACGTAGTCCGTGCCGGCGTCCGCGCAGGCGGCGACGAGTTCCTCGCCGTGCTCCACGTAGGGACCCACCGTCGTGGCCACCACGCGCGCGTGCTCGGCGAGCTCGCGCAGCGAGGCCGGGTCGGACGCGTCCGCCCGCAGCTGACCGACCTCCGCGCCCCCGGGCAGCCGCTCGCGCAGCCGCTCCAGCTTCCCCGCGCTGCGGCCCGCGACCGCCCAGCGCAGCCCGGCGGGCGCGTGGGCGGCGAGATACTCCGCGGTGAGCGTCCCGACGAAGCCGGTGGCTCCGAAGAGCACGATGTCGTACGGACGGTCCGTCCTGTTCAGCCTGCTCATGACACCCCTTGGTCGTGCAGCCGCGCCGCTGTCGGTGGCCGAGGCTAGCGTGAGGGGTGCGGAGCGCGACGGCGAGCCCGGAGGAAGCCGGCGGCCGTGCCCGGGAACGCCCCGAAGAAGTGGGAAAAAGCGTGCGGGTGCGCCCTTCGGGCGCCCGCCCCCGCCCGCGCGTACAGTTGCTAAGCGCTTGCTCGCCCGGTCTTGTGCCGGGTGGAACACGTTCTTAGCATCACTGGTGTGACATCGGTTGTGTCACGCTCGGGACGGGGAGCTGCGGATGACGGAAGCGAAGACACCGGGGCACGGCCCGCTCACCGGCGTGCGCGTGGTCGAGCTGGCCGGTATCGGGCCCGGCCCGTTCGCCGCCATGCTCCTCGCCGACCTGGGCGCCGACGTCGTCCGCGTGGACCGCCCCGGCGGCCCGGGACTCGGCATCGACCCGGCGTACGACGTCACCAACCGCAACAAGCGCTCCGTGATCGTCGACCTGAAGGCGCCCGACGGCGCCGCACGCGTCCTCGACCTGGCCGAACGCGCCGACGTCCTGATCGAGGGCTACCGCCCCGGCGTCGCCGAGCGCCTCGGCGTCGGTCCCGGGGACTGCCACGCCCGCAACCCGCGCCTGGTCTACGGCCGGATGACCGGCTGGGGCCAGCAGGGCCCGCTCGCCGACCGCGCGGGGCACGACGTCGCGTACCTCGCCCTCACCGGCACCCTCGGCATGATCGGGGACCCGGACCGGCCCCCGGCCGTCCCGGCCAACCTCCTCGGCGACTACGCGGGCGGCTCCCTCTACCTCGTCGTCGGCGTCCTCGCCGCCCTGCACCACGCGCGCGCCGGCGGCACCGGGCAGGTCGTCGACGCCGCCATCGTGGACGGCGCCGCCCACCTCTCCGCGATGATCCACGGCATGCTCGCCGCCGGCGCCTGGCAGGACCGGCGCGGCGCCAACCTCCTCGACGGCGGCTGTCCGTACTACGGCACGTACGAGACGGCCGACGGCCGGCACATGGCGGTGGGCGCGCTGGAGCCGCGGTTCTACGCCGAGTTCCTGCGCCTGCTCGGCCTCGAGGACCAGGCCGCCGCCCACCTGGACGTCACCCGGTGGCCGGAACTGCGCGAGCGGGTCGCCGCCCGCTTCAAGTCCCGCACCCGCGACGAGTGGACGGCCGTCTTCGAGGGCTCCGACGCGTGCGTGGCGCCCGTGCTGTCCCTGCGCGAGGCCCCGCACCACCCGCACCTGGCCGCCCGCTCCACCTTCACCGACCACGGCGGCACCA
This sequence comes from Streptomyces griseomycini, assembly GCF_014203535.1. Taxonomy (GTDB): domain Bacteria; phylum Actinomycetota; class Actinomycetes; order Streptomycetales; family Streptomycetaceae; genus Streptomyces; species Streptomyces griseomycini. The sequence goes on from NZ_JACHJI010000012.1 coordinate 170,564, forward strand.
CCCAGCCCGCACCGGCCCCGCGGTTCTCCGCGACCCCCACCACCGTCCGCACCGGGCCCGCCCGGCCGGGCGCCGACACCGTCGGCGTGGCCCGCGACTGGGACGTCCCCCGACTGCTGTCCTCGTCCTCGAACCCTCAGCGAAAGGCCTCCCCGTGAGCACCGAAGCGTACGTGTACGACGCGATCCGCACCCCGCGCGGGCGCGGCAAGGCGACCGGCGCCCTGCACGGCACCAAGCCCATCGACCTGGTCGTCGGCCTCATCCACGAGATCCGGAGCCGCTTCCCGGACCTCGACCCGGCCGCCGTCGACGACATCGTCCTCGGCGTCGTGGGCCCCGTCGGCGACCAGGGCTCCGACATCGCCCGCATCGCCGCCATCGCCGCCGGACTGCCCGACACGGTGGCCGGCGTGCAGGAGAACCGCTTCTGCGCCTCCGGCCTGGAGGCCGTCAACCTGGCCGCCGCCAAGGTGCGTTCGGGCTGGGAGGACCTGGTCCTGGCGGGCGGCGTGGAGTCGATGTCCCGGGTGCCGATGGCCTCCGACGGCGGCGCCTGGTTCAACGACCCGATGACCAACCTCCAGGTCAACTTCGTGCCGCAGGGCATCGGCGCCGACCTGATCGCCACCATCGAGGGCTTCTCCCGGCGCGACGTCGACGAGTACGCCGCCCTGTCGCAGGAGCGCGCGGCCACCGCCTGGAAGGAGAACCGCTTCGAGCGGTCCGTCGTCCCGGTGAAGGACCGCAGCGGCCTCGTCGTCCTCGACCGCGACGAGCACATGCGCCCCGGCACCACCGCCGACTCCCTCGCGGGCCTCAAGCCGTCCTTCGCGGACATCGGCGAACTGGGCGGCTTCGACGCGGTGGCGCTCCAGCAGTACCACTGGGTCGAGAAGATCGACCACGTCCACCACGCGGGCAACTCCTCCGGCATCGTCGACGGCGCCGCCCTCGTCGCCATCGGCTCCGAGCAGGTCGGCGAGCGCTACGGGCTCACCCCGCGCGCGCGGATCGTCTCCGCCGCCGTGTCCGGCTCCGAGCCCACCATCATGCTCACCGGCCCCGCCCCCGCCACCCGCAAGGCACTCGCCAAGGCCGGCCTGACCATCGACGACATCGACCTCGTCGAGATCAACGAGGCGTTCGCGGCGGTCGTGCTGCGCTTCGTGAAGGACATGGGCCTGTCGCTGGACAAGGTCAACGTCAACGGCGGCGCCATCGCGCTGGGCCACCCCCTCGGCGCCACCGGCGCGATGATCCTCGGCACCCTCGTCGACGAACTGGAGCGCCAGGACAAGCGCTACGGGCTCGCCACGCTGTGCGTGGGCGGCGGCATGGGCATCGCCACCATCGTCGAACGCCTCTGAAACCCGGCGCCCGCACGCGACTTCCACGAAGACCCGGAGACTCCCTCATGACCGAGAGCACCACCATCCGCTGGGAACAGGACGACACCGGCGTCGTCACCCTCGTCCTGGACGACCCGAACCAGTCCGCGAACACCATGAACCAGGCGTTCCGCGACTCCCTCGCCGTGATCACCGACCGCCTGGAGGCCGAGAAGGACTCCATCCGCGGCGTCATCCTCACCTCCGCCAAGAAGACCTTCTTCGCCGGCGGCGACCTGCGCGACCTGATCCGGGTCACCCCCGAGACGGCGCAGGACCTGTTCGACGGCGGCATGGCGGTCAAGCGCCAGATGCGCCGCATCGAGACCCTCGGCAAGCCGGTCGTCGCCGCGATCAACGGCGCGGCCCTCGGCGGCGGCTACGAGCTCGCCCTGGCCTGCCACCACCGCATCGCCCTCGACGCCCCCGGCTCCAAGATCGGCTGCCCCGAGGTCACCCTCGGCCTGCTCCCCGGAGGCGGCGGCGTCGTCCGCACCGTCCGCCTGCTCGGCATCGCCGACGCCCTCCTCAAGGTGCTCCTCCAGGGCACCCAGTACAGCCCCCGGCGCGCCCTGGAGAACGGCCTCGTCGACGAGGTGGCCGCGACGCCGGAGGAACTGCTCGCCAAGGCCCGCGCCTTCATCGACGCCCACCCGGAGTCCGCCCAGCCCTGGGACAGGCCCGGTTACCGCATCCCGGGCGGCACCCCGGCCCACCCGAAGTTCGCGGCCAACCTGCCCGCCTTCCCGGCCACCCTGCGCAAGCAGACGGGCGGTGCCCCCTACCCGGCCCCGCGCAACATCCTCGCGGCCGCCGTGGAGGGAGCCCAGGTCGACTTCGAGACCGCCCAGGTCATCGAGGCCCGCTACTTCGTCGAGCTGGCCGCCGGACAGACGTCGAAGAACATGATCCAGGCGTTCTTCTTCGACCTCCAGGCCGTCAACTCCGGCGCCAACCGCCCCCGGGGCATCGAGCCCCGCCAGGTCCGCAGGGTCGCCGTCCTCGGCGCCGGGATGATGGGCGCCGGCATCGCCTACGCGTGCGCCCGCGCGGGCATCGACGTCGTCCTCAAGGACGTCTCCCTGGAGGCGGCCGTCAAGGGCAAGGGCTACTCCGAGAAGCTGTGCGCCAAGGCCGTCGCCAAGGGCCGCACCACCCAGGAGAAGGCCGACGCGCTGCTGGCCCGCATCACGCCCACGGCCGAGGTCGCCGACCTGGCCGGTTGCGACGCGGTCATCGAGGCCGTCTTCGAGGACACCGCGCTCAAGCACAAGGTGTTCCAGGAGATCCAGGACGTCGTCGCCCCCGACGCGCTGCTGTGCTCCAACACCTCCACCCTGCCCATCACGGCCCTCGCCGAGGGCGTCGAGCGCCAGGGCGACTTCATCGGCCTGCACTTCTTCTCGCCCGTCGACAAGATGCCGCTGGTCGAGATCATCAGGGGCGAGCGGACGGGCGACGAGGCGCTGGCCCGCGCCTTCGACCTGGTCCGGCAGATCAGGAAGACGCCGATCGTCGTCAACGACTCGCGCGGCTTCTTCACCTCCCGGGTCATCGGCCACTTCATCAACGAGGGCGTCGCCATGGTCGGCGAGGGCATCGAACCCGCCTCCGTCGAGCAGGCAGCCGCCCAGGCGGGCTACCCGGCGAAGGTGCTGTCCCTGATGGACGAGCTGACGCTCACCCTGCCGCGCAAGATCCGGGCCGAGACGAAGCGGGCCGTGGAGGAGGCGGGCGGCACCTGGACCGCGCACCCGGCCGAGGCCGTCATCGACCGGATGGTCGACGAGTTCGGCCGCCCCGGCCGCAGCGGCGGCGCCGGCTTCTACGAGTACGACGAGGACGGCAGGCGCGGCGCCCTGTGGCCGGGGCTGCGCGAGCACTTCACCGAGCCGGGGTACGGGATCCCGTTCCGGGACATGCAGGAGCGCATGCTGTTCGCCGAGGCGCTGGACACCGTCCGGCTGCTGGAGGAGGGCGTGCTGACCTCCGTCGCCGACGCCAACATCGGCTCCATCCTCGGCATCGGTTTCCCGGGCTGGACCGGCGGCGTCCTGCAGTACATCAACGGCTACGACGGCGGACTGCCGGGCTTCGTGGCCCGCGCGCGTGAGCTCGCCGACCGCTACGGCGAGCGCTTCACCCCGCCGGCGCTGCTGGTGGAGAAGGCGGAGAAGGGCGAGGTCTTCACGGACGCGCGCTGACGGCGCACCCCCTGCCGGGTGGCGCGGCACTCCGCCGCGCCACCCGAGGCCTCCCCGCCGTCACCTGCGGCCTTCCCGCGTCACCCGCGGGCGTCGTCGCGCGAGCCCCGGGCGTCGTCGTCCATCCACTCCCGCAGCTCCTCCCTCAGCGACCGCTGGAACGTCGTGAGCAGCGCCTGCACCACGAGCGGCTGCATATGGGCGGACAGCGACCTCACGTCCCGCGCGTCCCGTTCGGCGACCGCGTCGCGCAGCAGCCGCGACAGTTCGTGGGCCGCCGCGCGGGAGTGCTCGGTCAGCGTGGTGCGGGCGGCGAGGACCGTCTCGTGCGACAGCGGTACGTCCAGCAGCTCGACGCCGAGCCGCAGCAGACCGGTGTCGACGCCGTAGCGGTCACCGTCGCGCCGGACGACGCCCATCGCCGCCAGCCGCTCGACCTCCTCCGCGCCGAGCGCCCGGCCCGCCCTGCGCTCCAGCTCCTCGTGCGTCACCGTCTCCGCCGTCTCCGGCGCCCAGGAGGCCACCACCGCACGCTGGATCGCCAGCTCCCGCGCGGTCAGGTCCGGCGGCAGCTGCCCCAGGTACCGCTCGATGGCCGCCAGCGTCATGCCCTGGCGCTGCAACTCCTCGATGAGCGCCAGCCGGGCCAGGTGCTCCCGCCCGTAACGGCCGACCCGCCGCGGACCGAGCACCGGGGGCGGCAGCAGCCCCTTGGTGCCGTAGAAGCGGATCGTGCGCACCGTGACGCCGGCCCGGGCCGCCAGTTCGTCGATCGTGAGGGTGGGCTCCTCGTCTCCGTGCCGCGTCCGGAGCGCCTCGGTCTCGGTCGTCATGTGCAGCAGTATCGCTGTACCACCGGTGCTGTGACACATGGACCGCCCCCGGAGGGTCCTGTGAGATGTTCCGCGGTGTGACGTCCGCCATCACGCACGGAACCGCGCATGAGGAAAAGTGCCCTCTTGGTCTGTGCCTTGACCCGAGCGCGCCGGCCGAGGCAATCCGGACACCCGGGCGTGACCCGCCCGGGCGCACCAAAGAGTGGAGCACCGTGAGCAAGGACGCCGTGACGACGGCAATGGCCGCACCCCCCACCACGACGGCCCCGGCCCCCGCGGACGCGGGCGACGCCGGTTACAGCAAGGACCTCAAAGCCCGCCACGTCAACATGATCGCCATCGGCGGCGCGATCGGCACCGGGCTCTTCCTGGGCGCCGGCGGCCGTCTGCACGACGCCGGCCCGGCGCTCGCGCTGGCCTATCTGGTCTGCGGCGTCTTCGCCTTCTTCGTCGTGCGGGCCCTGGGCGAGCTGGTCCTGTACCGCCCGTCCTCGGGTTCCTTCGTGTCGTACGCGCGGGAGTTCCTCGGCGAGAAGGGCGCGTACGTCGCCGGCTGGATGTACTTCCTGAACTGGTCGACGACCGGTATCGCCGACATCACCGCGATCGCGCTCTACACGCACTACTGGAGCCTGTTCACCGACATCCCGCAATGGGTGCTCGCGCTGGTCGCGCTCGCGGTGGTGCTGGCCGTGAACCTGATCTCGGTGAAGATCTTCGGCGAGCTGGAGTTCTGGTTCGCGATCATCAAGGTGGCCACGCTCGTCGCCTTCATGCTCGTCGGCGTCTTCCTGCTCGCCACCCAGCACGAGGTGGGCGGCGGCACCCCCGGTCTGAACATGATCACGGACAACGGCGGCGTCCTCCCGCACGGCGTGCTGCCCGTCGTCATCGTCATGCAGGGCGTGATCTTCGCGTACGCGGCGCTGGAGCTGGTCGGTGTCGCGGCGGGCGAGACCGCCGAACCGGAGAAGGTCGTCCCCCGCGCGGTGAACTCCATCATGTGGCGCGTCGGCCTCTTCTACGTCGGCTCCGTCGTCCTGCTCGCCCTCCTGCTGCCCGGCTCGATGTACTCGGCCGGCGAGAGCCCCTTCGTCACCGTCCTGTCGAAGATCGGCGTCCCGGCGGCCGGCGACGTGATGAACCTGGTCGTCCTCACGGCCGCGATGTCGTCCCTGAACTCCGGCCTGTACTCCACCGGCCGCATCCTGCGCTCCATGGCCGTGGCGGGCTCCGCCCCGAAGTTCACCGCCCGCATGAACCGCAGCCAGGTGCCCTACGGCGGCATCCTGCTGACCTGTGGCGTGTGCGTGCTCGGAGTCGGCCTGAACTTCCTCATGCCGGCCCAGGCCTTCGAGATCGTGCTGAACGTCGCCTCGCTCGGCATCATCAGCACCTGGGTGATCATCATGATCTGCCACCTGATCTTCGTCCGCCGGGCCCGCGCCGGACTGGCCACCCGCCCGTCCTTCCGCCTCCCCGGCAGCCCGGTCACCGAGATCGCCACCATCGCCTTCCTGGTGGCCGTCCTCGGCCTGATGTGGAACGACCCCGAGATCGGCCGGAAGACGCTGCTGCTCGTCCCCGTGATCGCGGTGATGCTGGTCGCGGGCTGGTACGGCGTCCGCCGCCGGGTCGGACGGACCGCCGACCGCGAGCCGGGCGGGCTCACGAAGTAACAGGGCGGAGCCACTGTCAGTGGCTCCGCCTACGGTGGCGTCATGTCGGGGATCACATACGTCCGGGGTGACGCCACCGCTCCGTCGGTGAAGGGCGTCAAGGTCATCGCCCATGTCTGCAACGACATCGGGGGCTGGGGGAAGGGCTTCGTCCTGGCCGTGTCGCGCCGCTGGCCCGAGCCGGAGGCCGCCTACCGCGCCTGGCACCGCGACCGCGCGTCCAACGACTTCGCCCTGGGCGCGGTGCAGCTGGTCCAGGTCGAGCGGTACGTCTGGGTGGCCAACATGATCGGCCAGCGTGGCGTGCGGACCGGCAGCAAGGGCGTTCCCGTCCGCTACGAGGCGATCGACACCGCCCTCGCCCGCCTCGCCGACCACGCGGCCGGCCTCGGCGCCTCCGTCCACATGCCCCGCATCGGCTGCGGGCTGGCCGGCGGGAAGTGGTCCCGGGTCGAGCCGATGGTCACCGGGCGGCTGGTCCGGCGGGGGATACCGGTGACGGTGTACGACCACGGGGACTGAGCGTGCCGCCGCGCGTCAGCCCTCCGGCGCGAACGCCCGCAGCAGGCACCGGGTGAGGCGTGCCGTGACGGTCCCCTCCGGATCCAGACGGGGATTGAAGATCGTCACGTCGAAGCCGACGGCACCGGGCCCGGTCAGCGCGGTGCGCAGAACCGTCTCCAGTTCCTCCCAGGCCAGTCCGCCGGGGAGCCGGTAGTCGACCGCGGGCATGACCGCGTCGTCCAGGACGTCGGCGTCGAGGTGCACCCAGTACCCGGCGCCCGCGCCGGTCAGCAGGCCGATCGCACGGCGCGCCGCCTGTGCCGCTCCCAGGACGCGCACCGCGTCGAGGTCCATCGCGTGCAGCGCGGGCGGCAGCGGCTGCATCCCGGCCGCCGCGGACTCCTCGGTGTCCCGGAAGCCGAGGGCGACCACGTCCTCGTCCCGCACCAGGGGGCCCCGGCCCTCCAGGTCGCCGAGGACGCCGGGCCCCCGCCCGGTGGCCAGCGCGAGCTCCATCGACGCCACCTCGCCGACCGGCTCCGCCGCCGGCTGGTAGAAGTCGGTGTGGCCGTCGAGGAACAGCAGCCCGTGCCGGCCCCGGCGGCGCAGCGCGAGCAGATGGCCGAGCAGGATGCTGCAGTCCCCGCCCAGCACCACGGGGAACCGTCCGGCGTCGAGGACGTCGCCCACCGTGTCGGCCAGCGCGACCGCGTACGCGGCGATGCCCGCCGGGTTCAGCACCCCGGTGACCGGATCGCGCACCGGGTCGTACCCGGGCGGCTCGACCCGGCCCGCCCGCACCGCCCCGAGCCCCTCGGCCAGCCCGGCGCCGAGGAGGGCGCCGGCGAGGTCCTCGACCCCGGTCGGCCGCAGCCCCAGGACGGACGGTGCCTCGATGATCGCCACGTCCCGCACGTCCGGCTCCCTCGTCCGCCCGGCGGCGCCGGCCGGCCCACGCGCGTGACCGGCGCATGAGCCCACCGTAGACCGCCGGGCGGGACACGGCGCGTCCTCAGTGACGGTGCCCGTCGTCGTGCACACCGTTCGTCGCGGCGATCTCCTTCCACGACTTCGGCGGCACCGGCGCCTCCGCGGACCCCGCGGGAGCCTTCGCCGCTCCCGACACCGCCCGAGCCGCCGGCCCCTCCGGCTTGGACGCCTGGTACAGCCAGGTGTCGAACAGCGCCGCCAGCGGCTCGCCCGACACCTCCTCGGCGTACCGCCGGAAGTCCGCGACCGTCGCGTTGCCGTGGGCGTACTTCCGCGGCCAGCCCTTCAGGACGGTGAAGAACGCCTCGTCGCCGACCTCGTTCCGCAGCGCCTGCAGGGCCAGCGCGCCCCGGTCGTAGACGGCGCCGTGGAACTGGTTCTCCGGGCCCGGGTCACCCGGTCTCACCGTCCAGAACGGGTCGTCGGCCGGGCGCGAGGCGTACACGTGGTCGGCGAGTTCCTGAGCCGTGCCCTCGCCCTCGTGCTCGGACCACAGCCACTGGGCGTACCGCGCGAAGCCCTCGTTGATCCAGATGTCCTTCCAGCCCGCCACGGAGACCAGGTTCCCGTACCACTGGTGGGCCAGCTCGTGGACGACGACGGACACGTTGGAGCCGTTCGCGAACTGGCGCGGGCTGTAGAACGGCCGGGTCTGGGTCTCCAGCGCGTACCCGGTGTCGGTGTTCGGCACGTAGCCGCCGAGCGCGTCGTAGGGGTACGGCCCGAAGTACTCGGTGAGCCAGTCGGCGACCTCCCCGGTCCGCTCGACGCTCGCCCGTGCCGCGCCCGCGTCGGCGCCCAGGTCCTCGCTGTAGGCGTTGAGGACCGGGACGCCGCTCTCGGTCGTGCCGGTGGTGATGTCGAACCGGCCGATCGCGAGCGTGGCCAGGTAGGTCGCCTGCGGTTTGTCGGAGCGCCAGTTCCAGCGGGTCCAGCCGGCCCGTGAATCCGTCGACCGCAGCGTCCCGTTGGAGACGGCCTGGGTGCCGTCCGGAACCTGCACCGAGACGTCGTAGGTGGCCTTGTCCAGCGGATGGTCGTTGCTCGGGAACCACCACCAGGCCGCCTCCGGCTCGCCCGCCGCGACACCGCCGTCCGGGGTGCGGTGCCAGCCGGTGAAGCCGTACGCCTCCTTCGACGACGGCACACCCCGGTAGCGGACCACGACCGTGACGTCCGCGCCCTCGGGCAGGGCCCTCTTCGGGGTGATCTCCAGCTCGTGCTCGCCGGAGGCGGTGAACGACGCCTTCGCGCCGTCGACCCGCACCTCGCTCACGTCCAGCAGGAAGTCCAGGTTGAAGCGGGACAGGTCCTGGGTGGTGCGGGCCAGAAGGGTGGCGGTGCCCTCCAGTTCGTCGGTGGCCGGCCGGTACCTCAGCCGGAGGTCGTAGTGGGAGACGTCGTATCCGCCGTTGCCGTAGGCCGGGTAGTAGGGGTCGCCGATGCCCGGCGCGCCGGGGGAGGGGCTCGCGGCCGATGCCGGGATCGCCAGCAACAGGGTGGCCGAGGCCAGGACTCCCGGCACGATGATTCTGCGGTGCACGAAGGGCTCCAAGTCGTAGGGGCACGAGGCCTTTCGGAGCCTATTGACCCCCCCTGCCCCGGACATGTCCACGGCCCCCGCCGTCACACGATCGCCATTCGGCCGCCACGAACCTCCGGCCCCGGACGCGGTTTCGGCCACCGACACGCTCACGGGGCGTCAGCCGCCCTCTTCTTTACTCCAGTTGCCCGATGTACCGTCCGCGCATGCCGAAACGCACGCGCTTCACGACCTGGAGACCGCTCGCGACGGCGGCCACGGCCGCCCTGACGGCCACGCTGCTCACCCCGGCCGCGGCGGACGCCGCGCCGCGCGAGAGCCTGCCCGTCCACTCCTACGAGAACGCCGTCCGCGAGGCCGTCTGGGTGGACACCGGACTCGACGAGGACCGCGACGGACGCGCCGACCGCGTCGCCGTCGACATCGTCCGCCCCCGCGAACCCGCGCAGCGGGGCCGCAAGGTCCCCGTCATCATGGACGCCAGCCCGTACTACTCCTGCTGCGGACGCGGCAACGAGAGCCAGAAGAAGACGTACGACGCGAACGGCGACATCGTGGGCATGCCGCTGTTCTACGACAACTACTTCGTGCCGCGCGGCTACGCCGTCGTCGGCGTCGACCTGGCCGGAACCAACCGGTCCGACGGCTGCGTGGACGTGGGGGGCCGCTCCGACGTCCAGTCCGCCAAGGCCGTCGTCGACTGGCTCAACGGCCGCGGCGAGGCCTACACCACCCGCACCGGCACCGAACGGGCCGAGGCGACCTGGACCAACGGCCGCACCGGCATGATCGGAAAGAGCTGGGACGGCACCATCGCCAACGGGGTCGCCGCCACCGGTGTCGAGGGCCTGGAGACGATCGTCCCGATCGCCGCCATCTCCTCCTGGTACGACTACTACTTCACCCGGGGCGCCCCGCTCTACGACTCCGGTCCCGACTGGCTGTCGAACTACGTCGAGAGCCCACAGGCCCGCGCGCGGTGCGCCGGCGTCCAGCGTGAACTCGTCGAGGGCGCCCCGCGCACCGGCGACCGGACGCCGCTGTGGACCGAACGCGACTACGTGCGCGCCGCGGAGAAGGTGAGGGCCAGCGTCTTCCTCGTGCACGGCATGCAGGACCTCAACGTGCGGATGCAGCACGTCGGCCCCTGGTGGGACGCCCTCGCGAAGAACGGGGTCGAGCGCAAGATCTGGCTCTCCCAGACCGGTCACGTCGACCCCTTCGACTTCCGCCGCGCCGAGTGGGTCGACACCCTGCACCGCTGGTTCGACCACGAACTCCTCGGCTACGACAACGGCGTCGACCGGGAACCGGTGGCCGACATCGAGCGCCGCCCCGACCAGTGGGTCACCTCCGCGACCTGGCCGCCGCGCGGCACGCACACCGCGACCCTGCGCCCCGCCAAGGGCACGGAGGCCGGCGTCGGCACCCTGGGCCTGCGCAGGGGCAGGGGCACCGAGACCGTCACCGACGACCCGCGGCTGAGCGAGACCGACTGGGCCGCGCGCGTCGACACGCCGACACCGGACAAGGCGGGCTTCGTCACCGGGCCGCTCACCCGCGACCTGCGGCTGTCCGGCTCCTCCCGGGTCACCGTCACCGCCACCCCCAGCACCCCGACGGCCCACCTGTCCGCCGTCCTGGTGGACCTCGGCCCCGACACCATCCGCGACTACGCCGACGCCGACGAGGGCATCACCACCCTCGCCGAGCGCACCTGCTGGGGCGCGAGCACCGCGGGCGACAGCTCCTGCTTCAAGGAGACCCGCGCCAAGACCACCGACGTCGGCTTCACCGTCGTCAGCCGCGGCTGGGCCGACCTCGGCGACCACGCGAACAGCGGCAGGGGCGAGTCCCTCACCCCCGGCGAGCGGTACACCATCACCCTCGACCTCGCGGCCACCGACCACGTCGTGCCCGAGGGCCACCGCCTGGCGCTGATCGTCGCGGGCACCGACCGGGGCCTGATCGACCCCCCGGCCGACACCCCGACGCTTACCCTCGACCTGGCCCGCACCTCCGCGCGCGTCCCGTTCGTCGGCGGAACGGCCGCGTTCGCCCGCGCCACCGCGGGCTCGCACGCCGAGGCCCGGGACGCGGTCCTGGACGGCGTGGACCGGCCGAGCGCCACCGCCCACCGCGTCCCCGGGGAGGCCCGGTGAAGCGGGCCCTCGTCCTCACCGCCACCGTCCTCGCCGCGTCCCTCGTCACCGCACCGGGCCGGGCCGCCGAACACTCCGCGCCCCGGACCGGGTTCGAGGCGAGCGACGGCGCCCGCTGGACCACCCTGGACGAGGAGCAGCGGTTCCTCGCGGCCGTCGACCGGGCGAGCAGCCGGGTCTCCGTCACCCGGATCGGGACGACGCGGCAGGACCGGCCGCTCCGGCTCGTCCGCATCGGCACCCGCCCCACCTCCCACACGGTGCTACTCGTGTGCAGTCAGCACGGCGACGAACCCTCCGGCCGCGAGGCCTGCCTCACCACCGTCCGCGACCTGGCCTTCGCCGAGGACCGGCCCACCCGCCGCCTCCTGGAGCGCACCACGGTGCTCGTCGTCCCCACCGCCAACCCCGACGGCCGCGCCGCCGACACCCGGGGCAACGGCGACGGCGTCGACGTCAACCGCGACCACCTCGCCCTGCGGACCGCCGAGGGACGCGCCCTGGCCGCCGTCGTCCGCGACCGCCGCCCGGACGTGATCTACGACCTGCACGAGTACGGCGCCACACCCCCCTACTACGACAAGGACCTGTTCGACCTCTGGCCGCGCAACCTCAACACCCACCCGGCCGTCCACGACACCGCGCGGAGCCTGTCCCGCGACTACGTGCGCCCCGCCGCCGAAGCCGCCGGCCACTCGACCGGCACCTACGGCGTCTGGACCGACCCCGTCACCGGCGAACCGATCCGCCAGACCGCCGGCGACGGACAGGAACGCATCCTGCGCAACATGTCCGGGATCAAGCACGGCGTCGGCCTGCTCATCGAGAGCCGCGTCGACCCGCTCACCGACGCGGAGCGGGCCGACGCGGCCCTCAACAACCGGCGCAGGGTGAACTCCCAGCTGGCGGCGCTCGAGGGCCTGCTGCGCTTCACCGGCGAGCGCCGCGGACAGGTCGAGGCGGCCACCGCCGCGGCGCGCACCGCCGGCCACGCCGACACCGGCCCCGTGCACCTGGGCGGAGCCGACAACGATCCGCCCGAGCCCTCCGAGGTGATCGCCGACCCGCCCTGCGGCTACCGCCTGACCGCAGCCCGGTACGCGGACGTCCGGGACGAACTCGCCCTGCACGGCGTGCGCGTCCGACCGGACGGCGACGGCGTCCTCGTCCCCCTGCGGCAGTCGTTGCGGGCCCTCGTCCCGCTGCTCCTCGACGGGCGCGCCGCGTACCACCTCACGGAGGGGGAGCCCGACACCTCCTGTTGAGCAGGTGAGTTTTGCGCCACGCGTGGTAGGGGCGTATCGGGAGGAGCGTTCTCCGCCCAACGGCTCTGAGGAAAGGTGCCGCCAGTGACGCAGAACCACCACAGCGACAAGGACCACACGGCAGGCCCGCTACCGGGGTCGGAAGCGGGCCTGCCCGGCCGGGAACGCCCCCGGACCGACCGGGTGGTGTTCGGCGTCACGGCCGTGCTCACCCTCGCCTTCGTGACCTGGGGCGCCGCCGCGACGGACTCGCTCGAGGACGTCTCCAGCAGCATGCTCGACGGGCTGATCCACAACGCCGGCTGGGCGTTCGTGCTGGCCGCCTCCGGCTTCGTCGTCTTCGCCCTCTGGCTCGCGGCCAGCCGCTACGGCCGGATCCACCTCGGCGCCGAGGGCGAGGAACCGGAGTTCCGCACCGTGTCCTGGGTCGCGATGATGTTCAGCGCGGGCATGGGCATCGGCCTGATGTTCTACGGCGTGAGCGAGCCGCTGGCGCACTACACCACGCCGCCGCCCGGCACCGGTCCGGCCGACTCCGGCGACCGCATGGAGGCGGCCATGGCGACCACGCTGTTCCACTGGACGCTCCACCCCTGGGCCATCTACGCCGTGGTCGGCCTCGCCATCGCCTACAGCACCTTCCGCAGGCGCCGCCGGCAGACCATCAGCGCCGTCTTCACCCCCCTCATCGGGGAGGAGAACGCGACCGGCGTCGGCGGGCGGGTCATCGACATCCTGGCGATCGTCGCGACCGTCTTCGGCTCCGCGGCCTCGCTGGGCCTCGGCGCGCTGCAGATCGGCTCCGGCGTGCAGGAGCTCGGCTGGATGGACAAGGTGAGCACCGGACTGCTCGTCGGCATCATCGCGGTGCTGACGGTGGCGTTCGTCGCCTCCGCGGTCTCGGGGGTGGAGAAGGGCATCCAGTGGCTCTCCAACACCAACATGGTGCTGGCGCTGGTCCTCGCCCTGTTCGTGTTCGTGGCCGGTCCGACGGTCATCGTCCTCGACCTGCTGCCCACCTCCGTCTTCTCCTACCTGGGAGACCTGCCCGAGCTGGCGGCCCGCACCGAGGCCAGCGGCGGCGAGGGGGTCGCCGCCTGGCTGGGCAGCTGGACCGTCTTCTACTGGGCGTGGTGGATCTCCTGGACGCCCTTCGTCGGCATGTTCATCGCCCGCATCAGCCGGGGCCGTACGATCCGTCAGTTCATCGGCGGGGTCATCCTCGTGCCCAGCACGGTCAGCCTCGTCTGGTTCGCGGTCTTCGGCGGCTCCGCGATGAAGCTCCAGGAGCAGGGCAAGCTCGGTGAGGAGGCCACGCCGGAGGGCCGCCTCTTCGCCGTGCTCCAGGAGTTCCCCATCGCCACGACCACGAGTCTGCTGGTGATGATCCTCGTCGGCATCTTCTTCGTCTCGGGCGCGGACGCGGCCTCGGTCGTCATGGGCACCCTCTCGCAGAAGGGCGCACTGGAGCCGGGCCGCCTGGTGGTGGTGTTCTGGGGCGTCGTCACCGGCGCGGTGGCCGCGATCATGCTGCTCGTCGGCAGCGGCCAGGGCGACGCGCTGACCGGTCTGCAGAACCTCACGATCCTCGCGGCGGCCCCGTTCGTCGTCGTGATGATCCTCATGTGCGTGGCCCTCATGCGCGATCTGCGCCGGGACCCGGTCATCGTGCGCGGCGAGATGGGCTCCGAGGCGGTGGAGATCGCCGTCATCCAGGGCCACGAGAAGTACGACGGCGAGTTCGAACTGCGCATCGGCCCCGGCCGCGGCCCGGACGTGGAGGGGGACCCGATCGGCGAACACTGACCCCCGCGGTCCGCAACCGTCCCGTCCCGGTCCGGACCGGGACGGGACGCCGCTCCCGGTCCCGGTCGGCGCCGCCGACCGGGACCGGTGCGCGGCACCGGCCCCTTCACGCATCCCGCCGGGCCGCCCTGCCGGCCGGTGACGGACCGGCCCGGCCGGAGGGCACCACCCGGGCCGCGGTCGGCAGCGGGTGCGGCAGCGGTTCCCCGTGCCCCGGAGGGACCGGTCCGGTCGCCGGCGTCACCGGGCGGGGGCCGCCGGTCCGGCTCCGGCAGCGGACCCGTCGCCCGCACGGTGCGGTGGTCGGCCGCCGTCTGCCGGGCGCGGTCTGCGGCGTCCCCCGGCCGGACGGCCGGGCCACGGGCCGGGAGCGGGCGCCAGGCCGGTCGCGCACGGGAGGCCGGCCCGGACCGGGCGCACCGGTGCCCGTTCGCCGCCGCAGGCTCTCGCGCCCGTCGCCCCCTGCTCAGCGGGCGGCCAGCCCCGCCGCTTCCTCCGCACAGCCCCAGGCCACCGTGACGCCCGCGCCGCCGTGGCCGTAGTCGTGCACCAGCAGCCGCCCGTCCGCGAGCGGTTCGCGTTCCAGACGCACCGTGTCCCGGGCGGGGCGCAGACCCACCCGGTGCTCCAGGACCCGCGCGCCGGCGATCTCCGGCCGCAGTGCCGCGCACCGCCGCACGATCGCCTCGGCCACCGCCGGGTCCGGCTCCAGGGACCACACGCCCTCCTCCGCCGTGCCGCCCAGCACCAGCCGCCCGGGCTGAGGGAAGAAGTACGCCATCTCGCCGTCGGCCCCCGTGGAGACCGTCCAGGTGTCGATCCCCGGGTTCTCCACGACCACCAGCTGTCCCCGCACCGGCCGCACCGACGGGTCCGGCACGAGCTCCCGCGCCCCCAGCCCCGCGCAGTTGACCACGACCGGCGCGTCGGCCTGCGCGAAGTCCGCCACCGTGCGCGTCTCGACCGCCCCGCCCGCCGCCAGCAACCGGTCCCGCAGCCACGGCAGGTGGGTCGACATGTCGATGAGCGGCAGACGGGCCCACACGCCCGACCCGGCGGGATACTCCCCGGCCGTCGCCTCGCGCAGCCCCGGCAGGCGCGCGGCGGCCCACGCGTCGACCTCGTCCAGCGCGGTCTCGCCCAGTACCCCTTCGACCATGCGTACGCCGGTGGTCCCCGGCCGTTCCGCCAGCTCCTCGTACACCTCCAGCGACCGCAGCGCCCACGCGCGCGCCGCCGCCACCGGCTCGATCCGGTACGGCCACCACAGCGCGCCCGCAACCGCCGAGGTGGTCCGCTCGACCGGGTCCCGCGTCCACAGCCGTACCCGCACACCACGTTCGGCGAGGACCACGGCCGTCGTCAGCCCGACGACCCCACCGCCGATCACGAGAACGTCGCTGCCCGCTTCCGTCTCCATCGGGGGGACGTTAGCGGAATGCGTCATGCCGTGCTCAGGACCGTGGCACGGCGGGAATACTCACAGCATGTCTGCCGAGTACGCGACCTTCGGCCTGGCACCGGCGATACGGGCCGGTGGACTCCTCGCAGGCGGTGACTACCAAGTCCACCGCGACTTCGTCGACTTCATCGTCGACGGGCACCCGCTGCTGTTCAGCCTCTCCGACCTGGACGCCGTCTCCCCGCTCGCCTCCGACGTCCCGCCCGCCATCTTCACCGACCGGGTCCGCAGCCTGCTGCTGGAGACCGAGGCGCCGCTGCCCGCCGGCCGGTACATCGTCTACGGCTGCCCCGAGTGCGCGGACCTCGCCTGCGGCGCGGTGACCGCGGTCATCGAACGCGACGGCGAGGACTTCGTCTGGCGGGACTTCGCCTGGCAGACCGACGAGCACGCCGACCTGGAGCTCAACGGCTACCACGGCATAGGCCCGTTCCGCTTCCGCGGCGCCGAGTACCGCACGGCCCTCACCGCCCTGCTCGACGGCGACGGCGACGGCGCCCGGGGCACCCGGCGCCGGGTCCTGCTGATCGGCGCCCGCGTCTCCCTGCTCGCCAAGCTCGCCGCCGCCCTGCGCACCATCGGTGTCGGCGCCGACATCGCCCAGGACGCCGACGGCGTCCCCGCCGACGAGCTGCGGACCTACGACGCCGTGGTCTTCGGCCGGTCGGCCGGCGCCGGGGAACGCGACGCCGTCCGCCGTGCCTTCGCCGCGGCCGGGGCGGACGTGCCCTGCGTCGACGGCCTCGCCCCGGCCGTTCCGCTCCTCGTCGCCCAGACCGAGCACGCCCTCGACCGCAGTCCGCCGGAGCGGCGCCGCCTGACGGACCTCCGCCCCGTCGGCGACGGGGCGGAGGTGGAGGTGGAGGTGACCTCGTCCTGCCGGGTGCGGCTCACCGCCTACCGCGTCGACCGCTTCTCCCGCACCCACACCCGGGACCTCTTCGACGCCGTCCTGGAGCCGGGCCGCCACCGCGTCCCCCTGGCCCCGAAGGCGGTCAGGGGCGAGGCGTTCGTCGTGGCCCGCGCCGCCGGGACGGTGCTGGTGGCGGCCGTGGGACGGTGAGAAACCGGGGCGCGTCCCGTAGCGCGCGGCGGCTAGGATCGGCGGTCTGATGACTGCCACCCTCGTCGCCAAGAACCTCGCCGCCGGTCACGGCGACCGCTCCCTGTTCACCGGCCTCGACCTCGTCGTCGCCCCCGGCGACGTGGTCGGGCTGGTCGGCGCCAACGGCGCGGGCAAGTCCACGCTGCTGCGCCTGCTCGCCGGACTCACCGCCCCCGAGCAGGGCGAACTGCGCCTCTCCCCGCCCACCGCGACCGTCGGGCACCTCCCGCAGGAGCCGGAGCGCCGGCCCGGTGAGACCGTGCGGGCGTTCCTGGCCCGCCGCACCGGCGTCGCCGAGGCCCAGCGGGCCATGGACGAGGCGACCCAGGCCCTGGTCGACGGAGCACCGGGCGCGGACGACGCGTACGCCACCGGCCTGGAGCGGTGGCTGTCCCTGGGCGGTGCCGACCTCGACGAGCGCGCGGAGGAGGTCGCCGACTCCCTCGGCCTGGCCGTCGACCTGGAGCGGCCGATGACCGCGCTCTCCGGCGGCCAGGCGGCCCGCGCCGGACTGGCCTCCCTCCTCCTGTCCCGCTACGACGTCTTCCTCCTCGACGAGCCGACCAACGACCTCGACCTGGACGGCCTGGAGCGCCTCGAACGCTTCGTGAGCGGACTGCGCGCCGGGACCGTCGTCGTCAGCCACGACCGCGAGTTCCTCACCCGCACCGTCACCAAGGTCCTCGAACTCGACCTCGCCCAGCGGCGGATCAACCTCTACGGCGGTGGCTACGCGGCCTACCTGGAGGAGCGGGAGGTGGCCCGTCGGCACGCCCGCGACGCGTACGAGGAGTACGCCGACAAGAGGGCCGCCCTCCAGGACCGCGCCCGGATGCAGCGCGCCTGGATGGACAAGGGCGTGAGGAACGCGCGCCGCAAGGCCGGCGACGACAACGACAAGATCGGCCGCAAGTTCCGCAGCGAGGCCAGCGAGAAGCAGGCCGCGAAGGCCCGCCAGACCCAGCGCATGATCGAACGCCTCGAGGTGGTCGAGGAGCCGCGCAAGGAGTGGGAACTGCGCATGGAGATCGCGTCGGCCCCGCGCTCCGGAGCGGTGGTGGCGACCCTGCGGGACGCCGAGGTGCGGCGCGGCGACTTCGTGCTCGGCCCGGTGTCCCTGCAGATCGACTGGGCCGACCGGGTGGCCGTGACGGGCGCGAACGGCGCCGGCAAGTCCACGCTGCTGGGCGCCCTGCTGGGCCGCGTCCCGCTCGACGCCGGGCACGCCGCCCTCGGCCCGGGCGTGCTGCTCGGCGAGGTCGACCAGGCCCGTGCGCTGTTCCACGGTCCCGAGGCGCTGCTCGACGCGTTCCGCCCGGCGGTCCCCGACCTGGAACCGGCCGACATCCGCACCCTGCTGGCCAAGTTCGGCCTCAAGGCGGACCACGTCATGCGTCCCGCGGCCACCCTCTCCCCGGGGGAACGCACCCGCGCCGCCCTCGCCCTCCTGCAGGGCCGGGGTGTCAACCTCCTGGTCCTCGACGAGCCGACCAACCACCTCGACCTGCCCGCCATCGAGCAACTGGAGTCGGCCCTCGACGCCTACGAGGGCACCCTGCTGCTGGTCACCCACGACCGCCGCATGCTCGACGCGGTCCGGGTGACCCGCCGCCTGGAGGTCGCCGACGGCAAGGTGACCGAGCGCTGACGGGGCGTCAGCCGCCGGGCCGGCCGCGGGTGGTCGACCGCCATCGGGAACTCCCGCTCGCCCGGCGTCCGGTGCAGCCCGTGCCGGAGCACCGGCATGGTGTGGGTCGGCGGGCGCAGCCCCGGGTCGCAGTCGAGGGGGCCGTCCAGGTCCGGCAGCCGCTCACCGTTCGCGGTCCAGCCGCCCCGCCCGTCGTGCCGCAGAGCGAGCGCGCGGGTCCCGGACGCGTCCTCTCGGCCGTCACCGTCCGCCGCCGGGTCACGAAACCGTCCGCAGTCTCGAGCCCGTACGCGATCCGGCACGGTCCGGAACGGTTCCCACCGCCCGCCCGCGCGCCCGCAGGGCTCCGTCGTCGAACTCGACCCAGGCGGTCTCGTACCCCCTGTTCGCGAGCGGGCCCGGGTCCGCGCGCCGCGGCGAGCGGACCCGGGCCCGGGGAAACCGGCTCAGCGGCCGCTGCTCCTCGGGTCGACCAGGCCGGCGCGGCGCAGGGCGTCGGCCATCGCGCTGTTCGCGGGCGCGGGTGCCTGCCGCGAGCCGTCGCCGCCACCGCTGCCGCCGCGGCGGCCCTGGCGCTGCTGCGGCGGACGCCCGCCGCGCCGGCGGCGCTCACCGCCGCCCGCCTGGCCCGCCCGGTCCTGCCCGGCCGCCTCGTCGTCCAGCCGCAGCGTCAGCGAGATCCGCTTGCGCGGGATGTCCACGTCCAGGACCTTCACCTTGACGATGTCGCCCGGCTTCACCACGTCCCGCGGGTCCTTGACGAACGTCTTCGACATCGCGGAGACGTGCACCAGACCGTCCTGGTGGACACCGACGTCGACGAAGGCGCCGAAGGCGGCCACGTTCGTCACCACGCCCTCCAGGACCATCCCGGAGGACAGGTCGGAGATCTTCTCCACACCCTCCTTGAAGGCAGCGGTCCTGAAGGCCGGCCGCGGGTCGCGCCCCGGCTTCTCCAGCTCCTTGAGGATGTCGCTCACGGTCGGCAGACCGAACGTCTCGTCCACGAAGTCCTGCGGCCGCAGCGAGCGCAGCACCGCCGTGTTGCCGATCAGGGAGGCGACCTCCTGGCCCGAGGTCTTCACCATGCGCCGCACGACCGGGTAGGCCTCCGGGTGCACGCTGGAGGCGTCCAGCGGGTCGCCGCCGCGGATCCGCAGGAAGCCCGCGCACTGCTCGAACGCCTTCGGGCCGAGCCGCGCCACCTTCTTCAGCTCGCTGCGCGACCTGAAGGGACCGTTGGCGTCCCGGTGGGCCACGATGTTCTCGGCGAGCCCGGAGGTGATGCCGGAGACCCGGGCGAGCAGCGGGGCCGAGGCGGTGTTGACGTCCACGCCCACGCCGTTCACGCAGTCCTCCACCACCGCGTCCAGCGAACGCGACAGCTTCACCTCGGACAGGTCGTGCTGGTACTGGCCGACCCCGATCGACTTGGGGTCGATCTTCACCAGCTCCGCCAGCGGGTCCTGGAGCCTGCGGGCGATGGACACCGCGCCGCGCAGCGACACGTCCATGTCCGGCAGCTCCTGGGAGGCGAAGGCGGAGGCCGAGTACACGGAGGCGCCCGCCTCGGACACCATCACCTTCGTCAGCTTCAGCTCGGGGTGCTTGGCGATGAGCTCGCCGGCGAGCTTGTCGGTCTCGCGGGACGCGGTGCCGTTGCCGATCGCGATCAGCTCGACCGCGTGCTCCTTCGCCAGCCGGGCCAGCTTGGCGATCGCCTCGTCCCACCGGTTCGCCGGGACGTGCGGATGGATCACGTCCGTGGCCACCACCTTGCCGGTCGCGTCCACCACGGCGACCTTCACGCCCGTGCGGAAGCCCGGGTCGAGGCCGAGCGTCGCCCGGGTGCCCGCCGGGGCGGCCAGCAGCAGGTCGCGCAGATTGGCCGCGAAGACCCGCACCGCCTCGTCCTCGGCGGCGGTCCGCAGCCGCAGCCGCAGATCGATGCCGAGGTGCACCAGGATGCGGGTGCGCCAGGCCCAGCGGACCGTGTCCAGCAGCCACTTGTCGCCCGGGCGCCCCCGGTCCGCGATCCCGAACCGGTGGGCGACGATCCCCTCGTACGACGAGGGACCGTCCACCGGCTCCTCCGGCTCCAGGACGAGGTCGAGGACCTCCTCCTTCTCGCCGCGCAGCATCGCCAGGACCCGGTGCGAGGGCAGCTCGGTGAACGGCTCGGCGAAGTCGAAGTAGTCCGCGAACTTCGCGCCCGCCTCCTCCTTGCCCTCGCGCACCCTGGCGGCCAGTCGTCCGCGCACCCACATGCGCTCGCGCAGTTCGCCGATCAGGTCGGCGTCCTCCGAGAACCGCTCGGTGAGGATCGCCCGCGCGCCGTCCAGGGCGGCCTGCGGATCGGCGACGCCCTTGTCGGCGTCCACGAACGCGGCGGCCGCGGCGAGGGGCTCGACGCCCGGATCACCGAGCAGCCCCTCCGCCAGCGGCTCCAGCCCCGCCTCCCGCGCGATCTGCGCCTTGGTGCGCCGCTTCGGCTTGAACGGCAGGTAGACGTCCTCCAGGCGCGCCTTGGTCTCCGCGCCGCGGATCCGGGCCTCCAGCTCGTCGGTCAGTTTGCCCTGCTCGCGCACCGACTCCAGGATCGCCGTACGCCGCTCCTCCAGCTCCCGCAGGTAGCGCAGCCGCTCCTCGATCGTGCGCAGCTGCGCGTCGTCGAGCATCTCGGTCGCTTCCTTGCGGTAGCGGGCGATGAAGGGCACCGTCGAACCGCCGTCGAGCAGTTCCACGGCGGCCCTGACCTGCCGCTCCCGTACGCCGAGCTCCTCGGCGATCCTGCCTTCGATGGACCCTGCGAGGGGTGTCGTCACGTTCCCGTACCGCCTTCTCCACTGAGGTTGCGCGGCAATTGTGGCAGGTGGCGCCGACAACCCGGGATGAGGGCCGCGACGTGCCCGAACACCACTCGGACGGCGTCAGGCGCGGTGACCGCGGGCGGAGGACGAGGCTCCGCCGAAGAGCCGGGCCAGTGCCCGGAACGGCAGGGTCACGACGGTCGCGATGGCGCCGCCGATCTGGCGCAGGACGTCTGCGATGGCACGGAACACGTGTGTCTCCTTCCCTCTCCCGGCCACGGCGGCCGGGACGGACTCCATGTCGGGGCGTGTACCTCGTCAACGCTTCAACATGCATGCCGCCGTCCCGCTCCCCGCCGACCGGGCGTGGCAGGAAAGGTGGGAAGCCCGTCATTGCGGCCATGACGGGCCACGCCGAGAATCGACCGCATGGCGCAGCGAACCGTGCTCGTCGTCCTCTTCGACGGCGTGCAGAGCCTCGATGTCACCGGTCCCGTGGAGGTCTTCGCGGGCGCCGAGAAGCACACGCCGGGCACGTACCGGCTGTGCACCGCCTCCCTGGACGGCGCCCCCGTGCGCACCAGCAGCGGTCTGACCGTCGTACCGGACCGGGCCCTGGCCGGCGCGCCCGACCCGCACACGCTCCTGGTGCCCGGGGGCCGGGGCACCCGGCGTCCCGATCCGCGGCTGACCGACTGGCTGCGCCGGCACGGACCGCGCGCCGAGCGCCTGGTCTCCGTCTGCACGGGAGCGGCCCTGCTCGCCGGAGCCGGGCTGCTGGACGGCCGCCGCGCCACCACGCACTGGGCCCACTGCGACCGGATCGCCCGGGACCACCCGGCCGTCTCGTTCGACCCGGACCCCGTCTACGTCCGCGACGGCCACGTCGCCACGTCCGCCGGCGTGACCTCGGGCATCGACCTGGCGCTCGCCCTGGTCGAGGACGACCTGGGCCGGGAGGTCGCCCTCACCGTCGCCCGGCACCTGGTGGTGTTCCTGCGCCGGCCCGGGAACCAGGCGCAGTTCAGCGCCCAGCTCGCCGCCCAGACCGCGCGGCGCGAGCCGCTGCGCGAGGTGCAGCGCTGGATCACCGAGCACCCCGACGCCGATCTCACCGTCGAGGCGCTCGCGGCCCGCGCCGCCCTCTCCCCGCGCCACTTCGCCCGCGCCTTCCACGCCGAGACCGGCACGACGCCGGGCCGCTACGTCGACCGGGTACGGCTCGAACACGCCCGGCGCCTGCTGGAGGACACCGGCGACGGCGTCGAGGAGATCTCCCGCGCCAGCGGCTACGGCACCCCCGAGGCGATGCGCCGCGCCTTCGTCCGGACCCTCGGCGCGTCACCGGCGGAGTACCGCCGCCGCTTCCGGCCCGCCCCCTCACCCGCCCCCTCGCCCGCCCCCACCTGAAAGGCCGCCGATGCAGATCGCCGTCGTCCTCTTCGACCGTTTCACCGCCCTCGACGCCGTGGGTCCGTACGAGACCCTCGGCCGCCTCCCGGACGCGCAGACCGTCTTCGTCGCCGAGCGGACCGGTCCCGTGCGCACCGACACCGGCGCGCTCGCGCTCACCGCGGACCGGACCCTGGCCGAGGTGCCGGCCCCGGACGTCGTCGTCGTCCCGGGCGGCCCCGGACAGACGCCCCAGATGGAGAACGAGACCCTGCTGGACTGGCTGCGCACCGCCGACGCGAGCAGCACCTGGACGACGTCCGTGTGCACGGGTTCCCTGCTGCTGGCCGCCGCCGGGCTCCTCGAAGGACGTCGGGCCACCTCGCACTGGCTGGCCCTGGACCACCTGAGGCGGTTCGGCGCCGAGCCCACCGGGGAGCGGGTGGTGACCGACGGCAAGTACGTCACCGCGGCCGGCGTCTCCTCCGGCATCGACATGGGTCTCACCCTGCTCGGCCGGATCGCCGGCGACGAACACGCCCAGGCGGTCCAGCTGCTCACCGAGTACGACCCGCAGCCGCCCTACGACGCGGGGTCACCGCAGAAGGCGCCCGCGCACCTCGTCGAGGAGTTCCGGGCGAAGAGCCGTTTCATCCTGACGTAGCCGTGGTCCACGTGAAGCGCGGCGGCCGGCGCTCCAGGAACGCGGCGACCCCTTCGGCGGGGTCGCCGCTCGTGCGCGCCTGCTCGTCCCAGTGGGCGTCGCGGTCGGTGCGGCCGTTCGCGAACTCCTTCGCCGCCGCCTGCGTCAGCTGTGAACGGGACGCCAGGATCCGGGTGAACTCCGCGACCCGCTTCCCCAGTTCGCCCTCGGGCAGCACCTCGTCCACCAGGCCGGTGCGCAGGGCCCGCTCGGCGTCGATCAACTCGCCCGAGAACAGCAGGTACTTGGCCGTGGCCGGACCCACCAGCGACACCAGCCGCCGGGTGGCGGACGCCGGGTAGACGATCCCGAGCCGCGCCGGCGTCACACCGAACAGCGCCCCCTGCTCCGCGAACCGCAGATCGCAGGCCGCCGCCAACTGCGCCCCGCCGCCCACGCAGTGTCCCCGGACCGCAGCCAGCGTCGGCCTGGGGAAGGCGGCGAGCGCCTCCTCCGCCGCCACGGCCAGCCGCTGCGCCTCGACCGGTGACCCCTGGAGGGTGGAGATGTCGGCCCCGGCGCAGAACGTCCCGCCCTCGCCGGCGAGCACCAGCGCCCGCACCCCGGGGTCGCCCGCCAGCGCGTCGAGCAACGGGGGCAGGGCGGCCCACATCGCCGCCGTCATGGCGTTGCGCTTCGCCGGGTTCCGGACGACGACCGTGGCGACCGAGTCGGTGACGCCGTGCAGCAGCTGGGGCTCCATGCGCCGGATGCTATCCGCCCCGGTCACCGCCCTGACCGGCAGGAGCCCGCGCGGTGTGACGACGGGCGGACGAAAGGGGAACATGAGGAGGTAGTGCGATCAAGGAGGCACCCATGGTCAAGTCCACCAACCCCCACGGCGAGGCGGCGAAACTGAGCCGTGGCTTCGGCTGGCTCGCCGTGCTCGGGGTGATCCTGGTCGTCGCCGGCCTCGTCGGCCTGATCTACACCGGCGTCGCCACCCTGACCTCGATGCTGCTGTTCGGCTGGCTGCTGCTGATCGGCGGCGTGGTCGGGCTGCTGCACGCCGTCCAGGCCCGGCACACCAACTTCTTCTGGCTCGGCGTGGTCGTCGCGGCCCTGAACATCGCGGCCGGGGCGGTGATCCTGAAGTCCCCGGAGGCCGCGGCCGAGGCGCTGACCATGTTCGCCGCCCTGCTGTTCCTCACCGGAGGGGTGTTCCGGCTCGTGGGCAGCCTGGTGGTGCGCGGACCGCAGTTCGGCTGGACGCTCGTGCAGGGCGCCTTCGGCCTGCTCCTCGGCATCCTGGTGCTGGCCTCCTGGCCGAGCAGCAGCCAGTACGTCATCGGCACGTTCTTCTCCCTCGCCCTGCTCTTCGACGGGCTCGGCCTGATCGCCACCGGCTACGGCGGACGCCGGATCGTCGGCATGGTCTCCGACCGGCTGGCCGGTGAGGAGGCCGCACGGAAGGCGGAGGGGGAGGACCCGTACGGAACGGACCCGTCGGCCACCAAACCCGTACAACCCGAATAGTTCGTCGACACGGCACAAGGAGGGCCGGAACGGTCCCGCAATCGACGGTGTCATACGCCAACGGTCAGAAACGCTCGATATGCGCTGACTTGTGTTCAGGACTCCGGTGCGGAGCGGCTCGTTACCAACACTCGACGCGTGGCGACAATCGAGCGCGAGGGCGGCGACCGGGCGATGGACGACCAGGGGCGCGGGTCCGGCCCACGCCCACAGGGCGCGGAAGGCCCCGCCGAGGCGGGGACCGCGGAGCCGCTGCCGTACGAAGGCGTCTGGCGGTTCACCGCCCCGGCCGTCGACGCCTCGGTCCCGCAGGCCCGCCACGCCGTGCGGGACCTGCTGCGGCGCCAGGGGGTGCCGGTCCCGGACGACGTGGCGCAGGGACTGCTGCTGATCGTCTCGGAGCTGGTCACCAACGCCGTGCGGCACGCGGCGCTGCTGTCCCCGATGCTCGCCGTCGAGGTCGCCGTCGGCGCCGAGTGGATCCGGGTGTCCGTGGAGGACAACCACCCCTACCGTCCGACCGCCCTGGAGGCCGACCACGGCCGCACCGGCGGCCGCGGACTGCTGCTGGTGCGCGAGATCACCCGCGAGGCGGGCGGGGCGTGCGACGTCGAGCACACCGCGAGCGGCGGCAAGGTGGTCTGGGTCGCCCTGCCGCTCAGACCCGCGCGGTTCCAGCCGGCGGCCGGTCCTCCGGTCACCAGCCCGCCGACGGCCCCGTCAGCTCCCGGACCGCCGGACGGGCCGCGTCCAGGACGGTCATGAACCAGGACGAGAACGTGTCCTGCGCGTGCCGCCGCGCCAGCTCGGCCGGGGTCACGAACACCGTCGACGCCACCTCCGCCGGGTCCGGTCGCAGCGGGGACTGCACCATGCCGACGAAGAGGTGGTTGTACTCCTGCTCCACCAGTCCCGAGGCCGGGTCCGGGTGGTTGTAGCGGACCGTGCCGGCCTCGGCGAGCAGGGAGGGCGAGATCCCCAGCTCCTCGAACGTCCGCCGGGCCGCCGCCGCGAACGGCGCCTCGCCGGGGTAGGGGTGGCCGCAGCAGGTGTTCGACCACACACCGGGGGAGTGGTACTTGCCCAGCGCCCGCTGCTGGAGCAGCAGCCGCCCGCGCTCGTCGAACAGGAACACCGAGAACGCCCGGTGCAGCTGCCCCGGCGGCTGGTGGGCGGCCAGCTTCTCCGCGGTGCCGATCGTCACACCGTCCTCGTCGACCAGTTCCAGCAAAATCGCCTCTGCGGTGCCGTCCGACGCGCCGTGCGTCGCGGTGGCAGGTGTGATCGGCATACCCATCCTTCACTCGGTCTTCGCGCCCCAAGTCTGCCGCACGAATCCGGCACTCCCGGCACTCCACCGCACGCCCGCATGTCCCGGGGACGGCGCGGGAGGCGGTCGGTGCCGGCCGGACGCCGGAAGCGGGGCCCGGAAGGCGATCGTGCCCGGAGCGGCCGACGGGGAACCGTCCGGAACCGGCGCCGTGGGCGCGCGGGGGGCGCCTCAGTGGCAGAGCCGCGCCTCGTGCTCCGCGTGCCCGCCGGGCTCCAGCTGGAAGGTGCAGTGCTCCACGTCGAAGTGGTCGCCCAGACAGCCCTGCAGCTCGTGCAGCATCTTCTCGTGCCCGATGGCGTTCAGCACCTCGGAGCTGACGACCACGTGCGCGGAGAGCACCGGCATCCCCGAGGTGATCGTCCAGGCGTGCAGGTCGTGGACGTCCTCCACGCCGTCCGTGGCCAGGATGTGCGCCCGTACCTGGGCCATGTCCACCCCCTTGGGCGCCGCCTCCAGCAGCACGTCCAGGGTCTCGCGCAGCAGCTTCCAGGTGCGGGGCACGATCATCAGCGCGATCAGCAGGGAGGCGATCGGGTCGGCGGCCGTCCAGCCGGTGGTCAGGATCACCAGCGCGGACAGGATCACGGCGACCGAGCCGAGCGCGTCCGCCGCCACCTCCAGGAAGGCGCCGCGCACGTTCAGGCTCTCCTTCCGGCCGCGCATCAGCAGGGCCAGCGACACCAGGTTGGCGACCAGACCGATCGCGCCGAACACCATCGCCAGGCCGCCCTTGGTGTCGGCCGGGGTGACGAACCGCTCGATCGCCTCGTACAGCACGTAGCCGCCGACGCCGAGCAGCAGCAGGCAGTTGGCCAGGGCGGCCAGGATCTCCGCGCGGGCGAGGCCGAAGGTGCGGTGCCCGCTCGGCGGGCGGTTCGCGAAGTGGATCGCGAGCAGCGCCATGCCCAGGCCCAGGGCGTCCGTCGCCATGTGGGCCGCGTCCGCGACCAGGGCGAGCGAGTCGGCCAGCACGCCGCCGACGATCTGGACCACCGTGACACCGAGCGTGATCGCCAGCGCCACCCGCAGCCTGCCGCGGTACGCCGCGCTCGCGGTGCCGCCGGCCGGCGCGCCGTGCGCGTGCCCGTGGCCGTGCCCAGCCCCCATGGGAACCACCCTTCCGTGACCTTCTTCCGGAGCACAGTGAACTACGGGAGGGGGGTATCCGGCAACGCGGCACTGAACACCGTTGTCATGTGCCCTGACCTGCGAAAACGCCACGCAGGTCAGGGGCGTGCGGATCCGGGTGCGGGGCGGTCACCGCGGTGCAGCCGCCAGCCCCGCCAGGCCGAGTCGACCATCTCGTGCACCGAGCGCCGGGCGGTCCAGCCCAGGTGCTCGGCCGCCCGGGCGGCCGACGCCACCGCGCGGGGGGCGTCACCGGGGCGGCGCCCCTCCACGACCGGGGCGCGGGTGTCGCCGGTGACCTCGCCGACGACCGCGATCAGCTCGCGCACCGAGACGCCCTCGCCGCGGCCGATGTTCACCGTCAGGTCGCCGGTGAGGTCACCGGCGGCCAGCCGGCGGGCCGCCGCCAGATGGGCGTCCGCCAGGTCGGCCACGTGGATGTAGTCGCGGACGCAGGTGCCGTCCGGGGTCGGGTAGTCGTCACCGAAGATCCGCGGGGCCTCGTCGCGGGTGAGCCGGTCGAAGACCATCGGCACGATGTTGAACACCCCGGTGTCGGCCAGCTCCGGCGCCGCCGCCCCCGCCACGTTGAAGTAGCGCAGGCACACCGTGGCGATGCCGTGCGCCCGGCCCGCCGCCCGCACCAGCCACTCGCCGGCCAGCTTGGTCTCGCCGTACGGGTTCACCGGGGCGCAGGGCGTGTCCTCCGTGATGAGGTCCACGCCGGGGTCGCCGTACACGGCCGCGGAGGAGGAGAACACGAAGCGTTCGATCCCGGCCCCCACGACGGCGTCCAGGAGCGTCGCGAGACCGCCGACGTTCTCCCGGTAGTACCGGGTCGGCTGCGCCACGGACTCGGCGACCTGCTTGCGCGCGGCGAGGTGCACCACTCCGGTCACCCCGTGCTCCGCGCACACCCGCTCCAGCAGCCCGCCGTCCAGTGACGAGCCCCTGACCAGCGGGACGTCGGCGGGAAGCCGCGCGGGCACCCCGGCCGAGAGGTCGTCCAGCGCGACGACACGCTCCCCGGCATCGGTCATGGCCCGCGCCACGTGTGCCCCGATGTAACCGGCTCCGCCGGTGATCAGCCATGTCATGGTCGCCCACCCTATGCCGAGCGGGCCGGGCGGTCCGCAAGGTCCCGTATGCGCCCCTGCGTCCTTTCTGGGAGTGCGGTTTGTGGGGCGGGCCCCGCATCCCTGATGATGATCGCGGCAGCGGCAGGGGCGAACCGCGTCGATCCAACCTTCGAACGGGCGGTGAACACGCGCTTCCGGGCATCCGATAACCTCTGCCGACATGCCGCCCGGAGGCCCCCGCACGGGCGCCCCACCATGTACATGACCGGCGTGGACGCGTCGGCACCCAGGGAGTGAGTTCGGTTGTCGACCGCCATCCTCACCGGTCAGCCGGTCCCCGGTTCGTCACTCGAGGGCGACCTGCGCTCCCTCGGCTTCGACGTGCGGATCGCGTCCGGCACCGCCGAGGCCGAGACCCTGCTCGCCGGGGTGCCGGCGGGGGAGCGGGTCGCGGTGGTCGACGCCCGGTTCGTGGGCCATGTGCACGCGCTGCGCCTCGGCCTCACCGACCCCCGCTTCGAGCTCGCAGCGATCCCGGGCGCCGTCACCGCCCGGCCGGCCGGGCGCCGGGCCCTGACCCGCGCCCTGGCCCGCGAGAACTCCGCGGCCGACGGCACCACCCTCGTCGACAGCCTCGCCGACCGCGTCGCCACCGCCCTCGACGCCGACGGCGCCGACGTGCACCGGCCCGAGCTCGGCAGCCTCGTCGCCACCGTCCCCGGCGACCCGCAGGCCCGCAACGAGGCCCGGCAGGCCGTCGCCGCCGTCGACGACGAGGCCGTCCGCCTGAAGTCGGCGGTCAAGGCCCGCGACGGCTTCTTCACCACCTACTTCATCAGCCCGTACTCCCGCTACATCGCCCGCTGGTGCGCCCGCCGGGGCCTCACCCCCAACCAGGTCACCACCGCCTCGCTGCTCACCGCGCTCATAGCGGCCGGCTGCGCCGCCACCGGCACCCGCGGCGGCTTCGTCGCCGCCGGCGTGCTGCTCATCGCCTCCTTCGTGCTGGACTGCACCGACGGCCAGCTCGCCCGCTACTCCCTGCAGTACTCCACCCTCGGCGCCTGGCTCGACGCCACCTTCGACCGCGCCAAGGAGTACGCCTACTACGCCGGTCTCGCCCTCGGCGCGGCCCGCGGCGGTGACGACGTCTGGGCCCTCGCCCTCGGCGCGATGGTCCTGCAGACCTGTCGGCACGTGGTCGACTTCTCCTTCAACGAGGCCAACCACGACGCCACCGCCAACACCAGCCCCACCGCCGCCCTCTCCGACAAGCTCGACAGCGTCGGCTGGACGGTCTGGGTGCGCCGCATGATCGTCCTGCCGATCGGCGAACGCTGGGCGATGATCGCCGTCCTCACGGCCCTCACCACCCCCCGGATCACCTTCTACGCCCTGCTCGTCGGCTGCGCCTTCGCCGCCGCGTACACCACGGCGGGCCGCGTCCTGCGCTCGCTGACCCGCAAGGCCAGGAGGACCGACCGGGCGGCCCGCGCGCTCGCGGACCTCGCCGACTCCGGCCCGCTCGCCGAGGGCCTCGCGGGGGCGCTGAAGAACCCCGCCCGCCGGCTGCCCGGCGTCGCCGCCCCCGCCGTCGCCCTGCTCGGCGGCCTCGCCGTCGTCGCCACGGCCGTGCTCACCGGCTTCGGCGGCCCGTGGACGGTCGTCGCCGCCTGCGGCTACGTCCTGACCTCCGCCCTCGCCGTCGCCCGCCCCCTCAAGGGCGCCCTCGACTGGCTCGTCCCCCCCTTCCTCCGCGCCGCCGAGTACGGCACCGTCCTGGCACTGGCGGCCGACGCGGACGTGAACGGGGCGCTTCCCGCGGCCTACGGCCTGGTGGCCGCGGTCGCCTACCATCACTACGACACGGTGTACCGCATCCGCGGCAACGCGGGCGCGCCCCCGCACTGGCTGGTGCGGGCGATCGGGGGACACGAGGGCCGCGTCCTGGTGGTCGCCGTGCTGGCGGCCCTGCTCACCGCCCCGCAGTTCACGGTCGCGCTCACGGTGCTCGCCGTGGCCGTGGCCCTGCTGGTGCTCGCCGAGAGCATCCGCTTCTGGGTGGCCGCCCACCGGGGTGGCGCGCCCGCCGTACACGATGAAGGAGAACCCGCATGATCGGCCTCGTGCTGGCGGCCGGCGCCGGACGGCGTCTGCGTCCCTACACCGACAGCCTGCCCAAGGCGCTGGTGCCGGTGGGACCCGCGGGCATAGAGGGCGAACCGACGGTTCTCGACCTCACGCTCGGCAACTTCGCCGAGATCGGCCTGACCGAGGTCGCGGTCATCGTCGGCTACCGCAAGGAGGCCGTGTACGAGCGCAGGGCGGCCCTGGAGGAGAAGTACGGCCTCAAGCTCACCCTCATCGACAACGACAAGGCCGAGGAGTGGAACAACGCCTACTCCCTGTGGTGCGGCCGTGACGCCCTCAAGGACGGCGTGATCCTCGCCAACGGCGACACCGTCCACCCGGTGTCCGTCGAGAAGACGCTGCTCGCCGCCCGCGGCGACGGCAAGAGGATCATCCTCGCCCTCGACACCGTGAAGTCGCTGGCCGACGAGGAGATGAAGGTCGTCGTCGACCCGGAGAAGGGGATGACGAGGATCACCAAGCTGATGGACCCGGCCGAGGCGACCGGCGAGTACATCGGCGTCACCCTCATCGAGGGCGCCGCCGCCGCCGAGCTCGCCGACGCGCTGAAGACGGTCTGGGAGACCGACCCGCAGCAGTTCTACGAGCACGGCTACCAGGAACTCGTGAACCGCGGCTTCCGGATCGACGTGGCGCCGATCGGCGACGTCAAGTGGGTGGAGATCGACAACCACGACGATCTCGCCCGCGGACGGGAGATCGCGTGCCAGTACTGACCCGGCTCATCCCCTCCCCGCTCGTCGTCGACATCCGCCCCGGAGCCCTCGACGACCTGGGCTGCGTCCTCGCCGACGAGCGCATCTCGCACTCCGGCCGGCTGGCCATCGCGGTCAGCGGCGGCTCGGGCGCCCGCCTGCGCGAGCGGATCGCCCCGAGCCTGCCCGGCGCCACCTGGTACGAGGTCGGCGGCGGCACCATCGACGACGCGGTCCGGCTGGCCGGCGACATAAAGGCCGGCCGCTACGACGCGGTCGTGGGCCTCGGCGGCGGGAAGATCATCGACTGCGCCAAGTTCGCGGCGGCCCGCGTGGGCCTCCCGCTGGTCGCCGTCGCCACCAACCTCGCGCACGACGGTCTGTGCTCGCCGGTCGCCACCCTCGACAACGACGCGGGCCGCGGCTCGTACGGCGTGCCGAACCCGATCGCGGTCGTCATCGACCTGAACGTGATCCGTGAGGCGCCCGTCCGCTTCGTGCGCTCCGGCATCGGCGACGTCATCTCCAACATCTCCGCGGTCGCCGACTGGGAGCTCGCCCACCGGGTCAAGGGCGAGAAGGTGGACGGCCTGGCCGCGGCGATGGCCCGCCAGGCCGGCGAGGCGGTGCTCCGGCACCCGGGCGGCGTCGGTGACGACGCCTTCCTGCAGGTCCTGGCCGAGGCGCTGGTCCTCACCGGCATCGCCATGTCGGTCTCCGGCGACTCGCGGCCGTCCTCCGGGGCCTGCCACGAGATCAACCACGCCTTCGACCTGCTCTTCCCCAAGCGCGCCGCCGCCCACGGCGAGCAGTGCGGACTGGGCGCGGCCTTCGCGATGTACCTGCGGGGGGCGCACGAGGAGTCGGCGTACATGGCCGAGGTACTGCGCCGGCACGGGCTGCCGGTGCTGCCCCGGGAGATCGGATTCACACCGGACGAGTTCGTCCGGGCCGTCGAGTTCGCCCCGGAGACCCGGCCCGGCCGTTACACGATTCTCGAGCATCTCGACCTGAAGACCGAACAGATCAAGGACGTCTACGCCGACTATGTCAAGGCCATCGGTAGCTGAACTCCGTCCGGTCGTGCACCCCCCGGGGGTCAAGGACCGGCGCAGCGGTGAGCACTGGATGGGACGCCTCTACATGCGAGAGGTGTCCCTGCGGGTGGACCGCTACCTGGTGAACACCCGGGTCACGCCCAACCAGCTCACGTACCTGATGACCGTCTTCGGCGTCCTCGCGGCCCCGGCACTGCTGGTGCCGGGGATCGCGGGGGCCGTCCTCGGCGTGGTCATGGTCCAGCTGTACCTGCTGCTGGACTGCGTCGACGGCGAGGTCGCGCGCTGGAAGAAGCAGTACTCGCTCGGCGGCGTCTACCTCGACCGGGTCGGCGCCTACCTGTGCGACGCCGCCGTCCTGGTCGGGCTCGGGCTGCGCGCCGCCGACCTGTGGGGTCCCGGGCGCATCGACTGGCTGTGGGCCTTCCTCGGCACCCTGGCCGCGCTCGGCGCGATCCTGGTCAAGGCCGAGACCGACCTCGTCGGCGTCGCCCGCCACCAGGGCGGTCTGCCGCCGGTGAAGGAGGCCGCGTCCGAGCCGCGGTCCTCCGGCATGGCCCTGGCCCGCCGGGCCGCCGCCGCGCTCAAGTTCCACCGGCTGATCCTCGGCATCGAGGCGTCCCTGCTGATCCTGGTCCTCGCGGTCGCGGACGCGGCCCGGGGCGACCTGTTCTTCACCCGGCTCGGCACCGCCGTCCTGGCCGGCATCGCCCTGCTGCAGACCCTGCTGCACCTGGTGTCCATCCTCGCCTCCAGCAGGCTGAAGTGAGCGCCGGCATGAAGGTCGGCGCGGTGATCATCACCATGGGCAACCGCCCCGACGAGCTGCGCGCCCTGCTCGACTCGGTGGCCAAGCAGGACGGCGACCCGGTCCAGGTCGTCGTGGTCGGCAACGGCTCGCCCGTCCCGGACGTCCCCGAGGGCGTACGGACGATCGAGCTGCCCGAGAACCTCGGCATCCCCGGCGGCCGCAACGTCGGCATCGAGGCCTTCGGACCGGGCGGCCGGGACGTCGACGTCCTGCTGTTCCTCGACGACGACGGCCTGCTGGCCGGCCACGACACCGCCGAGCTGTGCCGCGAGGCCTTCGCCGCCGACCCGCGGCTCGGCATCATCAGCTTCCGCATCGCCGACCCGGAGACCGGGGTCACCCAGCGCCGCCACGTGCCCCGGCTGCGCGCCTCCGACCCGATGCGCTCCTCCCGCGTGACCACCTTCCTCGGCGGTGCCAACGCCGTGCGCACCCAGGTCTTCGCCGAGGTCGGCGGGCTGCCGGACGAGTTCTTCTACGCCCACGAGGAGACCGACCTGGCCTGGCGGGCGCTCGACGCGGGCTGGATGATCGACTACCGGTCGGACATGGTGCTGTACCACCCGACCACCGCCCCCTCACGGCACGCGGTCTACCACCGCATGGTCGCCCGCAACCGCGTCTGGCTGGCCCGCCGCAACCTCCCCGCGCTCCTGGTCCCGGTCTACCTGGGCGTCTGGATGCTCCTCACTCTCGTGCGCCGCCCCTCGCGTCCCGCACTGAAGGCGTGGTTCGGTGGGTTCCGGGAGGGCTGGACCACCCCCTGCGGACCCCGCAGGCCCATGAAGTGGCGTACGGTGTGGCGGCTGACCCGACTGGGCCGGCCCCCCGTCATCTGACAAGCTCGTAACCGGGAACAACGGGGCCGTACCCAGGCTCCCCGGCTCATGCCAGGCCCGCACAGGCCGCGCATCTCGAAGACGAAAGCTTTCCACCAGTGAGTGAGACAACGCACCACGGCACGGTCGCGACGAGCGCGTCCGTGCCGCCCGACGGGGGACTCACGGCGGCCCAGCTCGCCGCCAAGTACGGGCTGTCGGTCAGCGGTGCCCGGCCGTCCCTCGTCGAGTACGTCCGTCAGCTCTGGGGGCGGCGGCAGTTCATCCTGGCCTTCTCCCGGGCGAAGCTGAC
>NZ_JACHJI010000013.1 GCF_014203535.1 Streptomyces griseomycini
GCGTTCTCGTTGATCGCGTTGAGCCAGCCGTGGTCGGCCTGCGGCCCGGCGAAGCCGATGGTGACCGGCTTGCCCGGCTTGTCGTCGGCGACCGGGGCGTTGCTCGTGTCCTGCTGCTTGCCGCTGGGCTCGTTGCTGGTGCACGCCGTGAGCAGCGCGCCGGCGGAAACGGCTGCGGAACCGAACAGCAGTGCTCTGCGGCTGGTGGCCGGGATTCTTGCCATGGCGGATCGACCCTTCGACTGGGTGGTGTGCGGGGGACGGAGGAGGGAGGGGCGCCGGACGGCGGGGTCAGGACCCGCCGTCCGGCGGTGTGCCGCACGGCGTCAGGCGTCGCCGCCGCGCAGTGAACGGCGCTGGACCA
Organism: Streptomyces griseomycini; assembly: GCF_014203535.1. Classification (GTDB taxonomy): domain Bacteria; phylum Actinomycetota; class Actinomycetes; order Streptomycetales; family Streptomycetaceae; genus Streptomyces; species Streptomyces griseomycini. Next base: position 365 of record NZ_JACHJI010000013.1, read on the forward strand.
GGACCGCGGCGACGATGATCGCGCCCTTGGCGATCTGCTGGACAGCGGTCTCCAGGTTGTTCAGGGCGAAGATGTTGGTGATCGTGGTGAAGACCAGCACGCCGAGGACGGAGCCGACGATGGTGCCGCGGCCGCCGCTGAGCAGGGTGCCGCCGATGATCGCCGCGGCGATGGCGTCCAGCTCGTAGAGGTTGCCGTTGGTGTTCTGGCCCGAGCCGGCGAGCACGATCAGCATGAACGCGGCGATGCCGCAGCACAGCCCGGACAGCAGGTACAGGTACAGGCGCTGGCGGCGGACGTCGATGCCGGCGAGCCGCGCCGCTTCGGCGTTGCCGCCCACGGCGACGGTGCGACGGCCGAAGGTGGTCCGGTTGAGCACCAGCCAGCCGATGACGGTGACCGCGGCGAAGACCAGGACCAGGGGCGGGATGCCGAGGACGTAGGCGTCCCGGACGCCGAGGTCGAGGACGCTGTCGACGGTCACGATCTGGGTCCGGCCGTCCGTGATCTGCAGCGCCAGTCCCCGGGCGGAGGCCAGCATGGCCAGCGTCGCGATGAACGGCACCATCCTGCCGTAGGCGATGAGCACGCCGTTGACCAGGCCGCAGCCCACTCCGACGGCGACGGCGGTGAACAGGATGCCGCCGAAGCCGAACTCCTGCGTGGCGACCGTGGTCGCCCACACCGAGGCGAGCGCCACGATCGCGCCGACCGACAGGTCGATGCCGCCGGAGACGATGACGAAGGTCATGCCGACGGTGACGACACCGATCACGGACGCCTGCGTGAGGACGAGCTGCAGGTTGCTCGTCGCCAGGAACTCGTCCGGTGCGGTGATCCCGCCGACCGCGACGAGCACGGCGAGGACACCGAGCAGCGACAGACTGCGCACGTCCCATCGCAGACCGAGCGGTCGGCGCGAACTCTCCTTGTCCGCCGCGGACTCGGCGGCGGACGTCGGCGCTTCCTTCTGCGCCGTGGTGGCCGGCTGCGTCATGGCGTCGGGTTCCCTTCCATCACAAGATCGAGTACACGGTGCTCGTCGAGCTCCCGGGCGTCCGCCGTGTGCACGACGCTGCCTTCACGGAGCACCAGCACCCGGTCGGCGAGCCCCAGGACTTCGGGCACCTCACTGGACACGAGAAGTACGGCCAGGCCCTCGTCGGCCAGCCGGCGGATCACGGCGTAGAGCTCCGCCCGGGCTCCGATGTCGACGCCCCGGGTCGGCTCGTCCAGCAGCAGCACCTTGCAGCCGCGCAACAGCCAGCGGGCGAGCACCGCCTTCTGCTGGTTGCCGCCGGACAGCGTCCTGATCGCGGCGTCGGGGTTGTCCGGCCGCAGGGACAGCTCCCGAACCGCCTGGTGCGCCGCGGCGCGCTCGGCGCGCCGGTCGAGCCAGCCCGCGCGGGCGAACCGGGACAGGGTGGAGATCGAGACGTTGCTGCTGACGGACTCCAGCATCAGCAGGCCCTGCGCCTTGCGTTCCTCGGGGGCGAGGCCGATGCCGGCGCGGACGGCCGCGCGGACGCTGCCGGGGGGCAGCGGGGTGCCCTCGACGAGGACACGACCGCCGTCGGCCCTGCGCGCCCCGTAGACCGTCTCCAGGATCTCGCTGCGTCCGGACCCGACGAGCCCGGCCAGACCGACGATCTCACCGGGCCGCAGCTCCAGATCGACGGGCGCGAACTCGCCCCGCCGGGTCAGTCCTTCGACCTTCAGCACCGGTTCCCGTCCCGTGGCGAACCCCGCCCGGGGCCGCTCGGGGAAGACGTACTCGACGTTGCGTCCCGTCATCAGGGCCACGACCTCGCGGGTCGGTGTCGACTCCGCGGGCAGCCCGCCGGCCACGGCCCGGCCGTCCTTCAGCACCGTCACCCGGTCGCCGATGCGCCGGATCTCCTCGAGCCGGTGCGAGATGTAGACGACGGCCACCCCCTCCGCGGTGAGGTCCGCGACGATGCGGAAGAGGTTGTCGACCTCGTCCGGGTCGAGCGCGGCGGACGGCTCGTCCATCACGATCAGCCGGACCTCGTGGGACAGCGCCCGGGCCATCGACACGATCTGCTGCTGCGCCGCCGACAACTCCCCGACCGGGCGGGCCGGGTCGATCTCCGGGTGCCCGAGCCGCTTCAGCAACTGAGCGGTCGCCGTACGGGCGGTGGAGCCGCGCACGACGAACCCGGCGGACGTGGGTTCGTGTCCGAGGAAGACGTTCTCCGCGACGGACAGCCCCTCGATCAGGTCGAGTTCCTGGTAGATGGTGGCGATGCCCAGACGCATGGCGGCGACCGGCGACCCCAGGGTCACGGGCTCGCCCCGCCAGGTGATCTCACCGCCGTCGGGCTGATGAGCCCCGGCGAGCACCTTGATCAACGTGGACTTGCCGGCGCCGTTCTGGCCGAGCAGGCAGTGGACTTCGCCGGCCTGGACCTCGAGGTCCACACCGTCCAGGGCGCGGACGCCCGGGAACGACTTGGTGATGCCGGTCATGCTGAGCAGCGGTGGTTCTGGTGCCATGAGGAATCCCCTCGGCGGGTGCGGGCCGTGAGCGGGCAGGCCGGACAGGGCGGTTCGGGTACGTGGGCAGCTCCGGGGGCCCCTGGCGTCGTGTGCGCCGGGGCGTACGGGCTGATCAGGGCATGTCAGGGCAGGAGAGGACGCGGCAGGACAGGGCGGGGCGGAGCAAGGCGGGTCCGACGGCCCGCGACCGGTGCGGTGGTCGGAGCCGGCCGTCGAGGCGCCGTGCGGTGGCACGGCGGTGCTCCGGGCGTCGCGGTGGCGCCACGGGGGTGCGGTGGCGCGCTCGTGGTGGTCCGTGGCCGGCGGGGCCCGGCATCGGTCAGGCCGGTGAGAACACGTGGTCGCTGATGAGCCGGGCCGCGCCGATGGCTCCGGCGGCCGGTCCCAACTCACCCAGCACGATCGGCAGGTTGCCCGTGGCCAGCGGCAACGACTGCCGGTACACCTGGGTCCGGACACTGGCCAGCAGGGTGTGCCCGAGCCCGGTCACGCCACCGCCGATCACCACCAGCCCCGGATTGAAGAAACTGACGAGTCCGGCGATGACCTGGCCCAGGCGCCTGCCGCCCTCCCGGATCAGTTCCAGAGCCACCGTGTCGCCCGCTGCCGCGGCGGCCGACACGTCCGCGGCCGTCAGGCGCCCGGCCGTCTCCAGCCGAACGGCAAGCTCCCCCGACCGGCCCGTACGTGCGGCCTCCTCCGCGTCACGGGCCAGGGCGGCACCACTGAAATGCGCTTCCAGACAGCCCCGGTTGCCGCACGCACACGCGCGGCCCGCCGGTTCCACCTGGATGTGGCCGATGTCGCCGGCGCTGCCCGTCGTACCGCGGTAGACCTCACCGCCGACGACGATGCCGCAGCCGATGCCGGTCCCGATCTTGACGCACAGGAAGTCGCCCGCGGAACGTGCCACGCCCGCGTGCTGCTCCCCCACCGCCATCAGGTTCACGTCGTTGTCGACCATGACCGGGCAGCCCAGTTCCTGGCTGAGCGCCTCCCGCACCGGGAAGCCGTCCCAGCCGGGCATGATCGGCGGCGCGACCGGCACGCCTTCCGGGAAGCGGACCGGGCCGGGGACGCCGATGCCGGCGCCGTCGAAGCCCTCCGCGACACCGGAGGCCTTCAGCTTGGCGGCCATCGACAGCACCTGCTCGAAGACCGCCACCGGACCCTCCCGGACGTCCATCGGATGATTCAGGTGTCCCAGGACCTCCAACTCCGCGTTCGTCACGGCGACGTCGATCGACGTGGCACCGATGTCGACACCGAGGAAACGCAGCGCAGGTGCGAGCCGGATGTTGTGCGAGCGCCGGCCGCCCCGTGAGGGGGCGAGCCCGTCCGCGACCACCAGCCCCGTCTCCAGCAGCCGGTCCACCTCCACGGCCAGCTTCGAGCGGGACAGGTCCACCAGATCACCCAGCTGGGCACGGGAGTTGGGCCCGCTGTCACGCAGTAAACGAAGCAGCCGCGCCTGGTGCGCGTTCTCAGGTCGAGCAGTCATCCGTCTCACGAACCCCTCCCCTCCCCTCGCCCACGGCTGGGGACCCGGCGCCTGTCTCCGTCGGCTGAGTCGTCAGGCTTTCGATGAGGAACGTAGCAACGATTCACCGGACTGGGAAGAAGTTGCGCACGACTCGGTGCGACTTTTTCCACACGCAGGACAAAGTCTGGACGGGAACCCCGGACGGGCACGCCGCCTTCCTTCGGATCGCCGACGAACACCCGCTGGAGACCGCGCGCCGCGGGGCGGCCGAGGAGAATCGGGTGTGCGCGCCGCGGCCGGGGCCCGCACCACCTCGTGACCGGCCCGTGGCGCACAGCGATCACCCAGCCGCCCCGCCGTCCCTCCCCAGGAGTTTCCCGTGACCGTCGAGGACCTCAACGCCGACGCCTGGACCGTCTACGGCCGGCGCCAACTGGACCGGCGGTACGTGCCGCCCGTCCCGGAGCAGCTGAACTGGACCCCGTGGGCCGGCGTCGGCCCCGGGGCCGAGATCCTCGGCGACATCGCCGGCAAACGCGTTCTGGACATCGGGTCCGGGGCCGGCCACCACGCCGTGCACCTGGCCCGCGCCCACGGCGCGCTCGTGACCGCGGTCGAGCTGTCACCCACCCAGCACCAGCGTGCCGTCAGCGCCCACGCGGACGTTCCCCGCGTCCGGTTCGTGCCGGGCGACGTCGTCGACCACCTGAGCACCACCGCCCCCTTCGACGCCGCGTACGCCGTCAACAGCCTCGCCTTCATCGACCCGCACCGCGTCCTGCCCGCACTGCGCGCCGGCCTGCGCCCCGGCGCACCGCTGGTCCTCTCGCTCCTCCACACCGACCTGCACGGCCACGGCCCGTCCACGACGGTCGCGCCACGCGAGCAGACGATCAGGCTCCGGGACGATCCGCCGCTGCCCGTCCGGATGTGGGTCCTGGCGCCCCGGCTGTGGGAGGACCTGCTCATCGAGCACGGCTTCCGCGTCGAGGCCGTCGACCTCCTGCACCACCCCGACGAGAGCGTCCCCGTCGTGCAGCAGCTCATCCGCGCCCGGCGCCTCCCGGACCGTCGCGCACGCGTCACCAGCCGGCCCCGCACCACACGGCCGCCCGCACCGCACGCGGCCGTCGGCGTCGGCGCCGTCGTCCTCGGCGACCGGGGCGTGCTCCTCGGCCGCCACCGTCACGGCACCCTCGAACTGCCCGGCGGAACCGTCGAAGCCGGGGAGTCCCTGGAGGAGACCGTGGTCCGCGAACTCGCCGAGGAGACCGGCCTGACCGTCCGGCCCGAGGACGTCACCCTGCTGGGCACGCTCGTCGACCACGTCGGAGACGTCGTGCGGATCACCGTCGGCGCCCTCGTCACCGCCTGGCAGGGGCAGCCGGCCACACAGCCGCACGAGAGCGTCGGCGACTGGGCCTGGTACCCCCTGGACCGGCTGCCGGACGGCCTGTTCGTGTGCAGTGCCCAGATCCTCACCGCCTGGCGCCCCGACCTGCCCGTCGACCACGCCCCCGCGCACTTCACCCCCTACGCCCACCGCACGTCCGCGGAGGGGGTCCACCGTCTCCGCGGCCGGAGCGAGGCGTGACGGCGCGGGTCACGGTTCGGCGAGCAGGGCCTCCACGGCGGAGTGCAGCTCCTCCGGCGTCGACCGTCGACCACGCCGACGAGACCGCCTCCGCGCAGCGTGAGGCGCCCGGCGCCTTCCCCGGGCTCGGGGCCTGCCCACCGGTCCCCTCCCCGCGACGGCCCCGATGCGCCACTCGTCCCGGGCCGTCCGCGGCGCCGGCGGTGACGGGGGTGAGGAGGGCGGTCAGGGGTGCGGGGACGGTGGGGGCGAGTCCGCCGGCGAGGGTGACCGCGGTCAGCGCGGGCGGGTTCGCCGCCGCGGCCACGACGAGCGGGCTCACGGCACCGGGAGCGGACCCGGTGGTCCGGACCGGACGGAGGACACCCGTGCCGAGGCCGGTCACGAGCCGCAGCAGCCGCCGGTCCGGCCGGTTCCGGGGCGCCGAAGCCGTCCGTCCCGTCCGCGACGGGACCAGGACCCGCGTCGAGGCCCTCGTCACCGGGATCGAGGCCCGGCAGGAGGAACGAGCGGCACGACCGCCGGGCACGCCGGGTGCCGCTCCGCCCGTCGGTCAGGCCGCTGATCCAGAACGTCCGACGTGACCTGGGATATACCCTTTGGCGTCCGGTTTCGCGTAGCTTGACCGACTGCTCCCGCACAGCGCCGTGACATCGGGGGCACGTCACAGCGATCGTTCAGGAGACCCATGCGCCCTCGAATACCCTTCGTCCCCCGCACAGCCTCCCTCCCGCCCGTGGCCCTGGCGGGCGGCGCACTGACCGTGGGCATCGGCGGTCTGTACCTCGCCGGGCTGCTGCTCACCGGCGGTGAGATCGAGGCGGGTACGACGGTGCGCGGCGTGGACATCGGGGGCCTGACCCGCGAGGAGGCCGCCCGGAAGCTGGAGCAGCACCTGGTGGCGGCCGGCCCGCGGAAGCTGGCGGTGAAGGTCGGCGACCGCAGGGGCACGGTCGACCCGCGGCAGGCGGGGTTCGCCTTCGACGTCCGGGAAACCCTCGACCGGGCGGCGTCCACCGGCGCCGATCCGGTCGGCGTGATCGGCGGGCTGTTCCGCTCGGGCGGTGACATCGAGCCGGTCGTGCGGGTCGACGAGGACAAGGCCCGCGCCACCCTCGGGAAGCTGTCGGAGACGCTCGACCAGCGGGTCCGCGACGGCGCCGTCTCCTTCGCCGGCGGCCGGGTCGAGCAGACCGCCCCGCGCACCGGGTACGCGCTGGACGCGGACGCCGCGATCGGCGCCCTGCGCGCCCCCTTCCTGCGCGGCGCGGCGGACTCGGTCACGGTGCTGCCCGCACACGAGACCAGGCCGAAGGTCACCGCGGAAGAGGTACGGCGGGCGGTGCGCGAGTTCGCGCAGCCGGCGATGTCGGCGCCGGTCGCGCTCACCGCGGGCGGCAAGCGGTTCACGATCACCCCGGCCGTGCTGGGCGAGCACCTGACGATGCGGCCGGACGGCGCCGGCAGGCTCGCCCCGGACCTCGACGGCAAGGGCCTGCGCGCCACGCCCGCGGTGGCCGGCGCCCTGAACGGCCTCCCCGCCACGCCCCGGAACGCCCGGCTGGGGCTCGAGGGCGACGAGGTCGTGGTGACCGCCGACGCCAGGCCCGGCGTGGAGGTCACCGACAAGGCCCTGGGCAAGGCCGTCCTGCCCCTGCTCACCGAGTCGGGCACCGCCCGCACCGGCGAGGTGGAGACGCGGCGGATCCAGCCGGAGGTGACCCGCGAGAACGCGGCGCGCCTGGGGCTGACCGAGAAGATGTCCTCCTTCACCGTCGAGTTCGAACCGGCCGCCTACCGCACGACGAACGTCGGCCGGGCCGTGGAACTCATCAACGGCTCCGTCGTCATGCCGAACGAGACCTGGAGCTTCAACCGGACCGTCGGCGAGCGCACCGAGGCCAACGGCTTCGTCGACGGCATCATGATCTTCGACGACCAGTACACCAAGGCGCCCGGCGGCGGTGTCTCCGCCGTGGCCACGACCGTCTTCAACGCGATGTTCTTCGCCGGGGTCAAGCCCGTCGAGCACGGCGCCCACTCCTTCTACATCGAGCGCTACCCCGAGGGCCGTGAGGCCACGGTCGCCTGGGGCAGCCTCGACCTGAGGTTCACCAACGACTCCGGCAAGGCCGTCTACATCCAGGCCGAGTCCACCGACACCTCGCTGACCGTCAGCTTCCTCGGCACGAAGAAGTACGACGAGATCACGTCGGTCAAGGGGCCGCGCACCCATGTGCAGCAGCCGGAGACGAAGGTGAGCACCGACGAGCAGTGCGTGCCGCAGACCCCGCTCGAGGGCTTCGACGTCACCGTGGAACGGGTCTTCCACGACGGCGGCCGGGAGGTGAAGCGGGAACCGTTCCGCACCCACTACACCCCGCGTGACGAGATCGTCTGCGAAGAGGCACCGGGCGAGCGCCGGCCCTGAGGCCCCCCGTCGGTCCGTCCGGCGTGCCGTCGCCCCCGTCACCCGGACCCCGCCGCCCCGTCTCGACGGCGACGCCGTCCGCAACGAGGCGGGGCGGCGGGGTCCGAGGAGTCCGACCGGTCACCCCGGAGGAACACGCGCGAAAGGGCACCCACATCAAGCAGATGCCCTATTCGTCCGATTACCCTAACTTTATGGAGTCGCATCCAACTCCTCCGGGCACCGGTCACGGCGACCGTACGCCGCCGGACGCCGGCGTACGCCCGGAGATCCTCGCCTCCTGGCAGCGCTCGCAGTCGCTCGGCATCGACCGCGAGAGGGCGGCCCTGCCGATCGACAGCGACCTGGATCCCGACTCCCGGCTGATCAGGGCCGCCGCGCCGGTGCTGGACCGCCTGTGCCATCGGTTCTCGGGCGTGCCGGTGACCGTGGCGCTGGCCGACTCACGGGCGAACATCCTGGACCGGCGGGGCGACCCGACGGGGCTGAAGCTGATGGACGCCGCCTCCCTGGTGCCCGGCGCCAACGTCGACGAGCGGTTCATGGGGACCAGCAGCGTCAGCATGGTGCTGAGCACCAGGGCGCCGTTCGTGGTCGTCGGCCACGAGCACTTCCTGCACGACCTCAAGGAGCTGACCTGCATGGCCGCGCCGGTGCGCGACCCGGTGGGCGGCGCCGTGCGGGGCGCGGTGAACCTCTCCGTGCCCCGGATGCTGGCCGAACCCGGCATGGCGCTGGCCCTGCAGGACGCCACCGAACGCATCGGGGAACGCCTGCTGGAGCTGGGCACGGCCCGTGAGCTCGACCTGATGCGTTCCTTCCAGCGGGCCAGGGAGCGCGGCGGGCACGCCGAGCTGGACCTCGGCTCGGGAGATCTGTCCCGGCTCGGCGGGCCGGCGCCCCGGCTGGCCTCGCAGGAGCGGCTGATACTGCTGGAGCGCGCCGTCGAGCTGATCTCCTCGACCGGTGAGACGTTCACCGAGGTCCCCCTCGCGGGCGGTCGCGTGGCCGTGCTGCGCCGCCGGGAACTGCGCCACGGCGACGCGGAGGGTGCGGCGGTCGAGGTCAGCTTCGAGAACGCCCGCGGCACGGGTGCACCGGGCCCGGCGACCGCGACCGCCCCCGACGGTCGTCACGTGCCGCTCCTGGACCGTTCCACCGCCGCGGCGGAGGCGGCGAGCACGCCCGACACGACGCCGGAACCGCACGCCGCCGGGCCGACCGACGCGTGGCTGCTGCTGGTGGGCGAGCCGGGCGTCGGCCGGCTCGCCGCCGAGGCGCGCGGGCGGCTGTCCCTGCTGAACGAAGCGGGCACCCGGCTCGGCACCACCCTGGACATGCGGCGTACCGCCGAGGAACTGGCGGAGATCGCCGTGCCGCGCTTCGCCGACCTGGTCGTCGTCGACCTGGTGGAGGGCGTCCTGGCGGGCGAGGAGCCGCCGCCCGGACGGCTGCCCCCCGACGTGGCACTGCGCCGGGTGGCGGCCTGGGCCGGTGAGGGCTCCCGCGACACCCCGATCGGCGGCGTGGACCATCCGGCCGGCTACCCCGCCGGCACACCCCAGGCCCGGTGCCTGGGGACCGGGCAGCCGGTCACGGACTCGGTGCTGACCGCCGCCCTCACCGAGCAGGGCGACCGGGTGCACCCCGTCGGCCTGCTCGGTGAGGGCGTGCACTCCTACCTGGGCGCTCCGCTGTCCGCGCGGGGTTCCGTCCTGGGCCTGGCGGGGTTCTACCGCCGTGGAAGGACGAGGCCGTACGAGCAGGACGACCTGACACTGGCGGGCGAGCTGGCGGCCCGTGCCGCGATCAGCGTGGACAACGCCCGCCGCTACCGCCGGGAGCACCACGCCTCCCTCACCCTGCAACGCAGCCTGCTGCCGCACGCCCTGCCCCGGCTGAGCACCGTCGACCTCGCCGCCCGGTACCTGCCCGCGGACGCCAGGGCCGGCGTGGGCGGGGACTGGTTCGACGCGATCCCGCTGTCCGGGATGCGCGTGGCGCTGGTCGTCGGGGACGTGCCCGGATACGGTCTGCAGGCGGCGGCGACCATGGGCCGGCTGCGCACGGCGGTGCGGACGCTCGCCGGGCTGGACCTGCTGCCCGAGGAGGTCCTGGCCCATCTGGACGACCTGGTCAGCCGCACCCCCGACGAATCCTTCGGCGAACAGGACCCCGCGACCGGGGCGACCTGCCTGTACGCGGTGTACGACCCGGTGTCCTGCCGCTGCACGGCCGCACGGGCCGGGCACCCGCCGCCCGCTCTGCTGACGCCGGGCGGGGAGGCGCGGCTGATCGACCTGCCGGCCGGTCCGCCGCTCGGGCTCGGCGGGATCCAGCCGTACGAGTCCGCCACCGTCGACCTGCCCGCGGGCAGCCTGCTGGCGATGTACACCGACGGCCTGCTCAAGGAGAACCGCGGCTACGGGAGCACCGACGCGCGCACCGGGCGGCTGCTGGCCTCGCTGGACCACGCCGGTCCGGCGCTGGAGGACATCTGCGACCGGGTCACGGACACCCTCCTGTCCGGCGGCCCGTACGACGACGTGGCCCTCCTGCTGGCCCGTGTGCACGCGCTGTCCGAGGACCGGGTGGTGTCCTGGGAGTTCCCGTCCGACTCCTCGGTCGTGGCGCGGGCCAGGGAGCTGACCCGCGCTCAGCTCGCCGCCTGGAACATGTCGGAGCTGGACTTCAACACCGGGCTGGTGGTCAGCGAGCTGGTCACCAACGCCGTGCGGTACGGCGGCCGGGGACCGGTGTGCCTGCGGTTGCTGCGCGACGACTCGCTGATCTGCGAGGTCTCCGACCGCAGCAACACCTCTCCGCGCATCCGGCGGGCGGCCACGACCGAGGAGGGCGGTCGCGGGCTGTTCCTGGTGGCGCAGTTCACCAAGAGCTGGGGTGCCCGTTACATGCCCCAGGGCAAGACGGTGTGGGCCGAGCAGGTTCCGCAGCCGGAGCAGCCTGCGTCGGAGATGGACGAACAGGCGCTGCTGGCCATGTTCGACGACTCCGGCTGACCCGCCGGCCGACGACACGGGGCCCACCGGTGGAAGGGCCGTCGCGCGCGGCGGACTGCGGGAAGGGTGCCCCCGCCGCGCCTGGCGACGTGCCGGCGGAGTCGGCAACAGGTCGGCGCTGTTCCGGGCCCCTGCCGGTCGGCGAACCGTCGGCGTCGGTCGTCGAGGGCCGGCCGTCCCCGCCCGCTGCCGTCGGAAGTCCCGGCGCGCGAAGGCCCCGGTGGCCTCGAGGTCCAGGTCACCGGGGCCGGGGCCATGCACGTGGGGGTCAGACTCCGGCCGCCTCCGACTCGCGCGTGGGCTCCGCGGACGTGGTGGTGTCGCCGAGTTCCTCGTGGAGCTTCTCGCCCTCGACGTCGACGTTCGGCAGGAGGCGGTCCAGCCACTTGGGCAGCCACCACGCCTTGGTGCCGAGCAGGGCGAGCACCGCGGGCACGAGGGCCATGCGGACGACGAAGGCGTCGAAGAGGACCGCGATCGCGAGGCCGAAGCCCATCATCTTGATCATGTCGTCGTTCTCCATGATGAAGCCGGAGAAGACGCTGATCATGATGATCGCGGCCGCCGCGACGACCCGGCCGCCGTGGGTGAAGCCCGTGATGACGGACTCGGCGGCGGACGACCCGTGGACGTAGGCCTCACGCATGCGGGTCACGAGGAAGACCTCGTAGTCCATCGCCAGGCCGAAGACCACGCCGATCATGAAGATGGGCATCATCGACATGATGGGACCCGGCTGGTCCACGCCGAACACGTCCGCGAGCCAGCCCCACTGGAACACCGCGACCACCGCGCCGAGCGCCGCCGCCACCGAGAGCAGGAAGCCCAGGGCCGCCTTCAGCGGGACGAGGACCGAGCGGAAGACGAGCATCAGGAGCAGGAAGGCGAGGCCGACGACCAGGGCCAGGTACGGGACCAGCGCGTCGTCCAGGGTCTGCGAGAAGTCGATCGTCATCGCGGTCATGCCCGTGACCAGCACGGTCGCGCCGGTTTCGGCCTTGATGCCGCCGGACAGCGAGCGGATGTCCTTGACCAGCTCCTCGGTGGCCGCGTCGCTCGGCCCGGTCCTGGGCACCACGGTGAGGACGGCGGTGTCGCCCTGCTCGTTGAAGTTCGCCGGGGTGACGGCCGCGGCCTCGCCCAGGCCGGTGATCTCCTTGCCGACGGTCTCGGCGGTGGCCTTGGGGTCGTCCGCGCCCCGCGTGTCGACGGTGACCATCAGCGGGCCGTTGAACCCGGCGCCGAAGGACTCGGACAGCATGTCGTAGGCCTTGCGCTGGGTGGTGTCGGGCGCCGAGCTGCCCTCGTCCGGCAGGCCCAGTTCCAGGCTGGTGGCCGGCACGGCGACCGCGCCGAGGCCGATCACCGCGGTGAGCAGCACGGTCACCGGACGGCGCAGGACGAAGCGAGCCCAGCGGGTGCCGAGCTTCGGCTTTGCGGGCACCGTCCGCTGTCCGGCGGCCGCCCTGCGGTCCTTGCGGCTGAGCGCCTTCTTGCCGGCGAAGCCGAGCAGGGCCGGGGTCATGGTGAGCGCGATCAGCACGGCGATGCCGACCGTGGCGGCGGCGGCCAGGCCCATCTTGGTGAGGATCGGGATGTTGACCACCGCGAGCCCCGCCAGGGCCACGATGACGGTGAGTCCGGCGAAGACGACCGCGGAGCCGGCGGTGCCGACCGCGCGTCCCGCGGCCTCCTCGGGGGTGCGGCCCTCGGAGATCTCGGCGCGGTAGCGCGAGACGATGAACAGGGCGTAGTCGATGGCGACCGCGAGGCCGATCATCATGGCGAGCGTGGAGGTCGTGGCGGACAGTTCCAGCGTGCTGCCGAGCGCTCCGATACCGGAGATGCCGATGCCGACACCGATGATCGCCGAGAGCAGCGGCATGCCGGCCGCGACGAGGGAGCCGAAGGTCAGCAGGAGCACGACGGCGGCGACACCGATGCCGATCAGCTCGGCGGTGCCGCCCATCTCCTGTTCGGCCATGACCGCGTCGCCGCCGGTCTCGACGGTGAAGCCGTCGCTGCGCGCGTCGTCGGTGGCCGCGGTGAGCGCCTCGCGGGCCTGGTCGGTCAGCTCCATGGAGTTGACCTCGTACGTCACCGAGGCGTACGCGGTCGTGCCGTCCCGGCTCACGGCGTCCGCCTCGAACGGGTCGGCGACCGAGGCGACCTGCGGGCCGTTTCCGAGGGCGGTGACCAGTTCCTCGACCGTGGCCTTGCCGGCCGGGTCGGAGATCTTCCCGCCCTCGGGGGCGCGGATCACGACGCGCGCCGTGGCGCCTTCGGCACTGGCCGCCGGGAAACGCTCATCGAGCAGGTCGAACGCCTTCTGGGACTCGGTGCCGGGCATGGAGAAGGAGTCTTCGGGCGGGGCGGGCGCGGTGGACGCGGCGACGCCGGCGCCCACGAGTATGGCCACCCACAACAGGGCGACGAGGCCGCGGCGCCGGAACGCGCGTCGGCCGAGTCGATAAAGAAACGTAGCCACCTGGGACCAATCCGTTGTATTTCGGGCAGGACGAGACCCGGCACATGGGGAGGCAGGAGTTCTGACCGGGGTACTCGTTCATGCTCACCCGGGATCTCCTGCATTTGATCCCTCCCTGGGGCTGGACCGGCGTACTGCATCGGGTGTACTGCGCTCCCTCTGCCCCTCTCCCCCGGGTGGAGCCCACGACGATGGGTGTACGCCGCATCCTCTCCGGCGGGCCGCCGCGGCGGTCACTCCGCCACCGGTGCCGCGCCGCCGCAGGGACCGCGGCGAACCGTCCGGCGAGGGCACGGCCCCGGATCCGTCCAGGCCCGTCGGAACCGCCGTCCCAGCAGCGGACCGCGGACCTGGCGCCGGCACGGCGGACGTGGGCGGCGGGCCCCGCCGCCGTCGTCGACGCCTCGCACCGGCGTGAGCTCGCCGCGCCGGACCTGCTGGACGAGTCCCGGGCCTCGGCACCGGCAGATCCCCTGGCCGCGGAGCCCTGGACGCACGCCGGGTCCGCGGACGGGGTGGGTGCCCGGCCGGCCGATCACGCGCTCGTCGGTCACCTCCACGTCGGGGTACCTCTCGCGCCAGGGCCGCAGGCCGTCGGACAGGTGCTCCGGTGGGGTGCTCCCGTCGTGCACGACACGGAGGGCGGCGGCGCGCCGGGACGCGGCGTCCGGGGCGAAGTCGAGGAGGGCGTCGTGCGGGCCGTGCGGGCCGAGGCCGAGCACGACGTCGCGGCACCGGTTGCTTCCGTCCTCCGGTGGCGCGGTCGGAGGTTCGTGCGGTCCGCCCGCGAGGACCACCGGCCGCACGGCCCTGGCGACGACGGCCGACGCGACGGAGGCGAACAGGAACCCGGCCGCACGGCCCAGCCCCCGCGACCCCAGCACCAGCGGCTCGGCCTCCCCCGCCGCCCTCAGCAGCCCCGGCACGGTGTGGCCGCCGACCTGTTCCGCGGTGATCCGCAGGTGCGGATGGCGGTGGGCGAGGCGGGCCCGCACCTGTGCGGCGGTGTGCCGATCACCGGCCTCGACCGCGGAGCGGGAGCGGGGCGGGAGCGGGGCGGCGTTCCGGAACGGGCCGGATCACTTGTGGTACGCGAGGGTCGTCATCATCCCGGACTCCGAGTGGTAGATGTTGTGGCAGTGCAGCATCCACAGTCCGGGGTTGTCCGCGTCGAAGTCCGCCACCAGTGTGTCGTACGGCAGCACGATCGACGTGTCCTTGCGGGCGCCGTTCGAGTCGGCGCCGGCGAGGGAGTACGTGTGGCCGTGCAGATGCACGGGGTGCCACATGTGGGTGGCGTTCATGACGACCAGCCGCACCCGCTCGCCCCGTTCGACCCAGTGGAGCGTGTCCGGGTCGTAGGGCTTGTGGTCGATCCCCCAGTCGTACTCCTTCATGCTGCCGGTCAGCTTGATCTTGAGCAGGCGGTCGTACCCGCGGCGGGGCAGCGCGACCGACTCGTCCGGCCGGAGCCGGTGGGCGGACACCAGCACCCTGCGGTCCAGCTCCACGGGGTGCGCGGACGGCTTGGGAACCGCTCCGGCGCCCGTGCGCAGGACGGCCATGGCCCGGCCCCGCTTGCCCTCGGCGAGCGCGACGAGCGGGAAGACCCCGGATTTCGCGGTGATCAGCACGTCGTACCGCTCGGCCATGCCGATGACCAGCGCGTCGGTCTCGTAGGGCTGCACGGGGAAGCCGTCGCTGTGGGTGATGGTCATCCGGTGCCCGCCGAGCGCCACCCGGAAGGCCGACTCCCCGCCGGCGTTGATGATGCGCAGCCTGATCCGGTCGCCGGGCTTGGCCCTGAACTGCGTGGGGTCGTCCGCCGTGCGCCCGTTGATCAGGTAATAGGGGTAGGCGACGTCTCCCGCGTGGCCGCCGAGCAGCCTGCTGGTGGCGCCCGACACCAATCGGTTCGGCCCCGTCCTCCGGTACGGCGACGGCGAGGGTGCCCTCCCGGGCCCCTTCCCGTCGTTCCTCCCCCCGGACGCGGCGTCCGCCAACGCCCCGCCGCCGGCCCCCACCGGCCCCTCCGGTCCCTCGCCGTGGCCCATCGTGGGTTTGCCCCGGCGGAGTTGGTGGAGGACGTCGTCGGGGGTGGATCCGCCCACGCCGTCGACCCAGTCGTCCAGCATGACGATCCACTCGTGGTCGTACCTGAGCGGTTCCCTCGGGTCGTCGACGATCAGCGGCGCGTACAAACCGCGGTCGATCTGCACCCCCATGTGGGGGTGGAACCAGTAGGTGCCGGGGTGCGCCACGGTGAAGCGGTAGTCGAAGGTTTCGCCGGGTCTGACCGGCGACTGCGTCACGCCGGGCACGCCGTCCATCTCGTTGCGCAGCGCGATGCCGTGCCAGTGCACGGTCGTCGCCTCCGGCAGATTGTTGGCGAGCGTCAGCGCCAGGGTGTCGCCCGCGGTGGCCCGCACCTCCCGTCCCGGCAACAGTCCCTCGTACGTCCAGGATTTGAAGGTGCGTCCGGCGCCCAGCTCGACCGGCGACGGGGTGGCTCTGAAGGTGTGCTTGCGGAGCAGTTCGGCAGGGGCCGAATGCGTTTCGTCGACCCCCCTGCCGCTCGGCGCGGCGGATCTGCCGGGGGCGTCCGCCGCGGGCGCGCCGGGGTTGCCGCGGGTGTGCTCGCCGCCGCTGGAGCAGGCGGCGAGCAGCCCGGAGCCCGCGGCCGCGATCCCGGCGCCGAGCACGGCGCGACGCGTGGGAGAGGTCTGACTGGTGTGGTCCGTGCGCATGACTGGGTGCACCTCGCTGGTGGGTGAAGGCAGGTGAAGGCGTGGATCTGCCACCGCCGCCCGGGCAGGACGGGACAGCCGGAGGCGCTCCTCCTGGCGAGGTACCGACGAGGTGGTGAGCACGATCCGGCGGGTGGCGGAACCGGCCGTACGGACGGCGGCGGGCGTTCCCGTCGGTGTCCGGTCCGCCGCTCAGAGCGGCCGTGCGGATATCCCGAGCGGCAGGGCCCCGAACGGCACGTGCCGTTCGTGCAAGCCACGCCCGTGCCTGGCCCTCGGGTCGGTCGTCATGTGGGGAACCCTACCCCCACCAGGCATATAATCCGGGTATATGAGTCGTATCGACACGATGCGACGTGTTCGGTGCCGGGCGTCGACGCCCGGCACAGCGGCCACCGGCACGGGGTGGCACGGTGCGGGCCCCGCACCGTTCTCGCCCGCCCCACCGCGGACGCCGCGCGCACCGGTCCGGGTCGCCCCGGAATCGTTCCGCACCCGCTTCGTGTCGTCTTCGAGCGGCGTCCTGACCTCGATCAGGTCCTCCGGCTCCCGGTCCCGCCGTACCCGCGCCCCCTCCGTCCGGCTGGGACCAGGGTCGTCTCACGGGTGGCCTGTGCCGCGTGGCGGCGGGGGAAGGCGATCCATTCGTCGTGCAGCTCGAAGAGCACGGCGGTGACCAGCCGCAGGAGCGCGTCGCCGCCGGGGAAGACCTGGACGACGTCGGTGCGGCGCCTGGCCTCGCGGTTGATCCGCTCCAGCGGGTCGGTGGACTGGATCTTCTTCCGGTGCCGCCCCGGGAAGGCGGCGGAGGCGGTCAGGTCGTCCTTCGCCTCCAGCAGCATCTCCTCCACCTCGGGGAACCGCGTGCCGGACGTTCGGAAGCCGACGGCGACCTCACGCCGCCACGGGTGTCCTCCCGGCCGCGGAGCGGCGTTTCCAGTACGCGACGGTCAGCACGCCCAGCAGCGGCCCCCACAGGGTCAGCGGCGCGTAGCAGAAGGAGAACCAGGCGGCTTCCCAGCCGCCGGCCTGGCTAGGGTAGTCGGCCGGCAGGTCGCCGCCCCGGATGGTGGTGCCCCTGATCTCGGAGACGACGAACAGAAGGGTGAACAGGAGGGTGAGGCCCGCGGCCCCGATGGCGGCCGGGAGCACGGCTGCCCTTCGCGGGACCCGGCGGCCACGGAGGAACGGGATCCAGCGCGGGAACACCTCACCCCAGCGGGCGATCAGACCGATCGCGGTGAACGCGAAGGCTTCGGACAGAACCGACAGGAGGACGACGTACGCCCGTTCGCCGAGTCCGAGGCCGTCGCCGAACGCGGCCGGAAGCCTCCAGACGCTGGAAGGAAGGACGGTCAACGGAACGGCGTAGGCCACCAGCCGCATCCGTCGTGACACCCCGGCAACGGGCTCGTGGGCCGCCCGCCACGCGACGCGTAACCGTCCGGGGTGGGAGGTGGCGGGTTCTTCGGCGTGCAGGAGCTGCTGCATGGGCGGTCCTCGGCTTCGGTGAACTGCTGTCCGGTCCGTTCAATGACGAAGATGCCGGTCCCGGGAGCCCCGGGCATCGCTCCGAGAGCTGACCCGGCTCCGTCCGACGGCTGACGAAGTGGTGCGACCGGCGGATGACCGCAGTGCCCGTCTGCCGCATGACCGGCATGTTTCACCAGGAGCATCCACCGCCGCCCCGGCAGGGGACCCGGCGCCTCCCGAACTCGTCGGCACCGCGCGCCTGTGGAGCGGGGTGCCTTCCAGACCCATCGGCAGGCGACGTCACCACTGCGGTTCCGGCTCGCTCTCCGTGAGGACGAGCCGCCGGGACGTCGCCCGGGAACAACCACTGGTGACCTTGGTGCGGCTGACAGTTCGGCGTCATGGAGGAGACGGCGCTGCGGCTGAAGGAACTGCTGTTCCCGTCGATCGCGGACGTGGCGGTGCTGTCGGCGGACGTGAGCGACGAGGCGGTGCGCATCGAGGCCCGCGTGACGACGATCGGCCCGGAGTGTCCGGGCTGCGGGAGCTGGTCGAACCGGGTGCACGGCTCCTGCCCGCGGTCCCCAGCCGATGTGCCTGCCGCGGGGCGGCGGGTGGTCGTCTGTCTGCACGTCCGCCGGTTCCTCTGCCCGGACGCTTCGTGCGGACGGCTGACGTTCGTCGAGCAGGTGCCGGGGCTGATCCGACCGCACGGTCGGCGGAGCAAGCGTCTGCGCCGGGCGCCGGCCGCGGTCGGCCTCGCGCTCGCAGGGCGGGCCGGTGCACGGACGGCCCGGGTCTTCGGAGTGCCCGTCAGCCGCAGCACCGTGCTGCGGCTGGTCGCCGAGCGCCAGGGCGAACGGCTCCCGCGGTGGCTCGACGCCGTCGTCACCGGCCTCACCCTGTCCTGGAGTTCCGGTGTTGTTGGAGGACGCGTCAACCGAATCGAGATGCCCAAACGCCGGATGCTCGGCCGAGCCGGCTTCGATCGCCTCCGCAAGCGTGTCCTGCTCCACACGGAGGGCTCCGTTCCCGAGTCGCCAGAGGCGCCGGCGGACGAGGCTCAGGGCGCCATGTGTCGGACGAGCTCCCGTGACTTCTGCCGCGGTGCGGCCGTCCACTCCTCTGCACGGGGATCCGAAGCCGCCTCGAGGCGGTGGCTCCCGGCGTGCCTGGCCGCCTGCCGGCTCGCCTCGATGTTCGCTGTCTCAGCCAAGGCCGGCACCGTGGCAACGAACCCCTCGCACAGGGTGGCCACGACGGCGTGCCTGGTCCTGCTGTGCCAGGCGAGCAGGGCGTCGGCGAACGCCGCCGATGCGATGGGGTCGATCTGACACCCATCGGCTTCCATGGGGCCGATGCCGGACGGCAGCCCCGGTTCGGCTTGACAGACGGCGACCTGGCTCGTGAACAGCCGCGACGCCCCGCTGGACGGGTTCCACCGTCGCCGCGTCCAGCGGCACCGCCTGGGCTGCGGCAACCGTCGTCCGAACCTGTCGGTGACCACGTTCAGCCGGGTGCGCACCTGCTCGCCGGTGGTCCACACGAAGGCGGTGCGGATGGTGGCGGCGACCGTCTCTCCTCGGGGGGCCCCGGACCTGGGGGCGTGTCCGAGGTGGTGGTGGCCGGGTCCGTGCCACCACCACGCGTCGGCGATGCGGGCCGGGGCGGGCGCGGGCGAGCCCGGGCGTGGCAGGCCGCGCCGCGGCGTTTCGGACGCCGTGGGCCGGGCCCGTACGCGGCGGGTGGCGTCCACCGGCCGCGCCGACCAGCAGCGGACCGCAGGAGCGGTCGGCGGGGGCCCGTCGGCGAGGCCGGCGGCCGACGGCCACCGGGGCGGACGCCCCGACGCACACGGCCGACGCCTCCCGTGCGGCTGCCGCGGCACGCGCACCGGTCCGGGTGACGTCAGGGGACGCGCTGCCCCTTGCCGAGGGCCAGGACGCCGTTCTCGGAGATGGAGTAGAACTTCTTGTCGCGCTCCAGGTCGACGCCGACCGTCCCCTCGGGCGGCACGTCGACGTTCTTGTCCAGGATGGCGTTCCTGACGACCGCCCCGCGCCCGACCCGGACGTTGTCGTGGAGTACGCAGCCCTGGACCACGGCCCCCTCCTCCACGATCACCCCCGGTGAGAGCACCGAGCGGGAGACCTGTCCGCGGATCAGGCATCCGGGACTGATGATCGCCTCGCTCGCGATGCCGCTCGCATTGAACCGGGCGGGCGACAGCTGGCTGCCGGGGCTGGTGTAGATGGGCCAGCTACGGTTGTAGAGGTTGAAGGCGGGCCGCTCGGCGATCAGGTCCATGTGGGCGTCGTAGTACGCGTCGAGGGTGCCGACGTCGCGCCAGTAGCCGTGGTCGCGCGGGGTCGCGCCGGGCACGCGGTTCTCCCCGAAGTCGTACAGCTGCGCCTCGCCCTGCGCGGTGAGCATGGGCAGGATCGAGCCCCCCATGTCGTGTGCGGAGTCCTCGTTCTCCGTGTCCTCGAACAGTGCCTCCACCAGGGCCCGGGCGGTGAAGATGTAGTTGCCCATGGACGCGAAGACGTGGTCGGGATCACCGGCCAGGCCCGGGGGGTCGGCGGGCTTCTCCAGGAAGCGCTCGACGGAGACGCCGTCGGAGCCGGGCGTGATGATGCCGAAGGCGGAGGACTCGGCCCGAGGCACCCGTATGCCGGCGACCGTGACCCCCGCGCCGCTGTCGATGTGCTGGGCGAGCATCTGGCGCGGATCCATGCGGTAGACGTGGTCGGCGCCGAACACCACGACGTGGTCGGGACGCTCGTCGTGGATCAGGTTGAGCGACTGCATGATGGCGTCCGCGCTGCCCTGGTACCACCGTGGGCCGAGGCGCTGCTGTGCCGGGACGGGGGTGACGTAGTTGCCCAGCAGGCTGGACATCCGCCAGGTGGTGGTGATGTGCCGGTCGAGCGAGTGCGACTTGTACTGGGTGAGGACACAGATCCGGAGGATGTCGCCGTTGACCAGGTTGGACAGGACGAAGTCGACCAGGCGATAGGAACCGCCGAAGACGACCGCCGGTTTGGCGCGGTCCGCCGTGAGGGGCATCAGCCGCTTGCCCTCGCCGCCCGCGAGCACGATTCCCAGCACCCGAGGTCCGCCTCGCATCGCTGCCCCTTTCCCGCCTCCACGGCTGCATGCGGCCGTTTTCGTGTCCCGCTCCGCCCCGGGCCGTGGCCGCCCGGGGCGGAGCGGTCAGCCCGGCCCGCAGCCTGTCCGACGACTTGTGACCCCGGCCTGTCGGCCGGATGTCCGCCGGCTCCGTTCCCGGTCTGCCTCTTGTTCGATTTTCCGCTGCCCAGCGGTATTCGGCATGTGCTGCGACACGCGCCCACCGGGCCGGCCGTCGGACGCGCCGCCTGACACCTTCGGGCCCCTTCACCGCCGCTGCGGCGGCCGCGGCCGGACGCAGCCGGTCGGCGATGCCCAGGACACCGACCGGTGCACCGTCGAGGGTGACGAGGACGACGGTCCGGCCTCCCTCCCCCAGTTCCCCGGCCAGGGCCGCCGCGCGGGCCGGGGCCGCATCGTCGCCCCGCGCGGCGGCCGGGCCGGGGTGCCGGCCTCGGCCAGGCGCCCGTCGAGCGTGGCCTTCACTCCGGCGCCGGGCGTGGAGCCGAAGTCCGCCACCGGCTTGGTCCGGAGTCCCCGCTCGCGTGCCGCGGTGACGATCGCGGCGGGTGGGACACCGGTCCGGCCCTGCCGCCGGCCCGGACAGCACGGCCTGGGGAGCGGGACGGCTTCGCGGCAGCGTCGAGGTCCGCCGTGAGCCCGTGAGGGAGTGCGTCACAACCGCGGTCGTGCTGTCCGAGGACCCAGCCGGGACGCGGCACGCAGCGTGACGGGACCTGCTCGTCCTCGCGGCCGAGGACTGGGCCGAGGACTGTGCGGCGTAGGCGCAGGGGCGCGGACGGCGGTGCCGGACGGGCAGCCTCAACGCCGCTGCGCGCCCGGCTCGCATCGTCCCCGTGTGCCGGCGACCGGGAGTGTCAGACACAGCTGATAACCGCCGTCCGTTGTGGGGCCACAGGTGACGGTGCCACCGAGCAGCTCGGCACGCTGGCGCAGGCCGACCAGGCCGTAGTGGGCGCTGGGAAGGGACAGGGTGGGTCGCGTCGGCGGCGAGTTGGTGACGGTGACGCGGACCGTTGTGTGCTCGTGGCGGATGCGCACGGCCGCTCTCGCGCCGGGTGCGTGCTTGCGCACGTTGGTCAGCGCCTCCTGGACGGTGCGGTAGATGGCGCGCTGGACCGGGGGTGGCAGGCTGCCCGACAGGTCTGTCCGCAGCTCGGTCTCGATGTCACTGTTGTCGACCAGCCGCTGAAGATCGGCGAGGGAGGGCTGCGGAATCAGTTCCACAGGACTGCCGCCGGCGGTGCGCAGGACGCTGACCATGTGCCGCAGCTCTTCCAGCGTCTGCACGCTCAGCTTCCGGATCGTGGCTGCGGCTTGTTTCACTTCGGCGTCGCGGCTGCCGACCTGGAGTGCCCCGGCTCGCACCGCGATGAGGCTGACCTGGTGAGCGACGACGTCATGCATTTCGCGGGCGAGTGTCGTGCGTTCCCTGGCCAGTACGGTCTGGGCGGTCAGCTGCCGCTCATGGTCGCGTGCCCGGGAGATCTCCGCGAGTCGCAACGACAGATCGCGCCGGGCCTGCACGAGCCGGCCGAGGAAGACCGGCGCGGCCGCTGTCGCCGCCGTGTAGCCCAGGGCGATGAAGGTCGACGGTATCGAGAAGCCGAATCCGGGCGACAGCAGCGAGATCAGGTTGCTGCAAGTGAACGCCACGGCGCAGACGACCAGCAGAGTGCGGCCGCGGGTGAGCACGGCGAGCGTGTACAGCGCGGCCAGGGCGGCGAAGACCGCGTCGGAGAGGAGAACGGCAGGAAGGGTGAGCAGGAACGTGAGTCTCGGCAGGCGCCGGCGCAGGAGAAGGGCGAAGGCGGCGGCCAGGGCGCAGGCCATGCGCAGCGGCTCGGAGGCATCGGCGTGGACCCAGACATCGAACAATGACGCTGCGACAAGGGCTGCGTCCAGCAGCGGAGCGGGCGGGCGGCGGATGCTCATGGTTCCTCCTGGTCCCGCGGTGGCCTCAAGAAGCCGGCGCGTTCCGCGAGCAGGGCGGCCTGGATGCGACTGCCCACCTCCAGCTTGGCAAGGATGGCGCTCACGTGGTCCTTGACCGTGCCGGTGCTCAGGTGCATCCGGGCGGCGATCTCGGCGTTGGTCAGGCCCTCGGCAGCGGCTGCGAGCACGGCACGCTCGCGATCGGTGAGCCGGTCGAGACTGCGGACGGCGTCCTGCTGCGGGCCGGCGTTCAGGTAGCCGTCCACGACAGTCCGGGTGACCTCGGACGACAGAACCGTGCCGCCGTCCGCCAGAGTCCTCACCAGGGAGGGCAGGTGCTCCGGGTCGGTGTCCTTGAGCAGGAAGCCGGCGGCGCCCGAGTGAAGTGCCGCGGCGACGTACTCGTCCATCCCGAACGTCGTGAGCATGGCCACCACCGGAGGGTCCGGCAGTCCGCGGAGGTCGGCCAGAACGCTGAGACCGTCCACGTCAGGCATCCGGATGTCCAGCAGTACGACGGCGGGGCGTCGTTCCTGTGCCGTTCGGACCGCCTGGCCGCCGGGAACCGCCGCCACGACCTCGATGTCGTCTGCCGCCTCGAGAATGTGCCGGAAGCCCGTACGGATCAGGGCCTCGTCGTCGACCACCATCACCCGGATCATGCGTGCTCCACTCGCCATGGGGTCCCACTGTCCGATTCGTACCCACCGCCGGGCGTGCTTCCCGCTACCGGGACCGATAGCCGCCGGGCGGCGGGGCCCCTCCAGCCGGTCGGCGGGGACACACCGGACATGTGCCGGATGGGTTCACAGGCGGCCTTGCCCGACCGTGGAGGCAGCGGACGAAGTCCCTTCCCGCTGTCCCGGCCGCGTGCCTGATCGACTGGCTGCAGGCTCAGCCGACCGCTCCGTCACAGTCGGTCTTCAAACCGCTGCCGGGCAGAAAGGAGACGAGCCGGATGCCGGTCTCCCTCACTTTTCTCTGTGCGATTGCCGCGAACGACATGAGCAGGCCGATCTTCGGTGACGTTGCGGTGAGCGAGCCCGGCCTGCCTGAAGCAGACGTCCTCGGGGCAGCCCTGCCCGGATACTCGGTGGCCGTCCGGGGGCCCTCCCCCGGCTGCGCGCGCACCGCTCAGGCCCTCGCCGTCACGGCCGAGGTGGAGCCTGCGCTGCGCGACTTCGACTACGGCGAGTGGCACGGCCGTACCGTTGCCGAGATCGCCGCTACCGATCCTTACGGGCTCTCCGCCTTGCTGACGGACCCGGATGCCGTGCCCCACGGGGGCGAATCCGTGCGCCAGCTCTGCCGACGGATCAAGGACTGGCTCAGCAGCCTGCCGCCACGCAGGGGGCACGCAGTGGCCATCACCGAACCGGCTGTGATTCGAGCCGCGCTGATCCACGCTCTGTCGGATCCGGTGAGCGCGTTCTGGCACATCACGGTGCCTCCGGTGGCCGCGGTGACTCTGCGCTCGCAGGACGACTACGGGAACGTGCGCTTCGGCCCCACGCCTCGGATCGGGACAGGCCGCACGCCTTGGGATCACCTGACCAGTGTCTGACTGGGTCGCACCGGCGGCCATCGGGCCGGGAGCTGTGCGGCGATGTCGCGGAGCGCTGTCGGGGCGTCGGACCGACGCTGGTCACGGGGAACCAATGGCGCGCCCCTCGTACCCCAGGGCGGCGACAGGCCGGTCTCGGGCGGAGGACCGGCAGGTCACCAACAGAACGGTGCCCGAGGTCCGGATCGGCTCCCCGCCCTCCGAGCCCACCAGCACTCCGCGACGACCGGCCGAAGGGGGCAGGCACCGGCAGGACGGACCCGTGTCGGCGGCAGCCAGGGCAAAGCAGGATCCGGGCCGTTCCCGGGCCAGCGACTCCGACGAGCTTCCCATGGCCGCCATGTGCGCGGGTCGGTGATGCGTTGCCCCCTGCACCACCAGCGGACGAAGAACCTGCCGGGAGCACTCCGCCCTGCCGTGCCCCTCCAGGAAGCGGTCCGGGAACGCTCGCCACCACGGCCACTCGCCTTGGATGACTTCCGCAGGACGCCAGACCGGGCGCCAGGTTCCCGTACCAGGGCGTGACCCGCTCGCCCGTCAGGTCGGAATCCGTCCAGTGGCCATCCGGTCCGCAAGGGTCGTCCCGCCCTCGCGAAGCAGGGCACGAACCCCCTGCGGAGAACCGGTGACGCGTCAGTGGAGTGAGCAAGGGGTCGGCAAGAGCCCTGCCACAGCCGCCCGCGGACGGCCGGCCCCGGGGACCGCCCGGATCCAGAGGTCAGGCCTTCGGCATACCCAGCCGTTCTCGCGAGTCAGCGGGTTCTTCCCCACGGCCTCAGTGGTGTCGCCGGCGGTTCGGGGGCCGGCAGCGGGTCCCCGTCGCAGCCCTTCACCTCGCCGAACCGCGTGCCCTCCGTCCAGTCCCGGCGGGCCTGCTCGACCTCCTCCTGGGTCCGGCCGATCCAGTTCCGGAACACAGCGAGCCGTGCGCGCATCAGTGCAGGTCGGCAGTGTTCCGCCCTCTGCTGGTCAGCAAACCGTCAGCATCGGTCGCCGGGGGTCGGCAGTCCATGTCCTCGGGTTCGCCGGTTCGTGGGATGGGGTCGCCTTCAAGGAGCGTGAGCATCCACGGCCGCGGTGGTCGAAGCGCCGCCCCCGTGCAGGATCCGGTACCGGCCCGCGGCCGGGAGGCAGGTGAAGGAGTCCGGGTTTGCGACCCAGGACAAGGCGACCACGCGTGTGACGGAGATCCACAACGCCGAGAAGGCCGCGCCGCGGGCCAGGCGAAGGCGGACCGGACCGCGGGGTACGGGGCGATGCGGTTCGAGGAGTACGCCGCCGGTTCGAAGACGGACCCCGGCTCACGCCAGCGACCGTCACCCTCAGAAAGTCCTCTCGCCACCGCGAGGACAGGGGGCAGTCGCCCTCGCATCGGCTGACGCATTCGGCAGTCCACTCCACTCCTCCGCCTCACCTATCACATCCGCCCCTCTCGACACCTGGGCATAAAACCCTCGGAGGCTCCGCATCACGGCAATTCCAAGCCAATCCCCATCACGTATCAGGGCGAGCCGGGCGCAGAACCCACCGAAATCAGCCAACGGCCAAGAGGTAGCCTGTCGCCGCCGATCCGACCCGGTCACGATGTTAGAGCCTTGAGTGATCGCATCGACGAAGCCGGGTGCAGAGAACGGAATCGATCGGAAACTCCTGTGTTTTTTCAGTCGGGCATCAGATATTCAGACCTCAATTGCCTCGCCTGGGGGTGGGCCGCTCAACCGGGCGTGACGGCATCCCCCTTGCGACTGGCCCCGTCCAGTCGCTCCACCTGCTCGTACCCCCCTTTTTTCCTGCACAACAAGATCTTCGATGACTGCATTTCCTGGTGAGGGAGAGGTTATGGAGACTGCAATTACGCGTGCCGTCGTCCGCGTGATAGCCGACATGCGTCACAACTTCAGGGAAGAGCTGACCATAGACGGCGTGGCCCAGGCGGTCGGCTTCAGCAGATTCCACTTCACCCGAGAGTTCACACACCTCATAGGTGTTTCTCCCAGACGTTTCCTCAGAGCCCTCCGCTTCGAGGAGGCGAAGCGGCTCCTCTCTCATTCCCAGCTCAACATAGCCGAGATCAGCCACACCGTCGGATACAGCAGCGTCGGGACCTTCAGCTCATGTTTCAAGTCCTACACGGGCGTCACCCCGTCCGCGTACCGGCGGCTCCGTTCGGCGGACCCTCTCCCCCCGACGGGCCCGCAGCCGGCAGAGGGCATCCCCACGGCACCGGTGCCGCTTCACGGACACGTGCAGGCACCCGCCGCGGATCAGTCCGGGGTGGTCTTCGTGGGGCTCTTCCCCTCCGCCGTTCCGGACGGCCACCCGGTGCGCTGCACGGTGCTGCCCCGTCCCGGGGCCTTCGTGCTCGACAATGTGCCTCCGGGGAGCTGGCATGTGCTGGCACGTTCCGTGACACAGAGGACCGGCGAAGGGCGACCGGTGGGGCACGCCCCGACGGTCGGCGGCGTCGGACCGATCACCACGTCCGCGGACCACGCGCCGGCCCCGGTCGCGATCCGTCTGCACCAGGTGAATCCGGCCGCCCTTCGTCTCGGCTCGGTGCCGCACCGGGAACAGCGTCCGGCCCCGGTCAGTTCGTGACACGCCCCGCCCCGGCTCGTGCTTCACCGGGGCGGCCCCTCGGCCACAAAGCCGTGCTGCTGGAACCGGCCGCGAAAGTACAGCAGAGCATTCCTGCCCGCTCCCGCCTCCGCAGCCCCCGCGTCCACCGCCGACGCCCGACTCCAACTGACCACCGCGCCGACGAGGATCGTGTGGTCGCCGCCGTCGTACACCCGCCACTTCTCGCATTCGAAGCGCGCCAGCGCACCGTCGATCAGGGGTACCGAGGTGGTGGCGCCGGGGGACCACCCGACCGCGTCGAACTGCTGCAGGCCCGCGGGGCGGGAATGGTCGGCGAAGTGCCGGGCCTCGGCCTCCTGGGCGGCGCCGAGCACCGACACCCCGAAGTGACGCACGGGGTGGAGGGCCTGCTGCATGACAGCGTCGTTGTGGACGCAGACGAGCAGCAGCGGCGGGTTCAGGGACACCGAGGTGAAGGAGTTCGCGGTCATTCCGCGCGGGGAGGGCTCGCCCACCGTCACCACGGTGACCCCGGTGGCGAACTCCGCGAACGCGCGACGCAGCTCCTTCGCGTCCGTGTCGCGCCGCGCCGGCAGCGGGGGTGAGGTCTCGCGAAGGCCGGTCATGTGCTCCACCCGGTCCGGGGCCGGGACGACGGAGCGTACGCCTCCAGCGCCCGGACCAGCGGTTCGGGTACGGGAGCCGGGACCGTGGCCGTGTTCGGGCCCCGCATGAAGGCGACGCGCTGTCTGCCCCGGGCGACCAGCCGCTCGGACCCTCCGGAGTCGAGTCGGACATAGTCGAAGGTGAACTCCAGCTGTGTCTGACGGAGTTCGGTCAGTCTCATCCTGATGGACAGCTCGTCGAACACGCTGATCTCGGCGAAGAACTCGCAGTCGACCTTCAAGGTGAACAGCTTGAGATCCGCGAGGATGTCGGCGAGCACCTCCGGGGCGTGGGTGCTCAGGAACATCTCGCGGCACCTCCCCTGCCAGCGAAGGTAGTTGACGTAGTAGACGTTGCCGACGAGGTTGGTCTCCTCGAAGCCGACGACATGCCGGTACTCGAAGTGGTCCGCCACGAACCTGTCCTTCCTTCCTGAGCGGTGCGGTACCTGCGGCACGGGTGCGGCAGTGCTCGCGAGTGCGGGACGGCTGTCACGGGCCGGGCTCCGCGGCGACGAGGACCGCGACGGCCACCGGTTCCGGCACGCCCTTGACCCGGGTTGTCAGGGCCGCCACGCGAAGCCCGCCCGAGGCGAACACCGTCCAGCCCTCGACGGTGCGCGGTGTCAGCGAGAGGGGGGCGTGCGTGGTGAGGCCGGCCTTCTGCATGCACTCCAGGGCGGCCCACACGGCGGTCGCCGCGGTGTCGTAGCTGTCTCCCGTCTCCTTTGCGGCCATGGCCGCCAGCGGGGCGTGATCGCCGAGAAGCCCTTCCCACTCGGCCGTCGGCCGGGCCACGACCCGTTCGATGTCGCACCCCACGGCGGCGGCGTCGGCCACCGCGCACAGCGTCCACCCGGCCGTGTGGGAGGCGGACACCGCCATGCCGCCGGGCAGCTCGGGTCGGCCGTCCGGCCGGTAGGTGACGACGGCGGGAGCACCCAGGGCACGGCTCGCGGCCCGCGCCGTCGGCGAACGGCGCACCGCACCGTCCGCCGAAGCCCCGTCCGTCCCCCGTCCCCCGTCCGGCTCCACCGCGAAGGCCGCCCGCTGCCCGGTCAGTTCCTCCACGGTTCGCTCCAGGTGGGAGGCGAGCAGGGGCGCGGCCCACGGGCCGCTGCGCACCCCCCGGCGCACCGCCGTCAGGCGCAATCCTTCCCACCGTTCCACGACGCGTCCGTCGGGGGCGTAGGCGGCGATGTCGTACACGTACGTGTTGCCCTCGTGCTCCCGCTCGACCGCGCAGTAGCGGAGCTCCTTCGGTACGTCGGCGCCCGCGGCGAGCGGGTACAACCGGTCGACGCCCGACGGCAGCAGGGTGGCATCGGGCACGCACACCTGGTTGCCGTGCATCAGCGCGTCCCGCATCCCCGGATCGGCCAGCAGCAGCCCGCCCGGGAGGTAGGGAGCGAACCAGTCCGGCGCCTCGGCCACCGACAGGTCGGCGTCCACGTGCCGCGCCGAGACGCGGTGGAACCGGCCCAGCCGCCGGAAGCGGTCGCCCTGGAAGAGCACGTCGCCGTAGAGGTCCGTCGCCGGCTCCAGCGGTACGTCCCCGAGGCCCGGTCCGCTCGGCGTGGGCGGCCCTTCGGGTACCGGTGGGCCGGAGAACACCAACCGTGCCCGGAAGTGCTCGGCGACGAACCCGGACTCCTCCGCGTGGAGGACGACCTCCACCGTGTCCGCGTCCGTGACGGTGGCGGCGATCCGCACCCGGGCCGTGCCGTCGGGCGGCACCACGACGGGGCGCAGGAACCTCACGTCCTCCAGGACCGGGACGCCGCTCCACCCGGTGGCGGCGGCGGCCACCTGGCACATCGCCTCCATGCCGATCACGGCGGGGAGCAGCAGGTTGCCGTCGAGCAGGTGGTCGCCGAGGTACGGGTCGGTGCCCACGTTCAGCTCCGCCTCCGTGACCAGCTCGGCGCCGTGGTAGCGGACCAGCGGGGCGAGGGTGAACCGGTGCAGAGGCAGCGGGGGGCGCTCACGGCGCAGCGTGTCCGTCTCTCCCGTACGGCCGGTGACGACGGTGACCGGTGGGACGTCCGGATCGGAGATCAGCCGCAGCAGTACCCCCACGCCCTGGTCCGGGGAGATCGGCGTGATGCCCTGGCGGGCCAGGGACTCGACGACGGACAGCTTCTCGCCCATGCCGACACCGGACCACACGGACCACTCCACGCACCGCACACGGCAGTGCGGCGACGCATCGGCCACCCGCTCGGCGAGGTCGGCGAGCCGTTCGTTGGCGGTGGCGTAGTGGGCCTCGCCGTGCAGTCCGGTACGCCCGATCACGCTGCCGAAGCAGACCAGCAGTTTCAGGGCGCCGGGGTCGACCGCCGCGAGGACGGCCCGCAGCCCGTCGACCTTGGGCGCCAGGGTCCGCTCGAAGTCCTCCTCGGTCAGATCGGCGAGTGCGGCGGGTTCGTTGCGTCCGGCGCCGTGCAGCACCGCGGTGACGGGCCCCAGTTCGGCGGTCAGTTCTGCGACCGCTGCCCTCACCCGCTCCGGGTCGGTGACGTCTGCGCGGGCGTAGCCCACCCGGACGCCCCGGTCGGCCATGCGCCGCAGATTCGCCGCGAGGACCTCGTCGTGGGCCGGGTCGGAGCGGCCCACGACCGCCACGGCGACCCCGGTCCGGGCGGCCACGGCGAGCGCGCACTCCGCGGTGATGCCCTTGCCGCCCCCGGTCACCAGGAGGACGTCGGTGGAGTCCAGGACCTCGTCGGTGCGCTCGCCGCGTACCGGCAGCACCCGCAGCACGGGCACCCGGCGGGTCCCGGCGGCGTCGTAGCGCGCCTCCGTGAACCGCGTGGTCGCCGCCACCTCGGCGACGATCCTGTCCACGACGCCCTCGGCCGCCGGGGTGTCCACGACCGTGGTCCGCAGGTGCGGTGCCTCCAGGTGGAGGGACTTGGCGAGACCGGCCGCGCCGAGGCCCTCCTGGACCAGCACGAACCGCTGCCCGGCCTCGCCCGTGAGGGCCCGGCGCGCACCGTCGAGCACCAGCGCCAGCCGGTCGCGGGCGCACCGCGGCGGCAGGCACACCAGGACGCCGGGCCCCACTCGTGCGCCGCGCAGTGCGCTCCGCAGCTCCTCGGCGTACGGGTGCTCCTCCGCGGCGAACAACTCCCATTCGCCGTCGGACGCTTCGGCCCGCATCGCTGGGACCGGCTCCTCGTCCAGGTCCACGGTGAAGGCTCGCACCCAGGAGGCGGCACCCAGCACGGCCGGGGGCGCCCCGGCACTGCCCCCGGAGCCGGTGGCGGCCAGCAAGTCCAGGGCCTCGCCGAGTTCGGCAAGGGTGGCGGTGGCGAAGTTGGCCGGGGCGTGTGCGGTGGCGAGTCCGAGACGGGTGGCCGCCTGGTTGACGATCTGCCCCACGGTGATGGAGCTCATGTGCAGGTCGTCCAGGAGGCTGCTGTCGTCCCGTACCAGCTCCGCGGGGAGTTCGGTCCGCTCGGCCACCAGGGCGCGCAGCACTTCGACGGCCGACTGCCCCTGGCCGTCCACCGGTTCGCCGGCGCCGGCCGCCCCTCCGTCGCCGGACGCGTGCCTCCTCCCGCCGGGCGAGGGGGCTCCGTCCGCTTCCCGCACCCCTGTGGGCGGCACGGCCGCCGGCCCGTCGGGCACGACGCTCTCGCACGGGCTCGCCAGGAAGTCGAACTCGGCGTCGAGGTCCAGGGGCCGGGTGAGCCGGTCCGTGAACAGCCGCTCGTGCATCAGCGGGGCTCCGATCACGTACGCGGCCCCGGCGACCCGGAGCAGACCGCGCAAGGACCGCTCGTCCGTGTCCAGCGCAACGGACGGTACGCCGGTCGCACCGGTGGCCAGGGAGCTGAGCACCTGCCCCGGCCCCACCTCGACGAACAGGTCGGCGCCCCGGGCCGCCTCCTGGACCGCCCGGGTGAAGAGCACAGGCTCGGTGATCTGCCGGTGCAGCAGCTTGCGGAGGTCGGTGTCCTCGGCCAGTTCCTGCCCGGTCACGGTCGACAGCACCCGGCGCCGCACCGGCCCGAACCGCGTGTCGTCCAGCCAGCCCCCGAACACGTCGGCGGCCGGTGCGACCAGCGGGGAGTGGAAGGCGTGGGACACCGCAAGCGGCGTGCAGGCGACCCCCTCCCGGGCGGCCCGCTCGACGACGGCGGACACGGAGTCGGCCGGACCGGCGACGACCGTCCGCTCGGGCCCGTTGTACCCGGCGATGACCACGTCGAGGCCGCCGGTCAGCGCCCGTACCCGCTCGGGGTCCGTCGACAGGGACGCCATGGCGCCCGGCTCGCTGTGCGCGGCCATGGCCTCGCCGCGCACCCGGGCCGCCTGCGACAACAGCGCCTCGTCCAGGGCTCCCGCCCAGTGCAGGGCGACGAGTTCGCCCAGGCTGTGCCCGACCGACACCTCGGCCTCCACGCCGAGCCAGTCGAGCACGCGCAGTCCAGCGGTGGCGGCGGTGACGATACGCGGCTGCGCCACATCGGTCGCGATCGGGTCGCCGGCATCGGGCAGCCCTGCCCGTTCGTACACCTCGGCGGCCTGGGCGAAGCGCCGGCGGAGCGCGCCGCCGTCGGTGCCCCGGCCGGAACCCTGGCCGGGGAAGAGGAAGCCGATACGCGCAGCCCCGCCTCCCGCGCACCCGATGAAGGCCCGGTCGTCGACGGTGACCAGCGGGCCGGGGGCCTGATCCAGCGCGTCGGTCAACTGCCGCAGCCGGCGCTCGGCGTCCTCCGGCGAGGTCACCACCGCGGCCGCGCGCCACGGCAGTTCCCGCAGGTCGCGCTGGAGGGTGTGGGCCAGGTCGGCGAGTTGCGCGTAGGACAGCCGGGGCACGAGATCGGCCACCCTGGTCAGGCGCTCGTGCAGCTCGGTCCGTGATGCCCCGTCCAGGAGGAGCAGCTCGCAGTCCTGGAGGGAACCGGCGAGCGCGATGTGGTGCCGACTGGGCGCCCGGTGGCGCGGCGGCGCCTCCTTCTCGAGGACGACATGGGTGTTGATGCCGCCGAAGCCCATCGCGGTGACCCCGGCGCGCAGCGGCATGTCCCGGGGCCACGGCTCGGCGGTGCGCAGCGCGCGCAGACCCGCTCCCGCTCCGGTGAGCAGCTCGTGCGGCTCATGGCAGCCGATGGTGGGTGGCAGCAGCCCCGCGTCCACCGCCATCACGGCCTTGATCAGTCCGGCCACCCCGGCGGCGGCCTTGGTGTGGCCGATCATCGCCTTGGCGGAGCCGATGGCGGCGGCCGGTGCGTGGGGGTCGGCCTCCGCGCGGGCGGCGGTGAGGGCGCCGAGTTCGTTGGCGTCGCCCACCGGAGTGCCGGTGCCGTGCCCCTCGAAGAACGGCACCGTGTCGATCCCGAACCCGGCCCGTTCGTAGGCGCGTGCCAGGGCCAGCCGGTAGCCGCCCGACTCGGGGCGGGTGATGCTCCCCTGCCCGTCCGAGGAGACACCCCATCCCGCGATCGTCGCGTAACGGCGCAGACCCGCCGCGCGGGCGTCCTCCTCACGCATCAGCACGACCATGCCGCAGCCCTCGCCGGGCCAGAACCCGTTGGAGCCGCGGTCGTACACACGCATCTCCGACCGGGCGAGGGCGCCGGTCTTGGCGAAGCCGACGATCTCGAACGGGTCGATGGACAGGTCGACGCCCCCGGCGACGGCGACATCGAGATCTCCGCTCAGCAGGGAACCGGCGGCCGTGGTGACCGAGAGCAGCGAGGAGGAGCAGGCGCCGTCGACGCTGTACCCGCCGCCGCCCAGTCCGAAGTGGTTGCAGATCCGCCCCGCGATGGTGTTCGACAGGGCCCCCGCCAGCGAGTCCTCGTCGATCGGGGGGAACGGCTGCTTGTAGGTCTTCTCGACACCGTCGAGGAACACGGCGAGCCGGTCGTCGTCCCAGCCCTGCCCCCGCAGCGCCTCCGCGAGCACGCGGCGTACGTACGGCCAGCGCAGCCGCATGCCGCCCGCCCGGGTGAATTCCCCGGTGAGGGTGTTGCCGACGACGACACCGGTCCGGGCGTGCGGCAGCCCGCCGCCCTCCGGGAATCCGGCGTCGGCGAGCGCGCGGCCGGCGGTCTCCAGGGCGAGCCAGTGCGTGAGGTCGGTGGAGCGGTAGGTGCTGCCGGTGACCCGGTGCGCGACGCGGTCGAAGGCGTAGCCCTCCAGGACGGCGGCCGTACGCGCGTAGAACCGGTCGGGGGCGGCCGGGTCGGGGTCCCAGTAGTCGTCCAGGCGCATCCGTACGTCCGGGATGCGGCGGAAGGCCCGCCGGCCCGCCACCGCGTTCTCCCACAGTTCCCGGGGGGACGCGGCGTCGGGGAACCGGCAGGCCATGCCGACGATCGCTACGCGAGTCATGCCGCCACCGGTTCCTTCCCGGTGCCCGAGGAGACGTCCCGGGTCTTGACGGCCGGCGCCGACGCCGGCTCCGTCCTGACCGGCTCGGTGCGCAGGTGCACCAGCCAGAGGTAGCCGCCGCGCACGAGGCAGACCACGGCCGTGGCGAAGAACAGCCCGTACGCGATGCCCAGCCCGGTCATGATCCCGTACGTCACGGCGACGCCGCCGCCGAAGGCGACCTGCGCGACGGGCCGCGAGGGTGTGGTGCCGGGGTCCGTGACCATGTAGTTGGTGAACAGGACGAAGGCCACCCCTGTCATCATCCCCAGGGCGGGCGGAATCGCGGTGTCGAAGAGGAGCCCCCGCAGCACGGCCTGGAGGACGAAGGCGACCAGCCATCCGCCGATCAGCCACATGCGTCCGGTGAGCTTTGCGTTGAGCAGGGTCCCCAGGACGACGATCACCGCGGGGATGATCCAGTCGACCACCCCGCCGGTGTACTCGGTGAACTGGTAGGGAGGCGCGATGCTGGCCCAGGGGAACAGCAGCAGCACCACCGCGATGCCGAAGTTCGACGGGTTCATGAAGTGCCGGGGCTTGCCCCGCACCGGCGCGCGCAGGACCCACTTGGCGGAGACCGCGATGACGACCCCGAGGACCATCACCCACAGCCGGTCGTTCACGTAGAGCAGCATGTTGACGGCGAGCGCGGTGATGTGGCTGGGGTACAGGAACTCCAGGACGCCCTTCGCCCCGCCCCCGGCGAAGCGCGGCCGGCGCTCCTCGACCCAGGCCCCGATGAACTCCAGGACCGTTTCGACGGAGTAGCCGACGGCGACCGCGATGAAGGGCCACAGCCAGGGTTGTTCGAAACCGAGCACGGTGTACCCGGCTATGTTGAGCACGGTGATCGAGATGGCGAACCGACGCAGCGCGGTGACGATCTTCGGGTCGTGCCGTGGGGGTGTGGTGGGTGCCTCGGTCATGTCGGTCACTTCTCCTTGACGTCGGACGCGAGCTGGAGGTCGTGCCAGCCGGGGGCGAGCCTCAGGTCTTTCTCGTGGACCGCGCCGGAGCGGTCGCGCCACTTCAGCCGCACCCGCAGGGGTGCGTCGCCCTGCTCGCCGAGACCGATGTGCACGTCGTGGCTGCGCTTGCCGGAGTGGCCGCCGCCGCCATCGACCCGGCTGACTCTCCGGGTGCCGTCGGGCAGGGTCACGGACACCTGGGCGTCGACGACCGGTGATCCGGTGGGGTGGGTCAGCTTCAGGCCCAGGAAGTCGCCGGCTGCCGGGCTCTCGTTCAGGTAGAAGCCGGGCTCGCCCCACTGCCGTGCCACCGCCAGATCGAGCCTGCCGTCGCCGTTGGAGTCCCCGACGGCCATGCCGCGAGTGGGGACGGGCACGGCCAGGCCGAGCCTGTCCGACAGGTTCGCGTAGTCGCCGTCCGGTGTCCTGGCGAAGAACCGCATGGTCTGGGAGCCGGCCAGGTCGTCGCCCTTCCTGACGTGGGGCCACCAGCCGGGGTGGGCGACCAGGCCGTCGTTGGCGGTGGCCAGTTCCTGAAGCTGGGCCCAGCGGTTGTTCCGGCCCTTGACGAAGCCGGTGGCCTGGGTGATCTCCAGCTGGCTGTCGTTGTCGAAGTCGCCCATCTTCACGTCCCAGCCCCAGCCCGACCAGGCGAGGTTGAGGCCGCCGCTGCGGTCCACGTACGGCGCCTCGCCCCGGCTCATCCGGGCGCGCACGTCGTCCGTGCCGTCGGCGGTGCTCATGAACGCGAAGTTGCTCTCCTGGAGACCGAAGGAGGTGGTGATGTTGGAGACGAACATGTCGTGCAGCCCGTCCTGGTTCAGGTCCCCGAAGTCGATGCCCATCCCCTTGAAGGAACTCGCGCCTATGCGCTTGGACTTGGGAACCATCGGGTGGTGCGCGCCCTTCACCTCGCCGAACTTGATGCTGCCGGGCTCCGACCTGTTGTGCAGCAGTCGCGAGGTGCCGAAGTCGTGGGCGACGTAGAGCTCGGGCAGGTGGTCGCCGTCCAGGTCGGTGGCGGCGGCGCCGAGCGTCCAGCCGACGCGCATGTCCCGGGGCATGACGTCCTCGGCCTGGACGAAGCCGTCCTCGGTCCAGCGCAGGATGTGGTCCTCGCCGCCGTTGAGGGCGTTGGAGAGCGAGTCGTTCATGACCACGCCGCCCCGCACGGAGGGGTCGAGGACAGGGCTGTCGGGGAAGTAGTTGCCGATGAAGACGTCTTCGTGGCCGTCTCCGTCGAAGTCGGCGATCGTCACCGCGTTGCTGTGCCACCGGGGCCCCGTGTAGCGTGCCCTGCCCACATCGGCGACCAGCTCGACGGGTTCGAAGGCGTCGGCGGTCATGCCGTCCCCACCGGACCGGGCCTGGAAGATGATCGGGGTGCGGCCCCAGTAGTAGACGAGCAGGTCGCTGTTCCCGTCCTCGTTGAAGTCACCGGCTGCGCAGCCCATCGGGGCCATCACGTCGTCCATGGGGAGCGGGGCGGGATCGAGGACGAACGGCGCGTAACGGTCGCCGCGTTCGTCGGGCGCGGGCGTCACGACGACCTCGTCGATCCGGGGATCGGTGACGCAGAGGTCGTTCGAGAAGCCGTCGCCGTCGACATCGTTCATCGCGATGCCGGCGCCCACCGAGGAGATCCACGCCTCGATGTGCCGGTAGGACTTGTTGACCTTGCGGATCTCCTGCTGGTCGTAGCCGGCGGGCATGGCGATGGTCTTCGGGGTGAACGCGAAGGCGCTCGCCCGCTCGTCGGTCTGCGCGTTGGACGGCGTCGCGGGACGCACCACGATGTAGGTCACCACCATGAGGAGGACGGCGACGATTCCTGGGAGCTTCAGGTGGAGACGGGATCGCACGGTGGTCACGTGGCTAGCACCTTCCCCCGGAAACGAGTGCTCCGGCTATGCGTTGACGCCATGTCTCGTACGCGGGCGTGTCCACGCGGTCGGACGCGCCCGGCCGTGTCTCCCGGCAGACGCGTGCCGCCTCGGGCGGTTCCACGCCGCACAGCACCTCGGTCGCCAGCCGGGTGTGGGGCTCCGTCAGTCCGGCGCGTTCGCGCGCCTCCGCGGCGAACGCCGAACCCTGGAGGAGCTGCGGCCGGTGCTCCCCGGCACCGTCCCGCAGGCGCCGCAGTTCGTCCGCGCCGGCCCCGCCGGCGTAGGTCGCGGCCAGTCCCACCCCGCTGAGGAGGTCGCCGCGCCGGGCCGGGGCGAAGGCTCCGGCGAGCGCCAGGACAGCGTTGACGTCGGTGCCGCCGACGAACCACAGCGCCCGGCCGATCCCCTGGTCCACCGCGCGGTGCGCGTACGATGCCTGGTCCTGGGGCCACGGCAGCTTCCGCTCGCGGTGCTGCCCGTGGACGTAGCGGTCGGTGTGGAAGTACGCCTGGTGGAAGCCGTATCCGTCCAGGATCAGCCACCTCAGGAGCGGGTCCGTCTCCTGGACGTCCGGGTGCAGCATCCGCGGCAGCCGCGCCATGGCCCAGCCGACGCCGATGTAGGCCATGTACGTGTGCGCGCCTCCGCGCCCTGCCAGCAGGCCGCTGAGGCGTCGTCCCCCGCTGCCGGGCAGCGCGTCCATGATGGAGCAGCCCATGGCCGCGCCCTCGTAGGCGAAACCCCGGAACCGCCGGGGAACCGCTTCCAGTCGGGGCTCCGCGGCTTGCGGATCCGGTGCTTCGACGATCTGTCCGTAGCCTTCGAGGAAGCTGCGTCCGATAGTCTCCAGCAGTTCCTGGGCCTCCGGATCCTTTCTCCGGAATCCGCGGACTTCCAGACTCGTACTGGACAAGGCCGGGGTCAGTATTCGGCGCCGGAGCGCGCGCAATGCAGCCGTCACTGTGCGGTCCCCCTCGTCTGGGTACCTCAAGCGGTACGGAAAGACCTGCCGAATGTACCCGGCGGTTCGGGGCCGCTGTCTACTCGAAATGTGCGCTCCCTATTCCCGGCCCGAACTGCCGGATCGCGGGAGCGCGGGTTTCGACCCCCGGGAGAGCGCGAATGCACCGAGTGCCACCACGGGCGTCGAACGCTGCGGCCGCCGCGCTTCCGGTAGGGTTCCCCTGCTGGGAGAACACGACGAAGGCGAGGCCCGGAAATGAGCAGTCCAGCGATTGTGTCCCGAGAAGAATGGTTGGCGGCCCGCAAGGAACTGCTGGCACGAGAGAAGCAGTTCGACCGGGAACGGGACGCACTCAGTGCCCGGCGCCGGGCACTGCCGATGGTCGAGATCACCGAGCCGTACGTCTTCGACGGACCGAACGGCTCGTCCACCCTCCTCGACCTGTTCGACGGCCGTCGTCAACTCATCGTCTACCACTTCATGCTGGACCCCGACTGGGAAGCCGGCTGCACCGGGTGCTCGCTCCTCGCCGACAATATCGGCCACTTGGCGCATCTGCACGCGGCCCGCACATCGTTTGCCGCGGTTTCCCGTGCGCCGCTCGCAACCATCACGAAATTCCGCGAGCGCATGGGGTGGTCATTCCCCTGGTTCTCGTCCCACGGGACGTCGTTCAACTACGACTTCCACGTCACCATGGATGAATCCGTGGCACCGATTCTCTTCAACTTCCGCACGAAGGAGGAGTTACAGGAGGCCGGGATCGGTTCCTGGGCCCTGAGCGGGGAGCAGCATGGTCTGAGCGTTTTCCTCCGCGAGGACGAGAGGGTGTTCCATACATACTCGACCTACTCGCGCGGCACCGATCTCCTCAACGGTACGTTCAATTACCTGGATCTCACCCCGCTCGGGCGCCAGGAAGAGGCGGGGATCATGAACTGGGTCCGGCACCACGACGACTACGGTGACCGGAGCGGCCGGGAGGGCTGCGGCCACTGCGACGGCTGACGCCGCCCGCGACCGGGGGCGCCGGGGACGGTCGGCCCGTCCCCGGCGCCCCTTGGCCTCACGACCGGCCCGGACGCAGTCGCAGCAGCTGGCCGTCGGCCTCGCCGAGCGAGGTCGTGCGGTTGGTCAGGTAGATGTCACCGTCGGGGGCCACGGTGACCCCGCCGGGGTGCTCCAGTCCCTCGCGTGCCAGGACCGTCCGCCGTCCGTCCCGCTCGACGCGCACCAGCCGGCCGGTGCGGTCGGGCGAGTCGAAGCCCTTCTCGGCCAGTTCGAGCACCAGCATCCGTCCCTGGCGGTCGAAGGCGAGGTCGATGATGCCGGTGAACCCGCTCGTCACGACGACCGGCTTCCGTCCGGGCGCCATGCGCCAGATCCGGGCTTTCCCCGGCTGGGTCGGCTCGCCGCTGTACTCACTGATGTAGAAGGCTCCGTCGGGCCCCTTCACGATGGTCGACGGCACCGACTCGAGCGGCTTGCCGTCGACGACCTGGTCGGGCATCAGGGCCACCATGCGGACCGATCCGTTGTCGGTGACCGACAGGATGTTGTTGCCGCCGGCCTCCGCCACCAGGGTCCCGCCCGGCACCCGGGCGATCCCGTACGCGTTGGCGTTGACGTCCGCGCGGTGCGGGTTGTACCGCTGTTCGAACGCAAGGAGGTCCCCGACCGGGTGAAGACGGC
Organism: Streptomyces griseomycini; assembly: GCF_014203535.1. Classification (GTDB taxonomy): domain Bacteria; phylum Actinomycetota; class Actinomycetes; order Streptomycetales; family Streptomycetaceae; genus Streptomyces; species Streptomyces griseomycini. Next base: position 39,918 of record NZ_JACHJI010000013.1, read on the forward strand.
CCTTCCTGTCGATGGTGCCGGTCTGTGCGAGCCCCCGCGCGGCCGGGCCCAGACCGTTGCGGGTGGCCGTCTCGCCGCCGAGGCCGAAGACGACGGAGATCCGCCCACGGCTCGCGTCGATGTCGTGCAGCCCGAGCACACTGAACTCGTTGATCACCGAAGGGAGACCGGTGGCGATGCGCTCGGTCTTCCTCTTCCCCGGGGTGTACGAGGTGACGGCCCCGGTGGCGCCGAAGCAGACGGGGTACCCGCCCACGCCGGGCGCACACGGGCCGGGTCCGCCCCGGCCGGCCTCGGTGACCAGGACGCGCCCGCCGTGGGCGTCCCAGGTGAGCCCGCGGGGGGTCACCAGGTTCTCGGCGACCACGTCGAGCCGTCCGTCGGCCCCGGCCTGCGAGGCGGTGCCGGTCATCAGTCCGCAGAACAGGGCAGTGGCGAGCGTGGCGGTGCACAAACGGCGCAGCATCAGGGCCTCCTGGGCGTCATCGTGGTGTGGAGCCGATCGTGCGGCGGGCGCTCCAGGTCTCCCGTCGGGTCGTGTCGGTCGCTTCGCGCTCGGTGTAGTCGTCCGAGACGGCGATGTCGGTGAATCCGGTGGCGCGCAGCGCGTTCCCGACCTCGTCGCGGGTGAAGTGGCGCTGCGCGTGCTGCTCGACCGATCGCCGGAACAGCTCACCCTCGGGTACGAAGAGGGAGACGAGGTATTCGTACGCGGGTGTGTCCGGCTTGTGCCGGGTCTTCCAGATGTAGGCGAAGTCGCCGAAGTCCTCGCCGAACTCGCCGAGGGCGGCGATCTCTTCGAAGGCGCGCCGGGTGCTGAGGTCGAAGACGAGCACCCCGCCGGGCCTGAGCGCCCGGGCGAGTTGGTGCAGGGTGGCGGTGAGGGCGTCTCCTCCCGTCAGGTAGTTCACCCCGTCGAAGCAGACGAGGGCCGCGTCGAAGGGGCCCAGCTCCGCGAGGCGCTCGTCGGGCACGGCCAGGCAGAGCAGTTCGGTGCCGGGGGCGGTGCGGGTCCGGGCGATGTCCAGCATCGGGGCGGACGCGTCGACCCCGGTGACCTCGTAGCCGTGGTCCTGCAGCGCTTTGATCGTCATACCGGTGCCGCAGCACACGTCGAGGACGCTCCGCACCTCGAGGCCGGATTCGGCAAATCGTCTTTTCGCGAAGCTGAGCCACTGGTCGTACGGGACGCGGTCGGCGGCCATCCAGCGGTCGTAGACCTGGGCGAGCGCGCTGTACGGAGCCCCGTACCCGTCGTCCGCCTCCGGCCGGGGGCTCATCGGGTGTCCCAGGGGCCGGCCTGCGCCATGTACCGCTGGCCGGAGACCTCCCCGGAGGAGGTCTGTGCCAGCCACTTCCAGAACGGCAGTGTCACGTCCGGTGCCGGCACGCCCGACAGGTCGAAGTCGGGCTCCGCCTCGGCGTAGCCGCGCGTGCGCATCCCTCCCGGATCGACGCAGGTGACGCCCACGCCGGTGTCGGTCAGCTCCGCCGCGATGATGCGCGATGCCTGGTCGAGGGCGGCCTTGCTGGCCCCGTAGATGCCCGCGCACGGGAACACGTCCACGGCCGCCTCGCTGGAGAGGTTGACCACCAGTCCGCCGGTCTTCCGCAGCAGCGGCAGCGCGAGCTGCGCCAGGGCCACGGGAGCGACCACATTGGTGCGGAGCACTTTCTCGAAGACGTCCACCGGGTGGTCGAGGAGCGGCCTGATCGGACTGACCCCCATCTGGGAGGCGTTGTTCACCAGCCAGTCGAGGCGTCCGAGCGAGCCGGCCTCGGCGATCAGCCGCTCCCGGTGCGCGGCCTCCCCCACGTCCCCCGCCACCGCGACGACGGTGACGCCCCGGTCGGTGAGCCGTTCGGCGACCGCCGCCAGATCGGACTCGGTCCGCGCGGTGAGCACGAGCTGCCAGCCGGCGCCGCCGAGGAACTCTGCGATGGTCTCGCCGAGGCCCGTGCTGGCGCCGGTGACCAGAGCGACACGTGATGGGGTGCGGGGGTCTGTCATGAACATCAGCTCCTGTGTCGGCGGGGGCGGTGCCCGCTCAGGTGGACAGGCGGATTCCGTGTTCGGCGTAGCAGCGGAGGAGGGTCAGGGCCTCGCCCCATCCGGTCGCGCACTCCCCGAACCGGGCGAGACCGGCCGCGGTCTGCGGCAGTCCCGTCTCCACCACCGTGAGCCAGGTGCCGTCCGGGTGCTCGGCGGTGGTGAAGGTGACCAGCGAGGGCGGTGTGCCCCAGGTGAACGCGAAGCGTTCGTTCGGCACGCACTCCTTGACCACCCCGTCGTCGGTGACATCGCTGCCGTCGTCGGTCCACCCGCGCCAGACCAGGTGCACCGGGCTGCCCTCGGACGGGCCGAAGGCCGAGCCGTCGGTGAACCACTTGTCCCAGCCCGTGCCGCTGGACAGCAGGTCGTACACGACGTCGGGCGCCACGCGGACCAGCGTGGAGTGCAGGATGTCGGGGACCTGAACGGCGCCCTGGGGGGTGCCGTTCTCGTCGGTGGTGCTCATGCCGTGCTCTCTCCTTGCTCTGTTCTGCGAACTCAGTCGGCGGATGCGGCGTAGACGGGCATCAGTTCCCTCCAGCGCGCGTCGGAGTCCGCCACCCCGGGCGTGCCGGCGAGGTGTGCTTCCAGGTTGTCGGTGTACATATGCCAGCCGGCCGCGTAGTCGACCGGGTCGGCCTCCGGGCCGAACCCCACGTGCTCGAGGAGCAGTCGGGTACCGCCGTCTTCCGTGGGCGACAGGTCCAGTTGCAGCTCGGACTCGCTCTCGCCGGTGTAGCGCCAGGTGACCCGCAGCCGGCTGGCCGGCTCCCAGGCCAGGACGCGGCAGACGATGGTGTCGCCGTGCTCGCCGCGGCCCTCGAGGACGTACTCCGCATCGGGCCCCGGTACGCCCTTGAGGACCGGACCGAACCAGTGAGGCAGCCGGTCCGGTTCGGTCCAGGCCCGCCACACCTCGTCGGGTGTCGCCGGAAGGACCCGGTCGAGCCTCGCCGTGCGTGCCGTGCGCGATGCCGTTCCGAGGGCGCTGAGCGATCCGCTCATCATGAACTCCGCTTCTGTGCGTGGGCGGGGAGAGGAGTGCACGGGGCCGGGCGTGATGGAAGTGCGCCGGCGGTGCGCGGCGCGGACGGGCCGGTCAGGCCCGGGCGATGAGCGTGGGATCCCCGGACTCGGCCGGCTCCGCCGCCCGGTCGGCCTCCGCGATCGGGCGGCCCAGGGCCAGCACGCCGACCCCGACGCCTGCGGCCACGACGAGCACCATGGCGGTGTTCAGGGAGGTGGCGTCGGAGAGCCACCCGTAAACGGTCGGCGTCGCGATGAACGCGGCGTACGCGGGCACCATCATGGCCGCCGCGACGATGTTGACGCGGCTGGGCGCCACCCGGGCCGCGGCGCTGAGGCAGGTGGGCTGTACGCCGGCGATGGCGATGCCCATGAGCAGGAACGCGAAGACGGAGAACCACAGGTCGAAGGCGCCCATCAGCAGCGCGCCGGAGAGGGCGGTTCCCGCCGCGGAGATCAGGAACGACCTGCGGATGCCCAGGGAGGCCACCAGCCAGGCGTTGATCATCCGGCCGATCATCATCGTGAGGCTGAAGAGGGCGAAGGCCGCGCCGCCGTAGACGATGGGGGCGTCGAGGAGCTGGTCGACGTAGATGACCGACCAGACCTGCACGATGCTCTCGACCGCGATGCCGAGCACGGTCATCACGAAGACCACGCGGAACAGCGGGTTGCGCATCAGCTTGACGAGTCCGGTGCCGCCCTCCGCCTCCGCGCCGCTCGGCGCCTCCTCGGGCTCTTCCCGGTTGACCGGCGGGTACCTGATGACGAAGGAGGCGAGGAGCACCGGCACCATGATGGCGACGAACAGCACGGCGACCCAGCGGTAGTTCATGTCCAGGCTGATCAGCGCACCCGCGCCGAGGGCGCTGATGACCGTGCCGCCGCTGTTGATCGCGTACATCATGTTCATCACTTCGCGGCCGCTGCGGGCCTGGATCTCCATGAACACGCTGTTGGTGGCGGTGTCGACCAGTGCGGATCCGAGGCCGGCGAGGACGAAGGCGATCAGCAGGCCCACGAAGTGGTCGCTCACGGCCAGCATCACGAGCAGCCCGATGAGGGCGAGTTGGCCGTAGATGCCGATCCAGCGGTGATCCAGGTAGCGGTAGATCCGCTTGGCGGCGAGCAGGGTCAGCAGTCCAACGACCGGCAGCAGCAGGTGCGCGGTGCCGAAGAACCCGTCACTCAGATCGAGGGAGCGGATGACCTCCGCCCAGGCGACCGTCATCACGCCGATGGCGATGCCGAACATGAAGAACTGGGCCCCGGAGAGCCAGGTGACGGCCCGTAAGTTCCACGTGGGTTCGGCTTTCGCCGAACCGGCCTCCTCCTGGTGCTCAGTCGTCACACTGTCTCCCGGTGCGCCGGATGCCACTGCCTGTGCGGAGTACTCCGGTACTTGGCGTACTCGTCGGTGTTCATCAACTCGAATACGGTGCTCATCTCGCTGCGCAGAATTCTCGAGACATCGACTGTCTCCACGAGCTTTTCGTAGAGCTCCGCCAACTCGGGGTCGGCGTCGACCTTCGGCATGACCTCGTCGTAGTGCGCGCGGTCGTGGAAGTAGGTGAGTTCGGCGTAGATCACCTCGTCCGCCGCCACGTCGACGCCGGATTCGATGTCCGAGCAGCCGTATTTCGCCGCCGGGTCGCTCACTTCCATGACAGTGCCCCCGATGGCGCCGTGCCGGCGGAACACTTCGACGGCGTCATAGACGACGGTGCGGAAATCCTCTTCGCGTGACCTGGGCACCCTGTGCAGGAACCAGATGAAATACACGGAATCCACCACCCAGCGAGATCTGGGCCCCGGGAAAGGGGGCCTGCGAATCGAGCTGTCCGGCAGGAGGCTATACGAATACGTAGTGAACGGCAAGGATCACGTCGGGCGCCCACGCCCCGCGCGGCGCCGGATCCGCCCCGGCTCCGCGCGCCACCGACGTGCCGCCGCCGCATGCCGGCACTGCGGCGGACCGGCGAGGAGGCCGCCGTCCCGGGTCGCTGCGGAGCACCGGACACGGAGGGCACGGAATCCTCGGTCGACTTCCGAACTGCCTTTTTCAATAGGGGCGTTGGCGGCCACGGACTTCCTCCGCAGGCGATCGGGGCGCCGGGGTCCGGGCCTGATCCGCGCGCCCGGCCGACACGGCCTCGCGGCCCCGTCCCCGCCGCGCTCCGCCCGTCCGGCACGGCCCGGCCGACCGGCCGGTTCGCCGGCCTCTCCGCACTCCCTTGCAAAGACCACGAATGTTACTATCGACAACGAGAGTAAAGGAGGCCGCTGTGAAACGTGAGTACGGACAGTTCTGCGGTCTGGCCGCCGCGCTGGACGTCATCGGTGAGCGGTGGACCCTCCTCATCGTGCGGGAGCTGCTGATCGGTCCCGCCCGCTTCAAGAGCCTGCTGGAGAACCTTCCCGGCATCGGTCCCAACCTGCTCACCGACCGGCTGCGGATGCTCGGCGACCACGGCCTGGTGGAGCAGACGTCCGTGGCCGACGACGGGCGCGCCCGGCTCTACCGGCTCACCGAGTCCGGACAGGAGCTGCGGGAGCCCGTCCTCACGCTCGCTCGCTGGGGCCTGAAGTTCCTCGACGAGTCGGACGCCGACGGGGCGACCCGCGCCGAGTGGGGCTTCCTCGCCGTGCAGGCGATGATCGTGGATGACGCCGTCCCCGAGGTGGACGAGGTCTACGAGTTCAGGGTCGGCGAGCAGACCTTCCAGATCCTGGTGCGCGGCGGCCGGGTGTCCTTCGAGCGCGGCGCGGTGGCGGAGCCCGCGCTGACCATCGAGTGCGACGCCGGTACGTTCGTCCGGGTGGGCGCACGGATGCTGTCCCCGTTCCACGCCATCGCCACCGGGGATGTGCGCATCAAGGGCGACCCGGAGGCCGTGCTCCGCTGCTCCCGGATGCTCGGCCTGGACTGAGCCAGCCGGCAGGCCCCCCGTTTCGTCGTTCGTCGCCCCACGCGGTGCGGGGCACGACGCAACGGTGCGCCCCCACCCGCGTGGGGGCGCACCGTCATGTCACGACCCAGGTCACTCGGCCGCCAGCTCGGCACCGCCCTGGACCACGTCGATCCTGCCGTCGGGACGGCCGTGGCACTTGATCGAGTTGAGCGTGTAGCGGCCGGCGCCGGTGTAGTCGCCCGACTTGCCGCGGAACGTGCCGTACAGCTTCGCGTTGGTCATCGGGCCCGCGATCGGGTCCGTCGGGTTCGACAGCTGCACGTCGCCGGCGCCGACGGTGCCGCGGTCGAAGGTGCGGTCCAGGTTGACCGCCGCCCAGCCGTAGTACCGGCCGCGCACGCTTTCCACGAACGGCATGTCGGCGTCGCGCAGGCGCTGCGCACGCGGACCGTCGCCGTGGATGGCCACCTCACCCTTGCGGGCGAGCGACGTGAGCGCGATACGGCCGAGCGACACGGGCACCTCGACCATCTCGCCCTTGCCGACGAAGCCGCTCGGGTAGAACGGCCGCAGCGTCTCGGAGAGGTAGTTGTGCTCCAGGTGGTTGCCGTCGTACTCGACGCTCAGCCCGCGGAACGGGAAGATCTCGTAGTGGCACGAGCCGTCCTCGTTCAGGCCCTTGAGCTCCTTCTCGACGGTGAGGTCGGTGCGGATCGTCGAGACGTTGGTGCTCGCGAGCACGCGGCCGAGGATGGAGTCGAACCACAGCGGCGAGAGCACCGCGCGGACCGCGCCGACGCCGGGGGTCATGATGACGACCCGGCCGCCGATGATGAGCGGCACCGTCTGGTCGAAGTACCCGGTCTCCTCGACCTCGGCCTCGCCGTACACCCGCTGCGGCTTCGCGCCCGTGATGTCGCCGGTGAGCACGCGCGCCCAGTCGGCGACCTCGGGATCGTCGTCCGTCGCGTACTTCTCGAGGACACCCAGAGCCCTCGGGCCGGCCGAACGCAGGGCCAGCCACAGGGCCCCCGAGCGGACCAGGCGGTCCTTCTCGGTACCGATCGTGTCGGAGATGAACGCGAGGCTCTCCTCCGGGTTGCGGTCGGCGAGCTCCCACAGCGCGCGCTCGCGCTCCAGGGGGCTCTCGTGCCCTTCGGAGACCTCCCGGAGCTCGCTGTCGCTACGCGTGTCGTACGGCAGGAACTTCTCGGTGATCGGCCGGGCGAAGTCCAGGTACTCCGCCGGGTCGTTGTACCGGGCGGCCGGCGGCGGCGTCAGGGCCACCAGCCCTTCCTTCATCCGGGATTCGATCGATTGGGTCATGTTTCCTCCGCAGATAGGCAGTGCACCCCATGCGAGGTAGTTATATGAAAACTAAGTCACCTCTACCTGTCAAGCACGATGCATCCGGGAATCCCTTGGCGGATACTGGGGACTGTAGATCATCTACTTAAGGAACGTGTGGCCATATGGAACGAGCTGAACGTCCTGATCTGCCCTCCGTGACCACCACCGCCGCCTTGCTGCGCCTCGGCCGGATCCTGTCGACCGTCTCCGCGGGCACCACCCGCCACCTGGTGCGACACGCCTGGCGGCGTCTGGGGGGACGACCGACCACCGCCGCGGACTGGCCCGAGGAGCTCTCCCGGATCGTCGAGCGACTGGGCCCTGCCTTCATCAAGTTCGCCCAGATCGCCAGCACCCGTGAGGACGTCCTGCCGCCCCGCGCCTGCGCGGCGCTCAGACGCCTGCACGACAACGTCGAACCCATGCGGCCCCAGGACGTCCACCAGGCGCTGACGGAGCATCTCGGCCCCGAACGGGCGAAGTCGCTGACGGACTTCCATCCCGAACCCCTGGGGTCGGGCAGCATCGCCTGCGTCTACCCGGCCCGTCTGAGCGACGGGACCCAGGTCGCCGTCAAGCTCCGCCGGCCCGGCCTCACCGACACGGTCCGCCGCGACGTCGCCATCCTCAGCACGGTCTTCGCGCTCGCCGGACGCCTGCCGGGGCTCCGCGGAGCCCCGCTCGCCGACATGGCGCACGCCGTGGGGGCGAGCGTGCTCCGCCAACTCGACCTCGACGCCGAAGCACGGAATCTTGCCCTGCTCCGGGACGACCTCTCCACCCTCGAGTTCATCGCCGTACCCGCACCCGTCACGGAGCTGTGCGGAGAGTCCTGCGTCGTCATGGACTTCGTGCCCGGGGTACGCGACCACGTCGAGGTGGCCGAACTGAGCACCGAGCGCCGCCGGGTGCTCGCCGACCAGACGCTCCGGGCCGTCTTCGAGATGCTGTTCTGCACCGGGCTGGTCCACTGCGACCTGCACCCCGGCAACCTGCGCCTCACCCGCACCGGCTCCGTGGTCGTCCTCGACGCCGGGTTCGTCTACCGCGTCCCCGAAGTCGTACGGGAGAACCTGGCCCTGTTCTTCCTCAACCTCGGCTTCCGCAACGGCCCCCGGTGCGCCGAAGCGGTGCTGGCCAGCGCCGAACAGGTCGACCGGCACAGCGACACGGCTGCCTTCACCGCGGACATGACCCGCCTCGTCGACCGGTACGGCGGCACCACCGCCCGCGACTTCGACCTGATCGCGTTCTCCACCGAACTGTTCGCCAGCCAACGGCGCAACGGCATCTACGCCTCGTCGGAGTTCGTGTTCCCCCTCCTCGCGCTCCTCATGGTGGAGCAGACGGTCCGTCGTCTCGACCCGGACGTGGACTTCCAGGCCATCGCCCGCCCCATCGTCTTCCGCGCGGCGTCGGGCCGCCCCGCCGGTGAGCGCCGCCGTCGGCTGGAGACCGCGGGCTGAGCGGAAGCCGACGCGAAGAAGCGGCCCCGGGCTCTGACGATCGTCGCCACCCGGTCTCCCGGGTGGCGACGATCGTCAGTCACGGGGGTGCCGCTCCAGCGCCGGAACGGTGGGCGCCGCCTCCTCGACGGGGTGCGGTGGCGGCGTGAACGGACCCCAGGTGAACGCGGGCAGCCACGTCGCCGGCGGCGCGCTCCAGGACAGCTCGCCGATCTGCCGGGCCGTGCGCCGCCCGGTCAGCGCGCGGAAGACCTCCCTGCTCCCTCCGCCCAACGTGGCGGCCGGTTCGCCCTTCCCGGCCACCCACACCCGGTCGGGCGTCCGGACGTGCAACGCGGGCAGGCCGTGCTCGTGCAGCGCCAGGGTGAAGCCCGTGACGGCGAGATCCAGCGCGTCGGCGAGGGCGGGGTGGCAGTCGGGCGGGGGTACGCCGAGGGCGGAACGGAGATCAAGCTCGTGCGAGAACGCGTCCAGCGGAAGGATGCGGCGGCGCAGCCAGTCCGCGCGTGGCAGCACCCCTGCCAGCTCCTTCTCCAACTCGGCCCAGGTGGTGACGAGTTCGTCGACAGGGATCCCCGGAGGCGGGGGCGGCGGCTCGCTGATCTCACCCGGGTCCTCGTCGACGGCCAACCGGCAGACCAGCACGAGATGTCCCACGAGATCGCGCACGCTCCAGCCGGGACAGGCCGGCACCGGGAGCTCCGCGACCGACGGGCACGAGGTGACGAGCCGGGTGATGTTCTCCCGACAGGCGCGGTAGGTGAGGTGGTGGACGGCGTCCGGTAGCGGTTCGGCGGTCGTGCCGGTCATACAGCAGACTCCTCTCGGGGGCGGCGGCGCGGCGGCCACCGGCGGGGACTCGCGCTGTGGCCGGCGCCGTGGCGTCGTTCCGGACCGCCGTCCGCGCCACACCTGCGGCGGGTGCCCCCGTGTCGTCTCCTCCCGGGTGGGTGGCGTCAGTCGCCCTCGACGATCCCCGCCCGGTAGCCGTCGGCCACGATCCGTCGAGCGGCGTGCTGGTAGTACGCATCGTCCTCGGGCAGCTCCGTGGCGAGGCCGCTGACGTAGCGGTTGTACATGCAGAACGCCGCGGCGATCAGAACGGTGTCGTGCAGGTCCGTGTCGTCCACGCCCTCGGCGCGGGCCGCCGCGATCGTCTTGTCGGAGACCGGCCGCGCGGCGCTCTGGACCTCGGCCGCCACGGCCAGCAGCGCACGCAGCCGGCCGCTGACCGGTGCGGTGCCGGGGTCGGCCAGCACGTCCCGGACCAGTTCCCGACCGCCCGTCAGTTGCGCGGCGGCGAAGGCCCCGTGCGAGGAGGCGCAGAACTCGGTGCCGTTGAGACGTGAGACGTACGCCGCGATCAGCTCGCGCTCTCCCGGTTCGAGCGAGGAAGGCGCCCTCAGCAGAGCGTCCGCGAGGTCGCCCAGCGGGCCGCCGGTGTCGGGGCGGTGGACCATCAGGCCGGTGATTCCGGGGAGGTCGTTGTTCAGTGCGATATGGGGCATGGCTCTTCCTCCGGGAGAAGGGGAGACAGACGACCGGTGAGGGACGGGGGCGCGGAACGACGGGGCCTCGTGCTGCCAGGAAGCTAATGAACCGTCCCGTCGGTGGCAACAGCCCGCGGGAGCGGGGGGAACTTCCCGTGTCGTGGCCGGACCTCCGACCGCCGGGGGGGGACGGGACGACTGGCCCTTCTGCGATCAAGCCCCCGAGCAGCGGGGTCCGTTCGGTGAGGGACGGGACGGCGGGCACCGGGCACACCGCAGGCGGGCCACCGGGTCGGTCGGCGGGGCGCGGGCATCCACGGACCGGCCCCCACAAGGAGAGCACGAGGGAAGAAGCCCTCCCGCGCACGATCCTGGTGTAATGAGCCACCTTTCCCTGAGCGCGGAGGTTCAGGCATGGCCATCAGCACGGGAGCGTTACCGCACACCCTGCGGGGCGGGCTCGACTCCCTCAACAGCCGTCACCACCAACTCGGTCTGCGCGTATTCGTGGTCATCGTCGTCGCGCACTGGGCGGAGCACCTGGTCCAGGCGTACCAGATCTACGTCTTGGGCTGGACGATCCCGGAGGCGCGCGGCGTGCTCGGGATTCCGTTCCCGTGGCTCGTCACTTCGGAATGGATGCACTACGGCTACGCCCTGGTGATGATGGTCGGCCTGTTCCTCCTGCTCCCGGGCTTCGCCGGCCGCTCGGGCACCTGGTGGAAGGTGTCGCTCGGCATCCAGGTGTGGCACCACCTGGAGCATCTGCTGCTCCTGGTCCAGGCGCTCGCGGGCGCGCACCTGCCGGGCAAGGCCGCTCCGACGAGCCTGGTTCAGCTGATCATGCCCCGGGTGGAACTGCACCTCTTCTACAACACCTTGGTGACGGTCCCCATGGTGGTGGCGATGTACCTCCACACCCGCGCGGACCGGCCGGACAACGCCACCGCGCGGTGCGCCTGCGCGCCGAAGGATTGACGGCATGAACACAAGCGGGAGAAAACCCTCCGGGTTCGTCTCCCTGCTGCTCCTGCTGGCCGGAGTCCTGCTGTTCTGGATGTCGGTGCCGAACCTCGGCACCGCCGCCAGGGCCGCCACGGCGGACGGGCCGCGGGGCACCTTCACCGCGGCCCGTCTCATGTGCTTCGGGCACGCCGGACACACCACCTGCGAGTGGACAGGAACGTTCCGGTCCGACGACGGCACCGTGGAGCTCGAGGGCGTCAAGCTGTACGGCAGCGGCCGTGACACGTTCGAGGCCGGACAGACGGCGCCCGCCGTGGACGTGGGCCACGCGGGGCGGGTCTACAGTCCGACCGGATCGCACGCATGGATCATCACGGCCGTGCTGGCAGTACTCGCCTACATCCTGTTCGCGGTCGTGGCCCGCCGGCACCTCACGCCTCCCCCGCTCCCCCGGGAGAAGAGAAGCAGCCCACCGACGATCCGTGAGGGGTACACCACGGACGGGTCGTCCCCGGACAACGGGCGAGACCCACGCGAAACAGCTTCAGTCCCGCTCCCCTCTCCTCCTCCGCTCGGAGGTCACCGACGCCGATGAGGCAGGGGATTGTTTCCGCTGTTGCGGGCCGAGCAGCGGACCTGACGAGGTGTCAAGGAAGTCAGCGTCAGGTCAGCAGAAGCACCACCACAGCCACTCGCAGACGGCCGCACCACGGAATCGCCCGCCACCCCCACTCAGGTCCGCAACCCACTCAGTCGTTTCCGCAGGTCAGCGTGTCCTTCCCCGTGGTTTCAAGGGGACCGGCGGGAGTTCCGGAGCAGGCAGCGGGGGCCCGTCGTACCCTTTCACTTCCCCGAACCGCGTCCCTTCCATCCAGTCCCGACGGGCCTGCTCGATCTCCTCCTGCGACCGTCCGATCCAGTTCCAGAACATGATCAGCTCCTCCCCGAACGGCTCGCCGCCCAGGAGCATCAGGCCCGCGTCCGACTCGGCGCGCAGCGGGAGTTCGCCGCGGCCGCAGCCGAGGTAGAGCATCGAGCCGGGGAGCACCGGTACACCGTCGACGTGGGCCTCGCCGGACATGGAGAGCACGGCGTACTCGAAGTCCGGTTCCAGCGGCAGGCGGACGTCCGCGCCGCGGGTCAGGGCGAGGTCGGCGCCGACGATCGGGGTGTACGCCGTGCCGGGCGAGGTGGCCCCGTCGAGGTCGCCGAGGACCAGTGTGGCCTCGAGGCCCCGCGCCGTGACGACCGGCAGGTCGGCGTGGTGCTCGAAGCGGGGCTCGGTGTGACGGTGGCCGTCCGGGAGCGCGACCCACAGCTGGGCGCCGTGCAGGAAGCGGGCGTGCGAGCGGGGGCTCTCCTCGGAGTGGCTGATCGCCCGGCCGGAGGTCATCAGACCCAGCTCGCGCGGGCGGATCGTCTGGAGGCTGCCCGTGGAGTCACGGTGCAGCACCTCCCCCTCGTGCAGCCAGCTCACCGTCTGCAGCCCCATGTGCGGGTGCGGCGGCACCTGCATGCCGGGTTCGTCGGCGATGTCGTCGGGGCCGTAGTGGTCGACGAAGCACCAGGCGCCGACCATGCGACGCCCCAGGTTGGGCAGCAGACGCCGGACCTCGCCGGACTCGCCGAGCTTGACGTGCCGAGGGCTGAGGAGCTCCCGCACGGGTTCCGCCACGACGAAGCCCCGGCCGCCGCACGGGGAGGGAACCGCCTCGCGCTCAAGATTGCTCATGCCGGACAACCTAGCCCCGCGGGGCACCGTGCGTCAGTCCGTCGCCCCGCCCGTGGCGGTGGTTCCGGATACCGGCGGTGGAGTCCGTCCGAAAACAGTAGCCATGGCTATGATAGCCATGTACGGTATTCGTCATGAGCTCGGCATACGAGGGCGCGACGCCCGGATTCCTGGTCTGGCGGCTGTCCATGAAATGGCGCGTGGCGGTCGACCGCGCGGTGGCCCCGCTCGGCCTGACGCACGCGCAGTACTCCGTGGTGGCGACGCTGCACGGGATGCGGCGCTCCGGTGAACGGCCCAGCCAGCGCCGCCTCGCCGACCACACGGGACTCGAGCCGCTCTACGTGTCGAAGCTCGCCCGCGCCCTGGAGGCCGCCGGCCTCCTGGAGCGCACCCGGGACCCCCGTGACCCGCGCGCCGTGCAACTGGCGCTCACCGAGCGGGGCGTCGAGGTCACCCGACGGGCGATCGAGATCGTCCAGGAACTCCTGCGCCAGTTGCTGGAACCGCTCGGCGGTCTCGACGGCGCGCGCACCCGGGCGTTCATGCACGATCTGACGACCCTGCTCGACACACCTCTCGCCACACCTCTCGACCCTTCAGCCGATCACGCGAGCGAGCACGAGACGGAGCAGTCATGACCACCACCCCGCCCCTTGTCAACGGCCGTGTCATCGGCCTGGCCCACTACGCCGGCCGCGCGGTCCTCGAGAGCGTGCTGGTCCGCCACGGCGTCACCTTCCAGCAGTCCGTCGCCCTCCGGGCCGTCGTCGTGTCCGGCCCCGGCCCGGTCGACCGCGCCCGCCTCGCCGGGGACGTCTCCGGCTCCCTCAAGATCCCCCCGGCGGAGGCCGACGGCGTGGTCGACGAGCTGATCGCCTCGGGGCTGCTGGCCCCGCACGAGCCGTCCGGGGTGCGGATCACGGACGCCGGACGGGAGGTGCACGAACGGAGTTCGGCCGAGACCGGGGTGATCTCCGCCCGGATCTACAGCGGCATCCCCGCCGAGGACCTGGCCGTCGCCGGACGGGTGCTCACCCTCGTCACCGAGCGGGCCGACGCGGAACTGGCCGCCACGGCCGACGCGGCCCCCCGGGGGATCCGCGGAGGGGAACACGGAGCGGAATAGGACGCCGCCCGAGACCGTTGTCGGCCCCGAAGGAGGTACGAGTGGACACCACGTACTACGACCACGGAACACCGGCCGAGCGCTGGGAGCGGGCCGGGATGTTCTTCGACGCCAAGGACTACGCCGCCGCCGCGCGCGTCCTGGACGGTCTGGTCGAGGAGGTGCCGGAGCAGACCGGGCCGCGGCTGCTGCTGGCGCGGGCCTACTACCACTCGGCCCAACTGCGCCGCGCGGAAGCAGAGCTGCGCGTCATCGTGGAGCGCGACCCGGTGGAGCACTACGCCCGGCTGATGCTCGGCCGCACGCTCGAGCGGCAGGGGCGGCACGAGGAGGCCCAGCCGCATCTGCGCATCGCCTCCGCGCTGGCGGGGCGGTTCGACGAGGAGTAGGGCGCTCCCTGTCGCCCTGTCGCCCTGTCGCCCTGTCGCCCTGTCGCTTTGTCGCCCCGTCGTCGGCATGGCCGGTGCCCGGTTCCCCTCGGGGAGCCGGGCACCGGCACGACCACGGCTCACGTCCTTCCCCCGCGTGGCATCCTGGCGCGATGGGAACTCCGAACGATCACGTACCCCTGGCCGAGCAGGTCGAGGAACTCCTCGCCACGGGCGGACCGTTGCCCATCGTCGCGGCCGGCGACCCGGTGCTGCGGCGCGGCACCGAACCCTTCGACGGTCAGCTGGAACCCGCGCTGCTGGCCCGGTTCGTCGAGGCGCTGCGGATCACGATGCGCGCGGCGCCGGGGGTCGGGCTGGCCGCGCCGCAGGTCGGGGTGGCGCTGCGGATCGCGGTGATCGAGGATCCGGCACCGGTTCCGGAGGAGGTGCGGCTGACGCGCGGGAGGGTGCCGCAGCCGTTCCGGGTCCTGGTGAATCCGTCGTACGAGCCGGTCGGAGCGAGGCGGGTCGCCTTCTTCGAGGGGTGCCTCAGCGTGCCGGGGTACCAGGCGGTGGTGGCGCGGCCCGCCGAGGTGCGGCTGACCGGGCAGGACGAGCACGGACGGGCGCTGGACGAGGTGTTCACCGGGTGGCCCGCGCGGATCGTGCAGCACGAGACCGATCACCTCGACGGCACCCTGTACCTCGACCGCGCCGAGCCGCGCTCGCTGTCGTCCCACCAGGCGGTGGCGGAGCACTGGTCGCAGCCGACGGCCGAGCGGGCCGCGCGGGCGCTGGGCTTCGAGCTGCCCTAGGGTCTCTCGTTTGGACCGGGCCGGATCAGGGAGCGGGGTCCGGTGCCGTGCCTCGCGAGGCGGAGGAGGGCGGCAGGGCGGAGCCCCGCCGGCCGACGACAACGCGGCGAGGCACGGTGCCGGGGCCCGCGAGCCCGGCATGATCCAAACGAGAGACCCTGGTGCTCCAGGGCGGTGCCGACCGACGAGCACGCCGCGGGAAGGCACGGGAGATCCGCCGGGGCACGGAGCGGGGCGCCGCCCGGCGCGAGGTGGCGGCCGCCCCGGACCTCGCGTCCGGCGAGGCACGGGAGCTGCCGCGTGCGCGGGCGGACGGACGGGGTCGGGCCCGGTTCCGGGGTGCGGGCAGGAGAGGTCGCGTTCGCTTCCGGAGCCGACGGTGAACGCGTGGAGGAGGTCGTCGTGGTCGGCGATCGGCACCGGGACGCCGATGCCCCGGGAGGGGGGAACGTGTGGGAGGTGGTGGCGTGGATCTCACCCCCCGGATGGAACGCCTCACATGGCAGGTCCTCCCGGCGGGTCCGAGCGGTGCGACAGCCGGGGCCGGGTCGTAGGCTGCGTCCATGACCGAGATCCAGGACCTGACGCCCCGCGACGCCTTCGAGCTGCTGCTGGCAGGTAACCAGCGCTTCGTCACGGGCTCCCCCGAGCACCCCAACCAGGACGCCACCCGCCGCGCCGAGATCGCACCGTCCCAGCAGCCCTTCGCCGTGCTGTTCGGATGCTCCGACTCCCGGCTGGCCGCCGAGATCATCTTCGACCAGGGATTGGGGGACCTGTTCGTGGTGCGCACCGCCGGGCACGTCGTCGGCGCGGAGGCGTTGGGCAGCATCGAGTACGGCGTGAGCGTGCTGGACTGCCCCCTGGTCGTGGTGCTGGGTCATGACTCGTGCGGGGCCATCGCGGCGGCCCGCGCCGCCGCCGACGGCGGCCAGGTGCCCGCCGGCTTCGTCCGGGACGTCGTCGAGCGGGTGACCCCGAGTGTGCTGGCGGCCCGCGCCGCCGGACGCGACCAGCCCGAGGAGATCCTCGCCGAGCACATCCGGCACACCGTCGACCTGCTGCTGGAACGCTCCCGCGTCCTGGCCGACCGAGTGGCCGCCGGCCGGGCCGCCGTGGTGGGTCTGTCCTACCGCCTGGCCGACGGCAGTGCGCAACTCGTCGCGTCCCGCGGCCTCGACGCGGCGGTCCCCGCCGCGTCCTGACCGCCCCGGCAGCGGCGGTCCCGCGTGGGTTCACCGCGGTCGGCGTCCGCCACCACCGCCGCTCACCACGCCGGCCGTGACCGGCGTCGCCGTCCGGAGGCGGCTTTCCCGTGCCGTTCCGACGGGCCGGTCCCTCCGGTCCGGCTCCCGCGACGAGCCCGTACCCGTGCGCGACAGGCACCGGTTCCCCGGCCGCCCGGGCGGGCTCGGGCGGCATGACCGGGGTCACGCCGCAGAACAGGTGCAGTGCGCCAGTACCTCGCTGGTCAGTCCCCCGTCGTCGACGAACAGCGCCTCGGCCACCATGCGGCCGCCGACGCCGCGCGTGCAGACCGTGGCGGTGTCCACGCAGCGCAGTACGTCGACGGTCTCGGACCGAGGGCCGGGGGTTCCTGGCCGGCGCGGTGCCGGCGTACTCGCGCGGGCCCTCCCGGCCGCGCACCACGTCGCTGCCGGCCGCCTGCCCCGCGAACGGCGACGCCGGCTCGGCGTCCTCGGTGCACAGCCGGAGGATCTCCTCCAGGTCGTGCTCGTTCCGCACCTCGATGTGGTGCTCGACGAAGGCCACCGCCTCCTGCTCGGTCCGCGGCATCGTCAGGTTCTCCCCTCCCCGTCACCGCTTGCGCGGGACGGTCGAGCTGAACGGGTGGTGCGCGCCGACGTCGAGCGCGGGGGCGGGTTCGCCCGCGGGGGTCTCCTCGCTCGCGGCCGGTGTCCCCGGCGCAGTCAGCCGGTCGTACGCGAAGCGGTGCCCGAAGCGGGCGACGGCGCGCACGAGTTCCTCCTCCGCCACGGGCACGGCGGCGGCGACGTCCGGCTGCCGGGGATGCGACGGTGACGCGGGCACCGTGCGGCCTTGATCACGCCGAGCACTCCGGCAGCCGCCTCGGCGTGTCCGACGCACGCCTCGACCGAGCCCCCGCACAGCCGGCGAGCGCCCGCGAGCGCGGTCCTGACCGCCTCCGGCTCGGGACGGCGGCCGGATGAGCGTCGGGGGCGTCCGTCCGGGTGCGTCGCACCCGCGTCCGGTCGTTCCTCCGAGGCGGGCGCGCGACCGGACGGGCACCGCTCCTGTCCGACGGAGGCCCCGCCCACGGCACGGTGCGCCACGGGCGGGCCGCTGCACCTTCCCCGCGCGACAGTGCGCCTGTCGGCGCGCTCGGCGCACGCCCCGTGGCGGTGGTGTGCGCTGCTCCGATCGGCCGCCACCGGGGGAGTCCTTTACGGCACGGCGGGTGGTCGGCCGGGACCGGGAAGGAATGGATACGGGCAGCGCTTGCGGAACCGGCCGCCCTGACGGCCCCGGACCCGGGCACCGGTCCGGGCTCCGTCCGTCGCTGCACCGGCCCGACGGCCCGCACGGAAGCCGCCGGAGAGGAGACAGGGATGGAGTTCGACGCCGCCGGCCGCCGCGTCCTCCCGGGAGCGTCCGCGGCCGGACCGACGGCGGCGGCGTCCCCGGCCGGGGCCCGCACCGCGGCGGCCCCTCCCGCCCCCACCGCCGCAGGGGAACACGTGCTGGAGTACCGGGAGATGACCGGAGGCTCGGTCACCGCCTCCGGTGACGGACGCGTTCTGGTCGCCGAGGTGCAGGGTGTGCTGTGGCGCGTCCCCCGCGGCGGCGGCGCGGCGGTGCGGCTGACGGACTGGGAACTGGAGGCGACCGGTCCGGCACTGTCGCCCGACGGCGCGACGGTGGCGCTGTGCGGCTACCGCGGCGGCGCCTTCCGGCTGTGGGCGATGCGGATCGACGGCGGCGGGCTGCGCCGGCTCACCGACGGCCCCTGGGACGACCGCGGGGCGGCCTGGTCACCGGACGGCACCCGCCTGGTGTTCTCCTCCGAACGCGGCGGCGACGCGGTGGCCGGCAGCGCCTTCGGCCTGTGGACCCTCGACGTGCGCGACGGCCACGTGCGGAAGCTGACCGGCGGGGACTTCGAGGACCTCGATGCCGCATGGTGGCCGGACGGGCGGTCGGTGGTGTGCGTCCGCGCCGCCCACACCCCGGACGGCGCGAGCGACGGCGGCCGGTCCCTCGTCCGGGTGCCCGCCGCGGGCGGTGCGGCGCGGACGGTGCGCACGGTCGCCGAAGGACGGCTGCTGTGCCCGTCGGTCTCCCCCTCGGGACGGATCGCCTACCTGCGTCTGTCCGGCACCGGCGACTCGCCGTCCCTGCCCGCCGCCGCGGCGGTGCTCATGGTCGACGGCCAGGTCGTCGCGGCCGACGAGGACCTGGCGGCGGCCCCGCCGTGCTGGCTGGGCGAGGACCGGCTGCTGTACGTGGCCGACGGCCGCATCCGCGTCCGCACCCTGGGTACGCCGTCGGTGGAGGAGATCCCCTTCACCGCCCGCATGCCGGTTCCCCGGCCGCACTGGCGGCCCAAGGCGCGGGCCTGGAACCCGGCCGGGCCGGTCCCGGTGCGCGGCATCCACCTGCCCGCCCTGTCCCCGGACGGGCGGAGCGTGGCGTTCGCGGCACTGAACGCGCTGTGGCTGATGGACGTCGGCGGCACGCCCCGCAAGCTCGTCCAGGCCTCCGGCGTCCACCACCTGCAGACGCCGGCGTGGGCTCCGGACGGGCGCAGCCTGCTGTACTGCACCGACCAGGGCGGATTGACGGCCGTCCGCCGCCTGCACCTGGACGGCGGCCGTGACGAGCCGATCACCGGCCAGGGCCGTCTGTGTCCGGCGCCGTCCCCGGACGGCTCCCTGCTGGCCTGCCAGGACGTCGCCGGGAACCTGCTGCTGCGCACCCTGGCCACGGGCGCCGAACGGGTGCTGGCCCGGCCGATGGCCACCGACGGGCCGCCCGGCGCGCCCACCTGGTCGCCCGACGGCCGGTACGTGGCCTTCTGCGACCGCAACCGGCTCAACCACCGCTTCCGCGAGGGCTACCACCTCATCCGCGTCCTCGACACCCGCACCGGCACCGAACGCCGTCACCTGCCCGCCGCCCACCAGTCGCTGTCCGACCGCGCCGCCGCGGGACCCGTCTGGTCCCCCGACGGCCGCTGGATGGCCCTGGTCGCCGAATCCGCCCTGTGCCTGCTGCCCGTCACCACCGACGGCACCCCGGCCGGTCCGGTGCGCCGGCTCACCGACGAGCCGGCCGACCACCCCAGTTGGGCCGGCGACGCGAACACCCTGCTCTATCTCTCCTCCGGCCGCCTGCGCCTGATGACCCTCGACGCCGGCCGGGCACCGGCGCGCACGCGCACGCTGCCCGTCCCGCTGACCGTCCGGCGCCGCCCGTCCCACGACCGCGAGCCGCTGCGCATCCACGCCGGCCAGTTGTGGGACGCCACCGGCACCGCACCCCGCCAGGACGTCGACATCCTGGTGGAAGGCGGACGGATCACCGCCGTCGAACCCCACCGTGCGCGCCGTCCCGGCCACCGCACCCTGGACGCCTCCACCCGCACCGTCGTCCCCGGCCTGTTCGACAGCCACACCCATCCCTACAGCGCCACCTACGGGGCCCGCCAGCACCTCGCCGCGCTCGCCTACGGGATCACCACCACCGCCTGCATGGGTGCGTCCCTGTACGAGGCGGTCCGGCTGCGGGAGTCCCTCGCCTCGGGCCACAGCACCGGCCCGCGCATGCTGGCCTGCGCGGAACTGATCGACGGCCCCCGCACCGCCTACGCCAAGGGCCGCGCCCACCGCACCCGCGCCGGCGTACGGCGCACCCTCGACCGCGTCACCGCGCTGGACGTCGACTTCGTCAAGACCTACGTACGCGCCCCGGGCCGGACCATGGCCCGGGCCGCCGAAGCCGCCCACCGCCTCGGTGTCCCCTGCGGCAGCCACCTGTGCTTCCCGGGCCGGGCAGCCGGCCAGGACCTGACCACCCACCTGCAGGCCACCCAGCGTCTGCCCCACGGCCACGCCACCACCCCCACCGGCCACCTCCACCAGGACCTCCTCCAGCAGTACGCCGACGGCGCCTTCGCCCTGGTCGTCACCCCGTTCACCGCCCAACTCCTGCTCGCCGCCGATCCCGCCCTGGCCGACGACCCGCGCGTCCGCACCCTCCTGCCGCCCTGGGACGTCGCCGCCGTCCACGAACGCGCCACGACCGCCCCCACCGCCGAGCAGCGACGAGCCCTGGCCACCGAGATCGGCAACTACCGGCGGCTCGTCGCCCACGGCGCCACCCTCGCCCTGGGCACCGACGCCCCGCTCGTCCCCGCCGGCCTCTCCCTGCACCTGGCCCTGCGCGCCCTCAACGCCCACGGCTTCACCCCCGCCCAGGCCCTGCGCACCGCCACCGCCGTCCCCGCCCGGCTCTTCGGCCTCGACACCGACCTGGGCACCGTCGAGCCGGGAAAGGCCGCCGACCTCACCGTCGTCGACGGCGACCCCTTCACCGACTTCACCACCCTCGTCGACATCCCCCTGGTACTGCGCGACGGCGTCCCCCACCACCGGAGCGACCTCACCGCCGTCCATCCACCGGTCACCGACCCGGCCCCCTGGCACGGCCTCGCCCGAACCCTCCGGCAGAGCTCCTGATGCCGCCCCGGCCCCGGCCCCCGTGCCCAGCCGCCGACGCCGCAGCGCACGCCGGCCTCCCGCTTCCCTCCCGCCCACGGCCTTCCGCCCGTGTCCGGCCGCCGTGCGCCGTGCGCCGTGCGGCGACCGGACGCACCGGACACACCCACCACCGCAAGGAGCCGCTCTGTGCCCTCCCGCATGAGGACCGTCCTGGCCACCGCCGCCGCCGCGGCGGTCTTCTCCTCTCCGGCCGCCGCACCCGCGGCCTTCGCCGCCACCGAGGAGCCGCTCGACTACGTCGCTCTCGGCGACTCGTTCGCCGCCGGTCCCCTGGTGACCCCGGCCGATCCGTCGAACCCGCTGTGCCTGCGCTCGCTGGCGAACTACCCGCACGTCGCCGCCGAGGAACTGGGCGCGGGGCTGACGGACGTCAGCTGCACCGGTGCCACCGCCGACCACCTGGGCACCTCTCAGCACCCCGGCACCAGGCCCCAGTACGAAGCCCTGTCCCAGGACACGGATGTCGTCAGCATCACCGTCGGCGGCAACGACACCGACCTGTTCACCATGGCCCTCGGCTGCGTCAACCTCCTCCCCGAGCCTCTGGGCGTCAGCTGCGCGGCCAGGAACACCCGAGGCGGCGTCGACACGGTGAAGGCCGCCATCGACGCCTGGGCGCCGACGTTCGCCGACGTCCTGGACCGGATCCGCCAACGGGCGCCGCACGCCCAGGTGTTCGTCGTCGGATACGGCAACGCCGTCCGTCCCGGCGGCTGCTTCCCCACCCAGCCCGTCTGGGACGTCGACGCCGACTACCTGCAGGGCGCGGTCAGCCACCTCGACGCCGCGCTGAGGAGGACCTCCCAGCGGCACGGCGCCGTCTTCGTCGACACCTACGGACCGGGGATCGGCCACGACATGTGCGCCGCCCCCGCCGACCGGTACATCGAGGGCTTCGTCCCCGCCCGCGACCCGGCCCCCCTGCACCCCAACGCCGCCGGTTCGGAGGCGATCGGCCGGACACTCGCCGCAGCCGTCCGCTCCGCTGCCGGCACCGGCTGACCGGCGGCACCGCGCACCGGCACGGCACACCGGCGGCGTGCCGTGCCGGTTCCCGCGGGGGCGGACCGGTCCCGGGGCGAGGACGTCGTCGGCGTCCGGTCCGCCCGGCCCGAGGGGACGGCGGGCGGCTGCTCCGTTCGCCGGGAACGCGCCCGGTCCCGTGCCCGGACGGCCGGGCGGCCCCCTGCTGCCGGGCGATCAGCGGGATCCGGAGGCGGTCTCCCGGGCGGTCGCCGGACGCGACGCGGTGATCCACGACGCGGCCCTCGCCGGGGCCAGCGGCCCTGCGCGGCCGTGGCCGGGCCGGGTGGGGCTCAGGCGTCCCGGTACGCCTCCAGCAGCCGCAGCCAGACCTCGCTGATCGTCGGGTACGAGGGGACCGCGTGCCACAGGCGGCCGACCGGGACCTCGGCGGCGACGGCGACGGTCGCGGAGTGGAGGAGTTCGCCGACGCCGGGGCCGACGAAGGTGACGCCGCGCAGGATCTCGTCGTCGAGGTCGACGACCATGCGGGCGCGGCCCTTGTAGCCCTCGGCGTACAGGCCGGCGCCGGCGACCGTGGACAGGTCGACGTCGACGGCGCGGACGCGGTGCCCCTCCTGCTCCGCCTCGGCCAGCGAGAGGCCGACGGCGGCCACCTCCGGGTCGGTGAAGACGACCTGGGGGACGGCGGCGTGGTCGGCGGTGGCGGTGTGGGCGCCCCAGTCCTCCGCGTCCACGGGCTCGCCGGCGGCCCGGGCGACGATGGCGGCGCCCGCGATCCGGGCCTGGTACTTGCCCTGGTGGGTGAGCAGGGCGCGGTAGTTGATGTCGCCGACGGCGTACAGCCAGTCGTAGCCGGAGACCCGGAGGCTCTCGTCCACGCCGAGCCATACGCCGGGCCTCAGGCCGACCGTCTCCAGGCCGATGTCGTCGGTGCGCGGGGCGCGGCCGGTGGCGAAGAGGATCTCGTCGGCCTCGATCCGGTCACCGCCGTCGGTGACGACCAGGACGGTGCCGTTCTCCCGGGTCACCGACTTCACCGAGGTGCCGGTGCGGATGTCCGCGCCGGCCTCGGTGAGGGCCTCGGCGACCAGTTCCCCGGCGAAGGGCTCCATGCGGGACAGCAGGCCGCTGCCGCGCACGAGGACCGTGACCCGCGAGCCGAGCGCCTGCCAGGCGGTGGCCATCTCGGCGGCGACCACCCCGCCGCCGACCACGACCAGCCGGCCGGGCACGGACCGGGAGCTGGTGGCCTCCCGGCTGGTCCACGGCCTGACCTCGGCGAGTCCGGGCAGGTCGGGCAGCTGGGCGCGGCTGCCGGTGCAGAGGGCGACGGCGTGCCGGGCGGTGAGGACCCGCCGGCCGCCGTCGGGGCCGGTGACGGTCACGGTGCGCGGGCCGGTGAGCCGTCCGTGGCCGCGGTGGAGGTCGGCTCCGATGCCCTCCAGCCACCGGACCTGGCCGTCGTCCTTCCAGTGGGAGGTGTAGGAGTCGCGGTGGGCGAGCACCGCGGCGACGTCCAGGGGGCCCTGGACCGACCGGCTCAGGCCGGGCGTGCGGCGGGCGTCGGCCCGGGCGATCACCGGGCGCAGCAGGGCCTTGCTGGGCATGCAGGCCCAGTAGGAGCACTCGCCGCCCACCAGCTCGCTCTCCACGACCGCGGTGGTGAGCCCGGCGGCGCGGGTGCGGTCGGCGACGTTCTCCCCCACGGGCCCGGCTCCGAGCACCACGACGTCGTAGGCGATGGGTTCCGTTCGCGTCGATTGCGTTTCCGTCATGGCGTCAGTCTGGTGGGTGGTGTGCGCGGTGGCCACATGGGTAGGGGCGCGGAATACGTGACCGGTCGGCCGTGTTGTGCCGACGGCCCGACCCGACACCAGGAAGAGGGAACACGCCATGAGCAGCACCGTGGAGCTCACCAAGGAGAACTTCGACCGGACGGTCACGGACAACGAGTTCGTCCTGATCGACTTCTGGGCGGCCTGGTGCGGTCCGTGCCGTCAGTTCGCGCCGGTGTACGAGAAGGCGGCGGAGGAGAACCCGGACCTGGTGTTCGGCAAGGTGGACACCGAGGCGCAGCCGGAGCTGGCCGCGGCCTTCGGCATCCAGTCGATCCCGACGCTGATGATCGTCCGCGACCAGGTCGCCGTGTTCGCCCAGCCGGGTGCCCTGCCCGAGGCCGCCCTGACGGACGTCATCGGACAGGCCCGCAAGCTGGACATGGACGAGGTCCGCAAGCAGATCGCCGAGCAGCAGGCACAGCAGGGCCAGGCTCCGGGCCAGGGCGAGTAGGCCCTCCCCGGGGCACGGGGCACGGCGGCGGCCGGCCCGGGAACGGGTGGCGCGCACGCCGTCGTCCGCCGCACGCCGGTGAGGGGCTCCGGGCCGGTGTCACCGCCGGACGCGCTCCGCCGGGTCCGGGCCGCGGGCCGGATCCCGGAGGCGATGCCCGGCGGGGGTCCGTACCGGCGCCGCCCGCGGCGGGCTCGGCACCGCCCGCCGCGCGGGCCCCGGACCCGCCCGCCGCCCTCGGCCCCGTCAGCTGGACTCGCGCGGCACCACCGACGCCCCCAGCACCTTGTGCGCCTCGGGCCCGGCGGCCGGGTCGTGCACTGCGCGGTCGACCAGCTCGGCGAGCTCACGGCCCGACGGCAGTTCGAGGTGGACGGTGCTCAGCCGGGGCCGCAGCAACCGGCCCAGCATCAGGTTGTCCGCCCCGATCACGGCGGTCTCCTCGGGGATGCGGATGCCCTCGTCCTGGAGGGCGCGCATCAGGAGCATCGCGTACTCGTCGTTGTACGTGAACACGGCGTCGAGGCCGAGGGCGCGCCAGCGGGCGGCGAGCCGCGCGGCGGCGCCCTCGTCGTGGGCGAGGGGCAGCTCGGTGACCGTGGCGTCCGTACCGCGCAGGGCCTCGCGCACCCCGGCCAGGCGGGGCGCGGAGAACGCCTCCAGACCGGGTTCCCGCGGAACGACGACGCCGATCCGGCGCCGGCCCCGGTCGAAGAGGTGGGCGCCCGCGCTGTGACCGACGACGTCGTGGTCCATGAGCAGGGCGTGCGCGCCCTCGACGGACTCGGGACCGAGGGTGACGACGGCCCGCGCCCCGGAGCGCTTGAGCACCTCGACACCCTGCGGACCGAGCCCGGAACCGGGGACCAGGACCGCCACGGGCCGCAGTTCGGCCCAGGCACGGGCGGCCTCGTCGTCCTGCGGGCCGACGGTGCCGTACTGCACGACCGTGTAGTCGAGGCGGCCGAGCGCCCCCTGGAGGTCGTTGATGAACTGGCTGTAGAGCGGGCCGACGGGGAAGGCCGGCGCGGGCATCAGCACCATGCGGGTGTGCCCGGCGCGCAGGCTGCGGGCCGCCGCGTGCGGCACGTACCCGAGTTCCTTCGCGGCCTCGCGGACCCGGCGCCGGGTGGGCTCGCTGATCCGGACGGCACCGGCGTTGTTCAGGACGTAGGAGACGGTCGCGCGCGAGACGCCGGCCAGGCGGGCCACATCGGCGCTCGTGGGAACGGAGCGCGTCGGTGCGGGGGACGCGGGCGGGGGCGTTTTCGGTATCTGCACCATGACGTACCGCATCCTTGCAGAAGGCGGAACGGGGCTCTCGACCGGGTGAGTTGAGGGCCCCGCGGACGACCGCGGTCCCGGGCGTCGGATCAGCGGGAGGGAGTCCGGCCCGTCACCCGGTCGACCAGGTCCACCCACGCCGATTCCAGCCGCTCCGGCGGCATGCCGCACTGCCGGGTCAGGTGGTGGATCAGAGCGGGGTCGAGCTGGGCCAGCAGGGTGTGGGCGAGGATCTCGCAGTCCGCGTCCGGCACCGCCTCGCGCAGCAGCAGGGTGACGTGGTGGCGCAGCACCCGGCGGGGCGGGCTGGTGAAGCGGCGGCCGGCCTCCGGTTCGGCCGCCAGCTGCAGCTCCAGTTCGTCGGCGGTCCGGCGGAGCACGGCGAGGCCGAACGCCCGCAGCCGCTCCGCGGGCGGCGCGCCCGGTCCCAGGGGCGGGGGCCCGGTGAGGAAGGCGGCCTGGAACTTCTTCTCGGAGTGGTCGAGCAGCGCCGTGAGCAGTCCGGTGCGGTCGCCGAAGCGGCGGAAGACCGTGCCCTTGCCCACACGGGCGGCGGCGGCCACCGCCTCCATGGTGACGCTGTCCGCGCCGCGCTCGGCCACGAGCCGCGCGGCCGCCTCCAGCAGCCGGGCCCGGTTGCGCGCGGCGTCGGCGCGCAGGCAGGGCTCGTCCACGTCGAGACCGAGCTGCAGCAACTCCTGCGGCTCGCCGGGCTCTTGGGGCGTCGGGATGGGCGACGGCACTGCGGACATGAAGACAGCGTAAAGCATCGGGAAGAAACTGGACCGCGGTCCGGTTAGAGTGCTACAACAGAGAAACGGACCTCGGTCCGGATCGTAGACGCAGCACTTCCCCCCTTCCCTGGAGTTCGCCATGTCTGTCCGCATCCTCGCCCTCGTCGGCAGCCTCCGCGCCGGCTCGCACAACCGCCAGCTCGCCGAGGCCGCAGCCAAGATCGCTCCGGAGGGCTCCGAGGTGGCGCTCTACGAGGGGCTCGCGGAGATCCCCTTCTACAACGAGGACATCGACGTCGAGGGCAGCGTCCCGGCCGCCGCCGTCCGGCTCCGCGAGGCCGCCGCCGGCGCCGACGCCCTGCTGCTCTTCACGCCCGAGTACAACGGCACGATGCCCGCCGTCCTGAAGAACGCCATCGACTGGCTGTCCCGCCCCTACGGCACCGGCGCCGTCAGCGGCAAGCCCGTCGCCGTGATCGGTACCGCCTTCGGGCAGTACGGCGGCGTCTGGGCGCACGACGAGGCCCGCAAGGCCGTGGGCATCGCGGGCGGCAGGGTGATCGAGGACGTCAAGCTCGCCATCCCGGGCTCCGTGACCCGTTTCGCCGAGCTCCACCCGGCCGACGACGCCGAGGTCGCCGAGCAGCTGACCGAGGTCGTCGCCCGTCTGCGCGACCACGCCGCGGAGCCGGCCGCGGCCTGATCACGGCCGACACGTCCGACGCCCGCGGGGGCCGGAGCCTGCACGGCTCCGGCCCCCGCGCCGTGCGCGTGCCCGTCGCTCAGGCGGCGCCCGCCGCGCTCCGCTCGACGTCGCGGTCGTGGCGGTCGTCCCGGTCGTCGCGGTGGATCGGCACGTCCGAGCCGGTCAGGGGCGCGCCCGTGCCGCCCCGGCGGGCCGCGACGATCTCCGCCGCGATGGACAGGGCGGTCTCCTCCGGCGTACGGGCGCCGAGGTCGAGGCCGATCGGGGACCTGAGCCGGGCCAGCTCCCGCTCCCCCACGCCCGCCTCGCGCAGCCGCCGCTCGCGGTCGGCGTGGGTACGGCGCGACCCCATCGCCCCCACGAAGGCCACCGGCATCCGCAGGGCCTCCTTCAGCAGGGGGACGTCGAACTTCGGGTCATGGGTGAGCACGCACAGCACCGTGCGCGCGTCGGTCGCGGTGCCGCGCAGGTAGCGGTGCGGCCAGTCGACCACGACCTCGTCGGCCTCCGGGAACCGGGCCCGGGTGGCGAAGACCGGGCGGGCGTCGCAGACGGTGACACGGTGGCCGAGGAACCTGCCCACCCGCACCAGGGCCGCCGCGAAGTCGATCGCACCGAAGACGATCATGCGGGGCGGCGGTACCGAGGACTCGACGAACAAGGTGAGTCCGCCGGGGCAGCGGGAACCGTCCGCGGACAGGTCGACCGTGCCGGTGCGCCCGCCGTCCAGCAGGGCCCGGGCCTCGGCCGCCGCCGTCCGGTCCAGCTCCGGGTCCCCGCCGAGGCCGCCCTCGCAGGAGCCGTCCGGGCGGACGAACAGGGCCCCG
Source organism: Streptomyces griseomycini (assembly GCF_014203535.1). Taxonomy (GTDB): domain Bacteria; phylum Actinomycetota; class Actinomycetes; order Streptomycetales; family Streptomycetaceae; genus Streptomyces; species Streptomyces griseomycini. The sequence goes on from NZ_JACHJI010000013.1 coordinate 67,817, forward strand.
CCGAGCAGGTCCGCCGGGCCCCGGACGACCCGGGCGAGGGCCCCCGGCTCGCCCCGGACGGCGGCCGAGAGCGCCGATCGGAGCACCTGCCGGACGGGGGCGCGGGCGCCGACCGGGGTCACCAGGACGTCGATGACGCCGCCGCAGGTCAGGCCCGCCGCGAAGGCGTCCTCGTCACTGTGGCCGAACCGCTCGACCCGCGTCCCGTCGTCCTCGAGCGCCCGCACGCACAGCTCGTACACCGCGCCCTCCACGCAGCCGCCGGAGACCGAGCCGATCGCCGTGCCCTCGCGGTCGACGGCGAGGGCGGCGCCCGGGCCGCGCGGTGCGCTGCCGTTCACGGACACGACCGTGGCCACGGCGAACTCCCTGCCTTCGTCCAGCCATCGGCACAGCTCACCGGCGACGTCAGACACGCGGCCCTCCCGCCCGCAGCACCCGGTCCGGGCGGATGGGCAGGTCGCGGTGGCGTACGCCGGTCGCGTGCCAGACCGCGTTGGCGACGGCCGCCGCGGCGCCCACGATGCCGACCTCGCCGATGCCCTTGATGCCGACCGGGTCGTCGGGGTCCGGGTCGTCCACCCAGTCCGCCTCGATCGCCGGCACGTCGGCGTGGGTGGCGATGTGGTAGCCGGCCAGGTCGGCGCCGTGGACGCCGCCCGAGGCGTGGTCGCGGACCGCCTCCTCGTGCAGGGCCATGGAGATGCCCCAGGTCATGCCGCCGACGAGCTGGCTGCGCGCGGTGAGCGGGTTGACGATCCGGCCCGCCGCGAAGATCCCCAGCATCCGGCGCACCCGCACCTCACCGGTGGTGACGTCCACGGCGACCTCGGCGAACTGCGCCCCGAAGGAGTGCCGCTCCTTCTGGGCGAGGGCGCCGAGGGCGGCGGTGGTGTCGGAGCGCACGGTGACGCCCTCCGGCGGCACGGCGACGCCCGGCAGGAGCCGGTCCCGCAGTTCCTCGGCGGCGACGGTGACCGCCCAGGCCCAGGACCGGGTGCCCATCGAGCCGCCGGCCAGCCCCGCCGGCCCGAAGTCGCTGTCGCCGATCCGCACCCGGACCCGGTCGGGCGCCACCCGCAGCGCGTCGGCGGCGACCAGGGTGAGCGCCGTACGGGCCCCGGTGCCGATGTCGGCCGCGGCGATCCGCACGGTGAAGGTGCCGTCCGCCTCGGCGGTCACCGCGGCCGTCGACGGGAGGGCCCCCGCGGGGAAGGAGGCGGCGGCCGTGCCGGTGCCGAGCAGCCAGCGCCCGTCGCGCCGCACGCCGGGGCGCGGGTCGCGGCCGGCCCAGCCGAAGCGGCGGGCGCCCTCGCGGAAGCAGGCGGCCAGGTTGCGGCCGGCGAACGGCAGCCCGGAGACCGGGCCCCGCTCGGGCTCGTTGCGCAGCCGCAGCTCGATCGGGTCGACGCCGCACTTCTCGGCGAGTTCGTCGAGGGCCGCCTCCAGCGCGAACGATCCCGGCGCCTCGCCCGGCGCGCGCATCCACGTCGGGGAGGGCACGTCCAGCCGTACGACCTCGTTCACCGTGCGGTGGGCGTCGGCGTCGTACATCACCCGGGCCGGCCCGGCGCCCGGCTCGACGAACTCCCACACCGTCGACGTCTGGTTCAGCGAGCGGTGCTCCAGGGCGCGCAGCCGCCCGTCGGCGTCGGCGCCGAGCCGGATCCGCTGGGTGGTGGGGCTGCGGTAGCCGGTGAGCGAGAACATCTGACGGCGAGTCAGCACGACGCGCACCGGACGCCGCAGGGCGGTCGCGGCCATCACGGCGGACACCTGGTGGGCCCGCAGGCCCTTGCTGCCGAAGCCGCCGCCGACGTGCTCGGAGCGCACCCGCACGGCGGACGGTTCGAGGGAGAACATCCTGGCGAGTTCGTCGGCGACCCAGGTGGTGCCCTGGTTGGAGTCGACGACCTCGAGCCGGCCGCCGTCCCACCGGGCGGTCGCCGCGTGCGGCTCCATCATGGCGTGGTGTTCCTCGGGCGTGGTGTACTCCGCGTCCACCACGTGGGCGGAGGCGGCGAGTCCGGCCTCCAGGTCGCCCTTCTCCGTCGCGGCGGGCATGTGCCCGTCCACCGGGTACGCGTCCGGGCGGTCCGCACGGAACGCGATGTCGTGCGGCTGCCGTTCGTAGGTGACGACGAGCGCCTCGGCGGCCTCGCGGGCCTGTTCGGGGGTCTCGGCGACGACGAGCGCGACGGGCCACCCGGCGTGCGGGATCCGGTCGTGCTGGAAGACGGCGGCGGTCGGGTCCGGCGGGACGCCCAGGATGCCGGTGTAGTCGGTGTCGACGCGCGGGGCGTTCCCGTGGTGCAGGACGGCGAGCACGCCCGGCATGCCGAGCACGCCGGAGGCCCCGACGGAGCGGATCCGGCCGCGGGCGACCGTGGACAGCACCAGGCGCCCGTGGGCGAGGTCCGCGAAGGGGACGTCGCCGGCGTAGCGGGCGGCCCCGGTGACCTTGTCGCGGCCCTCCACGCGTATGTGCGCGGTGCCGACGGCACCGGTCACCGGCGTGCGGCCGGTCGTGGGGGCGGTGGTCATCGGGCGGCCTCCTCGGCGAGTCCGGACAGCACGGCCACCACGAGGTTGCGCATGAGGGTCACCTTGTATCCGTTGTCGGGCAGCGGCCTGGCCGCCGCCAGTTCGGCGTCCGCGGCCGCGGCGAAGTACTCCGCGGTGGCCGGGGCCCCGGTCAGGACGCGTTCGGCCGCCCGGGCCCGCCACGGCCGGGACGCCACCGCGCCGAAGGCCAGGCGCGCCTCGCGCACGACTCCGTCGCGGACGTCGAGGGCGGCGGCGACCGAGCCGATCGCGAAGGCGTACGAGGCGCGTTCGCGGACCTTGCGGTAGCGGGAGCGGGCGGCGGCCGGCGCGGGCGGCAGGGTGACGCCGGTGACGAGCGCGCCGGGCGGCAGGGCGGTCTCCAGGTGCGGGGTGTCGCCCACGGGCAGGTAGAAGCCGTCGAGCGGCAACCGCCCCGGGCCGTCGGCCGTTTCGTACGAGACGACCGCGTCGAAGGCGGTCAGCGCCACGCCCATGTCGGACGGGTGGACGGCCACGCAGTGGTCGGAGGCGCCCAGGACTGCGTGGTTGCGGTGCTCGCCGGCGACGGCGGGACACCCGCTGCCGGGCGCGCGCTTGTTGCAGGGCTGGGTCACGTCGGCGAAGTAGCCGCAGCGGGTGCGCTGGAGCAGGTTGCCGCCGACGGTCGCCATGTTGCGCAGTTGCCCGGAGGCGCCGGCGAGCACCGCCTGGGCCAGGGCCGGGTAGCGGCGGCGGACCTCGGGGTGGGCGGCGAGGTCGCTGTTGGTGACGGTGGCGCCGATGCGCAGCCCGCCGTCGTCGGCCGGTTCGATCCGGTCCAGCGGGAGCCCGCGGACGTCGACGAGCCGGGCGGGGCGCTCGACGCCGGTCTTCATCAGGTCGACGAGATTGGTGCCGCCGCCGAGGTAGCGGGCGTCCGGGTCGGCGCCGAGCAGCGCCACGGCACCGGGGACGTCGTCCGCGCGCCGGTAGTCGAACTCCCTCATGCCACCGCCTCCCCGGCCCCGGCCCGGGCCTGCGCGGCCGCGCGGGCGACGGCCTCGGCGATCGGCGCGTAGGCGCCGCAGCGGCAGAGGTTGCCGCTCATCCGCTCCCGGATCTCCTCGGGGGTCAGCGGTGGCGGTCCCGCTTCGGGCCGTACGTCGTCGGTGACGGCGCTGGGCCAGCCGGCGGCGTGTTCCTCGATGACCGCGACGGCCGAACAGATCTGACCGGGCGTGCAGTAGCCGCACTGGAAGCCGTCCAGGTCGAGGAAGGCCTGCTGCACCGGGTGCAGCCGCCCGCCCTCGGCCACGCCCTCCACGGTGGTGATCTCGCGTCCCTCGGCCGCGACGGCCAGTTGGAGGCAGGACACGGTGCGGCGGCCGTCGACCAGGACGGTGCAGGCCCCGCACTGTCCCTGGTCGCAGCCCTTCTTGGTGCCGGTCAGATCGAGTCGCTCGCGCAGGGCGTCGAGCAGGGTGGTGCGGTGGTCGACGGACAGCGTGTGCTTCTCGCCGTTGATGTCCAGGGTGACGGTGCTGGACGTCGAGGGGGCCATGGGCAGCCTTCCTTCGCGGATCCGGGGGCGTTCCGGGACGGCGTTCCGGACGGTGTGCGGGGTCGGTGACGCGGGGGCTGTACGGGCGGGCGCGGTTCGGGAACCATGCGGACGTACGGAGGGGGGCACGGGCGGACGGTCATGCGGGACGCGGGGGCCGGGGCACCGGTCGCGCGGGCCGCGGCGCCGGCCGTTCCACGCCGTCCGCGCCCGCCGATACGATGAGGCGAAGCGGACAGCTGTCCGCTACCGGAAGAAGTTAGTGGACAGCTGTCCGGTCAACAAGAACGGGTTTCGGCCACGGCCCGGGAGGAGTCACGCGTGCGGGAGAAGAAGGACGCACCCCTGCGTGCGGACGCGCAGCGCAACCGCGAGCGCATCCTGGACGTGGCCCTGGCCGAACTCACGCGCTCGGCGGACGCCCCGCTGAGCGTGATCGCCAGGAAGGCGGGCGTCGGACAGGGCACGTTCTACCGGAACTTCCCCAGCCGCGAGGCGCTCGTCCTGGAGGTCTACCGGCACGAGATGCGGCAGGTCGCCGAGAGCGCGGCCCGGTTGCTGGCGGCCCGGGAGCCCGACCGGGCCCTGCGCGAGTGGATGGACCGGCTGGCCCGGTTCGCCATGGCCAAGGCCGGGCTGGCCGACGCCATCCGGCAGGCCACCAGCGGGCCGGGGAGCCCGGCGAAGCCGGGACACAACGCGGTGACCGAGGCGGCCGAACTCCTGCTGCGCGCCTGCGAGGAGGCCGGCGCCATCCGCCCGGGGGTGACCGCGGACGACTTCTACCTCGCCATCGCCGGCCTCTGGCAGATCGACCCGGACGGGGACTGGCAGCCGCGCGCCACCCGGCTGCTGGACATCGTCATGGACGGGCTGCGCGCGGGGGCGCGCGGGCGGTAGCTTCCCCCGCCGGCTCCCCCGCCCCTCAGGCGACCGCCGTCGGCGCCAGCTCCCGCAGTTCCCGCAGCGCGGCCTGAACCGCCGGCCGGACGTGGCCGCCGCCGCGCGTGCAGGTCAGCAGCTTGCGGTGCGGGTCGCCGGCGCAGCGGACGCGGGTGATCGGCAGGTGCGGGGTCAGCTGGGCCAGGCGCGGGATCAGGGCGACGCCGAGTCCGTGGGCGACGAGGTGGGCGGTGACGTTCCAGTCGAGGGCGTGGTGGACGACGTCCGGGGCGAATCCGGCCGCGCCGCACGCGGACATCACGTGCAGCCGGCAGGGGCTCTCCGGCACCGGCGCGATCCACGCCTCGCGCGCCGCCTCGGCGAGGTCGATCCGCTCGCGCCGGGCCAGGGGGTGCCCCCGGGGGACCACCAGGTCGAACGGGTCGTCCAGCAGCGGTTGCTGGTCGAACCGCGTGTCGCCCAGCGGCGGGTTGTGCGGGGTGGACTCCACGACGGCCAGGTCGGCGGCCCCCTCGAAGAGCAGGTCGAAGCTCTGCGGTACCCCGGCCTCGGCGATCCGCACCGACAGCTTCGGGTGTCGCTCGCCCAGCCGGGCGGCCATGGGCGCCAGCAGCACCGAGACCGCCACCGGGAACCCGGTCACGCGCAGCGGCCCGGCCGGGGCGCCGTGGTCGGCCCGCAGGTCCAGTTCCGCCTGCTCCCAACGCGCCTGTATGGCGTCTGCGTGCGCGAGCAGGCTCTCGGCGGCCGGGGTGAGCCGTACCCCGCGCCCCTGCGGTTCCAGCAGTTCGACGTCCAGGTCGCGGGCGAGCTGGCGGATCTGCTGCGAGGCGGCGGACGGGGTGAAGTGCAGGGCGCGGGCGGCCGCGGTGACCGTGCCGTAGTGGGCGACCGCCCGCAGGACGTGCAGTCGGCGCAGGTCAATCATGAAGCCCACGCTTCACGTTGGCGTGCGGAAAGTCAACCTGGACGTGTACGGACGTTCCGTCGCACCCTTGCTGTGTCGCGGCGGTCGACGAGCACCCGGCGCGCGGGGAAGCGCACGGGGAAGCCACGAGGGAGCGAGGAGTCACCATGACCAGCACGACCGGCACCACGGGTACGACCGGAGCCGTCTGCCCGTACTGCGGGTGGCCGGACGACGCCGAGCCGTTCCAGGTGGTCTCCCGGCACGGCACCGCGACGGGCAGCACCGTGTGGACCCGGTGCGGCTGCGGTTCGCTCCAGGTCCGTGCCGTCGACGACCGCGGCGTGCGCATCGTGTCCCGCAGCAGGCCCGCCGGCCTTCCGTGGAGCCGGGCGGGCCGGTGACCGGGCGGGCGGCCGTTGACAGGCGGCCCGCCCCGGTCGTACTAATCGAGGCCGGTGATCCCCGGGCCCGGCAGGAGGCGTGGACGTGCAGAGACATCCCTTGTCCGGGATCACGGTGGTCAGCCTGGAGCAGGCGGTGGCCGCGCCCTACGCCACCCGGCAGCTGGCCGATCTCGGCGCCCGGGTGATCAAGGTGGAGCGGCCGGGCGAGGGCGACTTCGCCCGCCGCTACGACACGACCGTCCACGGCCACTCCAGCTACTTCGTGTGGATCAACCGCTCCAAGGAGTCCCTCACCCTGGACCTGAAGGATCCGCGGGGCCGCGCGATCCTGCACCGGCTCCTCGCGGACGCCGACGTGTTCGTGCAGAACCTCGCGCCGGGCGCCGCCGCCCGCCTCGGCCTGGGAGCCGAGGAGCTCACCCGCCGCTACCCGCGGCTGATCCCGTGCACGATCTCCGGCTACGGCACGACCGGGCCCTGGGCGGACCGCAAGGCGTACGACCTGCTGATGCAGTGCCAGACGGGTCTGGTGTCGCTGACCGGGACGGCGGACGGGACCGCGCGCACCGGCATCTCCGTCGCCGACATCGCCGCCGGGATGTACGCGTACAGCGGCGTGCTCACCGCCCTGTACGCCCGCGCGACCACCGGCACGGCCCATCCGGTGGAGGTGTCGCTGTTCGAGGCGCTGGCCGAGTGGATGGGCCAGCCCGCCTACTACACCCGCTACGGCGGCAGCCAGCCCCCGCGCCTGGGCACCCAGCACGCCACCATCGCCCCGTACGGGACCTACCGGGCCGCCGACGGCCGCGAGGTGCTGTTCTCCGTCCAGAACGATCGCGAATGGGCGGCCCTGTGCGCCGAGTTCCTCGGCCGGCCCGAACTGACCCGCGATCCGCGCTTCGCCACGGGCTCCGACCGGGTGGCCCACCGGGAGGAGCTGAACGCGATCGTCGCCGAGCGCTTCGCCCGCTCCGACGCCGAGGAGCTGCTCGCGGACCTGGAGGCGATCGGCATCGCCTGCGCCGGGGTCAACGACGTCGCCGCGTTCCTCGACCACCCGGTCCTCGCCGCCCGCGACCGCTGGCGCGAGGTCGGGGTGCCGGGCGCGACCGTCCAGGCGCTGCTGCCGCCCGCCGACCTCGCCGGTCTGCCGGCGCGCATGGACCCGGTACCGGCCGTCGGCGAGCACACGGAGGCGATCCTGACGGAGCTGGGCCACTCCCCCGGGGACATCGAGGCGCTGCGCGCGGACTCCGTCGTCTGAGCCGGCCCCGGTCCGGACGGAGGTCCCTACCCCTGCCGCTGGTGCAGCGCCGCCAGCACGTCCTCGTCCGTCAGTTGCCCGAAGTCGTCGTACCACTGCCCCACGGCCATGAACGCGGCCGGTTCGTGCAGGCAGACCACCTCGTCGGCCTCGGCGCGCATGAGCGCGGCGCCCTCCGGTGAGCAGACCGGGGCGGCCAGCACGACCCGGGCGGGGTCCCGCCGCCGCAGGGAGCGCAGGGCGGCGCGGGCCGTGGAGCCGGTCGCCAGTCCGTCGTCGACGACGACCACGGTCCGTCCCCGGAGGTCGGGAGCGGGCCGGTCCTGACGGTAGAGCCGTTCGCGGCGGCGCAGTTCGGTGCGCTCGCGCTCGACGACGGGGGCGAGGTCGGCCTCGCTCAGACCCAGTCGGCGCAGGGAGTCCGCGTCGAACAGCGGCACCCCGTCGCCGGCCATCGCGCCGACGCCGAACTCCTCGTGGTGGGGCGCGCCGACCTTCCGGACGACGAGGACGTCGAGCGGGGCGTCCAGCGCCCGGGCGACCTCCTGTGCCACGGCGACGCCGCCGCGGGGCAGGGCCAGTACGACGGGGTCGGGCAGGGCCCCCTCGTCCTGACGCGTCCGCAGCCGTTCGGCCAGTTCGCGGCCGGCTTGCCGGCGATCACGGAACCGCATGGCGGATGGCCTCCCTCCGCACGGGGACGGCACCTGGTCCGGCACCCGCGTACCCCGCTCCCGGGCGACCGAAGCGCGCACGTCCGCCGTTCGCCGGGGCGGCCCTGCATGGGTGGGCGGCCGTCGGGCAGGCGAGATGCATGGTCGGTGACACGGGCGACTACGGGCAGGTGCGGCAGCCGGGTGACAGCGGGCACCGGGCGGTGCCGCAGGAGGACGACGTCCGCATCGAGGCGTGGGCGGGGAGCCGGGAGAACTGTCTGGCGGAGGCCGTGGCGGCGGTGGTGGAGTGCTTCGCCGACGTCTCCGGGGTGCGCCCGACCGGCGTGGGCCGCATCCGGCTGGGCGAGGCCAGTGACGACGACCTGCTGACCGCGCTGCTGGACGAGATCCTCTACCGGCTCCAGGCGCACGGGCAGGTTCCGGTGGACGTGGAGGCGGACGAGGCCGAGGGCGGGCTGGACGTGCGGCTGGCGGTCGCCGGGCTGGCGGACGTGCGGGTCACCGGGGCCCTGCCGACGGCCGTGGTCTGGGAGGAGTCGCGGATCGGGCCGGGACCGTACGGCTGGTCCTGTGTGGTCACGGTGGACGGCTGAGCGACGGCGCCGGTGCCCCGGCGCGCGTCGCATGCCCCCGGGGGCGCCGGGGTACTCCGGGGCGCATGAGCGGCATCGACATCGGCAGTGACGCCTTCAACGACCACGCCTTCATCGCACGCCGGTACGCGTACGAGGGAGCCAATGTCTCTCCTTCGCTGACCTGGAGCGGGGTACCGGACGACGCGGCGGAGCTGGTGCTGCTGTGCGAGGACCCCGACGCGCCGTCGGGCACCTTCGTGCACTGGATCGTGGTGGGGATCGACCCCCGCAGCGACGGGGTCCCGGCGGGGCAGAGTCCCCCGCGGGGGACCGAACTCGTCAACGGCTACGGCGAGCGCGGCTGGGGCGGGCCGCACCCTCCCCCGGGGGACGACGCGCACCACTACTTCTTCCGGCTCTACGCCCTCTCCGAGCCGTGCGTCCTGCCCGACGCGCCCCGGGCGGAGCAGGTGCACGAGGCGGTCGACCGGGCGCAGCTCGCCAGCGGCACGCTGGTGGGCCTCTACCAGCGCTGACGCACGCCCCCGCCGCCGCCCCGGAAAGGGCGGCGGCGGGGGCGTGCGTCAGTGGGTCGGGGCCGCCCTGCTGATGTCCGCCAGCGCGGAGTGCGGGTCCTCGGTGGCGGCGAGGTCGCCGAGGCTGACCACGCCGACGGGGCATCCGCCGCGTTCGACGACCGGGAGCCGGCGCACGGCGTACCGCCGCATCAGCTCGACGGCGTGATCGGTGGTGTCCTCGGGGGCGAGGGTCACCAGGGGCGGGCGCGTGCACAGGGAACCGACCGTCGTGGTCTCCGGGTCGTGTCCCTCGGCGACGGCCCGCAGCACGATGTCGCGGTCGGTGAGCACGCCGAAGAGATCGCAGTCGTACGCCACCAGCACGTCGCCGACGTCCCGCTCGCGCATCAGGCGCGCCGCCCGCGCCACCGTGGTCATGGGCTCCACGGACGCGGTGTCCGGTGACATCACGTCCCGTATCCGCCGGGTCATGGGCACCTCCGGGGAACTGGTCGGACGGGTCTTCCTCCGTGTCCGCCGCGTAGCCCGCAGCGCGGTGCGTAAACCGGTCGCCGGTCGGCCTCCGTCCGCCCGCCCCGGCGGGCGGACGGAGGCCGACCGGGTCCGCCCTACACCGCCCCGGGGACCTCCTCCGTCGTGCCGTTCAGCGGCGAGGCCGGATCACTGCCGTACGGCCGTGTGATGGCCTCGAGGCCGTGCCCGGCCGGGTCCCGGAAGTACACGCCGCGTCCGCCGTCGTTGCGGTTGATCCGACGGGGGTGCCGTCCGTGCGGATCGGCCTGGAGGGGGACCCCGGCGTCCACGAGCCGGGCGAGGATCGCGTCGAACTCGTCCTCGGAGACGAGGAACGCGTAGTGCTGCACGGGGATGTCTGCGTCGACGGTCGCGAAGTCCAGGGTGACGCCGTTGGCGGTCGTCACCGGCAGGAACATCCCGGCCGGTTCCCCGACCTCCAGTCCCAGGACCTCCGCGAGGAAACGGGCGGACTTCTCGCGGTCACGGGTGAGAACGATGGTGTGGTTGAACTCGACTGACATGGTGTCAATGCCTCCGGGGGCATCCGCGGCACCTCCATGCCTCACCCGGCCGGTGACCGACACGCGATGCCGCACACCGGAGCCTAGGCGGCCTCCCCGGCACCCGTCGACCGGTTTCCCGGCGCCGCCGCGTCCACGGGCGGCCGGACGGGTCCCGGCAACCGGACGACGATCGTTTCCACGGTGGCTCCCCCGGTGGGTCGCAGAAATCGTAGGGGCGGGTTCCGTCGGTCACCGGGCCCTGACGCGATGGGGCTGGTTCCCGTTCTCCGGGGCACCCGAACGGCACACCGCCTCAGGGGAGGGACACCGTGCTCACCGTCGCGTTCCTGCTGCTGCCCGGGCTGGGCCTGCTGCTGATGCTCATGACACACGTCGAGGACCGTCTGCTGGGGAGGGACGACTCGCCCCGTCCGCCCCGCCTGCGCGTTCTGCCGGGGGGCGGGGGCGGTCCGTCCGCCAGGTCCTCGTCGACGAGCGGGCGCCACGCCCATCGGGGCCGGCACGCCGCCTGATCCGGCACGGCGGTCGGCACCCGGGCCGGCACACGGACGGGGCACCGCCCTCGCCCGGCGTCACCGTGAACCGGTGTGCCCGCCTTCGGGCTCGGCGGATCCGACGGCCCCGACGGCCTCGTCGACGCGTTCGGCCGCCCAGGCCAGGAACTCCCGCACCCGTGCCGCGGGCAGCGGGAGCGCGGACTCCCGGGGCCGCTCGAAACTGCGCAGCGCGGCCTCGACGAGCGGCCGGAACGCCTCCTCGGAGGCGGCGACCGCCTCGGCCGCCCTGCGCTTGGCGAACCAGTGTCCCGTGCGGCAGTACACCACGGAACGGCAGCCGTTGAGCACGCGGTTGTCGGCGACGTGCCCCTCGCCGGCGGCGTGTTCCCGCACGGAGGCCCGGAGTGCGGCGAGCACGGCGGGCCGCTCCGGTGCGGCGATCACCTCCCGCACCGGTCTGCCGAACAGCGGAAGACCGCTCTGGTGGGCGATGGAGCGGTCGAGGACGTACCAGAACGCCGGTGACTCCCCCGGGTCGTAGCTGACCCGCTCGGGCAGGGACGGGCCGGTGTTGAGGTCCATCAGGTACCCCGCCTCCCCGGACGGGCGGGCGGTGAAGTCGGCCGGGTACACGACCAGTTCCAGCCCGGCCGCGGGGCAGGGCAGGGCGGGGTGGGCCAGTGCCCCGGCCAGTTCGGGCAGCGCCCGCCGGGGAAGGGAGCGGTCCACCACCGTCGTCACGTCGACGTCGCTGCGTCCGTGCCGGTAGTCGCCGAGCGCGAGGGAGCCGACGGCGAGGACGCTCACCAGGTGGGGGCCGCAGACGGCACGGGTGCGGTGGGCCAGCTCGTCCAGGTAGGCGCGGACCTCGCGGGGCGGGGCGGCAGCAGGGTTCATGGGGCCAGTGTCGTCCCGTCGCGCACCTGCGCGCCCGTGTCGCGCCCCCTCGGCGGGGCGGATGCAGTCGGCAGCGGCCTGTCCGGCCCCTGTGGCGCTCCGCGTCGGCGGCTTCCGCGTGCCGTCCTCCTCTCCTCACGGGTGACCGCGGCGGCGCCGGCGTCCCACGGCCCGGCCGCGTGGGCCGCTCCCGGTCCCCCGGCGTCCGGGGCGGCCGGCGGAGGCGCCACGGGCGTCCCGTACGGTACGCCCGTGACCGCCTACAGCCCCGAGGACGCCCCGGGCCGCCACGGCCCCTTCGCCACCGCCGAGGCCGCACCCCGCACGGTGGGCCGGGTGCGCACCGAGTACTCGCCCGCCCACGACGGCGACCCCGATCCCGGGGAGATCGTCTGGACCTGGGTGCCCTACGAGGAGAACGACGGCCGGGGCAAGGACCGTCCGGTGCTCGTCGTCGCCCGCGAGCCGGCCGGGACCGTCCTCGCCGTGCAGTTGACCAGCAAGCGGCGCGACGGGCGGGACCGGGTGCCGATCGGCAGCGGGCCGTGGGACCGGTCGGGCCGGGAGTCGTGGGTCGCCGTCGACCGGGTGCTGCGGCTGCACGAGGAGGGCATGCGCCGGGAGGCGTGCGCCCTGGACCGGATGCGGTTCAACCTCGTGCGTCAGCGGCTGCGGGAGCGGTACGGCTGGAGCTGACCCCCGCAGCCTCCGGCACGAGGTCGGCGAACGTCCGCTCGAACGCGGCGCGGACCGCGCTCCCGCGGGTGCGGTCCAGGATCCCGAAGACCACGTGCTCGAAGGCGCCCGCGAAGCGCGCGCCGGGCTCCAGCAGCGAGCGGAACGCCGCCGCCACCCGGGCCGGGTCGTTGCGGAAGACCCCGCAGCCCCACGCGCCGAGCACCAGCCGCCGGTAGCCGTGGGCCACGGCGGTCTCCAGCACGCGCTCGGCGCGTACGGCCAGGGCCCGGGGCAGTTCTCCCGCGCGCTCCGGCGCCGTCCGCAGGACGACCCCCGCGTTGGGCGCGGGCGAGGTGAGGAAGCCGGCCGTGAACGGCTCGTCCAGGAGACGGCCGCGGTCGTCGCGGAAGACGGGCACGGCGGGCGAGTGGACGACCCGGTCCGTGTAGAACGGGTCGCGGTGCGCGCGGTGGTGGTCGTAGTAGGGGACCTGGGCCCGCAGCAGACAGGTGTACAGCGCGGAGGCGCGGCACAGGGCCTCCTCCTGGGCCTGGGCGCCGTTGAGGTAGCCGCCGCCGGGGTTCCGGGCGGAGGCGAAGTTCAGCACGGCGGGTCCGCCGCCGGGGGCGGACGGCCCGTCCGCGAGCCGTCGCGCGGCTTCCAGACTGCTCTCGCCGGTGACCTCGATCCGGGTGTCCACCGGCCGGAACTCCGGGAACGGGACCGGATCCGGCCCGTACGTCCGCGTACCGTCCCGCGCGGCCTCGATCGCCGCCAGGAGGGACACCTCGCGCCCGTCCGGCGCGCGGTAGCCGCCCTCCGCCACGATCCGCTCGGTCTCGCGGGCGATGCCCCGCAGGCGCGCGCTCACGCCGCGACCCCCGTACGCGTCGTGACCGCGCGTCGCGCGATCTCCCCCGTCGTGCTCATGCAGGCATCGTGAGCGATGCTGGTGAGGCGGCGCAACGGAGTTTTCTCCGTCCGGGGTCCCGGAGAACGGGCGGAAAAGCCCTGGGGAACGGGCGCAACGGAGAAATCGTCCGTCCGGAACGCGCCGCCAGGCGCCCTTGTGCCGAGCGCCGTGAGGGCTTTGGGTGGACGCGTTGGGCCGGCCCGGATCACCGCGCTCCGGGCCGGCGACATGGTGGAATCTCAGGAGGATCCCGACATGTCCGATCCGGCAGGTGGCTGCCTCCAGCCACGGACCGCCGTCACGGAAACCGATGCGGAAGCCCTGGTACGGGGCATCTGCTTCAAGACCGGACCGCCGCGCCGCCTCGGGGTCGAGGTGGAGTGGCTGGTCCACGAGCTGCGCGACCCGCGGCTCCCCGTGTCACCCGAACGGCTCGCAGCGGCCTACGCCGCTCTGCGGACCGTGCCCCTGAGGTCGGCGCTCACCGTCGAGCCCGGCGGCCAGCTGGAACTGAGCTCGCCGCCCGCCGCCTCGCTGATGGAGTGCATCGGCACCGTCTCCGCCGACCTCGACGCCGCCCGTGCGGTGCTGCGCGAGGACGGCCTGGTGCTCGTCGGCCTCGGTCACGACCCCTGGCAGGCGCCGCGCCGGTTCCTGCGCGAGGCGCGCTACGACGCCATGGAGACCTGCCTCGACCGCACCGGCCCCGCCGGCCGCGCGATGATGTGCACCTCCGCCTCCGTGCAGGTGTGCCTGGACGCCGGGCACGAGGAGCCCGGTCCCCTCGGTCACGTACGGCGCTGGTGGCTGGCGCACCAGCTGGGCGCGGTCCTGGTGGCCGTGTTCGCCAACTCCCCGATCGCCGGTCACCGGCCGACCGGGTGGCTGTCCACGCGGCAGCTGCGCTGGGCGCAGATCGGCGCCGGCCGGGCGGGCGGCCCCGCACTGGACACCGACCCGCGCGGCGCCTGGGCCCGGCACGTCCTGGACGCGCCGGTGATGTGCGTACGGCGGGACGGCGGGCCGTGGGACGTACCGGAGGGGCTGACCTTCCGGGAGTGGGTCAGGTCCGGCGTGCCCAGGCCGCCGACCCGGGAGGACCTCGACTACCACGTCACGACGCTGTTCCCGCCGGTCAGGCCGCGCGGTCACCTGGAGCTGCGCATGATCGACGCGCAGCCCGGTGACGACGGCTGGATCGTGCCGCTGGCCGTGACGGCGGCGCTGTTCGACGACCCGGAGGCCACCGAGACCGCCTACCGGGCGGTGAAACCACTGGCCGAGCGGACCCACGGCATGCCCGCGCCGCACAATCCGCTGTGGCGGGACGCGGCCCGTTCCGGGCTGGCCGACCCGGAGCTGCGCGAGGTGGCCGCCACCTGTTTCGGGGCGGCGCTGCGGGCCCTGCCCCGGCTCGGCGCCACCACCGCCGTCACGGACGCGGTCGCGGCGTACCACGACCGCTACGTCGCCCGGGGCCGCTGTCCGGCGGACGACCTGCTCGACGGCCTGCGCGACGGCCTGTTCGACGGCCGTCCGCACGAGGCGGCCCGCGGCACCGACGGCGCCCCCGCACCTGCCCGGCATCCGCACGGCACGCACCCGCACGGGAAGGACACCCGCTCATGACCGACCTCGCCCTCGACGCCGAAGCCCTGCGCGGGCGTGCGGTCGCCTCGCTGGTCACCGCGCGGGACCGCACCACGTTGCTGACCGGCTGCGTGGACGAGCCCGACCTGACCGCGCAGCACTCGCCGCTGATGTCACCGCTGGTGTGGGACCTCGCGCACATCGGCAACCAGGAGGAGCAGTGGCTGCTGCGGGCCGTCGCCGGCCAGGAGGCGATACGGCCCGAGATCGACAGCCTCTACGACGCCTTCGAGCACCCGCGCGCCGAACGCCCGAAGCTGCCGCTGCTGCCGCCGGACGAGGCCCGCCGGTACGCCGCGGACGTGCGGGGCCGGGCGCTGGACGTCCTGGAGAGCACCGCGTTCCGCGGGACGCGGCTGACGGAGGCGGGTTTCGTCTTCGGGATGATCGCGCAGCACGAACAGCAGCACGACGAGACCATGCTGATCACCCATCAGCTGCGCAAGGGGCCGCAGGCCCTGACCGCTCCCGACCCGGACCCGGTGCCGCTGTTCACCGGCCCGTCCGAAGTCCTCGTTCCGGGCGGCCCGTTCACCATGGGCACCTCGGCCGAACCGTGGGCGCTGGACAACGAACGCCCCGCGCACCGGCGCGAGGTGCCGCCCTTCTTCATCGACACCACCCCGGTGACGAACGCCGCCTACCAGGCGTTCGTCGAGGACGGCGGCTACGACGACCCGCGCTGGTGGACGGCACGGGGCTGGGCCCACGTCCGCCGCAACTCCCTCACCGCGCCGTTGTTCTGGCGCCGCGACGGCCGGCAGTGGCTGCGCCGCCGGTTCGGTGTCACCGAGGTCGTGCCGCCCGACGAGCCGGTGCTGCACGTGTGCTGGTACGAGGCCGACGCCTACGCCCGCTGGGCCGGACGGCGGCTGCCCACCGAGGCCGAGTGGGAGAAGGCGGCCCGGTACGACCCGGCCGGCGACCGTTCGACGCGCTACCCCTGGGGGGACGCCGACCCCGGGCCCGAGCACGCCAACCTCGGCCAGCGGCACCTGCGCCCCGCGCCCGCCGGGAGCTATCCGGCCGGTGAGTCGCCGCTCGGCGTGCGGCAGCTGATCGGCGACGTGTGGGAGTGGACGGCGAGCGACTTCCTGCCGTACCCGGGGTTCCGGGCGTTCCCGTACAAGGAGTACTCGGAGGTGTTCTTCGGGCCCGGGTACAAGGTGCTGCGCGGCGGTTCGTTCGCGGTGGACCCGGTGGCCTGCCGGGGCACGTTCCGCAACTGGGACCTGCCGGTCCGGCGGCAGATCTTCTCCGGGTTCCGCACGGCGCGCTCGGAGGACGCCTGATGTGCCGTCACGTGGCGTACGTGGGGCCGGAGGAGCCGCTCGGCAGACTGCTCGTGGAGCCGGCCCACGGCCTCTACCGCCAGTCCTGGGCCCCCCGGCGGCAGCGGCACGGGACGGTCAACGCCGACGGCTTCGGCGTGGGCTGGTACGCGCCGGGCGATCCGGTGCCCGCCCGGTACCGCAGGGCCGGGCCGGTCTGGGCGGACCTGTCGTTCGCCGATCTCGCCCGGGTGGTCCGGACCCGGGCGCTGCTCGCCGCCGTACGGGACGCGACGCTGTCGGGCGCGGACGCGGAGGCCGCGGCGGCGCCGTTCGCCGCGGGGACGTGGCTGTTCAGCCACAACGGGGCGGTACCGGGGTGGCCCGGCTCGCTCGCGCCCCTCGTGCCGGCCCTGGCCGCCGAGGACGTGCTGTCGCTGGAGGCCCGCAACGACTCGGCGTTCGTGTGGGCCCTCGTGCTCGCCCGCCTGCGCGCCGGTGTCCCGCAGGAGCGGGCGCTGGCCGGCACGGTCCTGGAGGTCGCCGTGGCGGCCCCCGGCTCCCGGCTCAACCTGCTGCTCACCGACGGCGACACCGTCACCGCGACGGCCTGGGGCGACACGCTGTGGCACCTCTCCCGGCCCGGCGGCGGCACCGTCGTGGCCTCCGAGCCGTACGACGACGATCCGCACTGGTGCGAGGTCCCCGACCGCACCCTGCTGACGGCGAGCCGCACGGACGTGCTGCTGACCCCGATCGGGGAACCCGGCGGCGCCGTGACGTCCGTCGACGCACCCGCACCCGCGAAGGAGCCCCTCACGTGAGTCCGTTCCTCCTCACCCGCACGCTGCCCGAGGACGCCGCCGGCGCCGCGCTGCGCGCCGACGTCCTCGAGGGCCTGACCGGCAGCCCCAGGACGCTGCCGCCGAAGTGGTTCTACGACGCGCACGGCAGCGAGTTGTTCGAGCGGATCACCGCGCTGCCCGAGTACTACCCGACGCGCGCCGAACGCGAGATCCTCGTCGCCCGCTCGGGCGAGATCGCCGCGGCCGCCGGCGCCCGCACCCTGGTCGAACTGGGCTCCGGTTCCTCGGAGAAGACGCGGTACCTGATCGACGCCCTCACCGATCTGCGCACCTACGTGCCCGTCGACGTCAGCGAGAGCGCCCTCACCCGGGCCGGGCAGGCGCTCGTCGCCGAGCGGCCGGGGCTGGACGTGCACGCGCTGGTCGCCGACTTCACCGCCCGCCTGACGCTGCCGAGGACCCCGGGTCCGCGGCTGGTGGCGTTCCTCGGCGGCACGATCGGCAATCTGCTGCCCGCCGAGCGCGCCGCCTTCCTCTCCTCGGTCCGTGGCCTGCTCGCGCCGGGTGACGCCCTGCTGCTGGGCACGGACCTGGTGAAGGACGAGCGGGTGCTGGTGCGGGCGTACGACGACGCGGCCGGGGTGACGGCCGCCTTCAACAAGAACGTCCTGACCGTGCTCAACCGGGAGCTGGGCGCCGACTTCGACCCCGCTTCCTTCGACCACGTGGCCCTGTGGGACGCCCGGCACGAGTGGATCGAGATGCGGCTGCGCTCCCGTCCCGCGCAGACGGTGAAGGTCCCCGCCCTCGACCTCGCCGTCGACTTCGCGGCGGGCGAGGAGCTGCGCACCGAGGTGTCGGCGAAGTTCCGGAAGGAGGGGGTGCGCGCCGAACTGGCGGCCGCGGGGCTGGAGCTGGCCCGGTGGTGGACGGACGACGCGGGGCGGTTCGCGCTGTCGCTGAGCGTCGTGCGCTGAGCGACGCACGCCGGGCGACGCACGCCGGGCGTCGTGCGCTGACGGCGGCCTCGCCCGGAGGCCCTCACCCCGGCTCGAAGTCGAGGGCCTCGGTGATGCGCCGTGAGGCGCGCTCGGCCTCCGTCGCCGGGTCGGCCCCGGTGAGCACCCTGGTCATGTACTCCTTGATCGGGTTGTCCGCCTCGACCGCGCCCCACTCGGGCGTGATGGGGGTCGCCCGGCCCTGTGCGGCTCCGGCCGCCATGGCCGCGACCCCCTCCTCCCCCTTCACCGAGTGGGCGAGCTCCGCCTTGTTGGGGACGTAGTTCATGGTGCGGGCCAGGTCGGTGTTCCACCGGGCGCCGGTGAGCGCGGCGACGACCTCGACGGCGCCCTCCCTGTTGTCGGTGTTCACCGGGACGACGAGGTCGGAGCCGCCCGTGAAGACGGCACCGGGCCTGTCCGCGGTCCTGCCGGGGATGGAGAAGTAGCCCAGCTCGTCCGCGAGGTCCGGGTTCTGCTTGACGATGGCCCGCGCCTGCCCGGGAACGGCCACGATCTGCGCGACCCGGCCCTCGGCGAACACCTCCGCCTGGGGCGGGTGTTCCTCGTCGGCGTCGACCGGTCCGTCGCCGAGGGCCTGCAGCCGGCGGTAGAAGTCCATCCCGCGCAGCGCCTCGGGGCTGTCCAGGGTGCCCCGCCAGACGCCGTTCCGCTCCCTGGCGAGGTCCCCGCCCTCCTCCCAGATGAATCCGGCGAGCGTGTACCAGTCCTGCCCGGCCAGGTAGATGCCCTGGTTCCCGCCGGTGTCGAGCTTCTCGGTGGCGGAGAGCCACTCCTCCCGGGTCTTCGGCGGGGCGGTGATGCCGGCCTGCCGGAAGAGGTCCTTGCGGTAGATGACGACGCGGTTGGCGGCGTACCAGGGGATGCCGTACTGCTGGGTCCCCCACTTCCCCGGTTCGGCGAGGCCGGGCAGCCAGTCGTCGCGGCCCCAGTCGCGCATCGACTCCAGGGTGAGGTCGAGCAGTTCACCGCCCTCCGCGTACTGGGCGACCTGGGTGTTGCCGACCTCGATGACGTCCGGGCCGTCGGTGCCGTCGGTGCCGTCGGTGCCGTCGGTGCCGTCGGTGCCGTCGGTGCCGTCCTTCCTCGCGGTCTCCAGGGCCGCCTGCACCTTCTCGCCGATCCCGGTCCACTCCTGGATGCGGATGTCGACGTCGAGGTCGGGGTGGGTGCGCTCGAAGTCCTCGGTGAACCGGTCCAGGAACTCCTGGGAGGCGCTGTTGCGCATCAGCCACACGGTGACCGTGTGCCGTTCGGTCCCGCTGCCGGGCATCAGGCCGCAGCCGGTGAGGAGGGAGGCGGATACGCAGACGAGGGCGAGCAGGCGGCGTTTCACGAGGGGTCCTGTTTCTGTCCGACCAACAGGGGCGGGGCCCGACGTGGGGGGAGAGCGGGAGCTCCTACGGGTCCCTGCATCTTGGTATGGACCAATGCGGAGGTCAAGGGGGTCAGGCGAACGGTGCCGACGCCTCGCGCGCGGCCGTCACGTGGGGCACGGTGGAGTGACGTGCGACACAGGCGCCGCCCGGTGCGGGCGGGCGCCGCCAGGGAGAGGAGCACCCGCATGTCGAACCACACCTACCGGGTCACGGAGATCGTCGGCACCTCGCCCGACGGCGTCGACCGGGCCGTGCGCAACGGCATCGAGCGCGCCTCGCAGACCCTGCGCAATCTGGACTGGTTCGAGGTGACCCAGGTGCGGGGCCAGATCGAGGACGGGCGGATCGCGCACTGGCAGGTGGGACTGAAGGTCGGCTTCCGCCTGGAGGACGCGGACTGAGTCCGCGCCGCCCGCCGGTCAGGACCGGGGCGCACCGGACGTCAGGTCCGCCCCTCCCGCTCCTGCGCCGCCTCCAGCTCACCGGACGGGGCCGTCCAGCGGGCCCGGACCACGGTGAAGCCCGCCCGCCGGGCGTCCTCGCAGACCAGCTCGTCGTCGTCCACGAGGACGCGGACGTCCCGGGTGCGGGCGAGGCGCCGGAGGATCTCCAGCTTGGTGCGGCGCGCGGGCCGGCGGTCGGCGTTGCCGCGCATGTACACGCTCCCCTCGGGCAGTCCCTGGGCGGCGAGCCAGTCCAGCGTGTCGCGCCGACAGCGCTCGGGCCGCCCGGTGAGGTAGACGATCTCGCACTCCCGCGCGCTCTCCCGCAGCATGGCGATGCCCTCGGCGAGCGGCGGGTCCTCCGGCGCCGCGGCGAAGAAGGCGTCCCAGTCGCGCGGCCTGCGCTCCAGGAACCGCTGCCGGTGCGCCGTGTCGGCGAGGGTGTTGTCGAGGTCGAACACGGCCACGGGGCGCTTGTCGCTGTCGGTCACCCGACCCAGCCTAGACACCGGTCGCGCGGAATCCTGTGGCCCGCCGGGTGTTGTACCGGGTATGAGCTCCCTGATCGCCTCGGCCCGCTTCTCCGTCCTCGACCGCTCCCGCATCCGCGAGGGGCACACCGGCCCCGAGGCGCTGCGCGACACCGTGCGCCTGGCGCGGGAGGCGGAACGGCTCGGCTACCACCGGTTCTGGGTCTCGGAGCACCACGGGGTACCGGGGGTCGCCGGTTCGGCGCCGACCGTACTGGCGGCCGCCGTCGCCGGGGCGACCCGGACCATCCGCGTGGGCACCGGCGGGGTCATGCTGCCCAACCACCGGCCGCTGGTGGTGGCCGAGCAGTTCGGGGTGCTCGAGTCGCTCTTCCCGGGACGCGTCGACATGGGTCTGGGCCGCTCGGTCGGCTTCACCGACGGGGTGCGCAGGGCGCTGGGGCGCGACAAGGGCGACGCGGAGGACTTCGCGGCCCAGCTCGAGGAACTGCTCGGCTGGTTCCGCGGCACCTCCCCGACCGGGGTGCACGCCCGTCCGGCCGAGGGACTGACCGTGCCGCCGTTCGTGCTGGCCATGGGAGAGGGCGCCGCGATCGCCGCCCGCGCGGGTCTGCCCATGGTCATCGGCGACCTCCGCGACCGCGACCGGATGCGACGCGGCATCGACCACTACCGCGACCGCTTCCGCCCCTCGGTCTGGGCGAGCGAGCCGTACGTCGTCGTCTCGGGCACGGTCGCCGTGGCCGCCACGCCCGAGGAGGCCCGGCGGCTGCTGGTACCGGAGGCCTGGTCGATGGCGCACTCCCGCACGCACGGCACCTTCCCCCCGCTGCCGCCCGCCGAGCGCGTCGAGTCGCTCGCGATGACCGCCAGGGAGCGCGGCCTCTACGAGTCCGGGCTCACCGGCCAGTTGGCGGGCACCGAGGAGCAGGTGGCGCACGCGCTGGAGTCGGTGCTGAAGGAGACGGGCGCCCAGGAGGTGCTCGTCACCACCAGCACCCACGACCGGGAAGCCCTGCTGGACTCCTACCGGCGGCTCGCCGCGCTCGCGGGGCTCGACGGCAGGACGACGCGCCGGTGACGACGCGCACCGGCGCGCTGTGGACGGGGAGGTGGCCTGCGCGGGCTACTCCCGGCCCCGCTTCGGGACGTCGCGGCCCGGCCGGGTGTCGTCCTCGGCCTCGGCCTCGGCCTCGATGCGTTCCTTGCGGACCTGACCGCGCACGGTCTCGTTCGCGGCCTGCTCCTCCGTGGTGAGCCGTACCCGTTCCACCGGTACCGCCTCGGTCTCCGTGACGGGACGCTCCGCGTGCAGCGTGACCTCGTGCTCCGCCTCGGTGATGTCCGGGCCGGACATGGCCTCGCCGCGGTTGGCGTCCGTGATCGGCTCCCGCTCCACGCGCACTTCCTCGTGGCGCACCGGCACGGTCTGCTGGACCTCCTCCGTGACCACGTACTTGCGCAGCCTGGCCCGTCCGGTCGGGTGGCGCTCGACGCCGACGTGCATCTGCTCCTCGGAGCGGGTCATGGCGTCGTCGCCGCGCGCACCCGTGCGCGCCTCGCCGCGCCGGCCGGCGGCACCCGCCGCTCCGGCCGCACCCGCTGTTCCTGCCGTGCCCGTCGTTCCCGCCGTGCCCGTCGTTCCCGCCGTGCCCGTGCCGGTGGTCCCGTCACGGCCGCCCGGCCGGTCCGGCTCCGCCAGCACGCTGTCCCAGTCGATGCCGTAGTAGTCGTAGAGGCGGTGCTCCTCGTCCGCCGACAGGTGGCCGCCCGCGTCGACGTCGACGTTGGGCGCGCCCTTGACCTTGTCCTTGCGGTACGGGACCTCGAGGTGATCCTGCACCAGGGAGGCGTCGCGGATGGGGACGAACGACTCGTTGGAGCCGAACAGACCCGTCCTGACGGCCACCCACTCGGGCCGTCCGCTCACGTCGTCGAGGAAGACGTGCTTCGCGTCACCGATCTTGTTGCCGTCCCCGTCGTACACGGGGTGGTCCAGCAGGGTCGCAATCTCTTCGCGGGTGATCATCTTGCATCACTCTCCCTTCGGGGTCGCTCCTCTCCGGTTCTCCGCACCGATCGACCAAAAACGGTGCATGGGGTACAAAAAGCACTATTTTGTCCACAGTGCTCGCTCGTGGACACCGCCCCCGTACTCCGGGCCGACCTCCGGCTGGGCGGCGGCGGCCAGGGCACGGCGGTCGGCGGGGCCCTCCGGCGGGATCGGGGCCCGTACCTCGACCTCGGCGATCACTCCGCGGGCCGAGGCCACGCGCCACAGCGAGGCGAGCAGGGTGTCGTCGCCGACGAAGGCCACCGCGGTCACCGGGGCCCCTCGCGCGGTCCGGTAGCGGATGCGGACCGGCTGAACCGGAACCGCCGCGTCCAGCGCGGCCTGGAAGACCGCGCTGTGGAAGCGTCCCCGGGCCCGGCCGCACCAGGTGCTGCCCTCCGGGAAGGCCGCGACCGCCGCGCCCCCGCGCAGGGTCCCGGCGATCCGGGCGACCGTGTCCGGCAGGGCGCGCAGCCGGTCCCGGTCGATGAAGAGGACGCCGGCGCGCGCGGCCAGCGGCCCCGCCACGGGCCAGCGCCGTATCTCGGACTTGGCCAGCATGCGGGCGGGACGGACCGCGGCCAGCAGGGGCACGTCCAGCCAGGAGACGTGGTTGGCGACGAGCAGCAGCCCGCCCGTGGGCGCGGCGGCCCCGACGACGCGGACCCGGACACCGGCGGCCCGCACGATCCAGCGGCACCACCGGCGCACCGGGCGGGCGGGGATCCACCGCCCGAACGGCAGCAGCGCGATCCCGGCGAGGACCAGCAGACCGACCGCGGTCAGCCGTACCACCGCCCGCACCGCCCGCACCGCCCGTGGCACGACCGCCGCGGTCGCCGTCGGCTCCACGCAGTCCCGCGGGGTGCAGGGCGCGCCGGGCAGCCAGGGGCTCATCGGGCCGGGACGAGGGAGAGGAAGTGCCGCAGGTAGCGGGGGTCGACCCGGTGCATCGGCAGCAGCACGTAGAGGTCGGCGACGCCGAAGTCCACGTCGTGCGCGGGCTCCCCGCAGACCCAGGCGCCGAGGCGGAGGTAGCCGCGCAGGAGGGCGGGCAGCCCCGCGGGAGCGGCGGGTCCCGCGCTCTTCGGCCGCCAGGGCAGCAGCGGGCGCACGCGGTACTCCTCGGGCGCCAGGTGCTTCGCCCGCACCCGGTCCCAGGTGGCGGAGGCGAGCGCACCCCCGTCGGCGAGGGGGACGGAGCAGCAGCCGGCCAGCCAGGCGTGGCCGTGGTCGGTCATGTAGCGGGCGATACCGGCCCAGATGAGCCCGATGACCGCGCCGTCGCGGTGGTCGGGGTGCACGCAGGAACGGCCCACCTCGACGAGGTCCGGACGTATCGCGTCGAGCGCCGAGAGGTCGAACTCGCCCTCCGCGTACAGCCGCCCGGCGATCCCGGCGCGCTCCGGCGGCAGCAGCCGGTACGTCCCGACGACCTGCCCGCTCACCTCCTCGCGCACCAGCAGGTGGTCGCAGTACGCGTCGAAGGGGTCGATGTCCAGCCCCGGCTGCGGGGTGGACAGCAGGGCGCCCATCTCCCCCGCGAAGACGTCGTGCCGCAGCCGCTGGGCGGCGCGCACGTCCTCCTCGTCACGGGCGAGGGCGACGGTGTAGCGGGTGGGGGCCGGGGGCTGCGGGGGGCGGTGGAGGGTGGTGACGCCGGTCATGGCTGACTCCTGGGCACGGGCCGGGTTCGGCGCAGCGGAGGCGGACCGGGGGACGTGCGGCCCGCCGCTCCTGTTCTTCCGATGCCGGTTGGCGCCCGCGTGACCTGTGCCGGGAGCGCGGATGTGAGGATGTTGAACGACGTGCGCCCGGGGCGCGGCCGGTCCGCGGGCCGGGCGCACCGCGGTCACTCCGCCGGTGCGCACCTCGCCAGCCACTGCCGGGTCTCCTCCGCGCCGAGCACCCGCTCCAGCACCAGATCGCCCCGCATCCCGGGGAAGAACCGGCCCGCGGGCCAGCCGCGCTCGTACGGCGGCGGGTCGAGGACGAGCAGCCGTACGCCGTCGACGACGGGGATGTCGGTGGGCGTCCCCTCGTTCCACACCCATGCCCCGCCGGGGGTGACGAGGTTGAAGGAGCCGGTGGTCGGCACCTGGCCCGGTGCGTCGCGGCACACCGCCGCCTCCTCGGCGGAGGGGGCCCTGCCCGCTATGTGCCCGCCGCCGACCAGGACGTCGGCGAGCAGGGTGTGCAGCTGGAAGCTGTCGCCGATGCCGGACATGCGCAACGCGTAACCGGTGCCGCTCGGGCGGTGCAGGGCGACCAGCGGTTCGTCGTCCAGCACCAGCAGGACGTAGGCGAGGCACTTGAAGTCGTGGCCGGACGCCTCACGCACCGCCGCCAGCGCGCGCAGCAGCCCGGCCCGCCGGTCGTCGGCGAGGGAGGTGCGCACCTCGGGGTGGTTCAGCATCGCGACGGAGGCCGTCTCCCACTGGGGCAGCGACCACCAGGCCGCGGCCGCGTCGGGCCCGGTGCGTTCGAGGACCGCGGGGTCCGGGTCGCCGGCGTCCGGATCGGGGAACTCCGCGCCGCCGGTGGCCGCCCAGCGGCCGGCGAACTCCCGCGCGCCGTCGAGCGCTTCGGCGAGTCCGTCGAAGACGCGCGGTGCGCAGCGGGCCGCGTCGGCACCCCGTTCCACACAGGCGCCGACCACCACGGCGAGCACGCCGCGCGGGCCCGCGGGCACCTCGGGCAGCAGCGCCGCGAGGCGCGGCCCGCCCTCGGCGACGTCGTGGTCCGACGCGGAGCCGAAGTGCCGGTGGATGTCCTGGAATGCGCGCGTCGAGCGGTCACCGTCCCGCTCGCGCACAGCGGTCTCGAAACCGGCGACGGCGTCGAGGAACCGCTCCCTCCCCTTACGTTCGAAGATCATGCGGCGAAGACCACCGACGGGGTGCGACAACCGGTCGCCCCCGGGGACGCGAGGCGGGGCCGGGGATGAGCACCACTCCCGGCCCCGCCCGTCCGCCCACTGTCGGCGAACGCTTCTCCTGGACGGACCGCCGCTACTTCCTCGCGGCCTTCCGGGTGGCCCGCAGCCACTCCTTGTTCATGCCGGTGATGGACATGAGCGGGATGCCCTTGGGGCATGCCGTCGCGCACTCGCCGGTGAGGGTGCAGCCGCCGAAGCCCTCCTCGTCCATCTGCGCCACCATGTCCAGCACCCGGGTCTCGCGCTCGGGGGCGCCCTGGGGCAGCACGTTGAGGTGGTTGATCTTGGCGGAGGTGAACAGCATCGCCGCGCCGTTGGGGCAGGCCGCGACGCAGGCGCCGCAGCCGATGCACTCGGCGTGCTCGAAGGCGAAGTCGGCGTCCGGCTTCGGCACGGGCGTGGCGTGGGCCTCGGGCGCGGAGCCGGTGGGGGCGGTGACGTAGCCGCCGGCCTGGATGATCCGGTCGAAGGCGGACCGGTCGACCACCAGGTCCTTGATCACCGGGAAGGCGGCGGCCCGCCACGGCTCGACGTCGATGGTGTCGCCGTCCTCGAAGGACCGCATGTGCAGCTGGCAGGTCGTGGTGCGCTCGGGGCCGTGGGCGTCGCCGTTGATGACGAGCGAGCAGGCGCCGCAGATGCCCTCGCGGCAGTCGTGGTCGAAGGCGACCGGCTCCTCGCCCTTGAGGATGAGCTCCTCGTTGAGGGTGTCGAGCATCTCGAGGAAGGACATGTCGGGTGAGATGTTGTCCACCTCGTACGTGGACATGGCGCCGTCGGCGTCGGCGTTCTTCTGCCGCCAGACGCGCAGGGTGAGCTTCATGCGTAGCTCCGCTGGGTGGGGTGGACGTACTCGAAGACCAGGTCTTCCTTGTGCAGGACGGGAGCCTCGCCGGTGCCGGTGAACTCCCAGGCGGCCGCGTAGGAGAACTCCTCGTCCTTGCGGGCGGCCTCGCCGTCGGGAGTCTGGGACTCCTCGCGGAAGTGGCCGCCGCAGGACTCGGTGCGGTGCAGCGCGTCGAGGCACATCAGCTCGGCGAGCTCGAGGTAGTCGACGATGCGGTTGGCCTTCTCCAGCGACTGGTTGAACTCCTCGCCGGTGCCGGGCACCTTGATGCGCCGCCAGAACTCCTCGCGGATCTGCGGGATGCGCTCCAGCGCCTTGCGCAGGCCGGAGTCGGAGCGGGCCATGCCGCAGAACTCCCACATCAGCTCGCCCAGTTCGCGGTGGAAGGAGTCCGGGGTGCGGTCGCCGTCGACGGACAGCAGCAGGTTGAGCCGGTCCTCGGTCTCGGCCAGCACCTCCTGCACCGCCGGGTGGTCGGGGGCGACCTCGCCCTGGTGCGGGTGGCGGGCCAGGTAGTCGTTGATGGTGGCCGGCAGGACGAAGTAGCCGTCGGCCAGGCCCTGCATCAGCGCGGAGGCGCCGAGGCGGTTGGCTCCGTGGTCGGAGAAGTTGGCCTCGCCGATCGCGAACAGGCCCGGGACGGTGGTCTGCAGGTCGTAGTCGACCCACAGGCCGCCCATCGTGTAGTGCACGGCCGGGTAGATCCGCATCGGCACCTCGTACGGATCCTCGTCGGTGATCCGCTGGTACATGTCGAAGAGGTTGCCGTACTTGGCCTCGACGGCCTTGCGCCCCATGCGCTTGATGGCGTCCGCGAAGTCGAGGTAGACGCCCTGGCCGCCGGGGCCCACGCCCCGGCCCTCGTCGCACACGTTCTTCGCGGCGCGGGAGGCGATGTCGCGCGGCACGAGGTTGCCGAAGGAGGGGTAGATGCGCTCCAGGTAGTAGTCGCGCTCGTCCTCGGGGATCCGGTGCGGCGGACGGTCGTCGCCCTTGGCCTTGGGCACCCAGATGCGGCCGTCGTTGCGCAGCGACTCGCTCATCAGCGTCAGCTTGGACTGGTGGTCGCCGGTGCGCGGGATGCAGGTCGGGTGGATCTGCGTGAAGCAGGGGTTGGCGAAGTAGGCGCCGCGCCGGTGCGCCCGCCACACGGCGGTCGCGTTGGAGTTCATGGCGTTCGTCGACAGGTAGAAGACGTTGCCGTAGCCGCCGCTCGCCAGGACCACCGCGTCCGCGAAGTACGTGTCGATCTTCCCGGTGATCAGGTCCCGGGCGACGATGCCGCGCGCCCGCCCGTCGACGACGACCAGGTCGAGCATCTCGGTGCGCGGGTGCATCTCGACGTTGCCGGCGGCGATCTGCCGGGACAGCGCCTGGTAGGCGCCCAGCAGGAGCTGCTGGCCCGTCTGGCCGCGGGCGTAGAAGGTGCGGGAGACCTGGACGCCGCCGAAGGAGCGGGTGTCCAGCAGTCCCCCGTACTCGCGGGCGAACGGCACCCCCTGCGCCACGCACTGGTCGATGATCTCCACCGAGATCTGCGCGAGGCGGTGCACGTTGGACTCGCGGGCGCGGAAGTCGCCGCCCTTGACCGTGTCGTAGAACAGGCGGTGGACGGAGTCGCCGTCGTTGCGGTAGTTCTTCGCCGCGTTGATGCCGCCCTGCGCGGCGATGGAGTGGGCCCGGCGCGGAGAGTCCTGGTAGCAGAACTGGACGACGTGGTAGCCCTGTTCGGCGAGCGTGGCCCCGGCGGAACCGCCCGCCAGACCGGTGCCGACGACGATGACGGTGTGCTTGCGCCGGTTGGCCGGGTTGACCAGCCTGGCCTCGAAGCGGCGCTTGTCCCAGCGCTCGTGGATCGGGCCGGCGGGGGCCTTGGTGTCGACGACCGGCGCACCGGTCGCGTACTCGGTGTAGGAAGTCATGGTCAGCTCACCACTCCGGTCATGACGCCCACGGGCACGGCGAGGAAACCGGCCGTGAGCAGCAGCGCGAGGGCATTGGCGGTGGTCTTCAGGGCGCGGTCGCGGGTGCGGCTGCCGACGCCGAGGGTCTGGGCGGCGCTCCAGAAGCCGTGCCGGATGTGCAGTCCGACGGCGAGCATCGCGACGATGTAGATCACGTTGCCGTACCAGGTGGAGAAGGTGTCCACGACGTTCTGGTAGGGCTTGCCCGTCTCGAAGCCGCCGGAGTGCACATGGCCGGTGGTCAGGTCGAGGACGTGCCAGACGATGAACAGGCCGAGGATGATCCCGCCCCAGCGCATGGTGCGCGTGGCGTAACTGGCCCGCGGCTTCTTGTGCACGTACTTGCTGGGCCGCGCCCTGATGTCGCGGCGGCTGAGCTGGTACGCGGAGACGGCGTGGGCGACGACCGCGACGACCAGCACGACGCGGACCAGCCAGAGCGTCCACTCGTAGTGCATGAACGGCTCACCCACGGTGCGCAGCCAGTGCGCGTAGTGGTTGAACTCACCGGCTCCGAAGAAGATCTTCAGGTTTCCGATCATGTGGACGACCAGGTACAGCAGCATGATCAGGCCGCTGACCGCCATCACTGTCTTCTTGCCGACGGTCGAGTCCCACACGGTGCGCGCCATGGACGGCCGTCGGTCCGTCCGCGTTGCCAGAGCCATGCTTCAGACGCTAGGGCCGGAAGGCCCCATCGGTCCAAGACATGGTGCGGCTGGTTTCGATAGGGAAGCCCTATGGTGGGGGCATGCAGTTCCAGCAGCTCCAGTACTTCGTGGCCGTGGCCGAGACCCGGCACTTCACCCGGGCGGCGGAGACCGTCCATGTCGCGCAGCCGTCACTGTCGCAGCAGATCAAGGCGCTGGAGCGGGAGCTGGGGGCGGATCTGTTCCGCCGGGCGCGCGGGAACATCACGCTGACCGACGCGGGCGAGGCGCTGCTGCCGCTGGCCCGGCGGATCCTGGCCGACGCGGACACCGCCCGGCACGAGGTGCAGGAGGTGGCGCAGCTGCGCAGCGGCCGGGTGCGGCTGGGCGCGACCCCGAGCCTGTGCACCGGCCTGCTGCCGGACGTGCTGCGCGCCTTCCACGACCGCTACCCGGGCGTCCGGCTGCTGGTCGAGGAGGGCGGCTCCCACGATCTGGTGCGGGAGCTGGCCCGCGGTGCCCTGGACCTGGCCCTGGTCGTCCTGCCCCTGCCGACGCCCTCCCCCGCGCTCACCACGGTGGAGCTGTTGCGCGAGGACCTGGTGGTGGTGTCCTCCCCGGACGTCCCGGAACCGGGACGGGGGCGGCGCGCCGTGCGCATCGCCGACCTGGAGGGGGAACGCCTGGTGATGTTCCGGCACGGCTACGACCTGCGCGAGCTGACCGTGGCGGCGTGCCGGGCGGAGGGCTTCGAGCCGGAGTTCGCGGTGGAGGGCGGTGAGATGGACGCGGTGCTGGGTTTCGTGCGGGCGGGACTGGGCGTCGCCGTCGTCCCCCGCATGGTGGCCGCGCGGTCCGGGCACGGGCTGCGGGTGACCCCCCTCGCCCGTCCCGGCCTGCACCGTGCCATCGCCCTGGCCCACCGCAGCGACGTGGCTCCGCCCCGCGCGGCCCGGGAACTGCAGCGGATGCTGCTGGAACGGTGAGCGGACGCCGTGCGCGGGCGCGGTGAGCGGCCACCGCGCGCGGGCGCGGCGGTCCCGTTCCACCACGACCGCGGCGCTCGTGCGGGCGGCGACGGCGGTGGCCGACGCCGCCCGGGACGGGGCGTGGGGACCGCCGTCCGGGTCACGCCGCGGGCCGCGGTCCCCCGCGCCCCGCTTCCGGTCCCGGTCCGGGCGACGCCCCCTGGTCGGCCTCCGGCGGCACCGGGGTGCCTTGGTGGTAGTACATGCGCCAGCCCGTCTTCTCGTCGCGCTTGCGCCACAGGGAGCTGCGGCGGGCGTGGCGGCCGTCGAAGCGGGTCTCGTACGTGAGGTGCACCAGACCGGGCGCGAGGAGGACGCCGGTGATCTCCGACGGCTCGTACACCGGGCCGTCCGTCGAGCTGCCCGGCTTGTCGGGCAGCCCCGCGACCGTGTCCTCGTACGTGTAGCGCCGGCCCGAGGCGCCCACCTCGGTGAACTCGGGGTCCAGCAGGCGCACGGCCTCGGTGCGGGAGGAGCGCACGGCGGGGTCCAGGAGGCTCAGTTCGCCCTCGATCGCCGCCCTCACCGCTTCTGCTTCATGACTCATCCGCACATGGTCGCCCGTGCCCCCGCCACCCCCGCAACCGGGTTGCGGTCCTCACCCCGTCGCGTCCACCAGGGCCAGTTCGTGCAGCCGCTCCGGCGGTCCCGGGCGGGCGTAGTACCAGCCCTGGGCCGTGTCGCAGCCGAGGATGCGCAGCTGCTCCGCCTGGGCTCCCGTCTCCACGCCCTCCACCGTCACCGCCAGGTCGAGGCTGTGGGCCAGCGCGACGATCCCCTCGACGATCTTGAGGTCGACGGGGTCGGCCGGGAACCGCTGCATGCTCTGGGTGAACGAACGGTCCAGCTTGAGCACGCTCACCGGGAGCCGGCGCAGGTTGGCGAGGTTGGAGTAGCCGGTGCCGAAGTCGTCCAGGGCGATGTCGACGCCCATCTCGGCGAGCCGGCGCAGCGGCTTCAGCAGGTCGTCGTCGGCTCCGATCAGCGCCGACTCGGTCACCTCGAGGCACAGCGCGTCGGGTTCCACACCGGTGCGCTCCAGGATGTCCACGGTGTCCTGGACCAGCCCGGGGTGGGTGAGCTGGCAGGGCGAGAGGTTGACGTTGATGCGCAGGGACCCCACGGCCTCCTCGCCGCCGTGCCGTTCCCGCCACGCGCGGGCCTGCCGCACCGACTGCTCGAGCACCCAGCGCCCCAGCGGGACGATCAGCCCGGTGTGCTCGGCGAGCGGGATGAACCGGTCCGGGGACAGCACGCCGTGCTGCGGGTGCAGCCAGCGCACCAGCGCCTCGGCGCCGCGGACGCTCCCGTCGCCGAGGTGCACCAGCGGCTGGTACTCGATGAAGAACTCGCCCCGGTCCAGGGCCGTCGGGAGCGAGGTGGTGAGCCCGTGCCGGGTGATGGCGCGGGCGTCGGCCTCCGGGTCGGCCAGTTCGAACCGGTTGCCGCCCGCCGACTTGGCCCGGTACATGGTGATGTCGGCGCTGCGCAGCACCTCCGCCGCGCTGCGCTCCCCGGCCGGTCCCTCGACGATGCCGATGCTGCCGCGCACGGTCAGTTCCCGGCCGTCGACGCTGATGGGGGCGAGCAGCGCGTTCATGATGCGGGCGGCGAGCTCGTCGACCGTGCGCCGGGTGTCGGGGCCGGTGGTCAGCGCCACGAACTCGTCGCCGCCGAGCCGGGCCACCATCTCCCCGGGCGCCGTGGCGCAGGACTGGAGCCGGTCGGCGACCTCGACGAGCAGCCGGTCCCCGGCCGCGTGCCCGAGGCTGTCGTTGACGGTCTTGAAGCCGTCCAGGTCGAGGTAGCACAGGCCGAACCGCTGGCCCTCGCCGGCGTTCAGCGCCTTCTCCAGGCGCTCGAAGAAGAACGTGCGGTTGGGCAGCCCGGTCAGCGCGTCGTGGGTGGCCTCGTAGCGCAGCCGGAGGTTGAGCAGCCGCCGCTCGGTGGTGTCCTCCATGAGGGCGAGCTGGTACTGCGGGGCGCCGTCGGCGTCGCGCAGCAGGGACACCGTCAGGTTGGTCCACAGGACCGTTCCGTCGGGACGGTTGAACGCTTTTTCCAGGTGGTAGTGCTCGCGCTCGCCGCGCACCAGCTCCTCGTAGAGCTTCCAGGTCTGCGGGGCGTCGTCGGCGTGGGTCCACTCCGTGACGTTGCGGCCGCGCAGGGTCTGCTCGGACAGCCCGAACATGCGCCGCAGCGCGCCGTTGACCTGCAGGACGTTGCCGTCCAGGTCGGCGATGCCGATCCCTATGGCCGCGCCCTCGAAGACCGCGCGGAACCTGGCCTCGGTGGCGTGCAGCGCCTGCGCCACCACTCCCTGCGCCTGCAGCGCGGCCCGGGCGATGGACTCCTGCTCGGCCAGGGTCCGTTGCCGCAGCGCCTGCGCGTACCCGGCGGCCATGGCGTGCTGGAGCCTGGCGGAGCGCGCCCGCAGGTCCTCGCGGTCGCCGTCCCCGCCGCAGTACAGCACCAGGTAGGCGTCCACGCAGTCCAGGGTCCGGCTGAGCGCCTCGGGGTCGGTGCAGTGCTCCTCCACCAGCGCGGCGCCGACCGCCCTGCCCGCGCCCGGGTCGAAGGACCGGGCCCGCAGCGCCTCGCTCAGCAGCCGGGCCAGCGGCAGCAGCCGCGCCTCGAACTCCGGCCGGGTCGACGACGTCGAGGTCACCGGGAAGACCGCCCGGCTCCAGATCGTCGCGAACCGGCGCAGTCTGTCCTCCGGCCCGTCCGGTTCCGCGCTCACGCCGTACGCCCCACGCCCGCGAAGCCGGAGAAGGCGTAGGGATCCTCGTCCTCCGGTGCGGTGTCCGGCCGCCACTGCGGCATCGGCACCAGTCCGGGTTCCACCATGTCGTACCCCTCGAAGAACCGCGCGATCTCCTCGCGCGAGCGCATGATCAGCGGGTTGCGGATGTCCTTGTACACGTCCACCGCGCCCTCGGCCCGGTCCGGCGGCAGCGGGATCCCCTCGTACGAGGCGTGGGTGAGCACGAGCAGGCTGCCGGGCGCGAGGGCCTCGCGCAGTTCGGTCACCGCCGCGTACGGGTCGTCCGCGTCTTCCACGAAGTGAAGTATGGCAACGAGGAGCAGCGCCACTGGCCGATTCAGGTCGATCAGCCGCCGCACTTCGGGACTGTCCAGGATCTCCCGGGGCTTGCGGAGGTCCGCGGCCACGACGTCCGTGCCGTCGTCGCCCTCCAGGACGGCCCGGCTGTGCGCCACTGCCACCGGGTCGTGGTCGACGTACACGACGCGCGCGCCCGGGTCGGCCGCCCGGGCCACCTCGTGGACGTTGCCGAAGGTCGGGATGCCGGAGCCGATGTCCAGGAACTGGGTGACGCCCTCGTCGACCGCGAAGCGCACCGCCCGCCGCATGAAGGCACGGTTCGCCTGCATGATCTTGGGCAGTCCCGGCATGAACTCCATGGCCTTGCGGGCCGCTTCCCGGTCGACCTCGAAGTTGTGCGAACCGCCCAGGTAGTAGTCGTACATCCGGGAAACGCTCGGCACCGAGATGTCGATGCTCCGTGGGGCCCAGGCGGGACGTTCCATGTATCTCTCCGAGGCGTAGGCGGTCCGGTGTTCGAGGAGAGGCTACTGACCGCCCGCCAAGGGAGCGACCCCAACCGGAAATTGACCGTCCGTTCCCGGTCACTGCCAGTGGCACGTGCCGAATTGGCCCCTCGGCGGATGCCCACGAAAAGTGCCCGTGGCATTCCGGAGAGTTCCGGCACGCCCGGGATTACCCGGGAGCACCCGGCGGTACGAGGAGAAGAGCGCCGATAATTCCACGAGTTCCGGTGAACCACGGCAAAACGGTCCGCCCCTCCGCGGGCTGCGGAGGGGCGGACCCGGGTCGGCGCGCCGGAGCGGACGACACCCTGGGGAGGTTGTTACTTCTCCGGCGCGCCGACCGGTTTTCCGTCGGGCCGCACGGCGTACCAGGTGCCGCCGACGCCCTGACCGTTGGTGTCGCCGGGGGCCTTGTCACCGGCGAAGGTGTAGATGGGCCAGCAGTTGATCGTCTGCTGCTCGGCGCCGTCCGGGCGGGTGAAGGTCATGTAGCCCTTCTCCTGGATGCCCTTGGTGTCCGCGAAGTCGACCGGTGACACCACCGGCCACTTCTCCAGGCAGGCGCCGGTGCAGGCCGACACGGGCTTCGGCCACGCCTCGTCCTTCATGAAGCGGTAGACGGTCATGCCGTTCTCGTCGACGACGATCTCCCCGAGCTTCGGGTCCTCGCGGGTGGACAGGCCGAGCCGCTCGGCCGCCTGCGCCTTCTTGCCCTCGGGGTTCAGCGCGTACCACTTGCCGCCCACGCCCTGGCCCTTGACGTCACCGGCGTTGACGTCCTTGACGTAGCGGTAGGCCGGCCAGCCGCCGATGGTGAGCTGCTTGGTGCCGTCGGCCCGGACGACCTCGCCGAGCAGCGACTCGTCGATCCCCTCGCCCGCCGTGGCGTCGTCGGCGGGCACCGGCGGCCAGGTCTTGGCGCAGTCGCCGTCGCAGTTGGACTTGGGCGGCTCCGCGGTGTCCTGGTCGAAGCGGTACAGGGTCAGACCGAGACTGTCGGTCACCAGTTCGCCGAGTTCGGCGTTGGTGGAGACGGCCAGTTCGCCCGCCGTGCCGGACGGGCTCTGCGAGGACTGGGCGCCGCCGCCCGCCTTGTCGGCCCCGGCGCCGATGCCGGCGTAGTCCCCGGCTCCCGCCGTGGCGCCGACGTTCTGGCTGCTCGCCTGCGGAGGAGCGTCCTGACCGCACGCCGTCGTCAGGGCCAGCACCGCCGCGGCGCTCGCCACGAGCGAGGCGGTCCGCCAGGTGGTCTTCATCGTCAACTCCACATCATCGCAAGGGTGTTGCAGCGCCCTGCTGTGCCGCCGCTCGACGATGGGTACGCACGGGAGCACCGGTGGTGTTCAACGGCGGCCCGGATTTCTTTCCGGAATCTGCGATTCCACCGGAATCCGCCGGAGGTAACTCCTTCGGGGTAATCATCCGGCCCCCGGGCGTGCCCCTGCGGATCGCGCCTCATGATCCTCGTCGTGCAAGCACTCGTACCGACCCAATCCCGCTTCGCCGCCCGCGTGTTGGCCGTGACGTCGCTGATCTGGTCACTCGCCGGAGCATCCGGCGCGGCGGTGGCCGACGCCTGCGCCTACGCCTCGACGGGGCCGGGCGGCACGGAGGCGGTCGCGGTCGCGGGAAGCGCCGCCTGGCCGCTGCCCCCGCCCTGCGCACCGCCCCCACCCGCGCCGGAGCCGACGCCCACCCCCAGCCCTCCGCCCGGTCCCACGCCCACTCCGGCACCGCCGCCCCCACCCCCGCCGGAGCCGACGCCGACGCCGACCCCGCCACCGGATCCGGCCCCGCCGCCGAGGCCCCGCCCCACCGCGGAGCCCGAGCCGCCGCCCCCGTCGTCCCCGCCGGCGGCCCGCCCGGCGCCGCCCCCCGCCCGGCCGGCGCCCGCTCCCCCACCGTCGCGCCCCTCGCCACCTCCTGCCCCCTCGGCCACGCCCGAGCCGCGTCCGTCCGCGACGCCCGTGCACTACCCGCGGTACCGGCCGGCCCCGGTCCGGCAGCCCTCCGGCGGCGCCACGTCGCCGCTCACCTTCGTCCTGCTCATCACGGTGCCCGCGGTGGTCGCCGTCGCCGCGCTGCGCCCTCGCTGAACCCGACTGCTTCTGGAGGCACCTCTTGCCGGAATGGCTTGTTCTCACCCTTTTGATGCTGGCCGCCTGTGTCGTCGTGGTCATCATCACCCTCGTGCGGCACCGCCGGGCGGCCGACGACGAGGATCCCACCGAGACCCCGGACGTCATCGAGTACATGACGATGTGGATCGGTGTGGTCTACGCCATCGTCCTGGGCCTCGCCATCGCCGGTGTCTGGGAGGGGCGCAGCGCCGCCCAGGAGCACGTACGGGCGGAGGCGGTGGCGCTGCACGAGATCTCGGAACGGGTGCGGGTCTACCCCGCCGAGGTGCGCGACCGCATCCGGGACGATGTCAACGCCTATGTCGGACACGTCGTCACCACCGAGTGGCGGACCATGGCGGACGACGGCCGGATCACCGAGCGCGGCACCGAACTGCTCGACCGCGTCCGCCGGGACGTCACCGACTACCAGCCGCGGACGGACTTCGAGGCGCAGGCCTACCAGCCGCTCGTGGACCAGGTCGCCGCCGCCGACCAGGCCCGCAGCGCTCGGGCCGAGTCGACCGGGGAGACCATGCCGGGCGTGGTGTGGTTCGGCCTGATCTCCGGGGCCGTCGTCACCATCGGGATGATCTTCGCGCTGCAGATCCGGCGCACCTCCCGCGAGCTGGTCCTCGCCGGGCTGTTCTCCGCGCTGATCGCCTTCCTGCTCTTCCTCATCTGGGACTTCGACGCGCCCTACGGCCGGGGCATCGCCGCGTCGACGGACCCGTTCCTGCGGCTCTTCCCGCACGTCGGGGACTGAGCGCCGACGGCCGGGGACCGGTGGCCGGGGCGTCCGCCGCCGGTCGCCGGACCACCGCGCGGCGCGGCACTTCGCCCCGGATCCGGCGGGAATCCGGGGCGAGGTCCTCTCGTCACGCGGGAAACGGCCGCCCGGAGCGGAACGGGGGCTCAGATGTGCTTCTCGGCGCGACGGCGCATCCAGAAGACACCACCCCCGAGGACCGCCGCCGCCACCAGCCCGCCGCCGATGGCGATGTCCGTCGGCGTCGCCCCGCTGGTGACGCTGCCGCCGATGCCCCCGCGGACACCGCCGAGGACGGTGAAGGCGGCCGGCCGGGTCAGGCTCCTGCCGGAGCAGTGGACCGTGATGTCGTACGACCCGGCGCGGGCGTTGTCGTCGATGGTGGCGGTGCCCTTCGCGGTGTCGTTGCCACCGCGGATGGGCGTCAGGTTGGTCCTCGGGAACGCGTTGGAGGTCGCCGTGCCGCCGTTGGGGCAGCCGTCGACCGTGATGGTCAGCTGGCCGCCGCGGGCGATGACGCTGGGCAGGGCGACGATGTTGGACGGACTGGGAACCCGCCCGGCGTCCGCGACGGCCGCCGGGGCGGCGACCCCGAGGACGGCGACCGCGGCGCCCGCGGCCGCCAGGGCACGTGAGTTGCGCATGTGATCCTCCGCGGAAGACGCCCCGGGTCCCGTACCCGGTCGATCGGCGAGAAAGCGTCTCCCGGAAAGACCCTCAGTTGCGGTGCCCGGCCCCGCATTTCGGGAATGGTCCGTCCCGGTGAGACCGCGGCCGCGGAAAATCGCGGGAGGCGGATATCGCCGCAGGTCACGGGCCGTCAGAAAATCTTCGTCCGGTGCCGCCTCGGATGGCGCACCCGGCGCCGCCGCGGCCACCCGTTCGCCACCACCCCGTCGCCGGTTCCGCGCGCGGCGCTTAGCGTTCTGATATGCGCGAGCGACGCGGTGACGGCCGTGTCGAGAGGGGAAGGCGAATGTCTGCTTTCTGGCCGGCCGAAGCCGAGGAGGAGGCGCCGCGGAAAAAGCGCGCCCCCTGGGGCGTGATAGCGCTGGTTCTGCTCACCGGCCTCGCGCTCATCCGGAACGGTTCGGGGGAATTCGACGTGGGTCCGCCGCAGCCGGCCAGCGCGGCCGCCGCCGACAGCCATGCGCCCGACAGCACCGCGGCCGGTGCGGTCCAGCCACTGCCGTACGCGGTGCCGGACCGGGTCAGGATCCCGGCGATCCAGGTCGACGCGCCGATCATGCCGGTGGGGCTGGACGCGGAGGGCTGGGTGGACGCACCCCCGCCCCAGGACCCGAATCTGGCGGGTTGGTTCACCGGTGCCGTCGCGCCCGGCGAGAAGGGCACGGCGGTCGTCGTCGGCCACGTCGACAACCACCAGGGGCCGGCCGTGTTCTACGGACTCGGAGCGCTGAAGAAGGGACAGCTCGTCGAGGTCGCCCGCAAGGACGCGAAGACGGCCGTGTTCGAGGTCTACGGCATCGAGGTCTTCGCGAAGAACAACTTTCCCGGCGACCGGGTCTACGCCTCCAAGGGAACCGCGGAACTGCGGGTCATCACCTGCGGCGGTGCCTTCTCCGAGCAGAACGGCTACGACGGGAACGTCGTCGCCTTCGCCCGCCTGGTCGAGGTGCGCTGAGCGGTCCCCCTCCGGGCGGGCGGGGCCGCTCAGACGTACTGCCGGCGGGGCACGGTGACGTGGTACCCGGAGTCCAGCAGTTCGGGCAGATAGGTGCGCAGGGCCCGCACGCTCTGGGAGCGGTCGCCCCCGGCGTCGTGCGAGAGCACCACGACGCCGGGGGCGGCGCCGTCCTCCACCCGGTCGACGATGGTGCGGGTGCCGGGCTCGGTCCAGTCGAGGGTGTCGACCGTCCAGGCCAGGGGCTCCATACCCAGTTCGGCGCCGATCTGGAAGGCGGCGCGGTTCCAGGCCCCGTACGGCGCGCGGAACCATTCGGGGCGTTCGCCGCAGGCCGTCTCGATGACGTCGCAGGTGCGTTCCATCTCCGAGCGGATCCGGCCGCGGCCCAGGCTGGTGAGCAGGGGGTGGGACCAGGTGTGGTTGCCGACGACGTGCCCCTCGTCGGCCATCCGGGCCAGCAGGTCCCCGTTGTGGACCACCATCTCCCCGCACACGAAGAACATCGCCCGCACCTCGTACCGGGCCAGCGTGTCCAGGATGTCCGGGGTGTAGCGGGGGTCGGGGCCGTCGTCGAAGGTCAGCACCATGACGCGGCCGCGCCCGGACACGCGCAGCAGGGGTTCGGCGCGCACCGGGATCCGGCCGGCCACGGTGGGCGGCGGACCGTAGCCGGTCAGGGGCTGGAGGCGGTACGCGGAGGGCCTGAGCGGGCGGCGGGCGGCCCGGGCGCCGGCGGCGGGCGCGGCCGGGCGGGCGGCCCGGTCCCCGGTGACGGACGCGAACACTCCGGCCGCACCGGCCGCGCCCATGGCGGCGGCGCCGGCGATCAACGCCCTGCGCCGTGTGAGCAACTGATCCATCTGCATGACTCATCAGTCGCCCCGTCGAGGACCGCCGCACCCCAGCGGTACCGGGGCGGCGGCACGATTCCACCCGCCCGGCCCACCGATCGGCCGCGGTGCCGGCGGGGACGGGCCGCCGCGACCCGGGCGCGCACCGGTCGGTGCGGTGGTGTCCGATAGCCTCGACGGTGTGACGCAACAGCCCTCCCCTCGGTTCGAGCGGGGCACGGACGGTCCCAAGGTGATCGTCGTCGGGGTGGACGGCTCCGACTCCTCGCTGCGCGCGGCGGCGTACGCCGCCGGACTGGCCCGGCGCCAGGGCGCGCTGCTCGCGGCGGTGTACGTGCGGCCGGTGATGGCCGCGGGCGTCGCGCTCGGGGCGCCGGTCGCCGACGCGACCCAGGAGATCGCCGAGGACCTGGCGGCACAGATCAGGGACGCGGCCGAGCGGCTCAGGGGGCTGTCCGACATCCGCTGGCGGTTCCACACGTTCCGCGGCGATCCCTACAACGGCCTGGTGAAGGCGGCGGACGACCTCAAGGCGGACGCGGTGGTGGTGGGCGCCTCCGAACGGGCGGGCCACCGGCTCGTCGGGTCGGTCGCGATCCGGCTGGTGAAGGCGGGGCGGTGGCCGGTGACGGTGGTGCCGTAGTTTTCGAAGCGTGCCCGGGGACGTGCGTGGCGTCTTCCGTCGGCGGCCCGGCGGGGGCATCATGATCCGCCGTCAGCCGTTTGCCGATCGTGAAGAGGTGAGGCGCATGGCCGGGCTCCGGATGGGCGAGGGCGTTCTCCGCCGCAAACCCATCGAACACATCGAGGAGACGGAAGTCGGCGAGGGCACGCGGCTGGAGCGCAGCCTGGGCCTGGGGCAGCTGACCGCGATCGGCGTGGGCGGCATCATCGGCGCCGGCATCTTCACGCTCGCGGGAACCGTGGCCAACGGCACGGCCGGGCCCGCGGTGCTGATCTCCTTCCTCATCGCCGGTGTGGCCAGCGCGGCCGCCGCGCTGTCGTACGCGGAGTTCGCGGGCCTGATCCCGAAGGCGGGCTCGGCGTACACCTACGGGTACGCGGTGCTGGGCGAGCTCGCGGGCTGGTTCATCGGATGGGACCTGCTGCTGGAGTACACCGCGATCGTGGCGGTGGTCGCGATCGGCATCTCCGGCTACTTCAGCTTCCTGGTGGACTCGATGGGCGCGGACCTGCCGAACTGGATGCTGGGCGCGCCCGGCACCGGCGACGGTCACCGCGTCGACCTGTTCGCGGCGCTGCTGTGCCTGCTCATCGCCTTCCTGCTGAACCAGGGCATCAAGAACGCGGCCCGGTTCGAGACGGTGGTCGTGGTGCTGAAGGTGCTGGTCGTGCTGCTGGTGATCGCGGTCGGCGTCTTCCACATCGACACGGCCAACTACAACCCGTTCTTCCCGTACGGGGTGGGCGGCGCGTTCACCGGTGCGGCGACGGTGTTCTTCGCGGTGTTCGGCTACGACGCGATGTCGACGGCGGCCGAGGAGTCCAAGGACGCGCAGCGGCACATGCCGAAGGCGATCATCTACTCGCTGGTGATCTCGATGGTCCTGTACGTGGCGGCCTGCCTGGTGCTGACGGGCATGCAGGACTACAAGGACATCGATCCCGAGAGCGGCTTCTCCACGGCGTTCGAGTCGGTGGGGCTGAGCGGGCTCGCGGACGTGATCGCGGTGGGCGCCATCATCGGCATCCTCACGGTGATGTTCACGTTCATGCTGGGTGTGACGCGTGTCTGGTTCGCCATGTCGCGGGACGGGCTGCTGCCCCGTTGGTTCGCCAAGACCCACCCGACGCGGCACGTGCCCACGCGGGTCACCTGGATCGTCGGGGTGGGGTCGGCCGCCATCGCCGGGTTCCTGCCGATCGGCGAGGCGGCCGAGCTGACCAACATCGGGATCCTGCTGGCGTTCGTGGTGGTGTGCACGGCGGTGATCGTGCTGCGCTACCGGCAGCCCGACCTGCCGCGCACCTTCCGCACGCCGTGGATGCCGGTGGTGCCGGCGGTGGGTGTGGTCTTCTCGATCTGGCTGATCACGTTCCTGCAGTGGCAGACCTGGGCGCGGTTCGCCGTGTGGTTCGCGCTGGGCCTGGTGATCTACTTCGCGTACTCCTACCGGCGTTCGGAACTGGCGCGGCGTCCGTAGGGCGCCCGGGAGGAGGGGGGTCCCGCCTACTCCCCCATGACCAGCCCGTCCTGCGCCGCGCCGCGGCTGAGCACCACGTCGCGGATGCGGTCCCGCACGGAGCCCACCTCCGCGCCCTCGTCCAGCGCGCGGTTGAGGTCGACCACCCGGCCGGCGTCCACGTCGAACCACTGGGGGACGAACTCGGCCTTCGTCACCCGCCACCGCTCGCCGGGCCGGGCGGGCGGGGCGAAGGTGAAGCGGCCGAGCGTGGACCGGTTGCCGCGCGGGTCCTGGACTCCCTCGTGGTTGAACATCTCACCGGCGATCTGGTCGCCCATCCCGTAGACCACCCAGGTGCCGTTGACCTTCTCGTACGCCTGCGGGACGTGCGCGTGCGTCCCGAGGATCAGGTCGATGTCGGGGCGGTCCCCGGTGCGGGAGGCGGTGAGCGAGCGGGCCAGGGTGATCTGCTGCTCGTCGGGGGCCTCCTGCCACTCGGTGCCCCAGTGCAGGGAGACGACGACCACATCGGCTCCGGCCTTCCGGGCGGCCCGGGCGTCGGCGATGATCCGCGCCTCGTCGACGAGGTTCACCGCCCAGGGGCGGTCCGGCGGCAGCGGAAGGCCGTCGGTGCCGTGGGTGTAGGCGAGGTGGGCGACGCGCGCCGAGCCCGCGCGCAGGACGGCCGCCGTGCGGGCCTCCTGCTCGGTGCGCGCCGATCCGGCGTGTCTCAGGCCCGCGCCGTCGAGGGCGTCCAGGGTGCGGCGGATGCCCTCCGGACCGTCGTCCAGGGTGTGCTCGGAGGCGGTGGAGCAGCCGTCGTAGCCGGTGGCGGCGAGGGCCTGGGCCACCTCGGGCGGCGACTTGAAGACGGGGTGGCCGGTGTAGTCACCATCCACGCCGTACACGGTCTCCATGTGGCACAGCGCCACATCGGCGCCGGCGACGACGGAGCGGATGCCGGAGAGCATCGGCCGGAAGTCGTGACCGGTGCCGCCCGCGTCGAAGCGGGCGCGCTCGATGACCGAGTCGTGCGGCAGCACGTCCCCCGAGGCGACCAGGGTGAAGCCTCGGGCGGAGGGGGCCGGACGGGCGGATTCCGGTGGTCGGTGGTCCCGGGCCTGGCAGGCGGCGCCCGCGGTGAGGACGACGGTCAGGACCACGGCCACCTGTCGACTGCGTGTGATCATCACTTCATCCCGCTGTAGTCGTATTTACCGCTAAACAGGTAAGAATCCGACTGCGGGTCGCCGATGCTCCGACACGCTCATTAGGCCGTCCGGCGTGCGGGAACCGCCGCCCCGACCGTTCGTCGAACCGTT
The DNA here is from genome assembly GCF_014203535.1 of Streptomyces griseomycini. Lineage (GTDB taxonomy): Bacteria > Actinomycetota > Actinomycetes > Streptomycetales > Streptomycetaceae > Streptomyces > Streptomyces griseomycini. The sequence goes on from NZ_JACHJI010000013.1 coordinate 110,173, forward strand.
CGTCGACGCGATCGACCGTCCGCCGCACATCCCTGCACGCGCCCTGTCCCCGCGGGACGCCGTGCGCTGCCATACGGCCATGACGGCCGGAACCACACTCCCGAACGGGACCACCGCCGAGCACGAGCTCGCCGCACTGCAGCGCGAGCACGGCCGGCCCCTCTTCGCGCTGCTGCTCCGGCTCTGCGACGGAGACCGGCAGCGCGCGGAGGACCTGGTCCAGGAGACCCTGGTGCGCGCCTGGCAGCATCCCGAGGCCCTGCGCGCCGAGAACTTCGACTCCGTGCGGCCCTGGCTGCTCACGGTGGCGCGGCGGCTCGCGATCGACGCCCGCCGGGCCCGGCAGGCGCGGCCGGCCGAGGTCGGGGACGCCGTGCTGGAGAACGCACGGGTGATCTCCGACCACGCCGAGCGGGCCGCGGCCATGCTCGACGTCCGCGAGGCTGTGAAGACACTCACTCCGGAGCACCGTGAAGTACTGGTGCTCGTGTACTTCCAAGGGGCGAGTGTGGCGGAAGCCGCGGCGGCCCTGGGGATCCCGCCCGGTACCGTGAAGTCCCGCGCGTACTACGCGCTGCGTGCCCTGCGCCGGGTGCTTCCGGGATACGCCGCCGACCTGCGGTGAAACCGGACGTCGGGTCAAACCTCCGTAAAGCGCCTTGCCTATGACCCCGGTTGAGTAATCGGCTGTCCTCATCCGTGTTCCGGACCGGGGGGCCGGGGTCGGGCGACGCGCACGTACCGGAGGAAGGCAGGAAGGGATGCTGCACAGAGGTCAAGAGAGCACGGACGGCTCCGGCGACGGTGAACTGACCGTCCCCATGGCCTGGTTGTACGCCGAGTACATCGCCGACGAACTGCTGCGCGGCGGCGATCTCATGCCGCCGACGTCCTTCGAGTTCCGGGCCGGCCGGGACGCGCTGGCGCTGACCGTCTTCCTGTCCGACGCCGACGGCGAGCTGTCCGGCATCCGGGTGATCACCCAGCTGGAGACCTGGCTGTCGCTGACCGCGTACGACCAGCCGTGGCAGGAGTGGGTCGAGGAGCGCCTGGCCGGCCTGACCGCGGACGCCGCCGCGCCCGGAGCGGACCTGGCGCTGGCCCGGGAGGCCTGGCGCTGGCTGCAGGAGACGGAGCTGCTCGCGCCCGATCTGAACGCGGTGCCGGGCGGCGGCACGGTGGCCGGTGAGGACGAGGGGCCCAAGGTGTGGACGCCGGCCTGGCAGCTGGGGCTGCCGCTCGGCCACCTCGCCATCCACCTCTTCTAGATCCCTCGGGAAACCGGGGAATCCGACCAATCCGCGGGCCGGAGGGCTCCGAATGCCTTGGTTACGATTCGGCACGCCGCTTGAGTGATTCGGCCGCCTGGTGCGTACCGGTGGGAGCAAGGAGTAACCCCACCCGCACCCAACGGTACGAGGATTCGGCATGAGGTCCCTGGAGAGGCATCGCGACGTCGGCGCCTACGCGCTCGGCGTGCTGGACGAGGCGGAGGCGTTCCGCTTCGAGGACCACCTCATGGAGTGCCCCAGCTGCGCTGCCCAGGTGACCGAGTTCGGCCCGACCGCACGGCAGCTGATGCTGTACCGGCGTTCGACGCCGCGGCTGGTGCACCCGCTGGCCGAGCCGGGTCCGGGGATGCTGGACCGGCTGCTGTCCCAGGTGGCGGCCCGGAACCGGGCGGGACGCCGCAGGATGCTGCTCGCCCTGGCCGCCTCGGTGGTCTGCACGGTGTCCGCGCCGGCGATCGCGATGGTGACGGACGACGGCGACGGGGCCGCCGTGAGCATCGCGGCGACCGACGAGCGGTCCGGGGTGTGGGCCCAGGTCACGACGGAGGACGAGGCCTGGGGCAGCCAGGTGGAGCTGAAGGTCAAGGACGGGGCGGGTCCCCGTGCCTGCCGCCTGGTGGTGATCGGCCGCGACGGCTCCGAGGAGACCGCGGCCAGCTGGAGCGTGCCCCGTCACGACGCCCGGCCCAACACGATGCTGGGCGGTTCCGCCCTGCACCCCGAGGAGATCGCCCGCTACGAGGTCCGCACGGCGAACGGCGAGCACCTGGTGACCCTGCGGCCCCGGTGAACCGGGACCGGTGCGCCCCCGCTCCGGCGGCCGGGACGTCCCGTGGCCCGACGGCGGATCCGGGGCGGGCCGGGCGGCGCCCGCGACCCCCGCGGGGCCGGCCGCGGCGTACGCCGCGTGCCGCTTCCGGGCCCGTCGCCGGACCGCAGCCCGCGCCGGTCCCCTGACACCGCGCGCGGCGTGACGGGCCCCCGCCCGGGCGGGGCGGGCCACCCCGGTCAGGCCGGGTCGGGCTCCTCGGCGACGACGAACTCGCACCACACGCACTTGCCGCCGCCGCGCGCCTCCACTCCCCACACGTCCGTGAGCGTCTCGACCAGGAGCAGGCCCCGGCCGGAGACGCCCGACTCCCCCGCCTCGCGGCGGCGCGGCAGGGCGCTGGAGGAGTCCTCGACCTCCACGCGCAGCCTCCGCTCGCTGCCGGTGAGGGCCCTGAGGGTGACGACCGCGGCGCCCTCGGTGTGCATCAGGGCGTTGGTGATCATCTCGTCGGCGACCAGTTCGACCTCGTCGGCGCGGTCCTGCGCGCCCCAGGAGCCGACCGCCGTACGGATCATGCGCCGGGCCTCGGAGAGGGCCTCGGGGTCACCGGGCGCCACGTGCTGCTGGAGCCGGCCGCCGGAGCGCGGGCTGTCCAGGGCGCGGCGGCGCAGCAGGAGCAGGGCCACGTCGTCGTCGCCGCGGCGTTCCTCGGCCACGTCGATGAGCCGGTCGGCGAGCTCGCGCACGTCGCCGGGGCCGGCGGTGATGAGCGCGGCGAGGGTCTCCATGCCGTCGTCGAGGTCGGCGCCGGGCTGCTCGACCAGCCCGTCGGTGCACAGCAGCAGGGTGTCGCCGGGGTCGAGCTCCATGGTGGCGACCGGGTAGTCGAGCTGCCCGAACTCGGCGGACAGGCCGAGCGGCAGCCCGCCGGGGACGGAGACGCGGTGGCAGGAGCCGTCGGTGCGCCGTACCAGCGGGTCGATGTGGCCGGCCCGGACCACCTGGAGCACTCCGGTGGACAGGTCGGCCTCGGCGTAGAGGCAGGTCGCGGAGCGGTCGGTGTCGAGCTCGTGCAGGAAGACGGAGGCACGGGCCATCACGGTGGCCGGCGGGTGCCCCTCGGCGGCGTAGGCGCGCAGCACGATGCGCAGCTGCCCCATGACGGCGGCGGCGTGGGTGTCGTGGCCCTGGACGTCGCCGATGACGGCGCCGACCCGGCCTCCCCCGGAGGGGGTGCCCCCGGGCAGCGGGATCAGGTCGTACCAGTCACCGCCGATGTCCCGGCCGACGGAGCCGCCGATGGTGGCGGCCCGGTAGCGCACGGCGACGTCGGCGCCGGGCACGCTGGGTATGGTGCGCGGCAGCATGGCCTGCTGCAGGCCCCGGGCGAGGTCCATCTCCTGCTCGTAGAACATCGCGCGCTGCAGGCTCTGGGCGATGCTGCTGCCCAGGGCGACCAGGATGTTGCGCTCCTCGGCGGAGAAGCCGCGCCGGTCGCTGTAGAGCAGGCCCACGCCGCCGATGGGGCGGGCCTGGACGATGAGCGGCAGGTAGGCCGCGGAGGTGATGTTCAGCCCGGTGATGCCCTGCCACAGCTGCGGGTAGTGCTCGGCGAACTCCTCCGGGGACTCGATGAAGCGCGGGCTGAGGGTGCGCACCGCCTCGCTCATCGGGTACGGCTCGTCGATCCGGGTGATCTCGGTGCCCGGCACGTGGCTGCCTTCGGGTCCGTCCGCGACGAGCCGGATCCGGCCGGCCTCGACCAGGCCCATGACCAGGCTGGTGGCACCCAGGTGGGTGAGCCCGTGGGTGTCCTTGAGGACGTCGATGACGTCCTGCACGGTACGGGCGTGGGCGAGGGCGGCGGTGGTGAGCTGGACGACGTTCGTCTGCCGGCGGCGGGCGTCCGCCTGGGCGGCCTGCTCGCGCCTGGCCTCGCTGTCGCCGAGTTCCCGGGTGGCGTCCCGGACGATGCCGATGATGCGGCGGGGCCGTCCGGTCTCGTCACGGCGGATGTAGCCCTGGGTGTGGGTCCAGCGCAGGGAGCCGTCGCGGCAGCGGACCCGGAAGTAGGCGCCGTAGTTCTCGCTGCCGTCCTTCAGCGCCTGCGACACGGCGGTGTCCAGACGCCGGGCCTCGCCCGGCGGCACCCGCTTCCCCAGGCTCTCGGGGCGGTCGTCGTACTCGTCGGGGCGCACGTCGAAGATCTCGTGCGCCTGGGCGTCCATCTGCATCACCCCGGTGTCCAGGTCCCAGTCGAAGCTCCCCATGCGGTTGAGCGCCAGGATCGGATCCGGGTGGTCCGGCCAGTCGTCCGGGAGTGACAGGGCGCTCGCTCCCCGATCAGCCATGGGCCCACCTTGCCAGGATTCGTCCGATTCCTCGACCGCTGCGCCGAAAGAGCGGGGTGCCCGGCACGGCCGCCGTCCGTGAGGGAAGACGTCGCGGAGGCTTCCGAGGATGCGGCCCGCCGTCACGGCCTTCGGGGATCTGTGCGACTCCTGCGCCACTTCTGCGCGCTTCCTCCACGCGGGTCGCACGGGCCGCACGGTGGTATACGGAGGGTCACGGGGTCCGCGGAGGGTCCGGGGGGACAATGGAGGAAGGAGCGCAGTGCCGTGGAGTGGTTCGTCGCGTCCGACTACTGGCTGGCCCGGCTGGTCTTCCAGCGGTCGCTGGCCGGGCTGTACCTGGTCGCGTTCCTGGCGGCGGCGCTGCAGTTCCGTGCGCTGATCGGGGAGCGCGGCATGCTGCCGGTGCCGCGCTTCACGGCGCGGGTGCCGGCGCGCCGGTCGCCGAGCCTGTTCCACCTGCACTACTCGGACCGGTTCTTCGCGCTGTGCGCGTGGGCCGGCTGTGCGGTGTCGGCGGCGCTGCTCGCGGGGCTGGACTCGTTGCTTCCGCTGTGGGGCGGGATGCTGCTGTGGCTGGTGCCGTGGGCGCTGTACCTGTCGATCGTCAACGTCGGGCAGACCTGGTACTCGTTCGGCTGGGAGTCGCTGCTGCTGGAGGTCGGCTTCCTCGCCGTCCTCCTCGGCAACGACGAGGTGGGCCCGCCGGTCGTGGTGCTGTTCCTGCTGCGGTGGATCCTGTTCCGCGTCGAGTTCGGCGCGGGGCTGATCAAGATGCGCGGCGACGCGTGCTGGCGGAAGCTGACCTGCCTGGACCACCATCACGAGACGCAGCCGATGCCGGGGCCGCTGAGCTGGTTCTTCCACCACCTGCCGAAGCCGCTGCACCGGGTGGAGGTGGCCGCGAACCACGTCACCCAGCTCGTCGTGCCGTTCCTGCTGTTCGCGCCGCAGCCGGTCGCCACGGCCGCCGCCGCGCTGATGATCGTCACCCAGCTGTGGCTGGTGCTGTCGGGCAACTTCGCCTGGCTGAACTGGATCACGATCGTGCTGGCCCTGTCGGCGATCGCGTTCCCGGCCGATCCGCCGGACGTGCCCGGCGCGCCGCTGTGGTACGTGGTGGTCGTCCTCGCGGTGTCCGCGCTGCTGCTCGGCCTCTCGTACCGGCCGGTGCGCAACATGCTCTCCCGCCGCCAGGTGATGAACCGCTCCTTCGACCCGCTGCACCTGGTCAACACCTACGGGGCGTTCGGCAGCGTCAGCCGGGTCCGGTACGAGGTGGTGATCGAGGGCACGGCGGACGAGACGGCCCGGGAGGACGGCGACTGGCGGGAGTACGAGTTCAAGGGCAAGCCGGGCGATCCGCGGCGCTGGCCGCGCCAGTTCGCCCCGTACCACCTGCGGCTCGACTGGCTGATGTGGTTCGCCGCGCTGTCGCCCGCGTACGCCGGGCCGTGGTTCGGCGCGCTGGTGGAGCGCCTGCTGGAGAACGACCGCGACACGCTGAGACTGCTGCGCCGCTCCCCCTTCCCGCCGGACGCGCCGCCCCGGTACGTCCGCGCCCGCCTGTTCCGCTACCGGTACACGACCTGGCGGGAGCTGCGGGAGACGGGCGCGTGCTGGGAGCGGACGTACGTGCGGGAGTTCCTGCCGCCGACCCGGCTGGCCCAGGCGGCTCAGAGGCCGTAGACGCGGGTGGCGGTGGTCGCGAAGAACTGTCGGCGCCCGGTGTCGCCGAGGTCCCGGGTCAGCGCCCGCGCGGTGGCGAGGACGTCGCCGTACGCCGCCGCCAGGGTGCACACCGGCCAGTCCGAGCCGAACATCAGCCGGCCGGGTCCGAAGGCGTCCAGCACGACGTCGGCGTACGGGCGCAGGTCGTCGGTGCGCCAGGAGGCCGGGTCGGCCTCGGTGACCAGGCCGGAGAGCTTGCACACCGTGTTGGGCAGGGCGGCCAGGGCGCGGACGCCGGACGCCCAGGGTTCGAGCGTGCCCGAGGCGACGGGGGGCTTGCCCGCGTGGTCGAGGACGAAGGTGAGCCGCGGCAGTGCCGCGGCCGCCCGGACGCACGCCGGAAGCTGGTGCGGCCGCACCACCAGGTCGTACACGAGCCCCGCGTCGGCCACGGCGGCGAGCCCGCGCCGTACGTCCGGTCGCAGCAGCCACTCGGGGTCGGGCTCCCCCTGGACCTGGTGGCGGATGCCCTTCAGACACCGTCCGCCGGGCAGTGCGCGCAGCCGGGCCAGTTCGTCCGTGACGTCGGGGCGGGTGAGGTCCGTCCAGCCGACGACGCCGGCGATCAGCTCGTGCGCGTCGGCGAGGGCCAGGAGCTCCGGGGTCTCCTCCGGGACGGTGACCGTCTGGACGAGGACGGTGCGTTCGACCCCGGCCGCCCTCGCCTCGGACGCGAGGTCGGCCGGGGTGAAGTTCCGGCGCAGGGGCCGGAGTCCGGGGCCGGTGATCCAGTCCTGGTCGCGGACGGACAGGTCCCAGACGTGGTGGTGCGCGTCGACGGTCACGGCGGCTCCTCGGCGGGGACGGGGGCGTCGGGCGGCAGCAGGCCGGTGTCGCGCAGCTCCTGCCAGAAGGCGGCGGGCACCGGGGTGGCGAACTGGTCGGCGCAGTCGTGGACCTCGGCCGCCGAGCGGGCGCCGACCAGCACGCTCGCGACCGCCGGGTGGGCGGCGCAGAAGGCCAGGGCGGCGGCGCGCAGGGTGGTGCCGTGGCGTGCGGCGGCTTCCCCGATGCGCAGGGCGCGGTCCAGCAGCGCGGCGGGGGCGGGCGCGTAGTCGTACGTGGCGCCCGGCCGGGGGTCCGCGAGCAGACCGGAGTTGAAGGCGCCGCCGACGACGACGGACGTGCCGTGTTCCCGGGCGGCGGGCAACAGCGCGGTCAGGGCGCTCTGGTCGAGCAGGGTGTGGCGGCCGGCGCACAGGACGACGTCGACGTCGGTGTCGCGGACGAAGCGGGTGAGCATCGCGGTCTGGTTCATGCCGGCGCCGATCGCCCCGACGACGCCCTGGGAGCGGAGCTCCTCCAGGGCCGGGTAACCCTCCCGGAAGGCCTGTTCGGCGTGGTCGTCGGGATCGTGGAGGTAGACGACGTCGACGCGGTCCAGGCCGAGGCGTTCCAGGCTCGCCTCCAGGGTGCGCCGTACGCCGTCGGCGCTGAAGTCCCAGACCCGGCGGTGGGTGGCGGGCACGGCGAAGCCGTGGGCGAGGTCGTCGCCGCCGGTACGGGCGGGTTCGAGGCGGCGGCCCACCTTGGTGGACACGGTGTACCGCTCGCGCGGGTGCTCGCGCAGGGCCGCGCCGAGGCGGCGTTCGGCCAGGCCGATGCCGTAGTGCGGGGCGGTGTCGAAGTAGCGGATGCCGCGCCGCCAGGCGGCCCGCACCGCCTCGTGCGCCTCCTCCTCGCCGACCTCGGAGTACAGGTTGCCGATCCCGGAGCTGCCGAAGGCCAGGCCGGTGACCTCGACGCCGCTGCGGCCGAGCCGCCGCCGGTTCACCGGCCCGCCGGGCGCGGCCGCAGGCCCTGCATGCCGCCGTCGACCGCGAGGGCGGTGCCGGTGGTGGCGCCGGACAGGGGGCTCGCGAGGTAGGCGATGGCACCGGCGACCTCGGCGGCCGAGACCAGGCGGCCGGTGGGCTGGCGGGCCTCGAGGGCGGCGCGTTCGGCGGCCGGGTCGTCGGCCGCGTCGAGCAGCCGGCCGACCCAGGGGGTGTCGACCGTGCCCGGGTTGACGCAGGTGACGCGGATGCCCTCGTGGACGTGGTCGGCGGCCATGGCGAGGGTGAGGGAGTACACGGCGCCCTTGGTGGCGCTGTACAGGGCCCGCTGCGGCAGGCCGGCGGTGGCGGCGACGGAGCAGGTGTTGACGATCGCCGCGTGCGCGGAGGCGCGCAGGTGCGGAAGGCAGGCGCGGGCGGTGCGGACCATGCCGAGGACGTTGACGTCGAAGACGCGGTGCCATTCGTCGTCGGAGTTGGTCTCCACGGTGCCCCGCGCGCCGACGCCGGCGTTGTTGACCAGTACGTCGAGGACGCCGTGGCCCCCGAGGCCGTCCACGGCGGCGGCCACCGCCGCGCGCACCGAGGCGTCGTCGGAGACGTCGGCGCGGTACCCGGTGAGGGGCGCGCCGACGGACGAGGGGTCCAGGTCGAGGACGGCCACCCGGGCGCCGCGCTCCGCCAGGAGGTCCGCCGCGGCCCGGCCGATGCCGGAGGCTCCGCCGGTGACCAGGGCCGTCAGGCCCTCGAAGTCGCTCATGCCGCCTGCTCCTTCTCCTTCTGCGTGTCCGGGTCGGCGGCCCAGAAGGCGCCGTCGGGGTAGGTGAACCGGGCGAGGGACTCCGGTCGCATGGCGGCCGAGAAGCCCGGTGCGCGCGGGGCCGTGTAGCGGCCGTCGCGGATCACCACGGGGTCGAGGAAGTGGTCGTGCAGGTGGTCGACGTACTCGATGACGCGGTCCTCGGTGGTGCCGGTCAGGGCCACGTAGTCGAACATCGACAGGTGCTGGACGAGCTCGCACAGGCCGACCCCGCCGGCGTGCGGGCACACCGGTACGCCGAACTTGGCGGCGAGCAGCAGGACGGCCAGGTTCTCGGGGACGCCGCCGACGCGGGCCGCGTCGATCTGGACGACGTCGAGGGCGCCGGCCTGGAGGAGCTGCTTGAAGACGACCCGGTTCTGCACGTGCTCGCCGGTGGCCACCCGCACCGGGGCGACGGCCCGGCGGACGGCCGCGTGGCCGAGGACGTCGTCGGGGCTGGTGGGTTCCTCGATCCAGTACGGGTCGAACGCGGCGAGCGCCCCGGTCCAGCGGATCGCCTCGGCCACGTCCCAGCGCTGGTTGGCGTCGAGCGCGATGCGCACGTGGGGTCCGACGGCCGCGCGGGCGACCCGGCAGCGCCGGACGTCGTCCTCCAGGTCGGCCCCGACCTTGAGCTTGATCTGCCGGAAGCCGTCGGCGACCGCCCGCGCGGCGAGCCGGGCCAGTTTGTCGTCGTCGTAGCCGAGCCAGCCGGGCGAGGTGGTGTACGCGGGGTAGCCGTGCTCCAGCAGCCGGGCCGTGCGCTCCCCGGCGCCCTCCCGGCCGCGGCGCAGGAGGGCCAGGGCCTCCTCGGGGGTGAGGGCGTCGGTGAGGTAGCGGAAGTCGACCTGGCGGACGAGCCACGCGGGGTCGGCCTCGGCGAGCAGCCGCCACAGCGGCTTGTCCGCGCGTTTGGCGGCCAGGTCCCACAGGGCGTTGACGACCGCGCCGATCGCCATGTGCATCACGCCCTTCTCGGGCCCGAGCCAGCGCAGCTGGCTGTCGCCGACCAGGTCGCGGTTCAGGACGGAGGGGTCGGCGCACAGCTCGTCGGCGGACCGTCCGACCAGGTGGCCGCGGAGCGCCTCGATGGCGGCGACCTGGACGTCGTTGCCCCGCCCGATGGTGAACGCGAACCCGTGCCCCTCGTGGCCGTCGGCGGCGTCGGTGCGCAGGACGACGTAGGCGGCCGAGTAGTCGGGATCGGGGTTCATCGCGTCGGACCCGTCGAGTCCGCGCGAGGTGGGGAAGCGGACGTCGTACGTGTCGACGGCGGTGACGCGGACGGGGTGCGGGGGCACGGAGGGCCTTTCGCCGGGTGACGGTGACCGCATACTTATCAGACCACTCGATGAGAAGAACACCCGTCGGACGGGGATTTCCCCGAATGCGCTCCACAGTGGTCCGACCACTTCCGTCGTTAGACTGCGGCGCATCCGGTGAGTGGAGGAGTGGCGTGGAGGAGACGGCCCCGCGGAAGGGCACGGTGACGCAGCGCGCCATCGAGCGGGTCACGGCGATGGTCCGCGAGGGCCTGCTGGAGCCCGGCCAGCGGCTGCCCACCGAGCGGGACCTGGCCGCGCGACTGGGCATCTCCCGCAGCTCGATGCGGGAGGCGATCCGCGCGCTCACGGTGCTGGGCGTGCTGGAGGCCCGGCACGGCTCGGGCGTCTACGTCACCCGGCTGGAGGCCGGGGACCTGCTGGAGACCTTCGGGGTCGTGGCCTGTCTGTCGCGCGGGCCGCGCCTGGTGGAACTGCTGGAGGTGCGCCGCGTCCTGGAGTCGGCGGCGACCGCGCTGGCCGCCGCGCGGATCACGCCGGAGCGGCTGGCCGAGGTCGCGAGGCACCTGGCGGCGATGGACGCCACCGACGACCCGGAGGAGATCCTCGCCCACGACCTGGCGTTCCACCGCGAGATCGCCGCCGCGGCGGGCAACGAGGCGATGGCCGCGATCCTGGAGGGCCTGTCCTCGCGCACCTTCCGGGCCCGGGTCCGGCGCGGCCACCAGGAGGAGGGCGCCCTCGACCGCACCCGGCGCGAGCACGCCGCGATCCACCGCGCCCTGGCCGCCCGCGACCCGGAGGCGGCACGGGCGGCGGCGGCCGCGCACGTGGGCGCGGTGGAGGAGTGGCTGCGCACACGGCCGGGGGCGTGACGGGCGGGCGTCAGGCCCGCTTCAGCCGCAGCGTCATCAGCTCGAAGGGACGCAGCCGTACGGAGATCCGGTCGCCGTCGAGGGCCGGTGGCGCCGGGTCCGCCAGCGGGCGTTCCAGCAGGTCGGTCACCTGGACGTCCGTGGCCGCGAACCCGGTGGTGAGCGTGGCGCGGGCACGGCCCCCGTGGGCCTCGTGGAAGCGGACGACGACGTCGCCGCTGCCGTCGTCGGCCAGCTTGACCGCCGTGACCACCACGGCCTCCCGGTCGACCGTCACCAGCGGGGCGACCTCGCCGGCACCGGTGAGCCGTCGCTGGGGCAGGTTGATCCGCCAGCCCTCGCGCACCGCGTCGCCGATCCCCGCGCCGGGCACCAGCGCGTGCCGGAAGCGGTGCACGCCCTGGTCGGTCTCGGGGTCGGGGAAGCGCGGGGCGCGCAGGAGGGAGACCCGGACGGTGGTGGTCGTCCCGCGGTCGCCGTCGGTGCGGACGGTGCGGGTCACGTCGTGGCCGTACGTCGAGTCGTTGACGACCGCGACGCCCCAGCCCGGTTCCTCCAGGTGGACGAAGCGGTGGTTGCACGCCTCGAACCTGGCCGCCTCCCACGAGGTGTTGGTGTGCGTGGGCCGGTGGACGTGCCCGAACTGGGTCTCGGACGCGTACCGTTCGGCGTGCAGGTCGAGCGGGAAGGCGAGTTTGAGGAACTTCTCCGTCTCGTGCCAGTCGACCTCGGTGTCCACCACGAGCCGCCGCTCCCCCGGCGCGAGCGACAGCGCCTGGGTGACCCGGGAGGCGCCGAAGGAGCGCACGATCCGCACCGACGCGCCGTCCGCCCCGGCGGCGACCTCGTCCGCGTCGGTCAGGTCGGTGACCGTGTTGCGGTAGAACGCGTCGACGTCCCAGGCGTCCCACATGTTCGGGAAGTCCGGGTGCAGTTGGAGGAGGTTGCCGGCCTGCCCGGGGGCGATGGCCTCCCGGTCGGCCTCGATGTCGTGGGCGGAGACCACCAGGCCGCGGGCGTCGATCTCGACCCGCAGGATCCCGTTGGCCAGGACGTACCCGCCGCCGGCACGGTCCGACAGCTCCGCGCGCCCCTGTTCCGCGGGGGTGCGCGCACCGCCCGCCGGGACGCCCGCGCGGGGGTGCGGGGCGGCGTTGAAGAGGAGCGGGACGGCGCCCTCGCCGGCCAGGGCGCGCTGGGCGGCCCCGACGATGCCGTTCAGCTCGCCGGCGATCCGGTCGTAGGTCGCGCGGGCCTCGCGGTGCACCCAGGCGATGGAGGAGCCGGGCAGGATGTCGTGGAACTGGTGCAGCAGCACCGTCTTCCAGATCCGGTCCAGCTCCCCGTAGGGGTAGGGGAAGCCGGTCCGCACGGCCGCCGTGGCCGCCCACAGTTCGGCCTCGCGCAGGAGGTGCTCGGCGCGCCGGTTGCCCTGCTTGGTCCTCGCCTGGCTGGTGAGGGTGGCGCGGTGCAGTTCGAGGTAGAGCTCGCCGACCCAGACGGGTGGTTCGGGGTACTCGGCCTCGGCCTTCGCGAAGAACGCGGCCGGCGTCTCCCAGGTCACGGTCGCCGAGCCCTCGAGGTCCCGCAGCCGGGCCGCCTTGGCGACCATCTCCCGGGTGGTGCCGCCGCCCCCGTCACCCCAGCCGGTGGGCGCCAGCGAGCGCCGGGCGACGCCCTTGTCCTGGAAGTTGCGGACCGCGTGGGCGATCTCGCCGCCCCTCATCGAGCAGTTGTAGGTGTCGACGGGCGGGAAGTGGGTGAAGATCCGGGTGCCGTCGATGCCCTCCCACCGGAAGGTGTGGTGCGGGAACCTGTTCGTCCGCGACCAGGAGATCTTCTGCGTCAGCAGGTACCTGGAGCCCGCCGCCCTGATGATCTGGGGCAGTCCGGCGGCGAAGCCGAAGGTGTCCGGGAGCCACGCCTCTTCGTTCTCGACGCCGAACTCGTCGAGGAAGAACCGCTTCCCGTGCACGAACTGCCGGGCCATCGCCTCCGAGCCGGGCATGTTGGTGTCCGACTCCACCCACATGCCGCCGGCCGGCACGAACCGCCCGTCGGCCACGGCCTTCTTGACCCGGGCCCACACCTCGGGCCGGTGCTCCTTCACCCACGCCCACTGCTGGGCCTGCGACATGGCGAAGACGAACTCCGGCGCGTCGTCGAGCAGCGCGGTCATGTTGGCCGTCGTGCGGGCGACCTTGCGCACGGTCTCGCGCAGCGGCCACAGCCACGCCGAGTCGATGTGCGCGTGTCCGACGGCGCTGATGCGGTGGGCGGAGGGCACGGCAGGCGCGGCGAGGGCGCCGGTGAGCTGTGAACGGGCTTGCTGCGCCGTTCCGTTGACGTCCTGGAGGTCGATCGCGTCGAGGGCCCGCTCCACCGCGCGCAGGATCTCCCAGCGGCGCGGCGACTCCACCGGCAGCTCGGCCATCAGCTCGCCGAGCACCTCCAGGTCGATCACCAGCTGCCAGACGTGCTCGTCGAGGACGGCGAGGTCCATCCGGGCGAGCGTGTACTGCGGTTCGCCGCCGGCGGTGTCCTTGTCGCCGAGCGGTGTGGGCCGGAAGGGGTGGTGGCCGAGGATGACGGGGTTGGAGGCGGCCTCGATGTGCAGGCGCACCTCCTCGCCGCCCTCGGCGGGGGCGGCGATCCGCACCCACTGGTTGCGCGGGTTCAGGCCCTTCACCGGGGTGCCGTCCGGCCGGTAGACCAGGCCCTCGCACTGGAACCCGGGCATGTTCTCGTCGAAGCCGAGGTCGAGGACCGCCTCGACGGTCCTCCCGGCCCACGCCTCGGGGACGGTCCCGGTGACCCGGAACCAGCTGGTGCCCCAGGGGGCGCCCCAGCGGGTGCCCACCTCGACGGGCTCGGGCTCGGCCGCGAGGCCCTCGGCGACCGGGACGGGTTCTCCGGGGGCGTGCCACACCGCGACCTCGAGGGGGACGGACTCGGGGTACACGGCGGGGCGGACGCGCTCGTCGAGGACACGCCTGAGGCGGGCTTCGACCAGGGTGCGGTCGTCATGCATGCGGGTGCTCCGTAGCGGTGGCGGGTGCGGGCGGGTCGGCCGCTCAGGGCGGTGGTCACAGGTGGGCGCGGGGTCACGGGTCCGGACGTGGTGTACAGCTCCCCCGCCGCGCGCGGTTCGAACCACGTCCGGCCTCCCCCGGTCCGGGCCGGTGCACGGGCTCTCGACGCGCGGCCCCGGCCAGGGCACAGTTCTCCCTGCGTACTCGCCGGTACGCACTGTCCTGTCCCCTCGCCACGAGGAGCCGAAGGTGACCAGTTGGGTCGGCCGGACCGCCGTCGAGATCGCCGCCGCCGTACGGGAGAAGCGGGTCACGCCGCGGGAGGTGGTCGCGGAGCATCTCGCGCGGATCGAGCGGCTCGACGGACGTGTCGGGGCCTTCCGCACGGTACGGGCCGGGGCCGCGCTCGCCGAGGCCGACGAGGTGGCCGCGCGCGCCGGTCTGGACGAACTGCCCCTGGCCGGAGTGCCCGTGGCCGTCAAGGACAACCTCGCCGTGCGCGGTGAGAGCATGCGCGTCGGGTCCGCCGCGACCCCGGACGCACCGGCCGAGCGGGACCACGAGACGGTGGCCCGGCTGCGGGCGGCGGGCGCGGTGGTCGTGGGGCTGACGAACGTGCCGGAGCTGTGCGTCTTCGGCACCACCGAGGGCGTCCACGGCACCGCGCGCAATCCCTGGGACCCGGCGCGCACCGCGGGCGGTTCGTCCGGGGGCAGCGCGGCGGCCGTCGCCGCCGGGATGGTGCCGATCGCCCTCGGCAACGACGGGATGGGCTCGCTGCGCATACCGGCCGCCAACTGCGGCCTGGTCACCATCAAACCGGGCCGCGAGGTCGTGCCCGCGGGGATCGGGGACGGCGACTGGTTCGGGATGTCGGAGAACGGGCCGCTCGCCACGACGGTCGAGGACGCCCGGCTGATGCTCGCGGTCCTCGCCGGAACCGGGACCGCGCCCCGTCCCGGAACCGGCACCCGCAGGATCGCCGTGTCCCTGCGCAGCCCGCTGGCCGGCGTCACCGTGACCCGGCCGTACACGGCGGCCGTCCGGGAGGCCGCCGGGGTGCTGATGAAGGCGGGGCACCAGGTGCGGCGGGCCGATCCGCCGTATCCGGTGTCGCTGGGCGCGACCGCGCTGGCCCACTGGACGGCGGGAACGGCCGTGGACGCACGCGGTGTCGACGCCCGCCTGCTGACGCGGCGCACCCGGGTGCACGCGGCGATCGGCCGGCGCTGCGAGCACACCGTGCGCTCCGGTACCGGCCGGGAGCGGCTGAGGCGGCGGCTGGAGCCGTTCTTCGCCGAGTACGACGTCCTGCTCACCCCGGCGCTGGCCCGCCGCTCCCCCAAGGCCGCGCCCTGGCACGAGCGGGGCTGGCTGTGGAACGTGGCCGCCAACTCGGCGTACTCGCCGCTGACCCCGCCCTGGAACCTGACGGGCTGGCCCGCGATGTCCGTTCCGTTCGGCACCCTGCCGTCCGGCGCGCCCTGCGCGGTGCAGCTGGTGGGCCGTCCGGGGTCCGAGGCCGATCTGCTGGAGGTCGCCGGGCAGTTGGAACAGCGGCACCCGTGGCGGCGGACCGCGCCCCTGGAGTAGCGGTCCGGCCGGAGAACGACGTTGCCGTGGTCCTCGGCCGGCGTCCGGGGTCGGCCGGGTGACTGCCGGGTCGGTCATGGGCCGTACACGTAAGGCGCTCCCGGCCTCGGTGTGAGGCCGGCGGGGTGCTCCCCGCCCGGACGGAGCCGGGCGCCGGAAAGGGCACGCGCTCCGCCCTCTTCTCCGCGTTCCTTCCGCCGCGCCCCCCGCGCGGCGTTCCCGACGGAGACGACACCCGGAGACGAATCCGGCCCTGCCCGAAGCACAGCACTCCTGCACGACCGAACCGCCCGCCACGGCCGTCCAGTTGGACCACACGGTCGTCCACGCCCACGACCGGCGGCTGTCGGCGGAGTTCCTCGCCGCGGTCCTGGGCCTGCGGGTCGGCGCCCCGTTCGGGCCGTTCCTGCCCATCGGCCTCGGCAACGGCGTGACGCTCGACTGCTACGAGAAGCGCGACGAACCGATCCAGCCGCAGCACTACGCGTTCCTCGTGCCCGAGGAGCGGTTCGACGCGATGATCGCCCGCCTGGAGGCGGTCGGGGTCACCTACTACGCCGATCCCGGCCACACCGGGCCCGGCCGGGTCAACGACCTGTTCGGCGGTCGCGGCGCCTACTTCGACGATCCGGACGGCCACACCATGGAGATCATGACCCGTCCCCGCGTCCGGCCGTAGGGACGGGGCCCCGGTCACAGCGCCCGGTACATGATGTGCAGCCCGACCCGGCCGTGCCGGGGGTGCTCGTACGCCTCGGGGACCGTCCCGAGGATCTCGAACCCCAGGGACGTCCACAGCTTCACGGCCGGGTTGGTCTCGACGACGGCGTTGAACACCATGCCCCGGTAGCCGGCCGCCCGGGCCTCGGCCAGGACGTGCTCGGCGAGGGCCCGGCCGGTGCCCCGCCCGGCGCGGTCGGGATCGACCATGAAGCCGGCGTTGGCGATCCGGGCGGCCGGACCGCCGTAGTTGGGGGTGAGGTAGGCGGAGGCCACGACGGCTCCGGTGTCGTCCTCGACGACGTAGACCTGTTTCGCCGGGTTCATCCACAGGGCCCGGGCGCCCTCCTCGGAGGTGCCCGGGTCCCACGCGTAGGTCTCGCCGGCGGCGACGATGCGGTGCCAGAACGGCCAGATGCGCGGCCAGTCGTCCGGGGTCGCTTCCCTGATCAGCATGGGTGCGAGTCTGGCACGCCGGGCGGCCGGAGATCGCGAAGGGGCGGCGGACGTCAGTCGACGCTGGGGAGGATGTGGGGCTCGGCGAGGTCGTCCTCGTAGCCCGCGAGGCGGATCGGGGCCGACCGGGCCCACACGTCCAGGCTGCCGAGTTCCCCGGGCCGTCGGCCCGCGCGCTCCGGGCGTTCCTTGGGGCGCTGCTCGCGATTCGTCTTCTCCGGTGTCACCGCGCACTCCTTATGTGTCGGTCACCCTAGGGACGTGCCGCGCCGGTCCTGCCGCGCCGTGCGCCCGACGTCCGCCCGGGCCTGGGTCGAAAGCGGTTCGGACGCGGTGGCGCCGGTAACTCGAGGGAGAGCAGGCCGTTGTGAAGCGGCTTGTCCCATGACGGACCGTGGGTGTGGGTAGGACCCTTTGCTGCTGTCCGTCCGCATCAGGGTAACCAAATGAGCGGCCCTCCGCTCGATGGGGCTCGGGACCGGGGGTGACAATCATGCGTCGAGCAGCGCTCAACGCCCCTCCATATGCCGTTATTTAGCGATCGGCACGCTCAGCTCCGGTCACTCATTCGGACTACACGGCGTCGACGTTTTCGAGAAGACCGCGTGGTCATGACGAAGTTCAGGTCCCGTTGGCCGACGCGCAAGCTCACCATGGTCTGCTGCCGCACGACAACGGCTGTCCCCCGGGAGGACCGGCGCATGGAGCTGCGCACCGTCGAGGAGCTGATGGACCTGCTGTACGCGTGCCGGGGCACCCGGGAGGCACCGGGCCGGGGCGGCGCTCCGGTGGACGCCCACGACCACGCGCTGCGGACCGCCGCGCTGCTGCGCCGCGGCCGGCCCGCGGACAAGGAGCTCCAGGTGGCGGGCCTGGTGCGGCCCGTCGGCCGGCTGCTGTGGCCGGGCGAACCGGCGGGACGCGCCGACCGTGCGGCGGACGCGGTACGGGCCCTGCTCGGCGAGCGGGTCGCCGGTCTGGTCCGCCGCCACCCCCGGAGCGACCTCCCCGCCGACGACGACCTGCTCACCCTGCGCGCGGCGGACGAGGAGGCCCGCACCGTCTGCTTCGACGCCGGGGTCCTGGAGGACTGGCGCACCGTGCTGGAGCTGCTGGCGGCGCGCAACGCGCGGCTGGGCGCGGTCGACTGACGAGCCTCCGGACCGCGTCCGCCGTCGTCACCACTTGCCGGGCGCGTAGTCCTTCAGGAAGACGCCGTACAGGTCCTCGCCCGCCTCGCCGCGCACGATGGGGTCGTAGACGCGGGCCGCGCCGTCGACCAGGTCGAGCGGGGCGTGGAAGCCGGCCTCGGCGAGGCGCAGCTTGTCGAAGTGGGGGCGCTCGTCGGTGATCCAGCCGGTGTCGACCGAGGTCATCAGGATGCGGTCGGTGTCGAACATCTCCTGCGCACTGGTCCGCGTCACCATGTTCATGGCCGCCTTGGCCGCGTTGGTGTTGGGGTGGCCCGCGCCCTTGTAGCCGCGGGCGAACACGCCCTCCATCGCGGAGACGTTGACGACGTAGGCGCGCCCGGCCGACGCCCGGCGCGCGGCCTCGGCCATCGCCGGCCGCAACTTGCTGATCAGGATGAACGGCGCCGTGTAGTTGCACAGCTGGGTCTCCAGCAGCTCCACCGGGGAGATCTGCTCGATGGTCTGCACCCAGGTGTTGGTGTCGACGACGTCGGGGAGCAGGCCGCCCGCGTCGATGGCGGTGCCCTCACGGTGCCGGACCACGCTGGCGTTGCCCGCGACCAGGGCGAGGTCGGCCACCTTCTGCGCGTCGAGTCCGCTGGCGCCGACGGGCAGCGCGGCCAGTCCGTCGACCGCGCCGGAGTTGAAGGCTCCGATGACGTGGTGGGCGGGCAGCTCACCGGCCGGCAGGGGAGCGCTCTCGCCCTCGACGAGCGCGGCGTACGCGGACGGCAGGCGGCGTACGGTCTGGGTGGCGTTGTTGATCAGGATGTCGAGCGGGCCCTGCTCGGCGACCTGGTCGGCCAGCGCGACGGCCTGTGCCGGGTCGCGCAGGTCGATGCCGACGACCTCCAGACGGTGGATCCAGTCCGCGGCGTCGTCCATGGCCTTGAAGCGGCGGATGGCGTCCTTGGGGAAGCGCGTGGTGATCGTGGTGTGGGCGCCGTCGCGCAGCAGCCGCAGCGCGATGTACATGCCGATCTTGGCACGGCCGCCGGTGAGCAGGGCCCGCTTGCCGGTGAGGTCGGTGCGGGCGTCGCGCCGGGCCCGGTTCTCGGCGGCGCACTTCTGGCAGAGCTGGTGGTAGAAGTAGTCGACCTCGACGTAGCGGGTCTTGCAGACGTAGCAGGAGCGCGGGCGCTGGAGTATCCCCGCGATCCGGCCGGGTTCGACCCGGGAGGACGGCAGGATGCCCTCCGTCTCGTCGTCGATGCGCTCGGCGGAGCCGGTGGCGGTGGCCTCGGTGACCGCGCGGTCGTGGGCGGTCTTGGCGGCCCGGCGCTCCTGGCGGCGGCGCTGCTTGACGGAGCGGTAGATGTGCGAGGTGGCCCGGCGGACCAGGATCGCGTCCGGGTGGTCGACGTCGAGCTTGTCGAGTTCCTCGAGCACGCTGAGGCAGACGGCGAGCCGCTCCGGGTCGATGCCGGGCCCGTGTGCCACCGCGTCCGTGGCCCGGGGGCCGTCCTCTGTCACCGTCATCGCCGCTGCCGCTCCTGGTGTGCCGTCCCGGCGCTCCGTTCGCGCCCGCTTTCGAACGGGGGATTTTACGGAGCGCCGGGCCCCGGCACCAAACCCGGGCCGTGCGGCGGTCAGGGATCACAGGCCGCGATCAGCGTCTCCACCTCCTCGGAGACGGCCCGGGCGAGCCGGTCGAGGTCCGGGACCGCCGTGCCGTCGGCGACCAGGCCGTAGTGGACGCGTCCCCGGTAGGTGGAGACGGCGACCGCCAGGGAGTGCCCGGGAGCCAGCGGCGCGAGCGGGAAGACCGCGCCGAGCGGGTCGCCGCCGAGCCTCAGGCCGAAGCCGGGCAGCGGCACGCTGGTGACCAGCACGTCGAACCAGAGGCGGGCGGCCCGGCCGACCAGGGGTCCGCCGAGCCGGTGGCCGAGCGGCGGCACGTGGTCGGCGAGCAGGGCGACCGCGCCCGCGCCGCGGTTCGGTCCCGCGTCCTTGTTGCGGTCCATGGCGGAGCGGACCAGGCCGAGGCGGACGAGCGGGTCGTGCTCGCCGACGGGGAGCCGCATCAAGTAGCCGGAGAGCCGGTTGCCCTGCGGGTGGGCGGTGCGCGGCCGGCGCCGGGACACGGGGATGAGGGCCCGGGGCGCGACGCCCTCGCTGCCGTCGCCGCGTTCGTCGAGCCAGCGGCGCAGGGCGCCGGCGACGACCGCGATCAGGACGTCGTTGACGGTGCCGCCGACGCTCTTGCGGATCCGGTGCACGTCGTCGAGGTCGGCGACCACCCCGGCGGTGCGGCGGGTGCCGCTGGGCCGGCAGGTGAGCGCGGGTGAGGAGCGCACGTCGAGGGTGGAGAGGGCGACGGAGGCGCCGATGTCCAGGGCCCGGCCCGCGTCCGACAGGGCGCCGCGGACGAGCTCGGGCACCCTGCGCACGTCCGGGAGCAGTCCGCGCGGGGGTTCGTCCGGGCGGGGCCGCGGCGTGGGCAGGTCCATGGGATCCATCAGCGCGGCGGCGAGGGTCAGCGCGCGCAGCCCGTCGGCGAGGGCGTGGTGGAACTTGAACAGCACGGCGAAGGAGACGCCGTCCTCCCCCGGCAGCACATGGGCCTCCCACGGCGGCCGGGTGCGCTCCAGCGGGCGCTCCATGAGCCGGCCGGCCGCGGCGTGGAAGTCGGCGGCCGGGGCGTGCAGCCGGACGTGGTCCAGCGGGTCGAAGCGGGGGTCGGGTTCGCGGGCGGCGCCGCCGAAGGCGAGCGACCGGCGCACGGCCGAGGCGAACGGTTCCCGCAGCGCGGAGGCCGGCGGCCGGCCGACGGCCGGCCACGGCCGGGTCAGCGCCCCCAGTGACCGCCGCAGGGCGGGCGGCTGCCACACGTCCCGGATCCGCATGCGCAGGCCGGGCACGGCGGCGGCCCGTGCGGCCAGCAGATCGGCCGCGTGGGCGCCGGCGGCGGGGGAACGGGCCGCGAAGACGCCGAGCGCCGCGAGGTGCATCGGGTGATCGGCGGACTCGATGTTCCAGAACGCCAGATCGAGGGGTGCGAGCAGGTGGTCTGCGTTCAAGGGCTTGCCTCGCATCGACGACGGGACGGACCAGCAGTCAACCGCCCCGGCCGATTACGGTCAAGTACGATCCGGCTACGCATAGTTAATAGCAGATTACGACTGCGCCCCTCCCACCGGGACGGCGGGAGGGGCGGGACTCATGGGACTGACGGGGTCACAGCGTCGCGGTCGGCACCTCCACGGGTGACATACGCCACCCGTACGGGCGCGGGCCGCCGGGGGGGCCGCTCATCGTGCGGTGCCCTCCGCGGCCGGACAGCCCGCGGGCCGCGCCCGGGACGCGTCCCGGATCAGGGCCTCGTGCGCGGCCTTCACCCGGGCCACGTCCGGCTTCACGACGCGCCGGTCGTAGGTGAGCAGACCGTTCAGCTCGCCCTCGACGTCCGCGATCTGGGTGTAGACGGCGCCGTTGCCGCCCCGGCACATCAGCGCGCGCACCTCGTCGAGCTTGGTGAGGTAGTCGTCGGTGTAGGTCGCCGGGTCGACGTCGACGTACGACTGCTGGACCGGCCAGGCGTGTCCGGGCACCGCGAGGCCGAGGCCGCCGTACTCGCCGCTGACCAGGGCGCGCTTCCCGTCCGGCCGGGGCGGGAGGGCCGGGCTGGGATAGCCGTGCTCGTCCATGATGTCGCCGGCGCCCCCGTCGGCGCCGAGGTTGAGCCCCGACTGGTTGTTGACCAGGCGGGTGGGGTCCCAGGCCTTGGCCTGCTCGGCGATCCGGCCGACGTCGTACTGGCCCCAGCCCTCGTTGAAGGTGACCCACATGACGATCGACGGGCTGCTGACGTGCTCGTCGATCATCTGCTTCATCTCGCGCTCGTAGCGGGCGCGGGCCTCGGGGCTCGGGTTCACCCCGGCCGTCATGGACGGCATGTCCTGCCACACCAGGAGCCCCAGCCGGTCGGCCCAGTAGAACCAGCGGTCCGGCTCGACCTTGATGTGCTTGCGCACGGAGTTGAAGCCGAGCTCCTTGTGCATGCGCAGGTCGTACGCGAGGGCCGCGTCGGTGGGCGCGGTGTGCAGGCCGTCCGGCCAGAAGCCCTGGTCGAGGGTGGCCATCAGGAAGACGGGCTCGCCGTTGAGGACCGTGCGCGGCACGCCGTCGATCCGCTCGACGGCGATGGAGCGCATCCCGAAGTAGCTGCCGACGCGGTCGGCGCCGACGGTGACCTTCAGCCGGTACAGGAACGGGTCGTCGGGCGACCACAGGTGCGGGTCCTCGATCTCCAGGGTCAGCGGTCCGCCGGTGCGGCCGGAGGCCTTGGCGACCTCGCGCCGCCCGTCGTACGCGGTGGCCGTGATCGGTACGCCGTCCCGGACGCCCTTCGCCTCCACGGTGAGCCGCTCGCCCGGGACGTCGGGGATCAGCTTGAGCGAGTCGACGTGGTCGCGGGCGACCGGCTCCATCCAGACCGTCTGCCAGATGCCGGAGCTGGGCGTGTACCAGATGCCGCTGGGGTCCAGCCGCTGCTTGCCGAGCGGCGGGTTCTCGCCGTTCGCCGCGTCGGTGGGGTCGTACACGCCGACGATGAGCTCCTGGGTGCGGCCGGGCCTCAGGGCGTCGGTGACGTCGGCGCTGAACTTGTCGTAGCCGCCCTCGTGCGCGGCGACCCTCGTGCCGTTGACGTACACCTCGGAGCGCCAGTCGACGGCGCCGAAGTTCAGCCGCAGCCGCCGGTCGGAGCCGATGCGCCAGTCGCGGGGGACGGTGAAGGTGCGGCGGTACCACATGCGGTCCTCGTGCCGCTGGATCCCGGAGAGCCGGGACTCCACCGGGTAGGGGACGAGGATGCGCTCCTTCAGCGTCTTGCCGACGGGCGGCCGCTCGCCCTCCTCGGCGGCGGCGAACTGCCAGCGGCCGTTGAGGTTGCGCCACTTCTCGCGGGTGAGCTGCGGGCGCGGGTACTCGGGGAGGGCGTTGTCCGGGCCCACCTCGTCGGCCCACCGGGTGCGCAGTTCGTGGGTGGAGCGGTTGGGGCCGCTGCTCAGGAAGGCGTCCACGGGGTCGCCGCCGGCGGCGGTCAGGCCGCCCCGTCCGTCGTAGCGGACGTCGGCGGTGCCGCGGGCGGTGCCGGTCCTGTTGCCCACGACGGGTTCGGCGAGCGTGACGAGCAGCGCCCTGGGGTCGGCCGGGTCCGGCTCCGCCGACTTCAGGGGCCACTCGGCGCCGCCGATCACCGCGTCGATGTGGTCGGTGAGACCGGCCGGGGGCGTGGCGAGCGGCCGGGGGAAGTCGAGCTTCAGGGTGCGCCCGGAGGCGAGGACGGTGGCGGCGAGGGCGCCGTCGTAGTCGAAGCCGTCCGGGAGGCGGAACGCCGACTGCGGAACGGGTTCCTTGGTCCCGCCGGGTTCCGTCCAGCGCAGGTGGAGGTTGGAGCCGCCGTAGTGCTCGAAGTACTCGACCTTGATGTCGTGGGCCCGGCCGGCGGTCAGCTCGATCGGCGCGGCGGTCTGTTCGCGGTCCCAGTCGTCGACCCAGTGGTCGATGGCGAGCCGGCCGTCGACCCACAGGCGGAAGCCGTTGTCGCCGATGATCGAGAAGGTGTGGGCGCCGGTCCTCTCCGGGACGATCTTCCCGGTCCAGCGGACGCTGACGTCGTCCGACCGGCCGGTGGTGACGTTCAGGCGCGGCTCCAGGTTGTCGAAGTCGAGGTGCGGGTCGAAGGCGGTGGTCCTGAGCTCGTGGAAGTCGAAGGCGCCGGGGGCGGACTGGGTGTAGTACTCGCCCTTCAGTCCGTGGATCTCCACCGGGTCGTCCTCCGCCGCGGTCGCCGCCGGACCGGCCGCGGTGAGTCCGGTGACTCCCAGCGCGGCGGCCAGCAGAAGCGTGAAACGGTCTCTGAGTCGTCTGATGCGCACGGATCCTCCGTCGGTGAGGAAGGTGACGGCTCTCGCTGACTGACGTGCGTCCCGTGTTCTGTTGTGTGCGGTGGATGTGCCCGCACAACGTTGTCATGAACAGTACTTGTCATAACAGCACGGATTCCGTCACTCGTCCAGGGACATGACAAAGGCCCCGGTGGTCACGACGACCGCCCGGGGCCCCTCAGCCGTACGGTTACGGCACCCGCTGTCCCTTCCCCAGGGCGATCACCCCGCCCTTGGACACCGTGTACAGCTCCGCGTCCCGTTCCGGGTTGACGCCGATCGTCGCGCCCGGCGGCACCTCGACGTTCTTGTCGAGCACCGCCCCGCGCACCACCGCGCCCCGCCCGACGTGGACGTTGTCGTGCAGCACCGAACCCTGCACCACGGCCCCCGGGTCGACCACCACGCCCGGCGACAGCACCGACCGCGTGACCTGGCCCCGGATCAGACAGCCGGCGCTGATGATGGACTCGCTCGCCATGCCGCCGGCGTTGAAGCGGGCCGGGGAGAGCTGTCCGGAGTGCGTGTAGATGGGCCACTGCCGGTTGTAGAGGTTGAAGGCGGGACGCTCGGCGATCAGGTCCATGTGCGCGTCATAGTACGCGTCCAGCGTGCCCACGTCCCGCCAGTAGCCCTGGTCCCGGCTGGTCTCGCCGGGCACGTGGTTGGCGCTGAAGTCGTACAGCGCGGCCTCGCCCCGGTCGGTGAGCTGGGGCAGGATCGAACCGCCCATGTCGTGCACCGAGTTCCCGTCCTCGGCGTCCCGCTGGAGCGCCTCGACGAGGGCCTTGGTGGTGAAGAGGTAGTTGCCCATGGAGGCGAACACGCACTCGGGGTCGTCGGCGAGTCCGGGCGGGTCGGTGGGCTTCTCCAGGAAGCGCTCCACGGTCTGCCCGTCCGAACCCGGTGTGATCACGCCGAAGGCGGAGGACTCCGAGCGCGGCACCCGGATCCCGGCCACCGTGACCCCGGCGCCGCTCTCGATGTGCTGGGCCAGCATCTGGCGCGGGTCCATGCGGTACACGTGGTCGGCGCCGAACACCGCCACGTACTCCGGCTGTTCGTCGTGGATCAGGTTCAGCGACTGCAGGATCGCGTCGGCGCTGCCCAGGTACCAGCGCGGGCCGAGGCGCTGTTGGGCGGGGACCGGCGTGACGTAGTTGCCGAGCAGGCTGGACATCCGCCAGGTGGTGGTGACGTGCCGGTCCAGCGAGTGCGACTTGTACTGCGTGAGCACGCAGATGCGCAGGATGTCGCCGTTGACGAGGTTGGACAGGACGAAGTCGACCAGGCGGTACGTGCCGCCGAAGGTGACCGCCGGTTTGGCACGGTCCGCCGTGAGGGGCATCAGGCGCTTGCCCTCGCCGCCCGCCAGCACGATTCCCAGGACCGAAGGACCCCCACGACGCATGGCCGCTCCCCTCACGCCGAATTTCCCCAAGACTGCCCCGGACGGGCGGGACTAAGCCTGTTCGAGGATCTCCTCGTAGAGGAGGACCGTGCGCCGGGCCACCGCGTCCCAGCCGAACTCCGCGACCGCGCGTTCCCGCCCCGCCTCGCCCATCCGCCGCGCCGTGGCCGGGTCGCCGAGGACCGAGTCGAGAGCCCGCGCGAGGCCTTCCTCGAAGTCGTCGTCCGCGTCCACGAGCACCCCCGTCGAGCCGTCCGCCACGACCTCCGGGATGCCGCCGACGCGGGAGGCGACCACCGCGGTGCCGCACGCCATGGCCTCCAGGTTGACGATGCCGAGCGGCTCGTACACCGAGGGGCACGCGAACACGGCGGCATGCGTCAGCAGCTGGATCACCTCCGGGCGCGGCAGCATCTGCGGGATCCAGTGCACCCCCTCGCGGACCCGGCTCAGCTCCTCGTACAGCTCGCGGAACTCCCGGTCGATCTCCGGCGTGTCCGGGGCCCCGGCGCACAGCACGACCTGCGCGGCCGGGTCGATGCCGCGCACCGCCCGCAGCAGCTGGGGCACCCCCTTCTGCCGGGTGATCCGGCCGACGAACAGCACGTAGGGGCGGGAGCGGTCCAGGCCGATCCGGTCCAGGGCCCCGGTGCCGGTGTCGGGGCGGTACAGGGCGGTGTCGATGCCGTTGTGCACGACGTGCACCCGGCCCGGGTCGAGGGCCGGGTAGCAGCCGAGGATGTCCTCGCGCATGGCACCGGACACGGCGATCACCGCGTCGGCGGCCTCCACGGCGGTGCGCTCGGCCCAGCTCGACAGGGCGTAGCCGCCGCCGAGCTGCTCGGCCTTCCAGGGGCGCAGCGGCTCCAGGGAGTGGGCGGTCACCACGTGCGGGACGCCGTGCAGCAGCTTGGCGAGGTGGCCGCCGAGGTTGGCGTACCAGGTGTGGGAGTGGACGAGTTCGCGGTCCCGCAGGGCGGCGGCCATGGCGAGGTCCACGGAGAAGGTGCGCAGCGCGTCGTTGGCGCCGTCGAGCGCGGTCCAGGGCCGGTGGCGCAGCACCCCGTCCGCGCGGCCCTCGCCCCAGCAGTGCACCTCCAGGTCCACCAGGGGCCTCAGCTCCCGGGCGAGGAACTCCACGTGGACCCCCGCGCCGCCGTACACGTCCGGGGGGTACTCCCGGGTCAGCAGTCCCACTCGCACCCGTGAACCCCCTGTCTGAGCGGACGTCCCCCTCATGGTCACCCAGACGGGGCGCGTGGGGAAGAGCGGGGCGGTCGCGGGAAGCAGCAGTCGCCGCAGACGCCCCCGCCGGGGACCCGGTAGTACAGGCAGCAGCTGCGGCGCCGGAACGCGGTGCCGGTGAGGGTCCCGGCGCCGGCGAGCAGGGGGTGCGTAAGGAGTTCGGCGGCCAGGCCGACGGCCCGGGCGCCGACGTCCGTACGGCCGTGGCCGCGTCCCCAGCGGTCCAGTTCCCGGGCGGCGCCCGCGAGCGCGGAGGCGGCGTTGCCGCGCAGCAGACCGGGCGCGAGGCGGTGGCGGGAGCGCAGGGCGACGGCGAGGGGCTCGAGGTGGCCGTGCAGCACCAGGTCCGCGATCGTCGTGGCGTCCGCCCCGCGCGGCCGCACCTCGGTCAGCCACAGGTCGTCGGGGGCGCTGCCGTCGGGGTCCCAGCGCAGCAGGCCCGGAGCGAGGTCCGGGACCGAGCCGTGGAGTGCGGCGCAGCCGAGCGCGACCGACCAGAGGCGGGCGGCGAGTCCCTGCTGGGCGACGGATGCCGCGACCCGCGCCTCGGGGGTGCGCAGGGCGTGGGCGACCCTGCGGACACGGGCGTCCAGGGGGTCGTCGTGAACATCCGGGCGCACCGGGCCGTATGCCTGTGCGAGGGTGGGCAGGGGCCGGTCGGCTGTCCCGGCCGCGCGCAGGACGAAGAATCCGCCGAGCGGGCGGAGAGCGGCGAGACGGGGGTCGAGACGAGGGTCGAGGTCCACGAAGTGCAGTAGTACCAAGTCCCCTAGGGGAAGCCATCAGGGGCCCGCCGCCTCGGCGCACCCACCCTGGGGATGACGGGGCCGTCGCCGTACTCCATCGGCAGTAGGACTCATTGAGTGCTCAGGGACGACGACGGGAACAGCCCGGGACGGCATCGTGTTGGTCATGAAAGCCGACCGATCGCCGCGCCGGGCCCCGGGCTCCGGCCCCACGCAGAGGAGCAGCCGATGAGCGCCCTCGCGTTGTCCGTGCTGCTGTCGTTCGTGTCCGCCGTGGCGTACGCCGGCGGGGCGATCGTGCAGGAGCAGGTCGCGGTGTCCTCACCCGGTGCGCAGCAGTACGCACCGCTGCGCAGGCCGGGCTGGTGGGCGGCGGTCGCGCTCAACGGCCTCGGCGGGCTGCTGCACGTGGTGGCGCTGGCCTACGGCCCGCTGAGCCTCGTTCAGCCGCTGGGCGCCCTGACCATCGTGTTCGCGCTGCCCATGGCCGCGCTGTTCGTCGGCCGCAGGGCCGGGGCGACCGCGTGGCGCGGCGCCGTCATGGCGACCGTGGGTCTCGCCGGCCTGCTCTCCCTGGTCGGCGCGTCCGACGCGCAGTCGCTGGACACCGCCCAGCGGGTGGCCGCGGCGCTGGCCACGGCCGCCGCGGTGGTGGCGCTGATGATCGCGGCGCGGGCCGTGCACCGGCATCCCGCGGTGCGCAGCATCCTGCTGGCCGTCGCGTCCGGCATCGCGTTCGGCATGTCCTCCGTCTTCACGAAGACCGTCGCGGTCG
This sequence comes from Streptomyces griseomycini, assembly GCF_014203535.1. GTDB lineage: Bacteria > Actinomycetota > Actinomycetes > Streptomycetales > Streptomycetaceae > Streptomyces > Streptomyces griseomycini. The sequence continues at coordinate 138,116 of NZ_JACHJI010000013.1, forward strand.
ACTGGACCGGCGGGATCTCGGCGGCGGACCTGCCGTCCCTGGCGGTGATCGGCGTCCTGGCCACGGCCGGCATGCTCCTGTCCCAGGCCTCCTACCGGGGTGCCGGACTCGCGGCGCCGCTGGCGACGCTGACGGTGGTGAACCCGGTGGTGGCGGCGGCGGTCGGCATCACGATGTTCGGCGAGACCTTCCGCCACGGCACGGCGGGCACGGTGCTCGCGCTGGGCTGTGGCGTGGTCGCGGCCGGCGGGCTGATCCTGCTGACGACGGAACGGCTGGCGCGCGAGCAGCGGCGGACGGCGGCCGTGCCGGACGGGGGCACCCCGTCCGGCACGGCCGCTCCCGCCTTCGTACCGCCCTCCGTGCCCGAGGCGGTCCCCGCCGCCCGGCCCGTGCCGGCCGCGGAGCCGGAGGACGACCCCGCCGAGCGGCTGCTGGCCGGCCTCGAACTCCCCGAGGACGTGCGCGTACCGCTCCCGGTGCCCTCCCCCGGGACGCCGGACGGGACGGAGCCCGTCCCGGTGCCGCTGGTGTCGTACGGGCCCTTCTACGGCGGTCCGTACGTGCCGGTGCCGGTGGTGGACCGGCACCGGACGGGCGTCAGATCCTGACGCCGCCCGCCCGCAGGTAGGCGACCGGGTCGACGTCCGAGCCGAAACCGGGCCCCGTCCGCACCTCGAAGTGCAGGTGCGGGCCCGAACTGTTGCCGGTCGAACCGGAGCGGCCGATGCGCTGGCCCGCGACGACCGACTGGCCGTCCTTCACGGAGATCGCCGACAGGTGCGCGTACTGGCTGTAGCGGCCGTCGGCGTGCCGGACGACCACCTGGTAGCCGAACGAGCCCTCCCAGCCCGCGCTGACGACGCGGCCCGCCGCGACCGACTTCACGGACGTGCCGGTGGGCACGGGGAAGTCGATCCCGGTGTGGTAGCCCTTCGACCAGGCGGACCCGGCCTTGTGGTACGGCGTGCCGAGGGCGGCGCTGACCGGGGCGACCAGGGTGCCGCCGGTCTTGTCCGCGCGGTCGGCGCGGTCCTCGGTGCGCTGTGAAGCGGTCTTCTTCTCCGGCGACTTGGCCGACGGCTCGGCCGGCGACCCGGCCCGCTTCGACGGCTTCTGCGGTGCCTCGGACGGCTTCCGGGCCGGTGCCTTCGCCGCCGTGTCCGACGGTTCGGGCAGGGCGAGCCGCTGGCCGGGCACGATGAGGTCGGGGTCGGCGCCGATGGTCGAGCGGTTGGCCTCGTACAGGCCCCGCCAGCCGTTCCGGACCCGTTCGTCCGCCGCGATGCCGGAGAGCGTGTCGCCGCGGATCACGGTGTACATCTCGGCGCGGCCCGCGCGGGACTGGGGTGTGGTGTGCGGCTTCACGTCCTCGACGGAGGGCCGGCCGGTCTTCCTGCCGTCGGCCTTCTTCCGGTCGGTCTTCCTGCCGTCGGCCTTCTTGCCCTCCCCGCCGGACTTGTCGGCCGCCGGCCGGATGTCGGGGGTGTCGCCGCCCCGCGTCAGTCCGGCCCGTCCCGAGCACACCGGCCAGGCGCCGGGCCCCTGCCCGTCGAGGACCTTCTCCGCGACGGCGATCTGCTGGTCCTTCGTGGCGAGGTCCGCGCGCGGCGCGTACCGGGTGCCGCCGAACGCCTCCCACGTGGACTGGGTGAACTGCAGCCCGCCGTAGAAGCCGTTGCCCGTGTTGATGTCCCAGTCGTTGCTGGATTCGCACGCGGCGACCTTGTCCCAGGTCTCCACGTCGGCGGCCTGGGCGGCGCCGGTCCCCATCAGCGGGAGCGCCATTCCGGCACCGCCCGCGGTGACGGTGAGTGAGGCGCGGTTGATCCTGTTCGGCTGGTACCGGCGGTGCCGGCCGCGCACGGCCATGGAATCCCCCTCGACAACGCGTCAGGAGGGGCAAAAGTAAGCGTTGCGAACTGTCCGGGACAAGAGGCGTATCGGCCGCACGGTTGCGCCAAGTGGCCGGTAACTTTCCCTCAGTTGCGCCTCGTCTGCCGCGCCGTGCACCGTGCGCGCGGGCGAGTGCGTCCCTCCGCGGGCGTGCGGCCGCGTGCGCGGACTGAGTGCGTCGGGGGCTCGTGCGCGTATGTGCCTGCGCGGAGTCGTACGACCCGCGCGTGCGGACGGAAGTGCGGGGCGTCAGGATGGTCGGTGGCAGGGCTGACGGGCACCGACCGGCAGCACCGACGCCCCGGCAGTACCGGTACCAAGGTCACTAGGAGCCAACCCTATGAGCAGTTCAGCGCAGATCGGCGTCACGGGGCTCGCGGTCATGGGCCGCAACCTCGCGCGCAACTTCGCCCGCAACGGCTACACGGTCGCGGTGCACAACCGGACGGCGGCGCGCACGCACGCGCTGGTGGAGGAGTTCGGGAACGAGGGCGACTTCGTGGCGGCCGAGACGGCCAAGGAGTTCGTGGCGGCGCTGGAGCGGCCGCGGCGGCTGGTCGTCATGGTGAAGGCCGGTGAGCCGACGGACGCCGTGATCGAGGAGTTCGCCCCGCTGCTGGAGCCCGGCGACATGATCATCGACGGCGGCAACGCCCATTTCGCCGACACCCGGCGCCGGGAGCGCGAGCTGCGCGAGAAGGGGATCCACTTCGTCGGTATGGGTGTCTCCGGAGGTGAGGAGGGGGCGCTGCACGGGCCGAGCATCATGCCGGGCGGGCCGAAGGAGTCGTACGACTCGCTCGGCCCGATGCTGGAGAAGATCTCCGCCAAGGCGGCCGACGGCGCGCCCTGCGTCACCCACGTCGGCCCCGACGGCGCCGGACACTTCGTGAAGATGGTCCACAACGGCATCGAGTACGCCGACATGCAGCTGATCGGTGAGGCGTACCAGCTGCTGCGCGACGTCGCCGGGTACTCCCCCGCGCAGATCGCGGAGATCTTCCGCACCTGGAACACCGGCCGGCTGGACTCGTACCTGATCGAGATCACGGCCGAGGTGCTCTCCCACGTGGACGCGGCCACGGGCAAGCCGTTCGTGGACGTGGTGGTGGACCAGGCGGAGCAGAAGGGCACGGGCCGCTGGACCGTGCAGATCGCGCTCGACCTGGGCGTGCCGGTGTCCGGCATCGCCGAGGCCGTCTTCGCGCGCTCCCTCTCCGGCCACGCGGCGCTGCGCGAGGCCTCGCGCGGCCTGGCCGGTCCGAAGGCCGCGCCGCTGGGCGAGGCGGAGGCGGCGGCGTTCGCCGACCGGGTGGAGCAGGCGCTGTACGCGTCGAAGATCGTGTCGTACACGCAGGGCTTCCACGAGATCGCCGCGGGCAGCGAGGAGTACGGCTGGGACATCGACCTCGGCGCGGTCTCCGCGATCTGGCGCGGCGGCTGCATCATCCGGGCGGCCTTCCTGGACCGCATCCGCGCCGCCTACGACGCGCGGCCCGACCTGCCGAGCCTGCTGTCCGACGAGACGTTCGCGCGGGAGATCGCCGACGCGCAGGACGACTGGCGCGAGGTGCTGATCGCCGCGACCCGCCAGGGCGTGCCCACCCCCGGTTTCGCCGCGGCCCTCGCCTACTACGACGCCCTGCGCGCGGAGCGCCTGCCGGCCGCGCTCACCCAGGGCCAGCGGGACTACTTCGGCGCGCACACCTACCGGCGCACCGACCGCGAGGGCTCGTTCCACACGCTGTGGGGCGGGGACCGGTCGGAGGTGACCGCGTGACGGACCGCGGTGGGGTGCGCTGAGCGGCGCACCGCACGGTGCAGGACGAAGGGCGGTGGACGGCCCCGGCGGTCGTCCGCCGCCCTCGTCGTGCACCGCCCTCGTCGTGCACCGCTCTTCCGTGCGCGTCCCGTGCGCGCGGGCCGTTCAGCTCAGCGGCGGCCCGGGCTCCGGGTTGGGCACCGGCTCGGGCCCCGGCGGGATCGGTGAGGGGGAGGGCTCGGGCGGGCCCGGGTGCGGCGGAGTGGGGTGGGGAGGCGGAGGCGTGGGGCCCGGAGGCGGCTCGGGGCCCGGAGGCGGCTCCGGGGGCGGGACCGGGTGGGGCTGGGGGTCCGGGCCAGGGGCGGGCCCCGGAGTGGGGCCCGGCTGGACGGGGTCCGGGTACGGCTCGGTCATGGCGGGTGTCCTCCGGCCAGTCGGTCGACGTCGGCTCTGGACTACTCCCCCGCCTACCCGGGGGCCGCGCCCTCAGTCACCCGCCCGCAGGACGGTGAGGGGTCCGGACGGCCCACCCGGCGGAGGGGGCGACGGACTCCGGGTGCCGCCGCGGAACGCCCGCCCCGCCGCGGGCGGTGCTACCGGACGCCCGCCGCCGCCGCGCCCGCCGCGAGTCCGGGCCGCGGGCTGGACAGCACCGGGACGGTGGTCGTGCGGAGCCGCTCGGCCGGCGCCATGGAGGCCTGGGCGAGGACGATCACGTCGGCGCCGGTGACCTCGTCGGCCGCGTCCGCGACCCGGCGCACGTACCCTTCCCGGTCGCCCGTCTCGAAGCGGGTCCAGGCGCCCTCGACCAGCACGGTGCGCACCTCGACGGTGCGGCCGGCGCGCCGCGCCTCCTCCTCGAGGAGCGCCACCGTGGGCCGCACGGTGCTCTCCAGGGCGGCGAGGACGACGACGCGCGGACCGGCGGCCACGGCCGCGCCCGCCATCGGCCGGTCGACGCGCAGCACGGGAACGCCCGCCCCGGCGGCCGCCGCCTCCGCGACGCCGCCGATGGTCGAGCAGGTGCACAGCACGGCCCGGGCCCCGCCGTCGACGGCCTCCCGCACCCTCGCCCGTACGTCCTCGGCGACCGCCGCGGGACCGTCGGGGCGGGCCCGGTGCAGCAGGTCCTCGGCGACGAGGTGCCGCAGTTCCAGGCCGGGGTGGTCCTCGTCGCGCAGCGCGTCGAAGACGGGGACGTGGACGGGTGAGGTGTGCAGGAGGGCGAGCACGCGGGCGGCCGGGGGTCAGAAGCGCCCGGGGTGGGCCGCCAGCCACTCCTTCGCCGCCCGGATCAGCTCCGGGCCGGCCGCCGGGGCCCGGTCGGGGTGGCGTTCGGCCCACTTGGCGACGTACGGGCAGAGCGGGGCGACCGCGCCGTCCTCGCGCGCGGCGACGGCGTACAGCTCGCGCGCGAGGCCGCCGGCGATGCCCTTGCCCTCGTGGGCGGGCTCCACGACGGTGTGGACCGGCACGAGCGCGCGCTCGGGGGTGTCGAGGACGAAGTACTCGATCCGGCCGACGACCTCGCCGCCCGTCACCGCCTCGAGCCGGCCGGCCGCCCGGTCGTCGCGGATCTCGGTGTCACCCATGGCCACGTCACGCTCCTGCCTCGGTCTGCGCCGGTCAGGCCGTGGGGACGGCCTGCGGGCTGCGCTCCTGGTCCGATCCCGGCACCGGCTCGGACGGGTCCGCGCCCAGGGCCACGATGCGGTTGTCGCGGTCCACGTGCACGATCCGGGGTTCCAGCGCCCGCGCCTCGGCGTCGGTGACCTGAGCGTAGCTGATGATGATCACCAGGTCACCGGGGTGGACGAGGTGGGCCGCCGCCCCGTTGATCCCGACGACACCGGAGCCCCGCTCGCCCTCGATGACGTACGTCTCCAGCCGGGCCCCGTTGGTGATGTCGACGATGTGCACGAGCTCGCCGGGCAGCAGGTCGGCGGCGTCGAGCAGATCGGCGTCGATGGTCACCGATCCCACGTAGTGCAGGTCGGCCTGGGTGACGGTGGCGCGGTGGATCTTGGACTTGAACATGGTGCGCAGCATGGAGAAACTCCCGATTCGTCTGCTCCCTGCCTGCTTCTTGCAGGTCAAGGGCGGTCTCCGCAGGGTACAACCACTCACATGTCCGGTCAGCTGTCGCCAGGTGTTTCAGGACTCACACCGACCCGTTGCCGACCTTCCTGACGAATGACCAGGTGAGGACCGGGCTGCTCCACTCACTCGGTTCCGAGCACAGGAGGAGGGCACAAGGCAAGTGCCTGCCGTTCAGCTCGTGCTTCTGCCCGCCAGGGCATCGAGCAGTACGACGGCCTCACCGCGGCTCAGCAACTCGTGGAAGCGCTCGTTGCGGAAGGTGCGCAGGCATGCGTGGCAGCTGCTCTCCGGTCCGCACTCGCATCCGCCCACGCGTGCGAGGGCGGCCTCGACGACCGGTTCGAGGTGCTCGCCGATCCGGATCACGTTCCCCGCCCCGCCCGGTGTGGTGTCGAAGAGCAGCAGCGAGGGCATGCCGTCGGCTCCTGACCAGGAGCGGCGCGGCGGGGTCCGCCCCGGCCGACGCTGGGGTCCGCGTGCGGCGACGAAGCCGTAGACCGGCTCGACGTAGCGGCGCGGTGCTGCGGTGGACGTCGCTCCGCAGGCGGTGCAGGTGGGATCGACGGGCTCGGTGGCCTCGCGGTAGCGGCCGCAGGTGCCACACACGGTGTAGTGGCGGCTGACCAGTTCACGGTCGGGCAGGCGGTAGACCCCGGCGGACGCCCACAGGTGGCCGCCCGCCACGATCTCGGCTCCCGGCGCGTACTCGTGGACGGCGGCGCTGAGGTCGCGGGTGAGTTCGAGCTGGCCCGCCACCCCGCCGCCGTCCTGCGGGATGCGCAGTTCGACGGTGTCCACGGGGAAGCCGTACTTGGGCAGGACGTTGCGGTTGGCCAGGACTCCGAGGAGTTCGCGCTGCGTCAGGTTGCGGATGACCTTCTGGTACGTGTCCGCCAGCCAGTACTTGCGGGCGGCCACCGCCTGGTCGCGGCGTTCGCCGTAAGCCGTGACGTCCTGCTCGAGGATCTGCCCCGCAGCCCGCAGGAGTCGGTCCAGCTCGTCGACCCAGACGCCCGACTCCACCTCGATCTCGTCCTGGACGCTCGGGGGGAAGCACTCGGCGGATCGAGGCCTCCACGCTCTCCGGGACGGGCTTGAGCCAGTCGCGCACGAGGTGGGCCGCGGTCTCGCCGGTGGTGTCGTCGGGCAGGAAGAATTCGCCCGCCGTACGCCAGATACGGCCCCGTTCCTCCTTCATGGCGCGGAAGAACGCGGCGAGGGCGATGGAGTGGGCGTGGCGGCGGTCGATGCGGACGTTGTCGACGGGGACGATCGGGGCCCGGACCTCTCCGGCAATCATCCGCTGCGGTTCGGCGAACCGTGCGGGGTCGTGGGGGCGTCGCTGGGCGTAGGTGAGGACGAGGGCGGCGGAGTCCGCGCGCCTGCCGGCGCGTCCGGCCCGTTGGACGTAGTTGGCGGTGGAGGGCGGCATGTTGCGCAGGACGACGGCCTGCAAGTTCGCCCACGTCGACGCCGAGTTCGTATGACACCCGCCGTGCGCCACACGGCCTGTTGCCGGATCTCGGGGAGTTCGTCGAGGACGCGGACGTGGGCGTCGAACCGGCCAACCGCGCCGCTGGGGTCCTCGTGTCCGGCCAGGATCGCCGTACCGGCACCTCCCAGGAACTGCCCCATCTCATCGAGGAGTTGCTTCTCCTCCGGGTACAACTCGTCGATCTCGTAGGCCGGGTCGCCGGACAGGCACGCCAGCAGCGGCGCCGTGAGCAGCAGCGCGCACAGGGATGGGCCGCGCCGACGATCGGTTCACCGGGTGCGGTGACGGTTTCCTGATTCACATCACCGAGGGTGACCGAGTCGTCCTACCGTGAGGAGCGGTCCGGGCGGTACGCAGGGTGACTGTCCCGGTGCGGACGGTGTGGTGTACGGGCGTCCGGCCGTGACCCGGCCGGGCCCTCGCCGGTTCGTCCTCGGTACAGGGAACAGGGTGGTGGTACGGCATGGCAGCACAGTCGGGCACGGGGGTCCCCACGGGCGGCGGGGCGGACGGTACGGACGAGGTCGCGGACCTGTTCCGGGCCCTGGGGCGGCAGATCAAGGTCGCCCGGGAGCGGGCCGGGCTGAGCCAGAAGGAGCTGGGTGACCGGATCGGGTACGGCGAGGAGACGATCTCGTCGGTCGAGCGGGCCCGGCGGACGCCCCAGCCCGAACTGCTGGTCGCGGTCGACCGGTTGCTGGACTGCGGCGGCCTGCTGGCGTCGGCCGCGGAGGACGTGGAACGGGCGAAGACCCGGCGCAGGGTGCGGCATCCGGAGTGGTTCCGGGACTACGCGCGGTTGGAGGCGGAGGCGGTTGAGCTCCGTCACTTCGCCAATCAGGCGGTGCCGGGCTTGTTCCAGACCCGGGAGTACGCACGTGCCGTGTTCGCCAGTCGACAGCCCTTCTTCGACGAGGAAACCATCGAGGAACGTGTGGCTGCGAGGATGACTCGGCAGGAGTTGATGACCCGGTGGCCGCCGCCGACCGTGAGCGCCGTCGTCCAGGAGACCATTCTGCGTCAGCCGTTCGGCGGCCCAGCCGTACGGCGCGGCCAGTTGGAACAGTTCCTCCGTATCGGTCAGTTACGTCACGTCGAAATCCAGGTCATGCCGACCATGAGCGAGGAACATGCGGGCATGGGAGGCCCGTTCACACTGCTCACCCCGAAGGGCAAACCGCAGGTCGCCTATCTGGAGGTCCAGCACTTCAGTCGCCTCATCACCGACCCGGAAGAGGTGCGTGTCCTGGCCGCGAAGCATGGCAGCATCCGAGGGCAGGCACTCACCCCACGCGAGTCCTTGCACCTGCTCGAGAAGATGCCGGGAGACCTATGAACACCGAACAGTCCGCACAGCTCAACTGGTTCAAGAGCAGCTACAGCGGTGACGAAGGAGGCGAGTGCGTCGAGATCGCCGCCGACGTCGCCGCGATACACGTACGGGACTCCAAGGAGCGCGGCGGCCCTCGGCTCGCGTTCACGCGGAACGCATGGTCCGGGTTCGTCGCGAGCCTGGAGCGGGACCGGACCTGACCCGCCGTGCCCGGGGCCGTGACGCTCCGCTTCTGTCATGGCCTCCCCTCCGGTGGCGGCCCGGCACCCTCCGGCCCGCCACCGGCCACCTCGCTTTCCCTCTTTCCAGGCCGAGGGCCTTTTCGCACGCTCATGAGCGGGATGGGACCCCCGCCCCCTTTGAGAACCATGAGGAACTCAAGGCGTTCACGCTCCTCTTCGCGATGGACCACCAGTCAAGGTCGACCGGCGGCGGGAGGATCAAGGAGCCCTCGGTTGAAGTCCCTGCGCCGACGGCACGACCTGGCGCTCCGCCCGGACGTCCTCCGCCGACCAGGGCTGGACCACCCTGGTACGACGCCCGGAGGGTTTCCGGCTTCGTGTCTCTGCGCACCGCCGCCGGTGACTCCGCGGGCAGCAGCATCACGCGGAGCGTCATGCACGCCTACCGCCTCAAGTGACAGGCGTCCGGTCCGGCAGCTCCTGAACACCTTCCGGACACCTGACACACCGTCGGCACCACCCTGCAAGGGCGAGCGCTCCCGGCCGGCCGGGAGCGCTCGCCCTTGCCGCCGCGCGGTCAGGCACCGTCGGCGTGGTCGCACAGGACGATGCCCTCGATCGTGTTCCCCTCGGTTCCGTAGCCCGGGAAGGTGAACCAGTTCCGCGGGGCCACCTCCTGGCAGGGGACGTCCATTCCGTCGCCGTACAGGACCTTCACCCTGTGGGCGGTCGAGCAGTCGTTGCTCACGAACGTGTAGCGCCATCCCGGGCTGTACGTCAGGCACGCGGGCGCGGGGGTCTGGGTCCCCGCACTCTCCTGGGACTCGGCGTGGGCCACCGTGGCGGGCGTCCCCAGGGCCAGAGCCATCGCGCACGTCACGAAAGTTGAACGCACAAACCGCTTCATCAGCGTGCTCCCCTTCACTTGCTGAACGGACGCCCTCAGAGTACGAGGGCCCGGCAGGGGCATGAAAAACATTGCGGCAGGTTCCAGCAACTTGCGGTGCCGGTTTCAATGAACCCGGGAGACGCGGCTCCTCATGAACACGCAGCTCAGCGGCCAGAGCCGGCATCACACCGCAGGATGACAGGACACAGCCGGACGGATGAATCCGCGAAGCCAGTGAGGTTACTGCCGGATGAAGCGGCACGTCTTACTCCTGCCATCAGGCCGCGTTGCCGTCGACAAACGAACACATGGCCGCGCTCAGTGAGGCAGCCGCGACAAGACCGAAAGCTGTCGTCCCTCCCCCGTTCCGGGTGCCGGCCCCCACATGGAAGTGCCCGTACCGGGCTGCCGGTACGGGCACTTCGTGGGCCATTTCCTGTCAGCGCGTGAAGACCGCCACGGTGCGGCCCGGCACCTCGAAGGTGCTGGTGCTCTTTGTGTAGGTGGCCGTCCTGACCACGCGGTCAGCACCGGCGGCCTGCACCGGATGCAGCCGGTAGGTGCCTCCGCCCGGTTCCGTCAGCCGCTGGGACTGCCGGTCGGGCGTGGCGTTGAAGACGACGACCAGGTCACCCAGTCTCATGGTGATCACGCCGGGTGTCTGGTCCTTGCCCGAGAGTGGGAAGGAGAGCGCCGACTGCACCTGGGCGGCCGTGTCCAGGGAGAAGGCACTCTCCGTGGTACGGATCCTCAGCAGGTCCCGGTAGGCGGCCGAGGCGCCCTGGATCTGCGGGCAGCCGACCTTCACCGCACCGAGCAGGGGCTTGGCGTAGGGCCACTTGGCCTCGTTGTCGGCGGCCGACGGCAGCCCGCGGCCGAAGCCGTTGCCGTCCGCGCAGTTCCAGTGGATCGCGTTGAACCAGTCACCACTCTCGAAGGAGTTGCGGTCCAGGGATTTCGAACGCAGCAGGTCGGTGCCCGCCTGGGAGAGCGTCGGGCCCTGCGAGAGGGTGGCCGTGGCCATGGCGAGGACCTGCATCCGGGCCCGGTCGTCGGCGGACGTGTCCGCCGGGAGCTTGTACGCGAGCGCGTCGAACAGGGTCTCGTTGTCGTGCGCGTCGGCGTAGGCGAGGGCGTCGCCCGGGGCGTCGGCGTATCCGGCGGGAGCGCCGTCGTAGTCGACCTGGGAGCCGGTGACCTCCTTGCCGCTGGAGTCGATGAAACGGTACTGCCGGAGATTGCCCGTCAGCCCCACCTTGATCAGGTCCTGGTAGTGCAGCAGGCGGGCCTTCTGCTCGGCCTCGGTGCCGTTGTTCTCCGAGGAGTTGGGGTCGGTGTGGAGGCCGGAGGCGAAGCCCTGCACGCCGGGGTCGGCGTCGAAGGGCGAGCCGCCGCGCACGGCGTCGCGGGCCCGGTCGGAGAAGGTGGCGATGCCGGTGCCGGCCATGTTCTCCTGCGTGGCCTGCTCGAAGCGGGCGTCGTCGGCCACCTCGCCGAAGTTCCAGCCCTCGCCGTACAGGATGATCTTCTTGCCGTCGACGCCGTCCTTCGTGAGGGTCAGCTCGTCGAGGGCCTTGCGCACGGCGAGGATGCTGGCCTTCGGGTGGTGGCCCATGAGGTCGAAGCGGAACCCGTCGACCTTGTACTCCTTGGCCCAGGTGACGACCGAGTCGACGACCAGCTTGCCCATCATGGCGTTCTCGGGAGCCGTGTTGGCGCAGCAGGTCGAAGTGGCGACCGAGCCGTCGGCGAGCAGCCGCTGGTAGTAGCCGGGCACGATCCGGTCCAGGACGGACGTCTCGGCCTGGCCGCTCGCGACGGTGTGGTTGTAGACCACGTCCATCACGACCCGCAGACCGTCCTCGTTGAGCGCCTTGACCATCCTGCGGAACTCGACCGTGCGCCGCGTCCCGTCCGGGTCGCTGGAGTAGGAGCCCTCGGGGACGGTGAAGTGGTAGGGGTCGTAGCCCCAGTTGTAGGCGTCCTTGGCGGCGGCCTTCGCCACGCACTCCTGCTGCTCGGCGGAGTCGGCCGGGTAGGAGGCCAGGTCGCATCCGGGGGCGGCCCGGTCGGCGGCCTTCTCCGGAACGGTCGAGAAGTCGAAGACCGGGAGCAGGTGCACGTACGAGGTGCCGGCCTCGGCCAGAGCACGGAGGTGCCTGCTGCCCGCCGAGTTCTTCTCGGTGAAGGCGGTGTACGTGCCCCGCTCAGCCGCCGGGACGGTCGAGTCACCCACGGAGTGGTCACGTACGTGCAGTTCCTGGATCTGCGCGTCCTTGAGCGGAACGGCCGGGGGTTTGTCCAGCCCGGACCATCCCGCGGGCGCCAGGGACCTGTCCTTCAGATCGACGACGAGACTGCGTGCGGAGTCGGCCGTCAGTGCCACGGAGTACGGGTCGGTGACCTTGTTGGTGACGGTCCTGCGGACCGTCGGGGCCCACACCGTGACGGCGTACCGGTACGGCTTGCCCTTCCAGGCGCGGGATCCGGTCACCGACCAGACACCCGTGTCGCTGTCCCGGCGCATGGGTACGCGCCGGCCGTCCAGCTCGAGGGACACGCTCTTGGCGGTCGGGGCCCAGACGGACAGGGTGGGCCTGCCCCGGTGGTCGAAGACGGGCCCGAGGCGGGCCTTGCGCGCCGCGCCGTAGAGGTCGTCCAGCACGCCGGGGATCTGGACACCCGTCGCCGCGAGCAGCGCGCCGTCGGCGGCCCGCTGCGTGGCGATGAGCTGGCCGCGCAGCGCCTCCCGCACCCGGTCCCGGTCACGCGGGTCGACGGACCAGGCGGTGCCGTCCTTCAGGTGCCGGAACTTCGCCTTCTGGGCGTCGCTGAGGGTCGTCGGCACCAGACGCAGCCAGTGCCCCTCGTGGGAGAGGGCGCCGTCCTTGACGGTGATGTCGCCCTTGGGGGCGTACACGAGCTGCTGGCTGGTGGCGTCGGTGGCCTTGACGTTCCACACCACCGTGTCCGCGTCGATCCACTGGGCCTTCGAGGCGCCCAGGTCGAGGTCGGGGGCCGAGCCCACGGTCGGCAGCAGGTGGTCGGCGGTTCCGCCGATCAGCCAGACGTCCTTGCCGTAGGTGGCGAAGTCCAGAGACCGATCGCTGGCGATGTCCTTCTCGTCACCCTTGTGGATGATGTAGCTGAGGGACGTGGCGCCGTCGGCGAGGGGTACCTCGAAGGTCACACCGAAGCTGTCCCTGCCGACCGGCTGCAGCGGCTTCGACCAGTCCGTCGGGTTCGCCGCACCGGTCCAGGTGTGCAGGCCCCAGCCGTCGTAGTCGCCGTCGGCGCGGTGGTAGTGCAGGACGGCCTTCTTCTCGTCCTGCGGCGGGTAGGCGCCCTCGGGTGCGGTCACCGCCTGTCCGTCCTCGCCCTGCTCGATCCAGACCTCACCCGTCTTCGCCACCTCGAGCGTGCGCCGCGGACCGTCCGCGTCGCCGTCCTTCTCGACGGTGTAGGTCACGTCGCCGGCACCGTCGTCCAGCTTCACCCAGGCGAAGGCTCCGTAGGCGTCGCGGCCGGTGAAGTCCGCGGTTCCGGCGGACGACTTGAGCTGCCAGCCGTCGTAGTCGCCGTCCGTCCGCCGGTAGTGCACCACGGCGTAGGGTCGGTCCACTGCGGTCGGTTTCTCGGGGGCGGGGGGTTGTCCCGCGGTGGTGGCGGCGGTGTCGCTCGCGGTGCGTCCCGCACGGTCGACCACGACGGCCTTGTAGCGCAGCGGCGTCCCGGCACGCACCGTGTCCGGCAGGTGCTGGGTCACCTTGTACGGGGCGTGGTCGGCGGAACCCAGAGTACGCCAGGGCCCGTCGCCGACCTGGGCGGCGAACACCACCCGGTTCAGCCCGCCACCGTCCACCTCCGCGGAGACCTCCACGTCACCGGTCGCACCGGCCGCCGGAGCCCGCACCGACACCGACGGCCCGGTGGCCGGAGTGGCCAGCGGCTTCGCCGCCTTCAGCACCACCGCGGACAGCGGCGGAACCTCCACCCGCACCTTCCGGTCCGTACCACTGCGCACCCGCGCCGACGCCCCGTACACCCCACGGAAGTCCATCCCCGCCGAGTACGTCGGCACCTCCACCGTCCGGTCCTCGTCCGCGTTGTTCACCGCGACGACGTACTCGACCCGCTGCCCCGCATCCGTGCGCGAGAACGCGTACACCCCCGGACCGTCGTCCGCGTACCGCTCCTCCTGCACACCGTCACGCAACGCCGGATGCCGCTTCGTCAGCTGTGAAAGGGAAGCGATCGCCTTGTACAGCGGATGCGCCGGGTCGTACGCGTCCGAGGCGTGCGTGCGCTCCGTGCCGATCTGGTCGTCGTCCAGATAGTCCGGGACCTTCGACGCGAACAGCGTCTGCCGGGCACCCTTGTCCCCGCCCGGTCCGGTGAAGCCCTGCTCGTCACCCGCGTAGATCACCGGATTGCCCCGCGACAGGAACATCAACTCGTGCGCGAACCGGTCCCGGCGCAGCAGCTCGGCATCGCCCGCACCCGGGTTGTCCTGGCTGATGAAACTGCCGATGCGGCCCATGTCGTGGTTGCCGAGGAAGGTCACCTGCTCGTAGGCGTTGGCCTTGTCGCTGGTGTAGCGGTGGTCCTGGGCCAGGACGCCGGAGAGGGTGCTCGCCGGCTTGTCCTGGGAGGCGTAGCCGCGGATGGCGTTCTGCAGCGGGAAGTCGAGCGTGGCGTCGAGTCTGCCCTCGGTCACGTAGGGCGCCGTGACGGCCGGGTCGGAGGAGAGGGTCTCGCCGAAGACGAAGAAGTCTTCGCGTCCCCTCTTCGCGGCGTAGGCGTCGATCGCGGTCGCCCACTGCGTCCAGAACGGCATGTCGACGTTGCGGACCGTGTCGACGCGGAAACCGTCCACGTCGAAGTCCCTGACCCACCTCTGGTAGATCTTCTCCAGGCCCTCGACCACCTCGGGCCGTTCGGTCCACAGGTCGTCGAGACCGGTGTGGTCGCCGTAGAGGCCGCTCTCGCCGACGAACGTCGAGTCACCCCGGTTGTGGTACATCGTGGGGTCGTTCAGCCATGCCGGGACTTTGGCGTCGGCCTCGTCCTCGTTCACCACGGGCGTGTAGGGGAAGCTGTCCCGGTCGACCTTGCCCATACCGGAGCTGTCGTTGAACGGACGTCCTTGGGTGTCGAGGTAGGGATAGGAACCCTTGGAGCGGTAGCCGTACTTCTTCTCGACGTTCGTGACGGTGTCGGCGGTGTGGTTGGTGATGACGTCGAAGAAGACCTTCATGCCCTTGGCGTGGGCCTTGTCGATGAGTTCAGCGAGCTCGGCGTTGGTGCCGAAGTGCGGGTCGACCTGGGTGAAGTCGGTGATCCAGTAGCCGTGGTAGCCGGCGGACTCGCCACCGCCCTGCACCGGCTTGTTCTTGAAGATCGGCGCCATCCAGATCGCGGTGGTGCCCAGGCCCTTGATGTAGTCGAGCTTCTCGATCAGGCCCCTCAGGTCGCCCCCCTGGTAGAAGCCCTTGTCCGTCGGGTCGAATCCCGTCGCGGTCCGGTCGCCGCCGAGCCCTCCGCGGTCGTTGGCACGGGATCCGTTGGCGAACCGGTCGGGCAACAGGAAGTACGCCTGTTCCCGGGTCAGATCGTGGCGGGCCGGCTCGGCGGCGAGCCGGGCGTCGGACGGCGGACCGGGAGGCCGCGGTGCCGCGGCTGCCTGCTGGGGTGTGCCCAGCGCCGTGGCGAGCAGTGCGGCCACGACGACCGCGGCGGCCATGGTCGTAGGGCCGGCCGTGGGTCCCGGCACGGTTCCGTGGTTCGTGCCGCCGGGACGGCCTCTTCGTCTTCTTCGGTCTCTTCGGTCTGGGAGCGAGCCGATCACTTGCCGGTTCCTTCCGGTCGGGTGTCTTCGATGCGCACGCCGGTGGCGCCCAGCAGGGCCCCGTTGTCGGCGCGTTGGGTGGCGATCAGCCGGGCGCGGAGTGCCTGGCCGACGCGGTCGCGGTCCCGCGGGTCCACGCGGAACGCCGAGGCCTGTGTGTACTGGGGGTAGCGGGACCTCTGGGCCTCGGTCAGCTCGGTCGGTACGAGCCGCAGCCACTGTCCCTCGTCGGTCAGTGCGCCGTTCTCGATCGTGAGGTCGCCCTCGGTGGTGTACACCAGTTGCTGACTGGCCACGCCGCTGCCCTCACCCGCCCACACGACGGTGTCGTCACCGATCCAGGTGGCCTCCGCCGCGCGCAGGTCGAGGCCGAAGGCGCCACCGGGAGAGGGCGTCAGGTAGGTGGGGTCGCCCGCCACGCGCCAGACCTCGTGCCCGTGGAGGGAGAAGTCGAGGGCCTCGTCGTCGGGGATGTCCTTCTCCTGCCCCTTGTGCAGGATGTAGCTGAGGGAGGCGGCTCCGTCGTTCAGCGGCACCTCGAAGACGAGCCCGAAGGGGTCCTCGCGCACCGGCAGGATGGGGTCGTTCCACTCGGGCGGGTCGGCGGACCCCGTCCAGGTGTGCAGGCCCCATCCCTCGTAGTCGCCGTCGGGCCGGTGGTAGTGCAGCACGGCCTTGGTGCCGTCCTGGGGCGGGTAGGCGGACTTGGGTCTGGCCTTCAGGACCGTCGTGTTGTTCTGTTCGGTCCACACCTCGCCGGATACGGCGACGTCGAGGACGCGCTCGGGTCCGTCGGGGACTCCGTCCTTCTCGATGGTGAACCGGATGGCGCCGGTACCGGAGCCGGGGGTGATCCACGCGAAGGCCCCGTAGGCGTCGCGGCCGGTGAACCGGGCCGTCGTACCGTCGGCGGTCCGCAGCAGCAGGCCGTCGTAGTCGCCGTCCGCGCGCCGGTGGTGGACGACCGCGTGGTGTCGCTTCGCGGTCGGTTTCTCGGGGGCGGGGGGTTGTCCTGCGGTGGTGGCGGCGGTGTCGCTCGCGGTGTGTCCCGCATGGTCGACGACGACGGCCTTGTAGCGCAGCGGCGTCCCGGCACGCACCGTGTCCGGCAGGTGCTGGGTCACCTTGTACGGGGCGTGGTCGGCGGAACCCAGAGTGCGCCAGGGCCCGTTGCCGACCTGGGCGGCGAACACCACCCGGTTCAGCCCGCCACCGTCCACCTCCGCGGAGACCTCCACGTCACCGGTCGCACCGGCCGCCGGAGCCCGCACCGACACCGACGGCCCGGTGGCCGAAGTGGCCGGCGGCCCGGCCGCCTTCAGTACCACCGCGGACAGCGGCGGAACCTCCACCCGCACCTTCCGGTCCGTACCACTGCGCACCCGCGCCGACGACCCGTACACCCCACGGAAGTCCATCCCCGCCGAGTACGTCGGCACCCCGACCGTCCGGTCCTCGTCCGCGTTGTTCACCGCGACGACGTACTCGACCCGCTGCCCCGCATCCGTGCGCGAGAACGCATACACACCCGGGCCGTCGTCGGCGTACCGCTCCTCCTGCACACCGTCACGCAACGCCGGATGCCGCTTCGTCAGCTCCGACAGCTTCGCGATCGACCGGTACAGCGGATGCGCCGGGTCGTACGCGTCCGAGGCATGCGTACGCTCCGTGCCGATCTGGTCGTCGTCCAGATACTCCGGGACCTTCGACGCGAACAGCGTCTGCCGGGCGTACACATCGTCCGCCGATCCGGTGAAGCCCTGCTCGTCACCCGCGTAGATCACCGGATTGCCCCGGGACAGGAACATCAACTCGTGCGCGAACCGGTCACGGCGCAGCAGCTCGGCATCGCCCGCGCCCGGGTTGTCCTGGCTGATGAAACTGCCGATGCGCCCCATGTCGTGACTGCCGAGGAAGGTCACCTCGCCGTAGGCGTTGGCCTTGTCCGTGATGTAGCGGTGGTCCTGGGCCAGGACGTGCGCGAGGTCGCGCGTGGGACCGCCGCGCGACGCGTAGTTGCGGAGCGCGGCCTGCAGCGGGAAATCGAGCGTGGCGTCGAGCCTGCCCTCGGTCAGGTAGGGCGCCATGACGACGGGGTCGGCCGAGAAGGCCTCCGCAAAGATGAAGAAGTCCCGCTTCCCCTGCTGGGCCGCGTAGGCGTCCAGCGCCGTGGCCCACTGGGTCCAGAAGGCCATGTTGACGTTCTTCGCCGTGTCGACGCGAAAGCCGTCGATGCCGAAGTCCTTGACCCACGTCTCGTAGATCCGCCGCATGCCCTCGACGACCTCGGGCCGTTCGGTCCACAGGTCGTCGTTGCCCTTGAAGTCGCCGTACAGGGCGCTCTCACCGGCGAAGGTGGAGTCGCCCCGGTTGTGGTACATCGTGGGGTCGTTGAGCCACGCCGGCACCTTGGTGTCGTGTTCGCCGGGGCGGGGGCGCGGCGTGTACGGGAAGCCGTCCTCGTCGACCTCGCGCATGCCGGAGCTGTCGTCGAAGGGGCGGCCCTCGGCGTCCAGGTAGGGGAACGCTCCCTTGGAGCGGTAGCGGTACGTCTTCTCCGCGTAGTCGACGGTGTCGGCGGTGTGGTTGGTGATGACGTCGAAGAAGACCTTCATGCCCTTGGCGTGGGCCTTGTCGACGAGTTCCGCCAGTTCGGCGTTGGTGCCGAAGTGCGGGTCGACCCGGGTGAAGTCGGTGATGGAGTAGCCGTGGTAGCTGGCCATCTCGGTGCCGCTCATGGTCTGCACGGGCCGGTTCTTGAAGACCGGCGCCATCCAGAGGGCGGTGGTGCCCAGGTCCTTGATGTAGTCGAGCTTCTCGATCAGGCCCCTCAGGTCACCGCCCTGGTAGAAGTGCTTGTCGGTCGGGTCGTGGCCGGTCTGCGAGCGGCCGCCGGTCATGCCTCCCCCGTCGTTGGAGGTGGTCCCGTTGGCGAAGCGGTCGGGCAGCACCAGGTAGAACTGCTCGCGCGACGGGGCGGGGCGCGCCGGTGTGCGGGCGAGCGCGTGATCGGACGGCGGTCGCGGGGGCGCGGCGTCCGCGGACGGGGTGGTGGACGGGAGGGCCGACAGCACGGACAGGATCAGTGCGACGGCCGACAATCGGGCGGTTCTGCGTCGGGACGGTAAACCGGTCATGGGGCCTTTCTTCTCCTCACCGGTCGAACGGGACAGTCCGCCCGGCCCGCGGCGGCGGGAAGCCGGCGCGGATGGGGCGGGCCGCCCGGTGCGCCCTCGGGGGGGCGAACCGGGCGGTCCTTCGGTCGGCGAGACGGAGCGCTTCCCTGGTTCAGCTGCGCCAGGTGTCGCTCAGCAGCTTCTTGCCGCTGGTCGGGACGGTGGCGGTACGGTTGGCGCCGCTCTCCCAGGTGACCTTGCCGGAGGCGTCCTTGCGGAGGTACTTGTACGCGAAGGAGGTGCCGGCCGGGAGGGCGACGTCGAGCTTCCACACGGGGTAGGCCGCCGGGTCGAGCTTGAGCGCGGCGGCGGGGTTCCAGTTGCCGAGCGCGGCGTTGTCGCCGGTGACGTAGACGTTCTCGCCCCAGGTGGTGGTGGCGTCGACGCTGAACGAGGCGCCGGCCTCGACCTCGGGGTCCGGGTCCGGGCCGGGGTCGCAGCTGGTCGCCCCCGTGTGCAGGGCGAGGGCCGTGTGGGCGCCGAGGGTCGCGGTGAACTGCCCGGATCCGTTCACGGTGACGGCCTTGCCGCTCTGGACGTCGCAGTAGGTGCCGGAGGGCAGCGACGTCTGGAAGGTGCGGGTCAGCGAGCCGGACTCGTGGTTGATCGCGACGTAGGCCTTGCTGCCGCGGCCGAAGGCGATGGCGTTGTTGCCGTTGTCCCACCAGTCGGTCACTCCGGCGCTGCCGGCGGTGTTGCGGAACGCGACCATGCCGGCGATCTCGCGCCAGGCGTGCTGGCACTTCCACCCGTCGGTGTAACAGGCGTCGACCTGGCCGTTGTTGGGGCCGCCCGCGTCGTTGCTGAACTCGTAGCCGGAGTGCACGTCCGGTGATCCGTAGGGCCAGGCCAGCATGAAGACGTGGGCGAGGGTGTAGGCGGAGCCGTTCTTGTAGGTCAGCGTCGTGTCGTGGCGCTCGGTGTCGTGGTTGGCCACGAAGGTGGCGGCCTTGCCGCTGGGGACGTACCCCCAGGCCTCGCCGATGTTCTTGAGGTACGCCAGCTTCTCGCCGGAGAAGACGCGCTTCAGGTCCTTGGCGAAGGAGAATTCCTGGACGTCACCGGTACCGGTGTACTGACCGGGCTGCACGGCTTCGCCGGGCGCCCCGATGGTCTCCTGCTTCCAGTAGGCACCCGGGTCGCTGAGCCGGCCCTTGATGTCGGCGAGGTCCCCCGGCGGGATGTGCTTGGCCGCGTCGATGCGGAAGCCGTCCACGCCGAGGGACAGCAGGTCGTTCATGTACCCGGCGATGGTCCTGCGGACGTACTCCTCGCCGGTGTCCAGGTCGGGCAAGCCGGACAGTTCGCAGTGGTGGACGTTCCAGCTCTCCCCGTAGTTGTCGATGTCCCTCGTGCAGTCGTCCATGTCGGACCTGGAGTACAGGCCGGGGTAGTCGTACTTGCTGTAGGGGGAGCCCGCGGTCCCGGTGCCGGCGCTGTTGGCCATGTGGTTGATCACCGTGTCCACGACGACCTTGACGCCGGCGGCGTGGCACGTGTCGACCATGTTCTTGAAGGCGGTGCGGTCGCCCAGTCTCGTGCCGATCCTGTAGCTGACGGGCTGGTACGCGGTCCACCACTGCGGGCCCTGGACCCGCTCGTTCGGCGGCGACACCTGCACGTACCCGTACCCGGCCGGCCCGAGGTCGTCGGTACAGGCCTTGGCGACGGAGTCGAAGTTCCACTCGAACATCACGGCGGTGACGTCCTTGTCGCCGGGCGGGTCCGCCTGCGCGGTTCCGGGTGCCGTGACGACCACAGCGGCTCCCGCCACGAGGGCGAGTGCAGTGGCCACGGTCTTGTTGGCCATAGTTCCTCCTGATCCACCTGATGCGGATGAGAGGCCTCCACGCAGCAACGCGCCTTGCCCGACAGGCCTGTGAGGGGCTTGCTGAAACACTCAGCAAGTAGTTGCGATCGAGACCGTACGAGCCCCTCAACCATCGGTCAACCCTTCACGACGGGACTCCTGGACTTCCCTCGGAGAACCTCAACGCCATTGACTCGAGCGCCGATCGATTCTCTGCAAGGGGTTTCGCAAGCGTTTCAGAGGTGTTACGTTCAAACACCGTCCGGCCCGGCGGTCCGGAGGCCTCGGCAACTGTCGGAGCCCACGCGCCCGGCCCGCCGGGCCGGGCTCCAGCCGGGGCTCCGCAGCCTTCATGCCGCCCCGCAGCCCCGACCACAGGGCCGGCTGCGGAGCCTCTCCCCGGGCCGGTGCACTCACCCGCCGCGCCGCGCCGTGGAACCGCGCACGACCAACTCCGGCTGGAAGACGAACTCGGTCCGCTGCACGGGGGTTCCGCCGACCTCCTCCAGCAGCGCCCCCACCGCCGCGGTCGCCATCGCCTGCACCGGCTGGCGCACGGTGGTGAGCGGTGGGTCGGTGAACGGGATCAGCGGTGAGTCGTCGAAACCGATCACCGAGACGTCGTGCGGAACCGACAGGCCTCGTTCGCGCACCGCGCGGATCGCTCCCAGGGCCATCAGGTCGCTGCCGCAGACCAGGCCGGTGCACCCCCTGTCCAGCAGCGCCGTCGCGGCCGCGTGGCCGCCCTCCACCGTGAACAGGGTGCGCTCGATGTGCGCCTCGGCCTCGTCCGCCCGCATCCCGCAGAAGGAACGCACGGCCGCGAGGAAACCCTCGGCCTTGCGCCGCGACGGCACGAAACGGGTGGGGCCGACGGCCAGTCCGACCCTCGTGTGCCCCAGGTCGGCCAGGTGCCGCACCGCCATCCGTACCGCGGACCGGTCGTCGGACGACACGAAGGACGCCGTGATGCGCTCGTTGTAGCCGTTCACCAGGACGAACGGCATGCGGCGGGAGGCGAGTCTGTGGTACCGGACCGGGTCGGCCGTCGTGTCCGCGTGCAGCCCGGACAGGAAGACGATGCCCGTGACGCCCCGGTCCTCCATCTGCTCCACCAGTTCGTCCTCGGTGGACCCGCCGGGCATCTGCGTGCACAGCACGGGCGTGTATCCGTGCCCGGCCAGCACCTGCTCGATGACCTGGGCGAAAGCCGGGAAAATCGGGTTCGTGAGCTCCGGGATCACCAACCCGATCAGGCCGGCGCTGCGCTGGCGCAGCCGTACGGGCCGCTCGTAGCCGAGTACGTCGAGTGCGGCCACCACCCGCCGCCGGGTGGCGGGGGCGACGCCGGGTTTCCCGTTGAGCACGCGGCTCGCCGTGGCTTCACTCACCCCGGCCTGCGCAGCGATGTCGGTGAGCCGCGGGGTGCCGTGCTCGGCACCCCGCGTCAGGGAGAGGGTCACACCGCCCACCAGACGGTGCTGTCCGCGGGAAGTCCGGCCGCGTCGCCCCCGATCACCGGCTCGCAGCTGCTGAGCAGCGGCCGCCCCTGCGGGGTCCAGCGCACCGGCGCACCGGTCAGGTTCACGGTGCAGACCAGGTCGCCGTCCCGAGCCTGGTCGCCCGGGCCCCGTGCGGTGCGGCGGAAAGCGAGGACGCCCTCAGGGGCCTCCAGCCACTCGACGCCGTCGCCGGCACCGAGGGCGGGGTGCTTCCGGCGCAGTGCCAGGGCACTGCGGTAGAGCTCCAGCGTCGAGCCGGGGTCACCGGTCTGCGCCTCGACCGACAGGTGCCTCCAGCTCTCCGGCTGCGGCAGCCAGCTCGGTCCGCCCGCGACGGGTCCGAAGCCGTACGGCGCCTCGGTCCCCGACCACGGGATCGGTACCCGGCAGCCGTCCCGCAGCCCGTCCTGCCCGTTGTCCCGGAAGAACGAGGGGTCCTGCCGCACCTCGTCCGGCAGGTCGGTCACCTCCGGCAGGCCGAGTTCCTCGCCCTGGTAGAGGTAGGCGGACCCGGGCAGGGCCAGCATCAGCAGCGTCGCCGCGCGGGCCCGGCGCACCCCCTGCTCGGGACCGTCCGCGGCGAGGCGGGTGGTGTGCCGGACGACGTCGTGGTTGGACAGCACCCAGGTGCTCGGGGCGCCCACCGGGCGCATGGCGTCGAGGCAGTCGTCGATGGCCCGGCGCAGGGCGCCGGCGTCCCAGCCGGCGCCCAGGTAGTGGAAGTTGAACGCCTGGTGCAGTTCGTCCGCCCGCAGGTAGTTGGCCGTGCGCTCGGCGCTCGGCGTCCACGCCTCGGCGACGCCGATGCGCTCTCCCGGGTACTCGTCCAGGATCCTGCGCCAGGACCGGTAGATCTCGTGCACGCCGTCCTGGTCGAAGAAGGGCAGTGACTGGGTGCCGAGCAGCCGCAACTGCCCCGTGCGGCCCGTGTCGGGCAGTCCGGCGGCCTTGACCAGGCCGTGGGCGACGTCGATCCGGAAACCGTCGACGCCCATGTCGAGCCAGTACCGCAGCACGGAGCGGAACTCGTCCCGCACGGCCGGGTGCTCCCAGTTGAAGTCGGGTTGCTCGGGGGCGAAGAGGTGGAGGTACCACTCCCCCGGGGTGCCGTCGGGGTTCTTCGTGCGGGTCCAGGCGGGGCCGCCGAAGACGGACTCCCAGTCGTTGGGGGGCTCCTCTCCCCCGGGCCCGCGTCCCGGCCGGAAGTGGAAGCGGTCGCGCAGCGGGGAGCCGGGGCCCTCGCGCAGGGCGCGCCGGAACCAGTCGTGCTGGTCCGAGCAGTGGTTGGGGACCACGTCGACGATCACGCGCAGCCCCAGGGCGTGCGCGTCGCGGATCAGTTCGTCCGCGTCGAGCAGCGTGCCGAACACGGGGTCGACGGCCCGGTAGTCGGCGACGTCGTAGCCGCCGTCGGCCTGAGGCGAGACGTAGAAGGGGCTGAGCCAGACGGCGTCGACGCCGAGGTCCCTCAGGTACGGCAGCCGGGAGCGGATGCCCTGGAGGTCGCCCACCCCGTCGCCGTCGCTGTCGGCGAAGCTGCGGGGATAGACCTGGTAGATCACGGCGTCCCGCCACCAGCCCGGGCGCTCGCCGGGGCCGGAGGGTCGGGTACGGGTGCCGGGTTCGGCAAGGTGCTGGGTCATGGTTCTCCTGCCTGCGTCGGGGGCGGTCAGGACTTGGTGGCGCCTGCGGTCAGACCGGAGACGAGGTGCCGCTGGACGAGTCCGAAGACGATCGCGGCGGGGACCGCGATGATCACGGCGGCCGCGGTCAGCGCGCCCCAGTCGCTCGTGTACTGGTTGACGAACGTCTGGAGGCCTCCGGCGAGCGTGAGGTTCTCCTCGCCGGTCATGAAGGCGGACGCGTAGGCCACTTCGCCCCAGCCGGTGATGAAGGTGTAGAAGGCGGTGACGGCGAGCCCCGGCTTGGCCAGGGGCAGCACCAGCCGCCAGAACGTGCCGAACGGGGTGAGTCCGTCGACCCGGCCGGCTTCGTCGATCTCGACCGGGATGCCGTCGAAGTAGCCCTTCATCATCCAGGCGCAGAACGGCACGGCGACGGTGAGATAGGTGACGACCAGTCCGATCGGCTGGTTGAGCAGCCCGAGGCCGGCGAGCAGGTTGTACAGCGGCACGATGAGCACCGCCACCGGGAACATCTGGGTGAGCAGGAGCATCCACATCAGGGGGCGCATGCCGGGGAAGCGGAAACGGCTCACCGCGTAGCCGGTGGTGGCGGAGATGAAGACGCCGATCAGCGTGGTCAGCCCGACGACGACCAGCGAGTTCTGCAGCCAGGACAGGAAGTCGGTGTCGCGTACGACGTGGCTGTAGTTGCCGAGCGTGAAGTCCTTGACGAGTGAGGTGTCGAACGCGTCGGTCTTCGGTTTGAAGGAGGTGGCCAGCAGCCACAGCGGGGGGAAGACCGCGACGACGGAGGCGGTCAGCAGGGTCAGGTGCAGTCCGAGCGAAGCCAGCGGGCCGCGCTCGCCGCGCTTGCGCGCGGAGGCCGGCGGCTCGGTGCGCCCGGGGGTGCGCGTGATCGTGTCGGTCACCAGGTCTCTCCCTGCTTGCGCAGTGCGCGGCGGTAGGCCGCGGTGACGAGTGCCAGGAGCAGCAGGATCAGCACGCCCCAGGCGGCGGACGTGGAGTAGTCCCGCGGGCTGATGACGAAGGACAGGCGGTAGGCGTACGTCACCAGGATCTCGGTGGCGTCACCCGGGCCGCCCCGGGTCAGCAGGAAGATCACCGGGAACATGTTGAAGGTCCAGATGGTGCTGAGCAGGACGACCGTGCTCGAGACGGACCGCAGCCCGGGCAGGGTGATGTGGCGGAAGCGCTGCCAGGGGCCCGCCCCGTCCATCTCCGCGGCCTCGTAGAGCTCTCCGGGGATGGACTGCAGGCCGCCGAGGAGGGCGATGAGCATGAACGGCACGCCCACCCAGACGTTCACCGCGATGACGGAGATCTTCGCCCAGGTGGGGTCGTTCAGCCAGGAGATCCGGTCGAACCCGGCGCCGGTGAGCAGTTCGTTGAACAGACCGCTGCGTTCGTTGAACAGCAGGCGCCAGGTGAACACGGAGACGAACGCCGGCACCGCCCAGGGCAGGACCAGGGCCGTGCGGTACAGGGTGCGGCCCTTGAAGGTGCGGTTGAGCATGACGGCCAGGGCCAGCCCGAGGGCGAAGGAGAGCGCCACGCAGCTGACCGTCCACACCACGGTCCAGCCGAGCCGGTCCCAGAAGACGCCGTCGTTGAGGATCGCCCGGTAGTTGGCGAGTCCGACATGCTCGTACGTCGCGGGGATGTGGTTGACCCCGATGGTGCGCTCGACGTTGGCCTCGTTGGCGTCGGTGAAGGACAGCCAGACGCCGCGCGCGAGGGGGTATCCGATGATCACGCCGATCACGATCACCACGGGGGCGACCATGCTCCAGGCGTACCAGTGGGTGGCCAGGGCCCTGCGCAGCCGCCCCGGGGTCCTGGGGTTCTTGTGGCCGGTGCGGTGGGCCCGGCCGCGGGCACCCTGTGTGCCCGCGGCCTTCGTCACCGGCCGGCCGGTCTCGACAGCCATGGGTCGTCGGTCCGCCTTCCCGTGGCCTACTTGTAGTCCTTGAGCAGCTTGCGGTAGGCGTCGCCGGTGCTCGACGCCGCCTCGTCCGGGCTGGTCTTGCCGGCCAGCACGTTGGCCATCTGCAGCCGGATCGGCTCGAAGAGGGCGTTGCCCTGGGCGATCCACGGCCGCTCCACGGCCTTGTCGACCGCCGGCTTGAAGAACTTCACCATCTCGTTGTCCGCGACGGCCGGCACCTCGTAGACGGAGGTGCGGGTGGGGAGCAGGCTCAGCTTCTCGGTGGTCTCCTGCTGCACCTCGGCGGAGCTCATGTACTTCACGAAGGCGTAGGAGGCGTCGAGGTTCTTCGAGCCGGCGTACACCGACAGGTTCCACCCGCCCTGAGGTGATCCCTGGCCGGCGCTGCCGGCCGGGACGGGGGCCACTCCGAGGTTGGCGGGATCCTTGAACCGGTCGCCCGCCTTGACGTCCTCGATGGCCCACGGGCCGTTGAGCATCATGGCGACCTTGCCCGACTTGAAGGCGTTCTGCATGTTGTTCCAGCCGTCGGACGCGTCCGTGATGGCCGCTTCGCTGTCCACCAGGTCCTTGAGGATCCGGTACGCCTCCACGCCGGGCTCGTCGTCGATGGTGACGGTCTTGTTCTTCTCGTCGACCAGGTCGCCGCCCTCGCCGTAGAGGTAGGGCAGGAACCAGTACGGGTCGTCGCCCCGCAGGTAGAGGCCGGTCGCGCCGGTCTTCTCCTTGATCCTGGCGGCGGCCGTCTTCAGCTCGGTGACGGAGGCGGGTGCCTGGACGCCGGCCTTCTTCAGCAACTCCTTGTTGTAGAAGAGCGCCAGGGTGTCGATCACCTGCGGGACCGCGTAGGTCTTCCCCTCGTACTTCGTGCTGGCCGCGGCCTGCGGGAGGTGGTCCGACGCGTCGTCGAGGGCGGCCGTGCCGTCGAGCGGGGCGAGGTAGCCGATGCTGGCGAAGTCCGCGACCCAGGCCACCTCCGTGCGCATCACGTCCGGGGCACCGGAGTTGCCGCCCGCCGCGTTCTTGAACTTGGCGTTCGCCTCGCCGAACGGCACGTTGACGTACTTGACGTCGACCTTCGGGTGTTCCTTCTCGAAACGTTCCGCGAGGGCCTGGTACGTCGCCTTCTCCGCCTCGTTGGAGGTGTCCCAGAAGGTGACGGTTCCCGACAGCTCCCCGCTGCCCCCGCCGGCACCGTTCCGGCCGTCGTCGTCCCCGCCACATGCCGAAGCCGTCATGGCCAGAGCCGCGACCAGCGCGGTGGCCGCAATGCCACGCCGCATTGTGAACTCCCCTGTTTCTTCCCGGAATTGGGCGGAGGCATCGAGGCCTCACGCCAACCGCTCCTGCGCGGCGCCGGGGTTGCCAGGAACGTAACAGGGACGAAAGGACGCCGAAAGATGTTGCGGCAATTTGCTGCAAGTTTTTTCAGCCATTGTGCGGGCGGCGGACAGGCGTACTGCGCAGCCCCGTCGTTTTCCCCACGCAGTGGGCACAGCGGCGGCCGGCGGGTAAAGTGCCCTGCCATGACCATGCGGCTCGCCGACATCGCAGCCCAGGCGGGCGTCAGCAAGGCCACGGTCAGCCGCGTGCTCAACGGCGCGCGCGGTGTGGCCACGGACACCCGCGACTCCGTGCTCGCCGCACTCGACACGCTGGGGTACGAGTACCCGTCACGGCAGCGGCGTGCGGAGCTGGTCGGTCTGATCACACCGGAGCTGGACAATCCCGTCTTCCCCGCGCTGGCCGAAGTGATGGGGCAGGCGCTCACGCGCCGGGGGTACACGCCCGTCCTGGCCACGCAGACGCCGGGGGGTTCGACCGAGGACGAACTCACCGAGATGCTCGTGGGCCGCGGGGTAGCCGGCATCGTCTTCGTCTCCGGGCTGCACGCCGACACCACCGCAGACACCGGACGCTATGACCGGCTGCACCGGCAGCGGGTGCCCTTCGTGCTCGTCAACGGGTTCTCCCCCCGGATCGAGGCGCCCTTCGTCTCCCCGGACGACCGGGCCGCCATGCGTCTGGCCGTGGCGCATCTGGCCGAGCTGGGACACGAGCGCATCGGGCTCGCGCTCGGGCCGGAGCGCTTCGTGCCGGTCCAGCGCAAGATCGAGGGCTTCCGCGTCGGTATGCACGAGCACCTGGGACTGTCTGCGCAGGAGGCCGGGGAACTGATCCAGCACTCGCTGTTCTCTCTGGAAGGGGGCCAGGCAGCGGCGTCCGCGCTGATCGACAGGGGGTGCACGGCTGTCGTGTGCGCCAGCGACATGATGGCCCTCGGCGCTGTCCGGGCCGCGCGCCAGAGGGGCCTTGCGGTTCCCGGCGACCTCTCGGTCGTCGGCTTCGACGACTCGCCGCTCATCGCCTTCACCGACCCTCCGCTGACCACGATCAGACAGCCCGTCAAGGCGATGGGGCAGATCGCCGTGGACGCGCTGCTGGAGGAGATGTCCGGAACGCCGCCGCCGCGCACCGAGTTCGTCCTCATGCCGGAACTGGTGGTCCGGGGGTCCACCGCCGCCGCTCCGCGGGACGGCCGGCGCCCGCCGGGCCGGCACTGACCCGCCGGCCACCACCCGGACACGACACCCCGGAGCGGCCGAGGTCCCGTGGTCCCGGTCCGGCCCGGCGTCACGCGGACGCGAGCAGCGGACGCCACCAGTCCGCGTGGCGCTCGTACCACTGGGCGGTCTCGGCCAGGGCGGCCGCGAAGTCGGTGCGGGGCCGGTATCCGAGTTCGGCGGTGATCTTGCCGTGGTCGACCGCGTAGCGCCGGTCGTGCCCCTTGCGGTCCTCGACGTGTTCGATCCGCTCCGGGCCCGCGCCGCACAGGGCGAGCAGCCGGTGTGTGAGCTCCAGGTTGGACAGCGGGGTGCCGCCCCCGATGTTGTAGACCTCCCCCGGCCGGCCCGACACGCGGACGAGTTCGACGGCCCGGACGTGGTCGTCGACGTACAGCCAGTCGCGCTCGTACCGTCCGTCGCCGTAGAGCGGGACGGTGCCGCCGGACAGCAGGCGGGCCAGGAAGTGCGGGATGAGCTTCTCCGGGTGCTGGTGGGGCCCGAAGTCGTTCGAGCAGCGGGTCACCCGGACGTCCGGTCCGTGCGTGCGGTGATGGGCCAGGGCGATCAGGTCCGAGGCCGCCTTCGACGCCGCGTACGGCGAGGTGGGCCGCAGGGGATCGCTCTCCTTGGCGGCCCCCCCGGGGGGAGGGAGCCGTACACCTCGTCGGTGGAGACGTGCACGAAGGTGCGCACGCCGTGGCGGAGCGCGGCGTCGAGCAGCACCTGGGTGCCCAGCACATTGGTGCGGGTGAAGGCGCCGCCGTCGGCGATGGAACGGTCGACGTGCGACTCGGCGGCGAAGTGCACGATCTGGTCGTGGCGTCGGGCCAGCGCGTCCACCAGGGACGCGTCGCACACGTCGCCCTGGACGAAGGTGAGGTCGGGGTGGTCGCGCACCGCGTGGAGGTGTGCGAGGCTGCCGGCGTAGGTGAGTTTGTCGAGGACGGTCACCGCCGTGCCCCCGGGTCCTCGGGGCGACAGGAGGTGGCGTACGTAGGCGGAGCCGATGAAGCCCGCCCCGCCGGTGACGAGGATCGCTGCGTTCATGGGGTGAGGTACACCTTGCTGTGGTCGCCGATCACCAGACGGTGAGCTTGCGGAAGACGGGGGGCCGGGCCCACGACGGCGCCGCGGCCGATGAGGGACGCCTCGATGCGGGACGCCCCCTCGACCTGCGCGCCGCGCAGCAGGACGGAGTACTCGACGGCACTGTCCTCGACCCGGCAGTCCTCCCCGATGGAGGTGTACGGGCCGACGCTGGAGTTGCTGACGACGGCGCCCGCGCCGATGACCACCGGGCCGACGACGCGTGACCCGCGCACCACCGCGCCCTCGGCCACCCGGACCCGGCCGATCAGCGTGCTGTGCGCGTCGACCTTGCCCTCGATCCGGCCCTCCAGCCCGTCGAGGACGTGGCGGTTGACCTCCAGCATGTCCTCCGCGCTGCCGGTGTCGCGCCAGGGCCGGGTGGTGGTCTCGGCGCGCACGCACAGCCCTTGGTCGACCATCCACTGCACGGCGTGGGTGATCTCCAGCTCGCCGCGTGCCGAGGGGGCGATGGCGCGCACCGCCTCGTGCACGGCCGGGCTGAAGGCGTACACGCCGATGAGGGCGAGCGCGCTGCGCGGAGTGTCGGGCTTCTCCTCCAGGCGCAGCACGTTCCCTTCGGCGTCGACCTCCGCGACTCCGAACGCGGAGGGGTCCGCTACGGGGGTCAGCAGCAGCCGGGCCGCCGCGGCGTCGGCGGCGGCAAGACGCACGAAGTCGGTGACCCCCTGCGGGAGGTAGTTGTCGCCCAGGTACAGCAGGAAGTCGTCGTCGCCGAGGAAGTCGCGGGCGATGCGCACCGCGTGCGCGAGGCCGAGCGGGCGGGACTGTTGCAGGTAGGTGATGCGTAACCCGAACTCTGCACCGTCACCGGCCAGTTCGCGGATCTCGCGGCCGTGCGACCCCACGACGACGCCGACTTCCCGGATGCCCGCCGCGACGAGGGAGTCCAGCGCGTAGAACAGCACGGGTCTGTTGGCGACGGGGAGCAGCTGCTTGGCGCCGGTGTGCGTGAACGGCCTCAGTCTGCTGCCGGTTCCACCTGCCAGGACCAGGGCCTTCACCTCGGCCTCCGCGGGGGCGGACCGGTCGGGGGGCGTTTTCTCACAGGTCTCTCCTCGCATGAGAGGCGTGGCGTCGCCGTGGGCACATCGACTCAAGCAGACTGCCGCGCCCCCTCGCAACAATTTTCTGAAACGATCCGCAAAGTCTTGCAGCCGTCTGTGTTCAAGTGTTTGACTCAAGTCGAACAGCCAACCGTGGTGTGTCACACCGCAGTTCGCCGGTGATCGCGTACAGCCGGTCCGACGAGCAGGGACAGCGATGACAGGTTTACGGCAGACCCAGCACCTGGCACGGGAGGCCCGGCATCTGGCGCCGGGCGCTTCCGAGGAAGCCGTTCACGGACGCCGGGTGTTCGCCGAGGGGCACGGTCCCGTGCTGACCGACCTCGACGGCAACCAGTACCTCGACTTCGCCGCCGGCACCCTCACCCAGTCCCTGGGCCACGGGCACCCGGAGGTGGTCGAGGCGCTCACCGCCCAGGCCCGCCGTCTGTGGAACGTCCACGACAGCGCCACTCCGGACCGCGCCGGCCTGCTGGACCTGCTCGCCAGGCTGCTGCCCGAACGGCTCGACACCTACGCGTTCTTCTCCACCGGCGCGGAGGTGGTCGAGGCCGCACTGCGGGTCGTCCAGGCGACCGCGCCGCCGGGACGCAACCGGATCGGCGCCCTGCGGCACGGCTTCCACGGCAAGACCATGGGGGCCAGGATGCTCGTGCACTGGGACATCGGCCACCAGGCGTTCAGCGGCAACAGCGTGCTGGGCTACAGCCCTTACTGCTACCGCTGCCCCCTGGGGCTGGAGTACCCGTCGTGCGACGTGCGCTGCGCGACGCTGGTGCGCCGGCACATCGCCGAGAAGCCCAACGTCTCCGCGCTGGTCTTCGAACCCGTCCTCGGCGCGGCGGGGGTCGTCGTGCCGCCGCCGGGTTACTGGGAACGCATCGCGGACGCCTGCCGGGAGGGCGGCGTCCTGCTCGTCGCGGACGAGG
Source organism: Streptomyces griseomycini (assembly GCF_014203535.1). Classification (GTDB taxonomy): domain Bacteria; phylum Actinomycetota; class Actinomycetes; order Streptomycetales; family Streptomycetaceae; genus Streptomyces; species Streptomyces griseomycini. The sequence continues at coordinate 169,370 of NZ_JACHJI010000013.1, forward strand.
TGCTCACCGGCGGCGGACGCACGGGGGCCTTCCTCGCCAGTGACCTCTTCGGCGTCGAACCGGACCTGGCGATGCTGTCCAAGGGCACCGCGAGCGGGTTCCCCTTCGCCGTTCTCGCCGGCCGTGCGGAGCTGCTGCGCAGGCCGGAAGCGGCCATCTCGGGGGCGTACGCCTCGACGTACGCGAGCAACCCGCTGGGCATCGCCGCCGCCCGCGCCACGCTCGAGGTCGTCGAGCGCGACCGGCTGATCGACCGCGTACGCGTCCTCGGCGAGATCATGGAGGACCGGCTGCGCGTCCTGGAGTCCCGCTTCGACCGGCTGGGCCAGGTGCGCGGCCTCGGACTGCTGTGGGGCCTGGAGTTCGTCACCGATCCCGCCGCCCGCACACCCGCGCCGGAGACGGCCCGGGCCGTCTACACCACGGCCCTGGACCTGGGACTGCGCACCTCCCTCGGAGGCCACATCCTGCGCCTGGCCCCGCCGTTCACACTCGACGAGGCGCTGCTCGAGGAGGGTCTGCGGCTGTTGGAGAAGGCCCTCGAACGGGTGATCGCGTGATCGTGGCGGAGCGCCTCGTCAAGGAGTTCCGGCTGGCCGAACGCAAACCCGGCCTGCTCGGCAGCCTCTCCACCCTCCTCACCCGCCGCCACCGCGTGGTGCGCGCGGTCGACGACGTCTCCTTCGAGATACCGGCCGGCACCAAGACGGCCTACATCGGCGCCAACGGGGCCGGCAAGTCGACCACGATCAAGATGCTGACCGGCATCATGACCCCCACCTCCGGCCGCTGCACGGTCGCCGGCCTGGAGCCGTACCGGCACCGGCAGCGCAACGCCCGCACCATCGGCGTCGTCTTCGGCCAGCGCAGCCAGCTGTGGTGGGACCTGTCGGTGCCGGACTCCTTCCGCATCCTGCGCCGCGTCTACGACATCCCCGAGCCGGTCTACCGGCGCAACCTCGACCTGTTCCGCGAGCTCCTCGACATCGACGCGCTGGGTCCGACCCCCGTACGGCAGCTGAGCCTCGGCCAGCGCATGCGCGCCGAGATCGCGGCGAGCCTGCTGCACGACCCCGCCGTCCTGTTCTGGGACGAGCCCACCATCGGCCTCGACATGGTGCTCAAGGACGCGGTGCGCCACCTGGTCAACCGCGCCCACCGGGAGCTGGGCACCACCGTGGTGCTCACCAGCCACGACATCGCCGACATCGGCGCGATCTGCGACAGCGCCCTGGTCGTCGACCACGGCCGGGTCGTCCACCAGGGGACCCTGAAGGACCTGCTGCGCACCGCCGACCACCGCTCGGTCGTCTTCGACCACCGGGACGGCACCGCGGCCGGTACCGTCCGCGCCCGCATCGAGGCCGGTCTGCCGGGCGTGCGCGCCACACCGGACGACGGCGGCCGCATCCGCGTCGACTACCCGGCCGGCCGCTACACCTCCCGGCAGGTCCTCACCTTCCTCCTGGACCACTTCGACCTCGCCGACTGGTACGCCCCCGAACCCGGCCTGGAGGACGTGCTCCGCAAGATCTACGGCCGCGCACGCGTTCCCGGCGACACACCCGACGGGGCCGGCCGTACACCTGACGGTGCCGCATGACCGCCCGCCTGCGCCGCTACACGCCGTTCGCCACCAGCGGCCTGCAGTCCCTGCTGCAGTACCGCTCGATGTTCGCGATGACCGCGATGACCGCGGCCGCCGGCGCGGCGGTGACCGTCTTCCTGTGGCGCGCCGTGTACGCGGGCACACCCGGCCGCGGACCCGGCGGCTTCACCGTGGAGGACATCACCACCTACCTGCTGGTGGCCCAGATCCTGCAGGTGCTGCACACCAACCGGGTGGACGACGAGGTCGCGGCCGAGGTGTACCGGGGTGACGTCGCGGTCATGCTGGTGCGCCCCGTCAGCTACCCGGTGATGCGGTTCTTCGCCTGCCTGCCCGTGGTGGGGGCCAACGCCGTCCTGGTCGGCCTGCCGGTCCTCGGCCTGTTCGCGCTGCTCGTCCCGCTCACCGCGCCCCGGCCGGCGGACCTGCTGCTGTTCACCGTCTCCACCGCCCTGTCGGTGCTGCTGGCGTTCTGTGTGAACCTGCTGACCGGCATGACCGGTTTCCTCACCACCAACACCTGGGGCGTGCGGATGGTCAAGCAGAGCGTCGTCGCCTTCTTCGCCGGACAGCTCGTGCCGCTCGCGCTGATGCCGGGCCCGCTGGCCGCGCTCGCGAAGGTCCTGCCCTTCCGCGGCATGGTCGACGGTCCGCTGACCCTGCTGCTCGGCCGCTACGACGGCTGGACGGACGCCGCCGGGGTGCTCGTCCAGCAGGCGGCCTGGGCGGCCGGGCTGTCGCTGCTGTGCGCCGCGCTGTGGCGCGCCGCCCTGGGACGGCTGGAGGTGCTCGGCGGATGACGCGCACCATGATGCGGTACCTGCGGCTGGCCTGGTTCCTGGGCGGGGTGGGCCTGCACCGGCTGGCCGCGTACCGCATGGACTTCGTGCTCGGCGCGGGCGCCTTCCTGGTGCGGGTCGGCATCCAGACGGCGGTCGTCGGCCTCGTCTTCCGGCAGGTCCCCGCCGTGGGCGGCTGGTCGTACCACGAGGTGCTGTTCCTGCTGGGGTTCTCCCTGCTGCCGCGCGGGCTCGACCACCTCTTCACCGACCAGTTGTGGGAACTGGGCCGCAAACTGGTCCAGCGCGGGGAGTTCTACCGCTACCTCGTCCGGCCGGTCGACCCGCTGTTCTCCTTGCTGTCGGAGCGCTTCTTCCACCCCGACGGGCTCGGCGAACTCGTCGTCGGCGCCGTCCTGGTGGGATACGCGGGGAGCGAGCTCGGCCTGTCGCTCAGCCCCGTGCAGTGGGTGCTGGCGCCCGTGCTGGTGCTGTGCGGGGCGCTGCTGCACACCTCGGTGAAGCTGCTCTTCGCCTCCCTGTCCTTCTGGACGGTGACGAGCATGCCCGCGATGTACGCGGCCAACCAGGTGTCGGAGTTCTCCGCCTACCCCCTGGACATCTACCACCCCTCGCTGAAGGCCCTGCTCACCTGGGTCCTGCCCTTCGCCTTCACCGCCTACGTGCCCTGCGTCTACCTGCTGAGCGGCGGGACCGGCCTGCTCGGCTGGCTGCCCGTGGTGACCGCCGGCGCCCTGGCCCTCGCGCTGACGGTCTGGCGCCGCGGCGTCAACCGCTACGAAATGACCGGAAGTTGAGCCTGACATGATGAGAAACGACGATCTGGGCCCCTTACTGCGCACCGCCCCGTGGATGCCCGAGGACGGTCGGCGGGCCGAGCGCTTCGAGTGCGTCGACCACGCGGACCTCGGCGCCACCGCCCGCCTGCTGGTCGTGGCCGCCGTCGGCGGGCCGGCGTCGGGACGGCGCTACTTCGTGCCGGTGCGGTCCGCACCCACGGGGCACGGCGCCGAAGAGGCGCACGGAAGCGTCGAGTTCGACTCCGCCGTGCTGGACGCGGTCTGCGCCGGACGCCGGCTGCCCACCGCCCGCGGCGGCCGGGTGCTCTTCCGCGGTGCGGGACTCACCGCGCACTCGGTGCGCCGGCTGCCGTTCGAGCGGGGCTGGTCCTCCAACGTGCTGTCCCTGGTGGAGAACGACGGGACTGCCTACGTCCACAAGACCTACCGGCGGCTGGACGAGACCGTCCGGGAGCCGGAACTCCTGCGGCTGATGAACGGGACCGGCCGCACCCCCGACTGGGCGGGCGACTACGCCTACGTCGACCCGGCGGACGGCACCCACCGCCCGCTGGGCGTGTTCTACCGGTACGCCCCCGGAGACGGGATCGACCTGCCGCTGAGACACAGCATGCGGTCCCTGTGGCCGAAGGTGACCGGCGGACGGGCCCCCGGCTCACTCGACGACGTCGTGCGGGCACACCTGCGCCCGCTCGCGGACAACCTGCGCGACGCCGGGCGCTTCCTGGCCGGCTTCCACCGCGACCTGGCCGGCCGGCTCGGCCGGGGTCCCGTGCCGCCGTACCCGGTACGGGAGATGCTGGCCCGGGCCACCGCCCGCACGGACGCACTGGCCTCGGCGGACATCGACCTGCCCGAGGCCCCGCGCACCGCCGCCTTCACGGCCCTGCGGCAGGAGACCGCCGCGCTGCGGAGCGCCTTCGACGCCGCCCCGGCGGGGTTCCCCTCGGGGCCGTGCCACGGCGACCTGCACCTGTCCCACCTGCTGTGCCGGCCGCGCGACGACGGAGGCTGGTCGATGAACGTCATCGACATGTCCACCCCCGCCCTCGGCCCCGGCGAGGCGGGCTGGGCCGCGCAGTCGCCGGTCCAGGACCTGGTCGCCGTCCAGCGCGCCCTGGAGTACTTCACCGCCGACGAGGCGGCCTTCGAGAGCGCACGGCGCCTCGGCGTCGACTCCATGGAGACGATGCGGGACGCGCTGGACGGCGCCGGCGACCGGCCGCCCGGGCAGCGCTCCGTACTGCGCCCGGTCTTCCACGCCGCCGACGTCTGGCGGGCGCACGTGCTGCGGCTGCTCCTCGGACGCACGGTGGACGACCCCCTGCGCCGGCTGCTGTACCTGGACCGGCTGCTGCACGAACTCGCCTACAACACCGACCACGCCCGCCCCTACCACGCCGCGATCGACCTGCGCCACGCCCTCGCGCTCGGCGCCCGCACCCCGGCCCCGACCCTCCCAGCAAGGACGTGAACGTGACCGAGCCCCCGATGCACATCATCGAGACCTACTTCGAATGCTGCGGCTTCGACCACACCTTCCTGCAGGGCGGCACCTCGGTGTACCTGTGGAACCTCTCCCGGGAGTTCGCCGCCCGCGGGCACCGGGTCTCCCTCGTCACCCCCGCACACGGCAGACTCGACGACCTGCGCGGCAGGTACGAGGTGGAGGACCTCGGCTACGCGGACGAGTACGTGCTGCCGCTGGTCCTCGACCCGGAGGTGTGGCACGGCTTCCCCACCGAGACCGGACTGCCCGTGCGCACCACCGCGCACCGCATCCGCCTCGACGGCGTGGACCTGTACTTCCTGTCCAACGAGCACCTCGACCGGCTCCCGGACACCTTCTACCCGCCGTACTCCGCCAAGGGCCGGGACCTGGTCTTCTTCAAGCCGCTGGTCTTCCAGGTGGACAGCGTGCGCTTCCTGCGTCACTGGTTCGACGGGGAGCGGGCGATCGTCCACGCCCACGAGCCCTTCTACCACTACCTGCTGCCGGCCGCGCTGCGCGACGACCCGACGAAGCACGTCGTCAGCACGGTGCAGAGCAACATGCCGATCACCAAGAAGGTCTACGCGCCCGAGGTCCGGCGCCTGCTCGAGCTCCTGGGCACACCGGACGGCCTGCCGCAGGAGCACCCGCAGGCCGGGCCGGACCTCGAAGCGGTGCGCCAGTACCAGCAACTGACCCATCTGCACTACGAGTACCCGCCGGACCACGTGGCCGTCTACCGGTTGGTCCTGGAGAACGCCGACCTGATCGACTTCCTCTCGCCCGGCCAGCTCGACTTCTACGCCTCCTTCCGGGACACGCCCTTCGAGGCGCTCTTCGCGCACCTGCCCCTGGCGCAGGCCGTGAAGGAGAACGCGCACAAGATGTTCGTCGGGGGCTGCGCCATATCCGACCGGTGGCTCGCCTGGGACCCGGGCGAGGTGGACCGGTCGGCGGTGCTCGAAGGGCTGGGACTGGATCCCGCGCTGCCGACGTTCTTCCACAACGCCCGCTACGCCCTGCACCACAAGGGCCAGCTGGAGCTGATGCGCGCCGTCGACCGGGTGCTGGGCGACGGCCTGGCCGCGAACTTCGTCGTGCGCTGCATCTCCGGCGCCCCGCTCGACGACCCCTACTTCCGCGAGGTCGCCGAGCGGCACCGGGGCCGGCTGCACCTGGAGTCGGAGCGGGTGGACGAGCGGCGGGTGTTCGAGTACGCGTCGGCCGCCGACTTCTGCCTGTTCCCCTCCAAGTTCGAGATGGACACCTTCCTCATCGCCCAGGGCGAGGCGATGGTGTGCGGGGCGGTGCCCATCGCGACGGCGCAGGAGGGCATGGCGCACTTCCGGCACGCCCGACCCGAGCCGGAGACCACCGGCCTCGCCGTCAACCGCTCCTTCGCCGAGGACGACCCTCTGCTCACCGCCGCGCTCGCCGCGCGCATCCGGGAGGCGGTGGCCCTGTGGTCCGACGACCCGGCCCGCTACCGCGAGCTGTCCCGGCGCGCGGCGGCGGTCGCCCGGCAGTTCACCTGGGAACACTGCGCGGACCTGCATCTCGCCGCGTTCGGCCGCCTGTGGCGGGGCGAGCCGGCCGAGCTGCCCGCCGAACGCGCCCTGCGGCACGGCTGGTTCGACCTGCTGAAGGACGAGGAGATCACCGAGGAGGCGGCCCTCGCCCACGGCGACCCGGCGGCGTACGCGCGCCGCGCCCCCGTCGACGCCCCGGTCGCCCGTCGGTTCTTCCACGCGGCCTGGGAGCGGGCCGACTTCAGTACATGCGAACGGATCGTGGACCGCCACCCGGCCGCGGTGACCGCCGAGGAGGTGCGCGCCCTGCGGGAGCGGTGCTCGGTCGGCGGCGACGGCGGGCTGGTGTACCGGCTGCCGCACGCCGAGCGGGTGGAGCTGGTGATCCCGGCCCCGCGCGGCCCGGCGGTCCGGGCGCTGCCCGAGGTGCGGGAGCTGCGCCGCACCGCGCCCGGCGTGTTCGAGGGACCGCCGCCGCGGCCGGGGGCGCGGCTGCTGCTGACGCTGTCCTCCGGCCGGGTCACCTGGGACGAAGCCCGTCATGGCTGAGCGGGGAGGGGTGCGCGCGGTGCTGCTGGCGGGCGGCGAGGGACGGCGCATGGGGCCGCTGGGCGCGGGGCGCCTGAAGCCGCTCGTCCCGTACGGAGGCGCCTGCCGCCTGATCGACTTCAGCCTCGCCAACGCGCGCGACTCGGGACTGGGGGAAGTACTGCTGCTGTCCCAGTACGAGGAACGCCGGCTGATGGACGACCTGTACCGGGTGTGGAACCGCGACCCGGGCTTCCGAGTGCACTTCGGGCCGTACGACGACGCCTACCGGGCCGCGGGCGCCGGGCTCCCCCGCGAGCTGCCCGCACGTACCTGGCCGGCCGAGCGCGGTACCGCGGACGCCCTGATCCGCAAGGCCGGGCACGTCTTCGGCGGTGACCGCGAGCAGGTCCTGGTGCTGCACGCGGACCACGTCTACCGCTTCGACTACCGGCCGCTGATCGCGGAGCACCGGGCCTCCGGCGCCGCCCTGACCGTCGCCTACCAGCGGATCGAGCGGCGCTGGGTCCACCTGTTCGGGATGGTCCGCTTCGACCGGGCGGGCCGGCTCACCGAGTTCGTGGAGAAGCCGGCCGAACCGACCAGCGACCTGGTGTTCGCCGCGTTCTGCGTCTTCGACGCCTCGGTGCTGCACCGCTACCTGGAGAAGCTGGACGGCACCGACTGGCAGCACGACATCAGCCGGGACGTCATCCCCGCGATGCTCGCGGGCGGCGAGGACATCCGCGGCCACGAGGTAGCCGGCCACTGGGAGGACATCGGCACCGTCGAGCGCTACCACCGGGCGCACCTGATGCTCGCGGCCGGCGGGCCGCGGGCCGGGCTCCCGGTCGAACGGATGCCTAGGACCGTCCGGCCCGGGGTGGACCGGGGCTGGGTGGCCGACTCCCTGGGCGTGGTCGCCTCGTTGGTCCCGGCGGACCTCGTCAACGAGGGCCGGGTGGAGCACAGCGTGCTCTTCCCCGGAGTCACCGTCGGGGCGGGCGCCCGGGTCCGGCGCAGCGTACTGCTGCCCGGTGCCACGGTCGGCCCCGGTCAGGACATCGACTCGGCGGTGGTCCTGGAGAACGGACAGGTGCAGCGGGTCGAGGACCCCGCGGCCGTCGCGGAAGGAGCCCGTACATGAGCCCGTCCCCTTACGACGTCCTGGTGGTCGGCGGAGCCGGCGTGGACACCGTCGTCCGCGTCGAGAAACTGGAGGTCCCCCCGGGCGACTCGCTGCACGTGCCTCCGGTGTACGACTACGTCGCGCACACCGGCAACGGCGTGGCGCTCGGCTGGCACGCCCTGGGCCTCACCACCAAGTTCATCGACTTCCTCGGCGACGATCCCCAGGGTCACGCGGTGCTCGCCGCGTACGCCGGGCACGGTCTGGACTTCAGCCACCTGGTGTCCCCGCACGGCACCCCGCGCGGCGTCAACCTGGTCGACGCGCGGGGCCGCCGGTTCTCCTTCTACGACTCCCGGCACCCCGCGGACCTCCGGCTGCCCCGCGCCTTCTACCTGCCCCACCTGGAGCGGGCGCGCCACGTCCACCTCTCCATCGTGGGGCACAACCGCGACCTGTACGAGGACGTCCACCGGCTCGGGGTGACCAGCTCCACCGACCTGCACGACTGGGACGGCGTCGACCCCCACCACCTCACCTACGCCCTCTCCTCCGACTACGTCTTCATGAGCGCCGCGGCCGTCCACGACCGGCTTCCGGAGGTCCTGCACGGCATCGTCGACGAGGGCCGGGCCCGCTTCGTCGTGGCCACCGACGGAGCGGACGGCTGCCACGTGCTCGTACGGGGCGAGGCCGGGGTGCGCCACTTCCCGGCCGTGCGGCCGGAGCGGCCCGTCGTCGATTCCAACGGGGCCGGCGACGCGTTCGTCACCGCGTTCCTCCACGCCCACTTCGAAGGGCGGCCGGTGGAGGAGTGCGTCCTGGCCGGATCGGTGTCCGGGGCCTTCGCCTGCGGTGCCGCCGGCACCCACACCGAGTTCATCGACCTGCCCGGCCTGCGCGCGGCCTGCGCCCGCGCGCAGGCCGCGGCGGAGTGAAGGAGCCCCGCGCGTGCACATCGTCACCTTCTCCTTCGAGTGCGGCGGCTTCGACAACCGGCTGATGCGCGGCGGGCTGTCCCCGCTCGTGTGGAACCTGTCCCGTGAGTACGCCGCACGCGGCCACCGCGTCTCGCTGGTCACACCCGCGCACGGTCACCTTCAGGCCCTGCGGGAGCGGTTCGACGTCCGGGAGCTCGACCACCGCGACGAGCACACGGTGCCGCTGGTGCTCGACCCCAAGGTGTGGCCCGGCCGGCCCGCCGAGACCGGTCTCGCCCTCGACACCCGCGCCCACCTGTTACGCCTGGACGGCGTGGACGTCTACCTGCTGTCCGACGCCTTCCTGGACCTGCTGCCGGACCGGCTCTACCCGCCTCCGGCCCTCGAGGGCCGGGACCTGGCGTACCTCAAGCCGCTGGTCTTCCAGGTCGGCGGCCTGCGCTTCGTCCAGCGCCACCTGGCGGACGGCCCGGCGGTCGTGCACGGCTTCGAGCCCTCCTACCACTACCTGCTGCCCGCGGTCCTCGCCGACGACGACCGGTACCGGACGGTGAGCACGGTCGCCGCGAACGCCCCCGTCACGCAGAAGGTGTACCGGCCGCAGGTGGAACGGCTGCTGGAGCTCTTCGGGGTCCGCGGACCGGACCTCGACGCCCTGGACGGGCCACCGCCCGCCGAGGACTCCCCCCTGGCCACCATGGCCCGGGCGCTGGCCGGCACCCGTATGCACGTCGAGTACGGGCCGGACCACGTGGGTGTGTTCCCGCTGATCGCCGACCGCGCGGATCTGATCGACTTCGTGTCCCCCGGTCAGCGCGACCACTACGTCACCTGGCAGGACACGCCGTTCGAATCCCTGTTCCGGTCGCTGCCCGTGGCGCGGCGGCTGCGGGAACGGCCGGACCGGCTGCTGGCCGGCGGCTGCGGCATCGCGGACAGCTGGCTGGCGCGCGACCCGGAGGCCGTGGACCGGGCCGCGGTGCGCCGGTCGCTCGGTCTGACGGGCACCGGTCCGGTCTTCTACCACGCCGCCCGCTACGCGGTGCACCACAAGGGCCAACTGGAGCTGATGCGGGCCGTGGAGGAGGTGCTGGCCGCAGATCCGGAGGTGGGTTTCGTGATCCGCTGCTCGACCGGGGGCGGCGGTGACGCGCCGGCGGCGGTCGCGAACGCCGCGTTCCAGCGGCTCGCCGACCGCTTTCCGGGACAACTCCGCCTGGAGTGGCGGCTCGCCGACGAGGACACGTTGTTCGAGCAGGCGGCGAGCGCCGACTTCTGCGTGTATCCGTCCAAGTTCGAACTGGACGGTTTCCTCATCGCCCAGGCCGAGGCGATGGCCTGCGGGGCGGTGCCGATCGCCACCGCCCAGCGGGTGACCTCCCACTTCGGGCACGGGCGGCCCCTCGACGACCCGGACGCGACGGGCTTCTCCGTGCCCGGTTCCTTCCGCGACGACGACCCGGGGCTGGCCCGGGCCCTCGCCGGGCGAATACGCGAGGCCGTGACGGTCTTCCGCACGGCACCCGACACCTACGCCCGGCTCTCGGGCAACGCCCGGCGCCTGGGCCGCTCGTTCACCTGGGCCCGCAGCGCGGACCTGCGTCTGGCCGCCTACGAACGTCTGCTGCGCGGCGAGCGCGCGCAGCCGTCGGCCGGCGAACTGGTCGGGCGGGGCTGGCTGGAGGCGCTGTCGCCCGCCGACCGCACCGAGCATCGTGAGCTGATCGCGCGGGCGGCGACGGAACGCGGTGACGCCACCGCCCTCGCCCGCGCTCTCGGGCGCGGCGTCGACGACCTCGGAGCGGACGACTGGGAACGGTTGTTCACCTCGGCCCACCGCCGGGGGGACTTCACCCGCTGTGCCGAACTGGCCCGGCGGGCGGGCCGACCGGACCTGTGGGCCCGGCAGGCGGACCGCTTCCGGCTCACCGCCGCTCCGGACGGCACGTGGCGCGTGCGGTACGCGCACGCCGAGGCGGAACGGGTCGAGCTGGTGGTCGAGGCATCCGCGACGACGGGCACGGCCCCCGGCCGGGCCCCGACGGCCACCACCCCCGTCGCACCCGCCGCACCCGCCGCCCCGGCCCCGAGCACGGCCACCGCGTCCGCGGCACCCGCGGTCATGACCGCCGCGGTCACGGCTGCCGCCGGCACGGCCCACTCGGACGTGGCTGCTGTGGACACGGGCTCCGCGGACATCGCCTCCCCAGACGCAGATGCCGCGGACAGTGAAGCGCCGGGAGCCGGCGTCCCGCGTCCCCCGCTGGAGTCGGTCACCGAGGCCCTCGCCTCCGACGAGCCGGCTCCCGCCTCCGGCGGTGCCGTACTGCGGCCGCTCGCCGCCGACGGCGACGGCGTGTTCACGGGGACACTGGACGGGCCGCCCGTCGGAGGTCACGCCGTCGCCATGGTGACCCTGCGCTCCGGCCGGGTGGTCTGGGACACCGTGCCGACCCGCGCACCCGCGTTCCGGCTGGTGGCGACCGATCTCGACGGTACGCTGCTGCGCAGCGACCTGACCGTGTCGGCGCGCACCCGCCGGGCGCTGGAACGGGCCGCCGCCTCCGGCGCCCACCACCTGGTGGTCACCGGACGCCCCGCGGTGGCCTGCAGGCAGCTCCTGAACGCCCTCGGCTACCGAGGGCTGGCCGTCTGCGGCCAGGGCGCGCAACTGTACGACGCCGGTGCGGACCGCCTGCTGTCCTCGGTGTCCCTGGACCGTGATCTCGCCCGCGGCGTCGTCGCGAAGGTCGAGGCCGAACTGGGCCGGGTCGAGCTCGGCGTCGTCACCTCGCCGCCGGAGAGCCGGTTCAAGGTGACCCCCGGCTTCGGGGAACGGGTCCGCCACGGCTGGGACGTGACCACCGACCCGGGCCGGCTGTGGGCGGCGCCCATCGACAAACTGATCCTGCACCACCCGCACGTCGACGAGGACCGGCTGGCCGCCGTCGCACAACGGCTGACGGACGGTGAGGTGACCGTCGTGCACTCGGTCAAGGGCATGGTGGAGGTCCTGCCCGCGGGCACCGACAAGGGCGCCGGTGTGGCCCGGGCCGCCGAACTGCTGGGCTTCACCGGCGCCGACACCGTCGCCTTCGGCGACATGCCCAACGACATCCCGCTGCTGGCCTGGGCCGCTCACGGCGTGGCGGTCGCCAATGCCCACCACGATCTGCGGGCCATGGCCGACGAGGTCGCCCCGGGCAACGACGAGGACGGGGTCGCCGCCGTCCTCGAGCGTCTCTTCGCGCCGGAAGGGGGCCGTCCGTGACCCGCCCCACCGCGCCCGGCTCGTCCCTGCGGGACCTGGCCCGCGCGCACGGCGTGAGCACCGAGTACGTCACCGACCGCGGTGACCGCGTCACCGTCGCCGCGGACACCCTGGTCGCGGTCCTGGCCGCGTGCGGCGTGGACGCGAGCACCCCGGACGCCGCCCGGCGGGCCCTGGCCGCCCGGCGTGCGGCGGACGCGGACAGGCTGCTTCCGCCCTGCGTGGTCGTCCGTGCCGGATCGGCCGCGGGGCTGCGGCTGCCGCCCGGCGCCGAGGCCCGCGTCGCCCTGGAGGACGGTGGCGAGAAAACTCCCGAGGACCCGCTGCCGCCGGGCGCGCACGTCCTGCACGCCGTGGCGGGCCGGCGGCGGGCGTCCGCTCCGCTGCTGTCGGTGCCCGAGCGCATCCCCGTGCCCGAGCGGCGCGGCTGGGGCTTCCTGGTCCAGCTGTACTCGGTGCTCTCCCGCAGGTCCTGGGGCATGGGCGACCTGGCCGACCTCGCGGAGCTGGCCTCCTGGTCCGGCCGCGCGCTGGGCGCCGGCTTCCTCCAGCTGGGGCCGCTGCACGCGGTGGAGCCGGGTCCGCTGCCCGATCCGTCGCCGTACCGGCCGAGTTCGCGGCGGTTCGCGGACCCGATGCACGTCCGGGTGGAGGAGGTGCCGGAGTACCGGTACCTGGACCGGGAGGCCCGCCGCGCGGTGGACTCCTGCGCCGCCCGGGCACGGGCCCTCAACGAGCGCGTGCTGAGCGGTGGGACGCTGATCGACCGGGAGGTGGTGCGCGCCCTCAAGTTCGAGGCGCTGCGCCATGTGTACCGGGTGCCGGCCCCGCCCGGCCGCCGTGCGGCCCTGGAGGCGTTCACCGCCCGCGAGGGCGGGGACCTGACGGACTTCGCCACCTGGTCCGCGCTGGCCGAGGTGCACGGCGGCGCCTGGCGGTCCTGGCCCGAGGGGTTGCGCGACCCGCGGTCGCCGCGGGTGGCCGAGGCCCGCGAGGAACTGGCGGAAGCCGTCGCGTTCCACCGCTGGCTGGCGTGGATCACCGACGAGCAGCTCGCCGCCGCGCAGCGCGTGGCGAAGGAAGCGGGCATGGACATCGGCCTGGTGCACGACCTGGCGGTGGGCGTCGCCCCCGAGGGGGCCGACGCCTGGACGCTGCAGCACTGCCTGGCCGGCGGGATGAGCGTCGGGGCCCCACCGGACGACTTCAATCCGCTCGGTCAGGACTGGGGCCAGCCGCCCTGGCGGCCGGACGCGCTGGCCGCCGAGGGGTACCGGCCGCTGGCCGGGCTGCTGCGCGCCGGCATGCGGCACGCGGGAGCCCTGCGGGTCGACCACGTCATGGGGCTGTTCCGGTTGTGGTGGGTGCCCGAGGGCCGGCCCCCGTCCGAGGGGACCTACGTCCGTTACGACGCCGAGGCCATGCTCGGCGTGCTGCTCCTGGAGGCCCACCGGGCCGGGGCGGCGGTGGTCGGCGAGGACCTCGGCACGGTGGAGCGCGGTGTCCGCGAGGAGCTGGCCGCGCGCGGCGTGCTCGGCACGTCGGTGCAGCGCTTCGAGTACCTGGGCGGTTCCGAGGGACGGCACGGTCCGCTGCCTCCGCGGCAGTGGCGCAGGAACTGCCTGGCCACGCTGACCACCCACGACCTGCCGACGACCACCGCATGGCTGAGCGGCGAACACGTCGACCTGCGGGCCCGGCTGGGGCTGCTGACCCGCCCGGAACCGGAGGAGAGGGCGCAGGCGGCGGCCGAGCGGGACGGCTGGCTGGCGGAACTGCGCCGGCAGGGCCTGCTGCCCGACGCCGACGGCGAGCTGGTCGCCCTGCACCGTTTCCTGACCCGCACCCCGTCCACCCTGCTCGGGGTCTGGCTGCCGGACGCCACCGGCGACCGCAGGCCCCAGAACCTGCCCGGTACCGCTGACGTGCACCCCAACTGGAGGCTGCCGGTGGCGGACGGGCAGGGCCGGCCGGTGCCCTTGGAGGACCTGCCCGGCCATCCCCGTGTACAGGCCGTCGCCCGCGTGTTCGCCGACGGTGAACCGCACGGAACGAAGACCGAGGAGAGAGATGTCAGGCCAGGCCCTTGATCGGCTCGAGGGGGTCCGCGAGGACTCCGGAGGCTTCGACCTGCTGGCGCCGGACGGCACGCGCTACCGTGTGGACGTCACCGACGGGGTGTTCGACCCCCGCAACCCGCTCCTCGCGGGCTACGTGGCGGGACGGCGTGTGGTGGCCTTCGTCGGCCCCACGGTGGACCGTCTCTACGGCGACCGGCTGCGCGCCTACCTCGACGCCCGGCTGGAGCCGGGCAGCTGGAGCGTCCACACCATCGACAGCGGTGAACGGAACAAGACCCTCACGTCGGTGGAGCGGGTGTGCGCCGTCGCCAAGGCGTCCGGCCTGGACCGGCACGGGGTGATGCTCGCCGTGGGCGGCGGGATCGTCGCGGACGTCGTGGGCTTCGCGGCCTCGATGTACGCCCGCGGCATCCGCTACATCAAGGTCAACACCACCCTGGTGGGACAGGTGGACGTGGGCGTCGGGGTGAAGACCGGCGTCAACGCCCTGGACTCCAAGAACATGTTCGGCGCCTACCACCCCGCGCACGCCTCGCTCAACGACCCGGCCCTGCTGGCCACCCTGCCGGTCCGGGAGATCCGCTGCGGCCTCGCGGAGATCGTGAAGATGGCCGTGATCCTCGACTCCGACCTCTTCCGGGCGCTGGAGGAGCACCCGGACGCCTTCCTGCGTTCCTCCGACGGCGCGCTGGAGACGTACGTGCTGCGCACCTCGATGCGGCTGATGATGGAGGAGCTCTGCCCCAACCTCCGCGAGCACGACCTCGCCCGGCTCGTCGACTTCGGGCACACCTTCAGCCCGGTGATCGAGACGGCCGGCGGCCACCGCCTGGAACACGGTGAGGCGGTCGCCGTCGACATGGCCCTGTCGGCACATGTGGCCCGGCTGCTGGGGCTCGTCGACGCGGAGAGCTGCGCGCGCGTGGTGACGCTGCTGCGCCGCATCGGTCTCCCCGTGTTCGACCCGGCCACCTGCACGCCGGAGCTGATGACGCAGGCCCTGCACGCCTCCTGGCAGCGACGGGGACGCAAGCTGCACCTCGTCGTGCCGACCGGCATCGGCAAGGCGGACTTCGTGGAGCGGCTGGAGGACCTGCCTGCCGACGTGCTGCGGGCCGCCCTGGAAGCGCTGGCGCGCGACGGGGGCACGGAGTGACCGCCCGCGACGTGGTGAACCTCGACACGCTCCTGCGCGGCAAGGAGCACGACCACGGCGGGCTGGGCACGATCCTCGCGCACCGCCTGTTCGCCCGCGCCGAAGGCGGCGTGGGAGCGGAGTTCGTCGACATCGCCGTGCTGCCGCCCGGCACGTCCATAGGGCGCCACCGGCACGCCCTGGACCGTGAGACGTACGTCGTGCTCAGCGGCAGCGGGCTGATGTACCGGGACGGAGCCGAGTTCCGCGTCGGCGCCGGGGACGTCGTCGTCAACCGCCCGTACGGCGAGCACGGCCTCGTCAACGACTCGGCCGCCGATCTGTGGCTTCTGGTCTTCGAGGAGGAGCTTCGTGACCATCCCGCGGTCTGACCGTCCCCCCGCCGGTCCGGCGCACCGCGCGGACTCCTGGCGGCCCCACGACGTCTTCACCGTGCTCGACGTGGGAGGCACGACGCTGCGGACCGGGAGCTACGACCCGGTGACGGCGGCCGTCTCCCGCGTGCGCCGGGTGCCGGTCGAGGGCATGGCCCGTCATCCGGAGGACTCGGTGGCCGGTCTGCAGCGCCGCGTCGTGGACCAGATCGTCCACGAGGTCGGCCGGCACACCGCGGGGACGGCGCCGCGCGCCGTCGGCGTGGCCTTCGCCGGGCCGATCTCCGCCGGCGGTCTGGTGCTGGCCGCTCCCACGGTGTGGGGGCGGCGCGGTGACCCGCTGCCGCTGGGGCAGCTCCTGACGGAGCGGACCGGCGTACCGGTCGTGGTGGTCAACGACCTGACCGCCGCCGCCTGGCGCTACGCGGCGACCGAGACCGAGCCGTTCTGTCTGATCACCGTCAGTTCCGGCATCGGCAACAAGGTCTTCCGGGGCGGGGAGGTGCTGCTGGACGCGGACGGGCACGGGGGCGAACTCGGGCACTGGGTGTGCGATCCGTCCCCGGGGGCACCGCTGTGCGACTGCGGTGCGCGCGGCCATCTCGGTGCTGTCGCCTCCGGGCGGGGGGTGCTCGCCGCGGTCCGCCGTGCGGCGGACGCCGACCCGGCCGGTTTCGCCCGGTCCCGGCTGGCCGCGCGCTGCGGCGGCCGCGTGCCCGGCATCGACAACCCGGCCGTCGCGGCCTCGGTGCGGGAGGGCGACGAGTTCACCACGCAGGTGCTGCGCGGCACCCTCACGCATCTCGCGCAGGCGATCGGGGCCGTCTTCACCTCCGTCGGGGTGTGCCGGTACATCGTGATGGGCGGCTTCGCACTGGCGGTAGGCGAACGCTACCGGGAGCTGCTGGTGGGCGAGTTGGTGAGACTGGGGTGTTTCGGTCTGGACGCGGACGCGGTCGACTCCATGGTGTCGCTCGGCGAACCGGACGACGACCACGGCCTGATCGGTGCCGGCAGACTGCTGGCCGACCGGATGTCCCGGCCGTCCCCGGCGGGTGCCCGGTGAGCGCCGGGGGCACCCTCGTCGTCGGCAGCGGTTTCGTCGGCATGGGCATCGCGCGACGGCTGGCGGCGGCCGGTGAGCCGGTCACCGTCACCTCGCGTCACCGCCCGGAGCACCTTCCGGACCTCCCGGGGTTCCGGTGGCACGCACTGGACGCCACCGATTCCGCGGCGTGCGGCCGGCTCGTGGCCCGGCTGGACCCGCGGCGCATCGTCCTCGTGCACGGCCCGTCCGACGTCACGTGGTGCGAGGAGCACCCGGACCTGGCCGTCGCGGCGCACACCGCCGCGGCCGCCCACTTCGCCGCGCTGGCCGGGGACGCGAGGCTGCTGATGATCTCCACCGACAACGTCTTCGACGGATCCCGGCCCGACAACCCCGAGGACGCCCCGGTCTCCCCGGCCAACGCCTACGGCCGCGCGAAACTGCAGGCGGAACGGACCGTGCTCGACGCGGCGGCGGACGCGGTGGTGCTGCGGGTCAGCCTGGTCTACGGGCACGAGCCCGCGGACGCCGGCAAATGGCTCAACTTCTTCGCCGCGTGCGCGCACCGGCTGCGGCGCGGCGAGCAGGTCAGGGTGCCGCGGGACCAGTGGACGACCCCGGTGCTGGTGGACGACGTCGCGGAGGTGACGGCGGCCCTGCTGGGCGCCGGCGCGCCCCTGCCGCCGGTCCTCCATCTGGGCGGGCCGGACCGCGTGGGCCGTGCCGCCTGGGCCTCGGTCGTCGCCGAGACGCTGGGGGCGCCCGCGCACCTGGTCGTGCCGGTGCCGCGGGCGGCCACGCGGTACGCCTCCCGGCCGGAGAACGCGTGCCTGACCGGCTCCCGTCTCGCCCGGTTGCCGGCCACCGGGGCGATCACCGTCCGGGGCGTGCGGGAGGGCGCCCGGTCCCTGGCCCCGGCGTTCACGACGGCACGCTGAACACCCCGCCCGGCGCCGCGGGTGACCGCACGTCCGACAGCGTGCCGGGACACCCGGCCCGCGCGCGGCCCCCGCACACCGTGCGGCCGCGCGCGTCACCCCCGCCCGGGCGGCGGACCGCCGCCGCCCGGCCCGTACGACCGCCGCCGTCCGGCGGCGAGACGGTGGAGCAGACGTATGTCACGTACAGGATCGGTGAAGAGCTACGACGTCGTCGTACTCGGCGGAGGTGTGGCCGGGTGCGTACTCGCCGCCCGGCTGAGCGAGGACCCGGACCGGTCGGTCTGTCTGGTCGAGGCCGGCCGGGACTACGGGCCGCAGGGCGACGGATGGCCGCGCACGGTGCTCGACGCGCGGCGCCTGCCGCGCGACCACGTGTGGGAGCGGCACGCGGCCGCGCACCGCGTCCGGGCCCGGATCATCGGCGGCTCCTCGTGCGTCAACGGGTGCTGGAACACCTGGGGCGCCCACGCGGACCACACGGACTGGGAACGGGCGGGGGGCGAGCGGTGGTCGGCGCGGGCCATGGAACCCTTCCGCCGGGCCGCGGTGGACCATATGGGGCTGCGGCCGGTTCCGGAGAGCGAGTTCTCCGTCTGGAGCAGCGCAGCACTCGATGCGGCCGGCGAACTCGGCTACCCGCCGGTCGACATGGGCACCTCGGGCGCCCCCGGTTACGGCACTCCGCTCATCAACTCCTTCGACGGTCTGCGCTGGAACGCGGCGTTCGCCTACCTCGACCCGGTGCGGGAGCGCCCGAATCCGACGATCGTCGACGCGGCGCTCGTCGACCGGCTGCACGTCGTGCGCGGCCGGGTGCGGGGCGCCGACATCGTCCGCGGCGGGAAGCGGACCACCCTGGCCGCCGACGACTACATCGTCGCGTGCGGGACGTACGGGTCTCCCGCCGTGCTCCTGCGCAGTGGCCTCGGGCCGGCGGACCACCTGCGGGGACACGGCATCCGGCCCGAGGTCGAGCTGCGCGGCGTCGGAGCCAACCTGTCGGACCAGCCGGGTGTGTTCGTACCGCTGGCACCCACCGAGGCACTCGAGGCCGCGCTGGCCGGCAAGGAGGCGGCGGGCGACCTCTACGTCAGCCGCATGCTGGTCAGGGCCGCCAGCGACCGGTGCCCGCCCGGCTCCTGGGACCTGCACATCCTCCCCGTGGCGGGCCCTCCGCTCTTCGGCAGCCTGCCGCCGGGCCGGTACGAGGCGGGTATCTCCTCCTTCCTCATGAAACCGGCCTCCCGGGGCCGGGTCGCCCTGCGCTCGGCAGACCCCACCGAGGCTCTCGACATCCGACCCGGGTTCTTCTCGGACCCGGAGGGCCACGACCTGTCCGTGGTCCGGTGGGGGCTCGGCCTCGTCGCCGGGATGGCGGCGACGGCCGCGCTCGGAAAGCTGGTCCAGCCGCTCGGCAGCCGCCCCGCCGCTCTCACCGACGAGGAGATCAAGGCCCGCACGGGCACCTACTGGCACCCGGTGGGGACCTGCGCCATGGGGCCCGCGGACGATCCGTACGCCGTGGTCGACGGGACGGGCCGGGTGCACGGGTTGTCCAACCTGCGGGTCGCCGACGCCTCCGTGCTGCCGACGGTGCCGGCGGCCAACACCCAGTTGCCGGTCCTCGCCGTAGCCGAACTCCTGGCGGACGCGATACGGGCCGAGGCGGGCGGGCGCTGAGACGACGCGGCATCACGACGGCAGCGGACGGCACCCGGCCGAGGCGTCTCCGCACCGAGGTGCGCCGGCCGCGCGGATCGGGGCCGCCCGCGACGGACGACAGGCCCGCGGGGCCGGGGCGCCCCGGCCCGGGCCGACCCCACGAGAGGACGACGGCACATGACGACCCCGCACACGGACGTACGCGATGTCCGGCTGCTGTACGGCTGCATGGGACTGGGAGGGGGCTGGGACCGGCAGCGGTGGACGGCGGCGGATCTCGGCCACGCCGAAGCGGCCGTCGAGGCCGCGCTGGAGGCGGGCATCACGGCGTTCGACCACGCCGACATCTACCGACACGGCAAGTCGGAGGAGGTCTTCGGGGAGATCCTGGCGCGGTCCTCCGGGCTGCGTGAGCGCATCCTCGTGCAGACCAAGTGCGGCATCACCCTGCCGGACGGAGACCGCGTGGGCTCCTACGACCTGAGCGGGCGCACGATCCTCCGGCGAGTCGAGGAGAGTCTGACGCGGCTGCGCACCGACGTCATCGACGTCCTGCTCCTGCACCGGCCCGACCCCCTGGCCCGCCCCGAGCAGATCGCTGAGGCCTTCCGCACCCTGCACGGGCAGGGGACGGTGCGGCAGTTCGGGGTGTCCAACATGAGCGCCGCGCAGATCACCTTCCTGCAGAAGCACCTGGATGTGCCGCTGGTGGTCGACCAGTTGGAGATGAGCCTGGCCCGGCACGAGTGGGTGGAGTCGGGCGTCCTGCTGAACATCCCGGACGGGGCGGCGGGCGGTTTCCCGCACGGGACCGTGGAGCACTGCGTGACCCACGGCATCCAGGTGCAGGCCTGGGGGGCGCTGGCGCGGGGCCGCTTCACGAGCGGGGCGGACTCCCCGGCCGCCCGGCTGGTCGCGGACCTGGCGCTCCGCAAGGGGACGACCCCCGAAACCGTCCTGCTGTGGTGGCTCCAGCGCCATCCGGCCGCTGTCGTCCCGGTCGTGGGCACCACCCGGCCCGGGCGCATTCTGGCCTGCCGTGACGCTGTGCACCGGGCGCCCGACCTGTCCCATGAGGAGTGGTACGAGCTGTGGGTCGCCGCGCGGGGCGCGCCGCTGCCCTGAGAGGCGCCCGCCGGCGGATGGCGGTGAGCGGCCCGGGCAGCGAAAGAGTGCCCGCACTCTTTACGCGCTTGTCATGCGCGAGTAATCTCTGGATGCCTGCAAGATGTTGCTGCAAGTTTCCGACAGGTGGCGCATCGCGGGCACGGACGCAGGAGGCCTCGAGGCGCGTCAAGGTCTCCGCCGGCGTCCGCACGGCAGCCGGCCCTCCCCCACCGCATCCTGGAGACGCGCATGAGACGCCGCCGCTCCCTCGCCCGCCCCTGGGCGGCCGGAGCTCTCGCCGCAGGCACCCTCGTCCTGCCCCTGACCACTCCCACCGCGCCCGAGGCCGCCGCAGCGCCGGCCTCCCCGACCGCCGCCTCGGCCACCGTCTTCTACTACACGAAGACGAAGAACTGGACGGACCACTACCTCCACTACGCCCCCGACGGCGGAAGCTGGACGACCGCCCCCGGCACGCGCATGGAAGCCGCCTGCACGGACTGGGTGAAGCTCACCGTCGACCTGGGATCCGCCGCCGGGCTGAAGGCCACCTTCAACAACGGCAAGAGCGTCTGGGACAACAACGGCGGCCGGGACTACGCCCTGGGCACCGGGAACATCACGGTCAAGGACGGCGCGGTGGCGCACAGCGACCCCTGCGCCGGGTCCGGAGGATCCGGCAACGAGGCGACCGTCTACTACTCGACCCAGACCCTCGGCTGGACCACCGCCAACCTGCACCACCAGCCCGCCGGCGGCTCCTGGACCGCCGTGCCCGGCGTGGGCATGGAGGCCGCCTGCGCCGGCTGGTGGAAGCGGACGGTCGGCCTGGGCTCCGCGACCTCGCTGAAAGCGGCCTTCAACAACGGCAACGGGGTCTGGGACAACAACAACGGCTCGGACTACACCCTGGCCTCCGGGACCAGCACGGTGAAGAACAACACCGTCACCGCGAACGCGAAGGACCCGTGCGCCGCCGAGGAACCCGACACCGAGGCGCCCACCGCCCCGTCCGGTGTCAGGGCGAGCGCGACCGACACCTCCGTGGTCCTGTCCTGGAACGCCGCCACCGACGACACCGGCGTGACCAGGTACCAGGTCACCCGCACCGGCGGCACCGAGGGCACCACGGTCACCGACGTGACCTCCACCGTGCTCTCCGACACCGGCCTGGAGGAGAACACCACCTACACCTACACGGTCAAGGCCGTGGACGCGGCCGGCAACGCCTCGGCCGCCTCCGCCCCGGCCTCGGCCACCACCGGGAAGAAGCCGCCGGCGCCCCCCACGGGCGCACCGCTGGGGACGGACCCGCGCAAGGACCCGATCTACTTCGTCATGACCGCCCGCTTCAACGACGGCGACAGTTCCAACAACCGCGGCGGCAGCCAGCACGTGAAGTCGGGCAACGCCGCCAACAACGACCCCATGTTCCGCGGCGACTTCAAGGGCCTGGTCGAGCGGCTCGACTACATCAAGGCGCTCGGTTTCTCCGCCGTGTGGATCACCCCGGTCGTCCTCAACCGCTCGGACTACGACTTCCACGGTTACCACGGCTACGACTTCTACGAGGTCGACGCCCGGCTGGAGTCGGCCGGCGCGACCTACCAGGACCTGATCGACGCGGCCCACGCCAAGGGCATGAAGATCTACCAGGACGTCGTCTACAACCACAGCTCCCGCTGGGGCGCCAAGGGACTGTTCACGCCGACCGTGTACGGCGTGCGGGACAACCAGTGGAGCTGGCTCTACGACGAGAAGAACGCGGGCTTCGAGTACGACGGTCTGACCGTCGAGACCAAGTCCGGCAAGTCGTACTACAACGGCGACCTCTGGTCGACCGCCGAACCGACCGGCAACACCTGCCTGAACTGGGGCAGACCCACCGGGGCCAAGAGCCCCGAGGGCTACACGATCTACAACTGCCAGTGGCCGAACCCCACATCGGGCATGTTCCCCAAGGCGTACTACCACAACTGCTGGATCGGCAACTGGGAGGGCGAGGACTCCCGCTCCTGCTGGCTGCACGACGACCTCGCCGACTTCAGCACCGAGTCGGTACCCGTGCAGAACTACCTGATCGGCGCCTACAACAAGTACATCGACATGGGTGTCGACGGCTTCCGCGTCGACACGGCCGTCCACATCCCCCGCGTCACCTGGAACCGCCACTTCCTGCCGGCCGTCCAGGAGCGCGTCACCCAGAAGTTCGGGGCCGAGGCCGCGAAGAACTTCTTCGTCTTCGCCGAGGTCGCCGCCTTCGTCAACGACAAGTGGAACCGGGGCTCGGTCAACCACTCGGCGCAGTTCTACACCTGGAAGGAGCGCAAGGAGTACAGCGCCGACGACGGGAAGGCGGCGCTCGAACAGTACGATTACGAGAACGGCCAGGGCACGGGCAACCAGCCGACCTCGAACAACGCCTTCCTGAACGGCAACACCTACCACGCGCCCGACCACAGCAAGTTCTCCGGCATGAACATCATCGACATGCGCATGCACATGAACTTCGGTGACGCGTACAACGCCTTCGGTAACGGCAAGGACTCCGACGACAGCGTCAACGACGCCACCTACAACGTCGTCTACGTCGACAGCCACGACTACGGGCCCAACAAGAGCAATGAGCGCTACACCGGCGGCACCGACGTCTGGGCCGAGAACATGTCCCTGATGTGGACCTTCCGCGGCATCCCCACCCTCTACTACGGGTCGGAGATCGAGTTCCAGAAGGGCAAGAAGATCGACTGCGGCCCCACCTGCCCCCTCGCCACGACGGGACGCGCCTACTACGGCGACCACCTGGCCGGCTCTGTCACGGCCTCCGGCTTCGGCACGGTGGAGTCCGCGAGCGGCGAGGTCGCCACCACCCTGGACCAACCGCTGGTGAAGCACCTGCAGCGGCTGAACCAGATCCGCCGGGCGGTTCCGGCCCTCCAAATGGGTCAGTACTCCACGGAGGGCATCTCCGGCGGCATGGCCTTCAAGCGGCGGTACACCGACGGCGGCACCGACAGCTTCGCGCTCGTCACCGTGTCCGGCTCCGCCACGTACACGGGGATTCCCGACGGCACCTACCGGGACGCCGTCACCGGTGACACCCGCATCGTCTCCGACGGCAGGCTCACCGTCGGGGCGCCCGGTAAGGCCAACCTCCGCGTCTACGTCCTCAACGGCACCGGGAAGATCGGGAAGGACGGCCCCTATCTGAAGTAGCGACATCCCGCTCACGCCGACGGATCACCGGGCGGAGCCGCCTCAACCACCGGGGAACATCGCTCCGGTCAGGCGAGACGGCTTCCTCCCTGGGCTTTCGCGCCGACGCCGACAACCTGTTCAGGTAATCCTCCGGGGACGCCCGGCGACTCATGCCGACCGGATGCCGAATTGCCTGGTGGGTCATCAAATGTGCAGGAGCCCCCTCTGCATACGGACGACGTGCGTCCACGCACCACCGCCCGCCCGAGGCTCCTCAGCAGCGTGGAACGCGCGAGCGAGGCGGGGCCAGGGCGCCGACACCGGCCCGCCAGACCGAAGTCCAGGTCACGCGCCCCTGCGCACTTGCGTGCACCGCTCCCCCCCTTCCGTACGGTCCAGCCGATGAGGAACCGCCCTCGCACACCGTGAAGGAGAGTTGTTGAAGCCGACCGAGGAAGTGCTCCAGGTCCTGACCCAGCCCTCGAACGTCTCCGTCCACTCCGACGACGCGCTCGTCGGGAAGGTGAAGGCCGCCATCGCGGCGGACGACAAGAAACGGAAGGAGAACGAGGACGAGCCGCTCCGCCGGAAGCCCATCCTCGTCCCGATCCCGCAGACGGAGCTGCCCCGGCAGTTCGAAGTGACCCTCTGGAACGTGCTCCACACCCTCGCCCGGGCCACTGCCCTGTCGTGGCGCGGTGCGGGCCGGGGGCTGGCGGAGCACTGGGGCTCACTCAAGTACACCCAGGCCCTGGCCGGCGGTCACGACTCCTTCCACATCGGCGCGTGGAACGAGACCCCCGGCCTGCTGTTCAGCACACAAATCCCGACGGACGGCGGCACGATGACCGTCCACGCCCTCCAGGCACCCGGCAGCGGAGGCCGGCCGTCCCCGGCGGAAGGCCGTGAGCCGAACCTGAACGCCCCACCGTTCCAGGCGAACGTGATGCCGGACATCCACCCGCCCGCCGAGGGCCCGGTGGCACCGGAGCCTGTACGGGGCTGCCACGTGCAGCCGAAGGACTTCGCCTGGTTCCAGGAGTCCCTGGCCCACACCACGGCGGCGGGCCTCATGGCCTTCACCGGCTCCGGCCGCGCCACCGCCCGCCACCTGACCGACCGGCAGGGCCGCAAGCGCTTCACCGGCCCCGAACACGCGGCCGACATGAGCGTCCGAGATGCTGCCCACACCCTCTTCGGCAGCGAGTACGTCGGCACCGACCACGTCTTCCGCCTGAACGGCCCCCGCGTCGAGGCGTTCTCCGGCGTGGACAAGGAAGTCTTCCGACTTCTCGCCAGAGGCGATGTCGGGGAGTACCGCGCCCTCGTCCACGCGAGCCGCGGCGTCCGCCCCCGCCTCACCTTCGACAAGAACTGGGGCGGTCCCGTCTCCGTCCACGCCGACGGCTCCGTCTTCGCCCTGCGACTGCTGCCGGGGCAGAACGAGGAACCCTGCGCGTGCTCGTCTCGCTGACGCGCCTCTGAGACGACAGGTCCGTCCGGACGGCCTCTGGGCGGACGGCCAAAACACCTGATGGAGATGCGGACCACATGGCTGCCCGGGACGCCGTGGTAGCGATTCTGAAGGGGTGGGCCCGGGAGGGCCGGACCGACACCTACAAGGCGCTGAGCGAGGCCGTGGCACCGGAGCACGGGGTGCACTACCACGGCCGGATGATGTCGCTTCTGCCGGCAGACGTCTGCCGCCGGGACAGCACCGGTCCCGAGCCGATGCTGTCAGCACCGGTGGTCAATGGATCCGGCCGGAAGCCTTTCGACCGATTCCTCGAGCCGGCCGTTACCGGGTTCCGCCGTCGCAGTCGTGTTCGGCCCGGTCCTCGAACGTGTCCTGCCACCGCCCCTCCGCTGCCGGCGCCGCCGGAGGCAGTACGGCCGTACGCCTGGGCGATCCCGGCCTCCCTCCCCGTACCCGGTCCGGGTTGGCGCGGTGGCGGTGAACGGTGCTTCCTCCCCGCCCTCGCGGCCGGCCACTGGCGGCCTCGAGCGCTCCGGGAGGAGGGCATCAAGACGTCCCGCTGAACTTCGTCGTCTTCGCCAGGACGTCCGGCGCGTACAGGCGCAGGCCCTGGTGGAGTGCGAACTCCGCCAGATACGCGCGCAGCACGGACGGCGGCTCCTCGGCGAGGCCCAGCATCCGCCGGTTCGCGAGCACCGCGGGGGCCGCCAGCTCTTCGACGGCGGCCGCGACCGCCGTGTCGAGGGCGGCGGGGTCGGCGGCGTCGACGACGGTGTCGCAGATCAGCCGTGCCTCCGGCTCGGTGGCGTGGATGCGCCGCCCGGAGAGGATGACCTGGCGCGCGAGGCGGCTGCCCGCGATCCGCGGCAGGCGCAGGTTGGCCACGCCCGGGATGATGCCTTCCTGTGCGGCGGGCAGGCTGAGGTAGGCGTCGGACGCGGCGATCACCCGGTCGAAGGCGAAGAGGAGCTGCATGCCGCCGCCGATGGCGAAGCTGTCGACGGCGGCGATCCACGGTTTCTGCACGGTCGGCGCGGACCAGTGCGCCTTCCGGCTCGTGACGGGGTCGCCGCTCGCGTCGACCGGGAGCAGGCCGCGCTGCAGCTTGCTGAGGTAGCCCAGCTCGCGTCGCAGCAGGAAGTCCGTGTACGAGATCCGGCCCGCGTCGAGGTGGCGGAGGTTGACGCCGGCGCTGAAGACGCGGCGGCCCCGGTGGCGCGGATGCGTCATCTCGCCTCCGCGCAGCACCCCGACCTTGACGCGGTCGTCGAGGAGCGCCAGGTCGACACCGACGTCCATGGCGGCGATCAGGTCGTTGTCCTCGGCGTTGAGGGCGTCCGGATTGGTGACCGTCAGGTGGGCCGCGTCGCCGACGCGTTCGACGTGCAGCCGGCCGAGATCGACGCTGCCGCGCTCGGTGAACTCCGGCAGCAGTGCCAGGGCTCGGTCCGTGGGCCGCAGCAGCGACTCCATCAGGTGGAGGCCGGCCCGTTCGTGCCGCAGCACGCCGGAGAAGAAGACGGCCTGGTCGATCTCCCGCCCCTCCTTGTCGGCCTGCGCGCGCCCGGCCTCGGCCGCCATCTGCTCGCGGGTGGGCACCAGCCCGTCGAGCAACTCGGCTGCTGCGTCGAGGAGTTCGTCCAGCCAGAGGTAACGGGTGCGGTTCCCGGTCAGGGCGTCGTACACGGCCTGACCGTGCTCGGCCAGGAACGCGGTGCGCCCGCGCCGCGCGTCGTCCGTCGCGGCGTCCAGGCGTGCCCGCTGCCCGGGGGTGCGATCGGCCTTGTGCGGCAGGCCGGCCAGGACTTCCTCGGCGTGCACGGCCAGGGCGCGGGGGTCCCGCCAGGCCGCGGTCAGAGCGGCGGTCATCGTTCGTCCCCCGTCGCCGGGGTCGCGGCCCCGGCCGCGGCGCGCAGCGCCCGGTCGCATGCGGCGAGATGGGTGCCGAGGGCGTCCTCGAAGGAGGTCCCGGAGGCGTCGAGGATCAGGCCGCGCAGCAGTCGGGCCCCGACGCCGGAAGGGCTGCCCGCCAGGGCCTCGGCCACGCGGTCGTCGGGCGTGTCGGTGATCTCGTCGACGACGCCGAGATCGAGCGCCTGGTAGGACTCCAGCACTCCCGCGCCCGACATGCACAGGGTGAGCCTGCGGGCGCGGGAGACGCCGATGCGGTGGGTGAGCCGGTGGACGGCCATGCCGGGCCAGAATCCGCCGGCCGCGGTGGGCAGGGCGATCCGCAGGTCGGGCGTGGCGATCCGGATGTCCGTGGCCATGAGCAGGTCGAACGCGGGCCCGCCGCACGCCCCGGAGGCGGTCACGAGGGTGACGGCGTCCAGGCGTTCCCACTGCCGCAGGGCCCGCTCCCACTTGTTCACCGTGTGGACGTCGACGGAGCCCGGCCAGTCCGTGTGGCCGGGGCCGAGTTCGATCACCGCCGCCGCGGCCCGCTCGTCCTCGGCCCGCTCACGGAACGCGGTGATCGTCCTGGTCAGTCGTGCCATGCCCGGCGCGGAGTCGAGCCGTGTGCGCAGCGTCGTCATCGTCTGTTCACATCCATCCGTGTCACCACCGCACCAGCGCGGTCTCGATGGTCGAGCCGGGCCCCATGCTCATCAGGACGCCGAGGTCGCCGGGGCGCACCACGTCCTCGTCCAGGAGCCGCCGGTAGGAGAAGAGAAAGGAACCGCTGGAGAGGTTTCCGTGGTCGCGCAGCACGCTCACGGTGTGCCGCAGGTCGTGTCGCGTCAGGCCGAGGTTCACCATGACGGAGTCGATGACCTTCTTCCCGCCGGAGTGCACGACCCAGTGCGCGATGTCGCCGCGCCGCACCCCGGTGCCGGCGAGCAGTGCGTCGACGGCCTGTTCGGCGTGGGCTCCGACGACGTACGGGACATCGCGGTCGAGGAAGAAGCTGAACTTCCCCTGTTCTTCGTCCCAGTCGTAGCGCATCGCCTCCAGCGCCTCGGTGATGAGCAGTCCGGCGAACTTCAGGATCTGCGCACCGCCGCCGGCTTCGTCCGACGGGTGGCCGCTGTCGTCGGCCCGCACCGCGAGGGCGGCGGCGCCGTCGCCGAACAGGCTGTTGACCACGGCGCTGCGCATCGTGTCGTCGAAGACGTACGCGGCCGAGCACGCCTCGACGCAGAGCATGACGGCGAGCTGCCCGGGGTGGGTCGCGGTCCAACCGGCCACGGCGGTCAGCGCGTTGAGCCCGGCGTTGCAGCCCATGCCGACGATGTCGGCGCGCGCGCAGGTCCTCGGCAGCCCCGTCTCGCGGATGATCCGCGCGGAGAGTCCCGGGGTGAGGAGTCCCGTGCTGGTCACGCACATCAGACAGCCGACGTCGTCGACGGACGCGCCGAGCCTCTTCAGGCAGCCCTGCAGGGCGGCCGAGCCCATGGCGACGCCGGTCTCCCGGTGTTTGGCGAGGAGTTCGCCCTGGCTCTCCGGGCGGGGCCTGCCGGTGTCCGGGTCGACCGGCGGCAGGGTCAGGTGGCGCCGGTCTATCGCACTGTTGGTGAAGAGCGACCGGATCCGGGGGTCCGAGATGCCGTAGAGGTCGAGCACCTCGGACTGGGAGTAGGACAGGGGTGGTGTGGCGGTGGCCAGGTCGAGTATGCGGGGCCGTGTTCCGGCCAGCAGTCCTGTGGGTGCTTCGGCGGCCTTCACCGCGTGCCCACCGTGTCGGACAGCAACTTGTGGGTCCTTCCCTTCACTTGGCGGCTCCGTCTTCCGGAGGCGTTCCGCTGCCGCCCAGGTGGTGCGAGATTCGCGCCGCGATGGCGCGCAGCGGTTCGGGCTGTGTCATCTCCTTGTGGGCGCAGTCCGTCCGGTACGTCGTCATCCGCCCGTCCACGTAGGGGGCGAAGTCCTGCGCCGGTGACAGCGCGGGGTTCTGGGCGAGGTCGGCCAGGGGCTCGAAGAAGAGGACGTCGCCGTGGAACACGTCGGGACGGTGCTCGCGTGCGAGCCGTTTCCCGGCGAGTGTCAGCTCGACCATCGCCCGGGCGGTGTCCTCCCGCATCCCGGCGAACTCCGGGTCGTTGCGGATGAGGAAGCGGGCCGCCTCGGCGATGCCCTGGGTTGCCGCCGCGACCTCGGGTGTCCCCGCGTCGACGGCATGGCCGAGTTCGCGCAGTCCCTCGCGCAGTGCCGCCCGGATGCCGTCCCCCGGCCCGGGTTCCGTCGGCCGCGGTGCGTCGTCCGGGAGCCTGGCGTCGAGCAGCGCGAGCAGCTCCACCTCCTCGCCGTCCGTCTGGAGCCGGGTCGCCATGGCGTGCGCGAGTGTGCCGCCCATGGACCAGCCGAGCAGCCGGTACGGTCCCGACTCCTGCACGTCGCGGATGCGCCGGACATAGTCGTCGGCCATGTCCGCGAGGGAGGCCGGGGCCCCGCCGCCCTCCGACAGCATGCGGGCCTGCAGTCCGTAGACGGGCACCTCGGGTCCGAGGTGCCGCAACAGCCCCGCGTAGCACCAGCTGAGCCCGGCACCGGGGTGCACGCAGAACAGCGGTGCCTCGCCCGCCGCTCGTGTGCCGGCCTCCGGTGCGCGCAGCGGCAGCAGTACGTCGAGGGCGTCCCGTGCCGGGGGCGAGCCGGCGAGGCGCCGGGCGAGGGCTTCGACCGTGGGCGCCTCGAAGAGGGTCCGCACGTCCGCCTCGGCTCCGAGGACGGCACGCAGGCGGCCGACGAGCCGCGCGGCCAGCAGGGAGTGTCCGCCGAGGTCGAAGAAGCCGTCGTCGATCGTGACGCTTTGCAGGCCGAGGGTTTCGGCGAAGAGGCCGCACAGCGCCTGCTCACGTGCGGTGCGCGGGCCGCGGCCCGCCGGGGAGGCGGCGTGGCCGGGCGCGGGCAGGCGGCGGCGGTCGAGCTTCCCGCCGTCCGTGCGGGGCAGTCGGTCGAGGGTGACGACGACGCCGGGCACCATGTGCTCCGGGAGGGTGGCCCGTACCTGGTCCCTGAGCTCGGCGGCCTCGCACCGCGCGCCGGGCGCGGGCACGACGTAGCCCACGAGCCGGGCGTCGCCCGGGGTGTCCTCGCGGACGACGACCGCCGCGTGCGCCACGTCCGGATGGCCGAGCAGGGCCGCCTCGATCTCGCCCGGCTCGATGCGGAAGCCGCGCACCTTCACCTGGTCGTCGGCGCGCCCGACGTACTCCAGCCGCCCGTCGGGTGTCCGGCGTGCCAGGTCGCCGGTGCGGTACATGCGCTCACCGGACAGCCCGTGCGCCGCCGCGAACGGGTCCGCCACGAAGCGTTCCGCCGTCAGGCCGGGCCGCCGCACGTAGCCGCGCGCGAGCTGCGCGCCCGCCACGTACAGCTCGCCCGCCACGCCGGGCGGTACGAGGCCGAGGCGCCGGTCGAGGAGGTACACCCGGGTGTGCGGCACGGGGTTCCCGAGGGGCACACCGCCCCGCTTCCGGTGCGACGTTCCGTGGCAGTCCCCGACCACCACGTCCACGGTCGTCTCGGCGGGCCCGTAACAGTTGGTCAGGGTCGCGTCGAGCGTGTCGGTGAACGCGGTGACCGTCCGGTGCGCGAGGGGTTCGCCGCCGCTGAGGACCCGGCGCAGCGCGGTGCACTCGGCGGCCTCGCGCGTCTCCAGGAAGGCCTGGAGCATCGACGGCACGAAGGTCGCCGTCGTCACCGCGCGGTCCCGCGTCAGCCGGGCCAGGTGCTCCGGGTCCCGGTGCGCTTCCGGCCGCGCCACCACGAGGGCGGCCCCGTCGATCAGCGGCCCGAGGAACTCCGGCACGAACGCGTCGAAACTCGCCGGTGTCTTCACCAGGGCGCGGTCGGCGCCGTCCAGCGGGGCCCGCTCCCGCATCCAGCACAGACGGTTGACGATGCCGCGTTGCGGGACCAGCACGCCCTTGGGGCGGCCGGTCGAGCCGGAGGTGTAGATCACGTACGCCGGGTGGGCGGGGCGCAGCGGCCTCACGCGCGCCGCGTCGGTGGGGTCGCCCGGGTCCTGGGCCAGGCCCGCGTCCAGCGGGTCGCGGTCAGCGCCGCGCGGAAGGTCGTCCAGGACGAGGCACGGCAGCCCGGTCTCCGGCACGGCTGCGGCCGCCGGGGGACCGGTCACCCCGCAGACCGGGCGGGCGTCGGCGAGCATGAACGCGATCCGTTCGGCGGGCAGGTGGGGCTCCACGGTGAGGAACGCGGCGCCCGCCTTGAGCACGCCGAGCAGCGTGACGAGGAGCTCCGCCGAGCGCTCCATGACGACCGCCACCACGTCCTCGGGCCCCGCCCCGTGGGCGATGAGGCGGTGTGCGAGCCGGTTGGCCTCGGCATTGAGCTGCGCGTAGGTCAGGGTGACGTGCTCGCCGATGACGGCGGTGGCCCGTGGGGTCCGGGCCACTTGCTCCTCGAACAGCTCCGCGACGCCCCGGTCGGCCGCCGGCACCCGGAGGGTTCCGCCGTCGCCGTCGGACGTCAGCCGGGCGCGTTCGTCTTCGGTGAGCAGCTCCACGCCCGCCACCCGCAGGCCGGGATCGTGGCCGACCGCGTCGAGGAGCCGGGTGAGGCGGTCGGCGACGGCCTCGGCGGTGGTGCGGTCGAACAGGTCGGCGGCGTAGGTGATGCCGCCCCCGACACCGGCCGGGGCGCCGTCGGCCGTGAACCGTTCGGTGAAGTCGAAGGAGAGGTCGAACTTCGCGGCGGTCGCCCCGGGCGCCACCGGCTCGACCCGCAGACCAGGCAGCTCGAGGGCGTCACGGGCTGTGTTCTGCAGGGTGAGCATGACCTGGAACAGGGGGTGCCGGGCCGGCGAGCGGACCGGGTTGAGGGCCTCCACCACCTGCTCGAAGGGCAGATCCTGGTGCGCGAAGG
>NZ_JACHJI010000014.1 GCF_014203535.1 Streptomyces griseomycini
CGACAGGTCGATGCCGCCGGAGACGATGACGAAGGTCATGCCGACGGTGACGACACCGATCACGGACGCCTGCGTGAGGACGAGCTGCAGGTTGCGGGTGTCGAGGAACTCGTCCGGTTTGGTGATGCCGCCGATGAGGACCAGCACGGCGAGCACGCCGAGCAGCGACAGGGTGCGGACGTCGGCGCGGAACAACACGGCGCGCCGGGCGGGTGTTCCGCCGGCCGGCGGCACCTTGTCGGTGCCGTCCCGCGGCGGGGAGACGGGCTGCGTCATGACGCCGGGCTTCCTTCCATGACGAGGTCGAGTACACGGTGTTCGTCGAGCTCGCGGGCGGGCGCCGTGTGGACGACCCGGCCCTCGCGCAGCACCAGGACGCGGTCGGCGAGGCCGAGCACCTCGGGCACCTCGCTGGAGACCAGCAGCACGGCGAGGCCTTCGTCCGCC
This sequence comes from Streptomyces griseomycini, assembly GCF_014203535.1. Classification (GTDB taxonomy): domain Bacteria; phylum Actinomycetota; class Actinomycetes; order Streptomycetales; family Streptomycetaceae; genus Streptomyces; species Streptomyces griseomycini. Next base: position 448 of record NZ_JACHJI010000014.1, read on the forward strand.
AGCCGGCGGACGACCGCGTACAGTTCGGCGCGGGCGCCGACGTCGACGCCGCGCGTGGGTTCGTCGAGGAGCAGGACCCGGCAGCCCCGCAGCAGCCAGCGCGCGAGCACGGCCTTCTGCTGGTTGCCGCCGGACAGGGTGCGTACGGGCACGTCCGGGTTGTCGGGCCTGAGTGACAGCTCGCGGGTCGCCGCGTGTGCCGCCCCCAGTTCGGCACCGCGGTCGAGCCAGCCGCCCCGCGAGAAGCGGGACATGGAGGAGACCGACACGTTGCGGGTGACGGACTCCAGCATGAGCAGGGCCTGCGCCTTGCGTTCCTCGGGGGCGAGCCCGAGCCCGGCCCGTACGGCCGCCCGCACGCTGCCCGGCTTCAGGGGGCGCCCGTCGACGAGGACCCGGCCGGTGTCCGGCCTGCGGGCGCCGTAGATCGTCTCGAGGATCTCCGAGCGCCCGGAGCCGACGAGTCCGGCGAGCCCGACGATCTCGCCGGGCCGCACCTGGAGGTCGAGGGGGGCGAACTCGCCCTGACGGGACAGTCCTTCGACGGTGAGCACCGGTTCGGCCTCCGGTGCGGAGACGGGCCGCTCGGGGAAGACGTACTCGACGTTGCGTCCCGTCATCAGCGCCACGACCTCGCGGGTCGGTGTCGACTCCGCGGGCAGCCCGCCGGCCACGGCCCGGCCGTCCTTCAGCACCGTCACCCGGTCGCCGATGCGCCGGATCTCCTCGAGCCGGTGCGAGATGTAGACGACGGCCACCCCCTCCGCGGTGAGGTCCGCGACGATGCGGAAGAGGTTGTCGACCTCGTCCGGGTCGAGCGCGGCGGACGGCTCGTCCATCACGATCAGCCGGACCTCGTGGGACAGCGCCCGGGCCATCGACACGATCTGCTGCTGCGCCGCCGACAACTCCCCGACCGGGCGGGCCGGGTCGATCTCCGGGTGCCCGAGTCGCTTCAGCAACTGAGCGGTCGAGGCCCGCGCGGCCCTCCCCCGGACGACGAAGCCGGCGGACGTGGGTTCGTGTCCGAGGAAGACGTTCTCGGCGACCGACAGGTGTTCCACCAGGTCGAGTTCCTGGTAGATGGTGGCGATCCCGAGGCGCATGGCGGCGATCGGCGAGCGCAGGGTGACCGCTTCCCCGCGCCAGCGGATGGTGCCGGTGTCGGGCTGGTGGGCGCCGGCCAGCACCTTGATCAGGGTGGACTTGCCGGCGCCGTTCTGGCCGAGCAGGCAGTGGACTTCGCCGGCCTGGACGTCGAGGTCGACGCCGTCCAGGGCCCGGACTCCGGGGAACGACTTGGTGATGCCGGTCATGCTGAGCAGCGGTGGTTCTGGTGCCATGCGGATTCCCCTCGGCGGGCATGCAGGCCGGATGCAGGGTGATCCCCTTGCGGGGCAAGCGTTTTCAGGCAGGGCAGGGCAGGACGGGGCGCGGTGCCGGTGAGCTGTTCGGGTGCGGTGGGGCCGGTGCGTCGGAGGAGCGGTGGGGCTGTGCGCGGCGGGACGGGCGGGTGCTTGCGCGGACGGGACGGGTGGTCGCTTACGCGGGTGAGAACAGGTGGTCGCTGATGAGCCGGGCCGCGCCGATGACACCGGCGGTGGGGCCCAGCTCTCCCAGGACGATGGGGAGGTTGCCGGTCGCCAGGGGCAGCGACTGGCGGTAGACCTGGGTGCGGATCGCGGCGAGCAGGGTGTGGCCGAGGCCGGTCACCCCGCCGCCGATCACCACCAGGCCGGGGTTGAAGAAGCTGACCAGGCCGGCGATGACCTGGCCGGTGCGGGTGCCGCCCTCGCGGATCAGGTCGAGGGCGGTCGCGTCCCCCGTGGCGGCCGCCGCGGCGACGTCGGCGGCGCTGAGCGTGCCGTTCGCCTCCAGGCGGCTCGCGAGTTCGGCGGAGAGCCCCTGCTGGGCGGCCTCCGTGGCGTCCCGGGCGAGGGCCGCGCCGGAGAAGTGGGCCTCCAGGCAGCCCCGGTTGCCGCAGGCGCACGGGCGGCCGTCGGGCACGGCCTGGATGTGCCCGATGTCGCCGGCGCTGCCCGTCGTACCGCGGTAGACCTCACCGCCGACGACGATGCCGCAGCCGATGCCGGTCCCGATCTTGACGCAGAGGAAGTCGGCGACGGTGCGGGCGACGCCCGCGTGCTGCTCGCCCATCGCCATCAGGTTCACGTCGTTGTCGACCATGACCGGGCAGCCCAGTTCCTGGCTGAGCGCCTCCCGCACCGGGAAGCCGTCCCAGCCGGGCATGATCGGCGGGGCCACCGGGACGCCCTCGGGGAAGCGGACCGGGCCGGGGACGCCGATGCCGGCGCCGTCGAAGCCCTCCGCGACACCGGAGGCCTTCAGCTTGGCGGCCATGGCCAGTGCTTGTTCGAAGACCGCGACGGGTCCCTCGCGGACGTCCATGGGCTGGTTGAGGTGCCCGAGGATCTCCAGCTCGGCGTTGGTCACGGCGACGTCGATCGACGTGGCACCGATGTCGACGCCGAGGAAGCGCAGGTGCGGGTTGAGCCGGATGTTGTGGGAGCGCCGGCCGCCGCGCGAAGCGGCGAGTCCGTCGGCCACGACCAGTTCCGTCTCCAGCAGCCGGTCCACCTCCACGGCCAGCTTCGACCGCGAGAGGTCGACCTGGTCGCCCAGCTGGGCGCGGGAGTTGGGGCCGCCGTCGCGCAACAGCCTGAGCAGCCGGGCCTGGTGGGCGTTCGCGGGTCGCGCCGTCATACGTCTCACGGGCCCCTCCCTGCCTCGATCGGCCTGTGCGCGCCGGATCCCGGTCACGTCCGTGGCGTGCTTTCGGAGGGGAACGTAGCAGTGCCCGCCCGGAGTGGGAAGAAGTCGCGCAGGAATTGCCCCTCACTTTCCCCACTCACAGGACAAAGGTGTTCCGGAGGGTGCCCGGCGCCCTCGCCCGGACGCCCCCTAGGACTCCGCCCGTGCGTGGTGCGAACGCCGGGTGTGCTCGGTGTGCTCGCGCATGAGCCGGGTGGCCAGCTGCTCGTCGTGGTCCGCGATCGCGGCGATCAGATCGCGGTGCTCGGCCCAGGACTGTGCGCCGCGCCGCCGGGCGACCGGTGCGTAGTACCAGCGCACGCGCCGGTCGACCTGGGCGGCGAGCCCGGCGAGCACGGTGTTGCCGGCCAGCTCCATGATCGCGGCGTGGAAGCGGGCGTCGAGGGCGACGGCGGCGTCCACGTCGCCGGAGGCGACGGCCCCGAGGCCCTGCGCCAGGATCTCCTCCAGGCTCTCGACGCCCGCGCTGTCGGCGTTGAGCGCGGCGAGCCGGGCGGCCTCGGCCTCCAGCAGCGTACGGACGGTGAGGAGCTGGTCGGCCTCCTCCTCCGTCGGCTCGTGCACGAACGCGCCCTGCGCCGGCCGCAGGTCGACCCAGCCCTCGGTGTTCAGCCGCTGCAGCGCCTCGCGCACCGGCTGGCGGGAGACCCCGAGGTGGCCGGCGAGTTCGCTCTCGACGAGGTGCTGGCCGGGCTGGAGGGCGCGGGTGGTGATGAGTTCGAGCAGCGCCTCGTAGACGCGGTCGCGCAGCGGGCCGGGCCGTTCGAGTCTGGGCACCGCCCCCTGGGGCAGTCCTGGCGACAGCATCGCGGTCCCCCTCCTCGGCAGGGCGGCCGTGCACCGCCGCAGGGCCGGTGTCACCGCGCGCCGGTGACGATTGTCTTTCGTCTACAGTCTACGGCGCACCGGGGAGGGGAAGGGGAGCGGAGAGTCGGCCTCGTCGCACCGGCACGACCCGCCGCACCCGCACGGGGGACGCGGGGACGCTCAGGGGCAGCGCACGACCTGCCCCGCGTAGGACAGGTTCCCGCCGAAGCCGAACAGCAGGACCGGGTCGCCGGTCGACACCGCGCCCCGCTCGACGAGCTTGGAGAAGGCGAGCGGGATGCTCGCGGCCGAGGTGTTGCCGGACTCGGTGACGTCGCGGGCGACGACGGCGTTGACGGCGCCGATCCTGCGCGCGAGGGGTTCGATGATCCGCAGGTTGGCCTGGTGCAGCACGACGGCCGCGAGGTCCTCGGGCGCCAGCCCCGCCTTCTCGCAGGCCTGGCGCGCGAGGGAGGGCAGCCGCGTGGTCGCCCAGCGGTAGACGCTCTGTCCCTCCTGGGCGAACCGCGGCGGCGTCCCCTCGATCCGCACCGCGTGCCCCATCTCGGGCACCGACCCCCACAGCACCGGACCGATCCCGTTCTCCCCGGCGGCCTCCACCACGGCCGCGCCCGCCCCGTCGCCGACGAGCACGCAGGTGGAGCGGTCGGTCCAGTCGGTCACCTCGGACATCTTGTCGGCGCCGACGACCAGGGCCCGGCCCGCGGAACCGGCCCGCACGGCGTGGTCCGCGGTGGCCAGGGCGTGGGTGAACCCGGCGCACACCACGTTGACGTCCATCGCGGCGGGCGCGGGGACGCCGAGGCGTGCGGCCACCCGGGCGGCCATGTTGGGCGAGCGGTCGATCGCGGTGGACGTGGCGACCAGGACCAGGTCGATGTCGGCGGGCGTCCGGCCGGCCGCCGCGAGCGCCTTGGCGGCGGCGTGCGCGGCCAGTTCGTCGACCGGCTCGTCGGGGCCCGCGATGTGACGGGTGCGGATGCCCACCCGGCTCGTGATCCACTCGTCGCTGGTGTCCACCATGCCTGCCAGGTCCTCGTTGGTGAGCACCCCGGCAGGCTGGTAGTGGCCGACGGCGGCGATGCGCGAGCCGATCATGGGTGGTTCCCCTCGTGGGTCGGGTGCGGGATGCACCAGTCTGATCAGTGACTCACGGGTACGAGGGCAGGTGAAGCGACAGGAAACGGGTGCCGGGCTTGTCGGCTTCCGCCTTCCCCCGCCCTCCCCGGCTCCTCCCCTGCGCGCGGACCCTTGTCACCCCGCTCTCCATACTGTCGACAACATCTCGTCGACATCGTCCGGGCGTCCGGGCGTCCGGCCCCCCGGCACCCGGCGTCCCGGGTGCCCGACGGGCGCGCTGTCGTCCCAGTCGGAGTACGGCATGCGGGCGGCCGGCACCCGGGACGGGTCGCAGCGGACGGAGGCGACGACCGGGTGCGCCCACCGCGGCGTGGGCTGCGACGTCATCCCGCACGTGCAGGACAATGAGATCGTGAAGGTCACCTCGCCGCACGACAACCCGGTGACCCACGGCAACCTGTGCGTCAAGGGCCGCTTCGGCTCCCAGCGCGTACAGAACCGGGACTGAACCGATCGGAACTGATGGGGACATGGGACGAGTCACGGAACGACGCAAGGTGCTCCGGATCCGGGACGGCGCGGTGTCCAGCCGCCCGGACACGCTCGTCGCCGAGGAACCCCTGGAGATCCGGCTGAACGGCAGACCGCTGGCGGTCACCATGCGCACGCCGGGCGACGACTTCGCCCTGGCCGTCGGCTTCCTGGTGAGCGAGGGGGTCCTGGCCACCGCGTCCGACCTGCAGAACATCGTCTACTGCGCCGGGGCGACCGGCGAGGGGGGCTCCAACACCTACAACGTGGTGGACGTGCGGACCTCCCCGGACGTGGTGGTCCCGGACATCACGCTCGAGCGCAACGTGTACACCACCTCGTCCTGCGGTCTGTGCGGCAAGGCCAGTCTGGACGCGGTGCGCACCACGACCCGCCATCCCCTCGCCGACACTCCCCCGCTGCGCCTGACCCCGGAGCTGCTGGCGGGCCTGCCCGACCGGCTGCGCGCGGCCCAGCGGGTCTTCGACCGCACCGGCGGTCTGCACGCGGCGGCCCTGTTCGACGAGGACGGCGAGCTGCTGGACGTACGGGAGGACGTGGGCCGGCACAACGCGGTGGACAAGGTCGTCGGCCGGGCCCTGCAGGGCGGGGGGCTCCCGCTGTCCCGGGCGGTCCTGCTGGTCTCCGGCCGGGCCTCCTTCGAGCTGGCGCAGAAGGCGGTGATGGCCGGCGTCCCGGTCCTGGCGGCGGTCTCCGCACCGTCCTCGCTGGCCGTGGACCTGGCCGTGGAGACGGGCCTGACGCTGGTGGGCTTCCTGCGGGGCGGTTCCATGAACGTGTACGCGGGTGAGGACCGCATCGCCCTGCGGGCCGCGGCCGCCCGGGACTGACCGGTCCGCCGCGACACGCCGGCGGGGCCCCCGCCGGCGGGGAGCGCCCCCTGCGCCGCGGGGTCCCGCCTCAGGACCGGCGGGCCGACGACCGCCCTGCTTCCCTGAGCCGCACCGGCACCCTCGAACCGCGCACCAGGACCCCTGGCCGTACCGAGGCCCCTGGCCTACCGACGCCCCATGGACCGGAGCCACATCGGCCACTAACGTCCCGGAGCGTGCCCGACGACGCCGCACGAGCACGACAGCGCACGGGGACCGGGATCGCGGTGGTGCTGGCCCTGGTCCTCGGAGTCCTGCTGGTCACCGGCCTGCCGGAGGACGGCGACCGGCGGCCGGACGGCGGCGCCTGCCCACCGCGCACCGTCGCCTCCTGGTCCGCCGACTCCGCCCTCACCGCCGAGTTCGCCCGCTACGGCGACGACGCCGGCCGCGCCGACGACTGGACCGGCGGTGACGGCACCCACTCGGTGCGGCTGCCCGACGGCCGGCTGTTGTGGCTGTTCTCCGACACCTACCTGGGCCGGGTGCACCGCCCGCCCAACCCGGTCGGCGAGTCCTCCGCCTGGCGGGACGCCACCGCCCCGCTGGTGCGCAACTCTGCGGTGCTGATGCGCGACGGCCGCCTGGAGCGCACCCTCCCCGCCCCGCTCTTCCCCGACCCCGCCCCGAACCAGTGGCGCTGGCCGGTGGGCGCCCGGGTCGAGCCCCGCTCCCCCGGCTCCGCCGAACAGGTCGTCCGGGTCCTGCTGTGGGTGCGCGCCGCCGGGCAGTCCCCGTGGATCTACGGCGTGCCCGACGCCACCGAGGTCGCCACGCTCTCGCTTCCCGACCTGCGCCTGGAGTCGGTCGTGACGGTGCTCGACCAGCGGCAGGTCCCCGATCCGTCACGGCGGGTGCTGTTCGGCACGACGCTGGTCGAGGAGGACGGCTGGACGTACGTCTTCGGCGGCGACGACGGCCGCCCCGCCTCCCGTCCGGCCTCGTACGCCTACGTGGCGCGCGTCCCGGAGGGCGGGCTGGCGGACCCGGCCGCCTGGGAGTACTGGAACGGTTCGGCGTGGCAGACCCGGGCCCGCCCGCATCCGGTGCTCGGCGACGGACGGCGAAAGGGCGTGGGCAGCGCGTTCTCCGTGGTGCGGGCGGACGGGACGTACGTGCTGTTCACGATGGCCGCGGGCGCCGGGGGACTGACCACGGTGGCGGCGTACTGGGCCTGCTCCCCGACCGGGCCGTGGCACGGGCCGGCGAAGGAGTTCCGCCCCGCGCTGCCGCAGGCCGGCACCGCCGCCTACAACCCGCAGGCGCACCCGGAGCTGAGCGGCGACGGGCGGCTGGTGCTCAGCTACGACGTGAACTGGCTGGAGACGGCCGGGGCCGCGGTGATGCTCAGCCGGAACGTGTCCCTGTACCGGCCTCGGTTCGTGACGATCCGGCTCGGTCCGCCCCGCTGACCTCGACGGGGTCGTGGGAGCGGCGCTTGGCGATCACCGCGCACACCATCAGCTGCATCTGGTGGAAGAGCATCAGCGGCAGCACGGCCAGCGAGGCCTGCGCCCCGAACAGCACGCTCGCCATGGGCAGCCCGGCGGCCAGCGACTTCTTCGAGCCGGCGAACTGGATCGCGATCCGGTCCTCCCGGCCGAACCGCAGCGCCTTGGCGCCGTACCAGGTCAGCAGCAGCATCACGGCGAGCAGCACGGCCTCGACGGCGAGCAGCCCGCCGAGCCGGGCCGGGCTCACCTGCCCCCAGATGCCCTGGACCATGCCCTGGCTGAACGCGGTGTAGACGACGAGCAGGATCGAGCCCCGGTCGACCAGTCCGAGCACCTTCCGGTGGCGGGCGACGAAGGCCCCGACCCAGCGGCGCAGCACCTGTCCGGCGACGAACGGCACCAGCAGCTGCGACACGATCTTCACCACCGAGTCGGCGGAGAACCCGCCCGCGCCGCCGCCGAGCAGGGTCGCCGCGAGCAGCGGGGTGACCACGACGCCGGCCAGCGAGGAGAAGGAGCCTGCGCAGATCGCGGCGGGCACGTTGCCGCGGGCGATCGAGGTGAAGGCGATCGACGACTGGATGGTGGAGGGGACCAGGGTGAGGAAGAGCAGGCCCTGGTACAGGGGGTCGGTCAGGAACACCGGGACGAGTCCGCGGGCGGCCAGGCCCAGCACCGGGAAGACGACGAACGTGCAGGCCAGGACGGTGACGTGGAGGCGCCAGTGCTTCAGGCCGTCCAGGGCCTCACGGGTGGACAGCCGGGCTCCGTAGAGGAAGAAGAGGAAGGCGATCGCGGCCGTGGAGGCGCCCGAGGCGACGTCCGCGCCGGTGCCGCGGGCCGGGAGCAGCGCGGCGAGGCCCACCGTCCCGAGCAGGAGCAGGATGTACGGGTCGATCGGCATCCAGGCCGGCCGTCGCAGGCGTGTCACGGTGCTCCACTTGCTCGGTTCGCTCGGTCGTGCGGGGACGAGACGCCCCCTCCCCATCCTGCTCCTTCCCGTCGTGATCGGGAATCCGGTACACCGCTCTCACTGTCATCACGATCCGTGATGACCGCGGTAGCCTGCCGGGATGACCGGGACGTACGACCCGACACATCTGCGGACCTTCCTGTCCGTGGCGCAGACGCTGAGCTTCACGCAGGCGGCGCGGCGGCTCGGGCTGCGCCAGTCGACCGTCAGCCAGCACGTGCGGCGGCTGGAGGACGCGACCGGGCGGCAGCTGTTCACCCGGGACACGCACGCGGTGGAGCTGACCGAGGACGGCGAGGCGATGCTCGGCTTCGCGCGGCGGATCCTGGCCGCGCACGAGCAGGCGACGCGGTTCTTCACCGGCACCCGGCCGCACGGGCGGCTGCGGTTCGGCGCGTCGGAGGACTTCGTGCTGACCCGGCTGCCGGAGATCCTCGAGCGGTTCCGGCACGAGCACCCGGAGGTCGACCTGGAGCTGACGGTCGAGCTGTCGGGCACGCTGCACGAGCAGCTCGCCGCGGGGAAGCTGGACCTGGTGCTGGCCAAACGGCGGCCCGAGGACCCGCGCGCCGCTCCGCACCGGCTGGTCTGGCACGACGAGCTGGTGTGGATCGGCGCACCGGGGCTGCGTCTGGACCCGAACCGCCCGGTGCCGCTGATCGTCTACCCCCCGCCGGGCATCACCCGGGCCCTGGCCCTGCGGGCGCTGGAGCGGCAGGGCAGACGGTGGCGCGTCGTGTGCACCAGCGGCAGCCTCAGCGGCCTGCTCGCGGCGGCCCGCGCCGGACTGGGGGTGATGGTGCACGCGCGCGGGCTGATCCCGCCGGGGCTGGTGCGGGTGCCGGAGCGGGCGGGCCTGCCGGAGCCGGGCGAGGTGGACTTCGTGGTGGCGCACGGCCGGGTCCGCCCCTCCGCGCAGGGGGCGGCCGACGCCCTGACGGCGGCGATCCTGGCGGGCGGCGACCGGCTGCACCGCAGCGGGCGGGGGTGACGCTTTCGCCCGCGCGTGCGCTGGGACCAGGGGGACCGGTACCGCGCCCCAAGGGGCGGTCATGGGGTCGTACAGATTCCGTGGAGATTACGGCGCCGAAACTTACTCCGCCGTCAGGTTTCTGTCCGACCCTTCCCCATGTGAGCGCATTTTCCTCCGCTGACCAGCACGGACCGGGGTCCCGCCCGGTTCTCGTCCCCTCTCCCGCACCCCGGCCCGGTGGGGTAGCTTTCACGGCGCTGTGCGGGAGGTCACCCTCCCGGACCAGTCCGGCCGGTCCGACCGGGCCGACCGGGCCGACCAGTCCGAGCGCCGAGAAGCGGGGAACGGGGAGCGGGATTGCGCGAGATCACCAGTCCTCCGCCGGCCCTGGCGCCCCCGGTCGGCGGTCTGGCCGACGTGGTCTTCCAGTACGCCGAGGAGGACCCGTCGTACGTCGCGCTGGGCCGCAAGGACGACACCGGCCGGTGGCGGGACGTGACCAGCGCCGAGTTCCGCGACGAGGTGCTCGCCCTCGCCAAGGGCCTGCTCGCGGGCGGGGTCCGCTTCGGCGACCGGGTCGCGATCATGTCCCGCACCCGGTACGAGTGGACGCTCTTCGACTTCGCGCTGTGGACGATCGGCGCGCAGGTCGTGCCGGTGTACCCCACGTCCTCCGCCGAGCAGTGCTCCTGGATGCTGCACGACGCCGAGGTGACGGCCGCGGTCGTGGAGCACGAGGACCACGCGATGACGATCGCCACCGTCATCGACCGGCTGCCGCGGATGCGCCGGCTGTGGCAGCTCGACGCGGGCGCGGTGCAGGAGCTGTACGACGCGGGCGCGCACCTCGACGACGAGGTGGTGCACCGGCACCGGCGGGCGGTCACCCCCGACTCGGTGGCGACGGTCATCTACACCTCGGGCACCACGGGCCGTCCCAAGGGCTGCGTCCTCACGCACGGCAACTTCATGCACGAGGCGGACACCGTCGTCGCGCGCTGGGAGCCGGTGTTCCGCTCCGGGAAGGACGACCGGGCGGCGACGCTGCTGTTCCTGCCGCTCGCGCACGTCTTCGGGCGGATGGTGCAGGTCGCCGGGGTCCGGGGCAAGGTGAAGTTCGGCCATCAGCCGCGGCTGGACGCGGCGGCCCTGATGCCCGACCTGGCCGCGTTCCGGCCGACGTTCATCCTGGCCGTGCCGTACATCTTCGAGAAGGTGTTCCACGCGGCGCGGCGCAGGGCGGAGCTGGAGGGCCGCGCGGGGCCGTTCGAGAGGGCCGTCGAGGTGGCCGTCAGGTACGCGGAGGCCGTCGAGGCGAAGGCCTGGGGCACCGGGCCCGGCCCGTCCGCGGCCCTGCGGGTGCAGCACCAGCTCTTCGACAAGCTCGTCTACTCCAGGATCCGCACCGCGATGGGCGGCCGGATCCGGCACGCCATGTCGGGCGGCTCGGCGATGGACCGCCGGCTCGGGCTGTTCTTCGCGGGCGCAGGCGTCCACGTCTACGAGGGGTACGGCCTCACGGAGTCGACGGCGGCCGCCACCGCCAACCCGCCCGAGCGCACCCGGTACGGCACGGTCGGCCTGCCCGTTCCCGGGGTCACCGTGCACATCGCCGAGGACGGGGAGATCTGGCTGCGGGGCGGCACCGTCTTCCAGGGCTACCTCAACAACCCCGAGGCGACCGGCGAGACCCTGCACGACGGCTGGCTGGCCACCGGCGACCTCGGTTCCCTGGACGGGGACGGCTATCTGACCATCACCGGCCGCAAGAAGGAGGTCCTGGTCACCTCGGGCGGCAAGAGCGTCTCGCCGGGGCTGCTGGAGGAGCGGGTGCGGGACCACCCGCTGGTCAGCCAGTGCATCGTCGTCGGCAACGACCGCCCGTACGTCGCCGCCCTGGTCACACTGGACCCGGAGGCGGTCGAGCACTGGCTGACCATGCGCCGCAAGCCGAAGCCGACACCGGCCGAGCTGGTGCGGGACCCGGACCTGGAGGCGGAGGTGCGGCGGGCGGTGGTCGCGGCCAACACCCTCGTCTCGCAGGCCGAGTCGATCCGCACCTTCCGGATCCTGGCGCAGCCGTTCACCGAGGAGCACGGGCTGCTCACGCCGTCGCTGAAGCTGAAGCGGAGGGCGATCGAGAGGGCGTACGCGGAAGAGGTCGACGCACTCTACCCCGCGTGAATTCTCCCGTCAGGAATGCATCACGGGCCGTGATCGTTGACCATGGGAGTATCACCTGACCACAACCTAAGGATCGAGAGCTCGTGAGCAAGGTCCCCCCGATCATCCTGAACAACGGCGTCGAGATGCCCCAGCTGGGCTTCGGCGTCTGGCAGGTGCCGGACGACGAGGCCGAGACGGCCGTCGCGACGGCGCTGGAGGCGGGCTACCGCAGCATCGACACCGCGGCGATCTACGGCAACGAGGAGGGCACCGGCAAGGCCATCGCGCGGTCGGGCGTCCCCCGCGAGGACCTCTTCGTCACCACCAAGCTCTGGAACAGCGACCAGGGGTACGACGCGACGCTGCGCGCCTTCGACGCCTCCGTGTCGAAGCTGGGCCTGGACTACGTGGACCTGTACCTCATCCACTGGCCGACCCCCGAGCGGGGCCTGTACGTGGACACGTACAAGGCGTTCGAGAAGCTGCACGCCGACGGCCGGATCCGCGCGATCGGCGTGTCCAACTTCCTCCCCGAGCACCTGGAGCGCCTGATCGCCGAGACGTCGGTGGTCCCGGCGGTCAACCAGATCGAGCTGCACCCGCACCTGCAGCAGCACGCCGCGCGCGAGTACCACGCCGAGCAGGGCATCGCCACCGAGGCCTGGTCGCCGCTGGGCCAGGGCAAGGGCCTGCTGGAGGTCCCGGCGATCGTGGCCATCGCGCAGAAGCACGGCCGCACCCCGGCCCAGGTCGTCCTGCGCTGGCACATCCAGCTGGGCAACGTCGTCATCCCGAAGTCGGTGACGCCGTCCCGGATCGAGGAGAACATCGACGTCTTCGGCTTCAGCCTGGACGCCGAGGACCTCGCGGCGATCAGCGCCCTGAACGAGGACCGGCGGCTGGGTCCGGACCCCGCGGAGTTCAACGGGGCCTGACGTCCCGCGCCCGGCGGCCCCCCGCGCCCTTCGGCAGGGTGCGGGGAGGCCTCCGGGCGCCTGTGTGCGGTCGGTCAGTTGGGCTGGCCGACGGGCCGGACGACCACGGTGTTGACGTCCACGCCGGCCGGCTGCCCCAGGGCCCACACGACCGAGTCGGCGATCTGGTCGGCGGTGAGCAGGTGGCCGGGCGGGAGGCTGCCGTAGGTGTCCCAGAACGGGGTCTCCACCCGACCGGGCGCGATCAGGGTCACGCCCACGCCCCACTCGGTGACCTGCCGCCGGGTGTTCTCGGCGAGCCCGGTCACCGCCCACTTGGTCGCGCCGTAGAGGTTGCCGGGGCCCGGTACGAACCCGGCGACGCTCCCCACCAGCACGATCCGTCCCCGGGTCTCCTTCAGGGCCTCGATCGAGGCCCTGACCAGCAGGGCGGGACCGAGGACGTTGGTCAGCACCATCTCGGTCCACCCGGCGGGGTCGCCCTCGGCGACCGAATCGTGGGTGGCGAAACCGGCGTTGGCGACGACGGTGTCCAGCCGGCCGAACTCCGCCAGCACGGTGTCGACCGCCGACCGCACGTCGTCGTACACCGCCGCGTTCCCGGGGAGCGTCAACAGCCCTTCGGGTTCGCCCAGTTCCTTCGCGAAGCCGCGCAGCCGCCCGGCACCGCGCCCGGTGACGGCCACCCGCTGCCCCGCGTCCAGCAACCGCCGCGCGACGGCGGCCCCGATGCCGCTGCCCCCGCCGGTGATGAGCGCGACCTGAGAGTCGGTCATGGTTACCCCCTGGTGTCGTTGTCCGCCGGGGAGTCCATCACTTGGAGAGCTCTCGAAGTCAAGGGCGTGGTCACACGGGCCGTACCGCCGTGTGGACCGTGTGGGCGGCCAGGACGAACACGTCCGGGCGGTGGTGCAGGCTCGCCTCGTCGCCGGGGTCGAGGAGGCGGTCGAGGGTGGCGCGGTCCTCGGCGTCCAGCCTCTCGGCCATGGCCTCGCGGATGCGCCCGAGGGAGGTGACGACGTAGGCGCGGGCGCGGTCCGTGGCCGGTGCGGGGAGGTCGAGGAGGAAGGTGCGCGAGCGGGGGCGGCGCAGGCCGGCCGAGGCCAGCAGGGCCGGCCAGTCCTCGGTGTGCGCCACCGAGCCCGGCAGTTCGGCGCGCATCCGGGCGAACCACTCCTCCTCCACCGCGTCGAGGCGCGCCTGGAGTCCGGGCCGGCCGAAACCGATGTCGCGGGGCAGGAACCGGGCGGGCAGGCCGCCCTCCAACACCGCCAGCGTGCCCCCGGGTGCGAGCCGTGCGGCGAGCGCGGCGAGCGCGGCGCTCTGGTCGCCGAGGTGGTGCACGCTGCGGCTGGCCCACAGCAGGTCGGCCGGGTAGTCCAACGCGTCGAGCACCTCGGGCAGTTCACCGGCGAGGGTGCCGAAGCGGTCGGCGAAGCCCAGGCGGGCGGCCCGGGCGCCGGCCCGCTCCAGCAGTGGTGCGGAGCCGTCGACGGCCACGATCCGCGCGCCCGGGAAGGTCTCGGCGAGGAGGCCGGAGATGACGCCGGGCCCGCTGCCCGCGTCGACGACGAGTCCGGGCTCGGTGACCTCCTTCGCCAGCCAGTTCAGGGCCTGCTCGTACAGCGGGGCGAAGAGTTCCGCCTGGGATTCGAGCAGGGGGGCCATCTCGGCCCAGTCGATGTCGGTGTGGTCGTGGTGGTGCCCGGGACCGTGGTCGCCGTCGTGGTGGTGCTCGTGGTGGTGCGTCATGGTGGTCAGCCTCTCCGCTCGGATGCCGCCAAGGGTGCTCCGACGCACCGGACGGGAGCAACACGTGTTGCCGCTCCCGCAAAAAGGTTCTTCGCGGGAGCGGCCGTGCTGTCGCGGAGGGAGGGAAGGGCGTGTGCGGCCGCCGGGACCGGACCTGGCGGGCCCGGCCCCGGCGGCTCAGCGGAGCCGGCCGGTCAGGACAGCGGCGGGTACGCGTTCTTCATCAGCTCCTGGAACTGGGCGGAGAACCAGTGCCCGGAGATGGGGGCGTCGGGCAGCGCCCCCGACATGTTGTTGTCGTTCCGCGGGTTGCCGGTGTACGTCGGGTCGCACATCCGGTCGAAGCCCTTGCCCTCGTCGTTGTCGATGACCTTGCTCGCCCCGTCGGACTCGCCCGGGGGCTTCATCCACACGTAGGCGTCGATCCCGGGCTCCGGCGAGGCCTGCGGCCGCTCGCCGAGACCCGCGCCCTTCTGGTTGCACCAGTTGCCCGTGTTGAACCGCCGGTCGTAGCGGCCGCCGTCGACGTAGGTGTCCACGCTGGTCGTGGCGCCGGGCCCGGTGGGCCGGTTCGCCCCGCCCCAGCCGTTGCGGGAGGTGTCGATCAGCATGCCGATCTTCGAGTCGAAACCGAGCGAGACCAGCTTCTCGCGCAGGGCCTGGGCGTACGACAGCTCGTCGACGTAGCGGTTCCAGCTGACCCACTTCGACTCGCGCACCGACTTGCCGGCCACGGTCTGGTCGACCGAGAAGTGGTCCTCCTTCAGCGCGCTGTAGTTGGCGGTGTTGGCGATGAAGCCGTGCACGTCGGCCACGGTCGCGCCCTCGGCGGTGGCGGCCTGCTTGAACATCTCCGCCGAGGCGCCGAAGTTGTCGTCCCAGCCGAGCCAGCCGTGGTGTCCGGCGTCCACGTAGTTGTAGACGTTGGGCACGTCGCCGAGCTTGTTCAGGGCGTAGCCGACGCCCTTGACGTAGTTGCCGTTGGCCTTCATCACGTCGCAGTTCGGCGTGGCGGTGGGCCGCGGGGAGACGTTGGTGACCAGGTTCGGCAGGGAGTCGATCTCGACCGTGGTGACGATCCTCAGCGGGGCGTACTTCGGGTCGGCGAGGATGGTCTTGATCGGGTCGATGTACTGGGTCTTGTACTTGTCGATCTCCGTCGGGCCGAGTTCGCCGTTGGAGGCGAGCGCGGCGCAGTCGCGGCCGGGCAGGTTGTAGATGACCAGCTGGACGACGAGTTCGCCGGAGCCCTTCTGCTTCAGGGCCTCGTCCAGGTGGTCGCGCAGGCCCATGCCGCCGTTGACCCCGTTGATGGCGGCGGTGCGGTCCAGCCAGACGCCGGTGGGCTGGTTGGCGATGCGGCTGCCGCCCGGCTCGGCGGCGGCCTTGGCGGACCACTCGGGGTTCACGTACACCTTGGCGCCGTCGTAGGGGTTGTCGACCCGGTTGCCGGGCGGCGGGTCGGTCGGGTCCGGCGGCGGGTCGGTGGGGCCGCCGCCGGAGTCGACGTTGCAGGTCACGCCGTCGAGGGTGAAGGTGGCGGGGATCGCGTTGGTGCCGCTGTAGGTGCCCTGGAAGCCGAAGGTGGCCGAACCGCCGGTGGCCAGCGCGCCGTTGTAGGACTCGTTGGCGGCGGTGACGTTCGCGCCGGACTGGGTGACCTTGGCGTTCCAGCCGCTGGTGATCTTCTGGTTGCCGGCGTACGACCACTTCACCGCCCACGACGACTTGGCGGCGCCGTTGTTGGTGACCGTCACGGACGCGGTGAAGCCGGTGTTCCACTGGTTCTGCACCTTGTAGTCCACGGTGCAGGGGACGGCGGCCGCGCCGACGTCGCCGGGGACGACGGCGAACGCCGTTCCCGTGGCGCCGGCGACCAGCGCCATGGCGGCGAGGAGCGCGGTTCTGGTGCGACTCATGAGTGCGGGTTTCCTATCCGTAGGGGAGCTGTCCTTCGAGGCCGCGCGGGTGACCGCGCGGCCCGGTGCCGTACGGGTGGGAGTGCCGTCGTGACCCGGTTCGGGACGGGCCCGTGGCGCCGCCCGGGGAGTTCTCGGGCAGCGCGGACGACGTGGGGTCCCACGGAAGTGCGCCGGCCCCGCGCCCGGGGTGCGGGTGGTGCCGTCGAGCCGGATCGCCGCCGTCCCGGCGCCGCCCACGGAAGGGGGCGTGGCGGAGGGCTCCGCCGTGCGCGGGGGTGGCTAAAAGTACTGAACGCGGGGGGTGGCGCATGAGCGACTCCTTGCAGTTCGGACGCGCCGTGACGGACGCGCCGACTGGTGGAACCGCTCCCACTGGTGCCCATGAAGCTAGCGCCAAGTGACGGCGAAGAACAGAGGGTGTTGCTGACTTTCCCTCAAGTCGTCCCGTCGAATGTTTTCGACTCCTCACAAGCCTTGACCGCACCCCACCCCGTCCCCACTATGGGAGCGCTCCCACTGGTTCAAGCCTTGACCTCTCCGAGTCGCAGGAGGAACCAGCACCATGCATCCCCCACCCAGAAGACGCAGAGGCGTCCGGCGGTTGTGGACGTCCGCCGCGGCGGCCCTCGCGCTTCCGCTGACGATGCTCTCCTCAGGTTCAACTCCCGCTCAGGCGGCAGCTGTCCAGTGCAGCGTCGACTACAAGGCGAACGACTGGGGCTCCGGCTTCACCGCGGACCTGACCCTCACCAACCGCGGCACCGACACCATCGACGGCTGGACGCTGACGTACGACTACGCGGGCAACCAGAAGCTCGTGAACGGCTGGAACGGCAGCTGGTCGCAGTCCGGGAAGACCGTGACCGTGAAGAACGCCGGGTACAACGCCCGGATCGCCGCCGGCGCCGCCGTCACGACCGGCGCCCAGTTCTCCTACAGCGGCAGCAACGCCGCGCCCACGTCCTTCGCGATCAACGGCACCACCTGCACCGGCGCCCATCAGCCGCCGATCACCGTGCTGACCAGCCCCGAGGCCGGCGCCGTCTACACCCAGGGGGAGACCGTCCCGCTCGCGGCGACCGCGGCGGCCGCCGACGACGCCACGATCACCAAGGTGGAGTTCTACGACGACACCGAACTGCTGGGCACGGACACGAGCGCGCCGTTCACCCTTTCGGTCGCTGGTTTGACCGTGGGCAGTCATTCGCTGGTGGCGAAGGCCCACGACAGCATGGGCGCCTCCGCGACCTCGACCCCGGTCGGCATCACGGTCGCCTCGGGCCCCACCGTGGTGGCCAACCCCGCCCAGCTGGGCGTCCAGCAGGGCGAGTCGGGCACGTACGAGGTGAAGCTGTCGAAGCAGCCGAGCGCGAACGTGACCGTCACCACGGCCCGGGCGAGCGGCAACTCGGGGCTGTCGGTCACCGGTGGCGCCTCGCTCACCTTCACGCCGTCGAACTGGGACACCGCGCAGAAGGTGACCATCAGCGCCGACGACTCCGGCACCGGTTCGGCGGTCTTCGAGTCGACGGCACCGGGGCACGGCAAGGCCGCGGTCACGGTGACGCAGCTGGGCGCGCAGAAGGCGTACGACGCGCGCTTCCTGGAGCTCTACGGCAAGATCACCGATCCGGCGAACGGCTACTTCTCGCCCGAGGGCATTCCCTACCACTCGGTCGAGACGCTGATCGTCGAGGCGCCGGACCACGGCCACGAGACCACCTCGGAGGCGTACAGCTACCTGCTGTGGCTGCAGGCCATGTACGGCAAGGTGACCGGTGACTGGTCGAAGTTCAACGGGGCCTGGGAGATCATGGAGAAGTACATGATCCCGACCCGCGCGGACCAGCCGACCAACTCCTTCTACAACGCCTCCAAGCCGGCGACGTACGCGCCCGAGCACGACACCCCGAACGAGTACCCGTCCGCGCTCGACCCGGGCGTCTCGGTCGGCCCCGACCCGATCGCGGCCGAGCTGAGGTCCGCCTACGGCACGGACGACGTCTACGGCATGCACTGGATCCAGGACGTCGACAACGTCTACGGCTACGGCAACTCGCCCGGCAAGTGCGAGGCGGGCCCGTCGGACACCGGACCGTCGTACATCAACACCTTCCAGCGCGGCCCGCAGGAGTCGGTGTGGGAGACCGTCCCGCAGCCCACCTGCGACGCCTTCAAGTACGGCGGGAAGAACGGCTACCTGGACCTGTTCACCAAGGACGCGTCCTACGCCAAGCAGTGGAAGTTCACCAACGCCCCGGACGCCGACGCGCGCGCCGTGCAGGCCGCGTACTGGGCGGACAAGTGGGCCAAGGAGCAGGGCAAGGGCTCCGACGTCTCCGCGACCGTCGCCAAGGCCGCGAAGATGGGTGACTACCTGCGCTACGCCATGTTCGACAAGTACTTCAAGAAGATCGGCAACTGCACCAGCCCCTCCTGCCCGGCCGGCACCGGCAAGGACTCCTCGCACTACCTGCTGTCCTGGTACTACGCCTGGGGCGGGGCCACCGACTCCTCGGCGGGCTGGGCCTGGCGCATCGGCTCCAGCCACGCGCACGGCGGCTACCAGAACCCGCTCGCCGCGTACGCGCTGAGCAGCTACGCGCCGCTGAAGCCGAAGTCGGCGACCGGCGCGGACGACTGGGCCAAGTCGATGCAGCGGCAGCTGGAGTTCTACCGCTGGCTGCAGTCCGACGAGGGCGGCATCGCGGGCGGCGCGACCAACAGCTGGGCGGGACGGTACACGACCCCGCCGGCCGGCACGCCGACCTTCTACGGCATGCACTACGACGAGAAGCCGGTCTACCACGACCCGCCGTCGAACCAGTGGTTCGGCTTCCAGGCGTGGTCGATGGAGCGGGTCGCCGAGCTGTACCAGCAGACCGGCAACGCGCTCGCCAAGTCGGTCCTCGACAAGTGGGTGGACTGGGCCCTGTCCGAGACCACGGTCAACCCGGACGGCACCTTCCGGATCCCGTCGACGCTCCGCTGGTCGGGCAAGCCCGACACGTGGAACGCCGCGAACCCCGGCGCCAACAGCGGCCTGCACGTCGACGTCGTCGACTACACCAACGACGTGGGCGTCGCGGCGGCGTACGCCAAGACCCTGACGTACTACGCCGACCGCTCCGGCGACACCGAGGCCGCCGCCACCGCGAAGAAGCTCCTCGACGGCATGTGGGCCAACCACCAGGACGACCTGGGCATCGCCGTCCCGGAGACCCGCGCCGACTACGAGCGCTTCGACGACCCGGTGTACGTCCCGAGCGGCTGGACCGGCACCATGCCCAACGGCGACGCGATCAACTCGTCGTCGACGTTCGACTCGATCCGCTCCTTCTACCAGGACGACCCGGCCTGGTCGAAGATCGAGTCCTACCTGGCGGGCGGCGCCGCGCCCACCTTCACGTACCACCGGTTCTGGGCCCAGGCGGACATCGCCACGGCCATGGGCGCGTACGCGGAGCTCCTCGAATAGCCCCCGCCAACGCTCCGCGTACCGGCCCCGGCACCTGACGCCGGGGCCACCCGGCCGGGCGGCCCCCAGCGCACGGGGGGCCGCCCGGCCCTCGCACGCTCCCCGCCCCTGCCCTCCCCCACCATGAGGAAGGAACGCCCCGTGCGAAGAACCCGCACCCTCACGGTCGTGCTCGCGCTGGCGGCCGGTCTGCTCGCGGGCGGCCCGCCCGCCCTCGCGGCCGCGGACGCCCCGGAGCCGGCCGGCGCCGCCCTCGCCGCCGACACCTACACCTGGAAGAACGCCCGCATCGACGGCGGCGGCTTCGTCCCCGGCATCGTCTTCAACCGCAGCGAGAAGGACCTGGCCTACGCCCGCACCGACATCGGCGGCGCCTACCGCTGGCAGGAGGCGACGAAGACCTGGACCCCGCTGCTGGACTCGGTGGGCTGGGACGACTGGGGACACACCGGCGTGGTGAGCCTCGCCTCCGACCCGGTCGACCCCGACCGGGTGTACGCGGCGGTCGGCACGTACACCAACGACTGGGACCCGGGCGACGGCGCGGTGCTGCGCTCCGCCGACCGGGGCGCCACCTGGAAGAAGGCCGACCTGCCGTTCAAGCTGGGCGGCAACATGCCGGGCCGGGGCATGGGGGAACGCCTGGCCGTCGACCCGCACCGCAACAGCGTGCTGTACCTGGGCGCGCCCAGCGGGAAGGGGCTGTGGCGGTCGACCGACTCGGGGGCGAGTTGGTCCCAGGTGACGGACTTCCCCAACGTCGGGAACTACGCGCAGGACCCGAGCGACGCCTCCGGGTACGCCAGTGACAACCAGGGGATCGTCTGGGTCACCTTCGACGAGTCGACGGGCACCCCCGGCAGCGCGACGAAGACGGTCTACGTCGGTGTCGCCGACAAGGACAACGCCGTGTACCGGTCCACGGACGCGGGCGCGACCTGGGAGCGCCTGCCCGGACAGCCGACGGGGTACCTGGCCCACAAGGGCGTCCTCGACGCCGAGAACGGCCACCTCTACCTCGCCTACAGCGACACCGGCGGCCCGTACGACGGCGGCAGGGGCCGCCTGTACCGGTACACCACGGCGACCGGCACCTGGACGGACATCAGCCCCGTCGCCGAGGCCGACACGTACTACGGCTTCAGCGGTCTGACGGTGGACCGGCAGGACCCGGGCACGGTGATGGCCACCGCCTACAGCTCCTGGTGGCCGGACACCCAGATCTTCCGCTCCACGGACAGCGGCGCGACCTGGACCAAGGCGTGGGACTACACGTCGTACCCGAACCGCGAGAACCGTTACACCATGGACGTCTCGTCCGTGCCGTGGCTCACCTGGGGCGCCGACCCCGCCCCGCCCGAGCAGACCCCGAAGCTCGGCTGGATGACCGAGGCGCTGGAGATCGACCCCTTCGACTCGGACCGCATGATGTACGGCACGGGCGCGACGATCTACGGCACCGAGAACCTCACGAACTGGGACTCCGGCTCGAAGTTCGCCATCACGCCCATGGTGCGCGGCCTGGAGGAGACGGCCGTCAACGACCTCGCCTCTCCCCCGTCGGGCGCGCCGCTGCTCAGCGCGCTCGGTGACATCGGCGGCTTCCGGCACACGGACCTGACGAAGGTCCCGTCGATGATGTTCACCCGGCCGAACTTCACCTCGACGACGAGCCTGGACTTCGCCGAGTCGAACCCGGACACGGTGGTCCGGGCCGGCAACGTGGACTCCGGCCCGCACATCGCGTTCTCCACCGACAACGGCGCCAACTGGTTCGCGGGGACGGACCCCTCGGGCGTCAGCGGGGGCGGGACGGTCGCGGCGGCGGCCGACGGCAGCCGGTTCGTGTGGAGCCCCCAGGGCACCGGCGTGCACCACACGACCGGGTTCGGCACGTCCTGGTCGAAGTCGGCCGGCATCCCGGACGGAGCGGTCGTGGAGTCGGACCGGGTGGACCCGGAGACCTTCTACGGCTTCAAGTCCGGGAAGCTCTACGTCAGTACGGACGGCGGGGCGACCTTCGAGGAGTCGTCCGCGACCGGGCTGCCCGGCGGCGACAGCGTGCGGTTCAAGGCACTGCCGGGCGCGAAGGGCGACGTCTGGCTGGCGGGAGGGTCGAGCGACGGGGCGTACGGCCTGTGGCACTCCACGGACGCCGGGGCGACGTTCACCAGGCTGGAGAACGTGGAGGAGGCCGACACCGTCGGCTTCGGCAAGGCGGCGCCCGGGGCCTCGTACCAGACCCTCTACACCAGCGCGAAGATCGACGGGGTGCGCGGCATCTTCCGCTCCACGGACCGCGGCGCCACCTGGACTCGCATCAACGACGACGCCCACCAGTGGGGCTGGACCGGCGCGGCGATCACCGGTGACCCGCGGGTGTACGGCCGGGTGTACGTGGCGACCAACGGACGCGGCGTCGTCTACGGCGACACCTCGGACACCGGGGGCGGGGACGACGGCGGCACGGACCCGGATCCGCAGCCCTCGGGTGCCTGCGCGGTGACGTACACGATCACCAACCAGTGGTCCGACGGCTTCCAGGCCGAGGTCCGGGTGACGAACACGGGCGCCGAAGCCTGGAACGGCTGGACGCTGAACTGGTCCTTCGCGGACGGGCAGAGGATCTCCCAGCTCTGGAACGGAGCCCACACGCAGTCGGGTCCGTCGGTGGCGGTGCGCAACACCGACTGGAACGGCACCGTGGCGGCGGGCTCGTCGGCCGGCTTCGGCTTCACGGCGAGCCGGTCGGCGGCGAACACCGAACCGACGGCCTTCGAGCTGGGTGGGCGGACCTGCACGGTGAGCTGAGGACCGCCGGTGGGGGATGATGACCGGGCCCCCACCGGCGACAGCGAAGGAGCCCCGATGCACGGACGGATCATCTTCCTGAACGGGACGTCCAGTTCGGGGAAGTCCAGCATCGCGAGGGAACTGCTGCAGGTGCTGGACGAGCCGTACTTCCACATGCCCGTGGACGCCTTCCACGCGATGCGGTCGCGCCGGGAGATCGACGCGGACGAGCTCCCCGGCGTGCTGCACCGCACGTGGAAGGGGTTCCACCGGGCGGTCGCCGGCATGGCCGCGGCGGGGAACAACGTGGTGGTGGACCACGTGCTGAGCGAGGAGTGGCGGCTGACGGACTGCCTCGGGCTGTTCGACCCGCGGGAGGTCGTCCTGGTCGGCGTGCGGTGCTCGCCGGAGGAGTTGGAGCGGCGCGAGCGGGCGCGGGGCGACCGCCCGGCGGGCCTCGCGGCCCGGCAGTTCGAGCGGGTCCACGCGCACGGCCTGTACGACGTCGAGTGCGACACGACCACGACCAGTGCCGCGGACTGCGCCCGCCGGATCAGCGCCTTCCTGCCTCACCGCCCCTCCCCCACCGCCTTCGAGCGGCTCGGCCGGAAGGTGGTCCCCGCCCCGGAGGGGGCGGGCCGGTGACCCGGGACACCGCCGTTCCCGCTCGCCGGGTGGCGCTCCTCGGGGGCGGCTTCTCCACCGACGACGACGGACTGCTGGACGACTGGCTGCTCGGTCACGCACGCACGTCGCGTCCCAAGGTGTGCTTCGTCCCCACGGCCGGCGGTGACGCCCCCGCGTACGTCGAGCGGTTCCTGGAGGCGTTCCGGCCGCGCGACTGCGAGCCGTCCGTCCTGCCGCTGTTCCGGCGCGAGCTCGACGACGCGGCGCTGCGGGCCTTCCTGCTCTCCCGGGACGTCGTGTACGTCGGCGGCGGCAACACCGCCAACCTGCTGGCGGTCTGGCGCACCCACGGCGTCGACCGGCTGCTGCACGAGGCGTACGACCGCGGGACGCTGCTGTGCGGGATCAGCGCCGGCGCCAACTGCTGGGGCGAGGGCTCGCACACCGACTCCTTCGGCCCGCTGACGTACCTGCGGGACGGGCTGGGGCTGCTGCCCGGGTCGGTGTGCCCGCACTACGACAGCGAACCCGGCCGCCGGGCCTCCTACCGGGCGGCCGTGGCGAGCGGCGCGCTGTCCGCCGGGTGGGCGGTGGAGGACGGTGCGGGGGCCCTCTTCACGGACGGCCGGCTCACCGAGTCCGTGACCCGCAGGCCGGACGCCCGCCTGTACCGGGTACAGGCGGGCGAGGGGGGGCGAGACCACCGAACGGGCGGTGCCGTGCCGTCCGCTCAGGGCGTGAACACCGTCGAGCTCCTCACCCTGCCCCGCGCCCGGGGGCAGCACCCGAAGCCGCCGGCGACGATCGTCGTCCCTGCTCCGCGGTGAGGTCGGTCCGGCTGTCCACGAGCCGCGTGCGCAGGTGCTCCAGTGCCGCTTTCAGCTCCTCCCCGGCCGCGACGGCCAGGTCCGGTTCGACTCCGACGCCTTCCCAGTTGGTGCCGGTGACCGGGTTGACCGAGCGGGCGGTGGGAACGGTCACGGTGACGTGCGGGGCGACCGGAATACGGGTCGTGGGGTGGGCGCCGCCCCGGGTGGTCCGGCCGATCAGGGTGGCGCGCCCCTGCGCCTTCAGGTTGTACGCCAGTTCCTCCCCGCCCGAGAAGGTGAGGTCACCGGTCAGCACGGCGACCGGGCGATCGAGGTAGCGCGGGGCGGCGAGGTGCCCAAGGGTCCAGTACTGGCGGGTGGAGTCGGTGGCCCGCTCGTAGATGTCGTTGAGGTGCACCCCGTCATCGGCGAAGAAGTAGCTGCACCACAGCTGCACACCCTCCGGTGCGCCGCCCCGGCACTGCCTCAGGTCGATGACCAGTGCCTCGGTGGGAGCGAGCAGTTGCATGGCGGCGGCGATCGCGGGACCGCCCAGGTCGGCGGGGGCGATCATGCGCAGGTCGAGGTAACCGATGTGGTCGTCGAGCTGCTCCACCCGCCGGATGCCGTAGTTGTTCTCCCGGGCGTACCGCGCGAAGCGGGCGCGGGCGACGTCCTCCGGTTCCTCGTCCATCGGCTGCGGCTCCTCGGTCCACAACAGCCGCAGGTGCTTGTCCGCGCAGGCCTTCTGGAGGTCGTCCGTGACCCGCTCGCACAGCTCACGCACCTCCAGGCCGCGGTACGCGCCTTCGGCCAGCCGGCGCCTGATCGCCGCGTCGATGGTGGCCGCCCTCTCGGGGAACACGTAACCGGTGGTGATCCGGGCCAGCGCGGCCTCGAGTATCTCGTGATGGGTCGTCATACGCGTGATGGTAGGTCCGGGGCGAGCGGCTGCCCGGTGTTTTCCACGGTCGCGACCGTCTCTCCCCCGCCTTTGCCGACGGGCCGCCGAGCCGACAGCCGTACGACCGGCGGCTCCTGCCGGAGCCGGCAGGGGCGCGCCGGGAACAGGCCGTGGTTCCCGGCGCGCCCCATGGACGTCACACGGTTCCTCCCCTGCCGGGCGTCAGGGCGTGAACACCACCGGCCTCGGCGGTGTCGGCATGTCGGCGCCGATGAAGAAGCCGGTGTGCGGGGGCTGGTTGTAACCGGTGTTCTGCCAGGCCAGGGACGTGCGGTACAGGGTGTCGTGCAGCAGCGTCGTGATCCTGGTGTCCGTGTCGTGCGGGGTGGAGTAGATGCGCAGCGCCCTGTTGTCACCGGTGCGCCAGACGACCTCCTCGCGCCAGTCGCCGAGGATGTCGCCGGACAGGGCGGGCGTGGACTTGGTGCCGTTGTTGGGCGAGACGCCGGAGCCGGTCAGCAGGCGGGTGTCGGAGGACGTGCCGTACTTGTCGATGCGGGTGCCGTCGAGGAGTTCGCGCACGGGGTCGCCGTCCCACCAGGCGAGGAAGTTGGCGGAGGACGGCTTGCGGCCCTTGGGGGCGCCGCCCTCGTCGCGGACGGAGCCGTCGGACGAGGACCACATCTCCGGGCCCGAGCTGCCCGGCCAGACGTCCGCGGCGACGCCGCGGCCGTTGTCGCAGCAGGCGCCGAGCTTCCAGCGGACCGCGCCGTTCGCGGGGTCGACGTAGAGGGCGGCGGGCTGGCTGGTGGACTCGGAGACCTTGTAGTACTCCAGGCCGGAGGTGGACGGGTCGAGGTCGCCGAGGTGCTGGGCGTCACCGTGGCCGGTCCTCGTGGTCCACAGGGCGTCGCCGTCGTCGTCGACGGCCATCGCCCCGTAGACGATCTCGTCCCGGCCGTCGTTGTCGACGTCCCCGACGGAGAGGCTGTGGGAGCCCTGGCCGTCGTAGCCCTTGCCCTTGTCGGTGGAGGAGTCGGTGTCGAAGGTCCAGCGGCGGGTGAAGGAGCCGTTCCGCCAGTCCCAGGCGGCGATCACCGTGCGGGTGTAGTAGCCGCGGGCCATGATCAGGGAGGGGCGGGCGCCGTCCAGGTAGGCGGTGCCCGCGAGGAAGCGGTCGACGCGGTTGCCGTAGGAGTCGCCCCAGGAGGAGACGGTGCCGCGGGCCGGGACGTAGTCGACGGTGCCCATCGCCCTGCCGGTCCGCCCGTCGAACATGGTGAGGTACTCGGGGCCGGACAGGACGTAGCCCGAGGAGTTGCGGTGGTCGGCGGAAGGGCTGCCGATGACGGCGCCGGTGCCGTCCTTGGTGCCGTCGGCGGTCTTCACGGCGACCTCGGCCCTGCCGTCGCCGTCGTAGTCGTACGCCTGGAACTGCGTGTAGTGCGCGCCCGAGCGGATGTTGCGGCCCAGGTCGATGCGCCACAGCCGGGTGCCGTCGAGCTTGACGCCGTCGACGACGGTGTTGCCGGTGTAGCCGGACTGGGAGTTGTCCTTGGCGTTGGTGGGCTGCCACTTCAGCACGAAGTCCAGGGCGCCGTCGCCGTCCAGGTCGGCGACCGAGGCGTCGTTGGCCTCGTAGGTGTAGGAGACGCCGTCGGGGGTGGTGCCGCCGGCGGGCGGGGACAGGGGCACGTCCTTGTAGCCGGTGCGGAACTGGACGGCGTGGACCGAGTCGCCCTGCTCGACGCCGTTCACGACGGCGCGGACCGTGTAGTCGGCGTGGGCGGGGCCGCCGGAGTGGAAGAAGGTGGTGGAGCGGGTGACCGGATTGGAGTTGACCTTCGTGCCGGCCCGGTAGACGTTGAAGGAGACGTCGTCCGGGTCGGTGCCCAGCCAGCGCCAGCTGACCAGGTTGCCGCTGCCGGTGTGGACGCTGACGACGCCCCGGTCGAGCTTCTCGACCTGCCGCGCGGTGGCGGCTTCGGCGGGGTCGCCGGACAGCGCCGTCAGACCGGCGCCGGCCAGCGTCGCCGCGGCGAGCGCCGCCGGGAGCGCCGCGGGGAGGAAGCCACGGCGTCTGCGGTGCCTGTGGGGGTGGGTCACGGGGCGGACCTCCTGCGAGGACGGATGGGTTCCGTCCCTCGGTCGCCACCGGTGCGCTCCGGGTTGCCGCTGTGTTCGGGTCACAGCGGCTTCCGGAAGGCCCTGAGGGTGAACACGGGGTCCGGGCGGGGCCGGTCCTGGTCGGGAAGCTCGGCCAGCCGGGCGGCGAAGCGTTCGGCGATCGGTTCGCCGGGGGGCAGGGTGACGAACCAGCCGCGGCGCAGGTCGGCGATGGTGCGGCGGGGGCTGCGGCCCTGCCCGTGCCCCCGGAAGCGGGCCTGCCCGGCCGGGAGCAGGCCGTGCTCGGCGGCGCGGGCCGCGACGGCGTCGGCGGCGTCGGGCACCGGGCTGCGCGGGCGGGCGGCGAGGACGGCGTCGATGTCGCTGCCGACGTTGTGGGAGGCGCCCTTGTCGACGGTGGTGACGTAGACCCCGCCGGGCCGCAGGACGCGGGCGCACTCGCCGACGACGGCCCGCACGTCCTCGGGGCCGGGCAGGAGGTGCAGCAGCCACACGCTGACCACGGCGTCGAACCGGGCGTCGGCGAACGGCAGCCGGCGGCTGTCGGCGCGGACCACGGCACCGGGCAGACGGACGGCGGCCATGCGGGTCATCGCCGGGGCGAGGTCGGCGCCGGTCACCCGCAGGCCGCCGCGGGCGGCGGCGAACCGCCGGGTCACGATGCCGGTGCCGCAGGCCACGTCCAGCAGGTCACGCGCCTGCTCCGGCACCAGGTCCAGTACGGCCGCCGCGGCGGCGCCGGCGCGTGGCTCACCGCCGCGCAGGGCGTCGTAGTGTGCCGCTTCCTCGTCGTAGTCCAGCACGCGCCTCAGTGTGCACCGTGTCCGGGGGCCAGGTCCTCCACCTTGCGGGCGAGCTCGATGTCCTTCTCGGTGACGGCACCGCCCGCGCTGTGGGTGTGCACGGACAGCGACACGGTGTCGTACCCGAGGGTGAGGTCGGAGTGGTGGTCGAGCTCCTCCTGCACCTGGGCGATGTGGACGACCATCGCCGTCGCCGCGAAGTGCGACCCCAGCCGGTAGGAGCGGGTGAGGCGGTCCCCGTCGAGCGACCAGCCCGGCAGTTCGGCCAGCCGGTCCTCGACCTCCTTCTGCGACAGCGGTTCGACGGGCATGGGCTGCGCTCCTTCGCCGGTTCGGTCCCCTCGTCGCTCCCGTACGGGGCTCGTCTCTCAGGCTGCCACAGAAGGGCGCCGGGGACCCGGCCAGGAGCGTGCGGCTCCCCGGAACGGCCGTTTCTCGACTACGGTCCGGGCATGACCACTGCCATGTCCTGTACCGCTTCCACCGTCGACGGCGTGGGCCCGCTGCTGCGGGCCTGGCGGGAGCAGCGGCGGGTCAGCCAGCTGGAACTGGCCCTGCGCGCCGACTCCTCCGCCCGGCACATCAGCTTCATCGAGACCGGCCGTTCCCGGCCCAGCGAGGAGATGGTGCTGCGGCTGGCCGAGCACCTGGACGTCCCGGTGCGGGAACGCAACGCGCTGCTGCTGGCGGCGGGTTACGCGCCCCGGTTCCCGCAGACCCCGCTGGACGATCCGGCGCTGAAGGTGCTGCGGGACGGCATCGAGCGGTTGCTCGGGGGCTTCGAGCCGTATCCGGCGCTGGTGGTGGACGCGATGTACGACGTCGTGGCGGCCAACCGGGGTGTCACGATGCTGTTCGACGGGGTGCCCGAGTCGCTGCTGGAGCCGCCGCTGAACGCGGTGCGGCTCACGCTGCACCCGCAGGGGCTGGCGCCGCGCATCCTGAACCTGCGGGAGTGGCGCGGGCACCTGCTGGAGCAGATGGAACGGCAGATCGCGCTGCGCCGGTCCGAGCCGCTGCGGGCGCTGTACGAGGAGGTGGCGGCCTTCCCGGTGCCGGAGTCCGGCGAGGGGATCGGGGAGGAACCGGCGGAGCCGGTGGCGTACTTCGCGCTGCCGATGCTGATCGAGCACGAGGGACGGACGCTGTCGTTCGTGTCGTCGATCTCCACGTTCAACACGCCCATGGACGTGACCGTCGCCGAGCTGGCCGTGGAGACGCTCCTCCCGGCGGACCCGGCGACGGCCAAGTACCTTCAGTCCTGGTTGAGCTGACGTGCCTTCAGCGCCATGTGCTGGAGCAGGGCGAAGCCGGCCACGGTCAGGGCCTGGAGGACCGTCCAGACCGCGCCCGCCGTGGTCGGGGTGAGCCAGAGCGCGAGGGCGGCGAGGCTCACCGCCGTCCAGGCGAGGTTGGCCTCGACGACGATCCGCACGCCGAGGGTCGGCGGGTGCGGCCGGGAGGCCACCAGGCCCACGCCGGCCGCGTACACCGCGAGGAACGCGCCGAGCCCGAGGAGCAGGCCGGAGCCGGCGCCGAGGAAGCGCCCGAGCGGGCCGGAGAGGGCGAGGTAGGCGAGCGCGTTGGCGCCGGTCACCACGGCGTCGAGGGTCAGGAAGCGGCGCAGCGCGGTGTGCGGCTCCGTGGTCCGGGCGAGTGCGGTGAGCTGGGTCGCGGACATGACGAGTAACCCTCCGACGGGATCGGTTGCGGCGGCCGGTGCCGGGTTCCGGGCCGGAGTGCGCCGGCCCGGAACCCGGTGTCCCCACGATCGCCCGGGAGGCGTGGCCCGGTCGATTACCCGCGGGGTAATGCCGCACGGGCCGTTGCCCCGCAACGCGTGAGAGCGGCGGAGGAACATGACAGACTGACCGCAGACCGGGGCGCGTTGGGGAGGCGTGGCGTGAGTGAGCGGCGGGCCGCACCCACCGTGGGCCAGGTGGTGCTGGGAAGGCGGCTGCAGGAGCTGCGGGAGGCGGCGGGCCTCGGACGGGAGGAGGCCGCCCGGATCCTGCGGGTGGCGCCCGCGACCGTCCGCCGGATGGAGACCGCCGAGGTCGCGCTGAAGGTCCCGTACGTCCAGGTCCTGCTGGCCGCGTACGGGGTGCCCGGGGACGAGGCGGAGGCGTTCGTCGCGCTCGTGGAGGAGGCGAACCGGCCGGGCTGGTGGCAGCGGTACCACGACGTGCTGCCGGAGTGGTTCAGCCTGTACGTGAGCCTGGAGGGCGCCGCCCGGATCATCCGGTCCTACGAGCCGCACTTCGTGCCGGGGCTGCTGCAGACCGAGGAGTACGCGCGTGCCGTCCTGGAGGCCGGGACGATCGGGACCGCCGGACCCGCGGCGGTCGAGCGGCACGTGTCGCTGCGCATGGAGCGCCAGCGGCTCCTGGAGCGCCCGGATCCGCCCCACCTGTGGGTGGTCATGGAGGAGACGGTGCTGCGGCGTCCGGTGAGCGTCGACGGCCGGGTGATGCGCGACCAGCTCGACAAGCTCCTGGAGTGGTCCGCGCGGGACCGGATCACGCTCCAGGTCGCCGAGTTCGCCGACGGCCCGCACCCGGGGACGTACGCGCCGTTCTCGCTGTTCCGGTTCGCCGAGCCGGAGCTGCCGGACATGGTGTTCACCGAGTACCTGACGGGCGCCCTGTACCTGGACTCCCGCAAGGAGGTCTCGGCGCACCTGGAGGTCCTGGACCACATGACGGCGCGGGCCGCGTCGACCCAGCGCACGGAGAAACTGCTGCGGGAGCGGCGGGAGAGCCACTGAGCGGGCGGCCCCGCACTCCCCGGCCCGAGTGCGGCGCGCCGTGCACCACCGGGTACGACACGTCCCGCACCACCGAGTACGGCGAGCCTTCGCACCCACCAGGAGGAGACAGCGCATGACCGGACCCGACGCCGCGCACGCCCCCGTCGACACCAGCCGCCCGCACCCGGCCCGCGTCTACGACTGGTGGCTCGGCGGCAAGGACAACTACCCGGTGGACGAGGAGCTGGCGCGGAAGATCCTCGCGGCGGACGACACGGCGGTGCGCGGGGCGCGCGCCAACCGCCGGTTCATGCACCGGGCCGTGCGCACCGTCGCCGAGGCGGGGATACGCCAGTTCCTGGACATCGGCACGGGCATCCCCACGGAGCCCAATCTGCACCAGGTGGCGCAGGGCGTCGCGCCGGAGTCACGCGTGGTGTACGCGGACAACGACCCGATCGTGCTGCGGCACGCCGAGGCGCTGCTGCACGGCACCGCCGAGGGTTCCACGGAGTACGTGCACGCCGACGTCCGGGACGTGGACGCGCTGCTGCGCCGGGCCGGCGAGTCGCTGGACCTGGACCGGCCCGTGGCGCTGTCGCTGGTCGCGCTGACCCACTACCTGGACGACGATCCCGCCGGGGACGACGTGTACGGCCTGCTGGAGCGGTACGTCGCCGCCCTCGCGCCGGGCAGCCACCTGATCCTGTCCCAGGTCACCCCGGACCTGAACCCGGCGGCCGTCGAGCAGGCGGCGAACCTCTTCCGGCGCGGCGGCACCCCCTTCCACCCGCGTTCGCTGGCCGGGTTCTCCCGCTTCTTCACCGGGCTGGAGCTGCTGGGTCCGGGGGTGATCCCGGTGCACGGATGGCGCCCGGAGGAGGAGGACGTGGCGGCCCAGGCGGAGGGAATCGTGCCGGTCTACGCGGGCGTCGCCCGCAAGCCGTGACCGGACGGCCCCGCCCGGGTCGTCCCTGAGCGCCGGGAGCGGCGGGAGCGCCTCCGGGAGTCCGCGGCCCCCCGGAGGCGGCCCGTCAGGCCGCGCCGTTCCGACGGTCCCCGGCGTCCTTGTCGTCGTCGACGATCTCCGCGTCGACGACGCCCTCCTCCTCCTGCGGTGGGGTGTGCTGTGCGGTGCTCTCCGTGGGGGTCTGCTGGGCCTGCGCGTACATCGCCTGGCCCATCTTCTGGCTGACCGTGGCGAGCTTCTCGACGCCGGTCCGCAGCTCGGCCGTGTCGGAGGACTGCCGTTCCAGCAGCTGCTTCAGCTCCGCGACCGCCGACTCGACCTCGGACCGGGTGTCGCCGGGGACCCTGTCGCCGTTCTCCCTCAGGAACTTCTCCGTCTGGTAGACGAGTTGCTCGCCCTGGTTGCGGGTCTCGGCGGCCTCGCGGCGTTCGCGGTCCTCCTCGGCGTACTGCTCGGCCTCGCGCATCATGCGGTCGATGTCGTCCTTGGGCAGCGCCGAGCCGCCGGTGACGGTCATCTTCTGCTCGCGGCCGGTGGCGAGGTCCTTGGCGGAGACGTGCATGATCCCGTTGGCGTCGATGTCGAAGGCCACCTCGATCTGCGGGACGCCGCGCGGGGCGGGCGGCAGGCCGGTGAGGTCGAAGACGCCGAGCTTCTTGTTGTAGGCGGCGATCTCGCGTTCGCCCTGGTAGACCTGGATGCCGACCGAGGGCTGGTTGTCGGTGGCGGTGGTGAAGATCTCCGAACGCCGGGTGGGGATCGTGGTGTTGCGTTCGATCAGCTTGGTCATGATGCCGCCCTTGGTCTCGATGCCCAGGGACAGCGGGGTGACGTCGAGGAGCAGGACGTCCTTCACGTCGCCGCGGAGGACGCCCGCCTGCAGGGCCGCGCCGACGGCGACGACCTCGTCGGGGTTGACGCCCTTGTGCGGGTCCTTGCCGGTGAGTTCGCGGACCAGGTCGGTGACGGCGGGCATCCGGGTGGAGCCGCCGACGAGGATGACGTGGTCGATCGCGGAGAGCTTCACACCGGCGTCCTTGACGGCCTGGTGGAACGGCTTCTTGCAGCGCTCCAGCAGGTCCTCGGTGAGCTCCTGGAACTGGGCGCGGGTGAGCTTCTCGTCCAGGTGCAGGGGCCCTTCGGCGGAGGCCGTGATGTAGGGGAGGTTGATCGTGGTCTCCGACGAGGAGGACAGCTCGATCTTGGCCTTCTCGGCGGCCTCCCGCAGCCGCTGCACGGCCATCTTGTCCTGCGTCAGGTCGATGCCGTACTGGCCCTTGAAACGCTTGGCGAGGTACTCGACGAGGCGCTGGTCCCAGTCGTCGCCGCCGAGGTGGGTGTCGCCGTTGGTGGCCTTCACCTCGATGACGCCCTCGCCCATCTCCAGCAGCGACACGTCGAAGGTGCCGCCGCCCAGGTCGAAGACGAGGACGGTCTGGTCGTTCTCCTTGTCCAGGCCGTAGGCCAGGGCGGCGGCCGTGGGCTCGTTGATGATCCTCAGGACCTTCAGTCCGGCGATCTCCCCGGCCTCCTTGGTGGCCTGCCGCTGGGTGTCGTCGAAGTACGCCGGCACGGTGATCACCGCGTCGGTGACGTCCTCGCCGAGGTAGGACTCCGCGTCCCGCTTCAGCTTCTGCAGCACCCGCGCGGACAGTTCCTGCGCCCGGTAGCGGGTGCCGTCCACCGATCCCTGCTCCGGGAAGCGCCACTGCGCGTCGCCCACGTGGCGCTTGACCGACCGGGCGGTGCGGTCGACGTTCGTCACCGCCTGCCGCTTGGCGACCTCGCCGACCAGCACCTCGCCGTTCTTGGCGAAGGCCACGACCGAGGGGGTGGTCCTGGCGCCCTCCGCGTTGGCGATGACGGTGGGCTCACCGCCCTCCAGCACGGCCACCACCGAGTTCGTGGTCCCCAGGTCGATTCCGACCGCACGTCCCATCGCCGTCCCCTTCCGCCGTTCCGCCAGGGTACCTCTCCGGACTTCCAGCACAAAACTTGAGCGGGCCGTTGTCAATAGTTTGAACGGTCGCTTGTCAACCGGCCAGTCGGCGGAAGCGGCGGGCGCGGGCGGGCCCGGTGGGAGGGGCGGCGCGCAGTTCCACGGCGCGCCGCGGGCGGTCGGTGATCAGCACGTCCACCCGCGGGTCGGTGAGGAAGCCTCGCAGCGCCGCGTCCTCGTTGACCGTCCACACCATGGTGAACAGCCCGCCCCGGGCCGCCTCGCGCAGCACCGTGGCGCGGGCCAGGCGCTGGTGCACGGCGACCCCGTGGGCCCCGCAGGCGCGGACGCGGCGCATCGGCAGCAGTTCGCCGACCCGGGTCGCCACCAGCCGGCCGCGGGCGACCTCCCGGCCGTCCCGGCCGAGCGACAGCGCGGTGCGCACCCGGGGGAAGGCCGCCCTGATCGCGGCGACGGAACGGTCCTCCAGGGTGGTGGCCACGAAGCCGTCCTCGCCGAGCAGGGCGGTCGCGCGGTCGATCAGCTCCCGCTCGTGGCCGGTCTCCTTCAGGTCCAGGTGGCCGACGAGCCTCCCGGCGACCAGCGCCATCACGTCGTCCACGACGGGCACGGGACGGCCGGCGCGCGCGTTCAGCTCCGCGTGGGTGAGCGTGGACAGCAGGGGCCCGGTGCGGCCCACCCGGGGGTCGTGGTGGACGACGAAGACACCGTCCGCGGTGCGCCGGACGTCGAACTCGACGTACTCGGCGCCGGACGCGAGCGCGTCCTCGTACGCCTCCCAGGTGGCCGGGGCGGCGCGTTCGGATCCTCCCCGGTGGGCGGAGACGGCGGGGCGTGGCGTCATGGCGGTCTGCTCCCGGAGGGGACGTGCCGCGGGCCGCCCCGGCTGGAGCGGCCCGCGGTGGCTCGACGCGGCGAGCGGGTCAGGCGAGCTTCGCCGTCAGGGTGATGTTCGTGCCCTTCAGGGCCTGGCTGACCGGGCAGTTCACCTTGGCGTCCTCGGCGGCGGCGGCGAAACCGGCCTCGTCCAGGCCGGGGACGGTGCCCTCGACCGTGAGGTGGATGCCGGTGATGCCCTCACCGGGCACGAAGGTGACGTCGGCGGAGGTGGTCAGCTTGGTCGGCGGGGTGCCGGCCTTGTCGAGGCCGTTGGAGAGGGCCATCGAGAAGCAGCTGGAGTGCGCGGCGGCGATCAGCTCCTCCGGGCTGGTCCTGCCGTTGGCCTCCTCGGCGCGCGACGCCCAGGTGACCGGCTGCTCGCCGATGCTGCCGGAGGAGTCGAAGGTGACGACCCCGCTGCCCTTGAAGAGACTGCCTTCCCAAACGGTGTGTGCGGAGCGCGTGGCTGCCATGACGCATCCTTTCGAAAATGTCCGGCCGTGTGTCCGGCGGTGCTCGGTCCGGGCCCCGTGTCACCGGGTGCCCTCCCCCATCCGATCACATCACGGCTCAACTCACCCGGAAGACGGGCCCTCTCGCGGTGAACGGCAGCCGCGCGCTCTGCGGGACGAGGTACGCGTGCTCGCGCCGGACGCGCAGGACGTCGTCGCACCAGCCGTCGGTGATGACCAGGATCGGCGCGGTGGAGGGGAAGTCGTCGGCGCGCTGGAGGAAGTCGATGCCGGGCTGGAGCACGGTTCCGCCCCGGCCGCGCACCCGCACCCGCCCGGCGATCTCGGTGACCGGCAGGTAGCCGGCGTCGTGGGGTGCCGCGTCGCAGAACACCACGCGGGCGGCGGGTACGTCACGGGCCTCGGCGTAGGAGGCGATGGCGCCGAGCGCCTTGCCGAGCAGGACCCGGTCCATGGAACCGGAGGTGTCCAGCACGACGCCGAAGGTGCAGCGGGCGACCTCCTCGGGCGGGAAGTGGCGCCCCGCGCGCGGGATGCCGGGGGTGGACGCCTGGCGCCGGGAGGGACGCGCGTACGACCGGAGCGGCTCGGGTCGCGGCACGAACTCGTCGAACCAGCGGGCGAGGCGGGCGTCCCAGGGCACCGGGGGGTGGCTGAGCGCGCGGATCTCCTGGACCAGGCCGGCGGGCAGGAAGCCGCGCTCCTGCTGGTCGTGCAGGTCCAGGCCCCGGGCGAGACCGCGGCGGTAGAAGCCGTCGAGGTCGACGTAGTCGCGGGGCGGGCCGAGGGGGCCGCCGAGGACGTCGCCGAGCCCCTTGCCGCGCAGGGTGGAGAAACGCCGCATGCGGCGCAGGTCGCCGGCGATGCGGTCGTAGACCTCCTCGGCGGACAGTCCGGAGAACTCCTTGTCGTACAGCAGGCCCTCGGGCATGGCGCCGACCCGCATCTCCACCAGCCAGCCGTTGATGACGTAGTCGCAGGCGACGTTGAAGAGATACGGGTCGCGTCCGCCGCAGCGGTCGCCGTGGCGCAGGGCCGCGTGCAGCATCTCGTGGGCGAGGACGAACCGCCATTCCTCGTCGTCGAACCGCCGCAACGGGTTGACGTAGATCTCGCCGGCCCCGGCGTCGACGGCGGCGACGGAGATGCCGTGCGCGCGGGCCAGTTCGGCGTCGGCGACGAGGGTGACGCCGGAGGCGACGCCGCCGAGCAGCGGGTAGGACGAGACGAACCAGCCGAGCGCCCGCTCCCAGGGGCGCCGCGGGACCGGCTCGCCGTCCAGGCTGTCGAGACGGCCGCCCGCCATGTCCATCGCGGCGGACACGGTGCGGGTGAGGGCGGTGGCGAACGCCAGCTGGTGGTCCGGCGGCTGCCCGTACCAGCCGTACCACTCCTGGAGGAACAGGTCCGCCTCGCCGCCCGCCGTGCCGCAGCGCTCGTACACGGCCGGGACCCCGTCCCGTCGCCAGCGCGCGGCGAGCCGCTCCTCGTCGCCGTCGGGGTAGGCGGCGGGCAGGTGGTCGGGCGTCCTGCCGACGGGGAAGCCGAGCAGGAAGCGGTTGACGACCACGCATCGGGCGGCGCGCTCGCAGCGGTCCGGCTGCTCGCGCGTGCCCTTGGCGGCCGGGACGTGGCCGAAGCCGAGGTGGAGGACGGCGTGGGCGAGGGCCCACG
The DNA here is from genome assembly GCF_014203535.1 of Streptomyces griseomycini. Lineage (GTDB taxonomy): Bacteria > Actinomycetota > Actinomycetes > Streptomycetales > Streptomycetaceae > Streptomyces > Streptomyces griseomycini. The sequence continues at coordinate 36,994 of NZ_JACHJI010000014.1, forward strand.
CCCAGGCGTCCGGGTCGGCCATGCGGTCCGGGTGGACGTGCAGGACGGCCTCGGAGTCGACGCGGACCAGCCCGTCCCGGGGTGCGAGCTCGCAGTTCTCCCGGCGGCAGACGTCGAAGCCGACGGCGGCCAGCGCGGGGTTGGCCCGCACCAGGCGGAGCCCGGCGTCGAACGCCTCCGCCGCGAGGTCCCGCTTCTTCGGCCCCTCGGCGCGGGGGCGGCTCACCGGCGCGCCTCCACCAGCCGGGGCATGTCGCGGGCCGCCTCGACGAGGAACCAGGACGGCAGGACCGGGTTGCCGTCGTGGTCGGAGGCGATGACCGTCTGGGCGACCTCGACGGAGATCTCGGCGAGCTGCACCAGCAGCGACTTGGCGCGGTACGCGGTCTGCCGGCCGTTCGCCGACATGTGCTCCTTGGTCGCCGGGAGTTCCTTGAGGAGGCGTCCGCGGAACGACTCGGCGAGGTAGTAGAGCAGGTCGCGGTCCTCCAGGCGGTGCGGCCAGCGGGCCTCGCCCTTGATGACGGCGTCGATGCCGAAGCGGCTGCGCACGATCTTGACGTAGCCGCAGAAGGCGGTGGCGTGCGCGGGGGTGAGGGTGCCGTGCGCGAGGACCTTCAGGGTGTCCTCGTCGAGGTCGCGGCCGAAGGAGTGCAGCGCGTCGGAGAGCATGTGCCAGGAGCGGGGGGTGGAGAACGGCTCCTCGGTCTTCGGCGGCTTGGACCACAGGTGGTCGGGCCGGTCGGTGAGGTGGTCGGTGATCCACGGGTGGATGCCGTTGTCCGCCGCCCAGGCCAGCCAGTCCCTGGCCGAGACCTCCAGGTGGACGTGGGTGAGGCGGTTGACGAGCGCGGAGGCGATGGGGCGGGCGAGCGCGTTGTCGGTGGCGCGGTTGCCGGCGCCGATGACGAGGGAGCCCTCGGGCAGCTCGTAGTCGCCGATGCGGCGGTCCAGGATGAGCGAGTAGAACGCCTTCTGCACGTCCGGGGTGGCCGCGTTGAGCTCGTCCAGGAAGAGGCAGTAGGGCTCGTCCCGGGCGATCGCCCGGGGCGGGCAGAACACCGAGCGGCCGTCGCGGATCTGCGGCACGCCGATGAGGTCCTCGGGGGCGAGCTGGGTGCCCAGCAGACTCACGCACTCCAGTCCCAGGGACTCGGCGAACTCCCTCACCAGGGAGGACTTTCCGATACCGGGTGCGCCCCAGAGGAAGACCGGCCGCACGGTCGCGAGACCGAGCAGCAGCTCCGGGACGCGGGCGGGGGTGACGGTGACGGCTGCCTGCACGCAGTGGCTCCTGGGGTTCGGGAAGAGGTGGCCGGGACGCGCGGATGTGCGGCGTCCGGTACGCCCAGTCTGGAGGGCGGCGATCACCCGCGCAGCCGAATTTCCGGCGCCCCGGGGCGTCCGGGAGGGACGGGGGGATCAGGCCGCGCGTTCCCCGCGCGACGGCTCCTGGGGTCGTCCCACGCCGCCCGACTCCCTCAGCCAGCGCCGCAGCACGTGGTGGACCTGCTCGGCACCGGTGAGTTCCGCGCCGTCGGCGACCGGTGGGGACAGCTCGAGGGGGGACAGCAGGAAGGGGCGGGACTGGGCGCCGCCGAGGCCGCCGTGGGATCCGATCTGCTCCTCGAACGCGAGGACCTCGCCGTCGGCCGGGTCGTGGAAGGAGTTGACCATGATGTCGGCGGTGTGCGGGAACGTGTGGGTGCGGCGCACGGCGTCCGCGGCGCCGGGGCCGAAGGCCGCCAGGGGCCCGGGGTTGTCGTCCAGCTCCGCCAGCGGGATCTGGGCCCCGTAGGCGCCGAGCACGACCCCGTCGTGGGCCTCGCTGCGCACCAGCAGGAAGCCGATGCCGGGGTGGTTGGCGAGGGTCGGCAGCAGCGCGGGGTGGCGGGCGTCGATCTCCTCCTTGGTCATCCGGTGCAGCACGTCCGGGAAGGACACCAGGCCGAGGTTGCCGGAGGCGAGCACGACGGGTTCCGAGCCGCGGGTGGGCCGGTAGTGCTCGGCCCCCTCCTCGACCGGCCGGCGCAGCGCCGCCCGGACGGCCGCGCGGGCCTCCGCGCCGCTGTGGGTGCGGCGCGCCCGGCGCGGCACGGGCAGTCCGCAGCCGGCCCGCACCAGGTCGCCGAGGGTGAGGCCGTAGCGGGAGCGGAAGGTCTCGCCGGGGCTCTGCCCGTGGTCGGACAGGACGACGATCCGGTAGGGGCGCGGGGCGTGCTCGGTCACCTTCTCGATCAGGGCGAGGGCGCGGTCGAGGCGCTGGAGGACCTTCTCGGCGTCCCGGCTCACCGGTCCCGAGTGGTGGGCGACCTCGTCGTAGGCGACCAGGTCGGCGTAGACGGCGGTGCGGCCGGCGAGCAGGTCGCCCATGACGGCGGCGACGACGACGTCCCGCTCGACGACGGTGGCGAAGGCCCGCACGAACGGGTACAGCCCGCCGCGGGAGACGCGCGGGCGCTGTTTCCCGAACCGGGCCCGGGTGGACTGGCCGATCTCCCGGCCGACCTCGGCGACGAAGGACAGGGCGGTGCGCACGGCGTTGGCGGGGTCGGAGAAGTACGCGAAGTAGCCCGAGCGGGAACGGGCCCCCGGGCCGCGGCGGCGGGTGGCGATGGACAGCACCAGGGCCTGCTCGTCGGCGCCGCCGCCGAAGAGGTTGCCGCGGCTGGCGCCGTCCTCGGCGAGCAGGCCGGCGTGGCCGGAGTACTCGATGGCGCGGGCCTGGAGTTCGGCGGCGCTGGTGGGACGGTTGCAGACCATCACCTCGCGGCGGGCCTTCTCGTACCAGCGGAAGGCGGGCACGTCGTGGTTGCTGCCGTGCAGGATGCCGAGCTGGCTGGCGCCGGTCTGGCTGGACCAGTCGGTGCGCCAGGGGGTGAGCCGGTGGGTGGGGCCGTCGTCGGTGCCGGTGCCGAGCCAGCGGGCGACGGTGGGCATCAGGCCCTTGCCGACGGCGTCCAGCAGGACGTCGTGGCCGACGCCGTCGAGTTGCAGGAAGACGGTGCCGGGCGTGTCCGGGCAGGGCGGGGTGGAGCGCCGTCTGCGGTCGGCGAGGCGGTAGAGGCGGCGGCGGTAGGCGTCGTCGTCGCGTACGGCGAGGGCGGCGCCGGTGGCGGAGGCGACGGCGGACATCACGGCGGCCACCACGACCGCCGTCTCCGGGGCGGCGGCACCGCGTTCGACGGGGTTCAGGTACAGGGCCAGCCACAGCAGCGCGCCGTTGAGGAAGAACACCAGCAGGCCGAGGACGAGCGCCGGCACGAGCAGCAGCAGGCGCACCAGCAGCGGCCAGACGAGGGCGGACAGCAGACCGAAGGCACCGGCGCCGAGGGCGGCGGTGACCGCGATGTCGGTGGCGCTGTCGCCGTCGGCCGAGCGCAGCCGGAAGTCGGGCAGGATCCCGGCGAGCAGCAGCATGGTGAGCGTGGAGACCACCCACACGGCGACGCTCCGCCCGATCTGACTGGCGACCCGTCGCCACCGCCCGCCGCCCACGCCCAGCACACCTCACGTCCCGGCCCGCCGTCGCCGTGACGGACGGGCCCTAGCTCCTACCCACCCTGTCACAACGGCCGGAAGAGGTGTTCCGTCCCCGGCCGCCCGTGCCGTCGGCGTCTCAGCGGCCGTCGTAGCCGGCGGTCGGCATGGACAGCCGGCGGTGCACGCGGGCCTTCATCGCCGCGTCGTACGACGGTTCGGCACGGCCCGCCGTCTCCACGCGCACCCCGCGCCGCGCGCACTCCGCGGCGAACTCCTCGACGGAGGACAGGGCGCGCTCCAGGACCCGTCGGCTGGGCGCCACGAACACGTCCGCGCCGGGCCGTACGCCCTCCCACAGGGCGCCGTGGTCGGGGCGCAGTCCCCGTACGAGCAGTTCCCGGGTCACCACGTAGCCGCGTTCGGCGGCCCAGCGGGCGCACATGGCGTGCTGGCTGCGGGCGTCCACCAGGAAGGGATCGGCGTCCAGTTCCTCCAGCGGTGTCAGACTCGCGATCGCCGTCACCCGGACCGGCCCCATGGCGCCCCCTCACCTCCGGTCTTCGCCGCCGACCCTACTCCTGCGCGTAGGCTTCGGGGAGGCGTGCGAAGGAGGCGGGGCGGTGCCGGTGGAGATCACCTGGTGGGGGCACGCCACCTGCACGGTCGAGGACTCGCGCACCCGCGTGCTCACCGACCCCCTGTTCGCCCGCCGGCTCGCGCACCTGCGGCGCCGGCGCGGTGCGGTGCCGCCGGCCGAGGCCCGGCACGCGGACGTGGCCCTGGTCTCCCATCTGCACGCCGACCACCTGCACCTGCCCTCGCTCGCGCGGCTCGCCCCGGGCACGCGCCTGCTCGTGCCCCGGGGCGCACGACGTGCCGTGCCGGGGCTGCGCCGGCTCACGCACCTCGACGTGAGCGAGGTGGCGCCCGGCGACGTGACGACGGTCGGCGCCCTGGCCGTGCGGGCCGTTCCCGCGCGGCACGACGGGCGGCGGCTGCCGGTCGGACCGCACCGCTCCCCCGCCCTCGGCTACGTCCTGGAGGGCGAGGCGCGCACCTATTTCGCCGGGGACACCGGGCTGTTCGACGCGATGGCCAAGGAGGTCGGGCCGGTCGACGTGGCGCTGCTCCCGGTGGGCGGCTGGGGGCCGTACCTCGGCGAGGGGCACCTGGACGCGGGGCGGGCGGCCGAGGCGCTGGCCCGGCTGGGGGCGCGCAGTGCGGTGCCGGTGCACTACGGCACGTACTGGCCGATCGGGATGGACGCCGTGCGTCCGCACGAGTTCCACGCGCCGGGCGACGAGTTCGTGCGGCTGGCCGCCGCGCGGGTGCCCGGGGCGGCGGTGCACCGGCTCGGACACGGGGAGAGCGTGCGCCCGGAGGTCGCGTGGTGACTCCGTCCGCGGCCCTGGCCCAGGCGGCCGGTGCGCCGTTGTCCGCGGTGGCCGCGCTGGCGGCCGTTCCGGTGACCGTGGTGCCGGAGTCCACCCAGCAGGCGGTCGGGTACCCGTCGCTGTTCCTGCTGGTGCTGATCGGGGCACTGGTGCCGGTGGTGCCGACGGGGGCGCTGGTCAGTTCGGCGGCCGTGGTGGCCGTCCACCAGGCGGCGCCGTTGTCGCTGGCGCTGGTGTTCGTGACGGCGTCGCTGGCCGCGTTCCTCGGGGACGTGGCGCTGTACTGGCTGGGGCGGCGCGGGATGAAGTCGAGGAACGGCTCGCGCTGGCTGGAGGCGATCCGGGCGCGCGCGCCGGAGGACCGGCTGGCGCAGGCGCAGACGAAGCTCGCCGACCACGGGGTGGCGGTGCTGGTGCTGTCCCGGCTGATGCCGGCCGGGCGGCTGCCGGTGATGCTGGCCTGCCTGCTCGCGAAGTGGCCGGTGCGCCGCTTCGTCCGCGGCAATCTGCCGGCCTGTCTGGCCTGGGCGGTGACGTACCAGCTGATCGGCGTCCTGGGCGGCTCGCTGTTCGAGGAGCCGTGGGAGGGCGTGGTCGCGGCGATCGTGCTGACCGTGCTGGTCAGCGCGGTGCCGGGGATGTGGCGGCGGCTGCGGGGGACGGCGCGGTAGCGCGCCGCCCGGTCGCCGCAGGACCGCCGCACCGGCTCACCGGAGGAGCGCGACTCCGGTCACCGGAGGATCCGGGACCCTCCCACCGGGAGGTCCCACAGGCGCTCGCGGGGCAGGCCCGCCTTCTCCCAGGCGGCGCGGACGCGGGTGAGGGGTTCCAGGACCGGTTCGGCGGAGAGGACGAAGGTCGCCCAGTGCATGGGGGCCATGTGGCGTGCGCCCAGGTCCTGCGCGGCGCGCACCGCCTCCTCGGGGTCGCAGTGGACGTCGCTGAGCCACCAGCGGGGGGCGTAGGCGCCGATGGGCAGCAGGGCGAGGTCGATGCCGGGGTGGCGGCGGCCGATCCGGGAGAACCAGTGGCCGTAGCCGGTGTCGCCGGCGAAGTACACGCGCCGCCCGTCGCGGTCGGTGAGCACCCAGCCGCCCCACAGGGAGCGGCAGGTGTCGGTGAGGGTGCGCTTGGACCAGTGGTGGGCCGGTACGAAGTCGAAGCGGACCCCGTCCAGTTCGGCCGCCTCCCACCAGTCCAGCTCGGTGACGCGGGTGAACCTGCGGCGGTGGAACCAGCGGGCGAGCCCGGCCGGTACGAACACCGGGGTGTCGCGCGGGAGCCGGCGCAGGGTGGGGGCGTCGAGGTGGTCGTAGTGGTTGTGGCTGATGACGACCGCGTCGACGCGCGGCAGCGCCTCCCAGGCGACGCCGACGGGGGTGAGGCGGGCCGGGGTGCCGAGGATCCGGCGGGACCAGACCGGGTCGGTGAGCACGGTGAGGCCGCCGATCCGCACGACCCAGCTGGCGTGCCCCGCCCAGGTGACGGCGACCGTGCGGGCGTCGACGCGGGGCAGCGGGCCGGGGGCGTACGGCAGCCCGGGGACGCCGGCGAGGCCCTCGGGCCCCGGTCGTACGGCGCCCTCGCGGGCGAAGCGGGCCAGGGCCTTCAGGCCGGGCAGCGGGGCGGTCAGCCGGTCGTGGAAGGTACGCGGCCACACCCGGCGTTCGGCGAGCGGGCGGGGTTCGGTCGGCGGGGGGCACGGCGACGCGGGAGAAGAGGGGCCGGCCGGATCGCGGTCGTCGGTCTCCGGAGCGGTCGGGCCGGCGGCCGTTCTCGGGGGCGTGCTCGCGGTCGACTCGGACTGCTGCGTCATCGAGGCGGCTCCCATCGCTGAGCGTCGTCGCGGAGATCGTCGAAGACCGACTTCAGGTGGATCAACGCACGGTCCACGTGCGGCAGTTCCAACGGCTCGGGGGCGTCGAGGCATTCCGCGCGCCGTTCGGGGGTGCCGCCGAGCAGGGGCGCGGTGGACAGCCGCACGCGCGGGGCCTCGAGGTCGTCGCCGAAGCGGTGGCCGCCCGGTGCGGGCATGCCGAGCCGGCCGGTGAGGAAGTCCTCCAGTTCCTGGGCGTCGCCGATGTCGTGCGCGGCGAGCGCGGGGGCCAGGGGCGTGAGGTCGACGTACAGGTGCCGTCCGCACTGCGGGGGCCGGGCCACGGCCCCGGCGGCGACGACGGCGTGGTGTGCGGCGGCGGCCACGCGCGCGTGCAGGCGCACGGCGCCGGCGACGCGCGCGGTGACCGGCTCCGGTTCGGACAGCGCGTACACCGCCGCGGCGGCCACGGGGGCGGCGACACGGGCGTCGAGGGCGGTGAGCACGTCCAGCACGCGCGCGTGGAGGGCGTTCCCGTCCTCGCCCGCCGGGAAGCGGGCGACGGCGGCCGGCCAGCCCGGCGGGAGCAGGGCGCCCGCCAGGTCGGTGACGACGGTGACCCGTTCGGGCAGCATCTCGGCGGGGCTGAGCAGCACGGTGTCGTGCGGGTCGTGCAGGGTGTCCCGCCAGGTCTCGTCGCTGACCAGGTGCAGCCCCTGGCCGACGGCGGCCTCGATGGTCTCGTGCAGCAGTTCGGGCGGGGCGACGGTGGCGGTGGGGTCGTCGGCGACGGAGAGCACCAGCAGGCGCGGGTCGCCGCCCTCGGCCCGGAGCCGGCGCACGGTCTCCAGCAGGGCGTACGGATCGGGCACGCCGCCGCTCTCGGCCGGGGTCGGCACGTGGAAGGCGGGTCTGCCGAGCAGGCGGGCGTAGGGGGCCCACCAGGCGGCGCAGGGCCGGGGCACCAGTACGTCGCCGCCGATGGCGGCGGTCAGGGCCACCAGCAGGGCGGGCGCCCCCGGGGCGACGGCCACCCGGTCGGGGGCGGCGGGCAGGCCGCGCCGGTCGCCGTAGCCGCAGGCGGCGTCCAGCAGGGCGGGGCCGCCGCCCACCGGCTCGGCACCGGCGCGGGACGCCGCCGCGGCGAGGACGGCGGACAGCTCGGGCAGGACGGCAAGCCCGTCCTCGGGGATCGGCGGCCCGAAGCGGACGGGGCCGTGGCCTTCCGGGTCCGTCCGCCGCATCCGTACCTCCGCGCAGTCCGTGGTGTCCCGCAGTCCGTGGTGCCGTGTGCCGGTGCCCGCCCGTGCCTCGGCCTGTGAGTACCCGGCGTGCCGCCGGACATGGGCGCCTGCCCGGGTCGTACAGCTCACGGCATGGGGCGCGGCGGCCGGGGAAGGGGCGGCCGGACGTCAGCCGTCCGTGTGGACGGTCCGGCCGCGGTACAGCCGGTGTGCGGCGGCACCGAACGCGCCCGCGATCAGCAGCCCGCCGGCGACCAGGGCGGGCACGGAGTCGGTGAACGCCCCGCCCCCGCCGGCGTGGACGCCCCACTGCACGGTCCCGTCCTCGCAGCGGCCGTCCCTCGCCCCGGCGTCCCCCGGTCCGGCCTCCTCGGCCCCGGTGTGCTCGGGCCCGGTGCCCGCGGGACCGGAGGCGTCCGGTTCGATCGCCTCCGACCGGGATTCCTCCGACCCGAGTTCATCGGACCCGAATTCCTCCGACCCGAATTCCTCCGAGCGGGTTCCCTCCGACCCGGATTCCTCCGAGCGGGTTCCCTCCGCCCCGAAGGTGTCCGCATCCGCTCCCCCGGGCGCGACGGCGTCCGGCGCGGTGTCCTCCGGTTCGGCGGCGTACGGTACGGCGGCACCCGGTTCGGCCCCCCGGGGCTCGTGCTCCTCCCACTCCCGCCCTTCCGGTTCGGGACACGGCGGGGGGGAGGCGGCGCCGGGGCCGGAGCGGGGGGAGGCCGTCCGGGCGACGGTGCCCCCCGGGACTCCGTCGCCCGGACCGGCCTCCGCGGACGCGACCGGTGCGAGCGCGCCGAGGACGGTGCCGGTGACGGCGGCGAGGGACAGGGCACGGACGGTGCGGCGCATGGTGCGGGCTCCTTCGGGCGACGGCGGGGGCACGGCGATCGCGCCCGACGGCCGCGCGGGCGTGACCCACGTCGGCGGGGCACGGGGGTCGCGCCCCACAGCCATCACAGCCCGGCCACCGCCGCACCGCGCGCGGCCGGGCGCCATTGGCGGGACGGGCGCGCCCGAGAGGGTGAAGGACCCCGCCGGGCCGCGCCCCGCCCGGCCGTTCCTACGCGCCGTCGTCCTGCATGACCTGCTCCCGGACCCGGCCGCAGCAGCGGCTGATCAGACGGGAGACGTGCATCTGGGAGATGCCCAGCTCCTCGGCGATGCTGCTCTGGGTCATGTCGCCGAAGAACCGCATGTAGAGGATGGTCCGCTCCCGTTCCGGCAGGGCGGCCAGGCGTTCCCTGACGGCCTCGCGGTCGACCACCGTGTCCAGCGCCGGGTCGGGCGCGCCGAGGGAGTCGCCGAGCGAGTAGCCGTCGTCGCTGCCGGGCAGCTCGGCGTCCAGGGACAGCGCGGTGAAGCTCTCCAGCGCCTCCTGGCCCGTGCGGACGTCCTCCTCGCTCAGGTCGGCGTGCTCGGCGATCTGGGCCACGGTCGGCCGGCGGCCGGAGGTGGTCCGGGACAGGTCCTGCGCGGCGGACCGGACACGGTTGCGCAGGTCCTGCACCCGGCGCGGCACGTGCAGGGTCCACATGTGGTCGCGGAAGTGCCGCTTGATCTCTCCGGTGACGGTCGGCACCGCGTAGCTCTCGAAGGCGTTGCCGAGCCCGGGGTCGTACCGGTCGACGGCCTTGACCAGGCCGAGCGCGGCGACCTGGCGCAGGTCGTCGAAGCTCTCGCCGCGGCTGCGGAACCGCCCGGCGAGGCGGTCGGCCATGGGCAGCCACGCCTCGACGATCTCGTCGCGGAGGGCGTCGCGTTCCGCGCCCGGGGGCAGTGCGGCCAGTCTGCGGAAGGCGTCCGCGGTGTCGGGGGCGTCGTCGTGCGGGTGGTGCCTCGCGCTCGCTCGGGTCGGCATGGTGCGTCGCAACTCCCTCGGAGTGCTCGGGGACGGACGGTCACCGTGGAGAGCGCACCTGCGTTCGGGACGGCCGGGACAGGCGTCCCGGAGCGGGGTGCCGCCGCCCACGGGAGTGCCTGCTGTCCGAAGCACTGGGGGTGCCCCTGCCCGGGCCCTCCGCCCTCAAACCCCGGCGCGGACTTTCCGCCGGTGCCCCGGCCGGCCGTACGACCGCCGCGCCCGGCCCGCACGTCTCAGGTCCGGGCGGGCCGGTGTCAGCCGAGGGACTGGGTGAAGCGCAACAGGTTGCCGGCGGGGTCGCGGAACGCGCAGTCGCGGACGCCGTAGGGCTGGTCCATCGGCTCCTGCAGCACCTCGCCGCCCGCGGCGCTGACGCGCTCGAAGACGGCGTCGCAGTCGTCCGTCGCGAAGATGACGCCGCGCAGCAGGCCCTTGGCCATCAGTTCCGCCATGGTCCGCCGGTCGGCCGGTGAGACGTTGGGGTCGGCCACGGGTGGTTCCAGGACGATGTCCACGTCCGGCTGCGAGGGGGGTCCGACGGTCACCCAGCGCATCCCCTCGAACCCGACGTCGTCGCGTACCTCGAGGCCGAGTACGTCGCGGTAGAAGACGATCGCCTCGTCGTGGTCGTCGACGGCGATGAAGCACTGGGAGAGCCTGATGTCCATGCCGCTCACGTTAGGACCGCGCGGCGCGGCCGGCTTCTCCGTTCCTGACCGGTCGTGTGTGGATCTTGGCCATGCACGCCGGGATGGCGGCGCCGTCGTCGTGGTTCCGGGCCCGGTAGGCGCTCGGGCTCTCGCCGACGAGTTCGGTGAAGCGCGAGCTGAACGACCCCAGCGACGTACAGCCGACCGCCATGCAGACCTCGGTCACCGTGAGGTCGCCGCGCCGCAGCAGCGCCTTGGCCCGCTCGATGCGACGGGTCATCAGGTAGCTGTAGGGCGTCTCGCCGAAGGCGGCGCGGAAGCTGCGGGAGAAGTGGCCCGGCGACATCAGGGCGTCACGCGCCAGCGCCGGGACGTCCAACGGCTCGGTGTAGTCACGGTCCATCCGGTCGCGGGCCCGCCGCAGCCGCACCAGGTCGTCGAGGTCCTGCCGTCTCATCCCGTCAGTTTCCCACGGTGACCGCGGCCGGGGGGCGCGCGTGACCGGACCGCCGGAAGGACCGGGAGACCACCGGGAGGATCAGGAATCGAGAAGCGCGCGTCACCGGGCGGCGGCTAGCGTGACCGCCGTGGACGTCCGGGCGGCCCGTGCCCCGCCCGGGCTTCCCGCGAGGTGAACGAGACGCCCGACGAAGACGGTTCCACCCGACGGATGGGGACATGATGAGCAAGACCACGAGGACGGACACGCAGTCGCCCGCGCCGCATGCGGCCGACAGCCACGATCTGATCCGCGTGCTCGGCGCGCGCGAGAACAATCTCAAGGACGTCAGCGTCGAGATACCGAAGCGTCGGCTGACCGTGTTCACCGGCGTGTCCGGCTCGGGCAAGAGTTCGTTGGTGTTCGACACGATCGCCGCGGAGTCGCAGCGGCTGATCAACGAGACCTACAGCGCCTTCCTGCAGGGCTTCATGCCGACGCTGGCGCGGCCCGAGGTCGACGTGCTCGACGGGCTGACCACCGCGATCACCGTCGACCAGCAGCGGATCGGCTCCGACCCCCGCTCCACGGTCGGCACCGCCACCGACGTCAACGCGATGCTGCGCATCCTCTTCAGCCGGCTCGGAAAGCCGCACATCGGTCCGCCCGCCGCGTACTCCTTCAACGTGGCCTCGGTGAGCGCGAGCGGCGGGTTCACGGTCGACCGCGGTGCCGAGAGGACCAGGACCGAGAAGGTGTCCTTCAGCCGCACCGGCGGCATGTGCACGCGCTGCGAGGGCCGGGGCACGGTCTCCGACATCGACCTCACCCAGCTCTACGACGACTCCAAGTCGCTCTCCGAGGACCCGTTCACCATCCCCACCTACACCGGGGGCGGCTGGGTGGTGCGGGTCATCGCCGAGTCGGGCTTCTTCGACCCGGACAAGCCGATCCGCGAGTACACCGAGAAGGAGCGGTACGACTTCCTCCACCGCGAACCGACCAAGGTGAAGATCAACGGTGTCAACCTCACCTACGAGGGGCTGATCCCGAAGATCCAGAAGTCGTTCCTCTCCAAGGACCGGGAGTCGATGCAGCCGCACATCCGGGCGTTCGTGGACCGGGCGGTGACCTTCACCGCGTGTCCCGGATGCGACGGCACCCGGCTCAGCGAGCTGGCCCGGTCCTCGCGGATCGACGGGGTCAACATCGCCGACGCCTGTGCGATGGAGATCCGCGACCTGGCCGAGTGGGTCCGCGGCCTCGACGAGCCGTCGGTCGCCCCGTTGCTCACCGCGCTGCAGCACGCCCTCGACTCGTTCGTGGAGATCGGCCTCGGCTATCTCTCGCTCGACCGGGCCGCGGGCACGCTCTCCGGCGGGGAGGCGCAGCGCGTGAAGATGATCCGCCACCTCGGTTCCTCCCTCACCGACGTCACCTACGTCTTCGACGAGCCCACGATCGGTCTGCACCCGCACGACATCCAGCGGATGAACGACCTGCTGCTGCGGCTGCGGGACAAGGGCAACACGGTGCTCGTGGTGGAGCACAAGCCGGAGACGATCGCCATCGCCGACCACGTCGTCGACCTCGGCCCGGGCGCCGGTACGGCGGGCGGCACCGTCTGCTTCGAGGGCACCGTCGAGGGGCTGCGGGCCAGTGACACCGTCACCGGCCGCCACCTCGACGACCGGGCCGTGCTCAAGGAGACGGTGCGCAAGCCCACCGGGACGCTTCAGGTCCGCGGTGCGACGGCGAACAACCTGCGCGGCGTCGACGTCGACATCCCGCTCGGCGTGCTCTGCGTCGTCACCGGCGTCGCCGGCTCCGGCAAGAGCTCGCTCGTCCACGGGTCCATCCCGGCCTCGGAGGGGGTGGTGTCGGTGGACCAGGCGCCGATCCGCGGCTCGCGCCGGAGCAACCCGGCGACCTACACCGGCCTGCTCGACCCGATCCGCAAGGCGTTCGCGAAGGCCAACGGCGTGAAGCCGGCGCTGTTCAGCGCCAACTCCGAGGGCGCCTGCCCCACCTGCAACGGCGCCGGCGTCGTCTACACCGACCTGGGGATGATGGCCGGCACCGCCACCACCTGCGAGGAGTGCGAGGGGAAGCGGTTCCAGGCGTCCGTGCTGGAGTACACCCTCGGCGGCAAGGACATCAGCGAGGTGCTGGCGATGCCGGTGACCGAGGCCGAGGAGTTCTTCGGCTCCGGCGAGGCCCGCACCCCGGCCGCCCACCGGATCCTCGACCGGCTCACCGACGTGGGGCTCGGTTACCTCACCCTCGGCCAGCCGCTCACCACGCTGTCCGGCGGCGAGCGGCAGCGGCTCAAGCTGGCGACCCACATGGGCGACAAGGGCGGCGTCTACGTCCTCGACGAGCCGACCACCGGCCTCCACCTCGCCGACGTCGAGCAGCTGCTCGGCCTGCTCGACCGGCTCGTCGACTCCGGCAGGACGGTCATCGTCATCGAGCACCACCAGGCGGTCATGGCGCACGCCGACTGGATCATCGACCTCGGTCCCGGCGCCGGTCACGACGGCGGCCGGATCGTCTTCGAGGGCACGCCCGCCGACCTCGTCGCCGCCCGCTCCACCCTCACCGGCGAGCATCTCGCGGCCTACGTCGGCGCCTGAGGCGGGGCGGTTCCGCTCCTCGTGGGCGGGCCGGTCCGCCAGGGGACCAGGGCGTGGTGGCCGCTGATCACTCCGCGGCCACCGGCTCGGGCATGATGGCCGGATAGATGCCGTGTACATCATCCTGCTCGGCATCCCGTGACCCGCGCGCCCGAGGAGAGACGTCCGTTGAATCCCCGCACCCCGGCCCCCGGCAGCTACTACGAGCGCATCGACGAGCACCGCTTCAAGCCGACGCCCCATGCGGGCGGCGCCTGGAACCAGGACGAGCAGCACTTCAGCCCGCTCGGCGGGCTCGTCGCCCACGTCCTGGACCGCCACCTGGCCGGGCGCGCCGACGAGGGCCTCCTCGTGTCCCGGATCAGCTACGACATCCTGGGGCGGCTCGCGCTGGACGAGTGCGAGGTCCTGGTGGAGACCGTCCGTCCCGGTCGCACCATCGAGCTGCTGGAGGCCGTCGTGCGGATAGCGGGCCGTCCGGTGGTCCGGGCCCGCGCCTGGCTGCTCGCCTCCCTCGACACGGCCGCCGTCGCGGGCGGTGCCGGGGAGCGGCTGCCCCGTCCGGAGACCCTCGCGCCGTGGGCGATGTCCGAGCAGTGGCCCGGTGGCTACATCGCCTCGCTGGACGTCCGCCCGGTCGCGCCGCCCGCGCCCGGCCGCACGACCGCGTGGGTCTCCAGCCGTCTCGACCTGGTCGCCGGTGAGGCAGCCGGCCCGCTCGCGTCCTACCTGGCCCTGGTGGACACGGCCAACGGCATCGCGGTGCGCCGACCGCCCACCGAGTGGATGTTCCCCAACGTCGACCTCACCGTGCACCTGCACCGCCGGCCCGGGGGCGGCTGGACGGGCCTGGACACCACCGTCGTCTTCGGCCCCACCGGCCAGGGCCTCACCAGCACCGTCCTGCACGACCTCGACGGCCCGGTGGGGACCGCCCAGCAGATCCTCACGGTCCGTCCGCAGCCGGGACGGCGGTGAACCGGCCCTGACCTCCTCCGGTCAGGCCGTCGGGGCGCGGCCGGCGGGATCCCCGGCGTCCGGCCGCCGGGGCGGCAGCACCAGGTCCTCGTAGCGTCCCAGCACCAGGACCACGCCGAGCATGAGCAGGGGGACGAGCACGGCGAGCACCACCATGGCCGGACCTTTCCGGGAGCCATGTGGGGGGCGGGTGATCCGGGTCCCCCGCCCCCCGGCGGTCAAACCGGGGCGGTGCCGATCCGCCGCCCCGACCCCGTGTCGGCCTCCGCTGGCCGGGTACGCGGTGCGGACCCCCGAAGGTCTGGAGGGAGACATGCAGCGAGGCAGTGACCGGCTGAGCGTCCACCGCGACGACGAGATGAAGCACGAATTGCAGGGGCTGCTCAGGTCCGGGCACCCCACCCGAACCGAGGAGTGGCACGACCCGGAGCCGTTCGCCGACGACGACCCGGAGGTCGTGCGCGGTCCGGTGACGCCGGGCCGCGGGCCGACGTCGATGGAGTCGGTGCGGCTGGAACTGGCCAGGATCCTGGGCCGCGGGGCCTTCCCCGCGGGTCCGCGTGAGCTGATGCGCACGCTGAACCGGCGGTACGCGCCCGACACGCTGGTCGAGGCGCTGGAGCGGCTGCCGCGCGAGGCCCGCTACCAGAACGTGCAGGAGCTGGCCGAGGCGCTGACCCGGTCCCGGGAGACGGAGAACGCCTAGTCGGCCGTTCGGGGCACCACGTCCGGGCCGCCCCTAGGGGGCGGACCGTCCGCGGTGCCCGTTCGGCCGGGAAGCGGAGAGAAGGCCTCAGTCATGGCCGAGTTCGTCAAGGACGTGATGACTCCGGGCGTGGTCGCCGTGCGCCCGGACGCCTCGCTCGTCGAGGCGGCGCAGCTCATGCGCACCCAGAACATCGGCGACGTGGTGGTGGCCGACGGGCAGCGGGTGGTCGGCGTGCTGACCGACCGCGACATCACGGTCCGGGCGGTCGCGGAGGGCGCGGACCCGCTCGGTGTGAGCGTCGGGTCGGTGTGCACCCCGGATCCGTTGACGCTCGCCCCGGGCGATCCGGTGTCCTCGGCCGTCGCGCTGATGCGTGAGCACGCCGTGCGCCGGATCCCGGTCGTCGAGAACGGTCTGCCCGTCGGGCTGGTGAGCCTCGGCGACCTGGCCCGGGCGCAGGACCCCGGGTCCGCGCTGGCCGGCATCAGCCGCGCGAAGCCGGACGAGAACAGCTGAACGAAAGGACGTGGGACCCCATGCGCATCGCATTCCTGACCGCGCCCGAGGGCGTCGAGCAGGTCGAGCTGACCGAGCCGTGGCAGGCGGCCGTGGACGCCGGTCACGAACCCGTGCTCGTCTCGACGCAGTCGGGCAAGATCCAGGCGTTCGACCACCTCGACAAGGCGGACACCTTCCCCGTGCAGGAGGTCGTCGGCGAGACGTCGGCCGACTCCTTCGGCGGGCTGGTGCTGCCGGGCGGGGTGGCCAACCCGGACTTCCTGCGCACGGACGAGAAGGCCGTGGCGTTCGTGCGGGACTTCTTCGAGCAGGGCCGGCCGGTCGCCGCGATCTGTCACGCCCCCTGGACCCTCGTCGAGGCGGACGTGGTCCGGGGGCGGGTGCTGACCAGCTGGCCGAGCCTGCGGACCGACCTCCGCAACGCCGGTGCCACGTGGGTCGACGAGCAGGTGCAGATCTGCGACCACGGGCCCAACAAGCTGGTCACCAGCCGCAAGCCGGACGATCTCAAGGCGTTCTGCGAGGCGTACCTGGAGGTGTTCGGGTCGGAAGGGGGCTGAGGAGTCCCGGACCGCCTGCTTCGGGCCCGCCTTCGTGCGGGCCCGAAGCAGGCGGCCGGACGGGCGCGGACGCGTTCGGGCGCGCCGCGGACCCGGGTGCGTTCAGGTGCCCGGGGTCGTGGGGGCCGCCGTGTCCGCGCCGCCCCGTTCCCGGGCCCCTTCGCGGGTGCGGCCGGCCGCCACCGGGCGGCGCGGGTTGCGGCGCAGGTACTCGCCCTCCAGCTGCGCCATCCGCTCGTTGTGGGCCCGCAGCGCGTCGTTGGAGCCGTACAGCAGCGTGTCGTGACGCGTGCGGTGGATGGTCTCCAGCTCCTTCATGAGCTGCTGGTCGTCCAGACGGCTCGGCTCGACTCCGGTCATCGTGGTGCCCCGCTCGTCGTGTGCGTTCATGCGGTCCGGGTACCCGCCCGGTCGGCACAAGCACTACCCCGAACGGCAACCGGGAGGGAGCCATGGAACTCGCTTTCCTGCAGCCACTCTACGAACGTCCCGGCCCCTGGGCCTCCGTCTACTTCGACACCTCCCGGCACACGGAGAACACCCCCCACGAGCGGGAGCTGACGGCCCGGGCGATGGCCCGGGAGCTGGCCGACCAGGGCGCGGACGAGGCGACCTGCGACGCGGTGCGACGCGCGCTCGAGGACCTGCGGCACTCCTCCGAACCGCACGGTCGCGCCCTGTTCGCCCAGGGTGGCGAGGTGGTTCTCGACCCGCCCCTGGCCAAAGCCCCGCAGAGCGACTGGGCGGAGTGGGCACCGCTGCCCAGGGTCGCGCCGCTGCTGGAGCTGGCCGGTGAGGATCCCGTGTGCGTGGTGGCCTACGTCGACCGCAAGGGCGCGGACTTCGAGCTGCGCAGCGCGCTCGGCCGGGAGGACGCCGGCGGCGTCACCGGGCGTCAGTGGCCGGTGCACCGGACCAGCTCCGTCGACTGGTCGGAGCGCCACTTCCAGCTGCGGGTGGAGAACACCTGGGAGCACAACGCCGCGGAGATCGCCGACGCGCTCGCCGTGTGCCAGGAGGAGACCGGGGCCGATCTGCTGATCCTCGTCGGTGACGACCGCGAGCAGCGCTCCGTGCACGAGCGGCTGCCGCAGCGGTTGCACGACCTGGTGGTCGAGGCCTCGCGCGGCACCGGCAGCAGGCTGCTCGACGAGGACGTGGAGCGGGCCCGGGCGGAGCACGTCCGCAACCGGGCGGCGGCGGAGCTGGAGCGGTTCCTGGCCGCCCGCACCCCCGACGACGAGGGCCGCGCGGGTGCGGTGGAGGGCGTGCCGGCGCTGGTGGAGGCGGCGCGCGAGCACCGGATCGACGAGCTGCTGATCCGGCCGGACGGGCCGGACGCGCACCGTGAGGTGTGGATCGGTGAGGATCCGGACCAGTTGGCGGTGCGGCGCACCGATCTGAAGATCCTCGGTGAGCAGCAGTCGTGGTCGGCCCGCGCGGACGACGCGCTGATCCGTTCGGCGGTCGCGACGGACGCGCCCGCGCTGTCGGTGACGGCGGCGCCCCAGACGCAGGAGGACGCGCCGGTGGGCGGACTGGGGGCGTTGCTGCGCTGGAAGTGAACCGCGGCGGCGCGTGGGGAAGTCTCCCGGTGCGGGTCACCGGGGGCCTTCGCCCGCCGGCGCCGCCCGCTGCGGCCGCGACCGCGGCCGCGTCGGTCTACCGCGCTCGTTCCACCCGGCGTTCGTCCCACACCGGTTCCGGGGTCTCCCTGACCCTGCCGTCGCTGCCGAAGACCAGGAAGCGGTCGAAGGAGCGGGCGAACCAGCGGTCGTGCGTGACCGCGAGGACCGTGCCCTCGAAGGCTTCCAGGCCCTCCTGCAACGCCTCCGCGGACTCCAGGTCGAGGTTGTCCGTCGGCTCGTCGAGCAGCAGGGCCGTGACGCCCTGGAGCTCCAGCAGCAGGATCTGGAAGCGGGCCTGCTGGCCGCCGGACAGCCGCTCGAAGGTCCGCTCGGCCTGGCCGGTCAGCTCGTAGCGGCGCAGCCGGGACATGGCGGCGCCCCGGTCCTGGGCGTGTTCCTCCCACAGGATGTCCAGGAGCGTGCGGCCCTCCAGTTCGGGGTGCGCGTGCGTCTGTGCGAAGTGTCCGGGGACGACGCGTGCGCCGAGGCGCCACCCGCCCGTGTGGGCCACGTCGTCACCGGCCAGCAGGCGCAGGAAGTGCGACTTGCCGGAGCCGTTGGAGCCGAGCACGGCGACGCGTTCGCCGTAGAACACCTCCAGGTCGAAGGGTTTCATCAGGCCGGTGAGTTCGAGCCGCTCGCAGGTGACCGCGCGCACTCCGGTGCGGCCGCCCTTCAGGCGCATCGTGATGTTCTGCTCGCGCGGCGGCTCCGGCGGGGGTCCCGCCTCCTCGAACTTGCGCAGCCGGGTCTGGGCGGCCTGGTAGCGGGAGGCCATCTCGTGGCTGATCGACGCGGCCTGGCGGAGGTTCAGGACGAGTTTCTTGAGCTGGGCGTGCTTCTCGTCCCAGCGCCTGCGCAGCTCCTCGAAGCGGGCGAAGCGTTCGCGGCGGGCCTCGTGGTACGTGGCGAAGCCGTCGCCGTGCACCCAGGCGTCGGCGCCGGCGGGACCGGGTTCGAGGGAGACGATGCGCCGGGCGGCGCGGGCGAGGAGTTCGCGGTCGTGGGAGACGAGCAGCACGGTCTTGCGGGTACGGTCGAGCTGCTCCTCCAGCCAGCGCTTGCCGGGTACGTCGAGGTAGTTGTCGGGCTCGTCGAGGAGGAGGACCTCGTCGGTGCCGCGCAGCAGGGCCTCGAGGACCAGGCGTTTCTGTTCGCCGCCGGAGAGGGTGCGGACCTGGCGCCACTGCGCCTTCTCGTACGGGACGCCCAGCGCGGCCGTGGTGCACACGTCCCACAGCGTCTCCGCCTCGTAGCCGCGGGCCTCGGCCCAGTCGGCGAGGGCCTGCGCGTAGCGGAGCTGGGCGGCCTCGTCGTCGACTGTCATGACGGCGTGCTCGGCCTCGTCGACGGCGCGGGCCGCCTCGCGGATGCGGGGCGTGGCCACGGAGACGAGGAGGTCGCGCACGGTCGTCTCGTCCCGCACGGAGCCGACGAACTGGCGCATGACGCCGAGGCCGCCGGTGACGGTGACGGATCCGCCGTGCGGCTTCAGCTCGCCGGAGAGGAGGCGGAGCAGGGTCGTCTTGCCCGCGCCGTTCGGGCCGACCAGGGCCGTGACGGTCCCCTCTCCCACCCGGAAGGACACGTCGCCCAGGAGCGCCCTCCCGTCGGGGAGGTAGTACTCCAGGTGCGCGGCTTCCAGGTGACCCATGACAGGAGATTGTGCAGACCGTCGGTGCAGGTCTCAAACGGTTTTCCGGGCACCTCCCGCCCCCGTCCCTTCTCCGCTTCCCGGAGCCGCTGACCATGATGTGAGACACGGATCTCATCATGCGGCCGCATTGCGTACGGTGACGGCCGTCCCGACGAGAAGAGAAGGGGTGGGATCGACCATGCCGGAAGCGCGGGAGACCGCCGTCTACACGCACGGGCACCACGAGTCGGTGCTCCGGTCGCACACCTGGCGGACCGCCGCCAACTCCGCGGCGTACCTCCTGGGGGCGCTGGAGCCCCACATGCGGATCCTGGACATCGGCTGCGGGCCCGGCACCATCACCGCCGACCTGGCCGGGCTCGTTCCCGACGGGCACGTCACCGGTCTCGACCGGGAGCCGGGGATCCTGGAGCGGGCCCGGGCGGTGGCCGGCGAGCGGGAGCTGACGAACGTCGACTTCGCGGTGGGCGACGTGCACGCGCTGGACTTCCCGGACGACACGTTCTGCGTGGTCCACGCCCATCAGGTGCTCCAGCACGTGGGTGATCCGGTCCGGGCGCTGCGGGAGATGAAGCGGGTGACGAAGCCGGGCGGGTTCGTCGCCGTCCGGGACTCGGACTACGCGGCGATGACCTGGTACCCCCCGTCGCCCGGCCTGGACGACTGGCTGGAGCTGTACCGGCGGGTGGCGCGGGCCAACGGGGGCGAGCCGGACGCCGGGCGGCGGCTGAAGTCCTGGGCGCTCGCGGCGGGACTCACGGACGTCACCGCGACCTCGGCGACCTGGACCTTCTCGGCCCCCGGGGAGCGAGCCTGGTGGAGCGGCCTGTGGGCGGACCGCACCGTGGCGTCGGTCTACGCCGACCGGGCCGTCGAGGGCGGCCACGCCACCCGCGAGCAGCTGCGGGCGGTGGCCGGGGCCTGGCGGGAGTGGGGTGGGCGGGAGGACGGCTGGTTCAGCGTGCTGCACGGAGAAATTCTCTGCCGCAAGGAAGCCTGAATCGCAATTTCCGGGCAATCAGGAAGTCAGGAGGTTGACATTATGGTTCCCATTCTGCTCGTTCTGCTCCTGGCCCTGATCCTTTTCGGTGCCGGATTCGCGGTAAAGGTGCTCTGGTGGATCGCCCTGGCCGTTCTGGTCCTGTGGCTGCTGGGATTCTTCATGCGCAGCACGACGGCGAGCGGTGGCCGGGGCCGCTGGTACCGGTGGTGAGGTGACGGGAATTCCCCGGGACTCAGTCCCGGGGAAGCAGCGGTCCGAGCGGCCCGAGGTCCAGGTTGAGGTCCTCGGGCCGCAGCCCGTATCGGTCGCGCAGTTCCGCCATCCGGTCCTCGAGCAGCATCAGCGTGAGCCCGACCCGCTCCTCCTGCTCCTCGGTCAGGTCCCCCTCGTCGAACCGGCGCAGCGCCTGGCGCTCCATGAGCTGGCGCAGCAGTTCGACGACCGTGAGCACCAGCTTGACCAGGTCGCGCTCGACCGTGTCCGGCTCCAGGTCGAGCCGCCGGCGCCGGCTGCCGTGCGGTTCGACGGGCGGGGCGTCGTGCGGCTCGATCTGCGGGGCTGTGGGCCGGTCGTCCTGGTGGGCCGTCAACGCGACTCCTCGAAGGGGGAGGGAACCTGCGCGTTCACCGAGCTGATGAGCGCATTGAGGTCGATGCGGACCAGGTCGACGTCCGCGATGCGCAGCGTGATGTCGCCCGTGATGACGACACCGCCGGCCAGAAGCCGGTCGAGCAGGTCCACCAGAGCTATTTCCCGGCGTTCGACGACGGTCACGGCCCCTCCCCCGAGGACGCCGTTTCCTCGCCGGCGAACGAATAGGCGGCCCAGGGACCGGTGAGTTCGACCCGTATTCCGGGAACCCCGTCCTTGGTCCGGTCCACCATTTCCACGAATTCCTCGGATTCCGTGCGCGGCACGAGATAGGCGGCATTGAGCACGTTCCGCCCGGAGGCACCGGACAGCGCGGGGTTCTGCGGTGCGTGCAGCCGGGAATCCTCGGCGCGCGCGGAAAGCGTCTCGTGCAGCCGGGTCGCGAAGGTCTCGGCCCGCTGCCACAGTTCCTCGTGCGTTTTCGTGCGCGTGCGCCGTTGCCGCAGGTAGTCCCGGCCCGACATCGGCTTCCGTTCGGGCACGGCGACGGCCTCCGGCTCCGGTTCCGGCTCGAGGTAGACCTTGACGCCCCACTCCACCCGTCCCGCCAGCCGGTCCAGGGTCCGCAGGAAGCTCTCCTCGCGCGCCTCCATCATCGTCCGCACACCGCTGTCGTCCCGGAACACGGTGCCGAGCCGCAGCGGCAGCGGGGTGGTGACGGTGGTGAGCGCGTCGATCACGCCCTGGTGGGCACGGGCGACCGCGGTCAGCCAGTCGAGGTCCTCCAGATGCGCGCGGAGCGGTTCCTCGGCGAAGTCCGCCTCCGGCACGTGGCTGACCACGGCCACCAGGCCGTGGTGGGGCAGCAGCCGGGGCGGATCGCCTCCGACGCCCGTCAACTGGGCCTGGAGCGGCGTGCCGAAAGGACGGCAGACGGCGTAGACGTACCGCAGTCCGGTCACGGTGCCTCCTCTTGCGCGCGGCGGGGTTCCAGTTCCTCCAGCCGGGCCAGCCGCTCGCGCAACTCGGCGTTCTCCCTGGCCAGTTCGTCCCTACGGGCACGCGAGGACAGGGCCGGGTCGGACTCCCACCAGTCGATCCCCATCTCCTTCGCCTTGTCGACGGAGGCGACGATGAGCCGCAGCTTGATGGTGAGCAGTTCGATGTCGAGCAGGTTGATGCGGATGTCGCCCGCGATGACGACGCCCTTGTCGAGCACCCGTTCCAGGATGTCGGCGAGGTTGGCGCCACCGCCCTGACCGTAGGGCTCGGGCAACCGGCTGGGCGTCGTCATCGGCGGCTCCCGCTCTCCGGGTACTCGTCCTCGTACTCGTCACCCTCGTCGTACTCGGCCTCGTCCTCCTCCTCGGCCTCGGGCTCGTACTCAGCCTCGGCCTCGGGCTCCGTTCCGGGCTCGTCCTCGTACTCGTCGTCGTAGGAGTCCTCGGCCGGCTCCTCACCGGTGTCCTCCTCCGCTTCCTCCTCCTCGTCGTACGCGCCCTCGTCCTCCTCCTCGGCCTCGGGTTCGGTGTCCTCGTCCTCGGCCTCGGGTTCGGTGTCCTCGTCCTCGGCCTCGGGTTCGGTGTCTTCCTCCTCGGCCTCGGGCTCCGTGCCCTCCTCCTCCTCGGCCAGGGCGTCCTCGTGGCTGCGGACCACCTCGCCGTCGCGGATCTCACCGCGCCAGCTGTCCTCGGCCTCGCCCTTCAGGGTGATGAAGCGGGCGAAGTTCTTCAGGTCGAGCCGGGCCCGGCGGCCCTGGGCGCGCCAGATGTTGCCGGTCTTCTCGAAGAGGCCCGTGGGGTAGTACTCGATGACCAGCAGGACCCGGGTGAGGTTGTCGGCGAGGCGGTGGAAGGAGACGACGCCCTTGGTCGTGCCCTTGGCTCCCTCGGAGGACCAGGCGATCCGGTCGTCGGGGATCTGCTCGGTGGTCTTCGCCTTCCAGCTGCGGTTGGACCAGAACACCTTCAGCTGCCAGTCCGAGGTGGTGTCGTCGGCCTTGCCGGCGCTCTTCACCCCCTTGGCGAAGGTGCTGAAGTCCTGGTACTGGGTCCACTGGTCGTAGGCCGTGCGCAGCGGGACCCCGACGTCGATGTGCTCGATGATGACGGTGGGCTTCTTGCCCGCGGAGCGCTTGCGCTTGCCCTTGCCGCCGCCCAGCCCCTTCAACGCGCCGACCACGTTGTCCTTGGCGCGGGAGGCACCGAGCTCGACGGCGGTGCGCAGGGGGCCCTTGCCCTCGGCGATCTTGCGGCCGCCGTCGAGGGCGAGCCTGGCGAGGCCCGGACTGTTGCCCTCGGCCATGTCGTTGAGCTTGTTCGTGGTCTCGCCGAGCTTGCGGCCGACGCCGGTCAGCAGGCGGGTGGCCTGGGCGGCGAGGTAGTCCTGCAGCTCGGCCTTGAGCCGGTCGGCGGCCTCGCTGTGGGCCACGTCGGCGAGCGGATTCCCCTTTTCGCGCGCGCCGTCGCGCGCGGCGGAGGTGGCCGATCCGAGTGTCTCGGTCATCCCTCACCGCCTCCCTTCTGCGTGCGGGAGCGGGTGCCCCGGGACGCGGCGGTCTTCTTGGCGGCCGTCTTCTTGGCCGCGGCCTTCTTCGCCGGGGCGGCCTTCTTCGCCGGGGCGGTCTTCTTCCCGGCGGTCCTCTTGGCGGCCTGCTTCGCCGGGGCCTTCTTGGCGGCCTTCTTCGCCGCCGGCTCCTCGTCCTCCCGCTCGTCCCGCTCGTCCCGCTCGTCCCGCGGTGCGCGGTCCTCCTCCTCGGCGTCCTCGTCGGCGCGCTCCTGCCGGACCGCGCCCGACAGCCGGTCGCGCACCTCGGCGGTACGGCCGTGCAGGCGGTCGGCGAAGGCGTCGAGCTGCCGCTCGACCAGGGCACCGGAGGCCGCCTTGCCGACGCCGCGCAGATCACCGCGCAGCTGGTCGCCCAGCTCCTTGAACTGCGGGTTGTCCCGCAGCTGCTGGGACACCAGGTCCGCGACCATCCGCGGGCTGAGGTTCAGCTTCTTGCCGGCCACCAGGCCGCCGACGGCGAGCGCCATCTTCAGCTTCTTGGTCCGTCCGAGGAGGTATCCGGCCCCGATAGCGAGGCCCAGTCCCGTTCGATTCACTGTCGTGCCGTCCCATCCCCTGTACCCGCGCTCGTGCGCGTCGCGGTCTCCAACCGGTCGAGGAGTTCGTCCTCCTGCCGGTCGAACTCCTCCTCGGTGATCTCTCCGGCCTCCAGCTGCTCCTCCAGCCGTGCCAGTTCGGCACGGATGGTGGCGGGGTCGTAATAGATCCGCTCCGCCTCCTGGAGCACCTGCCGGATGGCCCAGGCGCTGCCGCGCACCGGGGCGAACGGCAGCAGCAGCACCTCCGAGATCAGGCCCATGTCGTCACCCCGCTCCGGTGTCCGCCCCACCGGCCGTGGCGCCCGCCGGCTCGGCCGGACCGGGCTCGACGAAGCTGTACGGCGGCAGCGGGCCGTTCAGGCGCACCTCCAGATGGGGCATGTCCTTGCGGACCTGCTCCACGGCCGCCAGGAACTCCTCCGCCGTCTCGCGCTTGACCAGGTAGGACACATTGGCGAGCCAGCCCGTGGACTCGGGGCCCACGCTCACGGCGTCGGCGGCCGGTGCCAGCGCGCGCTCCAACGCGGCGCCGTCCTCGGCCTCCCTGTCCTTGACCGCGGCGGCGACCATCTCGCCGAGCCGGATCTTGTCCTCGTAACTTCCGCCGCCCGCCTGCCGGTTGGACTCCGCGAGGGCGCGGATCTCCGGGTTTCCGGCCATCACGTGGTGCAGGACGGCTTCCTCGATGTGGTTGGCCTTGACGTTGTACTCGACCCGGCCGTCCAGCGCCCGCAGCCGCTCCCCGTAGTGCTCGGCGCGTTCGGCGAGGACCCCGGTGACGGCGTCGTCGTCCGGGGCGACGCTGCCGAAGCGCATGGGCAGCACGCAGCCGGCCGCGCCGGCCTCACTGAGCACGTTCTGGTGGGCGAGCAGTTCCCTGCGCTTGGGACGCAGCCCCTCGGGGGCGTCGCTGACGACGGCCGCCAGCTCCCCCACCCGCAGGACGCGCACCGGGCGCGGCGGGTCGCCGACGCCCCCCATGCCCTCGGGGAGTGCGGGGTGCGAGGCCGCCGTGATGCCGTAGACGTAGGTGCTCACTCCTGCTCCTCCTTCCGGCGGGCCGACGCGGCCTTGCGGGGCCGCGGACGGGACTCGGCCTCGCGCTCGGAACCGCCGTCACGCCCCTGCTTGAACGCCTCCGAAATGGTCTCGGCGGCACCCGACAGCGCCCCCTTGGACTTGCCGCGGGCGCCGGACTCGGTGACCTCGCCGACGATCTCGGGCAGGCCCGGGCTCTTGCGCGGCCCGGCCTCGAGGTCGAGGCGGTTGCACGCCTCGGCGAAGCGGAGATAGGTGTCGACGCTGGCGACGACGACCCGTACGTCGATCTTGAGGATCTCGATGCCGACCAGGGACACGCGCACGAAGGCGTCGATGACGAGCCCCCTGTCCAGAACAAGCTCAAGCACGTCGTAGAGACCGCTGCTGCCGCCTCCACCTCCGGTCTGCTGTGCCGGTACGACTGTCATTCCGGCAGTCCCTCCTTGTCTGTGGGTGTGGGTCCGGTCGGGCGGCCTACCGGCCGCCGGGCCTGTGTGCGTCGGCCCGTCCCCGCTCGTAGCGGCGGACACGCCGGTAGCCGGTGAGCTGACCGTCGGGGTCCAGCTCCACCTGGTAACTCGCCATCAGGCTCATCGTGTCCGGGACGCGCTCGAGTTCGAGCACCTCGACCTCGAGCGCCCAGCCCTCCTCCGTCTGCTCGAAGGACGACACGGACTCGGCTTCCATACCGGTGAGCTCCGCGAGCTGCCCGCGCGCCTGGCGCAGCACCTCCATGGGGCTCGGCCGCTTGGATCGTCTGGTGTTTTCCGTGCTGTTCGCGGTCTTGTGGGTTTCGGGAGCGTCCTGGGATTCCTGTGAATCCTGTGGCTCTTCGGTGTTCTTTGCGTTCGACATGGCCACCTCCCCCTTCGTGTGGCCGCAAGCCTGTTCGCCAAACCTCCACGGACTCACCCGTTCGCCGCGGTCCGGCTCCGGGACGGGCGCGCGGGCCGCCGTTCAGCCGCGCAGCGCCCGCAGCCGGCGGCGCGCGGGCCCCAGGGCGCGGCCCCGGCTCAGCAGCCCGGCCCACGGGTCGGTGCGCGCCTGTTCGACGGCGTCGGCGACGGTCCAGCGGCGGGCGTGCAGGTCCGGATCGTCCAGCTGGTCCCAGGAGACGGGGGTGGCGACGGGGGCGCCGGGCAGGGCCCGGACGGTGTAGGGGGCGACCGCGGTCTGCGCGTAGGCGTTGCGCTGGATGTCGAGGTACAGCCGGTCGCCGCGGTCCTTCTTGCGGGCGGCGGTGGTGAGCCGGTCGGGGTGGGCGGCGGCGAGGACGTCGGCGACCTCGCGGGCGAAGGCGCGCACGTCGTCGAAGTCGTGGTGGCCGCTCAGCGGCACGATCACGTGCAGGCCGCGGGAGCCGGTGGTCATCAGCGCCGAGGGCAGGTTCAGCTCGTCGAGCAGTTCCCCCAGCAGCCGCGCCGCCTCCCGCACCGCCGCGAAGTCGTCGTCCGGGGGGTCGAGGTCGAACACCAGCCGGTCGGGCCGGTCGACGCCACCGGGGCCGTCGGCACGGGACAGCCAGCGGTGCAGGGTGATGCTCGCCTGGTCGACGAGGTACAGAAGGGTGGCGGTGTCGTCGCACACCGTGTGCCGGACGGTGCCGCCCTCCTTGGCGACCTCGACCCGGGTGATCCACTCCGGGTAGCCGTCCGGCGTGTTCTTCTGCATGAACGTGGGCCCTCCGATGCCGTCCGGGCGCCGGTCCAGCATCAGCGGGCGGCCCCGCAGGTGCGGCAGCATGAACGGGGCGACGGCCCGGTGGTAGTCGGCGAGGTCGCCCTTGGTGTACTCCCCGGCGCCTCCGGCGCCGGGGAAGAGCACCTTGTCCGGCCGGTGGATCTCCACCGTGCGACGGCCGGCCCGCACCGTCCGCGCACCGTCGTCGGTCACGACACGATCGCCTCTCCCACCAGCAGCCGGCCGGCCGCCGCGATCGACTCGGCGTCGATGCCGGCGGCGTGCAGCTGCTCGTCCGGGGAGGCGGAACCCGGCATGTTGCGCACGGCGAGCCGCACCAGGCGCGGGACGGGGCGCCCGTCGGCGAAGGCGTCGAGGACCGCGTCCCCGAGGCCGCCCTCGGGGTGGTGGTCCTCCACGGTCACCAGGCAGCCGGTCTCCTCGGCCGCCGTGCGCAGGGTGTCCCGGTCGACGGGCTTGACCGAGTACAGGTCGATCACCCGCACGGCGATGCCCTCCCCCTCCAGGGCGTCCGCGGCGGCCAGTGCCTCGGGCACGGTGACGCCCGCCGCGACGAGGGTGAGCCGGTCCCGGCCGGAGGAGCGCAGCACCTTGCTGCCGCCGACGGGGAACTCCTCGTCGGGGCCGTAGATCACCGGGCTCTCGCCGCGCGAGGTGCGCAGGTAGCGGATGCCGTCGAGGCCGGCCATCGCGGCGACCAGTCGCGCCGTCTGGTTGGCGTCGCACGGGTACAGCACGGTCGAGCCGTGCACCGCCCGCATCATCGCCAGGTCCTCCAGGCCCATCTGGCTGGGCCCGTCCTGGCCGATCGCGACCCCCGCGTGCGAGCCGACGAGGTTGAGGCCGGAGCCGCTGATCGAGGCCATGCGGACGAAGTCGTGGGCGCGGGTGAGGAAGGCCGCGAAGGTGGAGGCGTACGGCACCCAGCCGCGCGCCGCCATGCCGACCGCCGCGGCGACCATCTGCTGCTCGGCGATGTAGCACTCGAAGTAGCGCTCCGGGTGCTCCTTGGCGAAGAACTCCGCGCGCGTGGAGTCGCCGACCTCTCCGTCGAGGGCGACGACGTCGCCGCGCGCGGCGCCGAGGGCGGCCAGCGCCTCGCCGAAGGCGTTCCGGGTGGCCACCTCCTCCCCCTTGTCCCAGCGGGGGAGTTCGAGGGCGGTGGTGTTCCCGGCGGGCGGCGCCCCCGCCCCGGACGTGCCGGAGCCGGACGGCGCCTGTACGCGGATCCGCAGGTCCCGCGGACCGCCGAGTTCGGCGATCGCGTCCTCGGCCTCCGGCAGCGGCTTGCCGTGCAGGCCCTCGCGGTCCTGGACGGCCTCGACGCCCTTGCCCTTGAGGGTGCGGGCGAGGATCGCGGTGGGCTGGCCCTTGGTGGAGAGGGCCTCCCCGTAGGCGCGGTCGACGGCGTCCACGTCGTGGCCGTCCACCTCGACGGTGTGCCAGCCGAAGGCCTGGAAGCGGCGGGCGTAGGCGTCGAGGTCGTGGCCGTGCCGGGTGGGGCCGCGCTGGCCGAGCCGGTTGACGTCCACGATCGCGGTGAGGTTGTCCAGGTGCTCGTACGCGGCCTGCTCGGCGGCCTCCCAGACCGATCCCTCGGCCAGCTCGCTGTCGCCGCACAGCACCCACACCCGGTGGTCGGCGCTCTCCGGCCGCTTCCCGGCCAGCGCGATGCCGACGCCGACCGGGAGGCCCTGGCCGAGCGAACCGGTGGCCGTCTCGACCCACGGCAGCCGCCGGGGCGTGGGGTGCCCTTCGAGACGGCTGCCGTTCTTGCGGAAGGTGAGCAGTTCCTCGTCGCCGATGGCGCCGACCGCCTTGTAGACCGCGTACATCAGGGGCGAGGCGTGGCCCTTGGAGAGGATGAAGCGGTCGTTGCCCGGGTGGTCGGGGTGGTCGAAGTCGTAGCGGAGGTGGCGGGCGAACAGGACGGCCATCAGGTCCGCCGCCGACATCGACGACGTGGGGTGCCCGGAGCCCGCGGCGGCCGCGGCACGGACGCTGTCCACGCGCAACTGCTGTCCGAGCTCCACGAGTTCACCTGTGTTCATGAGTCTCCTTCGGCGGGGTCTGCGGGATCGGCGGGGGTGTCGGTGCGCTTGACGGGGCCCGGGGCGGCACCGGAGCCCGGGGGCGGCTGATCGGCGGGCGGCGCGGGAACGGGCCGGCTCTTCGCGGGTTCACCGCCGGGCCGGCTCTTCGCGGGCTCACCGCCCGGCTGGTTCCTCGCGGGCTCACCGCCCGGCTGGTTCCTCGCCGGTTCACCACCGGGTTGGTTCTTCGCGGGTTCGCCACCGAGCCGGCTCTTCACGGGTTCACCGCCGCCCTGTCCCCGCTCCTGCCCGCCCGGTACCCGTGCCAGTTCCGGGGACGCCGTGTCCAGGGGCACCGACCACGACCGTACGAGCCCCAACTGCACGGCCTGGCGCGGCAGTACGGCGTCCAGGAGCCAGTCGGCGGCGACGCGCACCCGGTTGCCCGGCATCGCCGCGAGGTGGTAGCCGCGGGTGACCGCTCCCGCGGCCGGCCCGGACAGGTGCACGCCGAGCGGGTTGGCGGCGGCCTTGACGCCGCCCAGGTCCACCACGAACCCCATGTCCTTGTGACGGTAGGCGCGCCGCTCGCCGTCACCGCACGACGCGGCGACGTTGTGCGCGCAGAGCTTGCCCTGCCGCCAGGCGTGCTGCGCGGTCATCGGGGTGTACTCCCCGGGCTTCTCCAGATCGGGCACCGCGGCCGCGTCACCGCAGGCGAACACCTCCGGCCGGCCCGGCACCTGCAGGTGCGGGTCGACGAGCAGCCGGCCCCGTTCCATGGGCAGCCCGAGGGACTCGGCGAGCGGATCGGGCCGTACGCCGACGCACCACACCAGCGTGCGGGTGTCGACGAACTCCCCGTCGGTCAGCAGCACTCCCTCGTGCGTGGCCTCCTTCACCGAGGTGCCCATGCGGACGTCCACGCCCCGCCCCCGCAGCACCTTGTCGGCGGTGCGCGAGAGCCGTTCGCCCAGCTCGGGCAGGACCCGGTCGGCGACGTCCAGCAGCAGCCAGCGCGGCCGCATACCGGCCCGCAAGGGGTGCCTGCTGACCTGCGCGTCGGTGAACAGCTGTCCGTGCGCGGCGACTTCGGTGCCGGTGTAGCCGGCGCCCACCACGACGAAGGTGCACCGGGCGGCGCAGCTCTCGGGGTCGTCGGCGGCCGCCGCCAGCTCCACCTGCCGGGTCACGTGGTCGCGCAGGTACAGCGCCTCGGGCAGGCTGCGGAAGCCGTGCGCGTGCTCGGCGACGCCGGGGATGGGCAGCAGCTTGTTGACACTGCCGGCCGCGAGCACCAGCCGGTCGTAGGCGAGGGTGCCGCCGTCACCCTCGGGGCCGGTGTAGTGCACGGTCCGCCCGTCGAGGTCGATGCGGTCGGCCTCCCCCAGCACCAGCCGCACGTGCGGCAGGGTGCCGGACAGGGAGATCGTGACCCGGCGCGGTTCCAGGACGCCGGCGGCGACCTGGGGCAGCAGGGGCAGGTACAGGAAGTAGTCGGTCGGGTTCAGCAGGACGATCTCGGCCCGGCCCCGGGCCAGCCGGGACAGGGTCCGGGCCGTGCGGTACCCGGCGAAACCGGCACCGACGATCACTATGCGGGGTCGACTCACGGTTCGCCTCCGGCGCTGTCGCGTACCTCGGGAGACTTCCGCGTCCCCCCGGCCGGGGCCGCCAAACGTCCGCCGGTTGCCGCCCGGCCCCCCGGGTACCCGGGCCCGGACCCGGACCGCCCACGTCACGGAGGCGCCTCCCATGCCCGAGTACGGCTACTTCCTCTCGTGCGAGCAGTACGGTCCCGCCGAGCTGATCGAGCAGGCGCGGATGGCCGAGCAGGCCGGATTCCGGAGCCTGTGGATCTCGGACCACTACCACCCGTGGACCGACGAGCAGGGACAGAGCCCCTTCGTGTGGTCGGTGATCGGCGCGCTGTCCGAGGCGGTGTCCCTGCCGGTGGAGACGGCGGTGACCTGCCCGACCGTGCGGATGCACCCGGCGGTGGTGGCCCAGGCGGCGGCCACGAGCGCGGTGATGTCGCAGGGCCGGTTCCGGCTCGGCGTGGGCACGGGCGAGGCGCTGAACGAGCACATCCTCGGCGACGCCTGGCCGCCCGCGCGCGTGCGGCTGGAGATGCTGGAGGAGGCCATCCGGGTGATGCGCCGGCTGTTCACCGGCGAGGAGGTCAACCACCACGGCACGCACTACACGGTGGAGAACGCCCGGCTGTACACCGTGCCGGACGAGCCCGTCCCGATCGACGTCTCCGGCTTCGGCCCGGCGGCGACCGAGCTCGCGGCCCGGGTCGGCGACGGCTACGTCACGACGATGCCGGACGCCTCGATGGTGGAGCAGTACCGCGAGGGCGGAGGCGGCGGCAAGCCGGTGAGCGGCGGCACCAAGGTCTGCTACGGCACCGACCGGGACGAGTGCGTGCGCACCGTGCACCGCCTGTGGGCGAACGAGCTGCTGCCCGGCGAACTGGGCCAGGTGCTGCCCTCGCCGAAACACTTCGAGCAGGCGCAGTCCCTGGTCACCGAGGACATGGTGGCCGAGAGCCGGGTGTGCGGCGACGACGTGGACGAGCACGTCGCCGAGCTCAAGCAGTTCTCCGACGCCGGCTTCGACCTGGTCTACGTCAACCAGATCGGCCCCGACCTGCGCGGCTTCTTCGACTTCTACCGCACGAAGGTGCTGCCGCAGCTCCAGCAGGCCGGGTGACCCGGACGAAGGGGAGCCGACGACGAGGCGGAGGAGCGGCCGACGATGGAACTGCACCGACCGGGCGTCTCCGTGTACACCGTGCCGACCGACGCACCGGAGGCGGACGGAACGCTGGCCTGGGAGGCCACGACGGTGGTGATCGCCGAGGTGTCGGCGGGCGGCGCGACCGGCACCGGCTGGACGTACGGCCCGCCCGCGGTCGGCGACTTCCTCGCGGGGCACCTCGCCCCGCTGGTGGAGGGCCGGAGCGCGCTGGACATCCCGGCCGTGCACGACGTGATGTGCCGCTCGGTCCGCGACATCGGGCGTCCGGGCATCGCGTCCTGCGCCATCTCGGCGCTGGACATCGCCCTGTGGGACCTCAAGGCACGCCTACTGG
Source organism: Streptomyces griseomycini (assembly GCF_014203535.1). Lineage (GTDB taxonomy): Bacteria > Actinomycetota > Actinomycetes > Streptomycetales > Streptomycetaceae > Streptomyces > Streptomyces griseomycini. The sequence continues at coordinate 69,150 of NZ_JACHJI010000014.1, forward strand.
AGCTCCCCCTGGTACGGCTGCTGGGGGCGCGCAGGGAACGGGTGCCGGTGTACGGCAGCGGCGGGTTCACGACGTACCACGACACGCACATGGCCGCGCAGCTCAACGGCTGGGTGCACGGGCAGCACATCCCGCGGGTGAAGATCATGGTCGGTGAGGGCTGGGGCCGGGACGTGGCCCGTGATCTGCACCGGGTGCGGGCCGCCCGGCACGTCGTCGGCGAGCACGCCGAGCTCTACGTCGACGCGGGCGGGGCGTACACCCGCAAGCAGGCGGTGCGGGTCGGCCACGCCCTGGCCGAGCAGGGGGTGGGCTGGTTCGAGGAGCCGGTGTCCTCGGACGACCTGACCGGGCTGCGGCTGGTCCGCGACGCGGTGGTGAGCGACGTGGCCGCCGGGGAGTACGGGTTCGACCTGCCGTACTTCGCGCGCATGATCACGGCCGGGGCGGTGGACTGCCTCCAGGTGGACGCGACGCGCTGCGGCGGCGTGACGGAGTTCCTGCGCGCGGCGGCCCTGGCCGAGGCCCACGGCCTGGAGGTCTCCGCGCACTGCGCCCCGCACGTCCACGCGGCGGTCGCGGCGGCCGTCCCGAACCTGCGGCACATCGAGTGGTTCCACGACCACGTCCGCGTCGAGGACATGTTCTTCGACGGCGCCCTGGACCCCGCGGGCGGCACGGTCACGCCCACCCGGGGCCTCGGCCACGGTCTGACGCTGCGCGCGCAGGACGTGGCGGACTACCGGGTGGGCTAGGGTCTCTCGTTCGGATCCGGCCTGATCCAGACGAGAGGCCCCAGGAGGGAAGCGGACCGGGAAGCGTCAGTCGCGGGCTCCGCGCTCCCGGTGGTCACGCCCGCGGTGCTCCGGGGCCGCCACCGCCGTCAGCGCCGTCGTCGTCCGGCCGTCGCTGCGGTACGGCGCCCGTGGCGGGCGGGACGGACGGCATCGGCGGAACGGGCGCCGCGGTGCCGCCGGACGCCGCGCCGGCTCCGGGGACCGCGTGCCGCTGCCCGGGGACGGCGGCCCGCCCCTGGGCGGGCCGGGAGGGCGAGGGCCGGGCGGCGTTCCGCAGGACGAGGGCCAGAACGCCCAGGATCAGGGCCGTGATCAGCGCGGCGGCCCAGTCCGGCAGGACCAGGGCGAGCGCGAGCCCCGCGGCCAGGGCGACGGCCGCGCCCGCGTACAGGGCCACGGCACCGGACGCGGCGTACAACGCGGCCTTGCGGCGCTGCCGGCGCGTCTGTTCGCGCAGCTCGTCGCGTACGGTCTCGCGCGCCACCTGAGCCAGCTCGTCGATCAGGTGCTTGTCCAGATGCTCCAAGTGCTCCAAGCGCTGCATGGCCGCCGGGTACCCGGGGCCCGGGGCGGGTAACGCCGCCGGGTGCGGTGTGTGGAGATCGTCCGGGAGCGGTCCCCGGCCCGGTCCGGCCCAACTAGGCTCGTGTACATGGAGATTCTGGGTGCCACACTGCGCGTCTGCGTCGACGACATCGAGGCCGCCATCCCCTTCTACGAGCGGCTGGCGAACGGCCCGGCCCTCCGGTTCGAGCGGGGCGGCGTCCAGGTCGCCGCGGTGGGCTGCTTCCTGCTGATGAGCGGCCCCGCGACCGAACTGGAGGTGCTGCGCCGGGTCGCGGCGACGATCGCGGTGAAGGACGTGGAGGAGGCCCACCGGGTGCTGACCGAGCTGGGCGCCGACATCGTCGCGGGCCCGGTCCCCACCCCGGCGGGCCGCAACCTGATCGCGCGGCATCCGGACGGGGCGGTCTACGAGTACGTGGACCGCCACCACCCGTAGCCGGTCCGGTCACGATGCGGGCCGGTCACGGTGCGGGCCGCATGCGGAAGTCGTGGCGCTCCGGCAGCGGTTCACCGGTGAGTCCCGCCCACAGCCGTCCGATGGCCTCGTCCCCCTCCCGCAGGTCGGCGACCTCGAAGCCCGCGTCGAACACGGCGCGGGCCTCCTCGCGCCGCCCCTCGGCGAGCAGCAGCCCCGCCTCGATCAGCCGGAACCGTCCGCGCGCCCGGGTCCCGGAGTCCAGTCGCGTCCACACGGACCGCGCGTCCGCCGTGCGCCCCGCGGCGAGCAGCGCCTCGACCGCCTCCCGCCCGAGCGCGGCGGTGGCGGCGGTCCACGAACCGTCCGCGTCGTCGGCCTCGCCGCGCTGCCGCCACAGGTCGTCGAAGGCCTGCGCGTAGCGCTCCGCGGCCCGTTCGTGGTGGCGGGCCTCCTGGTCGGCGACCGCGAGGCAGCGCAGCACCGGCCACGCCGCCGGGGCCTGCCGCAGTCCCCGCTCCCAACTGCGCACCGCCTGGGCGAGGTCACCGGCGTGCCACTGGGCGACGCCGAGGTGGTACTCGGTGAGCGGGGTGGCGGGTGCCGTCTCGAGCATGTCCCGCCAGTGCCGGGCGACCAGCGTCCCGCCCGGCGGCCGACTGTCCGGCGGCTCGGGGAAGGAACCGGCGCGCAGCAGGTGCAGCCAGGGTTCCTGTTCCTCGCCCAGGGTGGTCTCGTCGAAGGGCGTGCCGGGCAGCTTCCAGCCGGCCCGCAGCACTTCCAGCGCGCCCCAGCCGGAACCGGTGGCGAGCCGCTCGCCGGGTCCGGTGTCGGCGCACGGCCGCCAGGCGGTGTGGGCGGCGTCGACGTCGGCACGGGGCAGGACCGCTTCGAGCCGGTCCTCCGCCTCGCGCAGCACACCGGTCCACTCCCCGTCCGGCCGCGTCTCGAAGGGGCCGTACGCCTCCAGCCAGGACACCTCGCTCTCGGCCTCCAGCCGCACGTGTTCCAACTGGGTGCGGGTGAGCCCGGCCTGGATCTCGCAGTAGCCGCCGGTGCCGGGCTCGGTGAGCCACTCCTGCCAGCGCCGTCCGCCGGGTCCCCTCCCCCACACGAACAGCTTCCGGCCGCGCAGCGCGTCGGTCGAGGTCTGCACGAGACCGTGGCCGTCGGCGTCCAGGGCGGCGATCCAGCGCCTGCGCCCCGCGGGCACCTCGTAGAAGTAGTCGGCCGCGTAGGTGCTGTTGGGCGGGTAGGTGCGGTCGGTCCCGTCGTACTCCGGGACGGGCACCCGGCGCAGTCGCCGCTCGTAGCCGAAGTGCCAGGCCTCCTCGGCGGGAGCGAGGACGCGGCACTCCTCGGGGACGGCGGTGTTGGACCACCAGTAGGTCGGCACCGGCTTCTCGTGCGGATTGCGGATCCGGACGCCGGCGTACAGGAAGTCCGAGCCCTCCGGGAGCCACAGGTCGACCTGGAAGGGCAGGTCGCGCAGCCGCTCCCATTCCCACAGGCGCAGCATCTGACCGCCGTCGGGGGCGGGGACGCGGGCGGCGTGCACGGGTGCGCAGGACAGGGTGGTGTGGCCGGTGGCGCCGATGTTCCACTCGATGCCGCCGGAGAACCAGGCGCCGTTGAGGGCGAAGTTGGCGGGCTGGAACACCGGGTTGCGGTAGAGGAGTTCACGACCGGTGGGCTTGTGGACGAGGGAGCCGATCCGGCCGCCGAGGGCGGGCAGCACGGTGGCGCGCAGCCGGTCGTTCTCGATCACGAGGGCGTCGACGGAGCGGGGTTCGCGCCGGCGGTCGTAGCCGTCGCGGACGGGGACGGGCAGCAGACTGTGCAGGGGGGCGTAGCCGATCTGCCGGGCCATGTCGCGCGGCAGGTCCTCCTTGTCGCGGTCCTCGATCCGGTGCGTCTCGTCGAGGGGCCGCAGCGGGGGCAGCGGGTTGTCGGGGCCCAGGGGCGCGGCGGGCAGCGTCAGTACCTCACGTCGGATCGTCGTCACGATCTCCATGGAAGCCGCCGCCGGCCCGCCTGAACAGGGGCGCCACGGGTCAGGATTGCGCAAAGGCGGACACCACCGTGTCGGCGAGGAGCGCGCCGGCCGTCGCGTCCGGGTCGAGGTCGGGGTCGTAGATGGTGACGGTGAGGCCGACGCAGTGCGGTGAGGCGAGCAGCGGGCGCAGCAGGGCGACGAGTTCGTCGGGGTCGAGACCGTCCGGGTCGGGGCTGTCGACGGCGGGCATGACGGACGGGTCGAGAACGTCGGCGTCCAGGTGCACCCAGAAGCCGTCGAGCCGGGGCGCGGCGTACGACAGGGCGGTGGCGCGGGCGAGCGCGTCGGCGCCCCATGCGCGCAGGTCGCCGACGGTGACGACGGGGATCTTCAGGGCGGCGAGTTCGGCGCGCTCCTCCTCGAAGTAGTCGCGGATGCCGAAGAACCGCACGTCCTCGTCGCGCAGGTAGGGCCTGAGCCCCTCCAGGTCGGTGAGGTCCTCCTGGCCTCGTCCGGTGGCCAGTGCGACCTCCTCGCCGCCGGCCGCGCCGACGCGGTCGGAGTTGCCGGGGTGCCGGAAGTCCGGGGAGGCGTCGACCGCGACCAGGCCGTACCGGCCGATGCGGCGCAGGGCGAGCGAGGCGCCGAGCTGGACGGAGCAGTCGCCGCCGAGGACGACGGTCAGGTCACCGGCGCGGACGTGGTGCTCGACGCGGTCGGCGAGCTTGCGGGTGTAGGCGGCGAGGGCGGCCGCGTTGAAGACGCCGTCGCCCTCCTGCCAGTCGCCCCGGTCGTAGCGCGGCGGCACCACCACCCCGCCCTCCGTGGCCTTCAGCCGCTGCACGATCCGCTGCTCGCGCAGTGCGCCGGCGAGCTTGTGGCAGCCGGGCACGGTGCCGGGGGCGGGCGGCCGCAGGCCCAGGTTGGAGGGGGCGTCCACGACGACGATGTTCCGCATGTCGATCATCCTCGCCGACGGCGGTCCCGTCTTCAACGGCGTTGCGCGGTCCGGCGGACGGCACCCGGTCGTGTGCCGTCAGTCCGGGATCGTCATCTCGCTGGTGATCGCCCAGCGTTCGTGGTCGCGCCAGGCCCCGTCGATGAAGAGCATCTTCGGCGAGAAGCCCTCGAGGCGGAACCCGCAGGCGCGGGCCAGGGCGATGGACGCGGCGTTGCCGGGCTGCACGTTGATCTCCAGCCGGTGCAGCCGCATCGGGCCGAAGGCGTGGCGCACGACGAGGCCCAGCCCCTCGCGCATCAGCCCGCGCCCCGCCGCGTGCGCGAAGGCGCCGTAGCCGAGCGCACCGCACAGGAAGCCGCCCTCGACGATGTTGTTGATGTTGATGAACCCGGCGAGGGCGCCGTCCGCCTCCTTCTCGCAGACCAGGAACCCCGCCTTGGTGGGGTCCTCGATCAGCCGCCCCGCGTACGCGGAGTACGCCCCGGCGCTGTCCGGCGGGAACAGCCACGGGTGGTGCAGGTCCTTGCTCTCCCGGACGCGGGCGGTGAACTCGGCGCCGTCCGCGTGGGTGAAGTGGCGTATGCCCACGCGGGGGCCCTCGGCGAGGTAGCGTGAAGCGGTGTGCGGCATCCTGCCACCCTACGACGGGCCCGCCGGACCCGCGCGGGACTCCGGTGTCCCCGCCCCCGCGCGACGCGGCGCGACCGGCGCGGCGCGGCACGGCAACGACCCGGCGCCGTGCGGGCCGTTCAGACCAGCGCCGGCTCGTCCAGCGTGAGCGTCCCCGCGTCCGCGTCGAGTTCCGCCGCGACGCCGAAGGGCACGGTGAGCGCGTCGTCGCAGTGCCCGAACCCGAACTGCTCGGCCACCGGTACGCCGAGGCCGCCGAGCCGGTCGGCGAGCAGCGCCCGCACCCCGTCGTACGGCTCGCACTGTGCCCAGGACCCGAGCAGCAGCCCCGCGACCCCGTCCAGCCAACCGGCCCGCAGCAGCTGGGTGAGGTAGCGGTCCAGCCGGTACGTCTCCTCCCCGACGTCCTCCAGGCACAGCAGCCCGCCCCGCGCGGAGGGTCTGGCGTGCGGGGTGCCGAGGTCGGCGGCGAGGAGGGAGAGGCACCCCCCGAGCGTGACCCCGCGCGCCCGCCCGGGGACGAGCGCGGTGCCGCCGGAGCGGATGGCGCGGACGGTCTCGGGGGCGAAGAGGGTGGCCCTGAGGTGGTCCTGCGCCCGCGCGTTCTTGACGAAGTCGACGCCCGCGGCCATCGGGCCGTGCAGCGTGACCAGGCCGAGCCGGACCGCGAACGCCTCGTGCAGCGCGGTGATGTCGCTGAAGCCGACGAACACCTTCGGTCCGGCCGCCCGCATCGCGGTCCAGTCGAGCAGGTCGACCATGCGCTGCACGCCGTAGCCGCCGCGGGCGCAGACCACCGCGTCGACGGCCGGGTCGCACCACGCGGACTGCAGGTCGGCGGCCCGGTCGGCGTCGGCGCCCGCCAGGTAGCCGAACTCGCCGTGCCGGTCCAGGACGTGGGGTGCCACCACCGGGTCGAGGCCCCAGCCGCGCAGCACGTCGAGCCCGGCCCGGAGCCGCTCCTCGGGCACCGGACCGCTGGGCGCGACGACGGCCACCCGGGCGCCGGGGGCGAGCCGGGCCGGCCGCCGCAGCGGTTCCACCCGGCTCATTCCGCGAGCTCCAGGGTCGGGATCCCGGGCACCTTCAGCCCGAACACCTGGGCGTACAGGGACAGTTCCGCCTCGAGTGCGCGCACCATGGTCTCCGCGCGGCGGAATCCGTGCCCCTCCCCCTCGAAGGTGAGGTAGGCGTGCGGTACCCGCTTGCCGGCCAGCCGGGCCAGGAACCGCTCGCACTGCACGGGCGGGCAGATCACGTCGTCCAGGCCCTGGAGCAGCACGAACGGCGCGGTGAGCCGGTCGGCGTGGGTGCCGGGCGAGCGTTCCTCGTACCGCTCGGGGACCTCGGCGCGCGGACCGATCAGGGTCTCCAGGTACTGGGACTCGAAGTCGTGGGTCTCCCCCGTGCCCCAGCCGGTGAGGTCGAGCACCGGGTAGATGATGGTGCCGCAGGCGTAGACGTCGGTCGTGGTGAGGGAGGCGGCCGTGGTCCATCCGCCGGCGCTGCCGCCCCGGACGGCGAGCCGCTCGCGGTCGGCGGTGCCCTCGTCGGCGAGGGCCAGCGCGACGGCGGCGCAGTCCTCGACGTCGACCACGCCCCACTGCCCGCGCAGCCGGTTGCGGTAGGCGCGCCCGTACCCGGTCGAGCCGCCGTAGTTGACCTCGGCGACGCCGATGCCGCGCGAGGTGAAGTAGGCGATCTCCAGGTCGAGCACGAGCGGGACCCGGCCGGTGGGGCCGCCGTGCGCCCAGATCACGTACGGGGGCTTCTCGTCCGCGGGCCCGGCGTACCCGGGGTTGTGCGGCGGGTAGACGTGGGCGTGGATCTCGCGGCCGTCCGGCCCGGTGAACGTGCGGCTGTGCGGCTCGGGGTAGTACGCGGGGTCCACGGCGTCCTCGTGCGCGGAGCCGATCACCCGGGCCCGGCCCGTCCTGGTGTCCAGCTCCACCACCTCGTGGGCGCTGCGCGGGCCGGCCCCGACGGCGACGACCCGCTCGCCGTGCGCCGCGACGGTGGGCGCGAACTCGGTCCAGGGACCGACGGCGTCGACGACCTCGCCGGTCTCGGGGTCGAGCACGCCGAGGGCGGCGGCGCCCCGGCCGTGCAGGACGGCGATCAGGCCGCCGTCCAGCGGGGCGAACCAGCGGTGCCCCAGTTTCCACAGCGGTCCGCCGAACTCCTCCTCGCGCGGGCAGACCGCCTCCCCGTCCCGGTAGAGGTTCCACCAGCCGGTGCGGTCGCTCGCGTACAGCAGCCGGCCGTCGTGGGTCCAGTCGGCCTGGGCGACGGACTCCTCCGGTCCGCCGGCGACCGTCCGGGCGCCCCGGAGGGTGCCGTCGGGAGCGACGTCGGCGAGGAGCAGTTCGGTGCCGTCCCACGGCATGCGCGGGTGGTCCCAGGCGATCCAGGCGGCGCGCCGCCCGTCCGGCGAGAGGCGCGGCCCGGTGACGAACCGGTGCCGGTCGTCGGTCAGTTCGCGCACGGCGTCCCGGTCCTCGGCGGCGGAGCCGTCCAGCGGTACGGCGGCCAGGACGCGGCGCACGTCGCTGGGGCCGTCCCCGGTGAACTCCTCCAGGACGCACCACACCTCGCCGCGCTCCGGCAGCAGCACCGGCTCGGCCCAGCGCAGTCCCAGCCCGACCGGGGACACCGGGGTGAGCGGGCGCGGTTCACCGCCCGGCCCGTACCGGTACAGGCGCTGGTCGGCGAAGTTCACGAACACCACGAGCGGGCCGTCGTCGCGCACGGTCCCGGCCCAGGGGAGGCCGCCGTACTCGATGACCCGGCTGCGCACGTTCCACGGCGCGGGCAGCACGGACTCCTCCGTGCCGTCGTCGCGCCGCCGCACCAGGGTGCGCCGGCCGCCCTCGGCGGGCCGGGGTTCGGTCCACCACACCTCGTCCCCGACGAAGCCCGCGAACTCCGGGCTGCCGTCGTGCGCCGCGGCGGTGGCCGCGTCGATGGGCGAGGGCCACTCGCCGTACGTCAGGGTCTGCACCGTCTCCCCCACTGCTCAGGCCGTCCGCAGGAACCGGTCGAGGACGCGGACGCCGAAGTGGAGCGCCTCGACCGGGACGCGCTCGTCGACCCCGTGGAACAGGGCCTGGTAGTCGAGGTCCTCCGGCAGCTTCAGCGGCGCGAACCCGTAGCCGGTGATGCCGAGCCGCGAGAACTGCTTCGCGTCGGTGCCGCCGGACATGCAGTACGGCACCACGTGCCCCTCGGGCGCGAACTCCTCCACGGCCGCCCGCATCCGGGCGAACGTCGGCGAGTCCACCGGTGCCTGGAGGGCCACCTCGCGGTGGTGGAACTCCCAGTCCACGTCCGGCCCGGTGAGCCGGTCCAGGGTGGCGCGGAACTCGTCCTCGGCGCCGGCCAGGAAGCGGCCGTCGACGTACGCGACGGCCTGCCCGGGGATCACGTTGACCTTGTAACCGGCGTCCAGCATCGTCGGGTTGGCGCTGTTGCGGACGGTGGCCTCGACGAGCTTCCCGGCGGTGCCGAGCTTGTCCAGCAGCGCGTCCACGTCGGTCAGGTCCGTCTCGATGCCGTACACGGCGGCGAGTTCGGTGAGCGCGGCCCGTACGGTCGGGGTGAGCCGCAGCGGCCAGTCGTGCTCGCCGATGCGGGTGACGGCGGCGGCCAGGCGGGTCACCGCGTTCTCCCGGTTGACCTTGGAGCCGTGCCCGGCCCGGCCGCGCGCGGTGAGCTTCAGCCAGCCCGTGCCGCGCTCGCCGGCCGCGATCGGGTACAGCTGCCGCCCGTCGCCGTCGTGGAAGGTGAACGCGCCCGACTCGCTGACGCCCTCGGTGCAGCCCTCGAAGAGGTGGGCGTGCCGGTCGGCGAGGAACCCGGAGCCGTCCTCGGCGCTGTCCTCCTCGTCGGCGGTGAAGGCGATGACGACGTCCCGCCGGGGCCGCACGCCGTTGCGCGCCCAGTCCCGCACCACGGCGAGGATCATCGCGTCCATGTTCTTCATGTCGACCGCGCCGCGCCCCCAGACGACCCCGTCGCGGACCTCCCCGGAGAACGGGTCGACGCTCCAGTCGGCGGCCTCGGCCGGCACGACGTCCAGGTGGCCGTGGAGGAGCAGCGCGTCGGCCGACGGGTCGCTGCCCTCCAGCCGCGCGACGACGTTGGTCCGGCCCGGGGTGCGTTCGAGGAGCACCGGTTCCAGTCCCGCCTCGGCGAGCCGCGCGGCGGCGTACTCGGCGGCGGGCCGCTCCCGGCAGTCACCGCCGCCCCGGTTGGTGGTGTCGATCCGGATCAGGTCGGACGTGAACGCCACGACCTCGTCCAGGGCCCGCTCGTCAGCCATACTGCTCCTCCACCGCGGCCGAGGCGATCGTGGTGACCGCCTTGAAGGTGCGGATTCCGTCGTACATGGTCGCGCTCGTGTACGCGACCTTCCGCTCACCGGTCCGGGCCACGCCCGGCACGACGGTCGCGGCCATCGCCAGGTGCTCGGCGTCGAACTCCACCGCGACGGTGAACGGCCCGCCGTCGACCGGTTCCCGGCGCACCGCCAGCGCGGCCGCCTCCTTCGCCGCCGCGCGGATGTCGGCGGCCGTCCGGGACGGTGTGCGGCAGACCGCGGCGTACCGCGACACGTGGTCCTTGACGGCGACCTTCAGCGCCTCGGGCGCGTAACCGAGCGCGTCCTCGCACGCGACGTCGTCGCCGGTGACCAGCACCACCGGCACCCCGTACTCGGCGACCACGTGCGCGTTGAGCAGCCCCTCGCTGGCCCGTACGTCGTTCACCCACACGCCGGTGATGGAGTTGGCGAGGAAGGTGTGGGCGAGGACGCCCTCCATGCCCGCGCCGGCGTGGTAGCCGACGAACGCGATGCCGTCGACGTCGCCGTGCTGCACGCCCTCGACCATGGACAGGGACTTGTGCCGCCCGGTGAGCATCTGCGCCCGCTCGTCCAGCTGCTCCAGCAGCAGGTTGCGCATGGTCCAGTGGGCCTCGTTGATCAGCACCTCGTCGGCGCCGCCGTCGAAGAAGCCCTGCACGGCCGCGTTGACGTCCGAGGTGAACATCGACCGGCACCGCTCCCACTGGGGAGTCCCCGGCAGCACGTCGGCCGGCCAGGTGACGCCGGTGGCGCCCTCCATGTCGGCGCTGATGAGGATCTTCATGCGGCACACGCTACGTGGTCCGGCCGAATCCCTGCCAGCCTGCGGATGACTCCCCACTGGTCCAGACCTGTGACGGCCCGGCCCGGCGGGGATCCGGGCCCGTCCACCGTGCACACCCTACGCGGCGCCTCCCGCCACGTACCAGGTGGACGGCGGTTCGACGCGGGCGCCGTCCGGCGACGCCCGGGCCGGGCGGGATCCCGGGGAGCCGACGGGCCGGGTCCCCGGAGCCGGGGAGGTCGGTGTGCAGCGCGTCCGCGTCGGCGGCCGGCGCCCCGGGAACCGCCCGCGGGGCCCGCACCGGCGTGTACGCGTGTGCCCCCGCGCGGGCGGCCGGCTCAGTCCTCGTGCCCCAGCTGGAGGTCGCGTTCCGTACGGCCGCCGCCGGCGACCTGGAGCACGGTCGCGACCGGAGGGTAACCGGCGGCGATGACGGTGTACTCGCCCGAGGAGAGGTCGACGAACCGGAAGGTCCCGTCGGGACCGGTGGTGAGGGTGTCGACGACGTTGCCCGCCGCGTCCAACAGGGTCACGCGCGCCTCCTCCACGGGCCGTCCGCCGCCGGCCCGCACCGTGCCGCGCAGCACCGCGCCGCCGGCGAGCTCGACGTCCTGGCGGGTCTCGCGGGCCGCCTGGACGGTGACGGGGAGGGCGGCCGGGCGGAAGGCGGGCGCGCTCGCGGCGAGGGTGTACTCGCCGGCCACCAGCTCGGTGATGACGTAGCCGCCCTCCCGGCCGCTGCGGGTACTGGCGACGACCTCCCCGTGGACGTTGGTGAGCGTGACGGCGGCGTCCCGCACCGGGGTGCCGTCGGCGGTGAGGACGCTGCCGGCGAGACGGCCCGCGCCGCCGAGGACGACGTCGAGCTCGACGGGCCGCTCGCCGACGGTCACGGAGACCGCCTGCGGCTGGTGGCCGCCCGCGGCGGCGATCAGGACGTACGATCCGGGGCCGGGCGTGGCCAGCGCGTACCGCCCGTCCTCGCCGCTGGCGCCCCGCCCGGTCTGCTGTCCGGTGACGTCGATGAGGGTGAGCGCCGCGCGCGGCACGGCGGTCCCGTCGGGATGCTGCACGGTGCCGCAGACGGGGATGCCGCCGGCGTACGGCGGGCGGGGCGGGGTGGGGGTCCCCCCGCCCGCGGGGCGGGGGACGGACGGTGACCCGTACGCCGTGAGGTGCGGGGCTTCCTGTACCGGGTCGACGGCGGGGGCGTTGTGGGACACCAGTGGTTTCTCCTTGAGGAAGAAGGCGATGAGCAGGCCGAGGACGAGCACCGGCACCAGGTAGAGGAAGATGCGCGGCATGGCGTCGGCGTACGCCCGGATGTAGGCGTCGCGCAGCTCGGGCGGCAGCGCGTGCACGAGCTGCGGGGTGATCGATTCGGCGTCGGGCGGCGCGGCGCCCGCGTGGGCGGGCAGGTGTGCGTCGAGCGCGTCGGTGAGCCGGCCGGCGAAGAGGGTGCCGAAGACGGCGGCGCCGACGCTGCCGCCGATCTGCCGGAAGTAGTTGTTGGCGCTGGTGGCGGTGCCCAGGTCGGAGGGGCGCACGGAGTTCTGCACGGCGAGGACCAGCACCGGCATCACCATGCCGATCCCGGTGCCGAGCACGGCCGTCCAGATGCTGTAGTGCAGTCGCGGCGTGCCGGTCTCGAGGCGGGACAGCAGCCACATGCCGACGACGGAGAGGGCGGAGCCGAGGATGGGGTGGAGCCGGTAGCGGCCGGTGCGGCTGATGAGGTGTCCGGAGACGATCGAGGCGCCGACGATTCCGGCCATCATGGGCAGCATCAGCAGCCCCGACTCGGTGGCGGTGGCCCCGTCGACCATCTGCAGGTACGTCGGCAGGTAGCCGGCCGCGCCGAACAGGGCGACGCCGACCACCAGGCCCACCAGACCGGTGACGTTGAAGACGGAGTCCCGGAACAGCCGGAGCGGGATGAGGGGTTCGACGGCGAAGCGCTCGACGACCAGGAAGAGGACGGTGGCCGCCGCGGCGCCCGCGCCGAGGCCGAGGACGACGCGGGAGTCCCACGCGTACTCGGTGCCGCCCCAACTGGTCAGCAGCACCAGGCAGGTGGAGGCGGCGGCCAGCAGCAGGCAGCCGAGGACGTCGAGACGGGGCCGCGCGGCCGGCTTCGGGAGCTTGAGCACGACGGCGACGACGGCCAGGGTGACGATCCCGAAGGGCACGTTGATGTAGAAGCACCAGCGCCAGGAGAGGTGGTCGGTGAAGTAGCCGCCGAGCAGCGGTCCGGCGACCGACGCGAGGCCGAAGGCGGCGCCGATCAGTCCCATGAAACGGGCGCGCTCCCGCGCGGGCACGATGTCCGCGATGATCGCCTGGACGCCGATCATCAGGCCGCCCGCGCCGACGCCCTGCACCGCGCGGTAGGCGATCAGCTGGTCCATGGTCGACGCGCGGCCGGCCAGCGCGGAGCCGACGACGAAGACGACGATCGCGAACTGGAAGACGCCCTTGCGGCCGAGCAGGTCGCCGAGCTTGCCGTAGATCGGCAGGCCGATGGTGGCGGTGAGCAGGTAGGCGGTGATCGCCCAGGACATCCTGTCCAGCCCGTGCAGCTCACCGACGATCTCCGGGAGCGCGGTGGCGACGATCATCTGCTCCAGGGCGGCGAGCAGCAGCGCCAGCATCAGGGCGAGGAAGACCAGCCGCACGCGGCGGGGACCCAGCCCCGGGCCCGTGACCGGTTCCGGGGCCGGTGGCGGGCCCCCGGCCGGCGGTGCCGTGACCGCCGTGGCCGGTTCGTCCTGCGTCAGAGTGGTCCCGCCCACGTGCCGCTCCCCTCGTCGCACTGCCGCACAATTCCCGCGCGAAGGCGACAACTACGAGCAAGCACGACGAGTTACGGGACGCGGAAGGAACAAGAAGGGATCACCCGAACCGGTGAGAAGCCGACTTCCGCCCGGTTCCCGGGACCTGGCGTGCCCTACTTCTCGACCTCGGCGGCCAGCCGGGCCAGCACGGCGTCGTGGATGCGGGCGAGGCCCTTGGGCGCGAAGGTCTTCTCGAAGAAGCCGCCGATGCCGCCGGCGCCCTGCCAGGTGGTGGTCACGACGACCCGGGACCTGCCCTCGCCGGCCGGGGTGACCCGCCAGGTGGTGACCATGGTGGAGTTGCGGTCCTTCTCGACCAGTTCGCCGTCGCTCGGCTCGGTGACCTCCAGGAGGCAGTCGCGGACGCGCTTGCTGGTGGCCTGGAGCTTCCAGTGGACGAGGGTGCCCTCGCCGTCGCCGCCCTCGCGGACCTCGTACTCGCTGTACTGCTCGGGCAGCACCTTCGCGCGCGTGCCGCTGTAGTCGGCGAGGGCGTCGAACACCGTTTCCGCGTCCGCCGCGACGATCCGCTCCGTAGTGGACTCGACCTGCGCCATCGCTTTCCTCCAGGGCATGGGTTCTCAGGGTCGGGGCAAGCCAACCACCCCTCGTCCGGCCGCCCAAATCGGGGGTCCGTTTGTGATCGGAAGGGTGACCGAAGATGTCGTTCGCACGATCAAGGGAACATTTGTTCTATTCTGTGGCCCAGTGCTACCGAGGAGGCGTCATGCGCTGGGAGAACCTCGCCGCGGGCTCCGAACACAGCCGGGCCGACGCCGCGCTGTTCGGCGCGGAGGCGGTGACCACCCGCACCATCGACACGCCGGAGTTCCGCGGCGTCACCTTCCACGAGATCCGGGCCCGCTCGATCGTCAACCGGGTGCCCGGGGCCTCCCGCATGCCGTTCGAGTGGACGGTCAACCCCTACCGGGGCTGCACGCACGCGTGCGTGTACTGCTTCGCCAGGAAGACGCACGGCTACCTGGACCTCGACACCGGCCTCGGCTTCGACAGCCAGATCGTGGTCAAGGTGAACGCCCCCGAACTGCTGCGCCACCGGCTCGCCTCCCGCCACTGGCAGGGCGAGCACATAGCGATGGGCACGAACGTCGACTGCTACCAGCGCGCGGAGGGCCGCTACCGGCTGATGCCGGGCATCCTCGCCGCCCTGCGCGACCACGCGAACCCCTTCTCGATCCTCACCAAGGGCACCCTGCTCCTGCGCGACCTGGAACTGCTGGAACAGGCCGCCGAGGTGACCGACGTCGGCGTCTCGGTCTCCGTGGGCTTCACCGACGAGCGGCTGTGGCGCACGGTCGAGCCGGGCGCGCCCGCGCCGGAGCGCCGGCTGGAGGTCGTCCGGACGCTCGCCGAGCACGGCCTCGACTGCGGGGTCCTGATGGCGCCGGTGATCCCGTTCCTGAGCGACGGGCCGGACCAACTGCGGGCCACCGTACGGGCGGTCGCCGCCGCCGGCGCCACCTCCGTCACCCCCCTGGTCCTGCATCTGCGGCCCGGCGCCCGCGAGTGGTTCACCTCCTGGCTCGGACAGCACCACCCGTACCTGGTGGACCGCTACGAGCGGCTGTACGCGGAAGGCGCCTACGCCCCGAAGTGGTACCAGCGCCGGATCACCCGTCAGGTCCACGAGCTGGCCCGGGAGTACGGCATCGGTCCCGCGCGCGGGGGGACGCCGCGGCGGACCGGGACGCCCGGTCCGGCCGAGGCCCCGCTGTCCGGGCCGACCCAACTCTCGCTCACCTAGGAGCATTCGAGCGCATTCGGCAGCGCAATCGGGTCAAGAACCGATCGAATGCGTTCGCCCGGTGCCCTCTCCCCGGGACGATGCGGCGTGGACCGCGAGCCTCGCGGTCGCAGCCCCTCCGTCCCCGGGAGGACCCCATGAGGAAACGCGCAGCCGTGCTGTGCGGTGCCGTCGTCGTCATGGCCGCGGGTCTCACGGCCGTGCCCGCCGAGGCGGGCGCTCCGCGGACCGCGGACACCGCTGACACCACGGACGCCTTCCGTGCCGCGGAACCCGTGTGGAAGAAGTGCGCCACCGAGAACCACCCGACCCTGCAGTGCGCGTCCGTCGAGGTGCCGCTCGACCACGCCGACCCCGACGGGCGGAGGATCACGCTCGCGCTGTCCCGTGTCCCGCACACCGCGAAGGAGTACCAGGGTCCCCTGCTGGTGAATCCGGGCGGCCCCGGCGGCAGCGGTCTGCGGCTCGCCGGGTTCGTCGCCGCCTCGCTGCCCGAGAAGGTGGCCGCCCAGTACGACGTCATCGGCTTCGACCCGCGCGGGGTGGGCGCGAGCGAGCCCGCGCTGGACTGCGCGCCGGACCACTTCGCCCCGGTGCGCCCGGACCCGGTGCCGACCTCGCCCGCGGTGGAGCGGGCCAACCTCGCGCGCGTGAAGTCCTTCGCCGAGGCCTGCGGCAGGAAGCACGCGGATCTGCTGCCGCACATCGACACGGTCAGTGCGGCGCGCGACCTGGACGTGATCCGGCGGGCCCTGGGCGCGAAGGAGATCAATTACTTCGGTTACTCCTACGGCACCTACCTGGGCGCCGTCTACGCCAAGCTGTTCCCGGAGCGGGTGCGGCGCCTGGTCCTGGACTCGGTGGTCGACCCCACCGAGGTGTGGTACGACGCCAACCTGAGTCAGGACCGCGCCTTCAACGACCGCCACCGCGCGTTCCTGGCCTGGGTCGCGAAGCACGACGCGCGGTACCGGCTCGGCATCGACCCGGAGGAGGTCGAGGCCGAGTGGTACGCGATGCGCGCGGCCCTGAAGGAGGAGCCGGCCGGCGGCACGGTGGGCCCCGCCGAACTGGAGGACACCTACGTCCCGGCCGGCTACTACAACGGCTACTGGCCCTACCTCGCGGAGGCGTTCGCGGCGTACGTGAACGACGACGACGCCGAGCCGCTGGTCGAGGCGTACGAGGACTTCGGTGCCGTCGACGCCTCCGGCGACAACGGCTACAGCGTCTACACCGCCGTGGAGTGCCGGGACGCCGCCTGGCCGCGCGACTGGCGGCAGTGGCACAAGGACAACTGGGAGACGTACGAGCGGGCGCCGTTCATGACCTGGAACAACGCCTGGTACAACGCGCCGTGCGCGTTCTGGCCGACCGGGTCCCTGCGGCCGGTGCGCATCGTCAACGGCGAGCTGCCGCCGGCGCTGCTGTTCCAGGCGACGCACGACGCGGCGACCCCGTACCGGGGCGCCGTCACCGTCCACCACCTGCTGGCGCGGTCCCGCCTGGTGGTCGAGCAGGGCGGCGGCAACCACGGCGTCACGCTGAGCGGGAACGACTGCCTGGACGAGCACCTGGCGGCCTACCTGAAGGACGGGACCGTGCCGCGCGGCGGTCGCGGTGAGGCCGACGCGGTGTGCGCGGCGCTGCCGGACCCGAAGCCGCCGACGTCGAAGGCGGCACCGCCGACCGCACGCGGCGCGGCCCTGCACGGCCTGCTGGGCTTCCGCGGCTGAGCAGTCGTCCGGCCGTCGGGAGCGGGCGCGTCGGACCCGTGATCCATCATGGGGCCATGAGCGAACCGATCAGGATCCCCGCCCCCGACGGGGTGTTCCCCGCCTCCCAGTACTCCCACGTCGTCACGGGCACCGGCCGGGTGGTCGCCGTCTCCGGCCAGTTGGCCCTCGACGAGGAGGGCAAGGTGGTCGGCGAGGGCGACGCCGGGGCCCAGGCCCGTCAGGTGTTCGAGAATCTGAGGCGCTGTCTGGCAGCCGCCGGTGCGACCTTCGACGACGTCGTGAAGCTCACCTTCTTCGTCACGGACATGGCGCACATGCCCGCCGTCCGCGCCGCCCGCGCCGAGCACATACCCGACGACCGGCTGCCCGCCGCGTCCGCCGTCCAGGTGGCGGCCCTGGTCCGCCCGGAGTTCCTGATGGAGATCGAGGCGCTCGCGGTCGTCCCCGGATAATCCCGGGCCGATCGCGGCCGCGGTCGCCTAGAGTCCCGCCATGAACGGCGACCGTCTCGACATCCGTGCCATGACCGTGGCCGACTGCGACCGCGTGGCGGAGATCCGCGTGCGCGGCTGGCAGCACGCCTATCGCGGGCTCGTCCCGCAGCCGTACCTGGACGGCCTCGACGTGGCGGCGGACGCCGAACGCCACCGTGAACGCCTCCTGAGCGGCGACGGCAGCGCGGTGAACCTGGTCGCCGAGGCCGACGGCGGCGAGCTCGCCGGGTGGGCCGCGTTCGGGCCGTACCGGGACGGCGACACGCGCACCGAGGACGCCGAGCTGTACGCCCTGTACCTGCTCCCCGAGCGCATCGGCCGGGGTGTGGGACGGGCGCTGCTCGGCGAGGCGGTCCGCCGCTGCTCCGCCGCCGGCCACGCCCGCATGTACCTGTGGGTCCTCAGGGGCAACACCCGCGCCCGCCGCTTCTACGCGTGCGCGGGGTTCTGTGCGGACGGCGCCGAGGAGCCCTTCGAGGTGGGCGGGGTCTCGGTGCCCGAGGTGCGGTACGCGAAGGATCTGGCCGCGGTCCGCGGCTGACGGGGCTATCGCCGTCCGGGCGTCCGCCGCCGGGAGGACTTCCGCCCCGGGATCCGGGCCAGCGCGCGTACCGCCGCCTCGGCCAGCGCCGGGTGGGCCAGGGACTCGTTCAGCACCGGTTCGGCGCGGGCGTCGCCGAGCTCGCCCAGTCCCTCCACGCAGGCGAGGGCCACCCGGCGGTACGGGTCGTGCGGGTGCAGACGCCGCTGCAGCGTGGTGATCAGGGCGGGCACGGCCTCGGGGGCGCGGAGCCGGACCAGGAGGCGCACCGGGTGCAGGGCGTAGGCGACCCGCAGTTCGTTGGTGGCGAGGGCGGCGGCGGCCCGGGCGGTGCGCGGGTCGCCGAGGCGGGCGAGGGCGTGGGCGGCGGCCGCGCAGCGGGGCGGGTCGCGGTGGTTGAGGAGGAGCACCAGGGCCTCGAAGGCCCGTCGGTCACCCGCGAGTCCCAGCCGGAACGCGGCCAGTTCCCGGGCCCACAGCGGCTGTCCCGGTTCGGTGAGGACGGCGGCCAGGGTGTCGAGGTCCCCGGTCGCCACGAGACGCTCGTACGTCTCCGACGCGCCCGCCTCCGCCCGTAAGCGTTCCGTGAGCGATCGCAACTCTTCGTCCATGCACCAGAGATTAGGCGTCCGGTGGGCCGCCCGGGACGTACATCACACACACGGGGGCTGGCGCGCTCGTTACCCGCGAGTTAAGCTCAGACGAGCGAGTTACCCACTCGCGCCCCTCCTCACGGCGGTCTGGTGACGCGGCCGCCGGTGGGGGCACCTCCCACGCCCTCGAGGCAGTGGGGGACGCAGTCGGTTCGGTACCGCCGTGTACCGCAGTACGACTCGGTCCCGGGACAGGGCCGGTCGGACCCGCCGTCGTTCCAGGGCGTGTGCACGCCCTCCCCGCTCCCGGCCCCGCCGGGCCCGGGGACCCTCCGACGGCACCGGGCGTGTGCGCTCGCAGCCCGGCAACACCCGCACTTCGCACGCACGCACCCGGTGCGCCCCTCGGCGCACCCGGGTGTGTTTCCCGTCGTCACCCTCATTCCTGGAGTCCCGCGATGGCCACTCCCCTGTCCGACACCCCTCTGTCCCCGCTCCGGACCGTCGCCGTCGTCGGCCTCGGCACGATGGGCACCGGCATCGCCGAGGTCCTGGCCAAGGCCGGCCGCACGGTCGTCGGCATCGACATCATCGAGGCCCAGGCCGCGCAGTGCGTCGCCGCCCTGGAGGCCTCGACCGCCCGTGCCGTGGAGCGCGGGCGGCTGACCGAGCAGGAGCGCGCCGACGCCCTCGCCCGCGTGACCACCTCCACCGACCTCACGGCGGCGGCCGACGCCGATCTGGTGATCGAGGTGGCGCCGGAGTCGTACGAGGTCAAGCAGCAGCTCTTCCGCGAACTGGACGGGATCGTGCGGCCGGAGGCCATCCTGGCGACCGGCACCAACGCCCTGTCCGTCACCCGTCTCGCCGCCGACTCGGCCCGCCCCGAGCGGGTGCTGGGCATGCACTTCTTCAACCCCGCCCCGGCGATGAAGCTGGTGGAGATCGTCTCCTCCGTGCTGACCGCCCCGGCGGCCGTCACCGCGGTCACCGACCTCGCCCTGGACCTCGGCAAGGAGCCCGTCGCGGTCGGCGACCGGCCCGGATTCGTCGCCGACGGGCTGCTGTTCGGCTACCTCAACCAGGCCGCCGCGATGTACGAGGCCAACTACGCCTCCCGCGAGGACATCGACGCCGCGATGCGGCTCGGCTGCGGCCTGCCCATGGGCCCGCTGGCGCTGCTCGACCTGATCGGCATCGACACCGCGCGCACGGTGCTGGAGGCCATGTACGCCGCGTCCCACGACCGGCTGCACGCCCCGGCCCCGATCCTCGGGCAGCTCAGCGAGGCGGGCCTGACGGGCCGCAAGGCGGGGCGCGGCTTCTACACCTACGAGGCACCGGGCAGCGGGACCGTCGTGCGCGACGCCCTGACCCCGCCGGAGGGCGGTTCCCCCACCGCCGGCCGTCCGGTGCGCTCGGTGGGTGTCGCGGGTTCCGGCACCATGGCCTCCGGCATCGCCGAGGTCTTCGCCAAGGCCGGCTACGAGGTGGTCCTGGCCGCCCGCAGCGAGGAGAAGGCGCAGGCGGCCAAGGCCCGCATCGGCAAGTCCCTCGCGCGCTCCGTCGACAAGGGCCGGACGACCGCCGGGGCCGCGGCCGAGACCCTCGAGCGGATCCGCCCGACCGGCACCTACGACGACTTCGCCGACGTCGACCTCGCGGTCGAGGCGATCGCCGAGGACCTGGAGGTCAAGCAGCAGCTGTTCGCGACGCTGGACAAGGTCTGCAAGCCGGGCGCGGTGCTCGCCACCACCACCTCCTCCCTCCCGGTCGTCGCCTGCGCCCGCGCCACCTCGCGCCCGCAGGACGTGATCGGCATGCACTTCTTCAACCCGGCGCCGGCCATGAAGCTGGTCGAGGTCGTGCGCACGGTGCTGACCGCCGACGACGTGCACGCGACGGTGCGCGAGGTCTGCCGGAAGATCCGCAAGCACGCCGTGGACTGCGGTGACCGGGCCGGGTTCATCGTCAACGCGCTGCTGTTCCCGTACCTCAACAACGCGGTCAAGATGGTGCAGGACCACTACGCGTCCCTGGACGACATCGACGCCGCGATGAAGCTGGGCGGCGGCTATCCGATGGGCCCCTTCGAGCTGCTGGACGTCGTCGGGCTGGACGTCTCGCTCGCCATCGAGAAGGTCCTGCACCGCGAGTTCCGCGACCCGGGTCTGGCCCCGGCGCCGCTGCTGGAGCACCTGGTGGCCGCGGGCTGCCTCGGCCGCAAGACCGGCCGTGGCTTCCGCGAATATGCCAAGCGCTGAGCGGCCTCCCGGCGAGCGGTTCCAGGACGGCGTCCAGTGGGGCGGGCTGCTCGATCCCGACCGGCTCCCGCCGTCCGCCCGCACCGGGTCTCCCCCGCCCGCCGGGGGCGGGGGGACCCGTGGTCATGCGCATCGAGCTGCGCACATGCAGTACGTTCGGGGCATGTCCCAGCCCGCCAAGTCCGTACGTACACCCGCCACGACCGAGCCGCCGGAGAGCGCCGCAGGCTCTCGCGCCGCCGCCCAGCGGCTGAAGATGCGCCGGGAACTGGCGGCCGCCGCGATGGAGCTGTTCGCGACCAAGGGGTACGAGGCGACCACCGTCGACGAGATCGCGGCCGCCGCCGGCGTCGCCCGCCGCACCTTCTTCCGCCACTTCCGGTCCAAGGAAGAGGCGATCTTCCCCGACCACGACGACACCCTGGTCCGCGCGGAGGCGGTGCTCAACGCCGCACCCGCGCACGAGCATCCGCTCGACACGGTGTGCCGCGGCATCAAAGAGGTCATGAAGATGTACGCGGCGCGGCCGGAGATCTCGGTCGCCCGCTACAAGCTGACGCGCGAGGTGCCCACCCTGCGCGAGGCGGAGATCGCGTCGGTGGCGCGCTACGAGCGCCTGTTCACCCGCTACCTGCTCGGCCACTTCGACGAGCACGCGCACGACGACGACGCCAACGACGACCCGCTGCTGGCGGAGGTCGCCGCGTCCGCCGTGGTCACCGCCCACAACCACGTGCTGCGGCGCTGGTTGCGGGCCGGCGGCCAGGGGGACGTGGAGGCCCAGCTCGACCACGCCTTCGCGATCGTCCGCAAGACCTTCGGGAGCGGCATCATGGCGGGCCGCCGCACCGCGGCACCGCAGCCGCCCGCGGCCCCGGGGCCGGCGCACGGCGAGGTGCTGGTCACCGTCGCCCGCACCGACGCCCCGCTGGACGAGGTGATGCGGGCCATCGAGCAGGCCCTGAAGGAGCGCTGAACGCACCTTCGGCCCGTGTTCCAGGGCACTTCACCACTGTGATGACGGCCACCCCACCGGGTGGCCGTTTTGCCATGTCAGGGCCCCTTTTCGCACGCCCTCCGCGGCCCGTTCGATCGATCATCGCTCATCTGTTGCGTAAAGATTTCATCTGAGAGCAAGTTCTGGCACGCAGTGCCTTGTCCAATGACACGGCGTGCCATACGTTGAAGGAGTCCGGGCGGCTGTCCCGGCGGGCCCACCGCCCGCACGTCCGGACGCCTGCGTCACAGGCACCCTCCCGCGCACACCAAGCGCTGCCGAAGCACCACCGCCGGACCGACGGCAGACCCCGAACCCTCAGCAGCACACCGACGTAACCCTCAGCGCCCCTCCCTCAGGGCGCTCATCGCCGGAGGCAACACCGTGACCATCAAGGACATCCTGGACGCGATCCAGTCGCCCGACTCCACGTCGGAGGACTTCGCCGCCCTGCCGCTCCCCGAGTCGTACCGCGCGATCACCGTGCACAAGGACGAGACGGAGATGTTCGCGGGCCTCGAGACCCGCGACAAGGACCCGCGCAAGTCGATCCACCTCGACGACGTGCCGCTGCCCGAACTCGGCCCGGGCGAGGCCCTGGTGGCCGTCATGGCCTCCTCGGTCAACTACAACTCGGTGTGGACCTCGATCTTCGAGCCGCTTTCGACGTTCGGCTTCCTGGAGCGCTACGGCCGCACCAGCGAGCTGGCCAAGCGCCACGACCTGCCGTACCACATCATCGGCTCCGACCTCGCGGGCGTCGTGCTGCGCACCGGCCCCGGCGTCAACTCCTGGAGGCCCGGCGACGAGGTCGTCGCGCACTGCCTGTCCGTCGAGCTGGAGTCGTCGGACGGCCACAACGACACGATGCTCGACCCCGAGCAGCGCATCTGGGGCTTCGAGACCAACTTCGGCGGTCTCGCCGAGATCGCGCTGGTCAAGTCCAACCAGCTGATGCCCAAGCCGGACCACCTGAGCTGGGAGGAGGCCGCCGCTCCCGGCCTGGTCAACTCCACCGCCTACCGGCAGCTGGTCTCCCGCAACGGCGCCGGCATGAAGCAGGGCGACAACGTCCTCATCTGGGGCGCGAGCGGCGGACTCGGCTCCTACGCCACCCAGTTCGCGCTGGCCGGCGGCGCCAACCCGATCTGCGTCGTCTCCAGCGAGCAGAAGGCCGCCATCTGCCGGTCGATGGGCGCCGAGGCGATCATCGACCGCAGCGCCGAGGGCTACAAGTTCTGGAAGGACGAGAACACCCAGGACCCGAAGGAGTGGAAGCGCTTCGGCAAGCGCATCCGCGAACTCACCGGCGGCGAGGACATCGACATCGTCTTCGAGCACCCCGGCCGCGAGACCTTCGGCGCCTCGGTCTACGTCACCCGCAAGGGCGGCACCATCACCACCTGTGCCTCGACCTCGGGCTACATGCACCAGTACGACAACCGCTACCTGTGGATGTCGCTGAAGCGCATCATCGGCTCGCACTTCGCCAACTACCGCGAGGCCTGGGAGGCCAACCGGCTCATCGCCAAGGGCAGGATCCACCCGACCCTGTCGAAGGTGTACGCGCTCGAGGACACCGGCCAGGCCGCCTACGACGTGCACCGCAACCTCCACCAGGGCAAGGTCGGCGTGCTCTGCATGGCGCCGGAGGAGGGCCTCGGCGTGCGCGACCACGAGAAGCGCGCGAAGCACATCGACGCCATCAACCGCTTCCGGAACATCTGAGGACACCGGAGGTCACAGATGACTGAGCGTCAGAAGGACCGGCCGTGGCTCATGCGCACGTACGCCGGTCACTCCACGGCCGAGGCGTCCAACGAGCTGTACCGGCGCAACCTCGCCAAGGGCCAGACCGGTCTGTCGGTCGCGTTCGACCTGCCGACGCAGACCGGCTACGACCCCGACCACGTCCTCGCCCGCGGCGAGGTCGGCCGGGTCGGGGTGCCGGTCTCGCACCTCGGTGACATGCGCCGGCTGTTCCAGGACATCCCCCTGGAGCAGATGAACACCTCGATGACGATCAACGCCACCGCCATGTGGCTGCTGGCGCTCTACCAGGTCGTCGCGGAGGAGCAGGGCGCGGACATCACCAAGCTCCAGGGGACGACCCAGAACGACATCGTGAAGGAGTACCTGTCCCGGGGGACCCACGTCTTCCCGCCGGGGCCGTCGCTCCGCCTCACGACGGACATGATCGCGTACACGGTCTCCCACATCCCGAAGTGGAACCCGATCAACATCTGCAGCTACCACCTGCAGGAGGCCGGGGCCACGCCGGTGCAGGAGATCGCGTACGCGATGTCCACCGCCATCGCCGTGCTCGACGCCGTGCGCGACAGCGGCCAGGTGCCGCAGGAGCGCATGGGCGACGTGGTCGGCCGCATCTCCTTCTTCGTCAACGCGGGCGTCCGGTTCGTCGAGGAGATGTGCAAGATGCGGGCGTTCGGCCGCATCTGGGACCAGGTCACCCGCGAGCGGTACGGCATCGAGAACCCCAAGCACCGCCGCTTCCGCTACGGCGTCCAGGTCAACTCCCTCGGTCTGACCGAGGCGCAGCCGGAGAACAACGTCCAGCGGATCGTCCTCGAGATGCTGGCCGTCACCCTCTCCAAGGACGCACGCGCGCGCGCCGTGCAGCTGCCGGCCTGGAACGAGGCCCTGGGCCTGCCCCGCCCCTGGGACCAGCAGTGGTCGCTGCGCATCCAGCAGGTGCTCGCCTACG
The DNA here is from genome assembly GCF_014203535.1 of Streptomyces griseomycini. Taxonomy (GTDB): domain Bacteria; phylum Actinomycetota; class Actinomycetes; order Streptomycetales; family Streptomycetaceae; genus Streptomyces; species Streptomyces griseomycini. Next base: position 93,615 of record NZ_JACHJI010000014.1, read on the forward strand.
AGAGCGATCTGCTGGAGTACGACGACATCTTCGAGGGCTCGAAGGTGGTCGAGGCGAAGGTGGAGCAGCTGGTCCGGGACGCGCTCGCGGAGATGGGACGGATCGAGGAGATGGGCGGCGCGATGGCCGCCGTCGAGTCCGGCTACCTCAAGTCGCAGCTGGTCTCCTCGCACGCCGAACGCCGGGCGCGGATCGAGTCCGGCCGGGAGAAGATCGTCGGCGTCAACATCTTCGAGGGCACCGAGCCCAACCCGCTCACCGCCGACCTGGACACCGCGATCCAGACGGTCGACCCGGCGGTCGAGGCCCGTGTCGTCGCGGCGCTGCAGAACTGGCGGGACACCCGCTACCAGCCGCCCTTCAACCACCCGCGCCCCTGCAAGGCGCTGGAGAAGCTGAAGGAGGCCGCGCGCGGCACCGACAACCTCATGGAGGCCACCCTGGAGTGCGCCCGCGCCGGGGTCACGACCGGCGAGTGGGCCGGGGCGCTGCGCGAGGTGTTCGGCGAGTTCCGGGCACCGACCGGTGTCTCCTCCGCCCCGGTGGCGGTGGCCGCCGAGGAGGGCTCGGCCCTGTCCGAGGTGCGCCGCAAGGTGGACCTGACGGCCAGGGACCTGGGCGTCGGCAAACTGCGCTTCCTGGTCGGCAAGCCGGGCCTGGACGGCCACTCCAACGGCGCCGAGCAGATCGCCGTGCGGGCCCGCGACGCCGGGTTCGAGGTGGTCTACCAGGGCATCCGGCTCACCCCGGAGCAGATCGTGGACGCCGCCCTCGCGGAGGACGTGCACGCGGTGGGCCTGTCCATCCTCTCCGGCTCGCACGCCCAGCTGGTGCCGGACGTACTCGAACGGCTCCGTGTGGCCGGTGCCACAGATATACCGGTGATCGCCGGTGGCATCATCCCGAACGGTGACGCCGAACAGCTGCGGGCCGCCGGAGTGGCCGCGGTCTTCACCCCGAAGGACTTCGACATCACCGGGATCATCGGCCGCATCGTCGACGAGATCCGCACAGCGAACAAGCTCGACCCCCTGGAGGTCCCCGCATGACGGTCAACCGCCTTCGCCCCCGGCGTTCCTGCCTGGCGGTGCCGGGCTCGAACCCGCGCTTCCTGGAGAAGGCCCAGGGCCTCCCGGCTGACCAGGTCTTCCTGGACCTGGAGGACGCGTGCGCGCCGCTCGCCAAGCCCGAGGCGCGGCACACCATCGTCAAGTTCCTCAACGAGGGCGACTGGACCGGCAAGACCCGCGTCGTGCGCGTCAACGACTGGACCACCGAGTGGACGTACCGCGACGTCGTCACGGTCGTCGAGGGCGCCGGCCAGAACCTCGACTGCATCATGCTGCCGAAGGTGCAGAACGCCCAGCAGGTCGTCGCCCTGGACCTGCTGCTGACCCAGATCGAGAAGACGATGGGCTTCGAGGTCGGCCGGATCGGCATCGAGGCGCAGATCGAGAACGCGCAGGGCCTGAACAACGTCAACGAGATCGCCCAGGCCTCCCCGCGCATCGAGACCATCATCTTCGGCCCGGCCGACTTCATGGCGTCCATCAACATGAAGTCGCTGGTGGTCGGCGAGCAGCCGCCCGGCTACCCGGCGGACGCCTACCACTACATCCTGATGAAGATCCTGATGGCCGCCCGCGCCAACGACCTCCAGGCGATCGACGGCCCCTACCTGCAGATCCGCAACGTCGACGGCTTCCGCGAGGTGGCCGGCCGCGCCGCCGCGCTCGGTTTCGACGGCAAGTGGGTGCTGCACCCCGGTCAGGTCGACGCCGCCAACGAGGTGTTCTCCCCCTCGCAGGAGGACTACGACCACGCCGAGCTGATCCTGGACGCGTACGACTACTACACGTCCGAGGCGGGCGGCAAGAAGGGCTCGGCGATGCTCGGCGACGAGATGATCGACGAGGCCAGCCGCAAGATGGCCCTGGTCATCTCCGGCAAGGGACGCGCCGCCGGCATGCAGCGCACCAGCAAGTTCGAGATCCCGGAGGGCTGAGCGCGATGCAGTTCGGACGGACCTACGAGGAGTTCGAGGTCGGGGCGACGTACAAGCACTGGCCGGGCAAGACGGTCACCGAGTACGACGACCACCTGTTCTGCCTCCTCACCATGAACCACCACCCGCTCCACATGGACACGAACTATGCGGAGAGGACGACGGACTTCGGCAGGAACGTCGTCGTCGGGAACTACGTCTACTCGCTGCTGCTCGGCATGAGCGTGCCGGACATCTCCGGCAAGGCGATCGCGAACCTGGAGATCGAGTCGCTCAAGCACGTGGCGCCGACCTTCCACGGCGACACGATCTACGGCGAGACGACCGTGCTCGACAAGTGGCCGTCGAAGTCGAAGAACGACCGCGGCATCGTGCACGTCGAGACCAAGGGCTACAAGCAGGACGGCACCCTGGTCTGCGTGTTCCGCCGCAAGGTGATGGTGCCGACCGAGACGTACATCAAGGAGCGCGGCGGCGAGCAGCCGGGCCGCCCCGAGCTGAAGGAACAGGGGAAGTAAGCGATGGCCCGTCTCGCCCAGACCGCCGGTCTGACCGACGTCCAGCAGGAGATCCTCTCCACCGTCCGCGACTTCGTGGACAAGGAGATCATCCCGGTCGCGACCGAGCTGGAGCACCGCGACGAGTACCCGCAGCAGATCGTCGACGGGCTGAGGGAACTCGGCCTGTTCGGTCTGATGATCCCCGAGGAGTACGGGGGCCTGGGCGAGTCGTTGCTCACCTACGCGCTGTGCGTGGAGGAGATCGCCCGCGGGTGGATGTCGGTGTCCGGCATCATCAACACCCACTTCATCGTGGCGTACATGCTCAAGCAGCACGGCACGCAGGAGCAGAAGGACCACTTCCTGCCCCGTATGGCGGCCGGCGACGTCCGCGGCGCCTTCTCGATGTCGGAGCCGGGCCTGGGCTCCGACGTGTCGGCGATCACGTCCAAGGCGGTGCGGGACGGCGACGAGTACGTCCTGACCGGCCAGAAGATGTGGCTGACGAACGGCGGCACGTCGTCCCTGGTGGCCGTCCTGGTCAGGAGTGACGAGGGTCACCCCGAGGGCACCGCCCCGCACAAGTCGATGACGACGTTCCTGGTGGAGAAGGAGCCGGGCTTCGGCGAGGTCCGCCCCGGCCTCACGATCCCCGGCAAGATCGACAAGATGGGCTACAAGGGCGTCGACACCACCGAGCTCATCATGGACGGCCTGCGCGTTCCCGCCGACCGGGTGCTCGGCGGGGTCACCGGCCGAGGTTTTTACCAAATGATGGACGGTGTCGAGGTCGGCCGGGTCAACGTGGCGGCGCGTGGCTGCGGTGTCGCCCAGCGTGCCTTCGAGCTCGGCGTCCGGTACGCCCAGCAGCGTCACACTTTCGGCAGGCCGATCGCCCAGCACCAGGCCATCCAGTTCAAGCTCGCCGAGATGGCTACCAAGGTGGAGGCCGCGCATGCGATGATGGTGAACGCAGCACGCAAAAAGGACTCCGGGGAGCGAAACGACCTCGAAGCAGGGATGGCGAAGTACCTCGCCTCCGAATACTGCAAGGAGGTCGTGGAGGACGCCTTCCGGATCCACGGCGGCTACGGCTTCTCCAAGGAGTACGAGATCGAGCGCCTCTACCGGGAGGCCCCGATGCTGCTGATCGGTGAAGGCACCGCCGAGATCCAGAAAATGATCATCGGTCGGCGACTGCTCGAAGAGTATCGATTCCAGGGCTGACTTGTCCGGATACGGGGTGTTTTCTTGGAGAAGAGGATCACACCCCGTATGCACTCTTCGGTCATCGACTCGGCTGCCTGGCTTACCCAGTTGCGGCCGAGAGCCGCTACGATCGCCGGAAAGCCGCCGTCCCCCGCAAGTGCGCGGCATCATCCGCTACGAAGGTCATCCATGCCCCACAGCCAAACCTCTGCACCTCGCGACAGCCTCGCCGGCGTACGCCTCGCGCGCGGGGCATCGCCGTGGCTCCTGCCGACCGTCGCCACCGCAGCCGTCAGCCTTCTGCGCGCCCGCCGCTCGGGTGCCGCCAAGGCCGTCGCCGTCCCCGCCACCGCCCTGGCGGCGGGGATGCTGTGGTTCTTCCGCGACCCCGAGCGCGAGATCGCCCAGGGCCGGGTCATCTCGCCCGCCGACGGTGTGGTGCAGAGCATCATGCCGTGGAAGGACGGCCGCACCCGCGTCGCGATCTTCATGAGCCCGCTCAACGTCCACGTGAACCGGGCCCCGCTGTCCGGCACGGTGACGTCGGTCGAGCACGTCCCCGGTGGCTTCGTTCCCGCCTTCAACAAGGAGAGCGAGAACAACGAGCGCGTCGTGTGGCACTTCGACACCGAACTCGGCGACATCGAGATGATCCAGATCGCCGGTGCGGTGGCCCGCCGCATCGTCCCCTACGTGCCCCAGGGCACCAAGGTCGAGCAGGGCGAGCGGATCGGTCTCATCCGGTTCGGCTCGCGCGTCGACCTCTACCTGCCCGAGGGCGTGGAGGTCGCCGTCGAGGTCGGTCAGAAGACCGTGGCTGGGGTGACTCGCATTGACCGTGGTTGATCCCGACACGCAGGCGGGCTGGGTGCCCGAGGCCGACGAGGCGGACGACGAGGAGGAGATGCCCCTCTCGCTCCGCCTGTCGATAGCGGACACCCTCACCCTCGGCAACGCCACCTGCGGCTTCATGGCGGTGTACTTCACCACCACCGGCATCCTGATCCCGCACCTGCAGGGCAGCCAGGAGACCGGGATGGCCCGCCACAGCGCGGCCACCGCCGTCATCCTGATGCTGTGCGCGGCGGTCTTCGACCTGTTCGACGGCCTGGTGGCGCGCAAGCTGCGCTCCTCGCCGATGGGCGCGGAGCTGGACAACCTGTCCGACCTGATCAGCTTCGGCCTGGCGCCGGCGTACTTCGTCCTCGTCTACGGCATGGTCGCGGACGACGCGCACCAGAGAGTGGCCGCGGTCGGGGCGATCGTGGTGCTGCTGGCGGTGGTGCTGAGGCTGGCGAGATTCTCCTGCGTCACGGTGAAGGACGGCACCTTCCAGGGCATGCCGTCGCCGTTCGGCGCGCTGACCGTCGTCTCGATCGTGCTGCTGGAGCTCCCGTTCGCGGCGACGCTGCTGGCGATCCTGGGCACGGCGTGGCTGATGGTGAGCCGGGTGGAGTACCCCAAGCCGCGGGGTCGCCTCGCGGTGGCGATGCTCTCCTGGATCGTGCTCAGCATGGGCCTGCTGGCGGCCTGGGCGTTCGACGCCCCGAGCGGTCAGCTGCTGCTGCAGACCGGTTGCGCGCTGCAGCTGGTGATGGGCGCGGTGATCCCGCTGTTCGCCACGGCGCGCCGGGTGAACAACTTCCGCGACAACCGCCGTGAGGCGCGGGCGGCGCAGTTGCCGTAGCGGTGCTCGAACGGGCGGAAGGGCCCGGACCCGACATCGGGTCCGGGCCCTTCGCTTGCCTGCGTGCCCGGTGCCGGTGCGGGCCTCGCCCGCCCGTCACCCGGCCCGGTCGGCTGAAAGGACGCCGTCGGGCCCGACCGGCCCGTCCGGCGGTCGAGGAGCACGCCCGTTCGGGGCCGGGAGCGGGGTCCGGGACGGCAGCCCCGGGGACGGGAAGGGAGAGGGCGGCAGGGCGAAGACCCCTCCCGCCTCAGCCCAGGAAGTCCCGCGCGATCCGCTCGGCCGTACGCTCCAGGATCGGCCCCGCGTCAGCGATGCACTTCGCCACGTCCGGCTCCAGGTCCGTCAGCGCGTACGCCCGCCGGATCCCCGCCCGCCCCAGTTCCTCCGGCGGCAGGGCGAGCCGCCCGCACACCGCGACGACCTCCTTGCCCGCCGCCCGGGCGGCCGCGGCGACGCCCGCCGGCGCCTTGCCGTGCAGGGTCTGCTGGTCCAGGGACCCCTCGCCGGTGATGACGAGATCGGCCCGCTCGAGCGCGGGCGCGAAGCCGAGCACGTCCAGCATGACCGCGATCCCGGGCCGGAAACCGGCCCCGAGCAGCAGCGCGCCGTAGCCGATGCCGCCCGCCGCGCCCGCACCCGACGAGACGGCGTACTCGGCGGCCACCGGCCCGACCGCCCCCTCCAGCACCTTCGCGAAGTGCGTGAGGGCCGCGTCCAGCCGCTCCACGTCCTGGGGGGAGGCGCCCTTCTGCGGGCCGTAGACCGCCGGGGCCCCCTTCGGGCCGGTCAGCGGATTGTCGACGTCGCTCGCGAGGATCAGCTCGACCTCGCCGAGGCGCGGGTCCAGACCGGACAGGTCGGCCGAGGCCAGCTCGGCGAGCCCGCCGCCGCCCGGGGCCACCGGCTCGCCGTCGGCCTTCAGGAACCGGGCGCCCAGCGCCGCCAGCATGCCCGCGCCGCCGTCCGTGGTGGCGCTGCCGCCGACCCCGAAGACGAGGGTGCGCGCGCCCGCGTCCAGCGCGGCCCGCAGCAGCTCACCGGAGCCGTACGTGGACGCCGTGAGCGGCGCGAGGACGCCGTCCGGCAGCCGTTGCAACCCGCTGGCCTCCGCCATCTCCACGACGGCGGTGTCACCGCGCAGCGCGTACGCCGCCGTCACCTCGTCGCCGAGCGGGCCCGCGACCCGCACCTCCCGCCGTTCGAACCCGGCCGCGACGGCCGCGGCCACGGTGCCGTCACCGCCGTCGGCCACCGGCAGCGCCTCGACCACCAGGCCCGGTACGATCCGGCGCAGCCCGGCCGACACCCGGTCGGCGACCTCCACGGCCGTCAGCGACCCCTTGAACTTGTCCGCGGCGACGAGCACCCGCCGTGCCGACTGCGTCGTACGAGTGCCGCCCACTGCAGCGTCCGCCACTTGCATTCCCCTCGTTCTCCGGGCCTCGCGCGTGTCAAGGCCAGTCGCGCCGCTGCGACCTTAACCGGCGGGCGCCGTCGCCGTCATGCCCCGCCCAGCCCGTGGAACGGCCGTGCGCCCGGTGCGGGGACGCGCGGTCGCGCCGGGATTCGGGTACACCGGATCCATGACCGCTGTGGGCACGGAGTCGCGACTGGCCGACCGCATCCTCGGGGGCTGGACCGGCCGGATCGCGGGCAACATGCTCGGCAAGCCGGTGGAGCAGGGCGAGGTGTGGACGCGCGAGCGCATCGACCGCTACCTGCGGCGGGCGAACGCCCTGCCCCTCACCGACTACCTCCCCGAGCCGCTGAGCGAGAGCGAGGGCCTCGAGCTGCGCCCCGAGTGGCGGGCCTGCGTGCGGGGCCGCGTCCGCGGCAGCTGCCGCGACGACGACGTCGACTACGCGATCCTCGGCCTGGACCTGCTGGAGACCCACGGCTTCGGCTTCAGCACCGAGCAGGTGGGCGACCTGTGGCTGCTGCGGCTGCCGTACCTGCAGACCTTCACCGCGGAGCGGGCGGCGTACCGGAACCTCGCGAACGGCCTCAGGCCGCCGCTCACGGCCACCTACGACAACCCCTACCAGGAGTGGATCGGTGCCCTGATCCGGGCCGACATCCACGGCTGGACCTCGCCGGGCGCCCCGCGCCGCGCCGCCTCGCTGGCCCGCCGGGACGCGGTGCTGTCGCACACCGGGAACGGCGTGTACGGCGCGATGTGGGCGGCGGCGCTGATCTCGGCGGCGTTCACGGCGCCCACGGTGCGCCACGCGGTGGACGAGGCGCTGGCGGTGATCCCGGCGAGCAGCCGCCTCGCCCGCACCGTGCGCCGGGTGGCCTCCCTGCACGAGACCGGGCTGGCCTGGGAGGACACGCTCACGACGCTCACCGGGGAGACGGCGGGCCTCGGCTGGATCCACACGGTCCCGAACGCCGCCGTCCTCACCGCCGGGCTGCTGTACGGCGACGGCGACTTCACCCGCACCATCGCCCTGACCGTGCGCGGCGGCCTGGACACCGACTCCAACGGGGCGACGGCGGGCTCGGTGGCGGGCGTCCTGTGCGGCGCCCCGGCCATCCCGGGGCAGTGGAAGGACCCCCTGGCGGACACGGTGCGCAGCGCGGTCTTCGGCTTCGACGGGGTACGGATCAGCGAGCTGGCGGAGCGGACGCTGCGGCTGGCGCAGGCGGAGGTCTGAGGTCCGAGCCCCCCGGCGTGTGCGCCGTCCGGTGCCGGTCACGGGACGGCGCGTGCCGCCGTGCGCCCTGGGTGCCGGGTTCCGTCCCCCCGGCGGCGCCCGGCGCCGCCGTTACCCTTCCCGCATGACCACCACCCAGGACGCCCAGGACTTCGCCGCCTACCTCGCCTCCCTCCCCCGGGTCCTCGCCGGGGCCGCCGTGCTCCTCCGGGACGGAGAGGGGCGGGTGCTGCTCGTCGAGCCGAACTACCGGGAGGGGTGGGCGCTGCCCGGCGGCACGATCGAGTCGGACGACGGGGAGAGCCCGCGCGAGGGCGCCCGGCGCGAGACGGCCGAGGAGATCGGGCTGGACCGGGAGCCGGGCCGGCTGCTGGCGGTGGACTGGGTGCGCGGGCCGGGGCGACCTCCGCTGGTGGCGTACCTGTACGACGGCGGGGTGCTCGGCGAGGAGGACCTCGCGGCGATCCGGCTGCAGGAGTCGGAGCTGCTGTCCTGGCGGCTGGTGCCGCGCGAGGAGCTGACCGAGTACCTTCCGGACTCCCTGGGCCGCCGGGTGCTGGCCGCGCTGGACGTCCTCGCCGACGGCTCGGGCACCGCGGAGCTGGAGGACGGCCACCGGGTGCACTGACCCCGCGTCGGCCCCGTCCGCCGATATCCGCTCGCCGGGCCGGGGCCCGGCGGCCTACCCTCGGCCACATGAGCAAGCCCCTCGTCGCCCTCCTCAGCGGCGCCGGCGTCAGCACGGACTCCGGCATCCCGGACTACCGCGGGCCGAACGGACTGTGGCGCCGCGACCCCGAGGCCGAGAAGCTCGTGACGTACGAGTACTACATGGGCGACCCGGAGATCCGCCGCCGCTCCTGGCGGATGCGGCGCGAGAACCACGCGCTCGCCGCCGAGCCGAACGCCGCGCACCGGGCCGTGGCCGAGCTGGAGCGGTCCGGCGTGCCGGTGCGGGTGATCACGCAGAACGTGGACGGGCTGCACCAGCTCGCCGGGATGCCGGCCCGCAAGGTGATCGAACTGCACGGCACGGCACGGAGCGTGGTGTGCACGAGGTGCAGCGCGCGCAGCCCGATGGAGGACGCCCTCGCCCGCGTCGAGGCCGGCGAGGACGACCCGCCGTGCCGGGACTGCGGCGGCATCCTCAAGTCGGCGACGGTGATGTTCGGTGAGCGGCTGGACCCCGTGGTGCTCGGCGAGGCGCTGGCGATCAGCAAGGCCTGCACCGTGTTCGTCGCCGTCGGCACCAGCCTCCAGGTCCACCCCGCCGCCGGGCTCGCGGGCGTCGCCGCCGACCACGGCGCCCGGCTGATCGTCGTCAACGCCGAGCCGACCCCGTACGACGACCGCGCCGACGAGGTCGTCCGCGAGCCGATCGGCACGGCGCTGCCCGGGCTGCTGCGCCGGCTGGCCGCCGAGGGCGCCTCCTGACCCCGCTCTCCGCGGGGTCCCGGCACCCGGCCGGACGACCGGCGCGTACCCGCCCCGGGGCCCCACGGGCCGGCGGTCTCAGAACAGGGCCGTGCCCCGTTCGAAGTCCAGCAGGCGCCGCTTGCGGTCCAGGCCGCCGCCGTAGCCGGTGAGGCCGCCGGTCGCGCCGACGACGCGGTGGCAGGGGACGACGATGCCGATCGGGTTGCGGCCGTTGGCCAGGCCGACCGCGCGGGAGGCCCTGGGGTTGCCGAGGGCGTCGGCGAGCTGGCCGTAGGAGCGGGTCTCGCCGTAGGGGATGCGCGTCAGCCGGTCCCAGACGCGGCGCTGGAACGGGGTGCCGTGCAGGCGCAGCTCGAGGGTGAACTCCTTCAGCTCGCCCGCGAAGTAGGCCTCCAGTTGTTCCCGCGCCTCGGCGAAGGGGGTGTCGTCGCGGTCGCCGAAGGTCTCCTCCGGGGGGCGGTGGCGCTGGTCGGTCATGTAGAGGCCGCACAGGACGCCGTCGTCGGCGACGAGCGTCAGCGGGCCGTAGGGGCTGTCGGTCACGGTGTGCTGTTTCATCGGCTGGCTCCCTGTGCTCGTACGGGTTTCCTCACACCGGCAGGAAGTTGATCGGGTGGTTGTCCGTCGCCCACAGGTACTGGACCGCGTACGCCCGCCAGGGCCGCCAGGCCGCGGCACGGGCGGTGAGCGCGGCCGGGGTGGACGGCAGGCCCAGTTCCCGGGCGGCGCGGCGGACGCCGAGGTCGGTCGGGAGGAAGGCGTCGGGGTCGCCCAGGGCACGCATGGCGATGACGTCGGCCGTCCAGGGACCGAAGCCGGGGAGGGCGAGGAGCCGCGCGCGGGCCTCGGGCCAGTCGCTCTCGACGCCCAGGTGGAGGTCGCCGTCGGCCAGCCGGCGGACGAGGGTCGTGAAGGTGGCGCGGCGGGTGCGGGGCATGGCCAGGGTCTCGGGGTCCACGGCGGCCAGGGCCCCGGGGGACGGGAACAGGTGGGTGAGGCCGCCCTCGGGGTCGTCCACGGACTCGCCGTGCGCGGTGACCAGGCGGGCCGCGTGGGTGCGGGCGGCGGCCGTGGAGACCTGTTGGCCCAGGACGGCCCGTACGGCGAACTCCGCCTCGTCGACCGTGCGCGGGACGCGGCGGCCGGGTGCCTTGTCGACCAGGGGCGCGAGGACCGGGTCCGTGCGCAGCTGGTCGTCGACCGCGACCGGGTCGGCGTCCAGGTCGAGCAGGCGGCGGCAGCGGCTGATGGCGACGGGGAGGTCGCGCAGGTCGCTGAGGGTGAGGCGGCAGGCGATGTGGTCGGGGCGTGGGGTCAGCGCCACGATGCCGTGCCCGTACGGCAGCCGCAGGGTGCGCCGGTAGGCGCCGTCCCGCCATTCCTCCACCCCGGGTACGGCGGTCGCCGCGAGGTGGCCGAAGAGGTTGTCGGGGTTGAGCGGGGCGCGGAACGGCAGGCGGAGCGACAGCGCGCCGGGCGTGGGGCGGGGGTTCTTCTTCGGCGCGCGGGCGCGCAGGTCGCTCGGGGAGAGCGCGAAGACCTCGCGCACCGTGTCGTTGAAGGTGCGGATGGAGGAGAAGCCGGCCGCGAAGGCGATCTGCGCCATGGGGAGCCCCGTCGTCTCGACGAGCAGGCGCGCGGTCTGGGCGCGCTGGGCGCGGGCGAGTGCGAGGGGACCCGCGCCCAGCTCGGCGAGCAGCTGGCGTTCGACCTGCCGGGTGCTGTAGCCGAGCCGGGTCGCGAGGCCGGGTACGCCCTCGCGGTCCACGACGCCGTCGGCGATCAGCCGCATGGCGCGGGCCACGAGGTCGGCGCGCCGGTTCCACTCCGGCGAGCCGGGGCTGGTGTCGGGGCGGCAGCGCTTGCAGGCCCGGAACCCGGCCTGCTGGCAGGCCGCCGCGCTCGGGTGGAAGACCATGTTCTCCGGCTTCGGCGGCACCACCGGGCAACTGGGCCGGCAGTAGATGCCGGTGGTGAGGACGGCGGTGAAGAACCAGCCGTCGAACCGCGCGTCCTTGGACCGCACGGCGCGCACGCAGCGCTCCGTGTCGGTGTGCATCCCCTTCTGCATGCCTCAAGGATCGGGCACGGGACCGCACCCGGTCCGGCGGGAATCCGACATCAACCCCGCGCGTCCTGCGGCTGCCCGGATCGCCACGCCGACTCGCGCAGCAGCCGCAGCCCGTTCAGGCCGACCAGCACCGTCGAGCCCTCGTGGCCGGCGACGCCGAGCGGGAGCGGGAGGTGGCCGATCAGGTCCCACAGGACGAGGCCGGTGATGGCCGTGCCGGCGATGACGAGGTTCTGCAGCACCAGCCGGCGGGCGGTGCGGGACAGCCGTACGACCGCGGGGACGGCCGCGAGCTCGTCGCGCACGACGACCGCGTCCGCCGTCTCCAGGGCCAGGTCGGAGCCCGCGCGGCCCATGGCGACACCGGCGTGGGCGGCGGCGAGGGCGGGCGCGTCGTTGACGCCGTCGCCGACGAACAGCACCTTGCGGCCGGCCGTCTGGAGGTCGCGTACGGCGTTCACCTTGTCCTCGGGCAGGAGGCCGGCGCGGACGTCGGTGAGGCCGGTCGCGTCGGCCACGCGGGTGGCGGCGTGGGCGTTGTCGCCGGTGAGGAGGACGGGCGCGGTGCCGGTGAGGGCCGTCAGGGCGGCGGTGGCGGCCGGGGCGCCGGTGCGGAGGCGGTCGGTCAGGGCGAGGGTGCCCACGGGGGTGCCGTCGCGGGTGACCCGGACGACGGTCGCGCCGCCCGCCGCTTCCGCCGGCTCCGCGCGCCCCACCGTCACCACGCGTCCGTCCACCGTGGCGGTGACGCCGCGGCCGGGCAGGGCGGTGAAGTCCGCGGCGGGGGCGAGGGGCAGGTCGCGGGCGCGGGCCGCGGCCACCACGGCCCGGGCCAGCGGGTGCTCGCTGGGGTGCTCGGCCGAGGCCGCGAGGGCGAGGAGGGCGTCCTCGTCGAGGCCGGAGCCGGGCAGCGGGCGCACCGCAGTGACCTCGGGGGTGCCCTCGGTGAGCGTGCCGGTCTTGTCGAGGGCCGTCGCGTCGATCTCGCCGAGGCGTTCCATCGCGACGGCCGACTTCACCAGGACGCCGTGCCGGCCGGCGTTGGCGATGGCGGACAGCAGGGGCGGCATGGTGGCGAGGACGACCGCGCACGGCGAGGCGACGATCATGAAGGTCATCGCCCGCAGCAGGGCGTCGGTGAGGTCCTCGCCGAAGGCGAGCGGAACGCCGAACACGGCGAGGGTGGCCACGACCACGCCGACCGCGTACCGCTGCTCGATCTTCTCGATGAAGAGCTGGGTCGGCGCCTTGGTGCGGGAGGCCTCCTCGACCAGGGCGACGATGCGGGCGATCACCGAGTCCTTCGGGTCGCGCTCGACCCGGACGCGCAGGGCGCCGGTGCCGTTGAGGGTGCCGGCGAAGACCTCGTCGCCGGGACGCTTGACGACCGGCAGCGACTCGCCGGTGATGGTGGCCTGGTCGACCTCGCCGACGCCGTCCAGGACCGCGCCGTCGGCGCCGATGCGCTCGCCCGGGCGGACCAGCAGGACGTCGCCGACGGTGAGTTCGGCGGTGGACACGGTCTCCTCGCCGCCCTCGGTCACGCGGGTCGCGGTGGTGGGTGCGAGGTCCAGCAGGCCGCGCACCGAGTCGGCGGTGCGGGCGGTGGCCAGGGCCTCCAGGGCACCGGAGGTGGCGAAGATGACGATGAGGAGGGCGCCGTCGAGCACCTGGCCGATCGCGGCGGCGCCCAGCGCCGCGACGATCATCAGCAGGTCGACGTCGAGGGTCTTCTCGCGCAGTGCGCGGAGCCCCTCGAGGGCCGGTTCCCAACCGCCGGACGCGTAGGCGACGGCGTACAGGGTCCCGCTGATCCAGGGTGGCGCACCGCCGAGATCCGCGGCGAGTCCGGCCAGGAAGGCCACGAGCGCGGCAAGTGCCCACCGGGCTTCGGGGAGGGCGAGGACACGGGTGCGTCGGCGGGCCGCCTCGATGCCGGCGGGCGACGGGGACGCGGGAGCGAGAGTCACGGACACGGGGCCACCATACAGGAACACATGAAGAGTCATTCATTCGTTCATGTGTGATGAGTAGGATGTCCGCATGGGTCATGGAGCCGTCATCCCCGCGCAGGACGACACCGAGCGCGTGCGTCTGGACGCGGACAACGTCGCGAAGGTCGCCACCACGCTCCAGGCCCTGTCCACGCCCTCCCGGCTGCTGATCCTCGCCCGGCTGCGCGAAGGGCCCCTGCCGGCCACGGAGTTGGCGGCGGAGGTGGGCATGGAGCAGTCGGCCTGCTCGCACCAGCTGCGGCTGCTGCGCAACCTGGGCCTGGTGGTGGGCGAACGCCGGGGCCGCAGCGTCGTGTACGCGCTCCACGACCACCATGTCGCCGAGCTGCTCGACCAGGCCGTGTACCACGTGGAGCACCTGCGGCTGGGGATCAGCGACGCCGCCGGGTGAGGCCCCGGCGGCGCCGCTCGCGGACCTCCCGGGTCACTCCCCCGCGGTGGGCCGCCGCGAGAGCTCCGTCGCCCTGCGGACGTCCGCCAGCGGACGCAGCCGGTAGGTGTAGGAGTACGTCCGGTCGGCGAACAGCTTGAACTCGTCGTGGGTGTGGGCGCCCCAGCTGTTGTCGCCGCCCACGCCCATCTGCCGGTGGTTCACCCGCAGCACGACCTCGTCGCGCGGGGTGAGCTGGTAGTCGTGGCGCACCCCGCGGGACAGGTCCTCGGGCGTGAAGCGGGAGGCGTTGACCTCCAGCAGCGGCTCGCCGGAGACGAGCAGGCCGGCCCCGTCGCGGTCGGTGAGGGCGGCCCAGCGGACGTCGGTCTTGTTGCCGTTCTCCTGCGGCCGGATGTACGGCGTCCACTGTTCGGCGACGGTCCCGGAGTAGAGGCCCACGTCGGTCCCGGTGTGGCGATCCCAGTGGTTCTCCTCGGGGCCGCGGCCGTACCAGTGCAGCCGGTCCAGGCCGCGCGGCAGGAACAGCATCGTCCCGACCTCGGGGATGTACGGCAGGTCCGCGGCGCCCGGCCGCAGGGTGTTGTCGACCTTGATCTCGCCGTTGCCGAACACGGTGTACGTGGTGGTGTACGCCGACTGCACGGTGGTCGGCAGGGTGCCGCTGACCTTGATCTCGACGGCCCGGTCGTCCAGGGTCCGCACGGTGACGTCCGTGACCTCGCGCCGGGCGCCCGCGTCGCGCCAGGTCTGGTTGCGGGTGTGCTGGCCGTTGCCGTGGTCGTTGTCGGTGGGCGCCCGCCAGAAGTTGGGCACGGGACCTGAGGTGATCAGCCGCCTGCCCCCGGCCTCGTACGAGGTGATGGTGCCCGTGCGCTTGCCGAAGGTGACCGAGAAGCCCCGGCCCTCGACCTCGACCTCGTCGTCGCCGTCCCGGTGGCGCAGGGACGGCACCCGGTCCAGGGGCACCGGGGTCACGGCGGGGGCGTCCGTGTCGAGGGCGAGCTGCTGCCGGGCGACCTCGAAGCCCGCCTTCGCCCAGGGCGTGTCGTCCTTGGTGGTGAAGGACAGTTCGAGGAAGTACTCGGTGCCCGGCGCCGGATCGTCCGGCAGCCGTACGGGCACGGTGACGTCCTTGCGGGACAGCGGCTCCACGTCCAGCTGGTCCCGGGTGAGCCGCCCGCGCCCCACGGTCCTGCCGTCGGCGACGAGTTCCCAGTGGGCGTCGAACTCGCGGAGGTTGGTGAACAGGTACTCGTTGACGAGGGTGACCGCCCCCGGGCCGCCGGACCGCCGCCTTGCGTCGACCGCCTGGTAGACGCGCTTGACCTCGGCGGCCTTGCCGGTGTGGCCGCGGTCGGCGAGGACGACGCCGTCGGCGACGAAGCAGCCGTCGTTGGGGTTGTCGCCCCAGTCGCCGCCGTACGCGAAGAAGGTCCTCTCCCTCGTCCGCTTCCTCTCCACCTTCACGGTCGCCGCGTCGAACCAGAACCGCACGCCGTCGTCGCCGGGGCCGCGCCCGTCCTCGCCCAGTTCACCGGCGGTCAGGGCACGGGCGTAGACGCGGGCCCGGCGGATGGTGCCGCTGAACTCGCGGACCTGGTTGTCGGCGTCGGTGGCGAGGGCCAGGGAGGCCGTGTTGTTGGCGGGCCGGCGGTCGGTGGTGCGGGTCGCCCGCTGCTCGCCGTCGACGTACAGGGTGAGGGTGCCGGCGTCCGCGTCGAAGACGCCCGCGATGTGGTGCTCGCGGCCGGTCCAGTCCTCGGGCACGGTCCAGGTGGCGGTGATCCACCGGCCGCCGGAGTGGATGAAGAACTCCAGGGTCCGGTCGTTCTGCTTCAGCGCGTACTGGGTGTCGCCCTTGGTGATGATCGGCTGGTGGTAGCCGGTCACGTCCGGGGTGACCCAGGCCTCCAGGGTCAGCGAGCCGGTGAGGTCCAGGCCCTCGTCGCGGGCGAAGACCGTGCCGCCGGACAGGCCCGCGCCGCGCTCGAAGGTGCCGGAGGCGGCGAGGATCTCACCGCGCAGCCCGGCGGGGCCCTCTTCGGTCAGCAGGGTGCGCCGCGGGACGGGCCAGGCCAGCGACTGGTCGGCGAAGTCCCAGATCCAGCCGCCCTGAAGGACGTCGTAGCGGCGGATCAGATCCCAGTACTTGGAGAAGTTGCCGGTCGAGTTCCCCATCGAGTGGGCGTACTCGATCATCACGTACGGCCGGGTGTCGGAGGTGTCCTCGGCCCGCTGCTCGACGCGCTGCGGGGTGTCGTACATCTCGGAGCGGATGTCGCTGATCCCCGGCCGGTCGTCGCCCTCGTACTGGATGACGCGGGTGGGGTCGTAGGAGCGGATCCAGTCGTGCATGGCGGTGAAGGTGCTGCCGCCGCCGGCCTCGTTGCCCAGTGACCAGATGACCACCGAGGCGTGGTTCTTGTCGCGGTGGACCATGTTCTGCGCGCGGGCCACGCACGCCTCGGTCCACTCCGGGTGGTCGCCCGGGTACTCGGAACGGATGCCGTGCGTCTCGAGGTTGGTCTCGTCGACGAGGTAGAAGCCGTACTCGTCGGCGAGTTCGTACCACACCGGGTTGTTCGGGTAGTGCGAGGTACGGACCGAGTTCATGTTCAGCCGCTTGATGAGCGTGATGTCCTCGATCATGTCCTCGCGGGTGAGCGCGGTGCCGCGGGCCGGGTGCATCTCGTGCCGGTTGGTGCCGCGGAAGGAGACGGGCCGGCCGTTGATGCGCATCAGCCCGTCCCGGAGCGCGAACTCGCGCAGGCCGACCCGGTGCGAGAGGGTCTCGACGACCCTGCCCGCCGGGTCGCGGAGCCGGAGCACGGCGGTGTAGAGGTAGGGGTGTTCGGCCGACCACAGCTTCGGCTCGGGGACGGCTCTCGACGCCTCGACGGTCACGTCCTCGCCGGCCGGCACGGAGCCGAGGTCGGCGGTCCGCTCCAGCGGCCGGGCCCAGACGGCGTGCCCGCGGGCGTCGTAGAGCTGGGTCTCGACGGTGTACCGGCCCTCCCCCTCCCCGCCGTAGGCCCGTACCTGGGCCGTGACCTCGAGCGCGGCGGCGGTGTGGCCGTCGCTCAGCGGGGTGTCCAGCTTGAAGTCGCGCAGGTGCACGGCCGGGGTGGAGTACAGGTAGACCGAGCGGAAGATGCCGCTCAGCCGGATCATGTCCTGGTCCTCCAGCCAGTCGCCGTCGGAGTAGCGGTAGACCTCCACGGCGATCTGGTTGGTGCCGGGCTTCAGGTGCTCGGTGATGTCGTACTCGGCGGGGGTGTAGGAGTCCTCGTGGTAGCCCACGAGTTCGCCGTTGATCCACACGTAGTGGGCGGACTTGACACCCTCGAAGTGCAGGAAGGTCCGCCGGCCCGCCCAGTTCCGGGGGACGGTGAAGGTGCGCCGGTACTGGCCCACCGGGTTGTAGCGGGTCGGGGCGGCGGGCGGCTGCGGGTCCTCGCCCCGGCCGTTGGGGCCCCAGTAGGGGTAGGTGATGTTGAGGTAGATCGGCCGGTCGTGGCCGTGGAGCTGCCAGACGGACGGCACCGGGACGGTGTCCCAGGAACCGTCGTCGAGGTCGGTGCGGTGGAAGTCGGGGTCCCGGTCGTCGGGCCGGTCTGCGTGGGCGAACTTCCACCGGCCGTCGAGACTCAGCCGGTACGGCGAACGGGTGCGGTCGGCGGCCAGCGCCTGCTTCAGGTCCGCGTACGGCATGAGGGTGGTGTGCGGGGGCTCGGTGCCGAGCCGGAAGACGGGGATGCGGCCGTTCCACTCCGGGGAGCCGTCGGCGGCGCGCCGGGCGGCGGGCAGCGCCGCGGCCGGGGAGGCGGAGAGGGCGAGGGCGCCGAGGAGGGCCGTTCCCCCCTCCAGCAGACGGCGGCGGCTGACGACCGGCCGTTCGGGGTGTGCGGGACGTGCGGGCTGTGCTGGGCGGTCGGCGGGGGACACGTGCGGGTGCGGCATGACCGTGGCCTTCCTCGGTTCGACAGGGCACTGCACGGACTGAGGGCGAGGGGCGTTGCTGCGGGTGCGTGGGGTGACTCCTGGTGACGGAGCACCTACTGGGCCAGGCACACCCTAGGACTCGAACACAAACGAAGCAATCATCCCGTCGGACTCTGTGCGGTACTGATGGTTCTGCAAGCCGACGGAGCAGTCCGCGGGCACGGTGCGCGCCCGTGCGGCCGGGGCGGCGCACCGGACGCGGTCCGCCGCCCCGCCGGACCGGACGGAGCGAACACCGGGGGTTCGGTCCTCTTCCTCGTCGGTGCCGATCGCGGCGGGGCGTGCGGCGGCGGGAGCGTCTCCCGCGGTTCACCGGCCGCCCGGGGACACCGTCGTGCACGGATCGGCGGCGGCGCCACCGCGGGTCGGTCCGGTCAGCGGCGGGCGAAGGACAGCACGGCGACGAGCGTGGCGGGTTGACGGGTGGAGACGTAGAGGTAGGGCGCCGGGAACTCCGGGTCGTCGATCTCGATGCGCAGGGCCGTCGGGACGTAACTGCGCAGCAGCATCAGCGCGTTCGCGTCCGCCCTCCGGGTACGCCACAGGAGCGCCTCCTCGGCGTCCAGGATCTCGGCCATCCCGAGGGAGGCGAGGGGGAGGCGGGTCGGGCCCGCCGTGAGGTGGCCTCCCGTCACGACGATGCGGGCGGCGCCGTAGGCGTGCAGCCCCAGTGCGGTGAGGGCGGCGACCACCGCCAGTCCGCAGGCGGCGACCGCGGGCCCCCAGGGCAGCAGGACGGCTGCGGCCATCACACCCGGCAGGGCGGCGAGCCAGAACCACGTCCGGGGCACGCCGAGTCGTTCTTCGTACAGACGCATGCCCTCACGATGTCAGCCCCGGCCGGACCGGCCGCCGGAGGGGGCACCATGTCCCGGAAAGGTTCTCCGACTTGCCCGGCGGCGAACACGTCCGCGGGGCGGACGTGCCCCGTCAGGCACGGAACGGAGCCGCGTCCCCCGGCCGCGCGGGGCCCCCCACCCGCACGCGGGCGAGCAGGGCGGCCGGGTCCGGGTCCGCCTGCAGGGACCGCAGCACCAGCGTCCACCACTGTTCCAGCCGCTCCCTCCAGCCCCGCCCGCCCGGCATCTCGTCGGTCAGGGTGCAGAGCCCGAAGAACGCGCTCACGAGCGTCACGGCCGCGGCCGACGGGCCGACTCCTTCCGCGAGTTCGCCCCTCGCGCGGGCCTGGGTGAGGAGCCGGGTGGCGGCCACCGCCCAGGCGTCGAACGGCGTGGGTACGACGGCCTCGATGGTGTGGCGTTCGGCCCACAGCCGTGCGCCGGCGCGCGCCACGACGTCCTCGCTGAGGGACTGCGCGACGCGGAAGCTGAGTCCGACCAGTTTCTCCAGCGGGGGGACACCGGGCGCGGCGTAGGCGGCGGCGAGCTGCGGCCAGGTGGCGAACCGCTCGCGCACCACGGCCAGCGCCAGCTTCTCCTTGCTGGAGTAGTGGAAATAGATCGCCCCGCTGGTTTTCCCCGAGTGATCGCTTATGTCGTTGACGCTCGTTCCCGCATACCCCCGTTCGACGAACAGATGTGCCGCCGATTCCAGCAGCGCTTTGCGGGTCGCACGCGCCCTGTCCTGCATTCCTGTTCCACCTTCGGTCGAACGCGCCAACGCCACGGCGGGAAAGTCCGGGCGCTTCCCCGCGGAGACACGGCCGCGGCGCGCGAAGATCTTATTATTCTTCGGTCATGCGCGGGGGCGGGCGCCTGCGCCCCGTGTGCCGCCCCACCGAGCAGAATCGTTTCGGACGGCGCGACGACTCCGCCCCCGACCGGCGCGGTGACTGATCCGAGTCCCCGCCCACCAGGCCCTTCCAGCGCATTCCGGGAGCCGTGGCCTTTCCCTCCCGCCCCGCGCACAGAATTCAGCCGCCCCCTCCGCATACACCCGAATTGGTGATTGCGGACATCGGAGAGGCGAAATTAACGTAATGGTCACGATGTTTTCGGCTCGGCCGAAAGCGGCGGCCCGCGTCCGCCACGGCGCGCCCACGGCGCGCCCAGCCACGTCCCCGTGGCCGCAGCGGCCGTGCGACATCGCCCGTCCCCGCTCGCCTTCGCCCGCCTCCGCGAGTGGATCACCCGCATCCCGTCACCCGCCTGCGCCCGCGCACCGAACCGGTCGGCGCAGCCATCGAGAACGGCAGGTACATGTCAACTCATCGCATCCTCTCCTGGTCCCCGTCCGCCATCGTCTTCGACTGCGACGGAACCCTGATGGACACGGAACGACACTGGCAGGAGGCCCGGAACATCACCTTCCGGGCATTCGGCCTCAAACCACCGACCGGGTTCGCCGACCGCGCCAAGGGCATGCACTACACCGAGTGCGGCGCGCTCATGGCCGAGGAGACCGGAAAACCGGACCTCGTGGGCGACCTGACCGACGCGCTCCTCGACACCTTCACCGCGCTGGTCGAGCAGGACCCCGTCACCATGCCGGGAGCCGCCGCGCTGGTCCGGCTGGTCGCTCCCCACCGCCCTCTCGCGGTGGCGAGCAACTGCCCTCGGGAGGTGGTGGAGTCGTGCCTCGACCGGGCCGGACTCCTCGGCTGCTTCGGTCACGTCGTGGTCGCCGGCGGGGACGTGCGGCCGAAACCGGAGCCCGACGTCTACCGGGTGGCGGCCCGCCTCTGCGGCGTACCGCCCGAGGAGGCCCTGGCGGTGGAGGACTCGCTCACCGGCATGGAGTCGGCCCGCAGGGCGGGCCTCCGCGTCCTCGGCGTCGGGCCGCGCCCGCCGGACCCGGAGGCGGGGAAGGCCGACCTGTGGGTCGCGAGCCTCGCCGACGGTGAACTGCTGTCGTGGGCCCGGGGCCTGACCGGCGCGTAGGACGCACCGGGCCCCGCACGAGCGGACGCCGTCGGCGGATCCCGCGGGACCGGCGGGACCGGGGCGCGAGCCCGCGGGCCGTGACGCCTTCCGGGAACGTGTCACGGTTCCGGCCGGAGGGCTCACCGGCGCGGGCCGCGGACTCCAAAGCGGCCGGGCCGGACGCGGGCGGGGACGGGAGTCCGGCGTGGACGGGCCGGCGGTCAGCCGGTGGACAGACGGGGCGCCAGGGAGTGCACGGTTCCGGCGGCGGAGTCGAAGAACAGCGCGACGCCCACCGCCCCGGGGTCCGGAATGCCCGTGGCCCGTTCCCCCAGGTAGCTCGCCCGGCCCCTGCGCGCCGTCAGGGACGCGGTGTCCCGCACCCCCCGCCACGCACCGTCCGCCGCCGCTGCCAGGGCCGCCGCGGTCGGCGTGCCCTGTGCCGCCCGCAACGCCGCGGCGGCCGGGGCCAGCGCGTCGACCAGCGTCTTGTCCCCGGGGGAGGCGTCCCCCACCCGGCGGATGGCGGCCAGGCCGCGGGCGGATCCCTCGGCGAGCGCGGCCGTCGTCAGGCCGGGGCCGGAACCGGCGGCCCTGCTCAAGGCCTGGAACAGCAGACCGAACAGGGGCCCGCTGGTGCCACCGATCTCGTCGAGGAAGGCGTCGGCCATGATCCCCAGGGTCTCCGCGGGGCCGGCCGGCGCCTCCCGCCGGTCCAGCAGCAGCCCGGCGGCCCGGACCCCGGCGGCGAGATTGGTCCCGAAGTCGCCGTCCCCCGCCTGCTGGTCGAGCGCGGTCAGTTCGGCCTCGGTGGCGTACACCGAGTCGGCGAAGCGACGTGTCCAGTCGCGGGTCCGCGCGCCGTCGAAAACGTCGGTCGTCACGGGATCGGTCGTCACGGGATCGGTCGTCACGGGATCGGTCGTCACGGGGTCGGTCGTCATGGTGCCGTCCTCCTGCTCCTGCCGCGGGCCGCCGGGAACGGGCCCGTCGGCCCGCTCACCAGCGCAACGCCGGGGTGCGGACCGGCGCGTCGTAGAAATCCAGCACGACCTGGTCGGCGACCATGAGGGTGAGGGAGAAGCCCCGCATGTCGAGCGCAGTGACGTAGTCGCCGACGAGGTGCCGGGCGAGCCGCACCCGCCGGGCGTCGAGGACCCGGCACAGCTCGCCGAAGACGCCGTACAGCTCGAGCGACGTGACCGAACCCAGGCCGTTGACCAGGGCGACGACCGGCTCGCCGGATCCGGGGCGCAGATCGTCCAGCAGCGCGTCCGTCATCTCCTCCACCAGCGCACCCACGCGCCCCTGGCCCCGGGTGCGGCCGGCGCGTTCACCGTGGATCCCGACGCCGTACTCCAGTTCGCCGGACGGCAGCGCGAACGCCGGTTCGCCCGTGGTCGGCGCGTGGTGGGCGGCGGAGGCGACGGCGAGCGTCCGGCACCGGCCTGCCACGGCGGTGCCGAACTCCACCAGCTTGTCGAGCCCCGTTCCGGCGTCCGCGGCGCCGCCCAGGACCTTCTCCACCAGCACGGTGGCGCCCGTGCCGCGGCGTCCGGCGGCGATCTCCTCGGAGTCGGAGGCGAGGTCGTCGTCGACGAGGACCCGCGCGCAGGCGATCCCCTCGTCGGCGAGCCGCTCGGCGGCGATGCCGAAGTTGATCCGGTCCCCCGTGTAGTTCTTGACGATGTGCAGCACGCCTTCCGGCCCCGCCACCGCGCGGGAGGCCCGGAAGACCTGCCGGTTGTGCGGAGAGGTGAAGATCCTGCCGGGACAGGCGGCGTCGAGCATGCCCGCGCCGACGTACCCGGCGTGCAGGGGTTCGTGCCCCGAACCGCCGCCCGAGAGGAGGCCCACCCGCCGGGTCGGCGCGGTGTGCCGGGCGGTGACGTACCCGTCGGCGGCGTCGTACTCCACGAGGTCCGCGTGTGCGCGGGCGAAGCCGGACAGCGCGTCGGGGACGAGTTCGCCGACGCCGTTCTCGAAGTACCCGGTCATGTGCGGCACCCCTTCCGTCCCCGGCGGCGAGGCCGGACGAGCCGGCCTCCGGACGAGATCTCCATGGTCGGGTGACGTCATGCGTACGGCAACTCGCGCAGTGTGCGGCCGGCCCGGCTTCCTTCCGGAATCCGGCGCCGGGGCCCGTTGCGTCATCGCGGTGACGGGAGTGACGGAACGGCGTAGAGCACCCCGAAGACCGCGGCCAGGGCGCCGAGCAGCAGGCGCAGGGCGGTCTCGGGCAGACGGCGCTGCAGGTGCGCCCCGAGGTAGCCGCCGATCAGCCCGCCCGAACCGCAGGCCAGCCCCAGGGACCAGTCGGGGGCGACGTCACCGGAGCCGGTCAGGGACAGCAGCGCGAAGGCCGCCGCACCGGCCACGGAAGTGACGAAGGTGGAGGCCAGGGCCGCCGGGGCGACCTGGCCCACGGGCATGCCTCGGCCGACCAGGACGGGGCCGAGGACGGAGCCGCCGCCGATCCCGTAGACGCCTCCGACGACGCCGACGGCCAGGGCCAGGCCCGTGATGCCGCAGGCCGAGGGATCCGTCACCGGCGCGGGACGGGCGGGCCGTAGGGTGCGGGCGATCAGCCACAGGCCCAGCGGCATCAGCAGACCGGCGACGAGCAGCCGGAAGGCGGTGGGGCCGGGGACGGCGAAGACCCGCACCACCGCGCCGACGGCCACGCCGGGCAGGGTGCCGGCCACCAGACGCCGGGTCAGCGGGCTGTCCAGCAGGCCCGCACGGTGGTGGCGCAGCAGGGCACCGGGCCCGGCCACCACGTTGAACAACAGGTTGGTGGGGGTGACCGCCGGACCGGGCACGCCGAACACGCTCAGCTGGACGGGCAGCAGGAACACCGCGCCCGAGACCCCCACGGGTGTGGTCGCCACCGCGATCACCAGGCCGGCGACCAGCCCGCACAGCTCTGCCGCCCCCGCCACCTCAGCCCTCCGGTCGTCCGGACGTCCACCCGGTGCCGCCCTCGCCCACCGGCACCGTCGGCAGCCCGGTCCCCGGGGGCCGTGCGCTCCGGACGGCCGGAGTCGTTCTCCGCCGGTCGGCGGTGGTCACGGTCACGCCGCCCGTCCGGCGGCCGCCACCGGGGCCGTACGGCCGTCGAGGGCGTCGGAGAACCGGTCGACGACCTGCGCGAGGGCCTCGGCCGCGCCCCGGGCGACGGTCAGGGTGCCGTCGTCGTCCACCGCGATGTCCTTGTCGAGGGTGAACCAGCCCTGGACGATGTGCGCGGCCCCCATGGAACTGAGCACCGGGCGCAGCGCGTAGTCGATCGCCAGGACGTGCGCCGTGGTCCCGCCGGTCGCCAGCGGCAGGACGGTCTTGCCGACCAGCCCGTACTGCGGCAGCAGGTCCAGCAGGGACTTCAACAGCCCCGAGTAGGCGGCCTTGTACACGGGGGTGCCGATCACCACCCCGTCGGCGCGGGCGAACAGTTCGGTCGCCTCGACGATCGCCGGGTGCCGGACGTCGGCGCCGAGCAGTGCCTCGGCGGGTACGGTGCGGACGTCGAGCGGGATCACCTCGTGCCCCTGGGCGGTGAGCCGCCGGTCCAGGTGGCGCAGCAGCCGGGCGGTTCGGGAGGCGGCGGAGGGGCTTCCGGAGACGGACAGGACGGTGGCCATGGCGGATCCTTCGGGAGCGAGGGGTTTTCGTGGGATCGGTGCGGGACGGCGTACCGCGGCGGACTGCGACTGCGCACCCCGCGATGACCACTTGTCGGTCCTGGGCGGCGCAGGGGTACGGCGGAGCAGCTCCCCGGAGCCGAACGTGACGGCGTTTCAGGTGGCCGGAGGTTCCAGGTGGCCGGAACCGGTGGCGAGCAGATGTGGCGACGCCGGGACGTGGGCCCCCGGCGAGGTCGGGCAGCGGTGGAGCCCGTCAGGTCCCGCAGCCCCGTCCGTAGACGGGTTCAGCGCGTGTCCGGCGCGTGCGTACGGCGGTGCCGCGAGGGGGGGACCAGGCCCGCGGCGGGGTCACCGAGGGAGGGGAGGGCCGAACGGACGGCCCGCTGCCGCGTCAGGCGCGACACGCGGCCGACCACACCAGACCGAAGTCGATGTGGTCGCGGGTGACCAGGCGCTGCTCGGCGTTCATGCGGTCAATTGAGCAGCACGCCCGGCCTCTCGTCAACCACGGCCCGCATGCCGGACCGGCGGTCGGCGGTGCTCGGCGGCCACCCTCGCCGACGTCTTCCCTATATTTCCCATCGATTTACTAGGGAAGCGTTGACGACCCGGCCGACGGGTGCGCAGGATGATGCACATGTCCCCCACGCAGCAGCGACTCGTTCGTCGCCGGCATGTCGACTCCTGTCACGTCGTCAGCGCCGCCTGCCCTCGTGGGTGAGGCGTGCGGCCCGCACGTCGCGCACGCCACTCCCCTCCTTCCCCCTCCTCCACATCGCGCGCCCGCGCCGCAGGCTCGGCACGGCTCA
Organism: Streptomyces griseomycini; assembly: GCF_014203535.1. Classification (GTDB taxonomy): domain Bacteria; phylum Actinomycetota; class Actinomycetes; order Streptomycetales; family Streptomycetaceae; genus Streptomyces; species Streptomyces griseomycini. Next base: position 118,870 of record NZ_JACHJI010000014.1, read on the forward strand.
CCGGCACCGGACCGTCACCGTACGGCGCGTGGGCCACACGTACGCGCCCGGCGGCAGGAGAGTCCCGACACCGCACCCTGCCGACGACCCCGAGGAGACCACGACCATGGGTGTTGCCACCGCGCCGTCCGGCCCCGCGGCGGAACCCGACCGGACCGGGCCCGGCCGCGCGCACTGGCTGCGCGTGGCGCGCGAGACGGCGGACGACCTGGCCACGGACGCGGTCGCCAGGGAGCAGGCGGGCAAGGCCCCGTTCGACGAGGTGTCCCGGCTGCGCGAGTCGGGGCTGCTGACGCTCCTCGTACCGGCGGAACTGGGAGGAGGCGGCGCGGACTGGCCCACGGCGTACGCCGTCGTCCGGGACATCGCCGCGGCCGACGGTGCGATCGGCCAACTGCTGGGCTGCCACTACTTCCTGTCATGGAGTGCCCGGTTCCTCACCGGGTCCCCTGCCGCCGCCCGGCTCCAGCGGGAGTCCGCGACGGAGCAGTGGTGCTGGGGCGGCGGTCTCGCCCGTCAGGAACCGCCCCTGACGCTGGCCAGGACCTCCGCCGGCCATCTGCTCGACGGCCGGCAGAGTTATGCCACCGGGGTCCTGGTCGCCGACCGCCTGGCCGTGCGGGCCGTGCGGGACGACACCGGCGAGCCGCTCGCCGTCATCGTCGATCCCGCCCGTCACGGCGTGGGGGTCGACGGTGACGACGACACCTTCGGCCAGCGCCTCGCGGCCGGCGGCAGCGTGGAGTTCGACCGCGTACCGGTCGCCGCCGACGACGTACTGGGGTCCCTGTCCGTGGACGAGGACGTCCTGTCGCCCCCGGCCGCCCTGGCCTCGCCGATAGGGCGCCTCCTCTCCGTCCAGCTCCGGCTGGGCATGGCCGAGGGAGTGCTCGCCGAGGCCCGTGAGTACAGCAGGGCGGGCCGCTCGCCCCGGCACCCCTCCTGGCAGGCCGGCCCTTCCCCGGACCCGCAGGTGCTGAGCGCCTACGGCGAACTCACCGTCCTGACCCGCTCCGCGTCCGCGCTCGCCGACCAGGCGCAGGAAGCCGTGCGCGGCGGACTGGCGCGAGGCGAGGACCTCACGTACGACGAGTACGCCGAGACCTCGGTCCTCGTGTCCATGGCCGAAGCCGCGGCCACCAGGGCCGTGCAGGAGTCCACCGCCCGCGCCCTCGACGTCATCGGCACCCGTTCCGCTTCCTCACGGCTGGGGTTCGACCGCTTCTGGCGCAATGCCCGGACCCACACCCTGTACGAACCCGTCGCCCACCGGCTCCGCGATGTCGGGGACTACTTCCTCAACGGCACGCACCCTCCGTTCGTCCTGCCCGTCTGACGTTCGTCCGGCCCGTCCGACCGTACGACGCCGCTCGGACTTTCCGACCGAACCGGCATGAGCGCCATTCCCCCCGCCGCACGGCCCCGCATCCGGATGATTGTGAACGCCGCACTTCATCCCCATGTCGAGCGGTTCAGGATATGAGATGTCCGCGCGGAATGCATTGACTCGACCAGGCCCCGCTGCAACCCTTATGAATGTGAGCAATTTCGAGAAACTCGCCGCGCGCCTGCACGTCGACCTTCGACGCCAGGCCAGCGCCATCTGTGCCGTCGGCCGCTGAACGCGCTGACGGGCGTCGCTCTCCCGCTCCGTTCTCCCAGCCGGCCGGCACGGCGGTTCCCGGCGTCGCAGGCCTATTTCCGGCACAGCGGGCCTTTTCCCGGCACAGCGGGCCGATTTCCGGCAGAAACACCTGACCGGCTCTCTTCCCTTTCGGGCTCCGCTTTCCTCGCGCACGGTTTCCGGGCGCTCTCGTCTTTCATTCCCTCTGCCGTTCCCTCTGTCATTCCACCGACCCCATTCGTGCGAACAGGATCTCTCCCATGGCCGCTACGGCATCGACCCGACGCCAGTTCCTCTCCCTGCTCGGTCTCTCCGCGGTGGCCGTGAGCTGCGGCACGACCGCCGGAGCCGCTTCCGGCAAGGGCCAGACCAAGACGCTCCGGTACCAGGGCTGGGCGGGTCAGGTGACCCTGCCGGAACTGGCCGAGGACCTGGGTTATCTGGAGGACGTGAGGCTGGAGTGGGTCGGCAACACCATCAGCGGGCCGCAGGACATCCAGTCCGCGGCCACGGGCCAGGTCGACTTCGGCGGCGCGTTCAACGGCGCGGTCGTCAAACTGGCGGCGAACAAGGCCCCCGTCAAGGCCGTCATCAGCTACTACGGGTCCGACAGGTACGCCTACAACGGCTTCTACGTCCTCGAGGACAGTCCCATCCGCTCGGCCGGGGACCTGATCGGCAAGAAGATCGGGATGAACACGCTCGGAGGCCACTCCGAAGCCATGCTCGACCTCCATCTGCGGCGTGGCGGACTGTCCCGGGCGGAGATCGGCGAAGCCGAGCCCCTCGTGGTTCCACCGGTCAACACCGAGCAGACGCTGCGGCAGGGACAGATCGACGTGGCCGTGCTCAGCGGCATTCTGCGCGACAAGGCACTGGCGGCCGGGGGCATCCGTCCGCTGTTCACCGACTACGAACTGCTCGGCGCGTTCAGCGCGGGCACCTACGTGATGACGGACCGCTTCCTGAGGCGGAACCCGGACACGACCCGGACCTTCGTCACCGCCGTGGGACGGGCCATCGAGTGGTCCCGTTCCACGCCGCGCGAGGAGGTCGTCGCCCGGATGACGGACATCGTGAGGAAGCGCGGCCGCAACGAGGACACCGCGCCCCTGAAGTACTGGCGGTCCTACGGCGTCGCCACCGAGGCGGGCCTGATCACCGGCGAGGAACTCCAGCTGTGGATCGACTGGCTGGCCGACCGCGGTGACATCCGGAAGGGCCAGGTCACGTTGCCGGACCTCTACACGAACGAATTCAACGGCGCCAAGAAGTCCTCCTCCACCGCGAAGGGCGGGAGCTGATCCCATGCCGGAGTCCACCACACCCAAGATCCTGTTCGAGGACGTACGGAAGGAGTTCACCGTCCGGGACCGGGCGGGGACCCGGCAGGCCACCCGGTTCACCGCCCTCGACGGCATCGACCTGGAGATCGCGGCCGGCGAGTTCGTCGTCCTGGTCGGCCCCAGCGGCTGCGGGAAGTCGACGCTGCTGGACCTGCTCGGCGGCCTCACCCGGCCCACCGGCGGACGGATCCTGCTGGACGGCGAACCCGTCACCGGACCGGGCCTGGACCGGAGCATCGTGTTCCAGCAGTACGCGCTGCTGCCGTGGCGCACCGCGCAGGGCAACGTCGAGTTCGGTCTGGAGGCCAGGGGCGTCCCACGACGTCGACGTGCCTCTCGGGCCAGGGAGTTCCTGGACCTGGTCGGCCTCTCCGGCTTCGAGGACCGCCATCCGCACGAACTGTCGGGCGGGATGCGGCAGCGGGTGGCGATCGCCCGCAGCCTCGCCTACGACCCCGACGTGCTCCTGATGGACGAGCCGTTCGCCGCGCTGGACGCCCAGACCCGGGAGTCGCTGCAGGACGAACTGCTCCGCGTCTGGCAGCGCACCGGCAAGACCGTCGTCTTCATCACGCACGGCATCGACGAGGCCGTCCACCTGGGACAGCGCGTCGCCGTCATGACGTCCAGGCCGGGCCGCATCAAGCAGATCGTGCCGGTCGCCCTCGGCTCCCGCACGGCGACGGACGACCTCCGCTCCAGCCCCGAGTTCGCGCGACACCGGCACGAGATCTGGTCACTGCTGCACGACGAGGTGGCCAGGGCCCAGCAGTCGGAGAAGGAGGAGACCGCCGTATGAGTCCCGCAACCGGCACGGCCGCGGAGAAGACCACCGCACCGGGCTCCGTGAACACCGCCGTACCCGCCCCGGCCGCTCCCCCCGCCGCGTCCGCCGGATCCGCGCCGCGTGAGACGGCGCCGGCGGACGTGCGCCGGGTTCCCTCCCGGGCGGCCCGGGTCCGTCCGGCGATCCGCCGACTGCCGTACCTGCTGGTCAAGGGGGCCGCCAAGTCCGTCGCGCTCGTGGCCCTGCTCCTGCTGTGGGAGACCGCACCGCGGCTCGCCCTGGTCGACCGGACGTTCCTGCCGCCGTTCAGCGAGGTCGCCCAGGCCTGGTGGGGGCTGGCAGCCGACGGTCAGCTCGCCGACAACGCGCGTGCCAGCCTGGTGCGTTCGTTCAGCGGGTTCGGGCTCGCCGTGGTCGTCGCCCTGCCGCTCGGCCTGCTGATCGGCTGGTACCGGCCGGTCGCCGACCTCCTCGGACCGCTGCTGGAGGTGTTCCGCAACACCGCCGCCCTGGCCCTGCTGCCGGTGTTCGTGCTGCTGCTGGGCATCGGCGAGACCTCGAAGATCTCCATCGTGGTGTACGCGTGCACCTGGCCGATCCTGCTCAACACCATCAGCGCGGTCCGCACCGTCGATCCGACCCTGCTGAAGCTGGCGAAGTCGATGGGCCTCTCCGCGCCCCGGCTGTTCCAGAAGGTCGTCCTGCCGGCCTCGGTGCCGGTGATGTTCACCGGCATCCGGCTGGCCGGAGCGGTGTCGATCCTGGTGCTGGTCGCCGCCGAGATGATCGGCGCCAAGGCGGGACTCGGCTACCTGATCAACTCCTCGCAGTACAACTTCGCGATCCCCCAGATGTACGCGGGCATCATCACGATCTCCGCCGTCGGCGTGGCCTTCAACCAGTGCCTGGTGGCCGTGGAGCGGCGGCTCAGCTCCTGGCGCGTACCGGCCGGCGGCTGACCCGGCCGACGGCTCGTCCCCTCCCCGTCACCCCGCTCCCCCGTCACCCCGCTCCCCCGTCACCCCGCTCCCCCGTCGCCCCGCTCCCCCGTCACCCCGATCGCCTCACCACCCCGATCCGAGGAACCCCCATGACCGCGACCAGCCCCCGACGCCTGCACCTCAACGCCTTCCTGATGAACGCCGGCCACCACGACGCCGCCTGGCGCCACCCCCGTGCCCAGCCCGAAAGGGTCACCGATCTCCGCTACTTCCAGCAGCTCGCGCAGACCGCCGAGCGCGGTCTGCTCGACTCGGTCTTCCTCGCCGACGGCCTCGCCCTGGGAGGCAGGGTCCGGCACAACGCCCTCGGCGGCTTCGAACCCCTCACCCTGCTGTCCGCCCTGGCCGCGGTCACCGAGCGCGTCGGCCTGATCGCCACCGTCTCCACCACCTTCAACGAGCCCTTCCACACCGCCCGCAAGTTCGCCTCCCTGGACCACATCAGCGGCGGCCGGGCCGGCTGGAACATCGTCACCTCCGGCACCGTGGACGAGGCCCGCAACTTCGGCCGGGACCAGCACCTGGAGCACCGGCTGCGCTACGAGCGGGCACGGGAGTTCCTCGAGGTCGCCACCAAGCTGTGGGACAGCTGGGAGGACGACGCGATCCTGCTCGACCGTGAGCGAGGCGTCTACGCCGACACCGACAAGGTGCGGGAGATCGGCCACCGCGGAGAGCACTTCGGGGTGCGGGGGCCCCTGAACGTCCCCCGTCCCCCACAGGGACACCCCCTGCTGGTGCAGGCCGGTTCGTCGGAGGACGGCAAGGAGTTCGCCGCCCGGTACGCCGAGGCCGTCTTCACCGCCCAGCAGACCCTCGCCGACGGCCAGTCCTTCTACAAGGACCTCAAGTCCCGGCTCGCCCGTCACGGCCGCGCCGAGGACCAGTTGCTGGTGCTTCCCGGCATCGCCCCCGTCATCGGTTCGACGGAGGCGGAGGCCCTGGCGCTGGAACGGGAACTGACGGAACTCCAGGTGCCCGAGTACGGGATCGCCCAGCTGTCCGGGATGCTCGGTACCGATCTGACCGGTCTGCCGCTGGACGGGCCGCTTCCCGAGCTGCCCGGGGAACGGGACATCAACGGCAACAAGAGCCGTTTCACGCTCGTCGCCGAACTCGCCCGCCGCGACGGCCTCACCCTGCGCGAACTCATCGCCCGCCTCGGTGCCGGCCGCGGTCACCGGGTGTTCGCCGGCACCCCCGACCAGGTCGCCGACCAGCTCGAGGAGTGGTTCACCCAGGGCGCCGCCGACGGCTTCACCATCATGCCGCCCCATCTGCCGGGTGGCCTGGAGGACTTCGTCGACCACGTCGTGCCGATCCTGCAGCGGCGCGGCCTGTTCCGCACCGAGTACACCGGGCGCACCCTGCGCGAGCACTACGGCCTGCCCCGCCCCGCCAACCGGCTGGCCCCGGCGGTCGCGGCGGAAGGCAGGCCCGCCTGACCGGGCCGGGCCCCCACGGACGTCCCGGTGGCCGGCGGCCACAGCGCCGCCCGCACCGAGGAGCGCCCGGACCCGCGGGCGCCTCCCGCCCGTCACCTCCCGACGGCTTCCCGACCGATCACCTCTCCACCGATCACCCCTTCACCGATCGCCTCCCGGAAGGAACACCCGCACATGACCACCAGCACCGGCTTCGACATCCGCAGGATCGGCGGCCGCATCGGCGCCGAGGTCCTCGGCGTGGACCTGTCCACCGACCTCGGCCCCGCCGTCGTCACCGAGATCGGCTCCGCGCTCCTGGAACACAAGGCGCTCGTCTTCCGCGACCAGAACCTGGACGACGCGGGCCAGCTCCGCTTCGCCTCCCTCTTCGGTGAGCTGACCACCGCGCACCCGACGGTCCCCTCCGTCGACGGCCAGCCGAACATCCTGCCGGTCGACGGCGACGAGGGGATCCGCGCCAACCACTGGCACACCGACGTCACCTTCGTCCGCACGCCCCCGAAGGCGTCCACGCTGCGCGGCATCGTGATCCCGCCCTACGGCGGCAACACCCTCATCGCCAACGCGGCCGCCGCCTACCGGGACCTGCCCGAGCCGCTGCGCGAGCTGGCCGACCGGCTGTGGGCGGTGCACACCAACGACCACGACTACGCGGCCCCGAGGACCGAGAAGGCGGCCGAACACCGCAGGCGCTTCGTCTCCCGCACGTACCGCACCGCCCACCCGGTCGTGCGCGTCCACCCCGAGACCGGGGAGCGCGGACTGTTCATCGGCGGCTTCGCCCAGAGCATCGTCGGCCTCGGCCCCTCCGACTCCCGCGACCTGCTGCGCGTCCTCCAGTCGTACGTCACCCGCCCGGAGAACATCGTGCGGGTGGCCTGGGCACCGGGCGACCTCGTCCTCTTCGACAACCGCATCACCCAGCACTACGCCCCCGACGACTACGGCGACCTGCCGCGCCTGCTGCACCGGGTGACCGTCGCGGGCGACGTCCCCGCCGGGATCGACGGCACCCTCAGCCACGTCGTCGAGGGCGACGACGCCTCCCACTACACCCCCGCCGCGGCCTGACCGCCGCGGGCCGCCCGGGCAGGGGCGGGTGTCCCTGCCCGGGCGGCCCACCCGCGGCGGACAACGGCGGAAGCCGTACGGGATAATGTGCCCATGCGGATCTCAGCCAGGGCGGACTACGCGGTACGCGCCGCGCTGCAGCTCGCCGCGTCCCGGGAGGACGTGCCGCTGAAGGCCGAGGCCATCGCCGACGCCCAGGACATTCCGCACAAGTTCCTCGAGAGCATCCTGAACGACATGCGCCGGGGCGGTCTCGTGCTCAGCCAGCGCGGCGGCAACGGCGGCTACCGGCTGGCCAGGCCCGCCGAGTCCATCAGCATCGCCGACGTCATCCGCACCGTGGACGGACCGCTGGTCTCGGTGCGCGGCGTCCGCCCCCCGGAGCTGTCCTACACCGGCCCCGCCGAGTCGCTGCTCCCGCTGTGGATCGCGTTGCGGTCCAACGTGCGCGAGATCCTCGAGGGCGTGTCGCTCGCCGACGTCGCATCGGCCCGGCTGCCCGCCGCCGTCTCCGCGTTGACCGACGCCCCGGGAGCCTGGGCAAACCCCTGACCCACCGGCCGACCGCCACCGATCCCACATGGTGAGTAGACGGCATCCACCATGTGAACACCCCCTTGGGACGGGCGCCGTCTTCTGCCACGATCCCTACCAACCAGGTAGGAAAACCAGGGATCTACGGGAGGGGTGGCCGTGGGAACGCTCGACCGCGCAGCCCGGTCCCTGCCCCTCCTGACCTCGCGTCGCCACGTCGACCTCGCCCGTACCTCCAGTGCCATCTGTCGGCCCCTCTGACGCCGCAGGACCCGACGCCCTCCGAACCGGCACCGCCTCCCGCCGCCCCGGCTCCGCCGGCGGCCGAGGAGCGGAGTGCCGGTGCGTGGCCAGAGGCCGTGCGCCCCGCGTCCGCGCACCCTCCCCGATCGCCCGTTCCCTGATCGCCCGTTCCCCGAGAGGACACCTCCGTGTCTGCCGCAAGACCGCTCACCGCCCTGCGTACCCTCGCCGTCACGGCCACGCTCCCCCTCCTGCTCACCGCCTGCGGCTACGGTTCCGCGTCCACCGACGACGACAAGCGGACCGGGGTCGCGGCGGGCGCCGAGAAGCTCTCCGCCGGCGAGGTGCGGATCGGCTACTTCCCCAACCTCACCCACGCCACGGCCCTGGTGGGCGTGCAGGAGGGCCTGTTCCAGAAGGAGCTCGGCGGCACCACGATCAAGGCGTCCACCTTCAACGCGGGCCCCTCCGAGATCGAGGCGCTGAACGCCGGTTCCATCGACATCGGCTGGATCGGGCCCTCCCCCGCCGTCAACGGCTACACCAGGTCGAACGGCAAGAACCTGCGCATCATCGGCGGATCCGCCTCCGGCGGTGTGAAGCTCGTCGTCAACCCGGAGAAGATCAAGTCCCTGGACGACCTCGAGGGCAAGAGGATCGCCACGCCGCAGCTCGGCAACACCCAGGACGTCGCGTTCCTCAACTGGGCCGCGGAGAAGGGCTGGAAGGTCGACGCGCAGAGCGGCAAGGGCGACGTCTCCGTCGTCCGCACCGACAACAAGGTCACCCCGGACGCCTACAAGTCCGGTTCCGTCGACGGCGCGTGGGTACCGGAGCCGACCGCGTCCAAGCTGGTCGCCGAGGGCGCGGAGGTCCTCCTGGACGAGGCCGACCTGTGGCCCGGAAAGAAGTTCGTCATCACGAACGTCATCGTCCGGCAGGCGTTCCTCGAGGAGCACCCGGACGTCGTCGAGGCCGTGCTGCGGGGCTCGGTGAAGACCAACGAGTGGATCAACACCAACCCGGAGGAGGCGAAGGCCTCCGCCAACGAGGCGCTGGAGGAGCTGTCGGGCAAGGCGCTGCCCGCCGAGGTCATCGACCCGGCGTGGAAGTCCATCACCTTCCTCGACGACCCGCTGGCCTCCACCCTCAACTCCCAAGCGGAGCACGCGGTGAAGGCCGGTCTGCTGAAGGAGCCCCGCCTGAAGGGCATCTACGACCTCGCACCGCTCAACAAGGTCCTCGAGGCCGAGGGCAGGGAAGGGGTCGACGACGCCGGCCTCGGCGCCGGGTGACGGCGGCCGGTCCGCCCCACCGCGGTCCCGTCAGCGAAGCCGCGCGGCGAACGCCTCGTACGCCCGCTCGTCGAAGAGCACGAACCTGACCTCCTCGACCGACGTCTCCGCCGCCCGCACCGTCTCCACCGCGATCCGGGCGGCGTCCTCCAGCGGCCAGCCGTAGATGCCGGCGGAGACCGCCGGAAAGGCGACCGTACGTGCGCCCAGTTCGTCCGCCACCCGCAACGACTCCCGGTAGCACGAGGCCAGCAGCTCGGACCGGTCCGCCTCGGGGGTGAAGCGCGGGCCGACGGTGTGGATCACCCAGCGGGCGTCCAGGTCGCCGGCGGTGGTGGCGACGGCCTGCCCGGTGGGCAGGCCTCTGCCGTAGTGGGAGGCGCGGAGCCTGCGGCAGTCCTCCAGGATCGCCGGGCCGCCGCGGCGGTGGATGGCGCCGTCGACGCCGCCTCCGCCGAGCAGGGACGAGTTCGCCGCGTTGACGATCGCGTCGGCGCTCTGGCGGGTGATGTCGCCCCGGACGAGGGTGAGGGTGGTCATGTCTGTCGCAGCCTCCTCCAGACGGCCTTCGCCGCGTTGTGTCCCGACATGCCGTGCACCCCGGGGCCGGGCGGGGTGGCCGAGGAGCAGATGAAGACCGCCGGGTGCGGGGTGGTGTACGGGAACAGGGACAGTCCGGGGCGCAGCAGGAGCTGGAGTCCGGAGGCCGCGCCGGTGGCGATGTCGCCGCCCACGTAGTTGGCGTTGCGGGTGGCGAGCTCGGGCGGTCCCGCGGTGGCGCGGGCCAGGACGCGGTCGCGGAACCCGGGTGCGTAGCGCTCCAGTTGGCGCTCGATCGCGTCGGTGAGGTCACCGGTCCAGCCGTGGGGGACGTGCCCGTAGGCCCAGAAGACGTGCTTGCCCTCCGGGGCCCGGGTGGGGTCGGCGACTCCGGGCTGCACGGTGATGAGGAACGGCGCGTCGGGGGCCCGGCCCTCCCGGGACGCGGCGCGCAGGGCGGCGGAGATCTCGCCGCTGTCCGCGCCGATCTGCACGGTGCCGGCGACGCGGGCCTCGGGCGCGGTCCACGGCACCGGGCCGTCCAGCGCGTAGTCGATCTTGAAGACACCGGGGCCGTACCGGTAGCGCGCGTAGTGGCCGCCGAAGCCGGCGATGCGGGCCAGGGCGGTGGGCGAGGTGTCGAAGACGTAGGCGCGGGCGGGCGGCAGGTCGTCGAGGCGCTTGACCTCGTAGTCGGTGTGGACGCCGCCGCCGAGGTCCTTCAGGTACGCGGCGAGGGCGTCGGAGAGGGCCTGGGAGCCGCCGCGGGCGACGGGCCAGCCGCGGGCGTGCGCGGCGAGGGCGAAGACGAGGCCGACGGCGCCGGTGGCGAGGCCGCCGAGGGGGGCCATCACATGGGCGACGAGCCCCGCGAACAGGGTCCTGGCCCGCTCGTCGCGGAAGCGGCGCATGAGCCAGGTCGACGGCGGCAGGCCGACCAGGCCGAAACGGGCGAGGGTGACCGGGTCGCGGGGCAGCGCGGTCAGGGGCAGCGACATGAAGTCGCGGGCCAGGGTGTCCCACTTGGGCAGGAAGGGTTCGACGAGGCGGCGGTACGGGCCGGCGTCGCGCGGTCCGAAGGAGGCGGCCGTCTCGCCGACCGACCGGGACAGCACGGCCGCCGTGCCGTCCGGGAAGGGGTGCGCCATGGGGAGCTTCGCGTGCAGCCATTCCAGGCCGTAGCGCTCCAGCGGGAGGGCGCGGAACGCGGGTGAGTTGATGCCGAGGGGGTGCGCGGCGGCGCACGGGTCGTGCCGGAAGCCGGGCAGGGTGAGCTCCTCGGTGCGGGCGCCGCCGCCCACGGTGCCCTTCGCCTCGAACAGGGCCACCGAGAAACCGCGTCGGGCCAGCTCCACGGCAGCGGTCAGCCCGTTCGGCCCCGCCCCCACCACGACCGCATCGAGCATCGACGGCACCTTCGGACTCCTTCGTCAGCCGACGGCCACTGGAGGATCAGGATATGCCGGGGCGCTGACGCCGGGAGATCAGGCTCCGTCCGACAGCAGCCCCGCCACCCGGCGCGCCGTGGCCGCGTCGCGGGCCGCGGTGAAGGGGAGGGTGTTGCCGCCCGTGATGCGGAAGGGCTCGCCCGCCCGGGTCAGGTGGGTGCCGCCGGCCTCCTCGACGAGGAGCAGGCCGGCCGCGTGGTCCCAGGCCGCTTCCCAGGAGAAGGCCGTGGCGTCCGACTCGCCGCGGGCGACGGCGAGGTACTCCAGTCCGGCCGAGCCACAGGGGCGGGGCGCCACGCCCTCGGTCCGCAGGCCGAGCAGGGCGCGCTTCTGTTCGTCCGTGGTGTAGTCCGGGTGGGAGGTGGCCACGCGCAGGTCGCGGCCGGGTTCCGGGGAACCGGCGTGGAGCCGCTCGCCGTCGAGGTACGCGCCCCGTCCCCGTACGGCCGTGGCGAATCGGTGACGGGCGGGGGCGAAGGTCCAGGAGGCGTACAGGACTCCGCGTCGGGCGAGGGCGACCAGGGTGCAGAATCCGGTATCGCCGTGCACGAACTGCCGGGTGCCGTCGACGGGATCGACGATCCAGACCGGCGCCTCGCCGCGTATCGCCTCGTACGACGCCGGGTTGGCGTGCACGGCCTCCTCGCCCACCACGACCGAGCCGGGCAGCAGGGCGACGAGCGCCTCCGTGAGGTACAGCTCCGCCTTGCGGTCGGCGTCGGTCACGAGGTCGTGCGGGCCGGCCTTCAGGTCCACCTCGTGTTCGGCGAGTCGGCGCCAGCGCGGCATGATCTCCTGCGCGGCGGCCCTGCGGACGGTCTCCTCCACGTCGGAGGCGTGCCGGGCGAGAAACTCTTCGATGGTTTCGCTGTCCTTGATCATGCCCCCATGAGACCACGTGCCGCTGACAATCCTCACTGATCCGGTGCACTCCGGGTGGAATCGGCATGAAAATGGGGTGCCGTCCCGAGGGGGCGTGGGTTCAGCGGCCCACCGCGTAGCCCTGCATGCCGCGCGGGTTCGCCGCCGCCGAGAGGACGCCCGTCCCCGGGTCCCGGGCGACCGCGCACAGCCGGCCCTCCGACCAGGCGCCGCCGACCGTCACGTCGTGGCCGCGGCGCCGCAGCTCCGCCACCACCGCGGGGTCCGTGCGGGACTCGACGGTGACGCTGCCGGGACGCATGCCGCGCGGGTAGAAGGAGCCGGGGAAGCCGTCGTTGTGCCAGTTCGGCGCGTCGATCGCGCCCTGCAGGTCGAGGCCGCCGCGCACCCGCTCGCGCAGCGCGACCGCGAGGAAGAAGTGCAGTTGCCACTGGTCCTGCTGGTCCCCGCCCGGGGTGCCGAACGCCATCACCGGGACTCCGCCGCGCAGCGCGAGGGACGGCGTGAGGGTCGTCCGGGGGCGGCGGCCCGGGGTGAGCGTGCCCGGCAGGCCCTCCTCCAGCCAGGTCATCTGGAGCCGGGTGCCGAGCGGGAAGCCCAGCTCGGGGACGACGGGGTTGGACTGGAGCCAGCCTCCGCTGGGCGTGGCCGCGATCATGTTGCCCCAGCGGTCCACGACGTCCAGGTGGCAGGTGTCGCCCCGGGTGGAGCCGTCGGCGGAGACGACCGGTTCGCCCGGCACGGGGGACGTCGGCAGCTTGGCGACCGTCGGCTCACCGACGCCCATCGGGTTGGAGCCGGGCTCCTCGGTGGCCACCCCGCGCGCGTGGGCGCTCAGCCGCGGGGTGCGTCCGCCCGGGTTGCCGGGTCGCAGCTCGTGGGAGGCGCGCGGGCCGATCCGGGTCCGCCGCTCGGCGTTGTACTCCGCCGACAGCAGGTCGTCGAGCGGCACCTCGGCCGCGTCGCCGTACCAGGCCTCGCGGTCGGCCATGGCGAGCTTGCAGCCCTCTATCAGCAGGTGGACGTAGTCGGCGGAGCCGTAGGGAGGCAGTTCCGGAGGGAGCAGGGCGAGTTGCTGGAGCAGGACCGGACCCTGGCTCCAGGGGCCGGCCTTGCACACGGTCCAGCCGTCGAAGTCGTACGTCACCGGGGTCTCGTAGGTCGCGGACCAGGCGGCGAGGTCGGCGGCCGTCAGCGTGCCGGTGTGGTGCTCGCCGCTGGTGTCCAGGGTGGGGCGGGCGGCCTGCCGGACCAGGGCCTCGGCGATGAATCCGGTCCGCCACACCTCCCGCGCGGCGTCGATCTGCGCCTCCCTGTCCCCCGCCCCGGCGACCTCGGCCAGCAGCCGCTTCCAGGTGGCGGCGAGGGCGGGGTTGCGGAAGAGCTCGCCGGGGCGCGGCGCCCGGCCGCCGGGCAGGTACACCTCGGCCGAGGAGGTCCACTCCGTCTCGAACAGCTCCCGTACGGTCTCGACGGTCGCGCCGACGTTCTCCACGGGCGCGTGCCCGTGTTCGGCGTAGCCGACGGCGTACTTCAGGACGTCGGCGAGGGACTTGGTTCCGTGGTCGCGCAGCAGGAGCATCCAGGCGTCGAAGGCGCCGGGGACGGCGGCGGCGAGCGGTCCGGTGCCGGGGACGAGGTCCAGGCCGAGCCCCCGGTAGTGGGCGACGGTCGCACCGGCGGGGGCGACGCCCTGCCCGCACAGCACCCGCACCTCGCCGCCGGCCGGGGCGAGGAGGATGGGCACCTCGCCGGCCGGTCCGTTGAGGTGCGGCTCGACGACGTGCAGCACGAAGGCCCCGGCCACGGCCGCGTCGTAGGCGTTGCCGCCGTCCTCCAGCACGGCCATCGCCGACTGCGAGGCCAGCCAGTGGGTGGAGGACACCATGCCGAAGGTGCCCTGGAGGGTGGGGCGGGTGGTGAACCGCATCTCTCACCTCGGTGTTCGCGTACGCCTGCCGGTCCCGCCCGGACCCGCCCCGCTCCGGGGGTCCGGGGAGTTCCGGCTCGACTCCGGTCGGCCTGATCAGGCAGCAGGCTACCGATCCCCCGGACGTCCCCGCGTACGGGGCGACGGGGTTCGACGACGGCCCCGGCGCGGCCCGTCAGGAGGTGAGCCCGGCCACGAACGCCCGGGTCAGCGCGGTCGGTGCCGTGATGGCGGTGCCCACGACGACGCTCAGCGCGCCCGCCGCCAGCGCCTCGGCGGCCTGCTCCGGGGTCGCGATCCGGCCCTCGGCGATCACCGGGGTGGGGATCGCGGCGGCGAGGTCGGCGACGAGGGCCAGGTCCGGGGCGGTCCGGCGGGGGGAACCCGGCACGTAGCCGGACAGCGTCGTCCCCACGAAGTCGGCGCCCTGCCCGGCGGCCGCACGGCCCTCGTCGAAGGTCGACACGTCGGCCATGACCAGGGCGCCCGCCGCGTGGACGGCCTCGACGAGCTCCGCGAAGGTGCTGCCGTCGGGGCGCGGGCGCGCGGTGGCGTCGGCCGCGACGACCGCGGCCCCCGCCTCCACGAGGGCGAGCGCGTGGCGCACGGTCGGGGTGATGTAGACGCCCGTGTCGCCGTCCTTCCACAGGCCGATCACCGGGAGGCCGACGGCCGCGACGGTGGCCGCGACGACCTCCGGTTCGTTGACGCGCACGGCCGCCGCGCCGCCGTCCCGCGCCGCGAGGGCCATGCGGACCAGGGTGTCGGTGTGGCGCATCGGGTCGCCGGGCGGAGCCTGGCAGGACACGATCAGTCGGCCCTTCAGGGAGTCGGCCAGGGGCAGGGTCATCGCGGGGCTCCGGTGGTGTGGGGGTGGTGCAGGGGCAGCGTGCGGGGCAGGGCGGCGGCGCCCAGGACCGCGGCGTCGGCTCCGCCGCGCGGCGGGACGGGGCGCAGTTTCCGCAGCGGGGGCATGAGTTCGGCGGCGAAGGCCGCCTCCAGGGCGTCCGTGTACAGCGCGCCGATGCGGGGCACCCCGCCGCCGACGACGACCCGGTCGGCCCCCAGCGTGTTGGCGAGGCCGCCCAGGGTGCGGCCGACGGCCTCGGCGCCCAGGACGATGGCCGCGGTGGCGTGCGGGTCGCCCTCGGCCGCGCGGGCGGCCACGGTCTCCAGGCGGTCGGCCGGGACTCCGCTCGTCCGCGTGTAGTGGGCGGTGATGCCGGGTCCCGCCGCGATCGCCTCGAGGTGGCCGGTGGCGCCGCAGGTGCAGGGCAGCCCGTCGGCCTCGGGGCTCGGCAGGTGGCCGAGGTGCCCGGCGATGCCGGCCGTGCCGTGCAGCACGCGTCCGGCCGCGGCGACGGCGCCGCCCACACCGGTGCCGACGGCCGCGTAGATCAGCGTGAGGCCGCCGTCGCGGTCCGCGCCGCCGTCGTGGGCGGCCCCACCGTCACGGGCTCCACCGGCGGCCGGCACGGCGGAGCCGGGTCCAGCCCCTCCTCCGCGAGGATCGGACAGTTCGGAAAGTTCCGTGGCCGCGGCGGCGCGTACGTCGTTGTCGCAGGCCACCGGGAGTCCGGTGCGGTCGGCGAGGCCGGCGGCCAGGGCGGTGCCGGCCCAGCCGCGGAGGGTGCCGGTGGCGCTGGTGACGGTCCCGGTGGCGGGGTCGATCACTCCGGCGGCGGCGACGCCGATCGCCGTGGTGCCCGGCGCCCGGACCGCCCGGGCGGCCTCGGCCAGCGCGTCGAGCACCGCCTCGGCGCCCTCGGTCGCCGGGGTGGGCAGCCGGTGCCGGGCCAGGACGGCGCCGTCGCCCGCGACCAGGGCGGCGGCGATCTTCGTGCCGCCCAGGTCGAGGCCGATCACGGGTGCGTGCGGGTGCCGTGCCGTCATCGGACCGGGAGCAGTCCGGCGCCGCGCAGCCGCTCCTCGACGAGGGCGATCGACGCGTCGCTCAGCTGGATCTGCGGGGCGGCGGTGGTGCCGTGCGCGAAGACGCCGAGCAGCCGCAGCGCGTGCTTGAAGGCGCCGATGGCGGAGGAGTTGCGGCCCATCTCGTCCTCGGGGCCGGCGTCGACCATCCCGAACAGCTCGACGAGCCGCTCCTGTTCCTTGACGGCACGGTCGAGGTCGCCGCCGCGCACGGCGTCGTAGAGGCGTACGTATCCGGCGGGGTCGACGTTGCCCAGGCCGGGGACGACGCCGTCGGCGCCCGCCAGCAGGGCGGCGTCCACGGTGAGCTCGGATCCGGTGAGGACGCTGAAGGAGGGGGCCGGGCCGTCGGCGCGGCCGTGGCGGCCGCCGAGTCCGACGATGAGCCGGCGCAGGCCTCCCTCGTCGCCGCTGCTGTCCTTGAGGCCGGCCAGCGTGCCGTCCGCGGCGAGTTCGCGCACCAGGGCGACGGAGAGCTTGCTGTGCACGGAGACCGGGATGTCGTAGGCGTACAGGGGCAGGTCGACGCGGGAGCGGACGGTGCGGAAGTGGCGGGCGATCTCGACGGGGTGGGTCCGGGCGTAGAAGGGCGCGGTCACGACCAGGGCGTCGGCGCCGGCCGCGCGGGCGGCCTCCGCGTGGGCGAGCACGCGGGGGGTGGTCGTGTCGATGGCGCCGGCGAGCACGGGGACGCGGCCGGCGACGGCCTCGACGACCGTCTCCAGGGCGACCGCCCGCTGCCGGTCGGTGAGGAAGGCGACCTCGCTGCTGGAGCCGAGGGCGAACAGGCCGTGGACGCCCCCGCTCACGAGGTGCTCGACGTGCCGGGCGAGCGAGGCGGTGTCGACCTCGCCCGATGTGTCCAGAGGGGTGCAGACGGGCGGCACGACGCCGCGCAGCGGCTGGGACGAGGACATGGGAGGGGCTCCTGGGTTGTGCGGTGAGGCGCGGGTGGTACGGGAAGGGAACGGGCCGCCCCCGCGAGAGGTCACGCGGGCGGCCCGGGTCGGGTCAGGGTGCGGTGACGGTGAGCGTGCCGTCACCGTGGGACCGCTGCCAGCCGCGCACGAGGTACGTGGCGGTCGTCGGCACGGTGCCCGCGGTGGCGTTCGCGGGGACCGTGACGGGGATCCTCATGTTCGCGCCCTGACCGGGCTCGAGCGCGGGCACGGCCACGGCCGGGGCGCTCCAGCCCGGGGGCAGCCCGAGGGAGACCGTGCCGGAGGGCAGGTCCTTGTCGTTCTGGCTGACGACGCGGACGGTGACCTCGGTGGTCCTCCCGGCGGGCAGGGAGGCGGGCGGGGTGACCGTGACGGGCGCGCAGACCCCGCCGAGCCACTGCAGGTCGAAGGAGGAGTAGGTGACGTGCCGGTGGTCGGCGCGTTCCCACAGCAGGCCCACCCGGGGGTTGGGGGCGGTGCCGTCGCCGAGCGGGGTGAGCGTCGAGTAGGCGGCCGAGCCGGCCTCGACGGTCTTGCGCACCGGCCAGTTCTGCCCGTTGTCGCAGGAGAGCCGGACGGTGAGGTTGCTGCGGCTGTCGGTGGTCGCCGTGTTGCTGAACATCAGCCAGGAGGCGCGCGGGTGGGTGGCCGGCACGTCCGGGGCGAAGCGCATGACCGAGCCGTTGTTGGCGGGGTCGGGCAGTTCCTTGTCCTGCTGGAACGGCGTGTAGGTGACGCCGCCGTCGGTGGAGTGGGCCACCGTGCGGTACGGGGCGGAGCGGTTGTTGAGCATGACGCGGCCGTCGGACAGTTCGACGGTCTTGTTCTCGTCGCCGCCGGGACCGACCGGGGTGCCCGTCTTCCAGGTGGCGCCGTGGTCGTCGCTGTAGGCGCTGACCGCGTAGTTGGCGCCGTTGTGGCGGACGGCGTACTGCTGGATCAGGCGGCCCGCGTACTTGCCGTGGCGCAGCTGGACGCCCTCGCCCGAGGAGGCGAACATGCCGGCCCAGGCCGGGTTCTTGATCTCGGCGGTGATCCGCTCGTGCTTCCAGGTCAGGCCGTCGTCGTCGGAGTAGCTGTAGTCGGCCTGCAGGACGTTCGGGTCGCTCTCGTCGTTGCCGGTCGCGGAGCCGAAGAATCCCTGGTTCACGGAGGCCGCGTAGAAGACGAAGATCCGCCCGGTCTCCCGGTCGACGAGGAGACTGGGGTCGCCGTAGCCCTTGGGCGCGGGGTCCTTGCGCACGACCTGCTGCGTCTGCCAGGTGGCGCCGTCGTCGGTGCTGCGCCGCATCACGACCCCGAGGTTGCCGGGCAGGTCGGCGAGGGTGGGGCGGGCGTCGTACGCGGCGATCAGCGTGCCCTTGGTCGTCTTGGTCAGCGCGGGGATGCGGTAGTACGGGGAGCCGGTGCCCGCGGTGGCGATGTCCTGCGAGGTGAGGGTGCCGGGAGCGAAGGCGGCCTGCCGGCCGGCCGTGTGCGCGGCGGGCGTGCCGGCGGCCAGCAGGGCCAGGGCGGCGCCCGCGGTGACGGTGGCCAGGGTGGCTCTACGCTGCATGGACGGGCCTCTTCTCGGGTGGGGTTTCAGGCGAGTCGGGGGTCGTGCGGGGTGGAGGGACCGGGGTCGTCCGGGGAGCGGCGAACAGCTCCCGGACCCAGGCGAGCTGCTCGCGGCGGTGGTGGCCGCCGCCGCCCTCGTGGCCGTTGAACTCGTAGACCCGCAGGTCCTTGGCGCCGCCGTAGCGGTGGTAGGCGGCGAAGCAGGTGGAGGGCGGGCAGATGTCGTCCATCATGGCGATGGAGAACAGCGACGGGGCCGTGGCGCGGGCGGCCAGCAGGGCGGCGTCGACGTAGGACAGGGTGGTGAGGACGGTCTCGGTGCGGTCGCGGTGCAGGCTCAGGTACTCCGCGATCTCGGTGTAGGGGGGCGCGCCGGCGATCAGTGCCCCGCGGCGGATGTCGCACAGGAACGGGGTGTCGGGCATGACGCCCGCCAGGCCCGGGACGAGCCCGGCGACCGCGAGCGAGATGCCGCCGCCCTGGCTGTGTCCGGTCACGACGACCCGGTCCGGGTCGACCGCCGGGTGGGCGCGGGCGGCCTCGACGAAGCGCACGGCGTCGGTGTAGACGCGCCGGTAGTAGTGGTGGTCGGGGCTGTCCACGCCCCGGGTCAGGAAGCCGGGGACGTCGCCGTTCAGGGAGACCGTGTCGGGGGTGTCGCCCCCGGCGGTGGACCAGCCCTGGCCACGGGTGTCCATGACGAGGTGCGCGTGGCCGGCGTTGGCCCAGAGCACCTGCTCGTGCGGCAGGCCGCGGCCGCGGCCGTAGCCGAGGAACTCCACGACGCAGCCGAGCGGGCCCTCGGCCCCGGCGGGCAGGTGCAGCCAGCCCCGGACGGGCTCGCCCGCGAAGCCGGGCACGGCCACGTCGTAGGTCGTGATCTGGGTCAGGCCCGTGTCCACGGGTGTGAAGCGGGGGGTTCCGTCGGCCGCTCGGGCCGTTCGCAGGGTCCGGTCCCAGAACGCGTCGAGGTCGGCGGGTTCGTCGAGGTCGGGCCGGAGGGCGAGGCACTCGGCGAGGGTGAGGTCCGTCAGTGGCATGGAGAGGGCCCCGGTGGGTGAGGCGTGCGCGCGGCGCAGCGCGGTGAGGTCCGGCTTGAGAACAGACGTCTGATGTCTGCTGTCCTGGGACCCTAGGGATCCGGAAGACGCCCGTCAAGTACCCCGCCCCACGGCCCGGCCCCGCCCTCGCGACGGCCGGACCCCCGTACGACACGGCGGAGGCGGCCCCGCACCGGGACCGCCTCCGCCGTGGAAGGACCGGTTCAGCGGCGGGCGCGGGCCTCCGCGATGCGCTGCCGCACCGGCGCGTAGTGGTCGGCCAGCGCGGCCGCGAACTCCACGGGGTCCCGGTCCCGCACGGCGTCCACGATGCGCTGGTGATGGGCGATGGTGGCGGCCTCGTGCTCGTGCGTGAAGACGTCGAGGTGCGGCGCGACGATGACGTAGACGTCCCAGAAGGCCGTGGAGAGCTGCCCGATGAGGTCGTTGCCGAGGGGGGCGAGGAGCAGGGTGTGGAAGGCGCGGTCGGCCTCGACGAAGCCGTGCCCCTCCCCGGCGCCCGCCCTGCGCATCTCGTCGACGAGCGCCGCCAGGCGGCCGATCTGCTCGTCGTCGAGGGACCGCACGAGTCGTTCCGCCATGCCGCGCTCGAACAGCTCGCGCACCTCGATGAGGTCGCTCATCACCTGGAAGTCGTCGTCGGGACTGAGCAGACCGCGGAAGGCCAGGCTCTCCACCAGGGCGGACAGGCTCAGCCGGCCGACATAGGTGCCGTGACCGTGGCGCACCTCGACGATGTCGAGCGCGGTGAGGATCCGGATGGCCTCCCGCACGCTGGAGCGGCTGGCGCCGAGCGCCTCGCACAGGGCGGGCTCGGTCGGCAGCGGGTCCCCGGGGCGCAACTGGTTGCGCAGAATGTACGACTTGATGCCGTCCACGACCTCCTGTCGCAACGGCTGCCGTGCCGTCTTGGGCTCCGGCACGGCATGCCGGATCGCCCTTTGTCCCACCGCCACCTCTTGACCCCTCTCCCTCGTCCGACTACGTTCCCACGCTATCAAGCATCAGACATCAGACGTCTGATGCATCCTCGGCGAGATACGTTCGCGCCGGCCCGTCGCACAGAATCAGCCATTCCGCTTCCTTGCCCGTCACGTCTCCCCGCCAGGAGGGTTCCTTGTCCCCGCGCAGCGCAGCCGGCGTCGACCGCCGCACCTTCATGAGATACACCAGCGCCATCGGTGTGGCGACCGCGATCACCGCGGGACTGTCCGCCTGCGGCGGCCCGGGCAGCACCGGTGACGGCTCCGGCGGTTCCGGCGGCGACACCGGCACCATCGAAGCCGGGCTCTCCTACCCCCTCTCCACGGGCTTCGACCCCATGATCACCTCCGGCGCGACCCCGTTCGCCGCCAACATGCACATCTTCGAGGGCCTGGTGGACCTCGACCCGGCCACGCTCGTCGCCCGGCCGGCGCTGGCCACCGGGATGCCGAAGAAGATCAACGCGACCACCTACCGCGCCACCCTGCGCAAGGGGGCCACCTTCCACGACGGCTCGGCGGTCACGGCGGACGACGTGGTGTTCAGCTTCGAGCGGGTCCTCGACCCGAGGAACGCCTCGCTGATGGCACAGTTCGTGCCGTTCATCGACCGGGTGGAGGCGGTCGACGCGTCGACGGTCGAGTTCAGGCTGAAGCACGCCTTCGCCCTCTTCCCGTCGCGCATATCCGTGGTGCGCATCGTGCCGAAGAAGATCGCCGGCGCCGACGCCAAGGCCTTCGACGCCCAGCCGGTCGGCTCGGGTCCGTACCGCTTCGTCTCGGCGGTCCGCGAGGACAAGATCGTGATGGAGGCGTACGACGAGTACAACGGGCCGCACCCGGCCAGGGCCGAGAAGATGGTCTGGCACCTGATGTCCGACCCGTCGGCCCGGGTCAGCGCGCTCAAGTCCGGCCGGGTGCAGGCCATCGAGGACGTGCCCTACATCGACATCGAGGGCTTCACGGGCAAGGACAAGGTGGAGTCCGTCCAGTCCTTCGGCCTGCTCTTCCTGATGTTCAACTGCAAGGACGAGCGCTTCGCGGACAAGCGGGTGCGCCAGGCCCTGCACTACGCGCTCGACACCGAGAAGCTCATCTCCACGGCCCTGCTGGGCAACGCCGAGCCGGCCACCGGATACGTGCCGGCCACGCACCCCGACTACCGCGAGGCCGCCACCGTGTACGGCCACGACCTCGCCAGGGCCAAGAAGCTGCTCGACGAGGCGGGCGTGGGCAGGCTCTCCTTCACCCTGCTGGTCACGGACACCGGCTGGGTCAAGGACATCGCGCCGCTGATCAAGGAGAGCTGGGCGGCGGCCGGCATCGAGGCCAGGCTGGACATCGCCCAGTCCCCCGCCCAGTACGCCAAGGTCGACAAGGGCGACTTCGAGGTGCTGGCGGCGCCGGGCGACCCGTCCGTCTTCGGCAACGACGCCGACCTGCTGCTGCGCTGGTTCTACTACGGCTTCTGGCCGGAGAAGCGGTACGGCTGGACGGGCGCCCCCGCCTACAAGCAGGTCAGGTCGCTGCTGGACAAGGCCGCTTCGGAGGCCGACGCGGCCAAGCGCAAGGAGCTGTGGGGCCAGGTCACCGACCTGGTCGCCGAGGAGGCGGCCCTGTACCCGGTGCTGCACCGCAAGCTGCCCACCGCCTGGAAGGACGGAGCGCTGCCGGGCTTCAAGCCGCTGCCCACCACCGGCCTGTCCTTCGTCGACGTCGGCCGCGCCTGAGCCCCGTCCGCACAGGCCGTCGGGCCGCCGCCGCGCCACGGGCCGGCGGCGACCCGGCCCCAACCCCTAGGAACCTCACGATGGTTGCATTCCTCCGGCTCGCGCTGCGCCGCGTCGCGATGATGCCGGTGATGGTGCTCGGCATCGCGCTGCTGGTCTTCGTGGTGCTGCAGTTCTCACCGGTCGACCCCGCGTACAACGCGCTCGGGGACAGCGCGAGCCCCGAGGCACGTGCCGCGTTCGCCGAGGCGCACGGTCTCGACGACCCGCTCCCGGTGCGCTACTTCGCCTTCCTGGCCGATCTGGTGCAGGGGGACCTCGGTGTCACCGTGCCGCCCAGCCAGCCCGTCGCCGACCGGATCGCCACCGCGTTCCCGCTCACCCTGCAGCTGACGCTGCTCGGCCTCGCGCTGGCCGTCCTGCTGGCCCTGGTCCTCGGCGTCACCAGCGCCATGTACCGGGACCGCTGGCCCGACCAGGTCTTCCGCGTCCTGTCGATGGCCGGCATCGCCCTGCCCTCGTTCTGGCTCGGTGTGCTGCTCATCCAGCAGTTCGCGCTGAACGTGCCGCTCTTCCCGACGGGCGGCTACGTCAATCCCGCCGACTCCCTCGGCGGCTGGCTGGAGAGCATGACCCTGCCCGCGGTCGCCCTCGCCCTGCCGGTCGCCTCCTCGCTGGCCCGGCTGATCCGCACCGCGATGGTCGCCGAACTCGACCGCGACTACGTGCGCACCGCCCGGGGCAGCGGCCTGCCGCCGTTCCTGATCGTCCGGTCGGTGCTGCGCAACGCCCTGGTCACCCCGCTGACCGTGCTCGGCGTCAAGGTCGGCTACATGCTCAGCGGCGCCGTCGTCATCGAGGCGATCTTCGACCTGCCCGGCATGGGCAAGCTGATCCTCGAGGGCGTCAACGGAGGCGACGTCGGGCTGGTCCAGGGCACGGTGCTCACCATCGCCATCGCCTTCCTCGTGGTCAACGTCGTCGTCGACCTGCTCTACCTGCTCGTCAACCCGCGCATCAGGACGGTGTGATGTTCGCCCCACGCTCCCTCGCCGAGCGGCTGAAGCCCGGCACCCGCCTGCGCCGCCTGCCCGTGACCTCGCGGGTCGCCCTCGGAATCCTCGTCGTCGTCGTGCTCGGCGCGGTCTTCGCACCGCTGCTCACCCAGGACCCGCTCACCACCGGCACCCCCGCCCTGCCGCCGGGCGCCGACCACTGGTTCGGCACCGACCGGGCGGGCCGCGACGTGTTCGCGCGGGTCGTGCACGGTGCGCGCTACTCCCTCGTGATCGGCCTCGGCGCGACGCTGCTCGCGCTGGTGATCGGCTCGGTGCTGGGCGCCCTGGCGGCCACCTCCCGCAGGCTCGCCGACGAGTCGGTGATGCGCACGCTCGACGTCGTCATGTCGTTCCCGCCGATCGCGCTGGCCGCGGTCCTCGTCGCCGTGTTCGGGCCCAGTGTCCCGGTCATCATCTCCACGATCGCCTTCGTCTACTCGCCCTCGCTCGCCCGTGTCGTACGGGCCAACGTGCTGGAACAGTACGGCGAGGACTACGTCGCCGCCGAGCAGGTCGTCGGCGCCCGCCGCCACCACATCGTGGCCCGGCACGTCGCCGTCAACTGCGCGGCGCCGGTGCTGGTGTTCGCGACCGTCATGGTCGCCGACTCGATCATCTTCGAGGCGAGCCTGTCCTTCATCGGCGCCGGCGTGCAGGACCCCGACCCGAGCTGGGGCAGCGTGCTGGCCTACGGCCGGCAGATCCTGCTCTCGGGCGGCTGGTGGGCGACCCTCTTCCCCGGTCTGTGCCTGCTGGTCACGGTGCTCGCGCTGAACGTCCTGTCCGAGGGCATGACGGACGCCGCCGCGTCCCCCGACAAGGCCCGTGCCGGCGACGACTCCGGCGAGAAGGCGGCCGCCGAGGTCGCTCCCGCCGTCGACCGGGCCGAGGTGGACGCCGCGCTCGCCGAGCTGGCCACCCGGCTCGAGGCCACCGAGCCCGCCGTGCCGCCGCTGCCCGACGACGCGCCCGACCTGCTCGTCGTCCGCGACCTGGCGATCCGCTTCCCCGACCGCTACGGCGACATCCGCGTCGTCGACGGCATCTCGTTCACCGTCCGCGAGGGCGAGACCCTCGGCCTGGTCGGCGAGTCGGGCTGCGGCAAGTCGATCACCAGTCTCGCGATCATGGGCCTGCTGGCGCGCAACGCCGAGGCCGAGGGCGAGATCCTCTACCGGGGCCGCGACCTGCTGAAGCTGTCGCCGAAGGAGCGCCGGGCGCTCATGGGCCCTCAGATCGCGATGGTCTACCAGGACGCCATGTCGTCGCTCAACCCGTCGGTGCTGATCGGCACCCAGCTCAAGCGGCTCACCTCGCGCGGCGGCACCCGCACCCCCGCCGAGCTGCTGGAACTGGTCGGCCTGTCCCCCGAGCGCACCCTGCGCAGCTACCCGCACGAGCTCTCCGGCGGCCAGCGCCAGCGCGTGCTCATCGCCATGGCGCTCTCCCGCAGCCCGCGCCTGCTGATCGCCGACGAGCCGACGACCGCGCTCGACGTCACCGTGCAGGCGCAGGTCGTCGAACTGCTGGTGAGGCTGCGCGACGAGCTCGGCTTCGCGATGGTGCTCGTCTCGCACGACCTGGCGCTGGTCGGCGACCTCGCCCACCGGGTCGCGGTGATGTACGCCGGTCAGGTCGCCGAGGCCGGCGCCACCCGCTCCCTGCTGACGGACCCGGCGCACCACTACAGCCGGGGGCTGCTCGGCTCCGTCGTCTCGCTGGAGGCGGGCGCGGAGCGGCTGCACCAGATCCGCGGTGTGGTGCCCGCGCCCAGGGCGTTCGGCGCCGGCTGCCGGTTCGCCTCCCGCTGCGCCGCCGCGACCGGGCTGTGCGCCACCACCCCGCCGCCCGCCGCCGACCGCGCCGGTGCGCAGGACCACCTGTTCGCCTGCCACCACCCCGCGCCCGTGCACCCGTCGGCCAAGTCGCTGGAGGGTGCCCGATGACCGCCCCGAAGGACACCACGATGGACCCGCTGGACACCACGACGGAACCGCTCGTCCGACTCGACCGCGTCCACGTCCGGCACAAGGCGCGCAGCGGCGGCATCCTGCGCCGGGACGCCGTGCACGCCCTGACCGACGCCTCCCTGGAGGTCCGGCGCGGCGAGATCCTCGGCCTGGTCGGCGAGTCGGGCTGCGGCAAGTCCACCCTGGCGCGGGTGGTCACCGGGCTCCGGCGTCCGACCGAGGGCCGGGTGTACTTCAAGGGCCAGGACCTGTGGCGGATGCCGGCCGCGGAACGCCGCAGCCGCTTCGGGGCCGGTGTCGGCGTGGTCTTCCAGGACCCGTCCACCGCGCTGAACCCGCGGCTGCCGGTGCGACGGATCCTGCGCGACCCGCTGGACGTGCACGATCGCGGCACCCGTGCCGAGCGCGAGCGACGCGTCGAGGAGCTCCTGGACCTGGTCGGCCTGCCGGGACACACCCTGGGGGCGCTGCCGGGCCAGCTCTCCGGCGGCCAGCGCCAGCGGGTGGCCATCGCCCGCGCCCTGGCCCTGGAGCCGGAGCTGATCGTCGCCGACGAACCCACCAGCGCCCTGGACGTGTCCGTGCGCGCCCAGATCCTCAACCTCCTGGTGGACCTGCGCGCCCGCCTCGGCCTCGCCATGGTGTTCATCTCCCACGACGTGCAGACCGTGCGTTACCTGTCCGACCGCATCGCCGTGCTGTACCTCGGCCGCGTCGTCGAGGAGGGCGGGGCCGCGCGGGTCACCGGCGACTCCCGGCACCCGTACACCGAGGCGCTGCTGTCGGCCACGCCCAGCCTGCTGGAGCGGCCCGAGCGCATCGTGCTGCACGGCCCGGTGCCCTCGGCGACCAACCCGCCCTCCGGCTGCCCGTTCCGCACCCGCTGCTGGAAGGCGGACGACGCCTGCGCCACCGCGTTCCCGGCCGCCTCGGACGGCCCGGACGGTCACCGCTGGCACTGCGTGCACCCGCAGCCGGGGGCGGACGCCGCCGTGCCGTCCCCGTCCGGAGGCGTCGCACGCGACGACTGACGGACGCCGGGCGGTGCGCCGCTCCGGCGCGCCGCCCGGCGAGCGGGCCGCCGTCCCGCGGTCTCCCGGCGGCCGGACGAATCACCGGGGCCGGAGGCGTTCGATCGGGGCGGGAGGGGAACCCGGGACCGGGTGTGATACGGAGGGAGCCCGAGATGGCGGACGACGACTTCTACACACGTGACCGCCCGGACCACCCGGAACTCCCGGAGGACCGGCCCAGGGGCGGCGGCCCGGAGGACGCACCGGCGCGGAGCGGGAGCCGGCGGGGCAAGCCCGTATGGGCCGTCATCGCGCTCGTCGCCCTCGTGATCATCCTCCTGGCGCTCTTCATGCCCTGAGCGGCCTCCGGCCGTGCCGGGCCACCGCGGGAACACCGCGGCCGCCTCCGCTGTTGACTCCCAGCGGTACAGCGAAAGGCGGGACCGTGCACGGTGAGTACAAGGTTCCCGGCGGCAAGCTCGTCGTCGTGGACGTGGACGTGGAGGACGGCGTGCTGCGCCGCGCGCGCGTGGCGGGCGACTTCTTCCTCGAACCGGACGAGGCGCTGGACGCCGTGAACCGCGCCCTGGACGGCGCCCCCGCCGACACCGACGCCGCCGGGCTCGCCGCACGGATCGACGCGGCCCTGCCCGAGGGGACCGTGATGTACGGGCTGACCTCGGAGGGCGTCGGCGTCGCGGTGCGCCGCGCGCTCGCGCACGCCACCGACTGGACCGACTACGACTGGCAGTTGGTCCACGAGGGCCCGCAGGCCCCGGCGCTGCACATGGCGCTGGACGAGGTGCTCACCGCCGAGGTCGCCGCCGGACGCCGGCCGCCGACGCTCAGGGTGTGGGAGTGGGGCGCCCCGGCGGTGATCATCGGCAGTTTCCAGTCCCTGCGCAACGAGGTCGATCCCGAGGGCGCGAAGCGGCACGGCATCGAGGTCGTGCGCCGCATCTCCGGCGGCGGCGCGATGTTCGTGGAGCCCGGCAACACCATCACGTACTCGCTGTCGGTGCCGGAGGCGCTGGTGCAGGGGCTGTCCTTCCAGGACAGCTACGCCTACCTCGACGAGTGGGTGCTCGGCGCGCTCGGCGACATGGGGATCAGGGCCTGGTACCAGCCGCTGAACGACATCGCCACCGACCAGGGCAAGATCGCAGGCGCCGCCCAGAAGCGGATCGTGGGACCGCACGGCGGCCCCGGCGCCGTGCTGCACCACGTGACCATGGCCTACGACATCGACGCCGACAAGATGGTCGAGGTGCTGCGCATCGGGCGGGAGAAGCTGTCCGACAAGGGCACGAAGAGCGCGAAGAAGCGGGTGGACCCGCTGCGCCGGCAGACCGGTCTGCCGCGCGAGGCCGTCATCGAGCGGATGACCGACTCCTTCCGCGCCCGGTACGGACTGGCCGACGGCAAGGTGACGGACGAGGAGCTGGCCCGCGCCCAGGAGCTCGCACGGACGAAGTTCGCCTCCCCGGAGTGGACCGCCCGCGTGCCGTGACCGTCCGCACCGCACGCCGGCGCGGCCCGGACGGGTACGGCCGGGGACGTGTCGCGGCGGTGCTCCTCGACTGAGCGGAGCCCCCCGGGCGGTCCGGCGACGCGACGTGGTGTCCGTGCGCGGACGACGCCTCGCACGGCCCTGCCGTATCCGCCGTCCCGTTCCGGTGCCGACAGCACTTTCATGGCGCGCAGCAGGGCGTTCGCGGCCTGGAAGCCGCTGGTGGCGGCCCGCTCCATGAGGGCCACCGGCGGGTCGACGCGGACCAGGCCGCCGGCGAGGACGAGGCGGGGGTCCGGTGTCGTCGCCGTCGGACGGTCGCCGAATCCGCCGACGGGGAACAGCGGGCAGTCCGCGTGGAGTTCGTGACGCTCGTCGACCACCTCGGCGTCCGCCGCCTCCGGGCAGACGCGTCGCGTCCCCTGTGCCACCCGGGTGCGCACCCGGTCCGGATCGGCGTCGTCGGGCAGGGCGTGGGCGTGCAGTTCCACGACACAGCCACCGGTCCGCCGCGCCCACGTCCGCGCCTCCTCCTCGTAGCGGCCGAGCACGCTGTTGTTGTCCAGCGGGCCGAATCCGCCGGTGCCCAGGAAGACGGGCCGGTCGGCGTGCAGCGGCCGGCCGAGCCACAGGCGGGAGACCAGGAAGGGGGCGCGCGCTGCGCAGGCGCGCGATCCGTCGGCGCCGCTCCGGCCCCCCAGGTCCGGTGAGGCCGCGACGACGCGCTGCAGGCCCCGGGTGTCCGCGGCGAGCACCACGGCGTCGGCGGCGTGCTCCCCGGCCGTCGCCCCTCCCTCGGTCACGACGGTGAACGCACGGTGCCGCCCGGACGCGACCGCGGTCACGGCGGTACCGGTGTGGACCGTCGCCCCGAGCCCGCGCGGACGGGCGTGCAGGGGGTGCCGCACGGCGGCGTCGAAGGACTTCCGGGGCACGTCGCAGAGCAGCCCCTCGCTGGATCCGAGGAAGTAGACGTGGAACATGAGGGCCGGTTCGGCGGCCGAGAGCTCGGCGGGGTCGGCGAAGAAGCTGCGGGAGAGGACCTCGAAGGCGAGACGGTGGGCGTTCGGCGGGAAGCGGATCCGCCGCAGGAAGGGCGCGGGCGTCGAGGTGGTCGAGCCTGTGGTGGACCCGGGGCACGTCCACGTCGAGGAGCTCGAGGTCTCGACCGCCACGGCGGCGGCCGCCGCGAGCGGCCCCGCCGAGAGGAGGTCGGGCGGCAGGGCACGCACCACGCGCGTGCCGGCGCAGCGCCGCACCAGCACCACCCACGTCGACGCCAGGACGCTCCCGGAGGGGTCGTACCCTCCGTGGAGCCCGGCCCGCCGGGCCAGGGTGGCGGCCCGGTCGCGCCTCCCCGGTGCTCCGGGCCCCCGCGTCCCGTCCGCGCGGAGAACCCCCGGGCACGGGATCGGGACGTCGGTCCCCGGGCAGTACGGTATTCCACGGGCGGCGCGTCCTCGTGCACGTCCCCGTCCACCGGGCCGACGGGACGCCGGACGGCGGAGCGGACCGCCGCACGGCGGGGTGTGCCACGGGCCGGGGGCGGCGGCATCCGCGACCGGGGCGGCCGGAGCACGGCGGACGCGTGCGGAACCGTCCCGGACTCGTCCCCGACGGGGACTGCGGCTTCCGCACCAGGGCGGTGCGGGTCACCGGAGGGGGAATCCGCCCCCGCCGTGCGGCCGTCCCCCCGGCAGCGGGCCGGCCCCGCGGCGTCCGGCGTGCCCCGGGAACGCGCACCGCGCGCAGTCGTGCGGGACCGTGATCCGGTGTCAGCCGCCGGAGGTGCGCCCGGACCCGCGAGCACCCGCCCGGCAGCCGACGCGGGCGCAGTCCGTCTCCCGGAGCGGGTCGGCCGCGTGCCCCGGCGCACCCACCTCACCTGTGCGCGCGGGGGGTTGGGGCGGACGTCCGCCCCGGACGGCGCTCTCCCGTCACCGCCCGCCTACGGAGCGAGTTGGCCCTTCCGCACCACAACGATGCGTGTGACACTGGCGTCCCGTCCGCAGTGCGGACCCCTTCCGCACCGTCCCCCACGAGAAGTCGCCGTGCGCTCCTTTCCCCTGCCGCTCGCCCTGACCGCGCGTCTGTCCCCGGTGGTCGTCCTCGCCACGGCGGGTTGGGCGCTGTCCTCCGGCCCTCTGGCCGCACCGGAGGCCGCCGAGAAGAAGCCCACGGAACGGACGACGGAGAACCGGTCCGCCTCCGCCCCGTCGGCGACGCAGGTGGCGAAGACGTACACCGCCGCGCCCGCGCCGTGCACCGCACTGGCGGAAAAGACCGTCAAGTCCCTCGTGCCGGGCGCCAAGACGGCCGGCAAGGAGATACCGTCCACGGACACCGAGCTGCGCCGCACCTGCTCCTGGAACGCGCTCAAGGGCTACGAGTACCGCTGGCTCGACGTGTCCTTCGAGGTGCTGGAGTCGGACGAGGCGGCGGAGCGGTCGTACGAGGGGCGCCTGGAGGAGAAGAGCGGCGGGGGCGCGGTTCCCGGACTCGGTGACGCCGCGTACTCGGTGGTGAACCTCGCCACCGAGGACAAGCAGCAGACCCGGGAGGGCGTGGTGGTGGCCCGCGCCTCCAACGCGCTGGTGATCGTGACGTACAACGGCAGCGACTTCGAGTCGAAGAAGGCGCCGGGCACGGACGAGATCAACAAGGGCGCCATCAAGGCCGCCAAGGAGGCGGTGGCGGCCCTGGCGGACGGGCGGGACTGAGCCCGTCCGTCCCCTCCGGCACCGGCCGGAATTCGGTATTCCGTGACATCCGTCACGCCGCGTCTCGATCTACGCAAGCCGCTTAGTAGAACCCGCCCCGGTGACATATGGGATTTGTCCGTCTTGCCGTGATCGTGGGGCGGGCCGCGGCGGGCGGCACTCCGACGGGAAGCCGAGAGTCGCGGCTCTTTGGTGGTGCAAAGGGTTCTGACGAATCGGCAGGCACCCCGAAGGACGGGCGACGGCCAGGTCAGCACGGTCTCCCGTTCACCGCAATACCCCCGCAGACCTACGAAGCGCAATAGTGCAAAGGCCCTTTGCGCCCGGCGCCGGAGCATCCGAAGAATGACCAGCCTCCGGACAGCAGGGGTGAGATCACGCATGGGAAAGCACCGCCATCAGCAGAAGTACCGGCGGACGGTCGTCACGGCAGTCGCCTTGGGGGTCATAGGCATCCCCTCTGCCGCCATGGCCTGTGCCGACTGGTCCGACGACGGACAGCGGCAGCACCGGGACACCGCCGCGCCGGCCGCGGCCGAGGACAGGTGGGGCGACGCCGACCGGTACAGCCGGTGGAGCGGCCGGCAGCACGGTGAGCCCGCGGCGGCACCGTCGAGCACGCCGACCGCCACCGCGGACGCCTCGAAGAGCGGCGCACCGGAGCCCGGCAGCGCCGAGCCGTCCTCCGAGCCGTCGCACAAGGAGTCGCACAAGCCGTCGCGCAAGCCGTCGTCCGAGCCGAAGAAGACGGCCCCCGAGGCGTCCGCCTCCAAGCCGGCCACCACGGCTCCGAAGCCCACCACCGCGGCCCCGAAGCCCACAACCGCGGCCCCGAAGCCCACCACCGCCGCCCCGAAGCCCACCACCGCCGCCCCGAGTCCCGCCGAGGCATCCGGCGCCGTCGCCCGGGTCCTGGAACTCGTCAACGCCGAGCGCGGCAAGGCCGGTTGCTCCCCGGTGAAGGTGAACACCGCCCTGACCGAGGCCGCGCAGGACCACAGCGAGGACATGGCGGCGAGCGGCACCATGTCGCACACCGGCTCGGACGGCTCCTCGCCCGCCGACCGCATCACCCGCGCCGGCTACAGCTGGAGCACCTACGGCGAGAACGTCGCCTACGGCTACTCCACCCCCGAGCAGGTGATGCAGGGCTGGATGAACAGCCCCGGCCACAAGAAGAACATCCTCAACTGCGCGTTCGAGGAGATCGGCGTCGGTCTCGCGCAGCCCGGCTCCTACTGGACCCAGGACTTCGGCACGGCCCGGTAGGCCCGTACGCTCACCCGCGCCCGCGACCTGCCATCAGCGCGACGTACACGACCAGCGACGCCGCCAGCCCGACCGCCCAGCCGTAGTCGGCGAGGGGCTCGAGGAAGGGGATCAGCCCGTCCTCGGGGAAGGGTCCCTTGCCCGGGGCCGAGTGCGAGCCGCCCACCGCGAGCACCCCGCCGACCAGGAAGGCGACGACGGCGCGCAGGTTCCAGCCGGACGTGTACCAGTAGCGTCCGCCCGGTGTGTACAGGGCGGGCAGGTCCAGGGCGGTGCGGCGCACGAGCCAGTAGTCGGCGATGAGGATCCCGGCGACGGTGCCCAGCAGCCCGCCGACCAGGCCGAGCCAGGTGAAGATGTACAGCTCGGGTGTCTCGGTGAGCTTCCACGGCATGATCAGCACGCCGACGACGCCGGTGATCAGCGCGCCGGTGCGGAAGCTGATGAGGCGCGGCGCCAGGTTCGCCAGGTCGTACGCCGGTGAGACCACGTTCGCCGCGATGTTCACCGAGATGGTGGCGACGAGCACCGTCACCAGGGCGAAGAGCAGCCCGAAGACGTTGTCGGTCTCGGCGGCCAGCGCCACGGGGTCCCAGATCGGGGCCCCGTGGACCGCCTGCGAGCCGGAGGTGACGAACACCGACAGCAGCGCGAACAGCGTCATGGTGGTGGGCAGCCCGAGCGTCTGCCCCCAGACCTGGGCGCGCTGTCCCGCGCCGAAGCGGGTGAAGTCGGGGATGTTCAGGCTCAGGGTCGACCAGAAGGCGATCATGCCCATGAGGGACGGGAAGAACACCGGCCAGAAGTCGGCGCCCCAGCCGAGCCGCGACGGCTGGTCGAGCAGCGGCCCGAGGCCGCCGGCCTTGTTCGCGATCCAGACCAGCAGCACCAGCGCGCCCACGATGACGAACGGCGCGGCCCAGTTCTCGAACCGGCGCAGTGCCTCCATCCCCCGGTGGATGATGGCCAGTTCCAGCGCCCAGAACAGGACGAAACACACCCAGAGCGTCCACGGCTGGCCGCCGACCTCCGACGCCCCGGCCCAGCCGCCGAACACCTTGTCGAGCAGGACGAAGATCCCCTGACCGCCGATCCAGGTCTGGATGCCGAACCAGGCGCACGCCACCCCGGCCCGGATCATCGCCGGCAGGTTGGCGCCGCGCAGCCCGAAGGAGGCCCGGGCCAGCACCGGGAACGGAATGCCGTACTTGGGGCCGGCGTGACCGGTCAGCAGCATCGGCGCGAGCACGATGACGTTGGCGAGCGCGATGGTGAACACGGCCTGCTTCCAGTCCATGCCCAGCGCGACGAGACCGGAGGCGAGGAGCCAGGAGGGGATGTTGTGCGCCATCCCCACCCACAGGGCCGCGAAGTTGTACGTCGTCCAGCGGCGGCGGGCCAGCGGCACGGGCAGCAGGTCGTCGTTGACGAAGCGGTCGTCGGTGAGGGTGACGCCCGGCGGGAGCTCGACGCGTCCCGCCGGGTCGGGTACGGGTCGGTCGGAGGGCGTCGGCGGGACGGTCGCGGTCATGGGCGTGCCCTTCGGCGGAGGGACCGTTCAGTGGTCGAGTGCCGGGATGATCTCCGCGCCGTACGCGTCGATCGTCGTCTCCTGCGCGTCGTGCATGTCGTACACGGCGAACTGGTCCACACCCAGTTCGCGCAGCGCCTGCAGCTTCTCGATGTGCGCCCCGGCCGGGCCGAGCAGGCAGAACCGGTCGACGATCTCGTCGGGGACGAAGTCCGTGGACGGGTTGCCGGCCCGCCCGTGGTGGCTGTAGTCGTAGCCGTGCCGCTCCTTGATGTACGACGTCAGCGCCTCGGGGACCAGGTCCGAGTGCTCGCCGTAGCGGGCGACCAGGTCGGCGACGTGGTTGCCGACCATGCCGCCGAACCAGCGGCACTGCTCACGGGCGTGCGCCAGGTCGTCACCGACGTACGCCGGGGCGGCGACGCAGACGGTGACGGAGGCGGGGTCGCGCCCCGCCTCCACGGCCGCGGCGCGCACGGCCTTGACCATCCACTCGGTCAGGTACGGGTCGGCGAGCTGGAGGATGAAGCCGTCGGCCTTCCGTCCGGCGAGGGCGAGCGCCTTCGGCCCGTACGCCGCCATCCAGACGGGCAGCTTCCCGTCCCGCACCCACGGGATCCGCAGCGGCTGCCCGCCGACCTCGGTCTCGCGTCCCTCGGCGAGGTCGCGGATCACGTCGATCGCCTCGCCCAGGCGGGCCAGGGTGTTGGGTCTGCGTCCGGCGACGCGCATCGCGGAGTCGCCGCGGCCGATGCCGCAGACGGTGCGGTTGCCGAACATGTCGTTGAGGGTGGCGAAGGTGGAGGCGGTGACCTCCCAGGCGCGGGTGCCGGGGTTGGTGACCATCGGGCCGACCTTCAGCTTCGTGGTGCGGGCCAGGATCTGGCTGTAGATCACGAAGGGTTCCTGCCACAGCACGGTGGAGTCGAAGGTCCAGCCGTGGGTGAAGCCGTTGCGTTCGGCGCGCTTCATCAGGCTGACGACCCGCGAGGCCGGCGGGTCGGTCTGCAGGACGAGTCCGAAGTCCATGGGCGGCGCTCCTAGGTGAGGTACTGGCAGGTGGACCGCGGGGTGTAGGCGCCGTGACCGGCGCGCCCGGTGTACTCCCGCTCGGTGATGACGGGGACTCCGCGCGAGAGGACGGTCTCGACGCGGCCGGTGACCCGCTTGCCCTCGTAGGCCGAGTAGTCGACGTTCATGTGGTGGGTCTCGGCGGACATGACCTGCTCGGCGTGCGGGTCGTAGATCACGACGTCGGCGTCGGCACCCGGCGCGATCGTCCCCTTCTTGGGGTAGAGACCGAACATCCGGGCCGGGGTGGCGCAGGCGATCTCGATCCAGCGGCGGCGGGAGATGTGCCCGTCGAGCACGGCCTGGTGCAGCAGGTCCATGCGGTTCTCCACGCCCGGCAGACCGTTGGGGATCTTGGAGAAGTCGCCCCGGCCCAGCTCCTTCTGGCCGGTGAAGCAGAAGGGGCAGTGGTCGGTGGAGACCACCTGGAGGTCGTTGGTGCGCAGGCCCTTCCACAGGTGCGCCTGGTGTTCGCGCGGCCTCAGCGGCGTGCTGCACACGTACTTGGCGCCCTCGAAGTCCGGCTCGGCGAGGTTGTCGGTGGACAGGAACAGGTACTGCGGGCAGGTCTCGCCGAAGACCGGGAGCCCCTCGTCGCGGGCCCGGGCCAGCTCGGCGACGGCCTCCGTGGCGGAGACGTGCACGACGTACAGCGGGGCGCCGGC
This sequence comes from Streptomyces griseomycini, assembly GCF_014203535.1. Taxonomy (GTDB): domain Bacteria; phylum Actinomycetota; class Actinomycetes; order Streptomycetales; family Streptomycetaceae; genus Streptomyces; species Streptomyces griseomycini. The sequence goes on from NZ_JACHJI010000014.1 coordinate 154,030, forward strand.
GACCTGGGCGAGCCGGATGGCGCGGTGGGTGGCCTCGGCCTCCAGCAGGGTCTTGCGGACCTCGCCGTGATGGCGCGGGTCGGTCTCCCCCCGGGCGAGGGCCTGCTCCACGAGCACGTCGATCGCGATGCCGTTCTCGGCGTGCATCATGATCAGCCCGCCGTTCTCGGCGGAGCGCTGCATGGCGCGCAGGATCTGGCCGTCGTCGGAGTAGAAGACGCCCGGGTAGGCCATGAACTGCTTGAAGGAGGTGACGCCCTCCTCGACCAGCAGGTCCATCTCCTTCAGCGTCTCCTCGTTCACATCGGAGACGATCATGTGGAAGCCGTAGTCGATCGCGCAGTTGCCCTCGGCCTTGGCGTGCCAGGCGTCCAGGCCGGCGCGCAGCGACCGGCCCACGCTCTGCACGGCGAAGTCGACGACGGTGGTGGTGCCGCCCCAGGCGGCGGCCCGGGTGCCCGTCTCGAAGGTGTCGGAGGCGAAGGTGCCGCCGAACGGCAGCTCCATGTGGGTGTGGGCGTCGACCCCGCCCGGAATGACGTACTTCCCGGTGGCGTCGATGGTCCGCCCGGCGGTGAAGGCCTCGGCGGCGGGGGTGCCGGAGGCGGCGAGGGCGGCGATGCGGCCGTCCTCGATCAGGACGTCGGCGTGCATCTCGTCGGCGGCGGTGACGACGAGGCCACCCCGGATGACGGTACGGCTGCTCATGGTGCTCCCTCTCCTCGCGTGCTCGGTGCGGTCAGGGCGCGGTCAGCGGCCCGTAGGCGCCCGGTGCGCGGTCGCGGTAGAACTGCCAGCGGTCGCGGACCTCGCGCAGCTTCGCCGTGTCCAGGTCCCGCACGACCAGTTCGGTCTCCTTGTCGCTCGCCGGCTCGCCGACGAACCGGGCCTCCGGGTCGACGAAGTAGCTCGTGCCGTAGAAGTCGTTGTCGCCGTACTCCTCCACGCCGACCCGGTTGATCGCGCCGACGAAGTACTCGTTGGCGACGGCCGCCGCCGGCTGCTCCAGCTGCCACAGGTAGCCGGAGAGTCCTCGCGAGGTGGCCGACGGGTTGAAGACGATCTCGGCGCCCGCGAGGCCGAGCGCCCGCCAGCCCTCCGGGAAGTGCCGGTCGTAGCAGATGTAGACGCCGATCCGGCCGGCCCTGGTGTCGAAGACGGGCCAGCCGCTGTTGCCGGGCCGGAAGTAGAACTTCTCCCAGAAGCCCTTCACCTGGGGGATGTGCGTCTTGCGGTACTTGCCGAGGTAGGAGCCGTCCGCGTCGATCACGGCGGCCGTGTTGTAGAGGACCCCGGGCTGCTCCTCCTCGTACATCGGCAGCACCAGGACGATGCCCAGCTCCCTGGCGAGGGCCTGGAAGCGCTTGACGACCGGGCCGTCCGGGACGCGTTCGGCGTACGCGTAGAACGCCGGGTCCTGCACCTGGCAGAAGTACGGCCCGTAGAACAGCTCCTGGAAGCAGAGCACGTGAGCGCCCTGGGCGGCGGCGTCGCGGGCGGCCTGCTCGTGGACCTGGATCATCGACTCCTTGTCGCCGGTCCAGGCGGTCTGGAAGACGGCGGCACGGATCACTGGGCTCATCGGGACCTCCGGTCGCTCGGTGTGCGCAGAGCGTAGGGAGCGGACGAGCCCTCTTTGAGGTGCACCGTGTCACGTCTGCGGGGGCGTGACGTGTCACCGTGTCACCCTTCGGTGCGCCCATTCTTCACCGCCGTTGTCGCACGTGGCTTCGGATGTCACTGCTGTTGCGCGTCGTGCGCGAGGAGCGCTATGTGCACCGAGGCGGCCTGCTCGAAGTCGTCGAGGTCCACCCCGAGGCGGGCCTGTATCGCCTCCAGGCGCCGGTACAGCGCGGGCCGGGAGACGTGGTGCAGCTGCGCGGTGCGGGACTTGTTGCGGCCGGTGGCGAGGTAGGTGCGCAGCACGGACAGCAGGTCCTCGTCGGGCTCGCACAGCAGCCCGTCCAGCTCCCGTTCCGCGAAGGACTGCACCTGGGGGTCGTCCCGCAGCAGCCGGATCAGCCCGCGCAGGTGGACGTCCCCGAGGCGGACCACGGCCGGCAGGTCCAGCGCGGCGGCGGAGCCGGCGACGGCGTCCACCACGTGCCGGGCCTCGCGCAGTCCGGCGGGCACGTCGTCGAAGGCGGTGCGCTCGTCGGCCGCCGCCACCACGACCGGGGCCGCCCCCGGCCCGGAGCGCAGCCGGGCCGCGAAGTGCGCGGTGAGTGCCTCGGCGTCCTGGTCCCGGGCGAGGCTGAGCAGCACGGTGGTCACCCCGCCGGCCAGCTCGGCGACGACCCCGGAGAGCCCCAGCAGGCGCAGGACCCGGTCGAGCCGGTGCGCCTCCCGGCCGTGTACGGCGAGGGGCACGAAGGTGCGCCGGTTGACCGGCAGCCCGGCCGCGCGGGCCCGGGGCAGCAGCTGCCGGGCCGGTACGACCCCGCTGACCAGGTCGGTCAGCAGGCTCTGCGCGGACTGCTCCTCCCAGGAACGGGCGGCGCCGCCGAGCATGCGGTGCAGGACGAGGGCCTCGGCGGCGCGGTCGGCGAGCAGCCGTCCGGTGGCCCTGTCGCCGCGGTAGCCGCACAGCACGATCCGGCCCCACCGCTCGCCGCGTCCGCCCAGTTCGGCGCGGATCCAGCCGTCCCCCTCACCGCCGCCGGCCTGGCGGGCGACGCGCTCCCAGTCGCGCAGCACGTCGTCCACGGCCGGCCGCTCCCCCGCCGTGCCGAGGACCCGGTGGGCGAGGTTGGTGACGACGACGGGACAGCCGCTGTGCCGGGCGACCTCGTCGAGCAGGCGCTGCAGCGGGGCGCCCGCGGTGATCAGTGCGGTGAGTTCGCCGCGCACGGCCTCGGAGAGGCTGACGGCGGCGAACTTCCGCCGCACCAGCCGGGACTGGACCTCCTCGGTCAGCTGGGCGAACGGGAACGGCCGGTGGAGCACCACCAGGGGCAGTCCGCAGCGCTCGGCCACGCGCCGCATCACGTCCGGCGGGGACGGGAAGGCGCGGCCCAGCCCGAGGACCAGGGCGGCGGCCTCCGCGCGGTGCAGGGAGCGGACGTACTCGGCCTGCTTGTCCTCGTCGCCGGCGAGCAGCACCCCGGTGGTCAGCACCATCTCGCCGCCGCTGAGCATCACCCCGACGTCGGCCGCCTCCGCGACGTGCACCCAGCGCACCGGCCGGTCCAGCCGGCGCGCGCCGGCCACCACCTCGGGCTCCCCGGCGAGCACCCGCTCCAGCGCGAGGACCTGCCGGACCGACAGCGCCGGCGCCGATGGCTCCCAGGTGGTCATGGCGGGGTCCTTCTGGTCGGTGTGCTGCTACTGGACGCTCCTCAGAGCGCGCTCGAGGATCGCGGCGCCCTCCTCGGCCTCCGCGACGTTGAGGGTGAGCGGCGGGGCGATGCGCAGGGCGCTGGTGTCGTGTCCGCCGCCCTTGCCGATGAGCAGCCCGCCCGCGCGGGCCTCCTCGAGGACGGCGGACACGGCCGCGGGATCGGCCTCGTCGGTGCCGGGCTTCGTCAGTTCGACGCCGATCATCAGTCCGCGCCCGCGCACCTCCCGTACCGCCGGCACCTGGGCGGCGACGGCCCGCAGCCGTTCGATGAGCATGCCGCCGACCCGGCGGGCGTTGCCCTGGAGGTCGTGCTCCAGCAGGTAGGTGAGGTTGGCCAGGCCCGCCGCCATGGTGATCTGGGTGCCGCCGAACGTCGAGATGCTGTTGGCGTCCAGGCAGTTCATGATCTCGGCACGGGCGACGACGCCGCCGATGGACATGCCGTTGCCGATGCCCTTGGCGAAGGTCACGATGTCGGGCGGGCCGCTGCGGCCGTGCGCCTGCCAGCCCCAGAAGTGTTCGCCGGTGCGGCCCCAGCCGGTCTGCACCTCGTCGGCGATCCACAGGACGCCGCGCTCGTGCAGCACCTCGCGGAAGGCCGCGTACAGTCCGTCGGGCGGCGAGGTGAAGCCGCCGACGCCCTGGATCGGCTCGGCGATCAGCGCGGCGGGCGGGCGGGTGTGGCCGAGCAGGTCCTTCAGGTCGTCGACGCAGGCCGCGACGAAGTCGCGGTCGTCGAGGGCGGCGTACGGGCCGCGGGTGCGGACGCCGCCGTGGACGTACAGCGTCTGCAGCGGGGACAGGGAGGTCGGGGACCAGCCGCGGTTGCCGGTGATGCCGACGGCGCTGAAGGAGCGTCCGTGGTAGCTGTTGCGCATCGCCAGGATCGTGTTGCTGCGCCGGTAGGTGGTGGCGAGCAGCAGGGCGGTGTCGTTGGCCTCGGTGCCGGAGGTGGTGAAGAACACCCGGGCGTCCGGGATGCCGCTCAACTGGGCGATGCGCTCCGCGAGTTCCACCATCGGCCGGTTGAGGTAGAGGGTGGAGGAGTGCAGGATCCGCCCGGCCTGCTCGCTGACCGCCTTGGTCACCTCGGGCAGGGCGTGGGCGGTCATGGTGGTGAGGATGCCGCCGAAGAAGTCGAGGTAGCGGTTGCCCCGTGAGTCCCAGACGTGGCGGCCCTCGCCGTGGGTGATCTCGATGGGCTCCTCGTAGTAGAAGGCGAGCCAGTCCGGGAGCACGGAGCGGTGGCGGCCCAGGAGGTCGTCGGTCACGGCTGCACCAGCCCTTCGTAGGCGTCGGGGCGGCGGTCGCGGTAGAAGGCCCACGTCTGCCGCACTTCCTCGATGAGGTCGAAGTCCAGGTCGCGGACCACGAGTTCCTCCTTGGTGTCGCTGGCGACGTCGCCGACGAACTGTCCGCGCGGGTCGACGAAGTACGAGGTCCCGTAGAAGTCGTTGTCCCCGTACTCCTCCCTGCCCACGCGGTTGATCGCGGCGACGAAGTACTCGTTGGCGACGGCCGCCGCCGGCTGCTCCAGCCGCCACAGGTGGGACGACAGGCCGCGGTGCGTGGCGGACGGGTTGTACACCAGCTGGGCTCCGTTGATCCCGAGTTGCCGCCACCCTTCCGGGAAGTGGCGGTCGTAGCAGATGTAGACGCCGACCTTGCCGACGGCGGTGTCGAAGACCGGCCAGCCGAGGTTGCCGGGCCGGAAGTAGAACTTCTCCCAGAAGCCCTTGACCTGCGGGATGTGGTGCTTGCGGTACTTGCCGAGGACGGTGCCGTCGGCGTCGATCACGGCGGCGGTGTTGTAGTAGTAGCCCGACTGCTCGACCTCGAACACCGGCACGACGATCACCATGCCGGTCTCGCGGGCCAGCTCCCGCATCCGGCGGGTGGTCGGGCCGTCGGGCACGGGCTCGGCCCAGCGGTAGTGCTCGGCGTCCTGGACCTGGCAGAAGTAGGGAGAGTTGAAGACTTCCTGGAACCCGATGATCCGTGCGCCCCGCCGGGCCGCCTCGCGGGCGTGCTCCTCGTGCTTCGCCAGCATGGACTCGGTGTCGCCGGTCCAGGTGGCCTGGACCAGGGCGGCACGTACGACGTTGGGCATGAGCTGCTCCTTCGACGCGACGTCAGCGCCTCTACGCCCGTAGAAACGGTCGTAGAGGGACGAACGTAAGCCTCTCGGACGGGCTTGCCAAGACCATCGTCGCCGAGGCCGTGGAGTCGGTCGCGTTTCGCACCCCGGTGGGTGAGTCGCGGGGCAGGTGGGAGGGCGCGCGGCCGCCCGGCCGGGCCCGGTCAGGCGGCGAACCCCGCGACGCGGAGGGCGTGCAGCACGTCCCGGTACCGCTCGTCCGAGACGCCCCGGGCGGCGGCGAGGAGCAGGGGGACGAGCCGCTGCGGATCCACGGCGGCCGTGCGGGCCGCCTCCTGCGGGGTGCGTGCCCGGACGCAGGCGTCGAGCAGCGCGCGCACCGCGCGGTGCCGCTCCTCGGCGGCGAGCGCCAGGACCGCCCGCCCGATCTCGTCGGCCGGCCGGACCACGCCCTGCCGCAGGAGCCGCTCCCCGTCCGCCGCGCGGCCCGCCGCGGTGAGCGCGTCGGCGACGGCGACCAGCCGGCCGGCGGGCAGCGAGGCGGCCTCCCACAGCAGGGTCGCCCAGTCGGCCCCGAGTCCGGCCCGCTCCAGCCCGGCCGCGAGCAGCGGAAGGCGGGCGGCGGGCCAGTGCGCGGCGTCGATCAGCAGGGCGTGCGCCTCCCCGCCGCGCCCCTCGCCGCGCAGCCGCGCGAGTGCCTCCACGACGCGGCCGACCTCGTGCCGGCCGGCCGCGTCGACGGGCGGTTCGGGGCGTGGTCCCACCCGCTGCTCCGTCCCTCCGGCGGCCCCGGCGAACCGGGCTCCGCGCGGGGTGCGGCGCGGGCCGGGGACGGGAAGGGGCAGAGCGTCCGCCGGAGGGGCGACGAGGGGTGCCGGGGGCTCCTCGTCGGCCGTCCCGGCGAAGCGGGCGCCGCCACGACGGCGCTTGCGCGGAGCCCGAGCGGTGACGGGCTGCTCGGCGGCCCCGTCCGGGAACGCCGACGCGACGCGCCGCCCCGGCGCTACCGCACCGCTCCCGCCGACGCCGGGCCCGGCCGGTCCCGCACCGTCGCGGACACCGCCCCGGGCGGGGACCGCACCACCGTCCGACGGCACACCGGGGGCGCCGCCCGGCGCCGTGTCCTCCCGCGGGTGCGGCCGCCGCGGCCCGCCGGACGGGTGACGGGCGGGGGCCGTGTCCCCTGCCCGTCCGTCCAGGCCGGCCAGTCGCGCCCGGAGTTCCGCGCAGCGCGCGGTGGCGCGTTCGTGGTCGTCCCGGGCCCAGGCGAGGTCGACGCGCAGGGCGTCGGCCTGCTCGCGGGTGGTGGCCGAGGCGAGTGCCCGGTCCAGTCCCGCCCGCCGTTCCGCCGCGTGCTTCTGCTCCCGGAGCATGACGTCCAGCCGGTCGCCGACGGCGTCCCGGGCGCCGGGACGGGCGTCGTGGGCGGCGAGGGCCGCGGCCCGCAGGACGCGGGCCCTGCGGGTCTCGGCCTCGGCGGCCGGGCGACCGTGCGCGACGGCCAGGTCCTGGAGCAGTGCCTCCAGCACGTCCCAGGGCGGCAGCTCACGCCCGTCGAGGCAGGCCCGCATGCCGTCGGGGTCCCGTTGCCAGAACACCGCGCACCAGCCGCCGGACCGGTCCAGGCGTGCCAGCAGACCCCGCAGGTAGTCCGTGAACTCCCGGATCTCGTCCGGGAGTCGCTCCATCGCCATAGCCAACTCCCGCCAGAACCGGAGCACTTCGTCCCGTAGACAACACCAGCCGTGTTACGGCGGCGCTACGGGGAGTTTTCCGGCAGGACGCGAGGGGCGCTCCGGCGACCCGTCTCAGGCGGCGACCGGCTCGCCCGGTGCACCGGGCGAGCAGCGCCCCACCAGCTCGTCCATCGACAGGCCGAGCACGTCGGCCAGCGCGGCCACGGTGAAGAACGCCGGGGTCGGGGCCCGCCCGGTCTCGATCTTGCGGAGGGTCTCCGCGGAGATGCCGGCGCTCGCCGCGATCTCGGTCATGCTGCGGCCGCCGCGCGCCTCGCGCAGCAGCCGGCCGAGCCGCTCGCCGCGTTCGCGCTCTTCGGGGGTCAAGGGGGTGCGCACCATGGCACCCATTCTAATACCGGTATAGTAATTGGCATGGTGGAACTGAAGACCGACACATCGATCGACGCCATGCACGAGGCGGGCCAGGTCGTCGCGAGCGCGCTGACGGCCGTGCGGAAGGCCGCCGGCGTGGGCGTCTCCCTGCTGGAGCTGGACGAGGTGGCGCGGGACGTGCTGCGCGCGGCGGGTGCGACCTCGCCCTTCCTGGGCTACCGTCCCTCCTTCGCTCCGACCCCGTTCCCCGCGGTGATCTGCGCCTCCGTGAACGACGCGATCGTGCACGGCATCCCGGACGACTACCGGCTGCGCGACGGGGACCTCGTCTCCGTCGACTGCGGCGCCGAACTGGGCGGCTGGGCCGGAGACTCGGCGATCAGCTTCACCGTGGGCACCGCGCGCCCGGCCGACGTACGGCTGATCGAGACCACCGAGCGGGCGCTCGCGGCGGGGATCGAGGCGGCCGTCGTCGGCAACCGCATCGGCGACATCGCCCATGCGATCGGCACGGTGTGCCGCGCCGCGGGGTACGGCATCATGGACGGCTTCGGGGGCCACGGCATCGGCCGCCGCATGCACGAGGACCCGTCCGTGCCGAACGAGGGCCGGCCGGGCCGGGGCATGCCCCTGCGGCACGGCATGGTCCTCGCCATCGAGCCCATGCTCATCGACGGCGGCACCGACACGTGGTACGCCGCCCCCGACGGCTGGACCCTCCGCACGGACGACGGCTCCCGCGCGGCCCACGCGGAACACACCGTGGCGATCACCCGGGCGGGACCGCGCGTCCTCACGGCCCGCGAGCCCGCCTGAGAACGTCCGCGGCCCTCCGGTCCCCGGTCTCGGGGAACCTCGGCGCGGCAGCCGTTCCGGCGGCGTCGGCGGCGAGCACACGGACCCCCGGCCGGCCGGAACTCCCGGCCCACCGCCACCGCGTGCGCGGCGCGGTCCACGACGCCGGAGGCCTCGCGGCGGGAGTCCTCCCGCGCGGCGCCCGTACGAGGCGTTCGAAGGCCGGGCGCCCCCGCGCACGCGGCTCCGCCGGATCGCCACCCCCGGCCGTCCGCCCCACCGCACTCCGGCACCGGAAGCGCCGGCCGCCGTCGGAGCTCGGCGACGGGGCCGGCGTCGTCGCCACGCGGTGGAGCCGACCGGGCCCGCGCGACTGCGCAGGAGGAAGCGGAAGGGACATGGTGCACGTCGACGGGTCACGGATGCGCCCCGGCGGCTCCCTCCCGCCCGCCGCGGAACGAACGGCGCGACGGCGAGGACGCCCGGGCCGATGCGCACGTGAGAACGTTTCTTCACTCATGCACGCGGGTGGCCGGCGATCACCCGGTCCGCGGCTCCGGACGGAACCGGGCCGACGGTCGACCGGAGCCGTCCGCTATTGACGCACGATCATACTTTTTTGCATCTCCTTGTCAGGCCGCACGGTTCTGCCGCTAGCTGGGTGCCGCGCCGCCCCTCGCCCCGGCTCCCGATGAGCCAGGGGCACGTCCGACGGCCCGCCGGAGACGGCGACGCCGCCGACGGGGGGAGGGGGCACGAACCCAGCACGCGAGGAGAGTCATGAAGAAGGCATACGAAGCTCCGACGCTCGTCCGTCTCGGTACGTTCCGCAAGGAGACCGGGCTCCTGGGCCGCTCCGGCAACGACCGGCTGATCCTGAGCAAGAACTGACGACCGAAGGTACCGACCCGACGTCATGACACCACTGCACGCACGTGCGGGGACGGGCCCCGGCGACGCGCACTTCGCGGTCTTCACCGACCGCGCGGACGCGGCCGCCGTGGCCCGCTCCTTCGTCCGGCCCGGCTGCCGGATCGTGAACCATCCGTCGGGCCGGCCCTGGCTGGTCGGCCACTGGCACGACGACGAGGCCGTCACGGCACGGGCCGGTGACACCGCCCTGGCCGTCATCGGCTGCTGCCCCGTCGAGGCGGACGAACTGCGGCGCAGGGCGGCGCGGTTGCGCGACCTCGGCGAGATCGACGCGCTGGCCCGTTCCCTCACCGGCAGCTTCCACCTGGTCGCCGTCGTCGACGGACGGGTCCGGGTGCAGGGCACCGCCTCCGGCCTCCGGCTCGTCTTCCACGCGGAGATCGCCGGCGCCCGGGTGGCCGCCACCCGGGCCGATCTGCTCGCCGACGCCCTCGGTCTCGATCCCGATCCCGGGGAGCTGGCCGTCCGGCTGCTGTGGCCCGCCCCCTATCCGCTCTACGAGACGTCGCCATGGCCGGCGGTGACCGCCGTACCCCCGCAGGACGCCGTGGTCGTCGCCGCGGACGGGCGCACCGCCCGGCACACCCGCTGGTGGACGCCGCCGGAGCCGGTCGTGCCGCTGGCCGTGGCGGCGGACCCGGTCCGCGCGGCGCTCCAGGAGGCCGTCGACGCGCGGACCCGGCGGGGCGGCGTGGTCAGCTGCGACCTGTCCGGCGGGCTGGACTCCACCTCCGTCTGCTTCCTCGCCGACCGCTCCCCCGCGCGCGTGGTGGCCGGCACCTGGCCGGGGCGCGACCCGGCGGACACCGACCTGTACTGGGCCGAGCAGGCGGCGCGGCACCTCCCGGGCGTCGAGCACGTCGTCTGGGACGCCGACGCCTCGCCGCTCGTCTACGACGATCTGCTCGGCGTCGACGACCTCCTGGACGAGCCCACCATCGGCGTCATGGACCGCTCCCGCGCGCTGCACCACCTGCCGGAGCTCGCCGCGCGCGGCAGCCGCGTGCATCTGACCGGGATCGGCGGCGACCACGTGGCCTGGTGCTCCGAGGCGTACTACCACCGGCTGCTGCGCACCCGTCCGCTGCACGCCCTGCGGCACCTGCGCGGGTTCCGGGCGCTGTGGCAGTGGCCGCTCGGCGGCACGGTCCGCGCTCTGGCCGACACGCGGCCGTACGGGAAGTGGCTCGCCGACACCGCCGGTCGGCTGCGTGCGCCGGCCGCGCCCTCCGTCGCCGCGGGACTCGGCTGGGGCATGGCCCCCCGCCTGTTCGACTGGGTGACCGCGGACGCCGAACGGCTGGCGCGGCGGGCGCTGCTCGACGCCGCCGCCACGGCCACGCCGCTGCACCCCGACCGGGGCATGCACGCGGACCTGGAGCAGATCCGCTCGACCACGCGGGTCATCCGGCAGTGGGACCACATGGCGGCCCGCGCCGGCCTCCCGCTGGCCTCGCCCTTCCTCGACGACCGGGTCATCGAGGCGTGCCTCGCCGTGCGCCCGGCCGAGCGCGTCACGCCGTTCCGGTACAAACCGGTGCTGACCGCCGCGATGAGCGGGGTGGTCCCCGAACCCTGTCTGCGCAGGACGTCCAAGGCCACGGCCTCCATGGACGCCTCCAACGGACTGCGCGAGAACCGTGCCGACCTGCTGGCCCTGTGGGAGGACTCCCGGCTGGAGCGGCTGGGCCTGGTGGACGGGGCCGAGTTGCGCCGCCTCGCCCGGCGGCCGGCCTCCCCCGGGCTGTCCGACGCCATCCTCTACTCGACGATCGCCGCCGAGGTGTGGCTGCGCGGGCTGTCCCGCGGCCGCAGCAGTATCCGTATCCCGTAGCCCTCCGCGGCCGCGAGGTCCCGCCCCGCGCCGCAGAAAGGCGATGCCATGCCCCTGCGCTTCGACGCACACGTCTCCACCGCCGAGACCGACTACGGCACCGTGCTCCTGGACGAACGGGCCGGGACCTACTGGGAGCTGAACCCCACCGCCACCCTGGTGGTGCGGACCCTGCTGGACGGTGGCGAGGCCGCCGACGCGGCCGCCGCCCTGGTCCGCGAGTTCGACATCGAGCGGGCGCAGGCGCTGCGGGACGTCGAGGCACTCGTCGGCGACCTGCGCGAGGCGGGGCTGGCCTCATGACGACGCCCAGCGCGCTGGAACGCCCCACCGGAGTGCCGCTGGGGCGGCGCCTGGCGGCCCGCCTGGTCCTGCTGCCCGCCGTCGGGCTCGCCCTGCTGCCGCCCCGCCGCATCCGCGCCGTGCTCCGTGTGCTGCGGCGCGGCGCGGCGCCCGCCACCGCCGTCCAGGCGCAGGCCGCGCGCGACGCCCTGTGCGCCGTCAGTCTGCGCTGCACCGGGCCGAAGGGGTGCCTGCCGCGTTCCCTGGGGGCCGCGCTGCTGTGCCGGCTGCGGGGGACGTGGCCGACCTGGTGCGCCGGGGTCCGGGTCGTCCCGCCCTTCACCGCGCACGCCTGGATCGAGGCGGAGGGCCGCCCGGTCGGCGAAGGGGTGCCCGAGGGCTACTTCGCCCGGCTGGTCTCCGTCGAGCCGCCGACCCGATGACCGCCGGCCCTCCGGCCGAGGCCGTGGACCGGTCGACGCGGGCCGCGGTGGTCACGCTCTACCGGCTCACCGCAGGGCACCGCGGGGCCATCGCCGTGGCCGCCGTGCTGACGCTCGCGGGTTCCGCCCTCGGCCTGGCCCAGCCGCTCGTGGCCCGGCACGCCGTGGACGCGAGCGGCCGCGGTCAGGCCGTGTGGCCGCTGCTGGGGCTGCTCGGCGCGCTGTTCGTGGCCGAGGCCGCGACCGGCTCGGTGGGGCGCTTCCTCCTGGAGCGCATGGGCGAGGGCGTCGTACGGCAGCTCCGGCTGGGCCTGGTGGACCGGCTGCTGCGGCTGGAGATGCGGGAGTACGACCGCCACCGCGGCGCCGACCTCGTCTCCCGGGTCACCGCCGACACCACCCTGCTGCGCGAGGTCGTCTCCCAGTCCCTGGTCGACCTGGTGACCGGAGGCATCGTCGCCGTCGGGGCCGTCGTCCTGATGGCGTGGATCGACCCGCTGCTGCTGCTTCTGGTCACGCTCACCGTGGCCGTCGCGGCCGGTGTCGTCACCTCCCTGCTCAAGGGCATCCGCTGTGCCTCGGAACACATGCAGCACGCGGTCGGCGCCATCGCCGCCGATCTGGAACGGGCCCTGGGCGCCCTGCCCATGGTGCGGGTGCACCGCGCCGAGGCGCGCGAGACGGCCCGGGTGGGCGCCCGCGTGCAGGAGGCCCACGACGCGGGCGTGCGCACCGCGAAGCTCGCCTCCGTGATGAGCCCCGCCGTCGAACTGGCCGTCCAGGGCTCGTTCCTCGTCGTCCTCGTCGTGGGCGGCCTGCGCGTGGGCGGCCGGACCGGGTCCCTCGGCGACCTGGTCGCCTTCCTGCTGTACGCCTCCTACCTCGTCCTGCCGCTGTCCTCGGTCTTCCGCGCGGTGGGCCTCGTCCAGCGCGGCATGGGCGCCCACCAGCGCGTCGAACAGGCGCTGCGCCTGCCCGTCGAGCACACCGGGCCGTCCGTCCCCGCCGCCCGCGCACGCGCCCGGACCCGGACCCGGCCCGAGGCGCCGGCCGCGGCCGGGCGGGCCGCGCTCGCCCTGCGCGACGTCCGCTTCGGCTACGCCCCGGACCGGCCGGTGCTGCGCGGTGTGTCCTTCACGGTCGCCCCCCGCCGGCAGGTCGCCCTCGTCGGCCCCTCGGGCGCCGGCAAGAGCACGGTCTTCGCGCTGGTGGCGGGCTTCTACGAGCCGGACGCGGGCACCGTGCTCTTCGACGGCCGCCCGGCCGCCGAGCTCGGCCGTGACGCGTGCCGGCGCCGCATCGCCGTGGTGGACCAGAACACCCACGTCGTGCACGGCACCCTGCGGGAGAACATCGCCTACGCGGTGCCCGACGCCCCGGACGCGGAGATCCGGCGGGTGGTGGAGCTGGCCCGGCTGGAGGAGGTCGTCGACCGGCTGCCCGGCGGCCTGGACGCCGTCCTCGGCGAACGCGGGAGCACCCTGTCGGGCGGTGAACGCCAGCGCGTCGCGCTGGCCCGCGCCCTGCTCGCCCGCCCTGCGCTGCTGCTGCTGGACGAGCCCACCTCGCACCTGGACGCGATCAACGAGGCGGCGCTGACCACGGTGATGAAGGACGTCGCCCGGGAGTGCGCCCTGCTGGTGATCGCCCATCGCCTGTCCACGGTGCGGCACGCCGACCACATCGTCGTCCTGGACCGGGGGCGCACCACCGGTCAGGGGCGGCACGAGGAGTTGCTGGCCACCAGCCCCCTCTACCGCGAGCTGGCCTCGGGCCAGATGCTCCGGCCGGGCGGCGGCCGGTCCGCGGGCCGTGCTCCGTCGCCTTCCTGAACACGCCCGGCACACGGGCCGTGCTCCGCCGCCTTCCTGGACATGCCCGACACAACGGAACGTGTCATCGTGGCATGAGCGAGCCCGGACCGGGTTACCCGGCCCCGGCACGTCCACCAGCGAAGGAACGGATGACGATGACGAGTGGCTTCATCGGCCCGGAGGGTGACCCTTTCGCAGAATTCCTCGCGCGCTTCTTCGGCGGACCGCGCCCCCGCCAGATCGACATCGGCAGGCTGCTCAGCCAGCCGGCCCGGGAACTGGTCCGCGGCGCCGCCCAGTACGCCGCGGAACACGGCAGCCGGGACCTGGACACCCAGCACCTGCTGCGCGCCGCCCTCGCCGCCGAGCCGACCCGGAGTCTGCTCAGCCGGGCGGGCGCGGACCCCGACTCGCTGGCGTCGCAGATCGACGACCGTTCGGGGCCGGTCCAGTACGGGCCCGGTGACGCCCCGCCGCCGACCTCGCTGTCCCTGACCCCCGCCGTCAAGCGGGCCCTGCTGGACGCGCACGAGCTGGCCCGGGCGAGCGGCGTCGGCTACATCGGCCCGGAGCACGTGCTCAGCGCCCTGGCCAACAACCCCGACTCGGCCGCCGGGCACATCCTCAACGCGGCCCGGTTCGCCCCCTCCGGCCCGCCGGAGGCGCCGGAGGCCCCGCAGGCCCGTGCCGAACGGCCGCGTCCCGCGACGGGCACGCCGACCCTGGACAAGTACGGCCGTGACCTCACCGCGCTGGCCCGCGAGGGCCGTGTCGACCCGGTGATCGGACGGGACCAGGAGATCGAGCAGACCGTCGAGGTGCTCTCCCGGCGCGGCAAGAACAACCCGGTGCTGATCGGTGACGCGGGCGTGGGCAAGACCGCCGTCGTGGAGGGGCTGGCCCAGCGGATCGCCGAGGGGGACGTGCCGGACATCCTCCTCGGACGGCGCGTGGTCGCCCTGGACCTGACGGGCGTCGTCGCCGGGACCCGCTACCGGGGCGACTTCGAGGAGCGGATGAACAACATCGTCGAGGAGATCCGCTCCCACTCCGACCGGCTGATCATCTTCATCGACGAGCTGCACACCGTCGTCGGCGCCGGGGGCGGCGGCGAGGGCGGTTCGCTGGACGCGGGCAACATCCTCAAACCGGCCCTGGCCCGCGGTGAACTGCACATCGTGGGCGCGACCACCCTGGGTGAGTACCGCCGGATCGAGAAGGACGCGGCGCTGGCCCGCCGTTTCCAGCCGATCATGGTGCCGGAGCCGACCCCCGCGGACGCGATCGAGATCCTGCGCGGTCTGGTGGACCGGTACGAGGCCCACCACCAGGTCCGCTACACCGACGGGGCGCTGGTGGCGGCCGTGGAGCTGTCCGACCGCTACCTGAGCGACCGCCGGCTGCCGGACAAGGCCATCGACCTCGTCGACCAGGCCGGCGCCCGGGTACGGCTGCGGGCCCGCACCAAGGGCACCGACGTACGGGCCCTGGAGCGCGAGGTCGAGCAGCTGACCTGCGACAAGGACCAGGCGGTCGCCGACGAGCAGTACGAGCAGGCCACCCAGTTGCGCGACCGCATCGTGGAGCTGAAGCAGCGCATCGCCCAGGCCGGCGACGGCGAGGTCGACGAGGGGCAGAGCCTGTGGGTGGACGCCGAGGCGATCGCCGAGGTGGTGTCCCGGCAGACCGGCATCCCGGTCAGCCGCCTCACCGAGGAGGAGAAGGACCGTCTGCTGGGCCTGGAGCAGCACCTGCACCAGCGGGTCGTCGGCCAGGAGGAGGCGGTGCGCGTCGTCTCGGACGCGGTGATGCGCTCCCGCGCGGGGCTCGCCAGCCCCGACCGGCCGATCGGCAGCTTCCTGTTCCTCGGGCCGACGGGCGTCGGCAAGACGGAGCTGGCGCGGGCGCTCGCCGAGGCGCTGTTCGGCAGCGAGGACCGGATGGTGCGCCTCGACATGAGCGAGTACCAGGAGCGGCACACGGTCAGCCGGCTGGTCGGCGCCCCGCCCGGGTACGTGGGTCACGAGGAGGCCGGTCAGCTGACCGAGGTGGTGCGCCGGCACCCGTACTCGCTGCTCCTCCTCGACGAGGTGGAGAAGGCGCACCCGGACGTCTTCAACATCCTGCTCCAGGTCCTCGACGACGGCCGGCTGACCGACTCCCAGGGCCGGACGGTGGACTTCACCAACACCGTCATCGTGATGACCAGCAACCTCGGGTCCGAGATCATCACCCGGCGCGGGGCGACGCTGGGTTTCGCGTCCGGCGGCACGGACGCGGACGAGGAGGCGCGGCGCGAGCAGGTCCTGCGGCCGCTGCGGGAGCACTTCCGGCCCGAGTTCCTCAACCGGATCGACGAGATCGTGGTCTTCCGCCAGCTGACCGCCCAGGAGCTGCGGCAGATCACCGACCTGCTGCTGGAGGGCACCCGGCGCGGGCTGAAGGGCCAGGGGATCTCGGTCGAGTTCACCGACGCGGCCGTGGACTGGCTGGCCGAGCGCGGCTACCAGCCCGAGTACGGCGCCCGGCCGCTGCGCCGCACCATCCAGCGGGAGGTCGACAACCGGCTCTCCCGGCTGCTCCTGGACGGCCGGGTCAAGGAGGGCGGCCGGGTGACGGTGGACGCGGAGGACGGCAGGCTCGCCCTCCGCACGCAGGAGACGCCGGCCGCCGAGCTGTGAACGGGCGAGTGCCTGCGGGCGCCCCGGCGTGTTCGCCGGGGCGCCCGCACGCGTGCCCGCCGGACCGCCGGACCGCCGGGCCGCCTACCGCGCCGGACGCACGACCATCGCCGAGCCGCCGCCCCGGCGGACCTTCTCCGCCGCCGCGAGCCACGCGCCGCCCGGCAGGCGCTGGACGCCCGTGACCGCGCCGATCTCCGGGTTCTCCCGGAACGCGTGCCCGATGGCCTCCAGACGCCGCCGCGGCTCGCCGTCGTACAGGCCGGGTTCGAGGTCCGTGAGCGCCGTGTTGCGCTGGCTGGCGCGCGGTGCGGCGATCGCGTCGACCAGGGGCAGCCCGCGGTCGAGGAAGCCGGTGAGGGTCTGCAGCACGGTGGTGATGATGGTCGAGCCGCCGGGCGAGCCGAGCGCCACCACCGGCCGGTCGTGCCGGTCGAGCACGATCGTCGGGGAGATGGACGACCGGGGCCGCTTGCCGGGACCGGGCAGGTTCGGGTCGTGCACGGCCGGGTTCGCCGGGGCGAAGGAGAAGTCGGTCAGCTCGTTGTTGAGCAGGAACCCGCGGCCGGGCACGGTGATGCCGCTGCCGCCGGTCTGCTCGATGGTGAGGGTGTAGGCGACGACGTTGCCCCACCGGTCGGCGGTGGTGAGGTGCGTGGTGCTCTCGCCCTCGTACGTCGTCGGGGCCGCCGTGCCACCGGTCGCGCAGGGCCGCGGGTCGCGCGGGTCGCCGGGGGCGAGCGGGCTGGTGAGGACGGCGTCGTCCGCGATGAGGCACTCGCGGGAGTCGGCGAACCGCTGCGAGAGCAGTTCCTTCGTCGGTACGTCCTCGAAGGCGGGGTCGCCGACCCAGCGGCCGCGGTCCGCGAACGCGATGCGGCTCGCCTCGATGAGGCGGTGCAGGTACCGGACGTCGCCCGCCTTCGACAGGTCGGTCCGCTCCAGGATGTTGAGGGCCTCGCCGACCGTGGTGCCGCCGGAGGAGGACGGCGCGACGGAGTAGACGTCCAGGCCGCGGTACGAGGTCCTGGTGGGCGGCTGGAGCTTGGCGCGGTAGGCGGCCAGGTCGCGGGCGGACAGGTCGCCGGGGCGGGCGTTCCAGCCGGAACCGGGGTCCACCGGCGGCTTGTTGACCGTGTTGACGACGTCCCGGCCGATGTCGCCCCGGTACAGCGCGTCGACGCCCTTGCGGCGCAGTTCGGCGTAGGTGCGGGCGAGGTCGGGGTTCTTGAAGGTGGAGCCGACGGCCGGGAGTCCGCCGCCCGGCAGGAACAGCTCGGCGGTGTCGGGGAAGTGGCGGAACCGGGTCTCGTTGGCGGCGGTCTGCGCGCGGAAGGTCTCGTCGACGGTGAAGCCGTCGCGGGCGAGCCGCTCGGCGGGTTTCAGGACCGTGGCGAGTTTCTCGCTGCCCCATGCGTCGAGCGCGCGCTGCCAGGTGGCGGGGGTCCCCGGGGTGCCGACGCCGAGGCCGCTGCTGACGGCCTCGGCGAAGGGGATCGGCTCGCCGTTCTCCAGGAACAGGCCGGAGTCGGCGGTCAGCGGGGCGGTCTCGCGGCCGTCGAGGGTGTGCACGGTGCGGGAGCGGGCGTCGTAATAGACGAAGTAGCCGCCTCCGCCGATGCCGGCCGAGTAGGGCTCGGTGACGCCGAGCGCGGCGGCGGTGGCGACGGCCGCGTCGACGGCGTTGCCGCCCTTGCGCAGGACCTCGATCCCGGCGGCGGAGGCGTCGGCGTCGACGCTGGAGACCGCGCCGCCGTACCCGACGGCGACCGGGACCTTGGGAGGCCGGTCGCCGGGCGTGCCGTGCTGGGCGGGGGGCGCTGCCGCCCCGACCGAGACCACGGCGGCGCAGACCGCCGGGACCACCAGTTTCCGAGTGACAGGACGACGCATCCGCACCTCCGGTGACAGGCCGTCCGCGCAGCTTAATTCAGGCGGCATGGTCCCGTCAGGAACCCCGCGGGGCGTGCCGTCACGAATCCCCGGGCGTACCCCGGGCCGAGTGTCGAACACGGGTTTGTGTGAGCCCGCTACCATGCGCGCCCATGACTGACGACGTGCGCAACATCGTTCTGGGCGTGGTGGCCGCCGGCATCAGCGCCGCGCTGGGCTGGATCGCCCGTACGTACCTGTGGAAGCGGAAGCTCCGGCGCAAGCAGGCCTTCTTCGGACTGCCGGAGAACTCCGCGTCGCTGCTCGTCGTCAACCGCGATCCGGCCGCGGCGGAGCCCGCGGTGCACCGCTTCGACGTGTTCGCGCTGCTGGAGCTGTCCGCGCTGATCAAGGACTGCGGGGCCCACGTCCAGGTGGTGACGCAGGACGCGGCGCACCAGGGTTTCGGCGAGCGGACCGAGTTCTGCGTGGGCGGCCCGGGATCGAACCGGCGGATGGTGGCCCACATGGCGGCGATGCTGCCGGGCGTGCGGGTCAACGTCGATCCGGAGCCGGGCCCGGACCGGGGCGCCTTCCAGATCGGTACCGAGCGCTACCGCATGGACC
The DNA here is from genome assembly GCF_014203535.1 of Streptomyces griseomycini. Lineage (GTDB taxonomy): Bacteria > Actinomycetota > Actinomycetes > Streptomycetales > Streptomycetaceae > Streptomyces > Streptomyces griseomycini. The sequence goes on from NZ_JACHJI010000014.1 coordinate 172,821, forward strand.
CGGGCGTCACCGAGTACGTCCTGCTGGCCCGGCTGACCGCCGGTGAACGGCGCGACACCCGGCCGGTGTTCCTGTTCTGCGGTCAGCGCGCGATCACCAACCAGGCCGCCACCCGCTATCTCGCCCGCAACCACGAGCGGCTGGCCCGCAAGCACGGCTCCGGCTCCTTCGTCCTGCTGCTGAAGGTGGTCAACTCGCAGGCGTACGGCCCCGATGTGGTCGAACTGGTCGGGGACGTGACCCGGGCGGCGCAGACCCCGCTGCCGGCCGCCGCTCCCCGCACGTCGCACCGGGCGCCCTGAGACGGGCCGTGCGCTCTTGTCGTCGACACAACCCGTCCGGCGCGCAGCTGACCTTCTCCTCGTCGGCGGACGACCCGTCGTCCGGGTCGGTTCCGCCCCGCGAGCAGTGATCTCCGGCTGCCGCCGGACGGGACTGGCCGATGTGAACCGCCGCTCCCCGCGGACCGGTGGCCCCCTCCCGGCGGCGGTGCCCCCGCCCCTGCGGCGAAGCCCCCTCCCCCACCGGGACGGAGGGAACATCCTAGTCGAGGTCCGGACGGGCGGGACCGCGGGCGTCATCCCGCTCAGTGCTCGGGGGCCTGGAGGGGAGGCCGCCGCCCGGGGCGGTGGGGAACCCGCCGGACGTGCGGTCCCCGGCGACCCGGCGGTCGGCCGCGAACGGGACGTGCGGGTCCCCGAAGTGCTCGCCGGCGTCACGCGGTTCGCCCGGCGGACCGACGGCCGTGCCCACCCCCGCTCACCCGTGGCCGCCGCGACGCGTCCGGGCAGGACCGCCGGGACGGCGCGACACGCACGCTCCGGTCATCAGCCGTATCGGCCATCGGCCGCACTCACGTCTCCGCGACCTCGGCGTACAGCTGCGACAGCTCGGGCACGCCGCAGGCGGCCCAGGTGTGCCCGGAGTCCACGACGTCGAACTCCCGGCCGGAGGCGAGCCGTACGACGGGCTGTCCGTCGGACCGGATCTCCCAGGCGGCCCCCGGCACGGTGCGCACGATGACGGTGCCCAGATACAGCCCGGCGTCGTTGCCCAGCCAGGTCAGGGTCTCCTCGTCGTCCCGCCAGCCCGGCACCAGTTGGTCCAGCGCCTCCAACGAGGCCGGGGAGTCGTCCAGTCGGACACCCGCCCGGAAGGCCTGGGAGCGCAGCAGCTCACACTCCGCGAGGAGGTCCGCGATGCCCTCGGGATCGGGAAACCCGACCTTCCGGCGCCGATTGCCCAGGAAAGGGATGTTCATACCGCCAGCCTGTCATTCGTACCGTGCTCTGCACCACAGGCGCGCGGGGCCCACCGGGGCGGCGGGAGGTGCGGCCGGAGGACTACACGTCCAGGTCCACCACGACCGGCGCGTGGTCCGAGGCGCCCTTGCCCTTGCGCTCCTCGCGGTCGACGTAGGAGTCCGTGACCGCCTCGGCGAACGGCGCGTTGCCGTACACCAGGTCGATGCGCATGCCGCGGTTCTTCGGGAAGGCGAGCTGGCGGTAGTCCCAGTACGTGAACGGGTGGTCGTACTTGAGCGGGCGCGGGACGACGTCGGACAGGCCGGTCTCGCGCAGGGAGGCCAGGGCGGCGCGCTCGGCGGGGGTGACGTGGGTCAGGCCCTCGAAGGCGGCCCGGTCGTAGACGTCGTCGTCGGTCGGGGCCACGTTGTAGTCGCCCATGACCGCGAACGGGCGGCCGCCCGCCGCGTCGCCGGCCACGGCCGCCTTCAGGGCCTCGAACCACTGGAGCTTGTACGCGTAGTGGGGGTGGTCCACCTCCCTGCCGTTCGGCACGTAGACCGACCAGACGCGGACCGGGCCGCAGGTCGCGCAGACGGCGCGCGGCTCGACGGAGCCCTCGTAACCGGGGTCGCCGGGCAGGCCCTTGACGACGTCCTCCAGGCCGACGCGGGAGAGCACCGCCACGCCGTTCCACCGGCCGGTGGCGTGCACCGCCGACTCGTAGCCCAGCTCGCGCAGCTCCTCCACCGGGAACCTGTCCTCGGCGACCTTGGCCTCCTGGAGGCACAGCACGTCCGTGCCGCTGCTCTCCAGCCAGGCCAGGAGCCTCGGCAGGCGGGCGGTGATCGAGTTCACGTTCCAGGTCGCGATGCGCATGGGCCCCAACCTACCCGGCCCCTGTGACAACCCCCTGTGACGACCCCGGGCGCCGCCCGCCGGCTCACACGTCGGCCGACGTCCCCGGTGCGAGCCGCAGGTGTTCGGAACCGCCGAGCGCGCCGATCTGGCGGTCGTAGACCGGGCGGGCGAGGTCGGTGAGCAGGGCGTCGTGGATGTCGTAGGCGCGCCGCGGCTTGACCTCGCGGACGTAGTCGATGACCTCCGAGATCTTGTTCCAGGGGGCCATGACGGGCAGCATCAGCGTCTCGACCGGGTGGTCGGGGACGGTGAGCGCGTCCCCGGGGTGGAAGAGCTTCCCGCCGTCGACGAGGTAGCCGACGTTGGTGACGCGCGGGATGTCCGGGTGGATCACCGCGTGCAGTTCGCCGTGCACCTGGACGTCGAAGCCCGCGGCGGTGAAGGCGTCGCCGTGGCCGACGGTGTGCACCCGGCCCGGGAACGCCGCCGAGATCTGCTCCGCGACCGATTTCAGCGTCCAGATCTCGGCGGCCGGGTTGGCCTCCAGGGCGGTGCGCAGCCGGCCCTCGTCGAAGTGGTCGGGGTGCTCGTGCGTGACCAGGACGGCGTCCGCGCCGAGAGCGGCGTCCTCCTCGCTGAACCCGCCGGGGTCGAGGACGAGGATGCGGCCGTCCTTCTCCAGGCGGACGCAGGAGTGCGACTTCTTCGTGAGCTTCATGCGTCCATCCTGCCCCCGTGCCCGCCGCCGCGCGGGCGCCGGGGCATCCGGGGACCACCCGGGGTGGTCACTCCTGGGGTGTGGTCTCCTCGCGGACGACCTGCTGGGCCACCCGGAACGCGCTGCTCGCCGCCGGGACGCCGCAGTACACGGCCGCCTGGAGCAGCACCTCCTTGATCTCGTCCGGGGTGAGGCCGTTGCGCAGGGCGGCCCGGGTGTGGGAGGCGAGGTCCTCCAGGTGGCCGCCGGCGACCAGGGCGGTGAGGGCGACGCAGCTGCGGGTGCGCCGGTCGAGTACGGGCCGGTCCCAGACCTCGCCCCAGGCGTAGCGGGTGACGAACTCCTGGAAGTCGCCCGAGAACGCGTCGGCCCGCGCCAGCTCCCCGTCGACGTGCGCGTCGCCCAGCACCTCCCGGCGGACCTTGATCCCGGTGTCGTACGGGTCGGGCCTGCCCTGTGCCTGCGGCACCGGGGCGGGCGGGGCGATCTCGGCGACGGGGGCGGGCTGCGGCGGGACGGCGGCCAGGACCGGTGCGGTCGCCGCGGCGGGCAGGGCGGTCTGGCCGGTGGCGGTCTCGAAGACGGGCTGCCAGGCCGTGGAGAAGTGCCGCACCAGCAGATCGGTGACGGCGGCGGGCTGCTCCACCGGCACCAGGTGGGAGGCGCCCGGTACGACGGCGAGCCGGGCGTCCGGGATCCCGGCGACCAGGGTGCGCGCCTCGGCGGGGCCGGTGACCTGGTCCTCGGAGCCGACCAGCACCAGGGTCGGCACGCCGACGCTGCCGAGTTCGGCGCGCACGTCGAAGGAGGCGAGCGCCTCGCAGGCGGCGATGTAGCAGCCGGGGTCGGTGGTGCGCACCATCTGCACGGCCCACTCGGTGATCGCGGGCTGGGCGGCGGCGAACCCGCCGGTGAACCACCGGTCCGGCGCGGAGCGGGCGATGGGGTCGAGGCCGTTGGTGCGCACGACGACACCGCGCTGGCGGAACTCGTCCGCCGTGCCGAACCGGGGGGAGGCGGCGATCAGCGCGAGGGAGGCGAGGCGCTCGGGGTGGCGCAGGGCCAGCTCGATGCCGACGGCGCCGCCGAGCGCGCAGCCCGCGTAGCCGAAGCGCTGCACGCCGAGGCCCTCGAGGGTGGTGAGCAGCCGCGCGGTGAGCTCGGCGGCCGAGCCCGCGGGGTACGCGGGGGCGCCCCCGTGTCCCGGCAGATCGAACCGGAACACGCGCCACTGCTTGATCAGCTCGGGGACCTGCCGGTCCCACATGTGCCATGTGGTGCCCAGTGAGGGACCCAGGATCAGGACCGGAGCGTCTTCTGGCCCGTCAAAGCGGTATTGCAGGGTGTTCGGTGGTGTCTCACTCACGCCCCAGACCCTCTCACGTCTCACGGACGCCCCTATAACGCGGGGGCGCGGGAAATCGGTCTGACCAGGTTGAAGACCTCACGGGCTGCGTATCGCTTGAGGCATCGGATGATCTCGCGTCGGGTCTTGCCCTCCTGGATGCGGCGTTGGTAGTACGCCTGGGTGCGGGGGTCGTGGCGCAGGCGGGTGAACACGATGCGGTGCAGGGCGGCGTTGGCCTGGCGGTCGCCGCCGTGGTTGAGCCGGCGTGTGCGCCGCCGCCCCGACGAGTACTCGACGGGGCTGACTTGGCCGAGGCCCTCGACACGGGAAGCGCGCGGGGCGATGATGCGCGACCACCGAGAGCACCGCGACGAGGTCCGGGGCAGCCCGCACTTCTTCCTCCCGGACGGCTCGGACGTCCACAACCCGGGCATCGGCCTGCGCTGGGAGGGTGATCCCGGCGCAGGTCATCCCGTGGTCGGGGACGACGATCCTGGAGCCTACGACGCGCTCGTCCGCCGCGCGCTGGCATGACGCCTCGTCCCTGCCACGAAGTCGTCGTGCGTGGCGTCCTCGTCGGCCGCAGTCGTCGGATCAGCCTTATCGTGCCCATGACCTGCATGAAGGCGGCGGAGACGGGGCAGACGGTCGTCCTGTGACGGGGAGGGTGCCATGACGATGACGGAACAGTCGGCCGAGCCGGCGGAGGAGGAGACCGCTCGCTGCGCCCACCACGACGCCCACGGCCCGGGGACCGGTGCCGAGGCGCCGGAGTCCCCGCGTGAACGGGTCAACCGCCGCTGGAACGAGGTCCTGCAGGAGACGCGGGTCACCCAGGCCGGTGTACAGATCCTCTTCGGCTTCCTGCTGAGCGTGGCCTTCACCCCGCTGTTCCGGGAACTGGGGACGGTGGACCACGTCATCTACGTCCTCACCGTGGTCCTGGGCGCGTCGGCCACGGGATCGCTCATAGCACCCGTCTCCATCCACCGTTTCCTGTCCGGCCAGCGCATGAAGGACGAGGTGGTGGAGGCAGCCTGCCGCCTGATGATGTGCGGCATGGTCCTGCTCGCGCTGACCATCGGCTGCACGCTGCTGCTCATCCTGCGTTTCGTGGTCCCCGGCGTCCTCGCCGAAGTGCTCGTCGGCGGGGTCATGCTGTGGTTCGGCCTCTGCTGGTACGTGCTGCCGCTGCGCCTGCGCCGCCGCGCCGCCCGCCGCTCCCCCACCGACGACGCGTAGGCGCCCGGGGCGCGAGGCGGGCAGGGCGTCGTGACCGGATGCCGGAGCAACGGGCAACACGGTCCGCCTCAGGTGCGCGGCCTGAAGGCCAGCGGGTTGCGCTGATTCTCATGGTGCGTGACGATCCCGGCATCAGCGGGCCAGTCCTGTCTGAAAGAAGCGGACTCAACGTCCATTCAGGGGCTTGGCGACTGAGTCCTGATTCCCTCGGTGAGGGCCCGTCGGCCCTTACCGGTGCGCCGGGTGGGTGTGGTTGCCAGGACTGTCGCGGGGTCGGGCCTGCCGCCGTCACCAGGGGAGTGCGCCGGCGCGGTCGGTCACCGTGCCGGTGGGCGTGTCGGGCCCCAGGGTGGCGATACGCACCGCCGCCTCCGCGCCCTCCTCGACGCTCTGCCCGATGTGGCCGGTGAACTCGGTCGCGGTCTGGCCGGGGTCCACCGCGTTGAAGCGGACGTCGGGGATCGTCCTGGCGTACTGCATGGTCAGCATGGTGACCGCGCTCTTCGACGAGCCGTAGGCGGCGAGCGGATACTGCGACTCGACCCGCTCCGGGTCGTGGGTCAGCGTGAACGACCCCAGACCGCTGGTGACGTTGACGACGGACGGGGCAGTTGCCTTACGCAGCAGGGGCAGGAACGCGTGCGTGACGCGCACCAGGCCGAAGACGTTGGTTTCGTAGACGTGGCGGATCTGGTCGGCCGTCATGTCCTCGGGCGTGGTCACTTCGCCGAGGATCCCGGCGTTGTTGACGAGAATGTCCAGGTGGCCCGCCCGGGCGCGCAGCGTCTCGACCGCCGCGCCGACCGACGCGTCGTCGGTCACGTCCAGCTGGACGAAGCCGGCGCCGAGCCGGTCGGCGGCCTTGCGTCCGTTCCCGGCGTCCCGGGCGCCGATCCAGACCGTCTGGCCCGCCTGTACGAGTCGGCGCGCGATCTCGTGGCCGAGGCCCCTGTTGCCGCCGGTGATCAATGTGGTGGTCACGTCGTGTCTCTCCTGTGCGTGTCGTCGGAGCGGGTGCTCCCGGAAAGCGGTCACCGGGAGCACCCGGGGGATTGGTTCCGCGGCGGTGTGCTCCGTCGGCGTCGACCCCGACGTCGGCGGGCGCCCTGCTCTAGTGGGCGGGGCGGAACGGACGCAGCAGGCGGATGCCGTCCTCGATGGATCCGTCGATCAGTTCGAGCATCTGCGGGACGAGTTCCCGCATCCGGGGCGCGGCGAGGTGTGCGTCGAGGTGGGCGCGTGTCTCCCAGCGTTCGTAGATGACGAACTCGCCGGGTCGGCCCTCGACTTCGTGGGACTCGTAGTCGATGTTGCCGGGGTCGTTGCGCGAGGGGGTGACGGCGGCGGTGATGAACGCCTTGAGGTCGTCCTCCCTGCCCGCCTTCGCCTTCGCGTCCCAGACGACGGTCACGTAGCCGGTGGGTGTTGCGGTCATGGTGATTCCTTCTCTGTTCCGTGTTGTGTTCCGTGCTGACGGGCTGTGTGTCGGTACCGAGCCGGGTCAGCTCTTGATGAAGTCGAGGAGGTCTGCGTTGACGGTGTCGGCGTTGACGGTGCACATGCCGTGCGACAGGCCCGGGTAGACCTTCAGGGTCACGTGCTCGACCAACGTGACCGCCGACCGGGCGGAGTTGGCGATCGGGACGATCTGGTCGTCGTCGCCGTGCAGGAGGAGCGTGGGCACGTCGATTGCCCGGAGGTCGTCGGTGAAGTCCGTCTCCGAGAACGCTCTGATCCCCTCGTGGTGCGCCTGCGCGCTGCCGGCCATCCCCTGGCGCCACCAGTTCTGGATGACGCCCTGGGAGACGTCCGCGCCCGGACGGTTGAACCCGTAGAACGGCCCGGAGGCGATGTCGAGGTAGAACTGGGAGCGGTCGGTGGCCACGCCCTCGCGGAAGCCGTCGAAGACCTCCACCGGCAGCCCTGCGGGGTTGGATGTCGTTCGGACCATGAGCGGCGGGACCGCTGCGATGAGGACGGCCTTGGCAACCCGGCCGGCACCGTGCCTGGCGACGTACCGGGCGACCTCTCCGCCACCGGCGCAGTGGCCGACGTGGACGACGTCGCGCAGGCCGAGGTGCGCCACCACGGCGGCGGCGTCCGCCGCGTAGCGGTCCATGTCGTGTCCGTGGCCGACCTGGGCGGAGCGCCCGTGCCCGCGGCGGTCGTGGGCGACGACGCGGTAGCCCCGCCGGACGAGGAACAGCAACTGGGCGTCCCAGTCGTCCGAGCTCAGCGGCCAGCCGTGGTGGAACATGACCGGTCGGCCCGAGCCCCAGTCCTTGTAGAAGATCTCGACTCCGTCGCCGGTGGTGACGAACGGCATGGTCCGCTCCTCGTGGTCTCGCCCGGGTACCGGGCGGATTCGATGTCTCCACGAGAATGGCTCGGCCGCCGTGCCGACAGCCTCCGTCAGCTGACTGACATCCGGCCGACGGCTCGCTCACGTCAGTACCGGGGCGGTGCTGAGACCCGACCGGTGGCTCTCACAGCCGGGTGGCCGGAGGCTCGGGAGGCAGCGCCTCCAGAGCGTCGCGGAGCCCGGCCCGCGACGTGATCCCCAGCTTCGGGAACACACGGTAGAGATGCGACGACACGGTCCGCGGCGAAAGGAACAGACGCGACGCGATCTGCGGGTTCGACAGCCCCGTCGCCGCCAGCCTGGCGACCTCCAGCTCCTGCGGGGTGAGGGCGTCGCCGGCCTTGCCCCGGCCGGTCCGCGTCATCCCGGTGGCGCGGAGCTCCGCCGCGGCCCGGGCCTCCCACGAACGGGCCCCGAGCTCCTCGAAGCGGCCGCGGGCGGCGGCCAGCTGCACCCGGGCCTCGCGGTTGAGCCCCTGACGGCGCAGCCTCTCGCCGTACGCCAGATGAGCACGGCCGACCTCGAAGGGCCACTGCTCGACGCCCGGCAGCCCGAGTGCCTCCTCGAAGCACCGGACCATGTCCTCGGCAGCCGATGTCATCGCCGTGACCGTGGCCGCGCTCAGCGCGAACCGCGACGAGAGGTGACCGACACCGGCGTCGCGCAGCGCGTCCGCGTGCCGTCGCGCCTCCGCGTGCCGCCCGGAGCGCACGGCGGCCTCGACGAGGTCCGGCGCGGACCACACGGCCTCGGGGTTGAACGCCGGCAGCACACCCGGAGCGCAGATCGCCGTGGCGTGCCGGAACGCCGTCTCGAAGTCGGCGGCGCCGAGGGCCGCCCGGGCCGCCGCCTGGTGGGCGCAGTTCTCCAGCCGCCGCAGGCCCCTGGGACCCGACCACCCCCAGATGTCCTCGCAGTGCTCCCGGCACGCGTCGAGGGCGCCGCGCTGGGCCGCGGCCATTGCAGCGACGTAATGCCCCACCTGGGCGAACAGGTGGTACCCCGTCTCCTCGGACAGGGCGATGAGCTCGTCCGCGGCGCCGGCCGACGCCTGCCACCGGCCGGCGTACAGGTCGTCCAGGGCGACGAACATCAGGGCCGGCATGCTCGATCCCACCGCGCCGCCGTCGCGTATGACCCGGGACACGGCCTCGCGACAGCCCGGAAGCCGGTCGAGGTACGAGGCGGTCAGGGCGGTGCGGATGACCACGTCGGCGTCACTCTGGTCCCTCAGCCGCGCGATCTCCTCGTCCAGGCGGCGCAGCATGCCGTCGGTGACGGAGCCGAGGTCGTGGTGGACGCGCCCCAGCGACGCCGCGGCGGCGGGCGCCGCCTCGGGGACCCGGGCGAGCACGTCGACCAGAGGTTGCCAGTGCTCGGGCCGGCCCGAGTACTGGCTGACGAGGGTGAGGGTGAACAGCGCGGTCTCCAGTTCCTCATGCGGCGGTCCGGGCATCACCGGGGCCTGCTCGACCGCCTCCATCAGGAGTGCATGGGCCGTATCGGCGTCGCCTTCCGTGACGAGCACCAGGAAGCCGGCCGTCGCGGCCGCCGAGAGCGACCGGGCCGCCGGATTGCCCTCGACCTCACGCATGATCTCGTGGCTGACCTCCAGATGGCCTGTGACCCAGGCGGCGGCATAGGCGGCCTGCGACAGGCGGCGCCTGCGGTCCGCTCGGTCGGTGCTCAGCTCGGCCGCGCGCCGCAATCTCGCGATCGCGCCGTCGGCGTCACCGCGCCGCAGGCTGCTCCGGGCCGCCGACTCCACCACGGCGGCGACCGCCTCGTCGGGCGCCGTCGTGGCTCTCGCGAGGTGATCACCGCGCCGCTCGGGCTGGTCGGCCAGCGCGTCGGCCAGCCGGCGGTGGGCGCCGCGCCGCTGTTCACCGGTGGAACCGTCGACTACCGCGGACCTGACCAGCGGATGCCTGAAGCGCACCGCGCGGCCGTTCTCCGTGACCATGACCAGGTGGTCACGCTCCGCGGGAGCGAGTTCCTCAAGGCTGCCCGGCCCGCCGGCCGCCTCGAGGACGCCGATGTCGCCGGAGCCCTCAAGCGCCGCGAGCAGCAGTACCTCACGCGTTCCCCGCGGCAGTCGTCCGACGCGGGCGCCGTACAGAGCGCGGACATCCCGCCCCGGGCCGCTCGCCCACCCCGTCCCTCGGCCGTGCCGGTCGCCGGACACCCCGGTGGACCCGGCGAACTCGAGCAGCGCCAGGGGATTTCCCTGCGCCTCGTGGGCCACGGCCGAAAGAACCCGGCGGGGAAGGTGAGCGAAGCGTCGGGACAGCAGCCGCAGGGCGTCCGCGTCACCCAGCGGCGCGACCTCGAGCTCCGGCAGACCGGTGGACCGGAAGGATTCGCCGGACTCCGCCCGCTGCGCTCCGAGCAGCCCGATGCGGCGGCCCCCCAGTCTTCTGGCGACGAAACCCACCGCGGCCCGGCTCGCCTGGTCGACGACATGAAGGTCATCGACCACGAGGAGCAACGGCCGCTCCTTCGCGGCCTCGTCGAACAGGGACAGCGCCGCGTTCAGGACGGCGATCCGGCTCGGCGCGGGACCGGCGCCGAGACCGAGGGCGACCTCGAGGGCCTCCCGCACGGAACGCGGCAGACGACCGAGCTCGTCCGGCAGCGAGCCGACGAGCTGATGGAGCCCCGCGAAGCTGATGTCCGTCTCGTACTCGACACCGCTCCCGCGGACGACCCGCACCCCCTTCGCCACCGCCAGCTCGGCGGTCGCGTCCAGGAGTGCCGTCTTCCCCACGCCCGGATCACCGGTGAGCAGCAGGACAGCTCCGTCCGTCCCGGCCATGTCCAGGAACGCCGCAAGCTCGGCGAGCTCGCCCTCCCGCCCGACCAGCCCGGTCGGGCCGACGCCCATGCCTGTCCCTGGCTTCGCCCACATCCGCCGCGTCCCTCGTCCTGCCTCGCGAAGCAGTCGAAACACTAGCCACGCACCTGACCGGGAAGTATTGCACCCACCGGCAAACGGAGCCTGAAGCCATCTGCTTCGCCGACACCCGCAGCCCCACCGCAACGACAGCACCAAGGGCAGTCAGCCTTCCCGGGAAGCGCAGTCAGCCTTCCCGGGAAGCCCTTCGAGTCGGCTGATGACGGTGATGTGGATGGCGTCGACGTTGGCGGCCCGAGCGGCGTTGAGGACCTTGGTGGTCTCGGCTCCGTCGATGAGTGCGCGACCCACTCGGCGGTGCCCACAGCGCGTACGGTCGCGTGGGTCACCGCGTCCGCGCCCCGCCGTGAGGACGTCGTCCAGGGGCGGCGGGTTCGCGGTGCCGAGCGGGTGCGTCCCCGTCGTCGCCGTGAACAACGTGTCGCCGTCGTCGAGCAGGTGCACCGGGCGCACGGCACGGGCGCCGTCGTACGCCGTGCCGGCCAGGTTCCCGCGGTGGCGGGGGTTTCCTCACAGAACCGGCACCGCGGCGCCTTCCTCGCCCCTCCCGCGCTCCGGGCTCGCCCCGAGCGCCGTCAGCGTCACCCCGGCTGCCACCGCCAGCGCCGCCACCAGTCCCGCCGCGAGCACCGCCCAGTGACCCAGGAACGTACAGACGACCACCAGCAGCGCCGTGGCCGGCAGCACCGACTGCTGGGCGATCCCCACCTTGTAGAAGCGCGAGTGCAGCGCCCATACCGTGAGCAGGAACAGCGCTGTCGGCAGCGTCACCGCCGCCGACGCCGACAGCGCCGAAAGGTGCGTCCTGCCCACCGCCTGCTCCACCGCCACCTCCAGGCCGGCCCCGATCGCGGCACCCGAGACGAAGATCAGGTAATGGCCGTAGCCCCAGAGGAAGGACTGCCGGTTGGACCGGAGGTGCCCGTGGATGGGGACCGCGAAGTACACCCACCAGGCGGCGAAGATGATCAGCAGTCCGCCGGCGGCGATGGGCAGCAACTCACCCAGGGCCTCGTGCTCGTCGATCCCCGACTTCACGGCGACGGTGGCCGCCGCGATGGTCTCGCCGAGCACGATGAGCGTGAGCAGCCCGTATCGTTCGGCGATGTGCTGGGGGTGCCACGGCGTGGGGTGGGCCCGCTCCGCATACAGCGGTACGGCCATCTCCAGTGGCGCCATCACCAGGAAGACCCACGGGCGGCCGGCCTCCGGCAGGGCCAGTAGCCCCAGCCAGCCGATCTGGCACAGCCCGGTGGCGTACCGCAGCGCCATCGTCCGCTCGGGGCCCTGGCTCGACCGCGCCACGCGCAGCCACTGCGCCGTCATGGCGAGCCGCATGATCACATAGCCCAGGACGACGGCCAGGTACGCGTGTTCCTCGAACGCCCGGGAGACGCCTGCCGTCAGGACGAGCACGCCGGCTATCTGGATCAGCGTGACGATCCGGTACAGCACGTCGTCGTTGTCGTAAGCCGAGGCGAACCACGTGAAGTTCATCCACGCCCACCAGATGGCGAAGAAGATCATCAGGTAGTCGAGGATCCCCTCGCCCGTGTGTCCCCCGACCATGGCGTGCACCAGCTGGGCGCCTGCCTGGGCTATGGCCACGATGAAGCACAGGTCGAAGAAGAGCTCCAGCGAGGAGACGCCGCGGTGGGTCTCGTCGCGGCCTCGCGCCGTGAGCCTGCGCAGTGGTCTGTGGTGTGCGGGCGCCGCGGAGCACACCGGCGGCGGAGCCGGGCTGCTTGTCATCTGGTGAGCCAAGCTCCGAAGTACCGCTGCAGTCGGGGATTGATCTGCCAGACCATCGCTGCTGCCGCCGCCGGGACGAGTACGGCGAGTCGCACCGGCAGGTACAGATCCTCCAGAACAGGGTTCGTGGCCAGGCCCAGCAGGACGATGGTGGGGTAGATACCGCACACGGTGAGGAGCCACAGCTTCCAACGCCGGACGGCGGCCGGAACGGTGGGGCCGAGCCGGGGTTCGGCGTTCGCGAACGCGTTCCGGCTCTGCTCCCGGAGCGTGTGCCGGATGTCCGTCACTGCCGGTGGACTTGGCGGTCCAGGATCGTCGGCACCGTAGGCATGGGAAACAAGTCTCTCGTTCATGGACCACTCCAGATCGACATGCTGCGTATCGTTTTGATTCCATCGGCTCCTGCGCGACCGAGGCGGTGTCGGCGCTGCGTGATGGGCTGCCCGCGCGCAACGGCGGCAGCAGTTGCCGGGTGAGCAGCACAGGGCCCAGATGGTCCACCGCCGGCCGCTGCTGGTGCCCGTCCGCTGACATGCTTCGGCTGGTGCCGTTCCAGGTGAAGCCCGCACCTGCGTCGTTGACCAGCACGTCGAGGCGATCGTGCCGTGCCGCCACTTCGGCCGCGAGTCGCTGGGTCTCGGCCAGAGCGGACCGGTCGGCGATGTAATGCTCGGCCCCGAAACGCTGCGCGATCGGCACCGGCCGCTGCGGGGCACGACCGTGCGGAAGCAACTGGTGCACGACTTCCGCAAGCTCCTCGGCCAGAGCGAGACCGGGACCGTTCGTCGCTCCGGTGATCGGAATCGACGCCTGGCGTGACCTTCCCGTGCAGGAGGACGGCCCGGCGCCCAGGTGGGCGCTGGGCCAGGTCATGATCTGATCAGTGAGCGGACCGGGTGTGGTCCTGCTCCACGTACACCTTGAGGGCCTGGAACTCCTCGATCGCGCGCGGGCCGCACAGGTAGCCGTAACCGCTTCCCTTGACGCCGCCCTCCTCGAAGTCCTCGCTGATGGCTCCCCAGGTGTTGATCCATACCGTGCCGGTGCGGATGCGCCGGGCGATCCGGCGGGCCTTCATCGAGTCCGAACTGAACACCGAGGCGGCCAGGCCGTAGATGGTGGCGTTCGCCTTGGTCACGGCGTCGTCCTCGTCATCGAAGATCTCGAACGTCTGGACCGGACCGAAGACCTCTTCCTGCACGATCCGGACGTCGGTGCGGTCCACCTCGATCAGGCTCGGCCGGTAGAACGCGCCGGCGGCCAGCGGGCCGTCGGTGACCACACCGCCGCGCAGAAGTACCGTGCCGTACGAGGTGGCTTCCTCGACGATCGCGTCCACCCGCTGGGCGGACGCCCGGTCGATCACCGGGCCGAGCTGGGCCTTCTCGTCGTCGCCCGACCCGAGCCGCACCTGCGCGAGCGCGGCGGTGAGCCGAGTGCGCACCTGGTCGGCGATGTCCCGGTGAACCAGTACACGGGAGCCGGTGCAGCAGAACTGCCCGTTCATCAGCACCAGCGACTGCACCACGGTGGGGATCACCATGTCCAGATCGGCGTCGGGAAAGATCACCATGGGCGCCTTGCCGCCCAGTTCCAGACCGAGCCGCTTGAGTGTGGTGGAGGCCGCGGCCGCGATACGGCGCCCGACCGGCGTACTGCCGGTGTAGTTGATCACGTCGACCTTGTCCGAGGAGACCAGGAACGGGGCCCCGGTGTTGCCGGACTCGGTGAACACGCTGACCACGCCCGCCGGGATCTCCGGGACCGAGGCCAGGACCTGCGCGAAAAGCTCATTGGTCAGTGCCGTCTGAGCCGGAAGCTTGACCACGACGGTGCAGCCGGCGGCCAGCGCCGGGCCCAGTGCCCGCACGGTCAGCATGATGGGGGAGTTCCAGGGAGAAATGATCCCGGCGACACCGAGCGGCTCGGGCACCGAGTGGGTGTACTGGCCGGGTGCCGTCTCGGCGGCGCGCCCGGCGGTCTGGGTGCGCGCAGAGGCCGCCGCGTACCGCAGCCACCCGACTGCACCGCTGACCTCCCACGTGGTCTCACCCAGCAGCTTGCCGTTCTCCCGGGACAACATGGCCGCAACCTCGGGTACCCGGGCCTCGAGGGCGTCGGCCAGCCGGCTGAGCGCGGTCGCCCGGAGCGAGGGAGTGCGCGCCCATTCGGTGGTCTCGAACGCGGCGGCGGCTGCGTCCACGGCGGCCGAGGCCTCCGCCTCGCCACCGTCGTGGAACGAGCCGACGACGGTGCCGTCGGCCGGGTTGACCGATTCCAGAACCGAGCCGGAGCCGGTCCACTGTCCGTTGATCCAGTGCTGCGCGATGGTGTTCATGGTCCGCTCCTCGTGGTCTCACCCGGGTACCGGGCGGATTCGATGTCTCCACGAGAATGGCTCGGCCACCGTGCCGACAGCCTCCGTCAGCTGACTGACATCCGGCCGACGGCTCGCTCACGTCAGTACCGGGGCAGTGCTGAGACCCGACCGGTGGCTCTCAGTGGACGTTGAGTCCGCTTCTGGTAGCGGCCTCGTCCGGGTTGAGTGAGGAAGCCTTGGCGGTGAGGTGTCCGAGGCGGCTGCGGGTGAGGTCGACGGATGCCTCGTCGGTGGGCATGCCGAGGCGTTCGTGCAGTTCACGGGCTCGGAACTCTTGATCGGGATGCTGGTTGAAGGTGTTCACGATGGCCTGGTAGGCGGTGTTCGTCTCGGGCGGTGCGGGGTGGCCTGAAGCCGGTGCGAGTTCGGCGATGGCCTTCCGGGTGGTGACCAGGTTCGCGAGTCGCGCTTCGGTCTTGGTCAGGGCGGCGGTCAAGTGCTGGACCTGATCACGCAGTTCGTCGGCACGGGCTGCGGTCCTGTCGTGCTGGGCCTGGAGGCCGGCCAGGAGCTCGATGACGTTCACGCGGCCGGTCCGAGGGTGTCGCGCCAGGCCGGACTCGGTGTGGTGAGGCGCCGGGTCATGTTCGCGATCGAGGCCCAGTGGACGCGCGAGGCGGACGTGTCGGACCGGTGATCGTACTCGCGGGCCAGTCTGCGGTGCAGCGTCAACGTGCCGTTGACCTGCTCCACGATCCACCTCTTCGGTTGCAGGACGAAGCCTTCGCCCCGGTCGGCCGGGTTGCGGCGGACGACTGCGACGTCGATGTCCGACAATGCGCCATGGATGAGGACTTCGTCCTTGAAGCCCTGGTCCACCAGAGCCTTCTCCAGACGCATCCCGCACCGCTCGGCGGCCTGGTCGGGCAGGGCGGTGCCGGCCGCGTCGTCGTGGGCGGATGCGGCCGGCACGACGACGCCGATGATCAGCCCCAGCACGTCGACGGCCAGTCCCCGCTTGCGGCCCGACACCTTCTTGTTGGCGTCCAGTCCCGTCGTGGTCCTCGGGACACCCGCGGCCGCGCGCACGGACGGGGTGTCGAGGATCACGAGGACGGGTCCTCTAACCGCCGGCCCTTCTCCCGTACCTGGCAGCGCAGTAGTTCCTGAATCCGCTGGTCAAGGCCGTCCTGGCGCCACAGGCCGAAGGAGTGGAACACCGCCGACCAGGAAGGCAGATCATGCGGCAGGTAGCGCCACCGGCAGCCCGTCCGGTTCTGGTAGAAGATCGCGTTCACGACCTCCCGCAGATCGCAGGATCCGGGATCTCCGGTCGCTGGCCGTGCCACCCGCTCCTGTTTCCAGGCCGTGATCATCGGCTCGGTCAACGCCCACTGCTCGTCCGCCGAGTCGCTGGGGTACGACTCTCGCTCCATGCCCGCATCTCGACATGCACATGCCCAGCAGATGGCCCGCCCGACGATCAGCACCTCGATCGAGCGATCACGAACCGAGGAAGACCGGACTCAACGTCCACTCATGTCAGGGCACCGTCACCCTGCCGGGTCGGCGGTTCCGGGAGGGACCGGCATCCGCGGGTGAGTCTCACGGCGCCGGGCAGTGTGGCTGCCACGCGCAGGTATCGGCAGACACCGGTTGCGCGGAGGACCCTGCGGGCCGGCGATCGACGCGCCACCGCACACAGCACGGCTCCACGGCCATGGGCGAATCGCCGGGTACGCAGCAGGACACTGACAGCCGTGGCGGTGACCAAGGGCGTTTGCACATCGATGATCACGGTGCGGGCGGCCGACCGCGGGATCTCCCCGCAGAGATGCCCGTGGGCAACGTCCTCCGTGTTGAAATCGATGGCGTCGTCGATCTCAATCACGATCTGGTCTTCGGTGAGGCGGTGGCACGGAAACAGCAACACGGACTCCTCGGATACGTGCCTGGCTAGCGGGCTGCCGCTTCCTGACGCCGTATCCGTCCGTACCCCTGCCCCGGCGGCTGACGCCGAAGATCGGCGTGGTCCTGCCCGCCCGGCCCCGCAGACTGGACGCGGGCACGGATCGCGGATCCGACGTACCCCCGCCCTGCCGGCCAGAATGTCTGCGGTGATGTCGGAAAGCGTCCGACCCGACCCGGACGCTCCGGTGCGGAAAAGCGCCAGGGCATCCTCGAACACAGGCGCACTCCGCCGCGCCGGCCCCTGGCTGAGATCACCGCGTGCGCCGACGTCCTCTCGCTCACGGACATGCAATGCCTCCTCGCGGCATAGCCGGCCCGCTGCGTGCCCCGGAGTTGCACCGAGCATTCCTTCAAGATCATCCGGCCGCTTGGGACCGGCTCGCGTGCGGTCCGCGCGGATGCGACCGGGCGGAACCGGGGACCCGCGGGCTGCCGCCCTCCGAAGTCGGCCCCCGTCCGCCCGGTGCAGCGGCGGAGCGGACGGGGAGTAGGTCAGCCCAGGGAATCAGTCAGGTCGTTGCACGCCTGTTCGCAGCGGCGGCAGGCTTCGGCGCACACGCGGCAGTGGTCGTGCTGGCCGGCGTGGCGCCCGCACTCGTCGGCACAGGCTCTGCAGACGGTGGCGCATGCCTGGAGGATCGCGCGGGTGATGTTGGCGTCGTGGCCGGTGTGGCGGGACAGCACCGCGGCGGTGGCGTCGCGGCCGAGCCGCTTCATCTCGTACACGGTAAAGACGACGCGGCAGTGCGGGGCGTGGGCCTTGACCTCCCGCGCCGTACGAGCGCCTCCTCGAACTGGGCCCTCCGCGGACGCGGGTGCTGATCTTCTCGCTGAAGATCTTGTCCCTCGGGATGCCGTGGCCCGCAAGGCGTCGAGCTGGGAGTCGTCGTCCTGCCCAAGGGCGGAGCGAGGGGGCGCGGGTGGTGCCGTCTCTTACGCCGGCCTCCGCGCCGGTTCTCGTGATCGTCACGGACTCATGGCAGGCCGAGCCCTCCACGGTCCGCGCACGCGTGGAACTCGTCCGCGGTCAGCGTCGGATGCGCAGGGCTTGGCGGCACGGGGAAGGGCAGTCCGGCCCCGCGTACCTCGATGATCTTTGGGGTGGGGTCTCGTCGCAGCCGTGTGTCTCGTGGAGGCGGGCCCGGAGAACGTCACTCGATGCGGGTCGTTGCCCTACCTGCCGGCCAGGGCTGCCGATACTCGATGAGTCGGCCTGCCGGGTCGTGTCGGCGGTTGGGTGCGAACAGCAACCTTGTTCAAGAAGCAGCGCCGGGTATGCGGCCCGAAGAAGGGAGTGTCTTGTCGCATACTCGGCGCTGACCGGCGGAGTTACGCCGTCGTGGCTGCTGTCCCGGTGGCTTCGACTGCGGACCTGAAGTCGGGGTGGACCCCGATTTGATCAAGCCACACGCTCATCGAGTTGTAGCAATTGAACCTTTCGATCTTTCCGTCACGGAGGTACCAGAGGTCCGCCGCCGGCACGTCGATCCGGTTCCCGGTCGGTGGGATCTCGCCGACCGGAGTCGGAAACCCTCCGAGATGCGTGCCCTGGATCCGCAACTCGACGGCGACGACATCGCCGAACGCATGCACCTCGAGCAGCTCACGGTGCACATCGGGGAACGAGCGGGCGAGGCCCGCGATCACCTGGGGAATCTGCTCTCCGCGGAAACTCCGCGAGGTCGACATGTCGTTGAACGACCCGTCCTCGGTGAACAAGGCCAGGAAACCGTCACCGTCGAGAACGTTCCCTTCCGCGAGCCGGTAAGCCTCGCGAATGGTCTTTTCGTTACTTTCCATCCCTGTTCTCCTCTGAGTTCGCAACACGCTCACGGTCCGCGCTTGCCTTTGATCGACCCTTCCCGGCTGTCGTAACGATAATTGTTACGGCAGATTGTCGCAACCTTCACTGTTGCGACTGCGCTGTCGTAACATGGAGCGTTGCGACCGGAGGAGGGATCATGAGCGCCAACAGCAGGCTGACCATTGCCGCCCATGCGCTGGCCTGGATCGGTCTCTACCAGCGCCAGGGCCACGAGGTCGCCACCTCCGAGCAGATCGCAGCCAGCGCGAACACCAACCCCGTGGTGATCAGGCGGCTGCTCGGCGAGCTGCGCAGGGCCGGCCTCGTGGAGTCCCGGCGGGGCGCGGGCGCGGGCTGGTCGCTGGCGCGCGAGCTGGGGTCGATCACCCTGCTCGACGTGTACGAGGCAGTGGAACCCGGCCCGCTGTTCGCGATGCACCGCACCACCCCGGACCAGGGATGCGTGGTGGGTCACGGCATCCAGCCGGCAATGCGGGGCATCTACCAGGACATCGAGGAGACCCTGAGACACGAACTGGCCCGCGTCACGCTCGAGAAGGTACTCAGGGACGTACTCGCGGCACCTCGCCAGCCTCTCTGATCAGCTGGGCGACCCCGTGCGAACCGTAGGGTTCGGCGTGGGTTCTGCCCACCGGGGCGGAGTGACGTGAGCGTGGAGATGGAATCCCGCGCCGAAGGCGTCGGATCCGCCGCCGGAACAGACGGCGGGCGCAGGCCGAGCTCACCGCGGACCAGGCCGTGCTCGTCCAGCGGCTCCACGACGACGAGCGGGAGAAGACCGTCCAGCAGGTCCCCGACAGATTCGGCGTGCCCCGTTTCACGGTGCACGGGCACCTCGACAAGCCCAGACCGTCCCCCGCCAGGCCCAGAAGGCTGCGACCGCCCACCCGGCCGGACAGCCGGACAGACCATCAGCTGCCGCCCTTCCTCAGGCCCCGGGTTCCTCCGGTGAGGTCGGCGGCTCGGCCGGCGTCGGCATGGGCGGCCGGAGGAGGACGGCACGGGCCACGGAGGGGGCGAACAGGCTGGTGACGGGTGCGCAGAGGCCCAGTACGGAGCGGAAGGCGGTCCCCACCACCGGGTCACCGGGGTAGCGCTCCAGGACGCGCCGCAGGTACCAGCCGGCGACGCGGTCCGCCGGCCCGGAGGCCAGGGCACTGCCCACCGCGCCCGGCATCGAGCGGTCCGACCCGGCGGAGATGCCCCATGCCTGCCGGGACGCCGCGGGGAGCGCTTTCTGCACGCACCGCGTCGTGGGGATCCGGCGCGGACCGGACAGGGTCTCACGCAGGACGACCGCGCTCATCGCGGCGACAGCCATGCCCTGCCCGTGGATCGGGTTGAACGTGCACAGGGCGTCGCCGGCGGCAAGGAACCCCGCCCGGCGGCGGCCGGGCAGGTCGTAGCGGCGGCGGATGTTCGCGGTCCGCCGGTAGCCGAACGCCGACGAGAGGGGCTCGGCCTCGTCCGGCCACCGACGCAGGAGCGGATGCGGCAGCCTCTTCCTGACGTACGTCACGAACCCGTCGTCCGTGGGCGGTTCGTCATCGCGCAGCCCCGACACGATGACCAGATGGGTGCCGCCCTCGGCGTCGCCTTCTGCGGCGTCAGCCCGCCCTTGCGCTCCAGCACCGGCACCCTCTACCAGCGCTGGGCCTACAACCCGTTCGGCACCCGGGTCCTGGGCACCGTCACCGGCGGTGCCCCCGCCAGCCCTCCCTCCTGCACCGGCGCCCGCTACGAAACCACCACCGGCGATCCCGACCTCCACGCCCGTCAGTACGACACCACCACCGGCCGCTTCACCCGGCCCGACCCGGCCACCCGCGCCCAGACCACGCCGTACATATCGCCCTACGCCTACGCCGACAACGCCCCCACCCTGCTCACCGACCCCAGCGGACTGACCCCCGACGACCCGAACGACGGGGAGTCCGAAGTGCGTCGAACCCGGTTCCCCGTAGTAACGTCCCCCGCCCGGCCCGACCGCGGCTCCGCGCCATCCCGTCAGGCCGCCGATTCCGACGAGGGCGATCTGCTGGGTCAGTCCTTCGGCGGCTTCGGCGTACAGTTCGTCTCGTGGCTCCGGACAGAGGCCCGCCAAGGATGCTCCCCGGCGGAGCCTCGGTCTGTCACCGGCGCTGTCACGCGTCTGTCACCGACTACGCCGACGTCCCCGGACCGCCACGCCCTGACCCGCTGCAACGCACCCACGACGGACTGACGTGGACGCCCGTGGACGGTCTCTACGACCTGTGCCATGTGGTGCCCAGTGAGGGAGCCGGGATCAGGACCGGGGCGTCTTCCGGTCCGTCGAAGCGGTATTGCAGGGTGTTCGATGGTGTCTCGCTCACCCGTCAGGCCCTCTCGTGTGTCACGGGATCCCACATGGACGGGTCGAACCCATCGGCTCCTGTCCCCCTTGCGACGACAGGACCGGCGCTGACGGAACCTCCGGGTCCGGGTACGTGTTCCCCGGCGTGCCCGCGCGGCCGCGCCGACCGTGGGGCCTCCGGGCGCGCGCCCCCTCCCGGTCCCCGCGCGGACCGCGTGCCGCGGCCGCGCGAGCGGGGCCGCGGCACGGTCCGAAAAAAACTTCGGCGGGAGGCGAATCCTTTCCGGGCCTCCCCGTCTCTTATGCGTGTACCGGCCGAACGGGCCGACAGAACCGGGAGGAAACACCAATGATGGTCACTAGTCTCGTAGTGATCGGAGTCCTGCTCGTGGGCGCGTGCAGCTGGCACCTGATGCGGCGTTACAAGAGCCGGGGCTGACCGACGCCTGCGCGCGGGGCGCCTCACGGGTATGAGTAGCACATGAACCGACGCTTCTCCTGGCCGGACGAGCGGCTGATCAAGGCCGCTCAGGACGGCGACGTCACTTCGCTCACCACCGTCGTCATGGAATCGCAGCCTCATGTGCGCAAGTTCGCCATATCTCTGTGCGCCTCGCCGCAGGACGCGGAGGACGCGGCGCAGGAGGCGCTGATCATCCTCTACCGGAAGATCGGCACCTTACGGGCCACCGGCGCGCTTGCCTCATGGATGTTCCGGATCGTGCGCAACGAATGCCTCCGGCACGTACGGCTGCTCGTCTCGCGGAACAACGAGACGCCGGCCGAACCGGAACCGTCCGCCGAGGACGCGGTGCTGCAGCGACTGGAGGTGGAGCGGATCGCGGCCGCGGTCAGTGCCCTCCCCCGTGACCAGCGGCAGGTCCTGATCATGCGGGACGTACAGGGCCTGCCCGGCAAGACCGTCGCCCGTTCGCTCGGTCTGAGCAACGCCGCGATGAAGTCGCGGCTGCACAGAGCACGCGCCGCGCTGCGCCACTCGCTCGCGGCGACCGACCAGACACCCGATCAAGCCATCGACCGACCAGTCGGAGGAGACCCACGACCGTGAACACCATGAATCCCGCGCAGGGCGTGAAGGACCGGGCCACCGCGCCGTCCGCGGCGCCCGAGCCGGACTACGCCAGCAAGTCCCTCCCGCGTCACCTGGCGCGCGGCGCCATCGGCTTCGGGCTGATCATCGGCTCGATCGCCCTGGTGCCCGTCGCCGGCCCGGCCACCCTGCTGGCGGCCCCCTTGGCCCTGGTCGCCTTCCGCGGCTGCCCCACCTGCTGGATGGTCGGCCTGGCGCAGACCGTCTCCCGCGGCCGCCTGGAGCGTCAGTGCGTGGACGGCGTCTGCACCCTCACCAAGGCGCACCCGGCGGCGGACGCCGCGGAGGAACCGGCACGACACCACGCCTCGGCCGCCGCTTCCCGGTGACCGGGCCGCGGCCCGCGAGCGCCCGTCCCGTCGGCTCCTCCGTGGCGTCGGTCCCGGGCCTGCGGGCCCCTGGCCCGGCTTGACCTCCGCCCTCCTGCCGACCGGCACCCTGGGGCGGTGTCACCGGACGGGGAGGCATCGGCCGACCGTCGGCACGGGCGCGCTCCGCGCCACGTGGTCCCGGCGGCCGATGCCACGCGGAGACCGGTCCACCGCGAGTACGCGCTGTTTCCGCGCGGTTGACGGGAACCTTACAAGGGACGCCGGTCCCCCCGATTACTCGGCATATTGATTTCGCATACCGACTCCACGCCATGGCCTTTGGTTTACGGAGCGCCAGCGCGATGCTAGGCTCCAAAACGAATCAGGCTGGGCCGACGAGTCGGCAGCGCCGTTGATTATGCTTCACGGGGGGAGTAAGAAAACCATGATCCGCCATGCCCGGATTAAGGTGACAGCGCCTTCGCCGGACAGCACGGTACGAACGCCCGACCAGTTCGACGACCGCACAGTCGCCGTCGTCGGGCTTTCCTGTCGCTTTCCCGGTGGGGCGAACCCCGCCGAATTCTGGGATCTCCTCAGGAACGGCCGCGACGCCATAGCAGAGCCACCCGAGGATCGCGCACACCTCGCCGATTTAGGCGAGAAGGCACCGCGCCCTGGCGGTTTCCTGCCCCATGTCGACACCTTCGATGCCGAGTTCTTCGGCATATCCCCGCGCGAAGCCGCCGCGATGGACCCGCAGCAGCGGCTCGCGCTCGAACTCGCCTGGGAGGCGCTGGAGGACGCCGGCATCGTCCCGGCCACCCTCGCCGACACCGCCACCGGCGTCTTCGTCGGCGCGATCGCCGACGACTACACGACCCTCACCCACGCGGCCGGTCCCGGCGCCACCTCCGCGCACACGGTGACCGGATTGCACCGCGGCATCATCGCCAACCGGATCTCCTACGTCCTCGGCCTGCGGGGCCCCAGCATGGTGGTCGACACCGCACAGTCGTCGTCGCTGGTCGCGGTGCACCTGGCCTGCGAGAGCCTGCGCCGCGGCGAGTCCGTCGTGGCGCTGGCCGGCGGCGTCAACCTCAACCTCGCGCCGGAGAGCACCCACGCCCTGGCAGCCTTCGGCAGCCTCTCGCCCGACCACCGGTGCTTCGCGCTCGACGCCCGGGCGAACGGCTACGTCCGGGGCGAGGGCGGCGGTGTGGTGGCGCTGAAACTCCTCAGCCGGGCCGTGGCCGACGGGGACCGCATCCACTGCCTGCTGCGCGGCGGCGCCGTCGGCAACGACGGCGCGAGCGACACCCTTCCCACTCCCCGCGGAAAGGCCCAGGAACGCGTCATACGCGACGCCTGGGAAAACGCGCTCATCCCGCTGGAACAAGCGCAGTACGTCGAAATCCACGGATCGGGAACCAGGGTCGGCGACCCCATAGAGGCATCGGCCCTGGGGGCTGTTTTCGCCTCGTCCCGCACCCCGGAGAATCCGCTCAGACTCGGTTCTGTCAAGACGAACATCGGCCACCTCGAAGGGGCCGCAGGCATAGCGGGACTCATCAAGGCCATTCTCTGCGTCAAAGAGCGGGAACTCGTCCCGACCCTGAACTACCGGACCCCGAATCCGCAGATACCGTTCGACGAGCTGCGGCTCGCCGCCGTCACCGAAACCGGACCGTGGCCGAATCCCGACGGGCCGCTCGTCGCGGGTGTGACATCGGTCGGAATGGGGGGCACCAACTGTCATCTGGTGCTCAGCGAGTGGCCGGGCGACGTCGCCGCGGCCGTGGCCGCCGAGAACGAGCCAGAACAGCCGAAGGAATCGGACGCATACGATTCCGTCGCCTGGGTCCTGTCCGGACGCGGCGACAAGGCGCTGCGCGCCCAGGCGGCCCGGCTGCGCGAACACCTCGCCGCCCACCCGGACCTCGGTGCCGCCGAGATCGCCCGGGCCCTCGCTCACGACCGCACCGCCTTCACCCACCGGGCCGTTCTGGTCGGCTCCGACCGGAACGGCCTGCTGACCGCCCTCGACTCGGTCGCCGACGCCCGGGTCACCCAGGCCGCGGTCGAGGGCGTCAGCCACCGGGCCGTCCGTGAGGCGGTGTTCGTCTTCCCCGGCCAGGGCTCGCAGTGGGCCGGCATGGCGGCGGAACTCCTCGACAGCGCCCCCGTCTTCGCCCGGGTCGTCGAGGACTGCGAGCGCGCGCTGCGCCCGTACCGCGACTGGTCGCTGACCGATGTGCTGCGCGGACGCCCCGGCGCGCCCGCACTCGACCGCGACGACGTCGTGCAGCCCGCCCTGTGGGCCGTGATGGTCGGGCTGGCCGCGCTGTGGCGGGCGGCAGGTGTCGAACCGGCCGCGGTCGTCGGTCACTCACAGGGCGAGATCGCCGCCGCCACCGTCAGCGGCGCCCTCACCCTGGACGACGCGGCCCTGCTGATCGCCGTGCGGAGCGCCGCCCTCGGCGCGCTGGCCGAGCGCGGCGGCGGCATGCTCACCGTGTCGCTGCCCGCCGACCGGGTACGCGACACCCTCGCCGCGTACCCGCGGTTGAGCGTGGCCGCCGTCAACTCGCCCGGCATGACGGTGGTGGCCGGTGACGGGGACGCCCTGGACGCACTGGCCGCGCACTACGGCGAGGACGTCCGTACCCGGCGCGTCCCGGTCGCCTACGCCTCGCACAGCCCGCACGTCGACGCCGTACGCGACACGCTGTCGGCCGAGCTCGCCGGTATCGCACCGCGCACCGGGAACGTGCCGCTGCACTCCACCGTGACCGCCGAGGCGCTGGACGGCTCCGAGCTGGACGCCGACTACTGGTACCGCAACCTGCGGGAGCCCGTGCGGTTCGAGCCCGTCGTACGGGCGCTGCTCGACGCGGGGCACGAGCTGTTCCTCGAGATGAGCCCGCACCCCGTGCTGGCGCTCGCCGTCCAGCAGACCGCGGAGGCCGCGGACCTGCCGGTCGCCGCGCTGGGCACGCTGCGCCGCGGGGAGGGCGGCCCGCAGCGCCTGCTGCTCGCGTTCGGCGAGGCGTTCTGCCACGGCGCGGAGGTGGACTGGTCCGCCGTCCTGCCCGCCGGCACCGCCCGTGCCGAGCTGCCGACGTACGCCTTCCAGCGGCGCCGCCACTGGATCTCCGGACAGCCCCGCACCGCCCGGGCCCTGCCGCCGGCAGGCACCGCGCCGACGCCGCCGGCCGCGGCGCTCCCGGAGGACGCCGCGGACGGACACCGGACCGAACCCGGCCGCTCGCTGACCGGCCCGGCCGCCCTGGAACTGGTACGGGCGCACACCGCCGCCGTTCTCGGCCACGACTCCGCCGCCGAGATCGAACCACGGCGGACGTTCAAGGAGCTGGGCATCGACTCGGCGATGGTCGTCGAGCTGCGCAACCGGCTGGTCACCGCCACCGGGCGCAAGCTCCCCACCACGGTGGTGTACGACCACCCCAGCCCCGCCGGGCTGGCCGCGCTGCTCGCCGACGCGCGGCACGACGCGGCGGTCCCCGAGGCCCGTTCCGATCAGGACGATCCGATCGTGATCGTCGGTATGGGGTGCCGTTTCCCGGGCGGGGTGGACTCGCCCGAGGCGCTGTGGCGGGTGGTCGCCGAGCAGCGCGACGTGATCTCGGGTTTCCCGGCCGACCGGGGCTGGGACCTGGACGGCCTCTACCACCCCGACCCGGACCACGTGGGCACCGCCTACGTGCGCAACGGCGGATTCCTCGACGGCGCCGCGGAGTTCGACGCCGAACTGTTCGGGATCTCGCCGCGCGAGGCGCTGGCGATGGACCCGCAGCAGCGCGCCTTCCTCGAAGTGTGCTGGGAGGCCCTGGAGCGGGCCGCGATCGCCCCGGACTCCCTGCGCGGCACCCGGACGGGGGTGTTCGCCGGTGTCATGGCCCAGGAGTACGGTCCGCGGTTGGGTGAGGCGGGTGCGGGTGCCGCCGGGTTCGGACTGACGGGGACCACACCGAGCGTGGCCTCCGGCCGGGTGGCGTACACGCTCGGGCTGCAGGGCCCGGCGCTGACCGTGGACACGGCGTGCTCGTCGTCGCTGGTCGCCCTGCACCTGGCGGTACGCGCCCTGCGCTCGGGCGAGTGCTCCCTGGCCCTGGCCGGCGGCGTGACGGTCATGTCCACCCCCGGCAT
>NZ_JACHJI010000015.1 GCF_014203535.1 Streptomyces griseomycini
GGTCGCCAAGTCCCACGACCGCCACGTCGAGCTCGCCCTGCGCACCACCCTGGAGGAGAACCTGGCGATGGTGCGCGACACGGTCTCCTTCCTCAGGGAGCAGGGCCGGCGGGTGTTCGTCGACTGCGAGCACTTCTTCGACGGCTACCGCGCCGACCCCGAGTACGCCAAGGCGGTCGTGCGCGCCGCCGCCGGCGCCGGCGCCGACGTGGTGGTGCTGTGCGACACCAACGGCGGCATGCTCCCGGCGCAGGTCCAGGCCGTGGTGGCCACCGTGCTGGCCGACACCGGCGCCCGGCTGGGCATCCACGCCCAGGACGACACCGGCTGCGCGGTCGCCAACACCCTCGCCGCCGTCGACGCGGGCGCCACCCACGTGCAGTGCACCGCCAACGGCTACGGCGAGCGGGTCGGCAACGCCAACCTGTTCCCGGTCGTGGCCGCGCTGGAGCTGAAGTACGGCCGGAAGGTGCTGCCCGAGGGCCGGCTGCGCGAGATGACCCGCATCTCGCACGCCATCGCCGAGGTCGTCAACCTCACCCCCTCCACCCACCAGCCCTACGTCGGCGTCTCCGCGTTCGCCCACAAGGCCGGCCTGCACGCCTCCGCGATCAAGGTCGACCCGGACCTGTACCAGCACATCGACCCCGAACAGGTCGGCAACACCATGCGGATGCTGGTCTCCGACATGGCCGGCCGCGCCTCCGTCGAACTCAAGGGCAAGGAGCTCGGCATCGACCTCGGCGGCGACCGCGAGCTGGTCGGCCGGGTCGTGGAGCGGGTCAAGGAGCGCGAGCTCAAGGGCTACACCTACGAGGCCGCCGACGCCTCCTTCGAACTGCTGCTGCGCGCGGAGGCCGAGGGCGGGCCGCTGAAGTACTTCGAGGTCGAGTCCTGGCGCGCGATCGTCGAGGACCGCCCCGACGGCAGCCACGCCAACGAGGCCACGGTGAAGCTGTGGGCCAAGAGCGAGCGCATCGTCGCCACCGCGGAGGGCAACGGCCCGGTCAACGCCCTGGACCGCGCCCTGCGCGTCGCCCTGGAGCGGATCTACCCCCAGCTGGCCAAGCTGGAGCTGGTCGACTACAAGGTCCGCATCCTCGAGGGCAAGCACGGCACCCACTCCACCACCCGGGTCCTGATCTCCACGTCCGACGGGGCGGGGGAGTGGTCCACGGTGGGCGTCGCGGACAACGTCATCGCCGCCTCCTGGCAGGCGCTGGAGGACGCGTACACCTACGGCCTGCTGCGCGCCGGGGTGGAACCGGCCGCGTAGGAAGCGCCGGGGCCGAGGAGAACGGGCCCGGCGGGGGCGTCACCGGAAACCCCCGTCGGGCCCGATGTCCGTTACCCGATGTCTGTTAATCGCCCATTTGGGTACTTTCGTACGTATGAAGGCCGCGCCGACGCGTACGCTCCTCGTACGCCTGCTGATCGTGCCGATCGCCGCCGCGCTGGCGGTGCTCATGGCCGGTGCGCCCGGGGCGCACGCGGCCACCGACCTCTCGACCATCGCCCGCGAGCTGCGCGAGAGCCCCGTCTACGTCGACCCCGAGGCCACGGACATCCTGGCGGAGTCCGACGCCGAGGCCCTCGCCGACAAGATCGAGGAAGCGGACAAACCGGTCTTCGTGGCAGTCCTCCCGGCGGACTACCCGACCGACGGCCTCTTCCGGGACCTGCGCACGGAGACCGGCGTCACGGGGCTGTACGGCATCCGCCTCGGCGACGAGTTCGACGCGCGCGCCGACAGCAGCGTGATGAGCCGCCAGGGTGTGCAGAACCTGGTCGCGGCCGCGCAGGGCGCGGGCGACGCCAAGGCCCAGCTGAACGACTTCGTGGACGACGCGCTGCGCAACATCGGCGGGTCGGCGCCGAACTCCTGGAGCGGCGGAGGCGGCGACGTCCCCGTCGGCGGGCTGGTCACCGTCGGTGCCCTGCTGGCCGCCGGCGGCGCGGGCGTGTACGCCCTGTCCCGCCGCAACCGGCGCCGCCACGAGGAGGAGCAGCGGGCCTCGCTGGAGAAGCTGCGGGTGGTGGTCGACGAGGACATCACCGCCTTCGGCGAGGAGCTCGACCGCCTCGACTTCCACCCCGCCGAGCCCGGCGCGGACGACGCGATGCGCACGGACTACGCGCACGCGCTCGACGCCTACGAGCAGTCCAAGCGGCTGATGGCCGAGGCCCGCAAACCGGAGGACGTCCGGGGCGTCACCCAGGCCGTGGAGGACGGGCGCTTCGCCCTCGCCCGGCTGGCCGCGCGCCGTGAGGGCCGCCCGCTGCCGGAGCGCCGCCCGCCCTGCTTCTTCGACCCGCGCCACGGCCCCTCGGTCGCCGACGCCACCTGGACGCCCCCGGGCGGCGCCGCCCGCGAGGTCCCGGTCTGCGCGGCCGACCGGGCCCGCCTCACCGACGGCCGCGACCCGATGGTCCGCGAGGTCGACACCGACTACGGCCGCCGCCCCTACTGGGACGCCGGCCCCGCCTACGGTCCCTGGGTCGGCGGCTACTTCGGCGGCGGCCTGCTGCCCGGCCTCCTCGTCGGCACGATGCTCGGCGGCATGATGGCCGGTCCCGCCTACGCGGCCGACTACGGCGCCGGCTACGGCGACTTCGGCGGCTACGAGGGCGGCGACGTCTCCGGCGCGGACTTCGACGGCGGGGACTTCGGCGGCGGCTTCGGTGGAGGGGACTTCGGAGGGGGCGGCTTCGGCGGGGGCGGCGGGGACTTCGGCGGCGGGTTCTGACGCGGGGAGGACCGGCCCGGTTCCGGCGCCGCCGGTCCGCCGGCGGCCATGGACCGCCCTCGGTCCGGCCCGCTCCGGCACGGGGGAGAAGCGAGCGGACGGCCGGGGAGGGACGGGCGGCTCAGGCACGCCCGCGCTGCGGGGCCCGTTGCGTGGTGGGCCGGTGCGTCGTGCCCGGGCCGACGCCCCGCGCGGGAGGGCCGGTGGCCGACGGGACGATCCCGGCCGGGTCCCGGACACCGGGCTCGGCCGGGGCTGAGGGCCTCGGCGTCACCGAGGTGATCGTCACGGGGTGCGCGACCGGGGTCCGCGCGGGCACCGCGGCCCGGCGGGCGCCGGGCCGGGGGTACGACCTGGTGGTCGTGGCCGACGGGCACGCACCGTCGGAACGGTCCGGAGCGGACTCCGCCGGGTCGATCGGCCGGCCCGGGCGCCGTGTCCGGGGCCGGGCCGTCGCCGGGGTGGGCTCCGGTGCCCCCGAGGGGGCGGCGGAGCTCACGCCTGCTTGATCGCCGAGATGTCGAAGGTCAGCTTGATCTTGTCGGAGACCAGGAAGCCGCCCGTCTCCAGCGCCGCGTTCCAGGTCAGGCCCCAGTCGGAGCGCAGGATCTCCGCCTTGCCCTCGAAGCCGACGCGCTCGTTGCCGAAGGGGTCCTTCGCGGCGCCGTTGAACTCGAGGTCGATGGTGACCGGCCGGGTGGTGCCCAGGATGGTCAGGTCACCGGTGATGCGGTAGTCGTCGCCGCCGAGGGCCTCCGCCTCGGTGGAGCGGAACGTCATCGTCGGGAACTCGTCCGTCCTGAAGAAGTCCGCGCTCTTCAGGTGGCCGTCACGGTCGGCGTTGCCCGTCTCGATGCTGTCCATCACCACGTCGACGGTGGCCGTCGAGTTGGACGGGTCGGTGCCGTCGAGGCGCAGCGTGCCGGTGAAGTCCTGGAAGCTGCCCTTGACGTTGGTGACCATGGCGTGCCGGGCGACGAAGCCGATCGTGGTGTGCGCCGGGTCGATCGTGTACTCGCCGGTGAGGGCGGCCAGGTCCGGGCTCACGGCGGCGGCCGTGGCGGTCGCGGTCTGGTCGTTCCTGCGGTTGAAGACGCCCATGGTGTTCCTCCTGAGAACGGGGAGATCACGTTGAATTTTCAACTAATTCAACGCGGCCCACCGTAGACCCATTCCCTTCAATGTTCAACATCTTTGGCGAGGGTGTCGCGATTGAGGCACTCGGAAGGGTGGTACTGGCCTGATCGTGCCCTCCGTCGCCGTTCTCGTGGAGCTGCTGCGGCGCGATACGTCCGGTGGCCATGTGAAGTGCTGGGAGCACTTCGCGCGCAGTGCCGCCCGCCTCCCCGGACGCCTGCCCGACGGCACCGGACTGGACCTGACCGTCTACTTCCTCGGCGACCGGGAGCGGGTCGAGCCCCTCGCCCCGCACGTCCGGTTCGTCATGCTCCGACCGGTGCTCAGCACGGCGGCGGTGCGGTCGGCCGACGGCGCGGAGGACGTCTGCGACCTCGCGCCGTACCACCCGCGGCTCGCGGCCCTGCTGCCCCGGCACGACGTCTGGCACCTGACCCACAGTTTCGCCTTCGCCGCCACCGCCGTACGGCTCGGCCGCCGTGCGGCCCGGCGGGGCGCCCCGTGGCCACGGCTCGTCGGCTCCGTGCACACCGACGTCCCGCTGCTGGCCGCCGTCTACGCCCGCTACCTGGCCGGCCGGTGGCTGCCCGGCTCCCCGCCACGGGTGGGCGACCTCCTCGCGGACGGGGCGGAGACCCGGCTGCGGCGGCGGCGGGACCGGCTGCTGGGCAGCTGCGAGCACGTGCTGGTCCCGACCCCGGAAGGACGCGCGGAACTCGCCCGCGCCCTCGGCCCGCACCGGGTCGCCCTGCTGCGCCGCGGCATCGACCACGACCTCTTCCGGCCCGACCGCACCGCCCGCGCCCGGCTGGCGCGCGAGTACGGCCTGCCGGCCGACCGCCCGCTGGTGCTGTTCGCCGGGCGGCTGGACGCCACGAAGGGGGTGCCGCTGCTGACCGAGAGCGTGCGGCTGCTGCGCGCCCGGGGCAGGGCCGCGCACCTGGTCGTCGCGGGCTCGGGCACCGAGGCGGAAGCGGTGCGCCGCGCCCTCGGCCCGGACGTCACCCTGCTCGGGCCGCTCCCGCAGGACCGGCTGGCACGGGTGTACGCGGGCTGCGACGTCTTCGCCTTCCCGTCCCGCACGGAGACCATCGGCAACGTCGTCGCCGAGGCGATGGCGTGCGGCCTGGCGGTCGTCCTGCCCGAGGGCGCGCACACCACCCGCTGGCTGACCGCGCCCGGCCGGGACGGGATCGTCGTCCGCCACGACGACCCACGGGACTGGGCGGACGCCCTGTGCGCGCTGGTCGACCGGCCCGCCGGACGGGAGGCGGTGCGCCGACGGGCCGCGGCCACGGCCAGGAACACCCACCGCTCGTGGGACCACGTGCTGGAGGAGGACCTGCTCCCGGTCTGGTCCCCCCGTTCCCCGGGCACCGCGTGGAGGTGAGTCCCGGACCCGCGACCGCTCATGCCGTCCGGTCCCGCCCGCCCCTCCCGCGTCGCCCGTGCAGCGCCATGACCACCGGAGAGGTGTCCAGGCTCACGATCCCCGCCCCCACCAGCGCCAGCCCCGCCACCGTCGCCGCAGAGACCGGCCAGCCCGTGTGGATCGCCTCGCCGAACAGGACCGTGCCCACGGTCACCGCGACCACCGGTTCCGTCGCGTCGAGGACGGTCATGCTCGCGGCCAGCGGGCCCTGCTGGAAGGCGCTCTGGATGAGCAGCAGGCCCCCCGCGCTGGCCGCGACGAGCGCGTACGTCTGCCAGGCGGCCAGGGCCGCGAGCGGCCCGTCGTCCCGGAGGTGTTCCACGGTCACGGCCAGCAGGACGGACTGGGTGCCCATGACCGCCCCGGCGGCGAGCGCCGTGGCCGAGGCCCGCCAGGGACCGGTCAGCACCCGCGCGACCGCGAGGATGGTGCAGACCACGGCCGTGATCACGCCGACGACCAGCAGCCAGGTGAGCAGGTCGACCGCCCGCGGGTCACCGCCGTGCGGGCGCGCGGAGAGCAGGGCCAGGGCCAGACCCGCGGCCACCGCACAGGTGCCCAGCCACTCCCTGGGCCCCAGCCGCAGCCGGTGCAGCCGGGCCGACAGCGGGACCGCGAAGACCAGTTCCGCGACGATCAGCGGCTGCACCAGGGCCAGCGGCCCGAACGCCAGCGCCAGCGACTGGAATCCGTACGCCACCACGGCCAGCCCGATGCCGCTCAGCCACAGCGGATCCCGCGCCAGGTGTCCCAGCAGCCGCGCCGTGAGCGCCTCCGCGTCCGGCCGGGCCGCCGCCGCCCACTGCTGCAGGACGCCCGCGACCGCGAAGCAGACGCCGGCGGCCAGCGAGGCGAGGACGGCGATCACCATGGGACGACCCGCCTCCCGCGACAGGTCCTAGTCCGGTGTCCGCCGGGTCGGCGCGCCCTGCGTCGTGCCCCGGGTGTGGACGTACAGCATGCGCCGGTCGCCGACGTCGAGGTGCTGGGGGAGCGGCAGCTCGTAGCGCACCGGCCGGGCGTGGTCGGCGAGTTGCCGGCGCGGGTTGTAGACCTGGTTGAACTTCCACAGCATGCGGGCGAAGTTGGTCTGTCCGTGCAGCAGGTTGCGGGTGAGCACCCGTGCCGCGCCGAACGCCGTGCGCAGTCCCAGGTGCTTGCGGTTGATGACGGCCTGGGTGCGCACCAGCTCCTCGTAGAAGCGCTCCAGCGGCAGCACGGTCGGCACCACCGCGTGCTGGATGTCGAAGAGGCGGTAGTCGCGGGTGGTGAGCCGGCGCGACTCGGTGTGCCAGATCTCGGTGCCCGGATACGGCGTCATCACGGTGAAGTGCACGATCTCCGGCACGGCCAGCGCGAACTCCCGCACCACCCGGAAGCGCTCCTCGTCCCAGGCCGGGTCCACGATCAGGTTGATGGCGACCTTGATGCCGAGCCGGCGCGCCGTGTCGAGCGCCTTCAGGTTCTCGTCGGGGCTGACCCGCTTGCGGTACAGGTCCAGGCCCTCGGCGTCGATCGCCTCCATGCCGAGGAACATGTAGCGCAGCCCCAGCCGCGCCCACCGCTCGAACACCTCCGGGTGCCGCAGCAGGACGTCGGCGCGCGTCTCCAGGTAGTACCGCTTGCGGATGCCGCGCCGCTCCACCTCCGCGGCGATGGCGTCCCCGTGCTCCGGCCGGATGAACGCCACGTCGTCCACGACGAACACGTTCGGCTCGCGGATGCGCGCCAGGTCCTCCGCCGCCGCCTCCGGCGAGGCCTTGCGGTAGCTGCGGCCGTAGAACGTCCAGGCCGAGCAGAACGAGCAGTCCCAGGGGCAGCCGCGGGTGAACTCGATGGAGGCGCACGGGTCGAGCTCGCCGATGAAGTAACGGCGCCGGCCCCGCATCAGGTCCCGGGCCGGGAGCGGGACGTCGATGCCGTGCAGCATCAGCGGCGCGGGCCCGCGTCCGGCGGCCGTGACGACGCCCGGCACCCCTTCCACCCCGCCGTCGCGCACCGCCTCCAGCAGGGGCGCGACCGCCGGTTCCCCCTCGCCGCGCACCACGGCGTCCACCGCGCCCCGCGCCTGCTCGAGCACCTCCTCGGCGACGAAGGAGACGCTGTGCCCGCCGAGGAAGACGAAGCAGCCCGGCACCTCCTGCTTCACCCGCGCCGCCAGCGCGATCGCCTCGGGGATGTTCGCCAGGTAGTTCAGCGAGATGCCGAGCGCCTCCGGACGGAAGGACCGCACCTCGTCCCGCAGCCGCCCGAGGCGGAGCACCTGGAGGTCGACGACCCGCACCTCGTGACCGGCCGCACGAGCGGCCCCCGCCACCCGTTCCAGGCCCAGTGGTTCGAGCCGGAGGAAGATCTCGGAGTACATCAGGGCGCTGGGGTGGACGAGCAGCAGACGCAAGGTGACCTCGCCACGGGAGCCGGACGGAACCGGAGACGGAAGGGTGTTCCCTTCGTATCCCGGCGAACCCGTGCCGCGTACCTCCGGTACACCCGCATGGCGGCACCGAGCGGCACGCAGGGGTGGTCCTGCCGTACGGCGCGCGGAGCGCGGGCGGCCGCGAACGACGCGCGTCGGACCGGGTGGAGCCGGGCCCGGGCGCACGGCTCCAGCACTGGCGCGGTGCACCGCAGTAGGGGTGTCCTGGATGACGAGGACCCGCAGCGACCACGAGACCAGAGCAGCGACCACGAGACCAGAGCAGCGACAGCGCAGGGAGACCGACTCGTGACCCACACCGGCTCCGGCTCCACCTACGATCCCCCGGCGGACTCCGCACGCGGTGCCCGGCCCACCGCACCCACCGCGGCCGCGGCGCGCAGGCACGGGCCACCGCCCTCCACGGGCCTGCCCGTCGCCCTCGTCACCGGGGCGTCCTCGGGCATCGGCGCGGCCACGGCGCGGCGTTTCGCCGCCGGGGGCTGGCACCTGCTGCTCAGCGGGCGGGACCGGCGCCGGCTGGAGGAGACGGCGGCCGGCACCTCGGCGGTCCTCCTGCCCGCCGACCTCGCCGCCCCGGAGGGGGCGAGACTGCTGGCCCAGGCCGCGCTGCGCCAGACCGGCCGGATCGACGTGCTGGTCGCCGGGGCGGGCATCGGCTGGGCGGGGCCGTTCCAGACCATGCCGCACACCGACATCGACCGGGTGCTGTTCCTGGACCTCAACGCGACGCTGCACCTCGTACGGGAGGTCCTGCCCTCCATGGTGGCGGCCGGCCGGGGACGGGTGGTCCTCGTCGGCTCGGTGGCCGGCTGTGTGGGCGTGCGGGAGGAAGCGGTGTACTCCGCGGCCAAGGCCGGGCTCGCCGTGTTCGCCGAGGCGCTCCGGCAGGAACTGCGCGGCACGGGCGTGGGGGTGACGCTCGTCGTGCCCGGCCCCGTGGAGACGCGCTTCTTCGCCCGCCGCGGGCGGCCGTACGACCGTTCCCGCCCCCGCCTCGCCTCGCCCGGCAGCGTCGCGGGCGTGGTCTGGGACGCGGTCTCCCGGGGGCGCGACGACGCCTACGTCCCCACCTGGCTCACCCTCCCGGGCCGGGTGCGCGGCCTCACCCCCGGTCTCTACCGCCGGCTCCTGAACCGCTTCGGGTGAAGGACCGAGTGCGCCGGTCCGCCACCACGGCCGTACCGCTACGCTCTACGGGAGCGAACCGACCCGAACGGGCGAACCGCCGGAGATCATCCGGGAACACCCCGCACGCGGGCCGGTGATTCCGCGGAGATCCCGGCCACAGGCGGCCATCTGCGCCCGCGCGTCACTCCGGAGGAGGCATGTGCCGCCCCTGGATGTGAGGGGACTCTCAGCCGGCGGCTTTGTGCGACCCCTACAAGCCGTACGCCCTCTGAGCAGTCGGAACGCCTGCATGCGGCCGTGGTTCTGTTCAAGGGCACCAGGAAAACGCCCCGGAGACTGTGTGGAGTCGACGGCTCGCATTCCCCGGTGGGCTTCGTAAGGTCACTACATGACCGTTTTGGATGAGGCGCCGGGCGAGCCGACCGACGCGCGCGGACGCGTGGCCGAACTGCACGAGATCCGTGCGCAGGCACTGGCCGGACCGAGCGAGAAGGCGACGGCGGCGCAGCACGCCAAGGGCAAGCTGACCGCGCGGGAGCGCATCGAGCTGCTGCTGGACCCGGGGTCCTTCCGCGAGGTCGAGCAGCTGCGCCGGCACCGGGCCACCGGCTTCGGTCTGGAGGAGAAGAAGCCGTACACGGACGGTGTGATCACCGGCTGGGGCACGGTGGAGGGCCGCACGGTCTTCGTCTACGCCCATGACTTCCGGATCTTCGGCGGCGCGCTGGGCGAGGCCCACGCCACGAAGATCCACAAGATCATGGACATGGCCATCGCGGCCGGGGCGCCGCTGGTGTCGCTGAACGACGGTGCCGGCGCCCGCATCCAGGAGGGCGTCTCCGCGCTGGCCGGCTACGGCGGCATCTTCCAGCGCAACACCAAGGCGTCCGGGGTCATCCCGCAGATCAGCGTGATGCTCGGCCCGTGCGCGGGCGGCGCGGCCTACAGCCCCGCCCTGACGGACTTCGTGTTCATGGTCCGGGACACCTCGCAGATGTTCATCACCGGCCCGGACGTGGTCAAGGCGGTCACCGGCGAGGAGATCACGCAGAACGGGCTGGGCGGCGCGGACGTGCACGCCGAGACCTCCGGCGTGTGCCACTTCGCCTACGACGACGAGGAGACGTGCCTCCACGAGGTGCGCTACCTCCTCTCCCTCCTCCCGCAGAACAACCGGGAGAACCCGCCCCGGGCGGAGGCCGCCGACGCTCCCGACCGCCGCAGCGACGTCCTGCTCGACCTGGTCCCGGCCGACGGCAACCGCCCGTACGACATGGCCAAGGTCATCGAGGAGATCGTCGACGACGGCGAGTACCTGGAGGTCCACGAGCGCTGGGCGCGCAACATCATCTGCGCGCTGGCCCGGATGGACGGCCAGGTCGTCGGCATCGTCGCCAACCAGCCGCAGGTCCTGGCCGGCGTCCTGGACATCGAGGCCTCGGAGAAGGCCGCCCGGTTCGTGCAGATGTGCGACGCCTTCAACATCCCGATCATCACCTTCCTGGACGTCCCCGGCTTCCTCCCCGGCGTCGACCAGGAGCACGGCGGCATCATCCGCCACGGCGCCAAGCTGCTGTACGCCTACTGCAACGCCACCGTGCCGCGGATCTCGCTGATCCTGCGCAAGGCCTACGGCGGCGCCTACATCGTCATGGACAGCCAGTCCATCGGCGCCGACCTCACCTACGCCTGGCCGACGAACGAGATCGCGGTGATGGGCGCGGAGGGCGCGGCCAACGTCATCTTCCGCCGTCAGATCGCCCAGGCCGAGGACCCCGAGGCCATGCGGCAGAAGATGGTCAAGGAGTACAAGGCCGAGCTGATGCACCCCTACTACGCGGCCGAGCGCGGCCTGGTCGACGACGTGATCGACCCCGCCGAGACCCGCGAGGTGCTGATCCGTTCGCTGGCGATGCTCCAGACCAAGCACGCCGACCTGCCCTCCCGCAAGCACGGCAACCCGCCGCAGTGACCCGAGGAGCCACTCCCATGACCACTCCCGACATCCGCGTCGAGAAGGGCCACGCCGAACCCGAGGAAGTCGCCGCCATCACGGCGATCCTGCTCGCCCGCGCGGCCGCCCGCCCCGCCACCGCGACCCCGGCCCACCGGGGGCGCGCGAAGGCCGGCTGGCGCCGCCTGGAGCGCGAGGGCGGCTTCCGCGCCCCGCACAGTTGGCGCTGACCCCGGGCAACACCGGAGGCCCCTCCACGAGGAGGGGCCTCTTCGCGTGCCGCCGACCGGGGCGACGCCCCCCAGGGGCGCGGGGCTGTGACGACGTGCGACAGCCCCCGGCAGCCCGGGGGCCGCAGGGGGCTGTCGCACGGCTGGACGACTAGCGCAGGCGTGCCATCAGGGCGTGCTCCACGAGAGTGATCAGCGTCGACTTCGCGTCCGCGCGGTGGCGGGCGTCGGTGGTGATGATGGGGGTGTCGGGGCCGATCTGCAGCGCCTCGCGCACCTCGTCCGGCTGGTAGGGCTGCTGCCCGTCGAACCCGTTCAGCGCGATGACGAACGGCAGTCCGCTGTTCTCGAAGTAGTCGACGGCGGGGAAGCAGTCGGCGAGCCGGCGGGTGTCGACGAGGACGACCGCGCCGATGGCGCCGCGCACCAGGTCGTCCCACATGAACCAGAAGCGGTCCTGGCCGGGGGTGCCGAACAGGTACAGGATCAGGTCCTGGTCGAGCGTGATGCGGCCGAAGTCCATGGCGACCGTGGTGGTCGTCTTGTCCCCGGTGTGGGTGAGGTCGTCGATGCCCGCCGAAGCAGACGTCATGACGGCCTCCGTGCGCAGCGGGTTGATCTCCGAGACGGCGCCGACGAACGTGGTCTTGCCCACGCCGAAGCCGCCCGCCACCACGATCTTCGCGGAGGTGGTGGAGCGGGAAGGACCGCCGCTAGAGCTTGCGAAGTCCACTGAGCACCCTTTCGAGCAGTGTCACGTCTGGCTGGCCGCCGGCGTTCTCGTCGCCGCCGGGCTGATGGATGGCGACCAGTCCCGCCTCCGCCAAGTCGGCGACGAGGATCCTGGCCACGCCGAGAGGAATGGTCAGCAGGGCCGAGACCTCGGCCACCGACTTGATCTCCCGGCAGAGGTTGCAGATCCGCTGATGCTCGGGCAGCTGGCCCTGCATCTGATGCGGCTGCGCGGTGGTGTGCACCAGCGCCTCGATGGCGAGCTGGTACCGCGGCCTGGTGCGGCCGCCCGTCATCGCGTACGGACGCACCAGTGGGTTGTTCGACGCCCCGGCGGGCGCCGGCTCGGGGGTGCGGCGCTGCGGCTGCACGGGCTGGATGCGCGGCGCGTGCGGCTGGTCGTACGGCGAAGGGCCGGGGCCCTGCGGCGCGTACGGCTGCTGCTGGTTCGGGGCGGAGGGGTAGCCGTATCCGCTCTGGGCGGCGTCGTTCTGCCCCTGGGCAGGGCCGTACGACCAGTTGCCCGAAGACGAACTGCCTGGGGGTGTTGCCACTTTCTCCTCCTCCGACTGTGCCGGGCATCCATCATTGTGGAGCCGCGTCCCGAAACCTTACGGCCACGGGACGCCGGAACGCACCGTCCGTCTGCTAGTTGAGAAGGCTCCCCTGGAGCTCCGCTCGGAGATCCGGGGTCAGGACCGTACCGGCACGGTCGACCAGAAGAGCCATCTCGTACCCAATGAGGCCGATGTCCGCCTCCGGATGTGCGAGAACCGCGAGCGACGAACCGTCGGAAATGGACATGATGAAGAGGAATCCCCGCTCCATCTCCACAACCGTCTGGTTCACGCTGCCGCCCTCGAAGATCCGGGAGGCGCCTGCCGTCAGAGACGTCAGACCGGAGGCGACGGCCGCGAGCTGGTCGGCGCGGTCGCGGGGGAAGCCTTCGGACATCGCCAGAAGGAGTCCGTCGGCGGAGACCACCACCGTGTGGGACACCCCCGGGGTGTTGTCCACGAAGTTGGTGATCAACCAGT
Source organism: Streptomyces griseomycini (assembly GCF_014203535.1). GTDB lineage: Bacteria > Actinomycetota > Actinomycetes > Streptomycetales > Streptomycetaceae > Streptomyces > Streptomyces griseomycini. The sequence continues at coordinate 12,838 of NZ_JACHJI010000015.1, forward strand.
TCAGGTTCTGTGCCGCCTGGCTCATCGGGCTCACACTAACGCTCCTGGTTGTAGGTGCTGTCAGGACCGAAGCCCTGGCCGTTCGTTTCACTGCCTGCGGTGCGGCCCCGTTGGACACCGCGCCGCAGGTTGCTCAGCCTGCCCCGGACGTCCTCCGGAGCGCGGGAGACCTGTGGGCCTCCCTGGGGAGTGGTTTCGGCGGAACCCTGGACCAGGTTGGCCTTGGGCACCCGCCGGGGCAGGCCGGAGGAGGTCACTCCGCCCGCCTTGGGCTTCCGGAGCTGCGAGGCCTGCTGCCAGCGCTCGTCGTTCGCCGAGCGCCAGCTGCCGTCACCGTCGTTCTCCGGAGTGGAGGCCGGCGGCTCCTGGGTCACGCGCCGTGCGCCGCCCGTGCCGTTCGCGCCGCTCGCGGTGGATCCGCGGCGGGGAAGCCCGGCGTCGGTCAGGTCGTGGACCTCGGAGGGGGCCGGTCCCGGACGGTCGAAGCCTACGCTGTCCCGCTCACCTGCGTCAGCGGCCTGCGCGGATTCCGACTCCTGGGCACCCGCAGGGTACTGGGCAGGGTAGCCGTTGCGGTAGCCGTCCTGCTGCGGCCAGTCGTCCTCCCGGCGCCGCTCGGCGAAGGAGGGGAAGGACTCGGAGGCGTCCGCCGCCGAGCGGTCCTCCCGGGCCGGCTCCGCGTAGGAGGGGTCCGGGTAGCCGCCGTTCGTCGGGAAGGCGCCGCTCTGCGGCAGGTGGCCGCTCGGCGCGTAGTAGTCCTCGCCGTACGCCGCCTGCTGCGGCTGCTCCTCGTAGGCCGCCTGCTGCCCGTTGTCGTACGCCTGCCGGTCGTACCCGCCGGTCTGCTGCTCCTGGTAGCCGCCGTCGAAGCCCTGGCCCTCGTCGTAGCCCTGGCCGTCGCCGTAGCCCTGCGGGGCGGCGAACTCGTCGGGGTACGCGGACGCCTCGGGGGCCTCCTGACCGTTCGGGGCGGTCAACTCGGGCTGCTGGGGCTGTGCCTGGGCCTCCAGGGCCGCCCGGCGCTCCTCGCGCATCAGGGAACGGCCGACCGGGTCCAGGTCGCGTATGTCGTCCGGGACCTCCGCGTAGCGGCTGTCGTCGAAGCCGAGCTCCGCCGCGGTGCGCAGGGGCTGGTTGAAGTCCTCGCCCCGGAAGTTCTGCTCCGGGATGATCTGGGAGACCGTGAACTCGTCGCGCTCCGGGTGCTGCTCGCCGCCGCCACCGTGGGTGATCGCGTCCGGCAGCATGACCAGCGAGGTCGTACCGGCCTGCTCGCCGGAGGGACGCAGCTGGACGCGGATGCCGTGCCGGTCGGACAGCCGGCCGACCACGAACAGGCCCATGCGCTGCGAGATCGCGGCGTCCACGGTCGGCGGGTTGGCCAGCTTGTGGTTGATGTCCGCGAAGTCCTCGGCGGTCAGGCCGATGCCCTTGTCGTGGATCTCGATCATCACGCGGCCGTCGGGGAGACGGGTCGCGGTGACGCGGACCTTGGTCTGCGGGGAGGAGAACGTCGTGGCGTTCTCCAGCAGCTCGGCGAGCAGGTGCACGAGGTCGGTCACGGCCCGGCCGTGGATCTCGGCGTCGGGGACGCCGGACAGCTCGATGCGCTCGTACTGCTCCACCTCGGAGGAGGCGGCGCGCAACACGTCGACCAGCGGCACCGGCTGGTCCCAGCGGCGGCCGGGCTCCTCGCCCGCGAGGACGAGGAGGTTCTCGCCGTTGCGGCGCATACGGGTGGCCAGGTGGTCCAGCTTGAAGAGGTTCTCCAGCTGGTCCGGGTCGGCCTCGTTGTTCTCCAGGTCGGTGATCAGGGTCAGCTGGCCCTCGATCAGCGACTGGTTGCGGCGCGACAGGTTGGTGAAGATCGCGTTGATGTTGCCCCGCAGCAGCGCCTGCTCGGAGGCGAGCCGCACCGCCTCGCGGTGGACCTGGTCGAAGGCGCGGGCGACCTCGCCGATCTCGTCCGTGGAGGTGATCGGGATCGGTGTGACCCGGGTGTCGACCCGGCCGGGGTCGGTGCGGGAGAGCTGGTCGACCAGCATCGGCAGCCGCTGCTCGGCGATGCCGAAGGCGGCGTTGCGCAGCTGGCGCATGGAGCGGCTCATCTGGCGGGCCACCATGCCGGCCAGGATGAACGCGGCGAGCAGGGCGATCACGACGGCGGCACCGGTGATGTAGGCGTCGCGCTGGGCGTCGTCGGCGATCTGGGCGGCCTCGTCCACCGCGGTGTCGGCCAGGTCCGACTCGATCTGCCGGTAACCGTCGAACTTGAGCGTGTTCACCGCCCACCAGTTCTCGGGGGCGATGCCCTGTCCGGCGAGTTCCGCGCGGCCGGACGGGTCCGTGGTGTCGAGCTTGGCCAGCTCCGCGATCATGGTCTCCGGCTTGGCCGGCGGCGGGACGTAGTCCGGGTCCTTCTGCGCGGCCTCCTGGGCCATGGCCTTGCCGTCGGCCTCGATCTCCTGCGCGATCTTGTCCAGCTTGGCGGCGTCGTCCGCGGTGCCGCCGCCGAGGTACTCCCGGACGGCGATGCCCTCGAGGTAGGCGTAGGAGGAGAGCGCGACGCGCTGGCTGGCGAGCTGGCTGTCGGTGGGGCCGGGCTTCACCAGCAGGTGCATGCCGATGGACCGCTGCAGCGACACCGCCGCCTTGGTCAGCGAGATCGCGTAGACCGTACGGCCGTAGCTGGTGATGTTGCCGGTGCCCAGACCGAGTTCGTTGGCGAACTGCATCAGGGGGTTGGCCACCTCGACGTAGCCCTCTTCGGTCTCCACGCCCTTGAGCTTGGAGGTGTATGCGCCCGCGCGCAGCGCCGTGAGCTTCGGCTCGACCTCGCGGAACAGCTCCAGCCGGCGCTCCAGGCCCGCCTTGTCCGGCATGTTCTGCGTCGCCGCGGCGAAGGCGTCGGCGGCCTTGTCGGTCGCCGCGCGGGCCTCGGTGACGGTGGAGTCCTGCTGGCCCTTGCCCTGCAGCAGCGGGGTCGCCGTGACGTCCCGCTCGTTGTAGAGGGCGTTGGCGTAGGTGAGGGAGGCCTGCACCAGGCGCGCGGTGTTCTCCGCGTCCTCGGCCTCGTTCCAGGTGTCGATGGAGCCCTTCACCTGGAAGCCGCCCATGACCAGGCCGACCAGCACGGGGAGGAGGAGGATCGCGTTCAGTCTCGTCGTCACCCGCCAGTTGCGCGGGGTGAGGCGGCCGCCGCTCGGGGCGGGCGCGGCCGACGGCTCGGCACCGGGCGCGGGGGTGGGGGCCGCTGCACGCGGCGGCGGGGTGAAGTTGCCCCGGGCCGACGGCTCGGGACTGTTCTTGCTTCGCCTCACTCGACCAACAACCTCTCGGCGGTCGGCACCAACGTTGTGCCGCAGTGTCTCAGAGCCCGGCATGCCATCGACTACTGAGTGCGTCTTTGACCAATGGGCAGTTCAGGCATTCCAGCATGCCGACCAGCGCTCTTCCAAACAGTGGAGAGCGGGGAATCCGAGTGAGGTAAGCCCCAGATAAAACGGTCATACAGAGCGAGCCCCGGCAAAAGGCAGGAGGTTCGTGCGCACAGTGATACCGCTCGACCGCGTCGAGTGTCGGGCCTCGTCCGATTCCTCTGCCGAAACGTTATGAACACCGAGGCCGACCGTGTCAAAGGACACAGCCGGCTCCGGGACATGGTCTACGACAACTGCCGTGTGCCGCGCCTGATTTGAACCTACCTGAGACGCGCCATGAGAGCGTGCTCGACCAGCGTGATCAGCGCACTCTTCGCGTCCGCGCGGTGGCGGGCGTCGGTGGTGATGATGGGGGTGTCGGGGCCGATCTGCAGCGCCTCGCGCACCTCCTCCGGCTGGTAGGGCTGCTGCCCGTCGAACCCGTTCAGCGCGACGACGAACGGCAGTCCGCTGTTCTCGAAGTAGTCGACGGCGGGGAAGCAGTCGGCGAGCCGGCGGGTGTCGACGAGGACGACCGCGCCGATGGCGCCGCGCACCAGGTCGTCCCACATGAACCAGAAGCGGTCCTGGCCGGGGGTGCCGAACAGGTACAGGATCAGGTCCTGGTCGAGCGTGATGCGGCCGAAGTCCATGGCGACCGTGGTGGTCGTCTTGTCCCCGGTGTGGGTGAGGTCGTCGATGCCCGCCGAAGCAGACGTCATGACGGCCTCCGTGCGCAGCGGGTTGATCTCCGAGACGGCGCCGACGAACGTGGTCTTGCCCACGCCGAAGCCGCCCGCCACCACGATCTTCGCGGACGTGGTGGAACGGCTGTCGGAGACCGCCCCGCCGCTAGAGCTTGCGAAGTCCACTGAGCACCCTTTCGAGCAGTGTCACATCAGGGGCGCCGGTCGCCTCGTCGCCGCCCGGCTGGTGAATGGCGACGAGGCCCGCCTCGGCGAGGTCCGCCACCAGGATCCGGGCCACGCCCAGCGGCATGTTGAGCAGCGCCGAGACCTCGGCCACCGACTTCACCTCACGGCACAGGTGGCAGATGCGCTGGTGCTCCGGGAGGAGCCCCATGAGCACTGCCGGGTCGGCCGTCGTGCTGATCAGTGCCTCGATCGCCAGCTGGTAGCGCGGCCTGGTCCGGCCGCCGGTCATCGCATAGGGACGGACCAGCGGCTGGTCGCCCTCGTCCTCGTACGGCTCCGCGTACGGATCATGAGAGGCGGTGGGCGGGGTCATGAATCCTCCGGGCGGGACAGCAAGTCGGTAAGTCAAGCCGTCTGACGGGGCCGGTGGGGGGAATGTGGCGGCCGGACGGTGATTTGGTGAGACGGGTGGTGCCGGGGCCGATCAGTGGAGCAGACTTCCCTGTAGTTCGGCGCGCAGGTCCGGGGTGAGGACCGCCCCCGCGCGGTCGACCAGGAGCGCCATCTCGTAGCCGATGAGGCCGATGTCGCACTCGGGGTGCGCCAGGACGGCGAGGGACGATCCGTCCGAGACGGACATGAGGAAGAGGAACCCCCGCTCCATCTCGACGACCGTCTGGGCGACGTCGCCGCCCTCGAAGATCCGGGAGGCGCCGGCCGTCAGGGAGGTCAGTCCCGACGCCACGGCCGCGAGCTGGTCCGCGCGGTCGCGCGGAAAGCCCTCGGACAACGCCAGGAGAAGACCGTCGGCGGACACGACGACGGTGTGGGACACCCCGGGGGTGTTGTCCACGAAATTGGTGATCAACCAGTTGAGGTTCTGTGCCGCCTGGCTCATCGGGCTCAACTAACGCTCCTGCTGGTGAGTGGGCCGCGGGAAGCTGCCGGTCTGGGCGGATCCCGCCTGACGGCCCTGTGCGATACCCCGACGGAGATTGGTCAGTCGGCCGCGCACGTCATCGGGGGCGCGCGAGACCTGGGGACCGCTCTGGTGCGATTGCTGCTGAGCCGTGCCCGGGACGAGGTTGGCCCTGGGCACCCGGCGCGGCAGGCCGGAGGTGGTGACGCCGCCCGCGGCCGGTTGCCGGACGCGTTCGGCCTGCCGGACCAGCTCGTCGTTGGGCGAGCTGCGCCAGGCGGGGGGTGCGGACCGCTGCGGGCCGGTGGGCCCCTGCGGCTGCTGGGACTGCTGGGACTGCTGGGACTGCTGGGGTTGCTGCGGTGCCGGAGCGGAGCCGTTGCCCTGTTCCTGCCCGCCGCCACCGCGGAACCAGTTGGTCTCCAGGGTGTCGTACAGCGGCGTGCGCCCGTCGCCGGGACCGGACGCCGGGGGCAGCGCCTCGGGCTCGCGCCGGACCGGCCGCTGCTGCGGGGCCGGCGGACGCGGGGCACCGAGGTCGGCTCCGTGCGCGCCGCTCTGCTGCGGACGCTCGAACTGGCCGGTGGCGGCCGGGTCCGCGGAGCCCGGAGGCTGCGGGAGGGAGTGCCGGCCCGTGGCGCCGTTGTCCTGGCCCGGCACCGGGTACTGGCCGGTGGAGCCGTTGTCGTAGCCCTGCGGGGCCGCGAACTGACCCGTCGTGGACGGGTCCTGCTGACCGCCCGGCCGGCCCTGCGGAACGCCGAAGACGTCACCGCGGGCGAACTGGCCCGTGTTCTGGGCGCCGTTCGCGCCACCGGGCTGGGCGTACTGGCCCGTGTTCTGGGCGCCGTTCGCACCACCGGGCTGGGCGTACTGGCCCGTGTTCTGCGCGATGCCGGCACCGGGGGAGCCGTAGCCGGGCGAGCCGGCGTCCTGCCGGTCGTCGAACCGGGGGATCTCCGCCGTCGAGCCGGGTCCCTGCCGGTCGTCGAACCGGGGCATGGCGGACGTCCGGGAGACGTCCGGCTCCTCGTGGCCGCGCGGGGTGTCCAGCGAGGCGCGCGGCACCGGCGGCTGGGCGTTCTCGTCGCTCCAGCTGGGCACGCGCGGCTGCTGCTGGTCACCGCCGGGCAGCTCGGCGCGCGCACCACCGCGCGGCGGGAGCTGCGGACGACGGCCCCGCTCGGCGTTGCCGTCACCGCGCTGCTGCGGCACCTGACCCCGGCCGCCGGCGAAGGCGTCCCGGTCCCGCGTTCCGCCCGGACCCGCGGCCTGCAGCCCCTGCGGGGCGCCGGGCGCCTGGCCGCCGAAGCCGGCACCGGCGGGAGCCGGACGTCCCTGCGGCGGTGCGGAGGGAGCCCCCTGGTCGAACAGCGACGGCGTGGAATTACCCTGCGGCCCCCGCGCTCCATCGGGTCGTCCGGCACCGTCCCGGCCGGGCAGCGCGGCCCGCGGACCCTGACCGGCGCCGAGCCGGCCGCCGCCGGGCGCGCCGGCGCCGAGGGCACCGCCACCGGGCTGACCGGCACCCGCGGCGCGCCGTGCGGCGGCGGCACCGGCGGCCGCCTGCGCGGCGGCGGGACCACCGCCGCCCGCGCCCGGCTGGCCCTGGGGCTTCTTGCCGCCCTGGGCGACGTCGACGGGCAGCATGACCAGCGCGGTCGTACCACCGGAGTCGGACGGGCGGAGCTGGATGCGGATGCCGTGGCGCTGCGACAGACGACCGACCACGAACAGACCCATGCGGCGGGAGACGGAGACGTCCACGGTGGGCGGCGAGGCGAGCCGCTCGTTGATCGCCGCCAGGTCCTCCGGCGACAGACCGATACCGGTGTCGTGGATCTCGATCAGCACGCGGCCGTCGGGCAGCGCGTGACCGGTGACCTTGACCTTGGTCTGCGGGGAGGAGAACGAGGTCGCGTTCTCCAGCAGCTCGGCGAGCAGGTGCACGAGGTCGTTGACGACCCGGCCGGCCACCTCGGTGGACGGCACCGCGGCCAGCTCGATGCGCTCGTACTGCTCCACCTCGGACGCGGCGGCGCGCAGCACGTCGACCAGCGGGACCGGGCGGGTCCACCGGCGGCCGGGCTCCTCACCCGCGAGGACGAGGAGGTTCTCGCCGTTACGGCGCATGCGGGTGGCCAGGTGGTCCAGCTTGAACAGCGAGGACAGCTGGTCCGGGTCGGCCTCGCGGGACTCCAGCTCGGAGATCAGCGACAGCTGGCGCTGGATCAGACCCTGGGAGCGGCGCGAGAGGTTGGTGAACATCGCGTTGACGTTGCCCCGCAGCAGGGCCTGCTCGGCGGCGAGGCGGACCGCCTCGCGGTGCACGTCGTCGAAGGCCGCGGCCACTCGGCCGATCTCGTCCCGGGAGTGCACACCGACCGACTCCACGGACGTGTCGACGTCCTGCGGGTCGGACTCGGACAGCTGCTTGACCAGCTCGGGCAGGCGCTCCTGGGCGACCTTGGTCGCGGTCTCCTCCAGCCGGCGCAGCGAGCGGATCATGGAGCGGGCCACGACGAAGGCGCCGACCAGCGAGACACCGAGCACGATCAGGATCAGGACACCGGAGATGATCGCGTCGCGCTCGGTGGCGTTGCGCAGCTCGCGGGCCTTCTGCTCCATCTCCTCGAGCAGGTGGAGCTCGATGTTCTTCATCTGCTGGATCTTGGTGGAGCTGTCGTCCAGCCAGTCCCGGTAGGACCGCTTGCCCACCGACCCGAGGCCGAACTCCGAGGCCAGGGCACGCCCGGCGTACTCGTCGGTGGCCTTGATCGTGTTGTTGCCGTCCTCGATCGGCTGGAGCAGTTCGGCGGCGGGGGCCTCGCCGTAGATGCTCCGGAAGCTGCGGATCTCGGACTTCTGGCTCGTCAGCGCCGACTCGGCGTAGAGCCGGTCGTTCTCGGTGAGCTTGCCGACGGTGGTGTTGCTGGCGGGCAGCGCCGCCGCGAGGACCGCGCGCTGGATCGAGGCGTACTCCTTGGCGGCCGAGAAGGACGCCAGGGCACGCGTGCGCTGGATCATGTCGGGGTTGCTGGTCGCCTCCGCCATGTCCTGCGAGAGGTCGATCAGGTTCTCGATCAGGCGGTGGTACGCCTCGACGGTCTGCGTGGAGTTCCGCTCCGACGCGTAGGCGGTGTTGCGGATCTTCGCGATGTCGCCCAGCTCACCGGTGAGCTGGACCAGGTTGTCGCGGACGCCCTTGAGGTTGCCGTCCTTGGCCGCGTCGTCGATCTCCTCGGAGCTGAGGACGAAGTTCTCCATCGCACGGTCGGTCTTCTCGCGGTAGCCCTTGACCGTGAAGTCGGTGGCCTTGCCGCCGTGCGCCAGCGGGCCGGCCGACTGGTCGCGCTCCTCCTGGAGCGCGGCGGCCAGTTCGGTGGCCTGCTTGGTCATGTCCGTCAGCAGCTTCATGTTGTCGAGCTGCTGGATGTCGTCCATCGACTCGTTGATGCGCAGCGCGCCCAGGGAGGTGGCCGCGACCACCGGGAGGGCGAGCAGCGACACCAGGCGGGTCGAGATGCGCCAGTTGCGCAGGGCTATTCGCGGCCCGGGGCCGGTCGGGCCCTTCTCGGCGGCCGGGGTCGGGCCCGCGGGCCCCACGGACGCACCGGGGCGACCGGTCCGTTCGCCGCTGTCTCCGGACGTGGCCGGTCCCTGGTTCTGGGCGTGCTGGGGCGAGGAGCCGACGGCCATCGGGCCAGTCCCGCCGTGCGGCTCCGGCTCCGCCGAAGCGCTGCCATCCCTCTTGAAACGTCCCTGCACTAGCGTCGCAACCTCTGAACCAGGCGCCCCTCCGCGTGAACGGCTGGGCACGGTGTCGGCGTCATAGGGGCGCCCTGAATACGCCCCGTGGTGGTCGTGAGTGACCGGCGCTGGTTCCCCCATCTCGCCGCCACTCGGCGCGTTTGTGCGCCCCCTGTGCGCCGGCTCGATCCTGCGGCGGTCCGTGGAATTCCAGCACAGTGCAGGATCTCCAACAAGGCCCGTGGGTCTACCCGTGACATACATGACAGCGCGTGAGGGTCGGGTCACCCGGGGTGGAAGGTGAGCTCACCCAAAACGGACGTACGCCCGCGAGTCGGTCGGACGCCCCCGGTGTCCCAGTCGAGATGATCAGGAGCGGAATGATGGCTTCAGGTGGCTAATGTCCGTTTCGAGGACGTGGAGGGCCCGCCTGGATTGGCTGATTTGTCCGCAGGTTCGTGAGCAAACTCACATGCGGATCATGGCCTTCGGGAGCCGTCGGCGGGGAATCGCATGTTTAGCCTGACGCTTTACAGGGACGGCAAAACCGACAACCCGCGCCCGGACCCGGGGTCCTCGCACCCCTGTGGGGCGCCGTGAACAGGACGAGGTCAAGTAAAACAGTGAAGACGACGATGATGTTCCACAAGATCGCCAACCCGCGGCGCACGACGCTGGCGCACCTGAACGGCGCCGATGAACTGCAGACGCCGGTCCGGCTGGAGCATTCCGTCGAACTCCCGGCCCAGACCGCCAACCCCAAGCGCACCGTCCTCATGGAGATCCCGGCCGCGGCCGGCACCGCGGACTGACACCGATCACACCGATCAGTACGCGCATCGGCCGCGCATCACTCAACGCCACGCGCCGGAGGGGCGCCCCGCACGTCACCGGGGCGCCCCTCCGGCACGTCCGGGGCGGCCGTGCCTCGTACAGGTGATGCGCGGGCGGGTGACGCACGGGGTCGGGGCGCCGTGCCGCGTTAGCCTGGAGCGTCAGACTCCAGCCGATCGAGTCAAGGGGCCAAGCATCCCGTGCGCATCGCCAGATTCTCCATCGACGGGAACGTCGCCTTCGGCGCGGTCGAGGGCGACCGGCAGGACGAGCTCGTCCTGGACATCATCAAGGGCATCCCGTTCGCGGACTTCGAGCTCTCCGGCACGAAGGTCCCGCTGAGCAAGGTCAGGCTGCTGCCCCCGGTGCTCCCCAACAAGGTGGTGGCCTTCGGCCGCAACTACGCCGAGCACGCGCGGGAGCTCGGCAACGAGGTGCCCGACGCCCCGTTCGCCTTCTTCAAGCCCGCCACCTCGGTCATCGGCCCCGGCGACGAGATCCAGTACCCCTCCTTCTCCCGGGAGGTGCACCACGAGGCCGAGCTGGCCGTGGTCATCGGCCGGCTCTGCCGCGAGGTCCCGCGCGAACGCGTCAAGGACGTGATCTTCGGCTACACCTGCGCCAACGACATCACCGCGCGTGACGTCCAGAAGCGCGAGAAGCAGTGGGCCCGGGCCAAGGGCTTCGACACCTCCTGCCCGCTCGGCCCCTGGGTGGAGACGGACCTGGACATCGCCGCCGCGAGCGACCTGACCATCCAGCTCACGGTCAACGGCGCCCAGCGCCAGCTGGGCCGCACCAGCGAGATGGTTCACTCCATCGAGGACCTGGTCGTCAACATCTCCGAGGCCATGACACTGCTCCCGGGCGACGTCATCCTCACGGGCACCCCGGCTGGGGTCGGCCCCCTCAACGTCGGCGACGAGGTCGCCGTCACCATCGAAGGCATCGGCACTCTCACCAACAAGGTTGTCAAGCGTGGCTAGCGCACCCTCCCCCAAGCCCTCGGATCCGCTCGCGCAGGGGGTACCCCCACGCGTCCGTTTCTGTCCGTCGCCCACCGGTAACCCCCACGTGGGCCTGGTCCGCACCGCCCTGTTCAACTGGGCGTTCGCCAAGCACCACCAGGGCACCCTGGTCTTCCGCATCGAGGACACCGACGCGGCCCGCGACTCCGAGGAGTCCTACACCCAGCTGCTCGACGCGATGCGCTGGCTGGGCTTCGACTGGGACGAGGGCCCCGAGGTCGGCGGCCCGCACGCGCCGTACCGCCAGTCGCAGCGCATGGACGTCTACAAGGACGTCGCCGCCAAGCTGCTCGACGCCGGCCACGCCTACCACTGCTACTGCTCCCAGGAGGAGCTGGACACCCGCCGCGAGGCCGCCCGCGCCGCCGGGAAGCCCTCCGGCTACGACGGCCACTGCCGGGAGCTCACCGACGCCCAGGTCGAGGAGTACCGGGCCCAGGGCCGCGAGCCGATCGTCCGCTTCCGGATGCCCGACGAGACGATCACCTTCACCGACCTGGTCCGCGGCGAGCTGACCTTCACCCCGGACAACGTCCCGGACTACGGCATCGTCCGCGCCAACGGCGCCCCGCTGTACACGCTGGTCAACCCGGTCGACGACGCCCTGATGGAGATCACCCACGTCCTGCGCGGCGAGGACCTGCTCTCCTCCACCCCGCGCCAGATCGCCCTGTACAAGGCGCTGATCGAGCTGGGCGTCGCCCAGCGGATCCCGGCCTTCGGCCACCTGCCGTACGTCATGGGCGAGGGCAACAAGAAGCTCTCCAAGCGCGACCCGCAGTCGTCCCTGAACCTCTACCGCGAGCGCGGGTTCCTCCCCGAGGGACTGCTCAACTACCTCTCCCTGCTCGGCTGGTCCCTCTCCGCCGACCGGGACGTCTTCTCGATCGACGAGATGGTCGCGGCCTTCGACGTCGCGGACGTGCAGCCGAACCCGGCCCGCTTCGACCTGAAGAAGTGCGAGGCGATCAACGGCGACCACATCCGCATGCTCGACGCGAAGGACTTCGCGGAGCGCTGCGCCCCCTGGCTGAGGGCCCCCTTCGCCCCCTGGGCGCCCGAGGCCTTCGACGAGGCCAAGTGGCAGGCCATCGCCCCGCACGCGCAGACCCGCCTGAAGGTCCTCTCCGAGATCACGGACAACGTCGACTTCCTGTTCCTGCCGGAGCCGGTCTTCGACGAGGCCTCCTGGAACAAGGCGATGAAGGAGGGCTCCGACGCCCTGCTGCGCACCGCCCGCGAGAAGCTGGACGCGGCCGACTGGACCTCCGCCGAGTCGCTGAAGGAGGCCGTCCTGGCCGCGGGCGAGGCCCACGGCCTCAAGCTCGGCAAGGCCCAGGCCCCCGTCCGCGTGGCCGTCACCGGCCGGACGGTCGGCCTGCCGCTCTTCGAGTCCCTGGAGGTCCTGGGCAAGGAGAAGACGCTGGCGAGGATCGACGCGGCCCTGGCGAAGCTCGCGGCGTAACGCACGGACGCACGCGCGAAGGGCGGCAGCCGGGAGGGCTGCCGCCCTCGCCGCACTCCCGCACGGCCGGTGCCGACCGGCGCCGCCGCCGAGTTCCCCGCGGGCCGGACGCACGCGCCGCGGGGAACTCGGCCCGCGCTTCTCCGGGGACGGACCGGCCTACGACCGGGCCGTCGCACGAAGCCGGGTCCGCCCCGAGCGGCCTGGTCCGGACCAGGACCTCCACGGCCGACCACGACGTCGTGCTGGGCGCGCCGGCCGCGGCGGACTGCCGTCCGGCCGGTCTCCCGGCCGAGGCCGAGGCCGGGGCCCTGCCCGAGCCCCGGATGCTCCTCGAGACCGGGGCCTCGCCGCCCGGTGACCGCCGCGCCACCCTGCCGGTTCCCCCGCGCCCACGGCTCGGGCCGCCTAGGCTGGGCGACATGCCGATCCGAGCCGTGGTCTGGGACGTCGACGACACCCTCTTCGACTACACCACCGCCGACCGCGAGGGCATGCGCGCCCACCTGGTGGCCGAGGGGCTGCTCGCCGGGTACGGGACGGCCGAGGAGGCCCTCGTGCGCTGGCGTGAGATCACCGACCGGCAGTGGGCCCGCTTCGCGGCCGGCGAGGTCGACTTCGTCACACAGCGCCGCGACCGCGTCCGGGTCTTCCTGGGCCGGCCGGAGCTGACGGACGCCGAGGCCGACGACTGGTTCCGGCGGTACGTCACGCACTACGAAGCCGCCTGGTCCCTCTTCCCGGACGTCCTGCCCGTCCTCGACGCCCTGGCCGACAGCCACCGCCACGCGGTGCTGTCCAACTCCAGCCTCCAGGTCCAGGACCGCAAGCTGCGCGTCCTCGGCGTCCACGACCGCTTCGAGGTCATCCTGTGCGCCGCCGAGCTGGGCGTCTCCAAGCCCGAGCCCGGTGCCTTCCTGGCCGCCTGCGAGGCCCTTTCCCTGCCTCCGGACCAGGTCGCGTACGTCGGGGACCACCCGGAGATCGACGGGCGGGGCGCCGCGGAGGCCGGGCTGCTGTCGGTGTGGATCGACCGCGGGAAGGCGTGGGTGGCCGTCGAGCCGCCCGTGGGGCCGCGCCGCATCGCCTCCCTCGCCGAACTGCCCGCGTTGCTCGGTGCCGATACTCGTTTTGGAGCCCCGTCCACCTTCGGGTAATGTTCTTCCTGCGCCGAGGGGAGCGGGCCGGAAGGCCGGAGCCCCACAGCGCGAAACTAGAACAAAACCCCCTCGGGGGCTTGCGTTCCAGTGGCCTATGGTGTAATTGGCAGCACGACTGATTCTGGTTCAGTTAGTCTTGGTTCGAGTCCAGGTAGGCCAGCTCGCAGAGCTCATCTGCACATGCGGATCACATCCGCGAGCCCCCGTTGTGTAGCGGCCTAGCACGCTGCCCTCTCAAGGCAGTAGCGCCGGTTCGAATCCGGTCGGGGGTACTGGTTCCGATCATCTCGGGACTGCTAGGGCCCCCGTTGTGTAGCGGCCTAGCACGCCGCCCTCTCAAGGCGGTAGCGCCGGTTCGAATCCGGTCGGGGGTACTGACTGGTCTAAACCATCATTGGTCTATGGTGTAATTGGCAGCACGACTGATTCTGGTTCAGTTAGTCTTGGTTCGAGTCCAGGTAGACCAGCAGGATCTGCGGAAACGCGTGATCCACGCCCCCGTTGTGTAGCGGCCTAGCACGCCGCCCTCTCAAGGCGGTAGCGCCGGTTCGAATCCGGTCGGGGGTACGAGCCCGAAGGGGGCTTCCGTCACGGCGGAAGCCCCCTTCGGCATTCGCCCGGCCCCGTACCGCCGCGCCGACTCCTCCTCCCGCGCCGGCCGGTGCAGCGCCCGCAGCACCGGCTCGCGGAGCACCGCGGATGCCCCCGCCGGCCCCACCTGCTCCGTCTCCGAGGCGCAGGTCTCCGTGAAGTCGGGCTGTCTGCGCCACCTGGCGCATCAACTCGCCGTACGACGCCGTCAGTTCGGCGTCACAGCGACAGCCCGGCCGGCGCGGCGTCGCCGCCGCCACCCGCGAACGGTGCACGGGGGAGAGCGGGGCGGGCTCCCGGGCCGTCTCCCGGCCCGGCGACCCCGGCAGCCGGTCCGCCTCCGCGCGTGCGGCGACGGCACTCGGATCGTCCTCGCCCGGCTCGGGGGCCTGCGGCAGCGCCCACGGCGCCGCGCCCGGGCGGACGGTGCGGCCCGGGGAATCGTCGTCGACGTGCCCCAGCACGTCGCGTGCCGTCGCCACCGGGACGCGTCCCACCTGGAACAGCACGCGCACCAGTCGCAGCCGGCACAGGTGCCCCTCGTCGTGCTCGGCCGCCGTCGCGCCGACCCGGCGGTCGGCTGCCCGTCCTCCTGACCGTGCCGCGCGCGGACCGCCTCCCCGCGGACGTACCGCGTCGTCCAGTACCGGGAGTCCGAGGAGAAGCTCTGTGCCCACGCGCACGCCGCCGACACGTTCCACCACGCCGCGCGGGCGTTCGTCGACCGCGGGGAACGGGCGGGGAAGGGGCGCGGGCACGTGGGGCTGCGGCACGAGGCGTACGTGGTGCCCGAGGGTTCGTACGAGTCGATCTACGCCGGCATTCCGGCGTCCGGACTCGCGGCCGCGCACGGGCGGGTACCGCTGGAGCGGCGTGGCCGGCGCGCGAAGGACGGGTTCGCGTACCGGCCGGAGAAGGCGACGTCGCCGGCGGCGTCCGACGGGGCGTGAGGCCGGGGGCGGGCCCGCCGCGGCGTTGAGGCGGGCCCGTTCCCGGCCGGGGACGGCGGGCGAGGATGCGAAGGGGTCAGGAGCGGCGCAGCGCCTCGGAGAGGCGGGTGGCGGCGTCGATGACGGCCTGCGCGTGCATCCGCCCCGGGTGGCGGGTCAGGCGCTCGATGGGACCGGAGACCGAGACGGCGGCCACCACGCGGTTCGAGGGGCCGCGCACCGGCGCGGAGACGGACGCGACGCCCGGCTCGCGCTCGCCGATCGACTGGGCCCAGCCGCGGCGCCGCACGCCCGACAGGGCCGTCGCCGTGAAACGGGCGCCCTGCAGGCCGCGGTGCAGCCGCTCCGGCTCCTCCCAGGCGAGCAGGATCTGCGCCGAGGAGCCGGCCTTCATCGTCAGCGTGGAGCCCACCGGGACCGTGTCCCTCAGGCCCGACAGACGCTCCGCCGCGGCGACGCAGATGCGCATGTCGCCCTGGCGGCGGTAGAGCTGGGCACTCTCCCCGGTGACGTCACGGAGATGGGTGAGCACCGGGCCCGCCGTGGCGAGCAGGCGGTCCTCGCCGGCCGCCGCGGCCAGCTCGGCCAGGCGCGGGCCGAGGATGAACCGGCCCTGCATGTCGCGCGCCACCATGCGGTGGTGCTCCAGAGCCACGGCCAGGCGGTGGGCCGTGGGTCGTGCCAGTCCGGTGGCACCGACCAACCCCGCGAGGGTGGCCGGACCGGACTCCAGGGCGCTCAGGACGAGGGCTGCCTTGTCCAGAACGCCGACGCCGCTACTGTTGTCCATGCAACGATACTTGCGTCTCACTCTGTGAAACGCAAGTTCAATTTTCCGTGGAACCCGCCACTCTGGAGGCACGGAAGCAACGCGGCCCGTGGACCACCGGGCCTGGCGGCGGACGCCCGGAGGCAGGGGTGCGGGCGCCGTCTCCTCACAGATCTCTAGTTGGGCCGGAGCAGTTCACGCCGGCCGGAGGGAAAGCGATGGGTAGGACACTCGCGGAGAAGGTCTGGGACGACCACGTCGTCCGGCGCGCCGAGGGCGAGCCCGACCTCCTCTTCATCGATCTGCACCTGCTGCACGAGGTGACCAGCCCGCAGGCCTTCGACGGCCTCCGCAAGAACGGCCGCACCGTGCGCCGTCTCGACCTCACCATCGCGACCGAGGACCACAACACCCCGACCCTCGACATCGACAAGCCCATCGCCGACCCGGTCTCCCGGGTCCAGCTGGAGACGCTGCGCAAGAACTGCGCCGAGTTCGGCGTCCGGCTGCATCCGCTGGGCGACGTCGAGCAGGGCGTCGTGCACGTCGTCGGCCCGCAGCTGGGCCTGACCCAGCCCGGCATGACCGTCGTCTGCGGCGACTCGCACACCTCCACGCACGGCGCCTTCGGCGGACTCGCGTTCGGCATCGGCACCTCCCAGGTCGAGCACGTGCTGGCCACCCAGACGCTGCCGATGGCCCGCCCGAAGACCATGGCGATCACGGTCAACGGCGAACTGCCCGAGGGCGTCACGGCCAAGGACCTGATCCTGGCGATCATCGCGAAGATCGGCACCGGCGGTGGCCAGGGCTACGTCCTGGAGTACCGGGGCGAGGCCATCGAGAAGCTCTCGATGGAGGCCCGGATGACCATCTGCAACATGTCGATCGAGGCCGGCGCCCGCGCGGGCATGATCGCCCCCGACGAGACGACCTTCGCGTACCTCGAGGGCCGTCCGCACGCCCCGCAGGGCGAGGACTGGGACGCCGCCGTCGCCTACTGGAAGACGCTCAAGTCGGACGAGGACGCCGAGTTCGACGCCGAGGTCGTCATCGAGGCCGCCGAACTGTCGCCGTTCGTCACCTGGGGCACCAACCCGGGCCAGGGCGCGCCGCTGTCCGCCTCGGTCCCCGACCCCGCTTCGTACGAAGACGCCTCGGAGCGCCTCGCCGCCGAAAAGGCCCTGGAGTACATGGGGTTGGAGGCCGGCCAGCCGCTGCGCTCCATCAACGTGGACACCGTCTTCGTAGGCTCCTGCACCAACGGCCGCATCGAGGACCTGCGCGCCGCCGCGGAGATCCTCAAGGGCCGCAAAGTCGCCGACGGCGTACGGATGCTGGTCGTCCCGGGCTCCGCGCGGGTGGGGCTGCAGGCGGTCTCCGAGGGCCTGGACGTGGTCTTCAAGGAGGCCGGCGCCGAGTGGCGGCACGCGGGCTGCTCCATGTGCCTGGGCATGAACCCCGACCAGCTCGCCCCCGGCGAGCGCTCCGCCTCCACCTCCAACCGCAACTTCGAGGGCCGGCAGGGCAAGGGCGGCCGCACCCACCTGGTGTCCCCGCAGGTCGCCGCCGCCACCGCGGTCCTCGGCCACCTGGCCTCCCCGGCCGACCTCGCCGCCGCCGACGCCCGTACGCCCGCTGGAGTCTGATCAGTCATGGAAGCATTCACCACCCACACCGGCCGGGCCGTCCCGCTGCGTCGCAGCAACGTCGACACCGATCAGATCATCCCCGCCCACTGGCTCAAGAAGGTGACGCGGGACGGGTTCGAGGACGGGCTGTTCGAGGCCTGGCGCAAGGACCCGGAGTTCGTGCTCAACCGTCCCGAGCGCGAGGGCGCCACGGTGCTGGTGGCCGGCCCCGACTTCGGCACCGGCTCCTCCCGCGAGCACGCCGTCTGGGCGCTGCAGAACTACGGCTTCAAGGCCGTGATCTCCTCCCGCTTCGCCGACATCTTCCGCGGCAACTCGCTGAAGAACGGCCTGCTCACGGTGGTCCTCGACCAGAAGATCGTGGACGCGCTGTGGGAGCTCACGGAAGCCGACCCCACCGCGGAGATCACCGTCGACCTCGAGGCCCGCGAGGTGCGCGCCGAGGGGATCACCGCCGCCTTCGAGCTCGACGAGAACTCCCGCTGGCGGCTGCTGAACGGGCTCGACGACATCTCCATCACGCTGCAGAACGAGGCGGACATCGCCGCGTACGAGGCGAAGCGCCCGTCGTTCAAGCCGCGCACGCTCACGGCCTGACGCACACCGCAAGCGAAGTCCTGCCCAGAGGTCGACTTTCGGCCACTGCGACACCCCGCCCGTACCCCCGATCGGACCGATCGGGGGTACGGGCGTCTCTGTGTCCGCCCGGCTCCGCACACCGCCCCGGGTTCCCTCAACTCCCCGTGTTACGGAGGTGATTGCTGGGGTACGCGCGTCATGTGCCCGCGGACCCCGTGGGTGCGGGAAAGGGCCGTCCGAGGCGGCAGTTGCCCCCTGCGCAGGCGACAACTCGCCCCAGATGGCACAATCTGTGCATGGAACACGACGGCCAACTCGAGCTCTATGCGGCGGTCGCGGTCCGGCTCAAAGAAGCGCACTCGAGGGTGCGCGCACTGCAAGTCCCGGAGAGCGTACGGATGGCGCTGACCCGGAAGCTGCTGGTCATTACGGCCGCGGCCAAGCACGATCTCGCCGGTGCGGCGGGGCGTCTGGAGCGGTTCATCGCGGACCTCGACGAGGGGCGATTCCCCGAAGAGGAACGCTGAACCGGACAGGACGGCCGAGCCCGTTGCGGCACAAGGGTGACTAGCCCGTTTCGTGTTTGATTTGCGGTATATATCTGCCTAACGTGCGAAAAAGCTTGAACACTTTCGTTCTGGCGATGTCTCCGAAGGGGAAGACGTGAACAAGGCGCAGCTCGTAGAAGCGATTGCCGACAAGATGGGCGGCCGCCAGCAGGCCGCCGATGCTGTCGACGCGGTCCTGGACGCCATCGTCCGCGCGGTGGTCGCGGGTGACCGGGTCTCGGTCACCGGTTTCGGTTCGTTCGAGAAGGTCGACCGTCCGGCCCGCTACGCCCGCAACCCCCAGACGGGCGAGCGGGTTCGTGTCAAGAAGACCTCCGTACCGCGGTTCCGCGCGGGACAGGGCTTCAAGGACCTGGTCAGCGGGTCGAAGAAGCTCCCGAAGAACGACATCGCCGTCAAGAAGGCCCCCAAGGGCAGCCTGTCCGGCCCGCCGGCCACCATCGCCAAGGCCGCCACCAAGAAGGCCGCCACCAAGAAGGCGGCCGCCAAGAAGACGACGGGCGCGGCGAAGACCACGGCCAGGAAGACGACGGCGAAGAAGGCCGCCACCAAGACGGCGGCGGCCAAGAAGACCACGGCGAAGAAGGCGCCCGCCAAGGCCACGGCGCCCGCCAAGACCACCGCGGCGAAGAAGACCACCGCCAAGAAGGCGCCGGCGAAGAAGGCGACGGCCACGAAGGCGCCCGCCAAGAAGTCGCCCGCGCGCAAGACCACCGCCAAGAAGACCACCGCCCGCAAGAAGTAGCCGCGGGCAAACGGTGTTCACACGCCGGGCCGGACTCCGTCGGGGAGCCCGGCCCGCGGCGTGTCCGGGGTGCCGGCGGCCGGAAGGCGGCAGAGGGGCGACGGGGGACGGCCGGGGGGACCGGTCAGAACGTCTGGAGCGTCACCAGCGTGATCCGCCGGCCCTCGCCCTCGCCCTCGGTCTCGATGCGCACCCGCTGCCCGGGACGCAGCAGTCTCAGGCCCCCCGCGTCGAACGCCGGAGCGTCGAAGGGCACCGGGGTGCCGTCGTCCAGGAGCACCTGACCGCTGCGGCTGACGGGGTCGTAGGTGTACGCGGTGGCCTGCATGGCGGCAGCCTACTGCTCCGGAATCAGCAGCCGCGCGGCGACCGCGGTCGTGCGGGGGCCCACCCCCAGCGCCAGCGCCGCCCGCAGGTCGTCGCCGGTGTCCACGTCCTGCCGTACGGAGTCCACCGCGTCCAGGCACAGTTCCACGGCCCCGGACGCCCGGTGCCGGGCCCGGGAGTCGGGCCCGAAGGACGGGCGCAATTCCCGGCCCGGGGACGCGGTCAGCAGGGTCGTGCCGATCGCGGCGATATCCGCGAGAAAGGCACGCGGGAATTCGGCGGCCGTATCGAGGACACGGGCCAATTCCGGGGGGCGGAGCGCCGGCAGATCGGCGTTGAGGGCCGCCACGCGGCCGGCGCCGCGGGACGCGCGCACCACCGTCGCCGCGTGGGTGAGGGCGGCGTTCAGGCCGCCGCCCGGCTCGTCGGGGACGATCCCGGCGCCCAGTGCGGCCAGCTCGCGGCCCGCCCGGACGTCGTCCGTGACGACCACCACATCCCGCACCGCAGGGCACGCCAGCGCGGCCGTCACCGTGTCCTGGGCGAAGGCGAGCGCGAGGCCCGGGCGCAGCCCGTCGTCCGCGGTGTCCGACAGCCTGCTCTTGGCCCGGGCCAAGGGCTTCAGGGGCACCACCAAGGTCCACTGCACGAGTGTTACGTCCCTCTCTTGTCGCGGCCATTGTCACCCGGAGCGCCCGGTGCCCGGGGAAAGGGGGAGGGGCGCGAAGCCCCTCGCGAGGACGGTGACGGGAGACGGGCGGGCGTACGGTGTTCTCGACAGACCGGCGGCCCGGGGCGACACTTGTGCGGCCCGCCTGGCCTCCGGGCCCAGGTCCTGGAAGGAAGGTGTCCTCGTGCCGCGCCGCAGAATCGGCTTCTGGTACCGCTTCGCCGCGGTGATCTGCAAACCGCCGCTGGTGGTTCTGCTCAAGCGGGACTGGCGCGGAATGGAGAACATTCCGGCCGACGGTGGATTTATCACCGCGGTGAACCACAATTCGCACATCGATCCCCTCGCCTACGCGCACTTTCAGTACAACACCGGACGTGTTCCGCGATTCCTGGCGAAGAGCGGGCTTTTCAAGAAGGGATTCGTCGGCGCCGCGATGCGCGGCACCGGGCAGATCCCCGTCTACCGCGAGAGCACGGACGCGCTCAGCGCCTTCCGTGCGGCGATCGACGCCGTGCAGCGCGGTGAATGCGTCGCCTTCTACCCCGAGGGCACCCTCACCCGCGACCCGGACGGCTGGCCCATGACCGGCAAGACCGGCGCCGCGCGCGTCGCCCTGCAGACCAAGTGCCCCGTGATCCCGGTCGCCCAGTGGGGCGCCAACGAGGTGCTGCCGCCGTACGCCAAGAAGCCCCGCCTGCTGCCGCGCAAGACCCACCGGGTCCTGGCCGGACCGCCGGTGGACCTGGACCGCTTCTACGACCGGGAGATGACCCCGGAACTGCTCAAGGAGGCGACCGAGGCGATCATGGCGGCCATCACCCGCCAGCTGGAGGAGATCCGCGGCGAGAGGGCCCCCGAGACGCCCTACGACCCGCGTCGCGAACGCATCGAACAGCGCCGCAGGACCCGGGCGCAGAAGCAGCGCGCGGGACGGCCCGGCGCACAGCCGCCGGGCACGGAGCCGACGGGCGGGACGGAACAGGCGCAGAGCGGGGCCGCCGCGCGGGAAGAGGGGCTGGGCACGTGAGCAAGCCGGTCAAGGCGGCCGTCTTCGGCACCGGATCATGGGGCACGGCCTTCGGCATGGTCCTCGCCGACGCGGGCTGCGACGTCGTGCTGTGGGGGCGGCGCCCCGAACTCGCCGAAGCGGTCAACTCCACCCGCACCAACCCCGACTACCTGCCCGGCGTCGAACTCCCCCGGAACGTGCGGGCCACCGCGGACGCCGCCGAGGCCGCGCGCGACGCCGACTTCACCGTCCTCGCCGTCCCCTCGCAGACGCTGCGCGGCAACCTCGCCGAGTGGACGCCGCTGCTCGCCCCCGGCACGGTCCTCGTGTCGCTGATGAAGGGCGTCGAACTCGGCTCCGCCATGCGCATGAGCGAGGTGATCGAGGACGTCGCCAAGGTGGGCGCCGAGCGCATCGCGGTCGTCACCGGCCCCAACCTGGCCCGCGAGATCGCCGCCCGCATGCCGGCCGCCGCCGTGGTCGCCTGCACCGACGAGTCCGTCGCCCGGCGGCTCCAGACCGCCTGCCACACGCCGTACTTCCGGCCGTACACCAACACCGACGTCGTCGGCTGCGAACTGGGCGGCGCGGTGAAGAACGTGATCGGGCTGGCCGTCGGCATCGCGGACGGCATGGGGCTCGGGGACAACGCCAAGGGCTCGCTCATCACCCGCGGCCTCGCCGAGACCACCCGGCTCGGTGCCGCGCTGGGCGCCGACCCGCTGACCTTCTCCGGACTCGCCGGACTGGGCGACCTGGTGGCCACCTGCTCCTCGCCGCTGTCGCGCAACCACACCTTCGGCACCAACCTCGGCAAGGGCATGACCCTCGAGGAGACCGTCGCGGTCACCAAGCAGACCGCCGAGGGCGTCAAGTCCTGTGAGTCGGTGCTGGATCTGGCCCGTCGGCACGGCGTCGACATGCCGCTCACCGAGACGGTCGTCTCCATCGTGCACGAGGGCAAGCCCCCCGCGGTCGCCCTCAAGGAGCTGATGTCGCGCAGCGCGAAACCCGAACGACGCTGAGCGACGACCCCCTCCATCCGGCGCACGCACGGCGTTGCGGGCGCTGTCTCCCGGCCCTACCAACGGGTACTCTCGTCGCGATATGAGCACCGAGAACCTCCCCCAGAGCCCCGAGCAGCCGCCGCGCAAGCCGCGGGTGGCCGTCGTGTTCGGCGGGCGCAGTTCCGAACACGGGATCTCCGTGGTCACCGCCGGAGCCGTCCTCAAGGCCATCGACCGGAACAAGTACGACGTCCTGCCGATCGGCATCACCCAGGACGGCCGTTGGGCGCTCACGGCCGACGAACCGGAGCGCATGGCGATCACCGACCGCCGCACCCCGAGCGTCGACCAGCTCGCCGAGTCGGCGGAGGGCGGCGTGGTGCTCCCGGTCGACCCCGCCAGCCGCGAAGTCGTCTACAGCGAGCCCGGTTCGGTGCCCAAGGCGCTCGGTGAGGTCGACGTGGTCTTCCCGGTGCTGCACGGACCCTACGGCGAGGACGGCACCCTGCAGGGCCTGCTGGAGCTCTCCGGCGTCCCCTACGTCGGCTCGGGCGTGCTCGCCTCGGCCGTCGGCCAGGACAAGGAGTACATGAAGCGGGTGTTCACCTCCTTCGGGCTCGAGGTCGGCCCGTACCTGGTGATCCGGCCGCGCGAGTGGCGGCAGGACGAGTCCGCAGCCCGCAGGAGGATCGTCGACTTCGCCGGCGAGCACGGCTGGCCGCTGTTCGTGAAGCCCGCGCGGGCCGGCTCGTCGATCGGCATCACCAAGGTCGACGACCTCTCCGGCCTGGACGAGGCGATCGCCGAGGCCCAGCGCCACGACCCGAAGGTCCTCGTGGAGGCGGCGCTGCGCGGCCGCGAGATCGAGTGCGGCGTGCTGGAGTTCGAGGACGGCCCGCGCGCCTCGGTGCCCGCCGAGATCCCGCCGCCCGACGCACACGCGTACTACGACTTCGAGGCCAAGTACATCGACTCCACGCCCGGCATCGTGCCCGCGCCGCTGACCGAGGAGGAGACGGCCGAGGTGCGCCGGCTCGCGGTCGAGGCGTTCGAGGCGGCCTCCTGCGAGGGACTGGTCCGCGCGGACTTCTTCCTCACCGAGGACGGCGAGTTCGTGATCAACGAGATCAACACGATGCCCGGCTTCACGCCCATCTCGATGTACCCGCAGATGTGGCAGGCCACCGGCATCGGCTACCCGGAACTGGTGGACCGGCTGGTGCAGGCGGCACTGCGGCGCTCGACCGGGCTGCGCTGAGCCGTCCCCGGGACACGGGCGGCGCACGGGCCGTACGGGCCGTACCGGCCGTACGGCTTCAGGAGGCGATCCCCTCGGGGATCGCCTTCTTGACGGCCGGGGCGAGGTCGATCAGCACGCCCGTGCTGTCCCGCCCGTCGGTCACCTCGACCTCGACGTACGCCTCGCGGTTGGCGGTGGTGAAGCGGTGGTCGTCGTCCTCCCGCTTCTCCATCAGCCAGTCGACGCCGTTCACTCCGCCCGGCACCGCGTCGGGGTCGTGGCCGTTGGCCACCTTGGGGTCGGCCATCTTCGGCGGTCGCTCGACACCGCACCGCAGTATGATCGCCACGCCGCCCCAGCCCGCGGTCAGTTCGGACGCGGGTTCGGGATCGTCGCGACTCTCGCCGTCCACCTTCGCCGGCAGGGCCTTGTCCAGGTTCTGACACAGCTCGGTGACCTTCGCGTCCGGGCTGGGAACCGCCGCGGATGCGCTGTCGTCTGCAGGGGAGCAGCCCGCGGTGGTGATCAGCACCGCGAGGGCGGGCAGGATGGCGTGCCGGTGACGGAAGGAGTTCACCGGCACAGGGTAGACGGGGGCTACAGATGAACGACCGGGCAGGTCAGGGTGCGGGTGATCCCGTCCACCTGCTGAACCCTGGCGACCACCATCCGCCCCAGGTCGTCGACGGTGTCGGCCTGGGCGCGCACGATCACGTCGTACGGTCCGGTCACGTCCTCGGCCTGGATGACTCCAGGGATCTTGCCGATCAGCTCGGCGACGGTCGACGCTTTGCCGACCTCCGTCTGGATCAGGATGTACGCCTGTACCACGGAACCTCCAGGGCGGCCACGAGGATCATGTGGGGAAAAGGAACGCCACGGTATCGCGTCGCCGCTCGTCGCGGGGAGATCTGCGGGAACCGGGCCTTGCGCGCCGGGGTCCGGGCACGTGAGATGTCGGTGGTCACTTCGACCGTAGCGAGCGCACGGACGACTCGCGACCGGGCACGGTCAGGGACAGAAGGGGAGCAAGGGACATGAAGGGCACTGTTGGTGAGCTCGGGGAGTTCGGGCTCATCAGGGAGCTCACCTCCCGTCTCACCACCACCCCGGCGGTCCGGGTCGGCCCCGGCGACGACGCCGCGGTGGTCGCCGCGCCCGACCGCAGGGTCGTGGCCAGCACCGACATCCTGGTGGAGGGCCGGCACTTCCGCCGCGACTGGTCCACGGCCTACGACGTCGGCCGCAAGGCCGCCGCGCAGAACCTCGCCGACATCGCCGCCATGGGCGCCGTGCCGACCGCGCTGCTGCTCGGCCTGGTCGTCCCGGCGGAACTGCCCGTCACCTGGCCCTCGGAGCTGATGGACGGTCTGCGCGACGAGTGCCAGGTCGCGGGCGCCGCGGTCGTCGGCGGTGACGTCGTGCGCGGTGACACGATCATGGTGTCGATCACCGCGCTCGGCGATCTGCGCAACCAGGAGCCGGTGACCCGGGCCGGCGCACAGCCCGGTGACCTCGTCGCGGTGACCGGCTGGCTCGGCTGGTCCGCGGCCGGGCACGCGGTGCTCTCCCGCGGTTTCCGCTCACCGCGCGCCTTCGTCGAGGCGCACCGGCGCCCCGAGCCGCCGTACCACGCGGGCCCGGCCGCGGCCGGGCTGGGCGCCACCGCGATGTGCGACGTGAGCGACGGGCTGATCGCCGACCTCGGGCACATCGCCGAGGCCAGCAAGGTGCGCATCGACATCCGCTCCGGGGCGATCGACATCCCCTCGCAGATGAACGACATCGGCCAGGCCGTCGGCGTGGACCCCATGCAGTGGGTGCTGACCGGGGGAGAGGACCACGCGATCGTGGCCACCTTCCCGCCGGACGTGAAGCTGCCCGCCCGCTGGAAGGTGATCGGCGAGGTGCTCAACCCCTCGGCGCTGCCCCAGGTGACGGTCGACGGGGCGCCCTGGACGACCCAGGGCGGCTGGGACCACTTCGGGGGCATCGAGTCGTGAGGGCGGGAGGTGCGCCGCCGAGGGTCCTCACCGTGGCCGGCTCCGACTCCGGCGGCGGCGCGGGCATCCAGGCCGACCTGAAGACGATGCTCGCGCTCGGCGTGCACGGCATGAGCGTGCTCACCGCGGTGACCGCGCAGAACTCCCTCGGCGTGCAGGGCGCCTGGGAGCTCCCCGTGGAGGCGGTGCGGGCCCAGTACCGCAGCGTCGTCGACGACATCGGCGTGCAGGCGGTCAAGACCGGCATGCTGGCCTCCGCCGAACTCGTCGAGACCGTGGCCGACTTGATCGCCGGCACGGACGCGCCGGCGGTCGTCGACCCGGTGGGGGTCTCCAAGCACGGGGACCCGCTGCTGGCCGTCTCCGCGCTGGACTCCGTGCGGACCAGGCTGCTGCCGGTGGCGACCGTGGCCACGCCGAACCTGGACGAGGTGGAGCAACTCACGGGCGTGCGGGTCGGATCGGAGCCCGACATGCGCCGGGCGGCCCGGGCGGTGCTGGCGTTCGGGCCGCGCTGGGTGGTGATCAAGGGCGGCCATCTCGCGGCGGGGACGGACCAGGCCGTCGACCTGCTGACGGACGGCTCGCAGGAGCACTGGCTGCGCGCCCCCCGGCACGACAACCGGCACACCCACGGCACGGGCTGCACGCTCGCGTCGGCGATCGCGGCACAGCTGGCGATGGGGCGGTCGGTGCCGGAGGCGGTGACGGCGGCCAAGGAGTACGTCACCGGGGCGATCGCGGCCGGGTTCGCCCTGGGCGGCGGCATCGGTCCGGTGGACCACGGCTGGGAGCTCGGACGGCGGATCCGTGGCGGGACGGCCGGGGCCGGCTGACGTCCCGAGGAGCGGACGGGGCGCTCGGGGCGCCCGACGGGCGGACGGGGCCGGCCGGTGGACTGCGGTGGACCGCGACCGGCCGGCGTTCCGGGGCGGCCGAGGCCCCGCCGACGCCCCGCGGCACGACGGCCGCCGGGCCGCCCGTGTCCCGTGCGGCCCGCGGATCACCGTCCGGACACGGCAGAAAGCCGGCCCACCCGAGGTGGACCGGCTCCATGCGGCGAAACCGGTTGTGGCCGCGCGCTCAGCGGAAGCGTCAGCGCGAGACCTTGCCGGCCTTGATGCACGAGGTGCAGGCGTTCACGCGCTTCGGCGTCCCGCCGACCACGGTACGCACACGCTGGATGTTCGGGTTCCAGCGGCGGGACGTACGGCGGTGCGAGTGCGAGATGTTGTTGCCGAAGCCCGGCCCCTTGCCGCAGACGTCGCAGTTGGCAGCCACGGGTCACTCCAAAGACTTCAGATGCACTTACGGTGGATCCCGGCATGCCGGGATCGAGATCCCGGGCTACAGGAGCCCTGTGGAATCTGAGTGGCGCTGCCAGGGGAGAGGCCCGATCGGATCGGGCAACCGGAGCAGCATACAACGGCTGCGCCCGTGGAACGAAACTACCACGGCGGCTCAGGGGTCCGCCCGCGGCCCTCTTCCGGCGGGCGACGCCCCAAGGTCTACGCTGCGTGCCACGTCCAGCAGCTCAGGGAGGCGCAGGTGGCGCAGGTGCCGCAGACGTTCTTCGATGCTCTCGCGGTGCGTGCCTGGTGCGGTCTCGCGCTGGAGGCGCTGGGACGGGCGCGCGAGGAGATCGACGCGATCAACGTCTACCCCGTGGCGGACGGGGACACCGGTACCAACCTCTACCTGACCGTCGAGTCGGCGACCGCCGCGGTCGAGGCGGTGTTCGCGGGACACGAGGCGGGCCCCGCGGTGAGGCCCGGCGGTCCCTCGACCGGTGCGGCCGGTGCGGCCGGGGGACCGGCGCTGGCCGACGCGGTACGGGCGATGGCGCACGGGGCGCTGATCGGCGCCCGCGGGAACTCCGGGACGATCCTGGCCCAGCTGCTGCGCGGGATGGCCCAGGTGCTGGCCGGGGACGGGACCGCGGCCCGTGCCGACGGGCAGGGGCTGCGGCTCGCCCTGCGGCACGCGGCCGACTCCGCGCGCCGGGCCGTCGCCCACCCCGTCGAGGGCACGGTCCTCACCGTCGCCTCGGCGGCCGCCGACGCGGCCGGCGGTGCGGAGGACGACTGCGGGGCGGTGGCACGGGCGGCCTACGAGGGCGCCCGCGCGGCCCTCGCCGAGACGCCGGACCGGCTGGCCGTCCTCCGGCGCGCGGGGGTGGTGGACGCGGGCGGCAGGGGCCTGGTGGCGGTGCTCTCGGCACTGGTGGAGACGTTCACGGGGGAGACGCCGCGCGCGACGCCCGCGGTGGGGGGCCCGTGGAGCGGCTCCGTACGCCCCGCCGGTCCCGGGCCCCACGCGTGCGCGGAGGCTCGTGGAGGCCTTCCGCGGGACGTCGCCGAGCCCGGTGAGTGCGCCGACGGCGGTGCCGTCCCGGGATCCGGCGGGCCCGCCTTCGAGGTGATCTACCTCCTGGAGGCCGACGACGCGGCCGTGGCACGGCTGCGGGAGCGGCTGGACGGGCTGGGGGACTCGCTCGTCGTGGTCGGCGGCGACGGGCTGTGGAACGTCCACGTGCACGTCGACGACGCGGGCGCGGCGGTCGAGGCCGGGGTCGAGGCCGGGCGGCCGTACCGCATCCGCATCACCCACTTCGGTGCCGGGGACGTGCACACCGCGGGAGCCGGGCGGTCGTCCGGGGAGCGTGCCCAGCGGGCCGTCGTGGCCGTGGTGCCGGGCGAGGGCCTGGCCGGGCTGTACGCCGAGGCCGGCGCGACCCCCGTGCTCGCACGACCCGGGGAGCCGCCCGCCAGCGGCGAACTCGTCCAGGCCGTACGGCGGGCGCACGCGCGCGAGGTGGTGCTGCTGCCCAACGACGCGGACCTGCGCCACACCGCCGCCGCGGCGGCCGAGCAGGCCCGGGCCGAGGGCATCCGGGTGGCCCTCATCCCGACCCGCTCCGCGGTCCAGGGCATCGCGGCGCTCGCGGTGCACGAACCGGAGCGCCGTTTCGACGAGGACGTGGTGTCGATGACGTCGGCGGCGGGCGCGACCCGCTACGCCGAGGTCACCGTCGCCGAGCACCGGTCCTGGACCATGGCCGGCATCTGCCAGGCCGGTGACGTCCTCGGCCTCATCGACGGGGACGTGGCCGTGATCGGGCAGGACCTCACGGCCGTCGCCGAGACCGTCCTCGACCGCATGCTCGCGGCCGGCGGCGAGATGGTCACCCTGGTCATCGGCGACGAGACCCCCGAGGCCGTCGCCGGCCACCTGGAGGCCCGGGTCCGCGAGGGCTACCTGGCCGTCGACACGGTGGTGTACCACGGCGGCAGGCAGGGCGCCCTGCTGCTCATCGGGGTGGAGTGAGCCCCGGCGTCCACGGGGTGTCAGTGCCGTGGTGTCCAATGGATCCCGTGCCCGCACTGGAAGAACCACTGAAGAAGGTGCTCGGCCCCGCCACCGCGAAGGTGATGGCCGAGCACCTCGGCCTGCACACCGTCGGCGACCTCCTCCACCACTACCCCCGCCGGTACGAGGAGCGGGGCCAGCTCACCCACCTCGCCGACCTCCCCATGGACGAGCACGTCACGGTGGTCGCCCAGGTCGCCGAGGCCCGCCTGCACACCTTCGCCTCCGCCAAGGCCCCCCGCGGCAAGGGCCAGCGCCTGGAAGTGACCATCACGGACGGCAGCGGCCGGCTCCGGCTGGTCTTCTTCGGCGCCGGTGTCCACAAGCCCCACAAGGAACTCCTGCCGGGCACCCGCGCGATGTTCGCGGGCAAGGTGTCCGTCTTCAACCGCCGCCTCCAGCTCGCCCACCCCGCCTACGAGTTGCTGCACGGCGACGGCGACGGCGCGGCGGAGACGGTCGAGTCCTGGGCCGGCGCCCTCATCCCGATCTACCCCGCCACGGCCAAGCTGGAGTCCTGGAAGATCGGCAAGGCGCTCCAGACGGTCCTGCCCAGCGCCCAGGAGGCCGTCGATCCGCTCCCCGACTCCCTGCGCGACGGCCGTGGACTGGTCTCCCTCCCCGAGGCCCTGCTGAAGATCCACCGCCCGCACACCAAGGCGGACATCGAGGACGCCCGCGCCCGCCTCAAGTGGGACGAGGCCTTCGTCCTCCAGGTCGCCCTCGCCCGCCGCCGGCACGCCGACGCCCAACTGCCCGCCGTCGCCCGCAGACCGAAGCCGGACGGTCTCCTCGCCGCCTTCGACGACCGCCTCCCCTTCACGCTCACCGAGGGCCAGCAGAAGGTCTCCGGGGAGATCTTCGCCGACCTCGCCACCGAGCACCCGATGCACCGGCTGCTGCAGGGCGAGGTCGGCAGCGGGAAGACGATGGTCGCCCTGCGCGCCATGCTCGCCGTCGTCGACGCCGGGGGACAGGCGGCGATGCTGGCGCCCACCGAGGTGCTCGCCCAGCAGCACCACCGTTCGGTCACCGAGATGATGGGAGAGCTCGCCGAGGGAGGGATGCTCGGGGGAGCGGAGAACGCCACCAAGGTGGTGCTGCTCACCGGTTCCATGGGCGCGGCCGCGCGGCGCCAGGCCCTGCTGGACCTGGCCACCGGCGAGGCCGGCATCGTCATCGGCACCCACGCGCTGATCGAGGACAAGGTGCAGTTCCACGACCTGGGCCTGGTCGTGGTCGACGAACAGCACCGGTTCGGCGTGGAGCAGCGCGACGCCCTGCGCGGCAAGGGCAAGCAGCCGCCGCACCTGCTCGTCATGACCGCCACGCCCATTCCGCGCACGGTCGCCATGACCGTCTTCGGCGACCTGGAGACCTCCGTCCTGGACCAGCTCCCGGCCGGGCGTTCGCCGATCGCCAGCCATGTCGTCCCCGCCGCGGACAAACCCCACTTCCTCGCCCGTGCCTGGGAGCGGGTGCGCGAGGAGGTGGCGAACGGCCACCAGGCGTACGTGGTCTGCCCGCGCATCGGCGACGAGGAGGAGGACCCGAGGAAGGCCGGCCGGAGGAAACCGGCGTCCCCCGAGGACGAGGCCGAGAAGCGTCCGCCCCTCGCCGTCCTCGACATCGCCGACCAGCTCGCGAAGGGCCCGCTGCAGGGCCTGCGGGTCGAGGTCCTGCACGGCAGGATGCAGCCCGACGACAAGGACGCCGTGATGCGCCGCTTCGCGGCCGGCGAGACCGACGTCCTGGTCGCCACGACCGTCATCGAGGTCGGCGTCAACGTCCCGAACGCCACCGTGATGGTGATCATGGACGCCGACCGCTTCGGCGTCTCCCAGCTCCACCAGCTGCGCGGCCGCGTCGGCCGCGGCTCGGCCCCCGGCCTGTGCCTGCTGGTCACCGAGATGCCCGAGGCGAGCGCGGCCCGGCAGCGGCTGAACGCGGTGGCCTCCACCCTCGACGGCTTCGAGCTCTCCCGGATCGACCTCGAGCAGCGCCGCGAGGGCGATGTGCTGGGCCAGGCCCAGTCCGGCACCCGGTCCAGCCTGCGCATGCTCGCGGTCATCGACGACGAGGAGGTGATCGCCGAGGCCCGCCGGGAGGCCGCCGCGGTCGTCGCCGCCGACCCGGAGCTGGAGCGCCTGCCGGCCCTGCGCACGGCACTGGACGCCCTCCTGGACGAGGAGAGGGAGCAGTACCTGGAGAAGGGCTGAGGAGGCCGGCCTCGAAGGCGCGGGACCCCCACCGCGGCGGACCCGCAGCCGCCACGGCGGCGCGACCGCCCCGCTCCGCCTGCCAGACTGGACGCGTAACCGCCTCCGCGAACCGCGGACAACCGTGAACAAGGACCCGAGATGACCCGCGTGATCGCCGGCGCGGCCGGCGGACGCCGCCTGGCCGTTCCGCCGGGCAACGGCACCCGTCCCACCTCCGACCGCGCGCGCGAGGGCCTGTTCTCCACCTGGCAGGCGCTGCTCGGCGGCCCGCTGGACGGCGAACGCGTCCTCGACCTGTACGCCGGGTCCGGCGCCGTCGGCCTGGAGGCACTGTCCCGGGGCGCCGGCCACACCCTGCTCGTCGAGGCCGACGCCAGGGCCGTGCGCACGGTCCGGGACAACGTCAGGTCGCTCGGACTCCCCGGCGCCGAGGTCCGACCGGGCAAAGCGGAACAGATCGTCCGTACGGCGCCGCCGGACGAGCCGTACGACATCGTGTTCCTGGACCCCCCCTACGCCGTCTCGGACGACGATCTTCGCGAGATTCTGCTCACACTCCGCTCGGAGGGCTGGCTCGCGGAGGACGCCCTCGTCACCGTGGAGCGCAGCACCAGAGGCGGGGAATTCAGGTGGCCGCCCGGCTTCGACGCGATCCGGGCCCGCCGCTACGGCGAGGGAACGTTTTGGTACGGTCGCGCCGCCTCTACGTGCGAAGACGCACGATGACCGGACCGGAGAGCGAGGGATCACAAGTGCGCCGCGCCGTATGCCCCGGGTCGTTCGACCCGATCACCAACGGACACCTCGACATCATCGCCCGAGCCTCCAGGCTGTACGACGAGGTCTACGTCGCGGTGATGATCAACCAGTCCAAGAAGGGCCTGTTCGAGATCGAGGAGCGGATCGACCTGATCCGCCGGGTCACCGCCGAGTACGGGAACGTGCGCGTCGAGGCCTTCCACGGCCTCCTCGTCGACTTCTGCAAGCAGCGTGACATCCCCGCCATCGTCAAGGGCCTGCGCGCCGTCAGCGACTTCGACTACGAGCTGCAGATGGCCCAGATGAACAACGGCCTCTCGGGCGTGGAGACCCTCTTCGTCCCCACCAACCCCACCTACAGCTTCCTGTCCTCCTCGCTCGTCAAGGAGGTCGCGGCCTGGGGCGGCGACGTCTCCCACCTGGTGCCGGCGGAGGTCCTGGCGGCCCTCACCGAGCGCCTGCGCAAGGACTGAGGACGACGCGCCGACGACGCCCGGGAACACTCCGGCGGCCGGCGAACCGCCGGCCGGTGTCCCCCGCCCGCCCCGGGGCCGTACAGTCGTCCCGTCCGTCTCCAACACAGCTGTAGAGAGTGGCGAGCACACGGTGGACGTGCAGAAGAAGCTCGACGAGATCGTCGCCGCGGTCTCCAGTGCCCGGTCGATGCCCATGTCGGCCTCGTGCGTGGTCAACCGCGCCGAACTGCTCTCGATGCTCGACGAGGTGCGCGCGGCGCTGCCCGACTCCCTCGCCCAGGCCCGGGAACTCATCGGCGACCGCGAGCAGCTGGTCGAGGAGGCCCGCCGGGAGGCCGAGCGGATCATCGAGAGCGCCCACGCCGAGCGCGGCTCCCTGATCGCCGGCACCGAGGTCGCCCGCCGCTCCCAGGCCGAGGCCGACCGCATCCTCGCCGAGGCCCGCAAGGAGGCCGAGGAGATCCGCGCCGAGGCCGACGACTACGTCGACTCCAAGCTCGCCAACTTCGAGGTCGTCCTCACCAAGACCCTCGGTTCGGTCGGCCGCGGCCGCGAGAAGCTGCTCGGCACCGGCCCCGGCCTCGACGAGCAGGGCTACGAGGACGAGGACGCCCCCGAGCGCAGCCACGACCCGGAGACCCTGCGCCGGACCGCCGACGAGTACGTCGACGTCAAGCTCGGCGCCTTCGAGGCGGTCCTCGCCAAGACCCTGGAGGCGGTCGGCCGGGGCCGCCAGAAGCTGCACGGCCGGATCGCCACCGACGACCTCGGCGCCCTCGCCGACGACCCCACGACCGTGCAGCACTCCAGCGACGCCGACTACCTCGCCGACCTCGCGTCGATCGCGGACACCCCGGCCCCGCCGGCCCACCAGCCGCCGCAGGCCCCCCAGCAGCCGGACTACGCCCCCCAGCAGCCGGACTACGCCCCGCAGCAGCCGGCGTACGGCTACCCGCAGCAGGACCGGCAGCCGGAGCCGTACGGCGGCTACCCGCAGCAGTACGGCGACGGGCAGGACGCCTACGGCTACCCGCAGGCCGACCCGTACGCCGCCTACCAGGGCTACGACGCCCCGCAGCAGCCGGCGTACGACCCCGGTCAGGCCCAGCAGGGCTACGTCCCGCAGCAGGACCGGCCCGCCCTCGACGAGACCAGCCTCTTCGACACGAGCATGATCAGCGCCGAGCAGCTCCGGGCCTACGAGCAGGGCCGCGGCAACGGCTGACCGCCGAAGCCGCCCGTCACGGGAGGCCGGATTGGGCCGAGAGCGAAAGGTCCAGTATCCTGGCTCTTCGGTCGTGCGTATGTCCGCGATCACCGCTGTCCGGACACGGGAAGTGTCCGGGGCCAGCGTTTCCCCGAGTTCCGAAGACCGAAAGCAGAGATGGCTCCGAACGCCCGCCTCGACCACCGCAACCCCCTCGTGCTCGACACGCACGAGCTGGGTCGGCGGCCCGGTGCGCTGCAGCGCCTGACCCGCACGGTCGACGCTCCCCAGGACCTCGGTATCAAGGAGGTCGTCGGAGTGCCGGAAGGCGCCCCGGTGGAACTCGACCTCCGGCTCGAGTCCGTCATGGAAGGTGTGCTCGTCACAGGCACCGCCCGTGCGACGGCCGAGGGGGAGTGCGTAAGGTGTCTGGAGCCGCTCGAGCTGGAGCTCGAAGCGGACTTCCAGGAGATGTTCTCGTACCCTGACGCCGACGACCGGGGCCGCGTGATCGCGGAACCGGGCGACGACGCCGAGGACGACGAGGACAGGCTCTTTGTCGAGGACGGTCTGATCGACCTCGAACCTGTGCTGCGTGATGCGGTGGTGCTCGCACTGCCGATGCAGCCGGTGTGCCAGGAAGACTGCCCGGGTCTGTGCTCCGAGTGCGGAGCGCGGCTCGCTGACGACCCGGACCACCACCACGACGCCGTCGACATCCGTTGGGCGGCATTGCAGGGACTCGCCGACACCATGAAGGACGGCGAGAAGGACGAGATGGGCGGCGCCGAACCGGGCGTCGACGAGAAGCAGGAGAAGTAGCCGTGGCTGTTCCGAAGCGGAAGATGTCGCGCAGCAACACGCGCCACCGCCGGTCGCAGTGGAAGGCTGCGGTCCCCACCCTGGTTGCGTGCGAGCGCTGCCACGAGCCCAAGCAGCAGCACATCGCGTGCCCGTCTTGCGGCACCTACAACAAGCGCCAGGTCCTCGAGGTCTGAGCGGCTGGTGAGAGGCACTGTGTCCACGCCGAAGAAGAACTCAGCGGACAACCAGGCCTCGTCCCACACGCTTCTGGAAGGGCGGCTCGGCTACAAGGTCGAGTCCGCCCTTCTGGTACGCGCGCTGACCCACCGTTCCTACGCGTACGAGAACGGCGGTCTGCCGACGAACGAGCGGCTGGAGTTCCTCGGGGACTCCGTGCTCGGCCTCGTCGTCACGGACACGCTGTACCGCACCCACCCCGATCTGCCCGAGGGCCAGTTGGCCAAGTTGCGGGCCGCGGTGGTCAACTCGCGTGCGCTGGCGGAGGTGGGCCGCGGCCTCGACCTGGGCTCCTTCATCCGGCTCGGCCGCGGTGAAGAGGGCACGGGCGGCCGGGACAAGGCGTCCATCCTCGCCGACACCCTCGAAGCGGTGATCGGCGCGGTCTACCTCGACCAGGGCCTCGACGCGGCCTCCGAACTGGTGCACCGCCTGTTCGACCCCCTGATCGAGAAGTCCTCCAACCTCGGTGCCGGCCTGGACTGGAAGACCAGTCTCCAGGAGCTCACCGCGACCGAAGGACTCGGTGTCCCCGAGTACCTGGTCACGGAGACCGGCCCCGACCACGAGAAGACCTTCACTGCTGCCGCCCGCG
Source organism: Streptomyces griseomycini (assembly GCF_014203535.1). Lineage (GTDB taxonomy): Bacteria > Actinomycetota > Actinomycetes > Streptomycetales > Streptomycetaceae > Streptomyces > Streptomyces griseomycini. Next base: position 48,071 of record NZ_JACHJI010000015.1, read on the forward strand.
TCGGAGGCGTCTCGTACGGCACCGGCACCGGCCGCAGCAAGAAGGAGGCGGAGCAGCAGGCCGCCGAGTCCGCCTGGCGCGCCATCAAGGGCGCGGCGGACGAGCGAGCCAAGGCGGCGGCCGAGGCCGAGGAGGCCGTCCAGGCCGCCGAGGCACGAGCCGTCGGCCGGAGCGCCGACACCCCGTCGGCCTCCGCCTGACGAACAGCGTGTCCCGAGCGCCCGTCCCGACCCGGGGCGGGCGCTCGGTGCTCGTACACCGCCCCTGGGAGGGGGAACCATGCCCGAGCTGCCCGAAGTCGAGGTCGTACGGCGCGGACTCGAGCGGTGGGTCGCCCACCGCACCGTCGCCGAGGCCGAGGTCCTGCACCCGCGCGCGGTGCGCCGCCACCTCGCCGGCGCCGACGACTTCGCGCACCGCCTCAAGGGCCACCGCATCGGCACCCCCAGCCGCCGCGGCAAGTACCTGTGGCTGCCGCTGGAGGACACGGACCAGTCGATCCTGGCCCACCTCGGCATGAGCGGCCAGCTCCTCGTCCAGCCGCACGACGCACCGGACGAGAAGCACCTGCGCATCCGGGTCCGCTTCACGGAGACGCAGGAACCAGCCGCTGACGCGGCGGGGCCCACCGAACTCCGCTTCGTCGACCAGCGCACCTTCGGCGGCCTGTCGCTGCACGACAACACCCCCGACGGCCTGCCGGACGTCATCGCCCACATCGCCCGCGATCCGCTCGACCCGCTCTTCGACGACGAGGCCTTCCACCGCGCGCTGCGCCGCAAGCGCACCACCATCAAGCGGGCCCTGCTCGACCAGTCACTGATCAGCGGAGTCGGCAACATCTACGCGGACGAGGCGCTGTGGCGCGCCCGCATCCACTACGAACGCCCGACGGCCGGCTTCACCCGTCCGCGCAGCCTGCTCCTGCTGGGACACGTCCGGGACGTCATGAACGCGGCCCTCACGGCCGGCGGCACCAGCTTCGACAGCCTGTACGTGAACGTCAACGGCGAGTCGGGCTACTTCGACCGGTCCCTGGACGCCTACGGCCGCGAGGGACTGCCCTGCCGCCGCTGCGGCACGCCGATGCGCAGGCGGCCGTGGATGAACCGGTCCAGCTACTTCTGCCCGAGGTGTCAGCGGGCGCCGCGCGCGGCGTCGTAACGCTCACGTGCCTCGAGCACGGTGTCCATGCTGTCCTCCACGCAGCGGATGAGGGACAGCAGGCGCTGCGCGACCTCGCGGCCCAGCGGGGTGAGTTCGTAGTCCACGCGGGGCGGGTTGGTGAGCTGTGCCTCGCGGTGCACCAGGCCGTCGCGCTCCAGCGCGTGCAGCGTCTGGGACAGCATCTTCTCGCTCACGCCGTCGACCCGGCGGCGCAGCTCGTTGAACCGGAGCGAGCCCTCGGACAGCGCGCCGAGCGTCAGCGCGCCCCAGCGCCCGGTCACGTGCTCCAGGGTGCTGCGGGAGGGGCAGGCCCTGGCGAACACGTTGAAGGGCAGATCCTGCTCCTCCGGGCGCGGCTGCGTGGTCGTCATGGTCCGAGCCTACGTCAGAGCAGCGCTGACCGACAGGCAGCGCTAACTCCTGTTCAGCGTCACCTGCCGGTCCTCCCGGAGAAGGGGGCGGCTAGTAGCCGAAGTTCTGGGTCCACCACGGGCCGCCCGGCCCGAAGTGGACGCCCACGCCCAGTGTCCTGAAGTCGCAGTTCAGTATGTTCGCCTTGTGGCCGGGGCTGTCCATCCAGGCCTGCATGACGGCCTCGGCGTCGGCCTGGCCGCGGGCTATGTTCTCGCCGCCGAGGCCGCTGACGCCGGCCGCCTGGGCCCGGTCCCACGGGGTGTCGCCGTCGGGGTCCGTGTGGTCGAAGAAGCCCCGCTGGGCCATGTCCTCGCTGAACGCGGTGGCCAGATCCGTCAGCGCACTGTTCGCGGCGACGGGGCTGCAGCCCGCCTTGGCCCGTTCCTCGTTGACCAGCTTGAGGACCTGGGCCCCGGCGGCGGCCTCCGCCGACGTGGCCACCGGGGCGCCCGGCTTCTTCTCCGGCTTCGGTTCGGCCTTGCGGGACGGAGTCCTCTCCTGCTCCTCGCTCGGGGTCGCCGCGGGCTGCTTCTTCTCCGGTGCCTTCTTCTCCGGCGTCTTCGTCGGGGCGGTCGAGGCGGAGGCCGATGCCGACGGCTCGGGGGAGGCGGAGCGCCCGGCGTCGCGGCTCGCCGGGGCACCGGCGTCACGGCTCGGGGTCTCGGCGCTGCCGGACGTGCCGCCCTGCTCGCTGGGCAGGTTGGTCGCCACGTCCCCGGCCTGCACCTTGTCACCGGGGGTGCGGTCGCCGCCGAGCTTGTAGTTCTCGAGGCCGGGCACCGCGCCCGTGGCCACCGCGACCGTGCCGAGGGCCACCGCGGCGGAGACGCCGAGCAGACCGGTGCGGACCGGCGTGGCGGCCTTCTTCTTGCGGCGCCGGTGCCCGTCCGCGCGCCGGGCGCCCCCGCCGGGGGTGAGGCCGTCGTCCGGGAAGCGGTCGTCGGGGAAACGGCCGTCGGGGAAGGAGCCGCTGGTGGAGCCGGCCGCGAAACCGTCGCCCGAGAAGTCGTGACCGGGCAGGACCGCGGTCTCGAAGGCCCCGGACCCGTCGTCCGTCCCGAAGAGGTAGGCCTGGCTCTTCGCGTACGTCCCGGCGTACGCCTCGGGGTTCAGGTACGGCGCGATGCCCATGGTGGGCTGGCCGTCCGTACGGGCGCTCAGCGGGCTTCGGCCCCCGCCGTGGGACCCGTCGTGAGTGACCCCCGTGGCGCGGCCCGTGGCGGCGCGGCCGGCGGCGGAGCGTCGGTGGCGTCCCATGTCCTGGCCTTCCTCGTCCTTGTGGTCGACTCGTACTCGCGACCTGACGCGACATCCATGATCAACACGAAACTCACACGATCGAGTGAGTTTCATATGAGATTCATGGGTGGGGACGGTACCGCATGCACTCCGGGGAGGGAGTGCCTCGAGTGACATTGACCGGTTAGGTTGCCGTCATGAGCGACGATGTGCGACTGGTCGCCTGGGTGCGGGGACGCGTCCAGGGTGTGGGTTTCCGCTGGTTCACGCGGGCCAAGGCCCTGGAGATCGGCGGCCTGAGCGGCTTTGCCCTCAATCTGGGCGACGGCCGGGTCCAGGTGGTCGCCGAGGGCTCCCGCGAACGCTGCGAGGGGCTGCTCGAGTGGCTCCAGGCCGGCGACACGCCCGGACGCGTGGACGGTGTCACCGAGATCTGGGACACACCGCGCGGCGGCTACGAGGGGTTCGCCGTCCGCTGATCCCGCCGCTCCCCGGGGCTCCCGCGGGTGCCGTCCGGCGCCCGCCGCGGGCCTCCGTCGGGGAAAACGTCCAGGTGATTGCCAACAACGGCTTGTCGTGGGAGGCTCCACCCGCGAAGATGATCGCCCAGCCCCCGAGGACCCGCAGGTCTCGCGGCGCCGCCGTTCCCGGCCGTGCGCGCCCGGTTGTCCGCCGATACGGGGCGTGATCGTGTTGACCGTCAAACTTTTTGGTGAGACGCTGAAAGCCCCGCGCACCTTAGCTGTTTGGCATGGCTGAACGGCAGCACAACTCCAGGCCTGCCAAGCACCGCGGGTGCGAATCCCTCACGACCCACACCGCATCGGTCGGTCACTCAGTGTGGAGGACCATCCATCATGGCAAAGGCGCTTCTCGGTTACGTCGGCGGCTCCGACCCTCGACTCCTCGCCGAGATGCGACGGCTCCAGCAGCGCGTCCAGGACCTGGAATCCGAGCTCGTACGGATCCAGGCGGAGAACGAAGCGCTGACGGCTGCCGCTTCTCACGACAGGAGCATGGAGAGCGTTGACGCACACCAGGCGGAGCCTGCGCTCACCTGATCACTGCACCGCTCCACAACAGCACAGCAGTGGTCGGGCCCGCCCGTCACCACCGCCGAGCAGTCAGAATGGCAAGGGACGCCCCGGCGTCCCTTCTTTCTTGCCTCCGCGTCCTCGCCCCCGCGCACGCGTCCGGTGTCCGCGCCCCCTACCCGGCGCTCCTTGTCCCGCGCATCCTTTCACCGTCTTCAACGTCTGGTGTGCCCTGTGCGTTCACCGGCGAAACCGCGCGTTCATGGAGTGAGACCCCACCGGCGGGTAGAGTCCGACGGCGTGCACCTCAAGGCCCTGACCCTCCGCGGCTTCAAGTCGTTCGCCTCGGCCACCACGCTCCGGTTCGAGCCGGGCATCACCTGCGTCGTGGGGCCGAACGGCTCGGGCAAGTCCAACGTCGTGGACGCGCTCAGCTGGGTCATGGGCGAGCAGGGCGCCAAGTCGCTGCGCGGCGGCAAGATGGAGGACGTCATCTTCGCCGGCACCACCGGCCGCCCGCCGCTCGGCCGCGCCGAGGTGTCGCTGACCATCGACAACTCCGACGGGGCGCTGCCCATCGAGTACTCCGAGGTCACCATCACGCGGATCATGTTCCGCAACGGCGGCAGCGAGTACCAGATCAACGGCGACACCTGCCGTCTCCTCGACATCCAGGAACTGCTCTCCGACTCCGGCATCGGCCGCGAGATGCACGTCATCGTCGGCCAGGGCCAGCTCGACTCCGTGCTGCACGCCGACCCGATGGGCCGCCGCGCCTTCATCGAGGAGGCCGCCGGCGTCCTCAAGCACCGCAAGCGCAAGGAGAAGGCGCTGCGCAAGCTGGACGCGATGCAGGCCAACCTCGCGCGCGTGCAGGACCTCACCGACGAGCTCAGGAGGCAGCTCAAGCCGCTCGGCCGCCAGGCGGCGGTCGCCCGCAGGGCCGCCGTCATCCAGGCCGACCTGCGCGACGCCCGGCTGCGCCTGCTCGCCGACGACCTCGTACGGCTGCGCGAGGCCCTCGACGCCGAGGTCGCCGACGAGGCCGCACTGAAGGAGCGCAAGGAGGCGGCCGAACGGGAACTGGGGAAGGCCCTCCGGCGCGAGGCCCTGCTGGAGGACGAGGTGCGCCGGCTCGTCCCGCGGCTGCAGAACGCCCAGCAGACCTGGTACGAGCTCTCCCAGCTCGCCGAGCGGGTGCGCGGCACGGTCTCGCTGGCCGACGCGCGCGTGAAGAGCGCCACCTCCGCACCTCCCGAGGAGCGGCGCGGCCGCGACCCCGAGGACATGGAGCGCGAGGCCGCCCGCATCCGCGAACAGGAGGCCGAGCTGGAGGCGGCCCTGGAGGCGGCCGAGCGCGCCCTGGAGGACACGGTCGCCCACCGGGCCGAACTGGAGCGCGAACTGGCCCAGGAGGAACGGCGGCTGAAGGACGCCGCCCGCGCCCTCGCCGACCGGCGCGAAGGACTCGCCCGGCTCAAGGGCCAGGTGGGCGCCGCCCGTTCGCGCGCCGCCGCCGCCCAGTCCGAGATCGAGCGCCTGACCGCCGCCCGCGACGAGGCCCGGGAGCGGGCCGTCGCCGCCCAGGAGGAGTACGAGGCGCTCAAGGCCGAGGTCGACGGCCTCGACGCCGACGACGCGGAACTCGCCGAGCGGCACGAGACGGCCAAGCGCCGGCTGGCCGAGGCGGAGAGCGCCCTGAGCGCCGCCCGGGAGGCGGCCGGCGCGGCCGAGCGCGAGCGCGCCGCGACCCGGGCCCGCCACGAGGCCCTCGCCCTGGGGCTGCGCCGCAAGGACGGCACCGGGGCGCTGCTCGCGGCCGAGGACCGGCTCACCGGACTGCTGGGGCCGGCCGCCGAACTCCTCACCGTGGCGCCCGGCCACGAGGTCGCCCTGGCCGCCGCCTTCGGCGCCGCCGCCGACGCCCTCGCGGTGACGTCCCCGTCGGACGCCGCCGACGCCATCCGCCTGCTGCGCAAGCAGGACGCCGGCCGGGCCGCCCTGCTGCTCGCCGGCGCCCCCGACGACGTACCGGAGCAGCCGCGGGCCGACGGGCCGCCGTACGCCGCCGATCTGGTGCGCGGGCCCGCAGCCCTGCTGCCCGCCGTACGGCGGCTGCTGCGCGGGATCGTCGTCGTGGGCACCCTGGAGGACGCCGAGGACCTGGTCCGCGCCCGGCCCGACCTGACCGCCGTCACCGCCGAGGGCGATCTGCTGGGAGCGCACTTCGCCCAGGGCGGGTCCGCCGGGGCGCCCAGCCTGCTGGAGGTGCAGGCGTCCGTGGACGAGGCCGCCGCCGAGCTGGAGGAGCTGGCCGTGCGGTGCGAGGAACTGGCCGGGGCGCAGGCCGTGGCGGCCGGGCGGCGCACGGAGTGCGCGGCCCTCGTCGAGGAACTGGGGGAGCGGCGCCGGGCCGCCGACCGGGAGAAGTCCGCCGTCGCCCAGCGGCTCGGGCGGCTCGCCGGGCAGGCGCGCGGCGCCGCCGGGGAGGCCGAGCGGGCCGACGCCGCCGCGGCCCGGGCCCAGGAAGCCCTCGACACGGCGCTCGCCGAGGTCGAGGAACTCGCCGAACGGCTCGCCGTCGCGGAGGAGAGTGCCCCCTTCGGGGAGGGAGGGGCGGAGGAGCCCGACACCTCCGTGCGCGACCGGCTCGCCGCCGACGGCGCCAACGCCCGCCAGACCGAGATGGAGGCCCGTCTCCAGGTCCGCACCCACGAGGAACGGGTCAAGGGGCTCGCCGGGCGGGCCGACTCCCTGGACCGGGCCGCCCGCGCGGAACGCGAGGCACGCGCGCGTGCCGAGCAGCGGCGGGCCCGGCTGCGGCACGAGGCGGCCGTCGCCGCGGCCGTGGCCTCCGGCGCCCGGCAGCTGCTGGCGCACGTCGAGGTCTCCCTCGCCCGCGCCGACGAGGAGCGCACCGCCGCCGAGGCCGCCAAGGCCCACCGCGAGCAGGAACTCGCCCGTGCCCGGACCGAGGGCCGCGATCTCAAGGCGGAACTCGACAAGTTGACGGATTCGGTCCACCGGGGCGAGGTACTCGGCGCCGAGAAGCGGCTGCGGATCGAGCAGCTGGAGACCAAGGCGCTGGAGGAACTGGGTGTCGAACCGGCCGGGCTGGTGGCGGAGTACGGTCCGCACCAGCTGGTGCCGCCCTCGCCCCCCGCCGAGGGCGAACAGCTGCCGGAGGACCCGGAGCACCCGCGCAACAGGCCCCGCCCCTTCGTGCGGGCCGAGCAGGAGAAGCGCCTGAAGGCCGCCGAGCGCGCGTACCAGCAGCTCGGCAAGGTGAACCCGCTCGCCCTGGAGGAGTTCGCGGCGCTGGAGGAACGCCACCAGTTCCTCGGCGAGCAGCTGGAGGACCTGAAGAAGACCCGCGCGGACCTGCTCCAGGTCGTCAAGGAGGTCGACGAACGGGTCGAGCAGGTCTTCGCCGAGGCCTACCGGGACACGGCCCGCGAGTTCGAGGGCGTCTTCTCCCGCCTGTTCCCGGGCGGTGAGGGGCGCCTGGTGCTGACCGACCCCGACAACATGCTCACCACGGGCGTGGACGTCGAGGCGCGTCCGCCGGGCAAGAAGGTCAAGCGGTTGTCGCTGCTCTCGGGAGGGGAGCGGTCGCTGACCGCCGTGGCCCTGCTCGTGTCGATCTTCAAGGCGCGGCCCAGCCCGTTCTACGTGATGGACGAGGTCGAGGCCGCCCTCGACGACACCAACCTCCAGCGGCTGATCCGGATCATGCAGGAGCTGCAGGAGGCCTCGCAGCTGATCGTGATCACGCACCAGAAGCGCACCATGGAGGTCGCCGACGCGCTCTACGGCGTCTCCATGCAGGGCGACGGCGTGTCCAAGGTCATCAGCCAGCGTCTGCGCTAGAGCGCCACAAAATCTTCAAGTTCTGAACGTTCTTCACCTCGGCACGTCTTCAAACTCACAAGCGCAAGCCTATTGACTTCAAAAGTTGAAGACATAGTCTCTGCAATGTTGTTTTTACCTTCAGGTACCTTCAGCTGGACCTCGAAGGGCTGACCCCCATCCGGCGACGTTGCCGGTGGCCCGAGGAGTACACGTGACCAGCACCACGCAGGCACAGAAGTCAGGAGCCGGGACGGCTCATCCCGAACATCTCGGGCACGTCATCTTCATCGCGGCGGCGGCCGCCATGGGCGGTTTCCTCTTCGGCTACGACAGCTCCGTGATCAACGGCGCCGTCGAGGCCATCCGTGACCGCTACGACATCGGCTCCGCCGCCCTCGCGCAGGTCATCGCCATCGCCCTGATCGGCTGCGCCATCGGCGCCGCGACCGCCGGCCGCATAGCCGACCGCATCGGCCGCATCCGCTGCATGCAGATCGCCGCGGTCCTGTTCACCGTCAGCGCCGTCGGCTCCGCGCTGCCCTTCTCCCTGTACGACCTCGCCTTCTGGCGGGTCGTCGGGGGCTTCGCCATCGGCATGGCCTCGGTCATCGGCCCGGCCTACATCGCCGAGGTCGCCCCGCCCGCCTACCGCGGCCGGCTCGGCTCCTTCCAGCAGGCCGCGATCGTCGTCGGCATCGCCGTCTCGCAGCTGGTCAACTGGGGCATCCTGAACGCCGCCGACGGCGACCAGCGCGGCGAGCTGCTGGGCCTGGAGGCCTGGCAGCTCATGCTCGGCGTGATGGTCGTCCCCGCCGTCCTCTACGGCCTGCTCTCCTTCGCCATCCCCGAGTCCCCGCGCTACCTGATCTCCGTCGGCAAGCACGAGCGCGCCCGGCAGATCCTCGAAGAGGTCGAGGGCAAGGACGTCGACCTGACCGCCCGCGTCACCGAGATCGAGTCGGCGATGCACCGCGAGGAGAAGTCCAGCTTCAAGGACCTGCTCGGCGGCAGCTTCTTCTTCAAGCCGATCGTCTGGATCGGCATCGGCCTGTCGGTGTTCCAGCAGTTCGTCGGCATCAACGTCGCGTTCTACTACTCCTCGACGCTGTGGCAGTCGGTCGGCGTCGACCCGACGGACTCGTTCTTCTACTCCTTCACCACGTCGATCATCAACATCGTCGGCACCGTCATCGCGATGATCTTCGTCGACCGCATCGGCCGCAAGCCGCTCGCGATCATCGGCTCCGTCGGCATGGTGATCGGCCTCGCGCTGGAGGCCTGGGCGTTCTCCTTCGACCTCGTCGGCGGCAAGCTCCCCGAGACCCAGGGCTGGGTCGCCCTGGTCGCCGCCCACGTCTTCGTCCTCTTCTTCGCCCTGTCCTGGGGCGTGGTCGTCTGGGTCATGCTCGGCGAGATGTTCCCCAACCGGATCCGCGCCGCCGCCCTGGGCGTGGCCGCCGCCGCGCAGTGGATCGCCAACTGGGCCATCACCGCGAGCTTCCCGTCGCTGGCCGACTGGAACCTGTCCGTCACCTACGTGATCTACACGGTGTTCGCCGCGCTCTCCGTCCCGTTCGTCCTCAAGTTCGTGAAGGAGACGAAGGGCAAGGCGCTGGAGGAGATGGGCTGACCCGCCTCCCCCCGTCGGACGGGCCCGTCCCGTCCCGCGAACCCGGGGAGAAGGGTTCACGTCCCCGCTGCCCCTCTCCTCGTACCCCCCACCACCGCCCCGGCCCGGTTCCCCCGGACCGGGGCGGTGCCCTGTGCGCGACGCCGTGCGCGGGGGAACCAGCCGCCGTGCGCGGGGAGTCGGCCGGCCGCCCCGGCCCCCGGCGGACGTCGCCGGGGGAACGGCGGCCCGAGGCGGGTGGTCCGGCGCGCGTCACCGTCGGGGCGAGCGGGGGCCCATGGCCGATACTGGGGCTGTTATGGACATCGTCATCCTTGCTGTAGTCATCGCCGTGGTCGTGCTCGGCGCGCTCAGCGGGCTCATCGTCGGGATCAGGCGCAAGAAGCCGCTGCCCCCGCCGCCGCCCGCCGCGCCCGACATCACCGCCCCTCCGGCCGAGCCGCACGTCGGCGAAGAGGCCGAGACGCCGCGGGAGGAACCGCGGCGCACCATCGAGGAGGTTGATCTTCCGGTCGGCGGCCCGCCCGTCGTCATCGAGGAGCCACCCACCGTCGAGGCTCCTCCGATCGAGATCCCGGAGCCCACCGCCGGACGCCTGATCCGGCTCCGAGCCCGTCTCTCCCGTTCGCAGAACGCCCTGGGCAAGGGGCTGCTCACCCTGCTGTCCCGCGAGCACCTCGACGAGGACACCTGGGAGGAGATCGAGGACACCCTGCTCACCGCCGACGTCGGCGTGCAGCCCACCCAGGAACTGGTCGAGCGGCTGCGCGAGCGCGTGAAGGTGCTCGGCACCCGCACCCCCGAGGAGCTGCGCGGCCTGCTCCGCCAGGAGCTGATCACGCTGGTCGGCCCCGAGATGGACCGCACCGTGCACACGGAGAACGCGGCCGGCGGTCCGGGCATCGTGATGGTCGTCGGCGTCAACGGCACCGGCAAGACCACCACCACCGGCAAGCTCGCCCGCGTGCTGGTCGCCGACGGCAACACCGTCGTCCTCGGCGCCGCCGACACCTTCCGTGCCGCCGCCGCCGACCAGCTCCAGACCTGGGCCGAGCGGGTCGGCGCCCACACCGTGCGCGGTCCCGAGGGCGGCGACCCGGCCTCCGTCGCGTTCGACGCGGTCAAGGAGGGCAAGGAGATGGCCGCGGACGCCGTGCTCATCGACACCGCCGGCCGCCTGCACACCAAGACCGGCCTCATGGACGAGCTGGGCAAGGTCAAGCGCGTCGTGGAGAAGCAGGCCCCGCTGGACGAGGTGCTGCTCGTGCTCGACGCCACCACCGGTCAGAACGGACTCGTCCAGGCCCGGGTCTTCGCCGAGGTCGTCGACATCACCGGCATCGTGCTCACCAAGCTGGACGGCACGGCCAAGGGCGGCATCGTGATCGCCGTCCAGCGCGAGCTGGGCGTCCCGGTGAAGCTGATCGGTCTCGGCGAGGGCGCCGACGACCTGGCGCCGTTCGAGCCGGAGGCGTTCGTGGACGCGCTCATCGGGGACTGAGCCCCGGGCCGCGGGGCCCGTCCGGCAGACGCGAAGAAGCGCCCGCCTCCGAGTCGGTCGGAGGACGGGCGCTTCGCCGTGTGCGGAGCCGGTCCCGCGGGACCGGTGGACCGTCCGGCGATCCGGTGGACCGTCCGGCGATCCGCGGGACCGGTGGGCCGTCCGGCGATCCGCGGGACCGGTGGGCCGTCCGGCGATCCGCGGGACCGGTGGGCCGTCCGGCGATCCGCGGGACCGGTGGGCCGCCCGGTGATCCGCGGCGGCGAGGGCCTACGTCCGTGACCGGTGCGCCACGTACGCCAGCGTGCCGAGCACCAGCCGGGCCTCGGGCGGCCGGGACGCCGAGTCCAGGGCGGGGGAGCGCAGCCAGCGCACCGGGCCGAGGCCGCCCCGGTCGGACGGCGGTGCCGTGATGTGCGTGCCGGGGCCGAGGCCCCGCAGGTCGAGGGCGGCCGGGTCGTCCCAGCCCATGCGGTAGAGCAGCACGGCGGCGGTGCCGGGAGCGACGAGGAAGTGGGCGCGGCCGTCGGGGGTGGCGGTGACCGGGCCGACCGGCAGGCCCATGCGCTCCAGCCGGGCCAGGGCGTGGCGCCCGGCGGACTCGGCGACGTCGATGACGTCGAACGCCCGCCCGACCGGCAGCATCACCGAGGCCCCGGGGAACTCGGCCCAGGTCCCGGTCGCCGCGTCCAGCGGCGCGCCGGCGGGGATCACCGGCGCGAAGTCCAGCGGGTGCGCGCCCGGTGCCCGGCAGCCGGTCCGGCCGCAGGAGCAGGCACCCGCGACGGCCCGGACACCCGGCACCACGTCCCAGCCCCACAGTCCGGTGTACTCCGCCACGGCGGTGGCGTCCGACGAGCGACCGCGGCGGCGCGAGCCGGACCGGATGTCGCGGATGCCCCGACTGATACCGATCGTGAAGCCCATGCCCCCTCCAACGGGTCCGGCGTGCCGGTGGTTACGCAGTGGACGCGGAAAGTCACGCTCTGTTTCCGGCTTCCCCGGTGCCGCACCGCTCAGTCGGCGCCCCGAAGCGCCCAGGGGTGGTGTGTCCTGCGGTGCACGCCTCTGCGTGCCTCGTTGCACCCATTCCTGACTGTCCTGTGTCAAGTGAATCGCGGGTTGACGACTGTGAGTTCATTCGAAGGGGTGGCGAATGGTGGCGATTGCGATTCCGCCATGGTGAGACGGGTGATCGTAGGACTACGGTGAGTGCACGGCTTCTTGGGGCACATGCACTCGTGGGTATGCCGGAGGCAACTCGGCCTTCCGTTCGAGGGGTGACAACCGCCGGACGGGCGGCCCCGGCAACCGGCATTCTGATAGGGCTTGGCGCACTCAGCGACAAGTGGTCTTCAGGGATGGGGGCGTTCCAGTGAGCGGCAACGGCGGTGGCGGGACGAATGCTGCGGGCGCGGAGAAACGCCCGAACGAACTCCTCGCCTCGTGGTTCGTCCGCAGCGGCTGGTCCAAGGGCGAACTCGCCCGCCAGGTCAACCGCCGGGCACGCCAGTTGGGCGCCAATCACATCTCCACCGACACCTCGCGCGTGCGCCGCTGGCTGGACGGCGAGAACCCGCGCGAGCCGATCCCCAGGATCCTGTCCGAGCTGTTCTCCGAACGCTTCGGCGTCGTGGTCTCCGTCGAGGACCTGGGCCTGCGCACCGCCCGCCCGGCACCCTCCGCGACCGGCGTCGACCTGCCCTGGACGGGCCCGCAGACCGTGGCCCTGCTCAGCGAGTTCTCGCGCAGCGACCTGATGCTGGCGCGGCGCGGCTTCCTCGGGAGCTCGCTGGCCCTCTCCGCGGGCCCGCCCCTCATCGAGCCCATGCAGCGCTGGCTCGTCCCCACCCCGCCCGCCCCGCGGTCCAGGCCCGAGCCGGACCCGGTGTCGTCCGGGGGGCGCGCCCGGGGCCGGCTGTCCAAGCCGGAGCTGGACCTGCTGGAGACCACCACCGTGATGTTCCGGCAGTGGGACGCCCAGTGCGGCGGCGGCCTGCGCCGCAAGGCGGTCGTCGGCCAGCTGCACGAGGTGACGGACCTGCTCCAGGAACCCCAGCCCGAGGCCACCACCCGGCGGCTGTTCAAGGTCGCCGCCGAACTGGCCGAACTGGCCGGCTGGATGTCGTACGACGTCGGACTCCAGCCCACCGCGCAGAAGTACTTCGTGCTCGCCCTGCACGCCGCCAAGGAGGCCGGCGACCGGCCGCTCGGCTCCTACGTGCTGTCCAACATGAGCCGGCAGATGATCCACCTCGGCCGGCCCGAGGACGCCCTGGAGCTGATCCACCTCGCGCAGTACGGCAGCCGGGACTGCGCGAGCCCGCGCACCCAGTCGATGCTGTACGCCATGGAGGCCCGCGCCTACGCCAACATGGGCCAGCCCGGCCGGTGCAAGCGGGCGGTCAGGATGGCCGAGGACACCTTCGCCGAGGCCGCCGAGTGGGACGAGCCGGAACCCGACTGGATCCGCTTCTTCTCCGAGGCCGAGCTGTACGCCGAGAACTCCCACTCCTTCCGCGACCTCGCCTACGTCGCCGGCCGCAGCCCCACCTACGCCTCCCTCGCCGAGCCGCTCATGCAGCGGGCCGTGGAACTGTTCGGCCGGGAGGGCGGCGAGCACCAGCGGTCCTACGCCCTCAACCTGATCGGCATGGCCACGGTGCACCTGCTCCAGCGGGAGCCCGAACAGAGCGTGGTTTTCGCCACCGAGGCCATCAGGGCGGCCAAGAAGGTCCGTTCCGAACGCGTCAACACTCGTATCCGAAAGACGGTCGACACGGCCGCGCGCGACTTCGGGGACCTCGCCGACGTCGTCGACCTCACCGAGCGGCTCGCGATCGAGCTGCCCGAGACCGCGGAGGCGGTCTGACACCCCGGAGGAACCGCTGAGCCCCGGCCGCGGCCGGCCCTCCCGAACTGCCCGACTCGGCTCCCCCATGCCAGGTCATTCGGAGGCCGACCGCGGCCGGCCCGTCGTCTCCCCGGCCGCGGCTCACCGCCGTACCCCGAAGGCCGCGCCACGACAACGATCGGCGCGCCCCGGATCCGGCAGTTCACCGACGCGTAACACGCCCGGCGCCTTCGTCACGGCGGCGAAACAACGAGGGGCCTCCACCGAAACCGCGCTGCGCCAGTCTCGTGGCGCATAACCGGCCCACCCCTCAATCCGCTCAAGGCTTCGCCCGCACGGGGCCGTACCAACGACGAGGAGACGCCGATGGCACCAGCCATCACCCTGGCCGCAGACGCGCCCACGCTGTCCGCCGCCAACACAGGGTTCATGCTCATCTGTTCCGCCCTGGTGATGCTCATGACCCCGGGTCTCGCCTTCTTCTACGGAGGCATGGTCCGCGTCAAGAGCGCCCTGAACATGCTGATGATGAGCTTCATCAGCCTGGGGATCGTCACCGTCCTGTGGGTGCTGTACGGCTTCTCCATGGCGTTCGGCACCGACTCCGGCAGCATCGTCGGCTGGAACTCCGACTGGGTCGGTCTCGGCGACATCGGCCTCACCGAACTCTGGGACGGCTACACCATCCCGGTCTTCGTCTTCCTGGTCTTCCAGCTGATGTTCGCCGTCCTCACGCCCGCCCTGATCAGCGGCGCCCTCGCGGACCGGGTGAAGTTCACCGCGTGGGCCCTTTTCGTCGCCCTGTGGGCCACCGTCGTCTACTTCCCGGTCGCGCACTGGGTCTGGGGCGCCGGCGGCTGGGCCTTCGAACTGGGCGTCATCGACTTCGCCGGAGGCACGGCCGTCCACATCAACGCCGGCGCAGCGGCCCTCGGCGTGATCCTGGTCATCGGCAAGCGCATCGGCTTCAAGAAGGACCCGATGCGCCCGCACAGCCTGCCGCTGGTCATGCTCGGCGCGGGGCTCCTGTGGTTCGGCTGGTTCGGCTTCAACGCCGGCTCGTGGCTCGGCAACGACGACGGCGTCGGCGCGCTGATGTTCGTCAACACCCAGGTCGCCACCGGCGCGGCCGTGCTGGGCTGGCTCGCCTACGAGAAGATCCGCCACGGCGCGTTCACCACGCTGGGCGCCGCCTCCGGCGCGGTCTCCGGACTGGTCGCCATCACCCCGGCCGGCGGCGCGGTCTCCCCGCTCGGCGCGATCGCGGTGGGCGCCGTCGCCGGTGTCCTGTGCGCCATGGCCGTCGGCCTGAAGTACAGGTTCGGCTACGACGACTCCCTCGACGTCGTCGGCGTCCACCTCGTCGGCGGCATCCTCGGCTCGCTGCTCGTCGGCTTCTTCGCCACCGGCAAGGGCCAGTCCGACGTCGCGGGCCTCTTCTACGGCGGCGGCCTCGACCAGTTCTGGAAGCAGTGCGCCGGTGTCTTCGGCGTCCTCGCCTACTCCCTGGTCGTCTCCGCGGTCCTCGCCCTCCTCCTCGACAGGACCGTCGGCATGCGAGTCTCCGAGGACGACGAGGTGGCCGGCATCGACCAGGCCGAGCACGCCGAGACCGCGTACGACTTCAGCGGCGCCGGCGGCGGCGCGGTCCGCACCGCCGACGCCGCCCCCGTCGCCCCGGCCGAGAGCAAGAAGGTGGACGCATGAAGCTCATCACCGCAGTCGTGAAGCCGCACCGGCTCGACGAGATCAAGGAGGCCCTGCAGGCCTTCGGGGTGCACGGTCTCACCGTCACCGAGGCCAGCGGCTACGGCCGCCAGCGCGGCCACACCGAGGTCTACCGCGGTGCCGAGTACACCGTCGACCTGGTGCCCAAGATCCGCATCGAGGTGCTGGTGGAGGACGACGACGCCGAACAGCTCATCGACGTCGTCGTCAAGGCGGCCCGCACCGGCAAGATCGGTGACGGCAAGGTCTGGTCGACCCCGGTCGAGACGGCCGTACGCGTCCGGACCGGCGAGCGCGGCCCGGACGCGCTCTGACGGCAGACCGACGGAGAAGGAGTCGCCGGGTGACGGGTACGGACATGCACGACGAGGCGAAGGATTCGGGACCCGGCGGCTACGCGGCGGCCCGGCTGCGCCTCCTCACCGAGGGGGCGCGGTCCGGGCCGCCGCGCCGTACCGCCCTCGCGGACCTCACGGACACCTGGCTCACCGGGCTGTTCGCCGCGGGCACGCGGGAGCCGCGCGGCGTCTCCCTGGTCGCCGTCGGCGGCTACGGCCGCGCGGAGCTGTCCCCGCGCAGCGACCTCGACCTGCTCCTGCTGCACGACGGCGGCGATCTCGAGGCGGTCACCGCCCTCGCCGACCGGCTCTGGTACCCCGTCTGGGACCTGGGCCTCGCCCTCGACCACTCCGTCCGCACGCCGACGGAGGCCCGCAGGACCGCGGGCGAGGACCTCAAGGTCCAGCTCGGGCTGCTCGACGCCCGGCACCTCGCCGGCGACCCCGGCCTGACCGCCTCGCTGCGCACGGCGGTGCTGGCCGACTGGCGCGACCAGGCGCCGAAACGACTTCCCGAACTCAGGGAACTGTGCGCCGAGCGCGCCGAACGCCAGGGCGAGCTGCAGTACCTCCTGGAGCCCGACCTCAAGGAGGCGCGCGGCGGACTGCGCGACGCCACCGCGCTGCGCGCCGTCGCCGCGTCCTGGCTCGCCGACGCCCCGCGCGAGGGCCTGGCCGAGGCCCGCCGCCGGCTCCTCGACGTACGGGACGCGCTGCACCTGGCGACAGGCCGCGCGACCGACCGGCTCGCGCTCCAGGAACAGGACCAGGTGGCGTCCCAACTGGGGCTGCTCGACGCCGACGCGCTGCTGCGGCGGGTGTACGAGGCGGCCCGCGTCATCGCGTACGCCGGTGACGTCACCTGGCGCGAGGTGGGGCGCGTACTGCGCTCCCGGGCCGCGCGGCCGAGGCTGCGCGCCCTGCTGGGCGGGGGGAGGCCCACCGCCGAACGCTCCCCGCTGGCCGAGGGGGTCGTGGAGCAGGAGGGCGAGGTGGTGCTCGCGCGCACCGCGCGCCCCGAACGCGATCCCGTGCTTCCCTTGCGTGCCGCGGCCGCCGCCGCGCAGGCCGGGCTCCCGCTCTCCCCGCACGCCGTACGGCGCATGGCGGCCGTGGCGCGCCCGCTGCCCACGCCCTGGCCCGCCGAGGCCCGCGAACAGCTCGTGACCCTGCTGGGCTCCGGCCGCCCCACCGTCGAGGTCTGGGAGGCGCTGGAGGCCGAGGGTCTGGTCACCCTCCTGCTGCCGGACTGGGAGCGGGTGCGCTGCCGGCCGCAGCGCAACGCTGTGCACCGGTGGACCGTCGACCGGCACCTCGTCGAGACCGTCGTGCGCGCCTCCGCGCTCGCCCGCCGGGTCGGCCGTCCCGACCTGCTGCTGGTCGCCGCACTGCTGCACGACATCGGCAAGGGCTGGCCCGGCGACCACTCGGTGGCCGGCGAGGTCATCGCCAGGGACGTGGCCGCCCGCATCGGCTTCGACCACCACGACGTCACGGTGATCGCCGCCCTCGTGCGCCACCACCTGCTGCTCGTGGAGACCGCCACCCGGCGCGACCTGGACGACCCGGCGACCGTGCGCGCGGTCGCCGGGGCCGTCGGCACCCAGGGCACCCTGGAACTGCTGCACGCCCTGACCGAGGCCGACGCGCTCGCCACCGGTCCCGCCGCCTGGTCGTCCTGGCGTGCCTCGCTGGTGGCCGACCTGGTGAAACGGGTCTCGGCGGTGCTGACCGGGAGCCCGTCGGAAGACCCCGGGGCCGCCGTGCCCACCACCGAGCAGGAGCGCCTCGCGCTCGAGGCGGTCGCCACGGGCGGTCCGGTGCTGGCGCTGCGGGCGCGGACCGAGCCGCCCGCCGAGCCGCAGGAGTCCTCCGGCGACCCGGAGCCGCTGGGTGTGGAACTGCTCGTCGCCGTCCCCGACCAGCCGGGCGTGCTGCCCGCGGTGGCGGGCGTGCTCGCCCTGCACCGGCTGACCGTACGGACCGCGGAGCTGCGGGCGGTGGACCTCCCGGACGGCGTCGACGCCACCGTGCTGCTGCTGGACTGGCGCGTCGCCGCCCAGTACGGCTCCCTGCCCCAGGCCGCCCGGCTGCGCGCGGACCTCGTCCGCGCCCTGGACGGCACCCTGGACGTCGCCGGCCGCCTCGCCGAGCGGGACGCCGCCCAGCCCCGGCGCAGGGGCGTGGCCGCACCGCCGCCGCGGGTCACGGTCGCCTCGGCCGCGTCACGCCTGGCCACGGTCATCGAGGTCCGCGCCCAGGACGCCCCGGGCCTGCTGTTCCGCATCGGCCGGGCCCTGGAGGGCGCGGGTGTCCGGGTGCGGAGCGCGCACGTGAGCACGTTGGGCGCGAACGCCGTCGACGCCTTCTACGTGACGCGAGCGCAGGGTGCGCCGTTGCCGGGTGAGGAGGCGGTGACCGTGGCACGGAAGCTGGAGGAGGCCCTGCGGACGTGACCTTCCGGTCGTGCCGCGGGTCCACCGGACGTGCTCCCCGCCGACGCGGGGACCCGCCCCCGTCCCCTGACCGCAGTGGGCGGGGGCGATTTGCCTGTCGGGCCGGATACCCTGGAGGGCGACCCACCCCACCGCCGACGCGAGGACCTACGCCGCCGTGTTCGATACTCTCTCCGATCGTCTGTCAGCCACCTTCAAATCCCTCCGGGGCAAGGGCAGGCTGTCCGAAGCGGACATCGACGCCACGGCGCGTGAGATCCGCATCGCCCTCCTTGAAGCGGACGTGGCTCTTCCGGTCGTCCGTGCGTTCATCAAGAACGTCAAGGAGCGTGCCCTCGGTGCCGAGGTCTCCAAGGCGCTGAACCCCGCCCAGCAGGTCCTCAAGATCGTCAACGAGGAACTGGTCACCATCCTCGGCGGCGAGACCCGGCGGCTGCGCTTCGCCAAGCAGCCCCCCACCGTGATCATGCTCGCCGGTCTGCAGGGTGCCGGCAAGACCACCCTCGCGGGCAAGCTCGGCCGCTGGCTGAAGGAGCAGGGCCACTCGCCGGTGCTGGTCGCCGCCGACCTCCAGCGCCCCAACGCCGTCAACCAGCTCAGCGTCGTCGCCGAGCGCGCGGGCGTCGCCGTCTACGCGCCCGAGCCGGGCAACGGCGTGGGCGACCCGGTGAAGGTCGCCAAGGACTCCATCGAGTTCGCGAAGACCAAGGTCCACGACATCGTGATCGTGGACACCGCCGGCCGCCTGGGCATCGACCAGGAGATGATGCAGCAGGCCGCGGACATCCGGGACGCGGTCTCGCCGGACGAGATCCTGTTCGTCGTCGACGCCATGATCGGCCAGGACGCCGTCAACACCGCCGAGGCCTTCCGGGACGGCGTCGGCTTCGACGGCGTGGTGCTCTCCAAGCTCGACGGCGACGCGCGCGGTGGCGCCGCGCTGTCGATCCGCCAGGTCACCGGCAAGCCGATCATGTTCGCGTCGAACGGCGAGAAGCTCGACGACTTCGACGCCTTCCACCCGGACCGGATGGCCTCCCGCATCCTCGACATGGGTGACCTGCTCACCCTGATCGAGCAGGCGGAGAAGACGTTCAGCCAGGAAGAGGCCGAGAAGATGGCCTCCAAACTGGCGTCCAAGAAGGGCCAGGACTTCACCCTGGACGACTTCCTGGCCCAGATGGAGCAGGTCCGGAAGATGGGCAGCATCAGCAAGCTGCTCGGCATGCTCCCGGGCATGGGCCAGATCAAGGACCAGATCAACAACCTCGACGAGCGGGACGTCGACCGCACCGCCGCGATCATCAAGTCGATGACCCCGGCCGAGCGCCAGGACCCGACGATCATCAACGGCTCGCGCCGCGCCCGTATCGCCAAGGGTTCCGGCGTCGAGGTCAGCGCGGTGAAGAACCTGGTCGAGCGGTTCTTCGAGGCGCGCAAGATGATGTCCCGCATGGCCCAGGGCGGCGGCATGCCGGGGATGCCCGGGATGCCGGGCATGGGCGGCGGCCCCGGCCGGCAGAAGAAGAAGCAGAAGCAGGCCAAGGGCAAGCAGCGCTCCGGCAACCCGATGAAGCGCAAGCAGCAGGAGCAGGAGGCCGCCGCGCGCCGCGCCGCCGCCGCGGAGGGCGGCAACGCCTTCGGACTGCCGCAGCAGGGCGGCAAGGACTTCGAGCTCCCCGAGGAGTTCAAGAAGTTCATGGGCTGACGCCCGCGCCGGACACGCCACCGGGGCGCCCCCCGCACAAGGGGGGCGCCCCGGTGGCGTGTCCGGGGGTGTCCGGCAGGCCCGGACTCCGGTGGCGTCAGTGCGCCGGCGCCGGCCTCACGGCGTCCGCGCGATCAGGTACCGGAACACGTTCGGCATCCACACGGTGCCGTCCTGCCGCTGGTACGGATGGAGCGCCTCCGCCAACTCCTTGTCCACCTGCGCCCGGTCCGTGGCGGTGATCGCCGGGTCGAACAGCCCCGTCGACAGCAGGCCCCGGACCGCGCTGTCCACGTCGGCGTAGCCGAAGGGGCACGCCACCCGCCCGGAGCCGTCCGGCCTCAGGCCCGCCCGCTGGGCGACCCGCTCCAGGTCGTCGCGGTGCGCGGGGCGCCAGGCGCCCGCGGCGCGCAGCGGCTCCGCCAGCTTGGTGGCCACCCGGAGCACGGACGCCGTGGTGCACCGCTCCGGCGGCCCCCAGCCGGCCAGCACCACGGCCGCTCCGCGCTCGGCGAGCGGTGTCGCCTCGGCGAGCAGCTCACCCAGCCCTTCCGCGTCCCCCGCGAGGCAGCCGATCGGCTCGAAGGCGGTCAGCACGGTGTACGGGGGTGCGTCCGCGCGGGCCGTGTCCGCGGGGGAGCCGTCCACGATCCGGGTGTCCGTACGCGCGCACGTGTCCCGCCCGTCGGGCAGCAGCCGCTCCCGCGCGAGGGCCAGCCGGTCGGCGGAGGTGTCGACACCGGTGATCGTGGCGCCGCGCGAGGCCGCCATCAGCAGGGCCAGCCCGGAGCCGCAGCCGAGGCCGAGCAGTCGCGTCGCGGGACCCACGTCCAGTCGCTCGTAGACGGCCTCGAAGAGCGGTACGAGCATCCGCTCCTGTATCTCGGACCAGTCACGCGCGCGTGCACGCAGGTCCACGCGGGGGGCGGCCCCCGCGTGAGGCAGGTGCTGCCGCACGAGCGTAGGTGTCATAGGTAAGCGCCCCAATCAGCCGAGAGTTGCCGCAGTGCCCGATTCCCTGGCCCCCGTGCAGTGCGCTCGCACTTCCCCCGTATGCCAGGAAACTGCGCCCTCGACGTGTCGTCCAGTGGAAGGGGGCGGCGGTTTGGTAGTTGCTCGTGCCAGTGGCAAGAATTCACATTCCGGTAATCCGGGAACGTAGGATCGCGGCATATGCCGGGGCGGGCCGGTGTCGGACGCCGGTGGCGTGCCCGGTAACGTCGCCGTCGAGGCGCCTGCCGACCGGGGTGAGGCCTTCCGCCGCGAGAGCGGCCGAAACGCCTCTTGCGCATCCGTCGATCCCACGTGCACCGGCGCGGGGACACCGCGTACGCGCCGGTCCGTACGTCGTCCTACGCACCACCTTGGGATGAGCTGCGTGACTTCTCCGCAGATCAGCGCACGCGCCCTCGTCGGGACGCATCAGCGGCAACTGACGGGTACGTGCAAATTATTTGGGATGGCCCGGAATCGGAACACAGAGCCCCCCAGGCTCGTTGCCATTACGTGAGCACGACACAGACACCACCTGTTCTCGCCGCAGAGCTGGCACAGGCGTGGGCCGACATCCAGCGGCACCACCCCGAGCTGCCCGATCTTGCCGCGCCCGAGTCCCTGATCGGGGAGTCGTCGTCCGCGTGCGGTCACGAACTCTCCTTCGAACGACTGCTGCACGAGGCAGTCCACGGCGTCGCCGCCGCGCGCGGCGTGCGCGACACATCCCGTGCCGGCCGCTACCACAACCGCAGGTTCCTCGCCATCGCCGAGGAGCTGGGCCTGGACCACCCCGAGGAACCGCACCCCAGCAGCGGCTTCTCGCTGGTCACCCTCACTCCCGAGGCGAAGCGCCGTTACCGCCCGACCATCGAACGTCTCCAGCGCGCCCTGAAGGCGCACTCCGCCGCGACCGCGGGCGACACCGCCCGCAGCTTCCGCGGCCCGGCCGCTCGGCACGGCTCCTCCGGTGGCGGCGTCCGGGTCAAGGCCGTCTGCGACTGCGGCCGCAACGTCCGCGTCGTCCCGTCGGTCCTGGCCCAGGCCCCCATCGTCTGCGGCGGCTGCGGCAAGCCCTTCCGCATCCCGGAGGCCGTGGGAGCGGCGAGCTGACCGTCTCCGGCATCTCGTGGGTGCCGGGGCGGGGGTGCTGAAGGGGGTGCCGCCGACGGGGAACGGAGCCGGGAGTCCGCGGGGGCGGGCGGCACCCGCGGCGCAGGGCCGCGCATCCGGCGTACGGGCAGCGGGACGCCGGGTGCGTTTGAGCCGTGCCCGCTCCCTGAGCCCCCGGGCCGAAGCGGCCCGCAGGGTGTGGCACAATGGCTAGCTGTACTCGACAGCCGCACAGGACCCCTCTCTCCTCCGGCTGACGCGTCCATCGGGCACTCGGGTACCGCAACCCCACGCGGCTTCGCTCGCCGTGCCCAACCACGTCAAATCCAGGAGAACCCACTCCCGTGGCAGTCAAGATCAAGCTGAAGCGTCTGGGCAAGATCCGTTCGCCTCACTACCGCATCGTCGTCGCCGACTCCCGTACCCGCCGTGACGGCCGGGCCATCGAGGAGATCGGCAAGTACCACCCGACGTACAACCCGTCGGTGATGGAGGTCGACAGCGAGCGTGTGGCGTACTGGCTCGGTGTCGGCGCCCAGCCGACCGAGCCCGTGCTCGCCATCCTGAAGAAGACCGGCGACTGGCAGAAGTTCAAGGGCGAGCCCGCCCCGGCCCCGCTGCTGCAGCAGGCCGAGAAGCCGGCCCGCCCGTCGTTCGAGGCGCTCGGCGGCGAGGACGAGGGCAAGGGTGAGGCGATCACCCAGAAGAAGAAGGCTGAGAAGAAGGACGAGGCCGCCGCTGAGTCCGCGTCGACCGAGGCCTGAGCATGCTCGAGGAGGCTCTCGAGCACCTCGTGAAGGGCATCGTCGACAACCCTGACGATGTGCAGGTGGCCTCGCGCAACCTGCGCCGCGGGCGTGTGCTCGAGGTCCGGGTCCACCCGGACGACCTCGGCAAGGTGATCGGTCGCAACGGCCGCACCGCGCGCGCTCTGCGCACCGTCGTGGGCGCCATCGGCGGCCGCGGTGTCCGTGTCGACCTCGTCGACGTGGACCACGTCCGCTGACGCTTATCGCAACCGGCTCGGGCCGGGGAAGGCCGTGAGGGCCGTCCCCGGCCCGTAGTCGTAGATCAGGAGAAACAAGCACCGTGCAGCTGGTAGTCGCTCGCATCGGCCGTGCCCACGGGATCAAGGGCGAGGTCACCGTCGAGGTCCGCACCGACGAGCCCGAACTGCGGCTCGCCCCCGGCGCCGTCCTGGCCACCGAGCCGGCCTCGACCGGTCCGCTGACCATCGAGACGGGCCGCGTCCACAGCGGCCGCCTCCTGCTGCGCTTCGAGGGCGTGCGCGACCGCAACGCCGCCGAGGCCCTGCGCAACACCCTCCTGATCGCCGAGGTCGACCCGGAGGAACTGCCCGAGGGCGAGGACGAGTACTACGACCACCAGCTGATCGACCTCGACGTCGTCACCGAGGACGGCGAGCAGGTCGGCCGGATCACCGAGATCTCGCACCTGCCCACCCAGGACCTCTTCGTGGTCGAGCGCCCCGACGGCAGCGAGGTGTTCGTGCCGTTCGTCGAGGAGATCGTCACCGAGATCGACCTGGAGGAGCAGCGCGCGGTCATCGCCCCGCCGCCCGGTCTGATCGACGACCGCGCCGAGATCGCCTCGTCCCGGGATGAGGCCTAGATGCGGCTCGACGTCGTCACGATCTTCCCCGAGTACCTCGAACCGCTGAACGTCTCCCTCGTCGGCAAGGCACGCGCGCGCGGCCAGCTGAACGTGCACGTGCACGACCTGCGCTCCTGGACCTACGACCGGCACCACACCGTCGACGACACGCCGTACGGCGGCGGCCCGGGCATGGTGATGAAGACCGGGCCCTGGGGGGACGCGCTCGACTCGGTCCTGGCGGACGGCTACGAGACCGGCTCCCGTGAGCCGGCCCTGATCGTCCCCACCCCCAGTGGCCGTCCCTTCACCCAGGAACTCGCGGTCCACCTCTCCGAACGCCCCTGGCTGATCTTCACCCCGGCCCGCTACGAGGGCATCGACCGGCGTGTCGTCGACGAGTACGCGGCCCGGATGCCGGTGTACGAGGTGTCCATCGGCGACTACGTCCTGGCCGGCGGCGAGGCGGCCGTCCTCGTCGTCACCGAGGCCGTGGCGCGGCTGCTCCCCGGCGTTCTGGGCAACGCCGAATCCCACCGGGACGACTCCTTCGCACCCGGCGCCATGGCCGGCCTCCTGGAGGGCCCCGTCTACACCAAGCCGCCCGTCTGGCGCGACCGGGGGATCCCCGAGGTGCTGCTCAGCGGCCACCACGGGAAGATCGCCCGCTGGCGGCGCGACGAGGCGCTGCGACGTACCACCGCCAACCGGCCCGACCTGATCGAGCGCTGCGCCCCCGAGGCCTTCGACAAGAAGGACCGGGAGATGCTGTCCGTCCTGGGCTGGGAACCGGACCCCGCCGGAGAGCCGTACGGCCGATTTTGGCGCAGGACCGACGGCGTGGAAGAATAGACCGCTGTTGTGCGTCGTCCGGCGTGCGCCCCTGCCGCAGGGGGACACGACGCCCGCCCCGCACCGCACATCCCAGATCCCGAAACCCTAGTTGCCGTTGATGACCTGCGGCATCAGCGAAGAAAGCAGACGAAATGTCTCACCTGCTCGACTCCGTCGACTCCGCGTCGCTGCGCAGCGACGTCCCCGCCTTCCGTCCCGGCGACACCGTCAACGTCCACGTGCGCGTCATCGAGGGCAACCGCTCCCGTGTGCAGCAGTTCAAGGGCGTGGTGATCCGCCGCCAGGGTTCCGGCGTGCGCGAGACCTTCACGGTCCGCAAGGTCTCCTTCTCCGTCGGCGTCGAGCGCACCTTCCCGGTGCACACCCCGATCGTGGAGAAGATCGAGCTCGTCACCAAGGGTGACGTCCGCCGCGCCAAGCTGTACTACCTGCGCGAGCTGCGCGGCAAGGCGGCGAAGATCAAGGAGAAGCGCGAGAGCTGAGCGCTTTACCGGCGTCATATCGCGGCCGGATAGCATCTGGCTTCGATGGACACCGAAGCACAGCCGACGGAGCGCGACCGCTCCTCCCGCCCGGACGGACCCGAGGAGACCTCGGGGACCCCGGGCGCGGAGGGGCGGTCGCGTTCTGCGTTGGTGCCGCGTGTGGCGGGATGGCTCCCCGGCGGGTGGGCCACCCTGATCCTGCTGCTCTGCCTGCTGTTCCTGCTGGCGCTCAACACGTTCGTGGCGCGGCCGTTCCAGATCCCCAGCGGCTCCATGGAGCCCGGATTGAGGACCGGCGACCGCGTTCTCGTAAACAAGATGGCGTACCGCTTCGGCGCCGGGCCGCACCGCGGCGACGTGGTCGTGTTCGACGGCACCGGGTACTTCGGTGAGGCCGACTACATCAAGCGGGTCGTCGGGGTGGGCGGGGACCGGGTGGTCTGCTGTGACGAGGAGGGGAGGGTCCGGGTGAACGGCCGGTCGGTCGACGAGTCGGGCTTCCTGTTCCCCGGCGACAGCCCTTCCACGGTGTCCTTCGACGTCGTCGTCCCCGACGGACGCCTGTTCGTCCTGGGTGACCACCGCAGCGGCTCCCGCGACTCCCGCGACCACCTCGGGTCGCCCGGCGGAGGCATGATCCCGGTCCGTGACGTGATCGGCCGCGCCGACTGGATCGTCTGGCCCTTCGACCGCGCCACCCGGCTGCACCGGCCCGACGCCTACGCACGCGTGCCCGCCCCGGGGGCGGACGCGGCGCACCCGGTGGAGGGTGCCCATGGGTAACCGCGGCCGACCCCGCGGCGTCCCGGCCGACGCCGCGGAGAACCTGCTGCCCACCGGCTCCCGTCGCCCGCCCCGCCAGGCCGGCGGGCGCACGCGCGTCGAGCGGCGCAAGCTCCAGCGCAAGGTCAAGCGGCGACGCAGGCGCAGCGCGGTCAGGGAGATCCCCCTCCTCGTCGGTGTCGCCGTCCTGATAGCGCTGGTGCTGAAGACGTTCCTCGTCCAGGCCTTCGTCATCCCGTCCGGCTCCATGGAGCAGACGATCCGGATCGGCGACCGGGTGCTCGTCGACAAGCTCACCCCGTGGTTCGGCTCCGAGCCGCAGCGCGGGGACGTCGTCGTGTTCAAGGACCCCGGCGGCTGGCTCCAGAACGAGCAGACCACGCCGAAGAAGGACGACCCCGTCGGGATCAAGCAGATCAAGGACGGACTCACCTTCATCGGGCTGCTGCCGTCCGACAACGAGAAGGACCTGATCAAGCGGGTCGTGGGGGTCGGCGGCGACCGTGTCCAGTGCTGTGACGCGCAGGGCCGGGTCACCGTCAACGGCGTCCCCCTGAACGAGGACTACCTGTATCCCGGCAACGCCCCGTCCGCGACGCCGTTCGACGTCACCGTCCCCGAGGGGCGGCTGTGGGTGATGGGCGACCACCGGGAGAACTCCGCCGACTCCCGCGCCCACCAGAACACCGACTACGGCGGCACCGTCTCCGAGGACCAGGTGGTGGGCCGGGCCATGGTCATCGCCTGGCCGCTCGGCCACTGGAGCACGCTGGAGGAACCGCAGACCTACGCGTCCGTGTCGGACTCGGCGTCCGGGTCGACCGCTGCCGCCCGGCTGTCGCATAGGGTTGCCCCGGACGATCCGAACGGAATGGTTCAGCTCCCGAGCCCTGCGGAACTCCCGCTCGTTATGGGAGTGGTGGGCCTGCGTCGCGCATGGCGCGGGCGGCGGCAGAGAGTGAGGAGTTGGCGTGGGGGATGCGGCGGTCGGCGCACGGTCCGGACACGAGGGCGAGGAGCGGCATGGACGTGGCGCGGGAGCGGCGTACCAGTCCGCGGACGACTCCGTGACCTCCGGGAAGCACGTCCCGTCGGGTGGCGGCGACGGGCCCGGGGACCGGCAGCCCCCCACGGCGGAGGGGGGGCCGGGCGGCGGCGCCCCCCAGGCGAAGAAGCCCCGCTCCTTCTGGAAGGAGCTGCCGATCCTGGTCGGTATCGCGCTGGTGCTGGCGCTGCTGATCAAGACGTTCCTGGTGCAGGCGTTCTCCATCCCGTCCGACTCGATGCAGAACACCCTCCAGCAGGGTGACCGCGTCCTGGTCGACAAGCTCACCCCCTGGTTCGGCTCCGAGCCCGAGCGCGGGGAGGTCGTCGTCTTCCACGACCCCGACAACTGGCTGGCGGGTGAGCCGACGCCCACCCCGAACGCCCTGCAGCAGGTCCTCAGCTGGATCGGCCTGATGCCGTCCGCGGAGGAGAAGGACCTGATCAAGCGGGTCATCGGGGTCGGCGGCGACACGGTCGAGTGCAAGGGAACCGGCCCGTTGAGGGTCAACGGCAAGGAGCTGACCGAGCCGTACGTCTACCCGGGCAACACGCCCTGCAGCCAGGACGACCAGGGCGGCCAGTTCAAGGTCGAGGTGCCCGAGGGGCACATCTGGGTGATGGGCGACCACCGGCAGAACTCCCGGGACTCGCGGTACAACCAGGCCGACGAGAACAAGGGCATGGTCCCCGTGAAGGAGGTCGTCGGTCGCGCCATCGTCATCGCCTGGCCCGTCAACCGCTGGACCAACCTGCCGGTCCCGGACACCTTCGACCAGGCCGGTCTGGACGCCCGGGCGCCGGCGGGCGCGGCCCTGTCGGTCGCTCCGCAGGGACTCGCGCTCGCCGGCGCGGTGCCGTTGGTGCTGCTGCGCCGCAGGCGGAGCGGCGACGGTCGCTGAGCGGTCACCGGGAGACCGTTCCGGGAAGGGCTGACCCGGTCTGGTACCGCCGGGTAGGGTGCGGCCCATGAGTGGTCAGAGCACGACGCACACGGCCTCCCGCGGCGGCGGCACGGGCCCGGCGGGCAGCCGGACCGGACAGCGGCTGTCCGGCCTGGCCGTGGCCCTGGGCCTGGTGCTGTTCCTCGGCGGTTTCGCCTGGGGAGCGGTGGTGTACCGGCCGTACACCGTGCCCACCACGTCGATGGCGCCGACGATCGGCGCCGGTGACCGCGTGCTGGCCCAGCGCATCGACAGCGGCGACGTCCGCCGTGGGGACGTCGTCGTCTTCGAGGACGAGACCTGGGCGAACACCCCGATCCTCAAGCGGGTGGTCGCCGTCGGCGGCGACACCGTCTCCTGCTGCCAGGACGGCAAGCTCGAGGTCAACGGCGAGGAGATCGACGAACCGTACCTCCCCGAGGACACGGCGACCGGGTTCAACAGCTTCCCGGAGGTGACCGTGCCGAAGGGGCGGCTGTTCCTGCTCGGCGACGAGCGCTCCGGCTCGGTCGACTCCACCGCCCACCTCGCCGACGCCGCGAACGGCACCGTGTCCCGCGGGGCCGTCCAGGCCCGGGTCGACGCCGTCGTCTGGCCGATGGACGGCATGCTGCCGGCCCCCACCGGCTTCGAGGAGCTCGGCGCCCTGTCCTCGCCGGGGCCGCTGCGGACGATCACCGCAGCGGTGATCGCCGGCGCCGTGCTCGTCCTCGGCGGGGCCGCGTACGGTCCCGTGGCCAAGCGGGCGGGCACGTCCCGGGCGGGGGCCTCCGATGTCCGCTGAGCCGGTCCCGGTGGCCGAGGACGCCGGCGGGGACGGGCTGCGCAGGGTCGCGCGGGTCGTCCTGCTCGACCCGCAGGACCGCATCCTGCTGCTGCACGGCCACGAACCGGACGATCCGACCGACGACTGGTGGTTCACGCCCGGCGGCGGCGTGGAGGGCGACGAGACGCGTGAACAGGCCGCCCTGCGGGAACTCGCCGAGGAGACCGGCATCACCGAGGTCGAGCTCGGGCCCGTGCTGTGGAAGCGGCGGTGCTCCTTCCCCTTCGCCGGCCGCCGCTGGCACCAGGACGAGTGGTACTACCTCGCCCGCACCGACCGGACGGCCACCGCGGCCACGGCACTGACCGAGCTGGAGCGGCGCAGCGTCGTGGGAGCGCGCTGGTGGACGTGCCCGGAACTGAGCCGGGCACATGAGACGGTGTATCCGACCAGACTCGCCGAGCTGCTGCGCACGCTGCTCGACGAAGGTCCCCCGGCCGGACCCGTGACCCTGGACACCGAAATCGTCTAGGGGCTCCCGGGACTGGAGCACAATGGGGGGATCGCACGGCTGAAGGGGAACATGCCATGAGCGCCGAGGACCTCGAGAAGTACGAGACCGAGATGGAGCTGAAGCTCTACCGGGAGTACCGCGATGTCGTCGGTCTGTTCAAATACGTGATCGAGACCGAGCGGCGCTTCTATCTGACCAACGACTACGAGATGCAGGTGCACTCGGTTCAGGGTGAGGTGTTCTTCGAGGTCTCCATGGCGGACGCCTGGGTCTGGGACATGTACCGGCCGGCCCGGTTCGTGAAGCAGGTGCGGGTCCTCACGTTCAAGGACGTGAACATCGAGGAGCTCAACAAGAGCGACCTGGAGCTCCCGGGCGGGTGACGGAGTTGTCCACAACCGCCGGGTTTCCCACCAAGATCCACTTTGTGGAGCGGGATGCGTGACGGTTGGCGCCGGAGGTGGTGCCGACATGAACGCACAACGGGCACGCGGTGGACAACGGGCACGCAGCGCACTCGGAAGGTACGGCGAGGCGCTGGCCGCGCGGCGGCTGGCCCGGGCCGGGATGACGGTCCTGGAGCGCAACTGGCGCTGCGGCAGGACCGGTGAGATCGACATCGTGGCCAGGGACGGGGAGGTCCTGGTCGTCTGCGAGGTGAAGACCCGCAGGGCGGGGCCCTTCCAGCACCCCATGGAGGCGGTCACCCCGGCCAAGGCGGACCGTCTGCGGAGGCTGGCGGAAGGCTGGCTCCAGGAGCACGGGGGAGCCCCGCCCGGCGGTGTCCGCATCGATCTGGTCGGCGTCCTGCTGCCGGCCCGCGGCGCGCCCGTCGTCGAGCACGTCCGGGGGGTGGCCTGAGATGGGGTTCGCCCGCACGTGCGCGGTCGCCCTGGTCGGCGTCGAGGGCGTGGTCGTGGAGGTCCAGGCCGACTTGGAACCGGGAGTGGCGGCGTTCACGCTGGTGGGACTGCCGGACAAGAGCCTGACGGAGAGCCGGGACCGGGTCCGGGCGGCCGTGGTGAACTCCGGTGGGGAGTGGCCGCAGAAGAAGCTCACCGTGGGACTCAGCCCGGCCTCGGTGCCGAAGGCCGGCAGCGGATTCGACCTGGCGGTCGCCTGCGCGGTGCTCGGCGCCGCCGAACGGATCGACCCGCGAGTGCTCGCCGACGTCGTCATGATCGGTGAGCTGGGGCTGGACGGCAGGGTGCGGCCGGTGCGCGGCATTCTGCCGGCGGTGCTGGCCGCGGCCGACGCGGGCTACGAGCAGGTGGTGGTGCCGGAGTGCGCCGCCGCCGAGGCCTGCCTGGTGCCGGGAGTGTCCGTGCTCGGCGTCCGCAGCCTGCGCCAGCTGGTCGCGGTGCTCACCGACGAGCCCGTGCCGGACGAGGACCCCGATGAGCAGGGGCGCCCCGATCCGCTCCTGGCCGGCCTGCGCGTCCCCGGCGCCGCAGCGGCCACCGGCATGCACGGCACCGGCGCGGCCCAGCACGACCAGGGCCACGACCTCGCGGACGTCGTGGGCCAGCTCGCGGCACGGACGGCGGTGGAGGTGGCCGCGGCGGGCGGACACCACCTGTTCCTCGAAGGACCGCCCGGCGCCGGCAAGACGATGCTGGCGGAGCGGTTGCCCGCGATCCTGCCGCCGCTGGACCGACAGGAGTCGCTGGAGGTCACCGCGGTGCACTCGGTGGCGGGCCTGCTGCCCCCGGGCAAGCCCCTGATCGACGTCGCCCCCTACTGCGCCCCGCACCACTCGGCCACGATGCAGGCGCTGGTCGGCGGAGGCCCCGGCGTGGCGCGGCCCGGAGCGGTGTCCCTCGCGCACCGGGGTGTCCTCTTCCTGGACGAGACGCCCGAATTCAGCAGCCACGCCCTCGACGCGCTGCGCCAGCCCTTGGAGTCCGGGCACGTGGTCATCGCGCGCAGCGCGGGCGTCGTGCGCTTCCCGGCGAAGTTCCTGATGGTGCTCGCCGCCAACCCCTGCCCCTGCGGGCGCTTCTCGCAGACGAACGACCTGTGCGAGTGCCCGCCCTCGGCGATCCGCCGCTACCAGGCCAGGCTGTCCGGGCCGCTGCTCGACCGGGTCGACCTGCGGGTCGAGGCCGACCGCGTCACCCGCGCCGAACTGACGGCGAACGGTGCCCGCGGCGAGTCCACCGCCACGGTCGCCGCCCGGGTGCGAACGGCCCGGGAACGGGCCGCCGCGCGCCTCGCCGGCACGCCGTGGCGGACCAACAGCGACATCCCCGGACGGGAGCTGCGCAGCCGCTGGCGCGCCGCCCCCGGCGCGATGGACGACGCCGAGCGCAGCCTGGAACGGGGTGTGCTCACCGCCCGGGGGCTCGACCGGGTGCTGCGGGTCGCCTGGACCGTCGCCGACCTGGCCGGCCACGACCGGCCCGACGCCGGGGACGTCGCCCTCGCGCTGCAACTGCGCACCGGTGTCCCCCGCGGTGTGCCCACGGCCATCGGAGCGCCGGCATGAGCGCCGTCGACGAAGGCGAGGACGGACTCCTCGCCCGGGTCCTCCTCACCCGGGTCATCGAGCCCGGTGACGAGACCGGCGGGCGGTGGGTGCGGGAGCTCGGGGCGGAGGCGGTGGTGCGGCGACTGCGGGAGCGGGGCGGGCCCCTGCCCGGGGCGAGCGGCAAGCGGTGGGCGGGGATGCTCGCCCGGGCCGAGCGGGCCGACCCGCGCGGGGATCTCGCCGTCGCACGGGAGGCCGGCGCGCGGTTCGTGCGCCCCGGGTCCGCCGAGTGGCCCCGGCAACTCGACGACCTGGGGGACGCCCGGCCCCTCGGGCTGTGGGTGCGCGGCGGCGCCGACCTGCGGATGTGGGCGCTGCGCTCGGTCGCCGTCGTCGGCGCCCGCGCCTGCACCGAGTACGGCGCCCACATGGCCGCCACCCTCTCCGCCGGCCTCGCCGAACGCGGCTGGGTCGTGGTCTCCGGCGGTGCCTACGGCGTCGACGGCGCCGCCCACCGCGGCGTGCTCGGCTCGGGCGGTGCCACCGTCGCCGTGCTCGCCTGCGGAGTGGACCGGCCCTATCCGCGCGGACACACCGGACTGATCACCCGGATCGCGGAACAGGGCCTGGTGATCGGTGAGCTGCCCCCCGGCGACCATCCGACGCCGAACAGGTTCGTCCTCCGTAACCGGGTGATCGCCGCACTCACCCGGGGCACCGTGGTCGTCGAGGCGGCCCACCGCAGCGGTTCCCTGGTGACCGTCAGGGCGGCCCGGCGCCTGGGACGCCACACGATGGGGGTGCCGGGGCCGGTCACCAGCGGGCTCTCCGCCGGGGTGCACGAACTGCTGCGGCAGGACGCGGTGCTGGTCACCGATGCCGCGGACGTCGTCGAACTCGTCGGCGACATGGGCGAGCTCGCACCGGAACGCCGGGGACCGGTGCTGCCCCGGGACCTGCTGGAACCGGCCGGCCGCGAGGTCCTCGCCGCCCTGCCGGCGCGCGGAGCCGCCCGGGCGGAGGACATCGCGCGCGACGCGCGGACCACCCGGGACGACGCGATCGCGAGACTGTACGAACTACGAGCACTTGGTTACGTCGAACGACATGGCGACGGCTGGAAGTTGACACGCCAGGCGATGATCTCGGCCCGCGGCGGTTCCGATGCGCCCTGACGGAGCGTGTTCGGCCGTCCGGGGGAACCCCGACACCCCTTGGAAAATACGTCAGTTGGGACACCCGGGTGATCACGCCGAGTGACCGCAATGCCCCGGTGGGACGGTGCCCGGAACGAATCTGCGCACGGTCCCACCTCGCCCCTTCGCACACCGCGACGCCGTAGTCACGCTACGCTCACGAGGATCCCGACACGGACAGGCAACTCGACATCGGACAGACGGCCCACCCAGGCAGCACCAGTCCACGGCAGAACGGCACAAGGCGACGAATGCCCCAGCACACCTCCGGGTCCGACCGGGCGGCGATCCCCCCAGCCGCCCGCGACGGTGGCAGCGTGCGGCCGCCCGCTCCCTCGACGCTCGACGAGTTGTGGCGGTCGTACAAGGCGACGGGAGACGAGCGGCTGCGGGAACAGCTGATCCTGCACTACTCGCCGCTGGTGAAGTACGTCGCCGGCCGGGTCAGCGTGGGACTGCCGCCCAATGTCGAACAGGCGGACTTCGTCTCCTCCGGGGTCTTCGGGCTGATCGACGCGATCGAGAAGTTCGACGTCGACCGGGAGATCAAGTTCGAGACGTACGCGATCACGCGCATCCGGGGCGCGATGATCGACGAGCTGCGGGCTCTCGACTGGATCCCGCGCTCGGTGCGGCAGAAGGCGCGGAACGTCGAGCGGGCCTACGCCACCCTGGAGGCGCGGCTCAGACGCACGCCGACGGAGAGCGAGGTCGCCGGCGAGATGGGCATCGCCGTGGACGAGCTGCACGCGGTTTTCAGCCAGCTGTCGCTCGCGAACGTCGTCGCCCTGGAGGAGCTGCTGCACGTCGGGGGCGAGGGCGGCGACCGGCTGAGCCTCATGGACACACTGGAGGACACCGCCGCCGACAACCCGGTGGAGGTGGCCGAGGACCGGGAGCTGCGGCGGTTCCTGGTGCGGGCGATCAACACGCTGCCGGAGCGCGAGAAGACCGTGGTCACCCTGTACTACTACGAGGGGCTCACCCTCGCCGAGATCGGCAACGTGCTGGGCGTGACCGAGAGCCGGGTCAGCCAGATCCACACCAAGTCCGTGCTCCAGCTGCGGGCGAAGCTGGCGGGATTTGGACGCTGAGCCCACTCGGTCCGGACCCGTCAGGGCCCCGGACGACCTGTGGTTCCGGGCGAGTGACTCCCCTCGTGGATGAGGCGTCCGTAAAGTGGTCGACGTGCCAAGGATTCGAGCGGCCTCCGTGGCCGAGCACCGGTCGATGCAGCGAGCCGCCCTGCTGGACGCGGCACGCTCCCTGCTGTCCGAGGGCGGGACGGAGGCGCTGACCTTCCCGGCCCTCGCCGAGCGGACGGGCCTCGCGCGCTCGTCCGTGTACGAGTACTTCCGCTCGCGGGCGGCCGTCGTCGAGGAGCTGTGCGCGGTCGACTTCCCGGTCTGGGCGGCGGAGGTCGAGGCGGCGATGGCCCTCGCCGACGGAGCGGAGGCGAAGCTCGAGGCGTACGTCCGCAAGCAGCTGGAGCTGGTCGGCGACCGGCGGCACCGGGCCGTGGTGGCGATCTCCGCCAGCGAACTCGACGCGGGCGCCCGCGAGAAGATCCGCGCGGCGCACGGCGGGCTCATCGCCATGATCGTCGAAGCCCTGGGCGACCTGGGCCACGACCAGCCCCGGCTCGCGGCGATGCTGCTCCAGGGCGTGGTCGACGCCGCGGTGCGCCGCATCGAGCTGGGCGCGGCGGAACACCCGGACACGATCACGGAGGCGGCGGTCTCCATGGCGCTCCGGGGCGTGCGGGGCTGACGGACGGGGACGCGCGGCCCGGTCCCGGCCCGGCTCACCTTCACGGCCGTCCGGCGGTGTCTCCCGGAATCCGTCGTCCGGCGGTGCCCTTCGGAACCCGTCACGCAGGCACCGGCACCCCGAGCACCGGCAGCAGGCGCGACGGGCCCCTGTGCAGCAGCCACGGGGGCAGCAGGGCGAGCGGGTCCAGGTAGACGTCGTCCCTCAGCAGGCCCCAGTGCACGCACGGGGCCGTGCAGTGCGAGCCCCTGGGCTCCACCGTGCCGATCACCTCACCCGCCGCCACCGCGTCGCCCTCGTCCACCGACGCCCGGACGGGCTCGTGGGTCGTGCGCAACGGGGGGTCCCCCGTGCCCGCCAGCTCCACCGAGACGACGCCCCTCCCGGCCACCCGGCCCGCGAACGAGACCCGGCCCGCCGCCACCGCCCGTACCGGTGTGCCCGGCGCCGCCGCCAGGTCCACGCCCCGGTGCCCCCGCCCGTACGCCGTCGCCGGCGGTTCCCAGCCGCGCAGCACCCGCGGGCGCACCCCCACGGGCCAGAGCCGCCCGACGGCCGGTGTCCCGCCGTCCGCGCCTGCCGGACCGCCCGTCGGCACCGGGTCCCCGGCGCCCGTCCCCGACCCCAGGAGCCGCGACGGCGGCGGAGCCAGCAGCACCACCAGGGTCAGGACCACCAGCAGGACCAGTCGTGTGAACGCCTTCGCGCATCGCCTCACTCGCATGCGCAGAAGCGTCCCCGACGTCCGCGATCACGGCGGGGACCTGTGGACCGGCGGCCGGTTGTGGACAACGACGTCACCCGGCACCTCGCGGGTCCCGTACACTTCTGGTGGCGACCCGGGCCACCGGGTCGACTTCGCACGCCCCGACACCAGGACCGGTCACGGTCGGCTCCCGGTGTCAGCGCCCCTCGGTCCTTCGTGGCAACGGCGCGTCGCGGGCGTCAGGCGCGGGAGCCGTCCGGAACCCGCGGCACAACCGAGAAACTCAAGGAGATACGGCCATGGCCGTCGTCACGATGCGGGAGCTGCTGGAGAGCGGCGTCCACTTCGGTCACCAGACCCGTCGCTGGAACCCGAAGATGAAGCGCTTCATCTTCACCGAGCGCAACGGCATCTACATCATCGACCTGCTCCAGTCGCTGTCGTACATCGACCGCGCCTACGAGTTCGTCAAGGAGACCGTCGCCCACGGTGGCACGGTCATGTTCGTCGGCACGAAGAAGCAGGCGCAGGAGGCCATCGCCGAGCAGGCCACCCGCGTCGGCATGCCCTACGTCAACCAGCGCTGGCTGGGCGGCATGCTCACCAACTTCTCGACCGTCTACAAGCGCCTGCAGCGCCTGAAGGAGCTCGAGCAGATCGACTTCGAGGACGTCGCGTCCTCCGGTCTGACCAAGAAGGAGCTCCTGGTCCTCTCCCGCGAGAAGGCCAAGCTGGAGAAGACCCTCGGTGGTATCCGCGAGATGCAGAAGGTGCCCAGCGCCGTCTGGATCGTGGACACCAAGAAGGAGCACATCGCCGTTGGTGAGGCCCGGAAGCTGAACATCCCGGTCGTCGCGATCCTCGACACCAACTGCGACCCCGACGAGGTCGACTACAAGATCCCGGGCAACGACGACGCGATCCGCTCCGTCACCCTGCTCACCCGCGTGATCGCCGACGCCGTCGCCGAGGGCCTCATCGCCCGCTCCGGCGTCGCCACCGAGGGCAAGGGCGAGAAGGCCGCCGGCGAGCCGCTGGCCGAGTGGGAGCGCGACCTGCTCGAGGGCGAGAAGAAGGCCGAGGAGGCCGCCCCGGCCGCCGAGGACGAGAAGCCGGCCGAGGGCGAGAAGCCGGCCGAGGCCCCCGCCGCGGAGGCTCCGGCCGAGCAGGCCTGACCGACCCGTCAGAGCCGATGACGGCGGGAGCGGTGACATCGGATCCGCTCCCGCCGTTCACCCGTAGGTCAGCGGCGTGTCGGGGACCTGGTCTCAGGTGGGTCCTGACCCGCAGATCTTCGAAACTCCAGACTTCGAGAAAGATTCACAGACTCATGGCGAACTACACCGCCGCCGACGTCAAGAAGCTCCGGGAGCTCACCGGCGCCGGCATGATGGACTGCAAGAAGGCGCTGGACGAGGCCGAGGGCAACGTCGAGAAGGCCGTCGAGGCGCTCCGCATCAAGGGCCAGAAGGGCGTCGCCAAGCGCGAGGGCCGCTCCGCCGAGAACGGCGCCGTGGTCTCGGTCATCGCCGACGACAACTCCTCCGGCGTCATCGTCGAGCTGAAGTGCGAGACGGACTTCGTCGCCAAGGGCGAGAAGTTCCAGTCGGTGGCCACCGCCATCGCCGAGCACGTCGCCAAGACCTCCCCGGCCGACATCGAGGCCCTGCTCGCCTCCGAGATCGAGCCCGGCAAGACCGTCCAGGCGTTCGTGGACGAGGCCAACGCCAACCTGGGCGAGAAGATCGTCCTGGACCGCTTCGCGCAGTTCGCCGACGGCTACGTGACGGCGTACATGCACCGCACGATGCCCGACCTGCCCCCGCAGATCGGTGTGCTCGTCGAGCTCGACAAGCCGAACGCCGAGATCGCCAAGGGCGTCGCCCAGCACATCGCCGCCTTCGCGCCGAAGTACCTCTCCAAGGAGGACGTGCCGGCCGAGGTCGTCGAGTCCGAGCGCCGCATCGCCGAGGAGACCACCCGCGCCGAGGGCAAGCCCGAGGCCGCCCTGCCGAAGATCGTCGAGGGTCGCCTCAACGGCTTCTTCAAGGACGCCACGCTGCTGGGCCAGCCCTACGCGCTCGACAACAAGAAGTCGGTCCAGAAGGTTCTGGACGAGGCCGGTGTCACCCTGAAGCGCTTCTCGCGCATCAAGGTCGGCATCTGAGTCCGCACCGTGACGGGCGCGCGACCCCGATAGGGTCGACAGCGGTCGTTCGGACACGCGTCCACGCACGCGCGCGTGCCGGACGACAGCAGATCTGACGAGGAGGCCATTGCCGTATGGGATGCGAACCACGCCCCACCGGCAATGGCCTTCTTCGTATGTGCAACACGCGAAAGAGGCGGGATCCCCGATGACCACCAAGGCTGAGAAGAGCGACGACGGCAAAGTACGCGGCCGGTTTCTGCTGAAGCTGTCCGGAGAGGCCTTCTCCGGTGGCGGGGGGCTGGGCGTCGACCCCGACGTGGTGCACGCCATCGCGCGCGAGATCGCGGCCGTCGTACGGGACGGCGCGCAGATCGCGATCGTCATCGGCGGCGGCAACTTCTTCCGCGGTGCCGAGCTCCAGGTGCGCGGCATGGACCGCGCCCGTTCCGACTACATGGGCATGCTCGGCACCGTGATGAACTGCCTCGCTCTCCAGGACTTCCTGGAGAAGGAGGGCGTCGACTGCCGCGTGCAGACCGCCATCACCATGGGGCAGGTCGCCGAGCCCTACATCCCGCTGCGCGCCGTGCGACACCTGGAGAAGGGCCGCGTGGTCATCTTCGGCGCCGGCATGGGCATGCCGTACTTCTCCACCGACACCACCGCCGCCCAGCGCGCCCTGGAGATCGACGCCGAGGCCCTGCTGATGGGCAAGAACGGCGTGGACGGGGTCTACGACTCCGACCCGAAGACCAACCCCGACGCGGTGAAGTTCGACCACCTCGGCTACGGCGAGGTCATCACCCGGGAACTGAAGGTCGCCGACGCCACGGCCGTCACGCTGTGCCGCGACAACAAGCTCCCCATCGTCGTCTTCGAGCTCCTGGCGGAGGGCAATATCGCGCGCGCCGTCAAGGGTGAGAAGATCGGCACGCTCGTGGGTGACCAAGTCAGCCAGGGCTGATGACCCTGACCGGGGGATGGACAATGTCCTGCCGGTCGGGAACCGTGCAGGAAGAAGACGCGACGCAGCCGGCCGCCGCCCCGAGGGGGAACCGCAGCCGGGCCTACTCAAGACACGCAGGAGCAAGTGGTGATCGAAGAGACCCTCCTCGAGGCCGAGGAGAAGATGGAGAAGGCCGTCGTGGTCGCCAAGGAGGACTTCGCCGCGATCCGCACCGGCCGTGCGCACCCGGCGATGTTCAACAAGATCGTGGCCGACTACTACGGCGCACCGACGCCGATCAACCAGCTGGCCTCGTTCTCCGTGCCCGAGCCGCGCATGGCCGTGGTGACGCCGTTCGACAAGAGCGCGCTGCGCAACATCGAGCAGGCGATCCGCGACTCCGACCTGGGCGTCAACCCGAGCAACGACGGCAACATCATCCGGGTGGTGTTCCCCGAGCTGACCGAGGAACGCCGCCGCGAGTACATCAAGGTCGCCAAGGGCAAGGGTGAGGACGCCAAGGTCTCCATCCGCTCCGTGCGCCGCAAGGCCAAGGACGCCATCGACAAGCTGATCAAGGACGGCGAGGTCGGCGAGGACGAGGGCCGTCGTGCGGAGAAGGAGCTCGACGACACCACCGCGAAGTACGTCGCCCAGGTGGACGAGCTCCTGAAGCACAAGGAAGCGGAGCTGCTCGAGGTCTGATGAACGACTCTTCCTGGGGGACGCCGCAGACCGGGTACTGGGGGCCGTCCGACCAGGGGCCTGGCCGGGGGGCTGCCCCGGCGGGTCCCGCGTACGATGCGCACAACGCACAGCAGACTCGCCCCATGCCCATCGTGCCCGACGTACCCGAACACGGCGGAGACCAGGATGCGGACCGGGGGACCGCTCGACTGAGCGGTCCCTTGTTCCGAGACGAGCCGACGCGACCCCGTCCCCACCCCGGGGAGGTGCCGCAGAATCCGGAGCCCATGCCCGACGCCCCGCAGCCGGCGCCCGCCCCGCAGAAGAAGAGCGCGGGACGCGACCTGAGCGCCGCGATAGGCGTCGGCGTCGGACTCGGCGCGGTGATCGTCGCGTCGCTGTTCGTCGTCAAGGCCGTCTTCGTCGGCGTGATCGCCGTCGCCGTCGTGGTGGGCCTGTGGGAGCTGACCTCGCGGCTGAAGGAGCGCAAGGGCATCGACGCGCCCCTGGTGCCGCTCGCGCTCGGCGGTGCGGCCATGGTCGTCGCTGGGTACGTCCGGGGGGCCGAGGGCGCGTGGGTCGCCATGGCGCTCACCGCGCTGGCGGTGCTGGTGTGGCGGATGACGGCACCCCCCGAGGGCTACCTCAAGGACGTCACGGCGGGTCTCTTCGCGGCGTTCTACGTGCCGTTCCTGGCGACCTTCGTCGCGATGATGCTGACGGCGGACGACGGGCCCTGGCGCGTGCTGACGTTCCTGCTGCTGACGGTCGTGAGCGACACGGGCGCGTACGCCGTCGGCTGGCGCTTCGGCAAGCGCAAGCTCGCGCCGCGGATCAGCCCCGGCAAGACCCGCGAGGGCCTGCTCGGCGCCGTCGCCTTCTCCATGGCGGCGGGCGCGCTGTGCATGCAGTTCCTGATCGACGACGGCAGTTGGTGGCACGGCCTGCTGCTCGGCCTCGCGGTCGCGGCCAGCGCCACGCTCGGCGACCTGGGCGAGTCCATGATCAAGCGGGACCTGGGCATCAAGGACATGGGCACCCTGCTCCCCGGCCACGGCGGCATCATGGACCGGCTGGACTCGCTGCTGCCGACGGCACCGGTGGTGTGGCTGCTGCTGGTGGTCTTCGTCGGTTCCGGCTGAACGGCACCCTGCCTGACCTGCACAGTACCCGCCCGGCTGCTGTGCGTCCGAGCCCCTGTCCCGCGAGGGGCGGGGGCTCGCTCTCGAGTCGATCCCCTCGATCGGCCACGTCGTCCTCGACAGCGCGGAGGCCCGCCCACTGGTCCATGGGCTGCTTCAGATCCACGGAGCGGTGGCGCCGGCCGATGGCGCGGCACGACCCTGTCTGACGCCGCCACCGCCAGAGGCGACCGATGACGATCGCTGCGCGAGACGCGGGCCTCGGGGGCGCTGCCGGCGATCCGCGACACCGGTGGAGCCATGCCCAAGCCCGGAGAGCCGACGGGCAAGAGACGACAACAGGCCCCCACCCGCGCGTTCGGTGCAGGTGGGGGCCTGTTCTGTGGCACTGGGCCGTCGCCGGGCCGTCGGACTCGCGCAGTCGCACCTCTTCCGCGCAGCCGGGCCGCCTCAGCGTCGTCGGGGGAACTTCCAACCGTTCTGGCGCAGCTTGTAGAGGACGAACACTCCGCAGAGCGCCCACACGCCCAGGAAGGCCCACTTGAACCACGGGGGGCCGTCCGGGCGCTCCGCCAGTTGAACCGATGCCGCGTAGTAAGAGGTCATTCCTTGCGCGTGCCCGGCTGTTCGGGCAGGAATACCCGGTCGACAACCTTCCGCGTGCGTGCCCGGCCCGTCGGCGTCAGGTGGGCGTACACCCGCAGCGTCAGCCCTGGACCGGAGTGCCCGAGGCACTGGCTGACGGTCTTGACGCTCTCCCCGGCGTCCGGAACGAGGTCAGCTGCGGCGAGCGCGGGCTTCCCGGCCGCCCACGCGGACGCCGGCCACGATTGCCGTCTCGAAACGGTTCTCTCGGTCGGGCCGGCGGAACCATCGGGACGTCGCTGGGCATCAGACGTCGCTGGGCATCAGCAGTTGCCGGTGTGCTCCAGGACCGCGGTGGCGAGTGGAGCAAGCACCTCGCGGGGGAGGGCGTGACCCGTGCCAGGTAGGTCCACAATGCGTGCGCCGCGGATCGCCCGGGCGAGGTGGTGGGCGTGCGGTGGTGGGGCGACCGGTTCGGCCGGGGCGGAGATCACAAGGGTGGGCACGCTGGTCTGCGCCGGCTGCTCGGTCCGGTCCGTTCCGGAGGTGTCGGCACGGGCGTGCGCGGTGCTCGTGCTGCAGTGCCCGGTGTGTTCGATGACCTTGCGTTCCAGGGCGCGGGCGTCGGCGTCGAAGGGAAGCCGGTCGCCACCCGGGACCCGCCGGTGCTCGACCCGCCGCTCGAGCTCGGCTTCCGGGCCCCCGTCCTTCACGGGGCGGGCCCACGTCTCCAGCAGCCGGGGGGCTATGCCGGGAAGTTCCTCGGGCGGGATCCGTGTTCCGTCCGGGCGCCGTACGGGACAGCGCTGAGTGCGCTGGTGCCGATCAGGGTGGCACTGAGGAGGCGGTCGGGACGGTCGGCGACGAGGAGCCGGGCGAGCATCCCGCCCAGCGACATGCCCACCACATGGGCGCGTTCGACACCGAGGCCATCCAGCACGGTGACGGCGTCTTCCGCGAGTCGGGTGAGAGGGTGGGGCTGCTGGTCGAACGGCCAGATGGAGCGGCCG
Organism: Streptomyces griseomycini; assembly: GCF_014203535.1. Lineage (GTDB taxonomy): Bacteria > Actinomycetota > Actinomycetes > Streptomycetales > Streptomycetaceae > Streptomyces > Streptomyces griseomycini. The sequence goes on from NZ_JACHJI010000015.1 coordinate 89,767, forward strand.
GTGTCGCGATGGTCGTAGCGGATCACGCGATGACGAGAGGCGAGCATGTCCACCAGCTCGTCCGGCCGGCCCGGGCCGGACGCTTGCGCACCCATGGTCAACAAGAGGGGAGGCGCACCGACGGCGCCACGATCTTCCACCCGTAGGCGTATACCGGGCGCTGCGTCGACCAAGCGTTCCGTGATGCTCCCCCGGCTTTCCGAACTCCGGTAATGCGAGGCGTTTCGTATCGTCTGTCGCCGTCCGTCCCCGGGCCGTCCGGGATCGACCAACGCCGGCGGACGGCACCCGTGGGTGACCGCCCCCACCCCGCTCTGGCCTGGGCCACCAGAGTTGATCTGCGACACTGGAACCACCATGCCCAAGCCCGGAGAACTCACATTCGTCGCACCGCGCGGAGCCAAGAAGCCGCCGCGGCACCTCGCCGACCTCACGCCCGCCGAGCGCAAGGAGGCGGTCGCCGCGGTCGGTGAGAAGCCGTTCCGCGCCAAGCAGCTCTCGCAGCACTACTTCGCGCGGTACGCGCACGACCCGGACCAGTGGACCGACATCCCCGCCGGCTCCCGCGGCAAGCTCCGGGAGGCGCTGCTCCCCGAGCTGATGACCGTGGTCCGGCACCTGTCGACCGACCAGGGCACCACCCGCAAGACGCTGTGGAAGCTGTTCGACGGGACGCTCGTCGAGTCGGTGCTCATGCGTTACCCGGACCGGGTGACGATGTGCATCAGCTCCCAGGCGGGCTGCGGCATGAACTGCCCGTTCTGCGCCACCGGGCAGGCCGGTCTCGACCGGAACCTGTCCACCGCGGAGATCGTGCACCAGATCGTGGACGGCATGCGCGCCCTCAGGGACGGCGAGGTGCCGGGCGGCCCCACGCGGCTGAGCAACATCGTGTTCATGGGCATGGGCGAGCCGCTCGCCAACTACAACCGGGTCGTGGGGGCCATCCGCCGCCTCACCGATCCCGAGCCGGACGGGCTCGGGCTGTCGCAGCGCGGGATCACCGTGTCCACGGTCGGCCTCGTCCCGGCCATCCACCGGTTCTCCGACGAGGGCTTCAAGTGCCGCCTCGCCATCTCGCTGCACGCGCCCGACGACGAGCTGCGCGACACCCTCGTCCCGGTGAACACGCGGTGGAAGGTGCGCGAGGTGCTCGACGCCGGATTCGAGTACGCCGCCAAGTCCGGGCGGCGGCTGTCCATCGAGTACGCGCTCATCCGGGACATCAACGACCAGGCCTGGCGCGGTGACCGGCTCGGCCGGCTGCTCAAGGGCCGACCCGTGCACGTCAACCTCATCCCGCTCAACCCGACGCCCGGCTCCAAGTGGACCGCCTCGCGGCCCGAGGACGAGAAGGCGTTCGTGGAGGCGATCGCCGCCCACGGTGTGCCGGTGACGATCCGGGACACCCGTGGCCAGGAGATCGACGGGGCCTGCGGTCAGCTCGCCGCGAGCGAGCGGTAACCTGACCGGCGTACACCTTCACATTCCGACAGGGGAGCGCCACAGCGCTGAGAGTGCGGCACCGGCCGCAGACCCTCCGAACCTGGCCCAGGTCATTCTGGGTAGGGAGATCGGTCACCACTCGAGCTGTTGCGCCCTGCCCGGGACCCCCACGGGGTCCCGGGCAGGGCCGCGTCTCTTCCTGGTCACTCCAGGAGGAATCCAGTGAGCATCACCAAGAAGGTCACCGTCCTGGCCGTCGGGCTGGGGCTGGTCACGCTGTCCGCGTGCGGGTCGTCCGACGGGGACGGCGGCAGCGGGGGCAGTGGCGGCGGGTCCAGGACCGTGACCCTCGTCAGCCACAACTCGTGGGCCGTGTCGAAGGACGTCGTCGCCGCCTTCGAGAAGCAGTCCGGGTACAAGCTCAAGGTCCTCGAGGACGGCGACGCCGGCCAGGCCGTGAACAAGGCGATCCTGACCAAGGACAACCCCCAGGGCGACGTCTTCTTCGGCGTCGACAACACCCTGCTCTCCCGCGCCCTCGACAACGGCCTGTTCCAGCCGTACGAGGCGAAGGGCTCCGACCTGGTCCTGCCCGAGTACCGGGTGGACGAGGACGAGCACCGGGTCACGCCCGTCGACACCGGCGACGTCTGCGTCAACTACGACAAGGCGTGGTTCGACGAGCACGACCTGACCCCGCCGAAGACCTTCGACGACCTGATCAAGCCCGAGTACAAGGACCTCCTCGTCGTCGAGAACGCCTCCACCTCCTCACCCGGCCTCGGCTTCCTGCTCGGCACCGCCGCCGAGTACGGCGACGAGGGCTGGCAGGACTACTGGAAGAAGCTCGAGGCCAACGGCGTGAAGGTGGTCGACGGCTGGGAGCAGGCCTACAACGAGGAGTTCTCCGGCTCGGCCGGCGGCAAGGAGGCCAAGGCCGACCGCCCGCTGGTGGTGTCCTACGCCTCCTCGCCGCCCGCCGAGGTGATCTACGCCGACCCGAAGCCGGACACCGCGCCCACCGGCGTCGCCGAGGGCACCTGCTTCCGCCAGGTCGAGTACGCGGGGCTGCTGAGCAACGCGAAGAACCCCGAGGGCGGCAAGGCGCTGCTCGACTTCCTGATCGGCGAGCGGTTCCAGGAGGACATGCCGCTCAACATGTTCGTCTACCCGGTGCGCGAGGGTGCCCGGGTGCCCGAGGAGTTCGTGAAGTTCGGACCGCAGGCGAAGGACCCCCGGACCATGGACCCGGCGGAGATCGCCGACAACCGTGACCAGTGGGTCAAGTCGTGGACCTCGCTCCTCCTGAAGTGAGCCGGGCCGCGCCGGTGAGCCGAGCCGCGGCGAGGTGGCGCGGGAGCGCTGCGCGGCTCGGCCTGATGGCCGTGCCCGTCGCGTTCTTCGCCGTCTTCTTCGCCTACCCCGTCGCCGCGATCGTCGCCCGCGGGCTGAAGGACGGCGGGACCTGGCACCTCGGGCGGATCGGCGAGGTGCTGGCGCAGTCCGACGTCCGGCAGGTGCTGTGGTTCACCACCTGGCAGGCACTGGTCTCCACCGTCCTCACCCTGCTGATCGCCCTGCCCGGCGCCTGTGTCCTCGCCCGCTTCGACTTCCCCGGCAAGCAGGTGCTGCGGGCCGTGGTCACCGTGCCGTTCGTGCTGCCCACGGTCGTCGTCGGTACGGCGTTCATGGCGCTCGTGGGGCGCGGCGGACTCCTCGACGAACTGTGGGGCGTACGCCTGGACACCACCGTGTGGGCGATCCTGCTCGCGCACGTCTTCTTCAACTACGCCGTGGTCGTCCGGACCGTGGGCGGACTGTGGGCGCAGCTCGACCCCCGGCAGGAGGAGGCCGCGCGGATGCTCGGCGCCTCGCGGTTCGCGGCCTGGCGGACCGTCACCCTGCCCGCGCTCGCGCCGGCCGTGGCCGCCGCCGCGCTGATGGTCTTCCTGTTCACCTTCACCTCCTTCGGCGTGGTGCAGATCCTCGGCGGGCCCACCTTCTCCACCCTCGAGGTGGAGATCTACCGCCAGACCTCCGAGATCTTCGACCTGTCCACGGCGGCCGTCCTGACGATGATCCAGTTCGTCGCCGTGGGGACGATCCTCGCCCTGCACGCCTGGACCGTACGGCGGCGGGAGACCGCGCTGCGGCTGGTGGACGCCTCGGTGACCGCGCGCCGGCCGCGCGGCGCCGGGCAGTGGGCGCTGCTCGGCGGAGTCGTCGCCACCGTCGCCCTCCTGCTCCTGCTGCCGCTCGCCGTGCTGGTGGAACGGTCCTTCGCGGACGCGGGCCTCGGCTACTACCGGGCGCTGACCCGCGAGGACGGGGGAGTGTTCCTCGTACCGCCGATCGAGGCGGTCGGCAACTCGCTGCAGTACGCCGTCGCCGCCACCGCCCTCGCCGTGGTGATCGGCGGCCTCGCCTCCGTCGCGCTCACCCGGCGGGACGCGGGGCGGCTGGTGCGCGGCTTCGACGCGCTGCTGATGCTGCCGCTCGGGGTGTCCGCGGTGACCGTCGGCTTCGGGTTCCTGATCGCCCTGGACGAGCCGCCGCTGGACCTCAGGGCCTCGTGGATCCTGGTGCCGCTCGCGCAGGCGCTGGTCGGCGTCCCCTTCGTCGTGCGGACGATGCTGCCCGTGCTGCGGGCCGTGGACGTACGGCTGCGGGAGGCGGCGGCCGTGCTCGGGGCGTCGCCGTGGCGGGCGTGGCGGGAGGTGGACCTGCCGATGGTGCGGCGGGCGCTGCTGATCGCCGCCGGGTTCGCCTTCGCGGTGTCGCTGGGGGAGTTCGGGGCGACGGTGTTCATCGCGCGGCCCGACAACCCGACGCTGCCGGTGGCCGTGGCCCGGCTGCTGGGACGGCCCGGTGACCTCAACTACGGCCAGGCGATGGCCCTGTCGACGATTCTGATGATCGTGTGCGCGGTGGCGCTGCTGGTGCTGGAGCGGCTGCGGACCGACCGGACCGGGGAGTTCTAGATGCTGCTGAGCCTGGAAGGCGCGACCGTCCGCTTCGGGGAGCGGGCGGTGCTGGACGCCGTCGACCTGGAGGTCGCCGAGCACGAGACCGTGTGCGTGCTGGGACCCAGCGGCAGCGGCAAGTCGACGCTGCTGCGGGCGGTGGCCGGACTGCAGCCCCTCGACTCCGGGCGGATCGTGCTCGACGGCCGCGACCAGGCGGGCGTGCCCGCGCACAAGCGCGGGGTCGGGCTGATGTTCCAGGACCACCAGCTGTTCCCGCAGCGGGACGTCGCCGGCAACGTGGCCTTCGGGCTGCGGATGCGCGGGGCGCCACGGGGCGAACGGACCGAGCGGGTGGAGGAGTTGCTGGAGCTCGTCGGGCTGCCCGGAGCGGCCGGGCGCGCCGTCGCCGCGCTGTCCGGCGGGGAGCAGCAGCGCGTGGCGCTGGCCCGCGCCCTCGCGCCGAGCCCCCGGCTGCTGATGCTCGACGAGCCGCTCGGACAGCTCGACCGCTCGCTCAGGGAACGGCTGGTCGTCGAACTGCGGGAGCTGTTCGGCCGGCTGGGCACCACCGTGCTCGCGGTGACCCACGACCAGGGGGAGGCGTTCGCGCTGGCCGACCGGGTGGTGGTGATGCGGGACGGGCGGATCGCCCAGTCCGGCACGCCCCTTCAGGTGTGGCAGCGGCCGGCCGACGCCTTCGTGGCCCGCTTCCTCGGCTTCGAGAACGTGGTCGAGGCGACGGTGGGCGACGCGGTCGCCGTGACCCCCTGGGGCAAGGTCCCCGTGCCGGAGGACACCCCGCGGGGGACGCGGACGCTTCTCGTCCGGCCCGCCGGTGTCCGTCTGGTCCCGGCCGACGCGGGCCTGCGCTGCACCGTGGCCGCGCGCACCTTCCGCGGCACCCACGTGGCCGTCCACCTCCAGCCCGAGGACGCGCCCCGACTGGAGGCCGCCTGTGCCCTGCGGGCGGCGCCGGAGGTCGGGGACGAGGTCGGGGTGGAGTTCGACGTGGCCGAAACCGCCGTGCTGGGGTGAGCGCTCCCCACCTAGGGTGAGCGGCATGACGCAACTGCCACATGACCGCTACTGCGACGAGATCGCCCACCAGGTGGGGGAGTTCAGGGCCGTGCTGGCCTCCGGGGCCGATCTGTCCGCCACCGTGCCGACCTGCCCGGACTGGACCCTGGAGCAGTTGGTCCGCCATGTCGGAGGGGCCCTGCGCTGGGTGGAACTGATCGTCCGTACCCGGGCCCAGGAGGAGGTGCCCGTCGACCGGGTGCCGGAGGGCGGGGGACCCGGGGCCCAGAGCGACGCCGCCGCGCTGGAGGCGTGGCTGGCGGAGTCCGGCGCGCTGGCCGTGGCCGCACTGCGGGAGGCCGGGCCGGACGCGCGGGTGTGGTCGTGGGCCGGGATCTTCACCGTCGGCTTCTGGGCCCGCCGGATGACGCACGAACTCGTCGTCCACCACGCGGACGCGGCACTCGCCGCGGGCCGCCCCTTCGGGACGGTCGCCGCCGACGTGGCCGCCGACGCGGTGGACGAGTGGCTGCAGATCGTGCAGTTCGTGCAGCGGGCCCTGCCGGACGGACCGGCGAAGGAACTGCGCCTGCCCGGCCGGTCGCTCCACCTGCACGCCACCGACACCGCCCCCGAGCTGAACGCCGAGTGGCTGATCGAGCCGGCCGAGGACGGCGTCGTCTGGCGCCGTGGCCACGAGAAGGCGACCGTCGCCCTCCGCGGGCCGCTCACCTCCGTGCTCCTCGCCTTCTACCGCCGGCTGCCGCTCGACGCGCCGGAGGTGGAGGTGCTCGGCGACCGGAAGCTGCTGGAGTTCTGGCTGGAGCGGGCGACGTTCGGATGAGCCGCTGGGAACGGGAGGTCCCGCTCCCCAACGCGGTCGCAAGGCGGTGGCCCGCCCCCTCGGGGACGGGCCACCGCCTCGTGCCCGTGAGGCGTCAGCCGTCGCTCTTCGCCCCCCGGCGGCGCATGCCGAGGAAGACCGCGCCGCCGCCGACCGCGACCAGCGCGGCCGCGATGCCGACGATCAGACCGGTGGAGGAGTCGGCGCCGGTCTCGGCGAGGTGCGACTCACCGGCCGGGGACGGCGCGTTGCTCGGCGTGTCCGCCGGAGCGGTGCCGGTGCTCCCCGACGCCGACGGGGTCGGGGTGCCGGTCTCCCCGGCCGGGGGCGAGGCGGAGTCCGACGGGGTCGGCGTGGGCTCGGGAGCCGGAGGCTTCTCCTCGCCCTTCTCGCACGCCGTGGCCGGGGTGACCAGGTTCGGCTTGATGTCCTCGTCCACGTAGGGCACGGCCTTGACGTGGATGCGGTACTCGGCGTTCGGCTTCCAGTCCTCCTCGAAGGTGATGGTGGTGCCCTCGCGGGAGCCCCTGACCACCTGCTCGCCGACCTTCCTCAGGTCGGCGCCGTTGTTCTCGAGGAACACGGTGACGGTGGCGGGGACGCCGGCCGGGTCCACGTCGGTGACGGTGATGACGCCCTTGTCACCCACACACTTGGCCTCGGCCGAGAACTCGTCGATGGTGCACGCCGCCGCGCTGCCGGCGGCACCGAGCGCGAGCGCGGCCGACGCGGAGACGACACCGAGGGCGCGCACGGTACGTGCGACGGTACGGCGCGGGGCCGTACGGCGGGATGCGGACAGAACTGCCACGTTTGTCCTTTGCGGAAGATGCGCATATGCGGGGGGTTGGAGGGAGCGCTGACGAAGGGTCACCACTCCCGGGAGGCCCCAGGTCTATAAGCGCCGCATAAGTAGTGTCAACGCATATGCCCGCAGCAGGTCTCGACTTTGCCCTCTCATTAACCGAGCAGATGTTTCAACGCCTCGGGAGCCTCCTCGATCCGGTCCACGAGGGCGATCCGCGCCTCCATCGAGCGCTCCCGGGCGAGGGACCGGAGCAGGGGCCAGGTCGGCAGCTTCTCCGTCCAGTGCGCCCGGTTCACCAGCACCATGGGCGTGGGCTCGCCGCGCGACTCGTAGTAGTTCGGCGTCGCGTTGTCGAAGATCTCCTGCACGGTGCCCGCGGCGCCCGGCAGGAAGACGACCCCCGCGTTGCAGCGGGCGAGCAGGCCGTCCTCGCGGGTGGCGTTGGCGAAGTACTTGGCGATGTGGGAGGCGAAGGCGTTCGGCGGCTCGTGCCCGTAGAACCAGGTGGGGATGCCGACCGAGTGGTTGCCCTTCGGCCAGCGGGTGCGCACCTCGAAGGCGGCGCGCGCCCAGTCGGTGATCGACGGGGTGAACGAGGGCGCGCCGGCGAGGATCTCGCAGGCCTCGTCCAGAACGGGGTCGTCGTACGGAGCCGCGTAGGCGCCGAGGTTCGCCGCCTCCATCGCGCCCGGGCCGCCGCCGGTCGCCACGGTGAAACCCGTGCGGGTCAGCGCGCGGCCCAGCCGGGCGGCACCCCGGTACTCCTCGGTCCCGCGGGCCATCGCGTGGCCGCCCATGACCCCCACGACCCGCGCGCCGCGCAGGAGTTCGTCGAGGGCGTCGGACATGGAGTCGTCGTGGACGGCGCGCAGCATCGAGGCGAAGATGTCGCCGTCGGCCTTGGTCCGCTGGAACCAGGCGTACGCGCGGGCGTCCGGTGTCTCCTCGTAGCCCTGGTCGAGCGAGGCGAACAGGTCGTCGGGCGTGTACAGGTGACCCCGGTACGGGTCGAAGGGCAGTCCCGGGAGCGGCGGGAGGACCAGGGCGCCGTCGGCGCGGAGCTTCTCCGCCGCGTCCGGACGCATCCGGCAGCCGAGGAAGACGGCCCCGGTGGTGTCGGTGGTGAGCAACTCCCGCGTCCGGTCGGTCAGATCGACGGACTGGACACGGAATCCGGAGAGCGTGCCGCGGGCCGAGACGATCGCGTCGAACTCCTCGACCGTCTCTATCTCGCGGTCCCCGTGGTGAACGGCATGGGCGGGACTCGTCTGCACCCGCCCATGCTAGGCCCGTCCGCCCCCGGCTCTCCGCTCAGCCCTGCACCGCGGCCGGGTCCATCCAGACGACCTCCCAGGTGTGGCCGTCGAGGTCGTCGAAGGCGCGGCCGTACATGAAGCCGTGGTCCTGGGTCTCGCCGGTGACCGAACCGCCCGCCGCGACGGCCTTCTCCACCAGCTCGTCGACCTTCTCGCGGCTCTCCGCGCTCAGTGCCAGCAGCACTTCGCTGCTCTTCGTGGCGTCCACGATCTCCTTCTTCGTGAACTCCGCGTACTTCTGCCGGGTGAGCAGCATCGCGACGATCGTGTCGCTGATCACGACCGATGCGGCGGTCTCGTCGCTGAACTGCGGGTTGATCGAGTAGCCGAGCTCCGTGAAGAACTTCTTCGACGCGTCGAGGTCGTTGACGGCCAGGTTCACGAAGATCATCTGCTGGTACATGGTGGGGCCTCTCCCGTCGGTTCCGTAGCGTTCGAGGGGGTAGACCCGGGGGCCGCGCGGAACTCATCGGCCCGCGGAGGTTTTCTTCGAGGATTTTTTCGTACGGGCCTCAGCGGGCCAGCGTCCACGCCGACAGCTCGGCCACGAGCAGGGTCAGCGGCCCGAACAGGGCCAGGAGGGCACCGGCGCGGAGCGCGGCGGCCTTGCGCAGCGTCGTGACGGGCGCCCCGAGGCGCAGCAGCGCGGCCGTGGTGTCGGCGCGGGCGTGCTTGGCCTCGACGGCCGCCGTCAGCAGGGTCGCCGTCGTGCAGCCGGCCACCAGCAGCACCCCGAGCGCGGTGAGCGGGCCGACGGACGGTCCCTCGGGCTCGTTCAGCGAGACCATGGTGCAGGCGGCCGACAGCACGGCGCAGACCACCCCCAGCGGGCGGCCGATGCGGACGGCCTCCGTCATGAGGATCCGCCCGGCCAGCAGGCGCAGCGCGCCCGGCCGGGCCGTCTGGAGCAGCAGCCCGCACAGATGGGTGAGACCGGGACCGGCCAGGGCGAGGCCGGCGGCGGTCAGGGCCAGCCCGACCAGCGCGCCGGGCCGGTCGGCGGGCGCGCCGTCGGCGCCCGTACGGCTCGCGAAGACCTCCACGGCCAGCCCCACGGCCAGCACGGTGATGCCCCAGGGGAGGCCGGACAGCGCCGGTCGGACGGCGGCGGGCAGGGCCCCGACGGCCGTCTCCGGGGTGCCGGGGACCGTTTCCGGGAGGTCGGTCACCGCCCCGGAGGCGTCCGGGACACCGTCCTGCCTCTGCGCCTGCGCCTGTGCCTGCGCCTGCGCCTGTTCCTGCGGTACGGCGGTCGCCCGCCGTCCGCGCGCCGTCCCCAGATGCTTGCCGAACCGCCCGTACGCCCCGAAGGTCTCCGGCCTCGCCGGACGCCGGCCCGCGCCGAAGCGGCCGTACGCCCGCGCGCTGCGGGGCGCGCCCGTCACCGGCTCGCGCGGACGCAGTGCCACCGCCACCGCCGCCGACGCGCTCAGCGGCACCAGGGCCAGCAACGTCAGGGCCGCCGGGAGCGGCAGCGGCCGGTCCACGGCGAGGGAGTCCGTCGCGGCGCCGCCGAAGGGCACGCCGGTGAGGTCGCCGCGCAGGAGCAGGAAGACCAGCAGGGCGAACAGCGAGCCCAGCGCGCAGGACAGGGCCGTGGTCGCAGCGGAGACCGCCATCAGACGGGCCGGGCCGAGGCCGACCGCCGACAGACCGGGCCGGGGCCGGGTGCCCGGGTCGCTGCGGGCCACCGCGACCGCGAAGTACACGGTGGCCGCCATCGGGGCCGCGCACCAGGCCAGCCGGAGCGCCGAGGCGGACGGTGTGCCGGGGTGGCCCAGCGCGTGGCCGAGGGCGCACAGGAGCAGGAAACCCGTGCCCGCCGACGCGGTCGCGACCAGCAGGCGGCGCAGCTGGACGGCGGGATGGGCGCCTCGGGTCAGACGGAGAGCGAGCACGCCGCCCGGCCTTCCGTCTCGGCGGTCCCGGAGACCGGGGGCAGGTGCACGGTGCGCACGCGTCGCCCGTCGAGCAGCGACACCGTGCGGTCGGCGATGGCCGCGGTGTCCGGGTCGGCGGTCGCGAGGACCACCGTGATGCCGTGCGAACGGGCCGCCGCGGTGAGCGTGCGCAGCACGTGCCGGCGGTCGGCGCGGTGCAGCGGGGCGGTCGGTTCGTCGGCGAACACCACCGAGGGCGCCGGGGCGAGCGCGCGGGCGATGCACACCCGCTGCCGCTCCGCCTGGACCAGCACGTCCGGGTGCTTGCGGGCCTTGTCGCCGATGTCGAGGCGCTCCAGCCACTCCATGGCGGCCGTCTTGGCCCGGCGCCGCCCGGTGCCGCGCAGCATCAGGGGCAGGGCGGCGTTCTCCCAGACGTTCAGCTCGGGGACGAGCACCGGGTCGGGGTCGACCCACCCGAAGCGTTCCCGGCGCAGCCGCTCCCGGGCGACGGGACCCATGGTGTGCACGGGCACGCTGTTGAACCAGACCTCACCGCTGCGGGCGGGCACCAGACCCGAGAGGCAGCGCAGCAGTGTCGTCTTGCCGCTGCCGCGCGGGCCGCCGACGGCGAGGATCTCGCCCTCCCGGACGCCGAGCGAGACCCCGCTCAGCCCGGGTGAGCCGTCGTCGTGCCGGAAGTGCAGGGCACGTGCCCAGAGCACGTCGTTGTCCGGTGGGGCCACCATGGCGTACACCTCGGTTCGGATCGGAAATGCCGTGCGCGGTTCGGGTCAGTCCCCCGTCCGGGGGAACGAAGGCAGGGCCGATCGGTCACAGGAACGCTAGGCAGGCCACGGCACGAGGCCGGACAGCACGCGGCCCCGGGCCGCCGTTTCTCACTCGAACGGGCGGCACCGGGGCCGTTGATGATCATCCCAGCGGAAGATCACAGCCGTCGGCGGCTCACAGCTTCGTCCACGCCTCCGACAGCGTCGCGCGCAGGATCTGCTCGATCTCGTCGAAGGTCTCCTGGTCGGAGATCAGCGGCGGGGCGAGCTGGACGACCGGGTCGCCGCGGTCGTCGGCGCGGCAGTACAGGCCGTTCTCGAACAGCTTCTTCGACAGGAAGCCGTACAGGACCCGCTCGGTCTCCTCCGCGTCGAAGGACTCCTTGGTGTCCTTGTCCTTGACCAGCTCGATGCCGTAGAAGAAGCCGTTGCCGCGGACGTCGCCGACGATCGGCAGGTCGTGCAGCTTCTCCAGGGTGGCGCGGAAGGCGCCCTCGTTGTCCAGCACGTGCTGGTTGAGGCCCTCGCGCTCGAACAGGTCGAGGTTGGCGAGGCCCACCGCGGCCGACACCGGGTGGCCGCCGAAGGTGTAGCCGTGCAGGAAGGTGTTGTCGCCCTTGTAGAACGGCTCGGCGAGGCGGTCGGAGACGATGCACGCGCCGATGGGGGAGTAGCCCGAGGTCATGCCCTTGGCGCAGGTGATCATGTCCGGGACGTAGCCGAACTTGTCGCAGGCGAACGTCGTGCCGAGCCGGCCGAAGGCGCAGATGACCTCGTCGGAGACGAGCAGCACGTCGTACTGGTCGCAGATCTCGCGCACCCGCTGGAAGTAGCCGGGCGGGGGCGGGAAGCAGCCGCCGGCGTTCTGCACCGGCTCCAGGAAGACCGCGGCGACCGTGTCGGGGCCCTCGAAGAGGATCTGCTGCTCGATCTGGTCGGCGGCCCAGCGGCCGAAGGCCTCCGGGTCGTCGCCGTGGATCGGGGCGCGGTAGAAGTTGGTGTTGGGCACCTTGTGCGCGCCCGGGACGAGGGGCTCGAAGGGGGCCTTCAGGCCCGGCAGTCCGGTGATGGACAGGGCGCCCTGCGGGGTGCCGTGGTAGGCGACCGCGCGGGAGATGACCTTGTACTTGGTCGGCTTGCCGATCAGCTTGAAGTACTGCTTGGCGAGCTTCCAGGCGGTCTCGACCGCCTCGCCGCCGCCGGTGGTGAAGAAGACCTTGTTGAGGTCGCCCGGGGCCTCGTGCGCGAGGCGCTCGGCCAGTTCGACGGCCTTGGGGTGGGCGTAGGACCACACCGGGAAGAAGGCCAGCTCCTGCGCCTGCTTGGACGCGGTCTCCGCGAGCTCCGTACGGCCGTGACCCGCCTGCACCACGAACAGGCCCGCGAGGCCGTCGAGGTAGCGCTTGCCCTTGTCGTCGTAGATGTGGGTGCCCTCGCCCCGGACGATGGTGGGGACGGGGGAGTTCTCGTACGAGGACATGCGGGTGAAGTGCATCCACAAGTGGTCGTACGCGGACTTGCTGAGGTCGTCGGGACGGTCGGTGCTCACGATTATCGGGTTCCCCACATGTAGGTCTGCTTCTTGAGCTTGAGGTAGACGAAGCTCTCGGTGGAGCGCACGCCGGGCACGGCCCGGATGCGTTTGTTGATGACCTCCAGAAGGTGGTCGTCGTCCTCGCAGACGATCTCGACCATCAGGTCGAAGGAGCCTGCGGTCATCACCACGTACTCGCATTCGGACATGGCGGCCAGCGCGTCGGCCACGGACTCGACGTCGCCCTCGACGTTGACCCCGACCATCGCCTGGCGGCGGAAGCCCACGGTGAGCGGGTCCGTGACGGCGACGATCTGCATCACGCCCTGGTCCAGCAGCTTCTGGACGCGCTGGCGCACGGCCGCCTCGGACAGGCCCACGGCCTTGCCGATGGCGGCGTACGGCCGGCGGCCGTCCTCCTGGAGCTGCTCGATGATGGCGAGGGAGACGGCGTCCAACTGGGGACCGCCGCCGTTCTTGGACTCGCGGGAGTCCCTCGGGTCTGCGCTTCGACTGGCCACGAGGCCACTGTGCACGACGTCTCGACAGTTCCGCAAGGTTCATCCGATGAAATTCGTTGTCTGCGGCGTCTCAGTTTGCGGATTTCGCAGATGCGGGGCGGGTGGGGGTGTTGAAAACGTCAGCCGTCGGTTTAGGGTGGGTGTCTCAGAGGTTGGACACCTCGACACGTTCCGACCCGACACCTCGGACACCCACAAGGAACACCAGGAGGGCCTGCAGTGAGCACCGAGCTGCGTCGTCTGCGCAACTACATCGGCGGGGAGTTCCGGGACGCCGCCGACGGACGGACCACCGAGGTGGTCAACCCCGCGACCGGCGAGGCGTACGCGACCGCTCCGCTGTCCGGACAGGCGGACGTGGACGCCGCGATGGCGGCCGCCGCCGAGGCCTTCCCCGGCTGGCGCGACACCACCCCGGCCGAGCGGCAGAAGGCCCTGCTGAAGATCGCGGACGCCTTCGAGGAGCGCGCCGAGGAACTCATCGCGGCCGAGGTGGAGAACACGGGCAAGCCCGTGGGGCTCACCCGCACCGAGGAGATCCCGCCGATGGTGGACCAGATCCGCTTCTTCGCGGGCGCGGCGCGGATGCTCGAGGGCCGCTCGGCCGGCGAGTACATGGAGGGCCTGACCTCCATCGTGCGCCGTGAGCCGGTCGGCGTCTGCGCCCAGGTCGCCCCGTGGAACTACCCGATGATGATGGCCGTGTGGAAGTTCGCCCCGGCGATCGCCGCGGGCAACACGGTCGTCCTGAAGCCGTCGGACACCACCCCGGCCTCCACCGTCCTGATCGCCGAGATCCTCGGCTCGATCCTGCCCAAGGGCGTCTTCAACGTCATCTGCGGCGACCGCGACACCGGCCGCATGATGGTCGAGCACCCCACCCCGGCGATGGCGTCCATCACCGGTTCGGTGCGCGCGGGCATGTCGGTCGCCGAGTCCGCGTCCAAGGACCTCAAGCGCGTCCACCTGGAGCTGGGTGGCAAGGCCCCGGTCGTGGTCTTCGAGGACACCGACATCGCCAAGGCCGTCGAGGGCATCTCGGTGGCGGGCTTCTTCAACGCCGGCCAGGACTGCACGGCCGCCACGCGCGTCCTCGTCCACGAGTCGATCCACGACGAGTTCGTCACGGCGCTCGCCAAGGCCGCGGGCGACACCAAGACCGGCATGCCCGACGACGAGGACGTCCTGTTCGGCCCGCTCAACAACCCCAACCAGCTCAAGCAGGTGGAGGGCTTCATCGAGCGCCTGCCCGCGCACGCGCGCGTGGAGGCAGGCGGCAAGCGCGTCGGCGAGCAGGGCTTCTTCTACGCGCCGACCGTCGTCTCGGGCCTGAAGCAGGACGACGAGATCATCCAGAAGGAGGTCTTCGGCCCGGTCATCACCGTCCAGTCCTTCACCGACGAGGACCAGGCCGTCGAGTACGCCAACGGGGTCGAGTACGCCCTGGCGTCCTCCGTGTGGACCAAGGACCACTCCCGCGCGATGCGGATGTCCAAGAAGCTCGACTTCGGCTGTGTGTGGATCAACACCCACATCCCGCTGGTCGCCGAGATGCCGCACGGCGGCTTCAAGAAGTCCGGCTACGGCAAGGACCTCTCGGCGTACGGCTTCGACGACTACACGCGCGTCAAGCACGTGATGACGTCCCTGGACGCGTAGGCGCTCCGCTGGGTGAGGCGGCCGAAGCCCCCGGGTGCCGTCCGGGCTCCGGCCGCCAGGAGGCCGCGGGCCGTCCGGGGCCGGTCGCGCAGTTCCCCGCGCCCCTCTGGGCACGGGGCCCGCTGGCACGGTGCCGGGTCTGCGCACCGTTGCTCGACGCACCGTCGATTGTCCGCCTGCGGGAGGGGGCGGCATGCTGCCGGAATGCCGCTGAAACGCTCGTCCCTCTCCCGCCGTTCGCTGCTCCTGGGCGGCGGCGCGCTGCTCGGCGGGCTCGCCGGCTGCGGGGTGCCCGCCGCGTACATCCCGCCCGGTGAGCGCGCCGCCGCCGACCGTTCCGCCCGCGACAAGCGGCTGACCTGGGCGAACTGGCCGCTGTACATCGACACCGACGACGAACGTCCGGGCCGGCGGCCCACGCTGGAGGCGTTCGAGGAGCGCACCGGCATCGCCGTCGAGTACGTCGAGGAGATCAACGACAACGACGAGTTCTTCGGCAAGATCAGCCCGGCGTTGATGAACCGCCGACCCACCGGCCGCGACCTGATCGTCATCAGCGACTGGATGTGCGCGCGGTTCGTGCGGCTCGGCTGGGTGCAGGAGATGGACCGCGGCCGTCAGCCGAACGTCACGCGGTACCTGGACCCGCTCCTGCGCTCCCCCGCCTTCGACCCCGGCCGGAGGTTCACCGTGCCGTGGCAGTCGGGCATCACCGGGATCGCGTACAACCGGCGCGCACTCGGCCGGGAGATCCGCGGCGTGGCCGACCTGTGGGCGGGCGACCTGAGGGGCCGGGTGACCCTGCTCTCCGGCCTGGACGAGGCGTTCGCGCTGCTGATGCAGGGCGACGGGGTCGACATCACGCGCTGGACGGCGGACGACTTCCACCGGATGTGCGACCAGGTGGAGGAGCAGGTCGCCAAGGGGCAGATCCGCCGCTTCACCGGCAACGACTACATCAAGGACCTCAGCAGCGGTGACGTGCTGGCCTGCCAGGCGTACTCCGGTGACGTGGTCCAGCTCCAGGCGGACGATCCGGACATCCGCTTCGTCGTCCCGGAGGAGGGCGCCGAACTGTGGTCGGAGTCCCTGATGATCCCCGACCTGGCCCGGCACAAGGCCAACGCCGAGCGGCTGACCGACCACTACTACGACCCCGGGGTGGCCGCCGAACTGGCCGCCTGGGTCGACTACGTCTGTCCGGTCCCGGCCGCCCGCGACGTCCTCGCGTCCTCGTCCGACGAGGAGACCGCGTCCCTGGCCGAGGACCCGCTGGTCTTCCCGGACGCGGCGATGCGCGAACGGCTGGTGATCGCGCGGGACATCACCCCGAAGGAGCGCACGGAGTTCGCCGGGCGCTGGAACGGGATCGCGGGGCTGTAGCAGGATCGGCCGCATGGACGACTCATCGCGTGAAGGACACGTGGGCGGGACCGGTCACCTACGGGCTGCTCGCGGCCTGGGCGCTGCACGACCTGGAGGAGCCGGCGACCCTGCCGGGCTGGCTGCGGCGCAACGTGCCCGCCTTGCGCGAGCGGTTCCCGGAGGTGCCGGAGCGGGTGTGGCGACGGGCCGAGGCGCTCGACCGGCGTGAATTCACCGTGGCGGTGGGCGTGACGGGGGCGATCGTCGCGGCCGCGTCGGTCGCCGGGCGGCGGACCGCAGGCCGCTCGGCCTTCCACCGGTCCGCCCTGGACGGCTTCGGACTGCACGGCCTGGTCCACCTCGCCCAGGCGGCGGCCGTGCGCGGCTACACCCCGGCTCCGTGACCTCGCCGCTGCTGGTCGTGCCGTTCACCCTCTGGGCGCGCGGTCGGCTGCGCCGGGCCGTCGTGCTGCGCCCCGCCCGCCCCCGCGACCTGGCCGTCGGCCTGGCGACGGCGGGGGCGGCCACGGCCGCGTCGCACGCGGTGGCGCGCCGCCTGGTGCGCGCGGCGCGTGCGGACCGCTGACCCCGACCCGGTTTTTGAACATGTTCAACACAGGCGTACGCTGCCGTCATGAGCGACAGAGCCGCCCTGCTCAAGGGCATCCGCGCCTGGCTGGTGTTCTTCGTCGTCTGCCTGGTGCTCAGCGGCGCCACGGCCTTCCCCCTGGTGCACGAACTGCGCTGGACCGAGGAGGTGCTCCGCTCCCTGGACGCACCGGAGCACCTCCCCGCCCTCATGGAATGGATCGAGCGGGTCCGGGACGGACTCGACACCGCCGACGCCGACCACCCCTTCCTCCTCTACGGCACCGACTGGCTGGCCTTCGCCCACCTCGTCATCGCGGTCGCCTTCTACGGCCCCTACCGCGACCCCGTCCGCAACATCTGGGTCGTCGAGTTCGGCATGATCGCCTGCGCCGGCATCATCCCGCTCGCCCTCGTCTGCGGCCCGATCCGCGGCATCCCCTTCTGGTGGAGCGTCATCGACATGGCGTTCGGCGTGTTCGGGGTGATCCCGCTGTACGTCGTGCGGAGGAGGATCAGGCGACTGGAGGCGCTCACGCCGAACACGGCGCCCCTGCCCGCTACATGAGGGCGGCCGCCAGGATCCGGTCGGCGACCGGGTTGGGCGCGGTGTCCTTCGCGTCGGTGTCGGCGATCGAGTACACGAGGGTGCGGCTCAGGTCCTCGGTCGCGGCGATCGCGGAGCTGTAGCCGTGGCGGGCGCCGGTCCTGAACCAGTAGACGGTGCCCTCGTGCTCCCAGCGCTGCAGGCCCGCGCTGTAAGTGGCGTCGGGGATGTCCGCCGGGACGGTGAACATCTCCCGCAGCTGCGGTTCGGGCACGATCCGCCCGCCGAAGAGGGCCGTGACGAGACGCTCCAGGTCGGTGGTGGTCGAGATCATGTCACCGGCCGCCCAGCGGTCGGACTGGTTCCACTCGGTGACGTCGACGAGGCGTGTCGTCCCGTCGGGCCGGGGCACCGCCTGGTAGCCGCGGTTGTGCGGTCCCCGGATGCGGGGATCGGTGCCCGGGAAGTACGTGTGCCGCATCCCGGCGGGGCGCAGCACGAGCCGGGTGGCCTCGGCGGCGTACGGGCGCCCGGTCACCTTCTCGATCAGCATGCCGAGGACCGTGTAGTTGACGTTCAGGTACTGCTGCCGCTCGCCGGCGGTGAACGCCGGCCCCTTCGCGACCGCCGAGGCCACCACCCGCTGCGGTGAGAGCGTGTCGTGGCGGTGCGCGTACTGCTCCGCGAAGGAGTCCCCCCAGCCGTCGCCCGGCTGGATGCCGCTGGTGTGGTTCAGCAGGTTCCGTACGGTGACGGGCACCGTGAACTCGGGGCCGAGCAGCCCGGGGAGGTAGCGCTCGACCGGCGCGTCGAGGTCGACCTCGCCCTGGGCGGCCAGCCGGAGGACGACGGCCGCCGTCACTACCTTGGTCGTCGAACCGGCCCGGAAGCGCGCGTTCGGGTCGGCCGCCCGGCCGCTCACCAGGTCCCGCACCCCCGAACTGCCCCGCCAGGAGCCCTCGGTGCCGCCCAGTCGGACCAGCGCGGCGGTCGCGTCCTCGTCGGGCAGCCCCTCGATCGCGTCGCACAGCGCGCCGTTCGAGGGGGTCGTGGTGCACACGGCGGCCGGGGAGGAGGGGGAGGCGAGGGCGGGCGCGGCGAGTGGGCCCGCGCCCAGGGCGAGGACGAGGGAGGCGGCGAGGAGGGGGGTGCGACGGCGGACGCGCATCGGTGCTCCGAAGGGGTATCGGTGGATGGACGTGATCATCCTCCGGCCGTACGCGCGTGTCCGGATCATCACCGAGAAGGGCGCCTGCCCTGGCGTTTCCCTGATCAACTTCCTTCTGCGGCGTGGGGGTTGTCAGGGATTGCCCCTGAGGCGGCCGCGCCGTCCCGGGGTCCGGTGCCGCGCAGTGCGCACAGGACGTCGATGCGGTTGGTGGTGATCGAGTCCACCCCCAGCGCCAGCAGGCGGCGCATGGAGCGGCGGGTGTCCGGGGTCCAGACGGAGAGCAGGTAGCCGTCGCGGTGGACGCGGTCGGCGAGCGTCCGGTCCACCAGGCTGAAGCGGTAGTTCAGCCAGCGGGGGCGGATCGCCGCCAGGAGGCCGGCGCGCGGCGGGGCCAGGGTGGCCCGGGTGAGGGCGATCTCGGCGGACGGGTCCGCCGCGCGCACGGCGAGCATGGCGTGGGCGCCTGCGCAGTAGTAGACCCGGTCCTGCGCGTCGCACGCGCGCACGGCGTCCACGACCCGGCGCGCGGCACGGGCGTCCGGCACGCCGGGCAGATCGATCATCACGCGGCTGCCGTCCGTCGCCGTCAGCGCGTCGGAGAGGGTCGGCACTCCGCCCTCCGTGACGTCGCGTACCTCCTCCCACGACAGGGCGAGCACCGGGCGGTCGTGGTCCCACAGGCGCAGCAGCGTCTCGTCGTGCAGCAGCACCGGCACGCCGTCGCGGGTGAGGCGTACGTCGATCTCGACCGCGTCCGCGCCCCGGCGGAGCGCGGAACGCAGCGAGGCGAGGGTGTTCTCGCGGACGCGGTAGGGGTCGCCGCGGTGGGCCACGGCGGTCACGTTCTGCATGGCGGCCCTCCGAGGAGCGGTCAGGGGGCGAGCCAGGTCGTGGTGTAGGCGTCGATCTCGGCGGCCAGTCCCGCCTTGCCCGCCGGGTCCATGAAGGACGCCTCGACCGCGTTCTTCGCCAGGTCGGCCAGGCCCCGCTCGTCGAGGCCGAGCAGGCGCGCGGCGACCGCGTACTCGTTGTTGAGGTCGGTGCCGAACATCGGCGGGTCGTCGGAGTTGATCGTGACCAGGACGCCGGCCCGTGCGAACTCCTTGACGGGGTGCTCGTCGAGGGTGGTGACCGCGCGGGTGGCGATGTTGGAGGTGGGGCACACCTCCAGGGCGATGCGCCGCTCGGCCAGGTGCCGGAGCAGCTCGGGGTCCCGGGCGGAGCTGGTGCCGTGCCCGATCCGCTCGGCGCGCAGCTCGTCGAGTGCGTCCCACACCGTCTCCGGGCCGGTGGTCTCGCCGGCGTGCGGCACCGAGTGCAGCCCGGCGGCGATCGCGCGGTCGAAGTACGGCTTGAACTGCGGGCGGGGGACGCCGATCTCGGGTCCGCCGAGGCCGAAGGAGACCAGGCCCTCGGGACGCAGCCGGTCGTCGGTGGCGAGCCGCGTGGTCTCCTCGGCGGACTCGAGGCCGGCCTCGCCGGGGATGTCGAAGCACCAGCGCAGCACGGTCCCGAAGTCGGTCTCGGCCGTCTTGCGGGCGTCCTCGATCGCGTCCATGAAGGCACGCTCGTCGATGCCGCGGCGGGTGGAGGAGAACGGGGTGATGGTCAGCTCGGCGTACCGCACCTGCTGCCGGGCCAGCTCGCGGGCCACCTCGTAGGTCAGCAGGCGGACGTCCTCGGGGGTGCGGATCAGGTCGACGACGGACAGGTATACCTCGATGAAGTGGGCGAAGTCCGTGAAGGTGAAGTAGTCGACCAGGGCCTCGGGATCGGTGGGGACCCTGGAGTCGGGGTGGCGGGCGGCCAGTTCCGAGACGATGCGGGGGGAGGCGGAGCCGACGTGGTGCACGTGCAGTTCGGCCTTGGGCAGTCCGGCGATGAAGGCGTGCAGGTCGCGGCCCGGGCCGGCGGTGGCTGCGTCGAGGCGGTCGGTCAATGTTCCTCCCCGGAACGGCGTCCCCGGCCGGTGCGCGGCGGGACGCGGGTGATCGGCTGATCGGTGGATCGGGGATCATCGTAGGCCGGGTGCGCGCGGTGGTGGACCGCGCCGTAGCATGACGGGACGTTCGACTAAGGGGGCCCAAGCGGATGTCCGACGACGCGCAGACGCCGGGAGCGCGGGAGAACACGGGATCCACCGGGGCCACGGGGGGCGGTGCGCCGTCAGAGGATCCGCAGGCCCCCGGCGTGTGGCCGGCACCGGTCGGCGGCGGTGCCGGGGACGCGGTGCCGCAGGACGGTCCGCTGGTGGACCTGGGCGCGCCGGACACGCCGGCGACGGCAGGCACCCCCGACCCCTGGGCACCTCCGGCCCACGGCACACCGGCCTCCGGCCGGGGAGCCGGCGGTCCCGGCCCCGGTTCCGGCGGTCCGGGTGAGACCCTCGCGGTCGGCGACCCCCAGCCCTGGTCCTCCCCCTCCGCGGCCCCCTCCTCCCTGCACGACCAGCAGACGGTCACCTCGTTCCCCGCGATGGGCGCGCCCGCCCCGCCCCCCGCCCACGGTTCGCCGGCCGATCCCTTCGCGCCCCCGGCCGCGAGCGAGCCGGTCCCGCCGCCGCCCATAGCCCCCGACGGGCCCGGCCGGGTCCCGTACGGCTATCCGGGCGGGTACGGCCACCCGGCCGCGCCGCCGCCCGGGTACGGCGGTGTCCCGGGACAGGCCTACTACGGCTGGACCGGCATGGCGCCGGTGCCGAGCAACGGGCTGGGCGTGACCGGACTGGTGCTGGGGATCATCTCGGCCGCCGTGTTCTGCCTGTGGCCGGTGGCCATCCTGCTCGGCGTCCTGGGCGTGATCTTCGGTGCGGTCGGCCGGGGCAAGGCCGCCCGCGGCGAGGCCACGAACCCGGGCCAGGCCCTGGCCGGGATCATCTGCGGAGCGGTCGGCACGGTCCTGGGCACCGGATTCGGCGTGCTCGTCCTCACCACATCCCTCTAGGCGGCGCCCCCGCCCGCCCGGAGCCGCGCCCTCGCCTCCATCAGCGCGAACCCCAGCAGGTTCGGCCCCCGCCACCGCTCCGGGTCCGCCGCCCCCGCGTCGTTCGCCGCGAGGCCGATGCCCCACACCCGGTCCACCGGGCTCGCCTCGACCAGCACCCGCTCGCCCGTGTTCAGCAGGAAGTCCCGCAGGTCCGGATGCGCCGCGAACTTGTGGACACTGCCCTCCACGACGATCCGGAACCGCTCCCGGCTCCATGTCGCCTCGTCGAAGCCCCGCACCAGCCGCCCCGCCTTCTTCGCCTGCGAGGGGTGGTCCGCGGCCAGCACCCGCCGCTCCGCCTCCGCGTCCGCGAACAGCCGGGCCTTGGCCGCCATCATCCAGTGCTCGGCGGTCGCGTACCGGACGCCGTCCACCGTGAACGGCGACGGCCACCACTGACTCAGACAGCTCGCCCCGATCCGGCCGTCGGGCAGCGGCCGATGTCCCCAGAAGTGCAGGTACTTGACCCTCTCCCCGGCCCGCAGCGCCTCGACCAGCGCCTCCCTGGAACCGATCGTCCCCGTCGTCCCGCTCACCGCCGCCCCCGTGATCCCTTCCATGCACGCGAGTCTGGCACGCACCACTGACACTCCGTCCTGCCTTTTCCGTGGTTACTCGACACCCGGTCGACAGATTCCGTCGCGTAACCAAAAGGCAACAACGGAATCACTTGTTGGGGTTCCATCCCTCTGTCAGGATCGGCACTCAAATCGAGCTGGAGCCACGCCGCCCCCTCTCGGGGACACGGAGGAGAGCGACATGCACAACCCGGGCAACGCCGCCCCGGAACGATTCCCCGCCCAGGACCGCTTCGCGGACGGGGCGCAGTTCATCGCGGGACGTGTGACGAAGGGAACCTCGGGCCGTACCCACGCGGTCGTCGACCCGGCCACCGGCGAGGAGGTGTACACCTACGAACTCGCCGGCACCGACGACGTGGACGCTGCCGTCGCCGCGGCCCGTGAGGCGTTCCCGGCCTGGGCGGGCGCCACCCCGGGCGAGCGCTCCGACGCCCTGCACCGGTTCGCCGCCGTCGTCGCCGAGCGCGCCGAGGAGTTCGCGCAGGCCGAGTCCCTGCAGTGCGGCAAGCCGCTGAAGCTGAGCCGTGAGTTCGACGTGCCGGGCACCGTCGACAACATCGCCTTCTTCGCCGGCGCCGCCCGTCACCTGACGGGCCAGTCGGCCGGCGAGTACTCCGGCGACCACACCTCCTACGTCCGCCGCGAGCCGATCGGCGTCGTCGGCTCCGTCGCGCCCTGGAACTACCCCCTCCAGATGGCCGCGTGGAAGATCCTCCCGGCGATCGCCGCGGGCAACACCATCGTCCTCAAGCCCGCCGAGCTCACCCCGCTGACCTCACTCCTGTTCGCCCGGGCCGCCACCGACGCCGGCCTCCCGGACGGAGTCGTCAACATCGTCACCGGCACCGGAAAGGAGGCGGGTGAACACCTCGTCGGCCACCCCGACGTGGCCATGACCTCCTTCACCGGCTCCACCGCCGTCGGCAGGCGCGTCGCCGAGATCGCCACCGCCACCGTCAAGCGCCTCCACCTGGAGCTCGGCGGCAAGGCGCCCCTCGTCGTCTTCGACGACGCCGATCTCGACGCCGCGGTCAACGGCGCGGTCGCCGGCGCGCTGATCAACACCGGGCAGGACTGCACCGCCGCCACGCGCGCGTACGTGCAGCGCCCGCTCTACGAGGCGTTCGTCGAGCGGACGGCCGCCCTGATGGAGACGGTCCGGCTCGGCGACCCCTTCGCCGCCGGCACCGACCTCGGCCCGTTGGTCTCGCACGCCCAGCGCGACCGCGTGGCCGGCTTCGTCGACCGGGCGCGCGCCTACGCGCGCGTGGTGACCGGCGGCGAGGCCCCGCGGGGCGACCTCGCGAACGGCGCGTACTACCGCCCCACCCTCATCGCCGACGCCCCGCAGGACAGCGAGGTCGTGCAGTCCGAGATCTTCGGACCGGTGCTGGTCGTCCTGCCCTTCGACACCGACGACGAGGGCCTGGCCCTGGCCGACGACACCCCGTACGGGCTCGCCGCCTCCGCGTGGACCCGCGACCTCTACCGCGCCAACCGGGCCACCCGCGAGATCAAGGCGGGATGCGTGTGGATCAACGACCACATCCCGATCATCAGCGAGATGCCGCACGGCGGCTACCGCGCGTCCGGCTTCGGCAAGGACATGTCCGCGTACTCGTTCGAGGAGTACACCCAGATCAAGCACGTCATGTTCGACAACACCGCGGTGGCCCGCAAGGACTGGCACCGCACCATCTTCGGGGACCGATAGCAGCCAGGCCGCCCGACCCGCGGCCACCCTCCCGAAAGGGCACCACGCGCATGGAGCAGTACGAGCCCGACCGCCTCTCCGCGGCCCAGGTGGCCGCCATGCGGCGCAGTTTCCGCAACGGCAGGGCGGCGCTGACGCGCCGTTCCCTGCTGCGCGCCTCCGCGGGCGGCGCACTCGCGGTCGGCGGAGGCGGGGCGCTGAGCGGCTGCGGGATCCCCGCGGCCGGCAAGACCCAGGGCGGCGTCTCGGCAGAGGACCACTCGAAGGAGGAGAAGACCGTCAACTTCTCCAACTGGACCGAGTACATGGACGTCGACGACAGCGGCCGCAGGCACCCCACGCTGGAGGCGTTCACGAAACGCACCGGCATCAAGGTCGAGTACACCGAGGACATCAACGACAACACCGAGTTCTTCGGCAAGATCAAGCCGCAGCTCGCCGCCGGCCAGGACACCGGCCGCGACATCATCGTCCTCACCGACTGGCTCGCCGCCCGCCTGATCCGCCTCGGCTGGGCGCAGAAGCTGGACCCGGCCAACCTCCCGAACGCCTTCGCCAACCTGTCGCCCCAGTTCCGCAGCCCCGACTGGGACCCGGGCCGGGCCTACTCCTATCCCTGGCAGGGCATCGCGGCCGTCATCGCCTACAACAAGAAGGCGCTCGACGGGGTCGAGGTGAAGACCCTCTCCGACCTGCTGGACAACCCGAAGCTCAAGGGCCGCGTCGGCCTCCTCACCGAGATGCGCGACACCATGGGCCTGACCCTGCTCGACATGGACAAGGACCCGGAGAAGTTCACCGCCGACGACTACGACGCGGCGCTCGCCCGTCTCCAGAAGGCCGTCGACAAGGGCCAGATCCGCCGCTTCACCGGCAACGACTACACCGCGGACATCAGCAAGGGCGACTTCGCCGCCTGTGTGGCCTGGGCCGGGGACGTCGTCCAGCTGAAGGCGGACAACCCGGACATCGACTTCCTGATCCCCGACAGCGGCTACATGATGTCCAGCGACAACCTGCTGATCCCCAACAAGGCCCGGCACAAGACCAACGCCGAGCGGCTCATCGACTACTACTTCGAGCCGCAGGCGGCCGCCCGGCTCGCCGCCTACATCAACTTCGTCTGCCCCGTCGACGGGGTGAAGGACGACCTCGCGAAGATCGACGAGGACGCGGCGAACAACCCGCTGATCCTCCCCGACCGGGCCATGCAGGCCAAGTCCCGTGCCTTCCGCTCCCTGAGCTCCGAGGAAGAGACGGTGTTCGAAGAGAAGTTCGCGAAGCTCACTGGGGCGTGACGAGATGAAGACGACGAAAGACACCACCACGGCCGGCCACGGCGGCGGGGACGTCCGCCTCACCGGCATCAGCAAGACCTACGGCTCCTTCACCGCCGTGCATCCCCTCGACCTGACCGTGCCGGAGGGCTCCTTCTTCGCCCTGCTCGGCGCGTCCGGCTGCGGCAAGACCACCACCCTGCGGATGATCGCCGGCCTGGAGGAGCCCACGGCCGGCACCGTCCACCTCGGCGACCAGGACGTCACCGCGCTCCCGCCGTACAAGCGGCCGGTGAACACGGTCTTCCAGTCCTACGCGCTCTTCCCGCACCTCGACATCTTCGAGAACGTCGCCTTCGGCCTGCGCCGGCGCGGCATCAAGAGCGTGAAGAAGCAGGTCGACGAGATGCTGGAGCTGGTCCAGCTCGGCGAGCAGGCGCGCAAGAAGCCGCACCAGCTCTCCGGCGGCCAGCAGCAGCGCGTCGCGGTGGCCCGCGCGCTGATCAACCACCCCAGGGTGCTGCTGCTCGACGAGCCGCTGGGCGCCCTCGACCTGAAGCTGCGCCGCCAGATGCAGCTGGAGCTCAAGCGCATCCAGACCGAGGTCGGCATCACCTTCGTGCACGTCACGCACGACCAGGAGGAGGCCATGACCATGGCCGACACGGTCGCCGTGATGAACGGGGGCCGGGTGGAGCAGCTCGGCTCGCCCACCGACCTGTACGAGAACCCGCGGACCACCTTCGTCGCCAACTTCCTCGGCACCTCCAACTTCATCGAGGCCGAGGTCGACTCCACGTCCGGCGACGAGGTCGTGCTGAAGGCGGGCGGCGGCAAGCTCGTCCTGCCCGCGGCCCGCACCAGCGCGCCCACGACGACCGGCGGCAAGGTGCTGGTCGGCGTGCGCCCGGAGAAGATCTCCCTCACCCACGCCGACGACGCCGGCGAGATCCCCGAGGGCCGCAACCGGATCACCGGCAGGATCGCCGACTCCAGCTTCATCGGCGTCTCCACGCAGTTCGTGGTCGACAGCCCGGTCTGCTCCGACTTCGAGGTCTACGTCCAGAACATCGACCGCGACGCCCGGCTGGTGCCCGGCGCCGAGGTCGTCCTGCACTGGAACCCGGCGCACACCTTCGGCCTGGACGCGGCGCAGTCCCTGCTCGCCGGGACAGTGGGCTCCGCGGGCGTCGAGACCGCCGAGGAAGAGGTCGCCTGATGGCCACGGTCACCGAGGCGCCACCCCTGGCGCCCGCCCCGGGGACGAAACCACCGCGCAGGCGGGGCCGCTGGACGCCGTACCTCCTGCTGCTGCCCGGACTGCTGTGGCTGCTCGTGTTCTTCGCGCTGCCGGTGATCTACCAGGCCTCCACGTCCGTGCAGACGGGCTCCCTGGAGGAGGGCTACGAGGTCACCTGGCACTTCGCGACCTACTGGGACGCGCTGTCCGAGTACTGGCCGCAGTTCGTCCGCTCGGTGCTCTACGCGGCCTCCGCGACCGTGCTGTGCCTGCTGCTCGGCTACCCGCTGGCGTACCTGATCGCGTTCCGCGCGGGACGCTGGCGGAACCTGATCATGATCCTGGTGATCGCGCCGTTCTTCACCAGCTTCCTGATCCGCACGCTCGCCTGGAAGACGATCCTCGCCGACGGCGGCCCGGTGGTCGGCGCCCTGGACGCGCTGCACGTCCTGGACGTGACGGCCTGGCTCGGGTGGACCGCCGGCGACCGGGTGCTCGCCACCCCGCTCGCGGTGGTCTGCGGTCTGACGTACAACTTCCTGCCGTTCATGATCCTGCCGCTCTACACCTCGCTGGAGCGCATCGACCCCCGGCTGCACGAGGCGGCGAACGACCTGTACGCCAGGCCGTCGACCACCTTCCGCAAGGTCACCTTCCCGCTGTCGATGCCGGGCGTGGTCTCCGGCACGCTGCTGACCTTCATCCCCGCCACCGGCGACTACATCAACGCGGACCTGCTCGGCTCCACCGACACCCGCATGGTCGGCAACGTGATCCAGTCGCAGTTCCTGCGGATCCTCGACTACCCGACGGCCGCCGCGCTCTCCTTCATCCTGATGGCCGCGATCCTGTTCATGGTCACGTTCTACATCCGCAGGTCCGGCACGGAGGATCTGGTTTAAATGACCCTCGTCAACTGGCTCAAGCGCCACCTCGTCGTCATCGCGGGACTGCTGACGCTCGCGTACCTCCTCCTGCCGAACGTCATCGTCACCGTGTTCTCCTTCAACAACCCGAAGGGGCGCTTCAACTACGCGTGGCAGGAGTTCTCCACGGACGCCTGGAAGGACCCCTGCGGGGTCTCCGGGCTGTGCGCCTCGCTGTCGCTCAGCCTCCAGATCGCGCTCTGGGCGACGCTCGGCGCCACCCTGCTCGGCACGATGATCGCCTTCGCGCTGGTCCGCTACCGCTTCCGCGCCCGCGGCGCCGTGAACTCGCTGATCTTCCTGCCGATGGCGATGCCCGAGGTGGTCATGGCGGCCTCGCTGCTCACCCTGTTCCTCAACATGGGCGCGCAGCTGGGCTTCTGGACGATCCTGATCGCCCACATCATGTTCTGCCTCAGCTTCGTCGTGGTCGCCGTGAAGGCGCGCGTGATGTCGATGGACCCGCGGCTGGAGCAGGCCGCCCAGGACCTGTACGCCGGCCCGTTCCAGACGTTCGTCCGGGTCACGCTGCCGATCGCGGCGCCCGGCATCGCGGCGGGCGCGCTGCTCGCCTTCGCGCTCTCCTTCGACGACTTCATCATCACCAACTTCAACGCCGGCTCGACCGTCACCTTCCCGATGTTCGTCTGGGGCTCCGCCCAGCGCGGAACGCCCGTGCAGATCAACGTCATCGGCACGGCCATGTTCGTCGTGGCCGTTCTGCTGGTGCTGGTGTCCATGGTCGTCGGCAACCGCCGCAAGCGGCAGAAGGCATAGAGAAGAAACCGGAAGCACCCCGTAGGGAGTTGAAATCATGGCCCCTAGCGCCATGAGCCGTTGGACGAGATCCCTTTCCGAAGCCCGGCCGGTGGCCTACTGGCTGGACGACCCCGGCAGGCCCGAGCCCGAACCCGCCCTCACCGGCACCGAGACCTGCGACCTGCTGGTCGTCGGCGGCGGCTACAGCGGGCTGTGGACCGCGCTGATCGCCAAGGAGCGCGACCCCGGGCGGGACGTGGTGCTGGTGGAGGGCCGCGAGGTGGGCTGGGCCGCCTCGGGCCGCAACGGCGGGTTCTGCGCCGCCTCCCTCACCCACGGCCTGCCGAACGGGCTCACCCGATGGCCGGGCGAGATCCACAAGCTGGAGGAACTGGGCGCCCGCAACCTCGACGCCATCGAGGAGACGGTCGCCCGCCACTCCATCGACTGCGACTTCGAACGCACCGGCGAGATCGACGTCGCCACCGAGGCCCACCAGGTGCGGGAGCTGCGCGACTGGTACCGGGAGGTCGAGCGCGCGGGCCTCGCCGAGGGCATCGACCTCCTGGACGCCGAAGCGGTGCGGGAACAGGTGGACTCCCCGACCTTCCGGGCCGGCCTGTGGGACCGGCGGGGCGTGGCGATGCTCCACCCGGCCAAGCTCGCCTGGGGCCTGAAGCGGGCCTGCCGCGAACTCGGCGTGCGTGTCCACGAACGCACCCCCGCGCTGACGTTGAAGCCGTACGGCGCCGGCATGGCCGTCCGCACCCCCTACGGGCAGATCCGGGCCCGCACGGTGGCCCTCGGCACGAACGTCTTCCCCAGTCTGGTCCGCCGGGTCCGCTCCTACACCGTCCCGGTCTACGACTACGCCCTGATGACCGAGCCGCTCACCGCCGACCAGCTCGCGTCGATCGGCTGGAAGAACCGCCAGGGCCTCGGTGACAGCGCCAACCGGTTCCACTACTTCCGGCTCTCCGCGGACAACCGCATCCTGTGGGGCGGCTACGACGCGATCTATCCGTACGGCGGCCGGGTGCGCGCCGAGTACGACGACCGGCCGGAGACCTACGCCAAGCTCGCCGGGCACTTCTTCACCTGCTTCCCGCAGCTGGAGGGCGTGCGCTTCACCCACGCCTGGGGCGGCGCGATCGACACCTGCTCCCGCTTCTCGGCGTTCTTCGGCACGGCGCACGCGGGGAAGGTGGCGTACGCGGCGGGCTACACGGGGCTCGGCGTGGGCGCCACCCGCTTCGGCGCCGAGGTGATGCTTGACCTGCTGGCGGGGGAGCGGACCGAGCGCACGGAACTGGAGATGGTGCGCAGGAAGCCGCTGCCGTTCCCGCCCGAGCCGTTCGCGTGGACCGGCATCGCGCTCACCAAGTGGTCACTGGCCCGGGCCGACGCGCACGGCGGGCGCCGCAACCTGTGGCTGCGGACGATGGACCGGCTGGGGCTGGGCTTCGACAGCTGAGGCGACAGCGGCCCGGGCGACAGCGGCTGAGGCCACAGTCGGCGGCAGAGGTCTTGACAACACGATTGGTCTGGACCAAGTTGGGCGCGCTCCACCCTCCTCGTCCCCCATGTCCGGAGGCACTCGTGGAACGCTCCAGACCTCTCGCCCGCCGGCCCCTCGTCGCGCTGCTCACCGCCACGGCCCTCGCCGCGACCGGCGTGACCGCGCTCGCGTCGGCCGCCCGCGCGGCCGACGCGGACCTGGCCAGGAACGGCGGTTTCGAGTCCGGCCTCGACGGCTGGACCTGTACGGCCGGCACGACCGTGAACGCGCCGGTGCACGGCGGACGCGCAGCGCTCGAGGCGACCCCGTCCGGCGCCGACAACGCCCGGTGCGCGCAGACCGTGACCGTGAGACCGGACTCCCAGTACACGCTCTCCGGCCACGTCCGCGGCGCATACGTCCACCTGGGCGCGAGCGGCACCGGCACCACCGACGTCTCCACCTGGGTCCAGTCCGCCCCCGACTGGCGGCAGCTCACCACCACCTTCCGCACCGGCCCCTCCACCACCCGGGTCACGATCTACACCCACGGCTGGTACGGCACGGGTGCCTACCACGCCGACGACATCTCCCTCACCGGCCCCGGAGGCGAGACCGGGCAGCCGCCCGCCCCGCCCACCGGCCTCGCGGCCGGCACCGTCACCTCGACCAGCGTGGCCCTGTCCTGGTCGCCGGTGGCGGGCGCCACCGGCTACGCGGTCTACCGCGACGGCACCAAGGTGCGGACGGTGAGCGGGACCTCGGCCACCGTGTCCGGCCTGACGCCGAAGACGGCGTACGCCTTCCAGGTCACCGCCCTGAACGGCGCCGGCGAGTCCGCCCGCTCCGCCACGGTGACCGCGACGACCACCGAACCCGACTCGGGCGGCGGCCCCTCCGACCTCCCGCCCCACGCCCTGGTCGGCTACCTCCACGCGAGCTTCGCCAACGGCTCCGGCTACACGCGCCTGGCCGACGTCCCCGACAGCTGGGACGTCATCGACCTGGCCTTCGGCGAGCCGACGTCGGTCACCTCCGGGGACATCCGCTTCGAGCGCTGTCCGGTGACCGAGTGCCCGGACGTCGAGAGCGACGCCGAGTTCAAGGCGGCGATCAAGGCCAAGCAGGCGGCCGGCAAGAAGGTGCTGATCTCCATCGGCGGCCAGAACGGCCAGGTGCGGCTCACCACCACCGTCGCCCGTGACACGTTCGTCTCCTCCGTCTCGAAGATCATCGACGAGTACGGCCTCGACGGCCTCGACATCGACTTCGAGGGCCACTCGCTGTCCTTGGACGCCGACGACACCGACTTCAAGAATCCGAAGACCCCGGTGATCGTCCACCTGATCTCCGCACTGAAGACCCTCAAGGCCAAGTACGGCGACGACTTCGTGCTCACCATGGCCCCGGAGACGTTCTTCGTCCAGCTCGGTTACCAGTACTACGGCACCGGCAAGTGGGGCGGCCAGGACCCCAGGGCGGGCGCGTACCTGCCGGTGATCCACGCGATGCGCGACGACCTGACCCTGCTGCACGTCCAGGACTACAACTCCGGCCCGATCATGGGCCTGGACAACCAGTACCACTCCATGGGCGGCGCGGACTTCCACATTGCGATGACCGACATGCTGCTCACCGGCTTCCCGGTCGCGGGCGACGCGGACAACGTCTTCCCGCCGCTGCGCCCGGACCAGGTCGCCATCGGCATGCCGGCCACGACCAACGCGGGCAACGGGCACGTGTCGCCGGCCGAGGTCACCAAGACCCTGGACTGCCTGACGAAGCGCACGAACTGCGGCTCGTACGCCACCCACGGGACCTGGCCCGGGCTGCGCGGCCTGATGACCTGGTCGATCAACTGGGACCGGTTCGGGGGCTGGGAGTTCCAGCGGACCTTCGACGGCTACTTCGGCTGACCAGCAGCCGCAGGCCGATCAGCAGCACCGCCCCCAGGCACCAACTGGCCGCCACGTCCAGCGGCCAGTGGTAGCCCCGGCGCACCAGCCCGAACGAGGCGCCGGCGACGAGGGCGGCGCAGAGCAGGACGAGCCCGCCGCGGACCGCCGCCGAGCGCAGCAGCGGAAGGAGCAGCAGCGTCGCCGCTCCGTACGCCACGACGGCGGTCGCGGTGTGGCCGGACGGGTAGTAGCCGACCGCCGGGGGCACGGCCGGGGTGCCCGGGCGGTCGGTCCACTCCTTCAGGGGCGCGACCAGCGCCGGCACCAGCGCCATCGCCAGGACCCCGGCGGCCGGCGGCAGCCACCAGCGGTCCACGCCTGTGGCGCGCCCGTGCCACGCGACGTACGCCAGCGCGGTCGCCAAGGCGGGCACGGCCACCTGCACGTCGCCGAGGTCGGCGAGCAGTTCGGAGGCCCGGTCCGGGTGGACGAGGGCCCTGCTCAGCCGCTCGTCCAGAGCCACCAGCGGGCCGTCGGCGACGACCTGCCAGGTGATCAGCGCGAAGAGGAGGACGGGCGGTCCGAGCAGCAGCATGACGCCCAGCTTCGCAGGTCCGCGATCACGTAACCTCATCGCCCGTGAAGCGCATACGAACGGCACGGGACAGCGCGCGGGAAGAGCTCTTCGCCCGGCTCGAACTCCAGTACAGGGCGGGCGAGTACGAGGAGGTCGAGGCCGCGGCGCGCGCGTTCGCCGCGGCCCCGCGCCCGCCCTGGCGGAAGCGGCCCCTGCCGCAGTGGCAGGCGAGGACCCTGGCCACGGGGGCGGCCGTCGCACACGGACGAGGGGCGGAGGTGATGGCCGAGCTGGAGGCGCTGATCGCCGAGCTGAAGCCGGCCGACGCCGAGGCGCACGCACTGCGACTGGTGGTCCGCGACAACCGCGTGACGGTCCTCGTCGGCCAGGAGCGGTACGAGGAGGCCGAGGGCGAGGCGCTGGGCATCCTGCGCGAGGTGACCAGGCTCGCTCACCCCGCCCCCCTGGGGAAGCTGGAGCTGAGCGCCCTGGGGAACCTGGCCGCCGCGCTGTGCGGGCAGGCCCGTTTCGACGAGGCGGAGGAGATCGCCCGCGGCAACCTGCCCCGTGCGGAGGAACCCGCTCTCGCCGCTCTGCACGCCACGCTGGTGCACAGTCTGAACGGACAGGGCAGGTACGAGGAGGCCCTGGCCGAAGCCCGCCGGAACACGCCCCACCAGGCCCGCAGGGACAGCGGGCGGCTGGACCTGGTCACGGCCCAGGCCCTGCGCGGTCTGGGCCGCCGCGGCGAGGCGGAGGCCGCGGCCCGCCGGGCGTTGACCGACTGCGGGCGCCACCTGCACCCGTCCCACCCCCGCATCCGGGAGGCCCGTTCCCTGCTGGCCCGCATCACCGAGGAGGGCCCCCGCCCGTGAACGCCGAAGGGCCAGTGCAAGGGGGGGTGTGCACCGGCCCTTCGGGGAACGGCTTGCCGTCTGTGCTGCCTGGGCGGCCGTCCGGACCGGAACGTCGCGCGCCCCGGGGGGTTTGGGGCGGGCGACCGTCCGATCGTGAGGAGACCCGGAGCCTTGGGCTCCGGTTGTGTGCGCGAGGGCACGACCAGGTCGAAGCTGGGGAGGCCTCGGCCCGACCGCCCACAGTCCCCTGTGGGCGGGGTGTATCTCTCATCCGGGCTAGAACCTACGGCAGGGGAGGGGGTCGCGACAGGGGCAACGGGCTCCTGTCATCCACCCCGCACACGTTCTTCACACGCTCTGCCGTTCCGCCCCGGTCCGCCGGACCGGGGCGGCTCACCTGCTCCGATGCCGGCTCAGATGCGTGCGAACGCCTGCTCGATGATGTCCAGGCCCTCGTTCAGCAGGTCCTCGCCGATGACCAGCGGGGGCAGGAAGCGCAGCACGTTGCCGTAGGTGCCACAGGTCAGGACCAGCAGGCCCTCCTGGTGGCAGGCCTTGGCCAGCGCGGCGGTCGCCTCCGGGTTCGGCTCCTTGGTCGTACGGTCCTTGACCAGCTCGATGGCGATCATCGCGCCCCGGCCGCGGACGTCGCCGATGACGTCGAACTTCTCCGCCATGGCGGTGAGGCGGGACTTCATGACCGCCTCGATGTTCTTCGCCCTGGCGTTGAGGTCCAGCTCCTTCATCGTCTCGATGGCGCCCAGCGCGCCCGCGCAGGCCACGGGGTTGCCGCCGTAGGTGCCGCCCAGGCCGCCCGCGTGCGCGGCGTCCATGATCTCCGCGCGGCCGGTGACGGCGGCCAGCGGCAGACCGCCCGCGATGCCCTTCGCCGTCGTGATCAGGTCCGGGACGATGCCCTCGTCCTCGCAGGCGAACCACTGGCCGGTGCGGCAGAAGCCGGACTGGATCTCGTCGGCGACGAAGACGATCCCGTTGTCCCCGGCGAACCGGCTGATCGCGGGCAGGAAGCCCTTGGCCGGCTCGATGAAGCCGCCCTCGCCGAGCACCGGCTCGATGATGATCGCGGCCACGTTCTCGGCGCCGACCTGCTTGGTGATCTGGTCGATGGCCTGCGCGGCGGCCTCGGGGCCCGCGTTCTCCGGGCCGGTCGGCCAGCGGTAGCCGTAGGCGACCGGGACGCGGTACACCTCGGGCGCGAACGGGCCGAAGCCGTGCTTGTACGGCATGTTCTTCGCGGTCAGCGCCATGGTGAGGTTGGTGCGGCCGTGGTAGCCGTGGTCGAACACGACGACGGCCTGGCGCCCGGTGTACGCACGCGCGATCTTGACGGCGTTCTCGACGGCCTCGGCGCCGCTGTTGAACAGGGCCGACTTCTTGGCGTGGTCGCCCGGGGTCAGCTCGGCCAGCGCCTCGGCGACGGCCACGTAGCCCTCGTACGGCGTGACCATGAAGCAGGTGTGCGTGAAGTCGGCGAGCTGGGCGGACGCCTTGCGGACGACGGCCTCGGCGGAGGCGCCGACGGAGGTCACGGCGATGCCCGAGCCGAAGTCGATCAGCCGGTTGCCGTCGACGTCCTCGATGATCCCGCCGCCCGCACGCGCGGTGAACACGGGCAGCACGGAGCCCACGCCCTGCGCGACCGCGGCGGTGCGGCGGGCCTGCAGCTCCTGCGACTTCGGGCCGGGGATGGCGGTGACGACGCGGCGCTCCTGCGGAAGTGCGGTCATGCGGGGCTCCTGGGGGTGTAACGGACGCTTTTTCCTTCTTTTCTCGCAGGCTAGGGCGGCGGGAGGGGGCTGGGCATGCTCCATGTGGGCGTTGTCCGGGGGGCCCGGTTGTCCGCGGTGGACATAGCGGCGGTGCGGCTCCGGCGCGGGGACGGGGATCCCGCCGTGGCCGGACCCGGCCGCGTAAGCGGTGAACTCGCCCTGCCGGGGCGTTAGATTGACTCGCTGATGGTGGACGGAGCGGCTGGTCAGGGGGCAAGGGCGATGGACGGCGACGGGACCCGGGACACGCGGGGTACGCATGCGAACCCTGTGCCGCGCCCGGCGGCACCTCCGGACGTGCCCGCGGTGCCGCCGCGGCCGAGCCGGGCACCGGGCGCACCACCCCTGCCCGACCAGGCCCCCCGCTCCCCGTCCGCCGTCGCCGCCTGGCTCGACGCGGAGAGGCCGGCCGCCCGGCCCGGGATCTGGCGGTACGGCTACCGCCCGAAGGAGGTCCCGGAACGGCTCGCCCCGGTGACGGTCGTCGGCATGCTGGTCCCGCTCCTCCTCGCGATCGGGGCGTGGTCGCTCTGGCGGAGCGGCTACGTCCCGTACAAGCAGGTCCCCCTGCGCATGTTCACGCCGAACGACTGGTGGGAGGCGGCCTCGGTGGCCACGCCCCGGCAGGTCGAGGGGCGGACGGTGACGCTGCCGGGGTGGGACGCCCTGATGATCTACGACGGCGTCTTCTTCGCCGTGCTCGTTCTCGCGGTGGGCGTGCTCGGCAGCTGGCGCGCCATCGTCCGTCACTACGTGGGCCGCATGCCCCAGCCGGGACGCGCCCTGGTGGCGGCCCTCCTCGCCCTCCTCGCCCTCAGCCTCGTCTTCCCCGACGCCTTCCCCGGCGTCGGATGGTCACCGGTGCCGGTCGTCGACCCGTTGCTCTCCCTGACCGTGCTGCTCACGGACAGCTACGACCTGATGGCCTCCTCCCTCTTCACGAACACGCTGTACACCGTCGTCACGCTGCTCGTGCTGTGGCCGTTCGCCCGCCTCGGCGCCTGGTGGCCGTACGCGAAGGGGCTGCTCGCCGCCCGCCGGGCGAGCAGTGCCCCCGACGCCCCCGTCCCCGGGGACCCCGCGCCCGTCCGCCCCCGCTCCCAGTGGCCCGCCCTCCGCGACGCCGGCCAGCACGAGGCCGCCGAGCTGCTCACCGCCGAGGTCGCCGGCGGCCGGATGAACGACGTCGACTGCGTCCGCGTCGAGCACGTCTTCGCGGAAGGCGCCCGGAGCGGCGTCGCCCCGGGCGCCTTCCGCGACACCGTCCTGAGCCGGGGCGGCGCCGCCTGGACGCACCCCTCCGGCGCCCGGGACCTGCCCCGCCGGACCGCCCGCCACGACCTGCTCGCCGGGCAGGTGCGCATCGGCCGCTGGGTGGCGGCCGAGCGCGCCCCGCAGCCGTACCACGACGCCGGGGCGGCCCTCGGCCCGGACGTGCTCGGCACCTCCCTGCTCGCCGTCGGTCCCTCCGGGTCGGGCAAGACCCGCACCCTCGTCGAACCGGTGACCGAGGCGCTCGCGCTGCAGGCGCTCACCGGGCGCTGCGCCGTCGTCGCCGTCTCCGCCGCCGGGAGCCCGCTCGGCGCGGACGACGCCTTCGACGTGATCGTGCGGATCGGCGATCCGTCCTCGGTGCACGACCTCGACCCGTACGCCGAGTCCGACGATCCGGACGAGGCGGCCGCGATCCTCGCCGAGGCGCTGGTGGGCGACCTCGACACGGTCGGTGCGCAGGGCGCCGCCACCGCGCTGGCCCAGTTGCTCGGCCCCTTCCGGGCGGTGCACGGCCGCTTCCCCTCCCTGCCGGAACTGCGCGAGCTGCTGGAGGGCGAGGAGAGGTCGCTGTCCCCGCTGCGGGAGGCGCTCGCCGCGAGCGGGAACGACGTCATGCGCCGCGAACTCGAGGCACGTGTCCGGCAGACGGGCACCCCGGGCGACGCGGGCCGGACCCTGGCCGACCGGCTGGCGCTGCTGAACCGGCCGGTGTTCGCGGACTTCTTCGGCGGGGGCGGTCCGAGCCGGCCGTTCTCCCTGCGCGCGGTCGCCCACCACCCCCTGCGGGTGCGGATCGACCTGCCCGAGCGCGGCCACGAGGAGGCCGGCCGGGTGATCACCCGGCTGGTCCTCGCACAGTTCCACGCCGTCGCCCGGGAGGGCCGGCGCGCGCACTTCGCCTGCCTGGTCCTGGACGACGCGACGGGCGCGGTCACCGCGGAGTCGGTGCGCCGCATCCAGCGGCTGCGGTCGCAGAACGCGGGCGTGCTGCTCGCCCTGCGCACCCTCGGCGACGTCCCCGAGGCGCTGCACGGCCCGCTCTACGGGGCGGTGGGCTGCCGCATGGCCTTCTGCGGCGTCACCACCTGGGACGGCAGCCGGTTCGCGCAGACCTGGGGCACCGAGTGGGTGGAGACGACGGAGGTCGCCAAGCACACGGTCTTCGCCGACCAGCCGATGACCCGGGCCATCCACGCGCTGCGCAAGCTGGTGACGGGCAAGGCGGTGACGACGGACGCGGTGACGGTGCGGCAGGTCGAGCGGGAGCGGTGGTCCGCGTCCGAGCTGGCGCACACGGTGCCGCCGGGGCACGCGGTGCTGTCGCTGACGACCGTGGAGGGGGAGCACGCGCCCCCGTTGCTGGTGAACCTGCGGGACTGAGCCGGCGGGCCGGGCATCGCGGACGCACGGTGACGCGGCGACCGTACGGTGAGGCAGAATCGACACAGGTCGTTCATACGCGGCGGCCAAAAGATCACTGCGATCACCGAACCCCCACCCTCCCGGCACCCCGACGTCCACCGACCTGAAGGTCCCATGCCCCCGACGCTCGCCTCGCTCGTCCACCACTCCGCGCTCAAGCTGACCGTGCGCGCGGGCGAGGACCGCCTCGACGTGCCGGTCCGCTGGGCGCACGCCAGCGAGCTCGCCGACCCCGTCCCCTACATGGAGGGCGGGGAGCTGCTGCTGATCACCGCGCTCAAACTGGACGCGGAGGACCCGGCGGCGATGCGCCGCTATGTGAAGCGGCTGGTGGGAGCGGGAGTCGTCGGGCTCGGGTTCGCCGTCGGCGTCCACTACGACGACATCCCCGACGCCCTCGTCGACGCGGCCCGCGAGGAGGGGCTGCCGCTGCTGGAGGTGCCGCGCCGCACCCCCTTCCTCGCGATCAGCAAGGCCGTGTCCGCCGCCATCGCCGCCGACCAGTACCGGGCGGTGACCGCGGGCTTCGCCGCCCAGCGGGAACTGACCAGGCAGGCGTTGACCGACGGCCCGGAGGGGCTGCTGGCCGCGCTCGCCTCCCAGGTCGACGGATGGGCCGCGCTCTACGACGCCTCGGGCGCCGTGGTCGCCACGGCACCGGAGTGGGCGGGCCGGCGCGCCGCGCGGCTCACCGCGGACGTCCAGCGGCTGCGGGAGCGGCCCGCGCCCGCCTCCTCCGTCGTGGCCGGGCCGGAGGACGAGGACCGGGTCGAGCTGCACTCCCTGGGCACCGGCCGCCGCCCCCGGGCCGCGCTCGCCGTGGGCACGGCCGCGGCCCTGGGGACCGCCGAGCGGTACGCCGTGCACTCCGCCGTCGCCCTGCTCACCCTGACCACGGAACGCTCCCGCTCCCTGCACGCCGCCGAGCAGCGCATCGGCGCCGCCGTGCTGCGCATGCTGCTCGCCGGGGAGCCGGACCACGCCCGCGCGGTGGCCGGGGACCTGTACGGCGGCCTCCTGGACGCGCCGTTCCGGCTCCTCGTCGCCGAGACCGGGACGGTGTCCGCCGGCCGGGACCGGGACGAGACGAACGGCGAAGCCCTCGGCGCCCTGGCCGAGGCCGCGGAGTCCGCCGCCGCCCGCGCGGGCGAGGCGGTCCTGGTGGTGCCGGAGGGGGAGCGGCTGGTGGTGCTGGCCGCCGACGGGGGCGCCGTGGTGGCCGCCTGCTGCGACCACGCCGCCGCACGGGAGGCGGCCCGCACCGGCGGGGGCGCCCGCGCCTCCCGCGCGGGCGCCGACGGGGACGACCTGGTCGTGGGCCTGTCCGCACCGGCCGGCCCGATCGCCGCGTCCGCCGCCTACAAACAGGCCGAACAGGCCCTGTCGGTGGCGCGGCGGCGCGGGCGGGTGCTGGTGGAGCACGAGCGGATGGCCGCCGGGTCCGTGCTGCCGCTGCTCGCCGACGACGCGGTCCGGGCGTTCGCGGACGGCCTGCTGCGGGCGCTGCACGAACACGACGCGACCGGACGCGGCGACCTCGTCGCCTCCCTGCGCGCCTGGCTCTCCCGGCACGGGCAGTGGGACGCGGCGGCGGCCGACCTCGGCGTGCACCGGCACACCCTGCGCTACCGCATGCGCCGGGTCGAGGAGATCCTCGGCCGCTCGCTGGACGACCCGGACGTCCGCATGGAGCTGTGGCTGGCGCTGAAGGCGACGTCCGGCGGCGAGTGACGGGCCCTCAGTCCAGGACCATCACCGCTTCGCGCTGCACGGGCATGCCGGTGGCGTGCACGGCCGCCGCTTCCACCAGCCACACGCCGGGCGGCGGTTGCAGGACGGCGTGGTAGCCGCCGTCCCCGTCGGGGCGCAGACGCCGGCGTGCGACGGGCTTGTCGTCGTCCGGTGACACGAGCCGGGCCTCCAGCAGCAGATCGGGGTCCTCGGACACCGCGGTCACCGGAAGCGGAGTGCCCGCGGCCACCGCCTCGGGGACGTCGATGCCGAAGCTCGTTCCGAGGACCTGGTAGGGGCGGTGGTCCAGCGCCTCGTAGCGGTCGCGGAGCTGGCGGTGGAGCAGACCGTCGTTGGGCAGGGCCGTGTGGCCGAGGCGGAACCAGTCGACGCGGGCACCGTCCTCCCACTCGGGCGGAGTGGCGGACAGGCAGGGCACCGTGCCGTCGCCCTGCCAGCGGTCCCGGTCGCCCAAGGTGTCCGCGTAGGTGATGCCGCCCGCCGACAGGCTGAGCGTGACGTCGGTCGGCTCCCCCTTGCCGCCGGAGGCGAAGACCCGGTACGGGGCGGGCCGGCCGGCGAGCAGGTCCTCGGCGGTGTTCGTGCGCATCGCCGTGTCCAGTTCGCGGCGGAAGGCGAACGCGTCGGCGACCCAGGCGCTGTCGAGGTCCGGCACGGACACGGAGTCCAGACGCGTGCCGTCGGAGTGCGCCGTCACGCACTGGTAGGTGGGGAGCAGCTGATGCACGGCCGGCATCGTCCGCGCGGCCTCCACCAGGGCGTCGCGCAGCCTGTCCCCGACGCCCAGCAGCTTGCGGCCGGAGAGGGTGCCGCTGAGGATCCGTACCGCCTTCACCGCACCGGAGAACGGTGTGCCCACGGTGACGAGCGACCTGGCGATCTCACGTCCGCCCAGCACTTCC
This sequence comes from Streptomyces griseomycini, assembly GCF_014203535.1. Classification (GTDB taxonomy): domain Bacteria; phylum Actinomycetota; class Actinomycetes; order Streptomycetales; family Streptomycetaceae; genus Streptomyces; species Streptomyces griseomycini. Next base: position 129,673 of record NZ_JACHJI010000015.1, read on the forward strand.
AGGTAGTAGCGCGTCACCAGGCCGCCCATGGAGTGGCAGACGAACACCACGCGGGGCTCCTCCGTGTCGCCCGCCGCGCGCCGCCGCTCACGCCACCGTGTCAGCTCGCGTTCCACGAAGGCCTTCAGCGCGTGGGCGGAGTGCCGGTTGGACAGCCGCCAGTCGTAGGGGAAGACGGCCACCCGGCCCTCGTCCAGCTCCTTCAGGTGGCGGGTGAGACCGCGGTAGGCCACATGCGGCAGCAGACCCGGATAGATCCGCGGTTCCAGCAGCAGCGCGGCCGGCCGCAGGGCCTGCGGGCCGTCGGGTGCCTCGTCACCCAGCCCCCTGGGCAGGGCGAGCCGCCGGAAGAAGGTCTGCATGCCCAGGGCCAGCCTTCCGCCGACGCGCAACGACAGGTTCCACACGTCGTCGCCTTCCGCGTCCTGCAGGACGCTGCCCATCACTCCGGGGACGATTACCACAAGGTCGTGCGCCACGTACCGGCTCTCCTTCACTGGGGTGGGACAACTGACGGCTCACAGGGAGGGGAGGGGAAGGTGCGTCACGGGCCCGGCGGCGTGACGCGCAGCAGGTCCATGCGTTCCCGTCCGACAGAGGCCACCAGAAGCCCTCGGCCGTTCGGCTCGGGCTGCGCCAGCACGCCGACGACCTGGAAGCCCCGGTCCGGCACGGCGAGCGAGCGTGCGGCCTCGCCCACCTCCCACAGGTGCAGGACGTGCGAGCCGTCGGCTGCCATGACCAGCACCCGGCTGCCCGGCAGACTCCGGCAGGCCAGGGAGCGGACGCTCGTCACCGTCGTGCTCAGCGGACGCAGCAAGACGGCGGAGGGCGGTTCCGCTCCGTCCTCGGCCGGCAGGCGGGCGGTGTAGACGCCCGCGTCGGCCGCCACCGCGACATGCCGGCCGCCCAGGTCGTCGTGCGTGCCGGCGACCTCCCGGACGGGTGACTTCTCGGGCAGCCTCAGTCGCAGAGGGGACTCCGCCCGGCCCTCGTCCCACAGCCAGACCGAGTCGCCGGCACCAGCGAGCAGGAAGGGCCGGCCGGCGGGCGACTCGACGTAGGTGAGGTGACGCACCTTGTCGTTGGGCACGTGCAGACGGGGCAGCATCTTGGAGGCGCGCACGTCCCAGCGGTAGATGTAGCGGTCGTCGGCGGCGAACACCCGGACGTCGCCACGGGTCGCCAGGGCTACGGCCGTCACGGCTCCGTCCGCGCCCGGAGCAAGAGGCAGTGTGGTGGCCGAGCGGCCGTCGAACCGGCGTACCACGACCACCGGCCCTTCCGTGGTGCTCTGCCCGCCCGCCGCCCACCAGACCGTGCCGGAGGCGTCGGCACGCAGGTCGAGTGAGGTGTAGAGGGCGAGTTCCGACTCGTCGTGGAGCACCCGTCCCGTCAGGTCCCACGCCCGCGCGGCCCGTCCCGCGGCGAGGGCCACGGCTCCTTGCTCCGGGGAAGGGCAGACGAGAGCCCCGGCGTGCTCCGTGCCCATCGTGGGGAGCCCCGTCCGGCCGCCGCGACGGGGGTCCGCCGACGACCCGTGCTCCCACAGGCGCACCCGCCTGCCGTCGGCGACGGCGACCCGGCGGGTGTCGTCGCGCAGCACGGTGACCGAGGTGGGGCGCGACCGGTGCCCGGTCAGCGGGCCCAGCTCGTGCCCGTCCGCGAGGGACCACCGGCGGACCTGCCCGCCGTCCACCGCGACCAGCAGAGGACCGGCACCGCCGGCGCTCTCGTCCAGGGCGACGGTGGCCCCGGACGGGTGCCGCAGCCAGGCGCCGAGCACCGGTTCGGGGCGCGGGCCGTCGGTGTCCTGCGCCCCGTCCGTCCCCCGGCCGTCTTCGGGGGGTTCCTGCAGCAGCCATACGCGGATCTGCGGGCCGGCGGTGCAGACCGCGGCGACCCAGCAACGGCCGTCGGCGGTGGTGGCGCTGAGGCACTCGATCCGTCCGGCTTCCGCCGCGAACCGGCCCAGGCACCGGCCCGTCCGGGGATCGAGCACGGCCGCCCCCCGCTCACCGCCGACCAGCAGCCGGGGACCACGCCCGGGGGTCGTCACGGCCAGGGCGCACACGCGTCCCACCCCGCTCGCCCAGAACCCGAGGTGCCGGGGGCGGCCGTCCCGCCACTCCCACACGGCCGCGTACGTCCCGGAGCCGGCCGCGACGATCTCCGCGTCGTCCGCCGCGCCGACGGCGACGGAGCTGACGGGAGCCCCCCAGCCGAGCACGTGCACCCGTCCTGAGTTGCCCCGCGACCACACCAGAACCCGCTCCGCATCGGCCGCCACCGCCTCCACCTCGCACAGACGCGGGGGAGTGGCCAGCGCCCTGAGCCGGACCGGGTTGCCGTGGGCGTCGGCCGGCAGGTACCCGCGCACGAGGTCGGGCCGGCCGTGGGTACCGGTCCAGCGCCACAGACGTTCACCCGCGAAGAGGAGAGAGCCGTCCGGGCCGGCGGAGACGGTGAGGACATCGCCGAACGGCAGGGCGATGCTGCGCTCGGGAGCCGACCACTCGGCGGTGGTCCACAGGTCCTCCCAGTGCAGTCGGGCCGCCGAGCGGGCCCAGGCGCGGAGCTCCGGATGCTGCCGCAGCGCCGCCGCCTGAAGGAGGGCGGCACGTTCCTCGGGTGTCCTGCGGACCAGGTCGTCCGCGACGGACCGGTACAGCTGTGCCCTGGCCGAGGTGGCGGCCGACTGCTCGAGCTGGGCCACGAACCGCTCGGGGTCCAGTCGTACCAGCAGATCGCCGTCGTCGAGCAGTTCCGGCAGCAGGCCGGCGCGAGAGGCGTGCGCCGCGGCGTACCGCGCGATGTAGGGATTGGTGGTGACACGTCCCCGGTACAGCTGTTCGTGGATCGTCCGGAGCACCTGCGTCATCGCTTCGTGGGCGACCTGGTCCGTCAGTCCGCTGGAGCGAAGGACGTGATGGGCGAGGGCCTCGTGGTTGAGTCGGAAAACGGGCTGACCGCCCTCACCGTGGGCCACGATGTGCGCCCCGGCGACGCGCCGGATCCAGATCACGTCGGTTTCCCCGTAGACGCGGACGTCCCCCCGTGCGGCCGCCAGCGCCCGGGCTGCGGTGAGCCAGGTCTTGTCGTCCTCGGGCAGTCCGGCGCCGAAGGAGAGAGCGAGCGGAAGCAGCAGTCCGAGGGCCCATCCGGAACCGGGCTCCGCACCGGGCGCGGCGTCGTCCAGTGCCCGGATCTCGTGGTCCCAGGCATCCTCCAGCCCCGAGGCGAGAATCCGCCGGAACGCCGCGTCCCCGGGACCCACCCGCTTGTTCAGGCGTAACAGCGCGGAGCTGAGCAGTTTGGCCACCAGGAAGGTGCCCTGGCTGCGCCGCACCAACTCCTGGCACACCCACTCGAGTGTCTCCTCGGCGTCACGGTACGGGCTCGCCGGACCGCTCAGGCGGGCGCGGACGTAGCCGGCGATGTCCGCGTCCCGGTCCGGTGCCGTGTCCAGGTCCAGTGTGGTGGCGCCGTCCAGGAGCGGGGCGGCTCCTCCGTCGAGCGGCCTGGTGCCGATCAGGACCCGGACGTTGGGCTCCTGGGCGAGCGGCACCAGGACGTCGGCGATGAGCGTGTCCAGTTGGGTCCGGTCGGCCTCGTCGAGCCCGTCGACGAGGAACGCGACGGACGCCGCGGACCGGCAGGCGGCGAGCAGGTCGTCCATCACCGCACGCAGGTCCGGCCAGCCGTCCTCGGGCTCCTTGACGCGCAGTCCCCCCGCCAGCTCGCGGGCGCACTCCACGGCACTGCGGCCGCGGCACTGGATGCCGGCGTCGATGGCGTACAGCAGAGCACCACGGCGTTCCGGGGAGAGTCCCTCGGACTGCGGGGTGTGGCTGACGGTCGTCAGGGCCAGCTGAGCGAGCAGGGCCGACTTGCCGCTGCCGGGGCTGCCCGTGACGATCAGCGCACCGCTGCGGTCGGGTGCGGCGAGCCACTCGACGAGCCGGTCGAGGCAGTGCTTCCGGCCGGTGAAGTACGCGGTGTCGTCCTCGAGGAGCAGGCCGGTGAAGCGGCGCTTCAGCAGGTCCTGCACATGGGCGTCGAGCAGTTCCCGCCGCCGGGACGGCGCGGCCGCCGACAGCGGGCGGGCCATCGCGTCGTGGTACGGATTGACGAACAGCCCCAGCAGCCGTTGGCCGCCGTGGAGCTGCGGGTAGACGCAGTCCTCGGCGAGGACGGTGTTGACGGCCTCGATGACCTCGGCGGCGTGCAGCGCCTGGGCGTAGGGCGTCCACAGCAGCCGCTCCCGGAACTCGAAGAGGGGGTTGTCGCAGACCGCTCGGAAGGCGTTCAGCCAGGTGCCGAGCTGTGCGCGCTCGTCGCCGCGCACCGTGCCGAGCACACCCACGCCGCGGAAGTCGGCCGAGCCCTTCGCCAGTGGCCGTGGACCGAAGTGGTTGTCCTCGCTCCTGAAGACGTCCGTGTAGACGTCCTGCGCCGTGAACGCGGCGTGACAGGCGTCGATGACCAGCAGCACGTCGCCGCTCATCCGCCGTACCAGGTCCGCCAGTTCCCCGGGGCGGAGGTGTCCGTCGAGGCCGTCGGGACTGTAGTCCCGGCACGGGAGGACCGTCTGGTCCCGCCCCGTCTGTACGCCGTGGCCGATCCAGTAGACGAGCCTTCGCCGGGCCGGTGACTTCGCGAAACCGCGCAGCGACTGCACCACCTCGTCCTTCGTCCCGGTCACGGGCGGGACGTCGGCGGCGAAGCCCAGCCTGCGCGCCAGGAGACGGAACTCCTCGGCGTGACGGTCGGCGTCCGGCAGGTCGTAGTGGGGGTGGTGGTCGTAGGTGCCCAGTGACACGACGAGAGCCTCGCCATGCTCCCCGTCCATGTCTCCGACTCCCCTCATCACACCGTGGGACGAGAATGTTGCCGTCTGTCACTGCCGTATGCAACTGTTCTCGCGAACAGGGCCGTTGATGGAGTGGGGACACCGTTGAACGATCGGGATCACTTTCGGATCGGGCCGCTGCGCACCCCTTGCTACGTCTACGAGGGGGATGGCACCCGGCCCATCTCGGAGCACAATCTCAAGGTCTACTACGACGCCGACGAGCCCGTGTACGTGCCGGAGGATGTGCGGCGCTGGCGCCAGGAGATCGAGGACGAACAGCGCACCCGCGCGGTGGCGGGCCAGGACCGGCGCTGGAACCATCCGCGGTTCGCCGTGGAGACGGTGGCGGTCACCCGCAGTGACGACCGTGAGGACCCGATCGTGGAGATCCGGTTCTCGCCCGCCGACTACTTCACCTTCCTCGCCGCCCAGCAACTGGACCGGGTCCTCGAGGAGGGGGAGGGTGCGGGACTCACACTGCGGGAGCACTATCTGGAGGGCGAGGACCCCGTCCTGGTCAACGGCTTCCTCTCCGCGAGCTTCGGCGCCAACGTGGCCGTGGTGACCGGCCGGGACCAGAAGATGCTGTTCTCGCGGCGGAGCGCGACCGTCGGCGGGAACGCCGGGCAGTGGAACTCTTCGGCGAACGAGGGACTCTCCGGCCGGCACGACCTCAAGGACGGGGCCCCCGACCTGTTCGGCGCGGCCCGGCGTGCCCTGCGCGAGGAACTCGCCGTGCACGAGGACGACGCCTGCGAACTGGAGCTGCTCTCGTTCGCCATGGACACGGAACGCCACCAGTGGGCGGCGTTCTTCCTGGCCGTGCTGCCGGACCTCGACGAGGAGCGGCTGCGTGACCGGTGGAGCCGGGGCATCGACGACAAGTGGGAGCACAGCGAGTTCCGCTTCGTCCCGGCCGAGCCCGACGACGTGCTGAGGTTCATGCTCGGCCCCGACGCCCTGAACCACTGGACGGCCTGCGGGCCGGCCCTGTTCCAGCACGCGCTGGTGCGGCTGATGACGCGGCGGCTCGGGGACGCGGGCAAGGGGCGACTGGCGGTCGAGCGGGCCATCGACCGCGTCGTGTCCGCACAGCCCGTCGGCGAGGCGTGAAAGCGGGGGAGCGGACGGACCTCTCCTCCCTCCCCTGCTGATCTGGACACTGCGGAGTCCCGGAGTCCACGACTAGTACGACTCGGACAAACGACCCCCCGTCACCCCGCCCCTACCGTGGATCTCAGCAATCCACGCACTCACCCCAACGCGGAAGGGCCGGGATCCCCTATGACTTCCACCCACGCCTTCTGGCTCGCCGGCCGCCAGGTCACCGGCGAGGCCGCCTTCGACGTCACCTCCCCGTGGGACGGCCGGACCGTCGGCACGGTGAGCGTGCCCTCCGACGCCCAGGTCGAGGAGGCCGTGGCCGCCGCGTACGCCGTGCGGGACGAGTTCGCCGCCACCCCCGCCCACGTCCGCGCCGCCGCCCTGGACCACGTCAGCCGCAGGCTCGTGGAGCGCACCGAGGAGATCGCCCGGCTGATCTCCGCCGAGAACGGCAAGCCGATCAAGTGGGCGCGCGGCGAGGTCGGCCGGGCCGTCTCCGTGTTCCGCTTCGCGGCCGAGGAGGCCCGCCGGTTCAACGGCGGCGAGGCCCAGCGGCTCGACACCGACGCCGGCGGCCAGGGCCGGCTCGCTCTCACCCGCCGCTTCCCCAAGGGCGTCGTGCTGGGCATCGCGCCGTTCAACTTCCCGCTGAACCTGTGCGCCCACAAGGTCGCCCCCGCGATCGCGGCCGGCGCCCCGATCATCCTCAAGCCCGCCCCGGCGACCCCCCTCTCCGGTCTGGTCCTGGGCGAGCTGCTCGCCGAGACCGAGCTGCCCGCCGGCTCCTGGAGCATCCTGCCGGTCCCGAACGACCGCATGCCCGCCCTGGTCCAGGACGAGCGGCTCCCGGTCATCTCCTTCACCGGCTCCGAGCAGGTCGGCTACGCGATCATGGACTCGGTGCCGCGCAAGCACTGCACCCTGGAGCTCGGCGGCAACGGCGCGGCCGTCGTCCTCGCCGACTGGGCGAGCGACGAGGACCTGGACTGGGCCGCGAACCGCATCGCGACCTTCTCCAACTACCAGGGCGGCCAGTCCTGCATCTCCGTGCAGCGCGTGATCGCCGACGCCGCCGTGTACGACCGGCTGCTGCCGCGCATCGTCGCCGCCGTCGAGGCCCAGGTCACCGGTGACCCGAACGACGACGCCACCGACGTCGGCCCGCTGGTCAGCGAGGACGCCGCGCGGCGCGTGGAGGCGTGGGTCGACGAGGCCGTCGCCGCGGGCGCGAAGCTCCTCACCGGCGGCGAGCGCGACGGCGCCTCCTACGCGCCGACCGTGCTGACCGACCTGCCGGCCGACACCACGCTGGCCTGCGAGGAGGTCTTCGGGCCGGTCCTCAGCGTGCAGAAGGTGGACGGCGAGGCCGAGGCGTTCGCCGCCGTCAACGACTCCAAGTACGGCCTCCAGGCGGGCGTGTTCACCCACGACCTGCAGGCCGCCTTCCGGGCCCACCGCGCCCTGGAGGTCGGCGGTGTGGTCGTCGGCGACGTGCCCTCCTACCGCGCCGACCAGATGCCGTACGGCGGCGCCAAGCAGTCCGGCGTGGGCCGTGAGGGCGTGAGGTTCGCGATGGACGACTACACGTACGAGCGCGTGCTGGTCCTGACCGGCCTCGCCCTCTAGCGGCCCTCCCGTCGTCGGGGACCGTCGTCACACAGGTTCCCGAAGGGGCCCGGCACCGATGCTCCTCGGTGCCGGGCCCCTTCTTCGTGCCGGCCGCGTCCGGACCCTCAGCCGGAGAAGCCGACCCGCGCGACCCGCAGCGGGCCGCGCAGCCCGAGGCGCACGTCGTGCACGCCGTCCACGGCGGCGGTGACGGGCGCGGTGAGCGTGACGTAGTCGTACGGGCCGGAGGCGGGCGCCTCCGTCGACAGCGCGGCGAGCACCGGGCCGCCGTCGAGGGAGACCTCGACCGTGCCCCCGCCGGACACCTCCACGGTCACCTCCGCCACCCCGCCGCCGAAGTCGCAGCGGCGGAAGAGGAGTTCCCCGTCCCCGCCGTCCACGGGGGTCACCGCGTCACCCGAGACCTTCGTGCGGTCGACGATCCGGGTGCCGCGCTGCTCGTCGAAGCCGGCGGCGTCCAGGCCGCGTGCGAGGACGGGGCGCGCGGCGCCGGGCTCGCCGTCGAGCACGACGGTCGCACGGAGCCGGACGTCCTCGCTGGAGGCGCCGGCCAGCAGCTCGTACGGGCCCGGCTCGACGCGCCACCGGCCCACGGCGACGTCCCAGAACGCGAAGGCGGACAAGGGGACGTCGAAGGAGAGCTCAGCCGTCTCCCCGGGCGCCAGGCGCACCCGCCGGTGCGCCACCAGCTCACGCCGCGGACGCGGGACCGACGCCTGGACGGCGCGCGTGTAGAGCTGGGCCACCTCGTCGGCGGTGACGTCCCCGGTGTTGGTGACCGTGAAGGAGACGCGCACCGTCGACCCGTCCGCGCGGGCCGTCAGCGCGCCGTAGGAGAACGCCGCGTACGACAGGCCGTGGCCGAAGGGGAACAGCGGCGTGCCCTCGAAGTACAGGTAGGTCTGACGGCTGCCGATCACGTCGTAGTCGAGGAGGTCCGGCAGGTCGGCGTCGTCGGCGTACCAGGTCTGCGGCAGCCGGCCGGCGGGGGAGACGTCACCGGCGAGCACCCGGGCCAGCGCGGTGCCCGCGGCCTGCCCGCCGTGCGCGGTCCACAGCATCGCCGGCAGGTCCGCCGGGTCGACCGCGTACGGGTAGGCGGAGACCAGCGCCAGCACCGTGTTCGGGTTGGCGGCGCGGGCCGCGCGCAGCAGCAGCTCCTGCTGGGCGGGCAGCCGCAGCGTCGTGCGGTCCTCGGTCTCGCGCCCGTTGATGTGCGGGTCGTTGCCCGCGACCACGACGACCACGTCGGCCCGGGCCGCGGCCCGCGCCACCGCGTCCTCCCCGCGCTCGGCCACGACCAGTTCGAAGACCTCGGGGTCCGCCTCGGCAACCTTCACGCCGTCGGCGGCGACCTGCACGTGGCGCCCCGTCCCCACGTGCCTGAGGAGGTGACCGTCCCCGTGCGGCTCCAGACGGAACGTCTCCTGCACGACCCAGCCGCCCGGCTGGTCGGCGGAGGCGCGGACGTACCCGTCCTCGGCGACCGAGAGGTAGCGGCCGTCGGGAGCGCGCAGGGTCAGCACGCCCCCGCCCCAGTCGACCAGGGCGAGTTCGGTGCCGGCCGCGTCGGTGGTGAGCGGCGGCAGATCGGTGCGGCCGGCGAGCAGCGCGGGGTCGAGGGCGCCCTCGGCGCCGCGTGCCGTCCCGGGGGCGTCGGGCGCGGCCGGGACGTGCAGAAACGTACCGGCGGCCGTCTTCAGCAGGACGCGGTCCACGCCCTCCGCGAACTCCACGCGCTCGGCGCCGAACCGTTCGTGGAGCCCTTCCAGCGGGGTGGAGCGGTGGATGAGGGTGCCGCTGTACCAGTCGAGCTTGCACTCGTCGGCGAGCAGTCCGACGACCGCGATCCGGGTGCCGGGGGCGAACGGCAGCAGACCGTCGTTCTTGAGCAGGACGACCGCCTGCTCGGCGGCCTCCTGCGCGAGCGCCCGGTGCTCCGGGGTGTCGAAGGCGTGGTCGCCGGCGTCCGGACCGGTGCCCTCGCCGGGCCCGCCGGACTCGTCGAACTCACCGAGCCGGAAACGCACCGAGAGCTGCCGCCGGACCGCGGTGTCGACGTCGGCCTCCGTCAGCAGGCCCCGCTCCAAGGCCCCCTTGACGCGCGCGACGATCTTCGTGCTGTCCGTGCCGTGGTCGGTGAAACTGTCGACACCGGCGCGCAGCGCCGCCGCGGTGGCCTCCTCGTGGGTGTCGAAGTAGTGCTCGGAGTCGACCAGGTTGGACGGTGCGCCCGCGTCCGAGCAGACCAGCAGCTCCTGTTCGGTCCAGGCGCGCAACTGCTCGCGCAGGTACGGCGACACGTGGTTGGGGCGGCCGTTGACCAGGTTGTACGCCGGCATCACCCCGGCCACCGCGCCCGCCTCGACGGTGTCGCGGAAGGCACGCAGGTCGTACTCGTGCAGCACGCGCGGGCGGACCGAGCTGGAGGAGGTGTCGCGGTCGGTCTCGTTGTTGTGCGCGAGCCAGTGCTTGAGGACGGGCGCCGTGCGCCAGTGCACCGGATGGTCGCCGCGCAGGCCGTGGGTGTAGGCGGTGGCGATCGCGGAGGTGAGCCGCGGATCCTCGGAGTAGCCCTCCTCGTTGCGGCCCCACAGGGGGTGGCGCAGCAGGTTCACCGTCGGGGCCCAGACGTTGAGGCCGACGCGCTCGTCCCGGGCGCGCATCGCGCGGGCCTCCCGGGACACCGCCTCGCCCACCCGGCGCACCAGCTCCCGGTTCCAGGTCGCGCCCAGGCCGACGGCCTGCGGGAACACCGTCGCCGGACCCATCCAGGCGACGCCGTGCAGGGCCTCCTGACCGGTGCGGAAGGCGGCGACGCCCAGCCGCTCGACGGCCGGCGCGAACTGGTGCAGGAAACCGACCTTCTCGTCGAGGGTGAGCCGCGACAGGAGGTCGTCGATGCGCTTCGCGAACGGCAGTTGCGGATCGCGGAAAGGCAGGGCGGGCGGCGTGGGTGCGGTCACGTGGGGTTCCCCTTGGGATGGAGCGATGAGGCGCTTTCGAAGCGCTTCGATGCTCATTCGGAGCGGGGGCGGGTGTCAAGGGACCGGAGGTGGCAGATCCTGCGAATCCGGGGCAGCCCATACCGTGTACGGCCGGGTCGCGATCGCGCATACGTCCGAGGAATCTTGGAAGCGACCCTTGTGCGCCTTGGGGTGTTCACTTAACCTCGCAGCAACATCGAAGCGCTTCGACTAAGAGGCCCGCCATCCGGCACACCCTCCGCCGAACGTCCGCTTCAGCTCAGCCAGTTCCACTGAAGACACCGCAGCCGACGGCCACCGCCGGGTGTCCTGGTGCGCCATGAAGGGTTGACGCAATGACGCCGAACGCCGCCCCCAACTCCTCCGGGCCCAGCCGGAGAAGCTTCCTCGCCTCCACGGCGGTCGCCACCGCAGCGGTGGCCGGAGGGATGCCGCTGCTCGCCGCCTGCGGGGGGTCCGACGGAGGCTCGCGGGACGGCACCACGTCGGGCAAGGACGCCAAGAAGCTGCTGCCGGCGTACGTGGCCAGCAACGTGGTCACCCCCGACATCCCCAGCAGGAACGGCTCCGCGGTCGGCTTCACCAGCAAGCTCGACCTCGCGGGACTGAAGACGTCGGTGCCGAAGAAGCTCGGCAAGGGCAACAAGGTCACCGTCATGTCGCCGTTCTGGGGCTCCCCGCCCAAGGACGGCAACGCCTATTACAAGGCGATGAACGACCTCATCGGCGTCGACGTGGTCTGGCAGAACCAGGACGGCAACACCTACGACCAGAAGCTCGGCGCGGTGCTCGCCTCCAGCGAGGTGCCCGATGTGGTGGTCGTGCCCGGCTGGAACATGACGGGCAAGATCCCCAGCGCCATCATCAGCAAGTTCGCCGACCTCGGCCCGTACCTCTCCGGCGACGCGGTCAAGGACTACCCGAACCTCGCGGCGATCCCCACCGACGCCTGGCAGCGGTCCATCTTCGGCGGCAAACTGCGCGGCCTGCCGATGCCGGCCTCGTACGTGACCGGCATCGTGCCGCTCTACCGCCAGGACATCTTCGAGAAGGAGGGGTACGAAGTACCCCGCTCCTGCGACGAGTTCATGACGCTGGCCAAGGACGCCACCAACGCCAGGGCCAAGCGCTGGGCCTGCCTGGACATGAAGTGGACCGCCTTCAACGCCTTCGGTGTGCTCTCCGGCAACGAGAAGTCGCTCGGCTGGCACGAGATCGACGGCAAGCTGGTCTACCGCATCGAGACCGACGAGTACCTCGAGGCCCTGGAGTGGACGCGCAAGCTGTTCGCCGCCGGGGTCGTGCACCCCGACGCCGAGCTGGGCAAGAGCAACGCCACCGACCCCGGCCCCAAGTTCGCCGCCGGCGAGTTCCTGATCTACAACCAGGACTCCTCGCAGTGGTGGAGCCGCACCGCCGAACAGGCCAGCCAGAACCCCGAGTTCAAGATCTGGGGCATGGACATCTTCGGGCACGACGGCGGCGACCCGACGCTGTGGGCGCAGAACCCGGCCGGCATCTTCGCCTTCGTCAACAAGAAGGCGTCCGAGGCCGTGATCCGTGACGTGCTGGCCGTCGCCAACGTCACCGCCGCGCCGTACGGCACCAAGGAACACATGATGACCAACTACGGCGTGGAGGGCACCCACTACACCGTCGAGGACGGCGTGCCCACCAAGACCGACCAGGGCAACATCGACGTGATGAACGCCTACGTGATGATCGCGAGCCCCGCCCCGACCATCGCCCACCCCGACTTCCCCGACGTCGCCAAGGGGCAGGTGGAGTGGCAGCAGCGGATGGGCGCCTTCACCAGGAAGTCGTCCTTCTACGGCATGCAGATCACCGAGCCCGCCCGCTACACCAACCTCTCCAACGACTTCGAGCAGCTGGAGGACGACGTCGTCCGGGGCCGCAAGAAGATCAGCGACGTGCAGCAGGCCGTCTCCGACTGGAAGAGCAAGGGCGGGGACAAGCTGCGCGACTGGTACCGGAAGATCCTCGACGAGAACGGTTCGGCGGCCGGCTGACCAGGTACCGAGGCAAGGAGAACCGCCGTGTCCCACAGCACGGTGCCTCGGGCCGACGCCGAGGCCGAAGTCAAGGAGAACCCCCCGGCGGCGCACGGCGGCGCCGCCGGGGCCACGAGGAAACCGCCCGCCGGGAAGCTGAGCCTGCGGGTGAGGTTCAGGCGCGACCGCGTGCTGCTGCTGATGACGCTGCCGGCCGTGCTGCTGGTGCTGCTCTTCAACTACGTGCCGATCCTCGGCAACGTCGTCGCGTTCCAGGAGTACGACCCCTACATCAGTGACAACGGGGTCGTCTCCATCCTGCACAGCCCCTGGGTGGGCCTGGAGAACTTCCAGCGGATCTTCGAGGACTCCGCCTTCTGGAACGCCGTGCAGAACACGCTGGTGCTGTTCGTGCTCCAGCTGGTGCTGTACTTCCCGATCCCCGTCCTGCTCGCGCTGCTCATCAACAGCGTGGTCAGGCCGCGTGTCCGGGCGATCTCGCAGGCCATCCTCTACCTGCCGCACTTCTTCTCGTGGGTGCTGGTCATCGCCGTCTTCCAGCAGCTCTTCGGCGGCGCCGGCATCCTGTCCCAGCTGCTGCGCGCGCACGGGTACGACGGGCTCGACATCATGACCGACCCGGAGACCTTCAAGTTCCTGATCACCGCGCAGAGCGTGTGGAAGGACGCGGGCTGGGGCATCATCGTCTTCCTCGCCGCGCTGTCCTCGGTCAGTCCCGACCTGTACGAGGCCGCCGCGATGGACGGCGCCGGACGCTGGCGGCGGATGTGGCACGTCACCCTGCCCGCGCTGCGCCCGGTGATCGCCCTGCTGCTGGTGCTGCGGGTCGGCGACGCGCTGACCGTCGGTTTCGAGCAGATCCTGCTGCAACGGGACGCCGTGGGGCCGGGCGCCGCCGAAGTGCTGGACACCTTCGTGTGGTGGAACGGCGTACGCAACCAGGACTTCGGTTACGCCGCCGCGGCCGGACTCGTCAAGGGCGTCATCAGCCTCGGTCTGGTCCTCGCGGCGAACAAGGTGGCCCACCTCATGGGCGAGCAGGGGGTGTACAAGAAGTGACCACCGTGACGGAAAAGCCCGTACGCACCCCCGGCCGGTGGGCGGCCCCGCCCCGGCCGGCGTGGGAGGAGAAACCCGGCCGGGTCGGACTCGCGGGCAAGGGGCTGGTCCTGCTCCTCGCCTGCCTGGGCATCCTGTTCCCGCTCTGGATCGTCGTCGTCACCAGTCTGTCCTCGCGCAGGACCATCGACGAGGCCGGCGGGTTGGTGGTGATCCCGAAGGACATCACCTTCGTCGCCTACCAGGAACTGCTCAGCGGCGGCCAGGTCACCCGCGCCACGGTCATCAGCCTCGTCGTCACCCTCGTCGGCACGCTGTTCTCGATGGCGGTGTCGGTGCTGTGCGCCTACGGCCTGTCCCGCAGCAACTCCCTCGGCCACCGCTGGATCCTGATGGTGCTGCTGGCCACCATGTTCTTCAGCGCCGGTCTCATCCCCACCTACCTGCTGGTGCAGTCGCTGGGCCTGACGGACAGCTACCTCGCGCTGATCCTGCCGAGTGCGATCAGCGTCTTCAACATCCTGGTCCTGCGCGGATTCTTCATGAACATCTCGCAGGAGCTGATCGACAGCGCCCGCATCGACGGGGCCGGCGACTTCCGGATCCTGTGGCAGATCGTCATGCCGCTGTCCCGGGCGGTGATCGCGGTGATCACGCTCTTCTACGCCGTCGGTTACTGGAGCGCCTGGTTCAACGCCTCCCTGTACCTCAACGACCAGGACATGCTGCCGCTGCAGAACGTCATGATCCAGCTGGTGCAGAAGCAGGAGGCCCCGGTCGGCCTCGGCCAGGCCATCAAGACAGGTCAGCTGTCGGGACTGGCGGTCCAGATGGCCGTCATGGTCATGGCGCTCCTGCCCGTGGCCGTGCTGTCGCCGTTCGTCCAGAAGCACTTCAAGAAGGGGATGCTCACGGGGGCGGTCAAGGGCTGAGGCCCGAGCAGGGGGCTCGCGCGGTGCGCCGGCCGCGGTCCGCCGCGGCCGCGCCCACGCGGCGAGCCGCACAGCCCCGTCCCCGAGATTCCTCCACCCACCCCGTAGACGAGGTTCTGTCATGTATGCGTCCCCTCTGAGCCGACGTGCCGTTCTCGCCGGGGCCGCGGCCACCGCCGCCGTCGCCGGCGTCCCCCTCCCCGGCGGGCGTGCCGAGGCCGCCGAGTCCGAGGCGGCCCCCGCCGCCTACCGCTGGCGCAACGTCGTCATCGGCGGCACCGGGTTCATCACCGGCGTGCTGTTCCACCCCTCCGTGCGCGGGCTCGCCTACGCCCGCACCGACATCGGCGGCGCCTACCGCTGGGACGACCGGACCGACCGCTGGGTCCCGCTGCTGGACCACATCGGCTGGGACGACTGGAACCTGCTCGGCGTCGAGGCGATGGCGATCGACCCCGCCCACCCCGACCGGCTCTACCTCGCCCTCGGCACCTACGCCCAGCCCTGGGCCGGCAACGGCGCCGTGCTGCGCTCCGAGGACCGCGGCGCCACCTGGCGGCGGACCGACCTCACCGTGAAGCTCGGCGCCAACGAGGACGGCCGGGGCACCGGCGAGCGGCTGCTGGTGGACCCGCGGGACAGCGACACCCTGTGGCTGGGCACCCGGCATGACGGCCTGCTGAAGTCGTCCGACCGGGGCGCCACCTGGACGCCGGTGAGCGGCTTCCCGGCCGTCCCGTCCGCCACCGGCCAGGGCGTCACCCTCCTCGTCGCCGCCGGGCGGGCCGTCTACGCCGGCTGGGGCGACGGCGACGGCGCCTCGGCCAACCTGTTCCGCACCTCTGACGGCGCCACCTGGGAAGCGGTCCCCGGACAGCCGTCCGGCACCGCCGCCCGCGTGCCGATCCGGGCCGCGTACGACCGGCACGCCCGCGAGCTGTACGTCACGTACGCCGACGCCCCGGGACCCAACGGACAGTCCGACGGCAGCGTGCACAAGCTGCGCACCAGCAGCGGCACGTGGACCGAGGTCACACCGGTGCGGCCGGGCGGGACCACCGGTGGGGGAGGGTCCGCCGACACCTTCGGCTACGGCGGGGTCGCCGTCGACGCCCGCCGCCCCGGCACCGTCGTCGTCTCCACCAACAACCGCTGGGCGGCGGTCGACACGCTCTACCGCTCCACCGACGGCGGCCGCACCTGGCGGTCCCTGAAGGAGTCAGCCGTCCTCGACGTCTCCGAGACGCCGTACCTGAGGTGGGGGGAGGACGAACCCAAGTTCGGCTGGTGGATCCAGGCCCTGGCCCTCGACCCGTACCACTCGCGGCACATCGTCTACGGCACCGGCGCGACCCTCTACGGCACCCGTGACCTGAGGCACTGGGCGCCGCAGATCCGCGGCCTGGAGGAGACGTCCGTCCGCCAGCTGATCTCGCCCCCGGCCGGAAAGGCGCACCTGATCAGCGGTTGCGGCGACATCGGCGTGCTGTACCACGACCGGCTCACGGCGTCCCCGCCGCGCGGCATGGCCACCGACCCCGTCTTCGGCACCGCGACCGGCCTCGCACAGGCGGCGCGCAGACCGGCGTACGTCGTCCGCACCGGCTGGGGCGACCACGGCAACGGCGCGTACTCCCACGACGGCGGGCGGACCTGGGCGCCCTTCGCGGCCCAGCCCGGCATCGCCAAGGACGCACCGGGGCCGATCGCCACCGGCGCCGACGGCAGCGTGCTGCTGTGGTCCTTCGTGCACTGGGACGGCACCAGGCACCCGGCCCACCGCTCGGCGGACAACGGCGCCACCTGGTCCGAGGTCCCCACCTTCCCCAAGGGCGCCACCCCGGTCGCCGACCCGGCCGACCCGGCGCTCTTCTACGCGTACGACACCGACACGGGGACGCTGTTCGCCAGCGCCGACGGCGGGCGCACCTTCGCCGCGCGGGCGAGCGGACTGCCGTCCGGCGACAGCCAGTTCAAGCTGGTCGCGGCGCCCGGCAGGTCCGGCGACCTGTGGCTGAGCGCCAAGGGCGACGGACTGTACCGCTCGACCGACGGCGGCGGGACCTTCACGAGGGTCGAGAGCTGCCGGGCCTCCCACACCCTCGGCTTCGGCAAGGCCGCCGACGGCGCCGACTACCCGGCGATCTACCAGGTCGGCTCGACGGAGGCGATCACCGCCGTGTACCGCTCCGACGACGAGGCGAGGACCTGGGTGCGCGTCAACGACGACGACCACCAGTGGGGCTGGACCGGCGAGGCGATCACCGGCGACCCGCGCGTGTACGGCCGGGTCTACCTCGCCACCAACGGACGCGGCATCCAGTACGGGGAGCCCGTCCGGTGACCGAGCACGAAGGACCCACGCTCGCCGACGCCACCCGCGGCCGGATCCTCTACGGCGGCGACTACAACCCGGAGCAGTGGCCCGAGGAGGTCTGGCACGAGGACGTCCGCCTCATGCGGGAGGCCGGCGTCAACTCCGTCACCCTGGGCGTCTTCTCCTGGTCCAGGATCGAACCCCGGCCGGGCGAACGCGACTTCGGCTGGCTGGACCGGCTGATGGACCTGATGCACGAGAACGGCATCGGCGTCGTCCTCGCCACCCCGACCGCCTCCCCGCCGCCCTGGATGGGCCACCTGCACCCGGACACCCTGCCCCGCGACGAGGACGGCCGGACCGAGTGGTGGGGCGGACGGCAGCACTTCTCGCACTCCAGCGCCACCTACCGCCGCCTCGCCGCCGCCGTCACCGAGGACCTGGCCGCCCGCTACGGCGGCCACCCGGCCCTCACGATGTGGCACATCAACAACGAGTACTGCACCTACGACTGGGGCGACGAGGCCGCCGCCCGCTTCCGCGACTGGCTCCGCGCCCGGTACGGCACCCTCGACGCCCTCAACACCGCCTGGGGCACCGCCTTCTGGAGCCAGGGCTACGGCGACTGGGCGGAGGTGCTGCCGCCCCGCCGCGCGCACTACCTGAAGAACCCCACCCAGGTGCTGGACTTCAAGCGCTTCACGTCCGACATGCTCCTGGAGTGCTACACCGCCGAACGCGACATCGTCCGCCGGCACACCCCGCACCTGCCGGTCACCACCAACTTCATGCCGCTGTGGGCCGGCCAGGACGCCTGGCGCTGGGCCGAGGAGGAGGACGTCGTCTCCGTCGACCTCTACCCCGACCCCCGCGACCCCCTCGGCGCCCAGGACGGCGCGCTCGTGCAGGACATGACCCGCTCCCAGGCCCGCGGTCCCTGGATGCTCATGGAGCAGGCGGCCGGCCCGGTCAACTGGCGCGGGGTGAACCACCCCAAGCCGCGCGGCCTCAACCGCCTGTGGTCCCTGCAGGCCGTGGCCCGCGGGGCGGACGCCGTCTGCTACTTCCAGTGGCGCCAGTCCCGGCAGGGCGCGGAGAAGTTCCACTCCGGGATGGTCGGCCACGCGGGCGAGCGGGGACGTGCGTACCAGGAGGTCAGGCAGCTCGGCGCGGACCTGGCGCGGATCGCCCCGCATGTCACCGGTGGCCGGATCGCCGCCGACGTCGCCGTGCTGCACGACTGGCACTCCTGGTGGGCCGGCGACCAGGAGGCCCGGCCGTCGCGCGAGGTCGACTACCCGCAGGTCCTGCGCGCCTGGCACCGCGCGCTGTGGCAGGCCCACCTCACCACCGACTTCGCCCACCCCGCGCACGACCTGTCCGCCTACCGGATGGTCGTCGTCCCGCAGCTCTACCTCCTCACCGACGCGGCCGTCGACAACCTCCTGGCGTACGTGCGCGGCGGCGGCACCCTGGTCTGCGGCTTCCTGACCGGCGTCGCCGACCAGGACGACCGGGTGCGGCCCGGCGGCATGGACGCCCGGCTGCGCGCGCTCTTCGGCATCCGCACCCTGCACGAGTGGTGGCCGCTGGAGGCGGGGGAGACCGCCGAGTGCGAGGGCTTCCGGGGCACCCTGTGGTCGGAGGAGCTGGAACCCGACGGCACCGCCGACGAGACGACGCCCTACAAGGGCGGGGAACTCGACGGACTGCCCGCCGTCCTGCGCAAGGGCCGCGCCTGGTACGTCTCCACGCTCCCCGAGCCGGAGGCGCTGCGCGAGCTGCTGGCCCGCGCCGCGGGGGAGGCCGGCGTCCGGCCGGTGCTCGACGGGCTGCCGGACCGGGTCGAGGCGGTGCGCCGCGGCGAACTGCTGTTCCTGCTCAACCACGGCCGCGAGCCGGTCACCGTGGAGGTCCCCGGCGCCCATCACGACCTGCTGGCGGAAGAGGCCGTGACCGACCGGCTCACCCTCGGCCGCTACGGCGTGGCGGTGCTGCGGTCATGAGCGCCACGCCCGTCCACGGAACCTGGGAACCGGATCCGGCCGCCCGCTGGGAGGACGGCTTCCTGAGCGGCAACGGCCACCACGGCGCCCTCGTGTTCGGCGATCCGGACGACGACCGGACCGTCGTCACGCACCACACCCTGGTCCGCCCGCACGCGGAGCGCGGCGAGCACCGTCTGCCGCCCCGCCTGGCCGACGGGCTCCCCGGCCTCCGGGACCGCCTGCTCTCCGGTGACCTGACCGCCGCCGAGGACTTCACCGACGGCCGCCCCCTGACGTGGGTGCAGCCCTTCCACCCGGCCTTCCAGGTACGGCTGCGCCGCCCGGACGACGCCCCGGGCGACGACCGGGGTGACGACCGGACCCGGTACCGCCGCACGGTCGACTTCGCCACCGGCGTCACGGAGGCGACCCGCGCCGGCTGGACCAGCCGCGTCTTCGTCTCCCGCGCCGACGACGTGGTCGTCCAGCACGTCACCGCCCCCGGACTCACCCTCGACGTGTCCCTGGACCACCGCCTCCCCGGCGCCCCCACCGCACTGGGCGTCGGCCACGGCGCCGTCCTCACCCCCGAGGGCGCCCTGCTGAGCCTGCGCGCCCGCTACCCGGACGGCGACCGCGCGTACACCGGCGTCACCCTGGTCGTCGTCACCGGCGGCACGACCACGCTCGCCCCTCCGGGGGCCCGGGTCGAGGGCGCGCGGTCCGTCCTGCTGCTCACCCGGGTGCGGCGGCACACCGGGGAGGCGGACGTGCTCGCCGAGGGCCGCGCGCTGCGCGGGCTGCTCGACGAGCCGCACGGCGAGGGGCGGCGGAGCCCGTACGACGGCCTCCTGGCCCGCCACCTGCCGCACCACCGCACCGCGTACGAGCGCGTCACCCTCGACCTGGCCGCCGACCCGGCCGAACGCGCCCTGCCGGGCTCCGCGCTGCTGACCCGGCCGCACAGCGCCGCCCTGCTCGAACGCCTCTTCGCGGCCGGCCGCTACCACCTGCTGTCCGCCAGCGGCCTGTTCCCGCCCCGCCTCACCGGACTGTGGACCGGCGACTGGGACACCGCGTGGTCCGGCGCCTTCACCAACGACGCCAACCTCAACCTGCAGACCGCCTCCGCCGCGGCCGCCGCCCTCCCCGAGGTCACCGAGGCCCTGGCGTCACTCGTCCACCGCCAGCTGCCCGACTGGCGGGACAACGCCCGCGCGGTCTTCGGCACGCGGGGCGCGGTCGCGCCCGCGCACACCGACGGCGAGTCCGGACACGCGTACCACTTCAGCCGCGAGTACCCCCTCCACCTGTGGACCGCCGGCGCCGACTGGCTCCTCAAACCCCTCGTCGACCACGACGAGACCCGCGGCGAGCGCGACCCGCGCACCGCCGCCGCGCTCGCCGAGGTCGCCCTGTTCTACGAGGACTTCCTCACCCGCACCGACACCGGGGGCCGACTGGTCGTGGTCCCCTCCTACTCGCCCGAGAACCGGCCCGCGAACGCGAGCTGGGGCGCGATCAACGCGGCCATGGACCTCTCCGCGGCCCGGCACGCCCTGCTGACCGCCGCCGACCACCACCCCGAGCACGCCGACCGCTGGCGGGCGCTCGCCGACCGGCTCCCGCCGCACCGGATCAACGCCGACGGCGCGCTCGCCGAATGGGCCTGGCCCGGCCTGGAGGACTCCTACGACCACCGCCACCTCAGCCACCTCTACGGCGTCTGGCCCCTGGAGGAGATCACCCCCTACGACACCCCCGACCTGGCCGCCGCCGCGCACCGCGCCCTCGAACTGCGCGGTGCCGAGAACGACTCCGCGCACGGCCACCTGCACCACGCCCTGATCGCGGCGCGGCTGCGGGACGGCGAGCGGGTCGCCCACGCGCTCGCCCAGGTGCTGGAGGGCGACTTCTTCCACGCCTCCCTGATGAGCGCGCACTACCCCCACCGCCACGTCTACAACGCCGACGCCGCCCACACCCTGCCCGCCGTGCTGATCGAGGCGCTCGTGCAGTCCACCCCCGACCGGCTGGTCCTGCTGCCCGCCCCGCCGCCGGCGTACCCGAGCGGCGCCCTGCGCGGGGTGCGCACCCGCTTCGGCGCCGCACTCGACCTCACCTGGTCCCCGGACGGCGCCACCGCCGTCCTGCGGCCGGACCGCACCCACCGCATCGACCTGTGGACTTCCGCCGGCGCCGAGCCCCTCGACCTCGTCGCCGGAGAAGACCGCGTCCTCACGCTGAAGACGCGGTGACCCCCGCGATTCCCCCCACCCATGGAAGGAAAGCCATGGCAACAAGCATCTCGAGCAGGATCACCAGGGCCCTGCTGGCCCCCGCCCTCGCGCTCGGCGCCACCCTCGGCCTCGCCTCCGCCCCCGCGCACGCCGCCGTCTGGAGCTCCTGCGACCAGTGGGGCAACACCGGCCTGAACGGCTACACGCTCTACAACAACATCTGGGGCTCCGGCGCCGGCAGCCAGTGCGTCTGGGCCAACTCCGGCACCGACTGGGGCGTCTGGGCCGACCACCCGAACACCGGCGGCATCAAGTCCTACCCGAACGCCAAGAAGGTGATCGGCAAGCCGATCTCCTCGCTCGGTTCGCTCAGCAGCAGCTACGACGTCACCGTCCCGTCCTCGGGCGCGTACAACACCTCGTACGACATCTGGGACACGGACTACGACTACGAGATCATGCTCTGGGTGAACCACCACGGAGCGGTCGGTCCGCTCGGCACCTCCCAGGGCACGGTGACCCTCGGCGGCCACACCTGGAACGTCTACAAGGGGAGCAACGGACACAACGAGGTCTTCTCGTTCCTGCGCACCTCCGACTCCACCTCCGGCACGGTGAACATCCTCCCGATCCTGAAGTGGATCAAGGACACCAAGGGCTGGATGGGCGACGAGACCATCGGCGACGTCCAGTTCGGGTACGAGATCACCTCGTCGCCCGGCGGACTGGACTTCCGCACCGACAACCTGACGGTGTCGGGCGGTTAGGCGTCCACCGCGAAGCGACGGGGGCGCCCCGGTTCCTTCCGGTTCCGGTGCGCCCCTCCGCGTCAGGGCTTCGGCGCGGACGCCTTCGCGCCCGCGCTGTCGAGTGCGCGCTTCACTGCCTGTTCATCCCGGCCGGCCAGGAGCTTCTCCAGACTCCTGTCGTCCGTGCGGGAGAAGCGCTCGCCCCGTGCGACGTCCTCCTCGCCCAGGACCCGCCCGCACCACTCGCCCCGGGCGACGGTGCGGTCGTCGAACGGGACGGCGGCGCCCTCGCCGAGGACGGTCCACCGGTCGTCCGCCCGGCGCAGGGCGAGCAGATAGGTGTGGCCGGTCTCCAGACGGGGCGCGTACGCGGTCGTGGCCTTCGTGCGGGTGCCGTTCCGGTACACCTGCCAGCCGGCGGCCACCATGTCGAAGTTCTCGCCGAGGGAGTGCCGGGGACTCTTCGCGGACCACAGGACGTCGTCCGTGCGGAAGGTCACCGTGCGGTCGGTCGCGTAGCGGAGGGCGCCTTCGGTGAAGTCGCGCCGGCCGGTGTCCCGCTCGGCGGTCGGCGTGGGTGACCCAGTCCTCGGCGGTCCGGGAGGGGCGGTCGTCGTCCGCGATCCCGCAGCCCACCACCGTGTCCAGACCGCCCCCGCCGACCAGGACGGCGGCGGCGATTCCGGCGACGGCCAGGACGGCGGCGACGGGCCGCCCGATCCGGTCGAGAAGTGCAGTCAACGAAGTCCTTCGTGCTCGTACGGCGCAGGGGTGTGGTGACGAAGAAGACGATCTTGCGGCCGCCTCGGTGGCAGGACGGGCCAGTGGCGTTGATCACGTCGTCACCGGCCGGCACCGGCCGGCCGCGGCCGCGCGTCCCGGGGGCCCGCGGGTCTCCATAACGCCGTGCAGGGGCCGGAACGGGATCTCCCTCCGCGGTCGCCGCCGCGGTTACGTTTTCCGGCGATCACCGTCGGAGCACGCCCGCGTGACATGACAGCCCGCCCCGCGTGCGCGGGCGTGTTCCGGGTCAGGCATGTCCCGTCCTTCCGCCCCACCGAGGAGACCGAGGAACCCGCCATGACACC
The DNA here is from genome assembly GCF_014203535.1 of Streptomyces griseomycini. Lineage (GTDB taxonomy): Bacteria > Actinomycetota > Actinomycetes > Streptomycetales > Streptomycetaceae > Streptomyces > Streptomyces griseomycini. Next base: position 152,654 of record NZ_JACHJI010000015.1, read on the forward strand.
ATCCGCCCCCGACACACCCGGCCCCGACGCACCCGGCCCCGACGCACCCGGCCCCGGCGCACCCGGCACCGACAGCGGTGCGGGAACCGGCGCAGACCGCCGGATCAGCCGCAAGAGCCTGCTCAGGGCGGCCGTCGCCGCCGGAGCCGCCGTCCCGCTGCTCGCCACGGGCACGGTGGCGCTCGCCCGGGACGCCGGCACCCGGGCACGGCCCCTCACGCCGACCCCCTTCTGCGACGACGGCGACGACCCCACGATCCCCCAGATGGAGGGCCCCTACTTCAAGCCGAACTCCCCGCTGCGCGGCAACCTCGTGACACCGGGCACCCCCGGCACCCCGCTCACCGTCGGCGGCTACGTCTTCGGCCGGAACTGCGTCCCGCTCGCGGGAGTCCTGCTCGACTTCTGGCAGGCCGACGACGCGGGCGCCTACGACAACGTCGGGTACGCCTTCCGCGGACACCAGTTCACCGACGCCTCCGGCGCCTTCACCCTGCGGACGATCGTGCCGGGCCTCTACCCGGGCCGCACCCGGCACATCCACGTCAAGGCCCAGGCGCCCGGCGAGCCCGTGCTCACCACCCAGCTGTACTTCCCCGGCGAGCCCCGCAACAGCACGGACACGATCTTCGACCCGGCCCTGCTGATGAACGTCCGCAGCGTCGGCGGCGGCAAGGAGGCCACCTTCGACTTCGTGCTCGACGTGGACGGCGGCCCCACCGACCCGCCGACCGACCCGCCCACCGACCCGCCGAGCGGCAGCTGGGCGCCGGGCCGCCCGTACGCGGCGGGCGACCGGGTGACCCACGGCGGCGCCGCCTACCGCTGCCTGCAGGCCCACACCTCCATGACCGGCTGGGAGCCGCCCCGCGTCCCCGCGCTGTGGCGCCGTGAGTGATCTTCGCCCCGTCGAGGACGCGGCGGCCCCGCAGGTCCCGGACCTGCGGGGCCCGTGTCCACGGCACGGGCGCACGGGCGGGGCGGACGGCCGCTCAGCCACCCCGGCCGACGGGACGGGTCCGGAGCCAGTAGGAGCGGGCGGCGACGGCCAGGGCGGTCCCGTACCCGGCGAACGCGATCATGCCGATCCAGCCGACCAGCAGCGCGTCGGCCGAGGTGGGGAAGTCGCCGCGCCGCACCGTCACGACACCGGCCGTGGCCAGGACCACGTAGCCGGTGCCGAGCACCCCGTACGGGACGAGGGTGGCGGCACCGATCAGCGCGGGGGTCAGGGGAAGTCCGCGCGGAACGCGCCGGCCGCGCAGGAACGGCACCCGGCGCGGGAAGACCTGGCCCCACGGACGGACCAGGCCCCAGAGCAGGAAGGTGCCGAGCGCGGCCATCAGCACGGTGCCGTCGAGGCCCCACGACTCCAGGGTGAGCCAGAGCCCCGACGCGCCGTTGCGCTCGGAGATCGCGGCCGTCTCCTCGCCGGTCACTCCGGCGAAGGTGCCGCCGGACGCCCAGATCTGCTTCATCACCACGTAAGGAAGGAAGGCCGCCGTCCCGGCGCAGGCGACGAGGTGGACCCGGAGGGAGGCGGCGGGCGGAGCCGCGACGGCGGTGGCCGGGGTGGTCGCGGCGGCCACCGCGGAAGGGCGGCGGGCGGCGCGGGCGGTGGCCGCGAGCAGCAGTGTCCCGATCGCGGCCAGGGCACGGTTCGCGGTGACCGCCCAACTGTCCACCGCCTGACCGAACAGCAGCACGAGGATGTCCATGAGCAGGCTGAACGCGGTGGCCGCGGCGAGTCCGCAGACCGCCCACAGCAGAGCCCGCAGCGGTGGCCGGAGCCCGTACCGCGCCACCGCCGCGCAGACCAGTGCGGCCAGCACGGCCAGTGCCGCGACGGCCCATCCCAGGGCCGAGGGGGCGGGACCGCCGACCCAACGGAGCACCGGGGTGCCGCTCAGCGCGCAGACCACGCCGAAGCAGGCGTGCACCGAAGCCCAGAGCGTCACCGCCCGGAGTGTCCCCTCCGGCCGCCGCCACCGCCGCGTGTTCCAGGGGGCGTTCGTCGCCCGCGCCGTACCCGTCATGCCTCGAAGGTCGCACTGCGTGCGGTGACGGGGCGTCATCCCGCGGACCGATCCCCGTCCGCCGCACGGCTGAGCCGCCCGGGACGGCCCCGGCCGCCGCCGCGGACCGCGGCGGCCGGATCTCCGGCACGGCCCGGTCCTACGCGGCGTCCGGCGCCGTGATCGGCAGGCTCGCCCCGTCCCGCAGGAACAGCGGGATGCGGTCCAGCGGGGCGTCGACCGTCACGGCCGCACCGCCCTCGTACGCCTCGCCCGTCCACGCGTCCGTCCAGCGCGCGCCCGCCGGGAGGTACGCCGTGCGGGCCGTGGCGCCCGCCGTGAGCACCGGGGCCACCAGCAGGTCGCGGCCGAACAGGTACGCGTCGTCCACCGACCAGGCCACCTGGTCGCCGGGGAACTCCAGGAACAGCGGCCGCATCACGGGCAGCCCCTCCTCGTGCGCCTCCCGCATGACCCGAAGGACGTACGGCTTCAGCCGTTCGCGCAGCCGCAGGTACTTCTCCAGGATCGCGCCGGCCTCCTCGCCGTACGACCACACCTCGTTCGGGCCGCCGGTCATGTCCGGGCCCAGCGGCATGCCCGGGTCGCGGAAGCCGTGCAGCCGCATCAGCGGGGACAGCGCGCCGAACTGGAACCAGCGGACCATCACCTCGCGGTAGGCGGGGTCGTCCGGGTCGCCGCCGTGGAAGCCGCCGATGTCGGTGTTCCACCACGGGATGCCCGACAGCGAGGTGTTGAGGCCGGCCGCGATCTGGCGGCGCAGGGTGGCGAAGTCGGTGCCGATGTCACCGGACCACAGGGCGGCGCCGTGGCGCTGGCTGCCCGCCCACGCCGAGCGGTTGAGGGTGATCACCTCGTCCTCGCCGGCGGCGGTGAGACCCTCGTGGAAGGCGCGGGAGTTCTCGGCGGGGTAGAGGTTGCCGACCTCCAGGCCCGGACCCGCCCAGTAGCGCAGGTTCTCCGGGAAGCCCGGCTTCAGCTCCGGCTCGCAGGCGTCCAGCCAGAAGGCCGTGATGCCGTACGGGTCGAGGTAGTTCTCCTTGATCCTCGACCACACGAACTCCCGGGCCTCCGGGTTGGTGGCGTCGTAGAAGGCGACCTGGACCGTGGAGGCGACCTCCTTGTCCGGCCAGTCGGCGTGCGCCATCGGGCCGTACTGGGTGCCGATGAAGTAGCCGCGCTGCTCCATCACCGGGTGGTTCTCGCTCAGCGGGGAGACCGACGGCCACACGGAGACCACCAGCTTGACGCCGAGCTCGTCCAGCTCGCGCACCATCGCCGCCGGGTCGGGCCACTCCTTCGGGTCGAACTTCCACTCGCCCAGGTGGGTCCAGTGGAAGAAGTCGCAGACGATCGCGTCCAGCGGCAGGCCCCGGCGCTTGTACTCCCTCGCCACGGCGAGGAGCTCGTCCTGGGTGCGGTAGCGCAGCTTGCACTGCCAGAAGCCGGCCGCCCACCCGGGCAGCATCGGCGACCGCCCGGTCACCGCGCTGTAGCGGCGCTGGGCGTCCGCCGGGGCGCCCGCGGTGATCCAGTAGTCGATCTGCCGGGCCGAGTCCGCCACCCAGCGGGTGCCGTTGTGCGCCAGCTCCACGCGGCCGATCGCCGGGTTGTTCCACAGCAGGGTGTAGCCGCGGCTGGAGGTGAGCACCGGGATGCTCACCTCGGCGTTGCGCTGCACCAGGTCGACGACCAGGCCCTTCTGGTCCAGCCGCCCGTGCTGGTGCTGGCCCAGGCCGTACAGCCGCTCGTCGTCGTAGGCGGCGAACCGCTGCTCCAGCCGGTGGTGACCGTTGCCGACCGCCGTGTACAGGCGAGGGCCGGGCCACCAGAAGTGGGCGCGCTCCTCGGCGAGCAGTTCGCCCCCGTCGGCGGTGCGCAGGAAGCGGACCATGCCCTCGGCGTCGATCTCGGCGGTCAGCGCGCCGACGGTCAGCCGGCCCCGGCCGTCCTCGATCTTCACGGTGGACTCGGTGGCGGGGGCCCCGTCCAGGAGGGCTCCGGGCAGGTCCCGGAGCACCGGGCCGCCGAGCCGGGCCCGTACCCGGACCGCGTCCGGCCCCCACGGCTCGATCCGTACGGTTTCCTGACGGCCGCTCCACTCCAGCGCACCGTCCCGCTCACGGAACGTCCCGACGGTGGGGGAGGACTGGGCGAGGCTGACCTTGGGCTGTGTCTCGGCGGACTGGGTCACGAGGCGTGCTCCTGGAGGAAAGCAGACATGGAGGTGCCCTGGTGGGGGCGAGCGTTCGCTGAAGCCGAAGAGAAGGAGAGGCCGAAGAGAAGGAGAGAAGGAGGGAGGCGGAAAGGGAGGAGGGAGAAGCGGGGAGGGGAGACGGGGCTACTGGACGGGGGCCGGGCCGGAACTCGCCCGGACCGTCAGCTCGGGCGCGAGCAGCACGACCTCGTCGCCGCCCCGCCCGTCGAGCTTGGCGACCAGCTGTTCCACGGCGTGCCGGCCCATCTCCTGCGCCGGGATGGCGACGGACGTGAGCCGCACCGACGCCTGGACGGCGACCTGCTCGGGGCAGATCGCGACCACCGAGACGTCCTCGGGCACGGCCCGGCCCTGCTGCCGCAGCAGGGCCAGCAACGGCTCGACCGCCGACTCGTTCTGGACGACGAACCCGGTGGTGCCCGGACGTTCGTCGAGGATCCGGGCGAGCGTCGCGGCCATCGCGTCGTACCCGCCCTCGCACGGCCGGTGCAGCAGCCGCAGCCCCAGCTCCCGCCCCCGGGAGCGGAGTCCGTCGAGGGTGCGCTCGGCGAAGCCGGTGTGCCGCTCGTACACCGCGGGGGCCTCGCCGATGACGGCGACGTCCCGGTGCCCCAGCGTCGCCAGATGCTCCACGCACAGCGCGCCGGTGGCCTTGAAGTCGAGGTCGACGCAGGTCAGACCGGTGGTGTCGGCGGGCAGTCCGATCAGCACCGCCGGCTGGTCGTCCCCCACTCCCGACTCCGCTCGACCGGGGGCACCCCCGTCCCTCAGCAGCGGCAGCCGCTCGTCGTCGAGCTCGACGTCCATCAGGATCATCCCGTCGGCGAGCCCGCTGCCCGAGACGCGGCGCACCGCGTCCGGGCCCTCCTCGCCGGTGAGCAGCAGCACGTCGTAGCCGTGCGTGCGGGCCGTGGTGGCCACGGCGATGGCGATCTCCATCATCACCGGTACGTACATGTCCGTGCGCAGCGGGACCATCAGCGCGATGATGTTCGACCTGCTGCTGGCCAGGGCGCGGGCCCCGGCGTTCGGGTGGTACCCGAGCTCGCGGATGCTCCGCTCGACCCGCTGCCGGGTGTTCGCGGAGATGGACCGCTTGCCGCTGAGGACATAGCTCACCGTGCTCGCCGAGACTCCGGCGTGCTGGGCGACCTCGGCGAGGGTGACCATCCAGCTCTCCAAGTTTTGTGAAGCGCTTCGACAGTGCGCAGAGCGTACAAGGGCGGGTGAGGGTGGTTCGACAGTAGCCCTAGCGGAGGTGGGTGTCCATAGGTTGTCGAAGCGCTTCGACAGCTTTCTTTCCCGCAGGTGCCGAGCCGCGGCATCGGCCGAACGGCCGCACGAAGGGTGGTGGGGTGGCTACGAATCGGGTACATACGATCGAGTAGCACCAATCGGTAACGCAACGACACCATCCTATTCGCGGCGAGGTGAGCCTCATGTCCGCAGCACCCGAGACACCCCCGTCCCCGTCTCGGCCCACCGTCACCGAACGTGAGGCCCGCCAAGTCGCGGAGGCCGCCCGGGAACAGCACTGGCGCAAGCCCAGCTTCGCCAAGGAGCTGTTCCTCGGCCGCTTCCGGCTCGACCTCATCCATCCCCACCCCCTCCCGGCCGACGAGGACGCCCAGCGCGGCGAGGAGTTCCTCGCCAAGCTCCGCGACTTCTGCGAGACGGAGATCGACGGCGCCCTGATCGAGCGCGAGGCACGCATCCCCGACGAGGTGATCACCGGGCTCAAGGAGCTCGGCGCCTTCGGCATGAAGATCGACACCAAGTACGGCGGCCTCGGTCTCACCCAGGTCTACTACAACAAGGCCCTCGCCCTGGTCGGCTCCGCCAGCCCCGCGATCGGCGCCCTGCTCTCCGCCCACCAGTCGATCGGCGTCCCGCAGCCGCTGAAGCTCTTCGGCACGCAGGAGCAGAAGGAGACGTTCCTGCCGCGCTGCGCCCGCACCGACATCTCGGCCTTCCTGCTCACCGAGCCGGACGTCGGCTCCGACCCGGCACGGCTCGCCACGACGGCGGTCCCGGACGGCGACGACTACGTCCTCGACGGGGTGAAGCTCTGGACGACCAACGGCGTGGTCGCCGACCTCCTCGTCGTCATGGCGCGCGTGCCGAAGTCCGAGGGCCACCGGGGCGGCATCACCGCGTTCGTCGTGGAGGCGGGCTCCGAGGGCGTCACCGTCGAGAACCGCAACGCCTTCATGGGCCTGCGCGGCCTGGAGAACGGCGTCACCCGCTTCCACCGGGTCCGCGTCCCCGCCTCGCACCGCATCGGCGAGGAGGGCCAGGGCCTGAAGATCGCCCTCACCACGCTCAACACCGGGCGGCTGTCCCTGCCCGCGATGTGCGTGGGCGCCGGCAAGTGGTGTCTGAAGATCGCCCGCGAGTGGTCGGCGGCCCGGGAGCAGTGGGGCAAGCCGGTGGCGCTGCACGAGGCGGTCGGCTCCAAGATCGCCTTCATCGCGGCGACCACCTTCGCCCTGGAGGCCGTCCTCGACCTGTCCTCGCAGATGGCGGACGAGGACCGCAACGACATCCGCATCGAGGCCGCCCTCGCCAAGCTGTACGGCTCGGAGATGGCCTGGCTGATGGCCGACGAACTGGTCCAGATCCGCGGCGGACGCGGGTTCGAGACCGCCGAGTCCCTCCGGGCGCGCGGCGAGCGGGCGGTCCCCGCCGAGCAGATGCTGCGCGACCTGCGCATCAACCGCATCTTCGAGGGGTCCACGGAGATCATGCACCTGCTGATCGCGCGTGAGGCCGTCGACGCCCACCTGTCGGTCGCCGGCGATCTGATCGACCCCGAGAAGTCGCTCTCCGACAAGGCCAGGGCGGGCGCGAACGCGGGCGTCTTCTACGCGAAGTGGCTGCCCAAGCTGGTCGCGGGCGCCGGACAGCTCCCCGGGTCCTACGGCGGGTTCAAGCACGGCATCGACCTGTCGGGGCACCTGCGCTACGTCGAACGCACCTCCCGCAGGCTGGCCCGCTCCACCTTCTACGCCATGTCCCGCTGGCAGGGGAGGATGGAGACCAAGCAGGGATTCCTGGGCCGGATCGTCGACATCGGCGCCGAACTGTTCGCGATGAGCGCCGCCTGCGTCCGGGCCGAGCTCCTGCGCAGCCGCGGCGAGAACGGCCGTGAGGCCTACCAGCTCGCCGACGCCTTCTGCCGCCAGGCCCGCATCCGCGTCGAGGAACTCTTCGACCGGCTGTGGAACAACACCGACGACCTCGACCGCAAGGTCGTCAAGGGGGTGCTCTCGGGCACTTACGCCTGGCTGGAGGAGGGCGTCGTCGACCCCTCGGGCGACGGCCCGTGGATCGCGGACGCCGCCCCGGGCCCCAGCACCCGGGACAACGTGCACCGGCCGATCCGCTGAGACGGGGGGCGGCCGCACGGGCTCCTCGTCCACGGTCCTCACGACGCCCCGGAAGCGGTCACCCGGGTCGGATCACACCCGTGCGGCCCGGCCCTTCGCCCGACCGGGCAGGGCCGTCCGGCCGCGTGCGCTCGGAGGGCGCCTCCGCGCGGCGCGGGAATCCGGGGACCCGGCCGGGAGGAACGGAGGAACCGGGCAGGCCGACCGGGCCCGGTGGCCGGAGGATCGAGCAGGCCGAGCGCGGTGCCCCGGACACGGGCCCTGACGGCCTGCCGCTGATCGCGCACGTCCTCGACGCCCCGCCCGCCGACCGGGTGGCCGCCCGGCCGCCCGCGACCGCCGAAGGGGGATCCCGGTGCCGCCCACGGGGTACCGGCCGGTCCGCCGCGGTTCTGGCCCGGAAGGGGCCGGTCACAGGGGCCGGTCCCCTTCCGGGCCGCCCGGCGCGGCACCGCGGGGACACGGACGCGGGCCGCCGGGGCGGGGCCCCGGCAGTGGGGGTGACCGGACACAATGGGTCCATGACCGACGCTCCAGCTCCCCTCGCCGACCCGCACCTGGTGTACGACCCCGCCGCGGGAGACGGCCCGAAGGACGTGGTGGTCCTCGGCTCCACCGGGTCGATCGGCACCCAGGCCATCGACCTCGTACTGCGCAACCCCGACCGCTTCCGGGTCACCGGCCTGTCCGCCAACGGAGGCCGGGTCGCCCTCCTCGCCGAGCAGGCCCACCGGCTGCGGGTGCGCACGGTCGCCGTCGCCCGCGAGGACGTCGTACCGGCCCTGCGCGAGGCGCTCTCCGCGCAGTACGGGACGGGGGAGCCGCTGCCCGAGATCCTGGCCGGGACGGACGCGGCCACCCACCTCGCCGCCTCCGACTGCCACACCGTCCTCAACGGCATCACCGGCTCCATCGGACTCGCGCCGACCCTCGCCGCCCTGGAGGCGGGCCGCACCCTCGCGCTCGCCAACAAGGAGTCCCTCATCGTCGGCGGTCCGCTGGTCAAGGCGCTGGCCGAGCCGGGGCAGATCATCCCGGTCGACTCCGAGCACGCCGCGCTCTTCCAGGCGCTGGCCGCCGGCACCCGAGCCGACGTCCGCAGGCTCGTCGTCACCGCCTCCGGCGGCCCCTTCCGCGGCCGCAGCAGGGAGGAGCTCGCGCACGTCACCGTCGAGGACGCCCTCGCCCACCCCACCTGGGCCATGGGCCCGGTGATCACGATCAACTCCGCGACCCTCGTCAACAAGGGCCTGGAGGTCATCGAGGCGCACCTGCTGTACGACATTCCCTTCGACCGCATTGAGGTCGTCGTGCACCCGCAGTCGTATGTCCACTCGATGGTTGAGTTCACGGACGGATCGACACTGGCCCAGGCGACGCCCCCCGACATGCGCGGGCCCATCGCCATCGGCCTCGGCTGGCCCGAGAGGGTCCCCGACGCCGCCCCGGTCTTCGACTGGAGCAAGGCGTCCACCTGGGAGTTCCTCCCCCTCGACAACGAGGCGTTCCCCTCGGTGGACCTCGCCCGGCACGTGGGCGAGCTCGCGGGCACCGCCCCGGCGGTGTTCAATGCCGCCAACGAGGAGTGCGTGGAGGCGTTCCGCGCGGGCGCGCTGCCGTTCAACGGGATCATGGAGACGGTCACGCGGGTGGTCGAGGAACACGGCACACCGCGATCGGGAACCTCCCTGACCGTGTCGGACGTCCTCGAAGCGGAGACCTGGGCCCGCGCGCGGGCCCGGGAACTGACAGTCCGGACGGCGAGCGCGGAGGCGCGTGCATGACGACCCTGATGTTCATCCTCGGCATAGTCGTCTTCGCGGTCGGCCTGCTGTTCTCCATCGCCTGGCACGAGCTCGGACACCTGTCCACGGCCAAGATGTTCGGCATCCGCGTGCCCCAGTACATGGTCGGCTTCGGGCCGACCCTGTGGTCGAGGCACAAGGGCGAGACCGAGTACGGCGTCAAGGCGATCCCGTTCGGCGGCTACATCCGCATGATCGGCATGTTCCCGCCCGGCCCCGACGGCCGGCTGGAGGCCCGCTCCACCTCACCGTGGCGCGGCATGATCGAGGACGCCCGCTCCGCCGCGTTCGAGGAACTCAGACCGGGCGACGAGAACCGCCTGTTCTACACGCGCAAGCCGTGGAAACGGGTCGTCGTGATGTTCGCGGGCCCGTTCATGAACCTGATCCTCGCGGTCGTGCTGTTCCTCACCGTGCTGATGGGCTTCGGCATCCAGCAGCAGACCACCACCGTCAGCTCGGTCTCCCCGTGCGTCATCTCGCTCAGCGAGAACCGCGACGACTGCAGGAAGTCCGACCCCGAGTCGCCGGCCGAGGCGGCCGGCATGAAGGCGGGGGACAGGATCGTCGCCTTCGACGGCGTCCGGACCGAGGACTGGGGGACCCTCTCCGACCTCATCCGCGACAGTGCCGGCAAGGACGTGCCGATCGTCGTCGACCGCAAGGGCGAGGAGGTCACCCTCCACGCGGAGATCGCCACCAACCAGGTCCCCAAGAAGGACTCGAGCGGCGCCTACGTCGAGGGCGAGTACGTCAAGGCCGGCTTCCTCGGCTTCAGCGCGGCCACCGGCGTCGTCAAACAGGACTTCGGCGACTCCGTGGTCTGGATGACCGACCGGGTCGGTGACGCCGTCGACTCCCTCGCCGCCCTGCCGTCCAAGGTCCCCGCCCTGTGGGACGCGGCCTTCGGCGACGGCCCGCGCGAGCCCGACTCCCCGATGGGCGTCGTCGGCGCGGCCCGGGTCGGCGGCGAGATCGCCACGCTCGACATCCCGGCCTCGCAGCAGCTGGCCATGTTCGTGATGCTGCTCGCGGGCTTCAACCTCTCCCTGTTCCTGTTCAACATGCTCCCGCTGCTGCCGCTCGACGGCGGACACATCGCGGGCGCGCTGTGGGAGTCGCTGCGCCGCAACACCGCCAAGGTGCTGCGCCGCCCCGACCCGGGGCCGTTCGACGTGGCGAAACTGATGCCGGTGGCCTACGTGGTGGCCGGGATCTTCGTCTGCTTCACCCTCCTCGTACTGATCGCGGACGTGGTGAACCCGGTCCGGATCTCCTAGCCCCGGACTTCGACACCTGCCGTTCACGATGGCCTGGAACCTTCTCGTTCCGGGCCGTCGCCCTTTGGACGGGTTTACGACCGGGATGTGCTCGGGCGTCGGCCCTTGCCGTAATCTCGGAGCCCGGAGCCCGCTGCTCACGGGGAGCCGGACCTTGATCCACGACTTGGGGTTGCACAGCAGATGACTGCGATTTCTCTCGGCATGCCGTCCGTTCCGACCAAGCTCGCCGAGCGCCGGAAGAGCCGGCAGATCCAGGTCGGGTCGGTGGCGGTGGGCGGGGACGCCCCGGTGTCGGTGCAGTCGATGACGACGACGCGTACGTCGGACATCGGTGCGACGCTGC
>NZ_JACHJI010000016.1 GCF_014203535.1 Streptomyces griseomycini
AGTCCTGGCACGTCTTCCGCAGAGCCCGCTGCAGCCCCAACCGCATGACCGTCATCGCCGCCGCCGTCCTCACCCTGAAGCGTCAACGCTGAAAACGCTCAATCACCCACGGCATCGCCCCAGGCGGCCCTGAGCGCCACCAGACCCCTACGACCTGCAGCGACACACTTCTGAACGGCACAGGCGAACGTGAACCTGAAGGGCCACAAGGTCAAGGACGCCGCCGGTAACACGTTCACCTTACCGATGGCGCCGACGTGGTTTCGGCCGAAGTCCCGACAGTCGGCTTCGGGTCGGGCTTGTCGCTGCCGTTGAAGCAGCCGACGGCCAGCAGACCGATTACGGCGATGGTGATGATGTGGCGCCTCATGGCGTACCCCCTTGCTTGCTGCGGTGAGGGAAGAGCACTCGTGCGGCCACGCGCGGGTGACTGCTTGTCACGGTCTGGACACAGCGCCTTCACCGGACGTGCACCCGTGTGCATCATGCAGCCGACGCATCGACATCAGAGGAGGACCGGTGACCCAGCCGCCGCCCACGCCACAGAGCACCAGTCGGAAAAAGGTCACAGCCCTCGTGGCAGGTGCCGCGGTCGCCGCATTCGCAATCGGCGGCGGGGTCGCGCTCCTCCTCAACGACGACGGCGACAGCGACAGCGACAACAAGCCGGCCGTCACCAAGGCCACCGAGACCAGCTCGCCGCCGAGCCCGAGCAGTAGCCCGTCGCCGGAGGAAGAGCAGGAGTTCAAGCTCGGTGACACCGTCGACATCGACGAGGACCACGGCTCGTTGTCCGCTGCGGCCCTCGCCTACCGCGACGAAGGCATCAAGGGCATCCCCGAAATGCTCAGCCCGGGGGAGAAGTGGGCGGTGCTGGACGTGAAGGTCTGCAACACGGGCGGCGATCCGATCCAGGCGTCTCCGTTCCCGTGGTCTCTGGCCTACGAGGGCGGGGTGCGGGTGGAGTCCGCGGGCATGAACGCGGGCGACCTCCCGAAGCCCTTGTACCCGATGGACGCCAAGGTCGCGGCAGGGGACTGCGTGCGAGGAAACATCGTCTTCCAGGTGCCGGAGGAGGGCCGACCGGAGCGGGTGCTGTATTCGCCGAGCGTGCTGGACGAGCCGGTGGAGTGGCAGGTGCCGAAGGGGTGACGGACGCGTCCTGTGGGGCGTAGCGTCACGGGGAGCGGCGGTTGCGGTGGAGATCCCGCATCCCGCCGCGAGCTGGGGCAGCGTCTCGTTCTCGCGCAGGTGCACCAGCGCCGGCAAGGCCTGGTGGAAGCAGCCCGGCTTGCGCCACCGCGTGCCGCGTTCACACCTTCGGGCACAGATCAGCCATGAGACATGCCCGACCAGCTCATGCGGGGCGTCGAGCGTGGCACGATACGGGACCGAGCGAGGCTCCTCGGACGAGGCGTGGTGCGTAGAGAACACCACCGCAACGATCAGGAGCCTCGCCTCGTCACACCACCCCGCCGGCCTGCACCATCACCCCTGCAGGACAGGATGAAAACAGTTCGCTGGCCACATAGATGCCCTCGCTCGTGGCGAGCGGCCGGCGCGCGTTCGTCTCCGGCAAGAAGAAACAGAACACGCCGAAGGCCACCGTGATCGCCGACTGGCGTGGCCGCACATTATGGACCGATGCCCTGCGCCCTGGACGTATGCACGATGCCATGGCCGCTCGCAACGAGGGCATTGCCGTCTGCTTCCAGCACTTCCCCGACGTTGAGGTCCTCCTGGACGACGGCTGTCTCGGCCTGAGCCGCGACCACCGCGGGCAAGCGGTCACACCGCCCGGAAAACCGCGGCCCGGAGCACTGCCCGGCAGAGTCGAACAGTGGGAACGTGACCGCCGTTGGCACTCGTCCGACCGCATCGCCGTCGAACACGCCCTTGCCGGTCACAAACGCTGGAAACAGCTGACGCGCTGGACCCACCGCCGCGACCGCCTGCCTGACACCTACCGCGCCATCGCCAGCCTCGTATCCGACCGCACCATCTACGTCTGAAGACAGGCCACGACCAGGCCGGACACGGCCCACCCGCCATCACGCACCAACTCGTAAAAGTGGGATGCTCCTCGGATGACGGATCGACCGGAAACCTTCCTCGCCCATCTGCGGACCGCGGCCGTCGGCGTCCTCGAACGCTTCCCCGCCGAGCTGAGGCCCGAGATCTACGCCCTGTCCTTCCGTATCTGGCGGGTGGACGACGACGACCGCCGCCCGTACGTGGCCATCGGCTACAACACCGAGAGCCAGTACGAGCGGGAGCGCTACCCGGACGACGACGGCGAGGTGCGCTGGAACTACGCCTACTGGCTCCTCGAGGGCTTCGAAACGCTTGGCAACGTCCCCGAGGACCCGGTCGGCAGTCAGGTGTACGTCGAGGAGGTGCGGCGCCTCGGCGCCTGGTACGACGGCGAGTTCGACCTGGACAGACTGCTGGACGACGAGGACGTGGCTGCCCGTGCCGAACTGCTGCGCGCGCACTTCTGCGACGCCGTGATCGATCTGGCCCGGCATCTGCACGCCGACGGGGTGATCGAGTGCATCCTCGGCCGACCGCTGCCGGTCGTCGTCTTCGACATGGCACGCCCCGGCTGGGAGGTGCATGCCACCGAGGCCGCCAACCCGCCCGCACTCGTCGAGGACTTCATGACGTGGCAGCTGGCGGCCGGGGAGATCTAGGGTCCGTCTTCAAACGGATCTTGCCCAGAGCAGGAACGACGCGAGTGTGACCGCTGCTTCGCAGGAGGTGGCGGTCTTGTCGTATCGGGTGGCGATGCCGTGGAAGCCCTTGAGCCGGTTGAAGCGGCGTTCGATGGCGTTGCGTCGGCGGTAGGTCTGCCGGTCGGATCCTGGTGGCCTGCCGCCCCGGCGGTCCCGGTTCAGCCGGTGGCGCTGTCGGTCGGCCTTCTCGGGGATGGTGTGGGCGATGCCGCGTCGTCGCAGGTAGGTGCGGAACCCGCGGGAGCTGTAGGCCTTGTCCGCGATGACCCGGTCGGGGCGGCAGCGTGGCCGGCCGGGGCCGCCGCGGGGAACGCGGACACGTTCGAGCAGGATCCGTGCGCAGGTGCTGTCGTGGCGCCGGCCAGGGGTGACGAGGATGGCCAGAGGGCAGCCCTTGCCGTCGCAGGCGAGACGGACTTTCGTCGTCGGTCCGCCCCGGGATCGGCCGAGGGCGTGATCGTCCGGTTCGTCCGGCCGGCCGATCCCCCCTTTCGGCCGGTCGCGGCGGCGTGCTGGTGGGCCCGGACGATGATGGAGTCGATCTGCACCGGCCAGTCGATGTCCCCGGCCGCGTCGGCCCGGGCCTGGATCTGCCGCAGGGCCCGGGTGAACACGCCGTCCAGGGCGTAGCGGCGGAAGCGGGTGTAGACCGTCTGCCACGGCCCATAGCGTTCCGGCAGGTCACGTCAGGAGATCCCGGTCCGGATCTTGCAGACCATCCCGTTGATGACCTGCCGGTCCTCCACCCGCGGCCGGCCCGTCGCGGCCCGCGGTATCAGCGGAGCGAACAACTCCCGATCCTGATCGGTGATTTCATGACGACGTACCACGACACCATGATCCACCACCTAATGATCTTTGAAGACGGACCCTAGTTTCCGAGGTTGAACAGCCCGGTGTTGCCCCGGGTGTTGGAAATGTAGACGTCGGGGAACAGCGGCCGTGTCGTCCCGTCCGCCCGCTCGATGGTTGCGCTCATGGTGACGCCGAGAGGGATGGTGCTGTCACCGTCCTGGTAGTGGGGTGTTACCTGGTAGAAGATCGCGTCGTTCGGTCCGACGGCGGTGTTGTCCGTGATGGCCTTCTGCGCCAGGGCCTCGTAGGACCGCATGCTGGGCGTTCCGGTGTTCATCCCCACCTGCCAGCAGGGGACGAGATTGTCCGGTCCGCCGTCCCCTGTTCCGCCCTTGCCGCCGAGGACGTTGGCGATCAGGTGGCAACGAGCGAGTTGTGCTCCGGGCTGGTTGGCGAGGGCGAACAGCTGGGCGTCCTGCCAGCCGGTGATGTCCCCCTCCGCGTCTGATCCGGCGCCGCGCTCAGCACCGAGGCAGGCCTGGGCCTTGGCCGCCCGGGTTCCGGCCGGACCGAGCGGGGTGGTGGTCTTGTTGACGTGCGAGACCGGTTCGCTGCTGTTCGCGATCCAGCCGTTGCCGGAAGTGAGCGCGCCGTCCGGGCGACTCTTCAGGCAGGTGGCCTGCGGCTGTTCGGCGGTCGGACCGGAGATCTCCAGTTTGAACTCTTCGGCTTCCAGCACTCGTTGGTCCGCGTAATCCTCGAGGAGCTGTCCCTCGGCGGACTGGAGGTCGGCGAGCGGGACGTGGGCCCGGACGCAGGGGCTCGCCGTGCCGCCGGTCAGCACAGAGAAGTCCCAGCCACCGGTGCTGTAGTGCGGGATGATCTCGGCGCACGAAGCGCCGTCGGTTCCGCCCTCGTGGGTGGCCCCGAAGGGGAATGCGGCGCAGCTGTCGTCCGGTACGAGGTCCGTCCGGGCCCGGAAGGGCTTCGAGCCTGCGTTGCCGCAGGTGCGAGCCGTGCGTTCGCTGATGCCGTTCTTGGCGCGGGTCAGTGGCTTGTCTCTTCCCCAGCCGTCGGAGAGGTTGTCCTGGGCCCACAGGTAGCCGGCCGCCGCGGCGCCCGCGCCTGACGCGGGCGAGCCCGGGTCGTTCCGCAGGGCGCTCATCTCGATGACCGGCATGACGCTGGGCACGACGCAGCCGGGGCCGGGGGTGCCGGTGTCGTCGTCACAGCGGATCTTCTCCGGGTTGCTCCAGGAGGCGTTGGGGTCGATGGGTTCGGCGCCGGGCGCGGTCACGTACAGCTGGTAGGAGGTGGTGAAGTCGACCGTCGTGCCCTGGGCCGGGGTGGAGGCGTAGGACACGGTGCCCTTGGCGAACTTGCCCACGATCAGGTCGCCCGTCTTCCCGTACCACGGCGCTCTCGTGGTGGCCCTGCAGCCGGCCGAACAGGCGGACCTGAACTTCACGTTCAAGGTCGTGACGAGCCCGGTCGCGCCGGTCATGGTCACCCTGACCAGTTCGCTCCAAGTCGTTCCCCTGGCGGGCAGGACCGCACTGGTCCAGACGTCCAGCGTTCCGGTGCCGACCGGTTTGCCGCCGGCGTCCCTGAGCGTGTACAGCACGGTCAGGCCGTACATGCAGTATCCGAAGCGGGTGTACTGCCATGTCCCCGGGGCCGTGATGGAGCAGCCGCCCGAGTCGGCGGCAGCCGCGGCCGACGGCTTGGTGCTCGTGGTGACGCAAGCCTGTACGGCACCTGCTCGGCGCTCGCGGGAGCCTGCGCGGGTGGGTTCGCAGTCCTCCACCGGAGTCGTCGTGACGGGCCTGGTGTGCGTGGGGGCGCCGGTAGAGTCACTCTGCTCGCTTCCGGAAGCCTGGTGGGGGGAGGCTTTCGACGTTGGGGCCTTCTGCGTGGTCGCGGCGCCCGGGGTCGCGGCTGCCGTCGCAGCGGGGGGCGTGACCTGGCCGTCGGCGGCGGCGATTCCTGTGGCGTTGATGCTCAGAGCGAGGAGGAGACCGGGAAGTAACCGCCTCGTGCGTGGTGAAGTGGACAGCCGTATTCGGTGGGGTCGTGGCATGGCGCAGGTCTTCTCCTGGTCGTGAGGACGCGCCTGGCCGGCGCGGGGCGTGGCGGTGGGCGCCGTCGTCCCGCGCCTGGCAGACAGGCTTGGGTGGGATGGTGAGGTCAGCGGATGGCGGATCCGAAGGCTTTGCCGCCGGCGGGAATGCCGCCATTGCCGGGCTGGTGCGTGGTGACGGGGAGGTCGGTGCCGGTGGCGGAGCGGGAGGTGAGGTTCTGCCACGGCACGGCGTAGGCGGCGCCGCCGCCGGCGGCTGTGGGCAGGCCGACGTAGACGCTGGTGGAGCTGACCGCGATGGTCTGACCGATGCGGTGGTTGGCGGTCGGGGCGCCGGGCAGTCCGTTGTGTCCGGCGAAGACGACGTCGTTGTGGGGGCCGGGGGCGCCTACGAGGGTCATGGTGTGGACGGCGCCCGCAGCGGCGACGCTGCCCTGGGCCTCGCCGGGTGAACCCGCCACGAGTTGGAGGGTCTGCCAGGTGGGGGTGGTGTTGGGTGAGAGGTTGACGGCCTGCAGGGTCTCGCCGAAGCGGTCGCCGGCCTCGATGCCGCCGACCACGTCCTCGGAGTCCTGGGTGATGACCCTGCGTTCCGTCCAGGAACCGCTCCTGGGGAGGTCGAAGGTGACGATGCCGCCGGCGTTCTTGGCCACCGTGCCGTTTCCGGCGGTGAGCGCCTCGCCCGGCACGCCCACGGCGAGGACGGAGTTGCCGGAGGCGCCGTCCTCGGCGAGGGCGACCGAGGCTCCCAGGACGTCGCCGGCCTCGGACCCACCGGCGACGTTGTCGAGGTTCTGGTTGATGTTGGCGCGCTCGAGGGGTTGGCCGGTGGTCTGGGCGGGGTGGGCGAAGACCCAGACGGCCCCGGCGTCGGCGATCGCGTCGATGTCCTCCCCGGGGGCGCCGACGGCGATGTTGTTGGCGTCGGCGGCCACCGAGGCCCCGACCCTGTCTCCCGCCTCGGGGCCGCCGCTCATTCCGGTGCCCTGGGCGATGGCCACGCTGCTGGTACCGCGCAGGTAGAAGACGGTGCCCGCGTTCGCCCTCCCGCCGACAGCGTCGCCCGGGGACCCGATGACGATGTAGGGGGAGCCCTCACGGGTTCGTCCGGCGGCGAGGGTGGCGCCGAGAAGGTCGCCCTTCTCCTTCTTCGCCGCCTTGATGGCCCCGCTGCCGTCGCCCTGGACGTAGCTGTCGGAGGTCCGGCCCGTGCCGAGGCCGGCCGGCGCCCCGTAGATCACGGTGACCGTGCCGACGTCGGTCACCGTGGTGGTGGCGTCCTCGTAGGGGGCGCCGACCACGAGGTCGGTGTAGCCGTCCTGGTTGTTGTCGACGGTGGCGAGCGCGTGTCCGAAACGGTCGCCCGCCTCGGCGTCGCCGGGGACGAAGGAGGCGCTCTGGTCGAGTTGGGCGGTACCCTTGCCCCCGCCGTACACGACTCTGACCGCGCCGGCCTCCGCGACGGCGGCGACGGTGGCCTTGGGGTCGCCGATGGAGACGTCCTCGATGCCGTCACCGTTGAAGTCGACGACACCGACGCGACCGCGGGCAGCGGTGACGGTGGCGTCGACCCAGTCGGCGATGTCGTCGGTGCGGGCACCGACGGCGGCGGTGGAGGTCTGCTCCGGGGCGATGCCGAAGCAGCCACCCTGGTCGGATCGGGACGCCACGGCGAGGATCTTCGTGGTGTCGCCGGAGGACTGGAAGAGCGGCGCGCCGGCGTCACCGGCGCAGATCGATGCTCCGGCGTCCCCGGTCACCGGCACGTCCACGCCGGTGGGCGCGGCGGCGGTGAAGGTGCCGTGATGGACCTTGACCGGAGCCCATTCGTCGGCGGTCCGCCCGTAACCGGTCGAGGTCAGCCGCTGTCCGGCGTCGGCGGGGGCGGCGGCTATCCGGGCCGGCGCGATGCCGGCTACCGGGAAGGACAGGCGGGCCAGGACCAGGTCACGGTCCTCGCGGGGGACGAGGTCGACCACCGTGCGTTCGACGCCCGCGGTGGTGGTCAGGTCGGTGCGGCCGATGACGGCCCTGGTCGCCTGCCGGGGGGCTCCGGCGGTGACCTTGCCGGCGCCGGCCGGGTCGTCGAGGAAGCACGAGGCGGCGGTCAGCAGCCATTCGGGGTCGATGAGGGCTCCGGTGCAGGCCCGTTCGCCGTCTCCGATGTCGAGGCGGGCCGTGAAGGACCAGGTGCTGTCGGACGGGGCCGGTCCCGTCACGGCGTGCGCCGGCAGTGCCGGTAGGAGGGTCAGGGCGGTGGTCAGCAGTGCCGCTCGGCCGACACGGCGGAAGGAAGCGCGCATGGGATGGGTCTCTCCGGTCATCGGCTGGTACGGATGTCGAGGAGGGCGAAGTCACGGCCCACGGGATCGGCGGACTCCCCCACCGGGGTCCAGGAGTCCTTGGGGACGTCGATGTCCTGCCGTGTGCTGTCGGCTGCGGTGAGGGTCACGTCGGCGGTGTGACCGGCGGCGCCCTTGATGGCGTAGACGGCGGGGACCTCGAGGGTGAGCCGGCCGGTGGCGCCGGTGGCACGGAAGCAGATCTTGCTTTTGCCCCGGGCCCAGACCTCCAGCAGCCCGGTCCCGGAGGCGCAGTCGGCGAGCACGATGTGCCCGTCGCCGCGCTTGAGGACGATTCCCAGCTCTTGTCGGATCCTGTCCGCGCCGGGGTACGCGAAGGTTTCCACCACATGGCCGGGTCGTGTGTCGGCCACCGGAGCTGTGACGGCCGGTGGGGCGTCGGTGGTGGGCGGCTGGGCGGTGAGGGCGAGCAGGGTCGCGCAGCAGGCCGCCACGACCGCGAGGGTGGCGGCGATGCGCCGCAGGTGCGTCATGAACACAGATCCCTTGTGTCGGATAGGCATGGAGCCCGTGAAGGGGCGCCGGGCCGAGGTTGTCAGCAGAGGGGCGCCTCGAAGGAGGTTCCGGCAGGTGGGGCGGAGCGAGGCGCCGACCGCCCCGGGGCGGGACACCGACCGTCCCGCCCCCACCGCCTCCCGAGGGGGACGGGGGTCAGGCAGCGAGGTCGTAGAGGTCCTTGACTCGTTTCCCGGCGCCCCGAGTGAGGGTGGACAGGACGTAAGACCCCACGGCCCGGCCGAACTTGCGGCTGGTGAAGCCGTGCTTGAGGCCCGTCAGGGCTGCCTCGGCTCCGCCGGAGACGATGGAGATGCCGCCGGCGACGCCGGCGACCACCCCCGCGACGGGGGCGGCGGGCGGGAAGGCCACAGCGACGACTGCCGCCCCCGTCGCGATGACGCCGGTGCCCGTGGACACCCAGCCGGCGACCTTCGCCCAGGTGGCGGGCTTCTGCCACCAGTGGTCCTTCTTCTTGACCTGGTCGTGGTCCGGGCTGTCGGCCGGGTTGTGGCTGTTCGCACGGTTGCGAGCGGCTTCCAGGGCGGCTTGGCGGGCCTGCTCCCGCAGTTCGTCCTTGCGTGTCTCGACGGCGATCCGTCGCGCGTCGGCCGCGGCGGCGGCCGCCTCCCTGGCGCTGCGTCCCGCTTCCAACGCCGACTTGCGGGCCCGGTTGGCCGACGCCCGTGCCTGGTCGGCGGAGGCCTGCGCGTTCTCGGCCGCGTCCAATGCCCGGTTGGCGGCGTAATTCGCCGCCCGGGAGGCCGCCCGCGCTACGGTCGCGGCCGACCTGGCCTTCTCCGCCGATGCCCGGGCGTCGGCGGCCGCCTTGTCCGCGACATCGGCGTGCCGGCGGGCCTCGATCGCCAGATTCGCGGCACTCGCCGCCGACGCCTTCGCTGCCGATGCCCAGCGTTCGGCCTCGGCAGCCGCGTTACGGGCCACGGCGGCGGTCCGCGAGGCGTGGGCCGCGTCCCGCTGGGCCTCCTGGGCGACCCGTGCGGCGCCCGCGATGGCCCCGCGCATGCCGGCCACATGCGCGGCCGTGTCGAGGTCGAGCTGGGCGGCGAAGTGGCGGACCCGCTCGACGAACTGGCGCCGCATCCACGCGGGGCCCTCCATCGCGATCTCGCCGAGGACCTTCGTGTAGGCGCCTCCTGTCTGGACGGTCGCCATGATGGCGACCCTGTCGTCCTCCTTGAGGGCGTTGGGGTAGATCTCGTCGAGGAACTTCTGCAGCGCTTCCGGGGTTCCGTCGTTCAACGCCTTCTGGGCCTCCCGCAGGACCGCCGCCCCGGGGTTCCCGTGAATGATCTTGAGGATGGCCCGTCTGTTGTCCTCCTGCGAGGCGCGGATCCGGCCGGAGGTGTTGAAGTCGCCCACCGCCGTGGCGGAGTCGCCGGCCAGGGCTTCGACCGCCGCCTCGGCGACCGCCGGACCCGCGATCTGTGCGATGTAGAGAGCGGTCTCGCGCTCGTCCTGGTTCTGGGCGATCGAACGGTCCAGGTCTATCCACGCGAAGACGTCGTCATCGGTGCCCGCCAGGGCGAACTGGGCGGCCTCCCGGGTGAAGGTCCCCGCGGCCTCCAGCAACCCCAGGGCTGCCTTGCGGCCGGCTGACGCGGCCAGGTCCGTCACGCCGTCCTCCAGGGCCTGTTCGGCCTGCGCGATGAGCGCGAGGATGTCCTTGTTGATCTGCTGGACCTGGGCGATGCGGCCGGCGTGGGCGGTCCATCCCTCGTCCTCGATCCGCGCCAGTTCACGAGCCTCGGCGATGCCCTCCTGCCGTTCGATCTCCAGTCGTGCCGCCTCCGCCTCGCGCGCCTCGGCCTCTACCGCCGTGGCCTCCTGGACGGCCCTGGTGGCGGTGTTGGCGGCCTTGACTGCCTCGGCGGCGTGCGCCGTGGACTTGTTCGCGAAGTCCCGGGCCTGACCGGCGTACTTCACGGCTTCCTCCGCCGCGGCCGCCGAGCGCTCGGCATGTTCGGCAGCCGAGTTCGCCGCGTCCCTCGACGCCCGTGCGGCGGTCGCGGACGCGGCGGCGAGCGCGTTGGCTCTCGTCGCCGCGTTCGTGGCTTGCTCGGCGGCCCCGGCTGCGATGTCCGCCTGCCGGCGCGCCTCGATCGCCTGCTGCCGCGCCTCGCCGGAGGCGGCACCGGCCGTCTCGGCCGCGGCTGCGGCCGCGGAGGCGGCGCCGGCGGCGCCCCGAGCGGCAGCCGCCGCCCTGCCGCTGGCAGCGTTGGCCCGATCCGCCTCCTTGGCCACCCGGTCCGCGCCCAGAGCCGCGGCCCGCGCCTTGGCCGCCGCGTTCCTGGCCGCCACGGCGGCGCTCTTGGCCGCCCCCGCCACTGTGGCGTTCTTCGACGCCTCGATCGCGGCGTTGTAGGCCTTGGACGCCGCCGATGCGGCCACCGAAGCCGCGTGCTGTGCCGCGGTCGCCGCCTGCGAGGCATGTCGAGCGGCCTCCGTCGCCACCCGCGATGCCCGGATCGCGGTGTTCGCGGCTCCGGCGGCGCCCTTGGCCGCCGACAACGCCCGCCGAGCCGCCGCGGCGGACTTCCGTACGTCCTGCTGTGCCTCCTTGGCCTCGGCGGCGGCCTTCTCGGCCGCGTTCTTGGCCTTGCCCGCCGCCTCGACGGCTCGCTCGGAGGCGTCGGCCGCCAGGTCGGTCTGGGCCTGGGCCCGGCGGCCGGCGCGCTCCACCACGGCGACCAGTTCCTCGATCCGGGACGCCTCCTGGTCCCGGGCCCGGGCGATGTGCTGGCCGATGTCGAGGAACCACTCCACGTCGCCGTCACCGCCGTTCAGAGCCCGCTCAGCGTATTTTCGGACCTCGGGACCGGCAGTGGTCATGGCGGCGGCGACCGCGACCCTCAGGTCCTCCGCACGGGCCGTGTGCTGGCCCTCGGCCAGGAACAGCTCCAGCGCCTCGGTGGTGCCGTCCTGGAGCGCCGCGTTCGCGGCCCGTGTCAAGGCCGTGCCCCCCTCGTGGAGGACTTCGGCGGTCACCACGCGCAGGTCCTCGTTGACCCCGGCGGCGTATCCGGTGTCGATGAAGGCGGCGATGGCCGCGTCACCGGCGTCGAGGGCGGCGGCGGCGTCGCGCTGCATCCCCTTTCCCCCGCCGGCCAGCACGGCCATGATCGCGACCCGGTTGTCTTCGGCTTCCACTTTCGGCAGCGTCTCGGAGAGGAAAACCGAGATGTCGGTGTCACTGCCGGTCAGGGCGTACCCGGCCGCCGCTTTGGTGGCCTTCCCGCCCAGCATCCACGCTTCCACCACTCGGCCGCGCGCAGTGTCCGGCAGGTCGAAGGCGTCGCTGTCGTCGCTGCCCCCGTCGTCGACGGCACGCGCGACGGGCGCCCGCCCGAGGGGTAAGGAAGTCGCGGCAGCCGCAGCGGCCAGCATTCCCATCACTCGGCGTCGACTCCAGAACGTTTCTTGCATCAATCCCCCTTTTGATCACGGATACGTGCGACCGCGTCCGTCGGTCCGGTTCACGAGAAGCGGGAGCAGCTGATCCGAGGTGGCAACAGGCGTGACGGCAGAGGCACATCCCGGAGTGGCCTCTCTCACCGGACGGCGCTCACCGCGCGGAAGGACGCGCACGACGAAAACACTTCGCGTCCGAAAGCCTCGGAGGCGGCGAATTCACCGGTCTTCACCGGCTGCGCATGCCCTGGGCGCGGTTCGGGCCCCGTCCGCCGCCGATCGGGACGAGAAGGGATGCCCTCTTCATGCTCCTTTCACCGTGCACATCCCTCATCGGCCGGTAGGCGGCCGCTGAGCCATGAGCGCATCCATGACTCAGCGATTCGATTCAGCATATTTTCAAGAGGCCGATAAGTATGACAAATCAGTGGAAACACCCGTCGGTCGACATGAGTGACCGAGAAGTCACCCGGGCCGGAATCCACCAGATCCACTGCACCGCCGACGTCGCAAACACAAGGTATGGAAGGGCGTGGAAGCGCGCATCAGGGCAGACCCTGAATTCACCGTGTCGCACGGGCGGGCCCTACGGCCCGTCGCCGCCTGGCCGGAAAGACGCAGTCCGCAGCGACCATCTGCTTATGGTCACCGCCGTGAAGAGGAGCCGTGGGAGAACGGTCTTCCGCTGGGCACCGTGGTGTTGGGCAACGGCTGCACTCGCCGCGGGGATCTGCGGAGCCTGGGCTTACCGCCGTGCCGGCGCGACAGGCGCGGACATCGCGCGCGACCTGTCGGTGGGATGGTCGTACGCGGGCGCCGGACTGGTCGCGTGGTGGCGGCGGCCCGCCAACCCCACCGGGCGCATCATGCTGGCCGAAGGGCTCACCTGGTTCCTCGGTAACCTGCAAGGCACGGGCATCCCCCTGCTGTTCACCCTCGGCGTGTGGGGCGAGGCGCTGAACCTGGCCGTCCTGGCCCACCTCCTGCTCGCCTTCCCCGAAGGACGGCTCGCCACCGCTCTGGACCGCGCCGTCGTGGTGAGCGGCTACGCACTGGTGGCCTTCGGCGGGCTGGTCCGGGCCGCTCTCTACGATCCGGCACTCCATGAGGACGCCACCTACCTCTCCTGCCGGAACTGCCGACCGGACCTCAATCTCCTGCTGATCCGTGCGGAGCCGGGCTGGTTCGACGCGGTGGACCTCGGCTACCGCTGGGCAGGGGCGCTGCTGACCGTCGTGTGCCTCGGGGCGTTGGTCCGCCGCTGGCGGATCAGCCGTCCGGCGCGACGCCGCGTACTGCTGTCCGCCTGGGTCTCGGTCGCCATCGCCGTGGCCTTCGTCGGCTGGGAGGTCGTCCACCTCCTCGCCCCCGAGGCCATGGACACCGCCGACGCGGTGCTGACCTGGCCGTCGGACGCGAGTCAGGTCCTGGTGCCGATCGCCTTCCTGATCAGCTTGCTGCGCATGCGACTGCGCCGGGCCTACGTCGGCAATCTCGTGATCGAGGTCGGCGCGGACCCGACACCGCAGCGGCTGCAGGACACTCTGGCACGACTGCTCGGAGATCCGTCGCTCCGTCTCGGCCTGCTGTCACCGGACGTCGGGAGCAGCGAGGGCCGGGGGCCGGCCTACGTGGACCCGGCCGGCCAGGCCCTCCCGCTGCCGCCTCCCGGAAGCGGGGCGAGCACCACTGTCGTCGACGAGTCCGCCGGAACGCCCACGGTCGTGCTGGTGCACGACGCGGCGCTGGAGGAAGACGGGAAACTGCTGCTCGCCGTCAGCAGCTCCGTACGTCTGTGCCTGAGGTCCACGGCAGCGGACGCCACGGGCATCGGCTCACGGCTCCTCCAGGCAGCGGACGAGGAGCGCAGGCGACTGGAGCGCGACCTCCACGACGGCGCCCAGACACGGCTGGTGTTCGCCCTGATGACCCTGCGCAGGCTTGATGCCGGCCTGTCCCGCGGTGACGAACGGGCCCCCGACCCGGCCCTGCGCCGCACGGTGGCGGAAGCCGACCAGGCGGTGCGGCAGGCCTTGGAGGAACTGCGCGACCTCGCCCGCGGCATCCACCCCGCCGTCCTCACCCGTGACGGGCTCGCGGCAGCGGTCAGAGCACTCGCCCCACAGGCACACGTTCCGTTGCTCGTCATGGTGGACCCGGGACGCTTCCCCCCGCTGACGGAGTCGACGGCCTACTTCGTCATCTGCGAGGCGCTGTCCAACGCGGTGAAGTACTCCCAGGCCGACGTGGTCAGCGTGTCCGTACGACGCGAAACCGACGAGGGGGCGGACCGCCTGGTGGTCGAGGTCGTCGACGACGGGATCGGCGGCGCCGCCCCGGCCGGCGGATCCGGTCTGCGCGGCCTCGCCGACCGCGTCGCGGCGACCGGCGGCGCCTTGTGGGTGACCAGCCCGCCCGGGAGCGGTACCCGACTACGAGCGGAGCTGCCGTGCGCGTGATCGTGGCAGAGGATTCCGTTCTCCTGCGTGAAGGGCTCGTACGGCTGTTGCAGGAGGCCGGCCTGGAGGTCGTCGCCCAGGTCGGTGACGCCGACGACCTCCTCGCCCTGGTGTCCGCACTGCGTCCGAACGCCGCCGTCATCGACATCCGGATGCCCCCCACCCACAGCGACGAGGGCATCCGAGCAGCCTCCCTCATACGCTCCCGCCACCCCGAGACCGGTGTGCTGCTCCTCTCCCAGTACGTGGAGACCGGCAACGCCATGCGGATCCTCTCCCGGGACGCCGCAGGCTTCGGCTACCTCCTCAAAGACCGCATAGCCGACCCCGACGAGCTGACTGACGCCCTCAAACGGGTCGCAGACGGCGAGTCCTGCATCGACCCAGAGGTCGTCCGCCGTCTCCTGGAACGGCCGCGCCCGGTCAACGTCCTGGAGACGCTCACCCGGCGCGAGCACGACGTGCTCGCGCTCATGGCGGAGGGACGCACCAACGAATCGATCACCCGGCGTCTGGGGGTGGGCGGCAAGACCGTCGAGACGCACGTGCGCAACATCTTCACCAAGCTGGGCCTGGAACCCGACCTCGAGGGGCACCGCCGTGTCCTGGCCGTGCTCGCCTACCTGGAGGGGTGACTCCCGTTCCACCGGGCTCGTCGAAGTGGGAGGTCGAGTCGCCCGAAGCGTGTGGTCACCAGGCCCGTGTCGCTGGTGCCGCCGGAAACGAGGACGGTCCTCCGGCAGAGCGGATCCAGCGGTTGTGACGGCGCTGTCACGTTGGCCGTTGGCGTGGGATGCTCTTCGGGCTGATCATGCTGGAGGAGCCGTACGTGGAGAGCACGCCGCCGTCGTACAAAGGCCACCGGTACCCGGTCGAGGTCATCTCCCACTGCGTGTGGCTGTATCACCGCTTCCCGCTCAGCTTCCGCGAGGTCGAGGAGCTGATGCTCGGGCGTGGGATCGTCGTCTCCTATGAGACGATCCGCCGCTGGTGCGCCAAGTTCGGGCAGGCTCACGCAAACGCGCTGCGCCGCCGGCAGCCTCAGTCCGGGGACAAGTGGCACCTGGACGAGGTCTTCATCAAGATCAACGGGCGGCCGCAGTACCTGTGGCGGGCCGTCGACCAGAACGGGAACGTCCTCGACATCCTCGTGCAGGACCGGCGGGACAAGGCTGCGGCCAGGCGCTTCTTCCGCCGTCTTCTCGCAAAGACCCGCACGGTGCCCAGGGTGATCGTCACCGACAAGCTCCGCTCCTACGGCGCGGCCCACCGCGAGGACATGCCCTCCGTCGAGCACCGGCAGTCGAAGTACCTGAACAACCGGGCCGAGAACAGCCACCAGCCCACCAGGCAACGCGAACGCGCGATGAAGGGCTTCCGCAGCGTCGGCGCAGCCCAGCGGTTCCTGTCTGCCTTCAGCGGCATCTCGCCCCACTTCCGCCCCCGACGGCACCTGGTGAACGCCCCCGGCCACCGCACCGAGATGACTCTCCGCTTCGCGATCCGGGACCGGATCACCGGCACCGTCGGCCAGCCCACCGCAGCTTGAATCAGGACTGAAGGCCTGAGCCAGCCACACCCTGGCACCACGTCAGGTACCCATGTGCCCAACAACGTGACAGCGCCCATCCAGCCCCTGAAGCCCGCGCCGCGTTCCCCACGGATGAACGCGCACTGCGAGAGGGCCATCGGCACACTGCGACGCGAGTTCCCCGATCACCCGCTGATCCTGAACGAGGCCCACGCTCGACGCGCCCTCGACGCCTACGTCCCCCACTGCAACGGCCATCGCCCCCACCAGGCCCGGGGACAACTCCCTCCCCGCGCCCACGAGCACCCGACCGACCTGACCGCACACCGGCTCCTCCGCACCCGGGTACTCGGCGGCGTCATCAATGAGTACAGATACGCGGCTTGACCGGCAACGATGAGTTTCTGAACGGCACAGGCGGCGGACGGCTGCGTTCGTCCGGTCTTGTTGACCACCGGCGGCATACCGGTCCGTTCCGCCTGAGGATGGCTCAAATCCCGCTCGGTGCCGACCCATCGCCTTGACAGCGCCCAGCGTTGATCGTTCCAATGAAGGTGTGGCGCGTGGCGTCGGCCAAAAAGACTTGGGCCGGCCGACGATCGGGCGACCACCTGTCACCAGGGAACAGCCCCATGCGTTCATCCATCACAGGCGAAACCTGATCCGGCGCATTTTCGCCGCTTCCCCGCTGTCGGGTGCCCGCGTCCTCGTTGTGCCGGCAGGCCGGCCTCGCCTGCCGCGCCGAGGCGCAACGCCGTGACCTGCCCGGGACTGGGACCGTGTGCCTCCGCCGTGCGGGCGGACGAGCCAATCGGTTTCTGCGGCGAACCGTCCCGCCGTACCCCGTACCGCGCCTTGTGCGTCCCACACCCAGGAGATCCCACTTCGTATGTCCACACCCTTCAACCAATGGGTCATCGAGGAGTTCCGAGCCAACGGAGGAAAGGTCGGCGGCCCCTTCGAGGGCGGCGATCTGCTGCTTCTCACCACAACCGGCGCCAGATCCGGTGAGGAGCGCACCACCCCGCTGGGTTACATCCGTCACGAGCGTGGGCTGCTCGTCGTCGGCTCCAACCTCGGTGGGCCCTGCCACCCTGCCTGGTACCACAACCTCGTGGCCACCCCGCTGGTGCGGGTGGAGACCGGGACGGAGGAGTACGAGGCCATCGCAGTGCCCGCCGAGGGGGAGGACCGCGACCACCTGTTCTCGTACGTGGTGAACGCCGAGCCCGGCTACGGCGAGTACCAGGAGAAAACTGACCGGATCCTGCCCGTCGTGGTGCTGGAGCGGAGCGACCCGGCACCCGGCGAGGGGCCCGGCACGGTCAGGAACCTCGCCGACAAGCTGATCGAGGTCCACGTCTGGCTTCGCGGGCAGCTACGGCACGTGAGGGCCGAAGCGGACGCCTACTTCACGGCACGGGCCGCCCGGCAGAACGGGGACGACGAGCCGGTGCCGGGGCTCGGGCTCCAGATCCGGCAGCACTGCCTGGCCTTCTGCCAGACGCTGGAGTTCCACCACATGAGCGAGGACGCGCGCATGTTCCCCGCGATGGAGGCCGCGCACCCTCGTCTGAAGGACGCCTTCGAGAGGCTGCGTTCCGAGCACCGCACCGTCGCGCGGCTCCAGCAGGAGCTCGCCGCTCTGCTCACCGACATCGCGCAGGCCGATCCCGAGCGGTTCCGGGCCGGGTTGGAGCGGATGACCGAGGAGCTGACGGCGCACCTCGACTACGAGGAAGAGCAGCTGATCCCGGTGCTCGCGGAGATCCCCTTCCCGCCTGGGCCGCCCGCCTGACCGCGGCCACGGGCCGTGCACGAGCCCCCGGGGGCCTTGCGTGTTCGCGGGTTGGGGGGTCTGAGCGGTGATGTCCGCCGGCGCCCGGTCCGGGCAGGTGACGCTGGCTGTCTGGCCCGGTTTCTTGCCGGCCTGCCGGATCCGAGCCGCGATCGTCGGCGATGCCGCCCACGACGAGGTCCGTCACCCGGCAGGGCTCGATTGCCTTGGGCCATGTCCCGGTGAAGTACGCGAGGACCGGAACTCCGCTCGTCCCAAGGATGAAATTGAACTCCGCTTCTCACGGGGGCGGTGAACCCGCTTCGCCGTGGAAGCTCTTGACCTCACGTCCGTTGTTCCGTCCCCATCATCCCTCGCGCGGTGTGCCCGGCCGCCCCGCCGGTCACCCAGCTGCGTGCCCGTGGGGCGGCTCGTGCCAGAACAGCGCCCTCCACGACGACGTGAAAGCCGCTTTCCAGGGCATGGCGTCCCAGCTCACCGACCAGATGCCCGATGAGCGCGTCGACGAGCGGGCCGGTGCGCATCGTCCACCGGATCCAGTCGAGCCGTATCCGCCACCGCGCTCCTCGGGGACAGCGCCCCCGACGGGCTTCCCGAGGCCTTGTCCGGTCTTCACGCCAACCCCCGGTCTCAACCTGGCTCATACCGCTCTTCCCCGGGCCGCATGAGCCATCTGACGGCACCGAGAACGAGGCAGTACTCGTCAGCTGGCCCGAAGACCGACCGCCAGCGTCAGTTCAAGGACCCGGTGTGGGGATGCGAGATCCGGAAACAGCTCCCGCAGCTGCGACATCCGGTACCGGACCGTCTGGGGATGGACGAACAACGCCGCAGCCACCTCCTCCCGCCTGCCCTGGTGCAGCAGCCACGCCCGCAACGTCTCCTCCAGCCGCAGTGCGGTCGCGACAGGCAAGGTCCGCAACGGTGCGAGGGCTCGGGCACGCAGGTCTGCGAACGCCTCCGCGTCGGCGCTCAGCACCAGCTCGGGCAGGTGGTCCTCGGTGTCGCGAATGTCAGAGGAGAGGGAACGCGCGCGTACGGCTCGTGCGTACGAGGCGGACGCACGAGTCCATGGCCGGGCCGGACCGACCACGGCGGTGCGGTCGGTCAGCTGCCTCAAGAGATGTGACCGGTCCGCATCGGGGACGAGCAGCACACCGGTGGCGTCCGGCAGATCGTCGAGGACGAGGACGTTCGGGTCGAGCGCGCGGTAGGCGGGCCGGGCCTGGGCGGCGGGCAGCAGGACCGCGGTCAGCGAAACCGGGGGCTGCCACCCGGCCCGTTGAGCAGAGGCCAGCAGCACGTCCGGGGTCGCGCCGGCGAGGAGGTCGCGGGCCAGGTGTTCCAGGTGGCGCTCGTGGGCTCTGCCCCGGGCGGCCAGTTCGTCGGCGTGGCCCGCGGCGCTCGCGGCGGAGAGCTCGTCGATGTAGGCGAAGGTCAGCTCGGCGAACTTGGCGACCTCGGCGGCGGGCAGGCCCGCGGATACGGCACCCGCTGCCAGGCATCGCCAGGCCACGCGGGCGCCGACGCGGTAGGCGCTGAGCAGGGCGTCCATCGAACGGCCGTCGCGCACCTCGCCGCGGCCCAGCTCGTAGGCCGCGTCACCGCCGTCGCCGCCTGTGGCGTTCCCGCTCGCGAGGTCCAGGTAGTGCCCCAGGGCGGTGCGGACGGCTCGGCGGATGGTGGCGCCCATGTGGCCCGATAGGGCGTTGGCGTAGGGAGGGACCTCGTCGATGATCGCCTGGACGACCTCGTCGGCGGTGGTCTTCAGCGCGGCCCGAAGTGCGGTGACCGTCGTCTCGTCCAGGGCCAGTTCACTGGCCCTCCGGATTGCATGGTTCACGTTTTTGTTCCCTGCGAACAATTCAGCCGACCAGATTCACGTCCTGCGGTCAGGACTTTACGCCTTGAGGCGCAGCAAGCTGGAGTCATGACGAGTGCAGCCCTGCGCAGCAGGGCGTGGAAACTGCTGGAGATGGTCACGACGCCGTTGCTGCCGTCGGACTACCTGGATCTGGTCAGCCCGCTGCGTGCGGGCGCTGACCTGCGTGGGCGCATCGAGGCCGTGCGCCCCGAGACGGGGGACGCCGCGACCATCGTGATCAGGCCGGGACGGGGCTGGCGCGGCCACAGAGCCGGTCAGTACGTGCGGATCGGGGTCGACGTCGACGGGGTGCGCCTGTGGCGTGCTTACTCCATCACCTCGCCGACGAACCGCCAGGACGGCCGCGTCACGATCACCGTGAAGGCGATCCCGGACGGCAAGGTCAGCAACCACCTGGTCCGCCGGGCGAAACCGGGCACGCTGATCCAGCTCGACCAGGCGACCGGTGACTTCGTGCTGCCGCAGGCCAAGCCCGCCAAGGTGCTCTACCTGACGGCCGGCAGCGGCATCACGCCCGTGATGGGCATGCTGCGCGACACCGAGTTCGACGACGTCGTCATGGTCCACTGTGCGCCACGGCCGCAAGACGTGATCTTCCGCGACGAACTGCACGACCTGGTCGCGGACAAGAAGCTGCGGCTCTCCGAGGTGCACACCGCCACGGACGGCATGCTCGACATCGCCCGTCTCGACGAACTCGTGCCCGACTGGGCCGAGCGCGAGACCTGGGCCTGCGGGCCCGCGGGCCTGCTCGACGCCGCCGAGGAGCACTGGAGCGGGCACGGCGTCCGGGAGCGCCTGCACACCGAACGCTTCCGCCCCGGCGTCGTCGTCGCCGGCGACGGCGGCGAGGTCACGTTCAGCGTCACCGGCAGGACCGTCGACGCGGACGGCGCCACGCCGTTGCTGGACATCGGCGAGGAGGCTGGCGTGCTCATGCCTTCCGGGTGCCGCATGGGCATCTGCTTCGGCTGCGTCACTCCGCTCAAGGCGGGCGCCGTCCGCGACCTGCGCACCGGCGAGATCACCGAGGCCGAGCCGGGCGTCCTCATCCAGACCTGTGTGTCCGCCGCGGCGGGCCCCTGCGACATCGAACGGTAGGAGCACCTTGACCGCCATCGACCCCACCGCCCACCTGACCGCGGAGCAGATCGAGGAGCTCGGCCGCGAGCTGGACGCGATCCGCGACGAGGTGATCGCGGACCGCGGCGAGAAAGACGCCGCCTACATCCGCAAGGTCATCTCGGCGCAGCGCAAGCTCGAGCTGGTCAGCAGGGGCGTGCTGCTGTTCTCGTTCTTCCCGCCCGCGTGGCTGCTCGGCACCGCGGGTCTGTCCGTGGCGAAGATCATGGACAACATGGAGATCGGCCACAACGTCCTGCACGGCCAGTGGGACTGGATGCGGGACCCGAAGATCCACTCCACCACCTGGGAGTGGGACCACGTCTCGCCGTCTGATCAGTGGAAGCACTCGCACAACGAGCTGCACCACACGTACACCAACGTGGTCGGCAAGGACAACGACCTCGGTTACGGCATCATGCGCGTCGACGAGGACCAGAAGTGGCACCCGTTCCACCTCGGCCAGCCGTTGTGGAACTTCATCAACGCCTGCTTCTTCGAGTACGGCATCGCGGCGTACGACCTGGAGCTCGGCAAGAACCTGCACAAGCGCCGCCGCAAGGACCCGGAGTTCCGCGCGCGGGCCAGGGCCGTGGGCCGCAAGATCCGCAAGCAGGTGCTCAAGGACTACGTGATCCACCCGCTGTTGTCGGGCCCGTCGTTCCTCACCACGCTCGCCGCCACGTTCACCGCGAACCTGGTCCGCAACCTCTGGTCCCACTCGGTGATCATGTGCGGGCACTTCCCCGAGGGCGTGCAGGTCTTCGAGCGCCGGTCGATCGAGGGCGAGACGCGCGGCCAGTGGTACCTGCGCCAGATGATGGGCTCGGCGAACATCAGCGGCAGCAGGGCCATGCACTTCATGACCGGCAACCTGTCCCACCAGATCGAGCATCACCTGTTCCCGGACCTGCCGAGCAACCGGTACGCCGAGGTCGCGGTGAAGGTGCGCGCGCTGTTCGAGAAGTACGAGCTGGAGTACGTCACCGGGCCGCTGCCCAAGCAGGTGTTCTCCGCGTGGCGCAAGGTCTTCCGGCTCTCGCTGCCGAACAGGAAGCCCAAGGTCAGGACGCCGGAGCGCGAGCAGGAGCTCGTCGCGGCCTGATTCCCGGTACGGGTTCGGCTCTTTCGGCCGTACCGGCGGCACCGCCGGGTCCGGTGAGATCCGCTGCGGACGGCGGGCGACCGCGACGTCGGACCGTACGGCACGGGGATCCGGGGCAGCGCAGTGTCCGGCTGCGCTGCCTGGACGTGCGCCAGGAACTCGGCACACAGTCCCCAAAGAGGTGTTGTAGTGCGCCGACCTGCCGTGGTCGGGCCGGTAGTCGGGTGCCTGACCGGCCCTGCCAAAAGTTGTTGATCATGTGGCCGCCGGCCTGTCTGCTCGGTGGTCGGGTCGTGGGGAGCACGAGTCGCGGGCACGGACCGCGGCTACGATCACGGCAAGTACCGGCGACTGTGGTGGAAGCGGGGCATTCGTCCGGTCATCGCCGAGCGAGGCCGGCCCGCACGGCTCCGGCCTGGGCGTCTTCCGCTGAGTCGTCGAACGGGCCGTCCCCCGGCTCCGCGGCTTTCGTCGCCCGCGCGTCCGCGGGGAGCGACGGGACGACGTCCATGAGTCCTTTCTCAGCCTCGCCGCCTGCCTGATCACCTGCCGGCATGTGCAGAAGCTTTGTCAGGAGTACTGAGCGAGGCGACCCGGCTCCGCCGGCGCAGGCTCCCGTGGGCTCGGACCGTGCGTCGGCCGCCCCGGCGCCCCACTGGAGAGCCGGCACGGTGGCGTCCGCGGCGGCAGCACGGCCGGCGCCCGGCCCCGGTGCGTCCCGGGGCCGCGGAAGCGATCACAGGCGGTGCCCCCGCGCGGCGAGCCACCTGTGCACGCTCTCCTTGTCCGCCGGGGTGATGCGCGCCGGGCCGGTGACGTCCGGGCCCTCGTCCTCGTTGAAGCCGGTGTCCGTGACGCGGGCGGTCACCCAGGTCGTCAGGTCACGCGCGCTCTCCTCCGGCAGCGTGCCGCTGTGCCAGTACGCGCGCACCCGCCGTGCCTCATCGGCGTCGTGTCGCTCCATCTCCTGCAGCCAGACGGGCACCAGCCGGTCGACGACCCGCTGGTCGGCCCGGGATGCCTCCTGCTCGTGTGCGGTCATGCCGCCCGGGTTCCCGGTTCCCGCCCGCGTCACACCGTCCTGCGGACCGCGTGCACCCCGCCCGAAGACCGCTGTGGCGCGCCTGCCCGCCCGCGGGCGTTCACCGGGCCGGGCCCCGCAGAAGGGAAGACAGGGGCCGAACGGCACGCTCAGGCCCTGCCGGACATCGTCACTGCGACGCCGGGGCGGGCCGGAGACGGGTCGGCTCCAGACGGACGACGATGCTCTTGTACGTGGGCTGGTTACTGGTTTCCGCCACGCTGTCGAGCGGCACCAGGACGTTGGTCTCGGGATAGTACGCGGCGGCGGAACCGCGCTTGGCCGGGTAGGCGACGACTTGGAAGTCCTCGGCGCGCCGCTCGGTGCCGTCCGTCCACACGCTGACCAGGTCGACGTGGTCGCTTTCGACGAAGCCCAGTTCGGTCAGGTCCGCCCGGTTGACGAGGACGACCCGGCGGCTGCCGTGGATGCCGCGGTAGCGGTCGTCGCTCGTGTAGGGGACGGTGTTCCACTGGTCGTGCGAGCGCAGGGTCTGCAGCAGCAGGTGCCCCTCGGGAACCCGCGGCATGTCCCAGGCGTTGCAGGTGAACCGTGCCTTGCCGACCGGTGTCTGGAACACGCCCTCGTTGACCGTGTTGGGCAGCCTGATGCCGCCGGGACGCACCACGCGCCGGTTGAAGTCGTGCAGTCCCGGGACGATGCGCGAGACACGGTCCCGGATCTCCCCGTAGTCGGCCTCGAACGCGTCCCACGGGATGTTCCCCGTGCCGTCGAGCGTGCGGCGGGCGAGCCGGCACAGGATGGCGACCTCGCTGAGCAGCAGGGGGGAGGCCGGCTTCAGCCGTCCGCGCGAGGTGTGCACCTCGCTCATCGAGTTCTCCACGGTGACGAACTGCTCGCCGCCGGCCTGGAAGTCCCGTTCGGTGCGGCCCAGGGCCGGCAGGATCAGCGCGGTACGGCCGCACACGGTGTGCGACCGGTTGAGCTTGGTGGAGATGTGGGCGGTCAGGCGGCACGAGCGCAGGGCCTCCTCGGTGACCGCGCTGTCGGGCGCGGCCCGGACGAAGTTGCCGGCGAGGGAGAGGAAGAACTTGATCCGGCCCTCGCGCATCGCCTTGATCGCGTTCACCGAGTCCAGCCCGTGGGCGCGCGGCGGGTCGAAGCCGAACTCCTGCCGCAGTGCGTCCAGGAAGGAGTCCGGCATCTGCTCCCAGATGCCCATCGTCCGGTCGCCCTGTACGTTGCTGTGCCCGCGCACGGGGCAGGCTCCGGCACCCGCCCTGCCGAGGTTGCCGCGCAGCATCAGGAAGTTCACGATCTCCCGGATGGTGGGAACGGCGTGCTTGTGCTGTGTCAGTCCCATGGCCCAGCAGACGATGACGCGCTCGCTGCGCAGCACCTCGTCCCGGACCCGTTCGATCTCTTCGCGGGTCAGACCGGTCGCCGTGAGGATGTCGTCCCACCCGATGGTGCGGGCGTGCCGCGAGAAGTCCTCGAACCCGTCGGTGTGCGTACGGATGAAGTCGTGGTCCAGCACGTGGCCGGGCCGGGCGTCCTCGGCCTCCAGCAGCAGCCGGTTCAGGCCCTGGAACAGTGCCAGGTCCCCGCCGCCGCGGATGTGCAGGAACCGGTCGGCGATCCGGGTTCCGTTCCCGATCACCCCGTGCGCCTTCTGCGGGTTCCTGAACCGCAGCAGTCCGGCCTCGGGCAGCGGATTCACCGCGATGATACGGGCGCCGTTCCGTTTGGCCTGTTCCAGCGCGGAGAGCTGCCGTGGGTGATTCGACCCGGGGTTCTGGCCCACCAGGAAGATCAGGTCGGCGTGGTGGATGTCCTCCAGACTGACCGTGCCCTTGCCGGTGCCCAGGGTCTCGTGCAGGGCAAAGCCACTGGACTCGTGACACATGTTGCTGCAGTCGGGCAGGTTGTTGGTGCCGAACGCCCTGGCGAAGAGCTGCAGCACGAAGGCGGCCTCGTTGCTGGCCCTGCCCGAGGTGTAGAAGACCGCCTCGTCGGGTGAGTCGAGGGAGGTCAGCTCCGAGGAGAGCAGCCCGAAGGCGTCGTGCCAGCTGATCGGCTCGTAGGTGTCGGAACCGGGCCGCTTGACCATCGGTTCCGTGAGCCGTCCCTGCTGGTTCAGCCACATGTCGGACCGCCGGGCGAGGGCGGAGACCGGGTGCTCGAGGAAGAAATCGCGGGTGATGCGCCGTGTGGTCGCCTCGTCGTTGATGTGCTTGGCGCCGTTCTCGCAGTACTCGTTGCGGTGCCGGTGGCCCGGAGACGGGTCGGCCCAGGCACAGCCGGGACAGTCGATGCCGTCCACCTGGTTCATCGTCAGCAGTGTCTCCCCCGTCCGCAGGGGGGAGGTCTGCTCGAGGGAGTACTCCAGCGCGTGCACCACCGCCGGCACTCCCGCCGCCCACTTCTTGGACGGCGACACGGTGAGCGGCTCCCTGGAACCGTCGTCGGGCCTCTTCGACATCGGACTCCCTCTCACCGGCGGACGCTCGGGTTTTCCCAGTCTCGCGCCTCCGCCCGGAGGCCGCCACACGATCTTCCGTCGGCGGCCGCCCCGCCCCGCTCCCCCGGCCCCCGGGTCCGTTCCGCGTGCGAGCCGGCCACTCGTTCATGTCGGCCGTGCCGAAAGCCGGGCCCCGGGGCACGCCGTCCGGCCAGGCCGTCGGCCCCCGCTGGCGGCCCAGGCGCTCGGTGGGGTGCGTCCTGGCCTCGGCCGCTTCACCGGTACCCACCGTGTACCCGGCAGTACGCGCGCCCACTGCCGGCCCAGCTCGCTCCCCCGCCGGGGAGTGACGGTGCCCGGGGCGAAACATGCCGAGCAGCGTGCTGTCGACCGGCGGAACCGGTGGACGCCGTGAGGGCCGCACGGGCCGTGTGGTGGCGGACCGGTGGACGGGCGGTGACACTGAGGACAGCAGTGCCGACGACAGCAATGCCCGACGACAGGCGGGGCCATGCCTGCAACAGCCGTGAAGTGCGTTGAAGAGTCCATCGAGGTCGCGGTTCCCGTGCGCACCGCCTACAACCAGTGGACGCAGCTCAAGACCTTCCCCCGCTTCATGTCCGCGGTGAAGCAGGTCGAACAGCTCCGGCCCAACCTCACGCGCTGGGTGGTCGGAGCCGGTCCCGTCCGCCACGAGTTCATGGCAGAGATCGTGGAACAGCGTCCCGACGCCCTGGTCGCATGGCGTGGCCTCGACCGGCGGATCGGCCACCGGGGCGAGGTGTCGTTCCGGGAGCTGGCCCCGGACCGTACCGAGATCGTCCTGCGCATGCGTTTCGAGTCGCACGGGACCAAGGGACGTCTCCTGACGCGAGCCGGTGCGTCGCCCCGTGCGGTCCGGGCGGAACTCGGCCGCTTCAAAGAATTCATCGAAGGACTCGGGCAGGAATGCGGCGCCTGGCGGGGCACCATCCACAACGGACAGGTCCAGCCCTCGGAACCGAGCCCGCCCAGAAGCCGGGTGGCCGGATGGCCCGTCGGCTGAACACGTCCACCGCGTCGTCCACCCGGCACGACTCCCCCACCACGACGGCCGGGCAAGCCACATCCACGGGCTCCTCAGCCGAAAGCCCGGGCATCCGGAAAGGCCGCCGTGCCCTTCGGCGGCCGCGCTGCGCCCTCGGGCACCGAACGACAGGCAGGGTTCCCGATGGGCCGGGCCGGTACCACCGTCACCGACCCCACACCGGCACCGAAAACCACATCGGCCAGCCGCGTCGCCGACCTGCCCGGACCGCCCTTACCGGCCCTGACCTGCCGTTCTCTACCCGGTCGTGCGCTCGGTCTGGTTCGAACGTCAGAGCCGCCCGCACCCGCTCCAGCTCGGCTTCGAGTTCCCCCACCCGCAGCGCCGCGGCCTTCCGCCGGAGATGACGAGTCGCCGCCCGTCCGGGCCGGGGCACGGGTCGTACAGGGCCCGGCCGCCGGCTCTGGAGCGCGGACGGCATGGTCGCGGTTCCCCGGGCCTCAGGGCGTCTACTCGCGCAGGCTCGGGTGCTGGAGGGTGGCGGTGTGGCGGGCAGCGACGCTCAGTCCGAACAGGTCACCGAGGCGTTTGGCGTCGCCGCCGGTTGCCGAACCGGGCGTGCAGCACCCGTTCGATCGTGAGGTTCCCGGAGCGGCCAACGCGGAGGTCCTCTCCGGGCCAGGTGTTGGCGTGCTCGTGGATGACCTTCTCGGCATCAGGTCTCGGGAGTCCTACGCCTGACCGATCGGCGGCTCGTTCGGCTGCGTAGGCGTGCCCGCCGGGAAGGGCGGGGCTCGGCTGCTGCCACGACGGCTTGCCCGAAGGCCGATAGCGCCGCCTCGAGCCGGGTGGTCTCCCGGATATCCGCACGGCGGCCGGAAGTTGGTTCGCCGTGGCTTCGACACGCTCGTCGGCGTGTCGCATGAAGGGGGCGGCGGCTTCGTGGATCCGGAGCATGAGGGCGCGCAGGGCGGCCAAGGCGGTCTTGTCGGCGTGGACCTCGCTCAGCCCGAGCTTCGCAACCGCGCCGCCTGCGGCCGTGAAGGCCTGCCGGTCGGAGCCGCCGAGGGCACCTACTCGAGCGCCCTCGCCTACTGCGGCGAAGGCCGCTAGGGCGCGTACTGAGTCGTGGTCAACGGGTGGTTCGGATGAGGTCCTTCAGCCAGACCATCGCGGCGCGTAGGCGGAGGGGCCGGCGAGGTAGCTGTCCGGGGTCTTGTCGTACCGGACGGCAATGCCCCGCTCGGGCGGACGGCTCGCGACCATCGAGGGAGCCAGACCGGCTGCCCCGTGATCCGAACCGCAGTTGAGGTTCTACGGTTGCTCGTGACGGAGGTGAACCCGGTGACGTATGGCGTCCGAGGGGCCTGGCGCCGGGGACACCACACGAGGTGAATCCGGTCGAGGCGGAAGGCGGTGCGACGGAGTACGCGCACGAGGACGGGGAGCCGGTGAACCAGCCGATCGGGTACTGGACGTGGGCGGCGGACAAGACGCTGTCGCCATGACACGAGCCGAAGGACCGCTGTACTCGTGCGCTCGGGATCGTGACGGCTGCACGATCGCAGCAGCAGGCCAGCACGGTACCTACCGCTTCGCCCTCCTCATCTGACCTCATGCCTGTCACGGCGAGAGCCTCACCCCGCAGGCACAGGACCTCGGCCGGCTGGGAAGTCACCGCACCGCGGTGTGCTGTGGCTGAGCGCCTCGGTTGGCCACTCTGAGTATCACCGTCGGCCGCTGTCCTCTTCCGGTGCGGCGGCGGCAGACGGTCTTGCGAACCGTCGCCGCGCGCTGGAGGGGTCTGTCGTATCTCCAGCCTGCGGCGCTACGGTGATGTGCCCGAATGCTGACGGCGGCGGAGCGGAGGACCGGTGCGCTTCAGGAGACGACGCAAGCCAGAGTTACCGGAGCACCGGGATCCGCCCGCGCAACCGTCCCCCGCTCAAGGCGATCCCGATCCCGTCGACACCTGGTTCCGGTATTGCCCGGTGTGCGGCTCGCTCGCGGCCGGCGGCTACGTCCTCCACATGCCGCAGGGTGTGAAGGGCATGTGTCACTCCAGCCGGGGCGTCGACTGCAAGAGCGAGCGGGTGTCCATGCGCCGGGCCATGGCCGTCACGGGCATGAGCGAGGAAGCCGTACTCATTGAGGTCTACGCGCACATCAGCAATCCGGACAACCCGATGCGCAACGAGGCCGCAACGCGCCTGGGGATGGCACCGCCGCAACCTGCGCAGGCGACCTTCGAGGAGACGCAGACCGACAGCGTACCGGTGGCGCTTCACACGCTCGTCGAGCAGGCAGTGCCGGCCACGCCCGTGATCGACGAGCCGAGGCTTAGGGCCGAGTTCCGCAGTGTCGCAAAGGCATGGTCCAGCAGGGGGCTGTGGAGCGGAACGGTGGTAGAGGCGACCGACATCCTCCGTGTCAATCTCGAGCGCGACTTGCGCCGCCAAGGGTTCAGGCACTTTGCGGTCGGGGTGATCCCGGACGGCTTCTGCGCCCAGATCTCCACGCTCTACGCAGGCGTGTTCACCGGCTACCGGATATGGCGCACCGCGGGCCGTCTCCACTTCTGCGGCGGCCAGCAGGCGATCCTCGGCTACGACTCCCCCGACGCCCACGGTGGCCGAGCAGCCATGTGGCACAACCACGGTCTACTGCCTCGCCCTCATGCCGGAGCCGCCACTGGGAATGAGGCTTTGACCAGCCAGCTCCTGGATGAGCTGTTCGCCATTGCCGTCCTCCGCGGGTTCCTGACCGCAGGCGCAGCAGATGCACGAACCCGGGCGATAGGCACCGAGCTGAAGCGGATGGGCGGGCTGCACAGCATGCGCCAGGCGCACGCGGTCGTGTACGCCGAGCTCGGCCCGTCGCACGCCCGCCAACTGGAGATGGCCTGGGACGGTGTAGGTGCGTGGCTCGGCTAAGCGTGTTGCAGAAGGCCGTGAACCGGGCATCTCCGTTGCATGGCTCGGGCGTTGAGGGCCGAGCGGGTGCGGGGGGAGACGTTCACCGGCCTGCGGGTGGATCAGTTCGGCCGGCTGTCGAGGGCGGTGCGGGAACGCGGTGGCGAGGGGTGTGGGCGGGGCCGTCCGCGGCGGCTTGCGCTGGCCGGGCGGGTGCTGCTGGTGTCGGGATGTTCGACTACGGGACCGCGATGCCTCTGGCCAGCCCGGTCCACTGAGACCTCCACGTGGAGCGGCGAGCAGTCCCGTTGCTTGTCGTGGTGGCGGTTGCGTGGGCGCCGGACGGATGCCCTGCACGAACCTGCCAGTCTGATGGCTCTTGTGAGATCGAGCGGCGTCCGGTACCTCCGAGTCCGCCACCACGACGATCACTCACGGGTGCGTGGACGCTGGACGGACGCCTCTGGCCTTTCCGACCTCGACGTCTCGAAGCAGAGGGGTGACGTCCGGCTCCCTCGCCACGCGTCAGCATCCGACGCCTTGATCACTCGTTGGTGATTGTGGTGCGAGCTCAGCCCGGTGTGCTCTCTCGCGACGCCCGAGCCACCTGAGCTCCCGCACAGACCGGGGCCCTTGGGATGCGCCGGCGCCGCGAGCGGCTAGTGAGGTGTCTCGCCGTGCGGCAGCTCGGTCCGCTGCTCGC
Source organism: Streptomyces griseomycini (assembly GCF_014203535.1). Taxonomy (GTDB): domain Bacteria; phylum Actinomycetota; class Actinomycetes; order Streptomycetales; family Streptomycetaceae; genus Streptomyces; species Streptomyces griseomycini. The sequence goes on from NZ_JACHJI010000016.1 coordinate 29,946, forward strand.
GCTCGAGCCGGCCCGGGCCCCGCCGATGCCGCCGACCGGCTGTGGATCGTGGACGGCACCCTCGTCCCGGTCCGCGACCGCAAGATCGGCACGCCCTCGCGCGACTACCGGTTCTCGGCGAACGTGCGGGTCGTCGTGGACGCCGAGACCCGGCTGGTGACGGCCGCGGCCCGGCCGGTGCCCGGCACCACCGCGGACGCCGAGGCCTGGCGGAACTCCGGCCTGGCCGCCCACTGCGAAGGCGCGACGGCCCTCGGCGACGGCGCCCGCACCACCACCGGTCTGATCGTCCCGCACCGCGAACGCCCCGGACGGCCCCTGCCGAAGGGCGAGGAAGAGGACACCGCACAGCATCGCAAGGTCCGCGCCCGCGTCGAGCACACCTTCTCCCGCATGAAGAACTACAAGATCCTCCGTCACTGCCGGCAGCGCGCCGACGGCCTCCACCACGCCGTCCAGGCCGTCGCCCGCATGCACGACCTCGCCCTCGCCGCATGACCACACACACCCGAACACCACTCCGACCCGCCTGTTCACGCCCCTCTGCCACACCCTTCAGCGGCTTGCCTCGCGGCCTTGGCCAGGTAATCGAGGTGTGGTCGGCGGGAGGTTCTGCCGAACGGTCGACCAACGATCGTCCCTGCTCGGATAGCTTCCCGGCATTCGCTGAATGTGACGGGCAAGCTGCTCGGACCATGGTGCGAGCAGCCCGCTGGGAGGCATGTGATGAGTTCGATCAACGTCGTGGAGACAGCGGCCGCGCTGCCGGCTGCCTGGAGCTCCTGCTCCTTGGGACAGGTGGGGACGGCTTGTGTGAAAGTCCTGCGTATGGACAGCAGACCGGTCCGGGAAGAGGCTCACGGGGCTGATGAGGTACTGCTGGTGCTTGACGGGCGGCTGGAGCTGCTGGTGGAGGGCGCCGAAGTCGCCCTAGGGGCAGGTGAGATGTACCGGGTGCCGGCAGGCGCGCGACACGCTGTCCGCCCTGGCAGCCGTGGCACGTTGATGATCGTGGAGGAACCCGGGGCGTGAAGACGCTCAGGCGGCCCTGGTCGGGTATTCGGCCCATGATCGGACCGGTGACTCGGGTGCGAAGTTCGTCTTCGGTTCCGCGCGGGCATTGCGCCGGGCATGTTGCGGAAGTGTCGACCGCGCAGCACAACGATGTCTGATTGCCGCCAGCAAGGTCCTGCTGTGGTGTCCATGCTTGCGGCATGACGATGTCATCCACTGCGGAGTCAGTAACCGTGCTCACCGGCATGTACGCGGCTGAGGCGGAGTACCTGGCGGCGGGAGGCCCTGGCGAGGCTTCGTTCGACCTGCTCGCTCCCTTCTTTGCGCCGGACGTCGAGCTGCATCAAGCAGATTCTCTGCCCTATGGGGGCACTTGGCGTGGGCACAAGGGCATGGCGCAGTTCTTCCTCACGATGGGAGAGGTGTGGGAGTCGTTCGACATGGTCGAGCAAGAGTTCCTTGCCACTGGTGAGACCGCGGTCGTGCTCACACAGGTCCGTGCTCGCGCTCGCGCGACCGGCCGTGAACTCAGCTTCCCGATTCTGCAAGCGATCACGGTCAGGGACGGGCAGATCACCGAGGTCCGTCCGTTCTACTGGGACACCCGGGCCATCGCCGACGCCTGCGCCATGCCGACATCGACAGACTGAGGTCGACGGCGAGAGCCACTGCTCACAGCCCTTCGCTGAGGACTGCCACCAGCACGGCCGCCTCGTAACGGACGGTGAGCTTGTCGTACCTCGTGGCCACGGCCCGGTGACGCTCGAGGCGGTTGATCCCGCACTCGACCGCGTGGCGCTCGCGGTAGTCGGTCTTGCCGGACTTCGGCGGCCGACCGCCTTGGGAACCGAGCTTCTGGCGGTTGCGAACTCGGTCCACCGGGACCGGAATGGTCGCCTTGATACCGCGTCTTCGCAGGTAGACCCGGTTGCGGCGGGAATCGTGCGCTGTGTCGGCCCGCACACGGTCCGGTCGTCCACGGGGCCGGCCAGAACCGATCCGCGGCACCCGGATCGTGTACAGGACCGACCCGAACTGCGGTGAGTCGCCTCGCCGCCCAGCCGTGATCAGCACCGCCAGAGGCTTCTGTCCCTGCTCGACGGCAAGGTGAATCCTGGTCGTCAGCCCGCCCCGGGAGCGTCCGAGGCCGTGGTCGGCCGGCTCGACGGCAATGCCGCCGGGTGGCTCCTTTTACGGATCCCCCTTTTCGCCGCCCCGGCCGCGTGCTGGTGCGGGGAGAAATTGTCCAGCACCACATGCAGCTTCTGACCGGGCCAGCGGGCGCGCAGGGCCTTGAGCAGGCCGAGGAGCTCCCGCCACCGTTTGCGCGGGCGGATGCGGTAGTACAGCTTGCCGGTGGCCAGGTCGAGGGCGGCGAGCATGTGCCGCACGCCGCCGTACCGGTTGTAGGTGGCCCGCAGTCTGCGCGGACGCCTCACCGGCCCCACGCCTTGCCCTTGCGGGCATCAGATTCAGCGGCCCGGACTCGTCGACACATATCACCCGTCCGTCGGCGGGGGATGTCGGGGCGGTCAGGCGGATGGGCGTTGTCACGTTGGTCGACCGGCCTGGGATGATCCTCTGGTGGGTCATCCCGGGAGGGGTCGTCCGCGGACAGCGCGTCACCGTCGTCCAAGGGGCACCGGCACCCGGTGGAGATCACCTCCCACTGCGTGCGGCTGTACTTCCGCTTCCCGCTGTCGCTCCGCGAGGTGGAGGAGATGATGCTCGAGCACGGCGTGCTCGTCTCCCACGAGACCGTCCGGCGCTGATGTACAAGTCCGGGCAGGTCTACGCCGACGGCCTGCGCCGCCGACGACCCCGCCCGGAGACAAACGGCCCCTGGACGAGGTCTTCGTGGAGGTCGACGGCGAGCTGAAGTACCTGTGGCGGGCCGTCGACCGGGGCGGCACCGTGCTCGACATCCTCCTGCAGAGCCGGCGGGACAAGGCCGCCGCCGGGCGCTTCTTCCGCAGGCTGCTGAAGAGGACCGGTGCGGTGCCGCGGGTGGTCGTCACCGACAAACTGCGCTCTTACGGCGCGGCCCACCGCGAGGTCGTGCTCTCCGTCGAGCACCGTTCCCACAAGGGCCTGAACAGCCGGGCGGAGAACCGTCATCAGCCCACCCGGCGGCGCGAACGCGCCGTGAAGGCTTCCGTAGCGTCGGCGGAGCCCAGCAGTTCCTGGCCGCTCTCAGTGGCATCTCACCCCACTTCAGGACCCGCCACCACCTGATGACCGCCACCGAATACCGCGCCGAGATGACTGCCCGCCTCACCATCCGGGATCAGGTCACCGGCGTCGTCGGTCGGCCCGCCGCGGCCTGAGTCCGGATCCCGGCCCCGCCCCCGGCCCGCCGACAGACACCGGCCCACCCGGCAACGTGACAGCGCTATCGACCGCGGTCGTCCCGAACTCGGCAACAGAGGCCCGCTCGCCGATCTCCTGGAGTCGTACCGGTGACAGGAGTCGGGACCATGCGGAGCGCGTTCTGCACGATCCCGTGACGTGGGCCGGGGGATCGGTTCAGCGGGCGTCGGCCGTGCGCAGGGTGAGGATGCGGACGGTGCGCTCACCGGTGTGCGCGTCGCGGCCGTGCCAGCACCGGTAGTTGTCGAGGACGAGGATGTCGCCCTCGACGAGCCGGAAGCGCGGGAGGGCCGGTTCGAGGGCGTGCACGGTCTCGTCGAAGCGGGCCAGCATGGCGCGCACCCGGTCGGTGTCCGGATCACGGTGCAGGGGGACGGCCCCGTCGGTGCGACGGACGATGCGGCGGCCGGTGCGGGTGTACTCGACGTGCCGGGCGACGCGCGGGGTGGAGGGGAGTCCGCGCAGTCCCGCCCACTCGCCGTACAGGTCGACGTCGGTGCCGGTGAGGAAGTCCAGGAGGGCGGGGTCGGTCGACGCGAGGCCGTCGACGAAACCGTACGCGTCGACCGCGAAGGAGTCGCCCCCGGAGCGAGCGGGCCGGACATACTGGATCAGGACGTGGTCCTCATCTGGGTGGCGCCGCCTGCTGGGCACGCCGCCGGCGTCGACGACGAGGTCGAAGCTGTCGGCGTGCAGGTGGACGGGACCGGCGTCCTGCGAGGTGCGCACGCGATGCGGGTACAGCTCGCGCAGGCGGCTGCCGAGGGTGCGGGCCGCGGCGACCACGAGGGCGTCGGCGGTGTTCTCGTAGCCGGTGAGGACGACGGCTCCGTCCCGTGACAGGAGGGCACGGGCCTCCTGTTCACGTTCGCCGGACACCCGGCCGGGGACGACGCCCGGAAGCACGGGGGGAGCAGGCGGCTGGGTGCTGCTGCTGAGTGAGTGCATGACCCGAGACTGCCCCATCAGGCGGCCCCTCCGGCTTCTCGCTCGGCTCCGGACGGCGTTTCGGACCTGTGGGAGAAGTGACGGGCGCTGGGCACGAGGGCGGCGACGGCCGGTGCGGTGAAGCAGGTCAGCGCACAGACCGCGAGGACCGCCTGGGTGCCGAAAGCATCGACGGCCGGAGCGATGAGGACGAGCCCGACCGGGGCGAGGCCGTAGGAGAGCAGGAAGTCCAGGGAGGAGACCCGGGCGAGCTTGTCCGGTGCGACCTCGCGCTGGGTTGCGGTGAACCAGGGCACGTTGAACAGTTCGATGCCGATGCCGGCGACGGCGTAGGCCGCCATCACCACCACGGGGTGTACGAGGACCATCAGGCTCAGCGGAGCGAAGCCGTAGGCGGCGAGGCCCGCCAGAGCGGTCCAGCCCTGGGACCGCGGGCGCCAGCGGGCGATCAGGAGGGCCGCGGCCAGCGCCCCGGCGGTGTAGGCGGTCATCGCGCCCGCGAGCACGACCTCGGTACCGTACTCGTCGCGGCTGACCAGGGGCAGGGCGACGCCGGTCGCGGAGTAGCCGGTGGCTATGACGGCCGTCAGGGCTGCCAGCCCGGCGATGAACCACGGGTGCCTGCGGGCTTCACGGACGCCGTCGGCGAACTCGGCCAGGAACGAGACCCGTCCGGGGCCTTCGGCGCAAGGAGCGTCCTCGGTCCTGGTGCCGGCATGTGCACCGGGTCCGGGTACGAGGGCGGCGACGAGCCACAGCAGCCCGATGCCCAGCAGCAGGGCCCGGGTGTCGAGGAACACGGCGAGCAGGGCGGTCAGCGAAGGGCCCGTGAGGGTGGTCACCCGGACCGCGAGGGTCATGGCGGCGTTGGCCTGCTGCCTGCGGCCGGCGTCGACGACCTCGGCGGTCAGGGCCTGGAAGGCGGGCCGGCAGGCGCCCTGTCCCGCGCCGGCCAGGGCGGCGGCCGACGCCGCCAACAGGACCGAGCGGCCGAGTCCGGCGGCGATCAGTGGTGCCGCGGCTCCCGCGGCCAGTCCCGCCCACAGCACGACGCCCCGGCGGGAGTGCCGATCGGCCAGTACTCCGGCGACGGGCACGGCGGCGAGGAACCCCGCGGTGCGGGCCGCGAGCAGCAGGCCGAGGTCGGTTGCGGTGAGCGTGCGGTCGAGCACCGCGAAGCCCAGCACGAACGGCAGGGCCCAGGTGGCCAGGCCCGACGCCGTGGCACCCGTCCACAGCCGCAGGAAGGCGGCGTCGAGCAGGACGGGCCGTTGCTTTCCGGGAAGGTCCTCGGACGCTGTGGTTGGTATGGGTGAGATCGGCACGTCGTGGCGCTCCTGTCGTTCGTGGGCCTGGTCGGATCGTGCGCGCCCGTGACCGGACCGGCTTCCGGGGCGGCCCGCCGGCCTGCCGGGCCGGTCGGCAACAACGCGCGGGCTCGGAGCCGTTGGCGGCTGACAGCACATGGCGGAGTATCCGAGCCCACCACCGCGCGTCGCCTTCCGAGGGCTAGCGTAATGAAAATCGTTGTCGCTAGAGTAGTCGCCGGTCTGACCGAGCTCCCCGCATGACCGACATCACGACTCCTTCCAGCCCGGAGAATTCCATGCGTCACCCCTTACGACTCGGCGTCGCTCTGGCCGCGTTCGCTCTCACGGCCGTCGGCTGCTCCTCGTCGGGGGCGTCTTCCGACGACGGCTCGGCGGACAAGGCGGCCGCGCGGACGGCGACCGTGACGAGCTGCGGCCGGAAACTGTCCTTCGACGAACCGCCGGAGCGCGCTGTCGCCCTGGATCAGTCCGCCACGGAGACGCTGCTGGAGCTCGGGCTCGAGGACCGCATGGCCGGAACCGCGAACCTGAAGACGAAGATCGCCGAGGAGTACCAGGACGCCTACGCCGAGGTACCGGTGCTCAACCCCAAGATCCTCACCGGCGAGCAACTGCGTGCCGCCACCCCCGACTTCGTCGTCGCCTCCTTCGACGACCTCTACGCCAAGGACCGGGTCGGCACCCGCGAGGAACTCGCCGGACTGGGCCTGCCCTCCTACGTGAGCGCGGTGGAGTGCCCGAAGCAGAACGCCCCGGGCAAAACCCCGTTCGACCTCCTCTTCGACGACTACGAGAACTACGGCAGGATCTTCGGCGTCGAGGACCGGGCGGCGAAGCTGGTCGCCGAGCAGCGGGCCGTGGTGGACGAGGCGGCTGCGACCGCGGAGGAGGTCGAGGGCGAGCCGACCGTCGTATGGCTGTACTCGGTCTACGACGGGCTGCCGTACGTGGCCGGAAAGGGCGGACTGCCCAGCGAGATGAGTCGCCTCGTGGGCGCGAGGAACGCCTTCGACGACATCGCCGAGGAATGGCCGGAGGTCTCCTGGGAGCAGGTCGCCGACCGCGACCCCGACTTCATCGTGGTCGGCGACCTCTCCGAGCGCGGAGCGCCCGGTGACAGCGCCGAGGAGAAGCTGAGGATGATGCGTGGGGACACGCTGGTGTCCAAGCTGACCGCGGTGCGGAAGAACCGGATCGTCGAGGTGCCCGGCATCGAGATGGACCCCTCGGTGCGCACCACGCACACCCTGAAGCTGCTGATCGAGGGCATGAAGGAACTCGGGTATGTCCGCTAGCGCGGACGCGCCGTCCGGCGTGCCGGACACGGTGGACCTGCTGCATCCGGCGGCCCGTGAACACGGGCGCGCGGCCTCCGCCGAGACGCCACCCGCGCCACCGGTCTCCGGCCCCTCCGGCCTGTCGCAGGCCGTGCTGCTCCTGATCGGCACAGTGGTGCTGGCCGGGTCACTGATGGTGTCGGTACGGATCGGTGTCGCCGACGTCGGCTACACCGACCTGGCACGGGTGGTGGGCCCCCGTCTCGGCCTCGACGTCGAACCGCTGCCCCGCCTGATCGACTCCCTCATCTGGGACCTGCGCGTTCCGCGGGTGCTCATGGCGGCGCTGGTCGGCGCCTCACTCGCCACGTGCGGGGCCGTGCTGCAGGCCGTCACCCGCAACGCCCTGGCCGATCCCTATCTGCTGGGCATCTCGTCGGGGGCGTCGACCGGGGCTGTGGCCGTGGTCGTGCTCGGCGTGGGTGGGGGCGCGGTCGGGGTGACCGGCGGGGCGTTCGCGGGCGCCCTGCTGTCGTTCGGCCTGCTGCTGCTCCTGCTGCGGCGCACCGGCCTCGATTCGGCACGCATCGTGCTGACGGGCGTGATCGTGGCGGAGCTCTTCATGGCGCTGACCTCCCTGGTCCTGACGGCGTCCGGGGACGCCGACTCCATCCGTGCCATCACCCACTGGCTGCTGGGTTCGATGACCTCGACCCGTTGGGACCCGGTGGTCATCTGCGCGGTGGTCGGCGTGGTGGGGCTCGTGGTCTTCCGGCTGCACTCGACCGCCCTGGACGCCTTCGCCTTCGGCACCGACACCGCCTCGTCGCTGGGAATCGACGTCCGGGCGGTACGGCGCGTGCTGCTGCTGGTGACGGCGGTGATGACCGCGGTGGCGGTCGCCTCGGTCGGCGCTATCGGCTTCGTGGGGCTGATCGTGCCGCACGGGGTGCGCTTCCTCGTCGGGCCCCTGCACCGCTCCCTGCTGCCGTTCTCCGCACTCGTGGGCGCGGTCTTCCTGGTGTGGACGGATGCGCTGGCCCGGGTGGCCTTCGCTCCCCAGGAGGTCCCGGTCGGTGTGTTCACCGCCCTGCTCGGCGTGCCGCTGTTCCTCCTGGTCATGCGCAAGCGAGGTGAGCTGTGAGGATCGCCGCCGAAAAGCTGAGCTGGTCGGTGCCCGGCCGGACGATCGTCGACGACGTGACCCTGGAGATCGCCCCCGGGGAGACGGTCGGGCTGATCGGCCCCAACGGCTCCGGCAAGTCCTCCCTGCTGCGCTGCCTGGCCGGGCTCCGGGTTCCGACGACCGGAACCGTGCTGTACGACGGCGAGCCGATCCGGGACTGGGACGCACGCCGGATCGCCCGGCACGTCGCCTTCGTCGAACAGGCCACCGACACCGACAGCGACCTGCGCGTGGCCGACGTCGTCGGCCTCGGCCGCACCCCCTTCCGGGACCGGTGGCGTGGCCCCGGCGCCACCGACCGGGCCGTCGTCGCCGCCGCCCTCGCCCGGACCGGGCTCACCGAACTCGCCGGCAGGCACTGGAAGTCGCTGTCCGGCGGGGAACGCCAGCGCACCCACATCGCCCGCGCGCTGGCCCAGCGGCCCTGGTGCATCCTGCTCGACGAGCCGACCAACCATCTGGACATCAAGCACCAGCTGCAGCTGATGGAGCTGTTGGCCTCCACCGACCAGACGGTGCTCGTCGCCCTGCACGACCTGTCCCTGGCCGCCCGCTACTGCGACCGGCTGCTGCTCATGCACCGGGGACACCTGGTAGCCGCGGGACCGCCCTCGGCCGTACTGACCCCGGCCCGGCTGGCGGACGTCTTCGAGGTCGACGCCGAGATCGGCCTCGACGGCCTCGGCAACCCCGCGGTCTCCTACCGCGGCACCGCCCACGGGGCGACCGCCTCCGCCCGCATTCGGCCGTGAAGCGCGTTTGGGCCCTCGTTCCCCTCCCTCGCCCGTCCGGTGTGGGCTGATGCCGGCGAGGCCGGCTTCACGCAGGAGCCGCTCGGCCCTCCCCCGACGCCGACGTGGACGCCCTCCCTTCCCGGGACGGGGGGATGCGGGGTGATCCGCAGATCCCTCCCGGTCCCTCAAGCACCCGGCGGATCCGGCCGGCCGGCTCGGCGTACCTGCAGCGCCGTTCACAACGCTCCTCCTGCGTCCGGCGCCACCGGTAAGCAGGTGAAGGGGGTGGTGTGCGGTGCCGGGAGTGCGGGCCGCCGCCGGTGGGGCCGCAGGACGCCCAGGAGGAGACTGGAGGGGTCAGGGCTCCCTCACCCTGCACCACGCCTGAATACCTTCGGGCGCGGTCGGGTGACGTTCGAGGCCCACCGCCGACAGTTCGGCGGCCAGCATCTCGTCGGAGATGACATGGCAGTCGAATTCTGCGGCCTCTTCCCGGAGCAGGTCGTCGCCGTGCCAGGTTCGGTAGGTCATCACCCAGCGGATCAGGTTCTCACCCACCACGTCCGCCCGCGCGAGCGTGTCGTAGCGGTGCCGTCCCAGCGTGCCGCCGGGGATCACCGACGGCGGGACCGCGGTCGCCGTCTGAGGATGCTGCGACTCCATGATCAGCAGGCCGCCGGGGTGGAGCGCGCGGGCCCACTTGCGCCAGAGCCGAACCCGCTGCTCCGGCGAGAAGTGCATGATCATGTTGAACATCACCACGGCGTCCAGCGGGACGTCCACCTCGGCTTCCAGCGCGTCCTCGGGCAGCACGGTCACCGTGTCCGCGGCTGCCGGTATGCGGGACAGCCGTGTCACCAGGGCGGCGCGCATGATGCGTGTCGGCTCGATCGCGAAGATCTCTCCGTCCGGCCCGAGCAACTCCAGCAGGATCTCGGTGAAGACCCCGGTGCCGGGACCGATCTCCGCGACCGCGCCGGCTCCGGACACCAGCCGCCGCAGGGCCTCCGTCAGTGAGACCCGCACCTGCTCGGGAAAAATCGTGTCGTAGTACGGGCCGTTGACGGCGTAGCCGAGCCCTCGGTCGGCGCGGTCGGCCTCGCCGGCGGCGGTTCTGGTCATCTGTGTCCCTTCTCGATGGTGGGCGAAACGGTCCCCCACGCGGCACCCGGCCCGTCGAGTGACCGCGACGAACGGCCCCACGAGGCGCTCGGGCTGCTCGTCGGGCCGTCGCGTTTCGGCAGGTGCAGCAAGACAGGGGCGGGTCAGGGGACCGGTCCTCCGCCTCCTGCCCGCAGGTGGCCGAAGGCCGGTGGCGCCGGGTTCGCCGGGACGCTTTTCCCGACGCAGCAGTCGTCCGGGTTCAGCGCTTGCGACCGGGAGCGCCGGGGCCGTGCGGATCGGACACGGCCCCGGCGGGCTGCGGCTCGGTCAGCTCTGGAGCTCACTCAGGTACTTCGCGAACTTCTCCAGGCCGTCGATGTTGCGCGGCCCGCTGATGCCCTCGTTGTAGTCGAGGATGAAGAAGTTGTCCTTCCTGACGGCGGGCAGCTCCTTCGTGTGGGGGGATTTCTTCAGGAAGTCGATCTTCTTCTGGGCGGGCAGGTCCCCGTAGTCGAGGATCATGATGACTTCCGGCTCCGCTTCGGCGACGGCCTCCCAGTTCACCTGGGTCCACCTCTGGTCGAGGCCGTCGAAGACGTTCTTGCCGCCGGCGGTCTTGATGATGTCGTTGGGCGGGACCTGGTTGCCCGCGGTGAAGGGCTGATCGGTGCCCGAGTCGTAGAGGAAGACCGGTACCGGCTCGCCCTCGGGCGCCTTCGCCTCGACGGCCTCCACCCGCTTCTTCAGCCCGGCGACGACCTCGTCCGCCTTCTCCTCGACCTGGAAGATCTTGCCCAGCCGATCGAGATCGGTGTAGAGGGCCTCGAACGGAGAGAGCTTTTCCGGGTACTTGGGGTAGTTGAAGCAGCTCTCGCTGTGCATGAAGCTCTGGATCCCGAGCTTGTCCAGGATCTCCGGAGTGATGCCCCGTTCGTCCTTGAAACCAGAGTTCCAGCCGGCGACGACGAAATCGGACTTGGCCTCGACGACGAGTTCCTTGTTGAGGAGATCGTCACCGAGCATCTTCACCTTGGCGTAGTCGCTCGCCCACGGTGACTCCTCCACCGGCGGGTTCGCCGGCGGCATCACGTAGCCGTGCACGTGGTCGACCAGGCCGAGGCTGAACAGCTTGTCGGCGCTGCCGCCTTCGTACGCCACGGCGCGCTTGGGGACCGTGTACTCGACCAGTTCACCGCACCTCTTGACGGTGACCTTCTCGGGTGCCTTGGCGTCCGGTTCCACCTCGGCGCCGCAGCCGCTGAGCAGCAGCGTGGCCGTGAGCGCGGAGCCGAGGACGGTGCGCTGCCGCACCGAACGGGGAGAACGAGTCGTGGTCATGACCTGGTGGTGCCTTTCACGGGGAGGGATTGAGCGAATACAACAACTGCGGATCACCCGTCAGCGGGTGGGACACGATGCTGGCCTTGACGCCGAACACCTCGTCGACGAGTTCCGTGGTGAGGACGTCCTCGGGCGTGCCGGTGGTGACGAGGCGGCCTTCGCACAGAACGCCGAGACGGTCGCAGGCGGCCGCGGCGAGGTTGAGATCGTGCAGCACGACCAGGACGGTGAGTCCCGAGCCGCGCAGGAGGGAGAGCAGCTCGACCTGGTGGCGTACGTCGAGGTGGTTGGTCGGCTCGTCGAGCACCAGGATCTTCGGCTCCTGGACGAGCGCCCGGGCCAGCAGGACACGCTGGCGCTCCCCGCCCGAGAGCGTCAGGACTCCGCGCCGGGCGAGATGGCGGATGTCCAGCCGGTCCATCGCGCGCTCGCACAACTCCCGCTCCCGGCGGCTGAGCGCCTGGTTGCCCTGGAGGTGCGGCGCGCGTCCGAGTGCGATGACCTCCTCGACCGTGAAGTCGAGGTCGACGGCGCCGTCCTGGGTCATGGCCGCGATGACCTGCGCGGAGCGGCGCATCGTCAGGCAGGAGAGTTGCTGCTCGCCCACCCAGACGGTGCCGGAGCTGGGCCGGAGGGCGCGGTACACGCATCTGAGGGCGGTGGACTTGCCACTTCCGTTCGGGCCGACCAGCCCCACGACCTGGCCGCTTCCCACCTCCAGGGACAGGTCACGTACCAGGCTCTTGCCGTCGGTCACCACCGAGAGTCCGTCAAGCCTGAGGTCCATCTCAGCGGCCTCCGAACATGTAGCCCTTGCGGCGCATCAGGGTGATGAACACCGGCACGCCGACCAGTGCGGTGATGACGCCCAGGGGCAGCTCTCGCGGTGCCACCAGCGTCCGGGACACCAGGTCGACCCACACCATGAAGATCGCTCCGGTCAGTGGCGCCACGGCCAGCACGCGGGCATGGGTGGCGCCGACGACCATGCGCACCAGGTGGGGCATGACCAGTCCGACGAAGGCGATGGCACCGCTGACGGCGACCATCACCCCCGTCACGAGCGAGGCCAGGACGAGCAGGGCCTTGCGGTGCCGGTCGGGACTGATGCCCAGGCTCGCGGCGGTCTCGTCCCCGAGAGCCAGCACGTCCAGCGCCCGGCCGTACCGGTACAACACGACCAGGCCGACGATGACGACCACGGACACGACCGGGAGCGCACCCCAGTTCGCGGCGCCGAAGCTGCCCATCGTCCAGTACAGGACCATGCTGGTCGCCTCGCTGTCCGGCGCGAAGTAGATGATCAGGCTCATCACCGCTTGGAAGCCCAACGACATGGCCACGCCCGTCAGGACGAGACGCAGCGGGGAGAGCGCGCCCCGGTCTGCGGAGGCGACGTACACCAGGAGCGACGCGACCAGGGCCCCGATGAAGGCACCGGCCGACACCGCGTAGATGCCCAGTGCCGCCAGTCCCCCGGTGACCGTGACACCGACGGCTCCGACGGACGCGCCCGAGGAGACGCCCAGTACGAAGGGATCGGCGAGCGCGTTGCGCACCATGGCCTGGATGGCCACGCCGATCGCGCTCAGCCCGGCCCCCACGAGCGCCGCGAGCAGCACCCGCGGCGTACGGATCTGCCAGATGATCTGGTACGTGGTCACCTCGTCCGCGCTGATGCGGCCGCCGCTGACAGCCGCCCAGAGATACCGGGCGGTCTCCTCCGGCGCGATCACGGCGGCCCCCAGGCCGATGGCCGACACGACCGAGGCCAGGAGAACGACGGACAGAACGGCGCAGGCAAGCACCAGACCTTTGCGGGAGGCGAGCCGACCCTTCACCCCCCTCGCGGGTCCGGGGGATGCCGCGTCGGCTGACGTATCGGCGCCGCTGCTCGCCGATGGCGCGGAGATCGTTGGCGGTGGCATAGAACTCGGCCTTCCAGGTCGAACGGAACGTACTCATCAGGCGCGTGGCGTCCGCCCGTCCCCCGGGCGGGCGCCGGTACTGCACCGGCTACGCGGAAGCAGGCGCGCCGCTTGCCTCTTCCTCGTCGGCCTGAACCGCGCGATGCCGTGGAGCGGCGGCCCTCAGCGCCACAACGGGCCCGGGCACCGAGGACGACGGCGACGCCCGGACAGCCGGCCGGGGGCGCGCCCGCGAACCCTCCGGGACTCGGCCCGACGGCATTGAGATGGCTCGTCCCTCCTCGTCCCGGTGTGAACCGGCTCAGGGCAGTTCGAAGGGCAGGTCCATGCAGTCGAGTGCGCGGGCGGAAGCGGAGTCGTTGTCATCGGGAACATCCCGATGACAACGAGCACGACGCGGCGGAGGCGCTGGGTGTTCTCCGCGAAGACCTTGAGAACCACTTCCTGGACGACGTTCTCCGCCGCGTCGATGCCCGCGTCCAGACCGGTCACGCGAGCCACGGCGGGGTAACCGAGGGCGAGTTCCCGAGCCAGGACCGCCTCGGGGCGCCCGGTCATGTTCACCAGCGACCAGCCGGCCGCGCGAACCACGGCGACTCGGCGGGGGGAGGACCTGGGCCCTTCGACCACGACCATCGTGCCGTCGTCGACCACCTCGATCCCGGCTGCGGCAGCTGCTTCGAGGAGCGCAGCACGGCCGTGCTCGCAGGAGGGATCGGCGAACGGGACATGGACGGCGCCCTCGTCGCAGGAGGTCTGGATCCGGCCGCTGGTCCGGTCCACCAACCGGTCGGGGACCACGATGGTGCCCGGGCCCAACTCGCGCTGGGGGGAGCCGACCGCACAGGGGGCCCGCTGAAGAAGACCGTTTCGTCCGCGGGGACGCTGATGGCACGCGTGACGGAGCGACAGGACTCCGGGTCCCGTTTGCCGCCCGCGTCGGACGGGTCGAAGTGGCCGTTCAGGAGCGCACCGAGGTCGCCGTGGCTGCTGTGCGTGGACCAGTCGCGCTGAGCTGTCGCCGAGTCCGAGGAGCAGGCGCAACGGTCGACACCCGACTGCCGCCATCGCGCCAGGGCCGCGGGCACGTCGTCGTAGACGTGGCCGGTCAGCGTGGAGCAGGCGCAGCCCTCAGCCCGGATGATCCCCTGGATCCTCTTCAGCGGGGGTGCCTCGGCGTCCTGGTCGGACCGGGCGGTGAGCGCCGCGACGGCTCCGCCCCCGTCGAGTCGAGGATCACCGGTGCGGATCCGTGTCTCTTCCATCAGCTCTGTCCACGCAGGCTCGCCCCGGTGGGCCGCGGACCAGTCGGCGAAGCGCTCCCGCGCGTACGGGAAGAGCACATCGTGCACGGAGGAGGCGGAACCTGTGGTCCCCTCGATGTCGAGGACCACGGCCCGCACCGTCGACAGGATCACGTCGCCGCTTCCGGTACCAGGAGCGCGTCGAGGCGGGGGAATCGCCGGGCGATGGGGTCGCCGGTGAAGTCGCCCACCCAGCCGTCCTCCTTCTCGAAGAAGCGGATCACGGCGAACTCCGGGCGCGGCCCCATGTCGAACCAGTGGCGGGTGCCCGCCGGCACGGAGAGCGGGTCGCCCGCCTCGCACACCACCGCGTGGACCCGGCCGTCGGGGTGGAGGGAGAAGCAACCGGTGCCATGGGCGAAGAAGCGGACCTCGTCCTCGGCGCGGCGCCGCTCAAGCGAGGACTCCGCGAGGCCGGCCGCGTCGATCACGCCGTGCGGGCCGGCCTGCTCGGCGGCCGGAATCGCGGACGTCCCCGAGCCGCACCACGCGTCGAGCACGTGCGCACCGGGGCGTAGGCGTGCGGCCTTGACGGTCGCCGTACCGATCGGTGGCCAAGCGCCGAACAGTCGGCCGAAGCTCCTCGCCTCTTCTGCCGATCCGGCGACCACGTCGCACGATCCCATGCACACTCCCGTCCGAGGATGACAGCAAGACTAGCGTACATGAAAACGATAATCACTCCCTCTTCCTGGCGGTGGTCACGCCACATCGCCGAAGTCGCCGTGAAGGCTCGGTGAGCGCTTCCGCCGAGCGCGGGATCGGAACCGGTGACGGCTGACGAAGAGGGAAAGACGAGCTCAAGGCGCAGACGACCGCCCGACCACGCCGACTTCACGCGCGGCCACGCGTCGACCGCTCCGGCGGCCACGGTCTCCTCGCGTCACGTAACAACGGGACGTGTTCCAACCCCCTGAGAGACTGGACGTGTTCGCCGACGCCGAGGAGTTCCACCGGCTCTCCTGGGGCTCAGGGCGATCGAGCCGGCCTGGGCGCCGTCCGCCGGGCCACGGCACCCTGGAGCGCCTCGATCCGGCTGACGCAGTACGTGACGGAAGGGGAGCGGCCCCGCCGGCGACGGGACGCCCCTCCGCGGTGCCGCCGCCTGCGTCACCTTCGAGCTCCCGGCCAGAACCGCAGCTGTGACCCTCCTGCTCGAAGGCGCCCGGGTGCGGCGCCTTTCCGATCCGGAGGAACCAACCCGGCGACCTTGCCACCACGCCCGCAGGGGGTGGAACTCGCCCACGCCGGCCACCAAGGAGCCGGTGACGGACAGCCGCTGAACGATCGTAATATGATGTTGACAATCATTTTCAACTGTTGCATGCTGCTCGGGCCCCGCACCCTTCGCCCCGGCCAGCGACCGCGGTGCGGTGACTACTGCATGTAACCTCATGGGAGCAGCATGTCGATTCCTCACGGCCGCCGAAATCTCCTCGTCCCCCACGGGACCGCCGTCGGTGCCCTGGCGCTCACCGGGTGCGCTGCCGGATCCAGCAGCGGCAGCCCGACGGCGGGTGACAAGGGGGAGCCCGGACACCGGTGGCCAGTTACGCGCGCTGTTCACCGGTGGCGGCGAGCAGGAGACCATCTCAGCGCATCGTGCTCGGTGCGATTCGGCTTGTCCTGCTCGCCGTGCCGGTCTCCCTGCCGACCATGCTGCCGCCCGGCGACGCGGCCGACGTCCGCAACAACGAGGACGTCGGCGCCGAGCAGGTGGCGGCGCTGCGCAAGCAGCTCCCACCGGAACCGCCGTCGCTGGAACGGTTCACCGGCCGGACGCCGGGGATCCTCACCGGTGGTCCGGGCAGGCGCACGATGGCCTGCCCGGTGGTGAGTTGCAGCGCGCGGCGCCGACGCGGGCGGCCATCGCCGCACCCGGCATCCTCATCCGCGACCAGATCACGACCGCATGGGGCCCACGGCCACCGATGAGGGCCCCGCCGAACCGGCGGGGCTCCAGCAGGAGCACGGCCCCGCGCTCCTGTGGGTGAGCCACGGCCTCGAACACCCCGCCGTCGACGCGCACCACCTCGTCGTCATCGACGGCGGCCAGATCGTCGAAACCGGCACCCCCGACCAGGTGTTGCGAGTTCCACGGGCCACCCTCACCCGGCGCCTCGTGTGCGCCGTGGAACTCGGCGCGGGCCTGACGGCTACGAATCCGGCCGCAACGGCCGCACCCGGTCCCTGCCCCACGAACGTCCACCACACACCCCGACCAGGGAGGACCCATGACCGACCGAACCGCAGCCGCCGCAGCTTCCCGGGAAGATGCCCGTGCCCTGCTGGACGCGCTGCCCGACACGCTGCCCCGGGACGAGATCCTCGCCATCAACAGCGGCGGCTCCAAGTCCGACGTCCACACCGAGCGGTCGTACGAGTACAACGGCTGGACGTTCACCCTGCCGCCCGGCGTCTTCAAGCCGGGCGACACCAGCCGCATCGTCCACGACCGCCTGCTGGACGGCACGATCCCCGTCGAGGGCAGGTCGTACGCGGCAATGGGCGTCGGCCTCGGTGTCGAGGCCGTGATCGCCGGCGTCCTGGGGGCGCGGGAGATCTACGCGGCCGACGTCCACCCGGACAGCGTCGCCGCGGCCGCGGAGCACTACGCGCGGATCGTCGGAAACCGGCCGGACACCGTCTTCCGGCCACTGGTCTCCAACCTCTTCGAGGAGTTCCCCGACTCGGCAGGACTGGACGTCATCACCTTCAACCCGCCCGCCGTCTCCACGCGGACCAGCGACGACCCCACGGTGGTGCGCAACGTCTGCGTGGGCGCCGAGATCGTCCTGCGCTTCTTCGACCAGATCGTCACCCGTGACCTGCTCGCCCCCGACGGCGAGATCTACCTCGTCGTCTCCAACACCGCCGAACTCAAGCGGATCGTCGGCCACGGCATCGACGCCGGATTCCGCCCCGACGTACTGCACCGCCAGACCTGGGAGGGCGACAACTGCCAGGCGTACCTGTTCAAGCTCAGCCGCCACCACGCCGCCTGATCCGGGAGGACGAGGACATGCACGAGCACATAGCCGAGGCCGTCAAGGAACCCGACGTCGTGACCGTCCCGCCGGGGGCGATCTGTCTGCGCTTCGAGACCATGAAGCTGTACTCGGCGCTCGGCGCGGTACGCCACCTGCTGGAGACCGGCCAGGTCAAGCCCGGCGACACCCTCGTCGACAGCTCCAGCGGCATCTACGCCCACGCACTCGCCCTGGCCTGTCACCGCTACGGCCTGAACTGCCACATAGTCGGCTCCACGACCGTGGACCGCACGCTCCGCGTCCAGCTGGAGATCCTCGGCGCGACTCTCGAGCAGGTCCGCCCGTCGAAGAACCTGCGCCTGGACCAGAACCTCCGCGTCGAGCGGATCGGTGAACTGCTGCGCGAGAACCCGCATTACCACTGGATGCGGCAGTACCACGACGCCATCCACTACCTCGGCTACCGCGATGTCGCCGACCTGATCCGCAAGGAGGTCCCCGAGGGACCGCTGTCGCTCGTCGGAGGCGTGGGCACGGGCGCGTCCACCGGCGCCATCGCCACCTACCTGCGTGAGGCGGGCCGGGACGTCACGCTCGTCGGGGTGCAGCCGTTCGGCAGCGTCACCTTCGGCGCCGGGCACGTCTCCGATCCGGACATGATCATCGCGGGCATCGGCAGCTCCATCCCGTTCCAGAACGTCCGGCACGGTCTCTACGACCGCATCCACTGGGTCAACTTCGACTACGCCATGTCGGGCGCCGTCGAACTCCTGCGCGCCAGCGGCATCTTCGCCGGCCTCTCCGCGGGAGCCGCGTACCTCGCCACGCTCTGGGAGCGGGAGCGCGAGGCGGACCGTACGTACGTCTTCATGGCCGCCGACACCGGACACCGCTACGTCGACAGCGCCTACGCCAACCACCCCTCGGCCAAGGGCCTCGGAGCCATGCGCCCCCACGAGGTCACGGCCCAGGACGAACTGCGGCACCCGTGGTCCGCGATGGACTGGCCGCCGGCCGACAGTGCGCTGCTGCGCGGCGGTTCTGTTCCGGTGCCCGAGCGGGCCTAGCGCCGCCGGGCACACCGATCGCCCCTTCATGCCGCCCTCGTCCTACCGGAAGGTGCCCCGTCGTGCCCCTCGACGAGCAGCTCCCCCAAGGCTTCGTCCTCCTGCCGCGCCTCCTCGACGCCGCCGGGACGGCAGCCCTGGGCGAAGCCGCGGAAGCCGTGCTCGCACGCGCGACCGAGAGAACACCGGACGGGGTGGCCGACGTCACCGTGCGGCCGGACGGGTCCCGGCTGGAGAGGGTGGGCGGCACCACCGTCCGCTGGGATCCGGACGCCCGTCCGTCCGCGGTACGCGGCCCGGCACCGGTCGCGCGTCTGGACCCGGCACTGGAGGCCCTGTGGACGGACGACCGGATCACCGGCCCCGTACAGCACATCGTGAGAAGCGAACGGCTCGGTCCGTTCACCTCCGATTCGACTTCGAGCCCGCGGGAGTCCGAGCCCACCGGCCTCCCGGCGGACGCCGCGCGCACCGATGCGAGCGGCACGGTGACCGCCGAGGCACCCGTCGCCCCGTCCTGATGCCTCCCGGACTCACCGTGCATCGCTCCGGCCCGGACCGGGCGGCCTGGGACCGGCGTTCTTCTCCGTTGCGTTCCCGACCCGCCGGACACCCCGGACTCCCGGCACTCCCCCATCGGGCGGAACAACCCACCGCCCTTCCCCCGACTTCCCGTCCCGATCATCAACACCTGTGAGAAAGAACCGACATGCCTCCCTCGCAGCCGTACTCCGTAACCGAGCTCCAGCAGGCCGTCCTCGACGGCTCCTTCGGTCCCAGCCCGCAGGAACTGGCCGTCACCAGCGCCTTCTGGCTCCACCACACCACCCGGCTCGCCGGCAGCCAGGTCACCTACCGCAACAGCTACCTGTTGATGAGGTCCGGCGACGCCTTCGGCGCCTGCTCCTTCGAAGCCGGCGAGATCACCCCCGACTTCTGCGCCGACGCCTCCGGGCACACCCTCGACACCCTCATCCGGCACGACTCGGCGCCGGTGCGCATCGCCGCGCTCGACGCCTACCTCGGGCGCGTCCAGCCGCACCGCAGTGCCGCGAACGCCGAGACCGTCACCCTGCCCACCGGAACACCGGAGAAGCGCGCGCAGGCCAGGGACGCGGCCGTCGCCGGGCTCCTCGACATCGACCCCGGGGAGAAGGTCGCCCTCATCGGTGTCGTCAACCCGCTCGTCGCCGCGATACGCGAGCGGGGCGGTGTCCCGCTGCCCTGCGACTTCAACCTGCGCACCACCAACTGGGGCGACCCCGTCACCGACGACATGACGCAGGTGCTCGCCGAGGCGGACGCCGTGGTCGCCACCGGCATGACCCTCAGCAACGGCAGCTTCGACCAGATCCTCGAGCACTGCCGCAAGCAGGAACTCCCTCTGGTGGTGTACGCCCAGACCGGCAGCGCCGTCGCGCGCGCCTTCCTGGGCGCCGGCGTGACCGCGCTCTCCGCCGAGCCCTTCCCCTTCTCCCAGTTCAGCGCCGACGCCACCGCGCTGTACCGGTACCGGGCGGAGCAGGCATGAGCAGCGAGACCCAGGGCGCCGCAGCCTCGCCCGAGGCTCCCGGTAAGGCCGCCGGCACAGCCGTGGGGCAGGCCGTGACGGGCGACGGAGCCGTACCGGGCGATCTCAGGATGACCCGCCTCCTCTGGCCGTTCATGCTCGCCTCGGCCGTCGGGCTGGTGCCCTTCACCATCTACAGCACCTTCCTCGTGCCCATCGCCCACGCGGCGGACGGCGGCGTCGCCGCACTCGGCCAGCTGCGCGGTCTCGGCGGGCTCGCGGCCCTGGCCGTGGGCACCGCGCTGGCGCCGCTGATCGACCGCGTGCGCAAGGAGTGGGCGGCGGCGGGCGGACTCGCCGTCCTGGCCGCCTCCGCCGCACTCGGCGCGAGCGGCGACTTCCTGATGCTGGCGGCCTTCTGCCTGCTCGTCGGCGCCGGTACGGCGGTACTGAACCCCGCACTGACGGCGGCCGCCGCCGACCGCTTCGACAACGACGCCGCCGCGGGTCGTGCGGCGACCCTGATCACCGCCACCCAGTCGCTGACCGCCCTCCTCGCGGCGCCGCTGGTCGCGCTGCCGGCCCTGCTGTGGGGCTGGCAGGGCGATCTGTGGGCCGTCGCCGCGATCTCGTCCGTACTGGCCCTGTACTTCCTCCTCCGGGGCCGCCGTCGCCATGATGCGGACGGTGAGGCCGCGGAGTCGGCGGACCGGGTGGAGAAGCCGGGATACCTGGAGTCGTTCCGGCTGCTGGGAGCCCTGCCCGGAGTGGTCCCGCTGCTGCTGGTCGCCATGCTGCGGACGGCGGCCTTCATGGGCTACCTCGCCTACCTCGCCGCCTTCTACGACGACCGCTTCGGCCTCGGACCCGAAACGTTCGCGGTCGTGTGGACGCTCAGCGGCACGTCGTTCTTCCTGGGGAACCTGTTCGCCGGGCGGTTGCTGAGCGCCGACCGGCCGAGGATCTCCAGCGAACGCCTGATGGCACTGGCACTGCTGGTGGCGCTGTCCGCCCTGGTCTGCGTCTTCTTCACGGAGTCGCTGTTCCTCGCCCTTCCTCTGACGGCGCTGGTCGGCGCGGGACACGCGACGGTGGCGGCCTGCGTCACCACACTGCTCGTACGCCGCTGCGGCTCCCTGCGCGGCACGGCGCTGAGCATCAACGCCGCCGGCATGAGCTTCGGCGTCTTCCTCGGGGCCGGACTCGGCGGCGTGGGGCTCTCGCTCGGCGGCTACCCCGGTACGTCAGTGGTGCTGGGCGGGCTGACGCTCGTGGCGCTCGTCCTCGCTCGGACGGTGGCCCGGTCCACTCCTCCGCCCACGACGGACTGAGGTCCCGTCGCACGCCCCGCACACCACGTGCGACGTCATCGAGCCGGGGCCTGCGAGCCGTGCGACACGCTCCGTAGGCCCCGGCGTCGTACCGCAGGAACAGCGTTCGTCAGGGAGTCAGTTGTGATGGTCACAGGGGCGGAGACCGACCGGCGCATGACACGCCGGCGCGCCGCCGTCGGACAGGCCCTCGCCGACTGCCCCGGCTTCGTCTCCGCCCGGGAACTCCACGTGCTCATGGGCGAGGCGGGTGTCCGCGTGGGGCTCACCACCGCGTACCGGGCGCTGCAGGACCTGGAGCGGGCCGGTGCCGCCGACGTCGTACGGGACGACGTCGGCGAAAGGCTCCACCGGCACCGCCCGGGCTCCGGCCACCGCCGTCACCTCATCTGTCGTCGCTGCCGCCGCACCCAGCTCCTGGACGCTGACGTGGTCGAGCACTGGGTCGCCGACGTCGTCCGGTCCACGGGCTTCGCGGACGTCGGGCACGCCCCGGAGCTCACCGGGATCCGCGACGGTCGCCGAAGCGACGTGGACGATGGCGGGTCCGGCGCACCGCCGTCCATGTGGTCCCTGGCGAGCCTCGCGTGGTCGCCGGTGACTCACGCCGGCCACCTGACGAGGTGGAGGCCGACGGCGCGAGGGGCATCCGCTTCGATGGAGCCGATCCACCATGGGTGGCAGAGGGCGGCGATCGGTAGCCCGACGGACGGGCATATCTTCCGGGACCTCGGGTCGGCCACCGCCGCCCACCTGATAACGGCGCGGACCGCTGGGCGAAGCATTGCTCCGCAGAGCATCCGCGCGCCGACCGCTCGCTGCGCGGGCCGTCCGGGAGTACCGGGGTGGGCCGCGGCACCCGGTCGCGCCGGAGTGGACCGGCGGACCGGGTGCCGAGGCCTCGCCGAGGCCGGGATCAGTGGCCTGCGACGACGCCGGAGAGTTCGTTCGTGCTCTTCGGCAGGGTCACCGACGCGAGCTTCTCGCCGGTCTCGATGTCCACGGCGTGCAGCTTGCGCTTGCCCGGCTCGGAGACGTACGCGGTGTGGTCGCGGACGAAGAGGGTGGGCCGGGCCTGCTGCCAGTCCAGCGGCTCCTGCCACTTGTCCACGACGGGGATCTTCTTCTCGACCTTGCCCGTTTCCGGGTCGATGACGTGGAGGGTGCCGTTGGTGCCGAGGACGAGGGCCTCGCCGTGCGGGCCGCGGCCGAGCGAGCGGAAGGAGTAGCTGGTGCCCAGGTCCACGAGGCGCAGCTTCGCGGTTTCGGTGTCGATGAGGGAGATGCGGGTGGGCCGCTCCAGTTCGGCGTCGGGGTCGGTCTTGTAGTCGCCCAGGAGGACCGGGGAGGTGTCGCTGCCGGCCTGGTTGCCGATGCGGCCGTAGTCGTCGGGGGCGTCGACCTTGGTGAACTTGCCGTCCTTGTAGATCAGGATGCCGTCCTCGCAGCCGACGGCGACGGCTTCGCCCTTGGCGGCGGCTTCGCCGTGGACGCCGGGGCAGTCCTCGTTGCGCGCGATCTCCTTGTTGTTCTTGTCCAGCACGAGGGCACCGGTGCGCTTCTCCTCGGTGCCGAGGGTGCTGAGGAGTTCGCCGTTGCTCAGTTCGATGGCGACGCCGTGGTGCGCCTCGGCGGAGGTGTAGGTGCGGCCTTCGGGCTTCTCTCCGCCGGCGAGGTCGGCGGGGTCGAAGACGTTGACCTGGCCGGTGCCGTCGGTGAACAGGGCCGTCCTGCCGGCGTGCCGGACGACGTGGCCGGGCTTGGCTCCCTCGTAGGTGATGTCGGTGAAGGTCTGCTCGGCGGCGTTCAGTACGCGGAAGCCGGCGTCGGTGGAGACGATGACGTGGTCGTCGTCTCCGGCGGGGTTGACGCGGTTGAAGCCGGGCAGCTCGATCGTCCTGGCCAGCTTCAGGCTCTCGCCGTCCAGGACGTACAGGCCGCCGTCGAAGGTGGCGACCAGCGGGTCCTTGACGTCGGCGGGTGTAGCGCCGGGTGTCGCCTTCGCCGCCTTCGTACCGGAGGAGGCGCCGTCCCCTCCCCCGCAGGCGGTCAGGACCGCGGAGACCGCGAGGGCGAGGGCGGCTCCGGCGAAAGCTCTGTTGCGTATCTTCTTGTTCACTGTGCGTGTTCCTCTCGGGCCGCGCGGACGCGGTGTCGATGTGTCGGGTGACGGCGGCGGGCCGTGCCGGTGTCGGCGCGGTGACGCGGGTTCAGCCGGTGGTCAGGCCGTCGGTCATAGCGGTGGTGTTGGCGCGCATCATCTGCAGGTAGGTGCCGGCGCCCTTGCCCTTCTCGGTCAATGACTCGGAGTACAGCTCGACGACCCGTACCCGGCCGCCGAGTTCCGTGCGCAGGACCTCGGCCAGCCGCTTGGGCTGGGAGGAATCGGCGAAGACGGTGCGCACCCCCGCTTCGCGCATGGCCTGGGTGAGCGAGCGCAGGTCGGAGGAGCTGGGTGAGGCCAGGGTGGTGCCGCTGGGGACGACCGCGCCGATCACACGGAAGCCGAAGCGGTCGGCGAGGTAGCCGAAGACGTGGTGGTTCGTCACCAGTGCCCGCTTCTCCTCGGGGATGCGGGCGAAGGACTTCTCCATCCAGGCGGTGAGATCGGCGAGCTGTCCGTCGTAGCGGTCGGTGTTGGCGCGGATCGTCTCTTCGTTCACGCCGTCCACGTTCTCGATCACCTGGTCGGCGATCAGGCCGGCGGCCTTGCGGACGCGGTCGGGGTCGGTCCAGAAGTGCGGGTCGGGTTGCCCGCCCTCCTCCTCGGGGCCGCCGTCGTCGTGCGCCCGGAAGGTGAGGGGGTCCACCGCGCGGCCGGCCTCGAAGGTGGCCACGCCGGACTCGCGGGCGGCGTCGACGTGCCGCAGCACGTTCTCCTCCAGGCCCAGTCCGTTGAAGACCACGAGGTCGGCCCGCTCCAGTTCGGCGGCCTGCACGGCCGACAGGCCGAAGGAGTGCGGGTCGGCGTTCGGTTTCATCAACACCGTGACGTCGGCCTCGTCGCCGACGATCTCCCGGGTGATGTCGCCGAGGATGTTGGTCGTCACCACGACCCTGGGCTGGTCCTCGGTGCTCGTGCAGGCGGTGGCCGTGGCGGCGCAGGCGAGGGCGAGCAGGGACGGCAGCAGGCGGCGCAACCGCAGAGCGGTTCGCTTCGGTGTCGTCATCGTCCGGTCTCCGCCATCAGCGTCGGCTCCATGTCGAGGCCGAAGGTGCGGGCGACGCGCAGGTTGTCGTTGTAGTCGATCTCGTACACGCGGTTGCCTGCGGGGTCGTTGAGGTAGGCGCGGCTGCGGTCGACCTCGATGGCGGGGCCTGCGGTGCCGTCGGTACGGGCCTCGGGGACGTCGGTCAGGAGCCGCTCGGTCCTGGACACCCGCTTGCCCGTGGTGATGTCGTAGCCGTGCAGGGCTCCGTCGTCCTGGAGGACGAGCAGCGGTGAGCCCTCGCCCGCGGTGTTGACGGCGACGACGGGTCCGGTCCTCACCCGCGTCCAGGTGCGTTCGGTGACGTCCAGCACCCACACGGCACCCCTTCCGGCCCGCGCCGTGAGCGTGTCGCTCCCCGCCCGGTGGTGGAAGGACGCGGCGCGTTCCCGCGCGGGGACGTCGGCGCCGTACGAGATCTTCTCGGCCGCGAAGCCGCCGTCGTCCTCACTGATCAGCAGGGCTCCGTCCGCGCAGCCGAAGACGACTCCGCGCCGGGTGACGGCGTCGCCGCGCGGGCTCTCGCACTCCGCCTCCGGCGCGGCGACCCGCCTGCCCTTCCGGTCGCGCACCACGACCTTCACGGCTCCGCCTCCGTCGGCCGTGAGGGCGAGGAGGTGTTCCGCGTACGGCACGACGGCGCTCGCGTGGGTTCCGGGCAGCGTGCGGGGGTTGCCCACCTCGCCCTTCTCCAGCTCGTTCCGCCGGTAGAGGGCGGCCCGGCCGTCCCCGCCGGTCACGGCGGTCACGGCGGCGTCGCTGCGGATCCGCGCGCCGGTGCCGGCGGGTATGCGGCCGGCGTCGCGTATCGCGGCGCGGTAGTAGTGCACGTGGTCGCCGTGGTCCACCGTCCAGGCACCGCCGTCCAGGACACGGGTGCCGTTTGCGGTGTGGAGGTAACCGAACCGGCCGTCCGTGGTGAGCCCCGAGGCACCGGTGGTCCGGGACACCTCGTGCGCCTTCCCGGTGATCAGGTCCAGCACCCGGGTGTCGCCGGTGTCCGGATCGTTGAGCAGCAGCCGGGACTGCTGCTCGGCCGCTTCCCGCGCTCCCTCGACGTAACCGTGCGGGGTGGCGGAGGCGGACGGGCTCTGCCTCGATGCGGACGCCTCGCCGTCCTGTCCCGCACAGCTCGTGGTGAGGAGCGCGAGGGCCGCGAGCGCGGCAGGCCCCCATGAAGTGACGTTTCTTCGAACGAACAAGGACATCGCCTCAGGTCTTTCTCAGTCGGTTGTCGCCGGACGGATGCCGGTCGAGTGGACGCGGCGACGGTGGCGGATGCCGGATGCCAGGTGGGACAGGAAGAACAGGGCCACCGCGAGGGCCGAGACGGTCGCACCGGCGGCGGTGCTCAGGTGCCAGGACAGCAGCAGGCCGCCGAACGTGGCGGTCACACCGATCAGCGCCGCGAGCACCATCACGCCCCGCACGCTCCGCGCCCACGGCAGCGCGGCCGCCGGCGGAGCGATGAGCAGGCCCAGGACCAGCAGCGTCCCCACGATGTGGAACGAGGCGACGATGGCCAGCGCCAACAGGCCGAGCAGCACGGCGTGGGCCAGGCGGGGCCGCAGGCCGAGCGTCCGGGCCTTGCGCGGGTCGAAGGCCAGGGCCAGGAAGGCCCGGTGGCCGAGGACCGACACGGCCAGTGCCAGCAGCAGCGCCCCGCCCAGCAGCACCAGGTCCTGCTCACGGACGGCGAGGACGTCGCCGAAGAGGAAGCCGGTCAGGTCCACCGCGAAGGACTGCGATCGCGACACGACGATGACGCCGAGCGACAGCATTCCCACGAAGAGCAGCCCGATCCCGGTGTCCTCCGACAGCCGCGGTCTGCGGCCGAGGGCGGTGACGCCGGCCGTCATGACGGCCGCGCTGAGCAACGCCCCTACCAGCAGGTTCCCTCCCAGCAGCGAGGCGAGTGCGACTCCGGGCAGCAGCCCGTGGGACATGGCGTCGCCGAGGAAGGCCATCCCTCTGAGCACCACCCAGGTTCCCGCCAGGGCGCAGATCGCCGACACCAGGACGCCGCCCCACAGCGCCCGTTGCACGAAGGTCACCTCGAAAGGGCCTGTCAACCACTCCATGCGGAGCACACTACAATGAAAATCATGTTCACTCGCCACGGCCCCCTGCCCGTCACCGCCGAGGACGCGACTCTCCGCATCCGCTTCACGGAGCTGTCCGCGGGCTACGCCGGCCACCCCGTGCTTCATCAACTCAACGGTGAAATAAGCGCATTGGCCACCACCGCACTCGTCGGTCCCAACGGCAGCGGAAAGTCCACCCTGCTCGGCGTACTGGCTGGTGTGATCCAGCCCACGGCCGGCACACTCCGTCACTTCGGTGGTCGGCCACCGGCGTTCGTTCCCCAGCGCGGCGCCGTCGGCGACACGCTGCCGCTGACGGTCCGCCAGACCGTGGAGATGGGACGCTGGGGCGAACGCGGTCCGTGGCGCCGGCTCACCCGTCGGGACCGGGTGGCGGTGGACTCGGCCCTGGACCGCCTCGGCATCGCCGACCTGGCCGCACGGCAGCTCGGTGAACTGTCCGGCGGACAGAGGCAGCGCGCCCTGATCGCCCAAGGACTCGCGCAGGAGTCGGACCTGCTCCTGCTGGACGAGCCGACCACCGGACTCGACCCCGAGGCCAGGGAACGCATGGCGACACTGCTGACGGACCTGGCCGACGACGGCGTCACCGTCGTCCACGCCACACACGACCTGGCCGCCGCCCGCTCGGCCGACGCCTGCCTCCTGCTGCGCGAGGGCCGCCTGGTAGGCCAGGGGCACCCCGAGCAACTCCTCACTCCCCCGGCACTCGCCCGGGTCTGGCAACCCCTATGAGGCCCTACGGACGACGGTGTCCCCGCACCCCAGCCCCCAGGAGCCGACGACGCCGACGCGGCGCACAAGACGTTCGGGCGCCCCCCCCGGGGGGGATGCCGTCGCCCCTGCACCACCGGAGCCGTACCGCCGCCCCTCGACGCAAGTGGCGTGCACCGCGCGCCCGGCCCACCGTCCCGCACGACCGCCTGCCCGCCTGCCCGCCTCCTGCTGCGGCACACCACCCGACGACAATTGTCGGATATGAAAATCGTTGTCGTATACTGTTGGTGCCTCCCCGGCGCGATGTCGTGGTTGACGATCTCCGAGCCGACCGAGGCCATCTCCCGCCCTGACCGAGAGGAACCACCATGGCCGTTCCCAAGCGCAAGATGTCCCGCAGCAACACCCGCCACCGACGCGCCCAGTGGAAGGCGAGCACGCCGAACCTGGTGCCGGTCACGGTGGACGGCGTGACCCACCGGGTGCCCCAACACCTCGTCCCCGCCTACCGGCGCGGCCTGCTGCGCCCGGAGGACTGACGCCCATGCCCTCGCAGCGCCTCCCCGTCACCGTACTGTCGGGCTTCCTCGGCGCCGGCAAGACCACGCTCCTCAACCACGTCCTCACCAACCGCGAGGGCCTGCGCGTCGCGGTGATCGTCAACGACATGAGCGAGGTCAACATCGACGCCGCCCTCGTGCGCGGAGGCGAGGCGGCGCTCTCCCGCACCGAGGAGCGGCTGGTGGAGATGACCAACGGCTGCATCTGCTGCACCCTGCGGGACGACCTGCTGGAGGAGGTCGACCGGCTCGCCCGGGACGGCCGCTTCGACTACCTGCTCATCGAGTCCAGCGGCATCTCCGAGCCGATGCCGGTCGCCGCCACCTTCGCCTTCGCCCGCGACGACGGCGCCGTGCTGGGGGACGTGGCCCGGCTGGACACCATGGTCACCGTCGTGGACGCCGCCAACTTCCTCACCGAACTGGACACCGGGGACGACCTCACCGAGCGGGGACTGGCTCCCTACGAGGACGACGAGCGCACGGTGAGCGACCTGCTGGTCGACCAAGTGGAGTTCGCCGACGTGCTGGTGCTCAACAAGCTGGATATGGTCGACGACGTGGACGCCGACCGGTTGCGCGGGGTGCTCGCGCGGTTGAACCCGAGGGCCCGGTTGATCGACTCGGTGCACGGCCGCATCGACGCCCGCGACATCCTGGCAACCGGACGCTTCGACCTGGAACGCGCCCAGCAGGCACCGGGCTGGGTCCGGGAACTCAACGGCGACCACGTCCCGGAGACCGAGGAGTACGGCATCTCCTCCCTCGTCTTCCGGTCGGCGGCGCCCTTCCATCCGGCACGGCTCTGGGACTTCGTCACCCGGGACATGGACGGCGGCGCGTACGGCCGGGTCCTGCGGTCCAAGGGCTTCTTCACCCTCGCCGGCCGAAACGGCGTGACCGGCTTGTGGTCCCAGGCCGGTTCCGTCGCCCGTTTCGAACCCTCCGGGATCCGCGAGGCCGACGCACCACACGCCCAGGAACTGGTCTTCATCGGTATCGGCCTGCAGGCCGATCGTCTTCGCGCCGCTCTGGTCGGCTGCCTCGTGGCCGTGGGAGAACCGACACCCACGACCGACCCCTTCCCCGGCTGGGAAACCGGAGAAGTCTGCGCGCACGAAGACGAACATGGAACCTCGTCCCTGACAGCGGCCGTGTAACCGGGCCCGGGGCGGTCGAGCGCATTCGGCCGTCCCCACCGCTACGGAGGCACACACATGCACGGAACGACCCTCGGCGAGTGGCGACCCACCCCGCAACGGGCCGCGGTTCTGCAGGCGTTGACCGCCTGCGACGGCTTCGCCTCCGCCCAGACCCTGCACGCGGCGCTCACGGCGGACGGTGTCGTGGTCGGCCTGACCACCGTCTACCGCACGCTCCACCTGCTGGAGGCGTCGGGCCAGGTGGACATGGTGCGCGACAGCGACGGTGAACGCCTCTACCGTTCCCGGCCCGCCGACGGCCACCGGCACTACCTTCTGTGCCGGCGCTGTGGCCTCAGCCTCGCCGTGGACTCCGAGGAAGTCGAGCGGTGGGCGGTCGAGGTGGCGCGCGTCACCGGATTCCACGACGTGGACCACACAATCGAACTGACCGGGGTGTGCGACAACTGTCACGCCGGACGCGACGGCGGCCGAACGGACGCCTGACACATCTGTGCCGCGCCCGACCCTCGAGCCGGGTGGGCGAGGAGAGCCATCCGGGGACAGGGGGCGGCGGCCGCCGGCGGCTCGGCGGCAGCACCGCACCGGTCCTCACCACATCGATACGGGCCGTCAACGCGGCGGTCGCATCATCCAGTTCGCTCCGGTATCCACCCACCTCGACCTGGTGATCGGTGCGGCCGGGACGGTCCGGGTGCGGGGCCGCGGGATCGGCACAAGTTCTTCGCCGCCCGGACCACCAGGACGCGGTCGGATGCGCGGTCGCGCCCAGGATCCGGCGGTTCGCGTGCTCGAGCGCGGCGAACACGTACAAACGGACCCCGGACAGGGTGACGGCCTCGGAGAAGCCGCACGCCAGGAGCGCATCAGCCTGGGAGCGTAGGAAGCCCGCCCAGGTGCTCGCGGCCCGCTCGGGCGCCGGTTCGATGCCGGCTTCCGGCGCAGGGTCAAGATCTCGATGTCTTTCTCACGGCCGCCCGTCGGTAGCGGTAGCAGCATCGCGAACGCGTTCGTCACACCCGGGTACGCCAGTCTCAGCAGCACGACCGGTCACCACGCCGCGCCCACCGCCCTCACGCGACAGCGGCGACTCGACCGGCCACGGCCAGCACCCCACAACCCGCTCCCACCTGTATGGACGAGGTATTCGGCCAGATTGGACAGGGCTGACTGATCCGCGTTGCTCAACCGACCGGTCCGTCGCCATGAGCGGGCCGTACCGCCGGTTCGAGAAGCGACAACGTCCGCTGCTGCGCATCGAGGGCGACGCGGATGCCGACCGGCATCGGCAGATTCGGACCGGCATGTCCGAACTCGACGTTGCCCAGGACCGGGATGTCACGGTCACCGAGGACGTCGAGGACGATCTCGGGCAGGGTCGGGGACGCGTCAGACCCTCCGAGTCCGTCGATCTCGTGCGGAACTCCCACGACCATGCCGGAGATTCGGTCGAGGATGCCGCTGTGCCGCAGTACCTGTAGGTAGCTCCACACATGCGATGCGTGGCCGCCCATCTCCTCCCAGAAAAGCACTGCGCCGTCGAACCGTTCGAGCGGTAGGGCGTGACGGGTCGCCTGCGCCAGCACGATGCGATTGGTCAGCCCGCCGATCAGCCGGCCTTCGGTGCGACCGGCACGCCAGCACTCCCACGACGAGGTGGTCGGCAGCGCACCGATCGCCTCAGGGCCGGTCAGCAGCGTCGAGTAGAGCTCCTCGAGCTCCGCTTGGCGCGCCGCGGGCGCGGCCTGCCAGTGCCCGCCGAGTCCGGAGGTGGCCAGATCGGCGTGGAATCCGACCAGGCCCGTGCGCGCGTAGAGCACCAGATGCAGCAGCGAGAGGTCGCTGTAGCCGAGGATCGGCTTGGGGTCGGCTGTGATCGCCTCGACGTCGATCAGGTCGAGGTAACCGAGCACCGTGTGGCCACCGTCATGCGCGATGATCGCGCGCACCTCGGGATCACGCAGAAGAGCGTTGAGCTCCTCGGCGATGTCCGCCGGCTGAGCCGCGCTCCACCAGTGGTGCCGCCCTGTTTCGAGGAGCGGCGCGAGACGCACGCGGAATCCCATCCGCTCGAGCACGGCCACCGCCTGCTCAAGTCCGGGCGCGTGTCCGACGTCGAGCGGCCCAGACAGCGACGCGATGACGACGAGGTCTCCGGGCGTCAAGGCGCGAGGTCGAAGCGGTTGAGGCGGTGCAGCACGGGTCACCGCGGCAGTATCCCGACGCCGACAACGACACGCTACGTATTTACTGATCGGCTCCCTCCCCGAGTGGGAGAGGGTTCACTGCCTGGTGCCCAACTGGTCGCAGAAGTGGGGACTGGGCCCGGTGGGACAGGGGTGCGGGGACGGGCCGGGAGGAACGCTCCCTGGCCCGGGGCCATGAGGGGCCGTCCCAGCTGAAAAAAATCAAAGCCGGCGACCAGCGGTCGGCCCTGCCGTCGTGCTCCTCGCGTGAGGCCCCTTCCGGCGGTCCACGGTGGCCTCGTTCTCCACCGCCCGGCCGGCAGCAGCCGGTGCAAAGCCTCGTCCCGTCCGGTGGAGCGGCAGGCCCACGGGCGGTCCGTCGAACGGGTGCCGTGCCGGCACGGCGTCCTCGGTCGTCCGGCCTTCCCGTCGAGCGGAGCCGCGACCAGGGGTGGGCGTTCGCCGGAGAGCCGGCCGGTGCGGCGCTTGGTGCGGGTTTGGGCGAGCCGGACACTGGTTCTGGCCGTGTCGCCGTCGCCGCGGATGGCCGCGCGGGCAATGGAGAGCGCGGCCCTCACGGTGGGGAAGGGTTCCAGGCCTGCGCGGTTTGGCGGTAATCCGCGGGGCTGCGGATCTGATGCGCGTGGCAGACGGCTCTTGTTCGGTCTGGACACCCGCCCTGTACCGGGCGAGGCTGTCGGAATGGACGACGCGAACGACTCCGACCCGGAGCACGGTGGGATCGACAACGTCTCCCTCTACATGGAAATCCTCAGGGCGCGCATGGACCCCGGGCAGTACGACGTCCTGGCCCGGGCCGTGCGGGAGACAGCGCATCTGATAGCCGAGGGACATCAGGCCGGCCCGGTCGGGGAGCGGTCGGCCTTCACACCTGAGATGCGGCGGGAGTACGCGACGGTCCTGGCGATTCTCCTGACCGGCCGCATGGACCACCAGGTGGTGGAGATGCCCGGCCCCGACGGCAGGCCGGGCTTCGCCATCGTGGAGGCCTCCGCTGCCAAGGACCCGGCGCGGCTCCGGGGGATCCGCGAGAGTTTTCACCGCTGGGCCGGCGAGCGGCAGGCCGTCGACGAGGAGCTGGACGGCATTGCCCGCGCCAGCGGGCTGAGCACCGACGACTGACGTGCGCGTCGGATCCCGGCGGGCCGGGGGCGGGAGACGGCCGGGGTGATTTTCGTGGCCGGTGTCCCTTCCGGGGAGCCGGTGCCTGAAGGTGCGGCAGGTGGTGTACGGCTGTGCTCAGGGGTGGTGTCCGCCCAGGACGGCGGTGACGGTCCCGTTTGTGTGGGTAGCATCCGGCAGCAACAACCCCCTCATGTGGAGGAGCGTGCCGCGTGGCCACCGATCCGGAAGAGCCCACCACCCAGAGCCTGCAGGAGCAGTACGCGGAGCAGTTCGCCAAGCACCTCGCGGACATCCGGGAGGAACAGGCCCGTCTGCGCAGGCGTCTTGAGCAGCTCGGTGCGGACGAGGCCTGGCTGGTGAAGGCGCTGGAGACGGTGTCCGCCCCGGCCGAGGGCGGCGTCGGCACCCAGGTGCTCGAGGACGAGCCGGCGCAGCCGCGGAACAGCACGTCCAAACCCTCCGAAGCGACCGAAGCGACCGAGCCGTCCGAAGCGGCCGGGGTCGGGGCCTCCGCGGCGGTACCGAAGCAGCGGCAGGACGAGCCGGCCAGGACACGCGCGAAGAAGACCACGGCCAAGAAGACGGCTGCCAAGAAGACCACGGTCAGGAAGACGGCCGCGAAGCAGGCCCCCGCGGCGAAGAAGACGACGGCCGGGGCCGGTGAACCGGCCCTGGGTGAGCTGCTGCTGGCCGTCCTGGGCCGGCACGCCGGGCAGCCGCGCACCGCGGGCGAGGCCGCCGGCGACCTGGAACGGGAGCATCCCGAGCGGGCCCGTGACATCAACACCGTGCGCAACACCCTGGAGCGGCTGGTCGCCAAGGGCCGCATCGAGCGGACGAAGCGGAAGAACGCCGTGCTGTACACCGTGGCCGGGTCCGCGCCCGCCGCGGACGACACGGCCGCACAGGCGTCCCCGGCCACCGGGACGGCCGGTGCCGAGGAGACCGAGAACACCGAGAAGGTGCCGGCGCAGGCCTGAGTTCCTCGCCCGGCGCGGTGGCACCGGCCGGGCCGGTCGCCGGTTTGCAGCGCGCCGCGTATGGCCGGGCAGCAGCACCCCGCTGGTGAGGAGTAGGGGTCCCGCTGCCGGGCGCGCGGGACCTTCCCCTCTCCCCCGGGCCCTTCAGAACCCGTCTTTGAACCTTGGGGACCGCACCTGCCGGCGAGACGGGCTCAGATGCGACTGACGGTGGCCGGTCGGGAGTCCCCGCCGGCGGCCGGTCAGTGGAGAGCTGGCCGGCCGCCGTTGGTGAGTTGGTGATCGCGGGCCGAGGAGTCGGCCGTGTGGTCACAAGGTGCGCAGGAAGTCCTCGAGGGCCTTGGTGAAGGCTTCCGGGCGTTCCATGTTGGGATAGTGGGCGGTCCCATCGATCGAGATCGCGGCGCCACCGGGGACGGTACGGGTGAGGTGTTCGGCCATGCCGATGTGGTCGGGTGAGTCGAGGGTGCCGTTGATGGCCAGCACCGGCACGTCGATCTTGGTGACACGGTTCCAGGTGTCGCGGACAGGGACGCGCAGGTCGGGCTCGTCGGTGGTGTGCTTGGACAGGGTGCTGCGGGTCATCTCGCGCAGGCGGCCGACGACCTGGGGAGCGAGATCGTCGAGGGTGCGGTGCGGGCCCGCGGCGAAGAGCATGAACGCCTCGACAGCGGCGTCCACATCGCCGGCGGCCATCGCTGTTTGCCAGGTGGTCCAGGTTCGGACGGTCCAGGGGTCGGTGAAGTTCGGCTCACTGGTCCCGGCGCCGCTGACGACCACGGCACTGACCAGTTCCGGATGTTCCAGTGCGGTGTCGACCGCGATGCTTCCTCCCATGGAGACGCCTACCAGGACCGCGGGGCCGATGTCTAAGCGCCTCAGCAGCGCGGCGAGGTCGTCGGTGTGCCGGAACGGTTCGGTGGCGTTGGCCGACCGGCCGTGGCCGCGGGCGTCGGGCGCGATGACGCGGTGCCGCTCGGCGAGGGCGGGTACTTGGTCGTCCCACATGCGGTGGTCCAGGAAGCCGCCGTGCAGCAGGACGAGGGGTTGGCCGATGCCGGTGTCGAGCCAGAACAGATCACTCATGACAACCAAGGTGTCATCATTGGACGAGAATGACAACCTAGGTGTCATCATGGCGGCATGAACAAAACAGATTCCGGTCTGGTGTCCGAAGAGTTGACGGACCGGCTCACCGAGGTGTTCGACCTGGTGGGGCCGTTGTACCGACGTACCCAGCGCAAGGTGGAGCAGGACTTGTCCGCCGAAGGGCTGTCCGTGGGGGTGCGGGCCGTGCTCACCTTGCTTCACAAGCATGGGCCCATGACCGTCCCTCAGATGGGTCGGGCGCAGGCGCTCAGCCGCCAGTTCCTCCAGCGCATGGTCAACGACGCAGCCGCACGAGGTCTGGTCCAGTCCGTTCCCAACCCAGCCCACAAGAGGTCATCCCTCATCCGACTGACCGAACAGGGCCAGACCGCCGTCACCGCCGTCATCGACCGAGAACGCGCAGTGCTGCGTCGGGCCAGCGGTGACCTCACCGGAACCGAGATCGACGCCTGCCTCCGAGTCCTCTCCCGCCTCCTCGAAGTCATGGGCGACGTCGACGTCGACTAGACCAGACCGCGTGAGCTCAGCGGGATCGCTTACGGAGAGCGGCACCAAGGACGGCCTCGCGTGGGGAAATCGAGCTGGCCGCTGTCAGACGACCAGAAGTGTGACATGTACGGGCACCGTCGGCGGTACCGCGCGGATCCGGGGAAGGACCCCGGTCACACAGCTCCGGAAGGCTGCCGGACGCCAAGCGATGCCGCAGCCGAGATCGCGGTGGACCTGAAGATCCTGACTGCTCGCCGCCACGATCTGGCAGCCGACCGCACTCGGGCCGTCAGCCGACTGCGGGCCCGGCTGCTGGAGCGCTCCGACGAGGAGATCACCGGCATCGACCCGCAGATCGCGTCCCGCTTCCGTGAACAGCGATGCGGAAGTGGTCGTCAGCATGCCCGGAACGGGCCCGTTGCCGGGGGCGGAGTTCATCGCCTGCACCGGAGGGGACATGGACGCCTCCGGGAGCGCGGGCCGGCTCGCAGGGGTCGCCGGTCTCGCGCCGGTCCCGAGGGATTCAGGCCGGATCAGCGGCAACATGCGTCGGCCGCACCGCCCCCATCGCCGACTTCTGCGCGTGTTCCACCTCTCCGCCCGGATCGCCGCCCGCTTCTGCTCCACCTCAAAGACCTTCTGCGACCGCGAGAGGGCTGAGGGCAAGAGCCACGAACAGGCGATCCCCGCGCTCGCTCGTCGCCGCCTCGACGTCCTGTGGGCACTCATCCGCGACCCGCGCCGACGGACGGTACCGCCGCCTCAACCGGGCCAGCCAATGCATGACAGTCACGTGCCTGCCAGCGGGACGCGGAAACGACGCCCGTCGAGGTCGCTCCCGAGCGACTGCCGTGGGTTCGCGCCCATGGACGCGAACACACAGCCCTACGCGATGGAACTGATCCGGCTGGCCGACCCGGGGCGGAGCGTCAGCGTTTGTCTGCGTTCGACTGAGCCCACTTTCGAGAGCCCGGGCGTTCGGTACTACGGCGCGGAGGCTGTCGTCACGAGCGGTTTCGTCGACGGAACTGTCCACCTCGGGTTCGACTCCGAGGACCTCTCAGACCGGGGTCGGCTTCCGGACGCCATCGAGGAAGCCGAACAGGAGGCCGACCTCGATGAGCCGTTCACCGCTGACTGGCCCCCATCAGGCCGCACCGCCTACCTCCGATTCCTCGCCGAAGGCCCCTGCGTGGTCGAAGTCCACGACGGGACCAGCACCCAGATCGTCGTCTCCGCGCCGCTCGCCATGGGCGAGGGGTGGATAGCCGAATCCAGGGAGCGCCTGGCGGCGGCCCGAGCCGCTCTCGGCATCGGCACAGAGGATCCCACGGCGCACGTCCCTGACCGCGGCCCCGCCCTCCCGCACCACACTCCGACTGCTTGACAACGACGGTCGGGAATCAGTCTCAGTGAGCCGAAGCTCAGCAGCTGTCACCGGCAGAGCCGGATGACATGGCGAATGGGACCGAACGAAGCAGCGTGGTTGTCACCGACGAGGCACGCAGCCTGTCGCAGCTGCTCACCCCGCAGCCTTTCTGCCACCGGTCCCGCGAGCAGCGGCTGGAGGGGTGCGCGGCCGTAGGCGCTCGCCCTGCGGTCCGAACATGACCAGGTACTCGACCGGACCACCGGGGCCGGTGTTCGCCACCCCGTGCGGGGTGCGGGTGTCGAACTCGGCGACGTCCCCGGAGGCCAGGATGAGGTCTTGGTCGCCGAGCGCGAGCCACAGCCGCCCGTACAGGACGCACAGCCACTCGTAGCCGTCGTGGGAGACCTGACGGGGCCGCATGGGCGGGGCCCCGAGGGCGGGCAGGACGTGCTTGTGGGCGTGCAGGCCGCCGACGTACCGGGTCAACGGCAGCACCGCCTTGTCGTCGCCGAAGCTCAGCGGCGCCGTAGCACGCGGCTCGGCCGCGGGGGCGGGCGCCGTGCCGGCCAGTTCGTCCAGGGAGACGCCGTACTCTTTCGACAGCTGCAGCAGCACCTCCAGGGTGGGCTTGCGCCGGCCGGTCCCGATCCGGGACAGCGTGCTGGTCGAGATGCCGGTCGCGCAGCTGACACCGGCGAGCGTCGCGCCGTGGTGCTCGCGCGCGGCCCGCGACCGGGGCCCCATCGCGGCCAGTGTGCCGTCCACGTCGTCGACCGCCACCTTTCCCTCCCCTTCTTGCCGTGCCGCTCCGCCACTCTGCCCTGCGAGTTTGCCAGGACGGCAAGGCTGATCGCGTCGGGCGTGTGCCGCGCCGCATGATCGATGGGTCGTCGCCTCCGCCGCGAACCGAGGAGAAGCCCGTGCAGTCCGAGCCGGCCGCCGCACCCCGCCACCGCACCGTCGAGGCCCCTGCCGGGCGCCTGCACCTGGTCGAGCAGGGCACCGGCCCGCTGATCCTGCTCGTGCACGGCTTCCCCGAGTCCTGGTACTCCTGGCGCCACCAGCTCCCGGCCCTCGCCGCGGCCGGGTACCGGGCAGTGGCGATCGACGTACGCGGCTACGGCCGCTCCTCCAAGCCCGCCGCGACCGACGCCTACCGGATGCTCGACCTGGTGGAGGACAACGTCGCCGTCGTGCGCTCCCTCGGCGAGGAAAGCGCGGTGGTCGTCGGCCACGACTGGGGCTCCAACATCGCCGCCGCCTCCGCCCTGCTCCACCCCGAGGTCTTCCGCGCCGTCGGCCTGCTGAGCGTCCCGTACGCGCCGCCCGGCGGCCCCCGCCCCACCGACGTCTTCGGCCAGATCGGCGGCCCCGAGCAGGAGTTCTACGTCTCCTACTTCCAGGAGCCCGGCCGCGCCGAGGCGGAGATCGAGCCCGACGTCCGGGGCTGGCTCGCGGGCTTCTACGCGGCCCTGTCCGCCGACACCATGCCGGCCGAGGGCGAGCCCGACCCGCACTTCGTCGCCCGCGGCGGCCGGCTGCGTGACCGTTTCCCCGCCGGCCCGCTCCCGGCCTGGTTGAGCGAGGACGACCTCGACGTCTACGCCGGGGAGTTCGAGCGCACCGGCCTGACCGGCGCCCTCAACCGCTACCGCAACGTGGACCGCGACTGGGAAGACCTCGCCCCCCACCGCGGAGCCCCGATCACACGGCCCGCCTTGTTCGTCGGCGGCGCCCTGGACGCCTCCACCACCTGGATGTCCGACGCCATCGACGCCTACCCCACCACCCTCCCCGCCCTGTCCGCCTCCCACCTCCTGGACGGCTGCGGCCACTGGATCCAGCAGGAACGCCCCGACGAGGTCAACCGCCTGCTGACCGACTGGCTCGCCACCGTCCACGGCTGAACCAGGCGATCCAGTCGCAGCAGTCCGCGCACCGGCGCGGTGCCCGAAGCGGCAGCGGCGCCGGAGCTGTGACGTACGGGGTAAGGGTCGGCCGGCCGGAAGTGGAGAACCGCATGGGCTTTGTCCGCCTCGTCAAGGAGCCCGGCCCGCAGCAGGACCAGGCGGGTGGTCAGCGTGCGGGTGGGAGGCACCGGCAGCGAATCGCTCGGCGGCCTCCAGCCGGATCCGCTCGCGAAACGCCTGAGCGTGCAGGCGTCAGCCCACCGCCTTGCGGATGTCTCACACAACCGGCACACCGCGCCGATCACACGTCGTCAGCCCCTGCCGACATCACGCTTCCGAGGTCAGCAGCGCCAGACCGCTTCGTCTTCCAACGAGTTCGGTCCTGCCACTGCCCCCCACGAGCCCATTAGGGTGGCCCGGTGGCCGACGCGAGCACGGACAGAGTGAACCGCTTCCGGACCGAGGCGGCATCCCGGGGCCTGCCGTCGGAGGAGGTGGAGGAATGGATACGTGTCGCCCGTCCGGCGGTGTACTTGGCGGAGGGCGGTAACGGTCCCCTCGTGGCCCGGGTCGGCGGCGACCCCATGCTGCCGCAGGGCGTGCCGAGGCCGTCCGATCCCTTCGTGGCCTCCGTCGACCTCGCGGCTCTCCCGCCGGGCGTCACCGGCCTCCCGCTCCCCGCCGACGGCCACCTGCTCCTCTTCTCCGGCACCGATGTGCACGGCACCGGAGGACAGGTGTCCGACGCGGTGCTGCACGTCCCCGCCGGGATCCCGACAACCTCGAGCCCCCTCGCACACGGCTGGCGCGAGCCGTACCGGCCGCGTGAGCTCCGCACGGTCTGGCACCAGCCGAGCGCGCAGATGCCGGAGAGCTTCGCCCTCGACAGGTGGGGCGACTTCCCCGAGGACGAGCAGTTCGAACTCGCCGACGAACTCGGCGACGCATGGGCACAGGTGGGCGGCTACCGCCCTTCCTGGGCCTTGCAGATCGGCGGCCACCCGGTCTCGCCCCAGAACGACCCCGTCCACCACGCCCGCGATCCGGAGGAGGCCGGCCCCTCCGAGCAGGAGGGTACGGCCCGCGGAGAGGGCGCCGACGACTGGGCTCTCCTGGCCACCTGGAGGTGCGGCGACGATGTCACGGAACTGGACTCCGGCGTGGCCCACTGGGTGGTCCGCCGCCGGGACGTGGCGGCCCGCCGCTTCGACCGGGTCCACCGCTACGTCGAAATGGCCTGACCGCGCGGGGCGGGACGGTCGGCTCCACGACGCTCATCAGCTGCCCTCCCCGCCACGCCCGTCCGGTCCGTGTCGTCACCGTGACGATCGGTCTGCCCGGAACCCGTTGCCGTCCCCGGCCCCCGGCCCAGCCCGCCGGAGGGACACGGCCGCAGGCCCGTGGGCGCTGCCCACGCCCCGGTGAGCGGTGCCGCGTCTTCCCGGACAGCGGCCACGACCGTAGGGAGGCGGGCGGTTCATCGGCCACCGGATCGCGGGGCCGGTCCGGCGCCGGGAACGCGGGGCTCGCCCGCCGCCTCCCGTGGCCCGGCGGGAGGGCTCAGCGCAGCAGCAGGTCGCGGATCGCCTCCGTGATCTCGTCGGGCGCCTCCTCGGCCATGAAGTGCCCCGCGCCGGTCAGCCGGTGGTCCAGGTCCGGCGCCCACGCGTGCCAGACCGCGGCGGCGTCGTAGCCCAGTCGCGCGCCCCAGTCCTGCTGGACGACCGTCACGGGCATGGCCAGCTGGGAACCGGCGTCCTGGTCCGCCTGGTCGTGTGTCATGTCGATGCCCGCCGAGGCCCGGTAGTCCGCGACGATCGACGGCACGGCCGCGGCGCTCGCCCGCAGGTATGCGGACCGGACCGGTTCCGGCATGGCGGCCGGGTCCCCGGCCCAGGCGTCGAGGAAGGAGCCGAAGTAGGCGTCGGCGCTGTTGGCGATCATCGTCTCCGGCAGCCCCGGCGGCTGCGCCATGAGGAACAGGTGGTAGCCGACCGCCGCCGGGACACCGTGCAGGACGTTCCACATGTCCAGGGTCGGCACGACGTCAAGGATGCCCAGGTGTGTGAGGGCCTCGGGATGGTCCAGTCCCGCCCGGAAGGCGACCAGGGCGCCCCGGTCGTGGCCGACCAGGGCGAAGCGCTCATGGCCGAGCGCCGCCGCCAGGGCGACGACATCGGCGGCCATGGTGCGCTTGGAGTACACCTCGGGGCCGGTGGCCGCCGGCTTGTCGCTGGCACCGTAGCCGCGCAGGTCGGGACAGATCACCGTGTGCTCGCCGGCGAGCCGCTCGGCGACGTGCCGCCACATCAGATGGGTCTGGGGGAAGCCGTGCAGCAGCACGACCGGGCTGCCGCCGCCGCCGACGGCGGCAGCCAGCTCCACTCCGTCGGCGCCGGGCAGACGGACACGGTCGAAGCCGGGGATGGCGAGAGTCATGAGAGGCCCTTTCCTGGGATCGGAGGACCGGCGAAAGCCTTGGTCCGGGGACTGACGGGAGCAGCATGGGTGACGGCGATCAGCAGCCGATCAGTACGCTTCGACGCCGCGGACCCGAGGCACGGAAGATGGGGGGCATGCGAATCGACGTACTCGGTGCCGTGCGGGCCCTCCACGACGACGGCACCCCCGTCGACCTGGGCGGTCCCCGCCACCGTGAGGTACTCGCCCGGCTTGTCGCCGCCGGGGGACGGATGGTCGCCACCGACACCCTCGTGGACGACCTGTGGGCCGAGCCGCCGGTGCGCGCCGTGGGTGCGTTGCGTACGTTCGTCGCCGCGCTGCGCCGCGCCGTCGAACCCGGCCGGCCACCCCGCACCCCGCCGCGCGTCCTCGTCACGGAAGGCCCCGGCTACGCGCTGCGCCTGCCGCGCGACACCGTGGACGTCCACCGGTTCGAGGACGCTCTGGTCCGCGCCCGGCGTGCACCCGATGCGCTGACCGACCTCGACGCGGCCCTGGCGGCCTGGCGCGGCCCCGCCTATGCCGACGTGGCCGGCTCCGCGTGGGCCCAGCGCGAACGGACCCGGCTGGAGGAGCTGAGGCTGGAGGGGGTGGAACTGCGCGCCCGCCTCCTCCTCGACTCCGGTTCAGGAGCCGAGCTGGTCGCCGAACTGGGCGCCCACGTCACCGAACACCCCTGGCGTGAACCGGCCTGGGGGCTGCTGGCCCGCGCACTGCACCGGGCGGGCCGTCAGGCGGACGCACTGGCCACCCTGCGCCGTGCCCGCACGATGCTCGCGGACCAGCTCGGGCTCGACCTGGGTGCCGGCCTCCGGCGCCTGGAGACGGACATTCTCCGCGGAGCCACGACGCTCCAGCCCCCACGCACCGTCTGGACCGCAGGCGTACGACTCGGACCGCGCACCACCGTGGAACTGGCGCGCACCCTGGCCCTGGCGGGTGGTGACGCCCTCATCCACTCGCGGCGCGACCGCCTCGCCGCCGTCCAGGCGGCGGAGCGCACCGGAGACATCGCCCTGACCGCCCGCGTCATCGGCGCCTACGACGTGCCCGCCCTCTGGAGCCGGGCCGACGATCCCGGTCAGTCCCGCGCCGTCGTCGCGGCGGCCGAGCGTACGCTCACCGCGCTCGGCACCGACGGCCCCGCCGAACTCCGCGCCCGCCTGCTGGCCACCGTCGCGGTCGAGAGCCGCAGCGCCGATCTGTCCGCCGTCGAACGGAGGCGCGCCGGGCAGGCGGCGCGTGAGGCCGAGGCGCTGGCCCGGGAGCTGGACGATCCCGCCCTGCTGGTGTTCGCCCTCAACGGCGTCTTCCTCCAGTCCTTCACCCGGCCCGGGCTCGCGACGGCGCGGGACGTGATCGGCTCCGAGATCCTCGATCTGGCCACCCGGCACGAGCTGCCGGACTTCGTCGTGCTCGGCCGGCTCATCCGCCTGCAGTCCGCCTCCGCCCTCGGCGACCTCGATGCCGCGACCGCACACGCCGAGGCAGCCGAGCAGCTCGCCGTCAGCACCGAGGCCCTGCTCGTCCCCGTCCTCACCGGCTGGTTCCGGGCCCGGGCCACGGCCGCCCGCAGTACCGAACTGGGCGGGCCGACCGCCGCCACGGCCGCGGCGCAGTACCGCGCCGCCGAAGACGCCCTCGCCGAGACAGCGGGCATGCCGGGGCTGCACCGGGGCCTGTTCGCCCTCGCCCTCCTGGGCCTGCGTCTCCTGCACGACCGTCCCGCACCCACCGATCCCGCCCTCGACTGGGGCCCGTACCGCCCTTGGACGCACCCCTTGGTGCTGCTCGCCCGCAACCGGGACGAAGAGGCCCGTACAGCCCTGGCCATGACGCCCGAACCACCCCTTGATCACATGCAGGAGGCACTCTGGTGCCTGACCGCCCACGCCGCCGCCCGCCTCGGCGAGCGCCCGGTCGCCGCCCGCGCAGCAGCGGCCCTGCGCGCCGCCCGCACCGAACACGCGGGCGGCGCGAGCGGGATGCTGACGCTGGGGCCGGTGGCGCGGTACCTGGCGGAGGCGGAGGCATGCGCCGACAGGAGATGACCGGCACCGTCCGCGGCCCGCTCCCCCACCTGCCCGTCCCACCTTGACCGGGCAACGCGCCCCCGGACCCGTCCAGCCATACGTGCCGAAGTGAGGTAACGAGCCGCTCCGATCGATGACGAGCTGAGGTCGGCACTTCGGTACGCCGACTCGGTGTCCTGGTCCGCCCGGGCAGCCCCCGTCAGGCGGCGCGGCGGACATCGACGCCGGCGACGTACCCGGCCAAGCGGCGCTCGCGACGCGGCTCCGGCAGGAACGGCCGAAGCGCGACATCCTGACGGACAATGCCGCCGACGTCACCCACCTCCCGGTCGAGGCACGGACCGAGGAGGCGTCCGACGGGCTCCTCACGACCGATCTCAGGTCGCCGTTCTTCCTGATCAGGGCCTGCTGCCGTCGGGGCGGGCGGAGCGGTGAGGGTGGCCGGCGCTGCCGGGGCGGCTGCCCCCTCCGGCACTGAGGCGCGGGGTAGAGCTCCGCGAGCCTGTTCAGCAGCCGCGCACATGCCTCACGCTCCGGGTCCCGCGGCTCGGTCGTCTTCTTCACCGACTCCCAGCCGGACGCGGTCGCCCGGCGCACCTTCGGCGCAGGGCCACCTCGTTCAGCGTCAGCCCGTGCGCGGTGCGCAGCCTCTTGCGCTCTTGCGCCGGCGGCGGCCGCCGGTGAGCGTGGCTGCGCACGGCCTCGTTGAACGGGAGAAGGCGGGGTATCCGGGAGGCGA
This sequence comes from Streptomyces griseomycini, assembly GCF_014203535.1. Taxonomy (GTDB): domain Bacteria; phylum Actinomycetota; class Actinomycetes; order Streptomycetales; family Streptomycetaceae; genus Streptomyces; species Streptomyces griseomycini. The sequence continues at coordinate 73,563 of NZ_JACHJI010000016.1, forward strand.
CGATGCTGTCCCGACTCCCCTTCGAGGAGGTCTGCGCTGTGCTCTCGCTCAAGCGCTTACTCGACCGCAGTCTGGCCGCGCAGGCGACCCTGGTCTTCCTGCTGGGACTGGGCACCACGGCCCTGATCCGCAGGGACGAGCACCCGGCTGTCTGGGTGTTCCAGAGCGCTCTCTACACCGGGGTCGCCGTCGCGGTCCTGGCCGTCCAGCGCCGCCGGGCCGCCCGAGCCGTGGGCACCGACGCGGGCAAACTCGCCGATCTGAACCGGAAGATCCGGCGCCATGAGGTGCCGCAGGACCCCGAGGAGCAGGCGGCCATGCGACGGCTGGTCGCCGAGCAGCTCGGCCAGATGGAGCGGGCGGGCAAGTGGCTGCCGTACTGGCTCGGCGCCATGGGCCTCGTCGCGGTCGGCATGTTCGTCCTGGGGGCCGTCAGCGGGTCCCTGGTCTTTCCCCTTCTCTTCGCGGTCGGCACGGTCGCGCTGTGCGCCTGGGTCCTGTGGATGCGCCGCCGCTCCCTGGACCGCCTCCGCCGGATGCGCCAGGCCCTGCGACAGCGGTGAGCGGTGGTACAGCCACCCCCGGTGGGAGATGGCCTCGACCGGGTACCGGTGGCCCTTGTACGACAGCGACGCGCTCCCCACAGGCGCCCCTTCCCGAGCTGATCACCCAGAAGATCACCCCCGCCGGTCGGTCAACGTGACGGCGTCCTCCCGATTGCGCCTGCGTTCACTGCCCGTCCCCTCGCTCACGCCCCTCTTCCCGACGGACGGAGAAGGCGCCCGCGGCAGCCGCCAGGACTGCCGCCTGCGCGGCCCGTTCCGGGAGGTGCGGGTCCGGATCGGAACGCAGGAGCACCAGCTGGTGGTAGAGCGGCGCCGTGGCGGCGATCAGCAGGCTCCGCGCGTCCGTGTGCTGTGCGGGGAGCTCACCGCGCTCGATGGCGCGTTCGACGAGGATCTCGCACTGGGTGTACCGGTCCGTCCACAGCTGCGTCTGGGCCCGCGCGGCCTGTTCGGAGTGGAACGAGGCGGCCATCAGGGCGACGGCGAACGACGGTCGCAGGACCAGGGACTCCTGGATCTCCTGGTTGAGGGCCGTCAGATCACCGCGCAGCGAGCCGGTGTCCGGTGGTTGCCAGTCGATCTCGCCGGCGGCGGCGATGACGTCGACGAGCAGGCCGCCGACATCGCGCCAACGCCGGTAGACCGTGGCGCGGTGCACTCCGGCTCGCGTCGCGACACCCTCCACCGTGAGTCCTTCGTGACCGCGTTCAGCGAGTTCGGCGCGCACCGCGTCGAGGACCTGGGCGCGGATGCGGGCGGTGCGACCGCCCGGACGGCGGTCCGACGTCGTGTCCAGTGGGTCTGTCATCGGCAGTCAGTATCCGGTTGATCAAGGCGGCAGGACCGTGCCAGCATATTAACGCGACAGTTGTCGCTCTAGGTCCACTGGAGAGGAACCGCCTCCGCGATGCCGCCCGTTCCCGCTGACCCCACCGTGCTCCACCCGATGCCCGGACACCCGCGCGTGGTCCTGCTCAAGCCGCTGGTGAAGTCACCGCTGATCGAGGTCGGTGACTTCTCCTACTACGACGATCCGGAGGACCCGACCGCCTTCGAGACGCGCAACGTCCTGTACCACTACGGTCCCGAGCGGCTCGTCATCGGCAAGTACTGCGCGCTGGGGACGGGCACCCGGTTCATCATGAACGGCGCCAACCACCGCATGGACGGCCCTTCCACCTTCCCGTTCCCCACCATGGGCGGCTCCTGGGCGGAGCACTTCGACCTGCTCACCGACCTGCCCGGCCGGGGCGACACGGTCGTCGGCAACGACGTGTGGTTCGGCCACGGCGCCACGGTCATGCCCGGCGTACGCATCGGTCACGGCGCGATCGTCGCCGCCGGCGCCGTGGTCACCGGCGACGTCCCCGACTACGGCATCGTCGGCGGTAACCCCGCCCGGCTCATCCGCACCCGCTACGACTCCGCGGACATCGCCCGGCTCCTCGCCGTGGCGTGGTGGGACTGGCCCGTGCAGCACATCACCAGGCACGTGCGGACGATCATGTCGGGGACCGTCGCCGACCTGGAGGAGGCCGCCGCGCGGATCGACCAGCCCTGACACCGCCTCCTCGCCCCACCGCCCGCACCCGTCCCGCGCCAGGAACGAGGGATCGCCCACGTCCCGTCGCCGCGCCCATATCGCGATGGTCGGCGTCCCCGTCGTCAGTCATGGCCTGCCCAGCCTCGCGCTCATCCGTGAGCTGGTGGCCCGTGGGCACCGGGTCACCTACGCCAACGACCCGTCCGTGGCCGACCGGATCCAGTCCGCCGGCGCGGAACTGGTGCCCTGCACCACCACGGACGTGGATGCGTCCTCCGGCCCGCCCGCCCGGGCCCTCGCCCTGATCCCACGGGCGATGCAGCCGCACGCCGGTCGAGTCGGCACCGACACGGGGGCCTTCGGCGGCCCCTGCTTCGGCACCCGAGCGGACACGGACGGCTGGACCCGCCCGGCAGCCGCGGACAACGTGCTGCTGATCTCGCTCGGCTCGGCGCACACGCGCCGGCCCGCGTTCCACCGCCGGTGCATCGCGGCCTTCGGCGACCTGCCCGGCTGGCACGTCGTACTCCAGACCGGCAAGCACACCGGCCCCGAGGAACTCGGCGCCATCCCGCCCAACAACGCCCCGCTCAACTCAGTGCATAGCGCAAACAACCAGCCCAGCCCCCACAGCACCCGCCGCCGGGCCTTCCACGCACCATGAGACTCACTCACGGAACAGACACACCGCCCAAGACAACTGAGCGACAGCAGGTCCCAACCAAAGTCAACGGGCAGGCGCACCAGCTACGCCACAGCACGTCGATCGGGCTATGCCAACGGCTGGTGTGACGCGACACCGACACACGGCTGGCCCGGGTGGTTCTCCGTCCCGGGCTACGGTTCCAACCGCGCGACCCCTCCCGTCTCGAGGGCCACCCACAGAGCGCCGTCGGAGCCCATGGTGATGCCGTGCGGCTCGGACGACGGTGACGGCAGGCTGTACTCGGCGATCTCGCCGCTGCCGGTGATGCGGCCGATGCGGTTGGCTCCCCATTCGGTGAACCAGCAGTCCCCGGTGGCGGCCGCGACGATGGCGTGGGGTCCGGCCGCGCGGTCGGGGAGCGGGAACTCCTTGATCGTGCCATCCACCGAGATCCTGCCGATCTGGCCCGCTGCGATCTCGACGAACCACAAGGCGGCGCCGTCGCTGGTGATGCCCACGGGTGCGGCGCCGGGGGTGGGGAGTGGGTGTATGACGATGTCCCCGTGGACGGTGATGCGGCCGATTGCGTTCGCCTGGTTGAGGGTGAACCACAGGGCACCGTCAGGGCCTGCGGTGATTGCCGAGGGACAGGCGCCCGCATGGGGAAGGACGAACTCGGTGATCTCTCCCTTGCAGGTGATGCGGCCGATACGGTCGGCGTTCATCTCCGTGAACCACACCGCGCCGTCTGGACCGGCCGTGATACCGAAGGGTCCGCTGTCGGGCGTCGGTACGGGGAAGGACTCCGTTTCGCCGTCGGCGGTGACGCGGCCGATCCGGTGGTCCTGGGACCGGGTGAACCACAGTGCTCCGTCGGGCCCAGGGGCGATGACCGCAGGACGGCACTCGGGCGAGTCCAAGGGGTACTCGTCGAGTTCGCCGTCGAGGGTGAGACGCGCGATGCGGCCACTGTGCGCGAGGGTGAGCCACAGCGCACCGTCAGGTCCGGCCGTGACGCCGTAAGGCCCAGCACCCTTGCCCGCCAGGGGGATCTCCCTGATGACCGGGGCATCACAACGGTGCACAGCAACTCCTTGTACAGGTGGCGGGGTGGGGATCAATCGACGTCCCTGGCCGATGCCGCAGCCCGCTCCCGCACCAGGTCGAGAATGATCGCGGCGAGGTCGGCGGGCCGGGTCATGGGGACGTTGTGGTTCGAGCTGATGTCGATCAGCCGGCGGCCAGGGACGGCGTCGACGACGGCGCGCACCTCGTCGCGGCGTGAGGCGTAGAAGCCGTCCTCGGCCAGCACGATCGTCATCGGGCAGGTGAGGCGGTCGTACACGTCCACGGCCGGGAATACTTCTGCCCCGGGGTCCACGGCAGTGACCGTCGCGACCTCCTCGACGGTCGGCCGCCGCACCCACCTGTGGTCGCGGCGCAGGAAGGAGCGCCGCGTGACCTCCTCGACAAGTCCGGGCCGTGCTCCGGCGTTGAGCCAGTCCTCTCCGGCCTCCCGCACGCACTGCTCGACGTAGGCGTGCACCTGGTCGTCGTCGGCTTTCCAGCCGTAGCGGAACATCGTCCGCAAACGGTCCGCCGCCTCGGCGGTCCGCAGACCGGCATGCTCGGCGAGTGACGCGTTGCGGTCATCGAGCACCACGCCGTCCACGACGCAGAGAGCGGCCGGTTCCACGAGACCACTGGCAGCGGCGGCCGTCACCGCGTACCCGCCGGTGGAATGGCCCACCAGCACGGGGCGGTCCCAGCCCAGCGCGCTGACGACGCTGTCGATGTCTCGCCAGTACTGCTCGGGACTGGCGGAGTCGAGCCGGGTCTGCCCATGGCCACGCAGGTCGAGGGCGATCGGACGGCACTCGCTCACCAGGTGGGACGCCACGTCCGTCCAGGCCGCAGCGTTGTGTCCGCTGCCGTGGACAAGCAGCACGCCCTCGCCGTGACCGCCGAAGTCCACACCGGACAGGACCCCGTCCACGACGGGTAGTTCGATCTCTGTTCCGGTCACCACCGCACCCTGTCTGCGAGGAGGCGGCCAGTGCAACCGCTTTTCTCACAGGGAGTCAGGGCGGGGTGCGGATTCGCTGGAACCGCGCCAGGGAGCGGACAACGCAACTGCCGCAGCGGGACAGGACCCGCCGACCCCACCGCCGCGGCGCCCGGCCGACCGCGGCCGTGATCGACGCGCGGAGCGTGAAGGCCTCGGCGAACGTGACCGAGACCAGTCAGGGCATCGACGCCGGCAAGAAGACCGAAGGGCGCGGGCGGCACGTCATCAGCGACACTCTCGGCCTGGTTCTGGCCGTGCTGGTCACCGCAGCGTCCGTGCACGACACCACCGGCGGCAAGCTCCTGCTCGACGACCTGGCCGCGGCCCATCCCAGCTGTCGAAGGTCTGGGCGGATGGCGGCTGCCAGAGCGGTCTCTTCAACCGCGGCGCCGGCTTGGGCATCGATGTGGAGGTGGTGCAGCGGCCACGGGCGAAGGGGCTCGAACCGCTGCCGAGACGGTGGGTGACCGAGCGGACCTTCGGCTGGCCGATGACGAGCCTTGCCTGGCGAGGACGGCGCCTCCCGCAACGCGTCCCAGGCGCCCTTCGCCGAGAAGTCGGTGCGCACGACGAGGGCCTCCAAAGCGCAGGGGAGCTGATTCACGCGCGGACGGTACCGCCGACCCGGTAGACCAATCGGACCACAGCACCAGGCACTCCCCTGCTCCTGGGCAGGCACTGCGGGAGCTCGGAGCGGAGTGGGCAGAGCCGGCGCGGCGGCGGCTCGCCTGCTCACCCGGCCGGCGCCTCAATCCTGGGCCACCCCGTCCTCGTAGCCATCGACACCGGGAGGGGTCACTGACCTGTCGCCGCGGAGGTTGAGTGTTCTCATCGAGCATTGAGTGGTGCCGCCGTCAGGAGGACACGGTCAAGGCCAGCGAGGCAACGGCGGTTGCGAAGTAGAAACCGGGAAACGCGAGGTTGTAGAGCACGCGGGCGCGCAGGTGGAAGGCGAGCGCGCCCAGGTAGAGCAGGACGAGGCCGCAGGCCGCGGCGGCGCCGAGGGGGCGCAGTGCGGTGTCGTAGAGACCCAGGAGGAGGCCCGCCGCACCGGCCAGCTTGAGGCCGGCCAGCCGGGGCAGCCAGGATCGGGGCACACCCACCTCCGCCGAGTTGGCCAGTACGAAGCGCGCCCCGGCGAGGTCGGCGGCGGCCATGCCGACGTTGACGGCGGCGGTGAGCAGGGTGACGATCAGGAGCGCGAGCTGGGTACCGGTCATGCCTTCAGGGTCCGCATGCCCTTCGGCACCGTCCAATACCTGCTTCTATAACCTGGTGGCATGGATGTGGACACGCGCCTGCTCCGGTACTTCGCCGCCGTGGCGGAGGAGGGCAGCCTGACCGGGGCGGCGGAGAGGCTGTTCGTCTCGCAGCCTGCGTTGACCAAGCAGATCCGGCGCCTGGAGGAGGATCTCGGGGTACGGCTCTTCGCGCGTTCGCGATCGGGGATGGCGCTGACCGAAGCTGGCCGTGAGTTCGCCTCGCGGGTTCCCGCGCTGCTGGACGGCTGGGACGAGGCGGTACAGGCGACCGGCCGGGCGGCGCGGGTGCTGCGCCTGGGCTTCCTGGACGCGGGCGCGGTGGGTGCCGTCCCCGAGGTCATCGCCGAGTTCCGCCAAGCGCGGCCGGAGTGGCGGGTGGAACTGCGACAGTTCGACTGGTCGGACCCGAGCGCCGGCCTGGCCCGGGGTGAGGCGGATGCGGCAGTGGTGCGGTTGCCGTTTCCGGGTCAGGAGAGGCTGACGGTGCGGCAGTTGTTCGTCGAGGAGCGTGGAGTGCTGCTACCGGCCCGGCATCCGCTGGCGAACAGGGAGACGGTGGAGTTCCGGGAGCTGTGGGACGAGCCGTTCGTCGCGGCCGGAGCCGAGACCGGAGCCTGGAGGGAGCACTGGCTGGCGACGGAGGAGCGGGACGGGCACCCGGTCCGGGTCGGCGCCGTCACCGGCCGTCCCGACGAGTGGCTCGGAGCGGTGGCGAGTGGCTGTGTGGCGCTGGCCCCGGTGTCGGCGGCCCGTTTCCACTCCCACCCGGACGTGGTGTTCCGTCCAGTCCGCGGGGTCTCACCGAGCCGGGTGGGGCTGGCCCGGCCCCGGGGGCGGACGCACGAAGCGGCGTTGGATGAGCTGCTGGAGGCCATCACGCAGCGGCTGCGCCGGACTTGACGACAGGGCCGACAGACCGCCTGCGCGCCGCCCGGCCGTATCGGCGCTCCTCCCGGCGGCGGCCGCGTGGAACGGCTCGTCCAGCACGAGGACACCCGCGGCGACCGCCTCGGCCGAGTGCGCATGGGCCGTGGCCGCCGACCCGATGGTACTCAAGGTTCGATGAGGACACTCAACCTTCGCTACGACGGGTCGGTCACGTGGGGGCGCAGCCGCACGGGAGACGTTGCGGGCGCCGAATAATCATCCGGCCTGGTCAAGCGGCGTGGTGGTACTCGTGGAGGCACTGTCACGTTGACTGACCGGGTGGGATGGTCCTCTGGTCGGTCAGGCGGGGAGGGGGCGTCCGTGGGCAGCGCGTCGCCGTCGTGCGAGGGCACCGGCACCCGGTCGGGATCATCGCGCACCGCGTGTGGCTGTACCACCGCTTCCCGTGTCGTTCCGCGAGGCCGAGGAACTGATGCTCGAGCGGGACGTGCTCGTCCCCTGTGAGACAGTCCGCCGCTGGTGCGCCCGGTTCGGGCAGGTCCATGCCGGCGCGCTGTGCCGCCGGCGGCCCGGCCCGGGAACGCACGGCACCTGGACGAGGGCCTCATCAAGATCAACGGAGAACGGAAGTGCCCGTGGCGGGCCGCCGGTGCCGAGGCACCGTTCTGGACGTCCTCGTACAGTCCCGCCGGGCCGAGAACCGACCTCACCACACCCGGCACCCCGCCAGGCACTCATACGCTTCACAACGTGACAGCGCCGGCGGCGGCCCTCGGGTCCACACCCGGTGGCGGCGGACCGCACACCAGTCAGGCGTTCCGTCCGGGCGCCGGTCGTCACCGGCACAGAGCGGACTGGTCTCCGATGACCGGTGGGAACGGGGCCGAGCAGAAGACCGTCCCCTCGGCCGCATCTCGGCAACCGCCTCCGCCTGCCCGGACATCGGCGTCCACTCCGTCCGACGCCCATCCGATGCCGGCCGCGACGGCCTGGGCGCCGGTCTGCACGACGGCGGCGGCGGCGGGCATGCCGCTGGTGATGCAGGTGAGGGAGGTGCTGCGGCGCTGCGGCGCGATGTGCTGGGCGACGTAGGAGAGCGCGGAGGGGGCGAAGACCGCGGCGGTCAGTCCCGGCAGGCCGCGCAGGACGATCACCGTGGGGGGTCGGGGGCGACGCTGACCGCGGTGGTGGACGTCGCGGCGGCCACGAGCCCTGTGGTGATCACGGCACGTGGTCCGTAGCGGTCGGAGAGCGGACCGGCGAGGAGGAGTCCCGCGGCGTAGGCGAAGCCGGACGCGGTCGCCGTCCAGGTGGCCTGCCGGGGTGTGGTGCCGAGCGCGGTGGCCATGGGGTGCAGCAGTGCCGGGACGGTGTGCATCTGGCCGGCCATCAGGACACCGAGCGCGGTCAGCAGGACGGTGGTCGGCACGGCCGGAGCCCGGCCCGGCGGTCGGTCGGGCGTGCTGCCGGCGGTGTGCCTGAGGGCTGGGGCGGGCTGGGACTTGGAGGCCCCGAAGAAGGGCGTGGTGACGGCCCCGTGTGCGCGGCACGGTCGACCGGGACACCGTCGGGGCAGGGGGTGCCCCCGGCCGCCGGAGAGGGGCGGCCGGGGGCTCTGGGAGGGGTGTTCAGGCGGCCGGGGTGTTCAGCACGTACGCGCGCGAGGTGTGGACCTCGCGGCGCAGGGCGGGCAGGTCGACGTCGAGTACGTGGCCGTTCCACTTGCGGGGCTCGCCGTCCACGAGGACGGCGCTGATGTTGCGGGGGTCGGAGCCCAGCACGACGGTGCCGATCGGGTCGTTGAGCGGCATGTTGTTGAGGTCCTCGGCCTGGATGACCAGCAGGTCGGCCTTCTTGCCCGGGGTGAGCGAGCCGGTGACGGCGTCCAGGCCGTTGGTGCGGGCGCCCTGGAGGGTGGCGAAGTCCAGGACGTCGTGGGTGGTGATGCGGCGGGGCTCCCGGTCGGTGCCGTAAGCGGCGTTGACGGCGCGCATCCGCTGGATGGCGTGCAGCGCCCGCATCTGCGTGAACATGTCGCTGACCAGCGCCACTTCGACATCGATGCTCAGGCCGGGGCGGATGCCGGCGGACAGGGCCTCGTCGACGGCGGGGATCGCGGTCTCCAGGCCGATCTGGGCGTCGGAGGTGGGGGCGAGCGCCACGGTGGTGCCGGTCTCCCCCATCGCCTTCCATGCCTCGGGGGTCAGTCCGGTGGCGTGGATGAGGGTGACGTCGGGGCTGAGGAGGCCGTCCTCGGCCCAGCGCAGGATCGCCTCGGAGGAGGCCGTGCCGAAGACGGCGTCCACGCTTGCTCCGATGCCCAGGTCCTCGGCGACGCGGGCGAGTTCGGGGCCGTAGGCGAGCGCCGGTCCGGCGATCTCGTCGGTGGCGAGCGTCGCCAGGCGCAGCGTCAGCAGCTGGTCGTCACTGCTGAAGTACTGCTCCTTGAGGCGGGTCAGGTCGCCGGGCCACTGCTTGTCCCAGTCGCCGAAGTGCGGGCCCATGGCGGCGTGCACGCCGCGGATGCGGGTGTCGCGGAGGGCCTCGACGGCGGCGTCGGAGTGTTCGGGGGTGCGGGAGTTGTGGGAGAAGTCGAGCATGGTCGTGATGCCGCTGTCGAGCGCGGTGAGCGCGGCCAGCTTGGTGCCGGTGTACATGTCCTCGGGCCGGTAGACGGTGGCGTAGCCGGCCAGGGTGGACATGACGTAGGCGCCGAGGTCGTCGACGTCCGGCATGATCCGGCGCAGCTGGGCCTCCCAGGCGTGCCGGTGGGTGTCGACGAAGCCGGGGCTGAGGACGGCGCCGGTGGCGTCGACGACCACGGCGTCGCCGGCGTCGAGGCCGGGGCCCACGGCGGTGATGGTGTCGCCCTCGACGAGCAGGTCGGCGTCGTGCAGGACACCGAGGGCGGGGTCCATGGTGACGATGGTCGCGCCGGTGAACAGGACGCGCCGTTCGTCCGCGGGGCGACGCCGGAGCTGGTCGAGGACGGCCGCGCTGGTGGTGTCGTTGGTGTGCATGGTGGATCTGCTTTCCGTGATTCGGGGAGGGCTGGAGGTGGGGGGCCGGGAGCGTCGGCGCTGCTCTGTTTCCACTCTTGGCCGGCCCGACCACGGCAACCAGGGCATCGTTCGCCCTGGTGCCTCGCACGCAGGATCAGGACTGTGCGGGGACACGGTCGGGAGCCGGTCGCCTGCGGGCCACGCGGGGTCAGCCGCCGTGTCCGCCGCACGGCGGCTGCGGGCCGCAGGTCAGCCCAGCTTCATGACGTAGCCCGCGTGGTGCAGTTCGTCGCCCTTGAACTCTCCGTAGGCCCAGAAGCCGAGGTCGTCCAGGTAGTCGATGCGGTCGCCGTCGATCCAGAACCGGCCCTGGTAGGCGTGACGGCGACCGCCCCGTGTCTCGTCGTAGCGGCCGTCGGCGGTGAGTTCCTGGTGCAGGAAGTCCTTCCGGTCGATCCAGACCCCGAGCCGCGGGCTGCCGGTCAGGTCCGGTGCGGCGGGGATGCCCGTCTCGGGGGCGGCGGGCCGGCCGGGTACGTCGGCACCCGCCCACCGGACGGGCCGGCCGGCTGCGACCAGCGCGCGGACCTGCTCCGGGCGGGACAGGAGGGTGGCCACCGCGCTGGGCACATCGGCGGCGAGTTCGTCGGGCACCACCAGGAAGTCGGTGGTGTTGCCCGGGGTGAGCGTCGCGACGTACTCCGAGCGCCGGCCGCGTCCGCCGGCCAGGGCGACGGTGTCCACGACGGCGGGGACGACGGTCATGCCCGTGCAGTCGACGACGATGGCGTTGTCGTCCTGTGCCGCGGTGACGATGGAGGGGCCGACACCCACGATCAGGGAACCGACGAACAGGATGTCGGCACCGGTCATGGTCCCGATCAGCGGGTCCATCGTCACGATCCGGGCGTTGGTGAACAGGACCGGACGGCCGTCGTCGTCGGAGACGATCTCGTCGAGGGCCTTCCGGTTCCAGCTCACGGTGTCGGTGTCAGTGATGGTCATGGTGTTCCTCATGGGGAGTTCGGGTCATCGGTCGGCCCGACGAGCGGAGCGAGCGCCCGTACAGGCGGGAAGCAGCCGCTCGGCGGTGGCAGCGGCTGCACGACCACCAGGTTCGTCGCGCTGCGGAACCGGAACCAGGCCGCTGTGTCCCCAGGTGTGCCGCACCCACGGTCGGCCCTGCTCCTCGCGACGGCGCCAAAGGAGCTGTCGGTGCGGAGGACGACGGGGCGGTGCCGGCCCCTCGTATCACCGGCCGTCCCGACCGCGATCGTGGGTGCACGGCCCCCAGGAACCCCGCACCTGGGGGGACGGCGGCCTGGTCGCTTCCCGCCGCGGGGCCGAGGGTGGAGCCATGACCAGCAACGACACGCCGCGCGATCCGCACCCGTACGTCGGGATGTGGGTGACCGCGGACGGCTTCATCCGCCAGGAACTGCTGCCGAACGGCCGCTACGACGAGGCCCGCGGAAGGCGCCGGAGCGCCTACACCGGCCGCTACACCGTCACCGGTGACCACATCGATTACATCGATGACACCGGTTTCACCGCCACCGGCGACATCCGTGACGGTGTTCTCTTCCACGAGCACCTGGTGCTCTACCGTGAGGGCGACGAGCGCGTCCGCCAGGGAGGCCTCCCGCCGCGCGGCTGACGGGCCACGCGGTGGTCCCCGTCACCCGCCGAGGCCGTTCATTGCGGGCGCCGGCGGAGCCGGCCGCCGCCAGGTCTCCTCGACCGGGCAGTCCGCGAGCTCCGCGGTCCGCACACCGCCGCTCTGCGCAGCAAGGCCGTGACCGGCGCCGCGATCGGCGCGGCGCCGGTCACCTTCACCAGCACTTCCCCGGCACGGACGTCATCGGGGTCCTCGTGCACCCGGACGGCTGCGGCGCGCGAGCCGTCCACCGTTCCCGCCGCTCCGGACGAGGGACGGCGTCGTGTGCCGGCGCAGGTGGCGGGGCCGTCGTCCCCGGCGCTCGTCATTGGTCTCGGCGCGTCCCGGGGAAGTCAGGTCGCGCCGAGATTCAGGCCGGGGTCCTCCCGTCCCATCTGTGGGGAGCCCCCTCGACCGGTACCGGCTCGTAGTTCGGCGAAGGCAGCCGCGGTGGCACTCGCCGGCTCGGCCTGGTAGACGACCAGCTGCTGGTGCGGGGCACCGCTGACGGTGAAGGCCGAGAACTGGATCTCCAGAGCGCCGACCTCGGGGTGTACGAGGCGCTTCGCCTGCTGGGTCTTGCCCTTCACCTCGTGTCGTGCCCACAGTCCGGCGAACTCGGGGCTCCTCGCGCGGAGCGTGTCGACGACCTCGGTGATGCGCGGGGAGTCGGGGTCGTGTCCGTAGGCCGCGCGCAGTTCGGCCGCGCACGAGCCGGCGGCCTTGTCCCGGTCCTGGTAGAAGGTACGCCCGGCCGGGTCCAGGAAGACCATGCGGGCCAGGTTGTCGAACCGCTGGAATCCGCTGTGCAGGGCCGCGGCGAGCGCGTTGTGCGCCAGGATGTCCAGGGCCGGTCCCAGGATGAAGGCGGGGGTGTCGCGCCAGCTGTCGATCAGCTGCAGGAGCTGGGGATGGACCCTGTCGTGACCGGCTGGAGCGCTGCGGCGTTCCTGGGGTGTCCGGGTGAGTCTGCGCAGGTGGTCGTGTGCCTCGTCGTCGAGGTGGAGGGCGGCGGCGATCGCGTCGGTCACCTGGGGCGACGGGCTGGTCTCCCGCCCCTGTTCCAGCCGCATGTAGTAGTCGGAGCTCACACCCGCGAGCATGGCGACCTCCTCACGGCGCAGCCCCGGCACCCGCCTGCGCCCGTACTCGGGCAGGCCCACGTCCTGCGGTTTGAGGGCTTCACGCCGTGCTCTGAGGTAATCGCCCAGGTGAGTGCTGTCGCTCATGATTCCAACCTAAACGCTGTCCCGACACCGGCGTGGCGGGTGGTGCCCTGCCCTGGCACGGGTGGTGATCTCCACGACTCGCAGTCCGGCCTACCGCGGTTTTGATCACTCGGCGCCTCTGTCGGCGGTCTCACCGGCCCGCCGGCTCCGGAGGGAGGCCGTGTGCCTCGGGGACGGCACGCCGGATCGCGAGACGGCCGCGTCCGGCAGGGGCTGCCGCTGCTCGACCACCCCGCGGGTCCTCCCTCAGTCGGAGACGGCGCCCGACGCCGCGTCCCGTGCGGGCACAGGGCCGGCGCTGAGCGAGCCGAGCAGGGTGAGGGCGTCGGCGGACGGGGTGCCCGGCTCGGCCTGGTAGACGACGAGCTGCTGGGTGCGGGCACTGTTGACGGTGAAGGACTCGTAGTGCAATTCCAGGTCGCCGACCTGGGAGTGGTGGAAGAGCTTGGCCTCCCGCGTCTTGGTGCGCACGTCGTGGCGCGCCCACAGCATGCGGAAGTCGTCGCTCTTCAGGGACAGTTCGCCTACGACCTCGCTCAGCCGCGGGTCGTCGGGGTCGGTGCCGGCTGCCCGCCGCAGTGCGGCCACGGTCGCCTGGGCGGCCCGGTCCCAGTCCCGGTGGAAGTGGCGCGCGACCGGGTCCAGGAACGTCATACGCAGCAGGTTGTCGGCTTCGGCGAAGTCGGCGTGAAGGGCGTTCGCGAGCCGGTTGCGGGCCAGGAGGTCCAGTGCGGGACTCAGGACGAGGGCGGGCGTGTCACGCCACGTGTCGAGCAGCCGCCGCAGGTGCGGGGCGACGCGTTCGACGCGCGGCGCGCGGCGCGTCCGGCGGGTGGCCGGACCGGCCACCCGACACAGGTGGGCCGCCGCTTCGTCGTCCAGCCGCAGAGCCCGCGCCACGGCCTCCAGCAGCTGCTGGGAGGGGTGCTGTTCGCGGCCCTGTTCCAGACGCGTGTAGTAGTCGGAACTCACCCCAGCGAGCGCGGCTACCTCTTCACGGCGCAGACCGGGCACCCTGCGGCGGCCGGAGGCGGGAATGCCCACGTCTTCCGGGCGTAGGCGGGCACGCCGTGCACGGAGGAAACCTCCCAGCGCGTTTTCGGCGGCGAGGTCCTTGTCTGTGTCCATGGGTTCGAGGCTAAAGCCGCGCACCGCCCTGCCCCACGGGCGAAAGGGGGCGCGCTTCACCTGGGGGCAGCGCACCCTGGACAACCGCGGTCCGGTCCGTGCGAAGTCGGTTTCGCCACTGGGCCGGTCGGCCGACGCGCGCCGGAGCAGCTTCGGACCGCGGTCACGCCCGGGCTCATGAGCCCAGTCGCCGGGAGTGCCCCCGACTGCGTCGCGGGCGGCCGGGCGCGCGGGGTGCCTGCCGGCGCCGGCGGTTGTGCGCGTACAGGGCACGCTCAGTGGTGGCCGGACGCCTCGGCACTCTTCGTCCCGGCGCAGGCCGGCAGGCCGGCCAGCAGGCTGCGTCGTGCGGAGTCCACATGCTCTTCGGCCCGGCGGGCCAGTGTTCGGCTGTCGCCGGAGCGCAGGAGAGCGGCGAGTTCGCGGTGCTCGTCGACCACGCGCGCGCGGTAGTGGTCGTAGGCTGCGTCGACGCGTCGCAGGTGGAACAGGTGCAACTGGGAGCGGATCGTGCGCCAGGCGGTGGTGAGCCTGCCGTTTCCGGCGGCGGCGTAGATCTGGTCGTGGAAGGCGATGTCCAGCGCCACCAGCCGGTGAGCGTCGCTGCCCGCGGCGATCTCGGTCGCCATCTCGGCCACCAGCTGATCCAGCCGGGAGAGGTGCTCCGCGGTCGCGGCCCGTCGCGCGGTGGTTGCGGCCAGACGGTCCAGTGCGGCCCGCAGCGCGTACACCTCCTGTACGTCTTCGGCCGTCACCTCGATGACGGTGGTACCGCGGTGCCAGCCGCCGCGTACCAGTCCCTCCTGCGTCAGCCGGGCCAGCCCTTCCCGGACCGAGCCACGGCTGACCCCGAGGCGTTCGGCCAGCTCTACTTCGCGCAGTGCGGCGCCGGGCGGGAAGTGGCCGGAGAAGATGGCCGCGCGCACCAGGTCGGCGGCTTCGTCAGCCAGGCCGCGCCGGGCCGCCCTCGGCAGTGCAGATGACATGCAACCGATGTTGACATCCGGACAATCGCCGGCGCCAGCCCGGGTCCGCGGTTCGCGGGATTCGCTACGAGCATTGTCCTAATGTTGACATCAAGACATCGCCTCGGTCAGGCTGCTGCGGTCACCGAGCCCACCGGAGGTGGACCCTGATGTCTTACCGACCCGCTGTCCATCTGGCCATCCCGGTCGACGACCTGGTCGCCGCCCGCAGCTTCTACGGGCAGGTACTGGGCCTGCCCGAGGGGCGCAGCACCGACCACTGGGTGGACTGGAACCTCGAAGGCCACCAGCTGGTGACCCACCTGGTGCCGGCCGCACCGCAGCCAACCGGCACCAGCCTGGTGGGAGATCACCCGGTGCCGATCCCGCACTTCGGTCTGCTGGTGGACGAACAGCGCTTCCACCGGTTCACCGAGCGGCTGCGGACCGCCGGGGTGCGCTTCGACATCGAGCCGCATCTCCGCTTTCCCGGTGAGCCCGGTGAGCAGTGGACCATGTTCTTCCGTGACCCCGCGGGCAACGCTCTGGAGTTCAAGTCCTTCCGTGACGAGTCGATGGTGTTCGCCCGGTGAGGGGCGTACTGGTCACCGGCGGATCGCGCGGCATCGGCCGCGCCGTCGCGATGGCCTTCGCCGCCGGTGGTGACCGCGTCGCAGTGCAGTACGCCGGCCACCGTGCGGACGCCGAACAGACCCTGCGGCAACTGCCGGGCACCGGACACACCCTGCTCCGAGCCGATCTGGGCGAACCCGGCGCGGCCGAGCGAGCAGTGGCCGAGGCGGTGGCCGCACTCGGCACAGTGGACGTACTGGTGAACAACGCGGCCGTGGCACCCACGGAAGACGCCCGGCATCCGATCGCACAGACCTCTTTGGCCCACTGGCAGCAGGTCTGGCGGCGGATGGTGGACGTCAACCTCCTCGGCGCGGCCGACCTGAGCTGGGCCACGGCCCGCCACCTCATCGGCCGGGGCGCCGGCGGTGCGATCGTGAACATCGGCTCGCGCGGCGCGTTCCGGGGTGAACCGGATTTCCCCGCCTACGGGGCGACCAAGGCGGCGCTGCACGCCCTCGGCCAGTCGCTGGCCGTGGCGCTGGCCCCGCACGGCATCGCGGTCACCTCCGTCGCGCCCGGATTCGTGGCCACCGAACGGCAGACGGCGAAGCTGTCCGGACCGGAAGGCGAGCGCCTGCGCGCGGAGAGTCCGTTCGGGCGGGTCGGCACCCCGGAAGAGATCGCCGCCACTGTGCATTTCCTCGCGTCCCCGGCCGCGGCATGGGCCTCGGGAACCATCGTCGACCTCAACGGCGCGTCCCACCTGCGCACCTGACCCCATCCGCAGCCCCGGGAAGACGACTGCACCCACGGACCCCGCCGGCCGCATTCCGGACCATCCCGACGTCACCGTTCGGCATGTCACCAGGGAACGTCCGGAGCCGCAGGCCGCGGCCGAGGCCGCCGGGCGCGTCCTGCCGTATCCGCGGGTGCCGGGCCCCGGGGCGGTCAATCCAGCAGACCGCCCAGCCACAGGACCAGCACGCCGACCGTGAACAGCACGGTGCTCACGGGCCAGGCCCAGGCCCACCGCGCCCTCCGGCTCACGGAGCCCGCGACGTGCGCCCCCACCAGGCAGAGGAGCGCCACGGCCAGCGCCACCAGGGCGGACCCGGCGAGCACCAGCCGCATGCCGACCCCTCCGCTGTCCGGGAGCACCGCCCAGACCAGCAGCCCCACCCCCAGCGGCAGGCACACGGCGCCCGCCGCGCCGAGGAGGGCACGCACCGCGTTCCTGAGCCCGGAACGGCGTTGGAGTGCCGTCGCCGTGGGCGGCGTCGAAGGTCCGGGCGGGGCCGCCTGCGGCGTACCGCGCATGACGGCGACCGCCTCTTGCGCCTCCCACTCCCGGCGCACCGGGTGCCTCTTGGGCAGATCGCGGTACTGAAGCAGACCGGCACGGATCGCCAGCAGGTCACGCTCCGGCGGCGCCTGCCGGCCCTCCCCCTTCAGACCGCGCCCGCCCCGCGCCCGCAGCAGGACCGGCTGTCCCCCGCCGGGGGGAGACAGCACACCCCCGAAGCGCGGGTCCCCCGCGAACCACGCGGGGACGGGCCCGGCGGAGCCGACCGCGGCGACCAGTACCCGCGGATGGACCAGCGCCCGGATCGACGAGCCCTCCCGGCCCGGGCCGGGCACGCTGTGCCGCCAGGTCCGCCCGGGGACCGCCGGGTCCGTCAGTCGGAAGGAGGGCCGCCCGTCCCCCTCGGCGGCCCCGTCCCGCTCGGGCAGGGCCTCCACGGCGCAGGGCTGCCACGGGTAGTGCTCCAGGACCAGCCGCGCGCGGCGGGCGTTGGCGGACGCGTGGCGGCAGTTCCACCAGTGACCGGGCACCACGATGAGCACCGTGGAGACGGCCAGTCCCAGCGTCAGCGGCCAGAGGCCGGTCGTCACCTGCAACAGCGTCAGGACCACCGCCAGCAGCGCGTACCAGCCGAGGTGACGCGCGTAGTGCAGGGACCGTGAGCGGGCCCAGGCGCGACGGGTCGGCGGGTGCGCGAACGCCGTGCCCGTGCCGTGCGGCAGGGGCGGCGACCCGGCGCCGCCCTCACCGTCGCCCTCGCCCTCACCCCGACGATGCGTGATCGACTCCATTGGTTTCCCCCATGTCCGCGGCCCGTTCCTGCGGGCCACCGTGTGGCCGCCGCCGGCCGACGGCGGCGCAGCGCTACAGGTCGGCGGGCGAGGAGCTGTCCCGGCAGGGCCAGCGGTCCGCGCCCGCGGCGTCGTACTCCCCCCGGCCGGCCGCCGACCGGGTGAGCATCCCGGTCACCTCGGCCGGCGACATCCGTCCTCCCCTGTCCAGACAGCGGGCCAGGTCGCGCGGCTCCAGCGCCTCGTGGACCTGGGTGCTCTGCCGGGCGCCGTCGACCGGGTCCATGAGCATCGGCGAGAAGCCCACGCGCGCACCGCGCTCCTCCACGACCCCCAGGAGCACGGCCCCTTCCTCGGCGTGCCCGGCCAGCGCCAGGGCGGCGGCGGTCGTGTGGGCGATCACCAGCCAGCCGGTGACGTCCTGGTCCTCCTCCAGGTCCCGCAGGGTCGCGAGGCCCGTCGTGAGCGCCTGCTCGGCCCGGCCCAGGTCGAGGTCGCTCTTCATGACCAGCCAGGACGACGAGGCCTGCACGAAGCGGTGCCCGCACGCGACGGCCAGGGTGACGGAGTGGGTCAGCACCTCGCGGGCGCGCTCGCCCTCCCCGTCGATGCGCAGCAGCATCCCGAGCACCATGAGGGCCTCGGCCTCCAGCCAGGGCTCCCCCGAGATCCGGGCCAGCTCCACCGCCGCCTCGGCCCGCCGCGCGGTGCCCGGCGTGCCGCCCATCCCCTCGAACAGCGCCCGGTACGACAGGCCCTGGGCCTCGATCACCGTGTCGCCCGCGTCGCGGGCGTGACGGGCGGCGTCCGCGGCGGCCCGCGCGGCCGTGGCGAAGTCGCCCTTGAGGTAGTTGAGCGCGCTCGTCGCGATCAGAGCGCGCGCCCGCGGGCCCGGCATGCCCTCCGGGGTGAGTTCGAGGGCGGCGCTCAGCCAGCCCAGGCCCTCGGCGACATGGCCGCTGCGGTACCAGAACCGCATCAGCGCGCCGCCGAGCTGGAGCGCGTAGGCACCGTCGCGGGCCAGCAGCGCCGAGGTGAACGCCACCCGGACCTCCGGCTGGTCGCGCGTGGTCTGCTCGGTGGCACGGGCGGCGTGCGGGCCCTCCATCCAGCGTGCGGCGGCGGCAGCGCGGGCCAGCACCCAGGACCGGTGCGCGGCCTGGGCGGCGGCGAGTTCGGCGGGTTCGGCCTGCTTGCGGCCGTACTCCTTGAGCGTCTCCAGCATGCGGTAGCGGCGCGGGGTGGTGCCGGTCTCGGCGGTGACCAGCGACTTGCGGACCAGGGCGGCCAGTTCCGCGAGGACCGGCCTGCCGCAGATCGCGGTGGCGGCGTCCAGGTCGAAGGAGCCCGCGAACACGCTGAGGCGGTGGAACGTCTCCCGCTCCGGACGCTCCAGCATCCGGTAGCTCCACTCCATCGCGGCCCGCAGCGCCCGGTGCCGCGCCGGTCCGGTCCCCGGCCCGCCGACCAGCACGGAGAACCGGTCGTTCAGGGCCGTGGATATCTGCTCGACCGACAGCACGCGGCACTGCGCGGCGGCCAGTTCGATGGCCAGCGGCAGGCCGTCCAGCTCCTGGCAGATCCGCTCGGCCACCTCCGCGTCGCTCTCCTGGGGGACCCAGCCGGGCGTGGCGGCGCGGGCCCTGGCGAGGAAGAGCTCGCCGCCCGCCTCCGCGCTCAGCGGCGGCACCTCGTAGACCGCCTCTCCGGTGATGCCCAGCGGCTCGCGGCTGGTGACGAGCACGCGCAGCCCGCCGCAGCGGGACAGCAGCTGCGCGACGGTCCCGGCCGCGGCCTGGAGCAGGTGCTCGCAGTTGTCCAGGACCAGCAGCGTCCTGCGCCCGCCCAGCACCTCCGCCAGGCGGGCCGCGCTCGCCCCGTCGCGGATGCCGAGCGCGTCCGCGACACTCACGGCCACCAGCTGCGGATCGGGCTCCTCGAGGTCCGCCAGCTCCACCAGCCAGGGCCCGTCCTCGTCGGTGCGGGCGTGCGCCACCTCCAGCATCAGCCGGGTCTTGCCGATGCCGCCCGGGCCGGTCAGCGTCACCAGCCGGTGTTCCTGGAGCAGCAGGGCGACGCGCTCGCGTTCCTCCTCGCGCCCGACGAGTCCGGTCAGCGCGAACGGCAGGTTCCGGCCCCGCGGGGCCCCGGTCGCGGCGCCGTACGCGAGGTCGCCGCCCGGAGCGGGGGCGGGCGGCGCGGCGGTCTCGTCCTGGGCCAGCACCGCCGCCTCCAGCCGGCGCAGCGAGGGGCCGGGGTCGATGCCCAGTTCCTCGGCGAGCATGCGGCGGGCGGTGCGCAGGGCCGCCAGCGCGTCGGCCTGGCGGCCCGACCGGTACAGGGCCAGGGTGAGCAGTTCCCAGCCGCGCTCGCTCAAGGGCTCCTCGGCGGTGTGCTTCTCCAGGTCGCCGATCACCGCGGCGTGCCGTCCGCGGGCGAGTTCCGCGGCGAACAGGTCCTCCTGGGCGGACAGGCGCAGGCCGTGCAGTCGGGCGGTCTCGGGCGCGGCGAAGGCGTGCCCCTCGAACTCGGCGTACGCCGGTCCCCGCCACAGGGACAGGGCCTCGCCCAGCACGGTGGCGGCCCGCTCGGGGTCACCGCCGCGCAGCAGTTCCTCGCCGCGCGCCGCCAGCACGGTGAAGCGCTCCGCGTCCAGGGCGTGCCGGCTGGTCCGCAGGGCGTAGCCGATGTGCTCGCGAACCAGGACGCCCGCGGTCCGGCCGGCCTCGCGGCCGGGCTCCAGGGCCCTGCGCAGCGCGGCGACGTACGAGTGGAGGGTGGCCGGGGAAGGGGGGCGCCGCTCGTCCCAGGCCTGGGCGATCAGCGACTCCTGGGTCACCAGTCGGCCCCGCGCGGCCACCAGCACGGCGAGCACCGCACGCTGCCGCGGTCCGCCGAGTGCCACTTCCCGTCCGTCCACCGTGGCCGTCATGGGACCCAGAACACCGATGCGGAGCCCTTCTGACATGCCCCACCCCCTCTCATGGCAGGCAAGCGTGCCAGACCAGTCGTATGCGCCGGAAACGGCGTCGCTATCCGGACACGCACGGAGGTGTGAGGGTGGTTCCCCCTCCCCCAGGCCCGCGTAGGGCGAGGGGACGGGGCGGGCGGCAACCGCGGGTCGGCGGCGGCCGGTGGCGGTCCCGGGGGCCGGTGGGAGGCGCGGCCGGGGGATCACCGGGAACCTGCCGGGAAGGTGACCCTCCGTTTGCGGCGCAGTCT
Source organism: Streptomyces griseomycini (assembly GCF_014203535.1). Lineage (GTDB taxonomy): Bacteria > Actinomycetota > Actinomycetes > Streptomycetales > Streptomycetaceae > Streptomyces > Streptomyces griseomycini. Next base: position 94,409 of record NZ_JACHJI010000016.1, read on the forward strand.
CCCAGCGTTCTCCCGGAGCCGGCCCGCGCCCTCGGGGCACGGCACGCGGCGCCGCACCTCGAGCCCCAGGGGGAGGCTCGGGGCGCGGCGCCGCTGTCTCAGCGGGCTTCCGGGTTCCACGCGGGGGGTGCCGGGAAGCGCCGGCTCACTTCTCCAGGTCGGCCCGCATGGCGACGAACAGTTCGGCGGCCTCGGGCAACGTGCTGTTCGGGAAGTGGGCCACGCCGGCGGTGGTGTCGTCGGCCCAGCCGCAGATGACGTCGCCGTCCTCTGCGAGCGAGGCCAGCATGCACTCGACGGAGCCGCCCAGCGGGCCGGCGTCCTCGACCGGCTGGGCCTCGGGCTGACCCAGTCCGTAGTCCCACTTGACGTGCTCGAGCATGCCTCGCCAGAGGTGTTCGCGGCGCTCGGTGGTCTCCTCCGGCACGTTGTCGACCGCGACGACGAGGACGGGGTCCCCGCCCGCGAGCGCGTAGTTGTTCATCACCAGGTTCATGCCGTCGCGCATCTCGCCCGGGTCGACGACCACATCGCTCGGCGCACCGTCGCCGGTCACCCTGGACAGGCCGCCCGCCGTCGCCGCGTCGACCACGCGCCGCCCGGCCGCGTCGGCGGTCGGCTCGGCGCTCGCGGTCGGCTCCGCGCCGGACGCGGAGCCGGACGGGGCGACGGGAACGCCCTCGACGTCGTCGGTCCGGCACCCGCTCAGAAGAACGAGGCCGAGTACGGCCGCCGTCAGGACAAGGGAACGCTGAACGCGCATGGAAAAGGACTCCCCCCGAGGACCGGCGGTCCGCCGCCGGTCGGATCGATGCGTGGGCGGCGGTGCTCGGAGAGGCCCGCCACGCGGGGTGACGGGGCGTCAGTCCCGTGCGGCACCGGCCGCCTTCGCACCGACCGTCCCACCGGTGGCTGGAGATCGCCTGGGAACCGGCTGGGACCCCCGCTCCCAGCTCACCGTCGGCGTCCTCGGCCATGCTGTGAGGGCGGGGTCCGCCATGGCCGGGTCGGGACGAGCCGGCCGCGCGATGCCGTGAAGGACGCCGGGGGGTTTCGTGGAAACGGGGGATGCCGTGGAGGCACGGGTGCGCGGGGGCCGCCTTCGGCGGGCGGCGACGGCTTCGGCCGGTCTGCTGGTCGCCCTGACGGGGTGTACGACTCAGAAACCGCCCGCGGCGGCACTCGACTGCGGCGGTGCCGCCGCGGTGGACGTACCCGCCGTCCGCGCCGGGCTGCCCGCACCGGCGGCGCCGGGACTGCGGGAGCGGCCCCGTTCGGTCGCGACGCTGCCCGGCGGGCCGTCCCTGGTGCTCCCGGCCGCCGATGGCGGGGCGCCGGTCGTGTACCGGGTGGACCCCGAGGGCGACCTCGTGTCCGGCCGGCTGGAGGGCGACGGCGTCGCGCGGCACTGGCGCACCCCGCTGGGGGAGGCGTTCCGTCCCGCGGATGCGCTCGTCACGCTCTCCGCCCCGGCGGGCGACGGCGGGCCGCTGGTGGTGGCCGCCCATCGCCGGCACGGGGAGGACCGCCGCTCGGAGTTCCGGCTGCTGTCGGGGGCGGGCGAGGATCTGCTGCGCTGCACCTGGCGCCCTTACGACTTCGCCGAGCACGTGGAGCTGTCGCCGGACGGCAAGGTGCTCGTCGCCACGCGCACCACGAAGAAGCCGCGGGTGAACGGCTCGTCGACCGTGGCGGACCGTCATGTGGAGATCCACTCCACGGCCACCGGGGAGCTGCTGGTCCGTGCCCGTACCACCGACTACGCGCAGGACGGCACCCGCGTCTACGGGCGGCTGGGCTCGGAGGTCTTCGCGTACGAGGCGGCCGGCGGCCGGGAGGCGTGGCGCACGGACACCGGCGCCCGTCTGGGAGACCCCCGCGGGGCCGTGTCCGAGCCGGTGTTCCCGGCCGGGGAGCTGTTGCTCGTCCAGGCGGCGGCGGACGCCACCGTGACGGCGCTGGACACGGCCACCGGCGAACGGCTCTGGCGGGGCGGCCTGCCCGGCCGGGTGCAGTCGGTCCACCCGCTGGGCGAGGACCGGGCACTCGTCCACTACCGGGGCGGGCTCGCGTTCACCGGCCCGCGCGGCATCGAACGGACCCAGCCGGTTCCGGCGCCCGCGGACGGGGCACGCCAGAAGCTCGAACACGTCGTCCGTACCGCCGACGGCGTCATGGCCGCGGCGGTGGGGGCAGGCGACCGCTCCGACCGCGTCCTCACGGTCTGGGGCGACACACCGGCACTGGCCGACGCCCCGCTGCGGATCCCGCTGCCCGCCGCGCACGTCCAGGCGGCGCTCACCGACACCGTCGCCTACGTCCTGCCGTGGGTGCCGGACGGCGAGCAGGCGACGCTGTACGCGTACGACCTCACCGCCGGGGGCCGCCCGCTGTGGCGGACCGACGTCCCCGACCGCCTCCACATCGAGGACTCCCCCGGCCCGGCCCCCTCCCTCCACCCGTACCCCGACGGCCTGCTGGGCCTGGACCGCAGCGCCACGGGGTGGGTACTGCGTCCGGGCTCCTGACCGCGGCGTGCCCGGCCCCGTCAGTCGCCCCCCGCCCCCTCCGCCCCCGTCACTTCCGCTCCCGCCACCGTCGCCCGAGACGGGGCTGGTCGGCGTTGTCACGTTGTCGGGTGGGCCGGTGGCTGTCGGCGTGCTGGGGTGGGGTGGGCTTGCGGTCCGGTCTTGTGCCCGGGCCGTGGCGGGTCGGCCGACGGTGCCGGTGATCTGGCCCCAGGTGGCGAAGCGGATGGCCGTCCCGGCTCGGCAGCCGTGCGCGCTCATCAGGTGGCGGCGGGGCCGAAAGTGGGGCGAGATGCCGCTGAACGCGGACGGAAACCGCTGCGCCCCGCCTGCCTGACCGTCCTGCGCGCACGAGAACCGGACACCGGGAAAGCAGGAACGGATCCTCCCCGCCCGTCCACCTCGCCCTGCCGGGACCAGGCGCCTGATCACCCGCCTCACCGGCCGCCGGCCCGCACCCGTCGACCACATCCTGCACCGGTCACCCTGCACTGGTCACACCGGCGCCGACGACGGCAGCACCAGGCCCCCGCCCCAGTCACTGCAAACGACGCGGACACAGCCCCTGAAACTGGTCAGCAACCAGCACGAACACCATCGCAGTACCAATGGTGGAGTCGGACATCAGAACTCCCTGAACGCCTGCTGGATGATCTCTCGTGCCGCGTGGACGAGGTCGGCGTTCGCCCCGGCCGGTGTGCCGTCGGGCAGATGGAGCACGTCCTCCAGGCCGATCCGTGTGTCCAACCGATGGGCGGCGGCCAAGCGGAGGAGGGGCCAGGCGGCTTCGTCTTCGCCGTGCAGGAGGATCGGCGAGGTCGTGGCCGGACGGAGTTCGTCCAGTAGACCGGCCGCGGCATGAACCGCGGTCCGCGGGTCGGTGTCGGTGATCTCGGCCAGGACCCGCAGGACGCGGTGGGACTCTGACCAGTCGAGGAAGCGCCGTGCTGCGGGAGTCCCGGAGTAGATGCCGGCTTCGATGCCGACGCCCCGGTCCAGCAGGGCGATGGCGACTTCGGCGGCGCCGTCCTCGTGCCAGTTCACGGAGGCGTGATCCGGCAGCACAGCCCAGGCTCGGACCTGGGCGGCTCGCGCTTCGGGGTCCGGTGTTGTCCAGGCACCGGTGGTGACGCCGACAGTGGTGCCTGGGACGGCGGTCCGTACGGCTGTGAGGGCCGCGGCGACGGTGGCGGGGTCCAGCGTGTCCTCGCCGTCGGGGTTCTTGGGGTGAAGGTGGATGTCCCGGGCGCCGGCGGCGACGGCCGTGCGGGCTGCCGCTGCCAGCTCTTGCGGGGTCACGGGGAGGTGGGCGCATTCGGCACGGCTTCTGGCACCGTTCAGACAGACCTGCAGCATGGCGTGATCTTCTCAGGCGGGTCTGACATCCAAAGACCGTCTCGTGCCCACTGCGAGGTGGCGTCGCGGCGGCTGATTTCGGCTGCGCAGCGCGGCGGCTCCTTGTACTCCCGCATCCGGGCATCGTGGGCTTCACGGCGAGGGGTTGCCGACCGCCTCCGGGAGCGTCTGGCTGCGTCGGCGGCCGAAACGCCGGAAGACCGCCCGCCAGGCTGTGCTCCTTCAGCAGGCTCACGCGCGCTCGCACCCGGCGGGGCGGACGAGGCCGGTGCCGGTGCCGACCGGGACGGCCGGGGCCGTGTCTAGCATGGCAACCGTGACGAAGACGCAGGTGGGTGCGGCAGAGCGGCTGCTGCGCGAGACGGTCCGGGCCGGTCGGGACGCGGAGAGCACGGGCCTGTGCGGTGGTGCCGCGCTGCGGGCGGTGGAGCGGGCGCGGCCCGCGCGCTCGGCGGCGGCCAAGGTCGCCGCTGCGGGTGGAGCCGACGACGACACCGCCGCGTACCTCAGGGAACTGGCAGGACGTCACCTCGGTGGGGACGCGGCCCGCTGGTGCGGGCTGCATGACGCGCTGGCCGGGCACCGTGGCAGTCTGCCCGAGCTGCTCGCCGCGTCGCCGGTGCCTGCGGTGTCCGGCGACGCGCTCCGTCCGCCCGCGCCCCGCAGCGTCCACCGCACGCTCGGCCTGCTCCTCGAGCACACGGAGCCGCGGCACGCCGCGGCCGCGTTCGCCGCCCTGCCCGAGCGGGTGACGACAGAACTGCTGGCCGGCGGGACGCTGCCGGCGCCCACCCTCGTCGCCGCCGTCATCGACCACGGGGACACCCGCACCCGGGCAGCCCTGGCCCGCCACCCCCGGCTCGACACCCGGTTCCTGGCCCGGCTGGTCGCGGTCGGCGACGCCCAGGTCGCCGCGGCCGTCTACCGCAACCCGCGCACCACCCAGTCCCTGCGCCGCACCGTTGTGGAGCGGCTCGACGCCGTTCCGCTCGACGACGCGCTGCGCGCCGAGCTGACGGCGCCGCACAGCCAGGTCCCGCGCACCTGGCTCGACCCGCTGCTCGGCTCGGGCGACCCGCAGCTCGTGGTTCCGGCACTGCGGCGGGGCGTGCGTCAAGTCGCCCAGCAGTACGCCCTGTTGAGAATCTGGGAGCGGACCGGCCCGGACGCCGTGCGCACCCTGCTCGACGACCCCGCCGCAGCCGCCTGGCTGAGCCGGGCCGTCGTGGACACGGTCACCGAGGCCCTGGCCGCCCCGGACGGCGACGGGCCGCGCCGACTGCGCGCGCAGGGCGAGCCGTACGAGGACCCCGCCCGGCTGCCCGCGCTGCTCGCCACCGCCCGGGGCACCAGCTCCCTGCGCGACCTGCTGTCCGAGCCATACGCCCACGATCTCGACGCCCTCGCCGCAGCCCATGCCGCGACCCCGTTCATGCCCAAGGCCTGTGAGGAACTGGCCCGCCACGAGGCGGCGAGCGATGCACAGCGCCAGGCGTTCCGGCTGAGCGTCCTCAACGAGCCGTGGCGGGCCGCAGGCCGCCGCGCAGGAAACACCACCTCGCCCGCGCAGCGCCTCGCACAGGAGAAGCTCGACGAGAACGCCGCCGTCTGGGCGGAGGGCATGGTGGCGGCGGGACTCCTCGATCCGATCGAGCTGATCGGCACCGCGCACCCCGCCGCCCACGCCCTGGCCGCACTCGTCCGCCTCGCCGAACGGGATCTGCTGGGCACGGCGGCAGTCGCCGACCTGCGCGCATTGTCGCAGACGCATCTGGGAGAGCGGACGCGAGCCTGGACGGCGCTCGACGCCCTGCTGCCCGAACACGAGGGAACCGTCGCGGAGCTGATCGCCGAGGCGGGCAAGGCCCCGCACGGGACTGCCGCCGAGGTCATCACCGAGCCCGAGCCGCCGGCCTCGGCACCCCCGTCCCGGCCGATGCTCCACCGGCCCGAGCGTGCGCACGCCCTGGCCGCGCTCGACCTGCTGTACTCCCTCGCCCCGGACGGTGCGCCCCGGCCGAAGGACCCCGAGGTGCTGCGCGCACTGACCGAGTACGAACCGGCGACCGCGCCCGCCCTCGCCACCCCCCGTTGGTTCGCCGCGGCCTGCGCCGCCCACGGCATCCCCGCGTCCAAGAACGGCTTCGCGCATGAGGCGCCCAGCCTCGCGCAGGTGCGTGCGCAACTCCCCGAAACATACGGATCCGGCGCGCAGCACACCGAACGCGCCTACGTACAGGGCGTGTTGCCCGCCGACGAGCTGCTCACCCTGCTGCCCGCCCGGCGCCTGCTCCTCCTGCCCTACGACTGGCGGCGGCTCGCGTTCGCCGACGCGTGGCGGGCCGCGCTCGCCCGCCGGCTGCGCGCCGAACTCGGCACCGACCCCGATGCCTGGCTCCGCCTGGCCGCGACCGTGACGGCGTCCGAAGCCTCCTCGGAGGGACTGACCTGGGCGGAGTTGGTGGAGCGCGCGCAGTCCGGTGCGGGCCCGGCGGCGAGCGCGGGAACGTCCATCGGCAGGACCAGACCGGGCACCCCCGACGAGGCGATCAAGCTCCTGGAGCACGGTGACCATCTGTGGGCCTGGCCGGAGGGCACCCTGCTCTGCCTCGCCGACGCCGAGGTGGTCGACGCCGTACTGCCGCGGCTGGGCCCCGACGGGCCCTGGCTGCTCGCCGCGTACCTGCTGCGCCACGACCGCACACCGCGCGCCGTCCTCGACCGGCTGCTCGCGGACCGCGACCACGACGCGCTGCGCGTCCTGGCCGCCCAGTCCCGCTGGATGGAGCGCAGCGGCGCGGTGGAGCGTCTCGTCGACCTCGACGACCCCGAGGTCGACCTCGCCCTGCTGCGGCACTGGACCCCCGCGCCCGCCGTCCACCGGATCGTGACCCGGTCCCGGCCCGGCACCGGACGGCCGTCCCTGGGCGCCCGGGTGCTGGCCGACTGGCGCACCGGGGGCACCGCACGACCGGCCGGCGGTTTGATGTGGCTGTGCTCCGCCGAACCCGACCTTGTGGAGGAGCTGCTGGTGAGAGAGGGCTCGCGGCTTGGCCTCGGGCACCAACTGACAGGTTGCCTGCGGCTGTTCGAGCACGGCGGTGCCGACCGGCTGGCGCGGCTCGCGGGGCGGGACGTGCTGGGGCGCTCCGCCACCACCGTATGCGCGAAGGCCCTGGCGTCCGCCGACCCCGCCGCCGTCCTGCGCGCCCGGCTCGACCGCGAACTGGCGCCGGAGAGACTCATCCGGAAGCTGCGGCGCGCCCGGCACGCCCCGCACGCACGTCACCTCGTCGAGTCCCTCCCGCCGGGCGAAAGCGTGGACTGGGCCGCTCTCGAAGCCGCCCACGCCCAGGAACCCCTCCCCTACTGGCGGGACATCGTCCGCCTGGACGGCGTCCCCGAGGACGTACGACTGCGACATGCGGCACTGCTCCCCGAACCGGGCCCCGACGGCCTACCCGGCAGCGCGCGGCTCACCAGGGAGCGGGCCCGGCACGGTCTCGGCGGCCGGTTCCACTGCGCGCCGACCACCCAGCTGGACGGGCTGCTCACGGCCGGCCTCCTCGACGCCGCGGACCTGGTCCACCATGCGACCCCGGCCGCGCGGCTGCTCGCCTACCTCGGCGCCGCCGCACGCCGCACGGACGCCCCGCCCAAGGCCGCCGAAGCCCGCGCCCTCCTCACGGATCTCGTGCGCACCGGACTCGGCACCGACCCTGCGGCCTGGCACCGGGTCGCCGAACGGCTGACCGGCCTCGACCCCGAGTGGAACCCGCTCTCGACAGTGGCGGAGCTGCTCGCCCACAAGACGTGCTGACCGATCACACCGGATGGGCCGCGAGGACTCCGCCCCGCCTCCCGCCCCTGCACCGGGGACCGACGCGGACCGCGCGCCACGGTGCGGGGAGGAAGGACGGAGCCGAAGGGCCCCTGGCCGGCAGTTCGGATCGGGCGCCGGCAAGCCGTCGCCGACCTGGCCAACGAGTACCGCCGGGCAGACCGGCCGCCTGACAGACCCCGGCTCACGGCCAAGGAAGCCAATCCGAGGGACTACGGGGAGCACAGGGCGTTGCGGGGGGAACTTGGAGCGCTCTCCATCGTCGGGGCGGGGCCCCGGGCGGGCCGGAGCCCCGCCGGGGGTCAGCTGGTGGGGAAGTCGTCGGCGGTGCTGATCCGGCTCTTGATCAGAGCCCCTGACTCGGTCAGCACACCGCTGCTGCTGTAATCGCTGCCGTTGCAGGTCCCGGGCTTGAACGCCGCGCTGCCCTCATTGGCGTCGGAGTAGGTCCAGTTGGCATAGCTGATCTTCAGCCGGTCGAGCAGGTCCAGCCAGGCGGTGCTGCTCGACCGGTCCACCGCTCCACCGCCGGTGGCGCTCACCGTACCGAACTCGGATACGAAAAGCGGCAGCTGTGAGGCCGCCCGACTCACCGCGGTGCGGTAGTTGTCCTTGTGACTCGCGGCGTAGAAGTGGAACGCATACATGATGTTGGTCGCGTTCACGGGGTTGTTGACGATCTCGCTTTCGTCGGATCCGTCCGAGACGCCGAGCGAGGACCAGCCGCGGGTGCCGACGATGACGACGGCGTCAGGGTCGGCAGCCCGGATCACCGGGATGACCTGCTCGGCGTAGTTCTTGACAGCCGTCCAACTCACGCCGTTGGGCTCGTTGGCGATCTCGTAGATGACGTTCTCCTTGTTCGCGTTGCGGGCGGCGACGGACGCGAAGAACGTCTTGGCGCGGTCGAGGTTGTAGTTCGGATCGCCCGGCGTCAACGTGTGGAAGTCGATCACCGCGTACATGCCGCGGGCCTCGGCCATGTCGACCAGGCTGTTCACCCGGCTGGTGAAGCCGGCCGGGTCGGTCTCGTAGCCCTCCTCCTGCACGTACATGGCGACCCGGAACAGGTCCGACTTCCAGTCCTCGGCCAGCGCGTCCAGGGATGCGCTGTTGTAGCACCTGCCGAACCACTGGATGCCGTGCGTGCTCATGCCTCGCAACTGGATGGGGCGGTTGTGCTGGTTGCACAGGTTCACGCCGCAGACGTGCAGCTGTCCGTTGATGCTCACGGGGGTGCCGGTGCCCGGGTCGGGCGGGGACTCCTCCCCGCCGCCGTCGACGGAGCCCGTGCAGGCGACGCCATTGAGCGTGAACGTCGTGGGCTTCGGGTTGGCGCCCGTGAAGGAGCCCACGAACCCCACGTCGGTGGATGCGCCGGTGGCCAGGGTGCGGTTCCAGTCGACGCCGACGGCTGTGACCGTGGAGTCGGAGGACTGCGACCATGCGGCGTTCCAGCCCTGGACGACCTTCTGCCCCGCGTCCGGCATGGAGAACTCGAGCGTCCATCCGGTGACGGGGTCGCCCAGGTTGGTGATTTTCACTCCGGCCTGGAAGCCTCCCTGCCACTGGCTGGTGACCGTGTAGTCGACCCTGCAGCCGGTGGCGGCCACCGCTTGGGGGCTGAACAGTGCCGTGAGTCCCAGAACCATCGCGCAAGTCGCCAGTAAGGCTGAAAAGCGTTTCAAAGCGTTCCTCCTTGTCCGAAGCGGAGACAATGCGATGGGAGCGCTCCCAAGACCTTTCGGCCCGAGACCGTACACCGGCGTACCGATGCGCGTACAGGCATTCGACGGTCGGATGATGCGGTGGTACGGGTGACCGCTACTGGGACGGATGCCGCCGGGGCCTGCCGGAAGGGGGCCGAGCGCTGCACCGGACCGGCCGCCTCGAGCACCGTTGCAGCACACCAGCCGCAGCTCGCCCGTCTCAGCCCTTCGCGGGCAGTGCTCCGCTCTGTTCCGCCCCGCGGTGGCGCGCGCTCATGCGGGAGCCGGACGCGCGGCCGGCGGCGCGGCGCGGGAGGGCGCCCTCCTCACGCTCGCCCGGCGCCTGCCGGCTCAACCTCCAGGAGGGCTGGTGGCGCATCTTCCGCAAGACCGCCCTCGTCGGCCGGTCCTTCGCCGGACCACCCGAGATCGACCAGGCCACCCGCCTGGCAACACCCCAGCTCAGCACCCGGGCCCGACCCTGACGTGATGATCTCGGTGTGAGGGTTGCGGTGCCGGCGGCTGAGCCGCAGTGGGGGGACCTGTTCGCCGGACTGAACGGTCGCCGGTTCCGCAAGCCCGTCGGGGTCGTGCGGCGCCGTTCCGTGCCGCAGGCGTGGGCGCTGCGCTGCCGGATCGTCCTGGCCCGCCTGCTGGCCGCGCGGCGTCCGGAGCCAGGACGCGCCGGCGTCGACTCCTCACCGCGGGCCGCCAGACCCCGCTGGTACTGGCTTCCGGCCACTCAGTCCGGACCTTCGGGGAGGTAGTACGTCTGCCTCAAGAAGGCAGCCACATCGCCGAGCGCCTGTACGTAGCCGGCCCTGTGGCGTGCGTCGATGTCGGTGCGTCGGCCTTCGGTCAGTGCCCACTGGTCCAGTTTCGCGGCGATGTCCAGGTGATTGCGGTACAGCGTGGCGTGTCTGCCGCTGAGCGCCCTCCGCGCGCGTCCCTCGTCCCAGTCCTCGAGAGCACTGGTGTCGAAGTCCAGTGGGTCTTCGTCGGGCTGCTGCATGACACTCCTTCCCCCGCGGGTTCCCGCGTGACCCCACACGGTCCGGCCGCGTCGCTGCACACGGCGTTCACCGCACGGGGGCCGACCGGGTCCGTCGGCGTTTCCCCGGCCGAGCCGGGTACATGGCTCGTATGATCCGTCACCAGCACGCGGCGAAGCCACCTCACCAGTCCTTCCTCTCGCAGGTGCCGGGGCACCGGAGGGCCGGATGACGGCCGACCCCGTGAAGGCTGCGCGACTGGTCGCGGAGACCGCGGCGAACGCGCCCGCCGAGGAGCTTCCGCAGCGGGTGTGCGGGGCGGTGGCCGAAGGGCTGGGCGTGGACGGCGCCACGTTGTCGCTGCTCACCGACACCCCTTCCCGCCAGTTGCTCGCCGCGTCGAGCGATGCCGCCTTGCGGTTGGAAGAGATCCAGTTCACGGTGCTGGAAGGTCCCTGCATCGCCTCCGCGCGGACGGGTGAACCAGTGGCGGTGCACGACCTGCGTCACGAACTGACACCCTGGCCGCTGTTCGGGGCGACCGTGCGCCAGCAACTGCCGCAGCTGGAATCCGTGTACGCCCTCCCCGTCTTCTTCGGCGACTACGTCCTCGGAACGATCGACCTGCTGGCGCTTCGGTCCCACGCTCTCGGCGACGAGACCCTGAACCAGGCGTCCCAGGTGGCCGAAGCGGTTGCGGCCGCTCTCATGACGACCCGCGACATGCTGCTCACCGGGACGCAGGCACCGGCCTGGGAGCCGGAGAAGGTCGTCCGCGCCCACTGGTTCGACACCACGCGTGCCATCGGAACGCTGGTGGCCCGGCAGGGAGTCACGGCCGAGGACGCGCTGGCTCTGATGCGCGCCGAGGCGTTCCGCACCGGCAGGTCGCCGTCGGACATCGCTTCGGCCGTCCTGCGCGACCCGCCCGATGCACCGTAGGCACGGAGCGGCCGGTCGGGGAAGATCACCGGACCGTGCCGGGGCCGGCCCGGGACGGGCCGGCCCGTCGACCGGGCCACGTGTCAGCCCGTGGAGCGGGGCTGTGCCGGGTTCTCCGGCGCACCGTGGGAGGGAGGATTGATCGGCGGGCCGGATGTGACGGGGGAGACCGGCGACCCGGAATCCGCCGGAGGAGCGTGCTCGGGAGCAGGATCGAGAGGCGAGCCCCCTGACGGCTCCGCTCCCTCGCTCAGCTCACGGAGCCGGTGGCGCAGCGTCTCCATGACGGGGAGCCGGTTCCCGTGCGCTTCCTCGTAGGCGAGCACCTCGCGCAGGCTCTTCTCGTCGAGCGTGCGGATGCGGTGCTGGAGGCTGCTCAACGGTAGATGGTCATAGTCCGGCAGCGGCAGTGCCTCATGCGGAGGCATCCCGGTCTCGTTCTTTTCCTCGGACATGAACACGTCCTTCTTGCGCAGGCTTCCCTGTGTTCCCTCGGAATGCTTCACGGGAGAACGATGTATGCGTCATCCGGAAACCCTCCGGAAACGCCGGTTCGGGTAGGGGGCAAGTCCCACGACCGGGACCGTCTAAACCTCCCCCCACTGTGGCCCCTCTTCGGTCCGGGCGCACGTGGGGGTGAACCTCTCCGCTCACTCCCGCGGACGCACCGCTGCCCCTGGCGCCGCAGTTCGTGCGATCGGGTTGCGCGGCCAGGTCAGGGGCCGGTGGCCGTGCTGCGGCCTCCGGGCCGGGGACCGTACCGGTCCGGGCACAGGACGGGGGCGGCGTCTCCCACGTGGCCGTTGCGGGCGACCGGGGCGGCCTGTCCACCTCGGGAACGAAGGGCAGGCGCCGGCGGAGTGTCCCGGCGTACGCCGGGCTCGGCGCGCGGAAGACGAGCGCCCGAACGGTGGCTCCGCACACCGCTGGAGCCGGTCCAGCGCGTTGAACGGCGTCGCGGCCGGGCCGCCGCGGCGCCGAGCAGCCCGACCAGACTGCTTCGGACCGGTGGCAGGGGCAGACGGGTTTGCCGGCGGTATGCCTTCCAGTCCTCGTACAGGCCGGGTGCGAGGGCGACGACGAGCAGTATCAAGGGGACCACGACAGCGGATGTCACGGCAGTTCGTCCTTCCCGGATCGTGGTGTCGGACGGTTCGGCCGGACCGGCTCCGCGTCAGCGCGGGACCGCCGGCCTCGGACGGCACGTCGCGGCCGCAGGGGCGTCGAGCGCGCCGGACCGGTTCCGGCCCTGCCAGGCATCGAGGCGGGCCGGACGGGGATTGCGCCGACCGGCGAACCGGGACCACTCGCTGCTGCCGGTCCCGGTCGGCGGCGGCAGGAGCAACCGCACCGGAGCGCCCATCTCCACATCCTCCCCTCCCCTGTCCGGATGCGGGATCTCGGGAAACGAGCTCGCGCGGCGCGACCCGCGGGCGCCAAAAGGTGTCGGCGGATGAGCGGGAGAGGCCCCGGCCCGCAGCCGAAGGGCGCGGCGCCGGCAGCCGGGATGCCCCACCACCGACACTTCTCATACATATACAAAAAAGCAAGTAATGTGACAACCAGCGGCAGAGTTCCTTGACAGCAGGAGACTCAATCAGGGAAGTCGTTGTCGTACCGGTACAGGCGCGGGCTGACGGTGGCCGGTTCCTCGTCCGCCTGCCGTGGGGCCTGGCCCCGGCTCCCCGCCGTCGGACGCCGAGGGTTCCGCTGGAGCCCGTCCCGAAGGTGCGGGTGGAGCCCTCGTGGTGGCGGGCGCTGCGGATCGGCACGCCGGGTCGGCACTGCCGTTCCCGGCCGGGGCGGTGGGGAACTCGCTGTTCGCCCATGGTGCCGGTCCGAGACGAGCAAGGGCTGTTTTTCCCGGAGGGGACGCCGGAGGAGGGGGGAGCAAGAAGTTCTCGAAGGCGTCCGGCCCGGACGGCACGAGCAGGAGCATCACCGGCAGGACCAGAGCCATCCTGGCCATGACGCTCCCCGATGAAGCAGTGGTCCCGGGAACACGGCGGACAGGAACTCCCGGGTGCCGCCCCACCGGCCCCGTCCCGCCGAGGCGGCGGCCCGGACCGGGCGCCCGACGGTCTTGCCGGCCAGGCGGACACGCACGGCGGCGAAGCGGGAACGCAACGCGCCGCGCGAGCCACGCCACCGGATGAGGGAGGTCGACGCTCCCCGCCCGAGATCGCCGGCAAGGACTGCCGCCCGAGGATGCGGGCCGGCGGTGCGGGGCCGGGGCCGGCAGCCGAGGGGCCCTGCGGTCCGGAGCCACGGGCTGGACGTCGAACGGGTGGGCACTCACGTCCGCGGACGGCCGGCGCGTAGTCGCTTCCCCGCCGGGCCGGGCCGGCTCGCAGGTGGACCGGTTCGCGAACTGCCGCAGGTTCCGTTCGCCGCCGTCCGGCAGGCGAGCGGCCACGACCTGGATCGACTCGCAGCGGCCGTCCGGCACCAACCCCCGCCGGCAGCAGCCGCCCTCCGGCCCGCTGGTCCCTGCACGGCACCGACGCGGACGCGTCAGCCGCGCACAACGTCAACTTCACCCGGACTCCGTCCACTTCGTGTGCGTCCGTCCACCCGCCCAACATGCCCGGGAACGGGCCCAGCCTGAAGACCCGACGCGTTCCCACCAGGTGTGCACGATCAGGGGGAGGCTTCGTCGGTGGCCTCGCCCCTCGAAGCGGACTCCAGCACCTGCCTGGCCGGCCGCTGCAGCAGCCCGCCCTCAGCGGACGGACCGGAACCGCAGCCGTGCGGCACGGGGGCGACGGCCACCGCACGTGGCCGTCGCCCCCCCCCTGACCCGCGTCAGTGATTTCCTGGCGTCCCGTCAGTTCGCATTGACCAGGTCGTGTGCCGGTACGGTCACCGTCCGTTCGCCCGGCTTGCCACCGAGCACGATCTTCCGCAGAGCGCTGTTGTTGTCGACGCTGGTTTCCTTCAGCCGGTTCTCCGGGTTGGCCAGCACCTGGATGTAGTACGTGCCGTTGGGCACATCCGTGATGTCGAAGGACTGGCCCGGCAGGTCCTGTGAGTACGTGTCACCGGAGCCGACGTCCAGCACCTCCCGGACGGAGATCGAGTTCTCCTCGCCGCAGGCGGTGGACAGGTCGGTGTTGAACGGGTGCCAGTTGGCGTTCTCCACCGTGTAGTCGATCGCGTCGGTGTTCGCGAGGCAGAAGGCCTCCTTGCCGCTGCGCACGGCCTCCTTCTTGTCCGCCTTCAGCAGCCGGTAGCTGGCGAAGTCCGTGAAGTGCCAGTGCATGTGGCCCGGGCGGGGGTCCCATTCCATGGTGCCGGTCGGGGTGTAGCCGACCTGCTTTCCGTCGGCGTCGTAGAAGTACTGGTAGGCGTCCATCTCGGCCTTGCCGGGCGACCGGAAGCCGTCCACCACCAGTTGCGCAGGGCCGGCGTTCCACACGTTGGCGCTGAAGGCCAGGTAGTCCTTGCCGGGGATGTCCTTCTCGCCGTCGCTGACGACGATGCCGTAGGCCGGCAGCGAGCGCAGGTCGGGCTTGGGGACGGCCGGGACGGAGGGCTTGCCGGCGGGCCGCTTCGACAGCGGCTGAAGCGCCGGCGCCTTGCGCGAGCCGTCGGTCTGGCCGCCCGTGTCGCCCACGCGCATCGAGCGCGCGGCCTGCTGCTTCTTCAGCGCCCACGGCAGGGCGGGTGGCGCCGCCTTCAGCGGCCCGTGGCCCACGTTGTACGAGGGGCCCGCGCCGCTCGTGACCGGAGCGGCGGCCTGGGCGGGTGTCGGGGCGTGTCCCGGCCCGTGTCCCGTGTGCGCGGTCGGCGCCCGGTGGGCGGCTCCGTGACCGGCGTGTTCGCCCGAGGCGGAGGACCGGGACGCCGGCCCGGTGGCGTCCTGCTCGTCCTCGTAGCTCCGCTCCTGCACGGTCACCTTGACCGTGGCCGGCTTGTCGGCGATGCCGAACAGGTCACGGTACTTCTTGGCGACCCCGACCTCGGCGGTGTAGGTGCCGGCCGCCAGCGCGACCGGCTCGGTGTAGGAACCGGCGTAGGTGTTGGCCGCCCAGCCCTTCTCGACCCCCCATACCGAACCGAGGGTGAACGGGTTGGTGGGGCAGCTCTCCGGATACTTCGAGGTGGCGGGCGCGTCGGGTCGCACCCGGCCGCTGGCGTTGTTCGGGCAGAAGTCCTCGCTCCGGCTGAGGACCTTCTTGCCCGCCTCGTCCGTGATCGTGATCTCCGTGAAGTCCTGCAGTCCGGAGAAGTCCTTCACCGTGCCTTTGGGCAGGACCTTGACCTTGGCTTTGCCCCCCTCGTACACGGTCTGGGTGATGGTCACCGGGTCCTTGTAGGACTTCCGGGTCACCTTCAGCTCCAGCGGCGTCCCCTCGGCGGTGAGGTAGGTGCCGAGGTCGAGGTAGACGCCCGGCTCCTCCTTCCAGGAGGTGAGCGTGATCGAAGTGGTCGCGGCGATGAGGCTCAGCTTGGGCCCTGCCGCTGCTTTCGCCGGCTCCGCGGTGGCGGCCACGAGCCCCGCCGTCACGGCCAAGGCTGCGACGGCCGTGGTGCCGGCGAGCAACGGGCGCCGCAGCCGGATGGTGCGCGTTCTGGTCATCGGTCCCTCGTTCTTCGGATGCTGTGGAAAGGAAGCGGGCGGTCCGCGGCCCGGCTTGTCGGCCGAGCCGGGAAGCCGCCGCGCGGGCGGGCTGACAGACCCTTGTCGTGCCCGCGCCGTAAGAGGGACGGACCGGATGCCCGGTTGTCGGGGAGGTCGAAACCCATGCGATGTTGACCGGATCGCTCCATTGCAGACGAAATCAGGCCGAAGTCGCGGGTACGGTTCGCCCGGTGGCGAGCCCTCTGGTAGAAGCTGCCCGGCGGTCCCGGCCGGGGCGGGCAGGTGCACGGCCCGGACCGAGGGGCCGGCATGGCCGCGTCCGCCCGGCGGCGCTGTGGACATGACGCGGCTTCACGACCGGGACCGCCGCCCCGGCCGCCGGTACGGCGGACGCCGACCCTGCGGGGGCGTGGCGACCGCGGCCGGCCGCGCGCCCCCGCCGATCGCCCGCCGGCGCGTCGTCCCGCCGGGCCAGGGGGCTGTCCGTGGACAGCGCGCCGCCGTCGTGGTCACAGACGACCGTCGCGTCGGTCGAGGAGACCTCCCTCACGCGGTCGCGGGTGTCGCAGGTGTGCCTCACCCTGCCCGTCAGGGCGGCGGGCCGGCCGTCTTCGGGCCGCCCTTGTCGTCACAGGCGAAGAAGCGGGTGCCGAGGAGCCCGCCGACCGGCACGCGGGACTCGGGGGCGAACGCCCGCCGGCCCGCGGCGACCGGTGGGCCGCCCCGGCCGCCGCCCGGTCCGGCTTCTCCGGTTCCGTCGGCTCCGACACGTCCTTCCGCCACCACACCGGCCACGGCCTGTTCGTCCTCCGCCCCTCCCATGCGGTCGCGGCTCCGTGTCCGCGCAGTCGACGCCATATCAGGCGGAGTGATCAATTCCGACCGCACGCCCCAAGCAGGTGATCACTTTCGGACATGACGGTCACTCGAGCCGCCGGGCGCGCACCGGCCGGTGCCGCCACCCGCCGGATCGGAGCCGTCCGTCGTCGCGGACTTGACATGCCATCGGCGATTCATCCGGAGGACACCGCGATCCGCTGAAAATTTTTCCGACACCGAGCGGTAATGCCAGAAGAAATGACCAGAAGCACCCATCTCCTTTTGACTCTTGATCGACCGTTCACCGAAGGTCGTTCACATGTCCGTCACATCCCGTGCCGCGGTCAACGGCCCCCTGCGCACGCGCGACTTCAGACTGCTGCTCGCCGGAGCGGCAGCCGCGCAGTTCGGCGCTCACGTCACCCTGGTGGCCCTGCCGCTCGTGGCCGTGCTCGAACTCGACGCGTCCGCCTTCCAGGTCGGGCTGCTCACGGCCGCCGAAACCGCCGCGTTCCTGGTGATCGGGTTGCCCGCCGGGGCCTGGGTCGACCGCATGCGCAAGGTGCCGTTGATGATCCGGGCGGATGTCGTACGGGCCGTGGCCATGGGGAGCGTCCCCATGGCGGGCGTGGCCGGCGTCCTGACGATGGCCCAGCTGTACGCCGTCGCACTCGTCACCGGTGCCGCCACCGTCTTCTTCGACGTCGCCCACCAGAGTTTCCTGCCCCACCTCCTGCCGCGGGACCAACTGGTCAAGGGCAACGGGGCGCTGGAGACCGTACGGTCGTCCGCGCAGGTGACGGGCCCGGGACTCGGCGGCGGCCTGGTCCAGCTCCTCGGCGCCCACCTGGCCGTCGTCGCCGATGCCGTCGGCTACGCCCTCTCCGCGCTCTGCCTGGGGCGGATCAGGCAGTCGGAGCCCCGTCCCGAACCCGTTCCCGGCACGTCGCTGCGCGCGGACATCGGTGAGGGGCTGCGCTTCGTGCTGGGCCGGCCGCTGCTGCGGGTGATCGCCGCCGCCACCGGACTCGGCAACTTCTTCACCGCGCTGCTGATGGCCACCCAGACGGTTTTCCTGGTCCGCGTCCTGGGCCTCGAACCCGGAGCGGTCGGTCTCGTGCTGTCCGCCGCGGCCGTCGGCGGGCTGGTGGGCGCGCCGACCGCGGGCGTGCTCGCCGCCCGGTGCGGACAAGCCCGGATCATCTGGCTCTCCCCCCTGGTCACAGGGCCGTTCGCACTGCTGTGGCCACTGTCGGAGCGGATGGGGGGTGCCGCTCTGTTCGCGCTCGGTTCGGGCGTCGTCTTCTTCGGCGCCGTGGTCTACAACGTCGCCCAGGTGAGCTTCCGCCAAGTCCTGTGCCCGCCTCACCTGCTGGGCCGGATGAACGCCACCCTGCGCTTCCTGATGTGGGGAACGCTGCCGCTCGGGGCGCTGGCCGGCGGGGCGCTCGCCGACGGCTTCGGTGCCCGGGCCGCCCTGCTGTGCTGCGCGGTCGGTTTCCTCGCCGTACCGCTGCCGCTGCTGCTCTCCGCGCTGCGCGGGATGCGCGATCTGCCCACCGGGCCCGATGCCGTGCACCCCACCGCCCCGGACACCGGCACCGACGATGCCACCGTCACCGGGACCGAGGCCGGGAGCGACAGGCGCGACAGGCGCGACAGGACGACACCACTCGGCTGACCCGGCCTTCCGGGACGCCGCGGACAACACCGTGACCGACGACGGAGAGGATCACGTGCCCAGCATCACGGGCCAGTACCTGGCTCGCCATCGGGGACTCACCGCAGGTGCCGGGGCCCCCGCCCTGCTGCCCCTGACCGGAGCCCAGCGCCGCTTCGCACTGGTGCGCGCGCTGGACCCCACCGGGCGACCGGACCTCGTCCCGATGTTCTTCGCCTTCCCGCGCGGCACGGTGGATCCGCCGCGCCTCGCCGCCGCGGCGAAACGTCTCGCCTCCCTGCATCCCGTGCTCCGTGGCCGTCCCGCCGTGGTACGCGGCACCCCCGTGCTGCGCATGGCGGATCCGGAAGTTCCGGTCGTACGCGCGCCCCGGGCGTCCGGTGAGGACGCCGGCACGGCTCTGCGCCGGGCGCTGGGCGCGTGGGCACCCGACGGCCCGCCCATGCGGTTGTTCCTCACCGACGACACGCCGGACGGTGAGCGGGACCACGCGTCCTCCCCGTACGGCGGCGGGCCGTCGGAGGTGCTCGCGGTCGTCCTCGACCACACGGCGTGCGACGGGCGGACGCTGGCCCGGATCGTCGGGGAACTCGGCGCCGCCTACGCCGAAGGGCCGCGGGCGCAGCCGCCGGCGCCCGGCGAGGTCGCCGCCGAACTGGCCGCCTACCGCGAGGCCGTACTGCTCCAGCTGGACGCCGAGGAGCGTGCGGAGTCGCCCGAGGCACTGGCCTACTGGGGCGAACGGCTGCGGGCCGTCCGCGACCGTGCACCCGCCGCACGGCACGGCCTCCCCCCGGCCGGAGCACTGCCGACCGGTTCGGCTTCGGCGCTGCTGCCCGCGCCCACCGCCGGGACGCCCTTCCCCGACCTGCTGAACGCCTGCCGCCCCGCCGTGCGCGCCCTGTACGGTCCGGGCCACACGGTACCGCTCGGCTATCCGTGGGGCGGCCGTCCGCCCGGCGCGGAGGGGGTGCTCGGCTGCTTCCTCAACACGGTGGTCTTCCCGGCCGTGACGGGGGCGGACCCGACCGGCGCCGAAGCCACCGCCGAAGCCTGGTGGGAGGACCTGGACCGGGCCGACGTGCCCTTCGACGCGGTCGTGCGCGCTGCCCGGGAGGCCGGGTCCGGCTGGTCCGGCCGTCTCGACGGGCTGCTGACCGTCGACGACGTCGCACAGCGCCCCTCGCTCCGCCTGGCCGGCGTCGAGGGCCGGGAGGTCCACGTCGACGGCAGACCCGTACGCGGACCGTTCGCCGTCTCCGTCACCCACGGGCGCGAACTGCACCTGCGCATGGTCTGGGACCGCGCCGTGACGGCCGATCGCACCGCCCTCGACGCCTTCGACGCGCTCACCGAAGCCCTCCGCGCAAAGACTCCGACGGCACCGGCCGCCGGCTGACCCCCACTCGCACCGCCTTCCGCCTCCCCCTCTCGACGGGGCCCGTCCGCGCGATCCGCGGCCGGCTCCCGCACCACCCGGGTACGACCGTGCCCGGTCGGCCCTCACCCGACCCGACAACCCCAGGGATCGCCCATGCTTCCGCTCTCCTCCTCGCAGGAGATCGTCTGGCTGCACGAACAGGTGCAGCCGGGCAGCCGCGCCTACAACTTCACCGCGGCACTCGACCTGTGGGGGCCGCTCCACGCGGACGCCCTCCGCCACGGCCTCGCCGCCACGCTCGACCGGCACGCGGGCCTCCGCCTGGAACTGGTCGCCGTCACCGGCGCCGTACCCGGCCAGCGGGTCGCCCGGGCGTGCGCGCCCCGGCTGCGGACGGTCGACCTGAGCACGCACACCGACCCGGAGGCAGCCTTCCGGGAACTGCTGCGCACCGAGGCGGAGACCCCGCTCGACACCTACGAGGCGCCGCTGCTGCGCTGGACGCTGGTGCGGCTCGGGGACGAGCACCACCGGCTCATCCACGTGGAGCACCACCTGATCCACGACGGACACTCGTTCGCGATCCTGCTCGACGACGTGTTCACCGTCTACCGGGGCCACGTCCTGGGTGAGCCGGTCGTCCTGCCGCCCGCGCCCTCCTACGCCGACCACGTCGAGGAGCGGGCCCGCAGCCGGGAGACCGGGGCGTGCCGCGCCGGGCTGGACTTCTGGACCGCCGAACTGCGCGGACTTCCCTACGACGTGCCGCTGCCGGGCCTCTCCCGTCCCGGTGCCCGGCGCCGCCACCACGGTGGTCAGCTGAGGCAGTCGATCGGCGCGGACCTGGCGGAGCGCCTGCGCGGCCACGCGCGGCTGCGCGGCCTGACCCCGTTCTCCACCCTGCTCGGCCTGT
Organism: Streptomyces griseomycini; assembly: GCF_014203535.1. Taxonomy (GTDB): domain Bacteria; phylum Actinomycetota; class Actinomycetes; order Streptomycetales; family Streptomycetaceae; genus Streptomyces; species Streptomyces griseomycini. The sequence goes on from NZ_JACHJI010000016.1 coordinate 115,156, forward strand.
TCGCCGAACTGCTGCGGCGCCACAGCGGCCGCTCGCACCTGGTCGTCGGCACCGCGGTGGGCAACCGGCCCCGCGGGCACGAGGAGACCGTCGGCATGTTCGTCAACACCATCCCCCTGCCGCTGCGGCTGGACCCGGCCGCCCCGGCCGAGGAGACGATGGACGAGGTGACCGACGTCCTCATCCGCGCGCTGCCGCACCAGGACGTACCGGTCCAGGAACTGACCCACGCGCTCGGCCTGCACACCTCGGGCGCGGACAACCCGCTGTTCGACGTGATGTTCAGCGCCCACGACGCCGAACTGCCCGAGGTCGAAGCGCCCGGTCTGGACATCACGCTGTTCGAGGGGTTCAACACGGGCACCACCAGGTTCGACCTGGACGTGGTGCTGCTGCCGGACGACCGGCGCGGGGTCGGTCCCCGGCACGGCGGCGCCGGAATGACCCTGGTCTGGGACTACGACGCCGACATGTTCGGCGAGGACGTGGTCGAGCTGCTGGCCGGCCGGTTCCTGGACCTGCTGCGGGCCTACCTCGACGCCCCGGGCACCGCCCTGGCGGACCTGGCGCCGCCCGGGCCCGCCGACGGGCGGGCCCCCGCCGCGGCCGCCCACGGGCAGGCTGGGTCCGGGGGCGACACCGCCCCGGACCCGGGCGCGGACCCGCTCGATCCCGTCGCCGCCCACGACGCCTCTGCGCCCGCCCTGCTCATCGGCGCCCGCCGCCTGACCTACGGCGACCTCGACGCCCGGGTCACCGCCCTCGCGGAACGCCTGCTGGCCGCCGGGGTGCGGGCCGGCCAGCCGGTGGCGTCCGTGCTGCCGCGCGGCGCCGACGCGGTCGTGGTGCTGCTGGCCTGCCTGCGCACCGGGGCGGTCCACTGCCCGCTGTCGCCGTCGGACCCGCCCGCCCGCCTGGAACTGCTGCTGAGCCGTCTGACCCCGGCCCTCGTCCTCACCTCGGCCGACCACCCCGTCACGGTGCCCGGCGGTCTGCCGACCGCCGCGGTGGACGCGCCGGAGCTGCCGAAGGCGCACGCGGCGCCCGTGGTGCCGGGCGCCGCGTACGTCATCCACACCTCCGGGTCGACCGGCGTCCCCAAGGCCGTCGCCGTCGGGCGCGCGGCACTCGAGAACCATCTGACCGGGGTGGCCGGGCGGTTCGGGCTGCGGCGCGACGACCGGGTCCTGCTGTTCGCCCAGCCGGTGTTCGACGTGGCCCTGGAGGAGATCCTGCCCTCCCTGTACGCGGGGGCGTGCCTCGTCGTCCCCGGGCACGAGGTGCCGACCGGCACCGAGCTGGCCGAGCTGCTGGCCGACGCGCGCGTCACCGTGGCCAACCTGCCCACCAGCTACTTCCTCGCCGTGCGGGAGGAGCTGCGGCCCGTCCTGCGCGACGGCCGCTGGACGCCGCGCCTGCTCGTGCTCGGCGGCGAACGCCTTCCGGCCGAGGCGCTGCGCGCCTTCCTGGCGGACACCGACGCGACGGTGCTCAACGCCTACGGCGTCACCGAAGCGGCCGTCACCACCACCGTCCACCGCATCGCGCCGGAAGCCCCGGCCGACGGGGCGGAGGTCCCGCTCGGGACCGAGCTGCCCGGCGAACGCGTCCACGTCCTGGACGAGCACCGCCGTCCCCTGCCGGACGGTGCGGTGGGTGAGCTGGCGATCGCCGGGGCCGGGCTCGCCGAGGGGTACGTGGGCGACCCGGAGACCACGGCCACCCGGTTCACGCGTCTCGACGCGCTCGGCGGTGAGCGGGTCTACCTGACCGGTGACCTGGGCTACCGGGGTCTGGACGGGTCGCTCTACTTCCTCGGCCGCCGGGACAACCAGGTCAAGCTGCGCGGGTACCGGATCGAACTGGAGGAGATCGAGGCGGCCGCCTCGGCCGCGCTGGGCGGCCGGCCCTGTGCCGTCGTGCTGGACCGCGAGGCCGTCGGCGGGCCCCGGCTGGTCGGCTTCGTGGAGTGCCCCGGCGAGGGCGGCGCGTGGGACGAGCGGGCGCTGCGCGCGCGGCTCGGGCTGCGGCTGCCGGCCGCCCTGGTACCGGAGCGGTGGGTGCGCCTGGACACGATGCCCGTGCTGGCCGGCGGCAAGCCGGACCGTACGGCGCTCGCCCGGGAGGCCGCGGAGCTCGGCACGGCCGGCGAGGCCGGTCCGGGCGGTGCGGTGCGGACCACGGACGGCCCCGGTCCGGGCGGTGCGGCGCGTTCCCGGGGCGAGGCCCCGCGGGGCGGCGGGGGCCGCACCGGGACGGTTCCGGCCGACCCGGTGACCGCGCTGCTCACCGACGGCTGGCGCGCGGTGCTGGGCCACGACGACTTCGACGAGCGCACCGACTTCTTCCGGGCCGGAGGCCACTCGCTGCGCGCCGCGCAACTGGCGGCCTGGCTGGAGCCCCGGCTCGGCCACCGTCCGCCGATGCGGCTGTTCTTCCGCCACCCGGTGCTCGCCGACCAGGCCGGCGCGCTCGCCGCCGCCCCTTCCGCCGCCACCGTCCCCTCCAGGGAGTCCTGATGACCCGCCCGACCGCCTCCCCCGGCACCCGGCCGACGGTGCCTGCCGTCCCCACCCCCGCCTCCCCGGGCGACGACGCGCTCAGCGTCGCGCGCGGTCCCGCGCCCCGCGAGGGCGCCACGGCCGGGACGCTCGCCCTGTTCGAGGACTGGGCACGCCGCACCCCGGACGCCCCCGCCGTGATCGACGGCGGCCGCACCTGGACGTACCGGCAGATCGACGCCGCCGCCGACGAGGCCGTGGCCGCGCTGCGCGACCGGGTCGGGGCGGGCGACCTCGTCGGTGTCTGCCTGGACCGTTCCGCCGCGCTCGTCGTGACGGCCGTGGCGGTCGCCAGGCTGGGCGCGGTGTACCTGCCGCTGGGGCCCCGCCCCGGCGAACGGCGCGTCGACGCCGTCACCGAGGACCTGGACGTCACCTGCCTGATCGGTGCCCCCGCCGTGCTCCCCGCCCGGCACCGGGCGGCCGAGCACATCCCCCTGGTCCTGCCGGACGGCGGGGCCAACGCGGCCGGAGCGGTGGTGGCGGCGTTCGCCCCGTCCCGTCCCGGTGCGCTCCGCGCGCCTCACGAGGCGTTCTACGCGGTGCTGACGTCCGGCTCCACCGGCCGTCCCAAGGCCGTCGTCGTCGCCGAGCCGGCCCTCGGCACCCTGCTCGGCTGGTACCGCGCCGAGACCGGTCTCGCGCCCGGTGACCGGCAGTCCCTGCTCATCGGCGTCGCGTTCGACCCGCACCTGCTGGAGCTGTGGGCGGGACTGACGTCGGGCGCGGCGCTCGTGCCCGCGCCCGACGACGTCCGCTGGGACACCGGGGCGCTCACCTCCTGGTGGCGCGAGGCCGCCGTGTCCGTGGCGGTGGCCGCCACCCCCATGGTCGAGCCGCTGCTGGAGCAGCCCTGGCCGCACGGCCTGGTGCTGCGCCATCTCGTCGTCGGCGGCGACCGGATGCGCCGCCGCCCGGGCGCCGACGTGACCGCGACCGTCCACAACGCCTACGGCCCCGCGGAAGCCACCGTCGTCACCACCACGTACGCCATGCGCGCCGCGGACGCCGGGGCGGAAGGTCCCGGGGCGCCGCCGATCGGCGGCCCCGTGCCCGGCGTGACGGTCGTCGTCACCGGCCCCGACGGCCGCCCCGTGGCGCGGGGCGAGGAGGGCGAACTCCGCATCGGCGGCAGCGGCCTGGCGCTCGGGTACGTGGACCCCGAGCTGACCGCGCGCCGCTTCACCGTCCCCGCACCCGGTGTGGCCCTCCCGGGAGTGGACCGGCTCTACAGAACCGGCGACCGGGTACGGATGCGGCGGGACGGGACGCTGGAGTTCCTCGGCCGTCTCGACGACCAGGTGAAGATCAGCGGTGTACGGATCGAGCCCGCCGAGGTCGAGGCCGCGCTGGAGAAGGACCCGGCCGTACTCGGCGCCGTGGTCACCGCACCCCGCGGCCCCGACGGCACCGTCCGCCTGGTGGCGTACGTCCGCCTCGCGCCCGGTGCCTCCGCCTCCGGGCAGGCGCTGCTGGCGGGGGCGCGGGCGTGGCTTCCCGAACAGGCCGTGCCCTCGGCCGTGCGGATCGTCGACGCCTTCCCGCTGGACGCCAACGGCAAGGTCGACCGGGCCGGGCTGACGCGCGAGGCGGCCGCCCCGGACGCCGGTGGCCGCGCCGACGTGCCGGACGGCGCCACACCGGGCGAGCGGGTCGTCCTGGACGCCGTGCGCGATCTCCTCGCCAGGCCCGCGACGGTGCTGACCGACGACTTCACGATGATCGGCGGCACGTCGATCGTCGCCGCCCGGCTGCTGACCGTCATCGAGCAGCGAAGCGGCGTCCGCCTGCGTGCGCCGGAACTCCTGCGCCAGCCGGACCTGCGCGCCGTCGCCGCTCTCGTCGACCGCCGCCGCGGGGCCGCGCGAGGGCCGGGAGCCTGAGATGACCACCCGCACCCACACCGCTCTTGGAGAAGGACCCATGCCCTCCCGACACGTGCGGGCCGCCTCCGGCGGCCCCAGGCCGGCACCCGCCTCCGGGCTGCCCGCCCTCGTGGCGTGGCACGCCGGACGAACGCCGGACGCCCTCGCCGTGGTCGACGGTGACACCACCCTCACCTACGCCCGGCTCGTCTCCTCGGCCCGGGCCCTCGCCGCCCACCTGCGCGCGCACGGTGTCCGGCCGGGCGACCGCGTGGCGCTGCTGATGCCGCGCTCGGCGCGCACCGTCGTCGCCCAGCTCGCCCTGTGGTGGGCCGGCGCCACCTGCGTACCGCTCGACCCGGCGCACCCGCGCCCCCGCTCCGAGGCGATGACCGCCGACGCGGGAGCCACGCTGACCGTCGGCGAGCGCAAGCTCCTCGAAGCGGCGGCCCTCACCGGTCCGGTCCTCGCGCTGCCGGAGGAGGCACCGCTGCCGGACTCCTTCGCACCCGTGCCCGAACCCGGTCCCGACGCCGCGGCGTTCATCATGTTCACCTCCGGCTCGACCGGGCGTCCCAAGGGCGTGTCGGTGCCGCACCGGGCCGTGGCCGAGCTGGTGTCCGAGCCCGCCTACGTCACCCTCACCGCCCGTGACCGGGTGCTCTTCCACTCCCCCATGACCTTCGACGCGTCGACGTTCGAGGTGTGGGGGGCCCTCGCCAACGGGGCCGCCGTGGTGGTCTGCACCGTCGACCGGCCCTCGCTCGAGGACCTGGCCCGGCACGTGGAGCGCCACGGCGTCACCGTCGCGTTCCTCACGACGGCGCTCTTCCACCGGCTCGCCGCCCGGCGGTCCCGCGTGTTCGCGGTGCTCCGCGCGGTCGTGGTGGGCGGGGAGGCACTGTCCGCACAGCACGCCGGTCAGGTGCTGGAGGCGTTCCCGTGGCTGGAGCTGGTCAACGGGTACGGACCCACGGAGACCACCACGTTCGCCACGGCGCACCGGGTCAGCGGCGCGGACCGCGAGGGCCCGGTGCCGATCGGCCGGCCCATCGCGGGTGCGACCGCACACGTCCTGGACGACGGCGGCAGGCCCGTCGCGGACGGTGCGCGAGGTGAGCTGTGGATCGGCGGCAGCCGATTGGCGCACGGGTACGCCGGGCGTCCCGACCTGACCGCCGAGCGCTTCGTCGACCATCCGGAGCTGGGACGCCTGTACCGCACCGGCGACCTCGTCTCCGTCCGCCCGGACGGCGTCCTGGACTTCCACGGGCGGACCGACGACCAGGTGAAGGTGCGCGGCTTCCGCGTCGAACCGGGGGAGGTCGAGCACGTCCTGCGCCGGCAGCCCGACGTGGACGACGCGGCCGTCACCGTGCACCGGCCCGGCCCGGACGACGCCCGCCTCGTCGCGTTCGTGGTGGCGGCGCCCGGTCCCGTGCCCCCGCCCGGCGCGCTGCGCGACCGCCTCGCCGCGGTCCTGCCCGCCCACCTCGTCCCCGACGAGGTGACGGTCGTCGGCAGCCTTCCGCTGACCCCGTCCGGAAAGATCGACCGCCGCGCCCTCGCCGACCTCGGCGGGCAGGAGGGAGCGGTCGCTCCGGCCGCTCCCCTGACGCCCCTGGAGCAGGCGGTCGCCGGGATATGGAGCCGTGCCCTGGGCCGCGGGATCACCCGGCCCGACGCCGACTTCCTCGACCAGGGCGGGCACTCGCTGCTCGCCCTGGTCGTCACCGACGACCTGCGGGAGGAACTCGGTGTCGACATGGCGCTCGCCGACTTCTTCGCCGCCCCCACGGTGGCCGCCCAGGCCGCCCTGGTCGAGCAGGCCCTGCTCGCCGCCCACGACGATCTGCGCCCCGGCACCGAGGAGCACCGCGATGGCCGCTGAGACCCCGGGGGCCACGGCCGTGGCCCTTCAGCGGGAACTGCTGCGCCGGGCCCGCGAACGTGCCGCGAGCCGTCCCGGTGGGTCCTCCGGAGACGCCGGCGCCCCCGGAGACGCCCACCGGGGTCCCGCACCGCTGTCCCACGCCCAGCGCCGCATGTGGCTCATGGACCGGCTCGGTCACGGCGGGGCCTCCTACAGCGTGCCCTTCGCCACCCGGCTGCGCGGTCCACTGGACCTCGACGCGCTGCGGACCGCGCTGACCGCCCTCGTGCACCGCCACGAGATCCTGCGCACGCGGTACGGGCAGCGGGACGGGGAACCCTTCCAGGAGGTTCTCCCGGCGCCACGAACGCTCGACGCGCGTGTCGTGGAGACGGACCCGGAGCACGCCCACGGCCTGCTGGTCGAGGAGGCCCACCGGCCGTTCGACCTGTCCGCCGGGCCCCTGCCGCGGGTCCTGGTGCTGCGGCACGGCGCGGAGGACCACACGGTCCTGCTGACGTTCCACCACATCGCGGTCGACGGCGCCTCACTGGAGATCATCGCCCGGGAGGTGGCCGGACTCTACGCGACCGCCGCCGGCCGTCCCACGGGCGCCACCGGCGCCGCGCATCCGCAACCGGTCACGCGGCCCCTCCGCTACGCGGACTTCGCGCGCCGTGAACACGCGGCGGCCGACCGGTTCGAGGAGGGGCTGCGCCACTGGACCGGCCGCCTCGAGGGGGCCGCGCCGCCCCCGCTGCCCCGCCCCGTGCGCCCGCCCGCCGACGTCGGCGTCCGGTCCGCCGGCGTCCGTACCGTGCCGCTCGGGTCCCGGGTGCCGGAGGACCTGCGGGCGCTCGGCGCGTCGTGCCGGGCCACCCTGTTCACCACGGTCCTCGCCGCGGCCTTCGCCGCCCTGCACCGCTTCACCGGCGAGGACGACCTGCTCATCGGTGTGGCGAGCACCCACCGCAGGGGGGCGGACATGCGCGGCCTGGTCGGCCTGTGCGTCAACACCCTCCCGGTGCGCGTCGACACGTCCGGCGACCCGGCCTTCACCGTCCTGGTGGAGCGGGTGCGGGACGCGCTGCTGGAGGCCCAGCGCCACCGTGACGTGCCGTTCGACCTCGTCGTGGAGCGCCTCGGCGGCGCCGCCCGTGCCGCCGACGGGACGGCACTGGTCCGGGTGACCAGCGACGTCGTGGCGGAGCCCACGGTGCTGCGGCTGCCCGGCACCCGGGGCGAGCACGTGGACGTCGGTGTCGGCGAGGCCAAGTTCGACCTGTCGTTCGGCCTGCTCGACACGGGCGGTCCCGCCGCACTCGTCCAGTACGGCCGCGCCGTGCTGGACGAGGCGACGGCCGCCTCGCTGGCCGACGGCTTCGCCGAACTCCTCACCACGGTCGCTTCCGACCCCGGGGCGCGCCTGTCCCGGCTCCCCGTCCGGGCCCACGCCCAGTCCCCCACCCCGGCGCGGGGTGCGGGCCGGCCGGCCGGGGGGGACCACGCACCCGTCAGGGGCGGGCATCCGGCGGAGACGCTGCTGCTCGCGCACCCGCGGGTGGCGGAGGCCGTCGTCGTCGAACCGGACGGCGGACCGCTCCTGGCGTACGCCGTACTGCGCGGTGTCGCGGGCCCTTCGCGCGCCGACCTGCGGTCGGCCCTGCGGGCGTCGCTCCCCCCGGAGTCGGTGCCCGTGGCCGTGACCCTGCTGGACGCCATGCCGCGTACGGCCCGGGGCGCCACCGACACGTCGCGGCTGCCGGGCCTGCCGCCCGTCCCCGCCCCGGCGGGTCCGCTCGGGGAGGCCGTGACGGAGGCGTTCGCGGCGTTGCTGGACTGCCCGGTGCCGGGGCCCGACGACGACTTCTTCGACCTCGGCGGCCACTCGCTGACCGCGGTCCGGCTCGCCGAGCGGCTGCGGGCCGCGCTGAAGCTTCCGCTGACGGGGCTGGACATCCTCCAGGCCCGTACACCCCGGGCTCTGGCCGCCCTGCTGCAGGAACGGGCCGCGCAGCGGGCCACAGCGGCCGCGCCCACCCGCCCGGCGCGTTCCCGGGGCGTGTGTGAGGGGACGGTCCTGGTCACCGGCGCGACCGGTGGCGTCGGCGCCTTCGTCCTGCGGGAACTGGCCGCGCGGGGACGTCCCGTGCTCGCCCTGGCCCGGCCCGAGTCCGCGCACCTGGTAGACGGGGAGGGGGTGGACGTCGTCGAAGGCGACCTCGCCGACCTGGACGGTCTGCGCGCGGCGGTCGCGAGCGCCGACGCGGTGATCCACGCCGCGTGCACCTTCGTCCGTCCCGAGGTGGACGTGGCGGCCATGAGGGCGATGGTGGAAGCCTGGCGGCGCGGTCCGTTCGTCTTCGTCAGCAGCGTCGACGCCTACGGGCATCCCGCCGAGGACCTGGTGGCGGAGGGGGCACCGTCACGGCAGCCGCTGAGCCCGTACGGCCGGGCCAAGCTGGACTGCGAGCGGATACTGCTGGAAGCGGCCGGCACCGGGGGCCGGGGCGGCGCGAGCGCCGTACGCTCCCCTTTGGTGTGGGGCCCGCACCAGCGGCTGCGCGACCAGCTGCGCTGGGGGGCGACCGGTGTGCTCTACCAAGCCGTGCGGCAGGGACGGCCGGTCGGTCTGCCGGGGCCGGGGGCCCGCGGCCACGCCTGGTACGGAGCGCCCTGGGTGCACGCGGCCGCCCTGGCGCGGGCCGTGACCTCGTGCCTCGACGCGCCCGTGCACGGGGTGGCGAACGCCGTCGGCGGCCATGTGTCCTGGCACGACCTCACTGCACGGCTGGTCGAGCTGCTGCACCCCGGCGGTGCGGGAACCGGGGACGGTGTCGTCGGGGCGGTCCTTGAGACGGACGACGTGCATCCGGACCTCGACCACCACTGGCGGTACCGGGCCGATCGGCTGGCTCCGTCCCTGCGGGAGCGACCGGGCGAGGACTGGCGCACCGTCCTGGCGGAGATGGCCGGCACGTCCGGCGTCTGACGTCACCCGCACGGTCCGAACGTCCCATCGGATGCGCGGACCGTGCGGTGACCGTCCGTCCCCGGGCAAGTGCCTCTTCCGGTTCCGCCGACCGGACGTCGGGCCGTACACCCTGCACGACCATCACGGCGGACTGCGGCTGGAGCACTGACAGCCACCGCCGTGGAGGCCGGACGCGAAGGGCTCCGCGCCCGGCGGGCAGCGGTGGTGCCGGGCCGGGGCAGCGCGGTGAATTCCCGGCGTGAGGCCGTGCGGGCCTGGGGAGAAGCTGCCGGTGGAGGAGCCGGGCGGGTTCGCTGTGCCCGCACCGCAGCAGGCTGGTACCGGACGGCGGCTCAGGGGCATGCCCATCGGTCACGGGACGACGCTCTCGCTGATGTCGGTGCGCCGCTCGCGGTCGGACCGGGCGTCGGCATGTGTCATCGGCAGCCGGGCGGGGCGGCGCGCTGAGCAAGGCGCGCCTCCTCGGCGGACGGTTGCCCGGCGCGGTGGTCTCGTGATGCAGGACGGTGGCGGTCTCGGCCGGCGAGGGCCGGACGCGGGCGGCCGCATCGTGTCCCACGAGGGGCCGGGCGGTCCGACCGCCCGGCCCCTCGTCGTCAGACGATCAGTTGCGGAAGTTCTCGTGAGTAATGTAGGTGCCGGTCGGCGGGGTGACCGTGCTGCGGTTGAGGCCGCTCTCCCAGACGACGGGGGCGTTGTTGCCCTTGATGATGTACTTGTACTCCACAGGGGTGTTCGCCGGGAGGACGACGGTGGCCGACCAGGTCGGGTAGGCGGCCGAGGAGAGCGGCACCGCCTTGTCCGGGTCCCACGAGCCGAGTTCCGGCCGGTCGCCGGTGACGTAGACCTGCTGGCCCCACTGGGTGTACGTGGTGACGTTGAACGTCGCCACGACGGAGTTCCCAGCCACTCGTGCGGACGGTACGGCCGATGCCTGCGGGGCCGCGAGCAACCCGAGGAGCAGGGCGCACACGGCTGCCAGCCCCAGGCGCAGGCGATCTTGCGGACGGCTGCGGTTCATGAGGAACGTCCTTCCATGGGACGAGGGGACGGTCTGCCAGGGCCCTGACGAACGCCATCCTTATGATCTCCGCATGCCTTGCGCAAGTGAATGAAAGAGTTTTCAGACATAGTGGAACAGTCAAGAATATGGGCCGTTCACATGGCTGTTTCTGAGATGAAAGGTTTGCAGAGCTCCTACGCGAATGTCGCCACCGCACATCTGCCGGTGCGTTCCTCGTGTGCCACCTACCCCTGACAAGTCGATCAGCCGGAGCAATGAGGCGCTCCCCTCGCCCGTTGCTGTCCGGCGCACCGCACATGTCCTGATCCGGACACGACAGGGCTTGGCCACTCGGCCCGGTCCCGACCGAAGGCAGGGCTGGGCGGTCCCGCCCCCCCTCCCGGTGCACCGTCTCACCGTCGCACGAGGTCGTCGCAGCACCACTGCCCGAGGGGTGCGCCGAGACTGCGGGAGACGCGGCCTCCCTCGGAGGCCACCAGCGGGTCGATGAGCTGCGCCGCCTCGGGTCGGTGGGCACATCGTTCACACGAGCCTCTCTCCGCGCCGGGTTCCGGCCTCGGGGGCGAAACCGCACGCACCGAAGTGCCGTCCCGGATCAGGCGACTTCGGCGTTGGGGTGTCTCAAGGGCGGAGGGCCGACGCCTCCAGGGCACCGGTCACGGTGTCGTAGCTGCGCAGGGTGGTGAGCCGGACCGGCAGCGGCGCACGCCTGCGCGGTGACCACTGAACCGGCTCCTCGCTTCCTGAGCTGGGACGGGGTGGACCCCACGGCGCGTCGGCGGTACAGGTGGTTCACTCGCTCGGACCGGCCAGGTGTGTGCCTCGCCGCCCGGATGTCCCTTCGCCGACCCGGCGACGAGCGCCTGGAGCCACGGCGAGGCCGAACTGTGGGCCGACGCCATGGCGCACGCCCTTGTCCAGCACTACGGGCGTCGGACGGTGGGCCGGCGCTGGGCCCACGACGAAGGGCACTTCGACGGAGGGCCGGCGGGGAACCGGCGCTGCCCGCGGGACTCGCTCACCACCCCGGAGGAGACGCTCGCCCGCGTCGCCGCCCTGTGCGAGTGGCGCGGATGGCTGGAGAGCCTCACCGGGTGGTTCGAGTCGCACCCGCTGGAGCCGGCCGACCTCGGGACCAGCGGACCCCGTGGGAGCGCGCCGCCCGGAATCCGACCCTGCGGGTGACCGACCGTACTGGCTGCGGCAACGGCTGGCACGGGCATCGCCGCCAGGTGCTCATGTGGTTCCTCGGCCGCCGGGGAATCGCACCCGACACCGCGCAGGACCTGGTCGACCAGGCGATCGGCGGGCGGTTCCTGAGCCGGACCGACCCGGACGTGGTGCTGGTCGAGGACGTCGCGGAGCGGCTCGCGCTGTCGTTGCGGCCGGACGCCGGCACACGCTCCGTCGAGCCCATGCCGGACCACCTGGAGCGCCGGCAGACACCTGACCGTCCGACGGCGGCGGGGCAGGGGTGTGCCACGCACAGCCGGCATCACGGCAGGGGCTGCGGCTCCGGACTCCCGGCAGAGGGAGCGGGCAGCCGTCGTCCGCCGGCGGGACGCGTCCCGCCGGCGGACGAGAGGGGTCTCCGGGTCACCCGGGAGACGGCTGTGCGGGGCTGATGACGAGTGTGGTGATGCGCGCGTCGTCGATCGTGAAGCCGTACTTGAGGTCAGCGACGCCGCCGGGGAAGTCTCCCTCGAGGCGCTGGGTCACATTCCAGTGCTCCCTGCTGCGCCGGACGGCGGCGGTGGGAGTGGTCGTGTAGGTGTACTCGGCCGAGGAGCGGCTGAGCCAGCCGCGGATTTCCTCGCGGCCGCGGTACGTGCTGCCGTCGTCCACGACCACCGCGGCCGGGGTGAAGCACTCGGCCGCTGCCGGAACGTCGCCCCGGGCATGCGCGTCGAGGTAGGCCTGGACGACACCTGGCAGGCGTCCGGGGTCGGGCGGGGGCACAGCCATCTCTCTCCTCGTCACTGTGGGGTCGCCGCCGGTGTGGGCGGGCCTAGATGGTGGGGACGGTGCCGCCGTCGATCGTGTACTCGGCGCCGGTGATGGCACTGGCCCGGTCGGAGACGAGGAAGGCGACGAGCTCGGCCACCTCCTCGGGGCGCGCGGGGCGGCCGAGGGGTATTCCGCCGAGGTCCGCCAGCACCTGCTTCCAGGCTGCTGCGTGGTCCATGGCCCGGGATCGGGCGATGCGGGCGACGAGGGCCGTAGCCGCTTCGGTCTCGATCGCGCCCGGAGAGACGACGTTGACGCGCACTCCGTGAGGGGCCAGCTCACGGGCGAGCCCCTTGCTGTAGGTGGTCAGCGCCGCCTTGGCGGCAGCGTAGCCGAGCGTGGCGTCGAAGAGCGGCAGCCGACGCTGGATGGACGACACGTGGATGACGGCGCCGTGGCCGGCCCGGCGCATCGCCGGCAGCAGCGCGCGGTCCAGGCGGACCGCAGCCAGCAGGTTGAGGGCGAGTTCGTCCTGCCAGTGCTCTTCGGTGAGGGCGGCGAACCCTCCAGCGGGCGAGTGGGATCCGCCGAGGGTGTGCACGAGGACGTCGAGGGTCCCGAACTGCTCGCGAACGGCGGTGACGACCGTGTCGATGCCCTCGGGCGACGTCAAGTCGGCAGCGACGAAGGAGTGTCCGGGGGCGGCGTCCGCAGGCGCTGTGCGCGCCGTGGCGAGCACTGTGGCACCGGCCGCGCGAAGACGTGCCGCGATCGCGGCGCCGGTGCCTCTGCCTGCGCCGGTGACGAGGGCGAGACGCCCCTCGGAATCGGGGGAAGGGGGTGCCGTGCTGGTCATGCACGTGAGCGTGCACCCTCCCTCAGGGGGAGGGGCAAGTTCTTTGACCCTCCCCCTGAGGGAGGGTGCACAGTAGGACGCGTGCTGACGATCGGCGAATTCGCACAGATGACCCACCTGAGCGTCCGGACTCTGCGCCGCTACCACGAGGCGGGGCTGCTGGAGCCGGCCCACGTCGACCCGTCGAGCGGCTACCGGTACTACGACGCCGCCCAGATCCCCACCGCGCAGGTGATCTCCAGGCTGCGGGAGCTCGATGTGCCGCTCGCGGACGTCCGGCAGATCCTCCTCACACAGGACCCGGCCGCACGCGCAGTGCTCGTGGCCGAACACCTCCAACGGCTGGAGGAGCAGCTGGCGCGCACCCGGGCGGCCGTCGCCTCCCTGCAGCGGCTGCTGCGTCCGGAGCCGGCCGATGCCGCCGTCGAGCTGCGGCAGGTGCCCGCACGGCTCGTGGCCGCGGTGGAGGCCACCGTCGCCCACGCGGACGTGCTCGCCTGGTACGCGGGCGCGATGGCCGAGCTCGACACGGTCGTCCGAGAGCCGGTGGGGCCTGCCGGCGGGCTCTACGACAACGCGCTGTTCACCCAAGGGCGGGGGAACGTCCTCGTGCACGTCCCGATCGCCGCGCCCGTACCGGCCGTGGGGCGGGTCCGCAGCACCGAGCTGCCGGAGGCGGAACTCGCGGTCTCGGTTCATACGGGTGCCCATGACACGATCGACGTGACCTACGGCGAGCTCGGCAGGTGGGTGGCCGACCACGCTCTCGCCGTGGCCGGTCCGGTGTACGAGAGCTACCTCGTCGGCCCGCGCGACACCCCCGTTGCGGCCCACTGGCGGACGGAGATCGGCTGGCCGGTGTTCCGCGTCACCGGCGCAGTGTGAACGGCCGCCGTTCACACCTCCGGTGAACCCCGGGCGCGTGCGGTGGACCCGCTCTTGGGCGAGGTGCCGGGTGTCGAGTCGGCGGCCCGGTCGGCCAGGGTCCCGCCGGGGGACGGGGCGGAGGCGCCGGGGGCGGGCCGGTCCACGCCGATGAGCCGGATCCCGGCCGGAAGGAGCCGCGCCGGCCTCTGACTCAGTCAGGAGCGGACTTCCCGCACGCCTACGACCACCGCCGCTGCCGCACCGCACTCGGCGGCCGGCCACCCGTCAGCCGCGTCGACGACGCTTCGGGTCAATCCGCCTGGACCGGTCGCCCGTGCCGTGTCACCAAGGTCGTCACGGAGGAAACAACGGCGGTCACGGCGAGGCTGCCGATCATGACCATCCCCACGCCGACCACGAAGAGGCCGCTGCCGTCGTCCGACCAGTCCAGGAAGGCAGCAGCGGTCAGGCCGGTCGTGGTGCCGGCCACCGCGCCCGCGGCGTGGTTCCGGAACACCGCCCAGCACACCGGCGCCAGCAGGGTCAACACCAGCCCGATCACCTGCCACGCCTCGTACGGACCGGTCGACGAGCCGTCGGGGTGCACGTCACGGTGTTGGTCCCAGCCCAGCCACACGGCCCACATCACCGACGCCGTCACGGCCGGCACGAGGGTCGACGTCAACCGGGGAAGCAGTTTCACGAGTCCTTGATGCATGCCTCGAGCGTCCCGCCGCACGCCGCCGTCGGACAGCGCACGCGTACTCAGATCCATCCGAGTACGTGAGATCGGGGAGACGGACCGCGTGCTCACCCCTCGGTGGCACCCCCATGGGTCTCGTCACCCCGTGGGGGGTGGGTTGTGGGCCGTGGAGGGTGCCGTCGTGGAGCCGTGGTGAAGAGCACGTCGGCTCGTCGTCCGCGCCCCGCTGGACGCCGCCGCCACCGACCTGGTCCGCGTCACCGGATGCCGCTGGAAGACCGAGGAGTGCTTCCGGAGCGCGAAGAACGAGTGCGGCCTGGACCAGTACGGGGTCCGCCGCTGCGTGGGCTGGTACCGGCACAGCACACGCGCCGTGTCCGCCCACGCCTTCCTCGCGGTGACGGCCGCGCAGGAGCGCGGAAAAGGGATGCCCAGGGCGACGTACCCGGCCTCGTGGACCTCACCCGTGCCGAACCCCCGCTGCGTCCCCACCACCAGGCCGTCGACCGGGGGGACGCGGAAGTCCGGCCGGAGTGTCAACACCAACAGGTGACCTCGTTGCAGCACGGCACCTGCTGCCGTGCCGGCGGCCCCGACGGGGCGCACGTACTCGGCAGTGACAGCAGGAAGACGACCGCCGCGAGGAACTCCACGAAAAGTATGAACTTGCGCATCGGCGCTTCCCTCCGCTCACCCCGGCCCCGCCGTCGGTGGCGGCCCTGTCTCGATCAGCCGTACGAGCGCGCCGGGCACGATGACCGTCGCCGCCGCCGAGGCCCGCCGCTCACCGCCCTTCGGCGTCAGGGCGATGGGCCTGCTCAGCGCGATGTCCCGCATCCCGGTGTCGGCGTCACGGGAGACCCGTTCGAAGTAGCCCTCGACCCGCAGCCCGTCCTGGAGGTGCACGGCGACGAACCGCCGCGTCTCCACCCGCGCCCCGTGCTCGTCCTTCCCGTGGCACGGGGACGTGAGCACCCCGTGCCACACCGTTCCCGGCCGTGCCCGGTTCTTCGTCGCGTACGCGGTGCGGCCTCCCAGGACGTGTCCGAGCCCCGCGCACAGCGCCGCGCTGAGTCCGAGCACCAGTGCCCCCGTGGCCAGCGCGGCCCACGGGTGCGCGACGAGCGCGCGCCGCCCCGTCACCAACTGCTCCAAGGACAGCAGCGCGCTCCACACCTCGGCCAGCGCGAACACGCCGAGCGCGGCGGCGAGCGTGCTGGACGCCCCCACGGCCACCATCTCGGCTACCTCACGCCCGGGGCTGAGCGCCTCTCGCGGTGTACGCCGTTCGTAGCCGAAGAGGTACAGGTAGCCGGGGGTGGCGGCGAGCAGCACCGCGAGCAGACCTACCAGCGTGCCGGGCACGGGCCACGTCCGTGGAAGGAGCACGAGACATGCCCGGACGGCACGGGGACACGCGGCGGCTCACAGGGGCGAGGAGAACGGCTCCGGCAGTTCCAACTCCTCATCGCCCTCGGACTGCAGCTCCTCGTCTCCCTCGGACCACCTGGACAGATCGTGACCACGGGTCGTCTCGTCCTGATCAGGCGCCCCCGACCCGGTCCACTCCTCCGGCTCTTCCCCTTCCCCCCGTACGACACGCTGCACACCATCGTCATCACGGGTGTCCCCCATCTCTCTCCCCTCCCCGGCTGCCGGGCCTACCGGCAGCCGAACCCCGTCAGCCCGGCCCAGTTGTGCCGTGCCGGACGTCCGTCGTCGAGCAGGTCGCAGGCCGCCGCGCGCGCTGCCCGCAGAGGGCTCGCGCCGCCCAGGCGGTGCCGGTGCCAGGCGAGGCCGAAGGCGCGGGCGGACCGGTCCCCGACCGGCGCCGGGCTGCCCAGGACGAACGCGGCCCCGGCCTCCTGGAAGACGTGCGCGAGCGTGATCGCGTCGTCGCCGACGACCCGGACCCGGCCCTCGGCCCGTACCGTGCCGCCGGGCCGCAGCGCGCCGGAACACACCGAGAGGACGACTTCGTCGTACCGCACGCGCCGCACGGCGAGCTGTGCCACGGCTAATCTGCCGTCGGCCAGGTGGAGGCTCGCGTCGTACGGGTCGTCACCGGCCGCGGTGGCGTGGCACGACAGGTGCAGGACGGTGCCGGGGCCGCCCTGGCGGTCCAGCAGGCCGAGCAAGGTCCGTACGTCCGCCCGCGCCCCGGTGGCGGTACGCGACAGTAGCCGCCCGCTCCCGTACAGGCGCTCCAGGTCGCGCAACTCGCCGTCGATTTCTTCCAGTGGGCCGAGTCCCGGGTGCTTCGGCCGGTCGGGGACGCCGAAGAGGGAGGCGCGCACCGAGCGGGCCGGGGGCCGGTCCAGCGCCGGCAGGCTGGTCAGGTTGGGCAGGACGCCGACGGCCGTGTGCCGGACGAGCGGCCGGCCCAGGGCGGTGAGCAGTTGCCAGGGCAACCCGTGCAGGTCGGCGTGCGGCACCACGAGGAGCGTGTCGGCGTCGAGGGCGGCCTCCACGAGCCGCCGGGGCACCAGGTCCTCGAGGGCCACTCCGAAGGCGAGGGAGAAGTCGAGCGGCGTGCGGTCGACGTCGGCACCCGCGTTCTTCCGCAGCACCTTCCCGTACGCCTCGAGGGCCCGCACCACCACGCCGGACAGCACCTGGGCGCCGACCTCGATCCCGTCAGGACTGACGACGACGGCCACGACTCGCCCCTGCCTGCGGTACAGGGACAGCGCGGCCCGCCGACCGCGCCCGCCAGGAACGCCGGGACCGCCGGGAAAGCGCCACACGCGCTCCGCCACCACCCCCACCGCCTCCTCCAGGTCCACCGGCGCGCCCTCGGTCACAGCTCGCCAGCGCGGGTCGTCACGGCGGATGCGCTCCACGAGCCGCCTGCGCCGCGTGCGCAGTTCCCGGGCACCGGCGGCGCGCGCGGCGGCGTCCGGCCCGGGCCCGCCCTTCACGTCGCCGTACTCCAAAGCGTTGAGCTCCGCCGTCACCTCGGCCAGTTCGCACTCGTCGGCGGTGGGCGCGTCCGCTCCGGGCACCGGGAGCAGCGCGAGGCGGGCGGCGAAGGAGCGGGCCTTGAGCATGTCGACGAGCCCGAGCGCGGCGGGTGCGTCCCGCCGTTCGACGGCGAGGTCCAGGGCCTCGTGCAGGACGGGCAAGCGCTCGACGAGGTACGAGTTGTCCCAGCGCAGCCCGGTGGAGACGCGGCGGCGCCGGTCGACGATCCGCACGGCCTCGCCGTACGCCGCCTGCGCCGACGCGAACCGTTCGGCCGACCGCAGCAGCCGCGCCCGCTCGGCGTGCAGCTTCCATTCCAGCTCCGGCTGCGGCAGGCCGGCGGCCACGGAGAGGCCGGAGGCGCACCACGCCAGGGCCTTCTCGGAGTCGTCGGTGACGCGGGCACGTAACAGGCAGTACGCGGTGCGGCGGAAGGCGAGGGCGCCCTCGGGATATCCGGGCGGCAGCTCGGCCGGTCCCTCGGAGGGCCCGGAAACCCCGGAGGTCCCGGAGTCGTCGAAGACCGGCGCGAGGGCGTCCAACAGCTTCCCCGCCGTCCCCGCGTCCCCCTGCCTCCAGGCCAGCGAGGCGAGCTGGAGATCCGCGAACGGCCCCGTTTCCCGCCGCAGTTCGCGGTAGAGGCGCTCGGCCTCCGCGTACTGCCACGTGTCGCCGAGCAGCCCTGCCTTCAGGTCGAGCAGCCGCTGGAAGAAATGGAACCGCTGCTCCGCCTCCACGGCCCGCGCAAGGTCACGTACCGGCCGCTCAAGGCCGCCCTCCAGACGCACCCTCCCCTCGCCCGGCCGCTGTGTCCCCAGCCACTCCTCGAACCCCTCCAGCAGGAGCAGCGCCTTGTCGTGGTCCCCCAGTTCCCTGAGCAGCCTCGCGTGCGTGAGCCGCACGCCCACGGCCGCGAGGCGCCGGCCCCGGGCGCACAGCAGGCCGTCGGCGCGGACGAGCAGGTCCATGGCCCGTGCGATGTGCCCCTCGGCGAAAAGGTGCTCGGCGTGCCCGCTCGCCCAGTGCTCCGCCCGCTCCACGTCGGACAGGTGACGCCCGGCCAGCGCCTCGCCACGCACCCGCAGCGCCCGTGCCTCGCGCACCTGACCGGCGACGGCATGGTGGTCGGCGGCGACGTGGTGCTGCTGCACCAACGGCACCGCGATCTTCACGACGGGCACGGGCGCCGGGGCGGGGCCGGGCCCCGGCGACCGCTCGTCCCACCGCTCCAGGTGGGCGGGCAGGGCTTCCTCGATCAGCGGGATCGCGGCATCGGCGTACGCGTGGAAGTCCGTGAGCCGCTGGGTGCGCAGCCAGAGAAGACCCGCCTCGACCACCTGATCCGTACGGGTGGCCAGGCGTGTCCACTCCTGGGTGTGGTCGTTGTCCCACGGCACAGGTGCATGCTGGCACAGCGACGCGCCTGGCGACGGCCCTGTGCCCCCGCACGCCGGGTGCGCGCACTCCGCGCCCACCTGTACCTACGCCCCGCGCCCCTCTGGCCGGGCCCGCGCCCGGCGCCCGGGCGACTCGGCCGGGTACGGCACGGACGACGCCCCGGCCTACCCGCGTCCTGCTCCGCGCCGTTGGACCGCATCTCGGCAACAGGCGACGTAACCCTGCAGCAGCACCTGTTCACCCGTGTCGAGGCGGCGGCCCGGGAGGCCGGGCACGGCGGGGTGCTGGATGCGATCGGCGGAAGCCAGTGGGCCCCTCGGTCACGTCACCCGCCCTGAACTCGCCTGTTCGGGGTACTCGTGCCGTCATCGGACAGGACCGGGCACATGACTGGGCCCGGTCCTGCGGGAACTCGGAGAGATGGGAGGTGACCTCCGTGTCGAGCATGCAGTCACACCGTGCCGGATCCGTCCCGGACACCGGCCGCTCCGGCCAGGAGCCGGTGAGCGAGCTGGTGCAGCGGGCCTCGCAACAGCTGACCGAGCTGGTGCGCGGCGAACTGCGCCTGGCCCAGGCGGAGATGAAGCAAAAGGGCAAGCGCTACGGCAAGGGCGGTGGCCTGTTCGGTGGCGCCGGCGTCGTCGGTTTCCTCATGGCGCAGGCACTGGTCGCCAGCGTGATCGCCGCACTGGCGGTGGCGCTGCCGGTGTGGGCAGCTGGTCTGATCGTCACAGCGGTGCTGGGTGTGATCGCCGCGGTGATGGTCATGAGTGGGAAGAAGCAGGTCGACCGGGCCTCGCCGCTCACGCCCGAGCAGACGGTCGAGAACGTGAAGGCCGATGTGGCCGAGATCAAGGAGAGTGCGCACCGATGACCCAGCCGCCCCACGACGAGCCCACCGCCTCCAGCCCTCAGGAACTGCGCGAGCAGGTCGAGCGGACCCGCACCGAGCTCGGGAAGACAGTCGAGGTGCTCGCGGCGAAGACCGACATCAGGGCTCGCGCCCAGGAGAAGGCCGCCGAGGTCAGGGAACAGGCTGCGGCGAAGGCCGGCGAGTTGAGGGGGCAAGCCGCGCTCAAGGGCGGAGAGCTGAAGGAGAAGGCCGCCGACCTGGCTCGTCAGACGCAGGAAAGGCTGCCCGATCCGGTCAAGGACAAGGCCGTCCGGGCCGCCGAGCAGGCCCGGGCGAAGGCGGCCCAGGCCGGTCGGATGTGGCAGGACAAGGCACCCGAGCCGGTGCGGCAGAAGACCGCCCGAGGGGCGCAACTGGCGCGTGACAACCGCAAGGCGCTGCTGACGGCAGCGGGCGCGGCGGTCGTGGTGTGGCTGGCTTGCCGCCGTCGGAAGGGGTGAGCCGGGTGAGGGCGTCGAGGACCGCCCACAAGCCGGTCGGTCCGGTGCTCGGTGCCGTCAGCGGCACCGCCCCGGAAGCGCTGTCCCGACGGACGTGGTGGACGTCCGGCCGCGACGAGGACATCCCGAACACCACCGGCGAAGACCCCTCCTGGCGCGGGGCCCTCCTCGCCGTCGCACTCCGGGGCGCGCCCCTCACCGGGGTCGAAGCGGCCGTCGACCGCGTCCGCGGCACCGCCTGATCCGAACCCGCCCGGCTGACGGGCACGAGGAGGCGGGAGGGCCGGCAGAACACGCATACCGGCCGGCCCTCCCGTCTTCCGACCAGCACTCCCACGAAGGACCCTTCGAGTCATGTCCGATCAGCATGCGGCTGCCGCGCTGACCGCTGCAGCAGTCATCGCCGCGATCCTGGTCGCCCGGGCGGTCGTCCTCCGCCAGGGCGACCGGAGGCGTGTCGCCCGTGAAGCACACCCGGTGCGCGGTCACACCGCACCGTGCACCGACGAGGCCGCATCATCCGCGGCCGCGCTCCCGGACGCCGCCTCCCGCGCCGTGCGAGAGGCTGAACAGCACGTCCACCACTGCTGGCAGCAGTTCCGAACGCGGGTCGACCCGCCCGAGTGACCTGCGTGGGAGGGGCGAGACGGGGGCTCGCACGCCTGCTGCCGCGTCCGTTCGCCGGCCGCTCGCTGCCGTGCAGCCCCGAGGTCGGGGGCGACGCCTTCCGGGGTGCGGGCGAAGAGCGAGAGCGGGCATCGCGGAGCCTGGGGCAGACCTGTCTCCCGCGCGGTGCGCAGGCGCACGGGTGTCACGCCTGCGGCAGCAGTCCCCGGTCAGGCAGTACGGGGCGTGCCGGGTCGGTTCGGTTCGCAAGAGCCTTCGCCGCCCTCCGCCTGCACGGGTCCCGTCCGGCGATGCGGCGGCCCTGATCGTCCGTCAGGGCGATGGGGGCGGTGCCGCGTCTGCCGACCGGCTCCAGCCGTACCTCGAAGTCTTGGGCGACGGCCCTGACGATCTCCAGCCCGTGCCGTCCCACCCGCCCGACGTCCGCGGCCCTGACGGCCGGCAGCACCGGTTCGGAGTCCCCCACCGCCACCTCGACCGCGTCGCCGACGAGGCGCGGGTCCGACGGTGCCGGTCCGGACGCGTACTTGCGGGCGTTGGTGACCAGCTCACCGACCACCGGCTGCGTCACGTCCGGGGCGCGCTGCGAGACGGGCAGGCCGTACTCGGCCTGCCCGCGGGTGGGGAAGCGACAGCCGGGCGACGTCCGCGCCGCCGCCGTCCGGAGCCACCGTTGCCCGTACGGCCCGCTCGTACGGCAGGGTGCCGTCCCCGCCCGCGGCCACCGGATCCATCGCGTCCACCCCCGCACCCCGTACCCGCCCCGGCTCCTGCCGTGGCGGCCGCCACCGCTGACGGCATCCGTGTGCTGACCCTGGCCGGGGAGATCGACCACCACACCGGTGATCGGCCAGGCAGACCCCGGACGCCTCCGGCACCCCCGCCCGCGCGTCGTGGCGGACATGCGCGGCGTCGCCTTCATGGACTCCAGCGGCATCGACGTCCTCGTCACCGCCCACCGGGCCGTCACCGCGGCCGACGGCCGACTGTGCCTGGCCGGCCCCACCGGCTCCGTCCTACGGTTCCTACGGCACACCGGTGTCGACGGCCTCGTCGACTGCCGCCCCACCCCCGCCAAGCCTCGTCCCCTGACCGCTCCCCCGTCGTTCACCGGCCCAGCCCGCCGGACGGCGCCCACCGGCAAGGCGTGCGACACGCTTCAGCCGCTGCCCGGCCCTCCCGGACGGCCGCCAAGCGGCCGGTCCCGTTCGCCGGGCCTCCGTCCCAGTGGCGGGGCCTCAGTCCGACTCGGCCGTCTTTCCCTTGCCCTTCTGCGCCTTCCTTTCTTCCTTCTGCGCCTCCTTCTGCGCTCCTTCCCGGCCCCTCTCAGCCGTTTCGGGCCTGCCGGGTCGTTCGCCGGGGGTCTTCGCCCTGTTCCCCTTCTCCGTAACGGAGGGGTTCGTGGTCAGGCCTTCCCGAGCACCGTCCGGGTGGGAGTGGGGCGTTGAGGCTTCGGTGCCGTGGGGGGCGGTGTCGGCGGCTGGATTCCGGATCGGGTCAGCCGGAGCGGATCGAGGGCTTCGCTCCGAGGAGGCGTCACGGGGCGGCTCGGCCAAGGCGTCGGGGATGGATGACGACGGAGCCACGGATGTCGCGCCATTCCCTTCGGCCGCGGTGTGCGGCGGGTCGGCCGGTGCGGAGGTGCGGCCGGCAGCCCGTGTCTCCTTCTCGCCGCTTCCTCGGTCTGAGGGACCGTCGGGGAGGGCGAGGACAGTGGTCAGCACGGCAGCGAGCGCGGCAGTGCCACCGGCGATGAGGGTGCGGCGCCGTGCGGCGGCGGCTTTCGGCCCGGTCGCGCTGCCGGCGGGCAACGGGCTCGGGTGCGTGGGCTCGGCGTCCCGCACCGGTCCCCGACCCGGCGCGACGCTCGTGGCGCGGGGCGCGGAGGGAACGGGTACGGAATCCGCCGTGCGGGCGAGGGCGGTCAGTGTCCGGGCGCACTCGTGTGCCGTAGGTCGTTCCCGCTCGTCCAGGGCGGTCATGTTCCGCAGCAGGGTCGCGAAGTCCTCCGGCAGGGAGTCGGGCAGTGCGGGCCGGCGATGGAGTCGTGCGATCGCGGCCTCGAGGGGGCCTCCGCCGTATTCGAGCCTGCCCGTGAGGCACTCGAGGAGTACGAGACCGAGGGCGTAGATGTCGGCGGGCAGGCTGACGGACCGGCCGAGCACTTGCTCGGGGGACAGGTAGGCGGCGGTGCCGATGAGTGTGCCGGTGGCGGTACGGGTGGTGGCGTCGAGCAGTCGGGAGATACCGAAGTCGGTCAGGTGGGGGTGCCCGGATGCGTCCAGGATGATGTTGGACGGCTTCACATCGCGGTGGACGATCCCCGCTTCATGCGCGTGGGCCAAGGCCTCGGCGAGATCGGTGCCGAGTGCGGCCGTCTCCTCGGAGGACAGAGGACCTCCGGCGATGCGGCCCTTCAGCGTGGGGCCTTCGACCAGTTGCATGACCAGGTAGGCGCGGCCGTTGTGCCGTCCGGCGTCGTAGGCGGTGACCAGCCCGGGGTGCTGCAGTCTAGCCAGAATGACCGCTTCGCTCCGGAAACGTTCCTCCATGTCGGTGTCGGCTCCGGGCCGGAAGACCTTGACAGCCACCGGTCGCCTCAGACGCAGGTCGAAGCCGCGGTGGACGTCGGCGGCACCGCCCGAGCCGATGAGTGCGTCCAGACGGTACCGTCCGGCCAGCACTTCGGCGTAACACCGGGCGGTCAGTGCCGAAGCCGACTCGCGGAGCCTCATTCCATCTCCCACTGCTTCGAAGAGGTGTCCGTACAGGCGCTCGTCGCCGACGGGATTCCGGACACGCGTACCCGTGAGAGGCCGGGCTACCCCAACGGGCCGGAGGGCGCCGTCCGTACGCCCGGAGTCCGGGCAAGCGGCCGGTGGAGCCCTTGCGGCCGACACCGCCGTCGGCCCGGGCACCGATCCCACCGGCGGAGTCGACAAGCCCGTACGAAACCATTGGTCACAGCTGCGAAGACCTCGTCCGGTGCCGTCAGTCGGGACGACCCCGCCGCCGCGCAGGAGGAAACCGCGGGAAGCCCTTCACCCAGCGCTCCTGGCAACGGCAGCGGGCCGGCGGGAGAAGCGGCCGTCGAAGGTGACGTCGAAGGCGTTCAAGGCGGTCTTCAGCACATGGTCCAGCGGCCCTGGCCCTTGCCGGTGGGGTCGAGCGGCATGACCGCCATGCAGGCGTACCTCAACGCGGCCTGCTCGTCGGGAAAGTGTCCGCGGGCCTTGGCCGCCCGCCGGATCCGCGCGTTCACCGACTCGATCGCGTTCGTCGTGCAGACGATCCGGCGGATCCCGGCGTCGAAGCGGAGGAACGGGGTGAGTTCCCCCAGGCGTTCTCCCACGGTTTCAGGACCGCCGGATGCTTCCGGCCCCAGGCGTCGGCGAACTCGGCGAACCGTTCCGGGGCGTCCTCCTCGGTCGGTGCGGTGCAGACGGGCTCGAGGAGGCGGGCGATCTTGTCCCGGTCCTGGCGGGCGGCACGGCGGAAGGAGTTCCGCAGCGGGTGCACCACGCAGGTCTGCACGATGGTGCGGGGCCAGACCGTCTCCCCCGCCCCGGGCAGGCCCTCGAGCCCGTCGCAGACCAGCACGAGCACGACGTTCACGCCGCGCTCCTCGGTCCAGGTCGAGGACGTGCAGCCGGTGCTCGACGACCCCGCCGCCGTCGCCGGTCCACAGTTCGAGGATCTCGCGCCGGCCCTCGGTGGTGACGGCCAGGGCCGCACAGGTCGGCCGGCCGGTGACCGCACCGTCGCGGATCTTGGTTCTGTCGACGATCTTGTGATCCGGTGCGGAGGGTGTCACCGTGCGAGCAAAACGCGTTTGCGAAGGAGATCGAGGCTGGCACGGCCGAACAT
>NZ_JACHJI010000017.1 GCF_014203535.1 Streptomyces griseomycini
ACCCGAGCAGTCGCAGGCCCCCGCCCCGGAGAAGCCGGCCACGGCGGACCCGGCACCCGAGCAGTCGCAGGCCCCCGCCCCGGAGAAGCCGGCCAGCCCGGCGCCGACGCAGCCGGAGAGTCCTGCCCCGCCCGTGGAGGAGACGCCCGCTCCAGCGGACCCTCCCCCCGCCCAGGAGGCGCCCGCCCCGCCGACCGAAGATGAGCCGGGCGTCCCGCCCGCGGCAGGTCCTCCCGCCGACGAGGTACCGCCTCCTGTGCCCGACACGGCGGCGCCGGGCGAGCCCCCCGCCGCCGGGCAGGACGGGCCCGAGGGCAACCTGGTCATCCTCGACTCGGCTTGGACCACCGCAGTCTGAACAGGCCAGAAGGGGGCCCCGGAGCATTGCTCCGGGGCCCCCTTCCGGTATGCGGTCGGCTAGAACGGCGGCTCGTCCCCGCCCGGCCCGGCCGCGGGCGGTCCGGCCCATGGGTCGTCCGCCGGGGGACGCCCCTGCGCTGCGGCCGCCGGGCGCTGCGTTCCGCCGCTGGTCTTGGTCACCTTGGCCGTGGCGTTCTTGAGGCTCGCGCCGACCTCCTCGACGTCCAGCTCGTACACGGTGCGCTTGACGCCCTCGCGGTCTTCGTAAGAGCGCTGCTTGAGCCGTCCCTGGACGATGACGCGCATGCCGCGGGTGAGGGATTCAGCGACGTTCTCGGCCGCCTGCCGCCACACGGCGCAGGTCAGGAACAGGCTCTCGCCGTCCTTCCACTCGTTGGTCTGCCGGTCAAAGGTGCGCGGGGTCGAGGCGACGCGGAACTTGGCGACCGCGGCGCCGGAGGGGGTGAAACGGAGCTCGGGATCGTCGACGAGGTTGCCGACGACGGTGATGACGGTTTCGCCTGCCACAGACCTGGGCCTTTCAGGGTTGGGGCCGGCCCGCGGGGTGCGGACCGGCCGGGAGGGAGGGGTCAGGAGAACAGGCGGGACCAGGTTTCGGGGCCGGGCAGTCCGTCCGCGTCGGAGCCGGTCCAGTCCTGGGCGCGTTGGAACGCTTCCACGTTCTTGCGGTCGGCTTCCGACCACTTTGGGCCGGGTCCCTTGGTGTAGTGCTTGCCGTATCCCTTGCGGACGAGCTGCTGCCCGAGCTGGGTGATGTACGCGTTGGACTTGCCGGGGCCGAACTTGTCGCGGCCGGGGAACTTCGGCGGGGACGGCTTCGCGGTGACCTTGGCCGGGAGCGAACCGAGCAGGGCCTTGAGGGACGCCTCGCCGGGCACACCGTCGGCGGCCTGGTGCGGGGCGGTGCCTTTGAAGCCGAGCGAGACCTGGAAGCCGGAGAAGTTCTTGGTGTCCGCGTCCGACCAGCGCGGGCCGGGCCCCTCCTTGTAGTGCTTGCCGAACCCGCGCTTGACCAGGGCCTCACCGACCTTGGTGACGTGGGCGCCGGTCGCGCCGTAGCCGTAGGTCAGGCCGTTGATCGTGACCTGGTAGCGGGCCACCGTCGGCGTGCTGGTGGAGGGCGTACCGCTGGAGCCGCCCGGGGCGGGCTGGTAGTCCCCGGCCGGCATGCCCGCCTGGACCCACGCGTACAGGTGCTCACCGGGGCACTTAGTGGCGATGCCGTCCTTGTGGCCCTTCTTGGCGAGCGTCCGGCCGGTCTTCTTACACGCCTCCTCGTACAGGGCGCGGCACGCGGCGAGGGCCTTGTCGCTGGGCTCCTGGTCGCCGCCGATGGCGATCTGCACGCCGATGCCGGTCACATTGAAACCGGGGCAGTGCGCGCCCTGCAGGTTCCAGCCGCGGCCCTCGTAGATGGTGCCGTCCTGGTCGATGACGAAGTTGTAGCCGATCCCGGCCCAACCCTGGTTGCGGTGCGCGCGGTCGATGGTCTGCGGGACCTTGTTGCCGGTGTAGCCGATCGGGTGGGCGCCGTCGTAGTGGACGAAGAAGAAAGCGCGCCGGCTCGAGGGAACGGCGGTCGGGTTGCCCGCCCAGGGCTTCGCGCCCCAGTCGGTACGGGAGACGATGCTGACAGACATAGGTGGTGCCCCTCCGCTGGTGGTCAAGGAGGGGCACCGTGCAGGGCCGGAGGGGTTAACGTCGCGCGCTGCCGTCAGGGGTCGATGACCTCGGCGTCGACGACGCTGCCGTCCTCGAGCTCGGGCGGGTACTCGACCGCGAACAGAGTGCGGTCCAGGCGCTCGGCGAGCTCGGACAGGTCCACGGCCTGATCATCCGGGCCGGTCGGCACGTCGCCCAGGCCGGTGATCTCGACCGCCAGGGTGGCGTCCTTGCCGTACTGGTCGCGGAACTGCCGCTCCAGGTACCAGGCATCCGCTCGCCAGTCCGGCGGGGTGCGGTCCTCGACGGTTTCCTCGACGATCTGGCCGGTGGCGGGGTCACGGAACTTTCGGGTGGTGACCTTGGTGACGATCCCGCCGTCCGCGACACGGCGGATGTTCGCCATGGCGCGCGCGGCCGCGGTAGCGCGGGCGGTGCGGACCTTCACGAACAGCTCGGCGTACCGCTCCTCTTCGGGGTCCGGTTTCTCGCCTGCCTCGCGGGCCTCGATCTCGGCGCGGCCGCGGGCCATCCATGCCAGGAAGCTCGAGCGGGACACCCCGGCCATCTCCGCGGCCAGCTCGACGGCGACGCCTGTGCGTGAGGCTGCGACGAGTCGCTGCTCGACCTCTTCGGAGAGCAGGCGCGGCCGGCCGGCGCGGGGGCGGGGCCGGTGTGCCTTGCGTCGGGTGGACATGGGCGTACCTCAGCGGCAGGGGGTCAGTGGCCGGACGTGAACAGGTGCCCGCAGGCCGGGCAAGTGGTGTGGGGGGCGCGGCCCTCGTCGTCGGGGCTGAGACCGTCCCCGCGTTCCCCGTCGTCGGGCAGGTGCAGCAGGGCCGTCTCGTCTTCGCGGCCGCCGCCGGGCAAGGTCTCGGGGTCGACCAGGCCCAGCATCTTGTCGATCTCCTCGTGCGGGATGGCCAGGGAGTCGAACAGTTCCGCGTCGTTGGTGGCCAGGTCCTCGAGGACCTCGGCGAACTCGCGCGGGTCCCACCCTCCCTCGCCGGGGAGCCGGTTCAGCTTGATGGCCAGAGCCTCGGCTTCGGCGTCGTTCTTGGAGGACCAGCCGCGCAGGATGGGGACGAGCCAGCCGCCGTCCTCATCGACGACGATGCCGCTCGGGGTGCGCATGCCGCGGGCCTGCATCTCCAGCAGGGACTCGCGGCGGCCGTGGCCGTGAAGGGTCTTCTGGGTGCGCTCGTCGACGACCGGTATCTCCACCAGGCCATGCATGTCGATCGACGCGATGATGAGCTCGAGCTCATGCCGCTTGGGGTTGCGGGGCGCCGGCGTCAGGTCGGTGAGCGGCACGTAGGCGATGTAACGCGGCGCGGCGATCGTCTCGGTCACGGCTGGTGCAGTCCTCTCCCACGCGGTCGGTGTCCGACAGCGGGTGAGGGTTGCGAGCCCGCGGACTCCTACCGCGGCGCCCCGCCTCGCAAGCTAGGGCATGCCGTCATGGCCGTCCCTCACCCGCTGCCGGGCCGGTCCCGCCCCCTGTTCCGGATGGGGGTGGAGCCGGGGCGCTGCCGCTTCCGGTGACGTCACCGAACGCTGCAAAGCCGCGAGGAACGTAGGTGGGCGCGCCGTTAACGTCGCCTTCTCCCCAAGCGATTTACCTGGGTGTACTATTCGGGGCAGTTGGGAGAGCAACCCAGCTACCTGGGCCTAGGTGTAACAAAAATCGGCTGGCGACGTACCTCTATGCGACGCCCCCGAGACACCCCGCCCGGGACACCACGGAACCCGGGCCTTGGCGTCCGGGGAAGAGAGGAACACCCAGATGTCGCACGACGTCGCTGACGACACCCAGGGCGAGGAAACCCCCGAGGTCCCCCTGACGGTTCTCGGGCTGATCGGCGCCCTTGCCCGCGCGATGGAGGACCACCAGAAGGAGGTCATCCAGCCGAAGAAGGACGCACCGAAGGACCTCCTCGTCCAGAGCTTCACCGACGACAAGCGGACCGACCTCGTCATCGAGATCGGCGGCCAGAAGGTGGGCCACTACAAGGTCAACACCACCCGGCCCAAGTTCGTGGTCGACGACGAAGCCGCGTTCGACGCGTACGCGGAGGAGAAGGGCGAGATCGAGGTGGTCATCGTCCGCCGGAAGTCGTTCGAGACCGCGGTGCTCACCCACGCGCAGAGGGACCCGGAGACGGGCGTCATCTTCGACTCGCGCAACGGGGAGATCGTCCCCGGCCTCAAGTTCGTGCCGGGCGGGAAGCCCACCGGCACCGTCACCTGGACCTGGGAGACGTTCAAGAAGCGGCCGGTCGGCAAGGACGTGCTGCTCGCGGCGTACCGGCGCGGTGAGCTCAACGAGTTGCTGCGGGAGATGCCGGAGCTGTTGCCCGGCGCTGTACCCGACAGCACCGACGCGTGACGCTGACCGTCCGGGTCCGGCCCACCGCGGCCGGGCCCCTCTCCCCAGGGACTCCCACCATGACCACCGCCGTGAAGACCACACGCATCGAGGCCACGGACCTGTCCGACCGCGCGTTCCGCGTCCTGTGCGAGCTCGCCACGCACCCCCGGAACCACTGGGTCGACGTCCCCTCCATCGCCTCCGGCCTCAAGGTCAAGCCCCACGCCGTACGCCGCGCGCTCGCCGAGCTGCGCGCCGCCGGCGTCGCCGAGCGGGACCGTCGGTTCATACGCGACAACGGCCGCGCCACGCACCGCACGTACTTCCGCCTGACCAACGACTCCAGCGAGGCCTCCGCATGAACCGCTCGTCCGAGGCCGGAGGGCTGCGCCACAATCCGAGCCGCCCTCCGTACGTCATAGTCGATTCCAAGACCGTCCGCGACACCAGAATCAGCTACCGCGCTCTGGCGCTCCTGGTCTTCCTCCTGGACCAGGCGGAAGGATGGCAGGTCCGGTCCGACCAGCTCTCCAAGGGCGAGGGCCGCGAAGGACGAGCGGCCGTCCGTACCGCGCTGCGTGAGCTCGCCGTGCACGGTTACTACCGCCTCGAGCGGCGCCGGCTGCGCAACGGGAAGTGCGTCATGGGCACGGCCATCTCCAGAACCCCCATCGAGCAGTGGGTTCGGGATCACGAGATTTTCAGCACCCAGAGAGACCCGGCCGTGCCCGTCGTCGAGCAGGAGGACGGCACGTTCCTCGTGGAGTACCCCGACGGCACCTTCGGCAGCGACGGGTTCGCGCCCGACCCCCGCGACGAGGAGGAACCGCCCGCCGATCCGGGGCCCGAGCCCGAGCCGGCGGAGGAGCAGCCGGCCGCGCCGCCGAAGAAGCCCGCCCGCACCCGGCGCCCCCGCCGGACGCCGGAGGAGAAGGCGGCCGCGGACGCGGAGAAGGCAGCCGCCGCTGAGAAGAAGGCCGCGGAGAAGGCCGCGCTCGACGAGGGCGCGACCGCGGGGGCCCAATGGTGGTGGGGCACCGCGGCGAAGAACGGGCAGCCCGCCAAGAAGGGCCGCGTGGACGAGCTGGCGGACGCTGGGGTCATCCCCCGATACGTGGGCAACAGGAGCCGCGCCTATCACGGCGTCAGGAACCTGGTCCGTAACGCCCTCGCGGCCGGATACGACCGCGGCACGGTTGCCCAGGCCCTCGAGGACACAAAGCGCGCGTTCCCCAGTCAGCAGCAGTTCGAGGACGCATGCGCGGCTGCGGCCGGTGTCCACATCGACCGGCCCCGTTTCGGCAGCTCCCGGCCGCCGGCCTACAGCGACACCGCCAACTGGGGCGACCAGAACAGCGGCACGCCGACCACCAGCAGCACCCCCGACGAGCCGGACGAGGTCACGTTCGGCGTCATCGAACGACCGTAAGCAAGGAGGGCGACCCCCATGACAGCCACGACGGACGCCCCGGCCCCCGCCACGACGCGCGGCCTCAACCGTCTCGACGCCGTCACCGCCCACATGCGGGAGGTGCTGGCGCGCGGCGGCGCGGATATGTCCCAGCTCGGCGTGCCCGACCGCCGGGCGGACGACGACGAGGGCGAAGTGTGGGACAAGATCACCGTGCCGAAGGCGCGCGCGGCCCAAGCGGCGTGGAGGAACAGCATGGTCGACGCCGCGCACGAGGAGTACCTGCGCTTCCGCTTCAAGGACCTGGACCCCAATCAGAGCCCGGACAAGCTGCAGCAGTGGCTCGACTCCCTCGTCGCCGCGAAGAGGAGCGGGGGGCGGCCGTCACACCTGAACGCGATCATGCCGGGGAACGTCGGCAGCGGGAAAACCACCGCGCTCACCGCTCTCGGCAACGAGGCCGCCGACCTGGGCCTGCGGGTCCTGTTCCTCAAGCACGCCACCTACCTGACGTGGCGCCGCCCCGACTCCGCACCGCACGACCTCACCACCCACCAGGTCCGTGCCAAGTTCATCACCTGCGACCTGCTGATCCTGGATGAGCTGTGCGGCGAGATGGACACGGTCGCCAGCGAGTTCGCCCGAAGGGAGACCATCGACCTGGTGGACGCCCGGATCGCGGCCGGCCGGCCGACGGCGTACTCCACAAACTTGCACCGCTGCCGCACGAAGGAGCGGCCCATCCCGGGAATCGCCGAGATCCTCGGGGCGCGGTTCCTGTCGCGGCTGGAGGATTCCGCGTACCTGGTTCCGGTCGTAGGCCCGGACCGGCGGAAGCCCGCGAAGGAACTCGACTGGTAGCACCAGCGTCGAATCACCCGCTATGCGCCTCTTCCTGACGGGAAGTGGGCGTCAACACCGGCACAGCAGACGGAAGACGCTATATCGTTTAGTCGATCCGGGAGGCCATGAGCATAAGCCGACCGGGCGACCCGAACGAGAGGAAAGGTGTCTTGAAGCTGCCGTTCACCCGTGCCCGGCAGGACCGCGATCCGAAGCCCTCCAACGACTCCGGCATCCCCCCGCTCAGCCGCTGGGAGCGCCTCGGCGCCGGAGCCATCGTCATCGGCGGGGCCGCGGTCGGAGGCTTCGGCTTCTTCGCGTCGTTCGACGCGGTGTCGCTCAAGGCCGCGGACTGGGGTTTCAGTGAGCCGTGGGTCCTGCCCACGGCCATCGACTCGGCCATCCCCGTGTTCACCGGCGCGTACCTGCTCCTGATCCGTATGGGCATGCCGCTGTGGTGGGCGCGGATCGTCCCCTGGGCCCTGAGCCTGGTCACCTGCGCCCTGAACGTCGCGGCCGGCACCTCCCTGTGGTCCAAGGTGGCGCACGGCGCGATGTCCCTGCTGTGGGTCGCAGTCTCCGAGATCGCCGCGCACGTCTACGCCGTGCGGATCGGCGCGGCGACCGGCCGGAAGATGGACAAGGTCCGATGGGCCCGCTGGTTCCTCTCCCCGGGCCCGACGTTCCTGCTCTGGCGCCGGATGAAGCTGTGGGAGCTGCGTTCGTACGACCAGGTCCTCAAGCTCGAGCAGGAACGACTCGTCTACCAGGCGCAGCTCCGCGGCCGATTCGGGCGGGCATGGCGCAGGAAGGCGCCCGTGGCGTCGCTGCTGCCGCTGCAGCTCGTCAGCGCCGGCGTCCCGCTCGCCGAGACAGCCCCGGCCGGTCTGCGCGCGGCGGGCCTCGAGCCCACGGGCATCTTCGCCGAGCCCGTCGAGCCGGTCGAGGAGCTGCAGGCGCTCCCTGCCCCGCCCGCGCCCCGGCCCACCCCCGTGCCTGCGGCGACCGCCCGTAGGTCGCGTCAGGTCACGGCCACCGTCCCCGCCCGGCCGGAGGCCCCGAAGAACACCCCCGAGCCGGCTGAGCCTGCGGCGGCCCATGCCGAGAACGACAACACCGAGGAGCAAGCCGACGCCTACGCCCCTCTGCCGGCCACGGAGAACGAGTTGTACGGCGTGGTCGTGGCCGCCCTGGAGCAGGGACAGCTCAAGCGCTTCAACCAGGGCGGGGACCTGACCGGCGCCGCCATCGGCCGCGCGTTGGGCCAGACGGCCCAGAACGGCCGGAAGGTACGCAACCGGCTGCTGACCCGGTACGCCGCGCACCTCAGCGACCAGGGCATCCCCGTACCGGAGAACTTCGGTCCCGAGGACCTGGCGAAGCACCTGACGACCACAACGACCGCGTAGGGCATCCTGCCCCTACCCGTACCGAAGCGGCGGGCCCCCGAGACCTGGGGCGCCCGCCGCCTGCATGATCGGACCCTTCCATGACACCGGAGATCCTGGCCCGGATCGCCACCGCCCGCGCACTCCGCGACCTGTCCGACCTAGCCCGGCAGGAAGTCGCGGCCACGGCTGAGCCTCTCAGCCCCGCAGAACGCATCAGGAGAGCCCGCCGCCTGCGGCAGATGACCAACGAGATCATCGACCGCGTCGTCCTCGCCGAGGCCCTGGCCGGCGCGTCATGGGAGGAGATCGCGGGGGCTCTGGGCCTGCGTGACCCGGGCACGGTGGAACGGGAGTACGCCGAAGACGTCGCCGAGTGGGCGGCCCTGCCCGAGGACGAGATGGAGGCCGAAGCCGAGGGCGCCGAGGACCTTGACGCCTGGTACGCCCGGCACCGCGAGGACCACGACCCGACAGCACCAAGTCCCGTAACCGATCTGCTGAACAGGCGTTGATCCACCCCCACCGAGGGGTAGAATGGGTAACCGATGTCAACGGCGAGAGGCTAAGGCCTCCGCCGTCGCATCCTCCGCGGGAGAGCAACCCGGGGAACCACGAAGTGAGGAACAACCCAGATGCCTGGTATCACTGCGCCTCAGCGCCCACGCCGATCCCGTAGACCGACCTGCCTTCCCAACCCGCCGATGATTCTCCTCGCGGGGCCGGAGAAGACCGGCAAGAGCCGCATCGCAGCCGAGGGCACCGCCTCCGAGTTGCTTGGGATGACCTACTGGATCGAGATCGGTGGCTCCGAGGGCACCGCCGACTACTACGGCCGGATCCCCGGGGCGAACTACGAGATCGTCCCCCACGATGGCAGCTACCAGGACATCCTCGATGCCGTCCGGTGGGCCGTCGCCCAGCCGCCCGCCGTCGAGGGCAAGCGGAACATGATCGTGGTGGACAACGTCAGCGTGCTGTGGGACATGCTCAGCGACGAGCAGGCCATCTACGCCCGGTGGCGCGCCGAGAAGAGGGCGAAGGAGGACCGCCGCCGCGGCCCGAACCCGGACCTCCCCGTCACCGTCGATCCCGACCTGTGGAACCGGGCAAAGGACCGGTGGGGCGAGATCCTGTGGCACCTGCGCCGTCACTCCGGCCCCACGCTTTTGCTCGCCCGCCAGGAACTCGTCATCGCGTTCGAGAACGACAAGCCCACCCGGGAGCGGACCCGCAAGATCAAGGCCGAGAAGAACCTCCCGGCCGCGGTCGACGCCATCGTCGAACTCCACGCCTTGGGCGAGGCGTACCTGACCGGTGTCCGCACCCTGCACTGGGAGGTCACCCCCGGCCAGAGCGAGCGGTTCGAAAAGTTCAGCATCGACGCCCTGCTCCGCCGCATGGGCTTCCACGAGGCCGCCGCCACCCGCCAGGTCACCGAGGCCCGGCCCGAGGCGTACCTGGACGAGCAGCAGGCCCAGCAAACGCAGCAGACGCAGCAGCGACCCCCGCAGCAGTCCCAGCAGCGGAACCAGCGGCAACAGCAGGAAGCGCCGCCCGCGCAGCAGAGCACCCAGAAGGCGGACCAGGCCGGGAGGCAGGTCGTCGAGCTAATCCACCAGGCGCTCAAGGACCCGACCGACCCAGAGAAGCGCCTGCAGGCCATCCGCGCGGAGTGGGGCACCCGCACCCTCAAGCAGACGCCCACCTTCACGAAGATGTGGGGGGAGCTCAACGCGGACGACCTGATCACCCGCTCCCTCGCGTACGTCAAGGAGGAGGCCGAGAAGCGCCGGAAAGCCGCCGAGGCCGCCGCCTCCACGCCGGGCGCGAAGGCCGAACCCGACACGCCCGCCCCGCCCCCGGCCGGGCAGGACCAGGCCCGCGAGCACCAGGTCCACCCGGAGCCGGAGCCGCCGGCCGAGGACGACACGCCCCCGCCGCCGGACCCGCAGGCCGAAGACGGGCCGCCGCCCGGCGAGTCCCCGGAGGACACCACCGAGGCCGAGGAACCGCAGGACCGCCCTGCCCCGGGTGCGCAGCGGCTCGCCGACTTCGCCGCCGGCCGCCCGCCCAAGCGCGAACCGGACCGGAAGACGAAGATCGCTCTCGATGCCCTGCACGCCGAGGCGGACGTTCAGGCCCGCGTGCTGATGCGCACGCTAAGTGAGCACCTGGCGCCGATCTCCGGGGAGGGCGAGCCGGAGATGATCCCGCTGCGGAACTACCTCCTCGCGCAGCGCCCCGAGATCATCGCCCAGCTCGAGCGGGAGGGACACACGGAGCTCGCCGCCTACTACCAGAAGGCCCCGCACGTGGACACGAAGATCCGTGAGGCATTCGCCCCGTACTTCGGCGGCGCGCCCGCCGGGCAGTGAAGTGACGTGACGTGCGCCCAAGGCCCCCGGGCGCGCTTCCCGGCGCGGTCTCCTCCCCCGGCTCTCGTCACCTCACCTCACCTCAGCACCGCGCGGCGCGCCTCTGGCTCCCCCCGCGGGCGCGCCCGAAGATGGCGCGCCCGTTCCTCTCCCACCCCAGGCGCGCCGCGCCGCGCCGCCCCCGCGCGCGCTCAGGCGCGCCTCGAGGCCGCGCCGTGGCGCGCCATGAACCGCGCGGCGCGCTGACCAGGCGCGCCTTCCTCGCGCGCCGCGCGGCGCGCCTAAGCGCGCGTGGGCGCGCCCTCGGATCGGCGTGCGGCGCGCCTGTCCGGTGATGGCGCGCGCGCCCGCCCACGCGCGCCGCGCCCAGGCGCGCCATGCCGAGCGCGCGCGCACGGACCAGGCGCGCGCCCAGTGAGCTGCGATTTCCCGCGGGGCGCGCCGCGCGCCCAGTGCCGGCGCGCGCCCAGGCGCGGCGCGGTTCCCCAATGAGGCGCAGCCCTGCAGCGCGCCATCATCCACTCGAGGGCGCGCGCCCCGCGGCGCGGGGAAGGTCCTCGAGCGCGCGCCGTGAACCCTGTGGCGCGCCGTCCCCCCGCGCGCGGCCGCGCGTCCAGGCGCGCCTAGATACGACGAAGGGCGCGCCGCCAGGCGCGCCCTTGAGTGATCGGCGATCCAGCAGTGGCGCGCTCTACCGCGCGCCCGGCCGCGCCGCGCGGCGGAGGTCCCGCCGCTCCCGGCGCGCTTCCTTCACGGCCGCGCGGTCCTCGCCGCGGACCTGGCGCAGGAGCTGCAGCAGCTCCTGGGGGTGGGCCTTGCCCAAGAGCTTGAGTGCCTGCAGCCGGTGGTTCGGCTCGCTGGGCATGCGGCCCTGGCGCGCCTCCGCGTACTGGATGGCGTAGCGCAGGAACCCGGCCTCCGACGCCACCCGCCGACGGAAGAGTTCGACGCGCTGTTCCCGAGCGTTACGGCCCTCGCCGGGCGAGGGCTCGGGCATGAACCGGGCTGGCTCCTCGAACATCAGGCGGCAGATGTCCGCCGCCCTCCTGGCTACTCTCGGTGAGCGAAACGCGAGAGCCTCGACCCGTGGAGACGTCGGCGGAGGGACCGGCTCGTCGAGGACGAACGCCGTCCACCGGTCGGTGAACGCGTCGTCGTCGAGCGCCGCCAGTTCCTTCGCATGCTCATGGGCCAGGTCGTCGACGACGTCCTGGACCGGCCCCATGGCGGCCTTGAGCCTCGCCCGCCACGGCGCGATGCGGGCCTGCTGCTCCCGCTTGCTCTCCCCCTCCCGAAGAGGGTTGTAGGACTTCGCCCGCCGCAGAGCGGTCTCGAGGGCGTCCAGCGTGTGTGGGGCGAGCCGGCGATCCTCGAGCGCCGCCCCCCGCACGTCTCGCGGGGTCCGCCCGTCAGCGCTACCCGTGACGTGGGCGACGACTGCGTCCATGAAGGCGTCCGGGCCCATCTGGGACAGTCGCTTGATCTCGGCGGCGACCTGCTGCGCATCGGCCATAGGGGGGTGGTCCTCCGTCTCCGGCGTGCCCCGTGCTCTCGGGCCACTGTGTCGTGATGCACCTGGTGGAACAGGGCGAGGTGGCCGTACGGCCGCGAAGGGCGTGTGCCGGATCATCGCAGGAGCATCCACTCCCCGGCCCCGAGCGCTCTACACACACCCGGTTACTCGATCCCATGTGGCCAGGGCCACCACTGGGCGGAGAGGAGCACCCCTGAACCCCCAACCGAAGAAGGAGGGGCGGTGTCTTAACGCCACTAGACCCTGACCGGAACCTCAAACGCGTTCCTCGCGGTAGCGCTACGGCCACCTCTGTGCAGATGGTACCCGCCGGTCGAGGGCTGAGCGGGCGCCGCCGGTCCTATTCGGCCTGCTGAGGCGTCTTCCTGGTCGTCAGGGCCTCGAGCCAGGGGGCGAGCTTGGACGGCTTCCAGAACAGGTCATAGCTCGTCTGAGAGGCGGCCAGGACACCGAGGACGGTCGCGGCCGTGAGCTGGCCGTGCTGGAACTGGGACCAGCCGCCGTCCGCCGCCACGGTGGCGACGCCGGCGACGAGCGCGGCGACGACCGCGACGATCTTCTTGTTCTTCGCCGACCAGGCGGGCCGCTGTACGACCGCGGTGAGCAGCGGCAGCACGGCACCGACCTGGGCGCCGGTCGAGAGGGATTCGAGCGTTGCAGACATGGGTCCGCCCTTCACTGGAGTTGTGTGTCGGGCGGACTGTGGCGGCCGCTGGCGCCTTGCGTCGCCCGCTGGGTTCAGCGGTCGGAGTCATCGGCCAGGTCCTCGGCGATCTCCAGCGGGGGCGCCGGCGCGGGGCGCTCGTACAGCTTGGCGACCAGGGCCCGGAGCTGATGGATGTACTCCACCGCGGCCACCTTCCAGCGGCGCCACTGCCGCTGTTCCTCCTCCAACCGCTCGACCCGGCTCTCCAGGGTGGCGACCCGCTCGAGGGTCTGCGCGTTCGTCGCGCGTTGCTGTTCCAGAAGCTGCGTGAAGCCCTGTGTCACGGTCTGCACGGACGACACGAACGTGCTGGCTTCCGACGCCTGGGTGTCGGCTTCGGTCTTCTTCCGGTTCCCCCGGTACACCAGCCACGCCCCGCCCAGCACACCAGTCATGCCGAAGACGGAACTGAGGACGGGCGCCAGAGAGGTAAGCCATTCCATGGGGCGCCTCCTCGGTCAACGGTCATCAGATCGGGTGTGCGGGAGCCGGGGTCCGGGAAGACCCGCGGTTCCCCGCAGCCCGGAACGCTGCAACACCCCTGCCGTTTACGTCTCCTCCTGCAGGGGCGTGCCCGGCTGTGCCATGGCCGGGCTGACGCCGGCCGATGTGTTCCAGCCCTGCCGGATCGCGTCGAGGAGCTGCTCGTCGGTGAGGGCCGCGGCAATGCTCGGGGCGTCCGTGGCACCAGTGGCCGCGACCGCGTCGAGCATGGGCTGGCTGGCGACCAGGCCCACCAAAGTGGCCGCGGCCTGGACGTCGGTCGGGTAGAGCACCGTCTTGGAAAAGTTCCAGCGCATGGTGTGGCCTGGTGTTGCCGGGTCCTCGGCGAATACCTCCTGGGCAACCACGGCGATGGCCATGCGGACCCGGGGCAGAAGCGACGGCTCCCGGGCGAGAGCGCTGATGACGCTCAGCGGGACAGGCAGGGCGGGCATAGGTGCAGCCTCCTCACTTGGTGTAGGTCACGCGCAGCTTCGGAGGGTTGGTCTGGCCGTACCCGCGCGCGCGGCCGTAGTAGGTCAGGCCCGAGGTGTTTGGGTCCAGGGCAATGCCCCGCCACCTGGTCGAGTCGAACACGCTGGTGATGTCCACCCACTTGCCTTCGTTCTTCGCCCAAGAGATCGTCTTGGACTCGGCATCGCAAGAGAACGTGGACGGGCGTGACGCGTGGTTGTGGGCCTTGACCACGGCCTTGCCGCCGCTGTTGTTGTACCAGTGATCGAAGTACAGATAGACCTCTGCCTTCTGGATGCTGGCGCCGGACAAGTCGGTGGCCAGGGAGGACGAGAAACCGATCAGGCTCGCCTGCATGCCATTGGTGGAGCTGTAGTAGCCCTGATAGCAGGAGTTGCCGTGGTTCGAGTTGTACGAGCCGCGCGAGGCGTACGAACCGGACCAGGTCGCCGAGTACGTCTTGGTGTACTGCCGGATCGGTGGGGCGGCTGTGCCGCCGCCAGTATTGGCGACGCCGGTCGCCGGGATTGCGGCGCCGATGTCCTCGATGAAGAAGTAGGCATGCCGCTCCGAAATGGACAGACCCAGCTCCATCGTCTGACCACTGCTTCCGCCGCTGTTGAAGAAGCTGATCAGGAACCGGTGAAGGCCCACACCGAAGGCGCTGGCAGGGGCGATGTGCTCCAGCTCAACCGTCCAGTAGTTGCCGGTGTGCGAGGGTGTCAGAATCGCCATCTGGCGTACCGGTGAGGCGATTGTGGGCGACGCCTCCCCACCATCACGCAGGTAGATCCTTGCCTCGCCGTCGTTGGCGAAGTCGAAGTCGGCTGTCGCGTGAAATTTGATGCGGTACATCCGCCCGGCATCGATCATGGCGGGCAGCTCGTAGAAGCCGATTTCCGTCCCCGTGGACGTCACCGTCCCAGTGGGCACGCCGTAGGCGATGATGCCGCGTGGGCGCTGGTCGAGGAGGGTGGCGATGTCGTCGCCGCCCACGGTGAAGCCCTCCGCAACGGCCAAGGACTGAAACCCGGCCTTGCCTTCCTGGTCGATCGTGGCAACCGGCGTGCCGGCCGCGGACAGCGTCAGGTAGTTGGGGCGGCCGGTGGCCAGCGCAACAGCTTCCTCGCCGGTGCTGTCGTAGAGCAGGAGTCCCTGCGGGCTGAGTTCCGCGCGGGCGCCCGCAACGCCGGATGCCATGACGACGCGGCATGCGGCGTTGTCGTACGTGACTGTGCCGGCGCTGGAGTTGAAGGAGTTGATCAGGATCCGCACCCGCGTGGTGCCTGCCGGAGCCGCTATGCCGGGCACACCTGACATGGTCGTCCACGCACCGAGGACCGGTGTCGCGCCGGACGACACGGTGCTGTACGCGAGGGCTTCCCCGGCCGTGTCCAGCCACTCGCCGTAGATGTTGATGCTCTCGCCCACCCAGTCGGCAGAGGCGAGGTAGTCCACCGACAGCCAGAGCTTTTGGCCCGGCACTGCCGGCAGCTCCCCCAGGACGAGGAACCGGGTGACTGGTGCCGTGCTCGTCGCGTCCGTACGGATCGCGCGCGGGCTGCCATTGCCGGATGCGACCACTGACCAGTTCGCGTTGTCGGCCACCCGCTGGTCCGACAAGCCCCCCTCAAAGCTGGGATCGGCGATCACGTTGCCGTCGGTACCGACCGCGAGGCGGTCCGCGCTGATCGCGCCTGCCTTGATGTGGGTGGCGTCGATGACCCCGGCCTGGATCTTCGTCGCCGTCACGGAGTTCACGGCGAGCTTGTCCGCGGTCACGGCCAGGGCGTCGAGCTTGGCAGTCGTGATGGCCAGGGCCGCGACCTTCTCGGCGGTCACGGCCAGGGCGTCGAGCTTGTCGGTCGTCACCGCCCCGGCGAGGATCTTCGGCGCGGTGATCGCTCCGTCCGCGATCTGCACTCCAGGCACGACCGGGCGCACCGCGGCGTTGTCGAACCACACGGCGCCGGCCGTTCCCGAGACGGACTCGACGCGCACCCGCGCCTGCACGGCGTCGGCCGGAGCCGTGACGGCCCCCGCAAGGCGGCCCCATACGCCCTTGGCGGGGGCGGTGGCGCTCACAATGCCGTAGCTGAGGACTGTGCCGTCCGCCTTCTCCCACCGTGTATGGATGTTGGCATTGGCGCCGGCCCAGTCCGCGGACGGGTAGTAGTCGGTAGCGAGGTAGAGCTGATCCCCTGGGGTGACGGGAAGCAGCGTCAGCTCAGCCGACCGGTTCGTAGCGGTTGCCGCCACCGCGTCGATCTTCAACGAGGCGGGGGAGCCGTTGCCGAACGTCTTGTCCTGAGCGAGGTACGTCTGTTTCTCGGCGATGGCTGCACCGCCTGCGCCCTCGAACGAGGGGTCGGCCAGCACGTTCGGGCTGCCGACGATCGTGAGCTTCTCCGCGGTGATCGCGCCCGCGGCAACGGCCTGGGCCGTGACCGAGCCGGCTGCCAGCTCTGACGCGGTGACGGCCCCGGCCTTGAGCTCCCGCGCGGTGATCGCGTCCGCCGCGACCTTCCCGGCCGTGACAGCGTCAGTCGCCAGGGCGGCCGTGGTGACCGAGCCGGCGATCAGGTTGGTGGAGTTGACGACGCCGGTTTTCAGGGCCTCCAGCGTCACGCAGTCCACTTCCATGACTCCGGTCTGCGTGCCGTTGGCGGAGTTGTAGTTCAGCCACACGTAAGGGGCGATGAACCGCACGTCGGCATGCGCGAGCCCCGGTACGCGCGGGTCATTGTTCGGGCCCGGAGAACCGGCCACGCCGGCCGCGGCCCGACCGCTGAGGTAGCCGATGACCTGCACCCAGCCTTCGGCCGTGGTGATGGCCTTGCCGGAGGCGGCCACGTAGAAGTGCGAGTTCGTGCTGCCCGGCGTGCCGTTGCGGTTGACCAGCGTCGTCTTGTCGGCGCCGATACCGGCCACCCCGACATAGAAGGCATCCGTCCCGCCAGCCGGGCCGGTCATCCGTACCCGGGCGCTGAGCCGGTACAGCACATCCGGCTCGTAGGGGATGGCCGTCTTCCCGAGGAGCCGTATGTACCCGGTCGCCCGGCCCACGGTCCGGCCGGTCGGCGCATCAGCGATACCGGAGAGGTGTTCCCAGGTGGCGCCGGCGCTCTTGTCGGTGATGGTCCAGGCGGCCGCATCGCCCATCGCGTCGACGTAGCGTTGCACCGCGGAGTCGGACAGCGCCCCACCGAGGGCGTTGATCGTGACCGCGCCGTCGGCGATTTTCCCCAAGGTGACCGCGGCCTTGGCCAGCTTCTCCTCGAGGACCGCACCGTCCTCGAGCGCGGTCGTTCCCACGGCCCCGAGGGCGATTTTCGCCTTGGTGACGGCGTTCTCGGCGAGCTTGGCCTCCGTGACGATCCCGTTGATGAGGTCCTGCTCCACGGCCTGGCGTGCCTTGCCTGCGACAGCCGCTGAGGGGGCGCTGGTCAGGCCTGCGGTGTTCAGGGCGACCAGACGCACCCAGCGCTCGGCGTAGCCCTCCACTGCGACCGTGACGCTTCCGCCGGTAACGTCGGTGATGGCTGCGGTCAGGGTGGTGAAGTCGGGGGTGAAGTCGGCGGCCGGGCCCAGGTGCACCTGCATTGCGGCGAAGTCGGTGGGTGGGGCGTTGGAGTCGTCCCACCAGCCGTCCCAGGTGACGACCAGCCCGGCCAGGGCGGAGACCACGGTCGGGGCGCCGGGCGTGGGCGGCGGGACAGCGGCCGCGGGCTTCGGCACGAGCGCAATGCCGCCGTCCGGCTGCACACCCACCGACCCGGCGAGCGTGCCGTCCTCGGTGTAGATGTCGAGGGTGCCGCCCTCGATGGACGTGTATGCGGCCTTGGAGGTGCGCTCAAGGGCCTGGAGCCGCCGTTCGTAGTCCGCCAGCAGCGCCGCGAAGCGCTTGGCGTCTGTCTGGGAGTCCAGGAAGCTGACCATGGCGCGGGATGGTCGACGTCCTGCGGCCTTAGTGTCGCGCCCTGATCAGTAGTGGAAGCTGTCGGAGCGTTTCAGGGTGAAGGTCACGAGCCCGTCGGCGCTGATCTCGTCGGAGACGATGCGGTGCCACACGTCGATGTCCCCCACCCACGGCACGTGCACCTGCACCCGGATGTCGTCACCGAGGGACCACGACCCGAACCGGGCATTGGGGTGGTCGATGATCTGGACGGCGGGAATCTGCAGGGCGGCCGTGCGGCCGTTGAGTTCCTGCTGCCCCCGCTTGCGGAGTGCTTCCCCCGAGGTCAGCGTCTTGTCGGTGACGGTGGCCACCCGGCGCAGCCGTCTGGTGCCCCAGGTCCGCGAGGCGAAGTCCGCCACCTGGACGCGCTTCATCTTCCGGCCCTCGCCGCGGCCCAGGACAATGACCTCGTTGGCGTAGTCGTCGCCCATGCCCTCGGGTTTGGCGATGGCGATGATGTTCTCGCCCTGAGCGAAGCGCAGGTCAGTGCGCTTGCGTCCCAGGCGGGGCGTGCCGAGCCTCACCCGGTGGGTGATGGTGTTGCTGGTCGAGTCCTTCCAGGCGTGGGTCTCGATCCAGTCGAATTGGTACTGCTTGACGAGGTTGTCGAGGGTCTGCCCGCAGTCGGGGGCGTCCCACCAGGCCAGTTCCCACGGGTCGCTGCCGTCCTTGGCGCCGAGCAGCTCGCCCTTGTCGTGACTGTCGATCACCAGGCCGACGTCGCTGAACGGTCTCGACTGCACGTGAGACCAGATCTTGCGGAAGGCGTCGTAGACGTCGATGCGGGGGCCGCCGTACGGCTTCGGCGCCGGCGGGACCTTCCGCTTGGGATTCGAGAAATCGATATACCCGTCATGATTCTTGTCTTTGCCCGCATACGGGTCTTTTGGTGTGATCTTCTGGCCCGAGATGATGTAGTCATCGAACGGAATGCCGTGCGGGTACGAGGAGAACCCTTCGCAACTGACCTTGGCCTGCTCCCCGTCGTATGCCGTCTTCGTCACCAGCCCGCCCCACCGGATCGAGCCGTCCACCTCCAGGTAGATCTTGGTGCCCCACTCTTGCAGGATCGGCTGTCCGTCCGGCCCGAGCATCCGTGCGTACTCGGGTTCGATCGTGCCTGTCATCGAGCCCGGCCCGGACAGGTCCCGCTTCGGGTTGGACGACAGGGCGAACGGCACCTGCCAGTCCAGCACTTCCTCGCTGAGTGCGCTCTGCGCGATGAACCGCCACCCGGCCGGCACCCCTCACACCTCCTCTTCGTCCGGCTTCTCGACGAACTCGACGTCGGCGACGATCGACGTGCCGGCGTCGACGGACAGATCACCGGTCTCCGAGCGGTACATGTACGTCTGCACCGACAGGGTCTGAGTGGTGCCGCGCATGGAGCTGGGGACCGCGTGGTTGTCGGCGAGGACGATGGTGGAGCGGCGCGTGCCGGTGCCGGAGTCGTCGTCGATGTAGGTGTCCTGACCGAGCATCGACCCGAATTTGGTCTGCATCCGCGCGTAGATGTCCGACCGTGTCATGCGCAGCCCGGCGAAGGTCATGACGATCTTCATGCGGGTTGCCCATGAGGGCACGTCGATGTCCCAGGACGCGGCGCCGGGCCAGTTGTGCCATCTGTTGTCCGAGTAGCCCATGGTCGACAGAGTCCCGGGGAACGCGGTGTAGAGGACCCGGTCTCGGCGGGAGGAGACCATGCTCCGCAGATCCTTGATCATTCCCTGGGTGATCGCTGACGTGTTCGCCGGGATGGTGATGCGGGCCAGAGTGATCGCTGAGTCGTTCGGGCGGACCTGCCGCACGTCGGTGGTCGTGCTCGGCACCCCGGAGATCACTCGCGTGAAGATGTACGGGCCGGTAGCGGCGTTGGAGGGGAGCGGCCACGTCTCCCCATAGGAGTAGGGGTTTTCAACGCGGGCCACGATCAGGTCCGTTCGGGCAGACGAGCCGGTCGCCGCGATGTTGACCGTGTCCGAGGTCGG
This sequence comes from Streptomyces griseomycini, assembly GCF_014203535.1. Taxonomy (GTDB): domain Bacteria; phylum Actinomycetota; class Actinomycetes; order Streptomycetales; family Streptomycetaceae; genus Streptomyces; species Streptomyces griseomycini. The sequence continues at coordinate 19,581 of NZ_JACHJI010000017.1, forward strand.
CAGCCGGCCCGCGTACGCCTGATAGGTCGCTCCGGCCGCCCGGTTGAGGATCGCGCACGCCCCCGGCCGCACCTGCACCTGAGCCGCAGGCGATGACAAGGCCCTGACCGCCAGGTCCCCGGACCCGACGATGCCCTGCCCCCCACCGAACGCGGCATACGCCAACAGCCGCGCCACCTCCGTGGAGTGCTCCGCCTGCCCCTCGGTGAACCACGGAACGCTGTCCCACATCTCGCTTCTCCTCCGCTGCTGCTCTCGTGGACAGCGGAGGATCACGGGCCGGTACGGCTTGTGTCGCGCCCTGGGCCGGCTACATGTACGCGTAGGCGTCGCGCCAGGCCACGGTCATGTATGCCGTGGCGGTCGCGTCCGTGCCGCGCAGCACGAAGTCCTGCCGGCCGGTCGGGATCAGCAGGTGCTCGAGGAACGGGGACCCTCGAGTGATCAGGCCCGCAACGCTTGCACTGCCTCGCTTCACCGTCCGCACCCACGGCCGCGGGTCGATGACGACCCGCTCGCCCGCCGCGAGGGTCAGGTTCAGTTGCACCTTCCACCGTCCGACCAGCTCGCACGCAGGCTGAGCAATCGGCCCCACGATAGTGATGACGGGCCACGTCGGGCGGTTACCGCGTACCACGATCTCCCCGGGCGCGCGGGCCGCGCTCTCCCCGACCATCATCAGCGGCGCCTTGAGGGGCCCCTTGATGCCGCGGTGCGGCGGCGGTGCCATGTCCACGCGCACGCTTTGTTCGATGTCGTCGAAACTCCCGGTGTGCGACGCGGCGAAGTTTGCCACCATCGGCGTGTACCCCTGCCGGGTCAGCTTGGAAGCGGCCTTCTCGCACTTGCGGGGCCGCCCGTACCAGCGGCGCGCGCGGCCGCCCTGCATGGTGGACAGCACCGCGGGCGTGGCCATGACGTCGCGGATCGCCTTCGCGTCCCACGCCTGCTTCATGACCGACACCGCGTCCAGGTTCGCGCCGTGCCGGGCCAGCAGGGTGCCGCCGGCGTCGACGGTGTCCACCCCTACCTCGAACGTGATGGTCGCACCGGTGGTGAAGTCCTGTCCGTGCCGGAGACCGTCCTCCCGTGGCAGCGGGGTATCCCCGTTGGTCACGTCGGCGTCCTTGATCTCGACGTCGTCGAGCAGGTAGTAGCCCGATCGCACGGTGCCGAACGTGAAGTTCGCCCCGGGGTGGACCCCCCGCGCGCTGTACGACAGTCTCCACTCGCCCTCAGCCGGCATACGCCCCTCCCAGCTTGATCCTGCGCAGCTCGAACATGGCGTCGCCCAGGGCCTGGCTCGGCGACATAGGCGCGCTCGTCATGGTCAGGTTCAGATCCCCGCCGACCAGGGCCGAGGTCGCGGCCGCGACGGTCGCACGGGTGCGTGCCGCGGCCACGCCGGAGGTGCGGATGCCGCCGGACGCGTAGTTCCGCAGGGCGCCGCGGCCGGGGTAGACGACCATGCCGCCGAAGATTTCCGCGACCCGGTCAAGGATTCGCTCACTCCGCTTACGCTTTGCTTTTGCAAGAGGCAAGTATGCCTCGCCTCCGGTCTCAGGCTCCGCCCATATGCGCCATTCGCCCGGTCTTGCTATCTGCGCGATGTGCCGTTCCGTTCCGTTTGCGAATGCCTGGATACGGCCGCGGGCGGCGCGGATACCGCCATCGGCGAAGCGGACAATGCCACCATCAGCCTGCGGCCGGCCGACCACCGAGGGCTTCCCGGACTCCGAGTACCTGACCGTGACGTGCACGGTCTTCCCGGTCAGACCGTTGATCGCGCCCTGAATGGTCTGCACGTTCGCCAACGGCGTCTTGGTCGGGGCCGTGATCCGAACCGTCTTACCGTTCTTCCCGTCAACGTTCTCGATCTTGTACCCAAGATCCTCGAGCGCCCTCTGAGCGACCGCAGTAGGGGTCTTGACCTCGATGGACTTGCCCTTGGGCAGGCCCGCCACCTTCTCCTGCACGCCCTTGAGGTCGCCAACGGCCTGCCGGATGATCGCCTCGACCGTGACCTTCTTCTTGTCCGGCGCGGCAGCGATGTCCTCCGCCAGCGCGCCAAGGTTCGCGCGCGCCCCGCCGGTCGGCGCGGTCACCGACACGTTCTTGCTGCCGGGGATGCGCTGCACAGAAAAGCCCAACAGCTCGAGCTGCTCGCGAGCCTCGATAGAGGGCGCCTTGATCTGGATGGACTTCCCCGGCGGGATCTGCGACAACTGGCCCTGCAGTGCAAGCACCTCAGCCGTCGCTTCGGGGACGCCGGTCGTGGCGATGAGAGTGGTGACGGTGTCCGGGACCAGCCCCATCTGGTCGGCGAGTGCCTTGGCCTGTTCCTTCGGAACGCCCATGTCCACGGCGAGTTGGATGGCCTTCGCGCGGGCCTTCTCCATGGCATCGCTGCTCAGGCTCATCGCCTGCGCCATGGGCATGGCGCCCTTCTCCGCGGCCTCGACCGCCCGGGTAGTGACGCCCAGCATGGAGTCCCGCAGCTCTGTGAGCTGACTGTTCAGGGTCTGGCCGTTGCGGGTGGAGGTGTCGACCAGGCCGTTGTTGGCAATGAGGGCCTTGCCCCAGCCTTCGGCCTTCTCGATGTTCGACCCCATGGTGTCGTCGATCTGGAGCATCACGGAGTTGAGCTGCGCCTGCGCGTCGTGGACGCTCTGCGTGTTGCCGTTCAGGGCGTCCAGGGCCCGCTTGAGCGCGTCCACCCGCTCGTCGGCCGACTTGGTCTTGTCGCTGAAGTCCTGCACCGCGGTCGTCAGCCGGCTGTAGGAACTGGCACCCACATCTCCGGCGTTACGCATCGCGTCAGCGGCTTCCTTGCTGTCGCGCTTGCTCTTGCCCAGCTCACCGTTGACCGCCTTGAGCGCGTCGGCCGCCGCCTTGTACCTCTCGCCTTCCTCCGTGTAGTCCAGGACCGACGCCTTGCCGCCCGCGATGTCCTTGTAGACCCGGTGCGTGTCGGCCAGCTCCTGCAGCTTCTTCTGCAGGCCGCCGATGCTGCCCTCCTGCTCCAGGTAGGCGTCGGTGAGCGTCGTCAGGCTCACGCCCGCATCACGCATGACGTCGACCAGCCGCCCGTTGCCGTCAGCCAGCTCGGTGCCCTGGAGGAGCTGCACGGCCTGCGCCCGGACGTTGGCGTCGATGACACCATTGGAGTCGGCCAGGGCTTGTGACAGAGACTGGACGCGCTCCTTGTGCGCCTGGGCCGCGCGGGCGTTCTCCTCCTGCTTGGCGGCGAGGAGACCCAGACCGATGGTGACGCCGGCGATGGCAAGACCGAGCGGTCCCCCCATGACAGCCATCATCCCGCCCATGGCACGGGAGGCGACCCGGTTGGCGGCACCGATACCGCGCAGGGCACCGGACAGACGACCGCCTTGCGCGGCCGCGCCCTGGTAGGCGAGGCCCATCCGCTGCCACATGCTGATCTGCGGGCCCATGACCCCAGGGCCCATGGTGCCGCTCATCGTGGTGCCGAGACCGCGCACGGAGGTGCCCGCGGCCGCCACCGACGTCCCGAACCGGCCGATCAGGCCGGCGATGCTGCTGACCACCTTGAGGGCGAGCATCGTGCCCAGGAGGGTAGCCAGGACGGTGTTCGCGCCGGGGACAACGCTCATCAGCGTGTTGAAGACCTGCAACAGGCCACTGAACGCCATGAGCAGCACCCCGAGCCCAGAGCCGGCTGCCGCGAGGTTTCCGATCGCTGTGGCAATGTTCGAGATCAGGGAGATGAGCGCCGGGCCGATGGTCTGCCCGAGCCCGTCGAAGAACGCGCCTAGGGCGGGCATCAGCTCGGTTCGGATCTGCCGGACCAGGTCGAGGATGCCGCCGTCCCGCATGGACCGGCCCAGCCCTCGCATCAGGTCGCCAAACATCTTGTTGACCTCGGTGAACACGGGCGCGGCATCGGAAAAGAACTGCCGCATGGCCTTCTGGCCGGCGCCCGAGTTGGCCCAGCGCTCGAAGCGCTTCATGCTGCCCTCGAGGCCGTCGACCAGCGCGTTGCCGGTGTCCATGGCGGCCTTGCCGACACCGCCGAGTCCCTTGATGAGGCTACCGGTGGAGCGGCCGAGCTGTGCGGCCTTGTCACCAGCGTGGTCAAGGAAGCGGGCGAGGCTGCCGGTTTCCCGTCCGGCCTTCACGGAGGCCCGGAACCACTGGGTCATCCGCTCGCCGCCGCGTGCGACCCGCTCGGCGAACGGCCCGGAGGCCACCAGGAAGTCCATGGTGGCCCGGCCGACGTTGGCGAGGCTGTCGGCCATGTGGCCGACGATCCGCGAGTTCGACGAGGCGATGGTCTTGAAGTCTTTGCGGAACGGGCCGCTCTGCATGAACTTCGCGCCGCGTTCCGCCAGGGACCCCATCTGCGCAGCAGAGTCACCCAGAGCGTCCTCGAGGAGCGGGAACACCGACTTGGCAAGCGGCTTGATGTCGTCGGCGACCTCGGAAAAGAACCGGTCGCTGACCGTCATACGGACCTCGCTCCACTCCGTTTGGAGTGAAGACACCGCCTTGACTGCTTCGCGGGCGGAAGGCGACAGCTTGTCCATCGCCTCTTTCAGCTTCTTCTGCTGCGCCTCAGTGACCTTGCCGTCCTGGGCGAGCATCTGCTGAGCGGCGTTCGACTGCTTGAGCGCTTCACCGAAGCCTTTGAACGCGACCGTCGTGCCGATCGCCGCGGTGGCCGCCGCAGAGATCAGACCGGGTATCGCTCCGAGGACACCCACAGCCGGGGTGGCCGCGGACACGAGCGCGGTGAGGCCAGCGCCGTACTGCCCGATGAGGGCGACCGCGGGCTGCAGCAGGGAGATGAGGGCGCCGATGCCGAGCATCCGCAGGCTTCGGCGGCCCCCGCCGGGCAGGCTCATCCGCACCGGCACGTGGACCGGGTTACGGTCGGCCTCGCCCTGCGCACCGGTGATCAGGCCCCGGAGGCGGGAGAGGAGTCCGCCGCTTTGCCCTCCGCCATCGCCTTCGCCGTCCGGGCGTACCGGTAGGCGAAGGTCGGCGTCGTCGACGCGGCGGCGCAGCGCCTCGAGTTCGGCCTGGAACCGGCTCTCGTCGACCTTGACCCGGACCGTCGCGGTGACGCCCCGGGACGCCTTCTCTACGGCCTTCTCCAGCCGCTTGCGCAGCCCCTTGGAATCGACCTCGACCTTGACCTGGGCGGCCAGGCCCTCGGCGGCCGTCTCGACTGCCGTGCGGAGCTTTTCCGCGAAGCCGGCCAGGTTGGCGACGACCGGCACGTCGAGGCGGCCGGCCTGCAGGCCCTCAGCCACTGCGAACCATTCCTCTCTGCATGGCGGCCATGAGCATCTGCCGGTGGCCGGTCATGCGGGGCGCCTGCTGCGGGGCGGGCGACGACGGCGGTGGGGGCGGCGTGGAGCTGCGGGGCCGACGCGTCGTGCGTTCCTCGTAGCGAGGCGGACGGATGACGTGGGTGGGTTCCTCACGCCGCTTGTCGGCGGCCAGGAGCCCGATCTCGTCGACGATCAGCGCCAGGAGTTCCAGGTCCTTGGTCCAGCCGCCGAGCGGGGCGGAGCGGACGCTGGAGTCGTCGGGCAGACGGTCGATGAGGGAGATCAGCCGTCGGAGGCCGATGAATCCTGGCTGCCCGGGGCGGAGCCAGACGCCTCGGGCGTCGAGTCCGTGGTGGTAGCGGGAGAGGTCGGATTCGACGTCTCCGAAGCGTTCTCGGAGGAGTCGGCCGACCGAAAGAGCTTTCCCAACTCCACCCCGTAAACCCTGGCCAGGCCGGTCGTCAGCCGGACGTAGTCGCCGACGGACGGGCGCTGCTTGGTGAAGTCCTCGTACTGCTCGAGCAGGAGGATCGCGTACGTCTCACGGACCGCGCCGAGGAACTTCCGCGGCAGGGACGGGCGCCGGAACAGAGCGGCAATGACCTCCGAGACGCCGGCGTCGCCGTCGGCGGACTCGATGACCTCGCCGAGGAGACCGACCAGGTCCAGCTCGTCGGACAGGAGCGGATCGAGCGCTTCGGCCGGCAGCTCCGCCGGGAAAAGGAACTGCTCTCCGCCGAGACGGACGGGAATGCCGTGGGGGTACTGAACCTCGCGGCGCTCGGCGTCCAGGTCGATGACGAACATGGGTGTGACCTCTCGTGTGTGCGTAGCTGGGTCGCATTGGTGCGGCAGCGCGCGGACAGTGGCAGTGCCGCATGGCTTACGTCGCGCCGTGGGCCGCCCCTGCTGTGCTGGGGCGGGGAGGGGCGGCCCGGGAGCGGGTTACTCGTAGGTGAAGCCGCCGGCCTGGGTGACGGTGCCGCCCGCGGTGGTCACGACCACGTCCTTCGCGCCGGCGGTGCTGGCCGGCGTGGTGACGGTCAGCTCCGTGTCGCTCTCGATGACCAGGCCGGTGCCTGCCGCGCCGCCGAACGTCACGCCGGTCGCGCTGTCGAGGTTGGTGCCGACGATGGTGACGTTGGTACCGCCGGCGATGGGACCGGTGGACGGGGTCACGCTGGTGATGGTCGGCGCCGGGGGCTGGAACGCCAGGTCGTCCGTCAGCACGTACCAGGCATCGGTGTCGTCGCCGCCCTGGACGGCCAGGCGCAGCGGCAGGACGGACTCCTTGGTCTTGGCGAGGTCCTTGGAGACGCCTTCCATCTGCATGGTGCGGGGGATGACGTACCTGTAGTGCTTGCCGCCGTCGATGACCTCGATGACCGCGGCGATCTCGGTGCGGCCCCCGATCCGGGGCGGGGCGAACCGGAAGTGCTTGGAGCCGCCTCCCTCGGGGGTGACGACGGTGATGGAGCCGCCGCCGTACACGGCCCGGAAGTTCTTGCCGGACCACTGCTGCAGGTCGACCTCGATGGTCGCCGCGTCGGTCGTCTGGAACGTACGGGTGGGGTAGGCGGACTGCGCGCTGCGGACCTGCTCAAAGTTGGGCTCAGAGTTGAACTTGAGGCTGTCTTCGGTGAACAGTCCGACGCTGTACCAGCCGGCAGGCATGGCCGACGTGGCGTCGGCCGGGGCGGTGGTCCCGACGGGGGCCAGCCAGACGCGGCTGAGCTGGGGGATGACGATCTCGTTGTTGTTCGTGGTCTCGCCGGCCATGGCGGGCCTCTCCTTGGTGTCCGGTGCTAGGGCGCGGACACCTTGGAGAGCCGGGAGGGTTAACGTCGCGTCCTCACGGGTGCAGGGTGGTGGAGAGGTTCATGACCCACCTGGGTTGCCCGTCGGCGAGGGGGGACCACAGCAGCAAGCCGGACGGCTTGATGCCGCTGACGACCGGCCGGCCAGGGACATGGGGCGCCTCCCCCAGCTCCTGCGCCGCCTTCGCGCAGCGCAGGAGGATTCTGCGGAGTTCCGCCTTCCCTGGCCAGCCGCCCGGGTCGCCCCACGCCTCGAGGGTCACCTCCGGGGAGATGGCCCAGTTCAGGTCTCGCAGGTCCCCTCCGGGGCCGTGACCCACCAGGAGGTGCGGCCAGGGCGCTTCTGCGATGCCGGACACGCGACCGGGGCCGCCGAGTGCGTCGGCGGCCTGGTTGCTCTGCTGGAGCCAGGCGAGGATCTCGGAGACCGGATCGGCGTCCGCGAGTGTCAGTTCGGTCATCAGGTACGGGCGATGTAGCCCTGCCCGCGCAGCCGGCGGGCGTAGTCGGGAGAGACGCTGATCTCGGAGCCGGGCCGGTAGTCGACGCCGTCGATGGTCAGGTGGTGCGACAGCCGGACGGACACCGGATCGGCGCCCACGGCGAGAGGTGGGCCGACGACGGGCGGGGCCTGGGCGGGGGCGCGCTTGGGGCGGGCCGCAGGGGTGTCGGTGACGTCCGTGGTGGACTCCTCCGCCGCGGCGGCCACGGCGGGCTTCTTGGTGGTGGTGTTCGTAGCCATGGCGCGCACTGTGCGCACCGGAGCCGTTTGTGTCGCGTCGTGGGTCAGCGGCGGGCAGCGACGATGGCGGCCGCCCGGGACATGAAGAACGTTCCCTCGGCCCGGAGGTTGCCCGGGTAGACGGTGCCCACCTCGGCCTCGACGACCTGGTCCGCCTCCACCGACACGGTGACGGTGACCTTCTTCCCCGCGATGACGGGCTGGCCGGTGGTGATGTGCCGGGCGATGCCCTTCGGGTCCTTGTGCGTGGTGCAGCGACAGTTCTTGATGTTGGCGACCGCCCGCGAGCTCTCGTCCTTGGGCTGGAGCATGTAGGTGTGCTCACCGAGACCTCGGTGCTTCATGTCCCAGTCCATCGAGTTGATTTTGAAGCGAAGGTTCCCCGGGACCACTTGGCCCTGCGCGGCAACGTGGGTGGGGCGGACCCGGTTGTCGCCGACGGTCACCCACCGTTTGGTGGGCGGGGCCAGCCGCTTCGCCTCCACCTCCACCTGGACCGCGATGCGACGCACGGCGGGGGCGAGCATGCGGGCGAGCTGCTCCTCGAGACCCTGGGCCGGGGTGAACTTCGCGCCGGCCATCACGGCACCTCCGGCGGGTTGAGGGTGGCGGCCGCCTGGACGTAGTCGGCATCAGAACAGCCGGGAACGGCGTGCTTGCGGGCACTGGACAGGGTCCAGGACCGGCCGGTCTCGTCGGTGATGGTGTCGCCCGGCTCGACCGGCCACGCGCGGGGGTCGAGTCGTACCGTCCATGTGCCGTCGGGCTGCTCAAGGACCGACCCGGGCCAGGTGCCGCGCGCGGCCGGCTTGACGTTCGGGTTCGGAGGGACGGGCACACCGTTGGCGTCGCGCTCCCATGGGTGGGCGAGCACATACACGGTGAGTACGGCGTTCGGCAGCACGACGGCCATGGTGCGGGCGGCTCCCTTCGTCAGAAACGGCGGTAGCGGGTGGTGGAGTACGGCCACGGCGGGCGGGCCGGACGGTTCAGCGGCTGGAACAGGCGGCGCTTCCATCGCGAGAGGCTGCTGAGCTCGGGCAGTGAGCCGGCCTGGCCGGTGGTCGGCGCGGACTCGTAAGAGATCGACTGTCCTTCCGCGCTGACGGAGGACACGCGGCGGCCCTGGGCGCCGACTCCGCCGGGGCGCAGCCGTTCGGCTTCCGCAGCGTGCGTGGTCACGTACCGGACGACCGCGTCGTTCGCGGCGCCGTCGAAACCGACGAGGAAGTCGACGTCGTAGGTGCCGTCACCGCGGTCGCGGTAGGCGGACACCTGGACCAGGTCGTCGGCCTCGAACGGCCACGACTCGGCGTCCTCGAGCTCCTGGCGGCCACGCTGGTACGGCGTGAGGGCGGTGCGGGTGATGAGCTGGGGGATGACGGGCTGGCCGAGGTAGGCGACGACGTCGGCCTGTGCCTTACGGATGGCGGTGAGCAGGTCGTCGCGCTGCTCTGGAGTGAGGGGGAGCGGCATGCCGAGTTCGCCGGCAACCGCTTCCGGGGAGGTGACGAGACCCAGCCCGAGGGGGAGATCCAGTCGGAGGGACTGGTCCTTGACGGGCTGGGACCCTTCGCTCGGGGTGAAGGCGACGGTGGCCCAGTAACGGCCGGGTGGCACGTCGGGCAGCGCGAACCGGTAGACGCCGGCACGCAGCCGGACGCCTGGCCCTGTTCCCGCCACGAGGGTGGTGCGGTCCGGGCCGTCGTAGAGGGACAGGCTGGTGACCTGTCCCCCGGCCGGTTCGGGGTCGTAGTGCGCCCCGCCGTACATGGGCCTGTAGTCGTACGTCACCCCGGCCCCCCTTTACTGCTCGCCAGCCGCGTCGTCGGCCTGAACGGCGAGACGCGCGGCCTGGGCCTCAAGCCGCTCCCGGATCCTGGCTGCGACGCCCTCGGAGACGTGGGCGCCCTTGGGCTGCAGAAGCCGGTGAACGGGGTTGCGGTGCGGTCCGAGGTAGGTCTTCTCGACCAGGCGCACGGTGCACACGAGGACCGATCCGTACTCGGTGAGCGGTACGAACACGCCCGCCACATCGGCCGGGGGCTCCTTGGTCGCGTCGTCGATGATGACCTCGGAGAGGTTCTCGTCGTCGGGGATGACCTCGGTCGGGGTGGCGTACACGGGTGCCTCGGGCGCGGCCGGAGGCTCCTGAACCGCCGGCGGCTCGAGCGGAGCGGCGTCGGGCGCCTTCGGAGAGCTGTCGGTGGCCGGGGCGGTCTCCTCGGCCGGTGGCGCGACGGGCTCGGCGGGGGTGGTCTCCTCCGCCGCCGCGGCGGTCTCGGCGGCCTTGGCCGCCGCGGTCTTACGGGTGCGGGTGGTGCCTGCCATGAGTGGCTCCCTCTCGGGGTGGTGGTCCGGACGGCGCGCACCCTGCACGCCGGGCGAGGCTTGTGTCGCGCCCTACCTCGAGGGGCGGGCCGCGGCGTAGGTTGGCCCAGGGCGGCCCCCGCGCCCGTGCGTAGGGGCCGCCCTGTCGCGCGGGTCAGGAGTAGGTGAACCCGCCCGTCTTGGTGACGTTGCCGGAGTCGGCCGCGACAACGACGTTGACAGCGCCGGCTGCACCGGCGGGCGTCTTGACGCGCAGCTCGGTGGCAGAGACGACCTTGAGTTCGGTGCCGGGCGTGGCGCCGAAGTTCACGGCGGTGACTCCGTCGAGCCGGGTGCCGGTGATGGTGACGGTGGTGCCGCCCGCGGCCGGGCCGGTGGCCGGGGTGATGGTCGAGACGGTCGCCGCGGGGGTGAAGAGGCGGTCGATCTCGGACTGGGGAACGACAGTCCCGGCCTGGTAGAGCAGGTGACGCCGGGAGCCTTCCGGGCGGCCGTCGCCGCGGCCGTACGGCTTGGTCTCGTACACGTCCTCGGTGACGCGCATGGGGGTGTCGCTGGCGGGGGTCGCGGGGAACGCGGACTGCTTGATGCGTGTCCCGTCTTCCTTGTAGAGGCCCATGGGTTTCCTTCCTGGGGTCGGTGGCCGGGGAAGGATGGGGCACGGCGGGTGCTTGGGTCGCGCGTTACCGGGAGCGCGGGAGACTTGCCCAATTGGGCAAGAACGATCTTGGTGCCGCGGCTCCGGGGGGTGGATCCCCCGGAGCCGCGGGCGCTGGTCACTCCGTTTCCACTGACAGGTAGGTTTCGATCCACACGTGCGCCCCGCACGGAAGCGGCCTGTCCGGCCGGTAGATGACGCGCGCAACCTCGGCACCGTTGGCGTCCCGGATGATGGCCGTGTGGGCGTAGGCGTTGCTCTTGTACGTCTTGACGGTCAGGACGGGTTCGTTCTCGCCGTGCGTCCGGTTGCGTCGGATGACGTGCTGATTGACATGGATGATCGTCTTCATGGGCGGCCGCTGCTGTACTGCTTGCCGGGGCCGCGACGCCGCGCGTCCTGGTCCCGCTGCAGCTCGCTGAACCGCTTGTCGCCCTGCCTCTTCTGCAGGTGCTTGATGTTGTTCGCAGGGATGCCGATCTTCTGCGGGCCCAGCACGGACACCAGGCACCCCTCCGTCGCGGTCGCACGGGAGGTGTATCCGGCCTCCTCGAGGGACCCCTCGTCGGGGAAGATGTCGACGTGCCTCTCGATGGTCACGTCGACGAGGTGGTCCTCGCGGCCCCCGAGGGAGTACACCCACTTGAAGTTGGCCGGCGGGTCCGGTTCGACAACCTCGCGGAACAGGCTGACGCTCTTGGTGTACGCGTAGAAGCGGACGCCCGGCGCGGCCCTCATCACACGCATCCACGCTTCGGTGTACTCCCGGGAGAAAAAGTCCCCCGCGTCATGGCAGCGCACCCACCGGTCTTGGTAGCGCTTGTGCTGGAGCTCGGCGGTCATCTGCGCTTCCCAGCCGGGCAGATCGTCGAGCACCATCATCAGGTTCGCCTCGTGGCGCGCCCTGACGCCCTTGAACCGGTAGGCGCCCTGCCTCGCGTAGCAGAGCTGTGCGCAGATCCCGGCGGAGGGACAGGTGTTGTAGTTGCGGCCGTCGGGCAGGGTCCCGGCCCACGCCGGGATCGACCAGTTGTAGATGCCCTGCCGGCGCATGTCTGTGTTCTGGGTGAGTAGCCACCGTGGTTTCTCAGTCATGGCCGGAAGGTGGGGTTCCGGGGTGGCTTGCGTCGCGTTCAGAGGATCCGCAGGTCGTCCCAGCCATCCGGGCCGACGCTGAACACCAGCAGTCCGGACGTTGATACCTCGCCGGAGCGCACGGCGTACCAGTCGCTCCCGTTGTCGAGCGTCGGGGCCTGGATCCAGAGTCGACCGTTGCCCATCTGCTGGGCTCGGAAGTGATGGAAGTGCCCCGTGATCAGAACGTCGGCGTCCGCGACGGGCTGGCGGCCGAACGTCTGCCCTCTCCACCAGTCGCCGGCCTTGTCGGGGCGGGGGTACTGGTGACCGTGGGCCAGGCCGACGATGTGCCCGGCGATGTCCAGGCTCACGGTGTCCCGCCACCGTTCCGGCATCACGAACGAGACGTGCCCGTAGGCGTCCTGGTTGTGGGCGTAGGCGTCAGCAATCTGAGACATGACCTCGATGCCCCAGTCGTCGACGGGCGGGCCCACAGCGTCCTTCCCACGGCGCACACGGCCGTGGTTGGAACCGCAGGTCGCCGCGACGACGCGCCCGAAGCGACCGGCGAGCCGGTCCAGGCCCTCGAACGTCACCCGGCGGTGCACGCGGATCATCTCCGTCAGGGTCAGGTCGTTGGTGAACGCCTGCTGCGTCGTGTTCTCGAACCCTTCCACACAGTCACCGGCGTCCATCCACCACGCCGCGGTCGGCGCGCGGCCCACGGCCTTGAGGTCACGAATGTGGTCGTCGAGCCGGTCGAATCGGTCGGCGATCCGGGCAATGAGCTCGGGGGTACCGCCGTCCCGGCCCACCTTCCCGGCCTGCGCATCGGCGTACACGACGACCAGGGCGCGCTCCGCAGTGTCGACGATGGGGCGTGCCTTGCGGCGGCGGCGCATCGCGTCCCGGACGAGGGCATCGACGTCGCCGGCGGACATCCACGCGGGCGCAGCAGGCTCGATGACGTACCGGCAGCGCCACACGGCCCGGGTGACGGCGTCCTCGCCCTCCCTGTCGCGGTGCCAGGCGGCCGGGTCGTGCTTGGCCTCCACTAGGCGGACACGGAACCCGTCGGGAATGGACAGGCCCATCTCCTCGACCCGCTGGCGCAGTTCGTCGTCCCCGTTCGGTGGCTTCTCCGCGGGCGGGGCGGTGACGACCATGGTGCCGCCCGGCTCGTACCGCACACCCTCCTCCCAGCCGCGGGGTGCGGCCGGCTGCAGGCGCTGTGCCTGCGGGGGCTGGCTCTGGGAGTGGGTGGCAGGCTCGAGGAGCGCCTGCAGCTCGTGGTTCAGGGTCATCGCTCGCACCGGCATCCGTTGGGCATGCCGCGCCGTCGGTGCCGGGCGACGGTGTAGGCCGTGATGGGGTCGCCGTAGCGGCTGAGCGTCTCAGCGATGGCCGTGGCCGTGACGCTGGGGGTGTCCAGCACCGTGCGGAGGGATGCGGCCACGTCGGGGTCCGCGGCTTCCAGGAGGGCGCCGACGCTGCAGCGGGGGCCCCGGTGGGTGGCGGGGGCGCCGGTGAGAGCGTCCAGCTCCTGGGCGAGGCCTACGGGTTGTTTCTCGATCACCGAGCGTCCTCCGTCAGTTGTGAGGGTGGTACGTGGGAGGGGGCGCACCCGCGGGCCCGGGTGCACCCCCTCGCGCGGGCCGGGATCAGCCGGTGGTCGGCGTGGTCCAGGTACCGATGACGAACGACTCCGGGCGGGGCACCTCCAGCGCGAGACGCTCGTCCGCGCGGAACGTGATCAAGCCCTGTTCGTAGTTCGTCCCGTTCTCCGAGGAGACGGTGACGGAGACGCTCTCTCGGTCGTGGAGCTGCGCGCCAAGACCGAACGCACCGATCAGGAAGTCGGTGTCGGACATCGCGGTCGTTTCGACGACGTTCAACCGCCAGACCTTCTTCTCGGCGCCGATGGCGACGGCGATGGCGACGCGGAAGGCGCCGTTCTTGTCCTCCTCGACCTCGACGTGCTCCCACATCGTCGGGGACAGGACGATGCCGGTGGGGTCGTACTCGGCGAGCAGGGCCTTGGTGATGGCGCGCCGGATCTGGACGCTGTACTGGTCGGTGGCCAGACCGGTGTACTGCTGAACCCCCGGCGTGTTGTAGATGCCGGTGATCGACTGGCCGTCGCCGACGGAGTGGAGGAGGTCCCAGTCCTCGGCGTACTTCACGCCTTCGACCATGCGCGAATTCACGAAAGTCTTGAGCCGAGGCTCGTCCGACAGGATGTTCTTGTGGGCGTCGAGCAGGTGCGCAACCTCGGCGACCGGGTACATCACGGGCGTCAGCGTGAGCTTGGACCGCGGGGCCCGGCCCCAGGTGTCGGTCTCGGCGCCGGTCGCTGGCGACGTGCCGTCGGCGGCGTACCGCTCCTTGACCTGGCGGGCGTTGTTCGTCCAGCCGGTCTCTCGCGCGCCGTACAGGACGGCGTTCTTGGTGGTGGACTTCGGGAACAGGTCCCGGATGTGGAACTTCCGGAACGGCCGCTCGGCGATGCCCAGGTTCTGGGCGGAGCCGAGGACCTGGTGGGTCACCGTGCCGGCGGACAGGGAGAAGATGGACTTCCCCTCGATGTCGGCGCGGATGTACGGCTTGTCACGGAACCCGGCCTGCATGGCGTGCTTGTAGGAGTCGGACTCGACGAACAGGTCACCGAGCGACTTCTCCTCCATGCCGGGGCGCTGGCCGTAGTGGCTGGCCGCGGCCGGCGGCGCCTCCGGGGCGTCGAGGTACTGCTTGACCTCGGTCAGGTTCTGCTCGGCGTCGATGAGGGCCTTGATCTCCGCGGCTTCGCCGGAGACCTTGCGGAAGGCCTTGGCCTGCTCGCTGGAGACGACGAACTGTCCGCCGTCCTCGACCTTGAACGTCTGGCTGATGCGCTCGGCTTCGGCGGACTTCGCCTGGAGTGCCTTCTGCAGCTCCTGGATACGGCTGGTGGGCATTGGGGTGCTCTCCCTGATGCTGGGGTGCGGTTGACGTGCGTCGCTCGCCCGGCCAGCACCGGGACGCCTCAACGCGAGGCGGTATGGAAGAGGGAGAGGGGTGTTAACGTCGCGCGCTGCCCGCTCGGGTAGTCAAGAGCGGGCAGCGCATGGAGTTTGACCTGCTGTTTTGTTGTCGGCGGCAGGGAAGGGTCGCCGGAATCGGGTGGGTTCTGGGGTGCAACTCAGCTCTGCATCAGGGCGAGTGCGGCCTTCACCTCCTCCGCGTCCAGGCGGACGGTCTCGTCCTCCGGCGGGGCGGCCGCCCCCATGTCCTCGTCGTCTTCGTCGTCCCAGCTCGTGTCCTCGTCGCTCGTGTCCTCGTCGTCGCCGAAGGTGTCGTCGTCCCACAGGTCCAGTCCGACCGGGGCGGGCGCCGTCGGCCGGCGCGCGAACGTGGTGACGTCCCCCTCCTCGCTCTCGTCCTTGCCGGTGGCGACGTCCAGCCCCTTCGCGGACAGGGCCGCGATCAGCTCGCGCACCTTGTCGCGGACGCCTCCGAGCTGCTCCGGGCCGGCGGTGGTGCTGCTGACGCGGGCGGTGGCGTCAGTGAGTGCGTCGACGGTGGGCTGTACGACGCGCGCGTCGACGTCCTCGTCTTCGGTGGCGGCACGGTGCGCGGTGGTGCCCTCCGGCACGACGATGGTGGCGAGCTCGACGGACTGCGGCTTGGACAGGGTGATGTCGCCGGCGGCCGTGACCGTGTACGGGATCGCGTAGTAGGCGCTGCGGCGTTCGTCTTCGGAGTGCACGGACACGATGACGCGGTCCGGGTAGGTGCCCTCGATGCACGTCCACGTCTGGCCGTCTTGGTTGAGGAGCTCGCGGACCTTGTCGGAGAGCCGGGCGCGGAACTGTTCCTGAGACTCGGGCAGGGGCTTGGGGGACATCACGGGGGCCTCCAGGGGGGCATTCTTGGCCTCGGTGACCATGGATCGGGCGGACTTGTGCTCGATGCGCGGCAGAGCGCGGGCGGCCCGTACGGCGGCGCGCGCGGACTTCTCCTCGGTGGGGGCCACGCCGTTGCGGGTGGCCTTGAGGATGCCCTCGAGGATGTTCGGGGAGACAGGGCGGATCGGCTTCGGGGCCGGGCCCTGCGGGAGGGCCGCGCCGGCCAGGAGCTCCCACGGGGCTTCGCGGCACTCCGGCCGCAGGAGCGGCATGTCGGGCAGGGACGTGATCGGCCACCAGGCGGTGACCTCGGTGGCGTCGCCCTTGGGGTCGTCGGGGTTGGCGACGCGGCGTTCTTCGCTGGGCTTGTTGATGGGAACGGACGCCTCGGTCGGAACAACGGCAACATAGCCGCGGTAGATGCCGTTCGGGGCGACCCAGGTACCGACGATGCTCGCGGTGCCGGGCAGGGTCGAGCCGGTCTCCTCGCTCCACTCGCGCACTGCGGCGGCGAGGGAGTCCTCCCCGTCTTCCAGGTGTCCGCCGGGGAATTCCCAGGTGCCGGCGGCCGGGTCGTCGTCGTTGAGGGCGCGCTGGAGCATCAGCACGCGGCCGGTGTCGGCGGCTTTCACGACCAGGCCCGCAACCTTGACGCCCTTGCCTTCCGCGGGGGTGGCGACGTCGATCTCTACGTGGGAGGGCGTGGTCTTGTACTCGAGGCCCACGTGCCCGGCGGCGGACTTCACCTCAAGGCTGCGGGTCAGCGGGTGCGCGCCGTGCAGGACCGGGGAGACCTCGAACAGGTCCAGGTCGTGGATGACGCGGACGCCGTCGCCGCGGAGCGTTGCGCCTTCCGTCGGCACGCGGTAGCCGATGGAGAACGCGGCCTGCTGGTGCTCGTGCCACTGCTTGACCTGCTCGTAGGCGTCGCGGCCCTGCTGGGTGCGCAGGTTGTAGATCACGGTGGCGACGAGGGCGCCGGCCTCGGCGGGCCAGCCGGGGACGCTGGCGAATCGGGGGTCGCCGGGCCGCCACTCCTCGCACTCGATGACGACGCCGACGGGGTCCTTCCACCCGTGGTGCCAGACGGTTTTGACGGGGCGGGAGGCCAGGGTGCGGGCGAAAGCACCGGGCACGATGAGGTCGTTTACCTCGTCGACCACGCCGGTGACGGCGTAGATAGCCCGGCTGGTGCCTCGCTGACTGGTGCTGGGGCGTGGGGATCTGATGGGTGGAGCAGCGCTCGGCACGGCGGGGAACCTCCGGCGGTCGACAGTGGGCCGCCGGGCACCGTGCCGTTCGCGTCTGCCTAGTGTCCTGTTCTGGGCGCCGACTGTTGCGGGTGCGCCTCAGCCTGGGAACGGGCTGCATTCCAGCCCCGGGTCCAGTAGCGGTATCCGAACCGCTGTTCCTTGTCGCCGATGCGGTCGTACGGGCAGGCGTCGGAGGGGTCCCCCGCGGCGTATGCGGCCTTGCCCTCGTTGAATCGGACCAGGTAGGCCTGGCGGTCGAGCTGCACTCTCGGCTCTCCTTACTGGCCTTGGAACATCGAGTCCTGGACACCGCGGTCCCCCGGCGGTGCCGGGTCGGCCGGCGCCGCGGGGTCGGACGCAGCGTCCTCACCCTCGGGGCCGTGCGTGCGGGTCATCTGGGCGCCGTCCACGTCGGTCGCCCACGCGTCCGGGTCGGTGTACCGCCACACCTGTCCGGTCTCGTCGCGGACCCACCCGGTCAGTGTGCCGTCCGGAGCGCGGTCGAGCCAAGCCTGTTCGCCGTTGCTGCCGGTGTAGGCGCAGTACGCGTCTTCGGGGGTGGTCTCGTCGCCCTCGTCGTACATGTCGCCGGCCCAGGGGCGGGAGTCGTCCTCGGGCGGTGCGGGGGCTGCGGCCGGGTCCTCGGCGTCGCCTGCCTCCTCCGGTGGCATGTCCGTGGCCGGGGGCGCCGCGGGATCGGCCGGTTCGGCGGTCGCGGCAGGATCCTCGGGCAGGTCCTCCGGGAGATCCTCGGAGGGCTCGCTGTCGGAAACGCCAGGCTCGGCGCCCTTGAGCGAGGCCTCTTCGGTGCCCTCGGTCTCCTCGTTCTCGTCGTCGTCTTCCTCCCCGAAAGGCTTGCCGCCCTGGGGGAGAGCCTTGATGGCGAATCCGTATCTGGTCACAGTGCGGAGGATGACGAGCGCGACGGCTTGTGTCCCGGGCAGTGCTCCCTGCGCACCGCACCCGCCACCCCAACCAAGATCATTCTTGCCCAATTGGGCAAGTCTCCGGGATCAGTTCTCCGGAACGCGGGTCCTCTTCAGCACCTCCCCGCTCGTCTCGATGACGTTGGTGAACGTCTGCAGCACCGCAAGGACGGACGCGGTGTCATCCCCGGCCACGGTCTTGACGGGGCCGGTCGGGGACAGGGAGACAGACTCGCCCAGGTGGAGCTCCACCAGGGCCGCAGCCCGGTACGACCCGATCACCGGGCGGGCGGCCCGCCCGGTGATCTGCACTGTGTAGGTCGCACCGTCGTCGAACGAGCCGGTGACGGTGAGCACGGCCTTCCTCCTTACCTCGTGGCCATCAGGCCCAGGAGGAACGCCCGCAGGTCGTCGTCCTGGTACCAGTCGCCGTTGAACATCGCCTGAACGGACCGGGCGAGACTGTCACCGGTGTCCGGTTGCGTCTGCTGCCGGCGCAGGAGCCGGTCCAGGGCGCTCGACCGCATACGGCGGGCGCCCGGCCGGCCCGTGTGGGTCCGGGTGAACCAGAACGCCCGCTGCGCCGCGTCCAGGTCCCCGATGTGCCGGGCGAGGTGCTGCGCCAGACCGTGCCCAGCGGTGCTCAGCCCCTCGTCGGCCAGGTCGGCGACCGTGATGCGCTGCCCGCTCGGCTCGTAGCGGCCCTCGTCGCCGTCCACGGCCGTCACGCCGCGCACCGCGCCGGTGGCGAGCCACGACCGGGGAAGGACGCGCTGCACGCCCCGCACGGCCCGCTCGGCGTCCGGGGTGCTGTCCGGGCCGAACACGATGCCGGCGCTGCCGTCGGGGCCGACGTCGCGGATTTCGGCCAGGGCCGCGGCCACGGCGTCGGGCACCGCGGCCGCGTACCGGGCACGCAGGTCCGCGTACTCCCGGCGGGCGGTCGACAGCTCCATGCGGGCCGCGTCGATCTCGATCTCGAGGTCGGGGTCATCCGGGATGGTCGCGCTGCTACGGGCCGCCTGCAGGTTGACCAGACGCCGCTCGCTGGTGGCGACGTAGTCGTCGGCGTGCTGCAGCGTGACGTGCGGGTCGTCCCCGAAGTCGTCCCCGAGGACCGCGGCCAGGCGGCGGGTGACGTCCTGGTCGACGTCGCCGCCGGCCGCCCGCAGGGCCGCCATGTGGCGAAGCGCGGCCAGGCCGGGGCCGCCGTCGGCCGCCCGGTCCGGCGCCCACTGGATCCGGTCCGACATCCCCGGGAGGCGGCCCGCGGCGAGCTGCCCCCACGTCGTCGGCCGCCAGAGGGTGACCCGGCGCTGCGCCTGCCCGAACCGGCCCGGCTCCGGCATCAGACCGGCCCAGTGGGAGATCCGGCCGGCGAGCGAGCCACCGTCCGTGTCAGGCAGGTTCACCGCACGGTGCAGGCGGGCCAGTCGCCGGGACTCCGGCCACTGCCTCACCCGGCGGACCAGGCGCCCGAGGAATGCCCGCAGGCGGCGCAGACGCTCACGCGCCGACCGGTACTTCTCGGCGATCTTCCGGGCGCCGGCCTTCACCAGCAGTGCCAGGCGCTTGGCCAGGCGGATGAGGAAGGCGACGATCCGGGCGAGGAGGCCCGGCTGCCGGGCGGCCTCCGGGGACGCTGCGGCAATCCGGCGGGCGATCCGGCGGGCGGTGGCCTGCCGGGATCCGTCGAGCTGCCGGGTGACGATACGGGCGATCCGCTCGGCGTCGCCCGGGTCGACGCCGGCGGCCTGGAGTTGCTGCAGGAGCGCGTTCATCGCGTCGTCGACGTGCCCCGTGACCGCCCGCGCGACGTCGGGGTCGGCATCCGGGTCCGTTGCCGTGCGCGCGTCGGCGACTTGGCCGGGGATGAGGCGCAGGAGGTCCCGGGCGCGGGCCGCCAGGTCCTCGTTGCTCTCGCCGGGGAGCGGCTCGAGGTCGTTGATGGTGCGCAGGGCCGCCCGCACGGTGTCCGTGTGGGCCTGTTCCCGGGTGTCACGGAGGGTCTGCTGTGCGGCGTCTCGGTCGCTGCCGGTGATGCCCGCGGCGTCGAGGGCATCGGCGCCGTCACGGCTGGTTTCGTCCCGGACGTTGCGCAGAGCCTCGGGGGTGAGGCGCTGGGCGATCTGCTCGCGCAGGGCGTGGATGTCTCCGGGCGGCTCCGTGCCCGCGACAGCTTCGCCGATGATGCGGGCGGCGAGGCTGCGGGCCTGGTCGCTGGCGATCCGGTCGGTGCTGGACTGCGGGGTCGGGTTGGGGTCGCGGAGCTCTCCGACTGGCGGGAGGGCCGGGGTGGGCCGGTTCCGGTCGTAGACGTTCACGGCGCGGCCGGCGTGCAGGCCGAAGTCGTGGACGTTGCCGTCCTCGTCCATGCCGGTGAGCTGCATCCACCATCCGTTGCGGTGGGGTGCGCTGATGATCGTCAGGCGACGGTGGCCGTTGAACTGGTAGCCGGCCCGGCTGACGGGGGCGTCAATGACGTCACCGGCGCGGAGGTTGCCGGGGCGGACCTGGGCGATGGGCACGGACGGCTCGTCGGGGACGGCCGCGGCCGGGGCGTTCCCGGTGTCCGGGCCGGAGGGGTCGGTGTCGTCGTCTCCGTCGGTGGTGTCGGCGTCCGGGGCGGGGGCGCCCGCCGCGGGGGCCGGGCCGGGGGCCGGGGTGCTCGGCGCCGCGGAGGCCGGGGTGCTCGGCGCCGCGGAGGCCGAAGGCTCGTCACCCATGTCCGGGGTGACCACCAGGCGATCCCGGTTCCCCACGAACCACTCCACGGCCCGCCGCGGCCGGCCAGCGACCAGCACGGTCTCGGCGAGGAGACCGCCCAACAGCTCATAGCGGACCGTGGCGGTCGGGCCGCCGGCGATCCCCACGAGCTCCACCGTCACCCATCGGCCGCTCACATCGACGGCCTCAATACGGCGCGTGTACCAGCCCCCGTCCGAATGGCCGTTACCCACCACCAGGTGCTGCCCCGGCTGGAGCTTCGAGGCCTGCACCGCCATGGTGCCCTCCTGGTCCAGGGCCCGGCCCGGCCCGTCCGCGGCGGGAGTCTCCACCACCTCGAAGCCTTCGCTGCTGCCTACGGTGGCGCTCATGAACCTCCCGTCATGGCCGACGAGACGGAGCTGAACCGTCCTGCGATCCTCGCTGCGCTGCGCCTCAGCCACCAGCATCCGGCGCTGTTCGCCGTTGACGGGCACGCTCACCACTTCACCGATACTGAGGTAGCGGGCCTCAACCCTCATGCGCGGCGCGCTGTCCTCCCCCTGGCCGTCACCCTGAGCGGGCGGCTCCGGAGGTGCAGGGTGCGCTTCGGGAAGCTGCCACACAGGCATCGCCCCATGCACGATCCGGCGCCGCCACACCTGGTTTTCGTCCTCCAAGAGCAGGCTGCGCACGCCGCCGGGGGCGTCCTCGATGTCGATGACGCGGAAGATGCCCAACCGGTCGCCGTTGCGCTCGTCCGGCATGGCGATCAGGTCGCCCTCGCCGAGCTGCGCCACGTTCGACGGGCGGGGCCGGTCAAAGCCCGCGGGCGGGGTCCGGCCGGCGGCCTGGTCCAGGTGGTCGGCGGCGCGCAGGGCCGCGCGGCCCTCAGGGGTCGCCGGGTCGGCGGACTGGCGCAGTTGCGTAGCGAGTGCGGCGGCCTGCTCCGGGGTGACGGGGAGGTCCGCGGCGATACGGGCGGCGGCCTGCTGCGCGTCCGGGTTGTCGTCCGGGCCGCTGGCGTGGTCGTCGATGACGCCCCGGTCACCTTCGGTGAGGTCCGGGTCGATGGTGGTTCCGGTCACCGGATCCACGGGGCGGGGCGGCTCGTGCACGGTCAGGTCCTCGGGCTCGTCCGGCGCGTCGTCCGGGCCCAGCTCGGGGGCGTTGCCGTTCTCTCCCTTCGCGCGCGGCAGGATCGCCGCGGCGTCCATGTCGATCTCGCCTACCTCACCGGTGGTGGTGTCGGCGTACTCGACCGTGACCCGGTCGCCGTCCCGGCGGGTGCCGGTGACCGCCACCGTGGCGAGCGCGCCATCGCGGTCCAGGATGATGACGTCTCCTTCCTTGAGGTCGGCGGCCGCCGGGTGGTCGATGTCCGTCACGGGGGCCGTGCCGGGGGCGGTGTCGCTGACTTCGCCCGTGACACGCAGATCGCCGGCGCTACGCGTGGTGGTGCCCTGCGCGGTGCTGACGGTGACCTTGTCGCCTTCCACCTCGTCGACGGGCCCGAGGAGCGCGCCGTCGGTGTCGGTGACGACGTGCCCGGGGCGCACCTGGTGGCCGTCGGACGTCCAGCCGTCGGGGCGGGCGCTGTCGGTGACGGCGAGCGTGGTCGGGCTGATGCCGTCCTCGGTGTCGTCGTCGTCCCAGCGCACGGACACGGTGGTATCGGTGGCGCCGGTGACGGTGCCTTCCTGGGTACGGATGCCCCGCACGCCGGTAACGGCGCTTCCCGGGAAGAGGGCACGGCCGTTGCGGTCGGACGGGACCCGCTCGGGCATGTTGCCGGTCTGCACCGCGCTCTGGGCGCCGGTGGCCGGGGAGCCGGGCGTGACGTCGTCCGGGGCTTCGGCGCGCGCCGCGGTGGCGTTGAGCGTCGTGTAGACGTTGCCGCCCGCACCGGTGCCGTCGGGGTTCTCGGTGACCCAGGTGCGCCACTCCTGGGTGGTGCGGCCGCGGCGGGTCACGTCGACGAGCTCGGGCCCCTTGTAGACGTACCCGGCGCGCTGGAGCGGCTTGCCCTTCCTGGTGGTGCCGTCCATGCGGACCATGTCGCCGGGCACCAGGTCCTCGACGCGGGCCCAGTGGGCGGGCTGTCCACCGACCGGGGCCGGCTCCCCCTCCGGCTCCGGCTTCCTCGACCCGTCGGCGGGGTCCGCGGGGCTCGGGGTGCTGCCGTCCGTGGCCGGCGTGGTCGACGACGCGTCGGTGCTACCCGGCTGGTCGTAGGTGTGCGGCCGCTCGCGGCTGCTGTCCGGGGCGAAGCCGTCAAGGAGACGACCGGCCCAGGCCGCGCGGGCGTCGAGGTCAAAGAGCGCTTCGGGCTGTCCGCCCTCTTCGCTGTCGGCCAGTACGGTGCGCAGCCACGCGAAGTCATCGCGTGCCTGCACCAGGTCGTCCCGCAGATCTCCGCTGGGGGAGCGTCCGTCGCGGAAGGCGTCCACCATCGCGGCGAGCCGGTCGTACCGGGCGCGGGCCTCCGGGATGTCTCGGAGGGACTCCGGGAGCTCCGGCAGGGTCCGGTCCGTGCCCGCCAGGCGCAGCATGACCGAGTCCCACACGTCCTCGCCCGGGTTGGCCGGGTCCGCGGGGCCATCCTGCATTGCCTGCACGACCAGGTTGGCAACGGCCAGGTTCCGGTCCCGGGTGCGGCTGGCGCGGTCGTTGCCCAGGCCGAAGAAGGGCCGGGCGTCCCAGACCGGGTCCGTACCGGGGGCTGCGGAATGGATGGAGACGGTGCCGATCCGGCGCCCGTCCAGCCATACGGCCTGTGCGCCGCCGTCCCCGTCCGGGCGCAGCTCCGCACGGTCGGCGAACGCGTCGGCTCGGTCAGCACTTCCGTATCGGAGCACAGCGTCGTCGATGTTCTCGGCGCGCTGGGGATCGAACGGCCGGGCGGGGGCGACGTCGTCAGCCGTGAGGGGCTGCGGGGTGTCCGTCTCTGCGGACCCGGCGCGCTGCTCCTCCTCGTACTGGTGCCGTGCGATGCGGTCGTTCTCGCGGCGCTGCTGCTTCCACTGGTTGAAGGTGACGCGGCCGCCGTTGAGGTCGTACCACTCCACCAGTTCTTCGCTGGCGTACTCCCTCCACCGGTCACCCGCGGACAGGCTGCCGCCGGAGAACAGTTCCGTCTCGTTGGGCTTGTCCGCGCTGTACTTGTACTTCTGCTTGTAGAAGTAGCCGTTCGTGAACTCGATCGCGGCTCGGTGGCGGGCCTCGTTCCAGTCGGCGAACTCGAGGTGCAGCGCACGGTCGGCTTCCCGCTGCCGGTACTGCGAGTACGTGAGCCGGCCATTGCCCGCAGTGGTCTCGTCACCGAACAGCCAGAGGTTCAGCTCCGGCGAGGCCAGTTCCTTCGCCCGCTTGTTGCTGTACTTGCGGCCGGAGAACACCTCGCGGGGGTCGACGCCGGCGGCCTCAGCCTCCGGCGAGAGGAACCGGCCGCCGGTGGCCTCCATCGCGGCCTGGAAACGCTCCTCATCGAGGGCGTCGAACTCCCGGCGCAGGTTCCCTGGGGTGGCCGGAGCGGGCTGGGTGACGTCCGTGTCCCCGAAGCCGAGAGCCGCGTCCATGGCCTTGCCTTCGCGCTCGGCCTCTTCGGCGTTCGCCGGCGGGGTGTCCCCCATGGCGGCGCGGACCTTCTCGTCGACGTAGCCGTCCCGGCGGTCCATCTCCGCCATGACGCGAAGCTCGTCCTTCGGGCCCAAGCCCCGCAGGTAGGCGGCCTCGAGCTCGGCGTCGTCCAGGGTGGTGAGGTCCTCGGGCAGGACGAACGCGCTGGCCCGCTCTCGCTCGTAGTCCTCCTGAACCGCGCGGAGTGCCTGCGGGAGGTTGCGGCCTTCCCCGTCGCGCCATGCGGCCACGGCCGCCGGGCCCCAGGGCTGATTCCAGTCGAACAGGTCGCCGTTGCGGTCGGTGAGGTCCTCGAACCGTGCGGTGAGCTCGCTGGCCTCTTCGGGGTTGTCGGAGGTCAGGGCGATGCCGGGCAGGTTGGTGCCGTTGCGGGCCTGAGCGAAGCGCCACACGGTGCTGCCGTCGTCCTGCTGCTCGGGCCACATCGCCAGGCCGCCCTCGGGCGACAGGGCGAGGCCTTCACGGTCCGCCAGTTCGGCCAGGTGGGCACGCCGCTCTGGAGTGTCCTCGGCCGGGGTGAGGCCGTCGCCGGCCTTCCACGCGCTGCGCAGGGAGTCGACGTCACGGTGCCGGGCCGGGGTCCGGCCGTCGCCCTCGTCGCCTTCACCGGAGGGCGTATCGGACTCCGGCATGTTCATGTGTGGCAGGCCAGGCCCGCCGGGGCCGCCTCCATTGGGGCCGCCGTTGCCGCCGTCGCGGTTACGACGCCTCCGCCGACGCCGGCGCTTCCCCTCATCCTCCTCCTGGTCGTCGTTGCCGTCGTCCGGGCCGTCCTCCCCACCGTCGGCGTTGTCGGGCCCGTCGCCGTTGTCGCCGGAGTCGCCTCCGTCGCCAGGCGCGTCTGCACCGCCCCCGTCAGGCTCGCCGTCGGGGTCGGCTGCTCCTCCGTCGAGGTCGCTGTCCCGGCGTCGCTGGTTGTCCTCCTCGTTGTCCTGGTCCTGCTGCTCGTTGTCGTTGTCCTGCTCGCCCTCGTTCTCCGGGGTGTTCTGGTTCTGCTGCTCCTCGTCCTGGCTGTTCTGCTGCTCGTTGTCCTGGTCCCGCTCACCGCGAGCGGCACGGGAGGCGAGGCGGAACCGGTCGGCGGCGTGCTCGCCCTGCGGGCCCGCGAGCTCGTACTGCTCGGCGAGCGCGTCCATGCGGTCGGCGATGTCGCGGAGCTCCGCGTCCCGGTCGTCGGCGTCGTCCGCGCGGTCCAGGCGGTCACGCAGCTCCTGCATCTCGGGGAGGGACTCGCCGCCCACGGCATTCAGGCCCTCGCCGAACAGAGCCTGCGCACGCGCCGCTCGGTCGTCGCCGTCCTGGCTTGCCGCGTCGCGCTCCCCAGGCCTCGGCCGACGGAAGGCTTCGGGGCGGTCGGCCGTGCTCCGAAAACGCAGCGACCGAATCAGTGCCCTTCCCGTCTTATCGGCTTGCTCGTCCGTAAACTCCGGGCTCTCCTCAGTCCGCACCGACCAATGCGAGTCGACCAGGAAGGGGAACATCGCGCCTTGGCCGAGCGGGTCAGGGCGCGCGGAATCCTCGAGCCGGGCGCGGTTCGTGATACCAGCGGTGCGGGGGCCCGAGTCGTAAGGGCCGGGATAGGCGTGCAGGACCGTGATTTCATCGCCGGCCTGGGTGTCCAACGGGTTCAGCGGGATCGTGTACCCGTCCGCCTCCTGCCGCGTGCGCCACTCGTCGTAGTAGTTGCTGAGCTCGCGCTTGCTGTCGAGGTACCTCCGCGCTTCCTTCTGCCAGAAGCTGTGTACCCCCTCGTCTCCGCCCTGGGAGACCATGCGCTGAGCGACCACTGTCCCCAGCGATTCACCGTCGGGGCCGCGGAACGTCAGTGCGCGTTCCGCCGCATCCGGTGCGTCCCACGGGAAGAGGTTGCCATCGGTGTCACGGACCCCTTCCAAAATCCGCGCCTGTGCAAGGGCATCGTCACGGTTGTATGCGCGAGCGATGACCGCCATGGACCCCGGCGCCACGACCGACCAAACGGGCCCAATGTCCTCGGAGACCTGCAAGACCGCCAGGCGGCCGCCCTCGGACAGCTCGAGCGTGTCGGTGTCGGCATCCGTTGACCGCATGCCGTGCTTGTGGGACGGCAGCACCATGTCGGCGTGAGGTGCCGGGTCCAAGTCGCCGCGCTTCCAGCGGTCCCGCACCTCGTCCACGCTCGAGAACCGGCGAGGGCCCGCGTCGGGAGCAGCGGCGGCCTGACCACCGAGGACCGGAGCGTTGCCCGGACCGTCCGTGTTCGGCTTGCCGCTCTCGGGTGCGTCGTCGTCCCTGCCGCGCGCATCGGAACCATCGGGAATGGCCACGATGTCGCTCGGGCGGAAGCTCAGCGGCTGGTTCTTGACGCGCCAGTAGCCGTCTCGCTGGGCCGGCCGCTCCACCGTGATGTTCATGTGCTCGGGGCCCGAGTTGGGGCCCGAGCCGCCGCCCCTGCGCGCGACGATCCGAAAGCGGTCGCCGGGGCGGGGCTGGATCTGGGAGCCGTCAACGGCCTGCCAGCCCTCCGGCACACGCACCTTGGCCGCACGACGCCGACCGTGATCGGCCTCGATCCGACGTGCCAGGTCGGAGGAGTCCTCTCGTCCGGGGTTGCCCTCCGGGAGCCGCTCCACCAGGTCAGTGGCGCGGATCATCGCGAACTCGGCCCGGACGGTGTCCGTGCCGTTGAGCGTTACATCCGCCTCAACCTCGATGCGGACCTGTCCGTTGCTGAGCACCGGTGTGACGCCGATGACGCGCCCCACCATGTGCATCGGCTCGTTGTAAGCGGGGTCTGCAGAGACGGTGTGCACCCAGTCCCCGAGCCGGATCTCGGAGGCGGGAACCATGTCGCCGTCGTAGCGCTGCCGCACCGCCGCGAACTCGTCGTCCTGCACCGGATCCGTGCTGCCCTGCTGGAAATCGGGGTGCTCGAGCGCCCGCCGCGCCTTGTTGTGCGCAGCAGAGGCCCAAGACCTGTATCTCCGCGTCTCGTACGGCAGATCAGGGTTGTCGAACTCCTCCTTGAGCCACGCGGTCTCGCCGACGAGGCGGCGAAGGTCGGCCTGCAGGTCCTCGCTACCGTCCTCAACGCGCTCGAGCAGGTCCTGGAGGCGCTGTATGCGGTCCTGGTCGTCGATCCCTTCGGAGTGGTTCCGCAGGGTGAGAATGTCGTCGTGGATGTCGCGCATGCGGGCGCGCAGCTCGTGGTGCCACGCCGGGGTCGGCTCCGGCCGTGTGCGGTCGCTGGCCCACGCGAACGTGTCGTCGGGACCGCGCAGGAACAGCGGGCTTCCCCACGCATACGAACCGTCGGAGTTGACGAACGACACGGTGGTCGTGCCGTCGTCCCTGCGCTCCACGCGGGTGACACGGACCGGCGCGTTCCAGCCCTCGGGATACGGGCGGCCATCTCGGTCCTTCCGCATGCGTGGCACGCGGATGATGTCGTTCTCGGCGACGTCTTCGCGGTCTCCGAGAACCCAGCCGTCGGGGGTCTCACTGCGTGCGGCGTCGTTCCGCGCGAGTTCTTCCTCCTGCTCGCGGCGGAAGTCGACCAGGTGGACGAGGCCAGCCACGGCATCGGCCTTGGACTTGAGGAGGGGGCCGCTGCTGGTGCCGTCAACGTGCGTGTACGACCACTTGCTGCCCAGCTTCTCAACCGTGCCGATCTGCTCACCGTCAAGAGACACCGGTGAACTACCGTCGGCGGCCTTCTTGCCTACCACGGCACGAGCCAGAGCGTCGGCCTTCTCCCGGGCCTTCTGCGCGTCCTGCTCCTCCCGTATACGGACGGCCTGACGCTGGTTCTGCGCCTCGAGTAGCGCACCGCGGCGGTTGCCGATCCTCGACACCGTGGGGGACAGATCGCTGCGGGGCACGCGCGGGCCTTCGCCGCTCGGCACGACGTGCCGCTGCCGCCACGCTTCCAGAGCCTCCAGTTCCGCCGCGATCTCGTCGTCGCTCATCGCAATCGGCGGTGTGTCGCCGATCGGCGCCAGCGGAATCTCCTCGGCGCCTGCAGAGTCGTCGGTGTTGGACTGCTCGGGGCGCTGCAGAGCGTCCCACTGCTCCGGGGTGAACTTCTCCACCAGGTCGCCCGGCGCAAGGTAGCCGTACTCGACCCGGTTGTCGCCTTCCCACTGCTGGGCTTCCTCGTTCCAGAGCATCCGCTCAAGGCGAATGGCCGTCTCGCCCGTCTCGTGGTCCTTCGGGGTGCCCATCGACAGGTCGTGGAAGATGCCGCGGTAGGTGTGGACCTGGTTCCGTGTGTCCATCGGCTCAGTGCCCTGGAAACTGATCAGGTCGCCGTCCCGCAGGTCCGACGGGTGGTAGAGCGTGCCGCCGTTGGGGCCTTCGCCCCGAGGCTGCGGGGTCCGCTCCGGGAGTGCGGACATGGCCTGGTCGATGACGGCGTCCATGTCCTGCAGCTCTGCGCGCACGGACCGCGTCTGTTCGAGGTCCGGCAGCTCGGCCTCATACCGGTCGAGAGCCTCAGCGGTCTCTGCGATACGGACGCGGGCCCTGCGCAGGTCCTCGCGGTTGTCGCCGGTCGGCGGGTTCCCCGACAGGATGCCGTCGAGGTGGGCCGCAGCGTGCTCGTAAGGGCGGCGGATCTGCAGGAGTATTTCCCGCTTCCCCATGTGCCGGATGTGGTCGCCCGGGTCCGGGGGCAGCGGGGGCAGCGCGGGCAACCGGTCGCGCAGGGTGCGGGCGATCGACGTCTCGTCGCCATCGTCGTCACTGGTGGCGGCGGGTTCGGAGCTGTCACCACCGTTACCGGTACTGCCAGCATCGGTGTTGTCGCTGCTGTCGTTGTCGTCCTGCCCACCGGTCGGCTCGGGGCGGATCTGATTGAGGGTTTCCTGAACCTCCTGCCGCGGGATGCGGACCGCACCCCCCTGCTGCGGCGGGACGAATTGGCCGCTGTTCAGGGCCGCGTCCAGTTCCTCGGGGCTGGCCACGTCCAGGCGCGGCTGGTCCTGCCCGTTGCGGCGCACGACACGGCTTGCGGTGATCGGCGCGGTGCGGCCGTCCTCCGTGCGGACGCGCAGCTCCACGCCGTCGATCGCGGAGACGGTCCCCGCGAGGACGCTCTCCCCGTCCTCAGACCAGAAGGTGACGCGGTCGCCAGCCTGGAAGTCGCTGATCTTCCAGTCCCGGGTGTAGTCGCCGTCAGGCTCCTCCATGGGGTCGTCGCCCCGGGTGGCGTCCATGACCCACCCCAGGGACCCCATGTCGAGGACGTCCGTCGCGCGGGTGACCGCGACGTACGCCAGGCGCAGCTCCTCGTCTCCGGGGATGGTGTCCCAGTCGATACCTCCCTCGGGTGTCTCCTTCGGGGTGAAGAAGTCACTGGCGATGCGGACGCGCTCGGACTCCAAGCCCTTGGCCTTGTGGGCGGTCGAGACGAGGAGATCGTGCGGGGCGGCCTGGTCGACGACCTGCCCGCCGCTGCTGCTGGGCGGGGCGGTGTACCGGTCGGCGATGTACTGCTCGACCTTCTGCAGGATCCGGGCGCGCTCGTCCTCGGGGACGTAATCGCCCTTCCTCGGCGGCGGGTACCCCCACCGCTTGCTGACGCCGTCCCAGCCGAAGCCCTGGCGCTTGAGCCATTCCTTCGTGGTCTCGAAGTTGCTGTCGCCGAAAGCGAGCTTGACCCACATGTGCTCGCCGTCGTCTTCCACCAGCGGCCGCGGCATGCGCACCGCGTTCAGGAGCGCCTCGAGGTCTTCGCTGTGGCGCTCCATCAGCTTGAACATGCTGTCGAGCTGCTTGAGGTTCTTGTCGCCCGCGACCTCTTCGCGGATGTCTTCCCAGGCCATGCCGTTGAACTGGGCCAGGTCCTGGTGCTTGGTGCGCTTGCCGTCCCGGAGCGCCTCGGCTGCTTCCAGGAACTTCCGCAGGTCGTTGAGGCCTCCGGAGACGGCAACCCTCCGACCGGCCTGTAGTCCTTCCACGGCGCCGAGAACGACGCCGGCGTTGGTGCGGGCGATGAGCATGGTTTCGTCGCCCGGGTTGATCTCCCCGATGTGGGAGTTCTTGCGGTCCCAGCCCTTGAGGCGCATCCGGGAGCCGACCAGCCGCAGGAACCGGTTACCGGCGTCGGCGACAGCGTCACCGAAGCGGAACGTCTGGGTGAGGGTGGCCGTGGCGTCTGCGGGGAGCCGCCCCAGGGCGTCCGTGGCGCCCCGGAAGCCGTAGATGGCCTGGTTGGAGTCACCGACCGCGACGACCTGGATGCCGGCGGCGCGGATGTTGCGGACGATGCCCTCCATGACCGGGTTCACGTCCTGCGCTTCGTCCCAGAACAGAACATCGGTGTCCGGCACCCTGCGGGACAGTGCCCACATCTTGACGGGGTGGTCGAACGACAGGGGCAGGTCGCGGTCCTTGTTCTTCGCCTTCGGGTCGGTGAGGTTGGCCCACATCTGCTCGGCGAGCGGCTTGACCGCCGCGAACACGGCCGCCCGGTTGCGGAGCTCCTCGGGCAGGTGGTGCTCGGCGAAGTCGTCGTCGTCGGACTTGACCCACGCGGAGAGCAGTTCGTTGGCGTAGTGTGCGGCCCGGCGCGGGGACAGCGAGTCGCCGCCGGCCTGGATCGGCTCGTACCAGCGCATGCGGTCGGCGAGCTGCTGATCGTTGAGGCGCGGCCACTTCAACCGCTCGAGCAGGTCCTTGTCGACCATGCTGTTCGCGTACGCGTTGGCCGTGGTCGGGGTGAGATTCTTCCCGTATTCGCCGCGCTGCTGCGACTCGATCGCCTCATCGGCCACGGACCGGTTGAACGCCAGGTACAGGATCCGCTTGTTCGGCATGCGCCGGGACAGCATCTTGAGCGTCGTGGACTTGCCGGTGCCAGCGAGCGCCATGACACGCATGTCCAGGCCGCGGCGGGCGGCGCCCTCGATGATGACCCGCTGCTCGTCGGTGGGCGGGTACGCCTCGCCGGCGGACGCCTGGGCCTCGATCCGCTCCCAGTCGGCGTCCGAGTAGCCTCCGGGCTTCGCGGGCGGCAGCTCGTCCACGCTGGAAACGGCGCCGCGGGCCTCGTCCTGGTTCAGGCCGTACCCGCCGACGCGGTCGAGGAGGATGCTGCCGCGGGACGGCTCGACCAGCTTGCCGTCCTTGTCGTACTCCGGTTCCCGCTCCCAGCGGTCGGCTTCCTCCCGCTGCAGCGCCCACAGCCGGCGCTCAGCGCGCAGCCGGTACGCCAGTTCCAGCGGGTCGGTGGACTCCTCCAGGGCGCGGGTGACGTCCTCCAGGCCGTCGACCTCGTTCTCGATCTCCTCGGCGCTCATGTCGGCCGGTTCGCGGTCGCCGATCGGGTCGGTGCTGCCCGCCTCGCCCTCCGGCTGCGGGGCTGGCGGCTGGTTCACAGTGCCCGCGGCGGGGGTGTCGCTCTCCGGGGTCTCCGGAGCGCTGTTCTCCGGCGCCTCGGGCGCGTCCGTGGCCGGGGCGTCACCTTCGGGGGCCTCCGGCGCGTCCGTGTCCGGCACCTCGGGCGCGGCCTCGTCCGGGTACAGCACCCGCACCTCGACATCGGACGGGAGCAGGTGCTCCTTGCCGTCTTCGTCGACGACCAGGACGCGACCGCGACCGGTGAGCACGGGCTTCCGCGCCACGGTGCGCGCGCGGCCTCCGCTGTCCAGGAACCGGTCCCCGGACTCCAGGTCCATGGGCGCGC
Source organism: Streptomyces griseomycini (assembly GCF_014203535.1). Lineage (GTDB taxonomy): Bacteria > Actinomycetota > Actinomycetes > Streptomycetales > Streptomycetaceae > Streptomyces > Streptomyces griseomycini. Next base: position 51,595 of record NZ_JACHJI010000017.1, read on the forward strand.
GAAGCTGTGCCTCCCGGAGGTTGGTGGTGTCGCGTCCCTCGGCGTCCGCGAACATGTCGGGGGTGCCGAACTCGTCGGCGGCCCGGTCGTCGGGGTTGTTCAGGTCCGCGGCCCTGTTCGGCCCGGTGTTGGCCGGCTGGTCGACGTCGAACAGGCCGCCCGGCTCCTCCACGGGCTGCTTCGGCTTCGGCTTCGGTTCCTGCTTCGGCTTGCGGCCGGCGCGGCGGGCCTCCTCCGCCTCGAGGACCTGCATGCGGGTGCGGTCGGCGCCAGACAGCTCCCCGGCCATGTCCCGCTCCATCAGGGCGACGATCTCTTCGCGGATCTCCGGGTCCGTCATGGTGGACGGGGCCTTGGAGCCTTCCGGGCGTATCGCGTCGAGCTGTTCGGACACCTCGTCGGGCGACATGCTGACGGTGCCGTCACCATCACCGCCGTCACCACTGCCGTCGGCGTCATCGGTGCCGTCGGCGTCATCGGTGCCGTCGGCGTCATCGGTGCCGTCGGCGTCCGGCGCCTGCGTGTCCTTCTCTCTCTGCGCGCGGCGTTCCCGCAGTTCAGCCGCAGCCTGGTCAACGCGCTTGGTGTAGGTGTTGTACGCCCGAACCTCATCCGGGTCGGACTCCAGGCCCTCGCCGCCCGCCATCGTCCACGCCCACTCGAGGAGAGCGCGGTGGACCTCGACCGGCCCGGTCACCCTGAGCGTGCCGTTGCGGCCCTTCTTGGCCTCCTTGAGGGCCTTCCGGGTGTCCGGGTCCTCCATCGCCGCGGTCTCTTCCGTGCTGAGGAAGTCGGCGAGGGCCTCCGGCATGGTCAGGGTGATGAAGTCCTCGGGCTTGTCCCACGCGTAGCGCAGTGGCTCATCCGCCGGCTCCGAGTTGTTGCGGTTGTTGTCGCTCTCGCGGCGCGCGAGTTCGGCCTCGACGTCGGTCAGGCGCTGCTTACGGATCTTGGTGATCTCGTCGGTCTCGTATGACGGGCGAGCGCTGGCGAGCTCAGCCCGCTCGGCATTGAGCTGCTCGGTGTCGAGATCGGCGACCGGCGGCCGCGCCTGCAGTTCCTGCGCGCGCTGCTGTGCCTGTGCCGCGGTCTCCTTCTTCCGCCTGGCCTCCCGGATCGCTCGGGCGTCGGCTTCGAACCGGTCGGCGTTGGCGTCGAGGCGGTCATCGAGCTGCAGCAGTGCCCGCTGCAGGTCTTGGTCGAGACTCTCGGTGTCCAGGCCCTCGAGGGCGGCAAGAGCGCCACGCATCGCGTCCGCGTTCTGCTGGTAGCCCTCGGGGCCCTTCGGGGCGTCCGTAACGTTCTGCATGTGCTGGGCCAGGGCGCGGAACTCCTCCGGCGCCCCGTCCGGCCACTGCCGCTCGGCGAGCTCGTTGACCTTGCCCCAGTCGCTGATGACATCCCTGGCCGCGACCCTGGCATCACCAACGGCGGGATGCGCCTGCATACGGGCACCGCTGTCGCGCTGCACGTCTTCCAGACGCCGGCGGGACCTGGGGACGACGGACAGCATGTCGCCGGGGCGCGCGCCGAACTGATCGATCTCCTCGCGGCCGCCGAGGCTGCGGGTGGTGAAGGTGCGGCCGCCCTCGTACCGGTCCACGCGGGTGACGACGTGCCCGAACATGCCACGTGCCACGACGTCACCAACGCGCACACGGTCGGCGCGGACTTCCTCGGGGGTGAAACCGTCGGTGTTCCCGGACACCTGCACCTGCGTCGGCATCCGCAGAACGCGGGCGGTGTCGCCAGACACGATCACCTTGCCGTCCGGGCCCGTCAGCGTGACGTCCACCAGGGGCGCGCCGGTCGTTCCCGGGCCGGGCGAGTAGGTCGAGGCGATAGTGCCCTCGACGGTGACCGTTCCCGGCTTGGGCATGCTGCGGGTGCTGTCCGGCCACTCGATGTCACGGCCGTTGATGGTGACGGTGACGCGGTCGCCGTGCTTGAGGCTGTCGCGGCTGACCGTCTCTGGGGTGTCGCTGCTGGACGCGTCGGTGTTTCCTTCGCCGGTGCCCGCAGCCGGGTCGTTCTGCGTTCCGGGAGCGTTCTCGTTCTGGCCAGGCTGGTTCTGTGCGCGCTTGTTGGCCTGGGAAGCGTCAGCGTCTGCCTGGGCTTTGGCGATGGCCGCCTTGCCCGTGCCCTCGGTGTGGGACGTGTAGCTTCCGGGAGTGCTCCAGTCGAGCGGCTGCCCGTCATCACCGCGCACGGCCTCGAGGTCGCGGGCCGCCGCCATGCCCGAAGGCTTTGAAGCGAAGCCGTGAGCGACCAGCAGGGACGTGCCGGTGTGGTGAAGGTCCCACACGTTTCCTCGCCGGACGAGGACGAAGTGCCCGGCGGGGGAGAGCTGGGCGCGGGGGAGCTTGCGGGCGGCGGTCTCTCCGTTCTTCGCCTGGATCCTGCGGGAGCGTTCGCTGTCGTCTCCTTCTCGAACCGGGTCGGGTCCGTTCTCCCAGTGCTTGCGGACAGCGTTGATGGTGGCGAAGCGGCGCTCACCGCCTGGAGCGTCGGTCTTCGGCTTCTTGGGTGCTGTGGTCTTCTTCGCCGTGGGCCGGGGGGTGGTGTCGAACTCTGTACGGGCCCGGGTGATGGCGGCCTGGATGTTCTCGCCCTTGGTGGAGCGCCAGGAGCCGGCGGCCCGGTCGAGGTCGGGGTTGGAGAAGTCGAACCCGCCGGGTGTCGCGGTGTCGGCGGTGGTCTGGGCGAGGTGGTCGGCGAACCGGGAGGCTTCCTGCGGGGAGTCGAAGTCGCCGGCGGCGTCCATGCGCTGACCGGTGCCGGTGGCCGTCAGGTACCAGCGGCCGCTGGAGTCGTCGCGGAGGATTGCCAGGCCGCCGGTGCGGTTGGTCACCAGGTCGTCGTCTTCGGCGACGGACCGCAGGAACCGGTCCATGTCCGGCCCTGTGTCGGGTCGTGCGGCGAGCTGGTGGAAGTGCTGGCGGACGGCTGCGACGTCCTTGAATCGGGAGCCTTTCTCGTGCCGCTTGTTCGGCAGGGCGTCGGTGTTGAGGGGGTGTCGGCCGTCGGCCGGCTCGTCCTCGTCGTCATCGTCGTCCGGGCCGTCGCCGTCATCGTCGCCGATGGGGCGGCCCTGGTCGTCGACGTCGTGCGGGTCGTTCGGGGTGTCCGGGTCGCCGTCGTCGTCCCGGGCCAGGCCGTTGCCGCGGCGCGGGTCCTTGCGGCGCTTCTCGTCCTCCGCCGCGACCTTGTCCTGGTCCTCGGTGGGCGCGGTGCCGTCGGGGCGGGTGACCATTGACACCCACTTGGCGCTGGTGGTGTGTCGGCGGCCGCGGAATTCGTTCGGGCCGCTCTGGTCCTGGACGAGGATGCGGTCATGCGGGAGTGCTCGGACGACGCGCGCGAGCTTGCCGCCCCACAGGCGGACAGTGCCGCCGGTCTCGATGAACCTGCCCTTGCTGTCGCGCGGGTGCAGGGCGGGGTTCCACTTACGGCGGGCGGCCTTGACCTCGAGGGCGTCACTCAGGGCCTGCAACTCAGCGTGCGCAGCAGCGGGGCGATTCAGCATGCCGCGGACCATGCACAGTGCAGGTGGTTAGCGTCGCGCCCTGGCGTGCGGGCGCGACACCACGGCGGCGGCCTACATCGTTTCGGTCAGGATGTGGAAGAGGAACCAGACGGCGCCGCCGGCGACAGTCACCGTGAACAGGGCCCTTCCGGTTTTCGAGGTGCGGGTGCGGAAGGCTCTGCGGGTGGTCTCGCTGAGGGTGTCGTCGTCCTGCTTGTTCACCAGAGTGACCGTCTCGTAGATCACGAAGAACGCGGCCCACGTTCCCCAGAGGATGCGGCTGGTGTGGCGGCGGAGGAATTGCACGGCAGTCTTCACGGGGACTCCTTGGCGGCGGGGACGGGGCGGGGACCGGTGCCGTCGTAGGGAGCGGCGTGACCGGCGTCGAGGAGGGCGCTGTTCAGGGATGCGCCGTCGGCGGCCGTGATCGTGGCGAGCCAGCGGCCGTATTTCTCTTTGTGGTGGGTCCGCACCACCAGGCCCGGGGCGTGCTGGGTGAACCAGTCGGCGGCCCACGCCTTGGCGGCCTTGCCCTCGGGGGTGTTCTTCTCCGGCGTGTTCAGCCCGAGGAGGCGGACGCGCTGGCGGGTGCTGATCCCGAAGCCGAGGTCGATGTTCAGGTCGTAGGTGTCGGCGTCGACCAGGTGCTGGAGCGTGGCGGGGTAGATGTTCACGTCAGCTCACCTCTTCGTCCGTGGCGTAGTGGAGGCGGCATCGGCAGTTGATCGTCAGCGCGAGCGGCGCGAAGGGGTCGCCGGGATACCGGAGCTGGGCGCCGTCGATCTGGTAGGGGGTGCCGGCGGGCAGGGTCTTGCCGTGCAGTGCCTTGTGCGCGGGCCGGACGCGGTCGTCCCGGCGGGTGACCCAGGTGCGGACGACGTCGGGGCCAGCGCTCTCCGCCGCGGCGTCCGCGGCCCCGTTGATGGTGGCGACGGCACACGTCTCGGCAGTCCGGGCCACCAGGGCGGGCACGGCCGCGTTGTAGTAGCCGCCCACTGTGTGCACGAGGGTGTCGAGGTCAAGGTCTGAGTCGTTGTCCTGCGTCTCCCGCAGCACTTCGGCGAGCTCGCCGAGGAAGGCGGTGATGGCTTCGCCGGCGTACATCGCGGTGACGAGCGCGGCCGCGGCCACGGCCGGGGGCACCGTGTCCGTACCGGTGAGGGCCTGGCTCAGCTTGCGGGCGGTGGCGGTGGCGGCGCGCTGCAGGATCGGGGCGAGGGTGTTGGTGGTCTCCTCTGCCCAGCGGGCGGCGGACACGACACGGTCCTCGTCGATGTTCGCGTCGCCGCCGCGGGTGTCGTGTTCGTTTTCCGGCTCCCAGAACCGGGTGTACTTGCGGGTCTTCGGGGCGCGGAGCCGGGCGACGATGACGCCCTCCTGCCGTGCCAGAAGCGCGGTGAGGGCCGCCTGCACGGCCATGGCCAGGGCGTCGAAATCGGCGTCGGTGACCTCGAACCCGTCCCGCGGGAGTGCCTTAGTCTCGATCGGGGCGCGCGCGTTCTCGACGTCCTCGGCCGCGGGCCCGGAGTCGGGCTGCATGCGGGTGGCGCGGGCGCGCGCGACGTCGTCGGCCGCATCTCCGGGGAGTGCGTCGGTGCTCTCGGCGCGGGCCGCCGCGACGTCGTCCGCGGCGGTCGCCGCCGGTCCGGCCGGCAGCTCGAGGGGCGCCTGCCCGCGGGCTGCGGCGACGTCGTCCGCTGCGGTCGGGGACGTCTCGAGTGCGCGGGCTGTGGCGACGTCCGCGGCGGCGGGCCCGTCTCCGGGGGCCGGGGGCAGCGCCGCGGCGGGGTCGGCCCCAAGGCCACCGTCAAGGGCGGGGTCGCCACCGAGGCCGGGGTCAGGGGCGAGTCCGAGGGCGGCCGCGTCCTGGTCGTTGGCCGGTACGGGCGCCTTCTGCGGGCTGATCCACAGCGCGCGGGACTGGGGGGTGTTGAACGGCCGGCGCTTGGCGATCTCCCGGTACTCGTCGATGGTGATCAGCCCGGCCTCGAACTCCTTGCGGGCTTCCTCGCGGGCCTGGCGGCGGGGGAACTCCAGGGCCTGGACCTGGGAGGTGTCGAACCGGATCACCCAGTCGTCGGACAGGTCTGGGTCGAACGCCGAGGCGATCAGGTTGAGGTGGGGCAGCTCGGTGTGTGCCCAGAAGTTCCACTCTTCGCGGTCGGCGTTGTTGAACGTCCGCTCGCTGGCGTTGCCGATGACGGACTCGTACACGCCGAACGCGGAGAGGATCTCGTTCTTGGCGGTGCTGGCCAGCGTCTCGTATGCCATCTCCCGCGGGCGGGCGGAGGTGTCCACGTAGGTGACGCCGCCGGGGCCGGTGCCGACGAGGGTGAGCTGGCCGGCGTTGTGTGCGCCTGGGGCGAGGCGCCGTTGGATCCGTTCGACTTCGGCGGAGTCGACGCCGTCCAGGTCGATACCGACAATGCCGCCCGGTCTGCCGTCATTGTCGATAAATGAGATGTTGTAGGTGCGGGCCTTGACGTCCAGGTCGACGGACAGGCCGGCGGCCTCGAGCGGGGTCACGCCGCAGAACGGATCGGTGGGGTGCGGGTCGCGCAGCCAGATCACTTTCTCCGGCTTGAGCTCCCGGATGTGTCCGGCGTAGTCCGTGAACTCGAAATGCTTGATGTAGTCGGCGTTCCGGTCGTCCGGGATGATCTGGACGCGGTCCGGTGGCAGCAGGTCAAGCCTGACCAGGACTCCGCCGCGGCTGTACGTCTTCTCGATGAACACACCCTTCTTGCTGAGCAGCAACTGGGCGCTGAGTCGCTTTTTGAAGACGTCGCCGGTCTCGAGGGGGTTGGCCCGCTTGTTCAGCAGCCGCAGCAGCGGGTGGTCCTCGAGGGTCTCCTCGAACTCCCGCTCGTCGCCGCCGCGGCCGATCTGTATGGGCAGGGTAGAGGCGTGCTTGCTGATCGCCTCGACGCTCTTGAAGGTCCAGATGCTGCGCTCGTAGCCCTCGATGACGACGCGCTCGAGGTCCCAGCCGTCCGCGCGGCCGGGGGTGCCCCAGACGTTGGTGACGCCGGCGTACGACATCGATGTGTAGACGCCGCCCCCGGCGAGGAGGTCCTTCGTCTCCACGGGTGGGGGTGGCGGCTCGACCGTTCGGGGGGCGAGGAGGCCGCGGAGCGTGGGGAGGAACTGGCGGGGCATCAGGCCCCCTCAGACTCGTGGGTGGCGAGCCAGAGGCCGGCCGCGGTGACGGCGAGGGCGATGTAGAGCCAGCCCGCGGGCGCGTACAGCACGAACGCGCACGCGGTGACGCCGCTGTACCCGACTCCGCAGACTGCCCAGCGCAGGACGTGCACGCGGCGTGGGGCGTCGGGCTTGGGGGTGATCAGCCAGCCCGCGACGATGAGCCCGATCATGACGGCGTTCAGGGCCGCAGCCCAGTGGAGTGCGCCCAGCGCCACGAGGACACCGAGCACGCCGAGAGCGGTGAGGCACAGGCCGGCGGCTTCGCGGGCGAGCGCCCTGGGGGTTCGCTGAGTAGTCACGCCGCGCACCATGAACAGCGTGCGGCGTTAGTGTCGCGTGCTCAGCGCTTGGGGCGGGACACCCCCGACACGTACGCGCCGATGCCGCGCCGGTTGATCCTGCCGCCGGGGATGATCCTGGCGTTCGCGGGCGGGACAGGGATCTTCCGCTTCGCTCGCTTGGACTGGTCCCCGCCGATCAGGTGCGTGTTGTCGATCTTCGCGGCGCAGTCGTCGCCTCGAACCTCGTCGTACGGGCGGCGGCAACCCTTGCAATACACCTCGAGTGCGTCGACGCGCTGCCCTTCGGTGGTCTTGAAGCTGCCCCGGAAGTCAGCGACGCGCGCGATCTTCGGAGTCACCTCGATCTCGGCGGCCACGACCCACACGTGGGAGAGGTCCGGTTTCTGCTCCGGCGCGGGCGGAGCCGGGGGTACTTCGGGGGCGGGCTCCTCGAGCGTCTTCGTTTCAGCCGCGGGCGCGGGCGGCTCCGGGGCCGGGCTGGGGGCCGGCTCGGGGGCGAGCCAGGCGAACAGGCTCTCCTGCAGATGGGAGCGGCCGGTCTCGGGCGAGAGGGGGGCTGTCGCTGTCGTCACCGTTCCTCCGGATCACTGCGGGGTTGACATAAAGCGCAACCCCCTTCACTCCCGGAACGTCAACGGCCGTGTTCTGTTACACCCCAACGGCTGCGCCCCCGGGCCGGGGAGGGCTCGGGGGCGGGAGATCGAACAGGTTCAGGCGTCTGGATGAACCGTCAACTCAAGATGCCGGTGATCTCCTTTCCTGTGAGGGCCTGCGCAATCTGCCAGCGCATGCCCCCGCGAGAACCCTTGATCAGGACGATGTCGCCGGGCTGCAGGAGCGCATCGAGTAACGCGGTGGCGGTCTCGTTGTCCCGAACGATGGCGGCCTCTACACCGGCATCGGCCGCGCCCAGGGCAAGCTGCTTGGCCATGTCATCGCCGACCGCGATCACCATGTCGATGTTGTACTCGCCTGCCATCCGGCCCACGTCCCAGTGTGCCCTGGCGGCTTCGTTGCCCAGCTCCAGCATCTCGCCCAGGACGGCGATCCGCCGCCCTCCAGTCTGCTCGCTTGCTTCCTTAGCCACCCAGGATCACCCCCCTGCCCGCATAGAAGCTCTCCAGCCGGGCCCACGAGACTGGCGCGGCCTCCTGGGACACCCCAGGCAGCCCAGAGGGGTTGTGCAGCATCACGTTCTCCTCGCTGACGCCGACGGCGAGCACCAGGTGCCCGCCCTTGCTCGGCGGCTTTTCCTCGGTCGTGCGGATCGTCTTGTGTACCGACAGCAGCGCCAGGCGGCCGCCGGTGATGATGCCGGGCAGATGCGCGGCAGACAGCTCGGGGACGGCTTCAGCTTCCAGCCCCCAGCGGGCCCGTACGTGCTCGGCGAACGGCTGGTAGATCAGGCCCTTTACCTGGTTCCCGTCCCGGACGTAGGCGCCGGCCTCGCACAGCTCCCTCGCCAGGGGAACGGACGGCGGAACCGAATGCCCCCAGAAGTCCAGCGCCATCCGCAGGCACGCAACGCCGCACATGCGCGGCGCCCAGAACGCGTACTCCTGCGGGCTGTCAGCGCCGGACTTCTGCCACAGCGGATCATCTGCCGCGTCCCTGGTGCCAGTGATGAACTCCGGCACCAGGGACGCGGACTCCCACTGCGAGTAGTAGGGCACGGGGTGGAGGATCGTCGGGACGCTCATGCGCCCCAGTCTTTCCTACGGCAGGTACGCGGGCTTGGTGAACGCCGTCCTGACGATGTGCTGGATCAGCGCGGGGTAGGAGATCCCCGACGCCTTCGCCATCGTGGCGAGGTTTCCTCGTGCGGACAGGCCTGGCAGCGTGTTGCACTCCAGGATGGTGACGCGGCCGTTGGCGCCCGCCATGAAGTCGACGCGCAGCACGCCGTGCGCGCCGATCATCCGCCACACCCGCCGGGCCATGTACTTCATGGAGTCCGTCATGTGCTGCGGCAATATGGACGGGCAGTGCTCGGTGCGCAGAGTCGGGTCGTGCTTGGCCTCGTAGTCGTAGAACTCGCGGGTCGTCTCGACGTCGAGGACAGGCAGCGTCATGACGCGGCCGTCGATCTCGATGAGGCCCACGGTGCACGGCAGGCCCTGGATGTACTCCTCGACCATGTACTCGGCGTACGGCTCCGCGTGCGCGGCTTCGATCATGCGACTGAGCTGGGTCTCGTCGTGTGCGATGCCGGCTGCAAGGCTTCCGCCGCCGCTGGACGGCTTGACGAACACGGGGAACCCGATGGAGTGCCTGACGACGGACAGCGTGTGCGTCACCGACACCTGCGGGTCAATCATCACCCACCGGGGGGTGTCCAGGTGTTCCTTGAGGGCCAGGTTCTTGAAGGTGGGTTTGTGCATGCCGATCGCGGAAGCGAGCACCCCGGAACCGGTGTAGGGAATCCGGGCGGTTTCGAGGGCGCCCTGAATCTTGCCGTCCTCGCCCCCAAGCCCGTGCAGGCCGAGGAGTGCCACGTCGATACGCCCCTGCAGGGCAGAGAGCGGGATGTCCGCCACGTCGATCAGGTCGGTGCTGATCCCGGCATCGGTGAGAGCCTTGGACGCGTGCTCGCCGGAGGCGATTGAACCGGGCCGTTCGGGGGAGGCGCCTCCGCAGAGGACACCAATCCGTAAGGTCTGGATGTCCGGCACCATTGCTGCTGTCACGCGATTCTCCTTCGCGTTGTGACATGGGTGGTGTCCTCGGCGCGGCGGCTGATCCTGGCAGGGGTGACCGTCGCGCCGAGCTGTATACCGCTCCTTCGTGGGGAGCGGAGAGAAGCCCGACGCGGGGCGATGACCTTGCCGTGGGGGAACACGAGTCGGGCAGTTCGTCCCCGCGCCGGGAGTTGTGCCTGCCTGGCGGCCCGGCCGGGGGACATTCGGGCCGCCAGGCAGGGGTCTATGCGGCGCGCTCCAGTTCCCAGAGCAGTTGGTCCAGGCCCATGAGGCGGAAGGTGCTGAGGCGGCGCACCATCTGGGAGGCGAGGACGGTCGGCAGGAGCGGGTGGCCGTACGGGATCGGTCCCTCCGGCCGCTGTACGACCAGTACGCCGTCGGCGCTGGCGCCGTAGCCGACACCGTTCACGCCGTACAGGGGTGCGCTCTGCGCCAGGAGCACCACCGGGTCGCGGGTGAGGTGCGGGCACAGCTCGGCGGCGGGGCGTGCGTGCCGGGCGCACACCGGCGGCTGGTTCGTCAGGACCATCGAGTCGTCGGGGTCCACCGTGTCCGGGCCGGCGAGGAAGATGTACCCGAGCGGGGTCCGCGCGCGTTCGGCGCAGACCTGGCAGCGCATCGCCTGCATCGTGCCCCGCTGCCGCAGGGGGTGCATCATCCGCCACTGTGGCCTGCCCGTCGGCTGGCCGAGGTCGTCGACGGGGCCGAAGGAGCAGCGGGCCCACAGCACGCCGCGCAGGTCACGGTCCCGGGGGTCCTCGTCGGCGTAGCACAGCCGGTAGCGGCCTTTCCCGAGCGGGGCCAGTCGCAGGTTGTCGGGGGCGGCTTCCTCCCCCTCACGCTGGATGACGAACGGGATCAGGGGCGGCTCGGTGCGCACAGTCTTCTCTTCCAGGGATCGTGGCGGCGGGGGGAGAGTGGTCACGCCGCCTCCTTGAGGCATCCAATGGCGGCCAGGCGCTCGAGGAGCTCGTTCGCGGCCCAGGCCATCCGTCGCAGGTGGCCGACGGCGCTTTGGTGGTCGGCCGGTGTGCGCTCGGCGTGCAGGGCGCGGGCGCGTTGGGCCAGTCGGCCGGCTTCGTGGTCTTCGTGGGCGGCCTCGGTGGCGATCGCTATGTCCACGAGACGTGTCAGGTGTTCGTGGAGCCGTTGGGCGAGTCCCTCCAGGCCGGCTCCGCTTGGGGCGACGTCGTCCAGCGCGGTGGCGATGTCGTCGAGTAAGGCGCCGCCGTCGAACGGGGTCCACTGGCGGACCTTCTCCAAGACGCCGGTCAGGGCCTGTGCGTCCAGGGGTGGCGTCCACCGTAAGGCGGGGACCGGGGCGGTCATGATGCCGCTCCGGCCGGGATGGTGAGGCTGCACCAGGTCTCGGCGCCGTTGTCGCTGGTTCCCCAGGTGCCGCCGCTTTCCTTCACGAGGGCCTGGACGAGCTGCAGGCCGCGCCCGCTCTCGTCTTTGTGGCCCGGGGTCTTCGGGGTGGCGTTGCCCGGCATCCCGTCACGGACCGCGATACGGAGGCTCTTGTCCTCCGCGGTGATGGACAGGCTGATCTCCGTGGTGCCGCTGTGCAGCAACGCGTTGGTCAGCAGCTCAGAGACGATCAGCATCACGTCGCCCTTCAACACCTCGAGGCCGCAGTACCTGAGCCGGGCGGCGGCGATACGGCGCATGGTGCCGATCCGGGCCGCGTCCCCGGCCGGCGGGTGGGTGCCGCAGGGGCGGGGAGCGACCGCGAAGCACGCGGTCATCACGTCCCCGCTGCGGGGGAGGGCCGTGCGCGACGTCCGTACGACCGGAGTCTTCCAGGGGTTTTCCTGCTGCGCAGCAGACGCAGGTGATGCCATGCCGGGGCCTCCAGACGCCCAATGCGTGACGGTGCGGCAGGGCGAAGCGGAATCGCACGGGGGTGCGACTTTCCCAGCTTGCCTGTCACGGTTTGCGTTGGCTCAACTACCGTGGCGGTAGGACGCATTGGTAAGCAACTGGATCGCCACTGAAAATTCAGTGGCGTCGCAAATGGACTATGCCAGAACCTGCACAGGGGGCTGCGGTGGGCGCACAGCGGGTGTCACACTCTGCGCAGGGTCGTACTCAACCAGCGCAGACGCATGGGGGTGGTGCACAGGTGGCGGCGAAGCGAGGGGCGACCGGGCGGCGTTTGGATCTTGGGATCCAGCTACGGCAGTTGCGCGAGAACTGCCCGCCCGTCGAGGACGGCAGAGCGCGCGGCATGACCCGGAAAGCCGCCGTGCGCGGGCTCAGGCAACTGTCGGAGGCGTCCCTCGCGCGGATCGAGCACGGCGAGCTCAATTTCCGGCGCAACGTCGGGGACCTGCGCACGCTGTTGAAGCGATACGCCGTCGAGGATGACGAGCTGATCGAGTACCTGGTCGAGCTGAACCGCGAGGCCGCGAACGACGACTGGCTGACCACGTTCCGCGCCTTCATGCCGACGGGGATGCCGCACTACGTCGGTCTGGAAGCGGAGGCTACCGAGATCCTGGCCTACCACCCGACCGTCGTGTGCGGCCTCCTGCAGACGGAGGACTACGCGCGGGCCCTGTTCGAGGTCCAGCGGCCCGTCGAGGACACCACCAGCGAGTTCATACAGCGCAACGTGGACCTACGGATGGAGCGAAAGCGCAGGGTCCTCGAGCGCGGCGACGTCCGTCTCCGCGTCATACTCGGCGAGGCTGCCCTGCGCATCCCCGTCGGGGACGACGAGACGATGCTCGAGCAGTACCGCGAGATCATCAAACTGGCCCGGCAGGACCACATCCAGGTCCAGGTGCTGCCGTTCAGGCGCGGCTACCGAGCAACCAACGATTTCGCCATCCTCGACCTCGGAGAGCTGCCGTCGCGGGTTCAGACTGACAATGCGTGGGGGGCCGTGTCCACGAGCGACAAGCCCCGTGAAGTCGACCGGTTCACACGCCGGTTCAACGCGATGGTCGGGGCCGCTCTCGGCCTCGAGGAGACCATCGAATTCCTGGAATCACTCACTGGAAAGTAGCGGAGCCATCAACACTCACCTCATGCCCCAGACCTCTACCGAGATCGCCCCGGAAGGCGCCTGGTTCAAGTCCTCGTACAGCAGCGACGGCACCGGCAACTGCGTGGAGGCCGCCAACCTCCCGGCCGCGGTCGCTGTCCGTGACTCCAAGGACAAGAAGGGGCCCGCGCTGGTCTTCCCGCGCAGCTCCTGGGCCACCTTCATCACCAGCGTGAGCCAGGGCGAGACCACCGCCTGACGCACGCCCGACCTGGGCACTGCCCAACAGCATGGGGCCCCCCTCAGAGACGTTGAGGGGGGCCGCCATCGTTCTACGCCGACGGTACCGGTGCCAGGCCCCGCACGGTACGGAACCGGCCCAACGGGCGCGGTCAGGCCGGTGCCGTCGGGTCGTGTACGGGAACCTTGTCGAACGGGTTCTTCTTCGCGTCCTGGGCGGGGCGGACGTAGACCTTGCGGGGGATGGATGAGCCCTTGGCCCACCGGCCGGCCCGCTCGAGGTCCTCGTCCGTGGCGTCGTTCGCGGCAAGGTCGGTGGCGGCGCCCGCGCGTAGGCCGTGGGAGGTGATTGGCCGGCCGTCGCCCACCAGGCCGGCCTTGGCGAACCAGTGCTTCACGCGCTCATTGACGACGTGCCCCCGCAGGTGAAGGCCCCGCTTGGTGGCCGTTTTCGCGCGGGTCTCCTCCGTGGCCGGCATGCCGTTCTTGAGGAGGTGCCGGAAGACGGGGCCGGTCGTGACGCCCATGCTGGCGAGGTAGTCCAGCCAGCGGCGCATCCGGCGGACGAGCTGGACGTCCTCCGGCCGGTCCTTGAGGGGGATCGTCTGCTCCTCGTCCTTGTGGGTCTTGTCCTCGGCGAGCCAGACAAGGACGCGGTCGTCCAGGACCTTCACGTCCTCGATCTCCAGGTTGACGTCCTCGATGCTGCGCCCGAGGAACATGTACCCGAAGGCGAACATGGCCGCGTCGCGGATGCCGATCGGCCGGCCGTCGGCTTCGGCCTTCTCCATCATCGGCACGACGTACGACAGGGTGAGCGGGAAGGCCTGCCGCGTGCGCACCGCGCGCTTGTTCTTCTTCCGGTAGTCGGCCAGGAGCCGCAGGTACAGGCTGTTATCCGGCTTCTTCCCCGCGGGCATCGCCGTACGGATCCGCGACATGTAGTTCTTGATCGTGGCGACCTTGAGGCCCCGCTGCATCAGGTGCCGACTGTACTCGGTGAACGTCGCCGTGGTGCACGGCACCGCCACACGGCCCTGCTCCGCACACCACGCCTTGAAGGCCTTCATCGGGCCGGAGTCGCCCGGGTCGGACTCGTCCAGGATGCGCGCGGTCTCTTCGCTGACGTACAGGTCCCGCTCGGTGTACGTCGTGCCCGGATCGTCGCTGGTCGGGATGGACTCCCCGGGCCGCAACACCGTGTGCTCGTCGACGAGCGGGCGGGGCGCCGGCGCAGCGCGCACCAGCTCCCCGTCCTCGACGAATTCGGCGTCGACGACCTCGTCGTCCTCGGCGCGCACCGTCATGCCGCGGGCCTGGCCTCTGCGTCAGCGGGGACCGGGTCGATGTGGTGGAGGGCGATGCCGCCGGACTCGCCCTTCACCTGGACGACCGGAGTGCCGTCCCCCAACGCCCACGCGGGGGACCGTGTGACGGTGTCCAGCGTCCGGCACGGGTCACTCCCCCACGCGGGCGGCAGGGTGCCGGTGGCGGCCCGTTCCCGGTAGGCCACGGCCACCGGGTCCTCGGGTCGCACGAAGGGGTACGCCACCACCCGCGTGCCGACCGGGTACCGCGCGTTCCACTCGTCCGCGTTGAGGCTGCTCACTGCCCTTCCTTCACCTTCCGCTCTGCGGCCTGCAGCACCTTCCGGTGGCCATCGAGCGTGATCTTCAAAGTCCCGACCAATGCATTCGTGTTGTCGCTGTACTCCTGCGTAGCCAGCTCGTGCACCAGGCGCAGAAGGAACCCGACGTTGAACTGGTCCCGGTTGTAGAGCAGCACACGGCAGTTGCCGTCCGTCGGCAGCCGATCGGGCAGGTGACCGATGTTGTGCTCAGCCAGCCGCTCGGTGATGCGCTCCATGATTCGGGCGCCGGCCCGCTGTGCCCCGTCGAAGCGGACCAGTGCCTCCACGTACCACATGTCGTAGCCGCCGATGGCGGCGAGGTAGTCGGGCAGCTTGGCCCACGCTTCCTCGACATTGGTCGCCCCGGGCATCTGCGGTACCACCACGCTCGCGCTCGCCACCTGTCCATCCCCCTCCTCGTTGGCCCGGCAGATGCCGGATCTGATGTGGCGCCAACTTTACCGACAACAATTGGAGTTATTGTCGGCTACCCACGAGTAACCCCGTATCGTGTCTTCCGAGGGCGGAGAGCACCGCCCGAACCACGAACCGAAGGAGCACCCCCGTGCGGAAGCTGCCCGGCAAGTTGAAGCTCGTCGCGTACGCCCTCGTTCTCCTGGCCCTCGCGCACCCGGGCGCCGTTCCGCCCGTGCTCGGTATCGCGCTCGCCATGGCGGGCGCCGTCATCGGCTGGGCCCTGGCGCACCTGTCGCTCGCCCTCACGCTTGCCGCCGGCGTTTTGCTGTTCCGGGCCTTCCCCGGCATCCCGCGCTGGTTCAGCCGCTCCTGGGACGCCTCGGTCGACTCCGTGCTCCCCGTCAAGGCGTAACAACGGCTCTGTTCGAGCCGTTCGATTCTTCGCCCAGAACGATTCTCCGCTCACCCCCTCATGACCCCACGGACGCCCGTTGTGGCGCCGACCGGTGGAGAGCAACCGCCGGAAGTCCAAACGAAGGAGCCCTCTGTGGCCACCGTTGAAATCGTCAGCTTCGGCTACTTGCACGGTCAGGCCCCGGAAGCCGATGTGACCCTCGACCTGCGGCGGGCCTTCCGAGACCCGCACGTCGACCCGCGCATGCGAGAGCTGACCGGCTACGACCGACTCGTACGCCGGAAGGTCCTGAACACCGCTGGAGTCCGTCAGCTCTTGAAGGCCACAACCAGGCAGGTGCAGGCGTACGCGGCGGGTCCGAACGTCGAGCACATCGTCATCGGTTCGGGATGTGCGGGCGGACGTCACAGGTCGGTGGTTGTTGCCGAGAAGCTGGCCCGTCGGCTCCGGCGCCGCGGTCACACCGTCACCGTCACCCACCGAGACATCCGCCGGGCAGTCGTCCAGCGCTGACCAGCACCCACCGGCGGAGAGCAACCGCCTGCACCCGAAGAGAGGAACACCCCGATGCGACGACGCGTCGTCACCACCCTGATCCCTCAGCCCGACCCCGAGCCGGCGTACCCCGAGTACGAAGACGTCCGACGCGAGGCCCGCCGCCGCAAAGGGCCGTTCGTCAACCTGGCCGACACCGACCGCTGGACGGAGGTTGCCCGCCGCCGGGGCGGCGACTGGTGCGCCGCGGTGCTGGGCAAGGGCTTCCCCGGCGCCTACGCCCTATCCACCGTGGACGGCTGGATGCTGATCGTCGCTGACGAGCGCGGCCTGAACCCGCCGCTGCCGGCCCGCATCGTCGAGGACCGCAGGCACGCGCAGGAGGCGAAGGAGCTGCGCGAGAAGCAGGTCAGGGAGCGCCAGGAGCGGGAGATGCGCCGCTGGCAGGCGGCCCTGGCCGCGGCCGGCGTCGAGATGACCGTCCGGGAGAACACCCGGCACACCGGTGTGGGCGGATCGCTGCGGCACGCGGTACCGAAGGAGGAGCTGGTCTCTGGCCAGTCCCGCAAGCACCTCGCCGACCGCGGCCTGTGCGAGACGCCCGACCGGGCGAACCCGCTGCACCTGGGCGAGCCGGTCAACGCCCCGGCCAACTGCCGCCGCTGCCTCGCCTACATGGAGAAGGTCCGCACCCTCGACGCCCCCGCCCCGCCCACCGCGGCAGAACGGAAGCTGCTGCAGGTCATCGCCTCCGGCGTCGTCTTCACCATGACGCACGCCCGTTGCGCCCCGACGATCCGCGTCACCACCGAACCGAGCCGAGGGCGCGCCGGCGCGCTGGGCCGGAGCGTCGATGCCGCGGTGAAGAGGCTGCAGGCGAAGGGCTGGACGGCCAAGGACGCGGAGCGCAGCGCGACGCAAACGGGTCACTCCGGCCACCGTTGGCGGCTCACCGAAGCCGGTACCGCCGCACTGGAGGGCTGACCCTGTGGTCCGCATGACCGCCCAGCAGTACAAGGAGCTCATGGCGCGCCGCCGCGGTCCCCAGCCCGCGGCGGCCGCCGCCGTGGCGCAGCGGAGACCGGCCGCGCACCCGGGCCTTCCGTCCGTTCCGGAACCGCCCGCGCTCGAGCCGTTGCTCGCCGGCCTGTCCGGCGTCGGTCGCACCTGGTCACTGCTCATGCCGTACGCCGAGAAGATGCTGACCAGCAACCAGCGGCTCCACTGGCGGCGAGAGCACGAGATCCGGAAACAGCTTCGCGCGGACGCCACCAGCCTGATCGCAGCGCACCGTCTGCCCCGCCTGCAGCGCGCGGCGATCTTCTACGTGCTGCACCCCCGGCCGCTCAAGCGGTCCCGGGACCCGGGGAACTGGTCGCCGACCGCGAAGGCGTACGTCGACGGACTGGTCACCCCAACCCCCGAACGGCCGTCGGAGCGCCACCTGTTGCCAGATGACGACCACGAGCACCTCCTGGGCCCGAACCCCGTCATGGGTGCGCCCGTCACCACCGGGTACGCCCGCATGACCCTCGTCATCGTGGAACTCGTCGAGCCGGTGACCAGCGGAAACGCCGAAACCGTAACAGGAACCAGTGATCCGACGTACAGAAGCTGAGGGCTGGCCCGCCCTCGCCACCACCAAGGAGATGCCCCTCCATGAGCACCACTTCCACGCCACCGACTGTGAGCGGTGAGCCCATACTCGACCTGGTCCGCGGCGCGTATGCACGCAGTGGCACGTTGCTCGACCGCGACGTCGTGGACCTCCACCTCCTCGAGGCCGCCGACAAGGCGGCGTGTTCCCTGCTGCGGGACCAGTGGACGGACGGTTTCCCCGTCGCCGCATACTCGGAACTCCTGTCGACGATCGCCGCACTGCGGAGCATCCTCGGTTACTCCCCGACGCCGACAGCCCGCGACGCCAACACCTGGGCGCGCCGTGTGGGCCACGCGTCCAAGGAAGCGGCGGGCGACGACGCGGACTTCTACGAAGTGCAGATCATCGATGGCCCACACAAGGGGATCATCCTGCCCCTGTGGGGGCCGAAGATGCCCCAGACGCCCGACGCGTTGGCCGGCCCGCCCCTCACGCTGGAGCTGCCGATAGAACGCGGGGACAGCACGGACATGGAGTACGGCAGCGCCTACTACCGCCGGTGCACGAAGCCCCGCCCGACCACCATGCAGTGGGACTACCAGATCGACCGCGAACGCCCGTTCCCCGCCGAGGGGTCCCGCCCGAGCATGCTCCCCGCCGCGGGCGGTCAGGAGGGCCGCGCGTGATGCCTCTCCTGTCCGCCGTCATCCCGTCCCCGGCCGCAGACGCCGCGCACGACGCTGCGCACGAGACCGCAGCCCGGTTCCAGCACGGCGCCTACTCGGTGCCCTGCCCGGAGTGCCACGTCCCGGCCGGTGTGCTCTGCCTCGCCCGCCGCAACGTCCACGCCGCCCGCCGGAACGCCTACCGGCAGAACCCGAAGCCCACCGGCCTGGTGCCGCTCCTCGTGGGACGTGTCCGATGAGCGCCACGGCGGCCGAAGCCGCGCATCACGCCGCGGTCTGGGCCGGGCGCGCCGAGAGCGCCCACAAGGCGGTGCAGACCCGTCGGGAGCAGGCCCACAAGATGGCTGACCAGCGCTACAGCGCTGCCGCCCGCGACTGGCACGAGCGTGCCGACGCGGCGAAGGAAGAACGCGGCACGGCGGTGACCATGGCGAACATGTGGGCCAGCGTCGCCGGCGTTCTCCACCTGGTCGAGGCTGGTGAGTCGTCGTGAGCGCGCTCGCCGTCGAGACGACGGCCGCGCCCGAGTGGGCTGGCCGCCTGGTCGTGCGCGCCGCGGGTCACTCGCACCTGCACGTCGCCGTGGAGGGCGCCGTGGCCCCGCGGGTGCCGGTGTTCACCGTGCCGCTGGAGTGCGCGCCGGACGCCGAGCAGGCGCCCGGGGTGCGGCCGTGGGACGGGCCGGTCACCGCGTCGGACATTTGCCCGGCCTGCCTGCGCGCCCTGCGCGGGGAGCCGGAGCCCGAGCGGCCGCGCCCCGTTCCCTCCGGCGTCGCCGAGGAGCTGCCGGAGCCGGACCGCCGCGGACGCCACCTGTGGGCCGTCCCGGAACCGGTGACGTACGCCCCGGCTCCCCTGCCCTCCGAGCACGCCGGCCGGCCGATCACCTGGTCGGCCTGGACGAAGTCGCCGGTCCTCTCCCACTACGACCCGTCGTGTGAGTGGTGCGGGGACCCGGGTCCCGGCGAGATGGCCGGCGGCCGCCAGACCAACCCCCTGCGCCGGTATGTCGCTTACAGGTGCACCGCCTGCCAGGAGATGACCGCGTACGAGCAGGTCGGGAGCGAGCTCCAGACCATCGTTCACCACAAGTCCCGCGCCCCGAAGGACTGCAACCGATGACCACTGCCGTTGAAGCACCCGACACCGCCGACCTCGAGCAGCTCATCGCCCTGATCGCGTGCGGCCGCACCCGCCCCGGCAAGACGAAGGCCTGCGACCGCTGCGCGAAGAGGGGTCGCGCCCTGTTGGAGTTCGCCGCGCTGGGCACCATCGACGCCCTCGCCGCAGCGATATGCCGCTCCGAGGTCCGCCGGTCCTGCGCCCCGTGCGTGGAGAAGGCCCTCGAGATCATCAGCGTCTACAACGAGGGGGCCCAGTGACCACCGCAATCGCTCCGATCGCTCCGCCGCGTGCAGCGGTCGCTTTCGACCTCGAGGGCGGCCTTGCCAACGTGACGCGCATCCACCGTCTGGCCGGCGACTCCTCCAGGTTCTACCGGGCGATCCTCAAGTGCCCCGCGAACCGGGACGTCGTGCGGGCCGCCAAGGAGGCGCACCAGAGCGGGAAGACCGTCATCATCATGACCGGCGGGGACCAGCGCAACGCGCCCCTCGTGGCCCAGTGGCTGGCCCGCCACAGGGTGCCCTCGACCCTGGTCCTGATGCGCGGCCGCGGCGACTACCGGCCCAGCGCCGTGGTGAAGCGGGAGCGGCTGCGGGCCGCGCACCGCCAGTTCCCCAACCTCACCGTGTGGAGCGCTGACCCGAGCGTGGCCCGCCTGTCCGAGCAGGAGGGCATCACCGTCACGGAGCTGCCCGGGTACTGGGGGGATGCCCTGTGACCGGCGAAGTTGGCCACGCCTCCGTGTTCATCGCCCCCGTCGGGACTCCGCCCGACGCGGCCGGCGCCTGGACGCACATCGGTTACACCGAGGGACCCGCATTCGAGGCCGCCGACGAGGCGGAAACTGCCGGGCCTCCCCCGGCACAGGCCATCGAGGGACCGCGGTGAACAAGCCCGGCAACCACGAGCTCGCCCCCGAGGAGTTGCCCACGCTCCTCGGGGGCGAGTTGCCTCCCGTCCTGCCTCTCGAAGGATGGCGACCGGTGACGCTGCACTGCCAGGTCGACGCGATCGGCCCGTCCGACCGACACCCCGACCTGGTCAAGCTCGAGGTCTCGTTCCCGCCCGTGCAGGCCCCGCCCGTGCAGGCCCCGCCTGTCATGCGGGCGCCGCTCATCGGGCAGCCCATCCAGGAGATCCGGCTTGTCTGCGGAACGTGCGGTCTGGTGCCCGTGGAGGAGCATCCCCGCATCCTTGACGTCCTGCGGTGCGTGAACTGCAAGGAGCACCTGGGCGTCGGCCGGTTCGAGGGATCGACGTGAAAGGCATCTATCACCTGGCCGAGTCCTCCCGGCTCTACGGCGGCCTCGCGCAGTGGATGGAGGCTGAGCAGCGGCGCGCGGCTGAGGCGGCCCGGTGCTGGGCGTGGCGGTGCGTGCAGGCGCGGCAGATCGTCGCGCCGACGCCCATCCCCTCGCAGTTGGCTCGGGAGTGGTTCGGGGTGGAGCCGGCGGACCCGCCCCAGCCGCCCCCCGTTCCGGAGAGCGTGCGGCTGCTGCTGAGCGTCGCCGCCCCCCTACTCGATTCTCGGTGGGATTGATGAATTTCGGCGAAATCTTCCAATCTCGTCGAAAGATCGTGCACAATGAGGGCTGTTGCTGATCTAGAGGGGGGAACCGGTGGCCGACACCGAATCGCCGCGCGTCCTACGGCTCACGTTCGAGTTCCATGTGCCGGTCGGGCTGCCCACCAACATTCATGGCTCGCGTGTGACCAAGGCCGCAGAGGCGTTCACCAGCGCGGTGCAGGCCCTCGCCAGCCAGGTCTTCCCCTGGGCGGACCGCATCGAGGTCCGACGCGAGTGGTGCTACGCCTGGCAGGACAAGTCCGAAACGGTCCACTTGCCAGCCACGGACAAGAACACCCCGAAGTAGCCACAGAACTCAGCACCACAGCGCGATAACCGAACACTGGCGTCATGGCCAACCCCCGGCGGAGAGCAACCGTCGGAACCACGAAGTGAAGGAACACCCCGATGCCCTCGCGTACCGCAGCCCTTGTCCGTCCGTCCGCGTCTCTTCTGTCGAGGTGACGTGACGTGTCCACACCTCGAGTTACGCCGGATCACGTCACCTCGGCTACGGAAGCCGCTTACGAGGCCTTCACCGTTACCAGGCCCTCCCGCAGCTCCCGCATGCTGCGCATCGCGTGCACCGTCGTGCAGCGCCGCGCCCCCTACTTCGCCCCTCCCGTCGTCGCCGGAACGTGGGGGAGCTGGATCTACGCCTCCGCGTGGATTGGTGACCCGGGGCTGGAATGGCCGATCGCCTACGGCACGGCGGGCGCTGTGCTGGGCGCGGCCACGGTCGGGGCCACTGTCCTGGGTATCCGGCACCCGATCGCGCTGCCCGCCCTGTACGGCGGCGCCGTGGCGTCGGGCACGCTGCTGTGGTCGGCGTGGCAGACCGCGTTCCCGTCTGCACCTGGCGCGGCCGTCGGCCTGGTGGGTGCCATCGCGGCCGGTGTCCCGTACTGGCTATGGCTGGCCAAGCACCGCCTGAACCGCGCCAAGATCGACAGCAAGACCGTGAAGCAGGCTGCGGCCGTGCCTGTCGAAGTGGTCCTGGCGCCCGACGACGTCGCCGGCGCGCTGGCCGCCACGGGGACGCCCGGCGCGACCCTCGAGCAGATGCTCCGCCACCCTGATGGCGCGTGGACCGCCATCCTCTCTCTGCCGGTCGGTGTCTCCCCCCGGGACATCGCCGGCAGTGCGCAGCGTGTCGCGCGTCTGCAGGCCGCTTTGCGTCTGGCGCCCGGCTGGACGCTCGAGGTCGGGGACGGCGGTGCCTCGCACCACCTGATCGTCACCGCCCGGCCGCCCGCCCCGCAGAACACGGTCACCATTCCCTCCCGGCACCCCATCCTCGACGAGCTGGAGGAGTGGGACCCCTGGCAGCCGGTCCTCGTTGCGATCGACCTGGACACCGGCGAGGGCGTCCACCTGCACCTGCTGGCCCGCGCCGGCATCCTCATCGCCGGTCTGCAGCGCATGGGTAAGTCCGTGCTGCTGTCGGTGGTCGTGGCGCACCTGGCGCTCGCCGGGGCGCGGCTGATCCTCGCGGACGCCAAGCTGGTTGAGCTGTCCCTGTGGGCGCCGCTGTGCCAGCACGAAGACGACTTCATCGGCCGCGACCCCGCCGCGTTCCTGGCGAAGCTGCTGGAGCTGCAGCGGGAAATCGACGTCCGCTACGCCCGCCTGGTGCGGGAGGGCCGCACGAAGGCGGAGCCGGGCGACGGGTGGACCACGATCGCGCTCATCGTCGACGAGCTGGCGGCGTTCATCGACATCCCGGACCGCAAGCTCCGTGGGCAGATCGTGTCCGTGCTGCGGGACATCCTCTCCCGTGGCCCGGCCTGCCTCGTCCCAGTCGTCCTTGCCACGCAGAAGCCGGAGGACAAGGTCGTCCCCTCTCAGATCCGCGACGTCTGCGGGCAGAAGGTCGCGCTGGCGACGACCACGCCGGAGATGACGGACACCATCCTCGGGCGTGGTTGGGCCGCCAAGGGCGCGGCCGCGCACCTGATCGGCGAGTCGGAGAAGGGCAAGGCGTACCTCCTCGAGGACGGCTCCCGGCCGCGGAAGGTGCAGACGTTCCCGTTCGAGCCGCCGGAGCGCCACGAGGTCATCACCGTTGTCCGTGAGCTGTGGCCCGACCGCCCCGGTGCCCGGGTGCCGCTGCCCGGCGCCGAGGACCAGGATCCGGACCCTGTGCCGCCGACTCCCCCGCCGGGCGGCGGTGGCGGTGGTGGTCCGCGTGGCGGCCGGCCGCACCTGCGGCCGGTGCTGACGTACCCGGACGGTTCCCGCATCGAGGAGAACCGAAAGCCGTTGTGGGAGGCGCTGCAGCAGGCCGGCCCGGAAGGGCTGACCAAGCCGGAGGCGGTCAAGCGCGGCATCTGTAACCACCACACGACCATCAACCCGTGGCTGGCCCAGTGGGTCCGCGCGGGCTGGGTCGAGGAGTCCGGTAAGCGCGACCGGGCTGTCGTCTACGTCCTCACCGCAGCTCAGCACACCCCCACCCCCGAAGCGTCCGCCACCAGCGAGGAGAGCACCGCATGCCGCACGAGCCTGTGATCCCGTCGAACGTCTACCCGGGCAACATGGCGCCGCACATGCCCATCGAGCAGTACCGGGCGGCGCACGGCTGCACCTGCGGGCACGCGCACGGCCACGGCCAGGTGCCCGCGCAGCAGATCATCATCAAGCAGTCCGACCCGTGGGTGAAGTACCTGGCCATGGGCTTCGCCGGGGCCGGTATCGGCCTCATGGTGTTCGCCAGTGTCGTGGCGATGCTCATCGCGGCCGGGGTGTGCGCGCTGTGCGTCGCGGTGGCCTCCTGGGCGCTGCGCGGTCTCCTCAACGGTGGCAGGGGCGCCAAGAAGTAAGAGCGCGCGACAGTTTCGGGGGAGGGCCCTGGCCGGCTGGTCGGGGCCTTTGCCGTGTCCGTGTCGGCGGTTCGTGCGATGATCCCCCGCCATGGGGAGACATCGCATGTGGGGGAAGGCGGCCGGCGCTCTGGTCCTGGCCGCGGTCGTGAGCGGCTGCAGCGACTCAAGCGACTCAGCCGACAAGGGCGCCACGAAGCCGGCCGCGAAGGCGGTGACCGTGGGGGAGGCGACCGCCACGTTCCAGGCCGCGGTGACGAAGTTCGACACTGACGGCGGGTGCCTCGAGCAGGAGCCGGGCACGTGCTGGGAGCAGATGCAGGCGCTCATGAAACCCGCGCGTGACCTGCGGAAGGCGGCGAACGCCGACAAGAGCACCGGCCCGGAGTTCTGGTCAGAGGCATACGCGCTGATCGACACGATGGAGGACGGCATCGCAGTGGGCGAAGACAAGGGTTTCCCGGCCGGCGGTGACGCCCTGACGAACCGGGACGAGGTCCTCGGATCCGCTCATGACCTGTCGGACTGGTTGGCCGCGCACCCCGTCCAGTAGTGGAGGCCCTGAACGGTTGAAGGCCGCGTCAGCCCGGAGGGGGGGCGTCCGGCTGACGCGGCCTTGCCACGCCGCGGCGGGGGGAGACCGCTGGAGTGGCAACTGTTGTGCGTGTGCCCGCGATGTTGAGGGTTACACCATCCGAAGATCAGGAAAGTTCGCGCCAGCGCGGCCGGGGCCGTCAGTGGGCGTAGTCGTGCTGGACCTGCTCGGCGCGGCCGCGCGCGGCGATGGTCTCGGCAGCCTGCTCGAGGGCGACGCGGAACGGGTCGTGCGCGGCCTCGA
This sequence comes from Streptomyces griseomycini, assembly GCF_014203535.1. Lineage (GTDB taxonomy): Bacteria > Actinomycetota > Actinomycetes > Streptomycetales > Streptomycetaceae > Streptomyces > Streptomyces griseomycini. The sequence continues at coordinate 76,153 of NZ_JACHJI010000017.1, forward strand.
GGACCGCGGTTCGCATGAACTCCTCCACGGTCTGCCCGACGGCGGCCGCGGCGTGCTGCACCCGTTCCCGCTCGGAGGCCGTCAGAGCGACCGTGAGGGCCTGGGCGCGCGCGGTATCCATGCGGGGACGGTATCAGCGTCCTGGGGCCGTCAGAGGCCGCCGTGGGGCCTATGCGGTACTCTCCCCGGCCTGTTGCCGCGCGAGGAGGGTGCGGCGCATCGTCTCCCACCTGGTCGGCACCAGGTCCTCCTCCGGCACGCCGGCGGCGTCCTGCTTGATCTGCACGGCGTCGGCGAGCTTCTTGTACCACTTGCTGATGCCGCGGCGGCGGATCGGGACGCCGGCGTCGGGGTTGGGCGGGGTGGACAGCCACAGGTGCCGGGGGACTCCGCCCTGCAGGCGGTCGATCAGCCGGGTACGGCGGTCGAGCCAGTCCTCGAGGCGGCGGCCGGTGTCCGGGCTCAGGGGGATCGTCTCGGGCTCGGGCATCTTCCCGCGTAGGCCGCCCTGCGGCTGGCGCAGCAGGGTGAGGGTGCGGGTGTCGGCGGTGAGGACCAGGTCGTCGACGCGCATGGACTCCAGCTCGCCCAGGCGCGGCAGGACGTCGCGCATCACTGCCCACATGGCCAGGCCGCGCACGATGATGTCGGGCCGGTCGGTCTCGGGCCACTGGGCGGCCTCGTCCTCCAGGTGCTGGGTGATGAGGTCGGCCATCAGGGGGGAGACGGTGGGCCGTAGTCCCCACGGCGGTAGGTCGGGCATCTCGAACGGGATCTGCGCCTGGCGGGCGAGGGCCTCGAGGCAGAAGATCCGGATCCGCTCGGTGGTGTCGTAGCTGGTGGGGTCGGTGGACACCGTGGGCGCGGTGCGCAGGTATCCGCCGCGGCCGTAGAGCAGGTATGCGTGGACGGCGTCCGGGGCGAGGAGCTCGGCGAGGGAGTCGCCGGCTGTCTCGGTCAGGCCCAAGGGGAGCGCCAGGGCGAGCTCGCTGGCGACCCACTCGAGTTGCTGCAGGCGGGCGTCCGAGACGACGTCCTTGGCGGTGCCGTTGACCGTGCGGAACACGTCCAGGACCCGCTCGAGCTCCCGCAGGGCGGGCGGGGTCGAGGGGACAGCGGTCAGCGCGGCCGCCGGTGCGCGGCCGCGGCTGTCGTCGTCGAGGGGGCGGGCGGGCGAACTCATGGCATAAGAGTGTGCACGCTCGCGGCCCCGTCGGGTGCACGCGGTGGGCTAGTTCAGCAGACTGCGGCGGGTGCCGTTGAAATACAGGGAGGCTCTCAGTGGTGTGGCACACTGCATTTACCTCAAATGAGGGTTCAGCCCGCCCCGTCGACGCCGGGAAGCGTTTCTAACCCGACGGGGCGGGCCCTTTTGCATGATCAGCTCAGTTCAGCAGACCGCGGCGGCGGGGCGGGTTGATCGGCTCCGGTTCGTAGGGGGCCAGGAGGATCGCCTCGGCCCGGTCGGGGGATTTCATGCCGCGGCCCTTCATCTGCTTCTTCGACTCGACGACGGAGTACCCGCCGGCGTTCGACAGGAGCTTCGGCGTGGAGAGCTGCGCCGCAGACTTCTTGTCGATGCGGTAGCGCAGCCGGCCGCGGCCGGTGGACGGGTCCGGCTGCAGGAGGCTGCGGGTGGCGAGCCACATCTCGTCACGCTTGCGGTAGGGCCGCATGACGGCGCCCGGGTCGTCCTGGGAGGGGTTCTCGGACACCATCACGCCGACGATCTGCGCCTGGTGCTCGCCGTTCTGCCCCCAGGTCTCGAGCATGGACACCACGCCGTGGCCGATGCCGTTCTTGTCGACCTTGACGCGGACGGGGTGCGGGGACTTGAGGGCGTCGGCCAGGCGCTGCGCGGCGTGGATCTCCTCGAGGACCTTCTTGGCGACCTTGACCTGGTTGTCGTTGGCGGCGCCAGCGGAGGCGTGCCGGTTCTCGATGACGTCGCCGATGGAGCGGGCGATGGCGAACTCGTCGCCGCCGTCGGCTGCGACGTCGACGCCGAGGCGGACCCAGGCGCCTTCGCGGACGGTGTGGGTGGCGGTCTCGTCCTCGAGTCCGAGGTCGCATAGGCGGTGCCAGCCGGGCCCGGTGGGGTCTTCGGTGTTGAGGGCGTCCTCGATCCAGGTGGGCGGGATGACGAGCCCTCCGCCGCCCTTGGGGAAGCGCGCGTACACCTTGGCGATGACGTACGGGTGATCGGGGCCGTAGGCGCGGATGGTGCGGTCCACCCAGTCCTGGTCCGGCATGTGCCGGGCGAGGGTGTGCAGGTCGTTCGGGTTGGGCGGGCAGTCCGTGCAGTACGGCACCCGCTCCCCCGTGATCGCGGGGGAGGTGAGGGAGGAGATCGGGATGGTGACGGTGGTCGGCTCCTCCGGGTCCTCCCCTTCCAGGCACAGCTCCTCGAACCAGGACGCGGGGTCGTCCATGGCGGGGTTGCCGATGGCGAGCATCGCGGCGTGTCCGCCGGTCAGGAGGTTGTTCGTGCCGTGGCCGATCGCCGGGGCGATACCGCCGGCCTCGTCGACGATGAGCAGGATGTGGGCCATGTGGATGCCCTGCATGGCGGCCTCGTCGTTCGCGGGGGCCGAGAAGCCGTACGCGGCGACGAAGTCGTGCCCCTGCGGGGTGGGCATCTTGTACTGGACGGTGTCGCAGTAGCCGGGCAGTCCGGCCCGGGGCACCACCTTGCGGATGTGGGGCCAGAGCTGCCGCTGCACCTGCCGGAAGCGGGTCGCGGTGGTGATGCACAGCGCGGTGCCGACCGGGTAGACGTTGACGAACCAGACGGCGGCGCGCGCGGCGAGGTGGGTCTTGCCGACGCCGAAGCCGGCCGGGACGGCGACGCGTTTGTGGGTGACGATCGCGTCCAGGACGTCGCGCTGCAGGCTCCAGATGGACTCTCCGAGGACGTCCTCGACGAACCCGCTCGGGGTGTCGCGCCATAGGCCGTAGAGGGAGCCGGTGACGCGTTCGACCTCGCGCATGACGTACGGCCGCTCTCGGGCGGTGATGTCGTGCTTGAAGGCGTGGCGACGGGCGGTGACGGGGGCGCGGAGCAGGATGTCGGCGACGTTGGCGGCGTCGCGGGATTTGACGCCGGGCCGGCGGGCGCGCTGCAGCTCCTGGCGTGAGGGGGCCACGCGGAGATGTGAGGTCGGGGGCTGCGTGCGGGGCATGGGCCGGAAGGTGCAGCGCGGGCGGCGCTTGTGTCGCGGCCTGGCCGGGGCCCATGCCCAGGCCGCCGGCCAGACCGCGCGGTTCCGGCACTGCCATGACGAACTGCCTGCCCTGTCTGTCAGGAAAGGCGTCTGTGCCGGAAGTCGGTGCCGGGGTGAGGCCTCTCCCGGGGGGGTGGAGCAGGACCGTCACCCCGGCTCTTGGGGGGGGGTGCGTGGCTGGCGCGTCCTTCCCCGGGGGGATGTCGGGGCGGGAGAGCCAGCCGCACCCTGTAGTACGTCAGGGGCCGGATTCTGTTACACCCCCGGCGAGAAGGGCGGCCGCAGCCGGTCCCCGCGGAAGTACCGGAGCGCCTGCCGCTCGTATCGGCGCTGCGCCGGGCCGTCGTCCGGGTCGGCGGAGGCGAGCCAGGCCGGGGTGATGTCGAGCGTCCAGACGGCGGGCGCGGCCGGGCCCGGAACGACCTTGAGGGGCTTGCCCGCGGCCACCCACTCATCGAGTGCGTTCTTGGCGACCTGGCGCAGCCGCTCGGTTTCCCCGGCCGTGGGCGTACGGCCGGGCCCCGCGGTGGTCACCTCGCTGATGTTGAACGGGAAGTCGTTCAGGTCCGTCGCCGGCAGCCCTAGGGAGACCTCCAGCTTCTTGCCCATCTGCTCGAGGAGGGTGACGACCGCGGCGACGGCGCTGCAGCCGGGGCAGGGGCAGTCCTCCGGGGCTTCCTCAGCGGCCGTGGCCTCCGGCACGTCCTGGGTGTGCTCCGGCGCGTCCTCGGCGGCCGTGGCGACCGGTGCCGTGCCGGTGGTGGCGTCGAGGCTGGCGAGGAGGTCCTGCTCCTCCTCAGCCCGCCGTATCGCCTCCCGGAAGAGGGTCATCTCCGACTCGACGACGGCGCGCTCCAGCGCGGTGAGCGCGAACCATGGGGTGGACTCCTCGCCGGTGGCCTGCCGGAGGAAGGCCCGGCGGGTCTCGTAGAAGTGGCGGGTCAGGTGGGGCGGGAGCGTGGTCCGCGGGGGCGTGGTTCGCGTCGTCATGCTGGGGGGAACGCGGGCGGCCGGATTCTGTGACACCCCTGCCCCGGCTGCTGCTGCGCCTGGTGCTGCTCGATCCCTAGCGAACCCCACCACGCGCCGATGCCTGAGCGAAGCGAAGGCATCGGAACTTACTTGATGGTGGTGCTTGATCTTATTACTAAAGGGGACCAGTCTTCCGGAACCCGGTTATCCGGCGACCGATCTACCGGCGACCGAAAACCGGTCCCCGGTGACCGGGGACCAAAAACCGGTCTCCGGTGCGACCTGGGGCGGGGCAAGAAGAAACCGGCCCCGACGATGCCGGGGCCGGTGCGGTGCGGGGTGTTGCTCTACAGGCCGTACCTCTTACGGGCGGCCGCCCGGTGCTGGTACGCCAGAGTCCGGCTGACGCCGGCGTGCTCGGCGATCTGCTCCGGGCTCCACTCGTAGGGCGGCTGCGACAGGGCGAGCACGGCCGCCTGCATGACGCGTACGGCAACTTCACGGCGGGCCCGTGCCGCGTGCACGATCGGGGCCGCCTCGAGGAGCTTGGTCTCGGCGTCCTGGACGCGCTCGACGCCTGCCTCTTCCGCGAACCGGATGAGGTCCTCGTTCGTCTCGGCGTCCGGCAGCGGGTGCGTCTTGTCGCCGAATACGGTCGCGGCGAGGTTCCGCCGGTACCCGATCGGGGACAGACCGACAGTTTTGGCCAGTCCGAGACGCTGCTCGTAGAACCACAGGTGTGCCAGCGCGCGGTCCCGCTCCCCCTGATAGAGGGCGATCTCGGCGTCAGCCTGACGGACGGCTTCCGCGGCCTTCACGACCAGGTCGTCCGGACGGGCGCTGACGATCAGGTCCTCGGGCCGCTCGGGGCGAAGACCAAGAGCCGTGAGGGCCACGGTCTCGGCGTCCTTGGCGATCTGCTCGTAGTCCGGGCCCTTGATGCGCGGCCCGTACTTGACTCCAGCCTTGGGCATAACGGCTGTTCTCCATCTCGCTGTGGCGCGGTTGTGCGCCGTAGCGGCGACTGGGGCAACCCCATGCCGCCGCATCAGCGGGAATGGTACACCCGAGTAAATCCCGGTGTCAGGTGTGCCGGGCCGGGAGGGGCACTGACCTGATGCGGAGCACCGCGAACGCGACGCCGGCGACCACCACCACTTTCCCGTGGGCATCCCGTACGACGCTCTGTCCGGGAGCTGGGTTGCCGGGCGTGTCAGTGGTGGCGATCCGGCCTGCCCCAAGAGTCGGCCCGCCCGGGATCCGCAGGACCCACAGCAGGAACGGACCCAGGCGCAGCCCTCGAGGGCGCCGGAGGCGGCGCTGCAGCGTGACACGGGGGCTCACCGGCGGTGCCCCTTCTGTGCGGCGCGGAGTGCGGCCCGTTCCCTCTTGCTGGCGGCCCACTCCTTCCGCGGGGCGAGCGCGTGCGCCCCCACGGATACGCGGCCCAGAACGACCTCGAGACCGGCCCTCTTCGCGTTCCGTCCCTGCCCGTGCCACAACCAGGAGATGGCGAAGATCGCGGGTGGCACGTTGGGGCTCGCCGGCCACACGCCGACGGTGAACCGGCCGAAGTCGACGAAGTGCGACCGCTGCGCGGACAGCAGCACCTGCACGACGAGGTACACGAGGGCAGAGCCCAGCGATACCCACTGCCACAGCAGGAACGCGATCAGGGCGTTCGCGGTCCACTCGCCCAGGAACCAGGCCGCCTTCCCCACGCGGGACGGGTCCGGCCGGGGGAACCGCACCGTGCCGGGCAGGTGCTCGAGAGTGCGCGGGTCCTCGTCGGTCCATGCCCAGTGCCGCTCATGCCGCTCGCTCCCAGAGGCGGCGTGCGCGCCCTCGTGCCCGGCGAGCCGCTGGCACTGCAGGTTGAGGGAGAAGCAGGACCAGACAGGACACTGGCGTTGACGACGGCGCATCACGGCCTCCACGAGGTGAGGAAGTCGAGGAGCCCGTCGACCAGGCCCTCGAAGAGATCGGCGATCCGCCCGGCCCTGGACCGCTGCGGTGTCCCGGCGCAGGCGCGGCGGGCGCGCTTGCCGGGCCTGCGCCGGGACGTACGCCTCTCGGCCCCGGGCGGCCCACAACCGGCGCCTCATCGGGCGGCCGCCGCGGTCACGGCCCGCACCCCGTCGGGGGTGAGCAGGTACAGGCGGCCGTCGGGGTAGCGCACCTCGACCTCGCTGGGGAGCTGCGGCCGGCGAACCTTCCACCCGGCCTCGTACGACTCCCGCGGGTGGTCCTCGAACCAGCCGTTACACGTCGTGCAGACCAGCAGCAGGTTGTGCGCCTGGTTGATCCACGGCTCCCGTGCCCCGCCCATGCCGCGGTTCACCCGGTGGTGGATGGTCAGGTCCTGCCGGGTCTCGCAGCGCACGCAGGCGCCCCCGTCACGCGCGTATACGAGGGCCTTCACCACGTCGGTGGGACCGGTCCGTCGTCGTGCCTTCACAGCACTGGTCTCCTACCTGCCCCGGGCGCCGGACCGCGTCGTTCACGGTCCTGGTGGGCGCGCCCGGGGCGAGGCGGGGAGAGTGGACGGCGGCCGCGCCTTACGTCGCGCCGAAATGGCCCGGCGCCTCAAGGGGGCTTGGGATACTTCTGTCTGTCCTGCTGCTGACGACTGAGGAGCGCCCCTCGATGTCTGACGAGAACGCGTTCGTGATCTTCACCGTGATTGGAGTCGCGCATCTGGCCGGGGCGTATCTCACCTGGTCGCGCCGCTCCCGGTGGGAAGCGGACACTCAGCGGTGGAGGGGCGTGATGCGTTGGTTCAGCGGCCAGCGTCAGCTCAACGCCGAGTTGGCCCTCGGCGTCCTCTTCCTGGGCCTGGGCCTGGCCATCGGTCTCGCGTAGCTACCACGGCCCGTCAAGTCTCGCGTGGAGCTGCGCCCAGGTGGTGACGCCGAGGACGTCCGCGGCGAACCCGGCCAGGGTGTCGGCCCACAGGGCGTACGGCGTGCCGTGGCGCAGGTACGACAGCACCAGGAGGTCACACAGGACGTCGTCGGCGAGGATCGCGATCGTGGCGCGCCGGTCGGCGGCGGGGGCCGCGGTCAGATGCTCGAGCTGGTCCAGGCGGGCGAGCCAGTCGGGAACGGCCGAGGTGCGGGTGCACAGGCCTGAGTCGACGACGTTCCGGGCGCGGGCCGCGAGGCCGGCGATCCGGGTGCGGGGCGGTGCGGCGGTCGGGAACATGCCCGCGGACCGTAGGCACGGCCACGGCTTGCGTCGCGCAGCGAGGACGCGACGTTAAGAGGCCCTGCAGCCGATGGTGCGCGGCCCTGGGACGCAACAGGCGTCCCTGCGCCCCTTGGAGCTCCCGTGTCCCGCCTGTTCGGCAGCCTCGCGGCCCTTCTCTACATCGGCACCATCGTCTCTGCGAACTGGGCCACTGCCCACTTCGGTTTCCTGTCGGTCGGCTTCGGCCTGTCCGCGACGGCGGGGACGTTCCTCGCCGGCGGCGCGCTGCTCGCCCGCAACCTCGTCCAGGACGCGTACGGGCGCACCACTGCCCTGGTGCTGATGACGGTCGGTACCTGCCTGTCGGCGTTCACCGCTCCGGCCGCCCTCGTGGTGGCCTCCGCCGCGGCGTTCGCGTTCTCCGAGCTCGCCGACATGGCCGTCTACACGCCGCTGCGCCGTTCCTACTGGGCCCGCGCGATCCTGCCCGCGTGCCTGGTCGGCGCGCTCGTCGACACCGTGCTGTTCCTCGCCATCGCCGGGTTCCCGATCTGGTCGGCGGTGCCGGGCCAGATGGTCGGCAAGGCCTGGGCGGTGTTCCTGCCGGTCGCCGCGGTGACCGCCTTCCGGGCGGCCCGGAAGGTACGGACGGCGCGGCTGTGATCTACCTGACCACGCCCTCCGGGGACAAGGTCCGGGCGGCGATGGCCGCGGGCCACGGGATCGCGTGGATGAGTACGCCCGCCTGCGGCCACGTCCTGCCCGCAGGGCAGATATGGGCAGCGGACAACGGCCGGTTCGGGAAGGGCTGGCCGGGCTACGAACGGTGGTGGCGGTACCTGGAGAGCCACGCCGACCGGGCCGGGGACTGCCTGTTCGCGGTCGCTCCGGACATCCCCATGGACGCGGCCGCAACGCTCGAGGAGTCCCGGCCGTGGCTGCCGAAGATCCGCGCCCTGGGCTACCGGGCGGCGTTCGCCGCGCAGGACGGCGCCGAGGACCTGCCGGTGCCGTGGGACGACCTGGACGTGCTGTTCCTCGCCGGCTCCACCGAGTGGAAGCTCGGGCCGGGCGCGCGCGTGCTGGCGCTCGAGGCGAAGCGGCGCGGCAAGCGCGTGCACATGGGGCGGGTGAACTCCCTCAAGCGGTTGCGGTACGCGCACTCGATCGGCTGCGACAGTGCCGACGGCACGTTCGTCGCGTTCGGGCCGGACAAGAACCTGCCGAAGTGCCTGGCGTGGGTGGCAGAGCTCAACGGCCAGGAGGAGCTGTTCCCGCTCAAGGCGCCCGCCGCTTAGGTGAGGTGACGCGGTTCTGCAGCTCCCGCCGCGTCACCTCACCTCACGGGTCAGGCCGCGCGCTGGATGGCGAGCGCCCGCTCGAGCTCGTCGAGCATCGCCACGATGTCGTCGACCTTCACGTAGGAGATCCCGAACGTGACCGTGCCGTCGTCGTGGACGTCGAACTCGTACTCCGCGTAACTCTGCTCGTCCTCGTAGAAGTACCGGCCCGGCTCCGCTTCGGCGAACCCGCCGGGCCCCTCGTCGAACCAGCCAGCGCCCCATATCTCCGCCATGGCTTGGCCAACGGCCGCTTTGGGGACATGCTCGAACTCGATGGTGGCGCGCCCGTGGTCATCGAGGCATGCCTTCCCCAGGCCTTCCCCGGATGTCTCCCAGCGCAGGGTGGGGCCGAAGCACTGGCACCTGTCGGCGTGGGTCAGGGCGGGGAACGCCGCGATGAACGCGGCTTGCGCGGTCCGCTGGTGCTCGCTCCATGCGTCGGTCCAGTCCTCGAGCGCTTCCTTGACGTGCGGTTGCACGTTGCTCCCTTCCGCCCACGGGGCGGGGCCGCGGGGTTGCGGCCGCGGGACGCGCCGCGGGCAAGGAGGGGCACCCTGCACACCGCGGAATGCTTGCGTCCGCTCCTGGGGTGCGGGGTCAGTCAGCCGACTGCAGGCTTCGCCACCAGGTCGCACGACTCGAACAGCTCGAACCACTCCTCCGGCTCGCCGTCCTCGTCCGCCAGGGCGACCAGACGGGAACCGCCGTACACGGACTCGGCAAGGAAGTTCATCGTGGCGCGCATGTCGGGGTCGGCGATCCGGTCCGCGCCGACGGCGACCGCGACGTACTGGTCCAGCCCGGCCATGGCGTCAGGGTTGGTGTTCCACACGGCGAACGCCATGACGCGCTGCGGGTCCTCACCCCACCAGGCACGCCGCCCCAGGTCGAGCCGGCCGGGCAGCAACGCCTGATCGACGAACCGGGCCAGGATCCGCCAGACACTGTCCGAGTGGTGCCGGTACTGGGCGAACGACACGGCCACCCGCGGAACGTCCCCGTACGGGCGGGGACAAGACACCAGGGCTGTCCACACCAGGAGCACGGCCGCTGCTGTGTCGTGGTCTGGGCGCGGGATGCGGGCGGCGATCCGGCGGGCGTACGGGTCCGCCACGGCGCCCAGGACGGCGCGCTGCTCGCTGGTGAGGGCCAGGCCGAGAACGTCCTGGGCGAACCTGGCGGGGGTGTCGTGCCACAGCTCGTAGGCGCTGCCGGTGTGCAGGTCCAGGGCGATCATCACGTCCAGGACCGCGGCGTCCTCGAGGGCGGAGACGTGCGTGAGCCGCTCGTCGACCGGCATGTTCAGCAGTCGGTGCGCGAGCTCCACGGACTGCGGGACCGGCTGGACGATCCGGTGCGGGTGGTTTCGGCGCCAGGCCGTGGCGGCGAGCGTGGCGTACCGGGTGGGCGGGATGTACGTCATGGGCGCGGACCGTAGGGTCCCCGAGCGCTTGCGTCGCGCGCCTTGCGCCGGGGCCTGGGGGTACGGCTGCGCCCCGGCCGGGGAGTCGTCCGGCCGGGGCGCAGGAGCGGGCGGAGGGAGTTACCCTCCGGTGCTGCCGCCGGTGGAGCCGGGGCACTCCGGATCGAAGATGTTGCACGGGGTGCCGACGGACGGTGTCGGCGTCGGGTCCGGGGCGGTCGGCTTCGCGGTGGGCTGCGTGCTCGGCGACGGGGTAGCGGGCGCGGTCGGCGCCGGGGTGGTCGGTGCCGGGGTGGTCGGTGCGGGGCCCGGGTCGCGGGTGTAGCCGGGGCCCTTCACGAGGATCAGCGCCATGGCGGCCGCGGCGAGAACACCGACGACCAGCCACACGGCCGCGGCGGTCCAGAGCACGGCGCCGGCCCATCGGGGGAGGCGGGGCTTGCAGTCGCCGTTCTTGCAGGCGGCAGTGCAGGTGAGCGGGGCAGACACAGGGGGTCCTTCCGTACGGGGTACTGGAAGGGCGGACCGTGCCCGGCCCGGACGGCTTACGTCGCGTCGTGTCACTTCGCTGAGCGGACCGGGGGCGCCTTCACCGCGGGCGCGGCCGGAACCTTCGGCGCGGCCGGGGCTGGCGCCTTCGGCTGCGTCCGGGCAGGCTTGCGCGCGCTGCTGTCGGGATTGCTGCCGCCGGGGACCACTCCGGGCCCGTACGGCTTGCACGTCACCGGGTCCACGGTGCCCGCGAGGGCCGGAGCGCACCGGCCGGGGCTGCTGTCCTTGCTGGGGGCGCGGGTGGCGTCGGCGGCCAGGAAGGCGACGCACAGCACCAGGGCGAGCACGACACAGCCGATGCTGAACGAGATGAACAGACGGAACTGGCGGTCGTCCCGGGGGAGGTTGGTCTTCACTGCGTGGCCTTCCAGGCGGAGGGATGAGGCCACGCAGGCTCGAGGGGCGGACGGTCTTACGTCGCGCGCTGCCGCTCAGGATCGCTCAGGGCGGGCGACGGGCGACCGGGGCAGGGGGAATGGGCCCCGCCGGGCGTAGGCGGGGCCACAGGGCCGCTCAGGCGGCCTGCTGGACGTCTCCCGGCTCGAGGGTGGCGCTCTTCCCCGCCGGGGCGTCGGGGACGGCGCCGGGGGCGTGCTTGAGTGCCATACGGGCGGCGACCAGATCGGCGCCCGTGGTCCCCTCCTTCTTGCAGCGCTCCCACCACCCATGGCACTGCACGGTGGCGGTCGCCTTGCGCAGCTCCTCGAGGAGTTTGTCGAACTCGGCGGCGTCGTCCTCCGGCCAGCCGTCCGTGGCGGGGCGGCCGGGGTGCTGCCGTCCCCGTTCCGTCTCCTCCGGCCATCCGTCGTGGGGCTCACGGGACCAGGGGAGTCGGGCCTGCAGCGCGTGCAGCTTGGCGTACAGCTCGGCGGCCGTGCGCTGGGCGGCGACCAGGTCGTTGGGGAAGGCGTGCGGGTTGAACGGGGCCGGGGCCGGGTCGGGGGTGGTCATGCTTTCGAGCCTAGTTCGAGCCGGCGGCCGCGCCCTGCTCCACGCGGGGTGAGGTTCGACGCTCGCCAGTCCGCCCGGCGTGCTCGGCGTCCTGGTCCACACGCACCGCGAGCCGCGGGCCGTCCTCCGACCGCTCGGCGTCCTCGAGGACCTCCGCCCACCAGGCGTAGCGATCGGGCCGGATCGGGTGCTCCGTCGCCTGGTAGAACGCCACGGCGCCGTTGATCCGGACGGGCCGCAGCAGCCCGAGCACATCCCCCAGCGCGGCAACGGCCCGCTCGGCGCGATGCCGGGCGACGTCTTCGCCGGCTTCGGCTTCACCGCAGCGGGCCGCGTACCGGTCGCGCTCGCGCTTCGCGTCGGCCCACTGCCGGTTGCGGAGGCGGAGCTGGGCCCACAGGTTCTGTACCTGTGTCGGGTCCCCTCCCAGGGCGCGCACCGCGGTTCGCAGGGTGCGCAGCTCCCCCTCAGCGAGCTTCGCCCGGAGCTGCCACCCGTCGCGCTGCCGGGTGAGCTGGGCGCAGTCCACCAGGATGCCGACGCTCGGCGCGCCTGCGCCACGGATGACGCGGAGCGCTTCGGCGGCGTGGTCGCGGCCGCACATCGCGCAGTCCTCCCGCTCGCTCGGGTCGGTCGCCTCGCGGTGCTCCTCGGCTTCCTGCAGCACCTGGCACACGCGGGCGGTGACCGTCTGGAACTCGACGAGGGCGGACCCGTGCTCGCACTCCGGGCCGGTCGCGCGTTCCTGGCGTTCGGCGGCCGCGCGGGTCGCCCACTGGTGCGCCTCTCGGGCGTGGTCGATCAGCGTGGGCCACGGGGTGTCAGGGTGGACGTCCAGGGCTTCGGCCAGGGCCCGGCGGCGCATGGTGTCGGCCCCCTCCTCCTGGAGGGCCTTCTGCTGCCACGTGGTGGCGGCGCCCACGGCGATACGGACCGCGTCGGTGCTGCCCTTGGGGGCGGGCCTGGCGTTGGCGCGCTGTTCGGCCTCGCGTATGGCGGCGTCCGCGGCCTCACGGTGCCGGGCAAGGCGCCGGTTCGTCTTGGCCAAGCTCTTGCCGGTCTTCACCCCCAGACGGACCTCCTCGCGGACGTGGGCGGCCAGGACGGCGGCCTGCTCCGGGGTGAGGGTCCCGGCCTCGAGGCGGGGCAGCAGGTCGTCGAACGCGGCGCGCCGTGCCTCGCGTTCGTGGCGCTGCGGTGTGGTGCGGGAGTGGCGGCGGGGCATGTGCTCGGCTCCTCGTGCACGGGCGGCGGGGCCCGGCGGGAAGTCCGGGCACGGCAAGGAACGGGCGCGGCGGCCGATCTGTTACAGCGGCCGCGGGAACGACGGAGCGCCCGGCCTCCGCGGGGTGCGGGGCCGGGCGCTCCAGGGGGCCGGTCAGGCGGCCGGGGTGTAGTCGTCGGTGCTGTGGACCAGTTCATTCATGCGGTAGAGCTGGCAGAGGTAGTCAGTGGCCAGCGTCTCTCCGTCGACGTTGAAGAACTGGGCGAGCAGCCGCGCTGCCATGAGCGGGGGGACGACGTCGGCGAGCTGCTGGAACACGCTCGTGCGGGAGCCTTGCGAGGGGTAGGAGGCGCGGAAGCCGACGAGGAGTGCGGCTTCGTTCTGGGTGAGGCGCAGGCCGTCAGAGACTCGCTTCCAGGTGCGGGCCTTGCCGGTGAGGCAGTTGGAGGGGCGATCGGCGGAGAACTCGTTGCCGCCCTTGGGGCGGCCGGTCTTCGGGTCGATGCCGCGCACGCCACGGGTGTTGATCTTCTCGCCCTCCTTCCAGCCAAGGGCCTGCGCCATCGTGGTCTGGGGGACGTTCTCGGTGGGCGTGGGCAGGTACGACAGGCGGCGGGAGGCGAGGAAGAACACCCGCTCGCGGCGAGAGGCGAGCCCGAACTGGGAGGCTTCGAGGATGCCGTGGGTGGTCCAGTACCACTCTCCCTCTTCCTGGCCGCCGCGCAGCTCTAGGCGGATGTCGTCGAGGATCTGCTGCGGCAGTCGGCTGGACTGCTCCATTGCGATGAACTCCAGCGGCGCGCCCGCTGCCTGCATGCCGAACGCCCAGAACAGGAGTTCCGCCATGAGGCCGATGCGGGGGTCGGTGAGCGGGGCGAGTTGGGCGCGCAGTTCGTCCCAGGTGACGCCGGAGCGCGGGGCGTAGCCGTCGTGGTAGCCGAGTTCGTCGCAGGTGTCGCAGCCTTCGCACCAGTCATCCAGCTCGTTACCGGGAAGGAATCCGCCCGCCTCGGAGGTCTGGGCGAGCACGCGGCACAGGGTGTTGATGTTGGCCTGGTCCTGCCCGGAGTGCTTCCCGGCAGGGGAGAAGGAGGGGCACGGCGGGGAGACGATCAGGCCGCGGACGTGGCGCAGGGCGTAGTGCTCGGGGTCCAGGGTGGTGATGTCGGCGCAGATGCGGAAGTGCCCGGCGGCGCGGGCGGTGGCGCACGCGTCCTTGGAGATGTCGATGCCGACGGCGTCCACGGCGACGCCGAGAACCTTCGCGATGCCCTCGGACCAGCCCCCCGGGCCGGCGAACAGCTCCACCACGCGGATCGGGTCGCCGGGCAGCGGGTCGAGCAGCCAGCGGCCGGGGAAGGGGTCGGCGGCCGCGTCCAGGACGGCGAGGACCTTCGGGGGGATGGGCAGACCGGCCTTGCGGGCGAGGGTGGCGACGTGGACGGCGGTTGCGACCGCGGGGGGCAGGGTCCGCATCTGGTGTTCCTCTCTTCGTGGTCCGCGCCGGTGGTGCTCTCCACCGACACCACGAATAGTACACCCAGGTAAATCTCCTGTCCCTGGAACAGCGGAAACGCGCACTCCGATCGCCTAGGGTGCGCGTTTCTGCTGGTGGTTCGGCTGACAGTCAGCCGATCGCCGCGGCGTGCGCCTGACCCTCGAGGACCGCGGCCGCGGCCTCGACGTCGGCCCGCAGGTCCACCCCGCGGCGCTTGAGGTCCTCGAGCAGCTCCCCCGGCTCCGGGTCATCGCCCTGGTCCGCGGCGGCGACATGCTCGGCGAGCGCGGCCCGCAGGGTGAGCACCTCGGACTCGGCGGCCAGCAGCCGGCGCAGCAGCGACGGCAACGCGACACGGCAGTACCGGCCGAACGCCTCGGTGGTGTGGCCGCCGCGGAGGGTCTCCGCGTGGACTTCCGCAGCGTCAACGGCTCCAGCGAGCGACGACAGGGGGGCAGTGCCGGGGCGCAGCAGCGCGTCCAGTTCGGCGAGTAGCTCGGGCGTGGCAGGGGTCAGCACAGGAGGCTCCAGAGACGGGCAGGAAGGGCGCCCGGGGCCGATACGGGCCCCGGGCGCAGGGATGGGGTCAGACCACTTCGTTGCCGACGGTGGGCGGCTCGGCGTGGTCCTCCGGCTCGCAGTGCGTGCCATGCTCGGGGCAGCCGGCCGGCCGCTCGAAGCACGGGATCCGGCAGCTTCCGCAGGGGCAGGAACCGACGGTGCGCGGGACAGGGGCCATGGGTGTCCGGGTCCTTCCTGGGCGACGGTCAGCGGGCGAGCTGCGGGGCGAGGGAGACCAGGAGGTCCACGCCGACCCCGTGGACGTCGGCGGAGGCCGGGCTGGTGTCCCTCACCCGGGCGTACGGGTCAAGCGGCGGCGCGACGTACCCGTACGGGCCGCTGCCGGATCCGAACGCGACCCCGCCCTGCTCCGTCTGCTCGACGTCGACGCGCTGCGCCAGGAACGCGGCCACGCGGCGCTGCAGCCGGCCCCGCACGGCCTTCATCGGCCACGTCTTCGGGTCGGTCGGACGGGCGGGCAGGAAGTGCGCGACGGCCCGTTCCACGGCGCGCACGGGCCCCTCGATCTGCACATCGGCGACGGGGTTGGAGCCGTTCAGGGTGGCCGAGTAGCGGCAGCCGCTCGAGGACCAGGTGACGGTGGACGTGTTCCGCAGCAGTCCCCCACGCTCATAGGTGGCGGCACCCTGGGCGCGCATCGCGGCGCCGATCTCGTACAGCAGCGCCAGACGCGCGCGGGCCGGGTCGTCGTCCTCGTGGGCGCGGGCGGCGGCCTCGTCGTCGATGACGGGCAGCACCAGGCGCAGCACCTCGCGGGCGACCTTCGCGGGGGCGAGGGCGTGCAGCGTGAAGTCCGGCCGGTACGGCTCACGGCCGGGGAGCTGCCATCCGACCTCGGTTTCCCACGGGCGGGTCACCAGGATCACGGCGCGCTCCCCCTGCACGATGCGGGCGGCGGGGTGCCGGGCGGTCCACCACGGGGCGTAGGGCTCCACGGTCCAGGGCACGCCGGCGCGGGCGGGCAGCAGCGCGGCGACGTGCTCGGCGAGCGTCACGGCGGGGGAGTCGGGGCGGGCCGGGGCGGCGGTGGGCGGGGTCATGGCGTGCGGCCTTTCGAGCAAGGGCCGCACCCCCGGGCAGGGGCAGGAGGTGCGGCCGGGCGGGCGAGGGGTCAGACCAGGAGCGCGGCGACGGACAGCAGCAGGTCGGTGCCGATGGCGGAGAACTCGGCGACGACTCGGGTGGTGTCGTCCGCGGTCGCGTCCGGCGTGGGCTTTTCCGGGCGGGCGATGTACCCGGGGACGTCCCCGAGGCGGCCGAACTCGAGCTCGTCGACTCCCAGGGGCCGAAGCTGCGGGAACCGGGCCGTCAGATGCCGCGTGAGCGTGCCTTCGGCGTCCTGGGGGGCGTGCCCGTCGGCGGGGGGCAGCAGGACCGGCAGAACGGCGTACAGGCCGTGCACGGGCCCGTCGTAGGTGAGGGTGAGCTGACCGGCCAGGCCGTACACGGACAGGCCCCACTTCCCGCCGGCGGTGCCCTCCCACTCCAGGGCGGGCCCGGTCAGCGTGTCCTCGACGGCCGGGTGCGCGCCGTGGTCGATCAGCTCGAACCCGACTTCCGACAGGTCCGCGGCCTTCGCGGTGACGACTCCCTGCCACCCGTTCTCGTGGTGGACGCGGGCCGCGGCCTCCCTCTCCAGGCGGGGCAGCACGGTACGCAGGATCCGTCCGGCGAGCGTGGCGACGGGGTGCGGGGCGTCCTGGGCGACGACGACGTCCGGGGTCACGGGGAACATGTCGGCGTCGTCGACGAACACCTCGATGCGGCCGCCGCTTTCGGCGATGATCAGCGCGCGGTGCCCGTTGGTGAGCCGGGACGTCGCGGCGTGGGGCCGGACGCAGTACGGGGCGGGGGTGACCTTCCACGCTTCACCGCGGCGGGCGGGCAGGAGAGCGGCGAGCGGCGCCGCGGTGGCGGCGTGGGCGATGGCAGTGATCACAGGGGGCGGTCCTTCGGTTCGTGGTCGGTCCGGCGCGGTGCTCTCCGGCCGGGCAAGGTGGCCATGCGGGTAGTGCTTGCGTCACGCCCCGGGGCGGCTCGAGGTCGTCCAGGCCCCGGGGCGCGACAGCCGAAAGCCGGCTCTCTCACCGGGTAGTACGCCGAACAGGCGCGCCTTGTGACGCGCCTGTTCGGCGTGGGGCCCTACCGGCGGCAGTCGAACAGCGCGGTGCAGCCGTCGGGGCAGGAGTGGACGTGTGTGGCGGCGAGGAGCAAGCGCACGTTGCTGGCGCCCTGGGCGCGGCGGGGGGTGCCGTTGTTGCCCTGGACCACCTCGGCGCGCAGCACCTTGCCGGAGCGCTTGCCGATCTGGATGGTGCCGAACGTGCCGTGCTTGCCGCCCGCGTTGAGGTGGATACGGCGCACACCGCGGTAGGTGCCCCCGTCGGTGAGGCGGAACCCCTCCTTCTCGGCGAGCTGGAGGGTGCTGACGGTGTATGGGGTGAGGCCGGTGAGGTCGAGCGGCGCCGGAGCGGCCGGGGCCGGGGCGACGCGGGCGGGGGCGGCGGGGGCGGCGGGGGCGGTCATGATGCGGTCGTAGGCGTCGTGCAGGTTCAGCGCGGTCTGCAGGCAGGCGGTCACGGCCTCCGTGCCGCGCGCGGCGTGCAGGGCGTCGTGCGCCTCGGCGAGCTGGGCGAGCACGGCCGCGGCGCGGGTCCGTCGGCCCACCCCGGCGGCGGTGAACGCCTTCACGGGCGGGGTCGGCATGGCGCGGCGGCTGAACGGCTCGAGCACGTACGCGGTGAAGTCGGCGGGCAAGCCCGTGCCCGGGGTCTCCTCCACCAGCCAACGGGCCTCCACTAGGGGCATGCTTGCCTCGAACGGCAGCACGTTGGTGAGGGTGATGCCGTCGACGACGTCCGGCTCCTCAGCCTCGAACGCGGTGGCGGAGGCGTCCAGGAAGCCGGCGATCTGCAGCAGGACCGCGGCGACGTCGGGGCGCTCGGTGGCGCGGGTGCGGACGACGTCGGCGATGGCGCGGGTACGGACGGCGCGCACGAGGTTGGGGTTGGTGGTCACGGCCATGGTGGGTGTCTCCGATCGGCGGGGAGGGGGCCGCGCCCCGGGGTCGGGGCGCGGCGGGGGTTGCGTCCGGTCAGGCGGCGGCGCGGGCGGGGGCCGGGCGGCCGAGGGCGAGCGCGGCGAGGAACGCGGCCACCTCGTCGTTCTTCGGCCGGTACCCGGTCAGGGCGACGGCGCGGATGTCCTCGCGGGTCCACAGGGCGGCGGGGACGACGCGGTGCCGCTTCTTGCGGGCGAGGTCGCCGGTGCGGGCGACGGTCAGGCCCTTCTTGCCCTTGCGCTTCTTCGTGGTGGTGCCCGCGCCCGGGATGCGGTCGGCGGCCTTCGCCTTCTTCGTGATGGTGGCCGCGTAGTTGTGGGCGACCAGCGGGGTGACGCCACCGGCGATGAGGTGGGCGGAGGTGGCCGCGGGGCCGGCGTTCACGGCCTTCACGGCGGCGCGGATCTCGCGGGCGGTACGGGCGCGGTCGCGGAGTGCGGCGCGGCGGGGGTCGACCTTGTGGGTACGGGCAGAAGCCATGGGGTGCTCCTCGGTTCGTGGTCGTTGGCGGTGCTCTCCACCAACACCACGAATAGTACACCCTCACGAATCTAGGGGGAAGCGGAACGGCAGAACCGGCCAGCGTTTCCGCAGATGGACACGCGCCCGACTCCGTCCGGGAGGGGCGGGTGCGTTCCCTTGGGGTCGCCGTTCCGGTCAGAACAGGGTGTCGGCGTCCGCGGCCGGGGGCGGGGCGGACCGGCTGGTGCGCGGCGCCCGGCGGCCGGTGGGCTCGTCCCCGAACAGGGCGTCGGTGCCGTAGGCGTCCGGCACGGCCAGCACGGGCCGCTTCACCTCGTCGGTGTCCACCAGGGCGAGCGGCGCGCCCTCGTCGAAGTCGGCGCGGCGCATGGCGGACCAGTCGCGGCCCTGGGGGCTGGTGGCAGTGCTCATGGGTCTCTCCTGTCTGGGGGCGGTGCGGGCGGCCGGGGCGCCGTGCGGGGCGCCCCGGTAGGGGTGGGGAGCTGTCAGGCGCGGGGGCGGGTGTCGGGGAGCTTGCCGACGGCGGCGGCCAGGCCGAGGCGGAACCACTCGGCGCGCGGGGAGTCCCACTCGGCGCGGACGAACTCCGGCAGCTCGAACCCGAGGTGTGTACGGGGCGCGCCCGGGTGCGGGTCGACCGGCTCGGGCTCCGGCTCGGCGACGGGCGCGGTGATGGCCTCCACGCACTCGCTGGTGAAGCGGCCGGGCCCCCACTCGTAATCGGCCCCCGGGCCCGTCAGCGCCCACACGGCCTGTCCGCCCGTCTGGAAGGCGTAGGCCAGTTCCCACGTGCGGCCGAGGTGCGTCACCTCGAACGTCCGGGCCTTGCCGGGCTTGAGGGTGGCGGTGAAGGGCACGCCGGCGTTCTCCAGGGCGGTGCGGAGCTGCTCGATGTGCTTCGCGGGGATGCGGGGCTTGGACACGGGGGCCTCTCTGCAGTACGGGGGGAGGGGCCGGGGCGCGGCAGGGGCGCCCCGGCGGGTGGTCAGTGGTGGGCGGGCCGGCTCACGGCTCGTTGCGCTGGACCCACTGGGTGTCAAGCTCGAACAGGGCTGCGGCGAACGCGTCCGTGCCCGGGGTGGCGTCCAGGCGGGCGAGCTGCTCGCGGCCGCTGGGGACGGCGTGGGTGACTCCATCGGTGTCGGTGTAGGCGTACGCCTCGCGGGCCGCTACGGTCGCGCACAGCTCGGCGTACTCGATCTCTCCGCGGCACTCGTCCGGCACGCCGAGCGCGTCCGCCTGTCCGTCGACCCATCCGTCATGCCACGCGACCGTGCCCGGGTCGCTGCCGTCGCCGACGGCGTTCGAGTAGGTGGGGACCTTGCTGTCACCCAGGGCGGCCACGCCCGCCTTCCAGCCGGCGTTGTAGGCGGTCACCAGCGGCTCCTCGGTGGCCGTGGCGGAGACGCTGGGGCGGGGCGCGGGGGCCGCGGTGGTGTCGGTGCCCGGGGTGGCGCCCAGGGCGGCCGCGGTGCCCAGGATGACGGTCGCCAGTCCGGCGGTGATGATCGCGGCCGGGCGGGGCCGGCGGGTGAAGAAGCGGCGGACGTTGCGCATCGGGGTGTTCCTTCGGTTCGTGGTGGTGGGGCCCCGGTTGCTCTCCGGGGCCGGTAGGGCGGTGCGCCCTGCGCCTACGCCGGGCGGGCCGGCGCGGGGGCGGGGCGCACCGCCCGCCGGGTGTGGCGGGCGGTGCGGTGCGGGGTCAGAGGGTGACGATCTCGTGGGGGAGTTCGTCGGCGGAGATGTCGCCGAGGGCGTGCAGTTCCGCGCTGTCGGCGTCGCCCAGCGTGATGCGGGTGATGACGTGGTCGTCGCGGGTGGTGAACGCGGCGGTGAAGTCCTTGAGCGCGAGCGTCTGCAGCGCGGTGCGGGCGGCGGAGGGGGTGGCGGCGTTCATGCGGACGGTGATCGTGCCCGGGGCGCTCAGGGTGACGGTGCCGGGCACCGTGTCGTCGTCGGCCAGTTCGGCGCTCTCCGCGTCGTCGACGGTGACGTACCCGATGACGTGTCCGTCGCAGGTGGGGATCTCGACGTCGAAGTCCTCGAACTCGATCTCCTCGAGCGCTTCGCGGGCGCCGTCGGCGTCGCCGGCGTTCATGCGGATGGTGACGGTGCCGTCGACGCTCAGGATGACCGGCGCGCCGTGGGTGGCGATGACGTACTTGACCTCGTCGGTCAGCGCGGTGTCCTCCATCCCTTCAAGGGTGGGGTTGGCCATGCCCTGCAGCGTCATCCAGGGCTCCGCGGCGCCGCGCATTTCGATGGTCTCGAGGAACAGGGGCGCGGCGGTCTCTGCGTCCAGGACGGCGCCGTCGGCGAGGTTCCAGGCGTAGCCCATGCCGTGCACGTCGTCGTAGTGGTCGTGCACGGAGACGGCGACCACGGCCGGCCGGTTGTCGGCGATCACGGCGGTGAGCGCCTGCAGGAAGGCGGAGACGTCGGCGGGGGCGAAGTCCATCTCTCCGGACTGGAACATGCCGCGCACGGACCAGGACTCGTCAGCGGTGCGGAGGCGGATGTACATCTTCGCGTCGTCTTCAAAGACGCTGTTGAAGGCGCCGGCGAAGAGGGAAGCGGCGCGGGCCGCGGGGGTGAGGGTGGCGTTCATGGGGTGTTCCTTCCGTTCGTGGTGGGCCCCGGCGCTCTCCAGGGCGGCGGGGTGAACCGCTGAGGAGAACAGTACACCCTCATGAATGTTGCGCAACCCCTGATCTCTCAACTCTCTAGAAAATGCAGGTGAAGACCGGAATTCCTCGAGTCATTCCGACCCCCGTGATTTATCTGGGTTGCATATTCTGCCGGTACGGCTGTACGGTCAGGGCACGCCACAACGGCGGGCCGGGGCGAGCATCCCCAGCCGGACCACGAACCGAGGAGCACCCGATGATCACTGCCACCGAGCGCGCCGAAGCGATGGCGCTGCAGGTCTTCATCTCCGCCCGACTGCACAACGACCGCGTCATCACGCACGACCTGGTCGACGCCGTCATGTCCCGCGACGCCCTCAAGGAGCAGGGCAAGGCCAACAAGGAGACGGTCCGCCGCATCATCCGCAAGCGCGCCGCCTCGGAGCGCTGCCGCGTCATCTTCACCGACGAAGAGCGCTACTGGGCGATCCGCGAGCAGCTCCACCACATGAGCCGCGACGAGGTGCAGGCACTGCGCGACAGCATCGCCGACGGCGGCCACGACGACCCCCGCGGCTGGGACCGCGTCCTGAACGACGCGATCAGCGTGCGTCTGTCCAACCGCCCCGCCCCCCGCCGGCTGGACCACGCCGAGCCGGTCACCATCCGCCTGTGGAAGCAGCCGCGCCACCTGATGCCGTTTCCCGAGGACGTCGTCGACGCCCCGCACACCCTCTACATCGACGGAGTGCCGCGCCGCGAGGGCATCCCCGCCGCACGCATCCGCACCATCGTGAACAACCGCCGCTTTGCGGGCCGGCCCGTCGAGCAGGACGCCACCGGCGCCATCATCTGCGACACCCGCCGCTACGCCCCCCAGCGGGCCGCCGAGGAGGTCCCCACCGTCCGGGAGCAGCAGCGCGAGGCGCTCGCCCGTATCCAGGCCAAGGCCGACGCCCAGCGTGCCGAGCACCGCGCCGAGATGGACGACCGGATCGCCGCCGAGCACCAGGAGCACGGCGCGCCCGCCCCGGCCGCCGTTCAGGCCCGCATCGACGCCCGCACCCCCGACCGGACGCCCGCGCGCCGTGTGCTGGAGGGCCTGGTCGTCACCCACGACGGCACGGCCACCGGCAGCACCCCGAGCAACGCCGCGCACCCCAACGTCGTGGCCGCCCGTGCCGCTCTCGACAACATGGCCGCCGCGACCATGACGGAGCACCACGACGTGACCGAGCCGACCGGCGACGAGGTGAACGTGCGCGGGTACCTGGTCCAGCCGCGGGAAGGTGACCGGGTCGCTGTCTACTGGCTCGAGGGCGGCCGGATCGTCCGGCACGACGACCCCGCCTTCGGCCCGTCCCTGGACTGCCTCTCGTACCGGCTCGAGTGCCGCGGCTGGACCGTGGAGCCGATGCTTCGGTCGTCCCTGTGCGTGTTCGCCCACCGTCCCGCCGAGGAGCAGCGCCCGGCCGTCGAGGCGCACCAGGACGTCGCCGCCGGCGGGGTCGCCGCCGAAGTCGGCCGCCGCGTGCTTGCCGAAGCCGGAGAGAGCCCGGCCGACTCCGCAACCCTGTTCGTCGCGCTCGCCGCGTACGAGTCCACCGTCCAGGCGCGTCTCACCATCAACGACGAGAGCCTCACCCTGGTTGCCCGCCACCTGCTGGAGTTCTCGGCGGACCATGCGCAGCACGCCCAGATCATGGCCGCGTACCGGGCCGTCGATGACGCCCGGAGCGCCTTGGAGGACGCGACCGGCCTCACCGCCCGCGCCGAGGCCAGGAAGGCGGCCATTGCCGCTGTCGAGCAGGCCCGTACGGTCATCCTCTCCGTCGCCCCGCGCGCGCACCGGATGCACGGCACCGACATGCCCGCCACGGCACCCGACATCCGCGCGGCCGCCCTGGCGTACAACGCCGTTGAAAGCACGCGTGAGGAGCTGTCCGCCATCGTGACCGGCACCCCCAAGGTCCGCGTCCACTGCGCCAGCGACTCCGGTACCGGCTGGAGCATCACCGCCACCATCACGGCCGGGGTCGACACCCCCCAGGGGATGTTCATCCCTGCGCACCCGCCCCTCGTCGTGAAGTTCCCCCGCCGGGACGGACGGGAAGACGCGGCTGTCAACACCCACCGGGTTATCAGCTCCCGATTCCTCGTCGGTGTCCCCGTCGAGTACGTCACCGACCGCCGGCCCTGACCACGACCCCGGGATGCCGCCCACCCGCCCCGGTGGGCGGCATCCCGGCGGCCCATACGCGCTCGCGCGCGTGTGGACGGTCCAGAAAGTCCAGAAACCCGTCTCTCCTGCCCTGTCGTTGCTCTCTTGCCCTCGGTGTCCGTCGGGGTGCTGTAGGGCGCTGTGAGGAAGGCTCAGCCGTTCATGCTCCCCTCTTGGATTCGCTCCCATCTCCCCGGCCCATCGCCGCAGTCGTTCGTGTCGTTCACGGATGAGGTGGCCCGCCTGTTGGGTCTGCCGCCGGCCCGTCCGTCGGACACGGTGCAGCGGGCCTATGACACCGACCGCGTATGGATGCTGTGGCGCACCACCCAGGGCGGGGCGACGCTCACCCTCGAGCGGCCGTACGCGGACCCGCGGGAGCGCCTGGTGCTCGTCGTCGAGTGGCACCAGCCGCCGGCCCCGGAGACGGTCGCCGCGATGGTCCGGGCGTACGAGGGGCGCGGCCGTGGCCGGTCCCGTCTCGCCCGGCTGTTCCGCAGCCACTGACTCGGCCCCGCCGTGAGCGACTGGAACGGCAACCCCGGGTGAGCGTGTCCATCCGTCCCATGCGAGTCAAACGTGTCTCCATCTGCGGAAATCCTGGCCAGCCTCGCCGTTCTCCCCCTGGATATTCTCTAGGGTGTATCATTCCAAGCGTTGGCGGAGAGCGCCGCCGACGACCACGAAGAGAGGACCCCGCGCATGAGCGCGCACGTCGAGATCCCCCGCCCGCACGAGACGGCCCCCGGCCGGTTCACCGCCGATCTGGCGTTCCCCGACCCGTCCAAGCGCAGGGCGCAGCAGCACCACGACGTCGCTTGGGCCCTGGCCCAGGTCCACGGCCTGGACGCGTCGACGCCGTACAAGGTC
This sequence comes from Streptomyces griseomycini, assembly GCF_014203535.1. Classification (GTDB taxonomy): domain Bacteria; phylum Actinomycetota; class Actinomycetes; order Streptomycetales; family Streptomycetaceae; genus Streptomyces; species Streptomyces griseomycini. The sequence goes on from NZ_JACHJI010000017.1 coordinate 100,374, forward strand.
AACCGCCGCTGGTCCATCTACGAGGAGCAGTGGGGCAACGGGGAGCGGAACGGGTGGTTGGACATGCGCCGGCTGTGTGTCGACGGGCCCGCCCGGGAGCTCGCCCGGTACCTGGTCGCGCTGGAGCGGGTCCTGGACGAGGTGGAGGCCCTGGCGACGCGCGCGGTGCGTGTGTTCGGCCAGTGGAAGCGGTCCGTGGCCGCTGAGCCGCACCTGGCGTACGAGGACGCGTCCACGATGCGCACCCGGGTCCGGGAGTTCCGCGCGGGCGTCCTGCGGTCCCTGGTGGCCGGTCTGGGCGCCCCCCGGCCGGCCGCGGTCGAGCGGGACAGCTCCCGGCCGCTGTGGGAGCAGAGCCGGGCGGTCGCCGAGGAGGTGCGGGCCGCCGCGGGCGGGGTCGACCTCGAACGGGCCGACGACAGCGCGGTGACGGCCCTCATGGCGCGGATGGTGCCCGCAGCGGTCGCCGAGGCGGAGCGCCTGGCCGCCCTCGAGGCCGCCCGGGTGGAGGCGGAGCGCCTGGAGGCGGAGCGGGTGGAGCTGTTCCGGCAGGTCGACGCGGCGTGCGCGCGGGAGGCCGACGAGGCGGACGCCGAGCGGTACGCGCGGGACGGGCAGGGGGCGCTGTTCCCCGTGTCGGAGGCCCGGCCGGCGCTGGTGGTGCCCCCGCCCATGCCGGTGAAGCCGCGCCGCGCGCCCCGTAGGCGCGTGCCCGTGGCGGCCCGGTTCCCGGAGGGGACCACGAACGTCGTGATCAGCCGAGAGCAGGTGGAGCACTTCAATCCGGGCATGGCGGCCGCCATCTGGCCGGAGGTGAGCGCGGACCGCCAGCGGTACGCCCCCGCGGCCTGACAGCTCCCCGGGCACGTAGGGTCCCCAGGGCTCCTGGAATGTGCATCCATGGCGAATCGCTGGGGTGCTGTCTCCAGGATTTCCTGGGGAGTCCCTAGACGTGATTTACCTGGGTGTACTATTCTCTGTGTTGGCGGGAGAGCAACCCGCCACACCACGAAGGAGGAGCACCCCGTGAACGCTGCCCCGACCATCAAGGCCCTGGCCGAGCTCACCGAGCAGTACGGGCCGATGCGCACCGTCCTGCACCACCTGGGCCTTACCGACGTGCCCGCGGAGCAGGACCAGGCGTACATGTTCAACATCCTCAGCGGCGACGAGCTGCGCGAGTCGGTCATCAAGGCCGACGACGGCAGCGCGGACCTGGTCATCCGGTTCATCGAGTACATCGACCCGGTCACCCAGCGCCGCCGGTTCGCCGTCGACTACTGGTCCATCAACGCCTACTGGGCCACCGACCACGAGCACCGCGCCGTCGCCGAGAAGGCGTACGAGGACGCCGTGCGCACCGAGTTCGCCCGCCCGACGCTGCGCCTCTCCCGGGCGCGGTTCGAGCGGGGCCTGGCGAGCTTCTACGACCGCACCGACGTCCAGCCGTAGCCCTTCCCCCCTCCCGCCGGGGCGCGACCGTACACGCCGCGCCCCGGCACCCTCCCCCAGCTCACCGCAACCTCTCGAGGAGACACCCCGCCATGGCCACGAAGACCGGCATCGACACCGTCCCCACCGACTACCAGGCCCGCTTGTTGCTCGCCGCGCTCGCCGACCCCCAGCACCGCATCCCGTCCGATGCCAGGGGCCGCACGCTTGACATCATGCTGAGCCGCCAGTGGATCCGCCCCCGCCGGCTGACGTCGTCCCTGGCGTTCGTCAAGTCGGGTGTGCGCGACTGGGTCCTTACCCACCACGGCGTCAACGCCGCGAACAAGGTGAAGGCCGCCCAGGGCAGCGGGCCCGAGAAGCGCACACGGGTCGTCGACGTCGAGGGCATCGGCTGGACCTGCGAGAGGCCGGGGCGCAAGTGGACCGCGGAGTACGAGGGCGTGAAGTTCGAGCTCGAGCGCCGCACCCGCAACGTGGCCGACGGGTGCCCGGACACCGGTTGGTACCTGTACGGCGGTAGCCACTTCGGCGAATACATGGCCGCTGGCTTCAAGGAGGCCGCCACCGCGGCGTTCCCGTATGTCTGCCCGAAGGAAGGCCACCCGCAGCCGGCCGCCGAGGTGCAGGCGCTCGCCGAGCGGTTCCCGGCCGGTTCCCCGGCCATCTACGTGCCCGAGGGCTCCACGGAGCGGGACGTCGTCGTCGTGAACTCCGGGCCCGACCAGGACGGCACCGTCGAGGTGCTCAGCATGCAGCAGGGCGGCAAGGCGCTCCGTGTCCCGCTCGCCGCGCTGGAGGAACTGCCCGAGCTGCCCCCGGAGCCCGAGGGTGAGATCACCGACTGGTGGACGATCACGGACGCCCAGGGCGCGGAGCTCACCCGCGTACAGGCCGAGGACGACCCCCGGGCGCGGAAGGCAGCCATGCGGCACGCGGCGGTCGTCGCGGCGGTCCGCCGGGACAAGGGGTTCGCCGTGCGCCGTCTGCGCACCTCGGAACTGTCCGTCCCCGTCGGAGAGCTGCGCGGAGTGCCCCGCTTCCCCCCGGCCCCGGCCGTCCAAAGCGTCTGACCGCCCCTCCGGCCGGGGCGCGTCCCCACCGCGCCCCGGGCCCGCATCCGCCCCTCTCCGCCCGCCCTACGCCCCCTTGAGGACCACGCCATGCAGACCATCGCCCTGTTCGACTTCCCCGCCGCCCTGGCCCCCGTGCGGCCGCGCGTCCCGCTCGCGTTGGGAGAGATGCCCGTCTCGAGCGTTCCGGCCGCGTACGACCGTGGGCACCTCTACAGCCCGAAGGAGGGCACGGCCGAGCGGGTCGACCACCGGCCCGGCGACCGGTTCGCGCCGCTCCCGAAGGCCCCGCACGAGCCGAAGGCGTGGGGCACCTGGTGGAGGGCCGAGGCGAACGCGCCCACGCCGGATTACCTGGGGCTGGAGCCCGGCGACGTGATCACCCTCGTGGACGACGTCACCGCGACCGTCGTTTCCACCTGTCGGTTCGGCGCGGTCGTCCGGTACGAGGTGCCGCCGTCGCCGTGGGCCGCCGAGACGCACGTGGACATGTACGTGACCGCGCGAAACCAGTTCGGCCACTGGTACCGCTGACCGCCGCCCGCCCCTCCCTGTCCGCTCCACGCCCCTCGAGGACGCCCGCCATGCAGACCGCCGCCTTGTTCGACCTTCCCGCCATCGAGACGCCCGCCCAGGGCCGCCCCACCTTGAAGGTGAAGGGCCGGTTCGCGCGCCGGTCCGCCCCTGTGGAACAGCTCGTCGTCCAGGCCGCGCCCGCGGCCGCCGCGCCGGCGAAGCCGAAGCGGAAGCGGTCCCCGCGCAAGGTGCACGCGTCCGTGCCCCTCGAGCCGTCGACAACCGTGCCGGATGAGCTGATCCGCAACGCCGACTGGGTTGTTATCTCGAGCTCGGGTGGTAAGGACTCGCAGGCGATGCTGTCGCACGTCGTCGAGCGTGCGCGGGCCCTGGGGATGCTGGGCAAGGTCGTCGTTGTTCATGCGGACCTGGGTCGGGTCGAGTGGGGCGGCACGCTCGAGCTGGCGGCCGCACAGGCGCGGCTCGCCGGGGTCCGCCGGTTCGAGGTGGTCCGGGCGCAGGGCGCCGATCTCCTCGACCGGGTCGAGATCAGGTACGGCAAGCTCAAGGCGAAGGCGGAACAGGAAGCCATCGAGCGGGGCGAGGACCCGGCCGCGGTGACGGTTCCGCCGGCGTGGCCGTCGAGTTCCGCGCGCTGGTGCACCCCAGACGCGAAGCGGGGCCCGATCCGGACTCTCTACACGCGGCTTGTCGCGGAGCTCGCGCACCTGGGCCGGCCCGTGCGGATCCTGGAGTGCATCGGGCAGCGGGCCGCGGAGAGCACTCAGCGGGCGAAGCTCGCCGAGGTGGAGATCAACCGCGGGGCGAGCAACGGCAAGCGACACGTCACCACGTGGCGGCCTATCCACGGCTGGAGTGACGCCGCCGTGTGGCAGGAGATCGGCCGGTCCGGTCTGCCGTACCACTCGGCTTATGACTGGGGAAATCGGCGTTTGAGCTGTGTGTTCTGTGTCCTTGGGTGCAACAGCGACTTGGTGAACGGTGCGCGCCGGATGCCGGAGCTCGCCGCGGCCTACGCTGCGACCGAAGTGAAGGTCGGGGCCGACTTCAAGAAGGGTTTGTCCATGCGGGAGATCATCCGCCGCGCCCAGGTCCTGGAGGCGGAGGAGGGGCCCGCCAAGTGGCCGCCGGCGGGGACGGAGCTGTCCAAGTACGTCGGCAAGCGCAAGACGGCCGCGTACCTCGCCCGCGTGGACGAGCTGCGCACGCGCTACGACCTCACCGCCTGATCTGCACCACGCCCGCGCTGGGCCCGTCCCGGCGCGGGCCGACGAGCCGCGCTTCGGCGCCCGCCTGTCAGTGACAGATGGCAGGCTGACCACCGTCCGACCCTCCCGAGAAGGACCCACACCATGCCCTCGTTCGACACCCTCGCCCACGCCAACGGACTACGGGAAGCGCTGGACCAGCTCGACGTCTGGTTGGCCCGCGAGCGGGAGACCGCGCTGGACGCCACGCTGCCCGTCGAGGAGCGGGTGAGCGCCGGTGTCGCGTACTCCGAGCTGGTGCACACCCTGCGCGTCCACCTGGGCGCCGCTCGGGACGCCCTGCCGGTCCTGGAGACCCGCCAGGCGTACAGCCCGGTTGCGGCCACCGGCCCGGAGCGGTCGCCGGAGGCCGCGCGGCTGTGGGCTGCGGCGGCCGCCGCGGAGTCGGCCGCCGCCGTCCTGAGCGCCGTACTGCAGATGCTGCCCCTCGACGGTGGCAGGGTCCGCGACCGGGCCGCGCTCGAGGACCCGCATATGGACCTGGGTGACTGACCGGCCGGACGGGAGAGACGACGATGCCCGAAGAACAGCGCCAGGGGCTCGAGGAGCAGCCGGAGGCGGTGCGCGCCCTGGTGGGCCGGACCATCACGGTGACGGAGGCCTTGACGGGGATTCCGAACAGCCGGCCCTACCTGCTCCGCGTGGAGGAAGCCAAGCTCACCACCGTGGAGGGCTCCGACACCGTATGGGCGACCGGTGACCGGCTGCGCATGGACGGCACGCCTGCGCGCCGCAAGCGTGGGAACCGGTGCACGGTCGCGTTGCTGGGCGGGTGGACGGAGGTCCTCGGTTTGCCCGCGCTGCCGCCGCGCGAGTGGCGCATGCGGGCGGTGGGCCTCACGCAGTACGCCGAGCGGGCCCGCCGGTACATCGCCCTGACGGAGATTGACCAACTCGGCACTTACCGGCATGCCGTCGTCGGTCCGGACGGCGGCGAGGAGGTGATCCAGGTCCTCAGCGGGGACGAGGTGGTCGACCTGGTGGCCGATGTCCTACGGCACGACGGGGTGACGCTCGAGCGGCACCGGGACGATGTCACCCTGCGGCTGCGCTACGCCGACGGCCGGCCTGCGGTGTTTTTGGGCCCGGTGAACACGTAGCCGAGCGGCCGGAGCGTGTGGCGGGGATCGTCCTGGTGGATGGTCCCCGCTTCTGTTTCTGCATTCCCCTACCCCAGAAATTTACATGGGTGTACTATTCGGGGTGTTGGTGGAGAGCAACCACCGACGGACCACAAAGCGAGGAAACCCTTATGTCTTCTGCCGTTTTTCCCGGCGTTCCCGCGCTCGCGGTGAATGCGTACTCCACGGCAACGCGCGCCGTGTCGACGTTCGTCCCCGGCAGCGCCGGCCAGCAGATGGCCGACGCGCTCGCCGAGTGGGGCGTGACCGTCCACCACGACGACGACGCCGGTAACTCCTGGCTCCTCGTCAACCTGGACGGCGACGACTTCCCCGGCGTCGGCACGCCGCACCTGGTCGCCTACGTCTACGACTGGGAAGAGGACGCGCTGTTCGTCGACGAACCCTTGGAGGGCCGGGCTGCCACCTGGCGCGTGAACTTCAACAACGGCCGTGCCGAGGCGCCCGTGTTCACCGGCAAGCGGACCGACCCGGCCACCGACACCGCCCAGTGCGCCGCGTTCATCGCGGACTACCTCACCGCGCCCCCGGCCGCCACCGCTGACGGTGTGCTGCTGGACGAGCTGGAGACGTACGGGATCACCGCCGAGCTCGACGCGTCGTGCTACCTCGTGCCGCTGCCCGCGGCCGCGGCCGACGGTACGGAGTACCTGACCATCTCCGGCAGCGACGAGACGACCGTCGACCACCCGGCCGCGGAGCACCGGGGTTGGACCGTGTGGCGGCACTCCGCCAACGGGGAGCCGATCGGGGACGCGCTCCTGGAGCACCCCGGGACCGCCCTGGTGGACTGCGCGGCCCACTCCGTCCAGGTCGCCGAGACGGTCGCCGCCTACCTCTCCGCGCTCAGCGGCTCCCACCTGTCCTGACACAGCTTGCCGGGGCGCGACGTTCCCTCATGCGCCCCGGCATCTTCCGCAACCCATGTCCCTGGAAGGACACCGATGGACTCCGTCGACTTCACCCCGAAGGACATCCCCACCCTGCGCCGGGCCGCACGCTACCTGCGCCGCACGGAACTGGAGCTGCCGAACACCGCGCACCAGTTGACCCACGACGCCATCCTCATTTCCGCTCTGCGGCTGGACGGCAAGGCGGACGAGCTGGGCGCCGTCCCGCCCGCCGTCGACACCGCTCTCCTCGGCCACATCAGCCGCGACCGGATCGCCGCGCTGTCCGGCGAGGAACTCGACGCCTTCACCGAGGCGGTCGCCGCCGTGCGCGCCCTCATCGACGACGTACGCGACGAGCGGTCGCCGCGGTCCACGTGCGGCGGACTCCACGACCACGCCGGGCACACCTGGACCCTGTACGGCCGCCCCCGCTACTGCTGGGGTAACGGGCCGTTCCTGAACAAAAACGCCTACGGCAAGTGCGGGGCCCACTGGCCGCACCCGGCGCACGAGATGGGCCGCTACTACGAGCCGTGTCCGGGGGTGCTGGCCGAGCCCACGGACCAGCCGGCCCCGGCCGCGGACGGCACCAACGGCACGCCCGCCGTCGGGGGCCCGTCCCCGTTGTGCGGGACCCGCTGGCCGCACCCGGAGCACCGGATCGGCGCCTCCTACCGCAATTGGTGCCCGGGGGTTCCGGACGCGCCGGAGCAGGACCCGGGCGACGCCGTCAAGTAGCCCACCCCGGCCGGGCGCCCCGCGCGCCCGGCCCCCCGCTCACCACCCGCCCGAGCCCCCGGCAGGAGTTGCGAGATGACGCCGTACGAGCGCCTCATGGCCGAAGCCATCCCGACCGGCAGGTTCGGCCGCTCGGACGTCGACAGCCAGGCGCGCAAGACGCCGGCCGCGACGTCGACGCCGGAGCAGCAGGCCGCGCGCCGCGCCGTCCTGGAAGAAGCCCAGCACGGTTGGCGCCTGCCGGACGAGCGCTCGCAGCGGAACCGTGAGCGCACCGCCGAGCGCAAGCGCGCCGCCCGCCCGCGTCACCTGCGCGTCGTGCCCGACCCGAACGACACCCGAGCCGCTTGACCCTCACACGCCCAGGAAGGCACCGCCATGCGTTGGACCGTCACGCCCCGCCGCCGCAAGCCGAACTCCGGCCGCTGGAGGGCCGACCGCACCGAGTTCGCCCGCCGCCGGCCGTGGCCGCTCGGGCTCCCCAGCCTGTCCGTCCCCCGCCCCGCCTGACCCCCCGATCACCGCCGCGGTGCACCACCCGGCGGCCCAACGAGAACGGAGCACCCCGTGCCCGAGCAGCTCACCTATCCGTACTGCTACACCGACGGCCAGAACCACCGTTTGAACCTGCGCACCGCGGTCGACGGGAACGGAGAGCCGTACGTGTGGGTCGAGGCCGAGAACCTCGCCCACGGCGGCGACCAGGTGTCCATGTGGCTGACGATCGAGCAGGTCGCCGAGCTCGACGCCGCGCTCAACACCGGCAGCGAGTACCACGCCGCCGACCACACGGGCGACAGCCTCAGCGTGACGCCGAGCGCCCCCTGGACGACGTTCACCGTGACCCGGCAGGCGAACGACGACGAGGAGTCCGCCACGGTGCCCGTCGTCGTCCTCACCGGCCGACTGCCGGAGCTGCGCGACGCGCTCGCCATGACCGCGCAGTTCGCGCAGCAGCGCATCGCCGCAGGAGCGCGGAAGCCGTACGTGCTCACCCCGGCCGAGCACGACCGGGCGTGGCACGCGATCGAGGGTGCCGCCGGCGAGCCGGGGGCCGACCCGGGCACGATCCTGCGGGCCGTCCTCGGCGCGCTCCAGATCCTGCCGCCCAGCGCCGAGGACTGGCAGGCCGCCCGTGAGGAACTGCACGGCCGGGTGGGCAGGAAGCCGTCCCGTGGCGAGTGAGCCGGCCGCGGGCCGCGCGCTGGCCTGCCACTGGTGGGACGACGGGCACGGCGGCCGCTATCTGATCCCCGGGTGTCACGCGCGCGTGGAGAACCCCGACCTCGAGGTGTGCCACTGCCCCACGGTCGAGCAGCAGCTCGAGGCCGCGCGCCGCAAGGACGCCGCGGCCGGCCGGACGCTGCGCGGTCTGCAGGCGTGGCATGACGCGATCGTGCGGGCCGTCTACGACCACCCCGACGGGCTCGCCATCATGAAGGCCGCCGCCGGCCTGGCCGAGCGTGGGTACGGCAGGAGGGCGTGCCGTGCGTAGCGTCTCCCTGGACCGTGGCCGTGCCGAGCGTCGGGCCCAGCTCGAGGAGCTGCAGTTCGACGACCACTTCGCAATTTTCCGCGGCCGCCGGGAGCCGGTCGACCACTGGTCGGACCTGCTGTTCCAATCGACCTGGTGGCAGGACGCCGACCGGAACATCTGGCGCCTGGACGAGCTCGACACGATGCGGTGCAGCCGGATCTACGGGTTCATCGCCCAGCACGAGGACGAGACCGGAACGCGCTTGGCGTGGGAGTCGACCCACGGGCCCATGCCGCGAGGTGCTGTGGCGTTCGACGCGTATGAGCGCGGCCGGGCGCAGCTCCTGGAGATGGTCAGCGAGCGTGGGTGGATTCACCGCACTGACCTGATGGTCGCGCTGCAGCGCCGCATGCGGAGCCTGCCCGCGGTCGAGGGCACGTGCTTCTGCGGCTACCCCGTCGCCGGGGACTGGGATCACTCGGCGTGTCACGCCGGGATGGAGATTGCCTGACCGGCTGGGGGGTGCCGCCCGGCGGCCGCGCGATGGGGTGCGGCGGCCGGGCGGTATGTTTCCCACCCCCAAGCATTGTAAAGAGCTTTACGATTACGGTAAGGTGCATTACATGACAGAGATTGCGTACACCGCGAACTACGTGACCCAGGAGCAGCTCCAGCGCGCCTATGCCCGACTCGGACACACCTCCCCCACCCCCAAGTGGGCGGCGACCTTGCTGATCCGGCCGAGCCTCACGATGGCGTGGGCGTGCCCCGTCCTCGCGTCGGACCGGACGGAGGAGCACCCGGCCCTGTACGACTGGCACGTCATCGCCGAGGCCGGTGAGCTGGACTGGCCCCCGCTCCGGCCCGAGGAGGACATCTGGCCGGCCCTGCTGGCGAAGGACCCGCTGCCCACCGGGGAGCGGGCCGAGCGTCAGGCGGCCATGCTCGGGCAGACCGTCGAGGAGATGCACCACGCCGCGCTGCGCCGTCACTACCTGTCCGACGCGCACATCGGCGGGATGAAGCGGAACAAGACCGACGTCAACTTCGACCCGGTCGTGCGGGACTGGGACGTCACCGCGCGCGAGCTCGCCCAGTTCCTCGACACCCACCGGCCCCCCAAGCTGACCGCGGAACAGCGGGTGATGGTGCAGGGCGTGCGCCTGGCCGAGTTGGAGGCGCAGGTGGCGGACGCCAAGGACAGCCTGGGCCAGCTGATGCGCAACGCCGCGCGCGAGCAGGGCGAGAGGCTGCGGCGCGGTTTCAAGGCGGACATGACGGCCTGGTCCGGGAAATCGCGCCCCACCGTGGACGCCTGGCTGGCGGACGCGGGTTGCTGCGAGGGGCCGGTGCCCGACGAGATGGATGAGACCGCCGCCCGCATCCTCTACACCGACGAGGGGGAATCCCAGTGAAGTACGACGTCACCCGCGCGTGCGGGCACCAGGAGCGGGTGGAGCTGACCGGCCCGACCAAGCGGCGCGAGTGGGCTCTTGAGCGGATGGAGCAGGGCGACTGCAGCGACTGCGTGGACGCCCAGCGTCAGAAGGAGAACGCGGAGAACGCCGCGGCGGCGCAGGCCGCCGGCTGGCCCGCGCTGACCGGCAGCGAGCGGCAAGTGGCGTGGGCGGAGACGATCCGCGCGGCCGCCGTCGTCAAGGTCCGCGAGTCCGCGACCTGGTGGCCGGAGAAGTACCCGGAGGTGACGGGGGACCCGGCCGGGATCATCGAGGCGGCGATGCTGGCCCAGACGTCCGCGTCCTGGTGGATCGACAACCGTGGTGGGGAGATCGCCGCGGCCGTCGCCCTGGCGGCCGCGGATGTCGCGCGCGCCCTGGGCATGTTGAAGCCGCTGGAGCGTGACGACCTCGGGCCGCACGTCCTGGTTCGGCCGTTGATCGAGCTGCCCGTGCCGGCTTCGTACGGCATGCGCTCGACGGTCCGCGCGGCGTTGTGCTCGTGCGGCTGGCTACCGGAAAACCAGTGGGAGGCCGCCATGTCCGCGCGTGACCACATCGAGAGCCTCAGCGAGGAGGAGCGGGAAGCGATCCGCAGGGCGCACCCGCAGGACGAGCCGCACGCGTGCACGGAGGGCCTCGGGCTGCGCAAGTGCTTGATGCGGCCGTACCTCCGGCGGTAGCCCCGTGGGGCGTCCGCCCCGGCATGACCAAAGGCACCGCACCTGTCAGTGCGATGCGGAAGAGTGAGCGGGGCGGAACCAGGCGAATTGGTTCCGCCCCGTACCAGTATCTACAGAGACGAGGAAGCGTGACCAGCGTTGACCCGGCCGAGGTGATTGTCGAGTCCCTCGGGCGCATGGCCGTCCGCGGGCGGACCTACCCGCGGCCGTTGCCCGATGAGTTGGCCCCGTGGCACTGCTATGTCTTGGACGGGGGGCACAGCATCCTCGCCGTCCTCGACGACGGCTCCCTGGGCGACGCCCCGCCCCGCCAGGCGCTGCTGGACCGGCTGGTGCCCGCGCCGGTGCGGGCCGTGGAGCGGGCCGGCTGGCGGGTGGTCGACGGGTTCGTCCTCTCCCCGCTGCCGTACGACCCCGACATCGACCTGGTGGTCGAGAAGGAGGACGAGGAGTTCGACGGCGGCCGGGGAGGGATGTGATGGGCAAGCCGGGCCGTGGCCTGATCCCCCAGGCCGGCGACGACGCCGAGAAGGTCACCGCGCTGGCCGTGAAGCGCACCCGGCGGTACCTCGCCGAGGTCCGCAAGCGGTACCCGGACGCGTTCGCTCAGCTCAACCGCATGGTGCGGCAGAAGGGCGCCCCGGGGATGCCGGACTGGCCGGACTGGTGCTGGCTGCCGATGGGCGCGTCGTACGCGGTTGCCTCCGGGGGCGGGCTCAACCGGCTCACGGCCACCGACCCGCGCACGGCGGACATGGGCCGGCTCGCGGCACTGGCGGCGTGGCGCCTGACGAAGGGGGTGTACTGGCTGGAGGCGGACGCCCAGGACCGACACATCCGCCGGCTGTGGAAGGCGCCGGGCGTGCCGGCCGACCCGGTGTTGCGCCAGGAGCGCTACACCGGCGGCATGCCGCAGCACTGCGTGTACGTGGCGCTCCCCCAGAGGAACCGGCCGACGCAGGTGGGACCGTTGCCGTGGCCGCTGGGTGTGTTCATCCACCTCGAGCACGACGTGAACAACGGGCGGCCGGAGCTGCGGATCGTGGTGGACACGGACGGCACCTGGGAAGGGCTCGCCCCGCACCCCGTGATGCTCGACCGGCCGACGCTCCTGGCCTCCAGCCGTGAAGGGGCGCACGAGTCCCTCGCCACGGTGCTGCAGCACTTCCCCGGCCTGGGGGACAACGAGGACCCCGCGGAGGCGCTGGCGAAGTTCTCTCAGACGCTGCCGTTCCAGGTGTGGCCCGTCGTCGAGGCGGTCACGGACCCGGACGTAGTGATCAGCCGGTGGGACATGCCGGGCGAGCGGCCCGAGCGGGCCCGGCCGGTGCAGGACAGCGGCGGGCCGCGGTGGGAGCCGGCGAACGAGCCGGTCCGGTGGCGGGTGAGCCTGGAGGCTCCGCGCCCTGGGCTGCGCGCCATGTGACCGGCGGCTGCGGGCGTCAACTGTCCTATGCTGCAGGTGAGGTCCACACGCGCGGAGGCCCGGCCACTCCCTATGGCCGGGCCTCCGTGCGTTCTGGTGTGAGGCGCCTACTTGGCTTCCTTCTTCATACGGGCGAGAACCGCGTCGAACACAGTGGGATCCTCGACGAAGGCCTCCAGCAGGTGGCGTTCTACCTCGACGCGCGGGATGCGGCCGCGGTTGAGGGCGTCCGCCAGGGCGAGGGCGCGCCGTTCGACGTTGCGGCGGACCGCGGGGGGGATGCCGCTGCTCGCCGGGAGCTCCTTCGGCTCGGCGTTCTCCAGGACGCCCTCGAGCATGCGGGCGATCTGGTCGGCGTCCTCGTTGTCCTTGAGTGCCAAGTCGTCGGGCAGGAGCTTGACCAGGTCCCGGAGCCGTTCGGCTGTGACCTTGTCCGCGCCGTGCTGCTCGACGGCGATCTCGTACAGGGCGACGCCGGCGTTCAGGCCGTACTTGTTCTTGAGCGGAACGAGCTCGCGGACCTGTCCTTCGGGGGCGTTGTAGCCGCGCGCGGCGAGGGCCTCCCCCAGGGTCCAGGCGGCGCGGAGCTTGGAGCACCGCGACTGCTTGATGCCGTGCTCCAGCCAGGCCCATTCCTCGATCGTCTGGTAGTACTCGCCCGGCTGGAGCTTGTGGGGGATGCGCCGGAACAGGCGGCCGACGGCCATGGTGTCCAGCGACTTGCCCGCGATCCAGAACGCTGTCGACAGCAGCTCCACGCCGCTGACGCAGACGTCCAGGCGTTCCTTTTCCTCGGCGGTCAGGTCGCCTTCGCCGGCCGGGGCGACCGGGTCGGGGATCTTGTCCAGGCCGGGCCTGACCGCCTCGACGGCGGCCTCGACCTGCTCGGCGATCAGCCGGGCCTGTGTCTGCTGGCGCTGGACCTCGCGAGTTGTGTCGACGGCCGTGAGGGTGTCCGCGGTCGTCTCGGGTTCGTCTTCGTCGCCCCAGCCCAGGCCGAAGGTGTCGTCGCTCATGCGGCCTTCACCAGCCCTGCGTTGGCGGCGATCGCGCGGAAGAAGTCCGCGGTGTCCGTGCGGGGCCGGAACTGGCAGACGGGCAGGCCCTGGTTGCGGGCCTCCTTGATGTCGGCCGACCGGACGGGCACCTCGCCCAGGCACCGTACGGTGGGGTGGCTCTTGAGTAGCTTGTAGACGGCGGCGTCGAAGTTCCCCATGGGCTTGGTGACGCGGCCGATGACCAGGCCGAGGACCTGGAAGTCGTCGCGCTCGGCGCGCGCCATGGCCCGCTTGTGCTGGGCGAGCTGCCGCTTGAGGCCTTCCATGGACCACTGGTCGACGTCGGTGAGGATGATCGCCGCGTCCGAGCCGACCAGTTGCGAGTCGGTGTCCAGCTCGAGGGCGGGCCGCTGGTCGACGAGGATGTCGTCGAACAGGCCGCGCAGCTTGTCGAGCATCAGGCGGTACAGCGTCAGGCCGGTCCCGGTGTCGCGCAGGGCGACGGACAGGCCGGCCATGTCCAGGCTCGCCGGGAGGACGTGGATGCCGGGCACCTTCGTCTCGCGGATGAGCGGCTGGGGGTCGAGGGCGTCGAGTACGGCCTTCGCCTGGGTCAGGTCGTTGGGGCCGGGGACGGGGACCTTGAAGCCGGTGGTGGCGTTGCACTGGGGGTCACCGTCGACGACGAGGACGCGGCGGCCGTGCTCGGCGAGCGCGCCGGCGAGGTTGATGGTCGACGTCGTCTTGCCGACGCCGCCCTTCTGGTTGCACATGGCGATGATCCGCGCGCGTCGGTCGCGGTCGCCTTCCTTGCTGATCGGTGGCGTGCTGAGCGCCTGGGCGCCGATGACGGGCCCGGTGGTGGTTTCTGCCATGGGAGGGACGATAGTCAGACCGTCGCCCCGTTTCGGGCAGCGAGTCCGTATCCGTGCTGGATCCGGTACGTGGTAAGGCCCCGTACGTCACTCGTACGGGGCCCGGGGTGGTTGCCCAATTGGGCAAGAACGATCTTGGTCAGGTGTAGTCGACGGCTGCGCGTTCCTCGGCGGTCAGCGGCGGCTGGGTGAGCTGCGGTTTCAGGGGGCCCACGGCGGCCGCAATGAGGGTGCCGGGGTGGGCGAGGACCTGGGGGCCGGCCTGGAGGGTCATGACGTCGGTGAGGGCCCGCGCGACGCGGCCGGAGCCGGTGGCGGTGTAGGTGAGGCGGTCAACGAACCGGGCGGCTGCCCGCTCGGCGAGGGTGGGGCCGGTGGCGGTGGCGCCCTCGTAGAAGACATCCGTGCCGGTGGCGAACACCCAAGCGATACTGGTGTGCCGGGCGACGGCTTTCTGGACCCGTGCGGCCAGGCCAGGGGAGTTCCAGCCGTGACGGCTGATCGTTTCGCCTAGGGTGACGGCGCTCTGCGCCGCGACGGACATGCCGTGTCCATAGGTCGGGTTGTACGCGGCGACCGCGTCCCCGAGCACCAGGAGGTTCTCGGGCATGGTGGTCTTCTCGTAGAAGCGGCGCCGGTTGGCGGTCATGTGCGTGACCTGCACGGAGGTGAGCGGCTTGGCCTTGTCGAGCAGCTCCCCGACGATGGGGTGGCGCAGTCCGAGAGCGAAGCGCTGGAAGTCCTCGGGGTCGGCTGTGGGCTGGCCGCCGCGGGTGCCGGCGAGGGTGACGAGCCAGCGGCCGCCCTCGATGGGCAGGATGACCCCGGTCTGGCCGGGCACGCCGGCGCGGGGGTCGGGCTGCACGTTGATGATGGGCCAGGAGGCGGGCAGGCCGGGCGGGGCCTGGTAGATGCGGCTGGCGTAGACGAGGCCGGAGTCGACCTCGCGGGTCTCCGGCTGCGGTGCGCCGAGCTCGCCGAGCCAGTGCGGGGTGCGTGAGCCCTTGCCGCTGGCGTCGACGACCAGGTCGGCGAGGAGGGTGTCCTCCTCCCCGGTGTCCCGGCGGATGGTGACGCCAGTGACCGCCGTGGCGCTGCCGGTCAGGCCGAGGACGGTGGTGCGTTCCATGACGGTGACGCGGCCGCCGGCGTGCTTGAGGAGTTGGCCGCGGATCACCCAGTCGAGGAGGTCACGGCTGCAGGCGATGGAGTAGTGGCTCTCTGGCCAGCGCCGGTACCAGCCCTTCGGGCTGTAGGCGACCATGCCGGTGGTCAGCGGTACGCGGTGGGCGCCCGCGGCGTCGAGTTCCTTGGCCGTGCCGGGCAGCAGGGCCTCAATGGCGTCGGCGCCTCCGGACCACAGCATGTGCGTGTGGTGGGCCTGGGGCAGGCCGGTGCGCGGCTCCGGCTTCTCGGGGAGGGCGTCGCGTTCGATGACGATGACCTCGGTCACGTCTGACAGTGCGCGGGCGGCGAGCATGCCGGTGAGGCTGCCGCCGATGACGATGGCGCGCCGATGCTGCGGGGAGGCGGTGCTCATGAGGTCACGCTTCTTTCTGGGCTGGCCGCGGCCCAGCGGACTGCATGATCCTTGGGGAGCCTGCGGATGGCGCGGGAGATGGAGACGAGGTCGCTGATGCTGTCGATGGGCGGCCGGGCGGACTGTTCG
This sequence comes from Streptomyces griseomycini, assembly GCF_014203535.1. GTDB lineage: Bacteria > Actinomycetota > Actinomycetes > Streptomycetales > Streptomycetaceae > Streptomyces > Streptomyces griseomycini. Next base: position 116,062 of record NZ_JACHJI010000017.1, read on the forward strand.
CGCATCCTGTCGTCGCCGGCCTGCAGGCGGGCGACGGCGGCCGTGACGGTGGCGGCACCGGCCAGGGCCTTGGCCTTGGCGGGCTTCGCGCCGCCTTCGCGGTAGGCCTGTTCGGCCTGGTCGTACTGGGCGGCGTCCATGTACGGCTGGAGCAGCCGCATGGCGTCGCGTACGAATGTGCGGCGCTGGGTCAGGCGCAGCTCGAGCGGGGCGAAGCGGCCAAGGGCGACCGGCGCGGAGGCCGCGGGTACCGGCTGCAGGAGGCGGGCCAGGGGTGCGAGGGCTCGGTACTCGCGGCGGGCGGCCGTTCGCTGGACCATGCGTTCACCGGCGTGGGGGACGATGAAGCCGAGTGCGACCAGGATCCCGGCGATGCCTGCGATGGGCGGGGCGAGGTCGGTGCTGAGCCAGTCGAAATCGGTGCGGCCGGTCCACCGTGCGATGACGGCCGCGAGTTTGGTTATGTCGTAGGCGAGGTTCATCACATAGCCGACGCTGAGCAGGACAACGCCGGCGTGCAGCCAGCCGGTTCCGCGGACACGGCTTTCCCAGGTCCACAGCAGAGCGGACGTGACCAGGACGGCCCCGGTGTGCCCCAGCAGGTAGAGCACGATCATTTCCCGCATCCACGGGGTGGTGGCGTAGTAGGTGTCCAGGTCCCGCAGCCGTTCGACGCTGTGGTCGCTGAGGGCGAAGCAGGTCCAGAGCGCGGCGATGAGGGTGGCGTAGCTGCCGTACACCCACCAGGTGGTGCGGCGCAGGCTCTCGGGGGTGCCGCCGCGCCACTTGACGATCAGCAGCAGGCAGGAGGCGCTGAAGCCGGTCAGCAGGCTGTAGACCCAGGGCGCGGCGAAGTTGGTGATGCCGGTGTAACGGTTCACCGCGGCGATGGTGGAGGGGGCGGCGAAGAAGAACACCCCGCATGCGGCGAACAGCAGGCCCGCGGCCTGGCGCGCGAGGGGGTTGCGGCCTCCTCGCAGCACAGACGGCAGCTTGTAGCACAGGCCGATGCCCAGAGCGACGGCGATCGTCCAGAACCAGGTACTCATGCTCACGACGTCAGACCTGCGATCCGCGGTAGCCGAGCGCGTTGCCGATACGGCGGGCGACGTCGTCGAGTTGGGTAGTGCCGGGGGTGGCGAGCCAGGCGTTCATGCGGCTGCCCATGAGGAGACCGAATCCTTCGGCCGCGACCTCGTCCTCCTGGTGGGAGTGGGAGCGGGCGGCGACACGGCGGGCCAGTTCGGGCCAGTCGACGCTCTCGCTCAGTGCCGCGCGGGCCGCGACGGCAGCGCCGCCGAGGTCGTGGCCGCAGTGCCCGGCGTGCATGTGCCACAGCTCATGTCCGAGGACGACGAGCTGGTGATCGGGGGTGAGGTTCTCCTCGACCACGATGACGTCCTGGTCCTCGAGGTCCAGCCACAATCCGGTGGTGCTGTTCGCCATGGCCTCGGGGAAGGGGCGGATGGACAGGGTGACCGGGCGGCCGCCGCGCCGGTCGCTCATGGCCTGGCACAAAGCCTGGAAGACGATCCGGGGTTCGGCCGGGACGTTGACCGTCGCGGTGACAGCGGCGCCGAGGTCAGCCATCAGTTTGCGCTGCTCCTTAGCGACCGAGCGCGGCATGGGCCACTTCATCGGCCTCCCTCCGAGTTCTGCAAGCGGTCGAGCTTGGTGTTGACCGATCTCAGCTCCTCGGCCATGGAGGCGACCATCTGGGCGAGCGCCACCCAGTTCTGCTTTTCCATCATCGGGCTCCTGCCCGAGATGCTGCGCACGCCAAGGTCGGCGAGGGTCTTCTCCGGGTCGGCCTGTACTTCCAGGTCGAACACGACCGGCTGCAGTTCTCTGTTGAGGGCGTCGGCCGGCGAGTCGGTGAGGAAGCCGGGGGCAACGCCGTAGTACTTGCACAGGGCGTGACCGACCACGAGGTTCGGCTTGGCGTCCCCCGCGACCAGTCTTCTTACCCACACGGTGGTTTGACCGATCGCGGCGGCGATGTCGCGCACGTCCTTCGGCTGGCCGTCGTCACCGGTGTGTGTCTCGTAGAGGAAACGCACCCGCCGGCGCACCATGGCGTCCGGGTCTTCCGTCGGCGGCTCGCCGCCGTCCAGCAGGGTGCGAACGTCCGTCTCGGTTACGCCCGTTGCCTGTGACAGGCGCGCAGTGTTCAGGACCTCGTCGAGGGGCTTCCCGCACATACTGCACAGCTTCCCAATGCGGGCCAAAGTCTCCGTAAGGGGAGGGTAAGGGTCATTCACGAGCGCTTCTTCCTTGCGGTGTCAGGGAGTCCGAAAGGCGTACGAGGGACAAAGCTATGCCCTCAAGCCAGCACAGGGGAACGAATGTTGCCCAACCGAGAACGTTCGTTGACAGGTGCGAGTGCGGCATTGCAAGATCCGAGTGCGGAAGCGGATCATCCGGCCACTCCGCGTGATCGACTGCGGGAGTTTGTGCTGCCCGCAACACAAACCCTCACAGAGAGCTATGCCATGCCTACATCAGCAGGTTTGTTTCCGGCCGCAGGCCGGGCATCCCAGCATTCGAACTAACATTCGCATGTCGCGGCTCATGGGACGGAGTCAACCGTGACCATCTCTGACGCAACACCCCACAACCCGGCGGCGGGCTCCCTCGAGGAGATGCTCGCCGGCGCTCTGGGCACGGTGAGCTCTGTGCACTTCACCATCGGCCCCGAGGCCTCCCCCACGGAGGCAGTCGACAGCATCAGCGCGAGTGCCGCGCTGGTCCTCCCCCGCCTTCTGCACGGGGCCCCCGAGGCTGCGGAGAAGCACGCCATGGTGCAGGACGTCCTCACCGAGCTCGTCGACATCACCGCCCGGCACAAGGCCAGCCTTGATCTGGTCGTCCACATCACCTACGACGGCGAGCACATCCTCGTGTCGGCGGGTGACATGGACCGCCCGCTGCCCGCTCCCGAGGAAGAACCGGGCCTGTACCTGGTGAACCGCATCGCCACCGAGATCAGCCAACACGCCGGCGACAACGGCGGCCGCATCACCTGGGCCGCGATCGACGTCCGAAGATGAAGGCTCCCGGGCCCGACCTGGCGGAGGCCCGGGGCATGCAGAAGGGGCGCCAACCTGGCCCGGTCAGCGCCCCTTTGACCTCCCCGCCCGACCTAGCCCGGGGGGCGGAGGACTGCTCGACACCGAGCATACAGGCCACTAAAACCCGTTACCGGGGGTACACGTCCCCTTACTCGCTTCTGGCGGAGAAGGTGATCATGCCCTGTTGGAACCTCAGCCACAGAAAGCACGCCACGGCGATACGGGCAGCCGAACGGGCTGGTGCGCGTATGTTTCGGGTGACCCCCACCGGACAGTTACCACGCTTCCCCTTGCTGCCTGCCCTGGCCCGAGACTAGGCGCGCCTGGCACGGCTTCGGCAGCGCCCGCCCCGAGGACCGCAGCGCTTGCGCGAGGACCACAGGGCATCCCCTGATGACGCGGTAGCCACCCCCCACGCTGAACCCCCGTGTCTGTCAGATAGGAGCAGGTCTCTGACCTGCGGAAACGTCGGCGATCTATTCCGCCTGGGCGAATACATCTCCGCCTCGAGGGGCCAGATGTATTCCGCCTAGCGGTATAGATCGACCCGGTCAACCTCATCTCGGCGACACACGAATACATCTCTGCAAAAGTTGCGCGGGGTGGTAAGTTTTGCGTGTCAGACCAACCGAAGGAGCAGGTCAAGTGCCCACACCTGCAAGGCGCCCAGCCCCGCAGCCGGTAGCCCCGCAGCGCCTTGCCCCCGTTCCGGCGCCGGCGCCCTCCGAGGACCTGCTCCGCAGCATGGTCAAGGCGCTCGACAACGTCGCCGCCAACGGCGGAACGATCAGCGCGGACCCGCCGAAGCAGAAGTACCAGTTCTACAGCGGCAACCACACCAGCGTGGACCAGGTGATCCAGGCGAGTCTGTGGCGGTTCGGCCTGACGAGCATGGCCCGCAACCTCCTCGACCACATGGCCACCGAGCACAATGAGGACGGGCAGCTCCAGACCACGCAGAAGGAACTGGCCAACCACTTCGGGTGCTCGCAGCCGAAAGTCAGCAAGGCACTCGGCGAGCTGTTCACGCACAATTTCGCCTGGAAGGTTCGCAGGGGGGTCCTCCAGGTGAACCCGACCTACACCTACCGGTGGGGCAGCAGGAAACACCGCTCCCTGATGACGAAACTCGGGGCGGCGACGCTCCGAGAGCACACCATCGTGATCCCCGAGCCAGGGAGGCCGTCATGAGCGACGTCGCGCTTGTCCGCAACCCCGACATGTTCGAGCGCCTGCCAGACGCGGGCCTGGGCAAGACCGCGCGGGACGTCTTCGACATCCTGCAGGCGAGGCAGGAGCCCGCCGGCCTGGTCCGCATCACCCAGAAGGAGCTCGCCCAGCGCCTGGGCATCACGGTGCCGTCGGTGTCGCGTGCCATAGGGGATCTCAAGGACCGGGGCCTGGTCCACCCGCGGACCGTGCACGGCAAGGTGCAGATTCACCCGCTGTTCGCCGCGTACGAGTCGGCCGCGCACATGGTGAACCACCTTAAGGACCAGAGCACGCACCTGTGGCCGCTGAATTTCCCCGGCAAGACTGTGCCGTTGCCGGCCGGGACCGACCCGCGGTCAGGCACTTCGTTCGACCCGGACCCCGATGGTGGGGAGGATGCGCCCCTGCCCGAGGCGCTGCCCACACTCCGGCTCGCCGGCTGACTCCTGCCGGGTGGACGTCAGCCGGCGCGGCGCAGCCGGCTGGCGGTGTCGGCGACGACCGAGGCCCAGTCGCGGTCCGGGTACCAGGCGACGGGAAGTCCGTCGGTGCGGTCGACGACCGCGTACGGGGCCGGGCGGCCCTGGTAGCGCATCCCGTCCTGGGGGCGCTCGTCGACGGTGAACCGGGCCTCGGGCCGGGCGTCGCCCACGAGGCGGGCGAAGTGCTCCGCCAGACGCGCGGTGTCGACCGCGGCCGGCGGCGTAGGCGAGCGGCGGCCGGCTGGCGGGGGCAGCCGGTCCGGGGTCACGCCGAGGTCCTCCAGGACCTCGGGGAGGGCGCCCAGGTTCCTGGTGATGATGTACTCGTTCTGTTCGTCGACGGTGCCGATCTCGCACCGCTCGAGCCGGGCGTAGCCCTCGAGGAGTTCCGCGAGCGCCTCCTGGGCGGTCTCCTCGTCACCCCGTGCACGCGCACCGTAGATCAGCCCGACCAGGGGGCCGTACAGCGTGGCGAAAGAGTTGGGCACAGTGTGCTCCTTCCCCTGGCGAGACGGCTGTATGCCGCACGCTACTGCCCTCCAGGACAGTCCTGGATAACGGGCCAGGGCGCCCCCTCCTCCTAGATGCTTTTCGCGCGCGCAGCTCACGCGCCTTGCGGCGCGGCTGGTAAGGAGGGAGGGGGCGCCCTGGCCCGTTATCCGAAATCATGATCAGGTGGTGTCGCGGTACGGTGCGTCATGGATCCGCTGCACGTACGTAAGGCGCAGCTCCGGGTCCTTCCGGGTGCGAAGGACACCGCGGCGTCGGCCAAGACGGACAACCGTTGTCAGGCTCTCGCGTGACAGGCCCAGGTCCTGAATGTGCGCGGCCGCGGCCGGCATGGGGATCCACTGCTCGTAGGGGAACCGCATCAGGGCCGCGTCGATTCCCGAGGTCGGGACGGGCGCCAGGGCGTGCGAAGTCATCAGGTGCTCCTCTCGTTCGGGTACGGCGCCCGCCGGGTTGCTCTCCCGACGTTCACCTGCAGCGCGAAGGTTACAGGTACCCCAGGTAAATTGACCATCGGACAGTTGTACGGTGACGGCCGCGAGTTGGCCGGTTATGCTGCTTTGGCGCCATAGCGGAAGACGATCCTCCCCCGCCCCAACGGGTTCACCGGTCAGTCCGAACCGCAACCCCGGGCGCACAGCCGGCACATGGGGGGTCTTCACGCCGTGACCGACACTGACGCAACCATCGACCAGCTCATCGCGGCCGCGGCCGCGGGCGGAAGCGACGCCCCCGCAGCGATGCGGGCCTTCTACCGCCGCATGAACAGGACCGTCTACAACTGGGTCTGTCACTACGTCCGTGACCCGCACACCGCCGAGGACCTCGCCCAAGAGGTGTGGATCAAGGTGACGCAGAACGTAGGCCGGTACCGGCCAGGCACGAACCTCACCGCCTGGCTGAGCACCATCACCCGCAACACCGCCATCGACTACCTGCGCAAGGAACAGCGGCGGCCCACCGAGGTCCTGCAGGCCGACCACCTCCAGCTCGACCGGCCCCGGCCGGGCCTGACGGTGGAGCAGCAGGCCGAACGCCGGCAGCTCGCCGAGGCCATCGCCGAGCGGATGAACCAGCTCAAGCCCGACCAGCGCACCTGCCTGAAACTGCGTTTCTTCGACGGCTGCAGTCCGGCGGATACTGCGCAGATTATGGGCAAGACTGAGGGAGCAGTACGCACCCTGACGGTACGGTCATTGCGCCGTCTCGCCCAGGTCCTGCCGGAGGGAGGCTCGTCCGCCGACCTGGAAGAGGAGCTGCTCGCCATTGCGATGGGCAGAGGGAAAGTTGTCGGGATACGGGTGCAGACCGCGCCGAAGCAGGAGAGGGCCCAGCATGTTGCGACGCAAAGCTGACAAGACAGCCAAGCGCCTTGAGCGTGCTCTCGATGGCGGCCCGATCCCACACGACGCTGACGCCCGACACGCCCTGATGGCAGCAGGTGCCCTGGCCCCTGGTCACGTTCGCAGCCCCGAGCGGATCAAGCAGACCGAGGACGTCATGATGGCGGCCTTCATGCGGACCTTGAACCCGCTGGAGAGCCGCGACGACGCTGGCACCGGTGACGGCCTGGAGGAGACGGAACTGCACCGCGAGGTGGTCGAGCTCCCCGACGGCGCCGAGATCATCATCTCGGACCTCGAGGAGATCACCCCCGAGCTCCTGCAGGAGAGCGCCGGGTTGGTTGCCGAGATACTCGCCCGCCGGGCAAAGGACCACCAGAGTTGAGCACCTCCAGCAGTGACAAGATCGACATCGTCGTCGGCAACTTCAAGGCCGACGCGATGCTGGTCAACGTCGGCGGCACGCGCACCCTGTTCATGAGGCAGCGCCAGACGTTCAGCACCGCCGTACGGCATGTGCGCAACGTCGTCCCGGGCATCACGCTTGAGGCCGCCGAGCGGATGGTGCGGGAGCAGTGCCCGGAGTTCCGGGACCTCGACGACATGCTCGGGCTGAACACCCCCACGCTGCCGAGCGTGGAACGGCCGCTGGCCGAGCCAACCGAGGAGGCCGACAAGGAGGACCCCCGCCGTAAGCGCCGTCGCCGGGCCGCCCTCGTGGCCGCGCTCCTGCCCGCGCTGGCCGCGAGTTGGGCTCTGGGCCGGTACACGGACACCGCCGGCCCCACCGCGGAGGAGAGCAGCACCAGCGCCCCGGACGTCACCGTGGACACTGCCGGCTCGGAATCCGCGGAATCCGCAGCGCCCTTTGACGACTCGCAGTTCCAGTTCTTTGCGGGGTCCAGCAAAATCGAGTGCAACCCGATCAGCGTTCTTGAAGCGGAGTGCACCGACGCTGACGGCATGGTGATGTCCACCAAGGCCGCCACCGGCCCGGACTCCACGATCTTTACGTTCTCTTACGGCAGCGAACGCATCGGTCTGCGGATCTTCTACGACGCCGACTATGCGGACACTTGGGCGCGGCAGGACGGTTCCCGGGAGTTGTACCCGGGCATGAAGATGCATGGCCGCTTCGTGCTGTGGGGCACCGATTCCAAGCGGATCGCGGAGTACATGAAGCTCCTGGTGGACGCGGACCGTGCGGTCGGCCCCACCGCCATGGGCGGCGCGGCACCTCTGCCGCCGCGCCTGGCTGCCCTCACCCTGGGCACGCTGGGCCTGGACCAGAGCGACGTGGGCCGGATCATCGCGCGTCCCGCGGTAGCGACGACTGACGCCCCCGCCATGGTGGCCGCCCGTCTCGTTCTCGGCCTGGACACCACTCCCGTACCGAGCGCGCCCGGAGGCGAGGACATCGTGGCGCTTGCCGCTGGTATCGAGCCCAGTCCCCCGGCCAGTGCTACCCCTGACGTGGTGATCGTGCCGACGCGCCCCAGCACAGGCACCGCCCCGGCGGCGCCCGTCGAGAGCAGCGCCCCGGCGCCGACAGCTCCCACGACCGCGCCGTCGACGACTCCGAAGGCGCCGGAGGGACCGGCCACGACGACACCCGCACCGAGCGAGCCCGAGCACACGCCCCCGGCGCCGAGCGCGCCGCCGGCCACGGCGGACCCGGCACCCGAGCAGTCGCAGGCCCCCGCCCCGGAGAAGCCGGCCACGGCGGACCCGGCACCCGAGCAGTCGCAGGCCC
>NZ_JACHJI010000018.1:0-20785 GCF_014203535.1 Streptomyces griseomycini
TGCGGGTGGACTGGGAGGCGTTCTTCGCGGGCAGCGGCGCGCGGCGGGTGGACCTGCCGACGTACGCCTTCCAGCACCAGCGCTACTGGCTGGACGCTCCCCGTGACGTGAGCTTCGACGAAGCGGCCGGTGGGCTCGGTCTGGCGGGCGCGGGCCACCCGTTGCTCGGCGCTGCCGTGGATCTCGCCGACGGTCAGGGCCTGGTCTGCACCGGCAGGATCGGCACGGACACGCACCCGTGGCTCGCCGACCACGCTGTCGCGCAGGTGACCCTGCTGCCCGGAACGGCGTTCGCGGAACTCGCGCTCGCCGCGGGCGGCAGGCTCGGCCTCGACGAGGTGGACGAGCTGACGCTCGCCGCACCCTTGGTGCTGCCCGAACGCGGCGGGGTACGCCTGCGGGTGACGGTCGGCGGTGACGAGGGCTCCGGCCGCCGTACGCTGAGCATCGACTCCTGCCCGGACGACCCCGCCGCCACCGACTGGACCCGGCACGCGACCGGTTTCCTCACCACCGGAGCCACCGGAGCCCCCGGCGCCCCCGCAACCCCTGCCGCGATCACGCAGTGGCCGCCCGCGGGAGCGGAACCGGTCGGCGTCGACGGACTCTATGACGCGCTGGAGGAGAACGGGTTCGCGTACGGACCCGTCTTCCAGGGCCTTCAGGCGGCGTGGCGTGCCGAGGGCGCCGTCTACGCCGACATCGAGCTGGACGAGGCCCAGCACCAGGATGCCGCGTCGTTCGGCCTCCATCCGGCGCTGCTCGACGCCGCGTTGCACGCCTGCATGCTCGGCGGCCTCCTCGAGGACGTCGGCCGTCCCCGGCTGCCGTTCTCGTGGAGCGGCATCCGGTGGCACGCGACCGGCGCGACCGCGGCGAGGGTGCGGCTCACGCCGGCCGGATCCGATGCCGTCACCCTGGAGCTGGCCGACGTGGAGGGGAATCCGCTGGCGACGGTCGCGTCCCTGGTACTGCGGCCGATCGCGGCGGATCAATGGGGTGCGCGGCACCGTGAGTCGCTGTTCGGGCTGGAGTGGGTGGCGGCGCCGGCCCCCGCGGACGCTGCCGTTCGTGACTGTGCCGTCGTCGGCCCGGACGAGCTGAAGGCCGGTGCGGGGCTGGCCGCGGCCGGTGTCGTCGTCGGGGAGCACCGGGACCTCGCGGCCCTCGCTGAGGCGGGGGTGCCGCGGCTCGTCGTCGTCTCGTGCGCCGAGGACGGCGCGGAGCCGGTCTCCGCCGCCCGCGCTGCCGCCCTCCGTGCGTTGCAGTCGGCCCAGCAGTGGCTGGCCGACGACCGGTTCCTCGACTCCCGTCTCGTGTTCGTGACCCGAGGCGCCGTCGCGACCCGCCCGGACGAGGACGCGCCGGACATCGCCGACGCGGCGGTGTGGGGCCTGGTCCGGTCGGCGCAGTCCGAGAACCCCGGCCGGTTCGTGCTGGTCGACGTGGATGGGCACGACGCGTCCTGGGCGGTGCTGCCCGCCGTCCTCGCCGGTTCCGAGCCCCAGGTGGCGGTGCGTGCCGGTGACCCGCTGGTGCCGCGCATCACCCCGTCGCGGCCGTCGGCGGAGGAGACCCCGCTGGAGTTCGCGCCCGGCGGCACCGTTCTGGTGACCGGCGCCACCGGCATGATCGGCGGTCTCGTCGCCCGGCACCTGGTGACCGGTCACGGCGTCCGGCACCTGGTGCTGGCCAGCCGGCGTGGCGCGGACGCGCCCGGAGCCGACGCGCTGCGCACGGAACTGACCGGCCTCGGTGCGCACGTCACGCTCGCCGCCTGCGACGTCACCGACCCCGGTGCGCTGGCGGACCTGCTGGCCGCGGTGGACCCCGACCACCCGCTGACCGGTGTGGTGCACTCGGCGGGCGTGCTGGACGACGGCGTGATCGGCTCGCTGACCCCGGAACGTATCGACACGGTGTTCCGGCCGAAGGTGGACGCGGCCTGGCACCTGCACGAACTCACCCGTGATCTCGACCTGTCGGCGTTCGTGCTGTTCTCGTCCGTGGCGGGCATCCTCGGCGGCCCCGGGCAGGGCAACTACGCGGCGGCCAACGCGTTCCTGGACGCGCTCGCCCGACACCGCCGGGCGGCCGGCCTGCCCGCCACGTCGCTGGCGTGGGGCCTGTGGGAGCCGGCCGGCGCGATGACCGACGGATTCGCGGGGGCCGACCGGGCGCGGATGTCCCGCTCCGGTGTCGCGGGCCTCACCGAGGAGGAGGGCCTGGCCCTGTTCGACCTCGGGTGCGCGACGGGCGACGCGGTCGTGCTGCCGATGCGGCTCGACGTCGGCGCCCTGCGCGGTGCCGCGCCCGACGAAGTGCCCCCGCTGCTGCGCAGCTTCACGCGCCGCCGGGCCACCAGGGCGGCCGGTCAGGTCGGCGAGGAGCGACTGGCGCGGCGGCTGGCCGGGCTGACGCAGGAGGAGCAGGAACGGGAACTGCTGCGGCTCGTCCGCGACCAGACGGCGGCCGTCCTCGGGTACGCGGCGGACGAACTCGACGTCACAGGCTCCCTGTCCCAGCTCGGACTGGACTCCCTGACCGCGCTGGAACTGCGCAACCGACTCGCCGGCGCGACCGGGCTGCGGCTGCCCACCACCGTCGTGTTCGACCGGCCGACCGGACCAGCGCTCGCCGCGCACCTGCGGCGCGAACTCGCCTCCGGGGCCGGGGGCGCCCCCGCCCAGACCCCCGCCCTGGCGGCCGAGGACACCCTCACCGGCCTGTACCGGCAGGCCTGCGACCTCGGTCTGTACGAGGAGGGGTGGCACATGGTGAACGCAGCCGCGCTGGTCCGGCCGGTGTTCGAGACGCCGGACCAGGTGGACCCGCTGCCGCCGGTCACGCTGGCGACCGGACCGGGCGTCCCGCTGCTGTGCTTTCCGCCGACGATGGCGCCCTCCGGCCCGCACTACTTCGCCCGGTTCGCCCCCGTGTTTGCCGGTGAGCGGAACGTCACCGTGCTGCCTCACCCCGGCTTCGCGCCCGGCGAGGCGCTGCCCGCCACCAGGGACGCGATCGTCCGCTACCAGGCCGAGGCCGTCAGGAGGCAGGCGGGCGACCGGCCGTACGTGCTCGTCGGGTACTCGTCGGGCGGGTGGATGGTCAACGCCGTCGCCGCGCTCCTCGAACAGCAGGGCGGCGCACCCGTGGCGGTCGTGCTGCTGGACACGTACATCGCGACGAACTCGTTCGAGAACCGGCTGGAGACGGCACTGCGGGAACGCGCCTCCACCGACCAGGCGTTCGAGCTGATGACCGGGGCGCAACTGACCGGGCAGGGCGGCTACCTGCGCGTGTTCGACGACTGGCAGCCCGAACCGGTCGAGGCGCGGACGCTGTTCGTGCACGCCACCTTCCCGCCGGGGGAGTCAGCGGCCCTGGAGACCGAGGACGACTGGCAACCCAAGTGGCCGTTCCCGCACGAGGGGACCGACGTCCCCGGCGACCACTTCACGATCATGGAGCAGCACTCCGAGTCCACGGCACTCGCCGTGCGGGCCTGGCTGGGCGGCGACCGGGACGGCGACTGAGACGACCCCTCACCCGAGTGCGACGACACGCTGACAGCACACCGACAGCACACCGACAGAAAACCACAGCAGAACGGACGACGAACATGACAGTTGCCGACGGCAGCAACCTCTGGCTCCGCCGGTTCCACCCCGCCCCCGACGCCCCGGCCCGGCTGGTGTGCTTCCCGCACGCGGGGGGATCGGCCAGCTTCTACTTCCCCGTCTCGGCCGCGCTCGCGAGCGACTGTGACGTGGCGGCCCTCCAGTACCCCGGCCGTCAGGACCGGCGTACCGAACCCAACGTGGACGACATCGGCGTGCTGGCCGACCGGATCGCGCCCGAGCTGGTGCCGCTGTTCGACCGGCCCGTGGTGTTCTTCGGGCACAGCATGGGCGCGATCATCGCGTTCGAGGTCGCGCGCCGGCTCCAGAGCCGTGGCCACACGCCCGCGTTGTTGTTCGCCTCCGGCCGGCGCGCCCCGTCGACGCGGCGCGTGGAGACCGTGCACCAGCGGGACGACGACGGGCTGGTGGCCGAGCTGAAGGCTCTGAGCGGCACGGACGCCCAGGTGCTCGGCGACGAGGAACTGCTGCGGATGGTGCTGCCCGCCATCCGCAGTGACTACCGGGCCATCGAGACCTACGGTCCCGTGGAGGCGACCGTCGACTGCCCGATCACCGCCCTGGTCGGCGACGCGGACCCGAAGTCGACGGTCGAGGAAGCGGAGGCGTGGCGAGCCCACACGACAGCCGCGTTCCACCTCCAGGTCTTCAACGGCGGCCACTTCTACCTCAGTTCGCGGGCGGCCGAGGTGATCGCGGTGGTGCGGGAGGCGCTGCGCGACGCCGTGGCCGTCGTATAGCAGGACTCCGTTAGGTCTTCGGGTTCGGCCTGTTCCTGGGCATGCTGGGTGGACGGAAGCACATGAAGTGAACCGTGTCCGGGCGAGGTTGGCGTTGTACGTGGCTGATGTGTTCGCCTCGGTGCCGCGCAAGGGCCAGCAGCGGGCCAAGGGCTACTGCTACCTGCGGGGGTTGATGCTGGACGGCCGCCGCAAGTCGATCCAGGCCATGGCCGTCCGGCAGCCGTGCGGCAGCCGGACGGCTGCCGCACGGCAACGAACAGAACCTGCAGCAGTTCGTGAACCGGTCCACCTGGGACCCGGTGCCGGTGCAGCGGCGGATCTGTGAGCGGATGCTGCCGCTGATCAGCCCGACGGCCTGGGTGACCGACGGTGTGTCGCTGCCCAGGGACGGAAGAATGTCGGTCGCCGTGGCCCCGCAGCACTGCGGGGCCACGGGCAAACGCGCCAACTGCCAGGTCGCGGTCAGCTTCCACGCCACCAGTGATACCGCCTCCTGCCCGCTGCAGCGGCGTCTGTCCCTGCCCGAGGAGTGGGCCGTGGACACCGACCGCCGCACCGCCACCCGCATCCCGCCCGGAATCGCTCACCGCGAGAAGCGGCGGCTGGCGCTGGGCCTGCTCGATGAGCTGGCCGACTGGGGCATGGACCCGCCGGTCGTGGTGGTCGATGCCGCCTACGGCCCCAACGCCCACCTGCGGGCCGGCCCGGCCCAGCGGGGAATCGACCACGTGCTGGCCGTCCGCGCGGACGTGAGCGCCCACCCGTTCGACGCGAAGCCCGTGATCCCGGACCGCAAGGTCCCCGTCGGCTGCTGGCCCCAGCCCCGCTACCGTCACCGGGCCCCTTTCCGGTGGCAGCCCTGGCCGCCGGTCCCGGGCAGGAAGCGTTCACCTCCCTCACCTGGCGGCAGGGCTTACGCGGCGAGTTACGTTCCCGCTTCGCCGCCGTGCGCGTCCGCCCGGCCGGCAAGGCCGTCGAGTGTCCGATCCGGGCCGCCGCCTCGGCCGAACAGGGCCGGTGGGACGGCATCCTGCCCGACTGCCGGCTGCTGATCGAGTGGCCCGAAGACGCCGAGGCGCCCGCCGCCTTGCGGTAGACCGGAGCCACCGCGCGCGAAGGTCCCCCGGCCGCAGCCGGGGGCCCCGCTCGTTCTCAGGGTCAGCCGACCTCATGTTGCGCAGCGCCACCGCCGATGCGGCAGCGGCGCGGACCGTCTGGGCGACGGCGCTCACGTGGCCCGGCGGGAGGAACGTCGCGACCCCGATCACGCCCAGGCCGACAAGGATGACCTTCCCGACGTACGATCCGCTGTCCGACACGTCGTTCACCTCGTGTACATGCGAGGCCGTGGTTACCGGTCGGTCGACGGCTGCCGTGCCGACATGAAGAGGGCCCACTCTCTCGCAGGACCACTCACCCCCTCTCAGAGGAGATCCGCGTGACTCGCTCCACGAGTGCCCGGTCGGCCGTGGTGGCCGTGATCACGGCCCTCACAGCGGCGGCCCTGGCCGTACCGGCCCAGGCCGAGGGCCGCCACCGCGTCTCCGGCGATTCACTGCCGTCCGTCACCCCCCGCGCGGAGACGCCGGTGCTGCACGACGACGACGAAGGCGGCAACGCCGACGCGGACGACCCCGCCATCTGGCGCAACGCCGCGGCCCCTGACCGCAGCCTCGTCGTCGCCACCGCCAAGGAGGGCGGTCTGCGCGTCTACGACCTGGACGCACGACTGGTGCAGTCGATAGCCGCGCCCCCCGCCGTGGGCGAGGACGACGCCCCGGGCCGGTTCAACAACGTGGACCTCCTCCACGGACTGCGGCTCTCCTCGGGGAAGGCCGACCTGGCCGTCACCAGCGACCGTGGCCACGACCGGCTGCGGTTCTACCGCATCGACCGCGACCGCACCGGCGGTCCGCTGACCGACGTCACCGACCCCGCCTCGCCGCCCGTGTTCTCCCAGGACCAGGCCGAGATCAACGACCAGCGGACCGCCTACGGTCTGGCGACCTGGACGGACCCGGCGACCGGGAAGTCCTACGCCCTGGTCAGCCGCCGCGAACGCACCGGCATCGCCCTCCTGGAGCTGCTGCCGACCGCAGACGGCAAGGTCACGTACCGCAAGATCCGCACCCTGGACCTCCCCTCCACCTTCCGGCTGCCCGACGGCACCTCGTGGTCCCCGTGCGGCGAGCCCGGTGAGCTGCCGCAGGTCGAGGGCATGGTCGTCGACCCGGTCAACGGCATGCTCTACGCCGGCCAGGAGGACATCGGCATCTGGCGCCTGCGCGCCGACCTCACCGGCACGCCGAAACTGATCGACAAGGTCCGCGAGTACGGCGTCCCCGGCGCCTACGACGAGGAGACCGAGGAGTGCACACCGGGCGCCGACCCCGGCTACGGCGGCACGAAGATCTCCGCGGACGTCGAGGGCCTGACGCTGCTCACCGAGTCCGACGGTGACGGCTACATCCTCGCCTCCAGCCAGGGCGACGACACCTTCGCCGCCTACGACCGCGAACTGGAGGACGCCAACGAGTACGAGGGCGGCTTCCGGGTCACGGCCGCGAGCGGCGCCCTCGACGGCTCCGAGGAGTGCGACGGCGCCGCGGTCCTGAACGCCCCGCTCGGTTCCAAGTACCCGAACGGCCTCCTCGTCGTCCAGGACGGACACGACGCCCCCGGCGACGGCAACCGGGACGCGACCAACTTCAAGTTCGTCGACCTAGACAAGGTCATGGACGCCCTCGACGACTGACCCTCACCCGGCGGGCCGCCCGGCTTCCGGCCGGGCGGCCCGCCACCCATGACCTGCACGAGCCTTTCCGCCGTCCACGAGGACGATCAGCGTGACCGACGTACGGGCGTGGGCTGCGAAGCCGACCCGTACGCGGACCGCACGAGTGCCGAGCCGTCCACCCACCGACCCCACTGCACGCTCCATCGCACCCGGGCCCGCATGGTCCTCACCCCTGCCCGCGTCCGCTTCGGCGGCCGAGCCGTCCGGGGCGCGCAGGCCGGGCCCGACCTTGACGGGACGATGCACGCTGCGCACCCACCACACCCCCGAGCCTGCTCGACCGGAGCGGAATCCACCGGCCGGCTGCGGGCACGGGCCACGGCCTGCGCCCACGCCGACAACGGTCCTACCCCGGTAGCCTCCACCTCCTACAGCCAAGGCCACCCCAGCCGCCTGCCCAGCTCGCCAGCGACCCGCTCACCCCCCCGACTGCCCGCGCGCCGCACCCCGACCCCCACGCCACCGCACGCGCCAGCGCGAACACGTCCCGCGGCGCACCGCCCGCCCCACCCGTGTTCAGGCCCGTACGCGCCAGATACGCCCACCGCCGCTGCGCCCGCCCCAGTTCTCCCGCCAGCGGCCCCACCGCGAGCCCCTCCAGCGGGTGCCCGTCGCCGACATCGAGCAGCCACCTGCCATGACACGCGCACAGCCGCTGCCACCGTGCCCAGCCCCGCCCGTCCCCGCCGCACTCGTTCTTCGCGGCCGGGAAGCACTCCTCGATCGCCCAGCGGTGGTGGGTTGGTGGGCCGGGGTCGAAGATGATGTCGGCGGGCAGCACGGCTCCGGCCCAGTGGTAGATCCGCGGGCCCTTGGCGCCGTCGCCGCAGGAGGGGCCCGGCCGTGTCGGGGCCGATCCCCGCCTCGGGCGGCCCCGCGGTCACCGGTTCCGCCCGGCCCGGACGGCCGGGACGTCGCTCCGGCGGACCCGCTCCGGTCGCCGTCCGCCCGGTGTCTCCCTAACGTGATCGTGTACTCGAGCGTGTGCGCCAGCCGGGCCGGCGTACACGCACCGGGTGGACGACGGGTTCCGCCGTCCATCCGGCCGCTCCGGCCCAGGGGACGGTCATGCTGCTCGCACGGACGATGGGCGCCGCTTTCGGCGCCGCGGGGAAAAGCGGCACCTTCGTGCCGGCGGCGCCCCCGGTGCGGGGCGAGTTCTCCGGCGTGCTGACCTACACGGCGGGCGAGTACCGCATGGTGCAGTACGCCCTGATGGCAACCGCTCTGGCACTGCTGGCGGGTTCCCTGCACGCCTTCGTCACCCGGAGCGAAACGGCCCCGCGCTACCGGGCGGCGAGCGACGCCAGCGCCCTGCTCCAGCTGCTGGCCTTCCTCGCCTACGTGGAACTCTTCATCAGCTGGAAGACCTCCTTCACCCTCCGGGGGGAACGGTATGTACCGGTGGCCGACACCGAGTTCGACGGTGGGATGCGGTACGCGGACTGGTCGGTCACGGTGCCGCTGCTCGCCGTGGAACTGCTCGCCGTGTGCGCCATCGCCGGACGGCGGATGTCCGTGCTGCGCGGCACGGCCGTGGTGGCATCCTTCCTGATGATCCTCGCCGGTTTCCTCGGCGCCCAGGTACTCGACAACGGCAACCGGGTGCTGTGGCTGGTGGTGTGGGGCGCGATCAGCACCGTGTTCTTCCTCGTGCTGTACGCGGTGCTGGGCTACGCGGTGCTGGCAGGCCGCGACGAGCTGCCGCCGGAGGCGTACACCGTTCTGAAACGGGCGACCGTCCTGCTGCTGAGCGTCTTCGGCGCCTACCCGCTGATCTACCTGATCCAGCAGTCCGTCGGCCCCGGATCCCACCTGGTGGCCTGGGCTCTCGTCACCCAACTCGGCTTTTGCGCGGCCGATGTCGCCGCCAAGGTTTGGTTCGGCATGCTGATCCACAAGGTGGCCAAGATGCGCACCGCCGACGACATCCGCAGCGGCACCGGGACCCACCCGGAGGAGGTGTGGATCTCGCACGTCAAACGGGCCGACGCCTGGCCCCCGGTGGCGGCGGCCCTGACCGGGCACAGCGCCCACCCCGCCCCGCTGCCGGTGCGCGAGGGCGGCGGGGACGGCACCGGCGGGGACCACGGCCGCGGTGTCACCGGCACGGCCCGGTGACACCCGGTGGCCGCTCCCGGCCCGGCGGCCCGCGTCCTGGTGCCGGCCGGCCGGATCTCCACCGGTGCGGTGGCGGCCGTGCTCGCCGTTGGCCTGGTGGCACCGCAGGTGTGGCGGCGCTGGGCGGTCGCGGTGTTCCTGACCGGTCTGGTGGCCGGCCTGCCGCACGGCGCCGTCGACCATCTGGTGCCCGGCTGGTTCCGGCGCGGCTCCCGGCCCGCGGCCGGGCACCGGACGGTCGTCCCGCTCGGCTACGCCGCAGCGGCAGCGGCCGTCCCCGCCGCCGCCCTGACCGTGCCGGCCTGCGTGCTCTGTGTCTTCCTGGCAGTCTCCGCACTGCACTTCGGCTACGGCGACGCCCGGTTCTGCGCCCTGCGCGACGGTCCGACGGATCCGGCTCCGCGGGCGGTGCACGCCCTCGCCCACGGAACGGTCACCGCCGTACTGCCCCTGGCGCTGTGGCCCGAGCAAGTGCGCCCGGTGGTGCGGCAGCTCGCCCCCGGCGCCGACTGGCTGTTGGCCGCGCCGGTGCGGACGGCCACTGCGGTACTGGCCGGAGCAGCCGTGGCGGTCTGCTGCGGGATGGCACTGCGCGACGGACGGCACCGGCAGGCCGCCGAACTGTTGCTGCTCACCGCGCTGTTCGGCCTGGTACCACCCCTGGTGGCGTTCGGCACCTACTTCGGCGCCTGGCACTCGGTACGGCACATCGCCCGGCTGGTCCTGGCCGACCCCGCCAACGCACCGGCACTGCGGGCCGGGCACACCGCAGCGGTGCTGCGCAGGTTCGGCCGTCAAGCGGCCGTCCCCACGGCCATCGCGCTGGCCGCCCTCGCCTTCCTCACCGCCCTACCCCGTGCCTTCCTGGCGGACGGCCGGACAGCGGTCGGCGGAGTGGTCCTGCTGGCCGCCCTCACCTTCCCCCACCTGATCGTCGTAGCCCACCTGGACCGTGGTGAGGGGCGCCCGGAGCCCGGGCCCGGACGCCCCTCACCACCACGCGCCGCACGGCGCGCAGCGGCCGCCCGATCACCGTCCGACCGCTGCCGGGACGACGGGTGACGCGAGGTCTCCCGAGGCGCACCAGGGACTCAGGGACAAGAGAGTCCCCTGATCTGGGTAGCTGGTGTTCTGGGATGGTTTTGTGACTGGCGGCGTTGACGGTCGTTGCCCTGTGTGTGAGTGCTCGTCGTCGGCACCGCAGTGATGTGTCCGATGCCCGCTGGGCTCTGATCGAGCCGGTCTTCACGGCCTGGCGGGCGAGACGGACCGGACCGGCTACGGCGGCCCGGGTGCACGATCTGCGGGAAATCGTCAGCGCCATCCTGTACGTCGACCGCACCGGCATTCCGCGGGAGTACCTGCCGCACGACTTCCCGCCGTACAGGACCGTCCACGACTACTACGCGAAGGGGGAAGCCGACGGCACCACCCGGCAGGTCCACGACCTGTTGCGCGACAAGACCCGGCGGGCTCACGGTCGCAGTGCGGAGCCCACCGCGGCCGTGATCGACGCGCAGAGCGTGAAGACCTCGGCGAACGTCGCCGGGACCAGCCAGGGCATCGGCACCGGCAAGAAGAGCAAAGGACGCAAGCGGCACGTGACCACCGACACGCTCGGTCTGGTGCCGGCTGTCCTGGTCACCGCCGCGAATGTGCACGACACCACCGGCGGCAAGCTGCCGCTGGACGAGCCGGCTGCGGCACATCCCGGCGTCACCGGGGTCTGGGCCGACGGCGGTTACCAGGACCGCATCTTCAACCACGGCACCCGGCTGGGTGTCGACGCCGAGGTGGTACAGCGGCCACGGGCGAAGGGGTTCGAGCCGCTGCCGAAGCGGCGGGTGATCGAGCGGACCTTCGGTTGGCTGATGCAGCACCGCCGCCTGGCACGGGACTACGAAGTCCTGCCGCAGCGATCCCAGACGATGATCCACTGGGCGAGGGCTAACAGAATGTCCCGCGAACTGACCGGGGAATCCGCACCAACGTGGCGAATCGAAACGGACATCCCACTCACGTCCGCGTGAACATTGATCAGATGCTCCCTACTGATCTTTCCGGTAGTTCAGTGGGGTTGGCGGGTGGATGGTGAGTCCGGTGTGAGCGAGGAAGGACTAGGACAATGCCCGTACCCGAAGACGAAATCCGCCGGCTGGCCCAAGCGATCCTCGACCGCTTGGGCCAGTCCGGTCAGTCCTGGCGCGTCACGGAGACCGCACCCGTCGGTCGTACCTCCTTCAGGGTGCCGGAGGAAGCTCTGGACGGCGTGGTCGCCGTCGAATCCGAGGTCGTGTTCATCGCCGACAGCGCAGCCGAGCAGCCGGAGACCCTCGCGGCGCATTTCACGCTGGGAGTGGACCGTGCGGAGGCCATCATGTCTCTCGCCTCCCAACTGCAGGACCACCTCATCGAAACCGCAAGCGGTGATCCGATTCCTCCCTGCCCCGGGCACCCGCACCCCCTGGTGGCCCACGTCGTCGCCGGGGAGCCTGTCTGGGAATGCCCGCAGTCCCCGGTTCATCATCGAGAACTCATCGTTCCGCCCGACTGAGCGGCATATGGTTCGGCGACTCCCGCTGAACTGGCCGCCGCAGTTCTGCCCCTCATCGGGCCCTGACCGGACGCACAGCGGTGCCGCAACCGTGGTGGCGGCCTGGCGAAGGCAGGCCACACCCCAGGGTCCAGAAGCCGTTGCTCTGCTGGGTTTTTCATTGGTTCTGCGGTGATTGGGGATGAATGGTCAGGCCGGTGTGGGTGAGGAAGGACCACGGGAGTTGCTCGCTGGAGCAGACTCGGTGGATGCCGCGTTCGGCTGCGTCAGCGACATCGGCGAGGTGGACGCCGGCCAGAGCCTTTGAGGAGTCTCGAGGTGGGCGGTTCGCCTGCCGGGCACCGGATGTGACGACTTGTCGGCTTGTGGCGGTGGCGGGTCCTGGAAGCAGGGTAGGCAGGGCCGCCGGTGATCATGTGGGTGTCGGATCCGTATGAGCACCGAGCGAGTCCATGCCTGCCCGCCCATCTTCCCGCATGCCGTCCTGCCTGGAACAACTGGGGAACTTTTCTGGCTCCGTCGCACCGGAAACCGCCACTGACCTGCGGACATACCTGAATGAAGTGCCCTGTCCACGAGCCCGTCGCGGGATCCGCCACCCATGGACGGCCCTGCTGACCGCGGCGGCCGCAGCCGTCCTCGTCGGCGCCGCATCGATGGCCGTGATCGGCGAACGGGGCGCGGACGCGCCGCAGCGCGTTCTGGCTCGGCTCGGGTTCCGCCCGGACCCGCTGACCGGCCTCATCCGCCCGCCGCAGCCCACGGCCATCCGCCTCGGCCTGGCCGCGGTGAACGATGACGCCTTGGACAGGGCCATCGGCCGCTTCCTCCAGGAACGCAACAGTCCCCCCACGAGCCGACGAGCGGTCGCCGTCGACGGCAAGACGCTCTGGGGCTCCCGCACCAAGGACCAGCCGGCCACCGCACTGATCGCGGCGATGACCCACCAAGGCGACGTCCTCGCCCAGATGCAGGTCGACGGCAAGCGCAACGAGATCCAGGCCTTCGCTCCGCTCCTGGACGGCATCGACCTGACGGGAGCCGTGATCACCGCGGACGCCCTGCGCACCCAGCACGATCACGCTTCTTACCTGCACGAACGCGGCACCCACTACTTGGCCGTCGTCAAGAGGAACCACCCCACCCTGCATGAGCGGGCCCGTCGACTGCCCTGGCGCGCGATCCGCCTGGACCGTATTGAACGCACCCGGGCCCATCACCACAACGAGATCCGCCGACTGAAGACCGCCGCGTTCGCCCACATCGACTACCCGCACGCCCGCCAGGTCCTTCAAGTCGTGCGCTGGAGGCGGGACCTGGGCTCCGGCAAGCTGACCATCGAGCGGATCTACCTGGTCACGAGCCTGCCACCCGGCGTGGCGCGGCCACCGGCAGCGCATTCGCCGCGTGGATCCGCGGCCGCTGGAAGATCGAGAACCAGCTCCACCACGTCCGCGGCCGCACCTTCCGTGAGAACGCCTCGAAGATCCGTCCCCGGCACCTGCCCCGCGTGATGACCGGCCTGCGCAACCTCGCCATCGGCGTCCACCGCCAGGACGGCCACACCAACATCGCCGCCGCCCTCCGCCGCACCGGCCGGAGCCGGACACGAACTCCCGCCTCGCTCTCGCCGCCGCGGTGGCCGTAGCTCCTGGCCTTCTTACGACGCCCGGTCCTGTTCGTGCCTCGACCGCGTCCCGTGGCGGAGCGGGCGGGTGTAAGTGACGCATCCCCCGTGAGAGCTACAGGAGCTGTCCATGCGCGGGTGATTCGCGGACGTCGGCGGCTTCCTAGCGTGGTCGTCAGGTCGCCGCAGGGGTGACCCGCTACCGGGGAGGCCACCATGGGCACGACGTCCGCCACACAGCACGACACAGGCTCCGGCCTGGACAAGGACCGCGACGGACGCGGCGGCTGCTTCGGCCGGATCGCGCGTTCTCCGCTCGGCTGGATGCTGATGGGGATGGCCGGTGTCGGCCTGGTCTCGGGCCTGACGGCGACCGGACCCGGCCCGGTACCGGTGCTGGGCGCGGCCGCTGCGGTGGCCGTGTACTGCTATGTCATGCGCCGTGTCGCACGACGCTCCGCGCCGGAGATCGCCCGGTCCGGGGCCGCCCGGGAGGTGCTGCTGGGCGGCGGAATCGGCCTGGGCTTCATCCTCGTCTCCGCTCTCCTGATCACGGCGTTCGGAGGCTACTCGTTCACCTGGGCGGGCAACGGCTTCCTGTCGGTCGTCTGGACCGCGGTCGTGGTGCAGATCGGCGCTGCGGTCACCGAGGAGTTGCTGTTCCGCGGTCTTGCCCTGCAGGCCCTGGAACAGCTGTGGGGTAGCCGGGCCGCCATCGTGATCACTTCGCTGTTCTTCGGCGTCGCCCACCTGGGCGCTCCGGGAGCGAACGCGTGGAGCGGACTGGCGATCGCTCTGGAAGCGGGCGTCCTGCTCGGAGCCGCGTTCTTGTGGCGGCGTAACATCTGGTTCGTCGCGGGTCTGCACTTCGCCTGGAACACCACGGAGCAGCTGCTCGGCATCCCGGTCTCCGGACACGCCCCCGAGGGCCTGTTCACCGTCGACGTCCATGGCTCCGCCCTTCTGACCGGTGGCAGCTTCGGTCTGGAGGCATCGATCATGCCCGTCCTCATGGGCGTGGCCATCGCCGTTCCGATGCTCGTCCGCGCCCACCGGAACGGTGGCATCAAGACCCGCCGACGCGCACCCCGTTGAGACAGGCCGGCTGGAGGAAACTGAAGTGATGTCCCGTCAGGCGACCTGGAGCATCCCGCTGCTCCGGGCGTCGCTCGACCGGTGGCAGGAGCGGGATGCTCTCCTCAAGGACGGCGTCCTCGCCCTGACGCTCACCCTGCTGGCCTTCGTGCCGCCCCTGTCCCGGATCGGTGCGCAGATCGGAGATCTGCCCGAGCGGCCGGCGAACGTGCTGAGCGTCGGGCTGGTCCTGGCCCAGACCGTGCCGCTGGCGGGCCGCCGCAGGTGGCCCGCAGCCTGTCTGGCCGTCATCGCGGGCGCGTTCGCCGTGCACCAGGCGCTGGGCTTCGCGACAACGTTTGCGAGCATGGGGCTGTATCTGGCCCTGTACTCCGCCGGGTCCCACCAGGTCCGCTTCCGCCACGGCCTGGTCGTCGTGGCGAGTGCGGGTTACGCCGTGCTGGCCGTCGTCCTGAACCGTCTCGGCTCACCGAATTCGCTACCGGACTACCTCGCGTTCTCTCTGGCTCTGGCCGCGGCCTGGCTGGTGGGGAGCACGGTGCGCGCGCGGCGGACGGAAGAGGCGAAGCGGCGGCGGCTGGCCGCCGAGGCGGCCACGGCCGCCGAGCGGGCGCGGATCGCCCGCGAGCTGCACGACGTGGTCACCCACCACGTGACGGCCATGGTGGTCCAGGCCGACGCGGCGCAGTTCCTGCTCACGTCCGCGCCGGAACGCGCCGGCGAGGGACTGACGGCCGTGAGCGACACCGGCCGTCGGGCGCTGACGGAACTGCGGTACCTGCTCGGTGTCCTGGAGGCGACCGGCGAGGCGGCGTCCACGGACCCGGCGGGTGCGGGCCGGGCACCCGCCCTGGGGCGGGTGGGGGACCTGGTCGAGCAGGCCCGCAGGTCGGGTCAGCCGGTCGAGTTCGGCGAGCAGGGTGAGCGGCGGCCGCAGAGCGTGGACGTGGAGCTGGCCGCGTACCGGGTGGTGCAGGAGGCGCTCACCAACGCCTTGAAGTACGCGGCCGGGAAGCCGACACGGGTCCTGCTCCGGCACGGCGACGAGCACATCGAGATCGTGGTGACCACCGACGGGCCCGCCGCCGCACCGGTTGCGGGGAAGCCGGGTCCCGCGGGCGGACGGGGGCTGGCCGGGCTGCGTGCACGGGTGCGGATGCTCGATGGTGAACTGGAGGCCGGTCCCCGGCCCGGAGGCGGGTTCGAGGTCCGTGCCACGATTCCGTCCAAGCCCCTTCAGGAGTGACCTCGTGAGCGATACGCCGCCACCGACCCGTGTGCTCGTCTGCGACGACCAGGCGCTGGTGCGGACCGGCTACGTCACCATCTTCTCCGCGCAGCCCGACATGCAGGTCGTCGGGGAGGCCGAAAACGGCCACGAGGCGGTCCAGACCGCGCGGCGGCTGCGCCCCGACGTGGTCGTGATGGACATCCGGATGCCCCTGCTCGACGGCATCCAGGCGACGCGACAACTGGCCGGTCCCGATATCGAAGACGCGCCGAAGGTACTGGTCGTCACCACGTTCAACGTCGACGCCTACGTCTACGACGCGTTGCGCGCCGGAGCGAGCGGGTTCCTCCTCAAGGACGCGCCTCCGGCGGAGCTGGTCAACGGTATCCGGACCGTCGCCCGGGGCGAGGCCCTGCTGGCACCCGCCGTCACCCGCCACCTCATCGGCCACTTCGCCCAGCATCTGCGACCAGCCGACACCTCCCGGCCGGCCAGACAGGACGTCGTGCGTGCGCTGACCCCCCGCGAGCTGGAAGTGCTCCAACTGATCGCCGAGGGGCTGTCGAACGCGGAAATCGCCGCGTCGATGTTCATCACGCCCGAGACCGTCAAGACCTACGTGTCGCGCATCCTGGCGAAACTCGGCCTGCGCGACCGCGTCCAGGCCGTCGTCCTCGCCTACCGGGTCGGACTGGTGCCCGGCACACCGTGACCGGCATGCGCGTGTGCCCCGTACGGCACCGCCTGCCATCGGCTTCAGACGTCATACGCATGATTCGCCGGACAGTTGCCCAGTGCCCCCGGTACGGCCTGCCGGGGTCAGGGCACCGATGCCGATACCACTGTGCCGTCCTCGAAGGCCAGGAAGAACGTGCCGCCCGACACCAGTGCCGTGATCGGCTGGGCCGGCCAGCCAGGGCTGAGCAGCCGCGTCCCAGCGTCTCTCGCGCGATGGTTTCAGTAGACCCCGAATGACCAGAAGGCGCCTACCTCTTCGTCGTTCACCGCGATCACGCCCAGGCCCTCGAGAGTGTCGGGGCCGGCGATGTACGCGGAGGTGTGGAAACGGTGGGTGCTGGTGCCCTGGAGCCCTGAGGCGAGGAAATCGGGGGCCGGGTCGGAGGCGGCGGCTGTCGCGTTGGTCCGGTAGTGCGCGCCGGGCCCGTACCGGCGCCAGAACCGTCCGGGCCTGCGTCGATGCGGGCAGGTTATCAATACCCCCTGATCGCGCATCAGCTGTTCCTTCCTTGGTCATCCCTTGATCACGACGATGAGAGACGTGAGAACGCAGAGGTGGGAGCTCGCCTCCCGACGTGGGAAGGACGCTGTGAGGAAACCGAATGTGTCCGGCCGGCTGCCGGTGATCGTCCTCGGTGTGACGCTGATGACCGGGCTGACCGCCTGCGGGGACGAGGGCGACGACGCGGGCCCCGGCTGGGCGGCCGGAGCACGGGGGAAGGCAGGCGCGCCCGTCCTGGACGGCGCCGAGCAGGTGGCCCAGGCGCTGCCCAGCAGGGTCGGCGTGCCCGAGGGCTGGTCGGCGCACACGCCCAGGCTGCTCGACGGCTTCGAGTCCGCCGCCGCGTGCCAGGAGGAGGCCGGGACGGTGTGTGTCGGGCTGCACACCGCCGGCAGGGTGAAACTCGTCGGGGAGCGGCCCGATCCCGACGGGGAGGGTACGGAAACGGCCTTCGCGCGATTCGCCGTGCTCGCCTTCGACACCCCGGAGAACGCGGCCGTGGCCCACAAGATGATCGCGGCCGCGTTGCCCCGGAACGCCGAGGACCCGGTGAAACCGGACGCGGGCGCCGATGAGACCGCGGCCTTCGCCGAGACGAAGGACGGCAAGAGCACGCCCTGGGCCTGGGAGGCCGTGCCGCGCGTCGGAGGGACGGTCGTCCGGATCGAGTGCAGCAACCTCGCCGGCGACGCCGAGTTCGAGAAGCTGACGAAGCTCCAGGTGGAGCGCGTCAGGAAGGTGGCGGCGGGCGAACACCCCGACGCCTGACACGGTGGGTCGTCAGCGCGTCAGGCCGTGCAGCGGCAGGTCCGCGAGGTTCCGGTACACCTCCGCGTCGCTGAGGCCGGTCGCCGACGCGACCTGACGGCGCTGGATGCGGACCACGACCGAGGAGATGACGCCGGCGGCGAGCGGGGAGCGCCAGCCCTTCCCCACCGCGCGCAGCTGCTCCCAGTCGACCTCCGGACGTTCGGCGAGCACCGCGTCGACGGACGCCATGGTGGAGAGCGCGACGTCGACGGCGCCGGCCCGGCTGGTGCCAAAGCGGACCTCGACCGACTGCGGTGAGCGGACCCAGCGTACGGGCTGGCCGCCGTGCCCCTGCTCGGGGCGGCCTCCCTGTTCGTCGGCGACCACCACGACCGGATGACGTTCCTCGCCGTCGCCGGAGGGTTCGCCGCCGCCGTGGCCGTGGTCGGGATCCTCATCGGGCCCTTCTTCTGGTGGGCCTGCGGGGGAGACATCCGGCGCTGTCGCGACTGGCGCACCGTCAGGGGCCAGGCCGGGCCCGTGACCGTCGCGGCCCCGGTCCTGCTGCGGATCGGGGTGCTGGCCCTGGTGTTGTTCCCCGGCGCCTTCGGCCTGTACCACCTGGTGGACGGCGCCGGGTACGACAGCTGGCTGTACGGCGACTGAGCCACACACGCTCGGCACGGCAGAGTTTGGCCAGGAACTTTTCGAACTCCACGACCCGATGCCCCCGGTGCAGGGAGCCGATCACCTTAGCGGTGACCGCCGCCTCACCTGGATTTCGCCGGCCGCCCGCGAGAGCGGGCCGGGTCAGGTGAGGAAGGCGGCGAGAGTGCCGGCTGCCGCGGTGGCGAGGGTGAGGACCGTGGCGAAGGCGGTGGCGGCGCGGGTGAGGGCGGTGGGGTAGGTGGCGCCGTCCAGGCGGGCGAGTTTGCCCGCGCCGGCGGCGGCCAGCACCGCGATGACGAGTACGAGCGCGGTGGTGAGGAGGACGAGCGCGACGTTCACGACAGGCTCCCGTCAAGGGGTTGGGGTGTTGACGTGGACGAAGGTGGCGGAATCGGTGTGCGCCGGGGTTCGCCGGGACGAAGATGAACACCGGCGAACACCTCACCACCCGCGGGGGCGCGCGTGCACGACGAACAAACCGGTCACACGCCGGGCTCGGCGCTGGCCGAACTGCGCAAGAAGCTGAGCGACGGGCTGGCCCGGGCCCGGCTGACCAAGACGCAGCTCGCCGCCCGAGCGGGCCTGGGGCGCACAGTGGTGTCGGATGCGTTCTCGCCCAGCAAGCCTGTGCCGTCTGCGGAGACGGTGGCGGCGCTGGCCCGCGCGCTGAAGCTGCCGGCGGGGGAGTTGCTGGAGTTGCGGCGGACCGCGGCCCAGGAGCCGGGCACGGTCACACCGGGTGGGCCGGGGCGGCCGATCGGCCAGTGGGATCCGCACGCGCTGGAGGTCCACCCGGCCGGCACCGCCCAGGACGGTTCAGGCTCGCCCGGGCAGAGGCTGATGCCCGGCTACGTGCCCCGCGAGCACGACCGGATCCTGGCGGAGGCGGTGCGGGAGGCTGCGGTCGGCCGCAGCCGGATGCTGGTCCTGGTGGGCAGCTCGTCGACGGGCAAGACGCGGGCGTGCTGGGAGGCCGTGCAGCCGTTGGCGGAGCAGGGGTGGCGGCTGTGGCACCCCTTCGACCCCACCCGCGCCAGGGCCGCTCTTGAGGACATGCACCGGATCGGCCCGCGCACGGTCGTATGGCTGAATGAGGCCCAGCACTACCTGGGTGACCGGGCGGCCGGTGAGGAGATCGCTGCGGCCGTGCACGACCTGCTGGTCAGCCCGCAGCGCGGGCCGGTCCTCGTGCTGGGCACGCTCTGGCCTGACTACGTCCAGCAGTACACCGCCCTGCCCACTCCCGGTGGGCCGGATCCGCACAGTCGGGTGAGGGAGTTGCTCGCCGGACGCACTGTGAGCGTCCCCGACGCCTTCGACCCCCGCGCCCTGGCCGCGGCGACTGCGTTGGCCGAGGGCGGTGACCGGCTGCTGGCCGACGCCCTCACCCGCGTCCGTGCCGACGGACGTCTTACGCAGGACCTCGCCGGAGGCCCCGCGCTCCTGGAGCGCTACCGCACCGCCAGCCCGGCCGCCCAAGCACTCCTTCAAGCGGCGATGGACGCCCGTCGTCTCGGTGTCGGCCTGCACCTGCCGCAGGTCTTCCTCACCGACGCCGCCGCCGACTACCTCCACGACACCGACTGGAACCAGCTCACCGAGGACTGGGCAGAGAAGGTCTACGCCGAACTCGCCGAGAAGGTGCACGGCAAGCAGGCCTCCCTGAGCCGGGTCACCCCCCGACCCCAGCGGCGCCCACCCGGCCCCTCCGTGTCTGCTGGCGCTCCCTCACTGCAGCTGGCGGGGCCGGTGTTCCGACTCGCCGACTACCTCGAGCAACACGGCCGCACCACACGCCGCCATCTGTGCCCACCCGCATCCTTCTGGCACGCCGCATACACCCACCTCACCCATCCCGACGACTTGCACAGCCTCGCCTGGGCCGCCGAACACCGGCACCGCCTGCAATGGGCCCACCACCTCCGCTACCGCGCCGCCGAGCACGGCAGCACCCGCGCGTCGTCGTCCCTGACTCAGCCACAAAAAAGGCCCGGGGATCGGGAGGGTGCCGAAACCCTCTACCGTCAGGCCGTCAATCACGGCACCCCTTTTGTCCTGTACAGCCGGGTCCGGATGCGGGAGGAAGATGGGGATTGGGAGAGCGCCGTGTCCCTGGCCCAGCAGGCCGCCAACCGCGGCGACGCCTATCCTCTGTTTCGCCTGGCCGTGATGCGGGAGAGGGCCGGGGACCGGGAGGGCGCCGAGGCCTTGGCTCAGCAGGCCGCCGGCCACGGCAACACCTACGTCCTGATCGGCCTGGCCGTGATGCGGGAGGAGGCCGGGGACCGGGAGGGCGCCGAGACCCTGGCTCAGCAGG
>NZ_JACHJI010000018.1:20884-119695 GCF_014203535.1 Streptomyces griseomycini
GCCGCCGGCCACGGCGACGCCTATGCCCTGGCCGACCTGGCCGTGATGCGGGAGAGGGCCGGGGACCGGGAGGGCGCCGAGACCCTGGCCCAGCAGGCCGCCGGCCACGGCGACGCCTATGCCCTGGCCGACCTGGCCGTGATGCGGGAGAGGGCCGGGGACCGGGAGGGCGCCGAGACCCTGGCCCAGCAGACCGCCGGCCACGGCGACCCCAGCGCCCTGGCTCGCCTGGCCGTGATGCGGGAGAAGGCCGGGGACCGGGCAGGTGCCGAGGCCTTGGCCCGACAGGTCGTTGACTACGGCAACCCCTTCGCCCTCTACATCGTCCAGAGGGTGCTCAAAGGGCTGTGGCCGTACGGTTTGGATCCGGACGGTACGCCGACGCCTCGTTGGCGGTGATCCACGCGCTCCTTGCCGACGCTCAGGCAACTGATCTTGAGTCTGGCGGCCGTGATCTGCTTGCGGGATGCCCGACTCCGGACCGACAACCGCTCTGCGGCGGGGGCCGGTTCCTGTCCGGCGGCCGCGGAATCCGCATGGCGGCGAGGCCTGCTCCGGTGGGGCGGACAGCGCACCGTGTGTTCGGTGCTCCACGCCCCGCGCACCGCCTTGCGGACTGCGATGCGGGCTTCCAGCCGGGCCGCCGAAGTCGAGCACATTATCTGCATGAACAGCAGACCCCCCGTCCACTACCAGCTCGTCCAACCGCAGGCCGAGGCCGCCGTCATGCGCGCGTCCGGCCGACACCGCGGGGTCCGACGCGCATGACCCCGGGCCGCTACCGCCTCGTCCTCACCGTCGATGGCCGGCCGTCCTGCACGGCAGTCCGGCCGCCCGAGCACTGCTGGAGGCGGCGATGGACGCCCGCCGCCTCGGTGTCGGCCTGCACCTGCCACAGGCCTTCCTCACCGACGCCGCCGCCGACTACCTCCACGACGCAGAGCGATGGCCCAACGGCCTGGACTCGGACGGTACACCCACACCACCCTGGCAATGAGCCACACACCCCCATATCTCGGCCCTATGCCCATTCCATGCCCAGCTCCCGCAGCGCGACCAACTGCTCCGAGGTGAGCTTGTCGCGCCTGAACTTGGTGTTCGAGACCCATACGCCCAGCTTCACGGCCACCGGCTCCGCCGCACCATCCACCGTGATCTCCTCGCCGTGGCCGCGCGGGACAGGCCGATGACCTTCCCGCTCGCCCCACTGGGCGAGGGCTGCCAGACCGCGCTGAAACGCCTGCTGCGCCTTGCTCAGGCCCTTCGTTGCGCGCCCGGCCGCCGGGGTCGGGGCCGGTGCGCTGCAACCGGTGGGCCGCACCCACGGCTCCGCGAGGCCCGCGTCCTCCGTGCGGGCCGTCGCGCGCGGGGCGGGCAGGCATCCCCCGTCGCCTGCCCGCCCCGCGCCCCATCGCCCGGCACCGAGCGGGCCGCAGCCCCCAGGGAAGCGGGCGGGCGCATGTGAGAACGCCTCGGAGTATCGGGTGCGGGTGATCTTTCCTCGGCACCGGAGTCACGAGGGCCCGGCAGGGCCGGCTCCCCCCGCTCGGCCTGAGCCGCCGCCTTCTGGCCGAGGACGGCCGACTCCTGGTCACCGGCCTTCAACATCATCTGGCGAGCGTGCCGCGCCTGACCGGGACCGGTACGATGCTGACATCGACGCCGCACGGGCCGCTCGACCACGTGCAGCCCACCTCGTTCATGGCTGCACCAGGGCCGGTCTGCTGTCGCCGAGTGTGACTCCAGGGCGTTTCTCCTTTCCAGCGCCCGCTTGATCCGTGATGATCCAGTCTGTGGCCGCGTGGCACGGTGCTGCGCCGCCCGATCGTTGACGAGGGAGACCGACATGGCCACCGGCACGGTGAAGTGGTTCAACGCGGAAAAAGGCTTCGGCTTCATCGAGCAGGACGGCGGCGGGCCTGATGTGTTCGTCCACTACTCGGCCATTGCCGGCGGCGGCTACCGGGAACTGCAAGAGGGCCAGAAGGTCCGCTTCGACATCACCCAGGGACCGAAGGGGCCGCAGGCCGAGAACGTCACCCCGGCCTGAGCGATGACACCGACTGGTGCCCGGCCTCCGGTCTGTGGCTGACCTGGGTGAGCGTCTATGAGCTGTTCGGGGAACTGGCGGTGCGCTGCTGGTGCGCCGTGGCCGGCCGGCAACCGGACAAGCCGCACAATGATCACCCGGGCGGGCGGAGCGACGGGGCCGAACCCCCGACGGCGCCTGCGCACCCCGCACGCCTTGCGCAGCCTGCGGGACCGCCCGCCCACCTGCACCGCTCCACCGGTGCAGCCACACCGTGCCCGTGCGCCGCGTGCACGGACATGAACCAATGATCCACACACGCGCCCAAGAGCCCGGCCACATCGTCCAGGCATGACCAGACCCACCGCGCCCGGCTGCCGGATACGGCTGACACCGACGGCAGCGGCCCGCGCTCCCTCACCCCCGTCCTGCCCCCGCAGCACGTCGTGGCCGCTCTTCGCTGCCCAGGCTGCTGACCCCGACAAGCAGCGCCTGCGACCTCGCCTCCGAAGATCTGGGCGATGCGTACTTCCGCGACGGCGGCCGCTGCACCCATGGCGGCGGGCGGCTGACCACGCAGCGGGCCGCCACCCATCACCGGATCACGCTGGAGCACCTCGGCTGTTCCGCTCAGGCGACCATGGAGAGGAACGCGGCCTTCCAGCGCCTGGCCCTGGCCGCCGAGGGGCACTGCGTGCGGCAGGGTTGCCAGCACCGCGCCGCCGACCATGACGGCGTCTTCCGCCACTTCGAGTTCTCGGCAGGCAGCATCGAGCCCGCTGCTGCCGCGCGGAACATCACGATCACCGAGACGGTCACCGACCCCTGCGGGCAGCCCGACCCGCTGCCCAGGAAAGGCTGCAGGCGGGTGCGGGAACCGGTCAAGTGGGGCGCGATGGACATGGCCATCGTGCGGTGGCCGACGGCCATCGCCCCGAACTGGTCCCATGAGCTGCGACACTGCGAGATCATCGAGCTGCACAAGCAGGGTGTGAGCGTGCGCTGTTCCTGGTGCCGCTCTTGCGAACGGGGATGCTGGGATGACCGCGATGAGCATGCTGCACGACAGGCACCGGCTCATCGGCCGCTTGGTCCGCGGCACGGTGTCCGGGCGGACCGGTGTGCCGCGGGCCGTCGCCACTGACGGCGACACGCCGAAACCGGTGGCCTGGCTGATCCCTGAGGGTGGCGGCACCGAATGGACGACGCCGCTCCGGGCGATCGAGCCGGTCACGGTGCCCACGCCGAGCCGGCCGCCGCGTCGCGGGCGCTGACGGCCGGGCACCGAGGAAAGGTGAGTCGTGGTTCGGCAGGCAGGTGCGTGCCCGCACACGCGGCACGAGGTCTTCGACCGCAAGCTGTGCCCCGGCAAGGGATCGACGGCGGAGATCGCAGGCGTGGGCGAACGCATGGCACGGTGGCGGGTGTGCCGCTCGTGCGACTTCTGGCTGACCTGCATCGGCTACCGACAGCTCGGCGACCAGGATCCCGACGGCCGGCGCGTGCTGCGCGTCGACGGACGCCACCACATGACATGGACCCAGGAGCAGGGCCGCCCGCCCGAGACCGGATACACCAGCCGTGCCGACCGTCCGTACGTCCTGCTGGAGGGCGAGACCGTACGCAACGCGCGCTGGCTATGGCTGATGGGTACGATTCCCGACCGGTTCAGCGAGCAGCTCCCGGACAACGCCCGCTTCCTCGAGCCCCGACAACGACGACAGGGCCGGTTTCACGCGGAACGAGCCAGGGCCTGAAGCCTGCACCGTGCGCCTGACGGACCAGACGAAGCAGGCCGCCCACCTGCACAGACCGACAGTCCGCACCAAACACCGCACCCGCCGGCTCCCCGACGACCATGCCCGCCGGGTTGCCGTGTTCTTCGACGGCGACCGGACGACCGAGGACGCCGTCCCCGCCGTCCTGGCCTGAATGCGCTGCCCGGGCGAGGGGGAGTGATCCCCGGGTCCGTATGCTGCGCCGGCCCGGCGAACCGCCCATTGAAGGGAAACCCCACCGTGTTCCAGCAGACCCCCGTCTACGACCGCCTCGTCGCCGAACGCGGCGACGTCCCCGTCCAGGTCCGCGGGGAAGCCGACCGCATACACCGCGACCTCGCCCAGGTACTGCGCCGGACGTCCGCCTCCCAGCCGAGCGCGCCGCGGAACGTCTTCGACCCGAAGATCCCTCCCACCGCTCTGTAACGAGTTCGTGCACGTGAGGCGGTGAGGCGTCGAGAATCGCGGCGGGGTTCGGCGTTCACATCGGTCGTGCTGATGCCAGGTCCGCGGTCTGCTGGTGGGACAGCGGACCGGCGACGGCCTGGACGGTGTGGCTCATGTGCTCGCGGCGGCCGAGGTGGCGGGTCAGAGCACGCCAGTTCTCCAGGTGGGCGATGCCGTGCTCGACACGGATCCGCCTCGAGGAGTGGGCTTTGCGCCGGCGCTCGTACATCTCCTCGTACCGGTCGGGAGCGTTCTTCTTGAACTTGCGGTGCGGTGGTGTGATCATCCGTCCACCGGTCTGGGCGCCCAGCCCCTGGTAACCGGCGTCGGCGAGGATCGCCATCGCAGGTCCGTCGGCCAGGAGCTCGACCAGCCCGAGCCGGCGGGCGTGGGTGATGTCCGCGCAGCTTCCGGGGCTGGTCGGCCTGCAGAACAGCACCCGGCCGTCGCCGTCCGTGACGACCATGGTCCTGACCGCGTTCTGCTTGTTCTTGCCGGAGATGGATCGATCCCGGTCCCTGCGCCCGGCGGCCGGCCGCCGGACCCGGATCTCGGTGCTGTCGATGGTCCCGGTCTTCCCGTCGGCACCGAGGTGATCAATCACCTCGGCCGGAGTCCGTGGTCGAAGGCCGGGGCTCACCGTGCGTCCTCGCTCGGCGAGCAGCGGTCGCGCCTCGCCGATGGCGCGGGTGACGGTGGAGCGGTCCACATCGAACCAGCAGGCCGGCACGTCGTGCGTGGTCGCGTGCCGGAGGTGCACGAGGGGGGGCGGGGCGCCGGTCGACGAGGACCAGCCGGTGCTTCGCACCCGCGCCCACAGCCCGCTTCCGCGGCCGGGACGCAAGTCTGGCCTGGTGCCGTTCGTGCCACAACGGATCCAGCTCTGCGACGAGTCCAGCAATCAGGTCGGCCGACAGGCCGGTGATCCTCCGGTCGCTGACGATCGCCGCACGGGACGCGTTCCCCACCACACGACCATGATCGACGATCAGGAGCTCGACGCCTCACCACCTATCGTGCACGAGCTCGTCAGGGGCTGTTGTGGGAGTGGGTGCGCAGTTATGACACGGGTGCTCGTGATGATGTCCTCCGGCCGGTGGTGGGCCACTCGCTTCGCGTAGGGGGTGGCCGGGGCGTGGAACGGTGTGGGCAACCCGTTGACGAGGTGTGCTTCGTTCGGGATGTGACGGTTGGCGGAGGAACCGGCCGGCCGATCGATGAGTTCCGGTTCGTGTGGAGGTCACAGTCTGCGGGACCGCCGGCAGGCGGACGCGCTCGTACCCGAAGGAGACGCATGGCCAAGCTCATCTACTCGATGGTCACCTCGCTCGACGGCTACGCCGAGGCGGCGGAGGGCGACCTCGGCACCGGGGCCGAGGACCAGGAGGTGCACACCTTCATCGGTGACCTCTTCCGCCCCGTCGGCACGTACCTCTACGGCCGGCGGATGTACGAGACGATGGTCTACTGGGAGACCGCGCACACCGAACCCGACCAGCCGCCGCACGTCCTGCAGTACGCCCATGACTGGCAGGCCGCGGAGAAGATCGTGTACTCCACGACGCTCGAGTCGGTGTCCAGCGCGAAGACCAGGATCGAGCGGACCTTCGACCCGGACGCGGTGCGCAGGCTCAAGGCCGAGGCTGATCACGACCTCACCGTCGACGGTCCGAACCTCGCGGCCCAGGCGATCGCGGCCGGCCTGGTGGACGAGTACCACCTGTTCATCACCACGAGCGTGGTCGGCGGCGGCAAGCGGTTCTTCCCCGACGGCGTGCGCCTCGATCTCGAGCTGGTCGAGGAGCGTGCCTTCGACAGCGGACTGATCTACGCGCGCTACCGGACCCGCTGAGCCGCACCGGTCGGTGACGCGGCCGGCGGCCGGGCCAGGTGAGACCCGGGCCGCGGGGAGGAGCAGGGCGTCGCAGTGGCCGGGCCGATCCGCGACGAGATCGAGCGGCGCGTGTGCGGTCTGCTCACCGGACTCGGCATCGAGGCGACGTGTGTGTAGGGGCGCCGCGCCTGCGCGCGCATTGCGCCGATGCGGCCGGAGCATGTTGCGCAGAGCCGGGCGATCCACCGGCCGGGCGTCGAGGAGGACAGCGCCGTCTTCCAGAGCACCGCCCCGGCCGGGAGGCGCTCGACACCGCCGTACTGGACGAGCACCGCCTGGACGGGGCGGCCGGGTCCCGGGCCGGCCGCCGTGGTACCGCTCTTCGACACAACGGCGCCGGAGACGGTGCCGGCCCCGCCTCTACCCGCCGCTCCCTTTCCTTTCCCCTTCAAGCGACCACTGGCCGACGGCCATGACGCACGGCCGATCCGCACTGGAACGGCGTGTCTGGTTGCCCGCCGACAGATCGCTGACTCGGCTGAGGTGATGCAGCAGCATCCGCGGCTCAACTCCTTCGGTATCGGCGTCTTCGATCCTCTGAGCAAGACGGCCGAGCAGCGCCGGACCGAGCTCGCGTCCTGCGCATGGTCGTGCAGATGACCGCCGACAGCGACCGCACCTACAGCGACACCACCCTCGCTGTCATGTCCTACACCACCGCAGCCGTCAGCGACGGATACCGCCGACACCCCGATGTCGAAATCCCCGCTCCCGGCCCCTGCTTCGCCGAGATGCTTCAGGTCGTCCTCTCGGCCCTCACCGACCCGCACGACGACTGCACCAACCCCACCGCAGCCCCTCTACCCACCCGCCCACTCGAAGATGACGACATGGCCGTCCGCCGCACCCGAACACCACCGCCGGACCACGTCCTGGTCCAGCCCGCGGCACCGTGTGCCCGGACGAGGTGACCGCCTGGGACATCAGCGTCGGCGATAACGGCGACCTGTGGGTGCCCGGCATCGGGGTGGACGTGCATCCGCGCCGCGGAGAGCACTTCTAGTCGTTACGACGCCGCCGCAGTGACGGTTCGGGAAGGGAACCAGGGCCCCGACACCGGTGTCGACCCGTGGCCGGTGGGCTGGGTCAGGTGAGGAAGACGGTGAGGGCACCGGCCATCGTGGCGGTGAGGGTGAGGACCGCGGTGAAGGCGGTGGCGGCGCGGGTGAGGGCGGCGGGGCGGGTGGCACCGCTCAGGCGGGCGAGCTTGCCCGCCCCGGTGGCGGCCAGCACCGCGACGACGAGCTGGGGGAGACCGCCGCCGAGTGGCCCTGCTATTCGGGGAAGCACAAGAGGCGCGGGATGAACGTGCAGGTCCTCGCCGGTCCCTTCGGCCGGCTGCTGTGGGCCTCACCGGCCTTGCCCGAAGCTGTCCAGGCCGTCCGCGCGGCTCGCGAACACGGCATCATCGACGTCCTCGCCGAGGCCGACATCACGTGCCGGGCCGCAAGGGCTACCGGGGTGCCGACGGCGCGATTTTGCCCTCCGGGGGCAGCCCGCCCTCACCGGTCAGCTGAGGGCCCTCGGCCTGAGCCCGGCCAACCAGCTCGTGGATCAGCTGGTCGTCCACAGACTTTGCCGGCGTCGCTTCAGACGACTCGACGGACCCGGCCTCGGCCGTGTTGTTGCTGGTTATCGATGCATCTTCCATGACCGGGAGTCACACCGAGCGTCTTGCAGTCCCGGCCGGACAGGGAAGCACTGCGTTCCGGCGGTTTACTTCTGGGTGACGTCGGTGCAGTAGACGTTCCTGTCCGGCAGGCGGCCGGTGGTCAGGAAGTCGACGGTGGCCTTGTCGGTGCATGCGGAACCTTCGCCGTAGACGTGGTGCCCGCCGTTGTCGACGCCGACGAAGGCAGAGCCGTCGCCGAAAGACTTGTGCAGCCCGACGCCGCTTTCCCACGGGGTGGCATTGTCCCGGCGGTTCTGCAGGATCAGGGTGTTGCGCGGGCCGCCCTTCACGACCTTGGCGGTCGCCTCGACCGGCTTGTCCCAGTAGGCGCATGCCCAGATGTTGGCGGGCATGCCCGCGGTGAGCGGCCACTTCTCGCGGTCGGCGGTGGTGCGGGCGGCGTAGCCGTCGACGTCGCGCGTCCATTCGGCGTCGCCACAGGTGAGAGCCATGAACATGGTGGCCTGGTTGTCCGCGGGGATGCCCGGGGACGTCGGTGTGTCGGCGAATACCTCCTTGAGAACTGCGGTGTCGGCGGCCGTGGTGCTGCCGTGGGCCAGGTTGTCGGCGGCCTTCCAGAACTTGGCGAGCACGGGAAGGGTGTTGTTCTGCAGAAGCAGGGCGTAGGTCGTGTTCCGCAGCAGCGCCCCGTCCAGCGACACCGATGCGCCGGGAATCGCTGCGGGCGTGCGGTCGAGCCGGTCGGCGAGGGTGAGGTAGGTGCGGGTCACCTGCGCGACGTTCGTGCCCAGCTTGAGGGTGCCGGCCTGCGCCGCGGCGACACGGGCGGCATCGGGGAACCGATCGGCCATGCCCTTGCCCCAGGTGTCCGCCACCTGGTCGGCCCATACCTTGGTGGGGTCGACGTTGCCTTCCAGGATCATCCGGTCGGTGTGGTCCTGGAAGAGGGAGCGGTAGACGGCGCCGAGGTAGGTGCCGTAGGACTGGCCCCAGTAGGAGATCTTCTTCTCACCGAGCGCCTGGCGGATGCGGTCCATGTCGCGGGCGGTGTTGGTGGTGTTGTAGTACCGCAGGTTCTTGCCCACCGTGTCGGCGCACTGCTCGGCGTCGGCTTTGGCGAGGGCCACGTTCTTGGTGATCGAGCCGTCCGCGGCAGGATAGGGGAAGAGCCCGGACACGCTGGGGTCGTGCAGACCGCAACTCTGCGGGGTGCTGTGTTCGACGCCGCGCGGGTCGAAACCGATCAGGTCGTAGCGGTCCAGCACGGACTTCGGCAGTGTGGACGCCATGGTTTCGGGCATGCCGAGACCGCCCAGGGCCGGCCCGCCGGGGTTCAGCAGCAGAACGCCATGTCGCTTCCCGGGCTGTGCGGTGGACAGCCGGGAGACCGCCACATCGATCTTCATGCCGCCCGGGTTCCGGTAGTCGAGTGGTACCTCCAACGTTCCACAGGCCAGGTGGGGGTCACGGGTTTGTCCCTCGGCCAGGGCCGGGCACCTGCCCCAGGTGATCTTGGAGTCGCCCGCGGTCTCGTCGACGCTCTTGCCGGAGACCTTGGCCGGTTGCGGGCCCTTGGCGTCGGCACCACACCCGACCAGGGGGGTTCCCGCCAGCGTGGAAACCAGCAGAGCTGCGGCGATTCGGCGGCCTTTGGGGAAACCGTGCTGCGCGGAACTGAGTGTCGTGGTCATGGTGTTGTCCTTGGCTACTGGGCTGGTCGGCCTTGCCCGGCCGTTGTGTTGACGATTCGAGTCAACTCAACAAGGGACCACCGGTGGCGCGCGTCACCCCGGAGAGGACAAAGCAGGTAGCTCGCCCGGGGGATCCTGGGCCGACCCTGAGAACGGAGCGGCCGCCGCGGGGTGTATCGGATGAGCTGTGGGCGGGAACGAGCGGCTGCTGCCAGCTTGCCGCGCCGCACGGCATCACAGGGCCGTCAGGCTCGGTTGCCGTCCCCAGCCCACCCCGCCCGATAGGCCAGGACCACCGCCTGGACGCGGTCGCGGAGATCCAGTTGGGTGGGAATGCGGGAGACGTAGGTCTTCACGGTCTCGTGGCTGATGACCAGTTCGGTGGGCGATTTCCGCGTTCTACAGGCCCTCGTTGATGAGGAGGAGGATCTCGCGCTCGCGAGGGGGGAGAACCTTGATGCGCTCGCGCTCGGTGGCGGCGGAGGGGCGTACGCGTTCGGAGAAGCGGCCGATCAGGGTGCGGGTGACGGCGGGGGCCAGGAGGGACTCGCCGCGGGCGACGACGCGTACCGCGTTGATAAGGGCTGGATGAAGTCCCGCTGGTTCCTGGCCCAACCCGGACCCGAGATGGCGCTCTCCCTCGACTTCGCGTTCGACCGTGGACGCCGGTCACCGGAGAGAAGGCCGCCTCCTCGCTCGCGGCCTGGCACGCCCTGGCCGTCACACAGCGCGCCATCGCCTTCTACCGGCGCGGCGTCGGCACGCTGGGGGACCGGGAAGTGGAAGTCGCCCACCCCCACCCCCTGCCCCGCCACCAGAGCCTCGTGGCCGACGCCCTGGTCCACCTGCCCTACACCAACCTGCCGCACGTGTTCGCAGAGGTGGACCGCGCGTCGATGGTCTTCGCCAAGCTGACCGCCCACGACGAGTACCGCACCAACGTGTGGAAGAGCACCGGCAAGCAAGCGTGGCTGACCCGCTGCCCGCGCACCGAAGAAATCTTCCCGCCCGTGCTCCTCGTGTGTGACGGAGCCGGCACCACCGCGTTCGACAACCGCATCGCCGTCCTGCTCACCGCGGCGCACCAACCGGCCTCCGTCCACACCGGCAAGCTCACCGTCGCCGCAACCACCCTCGCCGAGCTCGATCATCACGGGCCGCGCGCGAAGATCTGGCGCTACCCGCTACCCGCTACCCGCTACCCGCTGCCTCGCCAGGCGGGGCATCTGGGCACCCGCACCCTCTCGGACCTCCTCGGGACGGGGAAGCCGACCCCCCGTTCGGGACTGCCCAGCCAGATCAAGTCCTGAGCTCGCGCAGCCCGGCGGCGGGCTCGGCCTCCGCCCAGGCCGGGCCCGCCGGCCCTGCCCGGTTATCGGTGACGGCTGGAAAGCTGACCGGATGAACGGCGACGAGCAGCTGCTGAACGGCCGCGTCTACGGCGCGGAGCACGACGGCCCCCACTCCGGCCCGCTCTCGCACCGCACCTACGCCGAACTGGTCGGCGGGCCGCTGGACGGCCTGCTTCTGGACATCCACGGGTGGCGGACCGAGGAGGTCGACGACGGCGTCGCCCTGACCATCGAGCTCTCCCGGTGGTCCGGCGGCCGCGCCCTGTATGACCCGTACCTCGGCGAGCCCCGCACAGCCGGCTCCGGAAAACAGCCACGGCCAGGAGCCGTCCAGGCTCCGCCGTGCCCTGTTCGGCCGCCGTGGCTGACCACACACCGTGACGTCACCCCTCCCGCCAGGCACGGGGAAGAGGCGGCATCGACGAACAGCGGCCCGGGTCAGGCCGGGGACGGCCCGCTGCCGCAGGTCCGGGCAGCAGCGCAGCCGGGCTCCAGACCGTCCCGGCCGTGGGCCATGTCGAGAGTGTCGACGACGAGTTCGGCTCGGCGGTGGTCGGTCATGGCGTAGCCGACGACCTCGTGGGTGGCCAGGTCCGGTCGGCAGGCGAGGGAGAACCGGCCTCTGCGGTGGGCAGATAGGCGATGCCGCAGACCGGCTCGGTCCCGAGGCGCTCGGCATGGAGGTCGCGGCCGATCAGGTCCGGGGCGGGCCTGGTCGTCGTACGGACCGGGTCAGCGGACACCGCCTGCGCCGGGTGACGCCGCGCTCACGCATCGCGCGGGCGACGTGTTTACGGTTCACCCGCCGGTACCAGCCGTGCAGGGACTCGAAGCTGATGCCGGGTTCCCGGGCGACGGCGGTGACCGTCTTGCCCGAGGAACCGACGAGCGCGATCGCGTCCCGCTTGAACTCCTCGGTGTACCGCTTCGTGTACTTGTTTCCCACCTGGTGCTACTTCCTCTGGAACCTCAGGATCTCAGTTTCCAGGTGTCCACGATCAAGAGGAAGCTTCATGTCACACCTGACCCCTAGAGTCCTCCCATGACACAACCAACTTCCCCCGGTGTGCCCACCGATGACACACAGGACGACAACACAGCAGCGCGAACAAGGCAGTTAAGGGTGCTTCTGGAAACCGCGAGTCCCGCCGAGGCGGGTGAGGCGGTCAGAGAGCTCATGCTGCTGGCAGCGTCCGGCGGCGGCGACGCGGCGTTGGAGCTGGCCGTGCGGTACAGCGGCATGTCCGACTGCTCCACCGAGGAACTGCTCCGGTTGTGGGCGATCGCCGACGGAGATCCGTTCGGTTTCTGCGAGGACCTGGAGGCCCCGGCGTACCGCGCGCGCAAGGCCGTCAGGAAACTGGTTTCCCTGTCCGTGCCGGGTGACGGCGGGCATGCCCTGAAACTGGCTGCCCGGTTCACCCCTCTGGACCCGTACGCGTCCAAGTTCCTCATCCGTCTGTGGAGGACGGACCGTGACCCGGACAGTTTCGCCGAGCACCTGCTGGCTCCGGCGTTCCGCCAGGAGGGCAGGACGGAGCTGAGGCTGCCGTACGCCTCTTCCCTGCGCGGTCTGCGGCATCTCACGATGCTCGAGAAGCTCGACTTCTACCAGTGTGACGGGCTCACCGACCTCACCGAGGTCGGTGAACTCACCGGCCTCACGGACCTTGATCTCGGTGGCTGCACGAGCGTGGAGGACCTCACCCCGATCGGCCGTCTTTCCCGGCTCACCCGCCTCGACCTGAGCCGGTGCGGCGCCGTCGAGGATTTCGAGCCCTTGCTGAACCTCAGCGGTCTGCGTCAGCTGAGGTTGAGTTGGACCAAGGTGCGCTCCCTCCGTGTGTTCGGCGGGGCGCTCGGCGCTCTGGAATCCCTGAGTCTCCGCTCCTGCGGGTCCCTCACGGACCTGGAGGGACTCGCCGGGCTGCCGAACCTCGCCCACCTCCAGCTGAGCGGCGAGCAGCTCCACGACCTCTCGCCGTTCGCGGCTCTCCCTCGACTCCAGTCCCTCGAACTCGACAGATGCGACGAGCTGACGACGCTCGAAGGGCTGGACGGCCACCCCCGGCTGACGAAGCTCGGGATCCACGGCAGTGCGGCACTGCGCACCACCGAAGGGCTGGGCGAGCTGCCGGCGTTGCGGGAGTTGACTTTCACCAGTTGCTCCGCGCTGGCCGACCTCAAGGGCCTCGACCGCCTGCCCGCGCTGCGCACGCTGATGATCAACGGCTCCGCCGTCCGCGACCTCGGTGACCTGTCCGGATCTCCGCTGACCACACTGACCCTGCTGTACATGGAGAACCTGGAATCGCTCAGGGCCCTCCGGGACTGCTCCGGCTTGCGCGAACTGACCCTCCGCTCCCTGAACGACTGCCCCTCGGTCGAGGGCATACCCGTGGAACGGCTCAGCTCACTCAGTGTGGCCGGCCCGCGCTGGGCCGCACTGCAGGACATCACCTTGTTCACCGCTTCGCCCCACCTCGCGGAACTCGACCTGCGTGGATGCCCGTCCCTGCAGGATCTCGGGCCTCTGCTCGACATGCCGGCGCTGGCACATGTCCACCTGGCCGAACGGATTGCGACCTCGCCGTCGGGCGTCCCCCACCCCGTGGTGACCGAACTCAGGGCACGAGGCGTGACCGTCACGCTGCACCGCTGACCGTTCACGATCCGCCGCTCACCCG
The DNA here is from genome assembly GCF_014203535.1 of Streptomyces griseomycini. Lineage (GTDB taxonomy): Bacteria > Actinomycetota > Actinomycetes > Streptomycetales > Streptomycetaceae > Streptomyces > Streptomyces griseomycini. Next base: position 34,396 of record NZ_JACHJI010000018.1, read on the forward strand.
GCACGACGCCTCCCGTCGAACCGACCTGGCCGCAAGGAGACTTCTCATGTCCCCCGAAAACCTGGACACACTGAATGAGTTCCGTGAGAGGGCCCTCGCAGAGGGCATCTCCCCGGACGACATCGCGCGGTGGGTGGCCACCGCCCGACCCTGCGCCTTTCTGGGCACCAGGGGGGACGGGCCGGTGGTGGGCCGGCTCGGCGGGCCCCTCATGCTTCCCGCGGACGCCCCCGACCCGTGGTGCAAACTCGCCGCCACCATCGACCTCGCAGCGCTGCCCTCAGGAGTGACCGACCTCGACCTGCCCGCCGACGGTCACCTCCTGCTGTTCGCCGATCCCGACCCCGACCGGATCGGGGAAGGAAACCTGGGCAGTGCACTCCACATTCCCGCCGGCACACCCGTCGAGGAACGCCCTGTGGACCTCGACCCGGAATGGAAGAACTACCCCCACGAAACGGATCTCCCGGAAGGGCTGCTCCGCCTGAGTACCGATGTCTCTCTGCCGTACTACACCTCGGTCTACGCTCCCGGGCAGCCCTTGGACTGCGCGGGTCACCCGGACCATCCCCATGCGAACGAACTGATCGAGGTATGGACGGAGATGCCGGGCGAGGGCATCGGCCGCGGGCTTCAGCTGGGTGGATACGCCGAGGACGAGCACTGGGCGGAAGACCCCAGCGTGGCAGCCGGGCGCGAAGCGGCACGAGCGGTGGCCCGAGGCGAACTGCCCGCGCCCGACACGAACGTACGTCCCGAGGACTGGGTATGCCTCGCCCAGTGGATGCATGGGCTCGACGGTTTGGAGATGGCCCTCTACTCCTGGTCGATCTCCCGACAGGACCTGGTCGCGGGACGCTTCGACCGGGTCTACGCCACCATGACCTGGAACCCGTGACACCCGCAGGACGCTGACCCGAGATGTCACCGCCGCCAAGGCGGGATTCGAACCGTTCCGGGTTCCTGCTGTCAGTCTGTTTCGACGTCAGCGGATCGTTTCGCGGCCTGGGCTCGATACCGTCCCGGTGTGGTGCCGAACTCCCGTTGGAAGGCGTGTGAGAGCGCGTACGGGCTGCCGTAGCCGACTCGGCCGGCGATGGTGGCCCGGGTGTCCGGGGTGTCGCGAAGCAGGGCGGCGGCGCGGATCACACGCCACCAGGTGAGGTACGCCATCGGAGGACGGCCGACCAGGGTGGTGAACCGGCGCGCCAGGGTGGGACGGGAGACGCCCGCCTCCGCCGCCAGACGGTCATTGCTCCACGGCGCGGCCGGGTCCGAATGCAGTGCCCGCAGGGCGGCGGCCGCCACTGGATCGCCCAGTACGCGGGGCCAAGCCCCGCTGGGGGCCTCGGTCATCCAGGCACGGATGATGTAGACGAGGAGGAGGTCGAGCAGACTCGGGAGCGCCACGCAGGAGCCGGGTCGCATCTCATCCAGCTCACCGGCGAGCAGGTCGATGGCGGCACGGAGTTCGAGGTGGCTGCCCACCCGGCTGGGAAGGTGGACGGCCTCAGGCATCTCTGCCGTGAGCGGATGCATGCGGCTGCAGTCGAGCCAGTGAGCGTTTTCCATCCTCAGTCTGAGCTGGCCAAATGCAGGAGAGGACGGCTTGGACGAGGCGGGTGATGCGGGTGGTGGAGCAGCGGATCTTGCGGAGGAGTCGCCAGGACTTGAGGATGGCGACGGCCTGCTCGACGAGGGCCCGGATCTTCGCGTGGGAACGGTTGACGGCCTTCTGGCCTGTGGAGAGAGTCTCCCAGCGTCCCCGGTACGGAACCCGGACCGTGCCCCCGGCGCCTCGATGAGCTTTGTCCGCCCAGCAGTGATGCCGGCGTCCGCGAGAGCGGCGACGACGGCGTGCTCACGTGCGGCCCGGACGTCGTGGACGGCACCGGGCAGAGTCGGCGAGGCCCACGGCAGTCGACCGGACGGATCGGCCAGGACCTGCACGTTCATCCCGTGCTTCCTGTGCTTGCCGGAGCAGAAGGGACGGTGCGCGGCGATCCGGTCGATCGGCAGCAGGGTCCCGTCCGGCAGCACGGACGCCTGCGTCGATGCCGTCCGGACCGCTTCCACGAGGAGTGGGGCGGGAGCGGCCAGGAGCTCCACGGCCTCGGTGGTGTACCGGCAGGCGGTGGCGGTCCCGATGCCGAGCCCGGCCGCGAGCTGGGCATACGGGTGGCCGTTGCGAAGGTGGGCGAGGGCGAGCAGGGCCTGCCTGCCCGGGCTCAGGCGCCGCCAGCGGGTACCGAGGTCCCGGCGGTGTTCGCGGAGCTTGGCGGACAGGAAGCGCGGGGCAGAGCTGGACACGTCGATGCCGGACGGGTAGACAAGCACACGAAGCCTCTGGTGGGGACGGATTTCCTGGTCGAAAACCCATCTACCAGGGGCTTCACCTGTCCGTCAGCCCAACTGGCCGATCGACCCGGCAGGTTGGAAAGAGCTCAGTCGTTCATGGTGTAGGTGGGGCTCCAGGCACGCCGGGGATAACAGAAAGCGGAGCCGTATCTTCGGTACCGCTCAGAGTTGATTCCTCACCGGCGGCCATCGATGAGCAGGTTCGCAGCAGCCGGTGCTGCGGATTCCGCCAGGGTCGCTGCGCCGACCAGGCCGGAATCGGGACCCAATTCGGCCGGGACGGCATGCAGATGACGCAGGAACGGCATCGCCGCGTAGCGTCGCAGGTGATGGTTGAGCGGAGAGAAGAGCACATCGCCTGCTTGGGCGACGCCACCGCCGACCACGGCGATGTCGATCTCGACCAGTGCGGCCGTGGCGGCGATACCGGCCGCCAGGGCGCGGGCCGCACGGTCGAACGCGGCGACGGCGGCCGTGTCACCGGCTCGGGCTGCTGCCGCGACCGCCGGTGTGTCCGCCGTCGCGGGCGGCCGCCAGCCGAGGGAAAGAGCGTGCCGGGTGATGGCCGTACCACTGGCGATGCCTTCCAGGCAGCCATTCGCACCGCAGGGGCAGGGTTCGCCGTCGAAGTCGACACTGATGTGGCCGAGGTGACCGGCGTTGCCGGTGAGGCCGTGGCGCACTCGGCCGTCGAGGATCAGACCGGCGCCCACGCCCGTGGACACGACCAGGCACAGTGCGTCCCCGTGGCCGCGTGCGGCACCGTGGCGGTGCTCGGCCGCGGCCATCGCCACCGCGTCGCCCGCCAGCACGACGGGTCTGTGCGCCAGCGCCGGATGCGCGCTGACGGATTCGACGAGCGGAAAGTCTCGCCAGGCGGGGATGTTGACGGGGCTGACGGATCCGTGTGCCAGGTCGACCGGGCCGGCGCTGCCGATGCCCAGTGCGCGGACGTCTTCCCACAACGGGGCGGCGGCCAGGGCGTTCACCACCTGGTACACGGCGTCGAGGAGCGTGTCCGCGGATTCCTGCGCCGGGGTGGCGCGGCGCACGTGGTGGACGAGGGCGCCGGCCGAAGTGACGAGCGCACCCGCGATCTTGGTCCCCCCTATGTCGAGGGCAGCTATCAGGACATCGCCCCGGGCCGGGACGGCGAATTGCTGACTACTCACGGTGATGACTCTCCGAAGGGGGGTGCGTACAGCCGGGTCAGGACACCGTCACATAGGAGCACGCGTATGACAACGATGTCTACAGCTGTGCGCATCTCTTCTGAGGGAGGTCTTCAGGTCGGGCCACATTTAGTCATGGTTTAGTAAAGATGCAGTTCAGAGCTCTGGAAGTCAACAGAATCGATCTAGACCGGTCTATGGACATTGCCGCGAAGCTACGTCTACGTTGAGCGCTCATCGGGCCGGGGTCCCGAGAGCCGATACGGCGTTTCCCTCGGTCTGGTGTCGGCAGTTCGCGATGAGAGGTGGCGGGGATGCGGAGAAAATGGGTGCTTCTTGTGGCTGCAACCACGGTGGCGGTGACAGCCTGTAGCGGACAGGGGGGTGACGGGCGTGGCGAAATCGCCGCTCCGCCGAGTGACCCGGCGAAGGTGTCGGGCGAGATCACGGTGCTGACCAACAGGACGGACCAGATATCCGACGGCACGCTGGAGAAGTACGCCGCGGAGTTCCGCAAGGTGTACCCGGGCGTGAAGGTCAAGTTCGAGGGTCTGACCGACTACGAGGGCGAGACCAAGATCCGGATGAACACCGAGAACTACGGTGACGTCCTGCTGATCCCCAACTCCCTCTCCCTCGAGCAGTACCCCACCTTCTTCGCCCCGCTGGGCAAGGCCGGCGAACTGTCGGCGAAGTTCGACTACACCGACCACGCCACTGTGGACGGCAAGGTCTACGGCCTGGCCAACATCGGCGTGGCCAACGGATTCGTCTACAACAAGGCGGTCTGGGCGAAGGCCGGCATCACCGACTGGCCCGCCACGCCGGAGGAGTTCGTCGCGGACCTCGAGACGATCAAGGCGAGGACCGGCGCCGTCCCGTACTACACGAACTACAAGGACGGCTGGCCGCTGACCAACTGGACGAACGCCATCGGTTCTCCCGAGTGCGACCCCGGCGCCTACGACGCGCTGGCGAAGACCGGGAAGCCCTGGACCGAGGGGTCGGACCTGTACACGATCGACAAGCTGCTCTACACGATCGTCGACAAGAAGCTGGCCGAACCCGACCCCACCACGACCAACTGGGAGGACTCCAAGGCGCGTATCGGGACCGGCAAGGTCGCCTCGATGTGGCTCGGTTCCTGGGCGATCTCCCAGATGCGCGCCGCGGCGGAGGCGGCCGGCGAGGACCCCGACGACATCGGCTTCATGCCGTTCCCCGCACAGAAGGGCGGAAAGTTCTGCTCCGTCCTGCGCCCCGACTACCAGTACGCGGTCAACGTCCACTCCGACAAGAAGGCCGCCGCCCGCGCGTGGATCGACTGGTACATCACCAAGTCCGGCCAGGCCGCAGCCGAAGGTTCCATCTCTTCCGTGAAGGGCGCCCCGTTGCCCGACACGCTGAAGGCGTTCTCCGACAACGATGTCACCACGATTCCGCAGCACCAGAAGAACCGTGCCGAGGTCAACGAGATCGACAAGGCGTCGGAGATCGGGATCACCGCCCAGGACTACCGGCAGAAGCTGGTCGACATCGCCCGCGGTGCGGCCGACGGGGACATGGACAGCTACTTCGACGAGCTGAACGGGAAATGGTCCGAGGCCCAGCAGACCCTCGGCGGCTGACCGCACCACGGCACGGCGAGAACGCTCGGCAAGCATCCGCCCCGCGCGTACCGGGACTCCACGCGCCCCGTCGCTCGCCGTGCCGTCGCCGCTCAGTACGCATGACCGGGAACCCACCACGAGGAACCACGAGATGACCGCTGTCCAGAAGACCCGAGCCTCGGCGCACGCCGTCGGCCGGCGAAACGCTCCGCCTCCCGAGTCCGGCACCGGCCGGCCACGCACCGGCAGGCGCCGCCGTGTCGCCGTCCTGACCCCCTGGCTCTTCCTGGCCGCGCCCCTGACGCTGCTGGTGACGTTCACCTATCTCCCGGTGGCCGACATGATCGGCTACAGCTTCACCGACTGGGACGGCGTCAGCCCCACACGCTCCTACGTGGGTGCGGAGAACTACACCGACCTGGTCACGCAGCCCGCCCGGTTCGAGGTGTTCCTCGTCAGCGGCTTCTACCTGGCGGCCTCCGTCGTGCAGATCGCTCTCGCCCTGTACTTCGCGACGGTCCTCAGCTTCGACACCCGGTTCCGCAACCTGTTCAAGGGCCTGCTGTTCTTCCCCTACCTGATCAACGGGGTGGCCGTCGGATTCGTGTTCCTGTACTTCTTCCAGCCCGACGGCACCCTCGACACACTGCTGCGCCTGATCGGCGTGGACGGCAAGCACCTGTGGCTGGGCGACCCGGACCTGGCCAACCCCTCACTCGCCGGGGTGTCGGTGTGGCGTTTCATGGGGCTGAACATGGTCCTGTTCCTCGGCGCCATCCAGTCGATCCCGCCGCACCTGTACGAGGCGGCGCAGCTGGACGGAGCCAACCGCTGGCAGCAGTTCCGGCACATCATCGCGCCCAGCATCAAGCCCATCATCAGCCTGAGCTTCATCCTCGCCGTGTCCGGCTCACTGGCCGTCTTCGAGATCCCCTACATCATGACCGGCGGCGCCAACGGCACGGAGACGTTCGTCATCCAGACGGTCAAACTCGCCTTCCAGTTCGACAAGGTCGGCCTGGCCTCGGCCTCGGCCGTCGTCCTGCTGATCCTCATCCTGCTGATCACCTGGGTCCAGCGCCGGCTGATCCCCGAGGAGAGGGTGGAACTCTCGTGACCACCGGCACCACCGTCCCCGCCGCCCGGCGTCTGGGGCGCGACCGCGGCGCCCTGTCCCGGACCGCCGTCGCCCTGAAGTACCTGTCCCTGTTGCTGGCGTCGGCCGTGGTCCTCGTGCCTCTCGGCGTCGTTGTGCTGACCTCGCTGAAGACGCGGTCGGAGATAGTGAACGACGGCCCGCTGTCACCGCCCGGCGACTGGTTCAACTTCGCCAACTACGCCACCGCCTTCGAACAGGGCGCGATGCTGGCAGCGTTCGGCAACACGGCGCTGATCCTCGTGGTCTCCACCGCCGGGACCGTACTGATCGGCTCGATGACCGCCTACGCCATCGACCGTTTCCGGTTCCGTCTCAAGAATCTGGTGATGGGCCTCTTCCTGCTGGCCGCGCTGGTCCCCAGCGTGACGACACAGGTCGCCACCTTCCAGGTGATCGACGATCTGGGCGCCTTCAACACCCGCTGGGCACCCATCCTGCTCTACACAGGCACCGACATCGTCTCGATCTACATCTTCCTGCAGTTCATCCGGTCGATCCCCACCTCGGTGGACGAGGCCGCGCGCATCGACGGCGCCAACTCCTGGACGATCTACCGGAAGATCATCTTTCCGATGCTGCGACCGGCCATCGCCACCGTCGTCATCGTCAAGGGCATCGCCGTCTACAACGACTTCTACGTGCCCTTCCTCTACATGCCCGACCCCGAACTCGGCACCATCTCCACCGCCCTCTTCCGGTTCAAGGGCCCCTTCGACGCCCAGTGGGAGACCATCTCCGCCGGCGCGATCCTGGTGATCGTGCCCACCCTGATCGTCTTCCTGGCGCTGCAGCGCTTCATCTACAGCGGCTTCGCGGCCGGTGCCAACAAGTGACCCGCCCGCCCGCCGCGCCCCGCACCACGTCTCAAGGAGTCCGCATGAAGGTCCGCACCCCGCTCTCCCAGGGTTGGACGCTGAGCCTGAACACCGACCGCCACACCCCCGAGCAAGCGCCCCCGGGGCTGGCCGGGACCGCTGTGCCGGCGCAGGTGCCCGGCTGCGTCCACACCGACCTGATGGCGGCGGGCCTGCTGGCCGATCCGTACCTCGACCGCAACGAGGACGAGGTCGCGTGGGTGGGCCGCGCCGACTGGACGTACGCGACCGAACTGCCCCGGCGGGACACCGCCTTCGAACGCGCCGACCTGGTCTTCGACGGTCTGGACACGGTCGCAGCCGTCCACGTCGACGGCCGGCTGCTGGGCCGCACCCGCAACATGCACCGCTCCTACCGGTTCGACGTCACCGAACTGCTGGCCGACGGACCCGCGCCGCTCGAAGTCGCCTTCACCTCCGCCTACACCGAAGCGGAGGAGGTGCGAACAGCGCTGGGGGAGCGGCCCAACTCCTACCCCGAGCCGTTCAACTACATCCGCAAGATGGCGTGCTCGTTCGGCTGGGACTGGGGCCCCACGCTGGTGACGGCCGGGGTGTGGCGCCAGGCGCGGATCGAGCAGTGGTCCACGGCCCGGCTGGCCGCGGTCCGCCCCCAGGTCACCGTCGCCGGGGACGGCACCGGCGTCGCCGAGATCGTCGTCGACCTGGAGCGCACGGCGACCGGACGGGACAGGGCCCTGCGGCTGGTTGCCGCGGTCGGGGACGCGTCCGCGGAGATCACCGTCGCCCCGGGGGAGAACACCGCCACGGTGACGGTACGGGTCCCGGACGCGGCACTGTGGTGGCCGCGCGGCTACGGTGACCAGCCGCTGTACGGCTGCACCGTCGTTCTCAGCGATCCCGACGGCGACCGGGCCCTGGACACGTGGGAGCGCCGCATCGGCTTCCGCACGATCGGGCTCGACACGTCCGTGGACGAGCACGGAAGCGCCTTCACCCTGATCGTCAACGGCACTTCCGTCTTCGCCCGGGGCGTGAACTGGATCCCCGACGACGCCTTCCCCGCCCGCGTCACGCCCGACCGCTACCGCACCCGCCTCACCCAGGCCGCCGAGGCGGGCGTGGACCTGGTGCGGGTGTGGGGCGGCGGGATCTACGAGGACCGGGCCTTCTACGACGTGTGCGACGAACTGGGCCTGATGGTCTGGCAGGACTTTTTGTTCGCCTGCGCCGCCTACCCGGAGGAGCAGCCGCTGCGCTCCGAGATCGAGGCCGAGGCCCGGGAGAACGTGGCCCGGCTGATGCCCCACCCGTCGCTGGTCCTGTGGAACGGCAACAACGAGAACCTCTGGGGCTTCGCCGACTGGGACTGGGAGCAGACCCTCGCCGGCGACTCCTGGGGCGAGGGCTACTACCTCGGCCTGCTGCCGCGCATCGTCGCGCAGACGGACCCGACCCGCCCGTACTGGGCGGGCAGCCCCTGGTCAGGATCCTGGAATCACACGCCCAACGACCCCGACCACGGCACCGCGCACTCGTGGGAGGTGTGGAACCGCCGCGACTACAGCGACTACCTCACCACCGTGCCGCGCTTCGTCGCCGAGTTCGGCTGGCAGGCGCCGCCCGCACTCGCCACGCTGCAACGAGCCCTGTCCGAGCGCCCGCTGACCGCCGACTCCCCCGGCATGCTGCACCACCAGAAGGCGGAGGACGGCAACGGCAAGCTGAACCGGGGCCTCGCCCCGCACTTCACGGAGCCCGCCGACTTCGACACCTGGCACTACCTGACCCAGCTCAACCAGGCACGGGCCGTCGCCACGGGCGTCGAGCACTGGCGCTCCCACTGGCCGCGCTGCGCGGGCACGGTCCTGTGGCAGCTCAACGACTGCTGGCCGGTCACCTCCTGGGCGGCGATCGACGGCGACGGGCGGCTCAAGCCCCTCTACTTCGAGATGCGCCGGCTCTACGCCGACCGGCTGCTGACGATCCAGGACCGCGACGGCGACCTGCTGCTCGCCGGCTGCAACCAGAGTGCGGCGACCTGGGACGCCACCGCCACCGTCCGCCGGGTCGCGGCGGACGGCACGGTGCTGGCACGGGCCGAGGTCGTGCTGAAGGCGGCGGCACGGAGCGTGGCGCTGGAGCGGCTGCCGGAGTCGGTCACACGGTTCGGTGACGTACGTGAGGAGTTCCTCGTCGCCGATACGTGGGGGTCCCCCCGCTCGAGCGGAGCCGCTGGTGGGGGAGGCCTGCGTGCGGTGCACTTCGCCTGCGCAGACCGCGAGTTCGCCTACCCCGCCGCCTCCTACGACGTGCGGGTGAGTGATGACGGCGACAACGGCGTGCTGGTCACGGCCACGGCCGACGGGCTCGTGCGGGACCTGCTGCTCCAGGCCGACCGCCTGAACGCGCACGCCCGCACCGACCATGGGCGGGTGACGCTCCTGCCCGGCGAGAGCATGACGTGGCGGGTCACCGGCTGGCCGCAGCCCGATGCGGAGGCCGCCCGCGCGGCGCTGTACAGCGTCAACGAAGGCGGAGAAGTCCGTGAATGAGGCAAGGGCACGCCGGTCGGGGCGCGTCACGATCACTGACGTGGCGGCCCGGGCCGGTGTGTCCCGCGGCGCGGTGTCCCTGGCCTTCAACAACCGGCCAGGAGTGTCGGAGGCCACGCGTGAACGCATCATGGCCGCCGTCGCCGAGCTGGGCTGGGTGCCGAACCAGGCCGCGATCAAGCTGTCCGGTTCAGCGACCGGCGCGGCGGACACCGTCGGCCTGGTCATCGCCCGTCCCGCCCGGCAGCTCGGGCTCGAGCCCTTCTACATGGAGTTCATTTCTGGTGCCGAGTCCGTCCTGGAGGAGCACGGCTGCTCGCTGCTGCTCCACCTCGTACGGGACACCGACCAGGAGATCGCCGTTCACCGTCAGTGGTGGCAGTCCCGCCGGATCGCCGGCTCCATCCTGGTCGACATCCAGCAGAACGACCCCCGGATCACCGAGCTGGCGGCGATCGGTCTGCCCGCCGTGGTGGTCGGCCATCCGTCCCTGGCCGGCGACTTCACCTCGGTGTGGACCGACGACGAAGCCGCCGTGCACGAGGCGGTGCGCTACCTCGCCGCCCTCGGCCACAGGCGCATCGCACGGGTGGGCGGGCATCCGGCTCTCGGCCACACCATGATCCGCACCGCCGCGCTGAACGCCATCGTGGCGGAACTCGGACTGGAACCGGCCCGCAGCCTCACCACCGACTACTCCGGTGAGCAGGGTGCCCGTGCCACCCGCTCACTGCTCGCATCCCCGGAGCGGCCCACGGCGATCATCTACGACAACGACATCATGGCGGTCGCGGGACTGTCTGTGGCCGCCGAGATGGGCCTGAGCGTGCCCAGGGACGTCAGCCTGATCGCCTGGGACGACTCCCAGCTGTGCCGGCTCACGCATCCGAACCTGTCCGCCATGAGTCACGACGTCTTCGGATTCGGCGCCGACGTCACCCGCCGGCTGTTCGACGTCGTCCACCGCCGCAACCCCGCGTCGAGCCCCGCCGCGACACCCGTTTTGCTGCCCCGCGGCAGCAGCGCACCCCCGCACGACACCACCGACTGACGGAAAGCCACCAGACCGGTGGCCCGGGCCCGTGGACACCCCGCCCGGGCCACCTCCCCGCTCCGCTTCCCGCCCACTGCTTCCCTTGAGCCGAAAGGCAGGTCCGCCGTGCCCCGAAACCGCCGAAGAACCCTCGCTTCCCTCCTCGCGGTGAGCGCCCTCGTCGTCGCAGCCACCGCCTCGGTCCCCGCCACCGCCGAACCGGGCGGCCGGACCACCGACGCGTTCGTCCAGCGCGACGGGAGCACGCTGACACTCCAGGGCAAGCCATTCCGCTTCGCCGGCACCAACCTGTACTGGCTCGGCCTGGACGAGAACGTGGGCGGCGTCGACCACCCCACCTACTTCCGGATCAACGACGCACTGAAGACGGCCCGCGCGATGAACGCCACCGTCGTCCGCTCCCACACGCTCGGCACCTCCCTGGGCTGCCCGCAGTGCATCCAGCCGGAGGCGGGCGAGTTCAACGAGAACGCGTTCGCGCCCATCGACTACGCCATCGCCCGGGCCCGCGCCTACGGCCTGAGGCTGATCGTCCCGCTCACCGACCAGTGGGACTACTACCACGGCGGCTACCCCACGATGGCGAAGTGGCTCGGTCTGAAGGAACCGAAGGACTTCTACACCGATCCCCGGGCCAAGGCCGCCTACAAGGACTACGTCCGGCACGTGCTCGACCACGTCAACCCGTACACCGGTCTCGCCTACAAGGACGACCCCACGATCATGTCCTGGGAGCTGGGCAACGAACTGAACGACATGACCCGCGACTGGGTCGACGAGATGGGCGCCTACGTCGGCAAGCTCGCGCCCCGCCACCTCATCTCCGCCGGCCGCCAGCAGGGAGTCGACGCTGCCGCCCTCGCATCCGACGAGGTCGACATTGTCGACGTGCACTACTACCCGTCGTCGGCCGGCGCCATGACCGCGGACGCGGCACGCGTCACCGACCGGGGCAAGGTCTACATCGCCGGCGAACACGGCTCTGACAGCCTCACCGCGGCCGACGCGCTCACCCTCGCCGACGATCCCGACGTCACCGGAGTGCTCTCCTGGTCCCTGTTCGGCCACGCCGACGACCACGGATACGTCCAGCACGACGACGGCTTCACCCTGCACCATCCCGGTGACACGGCCGCGATGCGCACCGACGTCCTCGCGAACGCGGCGCTGGCAAAGGTCATCGCGGGGGAGAGGCAACTGCCCGCCGTACCCGTCACCCCGCCCCTGATCACCGCCGTCACCAAACGGGCCGGCATCAACGAGATCGCCTGGCGCGGCACCGCCGGCGCCCACACCTACCGCGTCCAGCGATCAGTGGAGGGCGCACGCGGACCGTGGACGGCGCTCACCACGACCCCGCTCACCGACAACGACGCGCCGTGGCTGGACGCCACCACCCCCAAGAAGCGCGCCTGGTACCGGGTGACGGCGCTCGACCGGGCCGGACGCGCCCTCGCCACCTCCACCGCCCTGAACGCCGGTCCCGACCAGGACGTCCGGATCGACCCGCTGCAGAGCTGGGCGCACACCTCCGCGCACAGCGACAGTCTGACCTGCACCCCCGACGGTGACGGCGTCCAGGTCGCTCCCCGGCCCCGCCACGAGGGGCAGATCGCGTGGAAGACCCAGCGTCCGCAGGAGATCACGGCCCAGTTCGACACACGTGGGCGCAGCGGTCCGCCCACCGCACAGATCACCCGGGACGGAACCACCTGGAAACCGGTGGAGCCCGCCGTGTCCACGACCCGTGGCGGCACCCTGCTGCGCATCGAGCCCCCGCGTGAGGCAGTCGGCGTCCGGCTGGTCTGGGCCGCCTCGTCTCGTCCGGCACCGCTGACCGGCGTCACCCTCACCGAGGACGCGGCATCCACTGCGGCCACGGCACCCGGTACATTCCGGCAGAACCCGAAGGACGGCGCGACCGGGGTGTCCGTCACCGCACCGCTGACCTGGACGGCCTCCGAGAACGCCGCGCACTACTCGGTGACCCTTTCGACGCACGCGGACCTGTCCGACCCCGTCATCGACGTCACCGGGCTGCGGACCACCAGCTACGCCCCGCCCGTCAACCTCCGGCCCAACACCACCTACCACCTGCGGGTCACCGCCGTGAACGGCGCCGGGACCCGCACCGCCGACGGCGCCCCCACCCGCTTCACCACCGGAGCCCTGACCGTCGACGACTTCGAAAACCACCCGGACGGCGCGGCGCTGACCGCCGCGTACGTCCGCAACACGGGCGGCGGCCCGGTGACCGTCTCCCTCGACGGCGAACACGCCGACGGCGAAGGCCGCGCCCTGCGCGCCGCCTACGACCCCGGAACCCCCGGCTACGCGGGGGTCATCCGCTCCCTGCCCACCCCCCAGGACTGGGGCGGTGCCCGGAACCTGCGCCTGTGGGCCCGCTCGGACGGCACCGAGAACCAGAGCCTGACGGTCCAGTTCGTCGCCGCCGGCATCTACTGGGAGAAGACGGTACCGCTCACCAACACCGACGGCGCGATGCTCACCCTCCCGCTCGCGGACTTCACCAACCCGCCGTGGGCGACGAAGGGTCCGCTCGACCTCACCCACGTCACACAGATGTCCTTCTACTTCAACGGCAAGGCCGGCACGGCCTGGATCGACTCGATCACCGCCACGGACTGATCCCACCCGTCCTGCCGGGCACGGCTCTCCTGAGCCCTGCCCGGCACAGGCCCGCCGCCCTCGGTCGCCGAGGGCGGCCCTTTCCACGTCTGAAGGAGAGACCCATGACCGCGATCGCCAAGCTGACCCCCGTCGTACGCACCTACTCCTGGGGGTCACGCACCGCGCTCCCCGCCCTGCTCGGACAGCAGCCCGACGGGGAACCCCAAGCCGAGCTGTGGTTCGGCGCGCACCACGCCGTTCCGTCACCGCTCGCAAGCAGGCCCGGAACCCCGAATCTGGCGGCCGCGATCGCCGCCGACCCCGTCGGCGAACTGGGCGAGGCGAGCCTCGCGGCCCACGGGCCGCACCTGCCCTTCCTGCTCAAACTGCTGGCAGCCGCCCGGGCACTCTCGGTCCAGGTACACCCCACGCGCGAGCAGGCACGGGCCGGCCACGACCGCGAGGACGCGGCCGGAATACCGGTCGACGCCCCTCACCGCACCTTCAAGGACCGCAACCACAAGCCGGAACTGCTGTGCGCGCTGGGGCCTTTCGAGGCACTCTGCGGCTTCCGCGAGCCGGCCCGTACAGCCGATCTGCTCGACGCCCTTTCCGTGCCCGGACTCGAAGGGTGGGCGGCTGCGCTGCGCTCCCGCCCGCAGCGGGACTCCCTCGGGTACACACTTCAGGCGGCCCTGACCGCGCCCTCACGTCTGGTGCGCGCCGTCGCCGACGCCCTGCCCCCGCTTGCCGCGTCGCCCGGCCCGTGGAACTCGGTCGCCGCCGCGTACGCCACCGTGGCCGACGACTTTCCCGACGACCCCGGCCTGCTCGCGGCGCTGCTGCTCGACCATGTCACTCTCGACGCAGGGGAAGCCCTGTACCTGGCGGCGGGAGTGCCGCACGCCTATCTGCGGGGGACAGGCGTGGAGATCATGGCCAACTCCGACAACGTGCTCCGCTGCGGCCTGACCGACAAACACGTCGACACCGCACTCCTGAGTGAGATCGTCGACCTGACCGCGACACGACCATCGGTCATACAGCCCTCACCCACGGGGGTGAGGGGTGAGACACACTATGCCTCCCCGGCGACGGAGTTCGCGCTGTCCCGCATCGAGGTGGGCGCCGAGGCCGTATGCCTGACCGACGCCGGACCCCAGGTGCTGCTCTGCCTCACCGGCGAAGCGCTGCTGGAAGCAGGACCGGCTCTTGCCGCAGGTGCTGCCGCATTCGTCCCGGCCGGCTCGCCCTGTGCGGTCTCCGGTGAGGGAACGGTGCTCTACCGGGCTCGGGTGCCCCTGGTCGGCGTCTCGTGAGGCTCGCGACCCGTATCTGGGGCGACGGCCCCCGCACAGCCGTACTGGTGCACGGCATCATGTCGGACTCGCGCGGCTGGAGCCGAGTCGCTCCGGCGATCGCCGAGCACGGTTACAGGGTCGTCGCCGTGGATCTGCCAGGCCACGGAGCCAGTGGGCCCGCCCCGGTGTACACACCCACCGCACTCGCCGCCGACCTGCTCGATACCCTGCCCGCGGCGCCCGACCTCGCCATCGGCCACTCACTGGGCTCGGCCGTGCTGCTGCTCGCCGTACCGCGACTGCGCTGCGCCCGCGCCGTCCACTGCGACCCCGCCTGGGTGCCCCGGAACCGGGACCTGGACGCCCTGCGTGCCGGCAAACACGCCACCTGGCGGGAGCTGCGTGCCGCCCATCCCCGCTGGCACGACGACGACATCGCCGCCGAGCGGCAGGCGCTCGCCACCTGGGACCCCGCGTCCGTCACCGCGCTCCAGCACCTGCCCGGCCTGCCGGGCGTCCCTACGGTCCCCTCGCTCGTCCTGCTCGCCGGTCCCAGTGAGCGGATCTCGCCGGCACACGCCACGGTGCTGAGCCGCCGAGGCTGGCACGTACACACGGTGGACGGTGCTGGGCACACCGTCCACCGTGATGATCCGGCCGGGTTCCTCGGGGCGCTGCGTGGCTGGCTCTGACCGGTACCGCCGGCAGACTCAGCCGCGCAGCGCTCGCGTCGGGCGTTAGGGCAGCACGACCTCACCCTGGTTCAGCACACGGGGGTGGAAGTACGCCGCCTGGATCTCGGCGTTTGTGTTGTTCCCGCGCAGATGCTCGGACCACATCATGAACCATGCCCACTGGGTCTGGCTGTCCAGCAGGGCAGCGGTCGGCATCTTGCCGATCTCCGCGATGGCCATCGGCTTCGTGCCCGCGATGCCGCGCATCTGCTGGTAGTCGGCGGAACTGGGGTGGCTCTTGTACCAGACGTCCAGCGAGACGACATCCACGTACTGGTTGCCCGGGTAGTAGTTGCTCCAGCCGCCCGCCGGATTGTCCTGCACGTTCCATACCCAGATCAGATTGTCCAGCCCTTTCGTCCCGGCGAGATAGTCACGGGTGATCTGGTAGAGGCGAGCGCTGCCGTTCGCGCCGGGACGGTTTCCCCACCAGTTCCACGATTCGTTCATTTCGTGCAGCGGCCGGAAGAGGACCGGAACGCCCGCGTTCTTCAGCTGCTGGAGGTAAGGGACGGCCTCGTCGAGGCGCCGCTTCCAGGCGTTGTTCAGGGCGCTTCCCTCGGTGATGATCTGCGAGAACTGAGCGCTGGATATGTTCGACTTCACACCGCCCTCGAACGCGCAGGTGCTACCCCCGGTCGGGGGACAGACGTGCCAGGTGAGGGTGACCAGCGAGCCGTTCGTCCACTCGGTCTTCGCCTGGTCGACCACGCGCTGGCGGTTGGCCACATCGGTGGCGTGGAACATCAGGTCTCCGCCCCACAGGCCGGGGTACTGCCCGGTCACGTCCTTGACCTGCTGCGTGTACTGCCCGGGTGCGGAAGCGGGTTCCTTGTTGTGCTGACCGGAAACGATCTGGTTCCCGGAAATAGCGCGAAGGTAGTTCAGTACATTCTGCTTGGGAGTGGGGGGAAATGCCTGCGCGGGTTCCGTAGAAGGCCATACGGAGATCGACACGGCAACCGCCGTGACGGCCAGGATCCAGGTGACGCGTTGCCGGATGTTTCTCATGAGCATCCCAGCTCTCGTACTCGAACGGAATACGTGACCCTACGAAGGTGACGGCGGCATCGATGCCCGTCAATAGTCCGTGGGGTAATCTGCGGGCTGTCCGCATTCTTTTTACTTAACGTTTCCTGAACGCTAACGGGCACCTGCCTGCATGTCCCGCATGTACGTATTCAAGCTACTGAGCCCGACCAGTTCTCCAGAATTCCCTTGCCCCATTCGTCGTGGAGCACGACGCGTCGGAACGGCTCACCGGAGGGCGCGGCGACGGTGGCCTCACGGCGAGACGGGTCGAAATCGCGGCGGACCAGCGGCCGCTCCCCGGGCTTCCGGTTTCCCGGCGCCGGCCGGGCCGCCGCGATCACCAGCCGGGTGTCCGCATCGATTGACGACCTGCACGGGGGCTTCCACCTTGATCGTGGAGACCGGTTGTCATGCAGTGAGCTTCTTCAGCGTTGCAACTCCAGGGTGAGAACGGCTTTGGCGATTGACGTCGTGCGGTTTGGACCGCATCGGGATCTGCGGAAGATCCGCCAGGACTTCAGGCGGGCGACGCCGCGTTCGACGGGTGCCCGTGTCGCGGCCAGGGCACGGTTGCGGGTCTTCTCGGTGAGGCCGAGTTCCTGCAGGGGCCTGCGTTTGATGCCCGTGGTCAGCCAAGGGTCGCCGCTCCGGTAGGCGAGATCGGCGACGATGGGAACACCCTGCCGCTCGCAGATGCGGATGGTCCGGTGGGTGCGGCCCGGCAGGGCGGGCGAGCCACAGCAGCCGGCCGTCGGGACCGGTGACAACCTGCACGTTCACGCCGTGGCGTCGGTGTTTGTGGGGGTAGTCGGCCCGGCCGTCGCCGACCCGGTCGCACTCGGCGAGAGTCCCGTCGAGGAGGACGAGGTCAGGATCATGCTCGCGTGGCGTCTTCAGCAGGCCCGGTGCACGGTCGGCGAGCAGGTCGACGACCGTGCTGGTGTAGGTGTGGGCGGTGGACTCGCTGATCCCGAATCCGGCAGCGGTCTTCGCCAGGGTGGTGTGTTCGCGCAGGTACACCAGTGCCACCATCGTGCGTTGAGACGGGCGGAGCTTGCAGCGCCGGTCGCCCTCACGGGTGACGATCAGCATGGTGACCCACTCGGCGAGCGCATGCGGCAGGTCGAGTGCGGCAGGATGGATGACCAACGAGGTCCCCGAGCAACGTGATTGAGACGTCAGACATCTCGATCAACAGCCCGGGGGCCTCGCTCGTTGCGGCTCGCAGACTGTCACCCGATCGGTGGCCACCTCGAAGAAGCTCACTGTGCTGCACCTCGCCTCCCGCGGCGCCTACGGGGTGCCGCGGGTCCATGCTGAGCTGCGCCGGCTCGGGCACCGGATCAACCGCAAGCGCATCGAGCGCATCATGCGTGAGCGGGGCCGTGCCCGCGGCGGACCTGCTCGGGCGGGACTTCACCGTCCCGGTCCCCGGGATGAAGCTCGTCGGCGACACCACCTTCATCGCCACCGACGAGGGCTGGCTTTACCTGGCGACCTGGCTCGATCTGGCGACCTGGCTCGATCTGGCGACCCGCGAGATCGTCGGCTACTCCATGGTCGACCACCACCGCGCCTCGCTGGTCGTCGACGCGCTGGTCATGGCTGCCGGACGCAGCCGGCTCCAGCCCGGCTGCATCGCGCATCCGGACCGCGGTAGCGAATACACCTCCGACGAACTCCGCCGCGAGATACGCCGGTTGGGGCTGCGGCAGAGCATGGGCCGCACCGGCTCGTGCTTGACAACGCCGCCGCCGAGCGTTCTTCGCGCTGCTGAAGGAAGAAATCGGCACCGCTGCTGGCCGGACCGGACGAGTCCCGAACGGGGATCTACGCCTTCATCGAGACCTTCTACAACCGCCGGCGACTGCGGAAGCATCCGGTCTGGGGCTATCTCACCCCGCTGGAGATCCGGCAACGACACGAGCAAGGACACGCCCTCGCGGCGTAAGCATCGAGTGTCCAACATCACGGGGAAACCTCACTGCTTCTCCTCACCCTCACGCTCGGACGCCCTGTCCGCCCTGCTCTCCGCGTAATCGCCTCATACGCTCTTCTCCGGCATTCGTACATCTCCCCGTGCCACCGGTACATCCGGCAGCCTCTGCTGCCTCCCCCATCGACCGCATGCTGAAGCGCTCGATCTTCGCCGGCTCCGACAGCTGCCACACCGGTCCCGACGAGCCGTCAGCACCCCCAGAGGGCGCCCGGTAGGCTCCGGCAGCGTCACAGTCATGCCCCTCTCGCTCTCACAGTCCATCCCCATGTCGATAATCCGTTCGATGACTGCAATACGCCGCCGGATTCAGGTTCCAAGCAAAGGCTGAGAGGTCGCAACCAGTCGGACCAGCCCTCGGTATGACACAGTGGCGGGATAATGGCGGGGAGTTCGTACGAGGGTGGGCAACATGCTGGAGCTGGCCAAAGGTGGGAACACTACGGTAGGGCCCGGGCCGGTGACCGTGGAGCTTTCCGTCGAGGGTGACACAGTCGATCTCAGTGCTCTTTTGGTCACCGCGAATGGCAAGGTCAGGTCCGACGACGACCTCGTCTTCTACAACCAGCCCTCCGCCGAGTCCGGGGCCGTGCGCCACCTTGCCGCCGACGTCGGCAGCCTCGAGCGTATCGAGGTGGACACGGCCGCCCTGCCCGCGGACGTGGACCGTGTCGTACTGGTAGCCAGCTGCGATCCCGACGACACGTCCCGCACCTTCCGAGACGTAAAGAATGTCCATGTCAGCGCCCGGGTCAGCGGTGACACGGTCCTCTTCCGCCTGCCGGTCCTCACCGACGGTGAACGCGCGGTTCTCCTGACGGAGCTCTACCGCCGCGGCACCGTCTGGAAGTTGCGAGCCATCGGCCAGGGCTACGCCAACGGGCTGGCCGGCCTCGCCACCGACTTCGGCATCGAGGTCGCCGAGGACGAAGCACTCGAGCCGCCGACGGAACATCCCACGGCTCTCGCCGTTCCCGACCCCGTCCCGACTGCAGCCTTGCCCACGCCTTCTGCGAGGCTCCTCAAGCCGCCTCTGGGGCGTGTCAGCCTCGACAAGGGCAGCCAGGTCTCCCTCAGCCTGGACAAGGCCGACCGCGAGCTGGTCGTCACAGCGGCGCTGGAGTGGGACGGCGGCAGCGAGCAGCGCCGCAGGCGAGGCGCCGACCTGGACCTGTACGCCCTGTTCATTCCTGCCAGCAAGGCTCTGCGCGGCACAGTGCCCCCCGGTGCCCTGGTCAAGTCCGGTCACGTGCCTCAGGGTGAGCCGCTGCGGGCCGGCGGCACGGTGACCTCTGCCATACCGGCGGCTCCGAAGGAGGGCAAGAAGGCCGACGTCGTCTACTACCGGCGGCTGGGCTCGCTCACCAGCCGTCCCTACATCCGCCTCGATGGCGACTCCCGCGTCCCCGGCCGTGAGGCTGTGCAGATTGTGCGCCCCGACGAACAGGGCTATGTCCTGCTGTGCGCGTATTCAGCGCTCAGCAACGGCTTCGGCTCCTTCCGTAGTTTCGGGGCCAAGGTCGTCATCGACGACGGCCGCGGCTCGACCGTCACCGTCCCGCTCTACGAGAACACCAAGACCCGTTACTGGGTGGCAATCGCACTCGTCGACTTCACTGCCGCCGACGGAGCATCCATCCGCCACGTCGAGGCCTACAGCGCCCGCATGACCGAACGCCGTCCGGTCCTGCACGCGGACGGCACCATCGAAATGAACGCGGGGCCGGTGGAGTTCAAACGCCGCTAATGAGCTCGTGCACGGTAGGCAAGGAGACGCCGAGGAGGGTGGCGGGCTCGGCGTCCACAGCTGCTGTGCCGATGCCAGATCCGCGGTCTGCTGATGAGACAGCGGGCCGACGACGGCCTGGACGGCATCGCTCTGCACCGACCTGTCGAAGTACCGGGCCTACGACATGCGGGCGAAGAAGGTGATCCCGCTGCCGTCCGAGCGCCGCGCACTCCACCGCCTTGATGGCCTCGCTGTGCGCGCGCATCGGGTCCGGGCCGCGTCCGTAGGCCCTGCCACGCTGCGGCGAGGGGGCGGCGGCCGATCCGGCGACGGTCCCGGCCGCCGCATCGGCGATCGTCTGACGGACCGCGCCGCGTACGGCCGGGGTCACCCGCTCCTCCAGCCCGTCCCCGGCCTCATCAATCTGACAGGCCGACCCGGCGTCGTCGAGCATCCGGCCGAGAACCTCGATCTCCCACTCGTCCGGAGCCCCGGCGAGGAGAACCTCGTCCACCACGTCCAGCAGCTGGGTGCCGGGCGCTTGCGTGAGCGGCAACACGTACCTGCGTCTCGTGATAGCGCGGGTCCCTGACTGGAGGGATGCGCAGCCGCAGGCAGATGGTACGGGCAGCGTCCTTCTGCGCATTGCCCCGGTGGTGGAGTGCATCATTGACTCACCCTTGGAGCGGCGCGAGCAGGTGCTCGGGCACGCCGTCGAACGGTCCGTCGTGTTCGGGTACGGCGGGGCCGTGCTGGAGCAGGCCGGTCATCGGTGTGACGAGGCCGGGGGCGGTGCGCAGAAGGGGTAGCTGTGGCCTCGTCTTGAGCAGCCTGTGTGTGGGGCGCCGGCCGTGTCCTCGGTCGCGCTGGCCCAGGTCTGTGCGGAGGCGTGGCCGTCTGGTGGCGAGTCCTCCGAGGGTGTGTGCTCGGAGGACCCGGCGGGGCTGCTTCCCGACCCCGCTCCGGGCAGGTAGCCACCGCTTACGGCTCGTAACCGGAGGGCGGGCGGGCAAGAAGTGGTGGTCTTGTGTCGCAGGGGTGCGGGGTGCGGGGTTATAGCTGGTCAGGGCCTGCTCGAGGGTGGGGCGGCAGGCGATGACGGCGTCGATGCCGAGGACCTGCAGCAGGCGCAGGACCGGCGGCCGGGCGCCGGCGATGCGCAGCCAGCCCTGGGTGCCGTGGGTGGCCCGGTAGAAGGTGAGCAGGACGTTGACGCCGCTGGAGTCCATGAAGGGCACGCCGCTGAGGTCCACCACGGTCCG
Source organism: Streptomyces griseomycini (assembly GCF_014203535.1). GTDB lineage: Bacteria > Actinomycetota > Actinomycetes > Streptomycetales > Streptomycetaceae > Streptomyces > Streptomyces griseomycini. The sequence goes on from NZ_JACHJI010000018.1 coordinate 55,825, forward strand.
CGGCGGCGCCGTCGTGTCGTTGAAGGCCAGCGCCTGGCCGAAGGCTCCCTGGACGTTGTGGTCGATCTCGCCGTGTACGTGTCACGACACGGATGCCGTCGGCCTCACGGTGCGCGGTGGAGAGCCGCTCCGGCCGGTGTGTGCGTGCTGCGTCGGCCACCGTCTCCTCGATTCCTCACCCCCCTCCAGTGCACTCGGGCCCGCCCCGGGGGGTGGGGCCGTACGTGCACGAGTCTGTCCCTTGAGTGCAGCGAGGGGGTACTGCAGTGGCCGTGCCGAACCCCAGGGCCTTGTGGCGTGCACAGCCACGGCGCGGGATACCCGCACCAGGGCGATGGGTGGAGGAGAGCGGCGATGCCGGTGGGATCCCAAACGGACGGGGGCGGCTGCAGGCCGCCGCATGAACATGTGATGCGCGTCGGCTATCCGCTGGACGCGGACGACGGCTGCATCGCCGACGCCCGTCACCATGCCGCCACCTTCCTCGAGAAGGCCCGCGCCGACCACAGGCTGCCCGTGTCCGTCCGCGCACAGGGCCTTACCCAGCTGATGGCCAGCGAACTGGTTACCAACGCCCGCAAGTACGCCCCCGACCCGGTGCGGATGGAACTGCGCGTCACCGCCGACAGCGTGGAGGTGAGCGTGCGGGACAGCGATCCCACGCTTCCCCAGGCCGTGCCGGTCGACCCGGGCAGGATCGGCCGGCACGGCCTGGAGATCGTCATGGCCGTCGCCCAGGATTTCGAAGTCCGGTGCGAGCCGGCCGACAAGCGCATCACCGCCCGCATCGCCCTGATCGACGACCCCGGCGGCGCCGTCACCGGGCGACGGCTGCTGTAGAAACGACCGACCGAGCACCCGCCCTGATGTCAGTCGGAGTGCGGGTCGGCGGTGTGGCGGGCAGGGCCGCGTGCAGTTCCCTCAGCAGGAGGCCGGGCAGTGCCGCGCCCCGGGCGTGCTTGAGGATCTGCTCGGCGACGACAGGGAGTTTGATGTTGGTGTGCTGGGAGATCTCCCGCAGCGCCGTGAACCCCCGGTACGGCTCTATCCGGCCCCGAACGGTCAAAACGCCGATGGCCTGGTCGACCACGGCGTGCGAGGCGAGGGCCTGCCTGAGCTGTCTTTTCTCCGCGCGCAGCCGCTCCGTCTCGGCCGCCGGCTCGGCGACCGGCGCCGGATGCGGGTGCGGGTGGGGATGCGTGGAGGAGGCCATGGCGATCACCCGGGGAAAGGCGGCGGACAGAGGCCCCCCGGCACGACTGCCCCGGCATGCACGGCTCGGTTAGGAGCACACCCGCAGCCACAGCGCACAGGGCGAGGCTGAGCGCAGTGTGCTGGAACGGGTGTGGGCCCGGCCGGCGGCGGAAGCTTCTGGAGTGACCAGAGCGCGGTGCCCGGCGCGAAGATCGCACCGGCCGCCAATCGATCGGCGTGCTCGCAGACCTACGCGGACGCTCGCCCGGTGGACCGCTGTCAGTGGAGGCGCGAGAGGCGGTCCGCAGACGGCTGCCGACGTTTGTTTCTCGGCGTTTGCGGCCAAAATGGGTTGATGTCCGTCTCAGCGGACACCTGCCGGGCGGTTGATGCCTTTGAGTGGGGAGGGCTGTAGGCGTGTTCGAGCTCATGGTGGCGGACGGCGTGGGAAATCTGCCCTACGCGCGCCACCAGATGGCCCTGACCTTGGGCTGGCACATCATCTTCGCCTGTTTCGGCATCGCGTTCCCCGCGATCGTGGTGTTCACCGAGTGGCTGGGCCACAGGCGGGGCGACGCGGCACTGACGGGACTTGCGCACACCTGGGCCAAGGCGATGGGCGTGCTGTTCGCGGCGGGCGCGGTGTCGGGAACGCTGTTGTCGTTCGAGATGGGCATCCTGTGGCCGGGCCTGATGGACCGCTTCGGCGAAGTCTTCGGCTTTCCGTTCGTGCTGGAGGGCTTCGCCTTCTTCGTTGAGGCGATCTTCGTCGGGGTGTACTTGTTCGGGTGGAACCGCCTGTCGCCGCGGGCGCACATGCTCAGCGCACTGCCGATGGTCGTCGCAGGCATCGCGGGCGCGTTCTTCGTGGTCTCGGCGAACGCCTGGATGAACAACCCGAGGGGATTCCGACTGAACGCCGACGGGGACGTGATCGACGCCAGGCCCTGGGCAGCGATGTTCGGACCCTCCACATGGCCGCAGTTCACCCACATGTGGCTGGCCGCGTTCATGGTCACCGGCTTCCTGATCGCCTCGGTGTACGCCGTCGGAATGCTCCGCGGCCGGCGCGACCGCCACCACCGGATGGGGCTCCTCATCCCGCTCACCGTCGCCGCGATCATCACGCCCGTCCAGATCGGTGTGGGGGACTGGATCGCCAACACCGTCGCCGACAATCAGCCCGCCAAGCTGGCCGCGATGGAGGGCCAGTACAAGACCACTGCGGGGGCCGACCTGTCGCTCGGCGGAGTCTACGTCGACGAAGAACTGCGCTACGCCCTGGAGATCCCCAACGGACTGTCGCTGCTGATCCACCACGATCCCGACGGCGTGGTGCCCGGCCTGGAGGAGGTGCCATCGGACCAGAGGCCCCCGGTCAATGTCGTCCACATCGCGTACAACGCCATGGTCGCCATCGGCACCGCGCTGCTGGGGCTGGCCGTCTGGTTCGGCCTGGTGTGGTGGCGGCGACGACGGCTCCCCCATACGGCCTGGTTCCTGCGTGCCGTGGGCGTCTCCGGGACTGCAGCCGTCGTGGCCATGGAAGCCGGGTGGGTCACCACCGAGGTCGGCAGGCAACCGTGGATCGTCTACGGCCTCATGCGCACCGAGGAGGCTGTCAGCCCGGCAGGCGGCCTGGCCTGGGGCCTGGCGGCGGTGATCGCCGTGTACAGCCTGCTGACCTTCTTCACAGTGGTCGTCCTGCGCAGGCTGGCACGCGGCCGTGACACCTTCGCGCCGCAGGAAGAAGGAGCCAGGCGATGACGCTCGCGTACGCAGTGCTGGGCGTGGCCTTCGTCGGCCTGATCGCCTACGCCCTGTTCGGCGGTGCCGACTTCGGCGGAGGCATCTGGGACCTGCTGGCCGGTGGCACCGAACGCGGCCGTGCCGTGCGCGAGCGGGTCGAGAACTCGATCGGACCGGTGTGGGAGGCCAACCACGTCTGGCTGATCTTCGTACTGGTGATCCTGTGGACGGGCTTCTCCGAGGGCTTCGCGGCCGCCGTCACCACCCTCTACATCCCGCTCACCCTCGCCGCTTTCGGGATCATCGCCCGCGGCACGGCCTTCGCCTACCGCAAGAGCGTCGGATCCCTGCAGATGCGCCGCTTCTTCGGGGCGGCGTTCGCGCTCTCCTCCCTGCTGACCCCCTTCTTCTTCGGGGCGGTCGTCGGCGGAGTGGCCTCCGGCCGGGTACCGCCCCGCATCGCCGGCGGTGACGTGGTGACCAGCTGGGCCAACCCGACCTCAATGCTGGGCGGCACCCTCGCCGTACTGGTCTGCGCCTACCTGGCCGCGGTGTTCCTGTGCGGCGACGCCCGGCGCGATGGCGAGCACGAGCTGGCCGAGGCGTTCCGCCGCCGCGCCCTGGTGACCGCCGTGGTCACGGGCGTGCTGGGTCTGGCCGGCATCGCGGTGCTGCGGGCGGACGCCCCCATGCTGTTCGACGGGCTGACCGGCCGCGGCCTGCCGGCGGTGCTGCTGTCGGTCGTCGCCGGGCTGGCCGCGCTGGGGCTGCTGCTGACCCGCCGCTACATCGCCGCGCGCCTGACCTCCGCGCTCGCCGTCACAGCGATCCTGGTGGGCTGGGCAGCGGGCCAGTACCCGTACCTCCTCCTGCCGTCGCTGACCGTCGAACAGGCGGCCACCGGCCACTCCACCCTGCTGGCCCTGCTGGTCGCCCTGTGCGTGGGGACAGTCGTGCTCATCCCGGCCCTGGTCTTCCTCTACACGCTGTTCCAGCGCCCCCCTCACGGCCTCGAACACCCAAACCGGTCCAGCCCCCGGACCGCAGAACGACAGTGACGCTCACGTCGCCTTCTGGTACAGCGCAGGATCGCTTCGACAGCTGTGACTGCACCAGGGAAACGCCCAGCCTCGGGGCACGGGCAGGCGGCCCGGGAGGCGCCGAGCTTCCCGGAGATAGCCGAGGGCCCTTTCGCATGACTGCGCCGAGAGGCATGCCGCTGGGCCCGGGGCGGTGGGCACCCGGCCGCGAATAGCGGAGGTGGGACACGGCAATAGTGCACAAGCCGGGAACGGCCCGGTCCAAGAGGAATCCTGCCGATCAGTCTGTGATGCGGGGGTAAAGGCAGCAGATCATCGAGCTGCTAATGCTTCTCAGCGCAGTGATGCTGTTCGTTGCCCCGTGGATCGTGGGCTACCCGAACACTGCCGAGGACGCACACCCCAACGAACTGGGCGTCGGGATGATCGTGTGCTTCACCGCCCTTGCCCGGTTCGTGCGCTATCCCGGCAAGTGGCCGGATCTGTCGGATCAAACGGGGCCGGTGCAGTCCCGGCACCGGACGGGTTTTCGCTCGACCCGCCATCCACACGTCCAGCCCGCCCCCGCCCGGCCAGGTCACGCAGAACCACTGGCGCGAAGCTGTGCGGAGGCGCAGATGCCGACCCTGCGGCGCTCCGGCCCGTCGGGGTGAGCGGTGGGGTTTCAGGTCCCGTCGCACAGCCGGTGCCGGCTTCGTTTTAGGTGCCGCCGTCTGAGAGGAGGACCGGGGCGAGGAGGGCTTGGAGGGTTTTCCACAGGCCGGCTGGGGCGGCCAGGACGTCGCCGCTTCGGGGCCAGTTGCCGGGGACGGGGCCGGTCAGGTCACCGGCTGTTCCGCCGGCCTGCTGGACCGGAAGGATTCCCGCGGCGCAGATCGCGCACCTGGGGCAGGAGAGCGCTGATGGTGGGCCCGGCCATGAGGCGGCGGTGCGGGCGCCGGCCCGAGCGGCGTCGCGAGCGAGGTTCAGCAGGTCACCGAGGTCCACCGGTGTCCTTTCGGATGGTGTCCCAGGTGGCTCGCCCGAGCACCGCGCGGGCGAGCGGGACGAAGGGGGCCGCTGCCAGGGAGCGCAGACGCCTGGGCAGCACGCCGATCGCGTCGGATCGGCTACTGAAGGTGAGACAGGCGGCCATCACGGACAGCCAGGGCAGCAGGGAGGCGTGGCCGCCGCAAGTGACGTACCGGGTCCCTCGAGCCAGGGGACGCAGGGTGCCCGTCGGGCGCGCACTTCCTCCGGCGCGGTGGAGGAAAGGGGGTGGGGGAACAATCTGCGGGCGGGTGTGGTTGGAGAGGGCGTGGTCGTGGAGGGGACAGTGTCCCCGGGCCTCACCTATTGCCTGCAGGGACGATCGTTCGGCTGAAGCCCTGCAGAGCCTTTCGCCGCGTAGGCGACCGCCCTTCGCGACCACACCATGCTGAACAGCCCCGCCCCGGCCACCTGGCCGGGGCGGGGCTGCTTGCTGCGTCAGAACGTCCTGACCCCGCCCGCCACGCGCCCCGCCAAGCACAAACCCGCACCTTGGGCCGGCGGGCGTGACCGGTGAAGGTGGCGCCCTGGACACGCCGGCCGCACACTCGGTCAGCGACGATGCCCAGCAGGCGGCCGCCGCAGCGGGGAACGCGCTCAGCCCCGGAGAGCAGCTCGCGGACACGCTGACGAGGAAGGCCGAGTGTCAACCTGCGGCTGTGGCTCTCTGGTGCGGTCCGGTTCCGCCGTGTAGCGTCGCTGGCGGATGTCGTGGTTCGCCGTACCCGCCCGCGCCCTTTCGCGTGGGCGTTCTTGCTGTGCCGGACCGGGGCGATCACCTCCCGGGGCCGCGCGGTGCGGTTCCGGACAGCGACCGAGAGGTACCAGCATGGCCAGCGGAACCGTCAAGTGGTTCAACTCCGAAAAGGGCTTCGGCTTCATCGCCCAGGACGGCGGCGGACCGGACGTCTTCGCCCACTACTCCAACATCTCCGGCAACGGCTACCGCGAGCTGATCGAGGGCGAGCCGGTCACCTTCGATGTCACCCAGGGCCAAAAGGGCCCCCAGGCGGAGAACATCGTCCGCGGCTGACCACCCCGCGGGCCGGCATCGTTTCCGGCCCGCGGCCACCGCCTCCGTCGGCTTTGGGCGGTGCGCACACGGCCGGCCCCACCGAGCACAGCGCCGCGCGAGGCGAGGGCCGGCCCACCCCGCCCGGAATGGCCGTCGCTCAGGGCTTCGAAGTCCAGCGCGAGCCGGTCGGCAAGCGCATCACCGCCCGCATCGCCCCTGATCGACGACCCCGGCGGCGCCCTCATCGGGCGACAGCCGCTGTAGAGACAGCCATCGGGAACCCGCCCCGGCCTCAGCCGGGATACGGGCCGGTGCCTTGACGGGCCAGGGCCGCGCGCAGTTCCCCCAGCAGGAGGTCGGGCAGTGCCGCGCCCCGGGCGTGCTTGAGGATCTGCTCGGCGACGACAGAGAGTTTGATGTTGGTGTGCTGGGAGATCTCCCGCAGCATCGTGAACCCCTGACCTGGTTCTACCCGGCCCAGAACGGTCAGCGCGCCGATGGCCTGGTCGACCACGGCGTGCGAGGTGAGGGCCTGCCTGAGCTGTCTGTTCTCCGCGCGCAGCCGGTCCAGCTCGGCCGCCGGCTCGGCGACCGGTGCCGGCGCCGGGTGCGGGTGGGGATGCGTGGAGGAGGCCATGGTGATCACCCGGGAAAGGCGGCGGACAGAGGCACCCTGGCACGACTGCCCCGGCTACTTGCCAGTATCCGTCCGATTCCTGCCCGTCACCACGTGACATCCTCCGGGAGAAGTTCCCGAAGATGTCGCGGGGGCTCGCTTCCCAACCCCACTGGTCCGGGTCACCACGGCGGGCGCGGCATGCCGGTACCGCCCGCACCTGAGACTGCCTCCCGTGGTTCGCGGCGCGCCGCCGCCCGCCAGATTCGCGAGATCGCGGACTGGGACATGCCGGTGGCGGCCGCCATTGTCGGCGTGCATCTGGAAGTGCTCAACGGGTTATGAATGAACGTGCCTGCCTCCGGTAATGCCGTCACCGAGGTCCGCACACCGTGATCGTTGCTGAGGAAACGTTCACCGAACGGGTACTGTCGGCGGCTTGGCATAGGGTCCCGACAAGAATTTCCTCGCCCTTCGGGGCTCTCGTGCCGCAGCTTGCTCGACTCGTGACCACGATCGCCGCCCCTCTGCTTTCTCGAGAGCCGACGACGCCCCGTACCTGGAGTGGTGGCCCGCAACGCGGCTGCTCGTGCAGCGCGGGGACACGGAGCTGATCGTGCAGGAGCTCGAGCCGCCGGCCGTGACCTCGTCCGTCCGTTTCCCGGCATCCTGGCCACGCCGGTTGGGCCGGTGCGCGGTCTCGCCTGCCGGTGATCTGGCCGTCTTCGCGCGCCGAGTACGGCGGCGACCATGACCATCGGTATGTGAGCAGCGGCTCGGCCGCCTTCTCCGCGGACGGGGCCTTCGTGTGGGCCCGCCTCCACGGTCCCCTGGCGCACGGGGAGCCTGATCGCGGCCGCGGCGCGGAGGAGTGGCTGGTCAGCCATGACGCGGACGGCACGGTACTTGCACGTGCCCGGACGGGGACGGCGGCTGCGGGTTCCGTCCATGTCGCGCACCCGGACCCCGGCCAGATGGGGCTGACCATCGGCGAGGGCCAAGAAGGCTCCCCGCTGCGCTGGGGACGCTGGGACGGCCAGGCTCTTGCCGTCGAGCGTTTCAACGACGAGGACCGTGTTCTGCTGGCGGGTCAGTCCCCTGGGTGATCGCCTGCTCACCGTGACACACGCCTAGTACTCCAGCAGCGTTTCGCTATCTGGCCTGGTCAGAGGCATCGTCGGGAGTGTAGTTGGCTGCTGGTACGTCAGGGGCGGTCTTGCCGGACCGCCTCTCCAACGAATGACATCGTCGTCGGTAGTGACAGTGCCGGGCCACGGCCTGACGCCTTCGCCGCCATCGCGACCAACTCAGCGCATGGATGCGAAGGGGCGAGCGGGGCCGGTGGGCGGGGTCAGTCGCCAGCAGCCGACGGACTTCTGCCACGGTGAGCGGGACCATGGCGGAACCGTTTCTGCGTCCCCCTTTGCCGCCGCCCGGGCCGCCGTGGCCGCGAGAAAGGCATGCGCGAGCATGGCCAGGGTGATGTGCCTCATCCATCCGACATGGCGGCGGACTTCGTCCTGGTCCAGGCCACACTCGTTCTTCGCAGCCTGGAAGCATTCCTCGATCGCCCACCGACGCCCGGCAACGCGCACGAACTGGTCGACACCGGCTCCCACCGGCGCGTATGCGAGGGAGTAGGCGACCTGATCGGGTCTGCTGATGCTGCGCCGGGCCAGCGCCCAGCGGTGATGGGCGGGCCGCTCACTGTCGAAGTCCTCGATCACCGGGAGCTGGTCGGCTGCCCAGTCATAGACGCGCGGGCCCTTGGCGCCGTCGCCGCACGAACGCTGCTCCCGTGCCTCATCCGGTGCCTGGCTGAAGAGATGGTCGATCCGGCCGAAGCGGGGCACCGGCTGGGACTTCCTCGAGGCGATCGGCAACCCGCGCCGCGAAGCCCACGACGCCCGCCAGCAGGCCGAGTACGCCGCCCGCCAACGGGAGCATCAGGAGGAACTGCGCCGCATCGCCGCACAGCACAAGGCCGAGCGAGAGGCCAGCCGTCCCGTGTGCGCCGGCTGCGGCACCCGGTTCACCGACGAACGGTGGAAGGCCATCGAGCCCGCCGGGTGGGGCGCCCCACGCGAGCCCCACCCGCACCTGTGCGACGACTGGGACGAGGACGAAGCACCGGAACGGGAAGTCCTACCCGAGCCCATCACCGGGCACGGCTACCTGATCGACGCGACCTCGCGCTTTTTCCCGAAAACGCCGCCCACGCCCTCATTACTTGGGCAGAAGAGCTCCACGACGCGGGCAGTTGCCTGGTCATCACCAGCAACCAGCGGGATTGGCGGGGTGACAGCCGCTACGAGATGGAGGCGGTACGCCCCGACGCCGTCCAGGTCGCCCGGAACCACCTTGCGCGCTGGGGCAGCCACGCGCAGGCCGGGTGGCTGCAGCAGGATGCCCAGCGCACTGGGACACGCGGGCTGCTCCGTCAAACAGCCCCCGACCGGACCGCCGGCGTCCTGTCTGACCTCGTCACCCGCAGTGTCAGCCCGGATGATGCTGTCGCAATCGCCAAACGCCTGCGCGGCATCGATCCTGAACGGCTGGCCAAAGCGGTCGAACGCAGAGACACACCCTCTTCACCGGAGCACGAACAGGGAATCAGCGAGCTTCGCCGTATCCGGGAAGAGGTCCTGCTATGGACCAACTTCCTGGAGCAGACGCTCACCGGCACCGGCACCGGCACCGGCACCGGCACCGGCACCCGCGGCCAGGACCGAGTGATGCTGCTCGCCGCCGCCTACCTCGAGGGCGCCCCTATCGAACGATGCATCAAGGCAGCCACCGAGTTCGGCGCCCGCGACGAGGCAGGCGCACGCCGGTACCGGGAAGGCCGCAGCCCTCGACGTCGGCTGAGAGACGTCGGTGTCGGCATCACTTCCGGCGACACAGCCGCATTCCACCGCCGCCCGGGCCTCGCCCGCTCCGCCATCCGCATGGACTGGCACCACTGGGCCGACGAACGAGACGCAACCACGGAGTGGCTCACCCGCATCACCGCCCCCGACGGCGTCGCCAGAGCATGGACGGAGCAGATCGGATCCCGTCTGCTGGAGCTGTCCATCACAGAGGTCGAATCTCCCTTCTTCACCCTCCTCGACACCTGGGCCACCACCTCCCCCGACGAGCAATACCTCCGTATCGTCACCGCACTGATCACCCAAGCTACGGAGACGGAAGAACTCGCGCGGGATGCCCACAAACAACTGCTGGACTGGGCGTAAAAGCCTGACGCGCATCGGCGAAAGGTTGTCGCCTGGGCATGCAGCGGCCGGTACGGCATGCGATGGCCGCACATGGCTCTCGTCCGGCTACGCCATATCCTGGCCGTCGACGACGAAGCAACTCGCATCGCAGCGACCGCCCTGACGGCCCACGCGGCCGCGAGCACCGAAGGGTTCCAACGAATCGTTGAGACGGTCGAGACCTGGTTTGAGAAGTACCAGACCCACCTCGCCGGCCCTCGGGCCTTTTCAGCGCTCACCGATCCCACATACGGCGTCCTGGACACCTTGGTGAGCGCAGCACAAGCTGCCCCAGCCGTCCGTGACTTCCTGATCAACGGCTGGATGCAGACACTGCGACAGCCAGACGTACGCGACGACGCACACCAGGTCCTCCTTGGCTGGGCCCGAGCCGCTCACGAGGGCCGACTGGACCGCACCGCCACCTTCGGCATCCTCACCGACGTACGCAACGCCCACACACCCCTCGACGCCATGTCCCGCTTCCTGTACGGAAGTCCGGACCAAGACGACCACGCCCTGATCGAAGCGCGCCTCGCCCTGGCCGACCTGCGAGCCTGCAGCCACACCCAGTGCTCCGAACCCCACTGCCCGCTCAAAGAAACAGCCGGCTCCCTCCCGGACACCAGCGCTGTCGGAGGCACAGGTGAATCCCGGTCATGAAGCCTCCACAGGACACCAGCGCGTCAAATTCCCGCTGAACCGATGGCTGCTGGCACCGCTGACCACATGGCGTCCCGACGTCTGGCAGTCGCATACGGACCCGGCATGGACGCACGCACCGCCTGGGCACTAGCCCGTACAGCTACTCACCCCGAAGAGATCCCCTTCGCCATGAACCATCTAAGCGAAGACATGGAAGAGGAGTCATAGCCGTTGAAACGATGACGAGCAGTTGCTGCGCCGCCGGGTCTACGGCGCCGACCACGACCAGCTGGCCCCGCGGCCTGACCGGCGCTACGCCGAACTGGTCGGCTGCCCGCTGGATGGCCTGCTGCTCGACATCACCTTCGACGGCCGACTCTCCGCAGCCCGTCAGTAACCCCAACCACCCTGGTTACACCGCTCGTTTGACAGACCTCGTCCTCGACCCTACGGAAGGTCCTGGAGTCGGAATGCCTGGGACAAGGCGCTGGCACCGGATCGTCGCGGGACGGTGACGGCCCGCTCGCGCGGGGTCCGCGTCAGCCGTGCGTGCCGGTGACCGTGCCGGTTCGGAAGCGGCGCCGGTATTCCGTCGGGGTCGTGTCGAGGCGGCGGCGGAAGGCTCTGACCAGGGTGTCGACGGTGCCGAATCCGCAGGCGGACGCGATCCGTTCGAGGGTGGCGTCGGTGGACTCCAGCTGGTGGCGCGCCGCCTCGACGCGGACCGACTCGATGTAGGCGTGCGGGGTCGTGCCGAGTTCGTTCTTGAAGATCCGGGTGAGCTGCCGGTCGCTGACGTGGGCGTGCACGGCAAGGTCGGCGACGGTGAGCGGTTCGGCGAGGTTGCGCATGATGTGGTGGCGGAGGTCCTCGACGCGGCGGGTCGTGGAGACCTGCTCCAGGGGGACGCTGAACTGACTCTGGCCGCTCGGCCGCTTCAGGTACATCACCAGTTGCCGGGCGACACGCAGGGCGACGGCCTCGCCGAGGTCGTCGGCGATCAGGGCGAGGGAGAGGTCGAGGCAGGCGCTGATGCCGGCGCCCGTCCAGACATCTCCCTCGCGGATGAAGATCGGATCGGCGTCGACCTCGACCGCCGGGTGATCGGCGGCGAGCTGCTGCGCCGTCGACCAGTGCGTGGTGGCGCGCTTTCCGTCGAGCAGTCCGGCGGCGGCCAGGATGTGCGCGCCGACGCAGACGGACGTCACCCTGCGCGTTCGGCGGGCGAGTTGCCCCACCCGCGCCACCACGGCGGGGTCGGTGAGCGGGTGGACGCGGCGCCGCTCGTCCACTTCGACGGCGCCGGGCACGATCAGGGTGTCGATGCTCCGCACCGACAGTTCGTCGAAGGTGGTGTCGGGCAGGACCCGGACCCCGGCGCCGGTGGTGACGGGGGCCATGGTCTCCGCGGCGAGGACCACGTCGTAGCCCGCAGCCTCGTCCGTCTCCCGGCGCGCGAGGGAGAACACCTCCGGCGGCCCGGTGACGTCGAGCAGGTCGACGTCCTCGAAGAGGACGATGACGATCAGCCGTCGGACAGTGCTCACGGGACCCCCCACGCCAGGCAACACCCACACCGACACCCATGTCGGTAACTGCATGTTAGATGACATTGCCGACACCACAGGTGGCCCGTAGCGTCGTAGGCGCAGGTCACCGAGCCGGTGAACTGCTTTTACCCGCAAGCCACATGAGGCGGTTTCCCATGCCCAGAACGACCTTGCGCCAGCTCAACGGACTCGACGACACCCCCGCGAAGCTCGCCGACTCGACCCTGGTCCTGATCGACTACCAGAACACCTACACGACCGGCGTCATGGAGCTGGACGGCTGGCAGGACGCGCTCGATGCCGGCGCCCGGCTCCTGGCGCGGGCCCGTCAGGAGGGCGCGAAGGTGATCCACGTAGTCAACGACGGCGGCGAGGGCACCCCCTACGACATCCGGGCCGAAATCGGCGCGATCCACCCGAGCGTTGCACCGCTCGACGGTGAGCCCGTCGTCGTCAAGAAGGCGCCGAACGCGTTCGTCGACACGGACCTCGACCGGCACGTCGACGCCGCGGGCAACGGCGACCTCGTCATCGCCGGGTTCATGACGCACATGTGCGTGGCCTTCACCGCCCAGGGCGCCTTCCTGCGCGGCAACCGCCCCACCGTCGTGGCCGACGCCTGTGCCACCCGTGCGCTGCCGGTCGCGGACACCGAGCTGGACGCCGGCCAGGTGCACCGCGGTGCCCTCGCCACCATCGCCGACCTGTACGGGGTCGTCGTTCCGTCGCAGAAGGAGATCTCCTGATGAAGCTGTCCCGCCCGGCCGTCGCGCTCACCGCCGCCGTCCTCTCGGTCACCGCCACCGGGTGCGGCGGTGACTCCGAGGCCGCCACCGCCAAGGACGAGCCGTCGGCCGCCGCCACCACCGCGACGAACGTCGCGAAGGACACGACGACCCTGCGCGAGCTGAACGACCTCGGCGAGACCCCGGCGACGCTCTCCGACGCGACGCTCATCCTCGTCGACTACCAGAACACCTACACGTCCGGCGTGATGGAACTCGACGGCTGGAAGCCGGCGGTGGACAACGCCGAGGCCCTGCTGAAGCGGGCCCGCGAGGCGGGCACGCCGGTCATCCACATCGTCGACAAGGGCTACGACCTGAAGTCGAAGGCGGGCCAGATCATCCCGGCGCTCAAGCCGGCCAAGGGCGAGCCCGTCGTCGAGAAGAGCGTCCCCAACGGATTCCACGGCACGGACCTCGCCGAGCAGGTCGAGAAGGCCGGCCACAAGAACGTCATCATCGCCGGCTTCATGACGAACATGTGCACCCTGTTCACCACCCAAGGAGCATTCCTCAACGGCAACGCGCCGACCGTGGTCGCCGACGCCTCCGCGACCCGGCCGCTGCCCCTGAAGGGCAACCCGAACGGCATTCCGGCACAGCAGGTCCACGAGGCGGCTCTCGCCACGGTCCAGGACCTGTACGGAGTCGTCGTGCCGTCGCAGAAGTCCCTGACCTGATTTGGCCTGGCCTGGCCTGACCTGGCCTGGCCTCAGGCTCTGTCCCACCCCCACCCTGCCCCCCCACGCTGTCCCCCACATCGCCAAAAGGCACTTTCACTCAACGAAGCAGGAAAGGCGGGGCATGACAACACGTGGAGGATTTCTGGGTACCGCGTCGGCCGTCGGGGCGGCAACGCTGTTCACCGGCCAATCGGCCTCCACCGCCTCGGCGGCCACCGCGGGAATCACCGCGACCGACGAGAAGGCGGCCCGCGACGTGATAAGAGGTCGTTCTCTTTCCGAACCTCACGTGCGGTTTCCGCTGGTCCGGCATGAGCTGAGGGCTGTCGCGGAAGTCTCGGTCCGTTGCTGGCCGAGACGTCGTGGGGGTGGCGATGCCGTCGATGCGAGCGGTTCTGGAAGCGCGGCGGAAGGCCGCGGCGGTGCGGGCGGAGGAACTCGAAGCCGAGCTGGAGCGGGTGCGGGCGGCTCTGGCGGATGCGGAAGAGGTGCTCAGGCGCCGGGTGATCGGCCTGGAGCAGTATCTGGAGGCGCTGGCCGAGGCGGATGCACCCGCCGAGGCCGTCGTGTCGCAGCGGAAGCCGGTGGTTCCGCGCCGGGCGGTGCCCCACCGCCAGGACGCGCCCGGAGCCGAGGTGTTGTCGGTGGACTACCAGGCGTTGATGGCTGCCGCCGTGGAGGCGGGGCCCGGAGGGCTCGGCGCCCGGCGGGCGGCGGTGGTGCTGGGCTGGGACAGCGCGTCCGCCTCCCGTGTCGAAGGGGCACGGGCACGGCCGAAGCGGCTGGTGGAGCGGGGCTGGCTGGTCGAGGAGAAACCGGGCAGGTTCACGCTGCCCGCACCGGGACAGGGTCCTGGGGCCGGGCGGCCAGGCGGCGGCTCATGAGCATGGTCATCGACCACAGGACGACGGCCTCGCTGGTGTCGGTGCGCCGCTCGTAGTCACGGACCAGGCGCCGGCTGCGCAGGAGCCAGGCGAAGGATCTTTCCACGACCCAGCGGCGGGGCAGGACCTGGAAACCCCGGACGTCGTCGCTGCGGCGGACGATGTCCAGCACGACCCCGAGGTGCTGGTCGGTCCAGTCGGTGAGGTGGCCGGTGTAGCCGCCGTCGGCCCAGATCCGCGCCAGCCGCCGGAAGTGGCTCTTCGCCGCAGGCAGCAGGAGGCGGGCGGCGTCCCGGTCGGTCGTGGAGGCCGGCGTGACCCGCCCCGCGAGCAGCAGGCCGAGGGCGTCGGTGAGCAGGTGCCGCTTGCGCCCGTTGATCCTCTTCCCGGCGTCGAACCCCCGCGAGGCGTGGGCGACGGTGGCGTCCGCCTTCACCGACTGCGGGTCCACCACGCCCGCCCTCGGTTCCTCCTTGCGGCCCTCCGAGCGGCGGACGGCCCCGCGCAGCCGGTCGTGCAGCTCGGCCACCAGACCGAGGTCCCGCCAGCGGGCGAAGAAGGCATACACCCGCGGCCAGGGCGGGAAGTCGCACGACATCGCCCGCCACTTGATGCCGTTGTCGACGAGAGAGCGCACCGCGTCGACCATCTGCCGGTGGCAGTAGCCCTCCGGCCGGCCGCCCCGGCCCGCCATCCACGACGGCACCGGCAGCAGATCCCGCACCAGGGCCCACTCCGCATCGCTCATGTCCGAGGCGTACCGGGGCCGGCGCTCCGGCCGGTCGGCCGCGTTTCCGAACTGATGGGCGAGACAGTCACACCCAGGAGTGGACGGACTGGACCCGGCGACCACGACCACGCGACACTTCGACACCAGGGCCTCTTGCTTCTCGCTGGACTCGACAACCGCGAGCTACCAAGAGGCCCTTCTTCCATGCACCCGCGCCGGCCGACTCACCCGAACCAGGGCCCCGTTCGAACCTGATCGACTCCGCGAACGGATAGAGAACAGCCAGTTACCGCACTCGGCATCAACCTTGCCCCTGTTTTCCGGCCCGCCCCTACCGACCTGGGACATGAGGAGGATGTCCTCGGCGGCGATGTCTGGTGGGCCGAACCGGATCTGTCGTGGACCCGGCCGGATCACCTCATCCTCCGATGAGGCGCCGGAACTCGTCGCAGCAGTGCTCGTGGGGACCAGCGAGCCGCTGCGCTGGAACCGGCTCTGACCGCCTGCCGGAATCAGGCGATGATCGTGTGGAAGAAGAGCACCGCGGCTGCGAAGGCAGTGCCGCCGGCGAGGATGCCGCTGGCGACGGCACCGCCGGCCAGCACGGTCAGCGTGCCTGCGCTCAGGGCGGTGAGGACGCCCAGCAGCAGGATGATCGCGGTCCGCAGGCCGAGCAGCGGCTGAGGGCCCTGGTTGTTCAACGTCAGCTCCCGAAAGCGAAGAGGAAGCCGCCCATGCGAGGGGCGGCGCAGTCGTTGATGCTGTAGCGGCCGCGCACGCGTTTCCCCCCGCGTGACATGGATCACAGCGCGATGGAGGGAAAATCTTCACCCGGAGCCGGGGGGAGGCGTCCGGCGCCCGTCTAGGACCTAAGCGTCAGGTCCGTGGGCCCGCAGGGGCCGTAGAGATGTGAGGGAGCGAATGTGCCGGACGAATTCAGGGAGGAGTTCGCTCCCGACGGTCAGGTACATGCCGACCAGCTGGAGCAGGCGGAGCTCAGTCCCAGCAGCCTGCTGAGACTGGAGGCCGACCTGGCCCTGAGCGCGGGCGTACGGGAAAACGTCCGGGCTCAGGCGGCACGACTGGAAGCCGACCAGCGGCTCATAGAGATCCTGCGCCGCGACGGATTCAAGGGCCCCCGCTACGAAAAGGCCGCCGCCGGCTGGTGGAGCTACGGCTGGCGCACCATGGTCAAGTGGACCGGCACCGGGGAGATTTTCCGCCGCTCACGCCTGGCAGGCCGCCCCGTCCCCGCCGACAAGATCACCATCACGTGGAGCCGGGACGACCGCCACCAGGTAGCCACCGACTCCGTCATCAAAGGCATGGAACTCTTCCGCGACCGCGGATTAGTCCAAGGCAAGTGGAGCCCTCAAGGCGGCGCCAGCCTCACCACCTACTTCGTCGGCGCCACCATCCGCGCCTTCCGCCCGACCTATATGGCATGGTTCCGCAGCCAGCAGACAGGGCAAGCTGAGCTGAACACAAGCCCCGGCTACGGGAACAACGACGAGCCGCAGCGCGAGATCCCCGACCAGCGGGTAACCGACCCCTACTACGCCGCAGCCACCCACGACGAACTCTCGCGAATCCTGCCCCACATCACCGACCCGCAACTGCGCGAAGCACTGGGCTGGCGAGCCATGGGATACACCCAGGCCGAAGCCGCCCAGCGGGTCGGTCTGACGGACAAAGCCCTGGAACGCCGCACCAGCCGCGCCCGCGCAAGAATCCGCGACACCCACCTGCGTCAGCCCGAACTCGGGGAAGGGGGAGCACGATGATCGTCCGAAAGGAAGCCGAGGACAACTTCGCTGAGACCGAAGACGACGACTTCGACGCCCTGCTCAACGCCTCCAGCCTGGGCGCCCCCCACGTTCTCGCCGAGGACGCCCCCATCCCCGCCGACATGCACCGCCGCCTGTCCCAGGCGGCGGCCCGCCCTGCCCGGCACGAAACGGAACCGGCCGCACAGAAGGAGACCGACTGCGCCCCGGGTGCCTCCCGCAGCAGCCTGCTCCTCCAGCTCGATGCATCCCGGACCCACTTCGACGACGCCCTGAGCAGACTGCGACGGGAACCCCCGCTGCTGGTCCTGTGGTGCACCCTGGGATCGGGCAAGACCGCCAGCGCACTGCACTGGCTGTGCAACCTCGCCGATGAGGACCGTGCGGCATGGTCTGTGAAAGCACCGACACAGCCGCAGAGACTGCTGCAGCGGGCACTGCCAAAGCGAGACCACTTCATCTGGGAGCCGCAGACTAGCTCTGTGACGGGCGGCAGAGCGCCTGCTGCCTGGTACGTGGGCCGCGGCATGCCCCAGGACGACCTGACGACCACGCTTCCGCACCCCAGCTGCATCAGTACTTCCCCCCGCGCACAACTGCCGCTGTACGTGCTGGACGACTTGCCGTTCCTCCAAGTCCCTGCACCGCAGTGCAGCGTCCGGCCTGCACGAATGACCGAACTGCTGACCCTCTGGGAAACGATCCCTGGATGCGCTGCCTCGCCGAGGCCCGAATTCTGGCGAGGACTCCGGCAGGCAAAGGTGCCCCTGCCTGGTTTCAGCCCGGGACCGGCACGCCACAGTCAGGGACGGCTAATGTGGACAGGACCATGGTGCAGGCATTTGTTCGTGCCGCGATCGAGCCTTGTGCTGGCCACACAATGCACCGGTGTCCTTACGGGAGCACTGGAGCTTCGTACACTCCACAAGCAGCCTGTGGTATCGCTGCGGTCCCATGCCGACAGGCTCTTGAGTCATTGGTGCAGCCCGATGCCCTTGTCGGCTGCCTGTGGGCTGATGGCGACCGAGGGCATGTTTTTCAGTAGTCACCTGTATGCCCGCTGGTGCCCGGTAGAGGACCACAGTGTCCACAGGATTCCTGCCGTATCAGGGTCGCTGCTTTTCGAGAGCTACATCTTTGGGAGCGGCTGGCCTGCACCACAGCGGTGCGAACCCGATGCGGTGGCAAGGCCCGCACTGCGGATGTGGACCGAGCACGGGGAAGAGGGGACGACCGAGCACGCAGTCCTGAAGATGACAATGCACCAGGAAAGCGGTGGCGGAGTTCAGGTGCCGGTCCGGCTCACCTACCGGTCTGCCGATCCCTACGCCGTGGAAGCCGTATTCCACCCGGATGATCCAGGAAACGAGATTACATGGAGCTTCGCGCGTGATTTGCTCCTCGAGGGCCTGGAATACCACGCGGGAGAAGGAGATGTAACGGTGTGGAGCCCTCCGGCCCTGCGGGGAAAACACGAGGAGCGGCGTACCCTCATCCGGCTGAGCTCCCCAGAGGGAACGGCTCTGCTCTCTGCCTCGCGCACCCAACTGAAAAAGTACCTGGACAAGACACTACTTCTTGTCGCGGTCGGCACCGAATGCGAGCGGTTCGGCAGCGCACTGGACAGGCTCGAAAGGAAGCTGGGCGAGCTCACCTGCCCGGGTTTCAATGACTAGCCTCCACAGTCAGGTACAACGCCAAGACCCTGCGCAACCAACCCGCGCCTACCCCTTTAGTGCCGGGTTCCTCTTTCGCCGGGGATGTGTCCTGATGGCGGGGTGGTTCGGTCACTCGGGGGCGGGTGCTGGACGGTGGTGTCACGAGCACGGCCGAGCCGTGATGAGAACGAGCAGCAGGTCGTACGTCGGCTGTCGCGGGCGCGCAAGGCGCCGCGTGATCTGGTGGTGCGGGCTCGGACGGTCGAGCCGAGCTGGTCCGGGCAGAGGGTGCCGGCCATTGCGGATGAGCTCAGGTGCAGTCCCAGGACGGTCCGCCGCCGGCTGCACCGCTTCAACCGCTCGGGCCTGGACGGGCTGGAGGACCTGGGCGGTCAGGGCCGCGAGCGGCGGATCGCCGAGGCGGAACGTTCAAGGATCATCGGCCTGGTCAGACAGGCTCCGCCGGGCCGGCTGACCGTGCGGGCCGATGGGAGGGCTGGCCGCGGCGGATGAATCGGGGCCGCCAAAGTGGGCCCTTGACTCACTGACTGCCGAGGCCAGGGGGCTGGGTATCGCCATCGGCCGCAGCCAGGTCCGCCGGATCCTGCTCGCCGAGGGCGTGCGCCGGCGCCGCACCCGGTCCTGGACCCGCTCGAAGGACGCGGACTTCGAGGGAGAAGGACCGGGGTCATCGGGCTCTGCACCTGCCCGCCCGAAGGCGCGACGGTCGTCTGCGCCGACGGGCTCGGACCGGTGATCCCGCGTACGTTCCCGCCGGCGCCGGGCTGGTCGCCGAGCGGGCACCGGATCGGATCCGAGGTCGACCACGGCCGCGGACCGGAGAGGGCCTGGGGCTACGGAGCACCGCGGATCCGCGACGGACACGAGGTCACCATGACCGCGTCCTGGCGCAACAGCATCTACCGCCAGCAGTTCCTGCAGCGTCCGGAGGAGGACAACCCGGCCGGCGAGATCGTGGTCGCCACCGACAACCTGTCCTCGCACAGCAGCCTGTCCACCCGCACCTGGCTTCAGGACCACCCGGAATCCGGCATGTCTTCATCCCCGTCGGCGCCTGCCGGCTCAGCCTCCAGGAAGGCTGGTGGCGCATCTTCCGCAAGGCCGCCCTCGCCGGCCGGTCCTTCGCCGGACCACCCGAGATCGAACAGGCCACCCGCCTCGCGACATCCCGGCTCAACGCCCGAGCTCAGCCCTGGATACGGGGCAGACCTGCACCCCCCACCAGGCGCTTACGCCGCCGGTATGTGTACACCCTTCGAGGAGCCCGGCACCAGGCGCCCCCATCGCCGCCTTCGGCTGGTGCGCAGGGATCTTGCCCGGTCAGGCCCAGGCTGCGGCGAGCCGATGGGCCATCGCGTGCAGGGTCGGGCGCGAGGGTGCGGGCGCGCCGGTCATCACCATCAGAGTGAGCGGTCCGCACAGTTCGGCGACGGCTGATTGGTCTTCCGGTACCGCGCCGAGCCTAGTCCGGACGTGATCCAGTACAGCGCGGGCCGGTGCGGCCAGCAGGTCGGCGTCGGCGACGAGGCGGCCGACCTCGGAGTCGTGCTGGGCTTCGCCGAGCAGCGCTCGGTAGGCGGCTCCCGCGGGTGAGGTCGTGAGGAAGGTGGCCAGCCTGACCAGGAAATCGGTCATCGTGCGGACCGGGTCGGCGTGTGCGGTGACGGCCAGCTCGCTGCGCGCGTCCTCATCGCAGGCTTCGATCAGGATGTGCGCCTTGGTCGGCCACCACCGGTACACGGTCATCCGCCCCACTCCGGCGCGCTCCGCGATGCCTTTCATGGTCATCGCGGAGTAGCCGATCTCGACGAGCAGGTCGTCGACGGCGCGCAGGACGGCGACGCGGGCGACCTCACTGCGTGGGCGCCCGGGGGCGGCAGGGCCGGTCATGCTGACAGAGTATCGGGACATGGCATACCGCTACCCGCCGGCCGCAGCCCGGGGCGAGTGCGGCGTGCAACGCACGTGAGGTCCCCGGTCCTATGGGTCCGGCACCCCTTCATATCGAGACACCGTGCATCGAATCTGCTAGGGTTTCGAAGCAGCAAGCCTCGTTATTGTCCGAGCGGGACCGACCCCGGTCGTTCCCGAAGTGTTTGCGGCGTTGCGCTCCCGTGCGGGCTGCGAGCGGCCGATCCCTTTAGAGCCGTCGTGTCCTGTACGTCGTGATGCCGTAACCCAGGTGACGCGCCCGGCCGTTTCTCACGCTGGTGTCGCAGCGGCCTGTGTCACGCAGTCCTCTTCCGGCCCTCTCAGCCACGGCACGACCCGACCCATCCGCGATCAGCCGAGGAGATGCAGCAGGATGTCCGACAACGACGAAGCGCCCATAGGCGGGCACAGCCGCCGGGCTGTACTCAAAACGGGTGGGTTCGCCGCCACGCTGGTCGCCACCGGCGGTGTGCTGGGCACCGCCGTCGGCGAGGGCGCGGGCGCTGCACCGCCCGCCCCGGCCACTGAGGTGACACTCGACGTCAACGGCAGAACTCATCGCCTCACAGTCGAGACCCGGGTGACCCTCCTGGAGACGGTGCGTGAGCGTCTCGGCCTGACGGGCACGAAGAAGGGCTGCGATCGGGGCGAGTGCGGCGCCTGCACGGTTCTCGTCGACGGCCGGCGTGTGAAGTCGTGCCTGACCCTCGCGGTCATGGAGGACGGCCGGGAGATCACCACGGTCGAAGGGCTGGCCCGCGGCGAAGAACTGCATCCCGTGCAAGAGGCGTTCATCCGGCGGGACGCCTTCCAGTGCGGGTTCTGCACCCCCGGGCAGATCATGTCCGCCGTCGCCTGCATCGACGAGGGGCATACGGGCTCCGACGACGAGATCCGGGAGTGGATGAGCGGCAACCTCTGCCGGTGCAGTTGCTATCCGAACATCGTCGACGCCGTACGGGACGCCGCGAGGGAGCGCGCGTGATGAAGCCGTTCGACTACACGCGCACGGCACGTGCGTCCGAGGCCGTGCGGTTGGTGGCGGCCCGCCCGGGGGCGACGTTCGTCGCGGGCGGGACCGAGTTGCTGAACCTCGTCAGGGACCGGGCTCTCGCCCCGGACCTGGTCGTGGACATCAATCAGGTCCCGCTGTCAGGCATCGAACTGCGCGACGGCACGTTGCACGTGGGGGCGATGGCCCGGATGCGGGAGGTGGCCGAGCACCCGGTGGTCCGTTCAGGGTTCCCGGTGATGTCCGAGGCCCTGCTGGCGTCGGCGTCCCCGCAGATCCGCAACCGGGCCTCCATCGGCGGGAACCTCATGCAGCGCACGCGGTGCTGGTACTACCGCGACGCCGGCAGCCCGTGCAACAAGCGCGAGCCCGGCAGCGGATGCCCGGCCATCACGGGGCAGAACCGCTGGCACGCGATCCACGGCGGCAGTCGCCACTGCATCGCCGTACATCCCTCCGACCTCGCGGTCGCACTGAGCGCTCTGCAGGCCACCGTTGTCGTTCTCGGCCCACGGGGCGAACGTTCCATCCCTCTCAAGGACTTCTACCTCCTGCCCGGCACGACCCCGCACAAGGAGACGGCACTGCGGCACGGCGAGCTGATCACCGGGGTCACCGTCCCCGGGAGCCGGTCGGCCCGTCACTCGCGCTACCTCAAGCTGCGCGACCGGGCGGCGTTCGAGTTCGCCGTGGTCTCCGTGGCCGCGGCGCTGACCATGGAAGGCAGCGAGGTGAGCGATGTCCACCTCGCCTTCGGGGGCATCGCCCCGCGGCCGTGGCGCTCGGCCGAGGCCGAAGCGGCCCTGCGCGGGCGGCCGTTGACCGACTCCACCATCGCGTCGGCCGCCCAGGCACTGGTCAGCGGCGCGCAGCCGCGCGAGCACAACACGTTCAAGGTCGAGCTGGTACGCCGTGCACTGGCCGACATTCTGACCGACCTGGGAGGCAGGCGATGAGCCGGATCGTGGGCAGGCCCGTGCCCCGCGTCGAGGGCCACGCGAAGGTGACCGGCGCGGCCGAGTTCACCGCGGACGTGCACGTCCCCGGCGCCCTGCACGGCGTCATGGTGCTCAGCACCGTCGCCCGCGGACGGATCACCCGCCTGGAGACCCGGCAGGCCGAGCGCTCCGCCGGTGTGGCCGCCGTGATGACCCACCGGAACATGCCACGCTTGACGGTCCCGGAACCGCATCTGCTGGTCAAGCGCTTCCTCCCGCTGCAGGACACGGAGATCCACCACAGCGGCCAGCCGGTCGCTCTCGTCCTGGCCGAGACCCTGGAGCAGGCCCAGCACGCGGCGACGCTCGTGCGCGTCTCCTATGACACCCAGCCCGTCCGGACGGTCTTCGAAGACGCCATGGACGACGCCTGGATCCCCCCGCCCGAGGAGGAGCCCGGGGAGACCCCCGTGCCCAACGAGCTCACCCGCGGTGACCCCGAGGGCGCCCTCGCGCGCGCCGACCTGCGCGTCGACGTCACCTACACCACGCCCATCCACCATCACAACCCGATCGAGCCGTCCGCGACCACGGCTGTCTGGCGGGGCCGAAAGGTGACGGTGTACGACGCCAGCCAGGGGGTCACCGCCGCCCAGGAGAGCATCGCCCAAGCCCTCGACCTGCCGGTCGGGCACGTTCGCGTGATCTCGCGGTATCTGGGGGGAGGGTTCGGCTGCAAGACGCCGTGGCCGCACACCGTACTCACCGCTGCCGCCGCCCGGGAGGTCGACCGCCCGGTCAAACTCGTCCTGTCCCGCTCCGACTCCTACAGCCTGCACGGGCACCGCTCCCAGGCCCATCAGCGCCTGCGGCTCGGAGCCCGGCGGGACGGCACGCTCACCGCCATCGACCACGTCACCACCCAGCAGGTCTCCCGGACCGAGGACGAGTTCCTGCCCAGCGCCAGCGTGCCCACCCGCCGCCTGTACGCCTGCGACAACCTCTCCCTCGCCCAGCGGGCAGTCCGGCTCGACCTGCCCACCCCGGCCTGGATGCGCTCGCCCGAGGTCATGCCGGCCCACGGTTTGGAGTGCGCACTCGACGAACTGGCCTACGCGGCGGACATGGACCCGATCGAGTTGCGGCTGCGCAACCACACCGCCACCGACCCCGAGACCGGCGAGCCGTTCCCCAGCAAACACCTCAAGGAGTGCTACCGGCGCGGCGCCACCGCGTTCGGCTGGAGCGAACGCAACCCGCGCCCCGGCTCGATGCGCGACGGCCGCATCCGCATCGGCTGGGGCATGGCGACCGCCGCGCACAGCGCAGGCGGCATGCCCGGCGCAGCCGCCCGTGTCACCCTTTCCACCGAGGGCACGGCGCAGGTGCAGGTCGCCACCCAGGACATCGGCACCGGCACCTACACGGTCATGTCCCAGATGGCCGCGCACGTGCTGGGCCTGCCCCTGGACGACGTCGACTTCGTGCTCGGCGACACGAACCTGCCCTACGCGTCGCTGTCGGCCTCCTCCGCCACCGTTCCGGCCGTCGGCAGCGCCGTCAACCGCACCTGCACCAAAGCCCGGCAGAAGCTGATCGGCCTCGCCGTCGCCGACCCGCGCTCCCCGCTGCACGATCTGCCCGCCGACGGGATCACCGCCGAAGAGGGGACCCTTTACCAGACGAGCCGGCCCGAGCGGCGGGACAGCATCCGCGCGGTGCTCACCCGCCACGGCCGGCCGCTCGACGTCGCCACCGAGGCCCCGGAGGAGAGCGGGGAGCAGTACTCCACCGGGGCCGTCTTCGCCGAGGTACGCGTCGACCCACTGCTCGGCCAGGTCCGCGTCACCCGCATGCTCGGAGCCTTCGATCCCGGGCGCGTCCTCAACCGCAGAACGATCCGCAGCCAGGTCATCGGCGGCTTCATCTGGGCGGTCGGTTTCACCCTCACCGAACACACCCTTCTCGACACCCGGTACGGCCGGTTCGTCAACCGCAATCTCTCCGGCTACCTGATCCCCGTCAACGCCGACATCCCCGACATCCAGGCCCTCTTCATCGACCAGCCGGATCCGACCAGCCAGGCCCTCGGTGCCCGTGGGTTCGGCGAGACACCGATGTGCGGCATGACCGCCGCCATCGCCAACGCCGTCCACCACGCCACCGGACGCCGGATCCGCGACCTGCCCCTCACCCAGGACAAACTCATCGCGAGCGCATCATGAACGACGCCTGGCAGCAGTTGTACCGCCTGTGGGAGTCGGGCACGCCCGGCGCCCTGGCCACCGTCGTCTCCGCCTACGGCTCGGCGCCCAGGCAGCCCGGAGCGATCATGGTCTGCACCCCGCAGGGGAAAGTCACCGGCAGCGTATCGGGGGGCTGCGTGGAAGGGGCCGTGTACGACAAAGCCCAGGAGGCACTGCGGTACGGCACCGCAGCACTGGAACGCTACGGGGTCGGTGACGACGACGCCGGCGCGGTCGGCCTGACGTGCGGCGGCACCATCGAGGTCCTCGTCGAACGCATCGACCGCTCCTCCTTCCCCGAATTGGAGGACCTCCTCACCCATCGACGGGCCGGCACCGCCGTCGCCCTGGCCACCCTCCTCGACGACGCGAGCGCACCCGGCTCGGGCCGGCACCTCGTCTGCTGGGCCGACGGCACGAGCGGCAGCACCGGCAGCAGCGCCCTCGACGAGGAGATCGCACGGGAAGCAAAACGGCTGCTGGCCCAGGGCCGCTCCGGCGTCATCCGCCCCACGACCGCCGCTACGGACGGCCCGAAGAACGGCACAGCCGGCAGCCCTCGCGTGTTCGTCAACTGCCTGACGCCCCCGCCGCGCATGCTGATCTACGGCGCCAACGACTTCGCCGCCGCCCTGGCACGCCAAGGCGCCCTGCTCGGCTACCGGGTCACCGTGTGCGACGCCCGCCCGGTGTTCACCACACCAGAACGGTTCCCGGACGCCGACGACGTCGTCGTGGCCTGGCCCCACCACCACCTCGCCGCCGAAGCGGCAGCCGGACGCATCGACGCGCGCACCGCGGTCGTCTCACTCACGCACGATCCCAAGTTCGACCACCCCCTGCTGAAGACCGCGTTGCGCCTGGATCTCGCCTACACCGGAGCCATGGGCTCGCGGCGCACCGCCGCGCGCCGGGTGGCGGGACTGCGAGCCGCGGGACTGCCCGAGGAACAACTCACGCGCCTGAGCTCTCCCGCCGGACTGGACCTGACCGGTACCAGCCCGGCCGAGACAGCGCTGTCCATCACCGCCGAAATCCTCCACCTGCGCAACGGCGGCAGCCGGATGCGCCTGCGCGACATCCACGGACCGATCCACCGGAAAGCCACGCCACCGCAACAGCCGCTGCTGGAAGTAAGCGCCCCCTGACCCGTCGGC
Organism: Streptomyces griseomycini; assembly: GCF_014203535.1. Classification (GTDB taxonomy): domain Bacteria; phylum Actinomycetota; class Actinomycetes; order Streptomycetales; family Streptomycetaceae; genus Streptomyces; species Streptomyces griseomycini. Next base: position 81,753 of record NZ_JACHJI010000018.1, read on the forward strand.
GAGCGGACGCCGTCCCGCCGGAGGCTCGGCAACGACTGCGCAGCCGCGTTGTGCCACGTCGCCGACAAGCTCCTGACCGGCCTCCACTTCTGTCCCACCCGCCAGGGGATCCAGTGGGCTGCTCGCGCCGTAGGGCCGGGCTTGCAGAAGGCGGTGTTGCAGGTGGAGCAGCTCGTCCGAGGGGAAGTCGCCGGCGTTGAGATCGGCGGTGTCGAGCCGGGCGCCGCAGGGGCCTTGTCCGGGGTCGATGACGTTGCGGCACTGGGCTGGGTGGAGCGGGTCGGCGTGCGGCTCGACGATCAGACGTCGTGAAGTGCCTCGGATCATCTGTGCCGGCAGCTCGCGGGCGGGGCAGGTGGTGCAAGGAAGCAGCGGTGCTCCAGGCAGGCGAAGTCGGCCGCCATCCGCCATGCCGGTTTCCAGGGTCCTCCGTGGCGTTGCTGGATGGCCGAGCCGTCGCCGGAGAGGCAGGAGGGGCAGTAGCGCGTCGATGTCGTCAGCAGCCAGACGGGGAAGACCCCGCGGGGGGCGGGTGTCAGGCCGCGCATGCCCAGACCGTGCTGGGGCTCCACCTCGTCGGCGAACCAGTCGACCCCGTCGATCCGGAACCCGGCACCCGGCGCCAAGTCCAGCAGTCTCTGTGCCGCCGTCGCCGGGGCCCCTTCCAGCCCGTCGGCCAGACCAGGGAGGAATCGCTCAGCGGGCGACCCAGGTCGAGGCCTCCGGTGCCAGAGGAGATGAACCGCGTGGGCCCGCCCCACCGCCGGCAGCCGTGTCATCTGGACCAGTTCCCCGAACGCGACCGGCCCGTCGGCGGCGGCCGCGAGAAGAGCGGGCTGGCATCCCAGCTGGTCCGTCAGCGGCCGCCGTTGCGCCGACAGCGCGTCCAGCCCCGAGAGCGCGTGCGGGCGCCATCCGGTGATCACCGAGTAGCGCCAGCCGCAGGCGGCCGCAGCCTCCCGGGACGCGGCAAACTTCACCGCGTCCACCTCGCCGGTCAGTCCGGCAGGCCGGATATCCAGCAGCCAGTGCCCGCTGTCACCCATCACGGCCAGGAAGTCCGGGGTGTGTCCGGCATGGCCGTCGACGTGCTCGAAGCTGAGGGTGAAGGGCTGCGGAAGCACCTCGATCACCGCCATGAAGTCCAGGGCCAGCAGGGCCGCCCTCTCCTCCAGCGATTCGAAGCCGTGCTTCCGCCCTGCCGAGACCAGGAACTCCAGCACCGGACGATGTCTTCGCTTCGTCCTCCAAGTGAACCCGCGAACCGGCTTCGACGAAAGCGCCGGCACCGAACCGAGGTCCCGGACCGGCCAGACGACCTCCGACCGTTGATCTGCCAGGCGGCCGTCCAGCGGCTCGCCCAGTTGTCCCGCATGACCAGCCGCGTACGGGCCTCATCCAGGCTCCTGTACGGCGACATCAGCTCGTCCAGGACGCATGCGTCAGAACGGACCTGGGCGGCAGCCCTCGGATTCACCGCACCAGATCACCGGCTCGTACGGCGCCCCGCAGCGGTTGATCACAACTGATCGCTTCGCAGAGTGACCACGGGACAACATCGGCGTCGCTTGCCAACAAGCGTGCTGATTCGCCAACTGTGCTGGGTCGTCACACACAGTAGGCAACCTCGGCCGCGCGACGGGTCGCCGGTCTCTGTCCACAGGCCCGGCCGGGCGGAATGATCACATGACTGCTGACGACGTGAAGCGCACTGCCCGGATCCGGGCCAAGATCCTGGACGGCCTCGCCCGCGCGGAGTGTGCCCTGTTCACCCGGCCCGCGCCGAAATCTGCGCGAGCCCAGATGAAATTCCTTTGCACGCGGGAGAAGGGTTCCACCAAGTCCCTGGCCGAGCGTCTGGGCGTCTCCCGCAAGACGGTGCAGCGCTACCTCTCGGGTGCCTCCACCAAGCCGAACAAGCGCCTCCGGGCGGCGCTGGTGCAGGAGACCGAATCGGAGTGGCAACCGCAGGTCAGAGCACAGGCGCGGCAGCGCGCGGCGTCCTCGGGTGGGCTGGTCATCTCCTGCCGGGCGTGCTTCGGACTCGGTCCGGGGGCGCCTAAGGGTCTGCCGATCATTAACCTGTCGTCTTGATCTTGTTGTTGGGGTTGCTGCTTCGGGTGGTGGCCGGCGCGATGGTGATGCCCTGTGCTTCGAGCAGGCGTCTGATCTTCAGCAGGGTGCGGTGCATGGCGGTGCGGCTGCTGTTGAAGAGCACGGCGAGGGGTTCCGCGGCCAGGTTGACGCGCAAGTGGAGCACGGCGGCCAGGACCTGGTCGGCGAAGGTGAGCCGGGGCGGGCGGCCGCGGCGAGTGTCCCCTTTTGCGGCCAGGGTTTCGATGAGGTGCTGCAGCTGGTGCGGGGTCAGGCCGGTCAGTGCGGGATCGGACAGCATGGCCGGGTCCCACTGCGGCGCCGATGGTCGGCTGCTTCGGGCTGCCGGGATGGCGGGGCCGACTGGGGGTGCAGGGCATAGTTCCACTCGCCGTGGAAGGCGTGCCGGGTCAGCGGCAGAGCCGCCATCTCCGCGTCGCCGACGCCCATGCCGGTGGGATAGATGTTGGTGTCCAGCCGGGCCTTCACGCGCAGTCCGGTGCGGGTGGTGGTCGCGGCGATCGATTCGAGGATGACTTCGTGGCTGGTCAGCGGGCGACCGCGCCAGTTCATGGTGATGTGGGAGAAGAGCCGGTGCTCGATCTTGTTCCACTTCGAGGTGCCCGGAGGCAGGTGGCAGACCGTGATGGTCAGGCCGGTCTCGGCGGCCAGACGGGCGAGGTGGAGTTTCCAGACCCGGGTGCGATAGCCGTTGGAGCCACCCGCATCGGCGGTGATCAGCAGCCGGGAAGCCCGCGGACAAGCGGCCCGGCCCTGGTCGTGCCACCAGCGGCGGATCGACTCCACCGCGAACGCGGCGGTGTCGTGGTCGGTGCCGACGTTGATCCAGCCGGTGTTGGCCGCCAGGTCGTAGGTGCCATAAGGGATGGCTTTGCCCAGCTGCGGATCGGCGAAGTCGTGGACACGTACCGGCACCGGTTCGCCCGTCGGCCGCCAGGAACGGCCCGGATCGTGGAAGTCGCCGACCAATTCCTTTTTCTTGGTGTCCACGCTGATCACCGGCTGGCCGGCGTCCCGGTGTTCGCGTGCTTGCTCGTTGAGATACCGGAACGGGGCATCCCTGTCGGCATGCTGACTTCCCTCGAGCGTCTTGGCGTTGGCCTGCAGCCGGAAGCCCTCCTGGCGCAACAGGCCGGCGACGGTGTCGGCACCGACCCGGTGTCCCTGGCGGGTCAGCTCGGCCGCCAGCGTGCGGGTCGACTTGGTCGTCCACCGCAACGGCGACATCGGATCCCCGCGCTCGTCCGGTTCGACCAGACCCAACAGCGCAGACCGCAGTCCGGGATCGAGGTCCGCGACGCGTTTGCGCCCACCGCCCGGCCGCCGCACCCGCCCCACCAGGGATTCGCCCGCCTCCAGGTCGGACATACCCCTGCGGATCGTTGTCTCGCTCACCCCGGCCGTCCGGGCCACGGCCCGGATGCCGCCATGCCCCAGACTCCGGGCCTCCGCGGCCGCCAGCAACCGTCGCTGCCGCTCGTCCAGATGCGGGAACAACACCGCGAGCTTCACAGCAAGTTGATCACGAGTCTCGTCCGGGATGCGCATACGACATCAACGAGACCCCACCTCCGAAAGCAACACCTTGATGATCGGCAGGCCCTTAGCGCCGTGGAGGTGCTGCTGACCGCCGACCTTGCCCAATGCGGACTGACCGCCACTCGAACGTGTTCGTCACGGCGTACCCCCTTGTGCGCAAGTGGATCACCCAGCTCGATCCCGCCAACGGAAACTGCATCCGGACTGGGGTGTTGTCCCGGAGGCCAACCGTCGTGAGAACTGCAGGCGAGCTCTGCCTCCTACGGTGCCTGGTGCGGTGAGGTGGAGGTCGTACAGTTCTCGCAAGACGCGGCGCCATCTGCAGGACGGAAGCTGTGGCCGCAGCCCATACACACCGCCAGCGCGGGCTGCAGCCTGGCGCACTGGAAACAGAAGGCCATCGGGGTGTCCGGATCGGCGGCGAACCGCGCCCCCTCCACGAGACTCTCCACCTCGCAGTGCGGGCAGTGCTCGGTTGCGGTCAAGCCGGTGAGCAAGTCCGGCATCCCGGGATCACGGCCCAGGATCTCCACGCCGTAAATGAGAGCGATGTCTTCGGCGTCGCGGGACATGCCGCAGAACCGGCAGCGAGAGGCGCGGGCCGCTCCTTGTGCCTGGGTGGGCTCAACAACCAGGGCCCACTGGCGGCAGTCGGGACACTGCAGTGTGCGGTCGCGCAGCGCATGCAGCTCGGCCCGGAGCCGCTGCATGCGCTGCTTTACAAAGCCCTCGATCTCAGCGAGGCCACTGCGGATGCGCTCGAGGTCGCTCTGCGCAGCTTCGGCTTCCTCCAGGGGCAGCGCCGGCAGCAGATCCTCGTCGACGAAGCGAATCAGGAAGTCCAGGACCTCGGCTGCCCGGCTCTCCACGGCGCGGGCGTTCGCCGACTGGCCGAACAGCCCGTAGTGCTGCAGCGCGTTGCGGTCCTTGGCCAGCCGACTTAGAGCTTTGCGGTCTTTCTCGGTTATCTGCACTTCTGCGATGTCCCGCAGTCGTTGAATTGTCTCGTCGGGTCCGCAGCTGAGCAGGCTGCCGCTCTCCAGTTCCGCCCGCTTCGCCTTCGCCGGGTCACTGAAAACCAACGACCAGTGCTCGAGCTGGAGCCGGGCCTTGAGCAGTACCTCGGTGCCGGCGGCGAGGTGGAGGACGGCGTACTTCAGGGCCCGGGCACTGACTCGCTCGGTGCCGGCCTCCAGGTGCTCGACGACGCTGAGCAGGTAGTCGAGCCCGTTCGGGACCGGTGGGAAGTACACCTCGCTGCCGGGATGCTCGACATCCCGGCCTGGGTCGTACGTCCGGCCCTGCGGGACACCGGGTGTCCGCCAGCTACCAGGCTTCGCAACATGCGCACCGGAAGCATCGGCCCACACTTCGGCGTCGGCCTCTCTACTCCCTGGGTCCATGGCCCCCGGCTTCCCCTTCAACGGTCTCCCCGTATCGTATGAGACTGCCGAGGCGGGCAAAGATGCTGGACCGGTCCCTCCGTGACTTCTTCCACCTCCTGACTCCTGTGCAACGGGGCCGGGACCTCTCACCGGTCTGGGCGGTCCACGCCGGGCAGACAAACCTACGACGCCCGGCTGACGTCATCGCCCACGGTCGGCCACGAGTGCCGGCGCGGCTCAGGGCACGTCCCGGCTCAGCCCGCGGCGGCGGGCTGAGCCGGGCGGGGCGTGGCCGGCCGCGACTACGCCCCGCTTGTCACTGGATGCCGGGCGGGGTGCTGGACGCCGGGGCGGGGGCGTCCGCTGTGGGCGCTGTCGGCTGCGTCGGTTCTGGCACCGGAGTGACGGACGGTGCGTTCATGCCGCTGGCGAACAGCAGAGCCCCGATGCAGGCGAGGACTACCTTGGTTGCCAGGTCGATCGCTGCCCCGACGGTCGGCCATCGGTAGCCGACAACGGAGATGCCGACACCGAAGAGCAGGAGAAGTGCGATGACCCCCAGAGGGTCGTGGCCGTTCATGCGTGAACCTTTCGGTCTCTGGTCCACGCTCCTGGTGTCGGCCGGGCATCAGGAACGTGTTCCCCATGTGTCTCTGCACGCTGGTGCGGAGGCACCGGCGGGAGCCGGCGCGGGATCCACTGGATCGGTCGCCGCGGGTGCTCCGCATTGGCGGCAGAATGCTGTTCCCAGCCTGTCTGGTGATGATGGTGAGAAGCAGTGTCTGGCCAGGAGTTGAGCACCGTCGGCAAGGACGACGACGCGCATGAGAAGCACCTCGCGTTCAAAGAGATGCTGCGCGACCGGTTCCAGATGCTGCGTGACTCGGGGCTGAGCCAGAACCAGTTCGCGACGAAGTACGGCTACACCAGCGGCCGGGTCAGCAACACGCTCCGGGCCAACGCGGACGGCACGTACTTCCCGCGGATCAAGATGTTCGAAGAGCTGTGCAGGGAACTGGCCGAGCGCTGCCACGTCCAGGACGCGGCGCTTGTCGTGCTGCGCCAACGGCACCGGGAGACACTGGAGGCCCTGTGCGCCGTCGACAAGCCGCACCACATCCACCAGACGATGCTCGCGGAGCTGTATCACGCTGAAGTCGTCGCCGAACTCACGGCGAAGGTGAGCAGCGATCAGCTGGCCCTGTCCCACGCGATCGCGGAACGGGACACGCTTCGCGAGGACCGGGACGACCAGCGTCAGCGCACCCATGCCCTTTCCGCCCGGATTGAGCAGCTCCAGCGTGATCTGAACTCTGCCAAAGCGGGTAAGCAGCAAGCCATCTTGCAGCGTGATCGGGCGAGCGCAGAGCTCGACCGGTTCGAGTCTCACGAGGCGGCAGCCGACAGAAGAAGCGGGGCTGAGCTGGGCGTTTCCCATGGAGAGCACCCGTTTGGAGGTGCCCGCCCGAATGGCAGTCGCATGCGGAGCACACGGTTCATGGCCGCAGTGGCAGTGGTCTTCGGCGCGCTGGCCATGTACGGCGCCGCCCAGCTGCTTGAAGACGCCGATCAAGAGGGCGGTACCAGCGATCAGGGGAAGTCAGTGACCTCCACGCCGCCCGCCAGCAGCTCTGCTCCGCACGAGAACACTCCCACGCAGGAGGCCTCCAAGCCGAGCAAAGTGCCCACGACACCCCCACCCCACCAGCGCTGGACATAGCCGACCTCAACTTCACGGGAGACAATTGGGTCCAGGGGGCGTGGACACTCGGCGGCAGAAAGTACGAGAAGAGCCTGGCCTGGGTCAATGCATGCAACGAGGAAGAGTCAGTGGTGATCTCCCTCCCCGACGCCTACCACCGCTTCACCGCCCAGGTGGGGCTGAACGAACCATCCGACGACCGGGACCACGAAGGCGTGACCGATTTCGACGTCTATGCAGACCTCAACATGGATAAAAGGGCGGACAGCGATGAGCTGGTCGCTTCCAAAGGTGTGACATTCGACAAGCCAGGGGCCATCGAGACCAATGACCTCCAGGGTGCCCGACAGATCATCCTGGCCGCCCACACCGACAGCTGCGGCGGCACCCCTCTGGTCTGGGGCAACCCGAAGGTCTCCTAACGCCCCTCGATGCATAACGGGCCGGATCCTTGCGAGCGGTCTACGGCGCGCCCGCCCGGCGATACCGTGGTGGTCTGGGTCAGTTCCGCCACTCGTGGAGGCCCCGATGAGCGACCAGCCGGCCCCCGCCAAACACTACGGCCCGGCAGCATCTGGAGCCCACGGCCGCCGACGCGGTCCGCGCCTACGCAGCAGACATCCGGGCCCGGGCCGATGAGTTCGCCGCGGTCCTAGAGGACATTGCCGCCCACGGCCTGCCCGACCCCGAGCAGTGCACCCCATGGGAGGACCCGCGCGAGGCCCACCTCGCCCGCCTGGCCGCGCAGCGCCCGGCCGTCACCTGATGCCCCCTCGCCAGGGACGGCGCGCCCGGATCACCTTCTCCGACGCCGCCGCCAAACAGCTGGATTCCCTCACCAGCGAAGCGGAACTCCACGCCCTCGACCGCACCCTGGTCGTCATCTCTGTCGATCCCGAGATCGGCCAGCCCATACCCAGCGACACCACCGGCCCCCAGCTGCGCCAGTACACCGACGACGTCGACCAGGTCCGCGTCCTTGTACTTCGTCACCGCCCTGCGCATCCCGGTTATCTAGGGTTCGCGGGGTGTTGATGCAGGTTACCGCCGCGCAGCTGCGTAAGGGACGTCAGGCACGGTTCTCGTTTGGTCGGCTGGATCGCCCCTGCCGGAGGCGTTGCGACCGGCAGGGCCGACTCCCTGCGCGGAGACTCCTCCCGTCGACGCCGGTGGGTTCACTGTTGAGTCAGGAGGGACAGGATATTGCGGCTGCCGTTTGAGGTAGCGGTCCGAGGCCACATACTGCTGTCATGACGAGTGAGGCCGCTCAACTCTTGATGGCTGCCGGGCGCGATCTGCGGCTGCGGCGCTTCATGGGACCTCTGCCATTTGAGGTGGACCAGTGGATGCGTCAAGATCTAGAGTGTGATCTTCCTCTGCCCAAGCGGCTGGACGATGGCACCATCGGCTACCACTTTGAGGTGCGCGACCCCGACTACTACATGGGCACTTATTTCCGGCTGGTGTCTGCCGGTCAGGGACGCCCTTATCTGACGGTCGGTCAACACTATCCGGCAGATCTGGACGGGTGGCGGGCGGTGGTTGCACATCTCAATCGGTTCTCCGGCGACACGTTACTCCCGCCGCGAAAGTACATCTGGCTCTTCGGCCATGAGGACTTGGCCCGCCAGGCCGATGCCGCGTATCAGGCGCGGCTGGACGAGGTCATGACGAGATTGGGCTGGGGTGTTCCTGAGCCGCAGATCGGTGAGCCGGTGCGGCGACGTCGTCGCTGGTGGCCGTGGGGTCGAGGGTGATTCTGCGGCCTCATAGCCACCGGCGAACGACGCCACCCGTTAGGCACGGTTCTCGTTGCGGATCATGCGGCGGAGGCTGGTGCGGGCAGCGGCGAGGTCGTCCTCGAGCTCGGCGACTCGCTGCCGGAGCCGTAACCGGGCCCGCATCCTCGACGCGGCCCGCGCGCTGTCCGTCTCCCAGGGGCCGGACGTGCCGATGCGGGAGATCACCCGGCACGCGGGGGTCGGCCCCGCGACCCTCTACCGCCGCTTCCCGACCAAGCGGGACCTGGTTGCCGAGACCCTCGCGGACCGGATGCGGGCCTGCCGCGACATCGCCGAGGCCTTCGTCGCGGGCTTCCCCGAAGCGCTGGGCCTCGCCGCAGGGCGGGAGGAGACCCTGCGGACGATCGCCGAACCGGCCCGCCGTGCCAAGGACTCCGGGGGCCTGCACCCGGACTTCGTCCCGGAGGACCTCATCCTCATGCTCATGGCCAACAAGGGCATCCAGGCTCCGACACCGGCCGCCCGGGTCGCCGCCTCCCGCCGCTTCACCGCCCACGTCGTCCAGGCGTTCCGCGCCTCCCCCGACCGCACCCCGCTGCCACCGGCGGCAGGGCCGTTTCCCGCGTAGTTGCCCGGCAGGCCGGCGCCCCGGCCGGTCGGTCCTTTCCGTTGGGGCAGCCAGAAGCAGCCGCACCTCGTGAGTCCTCTAGGCCGTCTCGAGCAGCAGCGCGGTGAGCTCGACGGGCATGATGATCATGCAGTCGTGGCCGGTCGGCTGCTCGCGTACTCGTTCGCCTGCCGGGACGGGACGCCGGGTGATGTCCGCCGGCGGCCGGCCCTCGAGGCAGTGGATGTGTGTGCGCGGGATCGTGCGCGCGGCCGGGTCGTCCAGCAGGACTGGCTCCCGCAGGCACCGCACCGGCTGGTCCGACAGCATCGAGCGCAACCAGGCGAGGCCGTCGGGACCGGTGACGCCGAACAAGCCGAACGGCGGCGGCCGCTCGCGCATCGGCGGAACCCGCCAGCCGTCCACGGCGAGGTCGATGAGCTGCTTGGTGACAAGGAGGACGTCGACAGCGGTCTCGCCGTCTTCGGGGACCATCGCGTCGAGGAATACCAGATGCGGATCCGCTTCGGGACCCGGTTGGCGACTCCTGGGATGACCACCCCGGCGTAGCTGTGCCCGACGAGCACGACGTCGACGAGGTACTCGTCTTCGATCAGGCCGGCGACGTCGTCGATGTGGGTGCCGAGCCCGATCGTGGGGCTCAGCAGGTGTGCCCTGTCGCCGTAGCCGGTCAGCGACGGCGCGAGCACCCGGTGCCCGGCCGCCTCCAGCAGCGGGACCACCCGGTCCCAGCTTCGCCCGTTGTGCCAGGCGCCGTGTACCAGTAGAAATGTGGCCTTCGACGTGCACGGCGTCGAGTTCTTCCCGTCCGCCTTACCCGAGGGACGCTAGCGGTGGCTGACCGTGCTGCGGCAGTTCTTCCGCCGACCGTCGAGGCTCTCTGGACGGGGGTGCGCTTCGAGGGCCTGAGTACTGCTCAAGTTCCCGACTTCGGCGAGGAACCTGCGCGGAGACCGCTCGCGGACCCCGTGGCGCGCCAGCCGAGAAGAATCGTGCGGCACGCTTGTTCGGCGAGCCGTTGCGCCCGCTCGGTCCCAACAGTGTCGAGATATCCGAGTGCGGCCATGCCGTGCAGAGTGCCCCAGAGGATCTCGCAGGCATCCGATTGATCAGACAGGGTCACGCCATGCGTGTGAGACCACGCATCCAGCAATTCGGTGAGCAGATCGATGGCAGGCGCCGCAGCACGTCGACGCTCATCCGCGTCGGTCACGGTGCCGTTCATGGCTTGGTAGAGGTGGGGGTGCTCGCCGGCGAAGTGGACGTACTGAGCGGCGACCCGCACGATGCGTCCGTCGATGTCCGATGCCTCGCCGGCCCGCCTCAGCTCGGCCAGCAGTTGGTCGTAACCGCGTACGACCAGTTCCAGCACGAGAGCGTCCTTGTTGGCGAAGTGCTGGTAGACGATCGGCGCTGTGTAGTCCATGTCAGCGGCGATACGCCGGATCGTCAGTGCCGCGGCGCCCTCGGACTCGAGAAGGCGCATGGCGGTCTCGACGATGCTGGCGCGGATGTTGGCCCGCTCGCGAGCGCGTCGTGTACTGCTTGGCATGTCCCGTCACTTCGCTTCGATGTCGCACCGCACAGTATCGCCCCTCTTGACGGTCGCATCACCACGCCCTTAATCTAACGTTGATAGGAAATCTAACGACGTTAGGAAAGTGATGATCTACCACGTCAATCGCATCAAGCTCAAGGCGGATGCCCCGTCGGCGCAGGTGGAGGAGGCACTGGAGAGCCTGCGCAATCAGGGGCGGCAGGTGTCCTCGGTGAAGTCGTTCGTGGTGGGCCGCGACCACGGCGCCGATTTCGACTGGGGCGCCACATACGTCATCGAGGACCTCGACGGCCTCTGGGAGTACCTGACGCATCCCGCGACGCTGAACTCCGACAAGGTCGGCCTGCCTGTGGTCGAGCGACTCGACATCTTCGACATCAGTGACGACGAGGACCCCGAGCTGGCCGCGAAGATCGAGGAACTGCACCGGCGTCGCAACGAGCTGAGCCCCGAAACGCACGAGATGCTGGCCGACGTACCCGCCTATCTTGGCGCGGGCCTCGAGGACGACCCCAAGAACTGAGCCTTTTCAGCGCTGACGCTCCAGGGTGAGGGTGGCGGCAGAGATTGACGACATTCGATTTGGGCTGCACCGGGACCCGTGGAAGATCCGCCATGACTTCAGTCGTGCGACGCCACGCTCGACCGGTGCCCGCGCCGCGGACAGTGCGCGGTTGACGGTTTGCTGGGTCGGGGTGAGGTCACGGCCCGGCGGACGTCTGAGGGGCGTCGTCACCCACGGGCCGGCTCCCATATAGGCACGGTCGGCCAGGACCGGGACGCCCTGACGTTCGCAGATCCTGATGATCCGGTGGGTGCGGGCCGTGGTCAGGTCGTGCACTCGGCTGGGCAGTGCGGGTGAGATCCACCGCAGCCAGCCATCCGGATCGGTCACTGCCTGCACGTTCACACCATGTCGGCGGTGCTTGGCGGAGTAGTCGGCCTGGCCGTCGCCCAGGCGGTCGCACTCCGCAAGAGTGCCGTCGAGCAGGACGTAGTCGGGATCTGCTTTGCGCAGCACCTTGAGCAGGCCCGGTGCACGCTCGGCGAGCAGGCTGATCACCGTGGAGGTGTACGCGTGGGCGGTGCCCACCGAGATACCGAAGCCGACAGCGATCTGGGCGAGCGTGTCACGTCTGCGCAGGTACACCAGGCCGACCAGCGCACGCTGGTGCGGCGGGAGCTTGCAGCGACGGTCACCTCCCGGGTGACGATGAGCATCGTGACCCACTCGACCAGGGCATGAGGCAGGCCGAGTGCGGCTGAGTAGGGATTCCTGATGCGGTCTGTCAAGCCGCGAGGGCAGTGGACGGTCACAGCTCGTAGCGCCGGTCGTCGCGTAGGAGAGCCCAGAGGACGTTGACGCGGCGGCGTACGAGCGCGAGGACGGCCTGGGTATGCCGTTTGCCCTCGGCGCGTTTGCGATCGTAGAACCGGCGCGACCCGTCGCAGTGCCGAATGCTGGACAGCGCGGAGGTACAGAAGACGCGTTGGAGGCGACGGTTGTATCGCTGAGGGCGTCGCAGGTTACCGCTGATCTTCCCTGAGTCGCGGGGGACCGGTGCGACGCCGCCGAAGCCGGCGAGGCGGTCAGCGGTGCCGAAGACCGTCATGTCGCCGCCGGTGGCGGCCAGGAACTCAGCGCCGAGGATGACGCCCGGGCCGGGCATGCTGGTGATCACGTGGAAGGCGTGGTGGTCGCGAAACCGGGCCTCAATGACCTTGTCGAGCTCGGCGATCTTCTGGTTGAGAGCCATCACCTCCTTCGCCAGCGTGTGCACCAGCTGGGCAGTCAGTTTCTCGCCGGGCAGGCTGGTGTGCTGGCGTTCGGCGGCTTGGACGGCGATCTCGGCGAGCCGGTCGGGGCGGACGACGTGACGGTTGCGCAGCCAGGTATCCAGCCGCTTGCTGCCGATCCGACGAATGGCGGCGGGGGTCTGGTAGCCGGTCAGCAAGGTGAGCGGGCCCGTGTTGGTCACGTCCAACGCCCGTTCCAGGCCGGGGAAAACACCGGTGAGCTGGGCTCGGAGACGGTTGACCGTTCGGGTGCGGTCGGCGACGAGGTCCATGCGCCGACCCGTGAGGATCTTGAGGTCGGTGACGGCTTCCTCGGTGGCGCGTAACGGGTGCAGGTCGCGGCGGACGCGGACCTGGTCGGCGATGACGGCGGCATCCTTGGCGTCTGTTTTGCCCTCGCCGCGGTAGGTCTCGGAGGCACGGTGGATGGCCCGGCCGGAGATGTAGTGCACCGGCTGGTCGCGGTTGAGGAGGATCGTGATGGCCAGGGCGGCCCCGCCATCAGCCAGATCAATACCCCAGGTCACGTGGTCGCCGAGAGCCAGGACGTCGCTGAGGAGTTGGAGCAGTTCGGGCTCGTCGTTGGCGATGCGGCGCGACAGCAGCCGGCGGCCGCTGTCGTCGATCGCGACGCAGTGATGGTGGGTCTTTCCTGCATCGATGCCGGCCCAGATCGCTGTCATGTGGTCCCTCCGTGCGGTGTGCTGCTGATGCCTCCCACAGACGACCTCGCTGTCGATTCCCTACAGAGCGATCATTCGCAATTCCTAATTGGCAGCCGAGTCGCCGTGGGGCGCCGGGCGGCCAATCAGTGCAAGCCACAAGCGGCAGAGCTCTTTGAACCACACCCGGTGCCCCTGGGTGGGTGAACCATACGAAGGGCTCACCGCATCCCGCAGAACAACGTAGGGAGCCTCTTTCATCCTGTTCTGGAGGGTGGAATGGGCTGGTCAGCGGGTGGGGTGACAAGGCAGGGCCCCTCGTCGTTGGCGTGGTGATTCCACTCAGCACACCGGCGGCCGAAGGGGCCCTGTTGGTTCGGTATCCTGCCACGCTCGAGGTGCCACATGAGCTCGTCGAGCATGTCGCCTGGCTGCTGCACGAGCACCGCCGGGCCCGCAACACCCGATGGCGCAAGCCCGGCTGCTTCCAGCAGGCACTGCTTACGCTGGTGCACCTGCGTAAGAACGAGACGTTTTCGCAGATCGGAGCTGGTTTCGGGATATCCCAGGCCACCGCCTGGCGGTACGTCGACGAGACCTTGGACGTCCTGGCCGGCTGGGCACCCGGCCTCCATGAAGCCTCACCGGCCTCGGTGAAGGCGACCACGTCGTCGTTGACGGCACCCTGATCCCCACCGACCGGATCACCGCCGACGAGCCGTACTACTCGATGAAGCACAAGAAGCACGGCATGAACGTGCAGGTCGTTGCCCGTCCCGATGGCACACCGCTCTGGTTCTCCCGCGCGACACCGGGCCGCACCCACGACCTGACCGCGGCCCGCGCCCACGGCATCGTCCAGGCATGCCTCACCCGGCAGATCCTCGTCCCAGCCGACCGTGCCTACCAGGGCGCCGGTGCCACCGTCCGTACCCCGTACTACCATCACCGCCACCAACCCGAGCACTACCAGCAGTTCCACCGCGACCATGCCCGGCTCAGAGCCCCAGGTGAACGCGCCTTCGCCCAGCTGAAGTCCTGGCGGCCACTCCGGCGAGCCAGATGCTCTACCCGCCGCATCAGCATCATCGTCCGAGCCGTGCATACGCTGCTGACCTGTAGCTGTCCAGGATGAAAGAGGCTCACTCAGAAGACTAGCCCTTGGCCGTCACAACGATCACGCTGCCGCCCGATCGACCTCGCGCGGGCCGGGCCCGACATTTGTCACGCGGCTCCCGGTGGACAAGCGCGTCACGCTGGTGATCCTGCTGGACGCCTCCGAGGACGTCGGCGACCGCACCCACCGGGACCTGGAACGCCCGGGACGCCCCGGGGCATGCGGGCCCAGGCCGAGAACTTCGGCGCCGAGATGATCGACGACGACATCACCGCGAGCGCTCCGGCCTACCATTCCCACCCGAAGATCCAACCACCGATACCCCACAGAACCGCGGCTACGGCCCAGTACTGGACGGGGATCGAGTAGAGGGTGTGACGGTTGCGAGGGAGATATTCGTTTCCCTCAGGATGTACGTAGAGCACGTCTCGGTTCACATACCTGCCGATCAGCCACATCAGGATGCCACCAACGATCGTTCCCACGTGCTGGCCTGTCTCACCACCGGCGTTGGATCCGAGACCTGCTCCGAGACCCACTCCGACGGGCATGAGGAAGATCACAAACACCAGTCCCCAGCCGGTCCACCACACTGATTCATCCCCCTTGCCCGCTCGGGCTTCCGTGTGGCTGGTGAAGATGCCGGCGCGAGCAGGGATCACTCGCCACCACGCCGTCCCGACAACCACTTCCATGGCCTCACTGTCCGTCTTTGGGGCAAAGTACACACGTCGGCTCCCCTTCACAGCAGGACCGGATCACTGACTTCGGCTCGTCAGGGTGAACTTTCATGAAGTTCCTGATGGATCCGGAGCAGTGGCTGCATCCCGTGGTGTGTGAGGTATGCGGATGGGGGTGGGCTGACCCCTGAGGGGCGCGGCGGATTGCGTCCCGGGAAGCGGTGTACGGGTTCCCACCTGATCCGGGCGTTCGTCCTGGCGTCGGAGTGGGGGCCCGGATATGAGAACGGCCACCGGCTGATCTTCGAGATGTCGAAGCTCGAAGGAGATCAGCACGATGACCGCACCCGACAGTCTGCCCCTGCACGCCCTCGCCGAGGAGAACCTCGCCGCGGCGAGTCCCGACCTGCTGCGCGCGATGGTCGAGACGTTCGCCGACGCCCTCATGTCCGCCGAGGCCGACGCCCTCTGCAACGCCGAGTACGGGCAGGTCAGCGACGAGAGGGTCAACCACCGCAACGGCTATCCCCCGCGCGAGTGGGACACCCGCGCCGGGACCGTCGAGCTCGCCGTTCCCAAGCTGAGGCAGGGCAGCTACTTCCCGCACTGGCTTCTCGAGCGCCGCCGCCGGGCCGAGCGGGCCCTGATCTCGGTGGTCGCCACCGCCTACCTCCTCGGTGAGCTTCTCCACACGCCGAGTGGAGAAGCTCACCGAGTCCCTCGGGGTGACGCAGCTGTCGAAGTCCCAGGTCAGTGCGATGGCCAAGCACCTGGACGAGCAGGTCACCGCCTTCCGTAACCGGCCCCTGGACGCCGGCCCGTACTCGTTCGTCTGGGTCGACGCCCTGACGCAGAAGGTCCGCGAGGGCGGCCGCATCGTCAACGTGCATACGCTGATCGCCATCGGCGTCAACGCCGACGGCGACCGCGAGATTCTCGGCCCGGACGTGGCCACCGCCGAGGACGGCGCCGGCCGGCTGGCCTTCCTGCGTTCCCTGGTCGCCCGCGGCCTGTCCGGCGTCCAGCTGGTCGTCTCCGACGCCCACGCCGGCCTGGTGGACGCCATCGGTGCGGTGCTGCCCGGTGCGTCGTGGTAGCGCTGTCGCACCCACTACGCGAGGAACTTGCTGAGCCAGGTGCCGAAGTCGGCCCAGCCTGGGGGTGCCCCCGGCCGGAGGCTGGGGGAGGGTGGCACCCCTGCTGCGGACCGTCTTCGAACAGCCCGACACCGACGCCGTCCAGGCCCAGATGCGGCACGTCATGGACGCGCTGGATGCCAAGTTCCCCAAGGCCGCAGCCCACTTGGACGCCGCCCAGCACGACCTGCTGGCCTTCACCGCCTTCCCGCGGGAGATCTGGCGGCAGATCTGGTCGAACGATCCGCAGGAGCGGCTGAACAAGGAGATCCGGCGCCGCACCGACGTGGTCGGCATCTTCCCCGACCGCACCGCCGTCATCCGGCTCGTCGGCGCGGTCCTGGCCGAGCAGAACGACGAGTGGACCGAAGCCCGCCGCCACATGGGCCGCGAGCTCCTTGCCAAGGCTCGCCTCCACCCGATCGAGTCAGAAACCGACGACCCCGCCCTGCCCACCGAACTCACCGCACAGCCTCAGACCGAGATCATCGAGTGGCCGTCGATACACCACTCCAGCGGGCGTGTTACCGCCGCCCGGTGCCCTGGCGTGGGACCGAGCAAGAGGGCCATCCCGGCCTGGGCTCGGCGGCATACTGCGGTCATGAGTGGAGAGGATTCGACACGGCTGGCGAGAGCCCTCATCGAGTTCCGAGAGGCCGAGGGCATCTCGGAGCGTGAACTCGCGCGCCGCACCTGGCTGAGTGAGGCGACCATCAGGACCTTCGAACGCGACCGTGGGGACCTGCCCACCCCGACCGTTGCCCGAAGCTTCGAGGAGGTACTCGGCTGGGCTCCGGGCAGCATCAAGACCGCGCCGTCCGAGGCGATGGGCCGTGAGACATCGGCCGACTTGGCCATGGACCTCGAGTAGGCGTGTTGGTCAGGGCTGAGGTCCGGGCGATTGCGGTCGTGGCCTGGCGAAGAGTCCTGGCTCGGTTTCGGCCAGGATTCCGCGGTCGGCCAGCCGCTTGAGCTTGAGGCGGACGTTGTTGATGTTGTTGGGCGCGACCGCCACGTCCATTACCTCGCACACCTGCCGCGCACGCAGCGGATGGTCGGCCGCGGTGAACACCGCCATGATCTGCTGGTAGGCCGGGTGGTCCGGCAGTTTCGGTGCCGACAGCGCGGGCAGCCCGGGGTCGGGCGGCGCCAGCAGCGTCTTGCGGGTGATCCGGACTTCTTCGGCAGCCCGGCCGAGTTCGTCGAGCTGGGCGGTCAACTGCGTGATCTGTTCCCGCATCGTCTCGGCCTGCGCGGTGATCTCCCGTTCCCGCTCCTCCAGCCGTGCCAGTACCGCGCCGAGCGTCAGCTCCCCGCCGGTCATGCGGTGCGCCAGGCGGGTACGGTCGCCGCGGTCAGCCGCCTCAGTATCACCGCGGTCATCGCCCAGTACACCCGCGACTCCGAACTGCGGGGCAGATGCTCGTAGTCGCGCACCAGCCTGCGGTGCAGCATCAAGATCCCATAGGCGCGTTCCACGACCCACCGCTTGGCCTGGGGAACGAACCCGGTCTGCGCGGGATTGCGCTCGACAATCTCCACCTCGATGCCCACCTTCCGACCGTGCGCGACGACGGCGTTCTTGAAGCCCTGGTCGACCAGGGCCCTTCCGTACGGCGTCGGTGTCGGCGGCGACCTTGTCCAGCAGCGCGATCCCGACGGCGTTCTCGTGCGCCGACGCGGCCGCCACGACCACCGCGATCACCAGCCCCAGAACGTCAACAGCCAGGCCGCGCTTGCGACCCGGTACTTTTTTGCCGCATCACACCCCGTCGACACCGTGAGCACCCCGGCCGCCGCGTGAACGCTCTGGGTGTCGAGCACCACCAGGCTCGGGTCCGCCTTCCGACGCGCCATCTCCCGCACCTGCCAGCGCAACAGGTCGTGAATGGTCTGATCAATGCCGTCGTCACGCCAGGTGTAGAAGTAGTACTTCACCGCACCGGCCGACGGAAAGTCGTGCGGGAGCAGCTCCCACTGACAACCGGTCCGGCCCTGGTAGAGCAACGCGTTGACGATCTCCCGCATCGCGTACCGACCCTGATGGCCACTGACCGAGGGATGCATGGCCTTCCACGCGGCGCTCACAGGCTTCACCAGCGCTCACTGCTCATCACTCACGTCGGTCTTGTAGGGCTTGCGCTCGCTCACGGCGACCAGCCCAACATGCCCATGGCCGCCGACCGGCCGGGACGCCGCACCGCCACACGATCAGGTGACGACAGATCTCCTATGGACTCTCATACTGCCCTCTCAGAGAGCGTCGAGGATTCGGTATAGATAGATCTGGCCGTAGACAACGAACCCGCTACTGGCGGTGCGAGCGAGTCGAACCGGACGCCAGCCGGTTCCCGTAATGAACGAGAGCAATAGAAACCTCTGCTCCACCATCTCCGTCTCGACTTTGTAGGCGCCCTCCGCGAGGTACCCGCGGATGATTCTGGTCAGGGTGTCCTGGAGCTCGCTCTCGGCGATCGTGTGCATGCCGGCGCAGCCCCAGACCTCCCGTGCCCTGTCGTAGTCCTGGTCCCGTTCGGCATCGGACAGAGCCGGCAACTGTTTGGCCGCTTGCATGGCCTTGTCCACTTCTGCGGCTACGCGAATTTGCGGTGTGCGGCCGCCTGCCAACCGCGCATACACGACCTGGGCATCCCAATACAGGTCGTCGTTCACGAGAAAGTCACATTCCTTGCAGTAGACCTGCATCGGCGTGAACGGCTGCGCGAGACTGCGCTCGTCGTCGATGCGATAAATCGCGGTGAATGATGCTTTCTCTTTGAACAGCTTCCGCGAGCCACAGTTCGGGCATTGCTGCGGCACGGCTCCAGTCGACGCGGCCGCGTGGAGGTCCACCGGATGACCGGGAGAGCTCGGGGGAGGGCTGGACCGCCGCCGGAAGAACTTCATCGTGATGAACACTCCGCTCTTCATCTGATCAGGGCTTGACTGTTACGCAGCGCCGTGAGCCTCGTTCACGGGGCAACTTAGCGGTTCGCGGCCGGGACCGGTCCCCGGTCTCATCAGATTGTCAACCACAGAGACAGGTGAGGCGTTCGGCTACGGCGTTTCCGTAACGCCCTCCCGCGACGCCCGCCGCCGACGGCAGGCCCGCACCCGGCACCGCGTCGAGCGGTATACCGCCGACCGCGACCGCTCCACCCCCACCGTCCACGACCGCCCGCACACCGGGCACTCCGCCTGCACACCCCGTTGCATCGCCGCCACCCACCGCCGCGCCGCACGCCACCGCCGTGACCTGCACCTACCCGAGCAGAACACCGCCTCCGCCGCCATCGACACCGGCAGTTAGCAGGATCGGGAGAGTTCGAACTACCGCGGGCGCGGGGACGACCCGTATCGCAACCCCACTGTGATGCCGTGTCATGAACTACCCCAGCAGGCGCGGGGACGACGCGCTCCGGGGTGGTTCGCAAGCGGGCCCAGGAGAGCTACCCCCGCAAGCGCGGGGACGACGGCTCGGAGGCAGCACCGGGGGTGGCCGGCCGGAGCTACCCCCGCAAGTGCGGGGACGACACCAGAAGGGCTTCTGCTGCTCCGATCGGGTCGACGGACCAGGACCGCATCCGGCATCCGACCGTCGCTTTGCCCCCGCAGTACGCCGCCGGCCTCTTCGACGCCCAGCAGGCCGACGTCGGCGACCAGCGGCTCAAGAAGATCGCGGCTGAAGCGCTCAAGGAGGTGTACTTCCAGGACAACGGCCGCCGCGCCGGGAGCCTGGATGAGGTCCGCTTCACCGACATCGAGCACCTGGAGTTCGACCTGTGGACGCCACCGCGCATCACGCGAGCCCTGGACCATGTGTGAGCCGAAGCACGATGGTTGTCACCAAGCAGGCTTGTTGTCACCAAGATCGAAGGTGTGTCACGCGGGGCGGTCCCAAGGTCGTGGGAGTTGAGTCCTGCTCCGTGCACGGTTTGCTGCAGGGCATCTGCCGCGGGCATCCCGCTCAGGCTGGAGCCGGTTCGGTATCGGGGTACGGGCTGAGCATGGTGTCGAAGTAACCCTCCGGGGCTTCTTCCAGGAAAGTCGACAGGTTTTCCAGGAAGGCTCGCAGCGGGGGCGTCGCGTTGTGCCGATCCAGGTCTTCCTGGGAGCGCCAGACCTCGTACAGGAAGAAGCGGCCGTCCTCGTGCTCGTGAAGGTGGTACTGCAGATTGCCGGGCTCCCGCCGGGTGGGTTCCACGAAGGAGGAGAGGATGCGCCGGACCTCGTCCTTGCGCTCCGGCCTGGGGCGAAGGAATCCGTAGAGGGCGATGGGGTGGTCTGTGTTCGTCATGGCTGTGACCCTAAGATCTCACACTGATGTGAGGTTCAAGCGGTTGTGAGGAGCACCACATGAGGATCGGCGAACTCGCCGCCGTGACGGGCACTTCTGTCCGACTGCTGCGCTACTACGAGGATCAGGGCCTCCTGGGGTCCCATCGCCTCGACAGCGGCCACCGCCGCTACGACGACAGCGCCCCCGACGTGGTCCGCCGCATTCGCTCGCTGCTGGACGCCGGCCTGCCGACCCGGGTCATCCGAGACCTGCTGCCGTGCGTTCGCCAGGACGGAACGGTCGCCGAATGCAAGTTGGAGACCCTTCAAGAACACCTCCAAGGTCTGAACGACCGGATCTCAGCGCTGTCGGAAGCCCGCACCTCCCTGGCTGGGCTCATCTCCGCCACCCAGGTCCGCGAGTCGGCACCCAGATAAGACCGCTACCGCGCATCCACGGTGACGTCGATCCTCTCGCTGCGACAACGCGGAGGCGCATACGACCTCTGACCCGCCGTCCCAGCCAAGGGGCTTCGATCTGCGCGAAAGCCGTCCCCCATTTCCCCTGCAAGCGGATCAGGTGGACGGTCAGCGGTCACCAAAGCTGGTGATGACTGCCGTGCTTTCGACGCTGCTGGTGACAAATAGCGTGCCGACCTGGTGCCAACCACTGTGCTTCGCCGCGCCGAAGCCGCAGGTCGGTGGCTGCTGTTGGTGTCAACTGCCGTGCTTCGGCACGGTATCGGTCCGGGGTTCGCTCGTGTATCCGCCGGCAGGGGTGGCCGGCAGCGTCACAGGTCGGTCCAGGGGCGGGGTGTGCCGCCGGTCAGGGGCGTCCACACGTCCTGGGCGGGGCCGTGCTGTTCGAGGTCCTCGAGGACGGCGGCTCCGAGCGGTACTTCGCGGGCGAGCGCGGCGACCAGGGGGTGCTGGGCGGCCATCGCCTGCAGGTCGCTGATCCTGTCCTTCAACCGGGCACGGGAGGCCCCGGTGAGGACGAACAGCCCACGGGGGAAGACCGGATACCAGCGCATCCAGCCGGGCTCCGCGGCGACGCGCCGACGCCGGCCGACGGGCTGGGCCTCGTACTGATGCAGCCGCGCGTACTCGATCAGCTTCACCGCCAGACGCTCACCGCTCATGGTGGCGCGGTCGACCTCCACGAACGCGCGCAGCTTGCGCCGCTGCTCACCCTTGATGACCGTGTAGTACATGACGGCGTCGGCCACCACCCGTTGTCCCTCGCCGATGGAGTGCGACACCTCGGGCGTCCAGTCCCAGGGGCCGTGCTCGTGCCCGAGCCGGCGGGCGTCCGCAGCGAAGGCGGTGCGCGCGTACAACGGCGAGCATATGGGGCGTCTTCACGCTGCGCGACCGCATGGGGCACAGGTAGGGGGCGACGTTCGGTGTCGTCACCGGTCGTTACCGAGCCGCTTCCTCGCTCTACCTGTTGCCGGGCAAGGCATGCAGGTGGGCGTGGAAGGCGATCGCGTGGCTGGCCAGCGCTGTTTTCCATGGTGCGGTGTCGGTGCTGGCGATCTCTTCCCACGCCGCGGCGTTGGCGGCGGCGAACGCCTTCTCGGCCTTCGCTGGGGCGGTGCGCCATGAGGGGAAGCGGCGGGCGAAAGCGTCTGCCTCAGCGGGCGTGTGTCCGGCTTCGATAAGTCGCAGGATGAGGATGGTGGGATCGATCCAGGCTGCGCCGCGTGTGGGCCAGGCCCAGTCGATGATGTGGGCTCGGTCGTCCACGAGGACGCTGTGCAGGAGGGTGTCGCCGGTGAAGAGGGTGGCGGTTCCGGGTGGGGCGTAGGCGGACCAGCGTTGTTCGGCGGCCTTGACGGGGATGCCCGAGGGAGCGGTGATCTCCTGGAGTTCCGCAAGGGCTGCGGCGATGAGGGGCAGGTCAGCGGAGCCGGGGGCGTAATCGGCGTGTCGTCCCGGAAGGACTCCGTAGCCGAGGAGGTCCCAGCCGGCCGTCTCGAGGTGCCAGTACAGGTGGGGCAGGCGCGCGGGAGGTGGGGGTTGATCGCAGCCTCTCGACGCTGGGCTGGGGCCTGTGGGTGGTTGGTGGGGATGCCCTTGACGAAGATCGGGCCGTGATCGGTGTCGAGGAACGTGGCGATGCCGGAGTTCAGTCCTCCGTCGGCGGTGCGGGCGGCGTGGACGGGGCCGATCTTGCCGGTGATGGCCTGGCGTGCTTCCGCGGGGAGGTCGTGGAAGCGGCGGCGGATCATGGACACGGCGCGGTTCCTCAAAGAGAGCGATGGGCTGCCCCGGCCAGCGTACGGCCGGGGCAGCGGGCCGGAGCGGAATGCCGGTCTAGTCTTCCGAGTCAGGAATTCTGTTCAGATGTGTAGGGGTGCGGGGTGGCGCGTACTGGGCGGCCGAAGGCCGAGTTGATCCTGTCGGATACGGAGCGGGCTGCGCTGGAGGGGTGGGTGCGGCGCCGTTCCACTCCGCAGGCGTGGGCTTTGCGGTGTCGGATCATCCTGGCCTGCGCGGCTGGCGCGTCGAACAAGGATGTCGCCGCCGAGCTCGGTTCGACACCGCATGCGGTGGGCCGGTGGTGGGCGAGGTTCGTCGAGCACCGGATCGCCGGCCTGGGCGACATGCCGCGCTCCGGCGGGCCGAGGACGGTCACCGACGAGCAGGTCGCCGCGGTGGTGAAGCGGACGCTGGAGTCGGCGCCGAAGGATGCCGCGCACTGGTCGACGCGGGCCATGGCGAAGGAGATGGGACTGTCGCAGTCGACCGTGTCGCGGATCTGGCGGGCCTTCGGCCTGCAGCCGCACCGCACCGAGGCGTTCAAGCTGTCGACCGACCCGTACTTCATCGACAAGGTCCACGATGTGGTCGGCCTGTATCTGGATCACCCCGAGCGGGCGCTGGTGTTCTGCGTGGACGAGAAGAGCCAGATCCAGGCGCTGGACCGCTCCCAGCCGGTGCTGCCGATGATGCCCGGGGTCCCGCAGCGGATCACCCACGACTACGTGCGCGCCGGCACCACCACCCTGTTCGCCGCACTCGAGGTCGCCACCGGCAAGGTGATCGGCTCCCTGCACCGCCGGCACCGGGCCGAGGAGTTCAAGAAGTTCCTGGTCAAGCTCGACCAGGAGGTGCCGGCGGGCCTGGACGTGCACTTGGTGCTGGACAACTACGCCACCCACAAGACTCCGGCGATCAAGACCTGGCTGATGGCCCACCCCCGCTTCCACCTGCACTTCACCCCCACCGGATCGTCCTGGCTCAACCTGGTCGAGCGGTGGTTCGCCGAGCTGACCAACAAGCAGATACGGCGAGGCGTCCACAAGAGCGTCCAAGCGCTGGAGAAGGGCATCCGTGCCTGGATTGCCGCATGGAACACCGATCCCAAGCCCTACGTGTGGACCAAGACCGCGGACGAGATCCTCGAACGCCTCGCCAGCTATCTGAACAGAATTCCTGACTCAGAAGACTAGACCGTGTTTTACAACTCGTTGACGTGCCTGGTTGGCCGTCCGGGGATGTCGCGGGCGGCCATCCAGATGGTGAGGTCGCGAGCGATGTCGTTGACGCTGGTCGCCGTGGTGACCTCATGCTCATTGCGGGCGGTGTCGCGGCGGACGATCTCGTACCCGCCTTCGTCCAGGACGGCCACTGAGGTGAACCAGGCGGGGTCGTCCTCGTCGGGCTGGACGACCACGAACGTGTTGTCGGAGTCGTTGAGGTCGCTGATCAGCATGAACAGTGCGTCCTCGGAGGGGTCGTCGATGCGGTCGCCGTTCTCGCTGTCGGCGCCGTAGTACTGAGCCCCCATCGTTGCCTTCCCCTCGCTCCGTTCATCCTGATTGCGGCCAGCATGGCATGGGGAGACGACGGCTCGGGCCGGTCATAACCACTCGCCGATGGCCGCGATCAGGACGGTCGCTTCGAAGCGGACCGCGAGTTTGTCGAAGCGAGTGGCGACCGCTCGGTTGCGCTTGAGCCGGTTGATCCCGCATTCGACCGCGTGCCGGGCCTTGTAGCCCTCGCGGTCGAAGGGCGGAGGCCGCCCGCCGGCCTTCCCTCGCCGTTTGCGGTTGGCGGCCTGGTCGGCAGGCTCCGGGATCGTGCACCGGATTCCCCGCTTCCGCAGGTAGGCCCGGTTGGTGCGAGAGGAGTACGCCTTGTCGCCCCGCACTCGCAGCGGGCGGACACGGGGACGGCCGGGTCCGGTGCGCGGTACTCGGATGCCTTCCAGAACAGCGGTGAACTGAGGACTGTCACCACGCTGACCTGCGGTGACCAGCAAGGACAGCGGCCGTTGGCCTTGTTCGCAGGCCAGGTGGATCTTGGTGGTGAAGCCTCCCCGGGACCGGCCCAGGCCGTGGTCCTCGGGTATCCGTGCGGGTACCGCCCGGCGGTTCCTTCTGAGACTGGCCGTGGCGGCGGGCGCCCGCGGCGTGCTGATGGGCCCGGCAGATCGTGGAGTCGACGCTGACCTCCCACGTGATCAGCCCTGCCGCGTCCGCCCGGACCTGCAGCCGAGTCAACAGCAAGGTCCAGGTGTCGTCGCGTTGCCAGCGGCGGAAGAGTCCATAGACCGTCTGCCACGGCCTGTACTCCGACGGCAGATCCCTCCACGGTGCACCGGCCCGCACCCGCCACCGGATCCCATCGATCAGCCTCCGCCGACCCAACGACGGCCGCCCCAACACCGCAACCGGCAACAACGGCTCCAGCACCGCCCACTGCTCATCAGAAAAATCCCCTCGCCCCACACCGAGATCATCACGATGCGAGGCGAGGAACAGAGCCGACTTTCAAAACCCGGCTAGTCCGGTCAACATGGCGGCTGGTTCCCCGCCAGTCGTCCGCGCCTGGGTAGGATTCGTAGGTCCAGTGGTGTGCCACGGGGGCGTCCCGGTGCCATTCCAGGACGGTGGCGGTGGGCCAGTCCTTGACCGGCAGCCACTCGTCGACGATGCGGGCGCTGTTGGTGAGGATGTCGCGGTAGGCGGGGTGGTGGGCGCGGTCGCGGCTCTCGTCGGCCCGCAGCCCCATGACCTTCAGGATGGGCACCGGGCGGCCGAGCTCGCGGCGCAGCCGGCGCACCAGGGGTGTCCAGGCGGTGGAGATGATGGACTCCTTGGCGTACTTGCGGCAGTAGGGGCTGCCCATGCGGGGGAAGCCGCCGTAGGCGGCGATCTCGGTGAGCAGGAACGCGGGCCGTGTGACTTCCACATGGCGGTCGGGCGGGATGCCGCAGGCCGCGCTCTGGGCGGCGGCGAGCTCGGACATCGACGCATAGCGCGTGCCGTCGACGTGCACGGCCGGCCATTCCAGCGGCCCGAGCGTGGCGTGATAGGTGATCACCCGGTCGGTGACCCCGGCCGCCGCGGCGTCCCGCATGAACGGCCACAGCATGACGCCGCTGCCCTTGCCGCCGGACAGCTGCGGGGCGAGCAGGTCGTAGGCGGTCAGGTCCGGGGTGCCGGACGGGCAGACGGTGGGGCGTGCGGGCATGACTGCTCCAAGGAAGGCAGGGGAATGGGTGGATGGCCGTCACAGGGCGGCCGGTTCGGAGTCGGGGCGGCGTGGATAGGGCGGTCGCGCATCGATCCCGATCTTGGTGCGGGCACGCTGTCGCCGGTTTTGGCCCAGGGGAAAGATGAACCTGTGGGCGCCGCGGTGGCGGACGCTACGGGTACCGATCGCTGTCAGGGCCTCCCGTAGCCACACCGCGGGATCGCAGCCGGCCCGCGGTACGGGAGCGCCCAGCGCGATCAGCCGGGCCTCGACGTACTGGTGGCCCTGCTCCTGGCGGCGGACCTTCTGTGCGGCCGGGTCGGAAGCGCGCAGGTCCGCGGATTCTTGGATGCGGTCACGCTCCAACCCGCGCGATGAGAGCCGCCTGACGGGTGGCTGCGCGCGGGTTCGTCGCGCAAGCAGTCGGACAGCCTGTGGCTTCATCTTCAGGAGAAGGGCCTGGCCCTGGCCGATGGGAGCGGCGGAGACGGAGGGGGGGCGAAGGCGGATGAGGTTGTCGATCGTGGTCACCGGAGAAAGCCGCCGATGCCGAAGGGAATCGGACATCTGAGCCAAGGGTGACGACCCCCTGTTCGGCCGGTCAGGATCCTTCCGTGCCGTCAGACTCCTAGGAGGGAACGCTCCGGTGGGGCGTGCGTATGGACGATACGGGGTGGGCGTGACCGAGCGGGGCAGGGCCGACCGTGCCGCTCCGGGCGAGACGGGGCTGGGTGTGACGGATCACGGCGTCCATCGCGCACGCACGGCAACGGGGGACGGGGCGGATGGGCGACAGCACGGCAACGATCAGCGGCGGGACGATGGGCCGGCGCGTGCGGTGCCGCGGCACGTAGCCTGCGTGATGGACGGCAACGGCCGCTGGGCTCAGCGGCGTTCGCTTCCACGAACGGCGGGCCATCGGGCTGCCGAAACCACCGTCATCGACATCATCGAGGCGGCCCGGGCGGCCGGAGTCGAGTGGCTCAGTCTGTACGCCTTCTCCACCGAGAACTGGAACCGCCCCGGCACCGAGGTCGACTACCTGATGCGCATGGTCCGCCGGGTTGTGCGCAAGCACGCACCGCTGCTTCTCGCTCGCGGCATCCGCTGCCGCTTCCTCGGGGCCACCGACCCGCGCATCCCCCGGGAGCTGGCCCAGGACTTCGACGATCTGGCGACGCTGACCGCCGACAACCAGGGGATGACGCTCACCGTCGCCTTCGACCACGGCGGACGCCGAGACATCGTCGAGGCCGCCAAGTCGCTGATTCGCAACGGGACACCCGCCGATGATGTGACCGAGCGGCTCTTCGCGGACCATCTGCCGTTTCCCGACACCCCCGACGTCGACCTCGTCATCCGCACCTCCGGCGAGCAGCGCATCTCCAACTTCATGCTCTGGCAGGTCGCCTACGCCGAGTGGGTGTTCCCCGAGGTGCTCTGGCCAGACTTCCGGGCCCCTGACTTCCTCACCTGCCTGCACACCTACCGGCGCCGTGACCGCCGCTTCGGCGGCGTGCCGCCCCAGACGAACGGAGACCCGTCATGACGACTGGAACCACGGGAACGGCCGACAAGGCACCCCTGTTCGGCCCGGAATCACAGTTCCGCGCCTTCTTCGACGACCCGCGCTGGGCGCTGGCCATGATCCGCGCCACCGTGCTGGAGGCCGCCCACCCGCAGATCGGCGCCGCCCTCGCCGACAACTCCACCTTCGTCGCCCACCCCTGGCGTCGGCTGCGCAACACCTTCCTCAGCATGCGGCGCATGTTCAATGCCGATCCAGCCGTACGTGAACGGGAGGCCGCCCGGCTCAACAGGCTGCACGCCCGCATGAGCGGCTCCGACACCCGCGGCCGCTCCTACGACGCCATGGACCGCGCGGCCCGCGCCTGGGTGGTCGCCACCCTCTACGAGAGCGCCGTCACCATGTGCCGACTGAGCGGTCAGCCGCTCGACCAAGACACCATGGAGCGCATGTACGCCGAGTACCGCGCCTTCCTCGCCGCGCTCGACGGCGATGCCGGGGAACTCCCCGAGGACCTGAACGACTTCTGGCGGTACTTCGACCGGGTCGTCGAGGACGAGCTGGAGAACACCGAGGCGGCCCGCATCATTCTCTACCGGCTCTTCGACCACTTGCCCGCCCCGGCACTGCTCGACAGCGCGCCGACGCTGTGGGCGGCCGGCCGGGCCGTCGTCGGTCCGCTCCTCGGCGCGATCACCGTCGCCTCGCTTCCCGAGCCCTACCGGCGCAGGGCCGGCCTGCCCGAGATGCCCGGCGCCCCGACCCTCATGCAGGGTGCCTACCTCGCCGCCGGGCTCACCCGTTTCCTGCCCGAGGGCTGGATCAATGCCGAAACCATCATCGAGACCCTCTCCCTCTCACCGGACAGCGATGACCCCCGCGCCCGGACCGTGACCGCGCTGCGCGCCCGCATGAAGCGGGCATCGGCCCTGCTCCGCCTCCTCACACCACTGAACGGTGACACGGGCCCCGACCCGGTCCCGGCTAGCTCGGCGGCGGCAGAGGGCCAGCGCTCGGCGGAGGAGTTTTTCCGTCAGGTGCTGGACCAGACCGGCGACGGCCACCTCGACTGGCCTGACCTCGCCGCCATGGCACGCGAACTGGCCACCCGCCTTGACCTGGACGAACCCGAGGAGACCCGGCTCTACGACGCCTTCGCCGCCTGGTGGCGCGAGCTCCAGGCCGCCCTCGACACGGACGGTGACGGCCGTGTCAGCGCCGACGAGTACGCCGCCGCCGTACCCTCCCTCGCCGGTCCCGCGCTCATCCGCGTCGCCGAGGTGCTCTTCGACGCCACCGACAAGGACGGCAGCGGGACCATCAACGCGGACGAACACCGGGCGCTCTTCCGCACCGCCTTCCACCGCGACCTCACCACCACAGACGGCAGCTACGGCCGCAGCGCCTTCGTGGGCGACTTCCTTTCCTTCATGTCCGGCCGCCGCAAGAACACCGCGTATGACCCCCTTCTCGCCGACGCCTGACGAACTCGTGCATGTTGGCGGCCACGGTTGCACGCTTCGTACCCACGTCCGGATTTGCGGCTCAGGTCGTGGCGAAATCTCCTCGAGCGGCAGGACCTCCTGGGCGCGCGCTTCTCATCCACGCACTCGTCGCTCTGGTGGCGTCGGCAGCTAGGAGCTGTCCGGCCGATCATTGATGGCGTGCTCTAGCCGCTACTTGAGGCGCCTGTGACGGCAGCCTGAAGCCGATTGCCAGGGGTCTACTGGTGCGCGACCATCCTCGGATGGATACAGATGAGGGCCGGAAGCTTGCGCGGGTTGTGCAGACGTGTTCTGCCTATCCGTCGCAGTGGGATGCCTGGACGGCAGGCGGCCAGTACTTGTATCTCCGATACCGGCATGGCGAGGGCTGCGTCGAGTGGCATCCCGACCCTGACTTCGATGACAGTCTGGAGTCGTGGAACGAGGGCCGCTCGGGGCTCCTGATCGAATGGGACGACGGCACCGGTAGCGGTGTCATCAGTCTTGAGGACTTCCTCGCGGCAGCGGGCCTGGCGTTGGCGCCGGGCGCCTCGGTGCGCTGACGTCGCGGCACGCGGTCAGGTGCGGAGCCAGATGACCAGGGCGGCCGCGGTGACGGTGCCGAGGAAGACGTACCCGCGCTTGTCGTAACGGGTCGCGACGGCACGGGAGTTCTTGAGCTTGTTGATGGCCCGCTCGACGGTGTTGCGCTTCTTGTACCGGTCCTCGTCGAAGCCTGGCGGCCGTCCGCCGCGCGCTCCTTTGCGTAGGCGGGCGGCCTGGCTGTCGGCCTTCTCCGGGATCATGTGCCGGATGCCGCGGCACCGCAGATACTGACGGCAGGGACCGTTGCTGTAAGCCTTATCGGCCGCGACGCTGTCGGGCTTCTTGCGGGGTCTGCCCGACCCGAGCCGGAGGACCCGGATCTTCTCCAGCACCGGAACGAACTGGGTGCAGTCGGCCCGCTGCCCCGGCGTGACGATCAGAGACATTGGGCGGCAGTGGCCGTCCGCGCTCAGGTGAATCCTGCTGGTGAAGCCGCCGCGTGAACGGCCCAGGCCCTCGCCTCCTGCGCCATCTCCACCAGCCGGCCGACGAGGCTCTGCCACGGTGTTTCGTCCTGGTGTTCCACCATCTCGTCCCCCTTTGGCGCGGCAAGGGTTGGCGGCGGATCGGTGCGGGCGCCCGCCGCGTGCTGGTGGGCGCGCACGATGGTGGAGTCCACCGAGATGTCCCAGTCGATCTCGCCGGCCGCGTCGGCCGCAGCCTGGACCTGTTGCAGCAGCCGTTCCCAGGTGCCGTCGGCCGACCAGAGCCGGTGGTGGCTACGTAGGTCAGAACGAAGAGCACTTGTCGGTGGGCGCTGGGAACAGATGGCTGCTGCTGGGCCGTCGAATTTTGATGAGAATCAGCAACGGTCCTGGGCCACGGAATCGTGATGTCGTCAACGTGTCGACGTCCGTATCCTTCGGTGGGTGAGTCTGATCGAGGTGGGGCCAGGGCAAGCTGAGCTCGTCGTGCGGGGGCCGGGGGCGCTGGCGGCCTCTGTCCGGTTGTTCGACTGGTCGCGTGCGGATGAGTACGAGTCCGTCTTCGCGGTGGAGGCCGTTGCTGATGGTGTGCGTGCACGGCTCGAGAATGTGACCCTCACCGTCTGGGATGACATGAGCGAGTTCTTCGACGGCCTCGCGCGCGACTTTCGTGGCTGGGAGGGGGAGCGGGTTTGGATCAACAATCATCTGGTCGTGACGGCGGCCTTCGGCTCGGGTGGTCATGTGTATCTGGACTGGACGCTTCGGTCCGGCTTCTTTCCCGGTGACTGGAAGTGCACGGTGACGACCGTGATCGAAGCCGGTGAAGGGATGACAGCTGTAGCTGCGGACCTGCGGGAATTTCTGCGCCAGGGGTAAGTCGCCCACGTCGCCCGGCAGGCACTCCCGCGTCCGGTTCAGCCGACGGCCTGCTGCTCAGCGCGGGCGCGGGTGGTGGCGAGACGGTAGGAGTCGGTGCCAGTCTCGATGATGTTGCCGCCGAAGGTGAGGCGGTCGACGATGGCCGCGCAGAGGCGGGGGTCGGTGAAGGTCTTGGTCCAACCGCTGAAGGACTCGTTGGAGGCGATGGCGACGCTGTGAAGCGCTCCGGGCCTGTTGGAGGCTCGATTCCCTGAGAGGATCGAGTTCATGGCCCGTCCTTCCCCTTACCCTGCCGAGCTTCGTGAGCGTGCGGTGCGCATGGTCGCGGAGATCCGTCCCAACTATCCGACGGAGTGGGCCGCGATGAAGGCGGTCGCCGCGAAGCTGGGTATCGGTGCCGCCGAGACGGTGCGGACTTGGGTCCGCAAGGCCCAGGTCGACGCCGGCCACCGCCCCGGTGTGACCTCGGAGGAGGCAGCGGAGATCAAGCGACTGAAGGCCGAGAACGCCGAACTACGGAGGGCGAACGAAATCCTCAGGGCGGCTTCAGCTTTCTTCGCGGCCGAGCTCGACCGGCCGTCGAAGCGCTCGTAGCGTTCATCGACGAGCACCGGCAGGTGTTCGGGGTCGAGCCGATCTGCAGAGTCCTCACCAGTCACGGACTGAAGATCGCCACGAGCACCTACTACGCCGCCAGGAAGCGGACGCCCAGTGCGCGGTCGGTGCGGGATGCGGAGCTGAAAACGCAGATCAGCCGCGTCCACGCCGACAACTTCAGCGTCTACGGGGTGCGGAAGGTCTGGAGACAGCTGCACCGCGAAGGCATACCAGTGGCCCGTTGCACCGTCACCCGGCTGATGCGCGACCTCGGCCTCCAGGGCGTCCGACGCGGCCGCGGTACCCGCACCACCATCCGCGACGACGGCCACGATCGGGCCGGTGACCTGCTGCAACGCGACTTCACCGCCTCATATCCGAACGAGCGGTGGGTCGCCGACTTCACCTACGTGGCCACCTGGTCCGGGATCGTCTACGTCGCCTTCGTCGTCGACGTGTTCTCCCGGGCGATCGTCGGCTGGTCCGCGGCCACCAGCAAGCGGGCCAAGCTCGTCCTAGACGCTCTCGATATGGCGTTATGGCGCCGCGACCGAGCCGGAAACCCGGTCGGACCTGGGCTGATACATCATTCCGATGCGGGCAGTCAGGTACACGTCGTTCGCCTTCACCGCCCACCTCCTCGAGGCCGGCATCGACGCCTCGATCGGCACCGTCGGCGACGCCCTGGACAACGCCCTCATGGAGTCCCAGCTCGGCCTTTACAAGACCGAGCTGATCAAGCCCCGCAAGCCGTGGCACGGCCTGCCCGACGTCGAGCTCGCGACCGCGGAATGGGTCGACTGGTTCAACAACCAGCGTCTGCATACTGCGATCGGGACCATCCCACCCCACGAACACGAGACCAACTACTACGCTCGACACCAGCCCCAACCGGCGGCTGGAGCCAACGCATAGAGCCTCCACCGATCCCGGAGCGCTTCACTGGGCTTGAGTCTCCCGTGGGGGGAGGCACGAAGGTGCAGGCATGGACGGCGACACGCTCTTCACGATCGGGGCCCTGGCCCGGCGGACCGGGCTGACGGTCAAGACCATTCGGTTCTACTCCGACACCGGAATCGTGCCGCCGACGGACCGCAGCCCGGCTGGCTACCGTCTCTATGACATCGGCGCACTGGCGCGTCTGGATCTGGTACGCACCCTGCGTGACCTGGGGCTCGACCTTGCTGTCATCCGGCAGGTGCTGGACCGGGAGGTCTCGGTGCCCGAGGTCGCGGCCGCACACGCCGACGCCCTGGAGGCGCAGATCCGCACTCTGCGACTGCGGCGCGCGGTACTGCGAGCGGTGGCCAAAAGGGGCTCCACCCCCGAGGAAATGGACCTCATGCACAAGCTTGCCAAGCTCTCCGACGACGAACGCCGACGTTTCATCAATGACTTCATCGACGACACCTTCGGCGGGTTCGACGCCAACGCCGACTTCGTGGACATGATGCGCTCGGCCATGCCTGAGCTGCCGGACGACCCCGAACCCAATCAGGTCGATGCCTGGGTGGAACTCGCCGAGCTCACCCAGGACCCCGACTTCCGTGCCGCCGTCCGCCGCATGGCGGAGTACCAGGCAGCCGAGCGCGCTCAAGGCGACGTCACCGGCTTGCATCACGACCTCACCGAGACCGTCCGCGACACCGTCGGCCGCGCGCTCGATGTCGGCATCGCTCCAGCCTCGGCCGAGGCCACACCCATCCTCGACGCTCTTACCGCCCGTTACGCCCAAACCTTCAGCCGCGCCGACGACGCCGACTTGCGCCACTGGCTGCTGACACGCCTGGAGATCGCTGGCGACCCCCGCGCGGAACGCTACTGGCACCTGCTGGCCGTCATCAACGGATGGCCCGTCCCGCCCAGCCTGGCACCGGTGTTCACGTGGTTCACAGAAGCCCTGCGCACTCACACCCCGCAGCAGTCCCGCGTGCAGTAGTCCCACGCCTGACGGGGGTCTGTGTAGCGAACGGTGGAACTCGGTCGGATTTGTTCAGCGGCGACGGCCGACCGCCTTCGCTGCGCCGTGGGCCCAGCCCGCAACGACTGCGCCGATCACAATGGCGAGAACGTAGACGGTGATGCCGGCTGCGAATCCGCCTGGCAGCCAGCCGAGCAGGCCGGCGTTGTCGTGATCGATGAGCTGGCGAATTGCTCCCTGCGCCCCAAGGGCGAGAAGAACCACACCGAGGCCCTCAAGGATGTCGTACTTCATGTGATGCCTTCCAGATCTCCAGAACGTCGCCATCGCGCAGCAGCACTCCACCGGGGGCGCCCTCCACACCGCCATGGCCGTCGGTGGGACGGTTACAGTGCACTTGCACTGTAATAAGGCGGAACCTCGTTTGCAATGCAGATGCATGGTAAACGGCCAGGGAGGAGGCGCAATGCCGAAGATCGTGAACCATGAGGAGCGCAGGAGGCGCCTGGTCGACGCCGTCTGGTCGCTGGCCGTCCGGGGCGGCATTGAGCAGGTGACGCTGCGCAAGGTGGCCGACGAAGCAGGCGTCTCCATGGGGCAGGTGCAGCACTACTACTCCTCGATGCAGGCCCTGATTCGCGATGCGCTCGACCGAGCGGTGCGAGCCGTGAACGCCAACATCGAGAACGAGGTCAGGGCAGCCGGCGTAACCAGCCCGGAAGCCGTGCTCCGTACATGCCTCCATGCCCTGATCAACGCTGACCAGGAGAGCATGCGGCTCATGCGGTTCTCCCTGGCAGCAGCGGGGCGGGCCGTATCCGACCCGACGATGGCCCGGGTCCTGGCTCCGGGCGACGACGAACTGCTCTCCTTCACCGCCGGGCTCATCGCTGCGGCCCGGCAGGCGCGAGGCAGCGAACCTCGCGGCGAAGAGCGCGTCGACGCCGACATCTGCTGGTCACTCGCTACGAGTCTCGGAGTGGACGTCGCCCTTGGGTATCGCTCACCGGATGCCGCCAGACGCGTGCTCGGCTATCACATCGATCAGATCCTGGGATCGGACCAGCGCGAGGCAACGGCCTGAGGCAGCAGACGTACTCGTCCGTCGACCACTGAGCAGTGTGCATCGTGAAGTTGCAGGTCACGGGCCTGGCGTGAGTCGTCTTCGGGATTCTCGGGCTGGTCGTGGGCGGATTCCTCTCGGGAAGATCATCGGTCAGCGGGCGATTTCGCGGTTGGTCAGCACCAGCAGGGCCCTGACCAGGGCGGTCGCCGACTTCGGGTCGGTGCGGAGCTTGGTGAGGACGCGCCAGTTCTTCAGGTGGGCGAAGCCGTGCTCAACCGGGGCGCGGACTGAGGCCAGCACGGTGTTCGACAGTTTCTGGCCGGGGCCAGGGGCCGGCTGCGGGCCGTCTTGTAGCCGGTGATCACGGCCGGGTCGGCGTCCGGGTCGTCGTTGTCGTCGAGGCCGATGAAGCCCAGGTCGGCGATGACGCCGAGGCCGGTCGCGCGCAGATGGGCGGTGAGGTGGTTGTGCCGGCAGGCGGTGATCTCCGAGGTGCGTCCGGGCCGGGCCGCGGAGACCCGGAGCAGCCGGCCACGATCGTCGGTGAGTGCGATCAGGGGAAGTCCGTGGCATGTGCTCTTACCGGAGTAGTTCTTCCGGTTCGCGTCTCCGGTGCGGCGTCGGGTGCGTATCAGTGAGCCGTCCAGCAGTACGATGCCGCCGCCCGTTCGGGTGATCTTCTTGAGCGCGCGGTCCAGGCGCGGGGCGCGGGCGGCCAGCAGGCCGACGACCTCGTGCACCCACCGGCTCACGGTGGTGCGGTGGATGCCGTTGCCGCCGGCCAGGTCTCCGGGCCGCTGGTCACAGCGCAGCACCGCCAGCACGATCCCGGTGATCTTCCCGGCGGGCAGCGCCCGCCACGGCGAGCGGATCTTCGTGCAGTGGCCGCGGATCAGATCGGTGGGATAGTTCAAGGTGGCGCTCGACAGCGGCAGGCGGGCGGTGTAAACAAGGCCGCCAGGGCCCTCGACGGTTTCGTTGTTTCTCTTCACACCAAACTCAACTGCCGCCGGAAGCCCGCGGGTTACGCCCACCCGCTCTGAGCCCAGCGACTACGGGCGTACGGTGAACCTGCCGTCACCCCGCTGATGCAGCCAGCCGCGACCGGCCAGCTTGGTCAACTTCCCGCGCAGCGGCTCCAGCTTGCCCCGCACTCCGGTGTCCAGACCCAACGCCTCACCGACGGCCCGGGTGGCGACCGGCCCGCCGGCCTGCCGCACGGCGGCCAGGATGCGCTGGTAGTCCGCCGGCAGCGCGGACTCGGCCACCCCTGACACCCGGTCCGGGACCAGCCGCACCGGCCCGACCCGCCACCTGCACCACCGGCGACCCGCCCGTTGCCCGCTCATCAGCGAGCTGCTCGCTCATCCGCTGCCACACCCGCACCGCCACGGCCGGCTCGTCCCGCTCAGCCCGCACCTCGGACAGCTGCTTGACCAGCTGCTCTTCGAGTTCATCCAGCTCCGCGCGGCGCGCGGTGATCCGCTCATGCACCTCGGGGTCCACCATGCGCCGCAGCGTACGAGTGCAACCCGAGACGGCGGACGAGAAACCGCAAAACCCGCACCTACCGGACGATCTACGCCCCAAACTGTCGTCTTACCGAGCAGCCCCGGCGTCAGGCCGTCCGGATCCGGTCCCGCACCTCCGGCCGCACCTCGAACCCGGCCGCCTTGTACGTGGCGACGCCGCCGACGTTGGAACTCGGCGTGCATACACGTACGCTCGACGAGCCCATCTCCCGCAGCGCGGCCGCCCCGGCCACGGTGATCGCCCGGCCATAGCCGCGCCCACGGTGGTCCTCGTGGACGCCCATCGGCTCGACCAGCCCCGGCTTCCCCGGGCCGGCCGACCACACCGTCACCACCGCCGCCACGCTGCCCTGGTCGTCATAGGCGCCCAGGCAGCGGGCGTCGGCGTAGAACGGCCCCGCCGACATCGCGTGCCAGTACTCGCGCGTAGGCCTCGAGGTGTTGAACGCCGACCGCAGGACGTCGGCGAAGTCCTGCGCGTGCTCCGGGCCGATCGACTTGATCCGCACGCCGGGGCCCTCCACCGGCTCGGTGAGGTCGCGGAAGAGCGGCGTCCACGGCTCGTCGACGCCCCACCCCTCCTCGCTCAGCAGGTCGTGGAGCAGCAGGCCCAGCGGCGCCTCGACGGACACCGCTCCTTCCGGCAGTACGCCGCGCTCAGGCAGCGAGAAGTCCTCGACGAGCCGCCGCGCCAAGTCCTCATCCTGGAAAGCGTCCGGAGCGGCCGTCATCCGCACCAGCGTCGGCGAGTCCAGCATCCCGACCGCGAGAATCCGCCCGTCCCGACTCCAGGTCCGGATCACCGCGGCCGTCTCGGCCGTTCCGAACCGGTAGTTCCAGCCGATGTCCCCGGGATGCAACTGCATCGGCGCTTCGTCGTGCTGCCACACCCGCAGCGCGGCCATGGCCTTGCGTACCCCGTCGACAGTCGGCGTACCCAGCACAATCGTCATAGCCGGGATCAGACACCCCGTCCCGAAGGTCCGCAACCGATTAACCGGGCCGGGCCGCTGCTCCCGCAGCGGCCCGGCCAAGAGCTTCTGCTCCCGCAATGGCCCGGCAGCTTCGGTGCCCCCCGTTCCGCACGGCGCGCGGTGATCCGCTCATGCACCTCGGGGTCCACCATGCGCCGAGCGTACGAGCGCAACCCGAGACGGCGGGCGAGAAATCGCAAAACCCGCACCTACCAGACGGTCTACACCTCAGACTGCCGCCCACGACCAGCACGAGTACGCCGAAGACAACTCACGCCAGACCCGTGACCAGCACCTTCACGATGCACACCACTTTCTGGGGCGGTGGATCGCCGACGCCCGCCGCTTCTACGCTTGCGGGGACATGGACGAGGAGCGCATCGCGCAGCTCGAAAAGCTCGGCATGATCTGGTCGCACTACGACGTCGCCTGGGAAGAGAGTCTGGCTGCCGCCCGAGGGTGGGCCAAGGAGAACGGGCACCTGCTGGCACCGACCAACGTCAGGGACTGCAAATCGTTCGGTGTAACTCCCGATCATGGAGGATGCATCGATGACCAGTGAGAACGTGGCCGAGCAGGACGCTGTCGAGTCGGCACCGGCTGTATCGGCGAAGGCCGTGGACGACCAGCTGATCGACGAGCTGGCGAGCCGGGCCCAGGCCGAGGGCCTGCAGCTGACCGGCGAGGGCGGGCTGCTGCAACAGCTGACCAAGCGGTTGCTGGAGTCCGCCCTGGAAGGCGAAATCACCGACCACCTCGGCTATGACAAGCACGATCCGGCGGGCAAGAACGGCGGCAACTCCCGCAACGGCACACGCTCCAAGACGGTGCTGACCGACGTCGGCCCGGTGGAGATAACCGTGCCCCGCGACCGCGACGACTCCTTCGAACCGAAGATCGTCAAGAAGCGGCAGAAGCGCCTGACCGGGGTCGACGAGATGGTCATCTCGCTGGCCGCGAAGGGCCTGACCACCGGCGAGGTGCAGGCCCACCTGGCCGAGGTCTATGGCGCCGAGGTCTCCCGCCAGACCATCTCCACCATTACCGACAAGGTGCTGGAGGGCATGGCCGAGTGGCAGAGCAGGCCCCTCGACCCGGTCTA
>NZ_JACHJI010000019.1 GCF_014203535.1 Streptomyces griseomycini
GGACCTGTACCAGCACATCGACCCCGAACAGGTCGGCAACACCATGCGGATGCTGGTCTCCGACATGGCCGGCCGCGCCTCCGTCGAACTCAAGGCCCGGGAGCTCGGCATCGACCTCGGCGGCGACCGCGAGCTGGTCGGCCGCATCGTCGAACGCGTCAAGGAGCGCGAACGGCGGGGCTACACCTACGAGGCCGCCGACGCCTCCTTCGCACTGCTGCTGCG
Organism: Streptomyces griseomycini; assembly: GCF_014203535.1. GTDB lineage: Bacteria > Actinomycetota > Actinomycetes > Streptomycetales > Streptomycetaceae > Streptomyces > Streptomyces griseomycini. The sequence continues at coordinate 226 of NZ_JACHJI010000019.1, forward strand.
CGCGGAGGCCGGCGCCGGGCCGGTCCCGTACTTCCGGATCGAGTCCTGGCGGATGATCGCCGAGGGCCTCCCCGACGGCACCCACGCCAACGGGGCCACCGTCAAACTCCGGGTCGGCGGCCGCCGGGTGATCTCCACCGCCGAGGGCAGGGGCCCGGTCGACGCCCTCGACAACGCGCTGCGGGAGGCGCTGGGGCGCTTCTATCCGGAGCTCGCCGTCTTCGAGCTGGTCGACTACCGGGTGCGGATCCTGCAGGGGGCGCACGGCACCGGGTCCCCCGCCCGGGTCCTGGTCACCACCTCCGACGGCACCGTCCGCTGGTCCACGGTGGGCGTCGGCGACAACGTGGTCGCGGCGTCCTGGCAGGCCCTCCAGGACGCCGTCACCTACGGCCTGCTGCGCCGGGGCGTGCCCCCGGCCGACGAGGACCGGCGCCCCGGCCCCGCCGCCCCCTTCCCGCAGACGGCACTGGTCACAGCATCCTGACGCCCGCCGAGGAGGCGCGGCGGCGAGCGGCGTCGGCGAGCACCCGCGCGGTGCGGGCCAGTTCACCGGTCACGTCACCCGGATCGCCGGCCCCCCGGGGACGGTGCAGCAGCACGCTGTGCCGGGCGCGCAGCACCGCCCCCCGGGCGCCGGGCAGCACCGTCCACTCCCCGGTGTGCCCGGCCGCGCCGGGCACACCGCCGGCGGAGGTCTGCCGGTGCACCAGGCGCCCGGCGTGCGGGAAGCACAGCCGCGCCGAGCGGGTGGTGCGGCCGTGCGGGGTGCGCAGGGTCAGCAGCTGGGCCCCGGGCACCGGCTCGTCGACCTCGGCCGCCCGCACCACCTCGCCGGCCCGGCCGGGCCAGCCCTCGGCCCGGTAGAGGAAGTCCAGAGCCGCCTCCGGGGGTCCCTGGAGCGGTGTCACCTGCGTGAAGCGGGACACGGTCAGTTCGCCGCGGTCCCGTTCCTCGGCCCGTTCGCGCACCGCCCGGAGCAGCCGGTCCACCACCGCGGCCGGCAGGAGGCCGGGCCGGTGCCGCACCCCCAGCACGCACCGCCCGTCCCCGTGCGGCGTCACCGTCCACACCCCGTCGCCACCGGTGCCGTCGGCCGCCGTGCAGGCGAAGCCGATGCGCCGCCGCTCCGGGTCGTACCGGCGCCGCGACACCCAGCGGACGAACTCCCCGTCCCGCACGGCCCAGATCCGCGTCCGCGTGCCCGGGGAGTCACCGGCGCACGGCGGCAGCGGCTCGGCGTGCACCACGTACGGCAGCAGCAGCGGCCACTCGGTCACATCGGCGAGGATCCCGTACACGGTGGCGGCCGACGCGGCGACCGGCACCCGCTCCTCGGCCCGGCGCTCCCGCACGCGTCCCCGCTCCACCACGCGCTCCCGCTCCACCACCGTCATCGTCCCCACTCCTCACGTCCCGGCGCACGGTCCCCGACCATGCTGGACGAGCGGGCTCGAGCCGGGTTCGAAGGCCGCTCGAGGCGGGGCGGGCACGGTGGACCGTGCCGCAGCCGACCAGGGCTGTGCCGAGCCGAGAGGTGAGCCGCATGTCGTCGCCCGTCGTGACGCCCCGCCCCGCCGAGGACGTCGCCGCACGTATCCGCTTCTCCGGCCTGTACGCGCAGGCCGAGCGCTTCTACACCCGCCAGCTCGGTCTGACCCGGGCCGCCGACACGGCCGGCCTGGCCGCCACCTTCGCCCCCGGCACCGCCCCGGCCGGGCCGGAGCCCATCCCCGGGACCCGGTACTGGATCGGCAAGCTGGAGATCGTCCCGGAGAACGAGCACACCCTGCGCACCCGCTGCAGCGTCTTCTCCCGCCCCGCCGACGCCTCGGGCCCGGGAGGCCTGCGGGTCACGGTGGTGGAGGACGTCCTGACCCGCTTCGACGACGACTGGCTGGTCACGGACCGCCGGGTCCTGCACGACACCGCCCTGTGACGCCGCCTCAGGCCGCGTACAGGTCGAAGGTCGCGCCGCGCCGCGCCGGCGCGGCGCGGTCCAGGACCGGGTCGACGGTGAGGACCGCCTGCTGGAGGCGGCCCAGCTGCGGGGAGGGCTCCACGCCGAGGTCGGCCACCAGACGGGTGCGCAGCCGCTGGTAGACCTCGAGCGCGGCGGCCCGCCGGCCCGACCGGTACAGGGCGACCATGGCCTGCGCGTGCAGGCCCTCGTGGTGGGGGTGACGGGCGGTCAGCGCGGTCAGCTCGGCGAGCAGCGCGCCGTGCCGGCCGAGCCGCAGTTCGGCGTCGATCCGCCGTTCCACCGCGACCAGCCGGCTCTCCCGCAGGCGCAGCGCCTCGACGGAGAGCACCGGCCCGAGCGGCACGTCGGCCAGCGGCTCGCCCTGCCACATGTCCAGGGCCTGCCGCAGCAGGGTCGCGCACCGCTCGTCGTCGCCGTCCCCGGCGGCGTCCTGGCCGGCCGCGAGCAGGGTCTCGTAACGGCCGGTGTCGATCCGGTCGGCGGGCAGCTGCAGCAGGTAGCCGCCGTGCCGGGTGGCGATGACCTCCTTGGCGGCGCCGGGCACGCCGGGACCCATCGCGGTGCCCAGGTTGCGGCGCAGGGTGAGGACGTAGGTCTGCAGGGTGGTCATCGCGCTGCGCGGCGGCGCCTTCTCCCACAGCTCCTCGATCAGGGTGGGCACCGGCACGATGTGCCCGGGCTGGAGCGCGAGCAGGGCGAGTATCTGCCGCGGCTTGCCGGCGCTGGGCACGATCGACACCCCGTCGACCTCGGCGGCCAGCGGCCCCAGGAGCCGAATGTCCATGACGTCCTCCCGTTCGTACGGCGCGTACGGTGCGTACGGCTCGTGCTGTGCGTGCAACGGCGTCCGCCGCGACGCCCCGGCGGATCCCCGGGCCCGGGGTCGTCCCCCGGGTGCGCGACGGTGCGCCGTCCGGTGCGTACGGCCGGGTCCCGGTCCGGTCCGCCTCCGGTACGCCGGGCACGCTAGCGGCGTACGAGACCGGTCGGCCGTGCGGTCAGGCGTCCTTCGAGCGGGGCTGGACGCGGTGTCGTGCGGCGGCGCGGACCGCTGGAGACGGTGTGCAGCGCCGCTGGAGACGGACTCGCGGGCCCGGTCCGCGCGGGGCCGGGGCGGCTAGCGTCCCGGGCGGAGAACCGGAGCCACGGCCGGGGGGCCGCGCGTGCGGCACGCCCCGCAACCCGATTGCGGAGAGACCATGCAGCTGCGCCTGTTCGTGTTCCACCACGCCGGCGGTTCACATCTGATGTACCGCGACTGGCCCGCCCTCTTCCCGGCCGGCTGGCAGGTCCGCGTCCCCGACGCCCCCGGCCGGGGCATGCTCACCCTGGCCGAGCCGATCGAGGACGCCACCGCGCTCGCCCGCCACCTCCTGGAGGAGCTGGACGACGAACTCACCGGCCGTTTCGCCTTCTTCGGGCACAGCATGGGGTGTGTCACCGCCTACGAGCTGACCCGGCTGCTGCTCGCCGAGGGCCGCACCCCGCCGGTCTGGCTCGGTCTGTCCGGGCGCGCCGCACCCCGCCCGGACGGGACCGGGCGGACCTTCCGCCACCTGCTGCCCGACGCGGAGCTGCGCCGCCACATCGCCGCGCTGGGCGGCACCCCGGCCGCGGTGCTCGACGATCCGGAGCTGTGGGAGCTCCTCGCGCCCGCGATCCGCGGCGACCTGAAGCTGTCGGAGACCTGGGACCCGGTGTGGCCGCCCACGCCGCTGCCCGTCCCGCTCTCCGTCTTCGGCGGCCGCCGCGACGGGATCTCGCCCGCCTGGAGCCTGGCCGCCTGGTCCGGGGCGACCGAGCACTTCCTCGGCCTGCACCTCTTCGACGGCGGCCACTTCTACTTCCTCGACGACCCCGCGCCGCTGGCCTCCCTGATCACCCGGGAGGCGGCCCGGGCGGAGCGCGTGCGGACCGCCTCCGGCGCGGGAGCGGTGGGGCGGTGAGCCCCGGCGGGGCGACGCCCGGCGAGGCGACAGCCGGTGGGGGGACAGCCGGTGGGGCCGCTTCGGCCGTGGAGTTCCGGCTGCTCGGACCGGTCGGCGTCCTCGACGGGCGCACCGGCCGACTGCTGCGGCCCGCCGGGGACCGGCAGCGCGCCCTGCTGTGCGCGCTGCTCGCGCACGCCGGGCGGCCGGTCCGCCCGGCCGCCCTGATCGGGGAGCTGTGGGGCGGGGAGCCCCCGGCCGACCCCGCGGGAGCCCTGCACGCCCAGGTCTCCCGGCTGCGCCGACTGCTGCGGCGGGGGACCGGCGGCCGGGAGTGGATCCGCACCCTGCCCGCCGGCTACCGGCTGGTCCCGGACGCCGCCACCGTCGACGCCGTTCGCTTCACCCGGCTCGCGGACGAGGGCCTGGCCCTGCTGGCGCGCGACCCCGGGCGCGGGGGCACGCTCCTGCGCGACGCCCTGGCACTGTGGCGGGGCCCCGCCCTCCAGGACAGCCGGGGCGGCCCGCTCTGCGCGGCCGAGGCCCGGCGCCTCGACGCCCTGCGCCTGACCGCGCTGGAGGGCCTGTACGCCACCGCGCTCGGCCGGGGCCGGCACGCCGAGGTCACCGGGGAGCTGGAACGGCTCACCCTGGCGCACCCGCTGCACGAGCCGTTCCACGACCAGCTGATGCTCGCCCTGCACCGCTCGGGCCGTCGGGCCGAGGCGCTCGCCGCGTACCGGCGGGCCCGCCAGGCCCTGGTCCGTGCGCACGGTGCGGAACCCGGCCCGGCGCTGCGGGCCCGTCTGGCCGGGATCCTCCAGCACGCGTAGGGCGCACGGATGCGGGGTGCGGCCCGCACGACGGAGGTCCTCGCTGTCGTGCGGACCGCACCCCGCATCCGTTCCGCGTCCGTGCTGTTCCGGCGTCTGTTCCGTTTCCGTACCGGTCCGGGGCGGCCGCCGGGCGCGGCGCGCGGTCAGCCGACGCGGGCCAGCCGGTCGGCCGCGGCGGAGAACTCCGCGGGCACCGGGTCCAGGGCGGCCTCCGGCCCGGTCATCAGGATGGAGCGCTGCAGCCGCCGCAGCCCCGCCGAGGGCTCCAGGCCCAGGTCGCGTACGAGCGACTGGCGCAGCCGTTGGTAGACGCCGAGGGCCTCACCCCGGCGGCCCGAGCGGTGCAGGGCGAGCATCAGCTGGCCGTGCAGGTTCTCGTGGGTGCGGTAACGGCCCGCCAGGACGGTGAGCTCGCCGAGGAGTTCCCGGTGCCGGCCGAGCCTGAGGTCGGCCTCGATGCGCTGGTAGAGGGCGCACAGCCGGGACTCCTCCAGGCGCCGGATCTCCATCTCCAGCTGCGGCCCGGCCGGTATCCCGGCCAGTGCGGGGCCGTTCCACAGGGCGAGGGCCTCGGTCAGCCGGCGGCTGGCGCCGGCGAAGTCCTCCGCGTCCAGCGCCCGGTAGCCCATGCCCGCGAGCCTGTCGAACTCCCGTGCGTCGTTGCTGCCCGGTGAGGTCCGCAGCAGGTAGCCGCCGGGAGTGGTGACCAGGACGTCCTTGGCGGTGCGGGGCTCGCTGCCGGCGGGGGCGTGGCGCAGGGCGGCGGTGAGCTGTTCGCGCAGTTGGAGGATGTAGGTCTGCAAGGTGGTCCGGGCGCTGCGCGGCGGCCTGTCCCCCCACAGCTCCTCGGTCAGCACCTCCACCGGCACCACCTGGTCGGCGCGGAGCGCGAGCAGCGCGAGCACCTGGCGGGGCTTCGGCGCGGACGGGGTCACCGGTATCCCGTACTCCCTGACGGCCAACGTGCCCAGAACTTCGATGTCCACGCCGTATCCCCTGTTCGTGTGTTCACGCTTGCGGTCATGAGCCACCGGGCTCGGTACGGGTTCGAGTAAAAAACAGGCGCAGCGGTTTGTCAATATAAAACCGTCCAGACTGTTTCTTTGTTGAGCGGGGCAGTCGCCCCGGCCGGACGACGCGACCCGAAGATGCGGGATTGACCTGCGCATTTGTCCGCCCGCACCGAGAGGACAGGGCACATTGCCGGTGAGCTCCGCACGCCCCAACGGGAAGGCGACGGCCTCGGACGGCCAGTAAACCGGCGGATACGGCTGTTCATTGATCTCTTGGCCCCCTTTTTACAGACCGGTACCGCTGATCTTTGTGTTCCGGCCGAAGCGGGTCGGATGCCTGGTCGCCGCCCCCGGACCTCCCGTCGGCGCCTGTGACGGGAGCGGCGGAGTGACACTTCAGCCGCCTCGTGCGCTGAGAGGGAGACGGGCTTCGGCACCCGGGGCCCAAGTAACATACCGAGGGGTCGGTTTTGTCGAGTTCTTGACGCCGCGGCGTCGGGCGGCGACACCCGCACGTGCCGCAACGGACCGATGGCGAGAGGAGGCGGCCGCACTGAACCGGGGAGACGCGATGACCATGGTCAACCGTCCGGCAGGCCCACCGGAGAGTGGGCGCCGGTGCGGGCCCGCGTCGCGCCGGCGCGCGGTCGGCTCCACCGTCACGCCCTTCCCGGGCGCGGGAGAAACAGACCGCATCCCCCTCGCCTCCCGTCCCGCCGTCCGCTCCGGAGCGGGGGGCCACCGCACGGGCGCGGGTGCAGATCCCCTGTTATGACCGCGTTCCGGACGGCGTTTCCCGGCTCGCCACGAGGGGGCGAGATGAGCCACGGAAGCCTCGAGGACTAGAAACCGGCATGCTGGTTTGATAATGATGATGTGTAGTGACCCGCTCACGAGGAGCCACCAGCCATGAAGCAAGAACGTGCCGTACGCACCCGCCAGGCACTCATCCACGCAGCGGCCGAGGCGTTCGAGCGCAACGGGTACGTCCAGGCGAGGCTCGCGGACATCAGCTCCAGCGCGGGCGTGAGCCCCGGCGCGCTCCACTTCCACTTCGCCAACAAGGCGGCGGTGGCCGAGGCCGTGGAGACGGCCGCGGCGGTCAGCCTGCGCCGGGCGGCGCAGGACGTCCAGCACCCCGGCATGAACGCGCTCCAGCGGCTGACCGGCGTCACCTACGCCCTGGCCGAGCTGATCCGCACGGACGTGGTGGCCCGCGCCGGCTTCCGGCTGAGCTGCGACGCGCCGCACCGGCCCGCGCTCGACCTGGTCCGGGAGTGGGAGGACTGCGTCCGGCGGCTCCTCGCCGAGGCCGACCGGGAGCGGCTCCTCGCCGACGGGGTGACGCAGCAGGACGCGGCCGACGTCGTCATCGGCGCCACCACCGGCTTCGAGGCGCTCGCCCGCCGGCAGCCGGAGTGGCTGCAGCCCGGCACGCTCCGGCGCTTCTGGCGGCTCCTGCTGCCGCGGCTGACGACGGCGGAGGCGCTCGCCGTCCTGCTGCGGGCCGACTCCGCCGTCGGCGCCGGGGGGCACGAAGGAGGCGACCGGCCTGCTCCCGGCACCGCCGCTCCCCCGCCCTCCGTGTTCGTCACGCGCTGAGCGGCCCCCCCTCCGGGCCGCCTCCCGCCCCGCGGAGGGAAGTCCTCCCGTCCGGTCCGGCGGCGGTCGTCCCCGGTGCCGGGAGCGGCCCATGAGACGGAATGCGCCATTCCGCGAGACGCCGGAAGAACCGGCTCCGAATCCCGTCCCCTCCGCGGCACTCCCAGGCCTGTGAAAAAAACCGGCGGGTCTGTATATTCGTCGACGGCGACAGCCCGGCGCCGTCGTTCACGTTTGTCATGACCTTGGGGGTTTCTCGTCATGTCCGTGCACACCACCGTCCTCACCGCTCCGGCCCGGCCGCTCGCATCCGCCACGGCCCCGCGGCAGCCCCTGCCCGAGCCCTCGCGGACACCGCAGGACCCGGTGTCCGCGCCGCAGACCCCGGTGCTGACCACGACGGTTCCCCGGCAGTTCGTGCACCGGGCCGCGCTCGCCGAGGTCCTGCTGAGCGACTGGTCGGCACGGGACGGCGGCGGTTTCACCGTGACCGCGCAGTGGCCCCGTCGGCACAGCTTCTTCGCGCTCCCCGAGGACACGCACTACGACCCCCTGCTGATCGCTGAAACAATCCGTCAGGCCGGTACTCTCCTGGCCCATACGGAGCTGGGTGTTCCGCTCGGTCATCAGTTTTTGATGAGCGAGCTGTCGGTTTCCGTCCTCCCGGAGCGCCTCCGCATCCCCGCGGCCCCCGACACCGTGGCCCTGGAGGTGACCCACGAGGCCGTCCAGGAGCGGCGCGGACAGCACGTCGGGGCCGGCTACCGGGTGGTCCTCCGCATCGGCGGCCGCACCGTGGCCACCGGTGGCGCCGCGTACACCTGCATCTCTCCGCGGGCCTACGGCCGGCTGCGCGCCTCGGCCGGCGGCGAGGCCGCGCCGCTGACCTCCCCGGTGCCCCCGCAGCACGTGGGCCGCCTCTCGCCCAGGGACGTGGTGCTCTCCCCCGCCGGCCGCGGCGACGCGTGGACGCTGCGCGTCGACACCCGGCACCCGGTCCTCTTCGACCACCCCGTGGACCACGTGCCGGGCATGCTGCTCGCCGAAGCCGCCCGCCAGGCGGCCACCGCCGCCCTCGGCCCCGGCTCCGTGGTGCTCTCCCTGACCGCGCGCTACGGGCGCTACGTCGAACTGGACGTCCCCTGCCGGGTCACCGCCCGCGTCACCGGCTCGTCCCCGGCGGAGTCCACCGTCCTCGTCACCGCCGCGCAGCAGGGCGCCGAGGCGTTCCACGCGGTCGTCACCGCCCGGCCCCGCCCCTGCTGAACCCGCCGCCTCCGCTCCCGGCCGCTCTTCCGCCCGCCCCCTGTCCGGACCTCTCCGGGCGGAGTAAGATACGTACTTGACGGTTTCTTTGTGTGAGCCTCCACCGGGTTCATCGAGCAAAAGGAGGCAAGGCTGTGCCGAAACAAGACCGTGCGATCCGGACCCGTCGGACGATCCTTCTCGCGGCGGCCAAGGTCTTCGAGGAACGCGGCTACCAGGCGGCCACCATCACCGAGATCCTGAAGACCGCCGGGGTGACCAAGGGCGCGCTCTACTTCCACTTCCAGTCCAAGGAGGACGTCGCCCAGGGCGTCCTCACCGGGCAGGACCTGCAGCTGACCGTCCCCGAGCGCTCCTGCAAGACGCAGGAGCTCGTGGACGTCGTGGCGCTGCAGGCCTACCGGATGCAGACCGATCCCATGGTGCGCGCCGGGGCCCGGCTCTCCCTCGACCAGCAGGCCATCGACCTGGACCGGCGCGGGCCCTTCCTGCGCTGGAGCGAGGTGATGGGCGAGCTGCTGGAGCAGGGCCGGGAGCGCGGTGAGCTGCTCCCGCACGTGGTGCCCACGGAGACCGCCGAGTTCCTGGTCGCCGCCTTCGGCGGGGTGCAGTCCATGTCGCAGGTCGTCAGCAACTACCGGGACCTGGACCAGCGGATCTCGGTGATGCTGCGTCACGTCCTGCCCAGCGTGGTGCTCCCCTCGGTGCTCACCGCGGTGGACTTCTCCGCCGGACGAGGAGCCGCGGTCTTCGCCGAGGCGGGCGGGACCCCGCCGGGGGAGGAGCCGGAGGACACCGTCCCGGAACAGGTGCCGGCCGCCGCGACGGCCTGATCCCGCACCCGCCCCGTCGCCCGGTACCCCCCGGGGCGGACGCCGTCCGGGCGTGCGCGGAGGGCGTCGCGCGGCAGTCCCGCCACCGGGGCGCGCCCCGCACCGGCACGCGGACCACTTCTCGGGCTCAGTCCCTCCCCGCGCACGAAAAGAGACCATGGAGCTGGTTTCTCGTGGCGACGGGGGAGAGGGCCGGGCGGGCCCGCAAGAGATCATGAGGACGGTCAACGTCACTGCTGGACAAGGCAGTTGACTCACCCCTGCCGCTTCCCTCCGAAGAGCGGCCCGGACTTCTCCCGCGCCCTTCGGTGAAGGGGATGTGCCGGTAAAGGGTTTTGAGGAAACCGGTTCGTCCGTATCTTATGGGGAACGCTTCCGTACCGGCCGACCCCGTGGGAGAACTGGATGAAGTCAGCGGCACGCCCCGCAGCACACCGCAGCGGACCGGTTCCCCACGTCCCGGCCGGCGAGGACGCCCCCGTCGCCCCGTGCCTGACGACCACCGTCCCCCGCGAGTACGTGCACCGCCCGGCCCTGTCCGAGGTGTTCCTCACCGACTGCTCGCGCCTCGCGGAGAATCGTTTCTCCCTCACCGGTCAATGGCCCCGGGCGCACGCCTACTTCAGTCCCACGGCCCACCGGCACGACCTGCTGCAGGCCGCCGAGACGATGCGTCAGGCGGCGCTGCTCCTGGCCCACACGGAGTACCGGGTCCCGCTCGGCCACCGCTTCACCCCCTGGGACGTCTCGCTCACCGTGTCCCCCGGCCGTCTCGCCATCGGCCCCGCCCCCACCGAACTGGAGCTCGACGTGGTCTGCTCCGACCTCGTCGGCCGGGGCGAGGGGTCCCTGGAAGCCGTACTGGACTTCACCCTGCGCCGCGAGGGCGAACCGATGGCCACCGGGTACCTGCGCTTCTCCACCGCGCCCCCCGTCCCGGACACCGGCGCCCCCGGCGCCCCCGGCGCGCCCCCCGCTCCCCGGGCCGGGTCCGCCGCCCCGCCCCCCGAACTCTTCGGCAGGTCCTCCCCGCACGACGTCCTGCTCACCGACGGAGCCGCCGGCGCCTGGCGGCTCGTCCCCGACCCCACCCACCCGGTTCTCTCCGACGACGGCGGCCCGGTCGCCCACCTCGTCGCGCTGGAGGCCGCCCGCCAGGCCACGCACGCCCTGTTCGCCCCCGCCCGCGGCGACCTGCTGATCACCGAGACCACCTGCACCTTCGTACGGCAGCCCGACCCGCTGCGCCCGTGCTGGATCGACGCCACCCTCCTCCCCGCACCCGGCTCCGGCCCGTTCACCGTGCAGGTGACGGCCCGCCAGGACGGCCGTGCGGTCTGGGAGACCCAGGTGCACGGCGACATCACGCCGGGGCTCCGGTGAGACACGCGGGCGTCCTCGGGAGAGCCGCACCGCGGCCGCGGCTCCCCACCGCCGTCCGCCACGACGGCGCCGCCGGCCGGCGGCACTCGTCCTCGCCGCACCCGTGATCCCGTCCCGCCCGGCCGCAGCGGCCGACGCGGGAACACCGGGCCCGGCGAAGGCGCGCCGGGCGGCGGGCGGCGCTACGGAGCCAAATCCGGCACCCGCGCCCCGTCCACGGCCGGGGCGAAGGCCTCCAGATGGTCCTCCGCCCACGCGCGGAAGGTTCCCGCCTGACGCCCCGTCACCTCGCCGACCGTGTCCGTCACCTGGGCCTTGGCCCCCGCGCGCTGACGCTCCGCGCTCCGCAGCAGTGCCTCGACGACCGGTGCCGGACAGCGCGCGCCCAGGGCGATGCGCGCCTGCTCCGGACTCAGCTCCTCGAGACGCAGCGGGACTCCCAGCAGCCGGCCGAGCTGATCGGTCTGCTCGGCCGCGGTGATCGCCCGCGGTCCGGTCAGGGTGTACGCCTTTCCGGCGTGCCCCTCCTCGGTCAGGACCCGCACGGCGACCTCCGCGAGGTCCCGGGGGTCGACACACGCGTTGGCCGACGTCCCGTACAGCGCCCGCACGACGCGTTCGGAGCGGACGGACGCCGCCCAGGACAGGGTGTTGGACATGAACGAGCGCGGCCGCAGCAGGGTCCACTCCATGCCGGAGCCGCGCAGCAGCTCCTCGTTGGCCCGCTGCCACCGGGTGATGACGTCGTCGGCCCCGGGGTCGAGGACGGCCGCCGCGGAGAGCTTCACCACGCGCCGCACACCGGCCGAGCGCGCCGCGCGGACGAACCGGGCGTCGTCGTCGCCGGCGACGTCGGTGGTGACGAGGAACGCGGTCCTCACCCCCGCCAGCGCACGGGCCAGCGACCGGGGGGCGCGGTGGTCCCCGGCGACCTTCTCCGCCGTCCGGGCCGCACCCGTGATCCTCTCGGGTTCCCTGGCCATGATGCGGACGCGCAGACCGGCGGGGAGCCGCCGTACCACTTCGCGCCCCACCGTCCCGGTCGCACCGGTCACGAGGATCATCCGGACCTCTCCTTCTCGCTGTTCCTGGGCGGACAGCCCGTCGCCGGGCTCCTCGCACGGCGGGGGCCGGAGCCGTGCAGCAGGACCGGACGGTCCGCACGGCCCGAGGGGGCCCTGCACGCCCGTCGCCCGCGGACCGCCCGCCGCCGCCGGCGGTCAGTCGACGCGCCCGGCCGGAACGCTCCCCACCAGGTCGCCGTCGCGGGTGCCCCCGCCGAAATACGCCGACAGGGCGGAGAGCAGGTCCTCGCCGCCCGGCGCCCAGGCGATGTAACCGTCGGGCCGGACGAGCAGCGCGTCGCAGGGAAGCTCGGGCAGCGGCTCGGCGTGCACCACGCGCAGCTGCTCGTACCGCTCTCCCGCCTGCTCCGGACGGCTGCCGCCACGCTCGCCGAAGAGGAGCAGCAGCGGCCGTCCCGCACGCAGCAGTCCGATCACGTCGGTGCTCCCCTCCCGGGTGGTCAGGGCGACGTTGTGCAGGAACCTCCCTTCCCAGGGGGAGGCGTCCGCGGTGCGCGGCGGCAGGACCGTGTCCTGAGCACTGATCATGGAACCGAGGACCCCGCTCTCCCCTCCTCCGGCCAGCAGCTCGGCGAACAGGGCGCGCAGCGGGTCGAGTCCGGGGTCGGGCCGCATCACGGCGAGCTGGGCCCGGGTGTTGTCGATGACGCGCTGGGCAGCGGGCCGGCGCTCCCGGTCGTAGGTGTCGAGCAGCCCCCCGCCCGCGGTGCCGAGCACCGTGAAGGCGAGCTTCCAGCCGAGGTTGACCGCGTCCAGCAGCCCCGTGCTCAGCCCCTGGCCGCCGATCGGGAAGTGCAGGTGCGCCGCGTCCCCCGCCAGCAGGACCCGTCCCGCCCGGTAGGAGTCGGCGAGCCGTGAGAAGTCGCTGAACCTGCTCAGCCAGCGGGGCGACGTCATCGCGATGTCCCGTCCGGCGATCCAGGAGACCTCGCGCTGCAGCTCCTGGAGGGTGAGCGGCTGATGACGTGCGCCGTGCGCCCCCGCGCAGTTGAGGGTCCGCAGCCGGATCCCGCCGTCCGGTGCGTCCTTGACGACGATCCAGCCGCGCGGGGTGCGGTGCCATCCCGGTCGCAGGGCGTCCGGCTCGACGAGCCGGACGTCGCCGGCCATCGCGGACACGGTCGCCGGATACGTCCGGGAGGTGATGCCCGTCTGCTCGCGCACCGTGCTGCGCGCACCGTCCGCCCCCACCAGGTGGCCGGCCGTGCAGTCCACCCGTCCGCCCGGGCCTTCCGCCGTGACGTGGACCCCGTCCGGTTCCTGCCGCACCTCGGTCACCCGGTGCCCGCGCAGGATCCTCGCTCCGGCGGCCCGGGCCCGCCGCTCGAAGAGCCGTTCCAGTTCGTCCTGCGGGCACTTGAGGATCGGCTCCGGCTCGGAGGCGGGGGCCGAGACGACCAGCCCGGGGATCCCCGCGAAGTGGAAGGGGCTGCTCACCAGGCCGGCGGCACCGGGGTCACCGGCGCTCAGAAGCTCCCCGAGATGACCCCGCCGGACCAGGCACTGCACGGTCCGGGCGTGCAGGGTGGTCGCCTTGGGCCGGTCCGACACGGCGTTCTCCGCCTCGATGACCAGGGTGCGGACCCCGTACTCCGCCAGCTCGCAGGCGAGGAACATCCCCACCGGTCCGCCGCCGACCACCACCACCTGCGTCCGCACAGCGATTCCCCCTCCGGAACAGCCCGCCGCCGCTCGCGCCCGGCCCTGCCCAGTTCGCCCCTCCACGCGGAGAAGAAATATACCGGATGGACGGTTCTTTGCAATGACGGTCCCGTGCGGGGGAGGAGCGGTTTCCCGTTCCCGGCGCGGCCCGGAGGCTCCGGTCCCGGCGGGGATCACAGCGTGATCAGCCGCCGAGCGGTCCCCCCTTGGACCGCTCGGTCTTGTGCCCCTTGACGCCGGGGGCGAGCGTGCGCGGGTCCACGGCCTCGGCGGGCGCCCCGCTCGCGTAGAGGCCGTCGGGGTCGGTGTCGCGGTCGTGGGGGAGCAGCCAGAAGACGCGGCGGCGGAAGGTCCCCGACGACCGGGACGGCTTGGCCCGGGGGCCGAGCCGGGCGTAGCCGATCATGCGGCCGTCGCGGTGGTAGGCGGGCCTGCCGCGCCGGGTCGGCAGCCGGTCCAGGCTCTGCCGGACGTAGTCGAGTTCCTCGACGTCCTCGAGCCAGACGAGCTCGGTCTCGTCACGGATCTCGTCGTCGGTGATGAGGGAGCTCATGCCGTCTCCTCGTGGGCGAGCAGTCCGATGCCCGGGTAGTACCTCCGCTGGTTGGACAGGATCATCTCCTTCGGAGACGCCAGCCCCACCTCTTCGCGGACCCGCGCCGCGAAGGACCGGGACGAGAGGGGGGAAGCGCCCTCGTCCCGGCACCACGCCCGGTAGGCCAGGTAGAGCTGCGCCTGCTCCACCCTCGAGTCCGGCTCGAGCCTGCAGGCCTCCCCCAGGAAACGGCCGGTGTGGTCCTCGGTCTCCGCGTAGGCGGTGGTGGCGATGCGGACGCGTTCGGGGCCGGCGAGGTCCTTGTCACCGGCGAGATAGCGGCGGGCTCCCTCGACGAGCCAGTTGAGGATGCCCGGGCCCTCCTCGGTCACCAGAAGGGCGGCCAGGTTGCCGATCTTGCGGTCGTCGGAGACGACCCGTTCGAACGGGATCAGCCGCATGCGGCGCCAGAACGCGAAGCCGCCGGTACCCACTTCGGGATGGTGGTTGCCCAGCAGCCACAGCTTGTGCGTCGGCTCGAAGGAGAAGAAGTCCTGGCGCATGCGGCGGGCCTTGATGCGGTCACCGCCCGTCAGGAGCTTCACCCGGGCCTCGTCGAACCTGTCACCGGGCTTGACCTCGGAACAGACGATGACCCGCCGCCCGTGGAGCTCGGCCAGGTCGGTGGGATGCCCCTCGTACGAACGGACCATCAGGAAGCCGGGCGGAGCCGCGTCGGCGTAGTCGCCCAGGAGCTTCAGCAGCACGTCGAGGAGGACGGACTTGCCGTTCTTGCCGGAACCGAAGAGGAACGGCATCACCTGACCACCGACGTCCCCGGTGATCGAATAACCCAGCAACAGCTGCAGGAAACGGACCATCTCCACACCCTCACCGTCCTCGCCGAAGGTGTCGGCGAGGAACCGGTGCCAACGCGGCGTGGGCATCTCCCGGGGGGCGACGGTCGTGGAACGGGAGTGGAAGTCCCGGTCCGGAGCGGCGGGACGGATCCTGCCGGTGCGCAGGTCGACGATGCCTTCCGGCGTGCACAGCGCGTGCGGGTCGGCGTCCAGCGACGAGGCGTTGAGGACGATCTCCGGGGCTGCTTTGGCCTGCACCAGCATCGCGTTCATACCCGCCGTGCTCAGAGCCCGACGACGGTGCTGCTGCAAGGCCTGGACGGTGAAGACACCACGAGGATCACTGACGGCGATGTTCTCCGCCAGATCCCCCGCCGCCCACATCACCGTGTCGTCCTCATCGATCTGCCAACGCGTGGCATCCCACCGGTACCAACCCAACCCAGGCACATGCCGATAGTCATTGGCATACAACCTGACGAACAACTTGGCATTACCCCGGTCACTGAGCGTATCCGGCACCAACCCCTCAGCAGCCACGTGACCGGCAGAGGCCCGGGCCGGGTCCGGGACCGTGTCCCGGAGCGACGCCACGGGCCGGTCCACGATCCCCCGGGTCGTCATGCGGGGGCGGAGGAACCCACTGCCGGCGTCGGAGCTCACGTCCGCCCCCCGGGAGCCGGCGGACGAGCGGGCCCTCGCCGCAACGCAAGCGGGCGAACCGGACACTTCAGGTTTAAATGCCACCGATCCATGAAGAAAGCCCCCCGCCACCGAGCGGACCCCACTCGGGCTGCCTTGAGTCGCCGCACGAAAACCGCAGCTCATCGGTCATGCGCATCCCCTGCCAGCGACCGAAGCGACTCACCAATGCGTACACATTATCGAAACTGGATCACGCGGTGCAGGGTCCTGCGGAAAAAACCGTTCGGTCCGTCAGAAACGCTGCCCGGGAATCTGTGCCGTCCAGCGACCGAAGCGACTCGGGGAACCCGTACCCGCCGCCGCGTACCCGCGTGCACGCCCGGCTGCCCGACAGAGCCCGGGCCCGCGTCGCTTCAGTCGCTCCCCGGGGCCCGTCCGGGCGGTCGAGGTGCTGACGGCCGGGACGCCTCCACCGCAGGCTCACCACCCGAATGACGGCTCACAGCCGGTCCCCCACGCGGGCCGGCTCCGGAGGATGCGCCCCGCCACCGTCCTTGGCGTCCCGCTCGCAGGTCGGTCCGTCGTAGGACTGGTCATTGGGGATCAACAGCACTCCGGCGACCCGCTCGGGGTGCTCGACGGCGAGCCAGTGGTCGCCCCTGAGGTCACCGTCCGGCCCGAACGCCTCGGCCGAATAGACCGTCTGACACCCCAGCGCCACGCGCTCCTCATCGACCGCGCAGGCGTCCACCGCGGGGTCGGACCCCGTGCCGGCGCCGCCGAAGCGGTAGGAGAAGTAGACCTGGTCACCTTCGGAGGGCACCTGCGGGTGGGGCTCGAGGCGCCAGTCGACGACCTCGGCGGTGACGTCGAGAGGCTGCCCGGACACGTCCTCGACCCGCACCCTGACACCGGCCTCGCCGCGCTCCGCAGTCGTGTCGGTGCAGCTCCAGAGGGAAGAGCAGCCGGACAGGGCGAGAACCACCAGAGCCGACGGAACACCGGCGAGCATCCGTGCGGGAAACACTCAGGTGACCTCCAGTCAGGGCGGAGCGGAGCAGTGTATCCCGGGGGCCGGCAGGTGCGGGTGACGGGGACGAGCGCCTGCGGCGGTGAAGCCCCGCCGAGACCTTCACCGACCTCCCGGACGGATCCGGGGCGCTCCAGTGCCACCCTCGGCAACCGCCGTGCGAGCGGCGCGGGGAGCCACCAGTCGTGACGGCCCAGCAGGGGCGTCGCAGCGGGCACGATCGGGCGGCGGATGACCAGCGCGTCCGGCAGGACCGCCACCGCCAGGCCCGGGCCGGACTGCTGGAGCATGCGGCTGGGGCCGAGGACGAACGCCGGCGCGCGGCCGGTCCGCCGGCCAGGAAACGCGCGCCGGTGTCCTGCTCCAGCGGTGGCAGGACGTCGTCCCGCAACCGGTGTACGAGGCCGGTGGTGCCCTCGTCCTGCGGGGCGGTCTCGGGGAAGACGCGCCGCAGGATCCCCTCCCGGGGACCGTCGGCCGACCACAGCGAGGGCCGCCCGCGGCCACGGGCCGAAGCGTTCGGGCAGCTCCCGCCATCGCACCCCGGTGCCCGGCCGGTGATCGACTCAAGCGCCACCGGGCTGTGGCCACGCGGTATGACGAGCCCGCGGTCCGCTACGAAGCGACCGTGCTGGTCGCGGCCCTCAACGAGTGGCTCCGACCAGCACCTTCCCGGGGCGTGCGGGGGTGGTGTCAGTGGTGGCCCAGCACGTTGACCACCCGGCCGTTGGGGTCGCGGACGAAGAACCGCCGCACGCCCCACTCCTCGTCCTGCAGGGGGTGAACGATCTCCGCGCCGCTGTCCCGCATGACCGCATAGGCCGCGTCCACGTCGTCCACCTCGACACTCATGTCGGGGATGACCGGGGCGGTCTTGTCACCGGTCATGACGCTGACCTGCGCCGCCGAAGCGGACGGGGAGGCGAGCGTCATGATCCATCCGTGGTTCATGACCTCCTCGAAGCCCAGCAGGCCATAGAACTCCCGGCTCTCCTGCACGGCATCTGACGGGATGTTGGGCACGACACGACGAACGGTCATCGACGACTCCGAGCGAGAACGGACCTGATTCCGAGACTCTCCAGGAGTACTACGGAACGTCCGCCGTCACCTGCGGATCCGCCGGGAACGACGCCACGACATCCATGAGGCCGTCCCGGGCCTCGCCACCCGCCTCATCACCCACCGGCACGTCCCACGTCTTTGTCAGGACCCCTGACCAGGCGACGGCGCGGTTCGGCGGCGGTAGTAGGCGATCCCGAGAGCGACGGTGACGGGTCCCCACGCGGCGACCGGGGCGAGGCACACCGTCGCAAGCGCCTGCCAGGCGTCGTTGGTGTATCCGACGGTGTCGACGATGCCGTACAGGGTGAGCCTACGACCGTCGCCGATCGGGACGTTGGTGAACAGCAGGGTGAGAATCAGGCCGCCGAGGACAGCGGGGACGACGGCCGCCATCGGGCGGATGCGTCTGCCGCCGATGAGCGGGAGCCAGGTGGGTGCCACCTCCCCCCAGCCCCGGACCAGCCCGATGGTCAAGATCGCGATCGCTTCCGACAACACGCTGAGCCCGAGGACGTACGGGATGCTCACCCAGTAGGGCGGCATGTCGAGATCCTGAACCTGTCCCATCCCGAAGTGCAGGGCGAAGGGCAGCCGCCACAGGCACGACGGCAGCAGAAGCAGCGGAAGCGCGTAGGCCAGGCGCAGAGCCCAGCGGGGGACGGGCCGCTCGGTGTCACTGACGGGCGGGGGTGTGTGAAGGATCCTCGGCTTCATGGCTTCATCCTCGTGAAGCAGGCACCACCAGGGATCAGCCCTGCGAGCCGAACCGCTCCCCCGTGCGAAGGACGCTGTACTGAGCAGTGCCCTCCCGTAGGGGGATGCTCGCCGGCGATGTCGCGGCGGCCGGCACTCCGGTCCGGAGGAGGGGAGGAAGCCGACCGACCGAGGACCGGTCCGGCTCTCCCCGGTCGGTCGCTCCAGTAGCTTCGGTCGCTCGTCCCCGGGAACAGCGACTGAAGCGGCAGCGACTGGGGCAGCTTTCGGTCGCTGCCTTCCGGCACAGCGAAAGACCAGGTCAGAGGGGGGGTCGCTCTGGCTCAGCGACTGAAGCGACCCAGAGGCCGGGTATATGAAGCCTTCCTGCGTGCGCGTGTGCGTCATATATAGGAGCCTTCAGTCGCTTCAGTCGCTTTCTTGCTCCGCTGCGGCTCCTGACCTGCGATTTCTTCCAGCTACCGAGACAGCTACCGAAAAACGAAGAGTCGCTGCCCCCCGCCTTCGGTAGCTGATCTCCTTCCCCGGACCTCCTGACGAGGCCTCAGGAGCAGACACAGGGTGCAGTTTTCCCGGCGTTCACGCCCCCCTCCGGGACGCCTCCGCTAGTCTGTGTCCGTCGTTCGGTCGCTTCGGTCGCTGTGAGGGGAACTACATGCCTGCTGAGCTGCGGTTTTCTCGCAGCGACTCAGGACCGGCGCCCCCTGCCCCTTCGGTCGCTGCCCCCTTGGTCACCGCTCAGTGGTGCGCCCAGCAGGGCTGGCCCGTCCTCCCCCTCTCCCCGGGCCGCAAGACCCCCGCGGCCAACTGCGACGCCTGCCGCAGGCCCGGCCACACCCACGACGGCTGCCCCTGCCGCGCGGCTGGCCGCTGGTGCCACGGCTTCAAGGCGGCGACCCTCGACCCGGAACGCATCGACCAGTGGTGGTCCGCCAACCCGCACTTCGGCGTCGGCGTCGCCTGCGGGCCCGCAGGCCTCGTCGTCATCGACGTCGACGCCCACCAGGACAGGCGACTGCCCCCACGCGACCGTCTGCTGCCCGGCATCGAGATCAGCGAGCACGTCGACCTGACGGGCCTCTCCACCGGGTTCCACACCCTCGCCGTCCTGGCGGCCCTGGCCGGCCACCCCAGCCCCGCGCAGGACACCACGACGCTGCGGGTGAGAACCCCCTCCGGCGGCATGCACATCTGGTACCAGGCGACCGACAGCCGCCGCTGGCAGTGCTCCACCGGCTCCACCGGCGGCCGCGCCCTGGCCTGGCAGGTCGACGTACGCGCCCACGGCGGCTACATCATCGCGCCCGGGACCACCACGCCCGCGGGAACGTACACCGCGATCGGCCCGGCCCGCCGGCCGGCCCCCCTGCCCGCCTGGCTGGCCGCCGAACTCGAGCGCACGGGCCACGCTCCCGCCGTCCGGTCCCCTGCCCCGCGCCCCGTGCCGCCCAGGGCCCGACAGGCCGTCATCGAGGCGGGCGGCGGCCGCGACCGGGCCGGCCGTGTCCTCGCGGGCCTCCTCGAGGACGTCGCCGCCTGCGGGGCGGTCTCCGAGGGCGCGGGCTTCACCGACAAACTCAACCGGGCGGCCTTCACCGCCGGTGGCCTGGTCGCCGGCGGACACCTCCCCTACGAGGCGGCCCACGAAGTCCTTCTGCGGACCGCCGAACTGGCCCGGCCGGGCCAGCACCAGCGGGCGGCTCAGATCATCCGCAGCGGCATGGACGCGGGTTCCCGGCGCCCCCTGGACCTCGGGAGCCGTCCGTGACCGAGTACCCCGACGACCGCCTCTTCGACTTCGACGCCCACGCCGTGGCCGCCCAGATCGTCGCCCACGCCACCGCCGTACCCGCCCAGAACCGGGAGGTCCCACCACCCGCCGGTCACGTGGCTGCTGAGGGGTTGGTGCCGGATACGCTCAGTGACCGGGGTAATGCCAAGTTGTTCGTCAGGTTGTATGCCAATGACTATCGGCATGTGCCTGGGTTGGGTTGGTACCGGTGGGATGCCACGCGTTGGCAGATCGATGAGGACGACACGGTGATGTGGGCGGCGGGGGATCTGGCGGAGAACATCGCCGTCAGCGATCCTCGTGGTGTCTTCACCGTCCAGGCCTTGCAGCAGCACCGTCGTCGGGCTCTGAGCACGGCGGGTATGAACGCGATGCTGGTGCAGGCCAAAGCAGCCCCCGGCATGGTCCTCAACGCGGCCCTGCTGGACGCCGACCCCTACGTCCTGTGCACCCCCGCGGGCATCGTCGACCTGCGCACCGGCCTGATCCGCTCCCCCGACCCCAACAAGGACTTCCACTCCCGCTCCACCACCACCGGCCCCCGGGAGATGCCCACGCCGCGTTGGCACCGGTTCCTCGCCGACACCTTCGGCGAGGACGGTGAGGGTGTGGAGATGGTCCGTTTCCTGCAGTTGCTGCTGGGTTATTCGATCACCGGGGACGTCGGTGGTCAGGTGATGCCGTTCCTCTTCGGTTCCGGCAAGAACGGCAAGTCCGTCCTCCTCGACGTGATCATGAAACTCCTGGGCGACTACGCCGACGCGGCCCCGCCCGGCTTCCTGATGGCCCGCCCCTACGAGGGGCATCCCACCGACCTGGCCGAGCTCCACGGGCGGCGGGTCATCGTCTGTTCCGAGGTCAAGCCCGGTGACAGGTTCGACGAGGCCCGGGTGAAGCTCCTGACGGGCGGTGACCGCATCAAGGCCCGCCGCATGCGCCAGGACTTCTTCTCCTTCGAGCCGACGCACAAGCTGTGGCTGCTGGGCAACCACCGCCCCGAAGTGGGTACCGGCGGCTTCGCGTTCTGGCGCCGCATGCGGCTGATCCCGTTCGAACGGGTCGTCTCCGACGACCGCAAGATCGACAACCTCGCCGACATCCTCGTCAGGGAGGAG
Source organism: Streptomyces griseomycini (assembly GCF_014203535.1). GTDB lineage: Bacteria > Actinomycetota > Actinomycetes > Streptomycetales > Streptomycetaceae > Streptomyces > Streptomyces griseomycini. The sequence continues at coordinate 21,574 of NZ_JACHJI010000019.1, forward strand.
GGCCCGGGCATCCTCAACTGGCTCGTCGAGGGAGCCCGCCGCTATCTCGCCGGTGACAAGGACCTCGCCGGCCCCGAACGCGTCCGCATCGCCACCACCGCCTACGCGGAGACCGAGGACCACACCGGCCGTTTCTTCGAGGAGTGCTGCGTCCTCAGCCCGGACCACCGCGCGGAACAAGCCGGCCTCTACGCCGCCTACCGCACCTGGTGCCGGAACGAAGGCGCACCCGCCATCTCCTCCCGCGCCTTCGCGGCACGAGCCCGCGAGCTGGTCGGCCTGGCCTCACCCAAGGAAATGATCCTGTCCAACTCCCGCAAGTACTACCCAGGCATCGGCATCGCGGTGCTCGCGGAGGAGGAGATCCCATGAGCTCCCTCATCACCGACGACGAGATCCGTGACGAGACCGAGCTCGTCTGGCTCGAGGACATCGAGAACCTCGACTACGTCCGGCAGAGCCTCGACCGCCTCCCCACCCGGCGCGGCAGGCCCGCCTACCACCGCGACGGCCGCATGATCGGCTACGCCCAACTCGGCCCCCGGGCCAAGGCCTCCCGCTCCTCCGGCACCTTCCGCCGCCGCGTCTTCTGGCTGCTCCCCCACGACCGCGACACCGACCCCGACGGCCTCTACGTCACCGGAGCCCCCGCCGAGGCGGTCGACCCCCGCACGCTGAAGGCGGGCAGCAAGGGACGCAAGACCGAACGCTCCGAAGGGGGCCCGCCCTCCACCGCCATGCAGGAGATGGGCATAACGCTCCCCCTTTGACCGGGGCTTCGGCAGCCGGGTGGCGCCGGGGTCCCGGCGGGTGGGGACACCGAGCAGGCGGGCGGTGGCCGTTGCGGGTGGGCGGCGCGCTCGTCGCCGGTCTGCCCGGGTGCGGCGTCGCAGGGGGGGCCGTACCCCCCTTCCCGGGTCGCGACCCGCTGCGAGCACGAGAGGAGAATGGGGCGGGTGAACCCCCGCGACCTCGAACTCACCCTTGCCGCCGCCCGTGCGGTCGGCCCCTGTCCGCCCGGGGAGGAGGCCGCCTGGACCGACCAGGTCCGGGCCCGGGCCGTCCACCTCTACACCCTCGCCGACACGGTGGGGCAGGACCTCCAGCGCCTGGACGCCGCGAAGCAGTTCACGGCCACCCTGCTCACCGTGCGCGTCGAGCCCACGAGCACCCGCGGACTCCTGGTCGTCCGCAACACTTCCGGAGAGCTGGAGCACCTGCGCACCGACCGTGGTGACACGGACGCCGGCCGGGCGATGATCGAGCGTGCCCGGACGCTGGTCGGACACCGGCTGCGCGTGTACCGCCTCAACGAGCAGATGGCCTCCAACGCCAAGCTGCAGGTGCGCACCGTCGTTCACCTGACCGACCACGGCCCGGACACCGACCCCGTGCACGAACACAGCGCGAAGGAGAACGTGCTGGCCGCAGCCGAGGGCGACAAGGAGTCCGCCCGCCGGGCCTGGCTCGAGGCCGGCCTGCCCGAGACGGGCTCGGTGACCGTGCGCCAGCTCGCCGAGGCCCTGGCCCGGCTGCCCGTCGCCGACACGCCGTAGCCCTGGCCGCAGCCACGGCCCCCCGCTGCGCTGATCCCCCTGCCGGGGTCCGGACCGCAGAACTCCGAGAACCGGACACCAGGTGCCTCGGACCGGCCGCGGTGCCGTGCGGGCGACGTCCGTGATCGGTCCGGATCGCTGTCCCGGGCCGCGTTCTCGCGGTCCCCCGAGCAGGATCACCTTGTGGAGCGGCTCGCGTCCGGCTCGTCCGCGGAGCCGCCTCTCGGTCTTCCCGATGCGGTTCACGGCGCCCCCGGTGCCGCCGGAACTCCGGTGCCGGGGGCGCCCGGAGGACCTGGCCCCTGTCCGCCCGGCCATCCGGCGATCGGGCCCGCCGGGCCCGCCCGTCTGGGCGAACCCGGTCGGCCGGGCGCCGTCGTCCTCGCCGGATGCGCGGCCACGGGGACTCAGACCTGGTTCAGGCCGCCGTCGACGTACAGGCTCGAACCGGTGATGAAGCTGCTCTGCCCGGAGGCGAGGAAGGCCACGGCGGCGGCGATCTCCTCCGGGCGTCCCAGCCGGCCCAGCGGCACCTGCGCCGCCAGGTTCTGCCTGAGGCCGGCGGCCTGCTCCGGGTCGGGGGCGAGCCCCGACAGCCCGGGGGTGTCGGTCGGACCGGGCGTGACGGTGTTGACCCGGATGCCGCGCCCCTTGAGTTCGTTGGCCCAGGTCCGGGCGAACGATCGGGTGGCGGCCTTGGTCGCCGCGTACACGCCGAACGCCTCCGCGCCGGCATCCACGTTGGTGGAGCCGTTCAGGATCACCGAGGCGCCGTCGTTGAGCAGGGGCAGCGCCTTCTGGACGGTGAACAGCGTGCCCCGGGCGTTGATGCCGAAGAGGGTGTCGAAGTGCTCTTCGGTGACCTGCTCGAGCGGCACGAACTCGGCGACGGAGGCGTTCGCGAACAGGACGTCCAGGCCCCGTCCCCGGCCGCGGACCGTCTCGTAGATGCGGTCCAGGTCGGCCAGGTCCGAGATGTCGCCGGTCACCGCGGTGGCCGCTGAACCGATCACTTCGACGGCCGCGTCGAGTTCGGCCTTGCGCCGGCCGGTGATGAACACGTGTGCGCCCTCGGCCGCCAGCCGTACCGCGCTGGCCAGGCCGATTCCGCTGCCGCCGCCGGTGACGAGAGCGGTCTTTCCCTCAAGCAGTCCCATGGGGACAACCTCCTCAGACTTCTGCATCGATCGATGCAGAAGTCGAACGGTAGCACTTCCGCATCGATCGATGCGGAAGAGGTAGGCTGCGGGGGTGGGAACCAAACAGAGCGGCCCCGTCGGCCGGCCGCGAGGATTCGACGCCGACGAAGCTCTCGAGCGCGCCATGCTGGTCTTCTGGGAGCACGGCTACGAAGGGGCCAGCCTGGCCGGCCTGACCGAGGCGATGGGCATCTCCACCACCAGCATGTACGCGGCCTTCGGCAACAAGGAGGAGCTGTTCCGCAAGGCCCTGGAGCGCTACACCGAAGGCCCCGGCGGATATCTGACCCGGGCCCTCGAGGAGCCGACCGCCCTCGGCGTCGCCACCGCGATCCTGGCCGGCACCATCCGGACCACCACCCGCCCGGCCCGTCCCCGCGGGTGCCTGGGCGTCCAGGGAGCCCTGGCCACCAGCGACCCCGGGCGCGGCGTCCGTGACCTTCTCGCCGCGTGGCGCAACAACGGCTGCTCCTGCGTGCGGGAGCGGTTCCAGCGAGCCGTCGACGAAGGCGAACTGCCTCCCGGGACCGATCCGGGACTCCTGGCCCGCTACGTCACCACCTTGGCGTTCGGCATCGCCGTGCAGGCCGCGAGCGGTGTCGCCCGCGACGAACTCCAGGAGATGGCCGACGCCGCCCTGCGCAACTGGCCGCTCGCCTGAGGACCACCCGGCACCCGGAGGCCGTGCGGTGTCCGGCCGCGGACCGGAACGCCTCGTGGGTGGGGGTGAGGGCGCCTTCGTCCCGGCCACCAGGTCCTTGAGCGTCTTCTCCCGACCGCCGGGAACAGGGCCCGGCGTACGACCCCGTCGGGCTTGTCGACGGTGGTCGTCAGCTGCTTCTCCACCCGCCGCTCAGCACGGGCATCGATCTCGTGGACCAGGGCGGTCGGCAGGCCGAATCCTCGGAGAGCCACCGTCAGCGCGTCCGGTGCGCGGTCGCGTCTGTACCGGTCCGTGCCGGTGCCGGGCAGGCGGTGGACGTGGTCGGCCGGCTCGTTCCGGTGCCCGGTGAGGGCGTGGTGCTCCGCGAGGGGAACGGCGGCACCGCAGGGGGAGTCCGCGTCTGCAGCAGTGGTGTCGGGAGGACCGTTCAGTAGAGCGGGAAGGCCCAGCCGCCGGGGTACCAGGGTTCGCGTTCGCCGCGGAAGGCCGCCGAGGCCCGGGAGAGCGCACCGCTTCGCAGTTCCTCGACGAGGCCGGCGGCCGCGAGGGCCGTCAGCGAGGTGCCGCCGAGGAAGGCCGCGCCGAGTTCCGCCGCCGTCAGCCGCAGGTCGGCCGGAGTGGTCGTGGGCTCGCAGTGGGCGTTGCCCGCTTCGGCCTGCAGCCGGTGGCGCCCGCTGTTCCACGGACAGAAGTCGTCCCGCACGTCCAGCACGAGGTCCAGCGGAAGGCTGTAACTCCGGCCGGCCAGGGCCCTGTCCACGTCGGCCAGCCGCAGCCACAGGCGGTCCACCGGTGCGGCCTGGACCGCCCGGGGCTCGACGAGCAGGTGCGGCAGGGGCTCGTCCAGGGCGCCCTCGTAGTCGATCCGGGCCACCAGGTCGATCCCGGCGAGGAAGCGCCACAGCGCCGCGTACGCCCGGCGCGAGCACGCCGCCAGTTCCGCCACCTCCACCACCGCGGCACTGCCGCCGGACCCGTCCGGGACGGAGTTGTGCCGGTAGAGCGCGTAGCCGGTGGCGCGTCCGTCGCGCTCGTGGTGCACGGCGAACCGGAACGAGGTCGCGCCGCCGCGCCGGTGCGGGTGGTCGGCGAGGCGCACCGCCCAGTGGGCCGCCTGCCGGTCGGGCCAGCCGACCGTGGTGGCGCGGACCCGGTCGTAGATTTCCTCGAGGAGGGGGCGGGCCTGGTCGGCGTGGTGCAGCCGGACGGTTCCGTCGCCGAAGTCGGTGTCCGGATGGAACCGCATGGCGCGCCGGTCGCAGCGCATCCGGTTGCCGACGGTCGCGGGGCCGTAGCCGTACCGTCCGTAGATGCCGGCCTCGGAGGGACGGAGCGCGGCGACCGCCTCTCGTCGCCGCTCGTGCAGGTCGGTCAGCTGGGCACGCATCATCGAGGTGAGGATGCCGCGGCGGCGGTGCGTCGGGGCCACGCCCACCGAGGCGATCCCCGCCACGGGCAGGACGCCACCGGGCACGGTCAGCATCCGGCGGTAGACGGAGGCACCGGCGACCGGCTCGCCCTCGTCGAACACGGCCAGGGTGCGGGCGAGGTCCGTCGCGGCTCGCTGATCGGCCAGCTCCTCCTCCGACCGGTCCAGGCCGTAGGTGTCGGCGATCATCCGCGCCCAGGGGACGAACTCCTGCTCGGCCACACAGCGGACCCGGAACTGGGAAGCAGTCATCGGACATGTGTACAACACCCGTGACGGGGCTGACGACCCCGCCCGCAGCCGGTCCGCCCTCGGCGCGCGCTGGGCGGCACCCGGCAGTCCGCCGGTCGGCGACTGACATGATGGGCGGCGGCAAGTCCCGGGTGTCCCTGGAGGATCGACCATGGCGCTCGAGAACGGAGCCGTCGAACGGGACGAGTGGTCCTGTGCGCCGGCTGTCGGCGTCGGGCCGCTCCGGTTCGGCATGACCGCCGGCGAAGTGGCCGAGGCGGCCGAGACGCTCGGCCGGACGGAGGTCAGCGAGTGCGCACGGGACCACGCGGTCTTCTCGCCGACCCGGAAGGTCGAGGTCCACCGTCGCGGGGCGGCCTCCTCGCCGCCTGCCGTCACGGCCTGTGTGAGCCGGGCCGCGGGGCTGTTCTGCATCGCTGTCGACGCCGTGCACGGTCCCCAGGTCGCGTACGACGGACTCCCGCTGGTCGGGAGGGACCTGTCGGAGCTGGAGAGCGACGTCATCGCGTGTGCCGAGGCAGTGGACGTGCCCTTCCGCTACACGCCCGAGGGCTACGCGGTACCGGATGACGCCGGGGTCGTGGTGCGCGGGCAACCGGTCGGGCGGGTCCTCCGATCGCGTCCGTTGTTCATGGTGAGGCGCGACGGCGCGCATACCGAACGGGACTCGATGCCCTCCGAGGAGTACCGCGTCGACGGCCGGTCCGCGACCTGACGCGGTGTGACCCACGACGTGATCACATCCGTCACCGCGCCGTCCGCTTCCACGACGCCGGCGCCAGGGTGCCGAGGTGAACCCCGTGCCGACGAGCCGGTGCCTGCAGCGGCCCTGAAGGCCGACGGGACAGCCGGTCCCGGCGAGCCTGGTCTCGCACGGTGGGAGGACCCTGCCGACGCCGTGAGCGGCGGCCGGGTCCCGGCCGCCCCGCACGGGTGCTCCCGCAGTGGGGCCGGCGTCCGTCAGGTCACCCGGCGGCGGATCCACCAGGCGCAGAACCCGGTCAGGGCCAGGGCGAGGCCGAGGTGGAGCCCGGTCTCGGCCCATTGGAGGGCCCAGAAGTTCCCGGCGGGCTGGTACGTCACCTGCTGCTGGTAGCCCAGGGCGCCGAGGTCGGCGATGCAGCCTTCGAACTGCTGCAGGGTGGGCGGGCCCGACTCGGTGCGCAGGCAGTCGGGGAAGGACGACGGCACGGGGGCCGGCTGACCGGCGGCGTCCAGCGTCTGCTGGGAGGTGATCCAGGCCCCGGGCACCTCGTCGAGGTGCGCGATGATCTGCCCGGCCTCGTCCTGGACGCTGATGGGGGCGCCGTCGGGCTCGATCGGCACGGTGGTCCGGTCCGGGGCGGCCAGGTGGGGCCGGACCCACGTCGGCACGGCGATCTGGACGGCGGCGTAGAGGGCGAACGTGGTGGCCATCGCGGGCAGGGTGCGGCGGATGACCAGGCCGAGGGCGACGCCCAGGACGAAGGCGAAGGCGGCATGGGCCATGGGGACGACACCCCGTGCGGCGAAGGCCACGGGGTCGAGCCGAGGGAAGTACGTGTCCGTCGCGCCGCCGCCGTTGACGGCCCGGTCGATGGGGCTGCTCCACCAGCTCACCGCGAGGCTGGTCAGTCCGGCGGCGGTCATGGAGGCCGCCGCACCGAGGCCCAGCTTGGTCGCCAGCCAGCGGGTGCGGGTGACGCCCTGGTTCCACGCGAGGTGGTGGGTGCCGGTCTCCAGTTCCCGGGCGATCAGCGGCGCGCCCCAGAACATCCCGATGACCGCCGGCACGGCGAGCACGACCAGCAGTCCGGTGTAGTAGAGGGTCTGGTCCGCACGGGAGACCTGGTCCACCAGGCCGCTGCCGGCCGTCCGGTAGAGGTCGGCCAGACGCGGGCCGGAGACCGCGAGGGTGGCGGCGAGGACGGCCACGGCGGCGAACAGCACGGCGGCCTGGGTGCGGAACTGACGCCAGGTCAGCCAGATCATCGGAGTACCTCCAGTGCGGGCCGGGTGTCGCGTACCGCATCGGCGGGCCGGGTCATGTAGGCCAGGACGATGTCCTCCAGACCGAGCGGGCTGACGGTCCAGGCCGGATCGTGGACCGCGGTGTCGGTGCGCACCAGGAGGGTGGTCTGCCGGTCGGTGTGGCTGGCGGTGATGACGTGTTGGCCGGCCGGGAGCGTGTCCGGGGCCCGGCGCGGTCCGGTGAGCCGGTGGTGGCAGGCGACCAGGTCGTCGATGTCGCCGGCCACCTGCACCCGGGAGTCGACCAGGACGATGATGTGGTCGCAGGTCCGCTCCACGTCGGAGACCAGGTGGGAGGAGAGCAGGACGCTCAGCTCGTGCTCGGCGACGGCCTCCATCAGGTCCTGCATGAACTCCCGTCGGGCGAGGGGGTCCAGGGCCGCGACCGGCTCGTCCAGGATCAGCAGTTCCGGGCGCTTGGCGATGCCCAGGGTGAGGGCGAGCTGCGCGCGCTGGCCGCCGGACAGCTTGCCGGCCCGCTGCTTGGGGTCCAGACCGAGGCGACGGATCCGGTCGCGCGCCACGTGGTCGTCCCAGTTCGGGTTGAGGCGCCTGCCGAGGTCGAGGTGGTCGGCGACGCTCAGCGCGGCGTAGGTCGGGGTGTCCTGGGCGACGAAGCCGACCTTGGCCAGCTGCTCCGCACTCGCGGCAGGACGGCCGCCGCATACCTCGATGGTCCCGGCCGTCGGGGTGAGCATGCCGGAGGCCAGGTTCAATAAGGTCGACTTGCCGGCGCCGTTGGGGCCGACCAGGCCGACCACCCGGCCGGCGGGGACGTCCAGGTCGCAGTTCTGCAGCGCCCAGCGCTGTCTGTACCTCTTGCCCAGGCCCTGGGCTCGCAAGACGGCGCTCACGCTACGTCCTCCCCGGCGGCGTTGCGGAACGTGTTCATGAACAGGGCCTCGATGCTCTCGTCGTCGAGCCCGGCCAGGCGGGCCTTGGTCAGCCAGCGCTGCAGGTCCTTGCGGAGCGGTCCGTGCGCGGCGAGCGTGCCGTCGGCCAGCGTCCGGGTCACGAACGTCCCGACACCGGGACGGGCGGCCACCAGGCCGTCGTGCTCCAGCTCCCGGTACGCCTTGAGCACCGTGTTCGGGTTGACCGCCATCTGCTTCGCCACGTCCTTGACGGTCGGCAGCCGGTCCCCCTCGTTCAGCAGGCCCAGGCGCAGGGCGTGCCTCACCTGCTGGACCAGCTGCTGGTACGGGGGCAGGCCGGACCGGCTGTTCAGGTGGAACTCAATCACCGGTTCCTCCATTTATCTAGTTGCCTAGCACTATAGCTCTCTGGGTCGACGGTTCGGCAAGGCGCGCGCCGCGGGCGCCGACCGCCCGGCGCTGAAGGGGGCCGGCCGCGAGGTCCGGCGAGCGCCGGACCTCGCCCGGGTGCCGGGGGACGACCGACTGCCGGCATCTCCCGGCCCGACCGGAGCGACCGAGGTATATTCCTTGACAAGAATATTCTCTGTGGAGAATAGTAGTGCTCATGAACGCACTCCTCGCCGCGCTGGCCGACCCGGCCCGCTGGCGGCTCGTGAGACTGCTGGCCGAGCGGCCCCGCCCGGTCGGCGTTCTCGCCCGGCTCGCCGAGGCGCGCCAGCCGCAGACGACCAAGCACCTGCAGACCCTTGAACGTGCCGGCATCGTCACCTCGCAGCGCACGGGCCAGCGCCGCATCTACGCGCTCCAGCCCGCCCCCCTGCGGGACCTGGCGGCTGCGCTGAACCGGCTCGCCGACACCGCGGACCAGGACGGCGGCCCGCGCGCGACCTACGACCGCTACGGACTCGGTCTCCGCGCGGAGCGGCTCGCCGCGGAGGAGCCGGGGTGGGCCGACGGCCGCCTGTTCAGGTTCCACCGGTCGCTGGCGGGGCCCCCCGAGCTGGTCTGGCGCCACCTCACCGAGGCGTCCCTGCTCGCCCGCTGGTGGACGCCGGACGACCTTCGCGTCTCCGAGCTCGTCTTCGAGGCGCGAGCGGGTGGGCGGATCGTCCAGGAGTACCGCGACGCCGAGGACGCCGACGGCTCCGACCCGGTCGCCGGCCGGGCGGAGGGAGTCGTCGAGGACGTGCGCCCCGGTGAGCGCCTCCGCTACCGGCTCTCTCCCGTGTCGCCCGACGGGGGCATCGCGTTCACTGCCCACGTCGACCTCGGCCTGAGGCCCACCGACACCGGCACGGACCTCGACGTCCACTGGCGGATCACGGACAGCACGGTCGACTCCGCCGACTTCGTCGCGGGCATCGAGATCGGCTTCGGCCAGAGCCTCGACAAGCTCATGGCGGCCCTCGCCGCAGACCCGCACGGCACCGACAGCACCGACAGCACCGACACGAGGAGCGCGAAGTGACCGACTCGACCGGCCGCAGGGTGACCGCGAACCTGGCTCTCAGCCTCGACGGGCGCTACAACGGTCCCGGCGGGGCCGACGACTTCGGCGCGTTCGCCCCGTACGTGACCACCGAGGTCGCGCGCAACCACCTCACCCGCATCCGGGAGGGCGCGACGACGGCGCTTCTCGGCAGGGTCAACGCCGAGGGATTCCTGGGGTACTGGCCGTCGGTCGCCGCGGACGAGAACGCCGATCCGCGTGATCGTGGATATGCGAAGTGGCTGGTCGACACGGAGAAGGTGGTCTTCTCGACCACTCTGGCCGAGGCGCCGTGGGAACACAGCCGCGTGGTGGACGCCCCCGCCGCAGAGGTCGTCGCCGGCCTCAGGACCACCGGTGAGGGCGACATCCTCGTCAACAGCAGCGCCAGCGTCATCAAGGCGCTCCTCGCGGCGGACCTGCTGGACCGGCTGTACCTCATGATCTTCCCCGAGATCGTCGGGGGCGGGCAGCGGCTGTTCGACGACGGCCTGCCGGGCACGAGTTGGAAGCTCACCCATCAGGAGACCGGCGACCTGGGCGAGATCGCCTTGGTCTACGACCGAGTGCGCTGACCCGGCCGATCAGCGCACTCGGCGGGCGGGCCGGCCGGCCCGGCAGGCCGAGGGGAGCGGCCCCGCGACGCTGTGCGGGCGCGGCCGCCGCCCACCGGTCGGAGGCGATGAGGTCCTGGAAGCCCTTCGTGGTGTCCCCGTGCGCGGTCGGTCGGCGACATCCTCGTCGTCGCGGACCGCCGAGGCCGGCCGTGCGGGGCTGACGGGGGCGCGGAGGACCGGGCCGGGCACGATCCGCCGCACGGCTCGATGCGCAGCACATGCGCAGCACGTGGTACTCCGGGGCCGTCGGGCCGGTATCAGTCGTCCGGCTCCGTCGCCCCCGGCGTCACCGGGGCACCGGATGCGCCGCGGTCGACCCGCCGTCGGCCCGCTCCGCCCCGGGACCGGCTCCCGAGCGGGTACGGGGACGCCTCGGGCATCGTCCGGGGGAAGGCCCGCCGGTAGCTGCTCGGTGACACCCCGATCTGTTTGAGGAAGTGGTGGCGGAGGTTGTTCGCCGTGCCGAGGCCGCTCAGCTCCGCGACCTTCTCGACGGGCAGGTCCGTCGATTCCAGCAGGCTCTGGGCCCGTCCCAGGCGCTGGTTGAGGAGCCACTGGAGCGGAGTCGTCCCGGTGGCGGCCTGGAGCCGCCGGTGGAAGGTCCGCAGGCTCATCGCCGCGCGCCGTGCCAGGTCCTCGATCGTCAGGGGCTGGTCCAGGTGCGCACGGGCCCAGTCCAGCACGGGTCCCAGGCTCCCGTCGTCCGTGGTGGGCACGGCCAGGTCGATGAACTGCGCCTGGCCGCCGGGCCGGTGCGCGGGCACCACCATCCGGCGGGCCAGCTGATTGGCGACGTGTGCGCCCAGGTCACGGCGCACCAGGTGGAGGCAGAGGTCGAGTCCGGCGGTCAGCCCGGCGCTGGTGAGCACATCGCCCTCGTCCACGTACAGCACCGAGTCGTCGACTCGTACCTTCGGGTAGCGCTCGGCCAGTTGAGCGGTGTGCATCCAATGGGCGGTGGCGCGCCGTCCGTCGAGCAGCCCCGCCTCGGCGAGCGCGAAGGCGCCGGTGCACAGGGAGACCATGCGGGCGCCCGCGTCGTAGGCGCGGCGCAGGGCCGTGATCAGTTCCTGCGGCAGCGGTCTGCCCTCGTCGACGCAGGGGTCGGGCACCGAGGGCACGATGACCGTGTCGGCGCCGACGAGGTCGTCGAGCCCGTGGCGGGTCCGCACCGACAGCCCGGTCCCGGTCGCGGAGCCGTCCCGCCGGCTCTCCCGCGTACCGCACAGCCGCAGGTCGTACCAGGGGTCGGCCAGGTCGGGCTGCGGCTTCCCGAAGACGGTGCAGGGGATGCTCAACTCGTACAGGTCCCACGAGGGGACCCCGATGTCCTCGGTCACGACCACGGCGACGGAACCAGGATTCATGCCCCGAAGGGTATGGCAGGAATTTGGTGATCACCGTCACCGGTGTCACTGTTCCGGGCCGCCGCGCGCTGCGATCTTGGTCCTCAGGTGACCGACCGCCGCAGGCGGACGTACAGGGAGTCGTGACATGCATTCTGATCGCCCGGCAGTGACCGTCATGGGACTGGGCTCGATGGGCTCGGCGCTGGCCGCCGTACTGCTGGAGCGGGGCCACGAGACGACCGTGTGGAACCGCTCGGCGCACAAGGCCCGGCCGCTGGTCGACCGGGGTGCCCGCCCGGCCGCCACACCCGAGGAGGCGATCGCGGCGAGCCCGCTGACCATCGCCTGCGTACTGGACTACGAGGCGCTGCACGGCGTCCTCGACCCCGTCGCCGGCTCCCTCGCGGGCAAGGTCCTGGTCAACCTCACCTCCGGTTCCCCGGAGCAGGCCCGGCAGGCCGCCGCATGGGCCCGGTCGCACGCCGCCGACTACCTCGACGGCGCGATCATGACCACCCCGCCGGGGGTCGGCAGCCCCGAGATGATGTTCCTCTACAGCGGTTCCCACGCCGCCTTCGAAGCCCACCGTCCGACGCTGGCGTCCCTGGGCGACCCCCTGCACCTGGGCACCGACCCGGGCCTGGCCTCCCTCTACGACGCCGCCCTGCTCGGCCTGATGTGGTCCACCATGACCGGCTGGCTGCACGGCACCGCACTGGTCGGCACCGAGAAGACGCCGGCCACGGACTTCACCCCCGTCGCGATCCGCTGGCTGACCGCCGTGGCCGGCTTCCTGACCACCTACGCGCCCCAGGTGGACGCCGGCCGCTACCCGGGCGACGACGCCACGATCGACGTGCAGATCGCGGCCGTCGACCACCTCATCCACGCCGCGGCGGCCCGCGGCGTCGACAACGCCCTGCCCGAACTCCTGAGGTCCACCATGGAACGGGCGAAGGCCGCAGGCCACGGCTCCGACAGCTACGCGAGCGTGATCGAGGTCCTGAGGAACCCGGCGGACGGCACATGACCGCCGCGCCGACGGCCGCCGCCCGTCCCGCACCGGCCCCGACGGCTCCCGCCGCCACCGACGGCTGCCCGGCCGCCCTCCTCGGGGGAGCCGACCGGGACTGGTCAGGGGTCTGGGGAACATCCGTGTCAGATCCTGCGCTGAGCCCGCGTCGGTGCCGGTGGGCGGCTGACGGGCCGTCGGCGGCGGGACCGGCCCGAAGATGTTCCACGGGTGACACCCCGATACCCGCGGCAGCCTGGTCCGTCACCTGAGGTGACGTTCTCCGGCCGCTGGCGGATCAGCGGGGGGGCGGCCGCCGGCTTCGGCCGCGGACGACGAGACCGGCGGGCCCCGAACTGCTCCGGGGCACGGCGGCGGTCGACACCTGGAACTCCCGCCGGGCCGGGGTGCCGTCCTGGCTCGGCCGGTGCCGCGAGTGCGGCTACGAGGGCCCGACGGTCCCGGCCTGGGCGTCGAGTGATCGTTCGGGGCCGGACGTGGTGGCCGGCGGGACCGCGAAGAACGCCAGTGCCGCGAGGGCCGCCACGCTCGCTGCGGATGCCAGTGCACCCGGAAGGGACCAGATCACGAGCGGTCCGGCAACCGCTGCGCCCAGGGCGAACCCAGTGATCTTCAGGCTGGCGCCGGTGGTGAAGATCTGGCCCCGCAGGTGCTCGGGTGCCTCTCGGTGGCGAACGGCGAACAGGGCGGTCAGCTGGGATCCCTCACCGATCCCCGCTGTGAGCACGGCCACGATGAGCGCAACCGGCTGGCTCCACACGGCGAAGGCCAACGCGGCGGCCTGAAGGAGGGCACTGGCCCAGATGATCGTGTCGGGGGCGACTGCACGCGGAAACCGGGCGAGTACGGCGTTGGCCGCCAAGGCGGAGACCGCCGCGCAGGAGAGCAGCGCCGCGCCGTGGCCGGCCCCGCCCAGGACGCGTTCGCCCAGGAGCGGGATGCACGCCATCAGCATTCCCTGGGCGACGCAGGAGACGATCGAGACGAGGGTCGCCCGGGCCAGTGCCGGTCTTCCGGCGATGACCCGCATTCCGGCAGCAAGGTCGCTGATCACTGAAGTCGTCCTGGTGCCCGGCGCCCGACGGGGACGGGCGGGCAGCCGCCACGCGGCGGGCAGCGCCAAGGCGATGAGCACCACGGAGACCACCACGGCCGTCGGGGCTCCCAGCGCCTCTGCCACGCCGCCGGCGAGAGCCGGACCAGCGAGACCCGCCACGCTGAACGTCATGGCGTCGAGCGCGTTCGCCCGGGGCAAGCGGTCCCCCGGCAGCACACGCGGAAGCTGGGCCGTCCAACCGCCCGAGAGGGCCGGTCCCAGCAGCCCTGTCAACACCGCGATCAGGACAGTGACAGCGAACGGCAACCGCCCCAGTCCCGCAACGATCATTCCCAGCCCGGCCGCATACAGGACGAGGGCACCGGCCAGCAGGCGTCCCGGCCGCCCTGCCCTGTCGAGGAGCGTCCCCAGCACCGGCCCACCGACTGCAGCGGAGACGGTGATGCCCGCAAGCAGCGACGACGCTTCGAGGGCCGATCCAGTCAGGGCGAACCCTGCCAGCATCAGCGCCGGTCCCGACATCTCGTCCCCGGCACGAGCCGTCACTGCTCCCGCGAGGTACAAGCGAAGTGGGTAACGCTTTCTCATGAGCAGGACGTTACGGAGGTAACTCAAAACCACACAAGATGCGTTACATTGCATCCGTGTCCCTCAACAGCGACGACTGGTCCACCCGGCACTCCGTGCTGACAACGGCGCGGCGGACCGCAGCCCTGGTCAACGCCCTCGCCGACGACCGCCCCGCCCCGGCCGATGTCGCCGACGTGCTCCGCGCATACGGTGAGACCGATCCCATCGGCATCACCACCCACGACATCGCCGGGATGCGCGCGGCAGCCGCACTGCTGCGGCAGGTCTTCGCCGCGGAGCACGCCGACGACGCCGCGGCCGCCCTCAACCGCATCCTGAAGGACCACACCGGACCGCTCCGCCTGACCTCACACGGCGGCAGCACCCCCTGGCATCCTCACCTCGACCACGACGACGACTCCCCCTGGGACGAGTGGCTCCTCGCCTCGTCCTGCATGGCCCTGGCCGTCCTCGTCTGGGACCGCCAACGCCCACCCGGCAGGATCTGTGCCTCACCCAGCTGCCGGAACGTTTTCATCACCCAGGGCAGCGGCCCGGAACGCCGCTACTGCTCCCGACGATGCGCGACCCGCGAACGAGTCGCAGCCCATCGACGGTCGCGCTCCGCCGGGCAGCCGGGCGAAACCGGATGAGGCGCACCGATCCGGTACGGGACCGCTCAGCCTTCGCCATGACAGGTCAGCCGTGTACCGGGCACGTCACCGTGCCGAGCGGGCCGGAAGGGCCCGACCTTCCCCCGGCCCGGCAGGACCACCGCGTACGCGCACGTCGACGTCCTGTTCGGCGAGGCCGGGAAGAACTCGATCGACTTCGGCGCGGTGGAGGCCGGCGCCCCGGTGGTCACGGCCCTCAAGCAGCTGCCGCTCACCCCGCGCAAGGGCAGGGACCGCCGCAAGTCCGCGCAGGACCTGGAGGCGGAGGTCCTGCGCCGACTGCCGGAGTGGAGCCTGCTCGATGTGCTCGCCCGCACCGCGTACCGGATCCAGTGGTGGCGGCACTTCGGCCCGGCATCCGGAAGCGATCCGAAGATCCGCGACAAGCTCGCCCGCCACGTCCTGACGGTCTTCTGCTACGGGACGAACGCGGGGCCCGCGCAGGTCGCGCGGCACATGCGGCAGAAGGTCTCGGTACACGAGCTGTCGCTGGCGGGTAACCAGCACATCACCGCGGAGAAGCTGGACGCCGCCTCGGCGGACGTGATCGACATGTTCATCCAGCTCGACCTGGCGCACGTGTGGGGCGATGTCGGCAAGGCCGGGATCGACGGCTCCCAGTACGGCACCTGGGAGAACAACATGCTGGCCGGGTCCCACATCCGGTAGGGGGGACCCGGCGGCGTTTCGATGAGGCACGTGTCCGACACCTGTGTCGCGCTCTTCAGCCCCTTCATCCCGTGTGGCGTGTGGGAGGCGGTGTATCCGTTCGAGGGCCTGCTGAGAAACCGGTCCGAGGTGACCGTGGACATCGTCCACGGGGACACGCAAGGCCAGTCGCTGCCTGTCCTCGGGCTCGCGCACATGCTCGGCGTGGAGCTGCTGCCGCGCATCCGCAGCTGGAAGGACCTGACCTTCTGCCGGCCCGGCGCGACGGCGAAGTACCGGCACATCGACCCGCTGTTCGGAGACCCGGAGCGGGACGTCATCGACTGGCGGCTGACCGAGAACCACCGGCAGGACCTCATGCGCGTGGTGCTGCCGATCCGCGAGGGCCGGCTGTCCCCGGCCGCGCTGCTGCGCAGGCTGGGCAACGGGTCCAAGCGCAACCGCGTCTCCCAGGCGTACCGCGAACTCGGCCGGGTCATGAGGACGATCGTGCTCCTCAGGTTCTTGTCGGAACCCGAGCCGCGCGAATCGATCCAGTCGATGACGAACGAGGTTGAGGCGTTCCACAGGTTCGGCAACTGGCTGATGTTCGCCTCCGACGTGCTCCAGGACAACGACCCGGACCACCAGGAGAAGACCATCAAGTCCAACGAGCTGCCGGCGAACCGCCTCACTTTCCACACCGCCGTGGACATCACAAGCAGGACCCGCCGCTTCGGGACCTGGCACCTGGACATGGAGCCGCCCGAGAACGAGGCGGCAGGGCGGTTGCGGAGGGCCGCGTGACGGCGGGCGCACGAAAGACCCGGGTGCCGTCCGACCGGGTCGGACGGCACCCGGGTTCGGGGGACGGTACGACGGGGTCTCGGTCAGGTGGGGTACGGCGTCAGGGGCCGATGCGGGGGGCGCGCGCGGCGGACGAGCCGTCGCGGACGATCTCGCCCGTGAGGTTGCCGTTGGCTCCCGAGCCGAGGAACAGAACCAGCTTGGCGACGTCGTCCGCGTCGGAGAGGCGACAGGTGGGTGTGCCGGCGGCAAGCCGGTCGACGATCGTCTGGGGGACGGGCGGACGGCTGTCGGTCAGCGTGAAGCCGGGGGCCACCACGTTGACGAGGATTCCGTCGCGGCCGGCCTCCCAGGCGAGACTGCGGGCGAGGCCGTGGAGGCCCGACTTGGCCGTTCCGTACGGCCCGGGGCCGGGCACGCCTTCCTCGGCGACGCCGGAGGAGATCAGCACGATCCGGCCCCAGCCGCGTGAGCGCATGCCCGGCAGGACCGCCCGGACCTGGGCGGCGGCGCCGATCAGGTTGGCGCCGATCATGGCCTGCCACTCGTCGAGCGACACGTCCTCGAAGCGGATGCCCGGGTCCGGCGGACCGTCGCCGCCCCAGCGCACGGCGTTGGCGACGAGCACGTCGACCCCGCCCCAGGCTTCGACGACCGTGGCCACGGCCTCTTCGATGGTCGGCAGATCCTCCAGGTCGAGCCGGACAGCGAGGGCCTGCCCGCCGACGGCCTCGATCCCGGAGGCGACCTTCTCGGCCTTCTCCGGATGGTTGCGGTAGGTGAGGGCGACGCGGGCACCCTCCTGCCCGTAGGCGCGGGCGGTCGCGGCGCCGATACCGGTCGACGCGCCGGTGACCAGGACCACACGGTCCTCGAGTGCGGTGTCC
The DNA here is from genome assembly GCF_014203535.1 of Streptomyces griseomycini. Lineage (GTDB taxonomy): Bacteria > Actinomycetota > Actinomycetes > Streptomycetales > Streptomycetaceae > Streptomyces > Streptomyces griseomycini. The sequence goes on from NZ_JACHJI010000019.1 coordinate 38,693, forward strand.
ATGGTGCGGGATGTCCTCTCTTGCGAATGGGAAGGGTTCTGTGACGGCAAGGCCGAGCCCCGCCCTACGGAACGGTTCGGCTCGCCCGGGCCTCGGCCGGTACGCCGGCGGCCAGCGCCTCGACCGCTTCCAGAGCGGTGGTCCAGGACGCCTCGTGGGCATCGCGGAACTGCTTCAGGAACGGCATGACCGGGGCATGGGTGAGCTCCGTGTGCACGAACTCCACGTCCTCCAGGCCGAGTGCCGAGAAGTAAGCGCGCAGGTAGGGCTCCTGGAAGTCGAACGGCTGCCGGGGAGTGCCGGGGCCGTAGGCGCCGCCGCGGGCACCGAGGATCACGGCGGACTTCCCCGCGAGCGGCAGCCACGGCAGGGTCACCCGGTCGATCCACGCCTTGAGGGCCGCGGGGATGGAGAAGTTGTACATGGGCGTCCCGATGAGCAGCACGTCGGCCGCGAGGAGCTGCGCGATGAAGGGGCGGGTCGCCGCCCACGCCCCGGCCAGTTCGGGTGCGGCGGCCGCCACCTCGTCCATGGCCGCGAGGTCCTTCACACCGTTCAGGGAGGACTGGGTGGCCAGCCTCACCCGGGCCTCGTCGATGGGCGCGACCGGCTCCGCCAGCAGGTCCCGGTAGGTGTAGGTGCCTTCCGGATGGGCGTCCTCCCAGTGTGTGACGAAGACCGCGCCGAGCTCCCGCGAGAACGAGTCGCTCCGGGCGCTGGCATCCAGATGCAGCAGATGCGCCACAACATTGCCTCCCGGACAAGATGATCTGAAGTGGAGACCAGGCTAATCCAAGATAGTTTTAAATCAAGACGATTTTGAACTATTGCTATTCTGCTGGCATGTCCCTCACCCCCACCGGCGACCGGGCGTCGGCCGGCCGGCTCCACAACGATTTGCACTGGCTGTTCGCCCGGCTCAAGCAGGGCCTCGCCACGGCGGAAGCCTCGGTCGTGCGCGAGCACGGCATGACCCTGTGGGGCTACACGGTCCTGATGGCCGTCGTCGAAGCCCCCGCAAGGAGCCAGCTCTCCCTGGCTCAGGCCGTCTCGGTCGACAAGAGCAAACTCGTCCTGGTCCTCGACGAACTGGAGACGGCCGGGCTGGTCCGCCGCCGTCCGGACCCGGCCGACCGCAGGGCCCGCATCATCGAAGCGACCGAGGAGGGCCGACGCACCCTGGACGCCGCACGTTCGGACGTCGAGGCGATCGAGACCAGCCTGCTCGCCGACCTGGACGCCGGCACCCAGGAGGGGCTGCGCGCCGCGCTGCGTCGGCTCGTCGGCGCGCCCGTGGCACGGATCGAGGGCGGACGGCAGGCCGACAACGCCTGTACCGTGCCCGAGTCCTGACGGCTCGCCAGGATGACGCCGCAGTAAATGCCGGATTTACTGCGGCGGAGCCTCTGCCGGGATCTTCGCGGGCTGCGGCGGGCCACTCCGGTCGCCGGGGTGAGGTGTACGCATCTACTGCGGCGGCGCGGGCCGACGAGGTGCTGTGTCCCCACGTGGAAGACCTCTACCCGCAGGACAACCGCGGCAGGATCACCGCCAGGGGCGGGGCGGCGGAGTGGATTCACCGGCCGTCCGGCACCGCCCAGTTCCTGCCCCGCCCCATCGCCCGCCGCACCCGCGGCCCGCTGTTCCTCACCGACCGCAAGGCCCCGGCCGGAACGCCGACGCTCGACGTGTGCCCCGAGACAGGCCGGGCCCGGCTCTCCTGCCGCCGGGCCGAAGAGATCCTCGAGGAGAACACCCGGCTGCCGGCCAACCCGCCCGCCTCACCCGAGGACGTCGAGGACCTGGACGGCTGGACGCTCCACCGCCTCCGCCACAGTGCCCTGACACACGACGCGGAGGACGGCACCTCCACCCCGATGCTGCTGGCCCGCTCCCGCCACGCATCCGTCCGCTCCCTGGAACGGGTACGCCCGCCCCGGCATCGACCCGGTCGCCCGCCGTCGGGGGTGATCACAACGGCCTACGGCACGTTTCCGGTGTACTCCGGCTGCCCTCCTTGTGCGTCCTGGAGCAGCTGCACCGGGCGCTGAACCGGCGGGACATCTTCGCCGCCCCCTCCAACCGGTGGGCCGATCCGCGGGCGCGGCTGCTGGACGGGCCGCGGTGGGAGGCGATGCGGGGCGACGTGCTGGCCGGCCTGTCGCTGAGCGAGGACGCCGGCGAGCACCTGGCCACGCTGACCCGGGGCCTGGATGCGGCCTGGCGGCAGATGGCGGGTCGCCTCGCCGAGGCCGGGGACGAGGCGAAGGTGGAGATCGTCGTCCCCGAGGGCGGGGGCCGGTCCCTCGCCGAAGTATTACGGCTACAAACGGGGCCTGACCTGGCTAAACGCTGTGAACGACCAGGTGGCGGGGATCGGCGCGATGGTCGTGCGCGGCACCCCGCGCGACAGCCTGTTCACGCTGGACACGCTGCTGAACCTCGACGGCGGCGTGCGCCCGGAGACGGTGGCCACCGACAACGCCTCGTACTCGGACATGGCCTTCGGCCTGTACAAGATGCTCGGCTTCCGCTTCGCCCCGCGCTTCCGTGACCTGGCCGACCAGCGGTTCTGGCGGGCGGACGTGCCCGTGCCCGAGGGTGAGGAGCCGGCCGGGGACCACGGGCCGCTGGAGGCCATCGCCCGGCACAAGGTGAGCCTGAAGCGGATCGAGACGCACTGGCCGGACACGCTGCGGGTGGCCGGGTCGCTGATCACCAACCAGGTGCGGGCGTACGACCTGCTGCGGATGTTCGGCCGCGAGGGACACCCCACGCCGCTGGGGGCGGCGTTCGCGGAGTACGGCCGGATCGACAAGGCCATGCACCTGTTGGCCCTGGTCGACCCGATGGACGACACCTACCGGCGGCTGGTGAACCGGCAGCTGACCGTGCAGGAGTCCCGGCACCGGCTCGCCCGCGCCATCTGCCACGGCGGCCGCGGACAGATTCGCCAGGCGTACCGGGACGGCCAGGAGGACCAGCTCGCCGCCCTCGGCCTGGTCCTCAAGGCCGTCGTGCTGGGGAACACCCGCTACGTGGACGCCGCCGTCGCTCAGCTCCGCGCGGAGGGCCACGACATCAAGGACGAGGACTTGGCCCGCCTGTCCCCGCTGAAGAACGCGCACATCAACTTCCTGGGCCGCTACCTGTTCAACATCGCCTCCTCCGGCCCCGCCCAGGGCCTGCGGCCCCTGCGCGACCCGGACGAGGCCGAGCCCGACGACGGGGACGAGGACCGATCCGCGCGTACCGGCCGCGCTGCGCCCGAGGGCCGGGTCAGGCCGTGCAGCGGCGCCACGGCTTGTCGTACTGTGCGACGTCCCGTGAGTTCTCCTGAGCGGCGAACAGCTGCCGTTCCTCGGCATCGGGTTCGTGGACAGGCGTACCCGCAGGTGCCGGTGCCGGCTGGAACCTCGCGTGCCCTTCTCGATGTCCTGGTGCATATGAACGATGCACTTCGTAACGTGGTGCCCGCCGGGGTTGTTGCCGTGGTTCTCCTGCCCCTCGGAGCGTCAGTCTCCCGCTTGGTCTACTTCGTGACCTTGATCCCCTCCAACTCGGTGGACTCCGGCGCCAGGACGGCGAACCAGTCGTAGGGGGAGTGCTTGGGGCTGTGGATGACCGGAACGCCGGCGTTCGCCTCGGTGTCCGCGGACGTACGGCCGACCTTGGTGGACGTGCCGTCCTTCCAGGTGCAGGTGACCTCCCGGGCGGTCTTGGCGACCTGGCCAAACACCAGGCGCGGGGCGGCCGTGCCGTCCCCTGGGAGCAGCGGGAGCGAGACGGTCCCGTGCTCGCCGCCGGTCAGGACGTCGTCCTCGGGTAGCACCAAGTTCCCGATCTGAGTGGTCCTCGCCTCTTCACCGGTGACCCGGTGCACGAAGTGCGCGACCTTGCCCACCAGGTCGGAGGCTGTGGAGACGTCCTGCGGGTGCTCGCCGAACTTCGCCATGGCCGCCAGGGTGGCCTGGGCCTCCGCCGTGTCCGCCGGAGCCTTCCACACGTCGATGTACACCCTCCACGGCACTCCCGCGTCGGTGCCGCTCGCCAGGGTCGTCCGCATGTGCGGCTCGGATGCCTCCGCGCTGGCGACCGGCCGGCTCGCCGACGACACCCCCCGTTCCCCGTCACCGGACAGCCCGTTCAGTGCCAGAGCCCCCGTGGAGCCGGCCACGACCAGGGTGGTGGTCGCCACGACCGCCCAGCGACGGGCCCTGCGGCGGCGGCCGCCGCGGATCAGCGCCTGGGCGGGGGCTGTGCCGATCCTCACCTCGTCGGCGGCTTCGGCCAGCAGGAAGGCGATGTCGTGCTGTGTCATGTTGTGGCTCGTCTCCCGGTCCGCGCTCTTCACGTTCGTCCTCCCTGCGTCACTTTCTCCGCCAGTCCCGAAACGGCGCGCAGCTTCGCGATCCCCTTGGCTGCGTTGCTCTTCACCGTGCCGACCGAACAGCCCATCGCCTCGGCCGTCTGTGTCTCAGTGAGGTCCTCCCAGTAACGTAGGACCACTGCTTCCCGCTGCCGTGCCGGCAATTGGGCCAGCGCCTTCAGCAGCGTGTGACGGTCGTCGGCCTGGGCGATCCGGTCACCGGTGTCGGCCACCTCGTGTGTCAGGCCCGCGTCCCCGCTCCTGGGCAACAGGAACTCCCGCAGCTTCCTTCGGTATCTGCGGGCATGCGCGTTGATCATCACTCGTCGCACGTACGCCTCAGGGGCGTCGGCCAGGGCGACCCTGTGCCAGGCCACATAGACCTGCTCCAGCGTCGACTGGACCAGATCCTCCGCAGCGTGCTGCTCACCCGTGAGCAGAAATGCCGTGCGCATCAGGCGCGGCCAGCAACCGACGACGAAATCGTGGAACTCTCGGTCCCCGACCTGCTTTCGAACCCCCATGAGCACCTCCCTCCTAGATGCTCAAAAGAGTCCATACGAAGCCGAGACCGTTGCCTCACCACGGAATCTTCTTCCGCTTCGCACAAACGATCCTTCCGAGAGCAAGATCAATAATGGGCCGCCGGATCGCCGCCGGACCCGGATTCGCTCTCACAGCCCGTTCTCACTCACAAGCGGCACGGATCCCGTTCCGAGACTTGCATGGCGCGAACATTCGGGGCCATGACGAGCCCTCAGCACCCCTCCCCGGCGGACCGGTCGGACGCCGACGCCGTCGAGGCTCACGCCTGTCCGAAGTGCGAAGCCCAGCCCGGATCACCGTGCCGCTCGCGCGGCGGCGCGGTCGCCTCCGCCTACCACACCCGCCGCTTCACCCGCGTGCCCCGGCTGAAGAAGGCACTGCGCGTGCCGACTCCGGCCGACCGCGCACCGGGCCGGCCGTGGCGGCCGGGCACCCCTCCTCCCGCACCGGTCGATCCGGCCCTGCCGAGCGCGGACATCCGCATCGGCTACGCCCGCTGCTCCACCCTCGGCCAGGAACTCGACTCCCAGCTCGACGCCCTCGCCGGGCACGGCATCCCCCGGGACAAGATCTTCGCCGAGAAGATCAGCACCCGCATCCGCGTACGCCCGAAGTCCGAGGAGGCCCTCCGTACGGCGCGGGTGGTCAAGGCCCACGCCCCGCACTGCCGGGTCATCTTCACCGCGTACGAGATGAAACGACTCGGCCGTGACGCCGCCGAACTCACCGCGCTCGCCGACCACCTCACCGCCCACGGTCTCATCCTGGAGATGCTCGCCGGGCCACTGCCCGGCATCTACGACCCCACCGGCCCGGGGAAGCTGCTGTTCGCGTTCTTCGCCGCGATGGCGGAGACCGAGCGGGAGAACATCTGCGAATCGACGCTGGAGGGGCTCGACACCGCGGCCCGCAAGGGCAAGCACGGCGGCCGGCCCCCGGTCGTCACCGACGACATGCTCCGCACCGTGCCGCGGCGCCGCGCGGGCGGTGAGTCCGTCGAGCGGATCCAACCCGACCTGATCATCCCCACCGGCAAACGCAAGGGACACAACCCCTCGGTGGCCAGCATCTACCGGGCCCTCGCCGAGCACGCCAAGCGCGAGGCATACCCCGAAGCCGTCGAGCAGGCCCACGCCGACTTCGCCGCCAGCCGGACCGCGACGGTCCCCGAGCCCCGCCCCGACACCCCTGACCGAGCGTCACTCTGATCACGGAGAGCTACTTGTCACTTCGCGGCAGCTTCGGGAGGACAGGACCGAGAACCCCAGCCCAGGGCCATGATCAATCTCAGCGCTACATCCTGTACCGCAACTACTCAGACCCGAGCGAGCTCGACACGATCCACACACCGGCGAGCACGTGGCCGCCAAGCCGGACCGCCCAGGCGGTGTCGTGCGGGACGTCGTTGATCACCAGCATGCCGGCGAGCACGTCCGAGGTCACCCATCCGTAGCCGGCGGCCTTGGCCCACGGTGCCGCCTCCGGGCGCGAGAAGCACGAGGGGAAGAAGCGCCACAGCGCGCAGGCCGAGGTGGTGCCGTCGGGAATCGAGCATGGAGGAAGTCCTTCCTCGCAGGTCTCGTTGCCCAGGACGAACCGATCCAAGGCACGGGACGACCTTTCGCACGGGTGAGTTCGGGCCGTCGGCCGCGAGCGGGCAGGGGCTGGCCGGGTCGGTCAGCGGATCGCGTCGAGGGCGGCGAGGGTCTGCGCGTCGAGGGTGATCGCGCCCGCTGCCAGGTTCGCTTCGCGGTGGGCGGCGGTGGCGGTGCCGGGGATGAGGAGGGTCCGGGGGCTGTGGTGCAGGAGCCAGGCCAGGCCGACCTGGGCCGGGGTGCACCCCAGGCGTTCGGCGGCGGCGATCACGGCGGGTTCGTCGGTCACCTTGGCCATGCCCGGGATCGCGCCGCCCAGCGGGAAGTAGGGCACCCAGGCGATCTGCTCCTCGGTGCAGAGCTCGAGCAGGTCCTCGTCCTCGCGGGCCACGAGGCTGTAGGGGTTCTGCACGCACACGATGCCCGCCGGCAGGGCGCGGCGCGTCACATCCGGGGAGACGCTGCTCAGGCCGATGGCGCCGATCTTTCCCGCGTCGCGCAGCGCGATCAGTTCCGCGAGCTGGTCGTCGAGGTCGACCTTCTGCTCGTCGGGGAAGGGGATGGTCATCCCGGCGTCCATACGGCGCAGGTTGACCACCGGGACCTGCTCCATCCCGAGCGTGGTGAGCTCCGCTTCGATGCCGGCCCGCAGTTCCTCGGGGCGTTGGGCCACCCGCATCGGGAACGGTCCGGCGTGGTCGGAGGCGGCGCCGACCTTGGTGACGACCAGCACGTCGTCCCCGGGGCGCAGCGCCTCGCGGATGAGGCCGTTGACGAAGCCGTCGCCGTAGAAGTGGGCGGTGTCCACGTGGTCGACACCGAGGTCGAACGCGTGACGCAGCAGAGCGATGGCCGCCGGGCGGTCGTCGTGCAGGCGTTCCAGCTGCATCGCGCCGTACCCGATGCGGGAGACCGTGCGGCCGGCCAGCCGGCCGACGCCTCCGGGACGCGGGGCGGAGGAGGTGGTAGGGGTGGTTTCGGAGGTCATGGCTTCCTGTGCTCCCGTGAGAGACTGGACTGATACGGAGGAGCCTCCGTTACACCGACCGTAGCACTACCGGAGGTCCCTCCGCTTTGTCTTCGTCGTCACGCCCCCAGACCCCGGACCCGGCCGAGCGCGCCGGCCGGCCGGTCCGCCGTGATGCGCGGCGCAACCGCGACAAGCTCATCGCCGTCGCCCAGGCCGCCTTCGCCGCCGCCGAGGGGCCGGTCTCCCTGGAGGGCATCGCCCGCCGGGCCGGCGTCGGCATCGGCACCCTCTACCGCCACTTCCCCACCCGCGAGGACCTCGTCGACGCCGTCTACGCCAGCGAACTCGACGCCGTGACCGCGAGTGCCCCCGACCTCCTCGACCGGCACCCCGCCGACATCGCCCTGCGCGCCTGGATCGGCCGCTACGCCACCTTCGTCGCGACCAAGCGCGGCATGATGGACACGCTGCGCACCGCCGTCGCCTCCGGGCGCATCGCGGCTCCCTCGCGCGAACGCGTCGCCGCCACCATCGCCACGATCCTCGACCAGGGCGCCGCGACCGGCGCCCTCCGCACGGACGTCGACCCCGACGACGTCACCACCCTGCTCGTCGGCGTGTTCGCCGCCATCATCGACGGCGCCCCTCAAGAGCGGACCGACCGCCTGCTCGACCTCCTCGTCGATGCGGTGCGCCCGAAAGCCGGAGCGCGTGCGGACTCGTGATCGGCAGAGTCGCCCGCCCCGTCGTCGAAGGATCGTTCGCCGACGCTTTCGGGCCCGGCCTCGACTGCTGATCCGGGGCATCCCGCGTCGCGCTCCCGTCGGACCCGCGTATCCGTCAGTGGCAGACGTCCGGCGCTGAGCAGTCAGCGCCAGCCCGCCGAGATCATCGCCTGGCGGGCTGGCGCATCCGTGCCGTGCCCCCGCTTCAGATGCAGATCACGATCTTCCCGCGTGTGCGTCCGCGCTCGGCGTGCGCGTGGGCGTCGACGATCCGCTCCAGGGGGTAGGTCTGTTCGACACGGGGTGTGTAGCGGCCTTGCCGACCCAGTTCCGCGGCCGCGGACAGGAGAGTGGAGTCGTTCTCCGCGTTGACCACATGCGTGCCCAGGCGCTGCCCGCCTGCGTGGTCGGCGACCGTCGCGACGCGCGTCGGGTCGCCCGTGATCGCGACGAGGTCGTCCAGGGATCCGGAGGCCGCGGTGTCGAGCACGATGTCGACGCCGTGCGGAGCGAGAGCGGGGAGACGCTGCGCGAGGCCGGGGCCGTAGGTGACGGGCACGGCGCCGAGAGAGGTGAGGAACTCGTGGTTGCGTTCGCCGGCTGTCCCGATCACGGTGGCACCTTGTGCCGCGGCGATCTCGACTGCCGCGCTGCCCACACCTCCGGCGGCGCCCTCGACGAGAAGGGTGCGCCCCGCGAGGGAGCCGAGCGCGTTCAGGCCACGCATCGCGGTCACGGACGCGAGACCGGCGCCCGCAGCCTGCTCATCGTTCCACGTGTCGGGGGCGTGGGCCCAGGCCGAGAGGATGACCAGCTCCGCGGTTGCGCCGGTGACACCGCCCAGCCCGAAGACGCGGTCGCCGATGCTCACCCCCTGTACTCCGTCACCGACTTCGTCGACCACGCCGGCGGCGTCGCGCCCGGGAACGGCGGGCAGCTCCAGGGGAAGCAGCCGGCGCAGGGCGCCGGCGCGCAGCTTCCAGTCGATGGGATTGACGCTGGCCGCCGCGACGCGGACGCGTATCCCACCAAGTCCGGGGCGGGGCTCGGGGGCCTGCTCGATCACCAGGCTCTCCGCTCCGCCGTATTCATGGAAGCGGGCTGCACGCATAATGTCCTGCCTTGCCTTTACAGGTCGAGATGATGGTGTTCATCCGACGCCCGTTACTCTGATGAGGTGCACATCGGCACGCCGGCTGCCTTCCGGCCGGAGGAGGACGGGAGCGGATCGGTGAGGCTGCCGAGCAGGCAGGCGGCCACCCGCCCCGAGAACCACGCCCTGCCCGTCGCCGGAATACCTGCCGTTGAGTCGATGCTCCGGAAGGTATCCAGAAGGTCGGTCACCATCTGGATACCAAGACCGGAGACGGGAGACCCTCGATGACGCAACGGCCACCGCTGCCACCCGACTTGTTCGACGAGCTGTGCCCGTCCTCGCTGCTGCCTTTCCGCTTCGGTGACAAATGGGCACCCCTGGTCCTCCGCTGCCTGGAGGACGGCCCGCGCAGATACTCCGAACTCCGCGTGCCACTGGGCCGCGTCACCCCGAAGGCGCTCATCCAGTCGCTCCGCGGCTTGGAGCGGAACGGGTTCGTGTCACGCACGGTGCACGCCGACCCGAAACTGCGGGTGGAGTACGCGCTGACACCGCTGGGCCGCAGCACGCTGGAGCCGCTGGCCGCCACGTGCCGATGGGCGTCCGAGCACTGGGACGAGCTGCTCGACGCCCGCGAGGGCGGCATCTCCTCCCTCGGCTGACCCGAACCTGCGCTGGCGCGTGCCGCACCGGACGAGCCGCACCTTTGTGTCGACTCGGGGAACCGCCGACAGCGGCCTCCCGCTCGCGGACCGTGCCCCACGTCGGCTGCCCGGCGGGGTCGGGCGCGGGAAGTTCGAACCGCTCGTCCGTGTCGAGCCGGAAGGTTCCGTACGGGGTGATGTCCGGCCAGAAGAGGGCGGGCGGACCGCGCCGGTCGTCCTCGCTCCTCCGCCCGAGTGGCGGGGCGGAAGCCGAACGCCGCGCGGATCTGCCGGCGGTGGGCCTTCGCCGCGTCGTCACCCGGCCGGCCGTGCCGCCGCGGGGTCGGCCTCCTCCTCCGTCCGCGCCCCGCAGAACTGCTCGAGCAACAGCGGCGTGCCCAGTGCCGTGGCGGTCAGCTTCCGGTGCGCCGCCTCCAGTGTCCGTACGGCCGCGGGCAGGCCGGCCGGGGGCGCGGGCCGTCCGCCGCGCGGGCGTCCGGGCGCGGTGGTCACCCACAGTTCTTCCACCCGCCCGCCCTTGAGGACTTTCAGGTGCCCGGCGGTCAGTGCCTGGTGCGTGGTCCTCCAGCGGGCGAGCGCGTCGCGGGAGACGGTGTCCAGCGGGTACCAGTCGCCGGCGACCCGGGCGCGCGGCAGGGACCGCTCCAGTTCCAGGTCGGGCAGGCGCATCGGGTGCAGGGCGGTGATCCCGTGCCCGGTGCACACCGCGAGGGCGATCAGCGCGACGGAGCGTTCCCAGGTCGTCTCGAGCATCCCGGCCGGGTGGTGGCCGGCCAGCAGCCGCAGCGTGCGGTGCGCCTCGGTGGGGGTGAGCCGGTCGGCGAACTCCGGCGGGGGCGGCTGCAGTTCGAGCGGGCGGCCGTAGTGGCGGGAGAAGGTGTTCACCGAGCTGGTGCGGGCGGCCATGGAGTTGGCCGCGGCCGGCGCGGTGGGCCCGTGCAGGCCCGGGCGGCGCCGGGTGAGGCCGCGCCGGGCGGCGGCCAGCCAGGCCAGGGCGTTCTGTTCGTCCAGGAGGTCCTCGGTGGTGACCTGGCCGGTGCCGCACTGCCGCTGCTCGGCGAGCCAGGCGACGTACTCGTCCAGGTAGGTCCTGCGCTGGCGCCGGGTGGCCTCCGTGCGCAGTGTGCCCACGAACCGCTCCACGGCGGCGCTGCCGCGGCTGGGGGCGGTCACGGCTCGTCCCGGCCCCGGGGCGCGGTGGGCCGGCCGGTCCCCGCTCCGTTCGACGGGGGTGAGTCTCGACAAGGTCCCTCCTCGGTCGTGTCCGTGCGGTGCCCGCGTTCCTCCCGCTTCGAAGTATGCGCGGTGTCCGACCGCCGTGTCATTGGATAACAGCAAACAGCTGAAGACCGGGGGATCCCGTCGTCCAGCCGGCCCATCGTCTCGGCTCGTGTCGAACCGAGTCGTACGTGCCGGTCCGGTACGGACAGTGCGGCCCTCCGGGCTCGCGGACACGGGCTCCACCACCTCGCCCTGTCCGGTCGTCAGGAGGTCCAGCTGTTTGCTGTTATTCAGATACCACACGGGCCGCCGGGAGACGGCGCTCGGTGGTGGTCTCCCCCTGGGGCCGGAGTCCGGGTCCCGACCCTGGGCGGATGACCGGGAGATCACCCCACCGGAAGCTTCCGGCATGACCTCCCCACGAACATCCGCCGGGGACCCGGCGGCGATCAGGGCCGAAGGACTGACCAAGCGCTACGGCCGCGGAACAGCCGTTGACGACCTGTCGTTCACGGTCGGACCCGGAAGGGTGACGGGGTTCTTCGGCCCGAACGGGGCGGGCAAGACCACGGCGCTCAAGACGATCGTCGGACTGGCCCGGCCGACAGCGGGCCGGGCGCTCCTGCGGGGCACGCCGGTCACGGCGCTCAGGCCCGACGCCCGCCTGCTCGGCGTGCACATCGAGCCGTGCGGGACCCACCCCGGCCGGACCGGCCGGGCCCACCTGCGGTCGCTGGCCGCACTGCCCCGCCGCCGGGTCGGCGAGGTCCTGGAACTCGTCGGCCCGGAAGAGGCGGCCCGGCGCAGGGTCGGGACGTACTCGATGGGCATGCGGCAGCGCCTCGGGCTCGCCGCGGCGCTCCTGGGCGATCCGGAGATCCTCGTGCTGGACGAGCCGGTGAACGGCCTGGACCCGCAGGGCATCCGCTGGTTGCGCACACTGCTGCGGGACCGGGCCGCGAACGGCGGCACGGTCCCGCTGTCCAGCCACATGCTGGGCGAGGCGGCCCGGACCGTCGACGACGTGATCGTGATCGACCGGGGCCGGCTGGTCCACGAAGGCTCGATCCGGGACCTCGAACGGTCCGGGGAGAACGTGGTCGTCGTACGCACCACCGAGGCCGAACGACTGTCGAACCCGGAGATCGCCGCGCGCCTGGTCGTGACCGAGGCGACGGTGAAGAGCCACATCGGCAGCGTGTTCGCCAAGCTCCACCTGCGTGACCGCGCCCAGGCCGTGGTGTTCGCCTACGAGAACGGCCTCGTCCACCCCGGCGGACGCCTGAGCGCCCGCGCCGCCGCCGAGGACGCCTCCGTCGACCAGGTCCGATCTGGTGAACCACCTGCGAAATTGGCTAGGTTGCATCACCTCACCGGACATCCCCAGGGGGACGGCAGCCATGAGCCCGCAGCGGAAGACCTTCCGTGCCATCGAGGTCGGCGACGGAAGCGACGGGCGGTGGGCCACCCACACGCAGCCTCTGTGGCCGCTCGCGGAGAGGTGGATGACCGAGGAGAGCCGGACCCCGGAGGGCGCGGACCGTGCTCGGAGGCTGTTCGAGGCGCACATGCCGGAGCTGGTCCCCGTGCTGGATCGCCTCGCCGGCCAGCTCGACCGGCCCGAAGGGGGGACCTTCCTCACTCTCGCGGCCCTGCGACCGTTCTTCTCGGGCTGCACCCAGATCGGTGGCAGCGGCACTCTGCTGCGCAACTACGACTTCAGCCCCGACGAGTGTGAGGGCACCATCGTCTCCTCCCACTTCCTGCGACCGGTGATCGGAATGCAGGACGCCGCCTGGGGCCTGCTGGACGGGATGAACGACGCCGGGCTCGCGGTCTCGCTCACCTTCGGCGGGCGGTTCGTCCACGGCCCGGGCTTCGCCGTCCTCGTCGTCCTGCGCTACCTGCTGGAGACGTGCACCACCGTCGACGAGGCGGTCGGCAGGCTGAAGTCCCTACCGGTCGCCATCCCGCAGAACGTCACCCTCGTCGACCCCGAGCGGGCGGTGACGGTGTTCGTGGGGCCGGACATCTCCCTGACCGAGGCACCGGACGCTTGCGCCGCCAACCACCAGCACATGCCGGTGCCCGACGAGCAGGAGCGGTTCTCCCGGACCCAGGAGCGGCTCAGCGCCGTTCGCGCAGCCGGCGCGGACGTGGCGGCGATGCTGAAGCCGCCCCTGTATCAATTCGCGTACGACGAGGGGCTGGGAACCGTCTACACCGCCCGTTACCGGCCCTCCGAGGGCCGTGTGACCTACTACTGGCCCGGCGAGGCCTGGGACCAGTCCTTCGGCGACTTCGCTCCGGGATCCCGCACCGTGACCCTCGGCCAGGCCGGCTGAGATCTCCTTCCGGTTCCGGGCCGCGGACGCGACGGGCGGACGGGGCGAAGCGGCATCCCGCCGGCGCGAGTTGACGGCACGGACAAAAGGCCGTGTCCCGTCGCCCGTCCCGCCCGCCCCGCCGGACCGAGGTGCTGCCGGCCGCCCTCGCCGCCGCCTGAGGACCGACGCGCTGACGCTGCCGTCCGGAGCAGCGGCCGACGACGCCCAACCGAGCGGCGAGCGGGATCATCCCAGTCCTTCATGACGCCGCGACCTGCGGAAAGGAGATGGGGCACGGCTCCTCGGGCGGGGACGGCACCGACCAGGCCGCCGTCGACGGCCAGGTCCTGGCCGTGGACGTGGGACGCGTCGGACGAGGCGGGGAACGCCACAGCCGCGGCGGCCTCCTCCGGGCGTCCGAAGCGGTCGGCGCGTGATCCCCCGCCGCTTCGCGGCCGGTGTCCGGGCCAGGGCACCGGAGTCGACCCGGGCGGGCACGCGGGAGCCGGGCCGTCGGGCGGCTCACCCGGATGCCGCGCCCGTCGGGCACGCGGCCGGTGCGAGGGGGTAGACGTACCGGGCAGCAGACGCGTCCGTGTCAGGAAGGAAGGCCCGTGAGCGAACCGGCCCACCCGTCGGCGGCCCCCGCCGCGCGGCCCGAGCCGCGCAGGTCGATGGCGGTGTGCGGGGTGATCGGGGCCGCGGTGATGGCCGCGGTCGACGAGATCGTCTTCCACCAGGTCCTGGGCTGGCACCACTTCTACGACCGCTCCACCACCCGGGTGGGGCTGCTGTCGGACGGGCTGCTGCACACCGCCGAACTGCTGGCCCTGGTGGCGGGGTTCTTCCTCTTCGCCGACCTGCGGCGCCGCCGGGCCCTGGCCCCGGCCCACGCCCGGGCCGGATTCTTCCTGGGCCTGGGGGCCTTCCAGCTCTTCGACGGGATCGTGGACCACAAGCTGCTGCGCCTGCACCAGATCCGCTACGGCGTGGACGTCACCCCCTACGACTGGGCGTGGAACCTCGGCGGCCTGGTCCTGCTGCTGACCGGCGCCGGCCTGGCCGTCCGCGCGGCCCGCCGCGGCCGGGCCGGGGCGGGGTCGTGATCCTCGCGCACGTCCACCCCGGCACGGCCGCGGACCCCGGACCGGCGGGGCTGGTCACCGCGGCGGCCTCGCTGCCGGCGGTCGTCGCCTACGGGGTGGCCGCGGCCCGCCTGCGGCGCCGCGGCGACGCCTGGCCCCGGTGGCGCGACGCGTCGTTCACCGCCGGCGGCGCGGCCCTGGCCTGGGCGGCGGCGGGCCCGCTGCCGGGCGGTCCCTTCACCGCCCACATGGTCCAGCACCTGATCGTCGGCATGACGGCCCCGCTGCTGCTCGTCCTCGCCCGCCCCCTGACCCTGCTCCTGCGCGCCCTGCCCCCCGGTGCCGCGCGGGGAGGGATCCTGGCACTGGCCCACTCCCGTGCCGCGGGCCTGCTGCTCCTCCCCCCGCTGGCGGCCCTGCTGGACGTCGGAGGGCTGTGGCTGCTGTACCGCACCGGGCTGTTCGCCGCCCTGCGGCACGAGCCGTGGCTGCACGCCCTGGTCCACACCCACGTCCTGGCCGCCGGGCTGCTGTTCACCTTCGCCGTCTGCCAACTCGACCCGGTGCACCGCCGCTGGGGCACGGCCGTGCGCGGGGTCACCCTGCTGGCCGCCGGCACCGCGCACGCCGTCCTCGCCAAGTCCCTGTACGCGACGGCGCCTCCCGGCACCGCCTTCACCGCCGCCGACCTGCGCACCGGAGCCCAGGTCATGTACTACGGCGGCGATCTGGTCGAGGCCGCGCTGGCCGTCGTCCTGGCCGGCTCCTGGTACGCGGCCACCGGCCGTGCCCTGACGCGGCGGCACCGGGCGGACCCGCGCCCGAGGCAGCCCACCGCGCCCCGGGCGCCGGCCGGGCCCTGATGCCCTCCGCCCCGGTCCGGTGAGGACGTGCGGGGCGGCGGCGCCCGGCGATCCGGTCGGGGCCGTCCCCGCGGGTGCGGGAGCGGTCCTGTCGGCCCGCGGGTTCGTCCCGGACCTCGTTCACCGGCCGGCGGCACCGGCCGACAGTGCCTGCGACGCCTCGGGGATCGTCCCGACTGGCTTGCTCACCGGACCGACAACCGTGAGGGTGATGGTGGAGCGTCCGGTGCCGGACGGATGGTGGGAGTCGTTCCCACGGGTGGTTCCGGCCGCTCCGGTACGCCCCCCCGGCTGGAGGCCGGCGCGGACACGGGAACCGGCCGGCCGCGCCCACCGGCGATCGGAGTCACCGCTGCGCATCGGCCTGTGCGCGGGCGCGTTCGATGTCGGGGACGTGGCTCTCGGCCCATTCCCGGACGGCACGCAGGGGTGTCAGCAGTGACCGGCCGAGGTCGGTGAGGGCGTACTCGACATGCGGGGGGTGTGCGGGAATCTCCGTGCGAGAGACCAGACCGTCGTACTCCATCGCGCGGAGCGTCTCGGTGAGCGCCTTCGACGTGATGCCCCGGATGTGCGCCTTGAGCTCGGTGAACCGCATCGGCCCGTGGTCCAGCGCGTTGACGATGAACACCGTCCAGCGCGCCCCGATCCGGTGCAGAACGGTGCGGCTGGGGCAGGTCGCGGCCATGACGTTGTAGGCGTTCCCCATGCACGACTCCCGGTAGCGTTGTGGATACCGGTATCGAATCTATACCGTCCGGGTGGTGACCCTCCCCGATTGCACGGTCCGTCCCCCGATGGCCCGGCACCGCCGCTTCGTCGCAGCGATCGTCATCGACTCGATCGGCACCGGTGTCTTCGTCCCCGTTTCGATGCTGTACTTCCTGGCCACGACGTCGCTGACGCTGGTGCAGGTGGGCGCGGCACTGACGGCGGCCGGGCTGCTGGCGCTCCCGGTGGGCCCTCTGGTCGGAGGGCTGGTCGACAGGTACGGCGCCAAGCCGGTCCTGCAGGCGGCGAACCTGGCCCAGGCGCTCGGCTTCGCCGGGTATCTCGTCGTGGGCCAGACATGGCAGATCGCCGTCTGCGCCTGGTTGAACAGCGCCGGGCGGGCGGTGTTCTCCAGCTGCTACGGCGTGACCGTCACGGCGCTGGCCGCGCCCGGCCGACGCGAGCGCTGGTTCGGTCTCCTGGGGTCGGTACGCAACATCGGCTACGCACTCGGCGGCCTCCTCACCGCCGTCGCCGTCGGCTTCGGCACCCACGGCGCCTACGCCGCGATCGTGGTCGTCAATGCCTTGTCCTACCTCACCGCCTTCGTCCTGATGCGGGCCGTGCCGGACATCCGTCCCGAGGGGGGCCAGGACACTGCCGGAGGCTGGGGGCGCGTACTCCGGGACCTGCGGTACCTGCCGGTGGTCGCGCATCAACTGTGCTTCGCGATCTCCTTGTTCGCCCTCAACATCGCGATACCGGTCTACGCCGTGGACGTGCTGGGACTGCCCGGCTGGACTGCCGGCGCCGTCTTCACGCTCAACACCCTGATGGTCGGCTCTGCCCAGGGCACCGTCGTCGGGTGGCTCAGCGGGCGGGTCCGCAGCCGCGTCCTCGTCGCCGGACACGCCTGCTTCGCGGCCGGCTACCTCCTGTTCCTCGCCGCCGACCGCGTGGCCGCGCTCGCCCTCGCGGTCGGCGTCGTGCTGCTCGGTGCAATCAGCTACACCTCCGGTGAGATCGTCGGCGGCCCCATCACGTCGGCTGTCGCCGCGGAGAGCGCCCCGGACGCTCTCCGCGGCCGGTACCTGGCCCTCAACCAGCTCGCCGTGAGCGTCGCGGGAGCGGTCGCTCCGGCCGCCCTCTCCGGGTTGCTGTCCACGGGGGCAGCCGCGATCTGGCTGGCCCTGGTCGGCGTCAGCGTCCTCGGAGCCGCGCTCGCCACCACGATCGGCAAAGTGGTGCCGGCGGCGCAGAGCCCCATCGGAGGTGTCCAGTGCTGTGACCGCATAGGTTCACCGGGTTGCCGTTGCTGTTGCTGTGAAGTGCTCGATGGAGCGGATGTGCCGGTGTGCCTCAGCGGTAGTCGGCCAGGCCGTCCGCGAGTTCTTCCTCGTCGCCGTCGCGGATTGCGTAGAGGGCTTGCTGCAGGGCGAATGTGCCGCGGATCGCGGCGATGCGGGTGAGGAGTTGGTGATCTGACCAGCTGCCCAGGGCGAGCACCCGCTCCAGGAGCTTAGGGCCGTAGCTGGCGCCGATGGCTGCGAGGTCCTCGGCCGGGTCGCCGAGTGTGACATCGTCCCAGTCGATCACTCCGGAGAGGTGCGGCAGGCCGTGCGTCCACTCCCATAGGACGTTTTCGGCACCGAGGTCGCCATGCACCACTGCTCGGGTGAGGTGGGGAAGGCTGTCGAGTGCTGTGAGTTCCCGCTCGGCTCGTAGGCGTCCGCTGTCGGACATGAGCGGGAACAGCTCCGCGCGCACGTTCTCCGCGAACCGCCGCCACTGGCCTTCTGTTGCCTGAGGGAGAGCTGATCGTACGGTCTCGTCGGTGCCGGCACAGGCCAGGCCGGACAGCAGCGTGGCGTACTGCGCCGCCACGGTGTCGACCACTTGGGCATCGTTGAGGGCGTCGGTCTCCAGCGGTTCTCCAGGAATGCGGCTGAGTACCAGGAACGGTGCCTCGTCGGTGCCGTGGGCGCCGCCCTGGAGCAGCGGCTCAGGTGTGCGGAAGCCGAGGTCGAGGCCGGCGAGTGCGTGTAGTGCGGCCGCCCGCTGGGGCAGCCGGGCGGCCGCTGCCCGGGTGCGGGGCAGGCACACGACGCGGCCTGTGCCGATGACCACGGTGTGGAATTGCCCCTGACGTACTACAAGGCCGTCTGGTTTGTCGTCGGGCAGCAGACGGCTCAGCAGAGCGTGATGCGTCGTACGGATGCTCACGGGTGTGACCTCTGGATCCTTCGCTGGGTCGGAGGCGATGTGCACGAAGTGCTGTCAGGCCGCGCCAGTGAGCGGGCGTCCGCCCCAGCGAATGTCTTTCTCGCTGCGGATGCGGGTTCGTTCTCGGCGTTGAGCGGCCAGGACGTCGGGATGGCGGGCGTTGGCGTTGCGCCATCGCAGATAGGCGTGCAGGGCGTGGGTCTGCGCGGGGTGGCTGCGGTGGCTTGAGCTGGCCAGGGTGAACTGCCGCAGCGGGCCGAAGTGGGCCTCGACCGGGTTGGCCCAGGAGGCATAGGTCGGGGTGAGGCAGAGCTCGACCTTGTTCTTCTTCGCCCAGCGGCGGATGTCCGCGCCGGTGTGTGCAGAGGGGTTGTCCAGGATGATGTAGATCGGAGCCCCGTCGGGTCGGGCGGCTCGGATCGACTTCAGCGCGGCCGGGGTGTGGGCGGTGCCCTTGCAGCGGTGGTTGACGCCCCACAGCCGGTCGTCGCCCACGGAGTAGCAGCCGTGGAAGTAGGTCACACCGTGGGTGCGGCGGTAGGTCGCCGGCAGGCGGTCGGGCCTGCCCTGTTTCGTCCAGCAGGAGCCCGCGGTGGGCCGGATCCCCAGCGGTCCGAACTCGTCGAAGGCAAAGACCCGATCCGGGAAGTGCTCCAGGACGTGCTCGATCCGGTCGAGTCTGGCGTCGCGTTCGGGGTCGGGGGACTCCTTCCAGGTCTTGGTGCGCTGGAAGGCGATGCCGCGGCGGCGGAGCAGGCAGCGTAAGGCTTCACGGCCGATACGGGTGATGCGTCCGTGGACGCGGCGCAGGTAGGCGGCGAGTTTGCGGATCGACCAGCGGGTGAAGGGCTGGCCAAGTTTGGTGGGGCGGGTGGTGGCCGTCTGGATCACGAAGTCCTCGTCGTCAGGGGTGAGCAGGCGGGGACGGCCTCCCGCCCATCGAGGGTCCAGGCAGGCCAGGCCGATCTCGTTGAACCGGTGGACCACGTCCCGCACCGTGTCCTCGTCGGCCTGGACCAGCCGGGCGATCACCGGTACGCGGTTTCCGCCGACGGACGCCAGCAGCGTCATCGCCCGGCGACAGCGCACCGAACTGGCACTTCTCCGACGCACGACCTGCTGCAGCTTCTGTCCTTCCTGGTCGGTCGGTCTGCGCACCCGCACAGGCTCGGCCACCACACCTCCAACGGTCGGAATGGACGTCACCGCCCATCCAACCGCTCCCACCACCAACCCGGCGAACCTACGCGGTCACAGCACCAGTGCCGTAGGTCCGCCGGGCCGGCGGTCATGGCGGTCGGACGGAGCCCCTGTGTGCCGGCAGGCGCGAGGGGGCGCCGCCGGTATCGGGCAAGCAGCAGGAAGACGCCCTCACAGCCCGAACGGGACTCCCTCCGGAGGAGCCGCACCCTGAGGAGACGGCCTCCTGCGCCGATGCGCCGCACGTTCCCGGCAGGTGTCACCCTGACTCCCGCGTGACGCCGGCTTCACCCACGAGAACGGACAGCAGGTGTCCACCCCTTCGTGAGCGCTGCAGCGCGCCCGTCGATGCGAGCAGCACGGGGGCTCCGCAGCGCCGGGTGGTGTTCTCCCCCTCGCTGCCGCCGCCGGCGGGGGACGGCAGCCGGGCGGGCACGGGACAATACGGATCATGGACTACGGCATACGGGAACCAGCGCGGCTCGGGCAGACCCGGCTGCCGGATGGTCGGCTCCTGGGCTGGGCGGAATGGGGGCCGGCCGACGGCACCCCGGTGCTGCTGTGCCCGGGGGCGGCCACCAGCAGGTGGCTCGCCTTCGGCGGCGGCGTCGTCGACGCAGCAGGTGTCCGGCTCATCAGCGCGGACCGGCCCGGCCTCGGCGCCTCCGACCCGGCCCCCGGCCGGACCCTGACCAGCTGGGCCACCGACATCCGGCACCTCGTCCGGGAGCGGGCCCTGCGGGCGCCGTCGGCGGTGGGGTTCTCGCAGGGGGCGCCGTTCGCCCTCGCCCTGGCGGCACACGGTCTGGTGAACGCGGTGGCCGTGGTGTCCGGCAGCGACGAACTCGCCCATCCTCGCTTCGCCCGCTCGCTGAACCCGCAGGTGAAGGGCATGGTGGACGCCGTCGCGGCCGACCCCGGCGCCGCTGAGGCCTCCTTCGCCGGCTTCGCCAGCGCCGACGCGCTGTGGGACCTGATCATCACGACGAGCCCCGAGGCCGACCGTACGGTCTACACCGACCCGGTCTTCCGGCACGCCTTCCGGCGCGCGATGGACGAGGCCTTCAGCCGGGGCCCAGCGGGCTACGCCCGCGACACCGTCCTGGCGATGGGCCGCTGGCCGTTCGACCCCGCCGGCATCGCCGTCCCGGTCGACCTCTGGTACGGACAGCAGGACACCAGCCCGGTCCACTCCCCGGATCTGGGCGAATCGCTCGCCCGGACGATCCCGACGGCGACCCGGCACCTGCTTCCCGCCGCCGCGGGATCCTTGCTCTGGACACACGCCGAGGCCGTCCTGCGCACCTTGCTGGCCCACGTCCGGTGACGGTGCCGACACCCCCCGCCCGGCCCGGGGCCTTCTCGCCGGTCCGCCGGTGCAGCAGGCCCCGGCCCCGGGCGAGGACCGCCCGGTTCGGCCCGGCCTCCTGCCGGACGTTCCTGCCCGGTTGCTCGACGGTGCCCTCCGCCGAGCGGGTCATGGTCGTGATGGCCGGCTTCCCGCACCGGACCGGACCGTAGGAGCGGGCCGGCACGGTGCCGGTCTCCTCCCGTGCCGGTTTCGGACCGACCGGCGAGCGGAGGGCGGCGTCGCCCGGCGGCAGCGGACGACCGGGGACGGTCGTTCGCCCGTCCACCGGTCGCGGCCATGCTCTAATCGCCGGATGACGAAGATCGAGCCAGAGCTGATACGACGCTGGCTGAACGGCTGGACCGCGGCTCGCTCCCTGCCCGAGGCCGAGCCGGTCGAGTCCGCCGGGGACGGCCTGCGGTCCAAGTGCGACCAGCCCGGCCGCGAGGTCGAGGTGTTCGCGCTGCGTGCGGACGAGGATCCCGGGTCCTTGGCACGGCTGGCGGCAGCCGTCGCCGCCGCGAGGCAGACCACCTGGCTCACGGTGCCCACGCTGCGCCCGGGCACGGTCGAAGCCGTCGTCGTCGGTGCCGGACTGGAGCTGCTCCACCGGTCGGAGTGGTTCATGACGACCGATCTGACCGGGCACCCGCAGCACGCGCCCGCCGCGCCGTACGAGCGCGAGGTCCGCACGGAGGGACCGGTCACGGTCGTCTCCCTCCACGACTCCTCCGGGGAGGTGGCGGCGCGCGGCACCATCGCCGTGGTCGGCGCCGATGCGACCGCCGACCGCATCGAGACGGACGCGGCGCACCGGCGACGCGGCCTGGGCCGCGCCGTGATGAGCGCCCTGGCGGAGGCCGCCGTGGCCCAGGGCGCCCGTACCGGTCTCCTCATCGCCAGTGAGGAGGGCCAGCGCCTCTACTCCTCCCTCGGCTGGCACCACGAGGCCGACGTCCTGATCGCCCGGGGGCCGGTGGTTCCCTCCCCCCGGCAGGACCGGCTCACGCCGGCCGGTCCGCCCTCACGCACGGCGCACTCCCGGATCCCGCCGGGCGAAGACACCCGGATCCAGGGGCACCGCTAGGAACGCTGTCACCAGCCGCAAACGGCGGTGATCCTGCGAGAGCGGCACTCGTGCGGGTGAGTCCGAGGCCGTACGGCTGCGGCGGGTGAAGCTCTGCAAAGACGATCAGCGATCGTGGCCCGTACTCCGCCGGCCCTGGATGAACTCGCCGAGCACCGGACGTTGCTGAAGGACGGACAGGCGCTCGTGTCCGG
Organism: Streptomyces griseomycini; assembly: GCF_014203535.1. Classification (GTDB taxonomy): domain Bacteria; phylum Actinomycetota; class Actinomycetes; order Streptomycetales; family Streptomycetaceae; genus Streptomyces; species Streptomyces griseomycini. The sequence goes on from NZ_JACHJI010000019.1 coordinate 60,921, forward strand.
CAAGCGCGGTACGACGCGACCGGCCCGCGAATCCCGGCTCGGCGGCGACCTCGTCATCAGCCTGCCCCCGGGCAGCCGCAGAAGCTGGGCATGGAGGCGGGCACCCCGGCCGACTGGTTCCACAGCGCGCTGTGGGCCCTGGCCATGCTGCGCACCGCGAACCCGGCCGCCGACACCATCCCCTCCTCGACCTGGCACACGATGATCAACGACGTGGACCACCGGCTCCTGCCGCGCTCGGAGGGCATCCGCGACGCCCGGCTCCCGGGACGGGCGCTTACGCCCTTGGTCTTCTCTGCACCGACTCGGAAGACGCTGAGTGTCCGCCTGAGGGGTCAGGCCGGGGGCGCAGCCCGGTCAGGAGCCGGTCGAGTGCCTGCTCCCCGGCCTGCGGGTCCCGCCCCGCGCGATCCAGAGCGCGGCCTCGTTCATCGTCCCCGGGAGCAGCCGGGCCAGGGGCCGAGAGCCGACCGGGCCGAGCTCTGCGGGGGTGGATCCACTCCCGTTCAGGGACCGAAAGCTCTGAGAGTCGCGTCGACGAGTGAGTCGGCGTACGCGGCGGTCAGCGGACCGCTGCGGTGCAGCCACCTCTGGAAGAGGGGGGCGTACAGCACTTCGAGGACCAGGTCGAGGTCGGCGTCGGCGTCGAGCTGGCCGGCCTCCTGGGCACTGCGCAGGCGCGCTTTCTTCGCCTCTTCCAGCGGCTGGGCCAGCTTCTCGCGGTACTCGGCCGCCAGTGCGGCATCGTTGGCGATCTCGGTGTTGAGGGCCCGGATCAGCCTGTCGAAGGCCGGGTCGGCGAACTCCTCCACCGTGGCACGCATGACGAGCTTGAGGTCGGCCTCCAGGTCGCCCGTGTCCGGCAGCGCGACCGAACGCCCGTCCGCGTCCTCACTCAGGGCCAGGAGGGCGGCGAAGACGACCGCGCTCTTCGACGGCCACCGCCGGTAGATCGTCTGCTTGCCGACGCCGGCACGGGCAGCGATGGCCTCGACCGTGACCTTCTCGTACTCCTCCTCCGCGACCAGGGCGCGGGTGGCCGCGAGGATCGCCTGCCGGGACCGTTCCTTGCGCCGGGAGTGGTCCGGCCCCCTCTCGTTGGACATGCGTCCAGCCTACCCCCGAAAGGAAACGAGACGATCCGTATTGATGGGCTCCGGGCGATGCCCTAGACTCAAAACGAATCGAGACGTACCGTTTCCTTTACTGAGAGTGAGATGCCGTGGCGAATGCGAGAGTCTGGCTCATCACCGGTGCGTCCCGCGGCCTGGGCAGGGCTTTCACCGAGGCCGCCTTGGCGGCCGGCGACCGCGTGGTGGCTGCCGCCCGCGATGTCGAGCCCCTGGAGGAACTGACCGGGAAGTACCCCGGCCACCTGGTCCCGCTTCCGTTGGATGTCGCCGACCGCCGGGCGGTGTTCGACGGCGTCGAGCAGGCGGCGGCCGCGTTCGGCAGGCTGGACGTCGTCGTCAACAACGCCGGCGTGATGCTCTACGGCATGGTGGAGGAAGCCACGGAGGAGCAGATCCGGGCGCACATGGACGTGAACTTCTTCGGCGCGGTGTGGGTGGCTCAGGCGGTCCTCCCGCACCTGCGCGCCCAAGGCGGGGGACGGCTCCTCCAGGTCACCTCGATGGGCAGCGGCGTCGGCATGGCCACCGTCGGCTTCTACGGCGCAGGCAAGGCCGCACTGAACTCGGTCAGCGAGGCGCTGGCGATGGAGGTCGAGGGGTTCGGCATCAAGGTCACCGTCGTGCAGATGGGCGGCTACAACACCGGCCTGTTCACCGCCGGTACCACGACCACCGAACCCCTGGCGCAGTATCAGTCCCTGCGCACCGAGATGGAGGCGATGTGGGGCGACGCCGTCGCCCCGGAGCCGGACACCGCTGCCCCGGTCATCATGGAGCTGGCCGCACTGCCGGACCCGCCCCGACGACTGATCGTCGGCAGCCGGTCCTTCGACCACGTCCTGGAGATGGGCCAGGCCCAAACGGATCTGTACAGGTCCTGGGAGCACCTCAGCCGTGTCGCCCCGGGCTGACCGGGTCCGCGCCAGCGCCACGACATTCCCGTACCCGTTCCGCTGCGCAGTCGTCGGGACGGGCGTGTGCCGAGAGGAAGCACGCGGTACCCGCAGGAACCGCCGGAGCCGACCGCACGGCGGCCCACCCCGCCGGGCCGGGAGGCCGCCGTTCGGCCGCACCGCATTCGCACCCCCGCGCAAACGCGTCCTGCCGGCCCGACCGGGCACCACCAGGGCGCCGCGCGTGACCTCCCAGCTCGGGGAAGCCCTGGACGCCGCAGAACCGCGTCCAGACCCGCCACGCCCTCGCGTACGCGTCCGTCGTGTTCGCTGGCCGTAGTGTCGCTGCACCCCGTCCGCGACGGCTTTGTCAGGGAAACGGAGCTCGTCCAGGCCCTGTCTCCTTGACCGTCCGCCGGCCGGGGCGCCGGCGGACGGTCCATGGTGGTGCCGTCGGGCCTCCGCCCGAAGGCGGCCTCCAGCACGGCGGGGAGGCCCGCCTCGGGGACCCTGGCGCGCACCTCCGCCAGGACATGGGGGAAGGTGTCGTCGTCCACGGCGCCCGGGTGCTCCTGACGGAGCCGGTGAATGATCCCAACGAGTCCGGGCCCCAGCCCCATCCAGGCACGGGAGGTAAGGAGGCGGCGGACGGAACGACGGAGGGATTCCGACCGCCCGGCACCGGGGCGGGCGGTCGTTGCACCTCAGGACTCCCCGCCGATCGGTGCGGGGCACTCACGGCAGTCCCGGGCCCCGCACTCTCCGCCCGCCGGGCGGCTGCCTCGACCATCCCCGCGGGATCCGGCATGGACCGCACCGAGGACGACCGGCCATCGCCGGCGGACCGTCAGACCGGGCCCGGCAGGTCCATGAGCGCGAGTTCGGCCGGGTCGACCACGGCGGTGATCCCGGTGATGCGGCCGTCGACGACGGTGAAGGCGAGCAGGGACAGGGGGGTGCCGTCCTCGTTCCAGGCGATGACGCCGGGTCGCCCGCCGACGGTCGCCGCATGTCCGTGTGCCGCGCCGCCGGCCACCCGGGCGCGGCCGGCGACCTCGGTGGCCCCGATCGTGACGAACCGTCCGCCGGGGGCGTGGACGGTGAACTCCACCTCGGGGTGGAGAACTTCCAGCAGCCGCTCGAACCGGCCCTCGCGGGCCGCGGCCAAGAACGCCCCGACCACCTCGCGTTGCTGCTGTCGGTCGCTTGCCGAGTGCCGGGCGGCCCGCGCCTTCCGGCGGGCGCGACTGGTGAGCATCTTGGTCGCGTCGGTGGACCTGCCGAGGATGGTGCCGATCTCCCCGTGGGGCACGGCGAACACGTCGTGCAGCACGAACGCCAGGCGCTCGTCGGGGCTCAGCGAGTCCAGCACCGTCGACAGCGCCAGGCCCACCGAGTCGCCCAGTGCCACGAGCTCGTCCGGAGCCGGACCGTTGTCGAGCGTCACCGTGAGTTCGGGCAGCCGGTCGTCGAGGGGGACCGTCGGACGCGTGCGGCCCGAACGCAGGAGATCGAGGCTGATGCGGCCGACCACGGTGGTCAGCCAGCCGCCGAGGTTGTCGATGGCGTCGGCGTCCTGGCGGGACAGACGAAGCCACGCCTCCTGGACCGCGTCGTCCGCGTCGGCGTGCGAGCCGAGCACGCGGTGGGCAACGGCCGTGAGCCGGTCGCGGTGCGCCTCGAAGGCCTCGGCGACCGGGTCCGCGGGATGGGCGCCGGACATGGTGTTACCTCCCTGGAAGCTGCTCCGTCACAGGGATGACGGGCACCAGCCCCGCAAGGTAACCCCGACCGAGGAGAGCACCCTGCCGTGCAGAACCGACTGGAGAACGAGAACACCGACAACCCCGACGTGTGGAAGGCGGTCGGGCACCTGCGGAAGGCGATCGCCGCCGGGGGCGTCGACCCGAAGCTGCTCGCGCTGGTCCACCTGCGCGCCAGCCAGATCAACGGCTGCTCGGCGTGCGTCCACGCCGGTGTCGCCGGGGGGAAGAAGGCCGGTGACACCGACGAGCGGCTGCACAACGTGGCGGCGTGGCGCGAGGCCCCGTTCTACACCGACGCGGAGCGCGCGGCACTGGCGCTGGCCGAGGCCGCCACCCGGCTGCAGGACGGTGCGGAGGGAGTCACCGACGAGATCTGGGAAGAGGCCAACGCCCGTTTCACCGAGGAGCAGATCGGCGCGATCAACCTGGAGATCGCGCTGACCAACTTCTTCAACAGGATCAACCGCACCGTCAAGGAACCGGCCGGCCGGACCTGGGGCTGAACCCAGCGCGGCTCTTGCCCACCGACCGTGCAGGGGTGACCGGGCTCGTCGGCGGATCGGACCTTGCCCCCGTGAAGCGGACACCCCTTCGCGCCGTCGTGCGGCGAGGGTGCCGGCGGCCGGGGCCGTCGTCATCGTGGTCACGTCGTCTGCCGGGGAGACGGTGAACACCGCGGCGCAGGCGGCCACGGCCGCGACGGCGGGCACCAGGGGTGCGGGCGGGCTCGCCGCCGCCGCTCGGTCAGTGGCGAGCCCAGTGCCGTGGTGGCGTGGAAGGCGCTGGTCACCGGGCCGGCGGCGGTACGGGAGACGTGCGGGTCCTCTTCGGTCGTCGGGGCGCGCGCAGGCGATGGCCGTTGTCACCGGTCGTCCCCGGCGTCTCGGGTGTCCAGGGGGCGCCAGGCGGGGCCGTGGCCGTCCCGCCGGACCTGTCCGAACACGACGTCGGCGAAGTGGATGCCGAAGCCGATCGTGTCGGGTTCTTCCAGCTCGGCGACGAGACGGCGGCGGTGGTCGGCGGACCGGGCGGGGTCATGGTCGTAGACGCAGGACCACTCGGGGTGGTCCGCCTGGACCGGTGAGTGCATGGAGTCGCCGAAGGCGATCAGACGGGTGCCGCCTCCCGTGATGACGAACTCCGCGTGTCCCGCGGTGTGACCGGCGGTGATCCGGACCCGCACGCCGGGGAAGATCTCCTGGCCGTCGGCCACCGTGCGGACGCGTGGTGCGAGGGCGGCGACGGCCTCCTCGGGCAGGCCTGCGGCCTCCGGCAGTGCGTGCTGGGCCCACTCCGGCTCCGCCACCAGGTAGTCGGCGTGGGCGAACACGGGCCGGTCACCGCCCGGGGCGGAATGCGCCGCCCAGCCGAGGTGGTCAGGGTGCAGGTGGCTGAAGGCCACCGCTTCCAGCTGTTCCGGCCCGCGGCCGAGTTCGGCCAGGTTGTCCAGCAGCGCGCCTCCGCGCATGGTGCCGTTCGGTGTCGCCGGATCGGCCGGCAGCGCGTGCGGGCCGAACCCCGCATCGATCAGCAGCGCGCGGTCGCCGTTCTCCACCAGGAGGCCGCCGAGACTCGCCACCAGGTAGCCGGATGCGTCCAGGTACTCCGGGTGGGCCGCCCAGAACTCGTCGGTGGTGTCCGGCAGCCAGGCGCTCGGCCGGCCCTGTATCGCCCCGTCCGGTACGAAGGACACCTTCGTGTCGCCCAGCCGTACCGAGCGGAGTCCCGCCGGCCGCCGCAGACGCTCGTCCCGGTCGGTCGCTGTGTTCACCATGGGTTCCTCTCCCCCGGTCGTCGTTCCGCGTCAGGCCGCCGCCGGACCTTGCGGCAGCGGCCACACCACCATAAGCATCAAGTTAGAAATATTCTAGCTATAATTATTATGGCTTGATGGACTTGCTAGGGTGGAGAGCATGACGACACCTCCGGAGGCGCAGGCCATCGCCGAGCGGGAACTGTGCGGCCTGGTGAACGGACTGGCCCACCGGATCGCCGATCACGTGCGCCGGCGTGCCGTCGCCCTGGGCCTCACCGCGGCCCAGGCGACCGCGCTGCGGGAGATGACCGGGCCGATGACCATGCGGGAGCTCGCCGAGCGCATGAGCTGCGAACCCTCCAACGCCACCTTCGTCATCGACAAACTCGAGAAACAGGGTCTGGTCGAACGCCGCGCGCACCCCACCGACCGCCGCGCCAAGCACCTCGTCCTCACCGCCGAGGGCAGCGCCTTGCGTGAGCGGCTCCTCGAACTCCTCACCCGGGACTCACCTCTGGCCGTGCTCACTCCGGAACAGCAGCGCGCCCTCCAGGGCCTGCTGGAGAAAACCGTCGCCCGTCCGTAGGGCGACACCACCGGACCTGCGCCCCAGCCCTCGCCGCCGCCGTCCTCCGCGTCCGGCCCCGGCGCGTCCGGGTCGCGCAAGGGACGCAGCGCACCAACGGCGGGAGCGGAGGCGGTGAAGCCGTGACCGGCGAAGCCGTGGCGGCCGAACACGCCGAGCCGGTCCTCCGTCCCGGAGCCCCGCGGGTCCGGGTGAACGCGAGGATGCCGGACGGCCCTGAGGCCCGCGGCCGTGGCCGGACGGCCCGTGGCGCGCGCCGTCGCGCGCCGCCTCTGGCCGCGCGCGGAGTTCTCTGACTAGAGTCAGAGAGTGGATGGGACGCAGATCGATCAGGTACGGCGGTTCAACCGCACCGTCACCGAACGCGTGGGCGTGCTCCACGGCCACTACCTGGGCCGCGGCCGGCCCGTCGGCGAGGCGCGGCTGCTGTGGGAGATCGGCGAGCAGGGCCAGGACGTGCGGCGGCTGCGCGAGCGCCTCGGGCTCGACTCCGGGTACGTCAGCCGGCTGTTGCGCTCCCTGGAGGCCGACGGCCTGGTGACGGTGGAACCGCGGCCCCGGGACAGACGGGTGCGCACCGTCCGGCTCACCGACGCGGGCCGTGCGGAGCGCGCCGCGCTCGACCGCCGCAGCGACGAGCTGGCCGGCTCCCTCCTGGAGCCGCTCAACGCCGCCCAGCGCGTCCGGCTGGTCGCCGCCATGGCCGAGGTCGACCGCCTGCTGACCGCTGCGACGGTCGCGCTGGACCGGGTCGACCCGGACCACCCCGACGCCCAGCACTGTCTGCGGTCCTACTTCACCGAGTTGCGGGAGCGCTTCGAGACCGGTTTCGACCCCGCGCGGAGCCTGCTGCCCGACGCGGGCGGACTCCGGCCGCCGCACGGGCTGTTCCTGGTCGCCCGGCTGCACGGCGAGCCCGTCGGCTGCGCGGGTCTGAAGCTGCCGCCCGGCGCCCCGGCCGAGGTCAAGCGCATGTGGGTCGCACCTCACACCCGGGGCCTCGGCCTCGGCCGCCGGTTCTTGGCCGAACTGGAGGCGCGGGCCGCCCAGCACGGCTTCGACGTGCTGCGCCTGGACACCAACAGGGCTCTCGGCGCCGCGATCGGCCTGTACCACTCGTACGGTTTCCAGGAGGTCGCCGCCTTCAACGACGAGCCGTACGCCCATCACTGGTTCGAGAAGCGGATCACCTCAGTGCCGTCGGAGTGAGGTTCCGACGAACTCCAGGTCCGCTGCCCTGCTTCCGGGGAAGGCCCCGTGGGTCCGCGTCAGGAAACGGGACCGGCCTCGGCGGCCTGCTCCCGGCAGGGCCGGCGCGGAGTCCCTCCGGGGTCGCGTCCCGCCCCCGCATCGGAGCGCCGGTCCGGTGGTTGCCGGCCCGGCTGGTGGGGCCGGCGGTCCGGTCGTCACCCCGCCGACCCCGGTCCGGGTTTCCCGTCGGCAAGGGTCCTGACGACGGCCAGGGCGAAGAAGTCCCTCACGTCGTCCCGGAGTTGGTAGCCCGCGACCGGGCCGTAGCCGGGCCCGTGGTAGATCAGCGGCTGCTCGATGCCCTGCGGCAACCAGCCCTCCTTCACCCCCTTGAGGAGCGTGGTCGTCAGCGGACCGGAATGCCCGCGCAGGCCCTTGCCGTCCTCGCGGAGCGCGTCGGCCGGCACGTACCCCCCGCGCTGCGCGGCCTCGCGGATGATGCGGGCGGCGCGGGGCGGGAGCGCGCGGTAGTAGCGCTCGGCCCGTTCGGGCGTCCAGTCGGCGTCGACCTCGACGGCGGCCGCGTGCCGGCCGAGCAGTTCCAGCAGCTCGCTCCGGAACGCGTCGGTCGGTTCCTCGACGGTGACGGTGATCTTCATCGGGCCTTCCGTTACAACAGACGTGGACAGACATCGGTCAGACGTGGAGCCGTCACGGTAGCGCGAACGGCCTCGCCCACCCCGCGTGTGCTCACACCCGGCCGCCGACACCTTGGTCAGGTAACCCTTACCTCGTATTCCTGGCAGAATACGAGGTAGTGAGGGATGATCAGGGAATGCGGCGTCAGCAAGGGGCGGGGGTTGACCGTGGGCGAAGGTGACGGACGAGGGGTGACGGCCGGATGACGACAGCCACCGAGGCGGCCGACCCGGAGGGCGTCGTCGACGCCGAGCTCGTCGACGACGCACCGCGGTTCCTGCCCGCGGCCCCGGCCGACGCCCCGCCCCCGTACCGCATCACCCGCGACACCGTCCTCGTCGAGGGAGAGCTGCCACCGCGCGCCGACCGGCAACCCGCCTTCACCGAACGGGACTTCACCGTCCCGAGGTCGGCCAAGCGCCGCACCGAACGCCGGGGCGCCCGCAACACCCAGATCAACCGGGACACGACCCGGGCCCGCTTCGCGGCCTGGTGCGAGAAGGAGGGGCGCGTCGCGCGGCCGTCGACCACCACGGCGAACGTCCTCGCCTACTTCGACCACCTCATGGAGCGGGGCAAGGAGGACGGCGGCCAGTACAGCCCGGACACGCTGCTCGCCTACCTCCCGCGCATCGTCTCCTGGTACCCGAAGGGGGAACGCCCCGACGCCTCCGTGGTCCGGGACGCGATCGAGGACTACCGCCTGGAGGACTACGTCACCGCGGGAGGCGAGCGGGAGCAGGCCGCCGGCCTCACCCTGGCGTACCTCGTGCGGATCCTCGCGGGGATCGACGAGACCACCCGCATCGGCCGTCGCGACGCCGCGCTCCTGGTGATCGGCTACGGCAAGCTGGCCCGGGCGATCGAGACCGCCGACCTGCTCGTGAAGAACGTCCGCGTCACCGACAAGGGCGTGTGGGTCTTCTCCGCCAAGACCAAGACCCGCCGCAAGGGCAGGGGGAAGTGGCGCTTCATCCGTGACCGCGCGGATCTGCAGACCGTTCGCCGCGTCCGCGCCTGGCTCGCCGACCTGCGGGAACTGGGGGCGGACGCCCCCCATCTCCCCCTCTTCCGGGCCCTCACCGTCACCGGTGGGCTCAAGGGCCGCGGCAACGCCACGGTGCGCGGGCTGCACCTGTCCGGGCGGGCGGTCAACGAGATCGTGAAGAAGCGCGCCAGGGAGGCCGGCGTCGAGTACATCAACGGCCTCAAGGTCACCAGCCACTCCCTGCGGGCCGGGCCGAACACCGACATGAAACGCGCGAAGGTGCCGCTCTCCGACCGCAACGAGGCCGGCGACTGGGGTGCCCGCTCCACCCTGTCCGACACCGAGTACGACCGGCCCGACGACACCGTCGACGCCGAGGAGAAGGACCCGCTGGACGCCGTCCCGCTCTTCGGCCGGTTCGAGAAGTAGGCGCCGGAGCCGTGCCACCGCAGGTCCGGGCCGCCTTCCGGAGGGAGCGGCCCGGGCAGGGACCTGCTACAACACCGTCCGGCCGTTCCCGTCTCTGCTGGGTGAGTCGGACGCTCTCGGCGCGGCCCCGGCCGGGCGGCGGGTGCTCGCCGCGGTACGCCGGCTGCCCGCGCTGTCGCGGCGGCGGGTCGAGGACCGGCCGCCGCTGCCCCGTGAGGTCGACGCCGAACTCGTGCCGGCGATGACGACGTCGCCGGCGGCGAACACCCCGGGCAGGCTGGTACGCGTCGACGGGGAGTCCACCTTGATGCAGCCCTCGCCGCCGGGGTCCGGCTGTCCCTCGAACAGCTCGGTGCGCGGGTCGTGGCCGATGGCGATGAACAGGCCCGTCACGTCCAGGTCGCGTGTGGCCCCGGTGAAGACGTTGCGCAGGACGACGCCGCCGAGCATGCCGTTCGTCTCCTTGATCTCGGCGATCTCGCTGTCGAAGGCGAAGGCGATCTTGTCGTCGGCGGACGCCCGGTCCTGCATCGCCTTCGAGGCGCGCAGGGTGGAGCGGCGGTGGACGACGGTGACCGAGCGGGCGAAGCGGGTGAGGAAGGTGGCCTCCTCCATGGCGGTGTCGCCGCCGACCACGACGATGTCCCGGTCACGGAAGAAGAATCCGTCGCAGGTCGCACACCAGGACACGCCCCGGCCGGACAACTCGTCCTCCTTCGGCAGGCCGAGCTTGCGGTACCCGGAGCCGGTGGCGACGATCACCATCCTGGCGCGGTGCACGGCGCCGGCCGAGTCGGTCAGCAGCTTGATGTCGTCGGCCAGGTCGACGGAGACGATGTCGTCGATCATCTCGGCGCCGAACTTCCCGGCCTGGGCCCGCATGTCCTCCGTCAGGACCGGGCCGTCGACGCCCCCGGGAAGCCGGGGAAGTTCTCCACCTCGGTCGTCGTCGTGAGCGATCCGCCGACGAAGACGGAGCTGCCGAACAGCAGGGGCTCCAGCCGGGCGCGTGCGGTGTGGAGGGCGGCGGTGTATCCGGCGGGGCCGGAGCCGATGATGGCGACCTCGCGTATCTCGCTCACGCCGTCGTCCCCGGCTTCGCCGGGGCGATCTCGGCGATCAGGCCCTCGACCAGGGTCTTGATCTCGTCGCGGATCGGGCGTACGGCTTCGACGCCCTGTCCGGCCGGGTCGTCGAGCTTCCAGTCGAGGTAGCGCTTGCCGAGGAAGACGGGGCAGGTGTCGCCGCAGCCCATGGTGATGCAGACGTCCGACTCGCGGACCGCGTCGACGGTGAGGATCTTCGGCGTCTCCTTGGAGATGTCGATGCCGACCTCGGCCATGGCCTGGACGGCGGCCGGGTTGACCCGGTCGCCGGGGTTGGAGCCGGCGGAACGGACCTCGACGCGGTCGCCGGCCAGGTGGGTCAGCCACGCGGCGGCCATCTGGGAGCGACCGGCGTTGTGGACGCAGACGAACAGGACGGACGGCTTGTCGGCCATGGTGATCGTTCTCTCTCGTCGCATGGCGGACCCCAGCCGCCGATGACTTCAGCCCTCGCTGGTATCAGCGAGTGATGATGTGAGAGTATCAGTGCATGCTGACTTCAGTCGATCCTGATGTGATCCGGGTGCTGGGCGATCCGCTCCGCCTGAAGATCGTGACTCTGCTGGCGCGCGAGACGCTCTGCACGACGCACCTGGTCGAGGAGACCGGAGCCAAGCAGACCAACCTGTCCAACCATATGAAGGTGCTGCGCGAGGCCGGGATCGTGGAGACCGAACCGTGCGGCCGCTTCACCTACTACAAGCTCAAGCCGGAGGTCCTGGCCGGCCTGTCCGAGCAGTTCGCCGAACTGGCCGCCTCCGCCCGCACCGCCGCCGAGAACAAGAGGGCCTGTCCGTGACCTCCACCGAGCCCACCGCCGTCCGCGCCCAGGGCACCGAGGCGGCCGGGGACGACTCGATCGTCAAGAAGCTCTCCACCCTCGACCGCTACCTCGCGGTGTGGATCCTGCTCGCCATGGCCGTCGGTCTCGGCCTGGGCCGCCTGATCCCGGGGATGAACGACGCGCTCACGAAGATCGAGATCGGCGGGATCTCCCTGCCGATCGCGCTCGGACTGCTGGTCATGATGTACCCGGTGCTGGCGAAGGTCCGCTACGACCGGCTCGACCGCGTGACCGGCGACAAGAAGCTGATGGTCTCCTCGCTGGTCGTCAACTGGATCGTCGGACCAGCGGTGATGTTCGCCCTGGCGTGGATCTTCCTGCCGGACCTGCCCGAGTACCGCACCGGCCTGATCATCGTCGGCCTGGCCCGCTGCATCGCCATGGTCATCATCTGGAACGACCTCGCGTGCGGTGACCGTGAGGCCGCGGCCGTCCTGGTCGCGCTGAACTCGGTGTTCCAGGTCCTCGCGTTCGGCCTGCTGGGCTGGTTCTACCTCGACCTGCTGCCGCGTTGGATGCATCTCGGCGACGGCCAGGGCCTGGACGTGTCCGTCTGGCACATCGCGCTGAACGTCGTCATCTTCCTCGGCATCCCGCTGCTGGCCGGCTTCCTCACCCGCCGCATCGGCGAGCAGAAGCTCGGCCGTGCCGACTACGAGCAGAAGTTCCTGCCGAAGATCGGCCCCTGGGCCCTGTACGGGCTGCTGTTCACGATCGTCATCCTCTTCGCCCTCCAGGGGAAGACGATCACCTCGCAGCCGTGGGACGTCGCCCGGATCGCGCTGCCGCTGCTGGTGTACTTCGCGGTCATGTTCTTCGGCACCTTCCTGCTCGGCAAGGGCCTGGGCCTGGCGTACGACCGCACCGCGACACTGGCGTTCACCGCGGCGGGCAACAACTTCGAGCTGGCCATCGCGGTCGCCATCGCCACCTTCGGCGTCACCTCCGGCCAGGCCCTGTCCGGTGTCGTGGGCCCGCTCATCGAGGTCCCGGTGCTGATCGGCCTGGTCTACGTCGCGCTCGCCTGGCGCAGGAAGTTCGCCGCCGACGCGGTGACGACGGCCCCGTGACGCAGCAGACGGATGTGGTGGTGGTCGGCGGCGGCCAGGCAGGGCTCGCCGCCGGCTACCACCTGCGCCGCCAGGGCCTCGACTCCGTGATCCTGGACGCCGGAGCGGCACCGGGCGGGTCCTGGCAGCACATGTGGGACTCGCTGCACCTGTTCTCCCCGGCCGAGCACTCCTCGCTGCCCGGCCGCCTCATGCCCACCCAGGCGGGCGAGACCTACCCGGGCGCCGGGCACGTGGTGGACTACCTCGCCGACTACGAGAAGCGCTACGACCTGCCCGTCCAGCACGGCACCCGCGTGGACGCCGTACGCCGCGACGCAGACCGGCTCCTGGTCGAAGCGGACTCCGGCACCTGGCGGGCCCGTGCGGTCATCAGCGCCACCGGCACCTGGTCCCGCCCCTTCCTCCCTGCCGTGCCCGGCCGCAGCACCTTCACCGGGCGGCAGCTGCACACGGTGAACTACCGATGTCCGGCCGACTTCGCCGGGCAGCGTGTCGTCGTGGTCGGCGGCGGGAACTCCGGCGCCCAGATCGCCGCCGATCTCGCCCTGGACGGCCACGCGGAGGTGACGTGGGTGACCCAGCGACCGCCGCGGTTCCTGCCGGACGACATCGACGGCCGGGCCCTGTTCGATGTCGCCACCGCCCGCCGCCGCGCCCTGGACGCCGGCCGCGACGACACCGGCGGGGTCGCCTCCCTCGGCGACATCGTGGCCGTCCCGCCCGTCCGCGCAGCCCGCGACGCCGGGCTCCTGACCGCGAAGCCGATGTTCGCACGGCTCACCGCCGACGGTGTTCGGTGGGCCGACGGCAGCCACACCGGCGCGGAGGCGGTCATCTGGTGCACCGGCTTCCGCCCGGCCCTGGCCCACCTCGCCCCGCTGAACCTGCGCGGTGCGCGCGGGCACATCCCCACCGACGGAACCCGGACCGTGGGCGAGCCGCGGCTGCATCTGCTCGGGTACGGCGACTGGACCGGTCCGGCCTCCGCGACCCTCATCGGCGTGGGCCGCCCGGCCCGGGACGCGGTACGCGAGATCGCCGGGCTCCTGTGATCGCGGCCGGTGCGGCCGTCCCCGGCCGCGCGGTACCGGGCGGCCGGGCCGCAGTCCCGCCTGCGTGGTGGCGGGACTGCGGCCCGCAACGGACGGTGTCGCGCCGTTCGATCGTCAGGCCGCGGCCGGCATGGCCAGCAGCTTGCCCATCGCGGCGAGCACCGACGGCTCGACCCGGTAGTACACCCAGGTGCCGCGCCGCTCGGAGGTGAGCAGCCCGGCCTCCTTCAGCTTCTTCAGGTGGTGGGAGACCGTGGGCTGGGAGACGCCGACGTCGGAGATGTCGCACACGCACGCCTCGCCGCCCTCGTGCGAGGCGACGGCGGAGAACAGCCGCAGCCGGACCGGGTCGCCGAGCGCCTTGAACATCCGCGCGGCGGTCTCGGCCTCCGCGGCGGTCATCGGGCGCTCGGTCAACGGCGGGCAGCACGGCACCACGCCCTGACCGTCGGCGGGCTCGAGCAGCGGCAGCACCATCGCATTCGACATGCGTCTATGTTGACATACGTCGAACCAGTGCGGGGAGGCCCGTCACCGGCGCGCGAGACGGGCGGCCAGACGCCGGGTGATGCGCTCCGCGTCCCGGCCGACGCCGCGCAGCGAGTTCGACGACAGGCTGCGCTGCCATTCCAGTCCGACGAAGGCCAGGCCCGGCGCACCGGTGGCGAGGCCCTCGCGGTGCCGGGGAGTTCCCTCGGCGTCGAGAGCACCGTCGAGGCCGGCGAGGTAGGGCAGGTCGGGGCGGTAGCCGGTGGCGAGCACGATCGCGTCGGCCTCCTCCCGCTGTCCGTCCGGCCAGAGGAGCTTGGCCCCGTCGGCGCCGGTGAACAGCGCCCGCCGGTCGGGTCGGCCTGCAGTCAGGGCGGCCCGGTAGCGGCCGTCGTCGAGGACCGGCTGCGCCGGCGAGCGCGCAGGGAACCGGCCGAGGGGTGCGGTGTCCAGGCCTGTGCGGGCCGTCCAGAAGTGCAGGTCTCGGCCGAGGACGCGCCGGGCTGCGAACTTCACCGGCCGGCGTGTGGCGAGCGTGACGCGTGCGGTCCTGGCGAGCTCGGCGGCGATCTGCACCGCGGAGTTCCCGGCCCCGACCACGACCACCCGGTGGCCGGAGAAGGGGGCCGGGCTGCGGTAGTCGGCGGCGTGCAGCACCTGGCCGGTGTACTCCTCCAGGCCCGGCAGCGCGGGCCGGTGCGGGTGCCCGAACGTCCCGGAGGCCGCCACGACGGCTCGCGCGGACAGCCGGCCGCCGCCCTCCAGTTCCGCTGTGAAGCCGTCGCCGGTGCGGCGCACTGCGCTGACGCGGCAGCCGGTGCGGACCTCGGCGTCCAGGCGGTCGGCGTAGGCGGTGAGGTAGGTGACGACCTCGTCGCGGTGCGGGTAGCGGTCGCGGTCGGCTCCGGGGAACGGCATCCCGGGCAGGGAGCCGTACCGGGCGGGTGAGAACAGCGTGAGGCTGTCGTAGTAGTGCGGCCACGACCCGGCCGCACGGTCGGACGCCTCCAGCACCACCGGCCGCAGCCCGTGCCGCAGCAGCGCGTGGGCGGTGGCGAGGCCGGACTGACCGCCGCCGATCACGGCGACGTCGATGTGCTCCATCAGCGAATCCCCTTGGTTTCGATAAATGTCTATGTTGACGCTCATCAATACAGGTGTCATGCTGGGCCTCACAAGCCATTGACGGATGTCGAAACACGCAAGGAGTCGCCGTGAACGCGCCCGCCACCACCGAGCTGCCCGTCGTCGTGATCGGGGCCGGACCCGCCGGCCTGGCCGCCGCCGTTCACCTCATCGACCAGGGCATCGAGCCCCTGGTCCTGGAAGCCGGGCCCACCGCCGGCGCCGCGGTGCGCGAGTGGGCGCACGTGCGCCTGTTCTCCACCTGGGGCGAGGTCGTCGACCCGGCCGCCGAGAAGCTCCTCGCCCCTACCGGCTGGACACGGCCCGACCCGGCCACCTACCCCTCCGGCGGTGACTGGGCGGAGTTCTACCTGCAGCCGCTCGCCGACGTCCTCGGCGAGCGCGTCCGCACCGGCGCCACCGTCACCGGTGTCTCGCGCGCCGGCCGGGACCGGATCGTGGATGCCGACCGCGAGCAGCAGCCGTTCGTCGTGCACGTCGCCCACGCCGACGGCCGTGAGGAGCGCCTCGTCGCCCGCGCCGTCATCGACGCTTCCGGCACCTGGGCCACGCCGTCCCCGGCCGGCGGCAGCGGACTGCCCGCGCTCGGGGAGAAGGCGGCCGCGGACCGGATCACCTACCGCGTCCCGGACCTGAAGGACCCGGCCGTCCGGGCCCGGTACGCGGGCAAGCGCACCGCCGTGATCGGCTCCGGCGCCTCCGCCTTCACCGCACTCGCCTACCTCGCCGACCTCGCCAAGTCCGACGACGGCGCGGGAACGAAGGGCGTGTGGATCCTGCGCCGGGGCATCTCCGGCTCCACCTTCGGCGGCGGCGAAGCAGACCAGCTCCCGGCGCGCGGCGCCCTGGGCCTGGCCGCGAAGGCTGCCGTCGACGAGGGCCACGCGGACGCGGTCACCGGCTTCCGTACGGAGGCGATCGAGCGTGACACCGACGGCCGCCTGGTCCTGGCCGGTGAGGACGGGCGCCGCCTGGACCCGGTCGACGAGGTCATCGTGCTGACCGGCTTCCGCCCCGACCTGACCTTCCTGGGCGAGCTGCGCCTGGGCCTCGACGAGCGCCTCCAGGCACCCGTCGCCCTGGCTCCGCTGATCGACCCCAACCAGCACTCCTGCGGCACCGTCTACCCGCACGGCCACCGCGAGCTCTCCCACCCCGAACCCGGGGTGTACCTGGTCGGCATGAAGTCCTACGGCCGCGCCCCGACCTTCCTCGCCATGACCGGCTACGAGCAGGTCCGCTCCGTCGCCGCCGCGATCGCCGGCGACCTCGAGTCCGCCGACCGTGTGGAGCTGACCCTGCCCGAGACCGGGGTCTGCGGCGGCGCCGGTCTGTTCGACACCCCTGACGCCGCTGAGGGCGACGGCGGCTGCTGCGCGCCCGCGCCGCAGCTGGTCCAGCTCGGCGCCCCCGCCCAGGTCGGGGCGGCTGCCGAGCAGGTTCCGGCGGGCGGCTGCTGCGGCTCGTGACCAACCTCAACACCCGCGACAGCGGGGCCGCGACCGGAACAGGGGACCGGTCGCGGCCCCGCGCCGCTCTGCCCGCCCTCTGCGCCACGCAGATCGTGAGCTGGGGCATCGTCTACTACGCCTTCCCCGTCCTCAACCCGCGGATCACCGACGCGACCGGCTGGTCGGCCGGGGCGACCACCGCGGCGTTCTCCTTCGCTCTCGTCGTCTCCGCCCTCGCCGGGATCCGCGTCGGCCGCATCCTCGACCAGCGCGGCCCTCGCACCGTCATGACCACAGGCTCTGCGGTCGGCGTGATCAGCCTCCTGACCGTGGCTGCGGCCCCGAACGTCCCGGTCTTCATCGGCGGGTGGGCACTGGCCGGACTCGCGATGGCGTCCACCTTCTACCAGCCCGCGTTCGCCGCCCTCACCCGCTGGTGGGCCCCCGACCACATCCGGCCCCTGACCATCGTCACCCTCGCCGGCGGGCTCGCCTCCACCGTCTTCGCACCCCTGACCGCGGCCCTCGCCGACCACCTGTCCTGGCGCCACACCTACCTCGTGCTCGCCGTCATCCTCGCCGCCGTCACCATCCCCGCCCACGCCTTGGTCCTGCGCGCCCCCTGGCCCCACGCCCCAACCAGCCCGGCGCACAGGACCGCAGACGCAGCCGCAGTCGGGCGCAGCCGCCCCTTCCTCCTGCTCGCCGCCGCCTTCACCCTGTCCAGCTTCGCGATGCACGCCGTCGTCATCGCCCTCGTCCCGCTCCTCCTGGAGCGCGGGTACACCACCAGCCAGGCCGCCTGGGCCCTCGGCATCGGCGGTGCCGGACAAACCCTCGGCCGCACCCTGTACGCAGCCCTCGCCCGCCGCACCACCACCACGGCCCGCACCACGATCCTGATCGCGCTCGGCGCACTGACCACCGTCGCCCTCGCCGCCGCGCCCGGCCCGTACGCTCTGCTCATCGCCGTGTCGATCGTGGCCGGCATGGTCCGCGGCAACCTCACCCTCCTCCAGGCCACCGCCGTCACCGACCGCTGGGGCGCAACCCACTACGGCCGCCTCTCCGGTCTGCTCGCCGCACCGGCAACCACCGCGGCAGCCCTCGCACCGTTCGCCGGCGCCGCCCTGGCCGTGCCCCTCGGCGGCTACGAGCCACTGTTCTTCCTCTTGGCCACCGTCTCCGTGGCCGCCGCCCTCACCGCGCCATGGACAGGAGCCGCCGAACGCCACTGAGAAACTCTCACAAACGGCCCTTTGCGCGAGCAAGATCAACAAACGGCCGCCGGGGCCCGCCCCACCTCCGATCGGCTCCCAGAACCCGCTCCCACCCAGACGCGGGACGGACCCCTTCCGGGACTTGCACCGTGCGAGAAGCCGGACCCACGACCCATGCTCAGCAGCCCTCCCCGACCGGTCGGACGCCGACGACGTCGAGCGGCACGCCTGTCCGAAGTGCGACGCGCAGCCTGGCTCACCGTGCCGCTCGCGCGGCGGCGCGGACGCCTCCGCCCACCACACCCGCCGCACCGGCAAGCGCAAGAGCCGGAACCCCTCGGTGGCAAGCATCTACCGGGCTCTCGCCGAACACGCCAAGCGAGAGTGGAAGATCAGGCGCCCGCCCGGAGTGGTGGTGCCGAGCGCCTCGTGCAGGGACTGGAAGCCGATGCCGCGCTCCCGGAGCTCGGCGACCATGTTGACGAGGTCCTGGAGGCTGCGGCCGTAACGGTCGTGCGAGGGGACGACGAGGGTGTCACCGGGGGCAGGGAAGGCGTGGCACGCCTCCAGTCCGGGCCGCGGGTCGTTCTTGCCGGACTTCCTGTCGGAGAAGATGCGTCGGCAACCTGCCGCGTTGAGCGCGTCGATCCGGCGGTCGAGCTCCTGCCCTCCGGTCGACACCCTCGCGCAGCCGATCCGGATGCCGGTGAGGACGGCGGGCGAGGGGGCGAGGAGTCCG
The DNA here is from genome assembly GCF_014203535.1 of Streptomyces griseomycini. Lineage (GTDB taxonomy): Bacteria > Actinomycetota > Actinomycetes > Streptomycetales > Streptomycetaceae > Streptomyces > Streptomyces griseomycini. The sequence goes on from NZ_JACHJI010000019.1 coordinate 79,482, forward strand.
GACGGCTCCAGGGGCGCGTTCATGTCCGGGGCTTCTCAGGAAACGGTGTCCACGGCGCTGTTGTGGCCCGAGGTTCCTGAAGGAGTTCTTGAAGGCGTGCCGCAGTCGTCCGATCTCGAACGCCGGGTCTTCGGAAAACGATGGTCTCTCGAAGATCCTCTGGAGGCTAACCTTCTCGACATGGCTCGACCTCCTCGCCCCCTCCAGGTCGTCACGCGGCTCGTTGACGGCAGCATCTGCGCCTACGACCTGGCTGCCGATGTCCGGGGTGTGCTGTCGCCCGTCATGGTCTGTCGACCGTCCACCGAGGACGTCGTCGTCGACCACGCGGTTTCCACTGATCTTCAGCGCGTCTACTTCACGACCCTGAACGCGATCGTGTGCGTGACGGCAGACGGGGCCGAAGTCTGGCGGTCGGAGTTCGAGCCGCGGTCGGACCAGCAATTCGGGCACCGGCCCAGCTGTGTGCTGTCGCTGGACGGACTCGTGGTCTGGGTCTACCGGCCTGACGCCATGGCCGGCCGTGACCGATCCGATCAGTGGGTCGCCGTGGATGCCGGGACGGGAGCGGTCATCGCGCAGGCGGATCTGGACACCGTCGGGCACGGCGGTCAGCAACTGTTGCACCAGGCGGGTGATCAGGTGCTCCTCGATGTGGGCGAAGGGCAGGACGGCTCGGTCATCTACCGCGCGTCGGTGACCGAGGACCGGATGGATCTCGTCCGCTATCCCTGGAACGATCGGTGCCTCATCGACCTGTCGCCCGACGGACGCCGGTTCATGACCGTCGACCACGGGCAGGGCGACGTCGCCGTCCACACCTACCCGGACGGCGAGGTCACGTTCACCCTCTCCGCCGACGCTTTCGGACACGACCCGGACGAGACCTACGTGGAATGGAGTGGCGGCTACCTGGACCAGGACACCGTCATCGTCACTCTCGCCGGAGAAACCGAGGACGAGCAGGAGTGGTTCCGTCTTTACCGCGTCGATGTGAGCTCTGGCCAGGTCCAAGCGGAGTTCGACGCGCATGCGGAGAACCCCTACGACATCCAGCCCCTCGGAGACGGATCCTGGCTCACCACCGACCAATCCGGTCACCCGATCCGCTGGACCGACGCGTAGAGGACCCTCGGTCTGGCCAGGGCGAACCATGACGCGTCCGCTCATGGCACCCTTCCTCGTGCCGCCGTACGCGATCGGCCGGCGCCCGCCGGGGTCCGGGGGTGGGGCACGGTGCTGGCGCTGTTCCGGTTCTCCACGGCCGGGAGGCCGCCGTGGGTCTCACGGCGCAGGCCCGGACTGGCGAGGTAGTCGCAGGCAACGCCTCGTACTCGGACACGGCCTTCGGCCTGTACAAGACGCCCGGCTTCCGCTTCGTCCCGCGCTTCCGGGACCTGGAGGACCAGCGGTTCCGGCGGGCCCGGCCGGGGCCTGCGGCCCTTCCGCGACCCAGACGCACCCGAGGACGGGGACGAGGAGGAGTAACCCGGGGTCGGTCCGGGCCGGTGTCCGTTCAAGCCATGAGCAGGCGGAGGCCGAGATCTGCCGTGTCGAGTTCGGCGAGGTCGCTGTTGCGCTCGGCCCACCGGCCGGAACGGAGGTCGTCACCGAGGCTTCGCACCGCCCGCTGCTCGGCCTCCGGCCCGACCCTCGTCCACACCGACATCGCACGGCGCACGTGATCCTCCAGGTACGCCCCCGGTCGGCGCCAGTACGCCTCGAACAGGCCGTCAGCGCAGTCCCACGGGATGGGCACCGGCTCAGCCCGGGCGCCGATCGCGTCGGCCATCCCGGCGAGCGAGGGAAATCCCGAGAGGACGGCGGCGAACTCGGGCAGGTAGTCGCGGGTGAGCCAGAACCGGTCCCGCCATCCGGGCTCGTCGGTGTCGAATGTCAGCACCACCACGCGGCGGGCCACGCGGCGCATCTCGCGCAGCCCCGCTATGGGGTCCCCCCAGTGGTGAACGGTGGAGACGGCCATCGCGACATCGAAGGAGTGGTCCTCGAACGGCAGGCTCTCCGCGGCGGCGGCCACGCACGGTGCCGAGCCGGCAGGCCGCTGCCCCCGCATGACCGCCGATGGCTCCACCGCGGTCACGTCGCGATCGACAGGCTCGTAGGAGCCGGTGCCGGCCCCGACGTTCAGCACCGTCTGCGCGTCGCCGAGCGCGTCCCAGATCTGCGCGGCAATCCGCGGCTCGGTACGCCGTGTCGCGGTGTAAGCGCCGCCGATCGCGTCGTACAGCCGTGCACCCAGCACCTCCAGTTGCTCCTCCGGTGTCACCATCAGCCCCTTCGCCCGCGCCTCGATTTCCCTGTCGATGGCCGCCACCATGGCGTCAGCGCGATCGCGCCGCTCCACCAGCAGGCCGCGCAGTCGGTGCAGGTGCGCGACCGTGTCGGTGGACGAGTCGTCGACCAGTTCCGCAACCTCCCGCAGACCGAAGCCCAACCGCCGGTAGGCCAGCACCTCCCGCAGCCGCTCCACGTCGCCCGCCGAGTAGGCCCGGTACCCGGCCGCGGTCCGCGCCGAAGGACGCACGAGCCCGATCTCGTCATAGTGGTGCAGCGTGCGGACGCTCACGCCGGCCAGCTCGGCCACGCGTCCCACGGTCCAGTGATCCTCCACGGCACCGACTGTGCAGCCTGACGTCACGTGAGGGTCAAGAGCCGCTCTCATGACCCGCACGGGCCGACGCGGAGGCCGCGCGTCACTGTCAGAGACGGTCCTCTGCGCGAGCAGGATCAACAAACGGCCGCCGGGGCCCGCCCCACCTCCGATCGGCTCCCGGAACCCGTTCTCACCCAGACGCGGGACGGACCCCCTTCTGGGACCTGCATCGTGCGGGAAGCCGGGCCCACGCCCCATGCTCAGCAGCCCTCCCCGACCGGTCGGACGCCGACGACGTCGCCGCGACGCCGCAGAACTCACCGCGCTCGCCGGGCCCCCGCCCGGCATCCACGACCCCACCGGGCCGGGGAAGCCGCTGTTCGCGTTCTTCGCGGCGACGGCGGAGACCGAGCGGGAGAACATCCGCGAGTCCACACCCGAAGGGCTCGACACCGCGGCCCGCAAGGGCGGGCACGGCGGCCGACCGCCGGTCGTCACCGACGACATGCCGTACACCGTGCTGCGGCGGCGGGCGAACGGGGAGTCCGTCGAGCAGGTCCAGCCCGACCTGATCATCCCCACCGGCAAGCGCAAGGGCCAGAACCCCTCGGTGGCAAGCACCTACCGGGCTCTCGGCGAACACGCCAGGCGAGAGGCGTACCCCGAAGCCGTCGAACAGGCCCACGCCGACTTCGCCGCGCTCCAGAACTCAGACGTCCCCCGACCTCGCCTGGACGTCGCGACGCTCAACTCGTGACCATGATCGTTCTCGCCGGGATTTCCTGTACCTCACCTACTCGCACCCGGACGAGGACGTGGCGCGCCTCTCACCGTTCGTCCGGCACCACACCAACATGCTCGGGCGGTACTCGTTCCAGCCCCCGACCTGCCCGGGGGGATGCGGCCCCTGCGCGACAGGGACGCTGCCGAGGAGGGGTGGGTCCGCTCAAGCAGCGCCTTCCCTCCGGCACTTCTCCGGACGCGGGTCAGGGGGTGTGGTCGGGCCAGGGAACGTCGGTGGCGACCGGCGCTGTGTAGTCGATGCCGGGCACGGAGAATCCGTAGAGGCGTCGGACCTCGGCACGGAACCAGTCGAGATCGGCCAGATCGGTGACGGTCGCCGTGGTGGCGGTCTCCCAGCGTTCCGCGACGGCCGCCTGGACGTCGTCGGCCAGTTCGAAGGTGTCCAGGCGGATACGACCCTCGTCGTCCAGGACGAGCGGGGCGGCGCCGGTGAGCTGGTCCCACAAGGCGGCGAGCTGGCGGATCGGCGGGACGAGGTCCTCTCCGAGGACGCCGCGCAGCAGGCCGGTGTACAGGGCGATGCCGGGAATCGCGGTGGAGGACTGGGTGACGGCTGCGCCGTTGACGGAGGTCACGGCCCGCCCGCCCACCGTCTTGTCGAGCCGGTCGTTCAGGGTGCGGGCGGTCGCCTCCAGATGGGCCTTGGCCGCGCCGATGGTGCCCTGCCGGTAGATCGCCGCCGTCAGTGGCGAGCCGATGTAGGACAGCGCGGCGGTGGTGAACCCGTCCGCAAGCAGTCCCCGCGCCGCAAGGTGGCCGATCCAGCGTTCCCAGTCCGCTCCGCCCATCACGGCCACGGTCTGCTCCACGTCGTCACCCTCGGCCGGTCCGGTCTCCACCTCGCGGACCTCGGGAACACCCTCGTCGTCGAATACCAGGGTCTTGGTGCGGTTCGCCCGGCCGATCGGCTTGAGGACCGAGGCGTAGGTGGTACCGGTGTCGGGGTCGGTCCGCCGGGGCGCGGCCACCGAGTAGACCAGGTAGTCCAGCCGGCCGCCGAAGCGCTGCTCGATGAGGTCGGCGACCTGTTCCTTCGTCGAGTCGGAGAACGCGTCGCCGTTGAGGAAGACCAGGTCCCGCCCTGCGGTGCGGGCGATGTCGGCGGTGGCTGCGGTGCGGTACCAGCCCGCCGTCGCGGTACGCCGCGCGGTGGGAGCCTTCTCGAAGGACACCGCGACGCCGCGGATACCGGCGCGCTTGAGTCCGGCGAGCGTGGCGGCGAGGCCGTATCCGGCGGAGGAGCCGATGACCAGCGCGACCGGCCCGTCGCCCTCCGGCACGCCGGCGGGGGCAGGGCACGCCTGCCACATGTCGGCCACCACCTGTCGGCAGCCGGCCGGGTGGGAGTCGAGGAAGAGGAAGCCCCGGTTGCGGGGGGTGAGAACACGCTCGCTCACGATGACAGTCCTTGGGTCGACCGGGACACGGACGCGGCGACCGGCCAGGCCAACCACGCCCTCGCAAGTCTGCGCCAGCTTCCCTACACGCGGTGGCCCCGCCAGGAACAACGATCATGAGCCGGTCTTGGAGTGTTCCACCACTTCCAGCCGAGCAGGAGGCGGCCCTGTCCTGCTGGGCATCGCCGTTCGAGGCTGTCGCGATTCGCCCGGGCCGGAACGGCGGGGCCGTCGTCACCGCGCTCTTCGAGCACGCCAGACGCGAGGCGCACCCCGAAGCCGTCGAGGTGGCGCACACCGACTTCGCCGCCCTCCGAGCCGGCGAACTCCCCGGCCCTCGCGTGGCCACGGCGGAGCCCGCCCGGTGACGCGGTACTGCGTCACCGGCTACCGCTGGATTCCGTTCCGGTAGTCCCGAGGGCCGAGGTCGTCGACGGCCTCGCGCGGTCGGGGCGCCTGCGCGGGGTCCGGCCGTGGGGCCGGGCATCGGATGCGGGCTTCCCCGCACTGCGTCGGTTCCCGCCGAACGAGCCGTCGGGCTCGTCCGTGCCGGCGGGCGCGGGCTTCACGACCCTCAGCACATCCTCCCGATCTTCCGTGCCCGCGCCCGCTCTCCGGCGTTCTCCGGGCGGATCCGCTCGGCCAGGCAGTGCCGGTGGGAGATGACGGTGTGGCTTCCCGGACCGTCGTGGCTCCGCGAGTCCAGGACGAGGGCGTCCCCACCCGGGCTCAACGTGATCCGTTCACCACAGAAGTCGCAGTTCCAGACCAGCGACTCCAGGTCGGCGGGTCGGATGCTGAGCCGCACCGACACCGGCGGGTGCCAGCGGTGGATCTGCTCGATCACCGCCTCGATCTGCGAGCCGACGGGTGGAAAGAGCGCGAGGAGTTCGTCATAGCTGCTCGTGGTCCCGGAGAACTGCTGGATCATGTCGATGGAGGCCGACAGACCGGCGTTCTCGTAGCCGGCGATCTCAACGATCACACCCCACGGGTGGTGGCTGAGGACCCTGGCCCGAACCTTCTGGCCGGGCATGAGCGCCAGACTCTCCGTCTCGAACCTCTCCACAGAACCGCTCCCCCGTCCTTCGGCCCGGCAGGCCGCGCCTGACAGCGCTCACGCGCGCGTGGCGTCGACGTCGGAGTCGATCACAGCGCTCAGGGCCCGCAAGGCGTCATCGTACGGGTGACGGTCGAACCGGAACGGACCGAACGCCGCATGGTCGCGGCTCTTGCGGTGCGGTTGCTCGAAGGCGTCCCAGGTCACGAGGTCGGCCGTCGCGGTGATGCGGGCCATGAGCGGCCAGCAGCCCCACTCGCCGCACTCACAACCGAGCACGGGCGTCTTCGGCCCCCTCACGTGGGTGGACCGTCCGAGGAAGTGGTCCCGCACCGGGCCGAACCGGAAGAACGCCGGGATCAGGCCACCGTAGGCGTCGCCTGCGGGCCGCATCCCGGCCGCGATCTCGAACCCGTCGATCAGCTCAGTGAGGGGTGCTCCGTCGATGCGGGGGACGATCACGAGCGCGCCGCCGTCGCCACGGTACCGGCAGTCGAAACGGATCCCCTTGCTGGTCATCCCGTGATTGTCCCAGCGGAGCCGTTCCCTCCTCCCGGGCGGGTCGAGCTGCGGCCGTGCGGGGCATGCCGGGGCCGGTCGCCGTGCCGGCGGGAGTTCGTCGGTCCGGCCGAGCGGACTCGTCCTCGGCGCCGGCCGGGCTGACCCGGGGTCCTTCGACCTCCCCGGGCCGGCCCTCGCGCTCGGCCCCGGCGGTGCGGCGACGCGGTGGTCGCGGATCTCCTCCGACCGGCCGGGCCGGGCCGGGTCCGGCCGGAGGGGCGAACGACGGACGCAGGCGTGTTCACGCACCCGGGGAGCTCTCCCCGTCCTCGGTCCGAGCCGGCCGGAGGCGGGCAGGGCCTGTCGGCCCGCGTTCAGGCGTCGCCGTCGGGTGCCGGGAGCACGGCGACGCGCCCGCAGTCGGGCGGACAGGGGGCGGAGGGCGGAGCTGGACCCGTCGGCGCCCGGCGGGTGGACGGGCACGCGAAGCCTCCGGTGGAGACGGTTCTCCCGGTCGAGAACCCCTCCACCAGGGGCTTCACCCGCCTGTCGGCTCACCTGCCGGGTCCGTCCGCCAGACTGGAGGACCAGCGCGCAGGACACCGGGAGGAGTCGAGTTGTTACGTTGTGAGGCGGTCGGCAAACGGTACGGCGGAGGACCGTGGGTCCTCAGTGACGTGGACATGGAAGTCGCGGCCGGTGACGTCCTCGCGGTGGTCGGCGGCAACGGTTCGGGGAAGTCGACCTTGCTGAGGATCCTCGCCGGACTGTCGCACCCCACCACCGGGAGCGTGTCGGGCCGGCCGCCGCGCATCGGTTACGTACCGGACCGCTTCACCGTCCACGACCGCATCTCGGCGATCTCCTACCTCACGCACATGGGGCGTATCCGTGGCCTGTCGGCCTCCGCCGCCCGTGCCCGGGGCCATCACCTGCTCGAGCGGCTGTCCCTGGTGGGCGGGCGGAACGCACCGCTGCGCACGCTGTCGAAGGGCAACGCGCAGAAGGTGGCGCTCGCCCAGGCGCTGCTCGTCCAGCCCGACCTGCTGGTCCTCGACGAACCCTGGTCGGGTCTGGACGCCTCGGCCCACGGTGTCCTCGCCGAGTTCATCGACGAAGTGGCCGCACGGGGCGGGGCGGTGGTCTTCACCGACCACCGCGAGGCGGTCACCGAGACGCACGCCCGCGGCGCCTACGCCATCAGCGACGGCCGGGTCACCCCGCACGGCGGCCGGCGCGCCGGGAGTCGCCCCGCGACGGCCGAGCTGGTCCTGACCGTGCCGCCCACCGGCGTCACGCCGGTCGAGGTGGACTGGTCCGTGCTGCCGGGTGTGACGGACACCGCCCGGCGCGGAGGGGAGGTCGTCCTGCGGGTGGCGCGGGAGCACTCGGACGCCGTACTGCTGACGGCACTGCGGCACCGGTGGTCGGTGGCCAGCCTGGCCCGGGTCGCGGACGAACGCGTCCTCCGGGGCGATGCGAGGGGGACCACCCGGTGATCGCCCTGGTCGGCTACATGTTCACGGTGCTGCTGCTCTCCCAGCGCTACCTCGCGCCGCTGCTGCTGTTCCTCGGTCTGGTGGCCGTGCTGACCGGCAGCGACACCGGCCCGCTCACCGCGACCTACGCCTCGGTGGCCGGGGCCATGCTGCCGTGCTCGGTCTGGCTGACCATGGCCCTGGTCGGTCTCGAGGACCGGACGCACCGCTCGGTCGTCGTCGTCAGCGCCGGCGGCCCCCTGCGCGTCCTGCTCGCGACGGTCGGGACGGCAGCCGTGTGGTGCCTGCTGCTGACGGCTGCCGGCCTGGTGCTGCCGCTGCTGTCCGGAACCCGCGCACCCGGCCTCGCGGATCTGGCGCTGGGGACCGCGGCCCAGCTCACCTGCGCCTTCACCGGCACGGCCGTCGGACTGGTCTGCTCGCGGCTGGTGTTCCGGCGGCAGGGCCACGCGCTCGTCCTCGCCCTGGTGCTCCTCCTGGCCGTGCTGCTGGGCAAAGGCGTTTCCCCGGTCAACATCCTGCTCACCCACCTGCAGGACGCGCCGGACCCGGCGGACGCCCTGGCGCCCACGGGCGCCCTGCTCGCCGCCGCCGCGGGCCTCTTGGCGGCCGCGGTGGCCGTGACACAGGCGATCACCCGCAGAAGGGCATGAACCCTGTGCCGGTGCGGGGCAGCCCGCGCCGGCACAGGTTGCGCAGCGAAGGCGCTTCGGCGGACGTGCCGGTCCGTGCGGGCCCGACCGAGGGCGCTCCCGCCGCGATGAGTTCCGGCCGGGCCACGAGTCTGTCCTGGTGACCCGTCGTGGGGCACCGCCCGGCACGAGACACCACGGAGGACACCATGACGAACACACCGAGTGACCCGACCACCGCGCTGCCCGGCCGCCCGCCCGTGGTCGACCTGGCCACCTGGCAGGCCGCCCGTGACGAGCTCCTGGTCCGCGAGAAGGCCCACACCCACGAGGGCGACGCCCTCGCCGCGGCCCGCCGCCGGCTGCCGATGGTGGAGCTCGACGGGACGGTCGAAGTCGTCGGACCCGACGGCCCGGTCCCGTTCCTCGACCTGTTCCAGGGCCGCGACGAGCTCGTGGTCTACAAGCACATGTGGTACGACGGCGCGCCGCACCAGGGGCAGTGCGAGGGCTGCACCACCGCGGCCTGGCACCTGAAGGACGCCGTCTACCTCAACGCCCGCGGCGTTTCGTTCGCCGTCCTGACCACGGGCCGGTGGGACGAGGTGGCCGCCTACACCGCGTTCATGGGCTACACCCAGCCCTGGTACTCGGTGCGCGACCTGGACGAGCCGGTCGGCGGGGAGATGGGATACCTCGCCTGCTTCCTGCGCGACGGCGACCGCGTGTTCCTCACCTACTCCACGACGGGCCGTGGCATCGAGCCGGCCAACGGCTCCTTCGGCCTGCTCGACATGACCCCCTACGGCCGTGGCGAGGCGTGGGAGGACACCCCCGAGGGCTGGCCCGAGGGGGACCAGCCGTGCTGGTACTGGCGCACGGACGCGGACGGGAACGCCACCTGGGGGCCGACCAGCCGCCCCGTGCCGCAGTGGACCCGCCCCGGCGCGACCCCCGTGGAGACCCTCGGCCGGCACGGCCACTACCACTGACGCGCTGTCGCCGTCGGCGTCGGCGCGTCACGGCGTCAGGACGTGTGCCGGGAGCGCTCCGGAGGCTCGGACCGCCCCATGGGGCTGCGCCCCTGTCTCCGGTGGCGCTCATGCCGTCCGGGGCCACGCCGCGCAGGTCCTCGCGCGGTTCCTCGGGGGCGCAGGCGTTCGAGTTCGTCCGCGCGGCGGTGATCCTCGGGACGGCCGAGGGATCGCCGCATGAGGATCAGGTCGTCCAGGGCGGCGTGGTGGACGGCGAAGCCGGCCGGGCCGCGGGTGCTCACCGCTCGAGCCAGGCAGGCCCTCGGCTCCCGTCGGCCCGGCCCGAACTGCGGCTGTCGCCACCGTCATCCGCTACCGCTGTCCTGCCGGCTGGTCAGCCGGCGCGAGCTCGTTCCGCTCGTCGGGCAGGGCCGGCGCCGGGCCGGTGACCGGGGTGGTGCCGCGGGAGAGGTCGGGCAGGACGGTGGCCAGGCCGGCCAGGGCCATGACCGCGCCGAGCCAGAGGGGAGCTCGCAGGCCCCAGACGTCGATGACGACGGCGCCGATGGAGGAACCGAGGATGATGCCGAGGGTGATGAAGGAGGAGTGCACGGTATTGACCAGGGGGCCCGCGTTGCCGGTGCGCTGGACGCGGGTCACCATGGCCGGGTTCATGGTCACGCCGACCAGGCCGATGCCCATCATGGAGACGACAGCCGGGGCGGGCACGTCGGCGAGGAGGGCGAAGCCGGTCAGGAACACCGTGTTGAGGACGAGGCCGACGGCGAGCACCGGGACGGTGTGCCCGTCGGCGAAGCGGCCGACGACGTTGTTGCCGATGACGGTGGCGGCGCCGTAGGCGATGAGGAGCAGGGGCACGGTGTCGGTGGAGAAGCCCGTGACGTCGGTGAGGATGGGGTTGAAGTAGCTGAAGGCGGAGAAGGTGGCACCGATGATCAGCGTGCTGCTGGACAGCACCAGCCACATCCGGGGCTTCCTGAAGACGCCGATCTCCTGGCGGAAGTCGCCACCGCCCTCCGTGCGCTCGATGCGGGGCACACCGAACAGGGTGGCCACGGCCGCGACCACGGTGATCAGAGTGATGGCCCAGAACGCGGCACGCCAGCCGAAGCGCCCGCCGACCAGGGTGGCCAGAGGCAGCCCGAGCAGCGTGCCGAGCATGAGGCCGTTCATCGCAGCAGCGATCGCGCGGCCACGGACCTCGGGGCGGGTGATCCGGGCGCACATCGAGATGCCCACACCGAAGAACGCCTGGGAGGCGATGCCCGTGACGATCCGAGCGGCCATCATCGTGCCGTAGCCGGTCGCGGTGGCGGCCAGTACGTTGCCGGCGAGGAAGACGCCGAACAGCACCATCAGCGCCGTACGGGGCGGGAGCTTCATCAGGGCCACGGTCAGGAAGGGGCCGCCGACGGCCATGGCCACCGCGAAGGCGGTGATGAGGTAGCCGATCTGGGGGATGGTCGCGTCCAGTCCTTCGGCCATCTGGGGCATCAGTCCGGCGACCACGAACTCGCTGGTCACCATGGCGAAGATGCCGAGCGCCAAGACGTATACGGCACGAGGCACGGTTCGGTCCCCTCCGAGATTGATTATGGATAGGTCGGTACAAAACTTGGGCGCGCACGACCGCCGACATCGCGGGCCGGGCCGTCAGGCGGTGAGCGCGTCCATGGCGATGTCGGCGAGGGACTCCAGCGCGGCCCGGTCGGCACCGCCCTGACTGGAGACGCGCATGCCGGCGATCGCCGCGTTGACGAAGCGGGCAAGCGCTCCGGCCTCGCGGCGGGAGGTGATGCTGCCGTCCCGCTGCCCCTCCCCGATCACCGCGCGCAACACGGTCAGCCGGCGCCGCGTGTCGCGGTCCAGCATCTCCGCCGCCCGCGGGTCCCGGGCGACCAGCTCGACCGTGGTGTTCACGGTCAGACAGCCCGGGCCGCGTCCGCCCGGCCGGCGCTCCGCCCCCGTCTCACCGTCGACCACCATGGCGAACAGGGCGCGCAGCCGGTCGACGGGACTGCGCCGGGCGTCCTCCAGGACGGCCAGCTGAGCGGTCGTCATGGAGTCGACGTAGCGGGCCAGTGCGCGTTCGAAGAGATCGTGCTTGCTCTTGAACGTGTTGTAGATGCTGCTGCGCCCCAGCCCTGTGGCGTCACACAGGTCCTGCGTGGAGGTGGCCTCGTAGCCCTTCTCCCAGAACGTGCGCATCGCCGCGTCCAGGGCGCTGTCCTCGTCGAACGTCCTCGGTCGGGCCATGGCACGACCCTAACTGTTTTGGATCGCTCGTTGCAATACTTCTCCGGACGTCCGCTGCGGGCATCCGGTCCGCTGCCACGCCGGAACCGTGTCAGGGCCCACCCGGCCACCCGTCACAGAACGTCACGGACCAGTGGTTCCGGCGCGGCTGCTCGCTGCCCGCTCCAGCAGTGATCGGTGAAGGCGGCGGAGGCGGGTGACGCCGCAGGCGAGTTTCGAGCAGGCCCTGGTGGAGGTCCGCGCGGTGTCCCTGGCGGATGCGTCGGGTCCGGTGCGGGCGAAACAGATCGTGCCGCGGACCGAGCTGCCGGCGGTGACCGCGGAGGCCGGGGGGACCCGGGGGAGGCTGAGGCGGCTGGTGGAACGGCGCCGGCCGACCGAGGACCAGCGGGGAGTCGGCGGGCGCGGCGCCCGGGTGGAACGGGCAGCCAGGCGACGGCGTCGAGGGCAGGGGCGCCCGCCGCGTCGCGCGAGGCACAACCCCGGCCGCGACGTCCGCCTCTGCTCCCCCGGAGCAGCACGACTCCGTGCACCCAGGGCCCACGAGCGAGCACCGGGTCGCCCTTCGGCCAGTGGAAGGCCGTCCCACCGGCCTCGTCCCACCGCTCTCCCGGCGGGATGCCTGCGTTCTCGAGCGCCCGAGCCGGGGCTGAGCGGGACGGACGGATCTCGGCACGGCCGGTGACGGCTGGAGCGCCGTCCCGCGTCGTCACAGGTCCCACCCTTCCCTCGTCGCCGGCCGAGCCCTCCGGAGCCTTGATCGCTTCTGCCGGGCGAGGACTCGCTTCCGCCGGCCGAGCCGCTCGGGCGCCCGCTGGAGCACTCCCTCACAGGGCCGCGACCAGCACTTCCGCCACAGGCCTCGGGAGTGTTCGCGTACCCGGGAAGTGCGGGACAAGGAAGCCGCGGAACGCTCGGAGAGGGCTGCCCGGGGCGGTCGCGAGAGCCGTTGTCAGAGGCGGTCGGCAAGATCGTGGCCATGAAGGTCACTCCTGTCACTCCGCCGCGGCCGCTCGACGTCACCGCGGTTTTTCCTCAACTGGCCCCGCTGGCACGCACGGCGACCCGGTTGCACCCCCGGCCCGGGGCACCGACGTGGTACGACAGCTCGATCGGCGGACCGCTCCTGTGGCCCGCCGACGAGCCGTGGCCCCACTGCGAGGGCCCCCACGTGGTGGACGGGGTGAACCCGGCCCTGTCCCCGGCGGACGTGCGGCTGGAGCGACGGATCCGCGCCGCCTCGCACGGCAGGGACCTGACCCCGCGGGAACGACAGACCCTCGAGCGGATCCGGCCCCCTCAGAAGTTCCCGGTGAGGGTGGCGGTCCGGCCGTACGACGGTCCCATGGCGATGCTGCCCGTCGCGCAGCTGTACGCGCGGGACGTGCCCGATCTGCGCACGCCTGAAGGAACGGACCTGCTGCAGGTCCTGTGGTGCCCCTTCGACCATCCGATCATGCCCAGGACCGTGCTGTTCTGGCGGTCGGCAGCCACCGTCACCGACGTCCTCGCCACGCCCCCCGAACCGCCCGCGATGCAGTTCGACAGCTACCTGCCCGAGCCGTGCCTGCTCCACCCGGAGCAGGTCACCGAGTACCCCGACCACCTGGAGCTGAGTGCGGAACTGCAGGAGCAGCTCAGGCAGTGGAGTGTGCCGCAGGCAGCCGAGGAGGACATGGACCCGTGGACGTACTACGACTGCGTGCTGTCCAGTGCGCCCGGCTGGAAGGTCGGCGGCTGGCCCGCCTGGGACTCCACCGACCCCGTTCCGCGGCCCTGCCCCGAATGCGGCACTGAGATGGACCTCCTGCTGACCATCGCCACGTTCGAGAAGGGGGACGACGAGGGGCGCAGCTGGTCCCCGTCCGAGGACCCCACTGCCGAACCGTCCCCCGGCTCGGACCACTTCGACCCCGACCGGCCCACCGCGGTCCAGATCGGCAGCGGCTACAGGCAGCAGCTCCACGTCTGCCCGGCGGCACCCGAACATCCCCACACCGAATCGATGACGTAGCCCGTCGCCCTCTCGTGCATGGGAAGGCCCGGCTTGTCGCTGGCCGGCGGGAGCGTGCGGGCACGCTGACGCGCGGTGGAGTCGCCGGCTGTGCCCGCCCCTCGGTCGCGGCCGGCCCCGGGTGACGCGCCGCCCGCCCGGGCGGCGCGTCATCCCTGGTGCGGGAGAGCAGTGCCCTCGCCCTGGCAGTCGGCATTCCGAACCTCAGCGCCTGGCGTCAGGCCATGGCACGCGAACCTCGACGTGCCCGGCCGCCACGGCCTTTGCGCCTCCACCCCGGTCGGCGGCGGCCCGCGCCCGCTGCGCGGCCCGGGTGCGGGCGGTCCCGACTAGGACGAGGAGGAACGGGAGCCGCCGACGGGTTCGGCAGGCGGCCCGGTCAGCCGTACATCGCCACGCGGTACAGGGTCGCGAGCGCGTCGTCGACGGGATGGGGCTGCGGCTCGCCGGAGGAGTCGAGCCTGTTCCACCTCTGCAGGTTCACCGCGACCGCCATCTGCCGCTTGCCGTCGGCACGGATCATGGCCAGCGCCCCACCGCCCCAGACCGTGCCGCCGTGGCCCCAGAAGACGCCCTGGCCGGGACCCTCCATCGGGTGCAGCCCGAGGCCGTAGTCGATCGTCTTCCCCTCCTGGGAGACGACCGGGACGGTGCGCTGCATCTGCGCCAGCGACGACGGGCTGACGATCTCCCCGGCCAGCAGCATGCCGAAGAAGCGGTTGAGGTCCGAGACGGTCGACACCAGCGAGGCCGACGGCCCCACCCAGGACATGTCGTAGACGCTGTAGTCGCGCGGCGGGTCGATCATGCCGAACCACGCCTCGTAGAGCCGCGAGTGCGGCCCGTCGACGTACGGCCCGGTGGGCAGCCCGGTGTCCCGGAGCCCGGCGCGCTCGATGACGTCCCGGGTGATGCAGCGCTCGGCGGTGGTGCCGGTCACCCGTTCCAGGAGCTGGACCAGGAGCAGGTAGTTGGTGTTCGAGTACACGCCCGGAGTGCCGCCCGGGGCGCCGACGGCGGGTGCGGTGACCCCCATCCCGATCAGCTCGGTGGGGTCGAACCGCGTGAACCGGTGGTCGTCCAGGCTCTGGGGTCCGGTGTCCGCGAGGACGGGGTACGCCTTGAGGGAGGGGTAGGCGTACGGGAGGTACTCGGCGAGGCCGCTGGTGTGGTTGAGCAGCATCCGGACCGTGATCGCGTCACCGCGTTCGCCGGGAACCAGCGTCGGAAGGTACCGGCCGATCGGTGTGTCGAGCCCGATCCGACCGCGCTCGACCTGCTGCAGCACCGCGGCGGCGGTGAAGGTCTTGGTGATGCTGCCGACGCGGTGCCGCATGCCGGCGGTGACGGGGCGGCCGGTGGCGACGTCGGCGACCCCGGCGGCGCCGCGCCAGACCCGGTCGCCGTCGCGCACCTCGGCGAACAGGCCCGGCATCCCGGCGCGGTGGACGTCCTCGATGGCGGCGGCCAGCGCCGCGGAATCCAGTGGGTTCTTCACGTCATGCGTCCTTTCGTGTCACCCGGGGTGAGCTCCGCATCGGTCGCCTGACCCGGACAACGGGGCACGAGTGGCGTGCCGACCCGCCCGGCACACTCATGTCCTCATTATGCACGCGGTGCGTGCATCACCGAGTGCACAAGTAGGCTGAGATCCGGCGAGAGGGGCGAGATGGCAGGTCGAAGGCGTTGGACGACCGAGGAGATCCTGGATGCGGCGGCGGAGCTGCTGCGCACGAGCGACGCGGATTCGTTCAGCGTGCGCAAGCTGGCCGCGGCCCTCGGAACGGATTCCTCCAGCCTCTACCGGCACTTCCGCAGCAAGACCGAACTGCTGCGCGCGGTCGCCGACCGGATCCTCCTGGCCGCGATGGACGGCTACCGCCCCGAGGGCGACTGGAAGCAGCGCATCACCGCCCTGGCCCTGCGCGTGAGGGAGGCCTTCGGCCGGCAGCCCCAGCTCGCCGCGGTCTGGGGGCGCTACGCCTCCTCCGGCACCGGTTCCCGGCTGGTCATGGAAGAGGTGCTGCAGGCTCTGCGCGCGTCGGGACTGCCCGACGAGGAGATCCCGGCGCGCTACCACCGGACAGCGGTCCTCATCGCCGCGCTGATCGCCTCCGAGGCCGGGGTCAGCACCGTCGCCCCCGGAGAGCACGAACAGGCCATGGAGCTGTTCCGCGTCGCGGTCCTGGGCGCCGACCCCGAACGCTTCCCGGCCCTGGCCCACTTCGCCCGCGACGTCCGTCCCCTCGGGGCGGACCGCCGTGCCGCGTTCGAGGAGATCCTCGCCGCCCACCTCGCCCACATCGAGGCCGCGATCCGCCCGAGCTAGGTGTGTTGTCCGGACAGGTTGGTGACGCGGCTGGCTGGTGGGTGGCCGCCGATGCCGGTATGGGGTCGGTGGTGGTTGTACCAGTCCAGCCAGTCGGGAAACGCGGCCCGCCCTGCGGTCAGGACGAACGACAGAGGTCGGCGCTTGCGGTCGGCAGCAAGGTGAATCTTGCTGGTCGGTCCGCCGCGGGACCTGCCGGGCAGGGCTTCCCCCAGACGGAACCTGCGTCGGCGGCGGTCGCGTCGACGTTCGGCACGCCCAGGTTCGCTCCTGTCGTCCCGCCCGTTCTGTTCCGCCTCGTCGCCCCTTTTTGCCGGGCGTGTTCCTGCTCGTCGGCGGCTTCCTCAAGAGCCTCCATGACGTCCTTGCCGACGATCGTCCCGGCGGCGTCGTGGTGAGCACGGACGGTTGTGGAGCCGACGCTGACCAGGGGTAAGTCTGTCCTGCCTCGGCGGGCGGCTTCGGCGACGAGGCCCTCCAGCAGTGCGGTGAAGACGTCGGCGTTCCTCCGGACCCGGAAGCGTCCGCAGACGGTCGGCCAGGGCCCGAACTCGCCGGACATCTCACGCCATTGAGCGCCTGTCCTGAACCGCCAGATCACTCCCTCGAACTGATCCCGCAGCCGCTCGGGGTACCGACCGTACTCACCCATCGGCAGGAACGGCTCGATCGACTTCCACTGGTCGTCGGTGACTTGTCTGCGCGTCACGATCGTCTTCCCACCGGACCCGCCTTCCAGGCGGATCCGGATCGGCGAGTTGTCAGGACGGCACGGCGGGGCAGCTGGTGCCCCGTGGTGGGACTGCCAGGTCGGTGAGGTAGCTGTCCACGGCGTCCTCCATACACGGGCCGCTGGTGACGCTGCCGTGGCCGTGGCCCTCGTAGGTGAGGAGCACGCCGCTGCGGCCGAGCTGCCGGGCCACCGAGACCGCCCACGGGTAGCCGGTGGCGGGGTCGTGCAGCGCGTTGGACACCAGGATCGGCGGGGCACCGTGTGCGTCCAGGCGGTGCTGCGGGTTGGCGGTCGGCGCGCCCAGACACGCCGCTGCCATGTGGATCGGCAGCAGGTAAGGCAGGTCAGGTGCCGTCATGTTCATCATGGCGACGAGCGAGGCGTACTCCTTGTAGTCGCGCACTGGCAGGTGCCAGTCCGAGCAGAAGACCGGCGTGGCCGGAGGCAGCGGCGCTATCGAGGTGGGCGACGCGGGCAGCGGCTTGCTCGCCTCCATCCCCGCGATCGCCGTGGCCAGACCCGCGTAGTCGGCCTCGTAGAACTTCCGGAACGCGATCTTGTTGACCAGGTCAGAAGACGACAGCGAGGTGCCCGGCTTCGCAGGGTCCTCCAGCTCGCCGCGCCCGGCCCGGGCCAGCAGACCCTGCCAGACGGCGCGGACGTCGCGGCCGTGCAGCGCGCAGTCTGCGGCACCGTCGCACCACTTCACGAACTCCTGGAATGAATCCTCTGCCGTGGCCGCCTCGGCGTGAAGGAAGTCACGGGTGGTCGGGACGCTGTGGTCCATGACGCTCTCGAGCACCATCGCGCGCACGCGGCGCGGGTAGGTCTCGGCGTACTGGGCCCCGAGCAGTGTGCCGTACGAGCTGCCGTGGAAGGTCAGTTTCCGCTCGCCGAGGGCGGCCCGGAGGGCGTCCAGGTCCCGGACTGTCTGGGCGGTGTCAAGGTGGTCGAACACCGGGCCGGTACGGGCCCGGCAGTCGGCACGGAGCCGCCTGTTGTACGCCATGGTGGCGTCGAAGTCCGCCTGGCTCTTCAGCTCCGGTGACGGCCGCTCGGCAAGCAGGTCGCCGGAGCAGGTCACCGGGTTGCTGCCGCCCACGCCGCGCGGGTCGAAGCTGACGATGTCGAACCTGCGGCGGACCTCGGGGCTGAACCGGCTGATACGGCCCACCACCATCTCCACACCCGAATCGCCCGGCCCGCCGGGGCCGAACACCATCGAGCCGACGCGTGCGCCGGGGTCGGTGGCCTTGCGGCGGGCCACAGCCAGGTCGAGTCTCGGCCCGTCCGGGTGGGCCCAGTCGACCGGCACCGAAAGAGTGGCGCAGTCGGCTCCCGGCTTCTCCGGGTCGTCACACGGTGCCCACCGCAGGGCCCCTGCGGCAGACGGAGACGCGTGGACCGCGGGAGCGGCGGCGAGGCCGGTGATGACGGCCATGGCGGCTGCCACGGCCATGGTCGTGCCTCGCGCGGCAATGCGCCGCAGTGCGGATCTGCCCCTTAACGGCATGGATCCTCCTCGTGAAGAGAGCGATTGTGTCAGGGGTGCGGACCCGGCCGGGGCACCGTCGTCACGTTAGGTGCACTGTCGGTCGTGTGAGGCCCCTGTCAGGGGCTTCTCCGGGTCTGGTCGGGGACTGCTCAGGGGCGATCGGGGCCCCAGGGCGAAGAAGGTCCGGATTGGGTCAGGGAAAGGGCTCCGCCGCACCAGTGCCGTGACCGGGAAGGTTCGCCGGGTCGGTGGTCAGGGCGGTTGGATGGGTGGTGACGTCGGTTCCGATCCGATCGCTGGAGGTGTGGTGACCGAGCCTGTGGGGAGTGCAGACCGACCGGTCAGGAAGGGCGGAAGCTGCGGCAGACCGTGCGCCGGGGGAGTACCGACCCGGTGCGCTGCCGGCGGGCGATGAGGGTGCTGGCGTCCGCCGGCGGGAACCGCGTCCCGGTGATCGCGCAGCCGGTCCAGGCCGACGAGGACACCGTCCGGGACGTCATCCACCGGTTCCACGAGATCGGCCTGGCCTGCCAGGCCCCTCGACGGCGTCACCTGCTTCCACGGCTGCCGCTCCGTGGACGACGACCGTCTGCGGGGCGTCAACCGCCGCCGCAAGGGCACCGCCACCCCCCTGGCGGCGCCGGCGCCGCTCCGCGCCGCCCGCCCCGACGGCGCCCCGATCCACATCGTCCGGGACACCCCTCCGCCCACACCGGCGCGGACATCCACCGCTGGGCGAAGAAGCACAAGGCCGAGCCGTGTCTTCACCCCGGCCTGCGCCTCCTGGGCCAACCCGATCGGGGCCCGCTTCGGCCCGCTGCGCCGGTCCACCCGGACCGACTCCCGCCACCGCGGTCACCCCGCACAGACCCAGGCCCCGCACCGCTCCCTGCGCCGGCGCAACGCCGACGCACGCCACCGCGACGTCCTCGCCGCCCAGCGCCGAGAGCGCGCCCGCATCCGCGGGGAGAAGGATCGACAACCGGCCCAGTCCCACCGCACGGAGCGTGAGGAGCTCTCCATGGACCACGAAGACGTCGACGCCGCTGTGGCAGAGACGCTGCAGGTGCTCGGCCCCCGTACCGCCGAGGACTGGACGGTGCCGGCGGGGTCGCTCGAATGGACCTGCTGGCGGACGGCAGCCCACATCGGCCACGACCTACTGGCCTACGCAGGACAGCTGGCGGCACAGCCCACCGACGCCTACCTTCCCATCGACCTGAACGTCCGCCCCACCGCCTCGCCGGCCGGAGTGCTCCAGGCCGTCACCGCCTGCGGCGGACTGCTCAGCAGCGCCCTGGCCACGGCCGACCCGACCCTGAGGGCCTGGCACTGGGGCCCGTGCGATCCCGGGGGGTTCGCCGCGATGGGCGTCGCCGAGACCCTGCTGCACACCTACGACATCGCGCAGGGACTGTCCGTGGACTGGCTGCCACCGGCACCGCTGAGCGCAGCAGTGCTCGACCGGCTCTTCCCCGCCGCCCCGCCCGGAGACCCCACTCAGGTACTCCTCTGGTGCACCGGCCGCGGAGAACTCGACGGCCTCCCCCGCCGGACCTCATGGAGGTGGGAAGCAGCACGACCGGACTGATCGAGCCGGCCCCGGCGAACGTTCCCGGTCACAGCACCGGCCGACCGTGATCATTCCCGGCGCCAACGGCTGTACCGATGTCCCCCGAGGCCGTTCGAGCGTGGGCTCGCGGATGTTCTCCGGCTCGGTCCCCGCCATCGCGGCGAAGAACGCGGACCACGGCTTCCCCGGCCCGGTCGGGTCGTAGGTGCCGGGCAGGGGCCCGGCAGGCATCTCCCGGACCGGGCCGTGGGCGGTGAGGTGGTCGGCGAGCGCGGTGAGCATCCCGCGGCGGCCCGTCCCGGCGGGCACGGCACGTCAGTCGACGGGTGCCACCCGGATCAGGTTGCCGTCGGGGTCGGCGACGACGAAGGTGCGGCCGAACACCTCGTCGTGGGGTTCCTCCACCGTCTTGACGCCCTTCGCCGTCCAGTCCCGGAACTGCTGGTCGATCCGTTCGGGACCGCCGTCCACGGTCACGCACAGTTCACTGGTGCGCGGCGCCGTCAGGTGGTCCGAGACCCCGCTCCACAGGGCCAGCTCGAACCCGTCGGTGAGGGGGAACGAGACGAACCTGGGCGTTTCGAAGCTCGGCTCGATGTCGAACAGTTCCGCGTAGAAGCGGGTGGACGCCGGTGCGTCGGAGACGTAGACGATGACCATGTTCGGGACTGCCATGAGCTGCTCCTTCGGTTCCGCCGGTTGTTCCGGACGACAGGAGCCTGCCGGTCATACCTGACAGATCCTGTCGTGTTCCCGTGAGAACCTCGGCCTCATGACCCCGGATCGTTTCTTCTCCCTGTTGCTGGCCCTCCAGACCCGCGAGGTCGTCACCGCGGCCGACCTCGCGGAGCAGCTGGGGGTCTCGGTGCGCACCGTGCTGAGGGACCTGCGGTGGCTGCAGGAGGCGGGTTTTCCGGTACTGGTCGAGCGCGGCCGCTGGGGCGGGGTGAGGCTGCTGCCCGGTGGCGCCCTCGACACCTCGCGGCTCACCCCGGCCGAGCGCGACCACCTCGTGCTGCACGGCCTGGACGACGAGCAGCGGCACCAGCTGGGCGCCGGCACCGAGAGCCGCCGGGCCCGCGCGAAGGTCGCGGCACGGCGACAGCCGACGGCGTCCCGACTGCCGATCAGCGCCGTCGTCGTCACCGACAACAGGCCCTGGTTCGGCCGGGACGCCGAGGGGGCCGACCCGAGCGCCGTCGTCGGTGACGTGCGCCGCGGTGTGCGGCTGCGCATCCGCTACCGGCGCTCCGAGGACGCCGGGCCGGCCTGGCAGGTCGTCGACCCGTACGGCCTCCTGGCCAAAGCGGGCCGGTGGTACCTCGTCGCCGACCGCTCGGGAGTCCCCCGGCTGTACGCCCTCGAACGGCTCGTCGACTGGCGGCCGATGCGTGTCCCGCGCCGGTTGCGTCCCGGAACGACCCTCGCCGACGTGGTGGCGGAACTGACCTCGCGCTGGGAGACGACCGGTGCCGTCCGGATACACGCCCGGCTCGCCGCCCGCCAGCTCGACCGTGCCAGGCGCATCCTCGGCTCCCGTCTGACCGTGCGGTCCCGGGAGGGCGAGGAGGTCACGATCACGGTGGCGTGTCGGGAGGTCGAGGACGTGCGCCAGTTGCTGCCCTTCGCGGACGACCTCGTCGTGACCGCTCCCCCCGAGGCCCGTGACCGGATCCGCGAGCTCGCGACACGGACCCTTCACCGGTACGCCTAGTGCCGGGTTCCTCTTTCACCGGGGATGTGTCCTGATGGCGGGGTGGTTCGGTCACTCGGGGGCGGGTGCTGGACGGTGGTGTCACGAGCACGGCCGAGCCGTGATGAGAACGAGCAGCAGGTCGTACGTCGGCTGTCGCGGGCGCGCAAGGCGCCGCGTGATCTGGTGGTGCGGGCTCGGACGGTCGAGCCGAGCTGGTCCGGGCAGAGGGTGCCGGCCATTGCGGATGAGCTCAGGTGCAGTCCCAGGACGGTCCGCCGCTGGCTGCACCGCTTCAACCGCTCGGGCCTGGACGGGCTGGAGGACCTGGGCGGTCAGGGCCGCAAGCGGCGGATCACCGAGGCGGAACGTTCAAGGATCATCGGCCTGGTCAGACAGGCTCCGCCGGGCCGGCTGACCGTGCGGGCCGATGGGGAGCTGGCCGCGGCGGATGAATCGGGGCCGCCAAAGTGGGCCCTTGACTCACTGACTGCCGAGGCCAGGGGGCTGGGTATCGCCATCGGCCGCAGCCAGGTCCGCCGGATCCTGCTCGCCGAGGGCGTGCGCCGGCGCCGCACCCGGTCCTGGACCCGCTCGAAGGACGCGGACTTCGAGGGAGAAGGGCCGGGGTCATCGGGCTCTGCACCTGCCCGCCCGAAGGCGCGACGGTCGTCTGCGCCGACGGGCTCGGACCGGTGATCCCGCGTACGTTCCCGCCGGCGCCGGGCTGGTCGCCGAGCGGGCACCGGATCGGATCCGAGGTCGACCACGGCCGCGGACCGGAGAGGGCCTGGGGCTACGGAGCACCGCGGATCCGCGACGGACACGAGGTCACCATGACCGCGTCCTGGCGCAACAGCATCTACCGCCAGCAGTTCCTGCAGCGTCCGGAGGAGGACAACCCGGCCGGCGAGATCGTGCTCGCCACCGACAACCTGTCCTCGCACAGCAGCCTGTCCACCCGCACCTGGCTTCAGGACCACCCGGAATCCGGCATGTCTTCATCCCCGTCGGCGCCTGCCGGCTCAGCCTCCGGGAAGGCTGGTGGCGCATCTTCCGCAAGGCCGCCCTCGCCGGCCGGTCCTTCGCCGGACCACCCGAGATCGAACAGGCCACCCGCCTCGCGACATCCCGGCTCAACGCCCGAGCTCAGCCCTCCTGCACCCCCCCCCACCAGGCGCTTACGCCGCCGGTATGTGTGCACCCTTCGAGGAGCCCGGCACCAGGGCGTGTCTTCCGGCTCATCGCGGCCGGCCGGACTCGCCGACCAGTCGGCGGAAGTTGCGGACCACCGGGCTGGTCTCCCCGCTCCGCCACACCAACTGCATCGACAGCGGCTCCGGTTCCGGAGTGAGCCGGCGGAACTCGACATCGGGCTGACGCAGGCTCGACACCGTCCGGGGGACGATGGAGACCCCCACCTCGGCGGCGACCAGCCCGACGATCGTCTGCATGTGAGCCGCCTCCTGCACCACCCGGGGCTCGAAACCGGCCGCCCGGGTCAGCCGGGTGACGCGGTCGTGCAGGGCGGGACCCAGGGCGCGGGGGAAGAGGACGAAGGGCTCGTCGGCGAGGGCGGACGTGGGCAGCGGCGCCGAGGCGGCCAGCGGATGGCGGCGGGGCAGCGCCGCGACCAGGACGTCCCGCAGCACCTCCTCGCCCACCAGCCCGTCGGGAACCGCGCCCTCGTCGAGGGCGTGCAGGATGCCCACGTCGATGCGGCCCGCGAACAACTCCTCGATCTGGCGGGCGCTCGGCAGCTCGCGGACCTGCACCTCGACGCCAGGATAGGCCCGGCGGAAGCCGCGCAGCAGGCGTGGGAGCAGTTCGGGCACCGCCGAGCCGACGAAGCCCAGCGACAGCTCCCCCACGTCGCCCCGCGCGGTCCGGCGGGCCGCCGCGCGGGCCCGCTCGGCATGCCGCAGGGCGTGCCGGGCCTCGGCGACGAAGCTCCGGCCGGCCGCCGTGACGCTGACCTCCCGCGTACTGCGGTCGAACAGGGAGACACCGAGCTCGTCCTCCAGCTTCCGGACCTGCTGGCTCAGCGTCGGCTGCTGAACCCCGAGACGGCGTGCGGTGCGGCCGAAATGCAGCTCCTCCGCCAACACCACGACGTAGCGCAGCTGTTCGAGATTCATAGGCCCATGGAATCACTCACGCCGGATCCGATGAACAATCGGCAAAGGGCGCGGGCCCGCCGTCCACACTGCCGACCATGCGACGATCACGAACCCTCGCCGCCCTCGGCCTCGCTCTCGCCCTCGCACCCGCCGCCCCGGCCGCCGCCCACCACGGCTGGGAACATTACGACACCACCGCCCCCTCCTACGCCTCCGGCACCGTCACCGACGTGACCTGGGGCAACCCGCACCCGGAGGTGACCCTGCGCGTCGAGCGCACCGATGTGCCGGCCGAGTGGGCGGACCGGGAACTGCCCGCGGAGCTGGAGGAGATCGGCGGGCGTGACGTGCTGGAGGCCACCCGGGCGTACTCCGGTGGCAGCGAGCGGCTGACCCTCTTCCTCGCACCGATCGAACGGCTGGCGGCCTGGGGGCTTGAGGGCCGTGTGGAGGTGGGGGAACGGCTGGAGGTCGTCGGCTACCTCGACCGCGACCACGCCGACGAACTGCGCCCCGAGCTGATCGTCCGCGGTGACGGGCAGACCGTGCGACAGCGTTCCGTGCCCCTGCCGGTCCCGCCGGAACCCACGCCCGCCGAGGGAGGCGGGGATGCGGCGGACACCCCCGGCCCCGCCACGGTGGCCGCCGAGCCGGACGACTCCTCCGCCCCCACCGTCTGGCTGCTGACCGGCGGCGGCTTCCTGATCCTGCTGGTCGCGGGCGCCTTCCACGTCGTACGCCGCGCCAACCGGACCTGAGCCGTGGACGATTTCTTCTCCTGGCTGGAGCGGTCCGCCCTGGGCGAGGCCGTCCGCACCACACCGCTCGTCTACTCCTCGTTGGAGAGCTTCCACATCCTCGGCATCGCGCTCCTGGTCGGCCCGGCCGTCGCCTTCGATCTCCGGCTGCTCGGCGTCGGCCGCCACCTGCTGCCCGTCACCGCCGCCGCCCGCCATCTGCTGCCGCTGGCCCGCCTCGGCCTCGCGCTCGCGGTCGCCAGCGGCTCGGTCCTGTTCGTCTCGGGTGCCGTCGCGGTGGGCGACAGTGGTGCGGCGCCCTGGAAGCTCGGCCTGCTGCTGGTCGCCGCCGTGAACGTGGCGGTCTTCCACGGCGGCACCTACCGCACCGTGGCCCGCTGGGACACCGGCGCCCCACCGCCCGTCGCGGCGAAGGCCGCGGCCACCGTCTCGATCCTGGTCTGGACGGCGGTGATCGCGGCCGGCCGCCTGCTCGCCTACACCTGACGGGCGGACCGGGCCCCGGTGCCGGACGCCGTGCGTCAGTTCACGCCCACCGCCCTCCAGGCCGCCCCCACCGCCCGGTGCTCCGCGCTGTCCGCGCCGTACAGGTCGCGGGCGGCGTTCAGGGTGGCCGTGCGGGCGTCGGCGTAGGTGGTGGAGGACGTCATGCAGACCGTCAGCGCCCGGTACCAGATCGCGCCGAGCCTGGCCCGGTCGATGCCACTCCACCGGCACCACCCGGATCCCGGCGCACGCCTACGACCACGGCCGACAGGTCGACATCTCCGGCGACGGCGCCTGCTGCCGTGCGTGGCGAACACGCACTCGCCGACCGCCCCGGACGGCTCGACGAGCAACCCGCCGCCGCTGGACGAGGGGCCGAAGGACCGATGACCGCGCCCGTCCTGGTCATCGCCGCTTCCGGCGACACCGTTCTGACGGATCGTCAATCGACGCGCACTTCGGTGTTCTGGCAGGCGTGCAGCAGCCAGGTCCCGTCTGCCTGCTTGGTCATGACGTAGAGCGGGGCACCCTCCGTGTCGCCCTCTGCCGAGTGGTAGACCTGCCTGACCTTGACGGCCGCCACGTCGGGCCGCAGGAACTGCGTGTGCACTGCCTCGTAGGTGACCTCGCCGTCCCAACTCGCGTCGGGCAGGACGGCGCGGGTGAACTCGGCGATCGCCTCGAAGCCGATGAGGACCTTGCCGTGAGCAGTCGTCCAGAGGGCGTCGGGGTGGAAGAGCGCGAGGAACCCCTCGACGTCCTTGGCGCGCTGAGCACGCTCGACGGCAGCCACGACCTGCTCGATGGCCTTGATGTCTGCGGTTTCGGTGTCCATGCAGCTCACTCTGGTACCTCAAGTCCCCTTGAGGTCAAGGGCCGCAGTCGTCGAGGTCGCCCGGACGAGTCCTGCTCTCCGATCCTGATCGAGCACACGGAGGAATCTCCGTGACCAGGCACGGTGCCGTCACGGGGCCCCAGGTGGATCCGGCACTCCCGCTGCTCGTGGTGCGGTCGACGATCCGGGCACACCGGTCCTCTACCAGGAGTAGAGGAGGGCGGTACAGTACGGGTATGGCAGCAGATGAGACGAGCATCAAGGTGAGCGTGGCGGCGCGGGACCGGCTGTCCGTGCTGGCGGCCGAGCACGGC
>NZ_JACHJI010000020.1 GCF_014203535.1 Streptomyces griseomycini
GCCGTGCGATGGCCAGCTTGTCGGCGACCGTGAGGTTGATGCCCTCGCGCTGGGCACCGTCGCGCAGGGTGGTGTCGAAGACGTGGAACGAGTCGTCGGGCTCGCTGGTTGCGGTCATGGTCTCAAGACTCCTGTGTTGATCTCGGCCTACCGGAATGACCGGTTCCACCGTCCCCCCATGGTCCCCCGCGCCAGGTTCCCGGCGGTGGGTGGGGCCGGGAAACAGAAAAACCCCTCGCGGGTGCGAGAGGTCTGCGCGCGGGTCGAGGACGACGGTGTCCGCCCGTACGGTGTCGTACGTGCGGTCACTGCGGACCGGCGCGCCTGCTGCCAATAATCGTGGCGAACGAGAGCACGGGGGCAGTCTGGCACAAGCCGCCCCCGCGCTCACCGTCCGTCTCAGGATGCGGGCGGTGGGTGTTCAGCGCAGACGGCGGACGAAGACGTCCCGCAGGCCGTTGGTGTCGTCCGGGACCAGGTTGGTGGCCCAGCTCTCGAAGGCCACCACGCGTCCGTCGCGGCTCAGCGCGACGTCCGCCCACGACTGGCTGTCGCTCTCGCCGCCGTCGTGGGCGACGGTCACCCTTTGGTTGACCCCCGTGCGCAGGTCGCGGACGAACAGCGGGCCGCGCGCCGTCTCACCGGCGACCAGGCCGCTCGCGTCCGAACGGAAGACGACGTGCCGGCCGTCCTCGCTGATCACGGGCCCCCCGGAGTCGCCGTCCGTCTGTCCCCCGGCCGCGGTGAGCGAGACCCGCTCGGTGGCGCCGGTGCGCAGGTCGCGGACGAAGACGTCGTCCTTGCCGTTGGTGTCGCCCGGCACCAGGCCGGACCCGGCCGAGGCGAAGGCGGCGTACCGGCCGTTCCCGCTGAAGGTGGGCAGCGTGGATCCCTGGCCCTCCGGGTCGAACCGCTCCGTGCGCCCGCTGTCCCGGTCGTGGACGTAGACGGCGGAGCCGGTGCCCGGACGGTTCTGGAAGATCCTGTAGGCGACACGGCTGCCGTCGGCGCTCATCGTGAAGCCGGCGAAGTACCACGAGGTGCCCCCGGACGAGGGAGCCGTGGTCAGGCTCACCAGACGTGTGGTGCCCTCCTTGCGGTCCCGCAGGTAGAGGCCGGCCCACATGGTGTCGGTGCGCTCGTCGCCGTGGTCGGCGAGGTCCGAGACGAACGCCACGTACCGGCCGTCGCGGCTGACCTCGGTGTCCCCGTACGCCCCCGCGACGGGCCGGTCGTCGTCGGTGAGGCTCACCACCTCGGTCCGGTCCTTCACCCGGTCCCAGAGGAAGCGTCCGGAGTAGTAGGTGCCCTCCTCGATGGATCCCGTGTCCGCGGTGAACGTGACGTACCGCCCGTCGGCACTGATCTGCGGCGCATAGGCGTGCATCGTGTACTCACCGCCGTCGTCACGGACGCTGACCCGCTCGACGGTGCCCCGGCGCAGGTCGCGCAGGAAGACGTCGACCCGGCCGTTGGCGTCCCCCGGCACCAGGTTGTCCGCGTCCGACTCGAAGACGACGTAGCGGCCGTCGCCGCTCATCGACACCGTCCGCGAATCCGCGGACGCCTGTGCGCCGGTCGCGGAGACGTTGACGCGCTCGGTCTCCCCCCGCTCCGGGGCGGCCGACGCGGACAGCGCCGCCGTCGCCACCATCGCCCCCGCGATCACCGCGACGGACGCCCCCCGCATGGCTCTGTGCATGGTTCCCCCTCTTCTCTTCCGCGTCTCCACGTTTCCCCGTGGGCGCTTCTCCCCCGGCCCCGTGCCGAGGCTGCCCAGAGCCAAGCGCACCGCCGGTCGCCGGTCAATCCGATGGATTCAGTACAACCCGGGCGGCGGTTCAGGCGTCCGTGAGGAGGGTCTGGGTGAGGAACTCCCGCACGTGGCCGAGAACGTGCGGTCGGTCCGTGCCGCGCAGGCCGATCGCCACGTGGATGGCGAGGCCGTCGAGCAGGGCGCGGAGGCGGGTCGCGTACCGGTCGGGGTCGACGCGGCGGAACTCGCCCCGCGAGACGCCCTCGGCCAGCAGGGCCACCAGGTCGCGGTGCCAGGCGCCCTCGATGGCGGCCTGACGGTCGCGGGCGTCCGCGCCGGCGTTCTGCGAGCGGTTCCAGACCTCCAGCCACAGCGTCCAGTGCGGATCGCGGTGGCCGTCGGGGACGTACAGCTCCACGTAGGCGTCGAGGCGTTCGCGGGCGGTGGCCGGCCGGGCGAGCAGACGGGAACGCTCGGCGCCGAGGCGGCCCTCGCTCCACTCCAGGGTCTGCAGCAGCAGCTCGTCCTTGGAGCGGAAGTAGTAGACCAGGTGGCCGCTGCTCATGCCGACCTCCCGGCCGAGGGCGGCCATGGTGAGCTGCTCCAGGCCGCGCTCGGCGATCATCGCCATGGCGGCGGCGAGGACGTCCTCGCGGGGCGGCGCGGGGGTGCGGCGGCGGGTGGTCACGCAGCGGCCTCCAGCCGTACCGCGTCCGGGACGAGCCGGGTCTCGTAGCCGCCCGAGCAGTCCGACGCCTCGACGGCGACCTCGGCCCCGCAGGAACAGACGCGGTTGACGCCCCGGTACGGGCTCGCGCCGCAGCAGCCGCCCAGGCGGGCGGTGTCGGGGTGGAAGTCGAGCTCCACGACGTCCTCGGGGTGCAGCACGTACGTGCCGCGCGGGCCGGCGGAGACGAGGAAGCCGCGCTCGTCGGACATCCACGTGCCGCCGGGCACGATGCCGTCGTACGCGTCGTCGTCCCCCTCGTGGGGCACGAACGGGGCACCGAACGGCCGGGGGTCTGTCACATAGGTCCCGCGCGGCACGCTGGGCGGGCCGTGGCGCCGGCCGTCCGGGCCCGGGTGCTCGGGCATCTCGTCGAGTCGGCGGACCGGCTCGGTCAGTCGACGGCCGCAGGCGGCGCAGAGCAGTACGTTCACCCGTCCGTTCTACCGGACCGCCGCCCTGGGCTGCTGCTGCGTGATGCAGTGGATGCCGCCGCCGCCCGCGAAGATCGTGCGCGCGTCGACGAGCGTCACCGTCCGCTCGGGGAAGAGGCGGCGGAAGATGCCGGCGGCGACCTCGTCGCGGGGGTCGTCGAACCCGCAGAGCACCACGCCGCCGTTGCAGAGGTAGTGGTTGATGTAGGAGTAGTCGGCCCAGTGACCGTCGGCCTCCAGGACGGTCGGCGCGGGCACCTCGACCACCTCCAGGCGGCGGCCGCGTGCGTCCGTCTGCGCCCTGAGCATGCCGATGACCTCCCGGCTCAGCTCGTGGTCGGGGTGCGCCGGGTCCGGCTGGTGGTGGGCGACGACCACACCGGGACGGGCGAACGCGGCCACGATGTCGACGTGGCCGAGGGTGCCGAAGCCGTGCGGGGGGTAGTCGGCGGTGAGCCCGCGCGGCAGCCAGACGGCCTTGCGGGTGCCGAGGTGGGCGTGGATCTCCGCTTCGACCTGCTCCTTCGTCCAGCCGGGGTTGCGCTCGGGGCCGAGCTGGACCGTCTCCGTGAGCAGGACGGTGCCCTCGCCGTCGACGTGGATCCCGCCGCCCTCGTTGACGAGTCCCGAGGTGTACGTCCGTGCCCCGGCGAGGTCCGAGACGTGCGCGGCGATCTTCGCGTCGTGCTCCCAGCGGGCCCACTCCTGGGCGCCCCAGCCGTTGAACGTCCAGTCGACGGCGGCCAGTCCGCCCCGGCCGTCGGTGAGGAAGGTGGGCCCGATGTCGCGCATCCAGGCGTCGTCCAGGTCCCGCTCGACGGTGTCGACGCCGGGGCCGAGCAGCTCCCGCGCCCCGGCGGACTGCCCGGGGCCGCACACCACCGTCACCGGCTCGAACCGGCGGACCGCGCGGGCCACCGACGCCCAGGCGGACCGCGCGGCGGCCAGCTCCCCGGGATCGGCGAAGGTGTGGTTGGTGCCGGGCCAGGCCATCCAGGTGCGTTCGTGCGGGGTCCATTCGGCGGGCATGCGGAAGCCGTCGGCTGCGGGCGTGTTCATGAGGGTCCTCAGAGGAAGTAGAGGCGGTTGAGGGAGACCGAGTCGGCGGGCTCGGAGCGCAGCGGTTCGCCGTCGAGGGTGACCAGCCCGGTGCGCTGGTCGACGTCGACGGCTCCGGTACGGGAGTTGCGGCGCAGGTCGGCCGGGCCGATGCCGCGGGTGCCGCGGACGGCGACCCTGCGGCGCCGGGTGGGCATCGTGTCGTTGCCCCGGTCGAGGGCGGCCTGGGCGACGAAGGCGACGGAGATGTCGGCGGGCGTGGCCCCGTGCGCCCCGAACTGCGGCCCGAGCACGAGGGGTTCGCAGGTGTCGGTGGCCGCGTTGGGGTCGCCGACGACCCCGTACGCCGGGAAGCCCGCCTTCAGCACGAGCTGCGGTTTGGCGCCGAAGTACTCCGGCCGCCACAGCACGATGTCGGCGAGCTTGCCGGTCTCGATCGAGCCGACCTCGTGCGACAGGCCGTGCGCGATGGCCGGGTTGATCGTCAGCTTGGCGATGTAGCGCAGGACGCGCTCGTTGTCGTCGTCCCCGTCGGCGCCGAACTGGGCCTTCATCTTCCCGGCCATGGCGAAGGTGCGGCGGACCGTCTCGCCGGCGCGGCCCATGCCCTGCGCGTCGGAGGAGGTGATGCCGATCGCGCCCAGGTCGTGCAGGACGTCCTCGGCGCCCATGGTCCCGGCGCGGATGCGGTCACGGGCCATGGCGGCGTCGCCGGGCAGGTCGGTCTTGAGGTCGTGGACGGAGACGATCATGCCGTAGTGCTCGGCGACCGCGTCCCGGCCGAAGGGCAGGGTGGGGTTGGTGGAGGAGCCGATGACGTTCGGCACGCCCGCCATCTTCAGGACGTTGGGGACGTGCCCGCCGCCGCAGCCCTCGATGTGGAAGGCGTGGATGGTGCGGCCCTCCAGCACCCGCAGGGTGTCCTCGACCGACAGGCACTCGTTCAGCCCGTCGCTGTGCAGGGCGACCTGGACGTCGTGCTCCTCGGCGACGCGCAGCGCCGTGTCCAGGGCCCGGGTGTGGGCGCCCATGTCCTCGTGCACCTTGAAGCCGCAGGCGCCGCCCTCGGCGAGCGCCTCGATCAGGGGCGCCTCGTGCGACGACGAACCCCGGCCGAGGAAACCGATGTTGACGGGCCAGGCGTCGAAGGCGCCGAACGCGTGCTTGAGCGCCCAGGGGGAGTTGACCCCGACGCCCCACACGGGCCCGAACTCCTGCCCGATGACCGTGGTCACCCCGGAGGCGAGCGAGGCCTCCATGATGCGCGGCGACAGCAGGTGGACGTGGGTGTCGACGGCTCCGGCGGTGGCGATCAGCCCTTCCCCGGACACGATGGACGTGCCGGTGCCGACCACGACGTCCACCCCGTCGAGGGTGTCGGGGTTCCCGGCCCGGCCGATCGCGTGGATCCGGCCCTCGCGGATGCCGATGGACACCTTGCGGACGCCCTGCACGGCGTCGATCACGACGACGTTGCTGATCACGACGTCGCAGGTCTCGCGCACGGCGGCGGCCTTCAGGTGCAGGCCGTCGCGGGCGGTCTTGCCGAAGCCGGCCAGGAACTCGTCGCCGTGGCGCTGGGCGTCGGACTCGACGCGGATCACCAGCCCCGAGTCGCCGAGGCGGACGCGGTCGCCGGCGCGGGGGCCGTGGGCGGCGGCGTAGGCGTGCGGGTCGATGTGGATCGACTCGCTGGCCTCCCGCCCCTTCGAGCGGCTCATCGCCCGTCTCCTTCCGACGCGGCCTCCGTGCCTTGCGCGGCTTGCGTGCTCCCTGTGACTCCGGCGGTTTCCGCGACTCCGAGGTATCCGCAGGCCGCGGCCCGGCGCATGGCCTCTTCCCTGGCGCCCGGCGCGTCCAGCGGCCCGTCGACCAGACCGGCGAACCCGATCGCGACCCGCCGCCCGCCGATCGGCACGAGACCGACCTCGCGGCTCTCCCCGGGGCCGAAGCGGACCGAGGAACCGGCGGGGACGGCCAGGCGCATGCCGTAGGCCCGTTCGCGGTCGAAGTCCAGGCGCGGATTGGCCTCGAAGAAGTGGAAGTGCGAGGTGACGGAGACGGGCACGGTCGCGGTGTTGGTGACCGGGAGCCGCACCGCCGCCTCGGGCTCGTCGTGCTCCGGCCCCGGCAGCAGCGCCCCCGGCGCCCGCTCGGCCAGTGAGCCGCCGGCGATCGGGTCGGAGACCACGGCGAGCCGGGAGCCGTCGTCGAAGACCGCCTCGACGTGCACCTCGGTGACCACGTCGGCGACGCCCGGCAGCACGTCGTCCGGGCCCAGCACCGACCGGGCGCGCTCGACCGCCTCGGCCAGCCGGGCGCCGTCGCGGGCCGCCTCGCACACCGCGTCGGCGATGAGCGCGGTCGCCTCCGGCACGTTGAGCCGCAGGCCGCGCGCCCTGCGGGCCCGGGCCAACTCGGCGGCCGAGAACAGCAGCAGCCGGTCACGTTCCGTGGGTGTCAGCCGCACGGCGCGTCACCTCCTTGTCTCCCCAGAGTTAGAGCACCACTCTAAACACGAGAAGGCCACACGCCAACCATTGACGAGGGAACAGGCGAAGCGTCACATTGAGCGTCGCTCAATACTTCTGGCGGCCGTCGAAGGGGACCAGCCATGCCGATCGAACAGCGCGGAGTCGACACCATCCCCGAGGAGGAACGCACCAGCGGACCGCGGGACCTCGTCTCGATCCTGCTGGGCTCCAACCTCTGCCTCGGCGTGATCGTCTTCGGCTGGCTGCCGCCGTCCTTCGGCCTGGACTGGTGGTCGTCGGTCAGCGCCGTGGTGGCGGGCACGGTGGTCGGCGTGGTGTTCACGGCACCGCTGGCGCTGGTCTCGCTGCGCACCGGCACCAATCTGTCGACCTCGTCCGGCGCCCAGTTCGGCGTGCGCGGCCGGCTGGTCGGCTCGGTGGTCGGCCTGCTGCTGGCGCTCGGCTACACGGCGCTGACCGTGTGGATCGGCGGCGACGTGATGGTGGGCGTCCTCGGGCGGCTGTTCGGGATGGCGCAGAGCGAGCTGTCGTACGGCATCGTCTACGGACTGCTCGCCGCGGCGACGGTCGCGGGCGCGGTGTACGGCTACCGGGTGCTGCTCGCCATGTCCCGGGTGCTGGCGTTCGGCATGACGGCCCTGCTGGTGCTCGGCGTGGTCGCCTACGCCCCCGGCTTCACCACGGACGCGCTCCCCGGAACCGGAGGCTACCTGCTGGACGGGTACTGGCCGACCTGGCTGCTCGCGGCGGTGGCCGCCGGCCTCTCCGGCCCGATCGCCTTCATCACCCTGCTCGGCGACTACACCCGCTACGTCTCCCCCGCCCGCCACTCCTCCCGCCGGGTGCTGCGCGCGACCTGGCTGGGACTGTCGCTGGGCCTGCTGGTGCCGCAGCTCTTCGGCACCTTCACCTCGTACGCCGCCCGCGCCGCGCTCGACTACGCCGGCCCGCTGGTGGACGCCTCGCCCGGCTGGTACCTGCTTCCGCTGCTGCTCGCCGCCTCCGCGGGCTCGGTCGGCAACGCGGGGCTGATGCTGTACTCGATGGGCCTGGACCTGGACGCCATCCTGCCGCGCGCCTCCCGCGCCCGGGCGACGTACACCGTCGCCGTGGTCGCCACCGTCTGCGTCTTCGTGGGGCACTACGCCTGGGACGCGCAGTCCGCGATGACGTCCTTCGTGCTGCTGCTGACCGCGATCGGCACGCCGTGGGCGGTGATCACGCTGATCGGCTTCGCCCGCTGCGGCGGGGAGTACGACGCCGACGCGCTCCAGGTCTTCAACCGCCGCGCGCGGGGCGGGATCTACTGGTACCACGCGGGCTGGAACATCCCGGCGACGGTCTCCTGGGCGGCGGGCGCGGTCGTCGGCGTCCTGGCGGTGTCCCTGCCGTCGTACGAGGGCCCGCTGCTGGCACTGACCGGCGGGGTGGACTGCAGCTTCCTGCTGTCGGGCGCGGTGGGCGGGCTGCTCCACCTGGCGCTGGCCCCTCGTGGTCCGGTGCCTTCCGGCCCGGCGGCGCCGGTCGCCTCACCCGCCGAGAGCGCCCGCTCCTGACGGTGCCCGCGTCCCCGCACCCCTCGGTGGCCGGGACGCCGAGCGCCGCCGTCCCGCCGGGAAGAGCGGCGGCGCGGTGGGGCCGGGACCCGGGGCCTGAGCCGGCGGGGCCGCCGGTGCGGGCGGAGGCGCTGTCGCCGGGCACCGGGGCCGGGTGCGTGCGGAGGAAGGGCCGTGGGGGTGCCCGAGCGCGCCGGGTCCCCGCGTCCGGGGGCGCCTCACCGCCCTCACGGCCCTGTGGATCAGCGGATCAGCGGATCAGCGGATCAGCCCAGCGTGTGCATCCAGCCGTGCTTGTCCTCCACCGTGCCGCGCTGGATGTCGAGGAGGGCTTGGCGCAGGCGCATGGTGACCTCGCCGGGCTCGCCGCCGCTCTGCCGCCACTCGGCGCCGGCCCGCTTGACGGTACCGACCGGGGTGATGACGGCGGCCGTGCCGCAGGCGAAGACCTCGGTGAGGCTGCCGTTCTCGGAGTCGCGCTGCCACTGCTCGACGGAGACGCGCTCCTCGACGGCCTCGTAGCCGAGGTCGCGGGCGACGGTCAGCAGGGAGTCGCGGGTGACGCCCTCCAGGATGGAACCGCTGAGGGTGGGCGTGACGATCTTGTCGCCGTACACGAAGTACAGGTTCATGCCGCCCAGTTCCTCGACCCAGGTGTGCTCCACGGCGTCGAGGTAGCAGACCTGGTCGCAGCCCTTGGCGGCGGCCTCGGCCTGGGCGAGCAGGGAGGCCGCGTAGTTGCCGCCCGTCTTCGCGTCGCCCATGCCGCCGGGGACGGCGCGGACGCGGTCCTCGGAGACCCAGATGGAGACCGGCTTGACCCCGCCGGGGAAGTAGGCGCCCGCCGGGGAGGCGATGACCAGGAACAGGTACTCGTTGGCGGGCTTGACGCCCAGGCCGACCTCGGTCGCGATCATGAACGGGCGCAGGTAGAGGGACTCCTCGCCGCCGTGCGCCGGCACCCACGCCTTGTCCTGCTGCACCAGGGCGTCGCACGCCTCGATGAACGTCTCGACCGGCAGCTCGGGCATCGCGAGACGGTGGGCGGAGCGCTGGAAGCGCTCGGCGTTCTTCTCGGGGCGGAAGGTGGCGACGGACCCGTCGGGCCGGCGGTAGGCCTTCAGGCCCTCGAAGATCTCCTGGGCGTAGTGCAGGACGGTGGTGGCCGGGTCGAGGGAGATCGGCGCGTACGGGACGAGCTGGCCGTCGTGCCAGCCCCGGCCCTCGGTCCACTTGATCGTCACCATGTGATCGGTGAAGTGGCGGCCGAACCCGGGGTTGGCCAGGATCGCCTCGCGCTCTGCGTCCGAGAGCGGATTGGCCGAGGGCTTGAGCTCGATCGTGGGCGTCGTCATGAGTGGTTGTCCTTCACCGGTTGTAGTGACGGGCCGCGCACACGCCCGTACGGCCGGTGGCCAGTGCTAGGACGTCCGAGCATTCCCTCATTCCGCGGCTCCGTGTTCGATTATCGCCCGGGGGCGGCGGCGGAAGGAACGGGGTGAATGCGGCCCGGTGGTCGATGGTGGCACCCGGCGGGGACATGCGGAAGCCGCCGGGCGCGGATGCGACCCGGCGGCTTCGAATGTTCTCGAGGGAACGCGCCGGGTCAGCCGGCTACTCGTGCGGCGAGCGCGTCGCCGATCTGCGAGGTGCTGCGGGCGGGCAGGCCGCCGCGTTCCGCGAGGTCGGCGGAGACGGCGTCCTCGATGCGGGTCGCCTCGGTGTCGTGGCCGAGGTGGCGCAGCAGGAGGGCGACGGACAGGACCGTGGCGCTGGGGTCGGCCTTGCCCTGGCCGGCGATGTCCGGGGCCGAGCCGTGCACCGGCTCGAACATGGACGGGAACTCGCCGGAGGGGTTGATGTTCCCGCTCGCGGCGACGCCGATGCCGCCGGAGACGGCCGCGGCGAGGTCGGTGATGATGTCGCCGAAGAGGTTGTCGGTGACGATGACGTCGAAGCGCTCGGGCTGGGTGACCAGGTAGATGGTCGCGGCGTCGACGTGGACGTAGTCGGTGGTGACCTCGGGGTACTCCTCGGCCACCTTGTCGAAGACGTTCGTCCACAGGTGGCCGGCGAAGGTCAGCACGTTGTTCTTGTGGACCAGCGTGAGCTTCTTGCGCGGGCGGGCCTGGGCACGGGCGAAGGCGTCGCGGACCACGCGCTCGACGCCGAAGGCCGTGTTCACGGACACCTCGGTGGCGACCTCGTGCGGCGTGCCCTTGCGGATGGTGCCGCCGTTGCCGGTGTACGGGCCCTCGGTGCCCTCGCGGACCACGACGAAGTCGATCTCCGGCTGTCCGGCGAGCGGGGTGGCCACGCCGGGCAGGAGCTTGCTCGGCCGCAGGTTGACGTGGTGGTCGAAGGCGAAGCGGAGCTTGAGCAGGAAGCCGCGCTCGAGGACGCCGGAGGGCACACTGGGGTCCCCGATGGCACCGAGCAGGATGGCGTCGTGCCGCCTGAGCTCGTCGAGGTCGGCGTCGGTGAGGGTCTCACCGGTGGCGTGGTAGCGCCTGGCGCCGAAGTCGTACTCCTTGGTCTCCAGCTTCACATCCTGCGGAAGGACGGCGGAGAGGACCTTCAGGCCTTCGGCCACGACCTCCTGGCCGATGCCGTCACCGGGGATCACTGCGAGATTGATGCTGCGAGACATGCGGGCACCCTACTCCTCGTCCCAGGCTCTGACACGCCATGTCCGGGATACGGACACCCGCACGGTCGCTCAGTGACCGGTGGAACCGCCGTTGTCCCGGCGGTCGAGGGCGCGCTGGAGGGCGGCGGCGGCGTTCTGGCGGTCGGACTCGCTCGTGCGGGAGGTGTGGCGGACGCGGCGGCGGACGGTCGTCTCGGACATGGTGCATCGACTCCTTCGACATACCGGGAGTGCGGAAAGGGACTACGAGACGCCGGAAGGGGCGGGGAGCGGTGGCCGCAGGGATTGCCTGCACGGGGCCCGGCTCACGACCGCCATTCGCTTGATCGAGCGAGACGTTCGGCTCCTACAAAAATAAGGGGGCGCCGAGCGTCTGTCTGCACAATTACTTGGGCTTCCTACTATCTGAGACGGTGGAGTGCATCACACCTCTCCGGCCTGGGCTTTTCCCTGTCGCACTCAGAGGACGTCGCCGTCCCGCCAGTCGAAGACCAGCTCGCCGGCGAGGTCGGCGGGCACCGGCCACACATAGGTCGAGCCCTCCTCCTCCGGCAGCCGGACCACGCCGTCGGGGCCGAGTGCGTGGATCCGTCCCTCCCAGGCCCGCCAGCCGCGCGACGCGTAGAGCGCCGCGCCCTCGTCGCTGGCGGACAGCGCGCCGAGGTCGTAGGCGCGGGTGATGACGCCTTCCAGGGCGGCCATGACCTCGCCGCCGAGCCCCTGCCGCCGTACGTCGTGCCGGACGGCGACCCCCTCGACGTATCCGGTGCGCAGCCAGCGCCCCCCGTACCGCACCCGCCGCATCACCACCGCGCCGTGCGCGGCGAGCCCTCGCGCGTCGTGGACCAGGGCGTGGACGCCGCCCAGCGTGTGGTCCCAGTCCTCCCGGCCGAAGTCACCGTCGAAGGATTCGAACAACAGGGAGCGCACGGCGGCCAGTTCGAGGGGGGCGAGTTCGCAGGTGTGGGCGGTGCGGACGCCCCTGGCGGTGGTCATCCGCCCAGTATCGGGGCGGCCGGGCCCGTGGACGCACGAACGGGCCAGGTCGGGGGGAGACCTGGCCCGTCCGGGATCGGGTGGGCGTCAGCCCATGTGCGGGTACGTGTAGTCGGTCGGCGGGACCAGCGTCTCCTTGATGGCGCGGGTCAGGGTCCAGCGCATCAGGTTCTGCGGGGCGCCGGCCTTGTCGTTGGTGCCGGAGGCACGGCCGCCGCCGAAGGGCTGCTGGCCGACGACGGCGCCGGTCGACTTGTCGTTGATGTAGAAGTTGCCGGCCGCGTAGCGCAGCTTCTCCATCGTGTACGCCGCGGCCGCGCGGTCGTTGGCGATGACCGAGCCGGTCAGGGCGTAGTCGGACACCGACTCCATCTGGGTCAGCATCTCGTCGTACTTGTCGTCCTCGTAGACGTACACGGCGAGGATCGGGCCGAAGTACTCGGTGCGGAACACCTCGTTCTCCGGGTCGGTGCACTCGATGACGGTCGGGCGGACGAAGTAGCCGACCGAGTCGTCGTAGGTGCCGCCCGCGACGATCGTGCAGGAGTCGTCCTCCTTGGCGCGGTCGATGGCGGCCTTGTTCTTGGCGAAGGACCGCTCGTCGATGACGGCGCCGATGAAGTTCGACAGGTCGGTGACGTCACCCATGGTGAGGTAGTCGACCTCGGCGGCGAACTCCTCCTTGAAGCCGTCGTTCCAGATCGACGCCGGGATGTACGCGCGCGAGGTGGCGCTGCACTTCTGGCCCTGGTACTCGAAGGCACCGCGGGTCAGGGCGGTCTTGAGCACCGCGCGGTCGGCCGACGGGTGGGCGACCAGGAAGTCCTTGCCGCCGGTCTCGCCGACCAGGCGCGGGTAGGTGCGGTACTTCTCGATGTTGTTGCCGACCGTCTTCCACAGGTACTGGAAGGTCTTGGTCGAGCCGGTGAAGTGGATGCCCGCGAGGTCCCGGTGCTCCAGGGCGACCTTGGAGACCTCGATGCCGTCGCCGGTGACGAGGTTGATGACGCCCTTGGGCAGGCCCGCCTCCTCCAGCAGCTGCATCATCAGCACGGCGGCGTGGGTCTGCGTCGGGGACGGCTTCCAGACCACCACGTTGCCCATCAGGGCGGGGGCGGTGGGCAGGTTGGCGGCGATGGCCGTGAAGTTGAACGGCGTGATCGCGTAGACGAAGCCCTCCAGCGGGCGGTGGTCCAGGCGGTTCCAGACGCCCGGGGAGTTGGCCGGGGGCTGCTCGGCCAGGATCCTGCGGGCGTAGGAGACGTTGAAGCGCCAGAAGTCGATCAGCTCGCAGGGCGTGTCGATCTCGGCCTGCTGGGCGGTCTTGGACTGGCCCAGCATGGTGGAGGCGGCCATGGTCTCGCGCCACGGGCCGGACAGCAGCTCGGCGGCGCGCAGGATGATCGCCGCGCGGTCGTCGAAGGACATCGCGCGCCAGGCCGGGGCCGCGGCCAGGGCGGCGTCGATGGCGTCCTGCGCGTCCTGCTGGGTGGCGTTGGCGTAGGTGCCCAGGCGCGCCTTGTGGTTGTGCGGCTGCACCACGTCGAAGCGCTCGCCGCCGCCCATCCGCTTGACGCCGCCGATGGTGCAGGGCAGGTCGATCGGGTTGTCGGCCAGCTCCTTGAGCTTGGCCTCCAGCCGGGCGCGCTCGGGCGAGCCGGGGGCGTAGCCGTGCACCGGCTCGTTGACGGGGGTGGGGACCTGGGTCACAGCGTCCATGGGTGGTGAACTCCTTG
This sequence comes from Streptomyces griseomycini, assembly GCF_014203535.1. Lineage (GTDB taxonomy): Bacteria > Actinomycetota > Actinomycetes > Streptomycetales > Streptomycetaceae > Streptomyces > Streptomyces griseomycini. Next base: position 13,410 of record NZ_JACHJI010000020.1, read on the forward strand.
GCTTGAGCGGTCTTGCGAGCGTGGTGCGGGCGGCTCAGCCCTTGGTGACCATCGAGCGGACGAAGAACCGGAGGTTCGCCGGCTTCTCCGCCAGACGGCGCATGAAGTAGCCGTACCAGTCGGTGCCGTAGGCCGTGTAGACGCGCATCCGGTGGCCTTCGGCGGCCAGCCGCAGGTGCTCGTCGCCGCGGATGCCGTACAGCATCTGGAACTCGTACTCGTCGAGCTTGCGCCCGGCGCGGTGGGCGAGTTCCTGGGCGATGGAGATCAGGCGCGGGTCGTGGGACCCGATCATCGGGTAGCCCTCGCCCTCCATCAGCGTCCTGAGGATGCGTACGTACGCCTTGTCGATCTCGTGCTTCTGCTGGTAGGCGACTTCGGCGGGCTCCTTGTAGGCGCCCTTCACCAACCGTACGCGACTGCCGCTCGCGGCGAGGCGGCGCGCGTCCTCCTCCGTGCGGAAGAGGTAGGCCTGGATGACGCAGCCGGTCTGCGGGAAGTCCTTCCGCAGCTCCTCGTGGATGGCGAACATCGAGTCGAGGGTGGTGTGGTCCTCCGCGTCGAGGGTGACCGTGGTGCCGATCGCGGCGGCGGCCTCGACGACCGGGCGGACGTTCTTCAGGGCCAGCTCGTGGCCGCCGTCCAGCGCCTGGCCGAACATCGACAGCTTGACGGACATCTCCGCGCGCGTGCCGAGCTCCAGCGGCCCCAGCCGGCCGATCAGCTCCAGGTAGGCGTCCCGGGCTGCCTCGGCCTGCTCGGGGGTGGTGATGTCCTCGCCGACGACGTCCATCGTCAGCTCCAGGCCCCGGCCGGTGAGCTCCCGGATGATCGGCAGGATCTCGTCGACGGTCTCGCCGGGGATGAAACGGTCGACGACCTGCTTGGTCACGGGAGCCGCCGAGACCAGGCGTCGCATCCGGTCGCTGCGCGACGCGGCGAGAATCACGGGACCCAGCACGGGGCACCTCCACTTACAGAGCAACACAAGGCCGCAGCCCGACGATCCGGGGACGGCACGGAGAACCACCGTGAAATCTATGGACCGCTCCGATCGTCGGCCATCGACAGCTGTCACGCATCCGTGCCGCAGATCTCAGACAGATGTATGAAGGCCGCGCACCCATGCGGCAGAATGCCCGGGTGACGTCGGATTTCACGGGTGACTATCAGGAGCTGGTCGACGAGCTCTCGGAGCTGCTGGGCGCACCCGCGACGCTGGAGAGCCGCGACTTCGAACTGATCGCCTTCGGCGCCTACGACAGCGAGGGCGACCTCGACCCCTCGGCCCTGGACCCGGTGCGCACCCGCTCGATCCTGACCCGTCGCTCCACGGCGGCCGTCCGCTCCTGGTTCGAGGGCTTCGGCATCACCCACGCCACCGGACCGGTCCGCATCCCGCCGACCCCGGAGGCGGGGGTGTACCGGGGCCGCATCTGCCTGCCGGTACGCCACCGGGGTGTCGTGCTCGGCTACGTGTGGCTGCTGGACACCGAGCCGGGCCCGACCGAGCGGCAGCTGGCGGCGGCGATGGAGGTCACCGTGCGGATCGGGGCGCTGCTGGCGGACGAGGCGCAGCACGGCGCCGACCTCAGCCGGGAGCTGCGGGCGGTGCTCACCGCCGAGCGGGGCTGGCAGCAGGACATGGCGGTCGCGGAGCTGCGCACCGCCCTCGGCGCGCGCGCGGACCTCCTCCACACCATGGTGTGCGTGGCCCCCTGGCCGTCCGCCGATCCGGACGACGCGCCGTCGGTGCGCACGGTGCCGGGGGCGACGGCGCTGTGCACGCTGCCGTGGGGGACCTCGGCCCAGTGCCTGGCGCTGCTCGTCAGGCTGCGCTCGGCGGACGCGCCGGCCCCCGCGGTCTCCGCGGCGGGGCGGCTGCTGGAGCGGGCGCGGAGCCTCGGGGTGCCGGGCGCCCCCCTCGGCCCCGTCCCGGCCGCGGGCGTCGCCGCCGCACGGACCGGGCTCGCGGAGCTGGGGGCGGCCTGGCGGGAGGCGTCGGCGGCGGCCCGGGCGGCGCTGGCGGAGCGGCGGTTCGGGCCGGTCGCCGAGTGGGCGTCGATCGGTCCGTTCCGCCTGCTGACCGGGCTGCCCCCGGGGGCGGCCCACGACCCCGTCGTGCGGTCCCTGCTCTCCCCGGCCCACCGGGAGCTGGCCCGGACCGCCGAGGTGTACCTCGACTGCGCCGGGCAGGCCGGCCGCGCGGCGGCGGAGCTGGGCATCCACCGCCAGACCCTGTACTACCGCCTGTCCCGGGTGGAACAGCTCACCGGACTGGACCTGGACGACGGGGAGGACCGGCTGCTGCTGCACATGGCGCTGAAGGGCGCGCGGCTGTGAACCCGGTCAGCTCTTCCCGACGCCCTCGATCACCCGGCGCAGCCCCTCGGTGATCCGGTCGGCCTCGGGGGCGCCCTGCGGGCCGAAGGACCACTGGACCATCAGGCCCATCAGCAGCGTGACGTAGAACTGGCCGAGGGTGTCCACGGTCTCCTCCGGGACGTCCTCCTCGCGGCCGCCCATGAACAGCGTGACCAGACCGCGCGCGCCCTCCCGCTGGGCCCGCACCAGGTGGTCCCGCACCTCGGGCAGCTCGTCGCCCATGGCCACGATCTCCATGCTGAGCCGCCACAACGACCCCGGGTCGCGCATGGTTCCGATGATGTTCGACCACACCTCGGTGAACCGTTCCAGCGATCCCGGCTCACCGCGGAGCTCGCCCTCCGCGCCGCCTTCGAAGGCGTCGGACATCGCCTCCACCAGCTCGATGTAGGCCTGCACGAGCAGCGCGTCCTTCGAGCCGTAGTGGTAGCCGATGGACGCCAGGTTGGTGCCCGACTCCTTGACGATGTCGCGCGCCGTGGTGCGCATGAACCCCTTCTGCAGCAGGCAGCGCTTGGCGCCTTCGAGCAGGTCTTCGCGGTGTCCCATGGAGTCACCCTACCGCCGCTCGGACATCCGTCTTATACAAGCGTCATAGACAAGCGTGTAAGACGTTTGTACAGTCACCGGCATGACGACGAAACCGCCCCGGGCCGGTCGGCGCGAATGGACCGCGCTCGCCGTGCTGATGCTTCCGCTGCTGCTGGTCTCGATGGACGTGTCCGTCCTCTACTTCGCGATCCCGGCGATCGGCGCCGACCTGGAGCCGACCGGCACCCAGCAGCTGTGGATCTTCGACAGCTACGCCTTCGCCGTGGCCGGCCTGCTGATCACCATGGGATCGGTGGGCGACCGCATCGGCCGCCGCAGGCTGCTCCTGATCGGCGCCGCGGCCTTCGGCGCCGCCTCCCTGGCCGCGGCGTACGCGAACAGCGCCGAGGTGCTGATCGCGGCCCGCGCCCTCCTCGGCATCGGCGGCGCGACCCTGATGCCCTCGACGCTGGCGCTGGTCCGCACGATCTTCAAGGACCCCGCGCAGCGGGCGCACGCCATCGCTGTCTGGTCCGGTGTGATGACGGCGGGCGTGGCGCTCGGCTCGGTCCTGAGCGGCGTGCTGGTGGAGTTCTTCTGGTGGGGCTCGGTCTTCCTGGTGAACCTGCCGGCGATGGCTCTGCTGCTGGTCCTCGGCCCGCTCCTGCTGCCGGAGTCGAAGGACCCCGCCCCGGGCCGCTTCGACTGGCCGAGCGTCCCGCTCTCGACGGCCGCGGTGCTGCCGGTCGTCTACGGCCTGAAGGAGATCGCGGCCGAGGGCTGGAACGTCCGGTACGTCATGTCGGTCACCCTGGGCCTGCTCTTCGCGGCCCTGTTCGTGCACCGGCAGCGGACGACCGCCTCACCGATGATCACTCCGGCCCTGTTCCGGGGGCGCGGCTTCGGCCCGGCCGTCGCCCTCAACCTGGTCACCATGTTCGCGATGATGGGCTCGGCGTTCTTCACCACCCAGTACATCCAGTCGGTCCTGGGCAAGAGCGCGTTGGAGGCGGCCCTGTGGGCACTGCTGCCGTCGGTGCCGATCGGCTTCGCGGCCCCGTTCGCCGCCCACCTGGTGCAGCGGGGCGTCAACCGCGCGCACGTGGTGACGGCGGGGTTCGCCATCGCCGCGTGCGGCTACGTCCTGCTCACGTTCGTGGACACGGACGCCCTGGCTCTGGGCCTGGTCGCCTCCGGTGTCCTCGCCTCGGGCGTCACGGTGGTGATGTCCCAGATCATGGACCTCGCGCTGGGCGCCGCACCGGTGGAGCGGGCGGGCTCCGCGTCCTCCCTGATGGAGACCGGCGCGGAGTTCGGCGGGGCGCTGGGCATGGCGGTCCTCGGCTCCGTCGGCACGGCGATCTACCGCCAGGAGATGCCGGACTCCGCCCCGGCCACGGCCCAGGAGACCCTGGGCGGCGCCCTGGCGGTGGCCGGGCGGCTGCCGGAGGACGCGGGGGACGCCCTGGCCACGACGGCCAGGGAGGCGTTCACCTCCGGGATGCACGGCGCGGCCATCGCGGGCGCGGTGGTCCTGACCACGGCGGCGCTCCTGGCATCGGCGACGCTGCGCCGGGTGCGCGTTCGCGAGGAGGCGGACACGCGAAACGCCGGACAGGCCGATCGCGTCGGCCCGTCCGGCGTTTGAGGACGAGGCCCCTCTCAGGGCGGGGGCCCGGGGGAGGCAGCCCCCGGAGGGACGGTCACCTCAGACCAGGTTGACCGACCGCGCCGACGTCGCGCCGATCTCCGAGGCGAGCTCGCCCAGCACCGTGGCGGACACCGTGTCGTCCACCGTCAGCACGGCGAGCGCCTCCCCGCCGACCGTCGCACGGGCGACCTGCATGCCGGCGATGTTGATGCCCGCCTCGCCGAGGATGCGGCCCACGGTGCCGACGACACCGGGACGGTCCTCGTAGCGCAGGACGACCATGTGGTCGGCGAGCGCGAGGTCCACGTCGTAGTCGCCGACCGCGACGATCTTCTGGACGTGCTTGGGGCCGGCCAGCGTGCCGGAGACCGAGATCTCCTCGCCGTCGGCAAGGGTGCCGCGCACGGTGACCACGTTGCGGTGGTCGGCCGACTCCGAGCTGGTGGTCAGCCGTACCTCGACGCCCCGCTCCTGGGCGAACAGCGGCGCGTTGACGTAGGACACCGTCTCGTCGACGACGTCCTCGAAGACGCCCTTGAGCGCGGACAGCTCCAGCACCTTCACGTCGTGCTGGGTGATCTCGCCGTACACCTCGACGTCGAGGCGGACCGCGACCTCGCCCGCGAGCGCGGTGAAGATCCGGCCGAGGCGCTCGGCGAGCGGCAGGCCCGGCTTGACGTCCTCGGCGATGACACCGCCCTGCACGTTCACCGCGTCCGGGACCAGTTCGCCGGCGAGCGCGAGGCGCACCGAGCGGGCGACGGCGATGCCGGCCTTCTCCTGGGCCTCGTCGGTGGAGGCGCCGAGGTGCGGGGTGCAGACGACCTGGTCGAACTCGAACAGCGGGGAGTCGGTGCACGGCTCCTTGGCGTACACGTCCAGGCCTGCGCCGGCGACCCGGCCCTCCTTGAGCGCCGAGTACAGCGCCTCCTCGTCGACGATGCCGCCGCGCGCGGCGTTGATGACGCGCACGCTCGGCTTGACCTTGCGCAGCGCCTCGTCCCCGATCAGGCCGAGGGTCTCGGGGGTCTTGGGCAGGTGGACGGTGATGAAGTCGGAGACCTCGAGCAGTTCGTCCAGCGACAGCACCTTGACGCCCATCTGCGCGGCCCGCGCGGGCTGCACGTAGGGGTCGTAGGCGACGACCTTCATGCCGAAGGCGGACATGCGCTGCGCGACGAGGGCGCCGATCCGCCCCAGGCCCACGACGCCGAGGGTCTTCTCGGCGAGCTCGACGCCCGTGTACTTGCTCCGCTTCCACTCGCCGTTCTTCAGTGCGGCGTTGGCCTGCGGGATGTTGCGCGCGGTGGCGAGGATCAGACCGCAGGCGAGCTCGGCGGCGGTGACGATGTTCGAGGTGGGGGCGTTGACGACCATCACGCCGGCCTTGGTGGCGGCGGAGACGTCGACGTTGTCGAGGCCCACGCCGGCGCGGGCGACGACCTTGAGCTTGTTCGCGGCGGCGATCGCCTCGGCGTCGACCTTCGTCGCCGAGCGGATGAGGATCGCGTCCACGTCGGCGATGGCCGGCAGCAGTTCGGCGCGGTCCGCGCCGTTGCAGTGGCGGATCTCGAAGTCCGGACCGAGTGCGTCGACGGTGGCGGGCGACAGCTCTTCAGCGATGAGTACGACGGGTTTCGAGCTCACGTGAGTCCTCACAAGTCCAATGCGGACGGCCGTCCCGACGGCCGCAGGCGGTGGAGGGTTGCTAGCCGCGTGGAAGACGCACGACGCTGTGGGCCTGACGCGTATGTAGTGCAGCAGTGTAGTGGCGCCGAGGGCGTCGTCTTACGCCGCTTCGGAAGGATCACCCGTCCGTGGCAGGACGGGATGGACAACGTCGTACTACCGACGTTACCCCGAGTTCGCCCGAGAGGGCCGGAGCAGTTCGCTCCGGCCCTCCGGCGGTGAGGCTCACGCCTCCTCGTTCACCCAGCTCATGAGCTTGCGCAGCTCCTTGCCGGTGGTCTCCAGCAGGTGCTCGGAGTCCTGCTGCTTGTACTCGTTGTACTTCTTCAGGCCGCCGTGGTACTCGTCCATCCACTGCTGGGCGAAGGAGCCGTCCTGGATCTCGGCGAGGACCTTCTTCATCTCGGCCTTGGTGGCGTCGGTGATGATGCGCGGGCCGGTGACGTAGTCGCCCCACTCGGCGGTCTCGGAGATCGACCAGCGCATCTTCTCCAGGCCGCCCTCGTACATGAGGTCCACGATCAGCTTCAGCTCGTGCAGGCACTCGAAGTAGGCGATCTCCGGCTGGTAGCCGGCCTCGGTCAGCGTCTCGAAGCCCGCCTTCACCAGCGCGGCCGTGCCACCGCACAGGACGGCCTGCTCGCCGAACAGGTCGGTCTCGGTCTCCTCGGTGAAGGTCGTCTTGATGACGCCGGCGCGGGTGCCGCCGATGCCCTTCGCGTACGAGAGGGCCAGCGCGAAGGCGTTGCCGGAGGCGTCCTGCTCGACGGCGGCGATGCAGGGGACGCCGCGGCCCTCCTCGTACTGACGGCGCACCAGGTGGCCCGGGCCCTTGGGGGCGACCATGCAGACGTCCACGCCGGCCGGGGGCTTGATGAAGCCGAAGCGGATGTTGAAGCCGTGACCGAAGAACAGGGCGTCGCCGTCCTTCAGGTTCGGGGCGATGTGCTCCTCGTAGACCTGGGCCTGGATCGGGTCCGGGACGAGGATCATGATGACGTCGGCCTCGGCGGCGGCCTCGGACGGGGTCACCACGCGCAGGCCCTGCTCCTCGGCCCCGGCCTTGGACTTGGAGCCCTCGTGCAGACCGACGCGCACGTCGACACCCGAGTCACGGAGCGACAGCGCGTGGGCGTGGCCCTGGCTGCCGTAACCGATGACCGCGACCTTGCGGCCCTGGATGATGGACAGGTCGGCGTCGGCGTCGTAGAACAGCTCGGCCACTTTGGGTTCTCTCCTTGAGTGCAGGTGTTGCGTCCCACCGTATGACGATGGGGGGAGGGGAAGGTTGGGGATCTCGGGATACGGGCGGCCGGTCGTGTCCCGGCCGCCCGTTTCGGGCCTCAGGCCGACCGGTCCAGAGCACGCAGCGATCGGTCCGTGATCGAACGGGCACCACGTCCGATCGCGATCGTGCCGGACTGGACGAGCTCCTTGATGCCGAAGGGCTCCAGCATCTTGAGCATGGCGGACAGCTTGTCGCTGCTGCCGGTGGCCTCGATGGTGACCGCCTCCGGGGAGACGTCCACGGTCTTGGCGCGGAACAGCTGGACGATCTCGACGATCTGGGAGCGCGTCTCGTTGTCGGCGCGCACCTTCACCAGAACGAGTTCGCGCTGGACCGCCTGCCCGGGTTCGAGCTCGACGATCTTCAGCACGTTGACGAGCTTGTTGAGCTGCTTGGTGACCTGCTCCAGCGGGAACTCGTCCACGCTCACCACGATGGTGATGCGGGAGATGTCGGGGTGCTCGGTGACGCCGACGGCGAGCGAGTCGATGTTGAAGCCGCGGCGGGAGAACAGGGCGGCGATCCGGGCCAGGATGCCGGGGGTGTTCTCCACCAGGACGGAGAGCGTGTGCTTGGACATGGGGCTGCTTCCTTTACCTGTTCGACGTGCCTGCGGCTCTCAGTCGTCCTCGTTGTCGCCGAAGTCGGGGCGGACGTCCCGGGCGGCCATGATCTCGTCGTTGGAGGTGCCGGCGGCGACCATCGGCCAGACCATCGCGTCCTCGTGGACGATGAAGTCGACGACGACGGGACGGTCGTTGATGGAGTTCGCCTCCTCGATGACCTTGTCGAGGTCGGCCGGGTCCTCGCAGCGGATCGCGTAGCAGCCCATGGCCTCCGACAGCTTCACGAAGTCGGGGACGCGGGTGCCCCTCGCCTCCGGGTTGACGTCGTCGGGCCCGGAGTGCAGCACCGTGTTGGAGTACCGCTGGTTGTAGAAGAGGGTCTGCCACTGGCGGACCATCCCGAGGGCGCCGTTGTTGATGACGGCGACCTTGATCGGGATGTTGTTCAGGGCGCAGGTGGTGAGCTCCTGGTTGGTCATCTGGAAGCAGCCGTCGCCGTCGATCGCCCAGACGGTGCGCTCGGGCACGCCGGCCTTGGCGCCCATGGCGGCCGGGACCGCGTAGCCCATGGTTCCGGCGCCGCCGGAGTTCAGCCAGGTGGCGGGCTTGTCGTACTCGATGAAGTGCGCGGCCCACATCTGGTGCTGGCCGACGCCCGCCGCGAAGACCGTGCCCTCGGGCGCCAGCTGCCCGATGCGCTCGATGACCTGCTGCGGGGAGAGCGAGCCGTCCTCGGGCAGGTCGTAACCGAGGGGGTAGGTCTCGCGCCAGCGGTTGAGGTCGTTCCACCAGGCGGTGTAGTCGCCGCGGTTGCCCTCGGCGTGCTCCTTCTGGACGGCCTGGACGAGGTCGGCGATGACCTCGCGGGCGTCGCCGACGATCGGCACGTCGGCGGCGCGGTTCTTGCCGATCTCGGCCGGGTCGATGTCGGCGTGGACGATCTTGGCGTACGGGGCGAAGCTGTCCAGCTTGCCGGTGACGCGGTCGTCGAAGCGGGCTCCGAGGGCGACGATCAGGTCGGCCTTCTGCAGCGCGGTGACGGCGGTGACCGCACCGTGCATGCCCGGCATCCCCACGTGCAGCGGGTGGCTGTCGGGGAATGCGCCGAGCGCCATCAGGGTGGTGGTGACGGGCGCTCCGGTGAGTTCCGCGAGGACCTTCAGCTCGGCGGTGGCGCCGGCCTTGAGGACACCGCCGCCGACGTAGAGGACCGGCCGCCTGGCGCCGGTGATCAGCTTGGCGGCCTCGCGGATCTGCTTGGCGTGCGGCTTGGTGACGGGCCGGTAGCCGGGCAGGTCCATGGTGGGCGGCCAGGAGAAGGTGGTCTTCGCCTGGAGGGCGTCCTTGGCGATGTCGACCAGCACCGGGCCGGGGCGGCCGGTGGAGGCGATGTGGAAGGCCTGCGCGATGACCCGCGGGATGTCCTCGGCCTTGGTGACGAGGAAGTTGTGCTTGGTGATCGGCATGGTGATGCCGACGATGTCCGCCTCCTGGAAGGCGTCCGTGCCGATCGCCTTGGAGGCGACCTGGCCGGTGATCGCGACCAGCGGCACGGAGTCCATGTGCGCGTCGGCGATCGGGGTGACCAGGTTGGTGGCGCCGGGACCGGAGGTCGCCATGCAGACGCCCACCTTGCCGGTGGCCTGCGCGTAGCCCGTGGCCGCGTGACCGGCGCCCTGCTCGTGCCGGACCAGGACGTGGCGCACCCGGGTGGAGTCCATCAGCGGGTCGTACGCCGGAAGGATCGCACCGCCGGGAATGCCGAATACCGTGTCGGCGCCGACCTCCTCGAGAGAGCGAATGAGGGACTGCGCACCCGTGACGTGCTCGACGGGGGCGGTCTGTCCTCCGGATCGGGGCCGCGGCTGCGGGTGATGGGCCCCGGTGGCCTGCTCGGTCATCGGCTTCTCTTCTCGATGCTGAGGGTTTTTGCGAGGTTTGTGCGGGTTACGCGTGCTGCTCGGCAGGTGCCTGTGCAACAAAAAACCCCTCGTGCCATAAGGCAAGCGAGGGGAGCGCGCCGGGAGGTGGTCGCTGAGCGGTCGAGGCTCAGCGTCAGCCGACGCGCTGTCCAAGTACGAGAATTCGGGTGCGCATGGCACTGACCCTCCCCCCGGCACGCACCCACTGTCAAGTGGGTGGGACGGGAGTCTCATTATGTGAGCGAAGGGTCGTACCGCCCCTGAGGACAGCGGTCACTCCCGTGGAGTACACCCCGGAGCCCCCGCCGGCGAACACGGGTTCGGTCGGCCCGTGCGGCACCGGGTACCGCCCCGTGCCCAGCGCCCGGCGCAGCCGGTACTCGTCCAGCGGCCCGGAGAAGGCCAGACCCTGGCCGTGCGTACAGCCCATCGCGCGCAGGGCCACGACCTGCTCGGGCAGGTCCACTCCGTCCGCCACGGACTGCAGCCCGAGGTCGGAGGCGATGCGCAGCAGCCCGCTGGTGATCTTGTGCAGCCGGGCGGACTCCACCACGCCGTCGACCAGACCGCGGTCGAGTTTCAGCACGTCGACGGGGAGCCGTCTGAGGGCCGTGATCGCCGCGTAGCCGCTGCCGAAGCCGTCGAGGGCGATCCGGACGCCGACCCGCCTGAGCGCCGCCAGGCGGCGCTCCAGCTCGTCCAGGCCGACCCGGGGGTCGGTGTCGGCCAGCTCGATGACCAGGGAACCGGACGGCAGCCCGTGCCGGGTGAGCAGGGCCTCGATCGAGCCGAGCGGCAGCGACCGGTCCAGCAGCCGGCGCGCGCCGAGCCGTACGGCCACGGGCACCGCCAGCCCGGTCGCGTGCCGTTCGGCGGCCTGCTCGACCGCCTCCTCCAGCACCCACCGGCCCAGCTCGGCGGTCTTCTCGCTGTCCTCGGCCGCCCGCAGGAACTCCGCGGGGGAGAAGAGCGCCCCCTGGGAGGAGCGCCAGCGCGCCTGTGCGCAGACCGACGTGATCCGGCCGTCCTCCAGACACACCACCGGCTGGTGCAGCAGCGAGAACTCGCCGTCGTGCAACGCCGCGCGCAGCCGTGTGGCCAGCTCCGCCCTGCGGACGACGTCCTGCTGCATCTGCGGCCGGTACAGCTCCACGCGGCCCTTGCCGGCGGCCTTGGCCCGGTACATGGCGAGGTCGGCGTTGCGCAGCAGCTCGCCCGCGCCGAGGCCGGGTTCGGCGAAGGCGACGCCGATGGAGGCGTTGACGCGGACATCGTTGCCGTCGATGAGGTAGGGCTGGGACAGGGTCACCCTGAGGCGGTCGGCGAGTTCCAGGATGTGGCGCTCCCGGGCGTCCCGGTCGCGGACGCCGTCTCCGACGATCAGGGCCGCGAACTCGTCGCCGCCCAGCCGGGAGGCGGTGTCGCCCTTGCGGACCGCCTCCTGGAGTCTGCGGGCGGCCTGGACGAGCAGTTCGTCCCCGGCCTGGTGGCCGATCGTGTCGTTGACGCCCTTGAAGCCGTCGAGGTCGATGAAGAGCACGGCCGTGCCCCTCAGGGCGGCCCCGCGGTCCAGGGCGCGGCGGCCGGACAGCGCCTGCTGGACGCGCCGGGTGAACAGGGCGCGGTTGGGCAGGTCGGTGAGCGGGTCGTGCTCCGCGTTGTGCTGGAGCTGCGCCTGCAGCCGCACCCTTTCGGTGACGTCGCGGCTGTTGAAGATGAGGCCGCCGTGGTGCCGGTTGACGGTCGACTCGACGTTGAGCCAGCCTCCCCCGCTCTCGGCTTCTCCCCCACCCCCGGCTCCGCGCGGGCGGGGGGACCCCCATGAGCGGGAGGTGCCCCCACCGCCGGAACGGAAACGGCACTCGATGCGCGTGGTGGGTTCCTCGACCGGGTCGGCGGCGAGGAAACGGCGTACCTCGTGCACCACGCGGCCCAGGTCCTCCGGATGGATGAGGTCGGCCAGTTCCGTCCCCACCAGTTCCTCCGCGGGGCGGCCGTACACCCCGGCGGCGGCCGGGGAGACGTAGCGGAGGATGCCGCTGGGCGCCGCGATCATGATGACGTCGCTGGACCCCTGCACCAGGGAGCGGAAGTGGTTCTCCTTCTGCGCCAGTTCCTGGGTGAGGGTGATGTTGTCGAGCAGCATGATGCCCTGGCGCACGACGAGCGCGAGCACCACCGTGCCCCCGGTGAGCAGGACGACGCGGTCGACGCTGCGGCCGTTGAGGACGTTGTAGAGGATCCCCAGGGTGCACACGGCCGCGGCGAGGTACGGCGTGAGGGCGGCGAGGGAGCCGGCGATGGGGCGGGTGGCCGGGTACCGGCTGTGCTCGCCGCCGGGCGCGGGCGGGTGGTCGTGGACCGGGCCGCCGCGCCGCCCGGGCAGGTGCCCGCGGACCACGCGCGTGCGTCCCTCGTCCTCGGGCCGGCCGTCGCGGGGCGCGGTCCAGGGGGCGTACGCCAGGAGCAGCGAACCGGCGAACCAGCCCGCGTCCAGCAGTTGCCCGGAGCGGTAGCTGCTGTGCACCAGCGGCGAGGTGAACAGGGCGTCGCACATGACGGTCAGCGCCAGCGCGCCGATCGCGGTGTTGACCGCGGAGCGGTTCACCGCCGAACGCCGGAAGTGCAGCGCCAGCACCATGCTGACCAGGGCGATGTCGAGCAGCGGGTAGGCCAGCGACAGCGCGGTGTGCGCGACGTCCGGGCCCTCGGCCCGCGCGGCCTGGGCGAGCGCGAGGCTCCACGCCAGGGTGAGCAGGGAGCCGCCGATCAGCCAGGCGTCCAGGGCGAGACAGACCCAGCCGGCCTTGGTCACGGGCCGTTTGGCGAGCACCAGCAGGCCCACGATGGCGGGCGGCGCGAAGCACAGGAAGAACAGGTCGGCGTAGCTGGGAGTGGGCACAGGGAGCCCGAGGACCACCTCGTACCACCCCCAGACCAGGTTGCCCAGGGACGCCATGGCCGAGGAGAGGCCGAACAGCAGCCAGGCGGGGCGGAACCGGACGCGCGGGCTGCGGGCGTAGACGAAACAGGACACGGCGGCGGCCGCTGCCGCGGCGCTCAGACCGAAGTCGCCCATGATGAGGGCGAGTCGTTCCGAACCCCAGCCGAACGCGGCGCCGACGGCGTAGGACGCGCAGGCGAGGGCCAGGACGAGCTGCGCGAGCGGACCGGGCCGGCGGACGGCGGACGGCGCACAGGGCAGCAGCGCCCCCTGAGCGGACTGCGGCAGCGCCGCCTCGTCGAGCGTGGACGTGGGGGTGGGCGCGCTCACCGGTACCTCCCGGTTTGCGCCACGCCCGGGTCCCTGGTCCCCTGCTGCGCCGGGTGTGCATGCCTCCTGTGGCCGGCGTGCCCGTGGTGGTGGTCGGGGGCGGGGCGGCCGTGGCGGCCGCCGTGTCGGATGTGATGGCCGCCGTGATGACCGCGGCTGCGCGTGGCCGTGCACCACGGTCGCCGCCGACGGCTCCGCCGCGTCGGATCGCTCGCCCATAGGCCGTGCATCGCCCGTCGCCCCCCTTTGTCCATCCGCAAGTCCGTCCCCGGCGCCGTCGGTCAGCGGCGCAGCCCCTGTCGGGACGATACACCAGTCTCGTCACTCAGGGACATAGGTCCTCTACTCTGCGTAACGATCAGTTGACGTACGAGTACCCACCGCGCCCGGGTGGTCGCAGGCGGTACTCGAAGCGGACTACGAGGATTCCGCTCCCGTCACCAGGATCACGTTGCCGAGCTCCTCCTGGTTCAGGAAACGGCGCAACTGGTCCACCAGCAACCGCTTGGCGCGCGGCAGGAAGGCGGAGGTGGGTCCGCCGACGTGCGGGGTGATGAGGACGCCCGGCGCCCGCCACAGGGGGTGCCCCGCCGGCAGCGGCTCGGGATCGGTCACGTCGAGGGCCGCGGTGATGCGACCGCTCTCCACCTCGGTGAGCAGGGCTTTGGTGTCGACGACGGCCCCGCGGGCCACGTTCACGAGCAGGGCGCCGTCCTTCATGCGGGCCAGGAAACCCGCGTCCACGAGATGGCGGGTGGCCTCGGTCAGCGGGGTGGAGAGGACGACGACGTCCGCCTCCGGAAGCAAGGAGGGCAGTTCGGTGAGCGGGTGCACCGGGCCGCGCGCCGTGGTGCGCTCAGAGCGCGCGACGCGCGCCACCCGCGCGAGCTCGAACGGAACGAGCCGGTCCTCGATGGCCGCTCCGATCGAGCCGTACCCCACGATGAGCACGTTCTTGTCGGCGAGCGCCGGCCGGAACCCGCCGCGCCACTCCCCCTTGTCCTGGGCCCGCACGAAATCGGGGATGCCGCGCAGGGAGGCGAGGATCAGCGCGAGCGTGAGCTCGGCGGTGCTGGCCTCGTGCACTCCGCGCGCGTTGCACAGCCGTACCCCGGGAGGCAGGTGCTTCAGGCCCGGCTCCACGTGGTCGGTGCCGGCCGACAGGGTCTGCACGACCCGCACGGAGCGCATCAGCGGCATCGGCCGCACGCCGACCCCGCCGGGCTTCATGTAGGGCACGACGTAGAAGACGCAGTCGGCCGGGTCGGCGGGGAAATCCTCACCGCCGTCCCAGAAACGGTAGTCCGGTCCTTCGGGGAGGCCCTCGATCTGGTCCGGCGGGACGGGGAGCCACACGTCAGCAGTCATGCTCCGGAGGCTAGTTCAGGAGTCCGCGACCGCAGAGGTTAGGTTGGGGGGCCGGGAGAGGGAGGGTCACGACCAGGTGGAGCGCAGGACGATCGGCGCGGCGGCGCTCGCGGTGGGGGCCGTCGGACTCGGGTGCATGCCGATGAGCTGGGCCTACAGCACGTCCCGGCAGCGCGGCGAGGAGTCGCTCAGGGCGGTGCACCGGGCGCTGGATCTGGGCTCGACGCTGCTCGACACCGCCGACATGTACGGCCCGTTCACCAACGAACTGCTGCTCGGACGGGTGTTGAAGGAACGGCGCTCCGACGCCTTCGTGTCCACGAAGGTCGGCCTGCTGGTGGGCGACCAGCACATCGTGGCCAACGGCCGCCCCGGGTACGTGAGGAGGGCCTGCGACGCGTCGCTGCGCCGGCTCCAGACCGACGTCATCGACCTGTACCAGTTGCACCGCGCCGACCCGGAGGTCCCGATCGAGGAGACCTGGGGGGCGATGGCGGACCTCGTACGGGCCGGGAAGGTGAGGGCGTTGGGACTGTGCGCGGTCGGGGCGCGCTCGGCCCGGCGGCCGGGGGCGCGGCTGCACGACGCGACGGTCCGGCAGCTGGAGCGGGTGCAGCAGGTCTTCCCGGTGAGCGCGGTGGAGGCCGAGCTGTCGGTGTGGTCGCCGGAGGCGCTGGAGACGCTGCTGCCGTGGTGCGAGACGCGGGGCGTCGGCTTCCTGGCCGCGATGCCGCTGGGCAACGGCTTCCTGACCGGGACGCTGACGCCCGGCATGGGCTTCGAGCCGGACGACCTGCGCGCCCGCCACCCCCGCTTCACGGCCGAGATGATGGCCGCGAACCAGCCGATCGTGGTCGGTCTGCGCCGCGTCGCCCGCCGGCACGGCGAGCACGTCACCCCGGCCCAGGTGGCCCTGGCCTGGGTGCTGACCCGGGGCCGCCACGTGGTCCCGGTCCCGGGCGCCAAGCGGGAGCGGTGGGTCGCCGAGAACGCGGCGGCGGCCCGGCTGCGCCTGACGGAGCGGGACCTCGCGGAGATCGCGGAGCTGCCCGCGGCGCAGGGGTCGTGGGACTGAGCCGCGGTTGGAGTCCCCGTGATCGGGAACCTGGGAGGCGCGAGCGGTGTATGACAGGTAGGACCCGCCGCGTCGAAGGGACGAGATCGTGCAACGTCGAGCCGTGACGGCCGTACTGGCCGCCGCCGCGCTCCTGCTCACCGCCGGCTGCTCCTCCGACGACGGAGGAGCAGCGCGCGGAAACGGCAGCGCCTCCCCGAGCGACACGCCGGCGAAGTCGTCCCCGTCGGAGCGGACCGCCGAGGAGACACCCCCCGCCGAGGGCTCGGTGAAGGTGGTGCGCACGGTCGCCACGGGACTGAGCACCCCCTGGGGCCTGGCGCCCCTGGCCGACGGCGACCTGCTGGTGTCCTCCCGGGACGAGGCGACGATCACGCGGGTCGACGGGAGGACCGGCGAGAAGACGGAGCTGGGCGAGGTACCGGGGGTGTCCCCGTCCGGCGAGGGCGGCCTCCTCGGCATCGCGCTCTCCCCCGAGTACGCCTCGGACCACATGATCTACGCCTACTTCACCTCGGCCTCCGACAACCGCATCGTCCGGATGCTGTACGACGAGCAGAAGCCTCCCGGCGAGCAGCTGGGCGCGCCCGACACGATCCTCCGGGGCATCCCCAAGGGCGTGGTCCACAACGGCGGCCGGATCGCCTTCGGCCCGGACAGGATGCTGTACGTGGGCACGGGCGAGAGCGGTGACACGGGCCTGTCCCAGGACAAGGACTCCCTGGGCGGCAAGATCCTGCGGCTGACCCCGGAGGGCGAGCCCGCTCCGGGCAACCCGTTCCCCGACTCCCCGGTGTACTCGTACGGCCACCGCAATGTGCAGGGCCTGGCCTGGGACCGTGAGCAGCGGCTGTTCGCCTCGGAGTTCGGCCAGAACACCTGGGACGAGCTGAACGCGATCAAGCCGGGTGACAACTACGGTTGGCCCGAGGCGGAGGGCAGGTCCGACGAGGGCGGCTTCCACAACCCGATCGACCAGTGGAGCACGGACGAGGCCTCTCCCAGCGGCATCGCCCACGCCGAGGGCTCGATCTGGATGGCGGGCCTGCTCGGTGAGCGTCTGTGGCGCATACCGCTGAAGGACACCGCGGCCTCGGCGGAACCGCAGGCCTTCCTGAAGGGCGAGTACGGCCGGCTGCGCACGGTGGTCCCGGCGGGCGGCGACAGGCTGTGGCTGGTCACCAGCAACACGGACGGCCGCGGCGAGCCGAAGGACGGCGACGACCGGATCCTGGAGCTGCAGGTGAGCTGAGCCGGGCCGCGGGGCCTCAGTCCCCGGCGGTCTCCTCCTCGTCCGGCGCCGGCTGGCGTACGACCACCTTCCCGGAGGCGAGGTCTATCGGCCCGCGTCCGGGGTCGGCGTCGCCGACGTCCTCGCGGGTCAGCTCCAGCCGGTTCTGTTCGTCCCGGGTGTGCTTGCGGCCGGGAGCGAACAGTTCCTCGAAAGCGTTGAACATCGCTCCCCTTTCCAGGGCCGCGTGGGTGACACAGCCATTATCCCGCCGCCTGCCTGCTCCCGGCCTCCGCCGGGAACAGGCCCAGCCGATGGGCCACCGCCGCCGCCTCCCCGCGGCCGGAGACGCCCAGCTTGGCGAGGATGTTGGAGACGTGGACGCTGGCCGTCTTCGGCGAGATGAACAGTTCCTCGGCGATACGGCGGTTGGTGTGACCGGCGGCCACCAGACGCAGGACGTCGCGCTCCCGGCCGGTGAGACCGAGGGCGTCGGCCGGATCGACGGGAACGGCCGGGGCCGGCACCCGGGTGGCCGGGCTCAGGACGAGGCGGGCGCGCTGGGCCAGCAGGACGGCGGAGCGGGCCAGCGGAGCGGCGCCGAGGTGATCGGCGACCGCCCTGGACAACCGGAGCAGCTCCGTGGCCCGGGCCCGCTCGTCCTCGTCGGCGCCGGAGGCGAGCAGTGCCTCGGCGAGCCGGAAGCGGACACGTGCGAGGTCGTAGGGGCGTTCCAGGGGTTCCAGGGCGGTGACCGCCGCGCTCCACTCCTCCGGTGTGGGCACGCCCTCGGCACGCAGCAGCTCGGCACGCAGCCAGACGTCGTACGCCTGCCACACGGGCACGCCGGTCGCCAGGGTCTTGGCGGCCCTGCGGAGGCGTTCGAGGATGCGCGGACGGTCGGGTTCGGTGACGGGGTCGCCGAAGGCGTCGGCCTCGGCGGTCGCGGCGGCGAGCAGCAGGGGCCAGCCGTAGCGCTGGGTGCCGGGCGGGAGACCGGTGTCGAGGGCGGCGAGCAGTCGGGCCCGGGCGTCGGGGAGCCGGCCCTCGGCCGCGGCGATGCCGATGGCGACCCGGGTCATCGGCAGGGAGTACTGCGGCATGGGGTCGTGCGTGCCGGAGAACGTGTGGGCGGCGGCGAGATGGCGGGCCGCCTCGGTCAGGTTCCCCCGGTCGTAGGCGAGATGCGCCAGGCGCACCGAGCCTCCGGCGCGCGGCTTGGCGCTCTGCTCGAGGCGCTGCGCGTTGGCCGCCGCCTCGGCCGCCTCGTCCCAGTGTCCGAGGGAGTGGAGCGATTCGGCGAGGTTGCCCCACACCCAGCCCTCCGCGTCCGGCAGGCCGAGCTTGCGGGTGACCTCGATGCCCTCGCGGAGCAGGCCGACCGCCTCCTGGGAGCGGCCGACGCCTTCGAGGACCGAGGGGAGGTTCACGTAGCTGCGGCTCACCACCGTGTCCACGCCCAGTTCGACGGCCCGGTCCCTGACCTCGTGCATCTCGGCGAGGCCGGTCTCGATGTCACCGGCGTCGACCAAGAGGCCGCCGAGGGTGAGGCGGGCGTTGAGCTCGATGTCGTGGGCGCCGACCATGCGCGCGTACTCGACGGCGCGTTCGGCGGCGGCCATGGCCTCCGGGCCCGGCCGGTGCAGCATCGACCAGCTGGCGGCGGAGGCGAGCACCTCGGCGTGCACCTCCGAGGGCGGCAGGCCGCGCACCAGGTCCTGCGCGATGCCGAGTTCCGCCCAGCCGTCACCGCGGGCGAGGGCCTGGGTCAGCCGGGAGCGCTGCTCCCAGAACCAGGCGGCGCGCAGCGGGTCGGGGTCCTCGTCCAGGAGGCGCAGCGCCCGCTTGGTGATCTTCATGGCGCGTTCTCGTTCCCCGCAGAGCCGTCCGGCGACGGCGGCCTCGGCCATCAGGTCGAGGTAGCGCAGGGGGGCCGTCTCGGGGTCGCAGCCGCAGGGGGGATAGGCCTCCGTGTAGTCGGCGGGACGCAGAGTGGCGCGGACGCTGTCCTGGACGGAGTCCCACAGCTCCATCGCCCGCTCCAGCAGCCTCAGTTGCTCGGAGTAGGCATGTCGGCGGCGGGCCTCGGCGGAGGCGTCGAGGACGGCCGGCAGCGCCTTGGCGGCGTCGTGGGCGTGGTACCAGTAGCTGGCCAGGCGGGTCACGCGCTCCTCGGCGGGCACCAGGGTCGGGTCGGCCTCCAGTGCCTCGGCGTAACGGCGGTTGAGGCGGGAGCGTTCGCCGGGCAGCAGGTCGTCGCTGACGGCCTCGCGGACCAGGGAGTGGCGGAAGCGGTAGCCGTCGCGGTCGGGCGCGGGGTTGAGGATGCTGGCGTTGACGCCGGCGCGCAGGGCCTCGATGAGGTCGTCCTCGGTGAGCCGGGCGACGGCGGCCAGCAGCCGGTACTCGACGGTGGAGCCGCCCTCGGCGACGAGCCGCGCGACCTGCTGGGCGCTCTCCGGCAGGCCTTCGACCCGGACCAGGAGCAGATCGCGCAGCGAGTCGGTGAGGCCGGTGCAGCACCCCTCGTGGGCGGCGACGGCGAGTTCCTCGACGAAGAAGGCGTTGCCGTCGGAGCGCTCGAAGATCTCGTCGACGCGGTCGGGTTCGGGTTCCCGGGCGAGGATGCCGGCGATCTGCCGGCCGACCTCGTCGCGGGTGAAGCGGTCGAGTTCGATGCGCCGGATCGTGCGCAGCCGGTCGAGTTCGGCGAGGAACGGGCGCAGGGGGTGGCGGCGGTGGATGTCGTCGGAGCGGTAGGTGGCGAGGACGACGAGGCGGCCGGTGCGCAGGGTGCGGAAGAGGTAGGCGAGCAGGTGGCGGGTGGAGGCGTCGGCCCAGTGCAGGTCCTCCAGGACGAGGACGACGGTGTGTTCGGCGGCGACGCGTTCCAGCAGGCGGGCGGTGAGTTCGAAGAGGCGGGCCGTGCCCTGCTCGTCCCGGCGGGCCTCGCGGGCGGCCGCGGTGCCGAGCTCGGGCAGCAGGCGGGCGAGTTCCTCCTCCTGCCCGGCGGCAGCGGCGGCGAGTTGCCCGGGCAGTTCGCGGCGCAGTTGGCGCAGGGCGGTGGAGAAGGGGGCGAAGGGCAGCCCGTCGGCACCGATCTCGACGCAGCCGCCGAGCGCGACGACCGCGCCCCGGCGGCGGGCCGCCGCGGCGAACTCCTCGAGGAGGCGGGTCTTGCCGACGCCGGCCTCACCGCCGATCAGCAGCGCCTGCGGTTCGCCCGCACCGTCGGCGGCCCGGGCGAGCGCGTCGTTCAGCGTGTCGAGTTCCGTGGTGCGGCCGACGAACACGGGACTGACGGACTTGGTCTCCACGGTCCCGAGCATCCCACGGGGCTCCGGCGGCCGGGCACCGGTTTTCACGGGGACGGGCGCCGTCGGGTGGGGTGCGCGGGTGGCGGGTGCCGGGGCGCCGGTGTCCCGGGGACGGCGGTCCGTTCCCGTGCGGTCGACGCCCCGGGGACGGCGGACGGGGCCGGTTCCGCCGCCGTCCCCGGCGTCCGGGCTCATGCGGCCCGGATGAACCGGTCGCGGCGGTGGCGGCGGGTATGGCTCTCGGGTCCGGCACCCCCTGCGGCGGCTTCGCGGCGGGCGGCGCGGCGGAGGCGGACCGCCTCACGGGCCTGCCGCTCCTGCTCGGCCCGGCGGACGAGGTCGTCGTGGCGGAACTGCTGGAGCTGGTGCTCGAACATGGCGGGTCTCCCTGGAGGAGTCGGTGTCGGACATCGCTTTCCGCGATGCCTCCACCTTCGTCCGTCGGGTGGTCCGGCCACATCGGGAGAGTTCCGCATCTTCGGCGGCCCGGAGGGCCTTAGACGTGCGTGAGGGGTCTCGGGCGGTGCCGTAAGCACCTCACCGGATGCCCTAAGGCCCCCTCAGCCCGTGGCGGGCAGGCCCAGGAGCACGTCGGTGTACGTGAGGACGGCCGGCAGCAGCCCGATCACGCCGGGCGAGACGCCCGCCCGGGCGACCGGCTTGATCCAGGGCGTCCGCGGCCGGCCCGGGGCGCCGAACGCGGGCCGGGCGAGCACCGCCACACCGACGATCAGCGCGGTCAGCGCGAACAGGCCGCCCCACAGCGCGGTGGTGTGCCGGGCATCGCCGTACACCTCCTTGACCTGCGTCGCGACGCCCGCGTCGGCGGCCGTCTCCAGCTGGCCGACGAGGGTCTCCGCGCGCGGCGGCCACCGTGCCCGGCCAGCCGCCGGTGAGCGAGACGAGGCCGAGCGCGGCGGAGACGACCGCGCCGACACCCTGACCGGCTCCGGGGGCGCTCTCCTTCTCGGCTCCGGGCTCCGGCACCGAATCCGGCCCGGCCTCGGTCTCCTCGTCGGTCGCCGTCCCCTCGGGGCCCCGGGGGCGTCCGGCGCCTCCTTGCCGCGCTCGGGGCCGACGGCCCCGGTCTCGTTCTCGGCCGCGGTCTCGTCCTCTGTCCTGGTTCCCGTGTCCCGCGCCGTACGGACACCGTCCGAGAGACCGCTCGACGGTTTCGACGGTCGCCCCTGACGGTCGTCGCGGGCGGTCGGTCACCCGCCGTCGGCGGCGGCCCGCGCCGCACGCCACTCGGGGGCCAGGACGGACCACACCTCCAGGTCGTGTCGCACACCGTGGTGGAGGTGGGCCGCGCGCCGCACCCCGTCCCGGGTCATGCCGAGCCTGCGGGCGACGTCGATGCTCGGCCGGTTGCCGGCGGCGGCGACCCATTCGACCCGGTGGATGCCGCGCTGCTCGACCGCCCAGTCGATGAGCACCCGCATCGCGCGCGTGACGAGCCCGCGTCCGGTGGCGGCGGGCTCCAGCCAGCAGCCGACCTCGCAGGTGCCGTTCCCGGCGTCGAAGTTCAGGGTGAGCACCCCGCCCACCAGCGTGCCGTCCAGCCACAGTCCGTGCAGCGAGGCCGTGTCGGCCGCGCGCCGGTCGGCGTAGCGCTGGAGCACCTCGCGGGCTCCGGTCAGGTCCGTGGCCTTGGAGCCGAAGGGGACGTACTGGTTGATGAACTCCCGGCCCCGGTCCAGGTGGGCGAGGAACTCCTCGGCGTGCCAGGGCTCCAGGGGGCGCAGTTCGGCTCCGTCGTCACCCAGTCGTATCGCGTACATCCCGCTGCCGCTCCTCCTTCGCGAGCACGTCCGCCACCTCGGCGTCCGTGGCGGCGGCCAGCCTCTCATGGGCGGCGCGGGCCTCGGGCGGCTCGATGCTGATCCGGGGCAGGATCCGGTCCAGCGAGCGCGGCAGCCACCAGTTGGCGCCGCCGAGCAGGTGCATCAGGGCGGGAACGAGCAGGGTGCGCAGCACGAAGGCGTCGAGGGCGACGGCCGCGGCGAGCGCGATGCCGAACATGGCGATCACGCGGTCGCCGCTGAGCACGAAGGCCAGGAAGACCGAGATCATGATCACGGCCGCGGAGTTGATCACCCGACTGGTCTCCGCGAGGCCGACGCGGACGGCGCGCCGGTTGTCGCCGGTCTCCAGCCACTCCTCGTACATCCGGCTCACCAGGAAGACCTGGTAGTCCATGGAGAGCCCGAAGAGGACCGAGACCATGATCACGGGCAGGAAGGGTTCGATGGGACCCGCCCGGCCGAGACCGAGCAGTTCGCTGCCCCAGCCCCACTGGAAGATCGCCACGACGACGCCGAAGGCGGCGGCGACGGCGGCCACGTTCATCGCGGCGGCCTTCAGCGGGATGCCGATGGACCGGAAGGCGAGCAGGAGCAGCAGACAGCCCAGGCCGATCACGACGCCGACGAAGAGGGGCAGCTTGGCGACGATGACGTCGGCGAAGTCGTCGTAGCCGGCCGTCACACCCCCGACCTGCACGTCGAGCGAGGTGCCCGCCTCGGCCCGGGGCAGCACGTCGGCGCGCAGCCGGTCGACCAGGTCGCTGGTCCGCTCGGACTGCGGGGACGACTCCGGTACGACGGTGAGGTACGCGGTGTCGCCGCCCGCACCGTAGGCCACCGGGGAGACCGACGCGACGCCTTCGGTCTCGCGCAGGGTGGTGTCGAGGTTGCCCAGGGCGAGCCGGTCCGCGGCGCCGTCGACCTCGGTGACGAGGGTGAGGGGACCGTTCACGCCGGGGCCGAAGCCCTCGGCGAGGAGGTCGTAGGCCTGGCGGGTGGTGGAGGTCTCCGGGTTGTTGCCCTGGTCGGAGGTGCCCAGGTGGAGGGAGAGGGTGGGCAGCGCGAGGACGGCCATGACGACCACCGCGATCGCACCGAGCAGCTTGGGGTGGTGCTCCACGAACGCCGACCAGCGGGCGGCGAACCCGGTCGGCAGCTCCGGCTCGGGTCCGTACTCGTCCAGTCGGCGCCGCTCGCGGCGGCTGAGCGCGCGCACGCCGATGAACGACAGCAGGGCGGGCAGCAGGGTGACGGAGGCGGCGACGGTCAGCACCACGGTGAGCGAGGCGGCGACGGCGACGCCGTTGAGGAAGTTCAGCCGGAGGATCAGCATGCCCAGCAGGGCGATGCAAACGGTGGCACCCGCGAACACGACCGCGCGTCCGGTGGTGGCGACGGCGTGGGTGGCGGCCTCGGTGACGGTGAGGCCGCGCTTCAGTCCGCGCCGGTGCCGGGTGACGATGAACAGCGCGTAGTCGATGCCGACGCCGAGCCCGACCAGCATGCCGAGCATGGGCGCGAAGTCGGCGACGGTCATGGCGTGCCCGAGCAGCACGATCCCGGCGTAGGCGGTGCCGACGCCGACCAGGGCGGTGGCGATGGGCAGCAGCGAGGCGGCGAGCGAGCCGAAGGCGAGGAAGAGGACGACGGCGGCGACCAGTACGCCGACGGCCTCGGCGAGGTGCCCGCCGGGGGACTCGGTGAGCCCGACGGCGCTGCCGCTCAGCTCGACCCGGAGCCCGTCGGTCTCGGCGGCCTCGGCGGCCTTCACGACGGCCGCGACCTCACCGGTGTCGATGTCCTCGGCCTGGTCGGCGAAGGTGACGGTGGCGTAGGCGGTACGGCCATCCCCGCTGATCCGGCCGGCCCCGTGATCGTCGTACGGACCGGTCACGGCGGTGACCCCGGGCAGGTCCTCGATCCGGTCCAGGGTGCGGGTCATCGCCTGCTCGACGTCGGCGTCCCGGACGGTGCCGGACGCGGTGTGCCACACCACGGTGCCGCTGTCGCCGCCGAGGCCGGGGAAGCCCTCGCGCAGCAGCTCGGTGGCCCGTCCGGACTCGGTGCCGGGGACCTCGTAGTCGTTCGAGTAGGCGGACCCGGCGGCGACGGCACCGGCCGCGGCCCCGCCGAGGGCGAGGAGCCAGAGGAGGACCGTGATGAGACGGCGTTGGACACACCAGCGTGCGAGGGCTGCCACGAACGTGCTCCCGGAGTGACTGCGTGTGGATCTTTGATCGGGAACAGTCGAGCATGGACCGTACGACCCGCAAAGAACGCATGAGCAATGCACTGCCACTCTTGCAGGCAAGAGTGATCGTTTGCCTGATTCGTGGGCTTATTCACAGTGACGACAGGCACATCGCACGACGGTCGCGTCAGCCCTCTCGCCGGATGTGGCGTCCCTCACCCGGGCCGGGCGCCGCGCCGGGAGCTCCTCGGGGTCGTTCAGTCGAACTGGTCCCCCAGTGCCATGACCATGAGCCCCGCGACCAGCAGCCACAGCGCCCTGCGGGTGCGCCCCCGGGAGCCCAGGAGCGCGGCGAGGGCGCAGGCGGCGGCCCCGCAGGCGTAGGCGGCGGGGACGAGGACCGGCGCGGGACCGGTGAGGCGGAGCAGCGCCGCGGCCGCGCCCGCCAGGGCCAGCACGGCCCCGGCGCCGGCCGCGGCGCTGCTCCGCCTCACCGGGCCCGTCGCGCGTCCCCCTCGGCGTCGTCGGCCTCCCCGGTGTCCTCCGGGTCCTCCGGGCCCTCCAGACCCTCCGGGTCCTCGGCGTGAGTGTCCGGGGGCGTGTCGGAATCAGCACGTCCACTCATGGCGCGGGAGCGTAGCGCTTCGGGATCGGAAATCCGGGTGCGGGGGCGCTGGGCCGCCTGCTAGCGTCCGTCGGTCCGACGTTCCGCGGCAGCCCGCCGCCCGGCCGAAGCAGGTGCTTTGATGACGGTCCGACCGAGCTCCGACGCACCCCTGTACCCCTTCACGGACCCAAGGAGCCCGTTCACCGATGTCGGACATCACTCCGAACACCCCGCACGACGACCTCGCTAGCCGCCTGTCCCTGCCCCACTACCCGCGCAGCAGCGCCTACGACGCCCGCTGGACCGTCGAGAACCAGATGGGCCCGCACGCGCTGTGGCTGCTGGAGTGGCTGGCGCCGGCGCTCGGACTCGACGCCCTGCGCCCCGGCGCACGCGTGCTCGACCTGGGCTGCGGACGTGCCATGACGTCGATCTTCCTGGCCAGGGAGTACGACGTCCAGGTCACCGCCGCCGACCTGTGGATCAAGCCCGACGAGAACGCGCGCCGCATCGCCGGGGCGGGCGTCGCCGACCGGGTGCTGCCGGTCCTCGCCGAGGCGCACGACCTGCCCTTCGGGGAGGAGAGCTTCGACGCGATCGTCTCCGTCGACGCGTACCAGTACTTCGGCACCGACGACCTGTACCTGCCGACGCTGACCCGGCTGCTGAAGCCCGGCGGGCGGATCGGTGTCGTCGTCCCGGCGCTGCGCGAGGAGATCGAGGGCAGCGAGCCGCCGGAGCACCTGAAGCCCTTCTGGGACCCCGCCTTCTGGTGCTTCCACACCCCCGGCTGGTGGCGCCGCCACTGGACCCGCAGCGGGGCGGTGGAGGTCGAGGAGGCCGACTGGCTGCCGGACGGCTGGCGGGAGTGGCTGCTGTGGTGCGACGTCGTCGCCGAGGAGAGCACGGACGACTTCCACGTGCGGATGAGCCGGGAGAGCGCGCGGATGCTGCGCGTGGACGAGGGCCGCACGCTCGGCTTCGCACGCGTGGTGGGGCGTCGCTCGTGACCGGGTGAGAAGAGCCCGACCGGATGGGAGGAGGGGGACGCATCGAGTCCGATGCGTCCCCCTCCTCGCGGTTCCGTACGGGGGTCAGCCCTCGGCGACACCCAGCTTCTGGAGGATCAGCTCCTTCACCCGGGCCGCGTCCGCCTGGCCGCGCGTGGCCTTCATGACCGCGCCGACCAGCGCACCGGCCGCGGCCACCTTGCCGCCGCGGATCTTGTCCGCGACGGCCGGGTTGCCGGCGATGGCCTCGTCCACGGCCGCGGTGAGCGCGCCCTCGTCGGAGACGACCTTCAGACCGCGCTTCTCCACGACCTCGTCCGGGGTGCCCTCGCCCGCGAGGACGCCCTCGATGACCTGGCGGGCCAGCTTGTCGTTCAGGTCGCCGGAGGCCACCAGCGCGGTCACCCGGGCCACCTGCTCCGGAGTGATCGCCAGCTCGTCCAGGGCCTTGCCCGACTCGTTGGCGCTGCGGGCCAGCTCGCCCATCCACCACTTGCGGGCGGAGGCCGCGTCGGCACCGGCGTCGATCGTGGCGACGATCAGGTCCAGCGCACCGGCGTTGAGGATCGCCTGCATGTCGGTGCCGGAGACGCCCCACTCCTCGCGGAGCCGGTTGCGGCGCACCAGCGGCAGTTCGGGCAGCGCGGCCCGCAGCTCCTCGACCCACTCGCGGGACGGGGCGACCGGGACCAGGTCGGGCTCCGGGAAGTACCGGTAGTCCTCGGCCTCCTCCTTCACGCGGCCCGAGGTCGTCGACCCGGTGTCCTCGTGGAAGTGCCGGGTCTCCTGCACCACCGTGCCGCCGCCGCTGAGCACGGCCGCGTGCCGCTGGATCTCGAAGCGGGCGGCGCGCTCCACGGAACGCAGCGAGTTCACGTTCTTGGTCTCGGAGCGGGTGCCGAACTTGTCGGCGCCCTTCGGCATCAGCGACAGGTTCACGTCGCAGCGCATCTGGCCCATCTCCATGCGGGCCTCGGACACGCCGAGGGCGCGGATGAGCTCGCGCAGCTCGCGGACGTACGCCCGCGCGACCTCGGGGGCGCGCTCGCCGGCGCCGACGATCGGCTTGGTGACGATCTCGATGAGCGGGATGCCGGCGCGGTTGTAGTCCAGCAGGGAGTGGGACGCGCCGTGGATACGGCCGGTGGCGCCGCCGACGTGCGTCGACTTGCCGGTGTCCTCCTCCATGTGGGCGCGCTCGATCTCCACGCGGAAGGTCTCGCCGTCCTCCAGCTGCACGTCGAGGTAGCCGTTGAAGGCGATCGGCTCGTCGTACTGGGAGGTCTGGAAGTTCTTCGGCATGTCCGGATAGAAGTAGTTCTTCCGGGCGAAGCGGCACCACTCGGCGATCTCGCAGTTCAGCGCGAGACCGATCTTGATCGCCGACTCGACGCCGGTCGCGTTGACGACCGGGAGCGCGCCGGGCAGGCCGAGGCAGACCGGGCAGGTCTGGGTGTTCGGGTCGGCGCCGAGCGTGGTCGAGCAGCCGCAGAACATCTTGGTCCTGGTGCCGAGTTCGACATGGACCTCGAGGCCCATGACGGGGTCGTACGACGCGAGTGCTTCCTCGTACGACACCAGGTCGGTCGTGGTGGTCACGGTGAAACTTCCCTCTCAGCCCAGCAGGACGTCGTCGTCGCCCAGCCGCTTCAGCTCGCGGTAGAGAATGGCGAGGTTGGTGACGACCGCGGCGCCGGTCACCACGGCGTCGAGCAGCCGCAGCGTGTCGTTCTCGCCACGGGCCTTCTTGATCTGCTTGTAGACACCGACGGCGCCGAACGCCGACGTGGCCATCGAGATGTACAGGCCGGAACGGGACTTCTTGAAGCCCTTGGCCTTGGTCAGTGCACTCACAGCGACGGAGCCTCCTCGAGCAGCGGGTGGCCCCACTTTTCCACGAAGGCGGCCTCGACGGCGGCACCCACCTTGTAGAGGCGGTCGTCCTTCATGACCGGGGCGATGATCTGCAGTCCGACCGGCAGGTTGTCCTCGGGCGCGAGGCCGCAGGGCAGCGACATGGCGGCGTTTCCGGCCAGGTTGGTCGGGATGGTGCACAGGTCGGCGAGGTACATCGCCATCGGGTCGTCGGCGCGCTCGCCGATCGGGAAGGCGGTGGTCGGGGTCGTCGGGGAGACGATCACGTCGACCTGCTCGAAGGCCTTGTCGAAGTCCTGCTTGATGAGCGTGCGGACCTTCTGCGCGCTGCCGTAGTACGCGTCGTAGTAACCGGAGCTGAGCGCGTAGGTGCCGAGCATGATGCGGCGCTTGACCTCGTCGCCGAAGCCGGCCTCGCGGGTCAGCGAGGTGACCTCCTCGGCGGAGTGCGTGCCGTCGTCGCCGGCCCGCAGGCCGTAGCGCAGGCCGTCGAAGCGGGCGAGGTTGGAGGAGCACTCGGAGGGGGCGATCAGGTAGTACGCCGACAGCGCGAGGTCGAAGGACGGGCAGTCCAGCTCGACGATCTCGGCGCCGAGCTCCTTGAGCAGCTCGACGGACTCGTCGAAGCGCTGGACGACGCCGGCCTGGTAGCCCTCGCCGCGGAACTGCTTGACGACGCCGACGCGCATGCCCGCGACGCTGCCGTTGCGGGCGGCCTCGACGACCGGCGGGACCGGCTCGTCGATGGAGGTGGAGTCGAGCGGGTCGTGACCGGCGATCACCTCGTGCAGCAGGGCCGCGTCCAGGACCGTGCGGGCGCAGGGGCCGCCCTGGTCGAGGGAGGAGGAGAACGCCACCATGCCGTAACGGGACACCGCGCCGTACGTCGGCTTCACGCCGACGGTGCCGGTGACGGCGGCCGGCTGGCGGATGGAGCCACCGGTGTCGGTGCCGATGGCGAGCGGGGCCTGGAAGGAGGCGAGCGCGGCGGAGGAACCGCCGCCGGAGCCGCCGGGGATCCTGGTCAGGTCCCACGGGTTGCCGGTCGGACCGT
Source organism: Streptomyces griseomycini (assembly GCF_014203535.1). GTDB lineage: Bacteria > Actinomycetota > Actinomycetes > Streptomycetales > Streptomycetaceae > Streptomyces > Streptomyces griseomycini. The sequence goes on from NZ_JACHJI010000020.1 coordinate 42,249, forward strand.
AGGCGCTGTTCTCGGTGGAGGACCCCATGGCGAACTCGTCCATGTTGGTCTTGCCGAGGATGACGACGTCGGCGGCCTTGAGGCGCTTGGTGAGCGTCGCGTCGTACGGCGGGATCCAGCCCTCGAGGATCTTCGAACCGACGGTGGTCGGGACGCCCTCGGTGGTGAAGATGTCCTTGAGCGCGAGGGGGACGCCGGCCAGCGGGCCGAGCTTCTCGCCGCGCTCACGCTTGGCGTCGACGGCGCGGGCCTGGGCGAGGGCGCCCTCGCGGTCGACGTGCAGGAAGGCGTGCACCTTCTCGTCGACGGCCTCGATGCGGGCCAGGTGCGCCTCGGTGACCTCGACGGCCGTGAGCTCGCCGGAGGCGATCTTCTCGGCGGTCTCGGCGGCCGTGAGCTTGATGATGTCGGTCATGACTGCTTAGTCCTCCCCCAGGATCTGCGGCACCTTGAAACGCTGCTGCTCCTGGGCCGGGGCGCCGGAGAGCGCCTGCTCGGGGGTGAGCGAGGGACGGACCTCGTCCGGGCGCATGACGTTCGTCAGCGGGAGCGGATGCGAGGTCGGCGGTACGTCTTGGTCGGCGACCTCGCTGACGCGGGCCACCGCGCCGATGATGTCGTCCAGCTGGCCTGCGAAGTGGTCGAGCTCTTCGGGCTTCAGCTCCAGACGCGCCAGCCGGGCGAGGTGGGCGACCTCCTCGCGCGTGATGCCAGGCATGCAGCGATCCTCTGGGGTGAGTGTGTGGTTTGGCCGGAGGCTGACGTCACACTCCCGCCGTCCGCCCGGAGGGCGGGTCCCGCGGCGAGCGTGCGTGCCGGGCGTCGCGGGACAGGCGGGAATGTGATGCCAGCCTCCCATCCTATGGGGCGGGAGGCCGTGCCCGTGAAACGGTTTGCCCGGGGTCGCGCGGGAGGGTCCGCCGACGGCCTGCCGACCGCCCTGCCTCGGCCCGCCGGAAGGGCTGCCGCCGACCTGCCGGGAGCTGCCAGGGGCCTGCCACCGGCCCGCCGAGACCCGCCAAAGGACTGCCAGGACCCGCCGAGGGCCGCCACCGGCCCGCCGGGAGGCTGCCGGGGCTGCCGGGGGCACCGCGGTGGCGCATCGCGGGTTCCGAGGTTTCGGGCCGCCTCCTGCGGCAGCCGCCCGGTCGGCGGAGCGTACGGGGCCGGCCGCGCCGGCAAGGCCTCTTCCCGCGGGCCGCGCACACCGCGGTCCCCCGGGGACTCCGTCCACCGAAGCGGCGGGCTTCGCGGTGTCCGCACCGCGGGGCGGAGGCGTCAGCCGACCCGTCCCGTGTCGTCCCCCGCGGCGGCGGGCAGCGCCGCCGCGGGGCGCTGCCAGCCGCGGGAGCCGCGGGCGAGGAGCCAGGCCGTGGTCTCGTCGGGCGGCATCGCGGCCGCGACCAGCCAGCCCTGGACCGCGTCGCAACCGAGGTCGCGCAGGCGCTCCCAGGTCTCGTCGTCCTCGACGCCCTCGGCGACGACGAGCAGCCCGAGCGAGTGGGCGAGGTCGACGGTGCAGCGCACGATCTCGGCGTCCTCGGTGTCGACGGCCAGCCGGGCCACGAAGGAGCGGTCGATCTTCAGCTCGCTGACCGGCAGCCGCCGCAGGTGCACCAGGGAGGAGTAGCCGGTGCCGAAGTCGTCCAGGGACATCTTCACGCCGTGCCCGGTCAGGGCGTTCAGGGTGTCGGCGGCGCGCTGCGGGTCCTCCAGGAGGACGTGCTCGGTGATCTCCAGTTGGAGGGCTCCCGCCGGGACGCCGTGCCGGGCCAGCCGGGCCGCGACGGAGCCGGCGAAGCCTGGGGTGTGGACGTCGCGCGGGGAGACGTTGACCGCGACCGGCACGAACAGGCCCTGCGCACGCCACTCGGCGACCTGTCCGAGCGCGGTCTCCAGCACGTACTCGGTGAGGTGCGGCATCAGTCCCGAGGACTCGGCGATCGCTATGAACTCGTCCGGCGGCACCTTGCCCCGCTCCGGGTGCACCCAGCGGACCAGGGCCTCCAGGCCCGCGACCTGGCCGTCGAAGCGGACCTTGGGCTGGTAGTGGAGCTGGACCTCGCGGGCGTCCAGGGCCCGGCGCAGGTCGCCCAGCAGGGCGAGCCGGTCGGGGGTGTTGGAGTCGCGCTTGGACTCGTAGACCTCGACGCCCGTGCGGTCCCGCTTGGCCTGGTACATCGCCACGTCCGCCCGCCGCAGCAGTCCTTCCGCGTCGACCGCGTGGTCGGGGAAGACGGCGACGCCCGCGCTCGCCTCCAGGACCAGGGTGAGTCCGTCCAGGTCGAGCGGGGAGCTGAGGGCCGTGACCAGGCTGCGGGCGATGCGGGTCGCGGACGTCGTGGAGTCGGCGACGGGCAGTAAGACGGCGAACTCGTCACCGCCCAGCCGCGCGGCCTCCGCCCCGCGCGGCAGGGCCGCCCTCAGCCGGTCGGCGATCTGGAGCAGCAACCGGTCGCCGGCGAGATGGCCGAGGGTGTCGTTGACCGACCGGAAGCGGTCGAGGTCGATCAGCATCAGGGCGGCGCGGGCGTCGATGCGCTCGGCGTCGTCGAGCGCGGTCCAGATGCGCTCCAGCAGCCACTGCCGGTTGGGCAGCCCGGTCAGCGGGTCGCGCAGCTGCTCCTCCGCCCGGGCGCGGGCTATCCACAGGGTGGAGTCGAGGGCGATCAGCGGAATGGAGAACAGCGGCAGCAGCACCGGCTTGGCGACCGCGACCACGCACACCAGGGGCGCTATGCCGAGCAGGGCGACCGCGACCAGGCCCTGTCTGACCAGTGCGGTGCGGGCGACCGTGGGGAGCCCGGTGCGCGGGGAGTGCAGGTACCAGAGCAGGGAACGGGTCACCGCGAGGTACGCGGCGGCGACCAGCACCACGCCGGGGGCGGTGTAGGGCGTCCAGGTGTCCGGGGTGGCCGGGGACTCGACGGACGGTACGCAGCCGAAGGCGGCCAGTACCAGGGCGCCGGCCCCGATGCCGAGCAGGTCCACCGAGCCGTGCAGGACGCCCTGCCGCCAGCGGCCCCTGCGTGCCACGCCGACCAGCACCACGACGGTGAGGCTGACCATGCCGGCCGGCACCCAGCCGTACAGCAGCAGCACGGCGAGGGTGAGGGCGGCGCCCGAGCCGGTGCCGCCCCACCAGCGGGAGCGGCCCAGCATCACCAGGTGGCCGACGATGATCCCGGTCAGCACGGCCAGGGACCAGCCGACGGTTCCGGAGGGGAAGAGCGCGTGGCCGCCGGTGAACGCCCGCAGGAAGCCGGCGCCCAGCACGAAGCCGGCCGCCGCGACGACCGCCGTGGGCAACGCGGGCCAGGACGGGTGCCGTTCCGTGTCCGCCTCGGACAGCGCGGGGCCGTGCCCGACGGCCGGCCGCCCGGCGCCGGCCGCGTCCGCGGAGCCCGCTGCGGTGCGCTCCCGCGCGCCCGGCCGCCCCGCGGGCCGCCCGTCCCCACCGCCGCGCCGCCATACGACCGCCATGCGGCGCAGACGCAGCCGTGAGCCCGGGGCGGCGCTCTCGGTCGGTTCCATTCCCGTCCCTCTCACAGCCGGCGGTGCCCACGCCACGCGGCCCGATGCCTGACAACCCTCAGCGGCTCCGCGGTGGAAAGCCCTTCCCCGAACCCTTCACGAGTGCGGAGTTGCCCCGACCGCAACTGGGCACGGCAGGCGCACATCTCAACAGTAGGCCGCAGAAGGCTTCCACGGGCACCGGTCGCCGACGGTTGCCCGAATGCGCCCCGGTCACCCGTATGCATCTGGTATGCGCCGATCGGACGGGCTTCAACCGCTACTCCTCGGCCGAAAGGGCGACCTCCGCCGCGGCCTCCGGCCCTTGCCCCAGAAGGACGTTGAAGCCTTCCTCGTTCAGGACCGGCACCTTGAGCTGCATCGCTTTGTCATACTTCGACCCGGGGTTGTCCCCCACGACGACGAAGGACGTCTTCTTCGAAACCGAACCGGTCACCTTCGCTCCCCGACTCTGCAGCGCCTCCTTCGCGCCATCCCGGGTGAAGTGCTCCAGGGTGCCGGTCACGACGACGGTGAGCCCTTCCAGCGGACGCGGGCCCTCGTCCTCTCCGGCCCCCTCGTCCTCCATACGGACACCGGTCGCCTTCCACTTGCGGATGATCTCGCGGTGCCAGTCCTCGGCGAACCACTGCTTGAGGGAGGCGGCGATGGTCGGGCCGACGCCCTCGGTGCCGGCCAACTCCTCCTCGGTGGCCTGTTCGATGCGGTCGATCGAGCGGAACTCGCGGGCCAGCGCCTCCGCGGCGACGGGGCCGACGTGGCGGATCGACAGGCTGGTGAGGACACGGGCGAGCGGCCGCTCCTTGGCCGCCGCGATGTTCTCCAGCATGGCGAGCGCGTTCTTCCTCGGTTTGCCCTCCTGGTTGGCGAAGACGGTGGCGATCTTCTCCTCGCCGGTCTTCGGGTCGCGCTTGGGCAGACCGCTGTCCTGGTCCAGCACGTACGCCTTGATGGGCAGCAGTCGGTCGACGGTGAGGTCGAACAGGTCGCCCTCGTCCTTCAGCGGCGGTTCCGCGGGCTCCAGCGGCTTGGTGAGGGCGGCGGCGGCGACATAGCCGAAGTGCTCGATGTCCAGCGCCTTGCGGCCGGCGAGGTAGAACAGGCGCTCCCGCAACTGGGCGGGGCAGGTGCGGGCGTTCGGGCAGCGCAGGTCGACGTCGCCCTCCTTCATCGGCCTGAGCGGCGTGCCGCACTCCGGGCACTCGGCCGGCATCACGAACTCCCGCTCGCTGCCGTCCCGCAGGTCGGCGACCGGTCCGAGGATCTCCGGGATCACGTCACCGGCCTTGCGCAGCACCACCGTGTCGCCGATGAGGACGCCCTTGGCCTTGACCACGTCCTGGTTGTGCAGCGTGGCGAACTCGACCTCGGAGCCGGCCACCGTGACCGGCTCGACCTGGGCGTACGGCGTGACCCTGCCCGTACGGCCCACGCCCACGCGGATGTTGACCAGCTTGGTGTTGACCTCCTCGGGGGCGTACTTGTACGCGATGGCCCAGCGCGGGGCGCGCGCCGTGGAACCGAGCCGTCCCTGGAGGCGGATCTCGTCGAGCTTGACGACGGCACCGTCGATCTCGTGCTCCACGGAGTGGCGGTGCTCGCCGTAGTGCGCGATGAACTCGCGTACGCCGGCGAGGCCGTCGACCACCCTGTTGTGCTCGGAGGTCGGCAGACCCCAGGTCTTGAGGAGGCCGTACGCCTCGGAGAGGCGGGTCACGCCGTCGAAGCCCTCCAGGGCGCCGATGCCGTGGACCACCATGTGCAGCGGGCGGGTGGCGGTGACGCGCGGGTCCTTCTGGCGCAGTGAACCGGCCGCCGCGTTGCGGGGGTTGGCGAAGGGCTTGTCCCCGGCCTCCACCAGGCGGCGGTTGAGCTCCTCGAACTTCTCCATCGGGAAGTAGACCTCGCCGCGGATCTCCACGAGGTCGGGCACCTCGTCGCCCCTCAGGCGGTCCGGGACCTCGGCGATGGTGCGGACGTTGGGCGTGATGTCCTCGCCGGTGCGGCCGTCGCCGCGGGTCGCCGCACGGACGAGCCGGCCGCGCTCGTAGGTGAGGTTGACGGCGAGGCCGTCGACCTTCAGCTCGCACAGGAAGTGGTACTTCTGCGTGCCCAGTTCCCGCTGGACGCGCTCCGCCCAGGCGGCGAGGTCGTCGTCGTTGAAGGTGTTGTCGAGGGAGAGCATGCGCGAGCGGTGCTCGACGGAGGTGAACTCCGTCTCGTACGACCCGGCGACCTTCTGGGTCGGCGAGTCCGGGGTGCGCAGCTCCGGGTACTCCTCCTCCAGCGCTTCGAGCGAGCGCAGCAGCTCGTCGAACTCCGCGTCGCTGATGACGGGGGCGTCGTTCACGTAGTACCGGAAGCGGTGCTCCTCGATCTGCTCAGCGAGCTGTGCGTGCTTCTCCCGTGCCTCGGCGGGCACGCTCGTCGTCTCCGCCTGCTGGTCGCCGGCCACCGTGTGTCCTCCCGTTACTCAGGGTTGTCCGCGAGGGATCTCGCCGCCCGGACGCAGTGGGCGTAGGCCGTGCGCGCGTACTCCGGGGAGGCCCCCGCGAGTCCGCACGCCGGGGTGACCGTGACCGCCTCCGGGAGGAGTCCCGGCCGCAGCCCCAGCCTGCGCCACAGCGTCCTGACCCCCATGACGCTACCGGCAGGGTCTGACAACGGGGCGTCCGTGCCCGGGACGACACCGGCGAACAGCCGGGTGCCGTTCTCCACCGCCTCCCCGATCGCCTCGTCGTCACGCTCGGTGAGGAGGGAGAAGTCGAACGAGACCGCCGCCGCACCCGCGCGGCGCAGCAGGGCGAACGGGACGTCCGGTGCGCACGAGTGGACCACGACGGGCCCGCCCCCGTGCACCCCGACGACGTCCCGGAGCGTGGCCTCGACGGTCTGCCGGTCCACCGCGCGGTGGGTGCGGTAGCCGCTGGCGGTCCTCACCCGTCCGCGCAGGACGGCGGTGAGGGAGGGCTCGTCGAGCTGCAGGACGAGCTGCGCGCCGGGCACGCGCCGCCCCACCTCGGCGAGGTGGAGGCGCAGCCCCTCGGCGAGGGAGGCGGCGAGGTCGCGGCAGGCGCCCGGGTCGGACAGGGCGGCCTCGCCGTTCCTGAGCTCGAGGGAGGCGGCGAGCGTCCAGGGCCCCACCGCCTGCACCTTCAGCGGCCCCTGGTACTCCTGGGTGAACTCCTCCAGCGCGTCGAGGTCCTCGCCGAGCCAGGAGCGGGCCCGCCTGGTGTCCCGTCCCGGCCGGTCCCCGATCCGCCAGCCGCTGGGCTCCACGCGCGCGTACAGCTCGACGAGCATCCCGGTGGTCCGCCCGATCATGTCCGCGCCGGGCCCCCGGGCGGGCAGTTCGGGCAGGAACGGGAAGTCCTCGAAGCTCCCGGTGACGGTCTTGGCGGCCTCGCGGGCGTCCCCGCCCGGCATGGACCCGATCCCGGTGGCGGGCCCGAACCTGAACTGGCTGTTTTCGCTCACCCGAGAAGACTACGGAACGGACGGGCCCGGCTCATCGCCCCGGGCGCACCGTCAGGTCGTTGACCTCCGCGTCCCGGGGCAGGTCGAGGGCCATGAGGACGGTCGTGGCGACCGACTCGGGGTCGATCCACCGGGCGGGGTCGTAGTCCTTGCCCTCCTGCCGGTGGACCTTGGCCTGCATGGGGCTGGCGGTGCGGCCCGGGTAGACCGAGGTCACGCGGACGCCGTTGCCGTGCTCCTCGTGGCGCAGGGAGTCGGCGAGGGCCTTCAGCCCGTGCTTGGAGGCCGCGTACGCGGACCAGTCGGCGTGGGCGTTCAGACCGGCGCCGGAGTTGACGAAGACCACGTGGCCGCGGCTCGCGCGGAGCTGGGGCAGGAAGAGCCGGGTCAGCTCGGCGGGGGCGATCAGGTTGACGTCGAGCTGGTGGCGCCAGGTCTTCGGGGTGAGCTCGCCGACCGGACCGAGGTCCACCACGCCGGCGATGTGCAGCAGGGAGTCGACCCGGTCCGGGAGCGACTGGTGGGAGAAGGCCCAGCTGAGCCGGTCGGGGTCCGCCAGGTCGCCGACGAGGGTGCGGGCGCCGGGGAACTGGGCCGCCAGCTCCTTCGCGCGGCCCGCGTCCCGCGCGTGCAGCACGAGCTCGTCCCCGCGCGCGTGCAGGCGGCGGGCGACGGCCGCGCCGATGCCGGAGCCGGCCCCGGTGATCACATGTGTAGCCATGCCCGCCATGCTCGCATCACCGCGCGGTCACTCCACGCCCAGGCTCTCCTCCAGATAGGCCAGCGCGCCCACCGGCTCCTCGGCGAAGAACACCAGCTCGGCCAGCGGGCGGGGCAGGAAGCCCTCGTCCTCCATGCGGCGGAACTGCTCCTTCAGCCCGTCGTAGAAGCCCGCCGTGTTGAGCAGGACCACCGGCTTGTCGGTGTGTCCGTGCTTCTTCAGCTCCAGGATCTCGGTGGCCTCGTCGAGGGTGCCGGTGCCGCCCACCATGATCACCACGGCGTCGGCCTTCTCCAGCAGCAGCCTCTTGCGCTCGGCGAGGTCCTTCGCGATCACCATCTCGTCGACGCCGTCGCGCGCCTTCGCCGCGAGGAACTCCACCGATACCCCGCAGAGCCGGCCGCCCGCCTCCTGCGCCCCGTCGGCGACGACCTTCATCAGGCCGGTGTCCGAACCGCCCCAGACGAGCGTGTGCCCGCCCTTGCCCAGGAGCCGCGCGAACTCCCGCGCGGGGCGTGTGTAGCGTTCGTCGAGGTCGGCGGCGGAGAGGAAGACACAGATGTTCACGGCCCCACAGTACGGGCCCGGTCGGACATCGCGGTCAGCCGTATCTTCGACTGCCGGTGCGGCAGCTCCTCCCAGTCGTCCATGAACCGCGCCGCCAGGCCGTGCTTCGCGGCCAGTTCGACGAGCGTCTCCGTCCGGTAGTAGAAGTCCTCGTGCAGCACCTGGTGCTCCTCCCCCTCCGTGCGGTCGAAGGTGAAGTCGAAGAACCCGCCCGGTGCGAGCACCCGGCCGACGTGGGCGAAGCACTCCTCTATGACGTGCCGGGGCGAGTGCGAGAAGACGCTGTGCGCGTGCACGACGTCGAAGTGGTGGTCGGGCAGGAAGGCGAGGGTCAGGTCGTTCGCGAGCGTCAGGTGGGGCAGCTTGGCCTGGAGTCCCTCGCGGACGAGGGTGTCCTGGGCGGCGAGCAGGATGTGCGGCGAGATGTCGATGCCGTAGTAGTGGCCGGGCTCCAGGTGGTCGATGAACAGGCGGCCCGCGCGGAGGTTGCCGCAGCCGATCTCCAGCATCCGGTGGTGGGGTTCCAGGCCGTGCCGCACCAGGTAGTCGAACTGCATCCGGCCGATCCTGGCCCACTGCTCGCGCGAGGGGTTGTGGCCCACCGCGGCCTCGGCGCTGCGGGCGGCGTCGGAGGCCATCACCGCGCGGTAGTAGGCGATGTGGTCGCGGTGGAGCAGCCGCAGCCAGGCGTCCCGCAGGGCGCGCCGCGCGTGGGCGGGGACGCGCCGCGGATGGCGCAGGGCGTAACGGACCCGGTGGGCGAGGGTTCCGCGGTTCCTGCCGGTGTGCGTGGTTCCCATCCGGCCTCCTCGGGAAGAACTCGGCTTCAGCGTGCGCTGTATCAGGCAGCCCGGCCACCCGAGGAGGTTCGATCGTGACCACAGGCCACCGCATCACCGTCGAGGAGAGCGACCGGCACGTGCGCGCGGTGCACGGCGGGCAGGTGCTGGCGGAGAGCGACCGGGCGCTGGTGCTGAAGGAGACGGGCTGCCCGGACCGGTACTACATCCCGCCGGAGGACGTGCGCCTCGACCTGCTGACGCCCTCCGGTACGCACACCCACTGCCCCTTCAAGGGCACCGCGTCCTACTGGTCGCTGCCGGACGCGGCCGATCTGGTCTGGGCGTACCCGGAGCCGAAGCCGGACGTCGCGGAGATCAAGGACCACCTCTGCTTCTACGAGGTGGAAGTGCGCTGATCGCGTGGAAGGGTTGCGATCGGCGGACGCGCCGTCCGCCTCACCGACTAATTCCGCGCCGTGCGGCAGTCTGGTGAGGCATGGACAAGAACATCCTTTCGCGCGACGGCACCTCCCTCGGGTACGAGAGCGCCGGGCGGGGGTCCGCGGTCGTCCTCGTCAGCGGTGCGATGTCGACGGGCGCCACGGTGGCGCCGCTGGCCGCGCCGCTCTCGGAGCGGTTCCGGGTCGCCGTGTACGACCGCCGGGGCCGCGGTGCGAGCGGGGACACCGCGCCGTACGCGGTGGAGCGCGAGGTCGAGGACCTGGCGGCGGTGATCGGGGCGATGGGCGGCGAGGCGTCGCTGTACGGCGTCTCCTCGGGCGGTGCGCTGGCGCTCAGGGCGGCGGCGAGCGGGCTGCCGGTGCGCCACGTCGCCGTGTACGAGACGCCGTACGCGATGTCCGGGGACGCCCTGCGGGAGCGTGCGCAGTACACCGAGCGGCTGACGGCGGCGCTGGCCGAGGGGCGGCGCGGGGACGCGGTGGAGCTCTTCCTGCGGCTGACCGGACTGGACGAGGCGGTGATCCAGGGCGCCCGGCAGTCCCCCCTGTGGGCCGGGATGGAGTCCCTCGCCCCGAGCCTCGCGTACGACGACGCCGTCATGGGCGACGGAAGCGTCCCCCGGGAGCTGCTGTCGTCGATCCGCGTGCCGGTGCTGGCGATCGCGGGCGACGGGAGCCCGGCGTGGATGCGCGAGGCCGCGCGGGCGGTCGCGGACGCGGTGCCCCGGGGGGCGTACCGCGTCCTGGAGGGGCAGACCCACATGGCCGACCCGGAGGTCCTGGCGCCGGTGCTGGCGGAGTTCTTCGCGCGGTGAGGCGGCGGGCCGGCGCCGGGCGGGGGCCCGGCCGGCGTCAGACCGCGTCCGCCGTCGCGCGGACCGTCGACGCGATGGTCGCCGAGCCGACCACGCGCGTGCCGTCGTACAGCACGATCGCCTGGCCGGGGGCGACGCCGCGGACGGGCTCGGTGAAGCGGACCCGGAGCTCGCCGTCGACGAGCTCCGCCGTCACCTCGGTCTCGCCGCCGTGGGCGCGCAGCTGGGCCGTGTAGGTGCCGGGACCGGCCGGGGCGGCGCCGCACCAGCGGGGCTTGACCGCGGTCAGGGCGCCGACGTCCAGGGAGGCCGCCGGGCCGACGGTGACCGTGTTGGTCACCGGGGAGATGTCGAGGACGTAGCGCGGCTTGCCGTCGGGGGCGGGGGTGCCGATCCTGAGGCCCTTGCGCTGGCCGATGGTGAAGCCGTACGCGCCCTCGTGCGTGCCGATCTTGGCGCCGGACTCGTCGACGATGTCGCCCTCCGCCCTGCCGAGGCGGTCGGCGAGGAAGCCCTGGGTGTCGCCGTCGGCGATGAAGCAGATGTCGTGCGAGTCGGGCTTCTTGGCGACGGCGAGTCCGCGGCGCTCGGCCTCCGCTCGGATCTCCTCCTTGGTGGTGACCGTGTCGCCGAGCGGGAACATCGCGTGGGCGAGCTGGCGGTCGTCCAGCACGCCGAGGACGTAACTCTGGTCCTTGGCCATGTCGGAGGCGCGGTGCAGCTCGCGCGTGCCGTCCTCGCGCAGGACCACCTTGGCGTAGTGGCCGGTGCAGACGGCGTCGAAGCCGAGCGCGAGCGCCTTGTCCAGCAGCGCGGCGAACTTGATCTTCTCGTTGCAGCGCAGGCAGGGGTTCGGGGTGCGGCCGGCCTCGTACTCGGCGACGAAGTCCTCGACGACGTCCTCGCGGAAGCGGTCGGCGAGGTCCCACACGTAGAACGGGATGCCGATGACGTCGGCGGCACGGCGGGCGTCGCGCGAGTCCTCGATGGTGCAACAGCCCCGCGCGCCGGTACGGAACGACTGCGGGTTCGCGGAGAGCGCGAGGTGGACGCCGGTCACGTCGTGGCCCGCCTCGGCCGCGCGGGCGGCGGCGACGGCGGAGTCGACGCCACCGGACATGGCGGCCAGGACGCGGAGGGGGCGGGAGGGCTGCGGGGTGTCAGTCATAGCCCTTCCAGGGTACGGGGCGCGGGAACCGGGGCCGCCGCGTATGCGTTGAAGATCGCATGGGGGCGAGAAGAGCATCCGGGAACAAGGACGGGGACCGGCGCATCGGGCGGCGGGCCCTGATCGTGGGCGGGGCGGCGGCCGCGGCGGGCACGGCGGTGCTGGCGCGGGACGAGCTGGCCCGGCTGTGGTGGCGCGTGCCCGGGGTGGAGAAGCCGCGTGAGCCGGGTGCGGTCGACCACGCGGGCGCCCGCTGGGTGGCGGCCTCGGACGCCAACTGGCGCGGCGCGGACCGGCCGGACGACTTCGGCATCGACATGGTGATCGTCCACGTCACCCAGGGCAGCTTCGACAGCGCGGTGAAGGCGTTCCAGGACCCGGGGCACAAGGCGGCCACGCACTACATCGTCGGCCAGGACGGGCGCGTCACCCAGATGATCCGCGAGCTGGACGTGGCGTACCACGCGGGCAACCGCGACTACAACGAGCGCAGCGTCGGCATCGAGCACGAGGGCTTCGTGGACCGCCCCCAGGACTTCACGGACGAGATGTACGAGGCCTCGGCACGGCTCACGGCCCGGATATGCGCGCGCTACGACATCCCGGTCGACCGGGAGCACATCATCGGCCACGTCGAGGTGCCGGGCACGGACCACACCGACCCCGGCCCGCACTGGGACTGGGACCGCTACATGCAGCTCGTGCGTCGGGCGCGCACGGGGACGGCTTGAGACCGCCACCCGGATAATCCGGACAAAAAATCATCCTTCACCCCCTTCCATCCGGAACTGGACGTTCTATCCTGGAAACAGGCCTACGGGACGAGTGAGGGAGTTCGACCGGAGTAGCCGACTTCGGCGAGAAGTCTCGGCTTCCGCTGGTGCCGACGTCGACGGTCGGGCTGAGAGGCCGGAAGGTCGCAAGACCGGAAGGCGACCCCTAGTCACCTGATCCGGGTCATACCGGCGAAGGGAACCCGTCTCGTAGGTCCTTCGTCGTGTCCGGGTCCTTCGTCGTGTCCGGGGGAGCCCGGTCTCTCGCCCCGGGCGACTCACCCGGCCGGACCGCCCCTAGGTCAGTCCCGCCGCCCGGGCCCGCTCCACCGCCGGGCCGATGGCCTTGGCCAGGGCCTCCACGTCGGCCTCCGTGGACGTGTGGCCGAGGGAGAAGCGGAGGGTGCCGCGGGCCAGCTCGGGATCGGTGCCGGTGGCCAGCAGGACGTGGCTGGGCTGGGCGACGCCGGCGGTGCAGGCCGAACCGGTGGAGCACTCGATGCCCTGGGCGTCCAGCAGCAGGAGCAGGGAGTCGCCCTCGCAGCCGGGGAAGGTGAAGTGCGCGTTGGCGGGAAGTCGTCCCCCGGGGGCGGGGTCGCCGCCGAGGATCGCGTCGGGGACGGCGCCGCGGACCGCGGCGACCAGGTCGTCGCGCAGGGCGCCGATCTCGCGGGCGAACCACTCCTGCTGCTCGGCGGCCAGCCGCCCGGCGACGGCGAAGGAGGCGATCGCGGGCACGTCCAGCGTGCCGGAGCGGACGTGGCGCTCCTGGCCGCCGCCGTGCAGGACCGGCACGGGGGTGTGCTCACGGCCCAGGACCAGCGCGCCGATGCCGTACGGGCCGCCGATCTTGTGACCAGACAGCGTCATCGCGGCGAGCCCGGAGGCGGCGAAGTCCACCGGGACCTGACCGAAGGCCTGGACCGCGTCGGAGTGCAGTGGGACGTCGAACTCGGCGGCCGCCTCGGCGAGTTCGCGGACCGGCAGGATGGTCCCGATCTCGTTGTTGGCCCACATGACCGTGGCGAGGGCGACGTCGTCGGGGTCGCGGGCGATGGCCTCGCGCAGGGCGTCCGGGTGGACCCGGCCGTGGGAGTCGACCGGCAGGTACTCGACGGTGGCGCCCTCGTGCTCGCCGAGCCAGTGGACGGCGTCGAGGACGGCATGGTGCTCGACGGGGCTGGCGAGGACCCGGGTGCGGGCCGGGTCCGCGTCACGGCGGGACCAGTACAGGCCCTTCACGGCGAGGTTGTCGGCCTCGGTGCCGCCGGAGGTGAAGACCACCTCGCTGGGACGGGCGCCGAAAGCCTCGGCGAGGGTTTCGCGGGCCTCCTCGACGGTGCGGCGGGCCCGGCGGCCGGCCGCGTGGAGGGAGGAGGCGTTGCCGGTGACGCCCAGGTGCGCGGTGAGTGCCTCGACTGCCTCGGGAAGCATCGGGGTGGTCGCGGCGTGGTCGAGGTAAGCCATGGTGGGGCCGATTCTACGGGCCCCGGTGCACCGGCTCCGGGCCGCGGTCGGCCGGAATGCGACGCCGGCTCGGGGGCTCCGGGGCTCAGAAACTCCAGGAGACCGTGTGGTCGGCCTGGACGAACGCCGCCAGGACCAGCAGGTCGGCGACGCCGAGGCCGAGCCCCAGGAGGGCACGGCCGCGGCGGGCGGTGCCCCGCCACAGCGCCACGCCCGCCAGCGCGACGGCGATCGGGCCGAGGACGACGTTGAGGACGAGCAGGCCCAGCAGGCCCAGGACGAACGACGCGACGGCCATGCCGTCGGCGTCCCGGGGACCGGTGCGCCGGTTCGCCGGTGCGGTGAGCTGCATGGTGATCGACTCCCACGGTCGGGGCGGTCGGACGGAGGGCGGCCTCGCGGCCGGGAGGTCAGCGCGCCGAGGAGCCGCGTCCGCGGCCGTGGCGCTCGCGCAGGGCGAAGACGCCGAGCCAGACGGCGATGACGGCACCCGCGACGGCGGAGAAGGAGAACGGCGCGTGGGCCACGGTGCCCAGGAGCACGCCGAGCAGCAGAAGGGCGGCGACGAGGAACAGCACGGGTCGGATCCCCCACGTGTCGGTGAACGGTTGCGGTTACATCTGTTCACTGACTACCCAGTCTAGCCGTTTGCGCACCTTTCCAATTCCGGAGAACAGTTGTTAACTGCATGGCATGAGTCACACCCTCGGCGTCCGGCAGGCCCAGAAGCAGAAGACCCGGCGGGCGCTCCTCGACGCGGCCCTGGGACTCCTCGAGGGGCAGAGCCTGAGCAGCCTGGGCCTGCGTGAGGTCACCCGCGCCGTGGGGGTCGCCCCGACCGCCTTCTACCGGCACTTCCGGTCCACCGCGGACCTGGGTGTGGCGCTGGTCGAGGAGGCGCTGGGCAGTCTGCACCCGACGATCCGGACGACGGTGTCCACCACCGGCGACAGCGAGGAACGCATCGCGCGTGCCGTCGAGTTGATCGCCGACCACGTGGACGCACATCCCGCGCACGTCCGTTTCATCGCCCGGGAGCGGCACGGCGGGGTCCAGCCGGTCCGGGAGGCGATACGGGAGCAACTCGCCCGGTTCGCGGGGGAGGTCGGGGAGGCGCTGGCCGAGGACCCGGTCTCCGCCGGCTGGAGCGAGGACGACCGGCTGATGCTGGCCCAGCTCTACGTCGACCAGATGCTCGTCACGGCCTCGCTCTTCCTGGAGGCGCTGGAGGCGGGAACGGAAGCGGAGGCGGGCCCGCGGAAGCGGGAACAGGAGCGGGAGCGTGTGACGCGGCTGGCGACCCGTCAGCTGCGGTTGATCGGCATCGGCCGCCGGCACTGGCTGGACGGACCGGCCGGGGACGGCCTCGCCGCCTCCTGACGCGCGCCGCTGCCTGACGACGGCCGTCGCCACGACGCGCACCGCCTCGTGACGACGGCCGCCCCGGGAGCGGGACGGCCGTCGTGCGGGCTCGTGCGGGAGGCGGGCCGGAGGCCTGCGGCTCAGCCCAGCCGTGCGCGCGCGAGCTGGCGGGACTGGGCCACCAGCCGGTCGGCGCTGTCCCAGACCTCGGCGTCCTCCTCCAGGAAGCCGCCGGCCAGGTTGCGGGTGGTGATCGACACGCGCAGCGGGCCCGGTGCCGGGCGGCAGCGGACGTGGACGGTCAGCTCCACCGTGGGGACCCAACCGGACAGGCCCAGTTCGAAGGCGGTCGGCGGCAGGGCGTCCACCGCGAGGAGCAGCGCGAACGGGTCGGGGTCCCGGCCGTCGGCGAGACCGAACCAGGCCCGCATCTCCCCCTTGCCGGAGGGCTGACCGAGTGCCCATCCCAGGGTCGAGGGGTCGAGTTTGAGCATCAGGCGCTCGGTGATGGCGGAACTGCCGTCGACCGGGGTGGGGCCGTCCTCCGGACCGAAGCACTGCTCCATCGGCGGGATCGCGGGCGGCACGGCCGTCGTCCGGACGTCGTCGGGGAGGGAGTCGAGGTCGCCGTAGGAGGCGAGGACGCGGATGCGCTCGACCTCGCGGCCCTGGTCGTCGTGCTGGAAGAGGGACGCCTGACCGGTCGACAGGGTCCGCCCGGTGCGCACGGTCTCGGTGCGGACGACCGCGGGGCCGGGCTGGGAGGCGGTCAGGTAGTGCGCGGAGATGGTGAACGGGTCGGGGTGCGGCAGGGTGTCCGCGAGCGCACGGCCCAGGACGGCCAGCAGATAGCCGCCGTTGACGGCGTTGATGATCGTCCAGCCGGCGGAGAGGTCGATGTCGTAGACGCCGGGCGCGCGCGGGGTGAGCGCGGTGTCGCGGTCGAACTCACTGGCGCCGATGGCGGCCCTGACGGGCTGGGCGGAGGCTGCTTCTGGCATGGCTGAACAGTACAAGAAGATAATACTAAGCGGTAGCTTTGCCGACGCGTCCCCGGGGACTACTCCTCCTGGACCGTCGAACGGCGGTGCCACGCGCGGGGAGCCCGCCAGTGGTAGCGCATCGCGAGCAGCCGCAGCACGAAGGCCGTGACCACGGCGGCGCTGCTGGTCCCCGCGTTCAGCACGTCGTAGCGGATGCACAGCGCGGTCAGAGCGGCGCCGACGACGGCCGGGACGGCGTACAGGTCGCGGTCCCAGCGCAGCAGCGACGGCACCTCGTTGGCGAGCACGTCGCGCAGCACACCGCCGCCGACCGCGGTGGCCAGGCCCAGACAGGCCGAGGCGGTCAGGCCGAGGCCGTGGTCGTACGCCTTGGTCGTGCCGACGACGCAGAACAGGCCGAGGCCGGCCGCGTCGAAGACGTTGACGGCGGTCTGGATGCGCTCCACGTGCGGGTGGAGGAAGAAGACCAGGACCGTGGCGAGCAGCGGGGTGACGAAGTACCCCAGGTCCGTGAAGGCGGCGGGCGGTACGGCGCCGATGACCAGGTCGCGGAAGAGCCCGCCGCCGAGTGCGGTGACCTCGGCGAGTACGGCGATGCCGAAGACGTCGAAGTTCTTGCGGACGGCCAGCAGGGCGCCGGAGATCGCGAAGACGAAGATGCCGATCAGGTCGAGCGTGTGCAGGACGGACGGACTGAACAGTTGCTGGAGCACCCTCATATTCTCACCCAGCAAGAACCCCTCGCCTTGCAAACCAAGGCGAGGGGTGGTGTGAACTTGCTGTCCGTAAACCTTTCAGCGGAGCCGTGCGAGGTTCCGGGAAGGACGGCGGTCCGTCAGCCGGTCTTGTCCTGCTCCTTCTCCTTGCCGGACGCGTCCGGTGCTGCGGCGTCGCGGTCCTTCGCGACGGCGTCGGCCGTCCGGTCGCCCGGGGTCTCGGCCGCCGCCGGCACCTTATCCTTGACCGCCGCGGCGTCCGGCTTGGTCGTCGAGTCGGCCGGCAGGAGGGCGGCGGGAACCTCCGCCTCGTCCTCGGCCTGCTCGACGACCACGTCCTCGCTCTCCGTGACGGCCTCGATGCCGGTGGGCCGGGTCAGCCCCAGCTTCCCCGACTCGATCTCCTCGGCGAAGTGGCAGGCCACCCGGTGGCCGCCGCCGACGTCCCGCAGTTCCGGCCGCTCGGTCGCGCACCGCTCGGCCTGGGCCCAGGGGCAGCGCGTGTGGAAACGGCAGCCGCTCGGCGGGTTCGCCGGGGAGGGCAGGTCACCGGTGAGCAGGATGCGCTCGCGCTTGTCCTCCACCTCCGGGTCCGGCACCGGCACGGCCGACATCAGGGCCTTGGTGTACGGGTGCTTCGGCTCGGCGTACAGCGCGTCGCTCGGTGCCTCCTCGACCAGCGAGCCCAGGTACATCACGCCGATCGTGTCGGAGATGTGCCGGACCACCGCGAGGTCGTGCGCGATCACCACGTAGGTCAGGCCGAGTTCCTCCTGGAGCTCCTCCAGCAGGTTGATGACCTGGGCCTGGACCGACACGTCGAGCGCGGAGACCGGCTCGTCGCAGATGATCACGTCCGGCTCGAGGACCAGCGCGCGGGCGATGCCGATGCGCTGGCGCTGGCCGCCGGAGAACTCGTGCGGGTAGCGGGAGAGCGCGTTGGAGGGCAGGCCGACCTTGTCCAGGATCGACTTGATCTTCTCCCGGCGCTCCTCCTGGTCCTTGCCGATGCCGTGGGCGACCATGCCCTCGGACAGGATGGACTCGATGTTCTGCCGGGGGTTGAGCGAGCCCAGCGGGTCCTGGAAGACCATCTGGAGCCGGCGCCGGAAGCGGCGCATCTCCTCGCTCGGCAGCTTCGCCAGGTCGGTCCCGTCGAGGACGACCGAGCCCTCGGTGATGTCCACCAGCCGCAGCACCGACCGCCCCAGGGTGGTCTTGCCGCAGCCGGACTCGCCGACCAGGCCGTAGGTCTCGCCGGCCTCGACCTTCAGGGACACCCCGTCCACGGCGTAGACGTGGCCGACCGTGCGGTCGAACAGGATGCCCTTCTTGATCGGGAAGTGGACCTTGACGCCGTCCAGTTCGAGCAGGCTCATGCGGTGACCTCCTCGGCCTTCGCGTCGTCGAGTACGGGGTTGACGCACCGCACCTGGTGACCGGCCGCACGGGGCTCGGTGAGCTGCGGGGTGCCGGTCAGGCAGCCCATCTCGTACCGGTCGCAGCGGGGCGCGAAGGCGCAGCCGTCGGCCCAGGCGATGCGGTCGTTGATGGAGCCGCGGATGGGGCTCAGGGGCTCGCCCCTGGGGGCGTCCAGACGCGGGATGGAGCCCAGCAGTCCGTGCGCGTAGGGGTGGGTGGGGTGGGCGAACAGCTCGCGGCGCCCGGCGGACTCCACGACCCTGCCCGCGTAGAGCACGTTGACCTGGTCGCAGAGGCCGGCGACCACGCCCAGGTCGTGGGTGATCATCAGCAGGGCGGTGCCCTCCTGGTCCACGAGCTCCTTGAGCAGCTCCAGGATCTGCGCCTGGATCGTCACGTCGAGGGCCGTGGTGGGCTCGTCGGCGATGAGCATGCGCGGGGCGCAGGCCACCGCCATGGCGATCAGCGCGCGCTGGCGCATGCCGCCGGAGAGCTGGTGCGGGTACTCCTTGAGCCGCCGGGTCGGGTCGGGGATGCCGACCCGGTCCAGCAGGTGGGCGGCCTCCTTGCGGGCGGCCTCGCCCTTCATCCCGCGGTGGCGCTCCAGGATCTCGGTGACCTGCACGCCGACCGGCACGACCGGGTTGAGGGAGGACAGCGGATCCTGGAAGATCATCGCCATCTTGCTGCCGCGCAGGTCGCGGCGGGCGGACCGGCTCATGGTGAACAGGTCCGTGCCGTCGAATTCGGCGCGGCCGCCGACCGTGACGCCCTTGTCCGGGAGCAGGCCCATCAGGGCCAGGGAGGTGACGGACTTCCCGCAGCCGGACTCGCCGACCAGGCCCACGACCTGGCCCTGGTCGACCTCGAAGGAGACGCCGTCGACCGCCCGGGACTCCTTGCGGCCGCGGCCGCCGAAGGTGACGGTCAGTTCGTCGACAGTGAGCAGAGACATGGTGCTTCAGCCCTTCAGCTTCGGGTCGAGGGCTTCCCGCATGGCCTCGCCGAGCAGGGTGAAGCCGAGGGCGGTGATGATGATGCCGACGGCGGGGTAGACCGCCATCATCGGCGCGTTGTCGAAGAAGCGCTGCGCCTGGGTGAGCATGACGCCCCACTCGGGGATGGCCGGGTCGGGGTTGCCGAGGCCCAGGTAGGACAGGGCGGCCGCCTCGATGATCGCGGTGGCCAGGGAGAGCGTGGCCTGCACGATCACCGGGCTGAGCGAGTTGGGGACGATCTGCGAGACCACGATGCGCCGCTTGCGCACGCCCAGGGACCTGGCCGCGAGCACGTAGTCCGCGCCGCCCTGCGCCAGCATGGCGCCGCGCAGCAGTCGGGCGAACACCGGGATCTGGACCACACCCACGGCGATCATCACGGTGGTCAGCGACTGGCCCATGACGGCGGCGATGGACACGGCCAGCAGCAGCGAGGGCAGCGCCAGCATCATGTCGATGAAGCGCATGATGACGGAGTCGACGCGCTTTCCGGCGTCACCGCCGAGGGTGGCGGCGGCCCCGGAGACACCGCCGATCAGGAAGCCGATGATCAGGCCGATCAGCGTGGCGACGACACCGACGAGCAGCGTCTGACGGGCGCCGACCAGCATGCGGGAGAACACGTCCCGGCCGAGGTGGTCGAGCCCGAACCAGTTCTCGCCGCGCGCGCCGACGAACTCGCCCCGGTTGGGGAAGACCTCGTTCCGCCAGGTCTGGGCGGTCGGGGAGTACGGGGCGACGTAGGGCCCGACGATCGCGAGGACGAGGAACAGGGCGATGATGACCGCGCCGACGATCGCCATCTTGCTGTGCCTCAGGCGGCGGAGGGCCTCCCGCCACAGGCTGGCGCCGGTGCTGGTCTCCTTGACCGCGGTCAGTTCCGCGAGGCGCTGGATCTTGTCTGTCTTGGTGGCGACACTCACGTCAGTGCACCCGCACTCTCGGGTCGATGAGGCTGTACGCCAGGTCCACCAGCAGGTTGATCAGGACGTACACCAGCGCGATGAACATGATGAACCCGACGAGCACGGGGTAGTCGCGGGCGTCGATCGCCTGCCGGATGAAGGAGCCGATGCCGCCGAAGGCGAACACGGACTCGGTCAGGACGGCGCCGGACAGCAGGGAGCCCGTGAGCAGGCCGACCGCGGTCACCACGGGGAGCATCGCGTTGCGCAGCACGTGCCGGCCGCGGACGACGCTCCGCTTGAGGCCCTTGGCCTCGGCGGTGCGGACGTAGTCCTCGTCCTGCACCTCGAGGACGCTGGCGCGGGTCATGCGCACGATGACCGCGAGCGGGATGGAGGCCAGGGCGATGGAGGGGAGGATCAGGTGCGTGATCGCGTCCCAGGAGGCGTCGAACTCCCCGGTGAGGACGCCGTCCAGGACGGCGAAGCCGGTCACGCTCGTGGCGTCGATGCCGGTGTCCTGGCGTCCGTAGCTGGGGAAGATCCCGAGCTCGACGGCGAAGACGCCCTTGAGGATCAGGGCGAGGAAGAAGACCGGGATGCAGATGCCGACGAGCGAGCCGGAGACCGCGGTGACGTCGAGCCAGCCGCCGCGCTTGCGGGCGGCGAAGTAGCCGAGCGGGACGCCGACGGCCACGGCGATGAGGATCGCGAGGAGGGACAGTTCCACGGTCGCGGGGAAGCGCAGGACGAACTCGTCCCACACCGGCTGTCCGGTCTGGGTGGAGGTGCCCAGGTCGAGTTCGGCGATGCGCTTGAGGAAGCGCCAGTACTGGACGTAGACGGGCTGGTCCAGCCCGAGCGCACGGTTGATGCGCGCCACTTCGGCTTCGGTGGCCTTCTCCCCCAGGATCGCTGAGGCGGGTCCGCCGGGCAGCCGGTCGAGCCACAGGAAGAGCAGAACCGACAGGCCGAGCAGCGTGGGTATGAGCTGGAGCAGTCTTCGTACGACGAGACGCAGCACCCCGCATGCCCCTTTCTTGCGTGATGTCTTACATGAATGGACCCGCCCGGCCGCCGAGTTGCGACAGCCGGGCGGACCCCCCGTTCTTGCTTGTTCTCCTGCCGATTACGCGCTTACTTGAAGGAGGCCTCGGAGAAGACTTCCTGCGTCAGCGGGGAGACGTTCGGCGGGTTCACGTTCTTGGCGAAGGCGATGGCCGGCGGGGAGGAGGAGACCGGGACACCCGGGAGGTAGTCCATGATGACCTCGTTGGCCTTCTGGTAGGCCGCGACGCGCTCCTCGGCCTTGCCCATCTTCGAGCCGGCGTTCACGGCGTCGAAGACCTTCTTGTCCTTGAAGCCCCACTGCTTGTCGTACCCGGCGAACCAGGTGCCGATGAAGTTGTAGCCGTCGTTGAAGTCACCGGTCCAGCCGAGCATGTGCAGGTCGCAGGAGCCCGCCTCGGTGGCGTCGATGTAGTCCGGGGCCCACTTCATGGCCTTCGGCGTGACGGTGATGCCGGCCTTCTCCAGGTCGGCCTTCATCAGCTCGAACAGGTCCTGCGGGGCAGGCATGTACGGGCGGGTGACCTCGGTCGGGTAGCAGAACGTGACCTTGAGCTTCTCCTCACCGGCCTTCTTGAGGAGGTTCTTGGCCGCGGCGGTGTCGAACGGGTACTTCTTGACGTTCTTGGAGTAGCCCGCGATGGTGTCCGGCATGAACTGGTCGGCGACCTTGCCGCCCTCGGGCAGCTGGGTCTTGACCAGGTTCTCCTTGTCGATCGACTGCGCGATCGCCTGGCGGACTTCCTTCTTCTTGAGGGCCTTGTTGGCCTCCTGGCTCATGCCCACGTAGAAGAGGTTGAAGACGCCACGGGTCGGGACGACGTAGCCCTCCTTCTTGAGGGTCTCGACGTCGGCCGGGGCGACGAGGTCGTAGCCGTCGATGTCACCGGCCTGGAGCGCCTGGCGGCGGCCCTCCTCGGTGTCGATGGTGCGGAAGACCAGGTTCTTGATCTTCGCCTTCTCGCCCCAGTAGTCGTCGAAGCGCTCGAGGGTGACTTCCTTGTTGCCCTTGTTCCACTTGACGATCTTGTACGGGCCGGTACCGGCGACCGTGCCGGCCTCCTGGCTGTACTTGGGGTACGTGATGGCGTCGCCCTTGGCGGAGGCGTCCTGCTTCTTGTACTCCTCGATGGCCTTCGGCGAGTGGATCGCCAGGGCGTTGAGGGAGAAGCCGCCGGGGAGGTTGGCGGAGGGCTCCTTGACCTCGATGACGGCGGTGTGCTCGTCCTTCGCGGTGCAGGACTTGTAGTTCGCCTCGGGCGTCTCCTTGTCCTCGTTCTTCGCGAAGCCGCCCATGATGGTCTGCCAGTAGTAGGAGACCGCGCTGGACTGGTAGGTGCCCGTCCAGTTGAACCAGTGGTCGTAGTTGGCGCAGACGGCCGCGGCGTTGAACGCCTCGCCGTCGTGGAACTTCACGCCCTTGCGGAGGTTGAAGGTCCAGACGGTGCCCTTGTCGTTGCTCGACCAGGTCTCGGCGAGGCCGCCGACCAGCTTGGTGCCGCCGGACTCGTGCTCGAGGAGCGCCTCGAACGCCTGGCGCGTCACGCGGAAGGTTTCGCCGTCGCTCGCGAGGGCAGGGTCCAGGGAACCCGGGTCACCTGCACCGGCGAAGACGAAGGTGTCCTTCTCGCCGCCGTCCTTGCTCTTGTTGTCCCGTTCGCTGGAGCAGCCCGTGGCGATCAGACCGACCGCCACCGCGGCCGTGATCGCCCGAGCGGCTCGGGACTTGATTATGCGCATATTGGGGCCACTCCGGGTCCGCTATGTGGATGCACCTTGACCGGCCGAACACTACAGACGTTCACAGGTGGTCAGGAACAGTCCGGATAGCGGTGATACCTACCTGAGATCTGAACAGTTGACATATGGGGCGGTTCAGGCGTCCCGCCGTCGGGAATCGCCCCGCCGGCCCCAAGAGGCGGCCCCCAGAAGGGTGTTCAGAAGGGGCCGAGCAGTGTGGAGAACGGGTGAAACCGCAGGTGATCGGCGGTTGACGGGGTGTAGTCGAGTGTGCGTGGCCGAAAATCTGACGCGAAATCAGCGTCGGACGGCCGGTCGGGGCCGGCGGACCGCACCGGTGCCGGTGTCCACATCGTGGACCCGGTGACGCCTCGTCAGCACGAGCGGGGCGCGGCCGGGCCGGCCGCACCGGGCCCTCGCGGGTACGGCCGCGGATACGGCCCGGTCAGCGCCGGTGCGCGGGCGGGTAGCCGTAGCCCGAGGTGGGGGGTGGAACGGCGCCGTGCGCCTCGCGGTCGTAGAACGGACGGGAGTTGGCACGCAGCCACATCGCGACCGGGTCGTGCTCGTCGGACATCGCGACGGTCGACACGGGCAGTCCGTCCGGGACGGCCCCGAGGGACTGCTGCATCATGGCGCGCACCGCGTCGACGGCCGACGGCGAGGTGTCGTACACGTCGAGGCCGATGGCGAGGTAGGGCGCGCCCAGTGCGGGCTGCACCCAGGCGCGGCGCAGCGCGCGGACGGCCGGGGTGCGGTGGGCGTTCTGCGCGAGCAGGGCGTAGAACTGCGGGATCTCGATGCCGGGCTCGGACAGTCTGAGCGGCCCGGCGGGCTGGCGGTCCAGGCCGGTGGCGATGCGGCGCAGGTCCAGCCAGGGGATGCCCACTCCGCCGCCCGGGGCGTGCGGATTGAGCCAGAGCCCGTAGTGGTCGGGATAGAGCGCGCGGGCCACGTCGAGCCCGTCGACCACCTCGTACGACCGGTTCCAGCCACTGGCCGACAGCTCCTGGGCGGAGGTGACGCAGGGCGCGTAGCCGAAGCCGTCCACCTCCATGTTCCCGTACTGGGCGTCCGGGGAGCCGGCCTGGCCGTGCCACAGCAGCATCCAGACCTGACCGGTGGAGGGGGTCGCGAGCGCCCGCAGCAACGCCTCGTAGGCGTCGTAACGCCCGGGCGTCACCTGGCGCAGCATGTGCTCGACCTGCCCGGCCGCCGCGGTGCCAGCGCTCACTTTGTATCGCCCCTCCGTACAACACCAGCCGGCCAATGAACCTAGCTTAAGCCGCCCACCGCCCGGCGACCGCTGCCCGTGCGGCACGCGGATCGGCCGACCATACCGCCGGACGGCCCGGTCGGACCGGGCGACCGGCCGACACCGACGGCACGGGCGCCGGCCGCCGGGCGGGACCCGGCAGGTGGCCGGGCGGCCTCCGGCAGGGCCTGGCGGACGATCCGGTGCACGACCCGGCGACCGGGCGTGCGGCGGGGAGAACGGATCGCACCGTGCCGACGGACGGGCGATCGGGGCCGACCCCCGAGCGGAGGGAATCCCGCACCGGCGGACGAGGCGGCGCGGGCTCGGCCGCCGGGGTGGTGGGCGCGTGGTCGGGCGGGCGGTTCCCGGGTCCGCCCGGCCGGGCTGTCGGGGCGGGCGGGGAGACGGTGCCGGGCGGGGCTACGGGGTGCGCTGGTAGAAGGGGCGGATCCGGTCGCGCATCCAGTCGCCCACCGGGTCCTGCGCCACGTCCAGCAGGACCAGGTTGACCGGCCACTTCACCGCCGTCCGGCCCAGCGCACGGCCGAGGGCGTCCATCGGCAGGGCCCGCAGGTCCCCCTCCCACCGGGACAGCTCCACGCCGACGAACAGCACCGGGTCGGCCGTCTCGATCGCGGCGAGGCAGCGGCGGGCGGTGGCCACCACTCCCGTGGTCTCGAACTCCGCCGAGGCCGCGCTGAGGAAGTCCACCGGGTCGTCCTGCCAGTCGGGCTCGAACAGCCGGACCCGGCCGCCGCCCGCCGGACCGTCCAACGGGGTGCGTCCGGCCCGGCACAGCTCGGCCACGGCGGGCGGCGGCAGCGGGATGCCGACCACGCCACCGGGGTTCACCGCGATCCCGGCCTGCGGAGGCAGACCGCGCGCGAACTCCACGGCCGGCGCGATCGTGTACGACATGTGGGAGCCGACGACCTGGCGGAACTGCTCCTCGGAGCTGAACACCGGGACGTACGCCTGACCGTCGAGCTCCATCGTGGGCAGGTCGAGCGGGCCGCTGTCCGGGCCGCCGCCGTTGGGCAGGGGGACCCAGACGAAACTGCGGCCCAGCACCTCGACGATCCGGCCGCCCGCCGAGGGGACGCCGAGGGAGGCGGAGAGCACCTCCTCCAGCTCGTTGCCCGGCCATCCGCCGTGCGGGTGGGGGTGTGCCTGCGCCGGGAGATCCGCCGGGAAGTCCATCTGCCTACCGCCTGCCTGGAACCACTGCTGTGGCTCAAAAGGCTAACCGCTGCCGCGCCGCGGCCGGTCAGCCGGCCGCGATCGGTCCGTGCGGCCGGCCGGTCAGCCCGTGAAGCCGATGCGGCGCAGCGCGTTCGCCGCGTCCCGGTCGATCAGGACCGCCGAGCCGCAGCCGGCCGGCGGCTCGCCCCGCTCCACCGCCCGCAGCAGCCGGTCGCTCGCCGCGCGGTGCCGCAGGAACGCGTACCGGGAGACGCCCCGGCCCCGCTCGCGCTGGCCGGCCAGGGCCTGCTGCGGGGTGACGTCCAGGAGCAGCAGGTGCAGGCGGGCGCCCCGGCGCCGGGCCTCGCGGGCCAGCCAGCGGCGCACCCACGCCTGCGTGCCGCAGTCGTGCACGACGACTCCCCCGCCCGCGCGCAGGGCCCTGCGCAGCCCGGCGTAGTGGGCGAGGCGGACCAGCGGGCGGTAGACGGCGTACGGCAGGAGGCGCGGCACGCGGTGGTCCCAGCGGTCGCGGGTGTCCTGGGAGTCGACGCGGGTGCCGCGCACCGTGCGCCGCATCAGGGTGGACTTGCCGCTGCCGGGCAGTCCGGTGACCACGACGAGGTCGCGGGGTCCGAAGAGCAGGGCGTGCGGGCTGCCGCCGGCGCGCCCGCGCAGGTCCCGGACGACCGGCGCCGGCAGTGCGCCGCGGGCCTTCCGGACCGGAACGGCCGACTGCTCGGACAGCGCGACGCCCGTGGTGGCGGCGCACGCCGTGGTCCTGTTCACCGTGATCGTCCTCCCCTGGGGCCAGGTACGGAGTCCCATCCCCACCGAGTGTAAAGAGAAGGTAATACCGAATGCCTCTCGTTTCCGTCCGTTTCCTGAAACAGGCCTGTCACAGCTCGCCGTGACCGCCCGCGCACTCTGTGCGTACCCAGTGAAGGGTCCCCCTGCCGCGCCCCGAAGATGCGTGCAATGATGGGCGCGCCAACTGCATACCGGCCGTTTGAATCCGCGCGGGAGAGTCCCCTGCACCATGTGTCGCCGGGGCGCCGAAGGAGCAAGTCCCTCCCTTGAATCTCTCAGGCCCCGTTACCGCGCGGGCGAGGCACATCTGAAAAGCGGGCCGCTGTGACAGTGCTCCGGCGGCTCCACCCAAGGTGCAAGCCGTGATCCCTCCCCTGCGTGGACGGTCATGGCGAACCTCTCAGGTTCCGATGACAGATGGGGAGGAACGTTCCTCGCCTGTCCTGCCTTGGGAGACCGACCGATGAGCAGTACCGAACTCCGCCGGACCGCGCTCGATGCGCTGCATCGTTCGCTCGGCGCGACGATGACCGACTTCGCCGGCTGGGACATGCCCCTGCGCTACGGCTCCGAGCGCGACGAGCACAACGCCGTGCGCACCAAGGCCGGCCTCTTCGACCTCTCGCACATGGGCGAGATCACGGTCACCGGCCCGCAGGCCGCCGCACTCCTCGACCACGCCCTGGTCGGCAACATCGGGGGCGTCAAGCCCGGCCGCGCCCGCTACACCATGATCTGCCGCGAGGACGGCGGCATCCTGGACGACCTGATCGTCTACCGGCTCGGCGAGACCGAGTACATGGTGGTCGCCAACGCCTCCAACGCGCAGGTGGTGCTGGACGCCCTCGTGGAGCGCTCGGCCGGCTTCGACGCCGAGGTGCGCGACGACCGCGACGCCTACGCGCTGCTCGCCGTGCAGGGTCCCGAGTCCCCCGCGATCCTGAAGAGCCTGACCGACGCCGACCTGGACGGCCTGAAGTACTACGCCGGCCTGCCCGGCACCGTCGCCGGCGTCCCCGCGCTCATCGCCCGCACCGGTTACACCGGCGAGGACGGCTTCGAGCTGTTCGTGAAGCCGGAGCACGCGGTGGAGCTGTGGCAGGCGCTGACCAAGGCCGGCGAGGGCGCGGGCCTGGTCCCGTGCGGGCTGTCCTGCCGGGACACGCTGCGCCTGGAGGCGGGCATGCCGCTGTACGGCAACGAGCTGAGCACCTCCCTGACGCCCTTCGACGCCGGTCTGGGCCGGGTGGTGAAGTTCGAGAAGGAGGGCGACTTCGTGGGCCGCGCCGCCCTGGCCGAGGCCGCCGCGCGCGCCGAGCAGAACCCGCCGCGCGTCCTGGTCGGCCTGGTCGCCGAGGGCCGCCGCGTCCCGCGCGCCGGGTACGCGGTCGTCGCCGGCGGCGAGGTGGTCGGCGAGGTCACCTCCGGCGCTCCCTCCCCGACCCTGGGCAGGCCGATCGCCATGGCCTACGTCGACCCGGCGTACGCGGCGCCCGGCACCGAGGGCGTCGGCGTGGACATCCGCGGCAGCCACGAGCCGTACGAGGTCGTGGCGCTGCCGTTCTACAAGCGGCAGAAGTGACACCGGCGTAGCGTCTCTTCCCCGGGCAGCCCTCCACGTGTGCGGCCGGGTACGCCGTACCTGCCCACACGCGGTCCCCGCGGTCCCCTCAGTCATCAGCAGTCCCCCGTGTACAGGAGAATTCAGGCCATGAGCAACCCCCAGCAGCTGCGTTACAGCAAGGAGCACGAGTGGCTGTCGGCCGCCGAGGACGGCGTGTCGACGATCGGCATCACGGAGCACGCGGCCAACGCGCTCGGCGACGTCGTCTTCGTCCAGCTCCCCGCCGTCGGTGACAGCGTGACCGCGGGCGAGACCTGCGGCGAGCTGGAGTCGACCAAGTCGGTCAGCGACCTGTACTGCCCGGTCTCCGGCGAGGTCACCGAGGTCAACGAGGACGTGGTGAACGACCCGTCGCTGGTGAACTCGGCCCCCTTCGAGGGCGGCTGGCTGTTCAAGGTGCGCGTCACCGACGAGCCGGCCGACCTGCTGACCGCCGCCGAGTACGACGCCCACATCGCCGGCTGAGGAGCCGTAGCCGCATGTCGCTTCTGAACACGCCCCTGCACGAGCTCGACCCGGCCGTCGCCGCGGCGGTCGACGCCGAGCTGCACCGCCAGCAGTCCACCCTCGAGATGATCGCCTCGGAGAACTTCGCCCCGGTCGCGGTCATGGAGGCCCAGGGCTCGGTCCTCACCAACAAGTACGCCGAGGGTTACCCCGGCCGCCGCTACTACGGCGGCTGCGAGCACGTCGACGTGATCGAGCAGATCGCCATCGACCGCGTCAAGGAGCTCTTCGGCGCCGAGCACGCCAACGTGCAGCCGCACTCGGGCGCGCAGGCCAACGCCGCCGCGATGTTCGCGCTGCTCAAGCCCGGTGACACGATCATGGGTCTGAACCTCGCGCACGGCGGGCACCTGACCCACGGCATGAAGATCAACTTCTCCGGCAAGCTCTACGACGTGGTCGCGTACCACGTGGACGACACCGGTGTCGTCGACATGGCCGAGGTCGAGCGCCTGGCCAAGGAGCACAAGCCGAAGCTGATCGTCGCCGGCTGGTCGGCGTACCCGCGTCAGCTGGACTTCGCCGCGTTCCGCCGGATCGCGGACGAGGTTGGCGCGTACCTCATGGTCGACATGGCGCACTTCGCCGGTCTGGTCGCGGCGGGCCTGCACCCGAACCCGGTGCCGCACGCCCACGTCGTGACGACCACGACCCACAAGACCCTCGGCGGCCCCCGCGGCGGGGTGATCCTCTCCACGGCCGAACTGGCCAAGAAGATCAACTCCGCGGTGTTCCCGGGCCAGCAGGGCGGTCCGCTGGAGCACGTGGTCGCGGCCAAGGCGGTCGCCTTCAAGGTCGCCGCGAGCGAGGACTTCAAGGAGCGGCAGCGCCGCACCCTGGAGGGCGCCCGCATCCTGGCCGAGCGCCTGGTCAAGGACGACGTCAGGGCCGTGGGCGTGGACGTGCTGTCCGGCGGCACGGACGTGCACCTGGTCCTGGTCGACCTGCGGAACTCGGAGCTGGACGGCCAGCAGGCCGAGGACCGGCTCCACGAGGTCGGCATCACCGTCAACCGCAACGCGATCCCGAACGACCCGCGTCCGCCGATGGTCACCTCGGGCCTGCGCATCGGTACGCCCGCCCTGGCCACCCGCGGCTTCACGGCCGAGGACTTCGCCGAGGTCGCGGACGTGATCGCCGAGGCGCTGAAGCCGTCCTACGACGCCGAGGCGCTCCGGGCGCGGGTCACGGCTCTCGCCGAGAAGCACCCGCTGTACCCCGGTCTGCAGTAATTTCGTACGCTTTTATTCGTACGGACGTCCGGGGCATCGCGCACACTGGGTCGGTGAGCGCGGTGCCCCGCACCATGACCCCCGCACGTGACACCCCCTCCCGAACCTCCGACCCGCTCGTGATCCGCCCCCTCCCCGGTGGACAGCGCCGTCCGCCGAACCCCTAGGAGTCCTCCCGTGGCCATCTCGGTCTTCGATCTGTTCTCGATCGGCATCGGCCCGTCCAGCTCGCACACGGTCGGCCCGATGCGGGCGGCCCGCATGTTCGCCCGGCGGCTGCGCAACGAGGACCTGCTGGGCTCCGTCGCCTCGGTCCGGGCCGAGCTGTACGGCTCCCTCGGCGCCACCGGCCACGGGCACGGCACGCCCAAGGCGGTGCTGCTCGGCCTGGAGGGCGACTCGCCGCGCACGGTGGACGTGGAGACGGCCGACGAGCGGGTGGAGAAGATCAAGGACGGCGGCCGGATCCGCCTCCTCGGCGAGCACGAGATCGCGTTCTCCTTCGACGACGACATGGTGCTGCACCGCCGCAAGGCGCTCCCGTACCACGCCAACGGCATGACGCTGTGGGCGTACGACGCGTCCGGCGCCGAGCTGCTGGCCAAGACGTACTACTCGGTGGGCGGCGGCTTCGTCGTCGACGAGGACGCGGTGGGCGCGGACCGCATCAAGCTGGACGACACCGTCCTGAAGTACCCCTTCCGCACGGGCGACGAGCTGCTGCGCCTGACGAAGGAGACGGGCCTGTCCATCTCCGCCCTGATGCTGGAGAACGAGCGCGCCTGGCGGACCGAGGAGGAGATCCGCGCGGGCCTGCTGGAGATCTGGCGGGTGATGCGGGCGTGCGTCGACCGCGGCATGTCCCGCGAGGGCATCCTGCCGGGCGGTCTGAAGGTGCGCCGCCGGGCCGCGAACACCGCGCGCAAGCTGCGCTCCGAGGGCGACCCGCAGGCCCTCGCCATGGAGTGGATCACGCTCTACGCGATGGCGGTGAACGAGGAGAACGCGGCCGGCGGCCGGGTCGTCACGGCGCCGACGAACGGAGCGGCGGGGATCATCCCGGCCGTGCTGCACTACTACATGAACTTCGTGCCCGGCGCCGACGAGGAGGGCGTGGTCCGCTTCCTGCTCGCGGCCGGCGCCATCGGCATGCTCTTCAAGGAGAACGCCTCCATCTCCGGTGCCGAGGTCGGCTGCCAGGGCGAGGTGGGCTCCGCCTGCTCGATGGCCGCGGGCGCCCTCGCCGAGGTGCTCGGCGGCACCCCGGAGCAGGTGGAGAACGCCGCCGAGATCGGCATGGAGCACAACCTGGGCCTGACCTGCGACCCGGTCGGCGGCCTGGTCCAGATCCCGTGCATCGAGCGCAACGGCATGGCCGCGGTGAAGGCGGTCACGGCGGCGCGGATGGCGATGCGCGGCGACGGCTCGCACAAGGTGTCCCTGGACAAGGTCATCAAGACGATGAAGGACACCGGCGCGGACATGTCGGTCAAGTACAAGGAGACGGCCCGGGGCGGGCTGGCGGTGAACATCATCGAGTGCTGAGCCCGACGACAGGGCCCTTCCGGACGCCGAAGGCCCTCAGGGCCCGTGCGGCTCGGCCGTTCGCGTGACCGGATGCCGAACGGGGAGCCGCGGAACTCCCGGGGAAGGGGACCCCGGTGGCCGAGGGAGCCGGCGCGGGCGACGGGTGCCTGGCGTGCGACCTGACGGCCGGCGCGGTTCCGCTGCCGGGCGGGAACGTGCCGCGGTCCGGGTCCTGGGTGGTCGAGCACTGCGTCGGGCCGCTGGGGCCGGGCACCCTGGTGGTCAAGGCTGCCCGCCACGTGGTGCACGTCGCCGAGCTGACGGCGCGGGAGTCCGCCGAGCTGGGGCCCCTGCTGCAGCGGGTGAGCGCCGCCGTCACCACGGTGGTGTCCCCGGAGCAGGTGTACGTGTGCCTGTGGTCGCACGCGGGCGGGGTTCCCGGCCACCTCCACTTCGTCGTGCAGCCCGTCGGGCGCCGGGAGCTGTCCCGGTCCGGCGCCTTCGGCCCCGCGCTGCAGCCGGCCATGGGTGAGGCGGGGTGTTTCCCCGAGGCGACCGAGGTGGAGCGGATCTGCGACCGGTTGAGAGCGGTTCTCGACTGAACACGCCTCCTGGAGGCGCGCGCACCCCGCGGGGGGCCGCGCCGGTGCGTGGACGCCGCCGTGGTGGGGAATGAACCACTCAACTCCCCTCCCCCACAAGCACGTCAGGGAGCCCGCATGCTGCGTGGCATCGATGTGAGCTCGTACCAGCCCTCCTCGTACGACACCGACGGCCTGTCC
Organism: Streptomyces griseomycini; assembly: GCF_014203535.1. Classification (GTDB taxonomy): domain Bacteria; phylum Actinomycetota; class Actinomycetes; order Streptomycetales; family Streptomycetaceae; genus Streptomyces; species Streptomyces griseomycini. Next base: position 74,151 of record NZ_JACHJI010000020.1, read on the forward strand.
TTCGTCTTCGTCAAGGCGACGGAGGGCCGTTCCTACACCAACCCCAGGCTCTCCGCCCAGACGAAGACGGCCCGCGACGCCGGCCTGGTGGTCGGCTTCTACCACTTCCTCTGGCCGGGCAACCTCACCGACCAGGCGGAGTACTTCGTGAGCAAGGCCCCGGAGAGGCGGGGCGACATCCTCGCCGTCGACTGGGAGACCACCGGCGAGGGCACCCGCGCGAGCAACTCCGAGAAGGACCGCTTCATCCGGAAGGTGAAGGAGCTGCGGCCGGACAACAGGGTCGTCCTGTACTGCAACCGGGATTTCTGGCTCAACGTCGACACGACGTCCTACGCCGGCGACGGCCTCTGGATCGCCGACTACGTCACCGCCGGGAAACCCCGCATCCGAGCCGAATGGCGCTTCCACCAGTACACCGACGACCCGCTGGACAAGAACGTCGCGGACTTCTCCAGCAGGTCGGCGTTGAGGAAGTGGGCCGGAAGTGCCTAACCCCGGAACTCCGGCTTGCGCTCCGGGGACGCCTCCGCGAGGGCCTTGGTGACGGCCTCGGCGTCCGCCCGCAGGCCGTAGACCGGGGTGTCGGGCTGCTGGCGCCAGGAGTCGTCGAGGCCGCCCGCGTCGACGGTGTCGAAGCCGAGCTCCTCGATCAGGGCCCGGACCTTCCGCTTGGCCGCCCCGTCGTCGCCGGCCACGGGGAGGGCCATCCGGTCGGGGGCGCCGGCCGGACGGTGACGGTCCAGGATGTCCTGGGCGTACGTGCCGTTGAAGGCCTTGATCACCGGGTGGCCGAGCTGCCGCTGCGTCCAGCGGCTCTCGGTGAGGCCCTCGTCCTCGATGCCGGCGATCCTCCCGTCGCGCTGCCGCGGGTAGTAGTTGCCGGTGTCGACGACGGCGACGCCGTCCGCGGCCTCGTCGAACAGGCCGGACGGCAGGTCCGGGACGGCCTTCAGCGGGACGGCGACGACCACGACCTCGGCGCCCCGGGCCGCCTCCTCGACCCGCACCGGCCTCGCCCCGGTCTCCTCGGCCAGCTCCGTGAGCGTGTGCGGGCCGCGGGAGTTGGCGACGGAGACGTCGTGCCCGAGGGCGGTGAGCCGCCGGGTGAGGTTTCCGCCGATGTTGCCCGCGCCGATGATGCCGATCTTCATGTCCGACTCGCCTGGCCCTTCCGGGGATCGGTGTCCGCTCCGGTTCCCCTCGGGAACCGCCGTGGTCGGCACCAACCTCCGAGGCGGCCGGGCTATTCCGGCCCCGTCGGCCGTACGGGTGACATCGCGCCGCCCCGGGCACGGCGCGGGGGCCCGGCCCGCACGGGAAGGTGTGCGCGCCGGGCCCCCGTACGGGGTCCTACTTGTTCAGGTGGGCCCAGAACTCGTCGAAGGACAGGACCTTGTCGCCGTTCAGGTCGCGGGACTTGATGACCGCCTCCGCGACCGCCTCGGTGACGTTCCAGTCACCGCCCTGGGCGAGGGCGGTCTTGAACTCGGCAGCGGTGATGAATCCGTCCCCGTCCGTATCGATCCGCTCGAACTGCTTGCGCGCTTCCTCGATGTCCGCCACCGATCCGCCCCTTTTTGTCTAGTTTTCCGGTGCTCTGTCGGACTCCCTGGAGTCCTGATGACGCAGGTCAGATTAACTGCCCGCTCGAGCCCGCAACGCGGCGACCACCCATCCGAACTCCTCCTCGTGGACGGACGGGGGTTCCAGGCCGTTCACGATCGCGGAGAGCTCGCGGTAGCGGGCGAGGCGGGGGTTCGTCGCCGCCGCGAGGCGTTCCAGTACGGCGGCCGGGTCGGCGTCACCGATCAGCGCGCGCAGGACGCCGGCGGCCCGCGGCGAGTCCGGTGCGACGCCCTCCCTCAGCGCGTCGCCCGCGAGCCGCACCAGGCGGCTCATGAACCACAGGGAGGAGCCCGCCGGGACGTCCGGTCCCCGGTCCGCCGCGTTGAACTCGATCATCCTGCGCATCGTCGCCCGGAACTCCGGGTCCTGGATCAGTTCGGCGAGCTCCACCCAGGCGTCCACCTGCTCGGGGGCGGGGTCGTCGGGCAGGTCGGCGGCGGCGAAGCGCAGGCGGGTGCGGATGTCGGGGTCCGCCGTGTCGACGCCCTCGAAGATCTCCGCCACGAAGTCCTCGATGATGCGCCTGCGCTCGGCGGTGGAGAGTCGGGCCAGTCTGTTCATGAGTGTCGTCTCCTCGGCGGTCGAACCACGTCGTGCCACGGTCGACAGCACCGCACGGGTCACCTTCAGCGCCCGGATCTGGGCGTCCAGCGCGGCCACGTGGGCCGCCGCGACCCGCGCGACCGTCGTCTCACCGGTCAGCACCCGGCGTACGTCGGCGAGGCCGAGGCCCAGCTCGCGCAGGGTGCGGACCAGTTCCAGACGGGCGACGGAGCCGGCGTCGTAGAGCCGGTAGCCGCCCGCGGAACGCGCCGCCGGCGGCAGGGCGCCCTCGTCGGACCAGTAGCGGATGGTGCGCACGGACAGGCCGGTGGCACGGGCGAGCTCGCCGATGGTGAGAAGTCCGGTGCCGTCTTCGATCATGTCTGGGAGTCTGGGCCTTCCAGTGGGTGGAGACTCAAGGAGCGTGAAGGTGACGGGCACACCGCGGGACACGTTGCGGGACATTCTCGACGCGGCGGCGCGCGGCGTCTTCCCGGCACCGGACGGCGGGACGACGGTGGTGGCGCAGCCGTCCGGCCGGGACGCGGGGGTGCTGGCGTTCACCGCGCACTCCGTCGTCTTCACCGACGAGGACCCCGCGTGGGTGCGGCGGACGCTGGCCTCGGCCGACTGCGACGCGCTGGCCGCCACCATGAACGTCCGTTTCCTGGCCGCCTTCATGGAGCGCACGGGGCGGCGGACGGACACGATCGACGTGATGACGGTGGCCGCCCCGCTGCCGGACGGTCCGCCGTCGGACGGTCCGCCGCTCGCCCTGGAGCAGGTCGGCGACCCCGGCCACCCCCGGGTGGTGAGCGCCCGCAGGCGGCGCGACGACGTGCGGGTGTGGACGGCGGACGGGGGTGTGCTGGTCCTGGGGCGCGGGATCGCGGGACGGCTCGAGGTCGCGGTGGAGGTGGCGGAGCAGGCGCGGCACCGGGGCCGGGGACGGCGGCTGGCGCTGGCGGCGCGGCGGCTGGCCGGGAACGAGCCGGTGTGGGCGCAGATATCGCCCGGGAACGCCCGCAGCATGCGGGCCTTCCAGGCGGCCGGCTACCGGCCGGTGGGTTCGGAGGCGCTGTTCCTGCGCGGCTGAGGACACCGCGCCGGCGCCGTGCGTCAGCGGTCCGCGACGCGCATCTCGAACCAGGTGGTCTTGCCCCGGGGCAGCAGGTCGACGCCCCAGCGGTCGGCGAGCTTGTCGACGAGGAAGAGGCCGCGGCCGCTGACGTCCATGTCCTGGACCGGCATCAGACAGGGCAGGCCGCGGGAGGGGTCACGGACCTCGACGCGGATCCAGCCGCGCCGGCGGCGCAGCCGGAGGCCGAAGACGCGGGCACCGGTGTGGCGCACGGCGTTGCCGACGAGTTCGGAGACGAGCAGGACGGCGTCCTCGGTGATCCTGGCCCCGAGGCCCCAGTGGCGCAGGACCACGACCTGGGTGAGCCGACGCGCGGTGGCGGCGGACTCCGGGCGGGACGGCAGCAGGACCTCTGCCTCCGCCGGGTTGCCGAACGACTCCAGTGCCTTCGGGGCGTGTTCGTCCTCTGCCGTCGGCGACCAGCGCGACGCGGTCACGCGTCCGTCTCCCCGCGGCTGTTCCGTGCCCTCCAGCCCCGTCATGCCCCCATCATGGCCGTCCACGGGGTCCTCCGGGGTCGTTCCGGGGGAACACGCCCCCTGTGCGCCCCCGTTCCGCAACGGTCCGCCGACATATGCCGTCGGCATTTCGGGGCCGTCGACGGCCCGTCCGACCTGCGGCGACGGTTCGCTGTGCGGCAACCGACGGACCCCCTCGACACGACAGGTTTAAGGGTGCCTTAAGGCTCCCATAAACCGCCCCGCCGAGGGGCCCGGATGAGACATCGCGTCAATTGCAAGGCCCGGGACGGAGTTTCGTGGTGCCGGGGGGCGTCAGAGGAACTTCGCCTTGCCGGGGCCCTCCTCCACGAAGCTGCGCATCCCCCGTGCGCGGTCCTCGGTGGCGAACAGGCCCGCGAACCAGTTGCGCTCGACGGCGAGGCCGGTGTCGATGTCCGTCTCGAGGCCGGTGTCGACGGCCTCCTTGGCGGCGCGCAGGGCGATCGCCGGGCCCTGGGCCAGCTTCGCGGCCCACGCGTGCGCCTGCTCGTAGACCTCCTCGGCGGGGACCACCCGGTCCACCAGGCCGAGCATCAGCGCCTCGTCGGCCCTGACCTGACGGCCCGTGAAGATGAGGTCCTTCGCCCTGGACGGGCCGATCAGCCGGGACAGGCGCTGGGTGCCGCCCGCGCCCGGGATGAGGCCGAGCAGGATCTCGGGCTGGCCCAGCTTGGCGTTCTCCCCGGCGATGCGGTAGTCGGCGCAGAGCGCGAGCTCGCAGCCGCCGCCGAGCGCGTAGCCCGTCACCGCGGCCACCACCGGCTTGGGGATGCGGGCCACGGCGGTGAAGGAGTCCTGCAGGGCGCGGGCGCGCAGGACCATCGCGGTGTGGTCCATGGCCTGCATCTCCTTGATGTCCGCGCCCGCCGCGAACACCTTCTCGCCGCCGTAGATCACCACGGCGCGCACGTCGTCGCGGCGCGCGGCCTCCTCGGCGAGTTCCTTCAGGCGGTCCTGCGTGGCGACGTCCAGCGCGTTCATGGGCGGGCGGTCCAGGCGCAGCGTGCCGACGCCGTCCGCGACTTCGAGGTGTACGGTCATGCCAGCAGGTTAACGGTGACTAACGGCGACCGGGGTGGTGCGGTCGCTCACACCGGGCCGGGGGTCCGGGGGTCGCCCCCGGGCAGGCACAGCACGGTGACCAACGGCGACCGGGGTGGTGCGGTCGCTCACACCGGGCCGGGGGTCCGGGGGCCGCCCCCGGGCAGGCACAGCACGGTGACCAACGGCAGCGGCCCCGGTGCCGTGGCTCGCACCGGGGCCGCGTACGTCGCGCGGAGGGCTACGCCTTCCACTTCTCCCAGGACATGTTCCAGCCGTTGAGGCCGTTGTCCGGGGCGACGGTGGCGTCGTCGGAGTTCTTGACGATCACGACGTCACCGATCATGGAGTTGTCGAAGAACCAGGCGCCCGGTGCCTTCTTGTCCCAGCCGCCGCGCACGTCGCGCAGACCGATGCAGCCGTGGCTGGCGTTGTAGTTGCCGAAGGCTCCCCCGCCCCAGTAGTTGCCGTGCAGGAAGGTGCCGGAGGTGGTCAGGCGCATGGCGTGCGGGACGTCCTTGATGTCGTACTCGCCGCCGTAGCCGACCGTCGCCCCGTTCATCCGGGTCACCTTCAGCCGCTCGCTGATGACCATCTGGCCGTTCCAGGTCTCCATGCCGGCCTTGCCGGTGGTGACGGGGATGGTCTTGATGACCTTGCCGTCCCGCTTGACCTCCATCGTGAGCTTCTTGGCGTCGACGACGGAGATCTGCTCGCGGCCGATGGTGAAGGAGACCGTCTTGTCCTGCTCGCCGTAGACGCCGGGGCGGCCCTCGACGCCGTCCAGGTCGAGGTCGACGGTGACCTTCGTGCCGGCCTTCCAGTACTTCTCCGGGCGGAAGTCGAGGCGGTCGTTGCCGAACCAGTGGCCCTCGACCTCGACGGCGGGCTCCGTCGTGATGCGGATGGCCTTCTCGACGTCCTCGGGGTTGGTGATGCCCCGGGTGAAGCGGAGGGAGAACGGCATGCCGACGCCGACCTCGGAACCGTCCTCGGGGGTGAAGGTGCCGGTGAAGGTGTTCTGCGGCGTCAGGGTGGTGAAGCTGGAGTCCTCGGCGGCGACGCGGCCCTCGGCGTCCTCGGCGACCGCGTGCACGGTGTACTTGGTGGAGGCGGCCAGGTGGGTGGACGGTGTCCAGGTGACGCCGTCGCCGGACATCTTCCCCTCGACCTTCTCGCCGTCCGGGTCCTTGACGACGACCTGGGTCAGCCTGCCCTTGGCGGCGTTCACCTTCAGCGCGCCGCTGGTCTCCACGGACTTCGCGCCGTCCTTCGGCGCGATGCTGACGACGGCCTCGGACTGCTTGCTCTGCGCCGCGGTCGAGTCCTTGCCCTTGCCGTCACCCGAGCCGGAGCCCGGCTCCGTCCCCCCGCCGCCGCAGGCGGTCACCGCCAGCACCACACCGAGCGCCAGCGCCGCCAGCTTCCGGCCACCGCGCCCCCGCACGGCGACCGACGCCCCCGATATCGGCCCCTTGTTCAAGATGTTCTCCCCTCGGCGGGCCTGGCCGGACCCGCGCCCCCGCGCGTACCTCGCGCGCAGGGCGCATCGTAACCCCAGGCCAAGGGCGTGGGACGCGGCGGGATTGTCACCGTTCAGTCCCAACTTCCCCGGTACCGGGGAGGGCCGGCCCGCCGGCCGGGGATCACTTCACCGCACTGCCCGCCGTCCACTCCTTCCAGCTCATGTTCCAGCCACCGAGGCCGTTGTCGGCGGCGACCTTCTTGTCCTTGCTGTTGACCACCTCGACGACGTCGCCGACGAGGCTGCGGTCGAAGAACCAGCCCGCCGGGGTGTCCGCGCCGCCGCCCTTCACGTCGCGCAGGCCGATGCAGCCGTGGCTGACGTTCCGCCGGCCGAACACCTCGGGCTCGGTCCAGTAGTTGCCGTGCAGGAAGGTGCCGGAGCTCGTCAGGCGGATGGCGTGCGGGACGTCGGGGATGTCGTACTCGCCGCCGAAGCCGACCGTGCGGCTGTCCATGCGGGTGACCTCGAGCATCTCGGTGATCACCATCTTGCCGTTGTACGTGGTGGTCTTCGCCGCGCCGGCCGTGACCGGCACGGTGGTGAGCAGTTCGCCGTCCCGTCTGACCTCCATGGTGTGCCGGGACGCGTCGACGACGGAGACCTGACTGCGGCCGACGGTGAAGGTGAACGTGCGGTGCTGGAGCCCGTAGACCCCGGGCGCTCCCTCCACGTCGCGCAGCCGCAGCTCGACGGTGACCCGGGTGCCCGGCTTCCAGTAGTGCTCGGGGCGGAAGTCCAGGCGGGACGCGCCGAACCAGTGCGGGCGGATCTCGACGGCGGGGCGGGAGGTGACGCGGACGGCGCGTTCGACCGCCGCACGGTGGACGATCTTCCGGTTGAACTCCAGGGAGACGATCATCCCGGTGCCGACGGTGGAGCGGTCGTCCGGGGCGACGTAGCCGATGAAGCGTTCCTCCGGGACGTAGGTGGTGAAAGTGGTGTGGCGGGCCGAGCGGCGCCCGTCACCGTCCACGGCCACCGCGTCGACGGTGTACTTCGCGGCCAGTGCCAGCCGTTCGTCGTCGGGTTTCCAGGTCAGCCCGTCGGCGGAGACCCGTCCGGGGACCGGTGACTTCCGGGCGTCCTGCTCCATGACGACCTTCACCGACTCCAGCCGCCCGTCCGGCACCCGCACCCGCAGCTCCGCGTCGGGGCGTACCTGCTTGCTGCCGTCGCCGGGTGCGACGTGGATGACCTCCTCGGGTGCCGGGGGGCCGAACGCCCCGCCGATGGGGCCGTCCGAGGTACAGCCGGCGGCCCCGGTCAGCAATCCTGCCCATGTCAGTACGGCGGCCAGTGCGGCCCTCGCGCGCCGTGCGCGCCCTTGTACGTGCCTCACGCGGTGCCCAACGACGGGCCGCGTCCCCGGGAAACGACCATGCCGCCCCCCGGGGAAACGTGAGTGCGAGGCACGCTCTGGGCAGAACAGTGGGGAGGACGACGCGCCGGGAGCCGCGGCCGGAGCCGGGAGTGAGGGCCGCTGCACGCCCCTGTCCGCCGTCGTTCCACGAGCCGCGGGAGGCTGACAGGTGTCCAGCGCAGCCGAGCAGGAGGCGGTGGCCGGGGAGCGGGCCACCGGGGACGGGCGCCCGACGGTCGTCGTGGACGACGCGCGGCCGGCGCCGGCGCCCGTGTCCACGGTGTCCGTACGGCCGGGCCGGCCGATGCCGCTGGGTGCCCGGTTCCGGGTGGGCCCGGACGGGGTGGCCGGGACCAACTTCGCGCTGTGGGCGGGCGGGGCGGAGGGCGTCGAGCTGTGCCTGTTCGACGAACGGGGCAGGGAGACCCGGGCCCGGCTCACCGAGCTGACGCACGAGATCTGGCACGGCTTCGTGCCGGGCGTCCTGCCCGGCCGGCGCTACGGCTACCGGGTACACGGCCGCTGGGACCCGTGGACCGGCGCCCGCTGGAACCCGGCGAAACTGCTGCTCGACCCGTACGCGCGTGCGGTGGACGGCGACTTCGCGCTGCCCGCGGAGGTCTACGGACACGTCCGCGACTGGCCGGAGCAGCACGTCGCGGACACCGTGCGCGACGACCGGGACTCCGCGCCGTACGTCCCGAAGGGCGTCGTCGTCCACGATGACGACGACTGGGCCGACGACCACCGGCCGAAGACGCCGTGGGCGGACTCGGTGATCTACGAGCTGCACGTCAAGGGGTTCACCCGGCGGCACCCCGGCGTCCCCGAGGAACTGCGCGGCACGTACGCCGGGCTCGCGCACCCCGCGGCGATCGAGCACCTGGTGAAGCTGGGCGTGACGGCCGTGGAGCTGCTGCCGGTGCACCAGTTCGCGCACGAGGACCACCTGCTGCGGCGGGGGCTGCGCAACTACTGGGGCTACAACTCCATAGGCTACTTCGCCCCGCACGCCGGGTACGCGGCCTCCGGGACGACCGGGCAGCAGGTCGGCGAGTTCAAGCGGATGGTGCGCGCCCTGCACGCGGCGGGCATCGAGGTGATCCTCGACGTGGTCTACAACCACACCGCGGAGGCGGGCGAGCTGGGCCCCACGCTCTCCCTGAAGGGCATCGACAACCGCGGCTACTACCGCCTCCAGCCGGACGCCCGCCGCTACGCCGACTACACCGGCTGCGGCAACACCCTGCACGTCGTCCAGCCGCACGTGCTGCGCCTGATCACGGACTCGCTGCGGTACTGGGTGACCGAGATGGGCGTGGACGGCTTCCGCTTCGACCTGGCGGCGGCGCTGGCCCGCTCCATGCACGACGTCGACATGCTCTCCCCGTTCCTCGCGGTGATCGCCCAGGACCCGGTGCTGCGCCGGGTGAAGCTGATCGCCGAGCCGTGGGACGTGGGGTCCGGCGGTTACCAGGTGGGCGCGTTCCCGCCGCTGTGGACGGAGTGGAACGACCGGTACCGCGACGCGGTGCGGGACTTCTGGCGGCACGCCCTGCCGGACGTGCGGGAGATGGGCTACCGGCTGTCCGGGTCGAGCGACCTGTACGCCTGGGGCGGGCGGCGCCCGTACGCCTCGGTCAACTACGTCACCGCGCACGACGGTTTCACCCTGCGCGACCTGGTGTCGTACGACCGCAAGCACAACGAGGCCAACGGCGAGGGCAACCGGGACGGCACGGACGGCAACCGCTCCTGGAACTGCGGCGCGGAGGGAGAGACGCAGGACGAGGGCGTACGGGCCCTGCGGCGGCGGCAGCTGCGGAACCTGCTGACCACGCTGCTGCTGTCGACGGGGGTCCCGATGCTGGTCGCGGGCGACGAGATGGGCCGCACCCAGGGCGGCAACAACAACGCCTACTGCCAGGACAACGAGACCGGCTGGGTGGACTGGAGCCTGCTGGACGACCCCGGCTGGAAGGCCCTGTTCGAGCTGGCCTCCCGGCTGATCGCCCTGCGCCACCGGCACCCGGTGCTGCGCCGCCGGGCCTTCTTCTCCGGGCGCGCGCACTCCGCGGACGGGCTGCGCGACCTGGCCTGGTTCACCCCGCGGGGCGCGGAGATGACCGAGGGCGACTGGTACGCGCCCGCCGCCACGCTCGGCATGTACCTCTCCGGGCGGGACATACCGGGGCGCGACGAGCGGGGGGCGCCGGTCCTCGACGACAGCTTCCTCGCCGTGCTGCACGCCGGGGACGGGCCGGTGGACTTCGTGCTGCCGGGGCCGCCGTGGGCCGAACGGTACGAGGTGGTGGTGGACACCGGGCGGGAGGAGCAGGCGTCCGAACCGGGGACGGTGCACCGGGCGGGGACGTCGATCACGGTGCCGGGGCGGACGGTGCTGCTGCTGCGGGTGCGCTGAGCGGGCGGGGTGCCCGGGGAACAGGGGGCGGTCAGCCCAGGATGCCCCGGTCGTAGGCCGTCGCGACGGCCGCGGCGCGGTCCTTGACGCCCAGCTTGGCGTACAGGTGGGTGAGGTGGGTCTTCACCGTCGCCTCGCTGATGAACAGTTCGCGGGCGATCTCGCGGTTGGAGGTGCCCCTGGCGACCAGGGCGAGGACCTCGCGCTCGCGGGCGGACAGCGGTTCGCCGCCGGGCGGGCGGGGGGCGCGGACCGCGGAGACCAGGCGGGAGGCCACCGCCGGGGAGAGGACCGTACGGCCGTCGGCCGCCGCCCGCACCGCCGTGAACAGCTCCTCGCGCGGCGCGTCCTTCAGCAGGTAGCCGGTCGCGCCCGCCTCGATGGCGGGGAGGGTGTCGGAGTCGGTGTCGTAGGTGGTGAGGACGAGCACCTTGGCGCGGGCGCCGCGGCGGGACAGTTCGCGGATGGCGTCCACTCCCCCGCCGCCCGGCATGCGCAGGTCCATGAGGATCACGTCCGGGTCCAGGGCGGCGGCCCGCTCCAGCGCCTCGACCCCGTCCGCCGCCTCGCCGAGGACGCGGAAGCCGGGCGCGGACGCGAACATGCCGCGCAGGCCGTCCCGTACGACGGGGTGGTCGTCGACGATGAGGAGGGAGATGGCGGGGGCGTCAGTCATGGCGGACCAACGGTACGCGAGCCGACACCGCCGTTCCCAGGCCGGGTTCGGACTCCACGGTGAGGGAACCGGCGATGCGTTCGGCGCGGGCGCGCATGCCGTCGAGGCCGAAGCCGCCGGTGCCGGTGCGGGCGGGGCGGACGCGCGGGTCGAAGCCGCGTCCGTCGTCGCGGATGTCGAGGGTGACCTCGTCGCCGATGTAGGAGAGGGTGACGCCGGCCCGGCCGGCCTTCGCGTGCCGCGCGGTGTTGGACAGGGCCTCCTGGGCGATGCGCAGCAAGGTGGCGGCGACCTCCTCGTGGAGCGGTTCGGCGGTTCCGGTGGTGGTGAAGCCGGCGCGGACGCCGGTGCGTTCGCCCCAGGACGTGACGGTCTTCCGCAGCGCCTCGGGCAGTCCGTCCCGGTCCAGGGCGACCGGGGCGAGGTTGTGCACGGAGCGGCGGGCCTCGCCGAGGCTCTCGCGGGCGAGGTCCGTGGCCCGTGCGACGTGCTCGCGCGCCACCGCCGGGTCCGGGGTGCCCGCCACGACCTGGAGCTGGGCGATGATGCCGGTCAGCCCCTGGGCGAGGGTGTCGTGGATCTCGGCGGCCAGCCGCCGGCGCTCGTCGGCGACCCCGGCCTCCCGGGCCTGGACGAGGAGTTGGGCGTGCAGGGCGGCGTTCTCGTCGAGTGCCTGCTGCAACGCCGTGTTGGTGCGCTCCAGTTCGGCGATGGTCGCGGCCTGGGTGCGGGCGCGCTCCTCCTCCAGGCCGGCGAGGTGGGCGAAGAGGAAGAGCAGCGCGATGTTGACGGCCAGGACGGCGCCGAAGACCATCCATCCGGTCCGGTCGCGCGGCGGCAGTCCGCCGCTCTGCGAACCGGCGACCGTGACCGCGGTGACCAGCAGCCCGGGAGTGACGAGCCGCCGTGGCACCAGCCGTTCGGAGCCGAAGTAGCCGACCACCGCGTGGAACGCGAACAGCGGGTTCATCCAGGTCAGGGCGAAGCTGATGGCCGTGCGCAGCGCGAAGTAGGCCGTGCCCGCCGGGGACGGTCCCGGGCGGCTGCGCGCCGCGCGCCCCCACCACAGCTGGAGCACGAGGGCCGCGACGACGAGCCCGCCGGAGGCGTACACCTCCGTGCGGGTCATGCCGACCGCGGAGACGGTGCCCGCCGCCAGTGCGGTACCAATGCCGAGCAGGGCGTACGGTCCCCAGCGGTGGAACAGTTCCCACCGCTGCTCGAGCCTCGACGTCCCCCGTGTGCTGCCCACCGCCTGTGTCATCGCACCAGTGTCGGGCACGGCGCTCCGTCTCACTCCCAGCGGAACCAGCGGGTGGCGGCGGCCGTCAGCAGCACCGTCCAGGCCGCCGTCACGGCCAGGTGGGTCCAGCCCGGCCAGTCGCCGGCCGCGGCGTCGTTCAGGGCCTCGGCGGCGGCGCCGAACGGGGTCCAGCCGACGATGTCGGCGAGGAGGTCCGGCATGGCCTGCACGGGCAGCCACACGCCCGCGCAGAACATCGCGGGGAACAGCGCGGCGGACCCGACCGCGGCCGCGATCTTCGTCGTGCGGGACAGGGCGGAGAGCAGGGCCCCGAGGGCGAGGCAGGCGAGGACGGCCAGCAGCAGCGCGAGGAGGTACCCGACCGGTCGGCCCGGCAGTCGTACGTCGAAGGCGAGCCGGCCGACCGCGAGCGCGAGCAGGGCGGAGACCAGGGCGGCCCCGCCGAACACCAGCATCTGCGCGGACAGCAGGGCGGCGGCCCGGACCGGTGTGGTGGCCATCCGGCGCAGGATGCCGTGCTCGCGGTACCCGGTGAGGGTCTGCGGCATCCCCTGCACCCCGGCGACGATCACGCCGAGCAGCACGGCGACCGGCACGTAGGCGTCGACCGCGCGCAGTCCGCCGAGGGAGGGATCCGCTTCGCGGAAGGAGGGGACGGCGCCGAGGATCCCCAGCAGGAGGCTGGGGAAGAGCATGATCCAGAAGAGGTTGCCGGGTTCGCGCCGGAACAGGCGGACCTCGGTGCGCAGGACGGCGGCGTGGAACAGGGGGGTGGTCATGCCGAGGCCTCCTCGGTCGGGCCGGGCGTGCCCGTCAGGTCCAGGAACGCGTCGTCCAGCGTGGCGTCGGTGACCCGGAGCTGGTGCGCGGTGACGTGCGTGCGGGCGAGCAGCGTGATGACGGCGTTGACCGTCTCGTCCGTGCCGGACAGCGTGACGCGGCCGCCCTGGTGCTCGACCGAGGCGAGGCCGGGCAGCGCGCTCACGTCCCGCTCGTCCAGCGGCGCGGACGGGGAGAAGCTGATGACGGTGGCGCCCGCCGAGCGGCGGACCAGTCCGGCCGGGGTGTCCAGGGCGGCCACCCGGCCCCGGTCGATCACCGCGATCCGGTCGCAGAGCCGCTGGGCCTCCTCCATGAAGTGGGTGACCAGCAGGACGGTGACGCCGGCCGCGCGGATGTCCTCGATGAGCCGCCAGGTGTCGCGGCGGGCACGCGGGTCGAGGCCGGTGGTCAGCTCGTCCAGCACCATCACCCGGGGGTCGCCGACGAGCGCGAGCGCGATGAACAGGCGCTGCTTCTGGCCCCCGGAGAGCTTGCCGAACCGGGTGTCCAGCTGCCGGGTCAGGCCGAGGCGTTCGGCCAGCGGCCGCCAGTCGGCGGGCCGGGAGTGGAAGGCGGCGTACAGCTCCAGGGCCTCGCGGACGGTGAGCTTGGGCTGGAGTTCGCTCTGCTGGAGCTGGACGCCGAGGACGCGGGCGACCCGTTCGTGGTCGGTGACGGGGTCGAGACCGGTGACGCGGACCCGGCCCGCGTCGGGGACGCGCAGGCCCTCGACGCATTCGACGGTGGTGGTCTTGCCGGCGCCGTTGGGGCCGAGGATCCCGAAGATCTCGCCCTCCTCGACGGTGAAGGAGACGCCGTCGACGGCGGGCCGGCCGCCGTAGGACTTGCGCAGGTCGGTGACTTCGATGACGGGCATGGCCCCAGCCTCGCGGGGTGCGGGGCGGGCGCGCATCGGCCGTCGCGCTCGAAGCGGCATCAGCCGATCGGCTGATGGAGTGGTACGACTCCCGGGGCCCGGGCGGTGCGACCGGCCGGGACTCCGGCGCACGACCGGCCGGGATCCCCGCGTGCGCCCGGCCGGTGTGCCGGCGTGCGCCCGGTCGTCCGCGCAGGTCGTAGGACCGGAGACCGAGTCGGGTCCGGCCGAAACTCGGTGGGAAGTGTCAGTGGCCATCCGTAGGCTCACTGCTGATGGCCACCACACTCCCTCCCTCCCGGACCCGCTCCACCGTGCGCACGCTGCTGCGACTGTGGCCGTACGTACGGCCCGTGCGGACGCGGCTGTTCACCGCCGCGCTCGTCGCGATCCTCGCCTCCTGCATAGGGCTGGTCATCCCGCTCGTCCTGAAGTGGATGGTGGACGGGCCGATCGCCGACCGGGACCCGGCGGGCGTGTGGCTCGGCGCGCTGTACCTGCTGCTGCTCGGGCTGGCGGAGGCGCTGCTGTTCGGGTTCCGGCGCTGGCTGGTGGCCCGGCCGCTGTCGGGGGTCGAGGCGGCGATGCGGGCGGACCTCTACCGGCACCTGCAGCGGCTGCCGGTGGCCTTCCACGACCGGTGGCCGTCGGGGCAGTTGCTGTCCCGGGGCACCACGGACCTGATGCTGCTGCGCATGTTCCTGGCCTTCCCGCTGACGTTCCTCCTGGTCAACGGGGTGACGATCCTCGTCGGCGTGATCATCATGCTGGTCCAGGACTGGACGCTGGGACTGGTGATCCTCGTCCCCGCCGTGCCGGTGATGGTCACCTGTGTGGTCTTCGAGAAGCGGTACTCCAAGGCGGCGCGGCTCGCGCAGGACCAGGTCGGCGATCTGACCACGGTCGTCGAGGAGAGCGTGCTCGGCATCCGCATCATCAAGGGGTTCGGCCGGCACCGCAGTCAGGCGCGGGCTTTCCGGGAGCTGTCGGGGAAGCTGCGCGGCACGGAACTGCACAAGGCCCGGCTGCTGGCCACGATCCTGGGCGTCATCGTGACGCTGCCGGAGCTGGCCATCGGCGCGGCGCTGGTGCTCGGGGCCGTGCGGGTGGCCGACGGGGACCTGTCCGCGGGCACGCTGGTGGCGTTCCTGTCGACGGCGCTGGCGTTGCGCTGGCCGGTGGACTCGATCGGGTTCCTGCTGGCGATGAGCCAGGAGGCGGCCACCGCCACCGAGCGGTACTTCGAGGTGATGGACGCGGAGGAGGAGGAGCCGCGGGTTTCCGGCGAACCGGGGTCGACGCGGGCCGGGGCCGGGTCGCGCGGCCCGGCGGAGCGGGGTGCCTCCCCCGAGCCCTTCGGGCAGGGGGCACCCCCGGCGCCCGCCCTCCCCCGGGCTCCCGGCCTCGCTCGAGCAGGGGGGACCCCCGGCGCCCCTGGGGGTACCTCCCGGGCCCTTGAGGCACCGGGGGAGGCGCGACGGCCCGCGGCTGCCCGGGGCGGGCTGCGCTTCCACGGCGTCACCTTCCGCTACCCCGACGCCCCCGCCGGCTCCCCGCCCGTCCTCGACCGCATCGACCTGCACATCCGCCCCGGCGAGTCCCTGGCCCTGGTCGGCGCGACCGGCAGCGGCAAGACCACGCTGACCGCCCTGGTCCCGCGGCTGCACGAGGTGACCTCGGGGCGGATCACCCTGAACGGCACGGACATCACGGCGATGTCCCGCGAGGAGCTGCGCTCCCGGGTCGCCGTCGCCTTCGAGGAGCCGACGCTGTTCTCGGCCAGTGTCGGGGAGAACGTGCTGATGGGCGCCGGGACGGCCACCGCCGGGAAGGGCGAGCTGGAGCGGGCGCTCGGCGTGGCGCAGGCCGACTTCGTGTACGCGCTGCCGCAGGGCGTGGACACCCAGGTCGGCGAGCAGGGGCTCAGCCTCTCCGGCGGGCAGCGGCAGCGCCTCGCGCTCGCCCGGGCCGTGGTCGGGCGCCCCGACTTCCTGGTGCTGGACGACCCGCTGTCCGCGCTCGACGTGCACACGGAGGCCGCGGTCGAGGCCGCCCTGCGCCGGGTGCTCGCGGACACCACGGCCCTGATCGTGGCGCACCGCCCCTCCACCGTCCTGCTGGCCGACCGCGTCGCCCTGCTCTCCGGCGGCCGGATCACCGCGGTCGGCACCCACCACGAACTGCTGCGCGGCAACCCCGAGTACGCCCACCTCATGTCCGGCGACCCGGCGGGGGAACAGGAGGACATCCGATGACGGCGGTCACCACCGCGCCCGCCCGGGACAAGGACGACGACCGGTCGCCGGAGGAGACCGGCGACCCCTTCGACCGGGACGTCCTGCCCGCTCCCGCGGGCGCCACCGGCGCGCTGCTGCGCTCCCTGCTCTCCCCCCTGCGCGGCCGGGTCGTCGCCACCGCGCTGTTGCTGATGCTCCAGCAGGCGGCCGTGCAGGCGGGCCCGCTGCTGGTGGCGTACGCGATCGACCGTGCGGTGCCCGCCTTCCGGGCCGACGACCGCGGACCGCTGATCGCGGTGGCGGTGGGCTACCTGCTGTGCGCGGCGGCGGCCGGGGCACTGCAGTACGCGTTCGTCACCGCCTCCGCCCGGGTCAGCCAGGACGTGCTGCTCGATCTGCGCGGCCGGATCTTCCGGCACGCGCAGGCGCTCAGCGTCGACTTCCACGAGCGCTACACCTCGGGCCGGCTCATCTCCCGCTCCACCACCGACGTCGAGTCGCTGCGCGAGCTGCTGGAGGAGGGCCTGCAGGAACTGGTGACGGTCGTCCTGTCCTGCGTCTACATCTCGGTGCTGCTGCTCTGGCTGGACCTGGGGCTCGGCGCCGTCGCGGTGGCGTCCTTCCTGCCGCTGTACGCGCTCGTGCGGTCCTACCAGCGGCGGGCGGGCCGGGTGTACCGCAAGCGGTCCACGGCCATCGCGGCGGTGATCGTGAAGTTCGTCGAGACGATGAACGGCATCCGGCCGGTGCGCGCCTTCCGCCGGGAGGCCGCCAACGACGCCGACTTCGCGGTGCTGAACCGGCGGCACGAGCGGACCAACGGCGACGCGCTGCTGGAGATGGCCCGCTATGTCGTCGGCTCCCGGATCACCGCCAACACCACGGTGGCGCTGATCGTGCTGTGGGGCGCCTACCGGGTCGCGGACGCGTCGCTGGCCCTGGGTGTGCTGGCGGCCGCGGTGCTGTACCTGCGGCGGCTGTACGACCCGATCGACCGGCTCGGCATGTTCCTCAACTCCTACCAGTCGGCGGCGGCCTCGCTGGAGAAGATCGCCGGGCTGCTGGCGCAGACCCCGTCCGTGCCCGAGCCGGCCTCCCCCCGGGAGCTTCCGGAGCGGCGCTCGGAGCACCCCGGCCGCGAGGTCGTCTTCGACGGCGTCCGGTTCGCCTACCGCACCGGCGGCGAGGTGCTGCCCCGCTTCGACCTCACCCTCCCGGCCGGACAGACCGTCGCCGTCGTCGGCTCCACCGGCGCGGGCAAGTCGACCCTGGCCAAGCTGCTCGCCCGCTTCTACGACCCCACCGACGGCCGGGTCCTGCTCGACGGCGTGGACCTGCGCGACCTCGCCGGGCCCGAGCTGCGGCGCGGGGTGGTCATGGTGACCCAGGAGGCGTTCCTGTTCTCCGGCACGGTCGCCGAGAACATCGCCATCGGGCGGCCGGACGCCACCCGCGAGGAGATCGAGCAGGCGGCGAAGGAGATCGGCGCGCACGACTTCGTCGCCGCGCTGCCCGACGGCTACGACACCGACGTCCGCAAGCGCGGCGGCCGCATCTCGGCCGGCCAGCGCCAGCTGGTGGCCTTCGCCCGGGCGCTGCTCGCGGACCCGGCCGTGCTGATCCTGGACGAGGCGACCAGCTCGCTGGACGTCCCCGGGGAGCGGGCGGTGCAGCGGGCGATGGCGACGGTGCTGAAGGGGCGTACGGCGGTCGTCATCGCCCACCGGCTGTCGACCGTGGAGATCGCCGACCGGGTGCTGGTGATGGAGCACGGGCGGATCGTGGAGGATGGCAGCCCGGACGAACTCATCGCCGGGACGGGCCGGTTCGCCGATCTGCACCGGGCCTGGCGGGACAGCCTGGCGTAGGCGCGGGCCGCCGGCGGAGGGGGACGGATGATCGACGCGTACGAGGACCCCGGCACGCCCGACTGCCGGGGCGGGGCCCGCTACCTGTGGTGGCTGGTCCTGCGGCAGCCGGGGCGGTGTGCGGCGGGGGCGGTGTTCGGCAGTGCCTGGATGGTGCTGCTGGCGGCGACGCCGTACCTGATGTCCCGGGCGGTGGACGACGGGCTGGAGCCCGGTGACACGGGCGCGCTGGCCGGCTGGACCGGCGCGCTGTTCGCGGTGGGCGCGTTCAACGCGTGGCTGAGCGTCATGCGGCACCGCACCATGACCCGGGTGCGGATGGACGCCAACTTCCGCACCGTGAAGGTGGTCGTCGGGCAGACGGTGCGGCTGGGCGCCTCGCTGTCGCGGAGGGCGGGGGCCGGGGAGGTCGTCACCATCGGCGTGGGCGACGTGCAGGTGATCGCCGGGTCCCTCACGGTCGTCGGGCCCGGGGTCGGCGCGGTCGTGGCGTACGGGGTGGTGGCCGGGCTGCTGCTGTCGGTGTCGCCGCTGCTGGCGGGGGTCGTGCTGCTCGGGGTGCCGGTGATCCTCCTGGTCGTCGGGCCGCTGGCGGGACGGTTGCAGGGCAGGGAGACGGAGTACCGGGAGCGGCAGGGCGTGCTGACCGCGCGGATCGGCGACCTCGCGGGCGGCCTGCGGGTGCTGAGCGGACTCGGCGGCAAGGGCCTGGTCGCCGACGCCTTCCGCCGGGACTCTCGGCGGCTGCGCGAACAGGGTTACCGGGTCGGGGCGGTGACCAGCTGGATGCAGGCGCTCGGCGCGGGGCTGCCGGTGCTGTTCCTCGCGGGCGTGACCTGGATCGCGGCCCGGCTGGCCGCCCAGGGGCAGATCACCGTGGGCGAGCTGGTGTCGGTGTACGGCTACGTGTCCGTGCTGGTGTGGCCGGTGGCGTTCCTCATCGAGTGCGGTTACCTGCTGAGCCGGGGCGTGGTCGCCGCCCGGCGGGTGGCGGCGCTGCTGCGGCTGGAGCCGCCGGCCGACGCCGCCACCGCGGACGCGCCCGCGGAGCCGTCCGTGCTGTACGACCCGGAGTCCGGGGTGCGGGTGGCGCCGGGCCGGCTGACCGCGCTGACCGCCGCGCGGCCCGCCGACGCGCTCGCCGTGGTCGACCGTCTCGGCCGGTACGCGCCGTCGGCGGCCACCTGGGGCGGGACCCGGCTGGACGAGATCGCGCTCGCGCAGGTCAGGGAGCGGATCGTGGTCGCCGACCACGAGGCCGACCTGTTCGCCGGTCCGCTGCGGGAGGTGGTGGCCGGCGGCAGGGAGTCCACGGACGAGGAGGTGTCCCGGGCGCTGCACGCGGCGGCCGCCGACGACATCGTGCAGGGCCTGCCCGACGGTCTCGACTCGGTGGTGTCCGCCCAGGGCCGCAGCCTCTCCGGCGGCCAGCGGCAGCGCGTCCGGCTGGCGCGGGCGCTGCTGGCCGATCCGGAGGTGCTGCTGGCGGTCGAACCCACCTCGGCGCTCGACGCGCACACCGAGGCCACGGTCGCCGACCGGCTGAGGGAGGCGCGCCGGGGCCGCACGACGGTGCTGACGACCTCCTCGCCGCTCGTGCTGGACCGCGCCGACCAGGTGCACTTCCTGGTCGACGGCAAGGTCGCCGCGACCGGCGGTCACCGCGCACTCCTCGCCGCCGAGCCCGGTTACCGGGCGCTGGTGGCCAGGGACGCCGAGCCGGACGACGACGGGGACGCCGCCGGGAACACCGACGGGGACGCCGCCCGGGAGGCCGTGGGATGAGCCGGGCACAACTGCCCGTCGCCGGGCCCGCCGACGTGCGCCGGGCGGCCGTGGAGCTGGTGCGGGCCGACGGGCGGACCTTCGCCGCCGTCCTGGTCCTGAACGCGCTGGCCGCGGTGGCGGGGCTGGCCGGGCCCTGGCTGCTGGGGCGGATCATCGACGAGGTGCGCGGCGGGGGCGGGGTCGCCGCCGTGGACCGGCTGGCGCCGGTCATCCTGCTGTGCGCCGTCGCCCAGTTGCTGCTGGCCCGCTGGGCCCGGTACGTCGGGCACCGCTTCGGGGAGCGCACGCTGGCGCGGGTGCGGGAGCGGTTCGTGGACCGGGCGCTGGCGCTGCCCTCCTCGGTGGTGGAGCGGGCGGGGACCGGTGACCTGACGGCGCGGGGGACGGCCGACGTGACCGCCGTCGGCACAACGCTGCGCGACGCCGGGCCGGCGCTGCTGGTCAACGGGGTGCAGGCACTGTTCGTGACGGCCGCGGTCTTCCTGGTGGACCCGCTGCTCGGTGCCCTCGGGGTGCTGGCGCTCACCCCGATCTGGATCGTGCTGCGCTGGTACCTGCGCCGGGCGCGCGACGGCTACCTCGCCGAGGGCGCGGCCACCTCGGACGTGGCGGAGATCGTCGCCTCGACGGCCTCGGGGGCGCGCACGGTGGAGGCGTTCCGGCTCGAGGAGCGGCGGATCCGGGCGAGCCGGGACGCCCTGGAGACCGCCCGCCGCACCCGGTTCCACACGTTGTTCCTGCGCACGGTGTTCTTCCCGGTGGTGGAGGTGTCGTACCACCTTCCGGTGGCCGGGGTGCTGCTGATCGGCGGGCTGCTGCACCAGCGGGGAGCGGTGAGCCTGGGGGCGGTGGTGGCCGCCGCCCTGTACCTGCTCCAGCTGAGCGGGCCGTTGGACGAGGTCCTGATGCGGATCGAGCAGTTGCAGAGCGGCGGCGCCTCGTTCGCCCGGGTCGAGGGGCTGGCCCGGGCGCCGCGCGCCGCGGGCCGGGGCGACGGTCCGGATCCGGCCGACGACCGGATCGACGTGGCCGCCGCGCGCTACGCCTACGACGGGGGCGGCGAGGTGCTGCGCGGGGTCGACCTGACGGTGACGCCCGGGGAGCGGCTGGCCGTGGTGGGGCCGTCCGGGGCGGGCAAGACCACGCTGAGCCGGCTGCTGGCGGGGGTGGACGCGCCGACCGCGGGGACGGTGACCGTGGGCGGGGTTCCCGTGGTCGGGCTGGACCCGGAGCGGTTGCGTCGTCAGGTGGTGCTGGTCACCCAGGAGCACCATGTGTTCCTCGGGTCGGTCCGCGACAATCTGCGCATCGCCGAACCGGCCGCCGGTGACGAGGAGTTGTGGGCGGCGCTGACCGCGGTCGGCGCCGACGCGTGGGTGCGGGAGCTGCCGGACGGCCTGGACACGGAGCTGGGCGAGGGCGGCCGTGCCACCGACGGTTCGCAGGCGCAGCAACTGGCCCTGGCCCGCGTGGTGCTGGCCGACCCGCACACGCTGATCCTGGACGAGGCGACCGCCCTGCTCGACCCGACGACCGCCCGTCACACCGAGCGGGCGCTGGCCGCCGTCCTCCGGGGACGCACCGTCATCGCCGTCGCGCACCGGTTGCACACCGCGCACGACGCGGACCGCGTGGCGGTGATGGAGGACGGCCGGCTGACCGAACTGGGCGCGCACGAGGAACTGGTGGCGGCGGGCGGGGCGTACGCGGCGCTGTGGCGGTCCTGGCACGGGGACCGGCCGGACGGCCCGTGACACCGGGCGGCCCGTGACGCCGGACGCCGTGTGCCGTGAGCCGCGTACCGGGCAGGGCTTCGGTCCCGGTCCGCCCGGCCGGTCGGCCTTCGTCCAACGTTCCGCATATCGAACGTGAACTCCCGGACAACGAACGATTTCCGGCCAATGTTTTGACGCGCTCCTGACAGGGGTGGCGCTCGCCTGCCACTCTTCCCACGGCCGCTTCACAGCAACCCCACAGCACCGCTCCACGCCGTGCCGCGGCCGCAGCTCCGCACAGCAGCACGTGTTCCTGCGCACCGCCTCGTACCGCCCGGTCGGCCCACCCGTCGACCGGTCTCCCCTGGCCGCGCGATCCGCGGCCGCGCAGAAGGAGTCAGCGTTGAGCAGCAGGTCCTCCCACAGACGCACCCCCCGCACCGCGCACCGCCGCGCCGCGGCCGTCGCCCTCGCCGGGGTGGCCGCCCTGGTCGCCACGGCGGTGCAGTCCGGCAGCGCCACCGCGGCCCCGGAGCGGACACCGCCGGCCGCGAGCGCGGCGAAGCCGGGCTCCGAGTCGGTCCGGCTCACCCCGGCCCAGCGCGCCGAGCTGATCCGCGAGGCGAACGCCGCCAAGGCGGAGACCGCCGAGGACCTCGGCCTGGGCGCGAAGGAGAAGCTCGTCGTCCGTGACGTCCTCAAGGACCGCGACGGCACCGTGCACGTCCGCTACGAGCGCACCTACGACGGCCTGCCGGTCCTCGGCGGCGACCTGGTCGTCCGGGGCGACAGGGCCGGCGAGGCCGAGTCCGTCGTCAAGGCCACCCGGACCGCGGTGAAGCCCGCGACCACCACCGCCGAGGTGCCTGCCGCCCGGGCCGAGCGGCAGGCCCTGTCCGCCGCGCAGGCCGAGGACGCCAGGGGCGCCGACGTCGCCCGCGCCCCGCGCAAGGTGATCTGGGCGGCCGGGGGCGAGCCGGTCGTGGCCTACGAGACGGTCGTGGGCGGACTCCAGCACGACGGCACCCCGCAGGAACTGCACGTCGTCACCGACGCCACCACGGGCGAGAAGCTGTACGAGTGGCAGGCCGTCCGGAACGGGACCGGCCACACCGTCTACAGCGGCACCGTCGACCTGACCACCACGCAGTCCGGGTCCTCGTACAACCTCACCGACGGGGCGCGCGGCGGGCACAAGACGTACAACCTCAACCGCGGGACCTCCGGCACCGGCACGCTGTTCTCCGGCCCCGACGACGTCTGGGGCAACGGCAGCCCGTCCAACCTGGAGTCGGCCGCCGCCGACGCCCACTACGGGGCCGCGCTGACCTGGGACTACTACAAGAACGTGCACGGCCGCAGCGGCATCCGCGGCGACGGCGTGGGCGCCTACTCCCGGGTCCACTACGGCAACAACTACGTCAACGCCTTCTGGTCCGACACCTGCTTCTGCATGACCTACGGCGACGGCTCCGGCAACGCCAACCCGCTCACCTCGATCGACGTGGCCGCGCACGAGATGACCCACGGCCTGACCTCGAACACCGCGGGCCTGGTCTACAGCGGCGAGTCCGGCGGCCTCAACGAGGCGACCAGCGACATCTTCGGCGCGACGGTCGAGTTCTACGCGAACAACTCCTCCGACGTCGGTGACTACCTCATCGGCGAGGAGATCGACATCAACGGCGACGGCACCCCGTTGCGGTACATGGACAAGCCGAGCAAGGACGGCGCCTCCAAGGACTCCTGGTACTCCGGCATCGGCAACATCGACGTGCACTACTCGTCCGGGCCCGCGAACCACTTCTTCTACCTGCTGAGCGAGGGCAGCGGTACGAAGACCATCAACGGGGTCACCTACGACTCCCCCACCTCCGACGGCCTGCCGGTCACCGGCATCGGCCGCGCCAAGGCGGAGAAGATCTGGTTCCGCGCGCTGACCACGAAGTTCACCTCGACCACCAACTACGCGGGCGCCCGCACCGGCACCCTCGCGGCGGCCGGTGAGCTGTACGGCACGGACAGCGCCGAGTACAAGGCGGTCCAGGACGCCTGGGCGGGCGTCAACGTCGGCTCGCGCTCCGGTGGCGGCGGCGGTGGCGGTACGTCCTTCGAGAACACCGCCGACGTGTCGATCCCGGACAACGGCGCCGCGGTGACCTCCTCGATCACCGTCACCGGACGGACCGGCAACGCGCCCTCCAACCTCCAGGTCTCGGTCGACATCGTGCACACCTACAGCGGTGACCTGGTGGTCGACCTGCTGGCCCCGGACGGCACGGTGTACAACCTGCGCAACCGCACCGGCGGCTCCGCGGACAACATCGACCAGACCTTCACGGTCAACGCCTCCTCCGAGGCCGCCAACGGCACCTGGAAACTGCGGGTCCAGGACCGGGCACGCTACGACACCGGCTACATCAGCGGCTGGAAGCTCACCTTCCCGTAGGCCGTACGCGGACGCACGACGGCGGCACCCGGAACGCACCGTTCCCGGGTGCCGCCCTACGCTTGGGTCCCATGTCTTCGGCGGACTTCACCTACGACCACGTCGGCGCGACCCGCGAGCCGGGGTCCTGCCCTCCCGGATTCCACCCGATGCGCGTCCGCACCCGTCTCGGCGAGGGCGAGGAGGTCTTCCGACGGGCCGCGGAGGCGGTCCTCACCTGGGAACTGCACCGGGCCGTGGGCGTCGGCCTCGACGCCGACGCCGAGCGGGCGGCGCCCGGCGTCGACGTCACCGTCACCCTCGCCGGGATCGTCAAGGCGCCCTGCCGGGTGGTGTGGACGGTGGAGGAACCCCGCAGGGCCGGCTGGGCGTACGGCACCCTGGCCGGCCATCCGGAGTGCGGCGAGGAGTCCTTCGTCGTGGACCGCACGGGCGACGGGACGGTGTGGCTGACCGTCGAGGCGTTCAGCAGGGCGGCCCGCTGGTACGCCCGTGCGGGCGGCCCGGCCACCCGGGGACTGCAGCACGCCTACGCCCGCCGCTGCGGGAAGGTCCTGCGCCACCTGGCCACCCGGGGCATCGAGGACTGAGCCCCCCGAGCGGCCCGGGCCCGGTGCCGCGGCGCACCGCCGCACGGCGCCGACCGCCCGGAGCGCCCCCGCCCCGGGCCCTCCGCCGGACGGACCGCACGCTCCACGGCCACCGTGCCCGGCGCCACCGTGCCCGGCGCCACGGTGGCGTCGGGCACGGTGGCGTCCCGCGGCGCCGGGCGCCGGCGTCTCACCGCATCAGCAGCCCCGCCGCCTCCGCCGGGTCCTCCGACTCCACCGCGACCAGGCCCAGTTCCGCGCCGGACGCCAGCAGGCGGTGGCTGGGCAGGATGCGGACCGTGTAGCCGAAGGGCCCCGTGCGGTCGAGCGAGAGCGGGCCCTCGTACACCCAGCGGCCCTCCTGGTCGGGAGCGCCCACCGGTTTCAGCGGCACGAGGGACGCGTCGGTGATGCGGTCCTCCCCGTCCACCCGCCCGGAGACCGCCTGCACCTCGACGTCGTCCGGTCCGAGGTCGCCGAGGCCCACCCGGACCCGCAGCGCGAGGGTGGTGCCGAGTTCCACGGTGGCCGTCGTCGCGGACGTCTCGACGTGGTCGACGGTCACACCGTGCCAGGCACCGCGCACCCTGGCCTTCCACTCCGCCAGGTCGCGCGCCGTGTCCGGGTCCATCGCGCGGTGGGCGTGGGCGGCGGGCGCGTACAGGCGCTCGACGTACTCGCGGACCATGCGGCCGGCCAGCACCTTCGGGCCGAGCAGGGCCAGCGTCCGGCGCACCATCTCGATCCAGCGGTCCGGCAGCCCGCTCTGCCCGCGCTCGTAGAAGCGCGGCGTCACCCGCTGTTCCAGCAGGTCGTACAGGGCGGCGGCCTCTATGTCGTCGCGCCGGTCCGGGTCGGTGCCCGCACCGTCCGCCGTCGGGATCGACCAGCCGAAGTCGGGCTGGAACCACTCGTCCCACCAGCCGTCCAGGACGGACAGGTTGAGGCAGCCGTTGAGCGCGGCCTTCATCCCGCTGGTCCCGCACGCCTCCAGCGGCCTGAGCGGGTTGTTCAGCCAGATGTCGCAGCCGGGGTAGAGCTTCTGCGCCATCGCCATGCCGTAGTCGGGCAGGAACACGATCCGGTGCCGCACGCGCGGGTCGTCGGCGAACCGGACCAGCTCCTGGACGAGCCGCTTGCCGCCGTCGTCCGCCGGGTGCGCCTTGCCCGCGACCACGATCTGCACCGGCCGCTCGGGGTGCAGCAGCAGGTCCATCAGCCGGTCCCGGTCGCGCAGCATCAGCGTCAGCCGCTTGTACGACGGGACGCGCCGCGCGAACCCGATGGTCAGCACGTCCGGGTCGAGCACCCCGTCGATCCAGCCCAGCTCGGCCGCGGCGGCGCCGCGCTGGCGCCAGGAGGCGCGCAGCCGCTCGCGCACCTCCGTCACCAGCAGCCGGCGCAGGGACCGGCGCAGCTCCCAGATGTCCTGGTCGGGGATGTCCGCGACGGAGTCCCAGCGGTCCGAGTCGCCGACGCTCAGGGCCTCCTCGGCGCGCTGGGCGCCGATCTGCCGGGCGCCGAGCCGGAACACCTCGGGGGCGACCCAGGTGGGCGCGTGCACGCCGTTGGTCACGGAGGTGATGGGCACCTCCTCGGGGTCGAACCCCGGCCAGAGCCCGGCGAACATCTCACGGCTGACGTTTCCGTGCAGCAGGGAGACGCCGTTGGCGCGCTGGGCGAGGCGCAGGCCCATCACGGCCATGTTGAACAGGTTGGGCTCGCCGCCGGGGTAGGTCTCCATGCCGAGCCGGAGGATGCGGTCGACCTCCAGGTGCGGCAGCTCGGCGTGCGGGCCGAAGTGGCGGGCGACCAGTTCGCGGTCGAAGCGGTCGATGCCGGCCGGGACGGGGGTGTGGGTGGTGAACACGGTTCCCGCCCGGACCGCCTCCAGCGCCGAGTCGAAGTCGAGTCCGGCGGCGCGCAGTTCGGCGATGCGCTCCAGCCCGAGGAAGCCGGCGTGGCCCTCGTTGGTGTGGAAGACCTCGGGTTCGGGGTGCCCGGTCAGCCTGCAGTACGTGCGCACCGCCCGGACCCCTCCTATGCCGAGCAGCATCTCCTGGAGCAGCCGGTGCTCGCTGCCGCCGCCGTAGAGCCGGTCGGTGACGCCGCGTTCGCCGAGGTCGTTCTCCTCCACGTCGGAGTCCAGCAGGAGCAGCGGGACCCTGCCCACCTGGGCCAGCCAGATCCGGGCGCGCAGCGGGCGGTCGCCGGGCAGGGCGAGGGTGACCTGGGCGGGGGTGCCGTCGGCCTCCCTGAGCTGGTCCAGGGGCAGCTCGTTGGGGTCGAGGACGGGGTAGTGCTCCTGCTGCCAGCCGTCCCGGGACAGGGACTGGCGGAAGTAGCCGTGCCGGTAGAGCAGGCCGACGCCGACGAGGGGGACGCCGAGGTCGCTGGCGGCCTTGAGGTGGTCGCCGGCCAGGATGCCGAGGCCGCCGGAGTACTGCGGCAGGGCGGCCGTGATGCCGAACTCCGGGGAGAAGTAGGCGACGGCGGCCGGCAGCCGGTCGGTCTGGGCCTGGTACCAGCGGTCGCCGGTCATGTAGGCGTGCAGATCGTCCGCGACCGTCCCGAGGCGGTCCAGGAAGTCACGGTTCCCGGCCAGCTCGGCGAGGCGCGCGGGCGGCACGCCGCCCAGCAGCCGTACCGGGTCGCCGCCCGAGGCGGCCCAGCCCTCGGGATCGACGGAGCGGAACAGGTCGCGGGTCCCGGCGTGCCAGGACCAGCGCAGGTTGCGGGCCAGATCGCTGAGGGGCAGGAGAGTGTCGGGGAGGACGGGTCGGACGGTGAATCGACGGATCGCCTTCACATTCCACCTCGCGCGGTCGTGAAGGACGCGGTGTGCGTCCGGGCATCGCCACCGACAGTACCGGCGCGGGTGCGGTCCGCGCCGGGAGCCGGTGGACACCGTATCCGTCGTACCCCGGCCCAAACGATTCATCTCATGGCGGATATGGCCGATTCCGCACCCATGGGCGTCCTTGTGGCGTTCCACCCCGCACGAGACGCTGCCACCCTGGCGTGCCGCCCGCACCGGGTGCTCCCGGCGGCCCGCACGCCGAGTCGAGGAGGGGAACTCGGACCATGGCACGGACGCGAACACGGCGTCTGCGCCGGGCGGGGGTCATGACGGCGGTGCTGAGCGCCGCGGCGGTCTCGGCCGCCACCCTGCCCGCGCACGCCGCGCCCCCGCAGGGGCGGATACTCGGCGCCGGCGCACCCGGCTCCGTGACCGGCAGTTACCTGGTGACGCTGGAGGAGGGGACGCGGGCGCGCTCGGCGGCGGGGAGGGAACTCGTCGAGCGGTACGGGGTGAGAATCAGCCACACCTACGGCACGGCGCTGAACGGCTACGCCGTCCGCGCCGACGCGAGACGGGCCGGCCGGCTGGCGGCCGACCCCCGGGTCGCCTCGGTCGTCCAGGACACCCGGGTGACCTCGGGCCACACGCAGCGCCACCCGCCGTCCTGGGGACTGGACCGGATCGACCAGCGGAGCCGGCCGCTGGACGAGCGCTACACCTGGCCGGAGTCGGCGGGCGCCGGGGTGACGGTCTACGTGATCGACACCGGCGTCCGGATCTCGCACGAGGACTTCGCCGGACGGGCGCGCCACGGCTGGGACTTCGTGCAGAACGACCGGACCGCGCAGGACGGCAACGGCCACGGCACGCACGTCGCCGCCATCGCCGCGGGCACGTCGTACGGCGTCGCCAGGAAGGCGGAGATCGTCTCCGTCCGCGTCCTGGACGACACCGGCTCGGGCACCACCGCCCAGGTGATCGCGGGCATCGACTGGGTGACCCGGAACGCGAGGAAGCCGGCGGTCGCCAACCTCAGCCTGGGCGGGTTCCACAACGACCGGCTGAACGCCGCCGTCCGCACCTCCGTCGCGTCCGGCGTCACCTACACGGTCGCCGCGGGCAACGAGGGCGGGCCGGCCGCGCTGTACTCGCCGGCGGGCGTGCGGCAGGCGATCACGGTGGGCGCGACCGACCGGCAGGACAAGAAACCGGCCTTCTCCAACTACGGTTCGGCGCTCGATCTGTTCGCCCCGGGGGTGTCGATCACCTCGGCCTCCGCCGCGGGCGACCTCGGACGGGCCACCTCTTCGGGCACGTCGGCGGCGTCCCCGCACGCGGCGGGCGCGGCGGCGCTGTATCTCGCCGAGCACCGGCGGGCGACCCCGGCGCAGGTGGCGAAGGCGCTGGTCAGAGGGGCGGCGAGCGGGAAGGTGACCGGCCGCGGGCTCGGTTCGCCGAACCGGCTGCTCCAGGTACCGCGCTCCTGACGGCGCCCCGCGCGGCGTCCCGCGGCGCCCCGCGCGGTGGGGCGACCGGGGGCACCGACGGGCGTGGGAGCGCGCCCACACGGACCGGCCCCGTCCTGCCCGGACGGGGCCGGTCTTGCATGTCGACATACGCGTGAGTAGTTAACAAAGTGCCGGATTGCCCACCCGAACAGTGTGGGAAGGCTCCTGCGGGTACACCCCACAGGAACACCACGCAGGACCCACCTCCCCACAGTCATCCGCCCACCCACGTTGACGCGGACAGGAGCGGTCATGCCCGCCAAGCACCACTCGTCACCCCCTCCGACGCCCGGCGCCCGGACGCCTTCGCGGCGCGGCACCGGAACCCCTCCGCCCCTCCCGGCCGACGCCGGTCCCGCGCCGTCCGCCGGGCCGGCCCCCACGGCTCCCGCGACCGTCGTGGGGCGCATCCCCGTCCTCGACGTCCGGCCGATGGTCCGGGAGGGGCGCCGCCCGGCGAAGGCCGTCGTGGGCGAGACGTTCGAGATCTCGGCCACCGTGTTCCGCGAGGGGCACGACGCGGTGGCCGCCGATGTCGTCCTGAGAGACCCCGAGGGACGCCGGGGGCCGTTCACGCCGATGCGGGAGCTGGCGCCCGGCACGGACCGGTGGGGGGCGACCGTCACCGCCGGCGCGCCCGGGCTGTGGACGTACGCCGTGGAGGCGTGGGGCGACCCGGTCACCACCTGGCGGCACCACGCACAGATCAAGATCCCGGCGGGCCTGGACACGGAGGTGGTCCTGGAGGAGGGCGCCCGGCTGTACGAGCGGGCGGCCGCCGGGGTGCCCGACCCGGACGCGAGGGGCGTCCTCCTCGCCGCCGTGGACGCCCTGCGCGACGAGAGCCGCCCGGCCGCCACCCGGTTGGCGGCGGCGTTGACGCCTCGGGTGGACGCGGTGCTGGCCCGGTACCCGCTGCGGGAGCTGGTCACCAGCAGCGAGCCGCTGCC
>NZ_JACHJI010000021.1 GCF_014203535.1 Streptomyces griseomycini
CGTACCCGTCCTCGGGACAGATCGGCTTCAACTACCTGGGCCGGTTCTCCGCCGCCGACATGCCCGAGCACCTGCGCGGACTCGGCTTCACCCAGATCACCGGCCTGGACCTCGCGGCCGACCTGGACGCCGACATGCCCGCCATGTCCACCCTGGAGATCAACTCCGCGGTCGTCGACACCGACCGGGGCCCCCGGCTCGACGCGGTCGTCGCCTTCCCCGAAGGCGTCCTGACCCGCGCCGAGGCCGAGGAGCTCACCGGCCTCTGGTTCGAGGCGCTCACCGCGCTCGCCCGGCACGCCGAGGCCCCCGGCGCGGGCGGCCGCACCCCCTCCGACCTGCCGCTGGTCGACGTCACCCAGAGCGACATCGAACGCTGGGAGCAGCAGTACCCCGGCCTCTCCGACGTCTGGCCGCTCACCGCCCTGCAGTCCGGGCTGCTCTTCCAGTCCCAGCTGCACGACGACGACGCCGTCGACGCCTACCAGATGCAGATCGCCTTCCACGTCACCGGCGAGGTCGACCCGGCCAGGATGCGGGCCGCCGCCCAGGCGCTGCTCGACCGCTACGCCAACCTGCGCACCGCGTTCGTGCACGACTCCGCGGGCCGCCAGGTGCAGCTCGTCGTCGACGGCATCGACGTCCCCTGGCAGCAGACCGACCTCAGCCACCTGCCGGAGGACGAGCGCGAGGCCGCCCTCGAGGCCTTCCTCGCCGAGGACCACCACCACCACTTCGACCCGCTCGTCCCGCCGCTGCTGCGGTTCGCCCTGCTCAAGCTGGGCCCCGAGCGTCACGAACTGGTGCTGACCGCCCACCACGTCCTGTTCGACGGCTGGTCGTTCCCGATCGTCATGACCGACCTGCTGCGCCTGTACGGCTCGGCCGGCGACGCCTCGGTGCTGCCCCGCACCCGCGGCTACCGCGACTTCCTGGTCTGGCTCTCGCAGCAGGACGAGAGCGAGACGGTCCGGGCCTGGGCGAACGAGCTCGACGGCGTCGACGAGCCCACCCTGGTGGTGCGGGGCGACGCCCGCACCCACGCCGGCGACGACGGCGACACCTCCGCCGCCGGCCAGGTCGACGTGGTGCTCCCCGCCGACGAGGCACGCCTGCTCAACCGGCGCGCCTCCGAACTCGGCGTCACCGTCAACACCCTGCTGCAGGGCGCCTGGGCGGTGCTGCTCGGCGAACTCACCGGCCGCACCGACGTGGTGTTCGGGGCCACCGTCTCCGGACGGCCGCCGGCCGTCACCGACGTCGACTCCATGGTCGGCCTGTTCATCAACACCCTGCCGGTGCGGGCCCGCTACAGCCCCGGCGACAGCCTGGCCGACATGCTGAAGCGGCTGCAGGGCGGCCAGGCCGCGCTGCTCGACCACCACCACCACTCGCTGGCCGAGATCCACCGCGCCACCGGCATGAGCACCCTCTTCGACACCCTGGTCGTCTTCGAGTCCTACCCGGTGGACCAGGAGGGCCTCAGCGAGGCCAACACCGCCGGCGGGATCTCCTTCAGCGGCATCCGGCCGTTCTCCGGCACCCACTACCCGCTGACCCTGATGGCCGACGCCGACCCGCACCTCAGGCTCGCCCTGCAGTACAAGGAGAGCGCCTTCGACCGGGCCACCGTCGAGTCGCTCGCCGACAGCCTGCAGCGCGTCCTGCGGCAGCTGGCCGAGGACCCCGGCCGCCCCATCGGCCAGGTGGAGGTCCTCCGGGCCGCCGAACGCGACCGGCTGCTGCACCAGTTCAACCACGCCGACACCCCCGCGCCGGAGGTGACCCTGCCCGAGCTGTTCGCCCAGCAGGTCGCCGCCACCCCCGACGCCGAGGCCGTCACCTGTGACGGCACCACGCTCACCTACCGGGAACTGGACGCCCGCGCCGACCGGCTCGCCCGCGAGCTGGCCGCCCGCGGCGTCGGACCGGAGACCGTGGTCGCGGTCGCCCTGCCCCGGTCGGCGGACCTGGTCGCCGGGCTCCTGGGCGTACTGAAGGCGGGCGGCGCGTACCTGCCGGTCGACCCGAAGTACCCCAGCCACCGCCTGGCGCACATCCTCGAGGAGGCCGCACCGGCCCTGGTCCTCACCGACACCGGGACCCGGTCCGTGCTGCCGTCCGCCGAGGTGCCGCACCTGTACCTGGACACCCTCGGCGAGACTCCGCCGGACGCCCCGCGGGCGCCCGCGCTGCGGCCCGGCAACCTGGCGTACGTCATGTACACCTCGGGCTCCACCGGGAAGCCGAAGGGCGTGGCCATCACCCACAGCAACGTCGTCAACGGCGTACTGCGGCTGGCCACCCGGATCGGCGCCGCCCCCGGCCGCCGGATGCTCGCCGGCACCTCGGTGAACTTCGACGTCTCCGCGTTCGAGATCTTCACCACGCTGTGCACCGGCGGCACCGTCGAGGTCGTCCGCGACGTCCTCGCACTCGCCGAACGGGACGGCTGGGACGGCGACGTCATCTCCACCGTGCCCTCGGTGTTCGCCGAGATCCTCGACCAGATCGCCTCCACCACCCGCCCCGACACCCTGGTCTTCGCCGGCGAGGCACTGCCCGCGGGCCTGGTCCGCCAGATCCGCGAGACCTTCCCCGGCGTCAGGATGGTCAACGCCTACGGACAGAGCGAGTCCTTCTACGCCACCACCTTCACCGTCCCCGACACCACGGCGGGCGACGCCTGGGACGGCTCGGGCAGCGCCCCCATCGGCTCCCCGCTCGGCCACGTCCGCGCCTACGTGCTGGGCCCCGGGCTCTCCCCGGTGCCGGTCGGCGTGGTCGGCGAGCTGTACATCGCCGGTGACGTCGGCCGCGGCTACCAGGGCCGGGCCGACCTGACCGCCGAACGGTTCGTCGCCGGACCCTTCGGCGCGGCCGGCGAGCGGATGTACCGCACCGGCGACCTGGCCCGCTGGAACAGCGACGGGCAGCTGGAGTACGTCGGCCGCGGCGACTCCCAGGTCAAGATCCGCGGCTTCCGCATCGAACCCGGAGAGGTCGAGGCCGCGCTCACCGCCCACCCCGGCGTCGCCCAGGCCGCCGTCGTCGCCCTGGAACGGCGCGGCGCGGGCAGACAGCTGGTCGCCTACGTGGTCGGCGAACGGGACGCGGCGCCCGACGCGGCGCAGTTGACGGAGTTCGCCACCGAGAAGCTGCCCGCCTTCATGGTCCCGGCCGCCTTCGTGGTCCTGGACCGGCTCCCGCTCACCCCCAACGGCAAGCTCGACCGGGCCGCGCTGCCCGTACCGGAGTTCGCCGGACAGGAGTACCGGGCGCCGCGCACCGAAACCGAGGAGGTCCTCACCCGGCTCTACGCCGACGTCCTCGGCCTGGAGGAGGTCGGCATCGACGACGACTTCTTCGCCCTCGGCGGGCACTCCCTGCTCGCCGCCCGCCTGGGCAGCCGCATCCGCGACCGCTTCGGGGCACCGCTGCCGATGCGGGCCCTGTTCCAGGCGCCCACCGTCGCCGAACTCGCCGGCCACGTCGAGCAGGCGCTGCGAACGGCCCGGGACGCCTCGCGGACGGGCGGGGACGACCCGTTCGCCCGGGTGCTGCCGCTGCGCACCGGCGGCGACAAGGAGCCGCTGTGGTGGATGCACCTGGCCGGCGGCCTCGCCTGGCCGTACCTCAACTACAGCGCCCACCTGCCCGCCGACCGCCCCTCCTACGGGCTGCAGGCCCGCGGCCTGGACGGCACCGGGGAACTGCCGGACCGGCTGGAAACCCTGGTGGACGACTACGTGCGCGAGATACGGTCGCACCAGCCCGAAGGCCCCTACCACCTGGTCGGCTGGTCCTTCGGCGGCGCGGTCGCCCACGCGGTCGCCGCCGCCCTCACGGAGCAGGGGCACCGGGTCGCCCTGCTCGCCCT
The DNA here is from genome assembly GCF_014203535.1 of Streptomyces griseomycini. Taxonomy (GTDB): domain Bacteria; phylum Actinomycetota; class Actinomycetes; order Streptomycetales; family Streptomycetaceae; genus Streptomyces; species Streptomyces griseomycini. The sequence goes on from NZ_JACHJI010000021.1 coordinate 3,881, forward strand.
GCTCGACACCGCCCCCGGCGGGCACTTCGCGAACGACCCGGACCTCGAGCTCGGCCAGGTACGCGCCCTGCTCAGGGACCACGCCGGCGAACTCGTCGGCGACGGCGAGGAACAACTGCTCGCCACCGCCTCCCGGCTCCTGGTCAACAACGTGGAGATGCTCAAGCGGTTCCGGACGCCGGTGTACCGCGGGGACGTGCTGTTCTTCAACGCCACCCACAACCCCGAGGCGCCCTACACCCGCCAGTGGGAGCCGTACGTCACCGGCACCCTGACCGTCCACGACGTCCCCAGCACCCACCACGAGATCTGCGCGCCGCAGCACGCGGCCGCCGTCGCCGGGGAGATCGCCCGCGCGCTCGGCGCACGGCGCCGGTCCTCCTGACCACCCGTCGGGGAGCGCGGCACGCTCCCCGACGGGTCGCCCCGCCCCGCCCTTCACCCGAGGATGTGCACCCGCATGTTCGTACCCGCCCCCTACCGCCGGCCCGACGGTTCCTGGATGACCGACCTGCTCACCGGGAACCCCCTCGCCCTGATGACCTCCAACGGACCCTCGGGGCACGACCCGTACGCCACGCACCTGCCCGTCATCCCCGACCCGGACATGCCGGGCGAGTGGTCCGAGGACCTGGCCGGCGGCCTGCTGCTCGGCCACATGAACCGGGCCAACCCGCACTGGAGGGCCCTCGCCGACGGCGACCCGGTGCTCCTGGTCTTCACCGGCCCGCACGCGTACGTCTCACCCACCGTCTACGGCGTCACGCCCGCCGCGCCCACCTGGGACTTCACCGCCGTCCACGTCCACGGGCGGCTGCACAAGCTGGAACCGGAGGAACCCGGCGACGCCACCCTGGCGGTGGTCAGAGCCACCGTGAGCGCCTTCGAGGGACGGTTCGGCGACGGCTGGGACATGACCGACTCGCTGGACTACTTCCACAAGATCCTGCCCGCCGTGGGGGGCTTCCGGATCGAGGTCACCGGCGCCGAGGGCATGTTCAAGCTCAGCCAGGAGCAGGACCCCCACGTCAGCGCCCGGGTGCGCGACTCCTTCGCCGCCTCCGGCTCCACCCGGCACCGCGAGACCGCCGCCCTCATGGACCGCCTGCCGGCCCGGGGCTGCCCGCACGCCGCCTGACGCACGCCCGCGCACCCTCGATTCCGAGATCTGAATTCCCGGCATTGCACAGGAATTGACGGACCGTCATCGGAGGACGTAATTTCTTGACCGCGCCGGGAAAATCAGACGAGAATCGTCAGCAGGAATTCGCGAAAAACCACCGGACGTCATCGACGGGAGATATCGCATGGGAACCAAGGCTGAGATCTACGACGTGGTGGGCGTCGGATTCGGACCGTCCAACCTGGCGCTGGCCGTGGCGCTCGAGGAGCACGAGAGCACCAGGAACGGGAACCCGCTGAAAGCGGCGTTCTTCGAGAAGCAGCCGGAGCTCGGCTGGCACCGCAACATGCTGCTGCCGTCGGCGAAGATGCAGATCTCCTTCCTCAAGGACCTGGCCACCTTCCGCAACCCGGCCTCCCGTTTCAGCTTCGTCTCCTATCTGCACGCGGCCGGCCGCCTCGCCCAGTTCGTCAACAACCAGGATTTCTTCCCGACCCGCCAGGAATTCCACGACTACCTCGAATGGGCCGAGTCGCATTTCTCCGACCGGGTTTCCTACAGCTCCGAGGTGCTCTCGGTGAAGCTTCCCTCCGGCCCGGGCCGCTCCCCGGCCGGGCACGTGGAGGTCGAGGTGCGCGACCAGCGGCTCGGCGGCCGCACCCGGCTGGTCAAAGCCCGCAACCTGGTGGTCTCCACCGGGCTGGTGCCGAGGATGCCCACCGGCGTCGAACGCGACAAACGGGTCTGGCACAGCTCGGAGTTCCTCGCCAAGTTCCGCGCCCTGGACCCGGCGCAGGTCAAACGGGTCGCCGTGGTGGGCGCCGGCCAGAGCGCCGCCGAGATCGTCCGCTTCTTCTACGACGAGCTGCCCGGGGCCACGGTCTCGGCGGTCATGCCGTCCTACGGCTACTCGATCGCCGACGACACCCCCTTCGCCAACCGCATCTTCGACGCCGACGCGGTCGACGACTACTACGGGGGCACCCAGCGGGCCAAGGACTCCTTCTGGCGCTACCACCGCAACACCAACTACGGCGTGGTGGACGACGAGGTGATCCGCGACCTGCACCAGCGCGCCTACGACGACGAGGTGCGCGGCACCCCCCGGCTGGACTTCCGCAACCTGTCCCGGGTGGACAGCGTGAAGCAGACCGGCGACGACGTCCGGATCACGATGCACTCGGTGCGCGACGACTCGACCCACCAGCTCGACGTCGACGTCCTGGTCTTCGCGACCGGCTACGACTCCATGGAGCCCTCCGGGCTCCTTGGCGACCTGGAGCCCCACTGCCTCCGTGACGAGCAGGGCCGGCTGCGCGTACAGCGCGACTACCGGCTCCTCACCGGCACCGAGGTGAACTGCGGCGTCTACCTGCAGGGAGGGACCGAGCACACCCACGGCCTGGCCTCCTCCCTCCTGTCCAACATCGCGGTCAGGAGCGGGGAGATCGCCGACTCGATCGCGGAGAGGAGGAGCTCCCGGCAGTACGACGCGGCGTGAACCCACGCCGCACGGTTTCTGGAGAGATGGAGTTTGCCCATGAACACCAACCCGTTCGACGACACCGACGGCCGGTTCTACGTCCTGGTGAACGAGGAGGAGCAGTACTCGCTCTGGCCCACCTTCACCGACGTGCCCGCCGGCTGGCGTGTCGCGTACGGCGAGGAAGGCCGCAAGGAGTGCCTGGAGTACGTCGAGCAGCACTGGACCGACATGCGGCCCAAGAGCCTGCGGGAGACCGCCGGCGCGAAGTGACCCCTCCCCCCGGTGCGGACGGCACGGACCGTCCGTACGGCGGGAGCCACCCCGAACGCACGACAGGAGCGACGAGGAGATGACGAGCGTGGGCCCGTACCGGCCGACGACGTCCGGAACGGGCCCGGCGCTCGGCTCCCCGCCCCTGACCCGCACCCCCGAGAACTCCGCAGTTCCCCCCGCACCGCCCCGCCATCCGCCCACCCCTCCCGGAGCCGTCATGACGTCCGTACCGGTGCACGACCGCAGGGCCACCCGCCGCCACTACCTGATGTGCCGCCCCGACCACCTCGGCGACGGCCGCACCCCCGGCCCCGGGACGGACCGGGCCAAGCCGGTCGACCCCGAACTGGCGCTGCTCCAGTGGGAGGACCTGTACTACCTCTACCTGGAGCTCGGCCACCGGGTGGACCTGGTCGCCCCGGTGCCCGGAGCGCCGCGGATGGTCCTCCTCGCGCACGGCGCCACCGTGATCGACGGCAAGGTGCTCGGGACCCGCTTCCGCGACCCCGCGCGGGCCGCCGGGGCGCCCACCCACCTGACCTGGTTCCGGGCCAACTGCTTTCCCGCGGTCCGCGAGGCGGACCACCCCGGCGAGGGCGAGGGCGACTTCGCGGTCACCGCCGACTGGATCCTGGCCGGCCACGCACCGGGGCCCGTCCCCGAGGGACACCGCGAGGCCCAGGAGTTCTTCGGCCGGCCGGTGATCTCCCTGGAGCTGGCCGACCCCCGCTTCCCCCGCCTGGACACCGCGCTGTGCGTGCTCGGCGGCGACGAGATCGTGTACCACCCGCAGGCCTTCACCCCCGCCGCCCGCGCGGTGCTCCTCCGGCTCTTCCCCCACGCACTGACCGCCGGCCGCGACGACGCGGAGGCGCTCGGCCTGAACGCGGTCTGCGACGGCCTGAACGTGGTGCTGCCCGAGTCCGCCCAGCGGCTCGCCGCGCAACTGCGCGCACGCGGCCTGCGCCCCCACACCCTCGACGTGTCGGAACTGCGCAAGGCCGGCGGCGGCATCAAGAGCTGCACCCAGGAACTGCGCTTCTGACCAGCACGCTCCGGCCGCGGCCCGGCCGGGAAGCACGGACCGCGGCGCCACCCGCACGCCGCCCGTGCCCGCGGGCGCCCGTCCCACCACCCCCGGGACGGGCGCCCGCGCACGCCCGTGTTCAACTGCTCAGCCTTGTGACGGCGTCACCGTGACAGCAGGCTGACGCCCATGGACCTGACCCCCTACCTCGACTCCCTGCGGCGCGAGCTGGCCACGGCCGCCCGCGCGGGGGGCGAGGACGCCGAGGCGTGCGCCGGCCGGCTGCTCGCGGCACTGGAACCGGCCACCCGGCTCACCCTGCTGCGCCTGCTCTCGGACGCGGCCGGGGAGATCAGCCGGGACCTCGCGCCCGGCACGGTGGAGGTGTTCCTGCACGGCACCGAACCCCGGTTCGCCGTCACCCGCCCCGACGCCCGGGACCTGCCCCCCGCGCCGCCCCGGGACGCGGACCCGCACCCGGTGGCGAGGGTCAGCCTGCGCCTGCCCGAGCCACTCAAGACCCGGGCCGAACAGGCCGCCGCCCGGCAGGGGAGCTCGCTCAACGCCTGGCTGGTCCGCCTGGCCCGCACCCACCTGGAGCGGCCCGCCCCGGCCCCCGCCCTCATCCGTTCCACCGCCCAAGGAGAGCCATGACCGTCATCGCGCCGGAGACCGTCGAGCTGACCTCCGAGCTGATCAGCGACCCCGAGCGCGGCTACACCGCGCTGCGCCGCCAGGCCCCGCTGGTGCGGGTGACCCTGCCGGGCATCGAGACACCGGTCTGGCTGATCACCCGCTACGAGGACGCCCGCGCCGCGCTCGCCGACCCACGCTTCGTCCGCGACCAGGCCAAGGTCCCCGGGTACGTGCAGGACGGGCCGAGCATCGCCCAGCAGATGATCGACGCCTACGGGCTGCCCGCCGAGTACCGCGACTACCTGGGCATCATGGTCCTCGTCGACGGCGCCGAGCACGCCAGACTGCGCGCCCTGGTCACCAAGTCCTTCACCGCCCGCCGGATCAACGCGCTCCGGCCGCGCCTGGAGCGGATCACCGCGGACCTGATCGCGCCGCTCGCCGCCCGGCGGGAGGCCGAACTCCTCGAGGACGTCGGCTATCCGCTGGCGTCCACCGTGATCTGCGCGCTGATCGGCGTCGACGAGCCCGACGTGGCGGACATGCGCACCTGGATCCGCGAGTACGCCTCCGGCGACCCCGAGCTGTTCGTGCCCGCCCTGCGCAACATGGTCGAGTACGCCAAGGGCCTGATCGCCCGCCGCCGCGTGCAGCCCGCCGACGACCTGGTCTCCGCCTGGATCGCCTCCGGCGACGAGGCGGACGGCGGCCTGACCGAGACCGAGATGGTCGCCCTGGTGCTGCTGCTCGTGAACACCGGCATCACCCCGCCCGCCCTGTTCATCGCGTCCTCCGTCCTGGCCCTCCTGGACCACCCCGACCAGCTGGCGCGGCTGCGCGCCGAACCGGGGCTGATCACCCGCGCGGTGCCCGAGCTGCTCCGCTTCACCTCACCGGTCCCGATGGGCGCGCCGCTGTACGCCACCGAGGACCTGGAGTTCGCCGGGATGCCGGTCCGCAAGGGCGAGGCGGTCACCAGCGCCCTGCTCGCCGCCAACCACGACCCGGAGGAGTTCGCCGCCCCCGAGGAGCTCGACATCACCCGCGAACTCGGGCGCGGGGTCGGCCACGTCGCCTTCGGCCACGGCGCGCACTACTGCATCGGGGCCGCGCTCGCGCGGCTGGAGGCCGAGGTCGTCCTCGACCAGCTCCTCGTGAAGCGTCCCGACCTGACCCTCGGGGTCGCCCGCGACGAGCTGGAGTACTTCGACCTGCCCGGCGAGGGCCGCCACCTGCGCGCCCTGCCCGTCCGCCTCTGATCCCCTCCCCGCCGAACCGGCCCGCACGGCGTCCCCCGCCGTGCGGGTCTTCGCGCTGCCCCGGGCCGGGACCCGAGCGGGCCGGACCGGGATCCCGGCGGGCCGGACGGAGGCCACAGCTCCGGTACAGCGTCCCTTGAACACCCCTGTAGTTCCGCTCGAGTCCTGCGGTACAACCGAACGGACGCCCCGGGGAGGCCCCGCCCCCCGCCCCTCACCCCGCCCCGGCCGCAGCGGCCGCCGGGGACAGCCGTCCGCCGTGACCGCCGCCCCGGTCCGCACCGGTGGCCGGTCCCCGCGCCGCCCCGCCCGCCGCCCCGCGCCGCCCGACTGGGAGGACTCGCCCGTGCCCGAGACCGTGCTGCCCGAGGCACCCCCCGCTCCCGCCGCCCGCCCCCCGGCCGGGGCCTTCGCGCCCCTCCCGGACGGCGCGGGCCCCGGCCCGCTCCTGGTGCTGCTGCTCGGCCCCGCCGGCAGCGGCAAGAGCACCGCGGCGGCCGCCTGGCCGGAGGCGGACGTGGTGACCCCCGGTGCCGTCCCGGGCCCGGCCGCCTGGTGGCCGTCGCCCGGCGCCACGCCCCTGCGGGAGCTGCACGCCCTGGTCACCGAGGTGGAGGGGCGCCTGGCCCGGGGCCGGACCTGCGTCGTGGACGCGGCGCTGACCGAGGGCGCCGACCGGGCGCGGCTGCTGGCCGTCGCCGAGCGGTACGGCGCTTTGCCGGTGGCCCTGGTGATGGGCACCCCGCTGGGGCTCTGCCTGGAACGCAACGCGGCGCGTCCGCCGCACCGCAGGCTCCCCGGGGGCACCGTGCGCGCACAGTACGCCCGCACCCGGGACGCCGTGCCCGGCCTGCGCGCCGAGGGATTCGCCCGGGTCGAGATCCTGCACGGCGGCTCCGCACACGGTTGAACGCTTGGGCGGCCCGCCCCTCCTGACGGACAGTCGTGCCGTCGCCGACCAGGAGGGGAACATGACAGTGCGGGTAGCGGTCGCCGGTGCCAGCGGCTACGCGGGAGGTGAGCTGCTGCGCCTGCTGCTCGGTCACCCCGGCGTGGAGATCGGCGCGCTGACCGGCAACTCCAGTGCGGGAGCACGCCTCGGCACGCTCCAGCCCCAGCTGGTCCCGCTCGCCGGACGGGAGGTGGCACCCACCACCGCCGGCGAACTGGCCGGACACGACGTGGTCTTCCTGGCGCTGCCGCACGGGCGGTCCGCCGCCCTGGCCCGCGAGCTGGGCCCGGACGTGCTGGTGGTGGACTGCGGCGCGGACTTCCGGCTGCGTGACGCGGCCGACTGGGAGAAGTTCTACGGCTCCCCCCACCCGGGCACCTGGCCCTACGGCCTGCCCGAACTCCCCGGCGCCCGGGCCGCGCTGGCCACCGCCACCCGGATCGCGGTGCCCGGCTGCTACCCGACCGCCGTCGCCCTCACCCTCTTCCCCGCCTACGCCGCCCGGCTGGCCGGGCCCGAGGCCGTGGTGGTCGCCGCCTCCGGCACCTCCGGGGCCGGCCGCACCCCGCGCCCGCACCTGCTGGGCAGCGAGGTGATGGGGTCGATGACCCCGTACGGCGTGGGCGGCGGCCACCGGCACACCCCGGAGATCGCGCAGAGCCTGAGCCAGGTGGCCGGGGAGCGGGTCACCGTCTCCTTCACCCCCACGCTCGCCCCGATGTCCCGGGGCATCCTCGCCACCTGCTCCGCCCCGGCCCTGCCGGGCGTGAGCGCCGAGGACGTCCGCACCGCCTACGCCAAGGCCTACGCCGACGAGCCGTTCGTCCGCCTGCTGCCCGAGGGGCAGTGGCCCGCCACCGCCGCCGTGCGCGGCGCCAACACCGCGCTGGTCCAGGTCGCCCTGGACGAGACGGCCGGCCGGATCGTCGCCGTCGGCGCCATCGACAACCTCACCAAGGGCACCGCGGGCGGCGCGGTGCAGAGCATGAACCTCGCCCTCGGACTGCCCGAGTCCACCGGGCTTCCCACGATCGGAGTCGCACCGTGAGCGTCACAGCAGCACGAGGGTTCACCGCGGCGGGCGTCGCCGCCGGGATCAAGGGCGACGGCAGGCCGGACCTGGCCCTGGTGGTCAACACCGGCCCGTGCCGCGCCGCCGCGGGCGTCTTCACCTCCAACCGGGTCAAGGCCGCACCCGTGCGCTGGTCCCGGCGGGTCCTGGCGGACGGCAGGCTGACCGCGGTGGTCCTCAACTCCGGCGGCGCCAACGCCTGCACCGGCCCGGCCGGGGAGCGCGACACCCGGACCACCGCCGAGCACACCGCGCGGCTGCTCGGCGTCGACCCCGACGAGGTGGCCGTCGCCTCCACCGGCCTGATCGGCGTACCGCTGCCGATGGACAGGCTGCTGCCCGGGGTGGACAGCGCGGTCGCCGCGCTCGGCCCGGACGGCGGCAAGGCGGCCGCCGTCGCCATCAAGACCACCGACACCGTGCACAAGACGGCGGTGCTGCGGAAGGACGGCTGGACCCTGGGCGGCATGGCCAAGGGCGCGGGCATGCTCGCCCCCGGCCTGGCCACCATGCTGGTCGTGCTCACCACCGACGCCGTCGTCGAGGCCGGCGAGCTGGACCGGGCGCTGCGCGCCGCCACCCGCACCACCTTCGACCGGGTCGACTCCGACGGCTGCATGTCCACCAACGACACCGTCCTGCTGCTCTCCTCCGGAGCCTCCGGCACCGTCCCCGACCCCGGCGAGTTCTCCGCGGCCGTCCGCACCGTCTGCGCCGACCTGGCCCGCCAGCTGATCGGCGACGCCGAGGGCGCCACCAAGGACATCCGGATCGAGGTCGTCGGCGCCGCCACCGAGGACGACGCGGTCGAGGTCGGCCGCGCCGTGGCCCGCAACAACCTGCTCAAGTGCGCCCTGCACGGCGAGGACCCCAACTGGGGCCGGGTGCTCTCCGCGATCGGCACCACCTCGGCCGCCTTCGACCCCGACCGGCTGAACGTCGCCATGAACGGGGTGTGGGTCTGCAAGGACGGCTCCATCGGCGAGGACCGCTCCCGGGCCGACCTGAGCGGCCGGGAGATCCACATCACCGCCGACCTCGCCACCGGCGCAGAGTCCGCCGTGATCTGGGCCAACGACCTGACCGCCGAGTACGTCCACGAGAACAGCGAGTACTCCTCATGACCGTACTGAGCCCCCTGACCCCCACCGGCCTGGCCGCGGCCCGCAAGCACACCGCGCTGCCCAAGGCCGACGCCCTGGTCGAGGCGCTGCCGTGGCTGGCCCGGCACCGCGGCCGCACCGTGGTCGTCAAGTTCGGCGGCAACGCCATGGTCGACGACCGGCTCAAGGCGTCCTTCGCCGAGGACGTCCTCTTCCTGTACCACGCGGGGCTGCGCCCGGTGGTGGTGCACGGCGGCGGCCCGCAGATCAGCCGCCAGCTCGACCGGCTCGGCCTGGAGTCCCGGTTCACCGCCGGCCTGCGGGTCACCTGCGACGAGACCATGGACGTCGTGCGGATGGTGCTGGCCGGCCAGGTGCAGCGCGAACTGGTCGGCCTGCTCAACCGGCACGGCCCGCACGCGGTCGGTCTGACCGGCGAGGACGCCCGGCTGATGACGGCGGGCAAGGCGTACGCGCGGGTCGACGGCGAGCAGGTGGACATCGGCCGGGTCGGCGAGATCACCGAGGTGGACGCCGGGGTGGTACGGGCCCTGCTCGACGACGGGCGCATCCCCGTGGTCTCCTCCATAGCCCGCAGCGGTGAGCCCTCCGACGCGGAGGGCGGGGGCGTCTTCAACGTCAACGCCGACACCGCCGCCGCGGCGCTGGCCACCGCGCTGGACGCCGAGATCCTGATGTTCCTCACCGACGTCGAGGGCCTCTACCGGGACTGGCCGCACAGCGACGAGGTGATCTCCCGGCTCACCGTCACCGAACTCGCCGCGCTCCTGCCCGGCCTGGCCAGCGGGATGATCCCCAAGATGCGCGGGTGCCTGGACGCGGTGGCCGGCGGGGTGCGCAGCGCCCGGGTCATCGACGGCCGGGTCCGGCACGCGGTCCTGCTGGAGATCCTCGCCGACGACGGCATCGGCACCATGGTCGTCCCCGACGACCCCGCGCCCGCCCGCCCCCGCCCCGCCGCGGACGCCCCCTGCGCGGACGCCCCTGCCCCGGACGCCCCCGCCCCGGCCGCCCCGGGCACGGGTCCGGGCGGCGAGGGCGGTACGGCCGTGATGCGGCGGGAGGCGGCGGCATGAGCGCGCCGTCCTCCCCGAAGGACACGGTCCGCGGGCCGTCGGCGCCCGGGCCCGTGCCCCCGCTGACGGAGCGCTGGCGCGCGGCCATGACGGACGCCTTCGGCACCCCGCGCCTGGCCCTGGTCCGGGGCGCGGGCACCCGGGTGTGGGACGACGCCGGCAAGGAGTACCTCGACCTGCTCGGCGGCATCGCGGTCAACGCCCTCGGCCACGCCCACCCGGCCGTGGTCGAGGCGGTCACCCGGCAGCTCACCACCCTCGGCCACGTCTCCAACCTGTACGCGGCCGAGCCGGCCGTGGCGCTCGCCGAACGGCTGCTCGCCCTGGCCGGCCGCCCGGGCCGGGTCTACCTCTCCAACTCCGGGGCCGAGGCCAACGAGGCCGCCTTCAAGCTGGGCCGGCTGACCGGCCGCCGGCACATGGTCGCCGCGCACGGCGGCTTCCACGGCCGCACCGCGGGCGCGCTCGCGCTCACCGGCCAGCCCGCCAAGCGCGACGCCTTCCACCCGCTGCCCGGCGACGTCACCTTCGTCCCGTACGGCGACGCCGCCGCGCTGCGGGCCGCCGTCACCGAGCGGACCGCGCTGGTGATCCTGGAACCGGTGCAGGGCGAGGCCGGGGTCGTCACCCCGCCGCCCGGGTACCTCGCGGCGGCCCGGGAGATCACCGCGGCCACCGGGACGCTGCTGGTCCTGGACGAGATCCAGACCGGGATCGGGCGGACCGGCCACTGGCTGGCCGCGCAGGCGGAGGGCGTCCAGGCCGATGTGGTCACCCTGGCCAAGGGGCTCGGCGGCGGGCTGCCGATCGGCGCCACCCTCGCCTTCGGACCGGCCGCCGGGCTGTTCACCCCCGGTTCCCACGGCTCCACCTTCAGCGGCAACCCGGTGGTGTGCGCGGCGGCGCTCGCGGTCCTGGACACCCTCGAGCGGGAGGACCTGCTCGCCCACGTCCGGCGCCTGGGCGACCGGCTGCGCTCCGGGATCGAGGAACTGCGCCACCCGCTGGTCGCGGGGGTGCGGGGCCGCGGGCTGCTGCTCGGCCTGGTGCTCTCCCGGCCCGTGGCCGGGCAGGTGCAGCACGCCGCCGAACGGGCCGGGCTCCTGGTCAACGCGGCCGCCCCGGACGTGGTCCGGCTGGCCCCGCCGCTGATCCTCTCCGACGCCGACGCGGACCTCTTCCTGGACCGGCTCCCCGTCGTCCTGGACGCCGCGGCGCCGCGCTGAACCCGCGCCGCACCGAACCGGGGGTTCCGTACGTCCCCGCCCCCGCACACCCCGCCCCGCACGACGGCCGGCTGCCGGACGGCCGGAACGCCAGGACCGGCACCGCCCCGGACGGTCCGGAACAAACCCCTGCGGAACCGGACAGGCGTGCGTCCCGCAGGTCCGGACCGGCCTCAGCGGGACCGGAAAGGGACTAGATAAAAAACCGCGAAGTTGGTTTGATAATTTCTGCGCAGTCCACTCCTGTCGGCTCCGGCTGCCGGAACCATGCCGCTCGAAAGGTTGAAAGATGGAAGAACGACACCCACGCCGCTGGCTCATCCTGGTGGTGCTGTGCCTCAGCACACTGGTACTGGTGGTCGACAACATGGTGCTCACGGTCGCGGTGCCGACGATCACCGAGGAGCTCGGAGCCACCGCCCAGGACATCCAGTGGGTCCTGGAGTCCTACATGCTGGTCTTCGCCGGCCTGCTGCTCACCGCGGGAAGTCTCTCCGACAAGTTCGGCCGCCGGAAGGTCATGGTGATCGGCCTGGTCCTGTTCGGCGCGGCCTCGGCCCTCGCCATGGAGGCCACCACCCCCGACCTGCTCATCGTCGGCCGCGTCCTGATGGGCGTCGGCGGCGCGCTGATCATGCCGAGCACCCTCTCCATCCTGATCACGGTCTTCGACGAGACCGAGCGCCCCAAGGCGATCGCCGCCTGGAGCGCGGTGGCCATGGTCGGCCTGGTCGGCGGCCCCCTCCTGGGCGGCGCCCTGCTCGCCCACTACTGGTGGGGCGTGGTCTTCCTGATCAACATCCCGATCGCCGCGCTCGCCATCGTCGCCGCGCTGGTCCTGATGCCGGAGTCCAAGGGCCCCTGGCGCAAGGCCGACCCGGTCGGCATGGTCCTGTCGGTGGTCGGCATGACCGCCCTGGTCTGGACGATCAACGAGCTGCCCAAGGGCGGTCTGTCCCACACCGGCACCCAGGTCTCCCTGGCGGTCACCGTGGTCGGCCTGATCGCCTTCGCCGTCTGGGAGAAGCGCCACCCCTCCCCGATGGTCCCGCTCGCCCTGTTCCGCGACCGCGTCTTCACCGGCGCCAGCTTCTCCCTGGTCCTGCTCACCCTCGCCAACGGCGGGCTGATGCTGGTCCTCACCCAGTACCTGCAGTTCGTCCTCGGCTACACCCCGACCGAGACCGGCCTGGCCTTCACCCCGCTCGCGGTGGCCACGCTGCTCTTCAACACCATCGGCGCCTCGCTGATCGCCAAGACCGGCAACCGCCCGATGGCCGTCACCGGCCTGCTCGTCATCGCCTCCGGCTTCGCCCTGCTGTCCACGCTGTCCATCGGTGACAGCTGGGTGGTCCTGGCCGGCGCGATGTGCCTGATGGGCGCGGGCAGCGGTCTGGCCATGCCGGCCGCCATGGCCGCCATGATGGGCGCCATCCCCGAGGAGCACGCCGGTGTCGGCTCCGCGCTGAACGACACCATCCAGCAGGCCGGCGCCGCCCTCGGTGTCGCCGCCCTGGGCGCCGTCCTCACCGGCGTCTTCTCCTCCAACCTGCCGGACGGCGCCTCCGAGGCGGCCCGGCACTCCATCGGCGACGCGCTGGCCGAGGCCGGGCAGGACAAGAGCCTGCTCGCCCCCGTCCACGAGGCCTTCACCCAGGGCATGTCCGCCAGCTTCCTCGCCGGTGCCGCCGGCGTGGTGGCCGCCGCGGTCCTCGCCCTCTTCCTCATGAAGGAGCCCAAGGGGCTCGTGAGGGAGCCCCGGCCGACGGACGGCGATCCGGCCGTCGGCACCGCCGGGCGGACCCCGGAGCGGGCGGAGGAGCAGGACCAGGGCAAGGACCTGGCGATGCACTGACCGGCCGCCCCCCGCGTCGCCCGGCGACGCTCCGGGCCGGGCCCACGGGGCCGGGCCCGGAACCGCCGGGAGGGCGGTGCCGCACGATCCCCGAGACACCGAACCTCAGGAATCGTCCGGCACCGCCCTTGTCGTGTTCACACCATGCTGTCCGCCCGTCCCCCGGGGGAGTCCATGACCTTCACACCCGTGTCCGTGCCCGTCCCGCCCGGGCCCACCGCCCCGCCCGCTCCCGCTCCGCCCCGCCCGGTCACCCTGCGCCGGGTGCTCGCCTGGACCGCCGACTTCGCGCTGGTCCTGCTGCTCGCCTGGCTGCTCGGCGGCCTGACCCTGCGCCGGGCGCTCGTGCACTTCGCCGACGCCGCCGACCTCGTCCGGTCGGACGGCTGGGAGCTGCTGACCGGCCGCGGGGACGCCGTCGACCGGATCGAGCACCTGCTGTGGACGACGTGGCGCCGGGTCGCCCTCCTGGTGATCCAGGCCTTCGCCCTGCTGGTGGCCGGCACCTTCCTCTACCACTGGATCTCGCTGGCCCTCTTCCGGCGCACCCCCGGCAAGGCCCTGGCCGGCCTCGAGGTCGCCTCCTGCACCCGGCGCGCGGCCGCCGTGCGCGCGGCCGTCAGCACCACCGCCGACGTCGCCTGCTTCGCGCTCGCCTGCTGCCTGCTGGTCTCCGGGGCGTTCGCCGCCGCCTTCGCCGTCTGGCTGATCTCGGTGATCGTCTTCTGGTCCAACGTCCTGCCGGCCCTGACCGCGTCCCGCCGGTCGATGGCCGACCGCCTGGCCGGGACCACCGTGGTGCGGCGCTCCGGTCGCTGACCCGTTCATCCACAGAAAGAACCGCCGTCCTGGTTTTCAACCGTCCAATCGTGACGGGTTGCACGGGGGGAAGCGATCAGACCCCACCGGAAAGAGCGCGACCGGTCTGTACGGGAAGGGACGGGAAGAGGGCGTGGGAAGAGGGCCGGGGATCCTTCCCCGGCCCTCTTCCCACGCCCTCCCGGAGCCGTCCGCGCTCAGGCCACCTTCGGCGCCGCCCGCATCCCGATGTACACGCACGCCGTGCCGTCCGAGAGCGTGGAGAACACCACGGGCATCCAGTCCGCGCTGTACGCGCCGCTGCCCGGGCCGGCGAAGACGGTGGAGGAGAGCGGCACCAGGTCCATCTCCAGCGGCGGGGAGAAGTCCTTCATCCCGTCGACGAACTCGTACACCAGGTGCGCCGCGCCCTCCCGCTCGGTGACCGTGATGACCACGCCCTCCCGCCGGTAGACGCCGGTCAGCGGCGCCAGGTCCACCGCGGGCGGCTGCTCGGGCGGGGCGAACGCGGCGGGCATCCGCACCCCGGCCAGCGACTGCAGCAGCTCCCCGAACAGGTCCTCGTAGAGCCGGCGCGCGTCCCCGCCGTTGGTGAGCAGCACCAGGGCGACCTTCGCCCCGGGCGCCACCCGCAGGAACCCGTACTGCCCGATCGAGGCGCCGTCGTGGCCGAAGCCGGGCGTGCCCTCCCAGTCGTACAGCGTCCAGCCGAGTCCCCAGCCGTCCGCGCTCACCGTCCACTTGTCGGGGACGTCCACCTCGCGCCGCTGCATGGCGCGGACGGACTCGGCCGAGAGCAGCCGCCCGCCCCCGGGCAGGAGCCCCTCGTCCAGGTGCAGCTTCGCCAGCCGGGCCACGTCGCCGGCGCTGGCGAGCACCCGGCCGTAGGGGCCGGCCGAGCGCGGCATCAGGTCCCAGGCGGGGGCCGGGGCCGGCTCCTCGCCCAGCTCGCCCAGGTGTCCCATGGCCGCCCGGTGCGCGAGCGCCTCCTCGGGCAGCGTCATGGTCCGCTCCAGCCCGAGCGGGGTCAGCAGGCGCTCCTTCAGCGCCGTGTCCCAGGTCTGCCCGGTGAGCACCTCCACGATCCGGCCGAGCACGTTGTAGCCGAGGCTGCTGTAGGAGACCGCGGTGCCCGGCGGGCAGTCCAGGCCCACGTCGCGCGCCGCCTCCACGTACCGCTCCAGGCAGTCGTCACCGCGCCCCGAGTCGTAGGTGAAGTCGCAGGTCAGACCGCTGGTGTGGGAGAGCAGCTGACGGGGCGTGATGGTGCGCGAGGCCTCCTCGTCGGCGACCGTGAAGTCCGGCAGCACGGCGCGGACCGGGGCGTCGAGGTCCAGCCTGCCCTCGTCCACCAGCTGCATGATCAGCGTCGCGGTGTAGACCTTGGCGAGCGAGCCGAGCTGGAAGACCGAGTCGGTGGTGGCCTCCACCCCGGTGCCCCGGTGGAGCACTCCGCTGGCCAGCTCGTACACCGTGCCGCCGACCAGGACGGCCGCGGTGGCGCCGGGGACGTGGTGCGCGGAGCGCAGCTGGTCCAGGCGCGACTGCCAGTGGTCGAGGTAGAGGCCGAGCCCACTGGAGTCCGCCGTCCCCCAGTCGCCGCTGACCGTCCAGTTGCCTTCGGCGTCCCAGGTCATGTTCTTCGGCAAGGCTCCTCCTCCGTTGTGCACACTGTTCCCTCTGTGCGAACACCGTACGCATCCGGGGATGCCGTACGCAACGGCGGGAATCGGACACCCCCGTGCAGCCTCCGGACGCCTTCACGGCCGCCCGCACGAGGGCGGGATCCTGACCGTAGAACGCGGCCTTCCGCATCCGGAAGCCGTTCATACGGGCCGCCCGGGAACTCCTTGCGCACAGCGCCCCCTCCGCGGTGCAGTGTCGGGGCCCGCACCCTCCCTCCCGTCCGGAGAGACCGATGCCGCACCCCCCGCACCGTCGCGCCCGCCGTTGCCCGAGCGCCCCCACGGGCCGCGCCCGGCGCCCGGCCGGGGAGCGCACACTGTACGAACGGTGCGCACACCGTAAGCTGACCCGGCCCGCCACCCCGGAGCCCGAAGAACGCAGAGAGTAGAAGGCGAGGACACGCATGCCGCAGGGCCAGCAGCAGCCGATCCCCTCGGTCTGGACCCGCCCCCGTCCCCGACGCGAGCACCTCACCCGTGAACGCATCGTCACCGAGGCCGTCGGCCTCCTGGACGCCCACGGCATCGAGGCCCTCAGCATGCGCACCCTGGGCACCCGCCTCGGCGCCGGCGCCACCTCGCTCTACCGCCACGTGGCCAACAGGGACGAGCTCATCGAACTCGTCGTCGACGAGGTCTACGGCGAACTGGAGATCCCGGCCGCCCCGGACCGCGCCGCCTGGCGCCCGGCCGTCGTCGAGGCCGCGACCGCCCTGCGCGCGATGGTGCTCCGCCACCCCTGGGTCGCCTCGGTCCTCAGCCAGGTCGGTCTCTCCCACCTCGGCCCCAACGTCATGCGCATGTCCGACCGGATGCTCGCCCTCTTCGAGACCGCGGGCTTCCCCGCCGACGAGACCGACAGCGCCATGAGCACCGTCGTCTCCTACGTCATCGGCGTCGCGACCAGCGAGGCCGCCTACCTCTCCATGATCGCCCGCAGCGGCGGCACCGAGTCCGACTGGCTCCGCGCCCTCCGCCCCGCCGTCGAAGCCGCCACCCGCGCCCACCCCCACCTGCACGCCGCCCACGTCGCCCAGCACGACAAGACCCCCGGCGCCGTCCGCGACGAGACCTTCGACTACGGCCTCCAGCGCCTCCTCGACGGCCTCGCGGCCCGCCTGGAACAGCTCGGCCGCTCCGCGGCGGCGGGGTCGTGAGACGACCCGCGTGAGACCGGACCCGCACGCCTCGACGAGGTCGCGGCGCCGGCGGAGGCCCTGGCCGGGGCGGTGCCGAGCACGTGCTTCCGAGCGCCGGCCGCGACCGGCCGCGGCGGGCCGGTGGCGGGACGAGGCGGGCGGCGCCCGCCTACCGCGCCGTGGCGCAGCGGCCGTCCCGCCGGCCGGCGCCGGTGCGGCCCGCCGTGGGGACCGGCAGCTCGTCGTCCGCGCCCTGGCCGACGGGCCGGAGAAGGCGTCCGCCGCCGCCCGGCCCACGCCCCTGCCCGCCCCGGCAGCGCAGCCGGCGGCCCACGGCAGGCGTTGACGCCGCCGGTGCTCGCCGGGTCGATCGCCGGTTCGCGGTCACTGCGGTTCGCCGCCGGACCGCTCCGCGCGGAGCATGGAGAAGATCACCTGGTCGTGCCACCGGCCCCCGCGCCACTGAGCGGAGCGCAGCACCCCCTCCCTGACGAAGCCCGCCTTCTCCAGCGCGCGCTGTTCGGCGAGGTTGGCGCGGTCCGTCCAGGCCTGGAGCCGTTCGGCCCGGGTGTGGTCGAAGAGGTACTCGGCGAGCAGTCGCTGGGCCCGGGTGCCTATGCCGCGGCCGCGCGCGGCCGGCACCAGGCCGATGGCCAGGCTCCAGCAGGTGGAGGTGGCGGGCCGTCCCCAGGTGCCGGGGAACCACTCGACCCGGCCCACCGTCCGGCCGGCCTCCGCCACGGACAGCATGCCGCCCTCGGGGCCGAGCAGGCCGGTCTCCGCGAACCGCCGGCGCAGGCCGGCCGGTGAACCGAAGCCGAACCACTGGTACGGGCCGGTCCCCTCGGGCCCGCCGAACTCGCGCTCGAACAGGTCGAGGTCCTCAGCGGTCACCGGGCGCAGACCGATCTCATCGGACATGGAGCGACTCCTGACTCTCGCGGCCGGAGGTTCCACCTCGTACGGCCGGCGTGGACAACGCCCCTGAATTCTCCACACGTCACACCGCGCCCCGACGGGATGCCCGGCGGCCGCCCACCCGGAGGAACCCGCCGGGCAGGCCCCAGCCCCTCGCCACGGGGCGCGCCGGCCCGGTTCACCACCCCGCTCGGCACGGTCCGGGTACCCCGGCCGGGCCCGGGACGTCCCCGGACCCGGCCGGCGCACGTCGCCGGTGACCAGGGCTGCAGCTCCAAGGCGATCCCCGCCCGGCTACGGCAGCGCAGTACCGCCCGCACCGTTCCTGAGCGCGCGGACCGGATCGCCGACCGGATCCGGCGCGGCCGTCCCGCAGGCCGCCCGCCGTCGTCCGACGAGCAGCCCCGCAAGCGCCGGAACGTCGCCGAACGGTGCTTCGGCAGGCTGAAGCGGTGGCGCGGCATCGCGACGCGGTACGACAGGACGGCAGGGTGCTGCCGGGCAGTCGTCACCCCCGCCTCGTTCCTCACGCGGGTCCGGTCCTCGACCGCCGGTCCCTAACCGACCAGGCGGCGGCGCCAGTCCAGGGGGGTGACGGTGATGGCCCGGCCGGGGTCACGGTCCCACTCGACGCGGAGACCGACTGCCTCGAGCGCGGCCACGACCTCGTGGCCGATGGCCGCGGTGGTCCCGGGCGAGCCGTCGAAGCCGCCGTAGAGGAGCATCAGCCCGTGCCCGGCCGCGGCGGAGTCCGTGCACTGGGTGTGGAAGTAGACGAAGCCGCGGGCGCCGGGCTCCCCTTCGCCACGGATCTCGGACTGGCCGCAGCTACGGCAGCAGGTGAAGTTCTCGCGGGCCGTGATACCGGCGTCCTGCAGGGCGGTGAACGCGCGGGTCAGCCGCTCAGGGTCCGTCTCGCCCTGCCACACGGCCTGCTCCGCGACCCGCTCCAGCCACAGCCGGTCGGCCAGCGCCTGTGCCTGCTCGCGCGAGACGGGCCGGCGGTCATCGGTGACCAGGTACTCCTCAGCGAGCTCGGCCAGTTCGGCGCGGGAGGCGTAGCCGCCGACCAGCACCTCACGGACGCGCTTCTCCAACTCCTCGCGCTCGTCCTCGTCGAGGTCGAGCGGCGGCACCTCGCGGGCGGGGCCCATGTCCAGGAGCGACCAAGCCGGACCGCCGTCCCATCCGGCCTCCTGGCGCGCCCAGCCGGCAAGCGACGCGATCACGACCTCCGGGCCGTCGACCATCGCCTGGAAATGCCGGTCAGCGGCACCGTCGCGGTACTCCAGCGTGTAGTCACCACCGGCCTCGTGCCACACCTGAGCGAAGACGTCAGGCAGGTCGGGTATCCGCTGGACCACCAGGAACCGGTCACCGTCACCACCGATCCGCCGGACCAGCCCTGCCAGCTCCTCGGCGGACACACGGACGTGCCGCTCCCGGTTCTCCGTCTTCACCACGATCTCGAGCATGCGCAAACTCTGGCATCCCGCTCCGACCGCAGATCTCCCGGGACCCGCGACGCAACCGCTGCTGCGACAGCCCGACCAGCCCTGGTGCCGGACAGCCTCGGCCAGGGTCTGACGACAGTCTCTGGAGCGTGTCCCTTCGATGCGTCGGCCAGTCGATCGGACGTGTCCGTCCGGTCGGTGCTCATTGGCACGATGGGAGACCGGACCGAGGCGCTGGTGCCGGACGATCCGGTCCGCGGGCGGTGGCGGGCCGTCGACGGCACCGGGGAGACGATCCTCTCCGCCGTTCCGGTGGCGGACGCCGACGACGACATCGACCGAATGATCACGATGAGGTGACCGGGACGTCGAAGGAAATGCCGTTGTTCGTACCGGGCCGGCGTCCTACGGTGACTTGATGGGGAGCGATCGACGTGTCCGCCGCCTCGTGGTGGACGGGACCGTCTGGCACTGGACGGTCCGGCAGCGGGTCAGGCCGGACTACGCCGACTGTCGGGTGACGCTTTCCCTCTACCCGGAGGCGTCAGCGCAGAACGGCCGACGCCGACTGTCCCTGGTCTTCGCCCCGGGCCCGGGTCGGATCGTTTCGAACGCGTACTTCGAGGCGGGTACGGTCGTGCGTCTCCCCGATCGCGCCTGGCTCAACCTCTACGAGCCGGGAACGGTCCGGAGCCTGCTCGATGTCGCGGCGCCTGTTCTGGAGATCCCGTCCTCGGCACGGAATCCCGAGGTGGACGGCTGGCCCTGCTTCACCGAAGTCGTGGATCGCGCCGACTCCGGTACCTGATCTCGTGGTGGGCCGTGGAGGGTTGACGGACGTGGCGTGGGAGCGGACGCCCGCTCTGCTGCCGGGGGCTGGGGGGCGGGGTCGCCCGTGGCGGGATCACCGGCAGGTGACCAGCGGGGTGTCGTGGCGGCCGCGGACGGGGGCTCCGTGGCGTGGCCTGCCGGAACGCTGTGGTCCGCGGCCACCGCACGATCTTCGGGAACACACACGATCCCCGATGATCAAGCGGTGGCCTTACCCGTTCTGCACCGGGTCCGCCGCAAGGTCGCGGAGTCGGACCGGAGCACCAGGGGATCGAACCCTCCCGCTGACGCGGCGGTCAGGCGGTGCGGCAGAGCACCGTCGGGCCGACGGGTGCCGCGGTGAGGGTCATGATCGTGGGCACGGGACGGGCGGTGCGGACGGTGGCCGCGGCCTGCGAGTGGTTCCGCGCGAAGACGAGGAGACGCAGCACCACGAACCGCGCGATGCCGGCGAGCGCGGAGGCGGACAGGTAGACGACCTGCTCGAGCACCGCACCGGGTGTCGCCACCGACTGCTGCAGGACGAGCATCGCCGCGCAGGTCACCCCGTACGCGGCCGCCGCGGACCCGGCCGACTGCGCGTGCTGGCGCCAGGTCGCGCGCCCGCCCGCGCCGAAGGTGAAACGGGCGTGCAGCTCGGTGGCCAGGAGCGTGGAGGCCACGGTGATCAGGGCGTTGGCCAGGACCCAGGGGATCCAGGAGGCGAGGGCCGCCACGGCGAAGCTGGAGGCGAGCCCCACTCCGCCGCCGCAGAGCACGAAGCGGGCGAAGGCGGCGAAGGCGCCGGGTGCCGTCTGCCGCCGGCTCTGTGCTGTCTCCATGGTCCGCCCCCTCGGTCACCCGCTCAATGTTTCTTCTGGCGGAAACGCTACGTTGCATTCAGGGAGCGGGCAACGAAGTAATTGCGTATGTCTCCCTTAACCGCAGGTAGAAGGCGTGAAATCGTTGCAATGGCTTCGAATTAACGCAACAAACGAAGCCTTGTTCGTTGCAATGAATTGAGGGTGAACGCTCCGTCGGGAGGGAACGCCGCTCAACCCGCCCCCGATCTATCCGCGCTCCGGGCCCGGCTCGGCGGTGCCGCCCGGGGCCGCCTCGGGTTTCGTGCGGAGGATCTCGCGGGCCTGTTCCGCGGCGCGCGCGGTGCTCTCCGAGACGAAGTCGAGGAAGCGGGCGATGTTCTCCAGGCGGGTGGCGGCCGGGGTGCCCGGGACGAAGACGTGGACGCCCTGCCGTGCGGTCTCGACTATGCGGGCGATGGACCGGGCGCTGTTCATCATCGACTGGTACCAGATGTCGTCGTCGACGACGTAGCGCTCGCGGCGGCCTTCGCCCCGTTCCCGGCGGACGAGGTCCTGGCTCTCGAGGAACGCGATCGCCTTGGAGACGGACGCCGGGCTGACCTGGAGGCGCTGGACGAGTTCGGGCGCGGTGATGCTGCCCGAGTCGGTGAGGGTGAGGCAGGCCAGCACCCGGGCCGTCATCGTGGGCATGCCCGAGGCCATCATGACGGTGGTGAACGTCTCCTCGTACTCGCGCACCGCCTCGGCGTCGCGTCCGTAGGCCTGCTCGGGCGCCCCGCCCCCTCGGGGCGCGGCCTGCCGGCGGCGGTGGGCGCGGCGTTCGGCGGCGCGGTGGGCCAGGTCGGCGCGGTAGGCGGTGGGGCCGCCGTTGCGCATCACCTCACGCGTGATCGTCGAGGTCGGACGCTCGAGACGCCTGGCGATCTCCGCGTAGGCGAGGCCGTCGGCCAGTCCCAGCGCGATCTGCTGGCGTTCCTGCTGTGTGAGCCTGCCTCCCGGCATCACGGCCTCCTTCGTGCCCCACGGCGGTCCCCGGTGCCCCGAGCGTAGCGTTCGGTTCCAGCCTATTGCAACGAACGCGATGACCGTCGTTGCGTTATCCGATAGATCGTTGCAACGATTTTACCGTTCTCACCTGCATGTATCGCGATTATGAGCAACGAATGCGTTGCCAGTTGCGTGAACGCAACGTAGCTTTTCATCCATCGGAAACAGCGAGCCACAGGAGAGCACGATGCAGAAGTTCGACACCCCCGCCCCCGTCTCCGCCGTCCTCGACGTCCAGGCCGGGCGGGTGCAGGTCATCGCCGCCGACCGGACCGACACCCTGGTCGAGGTCCTGCCCGCCGACCCCTCCAGGAGCCGGGACGTGAAGCTCGCCGAGCAGACCACGGTCGAATACGCCGACGGCACCCTGCGGATCACGGCCACGGCGACGACGAGGAACCGGATCCTGGGCCCGTCCGGCTCGGTCGAGGTGACCGTGCGCCTGCCCGCCGGCTCCCGCGTCGAGGCGAAGGCGGCCGGCGCCGAGTTCCGGGGCGTCGGACGGCTCGGCGAGGTCGCCGTCGACGGCTCCCACGGCCAGGTCAAGATCGACGAGGCCGCCGGCGCCCGCCTGGCCGTCCTGGCCGGGGACGTCACCGTCGGCCGCCTCACCGGCCCCGCGGAGATCAGCACCCAGCAGGGCGACATCCGCATCGACGAGGCCGTCCGCGGCACGGTCACGCTGCACACCCAGCAGGGCCGGATCTCGGTCGGCGCCGCCCGCGGCACCTCCGCCACCCTCGACGCCGGCACCTCCTACGGCCGCATCCGCAACACCCTCAGGAACACCGACGGCGCCGCGGCCGACCTGACCATCCACGCCACCACCGCCCACGGCGACATCACCGCCCGCAGCCTGTGACCCGCTTCCGGAGAAGGAGCACTCCCATGACCAGCTTGGCCATCGCGGCGAACGGGCTGCGCAAGTCCTACGGGGAGAAGGTCGTCCTCGACGGCGTCGACCTGTCCGTGCCGGAGGGCACGATCTTCTCCCTGCTGGGTCCGAACGGCGCCGGCAAGACCACCGCCGTGAAGATCCTGTCCACCCTGGTCACCGCCGACGCCGGCGAGATCCGCGTCGGCGGCCACGACCTGGCCGCCGACCCGCAGGCGGTACGGGCCGCGATCGGGGTCACCGGGCAGTTCTCCGCCGTGGACGGCCTGATCACCGGCGAGGAGAACATGCTCCTGATGGCGGACCTGCACCACCTCTCCAGGCGGGAGGGGCGGCGGGTGGCGGCCGAGCTGCTGGAGCGCTTCGACCTGACCGAGGCCGCGTCCAAGCCCGCCGCCACCTACTCCGGCGGCATGAAGCGCCGCCTGGACATCGCCATGACCCTGGTCGGCGACCCGCGGATCATCTTCCTCGACGAGCCCACCACCGGCCTGGACCCGCGCTCCCGGCACACCATGTGGCAGATCATCCGCGAGCTGGTCACCGGCGGGGTGACGGTCTTCCTCACCACCCAGTACCTGGAGGAGGCCGACCAGCTCGCCGACCGCATCGCCGTGCTCCACGGCGGCGGGATCGCCGCCGAGGGCACCGCCGAGGAGCTCAAGCGACTCGTCCCCGGCGGGCACGTCCGGCTCCGCTTCACCGACCCGGACGCCTACCGGTCCGCGGCCGCGGCGCTGCGCGGGGTCACCCGGGACGACGAGTCCCTCACCCTGCGGGTCCCCGGCGACGGAAGCCAGCGCGAGCTGCGCGCCGTCCTCGACCGGCTGGACGCCGCCGGCGTCGAGGCCGACGAGCTGACCGTGCACACCCCCGACCTCGACGACGTCTTCTTCGCCCTGACCGGCACCGGCACCGTCCCCGCCCAGCCCGCCCAGCCCGCCCTGCCGAAGGAGGCCGCCCGATGAGCACCCTGGCCCTCGCCGTGCGCGACTCGTCCACCATGCTGCGCCGCAACCTCCTGCACGCCCGGCGCTACCCGTCCATGACGCTGAACCTGCTGCTCACCCCGGTCATGCTGCTGCTGCTCTTCGTCTACATCTTCGGCGACGTGATGAGCGCGGGCATCGGGGGCGCCGACCGCTCCGACTACGTCGCCTACCTCGTCCCCGGCATCCTGATGCTGACCATCGGCGGCACCGTCATCGGCACCGCGGTGTCCGTGGCCACCGACATGACCGAGGGCATCATCGCCCGCTTCCGCACCATGGCCATCCACCGCGGCTCCATCCTCATCGGACACGTCACCGGCAGCGTCCTGCAGTGCCTCGCCAGCGTCGTCCTGGTCGGCGCCGTCGCCGTGGCCATCGGCTTCCGCTCCACCGACGCCACCGTCCTGGAATGGCTCGCCGCCCTCGGGCTGCTGACGCTGTTCTCCCTGGCCCTCACCTGGATCGCGGTCGGCATGGGAATGGCCAGCCCGAACGCCGAGGCCGCCAGCAACAGCGCCCAGCCGCTGATCCTGCTGCCGCTCATCTCCAGCGCCTTCATCCCGGCCGAGACCATGCCCGGCTGGTTCCGGCCCATCGCCGAGTACCAGCCCTTCACCCCCGCCATCGAGACCCTGCGCGGCCTCCTCCTGGGCACCGGGATCGGCCACCACGGCTGGCTCACCCTCGCCTGGAGCCTCGCCCTGACCGCACTCGGCTACGTCTGGTCCACCTCGCAGTTCAGCCGCGACCCCAAGTAGCCGCCGTGAGCATGCGGGCCGATTCCCGCACCCCCTCCCGCCCCAGGGCGGCGCACCCCGGCACCCCGTCGGCGTACGCCGCCCCGCCGGCGTTCTTGGACGCGGGCCCCGCCGTAGACGTGCCACCGAGCGCTTCCGCCGGTGGATTCCGCCGGCGGAAGCGCTCGGCGGAAGCGCTCGGCCGCGCTCGACGGTCGCCGGTGCGTCACGCCGGTTCGACGGGCAGCCACAGCTCGCAGGTCGCGGTGCCGAAGTCGTCCGCGCGCTCGAGGATCGTGACGATCGAGGGCCCCGGCCGCAGCCGCCACGGGTTGGAGGGGAACCACTCGGTCGCGGTCGCCGCCCAGGTCTCCTGCAGGGCCTGCGGGTGCGGTCCGCTGGTGCGGAAGACCGCCCACCTCCCGGCCGGCACCTCGATGACGTCGAGGTCGTCCGGGGCCGGCGTGTCCCGGACGAGGGCGATCCCGTGCAGGTAGGTCAGTTCGCTGCCCTCCGCACCGTCGGGGTCGAGGTCGTCGCAGACCTGCAGCAGGCCCCCCGGTTCGGTGTCGCCGAGGGCCTTCAGCCGCAGGTGTTCCTCCTGCGGCAGTGCGGCGATGTGCTCCTGGATGTGGGGGTTGACGCCCTGATGGATGAGCGGGACCCGGGCTGCGTGTCCGGCCAGCCGGAACGCGGGGCGGTCGACGAGACGGGTGTCCATGGGGGTGCTCCCTTCGACGGTCAGGCGGAACCTGAGCTGCGGTTGTGTGCGCAGGGGGCCTCCATCGCGGCGCACGTCACCGGGGCCGGCACCGTGGACCGCCCGGAACGCGCGTCCGAACGCCTCACTCGAGCCGTACCCGTGCCGGACGGCGATGCTCAGCAGGTCCCCCTCGCCCCGGACGACGGCTGCGGCGGCCACGGTCATGCGCCGCCGCCGCACGTACTCGGACAGCGGCATGCCCGCCAACGACGAGAACATCCGGCGCAAGTGGTACTCGGTCGTGCCGAGCGCCGACGCCAGGCCGTGGACGTCGGGCTCCTCGTCGAGGTGCTCCTCGACGAGGTCGACGAGCTGGTTGAGTGCCGAGATCACGAGGCCTCCCTTTCGACTCCCACCCTGGCAGCAGGCACCCCGTCCGTACCCGACCGTCGCGGACCGATCCGATCATGCGCCTGGACCGACACGCAGCGGAGGAGGTGGACCCGGACGGCCCTCAGGAGGCGAACAGCGAGGTGTCCCCTGCCCGCACCGCCGTCCTCGGAGGTTCCGCCGAGCGCAGCGCCCGGCCCGCCGACCGGAGCACTCAGCCACGCGTGAGCCGAAGCACGGTAGTGGTCACCAGCGGAGTCGGGTGAGCTGCGAGAGGGGTCGCCCGAAGCGTCCTGGCCGTCACAGTCGAGGCATCCGGCCTGTCACACGACCTCGTTCAGCAGCCCTGCTGTCACCGGAAGCCGTCCCCCCGTGGCCTGCATGACGTTAGCGTCGGCCCATGATCGTATGGCTCAACGGCACCCACGGTGCGGGCAAGACGACGACCGGTGCGCTCGTGCAGCAGATGATTCCCGATTCGCGGGTGTTCGACGCCGAGAAAGTCGGCGAGACACTGATGGACATCAAGCCAGGGCTGCCCGCGACGGACAACTTCCAGCACTGGCCGCCGTGGCGGCCCCTCGTGGTCGAGACCGCCCGGCGCGTCCTCGAGTACACCGGCGGCACTCTGGTGATGCCCATGACGGTCCTGGTCGAGCAGTACTGGCGCGAGATCAGCTCGGGCCTTGCCCAGCACGCCGTTCCGGTCCGGCACTTCGTCCTCCACGCCGACCAGGACACCCTCCGTGCGCGCATCGCGGGCGACACCGTCCTCGGCCCCGACTCCCCGTTCCGTCTCCAGTACCTCGAGCCCTACGCCGAGGCGGCCCGCACGTGGCTGCACGCCGAGGCCGAGGTCGTCGACACCACGCACCTCACACCCGCCCAGGCCGCCCAGCAGATCGCGGAGGCCGTCAAGGCCCGTCCTGCGGCCACCACGCCTGGCTGTTCCGCCGGCTGACGGATGACCTCGCCCACTTCGCTCGCGGCACCGATCCGGCAACTGCCGTGGTTCGGTACGCCCCTTGTCAGACGCTGCTGGCAGCATCCCCGCCATGAACGCCACATTCACCACCCCGCCGCGGCCGTTCGACGTGACCGAGCTCTTCCCCCAGCTGGCTCCGCTGGCGCGCACGGCGACCCGGCTGCACCCGCGGCCCGGGGCGCCGACCGTGCACGACAGCTCCGTCGGCGGACCGCTCCTGTGGCCCGCCGACGAGCCGTGGCCGTACTGCGACGAGCCGCACGACAGCCGCGCGGCCCCGGTGGTCCACTCCCCGGACGACGTCCGGCTCCTCCGTCACGACCGCGCCGCAGCGGCCGAGCGGCGGCGCCTCGACCCCGAGGCACCCCAGTGGACTCCCGAGGAACGGGCGACCTGGGAGCGGCTCGCGGACCGCCCGTGGTGCGACGGCCCGATCCCGCTCCTCCCCGTCGCCCAGCTCTACGCTCGCGACGTCTCCTTCCCGCGCCCGCCCGACGCGGACCTCCTCCAGGTCCTCTGGTGCCCCTTCGACCACGAGACGGCCCACCCTCGGACAGCCCTCTTCTGGCGCTCCTCGGCCACCGTCACCGAAGTTCTCGATGCGCCGCCCGAACCGCCCATCGTCCAGCGGGACTGCTACCTCCCGGAGCCGTGCCTGTTCTCACCGGAGCAGGTCACCGAGTACCCCCACCCCTCGGAGCTGGACAGGGAACTTCAGGACCAGCTGGACGACACGAGCCGCTGGGAGACGATCGACCCCGCGCGGTACAACGCGTACGCGGACGACCCGGGCGAGCTCTACCTGAACCACCTCTCCACCGCCCCCGGCTGGAAGACCGGCGGCTGGACCCGCTGGAGCCTCACCGATCCCAAGCCCCGCCCCTGCCCCGAGTGCGGCACCGAGCAGGTCCCGCTCCTCACCATCGCCTCCCTGGAATGGGACGGCGGCAGCGGGACCTGGGTCGCCGAGGAGGACCGGACGGACCCGTCCCCGCCTCCCCTGGGCGCCCGGGACGGCAACTTCACCCTGATCGACATCGTCGGCGGCTACGACCTCCAACTCCACGTCTGCCCGACGTCCCCGGACCATCCGCACATCGAACTGCTCCAGTGAGCCGTCGCGGACGTCCTCCGCGCCACCGTGTGCACCACGACCGGCACTCCAGCCAGCACCTTGTGCAGCAGGGTCCGAACGATGGGCCCCGGAGGACAACGGTCCTGCCCCGGCCCACCGGTGCGGGCCCGCAGGCTGTCCGGGGACCGCCCCTAAAGCTCGAACTCCAGGTGCTCGATGTCCGTGAAGCGGACCTCCTCCAGCAGGCCGGCGCGGCGGCCGTCGTCCTGGAAGTACGTCTCCCTGAGCCCCTCGGCGGCGATCTGCTGGAGCTGCTGGTCGCCGGCGCCGGCCTCCCGGGCGTCGAAGAGGCGGGCGGCGTACCGCGGCGGCAGGGCGACGGTCAGGTGCCGGATCCGGGCGTCGTCCGTCGACCCGATCGGCGCGGTGTAGCCCATGCGGGCGCGGGTGTCGATGACGATGCCGCCGGTGGTCGCCGCCTTCCGCCGGGCCCTGGCCCGGACCTGCGGCTGCCACCGCTTCTTCACCTCGCGCTCCAGGCGCCCGGCGAGGTCGGGGCGGGGCTTCTTGATCTGGCCCTTCACGTACCGCTCGACGGTGCGCTGGGAGATCCCCAGCAGCTGGGCGACCGCCTTGGTGCCCTTCAACTGCTTGACCAGGTACCGCATCTGCGCGGGCGCGCTCTTGGGCGCCGGGCGGGTGAACGCCTTCTGCACCGCGGCGTCCAGGCCGTCCCCGAACAGGCTCATCGTCGCCTTCCCCTACTCTCCGCTGTCGACGTCGGTGACGGTGCCGTCCTTGATGTAGCGGGCGAGGTTGAGCTCCGGCGCGTCGAACCGCTCGCGGACCTCCTCGCCCCACAGGACGCTCTGGGTGCCCTCGTGCTTGACCAGGCCCGGGTTGACGCCCAGCTTGAACCCGCCGGGCAGCGGCCTGCCGTCCCGGTACGGCAGGAAGTCCAGCGGCGACGTCCCGTCGGCGGCGTAGACGACGCAGTCGGAGAGGATCGCGACCGGGTACTGCCCGGTGAACGCCGCGTGCCTGACGACCTTCCGGTGCAGGTTGATCCGGGTGCGGGAGATGATCGCCGCGCGGATGTCGGGCCGCCACGTCGGGCGGGACAGCGCCCGCCACGGCTGGCCGGGCCGCCAGCCCTCGCCCCTCGGGCGCTCGCGCAGCTTGCCCAGTCCGCCCTTGACCGTCGCCTTGATCGCCGAGACGACGATCGCCAGCTCGGGGTCGCGCTCCTTGTGGCCGTCCATGGCCGCCAGGAAGTCCTCCGGGGCCATGTCCGCGCGCACGCCGAGGTCGGCCATCGTGGCCAGGTAGGCGTCGCGCAGCCGGTTGTACCAGCCGTCCAGGTAGCGGCCGTTCTCGTACCGGACGTACGCCTCGAGCGGGCGCACCTCGTAGCCGAGCTCCACCGCGTAGGCGACGGTGGGCGTGGCGTACCAGGCCGGGCCCTCGGGACGGTCGCCCTTCGGCGTGAACGGGCTGGGCAGCAGACCGGCGTCCAGGTCCGCCCACCTGTCCTTGCCGACCTTCACCCTCGACAGGTCGACGTGGGACAGGTCGACCAGCCAGGAGCCGGGCAGCTTCGGGTCGAACACCGGGGCCTTGACGCGCGTCGGCGCTCCGAGGCCGACGACCAGGCCGTTGGCGCCGGCGGCGAAGGCCATGTTCACGTCGATGCCGACCAGGTGCCGCAGGGTGCATTCGGCGTCCGTCATCGGCCGCGCCCAGTCGTACGCCTCCTCGAACAGCTTCTCCGCGGGCCCCCGGACGTGGAAGCGCGGAAGGTCCTTGAGCAGCGGGTGCCCGTCGGGGGCCTCGCACGGGGCGCAGTCCACCGGGTCCTTGCCCAGCGAGCCGGGGTTGTGCTCGGAGTGCCGCTCGCCCGTCGCGCCGGACCGGGACGCGCGGGTCGGCGGGCACAGGGCGGTCATCAGCTCCAGGCCGGTGACGGCGGTGGAACCGCGCGGCGTCATCACCCGGGACGCGTACACACCCAGCACACGGGCGAGCTCCGCCGGCGGAAGCTGGGCGGCGTCGCCCCAGTGCCGGGAGTCGAGCGCGTCCCAGGACGGGACGCACAGCTGCACGCAGCGGCGTTCCGAGCCCTGCGCCGGGCGGTAGATCCGCGCCCACGGCCCGAAGCCGCGCTGGGTCAGCTTCCAGTCGGCGCGGGCCAGCTGCTTGACGACCTTGTGGTTCTCCGGGATCCGCCCGGCGAGCCGCTCCTCGTCGGTGAGGGTGACCGGCAGGCCGTAGCGCTCCAGCGCGGCCCCGGTGAGCACGATCAGCGGGTCGGCGTCCTTGCCCGGCCCGGACAGCTTCGGCTGCCCCAGTTTCGCTTCCCTCAGCGTCCACTCCACCAGGGACGGAAGGGACTTGGCGGGGACGTCCAGGACCAGGCCGCCGACGCAGTACGCCAGCACCTGCCCGTCCGTGTCGACGTCGACGACGGCGAGCGGCCCGTTCTCGAACCGCGGGTCGGTGCCGTCCGCCGGCGTGTCCGCGGGGGCGGCCTTCCGCACGGCCGGACGACGCGTCGTCGTCGACGTCGACGTCGACGACGAGGGCCCGGCGGTCCGCGCCGGACGCGACGCGGCAGCCGGGGCGGCGGAGTCGGCAGCAGGGCGGGGCCGGGTGTCCTCGGGAACGGTCACGGCCTCGGGCTCGGGCTCGGGGGCCGGGACCGCGGACGGAGTCCGCGCCTCCGTCGGGGCGGGCGCGGCGTTGGACGGGGTCGGCACCGCCGCCTCCCGGACGGGCGGGGCTGTGCGGGCGGGCGCGGGGTAGAGCTCCGCGAGCCGGTTGAGCAGCCGCGCGTACGCCTCGCGCTCCGGGCCGCGCGGCTCGGTCGGCTTCCTGACCGACTCCCAGCCGGACACCGTGGCCCGGCGCACCTTCAGCGCGGCGGCCACTTCCTCCAGCGTCAGGCCGTGCGCGGTGCGCAGCCTCCTGCGCTCCTCCGGCGGCGGCAGCGGAGAGCGGGACGCGACGAGGGCGTCGACCGCGTCGAACAGCTCGGACATCGAATACCTCCCGCTCGACAACCTATTCCACGAACCGTACGGATCACGTCCTTGCGGCGCACGGATCGCGTACGCAACGCGTTTGATGCGTGAGGCGGAGCGTCACGGGGCTGACGGACCGGGCACCGCAGCCCGGCCGGACCGCACGCGGACAAGGGCCGTGACCTCGACCGCCCGCGCAACCGGCTGCGCCACCGGCGGATCGCGCCGCACACCGCTCACCGAGGCGTCGAAACGCCCCCGCCCCCTCGACGGACCCGTGGGGCCGCCGCGAGGACGGTGTCCCGGCTCCACGGCCCCGGCCACCGGCCCAGGAACCGGCTCGCCACCGTTACGGGAGAGCCCTCGGCGCCCCGGGCGCCTCCCGCCGAGGCTGCACGATGATCGGGAGGAGGCGCCCGGGTTCACGGAGCACCAGGGGTCAGGCCGGCTGTGCGTCCTCGTGGAGGCGTGGGAACAGTGGCTGCGCCGGGGGCAGTAGCCCCCCGACCGGTGTCAGCTGTCCGGCGATCCGCGCGGCGGCGTCCGGGATGAACGGGGACAGTTCATCGGCCAGCACGCGGCACGCCGTGACCAGCGTGACGAGGACGGTGTCGAGCTGCCTCGCCGCTGCACCGTTGCCCCTCCGCTCTTCCCGAGCCAGCTCCCAGGGCCGGGTCGCGTCGATACATCGATTGGCCTCCTCCACGATCTCCCAGACAGCGTGGACGGCACGCCGGAAGTCGAAGTCGGCCAAGGCGACGTCGACGAGGCCAGGGGCCTCCCGGCAGACGTCCACCAGCGCCGGTTCCCCGGAACTCACAGGCACGGAGGCGGGGACGACTCCGCCGCGAAAGCGGTGGACCATGGTCACGATGCGGTGGACGAGGTTGCCCAGCCCTCCGGCGAAGTCCGCGTCCGCGCGCGTGGTCAGCCGGTCGGGCGTGAAGTCCGTGTCCCCGACCCGGGGCACGTCGCGCAGGAGCCACCAGCGCAACGCATCGGTGCCGTACGTTGCGGCCAGCGCAGCCGGGTCGACGGTGGTTCCCGCGGACTTGCTGATCTTGCGGCCGTCCACGGTGAGGTAGTCGTGGACCAGGACGTCGGTGGGCAGCGGGAGCCCGGCCGACAGCAGCATGGCCGGCCAGTACACGGCGTGGAAGCGCACCACTCCCTTGCCGACCAGGTGGACGCGGCGCTCGCTGGTCTCCCACCACTGGTCGTAGGTGTTGTCACCGGTGCCGTATCCGAGGCTGGTGACGTAGTTGCCGAGGGCGTCCCACCACACGTAGACGACCTGGCTCGGATCGTCCGGCACGGGGATGCCCCAGCCGTGGGCGCGGCTGTGGGAGCGGGAGACGGAGAAGTCGTGCAGGCCCCGTTCGATGAGGGCGAGGACCTCGTTGCGGCGGACGGCGGGCTCGATGCGCAGGTCGCCGCTCGAGATCAGTTGCCGGAGGCGGTCGGCGTGGCGGGAGAGCCGGAAGAACCAGTTCTCCTCCGCGACGGGCTGTGGTTCGGTGCCGTGCTCGCGGCACCGTCCGCCGACCAGTTCGTCGGGTGTGTAGAACTGCTCGCAGCCGACGCAGTACAGGCCTTCGTACTCCTTGCGGTAGAGGTCGCCGGACGCCGCGCACCGGCGCCACAGTCGCTCGACCCCGACGCGGTGACGTGGGTCGCTGCTGGTGCGGATGAAGTCGTCGAGCGAGAGTGCCAGTGGGCCACGCAACGCGGCGAACGCGTCGGCGTTGCGGTCGACGAACGACCGCACGTCGACGCCGGCCGCTTCGGCGGCCAGGACGTTCTTCAGGGAGTTGTCGTCGGTTCCGCCGAGCAGCCGGACCTGCTCACCCCGTCGGCGGTGGTGGCGGGCCAACGTGTCGGCCTGGACGAGCTCCAGGGCGAAGCCCAGGTGCGGGCGGGCGTTGACGTACGGAATGGTCGTGGTGATGTAGCGGCGTCGTGCGGTCATCGGTCCTCCTACCGGGTGGCGAGGCCTGGTCGCACAACGGTCGAGGCCCCGTCCCGGGGCCTCGGATGCGGTACGCGTCCGTTCTCAGCAGCCCCGTCGACGGGGCATCATCCGGTGCTGAGGCGAAAGCGTGATCACGCATGCGAGCGTAGCAACGGAGCGACGTCGCAGCACGCCTTTTCCGCCCCGCCACGGCAGCCGCGCACCGCGCGCATCCTCGCCGGTGCCAGGACAGTGGTGCTGCTGGTGGCGGGGTTCGGTCAGTCGCCTTCCCGGTAGTTCGTGGACCAGTGGGTGCCGAGGTGGCGGGCCGTCGTGAACGGGTGGTGCGGGTCGGTGAGGATGCGGCGGACGAACTCCGCGGCCCGGCAGCCGAAGGGGGTGCCCTCGCAGCGCGGTGGGTCGGTGGCTCCTCAGCCCTGGCGGGCTTGCGGTGCCCCGCCTCGGTGGTGACCCGCCGCGGGCGGCCTGCGGGTCCGTGGGGGCCTGCGGGGCAGAAGGCGTGGCTGGGACCGGGACGGGGTTGCTGCGGCACACGCGCGCCTGCTCCGTCGACTGCGGGCATCGTCGTGGCGGGCTTTCGGTGGTGCCGGTCCGACGGGCAGGAGAGTGGCACGGGTCCGGGTCAAAGCAACTGCACCGGCAGACCGAGATCCTGGTGCGACGGGAGTCGACGAGCCTTGTCGACCACGCCGGACAGATGACACCCGGCATCAGCTCAAGGACGTCGTCCAGAGACGGACCCGCACTTATAGAGAATAGAGGCGATCGCATCGTCGCAGGTCAGAGGGGGGCATGACGTCTCGGAACATGACTCCCAAGTCATTTTTGGCCTGCGGAAGTTGAGTCCGGCGTCAAGGTGACCCGTATTCATTGCGACCTATGTGCGCAATCTCGCGACGGGTGTCGGAACCCCCGCGAACATGACTCCGAAGTCATGTTCGACGCGCCCAACGCGCAGATAGGTCGCGTCGTTGCTATCTATATGCGCAATCACTACTGTGCTCCGCGTCTAGGTTTCGATCTTGAGGAGCACGCAGCGTCATGTCGGCACAGCCTCAAGGGGATCCCCGCAGGGCCCCCGGCTCATCCCCACCTCGTGCGCCGAGTCCCAGCAGCCCGTACGCCGGAACGCTCGGTCCGAGGAAGAACCTCGTCGAGCTGCCCGTCGGCCACACGGCGGAGGTCAAGCCCCCGGTCACCGCCGGCGACTTCGTCGGCAAGTACTTCGCCCAGGACAGCCTGGAGTTCCTGCGCTGGGCCGCCAGGTACTTCAGGGACGACAACGTCACCCTGTGCGTGCTGCTCTACATGATGGGAAGCCAGGAGGTCGGAGGGGCCGTCGAGCTCAAGCAGACCGAGATCGCGGCCGAGCTGGACATGGACCCCGCCCAGGTGTCACGGGCCCAGACCAAGCTGAAGAGACTGGGGCTGGCCTACTCCCCGAAGAAGGGGTCGATCCAGCTCCAGCCCGCGGTGACCCTCCGCGGGGGCTACCGAGTGGTCCAGAAGCCCGTTCGCGGGTCGGCCGCCAAGAGCGTCAAGGTCCAGGTGGAGCAACTGAGCCTGCTCAATGAGCTGGTGCTCGACCCCAACGTCCCGGAAGAGTTCAGAGGCATGGCCCTTCCGGGTGCGAAACTACCCAAGCCGTCGACGAGGGCGCGCAAGCGTAAGCGCACGGAGAAGAAGCCGGAGGCGTGAGGATGAGGACTGCAGCGTCTGCGAACCCGGAGCCGCCGGAGCTGACATACGGCACCTTCAACGGCTTCGCCTACATGCCCGCGATGCCGGGGATCGCCTACCGGGTGCTCTTCCGGCTCCTGGGGACCCAGGAGCCGGGAGGACGCTGCCTGGTCACCGAGGAGGAACTGGCCGAAGCCCTGGACGTGCACCGCTCCATGGCGGGACGGGGCCTGCAGGCCCTGATCCTCGCCAAGCTGGTGTTCCGCCAGGCCAAAGGCATCTACTTCCTCAACCCGATGATCAGCGGCGCGCGCAGCGTCACCGAGCACCTGGAGGCCATCGGGACACTCGATCCCGAGGACCGTCTCGACGTCGACGACTACCAGGAGCGTTACGACGCAGCCGTCGCCCAGGCCGAGCGGGAGAAGAAGGAGAAGCGCCTGGGCCGCAGGAGCCCGTCCGGCACCTCGAAGCCGGCCAAGGCGGCTCGGGAGGGGACCGCGGAGGTGCTGAGCCTCTCGACGGCCCGTGGCCGGTCGCGGCGGCGGCCGTCCCGTTCGTGACACGACCGGCACAACCATCGAGGCCCCCGCCGGAGCGGGGGCCTCGATGTGTCCAGGTTTCGGCGGACAGCCTACCGCCTGACGTGTGCAGGCACCACAGAGGACCTCGACGTCGGCGCCGTGTCGGTGCCTCCGGGCCGGGCGACCAGCACCCCCGTCTGCCTGCTGCGGGACGAGTCAGACCGTGCCGGACGGCCCGGGACGTGCGCGGAGTCGACCACCTCGCTTCGTCCGCGGCTCCCTGGAAGGTGATGCGGCGGCAGTGATTATCACGCCGTGATAATCCGGCCCCCGTCCTCCGTGAAGCTCCCGAGGCTGTCGCACGGCCACGGGCCGCGGACGGCCGGCAGCCGGACAGGTCGGCCGGCCGTCCGCGGCCCGAACGGAGGCGTGCCCTTCCCCTCCGCCGTCGGCTCCGCACAGGAGAGCGGTGCGGCACCGGGCCCGTGGAGAGGCCGCAGCAGCAGCCGTCGGCCTTCTCCGGGGGTCAGCAGGGTGCCGCGACGGCGCGTGTGCCCGGCTCCACGAACGCCGGTGGCCGGATCCCGGTCCCCGGTCCCGTACTCCTGACGGACGTGGACCGGCGGGACGGGACGGCGTCCCGCTGTGTGGTGCGGTTCGCACGGGGTCGGCACGGGACCGGCCCCCGGTTCGCGGCGGGGAATCAGACCGAGGCGAGGAACGTCCGCACGCGCTCCAGCAGCAGCTCGGACGCCTCCGCGTCGAAGGCCTCGAGAGAGGCGTCGGTGAACAGGTGCTGTTCACCGGGGTAGACGAACAGCTCCGCAGCCGGTGCGGACTTGACCAGCTCGCGCGCCGCGGGCAGGTCCTCGTCGAAGAACTCGTCGCCCTCCTTGCCGTGGATCTGCACCGGCACACCGTCGGGCCAGGACTCCCCGTACTCGCTGACGGGGATGCAGGAGTGCATCAGCAGTGCTCCACGTGCGCCGGGCCGCGTCTGCGCGAGCTTCTGGGCGATCGTCACGCCGAACGAGAGGCCGGCGTACACCAGTTCCGGGCCGAGGTCCTCGGCCGCCGCCGCGCCACGTTCCCTGAGGGTGTCGAACCCGGCCTCCCGCACGAACCCCATGCCCTCCTCGAGGCTGCCGAAGGTGCGGCCCTCGAACAGATCCGGAGTGTGCACGGTGTGGCCGGCCTGCCGCAGGTCGTCGGCGAACGCCCGGACCCCGTCGGTCAAGCCCTGGACGTGGTGGTAGAGCAGGACCTCAGTCATGTTCCGCGGTGCCCCTCGCCTGTTGGTCGACTGTTCCGGAAACGCACCGGAACGCTGGTGCCTCACCCAGCACCCGACCATCTCACAGCTCATGAGCGCGCGGCAGGCAGTTCGCCTCCACGCCTCCACGCCTCGCGGACGAGCGGCGAGAGGGACCACCGCCTCGTACGGGGTGGCGGTCCCGCCGTATCCGGTCGCGATGCCGCGGAAGCCCGTGAGCCGGTTGAAGCGGCGTCCGACGATGCCGCGGCGGCGGCAGGCCCCGGTCCAGCCGGTGGCGCCGCCGGTCGGCCTTCTCCGGGACGGTGTGTGCGGTGCCGCGTTCGCGGAGGTGATCGCGGAGGTCGCGGAAGGTGTGGACCATCCCGTTGATCACCCTGCGGCCCTCCACCCGCGGCCGGCCAGGGGCCGCCCGCGGTATCGGCGGAGCGGGCAACTCCCCCTTCTGGTGGGTGGGTTCGTGACGGCGTGCCACCCCGCCACGAGCCGCCGTCCAGCGATCCTCGAAGACGGACCCCAGGGGGCCGGTGGAGGGCGATGCCGGCCGTCCCGGGCCGGAAGGTGCCGAAGCGGTCCTCGGCCGGAGCGCCCCGGCCGGGCTCCGCTCGCGGTCCTTGAGGAGCGGCATCGGCGAAGGGCGCCTAGCCTTTATGGGTGAGAGCCGCTCTTCGGGCACCCCCGCCGATCGGCGAGGCACTGTCCACCTACCCAAGCGGTGACACCCACGACCGCGCCGCAGGTTTGCCGCAGCGGACGCGGCCATCGTCTCGAGCATCGGCGATGCGCGAGGGATGGAAGGAAGTCAGATCATGAATGCACAACGTGTGAGGCGCTTCTTCGCGGTCTCCGCCGTCGGGGTTCTGATGGCCGGTGGTGCCACGATCGGCGCAGCAAGTACGGCCTCGGCAGCCGCCCCGGCCAGTTCTCCCGCCCTGGTCAGCCGTGACTCGTGTGGTCCCTACGGCTTGCAGGGCCACAACTGCCACTTCCACGACGGCTTCAACAACAACAACGACGTCGTCGTAGTCGTCGTGGTGGTCTGAGCGGTTCGACGGAGCACGGCCGGGGGCCGCCACCCGCACCGCGGGTGGCGGCCCTCACGGCGTCCACGGGCCTGCCGATCAGGCAACAGCCATGCCGACGCCGCCTTCACCGGCCCCGATCACCTGGTGCGCACCCTCCGGCACGGCATCGTCGGACGCTGCTTCAACCGGCTCACGGGCTTCCGCGGCATCGCGACCGGATACGGCGGGACCGCCATCCCGTACGAGGCGGCGGTCCCTCTCGCGTCGTTCCTGCTCCGGGCAGGACCTGTTCGGAGCAGGACCCTGGATCCCCGCCCCAGAAGGTCGCTGGAGCCCGTTCCCGTGGGCGCTGCCGCGCCGGACGGCGATTATCACGGCGTGATAATCCAGCCGGGGCGCCCCTCAGGTGTCCCGTCCCGGGCGAGTACGGGCAGCCTCGTCCTGGACGTGTGCCGGTCAGCCGCGTCGCGACCACGATCGTCGACGAGCCGGTGGGGCCGGGACGCGGGCAGGCGGAGAGCGATGTCCACCTCGTCGTGCGGGTCCTCCCCGTCGGCTTCCCGGGTTCCGCCGAGACCGTGCCGGGCTGTCTCACCGACGTAGGCACCGAGGGCGGACAGGCGCGGCCCCGGGTCGGTTGCGAGGAGGCCGCCGGCCACCGCGGTCCCGTGGACGCTGTGCTCGGTCAGGAAGCGCTCGGTGTCCGGCGTGCTCTCGGGCGTGAAGTCCGCGCGGTGGCCGGAGCCGTTCCCGGAGCCGTTCAGGGCGCGGGCGATCCAGGCCGCGACCGGGTCACCTGATCTCTGCGCTGCCGCAGGCGAACGTGGTTCCTCGGAGCAGTTCCGGTGTGATGCGGACGCCGGTCAGATGCTCGGCCAGAGCGAACGCCGCCGGTGCGGACAGGTCCTCCGCCGTGTCGGAGGTCCCCTCCCAGAACGGGAAGCCGATGTCGTGCATGGCCGGCAGGAGTTCGTCGGGGGTCGTTCCTCGTCGGCTGTCGGGGAACCCGGGCTCGAAGGCCAGGCGGTTCGTCGTGTCCTCGGCCCAGAGGAACGAGTCGACGCCGTTGATGTTGACGAAGTGCGAGACCCAACGGGTGCCGGCGGATGCCGGCAGGGCCTTCTCCTCGGTGACGCCGAGATAGCCGTTGGGCTCGACCAGCAGCGTCCAGTCCCCGATGGTCGTCATGGCGATCAGCTGCCGGGTGTCGTCGGAGTCCGAGAGGCCGAAGGCCGCCTCCACCACCTGCTCCGCCCCGGTCCGCGGGGACTCCTCGCGCCCCCGGAGACGGCGGAGGACCTCTGACGGCGGCAGGCGGTGCACCAGGGTGAAGCAGTACGCCTCTGCGAGCTCGGGAAAGCGCTCCTCGAACCACACGTAGTCGGCAGCGGTCGACGTCATGTCCGAGATCCTCGCCGATGCCACTGACATCGGTGGCCGAGGCCGGCCCGGCGGATCATGGTGACGGCAGAGTGCGCCCGTAGGCCACAGCGTCTTCCTGCTCCGGCTCGTGGACGGCGGGGCGCCGCCCCGGCCGCCGAACGCTTCCTGCGGGGGACGGAGCCGTACGGGGTGCCAGGCGGGCGGGGGAAGGCTTCTCCGAACTCCGCGCGGAGGACGGGACGAGCCGTGGCCGTGCGGGCCTGCTCGATCCGCACGCCCCGAGGACCCGCGCGGCCGTCGTCGATGTCACGGCCTGCCCGGCAAGCCGGTCAGACCCGGTCCAGGGGCCGGTGCGGTCCGCTGGGAAGTTCCACCTCGACGGTGTCGCCGGGGCGCACCACACCGCCTTCCCTCACGACGCTCATGATTCCGGCTTTGCGCACGACGTTCCCCGTCTCGTCACGGCCGACGACCTGCTTCAGCAGCCCGTCCTGGAAGTTGTCGATCTGCAGGCAGGGGTTGCGGAGGCCGGTGACCTCCAGGACCGCGGAGTCGCCGATGCGCAGCAGCGCGCCGACCGGCAGACCGAGCAGATCGATGCCGCGCGTGGTGACGTTCTCGCCGAGTTCGCCGGGCGCCACCCTGAACCCTTCTTCGCCGACCTCGTCGAAGAGCTCTTCGTGGATGAGGTGAACCTGGCGCAGGTTCGGCTGGGTGGGGTCCTGCGCGACGCGCGAGCGGTGTTTGACCGTCACACCGGCGTGCACGTCCCCCTCCACACCGAGCCCGGCGAGCAGTCTGACGCTGTCCCGGTTCGGCTTGGTGAACGAGTACTCCCCGTTGCTGCTGACCGCCGTCACTCTTCCGCTCATGCCCCGGAACCCCCCTCGTCGGTGACCGTGTCCCGCCACGAGCCTAGGGCCCGTCTTCAGACGATGGTGTGGTTCACCTGCTGAGGTTTGCCTGGCGCAGGACGCGAGGTGCGGACACGTGACCATCTCGAAGAACCGAGGCCTCTACAAGCACGGCGACATCAGCGGCCAGGGAACGACTGGCGCCGTTCTCGGCCAGCCAGCGGGCTGCGGCCACGGTGCCATAGGTTGACCAGCCGCCGATGAGCACGACGCGCCTGTCCGGGTTTAGGGGGTTCGCAGCTCGGACGATATAGCCGCAATCACGTACGACTTCTCCGTCTGCAGCGTCTCCGGTGTAGGCAGTCCCCTCCCAGGTGATCGCTCCTCCTCCCAGCCGGAACGGCAACGCCTCCGTCATGACCTCCAGGATTCGGCGGGCTGCCTCGTTGTTCTTCGGTCCGCCCAAGATGAGCAGGTCGTGCTCCATCTCGCTGCCCGGCAAGTGTGCCGACAGGCGGACCTTCTCCAAATCGAGGTCCCGATAGGCGTGGGTGAGAGAGGGAACGAGCACGGACAGCGCCCGGACCTGTCCCAGACCGGCTACAGGTCGCTGGTAACGGCCGGTGTCGACGTAGGAGGTGTCCAGAACGATGGAGAGTTCGCTTGCGTTCAGATAGCGCCACGTACGACGTGCGGGCAGCCGCTTGACCACGAGCCAGCGCACCAGGGTGCCGATCCCGGTGAGCACGGCGGCCACCACTGCACTGAGAATCTGCGAGCCCACAGCCCCCGCAATAACATCCATGGCGATCTCCCCCCCTCCGCGCGCCCAGACCTTGCCTGGGCCGCCCCATTGGATCATGGGCCGAACTGCCGCTCAGCCAGGGCAGAAAGAACAGGACGATCACGCCCTCGGTCGGTCCCGCGGAGGACTGACCACCAAAATTCACCCGGTCTGCGACGGCCGTGGTCGCCCCTGGCCGTGCTGCTCAGCCCGGGCCAGCACAACGACAGCCCGTGCGCCCACCCCTTACTGGAACGTATCCGCGTGCCGCGAATCGGCACGGCCGCCCCCGCTGCCGCCCCGACCACCTGATCGCGGACAGGGCCTACAGCTCCCGGGCCTACCTGCGCCGACGCGGGATCGCCCACACCATCCCCGAACGCTCCGACCAGAAGGGCGACCGCCTACGCCGTGGCAGCGTCGGCGGTCACCCGCCGAGCTTCGACCAAGAGATCTATCGGCGCCGCAATACCGTCGAGCGGTGCTTCCACCTGCTCAAAGGCTTCCGTGGCATTGCTACCCGGTACGACAAGACCGCCACCAGTCATGAAGCAGCGGTCTGCCCGGCCTCGTGCCTGCTCTGGGCAAGATCTCTTTGAAGACGGGCCCTAGACCCGGCCCCTCAACACACAGCAACGATCCATCGCGGGTAGGGCCGTCAGCCGACCAGCCACCGCACGTTCGCCGTCAGCACCACATCCGGCGTGCCCGCCCGTTGGACGTCCCGGCCCACCGCTCGTCAGACCGCCGCCGTCACAGCGCATCACGCCGCGTCCTCCGGCCCGTCCCACGACAGCCGGAACGGCTGCGAAGTCGTGCCCGTCACCGGCGGATCGAAGCCGAACGGCACCAAGGGGTCGCGCTCCGGCCACGATTCGTGGCCCCATGTCCGGCGCACGTCGCCGACCCGTACCAGCCTTACCAGCCGCACCGGTTGCCCTGACCGCGGAACGCCGGGAACCGGCGCCCGAGCAGTACGGAGCAGTACGGACTCGAACCGGACCGGCCACAGGCGCCCCGAAGACCCCCCGCTCACGGAGGAACCCGCCCACCCGTGACCGGGACGGAGCCGAGCAGGCCACAGAACGGCGGGACCGCCCACACACCGCGGAGACGGGACGGCCACGCCGGACGGCAACTATCACGGCGTGATAATCCAGCCGGGGCGCCCATCGGGTGAAACCGCGTCAGGACCTGCAAAGCGGGTGTCGTCACCTCTTCAGGAGTCAGTATGCTGACGTCATGGCTTCCCCTTACCCCGACGGAGACCGGGAAAAGGTAGCGTCCAAGCTGCCCTCGGCGCTCCAACAAGCACTCAAGGTCCGCGCCGCCGAGCTCAGCCTGGACATCCAGGACGCCGTCGAGGCGGCCATCAACGACTGGCGCGGCAGCACGAGCGGTGGCGCCGAAGTGGACACCGCCGGTGCGAAGTCGTTCTCCACGTGGCTTCCGCCAGGGCTGTACGAGCAGTTCAAGGAGACCTGCACCGACCGCGGCGTCTCCTACACCCAGGGCCTCGCCCAGTCGATCCGCGACTGGCTCGACGCGAACCCCTCCCCCCGGCACGGTGCCCGCGGGACCGATCCCGAGCGGAAGATCGTCGGCAACCAGAAGGGCGGGGTCGGCAAGACCGCCATCTCCGCCGGCATCGGCCAGGCCTACGCCGAGGCGGGCAAGCGCGTCCTCGTCGTCGACTTCGACCCGCAGGGGCACCTCAGCGAACAGCTCGGCGTCCCCCAGATCGAACCCAACCACGACAGCCTGGTCTCCCACATGTGCGGTGAGGGCAGCGGGGACCTGCGCGACCTCGTCGTGGAGATAGACGATCCGCGGTTCGAGAAGCGCCTGCACGTCCTGCCCGCCTGCTTCGACGGGTTCCTCCTCGACGCGAAGATCG
This sequence comes from Streptomyces griseomycini, assembly GCF_014203535.1. GTDB lineage: Bacteria > Actinomycetota > Actinomycetes > Streptomycetales > Streptomycetaceae > Streptomyces > Streptomyces griseomycini. The sequence continues at coordinate 45,875 of NZ_JACHJI010000021.1, forward strand.
CTGTCGTGGCGACGCAGAAGCGCGGCTTCCAGAAGGAAGCGGCCCTCGAACTGGCCCTGCGCCCCCTGGAAGCCGACTACGACGTCATCATCGTCGACTGCCCGCCCAGCCTCGGCATCGCCATGGACGCCGCCCTCTACTACGGGCGCCGGCGCCGCGGCGAAGCCGCCGGCGTCTCCGGGGTCATCATCCCCGTGCTCGCCGAGGACTCCTCCGCCACCGCCTACGGCATGCTCGCCCAGCAGATCGAGGACCTCTGCGAGGACCTCTCCCTCGAGATCGACTACCTCGGCCTGGTCGTCAACCTGTACGACTCCCGCCGCGGTTACGTCGCCACCTCGTCCCTGGACAACTGGAAGTCGCTCGGCGACCCGAAGGTCCTCGCCGTCATCGGCGACCTGAAGGAACAGCGCGAGGCGGTCCGCAAGCGGATGCCGCTGCTGACCTACGCGCCCCACAGTGACCAGGCCGAAGCCATGCGCCAGGTAGCGAGGGGAGCCACCCGTTGAGCAAGGCGGACACCCTGGGATCGGCACCCGCGTTCGGCGCGGCCCGCGGCGCCCGGTCCTCCCGGCGCAACCTCATCGACAAGACCATCGCCGGCGAGGAGGCGACCACGGCGGCCATCACCGAGCTGCCGGTCACCCTCATCAGCGACAACCCCGACAACCCGCGCAACCACCTGCGCAGCCTCGACGAGACGGTGCAGACCGTCCGCGAGCTCGGCATCATCATCCCCATCGCCGTCGCCACGGTCGACGCCTACCTGCGCAACCGGCCGGACCGCGCCGACGACCTCGACGACGGGGCGCAGTACATCGTCGTCGACGGCCACCGCCGCCTCGAGGCCGCTCGCCGCGTCGGCATGGCCACCATCCCGGTCCGCGTCGACAACGGACGGGTGGCCACCGACGAGTCCCTCCTCGAGGCCGCGTTCGTCGCGAACTACCACCGCGACGACATGACGGACCTCGAGGAGGCCCACGCCCTCAAGACCCTGGTCGACTACTACGGCTCCCAGACCAAGGCGGCCAAGCGGCTGGGCATCCCGCAGAACACCATCTCCAGCAAGCTGTCCCTGCTGAAGCTCACCCCCGAGCTCCAGAAGGACCTGGTGACCGGGGCGCGGAAGGTGGAGCACGTCCGTAACCTCGGCAAGCTGTCCCCCGAGGAGCAGAAGGCCAAGGCGGACGAACGGGCGGAAGCGGCCCGGAGGAAGGCGGAGGCCCGGCCGCAGGAGGCCGTCGAGCGCGTCGAGCGCGTGGAACGTGTCGAGCGTTCAGCGGGCCCCGCCGATTATCACGGCGTGATAATCCCGGAGGCGCCCGCCGGACCGGCCGCTCCGCCGACTCCCCCGCCCCGGCCCGGCGCGGCCGCGCCGTCCGCCGGGCGCGAGCAGGCCCCCGAGCCCGTCCCGGAACCGCGCACCGGCGGAGGGGGACCCGGGACGGTGAACACAGAAGCAGCGCAGCCCAAGCAGCCGAAGCGACTCCCCTACGACGACGCCTTCTACTGCGTACATCATCTCCACCAGAAGATGACGCCCGAGACGTTCGTCCAAGGGGCCCGGGTATGGATGGACATCCTGCGGGAGCAGCACCCGGACGAGTACAAGGCCCTGCTGACCGAGCTGGAAGCCCGGTAGCGGAGGCGTCCAACAACCCCGCTCGCCTCCCTTCACGGGGGCGAGCGGGGTTGTGCGAGGTGCTACGAAGAGACGGCCTCGGCAAGTGCCACGCTCGCTGATGAGGATCCGTGAAAAGGCTCTGACCGTAGTTCCGTGAAGCCGCAGGTCGGGCTCCGGGGAACGCCCATGCCCTGGAAGCCGGCCGGAGGAAGGGGGCCACGCTAGAAGGGAGGCTGCCAGTCGCCCCAGCGCGGCTTGTGGCCGGGCGGGGGCCAGGATCCCGTTTCACCCGGATGGAGCCACAGGCGGCCCTCCCGTTCACGCTCCGGAATCGCGCCTTCCCAGTCGTCGGTGCACCGGTCGGCCCAGGTCCGGCCCACCATGACCGGCCGGGTCACCACGCCGCCGGCGACCTCCTGCACCCGCACCACCAGACCGAGCCCGTCGACTCCGGGGTTCCCCCGCGGACCGTAGGACACATCGAGCACCTCACACCCATGAGCGTGAGAGAGGAACCGTCCCAGATCGGCTGGGACGCAGGCGGTTAATTTTCTCCCCCAGAGCGTCACCTGCGGTCCGTGGACCGCGTCGGCCGCGACGCAGAACAACCAGCCGTCGACGAAGTAGGCGTACACGGCAGACTCCGCACGCCTCGTGCCGAACTCCACGCCCCGGGTCTTCCGAAACGGGTCAGCGCGGAACCGACGCAGCGACCAAGCGACATCGATGTTCATCGACATCGATCATGAAGAATCGGTGTCCGTTGACTCTTGAGACGACGTCGAAACGACATCCCCGGAGAGCGACACGGCCAGCTGGCGACCCTGCGGATCGTGGATCCGTCGGGAGGCGTGCCCTGATCGATGACCGTCCAGTGGTCCCGGCAGCCCCTGGCCGCGGTCCGCCCGCAGCCCCGAGTATCTGCTGACGACGGCAGGCTCCGGGCCGGAGAGCAGCCCTGCGAGGTACGACTCGCGGAGGCCGTACCGCACTGAGAGACACTTTGGCGGGCTCTGCGTCACCACCCGGCGAGACGCGAACCAGATGGGGTGGGAGAACTGGCGGCGGCAGCAGAGCATGCCGGTTCCGTGAACCGCCGCCCTCTGCCCGCTGTCAGCCGGCCGCAGGCCTCTCCTGGCGGACATCCCCCGCCGCAGCGCGCCCCGAGAAGCCCGACGGCAAGTGAAACCACGGCACACGGCGTCATGCCGACCGCCAGAACGGTCCGGCACACGGGGCCCTCCTGTACCAGGGCGATGAAGAACACCGAGCGCCATGCGGTCACGGTGCCGGTCACCACTGTGGCGAGGAGCAGAGGGACGGTCAGATGCCGAGGGCTGATGAACCGGAACACGCGGTGATGGCTGGTGGGAACGGACAGGGGGAGTGAGGGCGTGGCAGATCCGTACGAATTCCGCCATCGCGTCCACGGCACCGCCTGCGAGGAGAAAGCCGGTAACGCCGAACAGCTGAATCCGGTTAGGGATGCGGGTGCGTGAGGATCCCCGCCGGATCCCGCCCGGTTCGGTGATGCGCACGGAGGGGGTGGGGAAGCGTGTACGCCACGTGTCTGGCCGCAGTGAGTTCCCCTGATGCGGAAGTCACGACGACGAGGAGGGACCGGGTGCCCAAGGTGCAAGCCGCTCACGCCCCACATGACCGTGCCGGACACCTCCACCCACGCACAGGCCGGTGGTGGGACGACCCCGAGCAGACCGAACCGATCAGCCCCCGCACCCGGCACGCCGGTGAACAGATCCTGGCCGGTCACCCGTACTCCGAGAGGGGGCGGTGAACAGGTGACCTCCCCGAACACCGGATCCGCTCATACCGCCCCGGCTTTCGGGAGCCCGGCACGAGCCGAAGGAACCACAGCCGCGCCGCCGAGCCGCATGCCGGACCCTGCTGCAGCGCGGGCCGCGATGGTCGATCGACTCGAGACCGAAGGCGCTCTGCATCCGGGTCCGGTCCGCGAAGCCCTGGCGGTGCTCCCGAGGGAGGTGCTGATGCCGCAGGCCTACGTGCGGCGCAGTGCCGTCGGCGAGACACCGCGGTGGGACCTGCTGGACTGGTCGGACCCGCAGGACCGCCCCGAACTGCTGGAACTGCTGTACGGCGGGGGCAGCGTGCTCGTCCAGCACGACGGCGAGCCGCTCCTGGGCCGGGCGCGCGGGTCGCGGACGGGAGCGTCGATCACGTCGATGTCCACGGTGATGAGCCTGACCGCCTCGCTGCTCGAGGAGCTGGGTCTCGGGCCCGGGAAGCGAGTCCTGGACGTGGGCACGGGCACGGGGGTGACCGCTGCGGTGGCCTGCCAGGTCTGCGGCGACGGTTCGGTGGTCACTCTCGACCGGGACCGGCCTCTCACCGAGGCGGCCGCGGTGCGACTTGCCGACCTCGGCTTCCGGCCGACGGTGGCATGCGGACCGGGCGAGGAAGGTTTCCCGGACCGGGCCCCGTACGACCGGATCTTCGTGTCCTACGCGGTGGAGCACGTGCCGGCCGCTCTCGTCGATCAGCTCGCTCGCGGGGGGCGACTGCTGGTGCACGTCACCACCGCGTCCCCGTCGTGGCCCGCCCTCGCCGTCGTCGAGCGCACCCTCGACGGGCAGTTCCGCGCTGAGCTACGGGCGGGGGGGTTCGCGCACTGCGCGGGGCACGGCCTGGAGCGGATCCTCCTCACCGAGGAGTTCCGCAGCCACCTCGCCTCCGAACCGGGCACGTGGACGCAGCAGAGCACGCTGGCCCTGCCCGCGGACACCGACCGGGGTTTCTGGGTGGCGGCCGATCACCTCCTCGGCGGCAGCCTGGTGCGGGACTTCGCAGCCGAGCACCTGGTGATCGGCGCGCCCTCCTGCGGTTCATGGCTGCGCGTCGAGCCGGCGGGCCACCGACGCTGGAACGTCACCGTTCGCGGGCCACGGGACATCTGGAAGGAGCTTCAGGACCTTGCCGCTCTGTGGCGGGCAGTCGGTTCTCCCGACCGCTACCGTCTCCTCTTCGCGCCGGACGGCGGGCAACGGGCGGCGTCGGAGTGCGGACGTCTGTCCTGGCAGCTCCTGGAACCCCCGCTGCCCTATGAAGGAGCCATCTTGTGATCTCCCCCGCCGATCCTCTGGCCAGCTCCCCGCCGGGGCGGGAGACCTTGTCGTCCACGACCGTGTGCTCGGGTGCCGTGGCAGAGGCCCACCGACCCTGTGGAGCCGTCCGCTTCGACACCCGGAATCGAGGGACCGAATGAGCGGCAGCGTCGTGTTGATGTCCGACCGGAGGGTGGCGGCGATCCCCGTCCAGGAGTGCGGCGAGGTCCTCGTCGACGTCCGTGTGCGCGGCCTGCGGGCCGACGCCCGCAAACAGGACCCGGCCGGAGCCTTCGCCCACGTGCGGCGAGGAGTCCTTACCCGACTGCTGCACGCGCAGTCGCTGCTGCCCGCCGGGGTGTTCCTCCTCTTCGTGGAGGGGTACCGGCCGCCGTCCCTGCAAAGGCGGTACTTCGAGGAGTACTCCGACAAGCTGGCCCGCAGCCACCCGGACTGGCGGGCCGCGCAGATCCGCGAGGCCGCCAGCCGTTTCGTGTCGCCCCCGGAGATCGCCCCGCACTCCGCCGGCGCGGCCGTCGACGTGACACTGATCGACCACTCGGGCCGCGAATTGGACATGGGCACGCGTGTCAACGCCTCCCCCGAGGAGTCCGACGGCGCCTGCTACACCGACGCCCCCGGCCTCAGCGACCGGGCCCGCACGAACCGGGCCACGCTGGGTGCCGCGCTGTCCGCGGCTGGACTGGTCAACTACGGCACGGAGTGGTGGCACTGGTCGTACGGCGACCGGTACTGGGCGCTTCAGACCAAGCAGCCGGTCGCCCCGTACGGGCCCGTCGAACTGTCACAGCAACACCGCCGCACCGGCAACCTCTGACACACGAGGAGCGATCCGTGGGATACACCCGGACCGACTGGTCCGAGCACTACAACGCCGGCCGCGACTTCCGGCAGCTCGGGAACGAGGAGAAGAGCTTGCTCGTCAAGCATGCTCCGGCTTCCGTGGGAGGCAGGGCGCTGGACGTCTGCTGCGGCACCGGTGAGCTGGTCGCCTTCATGGCCTCGCTGGGCTACACCGTCGACGGCGTCGATTTCGCCGAGGGCGCCCTCGTGCGTGCGCGCACACAGCACGCCGAGACGGAAGGGGTGCGCTGGCTCTGTCTGGACATCGAACACGACGACTTGGACGACCTCGCCGAGGACGGCTACGACCTGATCACCCTCCGCCTCTGCATCGCCTTCATCCACGACCGCACCCGCCTCCTGCGCCGTCTGTCCGCGCGGCTGAGCGAAGGCGGAACGCTTGTCGTCGTCACTCCCGTCGTGGCGCACACACCCGAGGAACGACGTCACATCGCCCTGGACGACAACGAGCTCGCCATGCTCACGGACGGGTTCGGAAAGGCCGAGCGGTTCGACGCCCAAGGCCTGGCAGTGCTGCTGTTGGAGAGCCCGGAAGGGACGTCCCCTGCCGGGGAGAAAGGGCAACCCGATCCGCTGCCCTGACCGTCCTCGGCTGTCGTTGGACATGAGAACGCCGGCGGTTCGGACACGAGGACCGTCAGTGGTCAGGCCGCGTCCGCCCTGCAGTTGACTGCTGCGCGATTTCCTCCGCAGTGCGAGATCACACAGTTCGGCTCCGTCTCCGCCCCGCTGACTGACTGGATGGCTGCCTGCCGCCTCGACGTGAAGAACCTCACCGACTGAGGGAGCCGCACTGTGACCAGCTACTACCGGCCCCCGCGTCACCCGGGTCGCGGCCGGGGCGCGGAACTTCGCCGCCGTCGACACCACGCTGGCGTGGTTCGCCTGGGAACTCGCCGACCTCCTCGGCGTCCACGAGACCGACATCAGCCTGGGCGTCCTGCCCCGCTACCGCGACAAGCGGAAAACCCCCGAGCCCGCTCCGGGGACCAACATCGACGCCCTCGCCCACGCTGGCCGCCTGCTCACCGCCGACTTCCTCGCCGAGTCCCTCGGCCGGGACGCCGACCGCGTCACCGACGCGATCGAACACGTCTGGACCCACCCCCACCTCGCTGACCCATGTGCTCTGCGGCGTCCTCCCACTTCACCCTCACCTCGAGGACCGACGTCCTCACCGACCGGCAGACGAACTGGATCCACCCCGACAACCACACCGAGTCGTGGCGGCATCCCAACGACGCCCACTACTGGCCGCTGCAACGCGGCGTTCTCAGCGAGCGGGACAGCCGCCGTGCTGTCCCGGGCGTTCTACGAGGGCTCCGTCTCCACCGACGCCAAGGAGCCGACCGCGGCCACCGTCGCCGGCCTGCTCGATGCCGGGCTCCTGGTCCGCGCAGACGACGGGACCGCCGTGCTGGCCGACGGCGTCCGGTACGGCCCCCGCCTCACCGACGCCGGTCCCTGCTGACATACCTCACGGCAAAGCCACTGACATCCAGTGGCAGACTCCACCGACCTCTCCGTGGCAGACGACACTCGAGCCTCGGTCCGGCCCTTCACCGTTGACTCCTCCCGCCCACCGCTTTATCGTCGCTACTCAGTCAAGATCAAAGTCGAATGGACAAAGGTACGTCTCTTACGGGAACGTACGCGGCCGTCGGCCGCCGAGGACCGAGGGGAGGGGCGGCAGCCGATGGCCTGGGTCACCGGGATCGTGGACGACGGGCAGGTCGAGTACCGCCTCACCGGCCATGCCGGCTGCTACGTCCGGCACGACGGCGAAGGCCTCGCCGGGCAGTCCCGACCGGATGTCGGCGACCAGGTCGACTACCGCATGGACGCCACCGAGGACGGCACCCTCGTGTGGATCGGCGAAGGCCTCACCGAAGTCGGCCAGATCCCCGGCACGGTCCTCGACGAGGCGGGCAGGCATGCCGCACGGGCCCTGGCCAAGGGCGTCCACCCCCTCACCGGTGAGCAGCTGGTGCGTACCGAGCTGCGCGCGCACCCGCGTGCCAAGCTGACCGGCGCCCGGTTCGTGGCGGCGGTCGAGGCGGCGGCCGAGGCCGCCGGGTGCGAGCCTGCCGATCTGTTCGCCGGCAAGCCCAAGCAGGCGAAGAAGTGGGCGACGCTCACGCGGATGGTGCACCGGAAGGGCGAGCGGCACCGGCTGCAGATCGATTCCCTGCACCGCCTCGCCCGCGCGGCCGGACTCGCCCTGGAGGACGTCTACGACGCCGACGAGCTCGCCGAGGCCCGCGCCCACGAGGGGGAGCGGGTCAGCGTCCGTATCCGTGCCTACGACCTCGTCGCCGACCTGCCCAAGAGCGACTCCACCCTGTGGGCACTGCTCGCCGAGCGGCACGAGAAGGAGTTCCGCGCCCTGGTCCACCGGGCCAAGCGGGAGGCCTTCGCCGAGCTGGAGCGGTGGATCGGCTACGGCCTGGCGGGCGAGAACGGCGAGCTGCACCGCATCGCCACCGGCGGACTGCTCGGCTGGAGCGTCGAGCACCAGTCCGCCCGCCCGGTCGACGACACCCCCGGCGACCCCCACCTGCACGTACACATCGTGATCGTCAACATGGCCCGCTGCGAGGACGGCCGTTGGCGAGCCATCGCCAACGGCGGCATGGACCTGCACCGACACGCCAAGGCCTTCGACGCCCTGTTCAAGGCACGCGTGCGGGCGCTGGCCCACGAGCGGTTCGGCGTGCTCCGGACCCGCTCGCCGCGCACCGGCGCCTGGGAGGTCGAGGGCATCCCCGAGCCGCTGCGCGACCACTACTCCCGCCGCGCCGCCCAGGTCGACGCCCTCGCCGGCGCCGACGCCAGCCGCGAGGAGAAACTGAGGGTGTCGACCGAGACCCGGCACGCCAAGCACGACACCGGCCTCATCGACCTGCGCGCCACCTGGCGTCGGCGCGCCGAGGACCTCGGTCACGACGTCGACGCGATGGTCGCGGCAGCCGCTCCCGGACCGCCCGGCCCCGACGGGCCGCTCGCCGTGGCCGGGCCCGACGGCCCGCGCATCCCGTCGCCCGAGCGGATCGCCGCCGAGGTGTTCGACCCGCAGCACGGGCTGACCGCGTTCGACAAGGAGTTCAGCAGAGCCCAGCTGCTCGCCCGGGTCGCGGACGCCTGCCCGCTCGGCCTGGAGGCGAGCGAGCTGGAGGCCCTGGCGGAGCGGGTGCTCGAGGTCGAGGGGTACGCCCAGGCGCTGCCGCCGCGCGGCTCACAGCTGATGGCGCACACCGAGCGCTACACCACCCGCGACATCATCCGGGCCGAGCAGACCGTCGTGGACCAGGCACGGGTTCGTCACGCCGACGGTTCCGCCCGCCTGAGCCCGGGCCAGGCGGCGGCCGCCGTCTCCGTGTTCGAGGTGGCCGCCGGGTTCACCCTCGCAGCCGAACAGCGGCGCGTGGTGGAACGGCTGCTGACGGCAGGGCACGGCGTGGACGCCGTCGTCGGCGTGGCCGGATCGGGCAAGACGAGCCTGATGGAGGCCTGCCGGATCGGCTGGGACGGAGTCGGCCTGACGTACGCCGGCGCCTCTCTGTCGGCGGTCGCCGCACAGAACCTGTACGAGGGGTCAGGCATCCCCTCCCGCACCGTCGCCGCCTGGCTGCAGCGCATCCACGACGGTGACGGGCTCACGGGCATCGACGTCCTGGTCCTGGACGAGGCGGCGATGACCGACGACCGGTCCCTGGCCGCGCTGCTCACCGAAGCCGCCCGCACCGGCACCAAGGTCATCGCGATCGGCGACCCGCAGCAACTGCAGGCCATCGGCCCCGGCGGCGGCTTCGCCGAGGTGCACCGCCTGGTCGGCGGCGAGACGCTCGTGGTCAACCGGCGGCAGAAGGACGCGGGTGAGCGGGCCGCGCTGGAGATCTGGCGCACCGGAGCCCGCGAGCAGGCTCTGAACCTGCTGGCCGACCGTGGCCGCGTCCACGCCACCGACAGCGCCGACGACGCCCGCCGCTCCCTCCTCACCGCCTGGGACGAGGCCCGCGCCCGCTACGGCGACGTGTACGACATGCTCGAGAACCTGGTGGTGCTGGCGGCCCGCAACCACGATGCCGCTCTGCTGAACGCCGGTGCGCAGGCCCTGCGCCGGGCGGCCGGCGAACTCGGCCGCGCCCACCGCTACGCTCTGCCCGGCGGCGACCACCTCACCCTGGCCGTCGGCGACGTCGTCCGGGTGCGCACCAACGACTACCGGTCCCGCCGCGGCGCCGGCCCCGACATCCTCAACGGCTACCGCGCCGTCGTCACCGACATCGCCGACGACCACCGGGTGCAGATCACCTGGCGGCGCGAGAACGGCGACGGCACGACCCGCACCGACCAGGCCTGGCTGACCGTCGATCAGGTCGCTGCCGGGGCCCTCTCCCTAGGCTACGCCATGACCATCGCCGCATCCCAGGGCCTGACCACCGACACCGCCCTCGTGTACGGGCTGGGCGCGAACGCCTACGCCCTCTACCCCGGCATCACCCGCGCCCGCACGGCCAACCGTCTGTGGCTGCCCACCGCCGCCCTGGAGGCCCCGGAAACCCGGGCCCGGCTCGGTGAGCCCCACGACGAGACCGAGCTCCTGGAACGCGCCCTGCAGGCATACGCCGCGCTGCTGCGCCAGGACCGCGCCGACACCATGGTCGGCGACCGGCTGCGCGCCGCCCCCGAACCGGTCGCCCCGTCGGCGCCCGCGGCCGACGAACCCGCCTTCCCGGCCTGGAACGACCACGACGCCCGCCCGTACGGAGCACTGCCCGCCGCCCAGCTGGAGGCCCGGCTGGCGAAGACGCTGCGGGCGGCCGCGACCACCGAGGACGCAGCCGAGGAGCGGACCCGCCGGGCCCGGGAACTGGCGGCCGCCGCGGCGGAGGAGCCCAGCGCCGGTCAGCGCACCGCGCAGGCCGCGGCCGCCGTCCTCGCAGCGGCCGACCGGCTCGCCGTCCGGGCCCAGCAGGAGGACGGCATGGCGCACCGCGCCGCGGCCACCGCCGCACAGGCCGAGAGCGTCAAGGAAAAGATCGAGGCGGCCTTCGGCCGCAGTCGGCTTGCCCTGCGGCTGGCCGGCACCTCTCGCGCCGAACAGCAGGCCCTGCTCACCCAGTACACGCGGCAGCTGGCCGAGGCGCGCGAGGAACAGCAGCGTGCCGAACATGCCGCCGCCGCTGCCCGCCGGCAGGCCTGGCAGACGCTGCGCACCTCCCCGTACGCCGAGGCCCTCCGCGCCCACGGCGCGCTCAGCGAGGCCCCCGACGATCCGGCGGTCATGCGGCAGCGGTTCGCCGCGATGCACGCCCACCTGCCCACGCTGGCCGCACAGATCGACACGGCCCGCGCCGAAGCCGCCCAGCAGGCCCGCCTCGAGGCCGTCGCGCTGCACACCAAGGCCCGCGATCTGCGCGAGGCTGCCGAGCAGCTCCAGGCCGAGCAGCAGGTGCGCCGCCACACCAGCGCCCAGGCCCCACAGCGGCACGCGGCCGACGAGGCGGCCCGCACTGCGGCGCTGCAGCAGGAGCAGCGACAGAGCGCACTGCGAGCCCGGCAGACCCGTGAACAGGCCGGGCACCGGCAGCCGGGCGACGGTGTCCGTACCGGTATGTGACCTAAGGCCGAACAGGCTCAGAGCCCCGCGTCCGAGGGTCCGGCGAAGACCAGGGAGACCACGTCGGGCGCGACTGGTTCGGGAGCCATCCCCGCGGGCGCGGGGAGCAGTACCGGTGGGACATCAACCAGACCGGTTGGGCGGGACCATCCCCGCGGGTGCGGGAGCAGACCGGCCTGTACCCGCCCGGCGGACTGCGGCAGGGGCCATCCCTGCGGGTGCGGGGAGCAGTTCCTCGCCCACCCCGAGCACGTGCTGGGCACGGGACCATCCCCGCGGGCGCGGGGAGCAGGGCACGAAGGCCGAGGACACACAGAAGGCGTTGGGACCATCCCCGCGGGTGAGGGGAGCAGGCCGGGGGCCGCGCCGCCGGTGTTGTTGACGTGGGACCATCCCCGCGAGCGCGGGGAGCAGTGACACACGGCTACGGACGGCACGGTGACGCAGGGACCATCCCCGCGGGTGCGGGGAGCAGGGGGGCACGCTCAGCGAGTCGACGCGCCGTTGGGGACCATCCCCGCGGGTGCGGGGAGCAGAGCACGAAGGCCTCTCAGAAGGTGCTTGCGGACCACAAGGGACAGGGACTATCCCCGCGGGTGCGGGGAGCAGGCGTCGCCTTCGAGGTGGCGCCCTCGCGTATCGGGACCATCCCCGCGGGTGCGGGGAGCAGCTCGCCGCCCTCGCGGACGGCTCCTGCCGCTGGGGACCATCCCCGCGGGTGCGGGGAGCAGCGGGTTGCTCACGGGCTCGGCTCCTGGTCGTCGGGACCATCCCCGCGGGTGCGGGGAGCAGGCGTCGCCTTCGAGGTGGCGCCCTCGCGTATCGGGACCATCCCCGCGGGTGCGGGGAGCAGGTGCAGCTTGGCGAGGCCATGGCCGACCCGCAGGGACCATCCCCGCGGGTGCGGGGAGCAGCGGACCGGACCAACGGCGACACCGGTCGACGCGGGACCATCCCCGCGGGTGCGGGGAGCAGGATGCGCTCGAGCTCGATCGCGATTGCGGCCGGGGACCATCCCCGCGGGTGCGGGGAGCAGAGCCGGAGCCCCATCCTCAGCAGCGGGCCGTAGGGACCATCCCCGCGGGTGCGGGGAGCAGGAACTGCGCCTCGGTCAGCAGTTGGCCGACGATGGACCATCCCCGCGGGTGCGGGGAGCAGAGCCGGACACCCGCGAGGTCGACTCCGGCCTCGGGACCATCCCCGCGGGTGCGGGGAGCAGCCGCTCCGGAGGGCTCTTCCTCAGGCATCGACGGGACCATCCCCGCGGGTGCGGGGAGCAGCTCCTGTCACCACGCCGGTACTCTCTGCAAGCGGGACCATCCCCGCGGGTGCGGGGAGCAGTCGGGTCCCGCTGTGTGCTCGGGGGAGATCCTGGGACCATCCCCGCGGGTGCGGGGAGCAGTGCACGCTCACGATGGACAACAACGACGGCGCGGGACCATCCCCGCGGGTGCGGGGAGCAGCTCGTGCCGGTGCTGCCGACGATCGCGGACGCGGGACCATCCCCGCGGGTGCGGGGAGCAGAGGTAGTCGGAGTTCGCGTCGAACCAGTTGACGGGACCATCCCCGCGGGTGCGGGGAGCAGACCGCGACCCCAAGCTCGGGGCGGCTCTCCTGGGGACCATCCCCGCGGGTGCGGGGAGCAGGCCGAGCACACCCGCGACACCGGACACGAACGGGGACCATCCCCGCGGGTGCGGGGAGCAGACGTCCTGAGTTCCTCCTCGCTGTAGAAGGAGGGGACCATCCCCGCGGGTGCGGGGAGCAGTCGTACACCACCGTCGTGAACCCGGCACCCTCGGGACCATCCCCGCGGGTGCGGGGAGCAGCGACGAGGGGTCTCCGTTGGGTCGGTCATGGCGGGACCATCCCCGCGGGTGCGGGGAGCAGCGCCCGTCAGCCTGTTGCGGCCCCGGCCACTGGGGACCATCCCCGCGGGTGCGGGGAGCAGCCGACTCAGGGGGTCGCGGCCGGGATCGCGACGGGACCATCCCCGCGGGTGCGGGGAGCAGACTGGGTGACCTGCGGCTTTACTGGCGCTGGGGGTCGTTTCCGAGTACTTTCTTCGGTTCCGGCAAATAGGGCATAAGTGGCTCGATGTGTATCAGCCCCTCCCGAAGCGTCGGCGTTTGGCGGCCCTGCTCCAGCCAGGTGGTGGACCGTTCTGGGGAGTTGGGCCGGGAGCGGGTGCGTTCGGGTCGGGGCGGCGGATCAGGGTGACGCCCTCGTGGTCGGTCGGGTGCCAGGCGTGGTCGTGGGTACGGAAGGTGAAGCCCTGCTCGTTGTTCGTGGTGTGGGCCAGCAGGGCGCGGCCCTGTCCCGCGTACTGCTGGACCTCTTCCCAGAGCACGTCGCGGATCCGGGCCGAGGGGTTGCCCACGAACACGCCTGCGGAGATCTCCAGCAGCCAGCGCGTGAGGAAGCCGCGCAGGCCGGCCGGGCAGTTGGTGAGGACGATGACGGTCACCAGAGCGCATCCCCGTAGTCGTCGGGTCCGTCGTGGTTGACGCCGGAGGCGACCTGGTGGCCGCCGTCGCTGTGGAGCGTGACGACGTCCCGGTCGTCGCCGGGGTCGGTGGGGCCGGCCGTTTCCGGGAGCAGGAGGCGTTTGATGTCGTCGACGCATCGGTTCAGCAGGGACGTTTCGTTGATGCGATCCCGCAGTGCGCGGCGGGTGCGGGGGCCGACGTCCTCCTCGTCCTGTGCGGCCACGTCGAAGGCGAGCGGGATGCCGATCTCCGTCTTGTAGAGGTCGGCGACGTCCAGGACGAAGGACAGTTCGTGGCCGGAGTGGACGAAACCGAGGGCCGGGCTGCATCCCAGGGAGGTGACGACGGCATGGGCGATGCCGTACATGCACTGGGCGGCGGCGGTGACGGCCTGGTTGACGGCGTCACCGTCGGCGAAGTCGCCGGGGGTGTAGCGGCGGCCCCGCCAGGGGACGCCGGTGCGGGCGGCCTCGGCTCGGTAACAGTCCTTGACGCGTCTTCCTTCGCGGCCGAGGAGTTCGTGCCGGGTGAGGCCGGCGGGGTCCTCGTCCGGGAAGCGCAGTTGGTACATCTTCCGTGCCATGGCGAGGCGGCTGCGTGGGTTGGCCCACTGCCGGGCCTGGGCCTCCATGAGGGCGGAGGAGCGGCTGAGGGCGCGGCCGGACGCGTAGTAGCGCACGCCGTGTTCACCGACCCAGCAGACCGCCGCGCCGGTCTCGCCCAGCACGCTCATGGCCTGGTGGGTGACGCGTGTGCCGGGGCCGAGGAGCAGGGTGCCGATGGTCGCCGACGGGATGTGGGTGGTGCCTTCCGCGTCCTGGGCGGTGATGGCGTTGGCGTCGCGGTGGACCGTGCAGCGTTCCAGGTAGACGAAGGAGAGGCGTTCGTCGGTGCGGGTGAGCTGTCTTGGGGTGAGCGCCGGGCGTCGGGAGACCGTGCTCATGGTGCTTGCCGGGTGGGCTGGGTGAGGGGTGCCAGGGTGAGGAGGCCGCAGCCGTAGGCGCGGGCCCGGCCGACGCCCTGGGTGAGGGTGCGGCGCAGGGCGTCGGGGTCGGTGACCTCCAGCCGTCCTTCGAAGGTGACGGTGACGACGGTGACCGGTTTGTCCCGACGGCCGCCGGAGCTGCGGGACTTGTCGAAGGAGAGGGACCGCGTGTCCTGTACGGCCAGCTCGTACCGGTCGCCGGGGTGGGGGCGCTTGTGGTGGGTGGTGCCCTCGGGCAGGAGCCGCCGGTCCGCCGGCTTCTCGCAGACGCGGAAGCCGAGGCGTTTCTGGCGTTCCTCGTCGAGGAGCCAGCCCATCTGGTGGACGGGCGTGAGGTGAGCGGTGAGCTTGCGGGGTTCGCCCTCCTTGCGGCGGACGGTGTGCACGGGGTTCGCGGTCAGGCGGAACGCCCAGCGGTCGCCGGCGGTCAGCCGGTCGAGGAGCGGGGCGTAGGGCCGGGTCTGCCAGCCGGGGTTCTCGGGGCCGGCGACGGCGGGCCATCCGGCCTGCTCGACCAGGTGCGTCAGGTCGGGACGGTCGGGGCTGACGATGTACAGCAGCACCTCGGCGCGGGCCCGCTGGTCCAGCCGCCACAGCACGCGCGGTGCGCCCGGCACCGGGCTGTCGGAGGGCAGGATGTGCGGGAAGGACGACATGACGGCCGCGTGCATGGCCTGGGGCGAGGACAGGAGGCGTCGGGCGCCGGGCCGTGCGGTGTTGACGCGGAAGCGGGAGATGAACATCAGGCGCTCTCATCCTCCAGAGCGTCGAGGGCGGCGAACGGTTCGTGCGCGTCCTGCGCACGGCTGCCGCCCGCCGGGATCGGCGTGGGCACGGGGACGGTGACGACGGTACGCAGCGCGTGCCGCCGGTGGGCGGCGTCGAAGCTGATCGGCTGGTCGCGCAGGACGTCTGCTGCCCCGGCGGACTCGTCGGCGGCCGTCTCCCGCAGCACGGTCAGGTTCTGCGGGGTCCGGTGGCGTCTGCGGTACCAGACGGAGGCCTGCCACGGCACGCTCACCAGTACGTCCTCGAGGCGTGCGTCCTCGTACAGTCCGAGGTCGACCGGTTCGGAGGGCGGGCACGAGCGCCGCCCCAGGTAGGGCGGGTACGCCGGAGCGCGCAGGGCGTCGTGCAGGCCGGTGAGCAGAGTGTGGTCGCCCTCGACGGCGGCGACGAAGACGGCGTCGGCGAGGTAGAACCGCTCGGACAGCGGCATGGACGCGCCGGTGACGCCGTGGTGGGCGGTGTGGAAGTCCCGGACGCGGGTGCCGGACTGGTCGATGCGGACGCCGAACCGGAGCGCCGCCAGGGGGGCGAGGCGCGCGTCGTCGCCGCGTTCGATGCCGGACGCCGAAGCGAGCAGGCCGATGACACCGCTCTTGGTCGGGGCGGATTCGGTGGTGCGGCGGGTGAAGCGGGAGGAGGCCCCCCAGGACTGCAGGGGGCCTGCCAGGCGGAGGGCGAGCACGCTGGTGCGGCTCATGCGGGCTTCTCCAGGCGTTCCGTGACGGCCTGGCCGACGGCGGCGGCGAGTTCGCGCAGCGTGCCGGTCTCGGTGCCGAGTTCGGCGAGCTTCTGCGTGGCGGGGCCGACGCGCAGGACCCAGGTGAGGGTGGTCTCGGGGTCGCCGTAGGCGCGTTCGACGTCGGAGGCGTAGGCGGCGAGCCGGTCGGCGGCCTCGCGCAGGTGTCCGCCGCCGTCGCTGCGGACCGGGTCCTCGAAGGCGGCGACGCAGCTGATCGGCCGGGTGGTGCGGAGCTTGACGACGACGGCGTCGGGCTCGGTGTGGTGACCGAAGGTGTTGATCTTGCCGGTGGGGAGGGAGGCGACGAAGGCGTGCACGAACGCCTCGACGGCGCGACGCACGGGCTCGGTGCGCGGTTCGTCGTCGCGCAGGCCCTGGCCGAGGTTGGCGGCGAGCTGGTGCACGCCGAGGGCGGCGTAGCGGTAAAGGGTGGCGGAGTTGAAGTCGACGGTGCCGATCATTCCGGCGCCGGTCTCCTCGTCCGTGTTCTCGTCGTCGACGGCGGTGTAGTAGTCGGACTCGTTGTCGACCCGGTGGACGCTGAGGGCGTGCGCGACCTGCACGGCGGCGTCGACGTTGATGTCGGCGACGTCGGCGACCATGCGTCCGAAGAGGGCGATGTCCACGGAGTGACGGGTGTCCGCGAGCTCCTTGGCGCGGGCCTTGTTCTCCTTGGTCTTCAGGAACGCCGTGATGTCGGCGGCGCCGTCGAGGGCGAGGCGGGCCAGGCCGTCGAGCTGCCGGGAGCTGAGGAAGACCAGGTACTTGCTTTCGGGGGCGGGGGTGGGGCTGCCGTCCTTCTTCGCCTGGTCGGCCTTCCGCTTGGGAACCTCGGTCTTGAAGCCCGCGGCCTTGACCGTCTCGTCGGCGAGGTTCAGTGCCGTCTCCCGTTCGACGGACGGGTCGAGCCCGGCGATCCGGTCCGCCAGGAGTTCCACCACCTTCTTGGTCCGCACGCCCAGCTCGGCGGGGTCGAGCAGGTGCTCGTCACGGAAGTAGGTGCGGATGGCCCGCTTCCACGCCTGGCTGGAGACACGGGCGCGGGGGACTCCGCCGTAGACGGCCGTCTTGGGCGCGCCCGTGTCGTCCCGGTTGAGGTTGCTGGGCGGGACGGTCTGCAGGGCGTGCACGTCCAGGAAGATGCGGTTCACGAGGCGTCCTTGTCGGTGTCCGGGGTGGTGTTCTCGTCGGGGGCCGGCCGGGTCCGCCGCTGCTCGTGGAAGGAGCGACCCCACCTGCGGCGGACGGCGGCGGGCCCGTCGGGCCACTGCCAGATGTAGAGCTGGCCGGCGAGAAGGGCGTAGTCGAGCGGGATGTCGTCGCGGCGCAGCAGGGCGACGATGTCGCGCAGCCGCTGGGCGAGGGTGACGAGGTCGGCGGCGGCGCCCGCGCGGACCAGGCGCTTGCGGACGGGTTCGTCGACGCCGTCGGCCGGCATCAGGCGCCGGACCGCCGCGCCCAGGCCGCCCGGCCGCTCACGGGTGTGCCGGCGGTGCATGGGAAGGCCGCGGGACTGCTGGTGGAAGGCCCACAGCGTGAGGGCCGCGTGCAGCGCGTTCTCGGCACGGACCAGCTCCTGCTCGCTCAACGGCCGCGTCCCCCCGGCCGGAGTGTGGAGCGGGTCGGTGTCGATCAGGCTCCACAGGTCGGGCATCTCGCCCGCCTCGCGGCCTGCGCCGCGGCGCAGGCGGGCGAGCGCGGCGACGGCCTGGGACCTGTCCTTGAGGTAGCCCTCCTGCCAGGGGGCGATGTGCGCGGCGGCGAGCTCCGCGACCCTCTGGTGGACCGGGACTGCGGCGGGCGGGGCTGATGCGGATGCGGTGGTCATACGTGCGCCTTCGGGTCGGTCGCGGCATGGTCGGTTTCCGGCAGGTCAGTCGGCCCCGGCCCGGGCGGTCCGCCGTCGGTCGAGGCGACGGCACCTCCGCCGCTGCCTCCGGAGTCCGGGGAGCCGGGGTCACCCAGGGCCCTGGCCAGACGCCCCCGGAACCACGCGTCGGCCAGGCCCGCGTTCAGCCAGTGGGTACGGCCCTTCTTGTCGGTGTGGATCCGCCCCTCCCAGGCCGCGTCACCCGCGGCGGCCACGAGACGATCACCGAGGCGGCCCACCGTCTGCCGCACCTGACGCTGCCATGTGTGCCGGTGCCCGAAGGGGTCGGGAGCGTCCGCCATCGCGGACAGCCAGCCGCGGTACGGATGCTCCAGCGCGTCGAATCCCTCGGCATGGGCCGCGGACATCGGCCCCTCCTCCTCGGACCCGGTCGCCCGGGCCAGGTCGGCCGCGAGATCGCCCAGGGCCCGCACGGCCCGGTCGGCATCCTCGGCCGCGGCGACGGCCTGCCGGGCGTACGCGGGGTCCTGCCGGTGCAGCAGGACGACCGGCATCACCAGGCGGTCGTCGACGACCTCGTCGATCACGGACTGCTGGGTCCCGTACCTGACGCCCACCACCCGGGCGCGCACGAGGGAGCGGCGGGAGAGGTGGCCCTCGGTCACCAGACGGGCGATCCACTCGAGGACCCGCGGTCGCAGGCGCGAGGCGCCCTCGGCGCCGCCCCCGTCCTCCAGCCGGTCGGCGACGAGCGCGGCGATGCCCCGCCAGGCCGAGCGGGCCGGATCGTGTTCGAGAGGCAGGTACACGGGTGACTGCCCCAGCTTCTTCTCCTGCGCGGGGCTGCGCCGCCACGGGGTCATCGGCTCGCAGCGATGCATGTTCCGGGAGACGAGCGGATCTCCGTAGCCGAGGACGACACCGTGGACGCCGTCCGCGTCGTAGTGCAGGCGCACCCGCCGGGACTGCCAGGTGTACAGATCACGGAGACCGGTCGCGGAACGCCCGTCGGAGCCCGGACCGCAAGGCTCACGACGCCAGGCCGGCCGGTCGCCGGGGGAGAAACCGAGCTCTTCGGTGTCCGCCGCCACCAGGTTGAGCAGCAGGGTCTCGCGCAGCGTCTCGCCCTCCGCGAAGACGCCGCCCAGTCCGCCCGCCCAGCCGGTGCCGAGCGGATACACCTTGCCGCCCTTGACCCGGTCGTCGCCGGTCATGCCGGTCTTGATGCCGGAGGTGTCATAGGCGTGGACGTGGACGACCCACCGGGCCGCCTCGGCGAAGGACAGCCGTTCCACGTCCGGCATCCGCGCGCTGAAGAACGGCTCTCCGGCAGGCACGTCGGCCACGATCCGGTTGAGGGAGAAGACCTCGTCCTTCGCCGTGCGCAGCCCGGCGGTCTGCAGGAACGGCGTGACCGGGTGGAGCAGGTCGAACCGGTCGCGGTGCTCCTCCAAGTAGGCCTGGACAGGGGCGAAGCAGTCGGGGTCCTCCCACAGCTCCGCCCACTCCTCGATGTCGCCGGGACCGTCCAGGGCGTCGTGGACGACGGCCAGGAGGAGGCGGAGCAAGGCGAACTCCTGGGTGGCCAGATCGCCCACGACGTGTCGCAACTCATCGGCCTGGGCGAAGAGCCGGCGGAGCGACAGCTCGTCCTGGGAGCCGTCGCACCGCAGCACCCCGATCCACGGTCGGCTGGTCAGGTCGAAGGACAGCGCCTCGCCCACACCGGCACCGGGGGGTTCAGTCGTCCGCGTCACGGGTCACCTCAAGACCGTCGCTCGGGCTGTAACGGAGCAAGAAGCCTGCCAGGTGGGTCTGACAGTCCTCGTCGAGAGCGAGAATCAGCTGGTCGGCGAGCCAAGGGCTGTCCTTGCCCTGCCACTTGGGCAGGTACAGCTGTTCCAGTTCCTCGATGGCCCGGTCCATGGTCTCGCCGGAGAACTGCAGGGGAAGCCGCAGTCCGCAGCTCGCGGCCGTACGGGCCGCGAACCGCGTCGGCGTCGCGTCCTGCGGCAGCTCGATGCCGGCGCGCTGTCGCTTCTTGCCGTCCGGCTCGAGCCATGGCAGGGTGGCGAGGCTTCCGTCACCGCGCCGCTGCACGACGACGACCTCCAGGCTGTCCCGGCTGTCGCGGACCTGGGCACGCCCGGCGGGAGTGTCGTCCGTGTCCCCCACACCGGCGGCGACCCAGCCGAACAGCGGCCGACCCGGTTTGCCGACGTCTCCCAGACGGAACACGGCGGCGCGCTCCGCCTGGTCGTCGCGGTGCCGCTCGAACTGCTCACGCGCCTCCTTCAGCGCGCCCTGCCAGTGGTCCGGCCCGACCTCTCCTTCCCCGTACGCGCTCTGCACGAGAGGACTGATGTCCGCCGGAAGCTCCACCGGCCGCCGGGGCTCGCCGTCGAGGTGGGGGAGGAGCACCGCGGCCGACCGCAGCAGGGCGTGCCGCCCGTACACGGCGACCGATCCCCGCACCGGGGCGGGCACGTCCGCCGTCCAGTCGGCTCCCGTCACCAGGCAGCGCCCGGTCCGCAGGCGCTCGGGCCGGTTCCCCTGGTCCTGCCCGCGCCGGTGGCGGTGCAGGCGGCCCATGCGCTGCAGGAGCAGGTCGACGGGGCACAGGTCGCTGACCAGCAGGTCGAAGTCGACGTCCAGGGACTGCTCGGCGACCTGGCTGGCCACCACGATGTGCCGGCCCGTGGGCCTGTCCTTCGTCTTCTCCGGAGGCCCGAAGAGCCGGAGCAGCGTGCTGTCCTTGTCCGCCCGGTCGAGGTCGACGAAGCACGAGTGGGCCACGGTCACGTTCCCGGCGCCGAACCTGTCGCGCAGCGCGCGAGCCGTCTCCAGCACCCGCTTGACCGTGTTCCGGATCACCAGGACACAGCCGCCGTCGGCCAGTTCGCTCTCCAGCCGGTCGGCGAGGACGTCCAGGCCGTCGGCAAGGCGCTCCACCCGCACCGCCGTCGACCGGGCCGACGCCTGCGGGCGGCGGACCAGCGGAACGCCACCCGGTGCGACGGCCGTCAGCAGCGGGTACGCGTCCGATGCGGTCACGTCCCCGGGCATGGCCGCATCGACCCGGCCGGAGTACGCCTCGGCGAGTTCACGCCTGCGCGAGGCCAGCAGGGTCGCGGACAGCACCACCACCGGAACCCGGTACGCGCCCAGCCAGGACAGCACCCGGTCCAGGTACACGCTCATGTACGTGTCGTAGGCGTGCGCCTCGTCGATGACGACGACCTTCCCGGCGACGGCGAGGTGCCGCAGCGCCAGGTGCCGGCTCTTCAGCCCGGCGAACAGCAACTGGTCGATGGTTCCCACGACGAACGAGGCCAGCATGGCCCTCTTACGGCCACGCAGCCAGGCATGTGCCACGAGCTCGGCACCCGCGCGGTGCTGTCCGTCCCGCTGCTGCCGAGACGCGGGCACCGCTTCGTCCACGTCGACGGCCACGACCCGGCCCGCGCGGGCCATCAGACCGGCGAAGTCCTCATTGAGAGCCGCCTTGGAATGGGCCAGGTGCACCGAGCGGCGTGAGCCCGCCACCCCCGGCAACCGGTCCAGCCAGTCGAGCAGACGAGGGAACATCGCATTGCCGGTGGCCATGGTGGGCAGGGCGAAGAACACCCCTCCCGCACCCGAACGCGCCGCGAAGATCTCGGCCACGGCGAGCGCCGCCTCCGTCTTGCCCTCGCCCATCGGCGCCTCGACGATCATCAGACCGGGCGTCTCCATCTCCCGGGCCAGCTCCACGGCCGCTTCCTGAACAGGGCGCACCTTCGCCTCCGCCGGCAGTCCGAACCGGGAGGCGAACAGCTCCTGGGCGCTTCGGTCAGGTTCTTCGGCCCGCCAGGGCTCCGGCAGGTCCAGCCCCCGCCAGGCCGCGGCAAGACGCTCCTGGTCATCGCGGGACGCCCCGTCGGGGAAATACGGGAAGAGGTCCGGATTGCTGGCGATCCAGTCGGAGACGATGACCAACGCGGTGAGCAGCACCTGCACCGGCTGCGGCAGTCTCACCGTCCGCCACTCGCCCAGCCGTTCCGTCACACCGAAACGGTCCGCGCAGGCGTCGAGCAGCTCGGTCTGCACCTGCCGCCAGACACGGCTGCTCGCACCAGGCGTGCGCAGCAACTCCTCGTGCCCGTAGAGGGCCTTGATCTGTCCGTGCTCGGGCGGCACACCATGGTGCCCGCCCACGGCAACCGTGAACTGCCCGGTCCGGGCGGACGCCCACCCGTGCTGTTCCTCCAGCCACTCCCCCAGCAGCACCTGCCCGGCCAGACCGTGCGGCGCGATCCGACGGTCCGGCCCCATCGCCTTCGCCGAGCTCATCTCCAACCCCTGGCCGCGCATCGCGTCGGCAAGCTGGTCGACCTGACAGGCGAACGCGGGAGTGGCCTTGCCGATGTCGTGCACGCCGGCAAGCCATACGGCGAGGGCGCGGGCATCCGGCTCACCCCGCGGCAACGCCCCGGCCACCAGCCTCCGCACCCCTATGGGCAGCCATCGGTCCCACAACAGGCTGGCCACCGCGGCGCTGTCCTCCATGTGCCGCCACAACGGCAGCCACCCGTCGGTGTCACGATCATGCTTGGCCCACACCGACCGAGCCGGCCCCCCGAGCCGACGTAGCAGGCCGGAAGGGGCACTCCCCCCATTGCTCATGAAGGATTGATACAGGGAGAGCCCGGCTCCGCACACCAAAATGGGCAAACAGAAGCGTTTACAGGAAGACAGCACTCCCAAGAAGTACGGTGATCGGCTCACCATCGATCCATTGAGAAGCACCTCCGAGACTGAAAAGCGCCGTATGGCCTATTTGCCGGAATCTGCACAAGTCCCCGAAAGCACGCCTTCCCAGCAATAAACTCGCAGGCCAGACAGTCTGCTCCCCGCACCCGCGGGGATGGTCCCGCGGGAGCCGCCGCGGGTGGGTTCGTCGGGGGCTGCTCCCCGCACCCGCGGGGATGGTCCCTCGACCCCGGCCGTCGCCGGGGTGAGCCCCCAGCTGCTCCCCGCACCCGCGGGGATGGTCCCGTCGGGGCCGCGGCCGGCGGATTCGTCGGCGCCTGCTCCCCGCACCCGCGGGGATGGTCCCCGGGATGAGTGCGGCCCACGCGACGAGGGCGACTGCTCCCCGCACCCGCGGGGATGGTCCCGGGAGAGCGGTGCCGGGGCGGGGGATCTCCAGCTGCTCCCCGCACCCGCGGGGATGGTCCCCGACCCGACGAGCATCGGGCAGGGCGGCGGGGTCTGCTCCCCGCACCCGCGGGGATGGTCCCTCACTGAGACTCGGAACGGCTCGGCAGGACTCCTGCTCCCCGCACCCGCGGGGATGGTCCCGTCGCGGGAGATCCGTGCGAGTCTGCCCATGCCTGCTCCCCGCACCCGCGGGGATGGTCCCTTTCCCTACTAGATCAAGCCGCCCGCACCGCGCTGCTCCCCGCACCCGCGGGGATGGTCCCAGGGTCTCGCCCCTGAAGACGCGGTCGAAGATCTGCTCCCCGCACCCGCGGGGATGGTCCCAGCGGCTCGTACTGCCAGATCAGGCCTCGGAGCTGCTCCCCGCACCCGCGGGGATGGTCCCGCGGCGACCGAGGTGGCCCCGCTGTGGTCCAACTGCTCCCCGCACCCGCGGGGATGGTCCCCTCGCGATCGGCGGCGAGCACGTGACCGCGTGCTGCTCCCCGCACCCGCGGGGATGGTCCCCTGGCCAACTCCAGCGACCCGGCATGGGACCGCTGCTCCCCGCACCCGCGGGGATGGTCCCGGTTGTCACCGAGCCGATCCATGACCTCTACCCTGCTCCCCGCACCCGCGGGGATGGTCCCAGCGGCGCGAGCAGCAGGGTAACTGGACGGCCTGCTCCCCGCACCCGCGGGAATGGTCCCAACTTGAAGCCTTCGACCGACAGACCGAGCTCCTGCTCCCCGCACCCGCGGGGATGGTCCCTCGATCCCGAACAGCCAGGCGCCGCCGGCCAGCTGCTCCCCGCACCCGCGGGGATGGTCCCTCCCGGTACGACAGCGGCGGAGTCTCGCTGTCCTGCTCCCCGCACCCGCGGGGATGGTCCCGGGCCGTCGTCCTGCTTGCAGCGGAGGCAGCGCTGCTCCCCGCACCCGCGGGGATGGTCCCAGCCACACGACGCGCAGCCGGTCACGCGGGTGCTGCTCCCCGCACCCGCGGGGATGGTCCCTCCTGCACCTCGTCCACGTAACAGAGGTCACCCTGCTCCCCGCACCCGCGGGGATGGTCCCGAAACTCCGCAACTCTCGGACATTCGTGGGAACTGCTCCCCGCACCCGCGGGGATGGTCCCGCGTCCGCGCGGTCCTGCGACCAGCGCGTCTCCTGCTCCCCGCACCCGCGGGGATGGTCCACGCCTCGAACGTGTTGCTGTATCCGGTCTGGCTCTGCTCCCCGCACCCGCGGGGATGGTCCCGCTCGCGATTGCGTGTTCGAGATCGAGTCCGCCTGCTCCCCGCACCCGCGGGGATGGTCCCCGCCTGCGATTGCTGGGGTGTGCATGTGCGTGCTGCTCCCCGCACCCGCGGGGATGGTCCCCACGAAACGGCGTCTCTGCTGTCTGGTAGAGGCTGCTCCCGCACCCGCGGGGATGGTCCCTACGACGACATCCGGCTCGCCCTCCAGGCCAGCTGCTCCCCGCACCCGCGGGGATGGTCCCAACGGCGACTCCCTGTCCCCGATCGTCAAGCTCTGCTCCCCGCACCCGCGGGGATGGTCCCTCGACCAGGGGCACGCCGCCGAGGTCGTGCGGCTGCTCCCCGCACCTGCGGGGATGGTCCCGGCGCGTCACACCACGGGCCTTCGCCGGCCACCTGCTCCCCGCACCCGCGGGGATGGGCCCACCCGGCCCGATCGGTGCTTGGATCGACCCAGCTGCTCCCCGCACCCGCGGGATGGTCCCGTTGCTTTCGGCACGGTCACGATCACACCGGTCTGCTCCCCGCACCCGCGGGGATGGTCCCACCGGCGAGATCACCTACAACGGCCGCACCTACTGCTCCCCGCACCCGCGGGGATGGTCCCCACATCCAGCTCGGCTCGACGTCCTCGGACTTCTGCTCCCCGCACCCGCGGGGATGGTCCCGGCTGCTCGGCGATCGTCAGGGAGGTGAAGAACTGCTCCCCGCACCCGCGGGGATGGTCCCCATTCAGGGCTTTTGAGGGTCCAGCATCGGCTCTGCTCCCCGCACCCGCGGGGATGGTCCCATCACGGCGGCGCCCTCCTTCCTGGTCAGACGCTGCTCCCCGCACCCGCGGGGATGGTCCCCCGATCCCGCCGCCGTCGACAGCGACGCGCCTCTGCTCCCCGCACCCGCGGGGATGGTCCCGCAGGGCTCGCGGCAAACGCGGACGCTCGCTCCTGCTCCCCGCACCCGCGGGGATGGTCCCGGGGATGCCGGCGGTCTCGGCACGGCGGATACCTGCTCCCCGCACCCGCGGGGATGGTCCCGAGGCGGGCGCCCAGTTGCGGCGACCTCGAATCTGCTCCCCGCACCCGCGGGGATGGTCCCCCGCTGCCCGAGCTGCGGGACGTGTACGAGAACTGCTCCCCGCACCCGCAGGGATGGTCCCCCGGCCGGCGGGGGCGCGACCCTCACCTACGGCTGCTCCCCGCACCCGCGGGGATGGTCCCCAGATCACGCACGCGTCGGATGCGTGGCTGGCCTGCTCCCCGCACCCGCGGGGATGGCCCTGTGCCGGGCGTTGCTGCGAGCCCTGGGACAGTCTGCTCCCCACACTCGCAGAGAGGGTCCCTTCGAGTCTGTTTGACAGCCGTTGGGGCAGTTGATCATTTTTCCCCGCATCTGAAGTACGGGCATTGGGGTTCAATCTCGTTCTGCCTTGATCCATTTATGTCAGGTGGCGGCCATCCTCTGCGCAGTGTCTGTCTTCCAATATGCGAGTCGTATAACGGCGTGCAGTCTGTACTCATGTTCAGCAGTAAGCACTGCACCCTTTCCGCGAGGCGACTGCACGCGCGATGGGCGAGCCGCCCTTGGGTGACCTTGTGTGCATCCACCTCCGGACTCGGTTCCCCGGGGCTTGCGGGGATGGCCCCATGCGGGTCGTCATCCAAAATTGCTCCCCGCGCATGCGGGGATATGACCAGAGAAGTAACAGAATGTGCTGACCTGCAAGCTGGTGGTGAGTGGCGCTGGTCCGCTTCGGCACCCGATATCAACCGCGCTGCTGGCAACTGGTACCCAAGTTGGTACCGCCCCAGGTACCCTGCTGGTATGCCAGCACTCAATATCGAATTCACCGCAGAGGAGATGGAGCGCCTTCGCGAGCGCGCCACGGTTACGGGTAAGAGCTTGAAGCAACATGCCCATGACGTGATTGTTGAAGAAGCGGATCGACTCGCCTTTGTGCGGGGCGCGACCGCCGAGGCTGAGCGGATCTTGCCTGGGGTCGCAGCTCACTTCCCGGAAGGCCTTCGTTGAGTCCTGTCATCCGCGTAGACGCTGGCTGGGTTCTCCAGATCCAGTCTGCTTTCTCGCCCCTCAACGTCCCTATCACGGACTGGGGAGCCCTCGGCTTCATGGCCGACAGGCATAAGTTCGAACGTGAACGAGGTGTGCTCTACTACGAGGAAGTCGCCTCGAGGGCCGCCACGTTCCTGCACACGGCACTGCTGCTGAGGCCTTTCGCGGACTACAACCTGGTCATCGGCTGGGCTTGTACGTACCAGTACATGCAGTTGTCAGGCGAGCCGGTTCACGCAAAGGATGAGGAGCTGTACGAGCTTGCCCGGGCAGTGCGTGCTCAGCAAGTCGACCTGAGGGACATCGCGCGGCAGCTTGAAGCATGGGCGTAAGCCACCGTGCCACTTACCCGTGGAGCTAGCCGCTCAGGCCACCTGACCTGTTCACACAGCTCGGTCTGCTCCCCGCACCCGCGGGGATGGTCCCGCCTGCATGGTGTGGTTCCCGGCGAGGACGACCTGCTCCCTGCACCCGCAGGGACAGTCCCACGCCCATCACCGCGTCCGCATGGTTCGCCGACTGCTCCCCGCACGCATTCCCGAATCGCGGCGAGCGGAACAAGCACACGCCGGTGCGGCCGAGTTGAGCTCCACCGGTGCGGTCACGTACAACCGCGGCAACAGGGTCTCCCGGGTCTCGGTCGGTTTCGCAACCCTGAGCCGCCAGGATGCCTGCTCTCATGCCCGCGGCCGGCTGCAATCGTCCGATCGAGACTCCCGTTCGACGCACACCCCTCAAGACCGGAACGGCAGCAACTCCTCAGTCACAACCGGATGCCGGCGGCCCCGCCGACTTCACGGAAGTCGAGCCGGAGCCGCCGCTCACGTACCCAGCTGACCCGCCGGATCCGCCAAGGAGGATGAGGAGGATCACGCGCTGTTCAGCTGCGCGGATGCGGCGGAGGGCAGGGCGAGGGCGTACAGCCGTTCTCGGATGCGGCGCACGATCTGGGAGTCGGGGCCGTGGATGTCGCCGGCGATCGTCAGCAGGTCGGCGCCCAGGCGCTGCCGGTCGGTCTCCGTCGGCATGGCCCGCCACAGGCTGTAGGCGCGGCGGGTGGCCGCCTCGACGTCGGGGTGCCGGGGGCCCTGGATGGTGACGCGCAGCTGCGCGGCGTGCAGGTACCAGGACAGACCCGACGGATGGTCCCCGGCGAGGGCGGCGAGGTAGCCCCGTACTTCGCGGACCTGGACCGTATGCAGGTGCAGTTCGCCGTACTCGGCGGTGACGTCCTGGTCGAGCCGGGCGGCGAGGGCGGCGGCATCCGGCAGGTGTCCGGTCCGGGCGACCTCGGCGACCTTGACGAGCCGGGCGCGCAGTGTCTCGGGAGCGAGCCCGGACGGGGCCGCCGCGGCGCCGGGCGCGGGTGCGCCCCAGAACTCCGGTGTCACCGTTCCCCAGGGGCGGTAGAGCGGCTCGGACATGGTCGGACTCCCCTGTCGTGGTACGAGGTTCACCAGTCCACCACACGGCGGACCTCGGTGATGCGGGTCAGGTAACTGGTGCTGTTGCGCCAGCTTTCGTACGTGACGATCCGGGTCTTCACCCCGGTGCGCGGCGCCTCGACGATCAAGCCGTTGCCGATGTACATGCCGACGTGCCCGGGCCGCGCGTCCGAACCGTCGGACCCTGGGTTGAACACCAGGTCGCCCGGCTTGGGCTTGTCGATGTCGACCTGGGTGCCGACGTTGACCTGGTCGTACGTGGTCCGCGGGATGCTGACCCCGGCCGCCCGGTAGGCCTGCTGCATCAGGGAGGAGCAGTCGCACCAGTGGGCCGGGTTCCTGCCCAGCGCGTCGGTGCAGTCGCCGCCCAGCTGATACCAGCCTCCTCGCTGTTTCAGCGCCCAGGCCACGGCGGTGCGGACCTCGTCCGGCGTTCCCTCGGGCAACTCGTAGCCGGCGGGCAGCGTGCCGTCCTCACTGGCGACGGGGGCGGCGAACCGGGCCGACATGGCCATGATGTTCTTCACGTAGTGGTACGTCTGCCCGGCGGCGAACGAGGGCGGCGGTACTCCCTTGAACTGGTCGACCCGGCCCCAGCCCGCGTTGTACCCGGCCAGCGCGAGCTCGATGGGGGAGCCGTTGTACTGCGGATGCGCCTTGCCCTTCTTCAGCAGGGAGCACATGAACCTGCCCTGGGCGGGGATGGCGTCCTCCGGGTCCCATACGTCCTTGCGGCCGTCCCCGTTGCCGTCCACGCCCCAGGTGGCCCAGGTACCGGGCATGAACTGGGCGATGCCCTGCGCGCCGGCGTAACTGCCCGCCTTGGGATCGAAGTTCGACTCCTGCTTGATCTGGGCGGCCAGTACGGCAGGGGACAGCCCTTCGCCGCAGTCCGCGGCCGCCCGCAGGATGAGCGGCGCGTACTGGGCGGGCACTCCGCCCTTGCCGATCCGCAGCCCCCCGACCGGGTTACCGACGCTGCCGTCGCCGTCCTCGCCGAACGTGGCGATCAGCAGGACCACACTCAGCCCCAGCGCGACCGGCGTCATCACGAACCCCAGCCCGAGGACCAGCAGGCCCCGCCTGACCGCCTTGCCTGTCATGCGGCCCCCCTCTTGACCTGCATGCAGATTTGCTCCCTCAAATCTGAAATTCAGACCCCGGAATGGGAACCGGTGTCCGAATCGCCGCGTGATGATCTGTGACAGTACGCCATCCCTGCACCTCAGTGAGACATGGTTATATCTCTTACTGGACACGCCAGTTGCCCGTGTAAGGTTCCCGCTGGGGGTGGCGGTGGCGGCGACCGTGCGAGCGGTTAGCCTACGCAAACGCCAAATGAGAAGGTACGGGGGAAAAGGTGCGTAAACGGACTGATGCCGTCCAGGCGCTGCCCGTAAGTGCGCGGCTGCTGGTGCCGGTGATGGCCGCCACCGGGGGAAGCGGCCGCACCACGGTCGCGAATTTCTTGGCCACCGAGTTGGCCGCGAACGGCTCCACGGTGGTCCTGGACCTCGCTCCCCGACTGTCCTCCCCCTGGCCCGCCCGGCTCACCGAGCAGAAGGCGGGTGGGTTGGCGGCGCTGCCGTCGGACCAGCCGCTGACACGGTCCGCCGTTCAGCAGGCGTGCGCCGTCGGTGCGGGCGCCGACGGCTCGTCGTGGCACATCCTGTCCGACGGACGGGAGTGGCACACACAGCCCTTGGCCCTGCCCGAGAATCCTGCCGCCTGGTACCAGCTGGCGGCGATCGGCGGCTGGCAGGCCGTTGTCGCGGACACCGTCCACCCGCTCGCCCACGACCTCCTGGCCGCCCGCTGCGCCGGCGAGACCGGGCAGACGCGTGGCTGGTACGACCTGCCGTACGCGGTGCCCGTGCTGTGTGCGGCCGCCACCGCCCAGGGCGTGCGAGGCCTGCAGCAGGCGGTCATGGCCCTGCACGCGGAAGGCCTGCCACTCCAGCGCACCGTCGTCGCCCTGATCTCCACCGGCGACGGCCGTCCACCGGTTGCGGTACGGGCCGGGGCGACCATGCTCACGTCCCGTACCGCCGCGGTGGTGCAGGTGCCCTACGACCCGCACATCCGCGCACACTCCTTGGCCGCCGCCCGCCTGCGCTCACGCACCCGGCAGGCCGCCGCCCAACTCACCGGGGCCGTCCTGGCCGCGGCACATGCCACCTGGGGTCATCCGCTCCCGGACGCGCCGCAGCCCGCCCCCGTCACCCCCGCAGTCACCGCTTCTTGACGAGGAACCGGATATGAGTCAGATCCTGGCCACCCTGAACACCGTCGCCGCCGACCCGCACTGGCACACCCTCGCCGACGCGGTCCCCGACGTCACCCCGGCGATGCCCAAGGAGGTCGACAAGCCTGTTCAGGCCATCCTGAACTGGACCGCCGGGCTCGGCCTGGCCGCGGCCGTCCTCGGCGGCCTGCTCGGCTGGGCCGCGGTCGCCGTCGGACACAACAGCGAGCGGGCCGCCCTGGCCGCACGCGGCAAGCAGGCCATCCTGTGGAGCCTGTTCGGGGCCGGCGGCATCGGCGTCACCGCCGCGCTGGTGACCACCTTCTACAACATGGGCAAGTGAGGACGGCCCGGTGAGCGACAGCAAGACCCGCAAGGCCCGGCTCACGCTCGCCGGGCTCGGCATCCTCACAGTCGGGGTGCTGGTCGGCGGTGGCGTCACTGCGGCCATGGTGCTTGGCGACGACTCCAGCGGCGGCAGGCCGTCGCCGAAGCCGACGGCCACGCCCTCGAATCCCAGCAGCTCTCAGCAGTCCGAGATGACTCCGGACAAGGCGCGCAAGCTCGAGCTTCAGGTCCCCACCGGTCAGAAGGACGGTCTGTCCACCGGCTTCTCCGACGGCCCGGTCGGGGCGATCTCCACGGCGGTCTACTTCTGGGAGGAGTACGCGTTTCTCGACGACCAGAAAGCCCGCCAGCAACTGGAGGCCATCGTCTCTCCGGATGCCGACGGTTATGTCGACGAGCAGATCTCCGAAGTACGCAAACTCCGGGAGAACACAGGCCTGCCGCCTTCCGGAGGCACCCCGGCCGGGGTGACCTTCAGCACCACGGTGAACGCCGTGCGCCCGACGTCATTGGACAAGACCGGCAAGGTGGTCCAGATCTGGATCAACTATGACCGGTACGCGACGAACACCGACGGCAGCCCCGATGACGAGCCGCTCAAGGACCAGACCATCGACCTGATCCTGAAACAGCAGGATGGGACCTGGAAACTCACCAACGAGCCGGAGTATCGCAAAAAGCGCAGCTTCGCCCGTGCCTACTTCCCCGACTCGCACGTCTCCTGGCAGGACGGATGGCGGCAGGTGAGGCATGCGGACTGAGTGCCGCCGTCACCTGCCGGCACGTCTTGCCGTTCTCCTCGCCGCCGTCCTTGTGTGCTTTGGTGGCACCCTGAGCACCGCGCCCATGGCGGCGGCCGTCGACAAGCCGGAGTACCACGCCGACCACGGTCCCGGCGACAACGGGGGCGGGTGTCCCGAGGAATTCGGCGACACCTGCGGCATCGACAAGGACGGCAACTACTGCGACTACTACAACATCGACGACGAGGACATCTGCCGCCTGCCCGAGGCCGGCGAGATGCCGGGGACCGGCGAGATCTGTTCCGACCCCAGCGTGTGCAGCGACGAGGAACGCAAGACCGTCGAAGAAGAGAAGCTGGAGAAGTGGCGCCAGACCAATCTCGAGTTGGTCAAAAAGGGCGAGCTCGAGCAGGCCGACTTCGACAAGTGGTTCAAGTACCTCGACACATGCGTCGACAAGGGAACTCCCCTGGAGGCCTGCAAGGAGCAGGCCTACGCGGAGTTCGGGCCGCTGGGCGGGGAGACCCTGGCCGACTGGGTCGGCAAGAAGATCAGTGAGATAGCGCGGGACGCGCTCGAGGAGGCCGCGCAGTACATCGGCAACGCGGTTGTCTGGCTGCTCGAGCAGTTCGCCGACATCTTCAACGACGCCTCCAGCATCGACCTCGACAACACCGGCATCAGCGAGCCGATGGGCATCGCCACGGCGTTGTCCGCCGCACTGGCCGTGTTCCTCCTGCTGCTGCAGTTCGGGAAGGTGTCCGTCAGCCACCGCGGCGAACACGCGGCGACGGCGATCTTCGGCCTGGCGAAGTGGGCGCTGATCACCGCGGCGTACTGGACGGTCACCACGACGGCGCTGCAGCTCTCCGACGCGATCTCCACCTGGATCATCGACTACTCCTTCGACGGCGGTGAGGGCACCAGCGCGGACGAGGCCATGAAGGCCCAGTTCGGCAAGCTGTTCGGCGGCCTGATCATCGGCGGTGGAGGCACTGCCACGGCAACCGGCGCGCTGGTCACCGGCCAGGGCGTCACCGCGGCCGCCGTCGCCGTGGTCATCGTCATCGGCATCGTGTGCATCCTGGCCATCGGCGCACTGTGGATCGAGATGATCCTGCGGCAGGCCGGAATCATGATCCTGGTCGCCACCATGCCGATCGTGCTGGTCGGGCAGATGTCGGACGCCACGAAGGACTGGTGGCCCAAGGCCCGGGACGCACTGCTGGCGCTCATCCTGATGAAACCGATGATCGTCTTCTGCTTCTCGATCGGCTTCTTCGCCATCTCCGAGGGCGACGGCATGCAGAACGTGATCGTGGGCCTGGTCATCTTCCTGATGGCGTGCTTCTGCTGGCCCGTCCTGGCGAAGTTCATGACCTTCTCCACCCTCGGTGCCGGCGCTGCCATGGCGGGCGGGCTGATCAGCTCCCTGGGCTCGTCGGCCGCTTCGGCGGGCGGCGGCTACCGGCCCGAACTCGGCGGTGCGGGTGCCGTCGGCGGCGGCCCCGCCTACACCCGGGCCCTGGAGCGCGACAACGCCCAGATCCAGGCCGGCGGCTCCAACGCCCAGGGCGGCGGGGGGTTTTGGACCAACGAGTCGCTCAAGGCCCGCGTCAAGGGACCCGGCGGCCGCCTCGGCACCCGGGTGGCCGGGCCGCTCGGCCTGGGCCTGCAGGTCCTCGCCGCGGGCAAGGACACCCTCGAGTCCGGCATGGCCAACACCGCCGCGCACGCCGGGCTCGACTCGGCCTCCCCCGGGGGCCGCCACGTGGTCATTCCGCCGCGCGGCCCGGACACGGCGAGCCTGCCTCCGGCCGTCCAGGAACGCGCACCGCAGCCGCGGCCGGACGCCGCACCCGTGGTCACCGGTCCGCCCAACACCGACATCCCGTCACCGAGGGAGGGATAGCCCATGTCCAGCTCCACACCCGTCACCTACGGCGGATGGCAGTCCGAGCGAAGCGGTTTCATGGGGCGGCTCTCCGGTGTCGGCTTCGCCCTGGTCGTGGGCGGGTGCGTGCTGCTGCTCACGCCGATCAACCTGGGCAGCTGGACGGCCGCGTTCGTGTGCGTGCCGCCGGCCGCCGTGCTGTTCGCGCTCGCCTTCGGGCGAGTGCTGGGCCTGAGCGCCGATGAATGGATCCTTCTCGCAGTAAGGCATCAGATCAACGTGGCCACCAGGCGCAACATCTTCCAGTCCGGGGCGTTCGCCCCCCGCTCGAAGACGACCGGGCGGCAGCCGATGGACCTGCCCGGGGTGCTGGCCCGGCTCCGCTTCCTGGAGGCCCCCGACGGCCTCGGGGGCACCCTGGGCGTCTCCCACGATCCGGTCGCCCACACCTACACCGCCGTCGCCCGGATCACCTTCCCCGGCCTGGCCCTCATCGACAGCGACCGGCAGACCGCCCGGGTCGCGGCCTGGGCGGGCTTCCTGCGCGGTTTCTGCACCGAGGACTCGCCGATCGTCCGGATCGCCGTGCACCAGCGGTGCCTGCCCGACGACGGCGCCGCGCTGCGTTCCTGGACCGACCGGCACCTCGCGGCGGACGCCCCCAAGGAGGCCGTCGCCGCGCTCACGGAACTGATGGAAGGCGCCGGCCCGGCCGCCACGACCCGCGAGACCTACCTGTCGGTCACTCTGTCCGCGCCCAAGGCCCGACTGGCGATCAAGGGCGCCGGTGGCGGGCAGGTCGGCGCGGCCGCGGTCCTCGTGCGCGAGCTGCACGCGATGCACAGCGCCCTGTCCTCGGCGAGCCTGCAGGTCGTCGAGTGGCTCGCCCCGCGCGCCCTGGCCCAGGTGGTGCGCACCGCGTACGACCCGGAGGCGCAGCTGATGCTCGCCACCCGCAACGCCGCCGCCCAGGCGCCGGACTGGCAGGGCCTGGAGCCCGGCGTGGCCCCCGAGCTGGCGGGCCCGGCGCACGCCGAGACCGACTGGGGCACCTACCGCCACGATGGCGCGTGGACCGTCTCCTACCAGGTCCGCACCTGGCCGCAGGCGGACGTGTACGCCACCTTCCTGCAGCCGCTGCTCCGGCCCCGGCAGAACGCCCGCCGCAGCCTGAGCATCGTCTACGAGCCGATCGGGCCGCGCCGGGCCCGTCAGGACCTCGCCCGCGAGAAGGCCAAGCGGGAATCCGCCCGCAAACTGCGTGCCAAGACAGGCCAGGACGAGTCCGCCGACGAACTGCTCGAAGCCCAGAAGGCCAGGGCGCAGGACGTCGCCCGGGCCTCCGGCCAGGGCGTGGTGCGGCTGACCGCGGTGCTCGCCGTCACCGTCACCGACCTGGGCGAGCTGGAGACCGCCTGCGCCGAGCTGCAGGCGGACGCGGCCGCCTCCGGACTGGAGCTGCGTCGCATGTGGGGCGCCCAGGACGTCGGCTTCGCGGCCGCCGCGCTGCCGTTGGGTCAGGGGCTGCCGGATCGGAGGATCGGATTCTGATGCCGCTGCTGTTCAAGCGCCGCGACGTCGGCGACACCCTGCTGAAGGAATCCGCGTTCGGCGAGGCCACCGGCCTGGAACAGCGGCCCGTGGAGACGCCGCCGGCGCCGAGTGCCCGCGACCAGCGCCGCGCGAGGCTGCTGGAGGACCCCGAGACGGTCATGCGGGTCGCTCCGAAGAAGGGCTGGGCACAGCCGTACGCGGGGCGTGCCGCCTCACTGCCCCGCGTCGAGGTCGTCCGCGCCGACACCGCCAACGCCGCGGGCGCCTATCCGTTCCTGCACGCCGCCTCCCTCCCGCCCGTGGGCGCGTACATCGGGCAGAACACCCTGACCACCGAGGCGTTCAGCGCGCACCCGGCGGTGTGGGTGAAGGAGGGGCTGTGCACCAACCCCAACGTGATGATCACCGGCATCCCGGGCAGCGGGAAGAGCGCGCACATCAAGGCGCTGTGCTTCAGGCTGATGGCGTTCGGCCACCGGACCCTCATCGCGGGCGACGTGAAGGGCGAGTACGCCGCTTTGTGCCGCCACCTGGGGGTGGAACCGGTCCGGCTCGGCCCCGGCCTGCCCGGCCGCGTCAACCCGCTGGACGCCGGACCGCTCGGCCAGGGCCTGGACCAGATCAAGGACCCGGGCGAGCTGAACAACCGGCTCAGGGAGATCCACCGCAGGCGGCTGACCCTGCTCAAGGCCCTGCTGGAACTGCAGCTGCGGCGCACCCTGCTGCCGCAGGAGGAGGAGGCCCTCGACGTCGCCGTGCGCGAGGTCACCGGCGAACTGCACGGGCAGACCCGGCTGGAGACACCCACGTTGCCGCTCGTCTACGACAGGCTGCGCGACCCCACGGACGCCATGGCCGCGGAGCTGCGCGTGCGCGACGGCGAGGTGCAGCGGGCGCGCGAGCAGATGGAATCCATCCGCTCCGCCCTCGGCGCCATGGTCAACGGCCACGTCGCCGGGCTCTTCGACGACCAGACCAGCATCGGCCTGGACTGGGACGCCCCGATCCAGAGCGTCGACATCTCCGCCCTCGAGCAGTACGGCGACGAGACCGTGGCCATGGTCCTCACCTGCGTCTCGTCCTGGGCGCAGGCCGCCATCGACCGGCCCGGCAGCCGGCCGTGGATCGTGGTGCGCGACGAGCTGTGGCGGCAGATGCGCTCCGGCGGGGCCTCCCAGGTCAAGAAGATCGACGCCGACCTCCGGCTGAGCCGCGCGACCGGCACCATCCAGGTCCTCGCCACCCACCGCCTGAGCGACTTCGAGGGCGTCGGTGCCGCCGGATCCGAAGCCGTCAGCATCGCCAAGGACCTCATCAGTTCGTGCGAG
Organism: Streptomyces griseomycini; assembly: GCF_014203535.1. GTDB lineage: Bacteria > Actinomycetota > Actinomycetes > Streptomycetales > Streptomycetaceae > Streptomyces > Streptomyces griseomycini. Next base: position 81,992 of record NZ_JACHJI010000021.1, read on the forward strand.
ACCCGCATCCAGCTCGCCCAGGACACCCGTCCACTGGCCATCACCCGTGAGGCGATCGGCCTGACCGACGCCGAGTGCGACCTGATCGGCTCCTGGGGCGCGGGTCAGCGCGGCCGTGCCCTGTGGAAGGTCGGCCGCGGCGGAGGCTCGCACGCCGTGCAGCTGGTGCTCTCCCACACCGAGGAACAGCTCTTCGAGACCGACGAGAAGATGGTGATCTAGCCGTGGCGGACAAGCCCGCAGGCGCCGGGCTCGACGACAACACGCTCCTCGCGGCGTACGGTGCGGGCCTCGCCGTCGCTCTCGGCGGGGCGGTGCTGCTGGCCGGGCCGCTGGCCGCACTGCTCTCCGGGCGCGGCTGGGCGCACTCCACCGCGAGCCTGCCGGAAACCGTGCTGCGCGCCGTCGTCAGCGGGCCCGGCTCGGTCTTCGCGCCGGCCCCGCCCGGCTGGCTGTTCTACCTGCTGGTCGTAGTGCTGCTGCTGACCTTCTTCCTGTTGCTGCTCAAGGCCGTCACCAAGCTGAACTTCGGCGCCCACACCGGCGGTGCGCAATGGGGCGGCGCGAAGGTGGAACGCAGACTCAAGGCCCCGCAGGACCCCGTCCGGCGGGCCAACCGCATCACCGCCGGCCGCGGCATGCACACGGGCAAGATCGTGGCTGCCCAGCCCAACATCTCGGCGACCGTGTTCGGAGTGCCCGGCAGCAGCAAGACCACCGGCCTGGTCCTGCCCAATGCCGCCGAATGGCAGGGCCCCCTGGTGGTGACCACCACCAAGGCCGCCGACCTCGACATCATCTACGCCCGCCGCCGTGCGCTGGGTCCGGTCTGGGTGATCGCTCCCGCGGGCATCCCGGGGCGGGAGACCAACAAGTGGTCACCGGTGGAGTACTGCACCGACGCCAAGGCCGCCGACCGCATGGCCGCCTGGATGGCCGAGTCGTCGGCGTCCGGGGACAGCAAGCGGGCCGCGCCCTGGATCGACCAGGCCAAGAACGTCCTCAAGGGCGTGCTGCTCGCCGCGAACCTCTCCGGCGGCGGCATCAACGCCATGCGCCGCTGGCTCTCCCTGGGCAAGGACGCCGTCGACCACGTCCGCTCCGTGCTCCAGCAGCACGGCTACACCGAGGTCGCCGACGACTACGCCTCTCCCTGGCTGCGCCTGCACGAGGACGGCGTCGGCTCCATCCAGTTCAGCCTCAACGTCCTGGCTCGCGTCTACGCCGACGAGGAGGTCCGCGAGACCTGCGCCGGCACCGACTTCACCGTCGAGGACCTGCTGACCAGGAACGGCACCGTGTGCCTGATCGCCTCAGAGGCCGACGCCGAGCGTTTCGCCCCGCTGCTGACCTCGATCATCGCCTCGATCATCCACGGCGCCGAGGTCGCCTACAACGCCACCGGCAAGCCCCTCGACCCCGCACTCGGCGTGCTGGTCGACGAGGCGGGCAACATGCTGCGCTACCCCCGTCTGCCCAACATCCTCACCACCGGCCGCGGCATGGGCATCGTCGTCCTGACGGTGTGGCACGACCTGTCCCAGCTGCGCGACCGGCTCGGCGTGCAGAAGGCCAACACCGTGCTGTCCGCGAGCGGTCTGCGCATGCTGCTGCCCGGATGCGGCGACCTGGAGACCCTGCGGTACTTCTCCGGCCTGTACGGCCGCACCGAGACCCTGCGCACCTCGCACGGCCGCTCCCGCGGCGAGCTCTCCTCCACCACCTCGCCCACCGAGACCGATCTGGCGCCGGTCCACTCCCTGCAGCAGCTGAAGGAGTTCACCGCGATCGCGCAGTACTCCAACCAGCCCCCCATCAAGGTGAGGATGCGGCTGACCTTCCGCGACCGCGACCTCAAGCGGCTGCTGGCGGCACCCCGGCCGGCCGCCGGGAACGGTCCGGTGAGCCCGGACAGGACAGTGGCGTCCGCGGTGGAAGAGGCGGGCCATGGCTGATTTCCTGGACGATCCGGCGTCCCTGTGGCCCGTCGTGCCACCGGCTCAGAACGCAGCGCCTGAACCACGTCGCTGGGTGTGGTCGGCCATGCCGCCGTCCGAACGTCGCGCCCGGCTGCGCGAACTGCGCACGTGGGTGGAGTGGCTGCGCCACACCGCCGAGCTCCACAACGAGATCCCGCCCTGCTGGTACCGGCACCGCTGGGTACGGGAGATGCTCACCGCCCTTTACCTGGGCTGGCTGCGCACCTACGAAGGTGAGAAGACGCCGGGGCGCGAGCTCGCCGAGGCCGAGTGGATCAACACGCTGCACGCGTTCAAGCCGCACATGAAGCTCCCCGCCTGCGTCGGCGGCCACCAGGAACCTCCCCTGCCCCCGCCGCCGGACCCGCGGGCCGACGAGGAGTGGGAGCTGTACCTGGCCACCTCCGCCGACACCACCGACCCGGCACGGCACCCGGCCGAGGCGGAGGTACGGCGGATGGCCGCCGAACTGGACCCGCCGCTGTAGCGGGGCGTGTGCCCGTCGGCCGGTGACCGGATGCAGCGGGGACGGGCGCGGGGAGAGGACGCTGTGTGTCGAGCGATTATCTGGAAGACCCAGACGGAACGGTCGCGGTGCGCAGCCCGGCTGTGGGATCCCCTGCCGCGGCGGGGGAGTGCGTGGCCGTCCGTCACCTCGGACGAGAGCAGGTATGACATGCGGTGGACGGTTCATGGTGAGCACACGCTTCACGACACTGCCTGGGTGCGGTTGCGCTCGCTCGACGTGGAGCAGCCGGACGGTGCCCGGACCGACTACCACGTCGTACGGCTGCGGGACCTCGCCGTCACGGCGGCCGTGGACGACCGGCAGCGCGTGCTGATGATGTGGCGCCACCGCTTCGTCACGGACACCTGGGCCTGGGAGCTGCCCATGGGCCTGGTCGAGGACGGCGAGACGCCGGAGACCGCCGCCGCCCGGGAACTGGAGGAGGAGACCGGATGGCGCCCGGGATCGATGCGGGAGCTGATCTACGCGCAGCCGGCGGCGGGGATCACCGACTCCCAGCACTTCGTGTTCCGCGCGGACGGGGCGCGGCGCGTCGCCGAACCCACCGAACGCAACGAGTCGGACCGGCTGGAGTGGATACCCCTGAGCGAGGTCCACGGCATGATCGCCCGCCGGGAGATCGTCAGCAGCGCGACGCTCGTCGGCGTGATGGCGCTTCTGCTGGACAGGGAGACCGGTCCTGCGGGGCAGGGCTAGCCGGTCCGCCCTCCCCGGAGGGTCTCAGCCCTGCGGCGGGCTGAAGCGGTCGATGCCGGCGAGGATCCTCCGCTTCAGCTCCAGCGCGGCGGTGATCTCCTTGCGCGTGAACCGCGTCGGGTCCTGCTCGTACATCTCGCGTCCCCGCTCCGAGGTGAACCGGTCCTCCGGGATCCGGTCGGCGCCTTCGGGCAGGAACTTGGCGACCTCCTCCAACGCGGCGATCGCATACGCCGCGGCCGGACGGACCTCACGATGCTGGGCGAGCGGCGTGTTGAGCAGCCGCAGCCCCGACTCGGTCGACAGCCGGTCGCTGATCCACAAGAACTCGCCCGGATCAATGATCCGCGACGACTCAGGACCGCCGAACGCGGGAGGCGCGGGCGGCAGGCCCTCGGACATCGTGAACTCGAACGAGCGGGTACGGCCGCACTGCGGACAGACGCCCTCGTACACGCTGACCAGGACCCCGTCCCGGTCCTCCAAGCGGTGCTGCCGCTCGAACCCTGCCGCGCCGCACACACAGACGTGCAGATCCATGTATGCGTGCGCTTCCTGCGCCGAACGAGCGATCAACATGTCATGATCATAAGGGAATCAAGACGGCAAACGGGGGATGTCAGTGGACCTGAGCATCGACGAGATACGGCTGCTCGCCGAGGCCGAGACCGCCCTTCCCGCAGTGGTGCAGGAGCTGTACTCCGACCAGCTCCGCGGAGGCTCCCTCCACGAGCAGGACGGGCGGCGCTTCTTCGTCCTGAGCGACCCCGCCGGCAAACGCATCGAACTGCGCCTGGACACCGCGGCCCTGCCGCAACCGCTGGTGGCGCGCACCTTCACCAACACGACGACCGACCGGTACGTCATCCAGCTCGCCGACACCCTCCAGCCCGCCCAGGTCGCACAGGTGCTGTCCCGCGAGGTGGGAGAGCTGCTCTCCGTACGGGACCGGGCCGCGGCCGGCGGGCGTGTGCCGCTGGAGAATCTTCTGGCCCCCGGTGCCCTGCTGCCCGCGAATCTCGAGCTGTCCGATGCGGACCTGGGCCGTGTGGGCGAGCTCAACTACCTGGCAACCAGGATGAATGATGCCGATCTGGCCGCTGCCGAGCGAATAGAGGCCCGCAACCGCTTCTCGGAGCTCCTGGACGACTCCCGGCTGAGACCACAGACTCCGACAGACGACACGGACCGAGCAGCCCTGGACCAGTACGCCGCCGACCTCCGTTTGAGCATCATCCGCCCGCACCTACGGTCCGAGGCGCGTGCCGCGATGGCGGAGCTCGCCGTACATGTCGAGCAACTGAACGAAGCTGACGCACGGGCGCTGACCGAGGCCCGGACGGCACGCGCCACTCGGACGCAGGCTCCTCCGGCCCTGGGGGAGTTCCCCATGCCGGGGCTGCGGCCGGACGGTACGCCGGTACCGCGCGACGAGCTGGAGCAAGCCGCCGCTGCGGCTGCCCGGGAACGGACCGTCCTCAGCAGCCGGACGCTCGACGAGATGCGGGCGGAGCAGGCCGCGCTGCCCGAGGGCCGGTACCCCTCGTACGAGATCATGATCGGTGGCGGCGCCGCTCTCGCCGGACGCGACCCGAACGTACTGCTGGTGGACGCCCGTGGACGCTGGCACGTGGACCCGATCGAGGCCATCGTCCAGTCCGCCGATCAGGTGAGGCACTTGCGGCAGAGCGGCATGGGCGACCCCTACCAGTTCGCCGATCCGCAACAGCGGGTGCCGCTTCCCGCACTCCAGCTCTGGGAAGACACCGCCGCGGCCCGCGGCCCGCTCGTCGACGGGCGGGCGGAGCTGAGCATCAGTGCCGAAGGCCGCCTGATCGCCGAGATCACACCGGCCGACGGCTCCCCGCCGGTCAAGGTCGAGGTCCAGGGCTCCCCGCTGATCGCCACCGGCATCCCGCCCGAGATCATCCCTGGGGCCAGTCGGCAGGTGCCCACCGTGCCGGAGGCGATCGATGCCCTCGCGGAGCGCCTCGCCACAGCGGGCACCCCCGAGGCTGCCGATGCCCGTGATCGGCTTCTCGCACTGTCCGGGAGCGAGGGAAGTGCCTCGGCGGCCCTGGACCTGCTGGCCCGTCCTCAGATCGCCGCCGCCTTACCGGCATCGGACGACACCCGGGTGACGGCGGCCACGGAGACGCTGCGGGCGACCGCGGCATGGGAACAGGCCCGTGCTCTCGCGCCCGGCCGCGTCCTCATGGGCGACGAAGTCGGAGACGGCGACTACGACCCCTCCGTCGCCGACGACTGGGTGATCGCCGGTGTCGGCGGCGCCGCCATCGCCAACGCCGAGATCATCCTGCAGGCCAACCCGGACGCCCGCGTCTTCATGGTCGGCAAGGACGCGCCTTTCGTCCTCCACAACGACGCCCAGTACACGGCGATGCGCCGCAAGCACGACGCCGAGTACGGCGGCGACGGCCGGCTTGTGACCTTCTCGGGCCGCTACCTCGGCGCGGTCGGCACGGTGGCCGCACCCGACGGCCGGGTCCGCCTCGCGGCCCTCGACAGCACGGGCCGTCCGCTCGGCATCGAGGGGGACGCCTACGTCGCGTGCCTCGGCCGTGTTCCCCGCCTGCCTCAGGCCCTCGCTCCCCTCGAGTCCTGGGCCCGGTCATCAGGTGGCCGGCTCCGGGGAGAGCTGCTCTTCGACAAGGACCGCCAGTACCTCGGCTACAGCCTGGAGATCACGGTGAACGGACAACGGCACACGGTCGACGTGACCGGTGCCGCGTCCCGCATGCTCCCCGGCGACGTCTTCGGCCGTGACGACATGGCCCGCCTCGCCGTTCTCGACGGCAAGACGGCCCCGCCGGAGAGCGGGAACGTTTCCGCCGGCTTCATGGCCACGGCCCTGCAAGGCTCCCAACTCGCAAGGCACCGGGCGGCACAGCGCGGTTCCGCCACTCCGGCCACAACGGGAGCCGACACCGCGCGGCAGCCCGCCCCGGTCCGGCCTTCCACCATCGAATCCAGCCTGGCGCTGCTGAGCGACGACGACCTGGCCCAACACCAGTGCGGACTCGCGAACGCGGCACAAGCCGCATCCGAACGCGCGGCATCCGCCGCCTCGACCGCCCGGACACTGGCCGAGCGGTACGAACACGACGGCGGCGAGACGGTCACCCGGCTCATCGCCACCGGCGCGGCACCGGACCTGATAGAACGGGCCAGAACCGCGGCCGCCGAGGACGTCGCTCACGCCCACAGAGAGGCCCAGGCCGCGAAAGAGCAGCTGAACAACATCAACAGCCGTATTCAGCAGGCGACCCGGGAAGCCGAGCGCCGCGCCGGCCTGACCCCGCAACAACGGCAGGCCGAACAGGCCGCCCGCCGGCAGCACGCGGCACCACAGCCGACCCGCACCCCCCAGGCGCCCCTGCCCGCGCCGAAGATCACCGGCCCGGAAGGGCCGTCCCGCGGCGGGGCCTCGGTCTAGAAGCGGATCCGCTGGTGGTACCGGAGGGCAGGCGGGTCGTGTCCACGATGTGGTGCAGAGGATCAGGACTTCGCGTTCCGGTACGAGGCCCACGACGGCCTCTGCGGAGGAACAGCCCGCGACGTCCTTCGCCGCCCGTACACGACCCCGGGCCGCGCCCCCTCGTCCGTGTGGTTTTGTGATCCGCCGGTCATCGCCTGGCCTGGCCGTGGTCAACGTGGCTGCGGCCGACGACGAGACTGCCATCGCCTTCCACGCGGCCCTGGCCGAGCGGTGGGCGACGACGTCTGTGGAGCGCACCATCCGGGATGCCGGCCAGCCGGGGTACGGCTGTGCCGTACCCCGGCATGCTGATGGCGATCCTTGAAAACGGCTCTGTCCGCAGTTCCGTGATTCCCCAGGTCAGCGGCGGGAACGTGGGATCGTTTCAGCAGGGTGTTTCCTTCCGTGGCGAGCAAGACGGCCGAGGATGTGCTGTTTCCCGGGGGCGATGTGCGAGTGGAGCGCGTCAGCGACTCCTCCGATGCCCTGCTGGTGGAGGCGGTGCCCACTGTTCCTTCGGACCAGTGCCCGGACTGCTGGAAGTGGGCCGGACGCGTTCACAGCACCTACCAACGGAGCCCGGCGAGCGGCCATTGGGCTCCCGTCGGGTCGTGGTACGGCTTCGGGTGCGCCGGTACTTCTGCGACCGCAGGAGCTGTTCGTGCCGGACATTCGTCGAGCAGGTCGGCGGACTGACCGAACGGCACCGCCGCTCCGGCATCGGGCTGACGGGCTGGCTGCGGTTGATCGCGGTCGAGTTGGGCAGCCGCCCGGCCGCCCAGGTCAGCGCCCGCCACCCCCAAATGGCCGCAGCTTTGCAGGCTGATGGTTCAGGTGGTGGCTTACGCACCGGCTGTCGCGACTTCTCCGGTCGACGACTGACAGCGTGGCTGAGGCCGGTGGGGGTACCGCGAGGCACACGCGCGCCAAGTCGGTCGACGCACCCGCCCGTCGTGGCTGACTGTCGTCGGCTGAGGCGCCAACCGGGCCACGTCGACTGGCGCTACGACCGAGCCTCAGTCCTCACCCACCTGAAGCAGGACCACCGTGAAGTGAGCGTTGGTCCCCGCAACGAGGCCGTCGAAGGTGAAACGGGTAACCGGGTCCCATGCCCGCACTCGGGCTGAGAGGTCGCTGACGTTCGTGTACCAGACGGACTCTCGACCCAGCAGATGTACGACCCGGTCCGCTGCCCTGCGGGCATGGCTACGGTCGCGGCGTGGCGTGCCTGGGAACACGAGGTCATCGGCCGCCAGGCAGGTCAAGAGCTCGACAGCGTGCTCGGTGTCGATCTGCGAAAGCGCGTCCGCTGTCTCTGCCAGTGAGTCAGGGCCGACTGCGCCATCTGCAGCGTAGTGTCCCCAGGCCTGCTCGGCCTCAGCGATCACTTGGCAGACGAGCTCCGGAACGGATCCGCCGGCCATGTCGGACACACGGCCGAAGACACCCTTGCCCCGCGACAGTGAGCCCACCAAGCCGCGCAGCTCTGCTCCTACGTCCGTCCACTTCGGCATTCTCTATCCAGTCGGTGCTCTCGCAGGCAGCGGCTGTACCAGTGTCGTGCGGATCGGCGGTGAGTGTCCAACTGCGTGACAACGCCGACGAGCAGCAGTGGACGAGCGCGGACGTCCGCGGACCATTGCCGCAGGGGAGAGCCACACCAGCCCAAGGCAATGCCTCCACCCAAGTTGCTTCGGGACGAAGAGGTCGTGAGTCAAAGGCCGTCGCGCTCGACCAGTGAGCCGTCGGGGCTCAGTGTGTAGAAGCGCGGCGGGTCCATGATCTCCCAGGTGCTGCGCGACTCCGCTTTCCGCTCGGCGAGGCCGGGTCCGTGCGGGTCTCGCACGTGGAATCCGTACAGCTCGATGGCGTCCGCGTCGATGTCGTCGGGCTCGGGACGGCCCTCCTGGATGAACCCGCAGAGCGCCCGCAGTGCGTCCTCGCCCAGTTCCAGGGGGTGGAAGGGCAGGGCGTACGGCTCTTCCTCCTCGCCGGGCCAGGGGATGATGTCAGCCGGGCGGTCGCCGGCCCAGTAGGGCAGTTCGAAGGGAAGCGGTTCGCCGATGTTCTCGATGATGCCGCTGTCCGGCGACAGGCTCAGGGAACGGACGAGGCGCCCGTCCTCCCACACGGCGAACGCCAGCCAGTCGACGACGCTGTGCATGGCGTGCAGGACGAGCCGTCGGCCGGCGCTCGCCGCCACGAGGTGTTCCGGAAGCTCGGAGGGGGCGTCGATCATCACTTCCTGGTCACCGATGACCTCCACGCCCGGCCAGCTCGCTGCGCACGCCGTCCCCTCCGGCGGGTACACGCCGTCCCCGAGGTTCGTGCCCTTGCACTGCTCGATCTCCCGGCCCGGGTAGAGCCGCCGCATCATGGTGACCGTCCGGCCGAGGTCCGCTGCCCCCACGCGCCGCAGCAACCCCGGCACGTCGCCGTCCGCGTACACCAGCAGTCCCGTCTTGGCTCCCAAAGCCCCTCCCCGGAGCGTTACGCCTGATAGTGGGCGCACCCTAGCCGCGCGCACTGACAAGCCGGCTCAACCTGTCTGCCCGGCTGGGCCGCATCTGGGACGTCCGATCACTCCCGGGGTGTCCTGGTCGGTGGTCTGCACCACGTCGGTGCGGATGCCTTTGCTGCCGCTGGAGCAGGACGATCACCCGAGAGGGCGAGGTGGGACGCGCTTCGCTGCCCGTAGACGACCCCGAGCCGCGCCCCCTCGTCCGTGTGGTTTTGTGATCCGCCGGTCATCCACAGCCCGCGGTCGTCGTTGGTTCGCAGTGGGACCCTCGCGGAAAGCCGCGGTCACCGCACCGGCGGTGCGCGGCGAGGCCGACAGGAGGAAGCACAGCGATGACGCAGCCGACCATCACCGCCCTCGACACCGCCCTGGACGCCGACCAGGCCGACACCGTGCTCTCCGCAGCCTGGGACGCGTTCGACGTCGCAGGCCGGCTGGCGGACGCCCTGGCCTTCGACGAGGGCAGCGACGAGATCCAGGCCACGCTCGTCGGCATCAAGTGCACGGAAGGCCGCCGTCTGCTGCCGCTGCCCGAGAACGACCGGCCCCGGGAGACTCCGACTCCGTGCTCCGGCCGGGCCGGGCTCGAGCCGTACGGGGCGCTGCTGCGCCACGCCAGCGGGGCGCTGCGCAGGCTGGCTTCCGTACCGGAATACGCGGACGACGCGGAGCAGCTCAGCCTCGTGGCCGACCACGCGGCAGCCGCCGCGGCCCTCCTCATGACCGTCCGGCAGGACGGTGACGGTGCTTCATGACCGTAACGCTCGGAGAGCTCTACGACGTCGTTCACGACCGCCTCGAACGGGTCACCTCTGTGAGGCTGCCCGGAGACGATCCCTTCGCGCACGCCCTCGCGCTCAGGCAGGTCGACACACTGGTCAAGCACGTGCACCTCCTGCTGCGCCAGCCGGGTGACCGTATCGACGCCACAGCCGACGACACCTTCCGCCACCTGCACCATGCCCGGCGGGCACTTGACGGCGCAGCCCGCTGGCTGCCGCCGATCGCCCCGGACAGCGCGGCGAATGACGGCCCTCTCGGCTCGGCGGTGGAGGCCAGCGGGGCAGTCATCGACCTGATCCGCGGTCATCGTGACGGCACCGGCGCCCCGGTCACCCCGTATGCGCTCGCTTTCACCACCCGCTCCGCACAGGCGTACCACCTGCGCCACGCCTCCAGGATTCTCCACTCCGCGAGCCGGATCGTGCACGCCGTGAGCCAGACGCTCGACAACTGGAACGCTTCGGTCAGGCTGCAGACCGCTCACGCCTCTCTGCAGTACGCGTCGGTTCAGGCTCGGCATGCCGGCGCCGACGCGGATCCGGCGCTGGCGGCCTTTCCGCAGGCCCTGCCGCTCACCCCGGTCCCCGCCCTCTCCACCGATCCGCTCACCCGGGCCACCGACCGGATCCGGGACGACTGCGAGCAGCTGTCCCGCGCCGCCTACGAGACGCTCCACGGCCGTTCCGCCCGGCCCCTCAGCGGATCCGACCTGCAGCTGATCATCCGGTGGCGGTCCCTGGGCACCATGCTCGCCGGGCGGCTCCTGGTGCAGGCCGCCGCCGAAGCACCGAACGAGGCGGGCACCTCGCTCAGAAGCTGCGCGGACCGCTTCCGAAGCGCCGCTCACGCGTGGAGGAACGTCCGGGAGCGCTGGGACCGCGTCGTCGACGTGGACGATCCCCGGATCCGTCCTCGGCTCCCTCGGCCTAGCTACGAGATGGTGCACCGAGGCCAGATTTTCCGTATGCCGCAGGGAACGGTCCCGCATCCGGCCGTCGAGATCGCGCGCGCGACAGCCCTGCGCGCGGGACGGCTGCTGTTCGGCGGCGACTGGGACCCCGACTCCGGGAACGGCCCGCCCCGGACAAGGTCCGCACCGGACATCGTCGCCGACTCGGGAGGCATCGCCGAACTGGCCCAGACCGCATACCGCCTCACCGCCACCGACTGGCGGATCGCGGTGGCCGCGCCCCGGGCCGTGATGGCCATCGAGCACCGTCTGCTCACCGACATCCCCGAACACCGCCCAGCCGACCACCCCTACCGCTTCTACCCGCTCCACGGCCATCAGCTCGAGCGCATCCGCACCTCGTTCCAACAGGTCTGCGCCGCTCAGCAGGCCGCAGCGCAGAGCCTGCTGGCCGCCGCTCCCGACATCGGCATGGACACCAGCCGCGCCGTCCTCGACGCGACGGCCCACCGGCACATCACCGCCCAGACCTGGGCCCCGGTCCCTGCCCCGAACCCCGTCGCTCGGGGCGCGATCGCGCGGGGGGCCGCCGCGCCTCAGCCAGCCACGCCTGGGAGAGGCGCCCGTGCATGAGCCGAAGACCGCACCGACCCCTTGCGGAGGGCAACGGCCCCCGCCCCCTGGTACAGCTCTGCCGCTCCGCCCGGCCGCACGACGATCACTGGTACGCCGGCCGAGCGCGCCTCCAGGACGGTGTCCACGGCCCCACCCCCTGACGTGCCGTAAGCAGGGCGGAGAACTGGTAACGGAGCGGAAGCCACCGCGCCGGTCCCCGCCCCTGCTGAGAAGGCGTGAGAAGACCGGTGGGCCAGGCGCCTACTGGTCGGGGTGGACGGCCTGGACGCCGGTCCCCGCGTACGCCTTGGGCGTCAGGGTGAGCAGGAAGCGCCCGGTGGGGAAGGCGGG
>NZ_JACHJI010000022.1 GCF_014203535.1 Streptomyces griseomycini
TCCCCGAAGCCCTTCTTCAGTGCCAGTTCGCGGACGGCCGCGTACGAACCCGCGAAGCCGATCCCGGCGATGATCACGGCACCGGTGACGACCACGCCGATGAGAACCCGGTGCATCCGTGTCAGCTGCAGTGGCGCGGCCACCCGTTACTCCCCTCCCGTGCGTGTTGTTGCGCGCAACAGGGTGGCACACGTGTGCGGGGGAACGAGTGGCCGGTTCCGGTTCAGTGCTCGATCAGCTCTTGCCCGACGCCTTGGCGGAGGGCTTCGCGTCGGAATCCGGAGCGGACTCCGACCCGGACTCCGGCTTCGACGCCGAACCGCTCGGTTCGCCGGCCCCGGCGCCCTCGCCGCTCGTCCCCGTCACCGCGGCCACCGCCTCCTCGGCCGCCTTCTTCGCGTCCTTCATCAGGTCGTCGGCGTCCGGAGTCTTGTCACCGGCGAGGCCGGCACCGTTGTAGTCGAGGGTGACGACCACGTTCTCCACGCGCGCCACGACCGTCTGCTGCTTGAAGGTGCCTTCCTTCTTCTTCAGGTCGTACCGCACGGCCGTCGCCTCGTCGCCCGTCCCGGCGACCGGTTCCGCCCGGCTCTTCTGGGCGCCCTCGACCGCCTGCGCGTCCCGGACCTGCTTGTCGTAGTACTCCTTGGCCAGTTCGTCACCCGCGCCGCGCGTCACGTCCGACTCGAAGCGCAGCAGCGACACGTTCAGCCAGCGGAACTGCGAGCCCTTCACGCCGTTGTTGTCGAGGCTGCTCCAGGAGCAGCTGGCGCGCGTCGACACGTCGTCCGACTTGCCCTCCTTGCCCGACTCGGCCTTCGGGACGAGGTCCTCCAGGGTCTTCTTCGACAGCACCTTGCACGACTCGGGGAGCGTCTTGTACGCCGCCGCCCGCACCGTCGGGGACGGACTCGCGGACGCCGACGCCGAAGCGCTCGACGCCTTGTCCCCGCCGTCGTCGGAGCCGGAGTCGGAGGAGCAGCCGGCGGCGACCAGCATCACCGGGACGACGCCCGCGCGGACAAGGACGCGGGTGAGGCGCTTCGCTCGCTGGTCGCGCTGGTCACGCTGATCTAGCTGTGCTCGTCGCTGCATGGTTCCTTCACTCATGACGCTCGTGTTCCCTGCGGTCGGAACGGGGTCCGAGGGGTCACGGTACGCGGTGAGCCACCTGTGTGGCCTTCCTTCACGTGCTGTGCGCGTCGGCGTGAAGGGGCCGTGAAAGACGCTCAGCCGCCCAGTGAATCGGCCAGCGCGGAGGCCAGTTTCCGCGCCCTGTCCTGCATTTCCTTGCTGTCCGGGACGGCGCCGACGGTCATCGGCTGCTCCGCGTACTCGATGGTCACGATCACGTTGGACGTGCGGAACACCACAGTCACCGTGCGCTGTTTGGCGGTCGAACCGGAGCTGTCCAGCTCGTCGTCGAGGAAGGCCTCGTCGCCGAGGTCCTCCAGGAGGCGGGGTTGGAGGTCCGAGGGGTCGACGGAGGACGGAACGGACGCGGAGGAGGAGCCGGACGCGGAGGAGGACGCGGACCCGGACGAGGGGGAGCCGGACGCGGAGGAGGAGGCGGGCCCGGACGAGGGGGAGCCGGACGCGGAGGGCGACGAACTCGGGCCCGCGGCGGGGCCGCTGCCGGCGTCGGCGGAGCCGGAACCCGTGGCCGTCGGCGCCGGGAGGTGCACCGCCGCCCGCTTCCTCCCGAAGAGCTGCTCGGCCTGGCTGTCGTCGCTGACGGCGTTGTCGTAGGAGACGACCCGTTCGAAGTCGACCAGCAGGTGGTCGGTCGCCTCCGCCGACTCCACCTTCCAACGGCAGCCCACCTTGCGGTCGGTGTCGTACGTGAGGGTCGCCTCACCCGCGTACGCCTTCTCGCGCTGCGTCTCGTCGGTCAACTCCTCGAGGCCGGGGAGGAGTTCCTCGAGCGCCTGCTCGCCGACCGCGCCGCAGGGCTCGGGCAGGGTGGCGTACTTGCCGGGCTGGGCCGCCTGCGTCGCCGTGCCCGCGCTCCCCGGGTTGGAGTCGTCCGCCGTGCCGCCGTCGCCCGAGCCGCCGGTGCAGCCGGCCAGCACGGCCGCCAGGAGTGCGGCGACGCCGGGTACGTACGCCTTCCGCTGCACGGTCGGGCTCCTCTCGACGGTGGGTGCGGGCCGGTCGCCCACGGGGTCCCCCAGTGCCTCCGCTGGTGTCCCCCCAGTGTCCCCGCTGGTTATTCGCTTGCCGCAGGGGGGCGGCCCCCGCAGACAATGTGTATCGCACGCACTGCCGTGGACGCCGGTCCGTCATCCCTTTTCGTCGACCTTGGCGCCGGTTTTGCGATTGGGGACTTCTGTTCGTTCATCGGGGGAAAGAGGACGTTATGTCGTACGTGGAGCTGCCGGGTGCGAAGGTGCCGATCCGTATGTGGGCGGATCCGGCGACGGTCGAGGAGGGCGCCCTCCAGCAGCTGCGGAACGTGGCCACCCTGCCGTGGATCAAGGGCCTGGCGGTGATGCCGGACGTGCACTACGGCAAGGGTGCGACGGTCGGGTCGGTCATCGCGATGCGGGGCGCGGTGTGCCCGGCGGCGGTGGGCGTCGACATCGGCTGCGGCATGTCGGCGGTGCGGACGTCCCTGACGGCGAACGACCTTCCCGGCGATCTCTCGCGGCTGCGGTCGAAGATCGAGCAGGCGATCCCGGTGGGGCGGGGGATGCACGACGACCCCGTCGACCCGGGGCGGCTGCACGGCTTCGCGGCCGGCGGCTGGGACGACTTCTGGGGGCGGTTCGGCGAGGTGGCGGACGCGGTGAAGTTCCGTCAGGAGCGCGCCACCAAGCAGATGGGGACGCTCGGATCCGGGAATCACTTCGTTGAAGTTTGTACGGATACGGTCGGATCCGTCTGGCTCATGCTCCACTCCGGTTCCCGGAACATCGGCAAGGAACTCGCCGAGCACCACATCGGCGTGGCCCAGAAGCTCCCGCACAACCAGAACCTGGTCGACCGCGACCTCGCCGTCTTCGTCGCGGACACCCCGCAGATGGCCGCGTACCGCAACGACCTCTTCTGGGCGCAGGAGTACGCGAAGTACAACCGCTCGATCATGATGGCGCTCCTGAAGGACGTGATCCGCAAGGAGTTCAAGAAGGCGAAGCCGACCTTCGAGCCGGAGATCAGCGCGCACCACAACTACGTGGCCGAGGAGCGCTACGACGGCATGGACCTGCTCGTGACCCGCAAGGGCGCGATCCGCGCGGGTTCCGGCGAGTACGGGATCATCCCGGGGTCGATGGGCACCGGTTCGTACATCGTCAAGGGCCTCGGGAACCCCGCGTCCTTCAACTCGGCGTCGCACGGCGCCGGCCGGCGCATGAGCCGCAACGCGGCGAAGCGGCGCTTCTCGACGAAGGACCTGGAGGAGCAGACGCGGGGCGTGGAGTGCCGCAAGGACTCCGGCGTCGTGGACGAGATCCCGGGTGCGTACAAGCCGATCGAGCAGGTCATCGACCAGCAGCGGGACCTCGTGGAGGTCGTGGCGAAGCTGAAGCAGGTCGTCTGCGTCAAGGGCTGACGGGGAGGGCGGATCCGCCGGTTCGCCGCGGACCCGCCCCCGTCACGCCGGGGCCGGCAGACGGGCCCGCAGGGTGTCCGGGACGTCCTGCGCGTCCGCGCCCAGGACGTGGGCGACGTACGCCCCCGGGGGAGCCGTGGCGTGCCGCCAGGGCGGTGAGGAACAGCTCCGTCACCTCCGCCGGGGCACGGCCGGAGGCCGGCCAGGCCGGGGCGCGGCCGTCGCTGCGGGCCGTCCACTCGGCCAGGAGGGCCGGGGCGGCCCGGTCGGAGAGGGCGAAGTCCTCGACGACCGTCTCGCGGGTGACGCCCAGCAGGCCCAGGACCAGGGCGGCCGGCAGGCCCGTGCGGTCCTTGCCCGAGGCGCAGTGGAAGACCAGGGGGGCGCCGCGCGGGCCGCGTCCGCCACCAGGCGCAGCGCGGCGGCGATCTCCTTCGCGCCGTCCTCGGCGATCTCCGTGTGGCGCTCCGCCAGGTAGGGGCCGGGGGCGACGCCCGCGGCCAACGCGGCCGGGTCGTAGGGGCGGTGCTCGCTGCTGAGGTTGTGGTACGCGAAGGACGGGTGCTCCGGGACGGGGCCCCGGGCCCCGGTCTCCCACGGGTGGCGCAGGTCGACGACCGTGCGGATGCCGGGGGAGAGGAAGCGCGTCCAGTCCGCCGTGTCCGTGCTCAGCTTGCCCAGGGAGTCGGAGCGGTGGAGGAGGCCGGGGCGGACGCGGCGGCCGTCCGCCGTCGGCCGGCCGCCCAGGTCGCGGAAGTCGTGCGGGGCGTCGAAGGGTATGCGTCTGTCCACGCGCGGCCACCCTGGGTGACCGCGCGGGCGCGGTCCTGCGGTTCTCCGCCTACTTCGCGTGCCGCACGGCGCAGATCATCGCGAACGCCACGATGTGGATGCCGAGGAGGGAGTAGCCCAGGCGGTACCAGACGTAGCGTTCGCGCTTCTTCTCCGGGGACGGGCGCCGCCTCTCACGGCCCGTCACCGCGGCTCCCGGTGGACCTTCGTGTTCGACGCCTGGGCGCGGGGGCGGACGACGAGCAGGTCGATGTTGACGTGGCTCGGGCGGGTCACCGCCCAGGTGATCGTGTCGGCGACGTCGTCGGCGGTCAGGGGCTCGGCGACGCCCTCGTACACCTTGGCGGCCTTCTCCACGTCGCCGCCGAAGCGGGTGAGGGCGAACTCGTCCGTCCTGACCATGCCGGGCGCGATCTCGACGACGCGCACCGGGCGGCCGACGATCTCCAGGCGCAGCGTCTCGGCGAGGACGTGGGCGCCGTGCTTGGCGGCGACGTAGCCCGCGCCGCCCTCGTAGGTGGCGTGGCCGGCGGTGGAGGACACGACGACGACCGTGCCGTCGCCGCTCGCCTCCAGCTTGGGCAGCAGGGCCTGGGTGAGGTTGAGGGTGCCGATGACGTTCGTCTCGTACATCGTGCGCCAGTCGTCCGGGTCGCCGGTCGCGACCGGGTCGGCGCCGAGCGCGCCGCCGGCGTTGTTGACCAGGACGCCGACGGTCCGGAACGCGGTGGCGAACTCGTCGACCGCCGCGCGGTCGGTGACGTCGAGCGGGTACGCCGTCGCCGAGTGGCCGGCCGCGGTGAGCTCCTCGGCGAGCGCCTCGATGCGGTCCTTGCGGCGGGCGGTGAGGACGACGCGGTAACCGGCCTCGGCGAGCCGGCGTGCCGTGGCGGCGCCGATCCCGCTGCTCGCACCCGTGACGACGGCGATGCGGGACGCGGCGGACGGTGCGGCGGTGGCCATGGGCTGCTCCTCGGACGGTGCGGGCGGAGCGCCCGCGGGCGCCGCGCCGGTGGGGTCGGGGCCGTGCCCGGTCAGCATAGGCGGGCGGGTCGTCCGGGCGGTGCGCGCGGTGTGCCGGTGGGACAATGAGGGGGGTGGTCCTCCGGCCCGGAGGTGGATCATGGGACAGGCGCGCGAGGTCATGGACCGGCTCACCGAGGCGGTCACCACGGCCCGGGACCTGGAGGCCCTCGCCGAGCTGTTCGCGGAGGACGCCGTCGCCCTCACCCCCGAGGCGGGGGAGCTGCACGGGCGCGACGAGATCGTCGAGTACTGGCGCCAGATCACGACGGCGATCCCCGACGCCCGGTTCGAGTCGGTGAGCGCGTACGAGATCGGCGACACCGCCGTCGACGAGGGCTACTTCAGCGGCCGGAACACCGGGCCGGTCCAGGCGCCCGACGGGCGGACGCTGCCGGCGACCCAGAAGGCGGTCAGGATCCGCGGGGTGGACATCGCCACGGTCGCGGACGGCCGGATCATCGACTACCGGTTGTACTTCGACCAGTGGACCTTCCTCGAGCAGCTGGGACTGCTGCCGGAGCCGTCGTCCTGAACCGTCGCCCCGAGCCGTGGCCGGCCGTCAGCCGTTGCGCGGCGCCCACATGATCACGGCCATGCCGGCGAGGCAGACCAGCGCGCCGGTGACGTCCCAGCGGTCCGGGCGGTAGCCGTCGGCGACCACGCCCCACAGGATCGAGCCGGCCACGAAGATGCCGCCGTACGCGGCGAGGACGCGGCCGAAGTGGGCGTCGGGCTGGAAGGTGGCGACGAAGCCGTAGGCGCCGAGGGCGAGGACGCCGCCGGCCGCCCACATCCAGCCGCGGTGCTCGCGCACGCCCTGCCAGACCAGCCAGGCGCCGCCGATCTCGAGCAGGGCGGCGAGGACGAACAGGGCGGCGGAGCGGAGGATCAGCATGGCGGCAGCCTCGCACGCGCAGGGTGAGCCCCCGGTCCCCGCGTCACCTGGCGGACGGCGCATGACACGGGCCGTACGTGGGATACATCCCGCACGGGGGCCCGCGGTCTCCGCGCGGCGCGGACGGAAGAGGAGCGCGATGCCGGAGAACACGCGGTCGGAGCTGACGGCGGAGCTGGCCGTGGTGTCCCGGCGCCACATGGCCTCCTACGCCCTGTTCAGCCAGGCCCTCGCCGATCACCTGGGCCTGCACCCCACCGATCTGCAGTGCCTGAACCTGCTGACGCTGGAGGGCGGACCGGTGACGACCGGCCGGATCGCGGAGCTGACGGGGCTGACGACCGGGTCGGCGACGCGGCTGGTGGACCGGCTGGAGCGGGCGGGGTACGTGGTCCGGGAGCGGGACGAGGGCGACCGGCGGCGGGTGCTGGTGGCGACGGTGCCGGAGAGGGCCGCCGAGTTCGGCCGGGTGTGGGACCGCCTCGGCGGCGGCTGGACCGCGCTCTTCGACGACCTGGACGACTCCGAACTCGCGCTGTTCATCGACCACCTGAGGCGTGCGACGGACTTCGGCGCGCAGCAGGCCGAGCGCCTGCGGGCGGGGGAGGTCCGGGAGGCCTAGGGCCTCTCGTTCGGATCATGCCGGGCTCGCGGGGTCCGGTGCCTGATCCGGCCTGATCCAAACGCGAGACCCTAGGAGGCCCGAGAGGTCTCGCCCGCCTCCGCGTCGTGGCGTTCCCGCGCGCGGTGCACCTCGTCGAAGTGGGTCTCCGCCCAGTCCTTCACGGCGGTCAGGAGCAGGCTCAGGCTGTGGCCGAGCGGGGTGAGCGCGTAGTCGACGCGGACGGGGACGGACGGGGTCACGGTGCGGGTGAGGATGCCGTCGCGCTCCAGTGAACGCAGCGTCTGCGTCAGCATCTTGGGGCTGACGCCGGCGATCTTCCGGCCGAGGTCGCTGTAGCGCATGGGGCCGGCGGCGAGGGCGCTGACGACCAGGCTGACCCACTTGTCGCTGATGCGGTCCAGGAGCTGGTTGGTGGGGCATTCCTTGAGGAACGCGTCGTACGCGAAGCGCGCCTGTTCGCGCCGCTGGGCCGCCGTCATGGTCGCCATGGCTCACCTCCGGGAGACGTACGCACTCTCAGGTAACTACTTCCTTCTGGATAGTAGCTCTTCCTAGGGTTGCCGTCAGTCGCGGGGACACCGCGGTGAACAGCCACAACCAGGGAGTTTCCGTCATGCGTGCTGCAGTGGTGACGTCGTTCGGTGGGCCCGAGGCCGTGCGGGTCGTGGAAGCGGAGGTGCCGGAGCCGGGGGCGCGGCAGGTGCGGATCAAGGTCGCGGCGGCGGCGCTGAACCCGGTGGACGCGGGGGTGCGGGAGGGCGTCTTCGGTGGTGCGGGCGAGCCGATCGGGCTCGGCTGGGACGTCGCGGGGACGGTCGACGCGACCGGGGCGGCGACCGCGTGGAGCGTCGGCGACGAGGTGGTGGCGCTCGACCACGGCATGGTCAAGCCGCTGGGCGCGCACGCCGAGTACGTCGTCGTCCCCGCCGGCGCGGTGGCGCGTGCGCCGCGGACGGCCGGCGCGGAGCACGCGGCGACGCTTCCCCTGAACGCGCTGACGGCCGCCCAGGCCCTGGACCTGCTGGAGGTGCCCCCGGGCGGGTCGCTGCTGGTGACGGGCGCGGCGGGCGCGGTCGGCGGATACGCCGTCCAGCTCGCCGCCCACCGGGGCGTGGCCGTCACCGGCCTCGCCCGGGAGGGCGACGAGGAGCTCGTGCGCTCCCTCGGCGCCGCGCACTTCTCGGCGGGTGCCGTGGAGGCGAAGGGCTTCGACGCCGTACTGGACGCGGCGGTCCTGGGCGAGCGGGCCCTGGCGTGGGTGCGGGACGGGGGCGCCTACGCCGGCGTCATCCCGCAGGCGGCCCCGACGGCGGAGCGCGGGGTGCGGGTGGCCGCCGTCGAGGTGGCCACCGACGGGGCCCGCCTGGCGGAGCTGGTCCGGCTGGTGGACGAGGGGGTGCTGACCCTCCGGGTCGCCGGGACGTACGCCCTGGACGACGCGGGCAAGGCCCACGCCCGGCTCGCGGAGGGCGGGGTGCGGGGGCGGCTGGTGCTGGTGCCGTAGCCCTCCGGCCGGGGAGGGCGGGGACGGGGGAATAGGCGGTGCGGGGTGGTCGTTCAGGGGTATAGTTGAACGGTCAACAACCTGGAGGGTGAGCGACCATGCAGTTCGGGATCTTCAGTGTCGGGGACGTCACGCCCGACCCGACCACGGGGCGCACGCCGACCGAGCGCGAGCGGATCAAGGCCATGGTCGCCATCGCGCTGAAGGCGGAGGAGGTGGGCCTGGACGTGTTCGCGACCGGTGAGCACCACAACCCGCCGTTCGTGCCGTCCTCGCCGACCACCATGCTCGGCTACGTCGCGGCCCGCACCGAACGGCTGGTGCTGTCCACCTCCACCACCCTGATCACCACGAACGACCCGGTGAAGATCGCCGAGGACTTCGCGATGCTCCAGCACCTGGCCGACGGCCGGGTGGACCTGATGATGGGCCGCGGCAACACCGGGCCGGTCTACCCCTGGTTCGGGCAGGACATCCGGCAGGGCATCAACCTGGCGGTCGAGAACTACGCCCTGCTGCACCGGCTGTGGCGCGAGGACGTGGTCGACTGGGAGGGGAAGTTCCGCACCCCGCTGCAGGGCTTCACCTCCACGCCCCGCCCGCTGGACGGCGTGCCGCCGTTCGTCTGGCACGGCTCGATCCGCTCGCCGGAGATCGCCGAGCAGGCCGCGTACTACGGCGACGGCTTCTTCCACAACAACATCTTCTGGCCGGCCGACCACACCAGGCGGATGGTCGAGCTGTACCGGACCCGGTACGCCCACTACGGGCACGGCACGCCCGAGCAGGCGATCGTCGGCCTGGGCGGGCAGGTGTTCATGCGGAGGAACTCCCAGGACGCGGTGCGCGAGTTCCGGCCGTACTTCGACGTCGCGCCGGTCTACGGGCACGGGCCGTCGCTGGAGGAGTTCACCGCGCAGACCCCGCTGACCGTGGGCTCCCCGCAGCAGGTGATCGAGAAGACGCTGTCGTTCCGCGAGTACGCCGGCGACTACCAGCGCCAGCTGTTCCTGATGGACCACGCCGGGCTGCCGCTGAAGACCGTGCTGGAGCAGCTCGACCTGCTCGGCGAGGAGGTCGTGCCGGTGCTGCGCGAGGAGTTCGCCAAGGGCCGCCCGGCGGACGTGCCGGACGCGCCCACCCACAGCTCGCTGCTGGCCGGCGCCAAGGGCGCCAAGGGCGCCGAGGACAAGGAAGGGGCACGGGCATGAGGCTCGTCGTCGTGTCCGCCGGACTGAGCGTGCCGTCGTCCACCCGGCTGCTCGGCGACCGTCTGGCCGCGGTCGCCGCCCCGGCCGCCACCGCCCCCGACCCCGCCCCGGCCGACGTCCGGGTGATCGAGCTGCGCGACCTCGCCGTGGAGATCGCGCACACCTTCACCAACGGGTTCCCGGGCCGGGCGCTGGCCGACGCGTTCGACGCGGTGGCGGAGGCCGACGGTCTGATCGTGGTCACGCCGGTGTTCTCGGCGTCCTACAGCGGCCTGTTCAAGTCGTTCTTCGACGCGCTGAGCGTCACCGACGAGGAGGCCCTGGCAGGGAAGCCGGTGCTGATCGCCGCGACCGGCGGCACCGCCCGGCACTCCCTCGTCCTCGACCACGCCCTGCGCCCGCTCTTCGCCCACCTCAAGGCCGTCGTCGTCCCCACCGGCGTCTACGCCGCCTCCGAGGACTGGGGCGCCGAGGGCCTGGACGGACGCGTCACACGGGCGGCCGGGGAACTGGCCGCGCTGATGGCGGGGCTGTCCACCGCCCGTCCCCTGCCCAAGCGCGACTCCTTCGAGGAGGTCACGCCGTTCGAGGAGCGGCTCGCCGCGCTGCGGCCCACCGGGTGAGGGCGCAGTAAGAAGCGGGCCCCGGTGCCGCCCACCGGGGCCGGTGGGCCGCGACGGTTGGCACACTGGGCCCGTGCCGCACACCGTTCTGCTCGCCGAAGACGACCGCGCCATCCGCAACGCCCTGGAGCGCGCCCTGACCCTGGAGGGCTACCGGGTCACGGCGGTCGCCGACGGCGTCGAGGCCCTCGCGCAGGTCCACCGCAGCCGGCCCGACGTGCTGGTGCTGGACGTGATGATGCCCGGCATCGACGGACTCCAGGTGTGCCGGGTGCTGCGCGCCGAGGGCGACCGCACGCCCGTGCTGATGCTGACGGCGCTGGTGGAGACCGCCGACCGGATCGCGGGACTGGACGCGGGCGCCGACGACTACGTCGTCAAGCCGTTCGACGTCGAGGAGGTCTTCGCCCGGCTGCGCGCCCTGCTGCGCCGGACCCGGCCCGACCCGTGGCCCGAGCCGGAGAACGGCGAGGCTCCCGCCGCCGAGCCGCCGAAGCCGCAGGCCTCCGGGCGGTTCGTCGAGGCGGCCGGGGTGCGCATGGACCCGCAGGCCCGCCGGGCCTGGCGGGGCGGGCGGGAGCTGGAGCTGACCCGCACCGAGTTCGAACTGCTGGAGCCGCTGGTCGGCAACGCGGGCGTCGTCCTGGACCACTCCACCATCTACGACCGCATCTGGGGCTACGACTTCGGCCCCGGCTCCAAGAACCTCGCCGTCTACGTCGGCTACCTGCGCCGCAAGCTCGACGAGCCCGGCGCGCCGCAGCTGATCCACACGGTGCGCGGGGTGGGTTACGTGCTGCGGGAGGACTGACGTGTCCCCGGGCGCGCCCGACGCCCCCGGCGCTCCGGGCCGCGCGTACCGGCCGCCGGCCGTGCGGCGGGGGCTGCGGCTGCTGTCGCTGGGCACCACCTTCGCGGTGGCGTTCGCGACGATCACCGCCACGGTGACCCTCCTGGTCGGCTTCCTGTCCTACAACGCGGCCGCCCGGCTGGTGCGGGTGGACCAGCAGTCCGTGTTCGACGAGGTCGTCCAGGACCTGCGCGGCGAGGTGCGGGAGAACCTGATGACACCGGTCGACTTCTCCTCCACCGCCCCCGGCCACGACCTGGTGCGGCCCGCCCGGACCGACGTCCAGGTGCTCGGGCCGGACGGCAGCGTCTTCGACCCGGGCAGTCCGGGGCTGCCGGTGGTCGCCGCCGACCGCCGGATCGCGGGCGCCGCCGCCGCCGGGGAGGTGGTCGTGCACGGGGGCGTCGACGTCGGCGACGACGTCTACCGCGTCGCGACCGTCTCGCTGGGCGGCGGCCGGGGCGCGGTGCAGGTCGCGCAGGAGTTCAGCGACACCGAGGACCTGCTGCGGGCCCTCCAGCGGCGCACGCTGGTCCTGATGACGGCGGTGGTGGTCGCCGCCGGGCTGTTCGGCTGGTGGCTGGCCCGGCGCATCACCCGACGGCTCGTCGTCCTCACCGCCGCCGCCGAGAACGTCGCCCGCACCCGCCGGCTCGGCATCCAGGTGCCCGTCGCCGGCTACGACGAGGTGGGCCGCCTCGGCCGGGCCTTCGACCGGATGCTGGGCCGGCTCGCCCAGTCCGAGGAGGACCAGCGCCGCCTGGTGCAGGACGCCGGGCACGAGCTGCGCACCCCGCTCACCTCGCTGCGCACCAACATCTCCCTGCTGCGCCGCATCGACGAACTGCCGCCCGGCACCCGTGAGGAACTCGTCGCCGATCTCACCCAGGAGGCCCGCGAGCTGACCGACCTGGTCAACGAGCTCGTCGACCTCGCGGCCGGCCAGTCCGACACCGAGCCGCCGCAGCGGGTCGACCTCGCCGACGTCGCCGAGGACGTGGCGGGACTGGCCCGGCGCCGCAGCGGGCGGGAGATCACGGTCCGGGCGAGCGGCGACACCACGACCGACGGGCGGCCCGGGATGCTCACGCGGGCGCTGTCCAACCTGGTCGAGAACGCCGTCAAGTTCGACCGGGACGGCGGGGCGCCCGTGGAGATCTGCGTCGCCGGCCCCGCCCGGCCGGGCACGGTGCGGGTGGAGGTGCGCGACCGGGGGCCCGGGATCGCCGACGACGACCTGGTCCGGGTCTTCGACCGCTTCTACCGCGCCGCCGACGCCCGTTCCCTCCCCGGCTCCGGGCTCGGCCTGTCCATCGTCCGCGAGGTGGCCCTCGCGCACGGCGGAGCACCGTACGCCTTCCGGCGGGAGGGCGGCGGGACGGTGATCGGGTTCACGGTGGGCGGCGGCGCCGCGCAGCGGTCGGACGGGGACGGGACGCGCTGACGGCACCGGCCGCTGTTGCTCCCGCCGGGTGCGGCGCATCCGGCCCGGGCCGCCCGACCGGGGCCCTGCGGACGCCCGGGCCCGGCGCACGGGACCTTCCGGCGCGGACCTTGTGGCGCGGGTCCTCCGGCGGGGTCCGGTCACGGCGGCCGTGAGCCCCGGGCCGTCCCTTCGTGCTCCGGTACGGGACGCGTTGCGGGAGGCCGGCCGGCGTACCGGCCCTCGAGGGCGGCGGGACTGGTCGACGCGCCGTGCGGTGGGGAACGGGTCCGGCGTACGCCGCTGAGGGGGAGGACCGTCCCGGAGGACGGCCCGGGGCGGCTCGAGGGGCCGTCCCGGGGCGGCGCGGGAGGCGGTCCGCCGCTCGTGGTGGCGGCGGACGCGTGGTCGGGGCCGCGGCTCGGGTCCGGCCGTCTCCCGGGCCGCCGTCGGCGCGTCGGCTCGGGACCGCGGGCGTGCCGTGCCGACGGTCGGCGCCGGGAACGCCGCCGCGATCGAGGCGTACGGGCGGGCCGGGAAGCGCAGGTATGCGTGCGGGGCCGCGTACGTCGCCGTCCCGTGGGACGAGACGAGGGGAGGGGCGGCAGCGTGCTGACCGACGAGGAGGGCGCCGCGCTGGCGGCGATCGACGAGGCGGCTCTGGGACGGACCCTGCGGGAACTGATCGCGGTGCCGAGCGTGACCGGGAGCGCCGCCGAGTCGGAGCTCCAGCACCTGCTGGCCGGGCGACTGGAGCGGCTCGGCCTGGAGACCGACCTGTGGCCGATGGACCTGCCCGCGCTGCGCGCCCACCCGGACTTCCCGGGCACGGAGGCGCCCCGCGAGGAGGCGTGGGGCCTGGTCGGCACCACCCCCGACGGCGGCGACGGGCCGACCCTGATCCTCCAGGGCCACGTCGACGTCGTACCGCCCGGGGACCCCGCGGCCTGGGACGGCGACCCGTTCACGCCCCGGGTGACCGGGGACCTCGTGCACGGGCGCGGGGCCTGCGACATGAAGGCCGGTCTCGCGGCGCACCTCGCCGCGCTCGCCGCGATACGGGCGGCCGGCGTACGGCTGCGCGGCCGGGTGGCCGTGCACTGCGTCGTCGGCGAGGAGGACGGCGGCCTCGGCGCGTTCGGCACCCTGCAGCGCGGTCACCGCGGCGACGCCTGCGTCATCGCCGAGCCCACCGCCGCCACGCTGATCACCGCCAACGCGGGCGCACTGACGTTCCGCATCACCGTGCCCGGCAAGGCGGCGCACGGCAGTTCGCGGGAGCTGGGGGTGAGCGCGGTCGACGCCTACCTGCCCCTGCACCGGGCGCTGGCCGCCCTGGAGACCGAGCGCAACCGCGACCCGTCGCCGCTGCTGGCCGAGTACCCGATCCCGTACGGCCTGTCGGTGGGCACGGTGCGCGCCGGGGACTGGGCGAGCAGCGTGCCCGACCTGCTGGTCGCCGAGGGCCGGCTCGGCGTACGGCTCGGCGAGGACCCGGCCGCCGCGCGCGCCGAGCTGGAGCGGTGCGTGGCCGAGGCCTGTGCCGCCGACCCCTGGCTGCGGGACCACCCGGCCACCGTGAGCTGGCCGGGCGGGCAGTTCGCGAGCGGCCGGCTGCCCGAGGGGCACGCCCTCGCGGACGTGGTCGGGTCCGCGCACGCCGACGCGACGGGCGGCCCGCGGCCGCGGCGGCGCGGGGCGACGTACGGCAGCGACCTGCGGCTCTACACCGGCGCCGGGATACCGACGCTGCAGTACGGCCCGGGGGACATCGCGGTGGCGCACAGCGAGCGGGAGCACGTGTCGCTGCGGGAGGTGGCGGCGGCGGCACGGACGCTGGTGCTCACGGTGCTGCGGACGGTGGGGACCGGGTGACCGGGTGACCGGGTGAGACGGTGCGCCGCCCGTCCGCCGCGCACGGACCCCGTGCGAAACTCACCCCGTGGCGGTCGAACGCGCGTACGCGCGCGGGTCCGCGCGACACGGGGGAGCGGCTCCGGTCGGTCTTCCGCGTCCGTGAACCCCCGCGGGGCGGACCGGGGTTCACCGCGCTGCCCGGCGCGGACACATCGTCGAGGGCTTTTGTGTTATCCGGCCCTGCGCGGCGGCTCTCCTCTTGTGACAGGGCAGGACGGTCCAGGAACGAGAAGGAGCGTGGACGAGCGTGGCAGCGAGCAGCGGACCCGGCAGGGAGACGGTCGAGGCGGCACGGCGTGGCGACGTGCGGGCCCAGGACGAACTCGTCGCCGACTGCCTCCCGTTGGTCTACAACATCGTGGGCCGGGCCCTGAACGGGCACCCCGACGTCGACGACGTGGTGCAGGAGACCATGCTCCGCGTCCTCGGCGCGCTCGGTTCGTTGAACGACCCCGCCTCCTTCCGGTCCTGGCTGGTGGCCGTCACCATGAACCAGATACGCCGCCACTGGCGCGACCGCCGTACGGACCGGGCCAGTTCGGGTCTGCACGACGCGTACGACGTCGCCGACCCGGGCGCCGACTTCGTGGACCTGACGATCGTGCGGCTCGGGCTGGAGGGCCAGCGGCGCGAGGTCGCCGAGGCCACCCGCTGGCTGGACCCCGACGACCAGGCGCTGCTGTCGCTGTGGTGGCTGGAGGCGGCGGGCGAGCTGACGCGGGCGGAGGTGGCGGCCGCGCTGGAGCTGTCGCCGCAGCACACGGCGGTGCGCGTGCAGCGGATGAAGGCGCAGCTGGAGACGGCCCGGCTGGTGGTGCGGGCGCTGTCCGCGCAGCCGCGCTGCGTGCTGCTGGACGACGTGGTCGCGACCTGGGACGCCGTTCCCTCGGCCCTGTGGCGCAAGCGCATCGCGCGCCACGCCCGGGACTGCACGGTCTGCGCGGGCCTCCAGGCGGGACTGGTGCCGGCGGAGGGCCTGCTGGTCGGGTTGGGCCTGGTGCCGGTGGCGGCCGGCCTGCTCACCGGCCTCGGCGCCGGAACGGCGGACGCGACGCCGCTGTCCTTCGCCGGGAACGCGGCGGAGGGACCGGGGGTGGTGCCCGGGGACACGGCGGCCGGGCACGCGGCGGCCGGGGACACGGCGGCCGGGGACACGGGACCGGAGCCCGCCGGTTCCCCCGCCGCGCCCCACGGGCCGGTGGCGGTGGTGGGCCCCCGTACGAGCCGTCGCGCACGGGGCCGCGAGCGGAAGCGGCGGGGCAGGACCGTCGCGGCCGTGGCCGCGGCGCTGCTGGTCACCGGCGGCACGATAGCCGGGATGGCCGTCCTGACGCCGGACGGCGAGGGGGAGACGGTGCGGCCGGCGTCCGCGGGCGGTCCGGAGTCCGCCGCGCCCACGCCCGCGGCGCCGAGTCCGTCCGCCTCCTCCTCCCCCGCGTCCTCGCCGTCGGCCTCCGCCTCGGCCGACGCGTCCCGCAAGCCGAAGCCCTCGGTCACGCCGAGCCCGGACAAGTCCGCGGCGAAGTCCTCCCCCGCCCGCACCACGGCACCCGCGAAGGCACCGGCCCGGCCGGAGGCGGCCCGGCCGTCCACGCCCGCCGCCCCCGCGGCCGGGGGCCCCGCCGCCCAGGTCCTGAGCATCACCAACTCGGAGCGCTCCAAGGCTGGTTGCGGTCCCGTGACGCTCGACGACCGCCTGGCCAGGGCGGCCCAGCTGCACAGCGAGGACATGTCCGCCAACGACTACTTCTCCCACACCGGCAAGAACGGCAGCAGCTTCGCCGACCGGGCCAAGGACCAGGGCCACCCGAGCCCGGGCGCCGAGAACATCGCCCGGGGCCAGAACTCCGCCGCGAGCGTCATGCAGGCCTGGATGGACTCCCCGGGCCACCGCGCGAACATCCTCAACTGCTCGCTCAGGACACTGGGCGTCGGCGTGGTCACGAGCGACTGGACCTGGACCCAGGTGTTCGGCTACTGACCGGCCGATCGGCCGCCGGACAGCAGCCTGCCCATCGCCGCGAGGACGGAGGGCTCGACCCGGTAGTAGACCCAGGTGCCGCGCCGCTCGGAGGTGAGCAGGCCGGCCTCCTTGAGCTTCTTCAGGTGGTGCGAGACGGTCGGCTGGGAGACGCCGACGTCGGAGATGTCGCACACGCACGCCTCGCCGCCCTCGTGCGAGGCGACGGCGGAGAACAGCCGCAGGCGCACCGGGTCGCCGAGCGCCTTGAACATCCGCGCGGCCGTCTCGGCCTCGTCGGCGGTGAACGGGCGCTCGGTGAGCGGCGGGCAGCACGGCGCCGCGGTCCCGGTCCCCTCGGGGTCGACCAGCGGCAGCACCTTCGCGTTCGACATGTGTCTATGTTGACACATGTCGAACCAGAGAGGGCCGGTCCGGTCCCCGGACACCCCCGCACCCCGAGGCCGTCGAGCATCGCCCGGCTCGCCGGACCGGAGGCGGACCGGCTTCACGTCAGGCGCTCGGCGCGACGCGGCCCGTCGACCACCGGGACCGGCGCCGGTTCGGAATCGCCGGTGAGTCGGCACCCTGTTCGCCGGCGCCGACGGGCGGTCCTGGACCGGCACCGGGGACCTCGCCGTCGCCGTGGTCGACGAGCTGGAGACCCCGGTCCCGACCTCCTCGTCACGGTCGTCCACCGCACGGCGGAGCCCGCCTGGGCCGGTGCGCGGGTCAGGCGGTGTCGAGGCCGTCGACCAGGCGGTTGAGGAACCGGGCGAAGGTCGCGTCGGGGGTGAGGGGCCGCCCCGGTGAGGCGAGGGCCTCGGCGAGTTCGGGGTGGTGGCCGTCCGCGGCGACGGCGGCGAGGTAGCGGGCCTCGGCCGCGGCCCGGTCGGCGGACCGCGAGGCCGCCGCCTGCGCGATCTCGTGGGCGACGTGCCCGGCCACGAACGAGGTGAGCTGGGCGAAGATCTCCAGCTTCGTCCCGCCGTCCAGTCCGGTGGGTCGCAGGACGGCGAGCGCGTGTTCCAGGAAGGCCAGCGTGTTGGGGCCGGGGGTGCGGCGGGTGGCCAGGGCCGCCGGCAGCCAGGGGTGGCGCAGCATGTGGGAGCGCTGGAGGTGGGCGACGGCCTTCAGGTCGGCGCGCCAGTCGCCGGTGGGCGGGTCCACGGGCGACAGTTCGCCGCTGACGTGGTCGACCATCAACTCCAGCAGCGTCTCCTTGTCGGGGGCGTAGCTGTAGAGCGACATGACGCCGGCCCCGACCTCTGCCGCGACCCGCCGCATGGTGACCGCGTCCAGCCCCTCCGCGTCCGCCAGGGCGACGGCCGCCGCCGTGATCGCCTCCCGGCTGTAGGCGGGCCGGCGGCCCCTGCGGGGCCGGGGGCGGTCCAGCCAGAGCAACTGCGGGTCGACGCCCGCGGCGCCGGACCCTCCGTCACCGGTCACGGTCGTCGTGCTCCTCTCCGTGCGTCCACACGTCCACGCACACGGTGGTGCCCCTCGGCGTCATCCAACCATCCTCTATTCTCGTACGACGTACGAAAAAGAGGAAGGGAACGAACGATGGCGTCACGCACGCACGACCCCGCACCGGCCCCGACCTGGACACCGCCGTCCGGGAAGCCGCCGCTGGCCGCACGGATGATGCGGGCGACCTGGCGCGGCCTGCCGGCCAAGCGGCACGACGTCGGGTGGGAGCCGGGGCTGGTGGTCCCGGCCGCCGACGGCAGCCCGCTGATCACCGACCACTACTTCCCGCGCGACCGGGGCGACTTCCCCACCCTGCTGGTCCGCTCGCCCTACGGCCGGGGCCTGCCGTGGTCCCCGCAGTACGGCGTGCTCTTCGCCGAACAGGGCTTCCACGTCGTCCTGCAGAGCTGCCGCGGCACGGGCGGATCGGGCGGCGAGTTCGACCTGTGGCGCAACGAGCCCGCCGACGGCCGGGCCACGGTCGCCTGGCTCCGGCGGCAGCCCTGGTTCGACGGAACGCTGGGCACGGTCGGCCCCAGCTACCTGGGCTACGTGCAGTGGGCCCTCGCCCTGGACCCGCCGCCCGAGCTGAAGGCGATGGTGGTGCAGGTGGGGCTGCACGACCCCTACGCCCTGTTCCACGCGCGGGGCGCCCTCCGCCTGGAGAACGCCCTCGCCGTGGGCTCGGGCATGACGCACCAGCACCGGGGGGCGGTGCCGTTCCTGAAGGCCACGCTGCGCCTGCAGCGCCGCCTGCGCGGGGTCACCGCGGCGCAGCCGCTGCGCGGTGCGTACGCGTCCGCCCTCGGGGGCGAAGTGCCCTGGCTGGACGACGTGATGACCCACCCGGACCCCGAGGACGGCTACTGGCGGGGGGCGTCGCTGGCGCGGGCGGCGGAGCGGTCGACCGTCCCGACCGGCCTGATCACCGGATGGCACGACGTCCTGGTCGACCAGACCTTCGAGCAGTACGAGCGCCTCCGCGGGGCCGGATGCGACACCGCCCTGCTCGTCGGCCCCTGGACCCACACCTCGGCGCTGCAGCAGGGGTGGCCCGAGGTGTTCGCCGAGAGCCTCGCCTGGCTGCGCGCCCACCTGTGCGCCGATCCCTCCGGCCTGCGCCCCACCCGGGTGCGCGTGCACGTCGGCGGCGAGGACGCCTGGCGGGACCTCGACGACTGGCCGCCGGCCGCGTCCGGCACCGCGTGGTTCCCCACCCCGGACGGGCACCTCACCCGGCAGGCCCCCACGGACTCCGCGCCCCTGACGTCGTTCCGCTACGACCCGGCCGACCCCACCCCCTCCCTCGGCGGCCCGTTGCTCTCCCGTACCGCCGGTCCGCGCGACAACGGCACCCTGGAGGCCCGGGACGACGTCCTGACGTTCACCGGACTCCCGTTGACCGAGCCCGTGGACGTCGTCGGCCCGGTCTCGGCGCGGCTGGCCGTCTCCGCGGACACCGGCCACGCCGACCTCTTCGTCCGCCTGTGCGACGTGGACACGACCGGCCGCTCCGTCAACGTCTGCGACGGGCTGGGCCGCCTCGGCACGGGCGAGCGGGCGCCCTCGCGCATCAGCGTGCCGATGAGCCCCGCGGCCCACCGCTTCGCCGCCGGCCACCGCCTCCGCTGGCAGGTCAGCGGGGGCGCCCACCCGCGCTACGCCCGCAACCCCGGTACGGGGGAGTCGCCGGTCGACGCCACCGTCTTCACGCCGGTGCGCATCACGCTCCACGCGGACTCGGCGCTGATCCTGCCCGACGGCTGCGCACCCGCTTGAACCGTCGGCCCCGTGACACGTCGACGCGCGAGCCGGGCCCCCCGGGCCCGGCTCGCGCGTCACCGCCGACCGCTCCGGCCCCCGGGCGTTCTCCGGCCGGATCGAGGCGGTCTGGTCGTACATACCCCCCGAAGTGCGCGCAAGCAGGGCGGCACCGTTTGTCAACGATACCCCTAGGGGGTATACATGGGGGTGTCAGCAGTACCCCCCGGGGGTACATCGCGATCACTCTGTCCAGGAGGAAACCCATGTCCTGCTGCACCCCCGACGGCAGCTGCTCCACCGGCACCGCCACGGTCGAGGTCACCACGGGCGTCACCACCGTCTACGACGTCTCCGGGATGACCTGCGGGCACTGCAAGGCCACGCTCACCGAGGAGATCGGCGCCCTGGACGGCGTCCTGGCGGTCGACGTCGACCTCGACGCGGGCCAGGTCACCGTCACCACCGCGGACGAGCCCGACGACGCGCTGCTGGCCAAGGTCGTCGACGACGCCGGCTACGAGCTCACGGGCCGCGCGGCCTGAGACCCCCGCCCGTCCGCCGGGCCCGCCCCCGGGCCCGGCCCCTCCCCTCTTCCCGCACCCCCAGCCCGAGGAGCAGTGATGGCTACCACGGTCCCCGACACCGCAGAGGTCGAACTCGCCATCGGCGGCATGACCTGCGCCTCGTGCGCCGCCCGGATCGAGAAGAAGCTCAACCGGATGGACGGGGTCACCGCCACCGTCAACTACGCGACGGAGAAGGCCAAGGTCAGCTACACCGGGGACGTGTCCGTCCCGGACCTGATCGCCACGGTCGAGGCGACCGGGTACACCGCCCGCGAGCCCGAGCCGGTCCGGGCCGAACCCGCGTCCGGCCCGGGAGGCCCGGGGGACCCGGACGCCGCCGGGGAGGCCGACGAGCTGAGGCCGCTCAGGCAGCGGCTGGTCACCGCCGTGGTGCTGGCCGTCCCGGTCATCGCGACGGCGATGGTCCCTGCACTGCAGTTCGAGTACTGGCAGTGGCTGTCGCTGACCCTGGCGGCCCCGGTCGTCACGTACGCCGCGTGGCCCTTCCACCGGGCGGCGTTCACCAACGCGCGGCACGGCGCGGCCACCATGGACACGCTGATCTCGGTCGGTACGTCGGCGGCGTTCCTGTGGTCGCTGTGGGCGCTGTTCTTCGGCACCGCGGGCACGCCCGGCATGACGCACCCCTTCGAGCTGACCATCGCCCGCAGCGACGGCGCCGGGAACATCTACCTGGAGGCCGCCGCGGGCGTCACGGCGTTCATCCTGGCCGGCCGCTACTTCGAGGCGCGTTCCAAGCGCAAGGCCGGCGCCGCCCTGCGGGCGCTGCTGGAGCTGGGCGCGAAGGACGTCACCGTGCTGCGGGACGGCCGTGAGGAGCGGATCGCGGTCGGCGAGCTGAAGGCCGGCGACCGTTTCCTGGTGCGGCCGGGGGAGAAGATCGCCACCGACGGCACCGTCGTCGAGGGCGCCTCCGCCGTCGACGCGTCGATGCTCACCGGCGAGTCCGTCCCGGTCGAGGTCGGTGTCGGGGACGCGGTCACCGGCGCCACGGTCAACGCGGGCGGCCGTCTGGTCGTCGAGGCCACCCGGGTCGGCGCCGACACTCAGCTCGCGCGGATGGCGAAGCTGGTCGAGGACGCGCAGAACGGCAAGGCCGCCGCCCAGCGGCTCGCCGACAAGATCTCCGCCGTCTTCGTCCCCGTCGTCATCGCGCTCGCGCTGGGCACCCTGGGCTTCTGGCTCGGCAACGGCGCCGGGCTGACGGCCGCCTTCACCGCCGCCGTCGCGGTCCTGATCATCGCCTGCCCCTGCGCCCTGGGTCTGGCCACCCCGACCGCGCTGATGGTCGGCACCGGACGCGGCGCCCAGCTCGGCATCCTCATCAAGGGCCCGGAGGTCCTGGAGTCCACCCGCCGCGTCGACACCGTCGTCCTGGACAAGACCGGCACCGTCACCACCGGACGCATGACCCTGCTGGCCGTGCACACCACCGAAGGGACGGACGAGGACGAGGTGCTGCGCCTCGCCGGCGCGCTGGAGCACGCCTCCGAGCACCCGATCGCCCGGGCGGTCGCCGCCGGCGCGGAGGAACGCGTCGGTACCCTGCCCGCCCCGGAGGACTTCGCCAACGTCCCCGGCCTGGGGGTCCAGGGCGTCGTCGAGGGGCACGCGGTCCTGGTGGGCCGGACCAAGCTGCTCGCCGAGTGGGCCATGGACCTGCCGAACGGCCTGGCGCGCGCCAAGACCGAGGCCGAGGCCGCCGGGCGCACCGCGATCGCGGTCGCCTGGGACGGCGAGGCGAGGGCGGTCCTCGAGGTCGCCGACGCGGTCAAGGACACCAGCGCCGAAGCCGTCACCCGGCTGCGCGCCCTGGGACTGACCCCGATCCTCCTCACCGGGGACAACAAGGCCGTCGCCGAGGCGGTGGCCGCCGAGGTCGGCATCGACGAGGTGATCGCCGAGGTCATGCCGCAGGACAAGGTCGACGTCGTCAGGCGGCTGCAGGACGAGGGCCGTTCGGTGGCGATGATCGGCGACGGCGTCAACGACGCCGCCGCGCTCGCCCGGGCCGACCTCGGCCTGGCCATGGGCACCGGCACCGACGCCGCCATCGAGGCCGGCGACCTCACCCTCGTCCGCGGTGACCTGCGGGCCGCCGCCGACGCCATCCGGCTGGCCCGCAAGACCCTCGGCACCATCAGGTCCAACCTGTTCTGGGCCTTCGCCTACAACGTGGCCGCCCTCCCGCTCGCCGCGGCCGGGCTGCTCAACCCGATGATCGCCGGAGCCGCGATGGCGTTCTCCTCGGTCTTCGTCGTCGGCAACAGCCTGCGCCTGCGGGGCTTCAAGGCCGCGAACTGAACCGTTCCCCCGGAAGGCCCGGGGCGGGCACCCGAGGTGCCCGCCCCGGGCCGGCGCGCTGCGGTCAGCCCCTGCCGAGCAGCTCGTTCATCTGCTCGATCTCCGCGCCCTGCGAGGCGATGATCTCCCCGGCCATCTTCCTGGCCGGACCGAAGGCGCCGTCGGCCTGCTCGGTCCTCGCCATCTCGACCGCGCCTTCGTGGTGCTTGATCATCAGCTCCATGAAGGCGGTGTCGAACGCCTCGCCCGAGGCCTTCCCGAGCTCGCTCATCTCCTCGTCCGTCATCATGCCGCCCATGTCGCCCGTGCCGTGCCCGGAGTGGTCCACGGCGCCCTCGGCGGGCACCTCCTCACCCCACGAGGTCAGCCAGCCGGACAGCGTCTCGATCTCCGGACCCTGGGCCTTCCTGATGTCCGCGGCGAGCTTCCGCACCCCGGCCGACCGGGCCCGGTCGGGCGCGAGGTCGGCCATCTCGACGGCCTGGCGGTGGTGGGGGATCATCCCCTTCGCGAAGGCCACGTCGGCGGCGTTGTGCCGCTCCTGCGACGCCGGCGCCGTCGAGGAAGCGGACGGGGAGGCGGCGGCGTCGTGGCCGCCGTGCCCGACGGCCGGACTGCCGTCGCCGTCACCGCCGCAGGCGGCCAGGACGAGCGCCGCCGCACCGGCGGCGGCGACGGCGGCGCTACGGCGGACGAGGGAACGCTTGCGCATCATGGTGGTGCAACTCCTTCACGCGCGCCGTTCGCGGCGCGCGGTTCGAGCGGATGTGAGGGCGTGCGGAAGCACGGCACCCGCCATCGGGGATCACCGGGGATCACCGGGCGCGGGGGTGCCGAGCGGGCCGCTCTATATCCGCAGGAGCTGCAGCTCGGAAAGGTCGGGCGGGGCCCGCCCCTCGTGAGGGGTCCCCGTGGCCGTCGCGGCGGGCGCGGAGGCCGGGGGCGTGTCCGGCACGGTGCCGGACAGCGCGGGCGGCGTGTAGGCCGAACCGGTCCCGGCCGCCGCACACGTGCCGTCGGCGTGCTCGAGGTGCCCCGGCCCGCCGCCGTCCGTGTGCGCGCACGCCCTGTCCGCGTGCGGCGCACCGACCGCCCCGGCCGCCGCCGTCTCGTGGCCGGTGTCCGCGTGCGCCGCGGGCACCACCCCGGGAGCCAGGCCGTGCATGCCGAGCACACCGGTCAGGACCGCCATCACCAGCAGCACGAGCAACCGCCCGGCCGGACGGCCGCTCGGTCGGGTGCTCCTGGTCATGCGCCCATCGTAGGGGGCCGCCGTCCGCGTGCTCGCCGGTCTCCGCCCCGGCCCTCCGGGCGTGTCAGACCGGTCACGCCCCCTGCTTCGCGTCGATCTCGGCGACGAGGGCCTCGACGCGGGTCCTGATCTCGTCGCGGATCGGCCGGACGGCCCCGACGCCCTTGCCCGCGGGGTCCTCCAGGGCCCAGTCGAGGTACGTCCTGCCGGGGAAGACCGGGCAGGCGTCCCCGCAGCCCATGGTGATGACGTAGTCGGACGCCTGGACGGCCTCGGTGGTCAGGACCTTCGGCCGGGCCTCGGAGATGTCGATGCCGACCTCCCCCATGGCCTCGACGGCGGCGGGGTTGACCCGGTCGCCGGGGAGGGACCCGGCGGAGCGGACCTCGACGCGGTCGCCCGCGAGGTGCTGGAGGAACCCGGCGGCCATCTGGGAGCGGCCGGCGTTGTGGACGCAGACGAACAGCACGGAGGCGAGCGGAGCGGAGGGCATGCGTTCTTCCTTCACGAGGTGAGCGGCGGGTGGTGCGGTGGTCCGGGTGCCCGGCGGGCCGGCGAGCAGGTCGGTGGTGCGGGTGTCGGTCCCGTCCCGGATCCGGCGGACGACTGCGGCCGGGGAGCTGTCGGGGTCGGCCACGGAGCGGTCCGGGTGGCGACGGCCGGGCGCGGCCGGGCAGGCGTCGCCGCACTCCGTGGTGACGACGGTGCCGGCGGCCCTCACGACCGCGTCGGACGGCGGCTCGGGGAACGCCCCGGCCGGATCGGCGCCCGCCTCGGCGGGGACCCGCGCGGTGTACGGCTCGATCCGCGCACCGGGGCGGGTGCCCGCGGAGGGGGGACCGTGACCCCGCCTGCCGCCCTCCGCCCCGCACGGATCGTGAGCCGGGGCCTCGTCCCCTGCACCTTCCCCGTCCTCGACCCCCGGATCACCCGCGCGACCGGCCGGCCGACCGGGGCGACCACCGCGGCGTTCCCGCGCGGCCCCGTCGCCCGCCGCGCTTCCTCGGCGCCGCAGGCGTGGTCTTCCTCGTGGTCCGTGCCTCCCGCCGTCCGGGGCACGACTGACGTCCGGGGCACGACTGACGTCCGGGGGAGTTCCGCCGTCCCTGCCGCCGAGTCCGGCAGCCCGGTCCTCCGCCGACAGCCGGCACCCGCCGCCGGAGGACCCACCGTCACGCGTCGTGCTCGTCGCCGGTCCGTCCGCGGCGGGAACCGGCGTACGCGGCGTCGCGGAGCCGACGCAGCCGCCCGGTGGGGCGCAGGCCGGGCAGGTCGTGCGCGTAGGGGTCGAAGGACACGGTGCTGGTGGGCGGAGCGGTGCGCACTGCCTCCAGGGACAGTGAGGCGAAGGTGCGCCAGGGCTCGTCGGCGGCTGCTGCGCGCAGCTCGAAGCGCACGGGCCGGCGGGCGAGCTCCTGCCACAGCGCCGGCCGCGCGTCGCCCCGGCGTGCGCCGGGGGCGTGGACCGGGAAGGCCGCCAGCACGCGCTCGCGGTCGCCCACCCGGTAGGACAGCAGGGAGGAGTACGGCCCGGCCAGTGCGTCAGGCCGCGGCAGGGGCAGGTGGCGGCCGAAGCGGCCGGAGCCACTGGACGTGAACAGCAGGTCGAGCGCGGTGCCGGGGCCGTCGGCGTCCTCGACCCGGACGGCCAGGCCCAGGGCGTCCGGCAGCCGTCGGGGCAGGCCGAGCGCGCGTGACCAGCGCACCGTGACGCGGTAGGAGCCGGGCCGGTCCAGCCACGGCACGCCCCATCCCGCGTCCGTGCGGTCGGCGACGGCGAGCGTGCCCGAGCACAGCACCCCGTGCGGGTGCAGGGCCGGTGCCGAGCGCCACCGGGCCAGACGTTCGGCACTCCGGTGAGCGGCCCACCGAACGATCACGCGGTGCCTCGGTGGTCGGGGCGGATGACGGCGCGTACGCAGCCGTCGGACTTGTGCTTGAACAGGTCGTACGCCGTGGGGGCCTGGTCGAGTGAGAGGGTGTGGGTCGCCAGGTGGGCCGTCTGGATCTCGCCGGCGGCCAGTCGCTCCAGGAGCATCGGGACGTAGCGCTGTCCGTGCATCTGGGCGCCGCGCACGGTGAGCCCTTTGTTGATCACCGCGCCGAGCGGGAACTTGTCGACGGCGCCCGCGAAGACCCCGAGGATGAAGACGGTGCCGGCCTTGCGGCAGGCGTGGATGGCCTGGCGCACGGCGGTGGGCCGGTCGGTCTGGAGGCGGAGCTGCTGCTTGGCCTGGTCGTACAGGTGCATCGGGCCGTCGCTGTGCGCCTCCATGCCGACGGCCTCGATGCACACGTCCGGGCCGCGTCCGCCGGTGCGCTCGCGCAGTTCCGCGGCGACGTCGGTGGTCGTGTAGTCGATGGTCTCCGCGCCGACGTACCGCTCGGTCATGTCCAGCCGCTCGGGGATGCGGTCGATGGAGATGACCCGCTCGGCACCCTTCAGGACCGCCGCGCGGGCGGCCATCTGCCCCACCGCGCCGCAGCCCCAGACGGCGACCACGTCACCGGGCTTCACCCCGGCCAGATCGGCGCCCATCCACCCGGTGGGCACGGAGTCCGAGAGGAACAGGGCGCTGGTGTCGTCGATGCCCTCGGGGATCTTGAAGGCGCCGTAGTCGGCGAAGGGGACGCGCACGTACTCGGCGTGGCTGCCGCGCAGACCGCCCATGGCGTGCGAGTAGCCGAAGATGCCGGCGGTCTCGTAACCGAGGAGGGCCTGGCCGATGCCGGGATTGGTGTTGGTGTTGTCGCACAGGGACCACAGGTCGTTGGCGCAGTACCAGCACCGCCCGCAGCCGATGAACGAGCAGACGACGACCCGGTCGCCGACCTTGTGCCTGCGCACGGCGGACCCGGTCTCCACGACCTCGCCGACGAACTCGTGGCCGATCACGTCACCGGCGCGCATCGCCGGGATGTAGCCGCCGATGAGGTGCAGGTCGGAGCCGCAGGTGGTGCCCGCGATCAGCCGCACGATGACGTCCTGGTCGTTGCGCAGCTCCGGATCGGGGACCTGCTCGACGGACAGCTTGTTCACGCCTTCCCAGCACAGTGCCTTCACAGCACTCCCTCCCCGCCGGAGCGACGGGTGAACACCTCGACCAGCTTGCCGCCCGGTGTGGGGCGGGTCGTGGGCGGCGCGTCGGGCCGCAGCACCTCGCCCGCCTCCAGCAGGGACTTCGCGTCGCGCAACGCGCGCCGCAGTTCCTGACGGGGGTCCTGCCCGGCCAGACGCGCGGGCACGGAGGTGGACGCGGCGGGCACGGGCTCCTTGAACCGTGCGGCCAGTTCCGTGCCGTGGTCGCCCGGCGCCGGCCGGATCTGCACGTCGATCCGTTCCGCCAGGTCGTCCAGGGGCGGTGGCAGCTTCCCCTCCGACCCCACGTCCGTGGGCGGCCGGTTGACCGTCACGGTGAGCCAGCGGTCGCCCGCCCGCTCGTCGGCCCGGTGCGCCGGCCGGGCCCGCCGCACGGCCACCGCCCCGACGACCGCGACCGGAACAGCCCACCACAGCTTCTTCATCGCACGCCCTCCGCTTCCGGTGTCCCGTCGGGCGCCGGGTTTCCGTGGTCACCCGCATGAAACGGTGACGGTCGGGACAAGGCGGGGCCACGAGTACGCGGAGCCCTCCCGTACGCCGGGGCACGGACGGCCCGCCCCCGCCCGCGGGTGCCCTCGGCGTCGGTGTCCGGCGGCCGCCGTCCGGCGCCGGCTTCCGCGGCCTCCCGGACAGGACGGTGACGGCCGGGCGAGGCCGGGGAGCAGGTAGGCCGGGGAGCCTTGGGTACTCGCCGCCGCATGATGAAGCGCGCGCTGTGGCAGGGACTGCTGGCCGGTACGACCGGGGTGCTGGCGATGACGCTGGGCGAGAAGGTGGAGCAACGGGTGACCGGCCGGCCCGACTCCCACGTCCCCGCCCGCACCTTGGAACGTCTGACCGGCATGCGGGAGTACTCCGGCCGTCAGCCCGTGCCGGTGAACCTGGCCATGCACGTGGGGCAGGGCGCCCTCCTCGGGATCCTGCGGTCGGTGATGTCGCACGCCGGGCTGCGCGGGCCCTGGTCGTCGGGGAAGTTCGCCGTCGTCCGCATCACCAGCGACCAGATCCTGGAGAACGCCACCGGCGTCGGCGCCCCGCCCCAGACCTGGCCGCGCCGTGAACTCGTCGTCGACCTGCTGCACAAGGCGGTGTACGCCTTCGCCACCGGCGCCGTCGCCGACGCCCTGGCCGCCCGCTCGGGGCCCGGCCCCGGGCAACGCCACGCCGCGATGCGCCCCGGCCGTCACCCCGACGTAGGACCTCTGCCCCGGGGGCGGTCGGGCGTGTGAGAAGTGGTCACTCGCCGGTCGTCCTGGCCACCAGCGCGCTGTACGTCAGCTGCAGGGCGTCCGCGCCGGCCAGCGCGGTGAGCGCCCCCATGGCGGTGCGGGTGGCACGCGGCCAGAGCAGCTGTCCGGCGGTGAGGGTCGAGACCACCCAGACGCTCATGCAGAACGGGCACGTCACCAGCTCGCCGACCGTGTCCTTGGCGCCCCCGGACCGCGCCTCCTCGTGCAGCTCGGCCGGCCCCTGCGGGCCCTGGAACGTGGTGAAGGGGGCCCTCAGCGGGCTGGTCACCGACGCTTTGCTCAGCAGCCGGCTCAGCCGGAAGGTGGCCACCGCGGTCAGTGCCACGTCCCAGGGCACGGGCCGGTCCGGCACGGGACGGCCGCGCATCCTGACCACCGTCGCCCACCCCGCCGTGTACACGCCGAAAGCCGCCATGGCCGTCAGGTAGCCGCGCAGCGGGCGGTCCTCCTCCGCCGAGTACGTGCGTTCGGTGCGTCGCCACCGTCGCCTCAGACGCTCCGCGAAACGGCCGTCAGATGTCTCGCCCATGGCCTGCGTCTCCTTCCGCCCGCGTCCGCGCCTCGTCCGCTCCGCGCTCGGCCGGTGTCTCCGTCCCGTCCTCACGGCGCAGCCTGATCTCCACGTGTCCGTCGACGACGCGGGTGTCGAAGGCGGGCTGGGGTGCGGTGGCGGGGCCGCGGACGTTCCAGCCGTCCGAGAGCCGGAAGACGCTGCCGTGCCAGGGGCACTGGACGCACCCGTCGGCGATCGTGCCCTCGGACAGCGGGCCCGCCAGATGACTGCACCGATCGGCCAGTGCGTGGAAGGTCCCGCCGGTCTCGCGCACCACCAGGACCGGCACGTCGTCCACGGTGCGCCGCACGGGCCGGCCGGCGGGGAACTCGTCCACGGTGCCGATCCGGTGCCAGCCTTCGCCGACGACGTGCGGTACTTCCTCGGCGTGGTTGGCGCCGGAAGCCTGCCGGTACGCCAGGTGGCCGCCCAGCATGCCTCCGAGGCCGACC
The DNA here is from genome assembly GCF_014203535.1 of Streptomyces griseomycini. Lineage (GTDB taxonomy): Bacteria > Actinomycetota > Actinomycetes > Streptomycetales > Streptomycetaceae > Streptomyces > Streptomyces griseomycini. The sequence goes on from NZ_JACHJI010000022.1 coordinate 29,118, forward strand.
GCCGTCAGCCCGAGGAAGCCGTACGCGCGGCCCGCTCCGGCCCGTCCGGTGAGGCGGCAGACGAGCGAGGCGCCGTACAGTCCCACGGCCGCCGTGTTGGCCACGGCGTGCACCAGCCCCACCCGTTTCTGCTGACGGCGCAGTTCGGCCCAGTCGACCGCGCCCGCCAGCGCGGCGGGGCCGGCCGCGGCCAGTCCGACGCCCACCAGGAGGCCCGCCCCCCGGGAACGGCCGGGCCACAGGTCGAGCACGGCGGCGGACATCCAGCTGCCGATCGGCACCTGCACCATCAGGGGGTGCACGGGATGGCCGAGCCACCGGCCGTGCAACGCGTCCCGTGCACGGCCGAGCGGGAGGGCCCGGACCCTCCTGGTCAGTACGTCGGTCGCCGCGTCCGCCCTGGGATCACGCTCCAGGGCGTCGAGCAGCCACAGCATCCGGTTCTGGCCCATACGGCGGCGACCTGGCTTCTTGCTCATGGGCGGTGGGTCCCCCCGGGGGCGGGGGACAAACAACCGGCCCGGGACGTCGGCTCCGCGTCCCGGGCCGGTCCGGGACGCGGAGCCGGCCCCCGCCCACGGCCTCGGCGGCCTCGGTCATCGCGGCGAGACCGGTGACGTGGGTGCTGCGGCGGATGCGGGTGAACCCGTGGAGCCCTCCGCGCGGGCGTGCTCCCGCACGTCCGCGCGCAGCGCCCGCAGTCACGGCAGGAACTCCGGGCCGCCGGTGTCCGTCTCGTCCGGGGCGGCCGGTGTTCACCCGGCCGCCCTCTCCCCGGCGGGCCGGTCCCTCACGACCTGCCCGCCGCCGGGGAGACCCGTCCGGGCGAAGGGGGGGACGACCTCCTCCTCGGCGGTCCCGTGCACGGCCGGCAACCGCACCGGGCGGCGGAAGGCGTCCCGGCGTTCCTCACCCGTGGTCGCCTCGGCCCCACGGAAAAGGGCGAGGCCCGAAGACCCCGCCCGCCACCGCCGGAACCCCGGCTCAGGGCCACACCGGGCAGTACGGCTGATGCCCCGCCCCGTGCAGCCGGTGGCCGAAGTCCTGCCCCTCGTGCAGCGGGTGAACGCGAGGGGGCGATGACCTGGGGATTTTCGGCGAAGTGTGCGTTGACCTGCGGATACTTCTCTCGGTGGTTCTCACGGGGCAACGCCGTTTCCCAGCTCACGTGCCCTGGACGTGCCCTGGCGGACCGGTTCACCAGAGGGCGCCCTGCTCCGGTGCGGTCCGCACCTGCTCGACCCGGACGTCGTCCGGCTTGGACGGGCGACCGGTGGCCGGGCGTCGTCGCAGGGCACGAGTGCCCCTCCTCCCCCCACCCGTTTCCACCGCCGCACGCTCCCGTCACTGACCTCCGGCATTCGTGCGGTCCCGGCATTCGAGCGTCCCTGCCCGAACAACTCGGCTGCCCGCACACGCCGTGCCACCGCCAACCGCGGCCGTGGCAAAGGGGGGACGACAGACCCGGAGACAGCACACGACAGCTTGAGAGACACGACGGCGGGCTCCCACCGACGCATCCGCCACACCCACGGAACTGACGAGAACCCCGGTGGGGCAGCGCGTGGAACCGGATGCACGGCATGGCGCTCATTGCGCCCGGCGACGTCCCGCTCATCGCCGGCACGGTGTTCCCGCGGCGCCCCGGCTCCGTCCCGGTCCCGAAGTGCGAGCCGGTGCGGTTCGCGCGGATCACCCGCGTCGAGACGGCGGGACGCGGGGCGGACGTGCAGCTGCACCAGCTCCGTCGAGGGGAACGCCGGAAGGACCCGAACACCGCACAGCTCGGTTCCGGATGCGACCGAGAACACCGCATTTTATGCGCGTTAACGGGGGATTGAGGAATAGGGAATGCCGCATGTTTTCCTCAAAAGGCCCTGGGTGTGAACTCATTCATCCCTGTCGTCATTTGTGTCACGCCCGTTACTCTGACGTAGCCGCCGCCCCGGGGAGGGGATTGGCGGCGGTTGTCATGGGCGGGAGCGGCGGGCGGGAGCGATGGCCGCCGCGCCACGTCCTTTTTCACGAGTGGTGGGGAATCAACTATGCGACGCATGACCACTGTCCTTCTGTCTCTCAGCGCCCTGGCGGCGACCTCGGCGCTGGGCGCGCCCGCCGTGGGGGCCGCCCCGCAGGTCGCCCCGGCCGCGGTGCCGGCCGGCTGGGAGAAGATCGACGGCGCCGCCGAACTGGCGCGGATAACCGAGGAGTCGGGCGACGCGCAGACCGCGCGCGCGGCCGCCGCCCCGGAGCCCACCGCGCTGGCCGTGGAATCGGCCAAGAACAACAAGTTCGTCTCCACCGAGAAGACGTACGCCGCCCCGAACACCGGCGCCCTGCGCGCCCGTTCCGACGTCTACGGCGGCTCCTGGGAGGGCTTCACCTTCGAATGGATCGGGGAGGAGAGCACCTTCGCCATGAAGTCCCACGCCAACGGCCTCTACGTGGCCGTCGAGAAGAACTACACCGGCGCCTCGCAGAACCTGCTGCGTGCCCGTTCCACGAGCGCGGCCGGCTGGGAGCGGTTCGTCCTCTATTACAACGAGACGCTGGACCGCTTCGCCATCCAGTCCGAGCTGAACGGCCTGTTCGTCGCCATGGAGAACAACTACACCGGCACGCTCCAGTACGCCCTGCGCGCCCGCTCGGCCGACGTCTCCGGATCGTGGGAGGAGTTCAACCTCTACACGATCTGACCGACCCGTGGGTCGCGAACGTCCCCGCCCGCCACGGCACCTGTTCCCAGGGCGGGGACGTCGTCATGCTGAGATCGATCCCTGGGAATGGACACCGGGTTTCATGCGACGAGTGACAGCGTGCGTGAAATGATCGATTGCTGTTCGAACTCGACCGGTATGAGGGAGCCGGGCCCGGACGTACACGCGCCTTCTGCCGTCCAGCGAGACCCGCACCCGCGAGGCGATCAACGACGCCTTCACGGGGGCGGAGCCGCAGGGCGCAGGAGAGGCGCAGGGCGCAGGAGAGGCGCAGGGCGCATCACCGCCCCCAGCGAGACCCATGTGCCCTCGACGTGCCCCGGCCGCCTGACGGCCCCTCTCCGGCACGGAGAAGGGCGGGGCCCGAAGACCCCGCCCGACCCTCACGAAACCCCGGCTCAGGGCCACACCAGGCAATAGGCCTGATGCCCCGCCTCGTGCAGCCGGTGCGAGAAGTCCTGCCACTCGTGCAGCAGCTGGTACACGTTGAACGCGTCCCGCGGGCCGCCCCGGTCCGGGACCGTCGACCAGATGAACGCCGCCGCGCCCACCGCTTCCTCGCCGATGCCGCGCAGGGGGTCGACGACCGTCATGGGGAGCTTCACGACCGCGTAGTCGGGGTGCAGGACGACCAGCTCCAGGGGCGGGACCTTGTGCAGGGGGACGCCCTCGATGCCGGTGAGGACCATGGCGGCCATGGTCTCCGGCTTGATCTTGGTGAACATGCCGTTCATGCCGAGTTCGTCGCCGCCGAGTTCCTCGGGACGCATCGAGATCGGGACACGGGCCGCGGTGGCGCCGTCCGGCGCACCGAAGTACTTGTACGTCACCCCCACCCGACCACCATTCCTGCTCCCCGCCCTCAGCGGACCCGTCCGTCCGTCGATCCGCCGGTCGATCCGCTCGAGCTCGCTCGGTACACCGTGTGCCTGACGCGCCTCGTCCGTGTTTCCCGCGTCGTTCCCCGGGGTCTCCGCCTCGCGCCGGTGCCTTCCCCGCCGGGCACGTCGAGGACCCAGGTCGTCGGTCCCCTCGCCCAGTCCGCCACCGCGATGCATATCTCCACCCGACTGCTTTTCTAAGGCGCGCGGCCCCCGCCGCGCAACCCGATCATCGTGTCAGTGACCTCCCCCACGGCCGCCCGCCGAAACGTGCGGTGAAACATCTGCCCGCGGGAACATGGCAGCCTCCGGCCGTCCCGGGCCGTGTGAGCTGTGTGTATCAGACGCCAGTCTCGCAGATCATGGCGGATCGGGGGCCGGATACCGGGTACCGGGCGCCGGTACCGGCCGACCCGGCACCCCGGCCGTCCCGCCCGGCGCTGGCCTACCCTGAACACGTCACTCGCACCCGGAGTCCGGGAAACCCGAGAAGTCGGAGAAGGTCGGAGAAGTCGCAGGTCATGAGCGAACTGGCATATCCATACGAAGCACCGGCCTCACAGGCGCTGTTCGATCGTGCCGCGGCCGTCACGCCCGGTGGTGTGAACTCCCCGGTGCGCGCCTTCCGCGCCGTCGGCGGTACGCCCCGGTTCATGGTGTCGGGCAGCGGGCCGTACCTGACCGACGCCGACGGGCGGGAGTACGTCGACCTGGTGTGCTCCTGGGGGCCGATGATCCTCGGGCACGCGCACCCCGAGGTGATCGCCGCCGTGCAGGAGGCCGTCGCGCGCGGTACGTCCTTCGGCACGCCCGGTGAGGGCGAGGTCGCGCTCGCCGAGGAGATGGTCGCCCGGATCGAGCCGCTGGAGCAGGTGCGGCTCGTGTCCAGCGGGACCGAGGCCACCATGTCGGCGATCCGGCTGGCGCGCGGCTTCACGCAGCGCACCAAGGTGATCAAGTTCGCCGGCTGCTACCACGGCCACGTCGACTCGCTGCTCGCCTCCGCGGGCTCCGGTGTCGCCACGTTCGCGCTGCCCGACACCCCCGGTGTCACCGGCGCCCAGGCCGGCGACACCATCGTGCTGCCGTACAACGACCTCGACGCCGTGCACGCCGCCTTCGCCGCGCACCCCGGCGAGATCGCCTGCGTGATCACCGAGGCGTCGCCGGGCAACATGGGCGTCGTGCCGCCGCTGCCCGGGTTCAACCAGGGGCTGAAGGACGCGTGCGCCGCGAACGGCGCGCTGTACATCTCCGACGAGGTGATGACGGGGTTCCGCACCAGCCGCGCCGGCTGGTACGGCGTCGACGGCGTCCGCCCCGACCTCATGACCTTCGGCAAGGTGATGGGCGGCGGCTTCCCGGCCGCGGCCTTCGGCGGGCGGGCCGACGTCATGGCGCACCTCGCCCCCGCCGGGCCCGTCTACCAGGCCGGCACCCTCTCCGGGAACCCGGTCGCCACCGCCGCGGGCCTCGCCCAGCTGCGGCTGCTCGACGACGCCGCGTACGAGAAGGTGAACGCCGTCTCCGCGCAGATCCAGTCCCTCGTCACCGAGGCGCTGACCAAGGAGGGCGTGGCGCACACGCTGCAGAACGCCTCCAACATGTTCTCCGTCTTCTTCACCGACCGCCCGGTGCGCGACTACGAGGACGCCAAGGCGCAGGAGTCGTTCCGCTTCACCGCCTTCTTCCACTCCCTCCTCGCCGGCGGCGTCTACCTGCCGCCGTCCTCCTTCGAGTCCTGGTTCGTGTCCACCGCGCACGACGAGCGGGCCGTGCAGCGGATCGCCGACGCCCTGCCGGCGGCGGCCCGCGCGGCGGCCGAGGCGACGGGGGAGGCGACGGCGTGAGCACCCCGAAGAAGGACGACGACGTCACCGTCGTCCACCTCATGCGGCACGGCGAGGTCGAGAACCCGGACGGCGTCCTCTACGGCCGGCTGGCCGGCTACCACCTCTCCGAGCTGGGCCGGCGCATGGCCGACCGGGTCGCCGACCACCTCGCCCCCCGCGACATCACGTACGTCGTCGCCTCCCCGCTGGAGCGGGCGCAGGAGACGGCCGAGCCCATCGCCAAGGCGCAGGGCCTGGACATCGCCACCGACGAGCGGCTGATCGAGGCGGAGAACGTCTTCCAGGGCAAGACCTTCGGCATCGGTGACGGCGCGCTGCGCCGTCCGGCCAACTGGAAGCACGTCGTCAACCCGTTCAAGCCGTCCTGGGGCGAGCCGTACGTCGACCAGGTCGTCCGCATGATGGGCGCGCTGAACGCGGCCAAGGACGCGGCGCGCGGCCACGAGGCGGTGCTGGTCAGCCACCAGCTGCCGATCTGGATCGTGCGGTCCTACGTCGAGCGGCGGCGGCTGTGGCACGACCCGCGCCGGCGGCAGTGCACGCTCGCCTCGCTGACCACCTTCACCTACCGGGGCGACCGGATCGTCTCCGTCGGCTACAGCGAGCCGGCCCGCGACCTCGTCCCCGCCCACCTGCTCGCCGGCGCCAAGCCGGTGAAGGGGAAGGGCAAGGCCTTCGGGGCGTGACGGCCGTGGGCCCCGGCCGGCGGTGACGGCCGCGGGTCCCGGCTGACGGCCGCGGGTCCCGGCGGGGAGCGGTGCCGCGGGGCTTCGTTGCGAAACCTCCGCAATCGGCGGGAACCTCCCCCTCCGCCACGTCCTCTGAATGAGTGACCACCAGAGGACGTGACGAACGGGGATGCCATGCGCACTCTCTCCCGCAGGGGAATGCTCGGGCTCGGCGCGGGTGCCGCGGCCGCCGTCTCGCTGGCCGGCTGCGGCGGCCGCACAGACTCGGACGGCGCGACCCGCGCCGGCGGTTCCCGTCCCGGAGGGGGCGGCGGCCGGTCCGGGGAGCCGCGGCCCGAGCCGACGCGGACGGCCCGCCCGATCGGTGACGGCTCCACCTCCTACACCGGCGAGCAGCCCCACCAGCCCGCCCGCCCGGTGCCGCTGGAGCCGGGTCAGGAGCCCCCGCAGTTCGTCGTCTTCTCCTGGGACGGGGCCGGAGAGGTCGGCAACGGGCTCTTCCCGCGCTTCCTGGACCTCGCCGGGGAGCACGGCGCGCACATGACCTTCTTCCTCTCGGGCCTGTACCTGCTGCCCGAGTCGAAGAAGCGGCTCTACGACCCGCCGAACAACCCGCGCGGCGCCTCCGACATCGGCTACCTCACCGACGACCACATCAGGGACACCCTGAAGAACCTGCGCCGGGCCTGGCTCGAGGGGCACGAGATCGGCACCCACTTCAACGGCCACTTCTGCGCCGGCTCCGGCAGCGTCGGCAACTGGACGCCGCGGCAGTGGCGCAGCGAGATCGAGCAGGCGAAGTCGTTCGTGAAGGAGTGGCGGACCAACTCCGGCTGGACCGACCTGGAGCCGCTGCCCTTCGACTACGACAAGGAACTCGTCGGCGGCCGTACGCCCTGTCTGCTCGGCCAGGACGGCCTGCTCCCGACCGCCCGCGCGCTCGGCTGGCGCTACGACGCCTCCTCGCCGGGCGGGCGTCAGGTCTGGCCGGTGAAGAAACAGGGCATATGGGACCTTCCGCTCCAGCAGATACCTTTCCCCGGGCGCTCTTTCGAGGTCCTGTCGATGGACTACAACATCCTCGCCAACCAGTCGCTCAACTCGACCAACGCACCCGCCCACAACCACCCGCGCTGGCGGGAGCAGGCGACCCAGGCGTACATATCGGGATTCAGGCGGGCGTACGAGACGAACCGGGCGCCCTTCTTCGTCGGCAACCACTTCGAGCAGTGGAACGGCGGCATCTACATGGACGCCGTGGAGGAGGCGCTCAAGCACATCGCGCGCGAGAAGGAGAAGGGCGGCGACGTGCGCCTGGTCTCCTTCCGGCAGTTCGTCGACTGGCTGGACGTGCAGAAGCCGGAGGTGCTGGACAGGCTGCGCACACTGGACGTCGGCGAGGAACCGGCCGGTGGCTGGAAGGCCTTCACGAAGGACACCGGCGCCACCGCCGGGAAGGGCGCCCGCGACGCCGCCTGATATGCGGGTTTCCGCCCGCACGGGGGGTGCGCAAGATCCCCAGAACGGGCATGCGAAACTTTTCACATGAGTGCCGCCAGCCGCGCCCCCCAGCGCTCGAACCGCACCACCCGCGCCCTCCGCGTCCGTCGCCGCGCCGTCCTGGCCGCCGGCGCCGCCGCGGCCGCACTGCTCGTCTCCGCGTGCGGCTCCGGCGGCACGACCGGCGGGGGCGGCGACACCAACTTCGTCACCGGCACCGACGGCATCTCCACGGTCGCCAAGGGCGAGCGCGCCGCCGCGCCCGACCTGTCCGGCGAGACGCTCGAGGGCGAGCAGCTCGACGTCGCCGACTACCGGGGCAAGGTCGTCGTCCTCAACGTCTGGGGCTCCTGGTGCAACCCGTGCCGCGCGGAGGCCGAGCACTTCGCGAAGGTGTCGAAGGAGTACGCCGACCAGGGCGTGCAGTTCGTCGGCATCAACACCCGGGACACCAACACCCGCTCCGCCCTCGCGTTCGAGGAGGAGTTCGGCATCGACTACCCGAGCCTGTACGACCCGACGGGCAAGCTGATGCTCCGCTTCGAGAAGGGCACGCTCACCCCGCAGGCGATCCCCTCCACCCTGGTCCTGGACCGGGACGGGAGGATCGCCGCCCGCTCGCTGTCCGCGCTCAGCGAGGAACGGCTGCTGAAGATGCTCGAGCCGGTCGTCGCGGAGAAGTGACGTGACGGCCCTGCACACGCTCGCCGCCGGCACGGGCTACAACGACACCGTGCTCAACGGCGCCCTGCTGGTCGCCCTGCCCATCGCCCTGCTCGGCGGGCTCGTCTCCTTCTTCTCGCCCTGCGTGCTGCCGCTGGTCCCCGGCTACCTCTCCTACGTCACCGGCGTCTCCGGCACCGACCTGGCCGAGGCCCGGCGCGGCCGGATGGTCGCCGGCGCCTCGCTGTTCGTGCTCGGCTTCACCGTCGTGTTCGTCTCCGGCGGCGCCTTCTTCGGCTACTTCGGGCAGACGCTGCAGGAACAGTCGGGCGTCCTGTCCAAGGTGCTCGGCGTCTTCATGGTCCTCATGGGCGTCTTCTTCATGGGCCTGATGCCCTGGCTCACCCAGCGCGAGTTCCGCTTCCACAAGCGGCCGGCCACCGGACTGGTCGGCGCCCCCGTCCTCGGCGCCCTGTTCGGCATCGGCTGGACCCCCTGCATCGGCCCCACCCTCGCCTCCGTCCTCACCCTCTCCGCCCAGCAGGAGAGCGCCGGACGCGGCGCCGTGCTGACCGTCGCGTACTGTCTGGGACTGGGTGTGCCCTTCGTGCTCGCCGCCGTCGCCTTCCGCAAGGCGCTCGGTGCCTTCGGCTGGGTCAAGCGGCACTACGTCTGGGTGATGCGCATCGGCGGCACGATGATGATCGCGACCGGTGTGCTGCTGCTGACCGGCGCGTGGGACAGCCTCGTGGCGGAGATGCAGACCTGGTCCAACGGCTTCACTGTGGGGATCTGACGCGATGAGCAAGACGACAACCGACGAGACCCCCGGCGGCACCGACACCCGGGACCAGGACCAGGACCTCGGCGCCGCCGCCTCCCAGCTCTCCACCGCCCCCACGGAGGAGCCGCCGAACCTGCCCTCCCTGGGCGTCGTCGGCTGGGCCCGCTGGTTCTGGCGGCAGCTCACCTCCATGCGGGTCGCCCTGCTGCTGCTCCTGCTGCTGTCGCTCGGCGCGATCCCCGGCTCGCTCATCCCGCAGACCGGGATCGACGAGACGAAGGTCGCCGACTTCCGCGAGCAGCACGAGGTCCTCGCGCCGATCTACGACAAGCTCGGGCTCTTCGACGTCTACAGCTCGGTGTGGTTCTCGGCGATCTACATCCTGCTGTTCGTCTCCCTCATCGGCTGCATCGTGCCCCGCACCTGGCAGTTCGTGGGCCAGCTGCGCGGCCGCCCGCCGGGCGCCCCCCGGCGGCTGACCCGGCTGCCCGCCCACACCACCTGGCGCACCGGGGCCGCGCCCGAGCAGGTCCGCGAGGCCGCCCTCGCCCTGCTGCAGCGGCGCCGCTTCCGCGCCCACCTCGTCGGGGACGCCGTCGCCGCCGAGAAGGGCTACCTGCGCGAGGTCGGCAACCTGGTCTTCCACTTCTCGCTGATCGTGATGCTGGTCGCCTTCGCCTGGGGCCAGCTGTTCAAGTCCGAGGGCAACAAGCTGGTCGTCGAGGGCGACGGCTTCTCCAACACGCTCCCGCAGTACGACGACATCAAGTCCGGCAGCCTCTTCGACGCCGGTGACCTGGAGCCGTTCAGCTTCACCGTGAAGGACTTCAGGGGCACGTACGAGCGCACCGGCCCCAACAAGGGGACGCCGCGCACCTACGAGGTCGACCTCGCCTACAGCGAGGGCGCCTACGGCGAGGAGAAGAAGACCACCGTCAAGGTCAACGAGCCGCTGCAGGTCGGCGACGCCAAGGTCTACCTCACCAGCCACGGCTACGCGCCCGTCGTCACCGTCCGTGACGGCAAGGGGAAGGTCGTCTTCCAGGACGCCGTGCCGCTGCTGCCGCTCGACGCCAACGTCACCTCCTCCGGCGTGGTCAAGGTCCTCGACGGCTACCGCAACCCCGAGGGCGAGAAGGAGCAGCTCGGCTTCCAGGCCTTCTTCGTGCCCACCTTCGGCGGCTCCGCGACCGGCACGATGATCTCCCAGTTCCCGGCGCTGGACTACCCGGTGCTCGCGCTGAACGCCTACCACGGCGACCTGAAGGCGAACTCGGGCATCCCGCAGAGCGTGTACCAGATGGACAAGACCAAGATGAAGGAGTTCAAGGACGCCGACGGCGAGCTGTTCAAGAAGCTGCTCATGCCCGGCGAGACCATGAAGCTCCCGAACGGCGCCGGCTCGGTCACCTTCGAGAAGGACATCAAGGAGTGGGCCCAGTTCCAGGTCGTCCAGGAGCCGGGCGGCGGCTGGGCCCTGGGCGGTGCCGTCGCCGCGATCGGCGGCCTGGCCGCCTCCCTGTTCATCCAGCGCCGCCGCGTCTGGGTGCGCGCGGCCGCGGGCCCCGACGGCGTCACGGTCGTCGAGATGGCCGGCCTCGGCCGCAGCGAGTCCGCCAAGGTCCCCGAGGAACTCGGCGACCTCGCCGCGGTCCTCTACGACCGGGTCCCCGGCGCCCCCGACCCGGACGACGCCTCCCCGGACACCTCCGATTCCCCCGACCCTCAAGCCGCACCTGCCGAAGGGGCTGAGAAGTGACTCTCGCCGCCGCGACCAACGAGAGCCTGGCGGAGATGAGCAACGTGCTCATCTACTCCGCGATGGCCGTCTACACCCTGGCGTTCTTCGCGTACATCGCCGAATGGATCTTCGGCAGCCGCAGCAAGGTCGCCCGCACCGCCGCCGCCCTCACCCCCAAGACGCAGGCGAAGCAGGCACCGGCCGTCACCGTCAACAAGGCGGGCGGCACCGCCGTCCTGGAGCGGCCGAAGGTCGTGGTGCGGGCCGCGTCCGGATCGCGCGACGTGCCCGACGGGCCCGGGGCGCACGGCGGGGACGAGCAGGGCGACCTCTTCGGGCGGATCGCCGTCTCCCTCACCGTGCTCGCGTTCCTGCTGGCGTTCGGCGGGGTGCTCACCCGCGCGCTGTCCGTGGAGCGGGCGCCGTGGGGCAACATGTACGAGTTCAACATCACCTTCTCCACCACCGCGGTCGGCGTCTACCTGCTGCTGCTGGCGCTGAAGAAGAACGTGCGCTGGCTCGGGCTGTTCCTGACCACGACGGTCCTCCTCGACCTCGGTCTCGCCGTCACCGTCCTGTACACCGAGAGCGACCAGCTGGTCCCCGCGCTCGACTCGTACTGGCTGTACATCCACGTCTCCACGGCGATCCTGTGCGGCGCGGTGTTCTACGTCGGCGCGGTCGGCGCGGTCCTGTACCTCTTCAAGGACGCGTACGAGACCAAGCTCGCGGGCGGCGGCAGGCCCGGCACCTTCGCCACGTCCGTCCTGGAGCGGCTGCCCGCCGCCGCCTCGCTGGACAAGTTCGCCTACCGCGTCAACGCGGCCGTCTTCCCGCTGTGGACGTTCACGATCATCGCGGGCGCCATCTGGGCCGGCGACGCCTGGGGCCGCTACTGGGGCTGGGACCCCAAGGAGACCTGGTCCTTCATCACCTGGGTCGCCTACGCCGGCTACCTGCACGCCCGCGCCACCGCCGGCTGGAAGGGCCGCAAGGCCGCCTACCTGGCCCTGGCCGCCTTCGGCTGCTGGCTGTTCAACTACTACGGCGTCAACATCTTCGTCTCCGGCAAGCACTCCTACGCCGACGTCGGCCTGGGCGCGCTCCGGTCCGTCGGCTTCTGAGGAGCCCCGCACCGCCGAGGCCGGTTCCCGTGACGTGGGTCACGGGAACCGGCCTCCGTCGTCCGGACAGGCACAGGACGTGGACACGAATCCGCGGAGACGCATCCGCGCGGGGGACCACGACGCCTTCGGCGACCTCTTCGACGCGTACGCGCGCTCCGTCCACAACCATGCGTACCGGCTCACCGGCGACTGGGCGAGCGCCGAGGAGGTCGTCTCCCTGACCTTCCTGGACGCGTGGCGGCTGCGCGAGCGGCTCGACGAGGAGGGCGGCTCGCTGCGCCCCTGGCTGCTCGGCATCGCCACCAACGTCACCCGCAACACCCGCCGCGCCGCCCCGGACGCGAGGTGCTGGCGCTGTGCGTGTGGTCCGGGCCGGACTACGCCGCCGTGGCCCGCGTCGGGCCCGCCGCACCGGCTCTGTACCCTGGCCCGATCATCGTCGCGTGAGCGGCAGTCGGGCGGGGAGGGACGTCATGGGTGCTCCGGCACTGGAGGAGCTGCGGGAGGTCTGCCAGCCGCAGGCCAAGATGGAGAGCCGGAACGGGGAACACTGGGCCGGCCGTCTCTACATGCGCAGGATCTCGCTGCGCACCACCCGCCACCTGGTCCGCACCCCGATCACGCCGGACCAGCTGACCTGGACGATGGTGGTGTGCGGGGTGGCCTCGGGCGCCGCGCTGATGGTCCCGGGCCTGACCGGAGCCGTCCTCGCCGTGATCCTCATGCAGCTGTTCCTGCTCTTCGACTGCGTGGACGGCGAGGTCGCCCGCTGGAAGGGCCAGAACAGCGCGGCCGGCATCTACGTCGACCGGCTCGGCGCGTACCTCGCGGACGCCGCCCTCATGGCGGGCGCCGGTTACCGCGCCGCCGAGTCCGGCGCCGGCGGCTGGCTGTCGGTCGGCGTCGCCACCGCCCTCGGCGTCGTCCTGCTCAAGGCCTCGACCGACCTGGTGGACGTCGCCCGCGCCCGGCGCGGGCTGGCCGTCGCCGACGACGAGTCCACCCGCCCGCGCTCGCAGGGCGTGGCCACGGTGCGCCGGATCGCCGCCGCGTTCAAGATCCACCGCGTGACGAACGGCATCGAGGCGTCGCTGGTCCTCCTCGTCGCCGCGGTGGCGGACGCGGCGACGGGCGGCATCGAGCCGACCCGCTGGGCGCTGGGCGCGCTCGCCGTGATCACGTGGGTGATGGTCCCGGCCCACCTGCTGTCGATCCTGTCGTCGTCGCGGCTGCGGTGAACCGGTCCGGACGGCCGCCCAGGTAGCCGTGCAGGGCGCCCGCGCCCTCCAGCATCGCCCTCGTGCGCGCGGTGAGCCGCTTGCCCCGCGCGTCGATCGCCGCGCGCAGCGCCTCGCTGCCGCCCTCCCGCCGCAGCCCCTCCAGCACCGGACGGATCTGGTCGAAGAGGTAGTGGCTGCGGCGCAGGGTGTGGACGAGGCGGGCGTCGCGCACGTCGGACGGGGCGAACACGCGGTACCCGGTGCCGCGTTCGCGCGACGGCACCAGCAGCCCGGCCGCCTCCCACACCCGCAGCGCGGACGTCCGCACGCCGAGCAGCGCGGCGACCTCGCCGATGCGCAGGCCGCCGGTGCGGGGCAGCGGCCCGGGCTCCTCCCCGGCGAGCACCTCCAGCGCCTCGTCCGCGGCGCGCAACGCGATCCGCTCCTCGTGCAGCGCGGCGTGCGCGGCGTCGACGAGCGCGAGGGCCCCGGGCACGTCCCCGTCGTGGACGGCCCGCATCACCGGCGTCGCCGTCGCCGGCCCGTACCCCTTGAGCAGCGCCCGGTAGGCCAGCAGCGCCTGCCGGTGCACCTCGCCGAAGACGCGGTAGCCGGACGGGGTGCGCGCGGCGGGCGGCAGGACACCGCTCTCCTCGTAGTTGCGGATCTGCTGCGTCGAGATCCCGGCCAGCCGGGCCAGGTCGACGGAACGGAGACGGCGGTCGGGGGAGGCGTCGTTCTTCGGCATCGCCGCGCAGCCTATGCACGGCGCTCCGGCACCGCGCAGTCGGCTGGGCCGCGGCGGTGACGGGCGGGCCGGCTCTCCCGCGTGTGACCGCGCCGCCGCTCCCCGACGCCGGCCGGGTCCCGGCACGGCCCGGAGGACGCCCCGCAGCCGGCCCCGTGGCCGGTCGGCCTCCTCCGCCTTGCGGGGCGCGGTACCGTACCCCGCTCCCTGGTCCGGCCTGACCCGGACGGAAGACCCGGGCGGCACTCACTGGCCCCCGCTCCCGCAGCCGCCCCCGCCCCCGCCGCAGCCGCCGCCGTACGTGCCGCTCCCGAGGCCGGAGCCGACCCAGTCGGGCCGTTCCCCGGCCCGCCAGGTCTCCGCGTCGGCCAGGGCCCGCAGTCCGGGATCCCGGGCGGCGGCCGGACCGTCGAGGGCGACGGCACCGACGGGCGTGACGGCGAGGGCGGCCAGGGCGTTCGCCGGCCGGGAGGAGGCCGGGCGGTCGCGTTCGTCGCGCAGGACGTCGAGCGCGATCCGTACGCGGTGCGGCACCCGTTCCCGCGTCGGCCTGATCAGCGCGGCGGACGCGGCCGCGAGGGCGGACAGCGCCGGGCCGGCCCACCAGAGCCGCGGGGTGCCGGCGACGAGTTCGTACACGGCCAGTGCCGGTGCGAGGGCGGCCGCGCACCACAACAGCCGGCGCGCGCGGTACTGCGCGCGCAGCAGGGCGGGGTCGACCAACAGGCCCTCCGCCCGCAGGCGTTCGCCGACGGCCCGTACGGCACCGCTCCCGGCGACCTCGGCGACCAGCTTCCCGGCCCGCTCGCTGCGGGAGACGCCCGCCGCCCTGACGACGGCCGCCTCGATGCCGTCGGCCGGGAACACGCCGTGCAGGACCACCCGGTCGCCGCCCTCCGTGACGGACACCCGGCCCTGCCCCCTCATCCGCGCCAGCACCGTGGTCACGACCCGCCGCCGTCCGCCGGCCAGGAAGGCGAGTTCCTCGACGGAGAGGTCCTCGCGGACGGTGACGTCCGCCCTCAGTGCCACCGCGACCCTCACGGCGACGACGAGCCGGTGCGCGACCGCCCCGGCGGTCACCGTCAGCGCAGCGAGACAGCCCCCTTCGCACACCATGCCGTTCCCCCGTGTCTCCCGTTCCCGCGAGGGAGTTGTCCCCGCCTCGGCAGATCGACAAGCCTTGCGCACACCCTCACTCGCACGGGTGGACATCACCGGCAGAAGCGGCGCTCCTTCACCGCGCCGACGGCCGAAGAGGTCTCCGGGGAAGGGTGAACCACGGGTCCGCTACTGCGGATCCGCGCTGAGCGAGCGCCAGATGCGGTCCGGCAGGATCCTCGCCGCCTCCTCCAGGTCGACGTCGCCGAACGTCAGCCAGCGGCGGGTCGTGCCGACGACCGGGCCCAGGACCAGGGACTCGATCAGCGGGAGGGGGAGGGGAGCGACCTCGCCCCTCTCCACGTGGTGGCGGACCCATTCGGTCAGCGGGGTGAGCCGTGCCTCCTGGGCGTCGCGGAGCCGTGCGGCCTGCGTCATGCCGAGGCGGTCCGCGCGGGACGAGTGCAGCAGCATGCTGACCTCGGGGTGCTCCCGCACGAAGCGGAGGTACGCGCGCACCAGCGAGCGGACGCCCGTCCGGGCGGTCCGGGTGGACTGCAGGGCCGTGACCAACTCGCCCAGCAGCCGCTCCAGCCAGCGCAGCAGCAGCGCGTCGACGAGGCCGTCGATGCTGCCGAAGTGGTGGTAGAGGCTGCCCAGGCTGACCCCGCTGGCCTTCGTGACGGCGTTGACCGTCAGGCCCTGCTCACCCTCCTCGGAGTAGACGCGCAGCGCCGCGTCCAGGAGCAGTTCGACGGTGGCCTCGCCGCGTTGTTGCTTCGGGGTCATGGGCAGACCGTCCTCGCTGTCGTACTCAACACATGAGTTTCTAGAGTTAGTTTCTAGAAAACTACTCCAGTTGACCGGCCGCACGGAGCACACTGTGCCCCATGCCTGGATCAGGGAACCGAGACCTGCCGGAGATCCCCCTCACCCTCACCCCGCAGGAGGCCGCCGAGGGCGCGGTCGTCACCGTGCCGTCGGCCGGCGGTGACCTGCGGGTCGCCGTGCCGCCCGTGAGGGACGGCGACCGCGTGCGGGTGCGGGTCTCCGGTCACGACGTGATGGTACGCATCCGGGTCGCCGGCCCGGCCCCGGCCGTGCGGTCCGGACCGGCGCGCGGCGAGCGCGCCGCCGGCTGCGTGGCGGCGGTCGCGGTCGCCGCGCTGCTCGGGTTCGTCGGCTTCCTCCTCAACGCCGCCGCCCAGGGGCCGGACGACTCCTCCGACGCGGCCGGCTCCGCCCCCGCCGTCAGCTCGTCACCGGACCCGTACGAGGACGGGTACGGCACCGAGAGCGACGACCCGTACGAGGACGGGTACGGCACCGAGAGCGACGACCCGTACGACGACGGGTACGACAGCGAGAACGACGACCCGTACGGCACCGAGGCCGAGTCGCCCGAGCCGCCCGACCCGTACACCTCCGGCACCTGTCTCAACGGGGACCTCCCCGACTCCGGGACCGCCCAGTCGGTGAGCGGCGTCGACGAGGTCTCCTGCTCGGCGCCCGACGCGCACTACAAGGTCATCCAGACCTTTCCCATGACCTCGGACCTGAACAGCTGCAACGCCAACCCCCGTACGGAGTACGCCTTTTCCTCCCGTTACACCCTCAACGGCACGACCGTCAACGAGTACGTGTACTGCCTCGTCGGGCTCGGGTCGTACGCGCGGTGAGCGAGGTGCGCAACTAGAATGACTTTCTAGAAATCTCTTTCACGGCCGTGCTCTCATGGTCCACACTTGAGCCCACGTCCGGACCCGGTTCCGTCCGTGCGGCCTCGGGGGGAGCGCACGGCCGCGGGTCCGGACGAGAACGCCGAGAGCGACACCTGCCTGGCGGCCCACTGCGGCAACGCCCCCTACGACGGTTCCTGCACCGGGTCCGGCGGCACGATCGAGAAGTGCGACGGCTCCGCCGCACAGCGCTGGACGCGCGGGTGACGGAGCCCGCTCAGTCGCTCCTGGGGTCCTCGTCCGCGTCCCTGTCCTTCTCGCGGGGCCTGTCCTCGTCCAGCGACTTCAGGAACTCGGGGTTGTCGTCGGGGGCCACCCACCGCTGCCGGCCACCGCCCCGGCTCCAGGCGGACCCGACGGCGCCGCCCGCGGGGTGCCGCTTCTTGCCGGCGATGATCCACGAGATCGAGCCGACCAGCGGGAACAGCAGCACGAGGATCGCCCACAGCGGCTTGGGCATGTGACGGATGTCCTCGTCCTTCGTGCTGATGCAGTCGATGAACGCGTAGACGCTCAGCGCCAGTGGCACGAGAAACATCAGCACCCGCAGCATGGGGCCTCTCCAGCGAAAGCGGTGGGCGGTACAGGGCCAGGGTAACCGCTCGGGGATACTTGACCCCATGGCTTACGACGATCTTCGCTCCCTGCTCAGGGCGCTGGAGCGCGAGGGTGACCTCAAGCGCATCAAGGCCGAGGTCGACCCGCACCTGGAGGTCGGTGAGATCGTCGACCGGGTGCAGAAGGCCGGCGGCCCCGCACTGCTCTTCGAGAACGTGCGCGGCTCGAGCATGCCCCTCGCGATGAACGTGTACGGCACCGACCGCCGCCTGTTGAAGGCCCTCGGCCTGAAGTCGTACGGCGAGATCAGCGAGAAGATCGGCGGCCTGCTCCGGCCCGAGCTGCCGCACGGCTTCGTCGGCGTGCGCGAGGCCTTCGGCAAGCTCGGCGCGATGACGCACGTACCGCCGAAGAAGGTGAAGGACGGCCCCGTGCAGGAGGTCGTCCTGCACGGCGACGACGTGGACCTCGAACGGCTCCCGGCCCTGTTCACCTGGCCCAAGGACGGCGGCTCCTTCTTCAACCTGGGCCTGACCCACACCAAGGACCCCGAGACGGGCGTCCGCAACCTCGGTCTGTACCGCCTCCAGCGGCACGACAAGCGCACCATCGGCATGCACTGGCAGATCCACAAGGACAGCCGCAACCACTACCAGGTGGCGGCCCGGCGCGGCGAGCGGCTGCCGGTCGCCATCGCCTTCGGCTGCCCGCCGGCCGTGACGTACGCCTCCACCGCCCCGCTCCCCGGCGACATCGACGAGTACCTCTTCGCCGGGTTCCTGCAGGGCAAGCGGATCGAGATGGTCGACTGCAAGACGGTCCCGCTCCAGGTCCCGGCCCACGCGGAGGTCGTCCTGGAGGGCTGGCTGGAGCCGGGCGAGATGCTGCCCGAGGGTCCCTTCGGCGACCACACCGGCTTCTACACCCCGCAGGAGCCGTTCCCCGCCCTGAAGATCGACTGCGTGACGATGCGGAAGCGCCCGCTGCTCCAGTCGATCGTGGTCGGGCGTCCACCGACGGAGGACGGGCCGCTGGGACGGGCGACGGAGCGCTTCTTCCTCCCCCTGCTGAAGATCATCGTCCCGGACATCGTGGACTACCACCTCCCCGAGGCCGGCGGCTTCCACAACTGCGCGATCGTCTCGATCGACAAGAAGTACCCCAAGCACGCGCAGAAGGTCATGCACGCCATCTGGGGTGCCCACATGATGTCGCTGACCAAGCTGATCGTGGTCGTCGACTCCGACTGCGACGTGCACGACCTGCACGAGGTCGCCTGGCGGGCCCTCGGCAACACCGACTACGCCCGTGACCTCACCGTCGTCGAGGGTCCCGTCGACCACCTCGACCACTCCTCCTACCAGCAGTTCTGGGGCGGCAAGGCGGGCATCGACGCGACGAAGAAGTGGCCCGAGGAGGGGTACACGCGCGACGGCGGCTGGCCCGACATGGTCGAGTCCGACCCGGAGACGGCCGCGAAGGTCGACCGCCGCTGGAAGGAGTACGGACTGTGACGTCGGCCTCCGCCGCGCTGCCGCGGCAACCGGGGCGCACGAAAGCCTTCCTGCGCCTGGTGATGATCGAGCACTCGGTCTTCGCCCTCCCCTTCGCCTACATCGCCGCCCTCACCGCGATGCACGAGTGGGACAGGAACATCCACTGGGGCAAGCTGCTGCTGGTCACGCTGGCGATGGTCGGCCTGCGCACCTTCGCGATGGCCGCCAACCGGATCATCGACCGCGAGATCGACGCCCGCAACCCGCGCACCGCCCACCGCGAACTGGTCACCGGCGCGGTGTCGGTCAAGCACGCCTGGACCGGGGCGCTCATCGCCCTCGTCGTCTTCCTCGGCGCGGCGGCCCTGCTCAACCCGCTCTGCCTGGCCCTCGCCCCCGTCGCCGTGATCCCGATGGTGGTGTACCCGTACGGCAAGCGGTTCACGAACTTCCCGCAGGCCATCCTCGGTCTCGCCCAGGCCATGGGTCCGGTCGGCGGCTGGCTGGCGATCACCGGCGCCTGGTCCTGGGACGCGGTGGTGCTCGGCCTGGCGGTCGGCGTCTGGATCGGCGGCTTCGACCTGATCTACGCCTGCCAGGACGTCGACACCGACCGCGAGATCGGCGTGCGCTCGGTTCCGGCCCGCTTCGGCGTCCCGGCCGCGATCTGGGGCGCCCGCGCCTGTCACACCGTGACGACGGCCCTGTTCGTCTGGTACGCGGTCCTCACCGACGCCGGCGCGTTCTTCTGGCTGGGCCTGCTGATCGTCGCCGCCGCCTTCGTCTACGAGCACAGCATCGTCCGCCCGCACGACCTGACCCGGGTGAACCGGGCCTTCTTCAGCGTCAACGGCTTCATCGGCATCGCGCTGTTCGTGTGCGCGCTGCTGGACCTGCTGGTGCGGGGCCTGACGGTGTGAGGAGTGACGGCGCAGGGCGGCGGCGCGCGGCCGGGGCTCAGCCCTGCGGCTCCTGCGGCTTGGCGTCGACCTCGCGCAGGCCCTGGTCCCTGAGCTCGGTGCGGGCCTCCGTGCGGTGGCCCCGGGCGATGTAGTCCCGCACGACCAGCTCGATCGCGTCCTGGGGCGAGCCGACCCCCGCCAGGACCATCACCTCCACCACGAGTTCGGCGTCGAGACTGATGCTGACCTTGGCCACCGTGCCCCCCTCATCGCGTCGCAGCCGCACTCTAGCCGCTCGGGGGGCCGGGGGCTCGCCGTGGACCCGAAGGCCTTCGACCGGTCCTGAGCGCGGACGCCTGCCGCCCGCCGGTAGGCTCGAGTTGTGAACGCAGGAGAATCAGGGCGCAAGCCTTGGATCGTGGGGGTGTCCGGGGCGTCCGGGACGCCCTACGCAGCCGCTGTGCTGCGCGCGCTTCTGGCGGCGGGGGAGAGCGTCGACCTCGTCGTCAGCCGGGCCTCGCGGCTCACCCTGCTCGACGAGACCGGCATCTCCTACCGGGACGCCCACTGGCGGGACGACCTGCGCCGATGGCTGTCCCTCGGCGCGGACGGCAAGCCGGGCACCTTCGCCGTGGACCTCGACGGCGTACGGCACTGGGCCGCCGGTGACCTCGCGGCCGGGCCGTCCTCGGGGTCGTACCCGAGCAAGGGCATGCTGATCGTGCCCGCCTCCACGGCCTGCGTGGCCGGGGTGGCGCTCGGGCTGTCCAAGGACCTGCTGCAGCGGACGGCGAGCGTGACCCTGAAGGAGGGGCGCAAGCTGGTCGTGGCCGTACGGGAGACCCCGCTGAACGGCCAGACCCTGCGGCACCTGGTCGCCCTCGACGACGCGGGCGCGGCCGTGGTGCCCGCCTCACCGGCCTTCTACGCGGGCGCGACGCACATCCAGGACCTGGTGGACTTCGTCGCCGGACGCGTCCTCGACGCGGCGGGCGTCGAGCACCGCCTCTACCGCCGTTGGGAGGGCGAGCTCGGCGGCGGCTCCCGCACCGACTGAGACCCCGGTACCGACCGAGACACCGGTACCGACCGAGACCCCGGCACGGCAACGCACCACCTCTTCAGGAACTTTCATCCCTCTTCAGTGGAAGGCTTCGATTCGATGGACGCGGTGGACAGGCAGCTCATCCAGGCCCTGAGGGAGAACGGCCGGGCCTCCTACGCGGAGCTGGGGCGCCTCGTCGGCCTGTCGGGACCCAGCGTCACCGACCGCATCAACCGGCTGGAGGCGGCCGGTGTCATCACCGGTTACCGGGCCACCGTGGACTCCGCCTCGCTCGGCCTCGGCGTGACCGCACTGATCGGCATCTCGCTCTCGGACGCCGCCGACCACGAGGACGTGGCGCAGCGGCTGAAGGACCTGAGGGAGATCGAGGACTGCTGGTTCATCGCCGGCGACGACTCCTTCATGATCAAGGTACGGGCGACCGACGTGGACGGTCTGGAGCGGATCATCCGCCGGCTGTCCGGCACCAAGGGCGTCTCCCGGACCCGTACCACCATCGTGCTCTCCACGAAGTGGGAGAACCGCGTCGGTGAGCTGCCCGAAGAGGTCCACTAGCCGGGGCGTACGGTGGACGGAGTCTGCCTGAAGGAAAGAGGTATCGGCATGGACGTCGGGCTCAAGCGCGAGCTGGAGGAGAAGGTCAGGGCGGGTGTCCGCCTGACCCGTGAGGACGGCGTCGCGCTGTACGAGTCGGACGACCTGGCCTGGCTGGGCGGGCTGGCGCACGAGGTGCGGACGCGGCTGAACGGCGACGTCGTGCACTTCAACGTCAACCGCCACCTCAACATGACGAACGTGTGCACCGCCTCCTGCGCGTACTGCTCCTTCCAGCGCAAGCCGGGGGAGAAGGACGCGTACACGATGCGCATCGAGGAGGCGGTGAAGCTCGCCAAGGAGATGGAGTCGGAGAACCTGACCGAGCTGCACATCGTCAACGGGCTCCACCCCAACCTGCCGTGGCGCTACTACCCGCGGTCCCTGCGCGAGCTGAAGGCCGCCCTGCCGGACGTCTCGCTGAAGGCGTTCACCGCCACCGAGATCCACCACTTCGAGACGATCTCCGGGCTGTCCGCCTCGGAGATCCTCGACGAGCTGATCGACGCCGGTCTGGAGTCCCTCACCGGCGGCGGCGCGGAGATCTTCGACTGGGAGGTGCGGCAGCACATCGTCGACCACCGCACCCACTGGGAGGACTGGTCGCGCATCCACCGGCTGGCGCACGAGAAGGGGCTGAAGACCCCGTGCACCATGCTCTACGGCCACATCGAGGAGCCCCGCCACCGCGTGGACCACGTGCTGCGGCTGCGTGAGCTGCAGGACGAGACCGGCGGCTTCCAGGTCTTCATCCCGCTGCGCTACCAGCACGACTTCGTGGACGTGAAGGACGGCAAGGTCCGCAACCGCCTCCAGGCCCGGACCCAGATGGCCACCGGCGCGGAGGCGCTGAAGACCTTCGCCGTCTCCCGGCTGCTGTTCGACAACGTCCCGCACGTCAAGGTCTTCTGGGTGATGCACGGCGTGCAGACCGCGCAGCTGGCGCTGCAGCACGGCGCGGACGACATGGACGGCTCGGTGGTCGAGTACAAGATCACGCACGACGCGGACAACTACGGCACCCCGAACAAGCTCACCCGCGAGGACCTCCTCGACCTGATCCGCGACGCCGGCTTCCGCCCGGTGGAGCGCAACACGCGGTACGAGGTCATCCGGGAGTACGACGGCCCCGACCCGGCGCGCCGCGAGTCGCCGCAGCCGATGCGCGTGTGAGGGGGTTCCGCCCCTCGGTGCCCCCGGCAGCCGTGAGCCCGCGGACGACCTCCCCGAGGACCGCCGCGCCGCGGAGCCCCTCGTGCCCGCGCGGGGCGGTCTGCCCGCCCTGCGCGGGGCCGCCGCCGGCTGCCGGGGCTGCCCGCTGCACCGGGACGCCACCCGGACCGTCTTCGGCGCCGGGTCCGCCGACGCCCGCGTGATGCCCGTCGGTGAGCGGCCCGGCGACCAGGAGGACCGGCGGGGCAGGCCGTTCGCCGGGCCCGCCGGCTCGCCGCCGAGCCGGAGCTGACCGTGGTGCTGGGAGCGACCGCGGGGAAGGCGCTGCCCGGCCCGTCGTTCCGGGTCACGCAGGTGCGCGGCACGGTGCTGGAGGAGGAGGTCCACGGCCGTCCCGAGCGGCTGGCCCCCACCGTGCGCCCTCCCCCTGGCCCTCGGCTCCGCTCGAGCCGGGGACACCCCCAGCGGTGCTGCGGGCGGACGACCGGGAGGCGGCGTACCGAGGGCCGGTCGCGGACCTGGAAATCGCGGCGCAAGCCCTTGGGTAATGGCTACGATCGCCACATGCCCCTTACTTTCACGCTTGACCCCGCCATCACCCCCGAGCTCCGCGACGGCATCCTCGACCTCTGGACCGACGTCACCAACGCGGGCGGGGCGGTCGGCTTCGTGCCGCCGGTGACGCGGGACGAGATCCGCCCCGGGCTGGTGCGGCAGTTCGCGTCCATGGTGGAGGAGCGCTCCCGTCTGCTCGTCGGGCACGACGAGGAGGGCCGGGTGGCCGCGACGGCGTTCCTCACCTCCAACGGCCACCCCCTGATGACCCACTGGATCTGGCTCTACACGGTGATGGTCCACCCCCGCCACCAGGGCAAGGGCCACGGCCGCGACCTGCTGGCCGCCGCCGAGCGGGCCGCCCGCACCCTCGACGGCGTCGAGGCGATACGGCTCGCCTGCCGCGGCGGACTCGGCCTGGAGCGCTTCTACGCGTCCTGCGGTTACAAGGAGGTCGGCCGGGTCCCGGGCGCGATCCGCGTGGCTCCCGGCGACGACCGGGACGACGTGATCATGCTGCTGCCGCTGACCTGAGGTCCGCACCCCGCTGAAAGATCCCCTACCGGTCGTGCTTCACTGGACAGCGTCCCTTTGGGACGTTTCTGACCGTACGCAGGGAAGAGTGGATGAGATGCTCCGCTACACGCTGATGCGCCTCGGGATCTTCGTGGGCTGCCTCGTGGTCGTCTGGGGCCTCGTCTACTCCGGCCTCGCCCCGCGCGGCCTCGGTGACTCCAACGGCCTGTGGATCGTCCTGCTCGCTCTGGTGGTCTCGGCCCCGATCAGCTTCGTCGTGCTCCGCAAGGAGCGGGACCGGGCCTCCGAGCGGATCGTGCGGCGGATGGACCGGGCCAAGGCGAACCTGGAGGCCAACCGCAACCAGGAGGACGACGCCGACGACGCCGCCCGCGCGCAGGGCCGGACGCAGGCCCAGGCCCAGGGCCAGGCCTCGTAAGCTTCGTCACACCGCGCAGCAGCCGTACAGCGCCCCGGTTTCCGAAACCCCCGGAAACCGGGGCGCTTTGTGTTGTACGGGTACTCTTCACCCTGCGCCTCTGAAAGCGAGGCTTTGGGTATCCCAAAGTTCAGGTGTTACGGTTTTCCGGTGAAGTCAGCAGCCGTGTTCCCCACACCCCGGAGTGTTCCGCTCGTGGCGCGCCTGCACGTGGACCTCTGCCGGGTCGTCTCCGCGGGCTGTCGTCCCTGACGCCTCCGCGCCCGAGCACCACGTCACCTTCCCCCGCGTCCCCTTCATCGGAGCATGTCCGTGTCCACGAACACGAAGCCCTCGCTGTCCTTCCGGGCACCCTTCTGGGCCCAGATACTCGCCGGTCTCGTCCTCGGCGTCCTGCTCGGCTGGCTCGCCCGCAGTCAGGACGTCTCCTGGCTGGTCACCACCCTCGAGAAGGTCGGCGGGACCTTCATCGGCCTGCTGAAGCTCGCCGTCGCCCCGCTCGTCTTCTTCGCGATCCTGGTCTCCATCACCAACCTGCGGAAGGTCAACAACGCGGCCCGCCTGGCCTCGCGGACCCTCCTCTGGTTCATGATCACCTCGCTGGTCGCGGTGGCCATCGGCCTCACCATCGGCCTGGTCACCAACCCCGGCGCGGGCACCGGCCTCACCCCGGCCGACGGGGCCGAGCCGGAGAAGACCGGCTCCTGGATCGACTTCCTCACCGGCATCGTGCCGACCGACGTGATCACGCCGTTCACCGAGCTGAACGTGCTGCAGATCGTCTTCATGGCCGCCGTCGCCGGCATCGCCGCCCTCCAGCTCGGCGAGAAGGCCCAGCCGATCCTCACCCTGAGCGAGTCCGTCCTCGAACTCCTCCAGAAGGCCCTGTGGTGGGTCATCCGCCTGGCCCCGCTCGGCACCGTCGGCCTCATCGGCAACGCGATCGCCACCTACGGCTGGGACCTGATCGGCAAGTACGCCACCTTCACCGCCGACATCTACGTCGGCTGCCTGATCGTCCTCTTCGGCGTCTACCCGGCGCTGCTGGCGACCGTCGCCAAGGTCAACCCGGTGCAGTTCTTCAAGGGCGCCTGGCCCGCGATCCAGCTGGCCTTCGTCTCCCGCTCCTCCGTCGGCACCATGCCGCTGACCCAGAAGGTCACCGAGCGCCTGGGCGTGCCCAAGGAGTACGCGTCCTTCGCCGTCCCGTTCGGCGCGACCACCAAGATGGACGGCTGCGCCGCGATCTACCCCGCGATCGCCGCGATCTTCGTCGCCCAGATCTTCGACATCCAGCTCGGCGTCGGCGACTACCTGCTGATCGCGTTCGTCTCGGTGGTCGGCTCCGCCGCCACGGCCGGCCTCACCGGCGCGACGGTCATGCTGACCCTCACCCTCTCCACGCTCGGCCTGCCCATGGAGGGCGTCGGCCTGCTGCTCGCGATCGACCCGGTCCTGGACATGATCCGCACCGCCACCAACGTCGCCGGACAAGCCCTGGTGCCGGTCGTCGTCTCCGCCCGCGAGGGCCTGCTGGACCGCGACGCCTACGACACGGTCCAGGCCTCCCCGGTCGACGACACCCCGGCCGACGAGCCCCGGCGGGTCCCCGCGGCGGCCTGACCGCCCCGCGGCCCCCCGACGTCCGCCCGCGGCAGCCCGACGCACGGCTGCCGCGGGCGGACGCGCGTCCACGGGGCCGGTCCGCGGCCGACGGGCGCGTCCGCCCCGCGGGTGTCCGATGAGCGTCGCCGCCGGGCGGGGGGACGGCCGCGGGCCCGTACGCTAATCCGCATGGGTGCCGTGAAGACCAAGCGGATGCCGCGTGCGGTCCGCGAACAGCAGATGCTGGACGCCGCCGTGCGGACCTTCGGCCAGCGGGGGTACATGGCCGCGTCGATGGACGAGATCGCCGAACTGGCGGGTGTGTCCAAGCCGTTGGTCTACCTGTATCTGAACTCCAAGGAAGACCTGTTCACCGCCTGCATCCGCCGGGAGGCGAAGGCCCTCACCGAGGCGGTGCGCGCCGGCGTCCGCCCGGGCCTGCCCGCTGACCGCCAGCTCTGGTCCGGCCTGACGGCGTTCTTCACGCACACCGCGCTCCACCCCGACGGCTGGTCCGTGCTGCACCTCCAGGCCCGCACGCACGGCGAGGTCTTCGCCGCCGAGGTCGCCGCGATGCGCGCGGAGATCGTGGCGTTCGTGACCCAGCTCATCCTCGCCGCCGCCCGCGAGGCGCACCGCGACCCCGACCTCCCCGAGCGCGAGGTCGCCGGGCTCGCGGAGGCCCTGGTCGGCGCCGCCGAGTCGCTCGCCGACTGGGCCAACGCCACCCCCGGCGTCACGGCCCGGCAGTCCGCGGCCACGCTGATGAACTTTGCCTGGGCGGGACTGGGCGACCTGATGGCGGGTCGCCGCTGGTCACCGCCGGAGGAGGACGACTCCCCGGAGGCCGGGACCGGCACGGCTCACGCCGGACGCACGTCCCCCGTCAGGTGAACCCGGTCACCGGCCCCCCGTAGCTCGAAGCGCCCGTCCCGCGCCGCGTACGTCACCGTCCCCGGCAGCAGGACCGGCGCCTGGAAGTCCGCCCGCACCACCGCCGCGTCCGGGACCCCGTGCGCGGCGAGGCAGCGGGCCACCGTCCACATGCCGTGCGCGATGGCCCGGGGGAAGCCGAAGAGGCGCGCGGTGAGCGGGTGCAGGTGGATCGGGTTGCGGTCGCCGGAGGCGGCGCCGTACCGGCGCCCGAGGTCCCCGGCCAGCCGCCACTCGTCCACGGCGGGCAGCGGCTCGTACGGCTCGCGCTCCTCCCGCGCCGGGTGGTGCGCGGCGTCCTGCCCGGAGGTCCGGTGCCGGGCCAGGTACGTGCTCCGCGACTCCCACACGACCTCCTCGCCGTCCCGCACCTCGGTGACCACGGCGGCCTCGGTGCCGCGCCGGTGCGGCGCCAGGTCCTCGACGCGCACCGACAGGTCGTACGCGCCCGTGACCGGCAGCGGCCGGTGGCGGGTGATCCCGATCGACGTGTGGACCAGTCCGAGCAGCGGCAGCGGGAAGTCCCGGCCGCTCATCAGCCGCATGGCCAGGGGGAAGCCCAGCACGTGCGGATACGTCGGCGGCAGCGTGTCCGCCCCGGCCGGGAAGCCGCACACCCTCGCGTACGCGGCCGACCGCGCGGGGTCGGCCCGCAGCCCGGGCAGCACCAGCCGGGTGCGGGGGAAGGGCGCGTCGGGGCGGGGCCGCCTGAAGGGGGACAGCAGGGCGCCCCGGGCGAGCAGCGGGGCCAGGGCGGGGGGTGCGGTGAGCACGACGGGGGGTGCGGGGGGCGTCGAGGGTGCCGGACGTGCGGGGTCCGCGGATGCCACGGTGCTCACGCTCCCAGCAGGCTCTGGCCGCAGACCCGCACCACCTGGCCGTTCACCGCGGCCGAGGCCGGGTGGGCGAGCCAGGCGGTGGTCTCGGCGACGTCGGCCGGCAGACCGCCCTGCGCGAGGGAGTTCATCCGGCGGCCCGCCTCCCGGATGAACAGCGGGACGGCGGCCGTCATCCGCGTCTCGATGAACCCGGGCGCGACCGCGTTCACCGTCACCCCGTGCTCGGCGAGCGCGCGCGGCGCGAGGGACCGGACCAGGCCGACGACGCCCGCCTTGCTCGCCCCGTAGTTGGTCTGCCCGGCGTTGCCGGCGATGCCCGCGATGGAGGCCGTGGCGACGATCCGGCCGCCCCGCCGCAGCGTCCCGGCGCGGAGCAGCGCGTCGGTCGTGCGCAGCACGCTCGCCAGGTTCACCTCCAGCACCTGGGTCCACCGCTCGGCGGGCATGTTGACCAGTCGCCGGTCACGGGTGACGCCCGCGTTGTGGACGAGCACGTCGAGGCCGTCGGGGAGGGCGTCGGCGATCCGGGCGCCCGCGTCGGCGGCGGTGACGTCGAGCGGGAGCGCGAGGCCGCCGAGCCGTTCGGCGACGCGTCGTGCGTCCTGCTCGGCCTGCGGCACGTCGAGGACGACCACCTTGGCGCCGTCCCGGGCCAGCGTCTCGGCGACCGCCTCCCCGATGCCGCGCGCGGCGCCGGTGACCAGGGCGGTGCGGCCGGCCAGCGGGTGGTCCCGGTCGTGGGGGGCGGCGGGCCCGGGTGCGCCGACCTCGATCACCTGGCCGCTGACGTAGGCGGACCTGGGGGAGAGGAGGAAGCGGAGGGTGGACTCGGCGGCGGCGGCGTCGGTGAGGCGGACCAGGTTCACGGTCCTGCCCCGGCCGATCTCCTTGCCGAGGGAGCGGGTGAAGCCCTCCAGCGCCTGCTGGGCGGCGGCCTGGTGGTGGTCGGCGGCGTCGAGCGGGGCGCCCAGCACCACGACCCGGCCGCTCGCGGTGACCGACCGCACGACGGGGTGCAGGGCCGCGTGCACCCCCGCGAGCCCTTCGACGTCCCGGATCCCACTGGCGTCCAGGACGACGGCGGCCGGCCGCCCCGAGACGTCGTCCGTGCCCAGTCCGGTGCGGGCGAGGACGGGGGCGAGGTCGAGGTCGGACTCGCCCGCGGTGAGGTGGAGCAGACCGCCCTCCAGGTGCGGCCGCTCGGGCGACCAGCGCCGCAGCGGCGCGGGCTGGGGGAGCCCCAGGCGACGGGTCAGGAAGCGGCCGGGCGCGGTGCCGGTGAAGCTCAGGTAGCGGTCGGCCATGAAGGACTCCCAGCGGGTGCGAAGGGCTGGCTCTGGACTCACTGCGGTGCTTACCCCACCGCTTACTCTGGAGTAAGGTTACCGAAGGTAAGACTATGTCACCGGTGAGGAGCAGGTCGAGATGAGCCCCCTGAAGCCGGCCGCCGTGCGGCGCGTCGCGGTCGTCGGCGGCAGCCGCGTGCCGTTCGCCCGCTCCGACGGCCCGTACGCCACCGCCTCCAACCAGGAGATGCTCACCGCCGCCCTGGACGGCCTCGTCGAGCGCTACGGACTCCAGGAGCCGGGCGCGGTGGGCGAGTTCGTCGCCGGCGCGGTCCTCAAGCACAGCCGCGACTTCAACCTCGCCCGGGAGACGGTCCTCGGCTCGCGCCTGGACGCCCGCACCCCCGCGTACGACATCCAGCAGGCCTGCGGCACCGGTCTCCAGGCCGTCGTCGCCGCCGCCAACAAGATCGCCCTCGGCCAGACGGAGGCCGCGGTCGCGGGCGGCGCCGACACCGCGAGCGACGCGCCCCTCGGCGTCAACGACGACCTGCGCAAGGTGCTGCTGGAGGCACGGCGCGCGAAGTCCCTCGGCGCCCGCCTCAAGGCCCTCGCGAAGGTGCGCCCGGGCCACCTCGTCCCCGACGTCCCGCGCAACGCCGAGCCGCGCACCCACCTCTCCATGGGCGAGCACGCCGCGGTCACCGCCCGCGCCTGGGGCATCACCCGCGAGGCCCAGGACGAACTCGCGGCGACCAGTCACCGGCGGCTGGCGTCGGCGTACGAACGCGGCTTCTTCCAGGACCTGGTGGTGCCCTTCCGCGGCCTGGCCCGTGACCAGAACCTGCGCCCGGGCTCGACGGTGGAGAAACTCGCCGCGCTGAAGCCGGTGTTCGGTCTCGACCACCCGAACCCGACGATGACCGCGGGCAATTCGACCCCGCTCACGGACGGCGCCGCGGTGGTGCTGCTGGCGAGCGAGGAGTGGGCCGAGGCACGGGGCCTGACGCCCCTGGCCTACCTGACCGCGTACGAGACGGCCGCCGTGGACTTCGTGCACGGCGACGTGGCGGGCGGCGAGGACGGCCTGCTGATGGCCCCGGCGTACGCGGTCCCGCGCATGCTGGAGCGCGCCGGACTGGGCCTGGAGGACTTCGACCTGATCGAGGTCCACGAGGCGTTCGCCTCCCAGGTGCTGGCCACGCTGGCGGCCTGGGAGAAGCGGGGGCTGGCGCCCGTCGACCGCGCCCGCCTGAACGCGGCGGGCTCCTCCCTGGCGACCGGCCACCCCTTCGCCGCCACCGGCGCCCGCATCGTGGCGACCCTGGCGAAACTCCTCGCCGAACGGGACGCCCCCGCCCGGGGACTGATCTCGATCTGCGCGGCGGGCGGACAGGGCGTGACGGCGATCCTCGAACGCGCGTGAACGACGCGGGGGTTACGTGAGTGACCCTCACGTAACCCCCGACACTGCACACGCCCGGCCCCGGACCTTCCTCGTACCCGCACGAACCCCTCACGCCAGGGCCGTACGATCCCGAGACCGACCCGCGGTAACCCCTTTCCCCGGTACCGCCGGTGAGCGCCTCGGCGTGCGAGGCCCGTACGCCGTGGCAGCAAGCAGTTCCCCTGCACGCCCCAGGAGTCGCCCGTGTCCACTGCGCATTCCTCCGCCGCGTACGCGTCCTCCCTCGACGACGACGTCTACGGGGCACCCGTCCTGGTCGAGCCCGAGATCCGACGGCTGGACGGAGTCGTGCGGGAAGTGTCCGTACCGCCGTTCGCCAAGCCGGTGCGGCACGGATCGCTCGCCGACCTGCCGTTCGACAACGCGGGCGCGGCCCCGGACGCGGTGGTGCTCGGCCGGAAGACGGCGGACGGCGGCTGGCGGGACGTGACGGCCGCCGAGTTCGCCGCGGAGGTCACGGCCGTGGCGAAGGGACTGATCGCCGAGGGCCTGACACCGGGCGACCGGATCGCCGTCATGGCCCGCACGATCTACGAGTGGACGGTCCTCGACTTCGCCGCGTGGGCCGCCGGACTGGTCACCGTGCCCGTCTACCCCACCTCCTCCGTCTTCCAGGTCCGCTGGATCCTGCAGGACTCGGGCGCGGTCGCCCTGATCACGGAGACCGCCGCGCAGGCCGCCGCCCTCGGCCCCGAGTTCCCCCACCTGCCCGACCTGCGGCACGTGTGGATCGTCGAGAAGGACCACGTCGAGCGGCTCGCCGAGGCCGGCGCGCACGTCCCGGACCAGGAGGTGGACGTGCGCCGCGGCGTCCTGGGCCCCGACACCCTCGCCACCCTCGTCTACACCTCGGGCACGACGGGCCGCCCCAAGGGCTGCGCCCTCACCCACGGCAACTTCTTCGCCGAGGTGGACAACGCCGTCGAGCTGCTCTACCCCGTCTTCAAGGCACAGACCGGCGAAGAGGCCTCCGTCCTCCTCTTCCTGCCCCTGTCCCACGTCTTCGGCCGCATGGTCGCCGTCGCCTGCGTCCGCGCCCGGGTGCGCCTCGGCCACGCGCCGAGCCTGAAGCCGGAGGACCTGCTGCCGGACCTGGCGAGCTTCCGGCCCACCTGTCTGCTGACCATCCCCTACATGCTGGAGAAGGTCTTCAACGCCGCCCGCGCCAAGGCGGAGGCGGGCGGACGGGCGTCCACCTTCGACCGCGCGGCGGCGGTGGCCCGCCGGTACGGCGAGGCGGTGGAGGCCCGTCGGACCGGCACGGGCCCCGGCCCCTCCCGCTCCCTGAAAGCGGCCCGCGCCCTCTACGACCCCCTGGTCTACCGCCGCCTCCGCAACGCCATGGGCGGCAGGGTCCGCTACGCCGTCTGCGGCGGCTCCCCGCTCGGCCGCCGCCTCGCCGCGTTCTACGCCGGCGCCGGCATCGAGGTCTTCGAGGGCTACGGCCTGACGGAGACGACCGGTGCCACGACGGTGACGCCCCCGCTCAAGCCCCGCCTGGGCACGGTGGGCTGGCCCCTTCCCGGCACGCGGATCCGCATCGCGGCGGACGGCGAGATCCTGGTCGCGGGCGAGCACGTGCTCCGCGGCTACTGGGACTCCCGGGCGGGCGGGGTCGTCCCCGCGGCCCCCGACGGCTGGCTCCCCACGGGCGACCTCGGCGAGCTGGACGACGAGGGCTACCTGACGATCACGGGCCGCAAGAAGGAGCTGATCATCACCGCCGGCGGCAAGAGCATCGCCCCGGCCCCGCTGGAGAACTGGCTCCGCTCCCACCCCCTGATCTCCCAGGTCATGGTGGTCGGCGAGAACCGCCCCTACGTCTCCGCCCTGATCACCCTGGACCCCGACGGCATCACCCACTGGCGCCGGATGAACGGCAGGCACCCGGTCCCGCCGGAGCTCATCGCCGACGACGAGGAGCTGCACGCCGTCCTCCAGCGCGCGATCGACGAGGCCAACAGGACCCTCTCCCGCCCGGAGTCGATCCGCCGCTTCAAGGTCCTCCCCGTGGACTTCACGGAGGAGGCGGGCCACCTGACCCCGTCGATGAAGCTGCGGCGCGAGGCGATCGTGCGGGACTTCGCGGGGGAGGTGGAGGAGCTGTACGGGGGGTAGGCGGCCGGTGTCCTCCGGTGGCCGGGAAGCGGGCGGCCCGCGCTCACCCGTCGCCCGCGTGCTCGTCCACGCACTCGCCGGCCGGCCGGCCCTGGGCCCTCCGGCGGCAGCTGTCCGCCACCGTGTCCGCGAAAGCCCGCGCCAGCGGGGTCAGCGCGTCCCAGCGGCGGACCGCCCAGCCGACCGACAGGGGCCGCAGCGCGCGGATCGGGACCAGGCGCAGGGGGCCCTCCCCGCCGGGGACGGCGTGGCCCGGCAGTGCGGGCACCACCGCCCGCCCCAGCCCCAGCTCGGCCAGCAGCAGCGCGGTGTCCCAGTCGGCCACGCTGGTGTCGAAGGTGAGGCGGACCCCGGACTCGGCGCAGGCGGCGGCCAGGTGGGCGGCGGAGGTCGAGTTGGGCGGCAGGCGTATCAGGCGCAGGCCCTGCAGCTCGCCCGGGTCGAGGGAGGGGCGCGCGGCCAGCGGGTCGTCGGACCGCATCGCGAGGACCCACGGCAGGTCCGTCACCGCCCGCTGCTCGATGCCCCGCACGGGCGCGCCGAGGGTGACCCACGCCAGGTCCAGCTCGCTGTCGGCCAGCGCGTCGAAGCAGCCCCGGCTGGAGCTCTCCGTGCGGAACTCCAGACTGACGTCGGGGTGGCGCTGCCGGAAGGCGACGATCGCACCCGACATGAAGTGCCGCACGGTCGTCGCGCCCGTGGCGATCCGCACCGAACCGTTCTCGCCGTCGACGAGCTCCCGCAGCCGGCGCAGCGCCGCGTCCAGGCCGGTGAGGCCCTCGGAGGCGGCGGCCTCCAGCAGACGGCCGGCCCGCGTCGGGACGACCCCGCGCGGCTGCCGTTCCAGCAGGCTGACCCCCGTCTCCCGCTCCAGCCGCTTCACGTGCTGGCTCACCGCCGACTGCGTGCACGCCAGGTCGCGGGCGACCGCGCTCAGACTGCCGGCCCGGCACACGGCCACGAAGACACGCAGGTCGTCCAGAGTCACAACACCCAAGCTATCACTTGGGTTTGAGGACGGATCCCAAGGATTGACCGGAGGGGCGGCCCTCCGCGACGATCGTCGCAGGGCCCGGGCGGCAACCCGCTCCCGGCTCCCGCCGAGGTCCGGACCAGGGGCGGGAGGGGCGAGCGGGTGCCGACCCACCGCGTCCGGCCGCTGTCGAAGGGATCCGCCCGTGAGGGCCGTGGACATCGGTGGCACCGGCGACGCCGGCGTCGATCGGGCCCGTGCCCTGCTGGAGCGGTGCGGCGCCGCGACCGTCGTCCACCCCGGCGGCACCCTGCTCGCCCACCTCGACCGCGTACGGACCCTGCTCGCGAGCTGGCAGGCCCGTCCCGCCCTCCAGCTCGCCGGGCTCTGCCACGCCTCCTACGGGACCGACGGTTTCCCCGGAGCGCTGCTGTCCCTCGACCGCCGCCGCGAACTCACCGCCGCGATCGGCCCCGAGGCCGAGGCGATCGTCCACGCGTACGCGAGCTGCGACCGCGCGGCCACCTACCCGGCGCTCACCGTCCCGGACTCCCCCTTCCACGACCGCTTCACCGGCCGTCCGTACCACCCGGAGGCCCGGACGCGCCGGGACTTCGCCGAGCTCACGGCCGCCAACGAACTCGACCTGGCCCGCATCGACCCGGCCTTCCGCGAGCGGTGGGGAGCGGACCTGCGGGCCCTCTTCGCCCGCCTCGGCCCGCTGCTGAGCCCGGCCGCCCGACGGGAGTGCCACGCCGTACTGGGGGGAGAGGGGTGAGAGGGGGCCGGAGGCGCACGTGTCTCGGACCCGTGCATTCCGGATACCGGAACACATCACGGTGCGCGCCGAACACCGAGTGGAGCACGACGCGGAATTCTCGCTGATCACGCAGCACGTACGAGAGGAATTCGCCGGAAATTCACCGCGGAGCCGCGGAGCCGCGGAGCCGTGCCGCGAGGAATCGGAAAGGGCAGGAGCCCCGTCGCCTGGCGGCGCGGGGCTCCTTGGGTACTGCTAGTCGTTCCCGGATCGGAGGATACGGGTCAGGCCGGGGTGACGTTCTCCGCCTGCGGGCCCTTCGGGCCCTGCGTGACGTCGAAGGTGACCTGCTGGTTCTCCTCGAGGGACCGGAAGCCGGTCGCGTTGATCGCGGAGTAGTGGACGAAGACGTCGGGGCCGCCGCCTTCCTGGGCGATGAAACCAAAGCCCTTTTCGGCGTTGAACCACTTCACGGTTCCGGTAGCCATAAGCCCTCCTTGGGCCCAAAGGGTTGCCCTGCTCCAGAACCAGCAAGAGTGAAGACGAGTTCCGCACAATCGCTTATGTCTGAGAACGACGAGAGCCCGCGGTCACATGCTCCGCAGGCTCTGTACTGCAAGGGAAACCAAACTGCAACTTGCGACGAGCCTAGCACGCGGGGGACCGAATGCAATAGAGGCCAAGATCACTTCACCCGAATGTTTGAACGCCCCACCCGTCACGGTCCTCCGGTCGAACAGAAGATCGAACGCGGAGACGGGTGCGGGATCGGACACCGGAGTGAACGCGGGGGCGGACGTCCCCGCGTCCCGAACGAGGGCTAGCCTCGCGATGTGGACAATCCTCGCACCCGGCCGCGCGTCGGCCACATCCAGTTCCTGAACTGCCTGCCCCTGTACTGGGGGCTTGCGAGAACGGGCACGCTCCTCGACTTCGAGCTGACCAAGGACACCCCGGAGAAGCTCAGCGAGAAGCTCGTGCAGGGAGAACTCGACATCGGGCCGATCACCCTCGTCGAGTTCCTCAAGCACGCGGACCAGCTCGTCGCCTTCCCCGACATCGCCGTCGGCTGCGACGGCCCGGTCATGTCCTGCGTGATCGTCTCGCAGGTCCCGCTGGACCGGCTGGACGGCGCCCGCGTCGCCCTCGGCTCGACCTCGCGCACCTCCGTACGCCTCGCCCAGCTCCTCCTCGCCGAGCGGTACGGCGTCCGGCCGGACTACTACACCTGCCCGCCCGACCTGAGCCTGATGATGCAGGAGGCCGAGGCGGCCGTCCTCATCGGGGACGCGGCCCTGCGCGCGAACATGCTCGACGCGCCGCGCTACGGCCTCGACGTGCACGACCTGGGCGCGCTGTGGAAGGAGTGGACGGGCCTGCCGTTCGTGTTCGCGGTGTGGGCGGCGCGCCGCGACTACCTGGAGCGCGAGCCGGTCATCACCCGAAAGGTGCACGAGGCCTTCCTCGCCTCCCGCAACCTCTCCCTCGAGGAGGTCGGCAAGGTCGCCGAGCAGGCGGCCCGCTGGGAGGCGTTCGACGAGGCGACCCTGGCCCAGTACTTCACCACCCTCGACTTCAGCTTCGGGTCCCCGCAGCTGGAGGCGGTCGCGGAGTTCGCCCGCCGGGTCGGACCGACGACGGGGTTCGCGGCGGACGTGACGGTGGACCTGCTGCGCCCCTGAGGACGGCGGTCCCGCCCACTACCCTGCTGGAAGGTTCCGGCATACGGGCGTGACGGGGAGGGGTGGACGCCATGCGGCCGCTCGAAGTGGACGAGCCCACGGTCGTGGGGCCCTACCGGCTGCTCGGCCGACTCGGCTCGGGCGGCATGGGCCGGGTCTACCTGGGCCGCAGCGCCGGCGGCCGCACCGTCGCGGTCAAGATCGTGCACCCGCACTTCGCGCTGGACGAGGAGTTCCGGGCCCGCTTCCGCCGCGAGGTCGACGCCGCGCGCCGGGTGGGCGGCGCCTGGACGGCCCCCGTCCTGGACGCCGACCCCGACGCCCGGATCCCCTGGGTCGCCACCGCCTACGCGGCCGGCCCGTCCCTGGCGGCGGCCGTCACGGACACCGGCCCGCTGCCCGGTCCCACCGTACGGGCGCTGGGCGCGGGCCTGGCCGAGGCGCTGGCGGCGGTGCACGAGCTGGGCCTGGTGCACCGGGACGTGAAGCCGTCGAACGTCCTCCTCACCCTCGACGGCCCGCTGCTCATCGACTTCGGCATCGCGCGCGCCACGGACGGCACGGCGTCCCTGACGTCGACGGGCGTGTCGGTCGGCTCCCCCGGCTACATGTCCCCCGAACAGATCCTCGGCAAGGGCGTCACGGGCGCGGCGGACGTCTTCTCCCTGGGCGCGGTGCTGGCGTACGCGGCGACGGGCCGGCCGCCGTTCCCCGGCGACTCCTCGGCGGCGCTGCTGTACAAGGTCGTCCACGAGCCCCCGGAACTGGACGACCTGGACGGCGAGGTGCGCGAGCTGGCGGAGGCGTGCCTGGACAAGGACCCGGCCGCGCGCCCGTCCCCGGCCGAGGTGTCCCGACGGCTCGCCCCCGAGGGCGCGGCCCGGGCGGTGGCGGGCGGGTGGCTGCCGGGAGCGCTGGTGGAGCAGGTGAGCCGGGCAGCGGTGCAGTTGCTGAACCTGGAGACCGGGGCGGGAGCGGGAAGCGGGCCGGGGCCCGGGTCCGGGCCGGTGGACTTCAGCAGCCCGTCGGTCGGGGAGGCCCCGACGTCCGGGCCGGCGACCGGGGGGTTCGGCCCGCCGCCGGTGATGCCGGAGAGAGCGGGGAGGCCGGCGGGAGCGGAGAGAGCGGAGCCCGAGGCGGCGGGCGCCGCCGCCGTGCCCGGACCGCCCGGCGCGGGGCGCCCCGCGCCCGGGGCCCCGCACCCGCCGACCCAGCCCGCGGCCCGCCGTCCCGGAAAGCTGACCGTCTCCGCCACGGCCGCCTCCGCCGCGGAGCACGGCGGCCGCGGCAGACGGGTGAGCTGCACGGTGGCCCTCGCGGTCGCCGGAGCGCTGGCCGCGGCGACCGTCGGCTCGGTGTTCGTGTTCGACCTGCTGCCGGGCGGATCCTCCGGCGGCCCGTCCGGTTCCGACGGCGGCGCCCGGTCCGAGGCACCGGCCGCCGCGGTCCCCGCCGCGTACCTCGGCACCTGGGAGGGCCAGGCCACCTCCCGCGACGGCATCGCCATCCCCCTGGGCACGTTCCGCGTGACGATCAAGCAGGGGGAGGCGGGCGAACAGGTCGGCACGCTCCGGCACACCGACATCTTCGGGGGCGTCTGCGACGACGTCCTCACCCTGAAGCAGATCACGGAGAAGCAGCTCGTCACGAGCTCCGTCGGCGCGAAGTCCAACCGCGACGTGTGCAACCAGGCCGAGCACACGGTCCGCCTCACCCCGGTCGGCGACGACCTCGTCTACGAGTCGGACAGCAAGGCGTCGGGACGGCCGGAGGCACGGCTGTCGAAGATCGAGTAGCGGCGGGCCCCGGCGCGTCGGCGGGCCCCGCGGCCCCCTCGGGGCGTGCCGGACGGTCCTTGACCACGTACTTGGTGAGCAGGGTGAGCAGGAGCGCGCCCAGGGCGACCATGCCCACGAGACCCGCGACCCACAGGTACGGGTACTGCTCGTGCACCCAGCAGGGGCCGCCCTCGGCGTAGCAGTCGCCGTCCCAGCCCGAGCGGCGCTTCGGCCGCCAGGTGGCGAGGACCGCCCCGGTGACCAGGTAGCAGGCGGTCAGGCCGGGCAGCGAGGCGGGTCAGCGGCGCCCCCCGGGCGGCGAAGGCCAACGGCCCGAGAGCGCCGACGACGGCGGCGAAGACGTACGGCCCGCCGGGCCGTCCGGGGGCCAGGTCGCCCCAGACGTCCGGCCCCGGTACAGGTCGAAGAGGACCAACGGCAGGATCAGGACGAGGAAGGCGGGGATCACCGGACAGCCGGACAGCCCCGGTCCCCGAGACCGGTCTTCTCGCGCGGGGACGACGCCCTGCCCGGCCGGCGCTCGTACCGCAGGGACGGTCCGGCCGCCCTCCGCCGCCCCGGTCCCGCCGATCCGCCGCTCACCCCGGCACCACGACCGTCCGCAGCTCACCGTCCCCGAGGTGCAGCATGCCCTTGCCCGGGACGACCTGGCCGCCGACCATGCTGCGGGACAGCCGCAGGCCGATGAGGTCCCCGCTGGAGGACTCCTGCGGGGAGAGCAGGATGCCGCGGCGGGCCTTCTTCGCGTCGACCTGCCAGCCGGAGAAGCCGCTGCACACGTCCTCCTCGTCACCGGCGATGACGAGCGCGAGACCGCGTTCGGCGCCCCGGGAGACGAGCTTCTTCAACTGGCTCTCGGCGTCGCAGTCCTCGAGGATCTCGCCGTCGTCGACGAGCACGGCGATCGGCGCCTCGGTCGACGCCCCGTCGATCAGCTCCTCGAAGTCGTCCTCGTCGATGTCGTCACCGGTGAAGACCTTCAGCACGCCCTCCGCGCCGTCGAGCCGGCGCAGCGGCGACTGCCGGGGAGCGGCGATGACCAGCCGGGTGCCGTGCGCGAGGAAGGACTGGGCGAAGTTCATCAGCACGGTGGAGCGCCCCGACTTGGCCGGTCCCGCGATGACGAACGCCGGTACCCCCTCGGCGAGATCCGGTCCAAAGCCGACGATCTCGTCGCCGCCGATGCCGGCCAGCGCCCACAGCCTGGACCGGGACGCCTCCGGGTCGCGCAGCTCCCACGCCTCCGGGAAGGAGATGCGGCTGGGCAGGCTGTCGACGCGGAACGGCCGCCGGGCGCGCGGCACTCCGGCGTCGCGGGCGGCCGCCGCCTCGCCGATCGCGGCCAGCGCGGCCGCCTGTCCCTGGCCGGTGGTGTCCTCGGAGAGCAGCGCGAACTGCGTCTCCGTACCGGCCTCGTTGCGGAAGGCACGGCCCGGCGGGATCTCCTCCGGCACCTTGCGGGCCGGGATGCCGAGCGAGGAGAAGTCGCTGCGGTCGGCCAGGCGCAGCCCGTACTTGTCCTCGGTGAGGGTCGCGATCCGGCCGACGAGCAGGGTGCGGTCACCGGTGAGGACGAGGTGGATGCCGACGCTGGCGCCCTCGCGCATCATCGTCTGCAGCTCGTCGGTGAGCGAACCGTGGTCGATCTCGCCGAGCGTGGGCACCCAGCCCTCCCAGCGGTCCAGCAGCACCACGATGTGCGGCAGCCGCTCGTCCTCGGCGACCGCGGCCCGCTGCTCGCCGATGTCCGCGAAACCCTTGTCGGCCAACAGGTCCTGGCGGCGCGACAGTTCGCCCTTGAGCCGGTTGACGAGCCGGATCACCCGCTCGGTCTGGTTGCGGCCGACGACCGCGCCGCAGTGCGGCAGCCGGGTCAGCGCGTTCAGGGCGCCGTTGCCGCAGTCGATGCCGTACAGGTGCACGTCGGCGACGGAGTGGGTGCGGGCCAGCGACCCCGCGATGGTGCGCAGCACCTGGGAGCGGCCGCTGCGCGGGGCACCGCCGATCATCAGGTGGCCGAAGGTCGCGAAGTCCACGACGACCGGGCGGCGCGCCTGGTCGGCCGGCAGGTCCTCGACGCCGTACGGGGCGGGCGGCAGCCTGCCCGGCGCGAGCGCGACGGCCGGCACCTCGACGTCGTCGAGCAGCAGCGTCTCGTCCAGCGCGGGCAGCCACGGGCTGTGCTGGGCGGGGATGCCGAGCGAGTCGTTGGCGTCGCGCACGGCGTCCACGAGCACCTTCAGGTCGGTGATCTCGTCGTCCTCGCGGACCTGGGACTTCGGCTTGGCCAGCGCGGCCCGCCCCAGGTCCTCCCAGGCCAGCGGCCCCACCCAGGGTGCGAGCGCCGCCGGGTCCGCCGCACCGGGCCGCCGGCCGCCGACCCGACCCGACTGGAACGGCACCAGGGAGGCGTGGCCGAGCCGGGCGTAGGCGCGACCCGGGGTGCTCTTCGCGATGTGCCCGGCCTCGGGGGAGTCGATGACGTCCGTCGACTCGCCGGCGTCCGTCACGCGCAGCGCGATGCGGAGGTTGGTGTTGGCGCGGATCTCGGGGGAGACCACACCGCTCGGCCGCTGCGTGGCGAGCAGCAGGTGGATGCCGAGGGAGCGTCCCCGCTGGGCGATGTTCACCAGACCCGTGACGAAGTCGGGCAGGTCGCGCACCATCGACGCGAACTCGTCGATCACGATGAGGAGCCGCGGCACGGGCGCGTGCGAGGGGTCCCGCCGCACCAGGTCCTGGTAGTCCTCGATGTCCTTGGCGTCCGCGGCGGCCAGGATGTGCTCGCGCCGCTTCAGCTCCGCGCCCAGCGACTCCAGGGCCCGCTCCACGAGGTGGGCGTCCAGGTCGGTCACCATGCCGACGGTGTGCGGCAGCTTCACGCAGTCCTTGAACGCGGACCCGCCCTTGTAGTCGACGAGGACGAACGTCATGTTCTCGGGCGTGTTCGCCACGGCGAGCGCGGCGACGATCGTCTGCAGCAGCTCGGACTTGCCGGAACCGGTCGTACCGGCGATGAGTCCGTGCGGCCCGTCCTTGCGGATGTCGATGCCGAACGGCCCGTCGTACGACTCACCGATCACCGCCAGCGTCGACTGCCCGCCCATCCGCCAGCGCGCCGTGATCGCTTCGCTCGTCGGCGGCTCCAGCTGCAGCACGTCGAGCAGCCGGCTGGAGCCGGGCAGCGCCGAGTCCTCGGTCTCCCCGCTGATGTCGCGCAGCGGCGACAGCGAGCGGGCCAGCCGCAGGCACCAGGCCGGCGACACGAAGTCGGGCCGTACGTCCTTCAGGCGCTCCGCGCCCGCCTCCTCGACGCGCAGCCGCAGCCTGTCGGGCACACCGGCGCGACCGGGCTCGGCGGCGGCGCCGGCGTGCCAGGCCTGGAAGGAGGGGAAGCCGCCGCTGACCTGCTGCTGGGGCTGCTCCGGCCGCTGCTCCCGGTCGTCCTCCTCGGCCTTGGGCTCGGCGACGACGAACGCCTGGCACTCACCCGGCAGGAACCGTTCCTCGGCGTCCAGGCACAGGGCGTACATCGACACGGCCGGCCCCTCGCGCAGCAGCCGCACCACACCGGGGAGCGACCGCAGCCGCCGGGAGCCGTCCCAGACGACCACGATGTCCGGGTCGCTGAACGTCGTGCCCTGGGACCGGTTCTCCTCGGCGGCCTTCTTGCGGGCGTCGAGGATCTGCGTGAGCTCGCCGATGCGGGCGCCGACGGTCTCGGCGTCGGTGCCGATCAGGACGTTGACGTCCTGGCCGCCGGACGGCCGGGCGTGCGGCAGCCACCGGATCCAGTCCCACGACTCCCGGGCGGAGTTCTCGCTGAGCACGTAGAACTGCACGTCCATCGGACTGTGCAGGGCCGCCGTCTGCGCGACGGCCCACCGTCCGAGCGCACGCGCGGAGTCGCCGGGTCCGGCCACGCCGATGACACCGAGGGACCGCAGGCGCAGCGCGACGGGAGCGTCCTCGATCTTCCAGGTCACCTGGCGGCGGTGGTCGTCCTGCTCGGGATCGTCCAGCACCACCTCGGAGGGCAGCCGCCCCGTGCCGAACCGGAGGAGCAGATGGTCCCGGTCGGTGCGCCGCCGTTCCCACAGCCGGGTCCGCGGCCCCGTGCCGAGCGACAGCACCGTGGCCGGGTCGGGGATGGCGTGCCGCCGGTCGTTCCGCTCCTGGACCAGCGCCTCCTGGGCGTCCTTCTCGATCCGCTCCTTCTGCTCCTCGTACTCCTTGACCTGTTTGGCGTGGGACTTGCGTCCGTGCTTCTTGTCGCTGAAGTAGTTGGCGAAGAGCAGAACGGGGCTGAGGGCCGCCATGATCAGGTAGTACCAGCGCTGGAAGATCGTCACCATGACGACCGCACCGACGAGCGGCGTCAACGCCATGATCCACGGCAGTGGCCGCGCCTCGTACTCGCGGGGCGCGGAGGGCAGCCGGAAGTTCGTCTGCCGCTCGGGCGGCCGCAGCCGGGGCGGCCGGTTGTAGTCGAGCCCCATCCCGTCGTCGGACCACTTGAGGGCGGCGTTGGGCGGCGTGTAGCGGGTGAGTTCGAGCAGGGTGTTGCCGACCCCGATCTGCCCGCCGAGCGGCCAGTCGCGCGTGCCGGGGGCCTTGCCGCCGGCGTCCTCACCCCTGCCCCCGTCCTTTCGCCTCCCCTTGCTCCTGCGCTTGCGCCTGCCCTTGCCTTTCTCCTTGCCCTTGGCTCTGCCCTCCTCGGTGCCCTCCGGATCCGTGAAGGGGGCACCGTCGAGGGTGACGCCCTCTTCGTCGCAGTGGAGGGCGACCCGGCAGGTCCCGTCGGTGGCGACGGAGAGGGTGAGGGCGCGGGCGTCGACCTCGGGATCGTCGACGCGGAGGGTGGCGGCCGGCCCGCTGCCGATGTCGTACCGCCCGACCCCGAGCCGGTGCACGGTCCCGGCGGCGGGCCCGCCGACGACGCGCAGTTCGACGAGCCCGGTGGGTTCGCCGGGCAGGCACCCGGAGGGGTCCTGGAGCGACACCACGGCCCCGTCGCGCAACGGCGACCCGACGACGGTGGCGGAGGGATCGACGGCGTACCCGTCCACGTACACCGGGGGCGCGTTGCCGGCGGGGGCCTGTCCCTGGTGCCCGATGGGGATGACCTGGGCCCCGCCGTGCCCGACCTGTGCGGCCAGCTCCTGCGCGATGTCCCCGACGGTGGACTCGGGATCGGCGTCGAGCACGACGTCGGCGGTGTCCCCGCCGAACGGATCGACGACGGTCAGAGTCAGGCGCACGCTCGTCCTCCCCAGGCCCTGTGGTCGCTTCCACCCCGCGAGTCACAGCAGTCCCCGCGACGATATCCGCTCGCGGCCGGGCGGCGGCAACGGGGAGGCGGGATGACGTTCCCGATGGCAACGCCGTACACGACTTCGCACCGGCGCCTTCACAAAGCCGGGATGTGACACCACAGTTCACCCCCGTAAGCTGCTGCCGCAAGAGCGGACGATCACACCGGCGGTCCCATACGCCTCCTGTGTCCCAGAAGGCGCGAGGACGGGCCGATCGTTCCGCAAACAAGGGAGCCACGGGGGTTGGCCCTGCGGCGTTGCGAGAGGAAGCGGCTTCATGGCCAAGGACCTTGACATCACATACCAGGACATGCGGGAAGCGGCCAAGCATGTCGTGAAGGAGAAGGAGAAGCTCCAGGAGAAGCTGGACGCCCTCCGCAAGTACATCAACAACCTGGTCAACTCCGGCTACGTCACCAAGAGCTCGTCGAAGGCCTTCGACGAGAACTTCGACGAGTTCACCAACGGCGCGAAGACCACGCTGGACGG
Organism: Streptomyces griseomycini; assembly: GCF_014203535.1. Classification (GTDB taxonomy): domain Bacteria; phylum Actinomycetota; class Actinomycetes; order Streptomycetales; family Streptomycetaceae; genus Streptomyces; species Streptomyces griseomycini. The sequence goes on from NZ_JACHJI010000022.1 coordinate 72,447, forward strand.
CCTGGACGGCATGGGCGACTACCTGACCATGGCCGCCGACAAGTTCGAGCAGATCGACGACGAGCTGGCGAAGGCCGCCCGCAAGTAAATCGGCCGCTGGACGGAGTTCTCCACCACGGTGGGGCGAGCACGGCTGCTCGCCCCACCGGTTCGTACCGTGACACCACTCAGCGGGGGATGGGATGTCGGACCAGACCGCCGATATCGGACGCATCAAGGAAAGTTCCAGGTCTCTGTCCAGGATTCATCGAGAGTTCTCCAAGAACGCCAACCCTGCCGACGGGTTGGGCGTAGCCGTCTTGGGCGACCAGGGACTGGTCGACGACTTCGGTGACAACTGGAAGATTCATCGCGAGCGTCTGACGGACGAGCTGGAGAAACTATCGTCGCTGCTATCCACAGCGGCGAAGACCTATGAGGAAATCGATCACGCCCTTGCCGAGGCCCTGCGGGGTACGGACAAGAAGAAGCCTGGTTCCGGGGGAGACGCCAAGTGACCCGCCCGCGCGCCGAGGAATGGGTGGTGCTCGGTGAGCAGTCGGACCCGGTTCCGGGGGACCTGGGATAAGACACCGTTTCATTTGGCTGTTGCGAGTGCTGCATGTCTGTCAGTGCGGTGTGAGAGCCTCCAGGCATGAGCTACGACCTGGCCGTCTGGGAAGGCGAGCGGCCGGCGGATGACAAGACCGCCAGCCGGGTCTTCAACGACCTGTACGACCGCTATCTCAATGGCGAGGACGAGGAATCTCCGTCCGAACGCATCGCGGCCTACGTCGGAGCCCTCTTGGAACGGTGGTGTGACATCACCGAGGATGTGGAGGAAACGTCCCCTTGGGCTGCGGGACCGTTGATCGGTGAAGCCAGGGGCCCAGTCATCTACTTCGC
>NZ_JACHJI010000023.1 GCF_014203535.1 Streptomyces griseomycini
CCCCGCCCCTCACAACGCGCCGCATACGCCCGCCCCAGATCACGGGCCAGCGGCCCCATCGACCAGCCGTCGGCCGCGATGTGGTGCACCACGAGGACGAGGAGGTGCTCGCCGGGGCCGGTCGCGGTCAACCACGCCCGTAACGGCGGCTCCGCCGCCAGGTCGAACTCGTGGGTGGCCGCCGTGTGCGGCAGCTGCTGCGGGGCGCTCTCCACCACGGTGAGCGGTTCGCCCACCTCGGTCATGTCGAGCACCCGCTGGAACGGCTCGCCCCCGGCCTGGCCGATCACCGTCCGCAGGCTCTCGTGCCGCTCGACCACGTCCCGCAGCGCCGCCGCGAGGGCGGCCACGTCCACGGCACCGGTCAGCCGGACCGTCAAGGGGATGTTGTACGTCGCCGAACGGCCCGACAACTCCCCGAGGAACCAGAGCCGTTGCTGGGCGAAGGACACCGGGAGCCGGTCGGGCCGGTGCCGGGGGGCGCGTACGGGCGGGCGCGGCCTGCCGCCGGTCCCGGGGAGTTCGCGGGCCAGCGCCTCCACCGTCTGCGCCGCGTACAGATCCGCCATGTCCAGGTCGATGCCGAGTTCGGCCCGCGCCCGGCTGACCAGACGGGTCGCGAGCAGCGAGTGACCGCCCAGGGCGAAGAAGTCGTCGTCGATCGTCACCTCGGGCAGGCCGAGGATCTCGGCGAACAGCGCGCACAGGGCGTGTTCGCGCCGGGAGCGGGGGGCGCGGCCGCCAGGGACCGCGGCTGCGGGGCCGGGGTGCGGCAGGGCCGCGCGGTCCAGCTTGCCGTTGGCGGTGAGCGGCAGCGTCCGCAGGGGCACGATCGCGGACGGCACCGCGTGGTCGGGGAGCACGGTCCGGGCGTGGCGGAGGATCGCCTCGGTGTCCACGGGCTCCGGGGCACCGTCGGGGGCCGGTTCCGGGCGACCGCCGCGTTCCGGGACGACGTACCCGATCAGGTGCTTGTCGCCGGAGCCGTCCTCCTTGACCGCCGCGACCGTGCGCGCCACGTCCGGGTGACCGAGCAGCGCGGCCTCGACCTCGCCCAGCTCGACGCGGAAGCCGCGCACCTTCGCCTGGTCGTCGACGCGTCCCACGAACTCCAGCTGCCCGTCGGGCAGTCGGCGGGCCAGGTCTCCGGTGCGGTACATGCGCTCGCCCCCGGCTCCGTACGCCGACGCGTACGGATCGGCCACGAAGAGCTCGGCGGTCGGGCCGGGGCGGTGGAGGTAGCCGCGCGCGAGGCCCGTGCCCGCCACGTACAGCTCCCCCACCACGCCGGGCGGCACCAGGGCGAGGCGGTGGTCGAGGACGTAGGTGCGCATGCCGTCCATCGGGCGGCCGATCGGCACCGTGTTCGGGACGCGGTCCGTGTCCCCGGTGAAGGTGCTGAGCGTGCTGAAGGCCGTCGTCTCGGTGGGGCCGTACGCCGCCGTGACCACGGTGTCCGGGCAGGCGCGCAGCACCGCGCGGACCCCGGCTGCGGAGACGACGTCACCGCCGGTCGTCACCTCGCGCAGCCCCCGGAAGACCTCCGGTTCCTCCTCCGCCCAGACGCGGAAGAGGCCGGCGGTCGCATGCAGCCGGGTCAGACCGTGCCGGGCGATGTGCTCGGCCACGGCCGCGCCGTTCAGGGGTCCCGGCGGCGCGATCACCACGCGGCCGCCGTGGGCGAGCGTGGCCCACACCTCGTAGGTCGACGCGTCGAAGGCGTGGTTGGCGTGGAAGAGCACGCTGTCCGGGGCGCCGTCGCGCAGCCACGGCCGGTGGGCCGCGAACGCCGCCACGGCCGCGTGCGGCGTCACGACGCCCTTCGGCCGGCCCGTCGAGCCCGACGTGTACATCACGTACAGGGTGCTGTCGGGGTGGACGGGGGCGGGCGGCGGTGTCCGGTGCGGGCCGCGCTCGTCGCGGTGGGCCGTCGCGTCGTGGTCGGCGGTGACGTCGAGGACCGGGACGGTGATGTCCGGCGGGAGTTCGGCGCTGCCGTCGGTGAGCAGGAGGGCGGCGCGCGTGTCGTCGAGGACGAGGCGGATGCGTGCCAGGGGTGTGCCGGGTGCGAGAGGGACGTAGCCGGCACCGGTCCTGAGGACCGCGAGGAGCGTCACGACGAGGTCGGCGGAGCGGTCCATGGCCACCGCGACCAGGCGTTCGGGGCCGGCGCCCCGGGCGCGCAGCAGCCGGGCGAGACGGCCGGAGAGGGTGTCGAGGTCGCGGTAGGTGAGTTCGGTGTCCCCGAAGACGAGCGCGGTCGCGTCCGGACGCTGCGCCACGCGCGCCGCGAACAGCCCCGTCACGGTGTCCGGCCGGGCGGCCGGGCCGTGGGTGCCGTGTCCCTCGGCCAGGAGGAGCGCGCGCTCGGCCGGGGCGAGGATGTCCAGGGCGGTGACCGGCCGCCGCGGGTCGTCGGCAGCGGCGGTCAGGAGGCGGACGAGACGGTCGGCGATGCGCCGGGCGGTGTCGGGGGTGTACAGGTCGGTGGCATGGCAGAGGATGCCGGTGATGCCGGCCGCCCGGCCGTCGGCGTCGTGCCGTTCGGTGAGGTCGAAGGAGAGGTCGAAGTGGGCGGCGGGAGAGCCGAGCGGCAACAACTCGGCGCGCAGGTCCGGAAGCCGGGGGACGATGTCGGTGAACTTATGGAAGGCGAGCATCACCTGGAACAGCGGGTGGCGGGACGGTGAGCGCGTCGGGTTCAGTGCCTCCACGAGCCGCTCGAACGGGATGTCCTGGTGTGCGAACGCAGCCAGGTCCGCGTCCCGTACACGCTCCACGAGGTCCGTGAACGTCGGATCGCCGCTCGTGTCGGCGCGCAGTACGAGGGTGTTGACGAAGCAGCCCACCAGATCGCTCAGGGCGTCGTCGGTGCGGCCCGCAGCCGGTGTGCCGAGGGTGATGTCGTCGCCCGCGCCGAGCCGGGACAGCAGGGCCACCAGCCCGGCACGCACCACCATGAACAGGCTCGCGCCCAGCTCGTGGGCGACACCGGTGAGGCGGCCGTGCAGCTCCGGGCCGAGCTCCAGCGGGACCGTGCCGCCGCGCCGGCTCGCGACCGGGGGCCGGGGCAGGTCGGTGGGCAGGGCCGGCTCCTCCGGCAGGCCCGCCAGCCGGTCCCGCCAGAAGGCCAGCTGGCGGGCGGCGAGACTGTGCGGGTCCCCCTCGTCGCCGAGCAGTTCGCGCTGCCACAGGGTGTAGTCCGCGTACTGCACCGGCAGCGCCTCCCACTCGGGGGCCCGCCCCTGGCGTCGTGCCGCGTAGGCCTGCCCGAGGTCGCGCAGCAGGATGCCCATCGACCAGCCGTCGGCCGCGACGTGGTGCACCACCAGGACGAGGAGGTGCTCGTCGGGTCCGGTCCCGCACAGCCACACCCGTAGCGGCGCCTGCGCCGTGAGATCGAACTCGTACGCGGCGCACTCGCCCAGGAGCACGGCGGGCGCGGTCCCGCCCCGGGCATCCGCGGCGGTCGGTGTCACGTCCGTCAGAAGCTCGCCCACGTCGTCGGCGTCGAGGACCAGCTGGCAGGGCTCGCCCTCGTGCCGCCCGATCACCGTCCGCAGGCTCTCGTGCCGCTCGGCCAGGTCCCGCAGCGCCGCCTCCAGGGCCGCCCGGTCCAGGACCCCGGTCAGGCGCAGGGCGAGCGGGATGTTGTAGGTGGCCGAGCGGCCCTCCAGCTGCCCGGTGAGCCACAGACTCCGCTGCGCGAACGATAGGGGGATCACTCGGGGTTCTCCTCTGTGCCGGGTGCGGTGTGCGACGCCCTGTGCGACGCCCTGGCCGGTCAGCGCATGCGGCGCAGGGCGGGACGCCGCGTGGCGGCCGCGGTGGGCGGTTTCAGCAGCGGCTCCAGGGATGCCACCGTCGGGTGCCGGAACAGGAGCGGAAGGTCGAGGTCCACGCCCAGGGCTGAGCGGACCCGGCCCGCCAGGCGCAGGCTCGTCAGGCTGTCGCCGCCGAGCGCGAAGAAGCTGTCGTCGACGGTGACCTCGGGCAGCCCGAGCACCTCGGCGAACAGGGCGCACAGGACGCGCTCACGCTCCGAGCGCGGCGCACGCCCGCCGGCCGCCCCGGCCGGCCCGGGAGCCGGGAGGGCCGCGCGGTCGAGCTTGCCGTTGACCGTCAGCGGCAGGGCGTCGAGGACGACGACCGCCGAGGGCACCAGCTGGCTCGGGAGGCGCTCGGCCGCCGCCGCGGTCACCTGCGCGGGGTCGACCTCGTCGCGGGCGACCCCGCCGGCCGGCACCACGTACGCGACGAGCCGCCGGTCGCCCGGGCGGTCCTCGCGTGCCACGACCGCCGCGTGCCCGACACGTTCCTGCTCGCCGAGGACCGCCTCGATCTCGCCCGGCTCGACGCGGAAGCCGCGCACCTTCACCTGGTCGTCGACACGCCCGGCGAACTCCAGCTGCCCGTCGGGCGTCCAGCGCGCCAGGTCGCCGGTGCGGTACATGCGCTCACCGGACAGCCCGTGCGCCGCCGCGAACGGGTCCGCCACGAAGCGCTCGGCGGTCGGGCCCGGGCGGTGGGCGTACCCGCGCGCGACGCCCGCGCCCGCCAGGTACAGCTCCCCCACCGTGCCGGGCGGCACGAGGCCGAGGGCTCCGTCCAGGACGTAGGCGCGCGTGCCGTCCAGCGGACGGCCGAGCGGCACCTCGTCCGGGACCCGGTCGCCCGGGGCGAACGCCCGGCAGGTGGCGAAGGTCGTCGTCTCGGTCGGCCCGTACCCGGCGACGACGGTGGTGCCGGGGCACGCGTCCAGCACCGCGCGCAGCGGCTCGGGCGGCACCCGCTCGCCGCCCGTCCACACCTCCCGGAGCCCCGCGAAACAGCCCGCCGCCTCCTCGGCGAGGACCCGCAGCAGGCCGGCCGTCAGGAACATCCCGGTCAGCCCGTGCCCGGCGACCAGTTCCTCGACGCGGGGCGCGGTCAGGGGACCGGGCGGTGCCACGACGATCCGGCCGCCGTTGAGGAGCGGCACCCACATCTCGTACGTGGACGCGTCGAAGGCGTGGGAGGAGTGCAGCAGGACCCGCTCGTGCGCGTCGCCGCTCAGCTTCGTGTCGGCCGCGAGGGCGATCACGTCCCGGTGCGTGACGGCGACGCCCTTGGGCACGCCCGTCGAGCCCGAGGTGTGGATCACGTACGCGAGGGCGTCCGGGTGGGCGGTCGTGGCGTGGCCGCCTGCGGTGGCCGGGCCGAGGACGCGCGGTGTCCGCGCGTCGGTGAGCAGGACGCTCGCGCCGGTGTCGGCCAGGACGAAGCGGCGTCGTTCCTCGGGCCAGAGGGTGTCGAGCGGCACGTAGGAGGCGCCGGTCCGCACCACGGCGAGGAGCGCCACCACGAGGTCGGCCGAGCGGTCCATCGCGACGGCCACCCGGCGCTCCGGGCCCGCGCCGCACGCGACGAGCCCGCGGGCCAGCTCCGCGGACCGCGCGTCCAGTTCGCGGTAGGTGAGGCGGGTGCCGCCCTCCTCGACGGCCACCCGGTCGGGGGTCCTCGCGGCCCGGGCGGCGAAGAGTCCGGGCAGCGTGGGGGCGGACCGCCGCCCGGGGCCGGCCGAGGGCGCGCCCCGGCCCCAGTCGGTGAGGACGCGCCCGCGTTCCTCCTCGGTCAGGACGTCCGTCCGGGCCACCAGGCGCCCCGGGTCCGTCGCCACCGCTCGGAGGATCCGGACCAGGCGGTCGAGGAAGCCGCGCGCCGTGGCGGCGTCGAAGAGGTCCGCGCGGTGCTCCAGGCGCAGCCTCAGCCGGTCGCCGGGGTGCGTGATCAAGGCCAGTGGGTAGTGCGTGCCTCCCCGGTCCCGTGTGCCCGTGATGCGCGGTCCGGGGACGGCAGGGGTCACGGGCGCGAGGCCGACCGGGTAGCTCTCGTGGACGACGACCGTGTCGAACAGCTCGCCGGTACCCGCGAGACGCTGGAGCTCGGCGAGTCCGACGTGCTGGTGGTCGATCAGCTGTGCCTGCCACCCCCGGAGCCGCGCGCAGACGGCGGCCAGGCTGTCGTCGGGTGCGGTCCGCACGCGCACGGGCACGGTGTTGATGAGCAGCCCCACCATGTCCGCGACACCGGGAAGTTCCGGCGGCCGCACCGCGACGACGCTGCCGAACACCACGTCGTCCCGCCCGGTCAGCTTGTGCAGGAGGACGCCCCAGGCGCCCTGGACCAGGGTGCTCAGGGTGGCCCCGTGCGCGGCGGCGCACGCGCGCAGGTCCCGGGAGAGCCGCTCGGACAGGTCTGCGGTGACGTGCGCGGGCGCCCGCGGCGGCGGGTCGGCGCGGGGCGGTTTCCGGTCCTGCCCGGGGCGGGTCGCCGTCGACAGGCGCGTGGGCCCCTCCAGTCCGGCGAGTGCCGCGGACCACGCGGCCCGGGCGGCGTCCTGGTCCCGTTCGGCGAGCCACACGAGGTACTCGCGGTAGGGGCGGGCCTTCGGCAGGTGCGCCGGGTCGCCGCGGTGCGCGTAGAGGGTGAGCAGTTCCCGTACGAGGACGGGCACCGACCAGCCGTCGAGGAGGATGTGGTGGTACGTGAGGGTGAACAGGTGCTCCTCGTCGGCGAGCTGGAGGAGGGTGAAGCGCAGCAGAGGCGGGCGGGTCAGGTCGAAGCCGCGGTCGCGCTCGTCGGCGAGCAGCCGGTCGGCCGCCGCCTCCCGTGCGCGCGGCGCGTCCGTGCCCCGCAGGTCCCGCTCCTGCCACGGGGCGTCCGCGTCGGCGGCGATGACCTGGACGGGCCGGTCGAGGTCCTGGTGCAGGAATCCCGCGCGCAGGTTCGGGTGCCGGCGCAGCAGGGCCCGGCAGGCGGCGCGCAGCAGGCCGTGATCCACGGTGCCGGCCAGGCGCAGGGTCAGCTGCACGCCGTAGCCGTCCACCGTGCCCGCGGGGCCCGCCGTGCCGTGCTGGGCGTGGTACAGCAGCCCTTCCTGCAGCGGTGTCAGCGGCAGGATGTCTTCGATGTCCGCGCTCACCGCGCTGTCCTCCAGGTGTGTTCGAGCCGCTCGATCTGCTCCTGGCTGAGGGAGACCAGGCCGAGGTCGGACGGGGACCGGCCGCCCGCGCCCGGCCGCTCGGCGTGGCGGACGAGGCCCCGCAGGACCTCCAGCCACGTCCGGGCGAGTCCGGCCACCTCCGCCTCGGCGAGCAGGCCGCCGGGCCAGGAGAGGGTGGCGCGCAGGCGTGGTCCCCTGCCGTGGACCTCGACCAGCGTCGTGATCTCCAGTACGTGGGACAGGGCCGGGCCCGGCGTGCCGTGCGGCGGTCCCTGCGGGGCGGCGACGGGCCGCCAGGGGGTGGGCGCGAGGGAGTCGGCGACGGCGAGTCTGCCCAGGTGGTTGAAGAGGATCTGCGGGCGGGCGAGCGCGGCGAGCGCGTCCGCCGTGTCGCTGTTCAGATGGCGCAGCAGGCCGTGGCCGACGCCGTTGTCGGGCACCGCCCGCAGCTGTTCCTTGACCCGTTTCAGCGCGGCACCCAGCGCGGGGCCCCCGGCCCGGATGCCGGCCCAGGTGTCGTCCCGGCCGGTGCCGTTCTCGGTGTCGTCGTCGAGGCCCGCGTCCAGGCGTACGGGGTGCAGGGCCGTGAACCAGCCCACCGTGCGGGACACGTCGGCGCCCGGCACGAGCGACGCGTCGCGGCCGTGCCCCTCCACGTCGATCAGCACGCTCCCGCCCCCGGTCCGGCCGCGGTCGCGGCGCCATGCGGCGAGGGCGACGGCGAGGCCGGTGAGCAGCACGGTGGGCACGTCGGTGCGGAAGGCGGCGGTCACCCGGTCCAGGAGCGGTTCCGTGTCCGCCGCCCGGAGGGTCACCGTGTGGGAACGGGCGGTCTCGACCAGGTCGGTCCGCGGGTCCAGCGGGCGGTCGCCCAGGGGCGGTTCGGGCTCCTTCAGGAGTGCGGTCCAGAAGGGCAGCTCCGCCAGCCGTTCCGGCGTCCGCGCCTGGGCCACGAGGGCGGCGGCCCAGCTCCGCAGGGAGGTCGGCACGGGCGCCAGTGCCGGGCGGCGCCCCTCGGCGACGGCCTCCCATGCGGCGGCGAGGTCGGCGAGCAGGATGCGCCACGACACCGCGTCGACCGCCAAGTGGTGTGCCGTGATGCTGAGCCGGCCGTGCCGCTCGCGGCCCGCGTCGAACCACACGGCCTGCAGCACGACCCCCTCGCGCGGCCTCAGGCGGTCCGCCGCGCCAGCGGCCTCCGCGGCGACGCGCCCGCGCAGCTCCGCGTCGTCCGCCCCGGCCACGTCGATCCTGCGCAGGCAGCGGGCCGCGTCGACGGTGCCCGCCTCGCGGATGTGCGGGAGCCACCGCGTGTCGTCGCCGTCCAGGCGCATCCGCAGGGCGTCATGGTGGTCGAGCAGGGCCCGCAGCACCGTGGTGAGGCCCGCCTCGTCGAGCCCCGGCGGGGTCCACACCAGCACCGACTGGTGGAAGCCGTCGGCCGTGCCACCGCGCTCGCGGAGCCAGTGCATGACGGGCGTCGGCGGCAGGTCGCCCGTCGCGGACCCCGGCCGGGGTCCGATGGGCGTGCTGTCGTCGGTCAGGTCGCGTACCGCGTCGGCGAGTTCCGCGACCGTCGAGCAGCGGAACACGTCACCGGGCGTGAGCCCGATGCCGGCCGCACGTGCCCGGCCGACCAGGTCGATCGAGAGGATGCTGTCGCCGCCGAGGTCGAAGAAACCGTCGTCGACGGTGACCGAGTCCACCGCGAGCACCTCGGCGAACAGCGCGCACAGCGTCCGCTCGCGGGCTGTGCGGGGGGTGCGGCCGCCGGGTGCGACGGTGAGTCCGGGCGCCGGCAGCGCCGCGCGGTCGAGCTTGCCGTTCGCCGTCACCGGCAGGGCGTCCAGGACGACGACGGCCGACGGCACCATGTAGTCGGGCAGCAGCTCCCGCACGGAGCGCCGCACGTCCACCGGGTCGCACACGTCGCGTGGGGCGCGCGGCACCACGTAGCCGATGAGCCGGGGCTCCCCGGGACCGTCCCCCCGGACCACCACCGCGGCCTGCGCCACGCCGGGGTGGCGGAGCAGGGCGGCCTCGACCTCGCCCGGCTCGATGCGGAAGCCGCGCACCTTCACCTGGTCGTCGGCGCGCCCGACGTACTCCAGCCGTCCGTCGGGCCGTCGGCGCGCCAGGTCGCCGGTGCGGTACATGCGCTCACCGGCCAGCCCGTGCGCCGCCGCGAACGGGTCCGCCACGAAGCGTTCCGCCGTCAGTCCGGGCCGCCGCACGTAGCCGCGTGCCAGCTGTACGCCCGCCACGTACAGTTCCCCCACCACGCCCGGCGGGACGAGACCGAGGCGGCCGTCCAGGACGTAGAGGCGGGTGTTGGTGACGGGCTCGCCGATCGGCACGGGCCCGGCGTTCGTGGCGTCGGCGGGGCGGCAGTCCCAGGCGGTGACGTCCACCGTGGTCTCGGTCGGCCCGTAGAGGTTGGTCAGCGGTGCGTCGGCGGTGGCGTGGAAGTCCGCCTCCAGCTCCCGGGACAGTGCCTCCCCGCTGCAGAACACCCGGCGCAGCGGCGAGGGTTCACCGGCGCGCGGCGCCCGCAGGTAGGCCTGGAGCATCGACGGCACGAAGTGGGCCACGGTCACGCCGCGCTCGCGGATCACGTCGGCCAGGTAGTCCGGGTCCTTGTGCCCCTCCGGTTCGGCGAGGACCAGCGTCGCGCCTTGCGTCAGGGGCCAGAAGAACTCCCAGACGGACACGTCGAAGCTCATGGGGGTCTTCTGCAGCACCCGGTCGCCGGGGGCGAGGGGATAGCGTTGCTGCATCCAGGACAGCCGGTTGGCGAGGCCGTCCCGCGTCACCACGACACCCTTCGGCCGCCCCGTGGACCCGGACGTGTAGATCACGTAGGCGGGGTGGCCTCCGGGTGGGACCGGCGCCGGGGCGGGGTCGCGGGGGCCGGCCGGTCCCCCGGGCCCGTCCGGGGCGGGTTCGTGCGGGCGGGGTTCGTCCAGTACGAGCAGCTCGCACCCCGTGTCCGGCAGTCCCGCCACGAGGGACTCGCGTGTCACGACGCGCACCGGGGCCGCGTCCTCGGCCATGAACGCGATGCGGTCCGGGGGAAGGTGCGGGTCCAGCGGCAGGAAGGCGGCGCCGGTCCGGAGGACCGCCAGGAGCGTGACGATCAGCTCGGTGGACCTCGGCAGCGCGATGCCGACGACGTGTTCGGGGCCCGCTCCGAGCCGGTCGAGGCGGGCGGTCAGACGGTCCACGCGGGCGGCCAGTTCGCGGTACGACAGCTCGGTGTCGCCGAAGACGAGCGCGGTGGCCTGCGGCGTGCGGGCCACGTGGGCGGCGAAGAGGTCCGGCACCGTGGCTCCGGGGAGCGGGCCGCCGGTGCCGTCCCAGTCGGCCAGCAGGACGGCGCGCTCGGCGGGTTCGAGGATGTCGATGCCACTGAGCGGAAGACCCGCGTCGGCGGTCACCGCGTCGAGGAGGCGCACCAGGCGCCGCGCGACGGCGGCCGCCGTGCGCTCGTCGAACAGGTCGCGGGCGTATTCGACGCTGCCGCTGATTCCGGCGGCAGCGCCCTTTGTCGTGAAGCGTTCGGCGAGCTCGAAGGAGAGGTCGAACTTGACGGCGGGCGCCGCGAGCGGCTCGCGCCGCACGCGCAGCCCGGTCAGTTCCGCCTCGGCGTCGGGCACGCTCTGGAAGGCGAGCATCACCTGGAACAGCGGGTGCCGCGCCAGCGATCGCGGGGGGTTGAGTGCCTCGACGAGCCGGTCGAAGGGCAGGTCCTGGTGGGCGAACGCCGACAGGTCCCGCTCCCGCACTCGGGTGAGGAGTTCGCGGAAGGTCGGGTCGCCCGAGGTGTCGGTGCGCAGCACGAGCGTGTTGACGAAGAAGCCCACCAGATCGTCGAGGGCGTCCTCCGCGCGCCCGGCCACGGGCGCCCCGAGGGGGATGTCCTCGCCCGCGCCGAGTCGGGTGAGGAGTGCGGCGACGGCGGCCTGCACGACCATGAACACGCTGGCCCCGGCGTCGCGGGCCAGCCGCCGGAGCCGGTCGTGCAGCCGCGCGCCGACGACCAGCGGCACGGAGCCGCCCCGGTGGGAGGCGGCCTGCGGGCGCGGCCGGTCGTAGGGCAGGGCCAGTTCCTGCGGGAGTCCCTCCAACGCCCGGCGCCAGTAAGCGAGTTGTTCACCGGCGAGACTGTCGGGGTCGTCCGGTGCACCCAGCAGGTCCCGTTGCCAGAGGGTGTAGTCCGAGTAGCTCACGGGCAGCGGCGGCAGGTCTGCGGGGCTCCCCGCGCGGCGGGCGGCGTACGCCGCGGACAGGTCCCGCAGCAGCGGTGGTACCGACCAGGCGTCGCCCGCGATGTGGTGAACGACCAGGAGCAGGACGTGCTCGTCGGGGGCGACGGCGAACAGCGTGGCGCGCAGGGGCGCCTGGCGGGTGAGGTCGAAGGCGCGTGCGGCCTGCGTGGCGAGCAGCCCCGGCAGTTCGTCGGGATCCGACTCGACCGTGGTGAGCGGCGGTCCGGCCTCCCGGCCGTCCAGGATCCGCTGGTGGGGCCGGCCGTCGGGCCCCTGGGGAAAGACGGTGCGCAGGGGCGCGTGCCGGTCCGCCACGTCGGCCAGCGCCCGGGCGAGGGCGGGCCGGTCGAGCGGCCCCGAGAGCCGCAGGGCCAGCGGCATGTTGTAGGTCGCGTTCGGGCCCTCCAGCCGCGCGATGAACCACAGGCGGCGCTGGGCGTGCGACAGCGGCAGCGGAGCGTGCGGTGGGGCGGGGAGCGCGGGCTCCAGCGGCGGCCGTACCCGCTTCGCCTGCGCCGGGTCCTGGGACAGCGCGGCGACCGTCGGCGTCTCGAACAGGGTCCGCATCTCGAGTTCCAGGCCGAGCCGCGAGCGCACCCGGCCCGCGAGGCGCGTGGCCGTCAGAGAGTGCCCGCCCAGGTCGAAGAAGCTGTCGTCGATGCCCACCCGCTCGACGCCGAGGACGTCGGCGAAGAGCTCGCACAGCACCGCCTCCAGCGGGGTGCGGGGCGCCCGCCCGGGCGTCGGTGCGCCGAAGTCGGGCACGGGCAGGGCGGCGCGGTCGAGCTTGCCGTTCGCCGTGATCGGCAGGGCGTCCAGGACGACGACGGCCGACGGCACCATGTAGCCCGGCAACCGCCGGGCCAGCGCCGCACGCAGCTCCCGGGGGTGCGGCGCCCCGCCGGAGCCGGCCGTGTCCGAGGGCACCACGTAGGCGACGAGCCGTTTGTCCACCGCGTCCCGTTGCCGTGCCGGGCCGGATCCCGCCGTCACCTGTGCGCCGGACTCCCGCACCACCGCGACCGCCTGGCCGACCTCGGGGTGGCGTCTGAGCGCCGATTCGACCTCACCGAGCTCGACGCGGAAGCCGCGCACCTTGACCTGGTCGTCGGCGCGCTCCAGGTATTCGAGCGTGCCGTCCGGGCGCCAACGGGTGATGTCCCCCGTCCGGTACATGCGCTCGCCCGGTCCGCCGAAGGGGTCGGCCACGAACCGTTCGGCGGTCGTGACGGGACGCCGCCAGTAGCCGCGGGCCAGGCCCGCGCCCGCCAGGTACAGCTCGCCCGGGACTCCGATGGGGACGGGGCGCAGCCGTGCGTCCAGGACGTGGGCGCGCGTGTGGTCCATAGGACGGCCGATCGGCACGGCGTCGGGCACCGGGTCGGTGGCGGTGAACGGGATGTGGGTGGCGAAGGCGGTGGTCTCCGTCGGCCCGTAGGTGGAGCGGACCACCAGGTCAGGACAGGCCCGCTGCAGGGCGCGGACGGCGTCCGCGGAGACGATGTCGCCGCCGGTGGAGATCTCCCGCAGCCCGGCGAAGATGTGCGGCGCCTCCTGGGCGAGGACCCGGAAGAGACCGGCGGTCGCGTGGAGGTTGGTGGCCCGGTGGGTAGCGATGAGCCGCCCGATGTGCGTGGCGGTGGGCGGCCCTGCCGGTGCCACGACCACGCGTCCGCCGCGCAGCAGCGGGACCCAGAGTTCGTACGTCGAGGCGTCGAAGGCGTGGTTGGCGTGGAAGACCACGCACTCGGCGACGGCGTCGCTCCAGCACCGGTCGAGCGCGAAGGCGGCCACGCCCGTGTGGGTGACCGCCACGCCCTTGGGGCGGCCGGTCGACCCGGAGGTGGACATCACGTACGCCAGAGCGTCCCCCGGCACGTCGACGCCGAGGTCGGCGGAGGTCCCGGCCCCCGCCCCGTCGTGCTCGCCCTTCTCTCCGCTCCCGCTGCCCGGACCCACCTCGATCACGGGCAGGCTCCCTGACACGTCCCCGTGTGCCGTCGCCGAGGCGTCGACGAGGAGCAGGCGCGCCGCCGTGTCGTCGAGGATCTGCCGGGACCGCTCCCGGGGATGGCCCTGGTCCAGCGGCACATAGCCCGCGCCGGCCTTCAGCGTCGCGAGGAGCGCCACCACGAGGTGCGCCGAGCGCTCCATGAGCACGCCCACGAGATCGCCGGGCCGCACGCCCCGCGCGACGAGGAGCCGGGCGAGCCGGTTCGCCCGTGCGTTCAGCTCGGCGTACGTGAGGGTCTGTTCGGCGTCGACGAGCGCTGTCTTCGCGGCGTGGGTCGCGGCCCGGCGCTCGAAGAGCCGCGCGAGGCTCTCCGTCGGCGGGGGCGCGTCCGGGCCGGGGTCGCGCCACGCGTGGAGCAGTCGGCGCTCCTCCCCGAAGAGCACCTCGACGTGGGCCACTGGCTCGTCGGGGGTGCGTGCGAGGGCGTCCAGGTATGCGGTGAAGCGGTCGCGGTGCCGGGCGAGTTCCGTCTCGTCGTACACGGCGGGGTTGGCTTCGAGTTCGACGAGGACGCCGCCGCTGCCGTCCTGCGCACCGACGGCGACGACCGACAGGTCCTTGACCGGTCCCGTCATGACCTGGTGGCGGGTGACACGCAGACCGGCGAAGTCCGGTTCCTCCGTGAAGGCGACGGTGTTGACGGACACCGCGTACAGGTCGTGCGAGTTGTCCAGCAGTCCCAGTTCCGCGCGGAGTTCCTCGCCCCGGTAGCGCTGGTGCCCGATCGCGTCGCTGACGCGTCCGCGGGTCTGGGCGACGAGCTGGGAGAACGTCGTGGTGGTGTCGAGGGTGAGGCGCAGCGGCAGCACGTTCACCGCCATCGACGGGGTGGCCGCGGCCGCCCGCCCCACGCGTGCCGCCAGCGGCAGTCCGAGGACCACCTCACGCGCGCCGGTGAGCCGGTGCAGATACGCGGCGGTCGCGGCGACGACGAGCAGCGACCAGCGGCCCGCGGCGCCCGGCACCGCGTCGAGGAGGCCGCTCACCCGCTCCGCGGGCAGCCGTACGGCGCTGCGCAGCACGGCTGCCGAGGGCGCGGCGGTGCGTCCGGAGAGGGTGACGGGGACGGGCCGCTCGCGGAACTCGCGCAGCCAGTGGGCTCGGTCGCGGGCGTGGCGCGAGGAGAGGCGGTACTCCTCGTCCTCGGCGAGGAGGCGGTCCAGTGGGGCGAAGGGACCGGCGCCGGGGTCGCGGCCCGCGGCCAGGTCGCTGTAGAGGTCCGCGAGGCGGCGCAGGTAGAGGTTCTGGCCGTAGCCGTCGAGGACGATGTGGTGGTAGCGCAGGTGCAGCCAGGCCCGGTCGTCGGCCAGCCTGAGCAGGGTGTGCGCGGCCGGCGGGCCGTGCCCGGGGTCCATGGGGGTGGCCAGGTCGGCGTCGGTCCAGGCACGGGCGGCAGCTTCCGCGCCGGTGGGCTCCGCGCGCAGGTCGACGACGGGCAGCGGGTCCTCGGGGACGTCCGCGACGAACAGGCGCAGTCCGTCCTCGTACGCGACGAACCGCGCCCGCAGGCTCTCCGCCTCCGTGAGCGCACGCCGCACGGCCGCACGCAGCGACGGGACGTCCAGGCGGCCTTCGAGGACGAGGCGGACACCGCAGGTGTACAGCGTGCTGCCGGGGTCCAGCTGGTGGGCCAGCCAGATGCCCTGGTGTGCGGCGCTCGCGGTCCGGTACGTGGTCGGGTCTGACACCCTGCCAGTCTCGGGGGGACCGGCATGCGCGCCCTATCGGCGCGTTATCGCTCAGTCCCGCTCCTCCGCCGGTCCGCGCGGAGCGGCCGCGGGCGCCGGCGCGGAAGAGCGCCCGCACGGCGACCCGCTGGCTCCTGCCTCTCGTCGTGCGCCGGACAGTGCCCCGGTGCAGCAGTCCCCCCAGGCACGGGGAAGCCCGGGCTCACGCACCCCGTCCGCTTCGTGTCGGCGCGAGCCGTGCGTACTGCCCGTGACGGTCCGCGGGCGAGGTCGTGCGGTTCGCCGCAGCCGACCGGTCCGCGCCTGGTGGTGTGCGGGGGATCGGCCGGCTTCGCGGCGGCGAGCACGTCCCGCTCCGGGAGGGCGGCGTCGGCGAGGAGCGTGGTGACGGCCGGGACACCGCTCCCGGCATGCACAGGGTGGTCCTCGCCGTGCCGTGGCACGCACCCGGGCCTCCGGACGTGGCCCGGGTGATGCCGTCGGCGGCCTTCTCCTACCGCCGCCCCGGGGCGCTGCTGCGGGGCAGGCTCCTGGTTCCGGTCGTGGACCCGGCCGAGGCCGGCGCAGCCGCGGGGCACGGGCCCGCAGGACATCCGGGCCGGTCCCGGCGAGGGAGTGCCGCGGACCGCGGATCTCGTCCGGGAGCACCGGCGGGGGCCGCGGGGCGAGGGTGTTCCCCACGCGCCGCAGTTCCTCCGGGGCGGGCCGGTCCGGCTGCCGCGCGACGGGGCGGCCGCGCCGCGATCCGGAGCTCCAGGCTCCCTCACCCGCGCCGGCCGCGGTGTCCGGGGGCTACGGAGCCACCGGTGCCGTCGTGTGCGTGTCGCTCGCCGTCACCCGATCAGTTCCTTGATCGTGGCGCCGGGATCCTCGGCCCGCATGAGCAGTTCTCCGACGAGGACCGCGTCCACCCCCGCCCGTTCCAGATCGCGCGCGTCCTGTGCACCGCGGACGCCGCTCTCGCCGACCATGACCCGCCGGCTGCCCACCCGCCCGCGCAGCCGGGCGGAGAGAGTCCGGTCGATCGAGAAGTCCCGCAGGTCCCGGTGGTTGACGCCGATGACAGCGGCGCCCGCCGCCAAAGCGGTGTCCACCTCGTCCTCGTCGTGCACCTCGACCAGCGCCTCCATGCCGTGCTTCCGGGTGCACGCGAGGAGTTCGGCCAGCCGCTCGGGAGTCAGCGCGGCGACGATGAGCAGCAGGGCATCCGCGCCGAGCGCCCGGGCCTCCACGATCTGGTACTCGTCGACGATGAAGTCCTTGCGCAGGACGGGGACCTCTGCTGCGTCCCGGGCGACCACGAGGTGGTCGGGGCTGCCTGCGAAGCCGTCCTCGTGCGTGAGGACCGACAGGGCGCAGGCGCCGCCGCCTTGGTAGGCGCGGGCCAGCTCGGCAGGACGGTAGTCGTCGGTGAGCGGCCCCTTGGAGGGGCTGCGGGGCTTCATCTCGGCGATGACGCCGAGGCCCCGCTGCCGCAGGGCGGCGGCGAAGTCCCGGGGCGGGGGCGCGGCCGCGGCGTCCACGACCAGCTCCGCCTCGGGGCGGGCCGCGCGCCGCCGTTCCGTCTGCCGCTCGGCGTCTGCGACGAGGGTCGCGAGGATGTCGCTCAAGCGGGCACCTCCAGTTTCGTCCGCTGCCAGGAGGCGCGGGTCCGGCGTCGGAGCGGATCGGCGGCGGCGCCGCTGTCGACCGCGGGGCCTGCGGGGCGCAGTCCGTCGGCCCCGGTGCCGGCCAGGGCGGCGACGCGCAGGGCCGCGGCCACCTGGAACAGGACGCCGGCCTCGTCGACGGCGCGGTCGCCGGTCAGGTCGCCGGGGCGGGACCGCGGCAGCCCGTGGCCGACGGGCGAGTGGCGCGCAATGCCGCCGCTGATCACATCGGCGGGGAACTCCCGGTGGAGCGGGATGACGTCGTCCGCCGTGCGTTCCTCGAGGGGATGGGTGGTCATGTCGCCTTCCCTGTCCTGGACGGCTCCCCCGCCGGCGAACGGCAGAAGAATCAAATACGGCCGTGAATCCACCGCTCCGCACTTTATCAATCAGCCTTATGGCCTCGCTATCGAGGGAGTATTCCTTGCACGGCCTCGGAATGTCTTGACGCGACGTCATGCGCGCTGCTACTTTCCGGTGGATCCATCGCAATTGCTCGCCCCGAGTTGCGGCCCGCGTCTCCACCATCTGCCAACGCATCAGCAACCGAGGGACACGGTGGACATGGCGCACGCCCAGCACTCACCCGAGACCGTCCGGACCTGGCTCATCACCTGCTTCGCCGGTCACGTCCGGCTCCCGGCACAGGAAATCGACCCGGTGCGGCCGTTCTCGGACTACGGTCTGAACTCCGTCGGTTCCGTGGGTCTGGCCGCCGATATCGAGGACCACTGCGGCGTCGTCGTCACCGCCGACGAAATGTGGGACCACCCGAGCGTCGACGCACTCGGTCTCCTCATCGCACGGAAACTGGCGGATACGCCGGCCGGCGCCCTGGACAGCGCGAACTGAGGAGGCGGGAAATCGGTCATGGATTTCAGCCTGTTGTACTTCGCGAACAGGAAAGCGGACGACGCTGCCGCCGAGTACGACCTGCTCTTCGACAGCGCGCGCTTCGCCGACCGGAACGGTTTCACCGCGGTTTGGCTGCCCGAGCGGCACTTCCACCCCTTCGGGGGCGCCTACCCCAATCCGGCGCTGGCCGCCGCCGCCCTCGCGGCACGGACCGAACGGGTGCGGCTGCGGGCGGGCAGTGTCGTCGCCCCGCTCCACGACCCGCTGACCGTCGTGGAGGACTGGGCGTTCGTCGACAACCTCTCCCGCGGACGTGTCGACCTGGCCCTGGCCACCGGCTGGAACGCGCACGACTTCGTGCTGGCCCCAGAGCGCTACGCCGCCCGTCGCGCCCACACGCTGGACAGCCTGGCCGAGGTGCGGGACCTGTGGGCGGGCAGGACCGTCGAGCGCACTGACGGCAAGGGACGGCAGGCGCGGGTCACGACCTATCCGCGGCCCGTCCAGCCGGACTTGGACCTGTGGCTGACCTGCTCGTCGCACCCCGCGGGATTCGAGCAGGCCGGCGCGCTGGGACTCAACGTGCTGACCGCTCTGCTCTTCCAGCGCGTGGAGGACCTGGTGCCGCGGATCCGCGCGTACCGCGCCGCGCGCGAGCGGGCCGGCCACGACCCGGACGCCGGCCGTGTGACGCTGATGGTGCACACCTTCGTCGGTGAATCCGACGACGCGGTGCGCGAAGTGGTGCGCGCCCCGTTCCTGGAGTACCTGGCGTCGTCCGTGGACCTTTGGCGGGACCGCTGGCCGGAGCTGGGGGTCCACAGCGGCCCCCGGCTCCTCGATCACGCCTTTGAGCGCTATTTCCGTACCTCGGCACTGCTCGGCTCGGTCGTGAAGTGCGTCCGCTTCGTGGCACGGCTGCGGGAGGCCGGTGTCGACGAGGTGGCCTCGCTCATCGACTTCGGCGCGCCGGCCCCGGCCACCCTGGACGCCCTGCACCGACTGGGCCGGGTGCGGCACGCCTTCGTCAGCTGAACGGGACCTGCCGGGCCCGCCGTTGCCGCCGGGTCAACGGCCGCCCGGCACGGTGGCGGAGACGATGCGCCGGACGCCGACGGCCTCGCGCCGCGGGACGGTGATGCGCCACTTGCCGGCGGCTTCCTCGTGGCACGGCCCGCTCGCCCGGAGGGACCCTTCCCCCGACGCCCCGTTCGCGGTCCGGCAGTCGTAGACCTTGACCGGACCGTACATGTCGAGCAGGTGGCTGCCGATCCGGGTCCCGGGCGCCGGCACGCCCGCCGTCCACACCGACGCGGCCATGGGGTCCGGACGGCGTCGCACGTCAGAATGCCGAAGTCGCCGGTGCCCAGTTCCTCGCACACCTTGCGCACCGGTCCGTCCCCGCCCGACAAGCCCGCCAGGCCGGTCCGCCCCCGTCGAAAGTAAGGGCGAAGAGACGTCTTTCGTCCCTGGTGACGACGGGATGCGGGCTCCTACTGTCGGTGGGCGGAGAGAACCATCCGACAAAAGTGCAGAGCGCGGAGCCGAATCCGGAGGACGTCAGGGATGAAGAAGCAGTTGGACGAGCCCGGCGCCGCCCCGCCATCCGGGACGCTCGTCGACGGACACGCCGGGCTGACGTCGGCTCAGGTCGCCGAGCGCGTCGCCGCCGGTCGCGTCAACGACGTGCCGATTCGCTCGAGCCGCAGCATCGGCGAGATCGTCCGGAGCAACCTTTTCACCCGCATCAACGCGATCATCGGCGTGCTGTTCGTCATCATCATGATCGTCGGGCCGGTGCAGGATGGGTTGTTCGGCGGTGTCATCCTCGCCAACACGCTGATCGGCATCGTCCAGGAGGTGCGCGCCAAGCGGACCCTCGACCAGCTCGCGATCGTCGGCGAGAGCCGTCCGCGCGTCTGGCGCGACGGGCAGTGCGTCACGCTCAGCGCTTCCGAGATCGTCATGGACGACGTCATCGACCTGGGCCAGGGCGACAAGATCGTGGTGGACGGCACGGTCACCACGGCCGAGAACCTGGAAGTCGACGAGTCGTTGCTCACGGGCGAGGCGGACCCGGTCGTCAAGCGTCCCGGCGACGCGGTGATGTCCGGCAGCTTCGTGGTGGCCGGGTCCGGCGCCTTCACCGCCACCCGAGTGGGACGGGAGGCCTACGCCTCCCAACTCGCCGAGGAGGCACGGCGCTTCAGCCTCGTCAACTCCGAGCTGCGCAACGGCATCGACCGGATCCTGAAGTTCGTCACCTACGCGATCGTCCCGGCGGGCATCTCGCTGATCATCACGCAGTTCATGGTGAACGACGACGATCTGCCCGAGGCGATCCGCCGCATGGTGGGCGGTCTCGTGCCCATGGTCCCCGAGGGCCTCGTCCTGCTGACCTCGCTGGCCTTCGCGGTCGGCGTGGTCCGGCTCGGCAAGAAGCAGTGCCTGGTCCAGGAGCTTCCCGCCATCGAGGGCCTGGCCCGGGTGGACACGGTGTGCCTGGACAAGACAGGAACGCTCACCGAGGCCGCGATGGACGTCGACGAGGTCCTTCCGCTGCTGCCGGACGTGCCCGTCGCGGAGGTGCTCGGCGCCCTCGGCGCCGCCGACGAACGCCCCAACTCCAGCCTGCAGGCGATCATCGAGGCCTACCCCGCTCCCGAGGGCTGGCAGCGCACCGCGACCGCCCCGTTCTCCTCGGCCCGGCGGTGGAGCGGCGCCGCGTTCACCCAGCCGTCCGGTGCGGAGTCGACCTGGCTGCTCGGCGCGCCCGACACCATGCTGCCCGCCGGGCACTCCGTGCTCACCGCCGCGGACTCGTACGGCGTGCGGGGCCTGCGCGTCCTGCTCCTGGCACGCTGCTCACGGCCGCTGGACGGGCTCCTGGACGACCCGGCGACCGTGCCCGACGCGATCACGCCAGCCGCGCTCGTCGTCATCAAACAGCGCATCCGGCAGGAGGCGCCCGCCACCCTGCGGTACTTCGCCGACCAGGGCGTCTCGGCCAAGGTGATCTCGGGCGACAACGCGGTGTCCGTCGGCGCCGTCGCGTCGAGCCTGTCCCTGCCCGGCGCGGACAGCCCGGTGGACGCCCGCTTCCTCCCGGAGCACCCGGAGGAACTGGCCGACGCCGTCGAGCGCAACGCCGTCTTCGGGCGGGTCGGACCCCAGCAGAAGCGGGACATGGTGGGCGCCCTGCAGTCCCGGGGCCACACCGTGGCGATGACCGGCGACGGCGTCAACGACGTCCTCGCGCTGAAGGACGCCGACATCGGTGTGGGGATGGGCTCGGGCAGCCCGGCGACCCGGGCAGTGGCTCAGATCGTGCTGCTCAACAACAACTTCGCCTCGCTGCCGTCGGTGGTCGCGGAGGGCCGCCGGGTCATCGGCAACATCGAGCGCGTGGCCAACCTGTTCCTCACCAAGACCGTGTACTCGGTGCTGATGGCCATCGTCATCGTGATCGCCCAGGTGCCGTACCCCTTCCTGCCGCGCCACATCACGCTGGTCGGCTCCCTCACCATCGGCGTCCCCGCGTTCTTCCTCGCGCTGGCTCCCAACTCGGAGCGTGCCAGGTCGAACTTCGTGGGCCGCGTCCTGCGGTTCGCGGTTCCCGCCGGCGCGCTCGCGGCGGCGGCCACCTCGGTCGCCTATCTGTTCGCCCGCTCCGTGTACGACGACAACCTGGACGCCGAGACCTCAGCGGCGACCCTCGCGCTGTTCCTCACGGCCCTGTGGGCGCTGGCCATCATCGCCCGCCCCTACACCTGGTGGCGGATCCTGCTGGTCCTGACGATGGCGGTGTCGTTCGCCGTCGTGCTGGTGGTGCCGTACCTCCAGGAGTTCTTCCAGCTGAAACTGGTCGGTGTCGCGGCGCCGTGGACGGCGGTCGCCTGCGCCGCGGTCGCCGGGCTGGTACTGGAGCTCGTGTGGGCCCGCATGCGTCGGCGGCTGGCCGACGACTGAACCAGCGGCGGCGGTGACATCCCCCGGACCGCCCTCGCGAAAGGAAGGGACGCCCGGCCCACGCCGGGCGTCCCTTCCGTCTGTCCGCTTCCCGGGCGCGCCGCGATCCAGCCAATCCACCGACGTGCCCCCTCCCTCCCCGTCGCCCCGGACCGCCGCGGCGCCACCGTCCCGCCGGCCCCCGCGGTCAGGGGGCGACCTCCGTCGTCACCAGGGACGATCGCGTCTCGACGGCGAGGCGGCGCGGTACCGCACCGAAGAGCGGGGACGGTTCCCGGCCGGGGCGTCGCATCAATAGAAACCGGCGAACTATCGAAAGTAGGGTGCGATGCCTGCCGAAAGTTGAGTGGTGAGATCAACGAAGATCCGTATGATTTAGCGGAGGCAGAAGGGAGTCAGCCACGGTCAATAAATCTTATGTATCAGGCGGTCCGCACTCGCCACGCCCGCTAACACGCACACAGATGCGGAATCGGACATTCCATTCTGTTCAGGAGACACAAAGGTGAAGACCTCGTGAAGACCGGAAACTGCTGACGCCCACCGCGTCCCCCGTGCCCAGCACGGCTGCGACGCAGGCCGGCCCCGTGCATCGAGTCGGCATGCTCAGCATATCCAAGGATCTTCGTTGCACAGATACTGGAACTTGATGCGGGGGTTCAAGAAGTCATGAACGTTCACCCGACAGCTCCTATATTCCAAGGAGTCGGCAAGCCGAAGACGAAAGAAGAAATCGAATCCGGCCTCGAATTCCGAATACTCGGGCCGCTCGAAGTACAGACGAACGGCCAAGGACTCGCGGTCGGCGGGCCTCGGCAGCGGGCGGTTCTCTCCGCATTACTGCTCTCCGCGAACCAGGTTGTGTCCTGCGATTCACTGATAGAAAAGGTCTGGAACGGCCGCCCGCCGAGAACGGCCCGCACCCAGGTGGCGATCTGCATCGCCGCGCTGCGCAAGATCTTCCGCAGCGCGGGCTGGGGCGAGGACACGATCATCACGGCCACACCCGGCTACATGCTCAACCTCGCCGGCCACTCGCTCGACTCCCTGCGCTTCGAGCAACTGGTCGCCAGGGCCACGGAGTGGACGGCCGGGGACCGCCCGGCGGAGGCGGCGGCAGCCCTGCGGGAGGCGCTGGCACTGTGGCGCGGCCCGGCTCTCGGTGGCGTGTACGCACCCTTCGCCGAGACCGAGGCGGCCCGCCTCGACGAACAGCGGATGCTGGCCGTGGAGCAGCAGATGGCGCTGCGCCTCCAGCTCGGCGAGCACCAGGCCGTGCTCGGTGAACTCCAGGCGCTGGTCGGCGCCTGCCCGCTGCGCGACCGGCTGCGCTACTACCTGATGCTCGCCCAGTACCGTTCGGGCCGACGCGCGGAGGCGCTCACGACATTCCGCGACGGAATGCGGCACTCCATCGAGGAGATCGGCCTCGAACTGGGCGCCGAGCTGCAGGCGCTCCACGACTTGATCCTGCGGGACGAATTCCCCCAGCTCGCTGTTCCCGGCATTGCCGCGCCGCAGAAGGACAGGCCCCAGCCCGTGCCGTGCCAGCTCCCGGAAAGCGACGCGTACTTCACCGGGCGTAGTCGTGAGCAGTGGCTTATGGATGACGCGCTGCTCAACAGTTCTCCGCAGAATCCGTCCCCCATCGCGTACATCACGGGAAGCCCTGGAATCGGGAAGACGAGCCTCGCCGTCAACTGGGCGCACCGGTCGGCGCACCGATTTCCCGACGGGCAGCTGTTCGCGGACCTCCGGCAGGGTGGGACCCTGGACGTGCTCCACCAGTTCCTCCGCCGACTGGGAGCTGAGGGGCCGCTGCCCACGGACGTGTCGGAGGCCGCCGAGCGCTATCGGGCGACGCTGGAGGGCAAGCGCGTCCTGGTGGTCCTCGACCACGCGTCCTCGTACGCCGGGCTGCGTCATCTGCTGCCCGGGAGCGGTGAGTGCCGCGTACTCATCACCGGACAGGTCAACCTGGATGAACTCCTGCAGAAGTACTGCGCCCTTCGCCTGCGCGTCGGCCCACTGTCCGACGAGGAGTCGCGGGAGGTGCTGACCAGCGTGCTGCGGGACTCCAGGGCCGACGAGTCCCCCCGGGCCACCCGGCAGCTCAGCGCGCTCTGCGGCCACACGCCGCTGGCGCTGCGCGCCGCGGCGGCCAGGCTGCTCACCAAGCAGCACTGGCGTGTGTCCGACCTGGTACGCCGCCTGGAACGCTCTGCCGACCGGCTGGCGGAGCTCAGCATCGGTGAGGACTCGCTGCGGGCCCGGCTCGACCGCAGCGTGGAGGGGCTGGACCCCTGCGCGGCCGACGCCTACCGGGAGTTCAGCCGGCTCGACGACGCCGACTTCGAGGCGGCGGAGGCGGCGGAGGTGCTCGGCACCGATCTGCTGGACGCCGAGGACCTCATCGAGACCCTGGTGGACGCGCAGCTCCTGGAAGTGGTGAACCGCAGTCCCTCGGGCGAGATGCGCTACCGGTGGCAGGAGTTGGTACGACTGCACGCGTTCCACTCCCTGCGTGCCGCCCGGGGCTTGGCCGACTGCGTCTGCTGAGCCGAACGCGCGGGCACCGCGCACCGACCCGGACGGCGCGGTCGACGACGGCCCGTACGCCCCCGCCAGACCGTACGGGCCGCACCGTTCCGTGAGCGCGGTCCAGGCGTACGCCGCCGGATCGGCTGTCGACGCTCGGCGCCCCGACGGGACTCCCGGGCCGCGCGCCGGTCCGGTTCTCCTCCACGCGCTCCGGACGGGCCTCCCCGTCGTACCCGCCGAAGCGACCGTCCGCCGAGAACCAGCGGTGCCCGCGGTGGAGGTGGTCGATCGCTGCCGTACGAACGGCGGATCAGCCACACGGGCCGCGGCGACCACCGCTCCGTCCGGTCGCCGCTCGCAAGCGGGGCAGCCCGTCGGAAGCCGCCCTCACCAAGGGGCGTACGCCACGGCCCGCGCCCGGTCCTTGATGAAGCGGGCCAGCCGTGCCGCCCCTTCGGTGGCCTGGTCGGTGGTGAGGTAGCTGCAGGAGAGCCGGATCTGCCGGTCCCCCGCGTCGTCCAGGTGGAAGTGGCGCATCGGCGTCCAGATGACACCGTAGTTCTCCGCCGAGTCGTCCAACGCGGCCCCGTCCGCGGCGAACGGGACGTCGAGCGTCAGGAAGAACCCGCCGTCGGGGTCGTTCCACCGCACCCCTGCCGACTCCGGTGCTCCCACTGGCAGCTGGGCGGCGAGCGACTCCCGCAGGCACCTCATGGTGGCCTGGTAGTGGCGTGCCAAGGACTCGTTCGCCGCCCGCAGCCCGCCGCCGTTCTGCAGGAGCAGCCCGGCGACCGCTGCCTGGCTCAGGCTGGAGGTGTTGACGGTGACCATGCTCTTGACCTTGGCCAGTTCGTCGGCGAGCAGCCCCGGCGCCCGGCCGTCCGCGCCCTCGACCAGCTGGTCGGCGACGACGAACCCGACGCGTGCGCCCGGGAAGGCGGTCTTCGCGAAGGAGCCGAGGTAGATGACGCGCCGACGGGTGTCGAGGGACTTGAGCGTCGGCCGCCGCACCGTGCTGAACACACCGTAGGGGTTGTCCTCCAGGAGCAGCAGTCCGAGCCGGTCCGCGGCGTCGAGCAGGGCCGTACGGGCCTCGCGGCGCATGCTGACCCCGGTGGGGTTGGAGCAGTCGGGCACCACGTACAGGCACCTGGCGCGCCGGCCGCTCGCCTCGATCTCCCGTACGGCGCGTTCGATCCCTTCCGGACTCGGCCCGCGCGGAGTGCCGGGCACCGCGACGACGGGGATCCCGAGCAGGCTGGCGGCGCCGGTGACGCCGACGTACGAGGGACTGTCGACGAGGAGCACGTCGTCGGGGCCCGTGAACAGCGCGCGGAGCGTGAGCAGGACGGCTTCCTGGCAGCCGACCGTCACGACCACGGACGCGGGGTCCACCGTCATGTCCTCGTCCACGGCGAGCATGCGGGCGACGAGGTCCCTGATCTGTCCCGCGGTCTCGCCGTACTGGTAGAGCGCCGTGCGGACGTGTTCCTCGGAGTGGCCCCGTTCGCGCAGGTGGTCGAGGTAGGTCTCGATGAGACCGGGTACGCGCGCGACGTCGAAGTCGCCTTCGAACGGCCGTCCCGGGGCGAAGGAGATCGCCTGCGGATGGCGCAGGGTGACCTCGTTGAGGAAGGTCATCGTGTCGAGCAGCGGCGCGGACAGGCTGGCGTGCAGAGCGGTCCGCGGCAGGACGCCTGTCCGGTCCGTGCTCCCCGACGTGGTCGTCATCCGGGACTCCTGTCTGTGCACGGCATGGGGTGCGGCACGGCGTGCGGCGCCGTGTTCCCGGTGTGCGGGCGGCTGTGCCCCGGCAGGATGACGGTGTCCGCGTCGATCGTGCCGGGCGACGCGTGGCCGGTGAGCACCATGGTGTCGGCGAGCTCGGCGATCAGCAGGGTGAGCATCCGGTGCACGCCCTCGCTGCCGCCGGCGGCCAGGGCGTACAGTGCGGGCCGGCCGACGAACACGGCGCGGGCGCCGAGGGCCAGCGCGACCAGGACGTCGGCACCGGAGCGGATGCCGCCGTCGAGGAAGACGGGGCAGCGGCCGCGCACGGCGGACACCACCTCGGGCAGCGCCTCCAAACTGGCCTGCACGCCGTCGAGTTGGCGGCCGCCGTGGTTGGAGACGATGATTCCCGCGACGCCCGCGGCCACCGCCGCCCCGGCGTCCCGGGCGGTGAGGACGCCTTTGGCGAGGACGGGCAGCCCGCTCAGATCCCGCAGCCGTGCCACGACGGACCAGTCGAGGGAACGGTCGAAGGCCAGTCTGCTGTGGGCGCCGGGGGTGGCGCTCCCCGCGGCGGCCGGCCCGGTCAGGTTGGCCGGGGTCACATGGGCGGGGAGCGTGAAGCCGTTGCGCAGGTCGCGCAGGCGACGGCCGGTGAAGGGGGTGTCGACGGTGAGCACCAGGGCCTGGTAACCGCTGTCGCGCGCACGACGGGCGAGGCCGAACGTGGTCCCGGCGTCGCGGAAGCAGTACAGCTGGAGCCACAGCGGGGCGTCCGCCGCGCCGGCCACCTCTTCGAGGGTCCGGCCCGCGAAGGTGCTGACGACGAGCGGGAGTCCGAGCCGGCCCGCGGCGGCGGCCGTCCCCGTCTCGCCGTCCGGGTGGGCGAGCGAGTGGTAGGCGACGGGTGCGATCCCGAGGGGCGCCGCCCAGCGGGCGCCGAACACCTCGACGGAGGTGTCCGGTTCCTCGATGCCGGTCAGCGCCCTGGGACGCAGCCGCACGGTTTCGAAGACGGCCTCATTGGCGGCCAGCGTCCGCTCCCGGCCCGCGCCACCGGCGATGAAGTCCCATACGTCGGCCGGCAGTTCGCGCCGCGCGTGCTCGGCGAAGTCGTCGGGCGTGAGCGGCTCCCGCCCGGTGGCGGACGTCATCGACCGGCCACTTCCCGCTCCCTCTCGACGGCCTCGTACAGCGCCTTGATGTTCGAACTGCCGAAACCGCGCGCACCGTTGCGCTGGATGTACTCGAAGAAGAGGGTGCCGCGCGGGTAGGGCGAGCGGGTGAAGATCTGCAGCAGGTAGCCCCACTCGTCGCGGTCCGCGAGGACGTTGGTCTCGCGCAGGTCGGCGATGGCGTCCGCCATGTCGCTGACGCGCTCGGTGAGCAGGTCGTAGTACGCGCCGGGGGTGCGCAGGAAGGCCACGCCGCGGTCGCCGAGCGCGCGGACCGAACCGACGATGTCGTCCACGAGGAAGGCCAGGTGCTGCACTCCGGGACCGTTGTGGGCGTGCAGGAACTGGTTGATCTGGCCCGGCACCCGCGTGTCGTCGGGCTCGATGAGGGTGAGGGTGATGCCGCTCCCGGCGCTGCGCACGACGACGGAGTCCATCGCGTGGTCGCCCACCTCGATGTACTCGGAGGAGTAGAAGGGCATGTCGAAGGCGGCCTCGTAGAACTCGGCGGTGCGGCGCAGGGTGCCGGCTGCGAGGCAGACCGCGACGTGGTCGAGGACCGGCCGGGGTGCCGCGGGGTCCGTGGCGGCCGGCAGGAGGGCCCAGTCCCGATCGGGCGGCAGCCGCACCGTCCGGTCGTCGGACGCGGCGATCAGGGTGTGCCGGACATCCCCGAACCCGGAGACCGAGGCGAACCAGGTGTCCTGGCCGCGCAGGAGCGAAGGGGTCGGACGCTGCAGTCCGGCGGCGCCGGCGAGGAGGGCCCGGTCGAAGCAGGACTGGACGTCGTCACAGCTGAACGCGAGGTCGGCGATGGAGTCGCCGTGCTCCTCGACGTGCCGGGCGACGGCGGTTCTCGGCCGCAGCGCCTGGGTGACCACGAGGGTGACCTCTCCGCTGCGCAGCACGGTGGACCTGTGGTCGTGGTCACCGGTGGCGGGGCCCGCCACGGCCAGGGGCACGAAGCCGAGGCTGTCGATGAGGAAGCCGGAGGCCTCCCGGTCGTCCGTGACGTACAGCTCGGCGTACGCAATGGCACTCGGCGGCATGGCGGCTCTCCAATGAAGAAGAGGGAGAAACGCGGGAGCACCCTCCAGGACGGCGGTCCCCGAATCCTCGGTCAGGGAAGGGAAATGCGCGTGCCCACACGTTACGAATCGCTCGTATGTCCTCGCTATCGGCTGGATATCGAGCTCGCCGCCTGCGGTTCGACCGGGTGTGACCGGTACGGCGGTTCCGCCGTCCGGGACGGGATCAGCACGCCGATCACGGCGCTGATGCGGCGCAGACGCCGGCCCGCGGGATCTCGCCGGTGCTCCGGCCGGAGCGGACCGGTACGTCGTTGGCCTGGCCCCCAGCCGCTCCGTCCGCCCACGTCGGCGAAGACCGGTCCGGCAGCCGTCTGCCGGGACGGGAGCAGGCCCGCGGCGCCGCAAGCCCTCGCCCCTCCCGGCCGCGGCCCGCGGGCGGCGCGGCCGCCCCCGCTCGTCAGGTCAGGCCGGCGTCCCTCACGAGCAGCGCCACCTGAACCCGGTTGGACAGGCCGAGCTTGGCGAGGGCGCGGCTGACGTGTGCTTTCACCGTGCCCTCGCTCATGGAGAGTTCGCGGCCGATCTCGGCGTTCGACAGGCCGCGGGCGACGGCTCGCACCACGTCGTCCTCTCGGTCCGTCAGCACCGACAGGCGTTCCCGGGCGCGGGCCGCGTCGGCCGACTCCAGCCCGGCGAAGGTGTCGATGAGCCGCTTGGTGATGCGCGGCGTCAGCATCGCGCTGCCCTCGGCGACCGTGCGGACGGCGGCGGCCAGGTCGCGCGGTGAGGTGTCCTTCAGGAGGAAGCCGGCGGCGCCGCTGCGCAGCGCCGTGTGCACGTAGTCGTCGAGGTCGAAGGTGGTCAGCATGATGACGCGCGGCGGGTTCGGCGCGCGGCGCAGCTCCTTCAGCGCGGTGAGGCCGTCCATGCCGGGCATGCGGACGTCCATGAGAACGACGTCCGGGCGGTGCCGGGCGACGGCGGTCACGGCTTCGCCGCCGTCACTGGCCTCGCCCACCACCTCGATGTCGTCGGCCGGTTCGAGGATCATGCGCAGTCCCGCCCGTACCAGTGCTTCGTCGTCGACGACCAGGACCCGGATCACTCGTCTTCCTCCATGGTGTGCGGGGAGAAGGGCAGGCGGGCGCGGACGCGGAACCCTCCGCCCGAGCGGGGGCCCGCTGTGAACTCGCCGTCGAGCAGTTCGACCCGCTCCCGCAGCCCGACCAGGCCCATACCGCTGCCGGGCAGCGCCTCGACGGGACGGCTGGGGGCGTCGTTGCAGACCGCGATCTCCAGACCGCCGTCGTCGTAGCGGACCAGGACCTCCGTGCGGGCGGCACCGGCGTGCTTGTGCACATTGGTCAGGGCCTCCTGCACGACCCGGTAGGCGGCGTGTTCCAGCAGCGTGGGCAGCCGCTGGGGGGTGCCCTCGTCGCGGCGGCTGACGGTCATGCCCGCGGCACGCGACTGGTTGAGGAGCCGCTCCAGGTCGACGAGCGTCGGCTGGGGGCCCAGCGCGACGCCCTCGCCGTCGGCCTTGAGGACGCCGATGACGTCCCTGAGCTGGCCGAGGGCCTCGCGTCCGATGGTGCGGATCAGCTCCGCGGCGACGGCCGTCGACTCGTCCTTGGCGTTGATCTCCAGGGCACCGGCGTGCAGCACCATCAGGGACACCCGGTGGGCGACCACGTCGTGCATGTCCCGGGCGATGCGTGCGCGTTCCTGCGAACGGGCCTGCTCGGCGCGGGCCGTCTGCTCGCGCTCCAGCTGCTCCGCCCGCTCGTGCAGGCCCTCGACGACGTCCCGGCGGGCCTTGTTCCACAGGCCGAGGGCGAACGGCAGCCACACGAACAGGGCGACGCCGCCGAGCGACGACAGCATGTCCTGCCACACGACCCCGGCCGCCCCGATGGCCAGTCCCGTGGTCGTCGGCAGCACCGTCAGGGCACTCGCCGCCACCACGTAGGTGAGCTGGCGCAGCGGGCGGCGCACGGAGAACGCCACGACGTAGGAGGCGACGCACAGCGCGGCCCAGGTCGAGGTGAGCACCCACGCCGCGCAGCCGGTCACCGCCACGGGCCAGCGCAGCCGGGGCAGGACCAGCGCCGAGGCGGCCGACGCGACGGCCACGGCGACGGCCAGCGCGAGGGCGAGGCCGTCCAGTGGTGTCAGGCCGAGCTCGGTCTGCACACGGGACACGAAGGTGCCGTCGATCGGGACGAACGCGCCGGCGGCGAGGAGGACGGCCAGGAGTACCGGTCCCCTGCGGCCGAGCCGTCGCCGCAGGCGCGCCGCCCGTCCCGCTCCGGTGGTCGTATGGGTACGTCGGGTCACATGCCGAGCGTAGTTGCTCGTCGGGGCGTTTCCGTCCTACCGGAGTCTGCCCTTCCCCCCACGAAGGTCGGGTACGGCCGCGACCTAAGTGGGACGCGATCGTGGACTTTCCGGCGACGTGGAGACGGCGGCCGCCGCTCCAGACTCGGCTCCATGACTGAGACCACAGACGCTGTCCGGGCTTCGGGGCTGGGCAAGCACTACGGGACCGGCGAAGCCAGGGTGACCGCCCTCGCGGGCGTCGATGTGCGCTTCCCCCGCCAGGAGTTCACCGCCATCATGGGCCCCTCCGGTTCCGGCAAGTCCACGTTGATGCACTGCGTGGCCGGCCTCGACAAGGCTGACGAGGGCAAGGTCTGGATCGGCGACACCGAGCTGACCGGGTTGAGCGACGACGCCCTGACCGATCTGCGCCGGGACCGGATCGGGTTCGTGTTCCAGGCGTTCAACCTGCTGCCGACGCTGACCGCCCTGGAGAACATCCTGCTGCCGTTCGACCTGGCCGGGCGCAAGCCGGACCAGGGGGTGCTGGACCGGATCGTCACCACCGTGAACCTACGGGACCGGCTCCACCACCGGCCCAGCCAGCTCTCCGGCGGCCAGCAGCAGCGGGTCGCCGTGGCCCGCGCGCTGGTGACGGAGCCGGACGTCGTCTTCGCGGACGAGCCGACCGGCGCGCTCGACTCCGCGGCGTCGGCGGAGCTGCTGCGGTTCCTGCGGCGCAGCGTCGACGACCTCGGCCGGACGGTGGTGATGGTGACCCACGAGCCCAGCGCCGCGGCGTTCGCCGACCGGGTGCTGTTCCTGAAGGACGGCGCCCTCGTCGACGAGGTGTTCGCGCCCACCGCGGACAGTGTCCTGGAGCGCATGAAGTCCTTCGAGAAGGCTGTGTCCTGATGTTCAAGACCATGCTGCGCGATCTGCTCGCGCACAAGGGCCGGGTGCTGATGACCCTGGTGGCGATCGCCCTGGGTGTCACGGCGACGGTCGGCAGCTGGGTGGTGAGCGACTCCATCGCGGCCACCCTGACGCTGCGTGAGACGCGGGACGACGTCAGCGTCGCCGTGCAGAGTCCCGGCAAGGAGCCGGTGCTGGGCGTCGCGGAGCGGGACCGGCTGGCGGCGCTGCCGGGTGCGGCGGCCGCCGAGGGTGTCGTCGTCGGCCGGGCGGGGCTCGTCGGCCCGGACGGCAAGCTCGTGAAGACCGGCACGGTCCTGGACCGGGCGGGCACCAACTGGAGCAACGACGAGCGGTTCGCCCTGGACGCCGGCCGCAAGCCGGCGGGCCCCGGCGAGGTCGCCCTCAACAGTACGGACGCCGAGAAGGCCGGGTTCGGCGTGGGCGACACCGTGCGGGTGCTGCTCGCCGGCGGGCGCTCCGAACGGGCCGAGGTGGCGGGCCTGTTCACCTACCACCGGCTCGGCCCGCAGGCGGAGGCCGACTCCGACGAGGCGTCGGACGCCGTCCCCGTCGTCGCGTACGACGACACCACCGCCGCCCGGCTCCTCGGCACCCGCTACCACCGTGTCGAGCTGACCGCCGAGTCCGGTGTGGCGGCGGACGCGCTCGCCCGGACCGCACGGGACGCCGTGCCCGGCACGTACCCGGTGGAGACCGGCCGGGCCCTCGCCGACGCGGCGGCCGCCCAGTCGGAGGACGAGGCGCAGGACCTGCGGCTGACGATGCTGCCGTTCGCGGCGGTCGCCCTGCTGGTCGGGATGTTCGTCATCGCCAACACCTTCACGATGCTGGTCAGCCAGCGCACCCGGCAGTACGCGCTGCTGCGGGCCGTCGGCGCCCGCAGGCGCCAGGTCAGGACCGGGATCGTCGCGGAGGCCGCGGTGCTGGGCGTGGCCGGCGGCACCATCGGCACGCTCGCCGGCGTCGGCCTGGGCCCGCTGCTGATCGGCGTGATGCGACCCGACGACGACGTGGAGTTCACCGTACGGCCCACGGCGATCCTGCTCGGCTACGGCGTCGCGGTGGTCGTGACGGTGCTGGCCGCCTACACGTCGGCCCGGCGTGCCGCCGCCGTCCCGCCGGTGGCCGCGCTGCGCACCGACGCGGTGATGCCGCGGGAGACCAGGCGACGGCGGAACCTGCTCGGTGTGGCACTGCTCGCCGTGTCCGCCGCCATGGTGATCGCGACGGCCGACCCCAGCTCCTCCAACCTGCTGCGCATCGTCGCCCTGGTGGGCGCGGTCCTCGGGGTGGTCGGCGCGATCCTGCTGGCGCCGTTCCTCGCGGAGCGGCTGCTGACGCCGCTGACCCGGCTGGTCGGCCTGCGGGGCGGTCCGTCCGTGCGGCTGGGCCTGCGCAACGCGGCGAGCGATCCTCGGCGCACGGCGGGCACGGCGACCGCCATCACCGTGGGGCTGGGCCTGGTGTGCGCGTTCGCGACGCTGAGCGCCTCCTTCGCCGACCTGATCGCCTCCACGACCCGCGCCAACGTGCCGCTGACGACGACCGTGCTCCAGTCGGCGGCGGGCGGCGAGTCGACGCTGACGCCCGCCGAGATGGAGCGGGTGCGCGCGGTGCCGGGCGTCGACCGGGTCGCCGCGAGCCGCGACGTGCTCGCCGATCTGACGTACGACGGCGGCAAGACCGTGCGGCGCATCTCGGCGATCGAGCCCGAGGCGCTGCGCACCGTGCTCACCCCCAAGATCACGGCCGGCTCGCCGGATCTGACCCGCGGGGTGGTCATCTCGCGGAACCAGGCCGACATGCTGGGACTGGGCATGGACGACGAGCTCACGCTGAAGCTGGACGCCAGGACGTCCGTGACCCAGCGCGTGGTGGGCATCTACGACGCGACGGAACTCCAGGCGAGCATCTACCTGGACGCGGCGAAGGCCCCGGAGGCGCTGCGCCGGCAGATCACCCTGCTGTACGCCACGGGAGCCGACCCGGACAGGGCGCGGGCCGGTATCGAGGCGGCGTTCCGGGACCGGCCCGATGTGACCGTCACCGACCGTGAGGGCCTGGTCGAACAGGGCGTCGACCAGCAGCGGTTCGCGTTCACGCTGATGTACGCCATGTTCGGGGTCGCGATCGTCATCGCGGTGTTCGGCGTCGTCAACACGCTGGTGCTGTCGGTGATGGAGCGGACCCGGGAGATCGGCGTGATGCGCGCGGTGGGCGCCAAGCGGCTGCTGGTGCGGCGGACCATCCGGGCGGAGAGCATCGTCATCTCGATGTTCGGGGCGCTGCTCGGCGTGGTGGTGGGCGTGCCGGTGGGCGCCGTGATGCAGCACGCGATGTTCGGGCAGCTGCTGTGGGACTTCACGATGCCGTACACCGTGATCGGGCTGGCGCTGGTGGGCATCTCGGGGGCCGCGGTGCTGGCGGCGATGTGGCCCGCCCGGCGGGCTGCCGGTACGAACATGCTGGAGGCGATCGCCGGCAAGTGACGCGAACCGGGGCGGGGCAGGTGGGTGTCCGCCTGCCCCGCCTCCGTGGTGGTGGGGAGAGTCAGCGGCTCGCGCCGGCCTGCCGCACCGTCAGGTCCGGATCGTCGCCGCGGCGCAGGACGGTCAGTGTCGTCCCCGGGGCCGGGTGCACCAGCGCGGTGCCGGGGCCGGCCGGGCGTGCGGCGGCCCTGCGGTGGGGTGCGGTGTCCCCGGGGCGGCTGGTCCACACCTCCGCGTCGCCGTCGACACCGTGCCGCAGGGTGAGCGGACGGCCGTCGGCCGCGCCCACCCGCACCCAGCGGGTACGGCCCGCGTGGCGCTCGGCGTCCACCACGTGCCCGCCGGGGGCGAGCAGCCCGGCGACGAGGACGTCCGGCCAGTCGTCGGGCACCGCGGGGAACACGTCCACGGCGTCGCCGCCGGCACCGACGAGGAGTTCCACAAGCGCCTGTCCCGCCGGGAAGGGGGCGGCGGCGCGCGGTGAGACGGCGTGCCGGTAGAGGGAGTTGGGCGCCAGGACGTCCGCCTCGTCGCCGCTCGCTGTGGTGAGGTGGCGCAGCAGTTCCAGGGCGAGGGGCGCGTCGCGCAGGGCCGCCGCCATGGCCGCGGCCGTGGCGTACGAACCGGCGTGCCAGGCGTCCCGCATGCCGGCCCAGTGGTGGAGGCTGCGGTGGGCGAGAGCGGGGTCGGCGTCCGGGTGGGGGGCCTGCCGCAGGGGCAGCAGCCAGATGAGGTGCGAGGGCTCCGCGCAGGAGCGCGCGACCCGGAGCCCCGCCCCGATCATGACGCCGGAGGTGTCGGTGTGACACGGCGCCAGTCTGGCGGCGAGGTCTTCCCAGCGGGCCAGACGGGGGTCCTTCTCACGGAGCCCGCGCGTGGCCGTGACGAGGGTCGTGACCGCCCAGCGCAGGAGCGACAGGTCGTGGGTGCAGTCGCTGACGTCGGCCTGGCCGGGCGAGTGCGTGACGGGCAGGTGCAGGCGTCCGTCGACGCCCTCCATGAGGAAGCCCGAGTAGTAGCCGACCACTCCGGCGAGGGCGGGACGCAGCAGGTCGCGCAGGATGCGCGGGTCGGCCGTGTAGCGGTGGGCCTCCCACAGGGCCAGCGCTCCGGAGGCGCGCACCGGGTCGTCGGTGCGCCCCGCCTTGGACCCGACCCCGGGCAGCGCGCCGGCCAGGTGCTCGTGGGCGGGCGGCGGGCCCTGCTCGAGCGCCGCGGCGACCGGTCCGACGTCGAGGTGGCGCGAGGGTCCGAGCAACGCGGGCGCGTCGGCGAGCCGTCCGGGCCCGGGATCGGTCACGGCGGCCAGGGTGTACATCTGGGCCCGGTGGAACCGCTGCAGGGTCCGCTCGGGCAGCGACACGTAGCTGCGCCGGTGGAAGGCGTGCCACCAGGCCCGGTGCCGGGTCACGGTGGAATCGGCGCCGGCCGCGAGGAGCTCGCGGAGGGTGTCCTCGCCGGTGCCCGTGGCGTCCGCCGGTGAGGCGGCGAGCAGCTGCCGGTCACCGTGCGTGCGGCTCACCGAGCGCAGCACCGGCGCGGAGCCGTCGGGGGCCGGGGCGGTGCAGGAGAGGCGTTCGCCGCCCTCGGTACCGGCGCGCAGCAGCAGCGTGGGGCTGTGCCGGTCCACCAGGGCCGAGAAGACGACGGTGCCGCGGGTGGTGGTGATGCGCCCGGTGAGTTCGGCGTCCCACAGGTCCAGGGCGCACTCCAGGACGGTCGGTGTGCCCAGCGGCCGCAGGTCCAGCACGCCGGCGGGCGCCTCGGCCGTCCGGGTGCCCGGCCCGCCGACGAGCAGCCGCACCCCGCTCCCGCCGGGCGCGGCGACGGCCCGTACGACGAGCCGTCCGTTGCCGAGGTGCGGGGCGAGCCGCGGGTCCTGCGGAAGAGCGGCCCATTCCATACGGGCGTCCCGCACCGCCTGTTCGTACGGGTCGTCGGTCGCGGCCCCCTGTCCGGCCGCCCAGGCGACCGGCGCCCCCGCGGTCCAGGAGCCCGCGGAGGCGGCGGCCAGCCCGCCCGCCGACGTGCGAAGGAAGGTCCGTCTGGCGAATCCCGCGTTCACGTCGGGGCTCCCGGTGGGTCGAGGTCAGTCGAGGTGGAGGTAGCGGCGGTAGGAGTCGACGGGGCCGGCGAGCCCGGCCACGACGGCCGGTGCGGCGTGGCCGGCGGTGCGCAGGACCAGTTCGACGGCGTGGGCCAGTGCCGGGGTGTCGGCGGGCGGTCCCGCGGCCACCAGGGCGTGCAGCTCCCCGCGGCAGCGGCGGCCGATGGGGGTGAGCGCGAGCGTCGCGTCGAAGCCGGCCCAGCCGGCGGCGTAGGGCTCGGCGTGCGGCACCGGTCCGGCTCCGGCGATGAGCGAGGCGCGCAGCAGTTCGCGGAGCGCGGTGCACAGCAGGGTGAAACCGCCGTACGCCTCCAGGCTGCGGCCCGCGCGGGCGTCGGCATGGACGGTGTGCAGGCGCACGAGCGTCTCGGTGAGAAGTTCGGCGGGGTCCCGGTCGCGGCGGTGCTCGGCCGCCAGGAGGGCGGGGAGCAGGTCGTCCTCGGGGGTGTCGGCCGGTGCTCCGCCCTCGGCGGCGCGGTCCAGGAGGGTCCGGGAGCCGGCGGGCGGCTCGGCGGCGGGGGTGCCCGCCGGTACGGCGCGCACCCGCAGGCGGACGAGGTGGTCGTCCTGGGGGACGAGGTGGACCGACTCCAGCGCGTCGGGGACGGACCGGTCGCGCCAGCCGGGCAGGACCGCGCCGACCTCGCTCTGCACCAGCGTGTCGAGGACGCTGCAGAAGTCTCCGAGCCGGTCGCCGCGCACGGCGACCAGCAGCAGCGCCTCGCCGTCGTGGCGCGGGTCGGCCGGCGGTGGGACGGCGTGCAGTGCGTGTACCTCGGGGCTGGTGCCCAGGGCGGCTGCGACGCGGTCCAGGCAGGCCAGGGCCGTGGGGTGGCCGGCGCCGGGCGGGTCCAGGACGAGTGTTGCGGTCACGGTTCCTCCTCGGTGCGGGGTGGGGGTCAGTCGAGGCAGAGCATGACGTTCTTCTTGGCCGCCCAGGCCTCCGCCCGCTCCTCGTCGCCGAGGCGCTGGTAAGTACTGACGATCAGGTCGTAGACCGTGCCGTCCGGCATGGCGTAGCGGTAGAAGAGCCGCAGCAGTGAGTGCTCGGCGGCCTCGTGGTAGCCCATCCCGGCGAGCATGACGGCCAGGTCGAGGTGCTCGGAGAGTTCCTTCTTCGAGGGCTCCGGCAGCAGGTCGACGGGGACGCCGTCGAGGCCCATGTCGGCGGTCAGTGCCTCGAACGCCTCGTCGCCGTAGCAGTCCATGATGATGTGCAGCCGGTCGGGGCCCGTGAGGTTGCAGGCGCCGTGCGCGTGGGTCGGCATCAGCCACCACAGGTGGCCGTGCGCCATGTGGACCCGTGCCCCGCCGGTGACCAGCGCGCAGGAGCGGTTGGTCACCAGCGGGATGTGCAGCCGGTGGTGCTGCCGCTCGTCGGTCAGCTCGTGGTAGTCCTTGTGCTCCCACAGGAAGGAGTTGGGCTGGAGGCGGGCGATGCGCGCCCACATGTAGCGCAGCCCGAAGGACCGCAGCAGTTCGCGGGTGGCGGGCATGCGCTCCAGGAGCGTGGTCTCCTTGGCCTCGCAGTCCCGGATGGTGGCGTCCATGGGGTCGCCGCTGTCGTTGTAGAGCGAGAGGGTTTTCCAGCCCCCGCTCTGATACTCACCGTATTCCGTCGCCAGATTCTCGGGAACCGTCAGCGCCTCGCGTCCGACGAGATCCAGGGTGTAAGGATCCAGCGCGCGAATACGGCCGACCTGTTCCGACAACACGGACAAGGCCTTCATGGAACGTCTTCCTTCCGGTCGGCCGGTGATACCGCGTGCCATGCTGGTCGATAACCGCCCCGGAAGTCACCGCTCTTAAGTCCCGGGCGAAAAACGCTCCACCGCGCACCGCGCCGCGGGCCGGGCGCAGGGCCCGGCGGGCCGGCCGGCGTCCCGACCGGAAGCTGCGGCCCGCCCCGACGAAAGTGGTAGACGACCGATTGCCATCGTCGGATGTGCCGGACCCCCACCGATTTCTACGGTGGTCACATCGGCACAGCGACAGGGAGCGAGCATGATTACCCTCAGCGGGCTCACCAAGAGGTACGGGACGGTGACCGCGGTGGACGGCCTCGACCTCGAGATCACGCCCGGCCGGGTGACCGGCTTCCTCGGCCCCAACGGGGCGGGGAAGTCCACGACGATGCGGATGATCCTCGGTCTGGACCGGCCGACGGCGGGCCGGGCCCTGGTCAACGGCAAGCAGTACGAGGAACTGCGCCACCCCCTGCGGGAGGTGGGCGCGCTCCTCGACGCCAAGGCCGTGCACCCGGGGCGGACCGCACGGAACCACCTGCTGTCCATGGCCCGCAGCAACGGCATCGCGCGGCGCAGGGTCGACGAGGTGCTGGAGGTGGTGGGGCTGACCTCGGTGGCGAGCCGCCGGGTCGGCCTGTTCTCCCTGGGGATGGGCCAGCGGCTGGGCATCGCCGGGGCGCTGCTCGGCGACCCCGGTGTGCTGATCTTCGACGAGCCGGTGAACGGTCTCGACCCGGACGGGGTGCGCTGGGTGCGCTCCATCGCGCGCTCCCTGGCCGAGGAGGGACGTACGGTCTTCCTCTCCAGCCATCTGATGAGCGAGATGCAGCAGACCGCGGACCAGGTCGTCGTCATCGGCAAGGGCAAGCTGATCGCGGACACCCCGGTGCTGGAGCTGATCGAGCGCAGTTCCCTGGGCACCGTGCGGGTGCGGGTCCCCGACCCGGCGGACCGCGCGGACCTGGTCCGGCGGATCGGGACGGCGGGCTTCGGGACCGAACTCACCGCGGACGACGCGCTGGTCGTGCGCGGTGCCCGGCCCGAGCAGATCGGCGACCTGGCGCACGAGGCCGGCGTCCGGCTGCACGAACTGCGCCTGCAGGAGCCCTCGCTCGAGGAGGCGTACATGGAACTGACCTCCGACAGTGTCGAGTACGGCACCGCTCGGAGCGCGAATGTGACAGGCGGGTGGGACGCATGAACGACACGAAGGCCGCTCCGGCGGCGGCGGCACGGGGCCGCGGCGGACTGGTGGGGGCCGCCGCGGCGGAGTGGACCAAGCTGTGGGGTGTGCGCTCCACCTGGGTGTCCCTGGCGTCCACGGCCGCGCTGGTGGTCGCCTACACGGTGATCGTGGGGGTCTCCGCGCGCTCCTCGACGGCGCAGTCCTCGGGCGGCGAGCCGCCGACGGACCCGCTGGCGAACCTGGGCACCGGGGTCGTCTTCATGGGCCAGTTCGCGGTGCTCGCACTGGCGACGATGGTCATCGCCTCGGAGTACGCGACCGGCAGCATCCGCGGGACGTTGCAGTGCGTGCCGGTGCGGCACCGGATGCTGCTGTCGAAGAGCGTGGTGCTGGTCCCCGTGCTGTTCGTGACGGGCCTCGTCGTCGCGCCGCTGGGGCTGGGCTCGGCCGTCGTCGCGCTCGGTGACGTCGCCGATCCGGTGACGGCCGGGGCGAGCGTGCGGCAGGCGCTGGCCGTGGGCGGGTATCTTGGCGCGGTCGGGATGATCAGCATCGGGATCGGCGCGGCCGTGCGCAGCGTGGCCGGGACCATCACGGTGGGCTTCCTGGTCCTGCTGGTGCTGCCCATGACGCTGCAGTCGGTCTCGGTGGAGTTCGTGCAGAAGGCCGGCGACTACCTGCCGGGACCGGCCGGCATGGCCCTGATGGGCGTCTCCGAGTCCGACACCTACGGCCCCGGAGCGGCCGCCGCGCTGCTGGTCTTCTGGGCCCTCGCCGCCAACGCGGCCGGCTACTGGGTGCTGCGCAACCGCGACGCCTGACGCCGCCCGCCCCTGTCACGGGGCGCCCCTGACGTCCCGGGTCCCTACATCCCCCGGGGGACCCGGGACTTCCCCACCGCCGAACGGAATTTAAGCGGTGACGAAAAGAAACAGGCAGGCCCCGGCGACCAGCCGGGTAATGCACCGTTACTCCACACAATTCGAGAATGAACCCCACTGACAGGGCAACGGAGCTGCGCTAGTCTCCAGTTGCCCTGTCAGCCGTTGAATTCTTATTTCTCTGGTGGAGTGACATGCTGCCTGCTGGGCCGGAAATGGAAGACCACGAGGCCCGCCCCCTCGACAAGGAAGTGGCGGAGTTCTATTCCTGGCTGACGCACCTGCAGCAGGACGGCCCGGTGATGTTCGACGAATCCCTGCGGGCCTGGCAGGTATTCGGGTACGACGAGGCGCTGCAGGTGCTGTCCGACCCGTCCTTCTCCGCGGACATGCGCGCCGCGAGCCGGGCCGCCGGGGTGGAGACGGCCGTCCCGCCGGTCATCGAGCGGCTCACCTCCGCCAGCTTCTTCACGATGGAACCGGCCCGGCACCGGTCGTTCCGGGGGCTGGTGAGCCAGGCGTTCTCGCGGCGGCTGGTGAACCGGCTGGCCCCGCAGGTGGCCGAGACGGCGACCGCGATCCTCGACGGGCTGGACGGCGCCGACGCCTTCGATCTGCTGGAGCGCTTCGCGTACCCGCTGCCGATGATCGTGCTGTGCGATCTGCTGGGCATCCCGCACGACGACCGGCGCGCGTTCCAGAGCTGGGCATCGGCCCTGACCGACCCGGCCGCCGCGCAGGCCGCGGGCGCCGAGCGGCTGGGCCGGGAACTGGAGCAGCTGGAGCAGTACCTGCACGAACTGGTGCAGCGGCGCCGCCGGGAGCCGGGCGGGGACCTGCTCAGCCGGCTGGCCGCCGCCGAGGTCGACGGGGAGCCGCTGACGGAGGACGAGGTGGTGAGCCTGGCGGCGGTGATGCTGCTGGCCGGCCACAACACCACGACGATGCTGCTGGCGAACCTGGTGGTCTGCCTGGACGAGAACCCGGCCGCCGCGGCCGCGGTGCGGACCGACCGGAAGCTGCTGCCCGGGGCCATCGAGGAGGTCTTCCGCTACCGGGGGCCCCTCCCCCGCGCTCTGCGGCTCGCGACCCGTGACACCGAGGTCGGCGGACACACCGTGCCCGCGGGCGCGCCCGTCGTCGTGTGGACGGCCGCCGCGAACTGGGACCCGGTGCAGTTCCCGCACCCGGACCGGTTCGACCTGCACCGCACGTCCAACCGTCACCTCGGCTTCGGGCACGGCATGCACTTCTGCCTCGGCGCGCCGCTCGCCCGGGTGGTCGCCGAGATTGCCGTGTCCCTGCTGATGGACCGCTGTTCGCACGTGGCCGTCGCGCGTGACGAACCACTGTCCTACCCGGCGCCCAGGGTGAACCTCGCTCCGGCGCGGCTCCCGGTGAACGTGCGCTGGGCCGCCCCGGCGGGCCGCTAGCCCCGGGAGGGACGAACACCCCGTGTCGTACCTGGGTTTTCCCCGGCTGAACTTCGCCGGGACGATACAGACCGACGTGGCCACGGCCAACAACGTGCCGCAGTACTTCGACAACGACCTGTTCGAGCCGCGTTTCCAGTGGCGGATGGACCTGCCCGACGTCAACGGGCTGTGGAACCCGCGCGGCCCCGGCACGCTGCGGCTGGTGGACGTGGTGGTCACCAGCGTCTGCCTGCCGGACGGCCGCCAACTCACCGACAGGCGGGGGGACCCGGTCGTCGGCGGGCGCCTCGTCGACGACGACGTGCGCACCAACGGCAAGATGGTCGACCTGGACCCGCACAACCAGACGGTCCCGGAGATCTACGGCTGGCGGCCCCGGCTGGTCGACGCGGACGGGGACGAACTGCTGCGCGGCGACTTCCTTCCGTCCGCGGTGGAAGACATGTGGCCGCGCGCCGACCTGCCCTCGGGGCGGCCGGACATCGCCGGCACGTACCAGTCGGTGCTGACCGGCGTGACCTGGGCCGAGCGCCTGGCCTCCCCCTTCCTGCGGGCCCTGCGCAGGCTCACCCAGGACGGGATGCTGTCGGTCAAGATGACGATGGACGCCGTCGAGGACGGCGTCGAGCACTGGCCGGACAACCTCACCTTCGGCCGGGTCGTCGGCTCCGTCGGCCCCCACTTCGAGGGCGAACCTCGCCGGTTCCTCGCCGGGCGCAGACTGCGCAGGGCCGGCGACCGCAGTCCGCTGTTCCACGCGCCGTGCCGGGTGGACGAACCCTCCGGCACCGTCTTCGTCGACCTGGCCAACAGCATCCGCGCCGAGGGGCGCGGCGGGCCGCTCGAGGACGTCGGTCCGCTCGCCCTGGCCGTGCTGGACGACGACGCCCGCCCTCAGGTCCTCGCCCCGCTCGACGGGATCGACCGCGGTTTCTACGAGCGCAGCGCGGGCATCGCCACGGTCCGCCTCGACCGCGCGCAGCTGGCCCTGGCCGGCCGTCGCCGTCTCGCGGTGGTGTCGGCCGGCGACACACCGGCCACGCTGCTCGCCGAGAACGCCGACGCCTCCTGGGTGCACGCCGACGGCTCCGTGCTCCGCCTCCACCCGGGCACCCCGCAGGAGAGCGCCGGCACCACCCTGTACGCGACCCGCCACGGCCGCCCGGCGGCGGGTGTACGGCTGTTCCTCGACGCGGGTTCCGGGCCGCGGCCGGTGTCGCTGCCGGAGGAGGTGGTCACGGACGCCCGGGGCCGCGCCCGGGTGACGCTGACCGGCACCGACCCCGGCAATCCGCGCCGGGCGGTCGACGGGGCCCT
Organism: Streptomyces griseomycini; assembly: GCF_014203535.1. Lineage (GTDB taxonomy): Bacteria > Actinomycetota > Actinomycetes > Streptomycetales > Streptomycetaceae > Streptomyces > Streptomyces griseomycini. The sequence goes on from NZ_JACHJI010000023.1 coordinate 42,329, forward strand.
GGCCGAGGTGGCGTACGGGCCGCTGCACCGCAGGGGCGAACCCGACGGCAAGCTCGCGGTCCGCGTGTTCGACGCCTACCGCGCTCCCGAACGGCCGACCTGGCTGCGGGACGTCCGGCCGGTCTTCCAGCAGTACGCCAACCTCTATCCGGTCATGCGGGACGTGCTGGACCTGGCCAACTACAACGACGTACTGCGCTACCGCACCTACATCAGGCGGACCCTGCTGGCCCCGCCGGACTCCCCCAACCACATGCCGGTCACCCGGGACCTCTCCCCAGGAAAGCGAGACATGATAGTGAGCTGGCTGGACAGCGGACCCCACCCCGAACTGCTCGACATCACCAGCGTCGAGGAGCTGAGGGACATCCTCCAGCAGGCGATGCTGGTGGAGCTGGCGACCATCCCGCCGTACCTGGCCGCCCTGCTGTCCGTGAAACCGGGTCACAACGTGAAGATCGTCGACCTGATCCGGACCGTGGTGCGCGAGGAGATGCAGCACATGGCCCAGGTGTGCAACCTCCTCAACGCGGTCGGCGGCGAGCCGCGGATCGGCCGGCCCGGGTTCGTGCCGACCTACCCCGGCGCGCTGCCCGCCGGTGTCCTGCCCGATCTGCAGGTGCGGCTGCGGAAGCTGTCGCTGGAGCACGTCAGGGACGTGTTCATGGCGATCGAACAGCCGCAGTACCCCATGGTGGACGGCAAGCCGTTCAAGGGGCACGTGATCTCCCCGCAGAGCGTCCGCGTCACCCGCGACGGAGAGCTGCGGCACATCGACGACGACGACGTGGAGCGCCTGCGGACCTGGTTCTCGAAGGCGGAGTACGAGCCGCAGACCATCGCCTGGCTGTACAACCGCATCGCCCGGGCCGTCATCAGCCTCGACCGCGACGGCAAGCTGTTCACCGGCGATCCCGCGCGCCAGGTCGGCTGGCCGGACGCGCCGGGCACGCTGTACAAGGTCACCGACAGCCGGTCGGCGCTGCTCGCCGTCCACCAGATCGTGGAACAGGGCGAGGGCTCCCCGCACGACCTCGACGGCGACGGCCTGGGCGACCCCGGGGAGCTGGGCCACTACTACATGTTCGCCGAGATCGTGGAGGGCCGGCAGCTCGCCCGCGCCGCCGACGGCAGCTGGGGCTACACCGGCCCGCGGATCCCCTTCGACCCCGAGGGGGTCCACCCGATGGTCGACGACCCCGACACCTACCGGCTGCCCGCCGGCTCGGTCGGGCGCCGCGAGTCCCTGCGCTGCGACGCCTCCTACACCAATCTCCTCACCGCCCTGAACCGGGTGTTCAACGGCCACCCCGGGGAGCTGGACGACGCCGTGGGGCTGATGTTCCAGGTGCAGGTGGAGGCCAGGAAGCTGCTGGCCGTTCCCTCCGCGGAGGGCGCGCGCACCGTTCTGGGGCCCGCCTTCCAGTCGCCCGGCGTCCAGCTCGGCCAGTGAGCGGCCGTCGGACCGGGCAGCCGGCGCGCGCAATCGCATGCAGGCCCTTCCAGTCAAAGGAGACACCGTGAGCCGCCCACCGACAGTGCACTCCCTCCACCGCGAGCACGAGCGGGCCGACGGGATGCTGCGCCTCCACTGCAACGAGAATCCCTACGGCCCGCCCCCGGGCGTGATCGCCTCGGTCACCAAGGAGCTCGAGGGCCGGTGCTCCACCTACCCGGACAGCGAGGCCACCGCCCTGCGCGAGCGCCTGGCCGAACACGTCGGCGTCTCCCCGGAGATGGTGGCGGTCGGCAACGGCGCCGACGAACTGGTCCTGCTCGTCACCCTCGCCTCGGCCGGGCCCGGTGACACGGTCGTCGTCACGGAGTCCACGTTCCCCGGGTACGCCACTTCGGCTGCCGTCGCGGGCGCCACCGTGCGCAGCGTGCCGCTGCACCGCGACCGGGTGTCCGCCACCGCCCTGGTGGAGGCCGTGGACGCCGGCGCGCGCCTGGTGTTCGTCTGCAACCCGCACAACCCGACGGGCACCGTCCTGTCGCCGGCCGCGGTCGAGGAGATCCTGACGGCCTGCGAACGCACGGGTGTGGTCCCGGTGTTCGACGAGGCGTACATGGAGTTCGCGGGGCCCGGCTTCGACCACGCGCTGGACGCCGTCCGTGCGGGCCGGCGACTGCTGGTGCTGCGGACCTTCTCCAAGGCCTGGGGCCTGGCGGCCCTGCGCGCCGGCTACGCGGTGGGCCCGGCCGACCTCGTCGCGGGGATCGTGGACGCGCGCCGCGCGCTGCCGTTCAGCGTCAACCGGCTCGCCCAGCAGGCCGCGCTGGCCGCGCTGGGCAGCCCCGACCACATCCCCGAGGTGCGCGAGCGCACCACGCGGGAGCGGGAGCGGCTGTGCCGTGCCCTGACCGCCCTCGGGGTGACGCACGTGCCCTCGGTGACCAACTTCGTGATGGTCAAGACCCCCGGGAACAGCACCCGTTTCGCGTCGCGGCTCGCCGACGAGCACGGCATCCTGGTGCGCGACCTGACGCCGTTCGGCTACCCGGGGCACGTGCGGGTGACCGTCGGGACCGCCGAGGACACCGACCGGTTCTGCGAGGCGCTGGGCAAGCTGCTGACCTCGCCCCGGTCGCACGCCTCCAGCGGCCACGGTCTGGGCGCGGCCCGTGATGCGCTGCCCGTGCCGACGCTGGACCCGGTCGCCCCGGAGGACCTGTTCAACGGCTACGTCGGTGCGCACGCGGTGTTCGCGCTGACCCGGCTGGGGGTCTGGGACCGGCTGGCGGAGCGGCCCGGGCACCCCGTCGACGAACTGGCCGCGAGGGCGGGCACCGACGCCACCGGGCTGATGCCGCTGCTGCGGGTCGTGGCGCTGCTGGGCTACGTGGAGCTGGCCAACGGCCCCACCCCCACGGCGACGCTCACCGGGGCCGGCCGGGAGCTGGTCCGGATGCGGGGCTTCTTCACCTGGGGCGTCGGCGGCTACCACGAGGTGCTGCGGGGCCTGCCCGGACTGGCCCGCGGGACCTCCGTGTTCGAGCAGGACGTCGACCGGGACGGCGGGATGGTCGCCGTCGGCTCGGGCGAGGTGGGCCGGGAGCTGATGCTGCCGCTCGAGCAGGAGGTGCTGGCCAGCGTCGACTTCCGCGCGGTCGCCGACCTGGGCTGCGGGGACGCCACCCGGCTGCTGCGGCTGTGCGACGGTCACCCGCACCGGCGCGGCACCGGCATCGAGATCAACCAGGGGGCGTGCGTCCAGGCGAACAAGCGGGTCGCCGACGCGGGGCTCGCGGACCGCATCGAGATCGTGCACGGGGACGTACTGGCCTTCTCGGACCGTACGTTCCCCGAGGTCGACCTGGTGACCAGCTTCCTGATGATGCACGACCTGTTCGACGCCACCGGCGACCCCGTGGGGGTCATGCGCACGCTGCGCAGGGTCTTCCCGGAGGCCCGGCGGTTCCTGATCGGTGACACGGTCGCCCAGGAGTGGGAGGAGCGGCGGGAGCAACTGCCGATGTTCTCCGTCGGGTTCGAGCTGGTCCACGCGTTCATGGACACGCCCATCATGAACCGCAGGACGTACGAGAACGCCTTCGCCGGTGCGGGGATGCGGGTGGAGCGGCGGGAGCCGCTGGGCGCCCCGTCGACGTGGCTCTGGCTGCTGACCACCGAGTGAGGCGCCCTCGCGCGAGAAGGGGCGGGGCGGTCGTGACGACCGCCCCGCCCCTTTCGTCTCCGCCGGGTCAGCCGGCGTTGCCGAAGAACTCCAGGATGCTCTTGTTCACGGCCTCGGGGTTCTCCAGGTAGCCGTAGTGGCCGGCGTCCGGGACGACCTCGAAGCCGGCGCCCGGGATGATCCCGGCCAGCTCCTCCCCCGCGCGCGGCGGGGTCACCAGGTCGTCGGCGAACGAGATGACGTGGCAGGGGACCCCGATCGCGGCGTACGCGCGGCGGCGGTCGGGCATCGGCTCGAGCCCCAGCTGGGCGCCCCGGCCGGCCTCGTTCTGCGTGGCGAGTTCCATCACGTCCAGCCAGTCGACGACGGACTGTTCGTCGTCCAGGGTGCGCGGCGACAGGCTCTGCATCGCCTGGACGACGGCCTGGTAGCGGGCGGGCAGCCGCACTCCCGACCGGTGCAGCTCGCGTTCGGCGCGGGCGAGCGCGGCGCGCAGGGCGTCGCTGCGGGCCCGGCTGGCCATGAGCACGGCCTGGCGCACCAGGTCCGGGTGGGTCAGGGCGAGTTCCTGGGCGACGTAGGCGCCCATCGATGTCCCGACCACGCGGAACGGACCGAGCCGGAGCCGGGCGGCGAGCGCGACGACGTCGGCGACCATGTCGTCGACGGTGAAGCCGTCGGCGCACACGTCCGTGGGCGGTATGCCGCGGTTGTCGAAGGTGATGACGCGGTAGCCGGCGGCGGTCAGCGCGGGCACCTGGTACATGTGCCAGGCGCGGCCCCCGCTGCCGGATCCCATGATCAGGACGACGGGTTCACCGGAGCCGTTGCCGTTGTCCTCGTAGCTGAGGCGGATGCCGTTGACGGTGGCGAGGGGCATGGTTCTCCTAGGGGGCGGTCAGGACGACGGTCCGCAGGTGCGGCGAGCGCAGGATCTCCGCGAGGGTGAAGCGTTCCGGCACCCACGTCCCGCGGGAGTAGAGCCGCGTCTGGTCGGCGTGGTGCGGGGAGGCCGGGTCCGAGGACTGGGCGTAGGTGAGCAGGGTGGAGACGCGCGGCGCCGCCCGTTCGGGGAACTCCGTGACCTGGAGGAAGCTCGTGCCGGTCGTGACCTCGGTGGCGCCGGCCGCGGGGTCCCAGCGGGGGGTGATGACGTTGAGGACGCCGGCCTGGTGCGGGCCTCCGTGGAGGGGGATGCGCTCGCCGCCGCGCACCACGTACTGGTGCACCCCGAGGGGGGCGTCGAGGGCGATCCCGGCGGCGCGCAGTTCGGCGGCCGCCTCGCCGAACGCCCGTCGCACCTGAGGGTCGTCGACGGCCAGGGTGCGCGGGGTGTGCAGCGGGTCGGCGGGGTCGAACGGGGTGCGCCAGGGGCCTCCCGGCACCGCCTCGGCCTTGAGCACGAACCGGGCGAACAGCAGCGCGCCGCGGCTGTCCCGGCGGAAGGTGCCGTCCCAGGCCTCCAGGGCGGGGCAGGCCGCCGACACGTCGACGGGCCCGCGGGAGGAGGGCGCGAGGCCGCCCGGGAACGACCGGCACAGCCGGACGGCGTCGGCGCCGGCCAGTTCGGCGGCCCTGCTGTGGTCGCGGAAGAGGAGGTGCTGCGCCGCCGTGCGGGTGAGGCCGCGCCCGGGCAGCCCGTCCGTGCCGGCCAGCCGCCGCTCGGCGGTGAGGACGGCCTCCTGGGTGCGCAGGCTGCGCGGGGTGCCCTTGTCGCCGACGACGCGCGGGTAGTCGGTGAGCGGGGCCGCGGGGTTGGTCAGCCAGGGGCTGTTGTTGGCGTTGACGACGTAGTCGTCGCGGGCCAGGATCGGGAGCCTCGCGGGACCGAGCAGTCCGGGTTCGACGGCGTCGGGATCGCTGCCCCAGGCACAGTCGCCGCGTCCTCCGTCGAGGACGGGTACGCCGCTGACGGCGAACACCCGCTCCCCCAACGGCGTGGAGCAGCGCTCGGCCAGGTCGTCGGTGACGTGCGGGACGACCTGGAGGTCCGCGTACAGGGTCCGGCCCCGGCGGTCGGCGGCGACGGTGTTGACCCAGGGCAGGCCCTGGGTGCGGGTGAGAACGCGGCGTACGTCGTCGGTGTCGCGGGCCCGGCCGAGGCCGAGCCAGCTGTTGACGGCGCGCAGGTTGCCGGCGTTGGCGTCGCGCAGGACGTGGGCGCTGCGGGTGGTCCAGGGCAGCGGGAAGCCGCCGGGGCCCGTGCCGGTGACGGGGCCGTAGCGGGTTTCCCAGAGCGTCCGCCGGACGGTGTCCTCGGTGCCGTCGGCGGCGCGGACGCGCACCGTGACGCGGTGGGCGCGCATCGGCTCGGGCACCCCGTCGACGAGGTAGCGGGTGGGGTCGCCGGGGACGAGCGGCACCTCGTACAGGCCGTAGGTCGCGGCGGTGGAGACGGTGTGGGTCCAGGCGAGGTCGCGGTTGTGGCCGATGAGGACCGCGGGGAAGCCGAGCAGGGAGGCGCCGGAGACGTCGAGGCGGCCGGGGATGGTCAGGTGGCTCTGCCAGAACCGGCGTGCTCCGTGCCAGGGGAAGTGCGGGTTGGCCAGCAGCACGGCGCGGGCGTCGCCTCCGCTGCCGCGGCTGCCCGTGGCGAGGGCGTTGCTGCCCAGCTCGCCGTCTCCGCGGGCGGCCCGGACGGCGGCACCCAGCCCGGACGCCGTGGCCTCGAGGGACGAGGGGGACGTGGCGGACGTGCCGGACGGGCCGGGCGCGGGCGGGCGGGCCGCGGTGATGCCGTCCATCATCGTGCCGGCGCCCGACATGGTGGCCACGGCGTGGAAGTGGCGGTACACGTCGAGCGCGGTGACGGGCTTTACCCATGCCTTCCCGCGGCAGGCCGGATCGTCGGCGCCGGCCGTCCCGGTCTCGGCCACGTACCGGTTGTAGCCGCGCACGTAGCCGTCGACGAGCTGCCGGACCTCGGGTTCGGGACCGAGGGGCGGCGGCTGCGCGACCAGCCTCTCGACCGTGCGGGAGTCCTTGAGTCGCTGGAAGTACAGGTCACTGGTGAGGCTGTCGCCCGCGACGCCCAGGCCGGAGTCGGCGGGTGCGTCGGGGCCGAGGTGGCGGGAGCGTTCGGCGCGGACGGTGAGGTAGGCGTCCGCCAGGACGCACAGGTTGTCCGTCGCCGACGCGTAGCCGTAGCCGTAGCCGAGTCCCCGCCAGTCGCCGGCCCTGATGTGCGGGACTCCGTGTTCGGTGTACCGGATCACGACGGGCCGGCCGTTGCCGGCCGGCCCGTCGGGTGGTGCCGGCGCGGCCGGCGCGGCGGTGGCACCCGCCAGCGTGATCCCGGCCAGTAGCGAGGCGAGTGCCCCGCGGGTCCGTGCGGGCAGCCGGGTCACGCGCGGCATGCGTGCGGCCCCCCTTTCTGCTCGTTCGAATCGGGTGGGTCCCTCGGGGGGACGGGGGTGCCGGGGCGGCGTCCGTCAGGCGGCGCCGGCCTTCTCCATGGCCTCGACGAGGCTCTTGGGCCGCATGTCGGTCCAGTGCTCGTTGACGAAGTCGAGCGCCGACTGCCGGTCCGTCTCCTTCAGCGCGACCTGCCAGCCCGCCGGTACCTCGACGAACGCGGGCCACAGGGAGTGCTGGCCCTCGTCGTTGACGAGGACCAGGTAGGTGCCGTCGGGGTCCTCGAACGGGTTGGTGCTCATCTGGGTGTCCTCCTCGGATGGGGCGCGGTCACACGCTTGCGCCACGCGTCTCGTGGTACCGGGCGAGTCCCGCCGGGTCCGGCTCGAAGCGCACGGGCAGCGAGCTGAAGCCGGTCAGGAAGTTGGAGTGGATGCGCCGGGCGGGCCCGGCGACCTCGAAGCCCCGGCTGAAGGTCCGCAGCGCCGAGAGCAGTTCGGACACCTCGACGCGGCCCAGGTAGGCGCCGAGGCAGAAGTGCGGGCCGTAGCCGAACGCGATGTGCTTGTTGGGCGTGCGGCCCAGCGTGAAGGCGTACGGGTCGTCGAAGACGGCCTCGTCGCGGTTGCCGGAGCTGTGCCACAGGGTGACGATGTCGCCCGCGGCGATGCGCACGCCGCCCACCTCGGTGTCGGTCAGGCAGGTGCGGCCGAAGTGCATGGCCGGCGTGGCCCAGCGCAGTACCTCCTCGGCTGCCGTGCCGAGGCTGACGTCCCCGCCGCGCAGCAGCTGCCACTGCGCGGGGTGGCCGGCGAGGGTGCGCACGGCGTCGATCATCGAGAGCCGGCTCGTCTCGTCGCCGCCGATGATGAGGCTGTAGCAGTTGAGGACCATCTCGTCCTCGGTGAGCGACTGGCCGTCGATCTCGCCGCAGGCGAGGACGCTGATCACGTCGTCGCCCGGGGAGGCCCGGCGCTGCTCGACGAGGTCGCCGAAGTACAGCAGGATCTCGTTGCGGGCCATGAGGGCGTCGACCTCGCCGGCGTCCTCCGCGTCCGAGCTCAGCGCGGACTTGGTGAGCGACAGCAGGAACTCCCTGTCCGACGCGGGGACTCCGAGGAGGTCGGCGATGGTGCCCATCGGGATGTGGCTCGCGATGTCCTCGGCGAAGTCGCACGTGCCGCGCTCGACCGCCTCGGCCACCAGCCGCCTGGTGTTCTCCCGCACCCGTTCCGCGATGCGCTCCAGGGCACGCGGGGAGAACGCCCTGAGCATGATCTTCCGCAGTTCGCGGTGGCGGTGGCCGTCGGTGACGGCGAGCATCTGGCCGGCCGCGGAGTCCCCGCCGGCCAGCAGGGTGACCAGCAAGTTCCCCCGCTCCGACGTGAAGTTCACGTTGTCCCGGTAGACCGCCATGATGTCGGCGTGGCGGCTGACGACCCAGAAGCCGGGGTTGTCCCCCCGGGGCGGGTGCCAGGCCACCGGACTGTGCTCTCTGAGCTGTTTCCAGAAGTCCGTGAGATCGGAGTGGAACGTCTGCGGGTCCGCCAGGTCCACGTCGTGGATCAGTTCCGTCATGCCGCGGATTACCCCGTTCGTCGTGGTCGGAGTCACCGGAGTTACCGGATTTTCGGGAGTCGACGGCCGATGCTCCGACGCTAGCACCGGCCGTCGAGCAGGGGCATCGTCCTTAAGCGGCGGCTGAATGACGCACGGTCACCATCCGCCCGGGGGAGCCGGTTCGGGGTCGTGCCTGCTCACAGGGCGTCGGCCAGGGCACGGCCGATGACGGCGACCGCCTCGGCGTCGGAGAGCATCCCGCCGTGCGTGGAGTCCACGTCGTGGTTGGCGATGGTGCCCTTGACGTACGGCCGCCAGGCCTCCGGCACGAGCCTGGCCCGGACCTCCTCGGGGTACTCCACGCCGGGCGTGGGGCGCCGGGCGGTGAAGAAGAGCAGGTCCCCGCCGAACACGCCGGCCCGGAAGGTGCCCATCAGCCGGTTGTTGTGGACGTAGGCGTTCATGCTCTTCACCAGGCCCTGCTCGCCCAGCGCGGCGAGGCGGTTGTTCTCCTCCTCCAGGTACGCGGCGTACCGGGCGAGCACCGCGTCGCGGTCCCGGGCCAGCTCCTGCATGTCGAAGGAGAAGCCGGACGCCAGCAGCGGGGCGATGATCTCGTGGTCGGCCCAGCCGGGCGCCTCCGCCTCCAGGTCGGGCGGGAAGGTGTCCATGATGCCGAGCATCCGCACCTCCTCGCCCTGCTCCTCCAGCCGGACGGCGACGGCGTGGGCGACCAGGCCGCCGAAGGACCAGCCGAGCACCGCGTAGGGGCCCGTCGGCTGGACCGTGCGCATGCGGGCGACGTAGTCGTCCGCCATCTCCGCGATCGAGTCGGGCATCCGGTCCGGCTCGGTCAGCCCGCGGGCCTGGAGTCCGTACACGGGCTGCTCGGGGTCCAGGTGGGTGAGCAGGCCGGAGAACGACCAGCTGGTGCCGGAGCCCGGGTGGATGCAGAACAGCGGCGGACGGTCGCCCCTCGGGCGCAGCGGCAGCAGCGGGTCGAGCGGATCGCGTGAGGTGTCCGAGCCCAGTGCGCGGGCCAGGCCCGCCACGGTCGGCGCCTCGAAGACGGTCCGTACGGAGATCTCCACGCCGAGGTCCGAGCGGATCCGGCGGACCAGCCGGGTGGCGAGGAAGGAGTGCCCGCCGAGCCGGAAGAAGTCGTCGTGGACGCCCACCGCGTCCACCTCGAGCAGCTCGGCGAACAGGTCGGCGAGGACCTTCTCCTCCGGGGTGCGCGGATGGGCGAGGGACGCCGCGGCGGGGCGCGGCGCGGGCAGGGCGCGGCGGTCCAGCTTGCCGTTGCGGGTCAGGGGCAGGGCGTCCAGGGCGACGAACGCGGAGGGGACCATGTACTCGGGCAGGCCGGCCCGGACGTGCGCGGCCAGCGTCTCGTCGAGCGCCTCGGCGGTGGCCGGGCCGGCGGTCTCGTCCGGTACGACGTAGGCCACCAGGCGCTTCTCGCCGGGTGAGTCCTCGCGGACGACCACGGCGGCCTTCGCGACGGCCGGGTGGCGGACCAGCGCCGCCTCCACCTCGCCGGGTTCGACGCGGAAGCCGCGGATCTTCACCTGGAAGTCGGCGCGGCCGATGTACCTGATCTGTCCTTCGCGGGTCCAGCGGACCAGGTCGCCGGTGCGGTACATGCGTTCGCCGGGCTCCCCGAACGGGTCGGCGACGAAGCGCTCGGCGGTCATGCCGGGCCGCTTGAGGTAGCCGCGGCCGAGTCCGGCGCCGGCGATGTACAGCTCACCGGTGCGGCCGGGCGCCACGGGGCGCAGCGCCGCGTCGAGGACCCGCAGGCGGGCGTTGTCCACGGGTCCGCCCATGGTGGGCGCGTCCTCCCACTCCGCGGGGTCCGCGGGCAGCACCCAGCCGGTCATCACGTGGGTCTCGGTGGGGCCGTACTGGTTGTGCAGGCGCCGGCCGGGCACCAGGGAGTGGAAGGCGCGCAGGGAGTCGCCGGCCACCAGCGCCTCGCCGGACTGGACGATGTCGCGCAGTTCGGGCAGGTCCAGGCCGCGTTCGCGGGCCGCGTCGGCGACCGCCTCCACGACGAGGTTGGGTGCGAACAACTCCTGTACGCCGTGCCGGTCCAGCCACTGCACCAGGCGCTCGGAGTCGCGCCGCACGTCCTCGGGGCACTGCACCAGCGTCTTGCCGTACAGCAGCGCCGAGAGGATCTCCTGCACGGACACGTCGAACCCGATGGGCGCGAACTGGGCGGTGATCCGGTTGCCGGCGAGGAGCCCGTCCTGCCAGGCGACCAGGTTGGCCGGGCCGCCGGCCTGCATGACCACGGGCTTGGGGCGTCCGGTGGAGCCGGAGGTGTAGATGACGTACAGCGGGTGCCGGGGCAGGGCCGGCGAGGTGCGCTCGGCGTCGGTGACGTCGGTGTCGGGGAGCGCCTCGAGGGCGTCAAGGACCGCCGGGTCGTCGAGCGGGACGGTGCCCGCGCGCTCCCCGGGCAGACCGGCGGCCACGTCGGAGGTGGTCAGGAGGACTTCCGGGTCGGCGTCGTCGAGCATGTAGGCGACGCGCTCGGCGGGGTGGGCCGGGTCGACGGGCACGTACGCGGCGCCGGTCTTGAGGATCGCGCAGACCGCGGTCACCTGGAGCGGCGAGCGGGGCAGGGCGATGGCGACGTACGACTCCGGGCCCACACCGCGGCCGATGAGCAGCCGGGCGAGCCGGTTGGCCCGCGCGTTGAGCTCGCCGTACGTCACGTGCTCGACGGGGCCGGGTGCCGCGTCGTCCGCGACGGCCTCGTGCACCACGGCCGGGGTGTCCGGCCGCCGCGCGGCCCACTCCTCGAACAGCTCCGGCAGGGGCCGCCAGGGGTGCTCCCGGGTGGTGGCGTTCCACTCGGTGAGGACCTGGTCGCGGTCCCGGTCCGCGAGGACGTCGATGCGGCGCACCCGGGCGGCCGGGTTCTCCACGACGAGCGCGAGGAGCCGCAGCAGGGAGTCCACGACGGACCGGGCGGTGTCCTCGTCGAACAGGTCGCGGGCGTACTCCAGGGAGGCGATCATCCCGGCGGGCGTCCCGTCGGCGCCGCGCCGTTCCGCGAAGGAGAACAGCAGGTCGAACTTGGCGGTGTCGACGGTGACGGGCTCGTTGGCGACGGTGAGGCCGGGCAGCCGCCCCTGCACGTCGGCGGCGGCCTGCTGGTCGTTGTTGTCGAAGGCCAGCTGGACCTGGTACAGCGGGTGGCGGGCCAGGGACCGCTGGGGGTTGAGGATCTCGACGAGGCGTTCGAACGGCACGTCCTGGTGGGCGTAGGCGGCGAGGTCGACGTCGCGCACCCGGGCCACCAGTTCGGTGAAGGTGGGGTCGCCGGACACGTCGGTGCGCAGGACCAGGGAGTTGACGAAGAAGCCGACCAGTTCGCCGACGGCGTCGTCGGTGCGGCCCGCGATGGGCGTGCCGATGGGGATGTCGGTGCCGGCGCCGAGCCGGGACAGCAGCGCGGCGAGCCCCGCCTGGACGACCATGAACAGGGTGGAGCGGGTGTCGCGGGCGAGCTTCGCGAGTCCGGCGTGCGTGCGCTCGGGCACGTCGAAGACGAGCATGCCGCCCTCGCCGCTGGACACCAGGGGCCGTTCGCGGTCGGCGGGCAGCTCGAGCTGCTCCGGCAGGCCGGCCAACTGCTCGGTCCAGTGGGCGAGCTGGCGCGAGAGGACGGATTCGGGGTCGTCCTCGCTGCCCAGCATCTTCCGCTGCCACACGCTGTAGTCGGCGTAGTTCACCGGCAGCGGCTCCCACCGCGGGGCGTGCCCGGTGTGCCGTGCCGCGTAGGCGACGGTCAGGTCGCGGCGCAGCAGCGGCATGGACCAGCCGTCCGCGGCGATGTGGTGCATGAGCAGCAGCAGGACGTGCTCGGTCTCGGAGATCTGGAACAGCCAGACCTTCAGCGGCGGTTGCTCCGACAGGTCGAAGCGGTGCCGTACGGCCTCGTCGAGCAGCCCGCGCAGCCGGCCCTCGTCGGTGGGGACGACCTCGACGGCGACGGGCGCGGGCGGCAGGGCCCGCTGGTACGGGCCGTTCGCGTCCTCCGCGAAGACGGTGCGCAGCGGCTCGTGCCGGGTGACGACGTCGGTGAGCGCGGCGCGCAGCGCGGCGTGGTCGAGGCGGCCGGTGAGGCGCAGCGGCACGGGCAGGTTGTAGCTGGGGTTGGGGCCCTCCACGCTGTGCAGGAACCACAGGCGCTGCTGGGCGAAGGACAGCGGGACGCGCGGCGGCCGCGGGACCGCCGGGGTGATGCCGCCGCGGCCGCCGCCGCTGCGGTCCAGGACGGCGGAGAGCGCGGCCACCGTCGGCGCCTCGAACAGTTCCCGGATGGCGAGTTCGGTGCGCAGCGTGGAGCGGATGCGGCTGACGAGGCGGGTGGCCAGCAGGGAGTTCCCGCCCCGCTCGAAGAGGTTGTCGTCGATGCCGATCCGGGGCAGCCCCAGCACCTCGGCGAACAGGCCGCAGAGGATCTCCTCGCGGGGGCTGCGCGGGCCGCGGCCCAGGACGGCGGTGTCCCAGTCGGGGTCGGGCAGCGCCTTGGGGTTCACCTTGCCGTTCGGCAGCACCGGCAGCGCGTCGAGCACCACGAACGCCGTCGGCACCATGTAGCCGGGCAGGGTCTGCGCGGTGTGTGCGCGCAGGCCCTCGGGGTCCGGGGTGTCCGCGCCGCCGCCGGCCGCGGGCACCACGTAGGCCACGAGGCGCTTCTCGCCCGCCGGGTCCCGGCGGGCGACGACGACCGCCTGCCCGACGGAGGAGTGGCGGGCGACGGTGGCCTCCACCTCGGCGGGTTCGATCCGGAAGCCGCGGATCTTGACCTGGTGGTCGGCGCGTCCGACGAACTCCAGGACGCCGCCGGGGGTGCGCCGCACCAGGTCGCCCGTGCGGTACATGCGGGAGCCGGCCGGGCCGAACGGGTCGGGGACGAAGCGCTCCGCGGTGAGGGCGGAGCGGCCCGCGTAGCCGCGCGCCACGCCGGCGCCGCCGACGTACAGCTCGCCGGTCACCCCGTCGGGGACGGGCAGGAGGCCGCCGTCCAGGACGTACAGGCGGGTGTTGTCCATGGCGCCGCCGATGGGGACCGTGGAGCCGAGCGCGTCGGCCGTGGTCACCGCGTGGTGGGTGGCGTTCATGGTGATCTCGGTCGGGCCGTAGAGGTTGGTGACCGTCAGGCCGGGGCAGTGCTCCAGGACCCGGCGGAACGCCTGCGCGGAGGCGGCGTCGCCGCCCGTGGTGACCTCCCGCATGCCGGCGAAGACCTCGGGGCGTTCCTCGGCGAGCACGTTGAACAGCGCGGTCGTGAGCAGGGCGCCGGTGACGCCGTGCCCGGTGATGGTGCGGGCCACCGCGTCCACGTCGGTCTCGCCGGGCGGGACGACGACGATCCGGTTGCCCGCGAGCAGCGGTACCCACAGCTCGTAGGTGGAGGCGTCGAAGGCGAGGGTGGCGTTCATCAGGACGGACTCGTGGGCGCCGGTGTGCCAGCGGCCGTCGAGGGCGAGCTCGGCGACGCCCCGCTGGGTCACCACGACGCCCTTGGGCCGGCCGGTGGAGCCGGAGGTGAACATCACGTACGCCGCCTGGTCGGGGTGCACGGCCACCCCGGGGTCGTCGGCCGGCCACTCCCCCGCGTCCGGGTCGTCCACGACGATCGTGGGCACGCCGAGCGCGTCGGCGAGTTCGTCGGCGCGCGGCGCGGTCGCCCGGTCCGTGACGACGGCCCGGGCCCCGGCCTCCCCGGCGGCGTCGCGCATCCGGTCCAGGGGGAAGCCGTGGTGGAGGGGCACGTAGTGGCCGCCCGTCTTGAGGACGCCGAGCACGGCGACCGGAACCTCGGGCGAGCGTTCCATCAGCAGCACGACCGCCGACTCGGGGCCGACGCCCGCGTCGGCGAGCCGGTGCGCCAGCCGGTTGGCGCGCGCGTCGAGTCCGGCGTACGTGAGCGTGCGGTCGTCGGTCACGACGGCGGGGGCGTCGGGCACCCGGCGGACCTGGGCCCGGAACAGCTCGGGCAGGGCGGCGTCGGGCACCTCGCGTGCGGTGCCGGCCGAGTTCTCCGGCAGGGTGGGTGCCCCGCCCGGCTCGGTGGCGGCGGTGATCCGGGCGACGGGGCTGTCGGGTGCGGCGGCCACGGCCTCCAGGGCCCGCACCACGCGGTCCATGATGCGCCGGGCCGCGGCCTCGTCGTACAGGTCGGGCCGGTGGTCCAGGCGCAGCCAGATCCGCTCGCCGGGAGCCCCGATCAGGGACAGCGGGTAGTGGTTGGCGTCCTGGCTGTCGACGCGGGTCACCCTGAGGGCGGCGTCGGAGGCCCCGCCACCGCCTCCGGAGGGGTAGTTCTCGAAGACGGTGAGGGTGTCGAAGAGCCCGCCGCGGCCGTCGGAGCCGATGGCCCTGCGGATGTCGGCGAGGCCGATGTGCTGGTGGGCCAGCAGCCGGGTCTGGGTGTCCTGGAGGTGCCGCAGGAACTCCGCCATGGGCTGCGCGGGCCGCAGCCGGGCCCGCATGGGCACGGTGTTGATGAACAGGCCGATCATGCTCTCGACGCCGTCGATCTCCGACGGCCGGCCGGAGACGGTGACGCCCGCGACCACGTCGTCGCGGCCGGTGAGCCGGGACAGCACGATCGCCCAGACTCCCTGCAGGACGGTGCCCATGGTGAGGCCCTGCTCGCGCACCCACTCGGTGAGGGCTCGCGTGGTCCCCTCCGGCAGCTGGACGTTGACCTGGCCGGGGACCATGGACACGGTGCCGGCGTCGGGCGCGACCAGGGTGGGCCCGTCCAGGTCGCCCAGCGCCTCGCGCCAGGCGTTCTCGGCGGCGACCCGGTCCTGCCGCCGCAGCCAGGCCAGGTAGTCGCGGTACGGGCGCACCGCGGGCAGCCGCGAGACGTCGCCCCGGCCGGAGTACAGCGCGAACAGCTCCCGCCACAGCACGGGCAGGGACCAGCCGTCGAGCAGGACGTGGTGGAACGTCAGGACGAGCCGGTGGCGGTCCGCGCCGAGCGCGACCAGGGTGAACCGCATCAGCGGCGGTTCGGCCAGGTCCAGTCGGCGGGCCCGGTCCTCGGCGACGACCCGGTCGGCCTCGGCGTCCCGGTCCTCCTCGGCCAGGGCGGTGAGGTCGATGTCGTGCCAGGGCACCTCGACCGCGCGGTGGACGATCTGGAGCGGGCGGTTGACCCCCTCGTAGCGGAAGCTCGCCCGCAGGTTGGCGTGGCGGCGCAGCAGGCCGTCCGCCGCCGCCCTGAGGGCGTCGCGCTCCAGCGGGCCCTCCAGGTCCACCACGAGCTGCACCGCGTACAGGTCGGGTGCGGTCTCGTCGTAGACGCTGTGGAAGAAGATGCCTTCCTGCAGCGGTGACAGCGGAAGGATCTCCTCAAGTCCCGACTGACTCATTCCGACGTCCTCCAGTCGTCTTCCAGCAGATCGATTTCGCTCTGGCTCAGCTCCACCAGAGGCATGTCCGAGGGGGTGTAGCCGCCGGTCTCCGGCCGGCGGGCGTGCTCCACCAGGGCTTCCAGCGCCCGCACCCACGCGTCGGCGATGCGGCCGACCTCCTGGGACGGGAGCACGTCCGCGGCGTACAGCCAGTGGGCCGTGAGTTCGGGGCCGCGGGCACCGTCCCGGGTGACGGCGGCGAGGTCGAGCGCGTGCGGCAGCCGCATCCCGGGTGCCTGGCCGCCGACGCCGCCGAGGTCGGCGAGCACCGACCAGTCGGTGACGGCCTCGGTGGTGTCCGACTCGGCGAACCGGCCCAGGTAGTTGAAGCCGATCTGGGCCCCGGCCCGGCCGGCCAGCCGCGGTGCCGTACGGGGGTTGAGGTAGCGCAGGGCGCCGTAGCCGAGCCCGTCGTCCGGTACGGCCCGCAGCTGCTCCTTGATCCGTTTGAGGACCTGTCCGGCGGCGTGCCCGCCGGACATCGCCTCGGCCCGGTCGTAGCTGCCGGGGTCGAGCCGCACCGGGTACATGACGGTGAACCAGCCGACGGTGCGGGAGAGTTCACTGCCCGGCAGCAGGTGTTCGGCGCGGCCGTGGCCCTCCAGGTCCACCAGGACGCCGGTGTCGCCGCCGCCCCGCAGTTCCACGAGGGCCATGGCCAGCGCGGTCAGCAGCACCTCGTCGACGCCGGTGCGGAACGCCTCCGGCACGGTGGTCAGGACGGCCTCGGTGAGGTCGGGCGGCAGGGTCCGGACGAGGGTCGCGCCCCGTTCGTTGACGTCCAGGTCCGGGTCCAGGGGGCGGCGGCCCAGCCGGGGCTCGCCCCGGCCCAGCACCTCTTCCCAGTGGGCCAGTTCGGTCTCCCGGGCGGGATCCTGCGCCCAGTCGGTGAGCCGCCGGGCCCAGCCGCGCAGGGAGGTGCCGACGGGCTGGAGCGCGGGCTGCTCGCCCCGGGCGACCGCCTGCCAGGCCTCCTCGAGGTCCGGCAGCAGGATCCGCCAGGACACGCCGTCGACGGCGATGTGGTGCACGCTCAGGAAGATCCGGCCGGGCTCGTCCGGGCCCCGGTCGAACCAGACGGCCTGCACCAGCGAGCCGTCCCGGAGCGACAGCCGCCGGCGCGCGGCGTCCGCGTGCTCGGCCATCACCTTCAGGAAGGCGTCGTCGCCCAGGCCGGCGCAGTCCACCCGCTGCACGGACCGCCGTGCGTCGACGGTGCCGGGTGCGGTGACCTCCAGCCGCCAGCCGTCGCCCGCGCCCGGGCCCTCGCCCGGGGTTCCGGGCTCGGTGGTGAGCCGCAGCCGCAGGGCGTCGTGGTGGTCGAGCAGCGCCTGCACGGTGGCGGTCAGCGTCTCCAGGGCGCAGCCTTCCGGGGCCTGCGTGACCCGCCACTGGTGGAGTTCGTCGACGGGGCCGCCGAGTTCGGCGAACCAGTGGACGATGGGCGTGGCGGGCACGGGGCCGATGCCGGCGCCCTCCTCCTCGGCGGCGGCGCCGTCGGTCTCGGTGACGACGCGGGCCAGGGCGGCGGGGGTCTTGTGCTCGAAGACCTCCTTGGCGGTGAGGACCAGGCCGCGCCTGCGGGCCCGGCTGGCGAGCTGGATCGACATGATGCTGTCGCCGCCGAGCGCGAAGAACTCGTCGTCGACGCCGACCTGTTCCAGGCCGAGGACGTCGGCGAACAGCTCGCACAGCAGCTGCTCGCGCGGGTCGCGGGCGGCGCGGCCCGGCTCGCCGCCGCCGAACTCGGGTGCGGGCAGCGCCCTGCGGTCGATCTTGCCGTTGGGGGTGAGCGGGAACTCGTCCAGGTCCACCAGGGCGGCCGGGATCATGTAGTCGGGCAGGGTGCGGCTGAGGTGGGCGCGGATGTCCGCCGTGTCCACCTCGCCGCCGGCGCCGACCAGATACGCGACCAGGCGCCGGTCGCCCGACCGGTCCTCGCGGACCGTGACCATGCCCTGCGCCACCGAGGCGTGCTGGGCCAGGACGGCCTCGATCTCGCTGAGCTCGACCCGGAAGCCGCGGATCTTCACCTGCTCGTCGGCGCGGCCGACGAACACCACGCGGCCGTCGCCGGTGCGGCGCACCAGGTCGCCGGTGCGGTACATCCGGGTGCCCGGCGGGCCGAACGGGTCGGGCACGAAGCGTTCCGCGGTCAGGTCGGGACGCCCGAGATAGCCGCGGGCCACGCCCGCCCCGGCGAGGTACGCCTCTCCGGTCACTCCGGGCGGCACCGGGTTGAGCGCCGCGTCCAGGACGTGGAGGCGGTCGTTGGGGATCGGCCGGCCGGCGTCGGGGACGGTGTCGCCGCGCAGCGGGTCGCTCATGGTGGTCAGCACGGTCGACTCGGTCGCGCCGTACACGTTGATGACCCGCACCCCAGCCCGCCACCAGCGCTGGGCCAGCTCGGCGGAGAACGACTCGCCGCCCATGAGCACGCCCTCCAGGGTGCGGGCGCGTTCGGGGTCGAGCGTGGCGAGCAGCGTGGGCGGCAGGGCCGTGTGCGTCACCCGCTCCGA
Source organism: Streptomyces griseomycini (assembly GCF_014203535.1). GTDB lineage: Bacteria > Actinomycetota > Actinomycetes > Streptomycetales > Streptomycetaceae > Streptomyces > Streptomyces griseomycini. The sequence goes on from NZ_JACHJI010000023.1 coordinate 60,851, forward strand.
GGTGATCAGGTCGGCGAGTTCGTCGCCGCCGACGAGGCCGGAGACCGGGCCGAGGACCATGGTGGCGCCGGTGAGCAGCGTCATCACGAAGTCGCCGATCGCCGCGTCGAAGTTGGGCGACACCAGCTGCAGGACGCGGCTGCCGGGGTCGAGGGCGAGCTTGTCGACGTGGGCCGCGGCGAGCGACGCGAGTCCCGTGTGGGGGACGACGACGCCCTTGGGGCGGCCGGTGGAGCCCGAGGTGTAGACGGCGTACGCCGCGCCGTCCAGCCGCAGCGGGGCGTTGCGGTCGTCGTCGGTCGGGCGGTGGCCGGGGCTCGCGGCGACGGCGGCCCGGGTCCGCGGGGTGTCGAGCAGCAGCCGCGGAGTGTCGCCGGCGGGCAGCGTCCCGGCGGTGCCGGTGGTGGTCACCAGCAGGGCGGGGCGCGCCTGCTCCAGCATGTAGGCGATGCGGTCGGCCGGGTAGTTGGGGTCGATCGGCAGGTACCCCGCGCCGGCCTTGAGGAGGGCGACGAGGGCGACCACGAGGTCCTCGGTGCGGGGCAGGGCGACGGCCACGAACTGCTCGGGCCCCACGCCGAGACCGATGAGGTGGTGGGCGAGCCGGTTGGCCCGGGCGTCGAGCTCCTCGTATGTCAGGGCGGTGCCGGCGTGCTCGACGGCGACGCCCTTCGGGGTGCGCCGCACCTGGTCCTCGAACAGCCGGGGCCAGGTGCGCTCGGGCAGGTCCAGGGCGGTGTCGTGCCATGTGCCGAGGACGAGGTCCCGCTCGGCGGGCGCGAGGACGTCGATGCGGTCCACCGATGTCGCCGGGTCGGCCGCGACGGCCTGGAGGAGCCGCAGATAGCGGTCGGCGACGGCCCGTACGGTCGCCTCGTCGAAGAGGTCGGTGCTGTACTCGACGGAGCAGTACAGGTCGCCGGGCGTGCCGTCGGCGGACGGCTCCTCGCCGAAGCCGAAGAGCAGGTCGAAGGTGGCGGTGCCGGTGCCCACCGGGTGCGGGGCGACGCGCAGTCCGTGCCCGGCGGTGCCGCCGGGCACGGCGCGGGCCGTGTTGTTGAGTGACAGCACCACCTGGAACAGCGGGTGGCGGGCGAGGGTCCGTTCCGGGCCGAGGGCGTCCACCAGCCGCTCGAACGGCACGTCCTGATGGGCGTAGGCGCTCAGCACGGAGTCCCGTACCCGGTCGAGGAGTTCGGCGAAGGACGGGCTGCCGGACACGTCGGTGCGCAGCACCAGCGTGTTGACGAAGAAGCCCACGAGCTCGTCCAGGGCTTCGTCGGTGCGGCCGGCGACGGGCGAGCCGACGGGGATGTCGGTGCCGCCGCCCATCCGGTACAGCAGGGTGGCCAGGGCCGCCTGCAGCACCATGAAGACGCTCGCGTGGTGTTCCTGGGCCAGGGTGTGCAGCCGGTCGTGCAGTCCGGCGGGCACCGGGATCTCGAAGCGGTCGCCGCGGTAGGACGGGGACGCGGGGCGCGGCCGGTCGGTGGGCAGCGGCAGTTCCTCGGGCAGCCCGCGCAGGGTGCGCGTCCAGTAGGCCAGTTGTGCGGCCGTCTCGCTGTCGCCGTCGTTCTCGTCGCCGAGCAGTTCGCGCTGCCAGCGCGTGTAGTCGGTGTACGTCACCGGCAGCGCGGGCCAGTCCGGTCCGGTGCCGTCCAGCCGTGCGGTGTAGGCGCGGGTGAGGTCGCGCGCCAGCAGCGGGATCGACCAGCCGTCGGCGGCGATGTGGTGCATGAGCAGCAGCAGCACGTGGTCGTCCTCGGCCAGGGCGAACAGCCGGACGCGCAGGGGAAGTTCCGCACCCAGGTCGAACGGGTGCCGGGCCTCCCGCGCCAGCCGCTCGTCGAGTTCGTCCTGTGCGACGGGGACGACGAGCAGCTCCGCGTCCGCGTCGGCGGCGTCGACCACCCGCTGGTAGGGCCCTTCCTCGTCCTCGCCGAAGGAGGTGCGCAGCGTCTCGTGCCGGGCCACGACGTCGCGGACGGCGGCGGCCAGGGCCGTACGGTCGAGCGGGCCGGTGAGCCGCAGCGACAGCGGCATGTTGTAACCGGCGCCGGGTCCCTCGAAGCGGTTGAGGAACCACAGCCTGCGCTGCCCGTACGACAGGGGCATCCGGTCGGGCCGGGGCCCCGCCGTGACGGGGACGCGGGTGCCGGTGGCGCCCGGCAGGGCGGCCGCGAGTCCGGCGACGGTCGGCGCGTCGAACAGGGCGCGGATGGCGACCTCGGTGTCCAGGACGGCACGGATGCGGCTGACGAGCCGGGTGGCGAGCAGCGAGTGTCCGCCCAGGTCGAAGAAGGAGTCGTCGATGGAGACCCGCTCCACGCCGAGCACTTCGGCGAACAGCGCGCAGAGGATCTCCTCGCGGGTCGTGCGGGGGGCACGGCCGGTGCCGGCGGTCGGTGCGGGGGCCGGCAGGGCGTCGCGGTCCAGCTTGCCGTTCGCGGTCAGCGGCAGCGCGTCGAGCACCACGAACGCCGACGGCACGAGGTGGTCGGGCAGGATCCGGGCGACCTGCTCGCGCAGTTCGCCGGGGGCGGGCGCGGCACCGTCCGCGGGGACGACGTAGGCGACGAGCCGCCGGTCGCCCGGCCGGTCCTCGCGCACCAGCACCTCCGCCGTCCGCACCTGCGCCAGGGCGGTGACGGCGGCCCGGATCTCGCCGGGCTCGACGCGTACGCCGCGCACCTTGACCTGGTCGTCCGTGCGGCCGAGGAACTCCAGGTGGCCGTCGGGGTTCCAGCGGACCAGGTCGCCCGTGCGGTACATGCGCGCCCCGGGCTCGCCGAACGGGCAGGGCACGAAGCGCTCCGCGGTCAGTGCGGCGCGCCCCACGTAGCCTCGGGCGACGCCGGCGCCGGCGATGTACAGCTCGCCGCCCACGCCCGGCGGCACCGGGCGCAGTCCGCGGTCGAGGACGTACACGCGGGTGCCGGGCAGGGGCCGGCCGATGTGCGGGACCTCGCCCTCGGCGAGCGGCTCGCTCATGGTGGCGGTGACCGTGGCCTCCGTCGGCCCGTAGGCGTCGATGACGCGGCGGCCGCCGCGGATCCAGCGCGCGGCGAGTTCCACGCCGAGCGACTCGCCGCCGGTCATCACGGTCCGCACGGTCGCGGCGCGGTCCTCGGGCACGGTGGCCAGGACCGGCGGCGGCAGCAGTACGTGGGTGGCCGCCTTCTCGGTCAGCAGGGCGGCGATCTCCTCGCCGGGGAGCCGGTTGTCGGCGGGGCCGAGCACCAGGGTCGCACCGGAGACCAGTGCCTGGACGACGTCGGCGACGGCGGCGTCGAAGCTGAGCGACATCATCTGCAGGACCCGGCTGGAGGTGTCCATGGCCAGGTTCCGGATGTGGCCGGTGAGCATCGAGCTGAGCCCGTGGTGGGAGACGGCCACGCCCTTGGGGCGGCCGGTGGAGCCGGAGGTGTGGATGACGTACGCGGTGTGCGCCGGGTGGACGGGGGCGGCGCGGTCGGCGTCCGTGAGGTCGGTGCCGGGCAGGTCGGCCAGGCGGTCCCGGACGCCGTCCGTGTCGAGGTCGACGACTCGGGCGGCGGCGTCCGCGCCCAGGCCGGCCATCGCCGCCTCCCTGCCGCGGGAGTCGGTGACCACGAGGACCGGTGCCGCGTCGTCGAGCATGTGGGCGATGCGGTCGGCCGGGTGCGCGGGGTCCACCGGCAGCCAGGCGGCGCCGGCCTTGGCGACGGCGGCCATCGCCACGACCCACGCGGTGCTGCGCGGCACGAGCAGGGCCACGAGCCGGTCGGGGCCCGCGCCCTCGGCGGCGAGCAGCCGGGCGAGCCGGTTGGCGCGGGTGTTCAGCTCCCGGTAGGTGAGCGGTCCGGTGTCGCCCTCCACGGCGACGTAGTCCGGGGTGCGGGCCGCCTGGTCCTCGATCAGGGCGTGCAGGGGCCGCGGCGGCAGGGCGGGCCCGCCGTTGCCCCACTCGTCGTGTACGCGGCGCAGTTCGGCGGCGTCCAGCAGTTCCGCCGCGCCGATGCGCCGGTCGGGGGCCGCGGACAGCGCGTCGAGCAGGCGGACCCAGCGGGCGGCGAGCGCGTCCGCCGTCGGCCGGTCGAACAGGTCGGTGCTGTACTCCAGGACGCCGCGCAGCCCGTCCCTGGCGGCCTCCGTCCGCTCCTGCAGGGCGAACGTGAGGTCGACCTTGGCGGTGGAGGTGCCCACCTCGTACGGCGCGGTGGAGGCGCCCGGCAGCCGCAGGGTGTGCGACACCCCGGACTCGGCCGTGTTGTTGAGCGCCAGCGCGACCTGGAAGAGCGGGTGCCGGGCGAGGGAACGCTCGGGGGCCAGCTCCTCCACCAGCCGCTCGAACGGCACGTCCTGGTGGGCGTACGCGGCCAGGTCGGTCTCCCGGACGCGGGCGATCAGCTCGGCGAAGGTCGGGTCGCCGGAGGTGTCGGTGCGCAGCACGAGCGTGTTGACGAACAGTCCGACCACGTCGGTGACGGCGTCGTCGGTGCGGCCCGCGACGGGCGCGCCCACCGGGATGTCGGTGCCCGCGCCGAGCCGGGTGAGGAGGGCGGCCAGGCCCGCCTGGAGCACCATGAACAGGCTGGAGCGGGTCTCGTCGGCCAGTCGCCGCAGCCGGGCGTACAGACCGGCCGGGATCTCCAGCGTCACCTGGTCGCCGTGGTGGGCGGTGGCGGCGGGGCGGGGCCGGTCGGTGGGCAGGTCCAGCTCCTGCGGCGCGCCGTCGAGCGCGTCGCGCCAGTACCGCAGTTGGCGGGCCAGCGGGCTGTCGGGGTCGCCGTCGTCGCCGAGGACCCGGCGCTGCCAGAGGGCGTAGTCGGCGTACTGCACGGGCAGCGGCTGCCAGTCGGGCCGCCGTCCGTCGCTGCGGGCCGCGTAGGCGGTGGCCAGGTCGCGGCCGACGAGGGGCATCGACCAGCCGTCGCCGGCGATGTGGTGCACGAGCAGGACGAGCACATGCTCCCGCGCGGCGCCCCCAGGGGCGTCCGCCTCGGTGAACAGGTGGGCCCGCACCGGGGGTTCGGTGCGGATGTCGAAGGGCCGGCGGACCGCTTCGGCGACCCGCTCGTCCAGTTCCCCGCGCGGGGTGGTCTCCACGTGGAGCTCCGGTGCCGTGCCGGCGTCCAGGACGACCTGGTGCGGTCCCTCGGCGTCCTCGGCGTACACGGTCCGCAGGGCCTCGTGCCGGGCCACGGTGTCGGCGAGGGCCTGTCGCAGCGCGCCGGTGTCGAGGGTCCCGGTGACGCGGAGCGCGGCGGGGATCGTGTACGTGGCGGAGGGCCCCTGGAGGCGTTCGAGGAACCACAGCCGTGCCTGCGCGAACGACAGCGGCAGCCGCGCGGGCCGCGGGTCGGCGGCGGTGACCGGGCTGCGGCCGCGGTCGGCGCCGTCGAGGACCGCGGCGAGCCCGGCCGCGGTGGGCGACTCGAAGACCTGCCGGACCGTCACCTCGGCCGCCAGGGCGGCGCGGATCCGGTTCACCAGCCGGGTGACGAGCAGCGAGTGGCCGCCGAGGGCGAAGAAGTCGTCGTCGACGGTGACCGCGGGCAGGCCCAGCACCTCGGCGAACAGACCGCACAGCAGCTCCTCGTGCGGGGTGCGCGGGGCCCGGCCCGAGCCGGCTCCCGCGGCGTCGGCGGGGGCGGGCGCGGGCAGCGCCCGGCGGTCCAGCTTGCCGTTGGGGGTCAGCGGCAGGGCGTCGAGGGCTACGAAGGCGGACGGCACCATGTAGTCCGGGAGCGCCGCCGCCAGGTGGCGGCGCAGCGCCGCCGGATCCGTGGCCGTGCCGTCCTCCGGTACGACGTAGCCGACGAGCCGCCGGTCGCCCGGGGTGTCCTCGCGCACGACGACGGCGGCGCGGGCGACGTCCGGGTGGCCGGCCAGCCGGGCGGTGACCTCGCCCGGCTCGATGCGGAAGCCGCGGACCTTCACCTGGTCGTCGGCCCGGCCGAGGTACTCCAGGTGGCCGTCGGGGTTCCAGCGGGCCAGGTCGCCGGTGCGGTACATGCGCTCGCCGGGCTCCCCGAACGGGCAGGGCACGAAGCGCTCGGCGGTCAGGGACGGCCGGTCCCAGTAACCGCGGGCGAGTCCGGTGCCGGCGATGTACAGCTCGCCGGTGGAGCCGACGGGCACGGGGCGCAGGCGGGTGTCGAGCACGTAGGCGCGGGTGTTGGCGACGGGGCGGCCGATGGGCGCGGTGCCGGTCCAGGCCTCGGTGTCGCCGGGCATCGTGTGGGCCGTGACGACGTGGGTCTCGGTGGGCCCGTAGTGGTTGTGCAGCAGGCGACCGGGCCGCCGGGCGTGATAGCCGCGTATCGCGCCGCGCGGGGTCAGGGCCTCGCCGGCCTGCGCGATGTTGCGCAGGCCGGGCAGGTCGAGGCCCTGTTCGTCGGCGGCCCGGCAGACCGCGTCCACGACCAGGTTCGGGGCGTACAGCTCGTTGGCGCCGACGCGGTCCAGCCAGGCGGCCAGGGCGTCGGCGTCGCGGCGTACGTCCTCCGGGCACAGGGCGAGCGTCTTGCCGTACAGCAGGGTCGACAGGATCTCCTGCGCCGACACGTCGAAGCCGATCGCCGTGAACTGCGCGGTGACGGTGCCGGTGCCGCCGCCGATGGCGGTGTGGTGCCACTCCAGCAGGTTCACCACGGCCTCGGTCGGCATCACGACGGCCTTGGGCCGGCCGGTGGAGCCGGAGGTGTAGATGGTGTAGGCGGGGTGGCCGGGCAGCAGCGGCGCGGTCCGCTCGGCGTCGGTGACGTCGCCGTCGGCCGGGCGGTCACCGGGGCCGTGGCCGCCGGACACCTCCGGTTCGTCGCCGGAGAGCACGAGCGCCGGCCGGCTGTCGGCGAGCATGAACGCGGTGCGTTCGGCGGGCTGGTCGGGGGCGATGGGCAGCCAGGCGGCACCGGCCTTGAGGACCGCGAGGAGCGCCACCACCCACCGCTCGGAGCGGGGCATGGCGAGGGCGACGCGGGACTCGGGCCCGACGCCGCGGCCGATGAGGTGGCGGGCGAGCCGGTTGGCTCGGGCGTTGAGCTCCCGGTACGTGAGCGTGTTGTCCCCGTCGAGGACGGCGGGCGCGTCCGGGGTGCGGGCGGCCTGCCGCTCGAACAGGGCGGGCAGGGTGGTCGCGGGCACGTCCCGGCCGGTGGCGTTCCACTCCTGAAGCAGCAGGCGGCGCTCACCGGGGGTGAGCAGATCGATCGTGTGCACCGGCCGGTCGCCGTCGGCGGTGACGGCCTCGACGAGCCGCAGCAGCCGCTCGGTGATCCGGTCGGCGGTGGCGCGGTCGAACAGGTCGCCGCTGAACTCGAGGGCCGCGTCGATCCCGGCGGGGCCGCCGTCGTCGGCGCGCCGCTCGGTGAAGGACAGCAGCAGGTCGAAGCGGGCCACACCGGTGTCGACGGGCACGGCGGTGGCGGTGAGGCCGGGCAGCGCGCGCATCCCGGCGTCCCGCACATGGTTGTTGAGGACGAGCAGGACCTGGAAGAGCGGGTGCCGGGCGGGTGAGCGCTCCGGGTTGAGCTCCTCGACGAGCCGTTCGAAGGGCACGTCCTGGTGGGCGTAGGCGGCGAGGTCGGTCTCCCGGACGCGGGCCAGCAGCTCGGCGAACGTGGGGTCGCCGGACAGGTCCGTGCGCAGCACCAGCGTGTTGACGAACACACCGACGAGGTCCTCCACCGCCTCGTCGCCGCGTCCCGCGACGGGGCTGCCGAGCGGGATGTCGGTGCCCGCCCCCAGCCGGGACAGCAGCGCGGCGACGGCCGCCTGGAGGACCATGAACATGCTGCAGTGGTGGTCCCGGGCGAGCCGGTCCAACCCGGCGTGCAGCCGGGCTGACACGGCGAAGTCGACGCGGTCGCCGCGGTGGGTGGGCGTGGCGGGCCGGGGCCGGTCCGTGGGGAGGGCGATCTCCTCGGGAAGGCCGGCGAGGGCGGCGCGCCAGTGGTCGAGCTGCCGGACGACGGGCGTGTCGGCGGCGCCGGCCGGGCCGTCGGCGTCACCGAGGACACGGCGCTGCCACAGCGCGTGGTCGGCGTAGCCGACGGGCAGCGGCGCCCAGTCGGGACGGCGTCCCGCGCACCGCGCGGTGTAGGCGCGGTGCAGGTCGCGGGCGAGGACGGGCAGCGACCAGCCGTCGGCGGCGATGTGGTGCACGAGGAGCAGCAGCACATGCTCGCGCGCGGCCGCGTCCTCCGGCCCGGGCAGGCTGAACAGCCAGGCCCGCACGGGCCGTTCGGCGGACAGGTCGAACCCGTACCGGGCGGTCTCGGCGAGGCGGGTGTCCAGTTCGTCCGGCGTCACGTCGACCGTCTCGGGTTCGAGGGGCACGGTGTCGCGGACGATCTGGTGCGGGCCTTCGGCGTCCTCCGCGAAGACGGTGCGCAGCGGCTCGTGCCGGTCCACGAGGTCGGTGAGCGCGGCGGCCAGGGCCCGCTGGTCGAGGGTGCCGGTGAGCCGCAGCGCGAGCGGCATGTTGTACGTCGCGGAGGGACCCTCGTAGCGGTTGAGGAACCACAGCCGCGTCTGCGCGTACGACAGGGGCAGCCGCTCGGGGCGGTGGCCGGCCGTGACGGCCTCGCGGGCGCGGTCGGCGGTGTCCAGGCGGGGCGCGAGCCGGGCGACGGTCGGCGCCTCGAACAGCACCCGCAGGGGCAGCTCGGTGCCGAGGGTGGTCCGGATGCGGCCGACGAGCCGGGTGGCGAGCAGGGAGTGCCCGCCGAGGGCGAAGAAGTCGTCGTCGACGGTGACCCCCGGCACGCCGAGCACATCGGCGAACAGGGCGCACAGGATCTCCTCGCGCGGGGTGCGCGGCGCCCGCCCGCCGCCGTCGGCGTCGTACGCGGGTGCGGGCAGGGACCGACGGTCGAGCTTCCCGTTCGGGGTCAGCGGCAGCGCGTCCAGGGTGACGAACAGGGACGGCACCATGTAGTCGGGCAGGGCCCCGGCGGCGTGCTCGCGCAGCACCGCGGCCTGCGGGGCCCGGCCGTCGGCGGGCACCACGTAGGCGACCAGGCGCCGGTCGCCGGGCCGGTCCTCGCGCACCGCGGCGGCGGCCAGCCGCACGTCCGGGTGGGTGGCGAGGGCCGCCTCGACCTCGCCGAGCTCGATCCGGAAGCCGCGCAGTTTCACCTGGTCGTCGGCGCGGGAGACGAACCTCAGACGCCCGTCCGCGGTGCGGCGCGCCAGGTCGCCGGTGCGGTACATGCGGGCGCCGGGCGCGCCGTGCACAGGGCCGTACGGGTCGGCGACGAACCGCTCGGACGTGAGGTCGCGGCGGTCGAGGTAGCCGCGGACGACGCCGGTTCCGGCGATGTACAGCTCGCCCACGACGCCCGGCGGGACCGGGCGAAGGGCGCGGTCGAGGACGTACGTGCGCGTGTTGGCGATCGGGACGCCGATGTCGGGGGCCTGCTCGGCCCTCGCGTCGACGACGGAGGCGGTGGACCACACGGTGGTCTCGGTCGGGCCGTACACGTTGAGGACGGAGGCGGCGTTCCGGCGCAGGGTGCGGGCCAGGGCCGCGGGCAGCGCCTCGCCGCCGGTCAGCACGCGCACCCCGTTCAGGGCGGCGGGCCCGCCGTCGGCGGTGAGCGCCTGCCAGAGGCTGGGGGTGGCCTGCATGACGGTGACGCCGTGTCCGGTGAGGAGCGCGCGCAGGGCGGCGGGGTCGCGCGCCTCGTCCCCGTCGGCGAGGACGACCTCGGCGCCGTTCAGGAGGGGGCCGAAGATCTCCAGGGCGGCGATGTCGAAGCCCACGGTGGTCACGGCGAGCAGCCGGTCTCCGGGGACGAGACCGGCCCTGCGGCCCATGTCGTGCAGGAAGTTGACGAGCGCCCCGGACGGCACGACGACGCCCTTGGGGCGGCCGGTCGAGCCGGAGGTGTAGATCACGTAGGCCGGGTGGCCGGGGTTCGCGGGTGCCGTGCGGTCCGCGTCGGTCGGGTCGTGGTCGGGCCTCGTGTCCAGCTCCGCGCGCGTGTCGGGCGCGTCGAGGACGACGACACGGCCGGCCCCGTCGGCGGGCAGGGCGTCGCTGTGCTCCCGGGTGGTCAGCAGGACTCCGGGCCGGGCCTCGGCCAGCATCAGGGCGATCCGGTCGCGCGGGAAGTCCGGGTCGACGGGAAGGTATGCGGCGCCCGTCTTGAGCACGGCGAGCAGCGCGACGACCAGCTGCTCGGTGCGGGGCAGGGCGAGCGCCACATACCGCTCGGGGCCGCAGCCGAGCGCGATGAGGTGGTGCGCCAGCCGGTTGGCGGCCTCGTCCAGTTCCCGGTAGGTGAGCGTGCGGCCCCGGGCCGTCAGGGCCACGGCGTCGGGGGTCCGGGCGGCCTGCTCCGCGAACAGCCCGGCCGGGGACGCCGTGGGGACGTCGGCCGTGGTGTCGTGGCCGCCGGTCAGCGCCTGGGCGCGTTCGGCCGGGTCCAGCAGGTCGAGGTCCGCGACGGCGGTGCCGGGCGTCCGGGTCGCGGCGTCCACGAGGCGTACGAGCCGGTCCGCGAGCAGGCGGGCGGTGGCCTCGTCGAACAGGTCGGTGGCGAACTCCAGGGAGCAGCCGATGCCCAGGGCGCCGTCGCCGCCGCGCCGTTCCCGGAACGTGAGGTACAGGTCGAACTGCGCGGTGTGCGTGCCGACGGTGAGGGGCCGGGCGGTCACGCCGGGCAGCCCTGCCGCGGCCTCTCCGGTTCCGTCGGCGGAGGCCAGCATGACCTGGAAGAGGGGGTGGCGGGCGAGGGAGCGTTCGGGCTTGAGCTCCTCCACGAGCCGCTCGAAGGGCAGGTCCTGGTGGGCGTAGGCCGCCA
>NZ_JACHJI010000024.1 GCF_014203535.1 Streptomyces griseomycini
GGCCGGGCAGTGCGGGTGAGATCCACAGCAGCTTGCCGGTGGGATCGGCGATGACCTGCACGTTCACGCCGTGGCGGCGGTGCTTGTGGGAGAAGCCGGCCCGGCTGTCGCCGACCCGGTCGCACTCGGCGAGCGTTCCGTCGAGCAGGACGTGATGGGGATCGGTCTCCCGCAGGACCCGCAGCGGCCCGGGCGCCCGGCGGGAGAGGTGGCCGACGACGGCGGTGACTAGGCGTGGGCGGTGCCGACGGATATGCCGAAGCCTGCGGCGATCTGGGCGAGCGTGTCATGTCGGCGCAGGCAGACCAGGCCGACGAGAGCACGCTGGTGCGGCGGGAGCTTGCAGCGGCGGTCACCCTCACGGGTGACGATGAGCATGGTCACCCACTCGACCAAGGCGTGCGGGAGGTCGAGTGCGGCAGGATGGGGAACCAACGAGGCTCCTGGGCAGATGACTTGAGACGTCGAACACCTCTCTCAACGGCACAGGAGCCTCGTGCGTTGCGGGAGGCCGCCCCGTCACTCGACCAGTGGCCACTCTGAAAAAGCTCACTGCTTCAGGCACTGACGCAGGGCGGTGTCCATCACGCTCATACGTGACCGTCGACAAGCCGGAGCCTCGGATCCGCCCGGCCCGACGGGATCAGAACACCGACAACCCCGTGAGCGTGGTGAAGAGGTCCAGCGCCGCCACTCCGGCGACGGAGTTGCCCCGTTCGTCCAGGCCGGGGCTCCACACGCACAGTGCGCAGCGACCGGGCACGACGGCGATGATGCCGCCGCCCACCCCGCTCTTGCCGGGCAGGCCGACGCGGTAGGCGAAGTCGCCAGCGGCATCATAGGTTCCGCAGGTCAGCATGACGGCGTTGACCTGCTTGGCCTGGCTGCGGGTCAGCAGCCGAGTGCCGTCGGCGCGTATGCCGTGCCGGGCCAGGAGGGTGGCCGCCAGCGCGAGGTCGGCGCAGGAGGCTGTGATCGAGCACTGGCGGAAGTACTGGTCGAGCAGGAGCGGGACAGGGTTGTCGATGTTGCCGTAGGAGGCCATGAAGTGGCCGAGGGCGGCGTTGCGGTCGCCGTGCGCGGCCTCCGAGGCGGCGACCGCCAGGTCGAAATCGAGGTCCGGATTCCCGCTCTCGGCACGCAGCAGCCGCAGGAGCTCGCCCGCCGCGTCACCGGTGCGGGTGTGGAGGCGGTCGGTGACGACCAGGGCGCCGGCGTTGATGAACGGGTTGCGCGGGATGCCGTTCTCGTACTCGAGCTGTACCAGGGAGTTGAACGGGTTGCCGGAAGGTTCGCGGCCCACGTGCTCCCACAGTTCGTCGCCCTCATGGGCCAGGTCCAGGGCCAGGGTGAAGACCTTGGTGATGGACTGCGTGGAGAACGGCTCGCGCCACTCGCCCACCCCGTGGACGGTGCCGTCCAGCTCGGCGACGGCCATGCCGAAGGCGCGCGGGTCGCGGGCGGCGAGCGCCGGGATGTAGTCGGCGGACCGCCCCCGGCCGGGCGTCCGCGCGATCTCCTCGGCAATATGTTCCAGAACCTGCTGATAGTCCATCGTCGATGTCACGGCGTCCATTGTGCTCACAAGGCCCATGGGGCTGCGGTGAGGCCCTCGTCGGCGATGGCGCGAACCGCCGGCGACCTCCGATTTCCGCCCGAGGACTTGGCAGGTCGCTACTGTGGATCTTCGCAGTGGACTACGCCGAACGCCTGGAAGCGGCCCGCTGCAGGCTTCGTCCAGCCCATGCTCAGCGTAGTCAACGAGGACGGCACCACCGAGTCCGGCTCCCTGATCGACGGCATCGTCCGCGAGGGCGCGAGGCGGATGCCGGCTGCCGCACTGAAGGCCGGGGTCGACCAGTACATAGCCGAGTTGGCCGGTGAGAGTGACGGGGCCGGGCGGCGCCTGGTCGTGCACAACGGCCGCCGCCGGCGCCGCACGTGAGGTGTAGATCGTCTGGCAGGTGCGGGTTCTGCGATTTCTCGCCCGCCGTCTCGGGTTGCACTCGAACGCTCTGGCGCATGGTGGACCCCGAGGCGCTTGAGCGGATCACCGCGCGCTGCGCGGCAAGGGGTGTCTCTATGTCTTCCGTCAAGGCACTCCTGTCAAGTTTGGGATGGTTCGGGGTTATTGGAGTTATGTGGCGAGCTTGATGTCTTTTGGTGCCCGGGATTCGTAGAAGGTGCCGTCGCGGAGCATGACGAACAGGACGCTGATGCGTTGGCGGGCGAGTCGGAGGAGGGCTTGGGTGTGGGTCTTGCCGCGTGCTCGCTGGCGGTCGTAGGAGGTGCGGGAGGCGGGATCGGTGTTCATGCAGGCGAGGGCGGACAGGAACATCGCCCGTTTGAGCTGTCGGTTGCCGCCTCGGGATGCGTGTTCGCCGTGGATCGAGGTCCTCGACTGCTTCGTGGTCGGGGCGAGTCTGGCGTAGGAGGCCAGGTGCGTGGCGGTGGGGATGCTGGTGCCGTCGCCGAGGGTGACCAGCAGGACGGCGGCGGTCCTGACGCCGACGCCGGGCATCGACGTCAGGACCGGGGAAAGAGGGTGAGGCTCCAGCAGGGTGTTGATCTGGGCTTCCATCGCCCGGCGCTCGGTGTGGACGGCGGCCAGGGATGCGGCCAAGGAGAGGGTGACGATGTCGAGGGTGCCGGGGACAACGACGGTCTGTTCGTCGAGTGCGTCGAAGACGTCGTCGATCAGCCGCTGGGCCATGCGGGGGGCTTTCGGGCGGATCAGCTCCAGGAGTCTGCGGCGGCTGGCCTTGCGCAGGGCGGACGGGGAGCCGCAGCGCTCCAGCAGTCAGGTCACGGCCTGGTGGTCCAGGCGGGGATCCAGGGCGCGCTCCAGGCTGGGGTGGGACTGGGTGAGCAGGCCGCGTATCCGGTTGGACGTGCGGGTGGCCTCGGCCGCGAGATCCTGGTCGAAACCCACGGGGACCGTAAGTTCGGCGGTGATCTCGTCGGTCGGTTCCAGGGACCGCAGGGTGTGCGGCATGGTGCGGGCCGCGTCCGCGATCACCGCGGCGTCCTTCGCGTCGATCTTGGCCTCGCCCGGGCAGAGATCGGCGATCCGGCGCATGGCCAGTCCGGGCAGGTAGGCCACCTGGCAGCCCGCGCCGCGGGCGACGGTCAGCGGCAGGGCACCGGTCAAGGCGGGCTGATCGACAATCACCAGGACGGTGCCGAACTTGTCGCGCAGCTTGTCGAAGACGGCCCGCGGCCTCGGCTCGCTGTTGGGCAGTGACTTGTCGAAGACCTTCTTCCCGGCCGGAGTGAGTCCGTGACCGTGGTGGGCATTCTTGCCGACGTCCAGGCCGAGGAACACGCCCACGTCTTCGATCTCGAACATCGGGCCCCTTCCTAATACTGCAACGGTGCTTGTCGTGACTGCTGGTCAGATCGGTCGTTGGCGTGGTCATGGGTGGGGACCTTCTCGATGCCAGGGTGTGGGCGGGTGAACTGGACGCTCTGCATGAGCGGTTCGTGCACCGGTTCAGCCGGGAGGAGCCGCGTCAGTCGGCACTGGCCTATATGCGAGGGCTGATCGCTCCGTTGGAGCGGAAGAACGGCTGGACGCTGGCCGAGCAGGCCGGTCACGCGGGCCCGGACCGCATCCATCGACTGCTGAACCGGATCGAGTGGGACGCCGAGGAGGTCCTGGGCGACGTGCGCGACTACGTCGTGGAACATCTCGGCGATCCCGAGGCGGTGCTCGTTGTGGACGACACCGGCTTCCTCAAGAAAGGCACCCGGTCGGCCGGGGTGCAGTGGCAGTACTCCGGCACTGCGGGCCGTACGGAGAACAGTCAGATCGGCGTCTTCCTCGCCTACGCAACCGACCGCGGACGGACGTTGATCGATCGCCGCCTGTATCTGCCTACCTCCTGGACCGACGACCGGGACCGGTGCCGACGGGCGGGCATCGACGACGGCATCGTCTTCGAGACGAAGGTCGCCATGGCCAAGGCGATGATCCGCCGGGCAATCGCGGACAGGGTCCCGTTTCGGTGGGTGACCGCGGACGCCGGCTACGGCTGCAGCAAGGGCTGGTGCTTCGGACTCGAGCAGGCCGACGTCTTCCACGTCATGGCCACCACCCGCCATGACACGATCGTCACCCGCTGGGCGCTCGACTGCCGAACAGGGCGTTCCATGTGCGGAGCATGAGGTCGGTACGCTACCGTCCCGGCATCGGGGCGAACGGCTGGGCATTCCGTCCGGCAACCGTCCGTGAGGACGCCGCCGTCCGTCGGCGTCCCGTTCGCCGTCAGGGTGTGCCATTGGTGCCGCGCACGGTGACTGCCGCAGGCCGGAGGGCGCGCTCACCCGCTGTTCGCGCGTCGCGACGGGGGTGCCGGCCTGGCCGCTCGCCACGGCCTCCGCTCCCGTACGCATCGGCGTTGTTCGTTCGGACACGTCCACCGCATCAACTTTCCCCTCCTTGAACGCTGTTACAGGCATGTCGTGCGACTGCGACGGCATTTCCGCAGGTCGACGGGATAATCCATCTCACGCGATCCCGCAATCTTCATGTTCATACGAACATGCTATGTGCGATTGGTGTTACAGTGTGGTCGCGTTTGCCGACGGTGCGCCCGTCTTACCGATTCAGGGGGGATCAAGGTGAAGCCTCGCAACGTCCGTACCGTCGCCGTCTTCGGCGTCGTTCCGGTCGTCCTGACCGGCGGATGCGGCTCGCACGGCAGCAGTTCCGGCAAGAAGTCCGACAGTACGCGCACAGGACACCAGAGGACCGGTCACTTGAAGCCGGGCACCACGAACGCCCTGCGCGACGTGCGGATCGTGAACTGCGCGTACGACGATGCCGTCGAGCGTCTGGCAGCGCGGTGCGCAACGGCGGCAGTCTGCCCTACGCCTACGGCCTCACTGGGAAGTTCACGACCGGCACCGGCGACGCCACCGTCCCGACCCCGGCGTCCCGCGGCGATGTCGTGATCGACGAAGGCGTTTGGGCGGACCTCGGCCTTCAAGCCCTGACACGGTGCCCGGACAGGGGCGTCCCGCCCTCGTCGTCCGTCCCCTCCCCCGTATGGCTGCCGACCGGCCGCGGGACGGTGAACACCCCGCGGAGTCCGTCGAGCGACGCGACAGAGGATCATCCCCGTGGGCAGTGGCCCTGCCCCGGAGGAGGCGTTCGACGGGGCGCGGCTCCGTATCCCGCCGGGCAGCGGGGAGGATCCCTGCCGCCGCATGCGCCGGCAGCACTTCTCGTTCAAGTCCGCTCACCGTCTCCGGATCGCTGACGGGTCACCCGGTATGGAACCGGTCGTCCGGCGAGGCGGAAGCCGTGTGACACCTGGAGAGATTGGAGACGGTAGTGATCACGAAGCAGTGCGCAGGTGTCGGTACAGCGGACATCCTCGTGCGCATGGAGACCAACCTGGCGGAGCACGCGGCCCACCTGCACCGGCAGGTGAGCGGTGCGACGGTGACCGAGACGGACGATCTGCTGATCGCCGACAGCGGGACCGACGACGACACGTTCAACATCGTGGCGGCCGCACGCTTCGCCCCCGGGCAGGCCGTGGCTCGCATCGAATCGACGGTCCACACGCTGAAGGCCGCGGGACGCCCCTTCTCCTGGTGGGTCGGACCCGCTTCCACGCCCTCGGACCTCTCCGGCCGCCTCGAGGCGGCCGGCCTCGGAGCGACCGAGAGCGAGACGGCGATGTGGGCGCCCCTCGATGCGCTCCCGCCCCGTCCCCACGTCGCGGAGTTGGACGTCCATCAGGTCAGGACCCCTGAACAGCTCGCCGACTATGCAGCGGTGCTGTCCGCGAACTGGGACCCGCCGGCCACCACGGTGCGGGCCTTCTACCGCGACGCGGCCCACTGGGCCCTCCGACCCGACTGTCCTGCCCGGTACCTCGTCGGGTACCACCGTGACCAGCCGGTCTGCTCGGCGGAAGTCTTCCACCACGCCGGTGTGGCCGGCATCTACAACATCAGCACCCTCGCCGGCCACCGCCGACGCGGCTACGGCGGCGCCATCACCGTGGCCGCGCTGCACGCGGCACGCGAACACGGCCGGTGCCGCGCGGTGCTCCAGGCGACAGCGGACGGTGAGCCGGTCTACCGGCGCCTGGGGTTCACGGCGTGCGGCAGCTTCACGGAGCACGCTTTCCGCCCGCAGGACTTCGCATGACCCCGAGGTGTCCCCGCGGCGCTGACCCGGGGGCGAGAGGGCGTGCGAGCCGCCCCGCCGGTCACGCCCCGCGCCGCTCTGGTGCGTCCCGGCGTGCGGCAGGGGCAGCCGTCTCGACGACCGCCTCACCTCCCCTGCCCCCGGCGAGCCCCACACGGAAGATCACTCGGGAGTGGTGACATGCAGACACAGACGCGCCGGACCGCAGCAGGCGTGGCCTACGACGTCCTCGGCAGCGGTGAGACGACACTGCTCCTGCTTCACGGCGGTTCGGGCCGTCGTCAGTGGTTCGACTTCCTGGCTTCTCTGCTGTCGGACGAAACGCGGATGGTTCGTCCTGACATGCCGGGCCACGGGGAGTCGCCGGCGACCCCTGGGGCCTACCGGCTGGAGGACTCGGCCGCGGCCGTGGCCGAGGTCCTGGAACACGCCGGAGCCCCGCCCTGCTGGGTGGTGGGACACTCCCACGGCGCCCACGTGGGTGGCGTGCTCGCGGAGGACCGACCCGATCTGGTGGCCGGCCTGGTCATCGGCGACGCTCCGATGACCCGCGGCAGAATGCTCGCCCACATGCAGTCGGCCTACGGGATCAATCGATCGTGGCGGACTCTGACCACCGTCGTCTCGTCGGAGCGCGATGTGCTGGACGGCCTCCTGGCGCTGGAGGTCCCGACCCCGCAGGGAACCGCCACGATGGCCGACGTCTTCGGCGGGGACCACCCGTACGTCCGGGAGATGGCCGCTTCCCTGTTCCGGCACGACGGCGACTTTCTCGACGCGGTGACGCAGCGCTTCACCGATACGTACCGGCGGCTGGACGAGGGCCTGCTGGGCCGGTTGGGCGTCCCCGTCGCGCTGCTCCGGGCCGACCCGGCGGCCGGCGGCCTCCTCACCGACGCGGACGTCGAGTTCATCAGGACGCAGGTCCCCGACGTACGGATCGCACAGCTGCACGGTGTGGGACACGGACTTCAGCTCCAGGACCCGGAGCAGGTGGCCCGTGCCCTGCGGCATCTGATCGCCGACGGCCGGGCCGGAGGTTCCCCGGCGCGGTCCTGAGCACCGGCAGGCGGAGCGCAGGAGGCCGCGACACGGCCTGCGCGGAGCCGAGGCCGGCGCACACCGGGGCCCGTGCGGACGGCCGCCGCGTGAGACAGGTCTCGCCGGCCCCGGACACGGAGCCGGCGGCCGTCACGCCAGGTGGACCTCGACCCCGGCCTCCCTCAGCGTCTGGAGGGTGAGCGGCCCGTTCGGATGGGTCTGCACGTCCTTCGCCGCGGCATCGGTGACGAAGACGCCCACCGCGCTCAGCGGAGCCACCCGGCTGAACGCTCGCACGCCGAGTTTGGTGGCGTCCGCCACCACGATGGTTCGCGCCGCCTGCACGAGACCCACCTGCTTGACCGCCGCGTCGTCGAGGGAGAGCTCCGTCCAGCCGCGTTCGGCGTGGACCCCGCCGATCGACATGACGAAGCAGTCGAAGCTCAGGGCTTCCAGGGTGCGCAGCGCCAGAGGGCCCACCAGCGAGCGTTCACCCGGACGTGATCGCCCTCCCATGACGAGAAGTTCGATGCCCGGCCTGTCCGCCAGGACCTCGGCTGCCTGCAGGCTCAGCACGGCCACCGTGAGCGGGGCGCGCTCCACCAGGTGTTCGGCGACGTGAACTGTGGTGGTGCCCGCATCCAGCAGCACTCTCGACCCCGGTTCGATCATCGCGGCGACCGCCGCCCCCAGCCGGTCCTTGGTCGCGGCCTGCCACTCGCGACGGGCGAGGAAGCCCCCGCCCTCTTCCCGCGGGCGCACGGGAACGGCGCCCCCGTGGACCCGGCGCAGCAGGCCCTGGCTCTCCAGCGCGTTCAGGTCCCGGCGAACGGTCATCTCCGAGACGCCGAGACGTTCGGCCAGTTCCGACACGGACAGCTTGCCCGCGTTCTGGACAAGCCGCAGGGTCAGGTCAAGACGGTCTCCGGCGCTCATGCGCTATTTCTAACACCACTCTGTTCGTTTGAACAAACGAGGGGCCCGCCGCCTCGCTGTCGGGTATCGCGCCTACGAGGGAATGGGCGGAATGTTCACGCCGTGACGCCGTCCGGTTGCCCGGGGGCAGGGCCCGACGCGCTTTCCATCGCCCAGGCCGACCGGCGACGCCGAAGCCGTGAACTGCGCGAACACGTCCGCGGTCGGGGCCGCGCGACGGCGGACGCGCACGCCGCACGCCTGAGTCCCCGGTGCCCAGCACATCGGGGAAAGCGGTGCTCAGGACGGCGTGGGAGTGGTCGTCGACGGCGTGCCGATGCCGTCCTCGGCGCAGTCGGCGGGACGGGCGGAGCTGCGTGCCTGTGCCGGAACACCGGTCGAGGAGCGTGAAGGACGAGAACCACGACAAGGACATCAGGGCATCACGAGACGAGGCACGCATGACACGCATAACGCTCTTCCCGCTCGATCTCGAGGCCCCCGGGAGGCCGAAGAAGTGTGCAGGATGTTCCGACCATCGTGTCCCTGGGCGACAGCGGGAGTGCTACCGGTCGGACACGACCGGTAGCACGAGCGCGGCCGTTCCCTCCAGGGGGGATGCTCAAGACGGTGAACCCGGCGTGCTCCGGGGCGAGCGCGGAGAACATCCCACCGCTCGAGGCGGGCGGAAAGCCGTCCGGGCGCGAACAGTCGCAGGACGGTCGGCTGGATCAGGTGGCGAAGCAGGACAGCGTCCGGGCCATCGTCCCCGTCAGCGGCAACGACGTGGGTTTCGGCGACATCATCGCCGACTGCATCACTGCGTCCGAGAACCCGTTCGGGACGTCGTGCCACGTCTCGGAACAGGCCGCCCTGAACACGAAGCCCGACCGGACCGTGGTCCTCCTCGGCAAGGCCGTCAAGGACATTCGATCCGTCATGGCCGAGAACGGGTACGAGGAGACCGGTGTGAACACCTACCGGCTGGTCGTCCAGTCCCACCCGTCCCGCTGCCTCGCGCATCGGAAACGCGCTATCCGGAGAACGGCACCCTGGCGAACAGCCGGGCCTACCAGGGGTGCCCACCGGGCGATCAGGACCTCGGCCGGGCACGGGGCTCCCTGGTTCCCGCGCTCTCGTCCGGGATCGGTGCCTCGCCCACGCGCACAACGCCGGTTTCACCGACCTGAGCGACGCCTTCCAGGGCACGAGACCTGCTCGGAGTCCACCATCGCGGACGCGAAGAACCGCCCGGCCTCGGCGGCCACGGACTGGACCCGCTGCTTCAGCACCGGCGTGTTCCAGGGAGGCCTCAAAAGATCCTTCCACCCGAACGCCTGCGGACAGCGGGCGCTCGGCGACTTCCTCGGCACAGTGGTGGTTCCGTACGGGGTGGTGCAACGCGGGCGGCGCGTACAAGTGCGTCCCGGGCGGACGGACGACCAGATGTCGTTCGGCTACGTCCGCCAGGCGGTCCTCCCCCGTCCGCGCCACGTCGGTCCTCGAGCGGGGCGCTCGGCACGGCCCTCGCGATGCGCCGGGTGTGCTCTCGACTGAGGACTTCCGGCGGAACGGCTTCAAGCACGGCCAGCGGAAGCGGACCTCCCCCTGGTTTCCCGGAACCGGGGCGCGCGGCACCGTGCGGATGCCGCGCGGCGGCCTGCCACCCGCACCTCGGGACACCGGGCCAGGACCGGAGACCGGCGAAGGGCCGCCTGCCTCGGGGTACCAAAGCACAGAGGCAGGGCTCGTCGCACGGGACCGTCGGCCAACGCCGGCCCTGAGACGGGTTCAGGGGACGGACCGATGCCTCAGGCACTCGGCCGCCGCTTGTTCCAGCACAGCGAGGCGGGTGTGTTCCTGGTTCCCGCGGGGCCACAGGACGGCCAGTGTCGCGATGCCCAGTCCCGCGTACCTGCCCACGCAGTCGCGGAACGTCTCGACCGAGGACAGGGGGCGCTCACCGCCGTACCCCAGTACGGCCAGGCGCGGCAGCGTGCCGGGCTCACGCCCCTGCCGTGCACAGACTTCGTCCAGCAGGGCGACCGGGCGGCGCACCTCGGCATGTGGTGCGCCGGCGCAGGCGGTCGGGTCCTGGCCGACGTTCTGGGTGATCCACAGGTCCGCGAAACGGGCGGCCGTCCGCATGCCGTGCTTTCCGGTGGCGGCGACCGCCAGCGGTGGACGCCTGGGCCGCCCGCCGCCTATGGCGACCTGACGGGCGGAGAAGAAGCGGCCGGTGAAGTCGACGCGCTCCTGGCGCAGCAGCAGGTCGGCGAGCTCGGTCCACTCGTGCAGCCTGTCCTGGATCGGCCTGGCGGGGTTGTCCGTCTATGGTGGTTGCCGGCTGATCCAGGTGTTCGCCGCCCGGGGACTGCTGCCGCACCTGGCCGACGTGGTCGAACCGTCGGCGTAGAGCACGGTGCACGGCCAGCACGGCGTCGGCCTGTGCGCCCTGCGGCGCGCCGGTGAACCCTACGAACGGGCGTCCGGGAAACTCGCCGCGCACACCATGGTCACCACCGGCGCGATGGCCAAGAGGATCGACCGCCTGGAACAGGCCGGGCTCGTCACCCGCCGGCGTTCCGACGCCGACCAGCGCAGCCGGATCGTCAGGTTCACCGAGTCCGGCCGGGACCTGATCGACCGTGCGTTCACCGACCACATGCGCAACGAACGCCGCCTGCTCGATCTGCTGACGTCCACCGAGGCCGAGGCTCTCGAAACACTGCTCGCGTCCTGGCTGTCCCCCATGGACAACCCCTCCGGCGACGCGTGAGGCGCCCCTGGGCCGTCGGGCGCCCGGGGAGCGCGCCGCGGGGCCCGCCCCGACCACGGCCGGTCGGCCGCGCAACCGCCGGGCCGGACGATCCCCCCTCCTCCGTGCGCTACAATATTCCATAGATTTATGGAGGAATGGATTATGGATGTGACCCCGTCGGCCTCTCCCGAACGGCTCTACGAGGCCTTCTCGGCCAGTGGCAAGGCACTGGCCAGCGGCAAGCGGCTGCAACTGCTCGACCTCCTCGCCCAGGGCGAGCGGACCGTCGACTCGCTCGCCAAGGCAGCCGGCCTCAACCTGACGACCGCGTCGGCGCAATTGCAGATCCTCAAACAGGCAGGTTTCGTCGCGACGCGCCGAGAGGGCGTGCGCATCCACTACCGGCTCGCCGGTGACGACGTCGCCCAGCTCTTCGCGCTCCTGCGCAAGGTGGCCGAGAGGCACCACAGTGCCGTGCCGGCGGCACGCGACGCCTATCTGGGGCACGACGGCGCCGCCGAGGTCAGCCGCGAGGAACTCCTGACACGCGTGGCCGCAGGGGAGGTCGTGGTGCTCGACGTCCGGCCGCAGGAGGAGTACCACGCCGGCCACATTCCGGGTGCCCTGTCCGTCCCGCTCGGTGAACTGGCCGACCGAGTGGGCGAGTTGCCTCGGGACGTCGACATCGTCGTGTACTGCCGCGGTGAGTACTGCGTCCTCGCCCATGACGCCGTCCGCCTGCTGGCCGACCGCGGAAGGCGCGCCATCCGCCTCAGCGACGGCATGCTGGAATGGCGCCTGGCCGACATGCCCGTCGCAGCCGGAGAACCGACCTGACCCGGGCGACCGGCGACGCCGACGCGCACTCCCGGCGGCGGGACCCGCCGGACGCATCCGCACGCCGGGGGCGGTACACAAGACGGTGGCCCCCGGATCCCGCACCGTGGGATCCCCCTACCGTGCGCGCCGCCCCGAGGCCCGACCGGAAGCATCGCTCCCGTACGCACAGATCCGCTGCCGGTGACGCGGCGTCAGGCTCCGGAACCGCCGGTAGGCCGGCGACGAGCCTCACCTGTTCCCGACCACCTCCGCGCGGTCCGCTCCCGCCTCCATGACGCGGCACCGGACCTGCGCTCCGCCCTCACGGCTGCGGCCGCCCCGTAAGGAAACCCCTGTGACGACCACCACACACGACTCTCCGACCGACACACCGCCGCGCTCCGCCACGCAACGCCGCGTCCTGACCGTCCTGGTCGCCTCCCAGATCCTCAGCGGCGCCGGACTCGCCGCCGGCATCACCGTCGGCGCCCTGCTCGCACAGGACATGCTCGACTCGACCGACCTCGCCGGTCTGCCGAGCGCCTTGTTCACCGCAGGATCCGCTCTCGCCGCCGTAGGCGTCGGCCGCGTGTCCCACTCCCGCGGCCGCCGACCGGGCCTGGCAGCCGGGTACCTCACCGGCGCCGTCGGATCGGCCGGCGTCGTCGCGGCAGCAGCCGTCGGCAGTGCCGTGCTCCTGTTCACCGCCCTCTTCGTCTACGGGGCCGGCACGGCCACCAACCTCCAAGCCCGCTACGCCGGCGCGGACCTGGCCGCTCCCGCTCATCGCGCCCGGGCTGTTTCGACGGTCCTGGTGGCCACCACGCTCGGCGGTGTCGTCGGCCCCACGCTCGCTGCTCCCGCCGGCGTCCTCGCCGACGCCCTGGGCATACCCACGCTCGCCGGGCCGTTCCTCCTCGCCGGCGTCGCCTATGGCCTGGCCGCCCTCGTCCTGCTCGTCTGGCTCCGTCCCGATCCCCTGCTCCTCGCCCGTCGTCTCGAAGGGGAGCGGCACACGGCCAGCTCCGCCACCACCGCCCCGGCGTCGGGCTCCAGCCGCGGACCGGGCCTCGTCCTCGGCGCCCTCACGATGATCCTGGCTCAACTGGTCATGGTCGCCGTGATGACGATGACCCCCGTGCACATGCACGACCACGGCCACGGCACCGCCGCTTCAGGCCTCGTGATCGGCATCCACGTCGGCGCGATGTACCTGCCGTCGCCTTTGACGGGCTGGCTCGTCGACCGGTACGGCCGCAGGACCGTCGCCGCGGCCGCCGGCCTCACCCTGCTGGCCGCCGGCCTCACCGCGGCCGCGGCCCCGGCGCACTCCGTCGTCCTGCTCGCCCTGGCGCTCGCCCTCCTCGGCCTCGGCTGGAACTTCGGCCTCGTCTCCGGGACGGCCATGATCACCGACGCCCTGCCGCCGGCCACCCGTGCCAAAGGACAGGGCATGGTCGACGTCTCCATCGCTGTCGCGGGAGCCACCGGCGGACTCGCCTCCGGAGTCGTCGTCTCCGTCGGCGGTTTCCCGGTCCTCGCCCTCGTCTCCGGCATCCTCGCCCTCGCCATCCTCCCCGCCGTCGCCGCCACCGCGAACAGCCGATGAGTCCGCCGCGCGCACGTCGGCCGTCACCGGCCGGTTCGCACGCGCACAGCGCGTACGGGGCGCGGTCGTCGTTCCTGCGGAGGGCCACCGTGCTCCTGTCCCACGGCATCCGCCCCCCGCGAGCCCTCCGGCCGGAGAGGAGCACGGCACCTTCGCCGGCGAGATGTCCCGTCCGATGTTCGCGCGTCGGGACGGCTTCAGGGGGTCGTCTTTCTGCGCAGCGGCACTCACTGCGCAGTCATCGTCCAGGGTGACGACGTCCTCGGGCACCATGCGCTCCGACGGCGTCGCGCCGTGACGCGCAGGTGCCCGTGCTCCGGTGGGAGCCGACGGGCGGCACGTCACCGATGGTTTCCACCCCGTCCCCTGCACTGCTTCGACGGCCGGCGACGCCCGGCCCGACGAGCCTCGACGGCCGTGTACGAGGTCCTCATCCGGGCGGCCGCCACCACACTCCCGCTAGTGTCTCCCAACTCCTGGGCACGGAGGCATGAAGGGTTTCGCCGTGCTCGTAGACTTACGACGTGGCATTCTGACCGGGGTGGAGGGGGCGGCGGGCGAGGCGCTGGCGCCGGGGCCACAGACTTCGTCAGTACGCCGTACCGCCGTACCGGCAGCCGGCCCCTCTCCCGTAGCAGGGAGGTGTTCAGGGTGGTCCGCTCGCTCAGGTAGAGGTGGGCGGTCATCTCCTGTGCCCCATTGGCACGCGCGACGGCTCCCGCACGGTCGCCCATGAGGTCGAGGAGTACGGCTCCCGCTTGCCGGCACTCGGGCAACACGTAGTGATCCACGTCGAGGCGCCCGGTTCCGTAGGTGTCGCACACGAGTGCGTACACCACCAGCCGCCCTTCGCCGTCGAAGGCGAGCCACGTATCGGAGGCGGAGGAAGTCCCGGTCCGGGTCATGTCACGTATCACTTCGACGACTCCGGTCTCGGACTCGCCGGTCTCGATGACGCCGACCATGTCGATCAGGTCTCAGATTGACTGCACGTCGTCGAGCACCGCGGACCGGACCGTGAAAGATGTTCGTATGTGCAAGAGATGCCCCTCTCCCTCGAACGGACGTGGGACAACCGGTCTCCGTACTCGACTCGCCGCCGCGCAGATCGGTCATGACCGAATTCGCCGGCGGGAGCCCGAGTGCCGGGAAGGCAGAGGGTGGCCGCGCAGGCGCCGGCCGGTGCCCCGGCACGGCGGCCTGCGCGCCCCGGCGCTCACGCGAGCAGATCGACCCTGCTGCCCACGTCGTTCAGCTCGGCCTGCCGGTAAGCGAGCCAGGCGATGGCCAGGTCCTGCCGCGGAAGGCCGACCGGGGCGTACACCGTGATCCCCGATTGCGTCGCCCGGCCGGAGCGCCCGCCCCGCAGGAGCTCGCCGAGCGAGGCGTCCGCGGTGATCCGCGTGCTTCCGTCGGCCCCGGTCAGAACGCCCGCCGCAGCTGCCAGGCTGTGATCGTCGACCACCAGGAACGACGCTTCGAGCAGGTCGGCTGCCAACTCCTGCTTGCCCGGCTCGTCGACGCCCAGTGTGGTGAAGTGCTGGCCGGGTCGTGTCTCCGAGAGCCCCGACAACGGCCGGCGTGACCAAGTCGCCAGAAGGACCGTGTCGGACGCCGCGGCGACTTCGGACGCCGAACCGACCACTCGGCCACCGTGCCGTCCCGCGAAATGCGCGGCCCGGTCGGCGACCGTGTCGTGGACGAGGAGGTCCTGCAGGTCACGGAAGTGGCGCAAGCCGCTCACCATGAGTTCGCCCTGGGCTCCCGCTCCCACGACGCCCACGACGGGACCGCCGGTCCCCTGCGCGGTGGTGAGGACATGAGTCCCCAGCGCGGCCGCGAGGCCCGTCCGCCACGCGGTGACGGTGGCCGAATCCAGCAGGGCGAGCAACGCCCCGTGGGCTCCTCGGTGCAGGCAGATGACGCCGCGCAGGGCGGGTCGGGCGCCCGGGAACTTGGCGTTGACCTTCACCGAGTACGCCTTCACTCCCGGAAGCAGCCCCGGGGCCAGCACGGTGGCCGTGCCCGGGAAGGGGAGGTCGCCGTGCACCCTCGACCCCGGTGAGGCGATACGGTCGTCGTTGCGAAACCCCTCACGCAGTGCTTCGACGCACGATCCGATATCCAGGGCGGACAGGAGATCGCTGCGGGTCAGGACGCGTGTCACTGGTTTCCTCCCTCGGGCGGCGAGCCGGACGTCGGCGGCGCAGCCGCGCTCGACGGGCCCGGTCGGTCACTCGGCGGTGCTGTCCGGACGCCATGTCGTGAGCTTGTAGGCGAAGGCCTCTCCACACGTGAGCTTCACCTGCCGCCCCATCGTCCGCACTGTCACGCCGGCCTTCAGCGGATAGTTCCACCCCTTGGTCACCACCTGACCGAACGGCTCGTCGTACACCTCGTGGACGCGCTTCGGCGGCCCGGACCGTACGTAGGAGCCACTGACCACGACCGTCTGCGCGGTACCCGAGGTACCGGAGTCGAGGACGAACTCTCGCTTTATGCGGCCCTTGTGGAAGAGGCCCGCCCCGGTCTCGCCTCCCCGGACGTATTCGTCGTCCGGCGTCCGCACGCTCACGGCGGCATGTGTTCCGAACACATCGTTGTCGTAGAGGTCGACCGCCACTTCGACGCCGGACGCCGTGCCCGTGCACGCGAGCACGTGTCCCTTCTCCCGGGTGACGGTGACGGGGGTCTCCGAGTCGTGGGGGGAAGCGGTCGCGACAGCCGGGAGTGCCACTACGGCGGCCGTGGCCGCTCCGAGCACCGCGGCCATGAGCGTGCGACAGGTCATTTCGTCTCCTCGCGGACTGTGAGTCGTGGACGGGGACAGAGGGCCTCGCGATGAATCGTCTGCCTGCCTGGCCCTCCAGGTCGCAGCCTTGACGTGACCGTCCCAAGCCCTCGGGTGAGGGGATGCGGAGGAACGCTGTCGTTCCGCGGACCCTGTGCACTTTCTAACACAGTCGCGTTTGTGTGAACAATCAAAATGTTCATCTCTCCGAGGCGAACTGCAAGTCTGTCTTCTCGGCGGGCAGTTCGTGAGTGACAGGGCACCGTACGCCGTACGCCGCCGAGCCGGTGCGCGCGGGACAGCACCGCCCGCGCCTGCGGGTCAGGGCCGCGCGGTTCCCGGATCGGGTACGCCTCGCCCAGGCGCCGTCCTGCGTCGTGCCCGCTCTCCGGGAGGGTGAGCACGGCGCGCTCTGGGGAGAAACTCGTATGAACTCCACCCGCCCCTCCCTCATGCGGGGATCGCGTTCGCGGCGAGGGCTGAGTCGACGGTGACCGGACAGCCACGCCATGGGGCTCCCGCTGCCCCAGCGGCGCCGCCCTGGCCACTCGCCGGCCTCGATGTCTTCGCGCGCGATGCGCACGCCTGCAGGGGCAGCCGACGGCAAGCACGGTGGCAGCCTCGGCCACCCGAACTCTTTCAATACCACTGAACGTACTGGTCGCACGAGGAGTCGGCCTCACCGGCCAACCGGAAACCACTTCATGTCGATCTTGTGCAGCTTTGCAGTCGACGGCATGGGACCCGGAGGAGACCACTCATCTCACCACGCAGCACCTGTCGACTCCGCGATGGCGCGGAGTGACCAGACAGGGGTTGACACGGGTGTGGAACGGAGGGACGCGCACCTTATCGGCCCCGGCTTCTTCGACGTGCGGCGCCACCCGGAGGTGGTGTTCCGCAGCGCCTCCGCCCTCCACAGGGGCGAGGAGGGCTTCCGCATGACGGGAGAGCTGACCATCCGCGGCGTCACCCGGCCCGTCGACCTGCAACTCGACTGCCTCGGCTCGGTCATGGACCCGTTCGGATACGAGCGAGCCGGCTTCGACGGCACCACCACCATCGACCGCACCGAGTGGGGCCCGGCCTGCAACCGGCGCCTCAAGAACGGCGCCGTGGTGAGCGAGAAGGTCCGGCTGCAGTTCGGCATCTCCGCCGTCCGGGCCTCGTCGCAGCCGCCCCGAGGGCCGTCTTCGCCGGAGGCATCCTGCGGATCGCCGCCATGGCGACCGCAGCCGACGAAGGCCGTATCCGCCCGCCCACCGGACACACCCGAGCCGAATCGTGCAGGCGCGGTTCGACGGCTGCCCCCCGGTCGTTCCTCCGGCGCACCATCGCTGCGCCGGACGGGTGAACCCCCGCCGTGGGTAGACCCCCTCCCGGCTGGGGCACGTCGTGTGGACCATGGATGTGATCAATGAGGTGCACGTGTCCGAGCCGGGCCTGGTCGTGGTGGACGTGGCAGCTGCCGACGACCGGACCGCTTTCACCTTCCAGGAAGCGCTCGCTTCGCTGTGGACGAGCACCGCGGTGGAACGCACGACCCACGTCCCCGGTCAGCCCGGCGTACGGGTGCGCTGTCACCTGGACACGCGTCGACCAGCTCCGAACTGAGCCGGTCGGTGGCCCGGTTCCGCCGATTAGCAGGGGCAGGTTGTCCGAGTCGGTGAGCGCCTGCCCGCTGTCCCCGGTATCAGCACCCTGGCCGGTGAGCCGGCGCAGCACCGTCTCCCGAACATCGATGCCGCGGGGGCGGGGGGACGGTTCGACGACTGATGTGTTTGAAGGGTCCCTCCAGCGCGGCCCACTGCAGGAGCATGATCGTCTTCGCGTCGACGATCTCTCCTCTGCGAATCATGGCGAGGGCCTCGGGAAAGGGGAGTTCCAGGACCTCGATGTCCTCGCCCTCGTCGGCGACTCCTCGCGTCCCCTCCGCAGGAGCGGTGGTGTTCTCGTAGGGGGCGGCGAAGAAGTGCAGGCGCTCGGTGACCGAGCCTGGACTCATGTACACGTCAAAGACGTGTTCGACCGTGCCGACCGTCCGGCCCGTCTCCTCGGCCGCCTCCCTGCGGATCGCCTCCTCGGCCGTGTCCCCGTCCAGGAGGCCGGCCGCTGCCTCGATGAGCATTCCGTCGGGATGACCGTTGACATAGGCAGGCAGCCGGAACTGACGGGTCAGCAGGACGGTGCCGCGGGAGGCATCGTGGAGGAGGAGGGTGGCGCCGTCGCCGCGATCGTAGGTCTCGCGCTGCTCGCGGCTCCAGTGTCCGTCGTCGTGCCGGTAGTCGAAGGTCGTCCTGCGCAGGACGTACCAGTCGCACGACAGGACCCGCACGTCGAGGATGCGCACCCGCGGGTTGCCGGTCAGATCGCGGCCGTGCCGGTCGAGACCGGTGCGGCCGCGTCGGTCGGGTACGTCGATCCCGGCCGTCACCGGGCGGCCGGGATGTCGTCGAGGCTGGTGTAGACGCCCTTGCCCCAAGCGCGCGCTCGGGCGACCATCAGGTCGGCCCCCTCGGACGGGCCGCCGATGCGCAGGACCGCGTCGCAGCGGGAGAGGAGCTGCTCGGCGACGGGGTGGAATATCTCCTCGTAGGCGGCGTCGCCGGGGCCGGTGCTGTCGGCGGTCTCCAGCAGCGGCAGGGCGAGTGCCTCGCCGGTGACTCCGAGATGGCCTGCGCGGAAGAGCGCCAGGGCGGTCTCGTTCATCGCACGGACGTTCGCCTCCAGCTTGCGCGGGTCGTCACCGGTGCCCGATCGGTACGGTCCGGCGACGAGGATCATCAGCGGATGCGGGTGGGTGCTCACGGGATGCCTCCTCCACGGGATCTGACGCTGGGCGGGCTCCGACAGGGAAGGCCCGTCGGAGCCCGAGCCGACCACAGGGGTCAGGTTCCGTCGGCCGACGATGCCCAGGAACCATTTCTAACATGCGTTTGTCCATTTGAACAACTTCATGTTCTACAGCTGATCGTTTCAGAGTGAGGTACACAGGCGACGGAGGCATATGAGGCCGCAGGCCAGCTCGAGTAGGCCCTGGTGGAGACCAGCGCGTCGTTCGTAGTGGATACGGAGCCGTTTGAACTGGTGCAGTCAGGCGAAGGCGCGCTCGACCACCCAACGCACCTTGCCCAGTCCTGAGCCGTGGGCGACACCCCGTCGGGCGATCACCGGCTTGACGCCGCGCTTCCCCAGCAGGCGGCAGCACTTGTCGAAGTCGTAACCCCGATCGGCGCACAGGCGCCGGGCTTGTGGCGGAAGCGTCCCCGCAGGCCCCGGATCGGCGGGACCGCGTCGAGCAGGGGCAGGAGTTGGATGACGTCGTGCCGGTTGCCGCCGGTGAGCGTGACGGCGAGCGGGGTTCCGTGCCGGTCGACGATCACATGGTGTTTCGAGCCGGGGCGGGCGCGATCGACGGGCGAGGGCCCGGTGTGATCCTGCGCTTGCCGGTAACCTCATCCGCCCTGGTCGGAGCTGGTGTGCGGGGTGTGCGGGATGTCGAGTGCGGTCGGTCGAGTCCGTGCCGTCGCGCGGCTGTCGACCAACGCGGCATGATGACCGACCGTGCTGCTGCGACTGGCCCGCTTGGGCATGGCGAACGCGTTCGCCATGCTGCGTCTGCTCCCGATGAGCGATCGGGACAAGGATATGGAGATCTTCGCCCTGCGCCACCAACTGTCGGTGCTGGAGCGCCGACTCGGTAAGGAGAAGGTGCGCTTCAGCCCGAGTGACCGGGCTTTCCCGGCGGCGCTGCTGTACCGGCTGCCGCGGGCGTGCCGTGCAGGCTGCGGCTGCTGGTGCGGCCGGACACAGTGCTCCGTTGGCACCGCGACCTGGTCGCCCGCCGCCACGCCGCCGAGTCCGAGCCGAAGCGCCCGGGTCACCCCCGCACCGTGCACTCCACCCGCGCCTTGGTGCTGCGCCTGGCACGGGAGAATCCCCCGTGGGGCTACCGGTGCCTCCACGGCGAGCTGCTGGTGCTGGGCGTGAAGGTCGCCGCCTCTACGGTCTGGAAGATCCTGCGGGAAGCCGGGATCGATCCGGCACCCGAGCGGACCTCCAGCACGTGGGCCGGCTTCCTGGCTCCCAGGCCGACGCGCTGCTGGCCTGCGACTTCCCCGAGACGGTCACCCTGACCGGGGCACGACTGTACGTGTTCGCCGTGATCGATCACGCCAGCCGACGGATCCGGATCCCGGGCGCGACCGCGCACCCGTCGGCCTCGTGGGTGGCGCAGGCCACGAGGAATCTCGTCATGGACCTGGAGGATGTCAACTGCCGGGCACGGTTCCTGATCCGGGACCGGGACGGGAAGTTCCCCACCCTGTTCGACGCGGTCTTCGCCGATGCGGGGATCGAGGTCGTGCTCAGCGGTGTCCGGATGCCGCGGATGAATGCGGTCATGGAACGCCGGGTGCAGCCCTGTCGGCGCGAGCTGCTGGACCGGACCTTGACCTGGGATCAGCGGCATCTGCTCCACGCCCTGCAGGAACTCGAGCGTTTCCCCAATGCGCACCGGCCCCATCAGGGCATCGCGAACGCCCGCCCGTCGAACCCGTTGCCCCCGCCGATCATCGATCCGGACCGGATCGCCTGCCTCGAGGTACGACGACGCGATCGCCTCGGCGGCCTTCTCCACGAGTACGAGCATGCCGCCTGACCTGCCCGGACGAGGATTTCGGCAAGGGCAAACTTGAAAGACCGGCACCCGCTGCGGAAACCCCGCTGCAGCACCAACCGCATCACCGACACCGTGAAGGCCGTCCTCGCCCTTCACCACGTTTCAGCACGAGGTTGGAAACGGCTCACTACCTCTTCTTCGGGCGGCTGGCGCCGTAGGCAAAGCCGAGCAGGCTGAGTCCGCACAGGAACAGCACCATGAAGATACTCGGTGGCGCGATCCTCACGGTTCCCACAGCGATGCCTATGACCAGCACACCGGCACCCCAGAGCTGAGGGTGGGCGTAGCGGCGGATCCATCGGACCGGGACCCGGCCCGTGGTAATGGCGCTCCCCCCTAGGATGAGCAGTATCAGGGCAAGGACGAGGGTGAAGACGAGGAAAAGCAGGGACACTAGCGGGCTCCTCCGTGGAATGCGTGTAAGTGCGTATGATGCGGGATTCGGTGTTCATGCAGACGGCACCGTCTGCCGCGAGCGCGGTGTCGCTGCGGGCAGGTGGCAGGCGCTGGGCGGGTGCACCACGGGGACTGCCGTCAGAGGCGTGCGGTGTTGCTTGGTCGCCCCCTTCGCCAAATTCATGTGCTGACACTGTCCGGATGCGTGGACTGCGTGGTGCATCCGCGTGCCTTTGTGAACGAGGTAGACGGCGATGAGGGAGCCGATAGCGGGTGGCAGCAGGAGTATAAGGCCAGCCGCTCTGTGGGTGAGTGTGGCCCAGAGAAGCATGCTGTGAACGGCTACGGTGATCGAGCTGATGAGTGTGGCCGCGGTTTTGGCATCATGTATGGATGCGCGGCTTTCCTCGGGTCCCTTTGTCAGGCATTCATGGAGGCCGGGTCCGTCAGTCAGTGTCTGACTGACGGACCCGGCTATGCCGCACGCTTGAGTTCAGCGTGCGGGGGCGTTCTTAGCAGCGGCGGTCGTAGTAGTACGGTCCGCCCCAGGCGAGGCCGTGCAGGACGGTGACGCCGCCGCCGAGGGTGATGCATCGTTTCTTGCTGTTGGCCTTGGCAGCAGCTTTCTGGAAGAAGCCGGACCAGCCTGCGCCGACGACTGCAAAGCCGGCTCCGACCGGGCCCATCAGCGCAACGGCTGCCCAGAACGGTCCCCAATACCAGTGGGCGCTGCGTCCGAGCTTGGCGGTGTAGGAGCGGTTGAACCGCATTTCGACCTTGCCGTTGTACTTAGTTGCGCCGTACCAGGTTCTGCTGGTCCAGATCTTGGTGTAGAGGCGACCCCACTTGTAGTACTTGGTCTTGGTCTTGCTCCAGCGGCCGTCGAGGTCGTGGCGGTTGACCGGGTCGGCGTGGGAGTACTCGTAGGCGTTCCGGTTGCCTCCGTAGACCGGGTCCACGGACAGGAAGCGGCCGGTTGCCGGATTGTAGAGGCGCACGCCCATCAGGATGGTGCTGGTGGGCGTCTCCGCCGAGCGCTGGTAGGAGCCGAGCCAGCCGTAGCGACCGCCGACGGCGCCACGGTGGTTGCCGTATTCGTCCGTGCTGAGAGCCGTGGGAGCCACGGCGGTGTCCAGCGGGAGGATGAGGCTGATGTCTCCGTGCAGGTTGCTCAGCTGGAGCAGCACCGAGCCCGAGGAACTGGTCGTGGCGGCCAGTCCGTCGGCCAGACCCGTGACCATGCGGGAGACCGAGCCGGTGGCGGCGTCGGAGATCCAGCGCGGGCTGTCGGTTGAGCCTCCGTAGTGGTTGACGCTGGCGTCCGTCTGGCTCCATGTGCCGGAGGCGTTGGTCTCCTTGACCGTGCTGCGGAAGCGTCCGGCAGCGTCGAGCGACCAGGTCTGGCGGATATCGCCGGTGGTCTGCCGGTAGGCGAGATCAGTGGTGTAGTACTCCAGCGTCGTCCCACCGGGCATGCTGGTCGTGCGGCCGAAGGCGTCGTAGGTGTATCCGCTGTCGACGATCCGGTCGGCGCTGTCGAAGACCGATGTGGCGGTGGTTCCGCCGGTCGTCGGGCAGTCCGCGCCCGGAGCGCCTTGCGCTGTGGTGAATGAGGTGCGGTTGGTGCGTTTGTCGAATGTGTAGTCGCGTGTGGTGCAGACCCCGTTGTACCGGTCGTCCACGTGGGTCAGCCGGCCGATGGCGTCGTAGCGGTAGTTCTGTTCCTCGGCGGCGCCGGCACCGCCGGAGTGGGATGCCCACTGGCCGTGCGCGGTCAAGGTGGCCGCGTCCGACATGATGATCGCTTGGTCGGAGTCGCGGGTGTAGAGCCGCTGGATCGGAAGACCGGGCTTGCCCGCGGTCTGGGTCATGGTGTAGCCGCCGGGCAGGGTCTCCTTCACCAGGTCGCCGTCGACGTCATACGACGCCT
The DNA here is from genome assembly GCF_014203535.1 of Streptomyces griseomycini. GTDB lineage: Bacteria > Actinomycetota > Actinomycetes > Streptomycetales > Streptomycetaceae > Streptomyces > Streptomyces griseomycini. The sequence continues at coordinate 23,110 of NZ_JACHJI010000024.1, forward strand.
TGAACGTGCCGGCGACGGAGTCGGTCATGATGGTGGCCAGCCCGCGGGGCTCGGTGGAGTGGTCGTAGGTGTAGGTGACTGTGGAGGGAACCGAGTCGGAGACCTTCAGCGGACGGTCGAAGTTGTCGTACTCGGTCTTGGTGACGCCGCCGTCGGCGTCCGTGTAGGAGATGACGCGGCCGAGCGTGTCGTACTCCTGCTTGATGGTGCCGCCGTCTTCGGAGGCCAGAGCGCTGACGCCGCCGGTGCTGGCGTCGTAGGTGAAGGAGGTGCCCTTGACCTGCTTGCCGGTGGCGCTGTCGGTCTGGGTGCTCTTGATCCGTCCGGCGTCGTCGTAGACGGTCGCCGTGATTCGGGTCGCGCCGTTGGCGGTGTCGGCCTTCTCGGTCACCTGCCCGTAGAAGCCGTACTCGGTGCTGGTGTCCATGGCTTCGGAGGGCTGACTGCCGCCGCCGGTGATGGCTCCGGCGGGACCGGTCCAGCACTCCAGGCCGGCCCATTCCGGCCTGCCCTCGCACCAGCCGGTGCCGGTGGCCTTCCAGTATTCGGTGATCCGCGTCGCGGCGTCCTGACCGGTCGCGCCGGGCGGGACGTGCGAGGTGACGCGGCCTTGGTCGTCGTAGTGCGTCGTGGTCGTGAGGTTGAGACCGCCGGCGTCCTCGATGGTGAGGGTGGGCAGGCCCTTGACCCAGTCGTACTGGGTTTCGGTGACCCGCTCCTCCGCCATGACCGAGTAGTAGCCGCGGACACGGGCGCCGACGACGGCCAGGGTCATCTGGTCCCTGATGGTGGCGGAGCCGTCCGTGGGGCGGCCCTCGTCATACTCGTTGACCGTCCACGGCTGGGCCGCGACCGATGTACCGGCCGGGATCAGGACAGTGGTGTCGTCCTTGAAGTCCTTCGCCAGCTCGATGCGGCGCAGCGGCTCGAACTCCTCCAGCAGGCGGGTGCCTGCCGTGTTGTAGCGGGATGTGGTCGACAGCAGCGCGGCACGCTCGCTGACACTGAGGGAGGCGATGCCCAGGTCTGCGAGGCGGGTCTTGTCGGCGTCGGTGGCTCCGAGTGCGAGAGCGTGGTTCCCGGCGCTCAGCGTGCGGACGGTGTTGCCGTGCTGGTCGAACTCGGTGGTCTCGGTTCCTCCGGCCTCGTCGATGGTGTTCACCTGCATGCCGGAGGTGTTGAGGTAGTGGACCACGGCGCGGGTGTAGCTGCCCTTGGTGAGACTGCCACCGTGGTGGGAGCCGGGCACGGAGTCTGCCGGGAAGATGGCGGTCGCGTCAGTGGGTGTGTCGAGCTGGCCCCACTTCTTCACGCCGGAGGCGTTCATCGCGTACGGCGCGTTGTCACCGGACAGCGGCACGTCGTAGACGACCGACGTGGCGGCGTCGCCGTTGACGGTTGCCTTGGTGCCGGGCGTCAGGGTGGGGCGGGTGACCTTGGTCAGCATGCCCTCACCGGCCATGGAGCCGCCGGCGTTGCCGTAGCTGAACGACCAGGGCTGCTCGCCAGGCGGTGTCAGCTTCGTGATGCGGCCGGATGCGTCGTAGGTGTACTCCGTCTTCAGGGCGGGGCTGATCTGCGGGTTCCATGCCTGGCGCAGGCGCCCGCTGCTGTCGTACTGGTAGGCCTGCACCACCTTGGAGGTGGCGGAGGAGGCGCCGGGCTCGGTGGCCCATAGGCGGAGTTCCTTCACCCGGCCGGTGAAGTCACCGAGGGCGGTGGAGGTGGCGGTGGTGGAGGTGGCGTACACGAATTCCAGGACACGGCAGCCGCGGGTGCTGGGCGTCTGGGCGCAGGTGTCGTTGGCCACCGAGCCTTGGGATGCGATCAGCCGCTTGGGGCGTGCCAGCGTCTTGCCGTCCACCGTCACGGCTTCGGAGACGATGCCGGTCGTGGAGTTCTTCGCTCCGCTGATGCCGGAGGAGGTGATCTGCCAGGTCGTGGCGGCCGCCGCCACTTTGGCGAACTCGGAGACCACGCCGGCTGTGTCGGTGAGCTTGAACCCGCTGGCGAACGTGCCGGTCAGTGTCAGGTGTTCCGCTCCTGGCTCCGGGGTCCAGCTGGTTGCCTCGGGGGCCTTGGCAGTGAAGTAGATACTCGAGCCGTCATCGAGCACGACGTCGAGCGACGTGCCGGACGTCTTGCGGATGTGGGTGTATCCGGTCGGGGAGACCTCGGCGACGGTGCCGGACACCCATTCCTTGCCGAAGATCGGCGCCTGGCCCTCCTGGGAGCCGCCCGCGGCGGGCTGGCGGGAGGAGGCCGTACGTGAGGCGGTCAGGCCGAAGAAGCCCTCCTCCGTCCCGGTGATCTTGAAGTCGCCGGTCAGCAGGTTGAGCTGGCCGGGCCCCAGATCGGTGGTCGAGGCGCCTTCAGCATTGCGGTCCACCACGGCAGTCAGCGGTTCGGTGCTGCTGGCGGCGCCGTTGGGTCCGGTGAAGTCGGCCTTGATCTGGATGCTGCCGTCCGGATCGACGGTCTTGGCCGCGTTCCAGGACAGCGGAGCGTTCTTGCCGTCGGTCAGGGACACAGGCCACGCGGACAGCGCGGAATCACCGACCGTCACGTCGGCAGCCGGGATCTTCTGCCAGGTGTCGGAGGCGGAGCGCCGCCAGGAGAAGGACACGCTGTCGTACTTGCCGGCCTCGGCTTCGGCGGCCAGCGGCAGACGGCGCGCGGTGCGCTGTCCGTCGGACGGCTGCACGAACCCGCCGGGGCCGACGTGGAAGACGTAGTCCAGAGCCTCGGACTTGTTGTCCGCCTTGTCCACGGAGCGGACCTGCAGAGTCTGGGTGCCGTCCTCCTGCGGAGTGACGGTGATCGCCTTGTCGGCGGTGGAGCCGTTGGTGGCGACCTTCGTCCAGTTCACCCCGTCCAGCGTCCACTCAAGCCACTGGTGGTCACTGCCCGGTGGCGTCACTGTGAAGGTGCCGGCCTGCCCGGCGCCCTTGACCCATTTGTCCGACGGGTAGTCCGTGGAGACGATCTTCGACGGGGCCGAGGGTGCCTTGGTGTCGATCGTGAACGTCTTCCACGCCGACCAGCCCGTGTTGTAGTGCGTGCCGTCGTACGGAGACGTGCGGAACTTGTAGGTCTTGCCTTCGGCCAGGACGCCGGCAGGCACGGTGACCGACGCGGGCTGGCCCGAGGGGACGGCCTTCGAGACGAGTACATCGCCGACCTGCGTGTTGGCGGCGGCGTCGTAGATCTGGAAGCTGCCGGTGACCTTGTCCCCGTCCGGGTCGACGAAGGTGTCGCGCAGCGTCGGCGTACTCGTGTCGACGATGTAGCTGCCGGAATACGACAGGTACGGCGGGCCGGCTTCCTGCTTGGTGCCGGTGCGCGGCCGGTAGTTGTAGTTGACGACCAGCTTGGGCGGATTAGAGGCCGCGTTGGCGGAGTTGACCCGCTTCCACTGCGCCAGGACCGACTCGTCCGAGGCCCGCAGGCCCATGTTGCCGCGGGCCGCCTTGGCGGACGCCCACTCCTGCACGAGACCAGTGACGTCGGCGTTGATCCACCCGTCCGGCTGGGTGGAACAGCCCGCGTTACCGGTCGTGCCGGTCGAGGTCGCCTTCTTCGCGGTCCAGGCCGGCTGTGAGGTCCAGCGGGAGGACGTCGATGCCGCGCCGGTGGACCACACCTCCCACGGGTAAGCCTTGCAGTCGGTGTTGCCGGAGTGGAAGTTCCACAGGCTCAGCTTCGCGCTGGAAATCAAGGCGTCCTGGACCGGCGTGGTGTTCCACGTGATGAAGGACCGTGCCGTGCGCGGGGTGCCGTCGGCGTTCTTCGTGCCCGGGTTGCCGAGGTCCAGCTCGGTGTCGGCGGACCAGTCGACCGTCTCGCCCTGCTGGACGTAGGTGTCGAAGACGTTCGACAGCGAGGACGTCGACGGGTCCACCGTGACCGGGTACTGCGTGTTCGGATCAGCGAGGAACTTGGCGTCCGGGGTGAGGACCAGGTCCACGCCGTCGGTGGTCTTGACGACCTTCATTGAGACCCTGGCACGGTTGGCGTGCTCACCGGACCGCTTGTCGACGGTGGCGTCCCACATGACGGGCGCCGGCATAACGGCCCGCTTCTTGCTCTTCTTGTCCGTGAAGAGCAGGCTGCCGTCCTTGAGCTGCTTGACCTTCAGGCCCTTGGCCTTCAGCGGCAGCGTATAGGAGTAACGTTCCTGCGCAGGCCGCTTGCGGATCGTGACGTACTGCTCGAATCCGGTGCGGGTCGCCTCGACGACCACGTCGCCGTCCGGCACCGCGCCCACGTACGTTGCCCGGTTGCCGTCCAGCTCCGGTTCCGGCAGCCCGCCCTTCCACTGCAAGCGGATCCGCTGGTCACCTTCACCGAGGGTCACCAGGTCACGGGCAGCCGCGTCATCGTTCTCCGACAGAGACGACAGCTTCTTGCCGCCCCGCTCGCCGAGCTCCAGCCCCTGCGGATGCGCCTTCGGCGCCACGGACCCATCCGAATCGCGGACCAGGTCCAGATCGACCGAGCGCCATTTGTCACCGTCGCGGAACCGGACCGGACCGGCGGACAGCTCTGTGGTCAGCGTGCCGTCCGGATTCGCCCACGTCGTCGACGTCTCCGTGCGCTCCGACAGCGCCTCGACACGCTTCTTGTTCAGCCGAGCAGCGACCCGGGCCGACGCGATGTCCGCGGCCGAAGTGGCTGCGGCCTTCTCCGGCTTCTCAACAGGTGCCGCGGGCAGCGGGGCCGCGACGGCACCCTGCGTCCCGTAGAAAACCGACGTCGACATGACGACGGCCAAACCAATGGAGATGTGGCGCAGAGCCCGTCTCCCTTCGGGCTGACGCAGCCCGAAGCGCCCGGAGAAACCTCCGGGTGAATGGCTGTTCACGTTCCTCCCCTTCTTGCCGCAACACGGCGACAAGCTGCAGTGATGGCGCTGAGCGCGCCCGGAGGATCCAAACATGATCTTTGAATCACGTAAAGAGAAGGTAAGGAAGATGGGTAACAGCACCCATTGAACGTTTTCAGGCTGGCCACCGATCGGGTGAGGGCCTCGGTGCCCGCAACGGACAGGGCTCCCGTGCCGTTGGGTGAGGTGTTCGAAGTCTCAACCTGTCGGTCCAGGAGCCCTGTTGGTTCCCTATCCTGCCGCACTCGACCTGCCTCATGCGCTGGTCGAGTGGGTCACGATGCTTGTCGTCACCCGTGAGGGTGACCGTCGGTGCAAGCTCCCGCCGCATCAGCGTGCCCTCGTCGCTCTTGCCTACCTGCGCAAGCACGACACCCTCGCCCAGATCGCCGCCGGATTCGGCATATCCGTGGGCACCGCCCACGCCTACACGACCTCGGTCGTGCGACTGCTGGCCGACCGGGCGCCGGGCCTGCTCAAGACACTGCGTGAGCACGACCCCGACTACGTCCTCCTGGACGGCACCCTCAGCGAGTGCGACCGCCTGGGCGACCGACGCGCCGACTACTCCCACAAGCACCGACGCCACGGCGTGAACGTGCAGGTCGTTACCGACCCCGAAGGCCGGCTGCTGTGGATCTCACCGGCCTTGCCGGGCCGAGCCCACGACCTGACCGTCGCCCGCACCCACCGCATCATCCGGACCTGCGAACGTCAGGGCGTCCCGATCGTGGCCGACCGCGCCTACATCGGAGCCGGCTGCTGGGTCATCACCGCCATCCGCCGCCCGCCAAACGGCGAACTCACGCCGACCGAGCGGACGCTGAACCGCGCACTCGCCCACGCCCGTGCTCCCGTCGAACGAGGCGTCGCCCGACTGAAGTCCTGGCGCATCTTCCGACGAAGCCGCTGCAGCCCGAACCGGATGACGATCATCGCTGCCGCGGTGCTCACCCTGGAGTTGCAACGCTGAAGAAGCTCAGTGAACCGTTTTCGTCCTGAATATGTGCAGGTCAGCAGGGTGTGGACGGCTTGGACTGCCGTGCCGATGCGGCGGGTGGAACAGCGTGCTCGCCGCAGTAGCCGCCACGTCTTGAGTTGGGCGAAGGCGCGTTCGCCGGGGGCTCGGAGTCGGGTGTGGTCGCGGTTGAACTGCTGGTAGTGCTCCGGTTGTTCGCTGTAGTGGTAGTACGGGGTGCGGAAGGTGGCGCCGGCACCCTGGTAGGCGCGGTCCGCGAGCACGAGGATCTGCCGGGTCGGGCAGGCTTGGACGATGCCGTGAGCGCGGGCCGCGGTCAGGTCGTGCGTGCGGCCCGGGGTTGCGCGCGATAACCACAGAGGGGTGCCGTCCGGACCCGCGACGACCTGGACGTTCATGCCGTGCTTCCGGTGTTTCTGGGAGTAGTACGGCTCGCCCGCGGCGATGCGGTCGATGGGGATGAGCGTGCCGTCGACGATGACGAAGTCTCCTTCGCCCGGGCCGACGAGGGCTTCCTGCAGGCCGGGTGCCCAGGAGGCCAGAACTTCGAGGGTCTCGTCCACGTACCGCCAGGCGGTTGCGGTGGAGATCCCGCATCCCGCCGCGAGCTGGGGCAGCGTCTCGTTCTCGCGCAGGTGCACCAGCGCCGGCAAGACCTGGTGGAAGCAGCCCGGCTTGCGCCACCGCGTGCCGCGTTCACACCTTCGGGCATGGATCAGCCATGAGACATGCCCGACCAGCTCATGCGGAGCGTCGAGCGTGGCTCGATACGGGACCGAGCGAGGCTCCTCGGACAAGGCGTGGTGCGTAGAGAACACCACCGCAACGATCACGCCTCGTCACACCACCCCGCCGGCCTGCACCATCACCCCTGCAGGACAGGATGAAAACGGTTCACTGATCGTTTCAGAATGAGGTTTGGAGTCGTCTCAAGCAGACGATGCTGCAGGCGAGTTGGAGCAGGCTGAGGTGGATGCCCGCGCATACGGATGACGCTCGCTCGTGCCGTGCCCGCGCTGATCGACCGCGACGACCCGATACCGGGCAATCGGCCGCGAGGCCACCACCTCCCACTCACCCGCATGACCGGCCAAGCCGCGCAGCGGCACGACCGGCTCCCCCGGCCCGCCCCGGTCCCGGCGGACAAGCCGAACCCCGTCGCGCACCACCACACGCTCGGACGCACCACGATCGCCCGCCCCAGGAATTGTCTCGCCCCGACCATGCCCCGACAGCCACAAGCCGCGCTCAAGGTCGCCCTTCTGGAAGGCGCGCCGCCATGAAACACCGGCCACGTCCGCGGCGACGGTGTCCTGCGACCGCAGCGGGGCGACCGCCACTGTCAGACCCAGGTGGCAGCATCACCGAAGTGAACGCCCTGAGGCGTCCTCAGCTCACCTCCGTAGCAAACGAAGAGGAGTATTCCCCTTGCGACTGCATCGCGTAGCGCCCGGCATCGCCGCGGGCATCCTCGCCCCGGCCCTCCTGCTCGCCACCCCGTCCTTCGCCGCCACGGCGGCACCGACCGCGGTGACGGTGCCCGCGGTGTCCTCGTCCGCGGACGAGCCGGACGCCGACGACCTGAGGGTGGCCATAGTCCGGATCCTCACCGACCCGGACAGCGGCCGACGTGTGACACGAGAAGCCAACGCCCTCCTGGACGCCAACGACCCCGAGGCGATGCGCGCCTGGCTGGAGACCGGCTACCCCATCGCCCAGGCCGAGGACGACCGCGTCACCATCACCCGCATCCTCGCTGACCCGTCCATCAGCCCGGCCCTGTGCGCGGCAGCCAACGCCGCCCTCGACGACAACACACCCGAAACGCTGCGCCACTTCCTGGAAGTCGGCAGGTACCAGGTCGCCTGACCGGCACGGCGCCGCACCACAGCGCGTCGCCCGGGTGGCACACCCTGCCGCACGCCCGGTCGCCGGAACGCCGAGAATCCGGGCGGGGCCACCTGCACCTCTGTGTGCCGGCGGCCTCGCCCGGCAGGCCCTGTGTCGGCTCGGCGCCCTCCGCAGAGCTCTGTGGTCTCGCCGCCCGGTGCGGCATGGGCCACTGACACCTCCGACAGCAGAAAGCACATTCTTCGATGACCACACAACCCCTACGCACCGAGCGCAGCGGTCCGCAGACCGCTTCCGTCGTGACCGACCTGCCGTTCAAGCCTCAGCTCGTCAAAGCGGTGTTCAGGGACGTGACCTCGTTGCACGTCTCCCGGCCGGCCGCGTGGGCCGCCGCGTCGGTGACGCGGACCGTGCTGACGGAGATCATCGACGGCGCGAGAAGCGCGGCAGCCGAGGAGGCCAGGAAGAGGCTGATTCCCAAGGACCTCATCTCGGCAATCGACCGGAATGTCGAGGTGGAGGTGGGATCGGAGTGGTACCTGCACAGCCCGACCTTCCACGGCCTGATGGGCGAGTTGCGCAACGCCGATGGTCTGCTCGTGTCTCTTCGTGAGCGCCGCGGGGCACGTACACCGAGTGGTGTGGCTGGCGCCCACCGGTTCGAGGCCGGGGTGAGAAGGCTGCTGGGGAGCCGGGGGGTGAGGGCGGTCCCGGCGATGGTCCGCGACCTGGACGGAATCGCGAGCGTGTTCCTGACGGACCTCGCCCGGGACGCGGCCAAGGTCGTCCGCGAGGGCGGGGTCAAGCGGTTCGGGACGGTCAGTCTGGTGGTGCCGGGCGAGCCAGCCCCGGCCCCGCTGCTCAAGGATCCCCTCCTCGCCCTGTCCACCCGCCGCGGGGACGGGCGGACTGTTGGCGGGGACGACGTCCTGGCCGCCGTCACGATGCAACTGTTCGGCGATCTCAGACAACGCGCCATCACCGAGGCAGCCGAGATGATACGGAACACGTCGGCCAACTGATCGGGCCCGCCCCTGCGCTCTGCCCACTGCGCACGGTTCCCACGTGTGCGCAGCTCCCGGAATCTGCCGTCCGCACTCGGCTCCGGTCGGCTCGCGAGAACGGGCTCGTCACATGGGCGCGGACCGCCGGCCGCAGGCACCCCACGAGGAAGACACCCCTTGATCAATTCAGAATGAGTTCTGGTTCAGGGGCTTGGCAGTTGGGCTGGCGGGCGGCAGAGTTCTGCAGGTTTCGGATGATCTTGTGCCTGATGGCCTGTGGGATCACGTGGCCCCGCTGCTCCCTCCTCGCCCGCCGCGGCGCCGGCGGTATCCAGGCCGCCTGCCGGCGGATGACCGCGCGGCTCTGCGCGGGATCGTCTACGTCCTACGCACGGGGGTGACCTGGGCGGACGTGCCGACCGAGACGATCGGCTGGCTGCAGCGGGGTGATGTGCTGGCGACGTCTGCGGGACTGGACCGAAGCCGGCGTCTGGCCCCGCCTGCACGCCATCCTCCTCGCGGAACTTCGCACGGCAGATCTGCTGGACATCGACGACGCCGCGATCGACGGCTCACACGTCAGAGCCCTCAAAGGGAGGGCTCACACCGGACCTTCGCCGGTCGGCCGCGGCCGCTCCGGCAGCAAGCACCACCTGATCACCGACCGCTACGGAACACCTCTCGCAGTGTCCGTGACCAGCGGAAACCGTCACGACGTCACCCAGCTCATGCCCCTGCTGGACACGATCCCTCGCATCCGCGGCCTGGTGGGCCGGCCCCGCTACCGGCCACGGCGGCTGTTCGCCGACCGTGGCTACGACTACGACAAGTACCGACGCCTGCTCCGCGCCCGCGGCATCACGCCGAGGATCGCCCGCAAGGGCACCGCCCACGGATCCGGCCTGGGCAAGACCAGATGGGTCGTCGAGCGGACGATGTCGTGGCTGTCCGGCTACCGCCGCTTGAGCCCTCGCTACGAACGCGATCCCCGCAACTACCTGGCCTTTCTCGGCCTCGCCGCCGCCCTGTGCTGCTACAAGCGACTCATCTGCCTCACCACGTAGGACACGGTCTAAGAGACCGTAACATGATCTTGTTGAACGGTCCTGGTAGGCCGTGACCGGTGTGACGATTCGGCCGTTCGAGATGGTGTGACTACCCGGCCGTGGATCGTGGACGACGACCTGTGGGCGTTGATCGAGCCGCTCCTGCCGCCCTGGCCCGAGAAGGCCCCTGGCCCGCAGCCGGTGCCGGACCGGCTGTGCCCGCAGGGCATCCTCTACGTGCTGCAGAACGACATCGCCTGGCAACTGCTGCCCCGGGAGCTGGGATTCGGCTCGGGGCAGACCTGCTGGCGGCGCCTCGGGTGTTGGCAGCAGACCGGAGTCTTCGACCAACTGCACCGCATCCTACTGGCCAAGCTGCACTCAGCCGGCGAGCTGGACTGGTCCAGAGCATGCGTCGACGGCTCCCACGTCCGCTCCAAAAAGGGGAGCCGACACCGGTCCGTCGCCGGTCGACCGGCGGAAGACGGGCAGCAAACACCACATGATCTGCGACGGACGCGGCACCCCGCTCAAGGTCATCACCACCGCGGTCAACGTCAACGACGTCACCCAGGCCCTCGCCCTGGTCAACGGCGTCCCACCCGTTGCCGGCCGCCCGGGCCGACCCCGCCGCCGCCCCGAGGCCCTCCTCGGCGACAAGGGCTACGACTCCAATCCCAACCGCGCGAACTGCGGAAACGTCGGATCCTGCCGGTCATCTACCGCAAGGGCGTTGTCACGTTGTTGGGTGTGTGGGCGTCTGGCGGTGTGTCGAGGTGGGGTGGGGCCGGGTTCCGGGCCGGTGCTCGGGCCGTGGCAGGTCGGTCCGTGACGCCGGTGATCTGCTCCCAGACGGTGAAGCGGACGGTCATTTCGGTGCGGTGGTGAGGTGCGGGCATCAGATGGCGACGAGGCCGGAAGTGGGGTGGGACGCCACTGAACGCGGACAGGAACCTCTGCGCCCCGCCCACGGAGCGGAAAAGCCCTTCATGACCCGTTCGTGTTGCCTCGTCGGCTGGTGGCTGTTCTCGGCCCGGTTGTTCAGTCCCCTGTGCGAGCGGTGCTCGACGCAAGGCATGACCTCGTGGTGGGCGGCGCTGCAGGAGCGGAGCCTGTCGGTGACGATCACCCTCGGCACTGCCCGGGTCTTCGTCATCGGCCTGCGGAGGAACCGTCTGGCCGCGGCCTTGTCGCGGCGGTTGTGCACGAGGATGTCGAGGACGTTGCCGTCCCGGTCCACAGCCCGCACAGATACTTCTGCTCACCGTTGATCTTGATGAAGACCTCGTCGGGATGCCCCTTGCCGCCGGGCCGGGGACGCCTGCGGCGAAGCCCGCTCGCGTAGGCCTGCCCGAACTTCCGACACCACCGTCGCACGGTCCCGTACGAGACGATCACGCCGCGCTCGGGCATCAGTTCCTCGACCTCGCGGTAGGACAACGGGAAGCGGAAGCACAGCCGCACGCAGTGGGAGACGACCTCGACCGGGTACCGATGGCCCTTGTACGACGGCGACGCGCCCCCCACGAACAGCCCCCTCCAGCACGATCAACCCGGAGACCATCCCACCCAGTCAGCCAACGTGACAGCACCTGCTCGAGGAAGGCCGGTGCGTAGACCCGGTGGAGGTCCACCAGGTCGATGTGGGCGAAGTCGCAGGTGATGATGCCGTCGGCCTGCGCTGTCAGGAACTCGCGCCAGGTCGGGCCGCTCCTGCGGAGAGCCGGGTCCACCCTGGCGGAGGTCAGGATCTGCCAGAGCGTGGACGCTCCGATCTGGTGCCCGAGCCGTACGGGCTCACCCTGGATCCTGTGACAGCCCCGGCGCGGTTTTTCTTCGGCTGGCCGCAGCACCAGCCCTTTGGCGGTCTGCGCAGTCGGTGGTCGGCCAGGCCTGTTCCGGCGCTTGCTGTCGTTCCATCGGCGTGCGACGAGCCTTCGATGCCGCGCCGGCACGGTGCCCGGTGTCATCCAGAACACCTCCGTCCAGCGCCGCCGGGGTATCAGTGAGGACAGGGCCGCGAACCACAGCCGGTCCGCCGGCTCGTAGCGCACCGGACCCGCGAGCTGTCGACGCAGCACCGCGTTCTCCTGCCGCAGGACGAGCAGTTCGGCGTCCTTGGTCGCCTGTCGGCGCAGGAACACAGCCGGGACCGAGAGCAGCTTCCTCGTCACCTGGTACGCCAGCGAGACAATCACCCAGCCATCGGCCCAGGCGGCCCCGAGCGCCACCATACCCCTACGACCTGCAGCGACACATTTCTGAACGGCACAGCGTCCCGCTGTAGTCGCCCCAGACGTTGTTGCAGGTGGCGATGGACTGTTGCGGTCCTTCTCCTGCTCTTCTGCGCCGACGAGCCGGTACAGGGGCTCGGTCTGGCCGGGAGGCCGCGTTGCGCTCGGCCAGCAGCACCTCATGCCGCGGCCAGACGCCGGCCCTGTTCCAGTCCCGCAACCTGCGCCAGCACGTCATGTCGAAGCCGAGCTCTTGAGGGAGATGCCCCCACTGGATTCCGGTGTGCAGCACGTACAGGATCCTGCGGAGCACCCCCGGGTCCGGCAATGACCTGCGGCCGGGATCACCGGAAGCGCCGCTCACGCTGCGGCAGCAACGGCTCCAGGCGATCCCACAGCTCATCCGACACGATCACGGTGACATCCCTGCACGGGAACGAACGCTCGACTCCCGCCCCGGACACGGCCGTCACCGCCTGCCCACCTCATTGAGTCAGCCGCTGTCACCTCTTCCGCGCCTGACGGGTGTCTCCGGGCGGTGTCAGAGCCCCATGGACTTGGCGACGATGGTGCGCATGATCTCACTGGTACCGCCGAAGATCCGGCTGGCCCTGTTGTCGGCGTACAGCCGGGTGATCGGATGGTCCATCGTGAAGCCGAGGCCGCCATGCAACTGAAGACACTTGTCGAGCACGCCGGTCGCCGCCTCCGTGCAGTACAGCTTGGTCGCGGCCGCCTCCTCGGCGGTCAGTTCCCCGGCGTCGAACGCCTCCAGGGCCTGGTCGACGACCGCCTGCAGTGCGTTCACCGTGACCTTGCAGTCAGCAAGCACGAACTTGGTGTTCTGAAAGGCGGCGACGGGCTTGCCGAAGGCGGTGCGCTCGCGGGCGAAGACGGTGGCGAGTCGGACCGCTGCGGCGGCGTGGGCGTAGGCGCCGACGGCGATGCCCAGCCGCTCCTGCGGGAAGATGCCGACCAGACAGGCGAAGGCGTCGCCCGGCTCGCCCACCACGTCGCCGACGGGCACGCGTACGTTCGTGAAGGTCATCCCGACGATGTCGGACGAGCGCAGGCCGAGCGTGGCCGGCTCCGAATCGACCACCACACCCGGGGCGCGGGTGTCCACGGCCAGCAGGGACATGCCGCCGCGCCGGTCGGTCCCCGCGGCCGCAGTGCGGCAAGCGACGAGCACCAGATCGGCTTGGGCTCCCCCGGACACGTAGGCCTTGCTCCCGTTGAGTATGTAGTGCGTGCCGTCCTCGGACAGCTCGGCCGTCGTCCGGATACCGGCCACGTCGGAGCCGGCCTCCGGCTCCGTGATCGCGATGGCCGTCATCAGCTCACCCGTGACGAACCCCGGCAGCCAACGCCGCTTCTGATCATCGGTGGTGTAGTCCACCAGGGTGGCCGGGAGCGCCAGGTGCGCGCTGGCTCCACCGAAGGTGACGCCGGCCCTCGCGCACTCCTCGGCGATGACGGCGTTGAACTTGAAGCTCTTGGGACCGGCCCCGCCGAACTCCTCCGGAACACCGAACCCGAAAATGCCGAGTTTGCCCAGCTTGCGATAGAAATCACGTGGCACTCGGCCGGCGGCTTCCCATTCCGAATAGACGGGTACGACTTCCGCCTCGATTAACTCGCGCACCTGAGTACGGAAGGCTTCGTGCTCGTGCTGAAAAACAGTGCGTCGCACCGTTCATCCCCCTGCTGCTCTGGTCGGCGTCCTCGTCAACTGCTCGAACGTAATACGGAGTCGTGGGCGGTGTCCAGGGAGGACGGGCCTTGCCACCCACGCCCTTCATGTGCCTAGTATTCGGCCACAGGGATCTCGGTCGCTTCAGCAGGCCGACGGTCCTGCCTGCCGATTTCATGGGGGAGACTGGCATGGAACCATCGGGGGACGAACCTCTATTCAATGCGCGCGATCCACGACTGCGTACCGACCCGTATCCCCTCTACAAACGCCTCCGGGACGCCGAACCGGTCCATCGGACGCCGTACGGGCACTGGGTGGTCTCCGGGTACGACGAGGTCGCCGCGATCCTGCGAAAGCCCGAGTTATCCAGTGAATATCCTCAAGACCCGAAATGGGCCGCACAGCGGGGCGGACAGGACAGCCCGATCGTGCAGGCCACCCGGAGCTGGATGCTGATGCGGGACGGGGAGGCGCACCGTCGGCTGCGCGGTCTGGCCAACCCGGTGTTCACCGCCCGGTCCATCCGTGAGACGGCTCCCCGTATGATCGGCATCGTTCACCAGATCATGGACGAGATGGGCGACGGCCGGGACGTCGACCTCATCGGATCCCTCGCGGCCCTTGTGCCCGTGACTGTCTTCTGCGGCCTGGGCGGCCTGCCGGTCGAGGACCGTGATCTGTGCCGGAAGTGGACCGACGCATTGGGTCACGTCATCGACCCGGCCACCGACGAAACCACCCGCCGGGCCATGAACGACGCGGCGGAGGAGTTCGGTGCGTACATCACCGAGCATCTGGCACGACGGCGCGCGGACCCGCGGGACGACATCATCTCCCGCCTGCTGCTGGCGGACTTCGACGGCGAGAAGCTCTCCGACGGCGAGATCATCGCCAACGTCATGATGTTCTTCATGGGCGGTCACGAGACGACCGTCAACCTCATCGGCAACGGCATGCTCGCCCTGCTCCGCCATCCCGACCAGTTGCGCGCTCTGCGCGAGGAGCCCGGCCTCGTCGACAACGCCGTCGACGAACTGCTGCGGTACGACGCGCCCATCCAGTTGGTGGCCCGCATCACCACCGGTGACATCGAGGTCGGGGGCACCACGATCCCGGCCGGCGCCAAGGTGATGATCCTGCTCGGCGCCGCCAACCGCGATCCACGGCGTTACGCCGATCCCGACCGTCTCGACCTGCGGCGTTCCGACATCCGCCCGCTGTCCTTCGGAGGCGGCCCGCACTACTGCATCGGGGCGCTCCTGGCGAAGGCCGAGGCCCGCCTGGTCTTCACCGAGCTGCTGCGGAGGTACCGCGAGATCACGCTGGCCCGCGAGGACGTCGTCTGGCGCCCCCAGGTCAACATCCGCGGTCTCAGAGAACTCCGCGTCGATCTGATCCCCTGACGCCTGAGGGGGCCCGCGGCGCGCCGGGCTGCGTCGCCCCGCGGACCCCGTCAGGCCAGGACCTTCCCAGCGGGCGGCCGACCGCCCCTTTGCCCGCCCATCATCCGGCCCGTCCGAACGCCGTTTCCCGCACCGCCGTCCCCGCTCAGCGCGGGGATATCAACGCACGTCGTCCTGTGCGCGGAAACGATTTGACGGGCCCTACGAGTGGGGATGTAGCGCAGAAACATGAGTACCCACACCATATCTCCCGACATACTGGACCCTGTCTCCGCGAAGGCCGCCGTGGACAACGTCCTCTTTGATTTCCTGGACAATCACCGAAAAAATCCCGGGCAACGGCAGCTGGCCCAGCTTGTGAAATTGCTCGAAGAGTTCATGGTGGGCGGCAAGCGAATACGGCCGATTCTCACCGTGCTGGGCTGGCAGGCGGCCGGCGGAGAAAATGACTTGACGACCGTGGTACGTGTAGCCGCGTCACTCGAGATGTTTCACGCGTTCGCACTCATCCATGACGACATCATGGACGACAGCGACACCCGGCGCGGCCGTCCGACCATCCACCGGATACTCGCCGGAAAGCGTGGTGACGACCGCACCGAGCGTTTCGGAATCGGCGGCGCCGTGCTGCTGGGCGACCTCGCCTTCGCCTGGTCGGACAACCTGCTTCACACGGCCGGCCTCACCCCCGCACAGTCGGCGGCGGTGCTGCCGATCCTCACCGAGATGCGCACCGAGGTCATGCTCGGCCAGTACCTGGACCTGCGGGCGACCGGCGAGCTCACCGACGACGTCGATGCCGCTCTGACCGTCAACCGCTACAAAACCGCCAAGTACACGGTGGAACGGCCGCTGCACATCGGCGCCGCCCTCGCGGGCGCCGACGCTCCCGTCTTGGCCGCCTGCACGGCATTCGCGCTGCCCCTCGGGGAGGCCTTTCAGCTCCGCGACGATCTGCTGGGCGTGTACGGCGAGGTCCGGGACACCGGCAAGTCGCGTCTCGACGACCTGCGGGCCGGCAAGAGCACCGCCCTGGTCGCGCTGGCACTGCGCGCGGGCGACGCGGCACAACGCGCCCGGCTGCGCACGCTGATCGGCGATCCCCAACTGGACGAGACCGGTGCCGAGGAGGTCCGCGCGATCTTCGCGGCCACAGGCGCCCGGGACGCCGTCGAACGCATGATCGATGACCGTTACCGACGGGCGCTGGGCGTGCTGGACACCGCCCCTTTCACCGCCGACGCGGTCACCGCCCTCAGACACCTCTCCACCACGGCGACCAGGAGGAACTCATGACCGCGGATCTGACCTCACCAGCCCCGGCGGGGACGACCCGCCGCTGGCAGGAATGCACCGACCGGTTCGCCGCCCTCTTCGACCGGCACGTCGGGTACGAGGCCCAGAAGGTGCCGATGACGGACGCCGAGCTGCGCGAGGTCATCGATGCCTGCAACCGCGCGGTCGCCCCGCTCGGCAAGAGCGTTTCGGACAAGCGCTGGATCTCCTACATGGACGTCGTGCGCTGGTCGCAGAGCGCCCGCCACATCAAGGACATGGAGGCGTTCAAGGCCGTCTGCGTGCTCAACTGCGTGACCTTCGTGTGGGACGACATGGACCCCGCCCTGCACGACTTCGACCTCTTCCTGCCCCAGCTGCGAGCGGTGTGCGAGCGGTACTACACCCCGCAGGAAGCGGAGTTCGCCTATGAGGGCGCCCGCGCCTTCGTCACCAGCGACCACATGTTCCGTGACTCGGAGCTCAAGAGGGTGCTCTGCGGCACCTCGCCCGAGCAGTACTTCCGCTTCCGCGTCACCGACGTAGGTGTGGACTTCTGGATGCGGATGTCATACCCGATCTACCGTCACCCCGAGCTGACCGAGCACTCCAAGACGGGGCTGGCCGCCCGGATGACCACCCGTGGCCTGGCCGTAGTCAACGACTTTTACTCCTACGAACGCGAGCAGGCCCTCGGGCAGATCACCAACTGCTTCCGACTGTGCGACATGTCCGACGAGGCCGACTTCCAGGCGTTCTTCCAGGCCCGCCTTGACGACATGGCCGAGGACATGGAGTGCATCAAGGCGTTCGACCCGCTCACCCGGGACGTTCTGCTCGACCTCATCCAGGGCAACTTCGTCTGGACCACCCGGGACCGGCGGTACCAGGCCGCGGTCAACGACGTCAACTCACGGATCCAGTAGGGGACCCAGGATGCCCACCACTCCCAGATCGCCCTCGGTGGAACGATCCTGGCGGATCGGCGCCGCGCCCGGCGCCGTGCCACTGCTCGGACACATCCCCGCGCTGTGGCGCCGTCCGTTGGAGTTCCTCGCCTCGCTTCCCGCGCACGGCGACTTGGTCGAAGTCCGGCTCGGCCCCAGCCGCGCCTACCTCGCCGCCCACCCCGAACTGGTCCGGCACATTCTGCTCAACCCACGTGTATTCGACAAGGGCGGCATCTTCGACAAGGCACGCCAGCTCCTCGGCAACAGCCTGTCGGTCTCCCGTGGCGAGGAGCACCGCTTCCAGCGGCGGCTGATCCAGCCCGCGTTCCACACCACCAAGATCGCCGCCTACACGACGGCGGTGGCCGCGGACACCCGTACCGTCATCGATGGTTGGCGGGCCGGCGAGATCCGGGACATCAGCGACACCATGCACGCCCTGCTGATGCGGGTTGCTGCTCGCACCCTGTTCTCCACCGGGCTCGACGAGGACACCATCGAGGAGGCCCGGCAGTGCCTGCGAACGGTCTCGCAGGGCATCTACCGGCGGACCGTCGCCCCGCTGGGCGTTCTGGAGAAGCTGCCCACCCCAGGAAACCGCGCCTACGACCACGCCAACACACGGCTGCGGCAGATCGTGGCGGACATGATCGCGCTACGGCGCCGGTCCGACGCCAACCACGGCGACCTGCTGTCCACCCTGCTGCGGGCGGAGCACCCCGAGACCGGGGAGAAGCTTGACGACGCCCAGGTCCTGGACCAGGTCGTCACCTTCCTGGTCGCCGGCAGCGAGACCACCGCCTCCACCCTGGCCTTCGTCTTCCACCTGATGGGCACGCTCCCCGAGGTGGAGCAGCAGGTGCACGCCGAGGTGGACAGCGCACTGGAGGGCCGGACGCCGGTCTCCGCCGACCTGCCCGCGCTGCCGTACATCCGCAATGTCATCACCGAGGCGCTGCGGCTGTACCCGCCGTCATGGATGGCGATGCGGGTCGCGGCCGAGGACGTCGAGCTCGGTGGCCGGACCATCCCCGCCCGGACGATGATCCTGTACAGCGCCTACGCCCTGCACCACAATCCCGAGCTCTTCCCGGATCCCGAGACCTTCGACCCGGGGCGCTGGGAGGGCGAGCGGGCGGCCCGGGTACCTCGCGGGGCACTGCTGCCGTTCGGCGCGGGCAGCCACAAGTGCATCGGCGACGTCCTCGCGCTCACCGAGACGGCACTGATCGTCGCGACCGTCGCCGCGCGCTGGCGGCTGCGCCCAGCCCCCGGCAGCCGGCTGCGCCCGGAGCCGAAGGCCACCCTGGAGGCGGGCCCGCTGCCTATGGTGCTGGAACGCCGCTGACCCGTCTTCCCCCTCTTTCTCCCTTCCCCTTCTCTCCGTCCGTACCGTCTCAGGGGGCGCATCCGGCATGAAGACTCAATCCGACCCGGTCAGGCGCAGTTGGCGGATCGCCAAGGCGCCGGGCAGGCTTCCGCTGGCGGGCCACGCACTGCACTTGGCGCGCCGTCCGCTGGAGTACCTCTCGTCGCTGCCCGCCCTGGGCGACCTGGTCGAGCTGCGGCTGGGCACCCGGCTCACCTATCTGCCCTGCCATCCGGAACTGGTGCAGGAGGTGCTGCTGAACGCGCGGGTCTACGACACCGGAGGCCCGGTGAAGGAGAAGGCCCGTCCCATCCTCGGCAACGGGCTGATCACCTCCGACTGGGCCGACCACCGCAGACAGCGGCGGATGATCCAGCCCGCCTTCCACACCACGCGCATCGCGACGTACGCCGAGGTGATGCGCGAGGAGTGCGCGACGCACGCAGAGACGTGGCGGCCGGGTCGGCCGGTCGACGTCGGCGACGCGATGCAGGCGCTGACCGCGCGGGTGACGGCACGCGCGTTGTTCTCGACGGACATGGCGCCGCACTCCGTCGCGGAGGTCCAGCGCAGCCTGCCGATCATGGTGCGCGGCGCGTTCCGCCGGGCCCTCGATCCCACTGGTCTGATCGCCAGGCTGCCGCTGGCCGCCAACCGTGAGTTCGACGCCGCGCTCGGCCGGCTGCACGGCCTCATCGACGGCATCATCAGCGACTACCGGCGTTCCGGCGAGGACCGCGGCGACCTGCTGTCCGCGCTGCTGGCCGCGCGGGACGACGAGGACGGCGGCGCGATGACCGACCGGGAGGTCCACGACCAGGTCATGACCCTGCTGCTGGCCGGCGTGGAAACCACCGCGAGCGCCCTGACCTGGACCTGGCATCTGCTGGCGGCCCACCCCGAGGTTGAGGCGCAGCTGCACGCCGAGGTCGACGAGGTGCTGGGCGGCCGGACGCCGACGTACGCCGACGTGCCGAGGCTCACCCACACCCAACGGATCTTCACCGAGACCCTGCGCTTGTACCCGCCGGCCTGGATGTACACCAGGGTGACCACCCAGCCCACTAAACTGGCCGGTCACCGGCTGCCGGCCGGTACGGACATCCTGATCAGCCCCTACGTCATCCACCGCATCCCGGAGTTCTTCCCGCGTCCGGAAGCCTTCGAACCAGACCGTTGGCTGCCCGAGCGTGCCAAGGACGTCACCCGTGGCTCGTATCTGCCGTTCGGGGCGGGCAGCCGCAAGTGCATCGGCGACGTCTTCGGGATGACGGAGGCGACGCTCGCGCTGGCCGCCCTCGCCTCCCGCTGGCGCCTGCGGCCCGTGCCGGGCACCACCGTCTCGCCCCGGGCCGAGATGAGCCTGACGGCCGGGCCGCTGCCGATGGTGCCCGAACCGCGTTAGCAAAAGGTGACGGGGAGCGCATGCAGACCGCGGAGCATCAGGCTGGGGCGCCACCGCAGGTCGGCGGGCTCGGTGTCCAGGGCCAGGCTGGGGCACCGCTCCAACAGGGTGCGGAAGGCTATTGCGCCCTGCATACGGGCCAACGGGGCGCCCAGGCAGTGGTGGATGCCGTAGCCGAAGGCGGTGTGGCCGCGGGTGTCACGGCGGATGTCGAAGCGGTCGGGTTCGGGGAACCGCTTCGGATCGCGGGACGCGGCGGCCAGCACGATGGCCACGGAATCCCCCGCGCCGATCACCGTGCCGTCGATCTTCACGGGTTCCTTGGCGTAGCGGAACGCCGTGGTCTCCACCGGCCCTTCATAGCGGAGCATCTCCTCGACTGCGTTCTCCAGCAGCGACCAGTCGCCGCGCAGCGCCGCCAGCTGGTCGGGGTGGCGCAGCAGGGCGAGCGTTCCGCTGGACAGCAGGTTGGCCGCCGTCTCGTAGCCGGCCACCAGCAGCACGAAGGCCATGCCGAGCATCTCCTCGGGAGTGAGGCCGTCCTCCTCCTCGCTCAGGCGGCCGGCCAGCGCGCTCAGGATGTCCTCGCCGGGCTCGCTCCGCTTGGCCGCGACGAGCTCGGTGAGGTACCCCGTCATGGCCTGGGCCGCTGTGGCGGCGGCCTCGGGCCGAGTGAAGTCGGTGCTCTCCAGATACCAGTTGTGGAAGGTTCTGCGATCGCTCGTCGGCACGCCGAGCAGTTCGCAGATCACGGCCAGCGGCAACGGCAGGGCGAACGACTCGACCAGGTCCGCGCAGCCCAGCGGCAGCATGGCGTCCACCAGCTCGTCCGCGATCCGCTGGATCTTCGGACGCAGCGCCTCGATACGCCGGGAGGTGAACTCCTTCGCCACGAGCCCCCGCAGCCGGGTGTGCTGCGGCGGGTCCGTCTGCACCATGTTCAGACCGATCGAGTTGCCTCCGTCGTCCTGCCACCCGGTCGAGTGCCTGACGTCGTTGGACAGTCGTGCGTCAGCCAGCGCCGACCGCGCCTGCGCGTGCCCCACGACCAGCCAGAACTCCCCTGACGCCGCGGTGCGGACCCGGTGCACCGGCCCCTGCGCGCGCATCCGCTCGTAGACCGGGTAAGGATCGTCGACGAAGGACTGGCCAAGTGCTGTCAGATCTTCAAATCCCGTCAAAGTCAACGGTGTTCCTCGCTTCGAACTCGCTGGTGCGGTTGAGCGGGGAGTATTCCCCCGGTGGACGGCGACCCTAGCAATGAAACGGGGAGGTGTCCCCGGTTTTGCTGTTAGGGTGCCGCGCATGGGCGGCGGAGACGAACGGCGGACACCTCGGCGCAGTGATGCGCGCCGCAACCGCGAGATGTTGATCGCCGCCGCACGGGAGATCTACGCCGAACGCGGAGTGGAAGCGCCGCTGGACGACATCGCCCGCCGGGCGGGAGTCGGCAACGCGACGCTCTACCGCCACTTCACCGACCGCGCCGCACTGATCGAGACCGTCTTCAACGATGCGCTGACCCCGATCCTGGACGCGGCCCGTAAGGCCCGGGAGCGGGAGGACGCCTGGAGCGGTCTCACCTCCTACCTGGACCGGGTCTTCACGCTGCTGGCCGCCGACCGGGGCGCCGGCGACCTGATGACCACTGGCATCCGGGGCGTGCCCACCCTCGATGCCCTGCACGAGGAGAACTGGCGCACGCTGGACACGCTGCTGCGCCGCGGCCAGGAACAGCTCACGATCCGCCCCGACATCACTGTCGAAGACCTGCTGTTCCTGCTGGCCGTACTGGGCCGGGCCGCACCCGCCGCCCCCAGGTTCTGGCGACGCTACCTGGCCCTGTTGCTAGACGGCCTGCGCCCCGCGGCTGCCCGCTCCCTGCCCGCGCCACCACTCGACCACGAGCAGTTCGAGGCCGTCCTGCACCGTCTCGGCGGCGTCCACCGGGAGCGGCCCGGCAGGAAAAAATCCCTTCGTCCACCGAGATCGGAGACCTGAACCCCCATGACCCGTCAGCGGCCCATATCCCCCTTCGAGAGCGTCTACTTCCTGGACCTGGGAGCGGCGGGCCTCCCCCTGTACGACATGCCGGCGTTCGTGGAGTCCCTGGTACGCGGCCGGCTGGACCCGGCGCTGATGCGGATGGCGCTCGGCCTGCTGACCGAACGCCATCCGATCCTGCGCTCCGAGGTGGTGGCCGGTGAGGTGGGCCTGCTACTGCGGGTCCGCGACCGGGTCGAGCCGCCACTCACCCTGCTCGACGGCATCGAGGACACCTATGCCGAACTGATCAACACGCGGCCCGACTGGACCGAGAGTCTGCTGCACGCCTGGCTGCTCACCGACGGCGAGCGCTCTCAGGTGGTGCTCGGCGTCCACCACGGGGTGGCCGACGGCCGTTCGGCCTTCGCCCTGCTCGACGAGTTCTGGCAGCACTACACCGCTCTGGCGGCCGGCGCGAGTCCGTCCGTCGAGCGACGCGAGGAGCTTCCCGAGGCGATCGACACTCGACTGGCCGGCGCCCTGCCGGACGCGGAGATCGATGCCGTGGTCGACACGATCGCGCAGGGCCCTGCGACCGAGACCAAGCCCGCCGTCCTGCCCACCGAGGGTGTGGGGCGCCCCGACCGACCGGTCGCGACGCGCCGCTTCGTAGTCGACCGGCTGGAGTTCGCCGTGCGGACCACCGACGCCGTGGTGGCCGCCGCCCGGGCCCGCGGGGTGACCGTCAACAGCCTCGTCACGGGATTGGTCCTGACCGCTGTCCGCGCCCAACTTGCGCCCGAACAGGGCTCGTTGGTAATGACCTGTGGTCACGGAGTCGACCTACGTACCCGGCTGACACCCGAACTGCCCCTGAGCACCGTGCTCAACTGCATCACCGGCCTGCAGACTACGCTGGCGGTCGGCCACGACGATCGGCCGGAAAGTGTGGGCCGGGAGGTGGCCGACCATGTTGCCGGCGCACTGGCCCGGCGCGACCCTGAGCGCTTCCTGCTGGCCGCACTCAGGGCCGGCACCCGGGGCATCGCGGTGCCCGTCCCAGTCGTCAGCTACGGGATTTCCAACGTCGGCCGGATCCCCGCGCACCCCGTCCCCGAAGACATGGAACTGCTCCGCTTCGGCGGGACGGCCAACGCGCCGGGCATGCCCCCCAAGATCGGCGTCGCCAGCTTCGGTGGCCGACTGCTCGTACAGAACGAGTACGACAGCTGGACCTACTCCCCTGAGCAGATGCGGCAGCTGCGTGAGACGCTGCGCGGTTCACTGATGGACCTGGTCCGCTGACGACAACCGCGCCCGCGGCCCGCCTTGGGGAGCCATCCCTCACGTCAGCCCCACGACCGTTCCGCTCCACGAGAACTGGACCGGTCCTCGGTGGCGTCCACTTGCTCCCATGTCAATCAGGCTGCTTGCCGGAGGGGGTCCTGGTGAGCGCCGATGTGGGCATCGACGGGCGTTGTCACGTTGTTGGGTGTGTGGGTGTCTGACGGCGTGTCGAGGTGTGGTGGGGCCGGAAGTGGGGTGAGACGCCGCTGAACGCGGCCAGGAACCGCTGCGCGGCGCCCGCGCCGCGGAAGCCTTTCATCGCCCGTTCTCGTTGCCGGGTGGGCCGGTGGCTGTTCTCGGCCCGGTTGTTCAGGCCCTTGTGCGACCGGTGCTCGACGAAGGGCATGGCCTCGCGGTGGGCCGCTCGGTGGGAGCGGAGCTTGTCCGTGACGATCACCCGCGGCACCCGGCCCGTCTTCGTCAGCAGCGTGCGCAAGAAGCGCTCGGCCGCAGCCGTGTCCCGGCGGCTCCGCACCAGGATGTCCGGCACCATCCCGTCCCGGTCCACAGCCCGCCACAGGTGTTTCCGCTCACCGTTGATCTCGATGAAGACCTCGTCCGGATGCCCCTTGCCGCCGGCCTGAGGCTGCCGGCGGCGCAGGCCGCTGGCGTACTGCTGACCGAACTTCCAGGCACCCGCGCCGGACGGTCCCGCACGAGACGATCATGCCGCGCTCCGGCACCAGCTCCCCGACCTCCCGGAAACCGAGCGGGAAGCGGAAGGACAGCCACACGCAGCGCGAGATCACCTCGACCGGACACCGGTGCCCCTGTACGACGGCGCACTGTCCACGGGCGGTCCCCCTCCACCACGACCAACCCGAAGATCACCCCACCCGGACAGCCAACGTGACAGCACCCTGCCTCAAGCTCAGGTAAGTGTGAGTGTGGTGATGCCGGTGGCGTCAGTGATACCGGTGGTCAGGCACTTGAGGGCGTTGAATTGGGGGAGGGCGATGGTTTGAACCGCGCTGGATCCTTGGAAGGGGCCTTGGGTGACGGTGCCGGTGAAGGTGGTGATGACCTGGCCGGCGATGGCGGTGCTGCTTCCGCTACCGGTGATGACGCTGGTATCGCCGGTGTTCCAGGTGATCGTGCGCTGGCCGGTGAAGGCGCCAAGCAGGTCGTTGCAGCCGACGAACAGTGTGAACTGTTCCCCGTAACCACCGCTGGTGACCTGGCCAGTCGCATCGAGGCATGAGGTGAAGGTACCGGTGGTGCTGAGACTGATCTCGCGAGCCTGGAAGAGGACGCCGGGATTGTAGGTGGTGGTCTCCGTGCCCGTGCACTGGACGACCTGAAGCGGCCGCGCCAGTACCGACGCCGACGCGGTTGCCGGCATCATGAACATACCCATGGCCGCGACGGCAGCGACGAGTGCTGCCCATGAACTGCGCCTCATACGTACGGTTCCTTTCCTGGAGGACCAGGGCTTCAGCCATGGCCCGAGCATCTGTGGGATCCTCTCCCCTGGCCGGTGTGAGGCAGGCTGGGGACCGGTCGAGCGGGGTGGCGAAGGCGACGGTCCGGAGGAACGTGGCACCGATACGGTGTCCGCCGGTGACAGTGTCGTTGGAAGCGACGACGGTCCCTCCCGGGGGCAAGGAGGATGCCGCTGGCGTGCGGTGTGGTGGCATCGCCGTTGTTGGAGTGGCTGGTTTGGCCGATCCGGCTGATGAGGCTGAGCAGGAAGCCGACGGTCGCTGTGGATACAGCTTGGACGTTGATCGCGTTGTCGCCGACGTGGGTCTGGTAGGAGACCTACCTCTGGAGTCGAACCGCTTGCTGGCCGGGGGTGAGGCCTGGGCTGTCTTGCTGGTCCGCTGTTCCTGTGCAGGTGACCAGAGGCACGGCCTGAGCGGATCGTGTAGTGAACAATGGCGGGGCGCGGCCAGGGCCGTGGCGGAGGCTACGGCGGTAAGGTGCCGAAACAGTGCTTCCACGGATGCCCCCTATGAGCGGTGCAAGCCGACCGACTGATCGTGAGCCCGGTGTGAAGGGATAACAAGGCGTGCGGGGCAGTCAATTTGGGGCGCACGGAAGCACACGCCCGGCGCCCGAGCAGAGAGTTCCATCGACTCGGGGCGAGCCATGCTCAAGACCTGTGGATCGAGCTCGGGGGGCACGCGAAGGGCGTACCTTCCCGAGTGATCGACTGATGGTCATCGAGTAGGCCGGTGTTCGCAGCACCGGTCGGGAAGGCACGCCCGTGCTCAGCGTAGTCAACGACGACGGTACTACCGCCAACGGCTTCCTGATCGACGAGATCGTCCGCGAGGGAGCGAGGAGGATGCCGGCCGCCGCCCTGGAGGCCGAAGTCAAGGCGTATATCGCTGAGTTGACCGATCAGCGGGACGAGACCGGCCGTCGGCTCGTGGTCCGCAACGGCTACCACCAGCCCCGGCAGGTCACCACCGCGGCCGGCGCGGTCGAGGTGAAGGCGCCGCGGGTGAACGACAAGCGCGTCAACGACGCCACCGGCGAGCGCAAGCGGTTCCCCTCCACGATTCTGCCGCCGTGGTGCCGCAAGTCGCCGAAGACCAGCGAGGTGCTGCCGCTGCTCTACCTGAACGGCCTGTCGTCGGGCGACTTCGTGCCCGCGCCCGAGCAGTTCCTCGGCTCCTCCGCCGGGCTCTCCCCGGCGACGGTCACCCGGCTGACCCAGCAGTGGCAGGCTGACCACGCCGCCTTCATGGACCGCAACCTGTCCGAGGTCGACTACGTGTACGTATGGGCCGACGGCATCCACCTCAACGTCCGTCTGGAGAAGGCCAGAGCCTGCGTCCTGGTGCTCATCGGGGTGCGCGCCGACGGCTCCAAGGAGCTGGTCGCGCTCAAGGACGGCTACCGCGAGTCCGGCGAGGCATGCGCGCCCCGGTGCTCGCGGTTGGGGACGGTGCCCTGGGCTTCCGGAAGGCGCTGGCCGAGGTGTTCCCCGAAACCCGCGAGCAGAGGTACTGGGTTCACAAAACGGCCAATGTCCTCGACTCCCTGCCGAAGTCCGCGCAGCCCGGCACGAAGAAGGCCATCCAGGACATCTACAACGCCGAAGACCGTGACCACGCCGAGGCGGCGATCACCACGTTCGCCCAGCTCTACGGCGCGAAGTTTCCCAAGGCCGCCAATAAGATCACCGAAGACCAGGACCAGCTGCTGACGTTCTACAGCTTCCCGGCCGAGCACTGGATCCATCTGCGGACCACGAACCCGATCGAGTCGACCTTCGCCGCTGTCCGGCTGCGGACCAAGGTCACCCGCGGCGCAGGCTCCCGCACCGCTGCCCTGGCCATGGTCCTCAAACTCGTCGAGTCCGCCCAGCAACGGTGGCGGGCCGTGAACGCCCCCCACCTCGTCGCCCTCGTCCGCACCGGAGCCCGTTTTGAACGCGTTCAACTCGTCGAACGCCCCGAACAGCTCGCAGCATGACAGGCCCGCTAGCCAGGGTTCCTGCTCGCAGGCCGTCGATCCGGCTTCAGACGTAGCGCGCGAAAAGGGCCTGGAGGTATCCCTCCAGCCGCATGGTCAGCAGGGTGGGAGTCAGATCGGCACGGCCCACCTCGCGCCACGGGACGGCGACCTTCTCGGCGTCCGGAGCGAAGGCCAGGGCGTCCAGCAGACGCCAGTAGAGATGGGCGGCGCGATCTTCGGCCAGCGTTCCTCCTGCCGCAACGTAGCGGTCGGCGAAGTCCATGCCCGCGGAAACCCCGTGCAGCAGAGCCAGGGCCGTCGAGCAGTGGGCCACGTCCAGGTCGGCCGGCCCCCAGGAGGTCTCCACCCAGTCGACGACACCGCTGATCCGCAGACCGTCGCCGTCGCCCGTGAAGAGGACATTGCCGGGATGGAAGTCCCGGTGCAGGAGGCAGGCCCGGTACTCCGGGGGCTCGCGGCGGATCACGTTTACGGCCCGTTGCCACAGTTCAGGCTGATTGGTGTCTTCGGGTGGGCTCACCCGCTCGGGAGAGGTCCACGCCTGATACGCGCGCGGCCGTGCCTCGGCGATCACTGGCAGCCGGTGGATGCGCAGCAACTGGTGGGCCAGCAGCTCGGCACGCCGGTCGGCCCCCTCATCGCCCAGGCGCACGGTCCCGGGCAACAGGGACATCAGCAAGGACGGATGGTCGCAGTACTGCGCTGTCGCGTCCACGGCCACCAGCCTGGCCGCAGGCACGTCCGTGCTGCCGAGCAGGCGCAGAACAGCTGCCTCGCGAGTCAGCAGGCCCTCCGCGTGCCGAACGTAGAAGGGCTTGACGAAAGACCGCAGGACCAGCGACCGTCGACCGTCCCGCCCGCAGATGTCCAGACGGCGCATTTCCGACGTCCAGCCGCCACGCAACCGCGCAACATCCTCGATGCGTTCTTCCTCGGACAGCCCCTTCTCCACCCAGGCACGCGTCGCACCCCAACCCTGGTCCTCAAGATTGTTACCGATGTGCTCGGCTCCCTCGTCCGCAACCATGGAGGCAGGCTATCGATCTCATCGACGGACGCATTTGGCCCCCCACCCACAACTCTTGACGACTGCTCAGGACCTGACAGTGGTCGTCTCAACCGTGCGCGCGTCGACGTGGGGCGTTCCACTAGACGGTAGTGCTGCGGAGCGTTGCGGCTTCCGGCTGGCTCCGGCCTGGTGCGGCCCGGACGCTGCCGTGTTGACGGTGCCGGGGAACTTCGGGCAGAGCACCCTGGCCGGGACGGCGCGAGCGGTCACCGACCGTCCGCAGCCGGGGAGAGCGGGAAGGCACGGCCGAGGCGTCCCGCTCCCGTATCGTGCGCTCCTCAGCCATGCTGCATATGCGGCGAGGCCGGCGCTCTTGGGAGAGTGCCGGCCTGGAGCGGTCTCACGCGGCAACGTGATCGCGCTGGGGTCCTGATCTGCTGGGATGGAGCCCGCAACTTTCAGGAGTGGCCGAAGCCATAGTGCCTGTCGAACAGTGCCTGCTGTCTCTCAACGGGCACTGAACAGGATTGGGATGGCGCGACATCTAAATGCCGCGCAGGCCACAGGAGGCTCTGCTGTCGGCTGCAAACGTGCTGGTCCGCCAGGGTTCCTGCGGGCAGCGGCGCCTGGACGGATCCGCACGAAAGTCTTGGACACTGGCGCATCATCGATTCTGAAGGTATCCCCTGATCGGTGGGGCGGGTGGCAGGATGCAGGTCCCGGATGGCGTCGGCAAACGCCATTTCGGTAGTTCGGCATTGGAGCCCGCAACGTGCCCCGCTGTCTGCGTGGGCGCACTTGATTCAGGAGAAAACACCATGACTCGAACCCTCTTTCCGGCGCGGTGTGTGGTGCACGGTTCGTCGTGCGGACACCGGTCTCCGTTCGCCGATGCCCTAGTGATCGTGGTGATTGCCGTACTGGCCTGCGTCCTGTCCGTGTACGGACTGGAACTCTTGTCCGTCCTGGCCCTGCTGGGAGGCGCTGGCATCGTGGCGGCCTGCACGCTGATTGCTGTTCGCGGAGCAGGCAAGCGTCTGCACCACGCCGTGGTGCAGGCTGCGACCGCCATCGCCGCCGGCTGACGGTCAAACGGCTGTGGGGCGCAAGGAGAGGCCGATCGCCTCATCGAACCGAGCACTGGTGAAACTGGCCAGGTGGCTGCGTGACCAACGGTCGAACAGCGGCTGCTCGTACGCCGAGTTGGCCGCACGTGTGGGTCTCCACCCCACCACATTGCAGCGGGCGGCGTCGGGCCAGTCGGTTCCCAGTGAGCGCAGTGTGCGCGCCTATGCCATCGCCTGCGGTGCGTCGGTGGACACGGCGATGGACCTGTGGCGGCAGGCGCGCCGGGGCAGGCTGCGCGGTGCAGGGCCGGCCCCGCCGAGCCCGCAGGACATTGACGGCGTCGAGATGCTTCGCGCGGGGCTACGAGAGCTGTATGAGCTGGCCGGACGCCCCTCCGTCCGTGTGATGGAAGAGCGCGCGGGCGCGGGACGACTTCCTCACAGCACGGCTCATCGTATCCTGCTCGGACGGACGGTGCCGCGTGACGCGCACCAGCTGACCGGTTTCCTCACCGCGTGCCTGGTCGCCTCGTCAGAGCATCCGGCGTGGGTCGCGGCGTGGCAGCGAGCCCGCGGCAAGCAGCAGGACACAGCTCCCTCCCCCGTCCCGCTGCAAAGGCGCGTGCCGCACGGACGTGCGACCCTGGCCGCACCTGTACGCCCTTCGGTTCCCGCGTCGGGCCTGTACGCCGCGGTGCTCGGGCCGGTGCGGCTGTGGCAGGAAGGCGAGCCGCTGTCCACCGGCTCCCCGCAGCAACGTGCGCTGCTGGCCGCTTTGGTGCTGCGGGAAGGACGGACCGCAACAGCGGCGGAACTCATCGACGCGCTGTGGGGTGACGAGCCGCCGTCCCAGGCTCTGGCCGCTGTGCGCACGTACGCCTCCCGGCTGCGCAAAATGATGGACCCAGGGACGCTCGTCAGCGAGTCTGGCGGCTACGCCATACGCCTTCCCGGTCAGGCATGTGACGTGACTATGGCAATGCATCTGACACGGCAGGCTGAGCAGATGCGCATCCAGGGGGACCTACAGCATGCGCGGACGTTGCTGCGGCACGCCCTGGGGCTGTGGGAGGGGGAGCCACTCGCCGGAGTTCCAGGACCCTATGCCGAGACTCAGCGCGTCCGCCTGGAGGAATGGCGTCTGCAGTTGCTCGAAACACGACTGGACATGGACCTGGCGTGCGGTCTGCACGCTGACGTCGTGGCTGAGCTGATCGCGTTGACGTCTGCTTATCCGCTGCGTGAGCGCCTGCGCGAGTTGCTGATGCTCGCCCTGTACCGCGGGGGGAGGCAGGCTGAGGCCCTCGCTGTGTATGCGGACATCCGCCGACTGCTTGCCGACGAGCTGGGCGTTGACCCGCGGGAAGGACTGACCCGTCTTCAGCAGCGAATCCTGCGGGCAGACCCACAGCTGGCGCTCGAGGCGATGCCCTCCCCCACCGACGCGCAGGCTGTTTCCTTCATCCGCCCTGCTCAGCTGCCGCCCGCCGTCCCCGACTTCGTAGGACGGTCAGACGTCCTCGCCGAACTGACGGGTGTGCTGACCACCGCCGCGGCCGGTGAAAGCCTGCCGGTCGCGGCTGTCTGCGGTCCCGGCGGTGTGGGAAAGACCGCCCTGGCTGTCCAGGCTGGCCATGCGGTTGCACAATTCTTCCCGGACGGGCATCTCTACCTGGACCTGCAGCGGACGACGCCGGAGGCTGCGCTCGCCGCGGCACTGCAAGCTCTGGGGGTGGCGGAGACGGTCGTTCCGGCAGGCCTCACTGAACGCTCCGCGCTGTACCGTTCTGCTTTGCACGGCCGGCGCGTCCTCGTGGTCCTGGACCACGCCAAGGACGCGGCGCAGGTCCAGTGGCTGCTGCCTGCAGCGCGTGGGTGTGCCGTACTGGTCACCTCTCGCAGGCGGATGATCGACCTGGCCGGTGCGCATTTGGTGGAGCTTGACGTCATGTCCCCTGCAGAGGCACTCCAGCTTTTCACCCGGATCGTTGGCCGCCCCCAATCAGGTGAACACGGGTCAGCTCGCTATGTGATAGCCGCATGCGGCTTTCTTCCGCTCGCTATCCGTGCCGCCGCCTGCCGTTTGGTCGCACGCCAGGCCTGGACGGTCTCGGACCTTGCGGACAAGCTCGCGGACGAGGACAGCAGGCTGGACGAACTGCGGGCAGGGGACGTGGCGGTGAGGCCTGTCATCGAGGACAGCTACCGCCAGCTCAGTGCGGAACAGGCCGACAGCTTCCGGACACTGAGCTCGTCCGCCGACTCATTCCTGTCCCTGCAACAGGCCGCATGTCTCCTCGGCTGCAGCGTCGCGGACGCGGAGCGCCTTTCGGAGAGTTTGGTCGACGCCGGACTGCTGACTTCCATCGGCGGCGGGGCATACCAGGTGCCCCTACTGGCCTGGCTCTACGCAAGAGCCCTTCCCTGCCCGTGAAGCCTGCGTCTCAACGAGTAACATCAAAAGCTGGTGAGAATCAGTCTGCTGGTCCATAAGCTGGTAGCTCTATAGTGGCGCTCCCCATGCGCGTGGAGGGCGTTGTCACGTTGTTGGGTGTGTGGGTGTCTGACGGCGTGTCGAGGTGTGGTGGGGGCCGGGTGCCGGCCCTGGGCTCAGGCCGCGGCAGGCCGGCTGGTGACGCCGGTGACCTGCTCCCGGACAGCGAAGCGGACGGTCACCCCGGCGCGGTGTCGGGTGCCGGTCATCAGGTGGCGGCGGGGCCGGAAGTGGGGTGAGACGCCGCTGAACGCGGCCAGGAACCGCTGCGCGGCGCCCACGCCGCGGAAGCCTTTCATCGCCCGTTCTCGTTGCCGGGTGGGCCGGTGGCTGTTCTCGGCCCGGTTGTTCAGGCCCTTGTGCGACCGGTGCTCGACGAAGGGCATGGCCTCGCGGTGGGCCGCTCGGTGGGAGCGGAGCTTGTCCGTGACGATCACCCGCGGCACCCGGCCCGTCTTCGTCAGCAGCGTGCGCAAGAAGCGCTCGGCCGCAGCCGTGTCCCGGCGGCTCCGCACCAGGATGTCCGGCACCATCCCGTCCCGGTCCACAGCCCGCCACAGGTGTTTCCGCTCACCGTTGATCTCGATGAAGACCTCGTCCGGATGCCCCTTGCCGCTGGCCGGAGCGGACCTGAGCGCCTGGAACCTGACCGTCTCCCCGACGCCGGTCGGCTGCGTGGTCGTGGCGGAGATGCCCTCCTTCCTCAGGCACGAGGCGTACGACTGCACCAGCGCGACCAGCTCCGGATCACCGTTGAACGCCTGCGCGTTGGCCTGGTCCCGGTTCGCGGCCTCGATGCTCCGCTCCTGGGCCGACGCGGAGCCGTAGACCTCCTTGTCGGCCTCACCCTGACAGCCGGTCCAGTTCTTCTCACCGGCCTTCGGGTCGGGGAAAGCGCCCAACGCCTCGCTGTACGCGGCCTTCTGCTCGGGAGTGAGCGTGTCCACGTAGTCCGCGTTGGGCGTCCTGTCCGAGTCCTGCCGGTCGGCCGCACTGCCCGACGCGCCGGCGTCGTCGGGGTAGACGATGCCCGCGTAGATGCCGGAACCGTACTTCTGCCGGTACTTCTTCGTCAGCGCGTAGTCCGCCCCGTAGGTGGTCCAGGAGGCGGCGGGATCCTCGGGGGCCACGGGGGTGTAGGTGAATCCCTGCTTCTTCATGCAGGCCGCGATCGCGTTCTCCAAGAGGTACTGCTTCCTGAGATCGGCGTTCGCGTCGGCGGGAATGTCGAGCTGCCCCGACGATCCGGCCGTGGTCTTCTCACCGTCCGACGCGTGGGACTCCGAGCCGGTGTCGGTGCCGGTGTCAGTGCCACAAGCCGCCAGCAGCGGCAGCAGACCGACCGCCGCCGCGGCGGCCAGTCTCCGGTCTCCGGACAGTACGGGAACGAGTCATCTACTTCCATCCGATCGGGGGGAGGGGGATTCCGCCTGCGGACGCAGGAGAACGCGGAGTTCACAGTGGTGTCGGCAGTTCAAGGCCCTGGGGCCGGTACATGACCGAGCTGTAACGGCCGGCCGCCGTGACGGCCGGCCTCGGGACCGGCGCCGGTCATACGGGCGGCCCGGTGACGAAGTCACCGTTCTCGTCGTAGGGCCAGGCGTTGGCGACGCAGCCGTGCAGGCCCTTGATCTGCTGCATCATCACGGGGGCCAGTCGCCCGGCGCCCCCGCAGGTCACGTGCGAGTGACCGAGGAAGTGCCCCACCTCGTGGTTGATGATCAGTGCCCGGTAGTCATGGATCGGCCCGTCGAAGTTGGGCGAGCCCTTGACCCAGCGCTTGAGGTTCACCACCACCCCTCCGGGAACCTCGCAGTTGTACTCGCCTCCGGTGTCCTGCTGGATGCCCGCCCAGCACAGGGCGTCCGCCGTCGCCGGTGTCGCGATCTTTATCGTGATGTCGTGCGGCGATCCCGCGCCCACCAGCTGGAACGCGTTGTCCGGGTCGTGGGTCCAGCCCCGCGGGGCGGCGAGTATCTCGGCGATCTCGTTCGCCGCCTGGGACGGCGAGACGTCGAGGCCGGTCTCGACCTGCACGACGTAGCGCACCGGGCGGGGACCGCTGCCCACCGTCTCCCCACTGGCCTGCGCGGTGACGAACGTACCGCTGCCCGTCGGGGGGACGTCGATCTCGGTCCGGCTCGCGGAGGGAGAGGGAGAGGGGGACGGTGTGGGAGTGGGGGTGACGTGCGTGCTCCGCGGGTGCGGCGCACCGCTCGACGCGTCGCTCCGCCCGCCTCCCAGGAGGTACGCCGCCGAACCCAGCAGGCCGGCGGCCACCAGCAGGCCGATCAGCAGGCTCTGGCCCCGGCGGCGCGGCCGTCCCCGGCGATGGGCGGACCGGCGTCGGCGACCGGCGCGGTGACCGGCCGCGGTGCTGCCGGTGGCGGGTGCGGATTGCCGCTCTCGTGCCGAATACATGGCAGCTCAATCTGGTGATCCCAGATGATCCCCATGAGCCGGCGCTGTCACGGAAAGATAACGACGCCCGCGTTCCCCGGCCCGTGTGATCGTTGTGTAACGGCGGTCGGAGAGGGGCCCTCCTCGGGACGGTCCTCTCGTCCGGTCTGCTTACACTGACGCAATGCCACGGGTTCTGATCGTCGAAGACGACCTAGATGTCCGCAGGGCCGTCCAACTGGGTCTGCGGCATCAGGGGCATGAGGTCTTCGCCGTGGAAACGGGGGAGGAAGGGCTGGAACAGCTCCTCCCCTTCCGGCCGGACGTCGTCGTGCTCGATCTCATGCTGCCCGGCATGTCCGGCCTGGACGTGTGCCGCCGGATCAGGGACCGCGACCAGGTGCCGATCATCATGGTGACGGCCCGGGGAGACGACGTCGACGTGGTCGTGGGACTGGAGACCGGTGCGGACGACTACGTGGTGAAGCCCGTGCAGGCCCGGGTGCTCGACGCACGGATACGGGCCGTACTGCGCAGACAGGACGCGTCGCTGCCGGACGGCACCCGTCCCCGGGCGGAGACGCACGGCGAGCTGGTCGTCGACCGCGCCGGGCTCGTGGTGACGCACCGCGGCGAACCCGTCACCCTCGCCCCCTCCGAACTGCGGCTGCTGCTGACCCTGTCGGCCTCGCCCGGCCAGGTGTTCAGCCGCCAGCAGCTGCTGGAAGCGGTCTGGGAACACAGCTACCACGGCGACATACGGCTCGTGGACGCCTGTGTGAAGCGACTGCGCAACAAGCTCGGGGAGGGCAGGAATCCCCGTTACGTGCAGACCGTACGCGGATTCGGTTACCGCTTCGGCACCTCATGAGCGACCGGACGTCCGCGCGGACACGGAGGACCGTACGGACGCGGAAGACCGCCGGGGAGCGGAGAACCGCACCCGAGGTCCCCACGGCTGAAGAGCCCCCCGCCGCCGTACCGGGTGCCGGCCCCCGGCGGTTCCTCCGGGCGACCCTGGCACGCATCCCGCTCCCCCTGCGCGGTCTGCGCCCCCGCCTGCTGACGTCCTTCGTCCTGGTGGCCATGGCCAGCTCCCTGGGCACCGGGGCCCTCGCCTTCCGCGAGGCGCGCACGGGGGTGCTCCAGCAGAGCCAGGACTCCGTCATCAACCAGTTCCGTAGGAGCGTCGACGCCGTCGCGCCCTCCGTCCCCATTGCCCCGGACCAGGCGGACCTCCAGTCCGCGGTGGACCAGGTGCTGTACGCGAACCGTTCGTCGGGCTGGCGGATCATGGCCACGTACGGCGGCCACCGCGCCTACGCGCCGAGCGCCGGTTTCGTCGAGCTGAGCCCCGAAATGCTCCGGTCCGTCCGGGACCGACGTGTCGCGGTGTTCCAGCGGATGAACGTCGACGGGCGTCCTCGTCTCGTCGTCGGCATGCCCGTCACGTACACCTGGGGCGAGGGCCTGGAGACCAGGCTCTCCGGGCTCGTGATGTACCTGGAGGTCCCGCAGACCGCCGAAGAGGGGTACGTCGAGGCCATGGTCCACGGCATCGAGCGGGCCACCCTGGTGGCCCTGTGCCTCGCCGTCATCCTGGCGCTGCTCGCCGCGAGCGGCGTACTGCGTCCCGTACGGGCGCTGCGCCGGGCGACGCGCCGGATGGCCGCGGGGCATCTCGACGTCCGGCTGGACGTCACCGGCTCCGACGAACTGGCCGATCTCTCCCAGTCCTTCAACGAGACGGCGGCCGAACTGGAGCGGACCGTACGGGAGCTGCGCCGCCTGGAGGCCCAGGGACGCCGCTTCGTGGCGGACGTCTCCCACGAGCTGCGCACGCCGCTGGCGGCGATGTCGGCGGTCACCGACGTGCTGGACCTGGAGGGAGAAGGGGAGACCGGTGAGGCGCTGCGGCTCATCAGCGAGGGAACGAACCGGCTGAGCGGATTGGTGAACGACCTGATGGAGATCTCCCGTTTCGACGCGGGGGCGGCCGAACTCAACCGGGACGAGATCGACCTGGCCGAGTCCGTACGGCGCACCGTCGCCTCCCGGTGGCGGCAGGAGCAGGTGGAGCTGCGGCTGCCCGGACCGGGTGAGCTCCGCGCGCGCGTCGATCCGCGCAGACTCGACGTGGTGACGGCCAATCTGATCGGCAACGCGCTGCGGCACGGAGAACCGCCCGTGCGGCTGACCATGGGGGTACGGGTGGACGGGGCGGGCATGGCGTGGGCCGTCATCGAGGTGACCGACAACGGACCGGGGATCGCCGAGGAGGCCATGCCGCACATCTTCGAGCGGTTCTACAAGGCGAGCACCTCACGGGCCAGGAGCGAGAGCAGCGGGCTGGGTCTGGCCATCACGGCGGAGAACGTGCACCTGCACGGGGGGCGCATCCGGGCGGCGAACCTGCCCCGGGGCGGCGCGGTGTTCACGGTCGAACTCCCGCTGCACCGCGACGACACCGACACCGAGGCCGACGGGGGCACCCGGTGAGGGGCTCGCGGACGGCAGCGCTGCTGTCCGGGCTCACGGCCGCGGCCGCGGTCGCGCTCACGGCGTGCGGAGTCCCCCCGTCCGGTGTCATCGAGGCCGGTGCGCCGGCGAGCGGCATGTTCTCCCCCAGTGCGACACCACCCTCGACGCCCACCACCATCCCCCTCTTCTTCCTGCGCGACGGGGAGTTGGTGCCCCGTCCCCACCGGATCGACGACGCCGGGGACCTCGAGGCCGTCGTACACCTGCTGTTCGAGGCGTCGGCCGCGAACGAGGCCCCGGCGGCCACCACGGAGCTGCCCCGCCTGACGGACGCGCCACGGGTGGCGATCGCCGACGACGGCATCCTCTCCGTCCGGCTCCCCGGTGAGACGGCTCCGCTGAGCCGTCGGGCCATGCTCCAGCTGACGTGCACGGTGAACCACGCGGCTTCGCCGGCCCCCACCGCCGTCCCCCGCGCCGACGCGGAAGCCGACGGCGACACCGCGCGCCGTTCCGCCGCGCCCAGCAGCCTCCATGTGTTCGGGGACGGATGGGCGATGACGCAGTCGGACCACGCGTGCCCCGTCGTGTCCCCTCCGCAGGAGCAGCCGGAAGCACCGACCCCGTGGGGGCCGTCCGGCTGACCACCGGACGGCCCCCGCCCAGGACCGGAACCGGCCTTCCGGCCACGGCCCCCCACACCTGAACAGAACCCAACGCCCACGGCGTCGCGCAACGGTCAGGCCCTGAGCGTTGTCAGTTCTCATCGACATTTCCGAGCCGCTTGATCAGTAAGTGCTGCCCAAACCGTCGACAGTGGATCGCCGACCTCCAGATCGTGGCCTGCGGCTATCACCACGGAGCCCGCGAGGCCGGACTGACCGTGCACGCCGGCATGACGCTCCGGCTGGACCTCACTCGTCCATCGTGAACAGCCCTGCTTGTCCTTGCGCACGAACAGTTGTCCGTGCGCAGGTGCGGCCGTCGGCGTTTCGGCCATGCCCGTCCCGGACAACGGCCCGCTTCCAGCAAGGGTCGGTGTACCCGGCAGGAGCGCGCTTCCGCTCTGCCCCGGGGTTCACATCACGTCCGAAGCACATGTGCTCGAACCGCCGGGTCGGCTCGTTGAGCGCCGTGACATCCCATCCACCTCTTCCTGGAGGTCGCCATGCACCTCAGTCCCGTCCCTGTGACCGCTCCTTTTCCTGCCCCTGTCCAGGCCACACCTGCTCTCTCTCAGGTCGTCGCCGCTCCTCTCGTCCGCCGCACCGCCGACGCCTCCCGCTCAGCACGTCCGGATACGAGGTGGGGGGCATGAAAGACACCAACGACGCGGGCGGCATCCCCTCGGGCGAAGTGCCGGCCCCGCGCCACGCGGAACTTCCGCTGCCGCCCGCCGCCCTACCCTCCGGGCCGCAGGAGGGTGACATCACCGACGGCCTGGCAGAGGCTTACTGGTCCGTGTACGACGGCGCCGCGTCCCAGGCGACGGTGGGGCAGATCCTCGCGCGTTTGCCGCGGATCGTGCGCCAGATCGGCCGACTGGCCTGGAGCGCCGACCGGATCGCGACCGCGGCGGTTGTGGTCCTGCAGCTGGCATCGGCCGCGATGACAGCGTTCGGCTTGATGGCGTCGGTGGCGGTGTTGCGGGAACTGTTCGCCGAGGGGCCCACCCCGGACCGGGTGCGTGCGGCCGTACCTCAGCTGCTGGTCGTCGTCGGCTTCCTGTCGGCCCGTGCGCTGCTGGAGGCGGGCGTCGCCGTGGCCCAGGCCCGGGTGACACCGAAGATCCGCACCGCGCTGGAGTCCGAGTTCCTTGAGCTGACCGCCCATGTGCGCCTGGAGGTCGTCGACGACGCGGACTGGCATGACGAGGCCTACCGGGCCAACGATCGCGGGTTGTTCTACGCCCGGCAGATCGTCGGGCAGGTCGTCTCCTTGGCGGCGGCGCTGCTCGGGCTGGTGGGGACCACTGGCGTGCTGGCCGTCCTGCATCCGGCCTTGCTCCCGCTGCTCCTGCTGTCCGTGCTGCCGGTCGGCGCGGCCGCCGTACGCACCGCGCGGGCCCGCTTTCACTCCTTCAAACGCTGGAACGCCCTGCAGCGCCGGGTGCGGGTCTTCTCCTGGCTGCTGCTTGAGCGGGACGCGGCCGCCGAGCTGCGCTCGGACACCGCCCAGGGCGCGTTGCTGGCCGAGCACCGCAGGCTGACGACGCGGATCGCGGCGGAGGACACCCGTCTCGGGGTGAGCTCGGCCGGGTTGACGCTGGCGGGGCGTGCTGTGGGCGGGATCGGGACCGGTGTCACCTACACGGCGCTCGGCGCCATGCTGATCGCGGGGTGGCTGCCCCTGGCCTCCGGCGCGGGTGCGGTCCTTGCCATCCAGACCGCCCAGGCCTCGCTCACCCGGCTCGTCGACGTCTCCCACCTGGTCTACGAGCACGCCATGTGGGTCGATGACCTGCTCGCCTTCCAACAGCGCTGCCGCGAACTGCAGCCGCGCCGCGCCGGCTCCCCCGCCCCCGAGACGGTCAAGACGATCACGCTGGACAACGTGTCCTTCACCTACCCCGGCAAGGACACCCCGGCACTGCGCGGCATCTCCATGACGCTACGCGCCGGTGAGAAGGTCGCGTTCGTCGGCGTCAACGGCTCCGGGAAGTCCACGTGCGCACGACTGCTCGCCGGACTGTACGAGGCCGAGGATTCCGGCGCGGTGCGCTGGGACGGTGTCGATGTGCGGGAGATGGACGCCGAGTCCCTCCAGGCCCGGGTGAGCTGTGTACTGCAGGATCCGGTCCGCTTCCCGTTCAGCGCGCTGGCCAACCTCACGATCTCCCGGGGCACGCTCACCGAGGCCGACCCGCGACGTGCCTTGGACGCCGCGCGTGCTTCCGGCGCCGAGCAGGTCATCGCCGGCCTCCCGGGGACGTGGGCGGCCCTGTTGTCCAAGCGGTTCCGCGGCGGGCAGGAGCTGTCGGCCGGCCAGTGGGCGAAGATCGCTGTAGCCCGCGGTCTGTACAAGCACGCGCCGGTGCTCCTGCTGGATGAGCCGACCGCCAGCATGGATCCCCGCGCCGAGCATGCCGTCTACCAGGCGGTGCTGCGGGACACCCTGCGGCCGGATCAGATCACGGTGCTGATCTCCCACCGCTTGGCGAGCGTAGTGGAGTGCGACCGCATCTTCGTGTTCGACAGCGGCCGCATCATCGAGACCGGCACGCACCAGGAGCTGATGGACCTTCACGGCGAGTACGCCGCCATGTTCACCCTCCAGGCCGCCGGCTACCGTGCCGAGGCCGGTGAGGCGGCATGATGCCCGAACATCCCCAATCCCGTCCCGTGTCCTCGTCGGCCGACAGCGGCTGGCCAGCGGACTTCACCGCGCACCGCGCCGGCGCCGATGATCAGCATCGTCATAGCCCACCTCACTATGACGACACCTGGACCCTGGATCCGGTCACGTACGCGGTGGGCCTGGAACTGGAGTGGTCCGCGTCCCGACGAAGCCTGTACCGGGACATGGGTCGCCTCGTGCACCCCCTGGCCCGTCGGCCGGAGCGGAGCCGATCGTGACAGCCACCAGCACCGCCCGCGATGGCGCTGCACCTGGGGGCGTCGGTATCCCTTTGCGGAACAACAGGTCCTTCCGGGTGTACTGGGTCGGCGAGGCGGTGCCCCTCGCGCAGGCATCGGTCCATGGTGTGGCGCTGCCGGTGGTCGCGGTGCTGGAACTGGACGCCTCTCCGGCCAGGTGTCGTTGCCGGCCGCCGCGGCGGCGGTGCCCGCGTTCGTTCTCGCGCTGCCCGCCGGGGTGGCTGGTGACCGGCACCCGAAGAAGAAGATCATGGTCGGCGCCGACCTCGCCGCTGCCGCGGTGGTGTCCGTGGTGCCGGTCTGCTGGGCCTCGGGAGTTCTGTCCGTCCCGGCAGGTGCGTGCCTGTGCCCCCTCCCGAGCCGGCCCGATGCCTCGTTCGCTCGGTCCCCCACCGGCCGAACGCTCGGGGCCGAAGCTTGCCCGGCCGTGAGGTGCCGAACAGAAACCGCAGTTTCTGCCGTCGCACCCACCGCCCAAGGCCGCCGTACGCCCGCCCCGTGTATCCCTGTTCTGGCATATGGCGCGCACCTCTTCGTTACCGTGGTCCGGTATGACGGTGCTGATCATCGGGGCCAGCGGGTTCTTGGGGACCGAGCTGGTACGGCGGGCGACCTCCGCAGGCCGCCCCGTGGCCGCGACCTTCCACTCCCGTCCCCGCGTACTTCCCGACGTTCCGTGGCACCGTCTGGACCTCCGCGACGCCGAGCGGATCGAGGCGGTCCTCGACACGGTGGCGCCCAGCGTGGTGATCAACGCTTCCAGCGGGGACGCCGACTGGGCGGTCACCGCCGACGGGGCCGTCCGACTGGCCAAGGCAACGGCGCGGCAGGGCATCCGGCTGGTGCACGTGTCCAGTGACGCGGTTTTCTCCGGGACTGACGTGCGCTACGACGAGACCGCGCTCCCGGATCCGATCACCCCGTACGGCGCCGCGAAGGCCACCGCCGAGACGGCGGTCCGTCTCCTGCACCCCACCCCGGTCGTCGCCCGCACCTCACTGATCATCGGCGACGGTGGATCCGCCCACGAACGGATCGTGCACGAACTTGCCGCCGGGAGCCGCGAGGGCACTCTGTTCACGGACGACATCCGCTGTCCCGTGCACGTCTCCGACCTGGCAGCCGCCCTCTGGGAGCTCGCCACGGCCGACATGGCCGGCGTCTTCCACCTGGCTGGGCCCGATGCCCTCAGCCGCCACGCCCTCGGCATCCTCATCGCCCGACGCGACGGCATCGACCCCACCTTGCTGCCCGCCGGTCGCAGGACGGACACCGACCTGCCGGGAGCCCTCGACGTCCGCCTCGACAGCCGCGCTTCACAGCGCCGGCTGAGCACGAGGCTACGAGGCGCCAGGGAGTTCCTCGAAGGCCTGTCCCGGCAGGCGGTCGCGTAGCCGGCCGACGGCACCGGTGCCCCACCGGGTCCCGCCGCCGATTTCAGTGCGGGCCGTTTCGTAGCGCGGCCAGGCCCGTATCCGGTTGGGGGAGAGGAACTCGCGGTCCATGGTGCAAACCGTGTCATCGGCATCCGCCTGGGAAGGGCTGCGAGGGGGCGGCCGGGCGCGGCTCCCCGCCACGGCGGCGCCCGGCCGCTGGACGCTGCCCGGCGGCACGGCCGAACCGCCGCCCGGTCAGTCCCTGGACGTGGACTCACTGCGCCGGCACGCCACCCGCGAGTTCGCCGAAGAGGTCGGCATCCACGTCGCCGACGACGAGTTGCGACTCTGGGGCCTCACCCATGGAAAACACTTCGGCAG
This sequence comes from Streptomyces griseomycini, assembly GCF_014203535.1. Classification (GTDB taxonomy): domain Bacteria; phylum Actinomycetota; class Actinomycetes; order Streptomycetales; family Streptomycetaceae; genus Streptomyces; species Streptomyces griseomycini. Next base: position 64,773 of record NZ_JACHJI010000024.1, read on the forward strand.
CCTCGTTTTCCGCTTCCTCGCTCCGCCCGTGCCCAGCGCACTCGCACGGCACCGGCCTGCGGACCTCGACCGCGTCCGGGACCGGTCAGGACGCGGTCGAGCTCAACAAGCTCGCGCTGGTGCCCACGGCCGGGCACGCCCTCCGCCTCGGCCCCTGCGCGGACTACCTGCCCCACGCGCTGGACCGGTACTTCTCACCCTGAACACGGGGACACCCGTGTCCGTGCCTGCCGACATCACAGGACCCCAGCCGACAGCGGCAGATTCGGATTCGCCTCCCCCGCTTACTCCTATCCAGCAGGACAGAAGACCAAGCAGCATCTCCCCCGGCATGCACACTCGAAGGAGAGGGATCTTGATGGACCTCGACGATCTGCAGCGCCTGGCCATGCGTATCCACGGCTCGTATGACGAACTGAACCGTCGTGAGCGCGGCCGCGTCTGGACACGCAGTGAATTCATGCTGGGCTTCACGGGGGATGTCGGTGACCTGGCCAAGCTCGTCATGGCCGAAGAAGGAGCACGGGAGAACCCGGGCGGCCGGGCCGCGCTGGAGCACGAGCTTGCCGACTGTCTGTGGTCGGTCCTCATCCTGGCCCACCTCCACCATGTGGACCTCGAGCGCGCTTTTACCCGCACCATGACGGAACTCGAAGCCAAGATCAGCGCCCGCCTCGCGCAGGAACCTCCCACCCGATGAGCGGCGTGACATCACCACGACAGCGCACAACCCCGTCCCCCACCGGCGGCGCGTTCGTCCCTCCCCCTGAGCAGGTCGACAGCCAGTCCTGCCACAACCGTCCGCGACGGCGGCCGGCAGTCGATACGGGCCCCGGCTAGTGGACCGGTGCATGGCTGCCCCCGCCGGAAGGGGAGCCGGCGGGGGCACAGCCACGCACCGGGGAGCCCGGAAAGGCAGCCACCGCCGGGAGGTGCCAGACCCCGGCAGGAGAAGCACCGGTGAAACGGCAGCACGGCCGCAATGCGCCACCGTGGCGAGAAACAGCAGGAGCCCGGACACATCACGGGAGGGGCAGGGCTCGGGGCACAGCCGAGGGCGGTTGCTCCTCCGGCCCGTGCGCGCTGCTTCCGCAGCCGTGCTGCGGCTCGCGCCCGTACTTGCCGTAGAAGACGATCAGGCTTTGCGGCCGACCCCTCCGAACATGGCTACTTCTGCGGCCATGTCGGCACCACCGTCATCCGGACGCCAGCGGTTACAGGAGACGACACCCGGCTCGAGGAGCTCCAGCCCGTCGAAGAACCCGGTGACCTTTTCCGGCGTGCGCTGAGTCAGCTTGGGAGTGCCGTGCTGGTTCCAGAACGCCACCGCGGAGTCCACGTCCGGCATGTCGGGCCTTGTGATGGTGTGCGAGAGGACGAGGTAGCTGCCTGCGGCCAGCCGGTTCATGAGACGACGCACGATCGTGTACGCCTCGGCGTCGTCCTCGATGAAGATGACGACGCCGAGCAGTATGAGCGCAACGGGCTTGCTGAGATCCAGGGTCTTCGCAGCCTGCTCCAGGATCGTGTCGACGTTGCGCAGATCCTCGTCGAGATAAGCGGTTCTGCCCTCCTGTGTACTGGTGAGCAAGGCCTGTGCATGGGCCAATACGATGGGGTCGTTGTCGACGTAGACGATCCGGGATTCCGGTGCAACGCGCTGGGCAACCTCGTGTGTGTTGTCAGCCGTCGGCAGGCCGGTTCCGATGTCGAGGAACTGCCGTATCCCGCACTCACCGGCGAGGTATCGCACGGCGCGGCCCAGGAACAGCCGGTCGGCACGGGCATAATCCCCGATACCGGGGTGCAGCGTGCGGATCTGGTCTCCGGCAGCCTGGTCGACCTCGTAGTTGTCCTTGCCGCCCAGCCAGTAGTTCCAGATCCGGGCTGTGTGCGGCTGGTCGGTATTGATTCGCTCACGCGTCTCGTTCGACGCAGCGGGCATTTCGGTCACGCGATGTCCTCCAGATCAGACCGCCGTCGGTCAAGGGGCAACCTATCGGCAGGAGTTGTCGAAAGCGACTTCGTCCCGGACGGGGCGGGGACGAAGCTGAAGTGGAGGCATGAGCGTGGCAGTGGGCCTGTTCCCTTTCCCACCGCCTGGGCTGCAGCCGGAAAGGGTGCAACGGCTCTGGAAAGCCTCTGGCCGGTGGTGTCCGGGTGGTCATGGCGTATTTCCTTCCGTCGGGTGATGAAGGTCGTGGTGCAGGTGGTGCAGCGTCCGTCGCCGTGGGGGTGGGCGCGGCGAGGTGTGGGGCCGGGGCAGGTGCGGCACAGCGGCCAGTCGAGGCAGGCCGGGCAGAGGTCTTCGCCGGGGGCGACGCCGGGGACGCCGCAGCCGGCGCGTTCGACCAGTAGCGCGCGACGGGTCAGGGCTTCGGTGACCGTGCGGGCCGCGGACGCCGTGGACGACCGCTCGGGTGTCGAGGAAACGGGCGGTTCGTCGTCCGGGACGTCGTCCAGATGGTGCGGGCCGACGACGGTGGCGGGTGGTGGGTAGGCCTGGGCGGCGCGCAGGCGGGCGGCGATGATCGCGCCGACGCTGGTACGCACCGGGGTCGGCGGGGGGGGCGGCCGGCGATGACGTGGCGCAGCCGGGCGCTGGTCCAGCCGGACTCCGGCATCACGGTCACGACCCGGCCCTGATCGGTCAGCGTCTTACCGGTCAGCAACAGCTCGGGGCGAGTGGCTGCGAGTTCGAGCAGCAATCGGATCCCTGGATGCATCTCATCGACCGGAGGCACGGGCGAGGCGTCGGGCGCCGAAGGCGCCGCAGGCGAGCTGTCGGCCGGGGGCGCTGCCGCGTCCGGCCGGCCCGTCCCCGAGGTAACCCCCGCGATGGCACTGTGGTCGCAGGGACGGAGGGATCTGGTCCTCTGCTTGTTGGTCTTCTTAGTGGGGCGATCAACCAACGTAGGTTTATCCGCTGGTGGAAAACCCGACTCTGGTTGTGACCTGCGGCTTTGCAGGGCGGGCAGGTCGGTGATGAAGTACACCGCCGCTCCGAGGGTTCCGGCCTGGCCGCGCTCGCGTTCCCTCACGAGAAAGCCGTGCTGTTCCAGTTCCTTCAGCCCGCTCTTGGCGGCCGACTCGCCTTCGCGCCCGCAGCGGGCCAGGTCGGTGACAGACATCCGCCAGCCCTCCCGGTGTGTGGGGAGCAGCCCGAACAGCCCCTTCGTCTTGAAGGACAACCGGCCGTCACGGAACGGACCGTTGGCGATCTGCGTGAACTGATCACCCTCCGTCACACCCCGGCGGATCCCCGCCCTGAAGCGACTCACCGCGGCTCCCCGCCCACCGGGTGCACACGGCCGCCGAGGACCTGCAGCCGGACCACGAGCACGAGCCGGCCGGGGCCACCGGATGAGGAGACACAAACAAGATCCATGACGGTCAGCCCACCCGCCACTACCGACCAGACAGACGACCAAGAACCCCGACCACCGGTCACGATCCGACAACAGGCACACCGGCCTGTCTGGTGATCCCCGCGGTCGGCCCCACCACGGGGCTCACCAGGCACGGCAGGGATGCACGCTCGCGACTGCGCAACGTCCCCGGCGTGCGCAGTGCGCACTCGAAGAGAAGCTGGCCAAGCAGCTGGTGGAGGTGCGGGCTGAGCGAGACGAACCTGCTGTCGCCGAACGGGTTTTTGAGCGGGTGAGCGAACAGATCGCAAATGAGCGCGTCTCGGCCTCGTCGGTGCCCGCGCAGGTGAGTGGGCGGGCGGTTGGTTTTGTCGACGGGGTCCGACACCACTTGCCGCTCAGGGCCGAGAACGCCTCGTTTCGCCGGAGGGCGATGTCTGTGAGTTCTGGTTCCGGCTCAGGTTTTGGGCTCTGTCGCTGATTTGGGGGTGTCACCGGTTGATCAAGGTGACAGGAGGATGCGGCGTCGCAGGAGGTCGAAGTCGGCCCGCCTGTGCATCTGTCTCTTCAGCAGCTTGATTCTGGTGACGTTGCCCTCGACCGCTCCCGGGGTGAAGGTGGTGGTCAGGGCGGCGAGCACTGCTGTGCGGTCGCGCCGTATGCCAGCGGCCAGGGTGCGGAGTTCTCGTGGCCCGTCGAGACGGACATCGGCGGGCCAGACGTCGAGGGCCAGGTGCTCGCTGCGGCGTTCGCGCACCATCGCGGCCAGGCGCCGGGCGTATTCGGTGGTCGTGGCCGGGGCGGGGCTGCGTTCGCACAGCTCGTCGAGGCACTTGCGGTCGGTCTCGGTGAGGTGTTCGGGCCGGCGCATGATCCAGTCGGTGACCCGGCGG
>NZ_JACHJI010000025.1 GCF_014203535.1 Streptomyces griseomycini
CGCTTCCCTTCGGTGTTTCCGACTCTATCAGATCTTTCCGACCCGATTTCCTCGGTGCTTTCCAGGTTCCCGCTTCCGCGTTTCCCTTTCCGGCGGTTCCGACTTTATCAGAAGTTCCAGGGCGGATTGACCGGCCTTCGTTTCCGATTTATCGGGAGGAGGCTTCTTCGAAAGAAGTGTTTCGAGAAGCGGATAGATGTCACTGTCGCCTTCCGGGTGGGACCCCATCTCCAGGCAACTGTTTGAATCTACCTCCCCGCAGCTTCCGTGTCAACGGCTCCCGTGGGGCGAAGAGGAGACTAGCAGGTGAACGGACCGCTGCGCACATCAGGCGGCCGTCGGGACGGTGGCGCTGCGCTCGGCCGCGTCCAGGTCACCGGTCTCGCCGGCGCGTGCCGCGCGACCGCCCAGGACGTAGACGTAGGCCAGGAAGGCCAGCTCGGCGACGACCCCGATGGTGATGCGCGCCCAGGTGGGCAGGCCCGACGGGGTGACGAAGCCTTCGATCGCGCCGGAGACGAAGAGGACCAGGGCGAGGCCGATCGCCATGGCCAGGGCTGCTCGGCCCTCCTCCGCGAGTGCCGTGCGGCGCGTGCGGGGGCCCGGGTCGACGACGGTCCAGCCGAGGCGGAGGCCGGTTCCGGCGGCGACGAAGACCGCGGTCAGTTCGAGGAGGCCGTGGGGCAGGACGAGGCCGAGGAAAGTGTCGAGGCGGCCGGCGGAGGACATCAGGCCGAAGCCGACGCCGAGGTTGAGCATGTTCTGGAAGAGGATCCAGAGGACCGGCAGGCCCAGGAAGACGCCCAGGATCAGGCAGAGGGCGGCGGCCCACGCGTTGTTCGTCCAGACCTGGGCGGCGAAGGAGGTCGCGGGGTGGCTCGAGTAGTACGTCTCGTACTGGCCGCCGGGGCGGGTGAGCTCACGCAGTTCGCCGGGGGCCGCGATGGACGCCTGTACTTCGGGATGGGTGCCTATCCACCAGCCGAGCAGTGCCGCGACGGCCGTGGAGAGGAGGGCCGTGGGCACCCACCAGTGGCGTGACGTGTAGACGGCCGCCGGGAAGCTGTGGGTGAGGAAGCGGGTGACGTCCCGCCAGGACGCGTGCCGGGCGCCTGTGACCGCGCTGCGCGCGCGTGCCACCAGTTGGCTGAGCCGGCCGGTCAGCTGGGGATCCGGTGCGGCCGACTGGATCAGGGAGAGGTGGGTGGCGGTGCGCTGGTAGAGGACGACGAGTTCGTCGGCTTCTGCACCCGTGAGACGGCGCCGGCGCCCGAGCAGGGCGTCCAGACGGTCCCACTCCGCGCGGTGGGCGGAGACGAAGACGTCGAGGTCCATCGGTGTGTCTGCTCCTCGGCTGTTCGTCGGCTGTTCGCCGGCCCGGCTCGTCCGTGGCTCGTCGGCGATCGGCCGGACCGGCTGGATCGATGATCTGCTTGATCGGCTCGTCGTACTGCGGTGCGATGTGTCATCAGCTTGGCAGACTGGCGGTGTTCGAGGCAGGCCAGGAAAGGGCGGCGGGCGTGAGTGAGCTGGTGACGGGCGAGGCGGTGGCACTGGAGCTGCGCCCCGCGAGGCTGCCCAGCAGGGCACTGGCCGTGCTGCTCGATCTGGCGGTGGCCGTGGTGGCCTACGTCGCCGTGACCATCGCCCTGGTGGCCTCCACGGCTTCTCTGGACCAAGCGGCGCAGACGGCGATATCGATCGCGGTGTTCGTGCTCCTGCTGGTGGGCGGGCCGATCGCGGTCGAGACGCTCAGTCACGGGCGGTCGCTCGGGAAGATGGCGTGCGGTCTGCGGGTGGTGCGGGACGACGGGGGGCCGATCCGGTTCCGGCATGCGCTGGTGCGGGGCCTGATCGGTGTGATCGAGATCCTGATGACGTTCGGGGTCGTGGCCTGCATCGCCTCCCTGGTGTCCGCGCGCGGCCGGCGGCTCGGGGACGTGTTCGCGGGGACTCTGGTCGTACGGGAGCGCGTACCGGCCGGGCAGGGCGGTTTCGTGCCGCCGCCGCCTCCGTGGCTGGCCGGTCGGTTCTCGGCCCTCGACCTGTCGGCGGTGCCCGACGGTCTGTGGCTCGCCGTCCGGCAGTACCTGACGCGGATGCAGCAGCTGGATCCGCAGGTCGGCTGGACGATGGCGGAGCGGCTGGCGGCGGACCTGGCGGACCGCACCGGGGCACCGGTGCCGCCGGGGGTGCCGCCCGCGGCCTATCTGGCGGCGGTGCTGCAGGAGCGGCAGGCCCGGGAGGCCCGGCGGGCCTTCGGGGACGGGGCGGTCGCGGGTGGCGGTCATGTCGGCGCCGTCGGTCCGGCGGGGGCCTACGCCCCGTCCGCTCGTCCTCCCGCGGTCGTGCCGCCGGACGGCCGGCCGGCCGTCCCGTTCCCGGTCCCGCGGGCCGTGGCGCCCGGGACGCCGTCCGTGCGTTCCTCCGCGGAGGGCGTGGACGTGCCGGCGCAGGGGGGCCGGGCCGCCACGCCGCGGGACGCGGCACCGGCCGATCGCCCCTCCACGGGGTTCGTGCCGCCGTCGTAGGCCTCGTGGGGCGTGCCGCTCGGTCGGGCGTGCCGCTCAGTCGAAGACCGACGGTGGTGATGCGAGGTCCTCCAACTCGATCCCGGGGGCGGCGAGGACCACGTCCCCGGCGATGTGCACGGTGTGCCGTTCGCCTGTGTCCAGGGCTGTGACCTGGTATTCGTCCACGGTCAGGGGACCGTTGTCAGTGGCGTGTGCTTCTCTTCCCACCAGCGCCCAGGACTGGTCCACGGTGCGCGGGGCGAGGACCGGGTCGGTGAAGGCGACGAGGCGTACGCGGGTGGCTGACGAGGAGGGGGCGAGGCGCAGGAGACGGGTGGTGGCGACGAGGAAGGCGGGGGACGAGCCGGTGAAGGCGTGGGCGCGCACATTGCCTTCGGTGGCGTGGGCCCCGGTGGGGTCGGTGCGGACCCAGGTGACGCCGTCGAGGGCGGCGCCGCGGACCTGCCAGCTCGCGGTGTGGAGTTCGAGCCGGATGGGGCGGCCCAGTTCGTCCAGGGCGAGGTCGACCGAGCCCAGGTGATCGCCGGAGGGGGCGGTGAGCTGGGAGACGTAGCGCCAGCCGGAGGGGCCTGGAGCGCAGTGGAAGTGCTCTTCTGCGAGGGGGGTGTGATCGTGCGGATCGTGGAGCGAATAACGGCCGCGGGGCATGGGGGTCCTGGGTCTTGACGGGCTGGGTCGGCCGGTCGCCGGCCCGCCGACGGGGCAGGCCCCCGGCACGGGGGTGCGGGGGCCTGCTTCGGAGGACCTGCTGCCGGGCGGGCGCGTCCGTGCACGGTCGCGCCCGCCCGGTGGGAGCGGAGCTCAGTAGCGGTAGTGGTCCGGCTTGAACGGGCCCTCGACCTTCACGCCGATGTACTCGGCCTGCTCCGGGCGGAGCGTGGTCAGCTTCACGCCGAGCGCGTCGAGGTGGAGGCGGGCGACCTTCTCGTCGAGGTGCTTGGGCAGCACGTAGACGCCGGTCGGGTACGCGTCGGGCTTGGTGAACAGCTCGATCTGGGCCAGGGTCTGGTCCGCGAAGGAGTTGGACATCACGAACGACGGGTGGCCGGTGGCGTTGCCCAGGTTCAGCAGGCGGCCCTCGGACAGCACGATGATCTTCTTGCCGTCGGGGAAGGTCCAGGTGTGGACCTGCGGCTTGATCTCGTCCTTGACGATGCCGGGGACCTTGGCGAGGCCGGCCATGTCGATCTCGTTGTCGAAGTGGCCGATGTTGCCGACGATCGCCTGGTGCTTCATCTTGGCCATGTCGGAGGCCATGATGATGTCCTTGTTGCCGGTCGTGGTGATGAAGATGTCGGCCTTGTCGACGACCTCGTCCAGCGTCGTGACCTGGTAGCCGTCCATCGCGGCCTGCAGCGCGCAGATCGGGTCGATCTCCGTGACGATCACGCGGGCGCCCTGCCCGCGCAGGGACTCCGCGCACCCCTTGCCCACGTCGCCGTAGCCGCAGACGACCGCGGTCTTGCCGCCGATCAGGGTGTCGGTGGCGCGGTTGATGCCGTCGACCAGGGAGTGGCGGCAGCCGTACTTGTTGTCGAACTTCGACTTGGTGACGGCGTCGTTGACGTTGATCGCCGGGAACAGGAGGGTGCCCTCGCGCTGCATCTCGTACAGGCGGTGGACGCCGGTCGTGGTCTCCTCGGTGACACCGCGGATCTCGGAGGCCAGCCGGGTCCACTTCTGCGGGTTCTCGCCCAGGGTGCGGGTGAGCAGTTCGAGGATGACGCGGTGCTCGTCGGACTCGGCGGTGTCGGGCGAGGGGACCTTGCCGTCCTTCTCGTACTCGACGCCCTTGTGGACGAGGAGGGTGGCGTCACCGCCGTCGTCCAGGATCATGTTGGGGCCGCCGGTGGGGCTGTCGGGCCAGGTCAGCGCCTGCTCCGTGCACCACCAGTACTCCTCGAGGGTCTCGCCCTTCCAGGCGAAGACCGGGACGCCCTGCGGGTTGTCGGGCGTGCCGTTCGGGCCGACGGCGATGGCGGCCGCGGCGTGGTCCTGGGTGGAGAAGATGTTGCAGGACGCCCAGCGGACCCGTGCGCCGAGGGCGACCAGGGTCTCGATCAGGACGGCGGTCTGCACGGTCATGTGCAGGGAGCCGGTGACCCGGGCGCCGGCCAGGGGCTGGGCCTCGGCGTACTCCTTGCGGATCGCCATCAGGCCGGGCATCTCGTGCTCGGCGAGGGTGATCTCCTTGCGGCCGAATTCGGCCAGGGAGAGGTCGGCGACCTTGAAGTCCTGTCGGTTGTCGACAGTCGTCATTGCGAGCTGCTCCTCGGTGTCGGGTCGAGGTGGGTACGGCTGGTCTGCGCGGCGGCGGACACAGGGGTGCCCAGAAGAGGACACAGGCATGCCCGCGTGCGCGCAGCGCAGTCCGTCGGAGGCCCTCTCTCCCTCGGCCGGCCCGTGGTGGGCCGCCCGACCGCCATCAGCAGCGACGTCTGGCTCCGTCCCAAGCTACACCGACCGGCCCGGCCCACCCCAGTCCGCCCGCGAACACATCAGGCCGATCTGTCGGGCACCGCGCCTTCGGCCGCCGGTCCGCCGGCCGTCGTTCGCGGGGTGATCGCCGGTCCCGCTGCCGGCCCTGCGGGGGAACCGGCGAGGGAACCGGGGCTACGGGACGGGCACCGTGGCCGGCGGAAGCACGACACCGCCGCACGGGCCCGGCGACCGGCTCGTCCGCGCGCGGACGGGGACGAGGTGCGGCGCGGTGACGTGGTGGTGTTCGCGGCGCCGGACCGTCGTCCGGGGAGCGGGGTCGTCGTGCACCGGGTCATCGGTGTGGGCGGGGACCGGCCGCGTGCCGCGACGGCGGAGGCACGGCCCGGCGGGTCACCGTCAGCGGCAGGCCGCCGGCCGAACCGTACGTCAAGGACGGGTGTGCGGACGGTCCGCGTACCGCGCGTCACGGCGTCCGGGTGCCCGGGGGCGGTTGTTCCTGCTGGGCGACCACCGCCGCCGTCGCGGGACCCCCGTCGCTTCGCCGACGGCCACGGCGGCACGGTGCCCGTGGGGGCGGTGCGGGGCGGGGCGGCGGAGGACCGGGCGGGCGTGGTGCTGCTCGCGGTGGGCACGCTGCCCGGTCCGGTGCTGGTGGTCGTGGGGTGTGCTGCGTGCTCGCGGGGCGGGCCGCGCGGCGGCGGCCGGTCCGCACCGGGCAGTGGCCCGGGCTCTTGTGGGCCACCGGACCACCGGCACGGCGAAGGGCCCGCCGGGTGATCGGCGGGCCCTTGTACCGTGCTGGGCTCAGTGCTCGGTGCCGTGCGGGGCCGGGCCGCCCGGGGTGGCCTCGGGGTCGGCTCCCCGGGCCGCCTCGGTCTCGCTGTAGATGTCGGGTTCGAGGTAGATCACGCGGGCGATCGGGACGGCCTCGCGGATGCGGGACTCGGCGGCGTCGATGGCGGTGGCGATCTCCGTGGCCGTGTTGTCGTGCCGCACGGCGATCTTGGCGGCGACCAGCAGTTCCTCCGGGCCGATGTGGAGGGTGCGCATGTGGATGATGCGGGTGACGGTGTCGCCGTCGACGACGGCGGCCTCGATCTTCCGGGTCTCCTCGGGCCCCGCGGCCTCACCGAGCAGCAGGGACTTCGTCTCGGCGGCGAGGACCAGGGCGATCAGGATGAGCAGGACGCCGATGCAGAGGGTGCCGATGCCGTCCCAGACGCTGTCGCCGGTGAGCAGGGCGAGGCCGACGCCGCCGAGGGCGAGGATCAGACCGACGAGCGCGCCGAGGTCCTCCAGGAGGACGACCGGCAGTTCGGGCGCCTTGGCGTGGCGGACGAACTCCTTCCAGGAGCGCTTGCCGCGCAGGACGTTGGACTCCTTGATGGCGGTGCGGAAGGAGAAGGACTCGGCGATGATCGCGAAGACGAGGACGCCGACCGGCCAGTACCAGTGCTCCAGCTCGTGCGGGTGCTTGATCTTCTCGTAGCCCTCGTAGAGGGCGAACATGCCGCCGACCGAGAAGAGCACGATGGAGACGAGGAAGGCGTAGATGTAGCGCTCGCGGCCGTAGCCGAAGGGGTGCTGCGGGGTGGCCCGGCGCTGTGCCTTCTTGCCGCCGACCAGGAGCAGGGCCTGGTTGCCGGAGTCGGCGAGCGAGTGGACGGACTCGGCGAGCATCGACGATGAGTTGCTGAAGATGAACGCCACGAACTTCGCTACCGCGATCGCGAGGTTGGCGGCGAGTGCCGCCACGATCGCCTTGGTGCCGCCTGACGCGCTCATGTGTTCGCGTTGTCCCTTCGTACGCCGTTCTCGGACCCGGACGTGCGTGCGCGCACGTCCGGGAGGGTGCCCGTCCTTTGACGGTGGGCCATTGTTGCAGCCCTTCCGCGCGACGGCGCGTCAGGTCGGCGCCGTGCGGAGGTCAGGCGACGACCGTGGCCCTGAACAGGGTTCCGGTACCCGACACTTCGGCCCTCTCACCCGCGGGGACGAACACGGACGCCCCCGGGGACAGTTCGTGCCCGCCCGCGCGTACCGAGCCGGCCGTGCAGAGCAGGATCTGCGGGGTGCCCAGGGTCAGGTCGTGGGTGGTGCCGCCCTCGGGGAGGACGTAGCGGGAGAGGCGGAACTCGTCGATGGGGGTCTCGTAGAGCTCCTCGCCGTCCGGGCCGGCCTCCGGGCGCAGGACGCCGGGGTCGCCGGCCTCGAAGCGGACGACGCGCAGGAGTTCGGGCACGTCGACGTGCTTGGGGGTCAGGCCGCAGCGCAGGACGTTGTCGGAGTTGGCCATGATCTCGACGCCGAGGCCGTTCAGGTAGGCGTGCGGGACGCCGGCGCCGAGGAAGAGGGCCTCGCCGGGCTGGAGCCGGACGTGGTTGAGGAGCATCGCGGCGATGACGCCGGGGTCGCCCGGATGGTGGTGGGCGATGTCGGCGTACGGGGCGTAGGCGCCGCCGAGGCGGTCGCAGGCGGCGGCCGCCTCGGTGACGGTGTGGGCCATCTCGTCGGGGTCGGCGCCGAGGATCGCGGTGAGGACCTCGCGCAGGGCCGCCTCCGCGGGGTGGGCGTGCAGCAGGTCGACGTACGGCTTGAGGGAGTCCACGCCGAGGCCGTCGAGGAGCTCGGCGGCGCGCAGCGGGTCGCGGAAGCCGCACAGGCCGTCGAACTCGGTGAGGGCGCAGACCAGCTCGGGCTTGTGGTTGGCGTCCTTGTAGTTGCGGTGCGGGGCGTCGAGGGGGATGCCGCGGCGCTCCTCGTCCGCGTGGCCCTCCCTGGCCTGGTCCAGGTCGGGGTGGACCTGGAGGGAGAGGGGTGCGCCGGCGGCGAGGAGCTTGAGGAGGAAGGGCAGGCGCGGGCCGAACTTCGCGACCGACGCCGCGCCGAGTTCCTTCTCCGGGTCGGCGTCGATGACCTCGGCCAGTGTGCCGCGCGGGGTGCGCGAGGGGGCTCCGGGGTGGGCGCCCATCCACATCTCCGCCTGCGGCTCGCCGGTCGGCTCGGTGCCGAGCAGCCGCGGGATGGCGGTGATGGAACCCCAGGCGTAGGGGCGGATGGTGTTGTCGAGGCGGTCCATGGGGCTCTCTGCGTTCTTTCTGCCGGGTCTGCCAGGTCTGCCGGGTCTTGCCGGGTCTGCCGGATCCCGAGCGCACGCGCGCCGGGAGGTCAGTGCGTCCCGGGCATGATCAGGCTCCGGAGGCGAGCGCCAGGTAAACGGCGGCGAAATCCGTGACGGCGATCAGTTCCGCGAGGGTCTCCAGCTCGCCGCCCTCCTCCGGTTCCAGCTCGCTGATCGGCGTGTCGTGGTTGAGGGCCAGGTCACGGGCGGCCGGGGCGGCGGTGAGGCCGCCGATGGGGCGGTCGCGGAGCAGCACCACGCGCGCGTGCAGGGCGGGCGGTTCCTCCACGCGGTCGCGGAAGAAGTCGTCCGGATCGGCACTGGCGGCGAGCGGGCCTGCGAGCAGGGCGCCGTGCGCGGCGAGCGCCTCGGGGAGTTCGGCGACGACGGCGGGGACGCCGGACAGCTCCGCGAGCGCGGCGGCGAAGCGGCGGCCGGCCGGGCCCGCGGAGACGCCCTCGGTCCACACGAGGGGGAGCGCGTCGGCGAGTTCCGCGGCCAGCGTCTTGGCCGGGTTGCTGTACGTCGCGATGGCCGGGCCGCAGCGTTCGGCGATGCGGTCGAGGCGGTCGGCGACCTTGTCCAGGGCGTCCGGCGGGGCGGTGAGCAGGCCGATGCGGTCCAGCAGCGCGAGCAGCGGGGTGAGCAGCGCCCACAGGACGCCGGGGGCGGTGGCGGCGAGGGGTTCGTCCTGGTCGTAGGGCGCGGTGGCCATGGGGACGAACAGGCCGTGGGAGCCGCTCACGGCCTCGGCGAGCGGGGTGCGTGCGGGGGCCACGGCGACGACGGTGCAGCCGCGGCGGTACGCCTGCTCGAAGAGCAGGGACAGGCCCGGTTCGGTGCCGTCGGGAGTGGCGATCAGCAGCAGGTCCACGGAGCCGGCCCAGCCGGGCAGTTCCCAGCGCAGTGCTCCCCCGGCGGGGGCGACGCCGGTCGGCGCGAGCCGCGTGACGGGGCTGCCGGCGCCGGCCAGGGTGCCGAGGAGGTCGGCGGCCTGGATGGCGGCGGCACCGGGTCCCGCGATGAGGACGGCGCGGGGGCGGCCGTCCGGCTTGAGGTCGCGGACACCGGCCTCGTCGGCGTGCCGGACGGCCGTGCGGACGCGGGCGCCCGCTTCGGCGGCGCCGCGGAGCAGGGCGCGGTGGTCGGCCTCGGCGAGGCCCTCGGGTGAGTCGAGCAGCGATTCGTCGAGCATGGGCGACAGCCTCCGATCGGCGTGGCGTCGGGTCGCGGGGCGCCGGGTCGCTGGTGCGCCGGGTCGCCGGATCGTCGGTTACGCGGGGCGGCGGGCCTCGTCGACGAGGAGGACGGGGATCCCGTCGCGGACCGGGTACGCCAGTCCGCAGTCCTGGCCGGTGCAGACGAGCTCGGCGTCCTGCTCCTTGAGGGGGGAGTGGCAGGCCGGGCAGGCGAGGATCTCCAGGAGGCCGGCTTCGAGCGCCATGGGGGTTCCCTTCGGGGACGGGCGTATGCGGATGTGCCTGGTCAGCGTACCGCCGGTGGGCGCGGGACGGGCGGGCTGCGGATGTTGGGTCCTGGACCGCTTCCGGGGCGTCCGCCCGTCCCGCGCGGTGTCAGCCCCGGATGATCGCCAGGGCCTCGTCGCGCACCTCGGCCATCGTCGCCTCGTCGCGGGCCTCCGCGTTCAGGCGGAGGAGCGGTTCGGTGTTGGAGGGGCGGACGTTGAACCACCAGTCGGCGGAGGTGACGGTGAGGCCGTCCAGTTCGTCCAGGGTGACGCCCTCGCGGCCCTCGTACGCGGCCCGGATCGCGGCGAGGCGGGCGGCCTGGTCGTCGACGGTGGAGTTGATCTCGCCCGAGCCGGCGTAGCGGTCGTACTCGGCGACCAGGGCGGACAGGGTGCCCTGCTGGCCGCCGAGGGCGGCGAGGACGTGCAGGGCGGCCAGCATGCCCGTGTCGGCGTTCCAGAAGTCGCGGAAGTAGTAGTGCGCGGAGTGCTCGCCGCCGAAGATGGCGCCGGTCCGGGCCATCTCGGCCTTGATGAAGGAGTGGCCCACGCGGGTGCGGGCGGGGGTGCCGCCGTTCTCCTTCACGACCTCGGGGACCGACCGGGAGGTGATCAGGTTGTGGATGACCGTGCCCCGGCCGCCGTTCCTGGCCAGCTCGCGGGAGGCCACCAGGGCGGTGATCGCGGACGGGGAGACCGGCTCGCCCCGCTCGTCGACGACGAAGCAGCGGTCGGCGTCGCCGTCGAAGGCGAGGCCGAGGTCGGCGTCCTCCTCGCGGACCCGCTTCTGCAGGTCGACGAGGTTGGCCGGGTCGAGGGGGTTGGCCTCGTGGTTGGGGAAGGTGCCGTCGAGTTCGAAGTACATCGGGACGAGGGTGAGCGGCAGGCCGGCGAAGACCGTCGGGACGGTGTGCCCGCCCATGCCGTTGCCCGCGTCGACGACGACCTTCAGGGGGCGGACGGAGCCCAGGTCGACGAGCGAGCGCAGGTGGGCCGCGTAGTCGTCCAGCGTGTCGCGCCGGGTGACCGCCCCCGGGACGGCCGCCGGCTCCGGGGCGCCCGACTCGCTCCACCGCTCGACGAGGTCGCGGATCTCGGCCAGGCCCGTGTCCTGGCCGACCGGGGCGGCGCCCGCGCGGCACAGCTTGATGCCGTTGTACCGCGCCGGGTTGTGGGAGGCGGTGAACATCGCGCCCGGCAGGTCCAGCGCGCCCGAGGCGTAGTAGAGCTGGTCGGTGGAGCACAGGCCGATCTCGGTCACGTCGGCTCCCTGGGCCGCCGCGCCCCGCGCGAAGGCGCCCGACAGGCCGGGGGACGAGGGCCGCATGTCGTGTCCCGTCACGATCGCGCTCGCGCCGGTCACCCGGACGAAGGCGGCGCCGAAGAGCTCGGCCAGGGACTCGTCCCACTGGTCGGGGACGACCCCGCGTACGTCGTACGCCTTCACGATCTGCGACAGATCAGCAGCCACGGCCAACCCTTCCGAAAGTCCTGTCGGTCCCCACAAACTACCCGCAGAGGGGGACACCCCGCCGCGATCGGTGGACGGACGGGCTTCCGGGCGAGCGGGCGGGACGGGGCCTCGGGGCGGCGGCTCACGCGGCGCGTCCGCGGCGCGTCGGTGCAGCGCGTCAGTTGTCCGGTGAGCGGAGCACCCGCAGATGGCCGCGGCGTGCGACCTCCATGGGGTCGGCGGCACGGGCCCCGCCGGCGGCTCCCGCCGCCCGCTCCTGGGGGCGGGCGGCCTCGCGCACGGCGTTCGCCAGCGCCTCCAGGTCGTCCCCGCTGGGCTGGGCCGGGGCCGAGCCGTCGAGGAGGCGGACGACCTCCCAGCCGCGCGGCGCGGTGAGGCGCTCGGAGTGCTCGGCGCACAGGTCGTAGCAGTGGGGTTCGGCGTAGGTGGCGAGCGGGCCGAGGACCGCGGTCGAGTCGGCGTAGACGTACGTCAGCGTCGCGACGGCGGGACGGCCGCAAGCGGTGCGCGAACAGCGACGTACAGGGCTCACGACGTTGGACGGTACCGCACTCTTGAGCGGGCCGCGACGACTCTCCCCCAGGTCACCCCACCGTGTCGTGATGTGAAACGCCCCACATACCCCTTTGGGCGTACCTCGCTGACCTGGTCGGACGCCGGTGTCCGGGATGCCGGACGATTATGGTTCCGGTCACCAGTCGGTGCAAACACCGTCAAATGCCTTGAGGTCGCCGGTCCGGGAGAGATACGGAATCGAGCCCAACCTTGGCTGGAACGGTCAGGTAACGACATGCCGTGCGGGGCGGCCCGAAGGCGTGTGGGGGCCGGGCGGGCGGGGTCGGCGACGGCTACCCTGCACAGTGATGGACAGCCCCGTGACGCCCCGTGCCGCCGGCCCCGGGCCCCGACGCCGTGATCGCCACGGCCGGGGCATGCGCGGCCCGATCGCACCGCCCCAGGTGCCGCTCGCCGCCAGCCGCGCGGAGACGTTCGCCGACCTGGTGCAGGATTCCGTGGAGCGGCTGGAGCGGCGGTGGCCGCAGCTCGCCGACATCGATTTCCTCGTGCTGGAAGTGCCGCGGCTGGACGGGGGCGGGCTGGGGTGGAGCGACGAGGCGGTGCCGCTGGGCGGGACGGTGCCCGCGCGCGAGGGGCGTCCCGCGCGGGTGGTGGTCTACCGGCGGCCGGTCGAGATCCGCACCAAGGGGCGCGACGAGCGGGCGGCGCTCGTCCACGAGGTCGTGGTCGAGCAGGTGGCGGACCTGCTGGGGCTGACGCCGGAGACCGTGGATCCCCGGTACGGGGAGGACTGACGGGGGCGCGGACGCCCCCGCCCCGTCCGCCGTACGCGGCCGTCGGTCACTTCTGCAGGACCGACAGGTCCTCCTCCGCCTCCGGTACCGCCACCGTGCCGCGGTCGTCCGGGAGGGGCTGGACCGTGAAGGCCGGGACGCCGTTCTCCGTCGCCGCCAGGGTCCGGGAGGCGTAGACGGGGGTGTCCGACCGGGGTTCGACCGTGAGGGCGTAGGTGCCCTTCAGGCCGTCCGGCACGGGGATGTCGACGTTCTGCGTGGTGCCGGACTTGATCGTGTACGTCCGGGACGCCGGCGTGCCGCCCTCGGTGCCCGCCGAGGCGGTGACCTCGATCCTGGCGGTGCCCTCGGGGGCGGTCACCGAGAGGGTCGTGCCCTTGGCGGTGTTGCCGGCGGACGTCGCGCGGGTGCCGACCGGTCGTGCGGCCGGGATGAACGCCGACTCCTGCGCGTCGCCCTTGCCGCGCAGCACCCGTACGGCCGCCACGACCGGAACGGAGCCGTCCGTGGGCGTCAGGACCAGGGAGCCCGCCTCGCCGCGCGTGATGTCGCCCAGGTCGACGGCCGCCGTCATGCCGCCCTTCACGTGGAGCGTCTCGTGACCGGCGGGGGTGATCAGACCGGAGGGGGAGGCGAGGCGCACCTTCAGGTCGGCGTCGGCGTCGCCGGGGACGAAGGCGACCAGGCGCACGGCGGTGGCGTCCTGCGGGATGCCGGGCAGGACCAGACTGCCCGCGGGATCGGTCGACGCGGTGAGCCAGTCGCCGCCCAGCTTGTCGTCCAGGGCCTGGACGGCCGCGCCGACCCGGCCGCTGCGGACGACGACGTGCACGGTCACATCGGTCTGCTGCTCCTCGGTGAGGGTGGACAGCAGGACCGGCTCGGTGGAGTGCGGCTGGACCGTGATGCCCTCCCCCACCACCGTCTCGAGGACGCCGTCCTCGCCGTAGAGCTCGATGTCCACGACGGCGGCGGAGTCGTCCGGGTTGGTCAGGTGGACGTAGTCGGTGCGGTCGGGGGCGGTGCTCGTGCCCGGGAACCAGAACTCCGTGTCCGGGGCGGAGCAGGTGACGCCCTGCAGGCCGCGGCCCGTGCCCGCGCTGACCGTGGTCGTCTGCTGCACGGTCCAGCCGGGCGCGAAGCGGCCGTCGGCGGTGCCGACGAGCGCGGGTGCCTCGCCTCCGGTGGTGTCCCCGCTGACCGGCTTGCCGGGCTCCTCGGGTTCGAGGACGGGTTTCCCGGACTTCCCGGCCCCCTCGGACCCTCCGGAGTCGTCGTCCTTGCCGTCCTTCTCGCCGTCCGTCCCGGACTCCGGCCTTTCCGCCGCCCGGAGTTCGGCCCCGCCCTCGTTCTCCGTGCCCTCGGTGACCGGTGTGAAGGACGTGTACGCGGTCTCGGCGAGGTCGGAGGTGCTGGGCGACGGGCACAGCAGGCTCGTGCGTTCCACGGGCAGGTGGGCGGCCGCCCCGGCGGTGTCGCCGGTGGCCGCGGGGTCCGGTGCGGACAGGGCGGCGAAGCCGGTCACGGCGGCGAGCGCGGTGGCCGCCGCGATCAGGGACAGGGTGGTGCGGTTCACTGCTGGCTCCCGTCGGGACGCTCACTGCCCGTGCCGTGGGGGTCGTACGGCGTGTCGTAACCCTGCGCGTAGGTCTGGTCGTAGCCCTGCCCGTACGTCTGGTCGTACGGCGTCGGCCGGGGCGGGGTGCCGTAGGCGTACGGGTCGTACTGGCCGCCCTGGTAGGGGTCGCCCTGGTACGGCGGGCCGTAGGCGTCCGTCGCGTACTGCTGGGTGTCCTGCCGGTACTGCTCGCCGGTGTACGCGGTGCCGGGCCCGGCGTCCGGGTAGGCCGCCGCGTCCCATGCGCCGTGGTCGGGCTGGGGCGGAACGGGCACCGGGGGCTGCACCGGGGACCGCTCCGGCGGGGCGGGGAACTCCGCGTCGTCGCCCGCCTCTTCGGCGGTGGACTCGGCCTGGGCGCGCAGACGGCGGGCACGGCGTCCCTCACCGGCCAGTGCCTCGGCGGGGACGGCGGGTTCCTCGGGCAGGTCGTCGTCGACGTCGCGGCGGCGGCCGGGCAGGGCCATGACGACGAGGACGACGGCGAGCAGGCCCTGGGCCCACAGCCAGGCGGTGTGGGTGATCGGGGCGTCGTAGGTGACGTCCAGCCGGCCGCCCGAGGCGGGGAGCTCGAAGCCCTGGGCCCAGCCGTCGACGGTGGTGCGGGGCAGCGGCTCGCCGTCCAGGGTGGCGGTCCAGCCCTCCGCGGCGGAGTCGGCGAGGCGGAGGATCCGTCCCTCTGCGCCGTCCGGGACCTCGGTGTGGATCTCGACGGGGCCGGCGGCGACGGGCTGCGGTTCGCCCTCGGTGCCCTGGGCGGGGACGATGTTCGCGCGGGCGACCTGCCGGTCGACCCGCCACAGCGCGCCGCCCGCCTGCTGGCTGAGCCGGGTCAGGCCGGGGGTGGCGTCCAGGACGCGGGTGACCTCGCGGGGGGCGCCCGGGTGGACGAGGACGTAGCGCACGGCGAATCCGCCGAGCTGGTCGGCCTGGTCGGCGCCGGAGCCGGCGACGAGGTTGGCGACGACCTTGTCGAGCCGGGTGTTCTCCCCGTCCACCGCGGCGATCTCGGCGTCGCCCATGCGGGCGCCGGAGCCGCGGACCAGCACGTAGCCGACGCGGGCGGCGGAGTCGCTGTCGAGGACGAGGGTGCGGGCCTGGTCGCGGGTGCCGCTCTCCTCGGCGACGAACGCGGGCACCTGGACGGGGTCGCGCCGTTCCACGGGCCCGTCGGCGCCACGGAGCATCCAGCCCGCGGCGGCCAGCAGCGGGCCGGCGGCGCAGGCGAGGGCGATCAGCGCGGCGACCGGCTGGCGCCAGCCGAAGCTCTGCTCGGCGACCCGCGCGCGTGCCCCGTCGGCACCGAGCGCGGCGGCGGCCAGCACGGCGATGCCGTAGACGAGGGTCGCGGGGCCGGCCCAGGTGGAGTGGTTGGACAGGACCGCGAAGACGAGGCCCACCAGGGCGGCCGTCCAGGCGGTGAGGACGGCCGCCCTGCGCTCGGCGCGGAGCAGGGCGGCGAGGGCGGCGAGCACGAGGCCGATGAGCAGCAGGCCGCTGACCGTGCCGGGGCCGCCCGGGCTCGCGCCCAGCAGGTCGAGGGCGGAGGCGGCGGAGGGGCCGTACTCCAGGCCGGCCTCCCGGAAGAAGCCGAAGGGGAGCAGGGAGAGCGACCAGGGGGCGAGGACGAGCAGCGGCGTGCCCAGCTGGGCCAGGAAGCGCAGGGCGTACGCCGTGATGTCGGTCCTGCGCAGGGCCAGGACGCCGAGGCCGAGCACCAGGGCGATGGGCCACACGATCGGGGTGAACGCGGTGGTGATCGTGAGCAGCAGCGCGTACGCCCAGGTGGCGCGCCAGCTTCCGCGGGCGCCCGCGGGGTTCGTGAGGCCGCTCGCGGCGATGCCCGCGCGGGCGAGGAGGGGCAGCAGGACGGCGAGGACGGCGGTGCCGATGCGGCCGCCGGCCAGGGCGCCGGTGGCGGCGGGCAGGAAGGCGTAGGCGACGGCCGCCCACGCGCGCAGCAGCCGGGACGCCACGAGCGGGCGGGAGGCGAAGTACGCGGTGAACCCGGCCAGCGGTACCGAGCAGACGAGCAGGATCGTGACGGCGAGGCCGGTCGAGCCGAGCAGCAGGGAGGCGAAGGCCGCCACGACGGCGAGGTAGGGCGGCGCGGATCCGGTGCCGCCGGCGCCCACCGCGTGCCAGGCGTCGGTGTAGCGCGCCCACAGCTCGCCGGAGTCGGCGGGCGCGGGCAGCAGGGCGCCACCGGCGAGCGCGCCGCCGCCGACGAGGGCCCGGCAGGCCGCGAGGGAGACCAGCAGCAGCACCAGGAAGAGCACCGGACCGGGCTTGCGGGCGATGCGCTTGAGCCGGGCGAACTGCTCGACCTCCAGGAAGTCGGCGTCGTCGTCGCCGGGCCCGGACTCGACGGCGCCGCCGTGCCGTCCGGCGCCGGAGGCGACCTCGGGGTCGGAGCGGCCGACGAGGTTGCCCGCGACCTGTTCGACGGTGACGCGGACGGTCGCGCCGGGCGGCGGGAGCAGCGCCCGCAGTTCGCCCTTGTCGATCTGCGGGCTGCCGCGGTGGCGCCGTCCGGCGAGGATCCGTTCGGGCCGCAGCAGGGTGCCCACGAGGCCGCGGATCTCGTCGAGGGCCTGTCCGGGGACCTTGCCGACGAGGTAGGCGAGGGTGCGCAGGAGCGTGCCGAGGACCAGGCGCAGCAGCACCCAGGGCAGGGCCGCGGTGCGGGTGTTGACGAGCAGCGTGTAGACGGCGCCCGCCTTGTCCACCTTGTGCGGGGAGGCGGAGGTGCGGCCCACGCAGTCGACGGTGCGGCGTTCGCGGGAGGCCGCCTCGGCGTGCCGGACGACCGCGTCGGGGGCGACGAGGACCCGGTGTCCGGCCGCGTGGACGCGCCAGCACAGGTCGACGTCGTCGCGCATGAGGGGCAGGTGCCGGTCGAATCCGCCGAGCCGGTCGAAGACGTCGCGGCGGACGAGCATGCCGGCGGTGGACACCGACAGCACGGGCCGCACGTGGTCGTGCTGGCCCTGGTCCTGTTCGCGGCGGTCCAGGCCGGTCCAGCGGCGCCCGGAGTTGGCGATGGAGACGCCGACCTCGAGCAGCTGCCTGCGGTCGTACCAGCCGCGGAGCTTGGGTCCGACGACGGCCACGTCGTCGCGGCCGAGCTCGTACTCGTTCTCCACGACGCGCAGCAGCTGGGCCAGCGCGTCGGGTTCGGGGGCGCAGTCGTCGTGCAGCAGCCACAGCCACTGCACCGGCTCGCCGTGCGGGAGCTCGGGCAGGTCGTAGGCGTCGTCGCGCCAGCTGCGGGTGACCGGGTCCCAGCCGCTGGGCCGCTTCAGGTAGGGCAGCTCCTCGGGGGTGAGGACGGGCGCGGCGCGGTTGCACTCCTCGACGGCCTGGCCGAAGCCGGTGCGCCGGGCGAGGTGCAGCACGTGGTCGTCGCCGAGTGCCTCGGTGACCAGCCGGGCGGAGTCGTCCGCGCTGCCGGTGTCGGCGCCCAGGGCGAACTGGACGGGGCGCTCCTGGCCGAGCAGCCCGGCGAGCGCGTCGGGCAGCCAGCGGGCGCCGTCGTGGGAGACGAGGACCGCGGTCACCACGTGGCGCGGGAACTCAGGTGGGGCAGCGGCGTCTTGACGGGCTGCCGGGTGGCTGTGCACGGACATCGAGGTACGGGCCCCGGTTCGGTGGACTGTGGGGGACGCCTGTGCCCGGTGGGGGCAGCGGGGCGTCTCGGACGAGCGACCACACTATCGGCTGCCACACGGCGGCCCGCCGCCTGTGGACATCCCACCTGCGACGGGCCGTGAGTGACGTGCGTGCGAAGTGACGTACGTGCGGAGGTGCCGTGCGCACCGAGGTGCCGCGCGTGCAACGGTGACGTGCCGTACGGCGGCGAGGTGCCGTGCGTCAGACGGCGGCCTTCTTCAGCCGGCGGCGCTCGCGCTCGGACAGACCGCCCCAGATGCCGAAGCGCTCGTCGTTGGCGAGGGCGTACTCGAGGCACTCGGAGCGGACCTCACAGGCGAGGCAGACCTTCTTGGCCTCCCGGGTCGAGCCGCCCTTCTCGGGGAAGAAGGACTCGGGGTCGGTCTGGGCGCACAGCGCGCGCTCCTGCCAGCCGAGCTCCTCATCCGCGTCGTCGACCAGCAGTTGCTGCACCAGCTCGGTCATGTGCGCCCCTCGTCCGTCTTTCGCGTCCCCGTGATCCAGCCGTTACCGATTCCGGCTGAACGACACGAGTGAAATTACAAGTGTGCTGC
The DNA here is from genome assembly GCF_014203535.1 of Streptomyces griseomycini. Taxonomy (GTDB): domain Bacteria; phylum Actinomycetota; class Actinomycetes; order Streptomycetales; family Streptomycetaceae; genus Streptomyces; species Streptomyces griseomycini. Next base: position 18,197 of record NZ_JACHJI010000025.1, read on the forward strand.
TCCGGGCGAGTCAAGCCGAGATCTGCTATTGGGCCCCTTATTCACTCTGCGGAACCAAGGCCAAGCGGAAAGTGTTCAAATCACCCTAAACCTTGACACACGCACGGGACCCCCGAGGGCCTCCGGACCCGCGCAGAGCCTCTACGGGGAGGACGCCCTGGAGTTCGATCTCGTTCCGACACCCGCGCCCGAGCGAACCGGATCACAGTCGGATCACAGGATCGCAACGGCGCTCGGTGCGCCCGGCCGTGCGCACCATGTGTCCCGGGAACCGTCTGAGCAAACCTTTCACCCGGGAGATGAACCGGATGAGGTGAATCATGTCCCACATATCGGGCGCGGAGTTGACAGTGAAGGTGTGAACCGGTGTCCTGGTGGGCATGCTCGCGAACTCGGCACTCACCCCGACCCGCCCCGCCGGGTCCCTCGGTGCTGCCCGCGCTCGCTGTAGCTGTCGCTGTACCGGCTGTTGAGCCCGAACGCTCCGGCCACCGCCGAGTCACCCACGACTCGGCCGCTGTCTCCTTCGCTCCCACCGGGGCACCCTCGCCGCCGCCCGCGATCCGGGCGCACGCGACGCGACACCCGCATCCCCCCGCTTCTCCGCCAAGGAACCTCCGCACCCCATGAACAGCGACAGCGACCTCCAGATCGCCGGCGACATCCTCGAAGTCCCCCACCTGCTCCAGGCGCCCCGTGAGCACCCGGCCACCGTCGCCGAGTTCGCCGGCCTGGCCCGCTCCATCGCCGCCGACCGCTCCCAGTGGGAGCACCTCGTGCGGTACGACGCCACCAGCCGCTGGTACCACCGGCTGCGCACCGTTCCCCAAGCTCTCGGCTCCGCTCGAGCAGGGGAGGCCCCCCTCGGTTACGAGGTGTGGCTCCTGTCCTGGGTCCCGGGCCAGGGCAGCGGGCGCCACGCCCACGGCCGCTCCTCCGGCGTGCTGACCGTCCTGGACGGCGCCCTGACCGAGCGCACCGGGCGCGGCACGCGCGCGTTGACGGCCGGCGCCCAGCGCGTGTTCGCACCGGGCTACGTCCACGAGGTCGTCAACGACACGCTCGACCCCGCCGTCAGCCTGCACATCTACTACCCGGGCCTGACCGAGATGCCCATGCTCCCCCAGTCCGGGCTCCGTTCGGCCGGGGGGACCCCCACGGCCCCGCACTGCGAGGCGCGCACGGCGCCCGGTCCGGTGACTGCCTGACGCGATGCCGTGGCCGCCTGCGAGGATGGCCCCATGCGCATTGTGGTTCTGGCAGGCGGCATCGGCGGTGCCCGTTTCCTGCGCGGTCTGAAGCGGGCCGTGCCGGACGCGGACGTCACGGTCATCGGCAACACCGGGGACGACATCCACCTCTTCGGGCTGAAGGTCTGCCCGGACCTCGACACGGTGATGTACACGCTCGGCGGCGGCATCGACGAGGAGCGGGGCTGGGGGCGGGCCGAGGAGACCTTCCACCTCAAGGAGGAGCTCGCGGCGTACGGCGTCGGCCCGGAGTGGTTCGGGCTCGGCGACCGGGACTTCGCCACGCACATCGTGCGGACGCAGATGCTCGGCGCCGGTTATCCGCTGAGCGCAGTGACCGAGGCGCTGTGCGACCGCTGGAAGCCGGGCGTGAGGCTGATCCCGATGACCGACGACCGCGTGGAGACGCACGTCGCCGTCGAGCTGGACGGCGAGCGCAGGGCCGTCCACTTCCAGGAGTACTGGGTGCGGCTGCGGGCCTCGGTGCCGGCCGAGGCGGTCGTGCCGGTCGGTGCGGAACAGGCCGAGCCGGCCCCGGGCGTCCTGGAGGCGATCGCCGAGGCCGACCTGATCCTCTTCCCGCCGTCCAACCCCGTCGTGTCCGTCGGCACGATCCTCGCCGTCCCCGGCATCCGGGAGGCGATCGCCGACGCGGGCGTGCCGGTGATCGGGCTGTCGCCGATCGTCGGGGACGCGCCCGTGCGCGGCATGGCCGACAAGGTGCTCGCGGCGATCGGCGTGGAGTCCTCGGCCCCGGCGGTGGCCGAGCACTACGGTTCCGGCCTGCTGGACGGCTGGCTGGTCGACACGGTCGACGCGGCCTGTGTGGAGCGCGTCGAGGCGGCCGGGATCCGCTGCCGGGCCGTACCGCTGATGATGACCGACGTCGACGCGGCCGCGCGGATGGCACGGGAGGCGCTGGCGCTGGCCGAGGAGGTGCGGGCGGCATGAGCGGCACGCACACGGCGTCCGGCGGCTACCGGGTCTGGGCCGTGGCGGGCCTGCCCGAGATCCGCCACGGCGACGACCTGGCCAAGCTGATCGCGGCCGCCGAGCCCGGGCTGGCCGACGGCGACGTCCTGCTGGTCACCTCGAAGATCGTCTCCAAGGCCGAGGGCCGGGTCGTCGAGGCGTCCGACCGGGAGGCCGCGATCGACGCGGAGACGGTCCGCGTGGTGGCCCGGCGCGGCTCCCTGCGCATCGTCGAGAACCGGCAGGGCCTGGTCATGGCCGCGGCCGGGGTCGACGCCTCCAACACCCCCTCCGGCACGGTCCTGCTGCTGCCCGAGGACCCGGACGCGTCCGCGCGGGCGATCCGGGCGGGTCTGCGCGACGCCCTCGGCGTCACGGTCGGCGTGGTCGTCACCGACACCTCCGGCCGCCCCTGGCGCGCGGGACTGACGGACGTCGCGATCGGCGCGGCGGGCGTCCGGGTCCTGGACGACCTGCGCGGCGGCACGGACGCGCACGGCAATCCGCTCAGCGCCACGGTCGTCGCCACGGCCGACGAGCTGGCCGCGGCGGGCGACCTCGTCAAGGGCAAGGCGGCCGGCCTCCCGGTGGCCGTCGTCCGCGGACTGCCGCACGCGGTGGCGCCGGACGACGGCGAGGGCGCGCGGGCGCTGGTCCGCGGCGCGCGCGACGACATGTTCCGCCTCGGCACGTCCGAAGCCGTACGCCAGGCGGTGACCCAGCGCCGTACCGTGCGCGCCTTCACGGACGAGCCGGTCGACCCCGGGGCGGTCCGCCGCGCGGTCGCCGCGGCGGTGACGGCCCCGGCGCCGCACCACACCACTCCCTGGCGGTTCGTCCTGCTGGAGTCCCCCGGGTCCCGCATCCGCCTGCTGGACGCCATGCGCGACGCCTGGATCGCGGACCTGCGCCGGGACGGCAGGTCGGAGGAGTCGATCGCCAAGCGCGTCCGCCGCGGCGACGTCCTGCGCAACGCGCCCTACCTGGTCGTCCCCTGTCTGGTCATGGACGGCTCGCACACCTACGGGGACGCGCGGCGGGACGGGGCCGAGCGGGAGATGTTCGTGGTCGCCGCCGGCGCCGGGGTGCAGAACTTCCTGGTCGCGCTGGCCGGGGAGCGGCTGGGCTCGGCGTGGGTGTCGTCGACGATGTTCTGCCGGGACGTGGTCCGCGAGGTCCTGGACCTGCCCGCGGACTGGGACCCGATGGGCGCGGTGGCGGTCGGCCACCCGGCCGAGGACCCCCGCCCGCGGCCGGAACGGGACGCGGGCGCCTTCGTCGAGGTGCGGTGAGCCGGACCCGCGGGCGCCTACCCTCGTAGGAGCCCACCGGCGCCCTCCGCTCCGCCCCCCCTCATCCCCCGGGACCTCCCTTGGCAGGACGTTTCGCTCCCCGCCCGCCGCGCACCGCCCCCGTGCGCGGCGGGCGGGTCGCCGTGCCCGCGGGGGTGCCGAGGCAGGTGCCGGAACGGGTGCGGACCTGGGTGCCGGAGGGTCCGCTGGACCTCGGCCTGGTGCTCGGGCCGCTCAGGCGGGGGCCCGGGGACCCGACGTTCCGTGCCCTGCCGGACGGTTCCGTGTGGCGGGCCAGCCTGACGCCGGCCGGCCCCGGGACCCTGCGGGTGACGCGGCGGGCCGGTGAGGTGCGGGGGCAGGCGTGGGGTCCGGGTGCCGACTGGCTCCTGGACCACCTGCCGGACATGCTCGGGGCGGCCGACGACCCCTCCGCCTTCGTGCCCCGGCACACCCTGCTGGCGCGCACCCGGCACCGGCGTCCGGGACTGCGGCTGACGCGGACCGGGCTGGTGCTGGAGTCGCTGATCCCCTCGGTCCTGGAGCAGAAGGTCACGACCGGTGAGGCGTACCGGGCGTGGCGGCTGCTGGTGCGGAAGTACGGGGAACCGGCGCCCGGCCCCGTGCCCGAACGGATGTCGGTGATGCCGGCGCCGAGGACCTGGGCGCTGATCCCGTCCTGGGAGTGGCACCGTGCGGGAGTGGACGACAAGCGGGCGTCGACGATCCTGCGGGCGGTCCGCGTCGCCGCGCGGCTGGAAGAAGCGGTGGGGATGGATCCGGCGGCGGCGCGGGCGCGGCTGGAACTGGTGCCGGGGATCGGGCCGTGGACGTCGGCGGAGACGGTGCAGCGCACTCACGGGGCGCCGGACGCGGTCACCGTGGGGGACCTCCACCTCCCGGGGATCGTGGGCTGGGCACTCGCCGGGGACCGGTACGCGGACGACTCCGTGATGCTGGAGCTGCTGGAGCCGTACGCCGGCCAGCGGCACCGCGCCGCGCGGCTGATCCTGTTGAGCGGGAGGGTGCCGGAGCGGCGGGCGCCGCGGATGCCGCACGGGGACATCGGGCGGTTGTAGGACGGAGCGGGTCACGTGACCCGGTGCCGGCCGGTCGCCCGGGGTCGGCGCGGGCCGGGGGCGCGCGGCCCGGCGCCGGCGTCACACGCGCACCCCCGCCCGCCCGCGCCCGGACCCCTACTGGTCCGAGGAGAAGCGGACCGCTCCCTCCGGGATCCTCGCGTCGCACCACACCCGGACGCCCTCCCGGAGTTCGTTGCGCGCGCCGATGACCGCGCCGTCGCCTATCACCGTCCCGGTGAGGACCGACCGCTCGCCCACCCGCGCCCGCGTCCCGATCAGCGAGTCGGTGACGACCGCGCCGGGCTCGATGACCGCTCCCGGCAGGATCGTGCTGCCGAAGACGCGCGCGCCCTCCGCCACGAACGCGCCCTCGCCCACCACCGTCCCGCCCGCGAGCTTCGCGTCGGGGGCCACGGTCGCCGTCGGCAGGACCAGCCGGTCGCCGCAGCGGCCGGGCACCGCCGGGGACGGGGCCCGGCCGAGCACCAGGTCCGCCGAACCCCGCACGAACGCCGCCGGCGTGCCCAGGTCCAGCCAGTACGTGGAGTCGACCATGCCCTGGAGGTGGGCGCCGGCCGCGAGCAGTTCCGGGAACGTCTCCCGCTCCACCGACACCGGCCGTCCCGTCGGGATCGTGTCGATCACCGAGCGGCGGAAGACGTACGCCCCCGCGTTGATCTGGTCGGTGACGATCTCCTCCGGCGTCTGGGGCTTCTCCAGGAACGCCAGCACGCGGCCCGTCCCGTCCGTCGGGACCAGTCCGTACGCCCGCGGGTCCGTCACCTTCGTCAGGTGGAGGGAGACGTCCGCGCCCGTCGTCTCGTGGGTGCGGACCAGCGCGCGGATGTCCAGGCCCGTCAGGATGTCGCCGTTGAAGACCAGCACCGGCTCGTCCGGCCCCGAGTGCAGCCGGGACGCGACGTTGCGGATCGCGCCGCCCGTGCCGAGCGGCTCCTCCTCCGTCACGTACTCGATGTGCAGCCCCAGCGACGACCCGTCGCCGAAGTACGGTTCGAAGACCTCGGCCAGGTAGGAGGTGGCCAGGACGATGTGCTCGACGCCCGCCGCTCTCGCTCTCGCCAGCTGGTGCGTGAGGAAGGGCACCCCGGCCGCCGGGACCATGGGCTTGGGCGTGTGCACCGTGAGCGGACGCAGTCGCGTGCCCTTGCCGCCGACCAGGAGGATCGCTTCTGTCACCTGTCGTCTCTGCTTCCTGCCGGGACCGGCCGAACTGTCCTTCGGCCGGCCAGTGTATGCAGACCGTTCCACAGCACATGCGACGGCCGTGCCTCCGGCAGGAAGGAACGCCCGGACCCGCCCGGACCGCCTCAGCGGCCCTGGTAGCGGGCCGCCGTGGAGCGTGCGGAGCCGAGCTTCTTGTAGAGCTTCCCCCCTGGGCACGCGGTGTTGAACCCGTCCCGGTGACCGGAGATCACGTTCAGTCGTACCTTCTTGCCTTTTCGGTAGAGGTTGCCACCGCCGGACTTCAGGTATGTCTTCCCCTTCGGATTCATGCCGTGCAGCCCGAGCTTCCACGCGGTGAGCCGGGCGATGCCCTTCACCGCGGAGGACGACGGCTTCCTGGAACCGTAGGAGCCGATGACCGCGATGCCCGTGGAGTTGCTGTTGAACCCGAGGGTGTGGGCGCCCATGACGGGCTTCGCCACTCCCCCGGCCCGGCCCTCGTAGATCCTTCCGCACTTGTCGACGAGGAAGTTGTAGCCGATGTCGCGCCACCCCATGCTCCTGACGTGGTAGCGGTAGATACCACGGATGACCGAAGGCGCCTGCGCACACGTGTAGTTGTTGCCGGTTGCGGTGTGGTGCACGAAGGCCGCCTTGACCTTCCCGGTGTACACGAACCTCTTCTCCCGCAGGCTCTCGTTCGCCCCCCAGCCGCGCCGCGTGACGATGGCGGGCCGCGGGCCGATGTACGGCTTGGCCCGCTGCTGCTCGGCCTGCTCGGCCGCATCGGCCGGGTCGGCCGGGTCGGCCGGGTCGGCCGGGTCGGCCGGGTCGGCCGGGTCGGTCCCGCTCCGGGCGAGGAACTCCCGCCGGGTCTGCTCACGGGTCAGCGGCGGGATCTCGGCGGCGCCGAGCGGTGCGAGGCCGGCGTTGGCGGCGGAGGCGGCGGTCGCCTCGGCGCTCAGGGCGCCGGTGCGGGGCTCGTCCACGGCACCGCCCGGGGGCGGGGCGGCCGCACCGGGGTCGACGAGCTCGAGCCGCAGCCCGGACGGCAGCGGAGTGCCGTCGCCCGCCCCGGACCGCGCACCGGCGGCCCCGGCCCCCGGACCCGCCCCGCTCTCCGGCGAGGACTCCCCCCGGACCCGGATCTCCACGGCGTCCGACGGCCCGACCCACAGCGGCGCCGTGGCGCCGTGGACCCGGCCCGAGGTGTCCTCCGCGGTACCCGGGTCGGCCGCGTGGTCGGCGTTGTGCGTCTCGACGTCCTGCCAGCCGGACCAGGTGCCGGTCCCGGCCGACCGGGTGCGGACCTGGACCCGGCCGTGGAGTCCGGCGGCGGGGTCGTCCCAGACGACGCCGAGCAGGGAGAAGTTCCGTACGGTCCGGGGGGTGAGTCCGAGTACGGCGGCTCCGGAGGTGCGCTCACGGGTGAGGAGTCGGAGGGGCAGCGACTGGGTGCTGCCGGGGACGTCGGTCCCGGCCGTCACCGCTGCGCGCGTGGCCGCCTCTGCCGTCGGCGCCGGTCTCGCGTTCGCCGCGGTGGCGGGCGGGGCGAGAGGGAGGGCGAGAGCGGCGGCGCAGGTGACACCGATTGAGGAAGCAAGAATTCCACGCATGCTCCTGATCTTGGACACAGTCAGACAAATCTGTCCATCGCGGATTTGACGGGCCGTCGGGGGCGCATTCCCCCGAACCGGTGCCCCCGGCGCTCGGTGCGCGGCGACGGGGCCGCGTACGCTTGCGCGGGTGAACGCCACCGACCGCACCCCTGCCGACCTGCTGAGTTCCGCGCTCGCCGCGGACCCGGGACGCCCCCTGGTGACCTTCTACGACGACGCCACGGGCGAACGCGTCGAATTGTCCGTGGCCACCTTCGCCAATTGGGTGGCCAAGACCGCGAACCTGCTGCAGGACGAGCTGTCCGTCGAGCCGGGCGACCGGGTCGCGCTGCTGCTGCCCGCGCACTGGCAGACGGCGGTGTGGCTGCTGGCGTGCGCGTCGGTGGGCGTGGTCGCGGACGTGGCCGGGGAGCCGGCGGCGGCCGACGTCGTGGTGAGCGGCCCGGACGCGCTCGAGGCGGCACGGGCGTGCCCGGGCGCGCGGATCGCGCTCGCGCTCAGGCCGCTCGGCGGGCGCTTCCCGCACCCGCCGGAGGGCTTCGCCGACTACGCCGTCGAGGTGCCGGGGCAGAGCGACCGGTTCGTGCCGTACGCGCCGGTCGACCCCGAGGAGCCGGCGCTGATCGTGGCGGGACGGGAGTTCACCGGGGCGGAGGTGGTCGAGCGGGCCCGGGCGGAGGCGACGGGGCTCGGCCTGACCGGACCGGGCTCGCGCCTGCTGTCGGGGCTGCCGTACGACACCTGGGAGGGCCTCAACGCGGGGCTGTACGGACCGCTGGCGACCGGCGGCTCCGTGGTGCTGTGCCGGAACCTGGACCTCCTCGGGGACGACGCCCTGGACAAGCGGGTGGAGAGCGAACGGGTCACGGTCATCGCACGGTAGCGGCACGCCTCGGCCGTCACCCGGCCGTCGCACGCCCCGGGCCGCCTCCGCCGGCACCCGGCCCTCACCCGCGCACCGGCGCCCACACCCGCCCCTTGCCCGCACCACCCGTCCGCCTCGTCCCGTCCCCCGTTCGGCGCAGCACCACCCGTCCCCCGCCGTCCCCCCGGGTCATCGTCGTAGCAGCGGCACGCGCCACACGCCGTCCCGGCCCCGTACGCAGTGAGGGATGGATCCGGTCATGAGCGACACCGCAGGCGCGTCCTCCGAGCAGCCGGGGGGCCGGCGCGCCCTCGGCCCGGGGACCGGCGCCTCGGCGAGCGGACGGGGGCGGGCCCGGCGCCGGCGGCGCTGGGTGCGCGGTACCGGATTCACGGTCGCCGCCGTGCTCGTCGTGGCCGCCGGGGCCGGATGGGCGGTGTACCTGGAACTGGACGGGAACATCACCCCGGACGAGGCGGCCGCCGCCGAACTCGAGCGGTTCGAGAAGGAGCGGCCCACCGCGCTGGTGAGGGACGCCCGGAACATCCTGCTGATCGGCTCGGACTCGCGCGCCGGGGAGGAGAACCGCCGCTACGGACGGGACGTGGGGACCGAGCGGTCCGACACCGCGATCCTGCTGCACCTGTCGGCGGGCCGGCGCAGCGCCACCGCGGTGTCCATCCCCCGGGACCTGATGGTGGACGTGCCCGGCTGTCTGCGCCGGGACGGCACCCGCACCGAGCCGGTGTTCGCGGCGTTCAACACCGCCTTCGAGAGGGGCGGTTCGGCCTGCTCCGTCCGCACCGTCGAGAAACTCACGGACATTCGCGTCGACCACCACGTCGTCGTCGACTTCCGCGGCTTCAAGGAAATGGTCGACGCGGTCGACGGCGTCGAGGTGTGCCTGCCCGAGCCCATCGACGACAAGGACGCCGAACTCGAACTGCCCGCGGGCCGGGTGACGCTGAACGGGGAGCAGGCCCTCGGCTACGTAAGGGTCCGGAAGTCCCTCGGCGACGGCAGCGACACCGACCGGATGGAGCGCCAGCAACGCTTCCTGGGGGCGCTCGTCAGCAAGGTGCACAGCAATGACGTTCTGCTGAATCCGGTGAAGCTGTATCCCGTTCTGGACGCGGCCACCTCGTCGCTCACGACCGATCCGGAACTGGCGAGCTTGCGCGGTTTGTACGAACTCGTCCGCGGGCTGCGGAACATTCCCACGGAACGTGTGCAATTCCTGACCGTTCCGCGGGAGGCGTACGTCCACGACGTCAATCGCGACCAGCTCGCGGAGCCCGCGGCGGAGGAACTGTTCGACCGGCTGCGCAGGGACGCTCCGGTGGTGATCGCACGTGGTGACGCACGCGGTCCCGCCGCGGAGAACGGGGGCGGCGCACCGCGGGCGAAGGCGGACGGCGGAGACACGGACGGTGACGGGAAGGGCACGGAAAAGGAGGGTGCGGAGCCTTCCGGCACCCCCTCCCCGGCGCCGACGTTCACCGGGAACACGGCCGCCGAGGACACCTGCGCGTAAGGCCTGCCCCGGGGCAACTCCGAGACGGGGAACTCCCGTCCAGGGAAATGGGCGAATTGCCCGGTTGTAGGGACGTGGAATATGTCACCGCCGTCGCCTTAAACCGATCGGTGCCGTTAGTGTGAGCCGATCCGGTGCGTCCGTTCCCTCAGGTCCCTCCTGGGGTCGCGCACTGCGTGACCGAGACCCGAGCGCCTTGGAAGGGGGAAAGGCGCCGCGTGGCCCCGACGGAGGATTCAAGCGAACCGTGGACGCGCAAAGCCGTGGGCGGGCGGAGAACATCGACCCCGCAGACCAGTGGGTGCTCAACCCGGAAACCGGCGAATACGAACTGCGACTGAGCCCTTCCGCACCGCAGTCATCGATTCCCGGCCCCCGCCGGCCCCGGCCCTCCGGCGCGGGCGCGGCGCGCGGCCGCACTGCGGCCCCCGGGCGCGCACCGGAGCGTCCCGGCCGTGAGACGCCCGGCCGGGAGGTGCCGCCGCGCAGGCGCCGGGGCGCGCCGGAGGAGCCGCCGCCGGGACGGCGCGGTCGCCGGCCGGCGAAGAAGAAGTCGAAGGCGAAGAAGGCGCTGCTGTGGACCGGCGGCACCATGGCGTTCGTGGTGCTCGCCACCGGCGCGGCCGGCTACCTGTACCTGGAGCACCTGAACGACAACATCGAGTCCCTCCCCGACGACGGCGCGAGCACCGGTGGCTTCCGCAAGGACGAGGCCATCAACATCCTGCTGATCGGCACCGACAAGCGCACCGGCGCGGGCAACGGCTCCTACGGCGACAAGAACAGCGCCGGGCACGCCGACACCACGATCCTGCTGCACGTCGCCAAGGACCGTACGAACGCGACCGCGCTCAGCATCCCGCGCGACCTGATAGTCGACATCCCCGACTGCCCGACCACGCAGGAGGACGGCACCAAGGAGGTCATCCCGGGCTCCCCCGGCGTCCGCTTCAACGAGAGCCTCGGCCAGAGCGGCCGCACGCCCAGCTGCACCATGCGGACCGTGACCGAACTGACCGGGATCAAGCCGGACAACTTCATGGTGGCCGACTTCAACGCGGTCAAGACGCTGACCTCGGCGGTCGGCGGCGTCGAGGTCTGCCTGGCCAAGGACATCGACGACGAGAAGTCGCACCTGAAGCTGCCCGCGGGCACCCACACCATCGAGGGCGAACAGGCCCTGGCGTTCGTGCGCACCCGGTACTCGGTCGGCTCGGGCGGCGACCTGAGCCGGATCGGGCTGCAGCAGCAGTTCCTGAGCTCGCTGATGCGCAAACTGAAGTCGAACGACACCCTCACCAGCCCGTCGAAGATGATCAAGCTGGCCGAGGCGGGCACCAAGGCGCTCACCGTCGACTCCCAGCTGGACAGCATCAACAAGCTCAAGGACCTCGGTCTGGAACTGGGCAAGCTCGACACCAGGAACCTCACCTTCACCACCGTGCCGGTGAAGGACAACCCGGCGGAGAAGGTGAAGGCGACCGTCGTCGTCGACGAGTCCAAGGCCCCGGAGGTCTTCTCCCTGATCAAGAACGACGTGTCGTTCACCGAGGTCAAGCAGCAGAAGAAGGAGGAGAAGGACGCCGTCGCCGCCCGGCTGAAGGGCGAGAAGGCACCGGCCTCCGAGGTCCGGGTCCGCATCATGAACGGCGGCGCACCGGGGGGCAGCGCCCAGGAGATGCTCAACTGGCTCCAGCTCCAGCAGGGCGTCACCAAGTCCGAGAACGCCGGCAACGCACCGGAGGACCTGAAGAAGACCACGCTGGAGTACGCCCCCGACCAGGCCGCCCAGGCACGGCGCCTCGCCGACCTCCTCGGCCTGTCCGGCTCGGCGATGAAACCCGGCGAGAGCGTCACCAACTCCCAGGGACTGCCCGCGATGACGCTGACCCTGGGCGAGGACTTCGAGGGCGCGGGCACCCCGCTCACGCCTCCGGACAAGGCGCCGGACGACATCGAGAAGTCCACGGCGGACAAGGTCGAGTGCGCCAAGTGACCTGACGGGACTGCCCCGCGTCCTCCGGGGCGCGGGGCAGGTCCGTTCCACGGCGCGAGGGGTGGGGGAGACACCGCGATGACGCGGAGCGGTGTGCACGGGGGCCCGGCCGACGCCGGGCGGGCACGGCCTGTCCGGAGCCGCCGTCACCGGAGGCCGGGGACCTGCCCGAGGAGGCCGGCGCCCTCAGCGGCCCGGGGACCGGCGCCTGCATGGGCGTGTACCGGCCCCACCGCTGGTAACGGCGTGCCCTCGCTCCCCTCGGCAACCAGGGCCCCGATGGCGTGGATTGCCCCGGTCCGGGACGGGGAATTCTTCACTGGCATCACTCCGTCACCAAGGGGACGGATAATGTGAGGGCTGAAGTGCCCCGGCCGCGAGGGCCTGTCCCGGCGTCGCGCACGGTGGTGCCCCGTACCCGCGGACGCCCTCCGGAAGGGGGCAGTGCCGCATGCCCCCGACGGAGGATTCGAGCGACCGTGGACGCGCAAGGCCGTGGGCGATCGGAGGGCATGGACCCCGCAGACCAGTGGGTGCTCAACCCGGAGACCGGCGAGTACGAACTGCGACCGGGCCCGGCCGTCCCCGGCCCCCGCCGGCCCGCGTCGTACGGCACGGACGGCGCGGACGCCACCGCGGGCGGCCGTACCCGGATACCCGGCCGAGCGGTGCCGCCGCAGCGCGGGCGCCGGGGCGCCCCCGACGACGGGCCGCCCGGACGGCGCGGCCGGCGGTCGGCGCAGAGGAAGCCGAAGGCGAAGAAGGCGCTGCTGTGGACCGGCGGCACCATGGCGTTCGTCGTCCTGGCGGCCGGCGTCGGCGGTTACCTCTACCTCAAGCACCTCGAGGGCAACGTCACGACGACGGACGTGGGCGACGCCGGCAGCAGCGACTTCAAGAAGGACGAAGCCTTCAACATCCTCGTCATCGGCACCGACAAGCGCACCGGCAAGGGCAACGAGGGCTACGGCGACAAGGGCAGCAAGGGGCACGCGGACACCACGATCCTGCTGCACGTCGCCAAGGACCGCTCCAACGCGACCGCGCTCAGCATCCCGCGCGACCTGATCGTCGACATCCCCGACTGCCCGACGAAGCTCGAGGACGGCACGGAGAAGGTGATCCCGGGCCTGCGGGGCGTCCGCTTCAACCGGAGCCTCGGCGAGAGCGGCCGGGACGCCGGCTGCACCATGCGCACGGTGAAGGAGGCGACCGGCATCCAGCCCCATCACTTCATGATGGCCGACTTCAACGCGGTCAAGACCCTCACCACCGCCGTGGACGGGGTCGACGTCTGCCTCGAACACCCCGTGGACGACGAGGACTCGAAGCTGAAGCTGCCCGCCGGCGAGTCGAAGGTCGAGGGCGAGCAGGCCCTGGCCTTCGTCCGCACCCGGCACAGCTTCGGCAACCAGGGCGACCTCGACCGGATCAAGGTGCAGCAGCACTTCCTGGCCTCGCTGATGCGCAAGATGTCCTCCAGCGACACCCTCACCAGCCCCACCAAACTGGTGAAGCTGGCCGAGGCCGCCACGGAGGCGCTGACCGTGGACGAGGCCATCGGCAAGGTGAGCACGCTCAAGGACGTCGCCCTGGAGCTGAAGAAGGTGCCGACGAAGAACATCTCCTTCACCACCGTGCCGGTGAAGGACAACCCGGCGGAGAAGGTGAAGGCGACCGTCGTCGTCAACGAGTCCAAGGCCCCGGAGATCTTCGACCTGATCAAGAACGACGTGTCGCTGACCGAGGTCAAGCAGCAGAAGAAGGAGGAGAAGGACGCCGTCGCCGCCCGGCTGAAGGGCGAGAAGGCACCGGCCTCCGAGGTCCGGGTCCGCATCATGAACGGCGGCGCACCGGGGGGCAGCGCCCAGGAGATGCTCAACTGGCTCCAGCTCCAGCAGGGCGTCACCAAGTCCGAGAACGCCGGCAACGCACCGGAGGACCTGAAGAAGACCACGCTGGAGTACGCCCCCGACCAGGCCGCCCAGGCACGGCGCCTCGCCGACCTCCTCGGCCTGTCCGGCTCGGCGATGAAACCCGGCGAGAGCGTCACCAACTCCCAGGGACTGCCCGCGATGACGCTGACCCTGGGCGAGGACTTCAAGGGCGCCGGGGTGCGGCTCGACGGCTCAGGGACGTCGGTGCCGGACGTGGAGAAGTCCACGGCGGACAAGGTCGAGTGCGCGAGCTGACGCCCGCGTGAGCCGGTCGGCGCGGCCGACCGGAACTAGTTGAAGCCGGTTCGGTTCCGGAGGGCAACTGACGGGCCCGTCGTGCGTCTAACAGGACGCAGGACGGGCCCGTTTCATGACGCGAGGAGTTGCCCGGGGTGAGAAGGACGTGGCAGTGACACAGAACGCCGTGCGGGCGGCACTCCCCGACGGCCGGCGGGAACCGGCTTCCGACGAGGACCCGAAGGAGGGCCCGTCCGACGGCGACGGCGGCGACGCGCCCGCCTCCGGCGCGGACGGCGGCCGCCGTCCGCGCCGCGGACGCCGGCTGCTCAAGTGGTCCGCGGCGGTGCTCGCGCTGCTCATAGCCGGCTCCGCCACGGCCGGTTACCTCTACTACCAGCGGCTGAACGACAACCTCGAGAAGGACCCGCTGAACCTGGGCGACAGCAAGGTCGCCGAGCCGACGCCGAACGCCGCCGGGCAGACCCCGCTGAACATCCTCCTCATCGGCTCCGACGCGCGGGACAGCGAGGAGAACCAGCAACTCGGCGGCGCCCGCGAGACGTTCGGCTCGACGCCGCTGGCGGACGTGCAGATGCTGGTGCACCTGTCCGCCGACCGGACCAACATGTCCGTGATCAGCATGCCCCGCGACACCCTGGTGCACATCCCCAAGTGCACCGACCCCGACGACGGGACGGTGTACCCGGCGAGCAACGGGCGGGTGATGACCAACCGGAGCCTCGGACACGGCGGCCCCGGCTGCACGGTGGCCACCTGGCAGGAGCTCACCGGCATCCACATCGACCACTTCGTCATGGTCGACTTCGCCGGAGTGGTGTCCATGGCGGACGCCGTCGGCGGCGTTCCCGTCTGCGTGGACGCCAACATCCACTCCCGCACCTCCGACGGCAAGGGCTCGGGCCTGAAGCTGGAGAAGGGCACCACGGACATCCGGGGCGAGCAGGCCCTGCAGTGGCTGCGCACCCGGTACGGCTTCGAGGACGGCAGCGACCTCGCCCGCGCCGAGGCCCAGCACATGTACATGAGCTCGCTGGTCCGCCGGCTGCGCGAGAACGCCACCCTGAGCAGCCCCAACAAGCTGCGCAGGCTGGCCGAGAAGGCCACCGAGGCGCTCACCGTCGACCCCGGGCTCGGCACCGTCAAGGAGCTCTACGACCTGAGCACCGAGCTGCGCAAGGTGGCGCCGGAGCGCATCACCATGACCACGATGCCCAACCGCTACGTGGGTGCCCGCGTGGAGCCGACCGAGGACGCCGAGAAGCTGTTCCGGCTGGTGCGCGAGGACATCGCCCTCGACGGCAAGGACGCGAAGCCCGAGAAGGCCGAGGAGAAGGTCCCCGGGGACCCGGCCGCCGCCGACGCCGAGATCGCGGTCCAGGTCCGCAACGGCACCCGTACCGACACCCTGGCCGCCGCTCCCGGACGCACGAGCACCGTGGCCGGGGTGCTGAGGGACAAGGGCTTCGCCGAGGCGACCGCCGACACGACCGGTTCCCTCAGCGAGGAGCGGACGGTGGTGCGCTACCCGAGCGCCGACCTGGAGGGCGACGCCCGGCGCGTCGCCGAGGCGCTCGGCATCCCGGCGAGCGCGGTGAAACGGTCCACCGACGTCTCCGGGGTCACGCTCGTGGTGGGCGCCGACTGGCGCGAGGGCACGGCCTACGAGGCGCCCGGGGAGGACGACGAGACCCCCGAGTCGGCCCACGCCCTCAACGGAGCGGACGACGAGGCCTGCATGCACGTCGACCCGGCCTTCACCTGGTGACGCGCGAAGGGCCCCTTCCCGGCCGGGAAGGGGCCCTTCGCCCCGGGCGGTGCCGGGCGTCGGACTCGGGCGTCAGGAGGCCGGCGCGTCCGCGTGGACCGCGGGCCGGCGCGAGGCGATGACCTTCTTCGCCAGCGAGCGCGGGCTGGTCAGGAAGCCCCAGCCCCACGACATGTGCATGGTGGCCAGCGCCACCGGGATCTGCAGCCGCGCCTTCAGCGGGAGCCCCTTGCCGGCCGGTATGGAGCCCAGCACGATCGCCGCGAGGTAGCCGCCGGGCACCACGAAGCCCCACGGCGTGAGCGCCGCGCCCACCACGATCCCGGCCGCGATCGCGCACACCGCGGTCGGCGGGGCGAGGTAGCGCAGGTTGATGGAGCCGGCGTGGTAGCGGGCCACGACGTGCCGCCAGCGGCCGTAGTCCTTGTACTGCTTGGCCAGCGCCCGCACGCTCGGCCGGGGCCGGTAGGAGACCTTCAGCTCCGGCGAGAACCAGATCAGCCCGCCCGCCTCGCGGATGCGGAAGTTCAGCTCCCAGTCCTGGGCGCGGATGAACTCCACGTTGTAGCCGCCCTGCCGCTCCAGCGCCTCGCGCCGGAAGACACCGAGGTAGACGGTCTCGGCCGGGCCGGCCTCGCCGCCGGTGTGGAAGGCGGCGTTGCCCACGCCGATCCTCGACGTCATCGCGGCGGCGACCGCGTGCTCCCAGTCGTTCTCCCCCTCGGCGTGCATGATGCCGCCGACGTTCTGCGCGCCGGTCTCCTCCAGGAGCCGCACGGCGGTCGCGATGTAGTTCGGGGAGAGCATCCCGTGCCCGTCGACGCGGACCACGATCGGATGGCGCGAGGCCCCGATCGCCGCGTTGAGGGCGGCCGGGGTGCGGCCGGTCGGGTTGGGCACGGTGTGCACGCGCGGGTCCTCGGCCACGAGCTCGGCGGCGATCTCGTCCGTGCGGTCCGTGGACGGACCGAGGGCGATCACGACCTCCATCTCGCCTGCGTACTCCTGGGCGAGGATCGCGCGGACCGCGCCGCGCAGATGCCGCTCCTCGTTGAGGACGGGCATGATCACGGAAACGGCGGGGAGCCGCACGTCGGGATTGGCGTTCATAGGGGGCTCACGTTACCGCGAACGGGGGACACCGATGCGCGCGCCGGGGGCGATGTGCCGGGCCGCAGATCGTATCGGCCTACGGTGCTCACGATCCCGCGCACGGCCGTCGTCCGGAGGTGTCCCCTTGCCCACGCCGCCGCGGTCCCCCCGGCCCCGCCCCGCTCCCCGGCACCCCCCGCGCCCGCCCGCGCGCCGCAGGCCGCGGTGGGTCCTGCGGACCGTGACCACGCTGTCGGTCGTGGTGCTCGCCTCCGCCGGGATCGGGCACGCGGTGCTCAGCGGCCTCGACTCCGACATCGAGCGGGTCGATCCGTTCCGCGACATGAAGAACCGCCCCGAGGCCGGCGACGGCATGAACATCCTGCTCGTCGGCACCGACGGCCGCGAGAGGATCAGCGCGGAGGAGCGGGAGAAGTACCGGCTCGGCGGGGTGCCCTGCCACTGCACCGACACGATCATGATCGTGCACATCTCGGAGGACCGGGAGCGGGCCAGCGTGGTCGGCCTGCCCCGCGACTCGTACGCCGAGACACCCCCGCACACCGACCGCGTGAGCGGCGAGGAGCACGCAGGACACCCCGTCAAGCTCAACGCGGCCTACGCGGAGGGCGGGCCGCAGCTCACCGTGCGGACGGTGGAGAAGATGACCCGGGTGAAGATCGACCACTACCTGGAGGTCGACTTCACCAGTTTCATGAAGACCGTGGACGTGGTCGGCGGCGTCGAGATCTGCACCGCCGAGCCGCTGAAGGACAGCCACACCGGCCTCGACCTGCCGGCCGGCCGGCACACCCTGAAGGGCGGACAGGCCCTGCAGTACGTCCGCGCCCGGCACGTCGACGGAACCGCCGACCTCGGCCGGATGAAGCGCCAGCAGCGCTTCCTGGCCGCGCTGGTGGACCGGGTCACCTCCTCCGGGGTCCTGCTGAACCCGATGAGGTTCCGGGACGTGACGCGGGCGGTGCTCGGCTCGGTCCGCGCGGACGAGGGCTTCGGCACCGACGAGCTGCTGGACCTCGGGCGGGCGATGCGCGACTTCTCGCCCTCCTCCTCCGAGTTCACGGCGGTGCCGGTCATGAAGACGGGGTACGCCGTGAAGGGCGTCGGCTCCACGCTGAAGTGGGACGCCGAGAAGGCCGAGCACCTCTTCGAGGCTATCCGCCGGGACCGGCCGCTCTCCGTGCGCCGCACGCGCGACGCGGCACTGCGCGTGCCGGTGGACCCCCGGCGGATCCGGGTCCAGGTCGAGAACGGCACCCGGACCACGGGCCTGGGCCGGCGGGTGGACGCGGCACTTGCCTCGACCGGTTTCGCCACCACCCGCACCCCGGTCAACGCGGCGGAGCAGGACGTGCGGCGGACGATCGTCGCCTACGACCCCCGCTGGGACCGCTCCGCGAAGTCCCTGGCGGCGGCCCTGCCGGGCAGCGAGCTGCGCGCGGTGAAGGGGCAGGGCGCCACGCTGAGGGTGATCGCGGGGGCCGACTTCGAGAAGGTCCGCAAGGTCCGGGCGGCGGACCCGGGGCAGGGCGAGTTCGGGGTGGTGCGGGGCGACGAGGTGGGATGCTCCTGACGCCGCCGCCCCGCGCCTCTCCGGCCGCTCGGCCCTGTCGGCCCCTCGGGCCTCTTCTCCGGCCTCTCCCCGGGTCCCTTCCCGGGCCTCTTCTCAGTCCTCGTAGCCCTCGGCCGCCCGCTTCTCCCGCAGTTCCATGATCGCCCGGCGGCGGGCCAGGCGGTGGGTGCGGCGGATCTGGGCCTCCTGGTAGCGGCGCTTGTCCTGCTCGGTCTCCGGTATCACCGGCGGCACCCGGCGCGGCTTGCCGTCGGCGTCGACGGCCGCGAAGACGAGGTACGCCGAACCGACCTGGGTGGGCGGGGCGGACTCGTTCCAGCGCTCGGCCAGCACCCGCACGCCCACCTCCATGGAGGTCCGGCCGGTCCAGTTGACCTGGGCCTTCACATGGACCAGGTCACCGACGCGGACCGGCTCGAGGAAGGCCATCTCGTCCATGGACGCGGTGACGGCGGGTCCTCCGGAGTGCCGTCCGGCGACGGCTCCCGCCGCGTCGTCGACGAGTTTCATGATCACCCCACCGTGCACCGTGCCCAGGAGGTTGGTGTCGTTGTGGGTCATGATGTGGCTGAGGGTCGTGCGGGACGCCGCGACGGGCTTGCCCGGGATGTCCGGACCCTCCGTCTGCGCGGCCGTGGCCTGGTCTGTCATGACCTCTACCCTATGCCGAGCCGACATCCGGGAGATTTGTGTCAGCTTCGCAACAGCGGCGCCCTGATTTTCCGACGACCCTTGTGTGGCGTGGTGTCCGGACCTGCACACTGTTGCGCATGAACGATTGGCCCGAGGCATGGTCCGACGACAACCGCGGCAGCCGCTACGGACGCGGGAGCGCGAACGCACAGCCCGAGAGCGCCCGTGTCATGCGGCAGGTCCGCCGCGGCCCGGCGGCCCCTGCCGGACAGGGCGCGCACGGCGGGGTCCCGCCCCAGCCGTCGTACGTGGACGGCCGCGGTCACGGCGGTCCCGACGGTTACGACAGCGGGTACAACACCGGCCAGGTCTACGGCACGCCGAGCGGCGGCGGAGCCGGCCGGGCGGGCGGTTCCGTCGGTCACGCCCCGCGCCCCGCGCCGGACTGGCGCCGCCGCATCAAGTGGACGGCGATCACCGTGGCGACGGTGCTGGTCGTGACCACCGTCGGCACGTACTTCTGGGCCGACTCCAAGCTCAACCGCGACGTCGACCTCTCGACGGTCATCGACCGGCCGGAGAAGGGCGAGGGCACCAACTACCTGATCGTCGGCTCCGACAGCCGTGCCGGGATGTCGGACGAGGACAAGAAGAGGTTGCGCACCGGGTCCGCCGAGGGCAAGCGCACGGACTCGATGATGATCCTGCACACCGGCGACAACGGCCCGACCCTGATATCGCTGCCCCGTGACTCCAACGTCACGATCCCGGAGTTCAAGGGCTCCGAGTCCGGCAAGACCAGGCCCGCCATGGGCGCGAACAAGCTGAACGCCGCGTACTCCATCGACGGCCCGACGCTGCTGGTGCGCACGGTGGAGTTCAACACCGGCCTGCACATCGACCACTACGTCGAGATCGGCTTCGCCGGCTTCGCGAGCATCGTGGACGCGGTCGGCGGCGTGGAGATGGACATCCCGCAGGACATCAAGGACACCAAGTCCGGCGCCGACCTCAAGAAGGGCAGGCAGACCCTGAACGGCGAGGAGGCCCTCGCCTTCGTCCGCACCCGGTACGCGCTGGCCGGCTCCGACCTGGACCGCACGAAGAACCAGCAGAAGTTCCTCTCCGCCCTGGCCAACCAGGTGGCCACCCCGGGCACGGTCCTCAACCCCTTCAAGCTCTACCCGACCATGGGCGCGGGCCTGGACGCCCTGGTCGTCGACAAGGACATGGGGCTCTTCGACCTGGCCGGGATGTTCTGGGCGATGAAGGGCGTCAGCGGCGGCGAGGGCACGTCGATGAACATGCCGATCGCGGGCAGCGCCGGCAACGGCAACCTGCAGTGGGACATGCCGAAGGTGAAGGCGCTGGTCGAGCAGCTGAGGAACGACGAGAAGGTCACCGTCCCGGGCGGCTGACCCGACGACGGACCGAGGGCACCCCGCGAGCGGGGTGCCCTCGGCCGTGTCGTGTCCGGCGTCCGTCACATCGTGGCGCCCGCCATGGAGCGACAGGACTCGGCGCAGCGGCGACACGCCTCGGCACAGCGCATCATCTGCTCGTCGTCCGGCATGGCCATACACGCCTCGGCGCACATGTCACAGGCCCGCGCGCACATCGCGCACATCTCGCCCGCGAGCGGGGAACGGCGCATCATCATGTCGGCGCACATGCGGGTCATCTCCGAGCAGTCCATGAGCGCCCGCATGATCCGCATCTGGGCCTGGCCGCCCATCTGCAGGCACGAGCTCATGGTCTCCTCGCACACGCTGTGGCAGGACATGCAGGCGTTGACGCAGTCCTGCATCTCCTTGCTCATCGGGGCCGCGGCGGCAGACTGCTGGGTCATGGTTCCTCCCAGGGGGGACGGGGGGGCCGGGGTTCGACCCCCGCCCCTCCGTCCTACGCCCTCCGCCCCATGACCGCCACAGGACGGGCGGAACCACCCGAACCGGACCCGTTACGGCAGGTTCCTGGCCATCACGATCCGCTGGACCTGGTTCGTGCCTTCGTAGATCTGCGTGATCTTCGCGTCGCGCATCATGCGCTCGACCGGGTAGTCGCGGGTGTAGCCGTAGCCGCCGAGGAGCTGGACGGCGTCCGTGGTGACCTCCATGGCGACGTCCGAGGCGAAGCACTTCGCCGCGGCGCCCTGGAAGGTGAGGTCGGCGTCGCCGCGCTCGGACTTCGCCGCGGCGGCGTAGGTCAGCTGGCGGGCGGCCTCGATCTTCATGGCCATGTCGGCGAGCATGAACTGGACGCCCTGGAAGTCGGCGATCGGCTTGCCGAACTGCTTGCGCTCCCGGACGTAGCCCTTGGCGTAGTCGAGGGCCCCCTGGGCGATGCCGAGGGCCTGGGCGGCGATGGTGATGCGGGTGTGGTCCAGGGTCCTCATCGCCGTGGCGAAGCCGGTGCCCTCCTCGCCGATCATGCGGTCGGCGGGGATGCGGACGTTGTCGAGGTAGACCTCGCGGGTGGGCGAGCCCTTGATGCCGAGCTTCTTCTCCGGTGCGCCGAAGGAGACGCCCTCGTCGGACTTCTCGACGACGAAGGCGGAGATGCCCTTGGAGCGCTTGGCCGGGTCGGTGACCGCCATGACCGTGTAGTACTCGGAGACGCCGGCGTTGGTGATCCAGCGCTTCACGCCGTTGAGGACCCAGTGGTCGCCGTCGCGGACCGCCTTGGTCTTCATGCCGGCCGCGTCCGAGCCGGCGTCCGGCTCGGAGAGGCAGTACGAGAACATCGCGTCGCCCTTGGCGAGCGGGGCCATGTACTTCTTCTTCAGCTCCTCGGAGCCGGAGAGGAGGACCGGCAGCGAGCCCAGCTTGTTCACGGCGGGGATGAGGGAGGAGGACGCGCAGGCACGGGCCACCTCCTCGATGACGATGACCGTCGCGAGGGCGTCGGCGCCGGCGCCGCCGTACTCCTCGGGGACGTGGACGGCGTGCAGGTCGTTCGCGACGAGCGCGTCGAGCGCCTCCTGCGGGAAGCGGGCCTCCTCGTCCACCGCGGCGGCGTACGGCGCGATCTTCGCCTCGGCCAGCGAGCGGACGGCGTCGCGGAGCATGTCGTGCTCCTCGGACGGGCGGTACAGGTCGAAGTCAGCCGATCCGGCCAAGGTCTCTCACGCTCCAAAACGCTGCGATGCTGGTCACGCTAACTACCGTTAAGTAACTCGAATTTTATGCCTTCCTCCACGTTCGCGGATAGGTGAGCTTGACGACAGCGGCGAGGCCGCCCGGCGGGGGCCGGCCGCGTGCCCCGGTTATGCTCGGGCCCGCACTGCCTGCCGTATACCCCTGGAGCACCCATGGCCCTCAAGATCACCGTGATCGGCACCGGTTATCTCGGCGCGACCCACGCGGCGGCCATGGCCGAGCTCGGGTTCGAGGTGCTGGGTCTCGACGTCGTGCCGGAGAAGATCGACGTGCTCCGGCGCGGCGAGACCCCCATGTACGAGCCGGGGCTGGACGAGCTGCTGCGCCGGCACGTCGCCGGGATCGAGGGGTCCAGCGGGCGGCTGCGGTTCACCACGGACTGGGCCGAGCTCGGGGAGTTCGGCGACGTGCACTTCGTGTGCGTGAACACTCCGCAGCGGCACGGCGAGTACGCCTGCGACATGTCGTACGTCGACTCCGCGATCGCCTCGCTCGCGCCGCACCTGAAGGGTCCGGCGCTGGTCGTCGGCAAGTCGACGGTGCCCGTCGGCTCGGCCGACCGGCTGGCCGCCTACCTGGCCGAGCACGCGCCGGCCGGCGAGGACGCCGAGCTGGCCTGGAACCCGGAGTTCCTGCGCGAGGGCTTCGCCGTGCAGGACACGCTGCACCCGGACCGGATCGTGGTGGGCGTCCGCAGCGAGCGGGCGGAGAAGCTGCTGCGGGAGGTGTACGCCACGCCGATCACGGAGGGCTCCCCGTTCGTGGTGACCGACTTCCCGACCGCGGAGCTGGTGAAGACCTCCGCGAACTCCTTCCTGGCCACCAAGATCTCGTTCATCAACGCGATGGCCGAGGTGTGCGAGGCCGCGGGCGGCGACGTCGCCAAGCTGGCGGAGGCCATCGGGTACGACGACCGGATCGGCAGGAAGTTCCTGCGGGCCGGGATCGGCTTCGGCGGCGGGTGCCTGCCGAAGGACATCCGGGCGTTCATGGCGCGCGCGGGCGAGCTGGGCGCGGACCAGGCGCTGACGTTCCTGCGGGAGATCGACTCGATCAACATGCGCCAGCGCGGCCGCATGGTGGAGCTGACCCGGCAGGCGCTGGGCGGCGGGCCGTTCCTGGGCAAGCGGGTGGCGGTGCTCGGCGCGACCTTCAAGCCGGACTCGGACGACGTCCGGGACTCGCCGGCGCTGAACGTGGCCGGCCAGATCCACCTCCAGGGCGGCCAGGTCACGGTGTACGACCCGAAGGGCATGGACAACGCCCGCAGCATCTTCCCGACGCTGGGGTACGCCGACTCGGCGCTCGAGGCGGTGCGGGGCGCGGACGTCGTGCTGCACCTGACGGAGTGGCGGGAGTTCCGCGAGCTGGACGCGGAGGCGCTGGGCGAGGCGGTGGCCGAGCGGCTGATCCTCGACGGGCGCAACGCGCTCGACCCGGAGGTGTGGCGGCGGGCCGGGTGGCGCTACCGCGCGATGGGGCGCCCCACCGCCTGACGCGGCGCCCGGCACGGCCGGGGCACGACGGGTGACGCCGGTTCGGCCGAGGCTCAGTCGGCCGAACCGGCGTCCTGCTGCATTCTGCACCATGCGGCACGGGCCCGGGGCGGCTCCCGCCGGACTCCCCCGCCTCTCCGCGCGGCCCTTCCGTGGGGCCTCTCCCCGGGGCCCTCTTCCGTGGGGGCTCTCCGTGCCCCCTCACGCGCCCTTCGCCCGGTAGCGGCGCATCTTGGCGCGGGCCCCGCACACCTGCATCGAGCACCAGCGGCCGCGTCCGGCGGGGCTGCGGTCGTAGTACGCCCAGTGGCAGTCGGCGGCCTCACAGGCCTTCAGGCGGCTCCAGGTGCCCGCGGTGACCGCTTCCGCCACGGCCGCGGCGACCCGGGAGAGCAGGGGCCCGTCGTCGACGGGTGCGAGGGCGGCGGAGCCGTCCGCCGGGTCGACGGTGACCACCAGCGGGGCCCCCGCGAGCAGCTCGCCGAGCGGGGTGACCTCGCGGTGCGGCGGATGGCCGGCGTGGGCGAGCAGGGCCGCGCGCAGCGCCTCGCGCAGGGTGCGGGCGGGCGCGACGCCGTCCTCCGTGAGCCCGAAGGGGGCGCGGCCCTCCGGGGTGTCCAGCGCGTCGCGGCCCGACTCGATGTCCAGCGTGTTGACCAGGGCCTGCACCAGGGCCAGTCCCCCGGGCGGGGCCGATCTCTCGCTCATGCCTGGACGGTACCTCGCGTTTCCCCTTGCGGCGTTACCCCCGATGCGGCAGCATGCGGTAACGGTTACCGGTTGCCCGTCTTTGAAGGTAACAACGAAGACGGTGACGACGAACGAGGAGGAAGTCATGCCTGTCGCCAAGGTGGGTGCCGTCGTCCTGGACTGTCCCGACCCGCGTGCGCTGGCCGGTTTCTACGCCGCGCTGGTGGGCGGCACGGTGGTGGAGGAGGAGGACTGGGTGGACCTGAAGGTGCCCGGCGGTCCGGTGCTGGCCTTCCAGGCGGCCCCGGGGTACGTGCCGCCGCGGTGGCCGGCCCCCGACCACTCGCAGCAGTTCCACCTGGACCTGACCGTCGAGGACCTGGACGCGGCGGAGAAGGAGGTGCTGGCGCTCGGCGCGAAGCCGCTGGACACGGAGGACCGGTCGCGGACCTTCCGGGTTTACGCGGATCCGGCCGGGCACCCGTTCTGCCTGTGCGCCGGCTGATCCGCCCCGCACACCGACCGACACCGTACGGAGGATCCATGGCCCCCGTGGCACGTCTGCGTTCCGTCGTCCTCGACTGCCCCGAGCCCTATGAGCTGGCCCGTTTCTACGCGGCGGTCGGGGGCGGCGTCCCCGAGGAGGAGGACGCGGACTGGGTGGTGCTCCAGATCCCCGCGGGACCGCGGCTGGCCTTCCAGCGGGCCGAGGGGTACGCCCCGCCGGCCTGGCCCCGGGCCGACCACGACTCCCAGCAGTTCCACCTCGACTTCGACGCCGGGAGCACCTGGGAGGAGGTCGACGAGGCCGAGCAGAAGGTGCTGGCGCTGGGGGCGCGGGTGCTGGACCGGGAGGACTACGAGACGAAGGACTTCCGGGTGTACGCCGACCCGGCGGGGCATCCGTTCTGCCTGTGCCGGATCGAGCAGCCCTGACCGTCCGGGGCCCGCTCAGCCGTCCAGGTGCGCGATCGTCGCCGTCGACGGCGGGCGGCGCTGCTGCGCCGCGCGGGCGGAGAACTCCGCGCCGCGCAGCACCCGCTGGACGTTTCCCCAGGTCAGCAGCGCCACCTCGGACTCGTCCCAGCCGCGTCGCAGCAGCTCGGCGATCAGCCTCGGGTAGCAGGAGGTGTCGTCGAGCTCCTGCGGATGCGCGCCGCCGGTGTCGTACGTGCCGGACAGGCCGACGCACTCCGGTCCGGCGAGGGTGCGGACGTGGTCGAGGTGGTCGGCGACGTCCCGGACGGTCGGGCCGGTCTGCTCGGCGCTCAGCGGCACCAGGCACAGCCCCCCGGCCTCCCCCACCTCGGCGAGCAGCTCGTCGGGGAGGTTGGCCGGGTGGGGGCGCAGGGCGCGGGCGGCGGAGCGGCTGAACAGCACGGGCGCCCTGGACACGGTGAGGACGCGGCGGACCGTCCGGTCGGAGGCGTAGGAGAGGTCGGCGATCACGCCGATCCGGTTCATCTCGCGCACGACCTCCTCGCCGAACCGGGTGAGCCCGTCGGTGTCCGCCCAGGACGTACCGGTCAGGGTGAGCGCGCACAGGCCGAGGGTGTGCAGCGAGCGCAGGATGCCCAGCGAGTCGCCGAGGGCGGCGGCCCCCGCGGGGCCGAGCAGCACGGCGACCCGGCCGCAGTTGCGGGCGTCGGCGACCTGCCCGGCGGTGCGGGCCGGGCGCAGGCCCTCGTCGTGGGCGGCGACCACCCCCTTCGCCAGGTCGAGCTGCTCCAGGGTGGCGCCGACGGCCCGGTCGCCGTGGACGCCCTCGGGCAGGTGCAGCGACCAGAACACGGCGCCGACCCGGCCCTTGTGCAGCCGGGGCACGTCCGCGTCGACGGCGCTCTCCCCCAGGTCGAGGTCGTACCAGGGCAGCCGGCCCAGCGCCCGGGGGAGCCCGCTGCAGCCGTCGGCGACGGGATGGGCGGCGAGGACGGCGTGGGCGCGGGTCAGGGGATCGTCGTCCGGGTCGGAGACGGGCCGGCCGGTCTCCGGCGGGACGACGGCCGCCTCGGCCGGACACGGCTCGGCCCCGGGGGGAGCGCCGTCGACGCGGCCGACCTCGGTGGCGGGACACAGGTCGTCCTGGAGATCGGCCATGTCGGGCTCCCTACGTCGTGACCTCGGCGCGTGGGCGCGGTACGGTCACCGTCGCACGGCGCCCCGGAGGACTTCCTGGTGGACGCGCCGTTCGGGGTACGGCGCCGGATCAACGCGCGCGGGCCGCCTCGATCACCTCGTCCAGGGTGTCCCGGGAACGGACCAGGTCGGCGATCATCCGGTCGATGCGGTCACGCTCGGCACCGAGTTCCTCGACCAGCCGGGGGGTGGCGACGGCCGAGGGGCCGCCGTCGGCGTCCCGCATGCAGGGCAGCAACCGCGCGATCTTCGTGCTGCACAGGCCGGCCGCGAACAGTTCCTGGATCCGGATCACCCGGTCGACCGCCGCCCCGGTGTACTCGCGGTGCCCGCCGGGCGTCCGCTCGGACACCAGCAGCCCCTGCTTCTCGTAGTAGCGCAGCGACCGCTCGCTCACGCCGGTGCGCCGGGCCAGTTCACCGATCCGCATCCGTCCGCCCCTCCCCCGGGCTTGATTCTGACATCAGTGTCAGGTTTTAGCGTACGGGCATGACGCACACGACGGAACTCTTCGAACCCGCCCGCCTGGGCCCGGTCGACCTCCCCAACCGCCTCCTGATGGCGCCGCTGACCCGGAACCGCGCCGAGGCCGACGGCACCCCGACCCCGCTCATGGCCACCTACTACGCCCAGCGCGCCTCGGCCGGGCTGATCATCGCCGAGGCGTCCACACCGAACGCGGTCGGGCAGACGTACCCGAACATCACCGCCGTCCACGGCCCGCGGCACGTGGCGGGCTGGCGACGGGTCACCGACGCGGTGCGGGAGGCCGGCGGGCGGATGTTCCTCCAGCTCCAGCACGGCGGACGGGTCGGGCATCCGGCCACCAGCGGGCTGACGCCGGTGGCGCCCTCGCCCGTGCCGCTCCCCGGAACGATCTTCACGCCGGACGGGCACCGGCCGGCCGTCGTGCCGCGGGAGATGACGGCCGCGGACATCCGCGCCACCGTCGCCGACTTCGCGCGGGCGGCCCGCAACGCGCTCGACGCCGGGTTCGAGGGCGTGGAGGTGCACTCCGCCAACGGGCACCTGCTGCACCAGTTCCTGGCCCGCAACACCAACCGCCGCACCGACGGCTACGGCGGCCCGGTGGAACGGCGGCTCCGGTTCACCACCGAGGTGACCGGGGCCGTGGCCGCCGAGATCGGGGCCGAGCGGGTGGGACTGCGGGTCTCCCCCGGCAACACCGTCAACGGCATCGCGGAGGGCGAGACCGAGGAGATCTACCCGGCGCTCGCCGAACGGCTCGGCGGGCTCGGGCTGGCCTACCTGCACCTGGTGTCCGCCGACCCGGACGCGCCGGTGTTCGGGGGGATCCGCGCCGCGTGGCCGGGGACGCTCGTCGCCAACCCGGTGCTGGAGGAGATGTCCTCCGACGCCGTGCACCGCGCTTCCGGGCGGCTGCTGGCCGCCGGGGCCGACCTGATCGCCCTCGGCCGGCCCTTCCTCGCCAATCCCGACCTGGTGCGGCGGCTGCGCCTGGGCGCGCCGCTGAACCAGGTGCGGGACCGCTACCTGATGTACGTGGGCGGGGCGGACGGCTACACCGACTACCCCGCCCTCGACGGTCAGCCGTCCAGTTCCTCGATCGTCGCGTTCGACGGGCCCCGCGTGGCCTGAAGCTCCCGTGCCACGTCCTCGGCCGCGCCCAGCACCCGTACCGCGTTCTGCCAGGTCAGCTTGGCCAGGTCGGACCTCGACCAGCCGCGGCCCTGCAGCTCCGCGATCAGGTTCGGGTAGCCGGAGACGTCGTTCAGGCCGTCCGGGGTGAAGGCGGTGCCGTCGTAGTCGCCGCCGATGCCGAGGTGGTCGACGCCGGCGACCTCGCGCATGTGGTCCAGGTGGTCGGCCACCGTGGACACGGTGGCGACCGGGCGCGGGTGGGCCTCCTCGAAGGCGCGGTGCACCTTCATCGCCTCGGCGGTGGTGTCGAGGTGGTGGAAGCCGTGGGCGCGCAGGTTCTCGTCGGCCGCGGCCGTCCAGTCGACCGCCGCCCGGAGCACGAACTTCGGCACGAACGTCACCATCGCGACGCCGCCGTTGGCGGGCAGCCGCTCCAGCACGTCGTCCGGGACGTTGCGGGGGTGGTCGCAGACCGCGCGGGCGGAGGAGTGGGAGAAGATCACCGGCGCGGAGCTGGTGTCCAGCGCGTCCCGCATGGTCGTGGCGGCGACGTGGGAGAGGTCGACCAGCATGCCGAGCCGGTTCATCTCCCGCACCACCTCGCGGCCGAAGGCCGACAGGCCGCCCACGCCGGGCTCGTCGGTCGCCGAGTCCGCCCACGCCACGTTGGAGTTGTGGGTGAGGGTCAGGTAGCGCACGCCCAGGTCGTACAGCCCGCGCAGGGTGCCGAGGGAGTTCGCGATGGAGTGGCCGCCCTCCGCACCCATGAGGGAGGCGATGCGGCCCTGCCCGCGCGCGGCCTCCATGTCGGCGGCGGTCAGCGCGGGCGCCAGGTCCTCCGGGTGGCGGTCCAGCAGCTGCCGCACGCAGTCGATCTGCTCCAGCGTGGCGGACACCGGGTCGGGCAGGTCCGCGCGGACGTACACCGACCAGAACTGCGCGCCGACCCCGCCCGCGCGCAGCCGGGGGAGGTCGGTGTGCAGGTGGGCGGACTGGTCGCCGCCGATGTCGCGGGCGGCGAGGTCGTAGCGGACCTGTTCGCGCAGGGCCCAGGGCAGGTCGTTGTGCCCGTCGACGACGGGGAACTCGGCCAGCAGCGCGCGGGCGTCGTCGAGGGGCGTCACGGGGCTCACCCCGCTCACTTCCCGAAGCCGAAGCCGTTGCCGGCGCCCTCGACCTTGGCGCGCAGGCGCTTGCCCTTCTCGGTGGCCTGGTCGTTCAGGTCCTGCTGGAACTCCCGCATCCGGCCGAGGAGCTCCTCGTCGTGGGCCGCGAGGACGCGGACCGCGAGCAGGCCCGCGTTGCGCGCGCCGGCCACCGAGACGGTGGCGACCGGGACGCCGGCCGGCATCTGCACGATGGACAGCAGGCTGTCCATGCCGTCGAGGTGCTTCAGCGGCACGGGGACGCCGATGACGGGCAGCGGGGTGACCGAGGCGAGCATGCCGGGCAGGTGGGCGGCACCGCCCGCGCCCGCGATGATCACCTTCAGGCCCCGGTCCGCGGCCTGCTCGCCGTACGCGATCATCTCGCGGGGCATGCGGTGCGCGGAGACGACGTCGACCTCGTAGCCGACCTCGAACTCGTCGAGGGCCTTGGCCGCCGCCTCCATGACGGGCCAGTCGGAGTCCGACCCCATGACAATGCCTACGACCGGGCTCATTCGGTGATCGTGCCTCTCAGGTAGCCGGCTGCGTGACGGGCGCGCTCCAGCACGTCGTCCAGGTCGTCGCCGTAGGTGTTGACGTGTCCGACCTTGCGGCCGGGCTTCACGTCCTTGCCGTACATGTGGATCTTCAGCTGGGGGTCGCGGGCCATGCAGTGCAGGTACGCCGAGTACATGTCCGGGTAGTCGCCGCCGAGGACGTTGACCATGACCGTCCACTTCGCGCGCGGGCGGGGGTCGCCGAGCGGGAGGTCGAGGACGGCGCGGACGTGGTTGGCGAACTGCGAGGTGATCGCGCCGTCCATGGACCAGTGGCCCGAGTTGTGCGGGCGCATCGCCAGCTCGTTGACGAGGATGCGGCCGTCGCGGGTCTGGAACAGCTCCACGGCGAGGTGGCCGACGACGCCGAGCTCCTTGGCGATGTTCAGCGCCATCTCCTCGGCCCTCAGGGCGAGGTCCTCGTCGAGGTCGGGCGCGGGGGCGATGACCGTGTCGCAGACGCCGTTCACCTGGCGGGACTCCACGACCGGGTAGGCGACGGCCTGGCCGTGCGGGGAGCGGACCACGTTGGCGGCCAGCTCGCGCACGAAGTCGACCTTCTCCTCGGCGAGGACGGCGACGCCCGCCTTGAACGGCTCGGCGGCCTCCTCCACGGAGCCGACGACCCACACGCCCTTGCCGTCGTAGCCGCCGCGGACGGTCTTGAGGACGACGGGGAAGCCGTCGCCCTCGGCGGCGAACGCCGCCACGTCCTCGGGGTCGGAGACGACGCGGTGCCGCGGACAGGGCACGCCGATCGCGTCGAGCTTCGCGCGCATCACCCCCTTGTCCTGGGCGTGCACCAGCGCGTCGGGGCCCGGGCGGACGGGGATGCCGTCCGCCTCCAGGGCCCTGAGGTGCTCGGTGGGCACGTGCTCGTGGTCGAAGGTGATCACGTCGCAGCCGCGCGCGAACGCGCGCAGCGTCTCCAGGTCGCGGTAGTCGCCGACGACGACGTCGCCGACGACCTGCGCCGCGGAATCCTGCGGAGTGTCACTGAGGAGCTTGAACCTGATGCCGAGCGGGATGCCCGCCTCGTGTGTCATACGAGCGAGCTGGCCACCGCCGACCATGCCGACTACCGGGAACGTCACGCCCCCAGGGTATCGGCCGAGCCGCAGTGGCCGATGTCCCGGCCCCTCCCCCGGACGGCCCGCGGCCACGGCCCTCGTCCGCAGGAAGATCACACGGGTGGGTGGTTAGCATGACTGAATCGACGCAACCGACGGACGGGAGCCCCCAGACGATGGAACGCGGTTCCTCGAGGCTCCGACGACTCTGCCGGGAAGTGGCCAAGTTCGGCGCGGTGGGCGGGGCCGGAGTCCTGGTCAACCTGGGCGTGTTCAACCTGGTCCGGCAGGTCACCGACCTCCAGGTGGTACGGGCGAGCGTCATCGCGACCGTCGTCGCGATCATCTTCAACTACGTCGGCTTCCGCTACTTCACCTACCGGGACCGCGACAAGTCCGGCCGGACCCGGGAGATGTCCCTGTTCCTGCTGTTCAGCGCGGTCGGCCTGGTGATCGAGAACGGCGTGCTGTACGCGGCGACGTACGGCTTCGGCTGGGACAGCCCGCTGCAGAGCAACGTCTTCAAGTTCCTCGGCATCGGCGTCGCGACCCTGTTCCGCTTC
This sequence comes from Streptomyces griseomycini, assembly GCF_014203535.1. Classification (GTDB taxonomy): domain Bacteria; phylum Actinomycetota; class Actinomycetes; order Streptomycetales; family Streptomycetaceae; genus Streptomyces; species Streptomyces griseomycini. The sequence goes on from NZ_JACHJI010000025.1 coordinate 49,715, forward strand.
TGGTCCTACCGCACCTGGGTGTTCCGCGCCCTGCCGGTCCGGGAGCCGGCGGCGGGGGAGGTCGCGCGGGGCGGGCGGCCCGAGCCCCGCCCCAGGCAGCGCGTGCCGTAGGGCCTCCGGCCCGGGCCGGGGCCGGCTACCGGACCGCCGGTCCGGGCTACCGGATCGTCTCCCGGCCTCCGTCGTCCCCGGTTTTCCGCGGGGGCGTGCGGGAGAGGAACAGGCCGAAGACCGCCGGCTTCGCCTGCAGCATCTCCAGGCGGCCGCCGTCCGCCTCCGCCAGGTCGCGGGCGACCGCGAGGCCGATGCCGGTGGAGTTGTGCCCGCTGATCGCCCGTTCGAAGATCCGCGAGCCCAGGTCGGCGGGGACCCCGGGCCCCTCGTCGGTGACCTCGACGACGACCTGGTTGCCGGTGACCCTGGTGCGCAGGGCGACCGTGCCGCCGCCGTGCATGAGGGAGTTCTCGATCAGCGCCGCCAGCACCTGGGCGACCGCGCCCGGCGTCCCCACCGCCTGCAGGTGCCGCTTGCCCGAGCTGACGATCGCGCGGCCGGCGCTGCGGTAGGCCGGGCGCCACTCGGCGAGCTGCTGCTGGATGACGTCGTCGAGGTCGAAGGTGACCGCGGAGCCGGTGCGCGGGTCGCGGGAGTTCGTCAGCAGCCGCTCCACCACGTCCGTCAGCCGCTCCACCTGCGTCAGCGCGATGGTCGCCTCCTCCTTGACCGTGTCCGGGTCGTCGGTGAGGGTGATCTCCTCCAGGCGCATGGACAGGGCGGTCAGCGGGGTGCGCAGCTGGTGGGAGGCGTCGGCGGCCAGGCGCCGCTCGGCGGTCAGCATGCGGGCGATGCGCTCGGCGGAGGCGTCCAGCACGTCCGCGACCCGGTCCAGCTCGGGGACGCCGTAGCGCCGGTGCCGGGGGCGCGGATCGCCGGAGCCGAGGCGTTCGGCGGTCTCGGCGAGGTCGGTCAGCGGGGAGGCGAGCCGGTTGGCCTGGCGGAGCGCCAGCAGCACCGCCGCGATCACCGCCAGCAGCGCCACCAGCCCGATGATCAGCAGCGTACGGCCGACCTCCCGGGTCACCGAGGAGCGCGGCTCCTGGACGGTGACCGTCTCGCCCTCCTCGCCCGGTGCCCTGGCGCTGATGACGTCGCCGTCCGGCTTGCTGCCGACCTCTATGGGCGGCTGGCCGGGGATGCGGATGACGGCGTACCGGTCCTCGGCGAGCTGGCCCCTCAGGAACTCGGCGGTGACCTTCTCCTCGACGATCAGCCGGCTGTCGACGATGCTGGCCAGCCGTACCGCCTCGGACTCCACCCGCTCCCTGGCGCTGTCGCTGATCGTGCGGGTCTCGACGATCACCAGGGACACGCCGAAGACGGCGATGACGACGAGCACCACGGCGAGCGTGGACTGGATCAGGCGACGGCGCATGTTCCCTTACCCATGGGCGGATCCCCGGCGGGGTTCAGCTCTTCTCGAAGCGGAAACCCACGCCGCGCACGGTCGCGATGTACCGGGGGTTGGCGGCGTCGTCTCCGAGCTTCTTGCGCAGCCAGGAGATGTGCATGTCGAGGGTCTTGGTGGAGGACCACCAGGTGGTGTCCCAGACCTCGCGCATCAGCTGGTCGCGGGTGACGACCCGGCCCGCGTCCCGCACCAGGACCCGCAGCAGGTCGAACTCCTTGGCGGTGAGCTGCAGCTCCTCGTCGCCCATCCACGCCCGGTGCGACTCGACGTCGATGCGCACCCCGTGGGTGGCCGGCGGCTGCTGCGGCTCGGCGGCACCGCGCCGCAGCAGGGCCCGTACGCGGGCGAGCAGCTCGGCGAGGCGGAACGGCTTGGTGACGTAGTCGTCGGCGCCCGCGTCGAGGCCGACGACCGTGTCCACCTCGTCGGCGCGCGCGGTCAGGATCAGCAGGGGAACCGTGTGCCCCTCGGAACGGAGCCGGCGGGCGACCTCCAGGCCGTCCATGCCGGGCAGCCCGAGGTCCAGCACCACCAGGTCGACGCCCCCCTGCATTCCGGCGGCGAGCGCGCCGGGGCCGTCCTCACGCACCTCGACTTCGTAACCCTCCCGGCGCAGGGCGCGGGCCAGCGGCTCCGAGATGGACGCGTCGTCCTCGGCGAGCAGTACACGGGTCATGCCAGTGATGGTAGTCCCGCCGCGCCGGGCGCCGGGGTGTGATCGCGCGCCTTGATCCTCACCTCCGGCATACCCGTTCCTCACCTTCGGGGCCCCTGGTACGGACCTATGTCTGTGAGGTGCCATCCTGGAGAGGACCTTCGAATGGGTGATCGCGGTTCCTTCGAAACCTGTGATTCGCGTCTCAAGTCCTTCCATATCCGGCAGTGTCCTGTCGTATGGTGAACCAACGCCTGTTGCACCGCGAGGACCTTCGGCGGCAGTTGACGCTGAGGGTCTCTTTTGCGTGCGGGCTGGTTCGACCAGCCCTGTAAGGAATGACCTGTGGCCGGGCCTCAGCGCGCGTCGTGGCGTGCGGAGGCGTGGATCCCGGTGGTCGCCGTCCACCGCTCCGTGATCCGGGGCGGACTCCCTGGGGCGTGGGGCGGGCGGTACGGCCCGCCGGTGCCGGCCGCCCCCCCACCGGGCGCGCACACGCTCGCGCGACGCGTCCCGAGCAGCAAGGAACCACCATGGCGTCCAGCCTGACGAAGGACTCGGCCTCCCCGGGCACCCCCGGGTCCGAGAAGACCTTCTTCGGCCACCCCCGCGGACTGGCCACTCTCTTCATGACCGAGATGTGGGAGCGTTTCTCCTACTACGGCATGAGGGCCCTGCTCCCGCTGTACCTCGTCGCGCCGGGCGGCCTCCACCTGAGCGCGGGCACCGCGACCGCGATCTACTCCGTGTACCTCTCGCTGGTGTACCTGCTCACGATGCCCGGCGGCTGGTTCGGCGACCGGGTCCTGGGCCCCCGCAAGACCGTCGCCGTCGCGGGCGGCATCATCATGCTCGGCCACCTCACGCTGGCGCTGCCGTCGTCCGGCACGTTCTACGCCGGTCTCGGCCTGGTCGCCATCGGTTCCGGCCTGCTGAAGGCCAACATCTCCACGATGGTCGGCCAGCTCTACGACGGCCCGGACGACCCTCGCCGGGACGGCGGCTTCACCGTCTTCTACATGGGCATCAACCTCGGCGCCTTCGCCGCGCCGCTGGTCATCGGAACCATCGGTGAGAACGTCAACTGGCACCTGGGCTTCGCGCTGGCCGCGCTCGGCATGGCCCTGGGTGTGGTCCAGTTCCTGCTCGGCAGCCGCCACCTCGCCCCGCACTCCAGCGTCGTGCCGAAGCCGCTGTCGGCCGCCGAGAAGAGCTCGACGCTGCGGAAGTCCGCGTTCTGGGCCGCCGTCGCGGTCGTCTTCTACGCGATCGTCGGCTTCTCCGGCCACTACACGCTGAACTGGATCCTGGTCCCGCTGACGCTGCTCGGCGTGATCATCCCGGTGATGGTGCTGACCCGCATCAAGCGGGACAAGGAGCTGGACAGCGCCGAGCAGTCGAAGATGTCCGCGTACATCTGGTTCTTCGTGGCCGCCGCCGTCTTCTGGATGATCTACGACCAGGGCGGTTCGACCCTGTCGATCTTCGCCGACTCCTCGGCCGAGAACAGCGTCCTCGGCTGGGAGTTCCCGGTCTCCTGGTACCAGTCGGTCAACCCGGTCCTCATCATGGCGCTGGCCCCGGTCTTCGCCACGGTGTGGCTGGCGCTCGCCCGGCGCGGCAAGGAGCCGAGCACCATCGTGAAGTTCTCGTTCGGCCTGGTCCTGGTCGGCGCGTCCTTCTTCCTCTTCCTGGCCCCGCTGTCGATCGCCGAGGGCGGTCACAAGGCCGCGGCGCTGTGGCTGGTGGCGATCTACTTCGTCCAGACCTGCGGCGAGCTGCTGCTCTCCCCGGTCGGCCTGTCGGTCACCACGAAGATGGCGCCGGTGAAGTACGCCTCGCAGATGATGGGCGTCTGGTTCCTGGCCGTCACCGCCGGTGACGCGACCACGGGTCTGCTGTCCATCGCCGGCGTCGACCTGAACAGGACGGGCGTCGTCGCCGCGGAGGCCACGCTCGCCGTGGTCGCCGGTGTCGCGGTGTGGATGTACCGCAAGAAGGTCAAGAGCCTCATGGGCGACGTCCGCTGAGCCCTGCCGGCCCGGCGGTACCGCATGACGGAGGGCCCGCATCCGGTCGGATGCGGGCCCTCCGTGCGTGTCCTGACGTCACGTCGGCCCCGGCCGTCGAGGCGCGACCGGGGCCGTGCGGAGGGGGAAGGAGGCGGCGCACGCCGGATCCGTGACGCCCCGGCGTGCGCCGGGCGAGGGCGGGCGTGCAGGAAGGGCTAGGCGGGGGCTCCGAGGTCCGCCCACACCGTCTTGCCCGCGACGCCGGGGGTCCGCACGACCCCCCAGTCGAGGCAGAGCCGCTGCACGATGAACATGCCGTGACCGCCGGGCCGGCCCGCCCGGTGCGGGGTGCGCGGAGCCGGCTGGCCGGTGCCCCGGTCGGTGACCTCGATCCGGATCACCTTGTTGTCGCAGGTGATGGCCAGGTGGTCCGGTCCCTCGGCGTGCAGGCAGGCATTGGTGACCAGCTCGGAGACGACGAGCAGGACGTCCTCCGCGGCGGCCCGCTGGTCGGCGGTGGCCGCGGGCAGCCAGCCCCACGCGTACAACGCCTGGCGGGTGAAGTCGCGGGCGAGCGGGACGACGCCGCTCTGGTCGTCGAAGCTCAGCCGGCGGACCTGACCGCCCCCCGCCGACGGCCCGGACGGCGCGGCCGCGCCCCCGTCGGGCGCGCTCGCCGTCGGCGCGCCGCCCCCGGGCGCCCCGGAAGCGCCGCTGGGCTCCGGACCGCGGTCGCCCGGCGGGTAGGGCCGGGTGGTGCTCATCAGCGCTTCACCTCACCGATTCACCAGTTCACGATTCAAAAAAATTCGGTACTCAGTCAGTCACGCGTGCACGGCGCGTTCGGTTCTCGGCACCCTGGCGACCACCGCAGCCGACCCGTCCAGGATGTCTCCTGCCCGAGCGGACCGGCGGGACACCCCCGTGTTCGAACGAAAAGGCCCGGCGGAAGGGACCGGTCGGCCGTGGGGCCGACCGGGGCCCGCCCCGTCGTGCCCGCCCGCGGGTCACGCGGAATCGTCGGCCAGGGCCTCCTCGAGCGTGTCGTGGACGGCGAACACCGCGTCCGCCCCCGTGATCTCGAACACGCGCGCGACCACGGGCTGCATCCCCGCGAGATGCACGCCACCCCCGGCGGCCTCGGCCTTCAGCCGGGCACCGAGCAGCACGTTCAGCCCCGTGGAGTCACAGAACTCCAACCGGGAGCAGTCGATGACAAGCCTCTTGAATCCCTTGGCGAGGCAGCCCTCCAGTGGCTCACGCAACAGGTCGGCGGTGTGGTGGTCCAACTCACCCGCCGGAGTCACGACGGCACTGGGGCCCTCTTCTCGCACCTCGACCAGAAGCCGGCCCGACTGTGCGCTGCCGACCGTCCCGCGGTCCATGCCGTCTCTCTCTCCCGACGTCGTGGCTGCTTGATGACGCCCTCGAACATTACGCCTTCCGGCCACACTCCGACACTCTAACAATCACGCACAAACGGACATACGCGAACAGAGCGCACTTGCGGTGGGCTTGGGGAAGCGGGTAGGCCTAGTAGGAACACGTACCCGACACGGCCGGCTTTGGAGGCGCCGCACACCGCAGTGCACGTATCGGCTTCGGCAGCCATATGCCGAGAACGATGGAGGACATCATGTCACCCCGGCTCGACGCATCGCGTACCCCGAAAGCGACGTCGACACTCCCCCCGGAACATCTGGATCCCATCGAGCGGGACGACATGGGTGTCGTCCCGGACGACCTACTCGCCGGACTTCCGGACATCCCCCCCTACGACGAGGTGGGCCCGGTCGACGCACGGGCTCTGTCCAAGACCCTCTTCGAGCGCCTGGAGTCGCTGGAGGAAGGGACCCACGAGTACTCGTACGTACGCAACACGCTCGTCGAACTCAACCTCGCCCTGGTCAAGTTCGCCGCCTCCCGCTTCCGCTCGCGCAGCGAGCCGATGGAGGACATCATCCAGGTCGGCACCATCGGCCTGATCAAGGCGATCGACCGCTTCGAGCTGTCGCGCGGCGTGGAGTTCCCCACGTTCGCGATGCCGACCATCATCGGCGAGATCAAGCGCTTCTTCCGCGACACCTCGTGGTCCGTGCGCGTTCCGCGCCGGCTGCAGGAGCTCCGGCTCGACCTGGCCAAGGCCGGTGACGAACTGGCCCAGCAGCTCGACCGGGCCCCGACGGTGGCCGAACTGGCCGAGCGTCTGGGCATCACCGACGACGAGGTCGTCGAGGGCATGGCGGCGTCGAACGCCTACACCGCCTCCTCGCTGGACGCCCAGCCGGAGGAGGACGACGCCGAGGGCGCGCTGGCCGACCGGATCGGCTACGAGGACCACGGGATCGAAGGCATCGAGTACATCGAGTCGTTGAAGCCGATGATCGCCGAACTGCCGCCGCGGGACCGGAAGATCCTGTCCCTGCGCTTCGTCGCGGGCATGACGCAGTCGGAGATCGGCGAGGAACTGGGCATCTCCCAGATGCACGTCTCGCGCCTGCTGTCACGGACGCTGGTGAAGCTGCGCAAGGGACTGACCGTCGAGGAGTGACAAGGCCGCGTCCCGCGCCCTGTCGGCGCCGGACGTCCTCCCGGGCACCGGGCGCCCGCCGGGCGCGGGACGCGCCGCGTTACCGGCGGTCACTCCTTTCCCCCCGGGCGTTCTTCCTCCACCATGGGCGCCCGAACCGGTCGGCAGGTCAGGAGACCGGACCGGGCAGGCCCACGGGTTCCTGGAGGCGGTAGATGGCTCGGGGGGACGGGAGCGCGGGCGGCGACGTGACCGGCGGCGGGCGCCCGGGAGCGCACGCCGAGGTGTCCGACGCCCGGCTGACCGAGTCGCTGCGCGGTGACGCCCCGACCGCGTACGCGGCCCTCCAGGAGCTGCGCGCCCGGCACGGCCCCCCGGTCCTCGCCTACGCCCGCCGGTGCGCCGCGGGTGATCCCACGGCGCGCCAACTGGCCGCCCAGGCCTTCACGCTGGCGGCGCGTCAGGCCGCCCACGGCACCGATCCCGGGGGCCCGCTGCGGCACCACCTGCTGTTGCTGACCGCCCGGGTGGCCGCGTCCTGGGCCGCGGACGGACGGGCCGGCGGGCTCGACCCCGGGCTGCACCTCGTCCTCAGCTCGTCCGGCCCCGAGGGCCCGGTCCCGACGATGCTCGCGGCCTTCCGGACACTGCCGCACCGGACGCAGGGCCTCCTCTGGTACGGGACCGTGGAGCAGGAGCCCGCGGACCGCACGGCGGCCTTCCTGGGTCTCACCCCCGGGGACGTGGTCCACGGCACGGACCCGGCGCTGCAGACGCTGGGCCGGGCCTGTCTGAGGTCCCGGCTGGCCGCCTCGGACGATCCCCGGTGCGCCGACTTCCGCCGGCTCATCGAGGAGTCCGTGCGGCCCGACAGCCCCCGGGACAGCGCCGACCTGCACGCGCACATGGCGCGGTGCGCCCACTGCACCGCGGCCCACGAGGAGTTGTGCGCCCTGCGGGACGACCCGCGCACCACGCTCGCCGAGGGGCTGCTGCCGTGGGCGGGCTCGGCGTACGCCGCCGCCGGTCCGGTCGTGGCCGGGCCGGACGCGGCCGGGCCGGACGCCCGCTCCGGAGCCGTCCCCGGCCCCTGGCCGCGGTCGCGGCGCCTGGCGCTGGCCTCGACGGCACTCGGCGTGGCCCTCGTACCGCTGCTGCTCTTCCTGCTGTCGCCGACGGACGTGCCGTCCGAGCGGGCCGCGGAGTCGACCGCCACCCCGCCCGTCCCGCCGCCGGTGACGGTGACGGCCACGCCGCCGCCGTCCCCCTCGGCCTCCCCGACGCGCGCCTCCCCCTCGCCCTCACCGTCGCGGACGAGGGAGCCCGGCCCGTCGCCCACCGCGCGCCCCACGCCCTCCCCCACGCCCTCCCCCACGCGCACCACGCCCGCGCACCCACCGCCGGGCGGCACGTACGCACGGGTGGTGAACCTCGGTTCGGGGCTGTGCCTGGACATCGACGGCGCCCTCGAGAACCGCACGGACGTCGTCACCGCCCGCTGCACCTCCTCCTCGACCCAGCTGTGGCGGGTCGACGCCGAGCGCGGCGTGCTGCAGTCGTCCGCCGACCCCGACTACTGCCTGGACAGCCGGGGCGCGGTGGACCGGGGCGTCGGCATCTGGGAGTGCGACTCGGTGGACGGGCGCAACGGCCGGAACCTCCGCTTCGCCGTCGACACGCGCGGGGTGATCCGCCCGGCCGTCGCGCCCGACCACGCGGTGACGCCGGCCGGGGGCGGCTCGGTGTCCCTGGTCAGGGAGACGGGGCGGACGGACCAGCGGTGGCGGGCGGGGACGGCCTGAACGCCCCCGCCCGGACGGGGACGGAAGACGCGGCCCGGCCCGGACGGGGGGAGGCGCGACCTGGACGCCCGTCTCAGACCACGCGGACGCCGCGCCGCCAGACCCCCGCGGCCAGGGGGACGCCGGGGCGGTAGGCCAGGTGGACGTGGCTCGGGGCGTCGAGGAGGAGGAGGTCGGCGCGGGCGCCCGGACCGAGGCGGCCGATGTCGGTGCGGCGCAGGGCCGCCGCACCGCCCGCCGTGGCCGACCACACGGCCTCGTCCGGTGTCATCCCCATGTCCCGCACGGCCAGCGCGACGCAGAACGGCATCGAGGACGTGAAGGACGAACCCGGGTTGCAGTCCGTGGACAGCGCGACGGTGACGCCCGCGTCGAGCAGCCGGCGGGCGTCCGGCCACTCGGCGCGGGTGGAGAACTCGGCGCCGGGCAGCAGCGTCGCCACCGTGTCGCCGTTCGCGAGGGCGTCCACGTCGGCGTCGGTGAGGTGGGTGCAGTGGTCGGCGCTGGCCGCGTCCAGCTCGACGGCGAGCTGCACTCCGGGGCCGTGGGAGAGCTGGTTGGCGTGGACGCGCGGGTGCAGCCCCTTCGCCCTGCCCGCGGTGAGGACCGCGCGGGCCTGGTCGCCGTCGAAGGCGCCCTTCTCGCAGAAGACGTCGATCCAGCGGGCGTGCGGGGCGCAGGCGTCCAGCATCTCGCCGGTGACGAGGTCCACGTAGGCGGCCGGGTCCCCGGCGTACTCCGGGGCGACGATGTGGGCGCCGAGGTAGGTGACCTCGTCGGTGTGGCGGGCGGCGATGCGCAGGGCGCGGGCCTCGTCCTCGACCGTCAGGCCGTAGCCGGACTTGGTCTCGAAGGTGGTGGTGCCCTGGCGGAGCGCCTCGGCGAGGAGCCGGGTGAGGTTCGCCTCCAGGTCCCCGTCGCCGGCGGCCCGGGTGGCGGCGACGGTCGTGCGGATGCCGCCGGCGCCGTAGGGGCGGCCGGACATCCGGGCGTTGAACTCCTCGGTGCGGTCGCCGGCGAAGACCAGGTGGGAGTGGGAGTCGACGAAGCCCGGGAGGACCGTCCGGCCCTCGGCGTCGACCCGGTTGTCAGTGGCGGGTGCTCTGCTCGACGCACCGGTCCACACGACCCGGTCGCCGTCGATGACGACGGCCGCGTCCCGGACCAGGCCGAGGGGGGAGTCGTCGCCGAGGGAGGGGTCGTTGGTGACCAGCGTGGCGATGTTGGTGATGACGGTGCTCATCGTGTCCTCGTGGGGGGCGTCAGGCGCGCAGGGCTTCGACTGCCTGCGCGAGGGCTCGGGGCGCGTCGGGGACGAGCGTGTGCGCCCCGTCGCGCACGACGTGCCGGCCCGCCACGATCGTGTGCCGTACGTCCGCTGCCGTCGCGGCGAACACGGCCGTCTCGGCGCCGAGCCGTGGCGGTGGCCCCGCCGTCCTGACCGAGTCGAGCGCGAGGGTGGTGAGGTCGGCGCGCGCCCCGGCCTCGATGGTGCCGGTGTCGTCCCAGCCGAGGGCGGCGTGACCGTCGGCGGTGGCGGCGCGCAGGAGCGCCGCGGCCGTCCAGTGGCCGCGGGTGCGGGTGCGCAGGCGCTCGTTCAGCTCCATCGCGCGGGCCTCCTCGAGCAGGTCGATCACGGCGTGGCTGTCGGAGCCGAGGGAGAGCGGGGAGCCGGCGCGCTGCAGTGCGGCGGCGGGTCCGATGCCGTCGGCGAGGTCGCGTTCGGTGGTGGGGCACATGCAGGTGCCGGTGCCGCTGCCGCCGAGCAGCGCGACGTCCTCGTCCGTGAGGTGCGTGTTGTGGACGCCGGTGGTGCGCGGCCCGAGCACGCCGTGGTCGGCGAGCAGGCGGGTCGGTGTGCACCCGTGGGCCTCGCGGCAGGCGTCGTTCTCGGCGGCCTGCTCGGACAGGTGCACGTGCAGCGGGGCCCGCCGCTCCTCCGCCCAGCGCGCCACGGTCGCCAGCTCGTCGGCGGGCACGGCCCGTACGGAGTGGACGGCCGCCCCGATCCGCGCGTGGTCCCGGTCCTCGAGAACCGCACAGCGTTCCGCCCAGGCCTGGGCCGTCCCGTCGGAGAAGCGCAGTTGGTGGGCGGTGGGCGGCTGTCCGAAGCCGGAGGACAGGTAGCAGGTGTCCAGCAGGGTGATGCGGATCCCGGCCTCGGCGGCGGCCTCGACCAGCGCCTCGCCCATGGCGTTGGGGTCGGCGTAGGGGACGCCGCCGGGGGCGTGGTGGACGTAGTGGAACTCGCCCACGCAGGTGATGCCGGCGAGCGCCATCTCGGCGTACACCGCGCGGGCCAGCCGGTGGTAGGTCTCGGGGGTCAGCCGGTCGGCGACGGAGTACATGACCTCGCGCCAGGTCCAGAAGGTGCCCGGCCCGGCCTGGACGGCGCCGCGCAGGGCGCGGTGGAAGGCGTGGCTGTGGGCGTTGGCCAGCCCGGGCAGGGTCAGGCCGCGCAGGATCTCGGCGCCGGGGGGCGGGGTGGGCACGCCGGTGCGGACGGCGGTGATGCGGCCGTCCGCCCCCGCGCCGGAGCCGCTGGTGGACACCGTCACGGCGACGCCCTGCTCGACGGGGATCCCCCCTTCTCGGGGGAGGGTGCCGAGCCAGGCGTGCTCCAGCCAGTAGGTGCGCTGCGGGGCGGTCACGTGCAGGCCAGTCCTTCCAGTACGTCGGCGAGGGCGGCGACCCCGGCCACGCAGTCCTCCTCGGTCGCGGACTCGGCCGGGGAGTGCGAGACGCCGGTGGGGTTGCGCACGAACAGCATGGCGGTCGGGATGCGTCCGGACAGGATTCCGGCGTCGTGTCCGGCGCCGGTGCCGAGGACGGGGACCCGCAGGGCGGGGTCGGTGTCCTTGCCGAGGATGCGGGCCAGTTCGTCGCGCAGGGCGTGGTCGAACTCGACGACGGGGGTGAAGGACTCGCGCTCGACGTCCAGGGCGACGCCGTGGGCCTCGGCTCGGGCGCGGGCGGCCTTCTCCACGCCGTTCACCACGGCGTCCAGGGCCTCCTGCCCGGCGGCGCGGGCGTCGAGCCAGCCGCGCACCAGGGAGGGGACGGCGTTGACGCCGTTCGGCTCGACGGCGATCTTGCCGAAGGTGGCGACGGCACCGGCGAGTTCGGCCTCGTGGCGGGCGTCGAGGACGGTCCCGGCGTAGCTCAGCATCGGGTCCCGGCGGTCGGCGAGACGGGTGGTGCCGGCGTGGTTGGCCTCGCCGCGGAAGTCGAACCGCCAGCGTCCGTGCGGCCAGATGGCGCCGGCGATGCCGACCGGGTCACCGGACAGGTCCAGGGCGCGGCCCTGTTCGACGTGGAGCTCGACGAAGGCGCCGATGCGGCTGAGCCGCTCCGGGTCGGGGCCGATGGCGTCGGGGTCGTAGCCGGCGACCTCCATGGCCTGCGGGAGGGTGACCCCGTCGCCGTCGGTCAGGCGGTGGGCCTGCTCGACCGTGAGCACCCCGGCGGTGAGCCGGGAGCCGACGCAGGCGAGGCCGAACCGGGCGCCCTCCTCGTCGCCGAAGTTGACGATGCCGACGGGCCGGGTGAACCGGGCTCCCCTCCCGCGCAGTTCGTCCAGGGCGGCGAAGGCGGACACCACGCCGAGGGGGCCGTCGAAGGCGCCGCCGTCGGGCACGGAGTCCAGGTGGGAGCCGGTGACGACGGCGTCCCCGGCGGCCGGGTCGCCGAGCCAGGCCCACTGGTTGCCGTTGCGGTCGGTCTCGTGGACGAGGCCGCGGGAGCGGGCCTGCTGCTCGAACCAGGCCCGGCAGTCGGCGTCGGCCCCGGTCCAGGCGAAGCGCCGGTAGCCGCCGGAGGCGGAGCTGCGGCCGACCGGCAGCAGCTCCGCCCACATGCTGTGGAAGCTCACGCGTCGTCACCCTCGCGCATCGGCACCCGGACCCCGCGCTGCCCGGCGACCGACTCGGCGATGTCGTACCCGGCGTCCACGTGCCGGATGACGCCCATGCCGGGGTCGTTGGTGAGCACCCGGCGGATCTTCTCCCCGGCGAGCGCGGTGCCGTCGGCGACCGTGACCTGCCCGGCGTGGATCGACCGGCCCATGCCGACCCCGCCGCCGTGGTGGATGGACACCCACGAGGCACCGGAGGCCACGTTGACCATGGCGTTGAGCAGCGGCCAGTCGGCGATGGCGTCGGAGCCGTCGAGCATGGCCTCGGTCTCGCGGTACGGGGAGGCGACGGAGCCGCAGTCGAGGTGGTCGCGGCCGATGACGATCGGCGCGGCCAGTTCGCCGCTCGCGACCATGTCGTTGAACCGCTCGCCGGCCTTGTCCCGCTCGCCGTAGCCGAGCCAGCAGATGCGCGCGGGCAGGCCCTGGAAGTGGACCCGCTCCCCGGCCATGCGGATCCAGCGGGCCAGGGACTCGTTCTCCGGGAAGAGGTCGAGGATCGCCTCGTCGGTCTTCGCGATGTCGGCCGGGTCACCGGACAGGGCGGCCCAGCGGAAGGGGCCCTTGCCCTCGCAGAACAGGGGGCGGATGTAGGCGGGGACGAAGCCGGGGAAGGCGAAGGCGCGCTCGTAGCCGGCGAGCTTGGCCTCGCCGCGGATGGAGTTGCCGTAGTCGAAGACCTCGGCGCCGGCGTCGAGGAAGCCGACCATGGCCTCGACGTGCCGGGCCATGGACTCGCGGGCGCGGGTGGTGAAGCCGGCCGGGTCCTTGGCGGCGGCGTCGGCCATGTCCTCGAAGGCGACGCCGACCGGCAGGTAGGACAGCGGGTCGTGGGCCGAGGTCTGGTCGGTGACGATGTCGATCGGGGCGCCCGCGGCGAGCAGCTGCGGCACCAGCTCGGCGGCGTTGCCGAGGACACCGACGGACAGCGGCTCGCGCCGGTCGCGGGCCTCGACGGCGAGCCGGAGGGCGTGGTCGAGGGAGTCGGCCCTGACGTCGAGGTAGCGGTGCTCGATGCGGCGGTCGATGGCGCGCGGGTCGCAGTCGACGCAGATCGCGACGCCGTCGTTCATGGTGACGGCCAGCGGCTGGGCGCCGCCCATGCCGCCGAGGCCGGCGGTCAGGGTGATGGTCCCGGCGAGGGTGCCGCCGAACTTCTTCGCGGCGACGGCGGCGAAGGTCTCGTAGGTCCCCTGGAGGATGCCCTGGGTGCCGATGTAGATCCAGGAGCCGGCCGTCATCTGCCCGTACATGGTCAGGCCGAGGGCCTCCAGGCGGCGGAACTCCTCCCAGGTGGCCCAGTCGCCGACGAGGTTGGAGTTGGCGATGAGGACGCGCGGCGCCCACTCGTGGGTCTGCATGACGCCGACCGGGCGGCCGGACTGGACGAGCATCGTCTCGTCCTGCTTGAGGTTCTGCAGCGTGCGGACCATGGCGTCGAAGGAGCGCCAGTCGCGGGCGGCCCTGCCGGTGCCGCCGTAGACGACGAGCTGGTCGGGGTGCTCGGCGACCTCCGGGTCGAGGTTGTTCTGCAGCATCCGCAGGGCGGCCTCCTGCTGCCATCCCAGGGCGCTCGGCTGCGTGCCGCGCGGCGCTCGGACAGGTCGCGGTCCTGACATGGTCTGCCTCCTGGTGGCGTGCTCCCGGCTGGTCCGCGGGCCGGACGGTCCGGCCCCCGCGGTTACTGCGGATATTCACATCTTCATGTCCTGAATAGAACTAGTCAACAGGTCGGTGTGTCGGCGCGGAGGGGCGGGTGCTTGGCTGGGCCCATGCACGCGGACACGGAGAACACCGACGGGACGGGGGAAGCGGTGGCATACGACGCGTACGACGACCGGGCGGGCGGCGTGAGCGGACCGGACGCCGACCGGGCGGCCAGGCGGGACGAGGCGGTGCGGGCCGCCGTGGAGCAGGGGCTGCTCGGCCCCGACGTCCCCCTCGTCGGACTCCTGGACGTCACCGGCATCCGGGAGTCGGCGGCGGAGCTGCGGGCGGCCTTCGAGGCGGTGGCGGCGCCCGGGACGGCCGTGCTGCACGCCTTCGCCGTGAAGGCGTCCCCCCTGGTGCCGGTCCTGCGGCTGCTGCACGAGGAGGGCGTCGGCGCGGAGGTCGCGAGCCCCGGCGAGCTGGCGCTCGCGCGGGCGGCCGGGGTGCCGCCGGAGCGGACGGTGCTGGACTCCCCCGCCAAGACGCCGGACGAGCTGCGCGAGGCGCTGGCCCTGGGCATCGCCGTCAACGCGGACAACCCGCAGGAGCTGGACCGCCTCGACGCCCTGGTGAAGGAGGTCCCCGGTGCGGCCTCCCCGCTCGGCATCCGCGTGAACCCGCAGGTCGGCGGTGGCTCCATCGAGGCGCTGTCCACGGCGACGGCGACCTCGAAGTTCGGGGTGGCGCTGCGCGACGAGGGGGCCCGGGAGTGGGTCGTGCGGGCGTACCTGGACCGGCCGTGGCTGACCCGGCTGCACACCCACACCGGCTCCCAGGGCATCGCGCTGTCGCTGATGGCGCGGGGGGTCGCGGAGGCGTACGAGCTGGCGGAGGAGATCAACCGCCGGGCCGGGCGGCGGCAGGTCGACACCATCGACATCGGCGGCGGGCTGCCGGTGAACTTCGCCTCCGACGCGACGAGCCCGACGTACGCGCAGTACGCGCGTCTGCTGAGCGACACGGTGCCGGGGCTGTTCGACGGGCGGTACGGGCTGGTCACCGAGTTCGGGCGGTCCCTGCTGGCCAAGCACGGCACGCTGCTCACGCGCGTGGAGTACGCCAAGAGCGCGGGCGGGCGTCCGGTCGCGGTGACGCACGCGGGCGTGCAGGTGGCGACGCGGACGGTGTACGCGCCGGGGGCGTGGCCGCTCAGGATCGCCGCCTACGACGCCAAGGGGCGGCCCAAGGAGGGACCGGCGGTCGTGCAGGACGTGGCGGGACCGGCCTGCTTCGCGGGCGACCTGCTCGCGCAGGGGCAGGCGCTGCCGCTGCTGGAGCAGGGCGACCACGCGGCGGCGCTGGACACGGGCGCGTACTACTTCGCCCACCACTACGCCTACAACTCGCTCCCCCGCCCGGGCGTGTACGGCTTCGTCCCGGACGGGGCGGGCGGGGTCTCCTTCGCGGTCGTCCGCCGCGCCCAGACGGTCGAGGAGATCGTGGCGGAGTCGGGCGGCGGCCACCCCGACGCCCTGCTGGAGGGCCTGGCACCCTGAGCGCGGCGCGGGGCCCGCCGCACGTGGGACGAGCCTCCGCGCCCTGCCCTCAGACCAGTGCCGGCGTCCTGCGGCGGGAGCCGCCCGGGGCCGCGTCGCCCGCCGCAATGCCTGTGGTGCGGTAGGCCCTGACCGTCTTGCCGGCCGGGTGGCCCGCGGTCCTGCCGAGCCAGTCGACGCGGACCCACAGCAGGTGCTCGCCGACCCGCTCGAGGCGGCCGATCCAGGCGGCCTTCAGCCACAGGCCCACGCCGCACCCGGCGAGCAGCAGGCCACCCGCGGCCGGTGCCGCGAAGGCGCTGCCCAGTGCCGCGAGGAAGGCGAGCAGCAGCCACCAGCGGTGACCGCGGCGCCAGTTGCGGGCGGTCACCGCGCGGTCCTGGAGCACGTCGTGCCTGCCCGCCCGGACCGCCGCGCGGGCCAGGGCCCGGTAGCGGCCCCGTCGCAGGCAGGCGACGGCGGCCGCCGCCACGATGAAGAGGGCCGCACCGGCCAGGACACCGATCCGGCGCCCGGTCAGTCCCGGCACCAGCAGCCCGGTGCCCGTCGCCGACACTCCCAGCCACCACAGCGGCGCGGCCCCGGCCCGTACGACGACGGCCACCCGAGCCAGCCCCTGACCTCCGCGCGTCACGTTCAGCCTCCCGTCTCACATTCGGTGCACGGTTCGGAAGCGGTACCGGAAGAAGTACCAGGAGGCGCACGCTAGCGACAGAAGGTGAGACGAGTCTGAGAACACCGGCGGTGCGTCACTCCACGAACAGCCCGCGGGCCGCCGCCTTCGCGTCGAACTCCTCGAGCCGCGCCTGGGCTTCGGGCAGGCCGTCGCACATCGCCTCCAGCAGCATCCGCCCCAGCAGCATCGGCGCGCACGCCGTGTCGAAGGCGAGCCCGGTGCCGACGGCGGCGGGCAGCATCAGGTCGGACACCTTGGCGACCGGCGCGAAGGCGGAGTCGGCGACGGTGACGACGGTCAGCCCGGTCTCCTTGGCGTGGGCGAGGGCGTCGACGACCTCGCGGGGGTGCCGGGGCAGGGCGAAGCACAGCAGTGCGCTCGCCCCGGCGCGGACGGCGGCGTCGATGCGGTCGTGGAGCATCGTGCCGCCCTCGTTGAGCAGCCGCACGTCGGGATGGACCTTGGCGGCGAAGTAGGCGAAGCCGTGCGCCTGGGCCGCCGCCGCGCGCAGGCCGAGCACGGGGAGCGGCCGGCTGCCCGCGAGGACGCGTCCCGCCCGCTGCACGGGCGCGGGGTCGGCCAGCGCCTCCGCGAGGTGCCGCAGGTTCTCGATCTCGGCCTCGACGGCCTGCTGGTACTCGTTGTGGGAACCGGTCTCCGGCACGGGTTCGGCGGGCGCGACCTCGCGCAGGTGCCGGCGCAGGGCGGGGTAGCCGTCGAAGCCGAGGGCGACGGCGAACCGGGTCACCGAGGGCTGGCTGACCCCGGCCAGCTCGGCCAGCTCCACGCTGGACAGGAACGGCACGTCGGCGGCCCGCCGCACCATGCTGTGCGCGATGCGCCGCTGGGTCGGCGTCAGCCGGTGCCCCTCGAAGAGCGCCTGCAGGCGCGCGGCAGGGCTGTCGGTGACGCTCATGACGCGGCTCCCCCTCGACCTATTCACACACCATTACTCCTGCATGCCGTTATACAGGCGAACCGGGGACGGCACGACCTCGACCAGGTGGGCCCGGGGGCCGGGGGCGCGACCTGCTCCAGGTCGATCAGGTCGACGACGTAGAAGTCGGCGGTGTCGCCGGCGTCGCGCTGGAGGCGGGACTCCGTGCCCGCCGGGTAGGTCTCGGTGAGCAGCGCGTGCGACTCGTCGAACAGCCGGCGCGCGTCACCGCCCGGGGTGTTGGTCAGCCCTTCGGGGCCGTCGGTGTCGCCGTACAGCCAGCTGTGCCGGGAGGACAGGGTCAGCTTCCGCACGAACTCGCCGTCGGCGTACAGGCTGAGGGTCGCCTCCCGGCCGCCGCCGCCCGCCGCGTCCGGGATCGAGTTGCGCACGACGAGGGAGTTGGCGGCGTTCGTCGAGGTGAACTCGACGTGGTCACCGGTGTCCTCGAGGCGGACCGACTTAGAGGTCCTAACAAAGGCGTTGGACGTGGCGGTGGGTGATGAGACAGGTGGCGAGGCCAAGGAAAGCTTCGTGGATGTCGTCGCGCCGTTCCCAG
>NZ_JACHJI010000026.1 GCF_014203535.1 Streptomyces griseomycini
GGCAACCTGCTGTGGATCTCGCTCGCTCTGCCCGGCCGCACCCACGACCTGACCGCGGCCCGCACCCACCGCATCATCCGGATCTGCGAACGCCAACGAAGCGTCGCGAGGCTGAAGTCCTGGCGCATCTTGCGCAGAGCCCGTTGCAGCCCCAACCGCCTGTCGTCAATCACCGCCGCCATCCTCACCCTGGAGCGGCAGCGCTGAAAACGCTCACTGGATGCCGCGTTCGCTCCTGACCGCATTCGGTCAGCGGCGATCTTCCCCCACGGCTATATGTCACAGCCTTGCAACTACCACTGACACCACTTGAGATTCACTGAAGCGAATAGCTAGTTTACTTCTGCACATCAAGAATCTTGCTTCATACCGCTTACCAGGCAGGGGAGTTAGGAACAGCAGATGCCGCAAGCCATCGATGCTCTTCGCATTCATGAAACGATTCCTGATCACAGATGGCCAGACCGGACGCAGGTCGTCTCGTACATCGGGGACGCCTGCGTGGTCCAAGGAAGCAGTGACTTCGGTGTAGGCGACCTGAGCAGGGTGCGCGGCCTCTTCCCGGGGCGGTACGTCACCCTCGACGGCGATGTGATCACGGTGTGGCCGTCGCCTCGGCAGGAGGAGTAGCCGCACTCCGCCTCCCCCCAGCTCTCCGTAAACGATCACCGAGAGGAAACAGCTCCATGACTGGTCGGCGCACCACAACGTTCAGCGCGCACCTCAGCGGGCTGGCGATCGCCTTAGGCCTGGCTCTGGGCATCACCGCCTGCTCGGCTGGCGGCCCGGAGCAGAACCATGCGTTGCCGGCCGCGCCGGGATCAGGCAGCGGTTCCGCATCGCGTGAGCAGCTGCAGACGGGGACACCCCTGGCGGAACTTCAGGGTCCAAACGGGCTGACCCTCACCATCACCTCCGCCGAGCGGGACCCGGCCGGCCACCTCACCATCCGCGGTGACCTGACCAACGGCCGAGCCGAAGCAGCCGTCGTGCCGGCAGCGCTGCGGGGCAACGAACTCCAGGTCCTGCGGACCGGCCCCTCGCTGGCCGGGGCAACCGTCGTGGACTTCGTACGAGACAAGCGCTATTACGTGCTGCGCGACACGGACGGACACCCCCTCACCACGACCGGCCTCTCCACGCTCAAGGCCAGGGAAAGAGCGCGCGTCTTCATGCAGTTTCCAGCGCCTCCTGCGGGCACGACCACGGTCGGCCTCCAGCTGCCGCTGTTCGACACCGCCACCATCAAGATCTCCGGATGAGGTGAGTACCATGCGCTCGTCCCGATCCCGCTTCACAGTCCAGCTCCCCGTCCTCACCGCCTTAACGCTGACGTTGTGCACGGGTACCGGCGTGCAGAACGCGGCCGCCAGCCCGTACGGGGACGGCTCCGGCCTCGCGCTGCGCAGCGGCGCGACTCTCGCTCCTCCGAAAATCCTGGACCTTGGATCGGATCCCGTTGGCATCAGCCGGGTGGTCGGGAACCGTGAGGGCGCCGAGCGCCGCACGGACACGAACACGGAGGTGACCTACGGGTTGCAGGCCGAGGTGCTGTTCGCCAAGGACAGCGGGCGGCTGAGCGATTCGGCAAGGTCCCGCATCGCCGCGATCGCCCGGGAAATCGAGCGGCGGGCGGCAACCCGAGTCCGCGTCGCCGGCTTCACGGACAACCTCGGCTCTTCCGCGCACGGCGACATCCTGTCGACTCAG
This sequence comes from Streptomyces griseomycini, assembly GCF_014203535.1. Lineage (GTDB taxonomy): Bacteria > Actinomycetota > Actinomycetes > Streptomycetales > Streptomycetaceae > Streptomyces > Streptomyces griseomycini. The sequence goes on from NZ_JACHJI010000026.1 coordinate 1,711, forward strand.
CGGGCCGGCGCCGTGCGGGATGTCCTGGCCAACGATCTCCGTTCCGAAGCGGTCACCTTCGAGGCACATGGCTTCGGGGAACGGCGTCCGGTCGCGTCCAACGCCACGGAGGCCGGACGCAGGGAGAACCGGCGCGTGGAGATCTCCTTCGCGTGACCGGGCGCCATCTCCGGGCGCGTGAGGACTGCGGCCCAGCTCGTGCACGGCCGCAAACCACCGAGTGCACACAACTACAAATCGACATCCGGTTCCGAATGTGACCGCATCCGTCCCGAGATGCACGAGTGAACTCACATACCGTGTTGGGAAGTTGACTGGCATATGCGTAATCTTGCGATCACGCAAACGCATCACCGCAGCTGGATCGAGTCGCGGATCTTGATGGCCGCGCGCTGGCGACCGTTACACCGCGCCATACGGGGAGAGAACGTGACACGCACCCAACCACGCTCGTCGCAGCCCGCCGCCGTTCGCTTGCGGAATTGGGCCGCCGCATCCGTCGCGCTGAGCGCCGTACTCGCCTTGTCCGCGTGCTCGTCTGACAACAACGGTAAGGCGCCAGTTGAGACCTCGTCCGCGCCGACGCCGTCACCGACCGTCTCCGTAGACCCGGCAGAGGCCGCGAAGAAGGAAGCGATCGCCACCTACCAGGGCTACTGGCAGGAGATGGAGAAGCTGTACGCCGACCGGAGCGGTGCTGGTGCGGACCTCAAGAAGTACGCCGCCTTGGCCGCTTTGAAGAACGCTACAGCTGACGCCAAGCGCACCCATGAGCGTGGGCTCATCAACATCGGTGACGTCCGCGTCACCGACCCGGTCGTCACCAAGTACGACGCCAAGGGAAAGATCCCGAACGCCACCGTCTCCAGCTGCCTGGACATCTCCCGGTGGCAGACCGTCGATGCCGACACCGAGAAGCCGGTCACCCTTCCCAGTAACCGGCTGACCAAGTACCTGATCGTCAGCACGCTCGAGAAGTGGCCCGAGGGCTGGCGTGTCATTCGTGATGACCCCCAGGGCAAACCATGCTGACCCGTCGGATTACCACCGTGGCGACGTGCCTTCTCACAGCTTTGTCCATGCCGGCGGTCGCGGTCGCCGATGAAGGACCAAAGGGCAGCGGCAACACCAAATGCGGGATGTACACCTGCCAGGTCGAGGTGAATGTTCCCGGCCAGGCCGGCGGCCAAGGCAGCGGTGGCAGTGGCACCGGAGCGGGCGGTGGCGGCGGGAGCGCAGGAGGCGGGGCAGGCGGTGGCAAGGACACCGACCTGACCAACTGCACCTACAAGCTGGCAGATCCGCAACCGCCTGCCGGCAGTTTGGAATGGAAAGGGCACGAACCCGGCGACGGCGCGGTCTATGAAGAGACCTGCAGATGGAATGACAGCGGCAACACCATCGTCCGCATGGTGTGGCTCGCCGAGCCGCCCGGCGAAGAAGCCGCCGTCGACCCGGCCGTTCTCGCCCAGCAAGCCGTGGACAAGATGACACTGCTCGGCCCCGACATCGCCAGCCCCCGGCCGACAGGCAAATACGTGGTCGGCGTACCGATGTGGCTGTGGGTCAACCAGAGCGCGACGACCTACGGGCCCAACACGGCGTCGGCGTCAGCAGGCGGTGTGACGGTCACGGCCATCGCCAAGGTGTCGAAGATCGACTGGCGGATGGGGGACGGCTCCACGGTGACGTGCACCGGCCCCGGCACGCCCTACAACGGCTCGGCAGGCATGGCGGAGTCGCCGACCTGCGGCCACGTCTACTCCACGACGTCAGCCGGCGCACCGGGCGGGAGGTACGCGGTCACCGCGACCTCGACATGGACGATCGACTGGCAGGGCGGCGGAGCAGCCGGCCAGCTCACAGAGATCCGGCAATCGGATGTGCAGGTGGCCATCGGTGAAGTGCAGGTCGTCAGGTAGTCGCCGAGCCGCTGAAAGGACATGGCGTTGAGCAAGACCAAAGAACGTACTGGCACACCCGCCACGAACGGGGTGTCTGCGCAGCAGCCGATGGCGGGCCCGGTGGCGCCGCCTCGGGTATCCGCCCGTCGGCGCCGGCCCGGCGTGATCGCTCTGTCGCTGGCGTTGATCGCAGCTGGTGGCGCTGGTGTCGCTGTGCTGCTCCTGCAGGTCGGGGACCGCACGCCGGTGGTGACCGTGGTGCGCGACGTCCAGGTCGGTCAGGTCCTCACCGAGCAGGACCTGGGCAAGGCGTCCGTCGCCTTGGACCCGGCGGTCAAGGCCGTACGCGCCGATGACCTGAAGTCGGTCGTGGGCAAGCGGGCCGCAGTGGAGCTGAAGCCGGGCTCGCTGCTGTCACCGTCGCAGGTGACGAAGGACTCGCTGGTGAAGCCGGGTGAGCAGCTGGTGCCGATCGGCCTGAAGCCCGAACAGGTCCCGGCGACTGCTCTAGTGCCGGGGCAGACGGTCCAGCTGGTGCAGGTGCCGGCCCAGGGCGCGGCGGTCACCGATGCAGAGGAGGCAGCCGATGACGGCGCGTCCAAGACCATTGCGGGTCGGGTGGTGAAGGCGTCGAAGGCCGCTCCGGGTACCGGGGTGGTGGTCGTCGACGTGGCCACGTCCGCGAAGGACGGCCCCACCGCGGCGGCGTGGGTGTCGACCGGTGCGGTGCGGCTGGTCCTCGATGCCCCGGAGGGCCGCTGATGGCAGTCATCGCGCTGACCGGGTGCAGCGGTGCGCCCGGTGTGACCACCAGCGCTCTCGCCTTGCTGCTGTCGTGGCCGCTGGAGCCGGGCCGGCGGATGATCCTGGCCGAGTGCGACCCCGACGGGGGCGCGATCCTGCACGGTCTGCTGCAGGGCACACTCGGGGACCGGTACGGGTTGCGGAACCTGTCGGTCGCGGCCCGCAAGGGCGAGTTCGGTGAGGCGTTCTGGCGGCAGTTGATCGACCTGAGCAGCGAGGACGGCAAGGGCGAGTCGCCGCGCGACCGGCTGCTGCTGCCCGGGATTACCGATCCCGCCCAGGCGGCGAGTCTCAGTTCGGTCTGGAAAGGTCTGGCCGTGATGTTCCGCGGCATCGACGCCGACCACGGCCACGACGTCCTGGTTGATCTCGGCCGCCGTGGAGCCGTCGGTCCCTCCGGTGTCCTGGCCGAGCAGGCCGATGCCGTGCTGGTCGTGGTCCGCAACACCTTGCGGTGTCTGCAGGCCGCGCAGAGCCGGGTGGCCGCGCTCGAGGAACGCGTCGGCCATGTCGGCCTGCTCATGATCAATGAAGGGCCCTACCCTGCGGGTGAGGTGCAGCGAGTGCTGCAGGCGCCGGTAGTGGCCACCCTGCCGTACGCGCCGAAGGACGCACGTGTGCTTTCTGACGGGGCCGACCAGCCCCGCCACTTCACCAAATCCGCGCTGATGAGGGCTGCCCGAACGACGAGCACCCTGCTGGTACAGCGGGTGGCCGCGCGTCGTGCCCGTCTTGGTCCGCCCAGCGGGCCGGTGAGGGGTGAGGTGGTGTCCCGTGCGCGGTAGGCCTCTGCACGCCGACCCGACTGTGGTGCCGCCGCCCGGCCGTCCCGAAAGGACTTCACCCCGGCAGGCGGAGGACGCGCCGGCCGGGTCTGCCGCGGGCACCGGGGTGCTCGGCGTGGCGCCTCAGGTGACGGTGGACTACAAGGTCGCCCGGCACATCGCCTCGCAGGTCGCCAAGCAGCGCGAGGAGCTCCTGAAGACGGCCCCCGACATGGACCGGGCCAGCGAGGAGCAGCGCTGCTTGGACTGGATCACTGAGGCTGTCGCGGTGTGGTCGGATGCCGCGGCGATGAGTCCGCAGGAAGACGAGGCGCTGCGTCGTGCCGTCTATGACCTGCTGTACCGGGCGGGGCGGCTGCAGCCGTATCTGGACGATGAGCGGGTTGAGGACATCATCATCCAGGGTCCGCACGAGGTGTGGCTGGACTACGGCGACGGGGAACGCCGCATGGTCGGGCCGGTCGCGGATTCGGAAGAGGAGCTGCTGGAGCTGTTGCGGGAGCTGGCCCGGGGGTCCGGGCACCAGGAGCGGACCATCTCCACCGCGAACCCCACGCTGGCGCTGTCGTTGCAGGACGGGTCCCGGCTGCAGGCCATCACGGGGCTCGGGCCGATGACGTATGCGGTCATCCGCCGGCACCGCGTCTCCCACGCCGACCTGGACGACCTGGTCCGGCTGGGCACGATCGACCCGATCCTGCGTGAGTTCCTCGGCGCGTGTGTGCGCGCGGAGAAGAACATCATGATCGCGGGGAAGCAGAAGGCCGGCAAGACGACGCTGCTGCGGGCGATGCTGCGCGAGTTCGACCCGGAGTGCCGATTCGCCACGATCCAGACCGAGGACGAGCTGTTCTGCCACGCCAACGGCTACCACCGGCAGGTCGTCTCGCTGATCGGGCGGGAGTCCAACGGCGAGAAGGACGCGTCCGGGCGCGGCGCAGGTGAGGTGACGCTGCTGGATCTGATGCATCCGGCGCTGCGGATGTCGCTGGAGCGGATCGTGGTCGGTGAGGTCCGCGGCCCGGAGGTCGTGGCGATGATGCAGGCGCTGACCAACGGGGCCGGCGGCAACCTGTGCACGATCCATGCCCGGCGCCCGGACATCATCTTCGACCGGATCGCGGAGCTGTACGCGCTGGCGCAGGGCAATCTGTCCGAGCAGCTCGCCTACCGGCAGACCGCCAACGGCCTGGACTTCATCGTGTACGTCGACATGACGGACGAGACGCAGATCGGCGGCCGCCGCCACCGCTACGTCTCCCATGTCTTGGAGCTGACCGGGATCGGGGAGTCCGGGCGTCCCGCCACCAACGAGGTGTTTTCGCCCGGCCTCGAGTTCGGTGAGCTGCGGGCGGTGCCGCGGATGGACCCGGGTTGCATCGACGACCTGCGCCGCGTCGGTTTCAACTCCAGTCTGCTGCAGCAGCCCTACGGGGCCTGGCCGGCGCCGCTGCCGCTGAAGGTCGGAGGCGCCCGGTGATCCTGTTGTGGGGGCTGCTCAGCGGCATGGCCGTCGTCGGCGGGCTGATCGGTGTCGTCGCCGGGATCGTGGGGTCGGCGGCGCCGCGCCGGGCCCCCTGGTGGCAGCGGGCGCTGGCCCGGCGCGGTGCGGACCAGGCGGAGGATGTCCGGACGCGTCGGCGGGCCCTGTCCGTCGCCGCGTCCGGCGTGTTCGTTGCCGTGTGGCTGATGTCGGGGAACTTCGTCGCGGGAGTCCTGCTGGGGGCTGCGGTGATCGGTGTGCCGTGGCTGGTCACCCCGGGGCAGATCGCGGCGGAGCGCATCGGCCAGCTGGAAGCGCTCAGTGAGTGGACCGGGCGGCTGGCCGGGTTGCTACGTCTGGGCATGGGCCTGGAACAGGCGATGATCACCAGCCGTCAGAGCGCCCCGGACGAACTCGCCGCCCAGATCGTCAATCTGTCCGACCGGCTGCGGCTGGGCTGGCGCCCCGAGGACGCTCTGCGGGTCTTCGGTGACGAACTCGGCGACGTCACCGGCGACAAGGTGGTGGCCGCGCTGATCCTGTCGGTCAATGACCGCGGGCCGGGCCTGGCTCAGGCGCTGGAGGACCTGGCGGGCACCGTCCGCGACGAAGTCGCCAAGAAGCGCAGCATCGAGGCGGACCGCGCCAAGCCGCGGACCACGGTGCGGTGGATGACCATCATCACCGTGGGCATCGTGGTGGCCGGGTTCTTCGTCCCCTCCTACACCGCCCCGTACTCCACGCTGCTCGGCCAGCTGGTCCTCGCGTTCCTCACGGCCGGGTTCGTGGCCACGTTGGCGCTGATGCGGCAGCTCGGCGTCTTCCGCCGCATTCCGCGGTTCCTCACCTTCGATCCGGCCAGCACGGTGCGGCTGCCCGCTGTGAACACCACCGATCTCGATGCACCGGCTGTAGAGCGCGAGCACGAAGGAGTCGGCCCGTGAATCTTCTGCCTGTCGTGCTGACCGGTGGGACGGTCGGCGCCGGTGTTGCTCTGCTGGTGCGGGAGATGCTGCGGCCGCAGCCTGCTCTGGCCCCGGCTCTGCAGCGCACGGCTCCGGGCAGCGTGCCTGTGTCCGCCGAGCAGGATTTGGACCGGGACGAGGTGTGGGGGCGGTGGCTGCTGGCCCGCCTCGAGCGCTTGCCCGGCGTGCGGGTGCCCGTCAAGAACCTGGCCCTGCTCGGCCAGGGCCCGGGCCAGTTCATGCTGAAGAAGACCGCGCTCGCCGCGCTCGGGCTGCTCTGCCCCGTGCTGGTCACCATCCCGTGGATCGTGGCGGGTGTCTCGCTGCCGTTCTACGTGCCGGCCGTCGTCGGCCTCGCCGTCGCCGGTCTGCTGTTCATCACCCCGGACCTGGCGGTGCGGGACCAGGCCAAGCGGGCGCGGGAGGAGTTCGCGCACGCTCTGGTCGCCTACCTGGACCTGGTCGCGCTCAAGCGGGCCGCGGACGCCGGCCCCACCGAAGCCCTGGAGAAGGCCGCCGCGGTCGGCCGGGGCTGGCCCTTCCTCTACCTGCAGGGGGCGCTCAGGCGGGCCCGGCTGGAGAAGATCCCTCCCTATGAGGCGCTCAGGGATCTTGCAGCCGAGTACGACCTGCCCGCCCTGGACGACGTCGCCGACATCATGCGTGGCTCCGCCACCGACGGTGCCGCCGTCTACAAGGCCCTGCGGGCCCGCACTGCCGCACTGAACGCTGAGCTGCTGGCCGATCAGGCGGCTGAGGCCAACGCCGCCAGCGAGAAGATGACCGCCCCCGGCGCCTTGCTGGCCGTCTTGGTCATGTTGCTGATGGCGTTTCCCGCGGTGATCCGCATGCTCACCGTCTGACCCGACTCGGTACACCCGTCATTCCGTCTGAAGGAGGCATTTCCATGAGGTACACCGCCGTCCGTTCCTACCGTGCCGTGCTCCGGCTGGCCGCACGGCTGGAGGAGGGTCTCGCCGAGCTGCAGCGGCGCCCGGACCGGGGCGACATCAGCATCACCACCGTCATCATCTGGGTTGCCGCCGTCACCGGCGCCCTGGTGATCGCCGGGACGATCGCCGCAGTGATCGCCAGGTACAACGGAAACCTGAGCGGCATCTGATGCGTCGCCACGCTCGCCTTACGGCTTGGTGGCGTGGGCGGAGATGGGCCGATGACCGCGGGGACGCGTCGATCCAGATGGCGATCGTCTACCCGGTTGTGCTGCTCGCTGCGATCGCAGTGATCCAGGCGTCCATGTGGTACTACGCGCGGCAGATCGCCCTGACCGCTGCCCGCGAGGGAGTCACCGCGGCCCGCGCCTACCAGGCCTCCCCCGCCGACGGCGCGGCGCGGGCCCGGGAGGTGCTGGGCCGCACGGCCGGAGACAGCCTGCGGTTTCCCGCCGTCACGGTTGGCAGCACCGGCGAACGCATCCGCATTCAGGTATCCGGAACGGCGCAGTCGATGATCCCCGGCATCCCGGGGCTGACCATCACGCAGTCGGCGTCCGGGCCGGTGGAGCGCTGGACCGTACCGGGAGAGGGGTGAAGACCGTGTCTCGCCTGGCACGGTGGGCCAGAAGGACACGCCGCGATGACGGCAGTGTCGCCATCGAGGCGGCCATCATCATGCCGCCACTGATCATGTTCGTGTGCCTGGCGATCGCCGGCGGCCGCGTCGTCACCTCCGGCGCGAAGATCGACGCTGCCGCGGAGGATGCGGCGCGGGAGGCGTCCATCCACCGCACCGCAGCCTCCGCACAGGCCGCCGCCCAGGCCGCGGCCGCCGAATCTCTGAACGATCAGGGCATCACGTGCGCCTCCAGCAGCGTCAGCATCGATGTCGGTGGACTCAGTGTGCCGGTCGGGCAGGTCGGCACCGTCACGGTGACCATCTCGTGCACGGTCACCCTGGCGGATCTGCTGCTGCCCGGCGCCCCCGGGGCGCGCACCCTGACGTCGACCGCGACCTCGGTCGTGGACCAGTACCGGCAGCGGGGGGTGTGATGAACGTCCAGCACCTCCGCAAGCGCCTGCGCCTGCACCGGGACCGGTACGCCTTCGACGACGACCGTGGCGGTGTCACCGTGTTCGTGGCGGTGTGCGTGGTGGCGCTGATCGGCATCATCGGCGTCGCCGTCGACGGAGGCGGCAAGATGCGTGCCCTGGAGCGGGCCGATCACATCGCCGGGGAGGCGGCCCGGGCCGGCGGGCAGGCCATCGACCCGGCCAAGGCCATCAGCGGCGAGGCCGTCATCGTCGCGCCGCAGGACGCCGTCGCCGCGGCCCAGTCCTACCTGCGGTCCGTCGGCGCCACCGGCACGGTCAGCGTCTCCGGCGACGGCAAGACGCTCACCGTCCACGTCTCCGACAGCTACGACACGAAGTTCTTGCCCGTGGTCGGGATCGGCTCCATGTCGGTGACCGGCCACGGCAAAGCGACGCTGCTGCACGGCGTCACCACCCCCGAAGGACCCTGATGCCCACGCCCACCACCCATGCGTCCCTCTCTGCCGGCCGCACCCTCGGCCGGGTGCTCAAGGCCCTGGGGAGTCTGCTTGTCCTGCTCGGTATGGTCGGCGGGCTTCCGCTCCTGCTGGCCTGGGCTACGCCGGTCGTCTGGGAATCCAGCCGCGACGACCTGGCGCACCTGCTGGATCGTCAGGACACCGGCGCGGCCTTTCTGATGCTGCTCATCGTGATCGGCTGGATCAGCTGGGCACAGTTCGCTTTCTGTGCGGTGCGAGAGGGTGTCGCGCAGCTGCGCGGCCGGACCTGGCACGCACCTCGGGGTCTGGGCGCCTCACAGCGCGCGGCGGCCACTCTGATCGGCGGCATCTTGATCCTGCTGCCCGCGAATTCCGCGTTGGCGTCTCCCGCCCAGGCGGCCGACCCCAGCATGAGTGCGGCCCAAGTGCCTGGTCCCGCCCAGGCGGACCAGTCCGCTGAGCAGGTACAGGAAGCGGCCGACTCTCAGCCGGGCCCGTCACGGACAGTGCGGCCGGGTGAGAGCCTGTGGAGCATCGCCGAACGGGAGCTGGGCGACGGGGAGCGGTGGCGGGAGATCGCCGCGCTGAACGAGGGCCGCACCATGCCGGGCGGGCAGGTTTTCAAGTCCAGCAGCTTTCTGCAGCCCGGCTGGCAGCTGCAGATGCCCGAGACCGCCGCGACGGCCGGCGGGTTTCACGTGCAGCTCGCGGGCCAGGCATCCGCTGCCTCAGATGAGAGCGAGCGTGTCGTCTCGGTGCACGAGGGCGACTACCTGTCGAAGATCGCTCAGGAGGAACTCGGCGACGCCGGCCAGTGGCAGGAGCTGTTCGATGCCAGCAAAGGCAAGCCGCAGCCGGACGGCCTGCCCGCCATCACCGACCCGGACGTGATCTACGCCGGGCAGCAGATCACCGTGCCCAAGGCCCAGACACCGGACGAGGAACGGCACACCCCTCCGGCCGACAGCCGCGACAGCGCCCCGTCCGACGAGGCAGATGGCCGGCCCTCCGCTCCTGCGGACACCCCGGCACCGGAGGACGAGCAGCAGCCCGACGACCGTGCAGAAGGGGAGGTGCAGCCGTCCGCACCGGGCCAGAGCGCGACGCCTGCCCCGGAAGCGTCCGCGGCCGCCCCCAGCCAGCAGCCCAGCCGAGATGCGGGAGCACCGGGGGTGACGCCTGAGCAGGACTCCAGTGCGTCACCTTCCGCCACGCCGTCGGAGTCGGCCGGGTCGTCCGGCTCCGCCGAGTCTTCTCCCGCCCCGGCGGCCTCCGAGTCCCCCGCGCCGGCCCCGGCCGGCAGCTTCCTGAATCTGCGCACGGTTCTGGGTGCCGGTGCGCTCCTGGCCGCCGCCATCACCGGTGCGCTGGCCCTGCGCCGTACGCTGCAGCGCCGCCGCCGCAAGCCCGGGGAGAAGATCGCCATCGCCCCGGAGACGTCGACCGCGGAGGCCAAGCTGGCGGCGGCCGCTGAGCCGGACGGTGCCGCCCGCCTGGACCTGGCGCTGCGGACCCTGGCCCACCAGGTGGCCCGGCGTGAGGACGACGCGACACTGCCTCAGCTGCGCGCCGCACGGATCGGCGCCCGCACCCTGCAGGTGCTGCCCGAGGACCTCATGCAGGACCCGCCCGCGCCCTTCGTGGCGGGCCAGGGTGGCTGGTGGACGCTGCCCGCCGACGCGGACCTGCTCGGCGAGCAGGACGCCCGCGAGGTGCCGGCGCCGTATCCGGCCCTGGTCACCATCGGCAGCACCGAGGGCGGCGACCTTGTGCTGCTCAACCTCGCCCAGCTGCCCGCGCTGCTGCTGGACGGCAACCCGCTCCACCTCACCGAGGTGTGCACCTCGCTGGCGTTGGAGCTCGGCATGAGCCCCTGGGCGGCCGAGGCAGAGGTCGTCGTCATCGGGTTCGGTGAGGACCTGCCGCAGCTGCTGCCCACCACCCGCATCGCCCACATGCGCCAGCCCCAGCACGCTCTGCGGGACCTGAGCGAGCGGCTGCTGGAAGCGCACCAGATGCCCGAGACCCGGCACCAGCCCTATGTGCTGCTGTGCGCGGCGGCGCTGGACGCGGATACGGCCTGGGAGTTCGCCGAGGTCATCGACAAGGCCGGCACGGTGCCGGTCGCCCTGGTCGCCCCGGCGAGCACGGCCGCCGTGCACTTCCCCACGGCCGAGATCCTCAACACGTCGCTCACCCGGCCGCAGCACGTCGACGTCCTCGGTGCCGAGATCACGGTGCAGCGTCTGGAACACGCCGCCTACCAGCAGATCACCACCGCTCTGAAAGTGTCGGGGCAGCCGGCCCACCCGGCCGAAGGGGCCTGGCGGGAGGTTCCGGACGAGCCCGAAGCCCAGCGACCCGAGTCGCCCGCACCGAAGGAGCCGGCGGCCACGGCGGAAGAGCCGGCGGCCATGAGCGAACCCGTACCGGCCGCCTCACCGCAGGAAGCGAAGGTGAGGGAGGAGGTCTTTCCCGCCCTGCTCGCCGCTTCCACCGACCCGGCCGGCTTGCGTCTGCTGCCCACCACCGACAGGCCGTTCCCGGACGAGTCGTCCTCGAACCAGGACGATCATTCCGGGCAGGACCCGGACGCGGCGGCGACCGCGGCAGCAGTAGCCGTGCCGGACGACGAGCACTCCGGCACGGAGAGCAAAGCACCGGACGCCGGCACCAGTGCCGCGCACGACCTGCACGCCCCGGAGATCCAGATCCTGGGACCGGTCGAGGTCACGGGGGTGGACAGCAGCGGCCATGGCCCGAGGATGGCGCAGCTGGCGACATTGCTGTACTTCCGGCCCGGCCGTCACGCGGACGTGCTGTGCGAGGCCATGGACCCCATCAGTCCGTGGTCGACGAGCACCCTCAACGCCCGGCTGCAGGGCCTGCGCCGCTGCCTGGGCAACGACCCCGATGGCCAGCCCTACGTCCCGCGCCGCAGCACCGGCGAGGACCCCTACCGCCTCTCTCCCGGTGTGCGCTGCGACTGGAGCCGTTTTCTCTACCTCGTCGAACGCGCCCTGCCGCTGGGACCCGCGGGACTGCCGGACCTGGAGAAGGCGCTCACGCTGGTGCGCGGCAAGCCGTTCGGGGGCAAGCCCCTGCCGTGGGCCGAGCCCTTCGCCCAGGAGATGACCACCCGGATCATCGACATCGCCCACACCGTGGCCGTCTACCGCACCCCCGCCGGCCCGCACCAGGACCTCAACGCGGCCCGGCAGGCCGTGGCGACCGGGCTGGAGGTGGACGACACAGCAGAGCTGATCTACCGGGACTGGCTGCGGCTCGAGGCCGCTGCCGGAAACCGGTCGGGGCTGCACACGGCGATCTCCCGCATCCAGCAGATCAACCGGGCCCTGGACTGCTCCCCCGAACCAGAAACCGAACAACTCATCAACGACCTGCTCAACAGCCCGAACACGGCGGAGCGCAACGCGCTGTAGGTTCGACGTCTCACGCCGACCGGTGGGGGTCGGGCGTGGGGCAGGCTCCGCGGGCCTGAAGGTCCAGGCTCACGGCGGGACCTGTCCCCCGAAGGGGCCAAAGAGCTAGCATGCGAGGCGCCCTGTCCCCGGCAGCTGCAATGCCGGGGACAGGGCGCCTTTGCGTGGGCGGTTCAGCTGGTGACGCGTTCGATTTCGATGGCGAGGACGCCCAGGGCTTCCTTCTCCGGGCCGTAGATGCGGCGGATGTTCGTCAGCTGCTGCTCGCGCGGGCTGTCGGGGTTGACGTTCTCCGGCCCTTCGGTGTCGAGCATCTCCTCGAAGGAGGAGTAGCGGGCGACGCGGGTGACGCGGACGAGGCATTCGTCCTTGCCGCAGGCGAACTTGATGTGCTGGCCGGCGGTGAGGTTGCGCAGGTTGGCGTACTGGACACGGACCTCGATCTTCTTGCGGCCGGAGGCCACCAGGTCGAAGTAGCGCCGGTAGAGGTTCATGTGCCGGGCGCGGGGCTGGGCGGGGGCTGCGGTGTGGCGGGTCATGAGGCGGTCGATCTCCTGGGTGGTGTAGGAGCGGTAGAAGTGTTTGGGGTCGGCGAGCATGACATCACCGACCAGCCAGACCATGGCGTCGACGTAGTCGTCGATGCTGCCGTCCCAGGCTGTGGCATCGAGCATCCAGGGCCGGGCGCCGGGCGGAGGCGGCACGGTGCCCTCGCGGATCAGCGATTTCGACAGCTTGGCGCCGGTGTCGGTGAGCACCATCGGGGTGAAGATGCGGGGCGGGGCCGGTGGGCCGGGCAGGGCGGCGAAGGCTTCGTCGACGAGCTGGCAGCCGTAGGCCCAGTCGCCGCCCTTGACCATGACGTTGAGGATGCGCGGCGGTGAGGGCAGGCGCTCCTTGACCAGGTTGCGGTAGAGGGTGGCCAGGTCGATGTAGGGGTCGGGCCGGTCGGGGGTGACCAGGACGGTGTAGCGGCCGTGGTCGGTGCAGACGGCGGAGAACTCGGCGCCGCCGGAGCCGTGGATCTCCAGGCGGGTGCGCTCGGCGCGTTTCTCGGCCCAGCCGCAGGTCGGGCAGGGCAGTCGGACGTGGACGATGCCGTGGGAGGGGGCCAGCGCCCAGCGGATCTGTTCCAGGCGTTCCAGGGTGGCCAGGAAGCCGAGCCGGTAGGCGGGGTCGGCCTGCTGGTCGGTGTAGGTGTGTACCTCGTAGTCGATGCCGGTGGCGTCGGCGAGGCTGTCGAAGAAGGCGTGGTAGTACTTGCCGATCATGTCGGCGACGCCGTCCGCGCCCAGGGCGTGGAAGTAGGTGGTCTGGTAGGCGTGGTGGGTTTCGGGGTCCAGGCGGATCTCGTAGGGGGCGTTGTCCAGGGCGCCGAAGCGGACGGTGGCGTCGATGCCGAAGGCCCGCCTGACTGCTTGGGCGAGCAGGAACGCGGCCGTCTGCACGAGGGAGGTTCCCAGGTGCGGGGTGCCGTTGATCTGGGTTCCGACGTTGAAGATCACGTGTTCCGGGCGGGTGGCCTGGATCCGGGGGCGGATCAGGTCGACCGCGCGGGCCATGCAGTTGGCGGTGACGTTGTTGGGTGAGACGAGTAACGCCGTTGTCATCGGTTCTCCCGTGGGTCAGGTGTGTGCGGGGGGTGGTGCGGAGATCTGGGCGAGGATGAAGTCGACGCGCGCCGCGGCGGAGTCGACGGGTACGAAGATCGGCCGGTAGCCGGCGTCGTAGTAGCCCTGGATGATCAGCTGGTGGACGCGGGTGATCTCGCGTTCGCGGGCCCAGACCGTGTCGTCGGCGGTGGTGAAGTCGTCCAGCGGGTCGAGGACGAACACGGTGTCGTAGCGGTAGGTGCGGGCGGCTTCCTCCAGTTCCGGGTAAGGGCTCAGGCCGAAGAAGGCGTCCCAGCCGTAGCCGTCGGGGATACCGCGGTTGTAGAACCGGTCGCCGGCCTTGTGGGCGCAGTACTCGGTGATGAAGCCGGCGAGGACCTCGCGGGAGTACTCGCGGCGGTCGCCGACCTGCAGGTGACGTCCGAGCCGGTCGCGGTGCTTGCGGTAGATCTCACGGGCGATCTCCCCGGTGGATGCGGGCAGGCCGCGCTCGTGCAGCTCGGTGAAGACCGCTTCCTTCCCGGCGGAGGGGCCGCCGGTGATGACGAAGCGGCGGGGCGGTTGCGGATGGCTCACGCGGTTCTCCTTGCGGTGGTGTCGGTCAGCTGCTTGGTGAGGGCCTGGTGCCAGGCGGCGCGGATCTGCGCGCCGCCGCTGCTTTCGTTGAGCTGGGTGGTGAAGGCCTGCGGATCGGCCGTGGGGGGAAGGACGGACAGCAGCACCAGATCGGTCGGGGACAGCTCGGGCAGGGGGCCGGCCAGCTTTTCCAGATCGGCCGGCGTGACCGAAGCGGTGTCCGCGGGCAGCAGCAGAGGCCCATAGGCGGCACGGTAGCGCTGCACGGCCGCCCGCAGCACGGCGTAGCACCACAGCACCTCGTCCGCGACCGCCGACGGCACGGCCGCGTCCATACTGGCCAGGCGCGCCGTCCTCAGCAGCGCGGCGCGCAGCGCGTACAGCCGGGACCACACCTCGCACAGTGCTTCCTCGTGTTCGGCGATCTCCCAGGCGAACACGTCCGGCGGCAGCCGCAGCGATCCGGCTTGCGGCGACAGACGGGGGGCAGCCACATGGGCGGCCGCGAACGCCTGGGCGTCGGCCAGCAGTTGCTCGGCGAGCAGGGTGCAGATGCGGGATTCGATGTGCTTGCGGAAGTGGTGCACCTCGTAGTCAGCCGCCCGGGCGGCCTCCGTCCGGCGGGCCGTCAGCGTCCGGCCCGCCGTGGCGGGAACGGCGCCGAACAGCAACCGGGCGGCCGGCGCGAGAGGAGCGTGAGGAAAGCGAGCCAGTTGTCCGCGCAGTACCCCGTCCAGCGCATGGGCGCGCACGGCCGGGTCGTTGGAACCGTGGGCCCGTGCCACGACGCCGGGCAGGTCCAGCAGCTCGCTGCCGGCGGCGGCGGGGTCGACCGGCAGTCCCCGGCGTAACAGGCGACGTAGCGCGGCCGCCAGAGTCTCGGTATCGGTGGACATGAGACCTCCTCAGGTCTTACCCAGAAAATACCCACCCTGGTGCCCAGAAAATACCCACAATCTGGCCGAGCCTGCTCATCGCTACAAGGAACTACCGCGAGTCGGGCCTGCCTGCGGGAACGACTCCATCCACGGCAAAAGAAGGTGCCGGTCCTGGTTCAGAAGGCCGTCCGCGTGTCTGAAGAGACGACGGAAGCTGTCCGATACCCGACCACCGGCCCGCACGGCTGTGGACGGTTCCGAAACCGCCGCCCGCACCTGGCCATGGCAGAGGGCTCCAGATGCCAGAGATATCGTGGAGGGGCCGGACCCGGCAGGAGATCGGAATGCGGGAGTACGGGGTGCGTGCCACAAGAGAAAAGCGGCACGCTGCATGGACCGAGAGCCTGCGCGACGTGGTGCACGCGCACGAGCGAGCCGCGGCAGCGGCTCTGCTCGATCAGGTGCAGCCGAGGAAGTGCCATGACAATAACGCCATTTCCTCGACCGGACCGCATCGCGGAACGTCCTCGTCGAACGCGCGAACGGATCGCAGGACGTGCGGTCCGTCCCACTCCTCTGCGCCCGCCAGCCATAGGCCGGCCCTCGAGAAAAGGTGGACTGAAGGTTGACCAGAGCCGAGCCAGCAGTAGCGTCAACGCTCAGCACAAGACCGTAGGGGGCGTATGAGCATCAAGCCGATCGAGACTCGCTACAAGGCGCACAGGTTCCGTTCCCGCCTCGAAGCCCGCTGGGCTGTCTTCTTCGACGCTCTCGGCGTCCAATGGGAGTACGAACCGCAGGGATTCGAGCTCACGCCGCTTCCGGCGGAGCGCCTCAAGAAGATGCAGGAAGAGTGGCTTCGGGAACCACAGCCCGAGGACGGGAAACACCTCGGCGTCTACCTTCCGGACTTCTGGCTTCCCGACCAGGCCACGTGGTTCGAGGTCAAGGGCGCTCCGCCGGGCCGGTGGAGATCCGTGCAGGGGCTCTCTGGCCACCCGTCAGGCTCGCCCCGGCCCGTGCCGGAATGGAGTGTGCGGGACAGCCCCCGGTCCCCGTGACGGGACGCAGTACGGCCAGGGCCGCCGTTCCCGGACGCCGGTCGTGCGCCCCTGCGGCTCAGTCCAAGCGGGAGAAGTCGAGATCCACCAGGATCTCCTTCAGGTCCACCTTCTCGTCGCGGCAGAAGCCTCGAAGCTCGTCCCACATTTCGGGGACGCCCTCCAAAGCGCCACCGAGCAGGGACAGCTGTCCGCGGTCCTCGTCGTACTCCTCGGCGTGGAGGTAGACCATCTCCGCCTTCTGGAGTTCGCGTACGACGCTGAGCAGCGTCGTACGGTCCGCCGAGAAGCGCCTCAGCACCAGTTCGAAGTCCGTGGTCTCCTCGTGCACCACGAGGGCGAGCACCTGGCGGGCCATCCGCGTGAGACCGCCGACACGCCCCGCGAAGCGGTTGACCAACTCGAGGACGTCCTGTTCGTCCGACGGGTCCTGGTTGGCGTCCTCCCAGGCGAAGAAGCGGCGCATGGTGGTGGCGGGCCGGACCAGGGAGCCGTTGACCGTGTCGCGGAACTCGGCCTCGATGTCGTCGACCGTGTACCGGTACTTGGCCTCGTGCTTCTGTTTGACTGCCCGCAGGTACTCGACGGTGTAGTCGTCCCGGGTGACGCTACTGTCGACGAGGTCGTGGTGCACCCCGCACAGGAGCATCAGGTTGTCGAAGTCCCGTAGCTGTTCGACGTCTTTGCCGTCCCATGCTTCGTGACGGGCGCTGCCGGGCTCGGCGCCGATGATGTGGGCGATCTTGCCGACCCAGGCGCCTTCCTCCGTGACCAGCCGTGTTGAGCAGTGCGGGTCGCCCCAGGCGCATTCGTTGCCAGAGAACGCCCACAGCTGGCGCGCGACGCCGGACAGCGGCTCCTTGCGGTTCTTCTCAGAGCCGTTCGTCCGCTTGGCCACAGCCCTACCTTCCTTCGCCCTTACGACAGGGCGCAGCGTAGTCCAGCTGGGTGAGGTGCGGCACTCGTGACTGATTGTCGGGCGGCTTCAGCGGCGCCGTGGCCTCGCGCACCGGGTCGACGGAGAGGGTCAGGTCGTCGATGACCGTGGCGGCGGTGGTGTTCTCGGTCGTGCTGGGCTCGTCGCTGCGCGCGAGATCGTGGGCCTGGTGGACGGTGCTGTTCTCTTCGCTGTAGCCGGCGGCGAGGATGCGGCGCTGCGGCTGACCACCGCGGTCGCGCGAGTTGGGGCGTCTCAGGGCACCCGTCGCACCGGTGTTCGAGGTCGGTGGATCGTCCGCTGGTCGGCGACGCGGGCGACGGGCCAGGCGCTGGCCGTCGGCGCAGAGCGGAGCCCGTGTGGGCCCCAAGTGCCTGCAACGGCCCGGCGGGTTCGTGGGCCGCCGGGCCGTGCCGCTGCTGCTGGTGGGTCTGTTGACGCGGGCTGGTTCATCGGCACTGGCTGGCGAGGGTAAGCAGGCACAGCAGTACGGCCAGGAGCGGGCCGGTGCAGGTCACCCACGCTGTCAGTCCGTGCCGCAGCGACTCCCACCTGTTGTCCCCGGCCCGTCGGCTGATCCATCCGACGACGGATCCCATGAACATGCCCGCGAGCAGGATGATCAGGGCCCAGGGCAGAAAGTCCAGCGCGAGGTCAGCAAATCCGGGCCGGGTACACGCGGTG
Organism: Streptomyces griseomycini; assembly: GCF_014203535.1. Taxonomy (GTDB): domain Bacteria; phylum Actinomycetota; class Actinomycetes; order Streptomycetales; family Streptomycetaceae; genus Streptomyces; species Streptomyces griseomycini. Next base: position 19,335 of record NZ_JACHJI010000026.1, read on the forward strand.
GCGGCTGCGGCGGTGATGGTGTGGAACATGATTCCCCTCCTCGGGTCCTTGCGGTTGACGGCTCCGAGGGTTGCCGGGGTCGGCGCGTTCGGTGTGATTCGGTGCCGGGGTCCGGAAGGAAGCTGCTGGTCAGACGGGGGAGTTTCGGTGTCCGGCCCGATTCGGTGACGGCCGCCACCCACCATGCTGGGGCTTTCGGCGGCGCAGTGAGGCGCATTGTGCGGTACAACTCTCCTGCTGGCGTGGGCTCGTGGGCGGGAAGAGGCAGCGGATGGGGGATACGGGGTTCGGTGGGCTGTTCAAGCGGCTGACGAAGGAGCTGCCCCGCCAGGCGAAGTGCCGTCCGGTGCCTCAGAAGGACATGGCCGCCTTGATCGGCGTCAAGCCGCCGACCATTACGGACTGGTTGAAAGACACCCATATCCCCAAGCCGGACACGGTGCGCGCGTTCGTGGGCAAGTTCAGGGCCTGGGACCGGTTCCGGTGCCCCGGAACAATGTGGCCGGCAGAGCTTCGGGACGAGTTCGACCGGACCGCCCAGGAGCTGTTGAAGGTCAGCGCCGCTTGGCACACAGCTGGGTACAAGGACTTCGAGCGGCTGGAGAAACTGAGCGAGTACGCGTACCAGGACGCCTCGGTGGTCGCCGTCGACGCGTCCCAGGTCGAGGGCCACGTCGCCCTGGAGGACCTGTACGTACGGCGGGCGGTCGAGGGATCTATCCTGAAGCGGGCGCTCGCGGCGCAGGAGGGCAGTGCCCAGCTGGTCGTCGGCGAGCCAGGGTGCGGGAAGACGTCCCTGCTGTGGAGCCTGTTCGGACAACTGTCCGACATGGAGGGCGTGCAGCCGCTGTTCGTACGGGCGAGCTATCTCATCGAGGGGCTCACCGAGGCGCGCAGCGAGACCGGGGTGAGCGTCGGTGATCTGGTCAAGGCGGTCAGCTGCGCGCAGCAGTTGAAGGGCCGACCGGTCGTGCTGGTCGACACCCTGGACCTGCTGGTCGCCCACCCCCGGGGGACCGAGGCGGTGCAGGATCTGCTGAGGGCCATGGACCGGCTGAAGATCGCAGTGATCCTCACCTGCCGTCCCGAGGAGGCCGTCGAGCTGCAGTTCCCGCCCCGCCCCGAGGGGACTGACGACGAGGCCGAGGAGGAAGCGGAGGCGGTGGCGTTCCGCCGTCCGCAGATCACGCTGGGCCTGTATACGGAGGAGGAGTGCCGCGAGGCGGTGCGGCGGCACGCCGACGTGTTCTGCCCCGCCGCCCGATATGGTCCCTCGGCGGCCGGACGGCTGGAGGCGGACATCCTGGACGCGGTCTACCAGGGGCTCCCAGTCCGGGAGGTGTGCGGCAACCCGCTCTATCTCCGTCTGCTGTTCGACCTGTACGCGCCGGATCCGCCGCTGGCCCAAATCGACGCCGCCGGCCTGTTCGAGCAGGTCCGGATCCGGCGGGTGCTGAAGGACTCCCGGGCTGGGGACACGGAGCAGTCGGGGCGGGCGGGCTGGGACCTGTCGGACACCGCACGCGCTCTGGCCCGGTACCTGTTGAGCGCGAACACCATCGAGTACCGGCCCCGGGACGCGGGTGACGCCCTGGAACGGCTTCTTGCCGTGCCACGGGAGCGCATCGACATGGAGCTGGCCGAGCTGCGACGCAGGGGCCTACTGGCGGACGCGCCGGCCGGCGGTCTGCGGTTCTTCCACCAGACCTTCTTCGAGTTCATGGCCGCCGAGTACCTGCGGCACGCCGGCCGCGGCAAGGAACTGGTCGCCCGGATGACCGAGCACCCCACCGACCTGGTCCTGGCGGCGGTCGCCGGGCAGCTCATCCCGCGGGCGGACCCGGGCACCGACAGCGTGCTGCTGCGGCCTCTGCTGGAGCATCCGGATCTGTCCGACCGGGCCCTGGAGTGGTACGCCGACATGCGGAGCCCCGCCGAAGACGACATCGCGGCGGCGCACGCAGCATTGCGCCGGGCTTCCCGTGTGGGGGTGCAGCGGTTCCTGGAACGGCTGCCCGGTCATGTGCATAAGGAGTCCGGGCGGTGGGTCGAGGACCTGACGGTGGTGTGGCCGCTGACGGAGGAGCGTCCGGCGCTGCGCCGGGTGCTGTTCGCGACGGTGGGCCGGCTGGCGAGCCAGCACCCCGAGGACACCGTCAGGTTCTGTGCCGAGCAGCGGCGCCTGGCGTGGTGGGTGGAACGAGGTCCTGCGGAACTGAAAACCCACAAGCTGGAATGGATCGCCCTGTTCGCCGCGTTGTTCCCCCATGCCCCGGAATCAAGCCTGGAATGGGTCACGCAGGTGTGCCGGGTCCTGATCACGGTGGAGTCCTACAAGGTCGTCGCCGACGCCGTCGAGCAGGTCGAGGTGTGTGTGCTCCGCCTGCCTCCAGCCCAGCAGGCAAGTCGGCGCCAGAAGGCCCTACGGGTGTTCGAGACCCTGCTCAACGAACGCCCCGAGAAGACCCGGGGAACGGTCACGGAGTTCGAGCAGGCCGTCGGGATTCTGTGGGAGGGTGTGCAGTCGGCCACGGAAGAGGATGCGGCCGCTCTCCTGGCTGCCGCTCTCGAAGACGGCGACCGGGGTGCGGGCCGGGCGCGGCTGCACGGGGCCGCGCGACTGGCTGCGGTCCTGGGTGAGGAACGGGCCTGTACTGCGGTCGCCGAGCTGGAGTCGGTGCGCTCCCCTCGGGTGCAGACGGCCCTGGTGCTCCACGTTCTCGTCCCGGTCCTGCTCGGCAGGGACACCCCGCTGCGCAGGGCACTGGCTGATGCCTGCCGCACCGCCCTGTCAACACTTCCCGGCCCGAGCAAGGAGCCGGACGGCTCCCGCACTATGGCGTCGCTGATGGCGGAGGCGGTCAGGACGGCTTTGGACAAAGGGCTCCCCCTAGAGCGGCTGTCCGAGCTGCTCCCCGACGACAGCCGGCCCGAGCTCTGGCTTGCCCGCGCCGGTCTGGTCAACCTGGTGGGCCCTGCGTCCGCGGGCGGCCATGCGCCAGCGATGTCCGCCGTGAAGGCCTGGATCCAGGCCACCGAGGCGGCCCGCGACAAGGCCGGCTGGTCACCGGACGTCGCCCGCAAGGTGCTGGCCCACCTCACCGAGGACATCCTTGCTGAGCTGGTGGAGGAAGCGCTCGGGAAGAAGTCGCCCGCCGAGCTGAGCGCCTTGGTCGACGCGGCGGGCGAACGGCACCTCGTACCGTCCCCGCAGGTCGTGGAACCGCTTCGCCGCCACCTGACCCGCCTCGATTCCTCAGAGGAGATCGTCCTGTGGAACGCCTTGATCACCCACTGGTCGTGGGCTCCCCCCACTCCTGACGCCGTCGCCGCCGCGCTCGCCCTCGGTGACCAGACCTACCCGGCCCTACTGCGCCTGGTGAATACTTGCGTCCACCACCCGGACTGGCGCTGGCCGCAGCTGAAGGCCCTGTTGGACCAGTTGACAGGCGACTGCGAGACCCGGCCGCACCGGCAGGCCGGCGCGGTCGCACCGCATGACGCCCTCGCGGCGCTCCTCGCCCACCGTCACCCCCTCACCCCGGCGGACACCCCCACCGTGGTCGACACCGTGCTCGACCTGACCCTCCCGGACACCGGCATGCTCAGTGCCATCGACCGGGCCACGGCCCGGCTCGCAGCGCACCTCCTGGGCCGCCTCGCCACGCCCCACCCGGAAGAGGCCGCCCGCGGGCTCGTCACCGCCGCCCAACGGCTCGGCTCCCGGCCCAACGGCGTGTCCGCCGACTTCGCCCACTTCACCGAGGAAACCGTGGGCCTGACGCTCGCGCATCTGCCCGCCGGGGCGCGCCACGACTTCGTGCTCGACCTCGCCCGGGCCGAGGAGAACCTCGGCAAGCAGGCCGTCACCGCCTTCTCCATGCTCGCGGGCACCACCGCCCAGCCCCCTGACTGGTACCGGCAGCTGAGCAACGACAAAACCCTCCCCGCCACCGTCCGCTCAACTGTCACCTCACACCTGCACCGCTACGCACGGACACGGTGCGGCGGCCCCTGGCCCGCTCTCATGACAGGCCCGGCACTTGGACGATGACCACGCATGCCAGCTGGCCTCAGCAGCTCGCGCGGGTGTCGAGAGCACGGGACAGCGCGAGGACGACTGCCCTATCGCTGGGGCCGAGGGCACGGAGGATCGCGCGAGTTGCGGGTTGAGCTCGACGTTCGGGCACTCGGGCGCGGGGGTGCTGGCGGCGAGGCCAGCCCGTGGGGCCTCTCTTCTCCCTCCCCCGTACGGTCCAGTGGCAGGGACATCGCCACCGCCCCATCGTTGGATGGGGCATGGGAAGAGCTTCACGGGCAAGGGCGGCAGTTCGAGAACAGCGCGCCGCGGCTGGAGGAATGCTGATCCGCGAGCCCCGGCTTGCCGACGAGGCCGCTATGCGAAAGCTCCTGGAGCAGGTGGAGTTCACCAGCCGGGACCACCCAAAGGAGATCGCCCGCCTCGCCGCCAGGAACCACCAGCTCGACCCCGCCTGCGGCATACGCGGCGCCTGGGTGGCCGAGCCCCGGCGAGGCGACGTCCTGGCCGGGGTCGCCGCTGCCCCGCCCCTGGGCTGGGTCGGCTCCATGAAGTACCTGAGCCCCGAACTACGCCGTACGAACGATCAATAGCCTGGGTGTGCCTGGGCCAGAATCGGATCGAGCCCAGGCGCGCCTCCCCTGCAACTACTGGTGCTGGACCCACCACACGATGCCCGCCATGAGTGCGGAGCCCAGTGCCCAGCACGCACCTCGGACCAGACTGAAGAGCGCGGCACGGCCCAGTTTGCGGGTTACGGGCGTAGTCATGGTCATGTGTTCCTCTCCTCGGTGATCGCCGGCTGATGGGGCCGGACAGGAATGACCGTGCCGTGTGTGGGGGGTGGGTGTCCGAAAGGGCGGGCAGGGCGGGCAAAGGGCCTCTACGCTCCTGGTCATCGGCGTGCCCGCTGTGCCACGAGGCGGGCGCGCCGACAGCGGCGGGCACCCGGGGAGGGCGGCGCAGGTGGGGGAATCGTCCAAGGCGCGTGAACTGTACGACGCGTTGCGGGCCTTGGAGGCCAAGGCCAAAGCTGCCTGCCGGAAGGCGGGCAAGCGGTATTCGCGTCGTGCTGTCGCCCGTGCGGTCGGCGGCCGTGATTCGAGGGTGGACCGGCGCCTGGCGGAGTGGCTGCACCGCGACTGGAACAGCGCGAAGACCCCGGGCCCGAGTAGCTGTGAGCAGCTGCTTGCCGTGGTCCAGGTGTGGAGTCAGTGGGCGGATGTGACGTGTGATCCGCGTTGGTGGAGCACCCTGTTGGATGACGCCCAGCCGCTCCGTTCGCCTCTGACGCCAGTAAGGCCGTCACCGCAGAAAGACCGGGGCTACGCCGCATGGATCGAGCAGCACTTCCTGCCGGCGCAGCTGTTGGGCAGGAACAGCGAGCTACGGGAACTGGACGCGTTCTGTACCGGTCCGGATTCCCCTGATGCCTCGGCGTACGGGTGGTGGCAGGCGCCTCCTTGGGCGGGTAAATCGGCCCTTGTCTCCGACTTCGTACTCCGGCACCGGCCGGACGGCGTGGAGATCGTCTCCTGCTTCGTCACCGATCGTCTGGGGCGCAACGACCGGCAGTACTTCCTCGAGACGGTGATGCGGCAACTGGCGGCAATCGCCCAGCGGGACGCTGGAACCGTGGGAACCCATCCTGAGGATTTCCCCGACTTGTACCGGGCTGCCGCGGGGGCATGCCAGGATCAGGGCCGGCGCCTGGTGCTGGTCGTCGACGGCCTCGACGAGGACCAGGGACCCGCAACCGGTAGGCCGAGCATTGCCGCCCTGTTGCCGAAGATTCCGCCGGCCGGCATGCGAGTGCTGGTCACCGGCCGTCCCAACCCACCCGTTCCGGACGACGTTCCAGACGATCACCCCCTCCGCGCCCCCGCCATCATCCGCACGCTTGATCCGTGGTCTCACGCCACGGGTATCAGTGCCTTCGCCCGTCATGAACTGCGCCGACTGCTGGACGACGAGAATGTCGGGGTCCCGCTCCTCGGCCTGATGGTGGCGGCCCGCGGTAGTCTTACGACCGCCGAGCTGGCCCAGCTTGTCGGCGTGCGCCCCTACCGGGTTGCCCAGCTCCTGCGGGGAATCACCGGCCGCAGTTTCATCCCTGGCAGCCACGGCCAGGTCCTCGTGCCTGACCCACCGGCCGCCTCGCACGTCCATGCACTGGGCCACGAGGAGCTGCGTCGGGAAGCCCTGACCGCCCTGGGTGACATCACCGCATTCGAGAACCAGTTGCACGAATGGGCGGACAGCTATCACGCCCGGGAATGGCCTCCCGACACCCCCTCCTACCTGCTCTACGACTACCCACGCATGCTGCACGGCGCCGGCGACATCCAGCGGTTGACCGCCATCGCCCTCGACCCGCATCGACAGCGGGCCCTGCTGGAGCGCGCCTCACTGGATACGGCGTTCTCCCACATCGAGCTGACCGCCCAAGCGGTGCGCCACCAGCATCCGGACGACGTGGTGGAGTTGGCTGCTCTCGCAGCTTCCTCGGCCATGCTGGCCGAGCGGGCCAGGGCCATGCCAGTCGGTGTCCCGATGGCTTTCGCCCGGTTGGGGCACGCCCGGCGCGCCATGGATCTTGCACTCGTGGCGCCCTTTCCGGCGGAGAAGGCCGTCTGTCTGGCGAAGGTGGCCCGTGTGCTGGCCGAGGTCGGTGACCGGCACACCGTTGAGGTCGCATCTGAGGCCGCACGATGGGCTGAGCGGGCCCGGTGGGAGAGAGAGCCGTCGGGCGAGGATGAGCAGGAGGTTGAGGAGGCCATCGGGGAGGCGGCCGTGACGCTGATCGCCGTCGGCGAGCTTCGCCAGGGGTGCGAACTGCTCGGCGCGCTCGGGGCGTCGGCAGCAGCAGGCGATGAGGCCGGGGCGACCGTGGTGGCCCGGGCCGCACTCGCCGCCCGGGCCCACGACCCCGCTTTGGCTCGGCGGTTGCTGAAGCAGGCCGAACGGTATGCCAAGGAGCTGGCCGAGGGTTCTCCGCCCGATCCGAGCGCGCCTGTGTCGGCCTGGGGCGCCGTTGCCGCGGCCGCCGAGGGATTACAGGCAGACCGGATGTATGAACGGATCAGCCAGTACGTCCAGGCGTTCCCTCCACGTCTCATGGGCAGCTTCGTCCGGGCTTCAGCAGCCTCGGCGCTGGCCGCTGTCCGTCCGGAACAGGCGAGCATCCTGGCTGAGCAGGCGGCGCGGTGCCTGCATCGTGCGCTGGACGACCCCGACGCGCTGTCACCCGAAGACGGAGCTGATCTGAAACTATTCCTCGGTCTGATTCTGACTGCTGTCGTGCAAGCGCTAGCAGACACCGGCTCGGTGGACCGTGCGCGGGACCTGGTGGACTGCGTGCCAGCGGAGAGACACACCGGATGGATGGGTACGGACACGCTCGTCGGGGCACGCGCCGTACTCGCCGATGTCCTTGACGAACCGAACGAGGACCCACCGGCGCAGACCTTGGCCCAGCAGGCATACCGTCTCGCGGACCAAGGCGAGCACGATGAGGCGGGTCGGCGGCTGTCCCGGGCGCTGGAAACCCTTGGCTCTCCCCAGCACACTAGTGCTCGATACCAGGACCCTTGGCTCATCCCCTTGGTCACGGCACTGGCGGCCATCGGCCAGCATTCTGACAGTGCGCTCCTGGCTCGGAGTCTGCGGGACCCGGCCGAGCAAGTACTAGCACTCGCCGCGGCAGCCGTCTCGACCGCATCGGCCGGGCACCTCGGGGAGGCTCGCTTCCTTGCGCACGAGGCCGCCGACCGCGCCCAGACGCTGGAAGACGCCGACCTTTTTGGCTGGGAAGTGTTTGACGCGATAGGCGCCGCCGCGCAGGCCCTGGCTCACGTCGGCGAACGCGATCGGGCCCTGGCCCTTGCCGAGGAGACCGGCCCGCCGGACCACAACAGGCGACAACGCACTCTCGTTGCCGTCGCGGCCGCGCTGCGCTCTTACGACCTGCCCACTGCCGTGGACCTTATCGACCGCCGACGAGAACGTCTGATGACCATGGATGCCTCACCACTTGGGTGGAGCGGACGCATGGCCGACCTCGCCGAACTGTTCGCCGCCCTCGCCGATACCGACGCCGAATGCGCTGAGCGCCTGCACCAAGCCGCCGAACATGTGGCGTTCATGCTCAAGGAAACAAAAGCCTGGAGGAATACGGAGGACCTCCTCACGATGCTTCTCCTGCATGCCAGAGAAGAACGCGACGACGCCCGCAGCACCCTGATGGCGTGGGAGAAGAGGTGGGCCAGCAGCAGCCCGTGGGGACTGCCGACCGGGGCCATCGCCGTCGCCCACGCTGCCTTCGGCAACCTTGACGCTGCCCGCCAACACGCAAACCGTCACAACGTCCCCTACAGCCGTGCCGAGGTACTCGCAGCCGTAGCCGGCTACCTCGCCCGGACACCGTCAGGTCTGCGCATCGCCTCGGCATCCACCAGCACCGCCTTCACCGAGACGTTTCGATCCCTTGCCCTCGCACAGTTTCCGCCCGGCACGGCGAATGCGGCGCAGGCGGCCAGGCAGTTCACAGCAAGCGCGCTCGCCGGCGACGGTTGGCACCATGCCCTGCCCGCGCTGGCCCGCATCGCCCCGGCCGCGGTGGAACGTGTGAGGGACATCGTCTTCACCCACCGCCGTCTTCCCCTGCCGAGCGGCTGAACCGCATACTGCTCCACGCACGAGGCACACGCGGGGGCAACGTCAGCGGACCGTTATCAATCACTGATGGTCCGAGAAGGAGCAAACCGCGCGCCGTGCCGCCATCCCGCTGCATCGAGATGCTACGGATGGTGCTGGTCGCGCCATGAGCGGCACAGAGCAACAAATTCCTTCCGGCGCTCGGCCAGCAGGTCCTGGGGGTGCTGCAGGTGACAGTCGAGGAAGTGCACACCCTGCCGGAACGACTCAAACCCGATGCGGGACCAGAGACGGCCGAGCTTGGCAGCGGCCTCGCGGTGCTGCTCGTCGGTCATCTCGCGGCCGTCGGCGTCCCCCGGTTCGCAAACCACCGCGACGCAGTCTTGCGCCAGACGGCGGATGGCCGAGCCTGCCAGAACGGGGCCTAGACCGAAGCCGCGCCAGGCAGGATCGAGGATGATCCGGTCCATGACCAACAGGTCACCAACTGGGTGGGACAGGGCAGCTTCGAAGGCAGGGTCGAACTCGCCACTGGCGACGTCCAGAACCGTCTCGCCGATGCGAGCGACATCGCCGGTATAGGAGTCTATGGCGAAGAACGGATGCTCGGGCCCGAACATGCGCACCCGCACAAAGGGCATCCGGCCCACCGCGATGTCCTCGACTGCGTCCAGCGTCTCCTGGTCAGCGTCGCTGTGGACGGCCAGGCTCTCCGCCAGGACATCAGCGTCGATCCTCGCGGTGACCGTCCAGACCTCGAGCGTGTCGTCGAACTCGAAGGCCTCCAGGGTGTGTTCGTGGTGGTAACCGAGACTGATCAGTGACGGGTCGGCAGGCATTCGGGTCAGATCGGGAAGTACGCTGGTCACCACGCCACCGTAGCGGCCGCCGCTGCAGCATGCAGGCAAACTGGGACACTTCAGGTCGTGTGGTCGGGACCGAGTCCGTTCATCCAGCGGAGGCCTCACCGATGGCGTCTTCAGGTGGCATGACCGGTCAGCCCCAGTCTCTCAGCGCCTCGGCTACCTGACGCACATCACGGCGTCCTGCCACGGCATCGGCCACCAGCGCGATTGCCTCCTGGCTGCCTACCTTGACCTGGATGCCGCTGGCGTGGAGGTAGGCGTAGGCGACCTGCGCGGCGAACAGCTCGTTGGAGTGTTCGAGAGCGGGGATCCTGGCAAGGGTGTGCAGGAGCGCGGCGGCCCGGTGGTGGGGGGCCGGGTAGACGAGAGTTTCCATCACCTCGTCTCGGTGGCGTGCGACGGCGGCAGCCAGGGCTCCGTAATCGACGACGTCCGGGTCGCCGGGCACGAGGTTCTGTGCGATCTCCAGCAGCCAGCGCTTGTCGATGAACAGAAGGGGCGGCATCAGGCGGCGTTGCTGCTGGGGCCGGTCCCGAAGCGCTCGGCGAAGGCCGGCCCGTGTTCTGCGGCGAAGGTCTTCGCTCCCTCGAGGAAGCGGGTGTGTGCGAGGTCAGCGGTCAGCCGTCGGCTCGCATACTGATCTGGATCCTCATGGTGGTGCGCAGCCTGACGCAGTAGCTGTTCGTACGTTTCTTCGTCGATGCTGATGCGGAGCTCCTTGGCCATGGCATCACAGTAGCCCTACCCGGTATGTGCTGGGGAGAGACAGCAGGAACTGTCCGAGCGCGCCAGCCACTGGCCCCGTGTCCGTTATACGTTTCACTCGCCGTCCTCTTCCTCGTTGGTCCTGGGAATCCGTCTGAGCACGCGCAGCAGCCTGCGCCCCTCCTGAACGCTGGTCCGCGCGGCCCTTCTCCTTTTGCGGTTTGCGCAGGCAGCGATCATGCGGCGCCTACCGATGCCTTAGCTGTGCTCTGGCGAGCAGCACCAAGCTCGTCCAAGAGTTGGCCGAGCAAGAACTCCGCGGTACGGCGGCCCGCCGTGTCCGCGGCCTGCGCGGCAGCCTCCGCTCCTTGGCCGCGGCGCCGCAGGCATGCACCGTGCACGGCGTCGCTCTCCGCCATCGCCGCTGCCGACCTCTGCAGCCGGCGTAGCGCCGCCGCTCGTCGCTCGTCCCGGATCCGCCGCGCCACCTTCGGCGCGGTGAACGCGACGAGGGCCGGGTCGGCGTCCGGCCCGCAGGCCTGCTCGCACGCCGCCGCCAGCAGAACGCGGGTGTCTTTTTCGCACTGGTGAGTGAGCTCGGTGACTTCGGTCGCGTCCGACAGGTCGGCCCGGACCGCGACGGCCAGGTCGACCGCCTCTCTCACCAGCTCCTCGGTACGCCGCCTTGAGGAGCATGCCGGGCACAGGCCCGCTGCCTCCGGAAGCCCGCAGTCCACACACGGCGCCTGCCGGCGGACCAGCTCAGCTTCCTGCTCGAGGGCGCGGCGGCGCGCGAGGGCCTGCTGCCGCTGCTCGATCTCGCGCTCGGCGTGCGTCCGGCGGATCTGCGCCCGCTGCTCTTCGAGGGCGGTCTCCTCACGCAGGCGCCGCTCGGTCTCCGCTCGGCACGTGGCCGGGTCGCTGCAGGGCATTTGAGATCCGACCTGGGCTGCGATGCGGGTACGCAGCATGCGGCGGATGTGGGCGATGTTTGCGCAGCTCGGACAGTCGGTTCCGGTGTCCAGGCGGATGCTGTCGTCGCACCTCGGGTCCGGGCAGGCAGGGCGCTGGACCAGGCCCCGGCCGAGGAGCCAGCCCATCGGTTCACGCACCAGGGCCTCGCCGCCGGTCTCCTGCAGCCGGTCGGCGAGGCGGTGGGCGAGGACCTGCGGCGCCGCCTCGGGGCCTACGATCCCGGACAGCACATGCAGTGCCTGGTCAGCAGCGCGGAGGGCAATGGCCCGCTGGGCTGCAGTCAGCCGTGACCACAGTCCGGTGACGGGTGCCAGAGCGATGCGCACACGAAGATCACCAAGGGGCCTCGGTCCCTGTTGCTGCGCTTTTCCACCGCCCAGGGTCTTCAGCCGGACATCCTCAGCAGCACCGGTCACGTCCCGCCTCTCCTGCTCATCGGCCGGGAACTTTGTCGGGTTTTCCCCGCGCAGCGGGCCAGCCTTCGACACCGGCGACATCTGCTCGGCACCGTCGGCGGCCTGATCCTCGCGCGCGCGCCCGCGCTCCGGCCGACCAGGGATCTGTCCACGGCTGTCGCCGGACAAGCCACACGAAAGCTGCTGCAGGGTGGCAGGAGGAGCCACAGGAGTGTGATCAGTGTGAAGGGCTGCCGTAGCGTCGGGCTCTGACTTCTCCGTCCCGTCACTCCCTAGGCCGTTTCTGACCTGCGGCGTTTCGACCGGCTCAGACGCGTCACTATGCCTTGCCGTACCGTCGGGCTCTGAAAAACCGGGCTCCGGTGCATCCGTACGCACTCCCCGGCCACCAGGGTTGCTGTCGCGGCCGTGCGCGGCAGCAACCGCCGGCACCACCAGCCGCGTACGGTGCGCCAGACCGGAGGCGGTCTGTGCCCGCACCCGCCGGACCAGGTCCCGGCTCTCCAGCCGCTCCAGGATCCGCTCCCCCGCTGACGCCGTGCAGCCCAGCAGCCGGGCCACTGTCGCCGCCGCGCGGCCGCGCCTGGTGTCCACCGTGCCGCCGCACTGCCGCACCCGCCCGGTCCGCGTCGCCTCCAGCATCAGCAGCAGCAGTGCCAGCCGGTCGGTCGCAGCTCCGCGGCCCGTACGGTCCCCTAGCAGCCCGGCCGGGGTCACGGAGCCGTCTCGGTGCGCCCAGCCGGGTGCCATCACGGCCTCCAGCAGCCGCAGCAGCGTCGCGATCTCCGTGCGACGCAGCGCCAGCGGGTGGCCAACTGTGCCTCGGGCCTCCCACAGCGGCAGTACCCGGCATTTCAGCCCGTTGTCCTGGCCGATCTCGCCGGGCGCTGTTTCGATGGTGACCACGCCGGACCGGCGCAGGGCCGGGACGACGTGCGAGGCGAGGTACGACGCCGACAACCCCAGCCACCGTCCCAGCTCACTCGTGCGGATCTCCACCGCACCCGTCGCCCACGGCGTTTTCGCGGCCAGCACGACGGCGGCCAGCCGCACCGCGTCCCCTGCACCGTCCAGGCCGGCCGTGTCCAGCAGGGCGTGCACCGCACCGCTGAGCCGGGCCCGGGCATCACGCCCCAGCGCCAGCGGGTTGCCTGGCCCGCGAGCCGGAGCGGGGCCGGCTTGCGTGAGGACCGACCGCAGTCGTCGGCGCGGCCCGGACCGCCGGAATCCGGTTCGAGACGCCGCCTGCTCACCGGTAGGCGTCGACGAAGCCGAAAGGTGATCCGGCACGGCAGCCTTGGGCTGTGCAGATGCTTGAGCTGCGGCACTCACCGGGACACCACGCGATGCAGTACGCGAAGCTCCAAGCCAGGTCCCTGGCATGGCAGGGCATCTGCTTGCGAAGGGAACTGTGACCGAGCAGACGGGGCGAAATGCGCCAATCGGGCATGGGTGGGCTGACAAAAGGCAGCCCAATGCTGCAACATGGGTTCTGCTCTCCTTCTTGCGGTTGGAGGCATGACGAAGCCGCCTATGGCGCTTCGTTGGTTCATGGAGAACCGAGATCGAACTGTTCGACCGGCGGCAACCGGCGGACAATCCCTTCAGGGGGTCGGCAAACCCTCTGGTGGCAGATGGGGCGCCGCAGCCCTGGTGACGGCAATCACCGGGGTGGTCGGGCGTCCCGGCGGCTTGAAGACCCGCTCAGCGGGCGCCGCCATTGTGGCTACACCATCTCGCCCCCTTTCGGGGCAGAGGTGCGCCCGCACGCGAAGTGGCGCGGGAAGACGAAAACGGCACCCAACCGGAGCGACGGACGAGCCATCGCTGCCACGGCAGGTGCCTTGGTGTGTGCCTGTCGGCGGGTACGGGTACCCTGCATCACGTCGAGACCTTCTCTGGTTAGGTCTGCGGCCGTGCCCCGGAGCTCCACCTCGCGGGGCTTAGCCATGTCGCTATGGATCTTATTCAGGGACACGCTACCCCCTTGAGATCCCACATCGACACCCCGGGATAGTCCGTGTCGCCAATGGGTGAGCACCGCTTGACAGGATGCCAGAACTGGGCATTTACCTGCCCCGTTCCGCATTCGGGGCGCCGCAAAGGCATCATGAGCGCTATGCATGCGACGCAGATGCCCAGGCATGGTGATCCCCTGGACGTGGAGACCTTCGCTCGACCCGAGCAGCAGCGCCGCTACATCGCGGCCATGCACCGCATCGCCGCACAGCGCTGCCCCGACACCCCGGTCCGCGTCTACGTCAGCGCCGCCCCCAAGACCGTCGACAATCCCAACTGGCAGCGCTGGCTCGACCGCATTGCCCAGGACCTGCCCGGCGGCGTCGAGCTCCTTCACTACCGAAGCGTCTACGCGGAGTCCGCCTACGACTGGGACACGCTCGCAGGCCGGCTCGACGGTCTGGTCGTCATCGGGAAGCCCAAGCGTCTCGGCAGCCGCGTCCACGTCCTTGGTCCCGTCGCTCGCCTCGAACTTCGCTCGCTGGTCGCGCAGAAACCTGTTCTGCTCTTCACTCACAACCTCGGTCTTGTTCCCGTCATCGACTGCAAGAGCCAGGTCATGTCCCCCGCCGAGGCGCCGCGGCTCAAGCTGATCGCGCCGAAGCGCTGGACCCGTGACTCGAAGACGCTCCAGGCCACCCTCCACGCTCTGCAGCCGACGATCCCCGATCTCCATGAGCCGGAGCCTTATCAGGCCGCGCCGGGTCACCTGATGGCTCCGTTCACTATGGAAAGGAGTGAACCGCAGAAGGCGGCCTCGTGACGGGCAGCGTGTCGAGAGCGTCATCGACGGCTGCCCGCGCCAGACAGTGTGGTGTCGTAGTAGTAGGCGAGTACGGCCTCAGCCCCAGAGCCTTGGGCGGTGACGATCCGCTGATACCGCGAGGCCCGCAGATCTCCCGCGACATGAATGCGAGGGTGCTGGCGGCCAGGCGGGCAGTAGCCGTCGGGGCCCTCGACGAGCCCTTCAAGGGCGGCTGGCTTGGCGCCCAGGTTGTTCAGCAGCGTGTTCACTACATACGTCTTTTGCGCTCCTGCCTGATCCGTGACGTCCAGCCTCCAGCCTCCGCCGCGGTCGGGTTGCACAGCGACGTGTGAGACGGGAACGATCCGGACGCGCTCATCGTCTGCGACCTCAGCGGTTTTGTACTGATCAGCTGGCGGACACAGCACATGGAGCATCTTGGTTGCGTTCGGATGGGCACGCAGCCAGGTCCCCAGAGGACGGTCCGCGCCCAGCACGTACGTGTAGCCGGACAAGTTCTCCGGCGCCGTACGCCAGAGGGGTGGTGCTACCAGGTCGGGTGGGACGGTCACCCAGGCCATGTCGGCTGGGGTGAGCGAGGCCACGCCGGTGGCGACAACGGCCGTTCTTCCGATCAGCAGTCGTCCATCGCTCAGTGCCAGCTCGGCCCTGTCATCGTGTCCGTGAACGCTCACGGCATGGGCCTGCACTACTGAGCACCGGCCCGTCTCCTGCAGACGCATCAGGTCCAAGCGCAGGGCTTCTGCGAGTTGGGGCCCCGCTGTCCAGCCGCCTGGCACATTCTCAAGCGCTCCGATCATGTGGAGCTTGCTGCCGACCTGTTCGGCTTCGATCACGAGAGCGTGCAGCTTCAGGCTGGCCGCCATCATGGCGGCTGCCACTCCGGCGGGGCCGGCGCCGACGACCAAGACGTCTGCGTCGTATGAAGGCGGTGTCACGGTTGTTCCCCCTGGTGTCCGCTGATCCGGGTCAGGATGGTGTCGCTGGTGACGAGCTGGTTCACGCCGAGGTTCCGGGAGGCGAGCAGGAGCGCTGCTTCGTGGTACTTGATGCCGCCGGTGGAGGCGCAGGCGTCGGTGACGATCCATGGCCGGTATCCGCTCTGGTAGGCGGCGACCGCGGTGTCGTAGACGCAGGCGTCCGTGTCGATGCCGCACAGCACCAGATCGGTCCAGCCTGCGTCGCGTATCAGCCGCGCCGCTTCGGGGGTGAGGGCCGACGATCGGGTTTTATCGATAACCGCGGCTGCGGCGGGCACGAAGGGGGCGAGCTCGTCAACGAGGGCCTGTTCCTCTGTCGTGCGTAGCCGTGTCCAGCCGGTGATCATCTCGTACGGCGACCCCAGTTCATTGTGGAAGCGCGTGAGTACCATCGGGGCACCGGCGGCTCGCCAGCGCTCCATCAGCTGCACGATCGCCGGGAGCACCCCGCGGCTGTGCCGGTTGATAAAGCCCTGCTGCACGTCGATGACGAGCAGTGCTGTCGACTCAAGGTCCACCCAGTCCGCCTTCCACATGGCTGTCACGGATTGCTGTCTCGAAGAGTGTCCTGGGCGGCGCGCAGCCGGTCAGGAAGCTCGCTGGTGACCAAGATCGCCTCGCGCATCACGCGATGCTGGGCTGTCTCGGTGGGACGTGACGTGGTGAGCCGGAAGTACGCGCTGCGTAAGAAGCGCCAGCCGTAGGCCGTCGGCATCACCGGATCCCGGCCTTCCTCGATCATGTGCAGGACGTGCGATGACAGAGCCCACAGTGCTTGCACGTCGAGCTCGAGAGCCACGACGTGGCTCATGGTCAGGGCGCGTTCGCCCGGTCGCGGATGGTAGGCCACGCCGGACCAGCCGGCCACCCCGCGGGAGACTCCCCCGTTGAATGTCACTGCTTCGGGATGAGCCCAGCCGCCGCGGAACTTCGCGTCTTCTACTCCCGGACCGAGCGGCACGACGTTCGCTGGGTCTTGCCGGTTGACGAGCACCGACGGTGTGGCGAGCAACTGAAGAGCCGTGTCCAGACCGGACCCTGTCCAGGAATGGTCGCGCAGTTCGTAGGCGGACAGTACGTACTGGGGAAGGAGCTGCAGTTCGGCAGGATCTTCGTCAGGAGTGTGCCGTGCGAGAAGGCCGGCCAACTGCTCCCGCGCCCAGACAGGGTCTTTCAAGTAGGTGCGATAGCGCCACAGCG
Source organism: Streptomyces griseomycini (assembly GCF_014203535.1). Taxonomy (GTDB): domain Bacteria; phylum Actinomycetota; class Actinomycetes; order Streptomycetales; family Streptomycetaceae; genus Streptomyces; species Streptomyces griseomycini. The sequence goes on from NZ_JACHJI010000026.1 coordinate 35,957, forward strand.
CCAGCTCCGTCAACGATTGGACCCGCTGATGCTCTTCCACATGCACCACTGCCACGCCGCACGCGTAAATGTGGATGACTGATGACAGCGCGGAGCGGTGATCCGCAGGAAGCATCCTCTGCTCCAGGCCGCCCGGGCCTGGGGTGCCAGGAGCAGCCGCGGCGTACAGCGGTGCGAGCCGTTCACCGAGGTATACCGGCAGAAATTTGTGGGAGACGACGGTGCACGGGGCAGGACGGGCGGTCGCTTCCCCGGCAGACAGCACGGAGGACTCGCCCCGCAGAGCGGCCAATCGGAGACGGAACGCTTCCTGCTCCTCAGGTGTGCACTGGCTGAGCGCCGTATCCAGGATCTGCGCCGTCTGGGGACGGCAGACGCTCTCCTGGTTGCTCTGCCAGTTCGAAACCGTTCGAGGGCTGATGCCGAGACGGTTGGCGAACTCGCGTACGGATAACCGCATCACCGACCGCAACAGCGATGCTTCCCTGCCTGTCCACTGCTCCACAGTGATCACTACACACCTCCTCGGCGCCAGCTACCAGGTCTGCTGAGCTCTATTGCCACGCTGCTGCTACAGCACTTCCACGGTCAGGCATCCCGCTCAAAGGCCAAAGCCCGCAGGCTTGTTGTGGTGGTCCCATTCCGCATACCGATGGAAGAGAGCTGTGATGAGAGTCGGGCACCTGCGCGGCTGCGCGGCGCCGTGGCACGGGCTCCGTCTGTGTGCTGCTGCGTCATCTGTCCGGCTCAACGGCCCGCCGTTCCTCTTCGATGCGCTCCAGGCGCTCCGTCAGGTCGGCGACTTGTTCTTCCAGCCGCTTGATTGCCCGAGTGACCGGATCGGCCACGGCCTCCAGGGCCGATTCCCGGATGTAGCTTCCGCGTCCCTGATGGGAGTAGATGATTCCTCCCGACCGGAGCTCCGCGAGTGCGCGCTGCACTGTCCCGGGTGCAACCCCGTAGTTCTCCGCCAGTTCCCGCGTGCTCGGCAGCTTGTCGTTGGCCTTCAAGCGTCCGAGCCTGATCTGGTCGCGTACGTCCTGTGCGATGCGCTGGTAGGGCTGCATGGCCTCGTCCGTCATGAGCCACATCGTAGGGTCACCTCACTCGGACAGATAGCTTCCTCAACTTGGTTGACACAGACACTATGTCAGCTAACCTAGCAATGTCGACGATGTAAGAAAATGCGTCGACGGAGGCCTCTCCGGATCTCCCACAAGTCAGAGAGTGCCCTCGCCGCACCACCGCAGGACGCCGCCGTCCCCTTCATGGGGGTGGCCGGGGTTGATAGCACCACCAAATCCCCCGGGTTCTCGGCTCCCGCGTAGCACGTCGCAGCGCAGATGCGCTGTCTGTCCCTCAGGACGCCAGAACCCCTGCGCGGCCTGACGGGCAGAGAGAGCACCACACCGCGCCCCGTTCCGCCGTACCGAAGGAGTCTTCATGACCACGACGCCGGCAACCTCGACGGCCCGCAAGCGGCGCCACAAGACCCGCACCCGGCACGTCAATCACCGCCCGCCGATCGTCGTATCCACCCTCAACCTCAACGAGATTGACCTGACCCCCGGCAAAGAGCACCTGGTCTGCCCCGACTGTCACACCTGGTGTCCCATCACCGGCATCCAGGGCACCCCGAAGCTCGTCCCCCATCACTCCGACCCGGCCGGTACCCCGAACCCGCGCCGCTGCGCCCTTGGCACTGACCGTCGGGTCGTCCTCGACGTGACGGTCGGCCAGTGGCGCACGGACCTCGTCGAGGCCCTCCCGAGCATCGCCTCCCGCCGCGCCACCAAGGTGCTGCCCAAGCCGAAGACCCCCCAGGTCCCCGCCCCGAGCCAGATCCGGCCCACCGCGATCAGCGCGGAGGCGGCTCGGCAGGCGTTCCGCCAACACCTTGCCCGGTGTTCGGCGTGCAAGGGCGAGGCCCTCGGCAACAACAACCAGCCGCTCCCGTGTCACGACGGTCGGCGTCTCGCCGTCACCTTCCTCCGCCTGCTCCGCCAAGAACCGAAGCGCCGAGCCGTCCGTGAGTTCTTCGCCCGCGAACGGCGCCGGTTCGACCGTCAGTACGCGGCGCAGGCCCCGGCAAACCGAGCCTCCGAGTGGGCCACAGTGCTCCCGGCCGTACGGGCCGCGGACACCCGGCGCGCGCAACTGCCCGTTGGCGACGCGCCGACCGAGGGCCCCAGCGTTCCTCTGACCACCCTGCGCCCAGCCCGCTGAAGGAAGCAGCAGGCCCGCCGCCACAGTGCCCGACGCAGCCTGTGCTGCCCGTCGCCCACCGCCCAGCCTTCACCCTCTGGTCGGTGAGCGACGGAGTGCGCAGGACGCACTCCCGCTGCCTCCCGGCGCGGGCCGCATGCGACGAACCCCCAGGGATGAGCCCCCTGGGGGTTCTTGTCGCAGGTCACCTCCCGAAAGGAACAGACCTGCATGCCCAGCATCATCGCACCCGCCGTGGCTGCGGCCGAAAAGAAGCCACTGCCGATGCGGCCCACCCCGCACGAGCGTGACGGCCGACAGCCCTGCCCCGACCCCGGCCGCCCTCACGCACAAACCCACCACACACCGACAGCCGAGCCCGACTCGATGATCCTCGAAGCCCTCCGCCGGGTCATCGACGAGCAGATCGGCCCCCGCAGCGTCGGAGCGATCTACTCCAATACCGACGGGGCCTTCGAGGTCCTCACCGTCGTCCGCGACCCCGCACAGGCCCGTGCGCTGCTTCGCCGGCGCTGCGCTCAGTGGGCGCTCATCGTCCAGGACGTGCTGCGCCCCGGTGCCAAGCCGTTCGCGATCGGCAGTGTGTGGACCACCTCCGACGTCCTGCTCCGCCCGGATGTGGACGAGGCGCGGCGCCGGGTCCAGCAGGGCGGCCGAGGCGGTGGAACACGGTGACTGCGACCGTCTTCGGTACCGGGGCTCTGCACGCCATGGCCATAAAGGAGCAGCCCGCGCCCGCACCGCGCCTGGTGGTGAGCGAGCGTGAAAACGGATTCCGCGCCGTGCTGGATGCCTCCCCGGAGGCCTTCCGCGCCGTCCGCGCACTGACGCGGTCCATGCCGACGCGGCATGGGATCGCGCTGGGCCTCGGCGAGGTCGCGGAACTGGTGGTGTCCGAACTGACGGGCAACGTCGTACGGGCCAGCTCGAACGGGTCCGCGTCGCTGGTCGTGGAGGTGTACGCCATTCCGCCGGGGATCGAGGTGATCGTCCATGACACCGTCCTGGAGCAGCCTCGCCGCCAAGAGGTCGCGCTGGACAGCGCCGACGCGGAATCGGGCCGGGGAATGGCCTTGCTCGACCTGCTCACCGATCACTGGAGCGTCGAGCCGTCACCGGAGCCGTCCTTCACGAAACTGATCAGGTGCCGCATCAGCTCAGCTGCATAGCATCACTTGCTGTACAAGAGGCGGCCGCCGGAAGGTCAACCCTGCCGGTGCAGCACCATCACGCCAGCAGGGCTGCGCTCGCACCACCCCAACCCTCACCGACCAGCCCCAGAGACCTTGCTCTCTGGGGCTGGTCGCTTCTGCGATCCGAATGAAAGGGCGTTCCCATGCAGACCATCATCGGCCTCTCCTCGATCCACCTCCCCGCCTCCGCGGCCAGCACCGACTGGCGGCACCTCGCTGCGTGCCGCGAGGAGGACCCCGAGCTCTTCTTCCCGGTCGGTAACACCGGTCCCGCTCTGCTGCAGATCGAGGAGGCGAAGTCAGTCTGCCGCCGCTGCCCCGTGAGCGAGCACTGCCTGCAGTGGGCCCTTGAGTCCGGTGAGGACTCCGGTGTCTGGGGCGGGCTGTCCGAGGACGAGCGCCGCGCGATGAAGCGGCGCGCCGCCCGCAACCGGCTCCAGGCCAGGAAGGCGGCGGGATGATCGACGCCGACCGCGACTTCGGCCGGCGGTCCCGTGGCTGAGTCCCTGTACGACCGGTACATGGCCGCAGCCCGGGCGTACCGCGAGCACGAGCAGCAGTGCACCGACTGCTCGTCCAAGTCGCGGTGTGAGACCGGGCGGCGCCTGTACGAGTCGTTCGCCCGGCTCCAGGACGCGCACCTCAACTGGCTCCGCAAGCGGGGCTGACGACCGCCGCGCGGGCCCGGCCTTCAAGTCGCCGCCCGCCCTGCGGTTCTCCTCAGGCCGGCCGCCCGCCACACGGGTGGCCCGGCCTCTCGCACGCCTCTGGTCCGGGAGAGTCCCGGGCCCGCTTCCCCCCAGGAGAGCCCATGCGAAGCAGTACCCGGCTCGACACTGCGACGACTGCCATCGGCGCCACCCGGCTGCCGGTCTCGCTGTGCACGCACACGCCGACGTGCCCGTCGGCCGACAGCCCGGACCGGGAGGCCGCACACACCATCGCGTCCCATCCGGAGCAGGGCTGGTGTGCAACGGCGTCCTGCTCTTCGAGGACACCGGCGAGCTGCTCCCCGACGGCCGGATCGTCGTCCCGCACCGACCGCCTGTCTTCCCGGCGGCCGGGACGGGCGGTGACAGAGAGCCGGACAGTCCCGTTTCGCGCCCATCCAGCGGGGGCCGCCAAGGGTTTCGGGCCCGCCCTCAGCACTACCCCGGGCGAGCCGCCCGCCCCGCGGGCTGCCGGCCCTTCACCACGGCCCGTTCCAGGAAGATCCCGGCCCTCTCGGAGCCCGTTTCGGCTCCTCCGACCACCGTTTCGGGAGCAGCCGCCCGCGTTTCGGGAGTGGCCCCCACCGTTTCGCCCACACCCTGAACCACTCATTCCGGAGGCCCTCATGACGATCGCTGACTGGCCGCGAACAGCGGCCGAACCCGACCCCGAGACGGCTCCACCGGCCGCCGTTTCGGGAACGCCCAAGCCGGTTTCGCGGACACCCGACATCGTTTCGGACGCGCCCCGGTCCGTTTCGGAGACGGAAAGCGGAACCGGCACGAAGCCGTCCGAGGGGAAGCTGACCCGCACCCAGAAGTGGACGGCCGGAGCGATCGTCGCCGCCGCGCTCGCCCTCGCGGGCATCGGCCTCTACCTGTCCTTCGAGCACGTCGCTCAGTTCGCCTTCAAGGAGCTGCGCTTCAGCTCGCTGGGCAAGGGCCAGCTCTTCGCGGTCGGCGTCGACGTCGGCATCATGGTGATGATCGCGGTCGACCTGCTGATGGCCTGGCTCAAGCGCCCCATCAGCTGGATCCGCTACCCGGTATGGCTGCTGACGGCCGCGACCGTCGTCCTCAACGCCGCGTCCGGCGCCCCGGAAGGGTCCTGGAAGCTGCTCGACTACGTCGCCGCCGGCGCCCACGGCGTCGTGCCGGTCCTCTTCATCATGGTGGTGGAGCTGGGCCGCACCTCGATCGACCGCGTTGTCCGTCCTGACCAGGCCGAACGCGACTCGATCCCGTGGCTGCGGTGGGTCCTCGCCCCCGTCGCGACCGCCCGGATCTTCCGCCGGATGCGGCTGTGGGGCGTCACCTCCTACCCGGAGATGATCCGCCGAGACCAGGAGCTCATCGCCTACGAGCAGTGGCTCAAGCGCAAGCACGAGGGCGATCTCTCCGAGGCCAGCGAGGAGGAGCTGCTGCCGATGAGGATGGCCCCCTACGGCTACACCGTCGCCCAGGCCCTGGCCATGCCCGACGAGCAGGAACGGGCAGCCCAGGAACGCGAGGAGGAAGCCGAGCGCCGCCGCCTGGACGCGGAGACCCGCAGCGAGGTTGCCAAGGCAAAGTCCGAGGCCGAGCGGCTGCGCGCCAAGGGCGAGGTCGAGGCGGTCCGCGCGGAGGTCGACGGCCAGACCGGCCAGGCCCGCGCTCACGCCCGAGCCCAGGTCAGCGCCGCAGAGCGGGCCGCCGCGCTGGAGCAGGAGGCGCTGGACCAGGCCCTGATCGCCGAGGCCCGGACCCGTGAGGCGGAGGCGGAGCGCAAGGAGGCCCAGGAGCGCCAGGCGAAGGCCGAAGCTGACCTGCGCGCAGCCGAGCTGGAGCACCAGGCAGCCCAGAAGCGGAAGGAGGCGGCGGAGGCCGACCGCATCGCCGCGGTGGAGGCGCAGGCGATCGAGACCCAGGCCATCGCCGAAGCCCGCAGGGCCGCTGCCGAAGCCGACAAGGCCGCCGCCGAAACGGAGCGGGCCGCCGCCGAAACGCGGCGCGCCGCTGCCGAAGCGGACCGCAGGAAGGCGGAGGAGGAGCGCCGCCAGGCGATCGCTCTCGCCGATGCCGCGCGCGCCCAGAAGGAGGCGGCCGAAGCCGAGCGGGCCGCCGCCGAAACGCGGCGCGCTGCTGCCGAAATCGAGCGGCGCGCGGTCGAAGCCGAAGACGCCGCGAAGCTCAAGCCGCGCGAGCGGGCGGTGCGCCGCGTCGCCCGGATGATCCTCGTCGCCGCAGACGGTGTCGCCGACCGGCTGCCGCTCGCGGACATCCAGCACGAGCTGGGCGTCGCCTCGCCCAGCACGGCCTCCGAGTACCGCCAGGAGGCCGCCGAGCTGCTCGCCGGCGGCTACCGGCCCTGAACACCCGTCCGGCACACACCAGTGAGGGCCAGCCCAGGGGCATTGGGCTGGCCCTCGTTGCGACTGCCGGAAGCAGTCCCAGATCCCCAGTACACCAGGAGGAATCCCCCTGTGAACAGCAACGACCCGAACTACTCCCCGCTGCGCGACGTGGCGCAGAACCCGGAGGCAACCGCGCGATACCTGGCCGACGTTCAGCGGGTCCTGCTGGACATCGGCAGGAACCTGGAGACCCTCGCCCAGGAGATCCGCGTCCACTGCCGCGACACCCACGTCGCCGGCGACCGGTTCTACGACGCCTGGCTGCGCGCCCAGCCCGTGGAAAGGGAGTTCAAGAACGTCCTGAAGCATGTCGAGGCCGTCACCAAGGGCCTGGAAAAGAGCGCCTACAAGCGCCGTGCCCACGACGAGGCGGTCGCAAATGCGGCCCGAAAGCGAAAGGAAAAGGAGCTGGAAAGGCAGCGCAGGAAGAACCCCCAGCCGCTCCAGGCCGCACCGAATCCGCCGCAGCAGGGTACCCAGGGCCAGAATTCCGGCTATGGTGGTCCTACGTCGATTTACGACCTGGGTCGCAGGGAGTCGGCGTGAGTGCTGGTCGCCCGCTAACGAGGGCGGAGCGGAAGAAATACAACCGTGCGGAACACGAGCGGAAAATCCGACAGGATCTGATCGCCCAGCACGGCAATGACCTCGGCACCTTCTACTACTGGCTCCGGATTATGAATATCCGGGGCACCCAGGCGTATCGCGACGGGAACACGGCGTTCATCCGTGACGTCGCGCTCGCTCTGGAGAACGTCTACCGCCGCCACGCCGGCTAGCTTCCCGCGTCCCGCACGAAGGGCCGCTCCCGATCCCTGGGGCGGCCCTTCGGCGATCCCAACGCGTGCCGCGCGTGACGCGTGACGCGCGTGACGCGCGTGACGCGCGTGACGCGCACGCGCGTACGCGAGGCCGGTGCCGACTGTCAAGCCCAGGAGGAGGGGTCGCGTGTCCGACGACACCGACAGCAATGTGGTCCACCTCCCCACCCGGGACGGCGATTCCGGCGGCCTGCCGGACGCTCCCGACGGCGGGGATTTCTTCTATTCCGAACCGTCCGACAGCGGCTCGGGCGGTGTTCCTCCGGAATCCTCGGCGGATACGGCAATGGAACTTCCGCCTATCCGTGGTCCTATTTCCCCGGAAACGGCTCTACGGGAAGCGGGAATGCCCGGCGCGCCGGATTCCGGTGACGGCGAGGAATACGAGGAAGGCGAATACGTTCAGTCTCGTTCTCTCGCCGATCGGCTCGGCGAGTGGCTGGAATACCGGCTGGAAGTGGCGCGCGAGCGGCGCGCCGAGGAAGCGCCGTTTCGGGAGGCGGAGATAGCGCGTAAGGCCGCGCTTTTGGAATCCCGCACCGCTCAGGAAACCGCGGTGATGGAGCAGAACGCCAAGTTCCACGCCGCGCAGATGAAGGCGAAGGCCGACAAGGCGGCGGCGCGCGGCAAGGCCGATGCGGCGCGGTCCTCCAGCTCCAGCATGGGCGCTGACAAGGGCGGCCGTTCGAAGGCCGGCGGCGGGGGCGGCTCGCGCGGAGGCGGCGGCAGTTCCGGCAGCTCGGGCCGGGGCGGTACCAGCGGTGGGCGGGGCTCGGGAACGAACGGGTCCGGCGGCACTGGTCGCGGTTCCGGGGGCGGCAACTCCCCCAAGGGCGCCGGGAAGGGCCCTGATCGCTCCGCTGGCGGCCGTGGGGGCGCATCAAAGGGCAATGAGTCGTCGGGGAGCCCGAAAGGCCGCCAGAACGGCTCTGGCGGCTCCGGCGGAGGCAAGTCCGGTACAGGAAAAGGCAGTTCGGGCGGCCCAGGCAAGAACGGCTCGGGTAGCTCCGGGGCCGGCAAGGGCGGTTCGAAAGGCGACGGCGGCAGGACGCAGCACTCGCCGGCCTCCAGCCCCCAGGCCGAGAGGGCCCGCGGCCGCCAGGAGCGCGCCGCCGCCCGCCAGGCCGCCAACCTCGCCGACCGCAGCAAGGACCGCGACCAGGACCGTGCCAACCGGCAGGCGGAGCGGGAGGAGCGCCGCAGGGCGAAAGCCGAGCGGAAGGCCGCGAGGAAGGCGAAGCGGGAAGCCGCGAAGGCTGCCGAAGACCGGACCACCCTCGGCGAGGCCATGACGGAGGAGGCCCAGCGTCGCTGGGACAAGCGCCACCCCGACACGAAGGACGGCGAGGACGGCACCGAGAAAGTCAGCCCGCCCAAGGACAAAGAGAAGGAGGAAGACGCCAAAGGCAAGGGCACCGACAACAAGGGCGAGGAGGACGCCAAGGACGCCTCTGACGGGCCCTCCAGCGCCGCGAAGGACGGCAAGGCCTCCGATGAGCCGGGCAAGGACGCAAAGGCCGATGACGGGCCGTCCGACAGCTCGCAGAAGCGCCGCCGGTTCCGGCGCCGTACCGCCGGCACCGACGGGGCCGGACGGCAGGACCACACCCATGGTCCTCGCCGTACTCGCCGGACCGGGCGCCATGAGCGTTCGGCGGACAGCCCGTTCGGCGAGGAGGACTCCACCCCGACGGTGGAGTGGCCCGAGCACGACACCCGCCCGCCCAAGCCTGCCGCGAAGGGCGAGGACGACATCGTCGACGCGGACATCGTCCCCGATGAGCCCGCGGCCGTGACCACCGGCGTCAAGGGCCTGCCGTCCGCGCCGGAGAAGCACACCGCACGGCCCGGCACCAGCCGACCCACCAGCACGGAAGGGAGCAGCGTGAGCAGCTCGGAGGTCAGCAGGCCGTCCGGCGCGAGCGGCCTCGCCGCCCAGCACCGCACGGACATCACGTTCGACCAGTACCTGATGGAGATGGCGAACATCGCCATCAAGGCCGCCTCCGACCAGGAGCGTGCCGAAGCCCTGATGGAGGCCCTCGCCAAGGTCGCCGACGCCCTGCGGGACATGGCCGCCGACCTGGTCGGCGACCACAACATCGACACCGCGGTGACCGACCTAATCGCAGACCTGGCCGATGCCGCGACCACCATGAAGGCGCAGGCCGAACGGTGTGCCGAGCAGTGCGGCATCGCCAAGGAGGCCGCCAAGCTCGCGGCCGTGATGGTCGCCCGGATCTACGGCGAGGACATGGCCGCCAAGGAAGACGCCGGCCTCAAGCACGCGTCGGCCGCCGCCCACCACGACTGAGCACGGGAGGACCCCCGCTTTGAGCAGCGACCTCGCACCCCGCAACACCAGCACGGCGCCCGCCGTGGCCGACGACGACAACCGGTACAAGGCAGTCCAGGCCAAGCTGGACAAGCTCGGCAAGGCCATGGACGACGCCACCCTCGACCTTCTCGCACTGTGGCGCAGCATGCAGGAAAACGCCAAGCACACCGACGGCGTCGCCACGGACATCGAGAACGCCGACCTGGACCCGAAGTTCGTCGGCCTCACCGCCAACGTGGCCACCGCCCTGGACGGCGCCGCCCGGGAGGTGAGGAAGCTGTCCGACACCGCCCAGGAGACCGTCGACCTCACCCACGAGACCCGGCGCACCCACGCCAAGCTCTACGGCGCGCTGGACGACATCCGCTCCAACCGGCGCGAGAAGACGCCCAGGCCGGGCTTCTTCGACTGCTGACCCCGCTCCCCTACCCACCACCCCCGCCACGGGCGGCCCCGCGACTGCGGGGCCGCCCGTGCCCGTTCTGCGAAGGAGAAGCCGGTGACCACGCCGCGCAGTGTCGCGCTTGAGCGCCTCGCCTACACCCTCGCCGCGCCCGTGCTGGCCGTGGCCCCGAACCTCTACCCCGACAGCCCCGTCCACTCGGTCGTGCAGCTGGCCGGCGCCGCCGGGATCGGCGGCATCTTCCTGGCCGCCAAGAGCGATGAGACCGGTGCCGGACGCAAGATCCTGCGCTGGACCCCGCTGGTCCTGGCCGCCGCCGTCGACGTCGCCGCCGGGCACACAGGCGGCTTCGGCCCGTACTGGCTGGACGGACTGCTCGCCGCCGGGTGGGCGGCGGCCGGCTCCTTCGTGCTGCCGTTCTCCCGGCACACCCGCCGCCGTCACCGCCCCGCGCTCGCCGCCCCGGCTCCGCAGCCGGCGCTCGCCCAGGCCGCGGAGCCGACCGTGGCGCAGCCGGACGACGGAGCCGACCAGCTCACCCGCGAGGCGCGGATGCTGTGGGAGCGCGCCGGGATGCCCGCCCGCACCCACGTCGTCAAGGCCACCCGGCACACCGCCATGCGGCACGACCTCACCCTGCTGCTGCGTGCCTCGGAGACCGGGCGGCCCATCACCGGCCTCTCCCCCGAGATCGTCGGAGCCGCATTCGGCGTGTCCGCGGCCGACGTCATCCTCAAGGACGTCGCCATCCAGCCCGGCTGCCAGGGCGGACCCGGCTGGATGGAAGCCCTCATCATCCCGGAGGCCAACGCCCGGCGGCGTACCAAGCCGACCGACGCCGAGCGCTGGATCGACCGGGTCGCCGGCCCCAAGGGCGGCGCCCCCGGCTCCGAGCTGGTCCACACCACCCGCGACAACGAGCGCGGGGTGACCTTCTACCGGGCGAAGATGACCGACTCCACCGAGTCGCCGCGCATCGACCTGCCCAAGGTCTGCCGCGCGCTCGGGCTGCCCGAGGACGACTCCTGCGTGTTCGTCCTCATCGACGGCTCGGAGTTCCTGATCAGCGCGTTCGACGAGCCGCCGCTGTCGCAGATCTTCCCCGCCACCCGCGAACTGCTCACCCCCGACGCCAAGGGCATGTACGTGTGCGGGTTCACCATCACCGGCCAGCCGGTGAAGACCATGGTCTACCAGCACGACAAGAACGCCCCCGCCCACGGCCTCACCCTCGGGGTGTCCCGCTCCGGCAAGACGCAGTTCTTCGCGATCAACATGGCCGCCCAGTCCCTGGACGGCCAGGTGGTGTGGCTGTCCACCGTCCGCAAGGACGAAAAGACCACCGTGCTCGGGAAGTACATCGACCGGCAGGGCTCGAACGCTCTGTGGATGGCCCGCTCCCTGCGGGCGGCGAAGGCGCTGTGCGAGATCCGGGCGGAGATGCCCTGGCCGCACGACGGCCAGCCGCACGACTACAAGCCGGGCGACACGCGCTGCCCTTACCGGCAGCTCAACGTGTACGCGGATGAGTTCATGACCGCCGCCCAGGACTCCGACTTCGGCGAGTTCATCCAGAAGGACGGCGAGGACCTCACGGTCACCGGGCTGAAGTACGGCATCGGCTTCAACCCGGCCGGACAGTCGCCGTTCGCGCACAACGGCTTCTCCACGGAGATGAAGGACAACCTGCGCCAGAACTCGAGGCCGGTCATCTTCAACATGGGTTCGCCCGGCGCCACCCGCAAGGCGGCGGAGGGCACCATGGAGAACGCCTACGACGTGCCGACCATCCCGGCCCGCTACTCCCGCAGCGAAGGCTCCGCGATCGAGCGGGCCATGAAGGGCGAGGCCGACCCGGAGAACGGCGTCTCCACTGGCGGCGTCGCGGTCATCGTCCTCGACAACGGCCGCGCCGTGCTCATGCGGTCGCTGTACGCCGACTTCGACACCGACCTGTCCAACCTGTTCCCCGACGAGGTCAACCGGCTCACCGACTACGAGATCAGCGAGCTGGAGAAGCGCGGCCTGTGGTTCGACTGGAACGAGCCCGTGCGGCCCGGCGAGTTCTGGCCCGAGCCCGACGAGGACGACGAGGGCGAGGGCCGCTCCCACCGGCGCGGCGGAGGCGGCGGCAAGGGCGGCAGCGGGCGCGGCTCCAAGAGCGGCAACCGCCGCTCCGAGCAGGTCGCCTCTCCCCGCCAGGCGCTGGAGGCCATCAAGAGCCTCACCGACGCCTGATCACACCCCCATCTCCTGGGGTCGGCCTGCCCGAGCGCCGCGCCTGGCCCCACCCGACCCCCTGCGAAGGAGCACCACCACCGTGGCCCTGTCCATCTCCGCCGCCGTGCTGCTCGGCATCATCGTCTTCCTCCTGGTCAAGGGCGGATACGTCCGCGTCGGCTCTGCGCTGGCCTGCACCCTGTTCGGCTTCACCCTCGCCGCGACCGGCCTGGCCCCGACCATCAACAGCGGCCTCACCTCGCTCGCCGGACTGCTCTCCAGCCTCTGACTACGCCTCCGTCCACGGCGGGTCCGGGGTGTCGTTGAGTCCCTCGCAGTTCCAGCAGTCCCACTCAGAGGGGAGTTCCCACTTGTCGACCCAGAAGCCGACCTGCTTGCCCACCAAGTAGTTGTCCTCGCCGCACCACCCGCACTCGAAGACGAACTCCACCCCAGCCCCTTCCCCGCGCTTGTTGGTCCGAGGATGCCCGGGGCGCGGGTGCGGTGACACCTGAACGCCCAAACCCCCGCCACACAACGCCGAAGGGCGCCGCCGGACACCAACCGGCGGCGCCCTTCGGCGTCCCTGCCTGGAGCCCCGATGTCCCATGCCTCGCTCTCCCCCGCCATAGACCACCCCGCCCCGACCACCACCCAGGCCGCTGCGCCGCCAGCAGAACTGTCCCTCGAGGAACGCCTCGCTCTGGTGAACGCGGCGATGACCGCGCGCCTGGACGAAGCGGCCGTCGCCTACGAGGTCAACACCGCGCACATCCCCACCAAGCCCGTGGACCTGGCCGACGTCGTCACCGTCCCGTTGACCCCGACGCTCCAGCCGCCGCCGGCCTCCTACCCGACCCCGGTCGCCGCCCTTCTGCAGCGCGCCCACCACCGGCTGCTCACCGGCAGCTGGTGCTCCGGCGCCCTGGTCGACGAGGACGGCGCCCGCTGCATGCTCGGAGCCATCCGAGCCGAGGCCCGCGGCGACAAAGGCCTGGAAGCCAGCGCCGCCTCCGTGCTCCTGGACGCGATCCGCCGCGAGTTCGGCGACGACGTGGACTCCGTGCCGTCCTTCAACGACGCCCACGGATCGGCCCGCGTCCCACTCCGCATGGTCGACCAGGCCGCCAGCCTCGCCGACGCCCGCGGCCTGTAACCGCTCCGGGTCCCCTGCCTCGCGCCCGAACCCCGCCTGCCCGGGGGCCGGACGCGGGGGCAGGCCACCCGGCCGGACACCCACCACGCGCACCACCGACTTCCCAGCCGAAGGAGCGAGGGCACCATGTCCCACAACGACAGGCAGATGAACGGCCAGCACCGCCCGAACAGCATCCTCGACCAGTTCGAGCTGCCGCCAGCCAAGAAGAGCAAGCAGCGCCTGGCGCGGCTGCGCACCGCGTGGCGGGAGTCCTGGGAGGAGGGCGGCTTCCTCTACCAGCGGTGGGAGGAGGTCGGCCGGGCCCGGCACGCCAACTGGCACGAGGTCGCCATCTGGATCAAAACGGCCGCGCTGTTCGCCGGACTCAGCCTCATCGTGATGATGCTGGACGCCGCCGGCGACATCGTCTCCGTCGCGCTCAAGGGCCTTTCCGCCGCCCCGGACATCGGCAGCGGTGAGGGCAGCGGACTTTAGGGCACAGTCGACCACCCAATCCGGGTGTTCCTCGCCGACCAGGCCGCCCACCTCGTCGTCGCGCCCGCCGCCCTGTACGCGCTATGGCAACTGACCGGCTGCTCGGTCAGCACCCCGTCGGCCGCGAGAATGACATCCACTGTGAATCTGTTTCCTTCTTGGCCTCGCCTGGTGCTGCTCGTGGCTGCCTGCGCGCCGCAATCGCTTTCGAAACAGCGGATACAAGATCCGAGACTTCGAAGGGTCTTGCAATTTGATCGTGCAATGGAAAAGGTGGTTCTGTAGTAGGCGTTGACACGCCGGTGAGGATCACCTTGATTGACGGGTCGATCCCGACGATGATCTGGCCGACTGCCTCATAATCAGGCATTATTTCGAGCACCACGACATCAAACTCCACCTGCCGAGTTGTCTCCTGGGCTTGGAGTTTGGAGGCCGCCGCCAGAACTTCGAATCCTTCAAGCTCCAAATTGATCCGAATGAGCTGTCGCAATGTCTTGTTGTCATTAACTACCAGGATTCGCCCTTGAAGATTTGGTGAAATGGGATTTCGAGACTCAACGCTGTACTGGTCCGGCGAGACGGGCCCTGCACTCTGGGCGGCGTAGACCTGAGCGAGCGATGCATCTGTATCTACAGAGGACTCCAGAGCAGCCAAAAAGGATTCCATCGTGGCGCGCAGCGCGCGATCGGGATCATTTTCCCTCATGGCTCGCCTCCTCCTCTCGCTTGACTCGTGCGTCTGGCTGTTCAAGCATCACCACAAGGGCGCGTCGTGCCAAGCGTAAATTGGTGCGAGCCGCTGCAGAGGAGATGCCGAGTATGCTGGCGATCTCCCGAGGTTTGAACCCGTCCGTTGTCAGCGCTATGACCTGACCTTGCCGGGAGGGCAGTCGACGCAGCATCCGCATGACCAGCGCCGCTTCGGTAGACACCACGAGGTCGGTGAAAATGGGCCGGGGAAGCCAGTCACCCCGCACAGCGCACGCAACGTCAGTCGATCTGCGCTTGTCACGCCGTGCGGCAGCGCGCATGGCGGCTGTACGAACCCACGAGCGAGGAGTATGGATCTCTTCCCAACTCTTCAGCGCATCAGTGAACGCGTCCTGTGCCGCGTCCCAGGCATCGTCCCACGTGGCCCCTTGGCTGTAGAGGAAGATCAATACTGGTCGCAACTCCTGCTTGTAGAAGGCCGCGAACTCCATGGGAGGAGGGGGCACGATTCATGCTCCCGTTTCGTCCTGCTGCTCCAGTTGACGATCGCAATTGTCTTCGCAAGAGACAGCCTGGCGGACAGGAACGACAACAATCTCCTCATCCTGACCCCGCCGTGATCGCACTTCCGCATCCTGCACACGTTCGCTGAGCACTCTTAGGGTTTCGCGCCTGACGCGCTCCTCCACGATCCAAACCCGTGATCTGACAACGACCTCAACGCACCGCCACAGGCATGCGACCCCTGCCCCTAGTCCTGTCCACAGCCATACCTCGCCGATCGTCATCGAGTCCTCCTTGCTTCGCACTTCGGCCGTCTTGGCGTGTGCGATTCTCGGAGAGATAGGGGCGCGGGGTTCCGAGATCGTGAAACTCCCAGGTCAGCACACCAAGGGTGGGTAGGCCGCCCCGCAGGCCGGCCGCCCCGTCGCGGCTGCCCTCGCCTGGAGTTCCTGTCCCCGATCGCCTGCGCGGCCTGACCCTGCGTCGCCGCGTTATCTGTCGCCCGGGCAAGGTCAGCGTCCGGCCCAAGATCCATGTCCCGGTGCCGTACCCGATTCCGGCCGCGCCTGCCGACCAGCACCTGCACAGCAGCTGCCCCTTCCGGGACTGACCTCCGGTTGATCCGCCTGTTCCTCGCTCACCCGCTCGCGGGCGGGCGAGGACCGGACAAGCCGACCGGCCGCCTCACCTCACCTCACGCCCCGCCAGCGGCCCACCCGCTGGCGGGGCGCAGCGCTGCCCGCCGCCTGGAGCCGGTGATGCCCCGCACCCGCCACAGGCGCCGCCGTGAGATCACGCGCGTGCCGCGCACCGGCGCGGCCCTGCCGGAGCACGACCGCGGCGCCGCGCCCGAGGGCCTGGCCACCCGCCGTCAGCTGCGGGCGCTGGGCCTGAGCCCCGGCGGGCACGACCCGGTCGCCGTCCTGCGCTGCAGGGCCTGCGCCTACCAGCCCGGCCAGTCGTGCATCCACCCCACCCGGGCCTGGCTCTACAGCGTGGCGCTTGCCCGGCCCAAGGGGGTGCCGACGCTCGCGCAGGAAGAGGCCTTGGACCGGGCGATGGCCGCGAGGTCCACGTGCCCCCAGTGCAGGTGCCGTTACTACTTCTGCCTCCAGGCTGCCGTATTGCATTAAATGCAACACATCTCGCGCTGCGCCAACTCGCTGAGCTGCAGTTGGCGCCCAGGTTAGCGCCGGGTCGGTGGCTGGTTGGTATGCGCTGACCTGGCACCCGTTACCGACTCAACGATGATGCGTTAGATGCATCGTGAGTGTTGTCGTTGACATGCCTGGAGCCGCGCGCCTGGTCCTCGCCGACGGTGTCGTGCACCTGGACCCTGAACCCGCCGTCCTGGAAGCGATGTTGGAAGGCTGGGCACTGCAGCAGCGTACGCGCTTCTTGAGGGAGTCGACGATCAACCCCCGGATCGCGCTGGTCCGTCGGCTGGCTCGATTTACCAATGAGTACCCGTGGCAATGGGACCCCGCCGAGGTGGAGGCATTCTTCGACGATCTTCGTACCCGGCGGCCTGGCAGGCCGCTGGCCGTATCGACCGCACGGAACTACCAGAACGACCTTCGGCTGTTCTTCGACTACATCACCGACTCCCGCTACGGCTGGCCGTCCACGTGCAACGAACGATTCGGCCGGGCTCCGGTCCAGCTTCTGCACGAGTGGAACACGATCACCCACACCAGTGAGTACGAAGGAGCCGCCGAACGCCGTCCGCTCACCTACGACGAAGTCCAGACCCTTTTCGACGCCGCCGACGGCCGCGTCGAGGAGATTCGCGCACGACGGCGCAAGGGCTCACTCGCGGCCCTTCGCGACGCCATGGCCTTGAAGACGGTCTACGCCTTCGGCCTGCGACGCCAGGAAGCCTGCAGCCTGGACCTGTGCGACCTGCGTAGGAATCCCAAGGTCGCCGACTACGGCCGTTTCGGAGCGATCCTCGTCCGTCACGGCAAGGCTTCCAAAGGCGGGCCCCCCAAGCGCCGCAGCGTTCTGACCGTCCCGGAGATGGACTGGATCGTGGACGTCCTCGACCAGTACGTCAGCGAGGTCCGCCCCGCCTTTGTGCCTGGCAAGCACCCGGCGTTCTGGATCACCGAGCGCCGCGACCGGATGTCCCTGAGACGGCTGAACGGCGCCTTCGAGACAGCGCGCCGGGCCGCCGACCTGCCCGCGGAGCTGGACCTGCACTCGCTGCGGCACAGCTACGTGACCCATCTGATCGAGTTCGGTTATCCAGAGAAGTTCGTTCAGGACCAGGTCGGCCACGCCTACGCCAGCACCACGGCCATCTACAGCCACGTCTCGGACGAGTTCCGAAACCGGCTGCTGCGACGCTCACTGCAAGCCCGGCATGGCGATCTATGGGGGCAGGAAACGTGATCAGGAAGATGGGCATCGACTGGCAGCTACGGATCCGGATGGCGGAGAAGGGCATGTTCCAGACCACGGAACTCGTTCCACTGCTGGCCGAACGCGGCGTGCATCTGTCACGTGAGCAGGTGTTTCGTCTCGTGACCCAGACACCGCAACGGCTGTCCATGGACACGCTCGCCGCGCTGTGCGACATCCTCGCGTGTGAGCCCAACGACCTGATCCGGGTGGAGGTCGCCAACGCTGAGGTGCGAAAGACCGTCGGTGAGCAGCCGGTGTCCCGGCCGCAGGCGCGTCGCACGACGATCCGGCGCCCAGGCGCGGAATGACCGGTCCTCTCCGCCTCGACGAGGCCCACCGACAGGTCGTTGCCCACCTGACCGCCCGGCTCATGGGGGTGGCCGTCGAGCAGGCTGCGGAGGCACTAGAGCGCGGGAAGATCACAGCACGTTCCTGCGTCGCCCTTGCCCGCCATTTCCATGATCACCCAGACGCCTTGACGAATCCGGGCCCGACACCTCCGCAGAATCTGGTGCGGCTCGCGCATGCCCTGGCGGCCGCCGGGCACGGCCCGGTCACCCTGCCGACCTGCGTCGGCTGCGGTAAGACCTCGCGCCAACTCACGCATCGCCTCCCGGCCGAACACTGTTGTTCGGCTTGTGCTCGTCGGGTGCGGCCGCCGAAAACCTGCTCAGGCTGCGACCGACGGATGAAGATCAACGCGCGGGGCCCCAACGGGCCACTCTGCGGCACCTGCTACGGCAAACACGTTGCCACCGCATGCGGGCAGTGCGGTCGCGTACGCCGCGCGACCTATCGCATGCCCGACGGCAGTGTCCGCTGTCAGGGATGCCACCCACGCCCTGAGCGCACCTGCGTCGGGTGCGGAGTTCAAGCCCCAGTCCAAGCGATCTCGGCGGACGGACCGGTCTGCCGACGCTGCTACCGACAACCTGAGCGCCGCTGCGGCAGCTGTGGAGAAGTACGCACGGTCGACCGGCGCGGTGGCGACGGCAGACCCGATCTGTGCTCCCGCTGCTATCACGCTCCGCCGGTCGCCTGCTCCTCCTGCGGCCGGCTCCGGACCTGCGCGCGCAGGGTGGCGGGCAAGCCGTTCTGCCAGAGCTGCTGTCCCCGCCCTACGGGCCCATGCGCACGCTGCCTCCACGACCGTCCTGTCCACGCCTACTGGCCGATGGGCCCGGTCTGCAAACACTGCTACGCGGCAGTGCGCGCACGCCCCGGTGCCTGCGCTCAGTGCGAAGAGCAACGTCCACTCATCGGTTCCACCGAAGCAGGGGCCGGCATCTGCGGACCCTGCGCCGGAGTTGATCTCACCTACGCGTGCCAGCGCTGCGGCACGAGCGACAGAATCTTCCGCGAGCAGTTGTGCACCCGTTGCTTCGCCACGAAACAACTGGCCGAAGCTCTCGGTGAACAAGATCAAGCGGTCCCCGCACAGCGGCAGAACTTCCACTCGGCTCTCGCCGCCGCAGGACACCCCCGCAGAGTGGCGCATTGGCTGACCCTCGCCGGAGTGCCCGCCCTCCTGTCCCAGCTAGCCGTTTCCGATGAGGAGATCACCCACCAACAAATCGACGATCTACCCAACACGCCGACCACTCGCTACATCCGCGACGTCCTCGTCGTCGCCGCGGTGCTGCCGCCGCGCGACGAACGATTGGAGGCCCTGCCCCGCTGGGCGGACGCCCTCTTGGCCCAGGCACCGCTCCCTCAGCGGCAGCTCGTCACCCCCTTCACCCATTGGTATCTGCTCCACCGCATCCGCCGGGGCCACCGGCACCGCCCGCTACGCGCCAGCACACAACACCAGATGCGATCGCGACTGCGCCGGGCCCTGGAACTGCTCGACTGGCTCGATGAACACGGCACCGCTCTCGGGGAACTCACACAGCCAGCACTCGAGATGTGGCTGGAGGAAGGAACTGTAGAACGTCGTGAAGTGCGTGCCTTCGTCACCTGGGCGCGAGGTCGGGGCCTTGTCGGCGAGCTCGTAGTTCCCCGGGCACGCATTGCCGCCCCCAGCGTCTTCATGACGGACGAGGAGCAGGCCAAGCAACTGCACCGGTGTCTCGGCGACGATTCTCTGACTCTCGATGTTCGTACGGCCGGTGCCCTGACGCTCCTCTTCGGGCTGCAGCACACCAAACTGCTCGAACTCACCGTGCGCGACGTCATAGACGACAACGCGATGGTGGCGCTTAACCTCGCAGGCCATCGTCTTCCGCTGCCGCCCGAAGTTGCCCGACTGGTCCGTGCGCAACGCGACCAGTGCCAGGCACGCTGGCAGCTCGATCAGACAGCCAGCACAACACCGTGGCTGTTCCCCGGCCAGGAGCCCGCCCGCCCTCTCGGAGCCACCTACCTCAATTTGAAGCTCCGCCGACACGGCATCGCGCCCCGCGCCGGCCGCAACAACGCTCGTCTCGCGCTCGCCACGGACCTACCCGCGTCCGTCCTCGCCGACTTCACCGGCACCAGCATCAGCAACGCCACCCGCTGGACCGGATACGCCAGACGCGACTGGCTCGACTACATCGCGTCCCGCACACAGATCTGACCGCTCCCCCGGACGGCGATCACGGCCCAGAGAGACCATCGGGAGAAGGGGCCGGTCATCGCACCTCTGCGCATTCATCGATGAACGCGCAGAGCCGGCGAATGAGGCTCAAGGAGGAGGGTGTGGGGTCCGAGTCGCCCTGCATGTGAGGTGCATCCTGGAGCCACTGCTGCCACAGGCCCCCCGGTTGCCGGAAGCGGTCGGCTTGACCCCCTCCTAGGTTCAGGTCGATGAACTGGAGAGCGCCCATGACGACAGTCTGGTCGTATCCGAGGTCAGGACGACGGAGGTAGCGATCCAGGTAGGCGGCGAGCAGATCGGCGTCGCGCGCCGTTCCGAAACTGGCCAGGGCCACGCTGTAGGCGAGCCCAGCGCAGCAGACCTCGCTGGCCAGCAGGAGTTCCCCGAGGCGCTCACGGAACTCGGTCCGGCGGGAGACAGCTATGAGCCAAGCCGCAGTTCTCCGCTCTCGCCAGCCGCCTTCAAGCAGCTTGGCGATCTCATCGGCGGTGATGAGTCCTGCGTCCTCACGGAGATCTCGCATGAATCGGTCGCACTCAGGACTTTGCATGCGCAGCAAGCCGCCGCCGAGCTTCAGGTAGCGCCGCTCGGGCGTGACATAGCGGCGAACCAAGGTCAGCAACTCGGCATCGTCGTGCGGATTGCGTATCACACAGTCGATCTTGCCTTGCCACCGCGGAACAGAGCCAGCCCCCTCCCTTCCCCTGCTGTTACCTGAGCAGAGGCAGACCCAGTTCCAAGGCCCGCGGGTCAGCCGCCATGGAGGCCCCACTCGTCGAGACCCCCGTAGATGTGTGCTTCGAGGCATTGCGGGGCGCCAAGGCCCACGGCCTCACCCCGGTACACGGCGATGAGGGAGTCCTTGCCCCGCCACCAAGAGTCCGTCACACCCTGTACTTCGGGGACCGGCTCGAATTCGCCGAGATCCAGTGCGTCGACGGCATTGCGCGTGACCCTTGTGACGGTCGTGGCCCAGCGGCGGGCATGAGCGGCGAGCGCCAGGGATTCCACCCATCCGTCAGTGCTGGCATGCAGGGGCGTCCAGCGGTTGGCGTCGATGCCGAACGCACCGTCGGGGCCGATCATGAAGCTGTAGGCCATGGACACCCGGCAGTCTCCTGCCGGGAATGACCAGCCTTCTGCGGGCGTCTTTTCGGGGCAGTCAGCGTCCAGGATGCGCGGACCACCCTCGTAGAAAGGGGCCGGCGGCAGGGCGAGGCCGCCCCAGCGGTCCTGGAAAGCAGTGGCCCGTTCGATCTCTGCCGCGGGGATCCCGCGCTCGATCCACGCGTCGTGGTGTCGCCGGATGTCCTGTTGGCGAACGCAGATGCCCTCCGTCTCGATGAACCGCTGGGCCCTGCGGCTCAGGCCGGCAGGCGCGACCGGGACGGGCGATACGGGCTGGTCGGCCATTACCGCTGCTCGCCCTCACCGGCGTGGAGCACGGCCGACGCAATCTCCCGCACGCGCTCCAGGCTGATCCCTGTGCGCTGCTCGACGGCGAGGGGGTGGTCAGTGGGCTCCAGCTCGACGAAGGGGCGCTCGCCGACCGGGCGGGTATGGACGCGCGTTTTCAAATTGAGCGTCGTCGCCGGGTACACCGGAAGATCGGTGGTGAGCCAGCCGAAGTAGGGCTTCTCCGTTTCGCGGCCGGGTCTGTCCCACAGGTCTGAGGCCCGGGAGAAGCTTTCTCGGCTGAGCGAGACCCAGACGCCCCAGGAGAACGCCTCGTCGCTGCCGATGACCGGTATCTCGATCAGGCCTTTGACGAAGTAGTGCTGAGCGCGGACCACGCACTGGTCCGTGGAGAGCAAACAGTCGTCGGCGTCGGCGAAGGCCGGATCCCACACGGCGGGGGCCTCGGCCGTGTAGTTCATCGGCAGCTCAGGGTGGTGGGCCCCGCAGCACGTGCAGGTGAACCCCAAATCACTGGTCATGGGCCCGGAGCCTAGCGACGGACTCCAGCCGTACCCGAAGGGGGCTTGCCCGGCACAACTCCGCGCGGCCAACTACCCCGCTCAGTCACAGCTGGCTACCCCGAGGACAAGCGATGGCAAGCGGCTTCCGTGGCGCCTTGGCACTGGAATACCGCAGCTACGGAACAAGTGCACTCCGCCAACACCGCTGCGGACGCAAGGCTGCTGTGACGAGTGCGCCACGGGAACGCCGGCGGACCCCAGCAGCTACATCGCACCCCCGGCCACACACCGGCTGGCCGCCTGACTCAACGAGCGACGAGCCCACGTCCTGCGTCAGTCCGAGAACCGACCTCGCACCCGGCTCGCCACGAGCGCCCGGGGCGGCCGCCGGCATAAAGGCCCGGCCGCCCCGGAGCACCACCTCTTCCCCCACGCCAGAGCACAACTGACAAGAAGGAGCACCCCAAGCATGTCCAGACTGCGTCAAATGGTGACCGTCAGATGATCACCATGACGGACCTGTTCTGCGGCGCTGGCGGCTCCACCACCGGAGCCCTCAAGATCCCCGGTGTGCGCGTGGTGATGGCCGCCAATCACTCCCGGCACGCCATCGACACGCACCAGTACAACCACCCCGACACCGACCACGATTGCGCTGACATCTCTCAGGTCGTGCCGACGAAATACCCGCGCACGGACATCCTGTGGGCCTCCCCCGAGTGCACCAACCACACCCGCGCCAAGGGCAAGAAGCGCGGCCACGGCGAGTTCACCGGTGGCCTGTTCGCCACCGACGGCACCGACGAGGCCACAATCCGCTCGCGGGCGACCATGCACGACGTCGCCCGGTTCGCCGAACACCACCGCTACCAGGCGATCATCGTGGAGAACGTGCCCGACGCCCGCTGGTGGGGACCGGAGGAAGCCCCCGGCTTCGCCTTCGACACCTGGCTGCGCAGCGTCGCCCTGTGGGGCCCGTACGAGTACCGGGTCATCTACCTGGACTCCGCGCACGCCCAGGCCGCCGGGCCCGGGGCGCGCTCCAGGAGGCCGCGGATGTATGTCGTGTTCTGGCGCAAGGGCGAGCGCGCGCCGGACTTCGGCAAGTGGCTGCGCCCGTACGGCACCTGCCCCCGGCACGGACATGTCCAGCTCCTGCAGTCCTGGAAACGGACCCGGATGTGCAGCCCGGAGCGGCCCTGGGGCGTGTACGGGATCAAGACCGGCCAGTACGTCTACCGCTGCCCGCGCGTGGAGTGCCGCCACCAGATCGTCGAGCCGCAGGTGCGGGCCGCAGCCGAAGCGATCGACTTCACGCTGCCCGCCGAGACGATCGGCGAACGGCGCACTCCCCTAGTCGCCAACACCATGCGCAAGATCCGCGACGGCTGGGAGAGGTACCGCCGCGCACCTGAAACGGGCCACTTGATCGAGCCGTACATGATCGAGCTGCACGGCGGAGGATCCACCCACCGCCCGGCCAGCCAGCCCATGTCGACCCTGACCGCGGGCGGCATCAACCACGGCATCGTCTACGCCGACCACGCCCCGTACGAGCTGCTGCCCTACTACGGCACCAGCAAGACCCAGCCCGCCACCGTGCCGATGCCCACCTTGACCACCCGCGACCGGCACGGCCTGGTCGGCTACGCGGAAAGCCTCGAGCAGTGCCGCTACCGCATGATCCGCTCCAGCGAAGCCGCACGCGCCATGGAGTTCCCCGACTCCTACGTCTTCCTCGGGGACCGCGACCAGACCATCGAGATGATCGGCAACGCCGTCACCCCGAACGTGGGCCGGGACCTGGTCGGCATGGTGGTCGAAGCCCTCACCGGCGAAGAAGTCACCTGCCCTGACGTCGCGATGGCCGCATAGGCGGCGCCCGCCCCAGGCAGGCCGACTCTCATGGTCGCCATCCGACCACGGGCCCGACCACGACGGCGGCCACCACCCCGACCAACGGCATCCAGCGGATGTAACCGGTTCGTGACCCATGGTCGGGGTCTGTGGTCGGGGTTCTGGTCGGCCCCGTGCGCTGTGCTGCCTTGTGCGGCCGGCGCCGAACACGACCTGCAGTGACCCCCGGGACAGGCGTTCAAGGCGTCCAGACCTCGCCTGTCCCGGGTCCACCCATCCCGTACGAGACGAGAGGGAGGTCCTCAGTATGGATCCCGTCCTGCGCTTTCAGGCCCGAATCGGGCAACGCGCCCTGTTACTGACCACCGCCGCGGTGCCGTTGACCGGCTGGACCGTGCACGCCATCACGCTGCACCGCCGTCTGGCCGCCAGCCGGAAGGACCCGCTGACCGGGCTGCTGCGCCGCGACGCCTACACCGCCCGCGCCCGGCAGATCCTGCGCCGCCACGGCGACGACACGGCTCTGGTCATGATCGACGCCGACCACTTCAAGCAGATCAACGACACGTTCGGGCACGCGGCCGGTGACGCCGTCCTCGCCGCGTTCGGTGCCCGGCTCACCGCCTGGGCCGGATCGCGCGCAGCCGCCGGACGCCTCGGAGGCGACGAGTTCGCCGTCCTTCTCCAACTGCCCGCCGCGCGCCTGGAGCAGCGCCTCGCGCAGCTGGTCCGCATACTGCACACGCCGGTCGTCCTGGACGACGGCCGCGCGGTCGACGTGGCCGCCTCGGTCGGCGCCGCCACCCCGCACACGGTCGGTTCCCGTGATCTGAGCGTGCTGCAGCGGGCCGCCGACGCGGCCCTGTACGACGGCAAGCACTCCGGCCGCGCGGTTCTCGCCGACGTCGCGCACGCCACGGTGCGGTCCGTCAACGGCCGCCGGTCCGGCCGCCCGGGCACGGCCCTGTGGGGGCGAGCCGCATGAACGTCGCCTTGCCCGAAGGGGACTGGATCCGCGGCATCACCATCAAGCAACCGCACGCCGCCTGCATCACGGCCGGAGCCGGTGCCAAGACGATCGAGAACCGGCCCCGGGCGTGGTCCTGGCGCGGCTGGGTGCTGCTGCACGCGGGCAAGGCCATCGACCGGCCCGCCCTGCGCATCCCGCTGATCGCCCGCACGATCCGCGGCCGCGACCTGGTCACGGGCGCGGTGATCGGCGTTGCTCGCATCACCGACTGCCACCAGGACCCCAACGAGTCGGTGCCGTGTACCGAGTGGGCGCAGCCCGGCGCCTGGCACCTGGTACTCGCCGACATCCGCGAGCTGCCGCTGCCAGTGCCCGCCGACGGGCAGCTGGGCCCCTGGCGGCCGTCGCCGGACCTGGTGCAGCAAGTCTTCCAGCAGCTGCCCGGCTTCCGGCCGTGACCCGCACGCGAGGCAAGAAGCCGCTGTTCAAGCCGGGGCTCATCCCGGCTCCCGGCGGCCTGCTGGACTGGCGGGATGCCCGCCACTTCGACCGCTGGCAGGACCTGCCGTGCGTGCTGTGCGACAAGCCCACACCAATGCGGTCCCACTACTGAGAGCCCGTGCACAAGGCGTGCGCCCAGGACTGGATCGCCGCGAATCCCACCGAAGCCAGGCTCGGCCGGTTCGCCTCCGACCTCCAGCCCAAGCGTCGGCACGACGACGACCACGCCTGATCCCCCCTCTCTCCTCCCCCACCTCTGCGCGGCGTCGGCCACGCCCGGCGCCCGCCCCCGTATGCATGGAAGGACCCTTCATGGCGACCTCTCCCCTCACCGACCGGCCGGCACTCACCGTCGGCCAGGCCGTCGCCCTGACCCTGCTGCGTGACGGCTACACCCAGCGCGCCATCCAAGCCCGCACCGACGTCGCCCCCGACGACCTGTATCGGCTGGCCACCGCACACCACATCACCGCCCCGCACGGCACCTGCGAAGGACACGCCTGCCACCAGGCCCGAGGCGAGGACCCGTGCGGGCCGTGCGAGACGGCCCAGGCCCGCGCCGAGGCCCGCGCCCGGGCCCAGCAGCGCAAAAAGATCCCGCCCGCCCTGCGCGCCCGGCTGGCCTCCGGCGCCCGCCGCAAGGCGGTGACCCGATGAACGAGACCGACACCCGTATCGCCTTCCCCCACACCGACACGCCCCTGGCCTGCCAGGCCCACCCGGACTGGTTCGCCCACGAGCAGGCCAGCGGCCCCGCGGCGCAGCAGGACATCGACCGGGCCAAACGCGCCTGCTCCGGCTGCCCGATCGCGGCCGGCTGCCTGAAATGGGCCCTGGCCAACCCCGGCCCCAGCCGGATCGGGGTGTGGGCGGCCACCACGCCCCGCGAACGCGGCACCCTGCGCCGCCGCCTGCAGACGCGGCTCGGCCCGGACTGGATCGGCGTGATCGCCCAGGCCGACCGCGACCGCTCCCGCCGCCGCACGGCGTATGCGCCGGTCCCGGAGCCGAGCCCGATGTGGTCCCAGCCCTACCAGCCCTGGCGCGAGCAGCTCACCCCCGACCAGCAGCAGCGCAACCGCGAGCTGCTGGACCTCGCCCAGCGCACCACCCGCCCCCGCACCCCCCGCTCCCACCACGAGCAGACTCTGGGAAAGGCCAGCTGATGGACGCCATACCCCTCGCCCTGGACGGCTACCTGACCGCCGACCCCGTCCCCGACGACCACGACGACATCCTCTGCTGGCGGCTGTCCTGCTCCGCCAGCACCGACCACCTGGCCGAAGAGGCGATCATCCCCTGCACCACCATGGAGCCGGAGATCGTCCACGCGCTGCTCACCGAGCGGCAGCCCGGCGACCTGCTGCGCGTCACCGGCCACCTCACCCTCCCCGAAACCGCCGGCGGCATCCTCCAGCTGCACGTCGAATCCCTCGAGGTGCTCTGGGAAGCGCCCCTGCTGGACGCGGAGGAGAACGAAGACGGCGAGGACAGCGGGGACACCGCGGCCGTGACGGACGCGGCCGCCGACCGCAACAGCGCCCTCGCGGCCCTCGCCGAGGCCCTCACCAGCCTCGGACACCAGGCCACCCCCGGCCCCGGGCAGAGCATCCGCATCCACCTCAGCCCGGCCGAAACCCTCGGCACGGACCTGGAGCACTGCCACAGCATCGACCTCACCCCGGCCAGGGCCCACCAGCTCGCCGACGCCGTCGACGCCCTCAACTGCCGCCTGGACGACGACCGGACCGACGACGACGTCGTCCTGGACCCGCAGACCATCGCGGACCTGACCGACCTGTTCGACGGCATCGACCTGCTCGATCTCACCAACGCCGTCCTCAATACCACCCGGCCCGAGAACCGGCCCCAGGTCACCCGCGCGATGGACGACATGTTCGGCGACGTGCCCGCCCCCGAGGACACCGACCCGTGACCGTCAGCCACAACCGAAGGAAATCAGCCCTGATGCCCGCCCAGCCCCAGTGCACCGTCCTGGAGCGCTTCCCCGCCGGAGGACCCCGCGGCTCCTGGCCCGCGGAGGAGTACGCCGCCGCCCAGCGCGCCCAAGGCACGCCGGACGCCCAGGTCGTGATGGACCTGCCCAACGACCAATTCCTCGTGGTCACTCACACCGGCCCCGAGTAACAGGTCATCTCATTTGGTGAGTCGGCGGTAGCAGATGAGGGTGCAGGCGATGCTGGTGAAGGCCAGGAAGTGGCTGGCTTTGCGTTCGTAGCGGCGGTGGAGGCGTCGGCATCCGGCGAGCCAGGCCTTGGTGCGTTCGACGGTCCAGCGGTGCCGGCCGAGCCACTGGCTGGAGTCGGTTCCCTTGCGGGCGATCCGGGGCGTGATCCCGTGGGCGCGTAACCATCGCCGCAGGTGGTTGTAGTCGTAGCCCTTGTCACCGTGGAGCTTGCCGGGCCTGCGTCGTCGTCGGCCGCGCCAGGAGCGGACCGGTGGTATGCCCTGCACGAGCGGGATCAGGGCCTGGCTGTCGTGGACGTTGGCACCGGAGATGCCGACGGACAGGGGCAGACCGGTCCGCTCGGTGATCAAGTGGATCTTCGAGCCGTACTTGCCCCGGTCGACAGGATTCGGGCCTGTCAGTTCCCCCTTTTCAGGGCCCGCATGTTCACCGAGTCGATCGCACAGCGGGACCAGTCCAGCTCGCCGCGGGAACCGAGTTCGTCGAGGACCAGGCGGTGGAGCTTCGCCCACACCCTGGCCTTCGACCACTCCGTGAACCGGCGGTGGGCTGTGGCTCCCGACGGCCCGAACGAGGCGGACGGCAACTGCTGCCACGTGCAGCCAGACGTCGCGACGAACACGATCGCGGCCAGCACTTCCCGGTCGCCGTGCCGGCGCCGGCCGCCGCCCTGCGGGCGGGTAGGTGCCTCCGGCACCTACCCGCTGAACAACTGCCACAGCTCATCCGGCACCAGCCGCTCAATGATCCCCACACCAGAAGGCTATCGAACACGCCAAATGAGATGACTTGTAAGATTGTGTCCTACGTGGTGAGGCGGTCGTTGGTCCGTTCATGGGGCGGGGTACGTGGAGTTGGATTGTTCCGGACGGGTTGTGGGAGATCGCGAAGCCGCTGATTCCTCCGTCGAAGGTGCGGCCGCAGGGCGGTGGAACGCCAGACACACCTGCTGAGACGCTGTTCGTGGCGATCATCTATGTGCTGGTCAGCGGCTGCGCCTGGCGCGCTTTGCCACCCTGCTTCAGGATATCGAAGTCGACCGCCCACCGGCGGTTCCTGATCTGGTCGAGAGCCGGTGTCTGGGGCCGCCTCCACGAGGCCGTGCTGCACCGGCTCGACGACGCCGGCCTGGTCGATGTCACCCGCGTCGTCCTCGACACCGCCCACGTCAGGGCGAAAAAGGGGGCGAACACACAGGTCCGAGCCCCGTGGACCGGGGCAAGCCGGGTTCCAAAATGCATGTCCTGTCGGACGCGAACGGACTGCCCGTCCTCGTCGGCGTCTCCGCCGGCAACGTCCACGACAGCGAAGGGCTGAAGCCGATGGTGGAGGGCCACCAAACGAGACACGACCCCCACCGCGGCCGCCACTTCAAGCCCCAGCGGCTACACGCGGACAAAGCCTACGACCGGGCCGACCTGCGCAGATGGCTGCGAGGGAAGCGGATCGGCGTGCGCATCGCCCGCAAGGGAATCGAGTCCAGCGAACGATTAGGGCGCCGCAGGTGGGTCGTCGAGCGGACGATGTCCTGGCTGTCCGGCTATCGCCGCCTCAGCCCCCGCTACGAACGCGACCCCCGCAACTACCTGGCCTTTCTCGGCCTCGCCGCCGCCCTGTGCTGCTACAAGCGACTCGTCCGCCTCACCACGTAGGACACGGTTTAGACGTCGTTTCTGATGGCGTGATCGTTCGTTGAGCCGTGCATGACGGATCTGGTGGAGCGGTTGGTGCCGGACGAGTTGTGGGTGCTGTTTC
>NZ_JACHJI010000027.1 GCF_014203535.1 Streptomyces griseomycini
GCGGTCAGGGAGTCGAAGCCGAGTTCCCTGAACGCGCGGGTCGCGGGGAGGGCGTCGGCGGACGCGTGGCCGAGCACGGCGGCGGCCTCGGAGCGAACCAGTTCGGTGAGGTGCCGCTCCTGCTCGGCCCCGTCCAGCCCGGCCAGCCGCCGCGCGAGGTCCGACGTGCCGTCCTGCTCCGCCGGGGTGGCGTCGAGCAAGTCGCGTGCGTCGGGCAGTTCGCTCAGCAGTGCGCTCGGGCGCTGCGCCGTGAAGGTGCCCGCGAACCGGGGCCAGTCGACGTCAGCGACGGTGACCGTCGTGTCGCCGTGGGCGAGGGCGGAGCCGAGGCCCGCGAGTGCCGTGCCGGGGGCCATGGTGAGCAGGCCGAGGCGCTTGAGGTGTGCGGCCTGCCCCGAGTCCTCGACCATGCCGCCGCCGTCCCACGGCCCCCACGCGACGGCCGTGGCGGGCAGTCCCGCCGCCCGGCGGTGCTCGGCCAGCGCATCGAGATACGCGTTGGCGGCCCCGTAGGCAGCCTGACCGCCACTGCCCCAGACCCCGGCGATGGAGGAGAACAGGACGAACGCGTCCAGGGGCGTGTCGGCCAGCAGTTCGTGCAGGTTCCGCGCACCGTCGGCCTTGGCCGCCAGTACGTCGGCGAACTCGGTGAGGTCGTCCGGGTCCAGGTCGGCGAGGGCAGTGGGACGTTCCA
Source organism: Streptomyces griseomycini (assembly GCF_014203535.1). GTDB lineage: Bacteria > Actinomycetota > Actinomycetes > Streptomycetales > Streptomycetaceae > Streptomyces > Streptomyces griseomycini. The sequence goes on from NZ_JACHJI010000027.1 coordinate 695, forward strand.
CGCCCGCCGTGTGGAAGACGGCTGTGAGCGGCGGCAGGCTCGCCAGCATCGTCGCAACGGCGTCCCTGTCGGCCACGTCGCAGGTGGCGAACGTGACCCGCGCGCCGAGACCGACGAGTTCGGCCTCCAGGTCCTCGGCCCCTCGGGCGGTCCGGCCGCGGCGGGCGGCCAGCACGACGTGCTCGGCTCCGTGCGCCGCGAGCCAGCGTGCCACGTGGCCGCCGAGGGCTCCGGTGCCGCCGGTGACGAGGACCGTGCCGTGCGGCGACCAGCCCGCCTCGGACACCTCGCCCACCGGGGCGGGCACCAGCCTCCGGCCGAGTACGGTGTCGCCGCGCAGGGCGACCTGGTCCTCGCCGGGCGTGGCGACGGCGACGGCGAGGAGGTCCCCGGTCCGCTCGTCCCGCACCGGGGGCAGGTCGATCAAGCCGCCCCAGCGGCCGGGGTGTTCCAGCGCGGCGGCCCGGCCGAGGCCCCACAGCATCGCCTGCTCGGGCCCGGTGACCGCGTCGTCGGCACCCGTCGAGACGGCACCCGAGGTGAGGCACCACAGCGGGGCGTCCACATCACCGAGCGCCCGCAGCAGCCCGACCGTGCTCGCGAGACCCGCGGGTGCGGTCGCCTGACCCGCGAGGCTCACGGGTGCGGCCGCCTCGCCCGCGTCGGCGAGGCCCAGCAGCGAGACCACACCGCTCAGCGGCGGCAGACCCGTCAGCCGCTCCGCCCAGTCGGCCGTCTCCGGATCCACGGGCAGCACGTGCGTCTCGTCCGCACCGTTCCGCCGCAGCGACGCCCGCACCCACTCGGCCCGCTCGTCACCGGCCGGCGCCACGACCAGCCAGGCACCGGCGGGCCGGTGCGGCCCGGCGGCCAGCGCACGCCAGTCGACCCGGTAGCGCCAGTTGTCGGCCGTCAGCCGGTCCCGCTGCTTCCTGCGCCACGCGGACAGGCGGGGCAGCACCGCGCTCAACGGATCGTCGGTCGACACGCCCAGCGTGCGGGCGAGATCAGCGGGGTCGCCCTCCTCCACCGCCTCCCAGAAGCGTGCCTCCTCCGGCGACGTCCCCCCGGCGCTCTCCTCGGCCGCCGGGGCGTCCAGCCAGTACCGCTCACGCTGGAAGGCGTACGTCGGCAGGTCGACCCGCCGGGCCCCGCTGCCGTCGAAGAGGGCTGCCAGGTCCACCGGGACGCCGTCGACGTGCAGTCGGCCGATGGCGGTGAGCAGTGCGGTCGGCTCGGGGCGGTCGCCACGCAGGGCGGGGACGAAGGAGGCTTCCGGAGCGCTGAGTTGCCCGAGGCCCGAGAGCACGCCGCCGGGGCCGATCTCCAGGAAGACGTCGACGCCCTGTTCGCGCAGCCCCGCGACCGCGTCGTGGAAGCGGACGGACTCGCGGACGTGCCGCACCCAGTACTCCGCCGAGGTCAACTCCTCGGCCGTGGCCCGGACGCCGGTCAGCGTCGACACGATCGGGATCGCCGGCGCCTCGAACGACACGCTCTCCAGCACCCGCCGGAAGTCGTCCAGCATCGGCTCCATCAGCGGCGAGTGGAACGCGTGGCTGACCTTCAGACGCGACACCTTCCGACCCGCCGCACGCCAGCGCTCCGCCACCGCCTCCACACCGGCGACGGCACCCGAGATGACCACCGACGACGGGCCGTTGACCGCCGCGACGCCCACCGTCTCCGGCAGCTCCGGTGCGACCTCGGCCTCCGACGCCTGGACCGCGACCATCGCGCCACCCGACGGCAGCGCCTGCATCAACGCACCGCGTGCCGACACCACCCTCGCGGCGTCCGCCAGCGACCACACACCCGCCACATGCGCGGCGGCCAGCTCACCGATCGAATGCCCCGCCAGCACATCGGGCCGCACACCCCACGACTCCAGCAGCCGGAAGAGCGCCACCTCGACCGCGAACAACGCCGGCTGCGTCACCCCCGTCTCGCTCAACGCATCGGCGTCATCGCCGAACAACACCCCACGCACCGCCGGGTCGAACGCGCTCAGCGTCTCCTCCAGCGCCTCGGCGAACACCGGGAAACGATCCGCCAGTTCACGGCCCATCCCCAGCCGCTGCGACCCCTGACCCGAGAACAGGAAACCCAGCTTGTGCGGTGTCGCCTCGCCCAGGACGATGCCGGGTCCGCCGCGTCCTTCGGTGAGGGCGGTGAGCCGGTCGGTGGTGGTGCTTCGATCCTCGGCGAGTACCACGGCGCGGTGTTCGAAGAGGGAGCGTGTGGTGGCCAGTGAGAAGCCGACGCCCTCGGGGTCGAAGTCGGCGGAGGAGGTCACGGCGGACAGTAGTTGGCCGGCCTGCGCGCGCAGTGCGTCGGGGGTCCGGGCGGACAGCACCCACGGGGTGACGGCGGGGGCCGGCCGGCCGGCGGTCCGCGCGGGCGCCGGAGTGTCGCCGTCGGTCGTGGTGTCCGGGTCGGGCGCGGGTGCCTCTTCCAGGATGACGTGGGCGTTGGTGCCGCTCACGCCGAAGGAGGACACACCGGCGCGGCGGGGTTCGCCGGTCTCCGGCCACGGCCGGTCCTCGGTCAGCAGGGCCACGGTGCCCGCCGACCAGTCGACGTGGCTGCTGGGCTCGTCGACGTGCAGGGTCCTGGGCAGCACGCCGTGCCGCATCGCCATGACCATCTTGATGATGCCGCCGGCTCCGGCCGCCGCCTGGGAGTGGCCGATGTTCGACTTCAGCGAGCCCAGCCACAGGGGGCGGTCCGCCGTGCGTTCCGCGCCGTAGGTGGCGATGAGGGCCTGGGCCTCGATCGGGTCGCCGAGGGTGGTGCCGGTGCCGTGCGCCTCGACCGCGTCGACCTGCGCGGGGGTGAGCCGTGCGCCGGCCAGGGCCTGGTTGATCACCGCCTGCTGCGCGGGGCCGTTGGGTGCGGTCAGGCCGTGGGACGCGCCGTCCTGGTTCACGGCGGAGCCGCGGATGACGGCGAGGACGGGGTGGCCGTTGCGCCGGGCGTCGGACAGGCGCTCGACCAGGAGCATGCCGACGCCCTCGCCCCAGCCGGTGCCGTCGGCGCTGTCGGAGAACGCCTTGCAGCGGCCGTCCACCGACAGGGCGCGTTGCCTGCTGTACTCGACGAAGGTGCGCGGTGTGGACATGAAGGTGGCGCCGCCCGCGAGGGCGAGCGAGCACTCGTCGCGGCGCAGCGCCACCATCGCCAGGTGCAGGGCGACCAGCGAGGACGAGCACGCCGTGTCGACGGTGACGGCGGGGCCGACGAGGCCGAGCGTGTAGGCGATCCGGCCCGAGGCGATGCTGCCCGCGCTGCCGTTGGCGAGGAAGCCCTCGAACCCTTCGGGGGCCTGCGGCAGGCGCGTGGCGTAGTCGTTGTACATGATGCCCGCGAAGACACCGGTCTTGGTGTCCCTGGCCTGCGCGGGGTCGATGCCGGCGCGTTCGAACGCCTCCCAGGACGTCTCCAGGAGCAGCCGCTGCTGGGGGTCCATGGCGAGTGCCTCGCGCGGGCTGATCCCGAAGAAGGCCGGGTCGAAGTCGGTGGCGCCCTGGAGGAAGCCGCCGTGCCGGGTGATCGAGGTGCCCGCGTGGTCCGGGTCGGGGTGGTAGAGGGAGTCGACGTCCCAGCCTCGGTCGGAGGGGAACTCGACCACCGCGTCCCGGCCCTCGGCCACCAACTGCCAGAGGTCTTCCGGTGAGGTGACGCCCCCGGGGTAGCGGCAGCTCATCCCGATGATGGCGATGGGCTCGTTCTCCCGTTCCTCGACCTCGCGCAGGCGCCTGCGTGCGGTGCGCAGATCGGTGGTGGCCCGCTTGAGGTAGTCGCGGAGCTTGTCCTCGTTCTGCATCTGGCGCGTGCTCCTTACGGCGATGCGGGGGAGATCGTTGCGGTCCGTACCGGTCACGAGGTTTCGAGTTCGTTGTCGAGGTAGTCGAAGAGTTCGTCGTCGGTCGCCGCGGAGAGGTCGCCGGAGTCGGCTTCCTCGTCGGTTGCGTCCGCCCGGGTGTCGCTCCACTTGGCGAGCAGGGCCCGCAGCCGCAGGTCGACCTTGGTGGCGGTGCCGTCGTCGGCGAGGTCGAACAGCGCGCGCTCCAGGCGGTCGAGCTGGTCCAGCACCCCGGTGTCCGGTTCGGCCTCGGTGCGCGGGAGCAGGGTGAGCACGTGCCGGGTGATCGCGGCGGCCGACGGGTGGTCGAACACGAGCGTCGAGGGCAGCCGGATGCCGGTGGCCGCGGTGAGCCGGTTGCGCAGCTCCACCGAGGTCAGCGAGTCGAAGCCGAGGTCCTGCAGGGACCTGCCCGGGTCGATGGGGGTGCCGGCCGGGTGGCCGAGGACGGCCGCGGCCTGTGCGCCGACCAGGTCCAGGACCGTCTGTTCACGGTCCGCCGCGGACTGTCCGGCGATGGTCTCGGTGAACGTCGGGCCGTCGGCGGGGGCCGTCGTCGCGGCACGGCGGACGGGGGCGCGGACCAGGCCCCGCAGCACCGGGGGCAGGGTGCCGTCGGCCGCCAGGCCGCGCAGCGTCGCGGTGTCGAGGCGGACCGGTACGAGGACGGGGCGGTCGTCCCGCGTCGCGGCGTCGAACAGCGCCAGGGCGTCCTGGGTGGGCAGTTCGAGGACGCCGGAGCGGCCGAGGCGGGCCCGGTCGTCCGCGTCGAGACCGGCGGTCATGCCGCTCGCCGCCGCCCACATGCCCCAGGCCAGGGAGACGCCGGGCAGGCCGAGTGCGTGGCGGCGCCGCACCAGGGCGTCGAGCGCCGCGTTGGCGGCGGCGTATCCCGCCTGGCCGGCGCTGCCGAGGACGCCGGCTGCGGAGGAGAACACGACGAACGCGGAGAGGTCGGTCTCCCGGGTGAGTTCCTCCAGGTGGAGCAGGCCGTCGACCTTGGGGCCGAGGACGCGGTCGACCCGTTCGGGGGTCAGCGACTCGACGACGCCGTCGTCGACGACGCCCGCGGCGTGCACGACCGCGCCGAGCGGCCGGTCGAGGGAGGCGAGGAGCGCGGCCACCGCGTCGCGGTCGGCGACGTCGCAGGCCGCCACGGTCACCTCGGCGCCGAGGGCCGTGAGTTCGTCGCGCAGCGTCGGGGCGCCCTCGGTCGCGAGGCCGTTGCGTCCGGCGAGGACGAGGTGGCGTACGCCCCGGTCGGTGACCAGGTGCCGGGCGACCAGCGCGCCGAGGGTGCCGAGGCCGCCGGTGACGAGGACCGAACGCTCGGGGTCGAGCACGCCGGGCACGGTCAGGCCGGTGTCGGCGGTGTGCGGCTCCCGGCCGGGAGGGGCCGGCGCCTCGGGTGCGCGGCGGGCGTCGGGCGCGGTGAGCGGGCCGTCCGGGGTGGCGCGGGTGAGCCGGGGCACGGTCACCCGGCCGTCGCGCACGGCCGCCTGGGGTTCGCCGGAGGCCAGCGCGGCCGGGACGGCGCGGGCGGACTCGGCGCTGTCGTCCAGGTCGAGCAGGACGAAGCGTCCCGGGTTCTCGGTCTGGGCCGAGCGTACGAGTCCCCATACGGCGGCCTGGGCCGGGTCCGGGGCCGGGGTGTCGACCGCGCCACGGGTGACGAAGACCAGGCGGGTGTCCGCCGTGCGCTCGTCGGCGAGCCAGTCCTGGGCCAGCGTCAGCGCCCAGGTCACCGTCGCACGGATCGCCGCCTTCTCGTCCGAGGCGTACGAGGCGTAGGAGGCGTACGACTCGTCCGTCCCGTGCGTCCCGTCCCCGGCGGACGGCCGGGGGCACGGCGCGAGCAGGTCGCCGACACCGTCGAGGGCGTCGAAGCCGGACACGGACGGCACGTCGAGGCCGAGGTCGTCGGCGCCGGGCCGGTCGGCGTCGAGCACCGCGAGCCCGGTCGCCGTGGTCTCCTCGGTCTCCGTGCCGAGGCCCGTCCACTCCAGGCGGAACAGGGCGTCGGTGGCCGGCGACGTGGTCCTGTGCAGCTCGACCGGCCGCATGACCAGTGACTCGATGCTCGCGACGGGCCGGCCGGCCGGGTCGGCGACGGCCAGTGACATCTGGTCCTGCCCGGTGGGCGACCAGCGCACCCGCAGCGTCGAGGCGCCGGCGGCGTGCAGTCGTACGCCCGAGAAGCTGAACGGCAGCCGGGGGCCGCCGCCGGTCTCTTCGAGGGCGTGCAGCACCGGCGCGTGCAGGGCGGCGTCGAGCAGGGCCGGGTGCACGCCGAAGCCCTCGCCGCCGGTTCCCTCGGGCAGGGACACCTCGACGTACACGTCGGAGCCGAGGCGCCAGGCCGCGCGCAGGGCACGGAAGACGGGGCCGTAGTCGTAGCCGAGTTCGGTGAGGCGGTCGTAGACGTCGTCGACGTCCATGGGTGCCGCGTCCTGCGGCGGCCACGCGGACAGCTCGGTCGCGGGGGCGTCGCCCGTGGTGAGCGTGCCGGTCGCGTGCTCGGTCCACGGCGCGTCCCGGTCGGCGTCCTCGGCCCGCGAGTGCACCCGGATGCTCCGTGTGCCGTCGCTGTCGGCGCCGACCGTCACGCGCAGGGCCCGGCCGCCGCGCTCGGGCAGCACCAGGGGGGCGTGCAGGGTCAGTTCCTCGACGGTGTCGAGGCCGCAGTGGCCGGCGGCGTGCAGGGCGAGGTCGAGGAAGCCGGTGCCGGGGAACAGGACCCGGTCGCCGACGGCGTGGTCGGCGAGCCAGGGCTGGGTCCTCGTGGAGAGCCTGCCGGTGAGGACGACGCCTTCGGAGTCGGGCAACGCCACCGCGGCGCGCAGCAGCGGGTGGTCGCCGGTGGTGAGTCCGAGGGCCGCCGTCGCGCCGTCGCCCGCGGGCGCCACCGCCGCGGTCAGCCAGTAGCGGTCGTGCTGGAAGGGGTAGGTGGGCAGGTCGACGCGGGAGCCGTGGCCGCCGAGCACGGCCGCCAGGTCGAGGTGGACGCCCCGGACGTGCAGCCGCGCGGCGGCGAGGATCGCCGCGTGCGGCTCGGGCCGGTCGGAGCGCAGCGTCGGCACGAACACGGCGTCGGGGGCGTTGTCCGGGCCCATGGTGGTGAGGGCGCTGCCGGGTCCGACCTCCACCATGGTCGTCACGCCCTGGGCGGCCAGGCTCGTGACGCCGTCGGCGAACCGTACCGGTTGGCGTACGTGCTGGACCCAGTGGTCCGGTGACGTCAGTTCCTCGGCGCCGACGGGTGCGCCGGTGAGGGTGGAGACGATCGGCAGCGTGGGCGGGTGGGCGGTGGCGCCCGCCACGACGCGGCGGAACGCGTCGAGCATGGGTTCCATCAGCGGTGAGTGGAAGGCGTGGCTGACCCGCAGTCGGGTGACCTTGCGGCCCTGTGCCTTGAGCCGGTCGGCGAGGCCGAGCACTTCGAGTTCGCTGCCGGACAGGACGAGCGAGTCGGGGCCGTTGACGGCGGCGATGCCGATGTTGTCGGAGCACTCCGGTGCGATCTCGCCCTCGGTGGCCCGCACCGCGACCATGACGCCGCCCGCGGGCAGGGCCTGCATGAGCGCGCCGCGCGCGGCGACGATCGCGCAGGCGTCGGCCAGGGAGAAGACGCCCGCCACGTGCGCGGCGGCCAGTTCACCGATCGAGTGACCCGCGAGCGCGTCGGGCCGCAGCCCCCAGGACTCCCACAGGCGGTACAGGGCGACCTCGACGGCGAACAGCGCGGGCTGGGTGTACTCGGTGCGGTCCAGGACGGTCTGGTCGTCGCCGAAGACCACCTCGCGCAGCGGCAGGTCCAGGAGCGGGTCGAAGTGGGCGCACACCTCGTCGAGCGCGTCGGCGAACGCGGGGTGGGCCGCGTACAGGTCCCGGCCCATGCCGGCGCGCTGGGAGCCCTGGCCGGAGAAGAGGACGGCGAGCCGGCCGCCGTCGGGGGTGCCGCGTACCACGTCGGCGGTGGCGGCGTCCTGGGCCAGCGCGTCGAGTCCCGCGCGCAGTGCGGGCGTGCCGGTGCCGAGGACGACCGCGCGGTGGTCGAGCGCGGCCCGCCCGCCGGCGAGGGTGGCGGCGATGTCCAGCGGCCCAAGGTCCGGCCGGGCGTCGACGGTGGCCGCCAGGCGGGCGGCCTGCTCGCGCAGCGCGGCGGTGTCGCGGGCGGACAGCGCCCAGGCCAGGGGGCGGTCGTCGGGGACGTCGGCCGGGACGGGGGCCGCGGGGGCGGGCGCGGCCTGTTCGAGGATGACGTGGCCGTTGGTGCCGCTGACGCCGAACGCGGAGACGGCCGCGCGCCGGGGCCGGCCGGTCTCGGGCCACGGCCGCTGTTCGGGGAGCAGTTCCACGGCGCCCGTCGTCCAGTCCACGTGCTGGGACGGGCGGTCCAGGTGCAGGGTGCGGGGCAGTACACCGTGCCGCATCGCCTGCACCATCTTGATGACGCCCGCGATGCCCGAGGCGGCCTGGGTGTGGCCGATGTTGGACTTCAGGGCGCCGAGGAACAGCGGCCGGTCGGCGGGGCGGTCCTGGCCGTAGGTGGCGAGCAGTGCCTGTGCCTCGATGGGGTCGCCGAGCCGGGTGCCGGTGCCGTGGCCCTCGACGGCGTCCACGTCCGTGGCGGACAGGCCCGCGTTGGCGAGGGCGGCGCGGATGACCCGCTGCTGCGCGGGGCCGCTCGGCGCGGACAGGCCGTTCGACGCGCCGTCCTGGTTGGTGGCCGAGCCCCGGACGACGGCGAGGACCTGGTGGCCGTTGGCCTGTGCGTCGGAGAGCCGTTCGAGGAGGATCAGGCCCGCGCCCTCGCCCCAGCCGACGCCGTCGGCGGCGTCGGCGAAGGGCTTGCATCGGCCGTCGGGGGCCAGGCCGCCCTGGAGGCTGAACTCGGCGAACGGCGTCGGCGTCACCATGATCGCCGTGCCGCCCGCCAGGGCCATCGAGCACTCCCCCGACCGCAGCGCCTGTACCGCGAGGTGCAGGGCGACCAGCGAGGACGAGCAGGCGGTGTCCACGGTGACGGCGGGCCCGCGCAGGCCGAGGGTGTAGGCGACGCGGCCGGAGACGACGCTGAGCGCGTCGCCGGTGAGCCGGTAGCCGTCCATCTCGGGTGCCGCCTGCTCCAGGGTGCCCGCGTAGCTCTGCGGGGAGGCACCGACGTACACGCCGGTGAGGCTGTCGCGTACGGAGGTCGGGTCGATGCCGGCCCGCTCGAAGAGCTCCCAGGCCAGTTCGAGCACCTGCCGCTGCTGGGGGTCCATCGCCAGGGCCTCGCGCGGGGCGATGCCGAAGAAGCCCGCGTCGAAGCCGCCCGCGTCGTCGACGAAGGCGCCTTCCAGGGTGCGGCTGCGGCCCTGGGCCTCCGCGTCGGCCGGGTAGAGCCGGTCGGTGTCCCAGCCCCGGTCGTCGGGGAAGGGCCCGATGGCGTCGCGTCCTTCGAGGACGAGCGTCCACAGGTCCTCGGGGCTTTGTACGCCGCCGGGGTAGCGGCAGCTCATGGCGACCACGGCGATCGGCTCGTCGGTGGGGCGGGGCGCGCTGTCGGCGGGTGTGGCGGTGCGCCGCTCGCCGAGCACCGCGGTGTGCAGGTGGCGGGTCAGTGCCTCGGGTGTCGGGTGGTCGAATACGGCGGTGGCGGGCAGGTGCGCGCCGGTGGCGGTGTTGAGGCGTTTGCGCAGCTCGATGGCGGTGAGGGAGTCGAAGCCCAGCTCGCGGAAGGCCCGGTCGTGGGTGATGGCGTCGGGTCCCTCGTGTCCGAGCACCGCCGCCGCGTGACCGCGGACCAGGTCGAGCAGGAGCCGGTGCTGGTCGGCGTCGTTGAGCCCGGCGAGGCGGTCTGCCAGGGCGCCGCCCGCGGCCGGCTGCTGCGGCGTGTCCTGGGCGGCGAGCGCGATGACGTCGGGTATCTCGCTGATCAGCGGCCGGGAGCGGGCCGCGGTGAAGCCGGGGGCGAAGCGGGCCCAGTCGATGTCCGCGACCGTCAGGGTCGTCTCGCCGGCCGCCAGGGCGGTGGCGAGCGCGCCGACGGCGAGGTCCGGCCGCATGGGGCGCAGGCCGCGGCGGCGCAGATGGTCGTCGAGTTCGCCGGTCACCATGCCGCCGCCCGCCCACATGCCCCAGGAGACCGAGGTGGCGGGCAGTCCGTCGGCGCGGCGGCGCTGCGCGAGGGCGTCGAGGAAGGCGTTGGCCGCGCCGTACGCGCCCAGTTCGCCGCTGCCCCAGACCGCGGATCCGGAGGAGAACAGCACGAACGCGTCCAGGTCGCGTCCGACGCACAGCTCGTCCAGGTGGGCGGCGCCGCCGGCCTTGGCCGCCAGGGCGTGGGCGAGGTCGGCGGTGCCGGTCTCGGTCAGCGGCAGGGTGGGGACGGTGCCCGCCGCGTGGAAGACGGAGCGGACCGGGGTGCCCTCGGCGTCGAGCCGGGCGAACAGGTCGCCGAGGGCGGTGCGGTCGGCGGCGTCGCAGGCGGCGACGGTGACGCGGACGCCGAGACCGCTCAGCTCGTCCCGCAGTTCGGCCGCGCCGGGCGCGTCCGGGCCCCGGCGGCTGGTCAGCACGAGGTGCTCGGCACCGTTGCCGGCCAGCCAGCGGGCGACGTGGCCGCCGATGGCCCCGGTGCCGCCGGTGATCAGTACGGTGCCGGCGGCACGCCAGGCGGACGTCTGGGCCGGGGCGGGGGCGGGCGTCAGCCGGCGTACGGAGACTCCGGAGGCGCGGATGGCGAGCTGGTCCTCGTCCGTCCGCCCGGCGAGGACGGCGGCGAGGCGCGTGGCGGTCCTCGGGTCGGGGGCGACGGGCAGGTCGACGAGACCGCCCCAGCGTTCGGGGTGCTCCAGGCCGACGGCCAGGCCGAGGCCCCAGGCCTGGCTCTGTGCCGGGTGCGTCAGCGGGTCGGACCGTCCCACGGACACCGCGCCCGTCGTGGCCAGCCACAGCGGTGCGCCGATCCCGGCCGCACCCAGTGCCCTCACCAGCGCGAGGGTGGCGGACAGGCCCTGGGGCACGCTCGGTGCAGCGGGGTCGGGGCGTTCGTCGAGGGCCAGCAGGGACAGTACGCCGCTGGGTACGACCCCGGCGGCGCGCAGGGACTCGGCCGAGCCGTCGGTCTCCAGGACGTCGGCGCCGTGGGCGCGCAGCGCGTCGACGGCCGCCGCCCGCCAGGGGTGGTCCGCCTGGGACGCGGAGCCCACCACGAGCCAGGTGCCGTGCAGGGCGGGCGGGGTGGCGGTGCCGAGGGGACGCCAGGTGATCCGGTGGCGCCAGGAGTCGACGGCGGACCGCTCCCGGCTGCGGCGGCGCCAGTCGGTCAGGCTGGTCAGGACGTCGGTGAGCGGCGCGTCGGCGGGCACGTCCAGCGTGGTGGCGAGGTCGCCCCGTTCCACCGCGGCCCAGAACTCCTCGAAGGCGGGGTCGGCGGCGTCGGTGGGGCGGGAGGTGTCGTCGAGCCAGAACCGCCTGCGCTGGAAGGGGTAGGTGGGCAGGTCGACCGGCCGCCCGGGGGGCACCACGCGACGCCAGTCGAACGGCAGGCCCTCGACGTACGCCTCGGCGGCGGAGAGCAGGAACCGGTCCAGGTCCCCGTCGGTCCGGCGCAGCGTGCCGACCACGATCGCGTCGCGCCCGGCGGCCTCCACCGTCTCGCGCACGCCGATGGTGAGCACGGGGTGCGGGCTGCACTCCACGAACACGCCGATGCCGTGGTCGAGCAGACCGCGGGTGGCCTCCTCGAACCGCACCGTGTTGCGCAGGTTCCGGTACCAGTACTCCGCGCCGGTCTCGGTGCCGGTCAGCCACTCCCCCGTGACCGTGGACAGCATCGGCACGCTCGCGGGCCGCGGTGCGATGCCGGCCAGCGCCTCGGCCAGCGCGTCCTGGATGCGCTCCACGTGCGGGGAGTGCGAGGCGTAGTCCACCGGTACCCGCCGGGCGCGCACCCCGTCGGCCGCGCAGGACTCCATCAGCTCGTCCAGGGCGTCGGCGTCACCGGCCACGACCACCGAGCCGGGTCCGTTGACGGCGGCGACGGAGATACGTCCGTCCCATCGCGCCAACCGCTCCCGCGCCTGGTCGACGGTCACCGCCAGCGACACCATGCCGCCTCGGCCCGACAGCGCCAGGATCGCCTTGCTGCGCAGGGCGACGACCCGGGCGGCGTCCTCCAGGGAGAGCGCTCCCGCGACGTGCGCGGCGGCGATCTCGCCCTGGCTGTGCCCCACCACGGCGTCCGGCTCCACACCGTACGAGCGCCACAGCGCGGCCAGCGACACCATCACCGCGAACAGGGCGGGCTGGACCACGTCCACCCGTTCCAACCGCTCGGCATCGCCCAGCGCCTCGTGCAGGGACCAGTCCACGTGCGGTGCCAGTGCCTCGGCGCAGGCGTCGAGGGAGGCGCGGAAGACCGGCGAGGACTCCGCCAGCTCCGCCCCCATCCCCAGCCACTGCGAGCCCTGCCCGGGGAACACGAACGCCACCTGCCCCGTGGGTCGCGCCACTCCCACGGCCACGCGGGCCGACTCGGTGCCGGTGGCCACCGCCGACAACGCGTTCGCGCCGCCGGCCACCACCACGGCCCGGTGCTCGAACACCGACCGCGACAGCAGGGCGTCCGCCAGGTCGGCGGGCGCGCTTGCCTCTGCGGCGGCGGCGAGCCGGGCGGCGTGGGCGCGCAGGGCGTCCTCGGTCCGCGCGGAGAACACCAGCGGGACCGGGCCCGAGGGCGACGGCGGCTCGGCCGGGGTCTCCTCGGGTGCCTGTTCGAGGATGGCGTGGGCGTTGGTTCCGCTGATGCCGAAGGAGGACACACCGGCCCGGCGGGGGCGTCCGGTCTGCGGCCACGGCGTGGTCTCGGTGACGAGCGACACCGCGCCGGACGTCCAGTCCACGTGCGGGGTGGGCTCCGTGATGTGCAGGCTCGGCGGCAGCACGCCGTGCCGCAGCGCGAGCACCATCTTGATCAGACCGGCCACGCCGGAGGCCGCCTGGGTGTGGCCGATGTTGGACTTCACCGAGCCGAGCAGCAGCGGCCGGTCGGCGGGGTGTTCGCGGCCGTAGGTGGCGAGGAGGGCGTCCGCCTCGATCGGGTCGCCCAGGCGGGTGCCGGTGCCGTGCGCCTCGACAGCGTCGACCTCGGCGGCCGGGACGCCCGCGTCTGCGAGCGCCTGCCGGATCACCTTGCGCTGGGCGGGGCCGCTGGGGGCGGTGAGGCCGTTGGAGGCGCCGTCCTGGTTGATGGCGGTGCCCTTGATCAGGGCGAGGACGGGGTGGCCGTTGCGGCGCGCGTCGGACAGTCGTTCGAGGAGCACCATGGTGGCGCCTTCGGCGAGGCCGAAGCCGTCGGCGCTCGCCGAGAACGCCTTGCAGCGTCCGTCGGGGGCCAGCGCGCGCTGTCTGCTGAATTCCACGAACAGGCCCTGCGACGGCATGACGGTGACGCCGCCCGCGAGCGCGAGGGGGCACTCGCCGCGCCGCAGCGACTGCACGGCCAGGTGCAGGGCGGCCAGCGACGAGGAGCACGCCGTGTCGAGGGTGACGGCGGGCCCGGCGAAGCCGAAGGAGTACGAGAGCCTGCCGGAGGCGACGCTCGCGGTGTTGCCGGTGAGAAGGTGGCCCTCCAGCTCCGCGGGCGCCTCGTACAGCCGGGGCCCGTAGTCCATCGTCATCGCGCCCACGAACACGCCCGTCCGGCTGCCGCGCAGGCCGGTGGGGTCGATGCCCGCGCGCTCGACGGCCTCCCAGGCGATCTCCAGGAGCAGTCGCTGCTGGGGGTCCATCGCCAGGGCCTCGCGGGGCGATATCCCGAAGAACTCGGGGTCGAACTGGCCGGCGTCGTGCAGGAACCCGGCTTCGCGCTGGTAGTAGCGGCCGGGCCGCTCGGCGTCCTCGTCGTAGCGTCCTTCCAGGTCCCAGCCCCGGTCGGTGGGGAAGGCGGTGACGCCGTCGCCGCCCGTGGTGAGCAGCTCCCACAGGTCCTCGGGGCTGTGCACGCCACCGGGCAGCCGGCAGCTCATCGCCACGATCGCGATCGGCTCGTCGTCGCCGGCGGCCGCCCCGGTCACCGGCTCGTCGTCCTCGGCGAGGGCGCCGAGCAGGACCCGGTCGACGTACCGGACGAGGCCGCGGCACGTCGGGTTGTCGAAGATCGCCGACACGGGCAGGGTCAGACCGGTGGCCGCGTTCAGCAGGTTGCGCAGGCGCACCGCGCCCGCCGAGTCGACGCCCAGTTCGAGCAGCGGCGCGTCCGCGTCGGCCGCGTCCACGTCGTCCCGGGTGCCGTCGACGACGGCGGCCACCTGCGCGCGGACCAGGTCGAGCAGGTACGCCGTGCGGTCGGGGACCTCGGCGAGCCGGTCGGCGAGGGACGGGGCGGGGGCGGCCCCGGGCGCCGGGCGCAGCGGGTAGGCGGGCAGCGGCACCGCGCGCGCGTCGCGGCCGGCGAACACCGCCCGCCAGTCGGGGAGCACGCCGTGGGTGTGCAGTTCGCCGAGCGCGGCGGTCACCTCGTCCGCGCCGCCCCGTCCCCGGCGCAGCGTGCCGACGACCGCGGCGTCCACGGCGGCTTCCTCGGCGGTCTCCTGCACGGCCCGGGTCAGCACGGGGTGGGGGCTCGGTTCGAGCAGCAGGCGGTGGCCCGCTGCCAGGGCGGCGCGCGTGGCGCTCCGGAAGTCGGCAGTGCCGCGCATGTTGCGGCACCAGTGGTCCGCGGTGAGCGTGCGCGGGTCGACGCGCCCGCCCGTGGTCGCCGTGTAGATCGGTACGTCCGTCGGGCGGGGGGTGATCGGGGCGAGGACCTCGCGCACCATGCCGAGTACGGAGTCGACCTGACGGCCGTGGGCCGCGATGCGGATGGCGATGCTCTTGGCCCTGACACCGTCGGCGGTCAGTTCGGCGAGGAACGCGGTGGCCTCGTCCTCGGTTCCCGACACGAGGACCGAGGTGGGGGCGTGCACGGCGGCCAGGTCGAGCCCCTCGTAGCGGGCGAGCCGCTCGCGCACCTCGTCGGCCGACGCCAGTACGGAGAGCATCACGCCCTGTTCGAGGAGGTGCACCTGCGCCTGGCTGAACAGGGCGACGGCACGCGCACCGTCCTCGACGGACAGCGCGCCCGCGACGGTCGCCGCCGGGATCTCGCCGGCGCTGGAGCCGACCACGGCACCGGGCGGTACGCCCCAGGAGCGCCACAACGCGGACAGGGACACCATCATCGCCCAGAGCGCGGGCTGTCCGACGTCCGGCCGGTCGAGGGAGTACGTGTCCGTCGTGCCCCGCAGCACGTCGAGCACGGGCCACTCCACGAACGGGGTGAGGGCGTCGGCGCAGGCGTGCAGTTGCTCGGCGAACACCGGTGAAGCGTCGAGGAGTTGGTCGGCCATGCCGAGCCACTGCGGGCCGTGGCCGGGGAACACGAAGGCGATGTCACCCGCTGCGGGTCCGCCGGCCGCGGGCCCCGGCACCGGTACGCGCCCCTCGCTGAGGGCGAGCAGTTCCCCGGCGAGCCGCGCGCGGTCCCGGCCGACCAGGACGGCGCGTCGGGCGAGGGCGGGCCGGGTGGTGGCGAGGGAGAAGGCGAGGTCGGCGAGCGGCAGGTCCGGCTCGGCCGCCAGCAGCGCGTGCAGGTCGGCGGCGCGGGCCCGCAGCGCGTCGTCGCTGTGCGCCGACAGGGCGATCGGGACGGCGGGGCCGTCCGCCGCGTCGCGGCCGGGCCGGGGGCGGCCCGCGGCGAGCGCGGCCTCGACCAACGCGGGGACACCGTCGGGCCACGCGTGGTCGGTGCCGAGCCGATAGGCGAAGGTCGCGGCCCGCGCGTCGTCCTGGCGCGTGAGCACGGCGAAGGCGCCGTCCGTTCCGACGAGCGCCAGGTCGCACTCGCCGGAGAGCACGGCGGAGACGGCATCGGCGAGGGGCGCCTGTCCGGTTCGGCAGGGGCCGCTCAGACGCAGTGCGCGCGCCAACCCGGCGGCTTGTTCTGGCCGTTCGGCCGAAGCCCCCGCTTCGGTCCCAGCCCGCACCTCAGTCCCGGCCCCGGCCGACAGATAGACACCGACGCCCGCCCGGTCGTCCGCGCCGATGCCGGCGTCCTCGCAGGCCCTCCACGCCGACTCCAGTTCGTCCGCCCGGCCCGCGGGCAGCGGCACACCGGTCAGCTCGGCCAGCACACCGTGATCGCGCTCCGCCCGCACCGGTACCGCGGTCGCGACCCCGACGACGGCGACAGTGCCGGTGTGCACCCCTTCTGATAAGCGCATGGCAGCCTCTGCCTTCGTCAGTCATCTACTGGGAACCGGATACACGCATGGCTGGCCTGAATCGCCTCGTTGCTTTCTCGGCCACTTCCACGACGGCAATCGCAAGTCAAAACCAGCTATCCAGGAATTGTCAACTGTGAACTATTTTCGGTCCACGACAGGCGGAAAACGATCGTAAGGCGTGCGTAAAGGCAAGTCAGAGTCGCTGCGCCATACACGATTAACCGTATGGACGTCCATGATTAACCTGAAGCCATTGGCGCGAACATGGGGTGTCAAGCCGGCCTCCCGCCCCGCACCGTCGGATCTTGCGCCCTCGTGCACCTGTCCTTGCCCCGTCGCGCAGCAGCGCCGCACGACCCGTAGCCGGTATGCGGGTGATGGTCCATGCGGCGTTCTTCAGCCATGATCCGACGCATTCCGGCCATACGGGTTCTACTTCCGGCCATACGAATTCCGTCAACCTTCCAGCACTTACGCATCGCCGTTCCGCAACACGGAATTAACAAAGCGTCGAGGCGGGCTCGTCGACTGCGGAGGTCCGGTACGCCCGGCGGCGGACCAGGCGCGCAGGCAGGCCGGGGCAGGGCGGGGCGACGTGCCGGGGGCCTGCCCCTGCCGCACCGTTCAAGGCGCTGTTTGGCCGAACAGTGGGGTACGGCGATGGGGGGCCGACGTGAATACCGTCGGCGGGGCACGGGGAAAACGCCTCGCGTCTGACATGTTCTCGACGCGTTGCCGGCCTGGATCGCCTATCGTAACGGCCGGAGTTCATGACGCATCAGCCGATTGCCGGAGAACAGGACAAGCCGTTGAAGAAAACGGCGACTCACATTCGTGACGCGGAGACAGCTCGGTCCGTCCTTCTCCTTACGGCAGCCGATGCGGTACGCCCACGAGTACGGTGACCCGCGCCACGGCCGGCCGACGCTTATCCCTCTCTTACGCATTCCCGTGCGAACACCGGGCCTATGCGGAGGGCCAAGCCTGCGCCGGGCCCCACAGTATCGGAGCGGGTACAGCCCGCACCAGACGCCTTTTCTGTGGTTCACAAAGCGGAAACACACATCTCCGCCGGCCCCCGGAGCGCGTCACCAGACGCCGCGAACCCGCCCGCGCATATGCCGCCGTGAATACCTGACACCCCCGCCACCTGCCATCGCGGCCGGCAATTCGCGACCGCGACATCTGACCCTGGAGTCACTGGTGCCCCACACTTCGCATCCAGGGGTGCGCGCACCGCGGGCCGGTCGTGCCTGTTCGGCCCCGTCCGCGCTCCGTTTCCTGCCCGCTTCGGGCCCACGCGCGGATCCTGTGGCTCACCTCACACGCCGGGCCGGGCAGGTCGTCCCGGGCTGAACGGGGTCCACACGCGGGGGGGGGGGGCCGCCCGGCCGTCAGCCGAGACTGACCGGGCGGGCCGCCCCCCCGGGGGTCTGTCAAACGAGCGGCTCTGTCCCGTATTCGGTGGTGACGGAGGGTGATGGCCATCGTTGATGTGGTGTGTGAGACGTCAACGAGCTTGCGAGCGTGGTGCTTTCGGGGCTCTCGGCGCTGGTCGTCGAGGAGGTGGCGGACCGGCAGGCCCTGTGCGGGACCCTGCTCGTGCTGCATACGGGCATCCAGTGGGAGTACCTGCCCGAGGAACTGGGCTTTGGAACCGACGGCCAGGGCATCCCGCTCGCGGTGTCGCTGACCGGCGGCGACCGCGGGCGACGTCACCCAGTTCCTGCCCCTGCTGGACAAGGTTCCTGCGGTATCCGGCGTCGTCGGGCGACCACGCAGACGACCGGACATGCTCTTCGCGGACCGAGGCCACGACCATGACAAGTACCGACGACCGCCGTGGGAACGCGGCATCCGGTCCGTGATCGCCGAACGCGGCCAGCCGCACGGCTCCGGCCTGGGCACCTTCCGCCGGATCGTCGAGCGAACGATCTCCTGGCTCCACGGCTTCCGCCGCCTGCGTATCCGCCGGGAACGGCGCGGCGACATTCACGAGGCCTTCCTCGGCCTCGCCACCTGCCTCATCACCCACCACCACGTCCAACGGCTTTGTTAGGACCTCTCAGTCGGCCGACACCTGCACGACGCGCGGTTCGGCGATGTCCAGGTAGCCGTCGCTGGAGAGGGCGATCGAACGGTCGAGCCGGGCCGCGTCGAAGCGGAACTCGGGGTGGACCAGCAGGCCCGGGTCGACGAACAGGTCCAGGCGCTCGTCGAAGGAGAAGGGCAGGATGGTGCCGCTCGGTGAGCCCGCCAGTTCCTCGGCGACCTCGCCGGAGGCGAAGGAGGCGTACGTGCCGCCGTACAGTGCCTTCACCGCCGCGAGGCCGACGCGCTTGTCCCCATACGCGTCGTCCCTGTCGACGGTGGTCACCAGCGTCCCGCCGGGGTGCGGCACCCGGGTTGCCTCTGCCAGTACGGGCACCGGGTCCGGCAGCAGGTGCAGCAGCCAGACGGTCACGACGGCGTCCACGCTGGCCGACGGAACGGGCAGCCGCGCCGCCGCACACCGCTGAGCCCGGTACCCGCTCCTCCGCGAGCCGCAGCATGCCGGGTGAGTGGTCCACGCCCAGCACGGTCCGCTGCGGTCCGGGCAGCCTCCTGGTCACGATGCCGGTGCCGCAGGCCACGTCGAGGACGGTGCACCGGCCTGGGGGCAGAAGCCGTTCCAGCGCTTCCGCAGCCGTCCCCGCTCTCGGTTCGCCCCCGCGGGAAGCGTCGTAGTCCCGCGCTTCACCGTCGTGGTCGATCAACGTGTCCGTCCCGATCGAGTGGTTGCGCCGTGCAGTGCCGCCCACAGTCCCGGTCACACCGGTGCGGGCGGCACCACCGATGGAACAGGCCGTGCAACAGTCCGGGCGGGGCCTGCGTTCCGGCCTGCGGCCACCACCCGCTCCTCGTCCGCCTTGCCGCACCCGACGGCCAACGGTGGCCGTGCCCGTACCCGCGCCGCCCCTGACGTGCTGAAGCGTGAGGCCCCGTTTTCCCGGGAGTCAGCCCTTTGCCCGGGAGAGGAAACCCACCGGGGTGACCACCTGGACATGGAGGATGACGTCGAACCAGTCCGCGAGCGATCCACCGGAAAGGTGGTGAGCGGCGTCGTCGTCGGGGTCGTAGTGAGGACCGATCAGGCGTGTCCTGGTCGGCGCGTCGAGCCAGGTCCGCACGGGAACAGGGGCATCGGCGCGCAGGTTCAGGAGGTAGGCGTCCAATCCGGTGCGTCCCAGGACCGCGTCGGCGAACTCGGCCGGTGGGGCCGGGACGCGGTGGGGAGCCATGCCGTGGTGGAACGTCAGGCCGATGGACACATAACCGGCTCCGAAGTGCTCGCGGAGGTAACTGCCCGCGTTGCGGTGCGTCAACGGCGGGGAGGAGGGGGAGACGGTCCGCGGGTTGCCGTTCGCGGTGTGCGCGATGCCGCCCCAGTAAACGATCTTTTCGGCGGTGCGCTCATGCCACCGGATGGTGTCCTCGGCCAGACTCAGCTCGATGCCGGCCAGGTCGTCGGGCTCGAAGGCCCGTCCCCCGTGGGAGTGGCCCGTCCCGGCGAACCGGACCGGATCATCCGGGTGCCGACGATTGTAGGAGCGCATCCAGCGGATGACGGCGAGGATCTCCTCGGTCTGCCAGAAGGACCGGGCCCCGGCCAGCAGTGCTCGCGGATCGCCCGTCCCGGCCCTGACGTACGCGTCGAGTCCGACTCTCGACGCGTCGTCTCCTTCCAGCGCAAGTGAACGGAATCCCCATTCCTCGACCAGCACTCGGAGGACCCTGTGCGAGAGGGCGGACAGTTCGTGGGCCTGGCGGGTCGAGGCGCCGACGGCCACGACCTCGGCATCGCGCACGATGTCGGCCAGCGGCGAGAGATCGGTCAACGGGGCTTCGGGATCGAGCGCGGTGAGGGGGTGGGCGTGGCGCCCGATCCACCGGGCCACCGTCTCGGTCATGGTCGCACCTCCTTGATCGGAGCGGTCGGTTCTGGAACGCGTCCCTGCTCGCGGCCGACGCCGCACAGGCAGCCTCGAACCTGAACCAGGGTTGAGGTCAAGTCGGCTCGGGCGACAGCACCGGCCATGAGGAGTGAGTCTCTCCCCCCCGAAGGGGCCGGGATCGCGTGTGGCGGGGCAGGCCGACAGCTCACGCCTGCCGCGTCGCGCGAGGGAGTCCACTCCGCGGTCGCTCCCCGGGCCACGGCGTCCCACGCCGGTGCCCGTGTACCGGACCGCTGCTCGCCGGGAGGGGAGACGTCCCCGCCCGGCTCCGGCAGAACCCCGCGGGAGTACGCCCGTGAACAAAAAGCGCCGCCGATTGCTGCTGGCGGCCATCGATCCCCTGCTCGAGCCCGGGAACAGGTCCAGGTGACGGCCGTCGTGAACCTGAGTTCGGTCTCGGTGCGCCACACCGCCGCGTTCGCGGCCGCTTCGACGATCATGAGCGGTGGCGAAACGGCCATGGGCCCGGCACCGACCCCCATGTATCTGGCGACGACCGGCCGCCGCCTCTTCATCTTCCGCGCGCACCCGACCTTCGTCCGGCCGGAGGAGCACCTGATGACGACTCCGCGCGCCGGTCCGGAGATCAAGGAGCGCCTGCTCAACTCCTCCTTCACTGTTTCCCTGCCGGACGACGAGTGGGGCCTGAAGATCGTTCCCCCGCTGATCGGCCGCAGGATCGCAAGACGGTAGCGGCCGTCGTGCACACCCTCGCGACCTGCGAGTGGGTGAAGAAGGGGCAGCCGCCCTGCCTGATCGGCCACTCCGGCGTCGGCAAGTCCCACCTGCTGATTGCGCTGGGCACCGAGGCCGCGACGGCCGGGTTCCGGGTGAAGTGCACGCTGGCGACGAAGCTCGTCAACGAGCTGGTCGAGGCCGCGGACGAGAAGCAGCTGACCAAGACCATCGCCCGCTACGGCCGTGTCGATCCTTTGCGCATCGACGAACTCGGCTCCATGGAGCTCGACAAGCACGGCGCCGAACTGCCGTTCCAGGTCCTGGCGGAGCGTGAGGGGAAGAACAGCGCCACTGTCACCTCCAGCGAAGCCTTCGGTGGATGGACCGAGACCTTCACCGACCCCCGCCTCTGCACGGCCGTCGTCGACCGGCTCACCTTCAACGGCACGATCGTCGAAATCGGCACCGACTCCTACCGCCTCGCCCAGCGCAGGGCCGAGGCCGAGCAGCCGCCACACCTTGAGTACGTTCCCAGTCCGGAGAAGTGGAGACGTGTCGAGCCTGCGGAAGCGCCGCGGAACGGGCTCTTCGGCGGGCTCAGATAATGGTTCGTCCACCGATTCGGAATCTTGTTAGCGTGCTGCTGTGGCACACGGCAGCTTCCGCACCCCTGATCCTGAGCGCGTGGCCAAGGCGATCCTGCGCGAACACGGAGCAGACCTCGGCAGCGCTGAGCGCGGCCGGGGCTGGACCAATGCCACGTGGTTGACCGATGAGCTTGTCGTGCGTGTTGCCACCCGGCCGGGAACGACGGACTTGCTCCGTGAGGAACAGCTGGTGAGGCTTCTTCCCGCGGAAGTGGGCTGTCCGTCCATCATCGACTCGGGCGTCCGGGAAGGTCATGAGTGGGTTCTGACCCGGCGGGTGACCGGGCAGAACCTGGAAGAGGTCTGGCCCTCGCTGGACCCCACGGCCCGGTCACGCGCCATCGAGCAGATGTGGGAACGAGCCCGTCACATCCACCGTGTCGACGTGGCCGCTGCCGCACCGCACGCCCGCCCTCGATCGCCGTTCTTCCCCCAGAACCCGGCGGAAGCGGCGGCCGGCCTCGAACGGCTCGTCACGGCAGGAGAACTCACCACGACCCAGGCCAGGGGACTTGGCTGGACGCTCGACCGCTTCTGGGCCGCCCTGCCCAAGGCAGCCCCGGCACTGAACCACGGCGACTTCTGCACGCCGAACACTCTTTGGCACGAGGGCCAAGTCGTCGCGCTGCTCGACTTCGAGTTCGCCGTCGTCGCGCCCATCGCGATCGACCTCAACGAGATCATCAAGATGGCCTTCGGCCCCGGCGACCCCGACGAACGCGCACCGCTGCAGGCCGTGGTCCGTCGCATTGCCGCATCAGCGCTGGACACGGCGGGCGGCCCCGACGTGCTCGTCGGCTACTCCATCATGCTCGAGATGTGGGTGCTGGAGAACGAGCTGGCTGCAGACGAACCCGACGAGACCGACCGCGCCAATGCCACTGCCATGCTCACGGCCTTCGCCGAGGGGAACGGCGGGTACTTCGCACCACTCCTCACCGGTATCGGGCAACGAGGTCGCTGATCGGCGGGTGCCGAAGCCGCAGCGAATCCGCGGCGGACACCCGGTTCGCGCAGCCCGACCGATCCACGATGTTGCTGAAACTCGCCGACGTTTCTGTACTCGAGCACGCTCAAGCGTTCCCAGAACTCACCGTCAGGCGTTGCTCTCTCACCGACACAATCAGTGGGAAAGCGCTCACCGCCATCCCGGCAGGGATCGGCATCTGGCGGAGCCGCAGCGAAGAAGGAGAAGGGCGGGCCGGTCAAGCGGCAGAAGCGAGCGTTCCGCAGCCCTGCGGCCGCGCTCTCGACGGCGGAATCAGCGGCTTCGCGATCTCCCACGGCCCGCCCGGGAGGATCCGGCTCCGCGTACCCCCCATGCCGAGCTCGACAACGCCTCATCACGCGGGACAGTCAGGGGCCGACGTGGTGCAGCAGAGAGTGCAGGAGCCCTTTCATTCCTTCCTGGGAGACGAACCGAAGGGTCGGGTCCTGGCCGTTCGGTTCCTGCGTCCACCACGAGGGCAACTCTGCGTGGAGGAAGGTGTCGGCGTACCACCGTCCGAAATCCTCGCCATCGAGCAGGAGTACGGCCCAGGGCAGCAGACGGTAGACGGAGGCGGGCGCGGTCCGCGGATGCGCGGGCCGGCTCGAACGCCGGAGGCCGTCCCGCAGCGCAAGGAGACGTCGTTGTTCGGCGGCACCGGCCCTGCTGAGCCGGGACTTCCCGAGCGACCATGTGCCCAGCAGGGCCGCTCCCATGCACAGCAGGAGGGCCGTCACCGTTTCCTTCCGCCACATGAGAAGGGCAGCGACCAGCACGGCGATCACCGTGCCGAGAAACTCGACATACGGCCGGGCCAAGTAGCCGCGCTCAAGAGCGGCCTCGGTGACGCCCTTCTGGATCCGCGCCAGACTGATCCTGGTGCCGCGGAGCGCGCCCGGCGGAGCCGGTTCCCGTCGCAACCGCAGCTCGCCCTCCGTGCCGAGGATCATGTCGAGCAGGGCAGCCCGGTCGGGGGGCAGCTCGGCCCTGGTCCGCGTGCCGGGGGACAGCACATAGCCGTCCTCATACGCTGTCGCCCGCACGTAGCCGTCCTCGGCGAGAGCCAGGGTTTCGCTCATCACTGCTTGCATCGGGTTCGTGCCCTTGACCAGCCAGCTGCCGACCAGACAGCTCGACTCGGGCCTCTCGGTCACTGCGCCTGCGTCCTTCACGCGCCCCCCTACAGCCGTACCGACGCCCGGACGGTACCGGATTCCTGCGGGAGGAGGCACCTTCCGGGGAACCAGACGGCGGCCCTTTCTTGGTACGGGGAACGACGCCGTAGCCGTCCTGGCGGGGCAGGTGGACAAGCACCGTGTACCGGGTCGCGCGCTCGACCAGCGTGCCGGTCGCCGATCGCTCAAGTCCGATCAGGAGGTCGTCCTCCCAGTGGCCCGGTACGGCGCGGTCGTCGGCTTCCGCCGGCCGTTCGCCGGTCAGCACCTCGGGCGTGACGTGGGCCCACGCCTTTCGCTTGGACCGGGCACGAGGCACCCGCAGGGCCCTGCCGGTGCGCAGGCGGGCAACGAGCTCACGCTTGAGCGCTCCGCGGCCCTCGATGAGCAGGGCCTGGTGGGTCGCCTCATGGCTGATCCGCATGGACCCATCATCGGGGAGGTCGGCCTTCAGCCGGTTCGCGATCTGCTCCGGACCCCACGCCATGACCCGTTGCCGGTCGCCGCGGTGCGGCCTGTTCCTCCCCTTCCACCGCGAGGGCGTTGTCACGTTGTTGAACTGGCGGGTTCCTGACGGTGTGTCAGGGCTTGGTGGGCGTGCGGTCGGGGTCTGTGTTCAGGCCGTGGCGGGCCGGTCGGCGGTGCCGGTGATCTGGTCCCAGACGGCGAACCGGATGGTGATCTCGGATCGGTAGCCACAGGTAGTCATCAGGTGGCGGTGGGGCCGGAAGCAGGGTGCGATGCCGCTGAACGCGGACAGGAACCGCTGTGCGGCGCCGACCGGCCGGAAAGCCCTTCATTGTGCGTTCCCGCTGCCGTGTGGGCTGGTGGCTGTTCTCCGCCCGGTTGTCCGGGTTCGACCACTGGGCGGGCTCAGGCCCGCCGCCGGCGCAACAGGCCCAGCCGGGCTCGGCCGTGAGGCCCCGTGCGCCCTTCGTGCCGCACCGTGACCCGGTCGGCGGGCAGGCAGTCCAGACCGTGGACCTTGCCCGCGCCCACCAGCGTCACCTCGATCCGCCCCCGCCGTGCCGCGGCCAGCGGGGACAGGTCAACGGCGGACTGGTAGCTCTGGCAGGTCAGGCGCAGCTTCAGCAAGGACAGGTGGGGGAACGCGGCAGCGAGGTCCGGGAGCGATTCGCCCGTCAGCACCCCGTCCACCTCGAGCGCCCCGATCCGCGGCAGGGGTACGGCGGGCAGCGGTACACCGTACCCGGAGGACAAGGTCAGCGACCTCAGGTTCGGAGCGCGTTCGAGGAACGTGAGGTCGGCGGGCTGGGGCAGCCGGTGCAGGACGAGCTCTTCGGCCCGGCACTCGGCCAGGGCCTCCGGGTTGGTGACGACGTCGCACGACTCGACGACGAGGCGGCGCAACGATCCCAGCGGGGCGAGGGAGGGCAGGCTGATGGGCACCGCGCTGGACGCCTCGACCACCAGGGAGCTGACCTCCAGGCCGGCCAGCGCCGCGACCAGGCCGGACGTCAGCAGCTGGCCCCGCAGGGACAGGTGCGGGGCGCGGTGGAGGAGGCGGACGCCGGCCGCCTGCTCCTGGCTGGAGAGGTAGAGCACGATGTCGTCCGCCGGGAGTCCGGACAGGACCTCCTCGACGAAGGACCGGGCGTCGAAGTACGGCCATGACAGGGCCACTTCCTGCCGTACGTCGCGGTCGGGCACCCGCTGGAAGGCGGCCAGGTGGTGCAGGGCCGCCTCGCCGCCGATCCGCGCGATCGTCATCACCGTCGCCCGCGCCTGCTCGGCGTTCAGGTCCGCGGGGCTGGGCAGCAGGTCGAGGACGATGTCACCGGCCGTCGCGAGCTGTTCGGCGTCCGCGGGGGTGTCGGGGGGAATCAGGGCCGACGCGCGCAAGGACACCGCAGCGCGTACGGCCGGGTCGAGGGTGGTGGCGTGCTCGAGGGCGGCGGCTGCCAGAAGGTGGTAGCGGCGGCGCAGCTGCGGGTCGACGGCCTGGTCGCCCAGCTCCATCAACCGGCGTAATAGGTAGGCGCGTTCGCCGTCCCGGGCGTGTCCGATCGCCAGCCGGATGACGTCGTCCCACTGGTCGTCGCGGCCTGACTCGGCCAGCAGGCCGAGGTCCTCGGTTTCCACTGCGGCCTTGGCGCCGAGGTAGTCCTGGAAGGTGCGGTGGATGAAGTCCACCATGCCGGCGGACGGCTCGCGCAGCAGTCCGCTGCGCAGCAGCAGGTAGCGGAAGACGTCCTCGGCACGGCCGGGTGAGGCGAGCGCCGGCATGGCCGGGAGCTTCTCCCGGATGATCCGTACGGCGGTGGTCTGGGCGGCCTCCGACCGGCCGTTGCGGATCAGCCAGTACGCGATCCGCTGGAGCAGCTGGATCTGTGCTTCCTCGGTGGGCAGCAGGCCCTTCGGTACCGGGATCTCGCGCTCCTTGTCACGGCGGACGAGGAGCATGCTCAGCGCCGCGGCGTACAGCTCCATGCGCCGCTCCGGCAGATGGGTCAGCCGGTCCCGGTGCAGGGCGCAGATGAGCGCGCACATCAGGGGGTTGGTGGCCAGCCGGTACAGGTCGTGCTTCTGCCGGAGGGTGGTGCGCAGGGCGTCCCGGCACCGCTCGACGGCCACCCGCTCCTCGGGGTCGTCCATGGCGGTCAGGACGGCGTCGTGCCAGCGGTGCACGAAGCGGTCGACGTCGTGACGGTTCATCGGCAGGAGGTTGAACTCCGCGAAGTCCACCTCGGCCAGCCAGTGGGTCTCCACGGCCGACGGCCGGGTGGTGACCAGGAAGAAGGCCTCCGGATAGAGGTGGACGAGGTCCAGCAGCCAGCGTCTGACGACGGGGCGTTCGCTCTCGGACACCTCGTCCACACCGTCGATCAGCAGCATGCCCCGGCCGCTGGTGAGCACGCGGTCGGCCCAGTGGTCGGGCTGCAGTCCGTGCAGCATGTTGCCGACCGCGCCGAGGAACCGCTCGGGGCCGGGCAGTCCCGGTTCCTTGGCCATGGCCCGCAGGGGCAGCATGAACGGCACACGGCCGCGCAGGCCGGCCAGTTCGTCGCCGAAGGAGTTCTGCGCGGCGCAGACGGCCAGCCACTGCATCAGCGTCGTCTTGCCCGAGCCCGCCAGGCCACGCAGCACGGCCCGGTTGCAGCCGGACAGCGCCTCCTCCGCGCGCCGGCGGTTGGCGGACGGAGAGCCTCCGTCGCGGTGCGAGGCCAGTTCGAGGTTCAGGTAGGCGGCGTCCAGGGGCCAGCGGGCCTGGCCGGGGCCGCTCAGGTCGAGGCCGAAGATGTTGAGCTTGCCGTACTTGCGCTCGATGTGGGCGAGGTAGCGCGTCTCGAACGCCTCGTCCGCGCTGCCCGGACGCGGGATGCGGTCCACCAGGGCGTCCAGCAGGCGCAGGGTCTCGTCGAGCAGCCGGGTCTGCGCGACCTGGGCGTGGGCGACGAAGGTGGAGCGCTGGGTGAAGAAGTGCAGGATGTGCAGACAGCTGAGTTCCAGGAGACTGTCGTACAGGGTGGTCGCGTCACCCGACAGGTCGCGGGTGGCGTCCGGACGGGCGGCGGCGAGGCGGCGCGCAAGCTCCCGGTGCCCGAGGCGCACGGCCTGTACGTCGTCCATCTCGAGGTCGCCGAGGGCGGCGAGCGTCTCCGCGAGGGCGTCGGCGAGCGCTTCGCGCTCATCGGAGCCGACCGGTGGTTCGTACGGGTTCGCCTCGGTGGCCGCCTTCACCAGTTCCCTGGCGATCTTCCACATGTCGAGTTTGCCGAGGCTCTGCTTCTCACCGCCCCACCGCACCCATCCCGACAGTCGGACGGGCTTGTCGACGAGTCCCGCGCCCTGGCCCTCCCGGGCGAAGAGCCTGGCGATGATCGGGCGCGCCACCGAGGAGGCGACGCGCGCGGTCGTACTGATACTGGCCGGATCCATGGCTCCCCCTGAACCGTCACTTCGTGAACAGGCTCCCCGGTAAGCGGGGACAGGACACAGGGATTCGGGGGGAGAAGTGGGATCCGGGAAGTCCGGAGGGTGGTCTTGGACGGCGAGCTGGTCATGCCCGCCCACGAGCGGCTGGACCCTGCATGGGGCGCAGCCGGCGTCGAGGGCACGATGGTCAAGGCCCTTGAGCAGCTCTGCTTGCCGGGCAAACGGGCCTGGGTCAAGGTCCGAAACAGAACGCATTGCATTGGCTGCAACAGTTCGTAGAGCTCTGCCTCGAACGTTCCCGCTGATCAGAGACCCTGCCTCAGGGACGTCTTGAGCCTCCTTCGGTGGTTGGCCAGCCCTACTCGCCCTGGCCGCAACGATGATGCGTTTGACACAACGGTGGACATGGTCGCTGAGACACCCGGTTCGGTGCGTCTTGCCCCGGCCCCGAACGTCGTCCTTCTGAACCCGGAGCCAGCGGTTCCCTCTGCGATGAAGGAGGGATGGGCTCGGCAGCAGTCCGCGCGGTTTCTCCAGGCTTCGACGATCCAGCCCCGGCTGCGTCTGATCCAACGGTTCGAAGGTTTCACGGGGTTGTACCCGTGGCAGCGGACTCCCGCCGATGGCGAGGCGTTCATCGTCCACCTTCGCAGCGGGGCCAAGCCGGTCCAGTTGTCCACGGCTCGGTCCTACGAGGTGGTGATCGAGCTGTTCGTGGAGTACTTGCTGGACCGCCGGTACGGGTGGGTTGAGACGTGCCGGGAACGGTTCGACCTGTCACCGCAGGTGATCTTTCACGAGGGCAACTCTGTCCTGCACTCGGTGGAGCAGGAGGGTGATCCCCGGCGCCGGCCCCTGACTTACGACGAGGTCCAAGCGCTGTTCGACGCCGCCGATGCCCGGCCCCGACGCATTCACGGGCAGGGCCGGAAGGGCACGCTCACCGCACTACGCGATGCTGCCGCGCTCAAGACGATCTACGCCTACGGCACGCGGCGGACCGAGTCCTCGAAGGTCGACCTGGTGGATCCGCGACGGCACGGGAAGGCGCCGCAGTTCGGGCAGGCTGGCAGCATGACTGTCCGGTACGGCAAGTCCTCCAAGGGGACACCGCCGAAGCGACGGACCGTGCTTCTGGTCCCTGAGATGGACTGGGTGGTCGATATCCTCGACGAGTGGGTGCACGAGATTCGCCCGCGGCTCTCGCCGGACCGGCACCCGGCCTTGTGGGTGACCGAGCGGGTCGGACGGATGTCTCCCCGCTCGATCAACGAGGCGTTCGTGACGGCACGCCAGGACGCCGGCCTCGACGAGGACCTCGACCTGCGCTGTCTGCGCGCTCCACCCCCTCGCCGCCGTACTGACCGGCGCGGACAACCCCTACCGCGTCCTGCAGTGGCTGCGCCGAAGCCCTGCCGCCCGCCTCCTGGGACGCCTGGCCCTCGATCCCGAAGCACTGGACCACAAATCCCTCGACGTGCTGCCGCGACGGACTGCCACCGCCTACGTGCGTGGGCTGCTCGTCACCGCCGGCATCCTGCCGCCACGCGATGAGAATCTCGCCCTCCTCACCAACCGGGTCGCGCGGACCGTGGCCGAACTGCCACCACGGCACGCCGATCTCGTCCGTCCGTTCGCCGCATGGCACATCATCCGCGACGCCCACCGACGCTCGTCGCGCGGCCGTTACACCTATGCCGCACACAAGGGTGACTGCGGCAACGTCCTCGCCGCCATCAGCTTCCTGAACTGGCTCGACACCCAGCACCTGAGTCTCCCCCAGCTCCAACAGCGGCATCTGGACACCTGGGCGATCGACCGGCCAACCCTGCGCTCCCGTTTCATCCCCTTCCTCCGCTGGAGCACTGCACGACGCCTCTGCCCGCCCGATCTGGTCATCGAGCACTCAGCCGCCCAACTCCCAGGGCACTTCCAAGCCGAGGAAAAGCACCGAACACAGCTGCTGCGCTGCTTCCACGACACGGCATTGCCCGTGGAGGTCCGCGTCGTGGCTGCTCTCGTCCGCCTCTACGCCCTCCCCCTGACCCGCATCGTCGAGCTCACCGACGACCACCTTCGCCACGACCAGGGGCATACCTACCTGACGGTCAACCGCCACCCCCTCGTGCTGCCGCCGAAGCTCGCCCGCCTCATCGACGAACAGCTCCAGCACAGCCCCCGGCACAGCGACACGGCCGGGTGCAGGTACCTTCTGCCCGGTCACAGTCCTGGGCGTCCGCGCACCCCTCTCGGCCTCGCCGACACCCTGAGGCAGCACGGTCTGCCCGTCCGGGCAGCACGGAACACCGCCATGATGGACGCGCTGGCAGACCTGCCGCCCGTGGTCATCGCAGACCTGTTCGGCATCCACCCCAGGACAGCCGAACGCTGGGCCACCCTCGCTGGCGGGAACTGGTCCGATTATGTGGCGGCGCGACAGGCCGCCCCGCAGGCTGGGTCATCCGCCCGGCGGATTGCCGTGTCCCAGCCAATCTGAGGCACAGGACGTGGACGTCCGGTCTCGGCCAGGGGCGCAGGTGGGGCCCAAGGGCCTTTCTGGTCGCCGGTGCAGATCCTGCAATCCACACCGAGCCGGGGGCCCTCACCCATTTCAAGATCACAGGTCAGTGATCGCTGTCACCGAGCTTGTGGAGAGAACAGCTAGGCCAGCGCCGCGGCCAGGTGGGTCAGCGATGCGTCGAGTTCGTCGGCGGCGACGACCGGCAGTCGCACCAGGTGTGCCGGGTGTGTGACCGCCGCCCAGTCGTAGGTCTGGGTCACCTCGGTGCGGCCGTCGTCGGTCGGGGTGAGCTTCCAGGTGAAGCGGTGCCCGAACGGGCGCTGTCCGGGCTGTCCGGGGGCCCAGCCGATGACCTGGTTCTCGGTGAAGGCGACGACGCGGTTCTCGATCCGGTAGTCGCCGTGCTCCTCGCTGTGCATGGCCATGATGAAGGTGTCGCCGACGGCGGCGAGCGGCTGGGAGGTCTCGGCGTGCCGCAGTCGGCCGGTGGCGTCGAGTTCGGGGTGGCGGCGGGGGTCGCGGAGGACGGCGAAGATCCGTTCGGCCGGTGCGTTCAGTACCTGGGAGACGGTGGTGTGGGTCGGGCCCTCCATGGTGACCGGGTCGGGGTAGAACCGGGCCCAGGCGATCCGTCCGTCGCGGGTGGTGAGGATGACCGGGCCGCGCAGCAGGACCGTCGCCCCGGTCGGGGCGGTGCCTCGATACTCCCACTCCGACCACAATTCGTCGCCGTTCCGGGCGTGGCGCAGGATCTCGACGTGGAGGTCGGGCAGCCCGGCCAGGATCTTCGTCCAGTTCGCGGCGACCTCGCCGGAACCGATGAACCCTTCGGCCGGTCGCAGCGGTCGTTCGGCGACGTAGTCCTCGGTGAAACAGCCGGCGATCCGTTCCGGGACGTGGGAGTTGATCGCGTCGCGCAGTGATCGAAGGGCCTGGGGGAGCATGGCGTGAATCTCCTAACGGTGGTTCGTCCTGTCATGTCGATCATGAACATCGGAGGTGCTGCCCGACAACCGGACACTGCCGGGACACCGCCCGGACAGCCGTCCGGACCCGGCGGGCATAATCGACATCGTGAACGATTCTGCGGGACCGGCACGGAAGACGATCAGCTTCGCGGCGCTCTTGCGGGACTTACGGGAGGCCAGGTCGCTGACCCAGCAGGAGCTGGCCGCCGCCGCCGGGGTGTCCGTCGACGCGGTCAGCGCGCTGGAACGCGGGCGACGGACCCAGCCCCAGCCGCACACCGTGCGGGCACTGGCCACGGCGCTGCAGCTCCGCGACGCCGACCGCATGGCGCTGCTGTCCACCCTGGGCCGGGCCGGGGACGCGGCGCTCGAAATGCCGTCCCGCAAGCTGACGCCCCGCACGCCGTCGCCGCCGAGCGTCGAGGTGGTCGGGCGTGACGACGAGGTCGCGGAGATCGTCGCCGCCCTGGGCACCACGCCGGGCCGGCTGGTGACGCTCACCGGTCCGGGCGGGGTGGGCAAGACCACCGTCGCCCTCGTAGCCGCTGATGTGATGGCCGCCGAGCGCCCGGGCGCCGTGTACTTCGCCGACCTCACCGACGTCACCGAACCCGACGACGCCCTCGCGGCCGTGGCCCACGCGGCGGCCTGCGCCGCCGACACCGTGACCGGACTCGCGGAGCATCTCGCCGGGACGTCGGCCCTGCTCGTACTCGACAACCTGGAGCGCGTCACGGCCTGCGGGCCCCACCTGGCCGAGCTGCTCACCGCCTCCCCCGACACGGTGATCCTGGCCACCAGCCGCGTCCCGCTGCGCGTACGCCGGGAACGTGAGGTGCGTATCGCCCCGCTCGGTCCGAGCGCGGCGGAGCGGCTCTTCGGCGAGCGGCTGGCCGCCGCCGGGGCACCGCCCATGGGGAGGGCAGACGACAGTGCCGTCGCGCAGCTGTGCCGACAGGCCGACGGGCTGCCCCTGGCCATCGAACTTCTGGCCGCCACAGCGGCCCGGCTGGGGCCGCGGGCACTGCTCGAACGAATCGACGCACTCAGGGAACTGCCCGTGGCCGGCCCACAGGACCTGCCGGCGCGGCAACGCACCATGGCGGCCACCATCGAGTGGAGCCGCCAGATGCTCGGCCCCGCGGCCCAGCGCCTGCTCCCCCGGCTCTCCATGGTGCCGGGCAGCTTCTCCCTCGACACCGTCGACGCGATCGCCGCGCCGGACACGGCGGATGCGGTGGGGGCACTCGCCGAGCTGATCGAACACTCCCTGGTGGCTCGCGCCGACGACACGGGGCCGGTCACGCGGTACCGGCTGCTGGAACCGGTCCGCCGGCACGCCGTCGAGACCCTCGAACCGGCCGACCGGGAACACGTCCGTCGGGGCGTGGCCCGATGGGCCCTGCGGGCGGGACGCGAACACGGTGCGCGGATCCGGGGCCGCGGCGACATGACGGCGGTCGAGCAGGTCGAGACCGACCGCCATGTGCTGCGGCTCGGCTTCGACCACCTCGTCGACACCGGCCAGTACGACGACGCCGCCGAGCTGCTGTGGTCGGTGTGGCTGCCGCTGTGGATGACCGGGCACACCCACGAAGCCCTCGCCTGGACCAACCGCCTGCACGAGAACAACCTGAGCGAGCATGGGCGGGCCCGCTGGCTGGTGGCGCGCGCCGGGTCCAATCGCGTCGCCGCGGATCTGTTCACCACCGCGGAGCGGGCAATGTGCCTTGCCGAGCGGATCGACGACGCCTCGCTGGCCGCGGAAGCAGCGATCTTCGCGTCGGCGGCGGCGCTGCGCCTGGAGGACTTCGACGGTTCACGGACTCTGCTGGCCAGGGCAGAGGTCCTGATGAAGAAGCGCCTTGATGTGGAGCGCGACGTGTGGGCGGCCGTGCACGTGCCGATCGGCTACGGCGACGGTGCGCTGTTGCGCGGCGACCGGGCCGCGGCGGCGCGGCACTGGCGGGCCGCCGCGGACACGGCGCAAAAGCTGGGCAGTGAGTTCTCGGTCCCAGCGGTCCTCGCGGAGTGCGCGCAGGCCGCCCGCAGCGAAGGACGCCTGGATGACGCCGCCGTGATGCTCGCCGCCGCCGCCGAACTCTCCCCCCAGCAGGACGAGCGGCTGCGGACACACTTGGCGGGCGTGGCCGCAGCCGTGGCCGCCGACCTCGGTGACGTGGCATCAGCGCAATGGTGGGAGGGAGTGGCAGGCTCGGAACCAGCCCCGGACTCCGCCCAACTCGACGAACGGTTCCGGGAACTTGTCCGGCGTGCCGAGACCGTTTCCGGGCGGGACTGAGCCCGGCCGTCCGCCCGTACCGGCGCTGTCCGGTCGATGTCCGGTGGTCTCCCCCCAAGCGAGGGGGCCAGGATCGGGTTCATCGGGTCGGCCGCCCCTGCGGGCCGACCTCCGTCGACCCCGAGGAAGCCCCCCATGACAGCCACCCCCGTCGTGCTCGCCGCGACCCCACTCACCGGTCACGTCCGGCCGATCCTGAACCTCGCCCGCCACCTCGTCAGCCGTACGAGCGGGGCGCGGTTGGTGGTCGAGACTGCGTCGACGTAGTCGGCTGTAGGTATCGCATGCGCGTGTCCCGCTTCGCTACGGCGGCCCGCTCGATGCGGAATGCGGAGGACTCGCCGACGCGCAAGGCGCCACAGGTCACCTCACTGCCCCGGCCCTTGGGTCGGCTACAAGTTCCAGCAGTGGTTGTTGACCGTCTCGGGAGGCAGCCGAACCGGTTCAGGGCCGGTGCTGATGGGAACGGGAGGCACCTGGCAGCTCGTCCTGCTCCCGGACGTTGCGGCGATCCTTCCGACCGTGGACCTTCGGACAGACATCAGACTGTTCGCCAGCGCGGGGCCTGGTCGTCGGGGGCGTCCGGGGAGGCGAAGTGGAACGGCACCCCGAGGGAGTCGGCCAGGGCACGGCCCGCCGCTGCGGCGACAAGGCCCGGCGGGTGTCCGCCAGGGCGGTGGTGGACAGTCGCCAGATGGCTTTCCCCAGCCGGGTCCAGGACCGCGACCAGTACCACGAACCAGTCATGGACGGTGTCGCCGTCCCACAGAGCCTCCACCGCGGCCACCTGGCCCGGGAGTGCCGCGGCGCGGGCTGTGAGTGAGGGGAGGTCGAGCGGATCGGGCGGCCTATGCTGCACACGGTCGCCGAGGGCCTCGTAGCGCGCGTGGACCACCTGCTCAGCCTCGTGCAGACCCAGCCCCAACGGCCGCAAGGCCTCCCACGCGGTCTTGACCGCCATCAAGTAGCGATCACGCAGCACACACGCGTCGACCTCCCGGCGGGTCCGTTCCTCCAGATAGGCCCACCAGCCGCTCATCCGGCGTCCGGGCAGGATCTCGTGGCGCGCGTCATGACGCGAACATACGGCAGCACACCACCAACGCCCCAGCCGGCCCCCGAGAATGCAGAGCACTGCCGGAACCCGTGAACATCCCGTCCCGGTCCCGAACGCCTCGTGTCTCCGGATCGGTCTCGAAGCACTGTCCGCCTTCATGGACGAAGGGGTATGGCCCCCACCCAGCACGGGGCGCAGATCGCCAGTGAATGGCCCGAGCTACGGGGCCGGCGACCCCCGCGGAGCGCGGGGGACCGGACGGCGGTGCGGTTGGAAGTCGGACACGGACTGACGGTGACCGGGACCGCGCTGGCATTCCTGCAGGACGCCCGCCGCCGCAGCGACGTGTGCCGGTCCCTGGACTGGATCCCGAAGTTCACCACCCCCTCGGGGGCTGCGAAGCCGTCGTCCCCCGACGCCCTGCTCCACTACCGACGCCACCACGCGGACCGTACGGACGGTGCGAACCGCATGAACGGCACGGACGACGGCAACGGGGACGGGAACGATGTCAGGGGTGGGGTGATGCTGCGGGCGTTCATCGAAGTCGACCGCGCCACCATGGGCCCCGAACGCCTCGCCACCAAACTCAGCAGCTACGCACGCCTCCGCAGTTACACGCCCGCACCCGTGACCCGGCAGCGGCAACAACCCTTCCCCGAACCGATCCAAGAAAGCCGGCGACGGCGTTACCCCCTCTTCCCCCGCCTCCTGTTCATCCTCGACGGCACCGGCCCCACAGGCGTCGAAGTCCGCATCCACGCTCTACGGGCAGCAGCCCGCGATGTCGCGCCGGCCGGCTTCCTGCGCGACGTGCCTGTCCTGACCACACCGATGACCGACCTGCTCCGCCACGGTCCTACCGCGCCCGTCTGGCGGCCCATCCAGGAACCCGACCACAGGACCGGCTGGATGCACACCCGACACCCGTAACCGACTATGCCGGGTCCGCGCAATCAGGCATTGTGAGGACCCGACCGCAGCGACCAGGACCCCGACCATGAGGCCTACCCAACAGGTCAACGCCATGCGCGGACCATCGCGCAACACCTGCGCAGCCGCATACTGAAGTGATCAGGGTTCAAGCGCCGGGCCCTCCCGCGCCCGGCACAGCCGCCGACTACGCAGTGCGCATCCACCGGGCTGCGCGGGACGGTCCTCGGCGACGGAGTCGTGCCCGGTGACGGCGTCGCTTGGGGTGTCGGTGAGGGTGATGCGCTTGCCGGGCGGCTCGCGCCGGACAAGGAAGATGGCGGCGTGGTGGCGGGCGTCGGCGATGCAGCCGCCGTCCGCGTCCGGCGGCCTGCAGCCGTCCCCGTCCGCTTGAGATTCCACCGGCATCGCCACTCTCCTGCGCCTTCATCCCGGCGGGGGTATCCCGTCTCGTGGCTGTGCATGCCGCAAGGAGCCGGGGTCCGGCACGGCCGCCGCGATGCATCCCGCCACGTCCAGGGGGCAGACTCGTGCACATACGCCCCCACCCCCCGGAACGAGCCTGAGCGCACTGGAGGGGACGAGGAATCGAGGAGACGGTGGCCGACGCAGCGCACACCCACCGGCCGGACCGGCTTTTGATCGCGCACCGTGAGGTCGACGGCATCCGTGTCGTGACCGTGCGAGGCGAGATCGATCACGACGTCCGGGACACCTTCAGCCAGGCGCTGGCCCTCGACGACACGACGGGGCCGACGCGGACCGTGGTGGACCTCAGCGGTGTGCCCTTCATGGACTCCAGCGGCGTCAACGTCCTGCTCGCTCTTTACCGGACCACCCGCGACACTGAGGGCTGGCTGCGCATCGCCGGCGCCCGGCCTCCAGTCCTGCGGATCCTGCAGGTCCTCGGCATCGACGCCGTCATCGCCTGCCACCCCACCCTTGAACAGGCCCTGGCCAGCTGACCCCCACCCCGCACCCCCGCGACACAAAACCGCTACATTTTGCCCGCTCACTCCCCCGATTACGAGCCGTAGGCGGTGGTTACCTGCCCAGAGCGGGGTTGGGAAGCAGCCCCGCCGAGTCCTCCGAGCGCACGCCCCGGAGGACTCGCCACCAGACAGCCACGCCTTCGCACGGCCCTGAGCCGGCGCGCCCGAGGACAGGGGCGGCGACCTCGAAGACCATGACCGACCACACCGCGGTACGGCTGTGGGTCGGGCACGGGCTGAGCGTGACCGAGACCGCGCTCGCCTTCCTTCAGGACGCCCGCCCAGGCGCCCGACAACGTGACAGCGCCCTTCCACGACCTGGTCCCCGTTCAGGCCGAGCTGGATCGCCGGTCCGCCCCACGAGGCGGCCGCCGCGATCCGGTCGGCCGCCGCAGCAGTGGACAACTGCGCCGCCGACATGGCTGGTGAGGGGAAAAAGCTGGAAGTGGTGCAGGCGCAGGTGAGAGCGTGGTCCCATGAGCATGATCGATGACGTCATCGCCCTGGCCGCCGCCCACGGCCCGCGCCTGTCCGCGCAGAGCGCCACCGTGAACGAGGCGGGCCTGGACTACCGCGTCGTCATGGCCTCCGACGCGACCGGTCAGAGGTGGGTGCTGCGCATACCGCGCCGCGTCGACGTCTCCGAGGGTATGGCCGCCGAGACGCGCGTCCTCGACCTGGTCGCTCCTGTCCTGGCCGAGGACGGTGTCGCGGTCCCCGACTGGCAGATCCGCTCCCCCGAGCTGATCGCCTACCCGGCCCTGCCCGGCGCTCCGGGTCTGACCCTGACCGACACCGGGGAGCCCGACTGGCACATGGACCCCGCCAGCCCGGACTACGCCGAGCGCCTGGGGCGCCTGCTGGCCCGTCTGCACTCCATCACCCCGGAGCAGGCCGAAGCCGCAGGCGTCGAGGTCCGCACCCCGGCCCAGGTGCGTCAGGCGTGGCAGGACGACATCGCCCGCGTGAGCGAGGCCTTCACCGTCCTCCCCGCCCTGACCGAAGCCTGGCAGGCCTGGCTCGAGGACGACACCTGCTGGCCCGAGCAGACCGTGATGACCCACGGCGAGATCTACCCCGCGCACGTGCTGTTCGACGAGGAGGGCACGATCACCGGGGTCCTGGACTGGACCACCGCCCGCGTGGACGACCCCGCCCGTGACCTGTCCGCCCAGTACGGCGCCGCGGGCGAAGAGATGCTGCAGGCCACCCTCACCGCGTACGAGCAGGCGGGCGGGCGCGTCCACCCCGGCCTGGCAGCCCAGACGAAGCACCTGTGGGACGCCTCCCCGATCGGGTACGCCCTGTACGCGCTGACCACCGGCGCCGATACCGACCTGGCCACCGCGGCGGCGATGCTGGACCCCGAGGCCTGATACTCCGCCGGCGGCCGCACGGCCTTGGTTGATGTACTTGTGCAGGAGGTTGAGGCGGCCGGCGAGGTCGGGTCTGGTTGGTGATGTGGTCGGGGTTGGAAGGAGCTCCGGTGGGATGGCTGTGGTCGGGCTGATAGTCCGGGCGTGTCGCTGATCCGCTCCCAGCGGTCCGGGTCGCCGGGGCGCGGGTCGTACAGGGCCCGGCCGCCGGCGCCGAACGCCCCAGCCCGGTGGCCAGCGCGACGCCGGTGTCGACCTCGTCGGGCGTGAATCCGGTGATGTCGAGCAGCAGGCCGTCCACTGGGCCGCCGATCAGTTCGGCGTAGCGCCGGTCGGCTCGCGGGCCGGGGTGGTCGTGGTCGGCTCCGTGGACCCGGCGGCGTGGCAGCTGCTCGTCATCACGGTCCATCCGTTCAGCCCGGCAGGCTGCAGGGCTCCCCACCCCGTTACAGCAACCGTGGTGTTCAGCGAGCGCGGTGTCCAGGGATTGACGGATGGCACAGGGCAGGTCCCGTGTGCGGGCCCAGACGACGATGTGCTCGGCCACCCGCCGCAACTTGATGTTGGTGCGCTGGAAGACCTCCACAACAGCGCGCAGCCCTTGGTCCGGATCCAGTCCGCCCAAGCGATGACCGCACCGATCGCCTGATCGACCACCGCATGCGCGGTCAGGGCCTCATGCAGCTGACGGATCTGTTCCTTCAGCTCGCTGATCCGATGCTGGAGGACCTCATGGCCGGGCAGTGGACTCGGCTCCGCTCAAGCAGGCCAGCCGCACTGGAGACGAGCCTGCCCAGCACCGCCCCGCGCTTCCGTGCATGCCACAGCCGGCGACCACGGTGCTCCGGTCCACCGCTGGCCGGGAAGCTGACCGCCTCGTCGGCCCATCGGGCCGCGGCACGTTACAGCCTGTCGGCCGCGGGCGCGCTGCGGCCGTCTGTCGGGGTTCTTGGCCGGTCAGTCGGGCACCGAGTCGGCGGTGGGATAGCTGCGCAGTACCTGGTCCACGCCGGTCACGGCCAGCATGTGGCGTACGCGTTCGCTGGGTGCGATCAACGCAAGGCGGACGCCGTTGGTTCTGGCGGTGCGGTAGGCCGTGATCAGGCAGGTCAGGCCGGTGGAGTCCAGGAACGTGACCCCGGACAGGTCCAGGAGAACGCTGTGGCCGTCGGTGAGCAGCAGTGGCTGCAGGGTGTCGGCGAGTCGGTGGGCGGTGTGCAGGTCGAGGGCGCCTCGGACCGTGACCAGGTGGCGGTCGGTGCTTGTCCGGCGGACGTCAACGTGCGGGACGTGCTGCTGATCGTCCAGGGTGGGCGGCTGGTTGGTGCTTGTCGCCGTGTCTTTGCGCGCGTGGGGGCGGGTCATGGGATCAGCTCCTGCTGGTGGCCGCCGCGCCACTCGGTGAGCAGGACGGCGGCGTCGTCGTCGAGCTTGCCGTCGTGGTGTTCCATGACGGCGGTCATCAGCCGACGCAGGGTTTCGTGCAGGGTGTGCCGGCCGGAGTGGTGGCGGCGGATGAAGTCGACGAAGCGGTCCCGGCCGAACTCGACTCCGCGGGCGTCGCGGGCCTCGACGATTCCGTCGGTGTACAGCAGCAGGCGGTCCCCGGGTTCCAGCTGCTCGGTGGCCATGATGATGGGCAGGCCCAGGCCGGTACCCATGGGCCCGGCCGGGGGGCAGGCGAGTTCGCTGGTCCAGCGGCTGTCGCGGATCAGGATCGGCAGATGGTGACCGCGGTTGATCCACGTCAGTCTGCCGCTTTCCATGTCCAGGTCTGCCAGGATCGCAGTGACGTAGCGGTGGGCGTTGAACTGCTCGATCAGGGCGCGCTCCACTGCCTGGCTGGTCTCCGCGAGCGTGGCGCCCTGTCGGCGGGCGTTTCGGCAGGCGGCCACGGCGACGTTGGCGGTGATGCCGGCGGTGGTGTCGTGGCCCATGGCATCGAAGACGCCCAGATGGAGGGTGTGGCCGGCCACGGCGTAGTCGAAGGCGTCCCCGCCGACCTGGTAGGCGGGTTCCATCACCGCGCCGACGGTGGTGGCGTGCCCGGCGTAGGCGGGCGGCGGGGTCAGGTTCCACTGCATCTCCGCGGCCACGTTCATCGGCTCGGTGCGCACCAGGCGGGCGTAGGAGTCGCTGAAGGACCGTTTGCTCAGCAGCAGCAGGGCCACCATCGACGCCAGGTCCTTCAAGGCCTGGCGGACGGGTTCCGTGTCGGTGTCGGTGTCAGCCCGCAGCACCCCCAGACGCTCCACACCGTCGGTGATGGCCACCCACCACCGCCGCCGCGCACCGTCACCCACCCGGGCCCGTGTGGACTCGGGGATCACTTCCACACGCTGGTAGGCCTGGCCGGGCAGGCTGCCCGACACGGTGAACTCCTGCCCGCCCTCCCCTGCGTCCAGCCCCCAACCGGTGAGTTCGCGCAGTACCGTCTCCTGGACGTCCACCAGGAAAACAGCCGTGTCGTGCATGCCCGCCGAGGCGGCATGGTCGGCGACCAACTGCGGAAGCTGCTCGAGCGTGATCGTATGACTGGCCTGCATCAACCGCACCAGCGACACCGCACTACTCTCCGTCACGGTCCTGGATCCCCTCGCCGGGCGGACATACAAGGCCCTGAACGGCGCGCCGCTTCGCGGCCTCACGACCACGTCTGTGCCCTTTGCCCTTTTTCCCTCAATCATCCCGCAAGTACCCCCTCCACGGCGGCATGCACCGATCGGCAGCAAGGGATGGCCCCTGGTCGCACATCCGATTCCGGGACCCGGCCGGGACGATGCCAGAGCCTGCAAGCCCGGTCCTCTCCTGTCGGCCACGCCGTCTCCACCGCTGAAGAGCGAAGCGACCTGCGGGGAGCACAACACCGCCGCAACGCAGCAGCCAGCCCGGCCTCCCGCCGCCACGGCAGCAAGAATCTGCTGGAGGCGTCCTACGGTGACAGCCACGTACACCCGTTCGCACGAGCTGTCACTGGAACGGCCTGGATGCACGGTGCGCGCCGGAGTGGTCACCGTACGACAGCCGCCGCCTGTTCGTTCGAGGCGTGAGCTCAACCGCGATCTCCCGCCCTCGTGTCAGTACACGACCTGGACATTTACCGCTCAGTGACAGTGAAGACATCTCTGATCTCTCACCTCAAGACAGTGACCCCACCCACCGAAACAGCCACTGACCAGCACCAACACACAAACCCCACTGTCACGAAACCGAGAGATCGCAGCCGTCGTCGCGGCCTCCGGGCACGGCCTGTGAGTCGTCCTTGCGAACCCACGTCCGCGGCGACTCCGCGGTGATGCCGAGGTCCGCGGCCACCGCCGCGTACGTCCGCTTGCCGGCCGCAGCGCGGCAGAGCGCGACGGCCTCCTTCCTGAACCCCTCCGGATACGGAGGCTTGCCTTCCACCTGGGCATCCCTCCCTGAACCATCAAGATCCATCGTCAGGGTTTCCACACCAAAGGATCATCCTCAGTCACCGGCAGGCCGATTCCCGTTGACATGCCGAGGGGAGGCCGCTTCTTCCGTTCCGGGTGGATCAGCGGCTGAGTCCGCGGCCCATGGGATTGACCACCGTGACTTGAGTCATGGACTTCGAGTGGTGGCAGCGGGTCTCGCAGTCGCGGGCCAGGCGGCAGTGCGGATCGTCCGCCCATGGTGGCTGCTGTGGGCGAGCATGCATCATGACCGTATGACGGATCTTACTGAAGTCCGATCTGGACGGTCTCCGGCACCTGGCAGCACCGACGCGTTGCGCGCGCTGGCCGATGGCCACCATGCCCGGACTGTGCGCGCCCTGGGTTGCTCCGAGGTTGCCAGGCACGCGGTGAAGTCTTACGCGATCGAGGCGCCCGGCCGGACCGTGACGGACCAGGATGCACAAGCAGCGGTGCGGATCGCGGCCGATCACCTGTCGTCGGCGTACCTGCGGGGCTCGCTCGGGTTGGCTGTGCTGCTGGT
The DNA here is from genome assembly GCF_014203535.1 of Streptomyces griseomycini. Taxonomy (GTDB): domain Bacteria; phylum Actinomycetota; class Actinomycetes; order Streptomycetales; family Streptomycetaceae; genus Streptomyces; species Streptomyces griseomycini. The sequence goes on from NZ_JACHJI010000027.1 coordinate 42,300, forward strand.
GCACGCCGGTGGTGACGGTGATTACGTTCTGGTGCACACGTGGATCGAGGGTTACATGTCCGACCTTGCTGTCTTCACCGGGCCGGTGGGTGATGTCAGCCGGCTGCGGCCTGGCCGGTCGGGTCTTGCTCCGTGCGTCTGGGAAGCGGCGGTACTGGCTCACGAGCGGGACGCGTTCAGCCGGCACGTGCTGGACGGAGACGGCGCGCTTGAGGAGCGGCTGGACGTGTGGCGCGGTGACGTACTCGAAGGCGAGGTTCGATGACGGCTGTCGGGATGCCGCGGGTGCGGCACGCACGGCCCGTCGATCTCTCGCACATCGCCCTGCTGGCTGCTGAGCATGCGGCGTACGAGAACGCGGGGCAGCCGCCTGCCGATCTGTCCCGGCGGCTGGATGCGCTGCTCTTCGGTTCCGCGGCTGGGCGGCTGCGCTGCTTCGTCGCGGAGCTGGGCGACGGCGAGATCATCGGGTACGCCTCGTGCGCGCCTGAGGTGTCCACTTGGGACGGTGCGGAGTACCTCCACATGGACTGCCTCTTCCTGCGGGAGCACTACCGGGGCCTGGGGGTCGGCCGGATGCTGGTGGATGCCGTGCTGGACGAAGCACGTGCACTCGGACTTGACCAAGTGCAGTGGCAGACTCCCCCTTGGAACAAGGACGCGATCAGGTTCTACGACCGGCTGGGCGCTCAAGCGAAGGAGAAGCGGCGTTACTTCCTGCCCATCCACTGAATCGGTTGCGGCCCTCCCCCATTGCCTTCTTCGTGGCTCCGCAACGGATCCTCCGGTCTTCGGGTGCGGCATGGCTTCTCCCTTGTTGTTCATGATCCGGAGGGGGTGCCACCAGGCCCGGAATCATCGACGGACCCGGTGATGAAGGGCTTGAGCGTCGGCTTCACGGCCTGCTCATCCCGATCCGCTCGTCACCGGAACGGGTTCTGGACCGCGGTTGCAGCACCCGGCGGTGTCGGCTTTGCGGGAACGGTTCGGGTCACCGGCCCAGATTCGCAAGGCTGGCCGTCGGCGGCTGGTCACCCTGCTGCGGCCGTAGGCGTCGCGGACGGCCGAACGGCCGGTTACGGACGCTGACCGCGAGCTGGTAGTTGGCGCGTTCGCCCGGGGCTCCGCAGTACTGCGGACCCCGGCGGCTGGCGCTCTCCCTTCCTCGGGCACCGACACGTCGTCGATCCCGCCAGGCCGTCGGAGCGAGGAGCGGCAGCATGCGCTCGCAGATCCACCGCCGCACCGGCACGGGACCCCGGGCGGACCGGTTCACGAGCTGCCGCAGGTTCTGTTCGTTGCCGTCCGGTAATCGTGAAGCCATGGCCTGGACCGGCTCGCGGCGGCAGTCCAGCATCAGTACCCGCAGGGAGCGGTCGTCCTCAGCCCGCCGGTCCTGCGCGGCGCCGATGCGGACACATCAGCCACGTACAACGCCGACTTCGCCCGTACGCGGTTCACTTCGTGCGTGTCCGCACATCCGCCATGCCCCGGACGAGACCGGCGGAAAGACCTGGCGGAGTCCTACTGATGCCGCCCCTGTGGCGGATGGAGGTCGAGGATCATGTCGAGTGCCTGTGTGCCGTCCGCGCCGGTGAAGGAGCCGACGGTTCGGAATGCCTGTTTCTCGTAGTATCGAATGGCGCGTGGGTTGTCGGTGAGAACACCACCCCACAGGATGATTCTCTTTTTGCCGAAACGTCGTGCGACGTCCGCGACGAGGGGGAAGACCTGTGTCCCCACTCCCCTGCCCTGATAGTCGTCAGCGAGAGTCGGGCCGAATCGACAGTCCGTCGCCGTCAGCTGGATGCCTGCTCTTCGGTAGCGGGCGATGTCCGACGGGTGGAGATCGAGGCTGAGTTCCAGGAGGCCGACGACCCTGCCGGACGGCACCTCCTCGAGCACCAGCCTGAGCTTGTCGTAACGGGCGATCGCGTCACACAGCTCCCGGGCAGCCCCGAGGTCGTATCCGTCGAACGTACTCAGCCGCCTCGATTCGGCGGACAACCCTTCCAAGAAGGCTGCCAGATGAGCCGCGTCAGCGGACGTGAGCGGGCGGAAGACGACCTCCGAACCGTCGTCCAGACTCAAGTGCCGGGTCAGGACAAGGGGGTCCTCGGCGACCGCCGTCAAGGTGAGCATCCAGCAGCCCTCCGCTCAGACTCGGTGGCATGAACCTACTGGCCGCCGGCCTTCGACGACAATGCTCAGCCTGCAACGACACAGGTGAGCCACTTTGGTCTCACACCAGCATGGTCGATACCGGTGGGTGATCGAGAGGGCTGTCTCCCGGTGGTCGGGCTGCCGCCGTGCGCCCCGGTGTCACGGGCAAAGGCCTGAGCACATCCCCGGCTTCGCCGCAGTCCTCGCCCACCATCGCCGACTCGTCGGGAGGTGGCTGTCAGACCCATGCCCGGTGGGTGGTGGCGATGTCCCGGACCCGGCGGGACAGACCCTACCCCTGGTGGAAGCGGTCACTGACCTGCACGGCCACAGGGACTCCGTCGGTGATTCCCTGCCGGTGGGCCAGCGAGCCGTCGCGGCAGACGAGCCCGACACCGGGATGCTCACAGAGCCAGCGGCTGAGCTGTTCGGCGTCCCGCCCCTCCCACGGCGTGAACAGGGGCCGGGTAGCGGCGTCGGCCAACAGGGCTCCGTAGATGTCGCCGCAGAGGGCGAAGCCGTCCACTCCCAGCGCCCGGGGTCTACGAGGGGCAGGCAGCGGTATCCGCATCAGCTGCGAGGGGACGGTGCACCGCGAGAACGCGACGTTCAGGATCTGCGGCATCCCCGGCCCGCCACCAGCCCCCACAGCTTCGACCACCCGCCGGAGCAGGGGCGCGCCGCTGGGAGTGCGCCGTCAGCCCCGGCACCCGCTCGGCGGACGTCGCCTTCACGCACGCGGTGTTCTCGCAGAACAGACGGCGCGCGCTCAGCTCGATCAACACCGGACGGTCACCCGACGACGCATGGGCGAGTCCTCTGACGTAACGGCTGTGGCACCGCCCGCTCAGCATCCCGCAGCCGGTGCAGGCCGTGGGAACACACGACCGCGTACGCGCACGGACAAGCACCGCAGGCCCGGAATCGTCGACCGACGGGACCATCACACCCGCCAAGTGCAGTGGCGACCGGTGTAGTTCAACTGAGCACGCTCAAAGACGGCCCGTTCCTCGTGTCCTTGGCGTGCCCAGCGTGGCCGCCCCGCAGAACTCGGGCCAGGATCCGTTTCTCGAAGACAGCGGGGTCCTCACCGAACCGCCCTGATCACGGCATGGACCGCAAGGGCGGGTGCTGTGTCGTTATCCCCGGTGGCTGGAGCAGGGGCGGGACCTCCGGGCCGGGGTCCTCGGTGACGACGACTCCCGCAGCCGCGTGGTCGAAGCTGACGGGCCAGCGGGTGAGTTGACTGGCCAGGGCGCCGGTCAGCTGTGCCTGGTCGAGGTCGGCCGTGCTCAGGTCGGTGCCGCGCAGGTCGGCCAGGCGCAGGTCGGCGCGGCGGAAGACGGTGCCCTCGGCGTCGGCCTTGCGCAGGTTCGCCTCGCGCAGGTCGGCGTCGGTGAAGTCAGCGTTCCGTAGGTCGGTTTCGACGAGTCGAGCACCCCGCAGGTCGGTCAGGACGCAGCGGCCCCGGCGCAGGATTGCGGTCGTCAGGTCGGCGTGCCGCAGGTTGGCCGAGACGAGGGAGGTCTGGGTCAGATTGGCGTGGTAGAGGCCTGCCGCCTCCATGCAGACGCGGTCGAGGTTGACCTCGGGTAGCCACAGCCCGTCGCAGTCGGCCCGACGCAGGTCGGTGGCGCTGAGGTTGACCCAGCGCTGCTCGCGGTGCTGGCACAGCACACCGAGGCCGGTCAGCGCCACCTGGGCATCGGGGGCACGGGCCTCCAGCGGCGCGATGTCGTTGATGGGCATGTCCTCCGCCGGCTGCTCCGGCCCGCGGGGCGGCCAGGGCAGGTGCGTGCGCAGGTACGCGGCCTGGATGGAGATGACGGCTTCGCGGTCGCGGGCCGACTGCTCCGCGATCCGCCACAGTGCGTGGAACCCGCCGATGCGCACATCCAGCTTGTCGCTGCCGAGCTGGTCGACCGCCCGGCTGAACCGGTCGGTGATGTACCCCTCCTGGGTGAGGCGCAGGTTGTCCTGGCTGATCCGCAGCTGCCGCCAGGTGGCGTACGCGCCGACGAGCACCACCAAGCCGCCGATCACCTGCAGAAGAGCCGTCCGGACATCGTTCACCGCCTTCAATCGGTCCTGCGGGGCGACGCTCGCCCCGGCGAGATCGTGGTCGACCACGACGCCCGGCAGAACGACGAACACGGTTCCCAGAACCACCAGGCCCACCGCTCCGGCCAGCAACCCCACGGCTCCACGACGCCTGCCCAGCCGCTCGCGCCGCGGCCGCCGACCGTTGTCCGACTCCCCCGTCCCCATGGGCACGGGAGCCTAATGGGACTCCGTCAGGTTTGTCTTGATGTCGTGTGCGGTCTGCTGGGCAGGGGCTGGTCGCAGGTGGCGCAGATGCCGGTCCGGCACCTCAAGATGTTCTGGAGGGCGCCGAGGATCTGGTAGGGGGTGGGTGCGGTCCAGGTGCTTCTGGGGCCAGACGCTGTTCGGTGAGAAACGCGTGGGCGGCGGTCACGAGGGTGACGTGGTGGTGCCGGCCGGGCCAGGACCGGCCTCGAAGTGGTCCAGGCCCAGGCCGTGCTTGAGTTCGCGGTGGACATCTCACGGCTTTGACTCGTCAAGCGACCATGGCGACTTGTGGAGGGAAGGCCGTGTGCTCGTCGAAAAGCGCGCGGTGCTGGAGGCACTGGTAGAGCTGGCCGGTCATGCGGTCGAACAGGTTCCTTTGGGCGGCTGCGTGCCAGTCTCCGTGCTCGTCTCGGCGCCTGCGGTGGCGGGCCTTGGCACTGGGTGAGCCGTTCATCGCCGGGAACGCCCGGAGAGGCGCTGTCACGTTGGCCGGCCGGTGGAATGATCTTTGGTCGACCGGGCCGGGAGGGATCGTTCGTGGGGAGCGCGTCGCTGTCGTACAAGGGCACCGGTACCTGGTCGAGGCCATCTCCCCTTGCGTGTGGCTGTGCTTCCGCCTCCCGCTGTCGTTCCGCGAGGTGGAGGAGCTGATGCTCGAGCGTGGGATCGTCGTCTCCCACGAGACGGTGCGCCGCTGGTGTGCCACGTTCGGGCAGCGGTACGCAAGCGCGCTGCGCCGTCGGCAGCTCCGCCCTGGTGACAAGCGGCATCTGGAGAGGGCCTTCGTCAAGATCAACGGTGAGCAACGGTGCCTGCGGCGAGCCGTTGACCAGAACGGCTGCGTGCTGGACATCCTGGTGCAGAACTGCCGGGACAGGGCCGCGGCCAGGCACTTCTTCCGCAGGTTGATGGAGAAGATCGGTGCGGTGCCGCGGGTGATCGTCGCCGGCAGGCTCCGCTCCTACGGCGCGGCCCATCGCGAGGCCATGCCCTCGGTGGAACATCGCTCGCATCGGCGGCACCATGATCCGGTACGCGCATGTGGCTGAGCCGCGAGGCGAGCCATGGCAGCCAGGAGACAACGTCCCCGCCTACGTGTGGCTCCACGACAAGGGCGGCGACGCCGACAGGCTCGTGGGTGCCAGCGCGCCGAACGCGGCCCCGGTGAACATCGTCGACTCCGGCGGCAAGGTACTTTCCGACGGGGTGGACCTGCCGACGAACAAGCTCTGGAGCGCGAGCCGGGCAAGGCCCGCATGGTGCTGCGGGACGTGCGCCAGCTGATCAGGGACGGCGACTTCGTGAAGTTCACCATGGAATTCGAGAAGGCGGGGCCAGTCACCTTCAACATCCAGCCGTAGGACACAACGGCGGCCCTGGTCCCTATCGAGCCGTGACGTCCCAGGGCCACCGGTGTACCGGCGGATTTGCCGGATGAGAGGCGCGGTCCGACCTGCACGAGGGGCTGGGTTCGGACCGCCATGCGTGACCAGTGTCCTGGCCCACTGGGTACGGTTTAAGCAGCGACACGATCATTTTATTATTCAGCACTGAACCGTTCCGACTTCTCTGCCGCCGATCGGTGGCCTGCGGAAGCTTTCAAGAGCCGCGGCTTTTCGTCCATCCGGCTGCCCAGGACAGGCATGGTGGCAGCAGCCGACGGACCTGCGTTCACGCGGTCCGTGAGCCATGCACCGCAGGTTCTCCGGAGTGGCCCAACCACACCGACTCGCGCCGTCCCCGGACGGATCCGTTCCCTTCCGAAGAAGAGCACGCTGGTGTACTCCCGGTTCTCGATGCCGGGTGTTTTTGTGATGTGGACCCGCTGTTCCTACCCGTTCGGAGGGAGGCGGATTTACACAGCAACTCTGTGGTATGTGGCTGCGGTCAGATACGCCGGCGCTCTGCGCAGGACGCCGCTCCTCTTCAGGCCCTTTTGGTTGTGGGGTGATGTGGCCGATTGCCTTCGGCGATTCCGCCCGCCGTGCCGGCTAGATCAGGTGGGGTACCCGGCCGACCATGAACGTTTCCCTGTCGGTGGAAGTACTGCCCGAGTCCATGCTCCGTGATGTGGTGGACCTGCTGGTGAGACTGGTGGAGGCGGCCGGGGCCCTGATCATCTTCCTGGGAGCCGTCTGGGCGTTCGGCCGCTTCCTCCTGGCAGGGATCCGCGGCGGCGGCGTGGGCCGCGAGTTCAACAAGATCCGGCTCTCCCTGGGCCGGTTCCTGGCACTGGGCCTGGAGTTCCAGCTGGCCGGGGATGTGCTGCGCACCGCTATCGCGCCGAGTTTCACCGAGATCGGACAGCTCGCCGCGATCGCCGCGATCCGGACGGCCCTGAACTACTTCCTCAGCCGGGAGATCGCCAATGAGCGTGCCGAGATCGAGCGCGAGCGCCGCAAGGAGGCAGACGACTTCAGTCCTCCGGCGGGGCCGGCGTGACCGCCCTTCTGCACCTGGCCGCCCTCGCCGCCACCGCCTTCGGGCTCGTCGCCTCTGCGGTGGTGCTCGTGGCGGCGAGACGGCTGATGATCGGCTTGGCCGTTCTGCTGGACTTCCTCATCGCCGCAGGGCTGCTGCGGCTGGCGGGTGAGCCGAGCTGGGACGCCATCGTGACGGCCGCCACCGTGATCGCCGTCCGCAAGCTCGTCACCGCAGGCCTGCGCCTCTCTCCACCGCGCTGACCCGAGTGGCCGGAAAGGCCGGCATGGTGCAGGCAGCCTTGCCCCGTCTGGGGCGAAGCGAGGGAACGCGAGTGGTCAGGGGGTGAGGGCCTGGCGGAGGGTGGGGTGGCACTCGACGAGGTCATCGACGCCGACGAGCTGCAGGACCCGCAGTACGGAGTCGGTGGGTGCGGCCAGACGCAGCCAGCCGCCCGCCTGTGTGACGTTCTGGTAGGCGGCTATGAGGACGTTGATGCCGCTGGAGTCCATGAAGGTGACTTGACCCAGATCGATCACGATGCGGGGCCGGGCGGTACCGGTGACGTCCAGGGCCTGCCTGAGCTGGTCCCCGGTGTGGTGGTCGAGCTCCCCGGCCAGGGTCAGCACACGGATACCGTCCGTGGCGGCGGCCACGACTGACAGCCAGCCCGACTGTTCGGCTTGTCCGGCGTCTGTCATTTGCTTCTGCCCTTCAGACATATGAGTGATACTTGCACATCAAAACCTTCACCCGGGAGTGCTGCCCTGCACGATGCGGGTGATGCTCGTGCGTTGGTGCGGAACCGGCGCAGGAGTGTGGGCGTGTACCGCGGGGGTGCGGGTATGCGCCGGGGGGGGTGAACGGGGCAGTGAAGGTGGCGGGGATGGAATCAGTGCCTTTGGATGAGGACGGCACCACGCCGGAGGCGCAGGACATACAGACCACGGTGGCTTTGGACGGTGACGGCACGGACATCGCCCAGGCCCGCCACCTGGCTGCGGGCTTCCTCACCCGTGTACAGGCCGAGCACGGCCTGCCGGTCTCTCAGCGAGCCATGGACCTGACCCAGCTGGTGGTCAGTGAGCTGGTCACCAATGCCCGCAAGTACGCGCCCGGCCCGGTGCTGCTGGACTTGCGCATCACCGGCGCCGGCGGCCTGGTCGAGGTGGTGGTGTGGGACTCCGATCCAGTACTGCCGGTGGCGCGGGCGGCCGATGCCGGACGGGTGGGGCAGCACGGGCTGGAGATCGTGATGGCCGTCGCTCAGGGATTCGAGGCCCAGCGGGAGCCGGTCGGCAAACGCATCACCGCCCGCATCGCTCTCCTGGACGGCCCTGACGGTGATATCACCGGGCAGATCCCCCTATAACGCGGCGCCGGAGTGCAGGCGTGAACGGGAGAGCGCTCGCAGCCCTGGCAGAGGGAGGCACCGGCCTTGCCGGTGAGACGGAACCTTGTTTGCCGCAGTGCACGTCCCACCCGCTGCACGGGTGAAACAAGTACAAATAATACGAAAGACGGCTTTCCCTTGCATGGTCATGTGATGCGCCGGGTCAGGCAGCACGCGACCGGGCGAGCGAAGAATCCCGCGATGTGCGCAGGCTGCGCATACCTGGTGGTATGCGGTGAGAACGGGGCCCGGCCAGGCCCCGTTCCTGATGCACTGCAGGAGAAGGAGAAGCGGTGGCTCAGCAGGCGCGTGACGTCATGACCATCCGCCCCCTGGCAGTGGGCCCCGGCACTGGGGTGCAGCAGGTAGCCGCTGTGATGCGGGATGAGAGCATCGGTGCCGCACTGGTGATCGACAACGGCCGACTGCGGGGTCTGGGCACCGACCGGGACCTGACCATGCGCATCCTCGCCGACGGCGGCGACGTGACGGGCCGGACCGTGGGTGAGGCGTGCAGCAGTGAACTGGTCACCGTAGCTCCCGACGACGACATCGACCGAGCGGTGCAGCTGATGCGTTCCGAAGCGCTGCACAGGCTCCCGGTCGTCGACAATGGGCAGCCGGTCGGCATCATCGCCTTGGATGACCTCGCCGAGGAACGCGACCCCGACTCCGCGCTGGGTAACATCAGCGCGGCCGATCCCAACGCGTAAGAGCCACGGGGCCGTACGGCATACAAGCATGTCCGGGCAGGCGAGTGGCTGTGACGCTCAGGCATGCCGACGAGGATCCAAGCCGGTCCAGGCCGGAAACGGACGCGGAGCTCAAGCCGCGTCTGTGCCTTCGAGGTCCGGTGTCTCCCGTAGAGCAGTACGCGCTCGAGGCCCTGGAAGGCAGCCCGTGCACCAGCAGCGGCAGGGCTACGCCGAAGAGGAGTCCGAGGAGCGGGTCGATGAATCCCCTGTCCCCGGTGGTACGCACGGCGCCCCTGCTCGCGCGTATCGGCACATCCTGCCGGGCTGCATACGGCCATACCGCCGTCGTGTCCGGCCGGACGCGGCCTGGAACCATCAGCGGCAAACTCACCCTGCGCCGCTTTCGGAGGCCTTCGTCCGCTGGTCCGCTGTACGGTAGGCCTTCAGTCCTGGTGTGGTGGTGACGCCGTGTACCACGGTGCTGGCGGCGATGACCAGTGTCCCGGCGGCCAGTACCTGCGGACCGGCGCCGAGCCGGTGGGCCTCCATCGTCAGGTAGAACAGGGCTGAGACTCCGATGGGCCCGAACCAGCCCAGGAAGAGCGCGTCACGCCACGTCAGGGACAGCGGGCGCTTCAGGGCGAGCACGACCGGCATACGGCGCAGCAGCAGCGCGCCCAGCACCAGCAGCAGACCGCGCCACCATCCCAGGTCGCCCCACTCCCGCCACGGGATCATGGCGCCGAACACCACGAACAGCGGCAGGACGGCGAACCGGTTGATCGCCTCATCGATCTTGTTCTCGGCCGTTCGTTCGTCGATCGAGCTGGTCGCGTTGAAGACCAGACCGGCGACGAAGACGGCCAGCACACCGTCGACATGCAGCAGCCCTGACAGGCCCAGCGTCAGCAGGGCGAGCATCAGGGTGTAGAGGAGCAGCGGGCCCGGCTGCATGGTGCGGTGCTTTTCGGCGCCCCGCAGCACTGTGCCGCCCAGCCAGCCGGTCGCCGCTCCCAGCAGCGTGGCGCCTGCGACCTGCCAGAGGGACTCCAGCACTGCCTCGCCACCGCTCAGAGGTCCGGCGATCGCGATCGCGGCAAGCACCAGGGGCAGGGCGAGGCCGTCGTTGGCGCCCGACTCCAGGGAGAGCAGTTGCCGGGTGCGCGCCGTGATGGTCTTTTCTGCGGGCCCTCCGGTGACGACGCTGGAGGCCAGTACCGGATCCGTGGGACACAGGGCCGCGCCCAACAACGCCGCCGCGCCCAGCCCGGCCCCAAGAGCGGCGGCCGACACCGCTGTGGTCACCAGCGCCATCCCGGCCATCGCGACGATCAGCAGGAGTGCCACGGGTTTCGCTCGTGCCCGCACATCGCGGAACCGGTAACGCAGGGCCACGGCCATCACTGAGACGGCCAGGAGCAGGCGGCAGGCCTCGTGCAGCTCCTTGTGCCCGTCCACCACGGTGGGCAGGCCGATGACGTCGAGTCCTACGGGGCCGAAGGCGACACCGGTCACCAGGGCCAGCAGGGGGGCGCTTAGAGGTCCTAACAAAGGCGTTGGACGTGGCGGTGGGTGATGAGACAGGTGGCGAGGCCAAGGAAAGCTTCGTGGATGTCGTCGCGCCGTTCC
>NZ_JACHJI010000028.1 GCF_014203535.1 Streptomyces griseomycini
TACTGCAGGGGGGACCCTGTGGGAGAGTAGGACGCCGCCGAACAATTCTTGAGGGAAGACCCCCGCACCGTACGGTGCGGGGGTCTTCTGCGTTTAGGGTCGGGGCATGCGCTATGACCTCGTCATCTTTGACAACGACGGTGTTCTCGTCGACAGCGAGCCCATTTCCAACCGCCTTCTCGCCGACTACCTCACCGAGCTCGGGCACCCCACGTCGTACGAGGACTCCATCCGCGACTACATGGGTTCCGCCATGCACCGTGTGCACGACCTCGTCGCGGAGCGGACCGGGCAGCGGTTGCCGGCGGACTTCGACGAGGTGTTCCACGCCCGGGTCTTCGCCGCCTTCGAGCGGGAGCTGAAGCCGGTGGTGGGTGCCGTGGACGTACTCGAGAGGCTGGCCGCGGACGCGGTGCCGTACTGCGTGGCCTCGTCCGGGAGCCATGAGCGGATCCGGGTGGGGCACCGGACGACGGGGCTCGACCGGTGGTTCGACGATGAGCGGATCTTCAGTTCGCAGGATGTGGGGCGGGGGAAGCCGGAGCCGGACCTGTTCCTGCACGCGGCCGAGCGGATGGGGGTCGCGCCCGACCGGTGCGTGGTCGTCGAGGACAGTCCGCTGGGCGTCCAGGCGGCGGTCGCGGCCGGGATGGACGTGTACGGGTTCACCGCGATGACGCCTGCGGAGAAGCTCGTCGGGGCCACCCGACTCTTCGGGGACATGCGGGAGTTGGCCGGGCTGCTCGACGGAATCCGGAACGGAGACCGGGACGGAGACCGGGACGGAAACTGAGCATGATTCATCTTTGACCGGATCTACCCACGAGTACGACGGAGCCCTACGCTCGCCGCCATGACTGATGTGCTGCGGCACGGCAGGGTCTCGCTGGCGTTCAGCTTCCTCGTCCAGGGCGTCGCCTTCGCTCTGCTCGTGACGCGGATTCCGGCCGTCCAGGACCGGTACGGGGTCTCCGACGCGCTGCTGCCCGTCTTCCTCGCCGCCGTTCCGATCCTGGCCGGCGTCGGGAGCGTCGCGACGGAGCGGCTGGTGAAGCGGGTGCCGCCGAGCCGGGTGCTGCGGTGGTCGCAGCCGGTGGTGCTGCTGGCGCTGCTCGGGGTCGGGACGGGGGACCACCTGGCCGGGCTGGGGATGGCGCTGGCCGCCTTCGGACTGGCGGTGGGGGCGCTGGACGCCTCGATGAACATGCTCGGGGTGAGCCTGCAGCGGGTGTACGGGCGCAGCATCATGCTCGGGTTCCACGCCGCGTACAGCCTGGGCGGGATCGTCGGGGCGTCGCTCGCCTGGGTGGGGGCGCACGGGGAGCTGGCGCTGTGGGTGTCGTATCTGCCGGTGGTACTGGTGCTGTTGCCGGCCGCGCTGGTCGGGAGCCGGTGGTACGTCGACGGGGGCGGCGAGCCGGAGCCGGCGGGCACGACCCCGGAGGGCGGGGCCGTCGGGCTTCGGTGGCTGGTGCCGTTCTGCCTGGTGATGACGGTGGCGTACATCGGGGACTCGACGGTGTCCAACTGGAGTGCGAAGTACCTCCAGGACGTGCTGGGGAGTTCGGAGCAGTCGGCGACCGTTCCGTACAACGTCTACATGGTCACCACGCTGCTGGGGCGGACGATCGGGGACGCCGGGGTGCGGCGGTTCGGGGCCGTCGCGGTCGTGCGGGCCGGTGCGCTGGTGGCGGCGGTGGGGTTCGCCGTGGTGGCCGGGGCGCCCGGGGCGTGGGTGGGGATGCTGGGGTTCACGCTGCTGGGGCTGGGGCTCTGCGTGCTGGTGCCGCAGACGTTCGCGGCGGCGGGGCGACACGCCTTCGAGCGGCACGGGCCGGGGGCCTCGGACGTGGCCGTGGCGCGTCTCAACGTCTTCAACTACGTGGGCTTCCTGATCGGTTCGCCGCTGGTCGGTGCGCTCGGCGACGCCTGGAGCTACCGCGGGGCGATGCTCGTGCCGATGGTGTTGGTCCTGGTGACGCTCGGGTACGCCAGGTCGTTCGCGCCTCAACCGGACCGATACGGTGGCGGGCATGAGCGGCCGCGCACAGCTGATGTGGGACGAGGCAGTAACGGGCTATGACTTCGGCCGGGACCATCCGATGGACCCGGTCCGGCTCGCGCTGACCCGGAGTCTGGTCCGGGCCCTCGGGCTCGACCGCGAGGTGGAGGTGGTCGCGGCGAAGGCGGCCGGGGAGTCGACGCTGCGGCTCGTCCACCGGGAGGACTACATCGACGCGGTGAAGGCCGCGTCGGCGGACCCGGGGTCGGCGGACCCGGCGTACGGGCTGGGGACGATGGACGATCCCGCGTTCGCCGGGATGCACGAGGTGTCGGCGCTGATCGCGGGGCAGTCGGTGGGGGCGGCGGAGGCGGTGTGGCGGGGGGAGGCGCTGCACGCGGTGAACTTCGCGGGCGGGCTGCACCACGCGATGCCGGGAGCCGCCTCCGGCTTCTGCGTGTACAACGACGCCTCGCTGGCCATCGCCCGGCTGCTGGAGCTGGGGGCCGAGCGGGTCGCGTACGTCGACGTCGACGTGCACCACGGGGACGGGGTGCAGGCGGCGTTCTGGGAGGACCCGCGGGTGCTGACGATCTCGCTGCACGAGCATCCGCGGACGCTGTTCCCGCAGACCGGCTGGCCGGAGGAGACGGGGGCGGAGGTCGCGGAGGGCGGTGCGGTCAACGTGGCCCTGCCGGCCGGGACCGGGGACGCCGGGTGGCTGCGGGCGTTCCACTCCGTCGTGCCGGAACTGATCGCCGACTTCCGGCCGCAGGTGCTGGTGACGCAGCACGGGGCCGACACCCACTTCGAGGATCCGCTGGCACACCTGGCGGTGTCGCTGGACGCGCAGCGCGCGGTGCAGACGGCCTGCCACGAACTGGCGCACACGTACGCCGACGGACGGTGGGTGGCGCTGGGGGGCGGTGGATACGCGGTGGTGGAGGTCGTTCCGCGGTCCTGGGCCCATCTGGTGGGGATCGCGGCCGGGCGGCCCGTGGACCCCGCGACGGTGATCCCCGAGGGCTGGCGGCAGGAGGTCTACGCCCGGACCCGGCAGCCGGCGCCGCGGCGGATGACCGACGGGCGGTGGCCGGTCTCCTGGGCCGCGTGGGAGGAGGGGTACGACCCGGCGGACCGTCTGGACCAGGCGATCCTGGCGACGCGACGCGCGGCGTTCCCGTTGCGGGGGCTGCTGGCGTAGGCCCGGGATCCGCGCGTGGGCGGGAGTCCGGGCGCGGGTGGGAGCCCAGGTGCGGGCGGGTCCGTTGCGTCGGCTCCGGTGGGTGCCGTGGGGAGTGGGGCCGGCGGGGGCCTTACGCCGACTGTGCGGTGTTCGGCGGTTCCGGGCGCGTCCGGCTCCCGTGTCCCGCACCATCGTGTTCGTGCCCGTGCCGACCACCGCCGACCTCCGTGCCCACCTCCTGACCGCCCGGCTCGCCGGGGTGGTGGGCACCACGCGGGAGGAGAGTCTGCGGAGCTACCGGCTGTTCGCCGCCCGGGATCCGCGGGTGCTGATCGGGTTGGACCCGGCAGGAGCATGGGGAGAACGGGAACTGCTCGCGCTGATGGCGGAGAGGTGCGGGGTCTCGGCCGACCCGGGGCACACCTCCGGCCACGATGTGATCGACCCCGAGCTGACCCTGACCGCCCTGGACGCCTGCGCGGGGCGGCTGGCGGCCGTCGCCCGGCGTGGTGCGCCCGTGCTCCTCGGCACCGGTCACCCGCACCGGCTGCTCGGTTTCTACGCCGCCCTCGCAGACGCCTTGTCGGCGGCGGGATGTGCCGTCCTCACCCCGGCGCAGGGTCGCTGTGTCGACATAACGACCCGGTTCGGTCTACGTACGTACAACCTCGACTACGTACGAGGAGTCGGACTCGTCCGCGGGGCCGCCCCGGAACGCCCCGGTTGTGAGCCCGGCGCACACACGCACTCCCCTCTCCCGGTTCGGGCCGCGCTCGACGCGGCCGCGGCGGCCGGCGGGCCGCTTCCGGAGTTGGTGATCGGGGACCACGGCTGGGCCTGCGGGGCAGGTCAGCTGGGGTTCGAGGCCGTCGCGCTGGCCGACGTGAACGACCCGGCCCCGTTCGTCGGGGAGGCCGAGGGCGCGGTGTCCGTCGTCGTTCCACTTGATGACGGCGTGCGGTCCGGTTACTACCTGCCGCTGACCCGCTACGTACTCAAACGAGCGTGTCTGTCACAGTAGGCCGCCGATGGGTGCACCTCTTCCCCACTCGCATCACCCGCCCCTACATTGGGGAGTGAGCACGCAGCGACGAAGAGTCACCGGAAGGGGAAGCCGGTGGCCGTCGAGTGCGGAAGGTTCAGGTGTGTCATGGCTGCAGCTGGCGAAAGGCCTCTGAACGAGGTTCAGTTCCTTACCGTGGCGGAAGTCGCCTCGGTGATGCGAGTGTCGAAGATGACCGTGTACCGGTTGGTGCACAGCGGTCATCTGCCCGCGATCCGGGTGGGGCGGTCCTTCCGCGTCCCGGAGCAAGCGGTTCACGAGTACCTCCGCGAGAGCTACGTGGGGGTGGAAACCGCCTGACGGCGTGTCGGGGAGCCCCGTTCAGGGCACTCGTGGGGCTCTCCGGTCACCTCGATTACGACCTCAGCGCTCGGGCGGGTAGGCTAGCCCCTCGTAGGTCGTGTGGGCCCATGGCGCCCAAACACCGAGTGATGAGAAGTGAGCGAGGGTAGTCGTGGGCTCTGTTATCAAGAAGCGGCGCAAGCGGATGGCCAAGAAGAAGCACCGCAAGCTGCTCAAGCGCACGCGCGTTCAGCGTCGCAACAAGAAGTAAGCGACAGCGCGGAAGCGTGTCCAGTGGCCCCCCACCGCACCTCGGTGGGGGGCCACTGCCGTTCGTACGTCCGGGGCCGTCGTCACTTCGCGCATCCGTCGGCCACCACAGAGCGACGGCGACCCGCTAGGTTGGCCGTCGGGAGCAGGTGAGAGGAAGGCGCTGGTCTTGGGAAGAGTCGTGCTCGTGACCGGAGTGGCCCGTCAGCTGGGAGGCCGCTTCGTCCGACGGATCCAGCGTGACCCCGAGGTGGACCGGGTCGTCGCGGTGGACGCCGTCCCGCCCGAGCACCACCTGGGCGGCGCAGACTTCGTCCAGGCCGACATCCGCCAGCCGACCATCGCGCGGGTGCTCGCCGAGTCGGGCGCCGACACGGTCGTCCACCTCGACGTCACGGGCACGCCGCTCGGCAGCGGCGGCCGGGCCACGCTCAAGGAGACCAACGTCATCGGCACCATGCAACTGCTCGGTGCCTGCCAGAAGTCCCCGAACGTCAAGCGCCTGGTCGTGAAGTCCAGCACGAACGTCTACGGCTCCGCGCCCCGCGACCCGGCGGTCTTCACCGAGACGACCCCGCCCAAGTCCCTGCCCAGCGGTGGCTTCGCGAAGGACACGGTCGAGGTCGAGGGGTACGTGCGCGGCTTCGCGCGGCGCCGCCCGGACGTCGCGGTGTGCGTGCTGAGGTTCGCCAACATCCTGGGCCCCGCCGCGGACAGCCCGCTCGCCGCGTACTTCTCGCTGCCGGTCCTGCCGACCGTGTTCGGCTACGACCCGCGGCTGCAGTTCGTGCACGAGGACGACGTGATCGAGGTGCTGCGGATCGGCTCGCACGAACCGAGGCGCGGCACGCTCAACAGCGGCACGTTCAACATCGCCGGTGACGGCGTCCTGCTGCTCTCCCAGTGCTCCCGGCGGCTCGGCCGGCCCACCGTGCCGCTGCTGCTCCCGGCGGTCACCTGGGCGGGTTCGCTGGTGCGTACGCTGGGGATGACGGATTTCTCGCCCGAGCAGATCCGGCTGCTCACGCACGGGCGGGTGGTGGCGACGGACCAGATGCGCGAGACGCTGGGCTTCACGCCGAGATACACGACTGCGGAAACGTTTGGGGACTTCGTGCGCAGCCGTGGTCCCGGGCTGCTTCCGCCCGAGGCCCTCGCCAGGGCCGTCGACCGGATCGCCGCGCTGCCCCTGCCGGGCAGCGGTCACCCCCCGGCGCAGAGCGCCGACTGAGGAGCGCAGCAACGATGGCGGACGCCAAGGTCATTCCGTTCGACGACGACCGCTCCCGCGGGGGCGCCGCGCAGCGCCCGCCGCGCCGCCGGGGCGGCGCGGGGAGCCGGCCCCCGGGCGTGCAGCCCGCGGCGGTGGGGGAGGTGCAGCCCCTGCCGGGCGTGGCGCCCGCGCGGGAGGGCACTCCCGGTACCCGTGGGGAAGAGCCGCCCCGGCAGCCGCCCCAGGGGCCGCCCCCGCGGCCGGCCGACGACGGCACCGGCGGACTGGAACGGCGTGTGGCGAGCGGCCTGGCCTTCCTGCGCCGCCGCCTCACCGGGGACTACGAGGTCGACGACTTCGGCTACGACGAGGAGCTCACCGACCAGGTCCTGATGTCCCTGCTGCGTCCGGTGTACGAGAAGTACTTCCGGGTGGAGGTGAAGGGCGTCGAGAACATCCCGGCGGAGGGCGGTGCCCTGATCGTCGCCAACCACTCCGGGACGTTGCCGTTGGACGGTCTGATGATGCAGGTCGCCGTGCACGACCACCACCCGGCCGGGCGCCACCTGCGGCTGCTCGCCGCCGACCTGGTGTTCGTGCTGCCGGTGGTGAACGAGCTCGCCCGGAAGCTCGGTCACACCCTGGCCTGTGCGGAGGACGCCGAACGCCTCCTCGGCCAGGGCGAGCTGGTGGGGGTGATGCCGGAGGGCTTCAAGGGCATCGGCAAGCCCTTCAGCGAGCGGTACAAGCTGCAGCGGTTCGGACGGGGCGGATTCGTGTCCACCGCGCTGCGCCGGGGCGTCCCGATCGTCCCGTGCTCGATCGTCGGGGCGGAGGAGATCTACCCGATGATCGGCAACGCGAAGACGCTGGCGCGGCTGCTGGGCTTCCCGTACTTCCCGCTGACGCCGACCTTCCCGTGGCTGGGGCCGCTCGGCGCGGTTCCGCTGCCCACGAAGTGGACCATCCAGTTCGGGGAGGCGATCCCGACGGACGGGTACCCGCCGGAGGCGGCGGAGGATCCGATGCTGATGTTCAACCTGACCGACCAGGTGCGGGAGCAGATCCAGCACACGCTGTACAAGCTCTTGGTACAGCGGCGGTCGGTGTTCTTCTAGGACTTCGGCGCTCTTCCGGGGGCCTCGGCACGACGTCGGGGGCGCCCCTCGGAAGGGGCGCCCCCGGGTGCTACTCCGCGTCCTCGCCGTCGATGCCCAGGCCCGGGAGCAGGCCGGGCAGGAGCGGCGGGAGGGTGATGTCGGGCGTGGGCGGCGGGGTGATGTCGCCCGGGTCCGGCGGTGAGGTGCCGGCGCCGCTCTCCCGGGGCGGGTCGAGCAGACCGCCGGTGTTGCCGCCGAGCAGGCCGTCGTCCTCGGCGTCGGCCCCGGCGGAGCTGCTGGGCCCGCGGCTGCCGGCGTCGCTCCCGCCGGAGGGACCGCTGCTGCCGTCGGCGCTGGGGGCCGGCGAGGACCCCGTGGCGGACGGGGCGCCGGATGTCGGACCGGGGCCGTGCCGCCGCCCGCCGTCGTCGTCCTCGGGGGACGGGGACGACGGGAGCAGGGACTGCAGCGGGGCGACGTCCTGCTCTATGGCGTCCATCACCGACGACACCTGCTCACTGACGTCCCCCAGCTGCACCGGCAGTCGGTCGCGCAGGGTGCCCCAGGTCTCGCGGTGCGACCGGGAGAAGGAGGAGAGCTCCCGCATGGGGCTCAGGGAGTCCGGGTCGCGCTCGTACGCCTCGCGCAGCAGGCGGTGGCCCTCGGAGGCGTCGTGCCGCATGCCGGACAGGGCGCGGCGGATCTCGCCGAGGGACTCGTGGTCCAGTGGTCCGCTGCGTCCGCGCTCCATCAGCCGACGGGCTTCGCCGAGGCGGGTGGAGGCGTGGTCGAGGTAGATCCGGCCGCGCTCGGTGTCGCCGTCGGCGAGGCCGAGTTCGACGTCCTCGATGCCGCGTTTGACGCCGTAGAGGGAGTCGCCGGGCAGGGCGTCGGAGCTGGCGGCGGCGATTCCGCCGAGGGCGCCGGCGGCGACGCCGACGCTGAGTCCGCCCGCGGTGAGCCCTTTGGCCAGTCGCGATCGTGGTCGCAGTCTGCCCAGGGGGGTCGCACGGTGTGCGCCCCGGGTCCGGCGCGAGCGCTGTTCGGGAACGGGTCGGCCCGTCGCCTCGCCCGCCGCGGTGCCTTCCTGGAGCATGGCCTCGAACGCGGCCACCAGCTGGGCCCGCTGGACGACCTTGACCTCGGGATCCAGCTCCGGCCCGGGCAGCGCGCCGAGACCGGAGGCGAGCGCGAGCATCCGTGCCCGCTCGCCCTCCGCGGCGGCCGGGGCCGGTGCCGATCCTTCGGACTGCTCGGCCGCCGTGCCCCGGGCGGACTGCTCCTCCAGGGCCTGGGCGAAGGCGTTCGCCCGCCGGTGCGCCGATACGTTCGCGATCACTGGCGGCACCTCCTCTCGTCATGACGGTCGACTCCCCAGGGGGTCCTGAGGGTTCCACACCCGACCGCGCCCACACGATCGAGTGATCGGAGCCGGTCGGGAGGTGACCACAGGGAGCCTGTATCCCGCACAACGAGCGGCGCGGCACCTGGGTTACGGACGCCGGACGACCGAATGAGGAACTCAACGAGGCCTCACGGAACGTGAGTTGAATGCGGCGGAGAGTGCTCCTCCGCACCGGCCGGCCCGGTCGCCCCCGGTCGGTCCGGTCAGCGTGCGTCGTCCGGGAGGAGCCGGGCGAGGGTGCGGACGGCCCGGTACTGGAGGGTCTTGATGGCACCCTCGTTCTTGCCCATGACGCGGGCGGTCTCGGCGACGGACAGACCCTGGAGGAATCGGAGCGTGACGCACTCCTGCTGTTGGGGGTTGAGTCGTCGTACGGCATCGAGGAGGGCGGCGTTGGACAGTGATTCGAGAACGGAGTCCTCGGGGGACCGTTCGACCTCGTTGGCGTCGAGCATCTCCCCGGTGGTGACCTCGAGCCGGAAGCGGCTGGACTTGAAGTGGTCGGCGACCAGGTTGCGGGCGATCGTCACGAGCCAGGCGCCGAAGTCGCGTCCCTGCCAGGTGAAGGTGCCGATACGGCGCAGGGCCCGCAGGAAGGTCTCGCTGGTGAGGTCCTCGGCGGTCGCCTTGCCGCCCACCCGGTAGTAGATGTACCGGTACACGGTGTCGCTGTACTGGTCGTAGAGCCGCCCGAAGGCGTCGGCCTCGCCGGCCTGGGCGCGCTCCACGAGGTCCATCATCCGGGCGCTGTCGCTGTCGGCGGCGGGACGGCGTGCGGCGGCCGGGCCGGAGGAGCGCCCTCGTCTGCCGACCGCCCGCCCGTCACCCGACCGCCGCCCCTCGGCGACGGCGCTGCGCGCCGGCACCTGCTCGAAGCCGTCGGCGAGGGCGTAGCACGGGCCGACGGGGGCGGTGGCGAATGCGGGGACGGTGTGCGCGGTGGGGACGATGCCGCGCAACATGTCTCGGGCTGTCGCGACTGTCGCGCGCAGCGTAGCCAGGCCCGAGGCGTCAACCCCGACGTGTGGGTACACGGGACTCCCAGAGGCAGAGCTTCCATCACGTGCAGTACCGGACCGTTCACCCGTCGTAGCGACGGAGGGGTACCGGTTTGCGTCTGAGGAGAATAACGCTTCGTGCAGGCGCTGCTACGCCCAGTTGCTCAAATCATCGATTACGTCGCTTCCGTAACCGGTTGACGCGCCCTCACGCACCGATTGGTGACTGGTTGTTGACCGGAATGCTTCGTATTCCGGTTCGGTACGGGACGAATTGTGGCCGTGTGCGGCCAACAGGACTGGGCAGAGGGGTTGCGGGGTACGGCAGTCGGATTGGCCGGGTTCCCCGGCGGGATGATGTTCCTGTTCCCGGACGATCGTTTCAGCGGCGTTTGCGGTGCAGGGCGATGGCCGCGGCCGTGCCGCCCGCCACCGCGCCCACGCCCGCCGCCGCGGGGATGCCGACCTTCGCCGCCTTGCGGCCGGTGCGGTAGTCGCGCAGCCGCCAGTCCATCCGGCGCGCGTGCTTGCGGAGCTTGGCGTCCGGGTTGATCGCGTACGGGTGGCCCACCAGCGACAGCATCGGGATGTCGTTGTGCGAGTCGCTGTACGCCGCGCAGCGGCTCAGGTCCAGCTCCTCCGCGAGCGCCAGCGCGCGCACCGCCTCCGCCTTGGCCGGCCCGTGCAGCGGCTCGCCCACGAGTTTGCCCGTGTACACGCCGTCGACCGACTCCGCCACCGTGCCCAGCGCCCCGGTCAGGCCCAGTCGGCGCGCGATCACCGTGGCGATCTCCACGGGGGCCGCCGTGACCAGCCAGACCCGCTGCCCCGCGTCCAGGTGCGCCTGGGCGAGCGCCCGCGTGCCCGGCCAGATCCGCTCGGCCATGTACTCGTCGTAGATCTCCTCGCCGATGGACTGCAGCTCGGAGACGCGGTGGCCCTGGACGATCGACAGCGCCGAGTCGCGGGCCTCCTGCATGTGCTCGGGGTCCTCGACGCCCGCCAGTCGGAACCACGTCTGCTGCCAGGCGAACCGCACCAGCTCGCGGGTCTCGAAGAACTTCCGCTTGTACAGGCCCCGGCCGAAGTGGAACAGGGCCGCGCCCTGCATCACCGTGTTGTCCAGGTCGAAGAACGCGGCGGCCCGGTCGTCGCCGGGAACCGGGAACTCCGGTTCCCGGTCGGAAACGTCCTGGGTGGATTTGCGTGCGGCCTCCGCCGAGGCCTCGCCTGCCAAAACGCTCCGCGCCGTGGCGGAGCGCCTACGGGGAGTGAGCCATCCGAGAGCGGCCATGGCGTGAGCATAGCCAGTCCACCGGGCGGTTCCGGATCCGAGAGGTTCGAACGTCGTGAACTCCGCGTGTCCGTGTCGTCGACGGCCGCGCGACAATGGCCGGTATGAGCCCCCTCTTCCGCCGCAACGGCCAGACCGCCCCGCAGGACCGGCTCGTCACCCTCGTCCGCAAGCCCGGCTGCCACCTGTGCGACGACGCGCAGGTGGTGGTGGAGAAGGTGTGCGGTGAGCTCGGCGTCCGCTGGGAGCAGAAGGACATCACCCAGGACTCCGCCCTGTACGAGCAGTACTGGGAGCAGATCCCCGTCGTGCTCGTCGACGGCCGGCAGCACACCTTCTGGCGCGTGGACGAGCACCGCCTCCGCAGGGCCCTCGCCGACTCCTGACGCTCCGGGGCCCTCGTCGGCTCCCGGTGCTTCCGGCCGCCCGGACGATCAACTGACCGACCAGTCCAAACTGCCGGGAAAGTCGCTTAGGATCGATGGTGACTTGGTCTCGGGGGCGGGATTCACGGAGGAGGGTGGGCGGTTTTGCCCCCAGAAGTTAAGGAACAGCGGCGCGGGTGTGCCGGTTCCTTGCGGCGACCCCGAGGTTTCGTGACCCCGGTCACGTTGGCCGGACAAATCGGACACCATCTTTGTGCACGCGTTCACAAAGACATAGCCTGCATCCGACGGGGCGGTCCGGGGACGTATGACCGCCTGAAGCCCCGCTCTACCCGCAGGAGCACCGTGGCAACTGGCCGAACTCACCGACCGGCGACCCGTAGCCGAGGGATTCCCGAGGCCACCGTCGCCCGCCTTCCGCTGTACCTCCGCGCCCTCACCGCGCTCTCCGAGCGCTCGGTGCCCACGGTCTCCTCGGAGGAGCTGGCGGCCGCCGCGGGGGTCAACTCCGCGAAGCTGCGCAAGGACTTCTCCTACCTGGGCTCCTACGGGACCAGGGGCGTCGGCTACGACGTCGAGTATCTCGTGTACCAGATCTCCCGCGAACTGGGCCTCACCCAGGACTGGCCGGTCGTGATCGTCGGTATCGGCAACCTCGGCGCCGCCCTCGCCAACTACGGCGGGTTCGCCTCCCGCGGCTTCCGCGTCGCCGCGCTGATCGACGCCGACCCCGCGATGGCCGGGAAGCCCGTCGCCGGGATCCCGGTGCAGCACACCGACGAGCTCGAGTCGATCATCCGGGACAACGGCGTGTCGATCGGCGTGATCGCCACTCCCGCCGGCGCCGCCCAGCAGGTCTGCGACCGGCTCGTGGCCGCCGGCGTCACCTCCATCCTCAACTTCGCCCCCACCGTGCTGTCGGTTCCGGACGGCGTGGACGTGCGCAAGGTGGACCTCTCCATCGAGCTGCAGATCCTCGCCTTCCACGAGCAGCGCAAGGCCGGCGAGGAGGCCGCGGCCGGGGTCGCCGCCCAGGCCGCCGGAACCACCGCCGTCCCGGCCGCCGCCCGCGAGGAGTCCTCCGCCACCGACCAGGGACCCGACGGGGACGTTCCCGCCGTGATGCCGGCATGAGTCTCCTCGTCGTCGGACTGAGCCACCGCAGCGCCCCGGTCAGCGTGCTGGAGCGGGCCTCGCTGAACGCGGACGCGCAGGTCAAGCTCCTGCAGGACACGGTCGCCGCCGAACCGGCCACCGAGGCCGCGGTGCTCGCCACCTGCAACCGCATCGAGCTGTACGCCGACGTGGACAAGTTCCACGCCGGTGTCGCCGAGCTGTCCACGCTGCTCGCCCAGCACAGCGGGGTCGGCCTGGAGGAGCTCACTCCTTATCTCTATGTGCACTACGAGGACCGGGCCGTCCACCACCTGTTCTCGGTGGCCTGCGGTCTGGACTCGATGGTCGTGGGCGAGGGCCAGATCCTCGGCCAGATCAAGGACTCCCTCGCCCGCGCCCAGGAGCTGCACACCGCCGGGCGGCTGCTGAACGACCTGTTCCAGCAGGCGCTCCGGGTCGGCAAGCGCGCCCACTCCGAGACCGGCATCGACCGCGCCGGGCAGTCCCTGGTCACCTTCGGCCTGGAGCAGCTCGCCCTCGGCACGGCCGTCGAGAGCTGGGCCCGGGGCAAGAAGGCCCTGGTCATCGGCGCCGGTTCGATGTCCTCGCTGGCCGCGGCCACCCTCGCGCGCTCCGGTGTCGCCGAGGTCGTCGTCGCCAACCGCACGCACGCGCGGGCCGAGCGCCTCGCACAGATACTGACCGAGGGCGACGACACGGACGTACGGGCCCGCGCGGTGCCGATGGACTCGGTGCCGGACGAACTGACACGTGCCGACGTCGTCGTCTCCTGCACCGGCGCGACCGGGCTCGTCCTGACGGCCGACGCGATCGCCGCGGGGGTCGAGAGCCGTACCGGGGAGCCGCCGGCCACCGCGCCCGCCCCGGAGGCGGAGGCCGTGCTGCCGCCCGCTCCCGTCGGCGCCGAGGAGGGCTGCCCGCTGGACCTGTCCGCCGTGCAGCCCGGCTTCTCCGTCATGGGCGAGGCGGCCGTCGCCGGCATGGACGCGGCGACGCTGGAGCAGCACGCCGCGTGGGTGGCGGGCGGCACCGTCGACCGCCGGGAGACTTCCCGCAGCGGCCTCGAGGCCGACGCCGAGCTGATCGGCGCGCTGGCCGCGGCCGCGTCGACCGTCGGCCGGATCCCCGAGCGGCGCCGCCCGGAGCCGGTGGCCGAGCCGCCGCGCCCGGAGCCCGTGCTGTTCCTGCTCGACCTCGCGATGCCGCGCGACATCGACGCGGCCGTGCACCGCCTCGCCGGTGTCCGGCTGGTCGACATCGAATCGCTCGCGGAGGCCTCCGCGGACGCTCCGATGGCTGCCGATGTGGACCAGGTCCGGCGTATCGTCTCCGATGAGGTCGCGGCGTTCGGGGCGGCGCAGCGGGCCGCGCACATCACGCCGACCGTGGTCGCCCTGCGCACCATGGCCGCCGATGTGGTGGCCGGCGAGATCGCCCGTCTGGAGGGGCGGCTGCCCGGCCTCGACGACAAGCACCGCGCGGAGATCACGCAGACCGTGCGGCGGGTGGTCGACAAGCTGCTGCACGCCCCGACCGTGCGGGTCAAGCAGCTCGCGGCCGAGCCCGGCGGCGCCGGGTACGCCGACGCGCTGCGCACCCTGTTCGACCTCGACCCCGAGACGGTGGCCTCCGTCTCCCGGGCCGGGGAAAGCACCGAGAAGAACCCAGAGAACCGAGGGCCGGCATGACTGAGAAGGCACTGAGGCTGGGGACCAGGCGCAGCAAGCTCGCCATGGCCCAGTCCGGGCAGGTGGCGGAAGCCGTGAGCCAGGTGACCGGACGGCCCGTCGAGCTCGTCCCGGTCACCACGTACGGCGACACCTCGCGCGAGCACCTCGCGCAGATCGGCGGCACGGGCGTGTTCGTGGCCGCGCTGCGGGAGGCGCTGGCGCGAGGCGAGGTGGACTTCGCGGTGCACTCCCTGAAGGACATCCCGACCACGCAGCCCGACGAGCTGGTCGTGGCCGCCGTCCCGGTGCGCGAGGACCCGCGCGACGTGCTGGTCACCCGCGACGCGCTCAAGCTCACCGACCTGCCGCGCGGTGCCCGCGTCGGCACCGGTTCGCCGCGCCGCATGGCGCAGCTGAACGCGTACGCCCGCGCCCACGGCATGGAGATCGAGACGGTGCCGATCCGCGGGAACGTCGACACCCGGATCGGATACGTGCACAGCGGTGAGCTGGACGCCGTCGTGCTGGCCGCCGCCGGCCTGAACCGGGTCGGCCGCAGCGACGAGGTGACCGACTTCCTGTCGGTCGACACGGTTCTGCCCGCCCCCGGCCAGGGGGCCCTGGCGGTCGAATGCACCGCGGACAACGCTCCGCTGATCGCCGCGCTCGCCGAGCTCGACGACCCGTTCACGCGGGCCGCCGTGACGGCCGAGCGTTCCCTGCTCGCCGCCCTGGAGGCCGGTTGCAGCGCCCCCGTGGGCGCGTTGGCCGACCTTCTGGCCGACGGGCAGACTGTCAAGGAAATGCGCCTGCGCGGCGTCGTCGGCACGACCGACGGCTCCACGCTGGTGCAGCTGTCCACCACCGGTCCCGTGCCCGAGACGCACGAGGCGGCGACGGCGCTCGGTCGCGAACTCGCCACCGAGATGCTGGCGCAGGGCGCGGCCGGTCTGATGGGGGAGCGAGCACTTTGAGCCCCACCACTCTTCCCGCCCCTCCGGAACACGGGCACGTCACCTTCCTCGGTGCCGGACCCGGGGATCCGGGACTGCTGACCCTGCGCGCCGTGGAGGCACTGGCCAACGCGGACGTCCTCGTCGCCGAGCACGAGGTGCTCGACGTCGTACGCCCGCACGCCAGGCAGGGCGTCGCCGAGGTGCACACGGACACGGACGCGTCGGCTTCCTCCGCGTCGTCCGCCCCGGGCACGGGCACGGGCACGCCCCAGCTGACGGTCGTCGATGGCGCGTCAACAACCGCCGGTGTCCCCGCAGTGAGGGATGCCGCACATCTTGTCATGGAGGCCGCGCGGGGCGGCAGGCGGGTCGTGCGTGCGGTGACCGGTGACCCCGGGCTCGACGTGTACGCCGCCGAGGAGATGCTGGCGTGCGCCGCGGCCGGGGTGCCCTTCGAGGTCGTCCCCGGCATCGCGACCGCGGTCGGCGTGCCCGCGTACGCCGGTGTGCCGCTGCGGGACGCCGAGGGCGCGGACGTGCGGTTCGTGGACGCGCGCACGGCCTCCGACCGGTGCTGGACGGAGGTCGGTGCGTCGGACGGCACGGTGGTCGTCTCCACCACGCTCGACTCCGTGGCCGCCGCGGCGGGCGAACTGGTGTCCGCCGGACGCAAGCCCGACACCCCGATGACGGTGACCGTCGCCGGGACGACGACCCGGCAGCGCACCTGGACGGCGACGCTCGGCACGATCGCGCAGACGCTGAAGCAGGCGAAGGTGCTGCCCTCCCCGGAGGGCGGCCGACCGGTGATAGCCGTGGTCGGTGAGCGTTCCTCCGCCGCCCAGCGCGACCGGCTGGCGTGGTTCGAGTCCAAGCCGCTGTTCGGCTGGAAGGTCCTCGTCCCGCGCACGAAGGAGCAGGCGGCGTCGCTCTCCGACCAGCTGCGGTCGTACGGGGCCGTGCCGCACGAGGTGCCGACCATCGCCGTCGAGCCGCCGCGCACGCCCCAGCAGATGGAGCGGGCGGTCAAGGGCCTGGTCACGGGCCGCTACGAGTGGATCGCGTTCACGTCGGTCAACGCGGTGAAGGCGGTCCGGGAGAAGTTCGAGGAGTACGGGCTCGACGCCCGCGCCTTCGCCGGGATCAAGGTCGCCGCGGTCGGCGAGCAGACCGCGAACGCGCTGATCGCCTTCGGCGTGAAGCCGGACCTGGTGCCGAGCGGCGAGCAGTCGGCGGCGGGGTTGCTGGAGGACTGGCCTCCGTACGACCCGGTCTTCGACCCGATCGACCGCGTCTTCCTGCCGCGCGCCGACATCGCCACGGAGACGCTGGTCGCCGGGCTCATCGAGCTGGGCTGGGAGGTCGACGACGTCACGGCGTACCGGACCGTGCGCGCCTCGCCGCCTCCGGCGGAGACCCGCGAGGCGATCAAGGGCGGCGGCTTCGACGCGGTGCTGTTCACGTCGTCCTCGACGGTGCGGAACCTGGTGGGCATCGCGGGCAAGCCGCACAACGTGACGGTGATCGCCTGCATCGGCCCGGCCACGGCCAAGACGGCCGAGGAACACGGCCTGCGGGTCGACGTGATGGCTCCCGAGCCGTCCGTCCACAAGCTGGCGGAGGCCCTGGCCGACTTCGGCGCGCGGCGCCGGCTGGCCGCGCTGGAGGCCGGCGACCCGGTGACCCGGCCGAGCGAGCGGCGGCCGGGGGCGCGGAGGCGCCGGTCGACGACCTGAGGTCGTGGACGCGTGAAGTGGTGGCGGGGCGTGCCCGAGGGCGCGCCCCGCCACCGTGCTTTCGGGTGCGCGCCCGTGCGGTGACCCGTCAACGCCCGGAGGCGTACGGCAGGAAGGCCGCCCAGGTGGTGGGGGCGAGGGCGAGGCGGGGGCCGTCGGGGTTCTTGGAGTCGCGGACGTGGATCGTGCCGGGGGTGCTGGCGACCTCTACGCATGAGGGGCCGTCGTCCGAGCTGTAGCTGCTCTTTATCCACTCCAGCTTGCCGTCGGCTCCGTCGGAGGGCTTGAGGGTCATGACTCTCCCAGCACTTTCTCGATGAAGGCCAGCGACTCTCGTGGGGTGAGAGCCTGCGCCCGGATGATCCCATAGCGCATGTCGAGAATCGTGGTCTCCTTCGGGTCGGTGATCACGCGGTTGGTGAGCTGGATCTCGTTGAGACCCACGGCCGCACCGTCCTTGAGCTTGAGCAGCCGGAAGGGGCTGCCGAGACCCGAGTTCTCCTCCCGGTTCAGAGGCAGCACCTGTAGATCGACGTTCCGCAGCCGGGCCACTTCCGACAACCGTTCGAGCTGGCTGCGCATCACCATCTTGCCCCCGATCAAGCGGCGCAGCGTCGCCTCACACAGCACGAAGCTGAAGAGCGGACGAGCCGTGGGGGCGTGGAAGATCTCCTGACGATCCAGGCGGGCGGCCACCCGCTGCTCCAACTCCTCTTCGGTGAACTGCGGTCGTCGGGAGCCGAAGACGGCCCGCGCGTATGCCTCGGTCTGCAGCAGCCCGTCGACGACGGAGTTGTTGTAGGAGCAGATCTCGACGGCCTCCGCCTCCAGGCGCTTCACGTCCCGCACCTTCTTCGGGTACCGGGCTTCCGCCACGTCCCCCTTCATCGCGGCGATCTTCCCGCCCGCTCCCAACACCTCGTCCGCCGCGTCCAGGTACTCCGGCCGGGGGATCCGCCGTCCCCGCTCCACGGAGGAGACCAGCTCCTCCCCGTACCCGATGGCCGCCCCGAACTCCGCCTGGGTGAGGCCGGCCGCCTCCCGCCACAGCTTCAACTGCCGTACCACCGTCCGCATGACGGCCCCGGCCTCCTCGTCGTCCAGCCCTGCTTCCCACCCGCTCATGCCCGTCGCCCTCCCGCCGCGCGCCCTTCCCCGGACCAACCCCGGCCCTCCGCGCACGGTCACCCCGGGCAGCCCGGACGGAACCGGACGCATCACGGACAGCCGTCGGTCGCACGGGTCACCCGCCTTCACAGCGTACGCATGCGCGAACACCCTGAGTGACGTGAATCAGGAAATCGCCGCACCGCGGACCCCGCTCCACCAGTTCACCGTGCCGCTCTCCGCCACCCGCCGGGGCGCCCGCCTCGCCCGGCTGCTCGCCGCCGGGCAACTGCGCTCCTGGGAACTGCCGCTCGATCCGGCCCGGTCGATCGTCGCCGAACTCGCGGCGAACGCCGTCGTGCACGGCAGGGTTCCCGGGCGCGGCTTCCGCCTCGCCCTCACGGTCACCGCGTGCGGGGTGCTGCGCATCGAGGTGACCGACGCCAGGGGCGAGAGCGTGCCCGTGCGCCGGAGCGTCCTGCCGGAGCCCGCCGACTCGGGCCACGGCCTGCTGCTGGTCGAGGAACTGGCGGACCGCTGGGGCGTGCTGCCGGGGCCGGTGCCGTGCAAGACCGTGTGGGCCGAGCTGGAGCCCGGCGGCCTCCGGTGACCTCAGCGGCAGGGCGCGTCGATGTCCTCGGCGAAGGCCGGGAACTCGGCCCGGGCCCCGGTGATGTCTGCTCGTGCTGTCCGCTTCGACCTGTCCGCTTCGACCTGTGGACGAGCGTGTGGACGGGGTGATCTCGTGGGCAGCCGGTCAGCCGCCCTGGCCGGCGCTGCCGATCGGGCCGACCCTCACCGGGGTGCCGGAGCCGTCCGTGACGGGCAGGGAGGCGGCGCCCGGCCAGTCGAGGGTGACCGACTTCGTCTCGTCCGGCGGGGTCACCACCAGCCCCGTGACGCGGACGCCGGAGCCGCCCGAGTCGTTGACCGGGTAGGTGACGGCGAAGGACACCGACTCGCCGTCCTCGAGGACGACGGAGGGCGACTGCTCACCGGTGCGCTCCGCGGACAGCGTGCCCGAGTCGGTCTTCAGGTCGACGCCCGCGTAACCCGAGATCGCGCAGTCCCGGCCGCCGCCGTTGGTGAACTCCACCGCGACGGTGCCGTCGGTGTCGCCGCCGACGGTGGCGTCCGTCGCCGTGACCTCCAGTTCGTCGGTGCGGCACTTGCCGATCTCGCCGCCCTCGTCGGAACCGGTTCCGGCGCTGGTGCCCTCCCCCGCGCCCGAGTCCTTCGCGCCCGAGTCCTTCCCGGCGCCCCGATCCGAGCCGCCCGAGCCCGAGCCGCCGTTCGAGGAGGACGGGGTGGACGCGGCGGGCGGGTCGCTCCGGCCCGTGGCGTCGTCGTCGTTCTGGCAGGCGGTGAGCGAGAGACCCGCGACGACGGCCAGGGCCGCGATGGTGATCTTGTTGACGCGCATGGTGTCTTCCTCGATGTCGGTCGGGTGCCGGCCCGTCGGTACGGGCGAGCGTCTCTGCACACCAAGAGCCGCCCGGTCCGATCCTGCGTTTCGCTCAACCACCTGCTAATACACCCCTGTTACAGACGGCGACGGGCACGGCGCACCCGTCGCCGGGCGTGCCCCGCGTCCGTACCGCACCGCCCCTCCGGTGTCTCCGGACGCCGTCCAACAGGGGAGACAAGGGCCGAGGGCGGTGCGGCGCACCGCGCCGGGGCACGCCGTCGGCCCGGCCGGGGCGGCGGTTCCCGCACCGCTTTGCGCCTGTCCGCGGCCGCCGTCCGCCGACACGGACCTGTGACCCGGCGGTCCTTGACCGCAGTTGGTGGCGTGCCCTTCCCGGCCCCTTTCCGCCGGCGCGGCTCAGGTGCCGGTCCTCTCGAGGCGGACGGCGCGGCTGCGGGCCACGAAGGGGCGGGAGAGGACCGTGACGGTGACGGAGACCGCTGCCAGGGCGGTGATCGCCGCGCCCGGGGAGAGGTACTGGGCGAGGCCGCCGGCGAGCGCGGCGCCGATGCCCTGCCACGTCATGCGTCCGGCGGACTCGACGCCCTGGACCTGGCCGCGGACCGGATCGGGCGTCAGCGCGAGGAGCCGCTCCTGCAGCGGCAGGGTGGCGGCGAACCCGGCACTGGCGACGAACACGGTGACCACCGCCACCGGCAGGGGAGGGTGGAGGACGAACAGCAGGTAGGGGGCGGCGAGCAGCAGGCGCAGGGCGAACGCGCAGCGGCGTCGCCGTTCGGCGGTGAGCAGCCGTCCGACGGCCAGGTCGCCGAGGAGCATGCCCGCGGACCCGGCGGCCAGGAGGACACCGGCGTGGTCGGGGGCGTAGGAGATGAAGAGGGCCTCGCAGCCGACGATCAGGCCGTTGGGGACCCACAGGTTCAGCAGCAGCGCGCGCGGGCCGGAGCGGGAGAAGAGCGCGGTGTTCGTCGTCCACGTCTCGCGCAGACCGGGGCGGCGGGGCGGACGGATCGAGCGTTCCCGGACGGTCGTCGCCACCACGGCCAGTCCGGCCGCGGTCAGGACCGCCGCCGTGACGAAGAGGCCCTGCGGGGTCAGGTACCGCAGCAGCACGGCGCCGAGCGCGTAGCCGAGGACGGCCGTGCCGCCCGCGGTGATGTTCATCAGCGAACGCGCCGGGACGTACGCGGAGGCGGGCACCACCTCGGCGAGCAGCCCCATCCGCGTTCCGGTCCCCAGGGACTGGAAGAAGCCCAGCAGCAACAGGAGCCCGAACCGGGCGGCCAGCGGCAGCCCCGGGACCGCCTGCGCGGCCACGCCCAGCAGCGAGACGCACTGGAGCGCGACGAGGGTGCGGCGGGGGCGGTTCCCGTCCGCGACCGACATCAGCGTCATCGCGCCGAGCACGGTCGCGAAGGTGGCGCCGTACATGCTCACGGCCGTCAGGAACGGGGAGCCGGTCCGCCGGTCGACCAGCGTGCCGAGGGCGAAGCCCGAGAGGGTGCCCGCGGCGACCGTGAGCGTGAAGCTCGCGTACAGGCCGGCGAACTCGCGGTTGCGGAGCAGGGCGCGGTAGCCGGGGGCGGTGGGGGAGGAGGTGTCGGAAGGCATGAGAAAAGCCTCCGGACCCCACCTACCGGGGCGCCGAAGGCCGACACGTACATCCTAGCGTCCTGTGCCCTCGTCCCTCAGCGGAATCCGTCGGCCGCCGGCGCCGGGCTCCTGCCGGGCGAGTGCCTCGGCCACCGCCCGGGCGAACGCCTCCGGGTTGTCCAGCATGATGTTGTGGCCGCAGTCGGGGACCGGGACCACCGAGACGCCCGCGGCCGCCAGCCCGTCCGCGCCGGGGAACGGTGCGTCGGCCCCGGGGAACAGGAACGTGCGGGGGACCGGCAGGGCGAGCAGGAGCTCGCGCATCGTCGGGGTCGTGCCGTCGACCAGGTGGGACGCGCTGCGGTGCAGGGCCTCCAGGCCCGCCAGGCGCATCGTCGACCACCAGTGGGCGCCCGCGCGGTCGCGGACCTCGCGCCAGCCGCCGGTGACGAACTCCTCCTCCGTGTACGCCGCGATGCCGCTGCTGCCGGGGGCACCGGGGACGCGGGGCAGCGGGTCGAGGTTGGCGTCGACCAGGACGAGCCGGGAGACCAGGTCGGGGTGGCGGGCGGCGAGCACGACGGCGACGGAGCCGCCCATGCTGTGCGCGACGACCTCGGCGCCGGTGACGTGCGCGGCGCGCAGGGCGGCGGCGAGGGCGTCGGCGTGGGCCTCGAGGGTGTAGGCGAAGGACGTGGGGCGGTCGCTGTGACCGTGGCCGAGCAGGTCGACGAGGAGCGAGCGGTGACCCGCGAGGAGGGGGTGGACGGCGGTCGCGGTGAAGTACGCGGGGGAGGTGGCGCCCAGGCCGTGGACGTAGACGCGGGCCGGGTCCCGGCCCGGCAGCTCGACCCAGCGGACGCGGTCGCCCTCGGCTGTCACGGCGGCACTGTGCACGGGCTGTTCCCCCTTCGGGCGGCTCCGCCGCACGGACCCGTGCCCGCGCGGTCGCCTCGACCCTATGGGCAGATGCGGGCGGTGTGAACGATCCCGGGCGGGACCACGGGCCGGTCCGGGGCCCGACTCCGCGTCGGCAAAGGCACGGGTGGGGCGGGCGTAGCGTAGGTGGTATGACGACGTACGGATCCTTTCCCGGCACGCGGCCCCGGCGTCTGCGGACCACCCCCGCCATGCGTCGGATGGTCGCCGAGACCCGGCTGCACCCCGCCGACTTCATCCTTCCGGCCTTCGTGCGCGAGGGCGTGAGCGAGCCGGTGCCGATCGCGGCGATGCCGGGCGTCGTGCAGCACACGCGCGACAGCCTGAAGAAGGCGGCGGCGGAGGCCGTGGCGGCCGGGATCTCCGGGATCATGCTCTTCGGCGTGCCGGAGGAGTCGAAGAAGGACGCCCTCGGGACGCCGGGGACCGACCCGGACGGGATCCTCCAGGTGGCCATCCGGGACGTGCGGGCCGAGGTCGGGGACGAGCTGCTCGTCATGTCCGACCTGTGCCTCGACGAGACGACGGACCACGGGCACTGCGGTGTGCTGGACGAGCAGGGGCGCGTCGACAACGACGCCACGCTCGAGCGGTACGCCGAGATGGCGCAGGTGCAGGCCGACGCGGGCGCCCACGTGGTCGGCCCCAGCGGGATGATGGACGGGCAGATCGGCGTCGTCCGCGACGCCCTCGACCAGATCGGGCGGGAGGACGTGGCGGTCCTCGCCTACACCGCCAAGTACGCCTCCGCCTTCTACGGTCCGTTCCGGGAGGCCGTCGCCTCCTCGCTGCAGGGCGACCGCAAGACGTACCAGCAGGACCCGGCGAACGTCCGCGAGTCGATGCGCGAGCTGGCGCTCGACCTGGAGGAGGGCGCCGACATGGTGATGGTGAAGCCGGCGGGCCCGTACCTGGACATCCTGGCGCGGGTCGCGGACGCGGTGGACGTGCCGGTGGCGGCGTACCAGATCTCCGGTGAGTACTCGATGATCGAGGCCGCCGCCGAGAAGGGCTGGATCGACCGGGAGCGGGCGATCCTGGAGACGCTGACCGGCATCAGGCGGGCCGGTGCGCGCAACATCCTCACCTACTGGGCCGTCGAGGCGGCCCGCATGCTGCGCTGACCGCGCGCCGAGGGACTCCGGCCCCGTCCCGGCCGGCGGGGGTGCCGTCGGCCGGGAGGGGCGCACGAGGCGGGGGTCCCGGTCCGGAGGGCGCGGGCCCGGACGCAGTGGTTACCGGGTCTCACCGAGCCTGACCAGCATCTTGCCCGTGTTGGCGCCGCGCAGCACGCCCAGGAACGCGTCGGGCGCCCGCTCGATGCCCTCGACGACGGTCGTCTCGGTGCGCAGGGTGCCGTCGGCGAGCCAGGGCACGGCCTTGGTGATCCACTCGGGGAACAGGTCCAGGTGGCGGCTGATCACCATCCCGCGGAGCGTGACCTCCTTGGCGGCCGCCTCGAAGAGGTTGTGGGGGCCGGGGACCGGTTCCGTGGCGTTGTACGTGCTGATCGCGCCGACCATCGCGATCCTGCCGTCCTCGCGCATCGCGCCGATGGCCGCCTCGAGGTGGTCGCCGGCCACCGAGTCCAGGTAGACGTCGATGCCCCCGGGGGCGGCCCGGTCGAGCTGTTCGGCCAGGCGGCCCCGGCGGTGGTCGACGGCCGCGTCGAAACCGAAGGCGTCGATGAGCTTCTCGGTCTTGAGCGGGCCGCCCGCCGAGCCGATCACCCGGGACGCGCCCAGCTTCCGGGCCAGTTGCCCGGCCACGCTGCCGACCGCGCCGGCCGCGGCGGAGACGAATACGACGTCGCCGGGGCGGACGGGGGCGGTGCGGGTCAGGGCGACGTAGGCGCTCAGGCCCGTGGTGCCGAGCGGGCCGAGGTACGCCTCCGGCGGGGCGAGGGAGGTGTCGACCACCGTCGCCGCCCCGGCGTCCAGCACCGCGTACTCGCGCCAGCCCAGGAAGTGCGAGACCGTCGCGCCGACCGGCACCGACGCGGCACGGGAGGCGATCACCTCGCCGATCGCGGCGCCCTCCAGGGGCGCGCCGATCTCGAAGGGCGCGATGAACGAGTGTCCTTCGTTCATCCGGCCGCGCATGTACGGGTCCACGGACATCCAGGTGTTGCGGACCAGGATCTCGCCCTCGCCGGGCTCGGGGACCCCGGTGGTGGCCAGCACGAAGTTCCCCGGCGCCGGTTCGCCCACGGGGCGGGCGGCGAGGCGGATCTCGCGGGAGGTGGTCGTGGTCGTTCCGGTCGTGGTCGTCCCACGGGAAGTCGTCGTCATGGGAGCAGCGTGCGAGGGGGCGCGCACGAACCTCTGACGGGCCGCTGAAGGACCGCTCACGGAGCGCGCACGCGCGGCCGACGGCACGCGTTAGCGTGAGGCATGCGTTTCGACGTGTTGGGGCCGTTGCGGGTGCGGACCGAGGGCGGGGGGCCCGTTCCCGTCGCCGAACCCAAGGTGCGGGCACTGCTCGCCGACCTGCTGGTGCACCACGGGCGTCCGGTGCCGGTGGACCGGCTGATCGACGACCTGTGGGGCGAGGACGTACCGGGGAACCCCGCCAACAGCCTGCAGACCAAGGTGTCCCAGTTGCGCCGTGCGTTCGAGCGGGCCGAGGACGGTGGCCGCGCACTGGTGGAGTACGGCCCGGCGGGCTACGCGCTGCGGGTGCCGGAGGACGCGGTGGACTCCGGGCGTTTCGCGCGGCTGACGGCCCGGGCGCGGCGGGAGGGCGACCCCCGGACGAGGGCGTCGCTGCTGTCGGAGGCGCTGGGGCTGTGGCGGGGCGCGGCGTTCGCCGACTTCCGGGACGCCGTCTTCGTCCAGGCCGCCGTCGCCGGACTGGACGAACAGCGGCTCACCGCACAGGAGGACCTCGCCGAGCTCCGGCTGGAACTCGGTGAACACCACGTGGTAGCCGATGAGTTGGGCCCGCTGGTCGCGGAACACCCGCTGCGGCAGCGGCTGCGCGGCGTCCACATGCGGGCGCTCCACCGGGCCGGACGGCAGAGCGAGGCCCTGGAGGCCTACCAGGACGTGCGGCGGCGGCTCGCCGAGGAGCTGGGCATCGACCCCGCACCCGAACTCGCCTCGCTCCACCGGGCGATGCTCCGGCAGGACCCGGGACTCGGGCCCGGCCCGGCGCCCGCCACCGCGGCCCGGCCGCGCACGAACCTGCCCGCGCCGGTGAGTTCGCTGGTGGGCCGGCGGGACGCGGTCGACCGGGTGTGCGAACTCGTCGGCGCGCACCGGCTGGTCACGCTCACCGGACCCGGTGGCGTCGGCAAGACCCGGCTGGCGCTGGAGGCGGCGGCCCGCCTGGCGGACGGCGACGCGTACGCCGACGGGGTCTGGCTCGTCGAACTCGCCGGAGCCGGCGGCGAGGTGGCCGAGACCGTCGCGGCCGTGCTCGACGTGCGCGACGACGCCGCGCCGGGGACGTCCGGCGGTGACGCGGGCGCGGGCGCGGGTGACGGCGCGGGCGACGGCACGTGCGGTGACAGGTGCGGCGACCCCGTGCCGGACCGGCTGGTCGAAGCGCTCAGGGCGCGTCGGCTGCTCCTCGTCCTCGACAACTGCGAACACGTCGTCGGACCCGTCGCCGCGCTCGTCGGCCGGCTCCTGCGCAGCGCGCCCGGCCTGCGGGTCCTCGCCACCAGCCAGGAACCGCTGGCCGTCCCCGGCGAGGTCCTGGACGACGTCGCGCCGCTGGCGGAGGCCGAGGCCATGGAGCTGTTCGCGGCGCGGGCCGCGGCCGCGGCGCCCGGCTTCGCGCTCGGGCCCGGGAACGCCGAGGCCGTCGCCCTCATCTGCCGGCGTCTCGACGGCATCCCCCTCGCCCTCGAACTGGCCGCGACCCGGGTCCGCGCGCTCGGTGTGCACGCGCTGGCCGCCCGCCTGCACGACCGCTTCCGGCTGCTCCACCAGGTCCGCCGGGACGCCCCGGCACGGCAGCGCACCCTGCGCGCGATGATCGACTGGAGCTGGGAGCTGCTGTCCCCGCCGGAACGGACGGTGCTGCGGCGGCTCGCCGTGTTCGCCGGGGGGTTCGCCCTGGAGTCCGCGGAGGCGGTGTGCGCCGTGCGCGACGCGGGGGACCCGGGGGACGGCGGTGGCGACGCGGACGTACGGGCCGAGGACGTGCTCGACGTCGTCACCCGGCTCGTCGACCGTTCCCTGATCGTCCCGGCGTACGGCGCCGACGGCTCCGGCGGCCCCGACGGTCCCCGCTACCGGCTGCTCGAATCGGTGGCCGCCTACGGTCTGGAACGGCTCGACGAGGCGGGCGAGACCAAGGACACCCTGCAACGGCACGTCCTCCACTACACCGGTCTCGCCGAGCGGGCCGCGCCCCTGCTGCACGGGCGCGACCAGCGCCACTGGCTGCACCGCCTGGACGCCGAGACGCTGAACCTGCGCGCGGCCCTCGACCGCGCCGTGACGGCCGGGGACCGCGGGCCCGGACTGCGGCTGGTCAACGCACTGACCTGGTACTGGTACCTGCGCGGGCGTTTCGGTGAGGCGGTCAGGTCGCTGCGGCGCGCGGTGGAGTGCGCGGACCCGGGAGACGCCCCCGCGGCGGGCCGCACACCGGGCACGACGGCGGCCCGCACCGATCCCGCCCTCGCCTCCGCCCGCGTCAGACGCGCCGTGTTCGCCCTCTTCACCGGGGACGCCCCGGCCACGGACGAGTCCTTCGAGGGCGCGGACGCCTGGGGCAGGTGGCTGCTCTCCTTCGCGCGCTGCGGCTTCGGCGGACCGGCGGAGGGCGGCGGTTCCTTCGACGCGCTGACCGCCGAGTTCCGGAAGGCCGGCGACCGCTGGGGCGAGGCCGCCGCGCTCAGCACGCTCGCCACCCAGGCGCTCTACGAGGGCGACCTCGAGGCGGTCCGGCGCCACGCCGGGGCGAGCGCCGCGCTCTTCGCCGAGGTCGGCGACCTGTGGGGCCAGTTGCAGGCGTCGGAGCAACTGGGCGTCGTGGCCGAGGTCACCGGCGACTACGCGGCCGCGGCCCGGCTCCACCAGGACGGCGTGCGCGGCGCCGAGGAGCTCCAGCTGTGGTCGCACGTCTCCTTCCGGCTGGCCAGGCTCGGCCGCGTCGCGCTGCTGACCGGCGACGACGCCCGTGCCACGGAGCTGCACGAGCGGGCCCGGCGGCTCGCCGTGGAGCAGTCGCACCGGACCGCGGAGCAGTTCGCCGAGAACGGTCTGGCCCTCGGCGCCCGCCGCCGGGGCGACCTCGACGCCGCCGAGGCGCTGCTGCGGCCCTGGCTCGAGTGGAACCGGCGCTTCGGCGTGGACGCGGGCGCCGCCTTGGTCCTCGCGCAGCTCGGCTACGTCGCCGAGCAGCGCGGCGACGCGCGGCGCGCCGGGGAACTGCACCGGGACGGGTTCGCCGCGGCGCACCGCAGCGGGGACCCGCGGGCGGTGGCGCTCGCCCTGGAGGGACTGGCCGGCGCGCGGGCGGCGGCCGGCCGGTCCGAGGAAGCCGCCTCCCTGCTCGGTACGGCGGCCGCCGTCCGGGACGCCGTCGGAGCGCCGCTGCCCCCGGCCGAACGGGCCGACGTGGACCGTGCGGCGGGGCGCGCCCGCGAGGCCCTGGGCGAGTCCGGCTTCGCGGCGGCGTTCGCACGGGGCCGGACCCTCACCGCCGGGGAACAGGTACGGCTGCTCGACGCGGTCGCGTCGTACGAGTGAGGCCGCAGAGGCCCACGGCCCGTCCCGGCCGGCGGAGGTGCGGCCGGCCGGGACGGGCGTGCGGGGGCTTCAGCGGAGCCCTCAGTAGAAGAGGGCGTGGTCCACGCTGGTCTGCCAGTAGGTGACCTTCAGGGCGTCGTCGACGTGGACGCCGCCGGAGGGCAGGCCCACGGTGGCGATCGAGCCGTCCTCGAACGGGATCGTGAGGGTGTTCACCGTGTGACCGTTCCCGGCGCTGCCGTCGCCGGCCGACAGCAGCACGCCCGCGTAACCGGACTTGCCGGGCTCCAGGGCCGTCAGGGCCTGCGGCTGGGTGTCCTCGATGACCGGCGGCACGGACTGGGCCTCACCGAACTTCGCCTGCGGGTAGGGGGGCAGGTAGCACGTCTTCGAGCCGGTGTTGGTGGCCGTCAGCAGCAGGTGGTTGAGCGGACGCTTCACGTTCGCGGCGGTGATCTTCACGTCGGACGCGGAGCACTTGCCGGGGATGCCGTCGTCCTGCTTGCCGGAGCCGGAGCCGGAGCCGGAGCCGGAGCCGGAGCCGGAGCCGGTTCCGCTTCCGGTGCCGTTCTCCTTGCTGCCGCCGGTGCCGGCGGGGGTGCCCTTCCCGGTGCCGGTGCCCGAGGAGCCGGACGAGCTGCCCT
Source organism: Streptomyces griseomycini (assembly GCF_014203535.1). Lineage (GTDB taxonomy): Bacteria > Actinomycetota > Actinomycetes > Streptomycetales > Streptomycetaceae > Streptomyces > Streptomyces griseomycini. The sequence goes on from NZ_JACHJI010000028.1 coordinate 28,119, forward strand.
TGTCGCCCTGGGCGTCCGTGCCGTCCGTGCCGGTGCCGCCGGCCGTGCCGGCGGAGTCTCCGGTGGGCGGCTTCGCCTCGGCGGTGGCGGTCGTGGACGGGGCCGGGCTGTCGGCGCCCGTGTCCGACCCGCCCTCGCAGGCCGTCAGCGCCAGCGCGGCCAGCGCGACGGTGGACACGGCGAACAGGCGGGTACGGGCGGTGCGTGCGGACATGGTGAAGCTCCTTCGGAAGTGGCTGGAGAGTGACGGCCGCTCAACCGGTCGGCGGGAGCGGCTGCTTGGATGACCACAGCGTGCGACACGCTCCGTCCCGGTCACCAGCGATGCCGGGACATGCGGGACAATGGAATGCCGAAGACGGCTCTGAGCTGGGGGAACGTCGTCCCGCTGGGACGCGGTACGGGGATGCGGGGAGTGGGAGAAATGGTGGCGGGGGACGATTTCGCGGGGCTGCTGAGGGAACTGAAGGAGCGCTCCGGCCTCAGTTACGGGTCCCTGGGCAAGCGGTTGCACATGAGTGCGTCGACGCTTCACCGGTACGTCAGCGGAGAGGTCGTCCCGGTGGAGTTCGCACCGGTCGAACGCCTGGCCCGGTTGTGCCGGGCGACCCCCGAGGAGTTGCTGGAACTCCACCGCCGCTGGATCCGCGCGGACGCCCTGCGGGGCGTGAAGGAGGACAACAGGGCGAAGGGGGAGGACCGGCCGGCGGGTCGGCCCGCACCCCGGCCGGCGGCTCCGGCGGACGAGAGCACGTCCCCGGAGCCCGAACACCCGTCCCCGGCAGCCGCAGGCGGGCCCCCGGAGGCCGGAAGCGAACCCCTCGGCACCGAGGCCGAGTCGTCCGGCACCGGGGTGAAGTCCTCTGACGCCGCAGGTGGGTCTTCCGGTGCCGGGGCCGGGTCCTCCGGTGCCGCAGGTGGATCTCCCGGTGCCGGGGTGAAGCCTTCCGGTTCCGCGGGTGGGTTTCCCGGTGCCGGGGCCGAGTCACCCGTCCCCGCGAACGAGGCAGCCGCTGTCGGGACCGGGTCGCCCGGGGACGCGGCCCCCGACTCCGGAGGGGCCGCCGAGGAGCAGGTCGTCACCGTGGTCGGTGAGGTCCGCGGCGGTGCGCCGGTGGGTGGGCGCCGGCCGTCGCGGCGGGCCGCGCTGTACGCCGGGGCGGCCATCGCCCTCGTCACCGCCGTCGTGCTCGGCACGACCCTCCTCCCGGACGGGGACACCGGCCGGGACGGCTCCCCCGAGGCCGCCGGGGACGCCGCCTCCGTCTCGGCGACCGCGTCGCCGTCGGGGACCGCGAGGTCGGCCTCCCCGAGCGCGAGCGCGTCGGCCTCGCCGTCCGCCTCCGCCTCCGCCTCCGGTTCCGGTTCCGGGAAGGGCGAGGCGACGCCGGACGGCCCCGGGGCCGCCCGGGACGGGAAGGGCGGCGGTTCCGCCGGCCGGGACACCGCGGGACAGGGGGGCGTACCGGTCACCGTCCAGACCACGCCGTACTACTGGGACTCCCCCTGCGAGCACAGCTTCCTGGTCGACCGCAGCCCGCAGAACGTGCCGGAGCCGCCCCCGCAGCAGGACGCGGTCGGCTGGGCCGCCGGGCTCGACGCCGTCTCCGCCGACCGGCAGACGGTCGCGCTCACCCTGCAGGGCACGGGCGAGGAGACCGTCGTCCTCCGGGACCTGCACGTGCGGGTGGTGGGCAAGGGGGCACCGCTCACCTGGAACAAGTACGCGATGGGCGTCGGCTGCGGCGGCGAGGTGAACACCAAGGCGTTCGACGTGTCGCTCGACCTCGGCAACCCCCTGGCCGAACCGGTCAACGGGCAGCGGGACTTCCCCTACTCGGTGAACGAGTCCGATCCGGAGGCCTTCTACGTCACCGCGCACACCGGCGGGCACGACGTCCGCTGGTACCTGGAGCTCGACTGGTCCAGCGGGTCCCGGAAGGGCACGATCCGCATCGACGACCACGGCAAGCCGTTCCGCACCAGTGCCTCGGGGATCGACTACTACGGCTACATGCTCGGCGGCAGTTCCTGGGACCACTTCGAGGGCACCTGAGCCGGACGCACCGCCCGGTGTCCGGATCGCGGAAAGTCCCGTGTAGAGGGCATGCAGTTTCCCTAGGCTGCGGGCACGCGTCGTCCCGCTGCCGAAGGAGCCGTGTCATGACCGCCACCGAGCCCGCTCTCCCCGCCGCCCTCGCCGCCCCCACGCCGCCGCTCGCCGCGCGGGCGCGCAGCGTCGGCGGCTCGCCCGTGCGGGACATCCTGGCCGTCACCGCCCGCCCCGAGGTGATCAACTTCGCGGGCGGGCTGCCGGCGCCGGAGCTGTTCGACGCCGACGGCATCGCGGCGGCGTACCGGGCGGTGCTCGCCGAGGCGCCCGCGCGGGCGTTGCAGTACTCCACGACCGAGGGCGAGCCGGCGCTGCGGGCCGCGCTCGCCGAACGCACCGGCGCGCGCGGACTGCCCACCGACCCCGACGACCTGCTCGTCACCACCGGCTCCCAGCAGGCGCTCTCCCTCCTCGCCACCGCGCTGCTCGAACCCGGCGACACGGTCCTGGTCGAAAACCCCTGCTACCTGGCGGCACTTCAGGCCTTCGGGCTCGCCGGGGCACGGGTGGTCGCCGTGCCCGGGGACGAACGCGGGCTCGACCCCGAGGCGTTGGAGGACCTGGTGGTGCGGGAGCGGCCCAAGCTGCTCTACACCGTGCCCACCTTCCAGAACCCGACCGGCCGCACCCTGCCCGCCGCGCGCCGCGCCGCCGTGGCCGGGACCGCCGCCCGGCACGGGCTGTGGATCGTCGAGGACGACCCCTACGGCGAGTTGCGCTACGAGGGCGAACGGGTGCCGTGGATCGCAGCCCACCCGGGGGCGGAGGACCGCACGGTGCTGCTGGGCAGCTTCTCCAAGGTGATGGCGCCCGGACTGCGGCTGGGCTGGCTGCGCGCGCCCGCCGGACTGCGCCGCGCCTGCGCCGTCGCCAAGCAGGCCGCCGACCTGCACACCCCGACCGTCAACCAGCTCGCCGCGGCCCGCTACCTCGCGGACCACGACCTGGACGCCCACGTCCGGCGGGTCGCGGGCGTGTACGGCGAGCGCCGGGACGCCATGCTCGCCGGACTCGCCGCCGCGCTGCCGGACGGCTCGGCCTGGAGCCGGCCCGAGGGCGGCATGTTCCTCTGGGCCCGGCTGCCGGAGCCGTACGACACCACGGCACTGCTCCCGCGGGTGGTCCGCCGGGACGTGGCCTACGTCCCCGGCGCCCCCTTCTACGCCGCCGACCCGGACCGCTCCACCCTCCGCCTGTGCTTCGTGACGCAGACGCCGGAGGAGATCGCGGAGGGGCTGCGCAGGCTGGGGGCGGGGCTGCGCGGCGAAGGGACGCCGCGCCGGTGACGCGCGGGGCGGGCGCCGGCGGCACCGGACGGACCGGTGGGGATGGAGGACAGCTGTTGACCTACTGGCCCCCTACGGTCCTTCCATGACCGCTTCCTCGCACACCTCCGCCCCGTCCCTCCCCGACGAGCACGCCGAGCTGCTGCGGGCGCTCGCCGAGCAACGGGAGCTGCTGCTGATCACCTTGAAGGGGATCAGCGACGCGCAGGCCCGGGAGCGGACGACCGTGAGCGAGCTGACGCTCGGCGGGATCCTCCGGCACCTGGTGCAGGGAGAGGAGGCGTGGACGCGGATCATGGCCGGGGGCGACGGGGAACTGCCCGACGGGATGCTGGACATGGAGCAGTACCGGATGGGGGAACGGGACAGCCTCGCCGGGCTGCTGGAGCGGTACGCGGCGGCGGCCCGGGCGACCGAGGAGGCCGTGGGCGGCGTGGGGGACCTGGGGCGCCGGGTGCCGCTGCCGGTGACTCCGTGGTCGCCGCCGGAGCGCCAGTTCTGGTCCGTGCGGCGGATCCTGCTGCACCTCGTCCGGGAGACGGCCCAGCACGCCGGGCACGCGGACATCGTCCGGGAGGCGCTGGACGGGGCGAACACCACCGCTCAGCGCTGAGCCGGGGGGCGGCGCACGGTCGCCTCGAAGCACTCCCGCCCCTGCTCCCCCGCGGGACGGAAGCAGGCCCGCACGACGGTGCCCGGCGTCGTCGCCGTCATGGGGGTGTAGAGGTAGGCCTTCGCGTCCAGGGCGTCCGTCACCTCGGCGGAGCGGGTCGGGCCGGGTGCGGTCAGCTCGACGCGGTCGCCGATCCCGGCGCCCCACATGCGGGCCCAGCTCGCGGCGCACCGGGGGCTGTGGCGCAGCTCCAGCCGGGCGCCGGCGACCGTGCGGTGCGTGGTGAGGGTGTCCGGTCCGATGCCGCAGAGCATGTTCATCGGATCCTTGCCCGCGCAGGAGGAGCCCCGGCAGCGGGGCGGCGGCAGGGCGGTCCGGGAGGCCGGGGGCGTGCGGGCCGTGTCGGCGGGCCGGTCCGGCACCAGCAGGGTGGTCGCGGTGACGCCCGCGGCCAGGAGGGCCAGCACGGCCGCGACCACCGCCGCGGTGCGCCACGGCCGGATCCGGTTCGTCCCTTCGGGTGGCGGGGGGACCGGCGGGGTGACACGGGGCCGTGCCGGTGCGTCCGGCGGGGCGTGGGCGGCGCGTCCGCTGCTCGCCGACTCCGCGATCTCCCACAGCGCCAGGCAGCGCCCCTCCGGCTCGCCCGCCAGGCGGCACAGCTCCCGCACGGCCTCGCGGGGCGGCAGCGTCTCGCCCTTGAGGTAGCGGCCCCAGGAGGACCTGCTGAAGGGGGTGCGTTCCTCCAGGCCCGTCAGGCTCAGACCCGTGCGCTGCCTCACCTCCCGCAGGGCGGCGGTCAGTTCCGCGCGCTCCGGTGACGGCGTCATCCTCGCAGGGCTCCCCAGGTGTGCGGGCCGACGATGCCGTCCACGACCAGGCCGGCCCGCTTCTGCAGCCGTTTGACGGCCCGCTCGGTCCGCGGGCCGTAGATGCCGTCGACGTCGCCCGGTGCGTACCCCGCCCGGCGCAGCAGGCACTGTGCCTCGGCGACCTCCGCCCCGGCGTGGCCGTTCAGCAGGATCGCGTCCCGGGTCCGGCTGAGCCCCGCGTACCAGCGGCCGCCGATCCGCTCGACGCGGCAGGTGTACGAGGGGGCCGACGGCGCGGACGCGGCCCCGGCCGGCGCGGCCGACGACACCGGTGGCGGCTGTGCCCGGCCTTCGCCGTCCCCGGTGAGCCGGACGACCAGGACCACCGCCGAGGAGGCCGCGAGGAGGAGCGCCACGACACCGGCGACGACCGCGACCCGGAGGGAACCACGGCGTCCGGGCCCCTCCGGCACGGTCGTCGTCCCCGCGGTCGCCTCCGCTTCCGCTGCCGCCGCCGTGGCCTCCGGCGCGGCGCCGGCGGTCACCGTGGTCGTGTGCCCGCCCGTCCACGCCGCCGCCGCGACCTCCCACAGCGCCAGCAGCCGGGTCGGGTCCTCCCCGGTGACCGACGCGACCGCCTCGACGGCCTCCCTGGGCGGCAGCGACCTGCCACCCAGGTACCGCTCCCACGACGACGTGCTGTACCCCGTCTTCGCCGCCAGTTGACGCATGCTCAGCCCGCTGTGGTCCTTCAGCCGGCGCAAGCACACCACCAAGTGCCGCACCCGTGGATCGAGTTCCGCGGGCAGCACCTTCCAACGCGACATGTTTCCCCCACTCGCGTCCGTGGTCCCGTCCCCCCGTCGCATTCTGCAACAGCATCCACGGGCCACCCGGGACGGCGGTTCCCGCACCCGTACCGAATCGGCCACCGCCCGCCGTACCCGTCCCGCGGCACCGTCCCGGCGGGACGGGACACCGCAGGTCAGCGGGTGGGACGTCCCGCGGTGACGTCACTTCCGCGGCAACTGTGGCGCCCCCCGCCGCCGACTTCGCATGCTCGTCTCGCCAGCCGGCGGCACGGACCGCCGCCCGACCCAGAGCGAGAGGGAAACGCATGCGACCGAACATCTGGACCAGGACCCTCGTCAGCGCCGGCGCCGTCGTCGGCCTCGCCGCCGGAGGCCTCGCGACCGCGGGGACCGCCTTCGCGGGGCAGGACGCGAAGCCGGCCGTGAGCTCCGAGGCCTCCGTCCTCGCGGTGAACAACCTCGGCCTGAACACGGCCCGGGCCAAGAACTGGCAGTGCTGGCTGCACGACATGGGGTACAACCCCGGCACGGTCGACGGGCAGCTGGGCGGCAGGAGCTGGAAGGCGGCGCAGGCCATGTTCAACGACCTGGGCCTCGGCGCGGGCACCGAGGACGGGATCGTCGGCACCAGGACGATCCGGGCGCTGCAGCGCTACCTGAACGACTGGGGCTTCGACGCCGGCCCCGAGGACGGGATCGCCGGAACGAGGACCAAGAAGGCGTTCTGGGACTTCAACGCCACCGGCTGCTGAGCCGGCCCGACGCACCGCACACACGCCGCGGCCCGTCCTCCCACCGGGGGAGAGGACGGGCCGCGCGCGTGCGCACCGGTGCGGGTCTCAGAGCCGCTCGGGCGTCCGGATGCCCAGCAGGCCCATGCCCTTGGTCAGGGTGCGGGCCGTGAGGTCGCACAGGAACAGGCGGTTCTCCACCTGCGCCGGCGAATCCGCCTTCAGCACCGGGCACCTGTCGTAGAACGACGTGTACAGCGACGCCAGCTGGTACAGGTACGCCGTCAGCTTGTGCGGGGCGTACTCGGCCGCCGCCTCGAAGACCGTGTCGCCGAACGCGTCCAGGTGCAGGCCCAGGGCCCGCTCCGCCGCGTGCAGCTCCAGCTCCGGGTGGGCCGCGGGGCGGACCTCGCCGGCCTTCCGCAGGATCGACTGGATACGGGCGTACGCGTACTGGAGGTACACCGAGGTGTCGCCGTTCAGCGAGACCATCTGGTCCAGGTCGAACTTGTAGTCGCGGCTCGGCGACGTCGACAGGTCCGCGTACTTCACCGCGCCGATGCCGACCTGCGCGGCCCGCTCCCGGATCTCGTCCTCGGTGAGGTCCCTGGCCTTCTCCCGCACCACCTCGGCGGCCCGCTGCACGGCCTCGTCCAGCAGGTCCTCCAGCCGTACGGTCTCGCCCTCACGGGTCTTGAACGGCTTGCCGTCCGCGCCCAGCACCGTGCCGTAGCCCATGTTGTGCGCGGTGACGTCGTCGTTCAGCCAGCCGGCCCGGCGGGCCGTCTCGAAGACCATCTTGAAGTGCAGCGACTGGCGCACGTCGACGACGTACAGCAGGGTCGTCGCGCGCAGGCCGAAGACCCGGTCGCGGATCGCGGTCAGGTCGGACGCCGCGTAGCCGAAACCGCCGTCGGCCTTCTGCACGATCAGCGGGACCGGCTGGTCGTCCTTGCCGCGGATGTCGTCGAAGAACACCACGAGCGCGCCCTCGGAGCGCACCGCGACGCCCATCTCCTCCAGCAGGCGCGCGGTCTCGGGCATGCCCTCGTTGTACGCCGACTCGCCGACGATCTCGTCGTCGCGGATCTCCATGTCGAGCTTCTCGAAGACGGAGTAGAAGTAGACCTTCGACTCGTCCACGAACTGCTGCCACAGCTCGAGGGTCTCCTTGTCGCCGGACTGCAGGGCGACGACCCGCTTGCGCGCCCGCTCCTTGAACTCGTCGTCGGAGTCGAAGAGCGCGCGCGAGGCCTTGTAGACCCGGTTCAGGTTCGACATGGCCTGCTCGCCGTCGACCTCGGAGGCCGGCGCCAGCTCGCCCGGGTGCTCCAGCAGGTACTGGATGAGCATGCCGAACTGGGTGCCCCAGTCACCGATGTGGTGCCGGCCGATCGTCTTCTCGCCGGTGAAGTCGAGCATGCCGCGCAGGGCGTCGCCGATCACCGCGGAGCGCAGGTGGCCGACGTGCATCTCCTTGGCCACGTTCGGCTGGGCGTAGTCGATCACCGTGGTGCCGGGGTTCCCGGCCAGGGGCACGCCGAGGCGGCCCGTGTCGTCCGCGTACCGCGCGGCCAGGTTCTCGGTGATCGCCCGGTCGGCGATCGTGAGGTTGAGGAAGCCGGGGCCGGAGACCTCGACGTCCTTGATCACCTCGCCGGTGGCGAGGCGGGAGACGACCTCGGTCGCCAGCTCCCGCGGGTTCGCCTTCGCCTTCTTGGCCAGCGCGAGGATGCCGTTGGCCTGGAAGTCCGCCCGGTCGCTTCGTCGCAGCAGCGGGTCCGCGCCGACGGCCTCCGGCCGGGTGGCCGAAAGGGCGGACGCGAGCTGCTGCCGGACGGAGTCGCTGAGGGACGTGACCGAGGCCATGGAGTGGCTGCCGTTCTCTCGGGTTCGTGGACTACTGCGGAATCCGAGTATCCCACGCGGTGAAAAGCGGTTTTCGCGGATGCGGGCGTGCCTGGGAGAATGGAGCGGTCAGCCGTGCGACCGTACCGGCTGCCCCAGCAGAAAGAAGGACGTGCCGATCGTGGCTCAGAGCACCGAGACCACCGACTGGGTCTCCCGTTTCGCGGATGAGGTCATCGAGGAGTCGGAGCGTCGGGCCCCGGGCAAACCGGTCGTCGTCGCGTCCGGGCTCTCCCCCTCGGGCCCGATCCACCTGGGCAACCTCCGCGAGGTCATGACCCCGCACCTGGTCGCCGACGAGATCCGGCGGCGCGGGTACCAGGTCCGGCACCTGATCTCCTGGGACGACTACGACCGGTACCGCAAGGTCCCGGCCGGCGTCGCCGGCGTCGACGAGTCGTGGGCCGAGCACATCGGCAAGCCGCTCACCTCCGTCCCGGCGCCCAGGGGCTCCGCGCACCCGAACTGGGCCGAGCACTTCAAGGCCGCGATGATCGAGTCGCTGGCCGAGCTGGGCGTGGAGTTCGACGGGATCAGCCAGACGGAGCAGTACACCTCCGGCGCCTACCGCGAGCAGATCCTGCACGCCATGAAGCACCGCGGCGACATCGACGCCGTCCTCGCCCAGTACCGGACCAAGCCGAAGCCCGCCGACCAGAAGAAGCAGCAGGCGAAGCAGAAGCCGGTCGACGAGGCCGAGCTGGAGGCCGCCGAGGGCTCGGGCGCCGCCGCCGAGGACGACGGCAGCTCCGGCACCGGCGGGTACTTCCCGTACAAGCCGTACTGCGGCAACTGCGAGAAGGACCTGACCACCGTCACCACCTACGACGACGACTCCACCGAGCTGACGTACGCCTGCACCGCGTGCGGCTTCTCCGAGACCGTCCGGCTCAGCGAGTTCAACCGCGGCAAGCTGGTCTGGAAGGTCGACTGGCCGATGCGGTGGGCCTACGAGGGCGTGGTCTTCGAGCCGAGCGGCGTGGACCACTCCTCGCCCGGGTCGTCGTTCCAGGTCGGCGGGCAGATCGTCGGGATCTTCGGCGGCAAGCAGCCCATCGGGCCGATGTACGCCTTCGTCGGCATCAGCGGCATGGCCAAGATGTCGTCCTCGCGCGGCGGCGTGCCCACGCCCGCCGACGCGCTGAAGATCATGGAGCCGCAGCTGCTGCGCTGGCTGTACGCCCGCCGCAGGCCCAACCAGTCCTTCAAGATCGCCTTCGACCAGGAGATCCAGCGCCTCTACGACGAGTGGGACCGGCTCGACGCCAAGGTCGCCGACGGCTCCGCGCTGCCCGCCGACGCCGCCGCGCACTCCCGCGCGGTGCGCACGGCGAGCGGTGAGCTGCCGAGGACGCCGAGGCCGCTGCCGTACCGCACGCTGGCGTCGGTGGCCGACATCACCGCCGGCCACGAGGACCAGGCGCTGCGCATCCTCAGCGAGCTCGACCCGGCGAACCCGCTCGCCTCGCTCGACGAGGCCCGGCCGCGCTACGACCGGGCCGAGGCGTGGATCAACACCCACGTCCCCGCCGACCAGCGCACCGTCGTCCGCGCGGAGCCCGACGCCGAGCTGCTGAAGTCGCTCGACGAGCAGGGCCGGGAGTCGCTGCGGCTGCTGCTCGACGGCCTCGCCGAGCACTGGTCGCTGGACGGGCTCACCCACCTCGTCTACGGCGTGCCCAAGGTCCAGGCCGGCTTCTCCGCCGACGCCACGCCCAAGGAGCTGCCGCCGGAGATCAAGACCGCCCAGCGGTCGTTCTTCGCGCTGCTCTACCACCTGCTGGTCGGGCGCGACACCGGCCCGCGTCTGCCCACGCTGCTGCTCGCGGTGGGGCAGGACCGGGTGCGGACGCTGCTCGGGGAGTAGACCGGACGGAGAGGCCCCCGTGCGGAGGCGCACGGGGGCCTCTCCGTCCCTCCTACGCGATGTGGTCCTCTTCCAGTTCCGCCGAGTGGCGCTTCTGGAAGCGTTCCGCGAGGGCCTTCAGGACGCCCGGGCTCAGCGTCGTGCCGTAGGTCGCCTGGATGTTGTCGCCGAGGACGCGGGGCGTGGGATAGCTGCCGTCTATCGACTGGCGGAACACCTGGTAGTACGCCTCCTCGTCCGGCTCGGCGCCCGGCGCGCCGCCGCCCTCGCCCAGCTCGCGGGTGCGGCCCGGGCTCACCGGGATGGGGAAGCTGCCGGTCTCCTCGGGGGAGGGCTCCTGCACGGGGGGCTCCTCCTGGTACTGCTCCCGGTACTCCTCGGCCTGCTGCTGCTCCGCGATCCACTGGGCGTACGCGGCGTCCGGGTCGTAGGTGGGGTCGTAGTCGCCGTGGTACTCCACGGACTGCGGGTCGCGGGCGTGCAGCCAGGGATTCTGGTCCGGGACGGGCTCCTCGTGCGGCACCGGCTCCGCGTCCCGCCGGTTGCCGACGAGTTCGGGACGCTGCTCGACGGGCGGCACCGCGTTCTGCGGAGCGGGGGTCTCCGTGCGTGGCGCCGGGGGTATCAGCGCCGGCTCTATGCCCGCCGCCGCCAGGCCCGCCGGGGCGGTCTCGGCGAGGGGGACGCCGTACTTGGCGAGGCGCAGCGGCATCAGGGCCTCCACCGGGGCCTTGCGGCGCCAGCCGCGGCCGAAGCGGGAACGCAGGCGGGCCTGGTAGACGAGACGTTCCTGCTCCAGCTTGATCACCTGCTCGTA
>NZ_JACHJI010000029.1 GCF_014203535.1 Streptomyces griseomycini
GCATCTTGCGCAGAGCCCGTTGCAGCCCCAACCGCCTGTCGTCAATCACCGCCGCCATCCTCACCCTGGAGCGGCAGCGCTGAAAACGCTCACTGCACCGGACCTGGAACGTGTGGAGACGACACGGTCTCGAAGACAGCGGTCATTCGTACTCCTCCTCCTGCGGTTGTTCGGCCGACGAGACGGCAGTGGTACGTCGACCAACGAAGCTGCCCACCCGGCCCAGCTGGCCGGCGGCCTGGGCCGTGAGCTGCTCCAGCGGCGCGGCGCCGGCCAGGGTGCGGGCTGAGCGTTCGAGGGCGGCCGCCCGGTGTGGGCGGGCATGGTCGGCGAAGACCTCATCGAGATGCGGGCCGGTGATCCGGACAGGCCCGATGCGCCGCCCATGGACGGTCAGCGACATGTAGTGCTCGAAGCGGTCCAGGGCGGCGACGACGTCGGGGCCGGGGTGGTCGCCCCACTCCGAGGTGATCGGAGCGACGGCGGACTGCGAACCTGCGGTGGTGGCCAGCGTGGAGGCGTTCTGCACCAGCGACAATCGCACCGCGAGGGGCAGGCGGGCGAGCAGCTGGGTCATGCCGTGGACGTGCACCTTGTACTTGCGGAAGTCCTCGAACATCGCGGCGATGGTCTCCGGGGCGGCGCCGGTCAACGTGATCAGTTCGTCGAAGTACGCCCGGAACGGCACCCGCCGCTCCTCGGGGACGTCGCGGCGGGAGCGCACCGCACGCAGCAGGTCCCGGGCCAGAAGGGCGGTGATGAGCCGGTCGGTGGGCCCGTTGCCTCCCGGGCACACCCATACGATCATCCGGCTGTCCATGGCGGCGCGGATGTTGTAGACACCGGCCGGCTGGCCGAGGAAGGCACGGGTGACGGGATTGGCGGCCAGCCGGGCGATCGGGTTGAGGACCACGGCGAACGCGTCGGGCGGCAGGGTCGGGAAGACGACCTGCCACCAGGAACGGGTCTCCTCATCCAGCCGACCTTCCACCGCCGCGAGTGCCGCCTTGCGGAACGAGACATCGGTGAGCAGGGCCCGCACGTGGAAAACCGTCGCCTGGTCCTCCGGCCGCCCTGCCTGGCAAGCGGCCTCGTTGACGGCCACCAAGACGGCCACGGCGGCGGTGAGGATGGTCAGTGCGCGAGGTGCGCTGGCGTCGTCCCAGCCCAGCGCCGAGGCGTAGGCGTCGGTGACGGCTTCGACGACCTCGTGCGCCACCTGGCCCTGGTGCATACCGATCGGGTTCCACGAACTGACCCGCGGGGCAGGCCCAACGGCGTTCAGATCGATCAGTGCGATCCGCTCGGCCAGATGGTCGTGGGCCAAAAACGGCACGGAGCGGGGCCAGGAGTCGCGGTGCGGGTCGAGGAACATCAGCCCGCCGCCGGCGTGCGCCCAGCCGATCGCCTGCGCCAGGGCGCGTTCGGTCTTGCCGCCGCCGGCCTTGCCCACCCCGACTTCGAACAGCGTCTCATGCGCGTAGGTGGCGACCAGACGCCGCCGTCCATCTGGACTGCGATAGATGCCCTGCAGCAGCAATCCGGGATCGCCGTGCTGGAAGGCCGGCAGATCGGAGGCGAGCAGCGGCAGACGGCAGTGCACGGTGGGCGGCTTGAGCAGGCCGGTCAGCTCCTCCAAGCGGACCCAGTTCGCCCGGGGCGGCTGGCAGTGCCCCAGCGCCCAGCGCCGTTCGAAACCCCGCCGGCTGGGCCAGCGGTCCGCCCCGAACCGCCAGGGCCCCAGGCGCCAGCCGCGCATCGCCCACCGCGCACCACCACCGAACACATCGAGGGCGGCCTGGAGCTGGGCGAGCCGGGCCTGGGCGCGGCCCTCGGTGTCGGAGGCGCACATCACCAGCAGCTGCACCCGCACCAGATGGTCGTCCTCGGCGAGCTTGCCCAAAGCTTCGGCCGCCTCCACCCGGCGCGGGACGGGAGGCATGACCAAACGGCGTCCGCCCGCACCCTGGCTCTGCTTGCCGGTGACCAGCTGCTGCAGCTGCCAGGTCAGGGAGTCCTCGATGCCGCTGGCGTCCTGCCGTATCCAGCGGGCGGCCCGCTGTGCCTCGCGCCGCTCTGCGCGGCGGGCCTGGGCCATCAGCTGCACACGGCGCGAGCGCACTGCCCACTTCGGAGCACGCTGGATGTCGAGGCGAATCTCGGCCAGGTCCCCCAGCTCCGCGCGCAGATCGGACACCGCATCAACGAGCGGCTGCAGCGGGTCGGGCTCAAGAGGCACCTCGCGCAGCGGCGCGGTAGGCCTGCCGCGCAGCACGAACTCGGCCCGCACCACATGCTTGCGCGGCTTGTCCCTGAGGGGAGAGGCCTTCTTCACGGTGACATCCGGTCCGAACGGGGTGATCGACAACAGCCGCTGCGCGCCAGCCGGTCCTTCGATGCGGTAGCGCAGCGGCGCGGTGCCGTCCGCGCGCAGCCGGATCTGCACCGTCTTGGACCGGCGCGGCGCCCACCAGGGCATAGACGTGGAGGCCCTGGCCAGCTGCACTCCGCGGCGGAAGATCTCCTCCAGAGACGGGTCGAAGTGCCGCGAGGGCACCAGCTCCAGCGCCACCCGCTGGGCCGAGGCCTTCCTCGCCAGACGGCGCACCACCATCTCGCTCACGGCCCAGACCATGAGGGCGACCGTGGCAGGCGCGTACCAGTAAGTGATCAACCATTCGACGGTGTGGGCCAGGCTGGTGAGCAGGCCGAGCACCTCACCGGAGGCCTGGCCGCTCAGGTGCGGGGCTGCGGAACCCATACAGAGGCTCCTTCCTGCGAAGTGCGGGTGAAGTACAGGTCGGTGATACGGCCGTCGGTGTAGGTGCCGCCGCGGTCGGTGCCCGCCCACACCAGGTGCACCACCGCCCGGTCCGGGCGGCCGTCGCGGCGGGCGATGGCGGCCTGGATGCGGAACCGGGCGGTGGAGAATGCCGGCGCCAGGCCCCGATTAGAGCCGGGGAAGACCTCGGGCCACTTGCCGCGGCCGGTCCCGGTGGCATCCGCGCGCAGCAGAGCACGCCCGGCGGCCAGCAGCTGCCGCTCATCGCTTACGGAAAGGTCGGCCGGCCAGGCAGCCTCCAAAGCTTTCTGGATGGCCTGGTCACCGGCCGTGCCTTCCCCCTTCGGCGGCAGCACCGATGCAGGCGCCGAAGGAGCCGGTGCGGGGTCGGCCGTGTGAGCGTTGGTGGAAGCAGGTACTGAAGGACTGCGTGGCGAGGTGGTTGGAGCGGTCGGTGCATCCGCAGAGGCTGGCGCGCTGGACGGGTGCGGCATGGCCAGCAGGACAAGCCCGACAACGGCCAGGACCACGGCGGTGACCGCCAGCGGACGCGGTGAGCGCGGCGAGTGCGTGTTCACAGCAGGCGGGCTCCTCCCGCGTAGCCGGACATCGCGTCGACGGGGTCCAGGCGGACGACCGTTCCCGGCCGGGGAGCGTTGACCATCTGGCCGCCGCCGACATAGATGCCGACGTGGTAGATCGTCGAATCCCGTCCGGGCGCGTAGGCGTAGAACACCAGGTCCCCGGGCTCGAGCGCGCTGGTCCCGCTGCTGGCGGGGATGCGCCGCCCAACGCCGGCCTGGGCGGCGGCGGTGCGCGGCAGGCGGATCCCGGCCTTGGCGTAGGCGTACGTGGTCAGCCCCGAGCAGTCGAAGCCCTTGGTGGCCGTGCCGCTCTTGCCGCTGGGCGAGCAGCAAATCCCGTAGGAGGGGCCGCTGGCGTTGCCGCCGCCCCACGAGTACGGCACACCCCGCTGGGAGAGTGCCGCGTCGATGACCGTGCGGACCGTGCCGGAGACGTCCTTCAGGTCCGGGCTTTTGGCGGCCGCGGCGTACTGGTCGATCCAGCTCAGCACATTGACCACGTACTCACTGGAGCGGTTGTACTGGAAGATCGCTGCTTTGAGCTGGGAGCGCTGGCTGAGGTCGCGGCCGTCTCCGCACAGGTAGATCGCGGCGCCGAGGGCTGCGTCGTCGGCATTGTGCGGATCGGCCGTGCCGTCACTGCCGGCGTCCTGGCCCACGCCCTCCCAGGTGGAGGGCAGAAACTGAAACGGACCGACCGCCCGCTCACCGCTCGCGGTGCCGTCGAAGCGGCCGTTGTCGGTGTCCGGAAAGACAGTCGTGTTGCCGCCGGCGCCAGAGCCGTTGAGAAGCACCCCGTAGATCTTCGGACGGATGTCCCCGCCCGCGCTGACGGCGCGGCCGATGGCATGGTTGGACTCGACCTTGGCGATCCCGGCGAGGATCGGCCAGCGCATGCCCCGGCACCGGGGCACTTGCTTGCCGACCTGCTGCACGGCCTTCTTGTAGGCGGCGAGCATGCGCGGCGGGATGCCCGCGGCCGTGCCGCCGTCGACGACAGCACCACCGTCGCCGTTCGCAGCACTCTGCAGCGCGACGTAGGCACTAATCGCGTTCGAGACCGGAGCAGCGCAGCACACCGCGGACAACAGCACCACCACACCGATGCACCCCCACCGCCCCAGGCGGCGCCGGACTCGTCTCACTCCTGCTCACCGTCCTCGGGCGCCCCGGACGACTGCTGCCGGCCGCGCTCCCGGCGCAGCCGCTCGGCCTCGGGCGCGGTCCTGCGCATCAGCTCCTGCATCCGGGCGCGGGCCTCCTCGCGCGCACTGCTGTGCGCGCTGCCGCCGCCGGGAAGCACCGGCCCCTGCGCATCCGTGCCGTTACCGTTCGGGAGCCGGTTCGGTGACGTCGCCGGCGCGCTCGCCTGCGTGGCGCCGCCTTGGGCTGAGGACGCCGACGCGCTGCTGCGTGTGGAGGAGGGCTGAGGACTGCTCGTGACACTGCTGGCATTTGCCGTCTGCTGCGGGGTGCTCGGCCGTCGGCCGGGAGCCGACGCCGATGCGGTGGGGAGCCGGCGACCGCCCGACGGCGCAGAGCTGTCAGGGACGTCGGTGTTCTCCCGCAGCGCGCGGGAGACCTGCCGGGCGGTGTCGCTCCAAGCCCGGCCGTCCTCGCGGACGGTGTTGCCCCACACCCGCACCTGCTGGCGGACGTCCCTGGCGTAGCGCGAACCGGCTGCGTTGGCCTGGCGCACGGTGGCCGGCAGGCCGACGGTCGCCCCGTAGGCGGCCCGGCCGCCGCGGTGCAGGATGCGATAGCCGCGCAACCGCACCAGCCGGTTGTGGGCACGGGTGGACAGCAGGGTGCGGTCGGCATGCTGGTCGTGCAGGACCTCACCGGTGGCGGCGTCGATGATCTGCCCGTCGTCGTCGCGGTAGCGGTCGCGCGGGCCACCGGGCCTGTGCGGTCCCGCGCTTGGACCTGTCAGCCCGCCGCTGCCAGGCCCGTCCGGTCCTTGACCGGGCGTGCCACCGGCGTGCGGTTCGTCGCCGTCGGCGGTGGGCTTGCGCCACTTCGCCAACTGCTCCCGGTCCGGACGCTTGCCGACCAGCAACCAGTGGCCGCCCTTCGCACCCAGCCGCACTCCCAGCCCACCCACAGCTGCCGCCGCGGTCAGCGGGGCGAGTCCGCGCCCGGCCTCGGCGCTCGCGTCGGCGAGGATCCGTCCGGTGTCGACGGGCATGCCCGCCCCGTCGGCCAGGGAGCCGAGGGCACCCATCAACCGCTGCCGGGTGCCGAGCACCCCGAACCGGCCACCGCCGGTGAAGGCACGCAGCCCGCCCCCACCTGAGGTGGCAGGGGAGTGCATGGCCAGCGCGGCGCCGAGCTCGGAGGTGTCGCCGGGCAGGTGGGTACCGCCGACCTTGGCGTAGCGCATCCGCATCGCCATGCGCCGGCCGAAGGAGCTGATGCCGGTCAGCAGGCGGCGGTGCCCGGCCGCCGCGGCGATGGCCAGCACGTCGATCAGCAGGATCCGCTCGATCATCAGGTCGGGGCCGTCGGTGATGGTGGCGTCGACGGCAATCCCGAAGAAGGGGATGAACGCACAGATGCCGACCAGGGCGAGGACGGCGATGCCCCACAGAGACAGCCACTTCCACACCGACTGACGCGGCGGCCCGGGCAGCATGGCTGCGATGAACGTGACGCCGCCGACGGCCGCCGCTGCGGCGCAGATGCCCTGGGTGCCGAGCATCACGATGGCGCTGGACAGCAGCATGCCGCAGATGAACAGCGCCGCGACGAGCAGCAACAAGGCTCCGCCGAGCCGCCACCAGGTCGGCTTCTCCGCGTAGACGGCCGATGCTTTGCCGACATCGCCGGCCTTCTTCAGGTCATACAGGAAGGCAGCGAACTCGCGGTCCTCGTCCGTGACAGTGGCGTCCAGCAGGTCGGCAACTGTCCCCGGGGGGAGGGACCGGCTTATCTCTGCTTCGAGGTCTTCCCTGCTGGGGACGCCCTCCGCGTAGCCGCGCTCGCAGTACTTTCTGGCCGGGCCGCGGATCTTGCTGCAGATGTCCTTTCCGCGGTCCGAGACTTTGACGTCTCCGGCCTTGTAGCCGCCGGTGACCCATTTCAGATGGACGGCGTACGCTTTGCGGTCGGCGGGCTTGGCGGGGTCGAGGATGCGCCCGTACTGCAGCAGCATGTACGGCTTGACGACCAGGGCGTTGGTGACCGAGTCCTGAAGCGGCCGGGCGATGTCGGTGGAAGAGGCCGGCTTGGCGGCCTCCCGCTGGTAGCAGTCGACCTCGGCGGCCCCCGTGGCGGTGGCGCATGGGGAGCTGCTGGCGAGTTTGCCGCCCCAGTGGTAGGCGTTGACGCTCTGCTGGGCGACCTCGATACCCACTTGCTGGCTCTGCCCCAGCGGCCCGCCTGTTGCGAGGAGGTAGTCCGGGCGGACGAACGCCGACGCGGCGAGCGCCGCGATCAGCAAGGTCAGGAACATCTCGCCCACACCGCGGCCGATGCGGCCGCGCACCAGCAGGAAACCGGTGAACACGAACGCCCACGCCAGCAGCAGCCCCTTGATCCCGAGGGTGTCGACGACCACCTCGTCGTAGACCTCGGAGACCTTCTGCGCCGGATCGGTGAGGATCTTCAGCAGCGGGAAGCGGAACGCCACCTCGATCGCCCACCCGGCGAGACCGGCCAGCAGCCGGATCAGGGTGAACAGCCCCGAGAGAGCGAGCGCCAGAGCCTGGGACTTGAAGGCGAGGACGGACCCGCCGGAGGCGTTCAGCTCGTAGCCGTCGATCGGCACTCCCTCGGAAGAGGTGATGTTCAGCGGCGCGAGCAGGCCCTCACTCTCACTGTTGCTGCCCGCCGCGTAGACGACATGGCTGTTGACCATGACGAACATGACGGTGAGCAACGTGACGAAGCTGGCCGAGCGGAGCGTTCCGCGGTCCGGACGGAACATGTCAGTGCTGCCCTCGTCCCGCCGTGTTCCGTCCCCGCCACAGCACCAGGGCGGCCAGACCCGCTGCGGCCGGCACCAGCCTCCACCCCACTGTCCCGCTCGTGTCGTGGTGCCCGGCGGAGGCGGAGGCCTCGGTGCCGCGTTTGCAGTACTCCTTGGCCGGGCCCACGATCGGGCCGCACGGGTTGTGCCGGGCGGGATGGTCCTCGGCGGTGAAGGCCTGCCCGGTGCGAGGCCACCATGCCTCTGGCAGGCTCACCGACAGCACCAGGACGAGCACGCCGACGGCCACGGCGATGACGGTGAGGACGCTCGCGGCAGCAGCGATGCGCCGGGAGCGGCTGAGGGAGAAGGAGCTCATGCGGAGGGTTCCTCTAGACGATCACCAGTGGTAGCACCGGCAAGCGGCGCGGATGCGGGGGCAGATGTGCGGCGTCCCGGTGTGGTGGTGATGGACGTGGCGATGCGCTCGATGCGAGGGATGACGGCCTTGACCCGGCCGGTGTTCTGCCGCGGGCAGGTCAGCAGGAACTCGCCCTCCCGGCCCTTGTGGCCGACCGGGGACAGGCCGGTGGTCACCAGCCGCAGCAGCTCCGGATCATTGGCGTCCAGACCGACGAACTCCAGGCCACGCCGGGCGCGTTCGCGGTCGGCGGTACGGGCCAGCGCCCGGTAGGCCATCAGCCCGCGGTCCGGGCCCAGCTCTTCGGCGTCGTGGGAGCCGGCGATCAGACCGGCGCCGTGCTTGCGGCCGTCGTGGAGGATCTCGTGGACCAACGCGGTGCCCTCGGCGGAGGAGGTGAGCCAGTACAGCTCGTCCAGCACCACCGCGGTGAACCGTTCCGGGTTCTCGAACGCGGTCTGCCGGGCGATCGCCGCGATCAGGTAGAGCACCGCGCGGCCGATCAGCGCCTCCAGTGGCTGCTGGTGCAGCACCTCCGGCTTGTCGAACGCGGCCTTGGGCGGCAGCTTCAGCCCCGTGGTCGTGATGACGATCATGTCGGAGGCGCCGGAGGCGTCCAGCCGCACCGGCGGCAGGGCGGGGTCGAACACCATCCGGGCCAGGGGGTTGGTGGCGACGACCCGGATGAGGCCGGCCAGGGTGGCGGCCGCGTCCTGCCGCTTGCCTGCCTCCCGCGTGGCCATCTCCTCGAGGACCCGCAGCACCTGGTGCATGGAGGGCTGCTTGCCGGCGGCGGCCTGCTCGACAGCGTGGTGCAGCACCTCGCCACTGGTGGACATCGGCCCGATGCCCAGTTGCAAGGTGAGGTAGGACAGGGCGTAGTGACGTCCCTCCGGCCCGTTGAACATGCGCAGCGGGTCGATGGACACCTCCGCCTGGGCGGCGTCGATGATCTGGCAGCGGCCCGCAGCGGCGGTGCGTGCGAAGGTCGCCCACTCGCGCACCGGGGTGCGGTCGATGCAGATCGCGACCCCGCCCCGGGCCCACACCGCTTCGGCGATCAGCTTCTCCAGCACGCTCTTGCCGGCGCCCAGGTCGCCGACGATGCCCATGGAGGCGGAGGCGTCCTGTTTCGGCGCGTCCGCCACGTTGATCATCACCGGGCGGGTGGTGCCGCAGTCCAGGTCAAAACCGAGGAACATGCCGTTGGGATCACCGACTTCACCCACGGTGAAGGCACCGCCCAGCGCCCAGTCCTCGGAGACCTGGTGCTGGGTGAACTCCCGCACCACCCCGGGCCGCACCGTTCCGGGCAGGCCCAGCATGAACAGGGCCTCCTGCAGACCGGCCGGGCGCACCGCCCGGTAGTCGGCGCCGCCCAGCAGCGCGACCAGCGCCCGGGCGCGCGCGTCGCAGATTGCGGCGGTCGGCCCCCACACCGTCAGCACGGTGACCGACTGCACCTCGACCTCCACACTGGTGCGGGACAGGCGGGCGTCCAGCTCACCCAAATCACGGGCGGCCTCCGTGAGCGAGGCTGGCATCCCGGTCGGGCGGGCGTCGTACTGGTCGGCCTGGTCGATCAGCTCGTTCTTCTTGCGCCGTACCTGATCGCGGGCCTTGTCCGCCGGCACCAGGGTGAGGTCGATGGTGTAGTCGACGGGAAAGTCCAAAGCCTCGAGCTGGGCGAACAGATCGGCGGCGTCCTGACTGACCGCAGGCGGGCACTCGGCCAGCACCAACTGCGCCTGGTAACCCACCCCGGCATCGGACTCCACCTGCAGCCACCGTCGCCTGAGCGGGGACGAGGCCTTCAACCGCCACCAGGCCTTGCCGCCCGAGCGCGTCAGCTGACCTGCGCCGTTCAGCTCGTCGACGTCGTCGAGTTCGGGGTCGATGCCGCCTTCCTGGAAACGGACTTGGCCGAGGTCGGCGTAGCTGGGGGAGTGCAGCACCCCGCCGCGGACCTGCCCGCCGTACAGGCTGCTCGTCTCGGCTTCGGTCAGCAGCGGCTCGGGCATGCCGCGGTGCAGGGCGTGCTGGACCATCCACACGATCTCCGCCGGGCGGGCCGGGCGGAAGGCGATGCCGCCGGCGAGCGCGGCCTCCACACGGGAGGCCTGCTCGCGGTAGGCGTTCACCTCCCGCCGGGCCACGGGAACGGTTCGCATGCCCAGCATGGGTGCGACGTCTGCCCACATCGCTCCCAGAGAGGCAGCCAGTTGCCCGCCCGCGGCATCACTCTGCAGCGGCACCGCCAGCCACAGGGTGCGGCGGTGCATCTCCTGACCCTCCAGCAGGTCCAGGGCGGCTTCGACGTTCTCCACCCATGGATGCGGCTGTCCGTCCGGCGCCTGCCCCGCGGGTTCGATGCCCTCGATCATGCGCAGGGCGATCTCCCCCGGATCGACCTGCGCACACAGCCCGAACAGACGCGGCGCCCCGGACAGCGAGCGCACCAGATGTGTGATCCTGGCGAGTTGTTCGTCGCGGACCGCGGCCGGCACGTAGGTGCCCTGCACGCTCTCCTCACGACGTCCCTGCGCGTCGGGGCCGGGGTGCAGCCGGTAGACGGCCCACACGCTGCCGTGTGTCGACCACACCAGGTGCCCGGCGATATGGCGGATCGGCACCCTCACCGCGCACCCCCGCCCTGCTCGGCGAGCGCGAGCAGCCGCTGCACCTCCGACACCGGCCCCACCGGCTCCCGGCGCGCACGTACCGCCGGGCGCCGGGTGGGCACGCGGGATGCCGCTTTACGGCGCGGCCTCCGGCTGGCAGCGCGCTGCGCGGTCTGGTCCGGTACGGCCGCAGGCGCCGAGGACGGGACAGCGTCGTGCTCGATGGTGAAGCCGCCCAGCAGGGCGCGGGCAGCGTGATCCCGGGCGGCGCGCCCGCCGATCCGGCCGCCGTGCGGCTGCCAGGCCAGCAGCACCCAGCCCAGCGCGGCCTGCAGTGGAGCTCGCCCCCCGATCTTCGGGCGGCGCACCGCCCAGACGGCCAGCCCCCACGCCGCGATCGGCACCGGACCCATCCACGACCACAGCGGGATCGTCTTGACCAGCAGGAAGCCGCCGCCGACGGCGACCGCGATCTGTGCCGGGGTGTAGGGGCCGAGCGGAATCTTCCAGTCGGCGACCTTGCCCAGCACCCACGGATGGCGACGAGCCGCGGTATAGAACCGCCCCACTCGTCCCGCGGCCGCGCTCACAGCCAGCCTCCCGGGCCGGCGGAGTGCTCCTGGGAGAGGGTGAGCGGACCAGCATCCTGAGCGGGGCCGCGCGCGGGGCCGGGGATGGCGGGTGCGCCCTGGTCGGGGTTTTTCACCTCGTCCTCGAACATGTCCGCCAGGTCCTCGCGGGAGTTGTACAGCCCCAGCGCGATGATCATCAGCAGCAGGGCGCCGATGCCGGCCTTCAGGCTGAACTTCTGGATCATGATGACGACCACCAGCACGACCAGGCCAGCCTGCAGGCCCTTGGTCGCCCAGTCCTCGAACATGGTGATCCAGCTGTCGCCGAGGTCGTCCAGCTGCCCGGCGAGCACCACGCCGTGCACGCCCATCACGACCGGACCTCCTTCTGAGCGATTCCGGATGCCAGGGCTGCCACGTCCCACCGGCCCGAGCGGGCCTTCAGCTCCAGCTCGTAGGCCAGCGGCCACCGCCCGGCCTCGTCCCGAGCCTCCACCTGCGCCAGGACACGGACCGTGGTTCCGTCGCCCGGCACCTTCTCTTCGGCCGCGGCCTCCTCGACGGCGAGGACCTGCCGGACGGTGACCGCGCGATACGGGGCGGGGGAGACGGCCGGCAGCTGTACGCCGGGCGCGAGATAGCGCTCCACCTCCCCGACCCCAGTCAGGTAGGCGCCCAGGAACTCCCCGACCGTGGACGACAGCTCACCCTCCGGGACGCTCACGCCGTACGGCGACTTCGTCACCTCCGCCCGACCGGGGCCGGCCACCACACCGGGCGCGCCGGTCACCGTGAACGAGCCGCCGCTCTCGTCGGCGGTCACCGGGACGGCGAAGTAGCGCACCGAGGCGTCGGCGTACTGCGCAGCCACCGTCACCCACCACCGGCCGGGCTCGCGCTGCGCACTGCGCACCGCGGTCACCGACTCCAGCCGCGCGTGCGCATCGTGCGCATCGGCGGCCGGGTCGGGCAGCTCGACGTCCGGCGCCAGTGACTGCGCAAGCCGGGCCTGCGCAGTGGCGGCGTCATCGGCGCTGCTGCGCAACCACGCACCAACGAACAGCTGCGCATAGCCGGACGGATCGGCCGCGGTCGCCGTGGTGCGCATCGTGGTGGGCTCGGTCTTCGGGGTGGCCGCGACCGTGGTCGGGCCGGAGACCACCGCCACGCCCAGGGCGACGGGCCCGGCCGCGATCGCGGTGAACAGGACCAGGCGCGACAGGCGTACGCGGCGGTTCATCTTCTCCAGCCGGACGCCCGCGGCCACCACAGCCGCCTCGGGTTCGGTGGCCTGCTTGCCAGGAGACATGGTCAAACTCCCAGGTCATCAACGTGTACGTGCTGACCTCGAGAAAACCCGCCGACCCCGACCAGACCACCGACCATGAAGGCCCGACCAGGGTCACGAACAGGACACAAAACCCGTGGTCGGTCTCATGGTCGGCCCGACCACGAGACCGACCACGGCCCCGGACGCGACCGGGCACGCCCGAGCTCACCGCCGGGCGGGGGAGCTGGCCGCCGGTGAGCCGAACGGCTGCGCACAGGGCGAGATCGCCAGCGGGTCGGACGTGCTCTCAGGAGTCGGTCGGGAAGGTCGGTTGCGCAGACTCTGCCGGTTGCGCAGCCTCACCGCGGACTTGCGCATCCCGCTGTGCGCAATCGGATGCGCACGCCGATTGCGCAGGACCCCACTCCCATTGCACAGAGGTCTGCGCAATCGGATGCCCTGCGGTGCGCAGCCGCGATTGCGCAGTTGTCCGCGACACCGGAACCGCCACGGTCGGAGGCATGGTCGGGGCGGTGAGGACCGTGGTCGGCCCGACCATGAGACCGACCACGGCAGCTCACGGCGCATGTTGCCCGATCGTGACCTGTGGTCGGGGCTGGTGGTCGGCAGTCTGGTCGGGGGCGCCCGATGAGCTGATGGCATGGATCTCGTCCACCACTTTGCACTCAGCGACCCTGGTCATCCTCCGGCGCCACGCCAGCCGCAAAGCCTCAGCGGCGGTGCGGTCAGGATGCGTGGGGGCGCGTAGTGAGCCGCTTCGGCGCGGGGGTCCGGCGCGGGGTGATGGCAGCCGATCAGTTCACCCAGATCGCCAACCGCCTCTTCCGCGACCACCGGCTGTCCTACAAGGCGAAGGGGATCTTCGGCTACATCTCCACACACCGCGACGGCTGGCAGGTCACCATCGCCGATCTGGCCGCCGTGGGCCCCGACGGGAAGGAAGCCATCCGTGTCGCCCTGAAGGAGCTGGAGCACTGCGGCTACCTCATCCGAGAACGCCTACGCCGCGCAGACGGCACACTCGGCGAGATCGTCTACTCCATCACCGACCAGCCCGCCATGCTCGACGCAGCCCTGGGCGAGGTTCCCCCTGCCCTCGCAGCCCCGGTCGCCGACGGTGACACCGATTTCGCGGGAGGAGTCCGGCGCGGGGTAATGGCGGCCGATCAGTTCACTCAGATCGCCAACGGTCTCTTCCGTGACGGTCGGCTGTCCTACAAGGCGAAGGGGATCTTCGGCTATATCTCCACACACCGCGACGGCTGGCAGATCACCGTCAGCGAGCTGGCCCGCCGCGGCAGAGAAGGCATAGACGCGGTTACCACCGGCCTCAAGGAGCTGGAGAAGTACGGCTTCCTGCTGCGTGAACGCCTGCGCAACCCCGACGGCACCCTGGGCGCGGCCGCATACTGCATCACCGACCTGCCTGCACTGCAAAACCCCAGCTCACAGCCAGAGTCGGGTTTTCCAGGATTGGCTGAACCTGTGTTGGCTAATCCCGGCACTAAGAACACCATGAGTAAGAAGACCAACAAGCAGAACACCAGACCCCTCCATCCGTGCGCCCACGACACCGCCACGCGCATCCCCGGACGGACGGACCAGCCACACCCGCCGACCGCTCCCGCGCCCGCTCCGCCGGCCGACGAGATGCACCCGGGGATCCGGCTTCTGCTGGAGATCGGAGCGAGCCGTCCCGAGCTGCTGCTGACGGGCAAGGCGCTGACCGATCAGGGCCGCGTGGTCACCGTGATGCTGGAAGCCGGCTGGAGTGCCGAGCTGCTGCGCCACGTCATCACCGGCCGGCCCCTGCCCAGCCCGGTGCGTACCTCGGTCGGTGCGATCATCGCCGCCCGGCTGCGCGCCGCTCAGGCCTACCCGCCCCCCGCCGTCGTGGCCGGCCACCCGGGTGCGCCCCGGCCGACTGAGCCGCTCACCGAGCCGGCCACTGAGCAGTCGTGGGCGGAGCGGTCCTCGACCAAGGCGGCCGCCCGCACTGTCAATGAGGCCCTCACCTACCGGGCGCTCGTCGAGTGCGCGGGCTGCGGGGTCCCCGGAACCGCACCCGGCGAAGACCTCTGCCCGACCTGCCTGGGCTGGCCCCCCTGCCGCACCTGCCCCGGCCCCACCCCCCGCCGCGCCCACCCGGACGGCGACGGCCGCTGCACCACCTGTGCCACCGCACTGACCCACTCCGTCCAGGTGAGCACCTCGTAATGGGCCCGCTCTGCTCACGACACCGGCCGCACCCAGACAGTTCACACGATCCCTCAGCCTGAGATGACCGCCTCTCCGCTATCTCGCTGCCCTATTCGTACGCGATCCGCACGGAGAAAGTACGCTATCTGTACGGTTCAAAGGGTAGAATGCTGGTCAGGAGGTGTTTCATGTCCGAGTTGTTCGAGGCGGTCGACGCACTGGTTGCGTCCCGTGCTCCGCTGCCGCCGGCGCAGGAGCGCAAGCGGCTGCGCCAGGCGCACGGCCTGACGCTGGACGAAGTGGCCACCGCGCTGAAAGTGCGCCGGGCGACGGTGTCCGGCTGGGAGTCGGTCAAAAAGACAGTCGAGCCGCGGGGCCCGGAGCGTGAGGCTTACGCGCGGCTGCTGAACAAGCTTGCAGAGCTTTACCCCGCGCCCTCAGCACCGGAGGAGTCAGCCGCCCCGACGACACCGGCCACCTTCACCGCCGCGCCCGCCCCGGCGGAAGCACAGACTCTGCCCCCGGGCCCGGCGCCCGATACTGCGGCTACGACTGCAGCCGGGAACACCCAGATCACCCCTGACCCCCTTCCTCCTGCTCCGGCGGTCGCGCCGCGTCCGGCGCGCACCACCGGGAGCGCGTCGACGTCGCGCCGCCCTGCCGCACGGAAGGCGGTCCCGGTCGGCACCCCGGCGGGCGGCTCCGACCCGCGCTTCGAGAACGGGCCGCTCGCGGTCGTCGACGTCGACACCGACGGCCAGGTCCTCGCGTACTGCACCGGCGGCCTGGTCCTGGACGTGCCCGCCAAGTCCCTCCCGGTCCTGGTGGAGTGGACGCTGAAGGAGGCCAGGCTCGGTCAGCCGAAGCTGTCCGGGCCGGGCAAGGACGCCGACCCGCTGCTGGTGCTGACCGAGGCCGCGCTGGAGCGCTACGGCCTGCCCGTGGCCCTCACCGAGGAGGAGCGCCTCGCCGGGCGCCTGCCGGAGGGCCACAAGGTCATCAAGCAGCTGGCCCGCGCGGACTGGAAGCTGACCAAGCGCGGCTTCGGGCCGTGGGCGCGGATCTACCGGCCCGCGACCGGTTCGGAGCGGGCCTGCGTGCAGCTGTGCATCCCGTCGTGGAACGCGCTCGATGCCCGCCACTGGGGCAACGCCGCCCAGCTGCCGCCATCGGACCTCGCCCGCGTGCTCGGGGTGTACGCGTCCCGCGTGATGACGCCGCGCGGCTCGACCGCCGTCACCGGCCTGGAGCTGATGACCGCGCTGCACCCGCCGACCCGCGCCTCCGAGCCCGACGCCGACGGCCGCAGGCACTCCGAGCACAACCCCGGCAGCTTGGGCAAGGACCCGGTGGACTGCGCCCCGTGCGAGGCCCCCGACGGGCACCCGCTTCTGGCGGACCTGCCGCGCTTCCACGTCCGCGGCCCGGCGGAGAAGCTGTTCGAGGAGGCGTACGACTGGGCGCGGCCGATGACCGATGCCGAGTGCACCCTGCGACACCTGGTCGGCATCGACGTGAACATGGCCTTCGCCGCCGGAGCCAACGGCCTGATCGTCGGCCTCGGCGCGCCCACTCACGTCACCAACCCGGTGTTCGACCCGAAGCTGCCCGGCTCGTGGCTGGTGGACCTGTCCCACGTCGACCTGTCGAGGGTGAAGGCCGGCAAGGAGTGGGTGGAGCTGGACGGCAGCCTGTTGCCCTCCCCGTTCACGCCGAAGGGCGAGCGCCCGGAAGGCCCGGCCTGGTACGCGACGCCCACCGTCGCCTACGCGGTGGAGCTGGGCTACGAGGTGCGGCCGATCGAGGCGTACGTCCGGTACGAGAACGGCCGCTACCTGGACGGCTGGTACCAGCGGCTGCGCGACGCCTACCTCGCCACGATGGCCGACCTCGGCGTGCACGCGGACATGGCGCCGGCGGACTTCCTGGCGGCGATGGACGGCTACAAGGAGCGCGATCCCGAGCTGGCGATCGTCGCTGCGGCGATCAAGGCGACGGTCAAGGGCGGTCTGGGCAAGCTGCGTGAGCGCCCGCGCGGGGAGGGCTGGCGGCCCGGGCAGCCGTGGCGGGCGCTGTCCCGGCCCACCTGGCGGCCGGACATCCGCGCGGCGGTCATCTCCCGCACCCGGATCAACCTCCACCGCAAGATCGTCAAGCATGCGGCGTTCACCGGCCAGTACCCGGTGGCGGTCCTGTCCGACTGCGTCGTCTACGCGGCCGACGGCACCAGTCCGCTGGACTTCCTGCCCTACCGCCAGGGCAAGCCGCTGCCCGGCGGCTTCAAGCTCGGCATCAACCCCGGCCTGGTCAAGCACGAGGGCACCCAGACCGTCCTGTGGGGCGAGGAGGTCCGCGAGCGGTTCAACGCTCCGGAGCTCAACCTCGCCCGCTACATCAAGGACGGTACCGTCACCGACGTCGACAACGGAGAGTAGGAGAGGGCGACGATGAGTCTGTTCGGGGACGGCCTGGACGCCGCGGTGCAGAAGGCGTTCACCCGCCCGGCGCCCAAGAGCGCGCCCGCGCAGATGCGCTATCTGGTCAAGCAGCTCAAGGGCACCAAAGCCGTGGCGCAGATGCTGCGGATCTCCCAGCGCACCGTCGAGCGGTACGTGAAGGGCCAGATCAAAAAGCCCCGTCCCGACCTTGCCGCGCGTCTGGAGCGCGAGGTGAAGAAGCGCTGGCAGCCGCAGATCAGGGCCAAGGCCAGGGCGAGGGCGGCCACCACCGGTGGCATCGTCATCGACACCCGCGCCCGTCTCGGCTACACCGCCCCCGTCGGGTCGACGGACGAGTCCCGTATCCGGCACCTGACCGTCGCCCTGCCCCCGCAGCACGCCGCCCGCCTCTTCGACGCCCAGCAGGCCGGCGCCAACGACCAGCAGCTCCAGCAGATCGTGGCCGACGCGCTGCGCGAGGTGTACTTCCAGGACGGCGGTCGCCGCGCCGGCTCCCTGGAGGAGGTTCGCTTCACCGACATCGAACACCTCGAGTTCGAGCTGTAGCCACCACCGCACACCACGCGCGCCCCGGACCGATACGCTCCGGGGCGCGCTCGCCTATCCACCAGCAGAGGCGGCCGGCAGCGTCACAGGTCAATCCAGGGGTGGGGTGTGCCGCCGGTCAGGGGCGTCCACACATCCTGGGCGGGGCCGTGCTGTTCGAGGTCCTCGAGGACGGCGGCTCCCAGCGGCACCTCGCGGGCGAGCGCGGCGACCAGGGGGTGCTGGGCGGCCATCGCCTGCAGGTCGCTGATCCTGCCCTCCAGCCGGCTGCGGGAGGCGCCGGTGAGGACGAACAGCACACGGGGGAAGACCGGATACCAGCGCATCCAGCCGGGCTCCGCGGCGACGCGCCGGCGCCGGCCGGCGGGCTGGGCCTCGTACTGATGCAGCCGGGCGTACTCGATCAGCTTCACCGCCAGGCGCTCGCCGCTCATGGTGGCGCGGTCAACCTCCACGAACGCGCGCAGCTTACGTCGCTGCTCACCCCTGACGACGGTGTAGTACAGGACGGCGTCGGCCACCACCCGCTCCCCCTCGCCGATGGAATGCGACACCTCCGGTGTCCAGTCCCAGGGGCCGTGCTCGTGCCCGAGCCGGCGGGCATCGGCGGCGAAGGCCAGATGGGCGCGCACCACGGTCAGGGTGTGCGCTGTCTTCAGTGACGCCGCCGTGGTGGAGGTGATCGGGTAGGGCGGCCGCCCCCGCAGGATGGGCAGGTCCTTCGTCAGGCGCGCACCGTCGGGGGTGAGGTACCAGGCGTGGGTGCGGGAGCGGTCCGAGCCGGGCAGCACCGTGTAGTCGACGAAGCCGTCGCAGCGCAGCTTGTTCAGGACGCGGGAGATCAGCTGCCGTGTGCCGTCCGGGCGCAGCATCCGGCGCAGCTGGCCGGTGGTGGCGATACGGTGCTGAGCGAGCGCGGCCAGCACCTGATGACGCAACGGCTCAGCTCGGCTCCGGGGCGGACTGGTCACGGCAGCGCTTGGGGCAGGAATGGTCATGGTGATCCTCATCAGAACCTCGGGTGCGGATAAGGAGAGCGAAAGCCCCCGACCAAACCCCCGACCATGAAGCCCCGACCACGGTCACGAACTGAGAACATCCCCGCCGACCAGGCGGCGGTCGGCATCCACGGGCCCGACCATGAGCCTCTCGCGGCGCGCGACGACCACGCCCGACTCAACGGGCGGGGTCAGGCGGCCCTGAAAAGGCGGCGATGGCCGGTCCGCAGCAGCATCTGCTGCTGCGGGGCGTGGTGGCGAGCCACGCCATGCCAGCCATCGCTGCGGCACCCGGCCCGCAGGGGGTCAACAGCCCGTAGCCGGATACCGCGTCTGTGAGGGGCGGTGGGCACATGCGGCCACCTGCCCGTTGTGTCAACTGCCTTGGCGCTGAGCGGCCTGCTCGAGGATCCGCCGACGTGTCCAGCGGCGCCGCCCGCCCTTCTCCGTGACGGCGTCCACGGTCTGCAGCAGGGGCAGGTTCCCCTGCCCCAGGCTGCTGCTGAAACTGTTCAGGCTCTTGAAGCCCAGCAGGGCGGCGGCTTGTGATGCACCCAGCAGCTCGTCCGGGTCGCCGTCGACGGGGACATCGGGCAGGGCAGGCGCTGGGCGCTTGACGCTGCGCCTGCCGCTGCCGGGACGGGTGGCTTGCCAGTCCAAGAGCGTCTGCACCCGCCACTTCGGCCGGCGGTAGGGCCGTTGCGGGGTGCCGAGTTCCTCGATGGCGTCCGGCTCGGGGAAGTAGCCGGGGTGGTCTCGCAGATAGGTATTGACCTGCTGGGGGTTCTTGTAGCCGAGGAACCTTGAGGCCTGGGCTCCGGTGAGCAGCTCATCGGGATCGAGAGCGGGAGGCTTGTGCTGCTGCAGGCGGGGCGGCTTGCGCTGTGCGAACCACTGGTCGACATCGCTTTTGTTCCATTGCCGGGCGCGGCCGCGCATGCCGGCGATCTCCGGGAAACCGTTGGTCTCCCGCTCCAGGTACAGCGCGCTGATCCGGGCGGGAGTCAGCCCGTACTCTGCGGCGATCTCTGCGGCCTCCACGAGGCGCGGTGCGGATCGGGCAGCCATGACTAGACATCCCATCCTGTAGCGAGGAGCCGGCCTGCCCGACTCACAACGCATATAATGGAGTTTGTTTGGGGTGGATGTCCAGTTGTCCGACCGATCCCAGCGATAATGCTTCAGCTCACTCTTCGGGGATCAGGCACACGCCGCGGCGGGCGGCGTCCTCGGCGATCTGTGCGTAGGCCATGGCCGCAGGTGTGAGTTCCCACTCGGCCAGAGCCAGCAGCAACAGCAGCTCCGTGCGCTCCGAGGACTCATCGCCCGGCATGCCGGCCGCAGCCGTGGCGGCCACCAGGTCCGCCGTGGGCAGGGCGCCGAAGCGGGCCTCGATGTTCTGGCGCAGTTCTTGAAGACCCTGCTGGTACAGCTCGCTGGCTTCGCGCAGGAGCAGCAGCAGATCGGCGTCATGACTGGCCGGGACGGCTGCAGCCAAGTCGAGGAGGCGCTGGGTGGTAGTCGTCATCATGAGCAGTATCCCTCCACGAGGGTGATGAGAAAGGGCACCGGTCAGGTACAGCCGTCGCACGCCAGTTGGTGCCGGGCGGCGAGGTGGACGGCTTTGCGGGGTGGCTGTTGCAGGGCGGTGCGGATCTGCCTTTCCAGCAGGTCCATGTCGGGGCCGTCGTCCGGCAGGACGATGCCGGGGTCGGGGGCGGTGGGCAGGCGGCTTTGCTCGATCAGGTCGGTGATGCGCCAGTCGGGACGGAAGCTGTCGCCGCGGGCGGATTCGACCTCGGCGTACAGCGCGGCGAGCCGGGGCCGGCGGGCGATGGCCAGCAACAGGTCCCGCTTGGAGGCGAACACACACAGCGAACAGGAGCAGCGGCTGGTGCCCTTGAAGTCCCCGGCACCGGGGAAGGAGTCGTAGGTCCAGTGGTAGGGCACGGGGGCGTCCTGGTGCCATTCGAGGACCGCGGCGGTGGGCCAGTCCTTGACCGGCAGCCACTCGTCGACGATCCGTGCGCTGTTGGTCAGGACGTTGCGGTAGGCGGGGTGGTGGGCGCGGTCGCGGCTCTCGTCGGCCCGCAGTCCCATGACCTTCAGGATCCGCACCGGGCGGCCGAGCTCGCGGCGCAGCCGGCGCACCAGGGGAGTCCAGGCGGTGGAGATGATGGACTCCTTGGCGTACTTGCGGCAGTAGGGGCTGCCCATGCGGGGGAAGCGGCCGTAGGCGGCGATCTCGGTGAGCAGGAACGCGGGCCGCGCGACTTCCACATGGCGGTCGGGCGGGATGCCGCAGGCCGCGCTCTGGGCGGCGGCGAGCTCGGACATCGACGCATAGCGCGTGCCGTCGACGTGCACGGCCGGCCACTCCAGCGGTCCGAGCGTGGCGTGGTAGGTGATCACCCGGTCGGTGACCCCGGCCGCCGCGGCGTCCTGCATGAACGACCACAGCATGACGCCGCTGTCCTTGCCGCCGGACAACTGCGGGGCGAGCAGGTCGTAGGCGGCCAGGTCCGGGGTGCCGGACAGGCAGACGGTGGGGCGTACGGACATGACTGCTCCAAAGAAGACAGAGGATGAGAGGGATCAGGCGAGGGGGAGCCGGGCGGCGGAGCCGGAGAGCAGGGCGCGCCACTCGCGCTCGAAGTGCTTGTCCTGCTTGTCGATCACGCGGGCGGGAGCGGTGACGAACAGCTCCTCCGCCATCGGCCAGGCCTCACGGCGAGGGCGCAGCCAGGCGCGGGCGCACCCGTAGAGCGGGTCGTGCTCGACGTCGACGCCGTGCCGCTCGGACACGGTGATCAGCCGCCGGGCCAGCTGCTGCGGGCGGCCGATGTCGACGCGCTCGGTGGAGCGCATCACCGGGCGGCGCTTGCCGGTCTCGGACAGCAGGAACAGTCGGCGCACGTGGTAGAGCGCCCAGGGCACATCGAGCTCGCGCTCGAACGCCTCCAGGCACGCGCGGTCCCTGGGCCGGGAGGGGTCGAGGAGCTCCAGCAGGCTGCGCTTGCCGTACAGTCTGGCGTTCGGGTTCAGGCTCATCGCCGTGTACTCCAGGCGCAGCACCTCACCGGCGATGTCCGGGTGCGAGCGCATGCGCTCCAGGTGGGCCGGCAGCGCGCCCATGGAAACAGGGAAGCAGCAGAAGGTGCAGTAGCTCTTGGGCCAGTGCACGCCGAAGCGCTCCAGGAGGTAGTCCTCGCACTGCCGGCGGTGCCAGCCCCAGTCGATGAGCGGATAGACCCCGGTGCGCCCGGGGATCCTCGAGGCGGCCGCGTCACCGAAGCGGCGCCCGGGCTCGTCGGCGTTGAAGCCCATGATCTGCCGGAACGGGCGCCCGCCCATCACCTGCATCAGCCACCGGTCGCCGACCTCGCCCTTGGCGCGCAGGCTGCATTTGCGGGTGCCGGCCTGCTGGGGGACGGTGCCGACGGACTCCAGCTCGTCCCACAGCGTCCACGGCCCGCGGGCGAAGAGCCGCTCGGGGCGGCGGGAGTCGTCCAGGACCGTGATGCCGGCCGCCTTCGGCTGCCCGGAGCGGGACAGCTGCACGAACCGCACCCCGTGCTCGCGCAGCAGCGGCAGCATGAACTCCTCCACCAGCATCCGGGTCTCGGGCCACTCACTGCCGGTGGCCATGTACAGCACGGCGGTGCGCTCCAGATCGATGCTGTGCGCGGCGGGGTTGGTGAGGATGCGCGCGAGGTAGGCGGTGGAGTCGGCGCCCAGGCCCCAGTTGATGACGGTGTCCACCTCGTCGGCGGTGCTCAGGCCGGGCAGCGACGGCGTGTATGCGGCTGCGGGCATGGTGGTTGCTCACTCCTTCGCGGTGCGCTCGGGCAGGCGGTGGGCGGGGATGATGAGGACTAGGTCGTCGGCGGGCCACGGGTCGCAGGCGTGCCAGGGGTGGCCGTTGGAGAGCATCACCACGGCGCCGGGATGGTCGGCGAGGTGGCAGCACACGCCGCATCCGCAGGCCGGGTCGTAGGGCTCGGGGCGGGCGGTGTACTGGTCGTTGAAGTAGTCGGCGTCGCCCATGCCGACGCCGGCGAGGATCAGGTCGCCGTCGGCGACGTCGCCGGCCCTAGCCACGCGCGCGTGGACGGGGTCATGCAGCAGCGGGGCGTGGTCGGCGTCCTCGGGGTGGGCGGTGACGACGGCCTGGAAGAAGTCGACGGGCTCGGGCACGGAGCAGCCTCCCGGGCTGGGTTTGACGGTCGGGACGTCGGAGCGGGGCGAGCGTTCGTGCGGGGGCCGGGCACAGCGCGGCGCGCTGCTCGGCGATCAGGCGGGCGGTGCCGTCGGAGCGGACGTCGCCTTCGACGAGCGGCGGAGCCAGCAAGGGAAGTGGTGGGGCGTCGGCAGGCGAACCAGCGCCCCACGAGGTGGTGCGGGTGAAGGGGAAGAGGGGCGGTGCGGTACCGGCAGGTGAACCGGTGCCGCACCCGGCGGCGCGGTGAAGAGAGGAAGGGGGAGGGGTTAGGGGCCGACGTCGGCCGGAGTACGGGCGGCGGCGTGGTGCCATCCGGCGGACCGCCGCTGCTCCCACCAGGCGGGCGGCCCGCCCGCCCGACCGGCGGCCGGGCCACCGGCACTCACCCCGGCGGGTTGCGCCGCTGCGGGGGGAGCGACCGAAGCGACCGAAGCGACCGGAACGGTGGGGGAGATGGGAGCGGCGGCGGCCGGGCTGGGCAGGCTGGTCTCGGTGTAGGCGATGCGCTGGCGCAGGCTGATGCCGAGGTCGTCCACGCTCAGGTAGACGGCGTTGTCCCGGATCTCGGTGATGCGCCCCGCGACCAGGATGTTGACCCCGTCGGTGAGGGACTCGGTGGCGTTGCGGGCCAAGTCCCGCCAGGCGGTGCACACGTAGCGGATCGGGGTCCCGTCGCGCCACTGCTGCGTGGCTGCGTCCCACTGGGTGGGGGTCTGGGTGAGGCGGAAGCGGCAGACGGCGACGCCGGAGTCGGTGAAGCGGACTTCCACGTTGCCGGTGACGGTTCCGGACACGTGCGTGACGGACGGGGCCATGCGAACACCTCCTAATGCAAATACTAGTGTAACTTGGTCTGAGGTCAACCCCCCTTTCGCTGCCCCCTGATGTCGTGGAGGGCGGTGCGGTTGGTGAGCCGCCGAAGGCGGGCCTTCCATGCGGGGACGCGCGCCGGGGCCGGCCGCGCCCCGAGATTGCTGAACATGGTGGCGTCCTCGACCTCCACCTGGAGCGGGACCGTATGGTCGGGACGGACGAGCTGCTGGTCGGTGGTGTCCAGGTGCACGGAGACCCGGACGGCCCGCATGTCGGGGTCCAGGTAGGCGAAGACGAGAATCCCCGCCAGTTCGATGCAGGGCAGGCCTTCGTCGTCGTGGCCGGTCATCGGGTGGAAGACGGCCGCGCTGTTGGCCTCCGCGCAGGACCTGTCGTCCGTCAGGCTCAGGCAGCGGGGCGGCGTGTGCGTGCAGCGGGCGATGTCCTCGGCAGACAGCGTGTAGTCCTCGTCGTCGCGGTGCTCCTTGGGCCCGTAGTACAGGTCTATGGCCGTCCGGTCGTCGGCAGGAGGACGGTAGGGGATGCCTTTGGTACCCGCCACGTTGTCCCAGTGGCTGCGCGCATGCTGGGCCAGCGCGGCCAGGGCGGAGGCCTCGTCGGCCCAGAGCGTCACCTCGTCGCCGTGCCGGTCCCACCGGCGCAGCACCCAGGCCCGGCCGGCCACCTGCCGGATGGGCTTTTCCTGGACGGCGAAGGAGAAGCGGTCGAGGAACATGCCGAGGATGTCGACGGTGTCCGCGCCGGGCCACTCGCCGGTGTCTGCGGCAAGGTCGTCCATCGTCGCGGCCAGGTCGAGGATGGCCTCGCCTTCGGGCGTGGCCGGGTCCGGTGTGATCAGCACGGAGGGCTCCTTACGTGCGGTACAGGGGGCGGGAAGCAGGTCAGGACTCGCCCATGAGGGGGCGCAGCAGGTTCATCAGGCGTTGCTGGTCGGTGGTGAGGGTGGCGGTGCGCAGCAGGCGCCGGCGCAGGACGGGCACATCGACACTGATGCCGACGGGCGCGCCGGGCCGGTCGGGAGTGAGGACCAGGCGGTAGTTGCGGGTGCGGATCATCCACGCCTCGTAGCGGTCGGCGGGGCGGCCGCCGCGGGCGGCGTGTCCCTGGTCGGGGGAGCGGGCCGGGCACGGGCAGGATGGGTCGGTGCAGGGCCGTCCGGCGGGATGGGTGGCCAGGACGGGGCGGTGGCGGTAGTGGGTGGCGGTGCCGTTGAGCATGGGGCAGTGCGCGGCGGCATACGGCAGGCACTCGGGGTGCAGCGCCGGTTCGGGGGAGTGCCCGCGGGCGGCGTCGGCGGGGCGGACGATCAGGTAGCACCGCTCGTCCAGGAACTGGCCGCAGATCTGGCACAGGCGCCGCAGGAAGGCGGTGCGGGCCCGGTCGGCGTCCAGGCTGCCGAAGACGGCGTGGCCGCCGTGGACCAGGGACACCCACGGCACCACCAGGCCGCCCGACAGCGGCCGGCGCGCACAGCGCTGGGGTATCGAGTGCATCGGTTGTCTCCTTCGGATTGCGGGGCGGGGCGGCCGGGGGTCAGGTGCCGGGCGGTGGGGGAGGGCCGGTGAGGAGTTCCTCCCAGTGGGCGTAGTGGCAGTCGGTTGCCTCGTGCAGGCGCAGGTGCAGCCAGGACAGGTCCTGTCCGGCGTGGAGGACGGCTTCGGCGCCGATGGCCGCGGCCCGCGGGTGGACGGTGTCGTCGCCCGCGTCGGCGAGCGTGAGGATGAGGCCGGGGCGGTGGGGCATGTGGCGCAGTGTGAAGGCGGTGTAGCTGCGGTCGTCCAGGATCACGAGCGGGGCGAGCCGGTACTCCTCGGCGCTGAACAGCGGAGAGGGCAGGTGCCGCAGGGGAACCGGGCAGGGCCGCAGGCCGATCGGGTCGTCGTCGGGGTGATCGCTGATGACCAGCACCGGCGTGCGCGCTCGCTCCTGGGATGCTGGCGCTGAATTGGGCATGGCGGAAACGCCTCGCTTTCGTCACCAAGGGATGGATGGGGGCCGGGCAGGCGGGGGCGGGACGAACCGTGTGGGCGGTCCCGCCCCCCGTGCCGGTCGGGTCAGCCGAGCGGGTAGAGCACCAGGGCCGGGACGGCGCTGTCGGGGATGCCGTCGGCGTAGAGCTCGCGCAGTTCCTTGTCCTGCTCCAGCTCCTCGGGCAGCGGGTAGACCTCGCCGACCTCGTCGCTGTAGGTCGGCGCGTAGCGGGCGTTGCTGTAGGTGGCGAACGGCGAGTAGCCGTTGCCCTCGGTGTCGCGGGAGAGCACGACCAGGGTGGTGCCGGGCAGCGCGCGCCAGACACGCCGGACGAGCTGGCGCAGGACGGCCAGCGTCAGCGGGCGGTCGCGCTCGTCGTCGCCCGGGGCGGGCGGTGTCGTCTGCTGCTTGTCGGTCATCAGGACCTCTCAGAGAGCGGAACAGGAGGAGAAATGCCGGGGCGGTTGTTCGTGTACGGCCGCCCCGGGCGGCGGAGGAACGTTCTGCCCTGTTGTCCGCCGGGCAGGACGGGTCGGCTGGTGACGGGGGCGGTCAGTCGCGTGGCGTCGTCGGGGCCGGTTCGGCGGGTTCGGCTGTCTGGCCGGGCCACTGCCAGGTGCCGTGGTGGAGGTCCGTCCAGCGGCAGGCGCCGTCCGGGTTCCACTGCACGCGCACGGGCCCCCAGCCACCGATCGGGTGGGTGCGGCGGATCGCCGCCGGGTGGCCGGGAAGGCGGTCACGGCGCAGGTTGCTGCCGTCCAGTTGCGGGGCCTGACCGTGCAGGTCCAGGGCCTGGAGCACGTCGGCCAGCAGCGCCCACAGCTGGTCGGGGTCCCGGGGCAGATTGCGGATGCGCTGGTCGGAAGCGGTGATCCGGCTGGCCGCCTCGTCACCACGGCGGTACCAGATGCCGCCGCCCGGCACCGCCCGCACGGCCGTGCTCAGCTCCTTCACGTCCGGCCGGGCCGGCTCACCGGGACGGGTGAGGATGCGGAACGTCTCACCCATCCCCAGGTAGTAGGCCGCTTCGTGCGCCGGTTCCAGCGGGCCGTTGTCCGCATCGGCGTTCGACGGCTCGGGCAGGGGCGCACCGCTCATATCGCTCGCGTACGCCCGGGCGGCTGCAACGGCGCCGGGAGAGATGACCATGGTCGCCTCTGATTTCTCGAACGGTCTGAGGGAGGGGAAGCGGCCGCGCTTGCGCGGCTGCTGGCGCCGCCGGGCAGGACAGGGCGGTGAGCCCTCTGCCCTGCCCGGCGACCTAAGGGGCGGTCAGTCCTCGATAAGCTCCAGGCAGGAGACGGGGACGCCGTTGCCGGGCAGCCGGAACCGCTTGGTGCCCTCGGGGATGCGGTAGCGGTTGCGCGGGTCGGTGCGCAGCAGCCGGGTGGACTCCTCGTCCAGCAGGAAGCCCGCGCGCGTGCCGGTGCGGTTGCGCTCCTGCACGGTGCCGGTCAGGCGGCGCAGGAAGGCCGGGCGCAGCGAGTCGCTGATGCGGGCCCGGCGACCGGCCACGATGCCGTCGTGAGCGGCCTTGTCGAGCTCGCCGAGCCGCCGGGCGGCGGCCTCCTGCACCTGCGCGACGGCCGCCGCATCCGGCAGCTGCCCGATGAAGGCGCGCACCTCGTCGATACCGATGGACATGTGGTTCTTCCTCTCTGACGGGAGGGGGATGACCGGCCGGGCACCGGGCGTGCCCGGCCGGAGCCTCGGGAAGGGGAGGGAACGTCAGGCGTCGGCACTGACGTCGCTGTCGGTGTCGGCGTTGGGCCGGTGGCTGGCCACGGCCTGCTGCTCGACCTCGGAGAGCTGGTAGCTGCCGTTGTCGGCCTGGCCGAGGGATTCCAGCAGCAGCAGGTAGGAGGCCTGGAGCGGGCTGGGCGACTCCCACAGGCAGACGTGCGTTCCCCGGGCGGTGTCGAACTGCTTGGGCTCGCGGATGTCGTCCTCGAACGCGGCGGCGACCTGCGCGAACAGCACGTTGGCGAGCCGGTTCTTGGGGAAGCCGGCCGCGACCTGGGACGGTGCCTCCTTCTGCGGGTCCGTGGCCCCCAGCAGCAGCGCCAGGGTCTCGGTGCGCTGCTTGTCGGCCCACTTGCCGTAGAAGCGGGGCAGGTCCAGCGCGATCCGCTGGGCGAACTGCCGGGCCTCCTCGGGCAGGGTCTTGCCGCGCACCAGCCGCTTGACGAACTCCTGCCTCGGACCGGCGGCCGCCTTCCAGGCGCGGTTGCACGCCACGGTCCGCGCCCGTTCCTCGGCCCGGCGCTCGTCTTCCTCGGTCTTTACCTGCTTGGGCTTGGGCCGCACCTTGTGGCCGTGCGCGGCCGGGTCGGCGCAGTACCACACCGGCCGGTGCTCCTCGTCCAGCCGGGCGCTGTGACCGGGGCAGCCCTTGTGATTGTCCTCGGTCAGCGGCGCACCCAGGCCCGTGGTCAGCTCGGCCAGCGGCCGGGACGGGTCCTTCTGCCCGTACCCCACCGCCCCCAGCAACGGGATGCCCGCCGCCCTGAGCTCCTCCACCGCCTTGGCACGGGCGGCGGCATCCGCCTGCTCGGCGCGCAGCAACGCCATCTCCTGATCCCAGTGACCGCGCCCCCCGCCGCCCTCCTCGTGGTCGCGCTGGAGCGCCCGCAGCAGACGGTTCTCCGCGCCGCGCACGTCTTGGACCTCGGCGAGCTGGGCGGTCTGCTCCAAATCCATGCCTCCGGCCGCCGCCCGGCGCAGCGTGGCGTCGTCCAGCTTCTGCGCCGCCTTGGCCTGCCTGGCCGCGTTCCGGCCGACCCCCAGCGCCTTGGCGGCCGTACGGCGGTCGACCTCGCTCATGTCGATCAGGGCCAACTCCTGCGCCCGCAGGGTGTCACGCGCGCTCATGCCCTCGCGGTGGTCGTTCTCCACCAGCGACAAAAACCGCGTCCAGCCGTCACGGCCGACCAGATCCTCACGCACGTATGCCCTCACCGGGCGCACCGGGCGGCCCTCCGCCTCGGCGGTGGCGTTGGCGACCTGCGCGGCCTGCGCGCGCCGCCAGCCCTTGAACACCCCGTAGGTGCCGTCGGGCCGGGGCCGGACGCTGATGGGCTCCTCGACGCCGATCTCCTTCACAGAGGTGATCAGCTTCTCGTCCGGCTCGGTGTCGTGCTCACGGGCGTTGCACTCGTCGCGCACCAGCAGCGCGGCGTCCAGCACAACCACCTGCGTGGTGTCCTCCTCGGGGGCGGCGGGCGTACTGGTCGGGGTCGAGACGGCGGTAGCCATAGGGCTCTCCTTCTCCATGCCTCATCGGCGGAATGGGACGGGCAACGCCCGTTAATAAAATACTAGTGTCTTTCTGTTGAGGGTCCAGATACCCTTTGACCTGCGGAAAAGCGGGCTACGGGGTGAGTGGGTTCAATTACGGGCGGGCGCCGCAGCGCCCGCCTGCGTCGACGGTCAGGGGGTCAGACGGGCGACCTGACGGGTGGGCAGGTGGACGCGCAGGATGTCCTCGTGCCGGGGCGGGTCAATTGCCGCGAGCCGGTTGAGCGCGGCGGCCAGCTCCGGGTCGGCGAACACCTCCTCGGCCATCTCCGCCTCACCGATCGGCACGGCGGTCGCCGTGGTGCGGGTGTGCCGCAGGTCCGGGATGTCCTCGGTGCTGGTGAGCGCAGCGATGAACGGGCTCCACCCGACGTGCATGCCCTCTGCTGTCCGGCGCTCGACCGTCGTGAAATACGCGGCCACCACCGGGCGGTCGCCGGGCTGCCCGGCCGCGAATGCCGCGACCCGGTCGACCGTGACCCGCCGCCACGCCTCCTCGGTGGCCGAGAGGGCTTCGATGGTCAGCGCGTCCAGCGCCCTGGGCGCGAGGTGGCGCAGTGCGTCGCGCACCGGCGACTCGGTCGGCGCGGCCAGCAGTCCGGCCAGTTCGATCGGGTTCACGGGTGGTGTCCCTCCTCGTGTGAGGTGGCGGCGGGGCCCGCCGTCCGGGCTCCCGCATCACCAGTAAATCTAATAATAGTCCGATACTGGTAGGTGTGAACCCGCCCCTGACCTGCGGTTTTTCCGTTAGTCGCGGTCGTGGCGCGGCGGTAGCGGGAAGGTGCGCCAGGGGTCGATCCGTGCGCACTGCTCGCAGTAGACGGTGACGCGGTTGGCGGTGCACTCGCCCCACTGGCACTCGAAGTGCTCGCGCGGCCCGCACAGCAGACACCGCCCCAGCGCGATGCCGTGCAGCTCGCACGGCTTGTAGCGCTCGCGCCGGGGCAGGGCCTCCAGCGCGGGGCGGGGGCGCTCCAGGCGGCTCAGGTCGGCGGCCGGGAAGGACACCTCGCCGTCGCGCACCCAGCGCGGCGACAGCTGCGCGAAGCGCTCGGGCGTGGTGTAGTACGGCCATCCGACCGGGCTGAACACCAGGGCCAGATGGCCGGCGGAGACCAGGTCCTCCAGACGGCGGTGGCCGAACTCCCGCAGCAGGGACAGCATCTCGTCCTGGCGCAGACTCCAGGCGTACCCGAACCGGCGCAGGGTGCGCCGCTCGGCGGCCGCCGGACCGCTCTGGGCGGCGTCGAGCGCCTCCACGGCCGCGACGGCGGCACCCGGGTCGGCGGCCAGTTCGCGCGCCGCGGCCTCGGCGGCTTCGCGGGCGGTGTGGCTGCTGAGCGCGTACCCGTGGAGCTGGTCCACCACCTGGTGCGCTCCCTCGTGCTCGGCGACGGCGTACCGGACGGGCGGCTGAGGGCGACGTCGGGACATGACACCTCTCCAACTCGTGAAGGCGACGGAACGGACGGTGCTGCGCGCCGCCCCGCCGGCGGGCGCGGGGCGGTGCAGCTCACGGTCAGGCGACGGTGCAGGCGCTGGGCAGCGCATGAGATCGGCGCTCAGGCAATGACGTAGTGACCCAGTGCGCGCAGCAGGCCGGCGGTGTGCCCCACGGCCTCGGGGTCGTGGTCGGCGGGGCGGGTGTAGGCCTCGATCTCGCTGTTCCAGGTGAAGCCCTGGGCGGTCAGGGCCTGTTCGGTCTCGGGGGTGAGGTCGTCGCCGGAGCGCGGCGCGGCGACCAGGCCGTGGGCGGGGTCGGGGGTGACCAGGTACACCAATCCTCCTTTCCCCGTGGGCCGCCGGGGTGGTCGGCGGCCCACGGGCGGGGCGGGACGGGTCAGCGGGTGACGGTGATCGTGTAGTCGGAGTCCAGGACGGCCAGAGCGGCGCGGATGGCGGCACGGGTCTCCGGGCTCGGCTCCGAGTACGGGAAATCCAGCGCGTGCACGGCGTCGTCCAGATGGTCGTCGGGCATCGGCAGCCGGTACCCGCTGCGGTAGAGGGCGACGGCGGTCGCGGTGGCGACCCGGCTGCGGTTGTAGGCGATGGCCTCCTCGGCGCTCGCGCTGGTGCCGAACGCTTCGCGGGCGGTGGGCGGCAAGGCGGCGATCCCGGCGGTGAAACGGCGAGCGGGAAGGCGCAGACGGGCCGGTCGCAGGGCGCGGCACAGCGATCGCAGCATGGCAACTCCTAGGGCTGAAAGCGGGAAGAGCTGAAAACAGGGAGAAGAGGGAGGGCGGTTGCCGCCGTCGTGAGGGTGCGAGAGGGGACGGAGTGGGGGAGGGTGCCCCCTCTCGCATCACTAATACTAGTACTTCTCGGTTGGGTGTGAACCCACCCCTGGCCTGCTGTTTTTACTCCCGTGGCACCTGAGTGAGGGCGGTGAGCATGGGGAGCATCGAGTCGGGGTGGCCGCAGGCGTCGACTTGGACCCATTCCCCGGAAGGGCCGACGACCGCGGACAGACTGTCGACCTGGACGGGGCTGTGCTGCCCGGCGGGCCCGGGGGTGTGCTGCCAGGTGATCCGGGTGCGCCGGTGTTCTTCCTCGAGGCGGGCGCCGGGGAGCGCGGCGGCCACGGCCTCGGCGACGGCGCGGCGGGCGTGCGCCTCGGTCTGCTGGTAGGCGGTGAGGTGGGCGGCCTGCTCCATGGCCTGGGCGTGCAGCGGGTACAGCCGCCGCTTGATCTCGCGGGCCACGTGAGCCGCGCTGATCGTGCTCACCTGGATCGACGGTGCCGACACCTGCTCTTCGTCCGGCAGGCCGGCGAACACCCGCAACTGCTGCGGGCGGTGGGCGTCGGGCTGGCACAGCCGCAGGGCGCGGTCCTCGTCGTCAACGATCAGCCGTGCCAGACCCCGCGCGTACCCGGGCAGCGGCGCGGTGCGGCAGTGGGTCCCCAGCGCGGTGGCGACCTCCTCGGCGAACGCGTCGAACTGCTGCTGGGTCTTCAACTCCTCGGCCATGACGTGCTCTCCTCCGGCGGCAGTCGGGCATTCAGGGGCGGTGCGGCCTGCGGACAGCCGCAGGACGGGTGCGGTCGCGGTCGGCGGCCTCCTGGCGCCGGACGGCGTCGCGGCGGGCGTCCTCGGCGGTGTAGCCGGTGTCGCACCACGGCTCGCACGGCTGGCCCGGCGGCGCACCGCACGTCTCACAGTGGTCGTCGAAGTTCTCGGGGCGCCATGGGCGCGGCTGGCCGGTCA
The DNA here is from genome assembly GCF_014203535.1 of Streptomyces griseomycini. Classification (GTDB taxonomy): domain Bacteria; phylum Actinomycetota; class Actinomycetes; order Streptomycetales; family Streptomycetaceae; genus Streptomyces; species Streptomyces griseomycini. Next base: position 31,914 of record NZ_JACHJI010000029.1, read on the forward strand.
TGCGGCATCACCTCTCTGGTCAGGGCTGGTCAGGGCGTGGTGGTCCACAGCTGGGGGCCGGTGACGGCGCGGGCGCTGACGCTCGGGCGTACCGGCATGTCGCGGTAGTCGGCCACCCGCACGTAGCCGCCGCGCTCGGTGTCCAGGCGGACGACATCTGCCACTCCCTCCCATGCGGCGATCAGGTCCGCGGGAAGGGTGCTGATGTCGTCGGCCTGCACCTGCGCTGCCCAGGCGGTCAGTTCCTCGCCGTAGACCTGCCGCCACTCGCGCAGGACGAAAAAGAGCTGACCGAAGTCGTCGACCAGGGCCAGCGCGCGCGCCTGGCCGGGGGTCGGGCACTCGGCGAACCGGGGCACGTCGGGCCGGGTGCGCTCACCCAGACTCATCAACCAGCGCATGATCAGACCTCTCCTTCGATGCGTACGGGGACAGGGCCGGGGACCGGGCACCAGGGGCGCCTGGTCCCCGGCCCCCGGGGGCTAGCGGTGGATGCGCTCGCTGGTCTGGCGCGCCTCATGGCGGGCCTGGTCGGCTGCGGCCTGGGGGTTGGTGGCGTAGACGACGTTGACGCTGCCGAAAGCGGTCTCGGCGTCGCTGGCGTGCTGCTCGTGGGCGTCGGCCCGGGCGTCCGGGTCGGCCGGGGCTTCCTCGACGTGCCAGACGTCCACCTCACCGCCGCCCTTCCACTGGCCGACCACGAAGTACGCGCGCTCCTGCGGCGCGGCGCTGCCCGGGGCCGGTCGGCGACCGCGTGAGCGGGCCCGTGCCTGGGCGCGCAGGGAGTCGGCCTCGGCCTGGGCGCGGCGGGCGTACTCGTGCTCGCGGGCGGCTGCGGTGCGGCAGTAGGGGCCCCGCCACTGCTCGACGGCGACGATGCGGGACAGTGAGCCGGAGTAGTCGGCCAGCACCAGCAGCAGCACCGGGTGCGGGCAGGCGATGAACCATCGTGCCGCGGTCCACCAGGCGGCGACGGCGGCACGCCACGCGGGGAGGGCGGTGCGGGCTTCTCCCTCCAGGCGGGCGGCGTCGGCTTGGTGGTGGGCGGCCGCCCACGCGAGGAACCGCAGCAGGGCCGGGGTGTCGCGCTGCCGGGAAGCCTCCAGGATCACGAACACGTCCTCGCGCTGGGCGACGTGCTCGGCGCAGCCGCGCAGCACGGCGGTGAGCGCCGCCGCCGTCCTCTCCGACGGGGTGTGTCCGGTGGCGGACTCCATCGGATACACCGTCACCTGGGGGTAGTCCAGGTCGTCGCGGTAGAGGGTCAGGCTGCCCCGATAGCCGGTGCGGCTGCGAGCCAGCCGCGGCAGGACCTCGTCCGGGGCGGTGTCCTGATAGGCGTTGACGGGGCCGAGACAGGCGCGCACGGCGGTGAACCGGTCCCAGTAGCGGGGATGGTGGGTGCCGGTTACGTGCACGTGGCCGCGCATCGCGCCGCCCAGCTCGAACACGACGGCGTCGTCCTGGAGGGGGCCGGCGGTGGCGTGCACGGGGCCGGCGGGGGTCTCGATGGTCAGGCTGACGCTGGTCATGGGCGGTGTCTCCTGTACGTTCCGGGGCTGGCTTTCTGGACGGCTCCCGGCGGAGCCGGGGGCCGGTGGAGGGGGCGGGGGCGCTGGCGTGCTGTCCGGCGGCCCGTGCCGTCACCTCGCGGCGACGGCACGGGCGGACGTCTTGCCCTAGCTCTCCGCCAGGAGGCGCGAGAGCTCCTCGTCGAGGCACACGTGACCGTGCTCCGTGCCGGGCGGTACGACGGCGGCCGTGCGCTCCAGGAAGCGCTCCAAGACCCGCGCCGGGACGTGAAGCAGCGCCTCACCCTCCTCGGATGTCAGGGCGATACACACGACGTCCAGGCCACGACTGCGGCACGGCCAGACCTGGACGTCACCGATCCCGGCGGGGCGGTGAAGGCCGGCGGTGAGGAGTTCGCGGGCGAGCGCCCACTCCACGGCTTCTTCGGCTCCGGTGTGGAAGGCGGCACGCACGGCGTAGGGGTCGGCCGTGTCATACCGCAGACTCGCCCGGACAGGCAGGGAAGAGTCACTCGACAGAATGAGGCGCAGGTGCAGTTCGCAGCTGACTGTGGTGTCCATGAGCGGCAGGACCTTTCGCTCAGTGTGCGCTTTCGGACTGGCTGAGAGCGGGCGGTGGGTGGCGCGGCCGGTGTGGTGACATTGGCTGGCGTGGCCTGTGGCGGGAACTCCGGGGAGGGACCTGTCTGCCGCCCGTCGCCCGCTGGAGGGGAAAGGGCGGCGACGGGCGGCAGGCACTCAGCCATCGATCACCTGGCCGGGTGGGCCGCCCCCCCGGGAGAGGGGGCGGCGGCTGTGGGCTACTCCTGCGGCGGCTTGTGACGGCGCAGGTTGTCCCGCTCGGTCAGGGACACTTCCTTGCCGCACGGACATTCGCCGTAGCGGCGGCCGTGCAGATGGAAGAACTTCGGGCCGGTGTTCTTAGCGTTGACGGTGCGGATGGTGCCGGGGACCGGGGCGGTGTTGGTGCAGTAGCCGTGCGCGGTGACGGCGGGCTTCTCAGCCATGGCGGGTCTCCTCGTCGCTGTCGTGGGGCTGGGGCAGGGCCGGGGCGCGGTAGATCTCCCGCCGTACGGCGGGAACGCCGGGGCAGAGGGGGACGGCCTGCCGGAGCTCGGCGGGGTCCATGGGGTGCAGCCATCCGCCGCGCACGGTCCAGCCGCACGCGCGGGGGCGGGGCTCGGCGGCCGTGGTCGCGACCAGGACGGCGCTGCGCACCGTGCTGCCCTCCAGCGCGAACACCAGCAGCGTGCGCAGCACGGCGTAGTCGTCCTCGTCCAGCACGGACAGGCGCACCGGACCGGTGCCGACGGAGAGGTCGGCCTGACCCCGGACGCACGTGTCATCGGTGCGCTCGGCCACGAGATTGACGGTGTGCTCCCCATCCCCGAGTGCCAGGATCACCAGGGCGAGCGCGGTCAGGGCGCGGCTCATGGCGGCCGCGATGGCGGCATCATCGGGGCGCACCAGTTGCGGGCGTGCGGACATGGCGTGTCACTCCTGGGAGGTAGGGGGCCGGGGCTCTGCGGGGCGCTCTCTCCCCCGCGCAGCGGGGTGCTCCGGGCTGCGCCCGGAGCGAGCGGGCGGCGCGCTGCGCGCGCCGGGGGTGGGGTCCCCTGCGCTGCGCGCCGGGGACCGGCGTGCGGGCTGCTGCGCAGCCGCGCACGGGGCGGGCGCGCTGCGCGCTCCCTTTCTCGGGTGGGGCGCTGCGCGCTGGGGGCGTGGGGCCCGCGCGGGCCGGGGGAGGGGAGGGGGGACCCCGGCCCGCGCGGGGGTTGTGGGGTTAGCCGTGCGCGGCGGCGGCCGTGAGGGCCGGGACCGCGAGCGCTTCCAGGGCGGCGGCCTGGTCGGCGTCGGTGAGGGTCTGCGCGGTGGAGGTGATGGCGTTCATCACGCCCCCGGCCGTCATCTGACCACCCCGGACAAAGTGGGCCAGGATCATGTCCTTGGCCTCGGCACCGATGCTGAGCGTCTTGGTGACGTGCTCGATCGTCTTCGTCGGCTCGGCCAGCGGCTTACCGGCGGCGTCCTCCATCGCGCGCACCTTGGCCTCGACGTACTCCCGCGACAGAAACGTGCGCACCGCGTCGGCGGTCTTGGACGTGATCAGCTCCAGCGTCTTGCGCTGCGTCTGGTCGGACCAGGACACGATGCCCTCGTCCTGCTTGCCTCCCAGGTGCACGGCACGCATGACGTCCTTGGTCTCGGTCAGGCCGTTACGGCACACCTGGATCACCGCGCGCGGGGTGATCGTGTACGCCCCGGAACCGACCTCGCTGTTGGTGATGACGAAACCGGCCGAGATCATCGGCAGCTCGTCACCGCTGCGCCCGTCGAACGGGGACCGGTAGCCACGCAGCAGCGCACGGGCCTGGACAGCGACCGCCTCGGACTCCACCCGCACATACATGCGCCGGTCGGTCAGATCGCACCCGGTCACCTGGGTCGGGTGCCCGGACTGCCGCACCCCGTCCAGCGCGGCCAGCAGCATGTCCAGGTTGTCCATCAGCTTGTAGCTGTCGGACAGCAGCGCGCGGGCCACACCCTCGGCCGGCGGCATGCCCGGGGCATTCTCGCCCCGGAACGCCCGGAGCATGAAACGCCGCCCGGGGTCGTTGCGGAGCCAGGCGTTGACGTTCTCGTCCAGCAGCGGCACGTTCTCGGCGCGCATGCGGCGCAGGTAGGCCAGCGGGATGCGCAGCTTGTCCGCGATGCCCTCGTCGGCCACGGCGGTGGGACGGTAGATCCCGTCCACCTCCGTCACCCCGTCCTCGGTGATCAACGACTCCACGCCCTCGACGTGCACGTTGCCCTCACGGAACCGCAGCGCGGACGCGGGAGCGATCACGTCCAGCTTCCGGCGGTTCTGGTCCTCCAGGATCCGGACCAGGTCGGAGAGTCCGGCGTTGCGGGCACCGGTGGGGGCGACGTTCGTGGCGCGCTCGGCGAACTGCTGAGTCATGCTCTCCCCTTCGTAGCGGTCCGGGGGCGGGGCCACCGCCCCCGGACGCTGTGTTGACCTCTGCGGAGCCGGGGGGCGGGGCCACCGCCCCCCGGATGACTTCAATACTAGTGTTTTCTGTGAGTGTGTGAATCCCCCTCTGACCTGGTCTTTTACCTCATCGTGCGGTACTCGGGCAGGGGGGTGATGCTCACCCGCCGCACGTTCTTGACCACCGGTATGGGCACGACTCCGCGCATCTCGCACAGGTCATAGCGCAGCTCGGGTGCCTCGCCGAACGGGTCGGCGTGCGCGTGAATCGCGCTCACCCAGTAACTACCGTGACGGCTGGTCAGACTGCCGTGATAGTCGACCTTCTGCCACAGCACCGGCCCGGCGTGCTGCGGGTCCAGGCTCCGGGCGACGGCGACAACCATCGGGTCGGCCATCCGCGCGACCCTCAGCAGGACGAACGCGCGCGCCACCGTGACGCGGTCCACCGGCACATCGGCCAGGGCCGGGCCCGTGTGCCCGGTACGCACACCCATCACCCAACCCAGCTCGAAGAACGGCCGGACCATCTCCAACTGCTCCTGCGGCACCCGCTGCGCCTCCGGGTCACTCACGCGGCGCGCCAGCTCCCGCAGCGCGTAAGCGGCCTGCTCCTGCTCCGCCACCGTGAACGGCGCTCCGGCCTCCTCGACCTGCTCCACAACCTGCGTGCTCTCCATGACTTCCCTTCCCCTCGTGCTGCTGCCGGACGGAAGGGGGCGTCCCGTCAGGGACGCCCCCGGGCGGACTACTTCAGGAACCCGCGCGTCCGGAGGAACTCGGCCGTGATGTGCGCGATGCCCTGCGGCTTGTAGATCTGCGGGAAGCGGCGCATCTCCACCTCGGTGCGCCCCTGCGCGTCCGGCTCGATGAACTCGTGCACCAGACGGTACGGCTGGTCACCCACCGGCATTTCCAGCACGACCGGGCCAACCTTGGTGTCGAAGCGAATTCCGGTGTAGTTCGCGTCCACGTTGTGCACGATGTTCGCCCCCGCTCGCTGGCAGATCAGCGGAAGAAAATTCGCGACCGTGCGGGCCTGAATGGCCAGGCCGTTGACGGGAGCGTCCTGCCCGCCGCGCACTCGCCGGACGATTCCGCCAGAGATCTGGATTTCCATGTTCTCCCCTTCGTTGACCACTGCGTGTGCCGGGGGTTCGCCTTCCCCCGTACCTCAAATACTAGTGTGTATTGATGGAGAATGGAAGACCTGTTGCACCTCATGTTGCGCCAGAACTTTGCGCCATGACGTTGCGTCAGAATGTTGCGCCAAAGTGTTGCGCCCCCTCCCGGCCGGCTTCTCCATTCCCGCAGCTCAGCGCACCACTTACGCATGGTCGGACTGCTGACATCCCCTCTGCTGCCACTCTCCCTACCCCAATGAGAAAAGAGGCGGGGGCGGGTGCGGGCGGTGCGGCGGCATCGGGGATCGGGGCTCACAGTTTTGATTGCGCGTCGGCGGAGCCTCCGCGCTCGGGTGCTGACGCACCCGAATAGCGCATGACGGTGACCGGTTGGAAGCTGGGCGCACAGATGACGCACAGGCCGTTACGAGGCTACGGGACCATTCCAGACTCGATCGGATACCCGCTTTGAAGCACTCGGAGGTGGGGGAGGTGCAGTTTCGCCAAGGCTACATGCTGCATCAATCACGCCCCTGACTCCCCTCGTTGCTGCTCGGGCCGTAGGCCCGTTGTCTGGCCGCGCGCAGCGTGGACAGACCCGGTGCGGGAGCGCAGCCCCCGCACCGCTCCGGGAGCGCAGCAAACGGAGCGTCAACCTGTGCGCGTAGCGCACAGGTTGAGCGGGACGCGCAGCGTCCCGCCAGCGCTCACGCGGAGCGTGAGCGCAATCACCGCGCGCAGCGCGGTGGTTCGCTTGCTCCGGGCGCAGCCCGGAGGG
>NZ_JACHJI010000030.1 GCF_014203535.1 Streptomyces griseomycini
TGTGCCCGGATCGTCGACCGCACCACGAGCAGCGGGAGTGCCGGATCCACCTGGGGCCCCGTGACGGCACCGTGCCTGGTCACGGAGATTCCTCCAGGTGCTCGATCAAGATCGGGGATCAGTGGGTTCGTCCGGTCGAGGACGGACGTCAGCGAGCCGGCGAGGCCGGTGCCTCCGCCCAGGGAAGGCGGAGGCACCCACGGGCACGGCTCAGTACGTCAGCGTCAGTCGGCTCTCGCGCTTGCTGATCACGGAGCCCGGTCCAGCGGCTGCGTCGGTCTTCGCCGGAGTGATGGTCAGGCGGGGAACGGCGGTGCGTGCGCTGCCCCAGGCATCGATGTGGGCGATGAGGTCCTGAGCGAGCGCCTCGGCACGCGGACCGTACGCGGCCGCGCCGAGCCGGAACGGCCGCTGGCTGTCGGCGTCTTCACGGCGAACGATCAGGTAAGCGAAGGAGCCGCCGTCGACGAGGAGCGGGCTCCGGCCGGGGACGGCGGGCCGCAGAATCAGCTCCTGGGCCAGCGCATCAGGCGTGGCCTCCAGGCGGCACACGCGATCGTCTCCGACAGTGGCGCGCAGCCACACCCCGTCGAACGACTCGTCTCCGCCGATCCACTGGTCGGACAGGACCTCGGCCGGCGCGCTGCGCAGGCTGGCGCCGAGCGCGTCGGCGTCCACCGCCTGGTCCTCGTCGTAGTGGACGCGGATGGTGCCGCCCGTGTCGAGGGCGGCCGTCCTTTCACCGTCCTGCCCGATGATCGGGACGAAGCCGCACAGCGCCATGCCGTCGGAGACGAGCGTGTCGCCGCGCCGGGTCAGGGCCACGGACCGGGTCTGGCCTCGCCAGCGCAGCGGGAGGACGAGGCGCCCGCCCTCGCGGAGCTGGTCCCACCACGCCGCAGGCACGTCCCACAGGCCCACGGCGGCCAGCATCCGGTCGTAGGGGGCAGTCTCCGGTGCGCCGACCAGTCCGTCGCGTTCCCTCACGTGCACGCGCCCGTACCCGGCACGGTTGAGCATGGTGCGTGCGTACAGGGCCACGTCGGGGTCGATGTCGATGCTGGTGACGCTTCCGTCCGTGCCTGTGAGTTCCGCGAGCAGCGCGGCGTTGTAGCCGGTTCCGGCGCCGATCTCGAGGATGCTGTCGCCGGGCCGGACGTCGAGCTGGACGAGCATCATCGCGACGACGGACGGCACCGATGCGCAGGACAGGGCGAGCGGTCCGTCCGGGTTGTCCTTGATGATCACGGCCTGGTCGGCGTACGCGTCCTTGAGGTCGATGCCGGGGAGGAACGCCTCGCGGTTCACCGTCCGCAGGGCGCGCTCGACGTCATCGGTCAGGCTCACGCCCTTCAGGATCATTTCGTCGACGAGGCTGTTGCGGAGCTCGCCTGCGGTCGGGCTCTGGTTCACGGTGGACCTTTCAGCTCAGGAGGAGGCACGTCTCCCACCCCAGGTCAGCGGGGCGGGGAGTGCGGAGGGCGTGCAGCGTGAGAAGGACGCCGGCGTTGCCGGTGAGCAGACCGGTGTCCTGGGGTATGCCGTGCCGCACCATGTGGGTGTCGAGCCGTGCGTGGATCTTCGGCAACTGGTGTGCGATGTCGGGGGTCATGGCGTCGGCGGCGACGCGGTCGCAGGTCAGCAGCAGTCCGGCCCAGCCGTGACAGACCGTGGCCTCGTGGAGCTGGGCAAGCTGCAGGGGGTCGGTGAGGGAGCTGAGCACGGCGCGCTCGGCGATCTGGCGTCCCAGGGCGTCGTGGCGGGCGAGCGCAGCGAGCTGCAGGGCGCGGCCGATGCCGGGTGTGCCGTAGCACCAAGAGGGACGTTCCGGTTCCATGCCGGCGACCGGTCCCTGCAGGAAGGCGTCCAGCGGGAGGAGGCCGGGCCACCCGACGGCTCCGCCGTTGAACTGCTGGACCCACCGGGTGAGGAAGGCGATGCCCTCGTCGAGCGCGTGCTCCTGGCCGTCGACGGTGCATCCGGCGCGGCCGGCGAGAGCGAGGAGCGCGAGCGGACCCGCCACGCCGTGCGCCAGGCCGAAGTTCGCATGGCCGGTGCTGAACGCTCCGGCGCCGAGTGCGCCGCTCGGCGCATCGGCCGCCCACCACCCGGGGACCTGGTGACCGGCCACGGTGATGGGTTCGGTGAGCAGCCGCACAAGATAGTTCAGGACGAGCCGGAGGGCTGCGTCCCGGCCGGAACGCAGCAGGAAGGCCCCGAGGCCGGTCAGCCCGCTGATCAGGTCGTACTCGGCCATGCGGGGTGGCCGGCCGCGGTCCATGCGTCGCTGCCCGGCGTCCACGCGGGCGGCGACGATCGCGATCGTCTCGGCGTCCAGCTCGGCGAGCGCCCGCGCGTAGGCGGGGTGCTCGGCAAGGTGGAGGGCGTAGGCGACGGCGGGGACCCCTCGGTACAGGCTCGCCTCGTCGGGGTGCCCGGCCAAGGGATGAGCGGTGACGGCCTGCGCCGCTGCGTGGGCTGCGCTCCAGTCGCCACGACTGCGAGCGAGCACCATCTCGTGCAGGGCGGCCCCGGCCAGGCCGCCGCCCAGGTCGTCGCGCCTCATGCTGTCCCCCGCGCCACCAGAGATCGGCAGGCCTGACGGGCGGCGTGCCGGCAGGCGGCCTCGCTGACGCGATCGGGGCCCAGCATCCGGTTGTGGTGCATGTGCAGCAGCGATTCGAGGACGTCCTCGGTGCGCCGGTTGTCGACAAGGTCCCGGTAGGCGCCCAGTGCCGCCCGCCGCTGCGCCAGGGCGGTCGCCAGTCGTGGGGAGGCGGCCGGCAGCGGATGGCCGTGCACGTGGTGGACGGCGGGCCGGGTGATGTCGGGGCGTCCCTCGGTGCGCGGTGCCGGGGCGGTGGCCAGCCACGTGCGGCCCTCGCGGGTGCCGAGGAAGCCCTCCACCATGTCGATCATGCTGAGGGCGCACCGCACTTCCGTGTCGAACGAGGGCAGGTCGGCAAGTGCGCAGCGTGCTACGAGGCTGTCCGCGATGAACACGGATTCGGCCGCGGCCATCGCGGGGCCGGTGCCGTAGCGGCCGGTTTCGGGCCGGTATCCGTCGACGACGAGGTGGGAGGCGAGCCGGTCGGCGGTGAGCTGCTCGGTCCACGCGGCCACCTTCTGCAGGATGCCTGCGTACCTGAGTGCGCCGTTGGCGGGTATGCGGATGCGCAGGTGGTCTGTCTCGTTCAGCGAGCGGTAGCGCACGAACCACACGTCGGCGGTCCCGAGGTCCCCGAGCAGGGCGGGCAGTCGGCGCGTGAGGATCTGGTCCATCGCTGTGGGATGGCTGAACACCTTGGCCTGCAGCCAGCGTCGGCCCCCGCCGTCGGGCCTCGACAGATGGCAGCCCGCGACGAGGGGGGCCTGGGACAGGTCCGGATGCGGGATCTGAGGACCGGCAGCGGCCAGCGGCATGGTGATCTCGTGCGCGTGCCCGATCCACCCCAGGTCGTCTTCCTCGACGGTTTCGGCGAGAACGGCGTGCGCACGACCCTGGAGGTACTGGTGGATCAGGCGCGCGTGAAGCGGCTCGGCCAGGTCGAGGCTCATGGAACGGTCGTCGTCGCGGAGCTCGAGGCGTGGCGGGCAGCGCCAGGTGGCGGCCCAGTCGGTCAACGCGGCGTGCCAGGCTGCGGTGAACGGACCGGCCGGCAGGACTGCAGCGGGTAACTTCCACCGTGCCGGGGCCAGGATCGTACGGCGGTAGCGGACCCTCGGCAGGTACGGCAGCGTGACGGCGGCCGGGCCCCAGTCGAATGCGGTCCAGGCCACGGCGAAGCCGCGGCCGATCATGGCCAGGAAACGAGCCAGGGGAGGCGCCTGCTTCTCGAGCGCGAGCGGGTGCAGGACGACGGGCTCCACGACGCGCCGCCGGGAGACACTGACCAGGTGCAGGCCTTTGCCGGTGGAGAAGACCGCCAGGTCGTCCAGGCCGACGACGTCATCGGCCGGCTCTCGGTGCTCACCGAGGCTGAGGATGTGGGGCAGCAGGGCGGGGATGCGGGCGACGTTCTCCGCGTGCGGGAAGTCGGGCGCGAAGGAGAGCTGTGCGGGCAGTGCTCCTTGGACCATGGTGGGCAGTTTCGGGTACGGGTCCGACAGCCGACGTCCCAGGACGGCGGTGAAGCGTCCGGACAGGACGCCGGCCGTCCAGGCGGGGCGCACGTCCAGCAGGAAGTCGCCGCGGTCCACTGCCTTCCGACTGGCGGACCGGATGCGGAACCCCAGCTCGACATGGGGTGCCACCGCTGGTGTCTCGGAGTCGCCGGCGAGGTCGTCGATGTCCGCGTCCGTGAGGACGACCTCGCGGGTTCCGTCCATGACCGCCTGCGCGGCCCTCGCAGCGAGCTTCTCGTCGCGGGGCAGCACCGTGGGCGGTGCCTCCGGCCAGGGCGACAGGGGGTAGTCGGCGGGGAATCCGATGCCCGCGGCCAGGTCTACGGCGTCACGGACAGGGACCAGGACCCCGGCGCCGTAGCGCTCCCAGAAATGCGTGGCGTACGCCGCCCACGCCGGGGCCGGGCCGCGCGTACGAGTCAGGCGTACGAGTGCGTGCGCGGCGTTCTCGGCCTCATCCAGAACATGGACCGGGACGCTCACCCTGGCGTCGAGCCGCAGGTCGAGGCTGATGCGGCTTCGGCTCTCCACGGCGGCGAACCGCATCAGGCCGTCGGCGCTCTCGCGCAGCTTGCGGGTGCCGGCGCCAGAGGTGTGGTTGTGCGCGGCGAGGAGCTGCCGGACGTCGCCGAGGTGAGCGAGGACGTCCTGCGTCTCCGGCTCGAGCTCCGGAACATGGGGGCTGAGGATGCGCAGGATGTGCCCCATGGGATCGTCCACGGTCATGGGGGCCGCGAGACTGCTGGTCAGATAGCCGTCGGTGAGGGCCCGTGCGATCAGGCGCCGGGCCTGTCCGGGGGTTCCGCCTGCTTCGGTCAGCCGCCGCAGGAGCTCGCGGCCGGACGTCGGTGTCGCGGCCGTCTGCAGGAGGACGGACACGGGACGGCTGATCCTGGCACTGGCGATGCGACCGCCGGAGCGGGGGGTGTTGACGGTGTCGCCGCGGCGGAAGGCCAGGTTGTTGAAGCGAATGGTCAGGTGCGGCAAGACGTCGGCTCGGACCTCCAGGTCCCTGCGCACGTGATCGACCCACAGCGTGTCGGGGCGGGCGACCGGCTGATGGGCGGTGCCGATCGTGACAGACGTGGGCCCCACCTCGGCGAGGGCAACGCCTGCGAACAGGCCGAACGGTGTCGACCGCCCAGCGGCTCGCAGCACATACCCGGCGACCGAGCATGTGGCCTTCCGGATCCTCTTCGGCGGAACGTCATCGCCGCTCAGGATCCGCTCGACGTAGTCGGCCAGGCGTGGGGAGGCCGCACGGAGCGGCGTGACGAACGTGTCGTCCGCCCATAGGCCGGCGAGCCACTGCCTGCATTCGTCTGCGGAGTCGAAGGCGGGCCAGCTCGAGGGGCGGGCCCGTACCGGCATGGCGGCAGCGCGCACGACGAGAACGTCCCCGCACCGTCGGTAGATCGGTCGAGTCACGGGTATCCCTCCGTCCGTGATCGCTGGTGCGGTCGGGGCGGACAACCCCGCCCGCACCAGCAGCTGTCGGGTCAGCTCGACGCACAGGACGAGGCGCAGCTCGCGGCGCACCCGTCGTTGGTGCCGCAGGCCTCGACGATCGGCGTCGGGGCCCGTGTGATGGTGGTGGTCAGCTCCCACTCGTCGGAGAGCGGAACCTCGACCGTCTCGGTGGCGAGTGGCGCAGCGACAGAAGCCATGGTTGTGCTCCTTGAGGAGTCGGCCGCCCGTGGACCCGGGCGGAGGAGTCCGCAGGACCCCCGTTGTGAGCTGCCGTGAAGGAGTGCAGCGCACAACGCGGGTACCGCGTAGGGGGATGAGGCCTGTCCGGTGGGCCGGCCGGATCCGCCGGTCCACCGGACAGGGGGCTATCCGGCGCGCTCCAGTTCCCAGAGCAGTTCGTCCAGGCCCAGGAGCCGGAAGGAGCTGAGCCGGCGCACCATCTGGGAGGCGAGAACGGTCGGCAGGAGCGGGTGGCCGTACGGGATCGGCCCGTCCGGCCGGGCCACGACCTGCACGCCCCGGTGGCCGTAGCCGTAGCCGACGCCGTTCACCCCGTACAGGGGCGCGCTCTGTGCCAGGAACACCATCGGGTCGCGGGTGAGGTGCGGGCACCGCTCGGCGGCGGGGCGCGCGTGCCGGGCGCACACCGGCGGCTGGTTCGTCAGGGTCATCGGGTCTTCGGGGTCCACGGTGTCCGGCCCGGCGAGGAAGACGTACCCGAGCGGGGTCCGCGCACGGCCGGCGCAGACCTGGCAGCGCATCGCCTGCATCGTGCCCCGCTGCCGCAGGGGGTGCATCATCCGCCACTGCGGCCTGCCCGTCGGCCTGCCGAGGTCGTCGACGGGACCGAACGCGCAGCGGGCCCACAGCACGCCGCGCAGGTCGCGGTCCCGGGGGTCCTCGTCGGTGTAGCGCAGCCGGTAGCGGCCAGGCCCGATCGAGGTCAGCAGCAGGTTGTCCGGGGCGGCTTCCTCCCTCTCACGCTGGACGACGAAGGGGACCAGGGGCGGCTCGGTGCGCACGGTGTTCTCTCCGGTACGGCGGGGCGGGGAGGCAGGGGCGGGCGTCCGGGCGTGGGTCATACCACCTCCCGCAGGCAGCGTGTGGCGACGAGCCGGTCAAGGAGCTCGCTGGCGGTCCAGCCCATCCGGCGCAGCTGCCCGACGGCCCTCCGGTGGTCGCCGGGCAGGTCTTCGGCGTGCCGGGTGCGGGCCTGATCGAGGAGCCGCACCGCGGTGATGTCCTGTTCGGCTCCAGCGGCGACGGCGACGGTCACCAGCCGCACCAGGTGCCCGCGGAGTCGTCCGGCGAGTTCCTCGACGTTCTCTTCGGGCGGGGGGACGTCGTCCAGGACGGCGGCGATGTCGTCCAGGAGGCCGTCGATGTCGAGCGGCTGCCACTGGCGGACCTTCTCCAGCACCGTGCGCAGTGCGTCGCCGTCCAGGGGAGGAGCCCATGCCGACACCGGGTGGTTCCACCGGCGCACGGCGGCAGTCATCGGTCGTCCCCGGGCAGAGGGAGGGAGCACCGGGCGCGCGAGCCGTCCTCGTCGAAGCCCCAGGTGCCGCCCAGCTCCTCGACGAGGGCGTTCACCAGGAACAGGCCGCGCCCGCTCTCCGCCTCGCTGTCGGGGCGGCCGGGAGACAGGGGCGCCGAAGGCGTCCTGTCGTCGACTTCGAAGCACAGTTCGCCCGCCGTCGGCATCCAGCCCCGCACGCCGAACGAGTCGCGGCGTCCGTGCTGCACCGCGTTCGTGCACAGTTCCGACATCACGATCAGAAGGGCGTCCACCTGGTCGTCGGACAACCGGCAGTGGCAGCGGGTCCACGCCAGGGTGACGCGCCGCGCCACTTCCACGCTCGACGGTTCGGAGCGGAGCGTCATGCCGAAGGCGGGGAGCGTGGGTTCCGCGGCCGTCGGCGGGGGCGCCTCTAACACGCTGGTGGGCCCGGCGACTTTGGAGGGCATAGGGAGACTCCCTGGTCCACGATGGTGCATGCCTGGACACCCTGAGTGAGGGCTGGTACGAGCGTGGCAATCACGCGCGGACGGCTCCACCCCCAAAACGACCTCGGGATCCGGTGCGGAGTCGGCCGCCTTCCTCGGGACTTCCCCGGCCTTTCCCCGGAACCGCTGAATACCGTCCGAGTGGGGCCACTCGCCGGGGAGGGCGTTCTACCGTCGTGGCAGTGACGCGCTCGGCGGAGGGAGTGGGAGACGCCGTGTTGTTCTTCCGGTACACCTGTGAAGCCCGCGGTTTACGGCACCCCGACGACTTCCTGGCGAAGTACAGGGAGGCCGCCGCGCGGTTGGGCCTGCAGAACGCGGACGAGCCGGCCCCGAAGACCGTCGAGGGATGGCTCTACGAGGGCCGGAAGCCGCAACGGGTCTTCCGGCCGGTCATCGTCGAGATGCTGGGCCACGGCATCGAAGCCCTGTGGACCGAGGTCCCCGAAGGCACCGCGCAGCAGTTCGTTCCCCTCGCGGGCGCCTCACCGACCGCACCCCACGCCGATGCCGGCGTGGGCCTGGACGACATGAAAAGGACGGGCGCGATGGCTGTGCGACGCGCGAAGGAGTTCCTCCTGGGGGCCGACCGCGAACGGGTGGGCGAGGACACGCTCGGTCTGCTCGACGACGAGGTGCAGCGCCTCGTCGCCGCGTACCCGCGGGAACCCCTGTCGGTCATCTGGGACGACCTGCTGGAGACCCAGGAGCAGGTCTTCCGCCTTCTGGAGGGCGGCAGGGTCCGGCCGTCACAGCTCCGCGACCTGAACGTCAAGGGCGCCATGCTGTCGTTCCTGGTGGCGAAGGGCTTCAACGACATGGAGGTCCCCCACCAGGCCATGACCATGACCCGGGTCGCAGCGGCCTGCGCCAAGGACGCCGAGCACCCCGGACTGATCGCGCTCACCTACGGCCTCAAGTCGCTCATCGCCTACTGGGCGGACAGGCCCGAAGACGCCTACCACTACGCAGGCCAGGGCGCCGCGACGGCGGCGGACCTTCGTGGAACCGTCGGCCTGTGGCTCCTCGGCCTCCGAGCACGAGCCGCCGCCGTGCTCGGCGACGAGGAGACGGTGCGCGCCATCAACCAGCAGGCAGCCGACCGGCGAGAGCACGTCGTCCACGACGACCTGGACGAGCTCGGCGGGCTGTTCTTCTACGCCCCGGAGAAACAGCTCTACTACGCGGTGGAGGCGGAGGTCCTCCTCGGCCACGGGGACGCACGGCTCGCCGCGCAGGCGGAACAGGCCGTGCAGGGCTTCAGTGATCCCAGCTCCCCGAGTTGGGCGTTCGGTGACCTCGCGGGGTCTCGGTGCGACCTCGCACTCGTCCGGCTCTTCGGCGGGGACCTGGACGGCGCCGCCGAAGCCGTCCGGCCGGTGCTCGACCTGCCCGCCTCGCACCGCAACAACGGCATCGTGGTGTCGACGATGCGCATACGGCACGCCCTGATGAGCAGCCCGGCGCGCACGGCCGCCGTCGCGCAGGATCTGCGTGCGGAGATCGAAGCGTTCCCGGTCGGCCGGCCCGCTCTGCCCCGCGGGTAGAGTCCGGGGGCATGTACCCGGTTGAACGTTCCAGCGCACGTCTTGACCTGCGGGAACTCACCCTTGAGGACGTGGACGCGGTGCTCGCCATCTACGGCAGTGCCGAAGCGACGGAGCATTTGAGCTTCGAACCGCGCACCCGCGGCCAGGTCGAGCAGATCGTGACACGATCCATCACCTCCGCCACCGCGACGCCCCGTACCGAGTACGCCCTCGCCGTCGTCGAACGGAACACGGCCGAAGTGATCGGGTTCGGCCGTCTGGCCACCGATCCCCACCAGCAGCGCGGAGCCACCATGGGCTTCGCGCTGCGCCCGGACGCGTGGGGTGTGGGGTACGGCGTGGAGACGGTGCGACTGCTGCTCGGCGTCGGGTTCGACGACTTGGACCTCCACCGCATCTGGGGTGCGCGGTCCCCGCTCAACGAGGCCTCCGCCAGGACCATGGCGGCCGCGGGCATGGTCGAGGAGGGTGTGATCCGTGAGCACGTGCTGAAGGCGGGGAAGTGGCGTGACTCCGTCGTGCACGCCATCCTCGATCGGGAGTGGCAACCGGCTCCCTGAACAGCCCTGCCGGAACTGGCCGTCGTCGGCGGTTAGAACTCAGACTCAGTCCCGGTCACACCAACACCGTCGTCGTCCCGGCCAAGGCGGACGCCGTAGCCGGGATCACTGCGGTGCGCGGGCGCGGCTCCAGCGGCCCGGGCCGCTGCACGGATCCTGTAGGAGATGCAGCCCTGCTGCTGTCGTCGTCGCTGCTGACGTCGTACCGACAGCACGCGTGACATCGAAGATTCCGGTGACCTCGACGCCAGAATTAGATAACCCCGTATAATTTCCGTTTATACAGAGCTGTCTTGAGGGAGGGGCAGGTGGCCGACTCCAGCGCCGTGGAAGTGGTCGACGCCGAACTGGTCGACGAAAGCGATGACGAGGGCCGGGTGCTCCCCGTCCTCGTGGAGGCGTCGGCGCCCCGGCCGCTCATCGGTCGGCACACGTTGCTCCGGCCGAACGCGCCGATCTCGACGACCGGCCTGCCGGCGTACACCGAGGCCGACTTCCGTATCTCGCGGGAGACGGCCGCCCTGATCGACGGGGCGCCACCCGCCAACACCTCCCGCACGTACGGCTCGGCCCTCGGACAGTTCGAGGACTGGTGCGCCGAGAACGGCCGGGTGCCGATGCCGTGCACCACGGCGACGTTCGTGGAGTACGTCGGACACCTGGTGCAGCGGGACCTGGCGCCCTCGTCCGTCCAGGTCCACATGTCGGCGATCCGTTCCGCCCACCCGGACGGACAGCAGCCCGGCACGAAGGAGGCCCGGCAGATCCTCCGCAGGCACGCCCGGGACTGGGCCCGGCGCCGTACCCCGAGGAAGGCGCCGCCGATCCGGACCGCGGCCCTGTCCGCCATGGTGGCCACCTGTACCGCGGCCGACGACCGCGAACGGCCGAAGACCCTGCGGGACGCCGCGCTGCTCACTCTCGGGTGGGGAATGCTGTCCCGCCGCAGCGAGCTCGCGAATCTCCTGGTCGAGCACCTGATCGTGGAGGACGACGGCGTGACCGTGCACGTGGCGTTCTCCAAGACCGACCAGGCCGCCCATGGGGAGGACACCTTCGTGCCGGCCGACCCGGACGACCCGGCCCTCTGCCCCGTCGTCCGCGTCCGCGCGTGGCTGGAGGAACTGCGCCGCCACGGCATCACCTCCGGCCCGCTGTTCCGGCACATCACCCGCGGCGGCACCATCCGCCCGCGCTCCGGGCCGCGCGGCGACTTCCTCAGCCCCGACGCGATCGGGAACATCGTCAAGACCCGCGCCCGGCTCGCCGGCGTCCAGGCCCCCGGCGGCCGCGCGGTGACCGCGCACGGCCTGCGCCGGGGCCCGGCGCAGGAGATCAGCGAGGCCGGCGGGGACCCGACCGCGCAGGGCCGGTGGAAGCCCGGATCCCCCACGGTCCGCAAGCACTACATCGAGCCCGCCCGGGGCAAGACGAACAACCCCCTGCACGCCGTCCGGGCCAGGGCCCGCGCACGGAACGGCACCTGACCCGCCATCACCTCAATCGTCACGTGACGATTGAGCGGGGAGCCGATACCGTGGCCGCGTAAGCGTCACGTGACGATTGGCCGGGGAGGGTTCATGACGACGTGCTCGGTATGTGGCGGGGTGCTGCCCGCGCGGCGCGGTCCTCGCGCCCGCCGCTACTGCTCACGCGCCTGCCAGGCCAAGGCGTACCGCGCCCGTCGGCAACGGGACCAGGAGCACCGCATCGGCCCCGGCGAGGAGCGGGAGCTGCTGGAGGCGTACGCGGGGGTGTCCGCGACGGAGCTCGCCGACCGCTTGGCCGCCGCCGCCCGGCGCCTGGCCGACGCCCTGAACACCGGACTGCCCGCCGACGCCGCCGACCTCGACGTCATGGCGCGGGTCCCGGCCGTCCTGGCAGCCCGTGCGCGGCAGGTCGCCCCGGCTGCCGATACGGTCGCACCGCGTCCTGAGGTACAGGGCTCGCCTCCCGAACCGTCACGTGATGATTCAGCGCCCACTTCTCCGAGGCACCGGCAAGCACCGCAGAGGACGGCCCCGGCCCGGCGCAAGCGGCTGTCGCAGAAGGCGGCCCGCGCCGTCGCGGACAGTGCCCGCCTGGTCAAGGACGCGGACCACCGCGACACCCACCGCTGGAACCTGATCGCCGAGGACGGCACGGTGCTGGGACACGTGGAACCGTCGTACGGCGGTACCGGCCGGAGCGGGCGCAACGGCTGGAACTACCGCCTCGCCGGTTCCTTCGCGGGCAGCGGCCCCTACAAGACGCGGGAGGAGGCCGCCCTGCGGTGCGCACTGGCCTGGACCCGCGTCGCCACCGCCCCGGTACGGCGCACCCTCACCGTCGACTGAACCACGCAGCCAGGATCCGGCGGTCACCGCGGTGTCCGGCAGAACGTGCACGCGGGAGCACGGTGTCCTGCCGCCCAGGACAGGACCTCGGGCCCCGACGAGGAGCCCTCCACCGGCCTGCAGAAGACGGCCCGGAGCGTCCCTCCGGACCCGGAGGCGAGCTCGCAGGACTCCTGAGACACAGCGCCAACGGCTCCTCCATCATTGGGACATGCAGCAACTCGAGGCGCAGGAAGTGTCCCTGCACAAGGTTTTCAGCAGCGACTACGACTTCAGGATCCCGGACTACCAGCGGCCCTACGCCTGGGACGCCGAGCAGGCCGTCCAGCTGCTCACCGACCTGGAGGAGTCGCTGGACAGGGGGACGGACGAACCGTACTTCCTCGGTTCCATCGTGCTCGTCAAGGCCAAGGGCGACACGTCTGCCGAGGTCATCGACGGCCAGCAGCGCCTCACCACCCTGACCATCCTGCTCGCCCTCCTTCGCGACCAGGCGGAGGACCCCGACCTGCGCAGCGATCTCGACAAACTGGTCACGGAGCCCGGCAACAAGGTCCGACGACTCGAGCCCAAACCCAGACTCACCCTGCGAAAGCGCGACGCCGGCTTCTTCCGGCAGTACGTCCAGACGAAGGGAGCCACCGAGGCACTGCGGACCCTGAAGGAGGGGGCGCTGCCGACGGACGCGCAGAAAGCCGTCCTGCGCAACGCGAAGGCGCTGCACGCGATACTCGCCGGCTGGTCGGAGGAACGACGTCTGGACCTCGTGCAGATGCTCGGCGAACGCACTTTTCTGGTCATCGTCAGCACCCCCGATCTGGACAGCGCGCACCGCATCTTCAGCGTCATGAACTCCCGGGGCATGGACCTCTCGCCCACGGACATCTTCAAGTCGCACATCATCGGTGCGCTGGACGAGAAGACCTCGGAGGAGTGCGCCCGCAAATGGGAGGACGCCGAGGAGGCCCTGGGCCGGGACGACTTCGCCGACCTCTTCCTCCACCTGCGCATGGTGTTCGCCATGAAGCGGGCGGAGCGGGAACTGCTCAAGGAGTTCCCCGAGCAGGTACTCAACCACTACCTGCCCGGCAAGGCCGAATCGTTCGTCAACGACGTCGTCGTGCCGTACGCGGACGCCTAC
This sequence comes from Streptomyces griseomycini, assembly GCF_014203535.1. Taxonomy (GTDB): domain Bacteria; phylum Actinomycetota; class Actinomycetes; order Streptomycetales; family Streptomycetaceae; genus Streptomyces; species Streptomyces griseomycini. Next base: position 13,190 of record NZ_JACHJI010000030.1, read on the forward strand.
GTGCAGATCCGTGACGCCGGCTACTCGGCGTCGACCGGAGCGGAGCAGGTCAACGCCTGGTTCAAACGCCTCCAGCAGGTCGACAACAACGACTGGCGGCCCGCGGCCCTGTGGGCGCTGCGCAACCACGGCGACGACCCCGACTGGCTCGACAGCTTCTTCGGCGCCCTGGAACGGCTGGCGGCCAGCATGTTCGTCCGCCGCGTCTACACCACCCCCCGCGTCACGCGTTACGCGGACCTCCTGCGCGAACTCGACGCCGGCAAGGGGTTGGACGCGCCGTCCTTCGCCCTGACGGACGCGGAGAAGGCCGAGACGCTCGCGCGCCTGGACGGCGACATCTACCTCGTCACCAGGACCCGCAAGTACATCCTGCTGCGCCTGGACGAGATGCTGGCCGGAAAACCCGGGGTCTCGTACGACCACTCCCTGATCACCGTCGAGCACGTGCTGCCGCAGAACCCGAAGCAGGGGTCGCAGTGGCTGCGGCACTTCACCGACGAACAGCGCGGGGAGTGGACGCACCGGTTGGGCAACCTCGTCCTGCTCAACCGGACGAAGAACGCCTACGCCCAGAACTACGACTTCGCCGAGAAGAAGGCCAAGTACTTCACCGGCAGGCACGGCGTCTCCACGTTCGCCCTGACCAGCCAGGTGCTGCAGTACCAGGAATGGGTGCCGGAACTGCTGCAGAAGCGGCAGCGGCGGCTCCTGGGGCTGCTGGCCGACGAGTGGGATCTGTAAGGGGCAGGGGCGCAGCAGCCTGCGGGGCTCACGTGTCCGCAGGCTGCTTGCTCATCCGGAAAGCTCGGCTCGGGAAATGACGGACAGGCCGGTGATGAGCTGGGCAGACCAGTCGGGGTGGGCGTTCAACTCGTCGGGGAAGTGTATGAACGTCTGCTCGCCTTGGACGAGCAGACGTCCGGAGAAGCTCATGGCCGACGCTGCTCCGCCCTGGAAAACCGTCAGTTCCCAGTCAACAGGGCCGGGAGTGTCCCCAGCGGCTCTGCACAGTGCGAACTGGCACTCAGGCGTCGTCTTGAAGGCGAAGTACCCATCCTCTGCTATGGACCGGAAGAGACTTTCTTGCGCAGGTCGGGGATACGCTCTGCGTACCAGCAGTGGGTGCCAGTCCGCGTCGGGGTTTTCGGAGGTGCGGTCGGCGGCCAGGCGTTTGCGAAGCTCCTGATGGTGAAACGCGATGCTCAGTAGCTGCTCGGCGGCGTCGTCCACCACCCGGTAGGTGCTCGGCCAGCGTTCTTCCCACCGGTCTCCAAGTGCCGCATCGACCCAGGACTGGAGCAGATCGTCCAACGGCCCGGCACAGTAATTGCGTCCGGCTTCCTCCACGGCTAGGCGGACGGCGTCGGGGAAGCCTTTGGCGCGGTCCCGGTCCTGCTGCTGTTCGAACCCTTCAGGGTCGGTTGTTTCCAGGTGTGCGTTCTCGATCTCCAGTAGCTTGACCAGCAGTTTCCTGCGTCCGTAAGCGCCGATGGGCATCCCGCGCAGTGCGTCCGCCACCGCGTCGTCAGCGCACCACGCCTCCTCGTCGAGCAGCCACTCCGCCGCTTCGGCGCGCACCTCGGTCGGCTGGTCCTGGTCACCTGCGACCCAGCGGGCGATGCCATGGGCGTGGTTGTCGTCCACACCGTAGGCTCCGGTCGCGAGGTGTGCGATGTCGACATCGGGGGCGAGGCTCTTGACGGCCTCGTATCCCTTTCGGCCCTCCTTGTCGATCAGCTCGCCGATGGCCGGCCAGCGGAGGTCCTCCTGCAAGTCGGAGGCCGCGACGAGGTGCCGGAGAGCGGCGATGTGTTCCTGCCGCCGTTCGTCCTCGGTCAGCTTCGGCTGAGTGGGGCCTTCGTACTTGCCCGACACCCAGTAGACCCGCTGCATCTCACGCCAGGGACCCGAGGTGTCGATCACCCACCATGCCGCTCTTGCGGCGCTTCCGCCCCTGCTCAGCAGATGGTCGAGTGCGGTTGCGCGGTGTTCGAGGTCATCCACGGTGCCGAGGTCGGTGTCCGCGATCAGCGCCAGCAGTGCGGGGATTCCGCGTTCGGGGTCCGTGTCGGCCAGTTCCGCTGCCTCCCGGACGCGCTGCGCGTCCTCGTCCGCATCGAAGTCTTCTTCCTCCTCCTCTTCCTCGGCCTCCCAGTCCCACTCGTCCTTCATGAAGTCGTCCATGGAGCCGTCATTCTGGTCGGCGTCAGGTGCGGAATCCGACACGGCTGGCCCTTTCGGTGGAGTGGTGCGGGCGAGGAGCAGGTACGGCTGAGTGCGATGGACGAGTGAGGAAGAGGTCGGCCGTTCAAGGCTATGCCGTGTCCGGCGGGAGCAATGCGCCTGCCGTCAGGCCGGCGGTCAGGAGGCCCGTGTACTCCTGAGCCAGGTCGGCGGGCCGCGGCGCGCAGTTCGCCTGTCGCCGGTGCCACCGGGTGATGAGCGAGCCCCGAGCGCCGAAGCGGTATGCGCCGCTGCTGCTTCAGGGTGCTGTCGAAGCCGGGGTGGTGGGAGACCGACGACCGCTGGTGACGCGCAGCGTCCCGTACCGCGGTTCTTCGGCTGCGTAGCAGTCCCGTTGGTCCGCCGGTGACTGTAGCGTGGTTCGGCGCACCCAGAACCGGAGCCAGGATCTTAGGCGTCATTTGTCGGAATCTGCAAAAGTCGCCGAAACCGTGCTCGGCTCGAGATAAACCCGCAGGTCAGCAAGACTGCTCCCCGCACCCGCGGGGATGGTCCCCTGGACCCGTTCGCCGCCGCCATGTCCGAGGCCTGCTCCCCGCACCCGCGGGGATGGTCCCGTCGACCGTGCCCTGCACCAGATCGGCCGCCACTGCTCCCCGCACCCGCGGGGATGGTCCCACGCTACGAAGCGCGCGAAACGCTGTGGGAGGCTGCTCCCCGCACCCGCGGGGATGGTCCCCGGGACCGGCTGCCGTTTGCGCCAGACCTCGACTGCTCCCCGCACCCGCGGGGATGGTCCCGGCGCCGTCGTCGTCGACCTGTACCGCCCGGCCTGCTCCCCGCACCCGCGGGGATGGTCCCGCGGGCTGCGCGTTCGAAGCGGGGGTGATGGTCTGCTCCCCGCACCCGCGGGGATGGTCCCTACACGCTGGACGGCGCGCCCTACGTGCCGACCTGCTCCCCGCACCCGCGGGGATGGTCCCGGGTTCCCGCCGGGGATGACTCCGGGCCGGCTCTGCTCCCCGCACCCGCGGGGATGGTCCCGCGGTATGGTCGGCGCCCTTCACCAGCACCGGCTGCTCCCCGCACCCGCGGGGATGGTCCCTCGCCTGAGCACGCCGCCCGCGTCGCCGAGCTCTGCTCCCCGCACCCGCGGGGATGGTCCCCTGGGCGACGGCGAGGACCCGTGGCCCGAGGTCTGCTCCCCGCACCCGCGGGGATGGTCCCTCGGGGTTGACCTGGTCCATCGAGCCGTCCGCCTGCTCCCCGCACCCGCGGGGATGGTCCCGTCGACGTGGTCGGCGTCGACCTGGACCGTGGCTGCTCCCCGCACCCGCGGGGATGGTCCCGATCGGGACCGCACGCCGGGGATGCCGGTGACCTGCTCCCCGCACCCGCGGGGATGGTCCCCATCTGCTGCCGATGGCGACGTCGTCGATGAGCTGCTCCCCGCACCCGCGGGGATGGTCCCGACAACTTCGACGAGTTCCCGGCCGAGGAGATCTGCTCCCCGCACCCGCGGGGATGGTCCCTCCTACAAGGCCGTGGACCAGGACGTCCGCGTCTGCTCCCCGCACCCGCGGGGATGGTCCCCCCCGATGAGCGTCACGATCCCCGGAGCCCTCCTGCTCCCCGCACCTGCGGGGATGGTCCCGCGACCGCGCGGGACCAACGGCTCTCGTACCTCTGCTCCCCGCACCCGCGGGGATGGTCCCACGACGCGGGCCTCCGTCGGCGACTCGACCGCCTGCTCCCCGCACCCGCGGGGATGGTCCCTCGATTCGCTCGATCGCGGCGATCATGCCGTCCTGCTCCCCGCACCCGCGGGGATGGTCCCGCGGCACGCGAGTACCGGCCCCGCCCCAAGCGCTGCTCCCCGCACCCGCGGGGATGGTCCCCCCCAGAACGTGGCGGCGTTGGCGGCGAGCTGCTGCTCCCCGCACCCGCGGGGATGGTCCCAGGGGCGGGTCGTCGTCGCCCTGGATGCGGAACTGCTCCCCGCACCCGCGGGGATGGTCCCGCGACGGTGGCCGCGTTCGTGGCCGCCGTGCCCTGCTCCCCGCACCCGCGGGGATGGTCCCCACAGGTCCACCTGCTGCACGTCGATGTCCCGCTGCTCCCCGCACCCGCGGGGATGGTCCCCACCCCGCCTACGCCCTCGCCGCACGACTCGGCTGCTCCCCGCACCCGCGGGGATGGTCCCGGGAAGCGGTACCGGCTGGAGACCGTACGCCGCTGCTCCCCGCACCCGCGGGGATGGTCCCCCGGCGTGGGCGGACAGGCCCGTCGTGCCGATCTGCTCCCCGCACCCGCGGGGATGGTCCCGACACGGGGGCGATCGTCTCGCCCTCGATGAGCTGCTCCCCGCACCCGCGGGGATGGTCCCCGTCGTACACCAGCACCTTCTGGCCGACGTTCCTGCTCCCCGCACCCGCGGGGATGGTCCCCAGCTGTGCCAGCGGAACAGGACCTCCGGGCACTGCTCCCCGCACCCGCAGGGATGGTCCACGGGTGCGGGGCACCAACTTCACCGCCGGCCGCTGCTCCCCGCACCCGCGGGGATGGTCCCAGCGTTGCCGACACCATTGGGCAGACGACGTCCTGCTCCCCGCACCCGCGGGGATGGCCCCGAGGTGACGTACGGCCGGGTCTTTCCGTTGGCCTGCTCCCCGCACCCGCAGGGATGGACCCGTAGGGGTCTCGTTATACGGCGTGTAATTTCCCGCTCCCCGCACCCGCGGGGATAATCCCCGGTTCGGGTAGACCCCGCAGTCGAAGAAGACCTGCTCCCCACACCCGCGGGGATGGTCCCGGGCCGTACGACTGGGTGAAGGTGTTGCGCTCTGTTACCTGCACCCACAGGGATGGTCTCAAGCCATCGCTGATGGTGAGGATCTGCACCACCTGCTCCCCGCAACTGCGGGGAGCAGGTACGCGATCAAGGTTGAGCTGCGGCAGCGGTGGCAGTGGGTGGAAGCGCGGATGAGGGAGTCGGAGCCGGAGCGGGCATGGACCCCTGGGTGCGGAGTGCGCTGATGGGTGAGAACTCTGGTGCGCGAGCCCCGGAGACGCCACTCGCGGGGGCCGACGGACGGGGGGAGGGACCACGCAATGGCGAGAACGGGGATCGAGCGCCGAATCGCAACGGCCTGACGGATCCTGCAACGTCGCCGGACCGTTCCCACGTCGGCAGGGAGAGCTTGCCGACGCGGGAACGCTCCTTCCAGGCATCGTGCGCTGGGTGACCTTCCTCTGCGCCCGGCCGGCGCATCGGCTTCTCAAGTCGTCCCGCTTGGCGAGTTCCGCACGATCGGCTTCGCGAAGCCTCTCGCTCTGCTAAGACTGATCTTTCACGGTCGTGATCGCTTCCTCTCCCGTCGTGGTGTTGCCGGGGAGGCACGGCCGGTTCTTAGGGGGAGGGAAGAGCGATGGCTCAGGGGGCAGGGGGCCGGGCCGTTCACCTGGTGACGTTCGAGGCGTGGAACATCAACCGTTTCCTGTTCGTCACCAACAAGCGGCGCGAGATCGCCGGGGCTTCCGAGCTGGTCACCTACGTGGATCACCGGTGGGTCGGTGAGGCGTTGACCCGCCTGTACCCGGACTACGACGACGCGTGGCGCATCGAGCGGCGGCCGGTAGAGCTCCTGGAGACCGGTGCAGGATCGGCCAAGGTGCTGGTGCGTGACCGGGACCAGGCCCGCAGACTGGTGACCGAGGTGACGCTTGCCGCGTTGCGCGAGGCCCCCGGCCTCGAGGTGTGCGGCGTCGTCACCGGGCCGTTCGACTGGTCGGCGCCCGGTGCGCTGCACACGGCGCTGCAGGAGGCGCAGGGCCGGCTGAACTCCGTCCGTACGTCGTTACCCGGGCCGGATGCCCGCTTCCTGCGGTTGCCCGTGGTGGACGACTGCGCCACGACCGGACTGCCTGCGCAGGGGCTGGTTCCGCAGCCCTTGGACGAGGACGACAGCGTTCGGCGCTGGGAGGCGCGGTCGGCCGAGAGCCAGGCCAAGTGGCATGCCTTCGGCAGGGAGGACGAGGCAGCCGGACTCGACCGGCTCGCCCAGCTGGCGAACACGACACCCCGGGACCTGAAACAGGTGGTGCGGTACCTGTCGGAGGGGCCGGAGTGGATGGGGGTCGTCTACGCGGACGGCAACGGTCTGGGCGCGGTGTTCGGCCGTTTCGAGGAGTGCGTGGACGGTCGGTCGAACCGTGCTTACGCCGACACGCTTCGCGGTTTCTCGTCCGCCCTCCAGCGGTGTGCCGCGCGGGCCTTCCAGGAGACGGTCGTCCAGCTCGGGGAGCGGGGCGCCCGACTGCCGGACCACGGTCCGGCACCGGTGATGCCGCTGATCCTGGGCGGGGACGACCTCGTCGCCCTGTGCGCGGGAGAGTGGGCGCTGACCTTCACCCAGGTCTACCTGCGCCGGTTCGAGCAGCTGACCGCGGAAGCCCCCGAGATCGTCGGCGCGCTGGAGCGACGGGGCCTGGGGCCGGGACTGGCCATGTCGGCGGGGGTGGCGATCGTCAAGGCGAACTACCCGTTCGACACCGCTCAGCGGCTGGCCCACCAGTTGCTGCGCGAGGCGAAGAAGGTCAAGTCGGCCCTGGCCGGTGCTCCGTGTTCCTCGCTGTCGTTCCACGTGCTGTACGACAGCACCGGTGCGGACCTGGCACGGATCCGCGGGCAGCAGACCTCGGGGAACGTGTCTTTGGTGGCGCAGCCCTACGTGGTGAGCGACGTGCCGCAGGAGCGTGCGGCCTGGGTCCGGGGCCGGCACTGGAGGGATCTGGAACGCCGTGTCGCCGTGCTCGCGGCACGGGACGAGGACGGCGAACGTTTGCTTCCCACCTCTCACATGCACGATCTGCGGTCCACGCTGTTCTCCGGCCGGCAGGCGGCGGACGCCCGTTTCACGAACCTGCGGGGTCGTTTCGGTGAGAGGGGCCTGGACGCCCTGGCAGGTGAGGAGGGAAGCCTCTACTGGCAGGAGCCCGCTCCCGACGGGGACGGTCCCGGGCGGCTGTTGACGGGGTTGCTGGACGCGATGGACGCCGAGGGATTTCTTCCTCTGCGGGCACCGGGAGCCGAGGCTCTCCTGGAGGAGCGATGACGGAACGGCTCGTACTGCCCCTCACCCTGACCCTGCTCAGCGACTGGCACATCGGTTCCGGGTCGGGCAGCCACGGTCGGGTGGACATGAGCGTTCAGCGGGACGAGGACGGACTTCCCTTCGTGCCGGCGACCACGCTGTCCGGAATCTGGCGCGACGCGTGCGAGAGCGTCGTCTTCGCCCTGGACGGCGGCCGCCGCGGTCCCTGGCACGCATGGCTCGAGTTCCTGTTCGGCAGCCAGCCCACCCAGGAAAGCCGGGGGGACGTCACGACGGAGCGCACCGGCCCGCCCCGTCCGGCCGCTCTTCTGGTCGACTCGCTCCGGTTTCCCGTCCCGTTGCGGCGGCTGCTGCGGGACAAACCGCAGTTGGTGGAAGCCGCGGTGTTCCTCAAGCCGGGTGTGAAGGTCGACGCGGTCAGCGGACGGGCCGAGGACCGGTCGTTCCGTTTCGAGGAGATGGCCCGGGGCGGGACGGTGCTCATCGGCCAGGCGGAACTCTCCGACCGGACCCTCCTGGACGGGGAGCAGAAGGCCTGTGCCGGTGCGCTCCTCGACGCGGCGGCACGGCTGGTGGAGAGCGTGGGACGCCGGCGCAGGCGGGGTGCGGGCCGCTGCCGACTGGACGTCGGCGCCCTTCCGGCGGACTGGCGGTGGCTCGAGGAGCACAGGACACCACCGCCCGTGCCGCCGGCGGCCGGCCCCACCCCCACTCCGGCCGCGCTGCCCGCACCGCGTCCCGGCCGGGACGACGCTCCGTGGGAGATCGCCGACCTGCGACTGATACTGCGGCGCCCCCTCATCGCGCCGGAGCGGAAGGTCGGCAACGAGGTGCGCAGCCGGACGTACGTGCCGGGCTTCGTGATGCTGCCCGCCGTGCTGCGCTCCCTGTCCTCCCCGGACGCCGCCGTGGCGGCGCGGGCCGGTGACCTCGTCATCACCAACGCCGTGGTCGAAGTGGACGGACGGCAGGGAGAGCCGGCCCCGCTCGCCCTGGTCCGGAGGAAGGGCGGGGCCGAGGAGGAGCAGTTCAACCTGCTGGCCGAGTCCCCCGCCGAGGGTGTGCACACCGAGGACTTCGACGGCCTCTACACGGGCCCCTACCGGCCGGGCGAGCCGGTCTCCGTCGCCTCCTGCAGGATCGTCGAGAACACCCACAACACCATCGGGGACCTGGAGCAGCGTCCCGTACGGGCCGTGGGCGGCCTGTTCACCTATCAGGCCATCGCGGCCGGGACGGTGCTGCGCGCCCAGGTGCGGGTCCGCGCCGGAACGCTCAGGCCGGGCTGGCAGAAGCGGCTCACCGGCAGGTGGCGTCTCGGCACGGCCCGCAAGGACGGCTACGGCCTCACCGACGTCACCGCCACGGTGCCGCAGGCGCCCGCCCCACGTCCGTTGCCCGAGGCAGGCCGGACGCTTCGGGTCCGCCTGCTGTCGGACGCCCTGGTCAACGACGAGCGGCTGCGGCCCAGCACCCAGCCCCGACACCTGGCGGCCGAGCTGGGCCGGGCCCTCGGTGTCGTCCTGAGGCCCGCCGACGAGCAGGGCGGCGAGCATCCCGTCCGGTTCTCCGAACGGCACCGCTCCGATCCCTGGCACAGCAAGTGGGGCCTGCCCCGCAACAGCCTTCTCGGCATGTGGGCCGGGAGCTGTCTGTCCTTCGACGTCGTCGACGGAGTGGTCACCGCCGACGCGGTGCGCCGTGTGGAGCAGTCCGGCATCGGTCTGCGCCGTGCCGAGGGGTACGGGCAGGTGAGGATCGCCGATCCGCTGCTGCACGCCGCGTTCCGGGGACGCGGCGGCGGCACGTCCGGCGGAGACGGGGCGACGGACGGGGGCTTCGGTCCGTCCGTCGGCACGGACACGGCCGGAGGGGCCGGGGACCTCGACGAGTTCGACGGTCCCCTGCTCGTTCTCGAGGAAGCCGCGTGGCGCACCGGCATTCAGCGGGCCGCCGAAACCCTCGCGGCGACGGCACCGGGGCGCGCTCGCGGCATCGGCCCCGGACACGAGAAGGTGCCGCCTGCGCAACTGGGGACTCTGCGGATGTTCGCGGCCCAGGTGAACGCTCCCTCCGACCCCCGGATCGTCAGCTGGCTGGACGGCCTCGACAGGGTTCGGGGAGCGAGCACGGAACGCCACGGCCCGTGGCCGCAGGAGACCGTCGCAGACCTGCGTCGCCTGTTCACCGACGGCGACGAGGTGTGGACCCGCCTCCCGTTCCCCGAGGAACAGCAAGCTCCCCTGGCTCACCCCGACCGGGCCGCCCGGTTGCGGGAGCGACTGTGGGGGCACGCCGTCCGCACCCTGGTCGACGACTGCCTCACCGCGCACCGACGGGCCGCCGAGACCGAGGAAGGCGCTCGATGACCACACCCCCCGCACGTGCCACGGTCCGGCGCCTGCGCGTCCGCGGCTGGCTGAAGACCCTCAGCCCCCTGCACGTCGGCGGAGCCGGGCACGACCCGAACGGCGTGCTGCCGGTCGCCACGGACGGCCAAGGCCGTCTGTACGTGCCGGGAACCGGCCTGGCCGGCCCCCTCCGGGCCCTGTTGCGCCCCGGCCGGTCCACCTCCGAACCCGACACCTTGTGGGGCTTCTCCGAGCCCGGAACCCGGAACGCGGCCGTCAGCAGGTTCGTCGTCCACGGTGCGCTGATCTGCTCCGGAACCGACCTGGACGACGCCGGTGAACCCGCGGCCCCGCTCGACCCGTCCCGTCTGGAGATCCGACACTCCGTCGGCATCGACCGCCACCGGGGCACCGCCGCGCACGGCTTCCTCCACGCCCGCACCGTCGTGCCCAAGGGCTCCCTTCTTCGTTTCGCACTCGATCTCAACAGCGGCACCGACGACACCTGGGACGAGGACCGCCGTCGGATCAGGCGCCTCCTCGCCCTGCTGGCCGACCGGAGGCTGCGCCTCGGCGCGGCGAAGACCCGCGGCCTGGGCCGCCTCGTCCTGCTCCAGGACCTCACCGAGGTGTACGAGCAGGACCTCACCGGCGCCGACGGACTGTTCGCCGTCCTCGGGCGCGGCGGCACGAAGACCGAGCCGTCCACGGCGGACCGGGCACACGAGGCAGGCCGTCAGGAAGACCAGGAGCGCCGAGAGCACCGGGTCGACGCATCCCCGGGTCTCCTCGACGTCACGATCTCCTGGCGGCCCACGGCCCCCGTCATGGTCCGCTCGGCCACCGACGGATTCACCGTCGACGCGCTTCCCCTCACCTCCGCGGTCTCCCCGGACCGGCTCTCCCCGGTACTGCCCGGTTCCGCCCTCAAAGGCGTGCTCCGCAGTCACGCCGAACGCATCGAGCGAACCGTCCGCCGGATCGATGCCCCCACCGTCGATCCCGACGCCCCGGCACCCGACCGCAGTGCCGCGTTCCGTCGACAGCTCGCCCAGCTCCCCGTGGCCAACGCCCTGTTCGGCACGGCGCCCGACGGAGGGAAAGCGACCGGCGACGGTGACGACCGGCCGCAGAGCGCGGGAGCCGTCATCGTCGACGACTGCTACGCGAACGCCGAGATCCCCGCCGACCTGTGGTCCGGCCTTCACCAGCCGGACGACGCGCCGGACTTTGCGGGCAGAACCGCGTGGGAAACCCTGCGCGACGAGCACGGCATGGAGCGCGCCGATCACGTCGCCATCGACCGCTGGACCGGAGGCGCCGCAGACGGCCGTCTCTACAGCACCCTCGAACCCCAGGGCCTGGAGTGGGAACCCATCAGCCTCACCGTGGACCTCGCACGCCTCGGGTCACGCGACCACGACGGCCGCCCGCTCGGCGACGCCGCACAGGCCCTGCTGATGCTGACCCTGCGGGACCTGCAGGCCGGCCGGATCCGTCTCGGCTTCGCCGTCAACCGCGGCATGGGCGACATCCAGGTCACCTCCGTCACCCTCGGCCGTCCGGGAGACGACCGGACGACCACCCTGGACGATTTTCTCGCCGGCGACCGGGCACGCGCCCTCACCGAGGCCTGGCGTTCCTGCACCACCGAGGGGAGCCCGGCATGACCACCGTCCTGCACAGCCGCGCCGCGGACGGCATCACCCTGCACGACGCGCTCGCGGCCACCGGATTCACCGAAGCCGTCGCACTGCTCTCCTCCCCTCACGAGCACGCGGTCGTCCAGGTCCGCGCCGACCGCTGCCACACGGCCGACGGGGCCGACTACGCCCTCGGCGCGGTCTTCGAAGCCAGGGCCTTCGACGAGGACAGGGAACTGCGCTGGCTCTGCCAGGCCGGCTCCACGGGACGGGCCGTCCTGCTCACCGAGGACCCCGGCAGACTCCCGCCGGCCGACGTCTTCCCGGAACCCGTGGCCGACCTGGAAGCGATCGACACCTGGCTGGCCCACTACCTGCTGTGGGGCCACCCCCTGCGGGGTTCGGCAACCTGGACGACACTGCACACCCCGCAGATCGGCACCCTCGACGTCCCGTTCCCCTACGCCACCGCCGCGGCAGGACGATCCGACGCGGAGACGGCGGAGCGCCGGCGGCTGCGGCTCGCGGCCCGCGAGTACGTCTGCGTGGAGCCCGTCCACGGCAACGCGTACGTGGGCGAGGAACGCCTGCTCCGCATCGAACTCGCCCCCACCGAACCGGCCGCCGGGAGGAAGTGACCATGGCCGACGCCGAACAGGTCCACCAGGGCACGCTCTCCTGGAACGCCGAGAAGAAGACGTTGGGCGTACTCGTTCCCGACCCGCAGCGACCGGGCAGGACACGCCTGAGGAAGATCAAGCCGCAGTACGACCTCGGTCCCGACCTCAAGGACCGCGACCCCGCCGAACTGGACGGCCTCGAGGTCGACTACACCCCCCGCAAGGGAACACCCACGGACGTCCGCCCTCGAGGCACGGCCACCACCCGCAAAACCCTCCCGGAACAGCGGAAGGGCCCCCGGGCCAGGACCGACGCGTTCCTCAACCCGTACACCTTCATCCCGGCCGGCCGGCGCCCGAGCACGGGGCCCCTCGCGGACGCCCCGCCGGCAGGACACGACCGTCTGCGCGAAGGACTGTGGACCGGGACCCTCCGGGCCCGCCTCACCGTCGCCACGCCTCTGCTGCTTCTCGACCCGTCACGCGCCACTCCCTCGCGGCACAACCAGGATCACCTCGTCCACCCGGTCCTCTCCCGCGAAGGCCGACCCCATCTCCCCGCCACCAGCCTCAAAGGCATGCTCCGCTCCGCCTACGAGGCCGTCACCCATTCCCGCTTCGGCGTCTTCAACGGGCACGAGGACCGGCTCGCCCACCGCATGGCGTCCACCGAGAGCCAGTACATGGTCCCGGCCCGCGTCAGCGAGGACGGCCGGCGCATCGTCCTCCTGCCCGGCGACACCCCACCCGGCGGCCAGGCGGAGCGGGACCCGCTCCTGCACGCGGCCTGGTTGCCCCGGTACAGGCCCAAGGCCACGCCCGTCGCCTACCCCGACGGAAAGCTTCCGGAGCACGGCGACCCGGTCGTCGCCCGAGTCCGCCGCCGCACCCACCGCAGCGGCCGTTTCTCCTATTGGCGGGTCGAGCACATCGTCAAGCAGAACGAGCAGGGTCTCCCCGTCACACCCCTGCCTCCCGCCACCGGTCCGGACACCAAGGTCATCCACGGCTGGGTCTGCGTCAACAACGAGAACATCAACAGCAAGCACGACGAACGTGTCTTCTTCGAGGGCGACGTCGCAGCCGAGGAACGGGAGCTCGACCCCGCTCTTCGCGCTCAATGGCGCACCACGATCAACAACTATCTGGCGACGCACCGGACGGACGACCTCACCAGGCGCCCGCACGATCCGAACACCCCCGACTGGAGCCGGCACCTCGACAGGGAATTCCTCGACCTGGTCCCCGGCTCCCTGTGCTACGCGCAGATGGCCGGCGACCGCATCGTCTCCCTCCAGCCCGTCATGATCGGCCGAGCCCTCTTCGACAAAGCGCCCGCCGAGCTGCTTCCCCGGAATCTGCACCCGGCGACCACCCTCGCCGAGCTGTCACCGGCCGACCGGGTCTTCGGCTGGGTCGCCCCGTCCGGGCAGGGGGCGCACCGGGGACAGCTGCGGATCGGTCCCGTGGAGCCCGGCGACAACGCGGCATTCGAGGACTTCGGCGAAGACGGCTTTCCCCTGGCCGTCCTCGGACAGCCCAAGCCCCAGCAGGCCCGCTTCTACGTCGCCGGCGGCGCAGGCGACGGCAGCCCGTTGCCCGAACGCAGCGGCAAGAAGCAGTGGTACACCGGCAACCAGACCCTCCGCGGCCGCAAGACCTACTGGCACCACCGCGGGCTGTCCGAGCACCATTGGGAAGACCCCGTCAAGGACCGGACCCGGACCGCGGACGACACCGGGCGCTTCCAGGAGTACCGGCGCCCGGACCGGGAGGACGGCAAGCACCTCGACAAGCAGAACCGGTCCGTCCGCGGCTGGGTCCGTCCCGGCTCCACCTTCACCTTCACCATCGACGTCACCAACCTCACCGACGTCGAACTCGGCGCGCTCGTCTGGCTCCTGCGGCTCCCCGACGAGCACTACCTCCGCCTCGGCCTCGGCAAGCCCCTGGGCTTCGGCAGCGTCCGGCTCGAACTCGACCCCCACGACCCGGGCGACGTCCGCACCGGCGAGGAATGGGCCGACGCCTACCGCTCCCTTTCGCCGGACGACGACAACACACCGCAGGACACGGCCGACCGCCTGGAGCTGGTCCGCGAGGTGTTCACCGAGGAGGCCAAGGCCCTCGGAAAGGAAGACCGGTCACCTCTCTCGGCCTTCCTCAGGGTGGCCCACGGCATCGAGGACGTTGCCGTCCACTACCCCCGGATCAGGCCCGACGACACCGGTGACGACGAACCGGTGGGCCCTGACCCGGACGGCGAGAACTTCCGGTGGTTCACGGCCAACGAACAACTTGAGGACAGGGAAGTGCACAGGAAGGCCGGCCGCAGCCTGCCTCCCGTCTGGCGCGAGGACCCTGCTCTGCCGTACCACCCGAAAAAGCACGAGAAGCAGTCCAGCCAGCAACACAGGACCCGGAGCCGTTGGTGACCACATCTCGTCCCGAGGGCGTCGACACGCCCATAGAGGCGCGGCAGAACGAGCCCGAGTTCCTCGCCATGCGCAGTGCCGGACGCCGGGCGAACGACCGCGCCGACCGCATCCGCGCGCTCCGCGCCACCGGCACCATCGGCCTCGCCCTCGCGGCACCGCTCCTGATGATCGTGTGGCCGGATGCGTCCACCGCGCTGGCCGTGGCGGCGGCCCTGTGGATCGTGGCCGGCCGGACCGTGCTCGACGCCTGGTACCAGAAGCAGAACCTACGAGCCGCTCGAGCCCAGGAACTCTACGACACCGGCTTGTTCCGCCTGCCCTGGAACACCGGCCTCACGGGCTCCCGCAAGGCGGCCGTCGAGGACGTGGCCGCCCTCAGGGGCGACATCGACGACGACCGCAACAGGGACTGGTACGAGCACGTCCCCGCCGTGCCGTGGCCCCTCGACGTCCTCGCCTGCCAGGAACAGAACCTGATCTTCGCGCGCCGCAACCACCGCGCCTACGGGAAAGTCCTCCGCGGCGCCGTCGCCGTCGTGATCACGGGCGCGGTGGGCCTCGCCCTGATCAAGGAGCTGTCGGTCAACGAATTCCTGGTCCAGCTCTTCGTCCCGCTCGCCCCCGCACTCCTCGACCTCGTCGAACTACCCCGCCAGCACGAGGCGGCGGCACGTTCCCTGGAGGACGCGGAGGCGGACATCGATGAACTGTGGAACCGCCACGCCGACGGCGAGGCGCTCACCGCCGCCGACTGCCGGAGCGTCCAGAACTCCATCTGGAACAGCCGGGTCACCGCGCCGCGCGTCCCCGACCTGATGCACCGCCACGGGTACAGCGCCAACAGCGCCGCGAACGCGGCACGCATGCAGACGATCCAGGAGAACTTCGCCCCCGGCTCCTGACGGCAGCCGGACCCGGCGACCACCCGGTCCGGCTCAATCACACACGCTCGCCGCTCCCGCACGCCCCCGAAGGATCCGCCGCCATGCCGTCACGCTGGACCCTCACCTCGGTGGCCGAGGCCCCCGACCACGCCAGACCGATCCCCTCGGCACAACTGCACGGCGCCGCGGCCGCCCTCGTCGAACCACCCGACGGCGACTACTTAGCCCAGACCAAGCCGTACAGCGTCGCACCCCTGAGGAACGTGGGGGAGGGCCAAGCCTGCCTCCACATCAGCTGCCCCGACGACACCGACCGGCCTCGGCCGGAGCAGTTCCTTGGGGAGCGCATCCGCTTCGGCTCCCGGTTCTTCCGCCTCACAGCCGTCGACGAGGACCACGTTCCCTGCCGGGCTCTCCTGCCACCTCGGGGTGCCGGTAGGAGTCGTGTCAGGTCCTCCGTCCGAGTGGATGGGGGACTGCGCGGCTGGATCGGATGAGACCGGGAGAGAGGACTGTCAGCGGTTGCAACACGGTGCCGGCGACGGGCGGTTCGGGCGTCATCCACATGAGGCGTGGTGTGAGGAACCACGGAGGGCGGGGAGCGGTGGGCAACGAGGGGGGAAAGCCGTTGTTCGAGTGCGAGGGCAGCGGGTGCAACAACTGGGCACGGTCGAAGCCGTATGCGGAAGGGTTCTTCTGTCGCCGGTGCCATCGGGCGATGAGCGAGCCCCGAGCGCCGAAGCGGTATGTACCGCCGCCGCTTCAGGGTGCTGCGGCACGCAGGGCTCTGGAGGCGAAGACGCCGGCGCCCTGGTTGCGTCCAGCTGCTGGGAAGAAGACGAAGACGTCGACGCTCGCGCACACGCCGCCGGGTCCGTTGCGGAAGTCGAAGCCGGGGTGGTGGGAGACCGACGACCGCTGGTGACGCGCAGCGTCCCGTACCGCGGTTCTTCGGTTGCGTAGCAGTCCCGTTGGTCCGCCGGTGACTGTAGCGTGGTTCGGCGCACCCAGAACCGGAGCCAGGATCTTATGCGTCATTTGTCGGAATCTGCAAAAGTTGCCGAAACCGTGCTCGGCTCGAGATAAACCCGCAGGTCAGCAAGACTGCTCCCCGCACCCGCGGGGATGGTCCCAACAGAGTCGACCGGAGAGGGAAGTGGGTGCCCTGCTCCCCGCACCCGCGGGGATGGTCCCGTGACCATGGCGGCCACGAGGGCGCGTTCGACCTGCTCCCCGCACCCGCGGGGATGGTCCCGCGTCGGACGCCTGGCTGGCGGCCTGGTTGGCCTGCTCCCCGCACCCGCGGGGATGGTCCCAAGGACACGTTCAACGACAAGCACTGGAAGCCCTGCTCCCCGCACCCGCGGGGATGGTCCCGCGCGCGGGGTGCCGTCAGGGTCGGTCCAGGTCTGCTCCCCGCACCCGCGGGGATGGTCCCGACCGCGGGTGCAAGGTCGACGTCCCCCGGCCCTGCTCCCCGCACCCGCGGGGATGGTCCCGTCGCGCGACTTTCCAAAAGTGCAGGTCACGCCTGCTCCCCGCACCCGCGGGGATGGTCCCCCTGCGTCGTCCCCGCGAACTCCGAAGCACAGCTGCTCCCCGCACCCGCGGGGATGGTCCCCATGCCGGGGGCGCCGGGACAACCCCTCAGAGCTGCTCCCCGCACCCGCGGGGATGGTCCCCAGAAGTCGGTGATCTCGATGTCCCGCAGTTCCTGCTCCCCGCACCCGCGGGGATGGTCCCCCGCGCGGTCATCGTCGGCCCAACCCTCCGACCTGCTCCCCGCACCCGCGGGGATGGTCCCGACCTCAACGACGCCCGCAGCAAGCAGGCCGACTGCTCCCCGCACCCGCGGGGATGGTCCCGGCCGCAGCGCCACGGACTTGCCAGCGCCGGACTGCTCCCCGCACCCGCGGGGATGGTCCCGACAATCCGCAGGCCAGCCTCGCGACCGTGACCTGCTCCCCGCACCCGCGGGGATGGTCCCGACCGCGCCGGTCTGGTTGGCGTAGCGCTCCTGCTCCCCGCACCCGCGGGGATGGTCCCCCTTCGATGACCGCGGGCAGCGCGTCGATGTACTGCTCCCCGCACCCGCGGGGATGGTCCCGGTGGCCCGCTTTGACGGAGCCACGCCCGCCTCTGCTCCCCGCACCCGCGGGGATGGTCCCCCGTTCTCCACGGCGGCGAGGTCGTCGATAAGCTGCTCCCCGCACCCGCGGGGATGGTCCCCTGTACCGGGGCGCGGCCGGGGTGCTGCAGACCTGCTCCCCGCACCCGCGGGGATGGTCCCCCGTCCGGCGGAAAGGCCATCTGGGGCTCTATCTGCTCCCCGCACCCGCGGGGATGGTCCCACGTGGTAGCCGGCCTGCTTGCCCTTGCCGGTCTGCTCCCTGGCTTTGTCCACGAGAACGGACAGCAAATGTTCACCACTTCGGGAGGCACCCGGCACGTCGTGATTCGAACAGTGACGCTACACACCGTTGCGGTGCACGATCCCGACCATCCCGCTGTCCCCGAACTGCCGGCCCACGCCCACCAAAAATGCGACTTCGGGGACCGATCGAACAGTCATCAGCGGTAACGGCGATTCCGTTTACCGGGCGAGCCGACCTGGCAGCCGTCCTGATGTCGGCAAGGACAGCGGCAGGTGGTTATGTGCCGGTTTCCGGATTACTCCAGGTCGTCCCATGCCCATGGAGGGGCGGTACTCCCGTCGGGCTCACGCCCGAACCGGAAGCGTATTGGATCGCCTCCAGACGTGATCCATTGATCGAAGAACCCCGCGGCAGGAAGTTGGTCCAGCAGGGCGGCAGCCTGCTCGTCCGCTCCCACCTCCCGCAGCCGATCCAGCAGGCTCTTGACCGGATAAGGGTCGCCGAGAAACATACGGGCGACGGCCCGGTCCAGCAGGACGGCAACCTGCTCATCCGCTCCCGCCTTTCGCAGGCTGTCCAGCAGGTTGGTGACCGCGTCCGGGTCATTGAGAGGCACATGGGCGGCGGGGTTTCGGTCCAACAGGGCGGCAGTCTGTTTGTCCGCTCCCGTCCTCCGCAGCCGGTCCAGCAGCTCGATGACCGTGGTCGGGTGGTCAAGAGGCATCCGGGCTGCTGCCCGGCCTAGCAGGGCGGCAGCCTGCTCGTCCGCTCCCACCTCCCACAGCCGGTCCAGCAGCCAGATGACCGTGGAGCTGCCGAGAGACACACGGGCGGCGGGGTTTCGGTCCAGCAGGATGGCAGTCTGTTTGTCCGCTCCCGCCCTCCGCAGCCGGTCCAGCAGCCAGGCAACCGTGTGCGGGTCGTCGAGTGACATCCGGGCTGCGGCCCGGTCCAGCAGGACGGCAGCCTGCTCGTCCGCTCCCACCTCCCACAGCCGGTCCAGCAGCCAGGCGACCGCATTCGTCTCGTCGAGAGATACACGGGCTGCGGGGTTTTGGTCCAGCAGAGCGGCAGTCTGCTTGTCTGTTCCCGCCTTCCGCAGCCAGTCCAGCAGCCAGACGACCGCGTATGGGTCGTCGAGTGACACATGGGCGACGGCCCGGTCCAGCAGAGGGGCAGCCTGCTGGACCGCTCCCGCCTTCAGTAGATGGCCCAGCAGGCTGTCGAGAGACTGAGACTGGGCGGCGGCTCGGTCCAGCAGAGCGGCAGTCTGCTTGTCTGTTCCCGCCTTCCGCAGCCAGTCCAGCAGCCAGACGACCGCGTATGGGTCGTCGAGAGACGCATGGGCGACGGCCCGGTCCAGCAGGACGGCAGCCTGCTGGACCGCTCCCACCTCCCACATCCGGTCCAGCAGCCTAACGACCGCGCTCGTTTCGTCGAGAGACCCATGGGCGACGGCCCGGTCCAGCAGGACGCCAGCCTGCTGGACCGCTCCCGCCTTCCACATCCGGTCCAGCAACCAGCAGACGGCCCACAGGTCGCCGAGAGGCACACGGGCGGCGGCCCGGTCCAGCAGGGCCGCAATCTGTTCGTCTGCTCCCGCCCTTCGCAGGCTGTCCAGCAAGTAGGCGACCGCATATGGGTTGTCGAGAGATACACGGGCGGCGGGATCTCGGTCCAGCAGGGCGGCAATCTGTTCGTCTGCTCCCGCCTTTCGCAGGCTGTCCAGCAGGTTGGTGACCGCGTCCGGGTCATTGAGAGGCACATGGGCGGCGGGGTTTCGGTCCAGCAGGGCGGCAACCTGCTCGTGCGTTCCCGCTTCCCGCAGCCGGTCCAGCAGCCAGACGACCGCGTTCGTCTTGTCGACAGACACACGGGCGGCAACCCGGTCTAGCAAAACGGCAGCCTGCTGAACCGCTCCCGTCTTTTGCAGCCGGTCCAGCAACTCGATGACCTTGGTCGGGTGGTCAAAAGGCATCCGGGCTGCGGCCCGGTCCAGCAGGGCGGCAGCCTGCTCGTCCGCTCCCACCTCCCACAACCAGTCCAGCAACCTGCAGACCGCCTGCGGGTAGTCGAGAGATACACAGGTGGCAGGGTTTCGGTGTAGCAAAACGGCAACCTGCTCGTCCGCCCCCGCCTTTCGTAGGCTGTCCAGCAGGTTGGTGACCGCGGTCGGGTTGTTGAGAGGCACACGCGCGGCGGGATTTCGGTCCAGCAGGGCGGCAACCTGCTCGTCTACTCCCGCACGCCGCAGCCAGTCCAGTAGCACGGAGAACGCGTCCGGGTGGTCGAGAGACCGGGCGGCAACCCGGTCCAGCAGGGCGGCAGTTTGCTCGGCCGCTCCCACCTCCCGCAGCTGGCCCACCAGCCAACGGACCTCGAATGGGTCGTCGAGAGACACACGCGCGGCGGCCCGCTCCAGCAGGACGACAGCCTGCTTGTCCACCCCCGCTTCCCGCATCCGGTCCAGCAGCCTAGAGACCTCGTCTCGGTCGTCGACAGACATCTGGGCGGCAACCCGGTCCAGCAGGACGAAAGCCTCCTCGTCCGCTCCCGCCCACCGCAGGCTGTACAGCACGTTGGTGACCGCGTTCGAGTCGCTGAGCGGCGCGTGGTCGGCGGCCCATTGGGCGGGGCGGTGGTCGGTGGGGTGCAGGGCGTGGAGGTGGTCGACGAGGGCTGCGGCAGCGCGGGCGTCATGGGGGGTGGCGCGTTTGTGGAGTTGGGCGGCGTCGCGGTACAGGCCGCGTGCGTGGGCTGCGTCGCCGAGAGTGATCAGGTCTGCGGGGTGGGCGTGGCGGGCGGCTGCGGTCCAGAAATCGATGGGCGGGATGGTGTCGGCGCGGTGGCGGCGGCCGTGCTGTTCGAGGTAGTCGGCCAGCCGGTACAACGGTCCCTGTCGTGAGGTGCGATGGCGTGTCGGGCCGGCGTCGGGGATGGTGCGGCGCTGGTTGCGGCCGGTGGTGGCTTTGACAGGGGTGAGGATGCCGGGGATGCCGTTCCAGGGCGTGGTGAGATAGCCGAGTGCTCGCTCGAGCCAGTCGTCGCTGGCGGTG
Source organism: Streptomyces griseomycini (assembly GCF_014203535.1). Lineage (GTDB taxonomy): Bacteria > Actinomycetota > Actinomycetes > Streptomycetales > Streptomycetaceae > Streptomyces > Streptomyces griseomycini. The sequence continues at coordinate 33,858 of NZ_JACHJI010000030.1, forward strand.
TCCCATTCGGTGTCGGTGAGGTAGCCGGGGGCGGCCTGTGCCAGCCACGCCCAAGGGATATGGGGTCCGGCCCCAAGGCGGCGGGCGTCCATGGCGGCATGGATCAGGGCGCGGGTGGGGGGCGGTGCGCTCTGGTGGCGATCCAGCAGGACCAGGCCGCCGGCCAGGTACTGAGTGATCTGGCCGTCGCGGGCGTGTGCGGCGGCCTCGCCGAGGCGGGGATCGTGGCCAGCAGTGCCGGTAGTGAGTGCGGCCAGGTCGGCGCCGGTGAACGCATCCGGCACTCTGATCTCGTGTCCGCCGAGCAGTTCCCGGGCCTGGGCGTGCCGGTCCGGCTCGCTACGGCTTGTCAGGGTGTTCCAGTGTTCGGGCCATAAGGTGGCCAGCACCAGCACCGGAGCCCGCGACGGGTCATCGTCCAGCAGGGTCCGCAGGCCTGCGGCGACCTTCTCGCCGAGCTGGTCGTGTGCCAGGTATTCCTGAGCCTCGTTCAGCCACACCACCGTGCGTGGAGCCAGGGCCGCCAGGTCGGCCAGGATGGCGTCGGGGCGAGTGGGGTCGATGGGGTGCCACAGCCGCCACGGCTCGGCGAGGTCCCGCAGCTGATGGAGGGCTTCCCAGCAGGCGCGGGTCTTGCCGGTGGAGGATGCGCCCACCAGTACCGCAATCCGGTTTTTCCCGGCGGCGGCCTGTGCCACCACCTTGGCCAGCTTCTGGTCGTGCTCGCGCTCGACATACGCCGGCAGCGCCGGCAGACCAGTGACCGTGGAGGCGATCGCGCGGTGCACCTCCAGGCGGAACGGATCGGTCACCTCCGACAGAGGCCGGCCCGGCCGCATCCGTTCCAGTACCGCCCGGCCCTGCCCCGCTTCGACCGCGCCGCGAATGCCGTCCGCGCGCCGACAGGCCTCGGCCCGGTAGGCACGCCGCCACTGCTGCTCATCCAGCAGAGCGGCCACCTCCGGTCTGCTGGCCAACCCGGCCCTCTCGGCACGGCACCGCACGGCTCGCACCAACCGCAGCAGCGGATCGATCTCCTGGGGAAACTGGCCCTTGCGCAGCCAGTTCCCGATCGTCGTTGGGCTGGCCTTCGCGGCCTCGGCCAGGGTCCGGTCCGATGGCCCGCCTTCCAGCAGGCCGTCACGGAACCGGACCAGCTCGTCGATCAACGCCGTGTATTCCGGCTCTTGTGCCACTGGTCCCGTCACCACGACGCCTTGCACCCCCCGCTGGTCCGTGCGCGGGTGTCCACGGTGCCCCTGGACACCCAGGTAGACACGCCACCTGCCGTGACCTCAACCCTAGCGCTCACCAGCGCATTTCCGGCCGGTGTGTCCAATCGTCATCGGACTCCTGTGGGACGCCCCTGTGGACAGTCAGCGTCGGACTCATCCCGCACGGCCCACCCGGGCCGTCACGACCCACGGGGGAGTTCCCGCAATGAGCCCGCTGCAGATCCTGTCCCTGCTGCTCGCCCTGTCCACCGCCCTCAACATCGCATTCACCACGGGCCTGCTGGCCCACCGCTCCGGAGCAGGCATTCCCCAGGCGATCCTTGCTGGCGCAGGCGCCGCAGCCACCAGCCTCGGCATCTACTTCGCCGCCGTCGCCGCCTATAGGTAGGCGGACCCGTTCTCCCAGCACCCCGGATGCTGAGCCGCCACCTGCTCCAGCACCGCGTACAGCAGCTGAGCACGCGGCTGCGCCGACTGCCGAAAAGCTCACGGTCAGTGGTGAGCAGCAGGGTCCAGTGCGCGCCGGTCATCCGCATCCGACTGGTCGCCCGGACCGCGCTAAGAGGTCGTTTATCCCGCTTTGTCGACGGCCCTTGAGGGGGCGACACGAGCTGGTGCGCGGGCCCCCGCAGCCGCTGGCGCAGATGCAGCGGCACCGTCTCCCACTGATGTTCACTCTCCGGAACTGCCGCAATCGAACAGCACCGGGCAGTAGTGCCTCCCGAAGTAGTGAACATCTGCTGCCCGTTCTCGTGGACAAAGCCATCGGTCGATGTTCACGAGTTCTGAGGTCGTGGGGCTCTTGGCGCAGCGGCATCGAGGTGCTCCTGGCGAAACACCCTGATCACGCTGCAGACGTCGAAGGCCTGGCCGTACGCCTCCAGGCCGGCGCGACCACCGCGGCGGCATGGCGGTGCGGTGGGGGGGCGAGCGCAGGCAACGTGTCATGACGGACGGTTCGCATGGCGGTGGAGCGGGACTGGCCGGAGCCGAGGAGGAAACCGCCACCGGGGCCGGCGCCGCCGGGTCCGTACCAGCCGGTGACCGACGGGATCCTGCGGGCGGCCCGGGGCGCGCCGCCCACCGCGGACGAGTTCAGGCGGGCAGCTTCGTGTCGACGAGGAGGCTGATCTCGATGACCTGGCCGGGGAAGGTCAGTTCGGTGACGCCGATGACCGTGCTGGTTGGGCGGTGGTCGCCGAAGTACGCGAGGTTGCCCTCCGCCGTCGCCTCGGCGTGCTGCCGCAGGTCCACCACGTACAGGGTCTGCGAGACGACCTGGTTCCGGGTGGCGCCGTAGTGGTCCAGGACCTTGTCCATGTTGGCGTGGGTCTGCTTGAGCTGGGCGGCGAAGTCGCCCGCGTGGCGGAACTCGCCCGCCTCGTCGAGCGAGAGCTGTCCGGAGACGTGGATCAGCTCGCCGGACCTGATCGCCTGCGAGTAGCCGAAGTCGCTCTCGGCCGGCACGTCGTGGTGGAAGACATCGATGGTGGCCATGGACTCGCCCTTCCGATCTGCTCTCTTGTGGTTACTCGGAAACTGTAGGAGAGTAAGGGCTGACCTGGAAGAACGCACTTTTCGGTGACTGGGGAACCTGATGGTGACCAAGCAGCTGCTCAAGGGCCTGCCCGAGGACGCCGACCTGAGGCGCGCGGACTCGCTGGCGCGGGAGATCTTCTCGGACGTCGCCAACAAGTGGGCGCTCCTGATCATCGAGGCACTGGGCGAGCGCACCCTGCGCTTCAGCGAGCTGCGGGGTGAGGTCGAGGGCATCAGCCACAAGATGCTCACCCAGAACCTGCGCATGCTGGAGCGCAACGGCCTGGTCGACCGGAAGGTGCACCCCACCGTGCCGCCGCGGGTCGAGTACACCCTCACCGAGCCGGGCCGGGCCCTGCGCGCCACGGTCGACGCCATATGCGGCTGGACCCACCGGTACCTCGGTCACATCGAGGGCGCGCGCCGTCGCTTCGACGACTGACGGGCACGCGGCACCCCGCTCTCACCGCGTGCTTCCCCGATCGGCCTCGGGCCGGCGGCCGTCGACGTGGCCCGCGCGCTCCACCCGGTATCGGGCCACCGAGCGGTCCCCACGCACCGCTGCTGTCTCTCGTGAACCTCCACGGGCTCAGGACCACCGCCTGCTGCCCGAACCGGCAGACGAACGCCGCTGCTTGAAGTGGATCACGATGGGCCACGGACGAAAGCACCGACCTCTTCGCCCTGTACGCGGACCCGGGGGGATGGCCGACCCCGCGAGTGCGAGCCCTTCGAGGTCCTCCCGCAGGAGGGCGGCGACTTCGCGGAGGCCGGCGAGCCCGCCCAGGCCCACTTCGACGATTCCCGATGCCGACCGGCCCCCCACGGGAGGTCTTCGCCGGCTGCCTCGGCAGGGCCTGGACGGGTCGGGCGCCTACTGGTCGGGGTGGACGGCCTGGACGCCGGTCCCCGCGTACGCCTTGGGCGTCAGGGTGAGCAGGAAGCGCCCGGTGGGGAAGGCGGG
>NZ_JACHJI010000031.1 GCF_014203535.1 Streptomyces griseomycini
GGGCGAGGTCATCAAGACCGTTCCCGAGTCCAGGATCGTCGAGACGCTGATCGAAGAGGCGATGAAGCTCGCCGAGCAGATGGAGAAGGACGGCGTCGCCTCCGGAGAGCCGGAGGTCTCGGTCGCGGGCTGACGCGGCTGTCCGACGCCGGGCGGCGTCATCCGGCCCGTCCGGCGTCGGAGGACGAGGCCCGCCCAGGGCCGAAGCGGGGGCCCGGGGGCGGCAGCCCCCGGGGACGGTGCGCAGACCGAGGGTGCCCTCCACAGCACCGGCACCCGACGATGCGGCGCCGCACAAGTTCCGCAGGTACAGTGCGGAAATCAGCAGACCCCAGTGTGTGAGGCCCCGCACGTGTTGACGCAGACCACATCCCGGGTCCTCGAACCGAGCGACCTGGACGCCGCACTCGCCGTGCTCGACCGCGAGCCGGTGGCGAACGCCTTCGTGACCGCTCGGGTACGGGTCGCGGGCCTGGACCCGTGGCGGCTCGGCGGCGAGATGTGGGGCTGGTACGAGGGCGGCGCGCTGACGTCCCTGTGCTACGCCGGCGCCAACCTGGTCCCCATCTGCGCCACCCCGAGGGCCGTCCGGGCCTTCGCCGACCGCGCCCGCCGGGCGGGCCGCCGCTGCTCCTCCATAGTCGGGCCGGCCGGCCCCACCGCCGAACTGTGGCGGCTGCTCGAACCCCAGTGGGGCCCGGCCCGCGAGGTCCGCTCCCGTCAGCCCCTCATGGTCGCCGACCGCATGCCCGACGCCGTCACCCCGGACCCCTACGTGCGCCGCGTCCGCAAGGACGAGATGGAGGCGATCATGCCGGCGTGCGTGGCGATGTTCACCGAGGAGGTCGGCGTCTCCCCGCTGGCCGGCGACGGCGGCCTGCTCTACCAGGCCCGGGTCGCCGAACTCGTCGGCTCGGGCCGCTCCTTCGCCCGCTTCGACGCCGACGGCAAGGTCGTCTTCAAGGCCGAGATCGGCGCCGCGACGGACCGCGCCTGCCAGATCCAGGGCGTCTGGGTGGCCCCCGAGCACCGGGGCACGGGCGTCGCGGCCCCCGGCATGGCGGCCGTTCTCCGCTACGCCCTGGCGGACGTCGCCCCCGTGGTGAGCCTCTACGTCAACGACTTCAACACCCCCGCCCGCAGGACGTACCGGAGGGTGGGCTTCCAGGAGGTCGGCGCCTTCATGAGCGTGCTGTTCTGAGCACGCGCCGACGGCCGCCGGGCGTCGCACACCGGGCGCCGCGGTCCCCGCACCGGCCCGGGACGCCGTTCTGACCCGCGGGAACCCCCTGTAGTCTCCCCGGCATGCTGCGCTTTCCCGGTCACGGCCGCTCCCACCCCGACGACATCGTGATCGGCCCCCTCGACCTCGCCGCCCACGTCGACGCGGCGCTCGCGGTCCAGGCGGCGGCCTTCGGGCTCGGCCCGGACGAGGTGGCCGTACGACGGCAGATCGTGCTGCGCCACATGACCTTCCCGGGCGCCAGGGCCTTCGGCGCCACCACCAAGGGCCGCCTGGTCGGCTTCGTCTACGGCATGCCCAACGACCGCGCCCACTGGTGGTCCACCGTCGTCGAGCCCTACCTGCGCGCCCAGGGCAACGACGACTGGCTCGACGACTCCTTCGTCATCACCGAGCTGCACGTCCACCCGCGCCACCAGAAACGCGGCATCGGCCGCGCCCTGATCACCACGATCACCGACGGCGCCGACGAACCCCGCTCGATCCTCTCCGCCATCGACGTCGAGAGCCCCGCCCGCCGCCTGTACCGCTCCCTCGGCTACCGGGACCTCGCCCGGCAGGTCCACTTCCCCAGCGCCCCCAAGCCGTACGCCGTGATGGGCGCCCCCCTGCCACTCCTTCGCCCATAACCGATTTCCGCCGCCCCGTCCCGCCCGGCTAACCTCCTGTCATCACCCAGACGCAGCAGGAGTACGAGAACCATGGCGAACGCACCGGTCCAGCGCATGTCCCAGTTGATGGCGAAGACGCTGCGCGACGACCCGGCGGACGCCGAGGTCCTCAGCCACAAGCTGCTCGTCCGCGCCGGGTACGTGCGCCGCACCGCCGCCGGTATCTGGACGTGGCTGCCCCTCGGCAAGAAGGTCCTCGCCAACGTCGAGCGCATCGTCCGCGAGGAGATGGACGCCATCGGCGCCCAGGAGGTGCTGCTGCCCGCCCTGCTGCCGCGTGAGCCCTACGAGGCGACCGGCCGCTGGGACGAGTACGGCCCCGAGCTGTTCCGCCTCCAGGACCGCAAGGGCGGCGACTACCTCCTCGGCCCCACCCACGAGGAGATCTTCACCCTGATGGTGAAGGACCAGGCGTCCTCGTACAAGGACCTGCCGGTGATCCTCTACCAGATCCAGTCCAAGTTCCGGGACGAGGCCCGCCCGCGGGCCGGCATCCTGCGCGGCCGCGAGTTCCTGATGAAGGACTCCTACTCCTTCGACCTGGAGGACGAGGGCCTGGCGAAGTCCTACGCCCTGCACCGCCAGGCCTACCAGAAGGTGTTCGAGCGCCTCGGCCTCGACTACCGCATCTGCGCGGCGACCGCCGGCGCCATGGGCGGCTCCAGGTCCGAGGAGTTCCTCGCCCCCGCCGAGGCCGGCGAGGACACCTTCGCGGACTGCCCCAACTGCGACTTCGCCGCGAACACCGAGGCGATCTCGTACGAGCTGAAGCCGGTCGACGCCTCCGGCGTCCCGGCCGCCGAGGACATCCCCACGCCCGACACCCCGACCATCGAGACCCTCGCCGCCCAGCTCGGCGTGGAGGCCTCGGCCACGCTGAAGAACCTGCTGGTCAAGGTGGACGGCGAGATCGTCGCCGTGGGCGTGCCCGGTGACCGCGAGGTCGACATGGACAAGGTCGAGGCGCACTTCGCCCCGGCCGCGGTGGAACTGGTCACCGAGGCGGACTTCGTCGCCCGCCCCGACCTGGTCCGCGGCTACGTCGGCCCGCAGGGCCTGGACAAGGTGACGTACATCGCCGACCCGCGCGTCGCGCCGGGCACCGCCTGGATCACGGGCGCCAACAAGGCCGACACGCACGCGAAGAACGTGGTCGCCGGGCGCGACTTCGAGGTCGACGCGTACGTGGACGTCGTGGTGGTGCGGGAGGGCGACCCCTGCCCCAAGTGCGGCACCGGCCTCAAGCTCGACCGCGCCATCGAGATCGGCCACATCTTCCAGCTGGGCCGCAAGTACACCGACGCCCTCAAGCTCGACGTCCTCGGCCAGAACGGCAAGCCCGTCCGCGTCACCATGGGCTCCTACGGCATCGGCGTCTCCCGCGCGGTGGCGGCCCTCGCCGAGCAGACCGCCGACGACAAGGGCCTGTGCTGGCCGCAGGAGGTCGCCCCGGCCGACGTCCACGTGGTCGCCGCGGGCAAGGCCCTCCAGACCGAGCTCGCCCTCGACGTCTCCGAGAAGCTGTCCGCGGCGGGTGTCCGCGTCCTGGTCGACGACCGCCCCGGCGTCTCCCCGGGCGTGAAGTTCACCGACTCGGAGCTGATCGGCGTCCCGCGGATCCTGGTCGCCGGCCGCCGCGCGGCCGAGGGCATCGTGGAGCTCAAGGACCGCCGCACGGGCGAGCGCGAGGAACTCACGGTCGACGAGGCCGTCGCCCGCCTCACGGCGTAACGGCGTAACGGCGTAACGGCGCAACGGCGTCCCGGGCCCGTGCGGACCACCGACCGCACGGGCCCGGGGCGGGCCGTCGAGCCCCACCCGGGCGGTCTCACTTCCACGGGCCGGTGAACGACCGGCCGGACACCGGCTCGGCGACGAGCGCGACGGGGGTGAAGGAGTCGGACCGGCCGATCGCGGACATCAGGGTGGCGAGCGCCTTGGACGCGCAGTGCTCGGCCGCCTGCGCGCACAGGGCGTCGGAGACCCCCTCGCCGTCCGCGGACGGCCGGAGCACGGCTTCCACCAGGGCCGGCGCGGCACGCCCGGCACCGGTGAAGCACCGCGGGTCCCGCCGGGACGCCACCGAGGCGATCCGCTCCTCCGCCTGCCCGGCCGGACCGGGCCGACCGCGGAGCGCGGTGCCGAACCGTCGCCGGCGGCCTTGAACAGCGCCGCCGACACCTCCGCCGGCCCGGGGACGAGCCGTGCGGGGTCCTCGGGCATCCGCGGCACCGCCGGGACCTCCGCCGTGATCGAACGCGCTTCCCCGCCGTCCCCTTCGGTTCCCACCCCGCTGTCACCGCCCTGACGGACCGCGGCGGGGAAGCGTGACCGGCGGAAGGGAACCGATCCCGGCCGGACGGTGGCCGACCCCCAGCCGACCTGTCCGAACCGCACGCCTAGAGCCAGCCCGCGAACTCCAGCAGCAGCTCCGCGTCCTGCTCGCGGCCGACCCGGCGGGCCCGTACCCCCGACTCCACCGCGCGGAACAGGGTCCAGCCGCGCAGGCGCTCCCGGTCGACCTCCAGGGACTCCGCGAGGCGCTTCACCCGGCGGCGGGTCGTCGTCGCGCCGGAGGGCTGGGCGATGAGGTCCTCCACGCGGTCGCGGACCAGCCGGGCCAGGTCGAAGGCGTGCTCGCCGACCACCGGGTCCGGGCCCACCGCCAGCCACGGCAGCCGCTCCCCGGAGAGCACCTTGCTCTGCCGGAACGTGCCGTGCAGCAGCCGGTGCTCGGGCGGCGCGGCCAGCAGCTCCTCGCGGGCCGCCAGCGCCGCCTCCACCAGCGGAGCCACCTCCGGGTCGGTCGCCGCACGCGCCCGCATCGCCTCGGCCTGCCGCCCGGTCCGCTCGGCGACGGTCTCGAAGGCGTGGTCCTGCGGCGGTTCCACCCACAGCCTGCGCAGCGTCTCCGCCGCCTCCAGCAGCGCCCTCGCCTCCGGCAACGACCGCACCGACACGTCCGGATGCAGCCGCTCCAGCAGCAGTACGCCCTCGGTGGGCGGGGGTCCCTCCCCGTTCGAGCGGAGCCGAGGACCCGGAGGAGGTTCCAGCAGCCGCACCGCTCCCCGGCCGCCCCAGTGGGCCAGCGCGGCCCGCTCGCTCTCCGGACGGGCCCGGCGCGGGGCCAGCTTCAGCACGGCGGGCGTGCCGTCGGCCGTCCGCACCAGCACGACCAGACTGCTGCGCCCTCCGGGCACCTGCACCCGATCCACCGTCAACTCGCGCAGGGCGACGGCCTGCCGCACCAGCTCGGGCAGCCGCTCCAGCCAGTCGTCCCCGTTCGGCGCCGCCTCACCGAGCGCCCTCACCAGACGCTGCGGCGGTTCGAAAACCATGCCGAGTCGTTCCCTTCGTGCTGTACGCGGTGCCGGCCGCCCCGTCACGCCGTCGGCGCCGGAGTCCCCGTGGCCGTGTCGGCCCGCTCGGCGAGCCCAGGGAAGGCTACGCTCTCGCCGCTCCAGCGCACCGACCGCACCGCGGCCTCCCGCATCGCCTCGGCGGCCGCCCGGCGCCGCTCACCCCGGCCGGCGCGCACCAGGTCGGCGTACACCCCGGCCACCCGGTCCTCCAGTTCCGCGGCGAGCCGGACCGCCGCCGCCGCGTCCGGCACCGGGAACGGCAGCGCGTACCCCGCCGCCGCGGCGACGGGCTCGCCGCCCGCGTCCCTCACCTCGCGCACCAGCGCGTCCCTGCGCGCCCGGTGCGCGTCGTGGGCCGTACGCGCCTCCGTGCGCCGCTCCTTGCCGATCCGCCCCCCGACGACCCCGTAGCCGTACACCGCCGCGTGCTCCGCGGCCAGGGCCGCCTGGAGGGCCCGCAGCTCCCGGTCCTCCGCCTCGCGCGCCTCGTTCACCGTCGTGCCTCCGTCAGCAGGTACACGTGCGCCGCGCCGGCCGCCGCCACCGAGGCCAGCAGCCGGGCCAGCTCGTCCGGCGCGTCCAGCAGCGCCTCCGTCCGCCGGTCGGCGGTCTCCCGCTCGGCGGCGGCGAGTTCGGCCAGGGCCTCCTTCTCCTTCGCGGGCACGGCGAGGACCGGGGGAGAGGCGGAGGGTGCCGTTCCGGAGGGCGCCGGCACCGTACCGCCGAACGCCTTCGCGTGCCGGACGACCTCCGCACGCAACGGAGCCAGCCGCTGGGCCAGCTTCGGGTGCGCGGCGATGACCGCGTCGTACCGCTCGGCCAGTTCCCGGCTGTCCCGGGCCGCACGCGCGCGTGTCCGGTCGGCGGCCGAGGGCCGGCTGCCGCCGGTGGCTCCGGGCTTCTCGGACTCGGCGGAACAGCCCGCCACCAGCAGGGCCGCCGGGGCGACGGCGAGCAGGCTCCTTCTGCGCGGCCCCGAACGGGCGCGCGGAGACGGGGGGAACGGCACGGCAGACGTCCTCGGGGGCTCGTACGAACGTGGCGACGGAGACAAAGGGCCGCTGGCCCGTGATCACGGTACCCGGGCACCCGCCCGGTGGCGCTCAGCGGCACCCTCCGTGACCGGGTGGACGGCAACACCCTCCGCGACCGGATACCCTTTGACCAGACACGCGCACCGTCCCACAACAGCACACGCGGCCGAGGAGTCACCCGGATGAGCACCACCCAGAGCGAGAGGCTTCGAACACTTCTGGAACCGCTCGTCAGCTCACAGGGCCTCGATCTCGAGGAGATCGCCGTGGACTCGGTCGGCCGCAGGCGTGTGCTGCGCGTCGTCGTCGACTCCGACACCGGTGCGGACCTGGACCGGATCGCCGATGTGAGCCGCGTGCTCTCGGCGAAGCTCGACGAGACGGACGCGATGGGCAGCGGGGAGTACACCCTCGAGGTGGGCACCCCGGGTGCGGAGCGCCTCCTCACCGAGCACCGGCACTACGTGCGCGCCACGGGCCGCCTGGTGCGGTTCCAGCTGGCCGAGGGCGGCGAACTGGTCGCGAGGATCCTCGACGTCGACGACGACGGTCTCGACCTCGAGGTGCCCGGGGTGAAGGGCCGCAAGGCCACCGCGCGCAGACTCGCCTTCGACGACATCACCAGGGCGCGCGTCCAGGTCGAGTTCAACCGCAAGGACGACGCGTCCGACAAGAAGGACGACGAGAAGGAAGAGGAGGCGTAGCCGTGGACATCGACATGAGTGCCCTGCGGGGCTTGGTACGGGAGAAGGAGATCTCCTTCGACCTGCTGGTCGAGGCGATCGAATCGGCCCTCCTCATCGCCTACCACCGCACCGAGGGAAGCCGCCGGCACGCGCGCGTGGAGCTCAACCGGGAGACCGGACATGTGACCGTGTGGGCGAAGGAGGACCCCGAGGACCTCGAGGAGGGCCAGGAGCCCCGCGAGTTCGACGACACCCCGTCCGGCTTCGGCCGCATCGCCGCCACCACGGCCAAGCAGGTCATCCTGCAGCGCCTGCGCGACGCCGAGGACGACGCGACGCTCGGCGAGTACGCCGGCCGCGAGGGCGACATCGTCACCGGCGTGGTCCAGCAGGGCCGCGACCCGAAGAACGTGCTGGTCGACATCGGCAAGCTGGAGGCCATCCTGCCGGCGCAGGAGCAGGTCCCGGGCGAGAGCTACCCGCACGGCATGCGGCTGCGGTCGTACGTCGTCCGGGTGGCCAAGGGCGTCCGCGGTCCCTCCGTGACCCTCTCGCGCACGCACCCCAACCTGGTGAAGAAGCTGTTCGCCCTCGAGGTGCCGGAGATCGCCGACGGCTCCGTGGAGATCGCCGCGATCGCCCGTGAGGCCGGTCACCGCACGAAGATCGCCGTCCGGTCCACCCGCTCCGGGCTCAACGCCAAGGGCGCCTGCATCGGCCCCATGGGCGGCCGGGTGCGCAACGTCATGGGCGAGCTGAACGGCGAGAAGATCGACATCGTCGACTGGTCCGACGACCCGGCCGAGATGGTGGCGAACGCGCTGTCGCCGGCCCGCGTCTCCAAGGTGGAGGTCGTGGACATGGCGGCCCGGTCCGCCCGGGTGATCGTGCCGGACTACCAGCTGTCCCTGGCGATCGGCAAGGAGGGGCAGAACGCCCGCCTCGCCGCCCGCCTGACCGGCTGGCGCATCGACATCCGGCCGGACACCGAGCAGGCCGGGGAATAGATCCGAGCCGCAGGCCGCTGAGAACACGACAGGTTCGTACGCGGCATGCGTTCGATCCTTGCCCCGAAGGGGTGAGGTCGGTCCGGGGAGGTAGACTGAGGAGTGTCTGACCGGACACGTACCCGCGCATGCCCTGAGCGCACCTGTGTGGGATGCCGGGAGCGAGCGGTCAAGAGCGAGCTGCTGCGGATCGTGGCGGTCGAGGACGCGTGCGTCCCCGACCCTCGCGGTACGCTGCCCGGCCGGGGCGCCTACGTACACCCCGCCCTGGTCTGTCTCGACCAGGCGGTGCGCCGCAGGGCGTTCCCACGGGCGCTGCGCGTTCCGGGACCGCTCGACGTAAAGGCGTTGCGCCGCTACGTCGAGCAGGCACAAGGTTGCTGACAGCGACTGGCAGCAGCACGGTAAGGAAAACGTGCCGCACGGAAGCCCCCGTGCGGTCTGGTACCTCGCGAGTCGAAAGCAGGTCGAGATTGCGATGAGCACTCGATGAGTACGCGATGAGTACGCCCATGAACTAGCGACGGTCCGGACGCAACCCGGACCTCAAAGGAGCGAAGTGGCTAAGGTCCGGGTCTACGAACTCGCCAAGGAGTTCGGTGTGGAGAGCAAGGTCGTCATGGCCAAGCTCCAGGAACTCGGTGAATTCGTCCGTTCGGCGTCTTCGACCATCGAAGCGCCCGTAGTACGCAAGCTGACCGACGCCTTCCAGCAGGGCGGGGGCAACGGCAAGTCCGCCGCGAAGCCCGGCGCCCCCCGGAAGGCGGCCCCCAAGCCCGCCGCGCCCTCCCCGGCGCAGGCGGCGCGTCCGGCTGCCCCGAAGCCGCCGGCCGCACCCAAGCCCGCCGCGGCCCAGCCGCCCGCGGCTCCGTCGGCGCCCGCGCCGGCCGCCGGTCCGCGTCCGACGCCGGGTCCGCGGCCCGCGCCGCGTCCGGCCCCGGCGGCCCCGGAGTTCCAGGCCCCGCCCGCGGCGGCGGCCCCGGCGCCGTCCGGCCCGAAGCCCGGCGCGCGTCCCGGTGCCCCCAAGCCGGGCGGCCGTCCCGCCGCTCCCGGCCAGGGCCAGGGCGGCCAGGGTCGTCCGGCCGGTCAGGGTCAGCGTTCCGGTGGCGGCGCTCCGCGTCCGGGCGCTCGCCCGGCCGGTCCGCGCCCCGGCAACAACCCCTTCACCTCCGGTGGCTCCACCGGCATGGCCCGTCCGCAGGCGCCCCGCCCGCAGGGCGCGCGTCCCGGTCCCGGTGCCCCCGGCGCCGGTCCGCGTCCGCAGGCCCCCGGTGGCCAGGGCGGCGGCGGTCCGCGTCCGCAGGCTCCGGGCGGTCCGCGTCCGACCCCGGGCTCGATGCCGCGTCCGCAGGGCGGCGGCCCCCGTCCCGGCGGTCCGCGCCCGAACCCCGGCATGATGCCGCAGCGTCCCGCTGCCGGCCCGCGTCCCGGCCCCGGCGGCCGCGGTCCGGGCGGTGCGGGTCGTCCCGGCGGTGCCGGTCGTCCCGGCGGCGGCTTCGCCGGCCGTCCCGGCGGCGGTGGCGGTGCCGGTCGTCCCGGTGGTGGCGGCGGCGGCTTCGCCGGTCGTCCCGGCGGCGGCGGTGGCTTCGCCGGCGGCGGTGGCCGTCCCGGCTTCGGCGGTCGTCCCGGCGGCCCCGGTGGCCGTGGTGGCACGCAGGGCGCCTTCGGCCGTCCCGGCGGTCCCGCGCGCCGCGGCCGCAAGTCGAAGCGGCAGAGGCGCCAGGAGTACGAGGCCATGCAGGCCCCGTCGGTCGGCGGCGTGATGCTGCCCCGCGGCAACGGCGAGACCATTCGCCTGTCGCGCGGTGCCTCGCTCACCGACTTCGCGGAGAAGATCAACGCCAACCCGGCGTCGCTCGTCGCGGTCATGATGAACCTCGGCGAGATGGTCACCGCGACCCAGTCCGTCTCCGACGAGACGCTCCAGCTCCTCGCCGACGAGATGAACTACACCGTTCAGATCGTCAGCCCGGAGGAGGAGGACCGCGAGCTGCTCGAGTCCTTCGACCTGGAGTTCGGCGAGGACGAGGGCTCCGAGGAGGACCTGGTGGTCCGCCCGCCGGTGGTCACCGTCATGGGTCACGTCGACCACGGCAAGACCCGCCTCCTCGACGCCATCCGCAAGACGAACGTCATCGCGGGCGAGGCCGGCGGCATCACTCAGCACATCGGTGCCTACCAGGTCACGACCGAGGTCAACGAAGAGGATCGCAAGATCACCTTCATCGACACCCCGGGTCACGAGGCGTTCACCGCCATGCGTGCCCGCGGTGCGAAGTCGACCGACATCGCGATCCTGGTCGTCGCGGCCAACGACGGCGTCATGCCGCAGACGGTCGAGGCGCTCAACCACGCCAAGGCGGCCGACGTGCCGATCGTCGTCGCGGTCAACAAGATCGACGTCGAGGGCGCGGACCCGACCAAGGTGCGCGGTCAGCTGACCGAGTACGGCCTGGTGGCCGAGGAGTACGGCGGCGACACGATGTTCGTCGACATCTCCGCCAAGCAGGGTCTGCACATCGACAGCCTCCTCGAGGCCGTCATCCTCACCGCGGACGCCTCGCTCGACCTGCGGGCCAACCCGAAGCAGGACGCGCAGGGCATCTCGATCGAGTCCCGGCTCGACCGCGGCCGCGGTGCCGTGGCGACCGTCCTGGTCCAGCGGGGCACGCTGCGGGTCGGCGACACGATGGTGGTGGGCGACGCCTACGGCCGCGTGCGCGCCATGCTCGACGACAACGGCAACAACGTCGCCGAGGCCGGCCCGTCGACGCCGGTGCAGGTCCTGGGCCTCACCAACGTCCCGGGTGCGGGCGACAACTTCATCGTCGTCGACGAGGACCGCACGGCCCGTCAGATCGCCGAGAAGCGCGCCGCCCGTGAGCGCAACGCCGCGTTCGCCAAGCGCACGCGCCGCGTGTCGCTGGAGGACCTGGACAAGGTGCTCAAGGCCGGCGAGGTCCAGCAGCTGAACCTGATCATCAAGGGTGACGCTTCCGGTTCCGTCGAGGCCCTCGAGTCCTCCCTGCTCCAGCTGGACGTCGGCGAAGAGGTCGACATCCGCGTCCTGCACCGCGGCGTCGGTGCGGTCACGGAGTCCGACATCGACCTGGCGATGGGCTCGGACGCCATCGTGATCGGCTTCAACGTGCGCGCCGCCGGGCGGGCACAGCAGATGGCCGAGCGCGAAGGCGTGGACGTCCGCTACTACTCGGTCATCTACCAGGCGATCGAGGAGATCGAGGCGGCCCTCAAGGGCATGCTCAAGCCGGAGTACGAGGAGGTCGAGCTCGGCACGGCGGAGATCCGCGAGGTCTTCAAGTCGTCCAAGCTGGGCAACATCGCGGGTGTCATCATCCGCTCCGGCGAGGTCAAGCGGAACACCAAGGCCCGCCTCATCCGCGACGGCAAGGTGGTCGCGGAGAACCTCACCATCGAGGGTCTGCGTCGCTTCAAGGACGACGTCACCGAGATCCGCGAAGGCTTCGAGGGCGGTATCAACCTCGGAAACTTCAACGACATCAAGGTCGACGACGTCATCGCGACGTACGAGATGCGCGAGAAGCCGCGGGCGTAACACCCCACGGTGCATGCCGGCCGGCGGGGCCTCGGTCCCGCCGGCCGGTCCGCGTGTCCGGGGCCCCGGCGGACCGGGCCCGGAGCCCGCGGGGCGCAATATGCGTCGATCGGCGCGCCCCTTCGTTGTACGGTTCTGATGTCCCTGCCCGTACGGATGGCGGGGCCACCGATCCCGTACCGGCGGGTGAACCGGTTGCACACATGTATGTGGGGACGCTGTCCTTCGACCTCCTCCTCGGCGACGTACGGTCGCTGAAGGAGAAGCGCTCCGTCGTCCGCCCCATCGTCGCCGAGCTCCAGCGCAAGTACGCGGTGAGCGCGGCCGAGGTGGATCACATGAACCTCCACCGCAGGGCGATCATCGGCCTGGCCATGGTGTCCGGTGACGCGGGGCACCTGAGCGACGTGCTGGACCGCTGCGAGCGGCTGGTCGCCGGGCGCCCCGAAGTGGAGCTGCTGTCCGTCAGGCGGCGCTTCCACGGCGAGGACGACTGACGCCTGACGACCACAGCTCATCGATACGCAGATCAGGAAAGAACGGGAGACGGACCAGTGGCCGACAACGCGCGGGCGAAAAGGCTGGCGGACCTCATCCGAGAGGTGGTGGCCCAGAAGCTGCAGCGCGGGATCAAGGACCCGCGGCTCGGCTCGCACGTCACCATCACGGACACCCGGGTCACGGGTGACCTGCGGGAGGCGACCGTCTTCTACACCGTGTACGGGGACGACGAGGAGCGCAAGGCCGCGGCGGCCGGTCTGGAGAGCGCCAAGGGCATCCTGCGCTCCGAGGTGGGCCGGGCGGCGGGCGTGAAGTTCACGCCGACCCTGACCTTCGTCATGGACGCCCTGCCGGACACCGCGCGCACCATCGAGGACCTCCTCGACAAGGCGCGCCAGTCCGACGCGAAGGTGCGCGAGGCGTCCGCGGGCGCCACGTACGCCGGGGACGCCGACCCGTACCGCAAGCCGGGCGACGACGAGACGGACGACACCGCCGAATGACCCAGAAGCACACCACGCCCGACGGCCTCGTCATCGTCGACAAGCCGTCGGGCTTCACTTCGCACGACGTGGTCGCCAAGATGCGCGGCATCGCGCGCACCCGGCGCGTCGGCCACGCCGGCACCCTCGACCCGATGGCGACGGGTGTCCTCGTCCTCGGCGTCGAGAAGGCGACCAAGCTCCTCGGTCACCTCGCGCTGACCGAGAAGGAGTACCTGGGCACCATCAGGCTCGGGCAGAACACGGTCACCGACGACGCCGAGGGGGAGATCAGCTCCTCCGCCGACGCCTCCCGCGTCACCCGCGAGCAGATCGACGCCGGCATCGCCAAGCTCACCGGCGACATCATGCAGGTGCCGTCCAGGGTCAGCGCCATCAAGATCAACGGCGTGCGCTCCTACAAGCGCGCCCGGGAGGGCGAGGAGTTCGACATCCCGGCCCGGCCGGTCACCGTCTCCTCGTTCTCCGTGCACGACGTGCGGGAGGCCGTCGCCGACGACGGCACCGCCGTGCTCGACCTGGTGGTCTCCGTCGTCTGCTCCTCCGGCACCTACATCCGCGCCCTCGCCCGCGACCTGGGCGCCGACCTCGGCGTGGGCGGGCACCTCACCGCGCTGCGCCGCACCCGGGTCGGCCCGTACAAGCTGGACGCGGCCCGCACGCTCGACCGGCACCAGCAGGAGCTGGTCGTGATGCCGATCGCCGAGGCCGCCGCCGCGGCGTTCCCGCGCTGGGACGTCGACGCCCGGCGGGCCCGGCTGCTCACCAACGGCGTGCGGCTGGAGATGCCGAACGAGTACGCGGGCTCCGGCCCCGTGGCCGTCTTCGACCCCGAGGGCCGGTTCCTCGCCCTCGTCGAGCAGCAGAAGGGCAAGGCCAGGAGCCTGGCCGTCTTCGTCTGACCGGCCGTCGGCCCCGCCCGTGGAGCGGCGCCACGGGGATGGACATGCCGCCGCTCCACGGTCCCCCTCTGTTCCCCCACCCCTAGGGTGTATCCATCCGTCCCCGCCCGTTCACCCGTACGTGCAGGCGCTCGGAGTGAACCGGGGGAGCGGAAGGGGGCGCGTTCGCTCAGCGACCTGTCCCACTGATCATTCCGCCCCTACCGTCGGACGCAAGGCACGGATGCACGGCGGAGGACTCGACGATGACGTCGCGGAACCGGTCCCGTCACGGGCGGGACATCCCAGACGACCCCCCGGACCTCCGCGGCGGCCCGGACCCCGCCGACGACGTCCTGGTGCGCATCCACGACCTCGCCGGCCGCCCGCGCGGCACCGGCTTCGTGGCCGACCACCACGGCACGGTGATCACCAGCCACGAGGCCGTCGACGGTCTTCCCCGCCTCGTGCTGCACGCCCCGGGAGGCCGCCGCTGCGTCGTGACCGCCGACGCGGTGACCGCGCTGCCCGCGCTCGACCTGGCCCTCGTCCGCAGCGAGGGGCTCGGCGTCGCCCCGCTGCCGGTCACGGCGCGGGAGGGCGTCGAGACCGGTGCCTACGTGCGGATCGCCGCCGGATGCTGGCGCGAGGCACGGGTGCTGGGCACGAGCGCCGTCACCTACACCGCCACCGACCGCTTCCACTCCCTCGGCGGCGCCCTGGAACTGGCGATCGGCACCGCGGGCCGCGACGCGCTGCGCCTCGGCGGCGGCGCGGCCGGCGGCCCCGTGCTCGACGCCACCACCGGAGCCGTCCTCGGCGTCCTCGGCACCGCGCTCCGGTCGCAGAGCCGCGACTCCGGCTTCGCCGTGCCCCTGCCTCCCCGGGCTCCCGACGTCACCGGAGCGGGCGGCGCCACCGTCGCCGAGGACCCGCTCGCCGAACTGCTCGCCGAGAACGCGGCGACGGTCCCGGCCTACGGCGCCGACCTCAACCTCGCCGGCGTACTGGAGCTCACGGCCACCTCGGTGCGGCAGGACGGGCCGGGGCCGGTCCCCGCCGCGGGACCCGGCGCGGACGCGGTCGTGGAACCGGTCGAACGGGCCGGCATCGCCGCGGAGTTCGCCGCGTTCGAGCGGGCGGACGCCGCCGTGCTGGGCCTCGTCGGACCGCCCGGCAGCGGCCGCACGACGCAGCTCGCGGCGCTCGCAGCCCGCCGCCACCGCGCCGGGCGGCCCACCCTGTGGCTGCGCGGCGCCGATCTGCGCGGCGACGACGACTCGGTCGCGGACGCCGCCCGCCGGGCGCTGGACCGGGCCGCCCGCGCCGTGGCCGCCACCCGCATCCCCTTCCCGGCCGCCCCGGACGACCTCGGCGACACCGGACCGGAACGCCTGGCCCGGCTCGCCCGCACGGCCGGCCGCCCCCTGCTGCTCCTCCTCGACGGCCCCGAGGAGATGCCGCCCGGTCTGGCCCGCCGTCTCGCCGAGTGGACCGACGGGACGACGCGGTGGCTGCGGACGGCGGGGGCCCGGCTGGTGCTGGCGTGCCGCGCGGAGTACTGGGAGGACGCGGGAGCGGGGTTCCCGGCGGATCGGCTGCACGCCCCCGCCCCCCGCTCCGACGGGCTCCCCCCGTGCCTGGGCCTGGGCGACCTCCCCCCCGAGGAGGCCCGGCAGGCGCGCGCCCGCTACGGCATCCCCGAGGGCGTCCTGGCCGACGCCCGGCACCCGCTGACGCTCCGGATGCTCGCGGAGGTCCGGGCCGCCCTCGCCGACCCCGCCGACGCCCCCGACGTGCCCGTGGACCGCGACGCCGTGTTCTCGGCCCACCTGGACCTGATGTGCCTGCGGATCGCCGTCCGCCTCGCCGCCGGGAACGGGTTGCGCGGCACCGCCGTGCGCCGGCTGGCCGCCCGGGTCTCCGGGCAGGTGCACGAGGCCGCCCGGCGCAGTCTCGGCGCCGGGCGGGGCGAGCTGGACCGGGAGGCGTTCGAGGAGGTGTTCCCGCCGGGGCCCGCCCCGGACCGGCTCGGCGGCACCACCGGCTGGGCCGCCGCCGTGCTCGCCGAGGGCCTCCTCGTCCCGGCCGGCACCGGCTACCGGTTCGCGCACGAGGAGTTCGCCGACTGGATCCACGGCGTCCACCTCGACCTCGACGAGGCCCTGCGCGCCCTGGTCCCCCACCGCCGTACCCCACCGGACCCCGGCCGCGACCCCGCCCCCGTGCCGCGCCACCGCATCGGACCCGTCGTCCAGGCCCTGCTGCTCCTCGCCCGCCAGCACGGCAGCGGCCCCCTCGCCTCGCGGCTGGCGGACCTCGTGCACGCCCTGGACGCCGACCCCGGCTCCTGGTGGGCCGCCCGGCTGCTCACCGGGAGCCTGGCGCGCGTGCCCGACGCGACGCCGTACACGGGCGTGCTGCGGATGCTGGCCGACCGGATCGTGGCGTGGCGCGAACAGCGGCGGCCGGTGCCCCGGGAACTGGGTCCCGCCTTCTGGACCGGGCTCCCGCTGCCCCTGGAGGCGCGGTGCGCGCTGCTGCGCCGGCTCGTCCACGCCGACGGCCCGCCCTGCGAGAGCGGCCCCCGCTTCCTCGCCGCCACCGGCCGCCTGCTCGCCGCCGACCCCGTCACCGTGCTCCCGTACCTCGTCCGCTGGTTCGAGGACGAGCGACCGCTGCCCGCCACTCCGCACGCCACCGTGGCGACCGCGGCGCAGGCACTGCTGCACACCCACCGGCACGCGGCCCCGGACGCGCTGACGGAGGCGCTCGCCGACAGCGCGCACCGGCGGGCCGACCAGCTGCTCACCGTGCTGGCCGAGGAGGAGCCCTCGGCGGTGTGCCGGGCCGTCGACCGGTGGGCGCGGGACGAGCGACCCGCGCGCCGGGCCGCGGCGCTGACGTACGGGCTGCGCGTCGCGCCGTACGCCCGCGGCGACGGCGACCGCACCCTGCTGCGCCACGCGGCGCTCGCCCTGCTGGCCGACGCCGCCGGCCGCGGTCTGCACGGCGGCGCGCTCGCCCTCCTCGTCCGCGACCCCGACAGCAGGGACCGGCACCTCGCACGGGCCCTGGAGCACTTCGCGGCCGGCGACCCCCACGTTCCGCCGAGCGCGCTGACCGACGCCCTCGGAACCCATCCGGAACCCGTGCTCGACGCCTTCCGGGCGCGGCTGGAAGGGGCGGCGGACCCGGGCGGGACGTTCCGCGCCCTCGCCGACGCCACCACCCCGGGACTGGCCCGGCCGGTCGCCGCACTCGTGCGGGAGGCGGTGGAACGGCGACCGGAACTCGCGGGACACGTGGCCGCGTACGCCGACCGGCGCCTGGACCGGGGGACGGCACCGGCCGCCCGTGCCGTCCTCCGCCCCCTGCTCACCGGCCTGCTGGGCGGCGGCCCGGAAGCGCTGCGGACGGCCCTCGCCGGTGTCCTCGCCGCACCGGGGACACCGGCCTCCCGGCCCCTGCGCCGCGAACTGCTGGACGTTCTGCTCACCCGCGAGACCGACCCCGGCGTCCTGGACGCGGTGCTGCGGGCCGCCGCCCGGAACACCGGCCCCGAGCTGCGCGTCCTCGTCCACCGCACCGGTCTGCTCCTCGTCCGCACCCCGGAGGGCGCTGCCCGCTTCGACCGCGGCCTGACCGACCTGGCCCACCGCGTGCCGGGCTTCGCCGCCGCCGTGGCCGGCTGGCTGGCGGACGCCCCGCGGGAGTGGGCCGCGGTCGTGGGGCCGGGCACCCGCCGGACGATCGAGAACCTGGCGGACGTGGGCGTCCCCGTCTGAGCCCGGCCCGGACCAGGGGCCGCGCGTGCAGCCGGTCACAGCCCCATGCCGATGCGGGCCACGGACACGCGGCATGGCACCCTTAGACCTGCGCAGGAGAAGTCCTGGCAAGTCCACGGACTCGGGTACGACGAGGTTTCGACAAGGAGCAGGCACAGTGCAGCGCTGGCGTGGCTTGGAGGACATCCCCCAGGACTGGGGGCGCAGCGTCGTCACCATCGGCTCCTACGACGGAGTCCACCGCGGGCACCAGCTGATCATCCGGCATGCCGTGGACCGCGCCCGCGAACTGGGCGTCCCCGCGGTCGTCGTCACCTTCGACCCGCACCCCAGCGAGGTCGTCCGCCCCGGCAGCCACCCCCCGCTGCTCGCCCCGCACCACCGGCGTGCCGAACTCATGGCCGAGCTGGGGGTGGACGCGGTCCTGATCCTTCCCTTCACCACCGAGTTCTCCAGGCTGTCCGCGGCCGACTTCGTGGTCAAGGTCCTGGTGGACAAGCTGCACGCCAAGGCGGTCGTCGAGGGCCCCAACTTCCGCTTCGGCCACAAGGCCGCGGGCACCGTGGACTTCCTCGCCGAGCAGGGCCGGACCTACGACTTCGAGGTCGAGGTCGTCGACCTGTACGTGACCGGCGAGGCGGGCGGCGGCGAGCCGTTCTCCTCCACCCTCACCCGCCGCCTGGTCGCCGAGGGCGACGTCGACGGCGCCGCCGAGATCCTCGGCCGCCCGCACCGCGTGGAGGGCGTGGTCGTCCGCGGGGCCCAGCGCGGCCGCGAGATGGGTTTCCCCACCGCCAACGTCGAGACCCTCCCGCACACCGCGATCCCCGCCGACGGCGTCTACGCCGGCTGGCTGCACGCCCAGGGCGAGGCCATGCCGGCCGCCATCTCCGTCGGCACCAACCCCCAGTTCGACGGCACCGAGCGCACGGTCGAGGCCTACGCCATCGACCGCGTCGGCCTCGACCTGTACGGCCTGCACGTCGCCGTCGACTTCCTGGCCTTCGTCCGCGGGCAGGCGAAGTTCGACACGCTCGAGGCGTTGCTGGAACAGATGGCGCGGGACGTCGAGCGCTGCAAGGAACTGGTGGCCGCGGCCGAGAAGTCCTGAAGGACGGCCGGTCCCTCCGCACACGCGCCCAGGTGGCATGCCACCTGGGCGCGTCGTTTCCACGGGATCTCCGGGGCCCGGTCCCGGCCCGGCCCCTCGGAAGAGGCCGGGCCGGGTGAACGGACGCGCCGGTGCCCCGACTTACTGGTGTGCGGGCGGTTGCTGACCGGGCTGGGGGTAGCCGTAGCCGGGCGGCTGCGGCGGCTGCGGCGGCTGACCGGGCTGCGGATATCCCTGGCCCGGAACCTGCGGATATCCCTGGCCGGGCTGGACCGGAGGCTGCCCCGGCTGGGCGTACGGCTGGCCGGGCTGGGGCTGGGGCTGGGGCTGCTGCGGGTACGGGCCCGGCTGGCCGGGGACGTGATGGCCCGGGACGGGCTGACCGGGGACGGGCGGCTGTCCCGGCATGGGCTGTCCCGGGACGGGCTGTCCCGGCAGCGGCGGGGCGGCGACCGGCGGAGGGTTGCCGTCGGAGGTCCACAGGCCGTGCGACTGCTGGTGGCGGACGAAGTCCTCGGCGACCATCGCCGCGAGGGTGAAGTACGCCTCCCGCACCTTCGGCCGCATCATGTCGAGGTCGACCTCCGCACCGGCCGCCAAGTGCTCGTCGAACGGTACGACGATCACGCCACGGCACCGGGTCTCGAAGTGCGCCACGATGTCCTCGACCTTGATCATCTTGCCGGTCTCGCGCACACCGGAGATGACGGTGAGGGACCGCGAGACGAGATCCGCGTACCCGTGCGCCGACAGCCAGTCCAGCGTCGTACTGGCGCTGCTCGCACCGTCCACGGACGGCGTGGAGATGATGATGAGCTGGTCGGCGAGGTCCAGCACCCCGCGCATGGCGCTGTAGAGCAGACCCGTACCGGAGTCGGTCAGGATGATCGGGTACTGCTTGCCCAGGACGTCGATGGCCCGCCGGTAGTCCTCGTCGTTGAAGGTCGTCGAGACGGCCGGGTCGACGTCGTTGGCGATGATCTCCAGACCGGAGGGCGCCTGTGACGTGAACCGCCGGATGTCCATGTAGGAGTTGAGGTACGGGATCGCCTGGACGAGGTCGCGGATGGTGGCCCCGGTCTCGCGCCGCACGCGGCGGCCGAGCGTACCGGCGTCCGGGTTGGCGTCGATCGCGAGGATCTTGTCCTGCCGCTCACTGGCGAGGGTGGCACCGAGCGCGGTGGTCGTGGTCGTCTTGCCGACACCGCCCTTGAGGCTGATGACGGCGATGCGGTAGCAGGACAGCACCGGCGTGCGGATCAGCTCCAGCTTCCGCTGCCGCTCGGCCTCCTCCTTCTTGCCGCCCAGCTTGAACCGCGATCCGCCGGCCGCGGGGCGGGTGCTCTTCGCCTTCTGCCTCTTGCTGTTGAGCAGCCGGTCCGACGACAGCTCCACGGCCGCGGTGTAACCGAGCGGCGCCGCACCGGGGTTGGTCGGCTGCCGCTGGTCGTGCTGCATCGGCTGCGGCCAGGCGGCCCCGGCACGCGGATCGACGGGCTGCTGCTGCGGCGGCTGACCGGCGTGCGGGGGCTGCGGCTGGGGGGCGAAGGCCTGCGCGGGAACACCCTGCGGGGCCTGCGCGTCCGGCTGTGCCTGCGGCGGCACACCGGGCTGCTGCGGCTGCTGCCGGGGCGCGACGGGCGGCTGCGGCTGCCCCTGCTGCACGGGCGGCTGCTGGGGGAAGCCGTAACCGCCGGGCTGGGCCGGGGGAGTCGGGGCCGGGGCGGGACCGGCGGGCGGGAAGCCGTATCCGGCCTGCGGAGCGGGTGCGGGCGCGGGCTGCTGGACAGGGGGCTGCTGGGCTGCCGGGTGGGGAGCACCGGGGGGCGGGAAGCCGTACCCGGCCTGCGGGGCGGGCTGTTGTGCGGGCTGGGCGGGCACCTGGTGCGGCGGTGTCTGTGCCTCCGGTGCGTTCCAGGCGGCGGGCGCGGGCTGCGGCGCCTGCGGCTGGAACGGCGGCTGCTGGGCAGGGACGACCGGCTGCTCCTGGGCCGCCGCCGGCTGCGGCTGGGCGGGCACCTGGGCGCCCGTCGGCTGTGCCGGCACCTGCGGCTGCTGCTGCGGCTGTGCGGGCCACTGGCTCGCGGGCGCCGGGGCGGCGGGGAACGCGGGCGGTGCCGGGGGCATTCCCTGCGGCGCCGGAGGGGTCCAGGCGGGCGGGGCGTCGGACGCGGCCGGGACGGCGTCCTGGGGCGGGCTGTCCTGGGAGACCCCGGCGGGGACCGCGTCGGAGGGCTCGGCGTCGTCCACCGGCTCGGCGTCCTCGGGCTCGACGGCCGCCGCCGGTACGTCGTCCGCGGGCACCACGTCCGCGGGCACCGCGTCCTCGGGCTCGGCCTCCGGGGCCGTCGACGCGGGGGCGTCTTCCGCGTCGGTCACGGACGTCCCGGTGTCCTCGTTCCCCTCGGCCCCTTCCCCTTCGGCCTCGTTCTCCTCGGCCTCGTCGTCCCCGTCCTCTTCGTCCTCGGCCTCGTCGTCCTCGACCTCGTCGTCCTCGGCGTCGGCGTTCCCGGAGGAAGCGGCAGCGCCGGGACGGTCCTCGTCGGACGCGTGCGGGACATCGGGAAGGCCGGGGGCGTCGGGAGCTTCGGGAGCTTCGGGAAGGCCGGCGGTGCCGGAAGCCTCTCCCGAGTCCTCCGCGGCACCGGCCTCGTCACGGTCGTCGTCGGCCGGCTCGGACGGCGTCCGGGCCTCGGCCTCCCGCTCCTCGATCTCCCGCTTCAGCGCGGCGGCGGAGAACCGAATGGTGGCGCCGCTCTCGAGGTCCCCGCTGCCGGACTCATCCCTCTCCTCGGCCGCGGAATCGGTCGGATCCGCCGGGGAGTCGGAGGAAGCGGGGGCCGACCACTGCGACTGGAACCCGCCGACCGGCATGCTCGGCACGGCCGAAGGGGACGCGGGACCCGAATCCCCCGCCGGTGAGGGCGCGGGCGCCTCGCCACGCTCCTCGCCCCTCTGCGGCTGCTGCGGTTCGAACCCGCTCCCCACCGGAAGCTTGGGTACCGCCACGGGCCCCCCGGCAGGCGGCGCGGGCGGAGTGAAGGGCGCGCCCGGCATGGGCGCCGGGGGCGTGAAGGGGGCGCCGGGGGCAGGCGCGGGTGCGGGAGGCGTGAAAGGCGCCCCCGGCGCCGGTGCCGGCACGGAGGAGGGGCCGGCGGCGCCGACCGCGTGCGGCGGCGGAGTCAGTCCGGGCAACGGCGGAATGGATCCCGGGGAAGACGGCGGAGCGGCAGGGGGCGAGGCCGGGGCCGAGGGGGAGGAAGAGGAAGGAGCGGAGGGGGAAGGAGACGAGGAGCCGGAAGGGGCCGACGAGGAGGACGTCCCCGACCCCGAACCCCCCGAAGCGTTCTGCGTGTACCAGGCCGGCGGCGCGTAGTCGATGGTGAACTCGCCCGTCGTCTCGACGGCGGACTCCGCGTCGGGCTGGTCATCGCCGGGTGTCGCCCAGCCCCCGCGCGTCCCGTCCCGATCGCTGCTCACAGTTCCTCCTGGTGTGGTCGAGCACCCTTGTGCCGTGCTGGGGCGACCATTTCTCGTCGTCCGACGTGTCCGAAAAGGAGACGAAGTCGTCCGAACCGGCCCTCCCCGTAGGACGCCGCTGCCCGGTTCCCGGTTTCTGGCGTCGCGCCGGGTACCACCCTAATCACCAGTAGCCCTGCCCCGTCAGCCCCGCCCATCCCTCAGTACCCGCCGCTCGTCCTCGCGCAACGCGGTCAAGAGCCGTACGGATTCACAACGCAAGGGGCAAACCCGCTCAACACCCGCACAGCGGTCAACGGAAGGGCCGGCCATTCCGTCAGACGTGGGAAATCCGCCAACGGGCCCGGGGCGCCCACCGGTTGACGGTCGGACCGGCGGTCGGCGGACAGGCCGACGGGCGGCACGCGCGCGTACCGCCCGTTCCCGGAGGTCCTCGTCGACACGACGGGACGCGGCACGGCGGAACCCGCCGCGCGCCACGCCCCTCCTCACTCGGAGGCCGGAACCGCCCCTCCGTCACCCGGTGCCGGCTCCAGGTCGAACTCCCCGTCCCGCGCGCCCAGGACGAAGGCCCGCCATTCCGCCTCCGTGTACCGCAGCACGGTGTCAGGGTCGAGGGAGGACCGCATGGCCACGGCGCCGCCGGGCAGATGGGCGATCTCGACCCGCTCCTCGTGCTCCTCGGTGCCCGGCGCGCTGTGCCACTCGACGCCGGAGATGTCGAGGGCGTAGAGCTCGTCCTTCTCCCGCTCCTTGCGCGCCCTGATCTCCTCAGCCGTCTCCGCCATACCGCAGCGACCCCTTCCCGACGTACGAACGGTCCGAGCGCTCACCCTAGTGGTCTCCTCCCCCCGACCTGGGCGGTTCGGCGGACCGGGGTGAAAGAGCCCGTCAGCGCCTGGTACGCTGAGTGACGGCCGTTTGTGTACGCACCCCCGGAGCGCCCGCTCTGGAGGCCGCGCTCAGCGGATCCCCGCCTTCCGAGTCATGGAAGATCCCCCGAGGCGAAGACCGGGGGCACTCGGTGGCCATGTGTTCAGACCATGAGGAGTACGCGTGTCGCTCGACGCCGCCACGAAGAAGCAGATCATCTCCGAGTTCGGTACCAAGGAGGGTGACACCGGCTCCCCCGAGGTCCAGGTCGCTCTGCTCTCCCGTCGGATCTCCGACCTGACGGAGCACCTCAAGACCCACAAGCACGACCACCACTCCCGCCGTGGTCTGCTGATCCTGGTCGGTCAGCGCCGCCGGCTGCTGCAGTACCTCGCCAAGAAGGACATCCAGCGCTTCCGTGCGCTGGTCGACCGCCTCGGCATCCGCCGTGGTGCGGCGGGCGCCAAGTAAGACGCCGTGAAGGGAGCGGTTCCCGGGACAAGGGGGCCGCTCCCTTTGCTGTACGTGCGGAGTGTCACTGTGCCTTTGTAGTGTGGTAGCACAACGCAAGAGGTACGACTCAGGGTGATGACCGGTGCCCCCTCGGGTACGCGGACGTCACGGACGTCACCACGACGTCACCACCGACGCCGTCCAGGCGTCACGAGAAGAGGAGAAGCGCGCCTCGCCGCCGCCGGTCCTCGGTAGTGGCCCCCGGGAGAGTGAACCCCGGGTGCTTCGATCGAAGACCGGCCCGCACCAGTGGAGCGCTTCTCCGTCACCGTCCCCCCGCCACACGGGCGAGGCGGGACCAAAGACGACAAGTAACGGAGAAAACGCTAGTGGAGAACGAGACCCACTACGCCGAGGCCGTCATCGACAACGGCTCCTTCGGCACCCGCACCATCCGCTTCGAGACGGGCCGCCTCGCCCGGCAGGCCGCCGGCTCCGCCGTGGCCTACCTGGACGACGACACCATGGTGCTGTCGGCCACCACCGCCTCCAAGAACCCCAAGGACCAGCTCGACTTCTTCCCGCTCACGGTGGACGTCGAGGAGCGGATGTACGCGGCCGGCAAGATCCCCGGCTCCTTCTTCCGCCGTGAGGGCCGGCCCTCCGAGGACGCCATCCTCACCTGCCGCCTCATCGACCGCCCGCTGCGCCCGTCCTTCAAGAAGGGCCTGCGCAACGAGATCCAGGTCGTCGCCACCGTCATGGCGCTCAACCCCGACCACCTGTACGACGTCGTGGCGATCAACGCCGCCTCCGCGTCCACGCAGCTGGCCGGCCTGCCCTTCTCCGGCCCGATCGGCGGCGTCCGCGTCGCGCTGATCCGCGGCCAGTGGGTCGCCTTCCCCACGCACACCGAGCTCGAGGACGCAGTCTTCGACATGGTCGTCGCGGGCCGCACCCTGGAGGACGGCGACGTCGCGATCATGATGGTCGAGGCCGAGGCCACCGAGAAGACCATCAAGCTGGTCGAGGGCGGCGCCGAGGCGCCCACCGAGGAGGTCGTGGCCGCCGGTCTGGAGGCCGCGAAGCCCTTCATCAAGGTGCTGTGCCGGGCCCAGTCCGACCTCGCCGCGAAGGCCGCCAAGCCGACCGCCGAGTTCCCGATCTTCCTGGACTACCAGGACGACGTCCTCGAGGCGCTGACCGCCGCCGTCAAGCCCGAGCTCGCCCAGGCGCTCACCATCGCCGGCAAGCAGGAGCGCGAGGCCGAGCTGGACCGCGTCAAGGCCCTCGCCGCCGAGAAGCTCCTGCCGGAGTTCGAGGGCCGCGAGAAGGAGATCTCCGCCGCGTACCGCTCCCTGACCAAGTCCCTGGTCCGCGAGCGCGTCATCAAGGAGAAGAAGCGCATCGACGGCCGCGGTGTCACCGACATCCGCACCCTGGCCGCCGAGGTCGAGGCCATCCCGCGGGTGCACGGCTCGGCGCTGTTCGAGCGTGGCGAGACCCAGATCCTGGGCGTCACCACCCTCAACATGCTCCGCATGGAGCAGCAGCTGGACACCCTCTCCCCGGTGACCCGCAAGCGCTACATGCACAACTACAACTTCCCGCCCTACTCCACCGGTGAGACCGGCCGCGTCGGCTCCCCGAAGCGTCGCGAGATCGGCCACGGCGCCCTCGCCGAGCGCGCCCTGATCCCGGTCCTGCCGACGCGCGAGGAGTTCCCCTACGCGATCCGCCAGGTGTCCGAGGCCCTCGGCTCCAACGGCTCGACGTCCATGGGCTCGGTCTGCGCCTCCACCATGTCGCTGCTGAACGCCGGTGTGCCGCTGAAGGCCCCGGTCGCCGGCATCGCCATGGGCCTGATCTCCCAGGAGATCGAGGGCGAGACGCACTACGTCACCCTCACCGACATCCTCGGTGCGGAGGACGCCTTCGGCGACATGGACTTCAAGGTTGCCGGCACCAAGGAGTTCGTGACCGCCCTCCAGCTCGACACCAAGCTGGACGGCATCCCCGCCTCCGTCCTGGCCGCCGCCCTGAAGCAGGCCCGTGACGCCCGCCTCCACATCCTCGACGTGATGATGGAAGCGATCGACACGCCGGACGAGATGTCCCCGAACGCTCCGCGGATCATCACCGTGAAGATCCCGGTCGACAAGATCGGCGAGGTCATCGGCCCCAAGGGCAAGATGATCAACCAGATCCAGGAGGACACCGGCGCCGAGATCACCATCGAGGACGACGGCACCATCTACATCGGTGCCGCCGACGGCCCCTCCGCCGAGGCCGCCCGCACCACGATCAACGGCATCGCCAACCCGACGATGCCCGAGGTCGGCGAGCGCTACCTGGGCACGGTCGTGAAGACGACGACGTTCGGCGCCTTCGTCTCCCTCCTCCCCGGCAAGGACGGCCTGCTGCACATCTCGCAGATCCGCAAGCTGGCCGGCGGCAAGCGCGTGGAGAACGTCGAGGACGTCCTCGGCGTGGGCCAGAAGGTCCAGGTCGAGATCGCCGAGATCGACTCTCGCGGCAAGCTCTCCCTGGTCCCCGTGATCGAGGGCGAGGACGAGTCCGAGAGCGGCTCCGACGAGACGAAGAAGGACGACGCCGACAAGTGACGTCCCGTGGCTTCAAGACGACGGCCCGCACCTCTCCGGAGGCGCGGGCCGTCGCCCGTACCCAAACCCTGATCAAGGGCGAGAACGGCATCGGCACCGTCCGCAAGACCACCCTTCCCGGGGGTCTGCGCATCGTCACCGAGACCCTGCCCTCGGTCCGCTCGGCGACCTTCGGCATCTGGGCGCACGTCGGCTCCCGCGACGAGACCCCGGCCCTGGGCGGCGCCACCCACTACCTGGAGCACCTGCTCTTCAAGGGCACGGCCCGCAGGTCCGCCCTGGACATCTCCTCCGCCATCGACGCGGTCGGCGGCGAGATGAACGCGTTCACGGCCAAGGAGTACACGTGCTACTACGCGCGCGTGCTCGACACCGACCTGCCGCTCGCCATCGACGTGGTCTGCGACATGCTCACCGGCTCGGTGATCCGCGAGGAGGACGTCGACGTCGAGCGCGGCGCCATCCTCGAAGAGATCGCGATGACCGAGGACGACCCGGGCGACTGCGTGCACGACCTGTTCGCGCACACCATGTTCGGCGACCACCCCCTCGGCCGCCCGGTGCTCGGCACGGTCGACACGGTCAACGCCCTCACCGCGGACCGCATCCGCCGCTTCTACAAGAAGCACTACGACCCCACCCACCTCGTGGTCGCCTGCGCCGGCAACATCGACCACGGCAAGGTCGTACGCCAGGTCCGCGCCGCCTTCGAGAAGGCCGGCGCCCTCAAGGACCCCGGCGCCCAGCCGATCGCCCCGCGCGGCGGCCGGCGCGCCCTGCGCACCGCGGGCCGCGTCGAACTCGTCGACCGCAGGACGGAACAGGCGCACATCGTCCTCGGCATGCCGGGCCTGGCCCGCACCGACGAGCGGCGCTGGGCCCTCGGCGTGCTGAACACCGCCCTCGGCGGCGGCATGTCCTCCCGCCTGTTCCAGGAGGTCCGGGAGAAGCGCGGACTGGCCTACAGCGTGTACTCGTACACCTCCGGCTTCGCCGACTGCGGCCTGTTCGGCGTGTACGCCGGCTGCAGGCCCTCCCAGGTGCACGACGTGCTGAAGATCTGCCGCGACGAGCTCGACCGCGTGGCCGGGCACGGACTGCCGGACGACGAGATAGAGCGCGCCATCGGCCAGCTCCAGGGCTCCACGGTCCTCGGCCTGGAGGACACCGGCGCGCTGATGAACCGCATCGGCAAGAGCGAACTGTGCTGGGGCGAGCAGATGTCGGTCGACGACATGCTGGCCCGGATAGCCTCGGTCACCCCGGACGACGTCCGCTCGGTCGCCCGCGACATCCTGGGACGGCGGCCCTCCCTGTCGGTCATCGGCCCCCTCAAGGACAAGCAGGCGTCCCGGCTGCACGACGCCGTCGCCTGACCCATCCCGGTAAGGAAGCAAGAGACATGAGCAAGCTGCGCGTGGCGGTCCTCGGTGCCAAGGGCCGGATCGGGTCCGAGGCGGTACGGGCGGTCGAGGCCGCCGAGGACATGGAGCTGGTGGCCGCCCTCGGCCGGGACGACAAGCTGGAGATCCTCGCCGAGCGGGGCGCCCAGGTCGCCGTGGAGCTGACCACCCCCGCCTCGGTCATGGGCAACCTCGACTTCTGCGTGCGCCACGGCATCCACGCCGTCGTCGGCACCACCGGCTGGACCGACGACCGCCTCGCGCAGCTGAAGGGCTGGCTCGACCAGTCCCCGGAGACGGGCGTGCTCATCGCGCCGAACTTCTCCATCGGCGCCGTCCTCACCATGAAGTTCGCGCAGATCGCCGCCCCGTACTTCGAGTCCGTCGAGGTCGTCGAGCTGCACCACCCGAACAAGGTGGACGCCCCCAGCGGCACCGCCACGCGCACCGCCCAGCTCATCGCCGAGGCCCGCCGCCGGGCCGGCAGCGCCCCCGCCCCGGACGCCACGGTCACCGCCCTGGACGGCGCCCGCGGCGCGGACGTGGACGGGGTCCCGGTGCACGCGGTCCGGCTGCGCGGCCTGCTCGCCCACCAGGAGGTCCTGCTCGGCGGCGAGGGCGAGACCCTCACCGTCCGCCACGACTCCCTGCACCACAGCAGCTTCATGCCGGGCATCCTGCTCGGCGCCCGCCGCGTGGTGACCACTCCCGGCCTGACCTTCGGCCTGGAACACTTCCTCGACCTGAACTGAGCCCGAGCCGACCCATGCGCGCCAAGATCTCCTACGCCGTCACGGCCGCCGTCCTGGTCGTCTACTTCGTCCTGGTCGGCAGCCGCGGTGTGCTGCTCATCGGGACCGGTACGCCCCTCGCCGTGGCCCTCGGCGTCGCGGTGCTGATCCTGCCGGTCATCGGTGTGTGGTTCCTGTGGAAGAACACCGAGTTCGTCCGCAACGCCAACCGGCTCGCCGCCGAGCTCGACGCCGAGGGCGGCCTGCCCGCCGACGAACTGAAGCGTCTCCCCAGCGGCCGTGTCGACCGCGACTCGGCCGACGAGGTCTTCGCCCGGCGCAAGGCCGAGACGGAGGCCGCCCCCGACGACTGGCGCAGCTGGTTCCGGCTCGCCGTCGCCTACCACGACGCCCGCGACACCCCGCGCGCCCGCAAGGCCATGCAACGGGCGATCACCTTGCACAAGACCTCGCACTGACCGCGTGCGCGCCACACGCCGGGGCCCGGTCCGCACAGACGGACCGGGCCCCGGCGCACCGTGCGCGGCTCCGCGCGCTCAGCTCCGCCGGTACTCGTCAGCCCAGACCTCCACGGAGTCGGCCGCCCGGTCGAAGGCCAGCGGATCCCGCCCCAGGAAGTCCGCGTTGTGCGAGGTCAGCAGCGGCAGGGCATCCGTCGCCCGCCCCCGCCGGACGAGGAGCAGCGCCTGCCCCTGCACCGTGCGCGGCAGCCCCAGCCAGCGCACCGGCTGCTGCACCGTGCGCACGGAGACCACCTGCTCCCAGGGCGCCGTACGCGTGCTGAGGAAGGCCACGTGCCGCAGGCCCCGCGCGCTCACCCAGACGCCCATGCGCAGCATCCGCAGCGCGCAGCCGACGACGACCAGCGCGATGGCGAACACGGCTCCGGCGGACGACAGCGTCGCCGTCGCCGCGATGACGACCCCCGCGAACAGCACGAACGAGGCGAGCAGCAGCAGCAGCGCCGCCGCACCCACCCGCCACGGCCCGGGACGGTACGGGCGCCGCCAGCGGTCACGGTCGTCGTACGGCAGAGCGACGTCGTCCGCCGTGTCGAACGCGCGGTCGGCCGTCAGGAAGGGCAGGGGCACGGCTGGTCCTCACTCGTTCCATGCATGGGCAGTGCCCGGTGAGGCTACCGATCCGTGTCCTCCGTCACCACCCTCGGGGGTCCGGACGGAGAGGGTGCCGCTCGGCCCGACGGCTCAGCGCCCGTCGGTCGCCTGTGACTGCTGGGTCCCCGGGTCCGAAGGGGCGGTGGACAACGCGGGCATCCCGATGACCAGGGAACCCACCAGCCCGGCGACGACGGTGAGCCCCAGCAGCCAGCGTCCGGCCATCTGACCGACGGTCGCCCGCTCACGGGGCGGGGGAGTGACATTGCTGCGGAACCTGTCGGCCTCGGCGAGGAAGGCGAACGGTACGGGTTCACGCCGACCGAACATCAGGGGTGCGTCTCCCTTCGGGATCGAACGGATCGCTGTCACCGACACAGACGAACGGGACTCGCAAAAGGTGCCGAGACGCGCAAAACATCATCACGACCAGCCACCTGCCTGCGCGCGGCAGCTGCCCCGTAGAGTGGGCGCCGCACCGCCGATGCGATGGAAGGACCCCCTTGACCTCCGCCGACGACCTCAAGCCCGACTTCCGCAGCGACGTGACCGTCGAGCTGGTCAAGCACACCGCGTCCGACGCCGA
Organism: Streptomyces griseomycini; assembly: GCF_014203535.1. Classification (GTDB taxonomy): domain Bacteria; phylum Actinomycetota; class Actinomycetes; order Streptomycetales; family Streptomycetaceae; genus Streptomyces; species Streptomyces griseomycini. The sequence goes on from NZ_JACHJI010000031.1 coordinate 29,651, forward strand.
CGTGCTGTTCGCCGCCCGTGTCTCGACTGTCGGCGAGCAGTCCCTGGACGAGCTGAACAAGGACCCGGAGCGCTCCAGGGGCCTGATCAACTACCTGATGCGGGACCGGCACGGCAGCCCCTTCGAGCACAACTCGATGACCTTCTTCATCAGCGCCCCGATCTTCGTCTTCCGCGAGTTCATGCGGCACCGCGTGGGCTGGTCGTACAACGAGGAGTCGGGTCGCTACCGCGAGCTCCAGCCGGTCTTCTACGTCCCGGACGAGTCCCGCAAGCTGGTCCAGGAGGGCCGCCCCGGGAAGTACCGCTTCGTCGAGGGCACCCGGGCCCAGCAGGAGCTGGTGGGCCGCGCCATGGAGGACTCCTACCGGCAGGCGTACGAGGCGTACCGGGAGATGCTCGCCGCCGGCGTCGCCCGTGAGGTCGCCCGCGCGGTGCTCCCCGTCGGCCTGTACTCCTCCATGTACGCCACCTGCAACGCCCGCTCGCTGATGCACTTCCTCGGGCTGCGCACCCAGCACGAACTGGCGAAGGTCCCGTCCTTCCCGCAGCGGGAGATCGAGATGGTCGGCGAGAAGATGGAGGCCGAGTGGGCCCGGCTCATGCCGCTCACCCACGCCGCCTTCAACGCCAACGGTCGTGTGGCGCCGTGAGGAACCCCCGTTCGCACGCCGAGGACACATGTACGGGTCAGCCCTGCGAGGTGTCCGTATTGCGGCATTTCGCGAAGTTCATCTAGCCTGATCAAACGGGCCCGGCACTGCCTGAACCCCCGAGCAGGCAGTGCCGGGCTCCCCTTTGCCCACCTTGTCGCCTCCCCCGAGGGAAGACCCCGACCTGAGCAACGAGTAGCGTGTAACCCATGGCTCCGACCTCCACTCCGCAGACCCCCTTCGGGCGGGTCCTCACCGCCATGGTCACGCCCTTCACGGCGGACGGCGCACTCGACCTCGACGGCGCACAGAGGCTCGCCACCCACCTGGTGGACGCAGGCAACGACGGCCTGATCATCAACGGCACCACCGGTGAGTCCCCCACCACCAGCGACGCGGAGAAATCGGATCTCGTACGAGCGGTCCTGGAGGCGGTCGGCGACCGCGCCCACGTCGTGGCCGGAGTCGGCACCAACGACACCCACCACAGCGTCGAGCTGGCCCGCACCGCCGAGCGCACCGGCGCACACGGCCTGCTGGTCGTCACCCCGTACTACAACAAGCCCCCGCAGGAGGGCCTCTACCGGCACTTCACGGCCGTCGCCGACGCCACCGGGCTGCCGGTCATGCTCTACGACATCCCCGGCCGCAGCGGCGTCCCGATCAACACCGAGACGCTCGTCCGCCTCGCCGAGCACCCCCGGATCATCGCCAACAAGGACGCCAAGGGCGACCTCGGCCGCGCGAGCTGGGCCATCGCCCGCTCCGGCCTCGCCTGGTACTCCGGCGACGACATGCTGAACCTGCCCCTGCTCTCCGTGGGCGCCGTCGGCTTCGTCTCCGTCGTGGGCCACCTCGTCACTCCCGAGCTGCGCGCCCTGGTCGAGGCGTACACCTCGGGAGACGTCCAGAAGGCCACCGAGATCCACCAGAAGCTGCTCCCGGTCTACACGGGGATGTTCCGCACCCAGGGCGTGATGACCACCAAGGCGGCGCTCGCCCTCAAGGGCCTGCCCGCCGGACCCCTGCGCGCCCCCATGGCCGAGTGCACGCCGGAAGAGGTCGAGCAGCTCAAGATCGATCTTGCCGCCGGCGGGGTACAGCTCCAGTAACCAGACTTCGCGCGACCGCTCGCGCAGCCGGACTCCACAACTGAACAGGCGGGCCACCGGTGCCCGCACCCCACAACGACAACTGCTTCTGCACGAACGTCACGCGCGCCACGTGCCCCACCGGTACGTGGCGCGCGTGTTTGAGGAGAGTCTTTTGAGTCATCCGCATCCTGAACTCGGCCCGCCCCCGTCCCTCCCCGAAGGCGGCCTGCGCGTCACCCCGCTCGGCGGCCTCGGCGAGATCGGCCGGAACATGACGGTCTTCGAGTACGGCGGCCGCCTGCTGATCGTCGACTGCGGAGTGCTCTTCCCCGAGGAGGAGCAGCCCGGAATCGACCTGATCCTGCCGGACTTCTCGTCCATCCGGGACCGCCTCGACGACATCGAGGGCATCGTCCTCACCCACGGCCACGAGGACCACATCGGCGGCGTCCCCTTCCTTCTGCGCGAGAAGCCGGACATCCCGCTGATCGGCTCCAAGCTGACCCTCGCCCTCATCGAGGCGAAGCTCCAGGAGCACCGCATCCGCCCCTACACCCTGGAGGTGGCGGAAGGACAGCGCGAGCGCATCGGCCCCTTCGACTGCGAGTTCGTCGCGGTCAACCACTCCATCCCCGACGCGCTCGCCGTGGCCATCCGCACCCCCGCCGGCATGGCGGTCCACACCGGCGACTTCAAGATGGACCAGCTCCCGCTGGACAACCGCCTCACGGACCTCCACGCGTTCGCCCGACTCAGCGAGGAAGGCATCGACCTCCTCCTCACCGACTCCACGAACGCCGAGGTCCCCGGGTTCACCCCGCACGAGCGCGACATCTCCAACGTGCTGCGCCAGGTCTTCGCCGGCGCCCGCAAGCGGATCATCGTGGCCAGCTTCGCCAGCCACGTCCACCGCATCCAGCAGATCCTGGACGCGGCGCACGAGTACGGCCGCAGGGTCGCCTTCGTCGGCCGTTCCATGGTCCGCAACATGGGCATCGCCCGCGACCTCGGCTACCTCAAGGTCCCGCCGGGCCTGGTCGTGGACGTCAAGACCCTCGACGACCTCCCCGACAACGAAGTGGTCCTCGTCTGCACGGGCTCCCAGGGCGAACCGATGGCGGCCCTGTCCCGCATGGCCAACCGCGACCATCAGATCCGCATCGTCGAGGGCGACACCGTGATCCTGGCGTCGTCGCTCATCCCCGGCAACGAGAACGCGGTGTACCGCGTGATCAACGGCCTGACCCGCTGGGGCGCCAACGTCGTCCACAAGGGCAACGCCAAGGTGCACGTCTCCGGTCACGCCTCCGCGGGCGAGCTGCTGTACTTCTACAACATCTGCCGTCCGAAGAACCTGATGCCGGTGCACGGCGAATGGCGCCACCTGCGCGCCAACGCGGAACTGGGCGCCATGACCGGCGTCCCGCACGACCGCATCGTCATCGCCGAGGACGGCGTGGTCGTCGACCTCGTCGAGGGCAAGGCGAAGATCGTCGGCAAGGTCCAGGCGGGATACGTCTACGTCGACGGCCTCTCCGTCGGCGACGTCGGCGAGCCGGCCCTGAAGGACCGCAAGATCCTCGGCGACGAGGGCATCATCTCGGTCTTCATGGTCATCGACTCGTCCACCGGCAAGATCACGGGCGGTCCGCACATCCAGGCCCGGGGCTCCGGCATCGAGGACTCCGCCTTCGGCGAGGTGATCCCGAAGATCACGGAGGTCCTGGAACGCTCGGCCCAGGACGGCGTCGTCGAACCCCACCAGCTGCAGCAGCTCGTCCGGCGGACGCTGGGCAGGTGGGTCTCCGACACGTACCGGCGCCGGCCGATGATCCTGCCCGTGGTGGTCGAGGTCTGACGGCCCGTCGGGCCCCACGCACGAGCGGACCCGGAGCGGGGCGCCTCGATTTGCATCGAGGCGCCCCGCTCCAGTACGTTTACAGCTCCCCCGATCGGGCACCCGACCACCTCAGTGAGTCGGAGCAGTCCCCGGAGGGCGGGAAAATCCGACTCAGAATCTCTGATAAAGTCGGATGCGCCGGAAAGGGAAACGCGGAAGCGGGAACCTGGAAAGCACCGAGGAAATCGGATCGGAAAGATCTGATAGAGTCGGAAACACCGAAGGGAAGCG
>NZ_JACHJI010000032.1 GCF_014203535.1 Streptomyces griseomycini
CAGGGGGGACCCTGTGGGAGAGTAGGACGCCGCCGAACAATTCTTGAGGGAAGACCCCCGCACCGTACGGTGCGGGGGTCTTCTGCGTTTCAGGGTCTTCTCCTTCCGGTCTTCCCGCACCACACGAGTCACAGCCGTCCTGCCGTCTTCAACGCCAGATATGCGTCTGCGAGTGCCGGCGCCAGTTCGTCAGGGGTCGCGTCCACCACCGTGACGCCATGGCGGCGGAGCTGTTCCGCTGTACGGTCGCGCTCGGAGTGGGCCTGGGCGGCCGCGGCTGCCTCGTACACCGCGTCGGCGTTCCCACGGGCCTTGGCCATGTGCGCGACGTGCGGGTCCGCCACCGATGCCAGGAGCACCGTGTGGCGCTGGGTCAGCTGCGGCAGAACAGGCAGCAGGCCCTCCTCGACGGGGGCCGCGTCGAGCGTCGTGAGCAGCACGATGAGGGAGCGGCGGGGGGCCGTGCGGAGGGCCGTGGCCGTCAGGCCTCGGGCGTCGGTCTCGACGAGCTCGGGCTCGAGCGTGACCATGGCGTTGACCAGGGACGGCAGGACATCGCCTGCGGTGCGGCCCTGGACCAGGGCGCGCAGGCGACGGTCGTAGGCGAGGAGGTCGACGCGATCGCCTGCGCGGGAGGCGAGGGCCGCCAGGAGCAGGGCCGCGTCCATGGAGGCGTCCAGCCGGGGGATGTCGCCGACACGGCCCGCGGAGGTGCGGCCGGTGTCGAGGACCAGCAGGATGTGGCGGTCGCGTTCGGGACGCCAGGTGCGTACGGCGACGGCGGACTGGCGGGCTGTGGCGCGCCAGTCGATGGAGCGGGTGTCGTCGCCGGGGACGTACTCGCGCAGGCTGTCGAACTCGGTGCCCTCGCCGCGGGTCAGCACGCTGGTGCGGCCGTCCAGTTCGCGCAGTCGGGCCAGTTTGGACGGCAGGTGCTTGCGGCTGGTGAACGGAGGGAGGACGCGTACGGACCAGGGGACGTCGTGGGTGCCCTGGCGGGCGAAGAGGCCGAGGGGGCCGTAGGAGCGGATGGTGACGCGGTCGGCCCTGCGGTCGCCTCGACGGGTGGGACGCAGGTGGGTGGTGATGCGGCGGCGTTCACCCGGGGGGACCAGCAGGCGATGGCGGGAGGCGGCCGTCTCCGTGCCGGGCTGCCAGCTGCTGGGGGGCCAGGCGTCGCGGATGCGGGCGCGCAGCGGCCGGCGGGACGGGTTGGTGATCGTCAGCGTGACGTCGGCGCTGTCGCCCAGGCGTACGGAGGTGTCGCCGGAGCGGGTCAGGCCGAGGTGGCGCACGGGGGCGGCCAGGGCGAAGTCGCAGGCGCAGGCCACCGCGAGGGGGGCGTTGACGGCGAGGACACCCGTCCAGCCGGGTTCCCAGATGCCGACGGGGAGGGAGCCGAGTGCCGCGATCAGGGCGGCGCGTCCGGTGAGTGCCATCAGCGGGGGACCGGGACGTGGGCGAGGATCGCGTTGATGACCGAGTCGGTCGTGACGCCTTCCATCTCGGCCTCCGGGCGGAGCTGGACGCGGTGGCGGAGGGTGGGCAGGGCGAGGGCCTTCACGTCGTCGGGGATGACGTAGTCGCGGCCCGTCAGCCAGGCCCAGGCGCGGGCGGTGGCCAGGAGCGCGGTGGCGCCTCGGGGGGAGACGCCGAGAGTGAGGGACGGGGACTCGCGGGTGGCGCGGCAGATGTCCACGACGTAGGCGGTGATCTCGGGGGAGACCGTCGTCCCGGCGACCGCGCGGCGGGCGGCTTCCAGGTCGGCGGCGCTCGCGACGGGGCGTACGCCGGCGGCGCCCAGGTCGCGTGGGTCGAAGCCCTCGGCGTGGCGGGTGAGGACGTCGATCTCGTCCTGGCGGGAGGGGAGGGGAATGGTGAGTTTGAGGAGGAAGCGGTCCAGCTGGGCCTCGGGGAGGGGGTAGGTGCCCTCGTACTCGACGGGGTTCTGGGTCGCGGCGACCAGGAAGGGGTCGGGGAGGGGGCGGGGGGTGCCGTCGACCGTGACCTGGCGTTCCTCCATGGCCTCGAGCAGGGACGACTGGGTCTTCGGGGGCGTGCGGTTGATCTCGTCCGCGAGGAGGAGATGGGTGAAGACCGGGCCGGGCTGGAAGGAGAACTCGGCGGTGCGGGCGTCGTAGACCAGGGAGCCGGTGACGTCGCTCGGCATCAGGTCGGGGGTGAACTGGACGCGCTTGGTGTCGAGCCGGAGGGCTGCGGCGAGGGCGCGGACGAGGAGGGTCTTGGCGACGCCGGGGACGCCTTCGAGGAGCACGTGGCCGCGGCAGAGCAGGGCGACGACGAGACCGGTGACGGCGGGGTCCTGGCCGACCACGGCTTTGGCGATCTCGGCGCGCAGGGCCTCCAGGGAGGCCCGGGCGGCGGCCGGGTCCCCGGTGTGCGCGGCGTTGTCAGTGGTCGGGTCCATCATGGACGGCGTACCTCTCCTTCGAGGGCGTCGAGTCGGTCGGCGAGGGAGACGAGGGCTGCGTCGTCGCCTGGCGGCGGGCCGAACAGGAGCGTGTGCAGGGACTGTCCGTCGCCCTGGAGGCGGGCGGACAGCGCGGGGAGCAGGGTCTCGGGCGCGTGCGCCTGGGTCACGGGGATGCCCACCAGGGGGGCGAGGCGCGTACGGGTGGCGGAGCGGAGAGCGGCGGCCGCGCGGTCGCGGGCGTTCGCCTTGCGGTAGAGACGGGCGCGGCCTTCGACGGTCTCGGAGGCGCGGATCGCCACGGGGAGTTTTTCGGGCACCAGGGGGCCGAGTCGGCGTGCCCGCCACAGGGCGGCCAGGGCCGCCGCGACGAAGAGTTGCAGGGTGCCCCAGAGCCAGCCGGAGGGGAGCAGGTCGAAGAAGCCGCGCTCGCCCTCCTCGGAGGCGGCGGAGGCGTCGGCGAGCGAGGGGAGGTACCAGACCAGATGGGGGCGGGAGCCGAGGAGCTGGAGGGCGAGCGAGGCGTTGCCGTGCTCGTCGAGGCGGTCGTTGAGGAGGATGTCGGGTGCGCCGAGGAGGACGGTGTCGCCGTCGCCGGAGGGGGCGGGTATGCGCAGCAGGGTGGCCAGGCGCTCGCTGGGGTAGCACTCGTCGGCGGTGAGGTGGGTGGTCGTGTAGCGGATGCCGCCCGTGTCGGCGGTGCCGGCGCGGCGGGCCGCGGGCAGGTCGCAGTCGGGGGTGAGGGTGGAGTCGAGGCTGGTGGCCGGGTCGGCGGTGACGCCGGGGGCGAGTTGCTCGACGGAGGCGCTGCCGGAGGAGACGAGGACGGTGCGGCCGCCGGAACCGGCGGTCGCGGAGTGCAGCCGGGTCTGCTGGGTCCGGGTCAGGAGGTCGGGGACGGCGACCAGGAGGGTGGTGTCGGGGGAGGCGGCGGCCACTGCCTCGTCGAGGGTGGTGACCACGCGCGTGTCCACGCCGCGGTCGGCCAGGAGTTCAGCGACGGCGCGGCTTCCGTAGGGGTCGGCCGAGCGCGGGTCGAGTTCGCCGTGGCGGGCGTCGGAGCGGACCACGGCGATCGCCACGGCCGCCGCGGCCAGCAGCGCCAGCGCGAGGGCGATGCCTCGCGCGCGGGTCCACACCTGGCGGGCGGTGGGCGAGGCCGAGGTGGACGGGAGCGTGACCTCGGTCGTCATCCGGCGGCTCCCCGGCGGGTGTTGTGGTCGGCGTGCTGCGTCGCGCTGCTGCTCGCGAGCTGCGGTCTGGCGCGTTCCAGGTCGCGGTCGAGGCCGGCGATGTCCCGGTACGACTGCTCGGTCACGGCCCGGCCGCCGTATGTCACGTCGTCGAAGGAGCGGGCGGCGGCGTGCAGGGGGCCGGTGTGGGCGGGCAGGGCGCGGCCGGCCTCGGCGGCGGCCTCGTCGGCGGTGCGGCCGGGGCGGACGTCGAGCAGGGCGCGTTCCTCCAGGGAACGGACGATGGCCCGCATGCGTTCCTGCACGGCCTGGTTCCAGTGGCCCTGGGCGGCGTGCGCCTCGGCCGCCGCGCGGTGTTCGGCTGCGCTGCGGGGGCGGTCGTCGAACAGGGCGGGCGCCGAGACCGGTTGGCGTCGAGGGGTGCCCAGGCGCCACCACAGGGCGCCCAGGACGGCGACCACGGCCACGATGACGACGATCAGGCCGAGCGTGCCGCCGGGGGTCGCGGTGGAGGCGGTCTCGAACAGCTCGCCGACCCACTCCCAGAAGGTGTCCAGGGCCCGCTGGAACCAGCTGGGGTCGTTCTCGTGGTACATGTGCTTGGACAGCTCGCGCCGTGCCGCCTCCCGCGCGGGGTCGCGCGGGAGGGTGACGGGCGGCTCGTCGTCGCCGCGCAGCAGGACGCGCACGGCGGTGTCGGCGGTGGCCGGCAGCGCCTGGACCGGTGCGAGAACTCCCCCCGCGGCGTTCACCGCATCAGCTCCCCGGGGTGGTGCCGGGGCCGTGGTCCTGGACGCCTGCGGCGCGGGCCAGTTCGAGGTCGAGGGCCTCGCGGCGGATGCGCTGGTCGACGTAGAGGAGCACGGTGACGCCGGCCGTGATCGGGAACGTGATCATGGAGCCGATGACCGCGCCGATCCCGCTGATGACGAGGAACGTCCAGCCGATGTCACCGCCGGCGCTGTTGAGGAAGCCGGTGACGCCGTCGCCGCTGAGGGCCGCGGCGAGGAAGGTGAACGGGATGACGACGATCGACGCGACGACGTTCGCGATGATCGTCGCGAGCAGCTGGATGCCGAAGACCCGCCACCAGGAGCCGCGCACCAGTTTCGCGGAGCGGCTCATCGCCTTCACGATGCCCTGCTTCTCCAGCATCAGCGCGGGGGAGGAGAGCGAGAAGCGGATCATCAGCCACAGGGCGGCCACGCCGGCGCCGATGATGCCCAGGACGGTGAGCGCGACGCCTGCCTCGGCGCCCCCCGCCACGGTCACGAGGAGGCCGGGCAGCGCTCCCACGGTGACGATGCCGGCGGTGATGAGCAGCAGCAGGCAGATCAGGCCGAACAGCTTCGCGACCTGGGGGCGGGCGTCGCGCCAGGCCTCGCCGGTGGTGACCGGCCTGCCGAGCACCGCGCGGCTGGTGACGGTCGTGAGCAGGGCGGTGGCGACGACGGTGCCGACCAGGGTGACCAGGAAGAGCACCCCGGAGTTGAGCATGGCGTCGCCCATGGCGCTGGTCAGCTCGTCGAACGTGGCGCTGGGGTCGTTGAGGGCCGCGGTGCTGGAGTTGTCCAGGACGAGCCCCTGGAGCAGGACGACGACGATCTCGGTGAGGACGGCGACGGCCAGGGAGATGCCGAGCACCGTGCGCCAGTAGGTGCGCATGGTGGAGACCGCGCCGTCGAGGATCTCGCCCACGCCGAGCGGGCGGAGCGGGATCACACCGGGCTTGGCCGCGGGCGGGGGACCGCCCCAGCCGCCTCCCCAGGAACCGTGCCCGCCGGGACCGCCCCAGCCGCCGCCGTAACCGCCGCCGTGACCTCCTGGAGCGCCGGGGGGCGGGGGGCCCCAGCCCGGGCCCGGCGGCGGCGGGGGAGCCTGGCCCGGGCCGGTGGGTGCGGACCACTGGCTGGGCGGCGGCTGTTCCTTCGACCACTTCACGCCCGGGCCCTGTGGCGCCTGGCCCGGTTGCTCCGGCTGCTGCGGTCGGTCGGCGGGCTGCTCGGGGTTCGGGCGGTCGGCAGGTCCGGACGCACCCGGTCCCTGCCCGTCGGACGGGGCGGATCCGGGCGATGCCCAGCCCGGAGTGTCGTTCATCGTCGCTCCTTCACGGTGCCCGTCCGCGGTCGCGGCGGCAGGTTGGCAGCCATCGTGCCACGGGGTGGTCCTGCACGGAGCTGCCGAGGTGAGGGCTGCACAGCTTCAATTGTCCACGCGATAGGGGGCAGACTGGCCGCATGGCTGATCAGTACGCGCACAGCGGCGACACCAAGCGGCCGACCGAGATCCCGGCACTGCGCTGGGAGGAGCCACCGGAAGGCCCCGTTCTGGTCCTGCTCGACCAGACGAGGCTGCCCGCCGAGGAGGTGGAACTCGTCTGTACGGATGCGCCCGCGCTGGTGGAAGCGATCCACACGCTCGCCGTGCGCGGGGCTCCCCTGCTGGGCATCGCGGGGGCCTACGGCGTCGCGCTGGCCGCGGTGCGGGGCTTCGACGTGGACGACGCGGCGGCGGCGCTGCAGGGCGCACGGCCCACCGCGGTGAACCTCGCCGTCGGGGTGCGCCGGGCCCACTCGGCCCACCAGGCCGCGCTCGCCCGCACCGGCGACCCCAGGCAGGCGGCCGGGGCCGCACTGGCTGCGGCACGGCAGCTCCACCGGGAGGACGCCGAGGCCAGCGCCCGGATGGCCCAGCACGGGCTGGTGCTGCTGGACGAACTGCTGCCCGGCGGCGGACACCGGATCCTCACGCACTGCAACACCGGTTCGCTGGTGTCGGGCGGCGAGGGGACGGCCTTCGCGGTGGCGCTGGCGGCGCACCGGGCGGGCCGGCTCAGGCGCCTGTGGGTGGACGAAACGCGTCCGTTGCTGCAAGGTGCTCGCCTGACGGCGTACGAGGCGGCCCGCAGCGGCATGGCGTACACCCTGCTCACCGACAACGCGGCGGGATCGCTGTTCGCGGCGGGCGAGGTGGACGCGGTGCTCGTCGGGGCGGACCGCATCGCGGCCGACGGCTCGGTGGCGAACAAGGTGGGGAGCTATCCGCTCGCGGTGCTCGCGCGGTACCACCACGTGCCGTTCATCGTGGTGGCGCCGGTGACGACGGTGGATCTCCAGACGCCGGACGGGGCGTCCATCGAGGTCGAGCAGCGCCCCGGTCACGAGGTGACCGAGGTCACGGCACCGCAGGTGCCGGTGGCCGGGACGGAAGCGGGAGGAGGGATCCCGGTGGCACCCCTGGGGACCCAGGCGTACAACCCGGCGTTCGACGTGACGCCGCCGGAGCTGGTGACGGCGATCGTCACCGAGGAAGGCGCCGTTTCGCCCGTGACGGCCGATGCTCTGGCCGAGTTGTGTGCCAGGTCACGCCAGGTGACGATTAGCTAATGGGATGATGTCGTTTATGAAGGGACGAGTCCTTGTCGTCGACGACGACAGCGCACTGGCCGAGATGCTCGGCATCGTGCTGCGTGGTGAGGGTTTTGAGCCGTCTTTCGTAGCCGACGGCGACAAGGCGCTGGCCGCTTTCCGTGAGACCAAGCCCGACCTGGTGCTGCTGGACCTGATGCTGCCCGGCCGGGACGGCATCGAGGTGTGCCGCCTGATCAGGGCGGAGTCCGGGGTGCCGATCGTGATGCTCACGGCCAAGAGCGACACCGTCGATGTCGTGGTGGGCCTGGAGTCCGGGGCCGACGACTACATCGTGAAGCCGTTCAAGCCGAAGGAGCTGGTCGCCCGGATCCGGGCGCGGCTGCGCAGGTCGGAGGAGCCGGCGCCGGAGCAGCTCGCCATCGGCGACCTGGTGATCGACGTGGCCGGGCACTCCGTGAAGCGGGACGGGCAGTCGATCGCGCTGACGCCGCTGGAGTTCGACCTGCTGGTCGCGCTGGCCCGCAAGCCGTGGCAGGTGTTCACCCGCGAGGTGCTGCTCGAACAGGTCTGGGGCTACCGTCACGCGGCCGACACCCGGCTGGTGAACGTGCATGTCCAGCGGCTGCGCTCCAAGGTCGAGAAGGACCCGGAGAAGCCGGAGATCGTGGTGACCGTCCGTGGTGTCGGGTACAAGGCAGGACCGAGCTGACATGTCCGGTGACAGTGCCGCTTCGGCGCCCGGCCGGTCCGGGGGCCGTCCGGAGCGGCCTGTCGGCCGGAAGAAGGCGGGCACCCGCTGGGGGCGCCTGCTGGAGGACGGGCTGCTGCAGGGCGGAGTCCACGGCAGCCCGGTGATCCGCCTGTTCGTGCGCTGGGTGCGCCGGCCGCTGCTGCCCGTCATGCGGCTGTGGCGGCGCAACATCCAGCTCAAGGTCGTCGTCACGACGCTGCTGATGTCGCTGGGCGTGGTCCTGCTGCTGGGCTTCGTCGTCATCGGGCAGGTGCGCAACGGCCTGCTGGACGCCAAGGTGAAGGCCTCCCAGAGCCAGGCCACCGGCGGGTTCGCCGTGGCCAGGCAGAAGGCCGACGAGGCGGTGAGCGTCACCGGCGACGACGGCACCACCGTGGACCCGGAGGGTTCGACGAGCGTCATCCAGTGGATGAGCGACCTCGTCGAGTCGCTCTCCAGCGGCGGCCAGGGCGCCTTCGACGTGGTGACCCTGCCCGCGGGCGACGACAGCGGCGGCGGGCGCGGCCCGCGCGCCTCCGGGCAGGTCATCGCGACGGCCAGCGTGCCCGAGGCCCTGCGGGAGCGGATCGACACCAGCCCGGCGGCGGCCCAGAGCTACACCCGCATCATCTACGACAACGGTGCGGACTCCCAGCCCGGACTGGTCATCGGCAAGCAGGTCAACGACCCCAACGGCGACCCGTACCAGCTGTACTACCTCTTCCCGCTCACGCAGGAGGAGAAGTCGCTGAGCCTGGTCAAGGGCACGCTGGCGACGGCGGGGCTGTTCGTCGTCGTCCTGCTCGGGGCGATCGCCTGGCTCGTGGTGCGGCAGGTCGTCACACCGGTGCGGATGGCTGCCGGGATCGCCGAGCGGCTGTCCGCCGGGCGGCTCCAGGAACGCATGAAGGTCACCGGCGAGGACGACATCGCGCGGCTCGGCGAGGCCTTCAACAAGATGGCCCAGAACCTGCAGCTGAAGATCAACCAGCTGGAGGACCTGTCGCGGATGCAGCGCCGGTTCGTGTCGGACGTGTCGCACGAGCTGCGGACGCCGCTGACGACGGTGCGGATGGCCGCGGACGTCATCCACGAGGCGCGCGAGGACTTCGACCCGGTGACCGCGCGGTCGGCCGAGCTGCTCGCCGACCAGCTGGACCGGTTCGAGTCGCTGCTCGCGGACCTGCTGGAGATCAGCCGCTTCGACGCGGGTGCGGCGGCGCTGGAGGCGGAGGCGATAGACCTGCGCGAGGTCGTACGGCGCGTGGTCAGCGGGGCGGAGCCGCTCGCCGAGCGCAAGGGCACGGAGATAAAGGTCGTCGGCGACCAGCAGCCCGTCGTCGCCGAGGCCGACGCGCGGCGCGTGGAGCGCGTGCTGCGCAACCTCGTCGTCAACGCCGTGGAGCACGGCGAGGGCAAGGACGTCGTCGTCAAGCTCGCCGCGGCGGGCGGAGCGGTCGCGGTCGCGGTGCGCGACTACGGCGTGGGGCTCAAGCCGGGCGAGGCCACCCGGGTCTTCAGCCGCTTCTGGCGGGCCGACCCGGCACGCGCGCGCACCACCGGCGGTACGGGGCTGGGGCTGTCCATCGCCCTGGAGGACGCGCGGCTGCACGGCGGCTGGCTCCAGGCGTGGGGCGAGCCGGGCGGCGGTTCGCAGTTCCGGCTGACGCTGCCGAGGACGGCGGACGAGCCGCTGAGGGGGTCCCCGATACCCCTGGAGCCCAAGGACTCGCGGCGCAACCGCGGATCGGACGACGCCGGCCCGCCGCGCGGCGGCGGGGACGGCGGGAAGCGTGCCACGGTGCCGGCCCAGCCGGCGGGCGCCGACGGTGCGGCGCGGGCCGTCGGGGACCCGTTCGCCCCGAGGCCGGCGACCGGGGCGCCCACGGCCGATCCCACGGCGCTGCCCGGCAACGGCGCGCGCGTGGTGGCCCGGACCGCCCCGCAGGCGCGACGGCAGGGCGAGGAGACGACGGAGGCACCCGGGGGGCAGCCCGGGGACCTGCGGGTGACACCGCCGGACGGCGCACAGCCCGCCGGGCGGTCGGAGACCGGTCGCGGTGGTCCCGCGCGGCAGCCGGAGGACGGTCACGGCGGGACCGCGGAACGATCGGACGGTGACCGCGACGGGGCCGCTGGTGCCGTCGGGGCCGGGGAGCCGGAACGGGGTCCCGGGACCGGCAACGGCGCCGGAGGACCCGGTGGCGGTCCCGATGGCCGGAGAGCGGCGCGTGGCGCGCACAGGGATGGGGAGGCTTCGCGTGGGCGGTGAGCGCTTCGGGCGCGGCCGGAGGACACCGGTGCGGGCGGTGGCGTACGCCGCCGGCGGGGCCGTCCTGCTGGCCGGGTGCGCCTCGATGCCCGACAGCGGGGACCTGCGGGACGTCGAGTCCACGCCCCGGCAGGACACGCAGGTGCGGGTGTTCGCCATGCCGCCGAGTGAGGACGCCACGCCCCCGCAGATCGTGCAGGGCTTCCTGGAGGCGCTGACCAGCGACGACCCCGACTACAAGACCGCGCGCCAGTACCTGACCCCGAAGGCGGCGAAGACCTGGCGGCCGGAGCTGTCCACCACGGTGCTGTCGGACGGGCCGGACGCCTACGCCGACGACCCCTCGGACCCGGAGGACGCCGGCTCCCTCACCTACACGCTGACCGGCACCAAGGTCGCCACGGTGGACGCCCAGCAGGCGTACGCGCCCGCGGCCGGCCCCTACAGCAAGCGCGTGCACCTCACGAAGGACGCGAAGAACGGTCAGTGGCGCATCGACGCGGTGCCGCAGGGCGTCGTCATGGGCAAGTCGGACTTCCAGCGCAACTACATGTCCGTCAACAAGTACTACTTCGCCTCGGACACCGAGGGGGCCGAGGCGGGCGCACTGCCGTCGGCGGTCGCCGACCCCGTCTACGTGCGCAGCCATGTGGACCCCACCACCCAGATGGTGCGCTCCCTCCTCGGCGGACCCACGACCTGGCTGGATCCCGTCGTCCGGTCGAGCTTCCCCGCGGGGACGGCCCTGCGGAAGGGCACCGGCTCGCTGGCGGCGGACGACCGGGGCAGGCTGACCGTGCCGCTGAACGACGAGGCGGCCGGGGTCGGCACCGACCGGTGCGAGGAGATGGCGGCCCAGCTGCTCTTCACGCTGCGCAACCTCAGCCCGGTGGTGGAGGAGGTCGAGCTGCGGGCCGGCGGCGAGCAGCTGTGCTCGCTCGCCCAGGACAGCGCCGAGAACGTGGCCACCCGGGGAGCGCAGCACCGGCCCGACCACCTGTACTTCGTCGACGACGAGCGCCGGCTGGTGCGGATCGCCGCGGGCAGCGGCGACGACCAGCCGGAGCCGGCGCCGGGGGCGCTGGGCGAGGGCGGCAAGGCGCTGCGCTCGGTGGCGGTCGCGCGGGACGAGCGCACGGCGGCCGGGGTCGGCATCGACGGCACGTCGCTGTACGTGACCGCGCTGGTGACGGGAGGTTCGCTCGGCGAACCCGTGCTGCGCAGCCGGGGCAGGACCGAGAAGGACCGGCTGACCGCGCCGAGCTGGGACGCGCAGGGCGGACTGTGGGTGGCCGACCAGGACCCCGAGAACCCGCGTCTGTACCTGTTGGAGGAGGGCGCGAAGGAGCCGCTGCCGGTGCGGACACCGGGCCTGGACGGACGGGTGCAGGAGGTCCGGGTGGCCGCCGACGGGGTGCGGATCGCGCTCGTCGTGGAGAAGGGCGACCGGCGGTCCCTGCTGATCGGGCGGATCGAGCGGAGCGGACCGGACGGCGCGACGGACGGGCGGACGGCGGTCACCGTGCGGGAACTGCGCTCCGCGACGCCCGAGCTGGAGCAGGTCACCGCCATGTCCTGGGCCGGGGACAGCCGGCTCGTGGTGGTCGGACGCGAGCAGGGGGGCGTGGAGCAGATGAAGTACGTCGAGGTCGACGGCTCCACGCCGGACGTGCCGCCGCCCGCCGCCCTGACCGGCGTCAAGGACGTCACCGCCTCGGCGGACGAACAGATGCCGCTGGTGGCGTACTCCGTGGACGGGATCGTCCGGCTGCCCTCGGGGGCGCAGTGGCAGAAGGTGACGAAGGGGACGGCACCCGTCTACCCGGGGTGAGCGGTCCACGGGGTGAGCGGTCCCGGTGCGTCGCGGACGGCCCCGTCGCGCCGAGTTGTCCACAGGGGTGGCAGGACGGGGAGGGCGTGGGCACAGTGGGGCCATGCGGGGATGGTGGCAGGACCTCACCGACCTGGTGCTCCCGGCCGAGTGCGGTGGATGCGGCAGGCCTCGTACGGTGCTCTGCGCGCGGTGCCGTACGGCGTTGAGCGGGGCCGCGCCGCGCCGGGTCCGGCCGGTCCCGGAACCGGCCGGGCTGCCGCCGGTGCACGCGGCGGCCCGGTACGCGGACGAGGTGCGCGCCACGGTGCTGGCGCACAAGGAGCGGGGTGTCCTGGCCCTCGCCGGACCACTGGGCGAGGCCCTGGCGGGAGCGGTGGGGGCGGGGCTGCGCACGGCACGGGGGCGCACCGCGGGGGCGCAGGGAGCGGCGGTGGCGGACCGGCTGCCGCACGGACGCGGCGCCGGAGGACCGTACCGCGTTCCGGGCACGGTGCTGCTCGTCCCTGTGCCGTCCGCGCGGCGGGCCGTGCGGGCGCGGGGGCACGACCCCGCCCTGCGGATCGCGTTCGCGGCGGCGGGTGCGTTGCGGCGGGGAGGGGTACCCGTCCGGGTGCTTCCCGCACTGCGGCAGCGGCGGCACGTGGCCGACCAGTCGGGGCTGGACTCCCGGCAGCGGCTGGCCAATCTCGCCGGTGCGCTGGTGGTGGCCCCCGGCTGTGGCCGGCTGCTCTCCGGCGGCCCGGTCGTGCTCGTCGACGACCTGATGACGACCGGTGCGTCGCTGGCGGAGGCCGCACGCGCGGTGCGGGCGGAGTCGCAGGCTCCGGGACCGCGTGCGGAACCGGACGCGGGGGCTGTTTCGAGTATTTCGGGTGCCGCTTTCGTGTACAGGGGTGAGACAGGGGAAAGCAGAGGGGAACAGCGGAACGGACCGGTCCGACGGAGGGCGGACCGGTGGTCCGGCCGGCCGCCGGGGACGGAGGACGCGGACGGTGCCGGCGGGATCGTCGACGTGGTGGGCGCGGCCGTCGTCGCGGCACCACCGGACGCTTTCGAAATAAACCGGAACTGACAGAGATCTTGCTTCGTTGCAGGGAATGAGAGGGCAATTCACCTGAATGGAGGTACGGCGCGATAGAGGGTGACGACATCCGTCCGGGCGAGATATGTTCGGTTGTGAGGGAAAGCCGCAGGCCACACCCCTCGAATCCGATTGCCGTGCTGCGGGTTTTTCGCAATCACCCGCACCGGTGGACTGGAGATCCCGCCCATGGGGGAGGAGGTGGACGTCACCGAGTCCGAGGTTCCGGGCACCACCGGAGCCTGGTGCAAAAGGGAGATGCTCCGCACCGAAGCGGGGCGATCCGGGAACGGAGTTCTGCGTGGACATCGTCGTCAAGGGCCGCAAGACCGAAGTGCCCGAGCGGTTCCGGAAGCACGTGGCCGAGAAGCTGAAGCTGGAGAAGATCCAGAAGCTCGATGCCAAGGTGATCAGCCTCGACGTCGAGGTGTCCAAGGAGCCCAACCCCCGACAGGCCGACCGCTGTGACCGAGTGGAGATCACGCTCCGCTCCCGCGGTCCGGTGATCCGGGCGGAGGCAGCGGCGAGCGATCCGTACGCGGCGCTCGATCTGGCAGCGGAAAAGCTGGACGCGCGGCTGCGCAAGCAGCACGACAAGCGTTTCTCGCGGCGTGGCGCCCGCAGGATCTCGGCCTCGGAGGTCCCCAACCACGTCCCCGGGGCGGCGACGCTCAACGGGATCGGCGCGAGCTCCCACGAGGAGGAGCAGGAAGCCGTCCCCACCAAGAAGATCGGCTCCCTGGAAGTGCAGGGTGAGGGCCCCATCGTGGTCCGCGAGAAGACCCACGTGGCCGCGCCCATGACCCTCGACCAGGCCCTCTACGAAATGGAGCTGGTCGGGCACGACTTCTACCTGTTCGTCGACTCCGAGACCAAGGAACCCAGCGTCGTCTACCGGCGGCACGCCTACGACTACGGCGTGATCCACCTCAGCACCGACACGATGGTCACCGAGACGCATTCCCCCGAGGCGGGCGGAACACTCGGCGGCTGAGCCCCTGCCGGGCGACAGCCGAGCGGTGCCCCTGGTGCGCGTGTGCGCCCCCAGGGGCACCGGTGTGCGACCCCTTCGCACCGCACGCTGTCGCTCCGGCGGCATCCGGGCATGGAATCATGACTGCAACGGCTCAACCGGTGGGTCGTTGCCTTGGGTTGGCGATGGCTCCGGACCACAGGCCACAGCCTTCAGGGGGAGGAACGATGGCGGACAGCTTCGGACCGATGCGTGACGAGGACGTCGGTGACGGCGTCGTCGGCATGGGCCCGGAGGCGGGCTCTCCACGCAAGGAGCCGATCAGGGTCCTCGTGGTGGACGACCACGCGCTGTTCCGCCGCGGGCTGGAGATCGTGCTCGCCGCCGAGGAGGACATCCAGGTCGTCGGGGAGGCGGGGGACGGCGCCGAGGCCGTGGAGAAGGCCGCCGACCTGCTGCCCGACATCATCCTGATGGATGTACGGATGCCCAAACGGGGCGGGATCGAGGCGTGCACCTCCATCAAGGAAGTGGCCCCCAGCGCGAAGATCATCATGCTGACGATCAGCGACGAGGAAGCCGACCTCTACGACGCCATCAAGGCGGGCGCGACCGGCTACCTCCTCAAGGAGATCTCCACGGACGAGGTGGCCACCGCGATCCGCGCGGTGGCCGACGGGCAGTCGCAGATCAGCCCCTCCATGGCGTCGAAGCTGCTCACCGAGTTCAAGTCGATGATCCAGCGGACCGACGAGCGCCGGCTCGTGCCCGCGCCCCGGCTGACGGACCGTGAACTCGAAGTCCTCAAGCTCGTGGCCACGGGGATGAACAACCGCGACATCGCCAAGGAGCTGTTCATCTCCGAGAACACCGTGAAGAACCACGTGCGCAACATCCTGGAGAAGCTCCAGCTGCACTCCAGGATGGAGGCCGTGGTCTACGCGATGCGGGAGAAGATCCTCGAGATCCGGTGAGCGGCCCGGCGCCGGGCCTCAGGCGAGGGCGCGGGCGAGCTCCAGGACGAGCGGTTCGCGCAGCTCCGGGGCGTCGACCCGCTCCACGCGCACGTTCGTGCAGTCCACCCAGCCCGCCGCCTCCACCAGGGCCCGAGCCACCGCCGGGACCGCCTTCCGGCCCTCCAGCGTGACCTGTTTGGCCACCAGGGTGCGGCCCGCGCGGGCCGGGTCGACCCGGCCGACGAGCCGGCCGCCGGCGAGCACGGGCATCGCGAAGTAGCCGTACACCCGCTTCGGCTTGGGGACGTAGGCCTCCAGGCGGTGGGTGAAGCCGAAGATCCGCTCCGTGCGGGCCCGTTCCCAGATCAGGGAGTCGAACGGGGACAGCAGCGTCGTGCGGTGCCGTCCGCGCGGCGGTGCCGCGAGGGCCGCGGGATCGGCCCAGGCCGGCTTGGACCAGCCCTCCACCGTGACCGGGACCAGTCCCGAGTCGGCGATCACCGCGTCGACCTGCTCGGCCTTGAGGCGGTGGTAGTCGGCGATGTCGGCGCGGGTGCCGACGCCCAGGGACCGGCCCGCCAGGCCGACCAGGCGGCGCAGGCACTCGGTGTCGTCCAGTTCGTCGTGCAGCAGCGCTTCCGGGATCGCGCGCTCGGCGAGGTCGTAGACCCGCTTCCAGCCGCGGCGCTCGACGCACACCACCTCGCCCTCCATCAGGGCGCGCTCGACGGCGATCTTGGTCCCGGACCAGTCCCACCACTCGCTGGTGCGCTTGGCGCCGCCCAGCTCCGTGGCCGTCAGGGGGCCCTCCGCGCGGAGCTGCTTGATCACCTGGTCGTAGGCGCCGTCGGGAAGCTCGTGGTTCCAGAGCGGGCGGTCGCGGTAGGCGCGGCGGCGGAAGGCGAAGTGGGGCCACTCCTCGACGGGGAGTACGCACGCGGCGTGCGACCAGTACTCGAAGGCGTGCGGCGCCCGCGAGCCCGTCGTCCAGTACGCGTCCTCGACGGCCCCGCGGCCCACGGCGCCCAGGCGGGCGTAAGGGACGAGCTCGTGGGAGCGGGCCAGGACGGAGATCGTGTCCAGCTGCACCGCGCCCAGAGCCCGGAGTATCCCCCGGACGCCGGAGCGGCGGTCGGGGGCGCCGAGGAAGCCCTGGGCCCGCAGGGCGATGCGGCGGGCCTCGTCTGCCGAGAGTTCCGTGGTCGGACGCGGGAGGGTCGTCATACGCCCGCACGATAGAGGGCGGCACTGACAACCGGGGCCGGACCGGACGTCACCCCCGGCCCGGCAGGTACGGCGCCGTCGACGGCAGCCCCAGGTCGGACGGGAGGAGGGAGCCCACCCAGCAGTCCCGCAGCACACCCTTGTTGTTGATCGCCGAGCGCAGGGTGCCCTCGACGGTGAAGCCCGCGCGCTCGGCCACCGCGCGGGAGGGCCGGTTGCCCACCTCCGCGCGCCACTCCACGCGGTCGACCGACATCCGGGTGAACGCCCAGCGCGCGGCGGTGACGACGGCCTCGGTGACGTAGCCGTTGCCGCGGTGCTCCCTCACCCCCCAGAAGCCGATCTCGCCCACGCCGAGGGACCGCATGGTGATGCCGAGCATGCCCGCGAGGTCCCCGGAGGGGAGGAAGACGCCGAAGGTGAACATCGAACCGTTCGCCCAGCCGTCCGGGGCCATCTGCTCCGTGAAGCCCCGCGCGTGTTCCGGCAGGTACGGGGAGGGGACCGTGGTCCAGCGCTGGATGTCGGGGTCCTGGCAGGCGGCGTACACCGCGGCGGTGTCCTGCGGGCCGACCGTGCGCAGCAGGAGGCGGTCGGTGGTGAGCGTGACGGGTTCCATCGCCCGATTCTGCTCAACCGCCCGGGAACGGCGCCAGGCGTTCGGCTCCGGGTGATCCGGCGATCACCCTCCGCGCGATTCCCCGGGGCGACACGGCACCATCCGAGGGGCCCGGACGTTGTGTCTTCCGGAGCAGTCGTGAAACAGATAGGGAGCATCGGACGGTCACCGCCACTGCGGGCCTCCCGGCGCGGCGGGGTCCTCGCATACGATGGCCGTTGCCCAGTCAGTGAAACGGAAACCGACCGTCCCAGGCCCGACCGGCAAGGAGACCAACCCCCGTGTCCGTCCTCTCGAAGATCATGCGTGCAGGCGAAGGCAAGATCCTGCGCAAGCTGCACCGCATCGCGGACCAGGTCAACTCCATCGAAGAGGACTTCGTCGACCTCTCCGACGCCGAGCTGCGGGCCCTCACCGATGAGTACAAGCAGCGCTACACCGACGGTGAGAGCCTGGACGACCTGCTGCCCGAGGCGTTCGCCACGGTCCGCGAGGCCGCCAAGCGCGTCCTGGGCCAGCGGCACTACGACGTCCAGATCATGGGCGGCGCGGCCCTGCACATGGGCTACGTGGCCGAGATGAAGACCGGTGAGGGCAAGACCCTCGTCGGCACCCTGCCCGCGTACCTGAACGCCCTGGCGGGCAAGGGCGTCCACATCATCACGGTCAACGACTACCTGGCCGAGCGCGACTCCGAGATGATGGGGCGCGTCCACAAGTTCCTGGGCCTGAGCGTCGGCTGCATCCTCGCCAGCATGACGCCGGCCCAGCGCCGCGAGCAGTACGCCTGCGACATCACCTACGGCACGAACAACGAGTTCGGCTTCGACTACCTGCGCGACAACATGGCGTGGTCCAAGGACGAACTCGTCCAGCGCGGCCACAACTTCGCCATCGTCGACGAGGTCGACTCCATCCTCATCGACGAGGCCCGTACGCCGCTGATCATCTCCGGCCCGGCCGACCAGGCCACCAAGTGGTACGGCGACTTCGCCAAGCTGGTCAAGCGCCTCAAGCGCGGTGAGGCCGGCCAGCCGCTCAAGGGCATCGAGGAGACCGGCGACTACGACGTCGACGAGAAGAAGCGCACCGTCGCCATCCACGAGTCCGGCGTCAGCAAGGTCGAGGACTGGCTGGGCATCGACAACCTGTACGAGTCGGTGAACACCCCGCTCGTGGGCTACCTGAACAACGCCATCAAGGCCAAGGAGCTCTTCAAGCGCGACAAGGACTACGTCATCATCGACGACGAGGTCATGATCGTCGACGAGCACACCGGCCGCATCCTCGCCGGCCGCCGCTACAACGAGGGCATGCACCAGGCGATCGAGGCCAAGGAAGGCGTGCCGATCAAGGACGAGAACCAGACGCTCGCCACGATCACGCTGCAGAACTTCTTCCGCCTCTACAAGCGCCACGACCACGACGGCAAGGAGATCCCCGGCCTGTCCGGCATGACCGGTACGGCGATGACCGAGGCCGCCGAGTTCCACCAGATCTACAAGCTCGGTGTGGTGCCCATCCCGACCAACCGGCCGATGATCCGCAAGGACCAGTCCGACCTCATCTACCGCACCGAGGTCGCCAAGTTCGAGGCGGTCGTCGACGACATCGAGGAGAAGCACCGCAAGGGGCAGCCGATCCTGGTCGGCACCACCTCGGTGGAGAAGTCCGAGTACCTCTCGCAGCAGCTCAGCAAGCGCGGCATCCAGCACGAGGTGCTGAACGCCAAGCACCACGAGCGCGAGGCGTCGATCGTCGCCCAGGCCGGCCGCAGGGGCGCCGTCACCGTGGCCACGAACATGGCCGGCCGCGGTACGGACATCAAGCTCGGCGGCAACCCCGAGGACCTCGCCGAGGCGGAGCTGCGCCAGCGCGGCCTCGACCCCGAGGAGCACATCGAGGAGTGGGCGCACGCCCTGCCCGAGGCGCTCAAGCGGGCCGAGGAGGCGGTCAAGGCCGAGAAGGAGGAGGTCGAGAAGCTCGGCGGCCTCTACGTCCTGGGCACCGAGCGGCACGAGTCGCGGCGCATCGACAACCAGCTGCGCGGTCGTTCCGGCCGTCAGGGCGACCCCGGCGAGTCCCGCTTCTACCTCTCGCTCGGCGACGACCTGATGCGCCTGTTCAAGGCCCAGATGGTGGAGCGCGTGATGTCCATGGCGAACGTGCCGGACGATGTGCCGATCGAGAACAAGATGGTCACGCGCGCGATCGCCTCCGCCCAGTCGCAGGTCGAGACGCAGAACTTCGAGACCCGCAAGAACGTCCTGAAGTACGACGAAGTCATGAACCGCCAGCGCGAGGTCATCTACGGCGAGCGGCGCCGCGTGCTGGAGGGCGAGGACCTGCACGAGCAGATCCAGCACTTCATGGACGACACCATCGACGCCTACGTCCAGGCCGAGACCGCCGAGGGCTTCCCCGAGGACTGGGACCTGGACCGGCTGTGGGGCGCGTTCAAGCAGCTCTACCCGGTGAGCGTCACCGTCGAGCAGCTCGAGGAGGAGGCCGGCGACCGGGCCGGCCTGACCGCCGAGTTCATCTCGGAGGCCATCAAGGAGGACATCCGCGCCCAGTACGAGGCCCGCGAGGCGCAGCTCGGCTCCGAGATCATGCGCGAGCTGGAGCGCCGGGTCGTGCTGTCGGTCCTGGACCGCAAGTGGCGCGAGCACCTCTACGAGATGGACTACCTCCAGGAGGGCATCGGCCTGCGCGCGATGGCGCAGAAGGACCCGCTGGTCGAGTACCAGCGCGAGGGCTTCGACATGTTCCAGGCCATGATGGACGGCATCAAGGAGGAGTCCGTCGGCTACCTGTTCAACCTGGAGGTCCAGGTGGAGCAGCAGGTCGAGGAGGTCCCGGTCGAAGAGGTCAAGCCGGTGGCCGACCTGGAGAAGCAGGACACGGTGCCCGCGCAGGCGGGTGCGCGCCCGGAGATCCGCGCGAAGGGGCTCGACGCCCCGCAGCGGCGGAACCTGCACTTCTCCGCGCCGACGGTGGACGGCGAGGGCGGCACCGTCGAGGGCGACTTCGCCACCGACGAGGAGCCGGTGCGCTCCGAGGCCGACGGCCTCACCCGCGCGGAGCGCCGCAAGCAGGCGAAGGGCGGGCGTCGCCGCAAGAAGTGAGTGGTGCCGCTCCGTGCGGGAGCGGTCCGAGCGGGCCGAGGGCCGGGCACCAGGGGTGCCCGGCCCTCGGGCGTCGTCCGCGTGTCCGGTGCCCGGAACGCGGCGTGCGGCGCTCAGCGGCCGGTGGTCCGCCGCGCGGTGCGGGCGGGACCGCCCAGCTCCACCGCGGTGCAGCGCCAGCGCAGGTCCCGGCCCCGCTCCAGCCGGAACGCCATGGCGCGCAGCCGGTCGCCGGCACCGATCCGGGCGAAGGCCTCGATGGCGCCCTCGCGGGGTTCGAACCAGCCGACGTCCCGCACGACGGGCCGGGCGCCGCGGGTGCGCAGCGGGCCGTGCTCGGCGAGCCGGACCAGCTCGTCGTAGGCGCGGCCCGCCGTGTGCCGCAGCATGGCGTGGACGGGGCGCTGCCCGCTCAGGACGGCGAGGAGCAGCTCGGCGAAGCGGTCGGTGGGGCGGGGCTGCGGGACGACGGGCCGGTGCGGCGTCCGGGCGGGGACGCGGGACGCGGCCTCCCGGGCGGAGACCGTCCGGGAGGCCCGGACGGAGGCCGCCCGCGCGGTGGCGGACGGAGGGCGGTTGTCCGCGGGGCGTGAGGGCCCGGCGGTGGGGGCGGGGCGGCCCCCGTCGGGGGACGGGACGGGGACGGCGGTTCCCGCGGGGGTGCGGGGCGGTGTGGTGCCGGCGGGGCGGCGGGAGTCGCGGCGGTTGGCCGGACGGCCGGCCGGACGGGTGGCGCCGAAGCGGTGCTGAGCCCTGGTCATGACCTTGTGCATGGGACCCCGTTCGAACGGGCCCGGGCGTCGCCGTCGGTCCGGAGGCCGGGCGATACCGGGCGGTAACTTCGTGGTTGGGGATCTTGTACGGGGCGGGGCGGCGCGGCGGCAAGGAACCGGAGTGCGGGTCGGGCCGGCCGGGAAGTTCACCTATCCGAGTGGTCGGCGGCCGGCCGGCCCCGTCCGGGAGCGGGCGCACCGGGTGACGTCCGGGCCGGAAGTGGACGCGGCCGGGGCGGTGGGCGGGGACCCGATGGGGGACGCCGGCGCTCACCCGCGGACGTATCCTGAAGGCTCCCCGAGCCGGGCAGGACAGCCCTCGCCGGGTGCCGGCGGATCCCTCCGACCACGAAAGCGGCCGACATGCGCGTCTACGTCCCCCTGACCCTCCCCGGTCTCGCCGAGGCGCACAGGACGGGCGGGCTGGGCGACGGACCGCTCCTCGCGTACGCCGTGACGCCCGCGCTGCGCGAGTGGTACGTCTCCGACGACGTCGAGGAGCTGGAGTACGCCGCGCTGGGCCGTGCCGCGCTGGCCTCCCTGCGGCTGCTGGCGGCGGACCCCGACGCGCCCCGGCGCCGGGTCGTGGTCGCCGTCGACGTGCCCGACGAGGCGGCCACGACCGACCCCGACCGCGGGCTCGACCCGGCCGCCCTCGGGGAGGTGCGGGTCACCCGGGCCGTGCCGCTGGCCAAGGCGGCCGCGGTGCACGTGGACGCGGCGGACGCGGAGGCGGACGTGGCGGCCGCCGCCCGGGCGCTGCCCGCGGCGGACGGCGGGGACGACGACGCGCGGTTCACGGTGGACGGCGCGGAGGACCACGAGCTGCTGTGGTACGCCACGCAGGAGATCCCCGGCCTGGTGGGGCCGGGGGACTGAGCGCCGCCGGAAGCGCCGAGCCGCCGCCCTCCTGGATGTCGGCGCCGACGGGTACGTTCTTGGGCATGGGGACGCACACGGACGCGCACATCGTCTGGGACTGGAACGGAACGCTGTTCCACGACGTCGACGCGGTCATCGGGGCGACGAACGCGGCCTTCGCCGAGCTGGGGCTGGAGCCGATCACGCTGGAGCGGTACCGGGAGCTGTACTGCGTGCCGGTGCCGAAGTTCTACGAGCGGCTGATGGGGCGGCTGCCGAGCGAGGCCGAGTGGGAGCTGATGGACGCGACCTTCCACCGGTACTACACGGAGCACCGGGTGCGGTGCGGGCTGGCCGAGGGCGTGGTGGAGCTGCTGGCGGGGTGGTCGTCGGCGGGACGCAGCCAGTCGATCCTCAGCATGTACGGGCACGAGGACCTCGTGCCGCTGGTCCGGGGCTTCGGCATCGAGTCGCACTTCGTACGGGTCGACGGACGGACCGGACCGTCCGGGGGCAGCAAGGCGGAGCACATGGTGCGCCACCTCGGCGCGCTCACCGGTGTGGACCCGGCGCGCACGGTGGTGATCGGCGACGCGGCCGACGACGCGCTGGCCGCACGGCACGTGGGGGCGCGGGCCGTCCTCTACACCGGCGGCTCCCACGGCCGGGCCAGCCTGGAGGCGGTGGGCGTCCCGGTGGTGGACACCCTGGCGGAAGCCGTCGCGGAGGCGGAGCGCCTCGCGGCGTGAAGGCTCCCGTGAGGCACCCCCGGGGCCGGTCGTCGTCGGGCGCGCACTGTGCAGAACGTCAAACTTCGCCCCCTGGTTTTGTACACATACGGCTCATGACGGGCCCCCTGTGAGGAGCGATAGCCTTGTGGCGTGATCAGCGCGATACCTCGCGGGGACATGGACGTCTCCGCTGTGCGCCCGGGGAGCACGGACGACATCCGTGACCGGGCGGCGGTCGCTGGTCTTCACGGGCGGGGCGGGGCCCGGTGGGTACCCGGGACGCGGCGCACTCCCCGGGAGCAGGTGACGCGGAGAGCAGCGTCACACCCGTCGGGCGCACCGGAATCGGCCGAACGGCCCCCGCTCGTCTCACCTTGCGGCATAGCGTCGGCACAGACCGGACACCCCGCGTCGTATCACCGCACCACGAGGTCAGAGACCGTACTTCCTTCTACGTCACGCAACGGCGCGCGACAGGAGCCAGAGGACCATGCAGACCAAGCTGGACGAAGCCAAGGCCGAGCTGCTCGACAGGGCCGCCCGGGTAGCTGAGAACAGCCCGGCCGGGGGGAAACTACCGACCGGGACGGCGGACGGCGGTGCTCCCGACCGGGAGTCCGTGCTCGCGTTCCTCCAGCGCTACTACCTGCACACCGCCCCGGAGGACCTCACCGACCGCGACCCGGTCGACGTCTTCGGGGCCGCCGTCTCGCACTACCGGCTGGCCGAGAACCGCCCGCAGGGCACGGCCAACGTGCGGGTCCACACCCCGACCGTCGAGGAGAACGGCTGGACCTGCAGCCACTCCGTCGTCGAGGTGGTCACCGACGACATGCCCTTCCTGGTCGACTCCGTCACCAACGAGCTGACCCGCCAGGGCCGCGGCATCCACGTCGTGATCCACCCGCAGTTCGTGGTCCGCCGGGACGTCACCGGCAAGCTGATCGAGGTGCTCCCCTCCCCGGCCGGCGGCGACCTCCCGCACGACGCGCGCGACCTCCCGCACGACGCGCACGTGGAGTCCTGGATCCACGTCGAGATCGACCGCGAGACCGACCGCGGCGACCTCAAGCAGATCACCGCCGACCTGCTGCGGATCCTCTCCGACGTCCGCGAGGCCGTCGAGGACTGGGGCAAGATGCGTCAGGCGGCGACCCGGCTGGCCGAGGAGCTGCCCGACGAGCCCGTCCCCGGCGACCTGCCCGCACCGCAGGTGGAGGAGGCCCGCGAACTGCTGCGCTGGCTGGCCGACGACCACTTCACCTTCCTCGGCTACCGCGAGTACGAGCTGCGCGCGGACGACTCGCTCGGCGCCGTCCCCGGCACGGGCCTCGGCATCCTGCGCGCCGACCCGCACCACGCCTCCGCCGAGGGCCACCCGGTCAGCCCGTCCTTCGAGCGGCTGCCCGCCGACGCCCGCGCCAAGGCGCGCGAGCACAAGCTGCTGGTGCTGACCAAGGCGAACAGCCGGGCCACCGTGCACCGGCCGTCCTACCTGGACTACATCGGCGTCAAGAAGTTCGACGCCGACGGCAACGTGGTCGGCGAGCGGCGCTTCCTCGGACTGTTCTCGTCCGCCGCCTACACCGAGTCCGTGCGCCGGGTCCCGGTGATCCGCCGCAAGGTCGACGAGGTCCTGGAGCGCGCCGGCTTCTCGCCGCACAGCCACGACGGGCGCGACCTGCTCCAGATCCTGGAGACCTACCCGCGCGACGAGCTCTTCCAGACCCCGGTCGGCGAGCTCCAGGCCATCGTCACCTCCGTCCTCTACCTCCAGGAGCGCCGCCGGCTGCGGCTCTACCTGCGCCAGGACGAGTACGGGCGCTACTACTCCGCCCTCGTCTACCTGCCGCGCGACCGCTACACCACCGGTGTCCGGCTGCGGATCATCGACATCCTCAAGGAGGAGCTCGGCGGCATCAGCGTCGACTTCACCGCCTGGAACACCGAGTCCGTCCTCTCCCGGCTGCACTTCGTGGTCCGGGTCCCGCAGGGCACCGAGCTGCCGCAGCTGTCCGACGCCGACAAGGAACGGATCGAGGCCCGGCTCGTCGAGGCCGCCCGCTCCTGGGCCGACGGCTTCGCCGAGGCGCTGAACGCCGAGTTCGGCGAGGAGCGCGCCGCCGAGCTGCTGCGCCGCTACGCGGGCGCCTTCACCGAGGGCTACAAGGCCGACCACTCCCCGCGCAGCGCGGTCGCCGACGTGGCCCGCGTCGAACAGCTCAGCGACGAGCGGAACTTCGAGCTCAGCCTGTACGAGCCGGTGGGCGCGGGCCCCGAGGAACGCCGCTTCAAGATCTACCGCAGGGGCGAGGCGGTCTCCCTCTCCGCGGTGCTGCCGGTGCTCCAGCGGCTCGGCGTCGAGGTCGTCGACGAGCGGCCGTACGAACTGCGGTGCGCCGACCGCAGCCTGGCCTGGATCTACGACTTCGGCCTGCGCATGCCCAGGGCGACCGGCGCCGGCGCCGACTACCTCGGCGACGACGCGCGCGAGCGGTTCCAGGAGGCCTTCGCCGCGACCTGGACCGGCAAGGCGGAGAACGACGGCTTCAACGCCCTCGTGCTGAGCGCCGGACTGACCTGGCGGCAGGCCATGGTGCTGCGGGCGTACGCCAAGTACCTGCGCCAGGCGGGCTCCACCTTCAGCCAGGACTACATGGAGGACACCCTCCGCAACAACGTCCACACCACCCGGCTGCTCGTCTCCCTGTTCGAGGCGCGGATGTCGCCGGACCGGCAGCGCGCCGGGTACGAACTGGTGGACGCCCTGCTCGAGGAGCTCGACGCCGCCCTCGACCAGGTGGCCTCGCTCGACGAGGACCGCATCCTGCGCTCCTTCCTCACCGTCATCAAGGCGACGCTGCGCACCAACTTCTTCCAGGAGGCGGCCGGCGGCACGCCGCACGACTACGTCTCCATGAAGTTCGACCCGCGGGCCATCCCCGACCTCCCGGCGCCGCGCCCGGCGTTCGAGATCTGGGTGTACTCGCCGCGCGTCGAGGGCGTGCACCTGCGGTTCGGCAAGGTCGCGCGCGGCGGCCTGCGCTGGTCGGACCGCCGGGAGGACTTCCGCACCGAGATCCTCGGCCTGGTCAAGGCGCAGATGGTGAAGAACACCGTCATCGTGCCGGTCGGCGCCAAGGGCGGTTTCGTCGCCAAGCACCTCCCCGACCCGAGCGTCGACCGCGACGCCTGGCTGGCCGAGGGCGTCGCCTGCTACAGGACGTTCATCTCGGCGCTGCTCGACATCACCGACAACATGGTGGCCGGCGAGGTCGTGCCCCCGGCGGACGTCGTCCGCCACGACGAGGACGACACCTACCTGGTCGTCGCCGCCGACAAGGGCACCGCCACCTTCTCCGACATCGCCAACGAGGTCGCCGCGTCCTACAACTTCTGGCTCGGCGACGCCTTCGCCTCCGGCGGCTCGGCCGGATACGACCACAAGGGCATGGGCATCACCGCCCGCGGCGCCTGGGAGTCCGTCAAGCGGCACTTCCGGGAGCTGGGCGTGGACACCCAGGCCCAGGACTTCACGGTCGTCGGCATCGGCGACATGTCCGGTGACGTGTTCGGCAACGGCATGCTGCTCAGCGAGCACATCCGGCTGGTCGCCGCCTTCGACCACCGGCACATCTTCATCGACCCGAACCCGGACGCGGCCGTCTCCTACGCCGAGCGCCGCCGCCTGTTCGAGCTGCCCCGCAGCTCCTGGGCCGACTACGACACCGGGCTGCTGTCGGCCGGCGGCGGCGTGTTCCCGCGCACCGCCAAGTCCATCCCGGTCAACTCCCAGATCCGCGAGGCCCTCGGCATCGAGCCCGGCGTCACCAAGATGACCCCGGCCGACCTGATGAAGGCGATCCTGACGGCTCCGGTGGACCTGCTGTGGAACGGCGGCATCGGCACGTACGTCAAGGCCTCCAGCGAGTCCAACGCCGACGTCGGGGACAAGGCCAACGACCACATCCGCGTCGACGGCAGGGACCTGCGCGTCGCCGTCGTCGGCGAGGGCGGCAACCTGGGCATGACCCAGCTCGGCCGGATCGAGTTCGCACTGCACGGCGGCCGGATCAACACCGACGCCATCGACAACAGCGCGGGCGTGGACACCTCCGACCACGAGGTGAACATCAAGATCCTGCTCAACGGCCTGGTCACGGACGGGGACATGACGGTCAAGCAGCGCAACAAGCTGCTCGCCGAGATGACCGACGAGGTCGGCCGCATGGTGCTGCGCACCAACTACGCGCAGAACACCGCCATCGCCAACGCCCTGGCCCAGTCCAAGGACATGCTCCACGCCCAGCAGCGCTTCCTGAAGCACCTGGTGCGCGAGGGCCACCTGGACCGCGCCCTGGAGTTCCTGCCCACCGACCGTCAGATCCGCGAACGGCTCGCCGCGGGACAGGGCCTGACCGGCCCGGAGACGGCCGTCCTGCTGGCGTACACGAAGATCACGGTCGCCGAGGAGCTGCTGCACACCTCGCTGCCCGACGACCCCTACCTGAAGGTGCTGCTGCACGCCTACTTCCCGAGCGCGCTGCGCGAGCAGTTCCAGGAGCACATCGACAGCCACCCGCTGCGCCGTGAGATCACCACGACCGTGCTGGTCAACGACACGGTCAACACGGGCGGCACGACGTACCTGCACCGGATGCGCGAGGAGACCGGCGCGTCGCTGGAGGAGATCGTCCGGGCGCAGACCGCGGCCCGCGCGATCTTCCGCTCCTCGGTGGTGTGGGACGGGGTCGAGGCCCTCGACAACAAGGTCGACGCGGAGACCCAGACCCGGATCCGGCTGCACTCGCGCCGGCTGGTGGAGCGCGGCACGCGCTGGCTGCTCAACAACCGGCCGCAGCCGCTGGAGCTGGCGGAGACGGTGGACTTCTTCGCCGAGCGCGTCGAGCAGGTCTGGGCGCAGCTGCCGAAGCTGCTGCGCGGCGCGGACCTGGACTGGTACCAGAAGATCTACGACGAGCTGACCGGTGCCGGCGTCCCGGACGAGCTGGCCACCCGGGTCGCCGGGTTCTCCTCCGCCTTCCCGACGCTCGACATCGTGTCGGTGGCCGACCGGACGGGCAAGGAGCCGCTGGACGTCGCCGAGGTCTACTACGACCTCGCCGACCGGCTGCGCATCACCCAGCTGATGGACCGCATCATCGAGCTGCCGCGCGCCGACCGCTGGCAGTCCATGGCCCGCGCGGCGATCCGCGAGGACCTGTACGCGGCGCACGCGGCGGTGACCGCGGACGTCCTGGCGGTGGGCAACGGCTCCTCGACCCCGCAGCAGCGCTTCCAGCTGTGGGAGCAGAAGAACGCGGCGCTGCTCGCCCGGGCCCGCACCACCCTGGAGGAGATCCACAGCTCCGACTCCTTCGACCTCGCCAACCTGTCGGTGGCGATGCGGACGATGCGGACGCTGCTGCGCAGCCACTCGTAGGCGGCACGGGCCGCGTGGGCGGCGCGGCCCGCCGAGGCCGTACGCGGACGCGGGGGCGCCCCGGACCCGACGGTCCGGGGCGCCCCCGCGTCCGTTGTGGTGCCTTGAGCGGGGTTCGCCCGGAATTCCGTGAGGAACGGAACTTTCCGGGCAAAGCTCCTGTGTGATCGTTCGCTCCTCGCCGTCCGCCGCGCCCGGGAAGACCGGCACGCGGCGCGCCGTGGCCCGTCCGGCGACCCTCGGCCTGGTCATGGCCCGGGTCGCCGCCGGGCTCGTCGTGGTGCTGACGGCCCTGGTGATCGTGCGGCTGCCGTGGGTCGGCGACCTGGGCATGCACGCGGCGACCCTGCAGCGCCTGCGGCACAGCCCGCTCGACCCCGGCAACCCGCTGGTCGACGCGGACACGCCGAGCCCGTACTACTCGCCGTGGACGCTGCTGCTCGGCACCGCCGCCCGGGCGACCGGGCTGTCCGTGTTCGTCGTCCTGCGCCTGGCCGCCGTCGTCGGACTGGCGCTGCTGGTGACCGGCGTGGTGCGGTACGTGCGGACGCTGGGCGCGCACCGGGCCGCGCCCGCGCTCGCCCTGCTGAGCCTGCTGCTCCTGTGGGGGACGACCCCGTTCCCGTGGAGCGGCTTCCCGGGGCTCACCTCGCTGGCGCTGACCGTGGCGTACCCGAGCACCTTCACCCTCGGCCTCGCCTTCCACTTCTGGGCGTGGCTGACGGGGGCGCTGCGCGACGGGGCCGGGTGGGGGAGGTGGCTGGGGCTGGGGGCGCTGTGGGCGGTGATCCTGCTCTGCCACCAGTTCTCGGGGGTGGTGGCCACGCTGGGCGCGTGTGCCACCGTGCTCGCGGCGCGCCCGGGGCGGGCGGTGTGGCCGCGGGCGGCCGCCGGGCTGCTGCTGGGGGCGGTGGTGCTGTGGGCGTGGCCGTACTACGACTTCTTCGCGCTGTCCGGGGCCGGAGACGGCCTCGACCCGGTGCACCGGGTGCTGTACGGGGACCTGGCCGCACGGTTCGGGCTGGTGGCGCTCGGGGTGGCGGCGCTGGTCGCGCGGTGGTGGCGGGACCGGTGGGACCCACTGGCGCTGTTCTTCCTGCTGGGGGCGCTGGTCGTGGCGGCGGGGTGGCTGAGCGGCCACTTCTCCTGGGGGCGCGCCCTGCCCGCCGTGACGGTCCCGGCGCAGCTCGCGGCGGCGCTGGAGGCGGTCCGGGCCGGGCGGCGCGGGGTGCGCGCCGGCCGGGCGGCACTGCTCGCCGGTGCGCTCGCGGTCGGGGCGTGGGCCCAGGCGGGGACGCTCGGGTACGTGGTCCCGCGCGGCGTCCTGCCGCAGGCGGTCGAGGACGGGTACCGGCCGCCGTGGACGGGGTACCGCTGGATCACGCCGTGGGTGGGGTACGGGGACGTGGTCATGGCCGGGACCGGCCCGGCCCGCCGGATCCCCGCGTACGGGCCGTACACGGTCGCTCCCGGCTACCCCGACTTCTTCCTGCCGGACGAGGAACGCCGGACGGCGGTCACCGAGGAGTACTTCGCCGCGGGGACGCCGGAGCGGGTGCGCAGGGACATCGAGCGGGAGTACGGGGTGCGCTGGGCGGTGGACACGACCGGGGTCCTGGCCGACGACGCCGGGCTGCGGGCGGTGACGCGGGGACCGGAGGGGCAGGTGCTCTACGAGGTGCCCTGAACGGCCCTCGTCCCGCCGCCGCCCCTCGCCGTCCCCCTCACGCCGCCGTCGCCCTCACCGCAGCGCGCTCGCCACCAGACGGCCCGCCCGGCGCACCGCCGGGCGGGCCACCCGGCGGGCCACCGGGCGCAGCACGCCCGCCGTGACCCCGACCGGTTCCCAGCGCACCTGGAGCCGGCCCGGACCGTGTCCCTCCGGCTCGACCGTGACCCGGTGCGGGGCCGCGCCGGAGCGGTACGGGACGCGGGCGGTCAGGGCCGGGAAGTCGAGCGGGGCCAGCAGCAGCCCCGTGTTGCCCTGCCCCCGGTGGGTGAGGCGGACCAGCGGGTGCCGCACCCCGGCGAAGCCGCTCAGCGGCAGGGAGGCGGCCGCGAGGTCGACGCGGACGCGGCCCTCGAAGACGCCGGGACGGACGGGGGAGAGCCGGAAGGGGACCGTGAGCCGGCGCCGGCCGGGGGTGAGGAGGAGAGCGGCGCGCTGGGGGCCGACCGGCAGCCGCAGGGCCGGGTCGTACGTCCGTACGGCCAGCTCGACTCCGGCGCCGGGTCCCCGTGCGATCTCCGTGACCTCGTGGCGGAACTGGGCGCCGAAGAACGGGCGGGTGTCCAGCTCCAGCTCGGTCAGGTCCAGTTCGCGGCGGGCCTCGGCGGTGGCGGGGAGCCGGTCCCCCCAGTAGGTGCGGCCGTCCGCGTCCGTGGTGACCTGCCGCGGGGCGACGTCGTGGCCGAGACCGCGGGCCGCCAGCCGGACCTCGGACAGACGGCGGTCGCGGACGAGCTGCAGCACCACCCGTTCGGCGCGCGGGAGACGGGCGTACGCGCCCGGGGACAGCGTGTCCAGGTAGGGGTTCACCAGGTCCGCGAAGGCCGCCAGCCACTCCTCGTCCCGGTGGGGCAGGTCGCCCGCGTACATCCGGAAGTCGTGCTTGAGGAACTTGAAGTCCTTGTCCTCGCGCAGCCCTCCGTGCCCGCTCTCGGTCAGGAAGGCGTCGATGAGGTGCTGCACGTGGATGCGGTCGCGGACGTTGTCGAGCCGGTGCCGCTGGTTGGAGATGGACGCCGCGTCCGAGGCCGCGTAGGGGGCGATGTACCAGAGGTACACCGGCTCCGGGACGATCGTGAACCTCTTCGCCAGGCAGTACGCCCGGGCCGAGAACAGCTGGTCCTCGTAGTGGATGCCCTCGGGGAAGCGCAGGTCGTGCCGGTCGAGGAAGGCGCGGGCGTACATCTTGCTGGTCGACAGGTGCTCGAAGAACAGCCGCGGGTCGGCCTCGATGCCGTCCAGGGTGCGGCGCTCGCGCACGAGGTGCGGCATCCAGGTGGAGTGGCGGCCGGTGTCCACCCGGATCCGCCGGACGGCGCCCATCGCGAAGTCGATGTCCCGTTCGCGGTGCGCGGCGAGCAGCAGTTCGACCGCGTTCCGGGGGAGTTCGTCGTCGCTGTCGAGGAACATCAGGTACGGCGCCCGCGCGATCTCCAGGGCGCGGTTGCGCGGGGCGCTGCACCCGCCGCTGTTCTCCGGCAGCCGCAGGCACCGGATCCGCGGGTCGCGGGCCGCCAGTTCCCGCGCCACCCGGGGGGTGTCGTCCGTCGAGTGGTCGTCGCTGATGACGATCTCGAGGGCGCGGTGGGTCTGGCGGCGGACGGACTCGACCGCGCGGGGGAGCCGCTCGGCGTCGTTGTGCACGATCACCGTCACGGTGACGTCGGGGGTGCCGGAGGCGGTGGCGGTGGTCATGACGGGCATGCCTCCTCGGGGCTGGGCGCCGGGGTGCGTTCCTCGAGCGGCAGCACCGGCGGCAGCGCCTCCTCGTCCTGGCCGAGGAAGACCCGGCGCACGACGCGCTCGGCGGCGCGGCCGTCGTCGTACTCGCAGAACCGGCGGCGGAAGGCGGCCCGTGCCTTCGCCGCCTTCTCGTCGCGCCAGGCGTCGGTGGCGAGGATCTCGGTGAGTTCCTCCTGGGTGCGGGCCACCGGGCCGGGGGCCTCGGCCATCAGGTCGAAGTAGACGCCGCGGGTGGTGCGGTAGGTCTCCCAGTCGTCGGCGTGGACGATCAGCGGGCGGTCGAGGTTGGCGTAGTCGAACATGATCGACGAGTAGTCCGTGACCAGGGCGTCGGCGGCCAGGCACAGCTCCTCGACCGGGTCGTAGGAGGAGACGTCCACGATGCGGCCCGAGCGGCGCAGGCCGGTCAGCGGGGCGGCGGCGCCGTCGTAGAAGTAGTGGCCGCGCACCAGCAGGACGGTGTCCTCGCCGAGGCGGTCGGCGAGCGCGGCCAGGTCCAGGCGCGGGGTCCAGCCGGCCTCGTAGTCGCGGTGGGTGGGCGCGTACAGCACGGCCCGGCGGCCGGGCGCGACGCCGAGCCGTTCGCGGACCGCGCGGACGTCGTCGGCGCCGGCCGTGTAGTAGACGTCGTTGCGCGGATAGCCGTGGTCGAGCGAGACGTACCGGGACGGGTACGCACGCTCCCACATCCGGGTGGTGTGGCTGTTGCTGGAGACGCTGTAGTCCCACTTGTCGACGCGCTCCAGCAGCGCGGCGAAGTCCAGCCCCTGGGCGGCGGCCGGGAACGCCATCTGGTCCAGGCCCATGCGCTTGAGCGGGGTGCCGTGGTGGGTCTGGAGGTGGATCGCGTCGGGGCGTTTGACCACCGCGTTGGGGAAGTTGACGTTGTTGACGAGGTACTTCGCGGTGGCGAGCACCTCCCCGTAGCGGCGGGTGCCGGGGACGACGTGGTCGGTGCCGGGCGGGAGCAGGGCGGCGTTCTCGGCGGTCACCACCCACACCGGGTGGATCTGCGGGGCGAGTTCGGCGAGCTTGGCGGCGATCGCGGCCGGGTTGCAGGCGACCCCGCGGTTCCAGTAGGCGGCGAACACCGCCAGGTGGGGGTCGACCGGGCGGTGCAGGGCCCTGCGGTACCGGTGGTCGCGGACCCGGGCGCCGAGCTGCCGCCTGCCGGTGCGCACGGTGGACTGCACGGCGCGGCGGGTGCGGTTGGCGGCCTGGAACGCGCGGTACCTGGTGTAGGCGCCCTCCTCGAGCAGCGAGCGGCGGACGCCGTCCAGGCCGGCGGGTCGCCGGTACCCCTCGGGCCGGCGGCGCAGGGCGGCGGTCGAGGCCCGGCGGAAGAACTCCCGGGCCACGTCCTCGGGCATGCCGCCGCGGGCGAAGACGCGCAGACAGTCCCGGACCATGATCTCGTACAGCACGGTGTAGGCGGCGGGACGGTCGCGGACGAGGTCGAGGAGGCTCTCGTAGCGGTCGACGAGGGCGTAGCGCTGCTCGGCGGTGACCGGGGGGAGGCTGGTGGGCCGCAGCCGGCGGTCCTCGTGGGCGACGTGCGGCAGGCAGGCGACGCGCTCGGCGAGCAGGAGGGCGGCGAGGGCGGCGTGCGGCTCGTCGTCGGAGGCGAGGCGGTCCTCGTGCGCCCGCCAGAAGCCGGCGCGCAGGACGCGGGTGCCGAGCAGCGGGGTCAGGCGCAGCAGGTAGGCGCTGTCGTCGAGGGCGAGGTCGGTGCGGCCCGCGCGGGCGAGCAGGGGGCCGTCCGCGGAGGGCAGGCCGCCGGTGCGCCAGGTGCTGCCGACGTGGTCGACCAGCAGGACGTCCACGGTGTCGGGGAGTTCGGCGACGCGTTCGGCGATCGTGCGCGGGCCGCCGGGCGGCAGGCCGTCCTTGGCGCGGACGAAGTGCAGCCAGCGGCCGGTGGCCCGGGCCGCGCCCGCCGACCGGGCCGCCGCGTCGGACGTGCCGTCGGGCAGGGGCAGCACCCGGACGTCGGGGGCGTGCCGCTCGGCCGTCTCGCGGGCCCAGTCGCCGACGGCGGCGACGACGACCTCGGTGTCCGGGCGGGGGTGGGCGGCGAGGGAGTCGAGGAGGCCGCTCAGGTGGTCCTGGGTGTTCGGCCCGTGGACGATGACGCTGAGCTCGGGCATCGCGGGGCTCCTTCGGCTGCTCGACGTCGCTCCGGTCGTTCCTCATCGGACATTCCGTTTCGGTCATATTGGCACCAATGCGACCGAAGGCGGCACCGGACGCGCGGGAGTGCGCCCCGGGCCCCGGGAGGGAGCGGCACCCGCTGCGGCCGCGGTGGTGCCTCCGGCCACGGCCCGGGCCCCGCCGGGGTGGTGCCGGCGGGGCCCGGGCCGTGCCGGGTCACTTGCCCGTGAACTTCTCGTACTCCTTGAGCACCTCGTCGGTCGGCC
>NZ_JACHJI010000033.1 GCF_014203535.1 Streptomyces griseomycini
CTGGGAACGGCGCGACGACATCCACGAAGCTTTCCTTGGCCTCGCCACCTGTCTCATCACCCACCGCCACGTCCAACGCCTTTGTTAGGACCTCTTAAGGACTGGGTGGGACGAGAACGATGGTCTTTGGCATAGGCACCTCAAGGCGGTCGGGTGAGGGGGTCCGGCGCCGCACGAGCCGTCTCCTGGGGCAGTCGCTGGCCATGGCCCTGATCGTGCCCACCGGGCTGGCCCAGGTCGCCCAGGCCGCAGAACCCGGCGGCCTGGGGCGCCCCGAGCTGCCCAAGTCACCGGTGACCAAGGTCAAAGCCTTCGACGGGCCCGGTGCGAAGAAGGCACGGGCCACGGTTGCCAGGGAACGCAAGGCCAACGCCGCGCAGGCCGAGCAAGCGGCGGGGGAGCGGAAGGCCGCCTGGCCCAAGCATGGCACCGCCTCGCTCGCCCTCACACCGGGCGCGAACCGTACCGCGGAACCTGGCGGCACACCGGTGGCGCTGAAGCCGGCGTCCCCCTCCAAGTCGCGTTCCTCCAAGGCCTCCGCGGCGGCGTCGGGCGAGGCGCAGGTCACCGTCCTAGACCAGAAGGCGGCCCGCAAAGCGGGCGTCACCGGCATCCTCCTGACAGTCGCAGCCGACACTCCGGGCGCGGCGAGCATAGGTATCGACTACTCCGGCTTCGCCTCGGCCATCGGTGGCGGCTGGTCCCAGCGGCTGCGTCTGGTGCAACTGCCGGCGTGCGCGCTGACAACCCCGGACAAGACGGAGTGCCGCAAGCAGACACCGCTGCCCTCGGACAACGACCTCAAGAATCAGACGGTCTCGGCGAAGGTCCGCCTGGGCAAAGTGTCCGACGGGCCGTCCACCCAGTTGCTGGGCGAGGCCGGCAGCGCTGCGTCCAGTGGGACCGTGTTCGCGGTCACGGCTGCTTCGGCCGGTTCCGGTCAGTCCCCCAAGGGGGCGGGCGACTTCTCGGCGACGAAGCTGTCGGCGTCCTCCTCCTGGGAGGCGGGCAGCAGCTCGGGCTCCTTCACCTGGTCCCACGCCTTCACCATGCCGCCCGCAGCAGCGGGCCCGGTGCCGCCGCTGTCCCTGTCCTACGACTCGGGCAGCGTCGACGGCCGCACCGCGACCACGAACAACCAGACCACCACCGTGGGCGAGGGCTTCACCCTCACCGAGTCCTACATCACCCGCGCCTACGGCAGCTGCGACGACGACGGCCACACGGATGTCTTCGACCAGTGCTGGAAGTACGACAACGCGGTCCTGGTCCTCAACGGCAAGGCGACCCGGCTGATCAAGGACGACACCAGCGGCCAGTGGCGGCTGGAACACGACGACGCCTCAAAGGTGACCCGCTCCACCGGGGCCGAGAACGGCGACAACGACGGCGAGTACTGGACGGTCGTCACCGGCGACGGCACCAAGTACGTGTTCGGCCTGAACAAGCTGGACGGCGCGACAGACCAGCGCACCAACTCCACCTGGACCGTTCCCGTGTTCGGCGACGACTCCGGCGAGCCCGGCTACTCCGGCGGTGACGCGTTCGCCGACCGGGCGCTGACGCAGGCCTGGCGGTGGAACCTGGACTACGTCGAGGACACTCGCGGCAACGCGGCCACGTACTGGTACACCAAGGAATCGAACTACTACAAGAAGAACAAGGCCACCACGGCCGGTGCCTCCTACATCCGCGGCGGCTACCTCAACCGGATCGAGTACGGGCTGCGCAAGGGTGCCCTGTTCACCGACAAGGCCGACGCCAAGGTCACCTTCTCCTACGCCGAGCGCTGCACCGCCTCGGACTGCTCCAGCCTGACGAAGGACACCGCGGAGAACTGGCCGGACGTGCCGTTCGACGCGATCTGCTCCAAGGACGACGACGAGTGCAACGCGGCCGGCCCGTCCTTCTTCACCCGCAAGCGGCTGACCGGCATCGACACCTTCTCCTACAACGCCACCAGCACCGGGTACGACCCGGTGGACTCCTGGGACCTGACCGGGCAGTACCTGGACGGCGGGGACATCGGCGACAGCTCCGACCAGGTCCTGACGCTGAAGTCGCTCAAGCGCACCGGCAAGACCGGCGACACGCCCCTCACTGTCAATCCGATCTCCTTCACCTACCAGATGCGGCCCAACCGCGTGGATGCCACCGACGACATCCTGCCGCTGACCCGGCCGCGCATCTCCGCCATCACCTCCGAGACCGGCGCGATCACCAAGGTCACCCTGTCGTCCCCGGAATGCACCCGCAGCGAGGTCCAAGGCGCGGCCCCGGACAGCAACACCCGCTCCTGCTACCCGCAGTACTGGAACATCAACGGCGCCGAGAACGCCTCCATCGACTGGTTCCACAAATACCGGGCCCTGGCCGTGGGCGTGCACGACCCAGCCGCCGGCAACCCGGCCGTGGAGTACGCCTACGACTACAGCGGCGCGGCCTGGCACCACAACGACGACCCGTTCACGCCGAAGGACGAGCGGACCTGGTCCGACTGGCGCGGCTACCGCCAGGTCACCGCTCACACCGGCGCCGTCGGCGAGACCCGCTCCAAGACCGTCTCGCTCTATATGCAGGGCATGCACGGCGACAAGAACAAAGACGGCACCACCAAGTCCGTGACCGTCACCCCGCTGCTCGACACGGACGTCGACTTCACCAACGCATACGACAGCGAACACTGGAAGGGCCAGCTGCGCCAGCAGGTCACCTACAACGGCAGCCAGCCCATCAGCAGCACTTTCTACAACTACACCTACAAGAACACCGCCACCCAGACAGTGCCGGACGCCACCGACCACACCGCCCGGTGGGTCCGCAACACCTCGACCTACACCAGCACCTACCTCACCGCCTCCAGCCGCTGGCGCACGCATATCGCGACCAAGCGCTACGACGACCTCGGCATGGTGAACGCCGTCGACGACTACGGCCAGAAGGGCGTGGGCGGCGACGAAACGTGCACCCGCACCTGGTACGCCCGCAACCCGGACGTCGGCATCACCAGCCTGGTCTCCCGCACCCGCACCGTCGCCCGGGAATGCTCGGTCACCGACGCCAGCCTGAACCTGCCCGCCACCAGCAACACCTCCGGTGACGTCCTGGCCGACACCGCGACCGTCTACGACAAGGCCGACGCCACCACCTGGCTGGCCACGCAGAAGCCCACCAAGGGCCAGGCCACCTGGACCGGACGGGCCACCGGCTACACCGCCACCGCCGGCAGTGACGGCCAGCGCCTGCCCTCCGGCTGGCAGACAATCGCCATCACCACCTATGACACACTCGGCCGCCCCCTGACCGTCACCGACACCGCCGGCCACACCACTTCCGCCGCCTACACCCCCGCCGACGCGGGGCCGCTGACCAAGACGATCTCAACCGATCCCAAGGGCTACCGCTCGTACAGCTTCCTCGACCCGCGCCGCGGGCTGGCCCGGCAGACCGCCGACATCAACCTGAAACTGACTGAGCAAAAGTACGATGCGCTCGGCCGGCTTACCGACGTGTGGCTGCCCAACCGGTCCAGCGGCAGTCAGAGCCCGAACATCAAGTTCGCCTACCACCTGGACAACAGCAAGCCGTCCTGGGTGTCCACCTCCACCCTGACCAACAGCGACACCTACAACACCAGCTACGCCCTCTACGACTCCCTGCTCCGGCCACTGCAGACCCAGTCACCCACCCCGGACGGCGGCCGGCTGCTGACCGACACCCGTCACGACACGCGCGGCCTGGCCTACGAGACGTTCGCCGACATCTTCGACACCACCAGCACCCCCAACGGCACCTACACCCGCGCCGAATACGGACGCGCCCCGGTCCAGACCGAAACCGTCTTCGACGGCGCCGCCCGGCCGACCACCAGCACCCTCTACGTCAACGGCGTCAAGAAGTGGGCCACCACCACCAGCTACACCGGTGACTCCACCGCCATCACCGCCGTCCAGGGCGGCGAGGCGCAGCGCACCATCACCGACATCCGCGGCCGCACCGTCGAAACCCGCAACTACGCCGGGGTGAGCCCGGCCGACGCCGACTTCGGCACCGGCCCGGGCGAGAAGTACACCGCCGTGAAGTTCACCTACGGCCTGGACGGCCGGCAGAAGACCATCACCGGCCCGGACGGCGCCACCTGGTCCTACAGCTACGACCTGTTCGGCCGCCAGACCAGCGCCGACGACCCGGACAAGGGCAGAACGACCACCGAGTACGACGCCCTCGACCAGGTCATCAAGACCACCGACTCACGCGGCAAGGCGATCCTGAGCGCCTACGACCAACTCGGCCGCCCCACCGCCACCTGGGCCGGCTCGAAAACCGACGCCACCCAGCTCACCGCCCACACCTACGACACCATCCTCAAGGGCCTGCCCGCCACCTCCACCCGCTACATCGGCGGCACGACCGGCGCCGCCTACACCCAGGCCGTCACCGCCTACGACAGCATGAGCCGCGCCACCCACACCGAGCTCCGGCTGCCCGCGAGCGACCCGTTCGTCAAGGCAGGCACACCCGCCACGCTGCCGTTCGAGACGCACTACAACACCAACGGAACGGTCAAGCAGACCGAGGACCCGGCACTCGGCGGTCTGGAAGACGAGATCACCGGCTACGAATACGACAGCCTGGGCAACCTCACCGACATCGGCACCTACCTCACCGACATCGACTACTCCGCCCTGACCCAGCCGAACCAGCTCACCTTCGGCACCGACAAACACGTCTATGTCGCCAACACCTACGAGCCGGGCACCGGCCGCCTCACCAACAGCTACACCCAGGACGAGACCCACCCCTACCAGCTGCAGAACCTCACCTACACCTACGACCAGGCCGGCAACGTCACATCCCTCAGCGACTCCACCACCCTGGGCGGCACCAGCAGCGCCGACACCCAGTGCTTCACCTACGACGGCCACCGCCGCCTGACCGAAGCCTGGACCCCCGCCTCCCACAAGTGCACCGACGCCCCCAGCGCCGACGCCCTGTCGGGCCCGGCCCCGTACTGGACCAGCTACACCTACAACACCGCAGGCCAGCGCACCACCGAAACCCAGCACACCCCCAGCACCACCACGAAAACCACCTACTGCTACACCGACACCGACCAGCCCCACACCCTGACCGGCACCACCACCCAGGGCGACTGCACCAGCCCCCAGCGCACCTACACCTACGACACCACCGGCAACACCACCAAACGCCCGGGCACCGCTGACGACACCACCCAGGACCTGACCTGGTCCGAGGAAGGCAAACTCACCCGCCTCACCGAGAACGGCCAGTCCACCGACTACCTCTACGGTGCCGACGGCACCCTCCTCATCCGCACCACCGAAAACGGCGAACGCGTCCTCTACGCCGGAGCCACCGAACTCCACCTCCGCACCGACGGCACCACCTGGGCCCAGCGCTCCTACGCGGCCGGCGGCATCACAGCCGCCACGCGCTCGAACGAAAGCGGCACCGGCAAGGTCACCTTCCTCATCAGCGATCACCACGGCACAGCCCACCTGGCCATCAACCGGAGCGACCAGACCTTCACCAAGCGCTACACCACCCCCTTCGGCGCCGACCGCGGCAAGCCCGCCTACGGACCCTGGCCCGACGACAAGGGATTCCTCGGCAAAACCCACGACACGAACACCGGCCTCACCCACATCGGCGCCCGCGAATACGACCCGGGCATCGGCCAGTTCATCAGTGTCGACCCGATCCTGGACCTGACCCAGCCGCAGTCCCTCAACGGATACAGCTACGCCAGCAACTCACCCGTCACGATCTCCGACCCGACAGGACTGGCCGGTGTAGGGGGCGGAAACCCCGGAACCCCTGGAAACTCTGGAAGCAAGCGTCCGTACGGTGGAATGCTCGGCGATTACGACGACGCCCCGAACGGCGCCGGATACCCCAAGGGGAATGCATCCAAAGCCCACGTATCTGGGGCCGGCGGAGGAAGCAAGAACGACGGCAGGGTAACGCTCACAGATATCGCCGGTGGATCTCCCGGTGGCGTCCCCGAGGGATTTTACGAGGCGATGATAGAGCATCTTCCGGTCGTCTACCGGGAGGTCT
The DNA here is from genome assembly GCF_014203535.1 of Streptomyces griseomycini. Lineage (GTDB taxonomy): Bacteria > Actinomycetota > Actinomycetes > Streptomycetales > Streptomycetaceae > Streptomyces > Streptomyces griseomycini. The sequence goes on from NZ_JACHJI010000033.1 coordinate 6,082, forward strand.
ACCACCGTAATGGTCAATATTACGGAATGGGGTGGGGTGAGAGTCAGATATATGCCGCCGCATATGCTGACCTCTGCTTCAATGACGTGCTGGACTGCACTTCCGAGCAGAGGGGTTACTACACCTACGACCTATTCCTCACGCCTGAGTACATGGAGGGCGTGGATCTCCTGATGACCGGCCTCTCTCAGGGGACGGTGGCGAGTTATCTCGGGAAGAAATACAAAGCACCCCGGTGCAGTAAATGTTTCCTCGCCGGGACCGATGTCCTGATGGCGGACGGAGAGACGAAGGACATCGAGGACGTCGAAGTCGGTGATGAGGTCCTGGCCACAGACCCGGAAACCGGAGAGACCGGGCCGAGACTGGTCACGAACCTCATCATCACCGAGGACGACAAGCACTTCAACGAACTCTCCATCGCCACCGAAGACGGCATCGAAAAGCTCACGGCCACCCACGAGCACCCGTTCTGGTCCCCCTCCGAAAGGCGCTGGGTCGAAGCACGGCACCTCGAAGCCGGCATGACACTGCGTACCGAGACCGGTGACACGGTCATCGTCACCGGCAATCGCTCCTTCTCGAAACAGGCTCGCACCTACAACCTGACGGTGGACGACCTCCACACGTACTATGTACTTGCCGGGACCACGCCAGTTCTGGTTCACAACGCCGGAGAATGTCCCATTACTGGGATCCCGCATGGCGCGATGGGAGAAAGTGCCACACTGGAGCGGCTTCAGACCTCGGGCTACACGAATATCACCAGAGAGGTGCGGTTCAAGAATAGCCAAGGTGACGTTTTCCGTGCGGATTTCGTTGCCCAAGATCCATCGGGAAACTGGGTGGCAGTGGAAGTCAAGACTGGGCGCGGAGCGTCCCTGACTGACAACCAGAGGCTTGGATACGCCGAGCTCGGTCACGGTGGGGCAACTCTGAACACGAGCAGGCTCCCAGGACTGAAGAAGGGGAGTAATGTCACCATGAAGGTGGAGGTGGATCTGTGGCATTGCCCCGATTGCGGACCGTGAAATTCCAAGCAGACAGTGATGTGTTCGGAGGTTCCGATGGGATCTAAGGCTGCCATTCTGGTGCTCACGGATGAGCGCCCGGAAGGTCTCTTCCGTGGTGCTGTCGGGTGGGATCGGACCAGGTCACTGGACCTAGCAGCGAGGTTCCTGGGGGGCACTCCTCGTGAGTCGGGCGTACTTCCACTAGACCTGGCTGTCTGGCCGGAGGACGGGGCAGCGTGTGTGGCGAGTTTTCCGCGCTTTGACGTTGTCTGCTCACGCAAGATAGCTCGGGATCATCCAAGCAACCTCGTGAGTGAGGCTGCCCGCTTGGCTGGAAAGAGGAGCGCTTATGCGGTATGCATGGAGAGTTCCGAAGATTGGGCTTCGATTCTTGCTTGGTCCCCCACTGGGCTCCTTCGGGCAGTAAGTCTGAGTCCGGGATCGGGAGTGATCGAGGATGTGGGGCAGAAATTCCCGTTCGAGCAGCCCTTCTGGAATGGTCAGCGCCCGGTTCAGGCGAGTAGCTATCGACTTCCGTTCCATCCAATCGACCTGGGGAATGAGGCTCTCCGATACTTTTTCGGCTTCATCCTTGAAGGGAAAGAAGATGATCTCTGCGTAGATCCCGAAGAGGTTGAGATTCCGGTCTTCGACCCTTCTTGACGGCAACGTTGACGGCAACGCAGCCGGACGCCGGCGGCCCCACGAGGTACCTCGTGGGGCCGCCGGCGTTTCTGAAGGTGGTGCGCGTCAGGGGGTGGCAGCCGTGCCGCTGGGGGCGGTGTCAGCGCTGAGGGCGTTGCTCAGGGTGGTGATGGCAGCTTGTTGGAGGCGGGGGCGGACGTGGGCGTAGACGGCGGCGGTGACGCCGATGTGGGCGTGCCCGAGGAGCTCCTTGATCACGACGAGTTCCACACCCTGCTCCAAGAGGAGCGTCGCAGCGGTATGGCGAAGATCGTGGAACCGGATACGGCGGAGGCCCGAGCGGTTGAGGAGGGTGGTGAAGGCGCGGGTAAGGTTGGTGGGGTCGATGGGGCGGCCGGTGGGCGTGGTGAACACGTAGCCGCTCTCCTGCCACCCGTCCCCGGCAGCCGCCCCTTCCTGTTCCTGCCGCCGTCGATGGGCTTGTAGCGAGTGTATGCAAGTAGCAGGCAGGGTTATGCGGCGTTCGGAGCTGGTGGTCTTCGTCGGCAGGGTGGTCAGGCCCCGGCTGCTGGTGCGCTGAAGGGTGCGACGGATGTTGGCGGTCCCGCTGTCCAGGTCGAGGTCGCTCCACTGAAGACCGAGGAGTTCGCCCTTACGTAGCCCGGTGTGGAGGGCGAGTTCGAACAGGGCCTGAAGGCGGTGGTCTTCGGCGGCACGGAGGAGTTGGCGGGCCTCGGCAGCGGTGAGGGGTTCGGTGCGCTTGGGGCGGGGAGTGCCGGCCGGTACGTTCCGGGCGACGTTGCGCGGGAGTTCGTCCTCGCGGACGGTGTGCTGGAGTGCGGATTTGAGGACGGAGTGCACGTAGCTGACGGTCAGCGGTGAGAGCCGTTTGCCGCAGCAGTTCCCGGCCGAGCAGCAGATGCCTTGGGTGTCGAGTCCTCGGATGCAGCACTGGCACTGGGTGCGGAGTTGGTCGAGGAAGGCGCGGACGTCCTTGGTGGCGAGCCTGCCGAGTTTCTTCTTGCCCAGGATGGGGTTGATGTAGAGGCGGGCGGTGGCGCGGTAGCGGGTGTGGGTGGTCTCGCGGAGCTGATGCACGGCGATGTTGTCGAGCCAGTGCTGGAGATACACCCCGATAGCGCAGTCCGCAGCCGGTGCTGGGAGGCCGCGGTTGTTGGCGGCCATACGCTCGGTCAGCTTGTCCACGGCCTCCTTGCGCGTGGACCCGTAGACGCGGGTGCGCTTGCGGGTGCCGTTGGTGGTGAGGACGTAGCCGGCGGCTTCCCAGCGGCCGTCCTTGCGCTGGTAGACGATACCTTCGCCGTTGGCGCGGGACTTTCGGGCAGAACGCGGGGACGGCATCAGGCGGTGGCTTCCTGTTCAAGGCGGGAGTGGACGAAGTCGGCCAGCGCGTGGGCAGGGATGCGGCGGGCCCGGCCGATCGTGATCGAGCGGAGCTGGTGGGAGCGGAGGAGGTCGTAGACGGCGGAACGGCCGATCTTCAGGTAGGCCATGACCTCGGGCACGGTGAGGAGTTCGCCGTCACGCACCACCAACCACCCCCGCTCCAGGGCCGGAGGCAGAGCCCGCTCCCGGTGCTGGGGTGACGAGGGTGGCGAGGCGTTCCAAATCGGGGGTGAGGCCGGTGCCGGCGAAGACCCAGTGAGAGATCACCAGCGTCGACTCCTCGTCCTCCGGGCCTGTTCTGTCCGGGTCGTTGAGAGCGTTCTGGTAATCGGCGCGGGCCTGGCGGAGCTGGGCGAGCGTGGTGGAGTACTGGCGGGTCTTGGTGGAGAAGTGGCCCCGGAAGCCGAGCATGTGCGCCCAGGCGCGGAGTTTGAGATGGGCGAGGTCGCGGCGGGCGCCGAGCTGCCAGGCCGTGCGGATCATCCGCTCCGCGTGTATGGGGACCTGGTAGGCGGGGAGTTCCGCGATGAGGCGCAGCCGGCGGTCGAGGGTGCCGGTGGCGCCTTCGGCTCCCTTGGTGGCGTACTTCGCCACATACGCGGCGACAGCCTTGTCCGTGATCTTCCTACCGTCACAAAAGTCGCCGTTGCGTATCGGCCGTACGTCCAACTGCTTGCCGAATGTGAACTGGAGGGAAGTGCCGTCAAGTTCGGGTCCGGCGACGGTGGTGCGGGTGGCGGCGGCGTGGATGGCGTCGGTGAGCATCGCGGTGGTGGCCCAGGTGGGTGGTGGGGTCGTGGTGCCGTCGGGCCCGTCGAGGCGGATGACGGCGTGGAAGTGGACCAGGCCGCGTTTCTGGTATTCAGCGACCTTCGCATACGACACCTTCACCACCGAGGCGAGGCTGCGTTGGGTGAGGCCGCCGATACGGGCGACCTCGCGACCGACCCCACCGGCTACAAGCTGGGCACCTTCATCACCACCATACGCGACGCCGCCAAGGCCGGCCGCCTCGAGGCGGACTGGATCGCCGAACTCGACGCGCTCGGCATGATCTGGGACAAGCACGACGCCGCCTGGCGCGCCCGCCTGACCGCAGCCGCCGACTACCACCGCACCCACGGCCACCTCGCCGCCCCCGCCACCACCCCCCTCGGCGCCTGGCTCGCCGAACAACGCCACCACGCCGCCAGGAACACCCTCACCCCCGCCCGCGCCGACGCCCTCACCGCCCTCGACCCCCACTGGCGCCTCCCGCACGGAGCCGACTGGCACCGCAAATACCACCTGCTGCGCACCCACCTCGCCACCGGCGCCGACCCCGCCGCCCTCACCCGCGACACCCAGCTCACCGGTGTGAAGATCGGCTCCTGGCTGCACCGCCAGCTCACCACCTGGCCACGCCTCCACCCCGGCCAGCAGCGCCTGATGACCGCCCTCGGCCTGACCCCCGCCACCCAGACGCTCGCCCCCGCAGGCCACCGAGCCCGCCGCACCTTCGAACAGACCGTCCAGCTCCTGGAACTCTTCCTGCACCGCGAAGGCCGCAGCCCCGCCGCCCGCGAGACCATGCGCGTTGACGGCGACACCGTCAGGATCGGCGCCTGGCTCGCCAGGGCCCGCACCAGACACCGCGCCAACTGGCTCCCGGACGAGCACGCACGCCTCGTCGCGGCCCTGTTCGACGGAGACTGGACGGCTGACGCCGCCATCCCGGCCGTCCTCGGGTGACATGGAGCAGTCCTCCGGTAGAGCCGCCGCATGATCTGCCTCCTGCGGCCGGCCAGCCGTCGCCGCAACCGCAGGCGCCTGGGTGACACGCACCGCGGAAGCACGCGCAGCGTGCCGCTTTCGGCGGCGCCCGGTACAGCCGCCAGCGGTCTTGCACAGCCGCCTGCAGACTTCGCGGCAGGAACACATCTGCGCGGAACACGGGTGAAAAGTTCACCACGGTCGGCCGATGAAAAGTTCACCACGGCCAACCAAAATTTTTTGCGAGCAGGACAGTGAAAGTGTGTCACCGACTTTCGCGGCAAACCGTCACGTCGGCTAAATAACGGATCGAGTGATGTGAATGACAGGATGCAATATTAAGCTCGCGGCAAAGTTCGCCGATCGAATGTGATGAACATGAATCCGCTGCAACCGTTCCGGAATGTTGCTGTACATATTTGTGGACACGAAAAAGGAGCCGCAGGGTGGTGTCTCCACTCTGCGGCTCCGCTAGAATGACTGCGTACGGAGATTGAGATTGTCATTCTCCGGCAGTCTTGGTGCACAGTGGTTCCCGCGAGTTGCGTGTGGAAGTGGACGTCCTGCCACTCGTCGGGAACCGAGCCGAGGCAGCGGCGGGGTCTGGGACCACGGATCAGGTGGGACCAGGCTCCGCCGCACTACGACCAGGGCTGGACCAGCGGGTTTACCAGGTCCTGTGCCTGCAGCCACACCCAGTGAACGATGTGGGCTCCGTAGTACAAGATCCCCAGAACCTGGTACGTCCCCTCGTGCCACGGCTTGCCGTGAGCGGGAGGAAGAGACGTGCCGGGAACTTCGGCGGGGTTCTTCGCCTCGGCCGACTCGTTGGATTCATCCTCGTGATCGGCCATCGCGGCTCTCCTGCTTCTTTTGAGTTGACAAGAAACAACGGAAACGAGTTTACCCGGCTTTCGGGGCCGGCCCTTGCGGGGGCTGCTTTCCAGTCGGCGGGGCGCCTCTTTCTGGTCACCGAAGTGCTCTTTATGTCCGTTTCTGTTTACGTCGAACGAGTGAAAGCGAAGCCTCTCGGGTCCGGTTTATGTGACGTTCGTCTCTCCGTTTCACGTATTTGTAAAGGGCATGCAATGAAGGTTTCCCGGGGTCGCCGCTCACCCTTTCCGGGGCGGAGGAAAACCTTCCGCCCCCGGGTGTCGGGGTGGCGGCGGGCCCCACCGGTTCGCGCACCACCACCGGCCCAGTCCGGCACTGGTCGGCCTGCGCGGCGCCGCGACCGTGCGGCGCGCTCACGCGCGCTTCGCGCGGCCGAGGATGGCGCGCAGCTCCTCCTTCAGGTCGGTGGTGCCGCTGTGCCGCGTTGGGCCGGCGGCGGAGCTGTCGGCTTCCCACTGCTCGAGCACCTCCTCGTCGTACGCCTCGGGTCCGGGGGAGTTCAGGTAGCCCAGCCCCAGGAGGTCGTAGTCATCGGGCTCGCGCACCTGCCCGGTGATGCGCTTGATCTCCTCGCTGCGCTCCATGCGCTGCAGCGCCACATCGCCGTGATCGTATGGGTGGACCGCTGCCGGTTCGTTACGTACGACGGGCGGCGGCGGTTCGCCCCATGCACGCCGCGGCGGCGCACCGGCATAGATGCGGCGGTAGGTGGCCTGCCACTCCCGCACGTCCTTGCCGGACAGGCCGAGCGCCTCGAGGAACGCGGTGAACAGCCCCTCACTGGGAGGGATCTTCTCCTTCAGGACGAGCCAGAGCGTCGAGTGAGGCAGCCGCGTCCGGCCCGCCTCGTCCCGGCCCGCTTTCTCCTCCAGCCGCAGGAGCGCGGGCTGCCCGGCCTCCGCTCGCATGACGTTCATGGCCTCGACGAGTGTCTCGGCAGTGGTCACCGTGGACGGGCCGCGCCCGTGCATGCCCGGCGACACGGCGGCCTCGGCTCTCGCCTCACGCCACAGCTGCTTCGCCTCCTCCCTGTCGGCATGGAAGATGTCCGCCAGGTCCTCAACGACCGCCTCCGGCGGCACGCGTCTGCCGGCGAAGGCGCGCAGCAGGGTGCGCTCGGAGAACCCGGCCCCCGACTCCTGCGCCAGCTCCCTGCCGCTCTTGCCGCAGGCCTCCTTGTGCGCGCGCAGCCACCTGGTCAGCCTGGCGAGCGCGGGCCCCGTCGTGGCCGGGAGACGACCAGGAGGGCGCCCGGTCACCTGGAGCCTGCGTTCACCGGCGCGCGGCGCACGGCCTGGCGCGCAGGGGACCGGGAGCCGGCGGGCGCGCGACCGGCCACGGCCGCGCACAGCGCAGCGGGCACCAGCTGCCCGGCCGCGGCAAACCCGGTGACGGAGGGCGGGACGATGACGCGAGCGCCACCGGCCGCCGTACGGGGTCCGAGCAGCCACAGCGGACCGCGCGGGGCCATGACCCCGGCGACCGGCCGGGCCGCCAAGGCGGCCGTCCGGGCAAGCAAGACGGACATGAGACAACTCCTCAGAACGCTGAAGGCCAGACAGAAGCCATACGGCGGGAGTCCGTTGTGAGCGGAGCGCTGCGCCGGGGGCGAGGCCTCGATCGTGGCATGCCGCAAGCCCGCAATTCCAGGCCGGTCAGCACCCTTCCGTCACCTGTGTCCACACGGACGTACGCTTCCCGCCGAACCAGCCTTCCCGACCTCTTCGCAGGTCAGACGAGTACGGCCAGCGCATTCCGTCACCTTGTGCCAATCGGGCAGGCCGGGGACGCAACCGCCCTGCGCCACCGAGCCCCACGGGCTCTCGCGCCTGGCATCCCCGCGAGGTTTTCCCGCCTCCGCCCAAGGCGGCATGGAGCAATAGAGAGGGCACACCCACCGCCCGTTCCCAAGACGGCGGCCGTCGCCCGCGAGGGCACGCCCGCAAGGACCGCACCCTTTTGGAGGGCCGCATCCGTGACCACCGATCCCCGACCGCCGCGCACGAGGAGCGCCCGCCGCCTGCCGGGCGTGCTCCTGGTTATCCTCAGCGCCGTCCTGGCCGCCCGCAGCCCGGCCTGGGCCGCCGCCGTGGGAACGGCCACTGCCGTCTACACCGTCATCGCCCCCGACAACCAAGGCCCCAGGAGCTGACCGGTGACCCGCACCGCGCCCTCTGCCCTCGACCTGACGCTGATCGCCCAGGCCGCCGAACTGGGCCGCAAGATCAGCCCCGCCCAGCTTGAACGGTGGCGCGCCCGCGCGTGGCTGCCACCCACCGAGCAGTGGACCGACCCCCACACCGCCTCCATCCGCCGCGACATCCTCCACCGGGCCGCCCGGCTGGCGGACGCCTCGACGCCCGGTCGCAGCATCAGCTGGATCGGCTGGACCTTCTGGGCCATCGACGACACCCCCCAGACCGCCAGCCGGCTCCGCCAGGCACTGATCACCACCCTGAAGCGTCCCTTCGCCCGGGCGGGCATCGACATCACCCGCATCCCCACCGGCCAGAGCAAAGCGGACGACAAGGCCCGGCAGGAGCTGGTGCGCCAGCTGCTGGACACCGTCCGCGCCCCTCGCCGCGACCTCGACGGAACACTGCGCGCCCACGCCCTGGACGCGGACGTTGTCCTGCCTCCGCCCCGGTCCGTGCCCAACGTCTTCCACCGGTCCCTGCTCACGCCCGGTGCCCGGCTTCTGGTCGGCGGCCTGGACGACGTCCCGCCCGAAGAACTCCTGGAGGCATGGCACAACGCACTGCCGCCAGCCCGGCAGGACATGACCGAGCGGATCCGTAACAGCCACCTTCGTGCCGCGCTCGCCGGTCAGGACCCCATGGCCGGCTTCCCCCTCGCATACGGCCTGCCCGGCCTGATCCGAATCGTCGAGGAGACCGACGACCGGCTGCTGTGCGCGGCCGTCCGGGCCTGCACCAAGGCATCCGCGACGCTGGCGATGCTGATGCTGCGCCCAGCGCACGACGCAGCCGTCCTCGCCCGGCTGATGCAGGAAGAGATGTGGCACCAGTGGGCCCGCGTCACCGGCATCGCCCCGCACGGGGCCGCCGGCGAGGCCGCGCTCACCGCCAGCACCCTGCACTACCTCACCGTCCCCGGCTGGACCGATGACCTGAGCTCCTACCAAGAACTCATGGACTCCCTCCTCACCCCAGCCGCCGAGCCGTGCGCTCCGCGGCCAGACGACGACCACCCCAGCACCCCGCCCGCCGGATGACCAAGCCGCTGTGTCCGCGCACGGCGCACGGTGTCAGTGCGGCGCCGACCCGCGCACGGGACCCATGCGCCGAGGCGTCTGCTCACAGCGTCGGATTCCCTTGCCGTGCCAGGAGCTCGGTGAAGAAGCCCTCCAGGACCTGCTGGCCGCGCGGCCCGCTCAGTTCCCAGCCGCCGAAGCGGTAGATCTCATACCCGGCGAGCCGGAGCCGCGTGGTCCTCGGCGACCATCTCTGCACACAGCCGCAGCACCGCGGTGTGAGTCACCCGGCCCTGCGGTCTGCTCGCCTGCGCAGCCCCGGTCGGTCTCGCCGCCGTTGCCCTCGCGGCCATCGGCCAGACCGCTTCAGGGGGCCGCGCTGGTGCGTACTGCCTGGCGTATGCGGGGGTCGGCGGTGCGGTCGTCGGCCACGTGGCTGAAGTGCTGGGCGGATTCCGGGTGGTCGCGCAGGACGGCGGCCACGACGGATGCGGCCTCGCTCTTCACCGTCCGCAGCCAGGGAGTGATCTTGTCCTGGGCGTACCACTGGTCCCAGGCGCCGTCCCAGATGCACATGGTCTGGGCGGCCTCCTCCAGCAGGTCCCAGTCGCAGCGGCTGGCGGCGTACGCGCAGATGCCCTGGAGCCAGATCACGACTGCCGCGGCTTCGCCGAACTGCACCATGTGCGCTTCGTCGCCGTCTACGTGTTCTGCCAGGGCGCGGAGCAGACCGTGGGCCTGCGCGGGGTCCCGTTCGAGAGCCGGTCCCGCCTGCTGGACGTCGAGGCGGGCGAGCACCCCGACGTGGAGTTCGTAGTCCTCGGGGTGGCCGCCGATCAGGGTCAGCAGAGTGTCCGCGGCAGCTGGGTCGCCGGCGCCGGCGGCTTCCAGCAGCGCCTGGGCGGTCTCGAAGGGATCCTCGGGGATGGCCGCATGCTCGCGGTCGATCAGCGTGAGCAGCTCGCTGATGGTCTGGGGGCGACGTCGCGGATCCTGGTGGGTGGTGGCGCGGACGACAGTGCGCCACGGGCCGGGCGGGGGCAGCAGCGGCAGGTTGGTCTCCGGCATCTTGCCGGTGAGGGCCCAGGCGATGACTCGGCCGAGGCTGTAGATATCGCTGGACGCCGTGGCCTCGTGAGGTGTCACGGACAGTTCCGGCGCGGCGAAGCCCTCGGTGCCGATGTAGAGGCCGGTGCGGCCCACCTTGGTGGTCTGGCCCCGTGGCCGGCGGACGATACCCCAGTCAGCGAGGGCCCATCGGCCGTCGAAGTAGAGGATGTTCGACGGTTTGATGTCGCGGTGCAGCCAGCCCTCCTCGTGCGCGGCGGCCAGCACCAATGCCAGAGCATCGACCAGGGCGCGCAGCTCAGCCGGTTCCCGCAGCAGCTCTTGGCGTTGGGCGGCGGTCGCGTCCGCCCAGGGCATCACGAACCAGGTGTGGTTGGCGTCGAAGTCGAGAATCGGCATGGCGTGGGGGTGATCCTTCAGCACTTGGCCGATCTCGATCTCCCGCCGCATGCGGGCGATTTGCCGTTCGGGAGGGTACTTGCTGTGCAGCTTCTTCAACGCGACGGTGGTGCCGGTGGGCTTGTGAGTTGCCTTGAACACGTCCGCCTGGCCCCCGTCCGGGACCGGTTCGCGCGGGCAGGAGTAGTCCTTGCGCTCGCCACGGGCGGCGCGGCGGACCGCGGCGTAGGCGCCCTGGCCGGGCGGTGCGGACGTCGCGGCGGCCGGGGGAGCGGGGAGTGCGGTACGGCGGTGTGCCGGTATCCGGCGGGCCTCGTACACCGGGTGGCCGCTGACAGTGCGGGCCTCGGCGAGCTCGTAGCCGTCGGAGGCCAGCAGGCCGTTGACCAGCGTCAGCAGCCGCTGGACCTCGCCGGGGTCCGTCCGCACCGCGGGGTGGATCATTTCCGCCAGGAAGCGGAGCAGGATCTCGTCGGTGCCGTCGGCGAGCCCGAAGCGCTCGTCACCGAAGACCCAGTCGTCTTCCCAGTCCTCGGGGTTGTTGTAGCGGTGCTGGATGATGTCGCCCTCGGCCGTTGCGAACCGCGGGTCGTGACTTTTCAGACGGTCCAGGTCGTACAGCCTGCGCAGGAAGGTGACCTCGTCCAGGCTTCCCGACCAGCTCACACCGGTGCTGCGCAGCGCGTCGAACAGGTGCCGCCGGGTGACGTCGGTGATGGCGTCCGGCGGCACTGCGGACAGGTCACTGCCCCGGAAGCGGCCGATGACGGTGTCGGCGGAAACGGTCCGGAGCAGGGACGTGCCCGTCACGCTCTCGGTGCGGGCGCGGGAGAAGAGGTCCAGATCGAAGGAGACGTCGTTGAGAGCCCGCAGTACAGTGCGCTGCAGATCGGGACCCAGCTCACGCAGCCGTTCGTAGTAGGTGTCCCTCAGCCCGAGCGAGAAGAAGTCTCCGTCCAGGGTCTCGAAGCCGTCCGGCAGCGGCGTCCTGGCCGGTGCCACCATGCCGAACCGGCCGATCTTGACCCCGCCGATCTCCCTGACCTCGCCGCCTGGATCGGCACAGAGCAACTGGAAAGTCGTCTTGAAGCTGTAGTCATCCCAGTTGTCCCGAACCAGGAAGGCCTGCCCCGGCATGGGAGAGACGGGCCGCCCGCGGACAGGCAGGACAGTGAACTGCACGGTTCCTCCGGAAGACGCCACGGCCTGCGGCCGGGCACGTCAGAACAGACAACGCAACCGCCCTTGTGCGAGCGGTGCTGCTCCCGGCGAAGCAGCGCCGGGTCTTGCTGGTGTCAGGTGGCGGCGGGCCGGCCAGGACCGAGGGCAAGGCGATGGTCGGGTGGTCGGTGCAGGCGGGGGCGTAGTGACCGTCTTGTACCGCTGGAGGCTGACGTTCACTGGCCGGGGTGGACGGCCTGGACGCCGGTGCCCGCGTACGCCTTCGGCGTCAGGGTGAGTAGGAACCGGCCGCTCGGGTGGGCGGCCGACGGCCGGGCGGCGTGGATGGCGTGGACGGCGGCCCAGGAGTGCCCGAAGCGCAGCAGCTCGGTGGCGGTGACCGCGGCATCGGTGTCGAACGCCTCGATCCGGATGAACCGCAGCCCCTTGATGTAGCCGAGCAGCCCCGGTCGCTCGGCGTCGCCGGCCGTCAGCGACAGTACCGGCGCATACAGATCACCGAGTCCGCCGGAGGCCTGGACGTAGAAGGCGGCGACCGCCTCGTTGAACGGATCCTTCGGGTCGAACAGCGCCGCGGCGGTCGTGTGGTCCAGGACGACCGCGATCGCCGCCACTACGCGGCCGCCCGCGGCCCGTGCGAGGCGGCGCCCAGCCGCTCCAGCAGCGCCCGGGCCTTCGCCTCCGCCTCCGGGCTCGGTGCGCTGCCGAGGGCGGAGGCGAGCTCGGCGCGGGCCAGTTCGGCCCGCTCGGCGTACTCGGCCTGGGTCGGAGTGCTCTGTGCGAGGTCCTCCACCAGACCGCGAATGGTGGTGCCGTGCTCGGCCGCCAGCTGGGCGAGCCGGTCCCGCGCGGCCGTGCTCACCTTGATGCTCGTCTCGTCTGCTGCCATACCCCTCACTCTACCGCGCTCCTCTACCGCAGGTAGAGGAAACGTGGCTGGACCCCCGGCACCCTTCGGTGGCCCCTACCCCCGCGTGGCACACCGCCACGCAGGCCCCTCGCATCCGAGCGAGGACCCCCCTTCCGTACACGGTTGGCACCCGAGACGTGCGTGAGAAGCAGGTACCCCATGGCCGGGGGCCGGGCCACTGGCATCAGACGGCGGTGGCCCGGCCGGAGCACTCGGTAGCCGGGCCGACCTCCAGCACCGATCACGGAAGCGTGCCGTCACCTCCAGTGGCCCGGTCGCGCTGCTCCTGCGGATCCACGCCTTCTCTCTGCCGCGACGGCGCTAACGCAGTTCAGCCCGCCGCGGGATCGGCCGATGGCGTGGTCATCCGGCTCGCCGGCTGGGGCCCCTTCTTGCGGGCTCCGGCCGCGTGCTGGTGGGCTCGCACGATCGTGGAGTCCACCGAGACGACCCAGTTCAGCTCTTCGTCGGCGTCGGCCTGTGCCAGAAGCGCGGTGAACACCCGCTCCCATGTGCCATCGGCGGACCATATCCGCAGCCGGTTGTAGACGCCCCGCCAGTTGCCGTACTTCTCCGGCAGCTGCACCCGCTGTGCCCCTGTCTGAAACTTCCAGGCGATGGCGTCGATCACCTCTCGATGGTCCCGCCACCGGCCACCCCGCTTCGGTTTCCGGTCCGGAAGTAACGGCTCGATCCGCGCCCACTGCGCGTCAGTCAACGGCACACCTGGACCAACGAGCAGACGATCCGGAGGGAGCGGCTACACGCTGCGGATGCCATCGGCCTTGCCGGCGGCTGTCCACCAGGAGATCACTCGGGCCGCCATCGCTTCCGGCTCTGACGGCAGGGAGGTGAGATCGAAGTGATCCTCCAGCTCGTGCCGCAGGAACTCGCCGATCTCTGTCTGGTCGGCGCCACCCCGGAGCCGCTGGAGGAGAGGGACGAGCATGCAGTCGTATCCGTCCTGCACCTCGTCAGCGACGCCGATCGGATCCCACTCATTGAGCAGATGCCGCAGGTTGTTCTCGGTGGCGTCGGTGCCAGGTCGCATCGCTCCAGGGTGCCACCCGGAACCGCCCTCCTCACTCACCCCTACCTTGATCCAAAACGAAACCGCCTAGGTGACGCTCCGCTCGGGGCAGGCGGCGGCCATCTCATGGAGGGATTCGGAGTCACCGCCCGTCGTACGGCACCCGGTCCGGTGGATGGTCCGCGCCGGGGCCGGCCGGACATACCAAGCCCCCGGCGCGGTGTGGTGCGGGTGGTCAGCCGCAGTCGTTGCGGTTGATTTTCAGGGAACGGGTCTGGTCGTTGAGGTTGTAGCCGCGCAGGTCGTGGATGGAGCCGCCGCTGCGGGTGACGCACACCCACCGGCCGGCGTGGTTGCGCTTCTCGTACACGCGGGTGGTGCGGTCGGAGTTGTTGCGGATGGAACTGCCGCGGTCACGGATCGCGGAGGGCAGGTCCTTCACGCTGCCGTCGGAGGCGCGGCGTACCCAGGGCTGCCCACCGAAGTTGATCTCCGGATAGATGCAGACGTAGCCGGACGGACAGTCGATCCCCGCCCGCACCGCGCTGGGCTCGCTGGAGGCGGAGGCCGGAACGGCCATCGGACACAGGACGAGGGCGGCAACCGCCGCGGCACGCATCACGTTCTTGATCACGGCACTACCTCTACTGACTGACGGGCGCCGGCCGGCCGTACTTGCCCGTGGATTCACTCCAGCAGCGGAGCGCAGCCGCGGTGCACGGCCAGCCGGTTGCCTTGCGGATCCGGGGGGTGCCCCTGTGTCTTTTGTGCCGGGGTGAACTCGCCGCTGAGCTCGCGAAGGTGTGCCGCCACCTTCTTCCAGTCCGTCTCGGCCACCGGCGCCCGTCCCTTCTGTCGGTCCGCCCTGCCCTGGTCGCAGACGGCCTGTCTGGGTGAAAGTGTGTCGCGAAGTGCCCGTAGGCGCGTGCTGGTTTGGCCGGCACGCGTTGCCGGGGCGGCCGTCCGTAGGTCATCGCCGACGCAGGTCGATGCCGCGCTCGGCGGCCAGGGCCAGCAGGGCGGTGACCGTCGCGCCCTCACGCAGCCGGCGGCGAACCTGCCGGCCGTCCAGGACGACATCGAGGGCGGCGGGCTTGATGCCGAAGGCCCGGCACGCCCGTGCGGCCGCTGCGCCGTCCGCGCCCAGCGCCCTCATCCAGGTCTCCATCTCCGGGGCTGTCAGTTGGAGCGCGGCCCAGGCGGTCGTGCGTTCGCGGAGCTGGTAGTGGCGAAGCCCGGGCGCGAGTTGGGCGATGAGCCGCATCACGCGGGAGCGTTCCACGGCGCGGGAGGCGGCGGGGCCTTGCTGCTGCGGGGTGTTGCCGGGCGCGGGCGCCCCTTCCGTCGGCGAGGTGAGCCGCGGCTGTGTCTTCGCCGGCTGGGGGCGTCGGCGCAGGACGCGCCGCAGTTCCGGTCCGAGGTCGAGGCCTTCGCGCGCGGCGATGGCCTGGGCGTCGGGCGTGCGTCGGTGCGGGGCTCGGGCGAGGTCCGCGGAGGGAGGGACGGGGGTCGGGCTGGGGCGCAGGAAGTTCCAGATCGCGGTCAGGTCGGGGTCGGTGAAACGCGGCTCGTCCACGGGGTTGCCTCCAGTTCGGCGGTTTTCGGGCATGCAAAAGGGCCCCGTGCCGACGGCAGCGGGGCCCTGTGTAAGGGGTCGTGGTGAGAACGAGGGGTGCCGGACCGCAGAGGTCAGCGGCGGCGGACGGGCGGATCCTTCAGATGGGTCACAGCCCGCACAACGCGGCCAGTGTAGCCATTTTTCGCGTCACTGCCCGGGTTTTGATCAAAGTCGCAGGTCATAGCCGCCTGCCGTCGGACGTCCGACGGCGCGCTGTTCGCGTCGGATGGTGGGTTGGTGCCAGGTGGTGTGGCTGTTGCCTTTGCGGGGCCCCTCAGTCGGCGAGAGCGAGGCAGCCGACCGGGCGGGAAACCCGGCGGTCGAGATACCTGGGCCGGTCTCTGCCCCGGCGCGAGCAGGGCTGTGTTCTGCTGCTGGCGGTGTCACACCGGGCCGCTACGGTTCGGCTATGGCCGCGCACACCACGGGTCCCAACGGACTCATCCCCATACACATCGCTGTCCACGACCCCGCCCCGATGGAGGAGCCCGGTCCACAGGCCAATGACTACGTACGCGACCTCTTCGCGGCCTCGGCCAAGTACGCGGGCATCTCCTGGACCAGGTATGGGGCCGAGCCGCGCTGGCTCGGCATGGACACCAGCACCTGCGCCGCTGCCATCAACCCGAGCCACTTCTCCAGTCGCGGCGCCGACGAGTTCGACAGGTTCCTGTCCGGGGCGGCTTCGCGCGGCGAGCCCGCGCTCATCATCGCGACGATGGGCACGGCGGACGAGGACGATGACCGCGTGCGGTCGGTCTTCGGCCGGCCCGGCGGCCGCGTGGACTTCCGCAACTTCACGGGCGCGATCGTCGGCGAGCGGCTGCTCGCGGGGGCGGAGGTCTCCCTGGTTCCGGGGCTGGACGCGGCTGACCGCGACCTCGGACTGAGACTTCTCAACCGCCCTGCCGATGCTCCTTGGTGGGCGATGAGTGTGCAGGCGAGCGCCTTGGTGGGCCAGCGCGGGACCACGGTTCGCGAGCCCGAGGGCGAGCTGGTGCCGATCCTCGTCGACAGCCTGGGTGAGCCCGTCGTCGCTCGCTGGACGTCCGGTGACGGCCAGCAGATCTGGTACGTGATCCCTGACGCCGTCGACTGGAACCAGGTGGTCGACTGGCTCGTCCAGCGTGCCCTTCCCGAGCACGTACCGGCCGCACTGCGCCGCGTCCGCTCATGCCACCATGTCGATCCCGCCCTGGAGACCCCCGCGGAGACGCAAGCACGCAGCGCTCTCGAAGAGTTGGAGCGCCGCTATCTGGAGGACAAGGCCCGCCTGGAAGACGAATTGGAGCGGGCGCGGCAGGAGGCCGAACCTGTGCGGTCTGGTCTGCTGTACGGCAGCGGCAGCGAGCTGGAAGACGCGGTGGCCGTCGTACTGCGTGCCGCCGGCTTCGCCGTCACCGATCTGGACGAGGAACTGGGCGACACTCTGTCCGCGGACCTGCTCGCCGTGTTGAACGGGTCCACCTGCCTGGTCGAGGTGAAGGCCGCCGCGGGGGCAGCGGGGGAGAAACTGATCTCGCAGCTTCAACGCCACCTGGAGAAGTGGCCGCAACTGCGGCCCGGACAGCCTGTCACCTGCGCTGCCTTGATCGTCAACCACCAGCACCGCCTCGAACCCGCCGAGCGCTCTGCCGAGGTGTATCAACGCAGGGTCGTCGACGCGCTCCCCTTCCCCGTGATCGCCTCCGGAGACCTGTTCCGCTGGTGGCGCACGCAGGACTGGGCGGCCCTACAGGCCGCCGTGCTCGGCCAGGCCCACGTAGCAGGAGAACGGGAGGAGCCCCCTGCCGAAGGGCGCGAGACCCCGGCGGTCGGCCGCAGGCGGTGGCGTCCCTGGAGCAAAGGCGGACCCGCGTAGCGGCGCGGCCGCCACACCAGCGACGCGGACGAACTCGCCAGAGGGGGGGGCAGGCGACCGCATCGGCCGGGATGAGCGCCCCAGCCCTAGAAGCAGAACTAGTCAGCGACGGCGTCCATCAGGTGGCGCAGCGCGGCCTACCCCGGCGTCAGGGCGGGGCTGTTCACCGCGGTGGTGAGCATCGGACCCGGCAGGCCGGCCGCCGCGCCGTGACTCCGGCACGACGACCGTCGTTGTCCTAGCTGGTGCCGCCCCTTGCCTGCGCTGTGACGGTGCCCGGCCGAGTGCCGCGGCAGCCCACGACTGACGCGGACAGGTAGGCCCTAGACGCGCCGCGTCACTCACAGCGCCCCGCCAGTGTGGCCACGCCACCCAGCAGGCGCCGGATCGTGGGACCGGCCGTAAGGGACGGCACGGCCATGACCTCCACCCACCCGCGCAAGCGACCGCAGCGGCGCAGCGAGATCCCCCACGGCCCGCAGCAGGACGAGGGCCTGCAGCAGATCCGCGACACCCTGCCGCCAGCGCCCGCCCCCTGCACGGTCGAGCCCGCCCCGCGCCCGGTGGGCGAGGAGGTGCCACCGGAGCTGCTGGCGCTGGTGACCCACCACTGTCGCCGCATCAACTCCTACCTCGCCCGCGCCCAGCACCTGCAGACCCTGCACGGTGACAGCATGAAGCAGTGGCAGCGCTTGGTCCTGTACGCCCTGACCGACGCCCTCGCCCACAACCATCTCTTGGTCGGCACCCTCGCCGCCTACCTCCAGCGCCAGGGCGTCGACGCCGACCTGCTGCGCCGCTACCTGCAGTCCCCGGATCCCGACCGTTACATCACCCGTGAGGCCGTCCAGCACCTTGACGGCCTCACCGGCGCCATTCCCGAAGAAGCGGCCGAGCCGGTCTGGATGGCCGTCGGCCGGCACATCGCCCGCGACGGCAGCTGACAGCCGGGCTGGGCAGCATGGCCAGGCCCGACGGCAGGCTCGATAGGAGGGGGGAACAACCGGCAGCCGAGAGAGTGGGCAGGCGAGGCATGCACGACGAGCGCGGGTTCATGGTCGTCGTCGCCCTGTACGCAGGCGGACGCCCTCCAGGACGACACTTTGACCGAGATCCCGCCTTCGGCGGCATCTGCTGCCGGCATCGTGCTGCCGCTGGTTACCGGCGAGGTCAGGGCCAAGTCACCTCTCGTCGCCTGTCCTCAAGACCGGAGATTGATCAGACTGATCCGTAGGTGGATGGCTGAGCTGTTCCAAGATGGCGCGCAGCTCACCGTGACGGATCTCGGGATGGGCGGGTGCGGGGCCGGGCGGCTGCTGCGCGGGTACCGCAGACAGCCGTGGCCGGCGGACCTCCAGCGGAGTCTCGGCGAGCGGCAGGTGGGTGGGCCAGGGCATGGACGGCAGACGGTAGACGGCGTCCTGGCACCAGGCTGAGGCTCCGGCGTTGGCCTTGGCGGCGATTTTGCGGGTCAGGCCCTGATGCGGGAGGTAGTGCGCGCGGGGTGTGGAGATCAGTAGACACGTCGGTGACAGCGGAGCGAAGACCTCGATCGTCTCGGGCAGCAGTGGGGGAGTGATGCCGAAGGTGCCGTCCTTGCGGCGCAGGGCCACCCCGCTGTCGGCCAGGACCAGCAGCGGCTCCACCGAGCGCAGCAGCACCAGGCGCCGGGCTGGGGCAGCGAGGAGGTCGCGGGTGCGCTCGAAGACGCGGATCACGGCGCGCAGCGCCGAGCGCGGGTCAGCGATCAGGGAAGGGTCGGGGGCCGTCCGTACGGCTGTCCAGAACACCTCCAGCCGCTCCGCGTCCGAGAGCGGCCGCCCCAGCCGTTCCTCGCAGTACCCCACCGCCTCCTGCGCCCACAGGGCCGGGAACAGATGCCGGCCCACCTGTTCATCGAAGGATCTGAACGCCTGGGTGCGCACTACCTGCCAGGCCAGCGCGTCCAGCGCGACCGCATGTTCCGTCTCGTCCAGCGGCCACTGTCCCTCACGCAAGGCGCGCAGAACCGGCGCACACGGGCCGTCGACATGGCGGTCCAGGTAGGTCTCCAGCGCCACACGCCGTTGGCCCTCGGCGAGAGGGTCGGTGTTGAAGTGCCGGGCCACGGCCGCGCGCCGCACCGGAGTGCGATGCTCCGCACCGCCGCGCCACCGTCCGAGTACATGTCCGTCCTCGGCGAAGGCCCGCAGCCAGTACTGCGGCACCAAGTGGTGCTCCTTAGCCGTGTTCGCTCCCATTCGGTCCCCTACAGCGCCGCGCCGGCGGGCCCGGATGGCACCTGTCCGGCCGCCGCATGGCGCCACGGGTAGCTGTCCCATCCGGCGTCCAGGACGGCGTTGCGGGCGTGGGTGTGACCCGACAGCGCCTCGCGCAGGGCGTAGGTGGAGCGCTGCGGGTCGGCAGCCCGCTCCAGCAGGAGCCGGCCGACGGGGGCGTCGGTGATGGTGACCATGTTCTCCAGCTCGCTGATGCTGCACACCGTGACGGGCACCGTGGTGGCTGGCAACTGAGGCCGCTGGACGGGGGCGTTGACGATGTGGAACGGCTCCATCGTCACGATCAGCCCGTGCACCGGCCGGTCGGTGGGCACCCCGGCGAACTCCTTCTGCCCGCCGGCGATCAGAGCGGCGGTGTTGTCGATCTGCTCATAGGCGCGGCCCAGCATGCGCTTCACCTCGTCGACCCGCTGCTCGCTGGCCAGGCGCAGATGCGCGGTGGGCCGCACGGACTTCACCTCCACCAGCAGCACCAGCTCCTCGGTGACGACGATCCAGTCGACACTGAGTGCGTTGCCCCGGCCGTAGACGATCTCCGGATGGACCGTCGCGTCAGGCAGCAACCCCAGCTGGCGGCCGACGTAGGCCTCGAACAGATCACCCAGGTCCTGCGCGAAGGCGTTGCCGAACCGGGCGACGCCGGTGTAGTAGATGCCCAGCGGGCTCGCCTTGGCCGGGATCAGCTGGCTGACCGGTGCGAGCAAGCCCGGGCCGTAACCCTCCACCAAGGGCGTGCCGCGCAGCGGGTTGTACTCGTAGCGGCGCAGGAGCGGATCGGTGGTCATCCGGGCCCGGTCGTTGGCCTGCCGGAAGGCGGCCGTATCGGTCACGAAGTGCTTCTCGGTCACCGACATGATGGTCGCGGCGGGGATCTCCGCACAGATCCGCTTCGCACCGGGCGCTGTGAGCGAGTCCGGGTCGAACCGGCCGGCGCAGCTGATGGCCGAGGCCCACAGCAGCTGGGCGATGCCGACGTAGTGCGACAGACTCGCCCCCAGCAACTCCTCCTCCCAGCCTGGACGTAGACACCGCGCCGGGCGCGTCCCCGACGTCTGTGTGAGCATGGCCGCGGCACGCGCCAGATCCTGGAACACCGGCTCCTGGTAGGTCATCTGTTCCCCGGAGGCGCGCAGCAGCCACCGGCCCAGAGCGTCCTCGTCGGTGTCGCGCAGGAAGTGGTCCTCCAGCCGCACGTACATGTCCAAGATCTGCAGCAGGTCCGCATCGCTCGCGTCCTTGCGGTACTCGTTCCCGCACGCAAGCGACACCCGGGCGGCGTCGGCCAGCGCCCACGGCGTGTACTTCCGGTACGGGCTCTGCAGCCACGACGACTCCCACGAATAGGTCGCCGACGCACGCGCGATCAGCGGCAGCAGAGCACTGGGCCGGTGCCGCCGCACCCGCGCCACATACTCCCCATCCCGTACCGCCCGACTCCCTGATGCCCACGTCATGCACCCAAGGATGTCGTGTCCACCTCTGCGCTGTCCTGCTCATTACAGCCCCGCCCCCCGGGGGGACCAGCACCGGTGCCCGCGACCGCGATGCCCTCTGCGGGCAACCCGCGCCCCGCCGTATGCCCGGCCTCGAGTTGTGCCCGGCGCACCTGTAACCGCTGTTGAGCCAGGGACATCGGTGCGGCCTGAAAGCGCAGGGACGGGACGACGGTCCGGCCGTACGCTGTCGGGCCCGGGGCCCGCGAGAGAAGCAGCAGTACTTTTCCGGGCAAAGCGCGAACAGGGCCTTGCGTATCCGTTTCTGACGGTTCAATGATTATGCGACTGCCCGCCCGGGTGGTGTCGCACGCTTTCCCACGCCTTGGTTACGGCCAGCGTGTGAAGCCGCTTCCGCTGCCCCACCGGCATCCGGAACGGGTGTGCGGTGCTCCGAGCGGGAACAGACGGCCGACCGCCTCCAGCATCGTGTCGTTCCTGTCGGACTCCTGCCAACCAGGCATGGGGCCGCAGCCGCGTACTCCCGTACCCGCTGCCGCCCCGCCGCCTTCGCTGCGGAGCCGGCTGGAAGGACCTCGATGGCACAGACCTTCACCCCGCCACCCGCCGACGACCCGTACGGGCTCCTGGAGCGCCTGCAGCCGATTCAGCCCCCTGCCGGCCAGGCTCGCTCAGCACTCGTCAAGCAGTTCAAGGGCGACCCGCTTGGCGAGCTCGTCGCCGCGGCCGCCCTCGGTCCCGAGTCGGCCAAGCACATACGCGCCAAGTTCCCCAAGACGCTGCCCAGCGGAGACCGGGCCGAGCTGCGGATGTTCCAGTCGAGCCCGATCGCTGGCGCTCTCGTTCTGCAGCCGCGCCTGGCCGATGCCGAGGCATCCCCCGCCGACCCGCTCTACGACCAGCTCATCGAGGCGATCCAGAGCGGTGGCACCCTGCCGGACCTGGATGACCTCGTCATCAGCGCCGGCAGGTTCCGCAGTGAGGACGGCTGGCTCGTCCTCGATGTCGACAGTCAGGACAGCCTCGAAGTCGCCGTCCGCCGCATCACCGACCAGACCCAGGAGCGCAACGACAAACGGTTCATGGTCGCCACGGAGGGCATCTCGGACCGCATCATCATGGTCCCCCTCGTGATCCGGCAAGGCGGCAAGGCGACCCGGCGCTTCCTCACCGTGGACGGCATCTCGCGCACCACCGCCGCCTTCGCCATCCTCGGCCTGGACCCTGCCGTATGCGCGGTCATGACCCAGGACAGTGTCGGCGACCTCATCCGCGACACAGCCCGCGAAGTCAACAAGGAACTGCGCGACCTGCGCGAAGAGGCGGACCGTCTGCGTGCTCAGCCGGCGGAAGCCCGCGGCGAGGGCGAGGCCATCTTCGCCAAGCACGTTGGCGAGACCGCTGCCCGCTGGCGCGCCCTGCAGTGTGATGTCGAGCTCTGGAGCCCGGGTCCTGATGTGGACGTCCATCGCTTCGTGATGGAGGTCGTCAGCCTGATCCACCACCAGCAGCAAGCCCACTCCCAGACCTCCAAGCGCCGTACCATCCATGAGGCTGTGCTGTCTGACCTGTCGCAGGCTGCACCACCGGCCCTCATCGAGCGCCAGCGCCAGCAGAACCGCGGCCCGTTCCGCAGCGGATGGGACTACCTCGACTGGGCCTACCAGGCCATCGCCGATCTGATCGATCCGGCATGGCGCCCGCACATCGCCACGACCCTGCGCCGCGAACTGAAGATCAGCCGGTGCCATGCCAAGCAGTTCAGCGAGCTGGCCGGAGCCGTCGTCAGCCGCCCCCTGCAGTCCCTCGACCGCAAGTACTGGAAAGGCAACGAGCACCAGCAGTCCCTCCTTGAGATCGCACAGCGCGCCTGGACCCGCGACGCCCTCCCTAAATACGTGTGGAACCGGAAGGTCCGCCTGCCGGAATACCGGGTGACGGACGCGCAGCTGAGGGCATCCGTGGAAGCCGTCAGCAAGGCTGCGACTGCATCCCAGGGGCTCGTCAACAGGGACAAGCGGATCGAGACCGATGACGCGACCCTCGGCGACCACATCGCCTTCCTCCTCGTGGTCGGTGCCATCGCCACGACGTTCACGGGGGCGCTGCGCACGGACACAGGATCCGGCCGCCAGATCGAAGACTTGCCGGAGGAGGACATTCCGACCGCGTTCACCACGGCTCCCGTGTCGGTCGTCCTGGAGATGATGCAAGCCTCACCCTGGGGTCCCGCGCAGCTGAGCGAGAACATCGCGGCGTTCGTGACCTCTTTCGACGAGCGCCGACGTGTCAAGCCCCGCCGGGTCTCCGCCCAGGCTCCGTACAGCCCGTTGGACAACTCGGTGGTCGACAGCGCCTACATCCGCGCCATCGCGGCTGGCATCGAGCAAGGCCAGGCGGACAAGCGAGAACAGGAAAGGCTTCGGGCGCGCGCCAGGCAGGCCAACCCGGTGGCCGAAGCGCTGGAGGTCCTGCCCACTCAGTTGCGGATCGCCGGTACCTCTGCCCAGACGCTGCACGAGGCGAACCTTTCCAAGATCACATGCTCTGCGGCACTGATGGCCGAACTCTGCGAAATGGCGGAAACCGTGGCCTACCAGCTGAGGGGCCTGAAGATGAGACTGCAGGAACGGGAACAGCAGGAGGCGGACGCCAACCTCAGCCGAGCCGAGGAGCCGGGCGAAGGGGACACCCTGTGACGGCACTCCCTCCGGGGACCGCCCCACTGCTGCCGGGTACACCCCTGCGTAGGTCCTACGACCTGGCTGCGGACGCCCTGGGAGACCGCCTTCTGCGCCGACAACCGGTGAAGATCGCTCTATGGGTGCTGCCCGACTACGCGGGAGACGAGCACAAGGCGGTCTACCTCCTCGGTTCGGGCACGTTCGAGCTGCTCTACACGGGGTCCACGAGCCGTGGTCTCGGCACCGTCCGGGCGCGTGTCAACGAGCACCGCCGGGACCCCCGTAAAGCCGAGGTCACCTGGGTAATGGTGCTCCCCGTGCAGCGCGAGGCCGATGTGGAACAGGCCGAAGGGGAGGTCGGCCGTCTGCTGGGGCGCCCGAGGCTTTCCCAGCGGCTCCCGCGGCTGAACAGCAAAGGCTGAGCAGCTCGGCCGCCCATGAGCGGATGAGAAGCTCGTGCGGCGGGTCGCGGGCGGCCCGCCCGGAACCCGCCGTCAGACCGCGTCGGCGATGCTGAGACCACGCTACTGGGCGCGGTGGTGGATCAGGTGCATGCCGAGGACGAGCAGGAGCTGTCGTCCGGCCTGGTCGAACTGTACCTGGAGGGTGGGTTCGCGGAAGAGGTCGGCCAGCTGTCCGGCCTCGGCGGCGAGGGTCCCGCGATCAGCGAGGTAGTCGGTCATGGAAGCACGGTGGACGGCCCTGGCCCGTTCCAGCATCACGGCGTCGACCTTCCCGTCCAGGGTGCGGCCCAGCGCGATGCTGAGGGCCTCGACGTAACCCATGACCGTCTCGACGGTCATGGGTGTCTGGGCGGGCCCGAGCGCGCGGACGAGGCCGCTGGCGGCGAACACGGTGTCCGGTTCCATCACGTCCCGCACGGCGTCCAGCAGCTCGGCCCGCCCGCGCACCGTCAGGGCCTTGCCGTTGCCCAGCTCGGTGATGATCCGCACGAACCGGGCCCGCGCGGTCGGCGTGGCCAGCTGATGTCCGACCTGTTCCAGCAGACCGAGGGCGCCCTCGCGGGCCACCTCCTGGCTGCGCCGGCCGCGCCCGACCCACGTCGTCCACGCCCGCTGCGCCTGCCGGGTGGGCACGTAGCCGTCCCACCACAGCCACATCGCCAGCGGCACCTGCGCGAGCGAACTCAGATGCTGTACCTGCTGCCGCTTGTCCAGCAGGAGCAGCAGCAGTCGACGCTGGGTGGCGCTGTGCTCGGCCTTGTCCGACCCACGCCGCCGGGTACGCAGCCGCGGCTGGTCCAGCAGCCCCTTGGCGATCCAGTCGTGGATCCGCCGTACGGTCATGCCCGAGTAGCCGGCCGCATGGGCATCCGCGACGAGGTCATCGATGGTGCCGGGCCCGCTGATGCTCTCCCAGGTGTACACGGGGTGGAAATTACACCGTTCTCCCGCCAACCGGGCCCCAGTTGAGGATGCAGCGTCTACCACCCCACTGCCACGATCAACACAGCAGCACAAACCACCTTGGCGAGCCGCCGTGCTGCATCAACCCACCCCCGCACAGGGCACTACAGCACCCTGTCTGAGAGAAGGACCTCTACCGTGTCGAAGAAGAACCGCACCTCCTCGGCCACCCCGTCCCAGAGCGACCTGGCACCCGCCCCGGCCCCGTGGTGGCGCCTCGTCTCCGTGGCACTCGTCACCGGAGCAGCCCGTCACATCGGCGCCCTTCTGGCCGGCCTCGCGGTGACCTGGCGGCAGCACGACTGACACACCTCGGCGACACACACGAAGAGAACGTCAACACCTGTCTTGCCGACTCTGACTGACAACACCTCATCCCGTACGGACACACACGGCCATTCTGCCAACGGTACATGCGGCATCAACGTGATGCAGCCACTACACTGAAACCCACACGAACGAGCGACCCCCACCCTTGTAGCCAGCCCGGCCCGCGCCAGCGGGCCCAACGGCCCTGGAGGCGCAGCAGGAAGGACCGTCAGGCGGGGGAGCGCAGCGGACCCGCCGGCCAGGCTGGAGCGAAGCGGAAGCCTGGTAGCGGGACGGAGTCCCGCTGATCCGGGAGCGCAGCGGACGGACCGTCAACCGTGGTGCGCAGCACCACGGTTGTGAGGGTGGCGCAGCCACCCTCCAGCGCTCCCGCGGAGCGGGACCGCAACACCCGCGCGCAGCGCGGGTGTTCGCTTGCACAT
>NZ_JACHJI010000034.1 GCF_014203535.1 Streptomyces griseomycini
AGTCCTGGCACGTCTTCCGCAGAGCCCGCTGCAGCCCCAACCGCATGACCGTCATCGCCGCCGCCGTCCTCACCCTGAAGCGTCAACGCTGAAAAGGCTCACTGTTCCGTCGCACTGAAGGTTGAATGCTGATCCGTGCAAGACGGAGCTTGTGGGCAGTATGGTTCCGGGCTGGACTCGACGATCGCTCAATCACTGGCCCTCGGTGAGGTTGTGCTTCGCTTCGGTCTTGAAGCGAAGCAGGCGATCCTCCACCATCTCAGCACGTTCCTGTCGACGGTCACGTAATTCCCCGCCTTGGGCGGGTTCGACGTCAGGTAATTCCCCACCCTCGCGTTCAGGCTTCCCCGTGGGGACGGTGGTCGCGAACGGCGGGCTCGGACTGCTTTTGAAGCTGGTCTGTCCGTGCAGCCAGACCCGCAGTGGACCGACCGGCTCGAAGCCGTGGCGGACGGCGGCCGCTAGGTCGTCGCCGTGTTCGTAGCCCACCACCGGCAGAGTGGGGAACAGCCAGTGCACCGCATCCAGTACGACCGGCCAAGCCGCGTCAGGACCGCCGTCCGATGCGAAGACGTTGGAGAGTCCGACCACATGGTCGCTGCGGCTCGCCACCGCGCCGGCGACCACCCGGCCGCTGGCGGACCGTCCGGCGAGCACGAAGGTGGCCGGGTCGTCGAGCAGTTCGGGCCGGAAGAGGTTTGCGTTGCCGTTCCCGTCGTCCCAGGCCAGCGCCCAGGCACGCAGTGTGTCCGGATCGCCCGCCACATCCCAGGCAAGAGCCGGCGCGACAGCGGACGTGCTCGCCGGGCGGTGGATCCACTGCGCCTCGAACAGGACCTGGAAGCCGGCCTCGCTCAGGTCGAGGTCAGCGAAGCTGTCCTTGACGGAGGCGTTCGGCGTGGTGGTGTCGATCCGCGCCGCCAGCGCGGCCGGGTCGGTTCCCGGCACGAGTGTCACCGCGTCGGGGTAGTACCGCGGCGTGCGGGCCGGGGCGGTCCAAGCCTGCAGGCCGAACTCGCTCGCCAGGCCGTGCGATCGGCTCATCGCTGCGCACCACTCGGCATTGTTGCGGGCGGCGGCCTGGACCATGAGCTGCTTTGACGTCGTCACAAATGCGGATCATGGCCTGTCCCAGGCCGGTGGTCGAACACTTTTCCGTGCCCGACAGGAGGGCCTCACCCGAAGACCCGTCGGCCGGTTCCAGGCGAATCATGTGATCGTCCAGCACTGCCGATGATCAAACTTTCCCCATCTTGAGCGGTTTGAGCGTGATGCCATTTGTGTCTCGAATCCCCCTGTTGGCCATGGGTGGCGCGGAGTCCGGGATCGAGGGACCTGGTCGTCGCGGAGCTGTCCGTGTTCCTCGCCCCATGGTTCGGCAGGCCGATGGGCAGCCCGGATGGCAAGAGAACGTTCGTCGTGGTCGACCTCACCGAGATCTACGTCCACATGGCACACCGCTCTGGTTCTCCCGCGCGACACCGGGCCGCCCCCACGACCTGACCGCGGCCCGCGCCCACGGCATCGTCCAGGCCTGCCTCACCCGGCAGATCCTCGTCCCAGCCGACCGTGCCTACCAGGGCGCCGGTGCCACCGTCCGTACCCCGTACTACCATCACCGCCACCAACCCGAGCACTACCAGCAGTTCCACCGCGACCATGCCCGGCTCAGAGCCCCAGGTGAACGCGCCTTCGCCCGGCTGAAGTCCTGGCGACCACTCCGGCGAGCCAGATGCTCTACCCGCCGCATCAGCATCATCGTCCGAGCCGTGCACACACTGCCGACCTGTAGCTATCCAGGATGAAAGAGGCTCACTGACTGCTTCGCATGCGCCCCTCCGGGAAAACAGAACGCACCCACTGCTCCCAGGGGTGCGTTCTGTGCGCCTCCGCATTTCCCACAGAAAAGGCTTGTGGAGGAGGCGAGTGGTCGTTTCTCACCGACTCGAGTACGGAAGGAGCGCCATCTCACGGGCGTTCTTGATCGCCGTGGCGATCTGTCGTTGCTGCTGGGCCGTGACGCGGGTGACGCGGCGGCTGCGAATCTTTCCGCGGTCGGAGATGAACTTCCGCAGCAGATCGGTGTCCTTGTAGTCGATGTAGGTGATCCCGGCCGCGTCCAGCGGGTTGGGGCGGGACTTCAGGGGCTTGCGGGGGCTTTGGCGGGGGGCCATAGTGCTCCTTCTGTGATGGGGCGGATGGGGCAGGTTCTACGCGACGGGGTCAAGCAGAGAGTCGAACGCGGCCGGGAGTTGTTTCCACGCTTCGGGGCCTGCGGTGTACTCGGCGTCGGTGAGCAGGCAGGACTCCAGCACCCGCGCGAGCCCGTCGCGGTCCAGGCCGGGTGAGGTGAAGACAAGGTGCTGGCAGCGGTCCCCGTGTTCGGGGTGCCAGTCCAGCGCGGCGGCCGCCCGGCGCACGGGCGGGACCATCTCCCAGGCGGCGTCCGGCAGGGAGGCGAGCCACGGGCCGGCGCTCTCCACGCACAGGGCTCCGCCCGCGGCGTCCCAGGCGAGCAGGGTGTCGGGGCGGTCAGCGAGCCAGAACCGTCCGCGGCTGCGGGCAGCGGCGCAGCAGAGGTCTTCCAGCGCCTGGTAGAGGCGTTCGGGGTGGAACGGGCGGTGCCGACGCCAGACGAATGTGGTGACGCCTGCCTCGTCGGCTTCCTGGGGGAGCAGGGCGCAGGCAGGGTGCTGGGCCGCGGCGGCCGCTTCGACGTCGAAGCCGGCGAAGGCCAGCCGGGCGAGCTCCGGAGAGTTGGCGCTCACCTGACGGGCGACGGGGTGGAGTTGGCTGAGGAGCGCCCGGTCCTCGTCGTCGGTGTCCTCGCTCTCCACGACGGCGAGGACGGGGGCATACTCCACTTGCCTGGCCCAGGTGTCGCCGACCGTGCGCTGGTCGCCGGCTGCGGCCGCGAGGCCCGCCTCGGCCAGGTCGTCACCGTTGCCGAGGCAGGGGAGTGCGAGAGCCGGGTCCACCGCCGTGATCACGTTGGTGAGCCGGACCGCGTCGGCACCGTGCTGGACGACGGTCTCGGCCATCCCCTTGGGTTCGACGGAGTCCCACAGTTCGACGACGGCGAGCCGGGTGAGGCCGGCGTCGGCGAGCCGTTCCAGCTCGGGGACCAGGTCTTCGCGTAGCGCGCAGCACGCGCAGTCGTTGACCAGCGGGGCGTCGCCCCGGGACAGCTCACCCGAAGCGTCGCGCACCTGGCGCAGGACGGTGCCGTCGGCCGCCGTGGACAGGTCGTGATGGAGGGCGACGCTGTCGGGTACAAGGCGCAGCAACTGGTCCACGACCTTCCGGCGCGCCTCGGAGTGCAGCCCGGCGACGATGACGACGGGCAGTCCGGCCTCGTCCCGCATCAGTTGGCTCCGCGCTGGCCGTACCGGCGCTCGAAACGCTCGACTCGGCCGGCGGTGTCCAGGACTCGGGCGGTCCCCGTGTAGAAGGGGTGGCTGACGTTCGAGATCTCGACGTCGACCACCGGGTAGGTGTTGCCGTCCTCCCAGTCGATGGTCTTGTCGCTGGTCATGGTGGAGCGCGTGAGGAACGCGTAGTTCGCGGCACGGTCGCGGAAGACGACGGGACCGTAAGCAGGGTGGATTCCGGGCTTCATGGGGCGTCCTTGAGTTCGGGGGCGGCGGAGTGACGGGAGGTCAGCGTTCCTCGCGGAAGTCGACGTGGCGCCGGACGATCGGGTCGTACTTGCGCAGCACCGTGCGGTCGGGGTCGTTACGGCGGTTCTTGCGGGTGACATACGTGTAGCCGGTCCCCGCGGTGGAGCGGAGCTTGATGACCCGGCGTACCTCGTTGCGAGCCATGAGGGGTACTATATGGGAATGGTTTCCATTTCCAAAAACTAGTCGACCGACGAGAGGCAGGTAAGACCTTGTCCGCCCACTGCCAACTGACCGGAGCCCAGCCGGGCTTCGGCAACACCATCTCCCACTCGCATCGGCGCACTTCGCGCCGCTTCGACCCCAATATCCAGCGCAAGCGCTACTGGCTGCCCAGCGAAGGGCGGTACGTCCGGCTGACGCTCAGCGCGAAGGCGATCAAGACCGTCGACAGCATCGGCATCGAGGCGGCCGTGGCCCGCATCCGCGCCCGAGGAGGGAAGGTCTGATGGCCAAGAAGAGCAAGATCGCGCAGAACGAGAAGCGCAAAGCGGTCGTCGAGCGGTACGCGGCCCGCCGTGCGGAGCTGAAGGAGATCATCCGTCGGCCGTCCTCCACCGACGCCGAACGCCAGGCCGCAGTGGAGGAACTGCGGCGCCAGCCCCGCAATGCGAGCGCTACCCGAGTACGCAACCGGGACAGCGTGGACGGGCGGCCGCGCGGTCACCTTCGGAAGTTCGGCCTGTCGCGGGTCCGCGTGCGCGAGCAGGCCCACGCCGGCTTCCTGCCCGGGGTCACCAAGTCCTCCTGGTAATCGCGGCGCTCGCGCAACGGGTCCCGAATCCGGCCGTGACTCGGCGGAGTCACGGCCGGAACCGGCCGCTGAGCGTGCCTGCGGATGTCAGGGCGGGCGCAGGACGCTTGAGCCGGTAGCCCTCGGCCTGAGGGAGCCGCTGAGCGGCGATGGCGGACACCATTTGCTGGTAGGAGAGCGGCATCTGGGTCACGAGGTCTTCGGGCAGGCTGGTGAGGGTGTGGGATACCAGTACGCGTGTACCCGGCCGCCAGCCAGTCAGTTGGGCCGGGTCGGGGCAGTACCAGTGCACACGGGCCTCGACCTTGCTGAGGGCGTCGTGCTGTTCCTGAGTGTCGAAGAAGTCGGGGCCGGCGGTGTCCAGGGCCAGCAGGGCGCCCGGGAAGCGGTCGGCGAGGAGGCCGATGACCCCGCGCACATCGGGTTCGTTCAGGTAGGGCAGCAGGGCCTCCGTGACGAACAGGTACGGCCCGGTGGCGTGCGAGGCCACCTCTGCGGCCCACGCCCCGTCCGCCAACGAGGCCGCGATCATCGTCCGCCGGGGGCCGTCCGCGAAGAAGTTGCGGCGCAGGCCGATCACATCGGACAGGTCGAGGTCGAACCACCGGGCGCGGCCGTGGTCGACACGTTCGTGGCGCGTGTCAAGCCCGGTGCCGATCTCGACCACGGTGGCGTCGGGATGCGCGGACAGGAAATCCGCCACCCACCGGTCGAAGAGAAGGGTGCGCAGCAGCGCGCCGGTGAGGCTCGGGGGAGCGTCGACAGCGGTGTCCTGCCGCACCTCGACCGGCGCCTCCTGCTGTTCGAGCGGTGGCTCGCCCAGCGGATCGCCGCCACCGCGGATACCGAACACGCCCAGCTGCTTCAGCACTTCGCCACCTGGCATCAGCTCCGCAAACTCCGCGCCAAAGCAGCCAAGAGCCCGCTGGGCACCAGCACCACGCAGGAATGCCGCCGGCAGACCACGCAGGCCGGCGCCTTCCTGGTCTGGCTCGCCGCCCGCGACGTCGCGCTGAGCGCCTGCACCCAGGCCGACCTCGATGCCTGGCACGCGGAGAAGTACTCCACCCGACGGCCCGCACAGGCATTTCTGCGGTGGTGCATGGACAGCCGCCGGATGCCGCGGTTGGTCATCCCGAACCGCCCGACCGCCAACCCCCACCCGATGGGCCAGCACCAACGAGTCGCCGCCCTGCAACGGGTCCTCGCCGACGCCAGCACCCCGCTGCGAGTTCGGGTCGCCGCCTGTCTGGTCCTGTTGTTCGCCCAGCCGGTCAGCCGGATCGTCCGCATGACAGTCGACGACGTCCTTCGCGAGGGCCAGCACGTCGCACTCCGGCTCGGCGACCCGCCCACCCCAGTGCCTGAGCCCGTGGCCGGCCTGCTGCTCAACTACCTCCAGGCCCTGCCCGCCAGCGCCCCCGTCATCGCCCGGGCACTCGGCTACCACGACAAGAGCACCACCCGCATCGCCGCCGACGCCGGAGCCCCCTGGAAAAGCTACGCTCCGGGTGATCACAGCGGCTGACAGGCACCGTGGGACGAGATCGTTTGAGGTCGATGGAGCACTCAGCTGTCGGCCAGAGCCATGAGGAACTGAGTCTCCGTGTCGTCCCGCCCCGCACACATCCTGGGGACCGCATTGAGGGCGGCCAGGGCTCGGCACCAACCCATCACACGACGAGGAGACATGCCAGGAACCAGCGCCGCCAGCTCCTCGATCCTCTGCTCCAGCACGGCTGGATCTGCAACTCCTTCAAGCACCCAGTCGACAGCGTCGAAGTCCGGGTCGCCCCACGTCGGCCTCGGATCAATCGCCACCATGCGGGCTCCCGGACCAGACAGCACGTTGGCCGGGTGGAGATCACCATGCACGAGTCCCACAGGCCCATTGCCTGCAAGTTCCAGGGCTGCCGCCCGCGCCTGCCGAAGCACCTTCGAAACAGCCGGATCGTTCACGTCGCACGCTGCAAGCCTGCGGACGGTCAAGTCGAACATGAAGTCGACGCGGTGTGAGAGACGCCGCAGTACCGAGTGCTCGCCCGGCGCGGGAGCAGGGTCTCGCAGGTCCCGCAGCAGCGCCGCGACCTCAGCCAGATTCCATGCACGCTGGCTCACCTGCACGCCCGGCTCCACGTCGTCCAGAAGCAGGGCCCCGGCGGTCAGATCTTGTGCCAGCAGCGTGACAACCGATGGCGTCTTCGCCCAGGCCCGCAGAGCTTCGGCTTCCTCCCGGGCAATCCCGGGCTCCGGCGTGAGTTTCAGCCATGCCGAGGTGCCGGTGTCCCGCCTGAAGCAGCGGAACACCCGCGAGGTGCCTCCTCCGCCCGCCGCGACAAGCTCCAGATCCCAACGGGCAGCGAGTTCGTCCACGACAACCGGCAACTCATCACACCAGGCCAGCACCCCAGCTCCGAACCGAACGACGAGCCGGTCCCGGACCACTGGTGCGACGCAGACCAGCTCCCTCAACTTGTCCCCCGCGGGTGGTGGATGCAGTTCTCACGCATCCTAAGTCCACGGTCCGTGCACGTCCCACAAACAATTCAACCGTCACAGAGAGAGGCGGGTACTTTCGGTTGCCTAAGCCGCTGACCTGCGCATTTGCCGGTGCGGGATTGCGTTGCTCCGCCAGCTTGACCGCGTACTCGCCGGAGGGGAGCGTTCCGGCGGCCGTCCGGGCGCCCGGTGGATGCTGTGCGGCAGGGCTGCGACACCAGGCTGGGCGTGTTGCAGCCTTCCAGGCCGGACACTGGGCCGCTGACGGTGTCCGGTCCGTTTATGCAGGTCAGCTCGTAAACCGGACAGTCGGACACATGGGCCCGACAGTCCTGAGTGAGAGGTCCCTTATGCCTACTGTCAGATGGTGCCAGAGCGTTCCCGTAGCGCGAGGCCATGGTCGATAAAGGTCAGAACTCCACTCAACCGGGCAGCCGTCGAGCGCTTGCCGCAGTTCGACCTGTGCTTGGGGGAACCGGGTCCGGCGACCTTCCATCACCGCTTTCTAGGCCGTGTGTCGAAAGCGGATCTTGGGCTGTGAATGATCATGGTTCATGGGTCGGGGAGATCTCACGGACGAGCAGTGGGCGGTGCTGGAGCCGTTGTTGCCGAAGGGGACGAAGGCGGGGCGGCCGCCCGTCTGGCCCCGGCGGCAGCTGGTCGACGGCATACGGTTCCGTGTCCGGACCGGAGTCCCGTGGCGGGACATCCCTGTCGAATCGAATACGGGCCGTGGGGCCGGGGCTACGACCTGTTCCGCCGATGGCAGCGCAACGGCACCTGGCTCCGGATCCTCACCCGGCTCCAGTCCCTGGCCGACGCGAAGGGGGCGATCACGTGGGACCTGAGCGTCGACTCCACGGTCTGCCGCGCCCACCAGCATGCGGCCGGGGCCCGCAAGCAGGGTGATCTGCAGAAGGAAACGCCGGGTGGCGTGTTCACCGAGCCTCGTGATCACGGGCTGGGACGCTCGCGCGGCGGGTTCACCACCAAACTGCACTTGGCCGTCGAACAGGGTCGGAAGCCCCTGTCGATCGTGGTGACGGCAGGGCAGCGTGGAGACTCACCGCAGTTCGAACCGGTGCTGGAGAAGGTTCGCGTGCCCCGCCTCGGGCCGGGTCGGCCACGCGTTCGTCCCGATCGGGTGCGGGCCGACAAGGCGTACGCCTCCCGCAACAATCGCGCCTACCTGCGCCGACGCGGAATCCGATGCACCATCCCGGACAAGGCCGACCAGGCACGCAACCGCCAGAAGCTCGGCTCCCGCGGCGGCCGGCCGCCGCGCTTCGACCCGGCCGACTACCGCCAGCGTCATGCGGTCGAGTGCGGGATCAACCGGCTCAAGAGACACCGTGCTGTCGCCACGCGATACGACAAGCTCGCCGTCCGCTACGAGGCGACCGTGCTGGTCGCGGCCATCAGCGAGTGGCTGTGACCTTGGGCCGTCACGTGGTGGGATCCACGTTCCATGCCGCGGGCAGATCGCTGCCGCAGAAGACGCAGACGAAGTCGTCCTCACGGACGATGTTGCGCTCCTGGCAGTCGGGGCATCGCCGGAACACCACCTCGTGGGTGAAGCCGGATGGCCGCCGGAGCTCTGCAGCGTCCAGGGCGCGGGCGACTTCCGCCCAGGAGGTGACATCTGGGCAGTAGCCGGTGGACTGGTTGCTGACCTCGCTCACGGTCCACCGGTCTGCCTCGCGCATGAAGCTGATCTCACCAGCGCTCAGGACCATGTCTCCGCCGGCGCAGGCCACGTGCTCGCTCCGGCGCGGTGCCAGCCGAAGCGCACCGTCCACGCAGACCACGAAGGTGAACGGTTCGGCCAGCTCGGCCGCCGATTGCTCCCTGATCCAGCCGTCGAAGTCAGCCGCCGAGCCGATACGACGCCCGCCGTCACCAGGCCGGACCGCGGCCTTCAGCTCGATCGGTCCGACATATCGATAACTCCGCCCCCGCTCAGTCACGTCAGCCAAACTAGAACACTTCCGACACACGCCCTAGCGTTGACGAGCAGCCGGTCCTACAGGTGGGCTCATTGGGCTGGGATCGCCTCGCTGCGGGGCGCGGCCTGGTGCAGGGCGTGGAGCAGTCTGCTCTGCAGGTTGCGGTCGTTGATCTGCGTGCAGGGCGATGAAGATCGAGGCTTGGCAGCTGTCAGCGCCGACCCGGGTGCGTCCAGGCCAGCCGTGCCGCGCGCCGATCGCGCCCAGGATCTGTGCGTTGTCGATGTCGGTGTGCTGGGCTGCGGCGAGAGCATCGGATGAGGCCGCCAGTCGGTGGGCCGGGGTGTGCCAGGTGTCGCGCGCTTTCTCGGCGCGGTGGAGCAGGTACCGGGCGATGCGGGGCCAGTCGGGTGGGGCATCGGGGATTGTCATTGTGGTCGTCCCCTTTCTCGCTGGTCGGGAGTCGTCTGTGCGTCTCGTCGCTGGTCGTCCGCTGACGTGTTGTTGTGCGCCTGTGAGCTGGGCTGGCGTCTGGTCGTGCTTCTGCGGCGCGGGGGCTGGCGGGCCGCGGCCTCGGGACGGAAGGGGGCCGTCCTTTCGGTCAGGGCCTCGTGGAGCTCCTCAGGGGAGATGACGCCGTGGCCTGGTGCGACCACCCAGCGGACGTCCTTTGGCCAAGGCACTCAGAATGTGCGTGGCCAAAGGTGCGAGCCGGCCCACGGGAGCTGGCGCACGGACCGTGGGTACCTCAGCGAGGCCTCGGCCCTGTTTGAGGAACTGCTCCGCGAAGACGCGGAGTGGAGAGTTCAACAGGTACCTCCCGTGAAGAAGAGGCGATGTCCTTTGCCGTCCCGTCGGGGGAGCGGGGCGGCAAAGAGAGCTGGGGCCCGGCAAGGGGTGGTGACTTTGCAGTGGGGGTGCCTCTATGTCCTTCGTCAAGCGATCCGTGGGGTTCTGGGTTCGTAGAAGGTTCCGTCGCGGAGCGTGGCGAACAGGATGCTGATGCGGAGGAGGGCCTGGGTGTGGGTTTTGCCTCTGGCTCGGCAGCGGTCGTAGTAGGTGCGGGAGGCGGGGTCGTGGAGCGCTGCGAACACGGAGAGGAACATCGCGCGTTTGAGCTGTCGGTTCCCGCCTCTTGGAACGTGTTCGCCGTGGATCGAGGAGCCCGACTGTCTGGTGGTGGGGGCGAGGCCGGCGTAGGAGGCAAGGTGGGCGGCGCTCGGGAAGCTGCTGCCGTCGCCGACGGTGGTCAGGAGGACTGCGGCGGTCCTGACGCCGATGCCGGGCATCGAGGTCAGGACCTGGGAAAGAGGGTGGGCCTCCAACAGGGCCTCGATCTGGGCTTCCAGTGCGCGGCGTTGTTCGTGGACGGCGGCCAGGGATTTGGCCGGGGACGGCACGATCAGGTCCAGGGTGCTGGTGTCGGGAACGACGACGGTCTGTTAGTCGAGGGCGGTGAAGATGTCCTCGACCAGCCGTTCGGCCATGCGGGGTGCCTTGGGCCGGATGACCTCGATGAGTTTGCGGCGGCCGGCTTTCCGCAGTGCTTGGGGAGAGCCGTAGCGCTCGAGGAGCCAGGTGATGGCGGGGTGGTCCAGGCGGGGTCCCAGGACGCGTTCGAGGCTGGGGTGGAACTGGGTGAGCAGGCCGCGGATGCGGTTGGAGGTGCGGTTGGCCTCGCCGGCCAGGTCCTGGTCGAAGCCGACCAGCATGGTCAGCTCGGCGGTGATCTCGTCGGCCAGTTCGAGAGAGCGCAGGGTGTGGGGCATGGTGCGGGCGGCGTCCGCGATGACGGTCGCATCGCGGGCGTCGGTTTTGGCCTCGCCCGGGTAGAGGTCGGCGATCCGGCGCATCGCGAGTCCGGGCAGGTAGGCGAGCTGGCAGCCGGCGTCACGGGCGACGGTCAGCGGCAGGGCGCCGATGGAGGCGGGCTGGTCCACGACCACCAGGACGGTGCCGAACTTGGCCTTGAGCTTGTCGAAGACGGCCCGCAACTGGGGTTCGCCGTTCGGCAGGGCTTTGTCGAAGACCTTCTTCCCGGCCGGGGTGAGGCCGTGGCCATGGTGGCTGCTCTTGCCGGCGTCCAGGCCGAGAAAGACGCC
Organism: Streptomyces griseomycini; assembly: GCF_014203535.1. Taxonomy (GTDB): domain Bacteria; phylum Actinomycetota; class Actinomycetes; order Streptomycetales; family Streptomycetaceae; genus Streptomyces; species Streptomyces griseomycini. Next base: position 10,982 of record NZ_JACHJI010000034.1, read on the forward strand.
CGTTGCGTCGATGTCGATCACCGTGCCCCCACATGCGTCGATGCTGTGCCGGCCTCGGCGGCGGGGCCGTTCGCGCGCATCCACGTTATGCAGACCTGCCGCCCACGAGCTGCCCGGCATTGCGCCGGGCCAGGCGGTGGCCGGACCTCTGATCAGCGTCTCCGACGGCACCACTCGGACTCGGCGACACCACCCCCCAGGTCATCCGATCGACAGGGGGCAACAGTCATGCCGGGCCCGGAGGCCAGCGGCCCTCTTGCAGGACCGCGAAGAAGATAACGGGGGGCTTGGTCAGAAGTCGTTCGCACTCTTGGCTATGAGGCCGCCGTCGCACACCAAGTGACTGCCCGTGACGTACGAGGCGTCGTCAGAGAGCAACCAGACAGCGGCACGCGCGATTTCGACGGGATCGGCCATCCGCCCGAGCGGGATCTGCCGTGCTGCGGCGTCTTGTAGGCGCGCGCGCTCCGCTTTGAGCTCGTCACCGTCAAGGCCGAAGTAGAGCATGGGCGTATCGGTGGCGCCGGGGACAACCGCGTTGACGCGGATGCCGTGAGGGGCCAGATCGATGGCGGCAGCCCTCACGAACGCGGAGACTCCACCCTTGGACGCTCCGTACGCGCTGTTCGAGCCGCCGGCGAAGCCGACGAAGGCGGAAGGGGACGACAAGCACACGATGGAACCCGGCCTCCCGGCGTCCCGCAGGGCTCGGGCGGCTGTGCGTACGGTCAGGAAGGTGCCGGTGAGATTCACGTCGAGAACGCGGCGCCAGGTGTCGAGGGACATCCGTGGTAGCGGCGTGTTGATCTCGATGCCGGCGCTCGCGGTCACCCCGTCCACCGGGCCCAGTGCGGTGCTCGCTGCGCCGAACGCGTCGACGAGCTCCCGTTCGTCGGTGACGTCCGGCGCAGCCGACCAGACCCTGTGGGCGCCGGCGCGCCGGGCTTCGGCCGCCGCCCGCTCAGCGCTCTTGCTGTCACGGTCAAGGATGCCGACGGCCCAGCCACGGCGTGCGGCTTCGGATGCGGTGGCGCGGCCGATGCCGCTTCCGCCGCCGGTGATCAAGATCGTCTTGGTCATTCGGAGGGGTCCTCAGTGGCTCTGAAATGGGTGTTGATATGGGCGGTGACGGCCCGGTCCAGCGCGTGCTCGTCACCTGCGCGGAGTGCGTCGATGAGCTCACGGTGCTGCCCGGCGACCACGGTCGCGTCTGAGTAGTGGCTCGCGTCGCGCCGGAAGTAGGCGCGCACGCGGGGCTGGATCGACCGCCAGATCTGCAGGCAGTGCTGCTGCCCCGACAAAGCCACGACCGCCTCGTGGAAGCGGATGTCTTCGTCGGCGAGCAGCGCGGCGTCGGACGCATCGGCCGCTGCTTCCATGTTGCGGACGAGCGACTGGAGGTGGGCGTAGTCCGCGTCGGTCAGGCGAGGCATCGCCTTGCGGAAGGCGAATTTCTCCAGGGAGATGCGGACCGGTACGAGGACATTCTCGATCTCCTCCTGGGAGACGCCGAGCACCTCCGTACCGCGGTAGGGATAGGAAATCACGAGGCCCTCCTGCTCCAGCTGGCGCAGTGCCTCGCGGACCGGCGCCCGGCTGGTTCCCAGCTGTTCGGCGACTCCCGACTCGGTGAGCTTCTGACCCGCTTGGAGACGGCCCGAGGTGATGGCCTCGCGCAGGACGTCTGCCACGGTTTCGCGGCGCGAGGCGAGGGATGCGGAGGGGAGCGCGGGAAGCGCGGGAAGACCGGACATGGCCGGAGCGTAACAGGATTGTACTTTGTCGACAATCGCGGTCATGGCTCCTGTGGTCGGTGAGCGCAGACCTGTGGGAGGCGACTTCGTCGTCCATGGGTGCTCCCGTGGTGGTCTGGCGCTCTGGAGGCGGGTCGTTCGGCAGACTGTAGTCGAATAGTCGATTGTCGACAATGGTTCTCTCGGTCGGGTACGGTCCCGAACACAGCCGCCGCCTCGTCGGCGCACGCGGCTATGACACCCGTTACGAGAGGCACTCATGAAAATCACCAGGGTCGAGACATGCGGTCTTCGTGGGGCGACCCCCGAAGGCGGTTGGTCGAACGAACTGCGTCCGAACGATGTCGTGCACACGCTCGTAGCCGTCCACACCGACGAAGGCATCACGGGCATCGGAAGCGCGTTCACCACCGAGAACCTCGTCCAGGGAGCGATCGACCTCCTGCTCCCGCACCTCGTCGGACAGGACCCGGTGGAAGTCGAGCGGATCACCGAAACGCTGCACCAGACCGCGTTCTGGATGGGCCGGGGCGGCGCGCTCACCCACGCGACGAGCGCCATCGACATCGCCCTGTGGGACATCGCCGGCCAGGCGCTCGGCCAGCCGGTCGGCCGACTGCTCGGCGGGCGCCACCGCACCCGGGTGCGCCCCTACGCGTCAGTGCTCATGGACGAGGCCGGCCCCATGACGGACAACCTCACCCAACTCGTGGAGCAGGGATTCACCGCGTTCAAGATCGGCTGGTGGAAATTCGGACGGGTGGACGCCGCCACCGATGAACACACCGTCGCCACCGCCCGCGCCGCGATAGGCGACCGGTTGCTCGCTGTCGACGCCGGCGGCTCCGAAGGCTTCTTCCCCGGTGGTCTGGCATGGGCGAAGCGAACCGCGCGGATGCTCGCCGACTACGACATCGCCTGGTTCGAGGAGGCCCTCGCACCGGACGACCTCGAGGGTTTCGCAGAGCTGCGCGCGGGTTCACCCGTCCCCATCAGCGGGGGCGAAGTCCTCACCCGCAGGCAGAGCTTCGCCCCGTACCTGCGACGCCGCGCCTTCGACATCGTTCAGCCCGACACCACGAAGGGCGGCGGTCTGAGCGAGTCGCGCCGAATCGGCTGGGAGGCCCAGGACCTCGGCATCCGTCTGATTCCGCACGGATGGAACACGGCCATCGGTCTCGCCGCCGATCTGCAGCTCTCGTCCGCACTCGCGTCCACCGACCTCGTCGAGTACAAGACCGGGTCGGCCTATGTCGACGACCTGGTAGCGGGAGGCTGGCGACTCGACGCCGACGGATACCTCGACATCCCCTCCGACCCCGGACTCGGAATGTCCCTCGACCCAGAAGCGGTCGAGAAGTACGGCACGCGGCCCGCATTCGCGGACCCGAAGGCGTGAGCCTGCCGACGACTTTCCGAAGGTCATCGCGGTGGTCAGCACGGTCTCGTCCTCTCCGGTCTCACCGGCCAGGTGGACCTGCTGCCCGGTCATGGCCACCACCTGCCAGGTGCGGTCGCGGAAGCGGACGTGCGCACCGACCTTGAGCACCGCTCTCCCACCGTGCCGCCCGCTCACCGCCCACCCCCGCGATGATGCCTGTCGGTTCTGGATTCCGTGGACGGCACCCTCGTCCACGCATGGCCGCCGCTTCCGGCGCCCCACTGCCTCCCGTGCCCGAAGTCGGAACCCCGACGAGGGCGGACCTCCGCCTCGCCTACGAGAATTGAGTGAGGTGGGAACAGCCCCGTAGTGCGGGCATGGGCGAAGACCGACAGTTCGCGCCTGCAGTGCGCAAGTAGAGCGGCAGCCCCCGCTGACCGTTCACCCCCAGTACCCACATGTTCCGACCGGACCGCCGCCCGCGACCACCGTCGCAGGCGGTGGTGCCGGCCGTTTCGTGTCATCGGGCATCGAATGCGGACGGTTACGCTCAGGTCCCAACTGGACAATGCGCGCTGCGGAGCCCGGCCCTCCCTCTTGAGCGCGGCATGCGATCACAAGCTGAGGATCTGTGACGCTGCTCGCCACGGCAGCGAGCTGCGTCACAGCTGCCGCCGCATGCACACGCGCGGCCAGCGGTCCAGACCGTCTGCCGCTTCACGCTCGCGGATCTTCCGCAGGCCAGGTGTCAGCATGCTGTCGGCCAGGACCCGGAAGCCACAACACGAGTAGTAAGGGGCGTTCCACGGCACCTCGCTGAAGGTGGTGAGGGTCAGGGCGGGTGCCTGCTCACTCTGAGCGTGATCGGCCAGGTGGTCCAGAAGAGATTTGCCGATCCCGCGGCGCGCGCTGTCGGGGAGCACCGAAACCTGCTCAACATGGATGCCGCCGTCGACACGATCGGCGATCAGATAGGCAATCGGGACGTCGGCCGCATCGACCGCCACCCAGGCCAGCCCGCTCTGCTGGTACCGGACGAGTTCGCCGAGGGGGAGCGGACCGTCGTCGGCGATCTCCCGCATACCGATGTCGTGGAAGCGCTGACCGGCTGCCCTCTCGATGTCCTGTAGAACAGGCAACTCGTTCACACGCGGGGATCGAATGTCCATGTGTTCATTGTCCAAGATGACTGGGCAGAGTGGCCGGTGAGCGGTCGAGCCGGATCAGCGGGCCCTGCAGCCTGCTGCTTGGCACCGTGCCCGGTAACCTGCCTGAATGTCACATTCCGAAGTAACCGATGCGCTGGTGAGCGGAAAGCATGTGCGCGAGGCCGTCGCTTACTGCGTCAAGGTCCTGTCCGATGTTCCCCCCTCCCGATGGAGTGCTCCAGCCGGTGACCTGGACTGGACGTGCTGGGAAACCCTGGAGCATCTCGCGGACGATCTGCTCACCTACGCGCTGCGCTTCGGGCTCGGACATCCCATGGACGTCCGGCGCGTGCCCCTGCGCCTGTCCAGCGACCGCGCCGACGGGCCCGTGAACGTCATATTCGGGGACGCTGCGGCGGGGGCCGAGGGGCTCCTGACCGTCGTCGAGGCGTGCGGCGGCGTGCTCGCTGCGATGGTGGACAGCACTGCCCCCACGGTGCTGGCCCCGCACGTCTTCGGCGCCTCCGACCCGGAGGGCTTCGCGGCGATGGGAGTCGTCGAAACACTCGTCCACACCTACGACATCGCCCAGGGGGCCCAACGTGACGGGAAGCCGCCGGAGGACCTGAGTCGCCGGGCCCTCGCCCGGCTGTTTCCTGAGGTGCCCATTATCGACGACGCCTCGTCAACCCTGCTGTGGGCCACCGGACGCATCGGCAGCCCTGAGCGGCCCCGGCGCACGAGTTGGCGCTGGTATGGCGCACCTCGCAGGCGGCAGTGACCCGCCCAGGGAGAAGGGACGCACAGGGGCACGTTGTGCGGACTGACGACCTCAGCCCCGCTCGGCTGTCTGGTGAACTGGCCGTGGGCGGGCCCGCTGATTGCTGCCGACGGCGTTGTCACGTTGTTGGGTGTGTGGGCGTCTGGCGGTGTGTCGAGGTGTGGTGGGGCCGGGTTCCGGGCCGGTGCTCGGGCCGTGGCAGGTCGGTCCGTGACGCCGGTGATCTGCTCCCAGACGGTGAAGCGGACGGTCATTTCGGTGCGGTGGTGAGGTGCGGGCATCAGATGGCGACGAGGCCGGAAGTGGGGTGGGACGCCACTGAACGCGGACAGGAACCTCTGCGCCCCGCCCACGGAGCGGAAAAGCCCTTCATGACCCGTTCGTGTTGCCTCGTCGGCTGGTGGCTGTTCTCGGCCCGGTTGTTCAGTCCCCTGTGCGAGCGGTGCTCGACGCAAGGCATGACCTCGTGGTGGGCGGCGCTGCAGGAGCGGAGCCTGTCGGTGACGATCATCCTCGGCACTGCCCGGGTCTTCGTCATCGGCCTGCGGAGGAACCGTCTGGCCGCGGCCTTGTCGCGGCGGTTGTGCACGAGGATGTCGAGGACGTTGCCGTCCCGGTCCACAGCCCGCCACAGGTATTTCTGCTCACCGTTGATCTTGATGAAGACCTCGTCGGGATGCCCCTTGCCGCCGGGCCGGGGACGCCTGCGGCGAAGCCCGTTCGCGTAGGCCTGCCCGAACTTCCGACACCACCGTCGCACGGTCCCGTACGAGACGATCACGCCGCGCTCGGGCATCAGTTCCTCGACCTCGCGGTAGGACAACGGGAAGCGGAAGCACAGCCGCACGCAGTGGGAGACGACCTCGACCGGGTACCGATGGCCCTTGTACGACGGCGACGCGCCCCCCACGAACAGCCCCCTCCAGCACGATCAACCCGGAGACCATCCCACCCAGTCAGCCAACGTGACAGCACCGCCGCCCGCCCCACACGATGCACAGGGCCCAGTCGGCGAATATGTTCTGTCGACGCGACGCTCCGGCGAACCATCCCGGTCAGAGCGCTAGCGCGTGTCTCTTTAATGGGTTGGTCAGTTGATCGGATGTGTCCGTCCGATCAGTGATCACCGATGCGATGTGGGACCGGATCGAGCCGCTGATGTCGGCCGATCCGGTTCGCGGGCGGCGATGGGCCGACCATCGCCGCACTCTTGAGGCCATCGCGTGGAAGTACCGCACCAACTCGCCCTGGCGGGACCTGCCCGACCAGTTCGGCTCGTTCCAGACCGCTCACAAACGGCTGATCAGATGGGCCGTCGACGGCACCTGGGAGATGATCCTCGCCGCCGTCCTGGCCGCAGCGGACGCCGACGACGACATCGACTGGACGGTGTCGGTGGACTCCACGGTCGTCCGGGCCCACCAGCACGCTGCCGGAGCACTCAAAAGGGGGCGGCCCACCCCGGTGAGCCAGCCGATCACGCGCTCGGACGCTCCCGCGGCGGGCTGAGCACCAAGGTCCACCTGGCCGCAGACGGCCGCGCACGGCCTCTCGCCTTCACCGTCACCGCAGGCCAGGCAGTCACCGCAGGCCAGGCAGGTGACGCACCCGCCTTCGAGACGGTGATGTCCCGCATCCGCGTGCCCCGCACGGGCCCGGGCAGGCCCCGGACCCGGCCCGTAGCCGTTCTGGCCGACCGCGCGTATTCCTCACGCGCCATCCGCAGCCACCTGCGGCGCCGGGGCATCCGTGCGGTCATCCCGCAGCCATCCGACCAAGTCAGCCACCGCCTGCGGCGAGGCCGACTCGGTGGCCGTCCGCCCGGCTTCGACCGAGAGGCATACAAGCAGCGCGACACCGTCGAGCGGTGCATCAACCGTCTCAAGCAGTGGCGCGGCCTGGCCACACGAACCGACAAGCTCGCGATCGCCTACCAGGCCGCACTCCACCTCGCGGGCATCCTCATCTGGGCCCGACGCTGACCAAAGAGACAGAACCTAGGTCTGGGTCGAATGGGACTGGACGCCCCACCAGTACAGCGTCTACCTCTTTTTCATGCACGCAGCCGCCCGGCAGCTTGCCGGCACAAAAGCCTGGCCGCCCGGTGCGGCCCCCGACCTGCTGGAGTACGCACTGTCCAGCGGCGCCTGGACTGCGACCGGCTGACGGTGCGTGTCCTGCCGCTTCCGCTACGATGCCGACCGGCAGGACGCGCACCGCCGACCGCCGCCGCTGCGCCACCGTTCCACCCACTTGTCGAGCAGCCCGTCGCGGACGGTGTACGTACGCAACTGCGTGGTCCTGGGCTTCTCCGGCACTCCCTTCTGCCGGGACGATCACCCGGTACACATGTTGAGGGCCGGATGCTCGACCACGGCGCGGGCAGTTGTCTGACTCTCACCTCCCCAGCGGGGAGCCTGCAGGAGGACAGCCAGATGCCCATACCCCTTCCGGCCGTGACCCGTCGGCGGCAAAGCACCGGTCACCGCGGCCCGCGCCCCACAAGGCGGCTGCCGACCGGGCTGCTGGAGACCGAGACGACGACAATTGCGCCTTTCTTCAACGGCTTCGCCTGCAAACCGGACGTGCCGTGGGCGGTTATGGAACCGTGGTCTCGGGCCTGGTCCGTCACTCCCCCCGTGGTGACGGACCAGGCCCTTTATGGCCGGTGCCGAAAAGCAGGTCGCCGCTCGGTGGTGCCCCGGCCGGGGTTCCCCCGAACACCGGCACCCCGCACGGGGATACCAGGGACGCATGTTCCGGCGGGCGGGGAAGGAACAGCGGCCGACCCGGGCCGGGCGCTCCCGGCTGGGCTGACCCGCGGACAGTGACCTCGCTGTCCCGGCCGGTGTCGCGCTGTGTGCAAGCGGGCAAGGACAGGACGTCATCTGCGGGTACAAGATGCCGCCCCGGCGGGGGACCGGCCGGCACCGGGACGGGGGCGCCGGCGTCGGCTGCGGGCCCGTAGCGACGTGTGCGGGGGAGCGTCCATCCCGTCCACCGCCGACCAGGCGGAGCCGGGCAGACGCGGCCCCTGGCGTCCAGGCCGTTCATACAGTGGCGCGCTCCACCTGGACGCCATGGACCACGCCCGCTCCACGGTGTGTGGGGTGACGGCGGGCGGGGTGGGACGAGCCGGTCTCGTCAGCGCGCGCTGGCAGCCAGACAGGCGAACAGAACTGCTCCGCCACCGAGGGTTAACAGTTGCACCGTGCCCGGGACCGGCCATCGCAGGGCCAGCAATCCACCGCCGGTGACCGCAGCACCACCCGCCAGGAACCACATTGCTCGCCACGCAAACCCCGGTGCCTCCGGAACATTGCCTCCGTTGAAGCCATCGGCCCAGCCGTAAATCCCAAACCCGTAAAGCAGCCCCACAAGGACCAAGAGATCGACGACGAGTAGTGCAACGCTTACCCCGACCTGCAAGCCGGTCGACGGATTGTTCACAAACTCCACGCCCTCACGGGTCCACTTGAAGGCGACCGTCCGCCGATCGCCACGCGTCCCAGCGTGGCGGCCCCGTCGACGCTTCACATGAGCACGCGTACTCAGATGGAGGGCCACACGTGCCCGCTGCGTGCCCGATCTTACTGATCATTTCAGAATGAGTTTGGTTCAGTCACTTGGCAGTTGGGCTGGCGGACGGCAGAGTTCTGCAGGTGTCGGATGAGGTTGTGCCTGATGACCTGCGGGATCGTGTCGCCCCGCTGCTCCCTCCTCGCCCGCCGCGGCGTCGGCGGTATCCAGGTCGCCTGCCGGCGGATGACCGTGCGGCTCTGCGCGGGATCGTCTACGTGCTGCGCACGGGGGTGACCTGGGCGGACGTGCCGACCGAGACGATCGGCTGCAGCGGGGTGATGGGCTGGCGGCGCCTGCGGGACTGGACCGAGGCCGGCGTCTGGCCCCGCCTGCACGCCATCCTCCTCGCGGCACTTCGTACGGCAGATCTGCTGGACATCGACGACGCCACGGTCGACGGCTCGCACGTCAGAGCCCTCAAAGACATCTCAGTGGGACAAGAAGTCAAGAGGGACCGCGAGTCTTGATCACCACTGAGGCCGCTGATTGGCTGGACAACATGAATGATCTCGGACCCGTTGCGTGGCCGCCTGCACCGATCAAGACCGAGAGGCTCGTGCTGCGTGAGCCCGAGGCCTGGGACCGTGCGGCGTTCATCGAGCTGCACGCCTCGTCGGAGGTGCACACCTACCTCGGCGGCCCCCGCCCGCGTGACGAGCTTGAGCGCGAGATGCCTGAGGTGCCCGGGCAGCGGCCCGGGATATTCGTCGTCGATCTCGAAGGGGCGATGATCGGCCAGATCCTGCTCAGGAGAGCAACGGAGCACCTTTGCCCCACTGCCGTGGGGAAGGTCGATCTCGGCTACCTGTTCCTGCCGCGGGCGTGGGGATTCGGGTATGCCGCCGAGGCGTGCGCGGCGGCACTGGGCTGGCTCGAAGACGTCCTTCCGGGTGAGCCGGTGGTGCTCGCCACTCAGACCGCCAACGTCCGTTCGATGCGCCTCGCGGCGAAGCTAGGGTTCACCGAAGCGGAGAGGTTCCGGGCCTGGGACGCCGATCAGTGGCTCGGCCTGCGGGCCCCGGTCACGCCCTCTGATTGAGTTCGCGCTCCACAGCGTGGCTCTGTCGAAGTGCCGTTGTTCTCATCGACGAAGTCGGTCGGGTTGGCGGGGGAAGCAGGCCCTGGAAGGAGCGGTGCAAAGGCCCGCTGTTCGTCGAAATGCTGCTGGGTCTTGAGACAGTGGTGGAGCTGGCCGAGGAAGCGGTTCAGCAAGTGCCGTTGTGCGGCTGCATGCCAGTCTCCATGCTCGCGTCGGCGTCGGTAGTGCGCGTTCGCTCCCGGTGAGGCGGTGAGGCGGTGAGGCGGTGAGGCGGTGAGGCGGTGAGGCGGTGAGGCGGTGAGGCGGCGAAGGCCCAGAGAAAGCCGGCGTTGATGAGGCGGTTGTTCTTGACGAAGCGGCGGCCGACGAACCGCTTCTTGCCGGAGGCCCGCGTGATGGGGGCGGATCCGGCGTACGACTTCAGCGCCCTGGCGTCGGCGAACCGTGCCCGGTCGTCGCCCAGCTCTGCGAGTACGCGGGCGCCGAGCATGGGCCCCAGGCCGGGGAAACTGAGCAGGATCTCGCTGTCGGCGTGCTGGTGAAAGGCGGCTGTAGCCGCCTCCGCGAGATCGTCCGCGGCCTCGCAGGTGGCGTCCAGCTGCTTGAGCAGGGCCAGGAGCTGGTGGCCGAAGGCATTCTCGACGCCGGGCAGTTGGTGGGCGTACTCGGCGCGGAAGACGTCCCGCAGCCGCTCGGCTTCCGCGTCGCAGCCGCGGAGGCGGCCACTGCGTTTGAGGGCGGCCCGCAGCTGGGCGAGGGTGAGCTTCGCGGCCTTGGCCGGAGTCGGCGCCAAAGTGAGGATGACGCGGGCGTCAGCCCTGGTCAGGCCGCCTTGTTTGCCCTGGAAGGCCAGCAGAGCAGCGGGGTAGTACTCGCGCAGGAGTGAGCGGACCTGGTTGGCGACCTGCTGCCGAGTCCAGACGGCGTCCTGCTGGGCTCGGGCCAGGACCGTGATGGCCTGGGCGAGTTCGGAGTCGGCAGGCAGAGGGCGGTGGGCGTGCATGTCGGTGCGCAGGATGTTCGCGAGGACCAAGGCGTCGCCCGGGTCGGACTTCTTTCGGCTGACGCCGTGGCGGTCGCGGTAGCGGGCGGCGGCGAGCGGGTTGATCGCGAAGACCCGACGGTTGCCGGTGCGCAGGCTCGCAACCAGGAGGCCATGGCTGGTCTCAATGGCCACCGGTATCGGATCGTCTGGGCTGTCACCGTGCTCGGCCAAGAGGGCCAAAAGCTTGTGGTAGCCGGCCGCGTCGTCGGTGATACGGGCTTTGGCGAGCAGGGTGCCGGCTTCGTCGACGAGGGCGACGTCGTGGTGACGCTCCGCCCAGTCGATACCGCAGAACACGGTCAAGCTGTCCTCCCAGATCCGTCCGTTTATGCAGGTCACGAGCGCATGCGGGTCACGCGGCGCCCTAATCCAAGGACTCGTTGGTCCGCCATCTCAGTAGCCGTTCGCGACACCAGCGCACTCCAGGAGCTCGATCTTCTGCAGAGCTCACGGGCTCGCGGATGAACAAGAGGTCGACCCTGGAGCGGGCTCGCGCCGTGACGATCAACGTCCGACCGGGCCCCGCGAGTTTCGCGGTGACCACGGAGGCGCCGGGCTGCGTCGCTCTTGACAGAGGCCTCAAGGGCCCGGGGAAACGGAGGCATCAGCCCGGCGCCCGCGTCATCACCGCGGACCCCGTAGCGGACAGCGATGCCGCTCTTTGAGGAGGCCTTGACGGCCAGGGGGATCCAGGCATTCGCTGTCCTGTGCGAGTAGCAACCCCGGTGCGTTGCACGGTCCCGGGCCGCCTGCTTACACATTGGATTAGGGCGTTTCTGATGGCTCTTGGACGGTGTCGCGGAGCCAGATGACGACCGCTGTGACGGTCAGGGTGCCGTTGAAGATGTAGTCGCGCTTGTCGTATCGGGTGGCAACCGCGCGGAACTGCTTCCACTTGTTCACGCACCGCTCGACCGCGTTGCGGCGGCGGTACTGCGCCCTGCCGAAGGCCGCCGGCCACCGGAACGTCCGCGCTTCTTGCGGTGGGCGCGCTGGTCGTCGGGCTGCGCGATGGTGGCTTTGATTCCGCGTTGCCGCAGGTAGGCACGGTTGTCGCGGCTGGAGTAGGCCTTGTCGCCGCGGACTCGGTCCGGTCGGCTGCGTGGGCGGCCCGGGCCGCGGCGCCGGATCCGTAAGCCGTCCAGCACCGGGGCGAACATCGGACTGTCGCCCCGCTGACCGGGCGAGGTCAGCCAGTGCAGCGGGCGGGCCCGGTCGTCGGAGAGCAGATGGACCTTGCTGGTCAGCCCGCCCCGCGAGCGCCCCAATGCCTCGCGCCCCTCTGCCTCCTCACGCGTTCCGCCCCCTCTTGCGGGTGGTCGGCCGGAGGCTTGCGGGGTGCCCCGGCCGCGTGCTGATGTGCCCGGCAGGACGTCGAGTCGATGTTCACGGCCCACTCCTGCCGGGACACCTGGCGGGCGAGCGCGCCGTCCGGGTTGCCGGCATCCGCCTCGATCTGTAACTCCTGGCGGAGGGCCTTCCAGGTGCCGTCGGCCGACCAGCGGCGATGACGCTCGTAGACGGTCTGCCAGGGACCGTACCGTTCCGGCAGGTCAGGCCAGGGCACCCCGGTCCGGGCCCGGAACAGCACCCCGTTGATCACCCTGCGGTGATCCGCCCACTGCCCACCCGGCCTGCCGTTGCCGGGCAGGAGGGGCTTGATCTTCCGCCACTGCGCATCCGTGAGCTCGTGTCGCCGCACCATACGAGCGTCCTGCCCGGCCGACGACGAGATCCACCAAGCCCACCAAGAGCCATCAGAAACGGCCTAGTCGAGCGGCGCATGGCTCAGATGTTCATCAACTTCTGATCGTTGTCTGAACCGGAGTGCCGTAACCATGGTCGGCTATTGCCCTCGGTCTCCGCTGATGGAGACCTGACAAGGGGGATTACGTGATGCGCAGAACGCGACCGATCATCGCTGTGACCGCGCTGGTGCTGGCCCTGGGGAGCGCCGCTCCGGCGTTCGCGACCGACCCGGAGCCGACCGAACCGGTTCAGACCGCACCGCCGGCTGAGCCGGAGGAGAGCGAGCTGGTCGATGCTGAGCCGGAGCAGGTGGATGATCTGCCGTCGGTGCCGGTCAAGCCGCCGACTGACCAGCCGGACACCCGGGCCTGTGAGCCGGGTTACCGGTACCACGCGACGTCGAAGAGCAAGGACTGCCACAAGGGGGTCGGGGTCACACAGTCCAACTACAACGGCACGTCGCGTACGGCGAGGTCGACGTTCACGTCCGAAGTGGCGGGGAAGGTCGGCGTCTCCTACAGCGGGAAGCTGGGTGTGAAGGTGTCGGTGGCGATCGTCGACATCGAGTCGGAGTTCGACGTCAACGTCTCCGCTGAGATGAGCGTGTCGATAGGCAACAGGATCGCGGTGGACACGCCGCCGAAGAAGACCACCAATGCCAAGTACGGGGTGTACCGACTGAAGAGCTACGGCTACAGCCAGTACAAGTACGCGAACTGCACGAACGGCGTGAAGAACAACGTGACGATCTACACGCCGCGGCGTGTCGGCTGGTACATCTGGGAGAGCTGAGGTGCGCCGCCTGATGTCGGTCGCCGGCGTCGCGATGGCGCTGGTGGCCGGGTGCACGGACTCCTCGGCGCCTGGCGATGCGTCGAGCAGGAAACCTGCCCCGTCGTCCTCTGCACCGGCGTCGTCCGGGCAGCCGGATGAGGGCCAGGTGCCGGTGGCTGAGCCGCCGGAGCTGGACGGCAGCGAGCGCATGGCGGGCCAGCAGCCTGAAACCAGGGGTAATGCCAGCTTCTCCTACGCCAAGGGTGAGGCCGGTGATGCGCTGATCGTGGCGGTGCGCTGCCGGGGGGCCGGGACGATGAAGGTCGCGGTGAAGACGGTCAACGTGTCGTTCCCGTTGGAGTGCCTGGCAGGTGAGACGACGACCACCTACAACCAAGTCGGGGTCTCCGGGGTGGAGAAGCCGGGCACGGTGAGTGTGACCGCCTCGTCCGGGGTGCACTGGTCCATGACCATCGGCCGGGGCGAGCCACCGGCCGAGGACCGGCAGTAGATGACGCAGTGCCCCACGCCGCACGGCGTGGGGCACTGCCCTTGCCGGTCATCAGGTGGCGGCGGGGCCGGAAGTGGGGTGAGACGCCGCTGAACGCGGCCAGGAACCGCTCCGCGGCGCCCACGCCGCGGAAGCCTTTCATCGCCCGTTCTCGTTGCCGGGTGGGCCGGTGGCTGTTCTCGGCCCGGTTGTTCAGGCCCTTGTGCGACCGGTGCTCGACAGAAGGCATGACCTCGCGGTGGGCCGCTCGGTAGGAGCGGAGCTTGTCCGTGACGATCACCTGCGGCACCCGGCCCGTCTTCGTCAGCAGCGTGCGCAAGAAGCGCTTGGTGCGTGTTTCTCATCCCATGGTTCGTAACAGGCCTTGTGGAGGCTCGTCCGGGTGCCCTGGCGGTGCCGGTTGGGTTAAGAACTGTCACACGGCGCCCGGCAAGTCAGCGTCAGACTGGTGACGGCCCGCACCGGGGGTTATCCCCCGTTCTGATCTTGGGGTGCGCCGGATCGCGCCCCCGTTGGGGCGAAACTAGCGTTCGGCCATGACCTCGACTCTGCGAAAGCACCTCGCCATGGCAATCGGTGTCGCTACGCTGCTCGCCGCAGAGGCGGGCACGGCCGTCGCCCAGCCTGCCGGTCCCTCCCTCGTGGAGCAGTTACGCCAGGATGCCGCAACGATCCACGCCCTCGGTGTCAGCGGTGTGCAGGCCCGCGTCATTGGGCCTGACGGTCGGCAGTCGGTCGCCACCAGTGGCACCGCCGACCTGACCACCGGTCGCCCGGTCTCTTCCAGGGGCTACTTCCGCATGGCCAGCACGTCCAAGACGCTGGTCGCCACCGTGGTCCTCCAACTGGAGGCCGAGAGCAAGCTGTCCCTGGACGACGCGGTCGACCACTGGCTGCCAGGAGTGGTGCAGGGTAACGGCAACGACGGCACTCGAATCACCATCCGCCAACTCCTCCAGCACACCAGCGGCATCCGCGACAACCTGCCGGGATACACCACGCCGGAGGAGTACTACCAGCAGCGCCACAACGTCTACGAACCCAAGCAACTGGTCGACCTCGCCATGGCCCACGAGCCGGAGGACTTCCTGCCTGGCGAGGGCTGGGCGTACTCCAACACCGGCTACGTTCTGCTCGACATGATCATTCAGAAGGCCACCGGTCAACTCGCCCACCAAGAGATCGAGAACCGCATCCTGCGCCCGCTCGGCCTCAACCAGACCCGGTGGATGGGCACCTCGCCCACCCTGCCCCAGCCTCACGCCCAGGCCTACCAGCTCTTCGGCTCCGGTTCCCGGGTGAACGTCACCGACCAGATACCGGTGGACTACGAGAACCTTTCGTGGGTCACGACCACACGGGACGAAAACCGCTTCCTCCGCGCGCTGCTCGACGGCCGCCTACTGCCGGTACGGCAGCTCGCCAAGATGAAGCAGACCGTCCCCGTGAGCACGGCGGTCCAAGAGCTGTGGCCCGACGGCCGGTACGGACTCGGCCTGGTCGAACGCCCCCTGAACTGTGGAGGAACCTACTGGAGCCACGAGGGAGGGGACGGCGGTTACATCACCCTCAACGGCGTCACCGATGACGGGCGTCGAAGCGCTGTGGTCTCCATGTCCGAGGCCCGCGGCGACACCAAAGACCACATACTGGAGCAGGAGAACGCGGCCAGCGCCCTGATCGACCACGCACTGTGCGCTGGCGGCCCCAGCACCCGGTGAGCGGGCGCGTCGTCGCGCCGAGCTCACCGCGACGACGCGCTGGTGCCGCAGATGAATGTCGCGCACCACCTCGCCCCAGGCCTCTCTTGGGCTCACCTCGGCGATACTCCTAGAGGTTGTCCCGTAACTGCTGGTCAGGGGTGAAATGATCTTGCCGTGGCTGGTGTGATCACGGCGTCGGAGCCCTCGTGGATAGGCCCGTTCACCGGGCTGAGCCCGCGGCAGTTCAACAAGCTGATCACCGCGCTGCGGCGAGAGGGGGCCGATCCGGTCCGCAAGGGCCGGCCGTGGTCGCTGACGTTGGAGGACCGGGTGCTGCTGGTGGCCGCGTACTGGCGCACCAACCTCACCCTGCGCCAGCCCGCCCCGCTCTTCGGCGTCTCGAAGTCGGCGGCCAACCGGATCGTCGCCCACCTCGGTCCGGCTCTCGCCCTCCCACCCCGGCGGCGCTTCCGCAAGAACACCGTGCTCATCGTGGACGGCACGCTGGTCCCCACCCGCGACCGGGCCGTGGCGGCCTCCAGCAAGAACTACCGCTACTCCACCAACCACCAGGTCGTCATCGACGCCGACACCCGCCTCGTGGTCGCCGTCGGCAGGCCGGTACCCGGCAACCGCAACGACTGCCGGGCCTGGGAGGAGTCCGGCGCGAAGACCGCCGTCGGTACCACTCCCACTGTGATCGCCGACGGCGGCTACCGGGGCACCGGCCTGACCATCCCGCACTACCGCCGACACAAGAACGAGGAACTGCCGGCCTGGAAGGAGGACCACAATGCCTCCCACCGCAAGGTCCGCGCCCGCGTCGAGCACACCTTCGCCCGCATGAAGAGCTGGAAGATCCTCCGCGACTGCCGCCTCAGAGGCGACGGCGTCCACCACGCCATGCTCGGCATCGCCCGCCTGCACAACCTCACCCTCACCAGACGACAGGCAAACGAGCAGCTCAACCAGCATGCCCCAGCGCATTTACGGGACATCGTTTAGTCTTCTGAGTCAGGAATTCTGTTCAGATAACTGGCGAGGCGTTCGAGGATATCGTCCGCGGTCTTCGTCCGCACATAGGGCTTGGGATCGGTGTTCCATGCGGCAATCCAGGCACGGATGTCCTTCTCCAGCGCTTGGACGCTCTTGTGGACGCCGCGCCGTATCTGCTTGTTGGACAGCTCGGCGAACCACCGCTCGACCAGGTTGAGCCAGGACGATCCGGTGGGGGTGAAGTGCAGGTGGAAGCGGGGGTGGGCCATCAGCCAGGTCTTGATCGCCGGAGTCTTGTGGGTGGCGTAGTTGTCCAGCACCAAGTGCACGTCCAGGCCCGCCGGCACCTCCTGGTCGAGCTTGACCAGGAACTTCTTGAACTCCTCGGCCCGGTGCCGGCGGTGCAGGGAGCCGATCACCTTGCCGGTGGCGACCTCGAGTGCGGCGAACAGCGTGGTGGTGCCGGCGCGCACGTAGTCGTGGGTGATCCGCTGCGGGACCCCGGGCATCATCGGCAGCACCGGCTGGGAGCGGTCCAGAGCCTGGATCTGGCTCTTCTCGTCCACGCAGAACACCAGCGCCCGCTCGGGGGGATCCAGATACAGGCCGACCACATCGTGGACCTTGTCGATGAAGTACGGGTTGGTGGACAGCTTGAACTTCTCGGTGCGGTGCGGCTGCAGGCCGAAGGCCCGCCAGATCCGCGACACGGTCGACTGCGACAGTCCCATCTCCTTCGCCATGGCCCGCGTCGACCAGTGCGTGGCATCCTTCGGCGTCGACTCCAACGTCTTGGTGACCACGGCGGCGACCTGCTCGTCGGTGACCGTCCGGGGGCCGCCCGGACGCGGCATGTCACCCAGTCCGGCGATCCGGTGCTCGACGAACCGCTTCCGCCACCGGCCCACCGCATGCGGCGTGGAGCCCAACTGCGCGGCCACGTCCTTGTTGGACGCGCCGCTCGCACAGGCCAGGATGATCCGACACCGCAAAGCCCACGCCTGCGGAGTGGAACGGCGCCGCACCCACCCCTCCAGCGCAGCCCGCTCCGTATCCGACAGGATCAACTCGGCCTTCGGCCACCCAGTACGCGCCACCCCGCACCCCTACACATCTGAACAGAATTCCTGACTCAGAAGACTAGCTGCAGTGCCGCATCTGCCGGACCATGGGAATCTCCCTCACCCGGTGGCAGCGGTGATCGACTCGCAGTCCGTCAAGGCGGCGAGTGGCTCACGCCACGTCGAAGGCGATGAACACGGCGAGCAGCGCACAGATCGCGGCAAGCGAGTTGATCTCCGGGGTCCAGGGGCCGTACAGCCCGAAGCAGACGATCCCGGTGAAGGCGCCAAGCCCGAGGAGGATGAACAGCGGCGCCGCCAGCCTGGATAGCAGGGAGAAGCTCCGTGCTGGTGCGCGGCGCAGCCCGGATGGCCGCTCGGAGGTGCCGTGCAGCACGTACTGGGCGATCCGGCGCAGATTGGGCGCTTCAAGGGCCGCGCCGTGGCCTCCAGGGTGGTAATAAACCTCGGTCTTGACTGCGAGGTCGTCGTCGAAGCCGACCACCCCGCCGGTGCCGATGTCGCGCATACCAAATCCCCGCAGCCCGGCGCAGAGGATCGCGACGGGGATGTCGCGTACGGCGCGCTCGTTTCTGATCTGGGCCACTTGGCCCTGGTCGACGCGCTTGGTCCAGTCATAGGACGGCGGCAGGACACTCCCGGCCAGCAGCACACGGTGGAACCGCATGCCCGGGATACGGCTGAGGCTATGGCCGAGGAGGTAGGTACCGTTGCTGTGGCCGACGAAGTGGAACGTCGCCTTGGGGTTCTTGGCGAGGTGTTCGGCGTACACATCCCCCAGCCAGCCGACATACTTGCGTCGGGTCACCGGGAGGATGAACTTGCGTGCCGAGAACCGGCCGTATGTGGCGCCCACCACCTCGATGCCGGGATCCTCCGCCTTGAGTAGCTCCTTCAAGTCGTTCACCCAGGTCGTATTGCCTGCGCGGATGCCATGCAAGAGGATCACGATCTGTTTCCCCGGCGTGCCGATCTCCGGGACGGCCGCCGGGCCGCGGGGGGTAATGAACGCGTTCGCAATGAGCTTGAAGCGGGCGTCCGGGTCCTGCGCGATGTCCAGCCGCAGGAGGTTGTTGTGGTCGGCGTCGGCGAGGTACTCCTGCCAGCCCGTGGGGAACAGATGAATGTCGCTGCTGTCGTCGCTGGTGACGAGATTGTCTTTGGTCCCGATGTACTGCACGACGAGCGGCGGGTGGTCCTGCGTGTTGATTTCGCGGATCCAGGTGATCCGCAGGTTGGTGATGAAGTCCGACCCGCGCAGCAGATCGTGCACCAACCACCGTCTGAGCACGGGCAGGACCCGCACGCACCAGGCCATCGGGGGCAGCCACCACGCCCTGTGCCAGGACACGTCGACACCCCGGTTGAGGCTCGCGAACAGCACGATGCGATCGACTTTCCCTGCCCATGGGCGACGCTCGTGCATTCCGTTCACCCCCAGTGCGCTCAGGTATGCCTGCCGCAGGACAAGACCACCGAGGCTATGGGCAACCAGGACCACCTCGTCGTAGCCGCCGGCGGCGACCCAGTGCTCGTGGATCCGGGCGCCGGCGGTCGCTGCCAGCTTCGTGACGGAGCCATTCTTGTAGCCGAGACCGTCTTGCGGCACGACGACCCAGTCGCAGTCCGGCTTTCCGTAGCCGTCGAGCTCTGCGAGCCGCCGCCTCAGCGTGTCCCACGCCGTTGTCCTGCCCGTGATGGCCGGTACGAAGATGACAAGTCGTCGCGCCACAGTCCCCCCTCCCCGCGCCCGACGGCGTCGCCGCGGGTTGCTTCGTCGACCAGCGTGGCATCCGGGCGGACACTGCGGCGGCACTTCGCCGAACAAACCCGGCCGACGGTGTAATGCGTGCAGAATGGGCACGCAGGCGAGACGTGGGTCCTCAGCGGTGATGACGCGGTACGCGAGTGCAAGGCCAGGGCAGCGGGCTGATCCGTCCCGCAGAAGAGGGCGTCAGGGATGAACCGAGGGCGCCGGTTAGCGGCGGGCTTCTCAAGGGCCGGGCGGCTCGGGGGCGGCCGCGACTGTCCGGGGTGCTCCCGAAGTATCTGCGTCGATTAGCCGGCTGTTCTCGATCATCAGCCGCTGGTTGACGTTGCGGAGTGCCTGCATTCGCCGCCCCGCGCGGATGACCGTCACGCTTTTCTAGGTGCAGGTGAGGACCCAGGCTGTAGGGACAGCCCGGGACGGTAATGCCAGCTGGGACGAGGTGAATGTCTTCGCGGAGCAGACCGACGACCTGGCCGACGCACAGCGCGCACGCACCGAGCAAGGCGACCATGCAGCGGTCGCGGGCGGTCTTCACGGCGCGCAGGAGTGCGGTGAACTCCTCGTGGCTGGCGGCCGGTGCCCGCCCGGAAGCGTGGCTCGGTCGCGGATCTACACGGATGCGTGGTTCAAGGACGAGTTTTCCTGTCGCCGGGTGCGGAGTGGTGACGAAACAGGGCGTCGACCGCCTTCGCGCTGATCTGACGGAGGCCGGCCAGGTGGAGGTAGAAGCCGTGGATTGCCGCCAGGGCGGGGGCCAGCGCGGAGTCCTGTGGGAGCTTCCCTTGGCCGCGGCCACTCGTCAGCCGGGGCGTGGTCCTCAGCTTCATCAGATAGTGAGCCTTTGCCAACCTCAATTCAGCAGGTCAGGTGGAGGGTGAGGACGGCCTGGACGTGGCTGGTGATCCGGCTGGTGCTGCAGCGGAGTCGTCGCAGTAGGCGCCAGGTCTTCAAGGTCGCCATGGCCTGCTCACCGAGGGCGCGGATGCGGGCATGCGCGGCGTTGACCGCGCGCTGACTTAGACCGTGTCCTATGCGGTGAGGCAGATGAGTCGCTTGTAGCAGCACAGGGCGGCGGCGAGGCCGAGAAAGGCCAGGTAGTTGCGGGGATCGCGTTCGTAGCGGGGGCTGA
>NZ_JACHJI010000035.1 GCF_014203535.1 Streptomyces griseomycini
TTCGCGATCTCCCACAGCCCGTCCGGAACAATCCAACTCCACGTACCCCGCCCCATGCCGAGTTCAACGACGCCTCACCACGTAGGACACGGTCTAAAAGCTGTCCTGCCTTCCATGCGTGGGTCTGCTCTGGTCGTTCGTGGGATCGGAGGGCCCGGTCAGGCAGTGCGGGCGCGGTTGTCGAGGCGGACGACGCCGTCGTCGCACAGCATCCCTGTCCTCCTGCGACCGGCTGAGCGGGTTGCAGGAGGACAGGTTGCGTTCTGCATACGTTCGCTCCGGCGCAGCAGAGTCGGTCCGGGGCCGCTACCGGGCGGGGTCTGTCATCTGCCGATGCCCTGGCCGAACCCGCCGTCCACGGGCAGTTCCAGGCCGGTGGTGAAGGTGGCTTCGACGGCCAGGTACAGCGCGGCGGCGGCGATCTCCTCCACGGTGCCTCCGCGGCCCATCGGTGTAGAGGCGTTGCCCTGGTCGATGAACTCGGCGCGCTGCTCTTCGGTCAGTTCGGCAACCCCCATGGTGGGGGTGAGAATGAACCCGGGGGCGATCGCGTTGACGCGGATCTTGCGGGGGAGCAGCTCGGCGGCGAGCACCTTGGCGAAGGCGGCGACGGCCTCCTTCGCGCCGGAGTAGGCGCTCAGGCCAGGGAAAATCTGGTCGTTGGAGACGGTGGTGAACACGATCGAGCCGCCCTCGGACATCAGCGGTGCCAGCCGCTGCACGGTGAAGAAGGCGCCCTTGGCGTTGACGTTGAAGATGCGGTCCCACGACTCCTCGGTGACCTCTTCAAGCGTCTGGAACTCGGCGATGCCCTGGTTGACGAACAGGTAGTCGATGCCGCCGAGGTGGTCGGCGACCTGAGCGCCGAGGGCGGCGATGGCGCTGGCGTCAGTGGCGTCAGCGCGCACCGGGTGGGCCAGCGGAGTGTCGAGCGCCGCCTGGGCCTCGGCGAGTCGCTGGTCGCTGCGGCCGGTGTACATCACCTCGGCGCCGCGGTCGGTTAAGGCCCGGACGATGGCCCGCCCCATACCGATGGTGCCGCCTGTGACGACGGCCTTCTTACCCGCCAGGGACTTCGGAGCGGTGGTGGGAGACTGCTGGGTGCTGTGAGTCATTGCCATGGCGGTTAAGCTAAACCCTGACGTTGATGTCAGAGTCAAACCTCTGTGCCGGGAGTCACATGTTCATCGGCGAGCTGTCGAGGCGGACCGGTGTCAGCACCAGGAGCCTGCGGTACTACGAGCAGCAAGGGCTGCTGCGACCGCAGCGGCGAGCGAGCGGCTACCGGGAGTTCGACGAGTCCGACGTGGCCACCGTGCGCCGGATCCGGATCCTGCTCGCGGCCGGGCTGAACACCGACCTGATCCGGGAGGTGCTGCCCTGCATGGCCGACGAGGGAGCCATCCTGGCGCCGACCTGCGAGGAGATGGCCCAGGATCTCAAGGCCGAACGCGAGCGCCTGGGCCGCTCCATCGAACAGCTCCAAGCTGCCCACGCCATGCTCGGCTCGATCATCCACGCAGGCGGACCGGCCACCGTCCGGGCCGACTGCGACGGATAGGGACGCGAGCTCCGCGGCGGACGCGTCCAAACATCGCCGCACCGTCTGATCGGCCCCACGCCTCCGGCACTGCCTCGATCCGCCGCCCAAAACCAATAACGGGATTTCCCGGTGCTGATGTCAAGCGGCGACTGGGGCAGAGAGTGAAGCGTGACAGCACTCTCTGTCACGGATCATCGCCCACAAGACGTTGATTCGTCGGCGGGCGAGAGCAAGGAGAGCCTGCTTGTGTCCCTTTCCCTCACCACGCTGTCGTTGGTAGTAAGCCTTGGAAGCGGGACACGACTTGAGGCTGGCCAGCGCCGACAGATACATGGTCCGCAGCAGACCGCGGTGATAGCGGCGGGGCCTGCGAAGGTTGCCGCTGACGCGGCCCGAGTCATGGGGCTGCGGGGCCAGGCCGGCGAAGCCGGCCAGGCGGTCAGCACTGCCGAAGGCGTCCATGTCCCCGCCCGTGGCAGCGATGAACTCGGCGCCGAGCCTGGCGCTCATGCCTGGAAGACTGCGGATCACCTCAGCGTGCGGATGCTCGCGAAAGCGGGCCTCGATGAGAGCGTCGAGTTCCGCGATCTCCTCATCAGGGGCCATCACTCCCTTCGCGAGGCGGACCACCATGGCCGCGGCCAGCTGTTCCCCGGGCAGCGCGGTGTGCTGGGCCTGGGCGGCCTCCACGTGTACCTCGTGCCCGTTTTCCAGGGCAGGGTGGTCTTCAGCTGTTGCGGATGCGGCGGGCCTTGGCCACGAGCCTGCGAGACAGTTTCGGCCCCGCGCAGGCGTAGTCGATCAGCAGGTTCCGGTAGGTGGTGTTCGCGAGCTCCGGCGCCAGGGCGATCAGAGCCTTCAGATCGCCGGACAAGCCGGAGAGGCGTGTGCGGTAGGCGGCGGCCGCCGCGCGCAGCAAGACTTCGTGCGGTTCGTGTTCCAGGCCCTGTGCGGCAAGGCGTGCGGCTGCGGCGAAGTCGCCCTGTTCGGCGCGTACATCCGCCAGGTCCAGGTAGAGGGACCAGTTGGCGGGGTCCAGGTCCAAGGCGTCTTCGAAGGCCGCCGCAGCCTGGTCCAGGTTGCCCATCACGCGCCAGGTGGTCGCCCGTGCGACCGCGGTCCACATGACCCGATCGACAGCATCGGCACGGTCGCACAGCGCGAAAGCCAGCTCGTAGTGGCCACAGGCCCGGGGCAGCCGGGCCATGGCGGCCAGCGACTCCGGGACGGGGCTGCGCGCGGACACCACCTCGAGGGCGTGGAACCAGGGCGCGAACCGCGCACGCATCTCGTCGGTGTCCAGGACATGGCCGTGGTCCAGCGTCCGCAGACACGCCTCGGCCAGCGCCTCGGCACTCACCGCACCGAGAAAGCGTCCGTCGCCGAACCAGGGTGCGGTGCCCCATGCCACGTCGGGTCGCGCGCCCGTGACCGAACCGAGGGCCATCACCGCGTCGTCCATGTCCCCTTCGAGGAACAGGAAGTACGCCTGCGCCGGCACGGCGCTCAAGGAGCCGTCCCCTTCGAGGCTCTCCTGCAGTTCCGGGCGCCGGTCCCGCCACAACTCGGCGAGCGCACCGTAGGGCTCCGGAGCTGCCGGCGCCGAGGCTATCGCCCCCACCAAAAGCTCCACGGCGCCGGCCGGGCTTGCGCCGCAGTGCGCCATCACACCAGCGAGACCGACTCCCGCCGCCACCGACTGATTCGACATCGCTGAAGAATATCCACGGCCAAAGGTTCTGTGTGCCCTTCCGCCGGGGCGGCGGTACGGCTGTCGGCGATCCGAAGTGACGGCCGATGGGTAACGGCGGCACAGAGGCCGACGCTCACCGCAGTCGAGAGCAATGCTCGTGTCGGCGACGGCTGTGGCTATATCGGCTACTACGGCTGACACCCGAAACCACCCGCTGGCCTGCCGTGTCCTGCCTGGCAGCAGGCCTGCCAGGGCGGTCCCGAACCAGCCAGCCGGCCCTACAGGGCGCGCGGCTGCAGGAGTTCCCGTACTCGGCCGGGACGGTGTGAGCGGCCCGGCCGCGGGTAGACGGCTGATCGACTGGGGAGTGAAGCGCAAGGGCGGCGCGTACCTGTGGTGAGTACGCGCCGCCCTCGCACGCGTCGTGACGCTGAGATGATCCGGGCGGGCGGGCCCGTAGGAGGGTCGCTTCGGCGGCGTGCTGGGTCAAGAGCGCAGACGCTCCTTGCCGGCGGGCCGCACGATGACCTCGTGAGCCGCCGGCTTGGCCGGCGCCGCAAGCGGCCGGAGCGCCCAGACCGTTCCCTCTCCCGGGTGGTGCCGCACGGGCGGAAGGACAAGGACGGCTCCCAGCCTGGGGTGTGGACCTGCGGGCTGGCGAGAGCCGTCCGGGATGTGCGCGGCGTGCCGTGACTGCGGTAGAGTGGATCTTGAGCACACTGCCAAGTTTGCCGGTGGTGGGCTGTGCGTTGGTGGTCCAAGGAAAGACGCCCTGCTTCCTGCGGGGAAATGCAGGTGCAAGGCCTGCCCGGCGCTCCATGAGGAAGACCCCCATCCCTGTTGTCCAGGGCTGGGGGTCTTCTTTGTGTCCGCTCGCCGGGGTGTTCAGCCGCAGTCGTTGCGGTTGATCTTCAACGAGCGGGTCTGGTCGTTGAGGTTGTAGCCGCGCAGGTCGTGGATGGAGCCGCCGCTGCGGGTCACGCACTCCCTGTGCCGTTCAGAAACTCGTTGCAGCCGGTCAAGCCGCATACCTGTACTCGTTGATGAGGCCGCCCGATATTCAGGTGCGGAGGAGCCGGTGCGCGGTCAGGCCGGTCGGGTGCTCGTGGGCGCGGGGAGGGAGTTGTCCCCGGGCCTGGTGGGGGCGATGGCCGTTGCAGTGGGGGACGTAGGCGTCGAGGGCGCGTCGAGCGTGGCTTCGTTCAGGATCAGCAGGTGATCGGGGAACTCGCGTCGCAGTGTGCCGATGGCTCTCTCGCAGCGTGCGTTCATCCGTGGGGACCGCGGCGCGGTCTCCAGGGTCTCGATGCCCTCCGCGGCGAAGGCCGCGTCGAAGGCCTCGGTGTATTTGCTGTCCCGGTCGCGGAGCAGGAAGCGCGGTGACTCGAAGCGCACGCCCAGGTCGGCGGCGAGGTTGCGGGCTTGCTGTGCGCTCCACTGCGCGGTGGGGTGAGCGGTCACGCCGGCGAGGTGCAGGCGGCGTGTGCCGTGCTCGAGGAAGACCGGTGCGTGGACCCGGCGGAGGTCCACCAGGTCGATATGGGCGAAGTCGCAGGCGATGATGCCGTCGGCCTGTGCTGTCAGGAATTCGCGCCAGGTCGGGCCGCTCCTGCGGGGAGCCGGGTCTACGCCGGCGGCGGTCAGGATCCGCCAGAGCGTGGACGCTCCGATCTGATGTCCCAGCCGTGCGGGCTCGCCCTGGATCCTGCGACACCCTCGGCGCGGATTCTCTTCGGCCGGGCGCAGCGCCAGCCCTTTGACGGCCTGCGCAGTCGGCGGCCGGCCAGGCCTGCTCCGGCGCTTGCTGTCGTCCCATCGGCGTGCCACCAGCCGCCGGTGCCACGCGGGCACGGTGCCCGGCGTCACCCAGAGCACCTCCGTCCAGCGCCGCCGGGGTATCAGCGAGGATGGGGCTGCGAACCGCAACCGGTCCGCCGGCTCGTGCCGCACCGGACCCGCGAGCTGCCGACGCAGTACCGCGTTCTCGTGCCGCAGGACCAGAAGTTCGGCGTCCTCCGCCGCCTGCCGGCGCAGAAGAACAGCCAGGGCTGAGAGCAGCTTCCTCGTCGCCTGATAGACCAGCGAGACAATCACCCGTGGCATCGTCCCAGGCAGCCCCGAGCACCACCAGACCCCCTACAACCTGCAGCGACGCATTTTTGAACGGCACAGGGTGACGAGGTGGCCGCACAGGTCGGTCAGGGTGTGGGTGCCGCGGGCGGAGTCGACACCGTCCAGGAGGCCGAGGTAGATGCCCGCGCCGCGGGCCTCGATGCCGGTGCCGTCGCGCCAACGCCTGAGCTATCGGGCTCCTCACCGCCTGTGGCACGAACAGTGCCTGACTCGACCAGGCTCAGAGTACCGTCGCCAGCGTGGCAAGCGAGGCCCGGTAGTCGGGTCCGGTGGGGATGAGTACGGCGCTGGTGACGCCGGAGGTGAAGAGGTTGTCGAGGCGGGTTCGGACGTGTTCGGCCGTGCCCGCCAGAGTGAGTTGCTCGACCCACTTGTCGGGCATGGTCTGGGTGAACGCCTGGGCGCCCGTGCTGGTTCGGCGCAGTTCGGCGAGGTCTTCGTGGAATCCGAGCGGTGCGATGTGGGGTTTCCAGTCGGCGTTGCCCAGGGCTTTCAGGGCGGGTCGTGCGGTGGTGAGGGCGGTGCGGCGGTTCTTGTCGACCACGGCAATGTTGTAAGCGGTGAGCCGGTGCGGACGCTGGGGGTTGATGCTGCGTAGAGCCTGGTGGACGTAGGGGGGTGTGACCGGCTCGGCGAGCAGGGTGCCGTCGGCCGTTTCACCGGAGACGGCCAGTGATTTGGGGCTGCGGACGCCGGCGAAGACGTCGGGGGTCTGTTCGGGGACTGTCGAGGGGTGCAGGCGCAGTCCGTCGAGGCGGACGTAACGTCCGTGCGTGTCGGCGGGCTCGCCCGTCAGGAGTGTTTTGAGGGCGTTGATGTATTCGCGCAGCAGTGTCAGCGGGCTGTGCGGCCAGGCGCCCGCGCTGCGCATCCAGTCGGGCATGCCGTGGCCGACGGCGATGTCGATGCGGCCGGGGTGCAGCTGGGCGAGCGTGGCCGCTTCCATGGCGGTGAAGGCGACGTTGCGGGCCGCGGCGGGCAGCAGTCCGACGCCGACGCGGATACGCTGGGTGCGGGCCAGCACGGTGGCGGCCTGGGCGAGTCCTCCGCGGTGTCCGAGGTCCTCGACGACCCACAGTTCGTCGAAACCGCAGGCGTCCGCCTCGCGGGCGAAGGCGATCATGTCGGCCGGCTGGATGTCACAGGGCAGAAGGACACCGATCGCGCCTGTCGCCTGAGTCATCAGTTCTCTCCCCTGTCGACGGATGTGTCGTGCGCTGCCGCTCTCAGCCGTTCTGGGCCTGGGTGCTGATCTGTGCCCATGCTGTCTTGCCGTCGATCGTGCGGTGGCATCCAAAGGCGTAGGCGAGTGCGCGGACTACGGCGAGGCCTCTGCCGTGGTCGTCGTCGCTGTCGTCGCACGGGACGGCACGCTCGATGGAGTCCGCGCAGGTGTCTGCCACCGCGATGACGAGTCGCTGGTCCTGGACGAGCAGGTGGAGCTCCGCAGGTCCGTTGGGGGTGTGCAGGCAGGCGTTGGTCACGAGTTCTGAGATGACCAAGACGGCATCCTCGACCACGGTCTGGGATATGTCCCAGCCGGTCAGGACTGCTTCGGCGTGATGGCGAGCTGTTCGGACCGCGTGCTGTGTGTGGTTGAGGGGAAGGCGGCTGCTGGGGCCGCTGTTGTGCGGTTGGGCAGGGATACGGTCGATGGTGGGGGCCTTCATGGCGTACCTCGATCGAGGTGGGCGGTGGCAGCGCAGGGACGGCGGCACTTTTGGTGTGGCCGGTGTCGTTTTCCGTTGTCGGTGCGATGGATGGGGGCGGAGCTTCCTGCTGAGTGTTTGCTTGTCGTGGAGGCCGGCTGCGGGTGGCGGGCCTGGCGGTGTGGTTGGTGGGGAGAAACCCCGGACCCGGTAGCGGGGCGGTGTGAAGCCGGGTCCGGGGTGGTTGGGCGGGGCTACTTCACGGCGCCGGCGGTGAGGCCGCGGGTGAGGGAGCGCTGGAAGATGAGGAAGAAGACGATCATGGGGATGACGCCGAGGAGGGCTGCGGCGCTCATGGAGGTGGGGTCGCTGGAGTACTGGCCCTGCAGGACAGACAGGCCGAGGGGGACGGTCTGGTTGTCGTTGGAGATGAGCAGGACGAGGGGGTAGAGGAACTCGTTCCAGCTCCAGACGAAGAAGAACACGCACATCACCGACAGGGTGGGCCAGCTCATGGGCAGGACGATGCGCCACAGGATGGTCCAGCGTCCGGCGCCGTCGAGGGAGGCGGCCTCGATGAGCTCCTTGGGGAAGCTGCTGAATACGGAGGACAGCAGGTAGGTGCCGAAGGCGCTGTAGGTGATGCCGACGAGGATGGTGTAGCCGAGTTTGCCGTCGTAGAGGCCCATCTCCTTGAACAGGTAGTAGATGGGGTAGACGAGGCCTTCTTGCGGCAGGACGTTGACGCCGAGGAAGAAGACGAGGAAGGCGGTGCGCCAGCGGACGCGGCCGATGCCGATGGCGTAGGCGTTGAAGAGGGCCAGGACGACGGCGATGAGGACGACGCCGAGACTGATCTGGATGCTGTTGATCAGCTTCTGGGTGAACTCGACGCGTTCCCAGACGTCACCGATGACGGACCAGTTCCACTGCTCGGGCAGGGACAGTGAGCCGTTGGCGCGGTAGTCGGCCCCGGTCTTGAAAGAGTTGACCAGGATGATGGCGAACGGGGAGAGGAAGGCGAGGACGAAGACGGTGACTGCGGCGATGACGGCGTAGGAGCCGGGTCCGCGCTTTCGGGTGGGGTTCTTCCGGGCGCGGTTGGGTGCGGCGGGGACCCGCTTGTGGGTGCGGGGCCGGGCGGTGGGTTCGGTGGTCGTGGTCATCGTCATCCGTCCTCGCGGGCCTGGCGGGTGAGCATCGTCCCGGCGATGATCAGCACGAGCAGGGTGATCGTGGTGGAGATGGCCGATCCGTAGCCGACGTCGGCGCGCTCGAAGAAGTTCTGGTAGGCGAAGTAGGCGGGGACGAGGGTGGAGTTTCCGGGGCCGCCGCCGGTGAGGACGAAGATCTGGGCGAATACCTTCAGGCCGGCGATGGTGGTGGTGACGAGGACGACGTAGAGCTCGGGGCGCAGGATGGGCACGGTGATGCGGGTGAATCGCTGCCACCAGGTGGCGCCGTCGAGGGAGGCGGCTTCGTAGAGTTCGGGGTCGATGCGCTGCAGGCCGGACATGAACAGGACGAGCGGGTAGCCGAGTTGCATCCAGACCAGGACGGCCAGGACCATCCACAGGGCGAGGTCGGGGTCGCCGAGCCAGTTCTGGGTGAGGGAGGCGAGGCCGACCTTGTCCAGGATGCTGTTGATGGCGCCTTCGGGGGCGAGGATCCAGCCCCACATCAGGCCGGTGACGGCGACGGGGATGACCTGGGGCAGGTAGAGGCCTGAGCGGAAGATGCCGACGATGCCGTCGCCGTGCTTTTTGCCGATGTAGTCGAACAGCAGGGCGGCGAGGAAGAGGCCCAGGACGGTGGGGACGACGGCGATGCCGACGATGACGAAGGCGATGTTGCGGAATGAGGCCCAGAAGTCGGCGTCCTGGAACAGGCGGGTGTAGTTGTCCAGGCCGGTGAAGGTCGGATCGCCGATGCCCTGCCAGGTGGTGAGGCTGTAGTAGAAGGTCATCACCAGCGGGACGACGAGGAAGAGCAGGCTGAGCAGGAGGCCCGGCGCGAGGAAGACGGCGTATCCCGTCGACCGCGGGTGACGTGTGGTTTTCACTGTTGCTCCTGGGTGGACGGGACGGCGGCCGCTGGGCGGGTCCGCCGTCCCCTGAACGGCGTAGGGTGCGGCCGCGGTGCGGCCGGCAGGGTGGCTCAGGACCTGGAGGCGGCGTACTTGTCGTAGGGGGCGGCGAGCTCGTCGAGGACGGTGTCGGGCTTGGCGCCGTTCATCAGGTTCTGGGTGGAGGCCAGCCAGGTGTCGTAGTAGCCGGCGACGGGCCAGTCGGGGTAGAAGGCGAGACCGCGGCCGCTCTGGGCAGTGTGGAAGGCGGTGATCAGCTCGCGGGACTTGGTGTTGGTGATGGTGTCGGCCTTGACCGCCAGGGGGACGTTTCCCTCTTCGCCGATCAGCTTCTGGATCTTGTCCGACATCGTGATGTCGATGAAGTCCTCGGCGAGCTTCTTGTTCCTCGCCTTGGTGGGGATGACCCAGTTGTTGCCGCCGGAGCCGAGGGTCTTTTCGCTGCCCGGGTAGGGGGCGGTGGACCACGTGAAGTTCTTGATGTCGGTGGTCAGTGCGCCGAACCACCAGTTGCCGCCGACCATGATGGGGCGCTTGGCCGAGACGAACTGCTCGGTCATGTTGTTGCCCTTGAGGCCGACGTCCTTCTTCTCGAAGTAGCCCTTGTCGACCCACTCCTTGTACTTGTTGGCCGCGTAGGTGAACTCGGGGCCGTGGAAGTCGACCTTGCCCTTGTACAGCTGGTAGTTGTCGACCCAGGTGTCGTTGGCCTTGGACAGGGCGAGCAGGTAGAGCCAGTGGCCGGCGGGGTGGTCGTTGCCGGCGGTGGCGAGCGGGGTGATGCCGGCGGCCTTGAACTTGGCGAGGGCGGCTTCGAAGCTGGCGAAGTCGGTGGGCTTGGCGACGTTGTGCTTCTTGAACAGGTCGTCGTTGTAGTAGGTGAGGACGAACTCGCCGTAGTTCGGTACGCCGTACCACTTGTCGCCGCCCATTTCGCCCTTGGCGTCGTAGCGGGCGGTGACGGAGGCGCTGTCGCCGACCTTCTTGTCCCAGCCGCGTTCCTTGACGACGGCGGTGAGGTCGGTGAGCAGGCCCTGCTTGGCGAGCAGTCCGGTGGTGGCGTTGCCCTTGTTGTACTCCATGACGTCCGGCGCCTTGTCGGAGTTCAGGATCATGCCGGCGTTCTGCTGGATCTGCTCGAAGGCCTTCTGCTCGAAGACGACCTTGACGTCGGGGTGGGTCTTCTTGAACTCCTCTATGGCCGCGGCCCACGCCTTGCCGAGCGCGCCGTCCTTGTCCTCGTAGTGCCAAAGGCGCAGGGTGTTCGCGTCGGCTTCGGCGGTGTCGGAGCCGCCGCAGGCGGTCAGCGGGGCCAGCAGGGCCAGGGCGGAGACCGCGAGCAGGAGCGGCCTTCTGCGCAGAGCGGGGCGGATGCGCGGGTTGTTCATGGCTGTTTCCTTGGGGTGCATCGTTGCGACAAGGGCGGGCGGTGTCAGCTGGTGGTGCGGCGGTGGACGCGGGCTTCCCACGGCTGCAGGGTGTGCGGGCTCGTGAGGGGGGCGGTGGCGGGGATGTTGGCGATGAGGATGTCGCTGTGTTCCCAGCCGTGGGGCAGGTCGACGGTGAGGCCGGCTCCGCTGAAGTTGGCCAGGACGAGCAGTTCGGTGCCGGTGGCCGCGTCGTGGCGGGTGAAGGCGTAGAGCTGTTCGTGGTCGGGGTGGAGCATGCGGAAGTCGCCGTGGGTGATGACGGGCTCGGTGTGCCGCAGGGCGATCAGACGCCGGTAGTAGTGGAAGACGGAGTCGGGGTCGGCGAGCTGCGCCTTGGCGTTGACGTCCGTGTGGTCGGGGTTGACGGCGATCCACGGGGTGCCTGCGGTGAAGCCGGCATGCTCGGTGGCGTCCCACTGCATCGGGGTGCGGGCGTTGTCCCGGCTGCGGTGCCGGAGCCCTTCCAGGATCGTCGCGGGGTCGGTGCCCAGGGCGGTCTGCTCACGGTGGTAGTTGAGCGACTCGATGTCCCGGAAGTCGTCGATCGAGGTGAACGGGGCGTTGGCCATGCCCAGTTCCTCGCCCTGATAGACGAAGGGCGTGCCACGGTGCAGGTGCAGGACGGTGGCCAGCAGCTTGGCCGAGCGGTTCCGATGGGCGGGACTGTCGTCACCGAAGCGGGAGACCACCCGGGGCTGGTCGTGGTTGCTGAAGTACAGGCTGTTCCAGCCGGTCTCGCCCAGGCCGGTCTGCCAGCGACCGAGGCTGGCCTTGAGATCGGTCAGTTTCAGGGGGCGGACGTCGAACTTGCCGCCGGGGCCCTGGTCGAGACCGACGTGCTCGAACTGGAAGACCATGTCGAGTTCGCGCCGGGTGGGATCGGTGAAGAGCTTGGCCTCCTCAACGGTGACGCCGGGCATCTCTCCCACGGTCAGCAGGCGGCGCGGATGGCCGGCGAAGACCTCGTGGTGCATCTCGGCGATGTAGTCGTGGATACGGGGGCCGCACACGTAGTACGGGTGGCCAAGACCGTAGCGGGCTCCCTCGGGAACGATCCCGTCGGGCAGGGCAGGGTCCTTGGAGATCAGGTTGATGACGTCCATGCGGAAGCCGTCCACACCGCGCTCCAGCCACCAGCGCATCATGCGGTGGATGGCCTGGCGGACCTCGGGGTTGTCCCAGTTCAGGTCGGGCTGCTTGCGGGAGAAGGTGTGCAGGTAGTACTCGCCGGAGGTCTCGTCGAAGGTCCAGGCGGGGCCGGAGAACCATGACTCCCAGTTGTTGGGTTCTGCTCCTGGGGTCCCGGGCTCCATGCCCTCCCGGGGCGGGCGCCAGATGTACCAGTCCCGTCGAGGGCCGTCCGGGCCTCCGTCGCGGGAGGCGGTGAACCAGGCGTGCTCGTCGCTGGTGTGGTTGACGACCAGGTCCATCACCAGTTTCATGCCGCGTTCGTGCACCGAGGCCAGGAGCCGGTCGAAGTCGGCCAGCGTGCCGAAGAGCGGGTCGATGTTCTGGTAGTCGCTGATGTCGTAGCCGTTGTCGTCATGCGGGGAGGGGTAGACCGGGGAGAGCCACAGCACGTCCACGCCGAGCTCGGAGAGGTAGTCCAGGCGCTCGGTGATTCCCTGCAGGTCGCCGATGCCGTCCGCGTTGGAGTCGGCGAAGGAGCGCGGGTAGATCTGGTAGACCACCGCGTTGCTCCACCAGGAGTCGGCGGGGCTGGCCACGTTTTCGGGCACGTCAAACCTCATCGTGTGTACTCGGCTGCTTAAGGTGATGATCGAGGGGTGCTTCAGCCGGGGTGCCGACCGGCGGCGGTAGTGGGTCAGGAGATGGCGGCACCCACCGCGTCACGGATGACGAGGCAGGCCGCGCCCCGAGCCCACAGGTCGTGGCGCACGGGGTCGACGTGGATGTCACAGTCGCGGGCAGCGGTGGAAAAGGCGTGGGCTTCCAGCGCCTGGGACATCGCCGGACCGAAGAGGTCGTGGGCGACCGCCCCCTCTCCGGCGATGATGATCTTCTGCAGGTTCAGCAGGTTGCACATGCCGGCCAGTCCCCGCCCCAGGGCGGATCCCGCCTCGGCGAACGCGGAGCGGGCGACGGTCTGGGCGGAGCCGCCCGACGAGCGGGCGAGATCGACCGCTTCGGAGATGGTGGCGCAGGGGACACCGGCGTCCTGCAGGTGCCGCAGGACAGCCCGGTCCCCGGCGAGAGCCTCCAGGCAGCCGCGGCGGCCACAGCTGCACATCGGGCCCGCGGGATCGAGGGGCAGGTGGCCGAGTTCACCGGCCAGACCGGTGGCGCCGGAGAACAGAGCACCGTCAAGAAGGAGACCGCAGCCGATTCCGGGGCCGACCGTGACGACGGCGAAGGAGTCGACGCCACGGCCCTGACCGAACCAGCGCTCGGCGACCACCAGGGTGTTGACGTCGTTGTTCACGACGACCGGCAGTCCGGTCGCCTCGCGCAGCGGGCCGGCCACGTCGACCTTGTTCCAGTCGAGCAGGGCCGAGTAGCGGCAGACCCCGGAAGCGGAGTCGACGTGACCGCTGACTCCGACCCCCAGGCCCAGCACCCTGTCCGCCGCTTCGGGCGCCTCGGAAAGGAGCCTGCTGGTCAGGGCTGCAGCGGCGGACAGGGCAGTCTTAGGTGTGCAGTCGGCGATCGGTTCCTCGGCGCGGGCCAGGACGTTGGCGGCCATGTCGGTGACCACTCCGGAAACCTGCGCGGGGCCGATCTTCATACCGACGACGATGTGCTTGTCCGGATTGACGTGGAGCATCTTCTGCGGCCGGCCCCGTCCCTGCGGAGCGGTGTCCGCTTCGCGCAGGTAGTCGTGCTCCAGGAGCGGGGGAAGCATCCGGGTCACGCTCGAGGGCACCAGGCCCAGCCGCTGGGCGAGCTGGGTACGCGAGATGGGACCCGCGGTAAGCACGGTGGCGAAGATCTCCGCCCGGG
Organism: Streptomyces griseomycini; assembly: GCF_014203535.1. Classification (GTDB taxonomy): domain Bacteria; phylum Actinomycetota; class Actinomycetes; order Streptomycetales; family Streptomycetaceae; genus Streptomyces; species Streptomyces griseomycini. The sequence goes on from NZ_JACHJI010000035.1 coordinate 13,496, forward strand.
TCTGCTCACCGACAAGCTCCGAAAAACGGATCTTGGACGGGCTCATCACACGCGCCTCCAAAGCTGTAATCGGTCAAAAGCTGGTCGAGCTGGTCCCTCTGTATCGAACCCGCTGCGGTCCGCGCCCTCGTCCATGACGCGAACCCGAAGCCCGGCGCGGGACATCGATCTCCCGCGTCGTTTCCGGCGCCGGTCCGATGGCGCCGGCCGACTGGACATGACGGGAGTCTGTCCTCCCGGTTTTCGTGCGTCAAGAAAGAAAACAGCGCGTTACGCAACCGTGATCGATGCCCGCGCGTGCGCTGGATGGGTGAAAAGTACCGATCTGCCCCCTAGTGAGATCACAGGGGAGGGCTCGAGTGTCAATGAATCTTGTCTTTTTCATTGACACGCGGAAGAAATGACGGGACGTTATCCGGCGACCACAGGGTGCTGGGCTCGACAGCCGGCACTTGCGCGGCATCCCAGTGCCCCGTCGTCTGCGCCGCTGTCTTCCAGCGGAGTGCGTGTTGCGCCCCCGGCCCGAGCGGGGCGGAGAACCGGAGTGTCCCGGCCCCACGGATGAACCCAGGCGCATGCGCTGCCTGCTCTTACCGGTCGAAAGGAGGAATCTTGCACTGGCCCGGCGACCGTTCCCTCCATGGATCACGGACTGCCGGTCCGGTGGGCCGCTGACGGTGGCCATCCACCCGTACGCAGCCCGGGCGGGCCAAGGGCTCGCAGAGTCTGTCCGCCCCACACACCCCCACGAAGCTCACCAGGACTGGCTGCGCTTCCCCCTGAAGCGCAGGTTCTCGCCGGCCTGCGCGCTGATCGAGCCGTCCGCCGGTCCTCATGGGGCGGCGCCAGAGCCGCCGGTGGGCCCCTCATCGCCAAGGAGAAGGACATCAGCATGCCCACAGCAGCACTGAGACGACTGGCGGCGATCGCCGTCGGTCTGGCGCTGGCACTGGCCTCGGTCATCGTGCCCGTCAGCACGGCCGCCGCCGGGACAGCCCCGGCCCGTCCCACCCCCGATGCCCGGGCCGCCTCGGCGGCTGAGCCGACCCCCGCGGACAGCGTCGCCCTGAAGACCTGGTGGCACGACAACTACGAGTTCAACACCACCAGCCCGGTGGCGAACGACAAAGTCCGGCGGTCGTCGTTCTACGACGTGAAGGTCGCCACCGCAGCGGCCCCGACGGCCAAGTACGACTCCTTCGCCTACATGAGCATCCCGCGCAGCGGCAAGGGCAAGATCGGCTACACCAAGGAGGACGGGGCCGAGTTCTCCTCGTCCGCGAACCTCACCATGAGCTGGTCATCCTTCCAGTACACCACCGACGTGTGGGTCGAGGTTTCCCTGCGCACCGGCCAGACGATCTCCTCGGCCGACCAGGTCAAGATCAAGCCGAGCAGCCTGAACTTCGCCAAGGAACTGGTCGACAGCAAGACCGTGCGCGTCAAGGTGCCCTACGACGCCAAGGGCTACCGGTTCTCCGTCGAGTTCGACCCGCAGCTGTACACGGCCTACAACGACATGTCCGGCCCCGCGAACGACGCCGGCAAGCTGACCACGCAGGGCGGCAGCGGCAACCGGGCCGTCCACACCGAGCCCCGCAACTCCATGATGATCTTCGCCGAACCGGATCCCACCGGCGCGGAGAAGGACCGGCTGGTCCCGACGGCTGCCTCGGGCAGCATCCACTACCCGCAGCAGGGCCAGGTCACCAACCTGAACACGATCAGCGAGGAGATCGTGTACTTCCGGCCCGGCACCTACTACATGACCTCCAAGTACCACGCGCTGCTGCCCAAGCAGGTCAAGTGGGTCTACCTGGCCCCCGGCGCGTACGTGAAGGGCGCCATCCGGTTCCCCGACGACAGCCAGGGCCTGTACAAGGTGACCGGATACGGAGTGCTCTCCGGCGAGCAGTACGTCTACGAGGCGGACACCAACAACAACTACGACCACCTCTCCGGCGCGTCCAACTGCCACTCCAGCTGCGTGAAGATGCTGCAGTTCCAGTCCGCGCAGGGCCGCCAGCAGCACCTCGACCTGCAGGGCGTGACCATCAACGAGCCGCCCTACCACTCCTTCGTCGTCTACGGCGACGAGCAGACCTTCAGCATGCGAGTCGAGAACTACAAGCAGGTCGGCTCGTGGTACTGGCAGACCGACGGCATCGAGCTCTACCGCGGCAGCACCATGAAGAACACGTTCTTCAACGCCAACGACGACGTGCTGAAGATGTACCACAGCGACGTCAGCATCGATAACACCGTCGTCTGGAAGAACGAGAACGGTCCCGTCATCCAGTGGGGCTGGACCCCGCGCAACATCGACAACGTGCGGGTGAGCAACACCCACGTCATCCACAACCGCATGTACTGGAAGGACGTCAAGTACAACACCTGCATCCTCAATTCCTCCTCGCACTGGGAGGACATGGGCTCGACCACCAAGGCCGACCCGGGCGCGTGGGTGAAGAACATGACCTTCGAGAACATCACCGTCGAGGGCATGACGAACTGCGCGATCCGCGTCTTCGCCCTGTCCAGCACCGAGAACGTCCACGTCAAGAACCTCAAGATCGACGCCTGGAACCAGCTCGATCCGTCCTCTCAGGTCAGCCTCCTCAAGCGCTACAGCAACAGCGCTGGACAGAAGGTGACCCTCGGCAACGAGACCCGTGACAGCCGCGGCCTGAAGCTGGAGAACTACACCGTCGGCGGCACCGTCATCAACAAGTCCGGCACCAACTGGGCCGCCGACAAGCTCGGCCGGCTCGGCTTCGACGCCGAGAACTGGGACAACTGGAACGCCTGGGGACCCGGCGGCAACAACCCCGACCCGGTCACCGGCGGCAAGATCGTCAACGGTGCGACCTCCAAGTGCATCGACCGCGCCGGCGGCTCCATAGCCAACGGCACCGCCGTCCAGCAGTGGTCCTGCGCCAACGTGTCATCGATGAGCTGGGCGCTCGACGGGCAGCAGCTGAAGTCCGGCGGCAAGTGCCTGGACGTCGAAGGCGGCGCCACCGCCAACGGCACCAAGGCGCATCTGTGGGACTGCGGCGGCTGGGACAGCCAGAAGTGGGCCTTCCAGTCCAACGGCACCCTGAAGAACCTCAAGTCCGGACGCTGCCTGGACATCGAAGGCCAGAGCGCCGCCGACGGCGCCCGCCTGCACCTGTGGGACTGCGGCGCCTGGACCAGCCAGAAGTGGACCCTCGCCTCCTGACCCTCTGTGGCCGTCGGCGATCCGCCGCTGCCGACGGCCACCGCCCTGCGCATCCCGCAGCAACCTGACCCCCCTCCCCTGCCCGCCGCGGAGAAAGGGCATCACCGTGGAGACACCCACCAGGTATCAAGGACCGGTTCTGGGCCTGTTCCGAATCGTGCTCGGACTGCTGTTCGCCTGCCACGGAGCAGCGACGCTCTTCGACGTTCTCGGCGGGCCACATGGGCAGCCCCCCAGCACCGGCCAGTGGCCCGGATGGTGGGCGGCGGTGATCCAGCTGGTCGGCGGCGCTCTCGTGCTGCTGGGCCTGGGCACCCGGCCAGCCGCGATCCTGTGCTCCGGGTCCATGGCCTACGCCTACTTCGTCCACCACCAGCCCGACGGGTTGTTCCCGCTGGAGAACGGCGGCGAGCGGGCCGCACTGTTCTGCTGGGCCTTCCTGCTCATCGCCGCTCTCGGCCCCGGTCGGTGGTCCCTGGCCGAGCTGCCGGCTCTCACCGCGCAGCTCAAGCGGCGCACCCGAAGGGAGGTGAGCGACCGCAGTCAAGCCTGAACCCAAACAAACGACTGTCATGTGCACGTAAATACTGGTCGAATCGGCCAGTGCTCCCCTGACACACGGAGGAACAGCACCATGAACCTCGCATCCGCGAAACCGTCCCGTCGCACGGCCGTCAGCGCCGGCGTGCTGGCCACCGGTCTGCTCTGCCTACTCCCGCTGGCGCCGACGGCGTCCGCCCACGGCACGGTCATCGCTCCGCAGACGCGCAACTACGGCTGCCTGCAGCGGTGGGGCTACACCGAGCCGAACGAGGCCCAGGACCCCATGTGCTACCGGACCTACCACGAGAACGCCAACGCCATCGGCGCGTGGAAGGCCGTCTACGCCAACAACACCGGGGACAACTACAAGCAGGTCATCCCCGACGGCCAGATCTGCAGCGCCGGCGGCCAGGGCGAGACGAACTACCGGCCGCTGGACCGCCCCGGCCCGTGGATCACCACCAGCATCGACGACAACTTCACCGTCGACATCTACGACGAGGCCCGCCACGGCGCGGACTGGCTCGAGGTCTACGTCACCAAGCAGGGCTTCAACCCGGAGTACCAGCTCATCGGGTGGGACGACCTCGAGCTGGTGAAGAAGACCGGCCGCTACCCCTACCAGCCGCACTACGTCACCGACGTCTCGACGTCGGGCTACAGCGGCCGCCACGTCGTGGTGACCGTCTGGAAGGCCTCTCACATGGACCAGAAGTACTTCCTGTGCAGCGACGTCGACTTCGGCTGACCCAGACCGAATGACCGGCTCCGTGGGGCTGCCCGAAGCAGCCCCACGGAGCCACCGGGCCAACCGTTCGCGCGTTCCGCCCTTCACCGCCCTCGTGACCCTCCCCCGCGAAAATCCGAGGACAGACGATGCCCCGTCCTTCCGGCCACGCCGACAACATCCAACCGGCTGCGGACACCATGCGCCCCCACCGGTGGAGCAATGCTGTGCACAGCCGGCTTCTGCCACTGGCACAGAGCTACCAGCGCAGCGGGCCGGCTGTCCTGCGCGTCAGCGTCGGGATCGTTTTCTGCTGGTTCGGATTCCTCAAGTTCTTTCCCGGCGCCAGCGCAGCCGAGAACATCGCCGTCAAAGCCGTGGCCGAGCTCACGCTCGGGCTGATCCCCGACGGCCTCTGCCTGCCGCTGCTCGCCCTGCTGGAAACGGCCATCGGCCTGTGCCTGGTCACCGGCCGACTGCTGCGCATCGCCCTGGCCGCCTTCTTCTGCCACATGGCCGGTGTCTTCACCTCACTGACCCTTCTGGCCGGCGACATGTGGCACGCCTACGGCCTCGTCCCCACTCTCGAAGGCCAGTACGTCATCAAGAACATCGTCCTCTTCGCCGCAGGCCTCTTCATCGCCGCCGACGACCTCACCCGGTGAACCAGCAGCCTCGTCACCCGACCGCACACAGCACCCACCAGGAGCCCGAGTGGGCAGCACCATCACCCTGCACAACGTCGCCAAGACCTACCCCGGCGGCCAGCCGGCCCTACGGCACATCTCCCTGAGTGTCGCGGCCAGCGAGTTCCTCGTCCTGCTCGGCCCCTCCGGCTGCGGCAAGTCCACACTCCTGCGCATGATCGCCGGGCTCGAGACCATCACCGAAGGCGAACTGCACCTCGACGGGACCCTCGCCAACGACCTCGATCCCAGCGAACGAGACACCGCAATGATCTTCCAGAACTTCGCGCTCTACCCGAACATGACCGCCGCCCAGAACATCGGCTTCCCCCTCGCCGTCCACAAACAGGACCCCGCAGACGCGTCACGGCACGTGGAGGCAGCAGCACACGCCCTGGGCATCAGTCACCTCCTCGATCGCCTGCCCGGCCGGCTATCCGGCGGAGAGCGTCAGCGCGTGGCCATGGGCCGGGCCACCGTCCGCCAGCCCTCGGTCTTCCTCCTGGACGAACCGCTCTCCAGCCTCGACGCCAGACTCCGTACCCGCCTGCGCCTGGAAATCCTCTCCACCACCCGCAAAACCGGAGCGACGACGATCTACGTCACCCACGACCAGGCCGAAGCCATGGCCCTGGGCGACCGGGTGGCAGTCCTGCGCGACGGCATCCTCCAGCAGGTCGACACCCCCCGCAGCCTCTACACACTGCCCGCCAACGCCTTCGTCGCCTCCTTCGTCGGCATCCCGCGCATCAGCCTCATCCACGGAACCGTCTATGCCCCCATCGACGGCGCCCTGTCCCTCAGCCTCGGAGCCCAGCAACTGTTCCTGCCCGTCCCCCTCTCCCGCGATCACCAGATGCTCCGCGTCATGCAAGGCAGCCCCCTCCTGATCGGCCTGCGCCCCGAAGCGGTCCGCATCGCCGAACCCACCCAGGCCACCCCTGTCGAACGCGCCCTGACCGCAATCATCGAACACGTCGAATTCCAGGGCCATGAAACCCTCCTGCACCTCTCCCTGGGCGGACGGCCGGCCGACGTACCACCCCAGCCCCTGCACGACACACCGAAGCCCACCCGCAGCATCACCAGCAGCCTCGTACACCGGCTTCTTCACCACACCAGCCTTCCCTCAAAGCAACGCATCACCGCCGACTCCCCCGTCACGCTGCCCCACGCCGAGCCCCCAAGCACCAGAACCGGCGAACTCGTCATCCGAGCAGGCTCCGGAACGAACCACCGGCGCGGGCAGCACCTACCGCTCCTCGTCGACGTCCGCAACCTCCTCGTCTTCAACCATCAAGGCGAACGCGTCAGCCCCGACCCCACCCACATCCCCGACCTGTGAACACCCAGAGGCAAGTCGCCTCGATCTGCGAACGGAAGGATCCGGCCGAACGCGTTGCCGCGCCCCCCGGCCCCAAACAGGCAGCAGGCCGCCCAAGATGCGGCCAGCCGACTTCGACCACACGGTGCGGCTCGGTCGGATCCGCTCTCCGCAGCCGATCGAGGTCCGCTTCGGCACGAGCCGGGCCGGGACCGTCACCGTCGCGCTCTACACCACGACATCCGTCGACGCGGTCATCCCCGCTCACCCCGAGGTCGACTGGGAACAGCTGCTCGCGGTGGAGAAAGGCCGGCGCTCCCCTCTCGTCGTACTGGCGAAGCAGGCCGCCCCGGCCTGACCGGGGGGCTGTCACGTTGGCTGTCCGGATGGAATGATCTTCGGGTTGGTCATGGTGGAGGGGGACCTCCCGTGGACAGTGCGCCGTCGTACAGGGGCACCGGTATCCGGTCGAGGTGATCTCGCACTGCGCGTGGCTGTACTTCCGCTTCCCGCTCGGTTTCCGGGAGGTCGGGGAGCTGATGTCGGAGCGCGGCATGATCGTCTCGTACGGGACCGTCCGGCGCTGGTGCCTGAAGGTCGGTCAGCAGTACCCCAACGGCCTGCGCCGCCGACAGCCTCAGCCCGGCGACAGACGCTGGGACGCCACACCCGATCAGCGATCCCGCCGCGGCGGCAAAAGCCGTCCTCTACCCTGATCTCGGCCCACGCCTCGCACCTTCTTGGGCGACGAGGCCACCATCACATCCGGCACCTGTGCCGCCAGCGAAGGCTCATACGGTAGCCGCAACACCCCACGGGCGAGCGATACAAGCGCTTTTCGACGCCGCTGCCTCTATAGGTCATCGAACAGGTTCGGCGGCCCGAGGAGGACGAGCGGTGATCACGTGGACAGCCGTATGCGCCGCACTGGCGATGGGAGGTGGTGCCGGCATGACTGCGCTGTTACGGGCTTTGGCATTTCAACTCCGTGAACGCAGCCGACGCAAGACAATGACGGCCGTGATGTGCAGGATGCCGCACCGAGGAGGCAGCGTTCAAGTCACCGACGAGAACGGGATCACGTGGGTGGTGCGGTGTCGCGGCGGGACGGAGGCAGGGTGAGCGAGGACGCCTTCGACACCCTCTACCGCAGGTGGTACCGGGCCTTGGTGGCCAAGACCTTTCTGGTCACAGGGGGCCGCCTGGACCTTGCCGAGGATGCGGTGCAAGAGGCATTCGTACAGTGCTGGCGGCGGATGACCGACCCCGCCGGGGAGCCGGTGGAGCACTGGTACGGATGGCTGTCGATCACGGCCGTCCGCGAAGCACTGCGGCGCCGCAGTACGGAGACCGTCTTCGACGCCGACCGCCATGACCATGCAATCCATGCTCCCGACTTGGCGGTGGAGGTGCAGTTGAAGGAGGTATACCGCAGGGCGTGCACGGAGATGGCACGCTTGAAGAAACGTCCTCGCCAAGCCATGGCCTTGCGGTGTATCGCAGGGCTGAGTACCGCCGAGGTCGCGAGGGAGATGGGAATTACGCAGTCGACGGTACGGGTTCACCTTGCGGAGGCCCGCCGAGCGCTGGAGCCGTTGAGGGTGGATCTCACACAATTGGGCATCGTGAACGAGGGGGAAGGAGAACGTTGTGACTGAGACGCCTGCTGACCCCCACGTCTCCGAAGACGAGACGGGCGGCAAGCCGCCCAGGACGCGTTCCCACCCACAGGCCCCCCCCGCCGACATTCTGTCGTCGAACCCACCCACGCCGCAGCACGAGTTGCCGCTGACCGATGATGAAGCAGCGCTGACATCGGTGACGCACGCGTCTGAGGCTGCCGTTTCCGAGGCATTGGCTCCGGTCCTGGACGTCGAAGGGTCTCTAGCCGGCCTCAAGCGGAGACTTGCCGGGCTGGACGCCCGAGCGCACTCTGCAGCAGAACGGCAAGAAGAACAGAACACACCGCTGCGCACCGCACCGGCACGCCTGGATGCAACACGCCATGAAGCTGACAGTAAGGCGGTGCGACCGGCGAAGGTGCCTGCACTGGCAGGGGCAGCCTTCAGCGGCGGCGAGACGGCAGAGATCGGCTTCCCCTGGTGGAGCGACGACCTGGAGTTTCTCCAACGCACATGGGAACTCACCAGCGGCGACGAGCGGGCAGGGCTTCCCCTGACCGCCGTGGAGGTCGACGCCCAGTCCAAAGCCGCTCCGGCGGAGCCGAAAAGCAGAGCCCAAGGCGCGACAGGGATCGGCCCGGTCCCCCATCTTCTGCAGATGGCGTTCGCCAATCCGAAGGAGGCACTGGCGCAGGCCCAGGTCCTGCTCGAGTCTGATCCGTCGCCGCAGAGTGCCTCCGTCGCGCACCAAGTGATCGGCATCTGGCAGCGGGACTGGGGCGACCTCAGCCTTGCCCTGCATCACCTGCGCCGCGCCCGCGATCTGGCGGCACGCGCACAGGCGCCCGACCGGGAGGCTGACGTGCTGGCCACACTCGGCGTGGCGCTCATCCACGCGGGCCGCAGCCGACAGGGCCTGGCCTCCCTGGAACGCAGCGTCGCCGTCAGCAGCGGACACACCCGTGCGCGTGTGCTGTTCCGACGCGCCTACGCCTTCTGGGTTCTCGCCCGCCACAGGGAGGCACTGGAGGACATCCGGCGCGCGATTCCCGTACTGCGCCAGGCGGAGGACGTTATCTGGACAGCGCGTGCGCTGACTCTGCGGGCCACCCTGCATCTCGCGCTCGGAGCACCGGAGCGGGCGGAGGCCGACTTCACCGCAGCCGAGGCACTGTGGGACAGCACAGGCCAGGAGCACGATAAGGCAGATGCGGTGGAGAGCCGAGGGCTGGCCGCCTTCCGGTCCGGCGACATCCCGGCCGCGCTGCGGTTCTTGGACAAAGCAAACGAGCTCTGCACCAGGCTCGGCACGCCGACGTTCATGCTCAACATCCGCCGCTGTGAGGTGCTGATGGCCGCCGGGCTGGCCCCGGAGGCGCTGGCTGAGGCGGATGAGGCGATTGCCGTGCTGGACGGCATCGGCGGCCAGTCCACCCGCAAGGCCGAATTGCTGCTGATGGCGGCCCGTGCGGCCCAGCTGGCGGGTGATCCGCACACGGCCATCGCGCGCGCTGCGCCGGCGGTACGGCTGTTCGCCGGGCAGAGGCGCATCTGGTGGGAGGCGCATGCGCGGCTGGTGCTGATCGAGGCGCGCTTTGCCGCTGGTCGACACTCGGGGCGGCTCGTCGCGGACGCTGCCGCAGCCGCCGAACGACTTGCGTCCTTCGGCGCACCGGCCGCGCCGGAGGCATCACTGCTTGCGGGCCGGATCGCACTGGCCCTGGGCTGGACGGCGGATGCCGAGCGGCATCTGGCCATCGCCGCCCGCAGTCGGCACACCGGGCCCATGCTGGCGCGGATAACGGGTTGGGTAGCGCAGGCGCTGCGTGCCCGTGCCGCCGGCTCGGTTCGGGGGGTGCTGAGCGCTTGCCGGCGCGGGCTCGACGTGCTCGACGACCACCGGATGACGCTGGGTGCCTCGGAGTTGTCGGTCAGGGCCACCAAGCATGGCGCCGAACTCGGCGTGCTGGCCCAGCAGGTCAGCCTGGAGTTGGGCAGTCCGCGCCGGCTGCTGGTGTGGAGCGAGCGCTGGCGGGCCACCGTGCTGTCCAGGCCGCCGATCCGGCCGCTGGCCGACCCTCAGCTACGGAGTGCACTGACCGCGTTCCGGGAGATCGCCGCCCGTGCCGAGGCCGCCCGTATGGAGGCACGGCCGGTGCCTGCCCTGGAGCGCGAACAGCGGCGCCTGGAGCGGGAGATTCAGTCCCAAGCCTTGCACCTGCGCGGCGACAGCCCCACCGACACTGACCGCTTCGATCCGGGCAGACTGCTCCAAGAGCTGGGCAGTCGCCAGCAACTAGTCGAACTCATCGTCCTCGACGGACGAATCCAGGTACTGCTGTGCGGGAACGGGCGGGTTCGGCGCTTCGAGGCAGGACTGCTCGCCGAGGCGCAGAACGAGGCCGAACACGCGCAGGCCGGGCTGCGGCAGCTGGCCCACTCGGGGGCGGTGAGCCGACTTCCTATGGTAGAGGCTGCGGGACGGCGGCTGGAGGAGCTGCTGCTCGGTCCGGCCGCGACGCATCTAGGCGACGGACCGGTCGTGCTCGTGCCGCCAGCCGGGCTGGATCGTGTGCCATGGGCGCTGCTGGCGTCGCTGCGCGAGCGGGTGCTCACCGTGTCACCATCGGCGAGCAGTTGGCTGCGCGCCCGGGAGACCGAGCCGCCGCCGGGCAGCCGCCAGGTGCTGGTACGCGGGCCGGGGCTGAACAACGGCGGCGCGGAGGTGACGGCACTGGCCAACCGGCACCCCGGATCAACGGTGCTGGAGCGCGAAGACGCACTCGGATCCCGTGTGCTGCGGGAGATCGACGGTGCCGCACTCGTGCACATCGCCGCGCACGGAACCTACCGCGCCGACAACCCGCTGTTCTCCTCATTGCGGATGGCCGACGGACCGCTCATCGTCCATAACCTCGCATGCCTGGACCGCCGCCCGCACCAGATCATCTTGTCCAGTCGCGAGACCACACGCCTCTCGCCGGCCGGTGAGGGAGGACTGTTTGGCCTGGTCGCTGAGCTGCTGCCGATGGGCACGGCGGGGATAGTGGCATGCAACGCGCCGGTCAACGAGGCCGCTGTGGTGCCATTGATGCTGTCGCTGCACGACGGCTTGGCCGCTGGCCTGTCTCTGTCCGAGGCATTGCGCGACGCCCGCGTCGCCCGTCCAGCCGATGCGCTCTACCAGGCCACCAGCTGGGCCTTCATGGCCTACGGCGCGGCGTGACCACAGCGTCACCTGGCCCGCCGACCGACAGGCGCTCTTGACGGGCCCGACCGCGCCAACCGCGTGTACAGCAGCGTCAGGGCAGGACACCCCCGCGTCGGCGGGGGAGGGGCGAGTTCTGCGCCTCGTCTCGAATTGGTGAACCTTCAACGGACTCAGCTTGTTCAACATCATCTGGCGATAGCCTGCCGCTCCGCCTCATCCCTGGGGGGACCATGACTAACCTGCCCGAGCAGCCCACCACCCCGCCGCAGCCCGCGGCCCCACCCACCCCAGGCGTCCCGCTGCAGCCTGTGCCGCTCGAAAAGTCATCAGCGCAGGTGGGAGTGATGCAGTTCGATCCTGGGATCATGTCCGCGTGATTGTGTCTCTGCTGTACAGGCTGGTCCGGAGGCTGTTGTCCGTCCCATCGGTGCTGCTGCGGCGTGACACCGCGAATGGCGCCGAGTTGCTCGTGCTGCGGACCAGGATCCTCGGCGGCGTGATCAGCGAATACCGCTATATCGCTTGACCGGCGACGATGACTTTTCGAGCGGCACAGGTGGAGATCCTTGCCGACGCCGGCTACCAGGGCCTGGGCGCCCAGACCGGCGGCCGGCTGGTCACACCACCGCACCGCAAGTTCAAGAAGAACGCCCTCGCCTGGTACGAGGAGATGCACGAGCGGCAGCGCAAGGAGCACTCCTCACGCCGTATCCGGGTCGAGCACGGCATCGCCCACCTGGAGAACTGGCGGGCCCTGGCCCGACACCTCGGCCGTCGCAAGCATATGAGCGACACCGTCCAGGCCGTCGCCGGCCTGCTGTCCCACCAGCAGACCGCAGACCTGATCCCGGTACGGCGGATGTGAACACCGAGCCCCACCGAAGCCCTCGACGCCTCACTGCCTACTGTGCACGAGCTCGTTACGAGCTGGTGCGTGATAGCGATGGAGTCGTGTTTGCCTGATCGGAGTCGTGGTCACGCGTTGGCGGTGCGGTCGGAGACGAGGCCGGCGATGGCCCGGTAGGTGACGGGCAGGACCTCTCGCCGGTGGGTCCAGCGGGTCAGCTGCTTCCAGCGTTTGTGGTCAGCGAGTGCGTGCTCGACGGTGATCCGCTTCGATGAGTGTCGGTGCCGGGCTTCCTCTCTGGCCGCGTGTACGTGCGGCAAAGCGATCTTGTTCGGCTTTCTGGGTGGTGTGGCCGCTTGGCCAGGATGGTCGCGTCGGAGTCCGAGATAGCCGTCGTCCAAGAGCACTTCCACCTCCGGAAAATGCTGGAAGCAGACGGCGATGCCTTCGTTGCGTGCGGCAGTCGCATCGTGCATCCGCCCTGGTCGCAGAGCATCGGTCCAGAGTGTGCGGCCCTGGTGGTCGGCGATGATGGTGGCCTTCATGGTGTTCTGCTTCTTCTTGCCCGAGACGAACGCCCGGCGTCCGCCGCGGCCGGCTGCGGGCCGGCGGACCTGGACCTCGGTGGCGTCCAGCCGCAGCTCGATGCCCTCGACCTGGGCACAGGCGAACACATCCGCCAGGGTCCGCAGCCGCAGGCCAGGACGGCCGGGGACCGCGCATCCGCGTTCGGCCAGGAGCCCGCGGATCTCTCCGATCGCACGGGTGACGGTGGAACGGTCGACACCGCACAACAGGGCGAGGACAGAGTGCGGGAGATCGTGCCGCAGGTGGATCAGCGTGACGACCAGCCGGTCGACGAACACCAGCCGATACCTGGCACCGGCCCCCGCCTCACGTTTCCTGACCCCACCACGTGCCCTGTGACGGTGCCCCTCGACCACGGCCTGCCACGGGCCTGCCAACTCCTCGACCAAGCAAGCCAGATGCTGCCGGGAGACACCGGTGAACAGCTGATGCGCGAGGATGTCCCGGTTGACCATGATCACCATGGGCTGGATCATCCCACCCTCGCGCGATCACCCCTCAACCGCTATCACGCACCAGCTCGTAAGAGTCCCCGAGTGGCGGGGAGTTCGATCATGCATGTGGAGCCGGCCTCATTCGTGGCAGGATGACGACATATTGATCAGAAAGGGCGATGCCGCGTAGGCGCCCGAAGGCCGTCCGTGCTGAGCGGTGGCGGCCTCGCAAACATGTTGCAGTTCGGCGGATCCGGGGTATTTCCGCGAAGACTCGTGCCGCTGTCCGCCGCGTCGGGGATGAGCGGATGTGGCCTGGTGCAGTTGCTGACGCGCTTGTCCATTTCGAGTGGGCGTTCAGGCAGCCCGGCCGCTATCTGAAGGCGTCCCAGGTCTGGCAGCCCGGACTGGAGGTGGAGTATGCCCGCGATGATCTGGAAGAGGTCATGCTTCATCTCCCTCTCGGTGCCCGGCGCGATCTCGGCCGGCTGGTTGCTCGTATCGACGACGAGTTCGAGCGTCGCACTCTGCCGAATCCCGGGCCGGTGAACGCCTTCACGGTGGGCGGCTGGTGGTGGTCAAGGATCCGTGAGCGGTGAGGATGCTCACGAAGCCTCGTGCGCCCAGGTCAGCTCGTGGCCACCAGGACTCCGACCACGGCCCCCACCACAGCAGGCCAACGCCATGCGCAGATACTGCGCAACCGTCGGGGGCACGGTAGGGGAAACCCGGCGGGCGGTGGGACACCATGCCGTCGCCCCCATACAGGCATGAGGAGCAGGAAGCGGGGTAGCAGGACGGGCGGCTGGACGAAGTGGCAGACGTCTAGGTGCTGGCGGGAACACGGCGGGGCGGTGGCGAACAAGACCTGGGGAGGTCACATGCCACCGCCCCACCGTAAGAGCGGTCCCGTCCGACCATGCACCGCCACAACCCCCGCCACACAGGCCAGCACACCCGTCGATGCCAGTGATCGTCGCCACCGTGGAGCGGGGGTTGCGGTTCACACGGCGCTGGTCGACCGCGAGGGTCGCGTCGCGACCCTTGGATGCGGTCAACCTTCGGTCGGCTGCGCTGTGTGGTGTACCGCCGCGCGAACGGCGAAAGACCCTCCCCGTAACGCAGCTGGGCCTCGCTGTACGGGGTATCCATGGCCAGCGAGGTCTTACCGCTGCGGCTCACCCCGGTGAAAGGCGGTGAGTCGTCCCTTGGGGATGCTCAGGGAAACGTGCCGCGGATTGCTGGTGCGGGCACCCACCACGTCAATGGCCCCGTGCCCCGCACCCGCGGCGTCCTGCACGGACTCGGACAACCGTCGCTCCCGTCTTCCGTGACGTTCGGCGGCAGCGGCGTCTGTTTCCGGTTCCGGTTCGGGATGTGTCAGCGGTAGTCGTCCGCCGAGCCGTCCTTCCCGCCGTACAAGGTGTCCTCAAAGTACGCCCAGGCGTCGGGCTGGCTGCCGTCCACGTCGCGTACGCCGTAGGCCTTGGCGAGGTCCGCGCTGGAGGCGGACTTCTTGTTCCAGCGGGCCGCCCGGTCCGGGTCCGCGGCGAGCGCGGCGACCCCGCGGGCGAGGTAGTGCGGTGACTCGGCGATGGCGAAGGCGGGTTCCTGGGCGACGGCGTCGCGCCAGTTCTCCTCGCTCACACCGAAGTGGGCAAGCATCTGTTCCGAGCGCATGAAGCCCGGTGTAACGGCGACGGCCGTGCCCCCGTACTGCGCCAGTTCCTCCCCCAAGCCGAAGGCGATCCGAATTGGTGCGTTCTTGGCGAGGTCGTAGAAGAGGTTCTCACGGTAGCGGCGGTTGGACGCCGCCGTGCCGTCGGTGACCTCGACGTGGAGCGGGGCGTCGGAGCGCACCAGGAGCGGGAGGGCCAGCGCCGCGGTGATCACGTGGGACCGGACTCCGAGTTCCAGGATGCGCAGCCCGTCGGCGAGAGGCGTCTCCCAGCTCTTCTTGCCGAACACGGACTTCACGAGGAGGTGCTCGCCGCCCCACAGATCGTTGACGAGGACGTCCAGCCGTCCCTGCTCGCGCTCGATGCGTCCGACGAGGGCACGTACCTGGTCCTCGTCGAGGTGGTCGGTGGGCACCGCGATACCGGTACCGCCAGCCGCCGTCACCAGTTCGCCGGTCTCCTCGATGGTCTCCGTGCTCCGGCCGATCTCGCTGGCGTGCGTACGGGTGGTGCGGCCGGTGACGTAGACCGTGGCGCCCAGCCGGCCGAGTTCGACGGCGAGCGCGCGTCCGGCACCGCGTGTGGCCCCGGCGACGAGTGCGATCCGGCCGGTCAGCGGAGCTCCGCCGGTGATGTGCTGGGTGGTGGTGTCCTGGTTCATGCCACCACCGTGCACGGTAAACACGACAATCTGCGTCACCATTTCCTGGGAAATTCCACCGCTCCCCCGGTCGGTAGCGGTGGCCGCTGTTCGTCAAGGGCTTCGCCAACAAGGCCGGAGCCGTCACCGCGCTCGTCCTGGGCGCGCTCCTCGTCGCTCATATGCTGGGCGTGGACCCGACCGATGCCGTACATCGCATCCTCGACATGTGACCGCCGTCGTGCCCGGAACCCGGCCACCCCCAGTTCGGGCACGACGGCAAAACCCCCGCACGCTCCGCTACGACTGCTCGAGCGGCTTCCGAGACGCCAGGTCGAAGGCGTTTTCGTGCGGAGAGGCGCGGTTGGCTTCATCGACGTCAAACGACAGCAGTTGTCGACGACCTCGGGAGGCCCTCACCGGACCCGGATCTCGATGTCGACGAGAACGGGTTCTGGCTCAAGTTCTGGGCTCTGTCGCTGATTTGGGGGTGGGTGACGATCAAGGGCGGATGGGCATCACCTTGGCGTGGGGGACGTGGTTCGCCTCGCTGACCTCCTTCTTCAGGGGGTCGGAGTCGAGGTGGACGAGGTGGTTCTTGGGGACACTGAGGTCCGTCTTGCCGTGCGGTCCACGGTGGGGTCGGCCGCCTGCCCAGGACGCGGATGGAGATCCTCGCGAGTGCACTGCTACTGCCAGCGGTGTCTGGCGGACCGTCCCGTTGCTGGTCGGCAGGTACGACTGGACCTGCGGGCACGTCGACTCGTGTGCGGCAACGATAGCTGCGGGCGTCGAACTTTCGCCGAGCAGATCCCGGACTTGGCGCGTCGACACGTGCGCCGCACGAATGCCCTCACCGCTCAGCTCACCGACATCGCCCTGTTTCTGGGCGGACGTGCCGGCGCCAGTCTGTGCGGACGCCTGGCCGCCACCACCGGCAAGGACACCCTGCTCCGCCTCCTTCGCACACTGCCCGTCCCGCGGCCGGAGTCTGTCCCATGTCTGGGGGTCGACGAGTTCGCTGTGCGCCGCGGTCGTACCTACGCGACGATCCTCGTCGACATGAGCACCCGCCGCCCTGTCGATGTCCTCGCGGACCGCACCGCGCACACCTTCGCCGCATGGCTGCGCGAACACCCCGAGGTAAGGGTTGTCTGCCGCGACCGTGCCGGCTCCTTCCGCGAAGGCGCCCAGGCCGGTGCACCACAGGCCCGGCAAGTTGCCGATGCCTGGCACTTGCTGCACAACCTCGCCGAGGCCGTCGAGCGAGTCGTCGGACGACATCGCGCCGGCCTGCGTGAACCCCTCACCGTCCGGGCCGACCGGGACGACACCCGCCCACCAGCGGGTGTCCGCCCCGCCACCCTGGGCGAACTGGACGTGCACGGACGGCCTCGGCGGCTGGCCGCCCGCACCCGCGAACGCCACCAGCAGATCCACGAACGCATCGAACGCGGCGACAGCCTGCGAGTCATCGCCCGCGAACTCCGTCTCAGCCGCGGCACCGTCCTGCGCTTCGCCCGGGCCACTGACGTCGAGCAGCTTCTCGTCGCGGCGATCCACCGCC
>NZ_JACHJI010000036.1 GCF_014203535.1 Streptomyces griseomycini
TACGAGCAGGTGATCAAGCTGGAGCAGGAACGTCTCGTCTACCAGGCCCGCCTGCGTTCCCGCTTCGGCCGCGGCTGGCGCCGCAAGGCCCCGGTAGAGGCCCTGATGCCGCTGCGCCTCGCCAAGTACGGCGTCCCCCTCGCCGAGACCGCCCCGGCGGGCCTGGCGGCGGCGGGCATAGAGCCGCCGCTCATCCTCACCGTTGAGGCCGTCGACCGGACCTCCGTTCCCGCACAGCCGGAGCACTCAGAGCCGGACCCCGCGACAACCATCGCGCACGAGACGGCGGAACTGGAGCTGGAGAAGGAACCGTTTCCACGGCCCGCCACGATCGATGCACCCGAGCAGCCAACTGGCCCGCGTGCATCGTTGCAGGAGATCGACGAGCGGTTCGCCGAGGCGTATCAGTCGTTCCTCGCCCAGTTCCAGACCGAGCCCACGGCCACACAGTGGGCCCTGTGGCTCCGCGACGCATACGGCATTTCCACCGGCACCGGTAACCCGCTGTCCGAGACCCAGGTACAGCCCCTGCTCCAGGTCCTCCAGCAGCGCTATAAGCCTGAGCCCAAGGACCCCGCTGCGGTCTCCGGTCCCGACCGTGAAGAGCCTCAGCCGGCGGACCAGTCCTGGTACGACTACTTCCTCAGCTCCTGGCATGCCTACCACCAGGAGCAGGGCCTCTACCCCGACGCCGCCGCGCTCGCAGCCTACGTCTACGAGCGGGACGCCATCACCGGAACCGGTGGCCGGCCCGTCACGGCGCAGGATCTGGCAGAGTTCGTGGCGCTCTTCCAACAGCACGAGTCCGGCAGTGCCGAAACACCCGCCGACGAAGCGGCCGCCAGCTCCGGTGCGCAGGACAATCCGGAAACCCCCGAGCAGAAGACAGACCCAGGAGATCCCGAGCAGCAGACGGGCCCGGACCCGGCACCCGCTGATGTGGGTGCGCAGGCCACGCAGAAGCAGCGCGGTCCGCGCGTGAGTGCCCCCATTGAGGACCTGCCGTCTGGGTCTGAGGAGGTACCGGGGGAGCGCCCTGCCGTGACCACCGTCGACCGCTACTACCTCGCGTGGGCGGAATACCAGAATGAGCACGGCGGGGAACCGACGGATGAACAACTGTCGGCCTACCTCGCTGAGAAGGGCATGTACGGGCGCGGCAAGCGACCGGTCAGTCCTGCCACCCTGCGCCGTTACCTGCTGCCGTTCCGCGTCTACCACGTCTGGGCCGAGTACCGGATCCACGACGAACAGCCCGCAGCAAGCACTGTTGCACAAGAATGCGCAGCCCGCGGAATCACCGGCCAGTACAACAAGCCCCTCAGCGCCGACTACCTCACCGAGAACACCGCCGACTTCGAGCGACGCTGGCAGGCCCTGACCCACCACGCCGACGCACAGCACTAGACATCCGCGCACCAGTTCACAGCACATGCTCCATCGCATCCATTGGAGCTGAGCAATCGAAAAAACGCCTGGTCAGGCCTGCATTGCGCATCAGGTTCGGCCATTGCACAGCTCTGCGTACTCGCCATGGCCCATTGCGCATACCGGCCGCTCGAAGACGGCCGGGCATTGCGCATCGAGAGCGACCGTCGCCTGGCACGGTGATGGCGCCCTACGTTCCGACGAAGACTTCATGGCGCTCTTACCCCGGTCGGCCACTGCACCCGTGCTGACCCCGCCGCGGCATATCACATCAACCGGGAGCTCACCGGGAAAGAAATCATCACAAGCCCGCCCCTGCTGCCTCGCGTCACACGTACGGTGGCAGTACACGTCGCCAGGAGGTGCCAATGAGTGCGCAGCCCGAGGAAGCCCTCGCCCCGCCGGCTCCGGCCGCCGCCGCCCAGCTGCTCGTGCAGCTGCGTGCAGACCGCCGCGCCGACTCCTGGGTACCGGCCTTCGAACGGGATTGGGCCAACGCTCTGGAGGACTCCCGCCAGACCTACAGTCTTACCCCGGTACACGACGTCATCCGCACCTGGCAGCTGCGTATCGCCGCGGCGCCGGCCGTCGACGCCTACATGGACTCCGACCGCGACGAGTCCGGCTTCGTGGACCTGGACGACATCCTCGGTGCCCGTTCGTGACTGGTACGCCGTGGACCGTGCGGCTGTCCCCGTCGGCCGTGAAGACGCTCACTCAGCTTCCTGAGCACGCCAAGGAGATGGTCCGCGACGTCCTCGACATCGCGGTGCGTTCGCCCTGGGGCTGGCCTCAGTGGAACGTCGGCGACCCTGAAGGCGAAGACGTACGCGCTGCTTCGATCGGGCAACTGTCCGTTGTCTACGTGGTCAACCGGCTCACTCGGCGCCTGTCCGTCCTGGACATCGTCTGGCTGGGTTGAACGCCTTCCCAGCCGCCGTCGCTGAGATCGACCACACTGCCGGCATGACCATCAGAGCCTCCGGCCACTACCAGGTGGTCCAGCTGCAGGCTGAGGCCGCCACCGTGCGCGAACCCGGCCGACACCACGGAATCGATGCGCATGAACCCGGGCCGCTGCCACCTCATCCTCACCCTCAACGGTCGGCCTGTGTTGTACGGCTGGTGGTAGAGCGAGGCAACCACTCGCCATAAGCACATGATCGCCGTGGATGAATAAGGCTGACCCGGCACCCGTATCACCCTCGCTAACGACGAGACTGGCACCGTGTTGACGACGTGGCCAGACGAGCCGTGAGCACTGCCATGATCAGGATCATGGCCCGCTATCCCTTGTCCAGTTGAGCTGCCGTGCAGGGCGTGGGACCTCAACCCAAGACAGTCAGCCAGGACGATGCAGGAGGACGACGGGGCTGGCGCGCGTGTGCTTCGAGCAACCATCGAGGTCATCAACCACGTTTTTTACTGCTTGAGTGCGGTCCCTCGACAGGCTTCAGGTAACAGACCAGGTCCTGGGGCATCCCGAGGAACGCAGCGAAGCGAGTACCGCAGGGCCTCCCGTATGGCGGTGAGCACGGTCACTACCTATCGATGTACTGAGAACACGGAGCCTCCACAGGCCTTTGACCTGCTAAAACGTGTGAAAGATCGGCATCCTGTGATGCTCATATCGGCATCGAGCGGTGCTTATATCGGCATCCTGTGATGCCGATACATGTCGCTCAACGACATGTCGCCTATGGTCATCGAGCGAACCTTGAGGTTCGTTCAGTGGCCGCTGGCGCGGCTGTGTCGCACAGGAGCCGCGGAGGAACCCCCGGATTCCCTCGATGACCAATGACGACATGTCGCCACTGGTACGGGAGGGAATCGCCAGATTCCTTCGATTACCACACGCGACATGTCGTCTGTGGTAACGTGAAGATCGTTAGGCTAGCCAGGGAACAAAAGCCCAGGTCAGGGGACGTAAGTGCCAGAGCAGAGGCGCAGAGGACACAGCCGGGAGCTGGTCAACCGCGCGACCGGCGAAGTCCATGAGCTGTGGGAGCCGGACGACGAGAGTAGGCGTCGGTCATACCAGTTCGGCGGCCGTCACGGGCAGTTCAGCTTCGCGCGGATCCTGGAGATGCTTGCGGCGGAGTCCGGGATCACGGGCGACGATTTCCGTCTCTTCTGGTACTGCGCGATCATGACCTATGACAAGGGCGGCGCCACCGCGACGGAGGCGGCGAAGTACCTGGGCCTGACTCCGCAGGCCACCAGGAGGATGGCAAAGAAGCTGTGTGAGAACCGGATCTTCCTCGTCGAGGAAGTGATCGGCCGCACGAAGAAGTACAAGGCCAGCCCACACATCGTGTCCAGCCTCAGCGGCGCGGAGCAGTCCGCACTCGCCGCTGCCTACCACCTGCCGACTATGCCGGGTCGCTCCGGCACAGCATCGAAGGGCCGACAGAATGCCACGCCAAAGCCCGTATCCGGAGCTCGACGCTCTGCAGGCGAGGACGGCCGAGCTGTCACACCTGAAGCAGAATCTATTGATGACGTACGCGATCCTGGGCGGTCTCGAGCACGTCGTCGAGCGCACGGCGGCTGAACTTGCCGCACGTATAGGGGTTCCCCGGCCCCACTTCTCACGCGCTCGCCGCGAGCTGGAGGCCGAGGGCTGGCTGGAGCACGTCTATACCGAAGGGCAGGTGCCGTTCTTCCGTCTCGGCGAGAAGGCCACCGGCCGCGAAGTCGTTGTCGCCCTGCACAGCAGGCCGACCGCCTGACTCAACCCACACCAGGTCAGGGTCGGAAGGCGGTTCGTCTTCCGACCCTCTGCTATGACCCGCCGAACGGGAGAGGGACGACGCCGGGCAGCAGCCGGGTCAGGCCGGCACGGCGTGCTTGGCCAGTACGGCGAGCGGGGAGCGCCGGCCTTTGTCCACCAGCAGGCCGCGATGCCGCAGGAGTACCTGGAAGGCCGTACGACCGACCGGGTGACGTGGATGCGCACACCAGCCAACCTGGCGCGGCTCGCTACCATCATCCGCGCCATCGAGGATCGGGAGCCCTCAGCTCTGGACGCCGACCCGCACCCCCAGGAACACGAGCAGCACCCGCAGCCCGGCCCGGCCAGGGCATCCAGCTGTGACGGCGGGGAACTGTCCAGTGGGACGGACGACGAATTTCCCATGCCATGCGCCGGGACGTGATCGGCCGCCCGATCCCGGAGCGGGCCGGGAGCGGGAGGGATCCGATGGTTGTCCCGATCCCACCGTCCCTGCCGCTGGAGCGCCTGCAATACCTCCAGCAGCTCGCGGACGCGTTCCGGCTGCGTGCGGCGCTGTTCAAGGCAGTTTCCTGGTAGCTGGCCGAACCCGTGGCGGCTCGCGCGCCTGCGCCGCCGTCGGAGATAAGTGCAGGACATTCCGGCATTCGGTGCACGCATCCGATGTCAGTGCGCGTCATCGCCCACCGTGCGGTAGCGATGCAGTTTAATCTCCGACCAGGACGGCAGTCTCGGAGCATCCCCGCGTCGGCGGGGAAGACTAATGGTGGCTGGTACGCGAGTTCGGCCAGTCCGGAACACCCCCGCGTCGGCGGGGAAGACACTCTGGCCGTACCCAGGCCCATGTGAGCGATCGGAACACCCCCGCGTCGGCGGGGAAGACCGCGGCGTGCAACTGCAGCGCCCCGTACACGCCGGAACACCCCCGCGTCGGCGGGGAAGACCCCGGCATGGACTTCTGACCGCCCCCGCACCGCGGAACACCCCCGCGTCGGCGGGAAGACTCAGCCTTCACCGTCTCGGCGAGGTCGGCCGCCGGAACACCCCCGCGTCGGCGGGGAAGACCGCGGCGGGAAGACGATCCAGGCCGCCGAATTCGGAACACCCCCGCGTCGGCGGGGAAGACGCGTACAGCTCACCCAGTGCGCTGCGCACCGTCGGAACACCCCCGCGTCGGCGGGGAAGACCGCTACGCGCTGGAGAACGCGCTCTTCCGCGCCGGAACACCCCCGCGTCGGCGGGGAAGACGGGTCCTCGCTGACGGAGTCCCCGAACTCGATCGGAACACCCCCGCGTCGGCGGGGAAGACGCCCGCAGGTTGTCATCGATCCGCAGATACAGCGGAACACCCCCGCGTCGGCGGGGAAGACTTCTGCACGACCCCGCCGTCGGCCGGGGTCTCCGGAACACCCCCGCGTCGGCGGGGAAGACGCCCGCAGGTTGTCATCGATCCGCAGATACAGCGGAACACCCCCGCGTCGGCGGGGAAGACTTCTGCACGACCCCGCCGTCGGCCGGGGTCTCCGGAACACCCCCGCGTCGGCGGGGAAGACGCCCGCAGGTTGTCATCGATCCGCAGATACAGCGGAACACCCCCGCGTCGGCGGGGAAGACGACAAGCTGTACGGCGTCGTCGAGGAGGACGGCGGAACACTCCCGCGTCGGCGGGGAAGACCGCGCCGACGTCGGCCCGCTCACCGTCGTCTACGGAACACCCCCGCGTCGGCGGGGAAGACCGCTACGCGCTGGAGAACGCGCTCTTCCGCGCCGGAACACCCCCGCGTCGGCGGGGAAGACGCCGCCCGTCGTCGCGCCGCTGGTCCTGCGGACGGAACACCCCCGCGTCGGCGGGGAAGACTCATCGGGTCACCACCCCGTAGCCGAGGGGGTCGGAACACCC
This sequence comes from Streptomyces griseomycini, assembly GCF_014203535.1. Taxonomy (GTDB): domain Bacteria; phylum Actinomycetota; class Actinomycetes; order Streptomycetales; family Streptomycetaceae; genus Streptomyces; species Streptomyces griseomycini. Next base: position 6,063 of record NZ_JACHJI010000036.1, read on the forward strand.
CCGCGTCGGCGGGGAAGACCCGGGCCGTTCGTCGAGCAGCGTCGTCCCGGACGGAACACCCCCGCGTCGGCGGGGAAGACGCATTCGGCAGGATCAGGAAGTCGCTCTCGTGCGGAACACCCCCGCGTCGGCGGGGAAGACACCGGGCCTCGTGGTGCCCGCGAACCTGAACAGGGAACACCCCCGCGTCGGCGGGGAAGACACCGTCCCGGTCGCCCGGTAGCGGGTGGTGAACGGAACACCCCCGCGTCGGCGGGGAAGACTCGCTGACAGACTCCACCGCCGATGACGCGGCCGGAACACCCCCGCGTCGGCGGGGAAGACCAGCACGCCCTCACCCATGATCAGGCCGCCGTCGGAACACCCCCGCGTCGGCGGGGAAGACCTGGCCGCGCTCTTGACGCTGCCGAGCATGCTCGGAACACCCCCGCGTCGGCGGGGAAGACGGGGTCGGTGGGGGGTGTACCCCAGCCGGTGTCGGAACACCCCCGCGTCGGCGGGGAAGACGCCGAACAGTTCCGGGCGTCGGCTCTTGAGGGCGGAACACCCCCGCGTCGGCGGGGAAGACGGCAGGAAGCACTGGCTGGCCAAGGTGACCAGCGGAACACCCCCGCGTCGGCGGGGAAGACGCATAGGCGGTGCCAGCCGGGCCCGGTGGGGTCGGAACACCCCCGCGTCGGCGGGGAAGACCTGGAAGGGCGGACCGTGCCCGGCCCGGACGGCGGAACACCCCCGCGTCGGCGGGGAAGACTCGGTTGGGCAACATTCGTTCCCCTGTGCTGGCGGAACACCCCCGCGTCGGCGGGGAAGACGGCTACTGGCGCGTCAAGAACCAGCCGCTGAGCGGAACACCCCCGCGTCGGCGGGGAAGACATCCCGACGTCGGCCCGCAGCCGGGCGAGCTCCGGAACACCCCCGCGTCGGCGGGGAAGACGGTGCTTGATCTTATTACTAAAGGGGACCAGTCGGAACACCCCCGCGTCGGCGGGGAAGACTCTTTCTGACCTGCGGCTTAAGAAGGGCTTTGCCTTTCCTTTGCATTGAAGGGCGCTCTGTGTCGCGACCGGTGGGACTGCATGTTGTAACCCTATCGGGGCTGGATGGCTGCGGTGTTGTCAGTGGAAGGTGATTGAATTCCGGCTTCAGCAGCGGGGCACGATCCGTTGGCTGGAGTGAGGGGGCGAGGGTGGCGGGGAAGTGGGAAGCTCCGGATGAGTCGGTGTGGGGGAAGTCGAGAGGTTTGGATTCGGGGCTGCCGCCGTATCCGCTGATCCGGCACCTTTTGGACGCTGCCGCGATGGCGCTGCACCTCTGGGATGTCTACCTGTCCGAGAACCAGCGTGTGCGGATCGCCGAGGGGATGCGGCTGGCGGGCGAGCCGGAACGTGCGAGGGCGGTCGTCGGTCTGTGTGCCGGTCTGCATGACATCGGCAAGCTGTCAGGGTTCCAGTTCTGCTCCTGGCACGGCAGTCAGTACCTCAGTGCGGAGCTGGGCGGCGACCGTATGAAGATGAGCGTGGAGCGGTTCGGGCATGACGTGGCCGGCTTGCAGAGCGCGAAGGAAGTGCTGGCGGGTCTGGGCTTTGCCGCTGACGAAGATCTGAGGGTCGCGGAGCGGCTGGCCGAGGTCATTGGTGGTCATCACGGGCGTTTTCACCGCGTCGAGGACGGTATCGCTCCGGCGTTTCTGGGTGGGGCCGCCTGGGCGCGGCAGCGGGTTGCGCACGCAGCCGTGGTACACGAGTCGCTGGGGGCTCCGGAGACGCCGGGGGTGTTCAAGGCGTCGGCTGCGGTGTTGGTGACGGGGGTAGTCATCCTCGCGGACTGGCTGGTCAGTCAGGAGGGCTATCTTCGGGAACGGCAGCGCGGACTCGAGCCGGTGCTGGCGGATCATTTCAAGCGTTCCCAGCAGGACGCTCCCCGTCTGCTGGCCGAGGCCGGGCTGGCCCGGGTGGAACTGCAACGTAAGGGGTTCGCGGAGGCGTACGGCATCCGGGGTGAGCCGAATCCGTTGCAGCGGTCCGTGATGGACGAGCTGCGGGAGGCGGTGGGCGAGGGACGTCGTGGCGGCATCTTCCTCGTCACCGCGGCTCCGGGTGACGGGAAGAGCGAGACGGCCCTGGAGGCCGAGCGGGTTCTGTCCGAGGCCTTCGGTACACAGGGGTACGCGTTCATGCTGCCGACGATGGCCACCAGTGATCAGATGCACGGCCGGGTCGCGAAAGCGCTGCTGCGTCAGTCCGGCGAGGATGCCGGGCTGACGCTGGTCCACAGTATGGCCTGGCTGAACAGCGCTTACGCCGACGAGGACTTGGACGCGCAGAGCGTGCTGACCTGTGACGGTAACGAGGTCGGGGAGGGGAGCCGGCGGGCGGAGGCGGACATGCGGCCGCAGCGGTGGCTGCGCGGGCCCAAGCGGCCGTTGCTCGCGCAGTTCGCGGTGGGCACGATCGACCAGGCCCTGATGGCGGTGCTGCCGGTGCGGCACAACGCGCTGCGGTTGCTGGCCCTGTCGGGGAAGACGTTCATCGTTGACGAGGCTCACGCCTATGACCCGTACATGCAGGTGCTGCTGGGCCGGTTGCTGAACTGGCTCGGGGCGTACGGCGTGCCGGTCGTCCTGCTGTCGGCGACGTTGCCGGCGTCGGTCAGCGACCGGCTGATCAAGGAGTACCTGCAGGGCGCCGGCCACAAGACACGAGCCCTGAGCAGACGGGCGTTCCCGGCGCCCTACCCCGGGTGGCTGTATGTGGACGGGGAGAGCGGCCGGGCGACCCAGATCTCGCCTGCCCGCCAGCAGGAGCAAGCACATGCACGAAGCATGAAACTCGGCATTGTGGTGGAGCCGGTCACCCACGGTTCCAGCGATGCTCGGGCCCGGCTGGCGGTGATCGAACGGCTCCTGAAGCCGGTGAGTGAAGGGGAGGGCGGCACCGCCCTGGTGGTGTGCAACACCGTAGGAGACGCGCAGGATACCTACCTGAGGCTCCGTGAACGGTTCGACAAGCGCTCCCACGAGCAGGGTGGAAGCGTGCAACTACTGCACGCCCGTTTCCCCGGCGACGTACGGGAGGCCCGCACACGGGAGGTCATCGAAGGGCTGGGCCGCACGGGGCCGCGTCCGCTGCGCCGGATCGTCGTCGCCACCCAGGTCGTCGAGCAGTCGCTTGATCTTGATGCCGACATCGTCATCAGCGACCTCGCTCCGTTGTCTCTGCTGTTGCAGCGGGCCGGACGGTGCTGGCGGCACGAGAACCACTGGACCCGGCACGGCTACCCCGACGGTCGCGGCCGCCCGGCCTGGGCGAGCGGGCCGCGTCTTGTCGTGCTCGACCCGATCGCGGACGGCGGAAAGACGCCCCAGCAGTGGGGCGAGGTGTATTCCGAGCACCTCCTCGTCACCACCTCCCGAACTCTTGCCGGAATCAAGGGCGGGTTCATCTCCATCCCCGGTGACGTGCAAGGCCTGGTCGAAGCGGTCCACGGTGACAACGAAGACTTCGACTGGAACAACCCGGGCAGCAGCGAGGCGAAAGCCTGGACGGCGCACCAGGGCAAAGAGATGGCGGAACGCAGCATGGCGGGCCTTCTCGCCGTCCCGCGTGCGCGGAGCGTTTCCGCGCTGCATGACCTGCATGATCTGCCCGGTGAAGAGGACGAGTGGGAGGTGTCCACCAGGCTCGGTGCCGACTCGGTACGGCTGCTGTGCGCCTATGTTCAGGAGGACGGCCAGGTGACCCTAGACCTGGAGGGTGAGCAACTGCTTCCCGAGGCCGGGTCGGACGGCAAGATGACGGTCTCGTCCGTGCGTGAGGTGATGCGCCGCACCATTCCGGTCCGCGCCGACTGGCTCAAGGAAGCCGATCCCGACAGCATCGCCCCGCCGAAGTCGTGGATGGAGCACCCGATGCTCGCAGACCTGCGTGTTCTTCGCCAGCCCGTGCAGGGCGGGAGCGCGCGGGCGGTGAAGGTCGGCGGCAGGACTCTTCGCCTGGACAAGGACTGTGGTCTGTTGCGCCGTTAATACCAGCCAGTGCCTGCCTTTGACCCGGAAACCTGCAGGTCCGGGCACATTGTCGGTGGCAGCTGCTTGAATGCCTGGACGACGCCAGAGCGGGGCTGCTGGGGGCTTTGCCGTGCCGGTGCGTCATTGCGTCATGGGGAACAAAGGCGTTGGAGGGGATGACGGTGGGTGGGGGATTCGACCTGCGGGTCGAGCCGTGGATTCCGGTGCGTCTGCTGACCGGGGAGTCGGCGTGCGTGGGTTTGTGCGGGTTGTTCGAGCGGGCGCATGAGATCGAGGATCTGGAGATCCCGGTGCCGCCGGCAGCGGCGGGCTTAATGCGGATTCTGGCGCCGATCGCGGCGAGGATCGCTGCCGATGGCGGGGAGCGGCTCGACGATCCGGACGTCGCGGAGGACATCGACGACTGGTTCGACTTGCGGGAGCGTGTCCTGAAGGCCGGCCGGTTCGATCCGCGGGCGGTGGACGCGTACTTCGGCCGGGAGGACCTGGCAGGCCGGTTCGACCTGTTCCATCCCGAGCGGCCGTTCCTGCAGGATCCGCGGCTGCGCACGGAGTGCGTGGATGCAAAGGGGGCGCCGAACCCGTCCGGGGTGAACAAGCTCGTGATGGGCCGCCCCACGGGGGTCAACGGGGCGGTACTGTTCGGGCATTTCACCGACACCGCACCCGTGCCGGTACCGGCCGCCGAGGCCGCCTGGCATCTGATCGCGCAGTTGTACTACGGGCCGTCCGGGCAGTGCACGCCCCGCCGGATCACTGGTGAGCGGGCGGGCAGCGGTGACGCGGCCCCGCTGCGCAAGTCCGTCTCCTATTTTCCCTGGGGGCCCGACCTGTTCACCACGTTGGTGCTGGCCGTGCCGAGCCCTCAGGCCGAGGTCGACTGGGAAGCGGAGGACACTTGCCCGTGGGAGGAGGGTCTCAACGCTCCCTTGGAGCCTTTGCCGCCGGTCACGTGGCCGGGCCGGATGCTGACCGGCCGGTTCCGTCACGCCGCGCTGCTCGTGCCGTCCGAGGACGGCCGGGCGGTGACCGACGCCTACCTCACCTGGTCGACGCACGAGCCGCCGCAGAGGGTGCGCGACCCGTACCAGATCCTGGACCGGCGCAAGGACGGGGACTTCCAGCCACGGGAGGCCGACGGGGCCAGGGCCCTGTGGCGGGATCTCGACTCGCTGCTGCTGAAGGACAGCCGTCAGGACGCCCGGCGCCCTCCGGCTCTCGAGCACCTGCCCAAGCCGCTGCTGCCGCGATTGCGGGTGCGCGCCTACGGCTTCGATCAGGACGGTCAGCAAAAAGACAGCGTCTGGTTCAGGACGACGACCCCTCCGGTCCTGCAGTGGCAGGAGGAGAACGACGCGGAGATGGCCTATCACGTCAAGCGCTGCCACGCCGCTGCGGAGAAGAGTGGTGACCGGCTGGACTTCGCCGCGAGGATCGCCTGGAAGATCGCCACCGACACCAGTGTCGACCTGTCGCCGAAGGCCAAGATCAAGCTGGATGCCCGCAAGTCCGGCCCGTGGGCTTCTGCCGCGCTGGCCCGTTACTGGCCGGCCGCGGAAAAAGAGTTCTGGCAGCTCACCGAGCCCGGTCACGCCACGGACCAGGTCGACAAGCCGTTCGTCGACGCGGCGCTTGCCGCGCTCGACGAGGCCATCGGCCAGGCCAACCGCGCGGACATCAGAGTGGCGCGCGCCCGTCACCGCGCCCGCGGCCTCCTTCTCGCACTGCTGCAGCCTTCCGCATCCGACTGAACCCGCCCGGCTGCGCCCACGCCGGCACGGCCGACGCTTGTCACCTCACCCTTTCCCCGCATCAGGGATGTCTCATGACCGATTCCGCCTCGGCGGTGTCCGCTCCGCCGAACTCCTCGACCGTCCGCGTCTCGGACCGGTTCGTCACCTACGTGCACCATGTGTGCGAGTCCAATCAGGCCCGTGCCGCTCTGCGGCGCGGGCTCGGGCTACCGGTGGAGCGGTGCACCTACATGCACCGTTACCTGGTGCCGTGGCTGCGCGACCACGACGACCAGCACCATGCCGATGTCCGGCGGGCGTACTACGCGGTGGCCTCGCTGATCGCCGCACGCCCCCGCTCGGCCCGCGACACCACGCCCGACCAGAGCGGGTCCGAGTCCTGGTACGCGCGTCCCAACCTGGGCACCTCGCTCGGCCAGGCCGTCACCAAAGGCGTCCTCAAGGAGAACTCCGCCGAAAGTGCCCTCCACTTGATGGCCCGGCAGAGCAGCGACGCCATTCACCCGGGCCTGCCCGCCCTCGTCCGCCAGCTCCTGGCCGGCGGCATCACCATCGACTGGGCGGTCCTCCTGGAGGACCTCGCCTGGTGGAACCGCAGCCGCGACCGCATCGCCACCCGCTGGCTCGAGCACTACTTCCGCACCGCCAGCGGCACGACCGAGACCACCGCCCCCTTCGATTCCGCCGAGGAGAACGACCGATGACCCTCTACCTGGACCTGAGCGCCCTGCAGTCGGTGCCCGCCGCCAACCTCAACCGTGACGACCTCGGCTCCCCCAAGCAGGTGCGCTACGGCAACGCTCCCCGCATCCGGGTCTCCAGCCAGTCCTGGAAGCGGGCCATCCGACTCGGCGTCGAACAGGACCTCGGAGAGAAGGCCGCCCGCACCCGCCTGGTGCCGGCGAAGGTGCAGAACGCCCTCGAGAACGCCGGCTGGCCCACCGAACTGGCCGCGTTCGCCGGGGCGCAGGTCGCCGCGAGCGCCGGGAAGAAGGGCATCGGCACGGAATCGGCCGGCCACACCTCGGTGCTGCTGTTCCTGCCGGAGGCGGCCATCGACGAACTGGCCGCCGTCTGCGCCGAGCACCGCCAGGCCCTGGAGGCTGCCCAGGGCAAGAAGAAGCCCGGCCAGGTACTGCCGCCCCAGACGATCGAGGCGATCCTCAAGCGGCGCACCGCCTCCATCAGCCTGCTGGGCCGCATGCTCGCCGAGCTCCCGGACGCCAACGTGGACGGGGCGGCCCAGGTCGCCCATGCGTTCACCACGCACGCCGCCGAGCCGCAGCGTGACTACTTCACCGCCGTCGACGACTGGCTGGGCGAGGCCGAGACCGGCAGCGGCCACCTCGACACCGCCGAGTTCAGCGCCGGCGTCTTCTACCGGTACGCGACCGTCAACGTCGCCGACCTGCTGAAGAACCTCGAAGGCGACACCAAGGCCGCCCGGACCGTACTCAGCTCCTTCGCCGAGCACTTCCTGCTCTCCCTCCCGCAGGCCAAGAAGAACAGCACCGCCCCGCACACCGTCCCGGACCTGGCCTACCTCGCCGTGCGGGAACACCGGCCGCTCTCCCTGGCCGCGGCCTTCGAGACCCCCGTCACCGGCGACCGGCAAGGCGGCTTTTCCCAACCCTCCCGCCAGGCCCTCGACGCCTACGCCGGCAACATCAACCGCCTCACCGGCAACCGCAACCGCCGCTTCCACGGCCACACCGTCATCAACCCCGCCGAAAAGTACACCGGGCTCGGCACCGTCCACGACTCCTTCGACCAGCTGATCGACGCCGCCGTCGAGGCCGCCGTGCCCGCCGTGGAGAACCAGCAGTGAGCGGGCTCCTGCTGCGCCTGGCCGGCCCCCTGCAGTCCTGGGGTGAACGGTCAGCGTTCACCCCGGTGCGGGACACCGCGCCCTTCCCGACCCGCTCCGCACTGATCGGAATGTTCGCCGCAGCCGAAGGAATAAGCCGCGACGAGGCAGGCCTGGACCGCTACCAGGACCTGCGGCTCACCGTGCGCGTGGACCGGCCGGGCGTCCGGCTCGTCGACTACCACACCGTCGGCGGCGGATTCCCCAAGGACCGCACCGCCGCCACCAGCGGAGGCAGCAACAAAGGCGCCGCCGTCATCACCCGCCGCCACTACCTGTCCGACGCGGTGTTCGTCGTCGCCGTCACCGCAGCCGACAAAACCGTCGAACGCCTCGCCGATGCCCTGAGCCGCCCGCACTGGGCGCCCTATCTGGGCCGCCGCTCCTGCGTCCCTGACGAGCCGTTCCTCCTGCGCCGCCACGTCGACGACCCCGAGGAAGAACTCCGCACCCGGGTGCCGCTCAGCCGCACCGCACCGCGAATGAAGGACGGCGACGGTCAGGAGGCCGGGACGATCGCCGTGGAATTCCTCTGGGAACAGCCACCGCCCCCCAGCGGTTCCGCAGAGCCCGTACCGGTCGACGTCATCGACGTGAACGACGTGCCGGTGAGCTTCGCCCAGCACGGCCGCAGCCACACCGGCCGCCGCCTCCACCGGGCCCGGGTACCGGTGCCGCGCTCCCTCGCAGGCCCTCCAGAGACCTTGACGCAGCGTCTGATCGACTACGCCCACCTCGAGGAAAGCGCATGAACGACCACCCGGTGATCGCACGCATCCGCCTCAACCCGCACAGCCGCGACGTGCAGCGGGACCTGCGCGACGCCACCCAGATGCACCGCACCGTCATGCGGATGGTCCCCGACGGCCTCGGCGACGCCCCCCGGCAGCAGGCCGGGCTGCTGTACCGCCTAGACGAGACCGACACCTCCAGCACCCTCCTCGTCCAGGCCGCCAGACTCGACCCGGCACGCCTGCCCACCGGATACGGCCAGACCGACGTCAAGAGCCTCGCCCCGATGTTCACCGCACTGCACAAGGGACTCGGCGTCCGCTACCGCATCGTCCTCAACCCCGCCAAGCGGGAACGGCTCTCCCTGCAGCAAAAGGGCAAGCGGGGACGGATCGTGCCGCTCTCCGGCGTCGACGCCGACCAGTGGTGGCTCCGCCGGGCCGCCGAATCCGGCCTCGACCTCCACGTCCTGACCCCCACCAACATGGAGCCGGCCCGCCCCCGCGGCCGAGACGCCTCCCGCATGCGGCACAGCCTGATTCGCTACGACGGCACCGCCACCGTCACCGACCCCGACGCCCTCCGGGACGCCGTCATCCACGGCATCGGACGCGGCAAACCGTACGGCGCGGGCCTGCTGAGCCTCGCCCCCGCGAGAACCACATGAGCGCGCCACGACGGGGCGGCGACGCACGCAGGCGCCTGGCCGCCCCCACCCTGGCCATGCTTCCCCGCGTGGCGGACTCCCTGTCCTTTCTCTACCTGGACATGGTCCGCGTGGTGCAGGACGACACCGGAGTGTGCGCGCAGATCCAGGTCGACGAACACCGCACCGACCTCGTCTACATCCCCACCGCCGCCCTGTCCTGCCTGCTCCTGGGCCCGGGTGTCTCCGTCACCACCCCGGCCCTGACCACCCTCGCCCGCCACGGCACCAGCGTCGTCTGCGTCGGATCCGGCGGCGTCCGCGCCTACGCCGGCATCCTCCCGGACTCCCTCACCACCCACTGGCTCGAACAACAGGTCACCACGTGGGCCGACCCGGCACGCCGCCTCGAGGTCGCCGTCCGCATGTACCGCAGGCGCTTCAAGGACGCCGACCTACCGGAATCCGTCACCCTGGACCAGCTCCGCGGCATGGAAGGCCAGCGCATGAAGGCCTTCTACAAGATCCTTGCCCAGCAGCACGGCATCGGACGCTTCCGCCGCAACTACCGGCCCGACCAATGGGACACCCAGGACCCCGTCAACCTTGCCCTGTCCGCCGCCAACACCTGCCTGTACGGCGTCGTCCACGCCGCCCTGCTCGCCCTCGGACTCTCCCCGGCCCTCGGCTACGTCCACGCCGGCACCCAGCACGCCTTCGTCTACGACATCGCCGACCTGTACAAAGCCGACACCACACTTCCCCTCGCCTTCGCCCTCCACAACTCCGACAACCCCGAACAGGAAGCCCGCCGCCGCTTCCGCGAGGACCTCCGACTCCTACGCCTCCTGCCCCGCATCGTCCAGGACGTCCAGTCCCTGCTCACCCCGCCCCACACGACCACCCCCGACGACGACACCGACGAGGAACACTCCGAACGGCGCGACGTACAGATGGTCCACCTCTGGGACCCCAAAGCCGGAGTCCTCCCCGCAGGCGTCAACTACGCCGAAGGAGGCAACTGATGCCCTCCATGGTCGTCATCGCCACCACCGCGGTCCCCGACCACCTGCGCGGCGCCCTCAGCCGATGGACCAGCGAAGTAGTGCCCGGCATCTTCATCGGCAGCGTCTCAGCCCGCGTCCGCGACGAACTCTGGCACGCCGTCACCGAAGTCGTGGGCAACGGCGCCGCCCTCCTCGTCCACCCCGCCCCCACCGAACAGGGCTACGCCGTCCGCACCGCAGGAACTCGACGCCGGGTCCCTGTCGACTTCGACGGCCTTACCCTGATCCGCATGACCGCCGCGCCAAAAGCAAAAGAAACGCAAAGCCCCTCTTAAAATGCAGGTCAGGAAGTGTCCTCCCCGCCGACGCGGGGGTGTTCCGCTCACCGTCAGCCGCAACCTGCGCCGCAACCTGTCCTCCCCGCCGACGCGGGGGTGTTCCGTCCAGAAACCCGTCTCTCCTGCCCTGTCGTTGGTCCTCCCCGCCGACGCGGGGGTGTTCCGTCGATCGGGGTCTTCGGGGCGGGCATCTGGCCGTCCTCCCCGCCGACGCGGGGGTGTTCCGGACACCAAGGGCAAGAACGTCGTCATCACCGCGTCCTCCCCGCCGACGCGGGGGTGTTCCGCCCACGAGACAGGCGACAGTGGCGGCAGCAGTGTCCTCCCCGCCGACGCGGGGGTGTTCCGAACAGGACGTGCAGGTGGACGTGCCAGCCGTTGTCCTCCCCGCCGACGCGGGGGTGTTCCGGCCAGGGACTTGGCCTCCAGCTCCACCGCGTCGTCCTCCCCGCCGACGCGGGGGTGTTCCGCCGTCGTGCGCCGTCTGCACCGTGAGGGCTACGTCCTCCCCGCCGACGCGGGGGTGTTCCGACGTTCACCACCCCGGAGCCGGGCGTGGTGAGGTCCTCCCCGCCGACGCGGGGGTGTTCCGTGTCAGGCTCGGGTGTCAGGGAGTGTCAGGGCGTCCTCCCCGCCGACGCGGGGGTGTTCCGATCACCGCCCTCGAGAACGGCGAACCCCCCGCGTCCTCCCCGCCGACGCGGGGGTGTTCCGTCCGCGGCTTCTACGGCCCCGGCCCCGCCCCCGTCCTCCCCGCCGACGCGGGGGTGTTCCGTCCTCGAGGGCCTTGCGGGCGCCGGCGCGCTCGTCCTCCCCGCCGACGCGGGGATGTTCCGCGGGTCGAGGAGCTGACGGGGATCACCCCGAAGTCCTCCCCGCCGACGCGGGGGGTGTTCCGCCCCGCCCGCACCTCGGCGAGACCGCCACCTAGTCCTCCCCGCCGACGCGGGGGTGTTCCGATCTTCGGCAGAGAGCCCGCTCTCATCATCGCGTCCTCCCCGCCGACGCGGGGGTGTTCCGACCAGGGAGCACGGAGCGGCGGTGCCGTTCTGGTCCTCCCCGCCGACGCGGGGGTGTTCCGGCAGAGATCGCTGCGGAGCGGAAGGCCAGGGCGTCCTCCCCGCCGACGCGGGGGTGTTCCGACGGCCAGCGCACCCGAGGGCGAGCGGAACCGGTCCTCCCCGCCGACGCGGGGGTGTTCCGATCGGCGCGTCATCACCCTGCCCCGGCCCGGGGTCCTCCCCGCCGACGCGGGGGTGTTCCGGACATGGGCCACACCCGCCCGGCCGAGCGCGAGTCCTCCCCGCCGACGCGGGGGTGTTCCGCCTCGGTGCCCGGACGTCAGGGGGAGGGAGGCGTCCTCCCCGCCGACGCGGGGGTGTTCCGCAGGGTGATCCGAAGGCGTACCCGTGGGAGAGGTCCTCCCCGCCGACGCGGGGGTGTTCCGGCCACTTGGTGAAGGGCCGCCAGGACTCCGAGGTCCTCCCCGCCGACGCGGGGGTGTTCCGATGAAACGGCGCATCGCCGAAGCGCTCAAGTGGTCCTCCCCGCCGACGCGGGGGTGTTCCGCGTCCGGCATCCCGCCGGCGACAGTCTCACGAGTCCTCCCCGCCGACGCGGGGGTGTTCCGCGGTTCGAGCGTGCGTGGGGGTTCGCGTTCGTGTCCTCCCCGCCGACGCGGGGGTGTTCCGTCGCGGACGCGGACCGCGGCCTCAACGGAGTCGTCCTCCCCGCCGACGCGGGGGTGTTCCGTACTGGCCGGTGATGATGTTGGGGCCCGGCCTGGTCCTCCCCGCCGACGCGGGGGTGTTCCGCCCTCATGCCCAAGCACATGGACGTCGGCCGCGTCCTCCCCGCCGACGCGGGGGTGTTCCGCCCTCGGCTACACCCGGCTCATCACGTACACCGTCCTCCCCGCCGACGCGGGGGTGTTCCGCCGACCATGGACGCCAAGGGCGGCATTGACCCGTCCTCCCCGCCGACGCGGGGGTGTTCCGCCCTCGTACCAGAACCACCAGTTCAAAGTCAGGTCCTCCCCGCCGACGCGGGGGTGTTCCGCCCGCGCCGACCAGGCGCAGATCGACCTCGGCGTCCTCCCCGCCGACGCGGGGGTGTTCCGCAGCCAACTGAGTAATGGTCTCACCCTCGGCCGTCCTCCCCGCCGACGCGGGGGTGTTCCGCCGAGATCGCGACGCGCGACCTGATCGCCACCGTCCTCCCCGCCGACGCGGGGGTGTTCCGCATGCCCACCTCCCCCGGAAACGCCTCAGGGCGTCCTCCCCGCCGACGCGGGGGTGTTCCGACATCGCCCGCATCACCGGCATCCCCGTCCAAGTCCTCCCCGCCGACGCGGGGGTGTTCCGTCGCGGAGCCGGGCGGGGTTGCGGCGGACGAAGTCCTCCCCGCCGACGCGGGGGTGTTCCGCGGATCATCACCAAGATCAACAATGCGCAGGGGTCCTCCCCGCCGACGCGGGGGTGTTCCGATGCCCGAGCCCGAGACGATCCCCCTGAGCCCGTCCTCCCCGCCGACGCGGGGGTGTTCCGCTCGTTCGCCAGGTTGTTGTCGAGCTCATCGCGTCCTCCCCGCCGACGCGGGGGTGTTCCGACGGACGAGCGGGTCACGGAGGCTGTCCTGGCGTCCTCCCCGCCGACGCGGGGGTGTTCCGTCCGAGTCCGCGAGCGGGCTCGAGGGCATGGTGTCCTCCCCGCCGACGCGGGGGTGTTCCGGCGTGCTGCGGATCGTCAGCATCGAGAACACCGTCCTCCCCGCCGACGCGGGGGTGTTCCGGGCGGGTGTGCCGGTGGGTGTGACGGCCAGGGGTCCTCCCCGCCGACGCGGGGGTGTTCCGCTGATGGACAGGACCAGGACGAGAGCGCCGTAGTCCTCCCCGCCGACGCGGGGGTGTTCCGGACAGCGCCCGGTGGACGATCGCTCCGGATGCGTCCTCCCCGCCGACGCGGGGGTGTTCCGCCTCGCTCAAGTGGCGCCGGGAGATCGCCGCGGTCCTCCCCGCCGACGCGGGGGTGTTCCGCGGGATGCCGAGGACACCCGGCCGCCGACCCGGTCCTCCCCGCCGACGCGGGGGTGTTCCGAACAAGCCCAACACCTCGCAGACCTCGCTGCCGTCCTCCCCGCCGACGCGGGGGTGTTCCGCTGCGGCGGGACGGCGGCGTGCGACCGGAGGAGTCCTCCCCGCCGACGCGGGGGTGTTCCGAAGCCCAGCTTCCCGCCTGTCGCGTCCAGGTCGTCCTCCCCGCCGACGCGGGGGTGTTCCGGAGCCCGACACGGACAAGTGGCTGGCGGCCGGGTCCTCCCCGCCGACGCGGGGGTGTTCCGATCGAACAGGGCGGCCAGGCCCGGGTGGACACGTCCTCCCCGCCGACGCGGGGGTGCACCGCGTCCGAGGTCGTGGCTGGCGTCGGTACGGAAAAGCGTAGGGGCTCCGGGGGGCTCTGGTTGCTCAGAGACCTTGAGCGCTGGATGAGGGCATGGCAGCGCTCACCCGCGGGGACCTGGCGCCGCGTCGTCGGTGGAGTGTGGTCAGCCGTGGTAGGTGATGTAGCCGTTGCCGTCGCGGTCGTTGGCCTTCTTGGTGTAGGCGTGGACGTCGGCGCGGGCGCCGGAGGGCTTGTAGAAGTAGATGGTGTCCTTGTCGTTGTTCCAGATGAAGTTGCAGTTCTGGCGGTAGACGACGTTGCCGGCGTCGGAGTCGGTGCCGCGGCCGCCGCGCAGGTGGACGTAGTCGCCGGGCTGCAGGGTGTGGCTGTTTTTGAAGGTGAACGTGTTGCCGGCGGCGTCCTTGACCTTGTAGCCCTTGAGGTTCACGTTCGTGCTGCGCGAGTAGTTCTTGATCGTCAGGTACTCGTTCTTGGTGTTCCCGCCGGAGCACTTGTTGGAGTCCCGGCCCGGGGCGTCGTACTGGACACCCTTGATCTTCAGGGCCGAGGAGTACTCGGCGGCCTGCGCCGGCACGGCCGCGACGAGACCGAGCCCGACGGCTGCGGCAGCGGCTGCCGTAGCGGCCAGGGTGTGAGACGTGCGCATAAGAAGTCCCCCTTCAGTGGTGCGGATGAAGCACCCGGAAGCATAACGAGATCGTGATCGTTTAGTGGAGGAAACGTGGAAAAAGGGCGAATCAGGAAAATCGGGCCGACCGGGGCTGGTCAGACGCCAGACCCTCACCGACAGGGCCCAGGGGTGCTCTCGGGGCACACGGCCCTGACCGTTCCATACCGGGTTGGCCAAGAGGCCGTCGTGATCCGTCGTCGCGGCGGGCCCTTTATCGCTCAGCCCCAGTCGCAGCCGGTGCCGTCGTTGTCCCGGTCGAGGTGGGAGCCGTAGCCGGGATCGCCGCGGCGTACGGGCGCGGCTCCTGCGGCCCGGGCCGCGGCACAGTTCTCGTAGTAGACGCTGTCCCCGCTGCTGCTGTCCTCGTCCCCGCTGCCGCTGATGCCGCTGTCGGAGGCGGGCTCGGCGGTCACGGTCTCGGTGACCTCGACCTCGACGGTCTCCGTCACTGTCGGTGCCGGTTCGGGATCCGCGGTGGTGGTTATGGTCGCGGTGACGGTCGTGGTGGGCTGCGCCTTGGCCGCGGCCGGCTTGGCGTCGTCCTTGGGCTGTGCATCACCGGATCCGGCTCCGATGCCGAGGAAGAAGGCGAGCCCGAGCGCGGGCAGCACGTACCGCTTGCGGGCCCACTTCGGTGCGGGCCGCTCCGGCGCGGTGTACGGATGGCTCATGTCGCCCCCCTGACTGCGATTGTTGAAGCATTGACGATAGCCGCTCGATGGGACGGTTGAACCGTTCTGAGGGGGCAGTCACCGATTCGTGACGCTCGGGCAGCTTGTTGGTGATGTGCATACCGACCACTCCTCCCCCCTGACCACCGCCGGCCGCTCGGTCACGCACGACTGACAGGGGTGCAGAACGAGGAGCCCGTACCGCACGCGGTCAGGAACCCGGTTACCACCCGCCGCATCACCCCCGCGCACTCACCGGCCCCCAGCTCATGGCCGCCGGCGACGGTGCCTGGGCAGGACCAACGATCGGCTGCCGATCCGGCCGCGCCCTTCCTGCCGCCTCAAACGGGGGCGGGAACCTTTCTTGACCGGAACAAAAGTTGTTCATCCCGATGAAAGGTCGGCCGGACCGGCCGAAGCCGATGCCCAGGAAAGCGGGCAGGCACCTGCCGGACGCCGTGCTCCCCGGGGCAGACCACCACATCCGCGCAGACAGCGCCGCAAACGAGGAGAAAGGCCTGATGAACTGACGACATGACAGCGGGCTGAGGACAAAGGCCGCACCAACGGCACCTCGAACCGCCCTCAGTTCAGCTGAAACCCTTAAGTCTTCGGACCACCGACCAAACGTCACCCGCCTTCCCGAAGGTGGCTCGCCTCCGCGGACAGAACCAGGAAGTGAAGCATCCGCACATGCCGCTATGGTCACGATCGCCTCGTCCTCGCCGCCCGGCTGGGCGCTAAACGTCACACGGGTGGGGGTTCAGGGGTGTAGTTGATAGTGGGTCAGGCGGGATCGGGTGGCGCCGGCGTTGATGCCGAGGGCTTTCCCGATCGTCTCGGGGGAGAGGTCGTCGGCTTCGGCGGCGTGGGCGGCCTGGTGTCCGATGCTGCGGGTGAGGCGTTCCAGTTCGCCCACGGCCCGCAGCGCGGCCACGGGCGCCTGGCTGGCGAGGCGGGCGAGCTGGCCCTCGAGCCGGGTCAGGGTGTCGGTGAGGTCGTCGGGCAGGGGAACGGTCTGGCGGGCGACGGTATCGATGTGTCCGGCCCAGTCGTCGTAGGAGGCGGAGACGTCCACCTCGTCCAGGCGGCCGTCGTCGATCTGCTCCCAGTCGACGGGGCGGCTCCTACCGCGCCAGCCGCACGTGCACGCGGCCCGGTAGCCGGCCGCCTTGGGTCGGCCCCACTGGCCGGTGTAGGCCCACCACGCACACGTCTGGTAGCCGCCGGTCCGGCACTGTCACGTTGATTGACCAGGTGGGATGATCTTCTGGTTGGTCATGCCGGGGAGGGATCGTCCGTGGGCAGCGCGTCACCGTCGTACAAGGGGCACCGGTACCCGGTGGAGATCATTTCCTACTGTGTGTGGCTCTACCACCGCTTCCCGCTGTCGTTCCGGGACGTCGAGGAGCTGCTGCTCGAGCGCGGCGTGTTCGTCTCCCACGAGACGGTCCGCCGCTGGTGCGCCAAGTTTGGGCAGGCCTACGCCAACGCGCTGCGCTGTCGGCGGCCTCGGCCTGGGGACAAATGGCATCTGGACGAGGTCTTCGTCAGGATCAACGGAGAGCGGAAGTACCTGTGGCGGGCCGTGGACCAGGACGGCAACGTGCTGGACATCCTCATGCAGAACCGCCGGGACAAGGCCGCGGCCAGGCGCTTCTTCCGCAGGCTGTTGAAGAGGACCGGTGCGGTGCCGCGGGTGGTGATCACCGACAAGCTGCGTTCCTACGGCGCGGCCCACCGCGAGGTCATGCCCTCGGTCGAGCACCGCTCGCACAAGGGCCTGAACAACCGGGCCGAGAACAGCCACCAGCCCACCCGGCAGCGCGAACGCGTCATGAAAGGTTTCCGCTCGGTCGGCGGGGCCCAGCGGTTCCTGGCCGCGTTCAGCGGCATCTCACCCCACTTCCGGCCCCGCCGCCACCTGATGACCGCCACCGCTTACCGAGCCGAGATGACCCTCCGCTTCGCCATCTGGGAGCAGGTCACCGGCGCCGACAGCCGGCCCACCACGGCCTGAGCACAGGCACCGAACCGGGCCCCAACACACTCCGACGCACCATCAGACAGTCACGCACCCAACAACGTGACAACGCCCCTTGGGATCGAGCCCGCGGCCGAGGACGAGAAACCCAAGCCACGTCGCAGCCAGGCCGACAAATGGGCCATGAACTACCAGGCCGCCAAGCAGTACTACGAGCGCGAAGGACACCTGCGCGTACCCCGCAAGCACATCGAGACAATCGTCGTCGACCGCAGGGGCGGGGACGGTGGTAACGACGAGGACCAGGATGTCCAGGAGCTGAAGCTGGGCGCATGGATCGGTAACCAGCGCAGCCGGGCCGCGACACTGTCCCCGGAACGCATCGAGCAGCTCTCCGCCATCGGCATGCGCTGGACGTAACCGTACTATTCGGCCATGCCATTGATGACGCAGTAGACGACGTACAGCCCGTACAGGGCGAGGAGCAGGCCGAGGAATCGTGTCCATGCGGGCAGGGTTTGGCGCTGATGGGTGTTCCACATGCGTCGGAGTCGTACTACAGCGGAGACAGCGCCGAGCGCAGCGATCGCTGTGAACACCCAGAACAGCACGGGCCGATCACTTATCGGAGCGTTCTGCACTCCGGCGTTGCCGATGATGAGCAGCAGGTAGGGGGCGATGTACTGAGCTGGGCTGAACTCCCGGACCCTTTCAGAGCTACCGGTATCGGTCATGGAGTGCCTCCGAAGCGTGGTAGGTGTCGGCATGGAAGTGCGCCCCACGGCAGGGGGAACAACCGTGGGGCGCACGTGGGTGATGAAGCCCCCGGGGGAGGGGCCGCATCAGGTGACCTGGTACCTCACAGGATGATGTCGATGAGCCACTCGATGGCCGTCTTGACGGAGATCGCGCCGCCCAGGGTCAGAGCCTTCTTCACCCAGCCAGGAAGGGAGTTCCACTTCTCCTTGAAGTAGCCCTTGCCCTTCTTCGCCCAGTCGGTCAGCTTCTTTTCCCAGGAGTCGGGCAGCGCCTTGAAGGCCTTCTTCAGCGCCTTCTTCTTCAGCTTGTCCAGGAAGCCGTTGGCGGCGACGTCGTCGCCGGCGTAGACGGCGGCGATCTCCGCCTGGGTGAGGCCTTCCTCTCTCAGGAGCTGCTGGCCCTCAGCGGAGTCGAGGTAGCTGACGAACGCCTCGTGCGAGGAGAACTCGAACTCCGGTCCCCAGATCTCGGTGGCGGGGGCGGCGGCGGCCGTCTCGCGGTGCTCGGTGGCCTGCACCGCTGTAGTCCCAGCGACACCCAGAGTGAGGGCAGCCAGAGCAGCGACCGCACTCATGCGGATATGCCGACGATTCACTATCGTGGTCCTTTGGGTAAGACGGTGCGGGCGCTGCCCCCGGTGCACTGATGGCCTGGAAACCGTGTGCGTCGGGAAGGGCGGTGCCCGCACCCCCGGGTCTTTGTGCCGGGGGCGCCTCAGAACCTAGCGTTCTTTCGATCGCCAGTTCCAGATCTTGAGATGCGTATGCCCTGAAGTTTTCCTTTTCCCTCAGGACGGAGAACAGGCGGTTCTTCGTGAACCGGACGGACATACAGGGGTGATCTACGGCAAGCCCTCCGGCGAGGGGAAGAAACCGGACTGGCTACTACCGCCCCCCGAAACCTCAGGTTTCGCTCAACTCCCAGGATCTCGTCCTGAGTTGCCCTCGTAGACAACAGCGTGCAGGCGCACGAAAACGTCACACCGGTGATGTCGGTGGCTCCCAGAAGACCCACGGAAGCGGCCCGCTGTACCGATGTCTGGAAAGGGACCGGAACATCCACCCCCGGGCGGAGCGGTACTCCTGCTACGGGCGGACGCCCGGCCTGTCCTGCGGTTGGAATGCTGTCGATCATGACCACTGCACCTCCAGACCTCGCCGGCTTCGCGTATCACCGCATGGGACGCCGCACCGGCCGACAACGCTGGTGGCGGCCGCTGCTCGGCACCATGCTGTTCCTCCCGAGTTGGCTCGTGCTCGCTCTCCTGCTGTACGTCTTCTCCTACGCCCTCGGAACGGCAGCCGGATACCCGGAATTACCCGACGGTGGCGTGGACCTGGGCCCGCTGCGCAACACGGCACTGGACCTGACGTACATTGCGATCGCCCTGCCCCTCATCCTGCTCGCCGTGCGGTGGACCGAGCGACGCCCCGCCGGCACCCTGTCGTCGGTCACCGGACGATTGCGCATCCGCTGGCTGGCCCGGTGCCTGCTGGCCGCCCTCCTCCCGGTGGCTCTGCTGGCACTGGCCACCGTTCTCCTGCCCGACGACGGTTCCGCCTCCGCAGAGCCCGCCGCATGGGTGGGCTTACGCCAGTTCCTCACCTCCCTGGCGGTCCTGGCCGTCTTCGTTCCGCTGCAGGCCGCAGCCGAGGAGTACGTCTTCCGGGGCTGGCTGACCCAGGCAGTCGGCGCCTTCCTGCGCTCCCCGTGGCTCGCCGTACTCCCACAAGCCGCGCTATTCGCCACCGCCCATGGCTGGGGCACCACGTGGGGCTTCACCGACCTGCTGCTCTTCGGCCTCGTGACGGGATGGCTGACCATCCGCACGGGCGGTCTGGAAGCCGCCATCGCCCTGCACGTCCTGAACAACCTGCTGGCCTTCGGCGTCTCCGCCGCGGTCGTCGACGGACTGTCCTCCGACGACACCGCCGCCGACGCGTCCTGGCAGCTCGCCCTCACGGACATGGCAACCGTCCTGATCTACGCCGCGATCGTTCTGCGCCTTGCCCACCGCCACCGCCCGCAGCACCTCACACTCCCGTCGGACACGGCAGCGCGTGTATAAACATCCACCCCCTGCGGATACGAGTGCGAAGCCCCGCACCGGCGCATCAGCGCAGGGCGGGGCGAGGTCTCACGGCGTCCCGGCGCGCCCCGCTCCGGATCGGCAACAGGAGCGTGCGGGGCGTGCGTCAGGTGCGCAACGGACCGGACGCCAGGGACGGTGTGCGGCCAGCCTGCGGGCATGGACAAGATGATCGAGCTGGTCATCACACCCGTCTCCGGAGCGGCCATCGCCGTTCTCGCGTCATGGCTGACCAGCCGCGCCCGCAACCGCCAGGAACAGCAGGCCGAGACCGGGGCCCTGCGGTGCAGGCGGATGCGATGACGGTGGCGGTGATATCGTCGTACACCGTCCCCAAACGGGCGCCGGGTGTGAAAGCTGTCTCCAGGTACCAGGTGGCCTCAGGCCCGGCTGCCAGCCGAGCGTCCCCGCCCCATTCCATGCCTCACTCCTCCCCGCCGCCCGGCCGGGCGGTCAACCGAAACGTACATAGGCCCGCCGACATCGGCACTTCACATGGACACGGGAAGAGCCGTGCGGCAAGTACGGAGCCGGCCCGATCGGGCGGCTGATGCGCGGCGAGGAGGGGGACTGTAAATCGTTCGGTGTAACTCCCGATCTTGGAGGATGCATCGATGACCAGTGAGAACGTGGCCGAGGACGAGGTCGGCGAGGCGGCAGTGGCTGTGTCGGCGAAGGTTGTAGACGATCAGCTGATCGACGAGTTGGTGAGCCGGGCCCAGGCCGAGGGCCTGCAGCTGACCGGCGAGGGCGGGCTGTTGCAGCAGCTGACTAAGAGGTCCTAACAGAAGTTGTTGATCAAGTGACCGTCGACTTGTCCGCTCGTTGGTCGGGGCATGGAGAAGCGTCAGTCGCGGCCGTGGATC
>NZ_JACHJI010000037.1:0-7004 GCF_014203535.1 Streptomyces griseomycini
CAGAAGGTGCTCGAGCTCTTGGACCGCCAGAACCTCGTCGACCTGTCGCGTGCTGTCCTCGACTCCGCTCACGTCCGCGCTAAAAAGGGGGCGAATTTGCAGGTCCGAGCCCCGTGGACCGGGGTAAGCCCGGTTCCAAGATGCACGTCCTGTCGGACGCGAACGGACTGCCCCTACGCGTCGGACTCTCCGCAGCCAACACCCACGACAGCCTCGCCCTGAAGCCGATGCTGTCCCACTTCCACATGGGACACGAATCCCACGCGACCGATTCCAAGCCGGGGCGCCTTCACGCGGACAAGGCATACGACATCCCTCACCTGCGGCGATGGCTGTGGGGCAAGCACATCGGCGTCCGCATCGCCAGCAAAGGCATCGACTCCAGCGACCGCCTCGGCCGCCGACGCTGGGTCATCGAACGCACCATGTCCTGGCTGACCGGATACCGCCGCCTCAACCACCGCTACGAACGCCACCCCCGCAACTACCTGGCCTTCCTCGGACTGGCATCCGCACTCTGCTGCTACAAGCGGTTCCTCAAACTGACCATGTAGGACACGGTCTTAATACTCCAGCAGCGGTTCGTGTCTTGAGCTGGTGGTTGTCGTTGTCCTGGTGTGGAGGGCATGACTGAAGTCGGTTGCTGGGCTGCGGAGTTGGAGTCGGTGTTCGCTCGGGTGGCGGGCCGGTTCGCTCGGGCGGATCTGCGGTGGCGGATGCGGGACTACGTCCGCGGTCTGCTGGGTCAAGCGGCACGGAAGAACGGCTGGCAGCTCGCTGAATGGGCAGGCCACCGCACGCCGGACGGCTTCCAGCGGCTGCTGAACAGCAGCCGCTGGGACGCGGACGCCCTGCGCGACGACGTCCGTGCCTACGTCGGTGAGTCCCTTGGCCCCAATGGCGTGTTGATCATCGACGACACCGGGTTCATCAAGAAGGGCACCACCTCGGCCGGGGTCGGCCGGCAGTACACCGGCACCTCGGGAAAGATCGACAACTGTCAGATCGGCGTGTTCGCCGCCTATGCCACCCGCTCGGGCCGGGCCCTGGTCGACCGGGAGCTCTACCTGCCCAAGGCCTGGACGTCCGACCGCAACCGCTGCCGGGCGGCGAAAATCCCCGATGAGCGGGGCTTTGCGACCAAGGGCGAGCTGGCCCGGGACATCGTCCGACGCTGTCTGGCCACGGGCCTGCCCGCCGCCTGGGTCACCGCGGACGAGGCCTACGGACAGGACTGGCACTTCCGCCGCCTGCTCGAGCAGCTCGACGTCGGCTATGTGGTGGCGGTGCCCAAGTCACAGCAGATCAAGTCGCTGGCCGGCATCTGGCGCATCGACCAGCTCATCGAGGACGCCCCTGCCGATGCCTGGCAGCGGCTGTCCTGCGGCGACGGGGCCAAGGGCCCGCGTGTCTACGACTGGGCCGCGGCCAAGTTGCCCGCCAACCTCGTCTTCGACCCCGACCCGCCGACCCACCACCGGTGGGTGATGGCCCGCCGCAGCCTGTCCGACCCCGAAGAGCTGGCCTACTACCTGGCCTACGCACCCGTCGGCGTCGAGATCGCCGAGCTGGCCCGCATCGCCGGCTCCCGCTGGGCGATCGAGGAGTGCTTCCAGGCCGCGAAGAACGAATGCGGCCTGAACGAGTACGAGGTCCGCCGCTATCCCGGCTGGTATCGGCACATCACCCTGGCCATGCTCGCCCACGCGGTCCTCACCGCACTCGCCGCCCAGGCCGCCGAGGCCGCAAAGGGGGCTGCAGAAACGGACCAGCCCTCGTCCCGCTCACGGTGGCAGAGATCCGGCGGCTCCTGGACGCTCTCCTGCCCCGCTCACGAGCCGACCGCGCCCCCATCACCCACGCACTGAAGTGGTCGGCCTGGAGAAGACACCGCCAGGCCGTCGCCCGCCGCTGCCACTACCGAAAACGCAGCTCAGAACACGATTCGCTGCTGGAGTACTAAGTCGTCCCCGCGTCCGCGGGGGTTGCTCCCAGACCGGGGTGACCATTACCCCCCACGGCACGTCGTCCCCGCGTCCGCGGGGGTTGCTCCCTACCTAGATCCAGGGCGAATCCGTGCCTGTTGTCGTCCCCGCGTCTGCGGGGGTAGCTCGAGCCCATCGTTCCCCAGCGGCTGGAGCTGGGCGTCGCCCCCGCGCCTGCGGGGGTAGTTCCTCCTGTGTCCTCTTCAGCGCCTGCTGGAGCCCGTCGTCCCCGCGCCTGCAGGGGTTGCTCCGTGTTCCGGGTGTATACGCCGAGACAGTTGGTGTCGTCCCCGCGCCCGCGGGGGTTGCTCCACGACCGCGAGCTGCGGATCGCCCGCGTGATGGTCGTCCCTGCGCCTGCGAGGGTAGTTCCTGTTCGGCGCCCCCCTCGCCGTTCCCTATGTGTGTCGTCCCCGCGCTCGCGGGGTAGCTCCCACGATCGGAGCAACCCCGACCATGGCCACCGGTCGTCCCCGCGCCCGCGGGGGTTGCTCCATCGGGCTGTTCTCCCTGTCCGTGGCCCAGCGGTCGTCCCCGCGCTCGCGGGGGTTACTCCTCCTGGAGCACGCCCAGCTTGCATGGGAGCAGGTCGTCCCCGCACCTGCGGAGGTAATCCCGCCATATACGTCGTCATCGGCCGATCGGGCTGATCGCCCCCGCACTCGCGGAGGTAGTCCCTTCGACGATGACTACTGGCACCCCCTCCGTGAACCTCTTCCATCTTGATCAGGTGGCGAGTTCGAGGGCGACGACGGCTCGGACGACGGCTGTGATCCGGGTGGTGCTGCAGCGGAGTTTCCGCAGGAGCCGCCAGGACTTGAGGATCGCCATGGCGCGTTCACCGAGGCTGCGGATCTTCGCGTGGTCCCGATTGTGACGGCGGCGCCAGCCGCGCAGATGCTTGCCACGGATCGGGACGTGGATCGCAGGGCCGGCGCCCTGGTACGCCTTGTCGGCCCAGCACTTGATGTCATCTGCGGCGAGGGCGGCGGGAATGCCGTGGGCCCGCGCCGCGGTCAGGTCGTGGGTGGCTCCCGGCAGTGCGTCCGAGGCCCAGATCAGGCGCCCGGCGGGATCGGCGAGGACCTGCACGTTCATCCCGTGGTGCTTCTTCTTCCCGGAGTAGTACGGCTGGTCGGCGGCGATGCGGTCGATCGGCAGCACGGTGCCGTCGAGGATCACGTACGCCTTCTTCCGGGCGGTCGTCATGGCCTGTTCCAGCGTGGGCGCGAGGGCGGCCAGGAGGTCGACGGCCTCGCGCGTGTAGCGGTAGGCCGTGGCGATCCCGATGCGGAAGCCTGCTGCGAGGCGGGCGTAGGTGTCGCCGCAGCGCAGGTGTGCCAGGACGAGCAGGGCCTGCCGGCCGCAGGTGAGGCGACGCCAGCGGGAGCCGATACGACGGCGGTGATCTGCGAGGAGACCGGAGAGGTGTTGCAGGGTGCGGCTGGACAGATCGATGCCGGACGGGTAGACAAGCACGCGAAAGCTCCTGGCGAACTGGTGATCTTGGTCGAGAACCCGTCTACCAGGAGCTTTCTTCATGCCCGCCGCCGGAGTCACCCGCCCAACCACCCGTCAGGTTGGAAACGGCTCCGTGAGTCGTCTCCGCGTCCGTAGGGGACTGTTCGGCTATACCCCTGAGAGCGTCAATGCATGTAAAGGAAAACAAATGTGCTTGCTAGCATTACTGCAGGTCAACAAGTATCGTCTCCGCGCCTGCGGGGGTAGTTCCACCACCATGACGATCTCCGGGCTCCAGCCCAAATCGTCTCCGCGCCTGCGGGGGTAGTTCTCCGCAGGCGCGCATGGGTTGCGTAGACTGCGCATCGTCCCCGCGCCTGCGGGGGTAGTTCGATGGGCATGACGTGCTCACGGACCTCTCCGAGATCGTCCCCGCGCCTGCGGGGGTAGTTCCGAGCGCCTGGACGTGCTACCCAAGGGTCAGGCATCGTCCCCGCGCCTGCGGGGGTAGCTCTCCGTTGGGAGAGGTCCCCATCGTCCCTCTCATGTCGTCCCCGCACCCGCGGGGGTAGCTCCTTCTCGCTGAACACGGGCCCGTGCACTCTCTAACTTGATCTTTAACCTGTGCGGCGGGGACGTGGAGTGGTCGACTTCTTTGTTCTTCGTTGCGTCCGCTGTGTTGTGCGAGCTGTGTGCACGTCGTGGCGGGGTGTGGGCCGGGTGTTCTTGCGGCCTGGTGGTCGTCCGGGGCCGGGCCGGGAGGGTTTCGGTGCCTGGGCCGGGCAGGTGGTCGACGGGCGGATGTGCCGGAAGTCGCGGCGGACGCGGGCTGGGGTGAGTCTGTCCGGTGGGCTGGGTTTCTCCCACGGCCGACGCCGGTCGGCTGCCAGCGGCCGGGCAAGCCGCAGCTGGGTGTAGGCGGCGATGATCAGCCAGGTCCATCGGTCAGCTGCCTCGGGGGTGCGGATCTTCGGTGCGGTCCAGCCCAGGGTCTGCTTGAACAGGTGGAAGGTGTGCTCGATGTCGAAGCGTCGCAGGTAGGACTGCCAGAGGCGGTCGGTGTCTGCGTTGGTGGCGTCAGTGCCTGACCACCACAGCCAGACCGGCTTGGGGGTGGCTCCGCTGGGCAGGTGGTCGATGTCCAGGCGGATCACCGTGCCTTCGACGATGGGGAGGGTGCCGTCGGCCGCTGCCCAGGAGGAGCGGTGGGTCAGCTTGGGATGCAGCCGGTTCCAGGAGCGGGCCAGGGCGGTGCCGTAGAGCCGGGTATCGGTGACGGTCTGAGTGTCCGGGGTGCCCCAGGTGTCGGGCTGGCCGAAGACGAACTCGCCACCGTGGCGGGGTGGGCGGCCCATCGTGCCCGGTCGGCGGGGCGGGACGGCCCTGCGTAGCACCCGGTCCGAGCGCATCCGGGCCAGCACCTGCACGGGCAGATCCCGCAGGAGGAAGGCTAGACGGGGTGCGTCGTAACCGGCATCCGCGATGACGAGCATGTCCGGGTCGCCGGCCTGCCACTGACCTGCCGTGATCAGTCGCTCGACCAGCTCGCGCAGTTGTCGGGCGGTGACCGTGGCGGTGTCGTCTCCAGGTGCCAGTCGCAGCGCGTCCAGCGGCGCGGTCCATGAGCTGCGGCCGGGCTCGAGGGCGCAGATGATCGAGTAGGGCCAGCCTGGGACGGGGATGTGCTGATCCTTGCCCCGTCCGTAGGTGTGGCACAGGATCCGTTGCGGTGAGGTGTGAGCGTCCGGCCGCAGCCAGCAGGTGATGTCGATGGCCAGGACCAGCCGGCCGTCGGCAGCACGGGGAAGGGATACCGCGGCCAGGGCCCGCCGCAGCCTGTCCGCGTCCACCCGGCCACGGGCCACCGCCGCGTAAAGTCCGCCGTGACCGCGACGGTGTTCGCCCACCAATGACAGCTCGGCCAGCGACCTGACCGGCCCGTCACCGCACAGGACGGCGTCGGCCAGCTCGAACAGCACGTCCGAACGAGCGGTGAGACAGGAGTAGAACTCGCCCCGGAAGCGTGACAGTTGCGTCAAAGCCTCTTGCCGGGTGTCGCGTTGCAGCAGACTCATCCTTGCGGCCTTCGTGCTGGACGTGTGTGTTCCTTGGTCGGAGCACATGTTCAGACGAAGGCCGCTCTGGCGTACGCCGGATACCGAACCGAGTGATCAAGTCCGAGGCACCATTCGACGCCGGACGTTAAAGATCAAGTTAGGGTCCGTCTTCAAACGGATCTTGCCCAGAGCAGGAACGATGCGAGGGCGACCGCCGCTTCGTAGGAAGTGGCGGTCTTGTCGTATCGGGTGGCGATACCGCGAAAGCCCTTGAGTCGGTTGAAGCAGCGCCCAATCGTGTTGCGCCGCCAGTAGGCTCCCCGGTCGAACCCTGGCGGTCGGCCGCCGTGGCCACCGCGCCTCAGCCGGTTCCTTCGCTGGTCGGTCTTCTCGGGGATGGTATGCGCGATGCCGCGTTTTCGCAGGTAGGCGCGGAAGCAGCGGGAGCTGTAAACCTTGTCTGCGATAACCTGGTCGGGCCTGCAGTGCAGCCGGCCCGGGCCAGGGCGGGGAACACGGATCCGTTCCAGCAGAGGACGTGCGCAGACACTGTCGTGGCGTTGGCCGGGCGTCACCAAGATCGCGAGCGGGCGGCCCTTGCCGTCGCAGGCGAGGTGAGTCTTGGTGGTCAGTCCATCTCGGGATCGGCCGAGGACGTGATCGTCCGGTTCGTCCTGCCGGTGCCGCCCCCTTTTCGGCCGGTGGCGGCGGCGTGCTGGTGGGCGCGGACGATGGTGGAGTCGATCTGGACCAGCCAGTCAATGTGGCCAGCCGCGTCGGCGTGGGCCTGGATCTGCTGCAGGGGCTGGGTAAACACCCCGTCGAGGGCGTAGCGGCGGAAGCGGGTGTACATAGTCTTCCACGGCCCGTAGCGTTCCGGCAGGTCACGCCAGGAGATCCCGGTACGAATCTTGTAAACCATCCCGTTGATGACCTGCCGGTCCTCCACGCGCGGCCGACCCGTCGCGGCCTGGGGTATCAGCGGAGCGAGTAACTCCCACTCCTGATCAGTGAGTTCATGACGACGTACCACGACACCATGATCTACCACCCGGATGATCTTTGAAGACGGACCCTAGACCTCGCATGGGTGAGGTTCGCCTGGACGGTCCTGGTAGTCGGATGCTCCTCTCCCAGTACCCGCACGCAGTTGTTGAGAACCTGCTCGTACAGGGGGATGGCCCGCGTCAAGTCCCCGGCCGACTCGTAGGCGCTGGCGAGGTTGTTGCGGGAGGCCAGGGTGTCGGGGTGATCCTCGCCCAGTACCCGCACCCGCTCCTGCAACGTCCGCTCGAACAGGGGGATGGCCCGTTCTAGATCACCTGCCGCGCGGTAGGCGCCGGCGAGGTTGTTGCGGGAGGTCAGGGTGGAGGGGTGGTCCTCGCCCAGTACCCGCACCCGCTCCTGCAACGTCCGCTCGTACAGGGGGATGGCCCGCGTCAGGTCCCCGGCCGACTCGTAGGCGCCGGCGAGGTTGTTACGGGAGGCCAGGGTGTCGGGG
>NZ_JACHJI010000037.1:7102-23052 GCF_014203535.1 Streptomyces griseomycini
CCCGCAACGTCCGCTCGTACAGGGGGATGGCCCGCGTCAGATCCCCGGCCGACTCGTAGGCGCCGGCGAGGTTGTTACGGGAGGCCAGGGTGTCGGGATGGTCGTCACCCAACAACCGCTCAGCATCCGTTTTCCCCTGAACGATGGCTCGGTCATCGGTTGGGCCTTCGAGGGCTTGCGCAATACGTTCGATCTGCTGACGCATAGCATCGTGCGGTGCGGAAGTGGCGCCGTAGACGTCCAGCTGATCGGCGACGGCGCGCAACAGTCCGGCGATCTTCTTCCCGGACGTTCGGTCGGGGTAGCTGCCCCTCGTGAGCATCGATGCAATGTCCTTGAGGAGGGTAGTCAAGTCGCGCAGAATCGAGGCCAATTCACCGGGTTTCCTGCGCTTTGTCAGGGCAGCGGGAATTTCTGGAGCAGGACGATCGGGCAGGTGAAACCAGGCCGTGACCTCACCTTCCTTGAACTCCAGCTCAGCCGAGGAGAAGCGCTCAAGTTCGATAAAGCTGTCGCTATTCCTGACCGCGTCCTCGTATAGGGACTGGGAGATTACTAGCACGAGGTCGGCACCCTCAGCGTCGAGCAGTTGCCTGGCGACAGCGGAGTCGGCCAGTCGGCAGGCGAGGTCAACAGCGCGTCCGGAGATACCCAGGTTGTCGTGCCGGACCAGGCCGACGTGCATACCGATCCGCAGTCCCAGCAGAGCGGGCTGGCCGTGGTTCTCATCCCGCAGGTTCTTGTGTACCTCGGCCAGCCACGGGCCAAGCATCTGGGTCACCGGGACCTGGTCCCGCATTGAGATCAGCACACCGTCGCCGTGGTCTTCCAAATACACGGGACTGCGCGTCACGCTGGTGTGGACGAACGCCGTCTCAAGCACCCGATGCATCTGGGCGCGCACTCTCGGCATTTCCACGTCGGCGTACGCGCCGGAACGCTGGGCGTCGATGCTAATTACCAACTCTGGTGAGGTCCAGTGCGCAGGCGCTTCCTGCTCTCCCAGTCCGCTTTTGCCTGCCGTACCCATCGGTGCCTCTTGCTGCCCTGGCTCGCTCGGATGGAATGCGTGAGGATCCGAGGCCCGGGCAAGAAGTGATCGGAAGAGCCGCGCCAGGGTGAGGTGGAGCTCCGTGACGTGGGGGCTGTCTTCCCGCCTCTTGGCACTGGCGGGAACGGTGCCGTGCTGTGACGTTGTCGACGTCGCTGCCGTTAGGTCGACAGCGGAGCGGTGTCTGGCTTCAGGCATGGGATCCGTTGCCTCCACTCCCAGCAGCCGTGCTGTGGCAGCCGCCGCGTGGGCGATAGGGCGGACACCGGTCGCCAGGATTTCCTCGGCATGGGGTGAGTGGAGGACAACGGGGATTCCGTGAGGGGCTTGAAGGTGGGCAGCGAGGTGGTCGCTCAGAGCGAAGTGAGTGTCCCAGAGTTGGTCTCGGGTAAGCAGACTGGTCAGGTGGCTGGCTGCCGCGGGGTGGAAGTGGTAAAGCGTGTCGGCAGGCCCGCGGGGGGTGGCGGTGAGGAGGCCAGCAGTGAGGAACTCGGCGGTGTCTGCCAGGGTGGCTTCAGGGACAAGACGTTCTCGGAGGACGTCGAGCACAGGCAGCGTGAAGGAATCCAGCGGGGAGGCCGCGATAGCGAGGCGGACGGCGTTGGACTGACGGTCGTCTGTGAATGCCTCAGCGCGGGCACGTACCTGCTCGTCGGTGGATGCTTCGTCCTGGTTGATCGGCCCATGGCGACGGTGACGCAGAGGTGGTCGGCCGGTGGCCGGGACGAGGACGGCCTCGCAGCCGTTCGGGTCTGTGCGCATCAGGGTGCGGGCCCACGCGAGGACCTGGTCGGGGGCCAGCTGCAGGACGGGCAGTGCTTGCCACGGTTTCGTCTCCTCGCTTTCACGGAGAAGGCGTGGGCGGCGGTAGGAGAGGAGACGGCCGGGTGAGGCGGACACGGTCGCGGTCGCGGTGGTGCGAGGAAGATCAAGGCCAGAGCGCTGCCAAAGCCGCTTAGGCAGCGGGTTGATGAGGGCGACCGGGGCGGTACGACCCCAGGTGTGCAAGGTCCGCCATAGGGCTTCCTGCCGCCAGGCCGGCGCGGCGCAGTCAGAGACTACAAGGAGGAGGCGGCGCGCCGGCTGAGTGTGTTGAGCTGCATCCGGGTGCATAGGTAGGGCACGGCCATGGTGGTCGTGTAGGACGGGGGTCTCGCCGGGCGGGTGCTCAAGGTGCCAGACACGAACGTCACGGAAGGCGGCCAGGGCACGCAGCATCTTGGTGAGGACGCGGACCGTTTCGTCCCACACCGCCATGGCGGTACCGCGGTCGAGGACGACGATCACCTCTAGCCAGGGCTCCGGCGCGGGAGCGAGCTGAGGGACGAGCATTCCGGTACGGGTATAATGATCGACGGTGGCATTGACGTCAAGGCGGCGCTGAACGCCAGAGAGCCATGGCCGGCGCAACGGGCGCAGCGCACGGCCGATGTCGAGGGCGTCGGGTAAAGCGGCGGCACGGCCCATGCTCACCCGTTTGCCAGGAACGCTGTGAGTGCCCATCTGGTCCTTGAGCCATACGGAGGCGGCAGGATCACGAGTAGAGCCCATCGCGTTCTCACCTCCCAGTGCCTGGTTGCTTTCCGCAGAAGTGGCGGTGTTGGCCTGGCCCTGCTTCTGGCGCTGCGCTGTGTCGTCCGTGGCGTCGGAGGAGGGGCTATCGGGATTCCGTTCGGCGTGCGCCCAAGCGGAGGCGAGTACCACTGCGTCGAGGAGTTCCTTGACGTCGATGTCGCCGCCGGCTGCCAGAGTGAGCTTTGCTAGCCGGGCGGCAGTATCCTCAGCCACGCCCCAGCTCCTGCAGCAGCAGTTTCTCCAGGCTCTGCCGCTGGTTAAAGTCCGGGACGTGGTTGCCGCGCAGAAGGTAGACGGCATTTAGCAGTTGGTCAATCGCGACGTACTCGTCGTCGTTCAGCTTCTTGAGGAAGGTCTGCACGAGAGTGGCAGTGGTGCTGTCCTCGATATTGCCAAGATGGGCGGCGACGATGTCGGTGAGGGTTCTTTGAGAGAGGGGCGGCATTTCGAAGCGGACGCAGCGGCGTAGGAAAGGAGCGGGGAAGTCACGTTCGCCGTTGCTTGTCAGCACAATGACCGGAAATTCGGTGCACTGGACCCAGCCGTGCTTGATATTGCGTTTGCGGGCCTTGTCGGCGGTGCGTACCTGGATCTCGGGCTTGGGGTGTCTGGCAAGTTCAGGGATCTCAAAGCTGCCGCGCTCTAGAACATCGAGGAGATCGCTTGGCAGGTCGAGGTCACTCTTGTCGATCTCGTCGATCAACAGTGCACGGGGACAGTTGCCTGGGAGAAGCGCGGTGCCCAGGGGGCCGAGCTGTACGAAGTCTCCGATGTCGTCCTCGTGCTCGTCGTCCTTTGTCTGGCTCTTGCTGTCGAGGGTGCGAAGGTTGTGGGCGTGGATGCGGCCGAGAGCGTCGTAGCGATAGAGCGCGTCGGCGAGGGTGCTGCGGGAGGTGATGTGCCAGTGGAGTACCTCGCCTAGGTCGAGCTCCGTCGCGATCTGACGGATGACGGTGGACTTCCCGGAGCCCGCGCGGCCAGTCAGCAACAGGGGGCGGCGCAGGTGCAGGGCGGCGTTCACTGCGTCGACGAGGCCAGGGACCGGGCGATAGGTCCTGGCGAGGTCCTTGCTCAAGTCTGTTGTCTGCTGACCTACAGGGGAGCGCCACGGCGGCGGGGGCGGCAGCATCGGTGGCTCAGCGCGGTTCTTTGGGGGGACTCCCGTGCCCCGGTAGTACGGGGTCCAGCTCATGCTTGCTCCTTGTACATCATCTCGTCAGGTGCTCTCAGGACCGTGCTTGCCCGTCTCCGGCAGAACGCCTGCCAGTCCTTGTCATGCCAAGCGACTCTCACGGCCGCAAGAGGTCCGAGTTCATCATCGTGACTCAGGTCTCCACTCAGATCCTGCTGGTAGGCCTGCGCAACGTGCAGTGGCAAGGCCCGCCAGTACTTCCCGACGGAAGCCTTGAGCTTCTGCTTGTCACTGACATCCTTCTGCCGTGGCCAGACCAGCGCAGGCGTGTGCTCAAGGAGTTCCTGCGCAATAAAGTCCCAGTCCGTCGTCGGCAGAGAGGCCACTGCCCAAACGCGCTGTCCGAAGCCGTGATTGCTCAGATGCTTCTGCACTTGCTCAACGGTCCCCATTTGGTCCGCGTGGAGCCAGTCAGGGCCGGAACATTTACTGTCGTCCAGGGAAACCAACAACTCTTCGCCGACTTGGAGCATGTCATCGACCGTGGTGCCGTGAGGGGGTGCCAGCAGACCCGACCAACGGGTCGTCACCGTGTAGTTGACACCTAACGTCATCTGCTTACGGAAGACTTGCTCCTCCGGAGGACAATCCAGCAACACGAGGGTCGGTGCGGCCACGTCGATGTACTTCAACCGCTTTCCCGCAAGGTTCGCCCATGGTCCCGACCAGGCCACGGCCTGAGCCAAAGCAGTCTTCAGCCCTTTCTCTCCGGGGCTGCAGGGGAAGCGCTGACTGCCGAGCACGGCACGGCCGAAGAGCAGCCACGCATCTACACGGACGACGCTCTCACCTCCGTCATCGGCCAGCACCAAGACCAGTCGTGGAGCCCTGTCAGGGTGAGATTGATGGTTCAGCTCACGCAAGCGACTGTTGACCATCGGAGTGAGTCCAAAATCCTGCGCCCAGATGACTACCTCTTCCGGCAGCGTGTCCCCGCATCCCGCCACATGGGTCATTGCCGCGGCCAAATGGGCCAACGCCCGGTGTTGGCCCTCGGCAGCACCTCCATGATGAGCGGCGTACTCGACCAGATCCCGCAGGTTCGGCGGTGCTTCGCGCCGCAGGAGGTGTAGAGGAAGGCCCGCTAGCATTCCGGCCAGCAGCAGATCGTCTTCGGTCAGGTGCGGACCAAAGACCTTGTTCGCAACGTTCAACGTCTTGCGGCTGACCGCCAGTTCGTCCAGCACCTCATGTAACCGGTGTACAGCAAGCCGAGAACCGACACCTGCAGTCTGCTGGTTCTCCTTCAACCACGCGGCGATTTCACCCTCTGTGGACAGCTGGAGGGTGCTGTCGATTCGCCGGACAGCGTCACGTACCGCCTTACTCGCGATTGGTCCGAGCTCGTGACTGTAAGAGGCAGCGCGATTCCGGGCCAGCCAAAGGACATCACCGAAAAACGGGGCTCCGTCGAAGATGCATCGTCCTGGCTGCTGACCACTGATCTGCTCCCGGAGCTGCTCCATCAAGTCGTCATCGACTCTCAGGAACTCCCCAGCGTCCGGCAGACCCTCCTCGATCAGGCGGATGAGGGTCTTGCTCAGCCGCAGGCGGTACGCTGCCTCCTTTGCGGTGGCCCCGAAAAGCAGGGAGAACCGCACGTTGCCTGCCTGCGGTCCCGCGGTGACCATCGGAGTGGCCGGTACCGCCCCGCCAGCGAGGCAGGTGTCGACAATGGTGATTAACCCGGCCAGGCCAGGGTGATTGAGGACGTCGCCAAGCAGGGAGGAGACGTCCACGTTGGAGAGCCGTGGGGCGCCTTCCATTCCCGACGTGACGAAGTGCAGAGGGGCACCCTCAGCGCCCTCACCGTGACCAAGCAGGGCGAGCACGAGGAGACCGCCGTCACGCCGTGCATCCTCGGCAGCACGCTCCACGGCCTCACAGACTCGAGCTTTGCCTAGATTGTTGCCAATCAGCAGAGAGTGTTCACCGCGGTCTACGCAGCCTCCCAGCTCCGGGTCTACGAGGACAGCATGCAGGTCGCGGGCAGCGTCCTCTAACCCCTCCAGCTTGGCGTTTTCGCACTGGGCACCTACCACGAGCACATGACGGGGCGGATTTGCCAAGGTGGTCACGACTGAAGGGCCTCGATCACCGGACGAGCGACAGCACCGTGCTCCAGATACTTCGTAGCGGTATGCGTCCACAGTCCGCGCGACTCAACGCGCTCTGTCACAGCCTTGACACCGCTCATGCTCGGGCGGATCCACTCGGCCAGATGCGGCCGGCCCACGATGATGTCATCGCGGTCCCAGAAGTTGCGCCAAGAGGCCACGTTCTCAGGGCAGCGCCCCGGGCGCGGAACCAGACGATCCAGAACCACCGCTCCCAGAGCCAGAGGCGAACCCAAGGTCACCCACAGAGGCACCATTCCCTCATACTCGTGGAGTGCCTCGTAGGCAACCACTGTACCCAGACTGTGCGACACCACCACGAGAGGCCGCGCAGGGTCCAAGCCGTCGAGCACCCGGCTGCGAATGGCCGCGCCCAGTTCCGCCTTTTTAGCCCTACGGTCCAAGTAACGGCCGACTTGGGCGAGCTGACCCAGAAGCGTCGAGCCATTCATCCACTGCGCCGCCTGGCACACGCCGGGGAGGCGCAGCATGGTCGTCGTGACACCAATCAACCGTCGGCCGATATCTCCTACGCCCTGGGCCTGTCGGTTTTCAATCGCAGCATCGAGTTGGAAGCGCGCGTCACGGATGACCCGCGCGCCCTGAGGGCTGCTCTCCAGCGGGAACTGCTCAGCAAGCTCTTCCAACATCGAGTCAAGCAGCTCTGCCAGAAAAGGCACTTCATGCTCGTTGTTGAGGTCCACAACGGCAGGGCCCTGGGCCCCCTGACGGTTGAACAGGTCGCTGTAGTTGACGAACGTGACGTCCGCCAGCCAGCCTTGTGTCAATGCAGAGATGACATCGGGCATTTTAGCGTCCCGCGTCCCAACAGCAAGTGCCTGCAGCCACCTACGGCGGTCAGCAGCGCTGTCCCGAAGGCGACCGATGCCGTGCACGAACAACAGTTGAGGCTTCCCCGTTGCCATGAGGCCCCTCCTCTTTCCTGGCAGGAGGACATTGTGCCTGTATGTGGGATCGCACGGCAGCAGAACATACAGGCTCGCGGTGGTGCGCACCGAGATGGGACTCTGCCATGCATCCGCAAGTGGTGGCGCCCATCAGGTGGACGCCGCCACCACCTCCAGGTGTCAGTCGGCAACCTCGAGCAGGCTTGGGCTCCCGCGAAGGTGCCTCCATACGGGAACAGAACAAACTTCCAGGCCATGAGCCTTTTCCATCATCGGTCTGAGCTGGCCAGATGCAGGCAGAGGACGGTTTGGACGAGGATTGTGATGCGAGTGGTCGAGCAGCGCAGTTTGCGGAGGAGCCGCCATGACTTGAGGGTGGCGACGGCCTGCTCGACGAGGGCCCGGATCTTCGCGTGGGGCCGGTTGACTGCCTTTTGACCTGCGGAAAGGGTCTCCCAGCGTCCCCAGTACGGGACACGGACCGTGCCCCCGGCGCCTCGGTAGCCCTTGTCGGCCCAGCAGGTGATGCCGGTGTCCGTGAGCGTGCGGATGATGCCGTGCTCGCGGGCGGCCCGGACGTCGTGCACGGCTCCGGGCAGGGCCGGTGAGGTCCACAGCAGTCGGCCGGTGGGATCGGCCAGGAGCTGTGCGCGCACCTGGTGGGTATTGACCACTACGCTGTAGCTGCGCTACGCCGAGTTGGACCTGAGGGATGCGGTTTTCGAGTACCCGGTGCTGGTCGCTGCCCGCCCCACTCCTTTCTCCCTATCCGCATCGGCTTTGTCTGACTGGCTGTTCTCTATCCGTGTGCGTGGTCGGTCGGGCCTCGAACACGGTGCTGGATCGGGTGAGATTGCTGGTGCCGAGGCATGAGAGAAGGGCCTCTTGGTAGCTCGCGGATGTCGAGTCCAGCGAGAAGCAAGAGGCACTGTTGTCGAAGTGTCGCGTGGTCGCGATCGCCGGGTCCAGTCCGGCCACTCCTGGGTGTGACTGCCTCGCCCACAGGTTCGGGAACGCGGCCGACCGGCCGGAGCGCCGGCCCCGGTACGGCTCGGACATGAGTGATACCGAGTGGGCAGCCGTGCGGGACCTGCTGCCGGTGCCGGGATGGCTGGCGGGCCGGGGCGGGCGGCCGGAGGGCTACTGCCACCGGCAGATGATCGACGCGATCCGCTACCTCGTCGACAACGGCATCAAATGGCGGGCGATGCCGTCGGACTTCCCGCCCTGGCCGCGCGTGTATGCCTTCTTCGCCCGCTGGCGGGACGTGGGGCTCGTGGCCGAGCTGCACGACCGGCTGCGCGAGGCCGTCCGCGAGGCCGAGGACCGCGGTGCGGAGCCGAGTGCGGCGGTCATCGACTCGCAGTCGGTGAAGGCGGACGCCACCGTCGCCCTCACCTCGCGGGGCTTCGACGCCGGCAAGAAGATCAACGGACGCAAGCGGCACCTACTCACCGACACGCTCGGGCTGCTGCTGGCCGTGCTGGTCACACCGGCCTCGACCACCGACCGGGACGCCGCCCGCCTCCTGCTGCCCGAGGCCCGGGACCGCTTCGGGCGGCTGGCACGGATCTGGGCCGACGGCGGATACACCGGCCACCTCGTCGACTGGAGTGCCACGCAGCTCGGAGTCGGCCTGGACATCGTCCGCCGCAGCGACGACATGCACGGCTTCCAGGTGCTGCCCCGCCGCTGGGTGGTGGAAAGATCGTTCGCCTGGTGCCTGCGCAGCCGGCGCTTGGTCCGCGACTACGAACGCCGCACCGACACCAGCGAAGCGGTCATCCTGTGGTCGATGACCATGCTCATGAGCCGCCGCCTGGCCGCCCGGCACCAGCGTCCTGCTCCAGGGGTGGCTCGGGCAGCGTGAACCTGCCCGGCTTCACCTCGACCAGCCAGCCCCGTTCCACCAGCCGCTTCAGCCGGGCCCTGGCGCCTTCGACGCGGGAGGCGGACGCGCTGTCCCAGCCCAGCACCACCGCCGCCCGCCGGGCACCCAGCCCGTCGCCACCCGCATCGACCGCAGCGACCATCAACGCCTGATAATCCGGCGACAACTCCGCCACCTCACTCGCCTGTCGCCGGTGAGGCACCGCCCGACGCGGCCCGACCGGCTTCTTCTGCGGCACCTCGACTGCCATCTCGACAGGCGCACCCCCCTCGGCCAGCGCCTCCAGATACTGCTCCAGACCGATCACTCGGTGGCGGTGCACTTCTTCTGCGGCCGCCAGAGCCGCCCGCACTTGTTCCAGCTCGGCCTCGAGCTCCTGCACCCGCACTGCTGCGACCTTCTGCCGCTCCTCCAGAACCGCCCGCATCGACGGCATCCGCCACCTCCACGACATCTCGTCCGGCACCGAGCCGAGGCTCCCGCGACAGCGGCTGCTTCATGCCTGACCAGCGAAGACATCACACGAGATTCGGAAAGAGAACGGCCTCTGAGACAGAGTTGTCCGACCTGGAGCCCGGCGTGCACCTGAGCACGGTGGGTGGAGTGGAGAGCACCGTTACCTGAGGCGGGTGATTACGACGTAATCACTCGCGCCGCAGAGGTGGTGCCATCGCTGGGAGGGGGTGCGCGTGAGGCCAGCAGGGATAGCGGCAGCCAAGATCCGCATCGTGGCGATCGGTCCTGCCGCCACCCACTGTTGCCGACTGTGCGGGTTGAAGGCCTGCTCCTGTCCAGAACTCACCACGGACAGCAGTGGGTTCAGAACGAGAGGAAGATGTTGACCGGTCGCTGACCAAGCAGATGGCCTCGCGTATCCCGCCCCGCGTCAACAAGGGTCTCCCGGAGATGAAGGAAGCCGCCGAGAGCACGGAGCTGTGGTGTAGCGGCGCCGCGTTGGCGTGACTGATTGAGGGGCCGCGACCGCTAGGTGTATTGACCACAAGCGTTGTTGACAACGGACAGACGACTCGATCGCCTGTCGCAGGCATACGATCCGACTCGCTGCTGTGGGCCCGACCCAGCGGCCGGTGTTTGCATCGATGGTGTCGGTGCTCAGGCGGTCGTGCTCTGCGTATGGGTGTCCGCTTGTGCGTTGTGCGCGGATGCGATCGCGCAAGCGGCGCGTACGAAGGCGGCGACGGCTGGGGAGCGGGCTTCCTGGGGCCAGGCAACGGCCAGTGTGCAGTTCGGCAGGTCGCTGACCGGCCGGTAGGCAACCCCAGGGCGCGGGTTGCGTCGGGCGACCGAGGCGGGTGCGAAGAACACGATGCTGCCCGTCTCGACGAGACTGAAGATCTCCGACAAGTTGGAGGCTTGTCTCGTCGCCCCGGACGGGGACGGCGCGGTTCGGCCGCCGTCGGCCGGCGCGCCGTTGGGGAGGCTCCGGCCGGCCAGGTCGGCCAGGCACAGCCGGGTACGGGCGGCCAGTGGGTCGGTGGCGGCCATCGCGACTAGGACCGGCTCGGTCAGCAGCGGTTCACTGTCCAGACCTCGGTCATCCACGGGGCGGAGCATGAGCGCCACATCGGCGAGGCCGTCGCGCAGTGCCTGGGGCTGATCGCCGAAACCTCCGAGGACCAGTTCGGGGGGGGCAAAGCCGCGGGGTCGGTGCCGTAGGCGTCCAGGATCTGCGGCAGCAGGCCGCCGTCGATGTCGGCCTTGAGGGCGATCCGCAGCCGGGGCGAGGCGCTGCCCGCGTGCCGGGCCCGGTGGGCGGCGGCGGTGACCGCCTCCAGGGCAGTTCTGGCGTCGCGCAACAGGACCTCTCCGGCACCAGTGAGTTTCACCTGCCGGGTGGTCCGCTCGAACAGTGTCACGCCGAGCTGTCGTTCAAGGTCGCGGATCGTGCGGGACAGCGGGGGCTGCGCCATGCCCAGCCGCTCGGCGGCCCGCCCGAAGTGCAGTTCCTCCGCGACCGCGACGAAGTAGCGGAGCTGCCGCACCTCCAGATCATTCATCCCCCCAGGGTATCGATAGCGACCAAAGTGGTCCTTCACCCGCACCGTCGCGCGAGGTCCACTCGAAAGCGACCGCCCGGCACGCCCCCCGGGATCCGCCGCCGACCGCCACGCATGGAGGCACTCGTGATCGTTGTTACTACGCCGACCGGTGACATCGGCCGACAGGTCCTGGACCGGGTTCTGGACAGCGGTGAACCGGTGCGGGTGATCGCCCGCGACTCCTCCCGCCTCGCGGAGCACGTGCGCGCGCAGGCGGAGGTGGTGGAGGGCTCACACGCCGACGCGGACACGATCGCGAAGGCGCTGGAGGGCGCTGACCGGCTGTTCTGGCTCGTGCCCCCGGCCGGCTTCCGGGACGCCGGCCCCGCCGGGAGCTACTACCTGGACTTCACTCGGGCCGCCGCCCAGGAAGCCGCAAGCCGGGGCGTGCGGATGGTGCACGTCACCTCCCTGGGCCACGGATACAACGGCGCGGCCGGCCTGCTGTCGGCCGCGCTCGACATGGACGAGCTGATCGAGAGCACCGGCGTGCAGTGCCGGGCGCTGGCGCTGCCGTTCTTCATGGAGAACGTCCTCCACCAGGTCCAGCCGATCGCACAGCAGGGTGTGTTCTCCCTGGCGAACACCGCGGACCGGCCGTTGCTGACCGTCGCCACCCAGGACGTGGCCGCCGCCGCGGCAGACCTTCTGCTGGACACCACCTGGAACGGTCAGGCCCGTGTTCCCCTGGTCGGCCCGGACAGCCTGACCCCCGACGCCATGGCCGAGATCATCACCGAAACCCTGGGCCGCACGGTGCGCTATCAGCAGGTGCCGCTCGCGGACTTCCAGGACCGGATGGTGCAGCGCGGCGCGAGCCCTTCGCTGGCCCAGGACATGGCCGACATGGTCGACGCGCAGAACAACGGCATCTACAACGCCGAACCCCGCGACCCGGCCTCCGCCACCGCAACCGACTTCCGCCAGTGGTGCCAGAACGTCCTGGAGCCGGCCATCCGGTCCTGACCAGCACGCCGGTCAGTGCCCGGCGCAGCCGCCTCATCCGGCACCGGAGGAAGCGGCCCCGCACACCACCATCGGGCGATGCCGCCCCTCTAAATGATCAACAGGATCGCGTGCCGTGGCGAAGGGCGACGCGGCAGGACCTGGCGGACTACCGGCACTGGAAGTGCCGGGCGGCGGAGAATCCGGGCCGGATCGGCGGGACGAAGTGGGACCTGGAGGCGTCCACGTTCACCAAGCTGTTCCGGTGGGCGAAGGTCTACCCGCTGCCGGTGGACGTCTCGCGGCGCGAGGACCGGGCTGCGGACTCGGTGAGCTCGCGGGTGCTGTGGCTGACGCCGCGGACCTGGGGCTTGTGGCCGGACATTGGGCTGCGCGGCCACACCCGCGCCGGGTTTCCGGCACCCGGGTGGGAGTCGCGGACGGAGCTGCGCAACACCAGCTTCGTGCAGCTGCTGCTCAGCTCCGGCCTGCGCCGGCAGGAGGGCGGCGCGCTGCTCACTTTCAAGTTGCCCAGCCGGCGCCTGCGCTTTGGCCGCTACTGCCACGGTCACATCGCCGCGGCGCTCACCCAGGCGAAACAGAGCAGGGTCTTCTACGCGTCCATCAACGCGGTCGGCCAGATCGAGGCTTACGTTGAGTCGGAGCGGGCCTGGGCGGTGCAGCGCGCCCAGGCAGCGGGCCGCTACGAGAAGCTGCCCACGATGCGGTTGGTCACGAAGGTGACGCGCGGGCTGAAACCGCGGATCGAGTGTGCTCGACCGACTGCTCCCCGCCCACAACCCGCGCTACCGGCATGACGACATCTGCCTGGTAGGGGTCCGGTCCGCCTGAGGTGCCCGGCGCTGCGGTGCCTGCGGGCGGGAGATGCTCGAGGTGTCCGGCAGCGCTATCGTCGGCACTTTCGTGGTTGTGGTGCCGTCCAGGTCGTGCCACGGTGTGCCCCTCGTGTGGTGCGGTGCCGCCGGCGAACCACGGGTCCAG
Organism: Streptomyces griseomycini; assembly: GCF_014203535.1. Classification (GTDB taxonomy): domain Bacteria; phylum Actinomycetota; class Actinomycetes; order Streptomycetales; family Streptomycetaceae; genus Streptomyces; species Streptomyces griseomycini. The sequence goes on from NZ_JACHJI010000037.1 coordinate 19,844, forward strand.
CCCACCTCGAGGCGTGCACACGTCACCAGCGAGCACACCTGTCCACGGCCGGCGATCGGGGCGCGGAGCCTGTAACGGGGATGGGTCAGCTGTTGTCAATGCCGGTGTTGGCCTTGCTGCCGGGGCCGTTCGCCGTGGCGTTGCCGGTGCGCTCCGCCCGGGTGGAGCCGCCGCCTGTTGCGCCGGGGCGGCGGTTGCCGGTGTTGGCATCGCCGCCGCCGACGGCCCGGGCATCCCCGGTGTCGACGGCCGACTGCTCGGATACCGTCTGCGGCTGCCGCATCACGGCCCAGACCAGGGCGGCCACCCCGGTCGCCGCCTGCACCACTGCGCCGACCATCTGCCCGGTGTCCGGGCCGTCGAGCAGCCAGACCAGCGGAGTCGAGACGATCCCCACCACCGCAGCCAGGATCACCGTGTACTTCACCCATACCGGCATACCGGGCCCCCTATCGCCCTGTGACGTCATGGCAGGGCCTCATTGTGAGACGCAGCCAGCCCCGCCACGCCCGGAATGGTCTCCTCCGCACAGCGAAAGGGGTGGAGCGTCCTTCATCCGCAAGGGAGAGGGGCGGATCGGTTGTGGGAACTCTTGCTGTTTGTGCCGCGTGTTGACAGAAGAAACGCTGTGATGGTGTCCGGGCCGCCAACCGGGCGGCAGGAACATCGTGAGCGAGGGGTGTGGGTTGTGCTGGCTGAGGGATTGACGGCGCTGGCCGCGGCGGGGGGCAGCGCCGTGGTGCAGGCGGCGGGGACGGACGCGTGGACGGGGTTGCGGCGCCGCGTCGCAGAGATCTTCGGCCGCGGGGACAGTACGCGGGCCGCGGCGGAACTGGAGCGGCTGGAGGCGACCGCGCAGACCCTCCTTCCCGTGACCTCCGGAGCCGGCGACGCCGCAGCACTGCGGCTGCGACAGGAGGGCGTGTGGGCGGGCCGGTTCGAGGCGCTGCTCGAAGGCCTCGACGAGGAAGACCGGGAGCGCGCGGTGACCGAGTTGCGGGAGCTGGTGGCGTTCGCCGCCGCCACGGCCGGTGACGCGGCGTTCGCGACGGGCACCGCGGTCGCCCAGGACGGGGGCAGCGCAGTCACCGGAGTGAAAAACACCGGTCCCGGCCGCCGGGGCCCGGCACGGGCAGCCCACACCGGGAACGCGGAGGCCACCGGAGCGGGCTCCAGCGCCATCACCGGCATCGTCAACGACAACCGGTAGGACTCGGCAACCGCCCGTCCGGACCGACGGGCCGGCGGAAGACACAGCATGGACAGAAGCGGGGGCGGCATGGCCCGGTGGTTTCGGCGCGGACTCGGTAACGGCAGACCCGACCCAGGCGCCGCCGAGTCCGCGCCGCGAGACAACGCCGGCGGTGAAAAGACGCACGTCACCGATACCGGCGCGGGCGGCAGCCCGGTCCCGGCGCATCCTGCGGCAGGCACCTGGCAGGAGGTGACGGGCAGCGGGAACGTAACCGCTACCCACGGAGCAAAGGCCGTCACCGGAATCGACAACTCCATCACCCTCAATCTGCCCCCTGAAGCCCACCCGCCCACCGAGGTACCGGCACGCGCAGGCCTCGACGCTCTCCCGTTCCACCCCGGTTTGTTTGTGGGTCGTGGTGGTGAGCTGGAGGAGTTGGATGCGGCGTTGGAGGGGGTGGGGGTGGCGTTGGTGCAGGCGGTGTCGGGGCTGGGCGGGATCGGGAAGAGCACCCTGGCCGCCCACTGGGCTGCGACGCGTGCGCACGGGCATGTGCCGGTGCGCTGGTTCACCGCGGACAGTCCGGCCGGGGTGCAGCAGGGGCTGGCCGACCTGGCCGTCGCCCTGCAGCCTCTCCTGGCCCGTGTCCTGCCGGTGGAAGCCCTTGCCGAGTGGGGCATGCAGTGGCTGGCCTGCCACACCGGCTGGCTCGTCGTCCTGGACAATGTGCAGAATCCCGCCGACATCGCCACTCTAGTCGGCCGGGCGCGCGGCGGCCGGTTTCTGATCACTTCCCGTCTCACCACCGGCTGGAGCGCGGCCGGGGCCTCGACCGTGGTGCGTCTGGACGTCCTTGATCCCGGGGACTCGCTGAAGCTGCTGACACGCATCGCCGTGGCTGATCATCCGGGCCGGGACATGAGCGGTGCCGCCGGTTTGTGCGAGGAGCTCGGGCATCTTCCGCTGGCCCTGGAGCAGGCGGGCGCTTACCTCGCGCAGAACCCGTTCATTACCCCCCGCGCCTACCGCGAGCTCCTCGCCCGACAGCCGGGCCGGATGCTGGGCCGACGCGCGGTGAACACCCCGGGAAAGCGGACCATCGCCCGGATCTGGGACGTCACCTTGGACCGTGTCACCCAGATCCAGCCCGAAGCGGCCGGCCTGCTGCGCATGCTGGCCTGGTTCGCCCCCGACCACATCCCCACCGCTCTCCTCCGGGCGGCAGAACCAGGCCCGGACAGCCAGAACGGCCCGGACGGCCAGGACGGCGGGGATGGGGCGTGGGAGACGGTGGGGGTGCTGTCGGCGTACGGGATGCTCACCGTCGACCCGGCCGCGGACACGGTGTCGGTGCACCGTCTGGTCCAGGCAGTGGCCCGCACTCCCGAGCCCGGCCATCCCCACCGCACCCCCGAACAGATCGACCGGGCCCGCCGACACGCCACCAGCCGTCTGCACACCGTCCTGCCGCAGGACTGGAACAACCCGGCCAACTGGCCGCTGTGGCGGGAACTGCTGCCCCACGTCGACGCCCTCGCCCGCCATGCCGCCGCCGGCACCGACACCCACACCACGGCCCGCCTCCTCAGCAGCGCCGGCAGCTTCCTCAACGACCAGGGAACAATCCGCCGTGCCATCGCCTACCTCGGCCGCGCTCACACCACCTGCCTACGAGTGCTGGGCGAGGACCACCCCTCCACCCTGACCTCCCGCAACAACCTCGCCTACGCTTACCATGCGGCGGGTGATCTAGAACGGGCCATCCCCCTGTTCGAGCGGACGGTGGACGATGCGGTGCGGGTACTGGGCGAGGACCACCCCTCCACCCTGTCCTCCCGCAACAACCTCGCCAGCGCCTACCGCGCGGCGGGTGATCTAGAACGGGCCATCCCCCTGTTCGAGCGGACGTTGCAGGAGCGGGTGCGGGTGCTGGGCGAGGACCACCCCTCCACCCTGACCTCCCGCAACAACCTCGCCGGCGCCTACGAGTCGGCCGGGGACTTGACGCGGGCCA
>NZ_JACHJI010000038.1 GCF_014203535.1 Streptomyces griseomycini
GGCCGTGGCGTTGTACTCCTCGAGCAGCAACGCCCGCTCGGCCGGCTCCAGCACCTCCACCCGCCCCACCGGCACCGACGGATCGGCGACCAGCTTCCGCAGCACCGTCACGTAGCGCTCGCCGATGGACTGCACCGTCGTGCGGTCGAACAGGTCCGTGGCGTACTCGATGGTGCCGCGCGCCCCGCCGCTGCCGTCGGGGGCGATGTTGAACTCCAGGTCGAACTTGGCGGTGTCGTTGCCGAGCTGCTCGAAGTCGAGGCGGGCCTCCAGGCCCGGCAGGTCGATCTCCGGGGTGGAGATGTTCTGCCAGGCGAAGAAGACCTGGAAGAGCGGGTTGTAGGCGGTGGACCGCTCGGGGCTGAGCCGGTCCACCAGCATGTCGAACGGCGCGTCCTGGTTCTCGTACGCCTGCAGCGCCCTGTCCTTCACCTGCTCCAGGAGCCCGTCGAAGGTGGGGTCGCCGGCCAGCCGGACCCGCAGCACCCAGGTGTTGACGAAGAAGCCGATCAGGCCGGCCAGGTCCTCGTCCACACGGCCCGCGATCGGCGAGCCGATCGGGATGTCCTCGTCGCCGCCCAGGTGGTGCAGGAGGACCGCGAGCACCGACTGCAGCACCATCGACACGGTCATGCCGCGCTCCTGCGCCATCCGCTCCACCGCCGCGCGCAGCTCCGGCTCGATGCGGAACTCCACGTGGTCGCCGGCGTGCCCGGCCACCGGCGGGCGGACCCGGTCCAGCGGCAGGTTCAGCGGCTGCCGGAGGTCCGCCAGCTGCTCCTGCCAGTAGGCCAGCTGGCTGTTCAGCTCCGAGTCCGGGTCGGTCTCGTCGCCGAGCATCTCCCGCTGCCACAGCGTGTAGTCGCTGTACTGGACCGGCAGCTCCTCCCAGTCCGGTGCGCGGCCCGCCAGGCGGGCGGCGTACGCCTCGGACAGGTCCTTCAGGAGCGGGACCGCCGACTCGCCGTCCGCCGCGATGTGGTGGAAGAGCAGGACGAGCACGTGCTCCCGGGGCGCCGACCGCAGCAGGTGGGCCCGGACCGGGATCTCCGCGTACAGGTCGAAGGCGTACGAGATGAGCTCCTGGACGGTGTCGTCCACCTCGTCCGGCTCCACCGGCACGACCGGCAGGTCCGGGACCGTGCGGACGGCGCCGGCGCCGCCGGTCCGGCCGGCCGGCAGGACCCGCTGGAACGGGACGCCGTCCCGTTCGGACAGGACGGTGCGCAGGACCTCGTGGCGGTCCACGACGTCGCCCAGGGCCGCGGTGAGCGCGGGGACGTCCAGGTCACCGGACAGGTGCAGGGCGAGCGGCACGTTGTAGGTGGCCGATGCGCCTTCGAAGCGGTCGAGGAACCACAGCCGGCGCTGGGCGTAGGACAAGGGAATCACGGTGGGTCTACTCCTTGGTCATCTTGCGCAGACGGGGCCGGCTCCCGGTGGCCGCTGCGGCCTGGACGTGACCCGAGAACTCCGCGATCGTCGAGTACTGGAAGAGGGTCCGGATCGAGGCCTCGAGCCCGAGGGTCTTGCGCATCCGGCCGATCAGCCGGGTCGCCTTCAGCGAGTTGCCGCCGAGGGCGAAGAAGTCGTCGTCGATGCCGACCCGCTCCACGCCGAGGATCTCGGCGAACAGCGCGCACAGCGCCTCCTCCTGCGGGGTGCGGCCGGGCCTGGGTCCGTCGGCGGCGGGAGCGGTGCCGGGCTCCGGCAGGGCCCGGTGGTCCACCGTGCCCTCCGGGGTGAGCGGCAGGTCCGGGAGGACCGTCACCGTCGTCGGGACCATGTGCGCGGGCAGCCGGTCGGCCACGAAGTCGCGCAGCGCCTGCTCGGTGGGGGCGGCGTCCGGCAGGGGGACGGCGTACCCGGCGAGCTCCGGCGGGCCGCCGTCCGGGCCGGGGCGGGCCGTCACGGTGGCCCGGGAGACCTCCGGGTGGGCGGCCAGGGCCGCCTCGACGTCCCCGGTGTGCACCGGCCGGCCCGAGATCCGCACCAGGTCGCCGGTGTGCCCGGCGTACTCCAGCTCGCCGTCGGCGCTCCAGCGGGCCAGGTCGCCGGTGCGGAACATCCGCGAGCCGGGCGGCCCGTAGGGGTCGGCGACGAACCGGCGGGCGGTGAGCGCCGCCTGCCCCTGGTAGCCGAGGGCGAGGTCGCCGGCCAGGTACAGCTCGCCGGTGACGCCCGGCGGCAGCAGCTGGAGTCCGGCGCCCAGGACGTAGGCGCGGACCGGGGCGAGGGGGCCGCCGAGCGGGACGGGGCCGGTGTCGGGGTGCCCCTCGGCGGTGGTGAGCGCGGTGGCCGGGACGGTCGCGGCGGTGCCGTAGGCGTGGACCACCCGGACCCCGGCGATCCGTTCACGGATCCGGCGGACGAGGGAGCCGAGCAGCACCTCCCCGGTGAGGACCGCGGTGCGGACCCGGAGCGGGGCGGTGGTGCGGTCCAGGATCCCGGCGAGCCGCGGGGCCGAGGTGCTGATCACCTCGCCCTGCCAGCCCTGCGCCGAGAGGGCGGCGAGGTCGCGGGGCACCTCGGCGGTGGCGCCCGCGCACAGGGCGCCGAGGATCTCCAGGGCGGCGGCGTCCACGTGCCCGGAGAGCGCCAGGACCCGGTCGCCGGGGGCGATCCCGGCGACCGCGGCGAAGCGCCGGACCTCGGCGTTCAGCAGCTTCCAGGGGACCGCGGCGCCGTCGGGGTCCCCGGCCGGGTAGCGCACCCAGGCGAGCTGCCGGGGCGGCGGGGCGGGGACGTCCGGGGCGGGGGCCGGGGCGCCGGCGTCGTCGGTCAGCCGGTCGAAGGAGACCGTCGGGAGGGCGGCGAAGGCCGGGTCCGGGGCGGCGCCGGGGGCGGTGACGGCCAGTTCGGGCTGCGCCTGGACCAGGGCGGCGGCGCGCCGGGCGGGGTCGGCGGCCGGGTCGGTGAGGACCCAGCCGGCGCCGGCCTTGGCGGTGGCCAGCAGGGCGACGGCCAGCTCCGGGGAGCGCGGCAGCGCGAGGGCCACCACCGTGCCGGGCCCGGCGCCGAGGCGGGTCAGGCCGCGGGCCGCCCGGTCGGTGAGCTCGTCCAGCTCCCGGTAGGTCAGCGGGGTGTCGCCGCCGGTGAGGGCGGGCGTGCCGGGCGCCACGGCGGCCTGCCGCCGGAACAGCTCCACCACGCTCTCGCCGTCCTCCGCGGGGAGCCCGTCGTCCACGGCGTGGCGGGCGGTGAACAGGTCGCGTTCGGCGGGCAGCAGCACGTCCACCGAGGCCAGCCTGCGCTCCGGGTCGTCGGCCAGCTGCCGCAGCACCCGGTGGAAGCGGGCGGCGATCTCGCCGGCCGCGGTCCGGTCGAAGAGGTGCGGCTGGTACTGCAGGGTCAGCCGGCCGTCCTCGACGATCAGCGCCAGCGGGTAGTTGGCGCCGCCCACCGAGTCCACCGAGGTGACCTCGAAGCCGGCCGCCCGTACCGCCTCGTCGGTGCCGGCCTCGTCGGCGGGGAAGGACTGGAAGGCCACCAGGGTGTCGAACAGCGCGTCCAGGCCGACGGCCTGGTGGATGTCGGTCAGGCCGTGGTGGTGGTGGTCGAGCAGTGCGGTCTGCCGCCGCTGGAGACCGGTCAGCATGGTGGCGACGGTGTCGCCGGGGGCGCAGCGCACCCGCACCGGGAGGGTGTTGATGAACAGGCCGACCATCGACTCCACGCCCGGCAGGGTGCCGGGACGGCCGGAGACCGCCGCGCCGAACACCACGTCCCGGCGTCCGGACAGCTGGGAGACCAGGACCGCCCAGGCGCCCTGCACCAGGGTGTTGACGGTGACGCCGAGGGCGGCCGCCGCGCGGCCGAACCCGGCCGTCTCGCCGGGCGCCAGCGGCAGCGTGATCTCGCCCACCTCGGCGGCCGCGGGACGGACCCCGGCCTCGGGCGCCACCAGGGTCGGCCCGTCCAGGCCGGCGAGCTCCTCCGCCCAGGCGCGGGCGCTCTCCTCGCGGTCCTGGCCGTTCAGCCAGGCCAGGTAGGAGCGGTAGCCGTGGGCCGGACCGTCGCCCCGGCCGCCGGCCGCGTACAGCCTGGGCAGCTCGCGGGCGATGACCTGCTCCGACCAGCCGTCCAGGACGGCGTGGTGGGTGGTCAGGACGAGGACGGCGCGCTCCGGCCCGGTGCGGACCAGGGTCATGCGCAGCAGCGGCGCGGTGGCCACGTCGAAGCGGCGGGCGCGGTCCTCGGCGAGGAAGCGGGCCAGCGCCTCGTCCCGCTCGGGGTCGGTGAGGTCGCCGAGGTCCTTCTCCTGCCAGGGCAGGACGATCCCGTCCTGCGCGATCTGCCGCAGCTCGCCGGAGGCGTCCGGGGCGAAGGCGACCCGCAGGCCGGCGTGCCGGTCGAGCAGGGCCTGCCCCGCCGCCCGCAGCCGGTCGGCGTCGACCGGGCCGGTGAGGTGGTAGACGGTCTGCAGCTGGTAGGTGTCGGCGCCGCTGTCGCCGAGCATCGACTCGAAGAGCATCCCGGACTGCATCGGGGTCAGCGGCCACACCTCGGTGAACCCGGGGTAGGCGCGGCGGAAGGCGGCCAGGTCGGCGTCGTCGACGTCGGTGAGCGGCCCGTCGGCGGCCGGCCGCCCCGGCTCGTCGGCGGGAGCGGAGGCCGCGGCGAGCGCGGCGACCGTGCGGAGTTCCAGGACCTGCCGGGGGGTGACGGCCAGGCCCCGGGCGCGGGCCCGGGTGACCACCTGGATGGCCTTGACGGAGTCGCCGCCCAGCGTCACGAAGTCGTCGTCGGCCCCCGTGCGGTCGAGGCCCAGGACGTCGGCGAAGACCTCCGCCAGGTGCTGCTCGGGCCCGGCGGCCGGGGCGCGGTAGGCGGCGCCCGCCTGCTCCGGCTCGGGCAGCCCCTTGCGGTCGACCTTGCCGTTCGGGGTGAGCGGCAGCGCGTCCAGCGGGACGAGCGCACTGGGCACCATGTACGCGGGCAGCTTCCGCTCCACCAGCTCCCGCAGCGCCTCCAGGACGCCGGCGCCGGTCCGCTCCCCCGCGTCGGTGACCACGTAGGCGACCAGTTGCCCCCGGTGGGCGAGGACCGCGCTCTGCTGCACGTCCGGGTGGGAGCGCAGCACCGCCTCGATCTCGCCGAGTTCGATGCGCAGCCCGTTCAGCTTGACCTGGAAGTCCTTGCGGCCGAGGAGTTCGATCAGGCCGTCGGCGCCGTACCGGGCCATGTCCCCGGTGCGGTAGAGGCGTTCGGTGACCCCGGCGTGGGTCCAGGTGAAGAAGCGTTCGGCGGTCAGCTCGGGGCGGCCCAGGTAGCAGCGGGCGACGCCGGTGCCGGCCACGTACAGCTCGCCCGGGACGCCCGGGGGGACCGGCTGGAGGGCGTCGTCCAGGAGGTAGACGCGCTGGTTGGCCATGGGGCGGCCGTAGGGGATGCTCGGCCAGTCCGCGCCGACCTCGCCGATCTCGTAGACCGTGGAGTGGATGGAGGCCTCGGTGACGCCGCCGAGGGCGAGGATCCGCATGCGCGGGGCGACGCGGCGGGCGCGGTCGGGCAGGGGGACCGGGATCCAGTCGCCGCCGAGCATGGCGGCGCGCAGCGAGGTGACCGGGTCGGCGCCGCTCTGCTCCAGGTGGTCGACGAGGAGTTCGAGGAGGGCCGGGGCGGTGTTCCAGACGGTGACGTCGTGGGCGCGCAGCAGGTCCGCCCAGTGGGCGGGGTCGCCGACGCGGTCCGGGTCGGGGACGACGACGGTGCCGCCGACCGCGGTGATGCCCAGGTACTCGTAGACGGACATGTCGAAGCTGGGCGAGGAGAGCGAGAGCACCGCGTCGCCCTCGCCCGCGCCGAAGCGGGAGTTGAGGTCGGCGAGGTTGTTCATCACCCCGCGGTGCTCCAGCGCGATGGGCTTGGGGGCGCCGGTGGAGCCCGAGGTGTGGATGACGTAGCAGAGGTCGTCCGGGCCGGCGAACGGCTCGGGGTCGTGGCCGGGCAGCGCGGACAGGTCGGTGCCGTCCTCGCCGAGCAGGACCGGGGAGGTCTGGCCGCCGGGGAGCCGGTCGGCCAGGGACCGGGTGGTGACGGTGACCGTGCAGGCGGTGCCCTCGGACATGGCGGCGATGCGTCCGGTGGGGTAGTCCGGGTCGAGCGGTACGTAGGCGCCGCCGGCCTTGAGGATGCCGAGGATGCCGACGAGCAGCTCGGGCGAGCGCTTCAGGCAGAGGCCGACCCGGACGTCGGGGCCGACGCCGAGGGCGCGCAGGTGGTGGGCGAGGCGGTTGGCCTCGGTGTTGATCCGCTCGTAGGTGAAGTGCTCGCCGCGGTGGATCAGGGCGCTCGCGCCGGGCCTGCGGGCCGCCTGCGCCTGGAACGCCTCGTGGAGGCAGCCGGCGGCGGCCGGAAGGTCGGTCTCGGTGCGGTTCCACTCGACGAGGACGCGGTGCAGCTCCTCGTCGGAGAGCAGCCGGAGGGTGGCGACCGGCTCGTCGGGGCGGCTCAGGGCGTCCTCGGCCAGGGTGGCGAAGTGGCCGAGGAGCCGCTCGGCGGTGGCGGCGTCGAAGAGGTCGGGGTCGTGGAAGAGCGCCAGGCCGCCGTCGCCGTCCACGGTCAGCTGCAGCTCGTACGGCCCGCCGGGCGCGGCCGGTCCGTCGCCGGTGGTGAACCGCAGGGCGACCGGCGTGGGGCCGGCGGCGGGCCCGGTGGTGAGGGCGGCGGCGATCCGCCGCGGGGTGGACTCGCCGGTGACGGTGACGCGGACCTGCTCGGTGCCGTCCGGGCCGGTGCGGGCGAAGGAGAGGTCCTGCTGGCCGGTGCAGCGGAACAGCAGTGCGGCGAAGGCCGCGGTCAGCGCCTCGACCCGGGGCGGGCCGCCCGGCCCGGCCGGGGCGCCGGAGACGGACCGTGCCACGGCCGAGCAGCGGGGCAGGGCTCCGGGGCGGCGCGGCCGGTCGGCCGGCAGCAGCACCGGGGCGGTGTCCTTGCGGTCGCAGTTCACTGGCCGGCTCCAATCAGGGGGGCGAGGCTGCTCTCCCGGCTCTGCAGGGGCAGCGGGTGGCGGGCGCACAGCTCGCGCACCTCGGCGCGGAATCCGGCGGCCCGTTCCGGGTCGATGCGGTACTCGGTGTCGCCGAGCGGGACGGTGGCGTTCAGCACGGCGTGCACCAGGTGGGCGCAGCGCCGGGCCTGGTCGGGGCCCATGCCGCGCTGGGCGAGGATGTTGGTGCCGAGCCGGAGGCCGCTGGTGACCAGCGGCGGCTTGGTGTCGCCGGGGATCCGGTTGCGGTTGGCGAGGATCCCGCACTCCTCCAGGGCGCGTTCGGCGACCACCCCGGTCAGCCCGTACTCGCCGATGTCGAGCAGCACCATGTGGTTGTCGGTGCCGCCGGTGAGCACCCGGTGGCCGAGCTCGGCCAGCTCGTCGGCGAGGGCGGCGGCCCCGGTGACGGTCAGACGGGCGGTCTCGCGGAACTCCGGTCCGGCGGCCAGCGCGAACGCGCGGGCCTTGGCGGCGATGGCCGCCGGGCTGGGGGTGCCCTGCGACTGCGGGAAGACCGCGCGCTGCATCAGCCGGGACAGCGGGGTGCGTCCGTCCGGGCCGGGCGTGCGGTGCTCCTCGCCGCTCAGGATCAGCCCGCCGCGCGGGCCGCCGAGCTGCTTGTAGGTGGAGGTGGTGGTGAGGTGGGCGACGTCCACCGGGCTGGGGTGCTCGCCCGCCGCGACCAGTCCGGCGATGTGCGAGATGTCGGCGAGGAGGTAGGCGCCGACGGTGTCGGCGATGGCGCGGAAGCGCTCGAAGTCGACGGTGCGCGGGTAGGCGCTGGCACCGGCGATGATCACCTGCGGCCGGTGCTCGGCGGTGAGCGCGGCGACCTGCCCGAAGTCGATCCGGCCGGCGGCGTCCAGGCCGTAGTGCACGGCGTGGAAGTGACGGCCGGTCACCGAGGCGGGCGAGCCGTGGGTGAGGTGGCCGCCGGCGTCCAGGTCCAGGCCGAGGAGGGTGCCGCCCGGCGGGATCAGTGCGGAGAGCACCGCCAGGTTGGCCGAGGAGCAGGAGTGCGGCTGCACGTTGGCGTAGGCGGCGCCGAACAGCTCCTTGGCCCGCTCCACCGCGATCCGCTCGATCTCGTCGAAGCGGGCGGCGCCGGGGTGGTAGCGGTTGCCGGGGTAGCCCTCGGCGGTGACGTTCGACAGGGCGGCCCCGCCGGCGGCGAGCACCGAGGGGTCGGCGATGCTCGCCGAGGCGATCATCGCCAGGGTGGCGTTCTGGCTCCGCACCTCGGCGTCGAGCAGCAGCGCCAGCTCGGGATCGGTGCGGCGCAGGCCCTCCATGCCGGCCCGCAGCAGCGCGGCCTGCTCCCCGTCGGCGTCCTGCCCGGCGTGCCCGTGGGCGGACGGCGCCCCTTCCGTTCGCCACTGAGCGGTCATGTCGTACGCCTCTTCTCTCGTCCGGTGTGTTCGGTTCTTCCGGCGTTCCCGGTGCTTTCCGTGCCTGTGCGGAAACCGAAAGGAATTCGCCCCGCCATGCCGTACCGGGGATCTCTTTCCGATTTCCGTGCGGTTCTTCGGTCCGGGAACGACAGTAATCAGCGGGCACCCCTCCGACAAGGCGCCGCATTACCGCCGGAAGGGAATCGCGAGCAGGTGTGGAGAGGACTTCGAGCGAGCCTCCAGAGCCCGCGGGACAAGGTTTTCCCGAGCACGGGAAAACGGCGGAAAGAATACGGAACCCACCTCCGCATTCTTTCCGCCGCTTGTTTCCTCAGGGTCTTCCCGGGGCGGTGCGCGCCCTTTCGCGCCCGTCCCGGCCGGCTCAGCCCGCGGCCCCCGCCGGCACCGCCGCCGTCACGCCGGCCGCGGTCAGGGCCCGGCCGAGACCGGCCACGGTGGGGTCCTCGTACAGCTCGTTCGCGGTCAGCCGGACGCCGAACTCCTCGTCGAGCCGGGCCAGCAGGCGGGTGGCCCGCAGCGAGTTCCCGCCGACGTCGAAGAACGAGTCCGAGCGGCCCACCGCCGACTGCTGCAGCACGTCGCCCCACAGCGCGGCGATCCGCTGCTCCAGGTCGCCGACCGGGGCCTCGTGGGCCTTGCGCCGGGCGGGGCGGCGGGCGGCCGCGTCGAGCAGCAGCTCGGTGGTGTCCACCGCGCCGGCCGCGTCCCTGGGGATGCGGGCCACCCGCACCAGCCGCACCGGGACGGGGAAGTCCCGCAGCACCGGCTCCAGGGCGGTGTGCACGGCCTCCGGGTCGGTGTCCTCGGCGGTGTAGGCCACCAGGATCTCGCGGGCGCTCAGCTCGTCGGTGGCCAGCTCGGCGAGGATCACCGGGTTCTCCGGGTCCAGGCCGACCAGGAGGTAGTGGTCGGGCAGGGCGGTGGCGGCGAGGAAGGCCCGCAGCCCGTCGTCCGGGCTGAGCGCGGTGAAGCCGCGCTGCCGGGCCGGGGCGGCCGACCGTCCCCGGTTCATGCCGACGCCCTCCCACATGCTCCAGGCCAGGCAGCGCACGTCCCGGCCGCGCTCGTGGCGCCAGTGGTCGGCGAAGCCCACCAGGAAGGTGTTGGCGGCGGAGTACGCGCCGAAGGAGCGGCCGCCGAACTCGCCGTTGACCGAGCCGAAGAGCACCAGCGAGGCGCGGGGGCGGCTCTCCAGGACCCGGGCGACGGCGAGCGTGCCGGAGACCTTGGCCCGGTACTGGCGGGCGTAGCCGGCCGCGGTCTCCCGGGCCAGGGTGTGCCGCTCCAGGTCGCTCCACTGCCCGGTGACGTCGGCCGCCGCCAGGTGCAGCACCCCGTCCAGGGCGCGGCCGAAGCGCTCCTCGGCGCCGTCCACCGCCGCCCGCAGGGCGTCGGCGTCGGCGACGTCGGCCGGGACGTAGCGCACCTCGCCGAGCGCGGACAGTCCGGCGAGCGCCTCCGCCTTCTCCCCGGTGGCCTCGGAGCGTCCGACCAGCAGCAGCTTCGCCCCGTAGGCGGCGAGCAGGTACCCGGCCACGTCCAGCGCGACACCGCCCAGGCCGCCGGTGACCAGGTACAGGCCGCCGGGCACCAGCTGCGGCGGGGCGGTGGTCTCCTCCCGCCCGAGCGGCCGCAGCCGGGACCGCCAGCGCAGCCCGTCGCGGGCCGCGACCACCCCGCCGTGGGTGCGGTCGGCGAGTTCGCCGCGGAGCGCGGCGGCCCACTGCCCGCGGTCGGCGGGCAGGTCGAGCTGGCGGACGGTGGCCGCGGTGACCTCGGTGACGGCGGTGCGGATCAGGCCCGGCACCGCGCACACCCCGAGATCGACGCGGTCCCCGGGGCGGACGTGCACCGCGCCGGTGGTCAGCACCAGCAGCAGCGGGCGGGCGGCGCCCGCGGCGGGGCTCCGCTCCAGCGCCTTCACCAGCGCGGTGATCCGGGCCGTGACCTCGGCGAGCCGGGCGGCCGGGTCGGCGCCCGGGCCCGGGGCGGGCAGCGTCCAGCCGCACACCACGGTGGAGACCGCGCCGTGCTGGGCGGTCACCGTCTCGATCACCCGGGCCAGCTGCCCGGCGTCGTCCGGCGCGGCCCGGAAGCCGACCGGCGACTCCTGGACGTACGAGGTGCCCTCGCCGACGACCACGGTGCGGCCCTCGTCGAGGCCGAGGCCGGTCAGGCCGCCGGGGCCGGCCAGGACCAGCCGCACCCCCTCGTCGGGGGCGCCGGTGTCCTCGGCCGCCTCGTCGAGACGGGCCCACCGGCGGCGGAAGAACCAGGTCGTGGGCGGCTGCTCCGGGCCGTCCCCGTCCCGCGCGTCGTCGGCCGGGGCGGGGACCCGGTCCGCGAACCGGCCGGCCTTCAGGTCGGCGACGAGCGCGTTGCGCTGGATCTTCCCGCTGGCGGTCTTGGGGAACTCGGCGGTGGTCACCGGCACGATCAGGTCGGGGGCCAGGCCCACCTCCCGGCCGAGCCGGGCCCGGATGTCGCGCAGGGTGCGGTCGAGGAACTCCTCGTCCCAGCGCGTCGGCACGAAGAAGACGACCAGGCGGTCGGACCCCTCGCCCGGCTCGCGCACCCCGGTGGCGGCCGCGTAGGTGACCCGGACGCCCTCGGCCTCCTCGATCACGTTCTCCAGCTCGTGGGCGACGTAGTTGGCGCCGCGGACCACGATCTGGTCCTTCTTCCGGCCGGCGATCACCAGCTGGCCGTCGTGCACGAAGGCCAGGTCACCGGTGCGGAACCAGCCGTCGGCGGTGAAGGCGGCCCGGTCGGCCTCCGGGTTGCCGTGGTAGCCGCGCATCATGGTCACGCCGCGGATCTGCAGCTCGCCGATCCGGTCCTGGGGCAGGGTCGCGCCCTGCGCGTCCACCACCCGGATCCGTACGCCCGGCAGCGGCGCGCCGACGGTGGAGAACGACACCGCGTCCCGGCCGCTGCCGCCGCCCTCGGGGAAGCGCAGCTCGCCGTCGAAGGAGGACGGGGCGACCACCACCGTGCCGAGCCGCTCGTCGTCGCGGCTCTGGGTGGCGTAGGTGACGCCCGAGCAGGTCTCCGACATCCCCCAGGCCGGGGCCATCGCGTCGGGCCGCAGCCCGTGCGGGGCGAGCAGCTGGAGGAAGCGGCGGCAGGTCGCGGCGATGACCGGCTCCCCGCCGTTGGCGAACTCGCGGACCGTGCTCAGGTCCCAGCTGCCCGCGGCGATCCGGTCGGCGTACTCGTTGACCAGGTTGAACGCGAAGTTCGGGGCCCAGGTGTTGGTGGCCCTATAGCGGTCGAGGAGGTCCAGCCAGAGCAGCGGGTCGCCGAGGAAGTCGTCGATCCGGCCGTTGACGTGCAGGCAGCGCAGGAAGACGTCGCGGATGTTGTAGAAGACCATCGTCACGTGGTCCAGCGGCATCCAGATGACGCTGACGTCGTCCTCGGTGTAGCCGCGCCCCTGGGCGGCGGCCCAGGTGCGGGCGGTGACGCTGGCGTGGGTGTGCTGCACGCACTTGGGGACGCCGGTGCTGCCGGAGGTGAGCAGGTTGATCACCGGGGTGTGCCCGGCGGCCGGGTACCAGTCGTGGTCGGCCGGGTGCTCGGCGAGCTTCTCCACCGACAGGACCCGGACCGTGGACGCGCCCCACAGGGTGCGCACCTCGCGCAGCGCGGGCGCGGTGGCCTCGTCGGTGAGCAGCACCGGGTGACCGAGCAGCTCCCAGGCGCCGCGCAGCTTGCGGTTGGCCTCGTTGTGCGCGGTGTACGTGGTGGCCACCGCGACCGGGGTGGGGACGAAACCGCCCATGACGCACGCCCAGAACGCGGTCATGTAGGCGCGGTGGTCGGCGAACTGGAACAGCGCCGCGTCACCCGGCTCCAGGCCGGCCGCGCGCAGTCCGGCGAGGACCCGCTCGGCCTCCGCGAGGAGTTCGGGGTACGTCTGCAGCTCCGGCTCGCGGCCCGCGCGCACGTACACCGTGCCCTTGTCCGGGGCGAGCGCGGCGGCCTGCCGCAGCGCCTCCTGGAGGGTGGTGGCACCGCCCTCGGGGACGGTGGGGTCGCCGCCGTACAGCTCGGAGGACGGCTTGCCGACGGCCGCCGCCGGGGGCTGCGGGGCGGGGGCGGGCTGCGGCGCGGGGGCGCCCTGCGCTGCGGGGACGCCCTGCGCTGCGGGGGCGAGCGTGCGGGCGCTCTGCCGCACCACCGCCACCGCCTCCTGCACCCCGGGCACCGCCCGCACCGCCGCCGCTATCTCCGTCACCAGGGACGGCTCCATCGCTCCGGACGCGCTCATGACACCGCTCCCGCCGTCTCGGGCTCGAGGACGGCCCGGCCGATGTGGTCGATCAGCTCGGCCGTGTGGCCGAGGAAGTAGAAGTGGCCGCCCGGGAAGAGCCGGGTGGCGAACCCGCCGTCGGTCTGCTCGCGCCAGCCGTCCAGGGTGTCCAGCGGCGCCCGCGGGTCGTCGGTCCCGCCGAGCACCGTGATCGGGCTCTCCAGGCGGGGGCCGGGCGCGATCTCGTGGTGCTCCCACAGGTCGAAGTCGGCCCGCAGGGTGGGCAGCAGGGACGCCATCACGTCCTCGTCCTCGGCGATCTCCGGTTCGATGCCGCCCAGCCGCACCACCTCGGCGGTCAGCTCCTCGTCGGTCAGGTCGTGCAGCACCCGCACCCGTCCGCCGCTGCCCGGGGCGGGCTGCGCGGACAGGAAGAGGTGGTTCGGCCGCGGCCCGCCACGGGCCTGCAGCGCGCGGGCCAGCTCGAAGGCGAGCACCGCCCCTCCCGAGTGCCCGAAGAACGAGAAGGACCCGTCCAGGACCGGGCGCAGCGCCTGGGTCAGCACCCGCACCAGCGGGCCGACCGCGGTCACCGGGTCCTCCGCGATGCGGTTCTGCCTGCCGGGCAGCTGCACCGCGGCCAGCTCGATCTCCGGCGGGACCAGCCCGGCCCACTCGGCGTAGGCGCCGGCACCGGCTCCGGCGTGCGGGAAACAGATCAGCCGGTGGCGGTGGGTGCCGCCCCTCGACGCCCGCCAGACGTACGGCGTCTCGGCCACCAGCTCGGGGAATTCGACATCCATTCCTCACACCTCACCGTCGAAGGGATCCCGGCCGGTGGCCGGGCATATGAGTTCCACTGCGCCTTTCTCGTTCATCGCGCTCCTCGTGTTCGTCGCACCCATGCGCCCAGCTCCTTCTCCACAACTCTTCACCGCATACGGACGGACGTGATCGATACGCTTCTCATCGCTGCGTGTACAGGTTTCAGGTTTTTCCCGTGCGGCCTTCAGGACCGCCGCGCGGAATCGCTTTCCGGCTGTTCCCCCGGATCGCGCCGGCCGGCTTCCCGGGCCGGTTTCCGCATCCGCCACCAGGTCGCCTTCCCGGAGGCCGTACGGCCCGGGTCCCGGCGCGCGGGCGCCGGGTCGGCGGACGGCGCGGGCCTGCGCCGGCGGGACGACCAGCCCGCCACCCGGTTGCGGCACAGCCGGAGGATGCCCGGGCTGCCGGGAGCGGTCGCGGCCCGGTGCGCGGGCGCCGGGAGCGTGGTGCGCGCACGGCCCGGGGACGGGGAGCGGTGCGCGGCGCGCGCGGGCTCGTGGGGTCCGGGGCGGTTCACGGGCACCGCAGCTCGAGCTCGTGGGCCAGCCGCAGCCAGTGGTCGGCGCAGCGGCGCGCGGCCTGGGCCAGGGTGCCCGCGCGATGGGCCGGGACGCCCTGCGCCAGCCGGCTCCACCGCTTCTCGTCGCCGATCGCGTGCAGGCCGAGGAGGTGGAGCAGCGTCCGGCCGGCCTCGGTGCGCAGCGAGGGGTCCTTGCCCAGCTGGGGCAGCATCAGCACGAGCGCGGCGTCCGAGGTCCGGGTGGCCGGACGGCCCGGGGCCGCCGCCCGCGCGGCGCCGGGCGCCGGGGCGGTGCGGGCGCGCGGGGCGACCGGGTCCTCACCGCGCCGCATGCGGTCGCGCACGTCCTTGGCGGTGGCGGTGGCGATGCCGGCCTGCTGGGCGATCTCCCGCAGTGACGCCTCCGGGTGGGCGGCGATGATCCGGCTGGCCCGCTGCCGGCCCTCGGCCGCGTGCAGCGGCCGGACCCGGCCGTCCCTGCCCATCCGTACGTTCGACTGTTCGCTTTGGGGGGTCGAACGCCGCCGGATGGCCGCGACCGTGCCGGCCGAGAGGCCGGTGTCGGCCGCTATCCGCCGGTCCGACCAGGTGGGGCGCGCCGCCAGGATCCGGGCCGCGGCCGCGGTGCGGTCGGCCAGGGTCAGCGGCAGCCCGTGGGCGACGTTCAACCGGACCGCGAGGGCGAACGCCTCCTCCGGCTCCCCGTCGAAGAACTCCACCTCCACCTCGCTCTCGCCGCGCAGTTCGGCGGCGCGCAGCCGGTGCATGCCGTCGATGACGCGCATCGTCGGCCGGTGCACCAGCAGGGGCGGCAGCGGGGTCTCCAGGGCGGCGAGCAGCTTCACGTGCTCCTCGCTCTCCCCCTCCGCCCGGGGGGAGTCCGAGGGCTTCAGCGCGGCGAGCGGGACGGTGGTGCGCGGCTTCGTCGTGCGCGGTCCGGCGGGGGCGGTCCGGAAGGGCTCCGCCCCCGGGGACGCGGTGGCGCCGTCGACCAGCGCGAGCCGGGGGTTCACCGGGCCACCTCGGCGTGCTCCGGCTCGGTGGCCCCGATGTGTACGTCGAAGATCCTCATGACTTGGAAGTTCCTCCCCCAGTGACGGACCCGCCCCGGCTGCCGGAGTACGGCGTGCTCACTCCGCCAAGAAAAATACCAACTGGCGGGTTTTTTATCGACCCCCGGGCCGGAACTCCCTCCATGCCGATGGGTCAGCTTGCAGAACATACCGTCTGGACAACCGGATACGAGGGGTGCGGCCCGGCCGTGCGGACCACGTCACGCGCCGCGAGGTTCCCCAGAAAGATGCAGTTCAAAGGGGTTGATCAGCAGTACGGCCGACCGCCCCCGCACCCTGCGGGGGCCTCGTGGAGCCCTGCGGAGAGGCGGAGGTGCGAGGCGGAGGGCGCGCCCTCCCTGGGGCCGGGAGAGACAGAACCATACCTTCGCAGCGGTTTTCAAAGTGGCTTGAGTGGTTCTGGACCACGGCAGGTCCGGAACCGGACGCACGGGTGCGGGAGCAGCGCGGTCAGGGCACGCGGGGACGGGAACGGGGTGGGGGTCCGGAACCCGCGGGTGCCGGACCCCCGCCCCGTCGGACGGAGCGCTCAGTACGAGGGGCCGGCCCGGGTGCCGGCCGCCGCGGCGGCCAGCGCGGCGGCGAAGTCGGCGGCGCCGGTGGCGGGCGCGGCGACCACGACCGCGGGGGCGGGTCCGGCCGCGCGGTGGGCGAGGGCGCAGGCGGTCCCGGCGTCCCCGCTCAGCGCGCCGAGGACGCGCAGGCCACCGTCGGGAACGGGGTGCCGGGCGGGGAGCAGGACCAGGCGTTCCGGACCGCGGTAGGCCCGGGCCACCCGGACGTAGTACGAGCGGTCGACACCGGGGGCGGCCAGCAGGGCGACGGTGGGGGCCGCGGACGCGGGCGGGTCCCCGGCGCCCGCCCCGGATCGCGGGTCCGGTCCGGACAGGGGGTCCGCCCCGGGCCGGACCCCCGGCCGCAGCAGTACCGGGCACGCCTCCGGCAAGGGCTCCGGCCGGGCCGGGCGCAGGACGCCGCCTCCTCCCGGCGCCGGGAGGAGGGCGAGCGCCCCGGCCACCGTGGCGGGGGGCCGGGGCCCGGACAGGGCGCGCAGCAGCAGCACGGCGCGGGCGAGCACGGCGGCGGCGCCGGACGGCGCCGCGCGGTGGGACAGGGTGAGGACGAGCCGGCCGGCCTCGTCGTGGTGGGCGGAGAGGGTGGCGGGGTGGACGGTGTCCGCGCCGAGGGAGTCGGGCAGGGTGACGCGCACCCCGGCCGCGGCGAGCTCCCGCGCGGTCACGGTGTGCTCCCGCAGCGGGGTCTCGAAGCTGACCAGGGTGTCGTCCAGGGCGCGTCCGGGGGGTGTCCCGGCGCGGACGAAGTGGTCGACGGCGATGTCGCGCAGGGTGGCGGCGAGCGCGGCGAGGGTCTGCCGGGGGTCGACCGGGACGGTGACGGGGAGCACGGTGCACGGCGCGCCGGGCAGGTCGCAGGCGCCGTCCAGGGCGACCGTGCGGCCGGGGACCGCGGCCGCGAACCGCACCGGGGCGGGCCCGCCGGCCCCGGCGTCGTGGTGCAGCAGCAGGGCCCAGACCACCTGGACCAGGGTGGCCTCCGTGCACCCCCACCTCCCGGCCGCCGTGCGCAGCGCTCTGGTGCCCCCCGGGGTGAGCCACAGCCGGTGCCGGCCGGTGCCCCCGGCGTCGGCGAACGCGCGGGAGGCGACCGGGAGCCCGTCGTCGGGGTGGCGGGCGGCCAGCCAGTCGGCGTAGTCCCGCAGATCGGGGCGGCGTTCGCCGCCGGGCAGCCGGCCGCCGGCCCGGTAGGCGCGGGCGAAGGAGCGCAGCAGCAGCCGCACGCCGTGGGCGTCGAGCAGGGCCTGATGGAAGGTCAGCAGGATCCGGGCACCGGCGCGGTGGCGCAGCACGGTGATCCTGAGCGGGCCGGGACGGCGCGGGTCGACGCCGCGCGCCGGGGCGTGGGCGGGCGGCCGGGCGCCGTCCGGGACGTGGTGCACGGTGATGTCGGGTTCGACGGTGTCGAGGACCAGGACCCGGGGGTGCGGGCCGTCGTCGAAGCAGCTGCGCAGCACCGTCTCGGCGGCGAAGACCGCCCGCCAGGCGGCGGTGAACACCGCGGGGTCCAGGGGCCCGTGCCAGTCGAAGGCGAGCTGTCCGCCGTGGTGCCCGGGGCCCGGCGAGAGGTCGTGGCCGGCGAGCAGGACGCGCTGCAGCCCGGTGGCGGGCGTGCCCGCCGCGGGCAGCCGCGCGGCGCGGGCGGTGACCCGGTCGGCGAGGGCGCCCCGGACGCGGGGGCCGGCGCCCGGCAGGTGCAGCAGGTGGCGGCCGGGCCCGGCGGGCTCGAGCCGGGGGCGCGCGGCCCGGTCGCCGGGGGCACCGGACGCACCGGGCCCGTCCGGGCCCTCGCGGGCTTCGTCCAGGTCCTCGAGGACCTCGTCGAGGTCGTCGGGGCCGAGCGGACCGAGCAGGTGCAGGGCGGGCGCGTCCTGGTGGTCCGGGCGGCCCGAGCGCGTGGTCACGGCGGGCCCGGCGGCCCGCGGGGACGGGAATTCGCTGGTGGTCATGGCAGGTGCGGGGCGCGCCACGGCAGCCCCGTGCCCTCCCCCCTTCTGTGCGGAAGCGCCCGTCCAGCATGCTCCGCGCGGACCCGCCGTCGCTGACGCGGCGCTGGAGAACCGGCGGAGGGACACCGCCCGGCCGCGGTGACCGGAGTTCCGCTCCAGGCCCGCTGGAAGAGGCCTCCGCGCCCGCCCGGCCGGCCGTACCGTGCACCATCCCGGCCCTGTGGACCGACACCCGCACGCGCCCGGTCCGCACCTCCGGGATCCCGCATCCAGCCGCCTTCAGGACGAGGAGCTCGCCATGGGAACACCGGGCCCGGCACAGGCCGATTCCGTTCATCCGCACGCACCGGCCGACTCGTTCCACGTCTTCGACACCACCCTGCGCGACGGTGCCCAGCGCGAGGGCATCAACCTCACGGTCGCCGACAAGCTGGCCATCGCACGGC
>NZ_JACHJI010000039.1 GCF_014203535.1 Streptomyces griseomycini
CGTACGCCCCGCTCCACGACCAGGTGCCGCGCCACGAGCCCGCCCAGCGTGCCCGTCGCACCCGTGACCAGCACCGCACCGGAACCGAACCCGGGGCCCTCCGTCGCGGGCTGCTCCACCCTGGCGAGTCGGGGCACCCGCATCTCACCGGACCGCAGAGCGAGCTGCGGCTCCCCCGTCGCCAGCGCGACGGGCAGCGCCTCCAGTGAGGCCGCCTCGTCGTCGAGGTCCACCAGCACGAACCGGTCCGGGTTCTCCGACTGCGCCGAGCGCACCAGACCCCACACCGCCGCCTGCGCCACGTCGAGGACGCCCTCATCGGCCGAGGCGGCCAGCGCGCCCTTGGTCACCACGACCAGCCGTGCCGCGCCGGACCGCTCCTCCGACAGCCACCGCTGCACCACATCCAGCGCCCAGTGCGCCGCCTCGTGCGCAGCCGACACCGGATCGGACGCGGAGCCGGAAGCGGACGTGACCGGGCACGCCACGGCCACAAAGCCGGACAACGCATCGGCCAAAGCGCCCACTTCAGCCCACTCGACGGTCGGAACATCATCACCATCGGCCAGCGGAACCGGCACCCAGTCGACACCGAACAGCGCATCACCGTGCCCGCCACCGGTGAGCTGATCCAGCGGCACCGGGCGCAGCACCAGCGAGTCCACGGTCGCGACCGGAGCGCCCGCCCCGTCCGCCACCGTCAACGACACCTCGTCCGGCCCCGAGGGCGTCAGACGCACCCGCAGCACCGTCGCCCCGGAGGCGTACAACCGCACACCCGACCACGCGAACGGCAGCCGACCCAAGTCACCGGGCCGCTCGATCGCGTGAAACGCCGCGTCCAGCAGCGCCGGATGCAGACCGAAGCCCTCCGCACTCACACCCTCGGGCAACGCGACCTCGGCGAACACCTCGTCCCCGCGCCGCCACGCCGCCCGCAGCCCCTGGAACACCGGCCCGTAACCGAAGCCCGTCTCAGCCGCTTCGTCGTAGAACCCGACCAGATCCACGGCCTCGGCCCCGGTGGGTGGCCACTCCGCCAGGGCAACCCCGGTGGAATGCGCACCCGTGCGCAGCACAGCGGTGGCGTTTCGGGTCCACGGCCGGTCGTCGTCGGTGTCCCCCGCGTTGGAGAAGAAGGTCAGCTCACGTCTGCCGGACTCGTCCTCGGCACTGACCCACACCTGCACCCGGACGCCACCACGCTCGGGCACCACCAGCGGTGCCTCCAGCGTCAGTTCCTCCACCAGGTCACACCCGACCCGGTCACCCGCCCGCACGGCCAGCTCCACGAACGCCGTGCCGGGCAGCAGGACCGAACCCCGGACCACGTAGTCGGCCAGCCACGGGTGCGTCTGAACCGACAGCCGGCCCGTCAGCAGCACACCGTCCGTGTCACCCAGTTCGATGGCCGCGCCCAGCAGCGGGTGATCGGTCGCACCGAGCCCGACCGCCGTGACATCACCAGTGTGCGGCCGTACGTCGACCCAGTAGCGCCGACGCTGGAAGGCGTAGGTCGGCAGGTCCACCCGCCGCGCGCCGCTGCCCGCGAAGAACGCCGCCCAATCCACCGTCACGCCCCGCGTGCACAACCGTGCCACCGCCGAGACCAACGCGGACTCCTCCGGCCGGTCTGCGCGCAGCACCGGCACGAAGACCGCCTCGGGGGCCGTCTCCTGGCCCAGCGCGGCCAGCGTGCCACCCGGACCGACCTCGACGAACGTACCCACACCCTCGCCCGAGAGCGTGCCGACGGCATCGGCGAACCGCACGGACTCGCGCACATGCCGCACCCAGTATTCAGGTGAGGCCAACTCCTCGGCCCTCACCTGCGCACCGGTCAGCGTGGACACGATCGGAACCACGGGCTCGCCGAACTCGACCTCCTCCAGCACCGCGCGGAAGTCGTCCAGCATCGGGTCCATCAGCGGCGAGTGGAACGCGTGGCTGACCTTCAGACGCGACACCTTCCGACCCGCCGCACGCCACCGCTCCGCCACCGCCTCCACACCGGCGACGGCACCCGAGATCACCACCGACGACGGGCCGTTGACCGCCGCGACGCCCACCGTCTCCGACAGGTCCGGTGCGACCTCGGCCTCCGACGCCTGGAGCGCGACCATCGCGCCACCCGACGGCAGCGCCTGCATCAGCGTGCCGCGCGCGGACACCACCCTCGCGGCGTCCGCCAGCGACCACACACCCGCCACGTGCGCGGCGGCCAGCTCACCGATCGAATGCCCGGCCAGCACATCCGGGCGGATGCCCCACGCCTGAAGAAGACGGAAAAGCGCCACCTCGACCGCGAACAACGCCGGCTGCGTCATGCCGGTCTCGTTCAACGCATCGGCGTCATCGCCGAACAACACCCCACGCACCGCCGGGTCGAACGCGCTCAGCGTCTCCTCCAGCGCCTCGGCGAACACCGGGAAACGATCCGCCAGTTCACGGCCCATCCCCAGCCGCTGCGACCCCTGACCCGAGAACAGGAAACCCACTCGACCGGGCTCGTCGGCAACCCCCGTGACCACGGCACCGCTCTGCTCACCGTTCGCCACAGCCGCCAACGCGTCCAAGAACTCGGCCCGGTCGCCGGCGACGACCACCGCGCGGTGGTCCAGCGCCGCCCGCGACGTCGCCAGCGAGTAGCCGATATCGACGGGGGTGTACTCGTCCACGACCGACATCAGACGCTCGGCCTGGCCGCGCAGGGCGCCCTCGTCGCGTGCCGACAGCATCCACGGCACCAGTCCCTCGCGTACCGGCTCGGTGGTCTCCTCCCGCTCCGCCACGGGGGCCTGCTCGATGAGGGCATGCGCGTTGGTGCCGCTGAACCCGAACGACGAGACACCCGCGCGCCGTGGTCGGTCCACCATGGGCCACTGGCGGTGGTCGGTGAGCAGTTCTACGGATCCCACCGACCAGTCCACGTGCGAGGACGGTTCGGTGACGTGCAGGGTCTTCGGCAGTACGCCGTGCCGCATCGCCATGACCATCTTGATCACGCCCGCGACACCGGCGGCCGCCTGCGTGTGCCCGATGTTGGACTTCACCGAACCCAACAGCAGAGGCTCATCGGTACGACCCTGCCCGTAGGTCGCCAGCAGCGCCTGCGCCTCGATCGGGTCACCCAGTGCCGTACCCGTGCCGTGCGCCTCCACCGCGTCCACCTCGGACGGGGCCAGACCCGCACTGGCGAGCGCCTGCCGGATCACCCGCTGCTGCGACGGGCCGTTCGGCGCGGTGAGCCCGTTGGAGGCGCCGTCCTGGTTGACGGCCGAGCCCCGCACCACCGCGAGCACCGGATGCCCGTTACGCCGGGCATCCGACAGCCGCTCCACCAGCAGCATGCCGACACCCTCGCCCCAGCCGGTGCCGTCCGCGCTGTCGGAGAACGCCTTGCACCGCCCGTCCGGAGCCAACCCCCGCTGACGACTGAACTCCACGAACGAACCCGGCGTCGACATCACCGTCACACCGCCGACCAGCGCCGTGGAGCACTCGCCCGAGCGCAGCGCCTGTACCGCCAGGTGCAGGGCGACCAGGGACGAGGAGCACGCGGTGTCCACGGTGACGGCGGGGCCCTCGAGGCCGAAGGTGTAGGACAGCCGGCCGGAGACCACGCTCGCCGCGCTGCCGGTCGCCGCGTACCCGCTCACGTCCTCGGCGGTCGCGCCCAGCAGTACGCCGTAGTCCTGCATGTTCGACCCCACGAACACGCCGACGTGCTCGCCGCGGAGCGACTCCGGGTCGATCCCGGCCCGTTCGAACGTCTCCCAGGAGGTTTCGAGGAGCAGTCGCTGCTGGGGGTCCATCGCGAGTGCCTCACGCGGCGAGATCCCGAAGAAGTCCGAGTCGAACTCCGCCACGCGGTCGAGAAAGGCGCCCATGCGGGTGTAGGAGGTGCCGGGAGCGGTGCCGGCGGGGTCGTACAGCGCCTCCAGGTCCCATCCACGGTCGGCCGGGAACGCGGTCACCGCGTCCCGGCCGGCCAGCAGGGCGTCCCACAGGTCCTCCGGACTCGTCACACCGCCGGGGTACCGGCACGCCATCGCCACGATCGCGATCTGGTCGTCGGTCGCATCGGGCACCGCGTCCGGGGTGGAAGGGGTGGGGGCGGCTCCCTCACCGGACAGCACGACCCGCAGGTGTGCTGCCAGGGTGGCCGCGTTCGGGTAGTCGAAGACCACGGTCGTGGGCAGGGCCACACCGGTCACTTCGCCGAGCCGGGCGCGTAGCTCCATCGCGGTCAGCGAGTCGAAGCCCAGGTCCTTGAAGGCGCGGGTCGCGGAGAAGGCGTCACCAGAGACGTGGCCGAGGACGGTGGCCGCCTCGTAGCGCACCAGCTCGGTCAGTTGCCGCTCCTGCTCGGCCGCGTCCAGGCCCGCCAGGCGCCGCGCGAGCGGGGACGTGCCCTGCTCGGCCGGGGCGTCCTCGGCGACCGTACGGAGTTCGGGCAGCTCGCCGAGGAGCGGGCTTGGTCGGCGCATCGTGAAGGTGGCCGCGAACGGCTCCCAGTCGACGTTCGCCACCACGGTGCTCGCCGGACCGGCGCCGACCGCGTCGGCGAGGGCGCCCACCGCGAGGTCCGGCGGCAGCGCCACGAGTCCGCGCCGGGCGAGTTGCCGTTCCGCCTCGTCGTCGACCATGCCGCCGCCGGCCCAGGGGCCCCACGCGACCGCTGTCGCGGGCAGTCCCGCCGCCCTGCGGTGCTCGGCCAGCGCGTCCAGATAGGCGTTCGCGGCCGCGTACGCGCCCTGCCCTCCGCTGCCCCACACACCCGCGATGGAGGAGAACAGCACGAACGCGTCCAACGGTGTCCCGGCCAGCAGGTCGTGCAGGTGTCTGGCCCCGTCCGCCTTGACCGCCAGCACCTCCGCCAGCTCATCCGGTCCGAGGTCGGTGAGAGCGGCCGACCGCTCGATGCCCGCCGCGTGCACCACCGCGGTCAACGACGGAACACTCTCCAGCAACGCGGCCACCGCGTCCCGGTCGGCCATGTCACAGGCGGCGAACGTCGCCCGCGCCCCGAGTCCGGCCAGTTCGGTCTCCAGCTCCTCCGCTCCCTGCGCGGCCCGGCCACGGCGGCTCACCAGCACCACGTGGTCAGCCCCGTGCGCCGCCGCCCAGCGCGCCACGTGACCGCCCAGCGCACCGGTACCACCGGTCACCAACACCGTTCCCCGCGGCGACCAACCCTCCGTGTAGGCGTCGTTCAGGGGGGCGGGCGCCAGCCTGCGGGCCAGGACCTGGTCGCCGCGCAGGGCGATCTGGTCCTCACCGGACGTCCCGGCGAGCACCGAAGCCAGCAGGTCACCGGTCGTGTCGTCCTGCGTCTCGGGCAGGTCGACCAGACCGCCCCAGCGCTCGGGGTGTTCCAGCGCGGCCACCCGGCCCAGACCCCACAGCGCCGACTGCCCGAACCCGCCGACCGCGTCCTCCGCGACCGCCGACACCGCACCCGCCGTCACACACCACAACGGCGCCCGCACGCCCGCGTCACCGAGCGCCCGCAACAACCCGACGGTGGCAGCGGCACCCGTATTCGCGTCGGCGAGGCCCAGCAGCGAGACCACGCCGCGCAGTTCGGGCAGCCCGGTCAGCCGCTCCGTCCAGTCGGCCGTCTCCGGATCCACGCCCAGTACGTGCGTTTCCGCACCGGCGCGGAGCAGCGCCGCACGCGTCCACTCGGCACGGCCCTCACCGGCCGGCGCCACCACCAGCCAAGCCCCGTCCAACGAGCGGGGCCCCACCGGCACCGGCCGCCAGACGACCTGGTACCGCCAGTCGTCCACCGTGGACCGGTCCCGCTGTTCCCTGCGCCACGCGGACAGCTTGGGCAGCACCGCGCTCAGCGGATCGTCCGACGACACACCCAACGTGCCGGCGAGGTCAGCGGCGTCACCCTCCTCCACGACCTCCCAGAACCGCGCCTCCACCGGCGACATCCGTCCGCCGCCCTCGGCGGTGGTCGGAGCGTCCAGCCAGTACCGCTCACGCTGGAAGGCGTACGTCGGCAGGTCCACCCGCCGCGCGTCACGGCTGGCGAAGAACGCCTCCCAGTCCACCGTCACGCCCCGGGCGTGCAGCGCGGCGACCGTGGTGACGAGGGCCGTCTCCTCCGGCCGGTCGCCCCGCAACGCGGGCAGGAAGACCGCGTCGGAGACGCTGTCCCGGCCGAGGGCGGACAGCGTCCCGCCCGGACCGATCTCCAGGAACACATCCACGCCCTGCTCGCGCAGCGCGACGACCGCGTCATGGAAGCGCACGGACTCGCGCACATGCCGCACCCAGTATTCAGGTGAGGCCAACTCCTCGGCCCTCACCTGCGCACCGGTCAGCGTGGACACGATCGGAACCACGGGCTCGCCGAACTCGACCTCCTCCAGCACCGCGCGGAAGTCGTCCAGCATCGGGTCCATCAGCGGCGAGTGGAACGCGTGGCTGACCTTCAGACGCGACACCTTCCGACCCGCCGCACGCCACCGCTCCGCCACCGCCTCCACATCGGCGACGGCACCCGAGATCACCACCGACGACGGGCCGTTGACCGCCGCGACGCCCACCGTCTCCGACAGGTCCGGTGCGACCTCGGCCTCCGACGCCTGGAGCGCGACCATCGCGCCACCCGACGGCAGCGCCTGCATCAGCGTGCCGCGTGCCGAGACCACCTTGGCGGCGTCCGCCAGCGACCACACACCCGCCACATGGGCGGCGGCCAGCTCACCGATCGAGTGCCCCGCCAGCACGTCCGGGCGGATGCCCCACGACTCCAGCAGCCGGAAGAGCGCCACCTCGACCGCGAACAACGCCGGCTGCGTCACCCCCGTCTCGCTCAACGCCTCGGCGTCCTCGCCGAACAACACCCCACGCACCGCCGGGTCGAACGCGCTCAGCGTCTCCTCCAGCGCCTCGGCGAACACCGGGAAACGATCCGCCAGTTCACGGCCCATCCCCAGCCGCTGCGACCCCTGACCCGAGAACAGGAAACCCAGCAGATGCGATGCCGCCTCGCCCACCACGACGCCGGGTCCCTCCCGGTCCTCGGCGAGAGCGGCCAGTACCGTTCGGAAGGTGGCGGTTTCCTCGGCGACGACCACCGCGCGGTGCTCCAGCGCCGCCCGTGACGTCGCCAGCGAGTAGCCCACGTCGGCCGGGGACTGATCGTCCACGAAGGACGCCAGCCGGGCGGCCTGTTCCCGCAACGCCTCCGCGCTGCGGGCCGACAACACCCACGGCAGCACCCCACCACGTACCGGCTCCGGCGTGTCCGTGTCCGCCTGCTCCGCCTGCTCCACCGCAGGGGCCTGCTCCACGATGACGTGCGCGTTCGTCCCGCTCACACCGAACGACGAGACACCCGCCCGCCACGGCCGGTCCACGTCCGGCCACGCACGCTGCTCGGTGAGCAACTCCACGGACCCCGCCGACCAGTCCACGTGCGAGGACGGCTCGGTGACGTGCAGGGTCTTCGGCAGCACACCGTGGTGCATCGCCATGACCATCTTGATGACACCGGCCACACCGGCGGCGGCCTGGGTGTGCCCGATGTTCGACTTCACCGAGCCCAGCAGCAAGGGCTCGCCGGTACGGCCTTGCCCGTAGGTGGCGAGCAGCGCCTGGGCCTCGATCGGGTCGCCCAGCGTCGTCCCCGTGCCGTGCGCCTCCACCGCGTCCACCTCGGACGGGGCGAGTCCGGAAGCGGCCAGCGCGGACCGGATGACCCGCTGCTGCGACGGGCCGTTCGGCGCGGTGAGGCCGTTCGACGCGCCGTCCTGGTTCACCGCCGAGCCCCGGACCACCGCGAGCACCTGGTGGCCGTTGCGCTGTGCGTCCGACAGCCGCTCCACGAGCAGCATGCCGACGCCCTCGCCCCAGCCGGTGCCGTCCGCGCTGTCGGAGAACGCCTTGCAGCGTCCGTCCTCCGCCAGCCCGCGCTGGCGGCTGAACTCGATGAAGGAGTTCGGTGTCGACATCACCGTCACACCGCCGACAAGTGCCAGCTCGCATTCGCCCTGGCGCAGCGCCTGAGCGGCCCAGTGCAGGGCGACCAGCGACGACGAGCACGCCGTGTCGACCGTGACGGCGGGGCCCTCGAGGCCGAAGGTGTAGGACAGCCGGCCGGAGATGATGCTGGCCGCGTTGCCGGTGGCCAGGTGTCCGCCCACGTCCTCGGCGGAGCCGTGCAGGGCGAGCAGCCCGTGGTCCTGGCCGTTGGTGCCGATGAAGACACCGGAGCGGCTGCCCCGTACCGTGTGGGGGTCGATGCCCGCTCGTTCGAACACCTCCCAGGAGGTTTCGAGGAGCAGTCGCTGCTGCGGGTCCATCGCCAGCGCCTCGCGCGGCGAGATGCCGAAGAACGCCGGGTCGAACTCCGCCACGCGGTCGAGGAACGCGCCCATGCGGGTGTACGACGTGCCGGTGCTCGCCGGGTCCGGGTCGAACAGGGCGTTCAGGTCCCAGCCGCGGTCGGTGGGGAAGCCGGTGACCGCGTCCGTCTCGGACTCAAGGAGGCGCCACAGGTCCTCCGGTGAGGTGACCCCGCCGGGGAAGCGGCAGCTCATGCCGACGATCGCGATGGGCTCGCTGGCCTTCTCCTCGACCTCGCGCAGCCGTTGCCTGGTCTGCCGCAGGTCCGCGGTCAAGCGCTTCAGGTAGTCGAGGACCTTCTCGTCGTTCGACATGTGCTTGTTACCCCTCATTGGTGAGCCCTGGTGAAAGTCCGCACCTGCGGATCAGGAGTTGCCGAGCTCTTCGTCGATGATGTTGAAGACGTCGTCCAGCGTCGCCGAGTCCAGGTCGTCCGCCGTGGCCTCGGGCTCCTTGTCGTCCCAGGTGGACAGGAGCGAGCGGAGCCTGAGCCGGATGTCCCCGACGAGCGCGTCGTCCGGGTCGAGCCGGGAGATGGTGACCGTGAGTCTGTTCAGCTCGCTGAGCACCGCGGCGGCGGGTGTGCCGTGTTCGGCGAGTACCGTCGTCCGCAGGTGGGCCGCGAGTGCCGCCGGGGTCGGGTGGTCGAACACCAGGGTGGCGGGCAGCCGCGTGCCGACCTCGGCGTCGAGCCTGTTGCGCAGTTCCACGGCGGTGAGCGAGTCGAAGCCGAGTTCCTTGAAGGCCCGGTCCGCCGTGACGGCCTCCGGTCCGGTGAAGCCGAGGACGGCCGCGGTGTGGGTGCGGACGAGGTGGACCAGCGCCCGGTCCTGCTCCGCCTCGGTGAGGCCGGCCAGCCGCTGGGTCAGCGGGACCGTGCCGTCGGAGCCGTTACCGGCGGGCCGTGCGGCCCGCCGGGCGGGCGTGGGCACCAGGGCGCGCAGCAGGGGCCGTACCTGCTCGGGGTGGGCCCGCAGCGTGGCGAGGTCCAGCGCGGCGGGCACCGTCGTCGCGGCGCCGGTCGCGCACGCCGTGTCGAACAGTGCCATGCCGTCCTCGGAGGTGAGCGGGACCATGCCGCCCCGCGCCAGCCGCCGTACGTCGGCGTCGTCGAGGTGGCCGGTGATGCCGCTCGCCTCGGCCCACAGGCCCCAGGCCAGTGCGGTCGCGGGCAGTCCGGCGGCCCTGCGGTGCTGGGCGAGCGCGTCCAGGAAGGCATTGGCGGCCGCGTAGTTGCCCTGGCCGGGACCGCCGAACACGCCGGCGGCGGCGGAGAACAGAACGAACGCGGTCAGGTCGTGCTCCCTGGTCAGCTCGTGCAGGTGGAAGGCGGCATCGGCCTTGGGCGCGAACACCGTGTCGACGTGTTGCGGGGTCAGGGACTCGATGACGCTGTCGTCAAGGGCGCCCGCCGTGTGGACGACGGCGGTCACGGGGTGTGCGGCGAGGAGGGCGGCGAGCGCGGCGCGGTCGCTGACGTCGCAGGCGGCGACGGTGACGCGTGCGCCCAGCTTGGCCAGTTCCCCGCGCAGTTCCTCCGCGCCGGGTGTGGCCGGACCGCGCCTGCCGGTCAGGACGAGGTTCCGGACGCCGTGGCGGGTAACGAGGTGGCGTGCGGTCACACTGCCGAGCACGCCGAGGCCGCCGGTGATCAGCACGGTGCTCTCGGGGGTGAAGGCCGCCTGCTCGGGGGCGTCGGCCGCGGTGGCGAGCCGTGTCAGTCTGGCCACGGTGGCGGTGCCGTTCCTGATGACGACCTGTGGTTCACCGGTCGCCACGGCGGCGGGCAGCTTCCGCAGCGACTTCTCGTCGCCGTCCACGTCGGCCAGGACGAATCGCTCCGGGTGTTCCGACTGCGCCGAGCGCACCAGGCCCCACGCGGGGGCGCGTACCAGGTCCGGTACGGCGTCGTCGGGTGCCGCGGCCACCGCTCCGCTGGTGACGAGGACGAGCCGCGACGCGGTGAACCGGTCGTCGGCGAGCCACTTCTGGAGCAGGTCCAGGGTGTGGTGCGTGGCCTCGCGAGGGGTGGTCGCGTTCTCCGCGGGTGTCATGGCGACACACCTCGGTACGGGCAGGCCCGCGTCGACGGCGGCGATGAGCGCGTTCAGGTCGGTGTGCTCGTCCACCGGTTCGCCCGCCGCGGTGAGCGCGTGGGCCAGGCGGGCGGTGTCGGAGCCGATGACCGCCCAGGTGCCGGGCTCGGCGGCGGCGTCCGGCATCGGTACCCAGGTCACCTCGAAGAGCGCGTCGCGGTGGGCGGAGCGCGCGGGGTCGAGCTGGTCGGCGGAGAGGGGGCGCAGGGTCAGCTCGTCGACGGCGGTGACCGGTTCGCCGGCGCCGTCGGCGGTGAGCACGGCCACGGCGTCCACGCCGACCGGTGTCAGACGGACCCGCAGCGACGTCGCCCCGGTCGCGAGGAGCCGCGCCCCGGCCCAGGAGAACGGCACCTTCTGGGGGCCCGTCCCGTGCCCGGTGAGGTGCAGTGCGGCCTCCAGGAGCGCCGGGTGCAGGCCGAAGCCCGGGTCGGCGAGGCCATCCGGCAGCGTCACTTCGGCGAACACCTCGTCGCCCTTGCGCCAGGCGGCGCGCAGCCCCTGGAAGGCGGGGCCGTGGTCGAGGCCGGACGCGGTGACGGCGGCGTGGTGGGCGTCCAGGTCGATCGGTTCGGCCCCGCCGGGTGGCCAGGCCACGAGGTCGTCGGTGACGGGGGCCGCCTGTGCGCTCAGGGTGCCGGTGGCGTGGCGGGTCCAGTCACCGCCCTCGTCCCCGCGGGAGTCCACGGTGAACGCCCGCCTGCCCGAGGTGTCGGGTCCGTCGACGCTGAGCCGTATCTGGACGCCGTCGCGTTCGGGCAGCACCAGGGGTGCTTCGAGGACCAGGTCGTCCAGGACGGCGCAGCCGACGTGGTCGCCGGCGCGCAGCGCGAGGTCCACATAAGCCGTGCCGGGGAGGACCGGGGTGTCCAGGAGGCGGTAGTCGGTGAGCCAGGGGTGGGTGCGCGGGGAGAGCCGGCCGCTGAACACCAGGCGTTCGGAGTCCGGGAGTTCGGTGACGGCGGCGAGCAGGGGGTGGTCCACCCGGCCGAGGCC
This sequence comes from Streptomyces griseomycini, assembly GCF_014203535.1. GTDB lineage: Bacteria > Actinomycetota > Actinomycetes > Streptomycetales > Streptomycetaceae > Streptomyces > Streptomyces griseomycini. Next base: position 11,463 of record NZ_JACHJI010000039.1, read on the forward strand.
CGCCGAGGTCACGTCGCCGGAGGCGGCGGGCGCCGTGGTGGGCCAGAAGCGCTGGCGCTGGAAGGGGTAGGTGGGAAGGTCCACGTGCCGGGCTTCGGGCAGCGGCCAGTCCACCCGGGCGCCGCGCACGAACAGTCCGCTCGCCGACTTCAGCAGCCGGTCCTGGCCGCCGTCGTCGCGCCGCAGTGAGCCGGTGACCAGTCCGTCGGCTCCGGCCAGTTCGCCGAGCCCGGCGACCAGCACCGGGTGCGGGCTGACCTCGACGAAGGTGGTCAGGCCCTCCCCTACGAGGGTGGAGACGGAGTCGGCGAACTCCACCGTCTGCCGCAGGCTGCGGTACCAGTACGAGGCGTCCAGGTCGCGGGTGTCCAGCCAGCCACCGGCCAGCGGCGAGTAGTACGGGATGTCGCCGGAGCGCGGTGTCACGTCGGCGAGCCCTTCGAGGATTTCCGCCTCGACGCGCTCGACGTGGTGGGAGTGCGGGGCGTAGTCGGCCTTGACGCGCCGCGCCCACACTCCCCGGTCGGCGCAGACGTCCATCAGCTCGTCCAGGGCGGCGATGTCACCGGAGACGACGACCGAGGCGGGGCCGTTCACCACGCCGACGGCGAGCTGCCCATCCCACCGGGCGAGGAGCTGCCGTACGTCGTCCACGCCGAGCGCGAGCGAGACCATGCCGCCCCGGCCGGCCAGCGCGGTCAGCGCCTTGCTCCGCAGGACGGCCAGCTTGGCGGCGTCCGGCAGGGACAGCGCGCCGGCGACGCACGCCGCGGCGATCTCGCCCTGGGAGTGGCCCAGTACGGCGCTCGGTTCGACGCCCCAGGATCGCCAGGTGGCGGCCAGTGACACCATCACCGCGAAGAGGGCGGGCTGGACGACGTCGAGGCGCTCCATCAGGCCGGGGTCCTGGATCGCGTCGAGCAACGACCAGTCGACGTACTCGCCCAGCGCCTCGGCGCACTCCTCCATCCGGGTCCGGAACTCCGGTGCGGAGTCCAGGAGTTCCAGGGCCATGCCGACCCACTGTGTGCCGTGGCCGGGGAAGACGAACACCGTGCCGGTGCCACGGCTGCCGGCCGTGCCGGTGACGACGTTCGGTGCCTCGCGGCCCTCGGCCAGGGCGGTGAGGCCGGTGCGGAAGTCCTCCCGGTCGCGGCCCACCACCACGGCCCGGTGGTCGAACAGCGCGCGGGACCGCAGGGAGTGGGCGATGTCGGCGACGGTGACGGCGCCGTCGCCGCGCTCGAGGTCCTCGCGGAGGCGGGCCGCCTGCTGCCGCAGGGCCTCGGCGGACCGCGCGGACAACACCCACGGCACGGCGCCCGGCACGGTCGGCGCGAGGTCCGGGGACGCGGTCTCGGGAGCCTGCTCGATGATGGTGTGCGCGTTGGTGCCGCTGAAGCCGAACGACGACACCCCGGCCCGCCGGGGGCGGTCGACGGCGGGCCACGCCCGCTGGTCGGTGAGCAGTTCCACCGCGCCCGCGGACCAGTCGACGTGCGAGGACGGCTCGGTGACGTGCAGCGTGCGCGGCAGTACGCCGTGCCGCATCGCCATCACCATCTTGATCACGCCCGCCACACCGGCCGCCGCCTGCGTGTGCCCGATGTTGGACTTCACCGAGCCCAGCAGCAGCGGCCGCTCGGCCGGGCGGTCCTGACCGTAGGTCGCGAGCAGTGCCTGCGCCTCGATCGGGTCGCCGAGGGTGGTGCCGGTGCCGTGCGCCTCGACCGCGTCGACCTCGGCCGGGGTGAGGCCCGCACTGGCGAGTGCCTGGCGGATGACGCGCTGCTGGGAGGGCCCGTTGGGGGCGGTCAGGCCGTTGGAGGCGCCGTCCTGGTTGACGGCGGAGCCGCGTACGACCGCGAGGACCCGGTGGCCGTTGCGCCGGGCGTCCGACAGCCGCTCCACCAGCAGCATGCCGATGCCCTCACCCCAGCCCGTGCCGTCGGCGCTGTCGGAGAACGCCTTGCAGCGGCCGTCCACGGACAGTCCCCGCTGACGGCTGAACTCGATGAACGCACCCGGTGTCGACATCACCGTCACACCGCCCGTGAGGGCCATCTCGCACTCGCCCGAGCGCAGTGCCTGCACCGCCAGGTGCAGGGCCACCAGCGACGACGAGCACGCCGTGTCCACGGTCACCGCCGGGCCCTCGAGGCCGAAGGTGTACGACAGGCGGCCGGACATGACACTCGCCGCGCTGCCCGTCGCCACGTGCCCGCCCACGTCCTCGCGGGCGCCGTCGAGGACCAGGCCGTAGTCCTGCACGTTGGAGCCGACGAACACGCCGACGCGCTCACCGCGGACCGTGTTCGGGTCGATGCCGGCCCGCTCGAAGACCTCCCACGACGTTTCGAGGAGCAGTCGCTGCTGCGGGTCCATGGCCAACGCCTCGCGCGGTGAGGTGCCGAAGAAGGACGCGTCGAAGTCCGCCACGTGGTCGAGGAAGGCTCCCCTGCGCGAGTACGTCGTGCCGACGCCCGCCGGGTCCGGGTCGTACAGGGCCTCGACGTCCCAGCCGCGGTCGGCCGGGAACTCCGTGACCGCGTCCCCGCCCGACATGAGCACCTGCCACAGGTCCTCGGGGCTGGCGACGCCGCCGGGGTACCGGCACGCCATCGCGACGATCGCGATCGGCTCGTCGGCCGCGGCCGACGGGGCGGCGGCCGGTGCCAGGGGAGTTTCGCCGCGCGGTGCCACGACGGCCGACAGCAGGTGGTCGGCGAGCGCCCCGGGGGTGGGGTGGTCGAAGACCACGGTCGCGGGCAGGGTCAGGCCGGTCTCGGCCGCCAGCGCGTTGCGCAGTTCCACGGCGGTCAGCGAGTCGAAGCCCAGGTCGCGGAAGGCGAGGTCGGCGTCGACGGCACCGGCCGTGGTGTGCCCCAGGACGGTGGCCGCCCGCGCCACCACCAGGTCACGTACCAGTTCGCCCCGCTTGGCCGCGTCGAGGCCGGTGAGCCGGGCGCGCAGCTCCGCCCCGTCCCGGCCGGAGCCGTCCGCTTCCGCGGGTCCGTCGGCACCGGCGTTCCGGCCCGCGACGGCTTCGCGTGCTTCGGGCAGGTCGGCGAGGAGCGGGCTGGCCCTGCCGATGGTGAACGCGGGCGCGAACCTCGCCCAGTCGACGTCCGCCACGACGGTGCTCGCCGCGCCGCCGCCGACCGCGCCGGCGAGGGCACCCACCGCAACCTCGGGCGGCAGCGCCAGGAGCCCGCGCCGGGAGAGCTGCCGCTGGGCCTCGTCGTCGGCCATGCCGCCGCCGCCCCAGGGGCCCCAGGCCACGGCTGTGCCGGGCAGGCCCCGGGCGGTGCGGTGCTCGGCGAGCGCGTCGAGGTAGGCGTTGGCCGCGCTGTAGCCGGCCTGGCCGCCGCTGCCCCAGACGCCGGCGATGGAGGAGTAGACGAGGAAGGCGTCGAGCGGTGTGTCCGCGAGCAGGTCGTGCAGGTGCGCGGCGCCGGCGATCTTGGCGCCCACCACGTCCGCGAAGCGAGCGAGGCCGGTGTCCTGGACGGGGGCGCTGTCGTTGAGTCCGGCGGTGTGCACGACGGCGGAGACCCGGTCCCCCGCGGCGGCCAGGCCGTCGAGGAGCGCGGCGAGCGCTTCCCGGTCGGCGATGTCGACGGCGGCGACGGTGACGCGGGCGCCCAGCCCGATGAGCTCGGTCTCCAGCTCCGCGGCGCCGTCGGCCGCGCTGCCGCGCCGGCTCACCAGTACGACGTGCTCGGCCCCGTGCGCGGCGGACCAGCGTGCGGCCCTCGCGCCCAGGGCGCCGAGGCCGCCGGTCACCAGGACCGTGCCGCGCGGCGTCCAGTCGGAGCCGGGGGCGGTCCGGTCGGCCCGGCGCAGCCGGCGCGTGAACACACCGGTCCCCCGTACGGCGACCTGGTCCTCGGCCCCACCGAGGAGCCCGCACAGCCGGGCGGCCACCCGCTCGTCCACGGTCTTCGGCAGGTCGGCCAAGCCTCCCCAGCGGGCGGGGTGTTCGAGTGCCGCGGCCCGGCCGAGCCCCCACACCATCGACTGCGCGAAGCCCTCCACCTCGTCGTCCGCGACGGCGGCCACCGCGCCCGAGGTGACGCACCACAGCGGCGCCCGCACCTCGGCGTCGCCGAGCGCCTGCACCAGCGCGAGGGTGGCCGCCACCCCGTTCGGCACCACGGGGTGGTCGACGTGCGGTGACTCGTCGAACGCCAGCAGGGACAGGACTCCGCCGATCTCCTCGCCGCGCGCGAGGATCCCCTCGGCGGTCGTGCGCAGCGCGTCGGCGAGCCCCGCGCGGTCCGTCCGGTCGGCCTCGACCACGGCGAGCGTCAGGCCGCTGCGGGCGAGCAGTTCGCCGAGCGCACGGGCCCGCTCGTCCCCGGCGAACACCACGACCGGCCAGGTGCCCGCAGGAGGCGTCGTCGCCGGCATCCCGACGGGCTTCCAGCGGACGGTGTAACGCCACTGGTCCAGCGTGGACTTCTCGTGGCTCCGGCGCCGCCACGACGTCAGGAACGGCAGGACGGCCCGGAGCGAGTCGGCCGCCCCGTCCTCGGTGATGCCCAGCGACGACGCGAGCGCGGTCGCCTCCTCGCCCTCCACCGCGGCCCAGAACCGGGCCTCGTCGGTGTTCGGCGCGGCCTCGCCGGTGGCGGCGGGCGGGGCGTCCATCCAGTAACGCCGGTGCTGGAAGGCGTACGTCGGCAGGTCGACCCGCCGGGCGCCGCTGCCCGCGAAGTACGCGGCCCAGTCGACCGGCACGCCCCGCGTGTGCAGGGCGGCCACCGTCGTGACGAGCGCGGCCTCCTCGGACCGGTCCGCGCGCAGCGCGGGCAGGAACACCGCCTCGGGCGCGCGACCGGGTCCCAGCGCGGACAGCGTGCCGCCGGGGCCGACCTCGACGAACGTGCTCACTCCCTCGTCCACCAGCGTGCCGACGGCATCGGCGAAGCGGACGGACTCGCGGACGTGCCGCACCCAGTACTCCGGAGAGGTCAACTCCTCGGCCGTGGCCCGGACGCCGGTCAGCGTCGACACGATCGGGACCGCCGGCGCCTCGAACGACACGCTCTCCAGCACCCGCCGGAAGTCGTCCAGCATCGGCTCCATCAGCGGCGAGTGGAACGCGTGGCTGACCTTCAGACGCGACACCTTCCGACCCGCCGCACGCCACCGCTCCGCCACCGCCTCCACACCGGCGACGGCACCCGAAATGACCACCGACGACGGGCCGTTGACCGCCGCGACGCCCACCGTCTCCGACAGGTCCGGTGCGACCTCGGCCTCCGACGCCTGGACCGCGACCATCGCGCCCCCGGCCGGCAGCGCCTGCATCAGCGTGCCGCGTGCCGACACCACCCTCGCGGCGTCCGCCAGCGACCACACACCCGCCACATGGGCGGCGGCCAGCTCACCGATCGAATGCCCCGCCAGCACATCCGGGCGGATGCCCCACGCCTCCAGCAGCCGGAAGAGCGCCACCTCGACCGCGAACAACGCCGGCTGCGTCACCCCCGTCTCGTTCAACGCCTCGGCGTCATCGCCGAACAACACCCCACGCACCGCCGGGTCGAACGCGCTCAGCGTCTCCTCCAGCGCCTCGGCGAACACCGGGTACCGCGCGGCCAGTCCGCGACCCATACCCAGCCGCTGCGACCCCTGACCCGAGAACAGGAAACCCAGCCGGCCCGGTTCGCCGGTGACCGGGCCGACCACGGCGCCGCTCGTCCGGCCGTCGGTGATCGCCGTCAGGGCCGCCTGGAACTCGGACCGATCGGCGGCCACGATCACCGCACGGTGGTCCAGCACCGTGCGCGAGGTCGCGAGCGAGTAGCCGACGTCGAGGGGCTCGTGCTCGGCCGCCAAGGGCAGCAGGCGCTCGGCCTGGCCACGCAGGGCGCCCTCGTCACCGGCCGACAGCACCCACGGCACCAGTCCCTCACGTACCGGCTCGGAGGTCTCCTCCCGCTCCGTCACGGGGGCCTGCTCGATGATGGCGTGGGCGTTCGTACCGCTGAAGCCGAACGACGACACACCGGCCCGCCACGGCCGGTCCGCGACCGGCCACTCACG
>NZ_JACHJI010000040.1 GCF_014203535.1 Streptomyces griseomycini
AGTCGGCCGGGGACTTGACGCGGGCCATCCCCCTGTACGAGCGGACGGTGGACGATGCGGTGCGGGTGCTGGGCGAGGACCACCCCTCCACCCTGACCTCCCGCAACAACCTCGCCGGCGCCTACGAGTCGGCCGGGGACTTGACGCGGGCCATCCCCCTGTACGAGCGGACGGTGGACGATGCGGTGCGGGTGCTGGGCGAGGACCACCCCTCCACCCTGACCTCCCGCAACAACCTCGCCGGCGCCTACGAGTCGGCCGGGGACTTGACGCGGGCCATCCCCCTGTACGAGCAGGTTCTCAACAACTGCGTGCGGGTACTGGGAGAGAAGCATCCGACCACCAGGGTCGTCCAGGCGAACCTCACCCATGCAAAGTTTGAGGCAGACAAGTCACCTAGATCGTCGTGACTGCGGAGGATAGGAGGGCCCTGGCGCAGAGGGGCCCCATTTATCGCGGCGGTCTACCGCATACGCACTGGCCCGGCGGGCATGACCGCGGGCTCCGGCCTGGTATCGGCTGATCGTGTACCGGCACCGTGCCGGGTGTGAGGATTTTCAGGGCGCGCACCACCGTGCGGTCTGCTGACTCGTTGACGACCACGATGACACGGGTCTGCTCCAGGTGCGTCCTCGTTGCTCAGGCCCGGCGGCTTTGGGGGTCTACCGCACGATCGGGTGACATCTGAACTGGCTTGCCCTCTCGATCGGGTGGGAAGAATGCCGCTGTGCCCAAGCCCCATCCGGAAGAGTTCCGCCAGGACGTCGTACGGGTCGCGAGGAATCGCGGGCCGGGTGTGACGGTCGAGCAGGTGGCCACCGACTTCGGAGTCCATCCGATGACATTGTGGAAGTGGATGCGACGGGCGGACATCGACGACGGGACCAAGCCCGGGGTGACCAGCCAGGAGAGCGCCGAGCTTCGGAAAGCGCGTCGGCGGATCAAGCTGTAGGAGCAGGAGAACGAGGTCCTGCGGCGGGCCGCGGCCTGTCTGTCGCAGGCGCATCTGCCGGGAAAAGGATCTACCCGCTCGTGAAGGAGCTGGCCGGGGACGGGGTGCCCGTCACGGTTGCGTGCCGGGTGCTCAAGCTCGCCAGACAGCCCTACTGCCGCTGGCTGGACCAGCCGGTGACCGACGCCACGCTGGAGGAGGCGTATCGCGCGAACGCCTTCTTCTTCTCCGCGCATGGCATCACCGTCGAGCGCGTCCTAACCGACAACGGCTCCTGCTACAGATCCCGGCTGTTTGCCCAGACGCTCGACGCCGCCGGAATCGTCCACAAGCGCACGCGACCCTATCGCCCGCAAACGAATGGCAAGGTCGAGCGCCTGAATCGCACTCTGCTCGACGAATGGGCGTACGTTCGCCCGCACTCCAGCAACACCGAACGCACCGAGGCTCTGGCGGACTTCCTGCACACCTACAACTACCACCGGTGCCACACCGCACTGGATGGCCGACCACCCGTCAGTCGCGTCAACAACCCTGCGGATCAATACAGCTAGGTAGCCTCGGCAGACGGTCGGGAGAAATGACAGTTATGTCCGGTCCAAGGCTGAAGGACGTTGCCATACTGGTTGTTGGAGGTGGGTGATGGCACAACAGCGGCCGTCGCGCCAGGAGCTGATACGCCGTCGACGTCGGAGTGGCTTCGTGGGCCGGCGCGGGGAGATGACCGCATTCCGGGAGAACCTCGGCCGGGATCCAGAAGCTGACGACTATCAGTTCTTCTTCCACGTGCACGGCAACGCCGGTGTGGGCAAGACCTCGCTGGTGCAGCAGTGGGAAGCGGTCGCACGCGAGCAAGGGGCGGCGACGGTGTGTCTCGATGACGGTGTGCACAGTGCCGTCGAAGTGATGGAGGAAGTCAGTGAGCGGCTGAGCCGTCAGAGCCTGGAGCTGCGCCGGTTCGACAAGTTGCTGACAACGTTTCGACAGCGCCACCACGAGGCGCAGTCGGCATGGGACCCGCAGACAGTTGCGCAGGACAGCAGCGCCGTGCAGCCGCCCGTTCCCTCACTGTCGGGTTCACTCGCTGCGCAGGTGGGTCTGGTCGGCCTCGGCATGGTGCCAGTTGTAGGGGCACTTGTCGGCGCCGTCGATCCCCAGCAGGTCGCCCAAGGTGCGGACCGGCTGAGGGCCGCGCTCGGAGCACGGTTGCGCTCCCACGATGACGTGCGGCTCGTCATGGATCCGGTAGGCAGCCTGACTCCGGTGTTCCTTCAGGACTTGGCCGAGGTGGCTCAGCGGCGGCCGTGGGTGGTGCTGGTCTTCGACGTGTACGAGCGGACGGGGCCGGTGCTGGACGAGTGGCTGCGCGACATCGCATTCGGTGAGGTACACGGAACGTTGCCCGCCAACGTTCAGATCGTGCTGTCCGGACGGGGCCGCTTGGATGCCCGGTGCTGGGGCGACTGGCTCGACCTGGTCACGGAGGTGCCTTTGGGGGTATTCACCGAGGAGGAAGCACGTGCGCTCCTCGCGCTGCGAGGCGTCACCGAGGAGCGCATCGTCGAGACCGTCCTTCGCTTGTCGGGCAGGCTCCCAGTCTTGGTACATACCCTGGCGCAGGCCCGGCCCGATTCGGTTCATGCAGTGAGTGACCCGTCAGAGACTGCGGTGGAGCGTTTCCTGAAGTGGGAGTTGGACGCCGCACGACGGGCCACCGCTCTTGCCTGCGCGCTGCCTCTTCAATTCGACGAGGACATCTACCGGATTGTCGCGCCGCCGGAGGCCGCCGAGCAGTATTCCTGGCTGCGCCGTCTAGCCTTCGTCAGCGACCAAGCGGGACGGTGCCGCTACCACGACGTTGTCCGCGCTCCTATGCTGCGGCTGCAACGCACCCAGTCCCCCACCCGGTGGCGTGCCGCGCACGAGCTGCTCGCCGGGGCCTTCCGTACCTGGCGGGCGCAGCGGGAGGAGGTCGTGCAGGCCGGGGAGCGCTGGGAAGACGCGATCTGGCGCGAGCACCGGCTAAACGAGACATACCACCGCATGTGCGCCGATCCACGAGGAGCCCTGCCCGAGGCCCTCACAGAGGTCGCTGACGCCTGTGAGCACGGCAGCGGCACGGCCCGGCGCTGGGCGCAGCTCATCGCACAGGCCGGGACTGACACAGCGGACGAGGAGTTAGCAGCCTGGGGAGACCGGCTGACCGCCGCCTCACGCGATGACACCTCGACTGAACTGACCGTGCTCGACGCGCTGCTCAGCCGCGTGGGTGCGAACAGCGCGGGACAACTGCGCTCCCGAATCGTCCGGGGAAACCTCCACCGGCGCGCCGAGCGGTTCGAGCAGGCACTTGCTGACTTCACCACGGCGCTGGCCCTGGATCCGCAGCGCCGCGATGCCCTGGTGGGGCGTGCCCTCACACACCAGCACATGGGCAACGCCGAGGACGCGCTCGCCGACTTGGACGAGGCGATCCGTATCCATCCCCACAGGGCCTGGGACTACGTGTTGCGAGGACGCCTCAACGTGATGGCCGGCCACAATGCCGAGGCACTCGCCGATTTCGACCAGGCCCTCGAACTCGACGCCGAGCAGGACTGGGCACTCACCAGCCGGGCCGAGCTCCATAGTGCAGAGGCACGCCACCAGGAGGCGCTGGCAGATCTTGACCGGGCGCTCAGCATCGATCCGCAGTACACATGGGCTTACGTGCAACGGTCGCGATGCCTGTGGCAACTGGAGCGATGGGACGAAGCAGTCCGCGACATGGCACGGGCAGCCGACCTGGACTCCGAAACCTCATGGTACCGCGCTCATCTCGCCGGCCTGCTCCTCGACCTCGGACGGCACGGGGACGCCTTCCAGGAAGCCGACCGAGCTCTAGCCGACTCGGACGACGACGGCCCACGCAGCCTTGCATGGCCGTACACGCTCCGCGCCTGGGCCCTGCACGGACTGGACCGCGACAACAAAGCACTCGCAGATCTCGACCATGCCATAAGGCTCGGCGGAGCGTACGGGATGGCGTTCGCCATGCGCGGATGGCTGCTGTGGCAGGCGGAGCGATTTGCCGAAGCGGAGCAGGACTTCAGCCAAGCCCTGTCGGACGCCCCTGAATGGCCCTGGTCTCTTGCCGGCCGCGGCATAGTGCGCCTGTATGCACAGCGCTACGAAGACGCCATCGCCGACTTCACCCAGGCCTTCACCATCCAGTTCGGCATAGCCGAGGCGGAAGGCGAGCTCGCCCGGCCGCTCGTCGAACTGCTCCACGACCAGCTACCGACGAATCGCACTGCCATCACGGCCGCGGTCAGACTCGGAGCGCTCCTCACCTACCAGCGCCAGTGGCCAGGCCTGGCCCGACAAGCGGGCTCTGTCCTCGCCTTGCGCCCTAGTCCTCGCCTACTGGCCGGCGGCCTCAAACTCCTGCACCGTGTTGTCGCCGCCCTCACCAGCCAGCCTGAAGGAAGAGAGCATCGGCGGACCGCCTGGTCGCTGAGCCTCCTGTCCCCCATCCTGCGCATCCTTGATCCGCGGGGAATCTCGACGGATGGCCAACGAGACTGACACACGGTCGCCTGGCCGGACCCCAAACACCCCCACCCGAACTCGCCGCCTGCGTGCCAGCACCGAAACCCTCGCCAGTCACACCCGTGACCACCTGTGGCTCTCCGAGGAAACCCGTCACATACCTCGCAAGCCACTGCCTCCCTGTCGCAAGCTTGACAGCCTTCGCAGCCGCTTACTGGCAGAACCATCACCCCCATGCCGAAGGCGTCAGACAGCTGATCGCTGCGTACTCGGGTGTTGCCTCTCTTTGGTGATTCACATTCTGTGAATCACTTCTGGGCAGGCAGACTGTCTTCTATGGCAGGCCGCGTCCGGAAGTCCCCTACCCCAACAAAGCCACTGGTCAGGGCTCCTGGCCGAGTCGGGAAGGTAGACGCCGTGGCAGTCGTCAGTGAACTTCGCCAACTCCATGAGGAGGCCGAGGACCCAAGCGTGGAACGCATGCCGGCTGACGATGAGGTCTTCAGCGCGCTTCTACACGCCGAGAAGCACGCCAGCGTCCTTCGCAAACTTCCGTCTGAGAAACAGAAGGCGGCCGCTCTCAAGCGCGTTCAGCTCTGGGAGTACCTGCGTGAGCGCGCTGAGATTCATCAGGCTCGAGCTGTTGCTGACGCGCGTGCCGCTGGGCCCGAATGGAGCGAGCTGGCGCCTGCGCTTGCGGTGAAGGCTGCCAACGCGGCATACAACAAGGCCAAGCGACTCCAGGCTGCAGTGCTGGCAGACGACACAGCACATCCAGAACCCGTCCGCCGCACCCCCGAAGCTGTCATTGAGGCCGAACGACGTCTCGCTCACCGCCGCGAGGCCGAGCAACGAGCTCAGGAAGCCGCCCGCCACCGGCACCATCTCCTGGTGCCAGTGGCGCAGCGGCTCCTGGACCACCGAGATGGTCTCGTCCTGGACGAGGACGCCGAGTACTGGCTGGACGAGATCGCGGAAGTCCTACCCGACTGCAGTACGCCCACTCAGATGGTCAGCCTCAGCCGCTATTTGAGTGCCGCGGTCCGTGCTCTGAGCAAGTTGGAACAACGCACCGCCCGCCCAGTAACGAACCATGAGAAGGCGCGTCTGGCATTGTCTGCAGCGGTCGAGTTCCTTGCCCGGTAGCCACAGCAGCCACTCCCCTCACGCTCGGCTCACGTGGTTCTGGCTGAGAAGGTCGCAGAGGATGTCCAGTGCTCATGCGATTTGCGAGGCGGGTGATTACGGCGTAATCACCCGCCCGCGGGAGCGGTGTCATCGCCGGGAGAGGATCCGCGTGAGACCGGCAGCGATAGTGGTGGCCAGGATCCATCCTGCGGCGATCAGTCCTGCCGCAAGCCACGGCTGCCAGCCGTGTGGATGGAAGGCCTGCTCCTGTCCAAAGCTCACTACAGGCAGCAACAGGTCCAGAACGAAGAGAAAGGCGTTGAACGGTGGCGCTTCGGCCGGCTTGGCCGCAGGAGGCTGATGCGCAGCGAACACCACTGTCGCAGTGACGAGAAGAAGCGTGAGCCAACCGGCGGCGCGAGCAGGGCGGTAGCCGTAACCGACCGTCCAGTCCTGGATGTAGCCCCACAGGCGGAGGGCGGGAGGCCGTATCGCGCGCTGACGACGACACTTGGCGAGCAGCACCTCACGTGCTGCAACGTCATGCCCGCTATTGATGTAAGCAGCAGCGAGCTGCTCATAGGGATGCGGCAGGTATCCGCTGTTCTCCTTCGCCATCCAGGCAAGCCGGGACTCGACGGGCAGGGCTGCCTCCAGTTGCTGTTGACATCCTCCCGGGCTTAAAGGCCCAGGATTCCCGCCTGCTCCCGCACAAGCCGTGTGGGTTGCTTCGGGTGGGTTCCTGCTTCGCTGCGCGGTGCGGGCACGGGTACCCGTCTTACCTGCGCTCCACAGGCTGGCACCGCCAGTCCGGCGGCCTTGGCGACGTTGACCGCCGCGTTTACGTCCCGGTCGAGGACGGTTCCGCACGCCCCGCACGTCCACTCGCGGACGCTGAGGGGCTTGGGGCCGTCCTTGACGCCGCATGCGGAGCACACCTGGGAGGTGGGCTCGAAGCGGCCGATCTTCATAAAGGTGCGCCCGTATCGGGTGGCCTTGTACTCCAGCATGCGCACGAACGCCGACCATCCGGCGTCGTGGATGGACTTGGCCAGGCGCGTGCGAGCAAGTCCCTTCACCGCCAAGTCCTCCACGGCGACCGCTTGGTTCTCGCGGATCAGCCTGGTGGAGAGTTGGTGGTGGAAATTGCGGCGCGCGTCCGTGACGCGGGCGTGTGCCCGTGCGACGCGGATCCTGGCCTTGTCCCGGTTGCGGGAGCCCTTCTCCTTGCGGGAGAGATCCCGCTGTGCCTTCTTCAGGCGTTTCTCGACCCGGCGCAAAAAGCGTGGGCTGTTGATCTTCGTGCCGTCCGAGAGGACCGCGAAGTGTCCAAGGCCGAGATCGACACCGATTTCGGGCGTTGTCTGCGGCAGCACCTCATAGGCGTGCGTCTCAACGACGAAGCTCGCGAAGTACCGTCCCGCCGCGTCCTTGACCACGGTCACGGTGGACGGGGCCGAGGGCAGCGTCCGGGACCAGCGCACGGGAACATCGCCGACCTTCGGCAGGCGCAGCTTCCCGCCCGACGTGATCCGCCAGGCCGCGTTCGCGGTGAAGCGGATCGACTGCCGGTTGTCCCGCTTCGACTTGAAGCGCGGCGCGCCCATGCGTGGGCGCTTGCCCTTCAGGCCGTCGAAAAAGTTCTTGTACGCGGTGTCTAGATCACGGAGGGACTGCTGGAGGACGACGGCCGAGACCTCGCCGAGCCAAGCCCGTTCCGGGGTCTTTTTCACGGCCGTGAGGCGCTTGGACAGCTCCGCCGAGGTGACGAACGGCAGCCCTCCCGCCCGGGCCTCCTCGCGGACACGCAATGCGTCGTTGAAGACAACCCGCGCACACCCGAATGCCCTCGCTAACGCCGCACGCTGGCCGACACTCGGGTACAGACGGAAGCTGTACCGAAGCTGCACAACGATCACTCTAGCCCTGGCCTACGCCACCACGATGGGAATCAGACTCCGATGTCCGCAGGGGACGGACAGCCGTTTACAACCTGCACGCGCACTTGGTCTTTGTCACCAAGTACCGGCGCAGCATCATGAACGACGAGGTGCTGACGCGCTGTGAAGAGATCATGCACAAGGTCTACGAGGGCTTCGGCGCGGAGCTGAAGGAGTCCAACGGCAAGGCCAACCACGTACACCTGCCCATGCACCACCCGCCAAAGGTCACGCTCACCAGCCTGGTCAACAGCCTCAAGGGTGTCCCCTCCCGCCGCTTACGCGCGGAGTTCACCGGCCGCGTCAACCGGTCGATCATGCACGGCCGGTTCTGGTCACCCTCATACTTCGTGGCTCGTGCGGCGGCGCACCGCTCCAGGTGGTCAAGGACTACATCACGCAGCAGAAGCGGCCGGACTGAGCCCGACCACCCATGGACTCAGGCAGACAGCGGGGCCGTGCCCACGGCTGAGGCCAGAGCAGGTTAGAGATGCGATTCGCCCCCGGCCTGAAGACCGGGGACTCTCGCAAGATCAGAGGTAGCGGAGATGGGCTTGCGGCGCAGCGCGGCAGCACCCGATCCTGCGGGGGCGCCGTGCAGAAATTCCGCCCGAGCTCTCCCCCGGTTGTCGGCACCGCACACTCACCACCGCCGGTGATTACGGCGTAATCACGCAGGTGGTCACCGGTACACATCAACTTGGCCTAACTAACGTGTCGGTGTCTCAACGGATCATGGACGTTAGTATGGTGTCTCTCATGAGTTCGCCAGCCACTTCCAGCGACCGCGAGAAGGTCGTCTCCAAACTGCCGGGATGGCTCCGGCAGAACCTCAAAGTCAGAGCCGCCCAGCACGGCATCGAGATCCAGACCGCTGTAGAAGAAGGCATCAGTGCCTGGTGCGATCTGGCTTCCGCCACCGCGGCAGTCGATACGGCCGGTGCCGACTCCTTCGCCACCTTCCTGCCTCCCGGCCAGTGGGAAGAGTTCCGGCAGACCGCCGCCGACCGGCGCGTCTCACTCATCCAGGGCCTCGCCCAGTCCGTCCAGTTGTGGCTCGACACCCACCCGGCCCCGGACATCGAGCGGCCCTCCATCACCCGCCGGATCATCGTCTGCAACCAGAAAGGCGGAGTCGGCAAGACCGCCGTCACCGCAGGCCTGGGCGAGGCCCTGGCAGAAGACCCCAACACCCTGCACCCCGTCCGCGTCGCCAAAGCCCTCACCAAAGCACTGCGCGCCAGCGAAGCCCACCCCGACGAAGCCGAGCCGGACAATGATCCGCTCGACATCGAGAACCTCCCCGGCCCCGGGATGCGGGTGCTCCTCGTCGACTTCGACCCGCAATGCCACCTCACCAACCAGCTCGGCGCCGCGCCCCTGCCCATGAACGGTGACAGCCTCACCAACCACATGGCAGGCGACCCGAAGGGCGACCTGAAGGACCTCATCGTCTCCATCGACGACGACACCTTCAACGGCCGGCTCCACCTGCTGCCCGCCTGCAACGACGCGTTCCTGCTCGATGTGCGGCTCTCCGCCGTACGCGCCCGGGAAGCTGCACTCGAGCGGGCTCTCGCCCCGCTCGAGGCTGATTACGACGTAATCATCGTGGACTGCCCGCCCAGCCTCGGCCTCAGCATGGACGCCGCCGCCTACTACGGCCGCCGTCGCGACGGAGAAACCCCCGGACAGTCCGGCGCCCTGATCGTCGTCCAGGCCGAAGACAGCTCTGCCGACGCATACGAACTGCTCACCACGCAGATCGACGACCTCCGCGGCGACCTCCAGGTCGACATCGACTACCTCGGCATCGTCGTCAACCTGTACGACTCCCGCCGCGGCTACATCGCCACCTCGTCCCTCCAGGGATGGGTGGACATAAAGGATCCGCGGGTCGTCGGCCTCATCGGAGACCTCAAGGAACAGAAGGAAGCCGTCCGCGTGAAGCAGCCCCTGCTGTCCTACGCCCCCAAGTCACAGCAGGCAGTCGGCATGCGCGCGCTCGCCAGGGAGGTCTTGTGAGCAAGGCCGATCGACTCGGTGCCGGCCGATTCGGTGGGGGAGTACGCCCCGTCAGTGCACGCCGCCAAGCCGTCGCCGCCGCAACCGGCGTGCCCACCGAGGGCGTTGCCCCACCGGCAGAACTCCCCGTCGAACGCATCAGCCCCAACCCGGACAACCCCCGCTCCACGCTCGGGGACCTCACCGACCTTGCCGGCAGCCTGAAAACCCACGGCCAGAAGCAGGCGATCACGGTCATGAATCGCGACGCCTACGTCAAAGCCAACCCGGACCGGGAAGCCGACCTCGAACCGGACACCACCTACGTCGTCATCGACGGCAGCAGCCGCCTCGCCGCCGCACGCGAAGCCGGCCTCACCACCATCAAGGTGATGGTCAGCGACGACCAGGGCACCACCTCGGAGGAACTCCTCGAGTCCGCTCTCGTCGCCAACATCCACCGGCAAAACCTCGAAGAACTCGACGAAGCCCGCGCTCTCCAACGGCTCCTGGCCATCCATGGAAGCCAAAGGGCCCTCGCCAAGCGCCTCCACCGCTCCCAGGGCTGGGTGTCCCAGCGCCTCGCCCTGCTCAACCTCACCCCCGAGCTGCAGGCACGCATCGGTGAGGAGCCCATCGACCTACTGCGGGCTGTCGGCAACAAACCAGCAGAACAGCAGGCAGCAGCTCTGCAAGAACTGAAGGAAGAAAGAGCACGAAAAGAAGAAAAGGCACCTGCCCCTGCGAAGCACGCAACACAACCGGCAGCCAGCATCCCTGCACACGCAGAGGACAACCCTTCCGGTGATTACGGCGTAATCACCGGCGATACGGACGACGGCGAACCGCACGGACACAGCGCGGCCGAACCCTCCCCGGCACCAGAGGAACCAGCCACCGCAAAGCAACACGTGCCCTCTATGCCGACACTCACGGAGCGAGAGCCGTCTGCCGCTGAAATGGGGGACACGCCATCCGTTCCTGTGCAGGCCACCGCTGCTACGGCGGCGGCCGGCTCAAGAGAGCAGCCGAAGCGGTTCCCCTACGACGACGGTGTTTACGCAGCGCAGCACCTGATCCACAAGATGCCGCCCGAGGAGTTCAACAAGATGCTGGACCTCCTCATCAAGCACAGGGACAGCCGCACTGTTCACACCGGCTGAACCCTGTCACGGCCAGTGGTCAACCTGACCGAGCAGCCTCCGCAGCATGGGGCCGGCCCCTCTTTGAGGGACCGGCCCCAGTCGTTCCTCATCCCGGTCAGCGCCTGACGAGGACGGTGAAAATGCCGACTCGCCGTCAGGCAATGCGTCGAAGTTCGAGCGGCCGCGCCGCTTGAAGAACCAGGACGAGGGCTTGGTCAGCGTGTACGAGGGTGTCTGTCCGCAGTGCGACCGTACGCGGTCATGCGAGTTCATGATGTCCGAGGGCCTGCCGTCCGCGCTGCCCGCGCTCGGTTTCGTTCAACGTGGAATCAGCGTCCACGTGCGGCGGGAGGGGAACTCGCGTGGCTATTCCTCCGCGATGGCACCGGGGCCGGGCTGGTAGCCGCATCCGAGGAACACGAACTCTTCGGGGGCCACTCGGACTTCGGTGCGGTTCCAGTAGTAGATACCGTTCTGCTCACCTTCGTAAGCGAAGGTCTCGCCCGCCTCGATGGTGAAGAACTGGTCCTCTCCCGTCTCGCCGAAGAACGTCCACTCCGGTACCCACTCGGAGGCGAGTTGCATCTCGGGCACCTTCCCGTCGGTGAACCAGCGCTGCTGGAGCTGGACGCGTACGTCATACGAGGAGGTGTTGCGGACCTTCACCGAGTACGTGGCTGAGGTGGGGTCGTCATCGGTGTCCGGCTGCTCGATCGTGGCTGTCGCTTTCAGGGTGGAGACGGCCGGGCAGTCTTCGTTCTGTTTGGTCGCCACCGGCTCGCTGTACACGTCTTCGGTCATTGCAGCAATCTGATCCGGGCAGTAGAAGGTGACCGCCTCCACGATGAAGGCGGCCTGGTCGATCGGGTCGGTGAGCGGCAGCCCTACGGCGTCGGGGACATCGTTCATGCCGGTCCCGCCGATGAACGCGTTGCAGACAGTTTCCGCGTCCCTGATCACGGCCTTGCGGAAGTCCGAGATGTTGTATCCGCCGTCGGAGGACGACATGGCTTCGTACTCCGTGGCGCCGGGCCACGTGGTGAACTGGCCCACGTCGCCGACGAACGCCACGTCGCGTGCGGCTGCGGAGCTGAACTCAGGGACGGGTATGTAGGGCGGTCCGGAGGTAGGGTCTTCCGTGCTCTCTTCGGCTCGGAGCTCGGCGGACGTGCCGTCCTTCGCACTGTCCGACGGTGATGCGGATGCGGTACCGGATCGTGCCGACACCTGTTCGTTGTCGCCGGTCACCAGGACGGTGACGATGGTGGCAAGCGCGAGGGCAGCCGCCACGAGGACCGCTGCGACCCGCCGTCGCTTAAGCACTCCGCGGTCGGCCTCGGTTCCCTTTTCCAGCTGGGATTCTTTGTGCGCGGAGGGAGTTGGCTGGTCGGCCGGTCTCGATCCCCTGTCAGACATCTACTGTGTCCCTCTGTTCAAGCACGGCTACCATGCGCAGCCACGACAACCGAAGGCGATCATTCTACGAGCCCATACAGGTTCTACACATAACCATTACAAAACGAGGAGGCGTTCCTTCGGCGCCCCGCTACGCCTCGCTCGTGTCGTCTTCACCGCAGTCGGGAAGTACTTGAAAGACCTAGTGAGAGGAGGACTCCACTCCCCAAAAGCCCGCGGTGTGGTAGCCGTGCCCCAGTCGTGATCACCGAAGAGGCCCCTGCCGCGACGCTGATTCCGTTCACCGTTCTGCTGTTGCTGCCGCTCGTGATGACAGCCGGTCCATTCACGCTGTGCAAGCGCGCTCCTGGACACGTCCCGGACGGGGACGGCATCGCCGCGTCGTACGTGTACGCCACGCAGCGCAAGAACGACGATGGCCACCTACAACGTTCTGGGTACCGTCCCGTGCGTCGAAGCGAGCGGCGCTGGCCCGGGCCCTCCTGAGAGCGTTGGTTGTCCGCTCGGCTTCGTTCCTGCGGACATACCGGATCCGGTCCAAGCCAGCAGGCCTCTCGTCCCTCCTGCTGCGCTTCTTCCGGTGGTTCTGCTGGTCACGGCGCTCAGGGACGGTGTGCTTGATCTGCCGGCATCACAGGTAGCGGCGTTTGCGACAAGAGCTGCAAGCCTTGTCAACGCCTTCCGATCCAAGCTGAGCGGCACCGAGCGGTGCCCCGTGCGTGCTGTTCCGTGCGAGGGTGAAAGCTGTTCAACCAGAGACGCACAGACAGGGGAGTGGCAACAGCAGTGACTGCCGCGGGGAACGGCACAGGACCTCAACTCACTCGGGCGCATCGGGTTCTCATCGGTGTGGTCGTCACCGGTGCCGTGATCATCGCCGGGATCGGCTTCGCGGGTTCGTACGCGGCCGTCCGCGAACTGGCACT
Organism: Streptomyces griseomycini; assembly: GCF_014203535.1. GTDB lineage: Bacteria > Actinomycetota > Actinomycetes > Streptomycetales > Streptomycetaceae > Streptomyces > Streptomyces griseomycini. Next base: position 13,043 of record NZ_JACHJI010000040.1, read on the forward strand.
GAAGAAGGGCTTCGGGGA
>NZ_JACHJI010000041.1 GCF_014203535.1 Streptomyces griseomycini
ACCCTCACGGGTGACGATGAGCATGGTCACCCACTCGACCAAGGCGTGCGGGAGGTCGAGTGCGGCAGGATGGGGAACCAACGAGGCTCCTGGGCGGATGAGTTGAGACGTCGAACACCTCTCTCAACGGCACAGGAGCCTCGTGCGTTGCGGAACGTCGGCCCGTCACCCGATCAGTGGTGGCACGGCGGCGGGCCCAGACGGTCCTGCTGTCCTCGCAGGGCATGCGGGTGGCGAAGATCGTGGAGGTGTCGTTCACCGGCGCGGACCGGGTGAGGGAAGTGATCCACGACTTCGACACGGATGGCTTCGACTCGCTGGACCCGAAGTGCAAGGGCGGTCGGCCGAAGGCCTCCACGCTGTCCGAGCGGCGCGGGATCAACTGGCATACCTCCCGCGATCCGGACTACGCGGCCGAGAAGGCCCGAGTCAAGCACCTCTACGCAATCGCCGACGGCGAGGTCATACCCGAGGACGGCGAGCCCGAACTGGTCTTCTGCACGGGTGAGCTCGGGCCGCTCAACCTGATGCCGCACCCCGGCCGTCAGCGGGCGGAACACGGGGGCCGGCACAAGGAGCCCGACCGGGGACCGCGCCACAGGCGAAGGACAGGCGCACCGCCCCGGTACCGGACGCGGGCAGACCACGCACCGGCCCATGCAGTTCTTCGACATGGGCGCCCCCAGACGCACGTCCTCCTGCCCCTCTTCCGCGAGGCAGCCCCGTAACCGGTCGGCCCCAGTCCCAAGCCCTGAAACGGTGACCTGCGAAGTCCGGGTCTGGGGCCTGTTGCAAAAGTCGATCTGGGGGGCGTTAGGGTTCCGCTTGAAAGGTTCTGTGTGGGGGGATGCATGGACACTCAGATAAGGACCCGCATTTCGGCTTATGCAATCGCCACGGAAGGTGATCGGCTGCTGCTGGCCAGATTGTCGGATGCTTCGCCGGTCTTCACGCCGGGCCTGTGGCACTTGCCTGGTGGGGGCATCGACCCAGGCGAACAGCCCGTCGAGGCGCTGGCTCGTGAACTGATGGAAGAAACGGGCCTTGAACTGACCGATGCCTGCCTGCTCGACGCGCGGACATATGTGGCCCAGCGAAACGGTGTGAGTTGGAGCCTGACGGCATTGTTCTATGCTGCGGCCCTCGAGGGCGGAGTGCCGACGATGATCGAGATCGACGGTTCCACCGAGGCAGTGGCATGGATCCCCCTGACCGATCTGCAGGACGACAGCGTGCTGTCGCCGGCAGCTGTCGACGCGCTTCGCATGCTGGACCGGGCGAAGGCGACGCTCGCAACCACTGGTTGAGGCCTGCGACCGGCACGGTCGCTTCGCAGCAGACGGCGAGTTTGATGTATCGCGCGGCCACGGCCCTGTGGCGCTTGAGGCGATTGATCCCGCATTCGGCTGTGTTCCGCTGCCGGGCCCTGCTCACTCCTGCCCATGCGTCTCCGCATCGTTCAGCATCCGCCGCTGCGAGGACTCTCGCCGGTTCCACGACCGCGAGCGAGCCGAGGACAAGCGCCACGTTCAAGCCGTCCTCACCCCGGCTCGCCGCCGGGGCAACGTGCCCTGGGCCCTTCTGCGCGACGGACGAACCTACGACGCCCTGCTGCCCACCGTCATCGCAACTTGACGAACAGCATGAGGAATCCCTGGACCGCACAAACACCGTCTTGACTGCTGCCCCAACGGTCCCGACGTCCCCTTCCTTTCCGACCGCGATGTGACGCGATGCGGCCTGTCAGCATTTGATGGGTGCATGTCATTATTGCCCGGCTTGCTCGTCGGCCGTTCACGTTCTCGCCGCCACGGACGGCGAGGCCGGCCCCGAGCGTCAGGGGGAAATGACGTGTTACGCAGAACAAGAGCCGCAATCGGACTGGCTGTGAGCGGGCTGGTCCTCGCCCTCTCGGCACCCGTCGGGCAGGCCCAGCCCGGCACCCCGACAGAGCCCTCCTCCGCCCGGGCATCCGACGATCACGCCGTGTACGTCGTCCAGCAGCGTGCGGACGGCACCACCTACACCGCGGTGTACGACCCCGCGCCGGGCGTCACTCCCGACCAACTGAGAACCAGCCTGCGGCGGCAGGGTGTCCGCGGCGTGCAGGACGCAGGCAGCAAGGCCGACATCGGCATCCTCGGCTGCGCGCCCCGTGTCGGCACCGCGTCCGCGTGGTGCGGACACAAGTGGGACTACGGAGGTTTCAACGACCCACAGGTCTACTTCCTCGACCACACCGGCGACACCTGGCCGGTCACCGCCGCACAGGTCGACTGGTACCAGGCACCGGGGATCGACGCCTACTACCGCTGGCACACCTCCGGATGCCCCGGCGGCGGCCGCCACTGCGTCCATGTGTACAGCGGACGCTACGGGACCGACTGGTACGGCGTGACCGAGGCCACCAGCTCCAACGGCTACTTCGGCACGGTCACGGTCAAACTCAACGAGCAGGTCACGCCGAACACCTACGCGGCCAGGCGCAGTGTCGCCTGCCACGAGATGGGCCACGCCCTCGGCCTGGACCACAACGGGTCGACCAACAGCTGCCTGTCCGTGCCCGAGTTCCCGCAGCACCCGTCCTCGGACGATTTCGCGGTCCTGAACCAGCTGTACCCCAGGGCCGGTACCTGACAGCTCTGCGGCCGTGCCGACCAGGCACCCCGTACGAGAGCCAGGCGGCCACCTACCCGCCGTGTCCCCGCACCGGCACGGCCGCACCCGTTCCAGAACCCGCTCCCGCTCGAACCGGCCGACCCGCCTCCCGCGCGGGAGCGGGCCTCGGCGCCTCGAAGTCCGCACTCGAGTTGCCCGGTCCGCCGAGAGCATGGGCCCACCAGTGCGCGTACCGCCCATGCACCAGCGGGTCCCGGCCGGCCGGCAGGCAGCCCAGGGGTCAGGACCCATCGTTCGATCATTCAGCAGTTGTACGAGGCTGCTGGTTGGAGTGACGATCGCGGTGCCGATCGTGGTGTACACGGTGGTGCGGAGGACTTCCGTGACGGCTCACTGGAGCAGTTCGATGTGCGGATGGTCCGGGGATGTCGGGCAGACGTGGAGTTGGAGGTTGTAGCCGCCGACCTTGTCGATCAAGGTGAAGTTGCCGGCCCGGCGCCCAGGGGAGGCGGGGCCGGGTTCGTCGGTGATGACTCGGACGCCGCTGCCTGACCGGCAGCAACGGCTCGATCCGCCCCCCACAGGTCATCCGGCACCATCCACGGAGGACCGTTCCCCTTCCCCGTGGCTCGTTCAACGAGCCGGCCAGGAAGGGAGCATGGCCGCGACCAGGCTTTCCATCCGGTGCCCTCACTTCCGCGGCTGACGGCCTGGAAATAGGGTGCGGTCGGCTGAGCTGGGGTGATAGGCAAGCGAGGTGACAGAGAGTCTTGAGTATTCCGCCCTGCTGCAACTGATCGACGAGCGGTCGGCCGCGTTCCGGAGTGCGGTTGCCGCCGCGCCCAGACTTGACGCGCCGGTGCCGTCCTGCCCCGGGTGGACGTTGTTCGATCTGGTGCAGCACCTGGGGACGGGCCAGCGCTGGTGGGCCGCCATCGTCGCCGCGGGCCCGGCCGAGGCTCCGCCGACCAAGGATGCCGCGGAGGCGCCGCGCGAGCTCGAGGCGCTGCTGGCCTGGTACGCCGAGTCGAACGAACTGCTGCTGAGTGCGCTGCGCGAGGCCGGCCCGGAACGCGAGTGCTGGACGTGGTGGAGCGCCGGCGTGTCGCCGGCGAATGCCCGGGGCGTCGCCCGGCGCCGGGTGCACGAGGTGCTGGTGCACACCTACGACGCCCAGCTCGCCGCAGGCACCGTGCAGCCGATGCCGGCGGACGTCGCGCTCGACGGCGTGGCCGAGTTCCTCGACACCTGCAACTCCACCCCGGCGGCCTGGCCGCACGAGGCCGCCACCATCCACTACCACGCCACCGAGGGCCGCTCCTGGCTCCTCACGCTGGACGGCACCGGCGCCTGGCCCGCACCCCTCACGGACGACGCCGCGCCCGCCTCCGCTTCGGCCACGGGCACGGCCGAGCAGCTGCTCCTCTTCGTCTGGGGCCGCCTCACGCTGAGCGACCTGGAGATCGAGGGCGACCAGCAGGTGTTCGAGCAGCTGATCGCCTGGGAGCCCGAGGAGTAGCCAGTAAGCGTTTTCAGCGTTGCCTCTCCAGGGCGAGCCGTTGAGGGTGAGGCGGTCGACGATGGCCGCGCAGAGACGGGGGGCCGGTGAAGGTCTTCGTCCAGCCGCTGAAGGACTCATTGGAGGCGATGGCGACGCTGTTCTTCTCCTCCCGCTCGGTCAGCACCTGGAACAGCAGCTCAGCACCCCGCCGGTCGAGTTCCACGTAGCCGAGTTCGTCGACGCAGAGAAGGTCGACGCGGCCGTAGCGGGCGATCGTCTTGGACAACTGCTTCTCGTCGGCGGCCTCGACCAGTTCGTTGACGAGCTTGGTGGCCAGCACGTAGCGGACCCGGAAGCCCCGCATGGCGGCCTCGGTGCCCATCGCGTTCAGCTCGGTGAGCGAGGCGACTTCGGGGACGGGGACGAAGTGGTCGCGGCGGAAGTAGCCGATCTGTCCCTCGACGCCGCCCTTCTCGTGGGCGCCCTCGATGCCGGGCCGGCAGGAGAACGGCTCGATGTCCCAGTGCGAACGGAATGCCGTCCAGCGGTCCGTCTCCATCCGGCCCCGATAGAAGCCCGGCACCCGCTCGACCGCGGCCCGCAGGTTGTCGTGGCGAATGTGCGCCCGCGGGACACCGCCGAGTATCCGGAAGGCATGCACATGGCCTTCGGGGAACGCCTCCTGACCTGCGGTGCAAAACACCCGGTGCACGGCCTTGCCGGAATACGACAGCCGCAGCGAGAACAGGTAGAGCCGGGTCGGCTCGCCGGCCAGGAGCACGTGGACCTCACCGAAGTCGATCTCAGCCTCCGCCCCGGGCAGACGAGTCTGCGGCACGAACATCGCCTGCGGGCCGATGCCCGCGTCCCGCCGGATCTGCGGCCGTCGATCCTTCATATAGGTGCGGACCATCGGATAGGAGATCTCGTAGGCGTCGTGCTCCTCCACCAGCCGGTCAAAGATCCGCTGAGCGGTGTGCCGCTGCTTGGCCGGCGCGTCCAGATCTCCCCGCAGGATCCCGTCGATCAACGGTTTGTAGGGATCCAGCCGGGACTCCCGGCGTCGCTGCTGTTTGCGTGGCTCCGGCCACTGGCCGTCCAGGGCCCTCCGCACCGTCCGCCACGTGACGTTGTCCTTGCGCTGCAAAGCCCGCTGCGACATGCCACCGCGGTGGTCACGCCGGATCGCGGCGTACAGATCGACCTTGGACTGAGACTTCCCCATAGGGCCCCTGCGGCAGAAGCACACCCCACCGTCCCACCGCAAGCCCCTGGGCGACGTCAAAACAAACCGACATCGCAAACTCGGTCAGAAGGTGACTCCCACAGTCACGTCGAAACGACTCCCACACTGAGATACGAAGCCGGCGCAGGCCGTCAAAGGGCTGGTGCTGCGGCTGGCTGGCTTCGTTGGCGAGAAGCAGCAGCGTTTGTCAGTTGGTTCGGGCAGCGGTCAGCGATGTCGAGGCGGGAAAATGTTGGTGAGAAGCGAGAGCGGCTGTGGCGGCAGGCCGCGCTATGCCGGCTCCGCCGGGCCCGCTAACGCGGCTGCGTGTTCCGGTGCTGGTCGCCCGCCTGCTCCAAGGCGGCTTCGTAGGCGTGCAGGGCGGTGATGACCGTGGCGCGTTCCGCAGGGGCGAGACCGCGCATGACGCATTCCCAGGCAGAGGCGCTGCCGGAAAGCCATTCGCCGATCGGTGCGGCGTAGGCGGGGGCGATGGCGACGATGCGGCGGCGGCGGTCGGCGGGATCGGCAGTGCGCTGCAGGACGCCCAGCCGTGACAGCTCGCTGACCATGAGGCTGACGGTCGTCGGGGCCACCTCCAGCCGAGCGGCCAGGTCGTTGACGCTGGTGGGACCGTCGTACTCCAGGTGGGCCAGCAGCGCGAGATGTCGCGGTGCCAGGTCCAGGCCCTGGAGCGCCGGAGGGATGGGCAGGCGCTTGGCGCGGCCGACGAGCCGTGGCATGAGCAACAGCAGGGTGCGGACGGCCTCGTCCACGGCTGGACCGTCCGATTCCGTGGACATCAGCGACCTCTTCCGGATACCTTTAAAAGCAAAGGCTTTGTATTCAAAGGGAACAGGGTCCACTATGCCGCATCTGACCGTGCACCTTCCAGAGAACAGGCTGACCGGTAAGGAACCCATGCTCGTCGCCGCACTGACCGACGCGATCGTCGACGTCTATGGCGAATGGGCCCGCGACCTCGTAAGCATCCGCCTGGCCGGAGTCCCTGCAGGCCGTTTCGCGCAGGGCGGCAAGGCCGTGGACACAAACGCCTCGGTGGTCTTGGGCGTCCGCGCCGGCGTCTTCGACCGCCCCGACGCCGCCCAGATCACCGCGCGCCTCGGCACCGTGCTCACCGACGCGATCACGCGTGTCGTCGGCGATGACCTCCGCACCGGCACCATGGTCGAACTCGTGGCGTCACCGCCAGAACGAACCTTCGTCGGCGGCGCCCTCACCGTATGACCCCCCGACTGAGTCACCTCACGACCTGCCTTCTCCGAAAAGAGGCACTCAGCCGAAGCAGGCCCTCATCAGCGTGGTCGCCACCGCCTGCCTCCTGGGCGTCTCCACTCGCCGGGTCGAGGAACTCGCCGAGTCCCTCGGTGTCACCCGGCTGTCGAAGTCCCAGGTCAGCGCGATGGCCAAGCATCTCGACGAGCAGGTCACCGCCTTCCGCAACCGGCCGCTCGACACCGGCCCCCGCACCTTCGCCTGGGTCGACGCCCTGACCCGGAAGGTCCGCGAAGGCGACCGCATCATCAACGTCCACGCCCTGGTCGCGGTGGGCGTCAACGCCGACGGGCACCGCGAGATCCTCGGCCTGGACGTCGCCACCGCCGAGGACGGCGCCGGCTGGCTCGCCTTCCTGCGCTCCCTCGTCGTCCGGGGCCTGTCCGGCGTCCAGCTCGTCGTCTCCGACGCCCACGCCGGCCTCGTCGACGCGATCGGCGCCACCCTGCCCGGCGCGTCCTGGCAGCGCTGCCGCACCCACTACGCGAGGAATCTCCTGAGCCAGGTCCCGAAATCGGCCCAGCCTGGGGGTGCCCCCGGCCGGAGGCTGGGGGAGGGTGGCGACCCTGCTGCGGACCGTGTCCGAACAGCCCCACACCGACGCGGTGACGGCCCAGATGGCCCACGTGCTGGACGCTCTGGAAGCCAGGTTCCCCGAAGCCGCAGCCCACTTGGACGCAGCCCAGCACGACCTGCTCGCGTTCACCGGCTTCCCGCGTGAACTCTGGCGACAGATCTGGTCGAACAACCCGCAGGAGCGGCTGAACAAGGAGATCCTCCCCACGGCTGCGCCGCGGGAGGCGCCCCCAGCCGCACCGACGTGGTGGACATCTTCCCCGACCGCACCGCCGTCGTCCGGCTCGTCGGCGCGGTCCTGGCCGAACAGAACGACGAACGGACCGAGGCCCGCCGCCACATGGGCCGCGAGCTCCTTGCCAAGGCCCGACTCCACCCGATCGAGTCAGAAACCGACGACACCGTCCTGCCCACCGAACTCACCGCACAGCCTCAACACGAGATCACCGAGTGGCCGTCGATACACCACTCCAGCGGACGTGACCGCCCGCCCAGTAAAACGCGGCTGGCCTGTGTCCACCGCGGAGTGGCCATCAGTCCCATGAGTGGTGAGTCGTGCGCCAAGAGTCTCCGGCCGCTGCCTCGTGCGCCGTCGGGCCTGCGAGGGGTGTGACCGAGATACGCGCCAAAGGGGCAACGGGATGATTTTGAAGCCCTGAGCGCCGGGCCCTCCCGTGTTTCAGAGGGACACCTACGCTGTTCTGCCGACGGCAGAGCAGCGGCCGGACCGGGCTCGACGATCACTACAGTCCCGTCTCATGACGACGATTACGACGCGTACGGTCGAGTACCCGGCCGACGGTTTGACGATGATCGGGTACCTCGCGCTCCCGGCCGGTGTCGACCGCCGCCCCGCAGTGCTGCTCGGGCCAGAGGGCATGGGGCTCAGCGACGTCGAGCGCCGCCGGGCCGATGCTCTCGCCGAGCTGGGATATGTAACGCTGGCCTTCGACCTTCACGGCGGGCGCTATTTGGGTGACCCCGAGGAGATGCTGGCCCGTTGCATGCCACTGCTCGCTGATTCCGACCGGATGCGGCGCATCGGCCACGCGGCACTCGACGAGTTGCGCACCGAGCCCCGGACCGACCCCGACCGGATCGCCGCCATCGGCTACGGCACCGGGGGCGCCATCGCGCTGGAACTCGGGCGGGGCGGCGTCAACCTGCGCGCGATCGGGACAGTCAACGCAACTACCACGGGCCGACCGGGCGAGGCGGCGCGCATCCGCTGCCCGGTGTGGGCCGGGGTCGGATCGGAAGACCCGATCATGCCGCCCGCGCAACGAAACGCGTTCACCGCTGAGATGCAGGCCGCGGGCGTCGACTGGCGCCTCGCGATCTATGGCGGCGCCTTGCACGCCTTCCACCACCCGCCGGTCGACCACCCCGTGGTCCCCGGTGTCGGTTACCACCCACAGCACGCGCAGCGAGCCTGGCGCGACGTCGTCGACCTGCTCGCCGAGTGCCTGCCCGTGACGGAGGACCTGGGGGCATGACCCAGGCAGGCATGGATCTGTAACGAGATATCGACGCCGAAGAGTTCCTCGCCGGAGCCGGATGAGCGCCGCCCGTCTGCTGCACCGGCTCGATCGAGCCGACACCGCCGGGCGGCAACCAGGGCCAACGTTGCTTGATACGGCACTAGTGATCACCAGCCTCCGTTGGCGCAGGAAGTTCACCCACGGTGTCTTGCGGCTGTTGGGGGCACGGCGGTTCGCATCCTACGGAAGGCCCGCCACGGTCAGGTCGTGCGCGTGGCGCGGCGACGTGCCCGGCTGCGGCGGGAGAGCCGCCGCCTGCGGAAGGACGTGGAGATCCTCAAGCGGGCCACGGCTTTCTTCGCGACGGAGACCCGATGAGCGTGCACCCGTTCATCGAGGCGGAGAAGCAGGCAGGTCACAGCGTCAAACGCGCCTGTGAACTGCTGAAGGTCTCCCGTGCCGCCTTCTGTGCCCGCCGCGCCGGCGCTGTCGACCCCCGGGCCGTGCAGGACGAGGAGCTGACCGAGCAAATCACCGCAGTCCGCGCCCGGTCCCGTGGCACCTACGGGGCCCCGCGCATCCACGCCGTCCTGCAGCACGAGGGGGCGGTCTGCGGCCGCAGACGCATCGCCCGGCTGATGCGGGCCGCCGGGCTCGTCGGCCGGCACCGCAGGCGGCGGCACCGCACCACGGTCCCCGACCCGCACGCGGTCACCCGCCCGACCTGGTTCTGCGCGGCTTCCGGCCCGACCCGACGGCGACCGACGCCCGCTGGTGCGGTGACATCACCTATATCCCGACCGACGAGGGCTGGCTCTACCTGGCCACCGTCATCGACGTCGCCTCCCGGCGAGTGGTCGGCTGGGCCACCGCCGACCATCTGAGCACCGAGCTGGTCGCCGAGGCCCTGCGGGCCGCCTGTCGCCGGCGCCGCCCGCCACCCTGGGCGAACTGGACGTGCACGGACGGCCTCGGCGGCTGGCCGCCCGCACCCGCGAACGCCACCAGCAGATCCACGAACGCATCGA
>NZ_JACHJI010000042.1 GCF_014203535.1 Streptomyces griseomycini
GCGTACGGCCGAGGGGCTGGCGCTGTTCGACGCGGCGGGCTCCACCGGACGTGCCGTACTGGCGCCCGTCCCCCTCGACCTGCCCGCCCTGCACCGACAGGCGCGCTCCCACCCCGTGCCGCACATGCTGCGCGGCTTGGTACGCGGCACGGCACGCAGGACCGTCGAGCGCGCCACCGTCGCCGGCACGGAACTGGCCCGGTCGCTGGCCGGGTTGACGGAGACGGAACGGGAAGAGGCGCTGCTGGACCTGGTGCTCGGCCACGTGGCCGTGGTGCTCGGCCACAGCTCGGCGCAGGCCATCGAACCCGACCGTGCCTTCAAGGAACTGGGCTTCGACTCGCTGACCGCCGTCGAGCTGCGCAACCGGCTGGGCGCGGCCACCGAACTGCGCCTGCCCGCGACCCTGGTCTTCGACTACCCGACCCCGGCGATGCTCGCGGCACACCTCGGCGCGGAACTCGCGGGCGCCCCCGCTGCCGCGACCACCATCCGCACCACCACGGCCGTCACCGACGAGCCGATCGCGATCGTCGGCATGAGCTGCCGCTTCCCCGGCGGGGTGAACTCGCCCGAGGACCTGTGGCGGCTCGTGCTGGACGGGGTCGACGCCATCGGGGAGTTCCCGGGCAACCGAGGCTGGGACCTGGCGAACCTGTACGACCCCGACCCGGAGCACCTGGGCACCTCGTACGCCCGTGAAGGCGGCTTCCTGTACGACGCCGACCAGTTCGACCCGGCTTTCTTCGGCATCAGCCCCCGTGAGGCGCTGGCCATGGACCCGCAGCAGCGGCTGCTGCTGGAGACCTCCTGGGAGGCGTTCGAGCGGGCCGGGATCGACCCGAACTCGGTGCGGGGGCAGGACATCGGCGTCTTCACCGGCTCGAACGTGCAGGACTACACCACGCTGCTGTCGGCGAGCGAGGAGAGCGTCGAGGGATTCATCGGCACGGGCAACGCGGCGAGCGTCGTGTCCGGCCGGGTCGCCTACGCGTTCGGGCTGGAGGGCCCGGCGGTGACGGTGGACACGGCGTGCTCGTCGTCGCTTGTGGCGCTGCACCTGGCGGTGCGGGCACTGCGGGCGGGGGACTGCTCGACGGCGCTGGCGGGTGGTGTGACGGTGATGTCGACGCCGGGTTCGTTCATCGAGTTCAGCCGCCAGCGCGGGCTGTCCACCGACGGCCGCTGCCGGCCGTTCTCGTCGGACGCGGACGGCACCGGCTGGGGCGAGGGCGTCGGCATGGTCGTACTGGAGCGGTTGTCCGACGCGCGGCGCAACGGTCACCGGGTGCTGGCGGTGGTACGCGGTTCCGCGATCAACCAGGATGGCGCGTCCAACGGCCTGACGGCGCCGAACGGGCCGTCGCAGCAGCGGGTGATCCGGCAGGCGCTGGCGGCCGCCGGGCTCGCTCCGTCCGACGTGGACGCGGTCGAGGCGCACGGCACCGGCACCAAGCTGGGCGACCCGATCGAGGCGCAGGCGCTGCTGGCCACCTACGGCCAGGACCGGCCCGCCGACCGGCCGTTGTGGCTGGGCTCGCTGAAGTCCAACATCGGGCACACCCAGGGCGCGGCCGGTGTCGCGGGTGTCATCAAGATGGTCATGGCGATGCGGCACGGCGTGCTGCCGAAGACGCTGCACGTCGCCGAGCCCACCCCGCAGGTCGACTGGTCGACCGGTGACGTGGCGCTCCTCACCGAGGCCCGCGACTGGCCGGACACCGGCCGACCGCGCCGCTTCGGCGTGTCGTCGTTCGGTTTCAGCGGCACCAACGCGCACGCCATCATCGAACAGGCACCGGACATCGAACCCACCGAAACCGCCGAACCCACCGAAACCGGCGAGTCCACCGGACCGGTCGCCGAACTGCCCCCGTCTCCGGTACCGCTACTGGTGTCGGCCAAGGACAACGACGCGCTGCGGGAGCAGGCCCAGCGGCTGCGGGCCCACCTGGTGGCGCACCCCGAGCTGGAACCGCGCGATGTCGCCGGCACCCTCGCGGTGGCGCGGTCGGTCTTCGACAGCCGGGCGATCGTCGTCGGCCAGGACCGCGACGGCCTGCTCGCGGGCCTGGCCGCGATCGCCGAGGGGCCGGCGGCGGTCGCCCGGGGCGTGGAGTCGGCCCGGGCGACGACGGGCACGGCCCGGCCCGCGGGCAAGGTGGCGTTCGTCTTCCCGGGGCAGGGTTCGCAGTGGCTCGGCATGGGCGCCGCGCTGGCGGAGTCGTCGCCGGTGTTCCGGGCCTCGCTGGAGGCGTGTGCCGAGGCGCTCGCCCCGTACGTGGACTGGTCGTTGTGGGACGTGCTGGCCGACGCCGACGCGATGGACCGGGTCGACGTGGTGCAGCCCGCGCTGTTCGCGGTGATGGTGTCGCTGGCCGCGCTGTGGCGCTCGTACGGTGTGGAGCCGGACGCCGTGGTGGGGCACAGCCAGGGCGAGATCGCCGCCGCGCACGTCGCGGGGGCGTTGTCGCTGGCCGACGCGGCCAAGGTGGTGGCGTTGCGGAGCCGGGCGATCGTGGAGTTGTCGGGCCGGGGCGGCATGGTGTCGTTGGCGGTGCCGGTCGACCAGGCTCGGGAGCGGATCGAACGCTGGGCGGGCCGGATCTCGGTCGCCGCGGTGAACGGTCCCGGTTCGGTGGTCGTGGCGGGTGACGCCGACGCGCTGGACGAACTGGTGGCGTCCTGCGACACCGACGGTGTACGGGCGCGGCGGGTCCCGGTGGACTACGCCTCGCACTCGCCGCACGTCGAGCGCATCCGCGAGACCCTGGTGACCGCGCTGGCCGGGGTGGAGCCGGCGGAGGCACGGGTGCCGATGCTGTCGACGGTGACCGGCGAGTGGCTGACCGGGACCGAGGTGGGCGCCGAGTACTGGTACCGCAACCTGCGGCAGCCGGTGCGGTTCGAGGAGGCGACGCGCGGTCTGCTCGACCGGGGCGTCGGCGTGTTCGTCGAGTGCAGTCCGCACCCCGTACTGACCTTCGGGGTACGCGAGACACTGGAGGCGGCCGGTGCCGAGGCCATCGTCGGGGGGACGCTGCGCCGCGACGACGGGGACCTGGACCGGTTCCTGCTGTCGGTCGCCGAGGCGTACGTGCAGGGCCTGCCCTTCGACTGGCGTCGGACGACGCCCGGGGCGCGGCACGTGGACCTGCCCACCTACGCCTTCCAGCGCCAGCGGTACTGGCCGAACATGGCCGAGGCTCCCGCGGCCGACGCCACCGACTCCGTCGACGCCCGGTTCTGGGCGGCCGTGGCGGACGGCGACCTCGGCGGACTGGCGGACGAACTGGGCGTGTCGCCCGACGACCCGATCGGCGCCGTACTGCCCCGCCTGTCGTCGTGGCGGCAGGCGCAGTCCGCCAACTCCGAGATCGACGGCTGGCGTTACCGCATCACCTGGCTGCCGGTGCCCGAGCCCACCGCCGCCCTCACGGGCACCTGGCTCGTGGTCAGCCGGGACGGCGCCGGCGAGGGATCCGTCGCCGACGCGTTGACCCGGTACGGCGCGCGGGTGCTGCCGGTCCGGACCGGCGGGGCGGAGGAGGACCGGGACGCGCTGACGGCCCGGCTCGCGGGGGTCGACGAGCCCGTGGCGGGCGTGCTGTCCCTGTTCGCGCTCGATCCCGGACTGCCGTCGGGCGGCGTGTACGCCACCCTCGCCCTCGTCCAGGCGCTCGGCGACGCCGGTGTCACCGCACCGCTGTGGTACGCGACGCGGGGCGGGGTCACGGTCGGACGCTCCGACACGCCCGTCCGTCCCGAGCAGGCGATGGTGTGGGGCCTCGCCCGGTGCGTCGGGCGGGAACAGCCCGAACGCTGGGGTGGCCTCGTCGACCTGCCCGACACCCTGGACGACCGCGCCGCCGCCCGCCTCGCGGGCATCCTCGCCGGCACCCGGGACGAGGACCAGGTCGCGCTGCGGACCGGCGGCGTGTACGCCCGCAGGCTGGTGCGGGCCCCCGCGGGCCGGATCGGCGACTGGGACCCCACCGGCACGGTACTGATCACCGGTGGCACCGGCGGGATCGGCGCGCACGTGGCCAGGTGGCTGGCCGCCAAGGGCGCGCAGCACCTGCTGCTGACCAGCAGGCGCGGACCGGACGCCGACGGCGCGGAGGAACTGCGCGCGGAACTGACCGAACTGGGCGCGCGGGTGACGATCGCCGCCTGCGACGTCGCCGACCGGGAGGCGCTGGCCAAGCTGCTGGCCTCGGTGCCGGAGGAGTATCCGCTCACCGCGATCATGCACACGGCGGGCATCCTGGACGACGGCGTGCTGACCGCGCTCACCCCGGACCGGCTCGCCGCCGTGCTGCGGCCGAAGGTCGACGCCGCCGTCAACCTGGACGAGCTGACCCGTGACCGGGAGCTGACGGCGTTCGTGATGTTCTCCTCGATCTCCGGCACGTTCGGCGCGCTGGCCCAGGGCAGTTACGCTGCCGCCAACGCCTACCTCGACGCGTTCGCCGAACGGCGCGTGGCGGCCGGCCTGCCCGCCACCTCGGTCGCCTGGGGGCCGTGGGGCGGCGGCGGCATGGTGGGCGAGCAGCTCGGCGAGATCCTGCGCAGCCGCGGCACGGCACCGTTCGAACCCGAGCTGGCCATCGCCGCACTGGACCGGGCCGTCCGTGAGGACGATCCGACCGTGCTGGTCGTCGCGGACATCGACTGGGACGTGTACGCGCCGTCGCTGCCGGCCACGCTGCTGCGGGAACTGCCCGTCGCCCGCCACGCCCCGGCACCCGTGGAGGCGGCGACACCGCAGGACCTGACGGCCAGGCTCGCCGCGCTGCCCGGACCGGAGCGCGAGCGCGTCGTCCTCGACCTGGTGCGGGAGCACGTGGCCGCCGTCCTCGGCTATGACAGCCCCAGAATGGTCGAGCCCGGCCGGGCCTTCAAGGAACTGGGCTTCGACTCGCTCACCGCGGTCGAGTTCCGCAACGTGTTCAACACGGCCACCGGACTGAGCCTGCCCTCGACCCTCGTCTTCGACCACCCCACCCCGGCCGCGCTCGCCACTCATGTGCTCGACCACATGCCGGGCATGGGCACACCGACCATCGACGCCGAACTGGACCGGCTGGAAGCCGCGCTGTCCGCCCTGACACCGGGCGACGACCAGCAGAGCGCCGCCGTCGGCGCCCGCCTCCGCGCGCTGCTGTCCCGGTGGGACGAGGCGCACACCCGCACCGAACCCGCCGGCTCCGGACCGGACGCGCGCACCGCGTCGGCGGACGAACTGCTCGCCCTGCTCGACCAGCAGCTCGGCAACTCCTGAGCCGAACCGATGAACTCGCCTGAAAGGTCGCAACAGATGTCAAACGAGGAGAAGTACCTCGACTACCTCCGGCGAGCCACGGTGGACCTCCAGGAGGTGCGTGGCAAGCTGCGCGAGGTCGAGGAGCGCGAGGTCGAGCCCATCGCGATCATCGGCATGAGCTGCCGGTTCCCCGGTGGCGTACGGTCGCCGGAGGACCTGTGGGAGCTGCTCGCGGAGGGCCGGGACGCCATCTCCGCGTTCCCCACCAACCGCGGGTGGGACCTGGAGGCGCTGCACGACGACGACCCCGACCAGCAGGGGACCAGCTACACCCGCGAGGGCGGCTTCCTGTACGACGCCGACCAGTTCGACCCGGCGTTCTTCGGGATCTCCCCGCGCGAGGCCGCGGCGATGGACCCGCAGCAGCGGCTGCTGCTGGAGACGTCCTGGGAGGTCTTCGAGCGGGCGGGCATCGACCCGCACTCGGTACGGGGCAGCAGGACCGGCGTCTTCATCGGCACCAACGGCCAGGGATACCTGGCACGCCTGGCCACCGGCGCGCCGGACGGCTACGAGGGGTACTTCCTCACCGGCAACGCGGCCAGCGTCGTCTCCGGCCGCATCTCCTACGTGCTCGGCCTTGAGGGCCCCGCGCTGACCATCGACACCGCCTGCTCGTCGTCCCTGGTCGGCCTGCACCTGGCGGTGCACGCGCTGCGGCACAGCGAGTGCGGGCTGGCCGTCGCGGGCGGCGTCACCGTGATGTCGACGCCGGACACGTTCATCGAGTTCAGCCGCCAGCGCGGACTGGCGGTGGACGGCCGCTGCAAGCCCTTCGCCGACGCCGCGGACGGCACCGGCTGGGGCGAGGGCGCGGGCCTGCTGCTCCTGGAGCGGCTGTCGGACGCGCGGCGCAACGGCCACCCGGTGCTGGCGGTGATACGCGGTTCGGCGGTGAACCAGGACGGCGCGTCCAACGGTCTGACCGCGCCGAACGGCCCGTCGCAGCAGCGGGTGATCCGCCAGGCCCTGACCGCCGCCGGGCTCGCCCCGACCGACGTGGACGCGGTGGAGGCGCACGGTACGGGGACGACGCTGGGTGACCCCATCGAGGCGCAGGCCCTGCTCGCCACCTACGGGCAGAACAGGCCCGCCGACCGGCCGTTGTGGCTCGGGGCACTGAAGTCGAACATCGGTCACACCCAGGCCGTCTCCGGTGTGGCGGGCGTGATGAAGATGGTCCTGGCGCTGCGGCACGGCGTGCTGCCGAAGACCCTGCACGTGGACAGGCCGTCGACGCACGTGGACTGGTCGGCCGGCGCGGTGGAACTGCTGACCGAGGCGCGGCCGTGGCCGCAGGTCGACCGGCCGTGGCGCGCGGGTGTGTCGTCGTTCGGCGTGAGCGGCACGAACGCGCACGTCATCGTCGAGCAGGCGCCTGCGGTGGAGCAGGCGGAGCAGGCGGACACGGACACGCCGGAGCCGGTACGTGGTGGGGTGCTGCCGTGGGTGTTGTCGGCCCGCAGCGCGGAGGCGTTGCGGGAACAGGCCGCCCGGCTCGTGTCCGCCGTGGACGGCCAGTCCCCGGCCGACGTGGGCTACTCGCTGGCGACGTCGCGGGCGGCGCTGGAGCACCGCGCGGTGGTCGTCGCCGGCGACCGGGCCGAGTTCTTGGACGCGTTGGCGGCTGTGGCGAACGGTGAGCAGAGCGGTGCCGTGGTCACGGGGGTTGCCGACGAGCCCGGCCAGGTGGGTTTCCTGTTCTCGGGTCAGGGGTCGCAGCGGCTGGGGATGGGCCGTGAACTGGCGGATCGTTTCCCGGTGTTCGCCGAGGCGCTGGAGGAGACGCTGAGCGCGTTCGACCCGGCGGTGCGTGGGGTGTTGTTCGGCGAGGACGCCGAGGCGTTGAGCGAGACGGGGGTGACGCAGCCGGCGTTGTTCGCGGTCGAGGTGGCGCTCTTCCGGCTGCTGGAGTCGTGGGGCATCCGCCCGGATGTGCTGGCCGGGCATTCGATCGGTGAGCTGGCCGCCGCCCATGTGGCGGGTGTGTGGTCGCTGGCGGACGCCGCGAGGGTGGTGTCCGCGCGCGGTGCGTTGATGCAGGCGCTGCCGGCCGGGGGCGCGATGGTCGCGCTCCAGGCGTCGGAGGCCGAGGTCGCACCGGAGCTGCCGGAGACGGTGGGTCTTGCGGCGGTGAACGGCCCGTCGTCGGTGGTCATCTCGGGCGCCGTCGCCGATGTGGAGGCGGTGGCGGAGCGCTGGCGTGCGCAGGGTCGGAAGGTGTCCCGTCTGAAGGTCAGCCACGCGTTCCACTCGCCGCTGATGGAGCCGATGCTGGACGACTTCCGGCGGGTGCTGGAGAGCGTGTCGTTCGAGGCGCCGGCGATCCCGATCGTGTCGACGCTGACCGGCGTCCGGGCCACGGCCGAGGAGTTGACCTCGCCGGAGTACTGGGTGCGGCACGTACGCGAGTCCGTGCGGTTCGCCGATGCCGTCGGCACGCTCTCGGGCGAGGGTGTGGGTACGTTCGTCGAGGTCGGTCCGGGTGGCACGCTGTCCGCGCTGGGCCAGGAGACGGCCCCCGAGGCGGTCTTCGTGCCGGTGCTGCGCGCAGACCGGCCGGAGGCGGTGGCCGCCACCCTGGCCGCCGGGCACCTGCACGTACGCGGTGTCCGGGTGGACTGGGCGGCGTTCTTCGCGGGCAGCGGCGCCCGACGGGTGGACCTGCCGACCTACGCCTTCCAGCACGCTCGTTACTGGCTGGACGCGTTGCCCGTGATCGGCGATGTGACGGCGGCCGGGCTCGCCGCGGCCGATCACCCGCTGCTGGGCGCGGCCATCGAACTGGGTGACACGGACGGTGTGCTGCTGACGGGCCGGCTGTCGGTTCAGACGCACCCGTGGCTGGCCGACTACGTGGTCCAGGGTTCGGTCCTGCTGCCCGGCACGGCGTTCGTGGAGCTGGCCGTGCGGGCGGGTGACCGGGTCGGGTGTGACCTGGTGGAGGAACTGACGCTGGAGGCACCGCTGGTGGTGCCCGAGCGTGGTGGCGTCCGGGTGCAGGTGTGGGTCAGTGCCGAGGACGAGTCCGGCAGACGTGAGCTGACCCTCTACTCCAGCGCGGGCGACACCGACGACGACCGGCCGTACACGCGGCACGCCACGGGTGTGCTGCGCGCCGTCGGGCGTTCCGGAGGTACGTCCCTGGTGGAGTGGCCGCCGGCGGGTGCCAAGGTCGTCGATCTCGACGGGTTCTACGACCAGGCGGCCGACGCAGGCTTCGGTTACGGGCCGGTGTTCCAGGGGCTGCGGGCGGCGTGGCGGCGCGGGGACGAGGTGTTCGCCGAGGTCGTGCTGCCGGACGGCGTGGACGCGGGCGGTTTCGGCCTGCATCCGGCGCTGCTGGACGCGGCACTGCACGCCGCCGACCTGACCGGTGGTGCCGACGGGACCGGTCGGCTGCCGTTCGCGTGGTCGGGTGTGCGGTTGTACGCCTCCGGGGCGACGGTGCTGCGGGTGCGTCTGACGCCCTCGGGGCCGGACGAGGTGTCGTTGACGGTGGCGGACGGGGCGGGCGCTCCGGTCGCGACCGTGGACTCGCTGGTGCTGCGCCCGGTGCCGCTGGATCAGCTCACCGGTGACGATCACGACAACGCGCTGTTCGGCATCGACTGGGTGCCGGTTCCGCTGTCCGACGCCGACGCCCCGACGATCGGGTGGACCGACCTGGAGGCCTTGACCGACCTGCGGTCCGACTACGTGGTCGTGCGGTGCCCGGTCACGTCCGCTTCCGGCTCCGCGTCCGATCCGGTGTCGGCTGCGCACGAGGCGGCGCACTGGGCGCTGAACGCGGTGCAGACCTGGCTGTCGGAGGAGCGGTCGGACGCGGCGCGGCTGGTCGTGGTGACCGGGGGCGCGGTCGCCGTCGCGGACGACGGTGACGTGCGGGACGTGGCGCAGGCGGCGGTGTGGGGTCTGGTGCGCTCGGCGCAGTTGGAGAACCCGGACCGGATCGTGCTGGTGGACCTCGACGACGAGGCGGCCTCACTGGAGGCGCTGCCCGTCGCGCTGGCGACGGGGGAGCCGCAGTTCGCTCTGCGGTCCGGTGCCCTCTACGTGCCGCGACTGGTCAGGGCCCGGCGTTCCGTCGTGGAGGATCCCGGGTTCGGTTCCGGTGCGGTGCTGGTCACGGGTGCGACGGGCACGCTGGGCGGGCTCGTGGCGCGGCACCTGGTCGTGGAGCGGGGCGTACG
>NZ_JACHJI010000043.1 GCF_014203535.1 Streptomyces griseomycini
GCAGCGTCGCACCGATGTCCGACGTACGCGTCGTCGTCATCGACTGCACCGACACCGGGGCGTCCCCGCCCACCGCCACCGACCCGACCTGGATCCGCCGGCTCCTCCGGCGCTCGGCGAGCGGCCTCGGGGGGACTTCGGGAACTCCGAGGGGGACAGCGGTCATGGCCTCACTCCCGGTTCCCGGAGACGGTCTCGCGCAGAGCGCGCAGCGACTCCTTCAGGGATCCCATGGTGGCGAGGACGGCGGTGGGCTCGTAGCCGCAGTGCGCCATGCAGTTGGCGCAGCGCGGGTCCTTGCCGCGGCCGTACTGGTCCCAGTCGGTCTCCTCGATCAGCTCCCGGTACGTCGGCACGTACCCGTCGCTCATCAGGTAGCAGGGGCGCTGCCAGCCGAAGAGCGAGTAGTTCGGGATCGCCCACGCGGTGCACGGGAAGTCGACCTTGCCCTCCAGGAAGTCCAGGAACAGCGGGGAGTGGTTCAGCCGCCAGCGGCTCCGGTTGCCCCCCGCGAAGGCCTTCCTGAACAGCTCCCGGGTCTGCTCGACCCCCAGGAAGTGTTCCTGGTCGGGGGCCTTCTCGTAGGCGTAGGCGGGCGAGATCATCATCTCGTCGACCTCGAGGTCGTCGTTGAGGTAGTTGAGCACCTCGACGACGGTCTGCGGGGTGTCGGTGTTGAAGAAGGTCGAGTTGGTGGTGACCCGGAAGCCGCGCCGCTTGGCCTCCTTGATGGCCGCCACGGCCTCGTCGAACACGCCCTCCTTCGCGACGGACTCGTCGTGCCGCTCCCGCAGCCCGTCGATGTGCACGGCGAACGCGAAGTACGGGGAGGGGGCGAACTTGTCCATCTTCTTGCGCAGCAGCATGGCGTTGGTGCACAGGAAGACGTACTTCCTCCTGGCCACCAACTGCCGCACGATCTCGTCGATCTGGGGGTGCATCAGTGGCTCGCCGCCGGCGATCGACACCATCGGGGCACCCGACTCCAGCACCGCGCCCACGGCCTGGGCGACCGGCATGCGCTGCTTGAGCACCCCGGCCGGGTGCTGGATCTTCCCGCAGCCCTCGCACTTGAGGTTGCAGGCGAAGAGCGGTTCCAGCTCGACGATGAGCGGAAACTTGTCCCGCCGGCGGAGCTTCTGTTCGGCCAAGTATGTAGCGACCTTGATGGACTGGCGCAGCGGCATGGCCATCTGGCTCACCTCCTGGGGAGCAGCGAGGAACGGTGCCATTCGTGGAAAGCCGGAAGGACGGAGCGGAGAACGCGGAAAGCCGATATTCCACCGCGCACCGTGCCGATCCGGACCAGTTCGTGTTCCGGAGCGTCCACGACCACCCGGACGGCCGCAACCGGGCGCTCGCCCGCACGGACGGCGCCCAGCAGCGTGGCCGCCGATTCCATGTCGACCGCGATCGCGCCGGTCGCGAGCAGGTCGGCCCGTTCGTGACCGCGCACGACGTGGTCGGAGCCGGTGAGCGGCCCGGTGTGGACGGTGCGCCCGGGCACCGTGCGCACCAGCTCCTTCACCAGCAGTTCGGTCCCGGTGCACGGCACGCTGCCGCGCGGGTCCCGCGTCTCCTCGGCGACGACCAGGTCGCCGGGGTGCATACCGGGGGCGAGCCCCGCGCAGAAGCCCGTGGCCAGGACGGCGGCCCCGCACAGGGCCGGATCGGTGAGCACCCGGGTGACGGAGCGCTCGGCCGCCGCCGGCCCCATGCCCGTGCGCAGGACGGTGACCGGCCCGCCGGCGCTCGCGCCGTCCCGTTCGGTTCCGGGACGCCGAAAGCCGGCCCGCCGCGTGTCACGCCCGCCCGTGCGCAGCGCGAACTGCTCGATGCCGAGCGCGCAGGCGATCAGCAGCGGGGTCGGGGCGGGCCGGGCGCCCATCAGCTTCCCTTCGCCTCGGCGAGGGACTCCCGCCCGGTGGCGCCCGCCCGCTCGGGGCCGGCCTCCGCCAGGACCGGCTTCTTCGTGAACGGCTCCCCGTTCACGTACCGCCCGAGCGCGGTGAGCGGGAAGACCTGCCGGTAGAGGTGGTAGTTGATGGAGAAGTCCCAGGGGAAGCCGGTACCGGTGAAGTACGGCTCGTCCCAGGAGCCGTCCTCCCGCTGCGTGGCCGCCAGCCACTCGACGCCGCGTTCGACGGCCTTGGACCCCCTCTCGCCCGCCGCCAGCAGTGCCATCAGCGCCCACGCCGTCTGCGAGGCGGTCGAGGCTCCCCGGCCGCTCCACTGCCTGACGTCCCGGTAGGAGCGCAGGTCCTCGCCCCAGCCGCCGTCGTCGTTCTGCACCGACTCCAGCCAGGCCACGGCCCGTCGGATCGCCGGGTGCGAGCGGGGGATCCCGGCCGCGGTCAGGGCGGGTACGACGGACCCGGTGCCGTAGACGTAGTTGACGCCCCAGCGCCCGAACCACGAGCCGTCCGGCTCCTGTTCGGCGAGCAGCCACTGGACGCCGCGCCGGGTGCGCGGGTCGTGCGCGAGGCCCTCGACGGCGAGCATCTCCACGACGTGCGCGGTGACGTCGGCGGACGGCGGGTCGATGACCTCGCCGAAGTCGCAGAACGGCAGCCGGTTGGGCAGCGGGCTGGTGTTGTCGACGTCGAAGGCGCCCCAGGCACCGTTCCTCGACTGCATGCCGAGGTTCCAGCGCACCCCGCGCCCGATGGCGTTGTCCACCCGTTCGGGGTCGTGGTGCTTGACCCTGCGCAGCGCGAGGACCACTTCTGCGGTGTCGTCGATGTCGGGGTAGTTGTCGTTGTGGAACTCGAACGCCCAGCCCCCCGGCGGCAGGTGGGGCCTGCGCACGGACCAGTCGCCGGGCCGCACGATCTGCTCGCCCAGCATCCAGTCGGCGGCCTTGACCAGTTGCGGATGGTCGGCGGGCAGACCCGCGTCGGCCAGCGCGATGGTGGCGAGGCAGGTGTCCCACACCGGGGACTGGCAGGCCTCGATCATCCGGGCGCCGTCCTCGCGCCACACGGCGAACCGGTCGAGCGATTCGAGGCCCGCGCGCATCACGGGATGGTTCAGGTCGTAGCCGAGCAGGTGGAGCGCGATGATCGAGTACACGGCCGGGGGCTGGATGCCGCCCCAGCAGCCGTCGTTCTCCTGGCGTTCGATGATCCAGCGGGCCGCGGTGTTCATGGCCGCCCTGCGCAGCCGGCGCGGGACGATCCCGCGCACCGCGTGCAGGCCCCTGTCCAGCCGCTGGAAGGCGCCGTCCCAGCTGTTCGCCGGAGCGAGCGGCCGGGGAGGGTTGGGGCGGTGCGGATCGGTGTGCAGCTCGTCCAGCGGGAACGGGGCGGGACGGACCGGGCGCTCGGCGGAGACGATCGTCAGCGGGACGATGGTCTGCCGGGCCCAGCAGCCGAAGTCGTAGATGTTGAGCGGCGCCCAGGACGGGAACCAGATCAGCTCGGGCGGGAGTTCGGGCAGGTCCTCCCACCTCCACCAGCCGAACAGGGCCAGCCAGATCCGGGTGAAGACCCGGGAGGCGGCGATGCCGCCCCGCGCGCGGACCCAGGCGGAGGCCTTCGCCATGTGCGGGGCGTCGGGCGGGTCGCCCGCCAGACGCAGCGCGACGTACGCCTCGATGGTGGTGGAGAGCTCACCGGGTCCGCCGTGGAAGGTGGCCCAGGTGCCGTCCTCGCGCTGCTCCCCGCGGATGAACAGGGCGGCGGCGCGGGTGGTCTCCTCGTCGCGGATGCCGAGGAACTGACGCAGCAGCAGGTCCTCGGCGTCCATCGTGACGTTGGTCTCGAGGTCGCCCTTCCACCAGCCCTGGTCGTCCTGCCGGGACAGCAGGAAGTCGGTGGCGCGCCGCATGGCGCGGGCGGCGATGTCGGGAACCCCGGCCGCCACGGGAGTGTCGGTGTCGGTGTCGCTGGCCGCGGTCACTCGGGGCGGCAGGGCCGCCCCGGCGCTTCCGTCGGTCGTCGCTGTCATGGCTTCCCCTTCGTGCAGTCCTGCAAGTCGTGGTGTCTGCTGTGGGTCCGCCGTCGGCCGGTGCTGTTCTCCCCGCAACGCCGGCCGGCGACTACGCGAGGGCTATTCGACCGATAGTGATCATCTCTTTCGTACGACGACGAAGTCCGCGAGCGCCGTGAACCGGTCCCGCACCCGGTCGGGCATGTCGACGGCGTCGAGGGCTCCGATGGCGATGGTGTGCTGGCGGCGCGCCTCCTCGGCGGTCCACTCGCGGCCGCCCGCCTCCTCGATGAGGGCGGCGCGGGCCGCGAACTCCTCCTCGGAGAAGTTCGCGAAGTCGCTGCTCTTGGCGTCGGCGGCGAGGATCTCGCCGAGCCGTCCGGAAGCGGGGCCGCCGGACGCGAGCGCGGCCACGACCGGGAGGGACTTCTTGCGCTGGCGCAGGTCGCTCCAGGTCTGCTTGCCGGTGGCCTCCGGGTCGCCCCAGATGCCGAGGATGTCGTCGACGGCCTGGAAGGCGAGGCCGAGGTGGTAGCCGTACGTCTCCAGCGCGTCGGCGGTGCGGTCGTCCGCACCGCCGAGCACCGCGCCGATGGAGCTGGCGCAGGCGAGCAGGGCACCGGTCTTGTTGCCCTCCATCTCCAGGCACTCCTCGACGCTGACCCGGTCGCGGTGCTCGTAGGAGATGTCCTGGGCCTGGCCGTCGATGAGCGCGCGGCTCGCGGTGGTCAGCCGGCGGGTGGCGCGGCCCGCCTCGACGGTGCCGAGTTCCAGCAGCACCTCGTTGGCCAGGGCGAACAGGGCGTCGCCGACCAGGATGGCCTGGGCGGGGCCGTGCACCTTCCAGACGGTGTCGCGGTGCCGGCGCTGCTCGTCGCCGTCCATCAGGTCGTCGTGCAGCAGCGAGAAGTTGTGGACCAGCTCGACGGCGACCGCGCCGGGGACGCCGGTCTCCGGCGCCGCACCGGTCACCTCGGCGGACAGCACGGCGAGCGCGGGGCGCACGGCCTTGCCGCCGTCGCCGTCCGCCGGCCGGCCCTGGGCGTCGATCCAGCCGAAGTGGTAGGCCGCGACCGTGTCCATGGGAGGTGCCAGGCGGTCGACGGCCGCCCGCAGTACCGGCGTGGCCAGGGTGCGGCCGCGCTCCAGGAGCGCGGACACGTCCACCGCGGTCCTTCGAGCGGCCTGCGAGGCCGGGGGCACAGTGGGCACAGTGTCTCCTCTTGTTGCGGTACCGGGGGTGCGGAGGTCCGCCGCGCCGTGCCGGTCGAGCGTCATGCCGCCTCCTCGATCGCGAAGAGGTGGCGGGGGCGGGGCCGGCCCAGGGCGCCCAGCGCGGCGTCCGCCGCACCGACGCCGCTGCGGACCGCGCTCTCCATGGTCGCGGGCCACCCGGTGGCGGTCCACGCGCCGGCCAGGTACAGGCCGGGTGCCTCGGTGCGGGCGCCGGGCCTGAGCCGTCCGACGCCAGGGGCGGGAACGAACGTGGCGGTGCGTTCCCGGGTGACGAAGAAGTCCTTCACGCGGGCGCCGCGGGTGCGCGGCAGCAACCGCTCCAGTTCGGGCAGGTAGCGCTCGCGCAGCGCGGCCACGGGCTCGTCGATCTCGTTGTGGGCGACCGACTGGGACAGCGCCAGGTACTGGCCCTCCTTCAGTCCGGACGTCTCGGTGCGGTCGAAGACCCACTGCACGGGGGTGCCGAGGGCCGCGAGGAAGGGCCGCGCGAGGACCTTGCGGTCGTAGACGACGTGGACGTTGAGGATCGGCGCGGTGCCGATGTCGAGCAGCCGTTCGGGGGCGTCCAGCGCGCCCGCGGGCAGCAGGTCGTGGGCCTCGCGCTGCGGTACGGCGAGGACGACGGCGTCCGCGTCGAGCGTCTCGCCGGGAGCCCGGACGCTCCACCCTCCGTCGCCGTTGGCGAAGACGGAGGTGACCCGCGCACGGACCTCGGTACGCACGCCCGCGGAGTCGAGCGCCTTGCGGGCGAGCCGGTCGTGCAGTTCGCCCAGGGGTACGCGCGCCCAGCCGATGTCGGCCGCGCCCGGATCGGACAGCAGACCGGTCTTGAACACCATCGCGGCGAGCGCCAGGGAGGAGTCGCCCGCGACCGCGTTGAGGGTGGCGACCCCGACCAGGTCCCACAGGGCCTCGACGGCGCGCGCCGACTGGCCGTGCGCGGCCAGCCAGCTGCCGAAGTCCTGGGTGTCCAGGGCGGGATCGGCGAGGTCGAGCCCCTTCAGCGCGAGCGCGGCCCGGCCCACTCTGGCCCGGTCGGCGAGCGAGAGGTGCGGATACGCGGCGAGGCTGCGCCCCAGGTGCAGGGGCACGGGCAGCGCGTCGCGCCGCAGTCGGCCGAGCCGCCGCCCCTCGGGGCGCGTCACGTCGACGACGGGCACATCGAGCCGGTCCTGCAGCGGTGCCAGCGCCGCCCCTCCGATCCGGTCGAGGAACCAGCGGTAGGCGCTGCAGCAGCGCAGGTAGACGTGCTGGCCGTTGTCGACGGTCAGGTCGCCGCGCTGGAAGGAGAAGGCGAGCCCGCCGAGCCGGGGCCGGCCTTCGAGCAGGGTGACGCGCACCCCGGCGTCGGCGAGCGCGAGCGCGGCGGTGACGCCGGCCAGCCCGCCGCCGACCACGACGGCGTGTCTCCCGGCCGGTGCCGGGTCGCCCGCGAGCGGCCCTTCGGATCGTGCGCCGTGGGTCATCACGCACCCTCCCCTGCCCGGCCGCCGTGCCGGAACGGTGCACGGCCGGCCGTCTCAGTCTGGGACGCGGCATCGTGGCGGAGGGTTGCCCACCGCTTTTCGCCGGGGGCATCACCTGGGAACGGTGTGTCCATCAGGCGCGCCTCCTGACGGTCCGCCGGGTCACGTGCCGGGCGTCCAGTCCGGACAGTCCGCGCACCGCGACGTACGCCTTCTCCCGTCCGGGCAGGGAGACCCGGCCGCGCAGCACGGCCTCGGGGTCGCGCTCGATGCGGTCCAGCAGCCTGCGGTAGATGCCGGCCATGGCGGCGACGCAGGCGCCGCTGCGCCGGTCGAGCAGGGGGAGCAGCCGGTAGCCCTCGGCGAAGAGGGCGCGGGCCCGGCGCACTTCGAAGTGCACGAGGCCCGCGAAGTCGGAGCCCTCCGGTGGGGTCGGTCCGCCGAACCCGGCCGAGCAGCCGAACTTGGCGAGGTCGTCGGCGGGCAGGTAGGTGCGTCCGCCCAGGGCGTCCTCGCGGACGTCCCGGAGGATGTTGGTGAGCTGGAGCGCGAGACCGAGGGTGTCGGCGTACTCGGGTGCGCGCTCGGCGCCGCGCGCCCCCCGCTCCGTGCCGAACACTCCGAGCGAGAGCCGGCCGATGGCGCCCGCGACGCAGCGGCAGTAGGTCTTCAGGTCGTCCCAGGTCTCGTAGGTCTCGCCGCGTACGTCCATCTGGACGCCGTCGATGAGCTCGTCCAGGCCGCCGAGCGGGATCGGGAAGTGCGCGGCGGCGTGGGCGAGGGCGACCGCGACCGGGTCGGTGTCGTCCTCGTCGACCGCGCCGTCGCGGATCCGGGCGAGCAGCGCCCGGGTGTCCTCGAGCCGGGCGACCTTGACGTCGTCCGCCAGCGCGCCGTCGCCGATGTCGTCGACGCGCCGGGAGAACGCGTACAGCGCCGACATCGCGCGCCGCTTGGCCGTCGGCAGCAGCCGGATGCCGTAGGCGAAGTTACGGGCCTGGTGCCCGGTGACGGCCTCGCAGTAGCGGTAGGCGGCGAGTACCGGTGCGGACGCGTGCGGTTCCGACTCCACGGTCCGGATCACCCCTCTCCTCGCAGAGTCACGCCCACCTCGCGCAGCAGCCGGAGCTTGCCGGGCTTGGGCGGGCCGGAAAGTACGTCGTGTTCGGCGGCGGCGATCGCGTGGACGGCCGCCCTCCCCCCCGCCACGAACCCTGCGAGCAGCAACCTCAGTCTGCCGTGGACGCTACCCACGAGGGGGGCGCCTTCATTCAGCAGGTCCCGGGCGCGTTGGGCCTGGTACGCGACCAGTGCGCGCACCGATGCGCCTGCGGTGTCCGCGGCGAGGTCCGCCTCCTGGACGTGGAAGCGCTCCATGTCCGCGGCGGGCAGGTAGATGCGGTCGCGGCCGAGGTCCTCGGCGACGTCCTGGAGGTGCTCGACGATCTGCAGGGCCGTGCAGATCGCGTCGGAGCGGCGGACGCGCTCGGGCGTCGAGGTGCCGGTGACGGCGAGGACGAGGCGGCCGACGGGGTTGGCCGACAGCTCGCAGTAGGCGACCAGGTCGTCGTAGGTCTCGTACCTCTTGACCAGCTGGTCCTGGCGGTTGGCGGCGATCAGGGCGAGGAAGGGTTCGGGGGTCAGCGCGCGGTGACGGACCGTCGGGCGGAGCCTGCGCAGCAGCGGATGGTTTGGTTCCGGGCCGGCCGGGTCGAACACCCGGTGAAGATCCGTCTCGAGGGCGTCCAGCAGCAGCATCCGGTCCCCGGCCCGCTCGGCGGGCACACCGAGCAGCCGGGCGTCGGCGCCGCCGGGGGCCAGGTCGCCGTCGCCGATGTCGTCGACCAGACGGGCGAAGCCGTACACGGCCATGAGGTCGTCGCGCCAGGGCCGGGGCAGGAAGAAGGGGGCCACGGGGAAGTTCTCGGTGGCGGCCTTGTCGAGCGTGGCGCGCTCGGGGTCGACGGCGCGCGCCGTGCCGGTGGACGTCATCGCGGGCTGCCCTGGGCGGGGACGGCACATGCTGCGCTCAGCCGGGGAGTCTCCGTAGCCATTGCCGTCACATCTCCCGTTCTACACTGCCAACCCGATGCACACTATTTCGGACACGCCCGCCCGGGTTCCGTCCGGCGGCCTCGCTGGATGGTGTCGGGCATTATGGCCCTGATTGCCGCCTTTCGGGACCGGTACAGCTTACGTTGTACGACGCGGCGTGTTCCGCCGGGGGGCCGGCGCATCACGACAACGCTCCGATCGGCGTCAAGATTCCTCGTCCGAGCGCGAGTTGGCGCTTCTTCCGCAGACGTCGGGCCCCGCCGGGGTGGTGCCGGCGGGGCCCGGGCCGTGCCGGGTCACTTGCCCGTGAACTTCTCGTACTCCTTGAGCACCTCGTCGGTCGGCC
>NZ_JACHJI010000044.1 GCF_014203535.1 Streptomyces griseomycini
CTCCACGAACAGATCCGCCAACGACACCGAAGGCACCACACGCCCGGTCGCGTTCCACTCCTCCACCACCCGCCGCCGCTCACCGGACGACAGCAGTTCCACGGAGGCCACGGGCTGGTCGGGGTCGCGGACCAGGGCGTCGAGGACGCGGCGCAGCCGGTCGAGGACGGCTCGGGCCGTGTCGTGCGCGACGGTGTCGGAGCGGTAGTCGAGCCGGAAGCCGAGCCGGTCTCCGGGAGCGGTGACGAGCGCCAGCGGGTAGTGGGTGGCGTCCCGGCTGTCGATGCGGGTGACGGGCAGCGAGCGGGTGTCGGCGGCGCCGCGGCGGGCCGCCCCGCTGGAGGGGTAGTTCTGGAAGACGCAGAGCGTGTCGAAGAGTTCGCCGGTCACGCCGGACCGGCGCTGGATCTCGGAGAGCCCGAGGTGCTGGTGGGGCAGCAGCAGGGTCTGCTCGTCCTGGAGGCGCCGCAGCATCGCCGTGAGGGTCTCGCCGCGGCGGACACGGTGCCGCAGGGGCACCGTGTTGATGAACAGGCCGACCATCGACTCGACGCCGGCGACCTCGGGCGGCCGGCCGTTGACGGTGAGGCCGGTCACGACGTCGTCCCGCCCGGTGACGGAGGCGAGGACGAGGGCCCACGCGCCCTGCACGACGGTGCTGAGCGTGAGGCCGTTGTCCCGCGCCCAGCGGAGCAGGGCGGAGGTGTCCCCCTCGTCGAGTTCCGTCCGCAGCTCGTCGGGGACGACGGGGGACCGGTCGGCGCCGGGGGCGACGAGGGTCGCCTCGTCGACATCGGCGAGGGCGTCGCCCCAGGCGCGCAGGGCCGCTTCGCGGTCCTGTCCGGCGAGCCAGGTCAGGTAGTCGCGGTACGGACGCACGGGCGCCAGCTCGTCGGTGTCGCCCCCGTTCTCGTACAGCGCGAACAGGTCGCGGGCGAGCAGTGGCTGCGACCAGCCGTCGTAGAGCAGGTGGTGGCTGGTGAGCAGGAAGCGGTGGACGCCGCCGCCCAGCCGCAGCAGCGTGCACCGCATCAGCGGCGGCCGGGACAGGTCGAAGCGGCGGGTGCGGTCCTCGGTGACGATGCGGTCCGCCTCGGCCGCGCGCTCGTCCTCGGGCAGGCCGCTGAGGTCGATCTCCCGCCAGTCGGGCTCGACACGGCGCAGCACGAGCTGCGCCCATTCGCCGCTCCTGCGCTCGCGGAAGCAGGCGCGCAGCGCGGCGTGCCGGCGCAGCATTCCGGCGACGGCCGCGCGCAGGGCGTCCGTGTCGAGGGGGGCCGCGCCGCCGTGGTCGGTCAGTTCGAACACGGACTGCGCGGTGTAGACGTCGTCGCCGGACCGGTCGTAGACGCTGTGGAAGAGGAGCCCTTCCTGCAACGGGGAGAGCGGCAGAATGTCCTCGATGGCCTTCGGCTGTCGGCTCATGTGTGCGTCTCCCACTCCTGCGTCAGCTCTTCTTCGAACTCGTCGATCTCGCGCTGGTCGATGGACGACAGCGCCACGTCGGACGGGGTCAGCCCGCCGGCGTCGGGGCGTTCGGCGTGTGCGGCCAGGGCCTCGAGGGCCCGGAACCACAGCCGGGCCAGCTCCTCGACCCGCTCCTCGGTCAGCAGTTCGGCCGCCCAGGTCCACGCGGCCACCAGTTCGGGGCCGTGGGAGGTGTCACGGGTGGCCGCGTTCACTTCCACGGCGTGCGGCAGCGGCATGCGCGGGTCGTGGTCGGATCCGGTGTCGGCGCCCGCCACCACGGTCCAGTCGGCGGCGTCCTTGTCGGAGCCCACGGTGTAGCGGCCCAGGTAGTTGAACCCGATCCGGGGGCGGGGCCGGGCGGCGAGCCGCTCCGCCGTGCGCGGGTCCAGGTAGCGGGCCAGGCCGTAGCCCATGCCCCGGTCGGGGACGGCCCGCAGCTGTTCCTTCACCCGCTTCACCAGGTCACCGGCGGCCGGCCCGGCGGCCCAGGCGTCGGCCCGGTCCAGCGAGCCGGTGCCGAGGCGTACGGGGTACAGGGCGGTGAACCAGCCGACGGTCCGCGACAGGTCGGCGCCGCCGGCGAACTCCTCCTCGCGGCCGTGTCCTTCGAGGTCGACGAGGACGTCTCCCGCCCGCTGCCGCCACTCTGCGACGGCCAGGGTGAACGCGGCCAGGAGCACCTCGTCGGGGCCGGCGCGGAACGCGGCGGGGACGGCGCCCAGGACGGCCGAGGTGACGTCCGGCGGCAGGGTCAGGGTCAGGTGCCCGGCGGTCGCGTAGGTGTCGCGGGCCGGGTCCGGGGCCGGGAGGCCGGCCAGCGGATCGGGTGCGTCGAGGACGGCCTCCCACCGGGCGAGTCCGGTGTCGGGCCGGGTTGCGGCCAGCTCGGCCAGCCGCGTCGCCCAGCCGCGCAGTGAGGTGCCCACGGGCTGGAGCCGCGGTGCGTCGCCCGCGGCGTCGGCCCGCCAGGCCTCGGCGAGGTCGGGCAGGAGGATGCGCCAGGACACGCCGTCGACCGCGAGGTGGTGCACGGCCAGCAGCAGCCGTCCCTGCCGGTCGGGTCCCGCGTCGAACCACACGGCCTGCACCATCGTGCCGTCACGGGGGGCGAGCCGGGCGCGCGCCCCGGTGCCCTCGCGTACGAGGGTCCGGCGCAGTTCCTCGTCGTCGAGGCGGGACACGTCGACCCGGTGGAGGACGTCGGCGGCGCGTGGCCCGGGCCCGCCGGGGATCTCCAGCCGCCAGCCGGCCGCGCCCACGCCGGTGCCGTCGGCTCCGTCGATGTGGAGCGTCATGCGGAGGGCGTCATGGTGGTCCAGGACCGCCTGGAGTGCCCGCTCCAGTCGCTCGCGGTCGGCTCCGGCGGGGGTGCGGATCAGCTGGGACTGGCTGAAGTGGTCGACGGGCCCGGCGAGTTCGGCGAGCCAGTGGATGATCGGCAGGAGCGGTACGGGGCCGGTGCCACCGGGTTCGTCGACCGGGCGGCCGGTGTCGGTACCGGCATCGGACACGGTGTGGGCGAGCGCCGCGACCGTCTGGTGCTCGAACACCTCACGGACGGTCAGCTCGAGGCCGGCGCGCCGGGCCCGGCTGACCAGCTGGATGGCCATGATGCTGTCACCGCCGAGGGCGAAGAAGCCCTCGTCGATGCCGATCTCGTCCTGCCCGAGCACCTCGCCGAACAGGGTGCACAGGGCCTCCTCGCGCGCCGTGCGCGGGCCGCGGCGCCGGGTCTCGTCGCCGTACACCGGGCGGGGCAGGGCCCGTTGGTCGATCTTGCCGTTGGGGGTGAGGGGCAGGGTGTCCAGCGGCACGATCGCCATGGGCACCATGTAGTCGGGCAGGTCCCGCGCGAGGTGTTCGCGCAGGTCGGCGGTGTCCGGAAGGGCCGTGACACCGGCGGCCGGCACGGCGTAGGCGACGAGCCGCTTGTCACCGGGCCGGTCCTCGCGCACCACGACGGCACACTGTCCGACCTCGGGATGGCGGGCCAACGTCGCCTCGATCTCGCCGAGTTCGATGCGGAAGCCGCGGATCTTGACCTGGTGATCGGCGCGTCCCAGGTACTCCAGACCGCCGTCCCGCAGACGCCGTGCCAGGTCACCGGTGCGGTACATCCGCGAGCCGTCACCGGCGAACGGGTCCGCCACGAACCGCTCGGACGTCAGCCCCGCACGGTCCAGATAGCCCGTCGCGGGACCACGGCCACCGACATACATCTCCCCCGGCACGCCGAACGGCACCGGACGCAGCCCCTCGTCCAGCACGTACACCCGCAGATCCGGGATGCCCTCACCGATCAGGCTGCGCGACTGCCCCGCCGCCAGCTCCTCGCTCATCGGCAGGTAGGTGACGTGCACGGTCGTCTCGGTGATGCCGTACATGTTCACCAGCACCGGCGAACGGTCCCCGTGCCGTGCGAACCAGTCCGCCAGCCGGGACGGCTCAAGGGCCTCACCACCGAACACCACGTAACGCAGGGCGAGTCCGGCACCGGGCCGCTCCGCGTCCGCCTGGCTCAGCTGATGGAACGCCGACGGCGTCTGGTTCAGCACCGTCACCCGCTCCCGCACCAGCAGATCCAGCAGATCGGCCGGCGAACGGCTCACGTCATGCGGCACCACCACCAGCCGCCCGCCGTAGAGCAACGCCCCCCACAACTCCCACACCGAGAAGTCGAACGCGAACGAATGGAACAACGTCCACACGTCGTCCGGCCCGAACCCGAACCAGTCGTCCGTCGCCGTGAACAGCCGCACCACGTTCTGGTGCGCCACCACCACACCCTTCGGACGCCCCGTCGAACCCGACGTGTAGATCACATACGCCGGATGCTCCGGCACCAGACCGACCCGACGCCCAGCGGAACCAGCCACCGGCATCCCGGCCAGCTCCTCCACCACCACCGCATCGTCCAGCACCAGCACGGCACCACCGAAGGAACCGAGCCGTTCCACGACCTCGGCGGCCGTCACCAACAGCTTCGGCCGGCAGTCCTGCACCGTGTACGCGATGCGATCGGCCGGATACGCCGGGTCCACGGGCACGTACGCCGCACCCGCCTTCAGCACACCCAGGATCGCCACCACCAGCTCCGCCGACCTCGGCAACGCCAGCGCCACGAAATCACCAGGCCCCACACCCCGGCCCATCAGCACATGCGCCAACCGCTCAGCACGCGCGTCCAGCTCCGCGTACGACAGCGACTCCCCACCGAACACCACCGCCGTACGCTCCGGCCCCTCCGCCACCCGCGCCTCGAACAACGCCGGCACCGTCGACCGCACACCCCCGGCACCCAGCCCACCCGCCGCAGACACACGCTCCTCCGCCACCAGCACGTCCACCTCACCGACACGCACCGAAGGACACTCGGCGACCGCGGTCAGGACGCGGACGAACCGTTCGGCGACCGCGTCGGCGGTGCGTCGGTCGAAGAGGTCGGTGCGGAATTCCACGGCACCGCGCAGGCCGGCGGGTGCGCCGCCGTCCCCGTGCCGTTCCTCCACGACGAAGGAGAGGTCGAACTTCGCGGCACGGGTGCTGACGGGGTGCCGGGTCACGGTGAGTCCGGGCAGCTGTCCGACGGTGTCGAGCGCGGACTGCCGGTCGGAGCCGTCGACCGTGAGGGACACCTGGAACAGGGGATGACGGCCCCGGGACCGCTCGGGGTTGAGCGCGTCGACGAGGCGCTCGAAGGGGACGTCCTGGTGGTCGTAGGCCGCCAGGTCGGCGGTGCGCACCCGGTCCAGCAGTTCGGCGAAGGTGGGGTTGCCGGAGGTGTCGGTGCGCAGCACGAGCGTGTTGACGAAGAAGCCGATCAGGTCCTCGAGTGCCTCGTCGTTCCGTCCGGCGACGGGGGTGCCGATCGGCACGTCCGTGCCCGCGCCGAGCCTCGTCAGGAGGGCGGCGAGCGCGGTCTGGACGACCATGAAGAGGCTGGCTCCGCTGCCGTGGGCGAGCCGCAGCAGACCCTCGTGGACCTGTGCGGGGACCTCGAAGGCGACCTCGTCACCCTCCTCGGACGCGACCAGGGGCCGCGGGTGGTCGGTGGGCAGGGTCAGTTCGGCCGGCAGCCCGGCGAGCGCCCCGGACCAGTGGGCCAGCTGCTGCGAGATCACGGAGCCCGGGTCGTCCTCGGAGCCGAGGTGGCTGTACTGCCACAGGCTGTAGTCGGCGTACTGAACGGGCAGCGGAGCCCAGTCCGGTGCCCGGCCCTCGGCGCGGGCGGCGTAGGCGGTGACGAGATCGCGGGCCAGCGGCTGGAGCGACCAGCCGTCGGCGGCCGCGTGATGGATCACCAGCATCAGCACGTGCTCGCGCGGGCCGAGGGCGTACAGCCGGGCACGCAGTGGCGCGTCCGCGGTGAGGTCGATGCCGGCGCGGGCGGCGTCGGCGAGCACGGCGTCCAGCCGGTCCTCGGTGACGTCCTCGACGGGCAGGCCGGGCAGGGCCTCGGCCGGGTGCAGGATCTGCTGGCGGGGTCCTCCGGTGTCCTCGGCGAAGACGGTGCGCAGCGACTCGTGCCGGGTGACGAGGTCCAGCAGGGCCGCCCGCAGGGCGTCGTGGTCGAGGTCGCCGGACAGCCGCAGCGCGGCCGGGATGTTGTAGGCGGGGCTGGGTCCCTGGAGGTGCTGGAGGAACCACAGCCGCTGCTGTGCGTACGACAGGGGGACGCGCTCCGGCCTGGTCTCGGCGCGGGTCAGCGCGGTGCGCGCCGCGTCGGCCGTACCGAGCCGCCGGGCCAGTTCGGCGACGGTGGGCGCCTCGAACAGGGCCCGTACGGGCAGTTCGGCACCGAGGGCGGCACGGATGCGGCCGACGAGCCGGGTGGCGAGGAGCGAGTGCCCGCCGAGGGCGAAGAAGTCGTCGTCGACGGTGACCTGCGCGACGCCCAGGACATCGGCGAACAGGGTGCACAGGACCTCCTCGCGCGCTGTGCGCGGGGCCCGTCCGGCGCTCGCTCCGCTGATCGGGTCGGGAGCGGGCAGCGCCCTGCGGTCCAGCTTGCCGTTGGGGGTCAGCGGCAGCACGTCCAGGGTGACGAACTGGGACGGGACCATGTACTCGGGCAGTTCCGCCGCGGCGTGCTCCCGCAGCGCGCGGTGGTCCGGTGCGCCGTCCGTCGGGACGACGTACGCGACGAGCCGCTTGTCCCCCGGGCGGTCCTCATGGACGACGACGGCCGCGCCGGCGACCGCCGGATGCGCCACGAGGGTCGCCTCGATCTCGCCGAGTTCGATGCGGAAGCCGCGGATCTTGACCTGGTGATCGGCGCGTCCCAGGTACTCCAGACCGCCGTCCCGCAGACGCCGTGCCAGGTCACCGGTGCGGTACATCCGCGAGCCGTCACCGGCGAACGGGTCCGCCACGAACCGCTCGGACGTCAGCCCCGCACGGTCCAGATAGCCCGTCGCGGGACCACGGCCACCGACATACATCTCCCCCGGCACGCCGAACGGCACCGGACGCAGCCCCTCGTCCAGCACGTACACCCGCAGATCCGGGATGCCCTCACCGATCAGGCTGCGCGACTGCCCCGCCGCCAGCTCCTCGCTCATCGGCAGGTAGGTGACGTGCACGGTCGTCTCGGTGATGCCGTACATGTTCACCAGCACCGGCGAACGGTCCCCGTGCCGTGCGAACCAGTCCGCCAGCCGGGACGGCTCAAGGGCCTCACCACCGAACACCACGTAACGCAGGGCGAGTCCGGCACCGGGCCGCTCCGCGTCCGCCTGGCTCAGCTGATGGAACGCCGACGGCGTCTGGTTCAGCACCGTCACCCGCTCCCGCACCAGCAGATCCAGCAGATCGGCCGGCGAACGGCTCACGTCATGCGGCACCACCACCAGCCGCCCGCCGTAGAGCAACGCCCCCCACAACTCCCACACCGAGAAGTCGAACGCGAACGAATGGAACAACGTCCACACGTCGTCCGGCCCGAACCCGAACCAGTCGTCCGTCGCCGTGAACAGCCGCACCACGTTCTGGTGCGCCACCACCACACCCTTCGGACGCCCCGTCGAACCCGACGTGTAGATCACATACGCCGGATGCTCCGGCACCAGACCGACCCGACGCCCAGCGGAACCAGCCACCGGCATCCCGGCCAGCTCCTCCACCACCACCGCATCGTCCAGCACCAGCACGGCACCACCGAAGGAACCGAGCCGTTCCACGACCTCGGCGGCCGTCACCAACAGCTTCGGCCGGCAGTCCTGCACCGTGTACGCGATGCGATCGGCCGGATACGCCGGGTCCACGGGCACGTACGCCGCACCCGCCTTCAGCACACCCAGGATCGCCACCACCAGCTCCGCCGACCTCGGCAACGCCAGCGCCACGAAATCACCAGGCCCCACACCCCGGCCCATCAGCACATGCGCCAACCGCTCAGCACGCGCGTCCAGCTCCGCGTACGACAGCGACTCCCCACCGAACACCACCGCCGTACGCTCCGGCCCCTCCGCCACCCGCGCCTCGAACAACGCCGGCACCGTCGACCGCACACCCCCGGCACCCAGCCCACCCGCCGCAGACACACGCTCCTCCGCCACCAGCACGTCCACCTCACCGACCCGCACCGAAGGACACTCGGCGACCGCGTCGAGCAGGCCCAGGAGGCGGGCGGTGAGGGAGCGGGCGGTGGCCTCGTCGAACAGGTCGGTGGCGAAGACCAGGGCGGCGCGCAGGCCGTCGGGGTCGCCGTCGGGGGTGCGCCGCTCGGCGAACCCGAGGACGAGGTCGAACTTGGCGGAGCCGGTCGTCGCACCGTGTTCGGTGACGGTGAGGCCGGGCATGGCCGTGCCGATCCGCTCGTGGGCCGGTCCGTCGGCGTCGAAGGTGAGGACGACCTGGAAGAGGGGGTGGCGGGCGAGGGAGCGTTCGGGCTTGAGCTCCTCCACGAGCCGCTCGAAGGGCAGGTCCTGGTGGGCGTAGGCCGCCA
>NZ_JACHJI010000045.1 GCF_014203535.1 Streptomyces griseomycini
CGATCTCCCACAGCCCGTCCGGAACAATCCAACTCCACGTACCCCGCCCCATGCCGAGTTCAACGACGCCTCACCACGTAGGACACGGTCTTAGAAGCTGTTGCCTTTTCGATCTTGAGCGGTGGCGGTCGAA
Organism: Streptomyces griseomycini; assembly: GCF_014203535.1. Classification (GTDB taxonomy): domain Bacteria; phylum Actinomycetota; class Actinomycetes; order Streptomycetales; family Streptomycetaceae; genus Streptomyces; species Streptomyces griseomycini. The sequence continues at coordinate 134 of NZ_JACHJI010000045.1, forward strand.
CGCGGATTCCCGGTCGGGTGATCCTGTCGGGGCCAGGGCATGAAGGCGGGGTCTCCTGAACAGCTCGTGGGTGTCGAATCCATAGAGCAACAGGAGGCCCCGGTGCCGCAGTCTTCCGTGCCGACGGGCAGGCAGTCCAACCCGGCTGCTCCATCGTGTGACTGCCTCGCGCACGTGTACGGCAACGCGGCCGACCGGCCCGAGCGACAACGCCGGTACCCGACCGGCATGACCGACACCGAATGGGCGCACACCCGCCCGCTGCTCCCGGTGCCGGGCGGGCTGCGAGGCCGCGGCGGCCGGCCGGAGGCGTACTGCCACCGCGCGATGCTGGACGCGATCCGCTACCTGGTCGACAACGGAATCAAGTGGCGGGCGATGCCCGCCGACTTCCCGCCGTGGGACCGGGTGTACGCGTTTTTCCGCCGCTGGCGCGAGAACGCCCTGGTCCAGGAGTTCCACCACCGGCTGCGCGCGAAGGTCCGCGAGAAGCTGGGCCGGGACGCGGAGCCGACGGCCGGGGTGATCGACTCGCAGTCCATCAAGGCGGACGCCGTCGTCGGCGCGGACAGCCGCGGCTTCGACGGCGGCAAACTGGTCAACGGCCGCAAACGGCACGTCGTGGTCGACACCCTCGGCCTGCTGCTGGGCGTGATAGTCACCAGCGCGGATGTCGGCGACCGCGCCGCCGCCTAGGTGCTGCTGGCGCGGGTGGCCGCCGCGCACCACCGGCTGGAGCTGGTGTGGGCCGACGGCGGCTACACCGGCAGCCTCGTCGAGCACTGCCTGGCCACGTTCGCCCTGGTCCTGGCGATCGTCAAACGCAGCGACGACATGCGCGGCTTCGTGGTGCTGCCCAAGCGGTGGATCGTCGAGCGCCTCTTCGCCCACCTCATGCGCAGCCGCCGCCTGGTCCGCGACGTCGAGCGCCGCACCACCAGCGCCGAGGCGATGGTCTACTGGTCGATGATCATGATCATGATCCGCCGCCTGGCCCGGCGACGCCCATCGCGAGCGTGACCCGGCCCGGAGCCGGGGGTGCCGACCTCGGCCAGGTCGGCACCTGCGATCATCCGCGCATGAGCTACGACCTGGCTGTGTGGGATGGGGAGCAGCCGCGCGACGAGGAAGCGGACGCGGTCTTCGACGAGCTTTACGAGCGCTACCTCGATTCGGAGGACGTGCTCGCGGAGCCGTCGCCGCGCATTGAGGCCTATGTCGAGGCACTCGTCGAGCGGTATCCGGACGATGTCCCTGGCAGCCCCTGGGCATCACCACCCGTCATGGATGAGGCCTCGGGGCCGATCGTCTATCTGCTCATGTCCTACAGCAGGGCGGAGGAAGTCTTCGAGTATGCCGCTGGCCTGGCTCGCGAGCACGGGCTCGTCTGTTACGACCCCCAGGGAGAGACCCTGCGAAGCTGAGTTGCCCGATCAGAGGGCCGCCCAGACGGAGATTCCCGCGATACGGCCCGCCAGCCTGGATGACGAGCGCAGTGGCGAAACCGCGCGGAAGGCGCGCGATGCGCTCATGACCCGCTGCCTGGCCCGGTCACGCCCTTCCCGAGCGTGAACCGGCCCGGAGCCGGTTCGACCAGCCAGCCATGGGCCGTCAGACGCTTCGCTTTTGACCGCAGCGCCTCCACCTTCGCTGGCACCACGTCGAGGCCGAGGGCTACGGCCATCTCCTGGCAAGCCAACGGGCTTTGACCGAGCCGCTGACAGTCGGCCAGGACTCGCAGGATGCGCTGGTAGTCCACCGACAGGGCCGACCAGGCCAGGCCCGCACGCCAGACCGGCACCACCGATTTCGGCTTCGCCGCCTCCGGCGACTCGGGCCGCCCAGGCTGTTCACCGGGATCCCCCGGGCCCTGGAAAGCTTCGGGGCCGGCGATGCTGTCGCTGCCCGGGGCCAGGACCTCGCCGACCCGTGAGCGGGCGATGACCCACTCGTCCCACTCCCGCTCGGCCACGGTCAACTCGGCGTGGATACGGTCGGCCTCCTCCCGCAGCTCGTCCACCGACGGCGAGCGGTGAGCTCACGCTGTTCCAGCAACCCAACGACCGACGGCATCTCCGACCTCCACCGGAGCGACGACAGAACACCTCACCACTCCCATAGGACTGCCGACGCTATGCCTGACCAGCGAGAACGCAGTCCTCAAGCCCGGAAAGACAACAGCTTCTGAGGGTTAACCGGTGGTGGGGCGGTGCTCGCGGAGTGCTTGCAGGATGCTGGCCTGGTGAGAGTCGGCAGGGCTGTGGCTGCTCTGGAGTACGGGATCCAGGCGTGTGTAGAGGATGTCGAGGCTGAACATGGCGTCGAGGCCGGCTAGGACGTTGTCGTCGATCAGGGGGAATGGGCGCGTGGCGGGGCGGATGAGTTTGCCCAGGAGGGGGAGGGGCTCCCATCCGTTGTCGAGGCGTTGGAGCAGCCATAGACGGAGGCTTTCGGGGGCGCTGTAGCGCCACATCCAGATCAGGTCAGTGTCCATCTGGCTGAGTTCCTCTGCGGGGCGGCCAGTGGCCGGCGTGAGGTGCTGGGTGATCTGTTCGGCTACGGCGTCGCGGGCCTGGAGTGCCCAGTCTTCGGTAGTTTGTACGTGCTCGGTGCTGTCGTTGTCGGGGGTGGTGGCGCGGTGCAGGGTCCGGGTGGCAAGGAGCGCCCCGTCGGGAGTTGAGGCCATGGCGGCCAGTACTTCTGGCCGGCGTTCCGGTGGGAGGTCGTTGAGGAGGTCCCGAGCCAGGAACTGCAGGCTCATGTCACCGCTGACCAGGCCCATCATTTCTGGTTCGGCGGAGAGCTGCCCGTAAGCGTCGGCCATGGCCGTGAGCAGCACCGCGGCGGGGACTTGGGAGCCGGTGCTGCGGCGCTGTTCGATTCGGCGCGTGATGCGGTGAGTGTCTTCACGGAGGCGAAGCAGCAGTTCGTCTGCTTCCTCGCCAGGGACGTTGGCGGCCATCTGGCTGAGGGCCTGGTCGAATGCGGCTTCTGGGAGATCGTCGTCGGGAACACCGAAGACCATGTACCGGTCGAAGTAATCGGGACTGCCGATCCCGCGGCGTTGAGCGGCGGCTTTCGTGTCTCCGCCGTTGCCGAGATCCTTCTGAACGGTCGGGAACAGCAAGGCCAGCAGGTGGAGAACGCCGTCGATGCGTTCCTCAGCCGCGCCGGCTCCCCGCAGGCGGCTGCGCCAGCGTTCGGCTCGTTCGCCGGGCTGCTGGGTGCTGCGGTGCCGGGCTAGGTCGATGCTGGTGCCGGTCAGTTCAGCACGGTGCCGCTGCAGGAGCCGGTAGACGCCGGGCTCGTTGGTGCGTAGAAAGGTGACGATGAGGAAGTCGACCAGGTCCACGTTTCCGGCGAGGGAGCCGAGGGTGGCGTCGGCTTGGCCGAAGTAGCGTTTGACGGCCCGTGGCGTTTGCAGCCTGTCCTGCAGGTGGCGGAAGTAGGCCTCGGAGAAGCGCCGCTCTTCGCCTGGGCTCATGGACAGGCCGTGGGAGTCCAGGATGGCGTTGAGCGCGCGGGTGCTCATGGCGGCCGCGTCGCGTTCGCGGAACGCGGGAAGATCGAGTCGCACCTGAATGATCTTTTCCAGGAAATCGCGGGCCCTGGCCTCGCTGTTTCCCACGAGGTCGCTGCGCTGCAGGACGTCCAGCAGTGTCTGTTCGTCGAAGCTGATCAGGTAGTAGACGTTCGGTAGATGGCCTACCAGGCGCACCAGCTTGAAGACCAGGAGTAGTTCATCGGGGGTCAGGCGGTCCAGATCGTCCATGACGACCAGGACGGGCTGGTCTGCCTGCCGCAATGCATCTTCGGCCTTCCGCTTGGCGGCCGAGGCACTGGTGTCTCCGCTGATGCGATTGCTGAATGCTTGGATCAGGCCCTCTGAGTCCAGGCCGGCCAGTGCGGTGAGCTTGCCCAAGGGACTGATGGCCTGTCCGAAGCCCCCGATCTTCTGCCGGACCTCCGACCAGCGTTCCCCCTTGGGCAGGGCAGCGCGGATCTCGCTGAACAGCGCTGCGGTCAGCGATTCCAGGTCGGAGTACAGCCACGGATTGAGTTCGGCGATCAGCCACGTGTCGTGGCCGTCCCGGCTCTGCAGGAGACGTATCACTTTGCCTAGGACAGATGACTTGCCGGAGCCCCAGGGACCGATCAAAGCAAGGACGCCGGTTTCGGTCTGGGCTCGGACACGCCCCAGCAGTTCCACGGCGTGCTGTGCGTACTGCTCACGTCCCAGCAGGTCGGGCCCTTCGTCGTTGAGGAAGGGCTCGTCGTTGAAGAAGTGCGCATCAACCATCGGCATATCGTGCCTGACCGCTTCGCCGCCCGCTGCGGTTCAGCGGAGAGGTCAGGTGCTTGGGTGGATGACGAACCAAGACAAACACACCTTCAAACCCATGTGACGCCGAGCTCCCGCAGTGCGCCGAGCTGGTCCTGGGTGAGCTTGTCGCGCCTCGCGCGGGTGTTGGAGACCCATACGCCCAGCTTCACGACCATCGGTTCCGTCTCGCCGTCGACCGTGATCTTTTCGCTGTGGCCGCGGGGTACCGGCCGCTGGCCTTCCCGTTCCACCCACTGTGCGAGGGCTGTCAGACCGCGCTGGAAGGCTTGCTGTGCCTTGCCCTGGCCCTTCGTCGCGCTCTTGGCCGCAGGGGCGGGAGCCGGCGGCTCGAGCGGCTTGACGCCGAGCGTGGACAGCCGTTCCTGCTGCTCGCTCGACAGCAGTCTCCAGTCCCGGCGTTGCCGTTGCAGCCAGCGTCCGAGGTCGTCGCCGTCCATGAGGACGCCGGGTGCGATGTCGGGCAGTACTCCGCCGGTCTCATCGGCGGCGAGGTGGGCGAGATGACGGTAGTGGCGTTGCCAGTCGAGTGGCCACGGGCAGTTCCAGTCCAGGTCGACCGCTGCCAACTGCTCCGCACGTACCCGCGCCCGCTCGGGGTCCTTGCCGAGGCCGCCTTTGCGGCGGAGGTTGGCGAGGTGCTGCCCGATGGGCACAGGGCCGCCGCCGACCGGGTCGTCCCACACGGCGTCCTGGCGGGGTGCGAGGTGTCCGGTGGCGCGCCGGTAGGCCCGGAACACGGCGAGCTTCTTCTCCCAGGCCTCCTCGCCCGGCTCCCAGACCATCCCGGCCTCCGGGGCGTCCAGGAGCGTCTTGCGCCGCTCCTCCAGCTCCCCGGCCCGCAGCGCCTTTCGCTGCTGGTGGACCCACCGCCCCAGGGGGAAGTCCTTGGTAACGCCGACCTTGACCTCGACGTCATAGGGCACGGCGTACAGGCCGGTGATCTCGTTCTCCACCCGCCACCGGAGCAGGGCCTGGTAGCCCTCCAGCCACACCAGCGACTCCGGCCGGTACACCCGGGTGCGAAGGAACGCGGCGATGGTCGCGGCGTCGCGCGGGCTGGAGAAGTGCAGCAGGGCCGCTTCGGCGGCGGCCTGCGTGTCGTCGTCCTCCTGGCCCTCGCCGTCGCCCTTGCTGCCGGCCCCGACGATCCGCCCCTCCTCGTCACGCCGGACGTGGGCCTTGCGCTGCCCGCTGGTGCGGGCGCGGGAGGCGAGCTGCTCGACGAGTCGTTCATCATGACTGCGCAGGCCCTGGAGCACGGCCACCAGGGGCCGGAAGGAGGCGCTGGCGACCATGTCGGTTGGGTCCTCGCCGGGCTGAAGGAACACCGGCACGATGATCCGCGCGACCTTCGTGCTGCCGTCGCGGTTGGGCCTGAGCGCGCGGCCGATGTTCTGCACGATCTCCACCTGCGAGCCACGGGTGTCCGCGAAGCACACGGCCTCCACGCCGCGTTCGCCGGTGATGTCGACGCCTTCCCCGAGCACGCGAACGCTGGCGAGGAACGCCCGGTGCACCCGTTGGCCCGCAGCGTCGACCCCGCCTGCGAACTGCCGCAGGACCTCGCGCCGCTCGGACACGAGGTGGTCGCCGCACAGCCACGCCGACCACACCCTCTCCGGCGGGACATGGCGGCCGGCCTCCAGCTCGTAGAACTCCGCGTCGATCGACGACGCCGGCAACTCCTCCGCCTTCGCCAGGTCCTCATCCGAGGCGTCGTTCACGTACAGCTTGGCAGCGGTCTCCGGCAGCTTCTCCGCGAACGCGGCCGCTTCCTCGACCTTCTGGTGGAACGTCATGACGGTGCGCAGGTTCCACGCGGCGGCGTGCTCCAGGAGCGCGGTCTGCAGCAGCGCCAGGCGCCGGCCCCGCCGCGCCTCCTCCGACTCCCCGAGGACGGGGGAGGGGTCGCGGATCTCCAGCACGTCGATCTCGAACCCGGCGAGGATCTCCCGCTCGATCGCCTCCGACAGTCCGAGCTCGGCGATCCACGGGCCGTAGGTGCCGTCCGGGGCGTCGGCCATGGTCGCGATCTCCGCCTCCTGGCCGTCCGCGCCCCTGCGCGGCTGGGGCGCCGCCAGGATGCGCGGGGTCGCGGTCAGGTAGAGCCGGAAGTCGGCGGGGATCCGCTGATTGTCGTGGATCGCCGCCCACGGACGACCAAGATCACCGGCAGTGCTGTGGGCCTCATCCACGATGGCGAGGTCAAAGCCTGCCATCTGCTGGCCATACAGGCGCTCTCCGCCCGCGAGAGCGGCCTCCAACGGCCCGCGAACCTTCCGCCGCCCCTCGGGTGCGTCGATGTCCTCGCGGTCCACGAGAGAGGCGTACGTGGCGAACACCACCACCGGCCCGGACCCGGCCCACAGGGCGAGCTGGATCGGGTTGGTAGTGGTGCGCACGCCCAGCTCGTTCAGCACCGGGTCGTTCTCCAGCGAGCACACCGCGACCATGGGGGAGCGGTGACCCACCACCCGCCACGCCTGGGCGGTCTGCACGAGCAGGTCCAGGGTCGGCACGGTCACCAGGATCCGCCCGCCCGGGAAGCACTCCAGCGCGCACGCAGCCGCCGTGATTGTTTTGCCCGAGCCGGTCGCGGACACGATCGTGCCCCGTGCCCCCTGAGCCGGCACAGACAATCTTGCAGGAAATCCCACCCACTTACGGAAAGCAGCTCTCTGGGCCACCTGGTGTTCCCGAAGCTGAATTCCCAGCATTCTCAAGCTCTTCCTCTGGCTTCTCTTTTACCTGCTTCGGGAATCACTGGGACGGCGTGAAGGGCGGCACGGACACCGTACCGTCCTCGCCCACCACAACCCGTTCGGCGAGCTGGGCCAGGACCTGAGAGGGAGACAGCCCCGCCCGGTAGGCCACCGACCGGAGCAGCCGGCTGGACGCGGCGGACAGCCAGACCTCCGCACGCAACTCATCCACTCCCTCCCGCCCCTGCTCCCCGGAGGCGGACTGTGCCGCAAGCGCACCAGCAAGCCGTTCCTCACGCTCACGAGCCCACACCGAGCCCTGAACATCCTGCTCCGGCTCGTACACACCCCAACCCAGCGCACTCATCAAGTCCCTGACACGCCGCCACTCAGCGTGCTTGGCCAGCCAGATGAAAGCCAACCGCTCCCGGTCCATCTCGAACGTGTAGAAGGAGCCGTTCCCCCTCAACCGCTCCGCGGTTTCCCGCTCACGGACAGCGGCCTCCGCGACCTTTTCCGCAACGGCGGCGGCATCCAGCCCATTCGCCTGACGCCGGACCTCATCCCGCGCCACGTCCTGAGCACTCCACATCGTTTTCCCTTTTCCAGAAGTGCGGACAACCTAGTCCGCATCGGGCGGTTAGGAGGTGTCCCGTGCTTCCGCCAAGACTACATGTGCATCAACTCGGATGAAGCCACTACCCAACACCCTCTCCCACGCAGCCAGCCAGGCCCACACCACCAACCCCAGCCACCCCTTCCCCGTAGCCGCCCGGGCCGCAGGCCCGTTGCCGGCACCGCGCAGCGGGACCGGCCCTCGGGGCGCACAGCGCCACCAGGTGGCTGGAGCGCAGCGAAAGCCACCTCACGGGGACAGAGTCCCCGCAGTCCCGGGAGCGCAGCGAACGGGACGTCACCCGCCCTGCGCAGCAGGGCGGGTGAGCGGGACGCGCAGCGTCCCGCCAGCGCTCCCGCGGAGCGGGAGCGCAACCACCGCGCGCAGCGCGGTGGTTCGCTTGCTCCGGGCGCAGCCCGGAGGGACCCGCTCCGCGGG
>NZ_JACHJI010000046.1 GCF_014203535.1 Streptomyces griseomycini
ACGCGATCCCCGCAACTACCTGGCCTTTCTCGGCCTCGCCGCCGCCCTGTGCTGCTACAAGCGACTCATCTGCCTCACCACGTAGGACACGGTCTCAGGAACACGGGTCGGGTAGGCGAGGTGAGCGCGGATGTTCCTGAACCCCCGGCGGACCCGGGCCAGGGTGAGCCGGTCCGAGGCGGTGGGTTTCTCCCAGGGCCGGCGGAGGTCTTCGGCGAGTGGCCAGGTGAGCCGGAGTTGGGTGTGGGCGACGATCAGGAGCCAGGTCCAGCGGTCCGCAGCCTCGGGAGTACGGAGTTTCGGGGTGGTCCAGCCGAGGGGCTGTTTCGCGAAGCGGAAGGTGTGCTCCAGGTCGAAGCGGCGGAGAAATGCCTGCCAGAAACGGTCCACGTCGTCCGGGGTCGCACCGGTCTTCGAGGACCATAACCACACCGGTGGGGCGTTCCGGCCCTTCGACAGGTGTTCGACCTTCAGCCGGATCAACGTGCCCTCGACCAAGGGCAGTTCGCCGTCGTGGTCGAGCCATGAGGAGCGGTGGGTGAGCCTTGGGTGGACCCGGTCCCACGCCTGGGTTTCGGCCTTGCCGTAGTTGGTGGTGTCGGTGACCGTGGTGATCGCGGGCTCGGGCCAGGTCTCCGGCTTGGCGAAGCGGAACTCCGGGCCGTGCTTGGGTGGCCGGCCGTTCGTCCCCGGCCGGCGGGGTGGCTTCGGCAGACGCATGACCCGGTCGGACAGCACCCTGCCGACCAGCTCGACGGGCAGGTCACGCAGGACCCGCGCCAGGCGGGTGACGTCATAGCCGGCGTCGCTGACGATCACGATATGCGGGTCCCCGGCCTGCCACTGCCCCGCGGCGATGAGCCGCTCCACGACACCCCGCATCTGGGCGGCGGTGACCGCGGTGGCGTCGTCCGCCGAGCCGAGCCGGACCGCGTCCAGGATCGCGGTCCAGGACGTGGCGCCAGGCTCCAGCACGGCCACGAAGGAGTAGGGCCAGCCCGGGATGAACTGCGACGCCGTCTTCGCGCGGCCGTAGACGTGGCAGAACAGCCGCTCCGCCGAGCACGGCGCGTCCGAGCGGAGCCACGGCGACACGTCGACCGCCAGGACCAGGCGCCCGCCGTCGAAACGCGGCAGCGACAGCCCGGACAGCACCGTCCGCAGCCGATCCATGTCGATCCGGCCGTGATTGAGACCGCCGTACATCGCTCCGTGCCCACGACGATGCTCGGGCAGCAGCGTCAAGTCCACCGGGGACTTCACCGCGCCGTCCGCACACAACACCGCATCGGTCAGCTCGAACAATTCGTCGCGCCGAGCGGTCAGACACTCATAGAACTCGCCTCGGAAGCGTGACGCTTCCGCGAACGCTTCCCTCCGGACAGCATCAGGCAGCAGACTCACCCTTACGGCCTTCGTCTTGGTCACGTGCACCTTGGTCGGAGCATAGGATCAGACGAAGGCCGCCCCCACGTCCGGTGAATCCCCAGGTGAGCGCCCCAGTACGAGACACCGTTCGAGACCGGAAGAAAAAGAACAAGCTGACGGCGTGTCGGGGTGTGGTGGGGCCGGGTGCCGGCCCTGGGCTCAGGCCGCGGCAGGCCGGCTGGTGACGGCGGTGACCTGCTCCCGGACAGCGAAGCGGACGGCCGTCCCGGTGCGGTGTCGGGTGCCGGTCATCAGGTGGCGGCGGGGCCGGAAGTGGGGTGAGATGCCGCTGAACGCGGCCAGGAACCGCTGCGCGGCGCCCACGCTGCTAAAAGCTTTTCATCGCCCGTTCTCGTTGCCGGGTGGGCCGGTGGCTGTTCTCGGCCCGGTTGTTCAGGCCCTTGTGCGACCGGTGCTCGACAGAAGGGCATGGCCTCGCGGTGGGCCGCTCGGTGGGAGTGGAGCTTGTCCGTGACGATCACCCGCGGCACCCGGCCCGTCTTCGTCAGCAGCGTGCGCAAGAAGCGCTCGGCCGCAGCCGTGTCCCGGCGGCTCCGCACCAGGATGTCCGGCACCATCCCGTCCTGGTCCACAGCCCGTCACAGGTGTTTCCGCTCACCGTTGATCTCGATGAAGACCTCGTCCGGATGCCCCTTGCCGCCGGGCCGAGGCTGTCGGCGGCGCAGGCCGTTGGGGTACTGCTGACCGAACTTCCAGGCACCCGCGCCGGACGGTCCCGCACGAGACGATCATGCCGCGCTCCAGCACCAGCTCCCCGACCTCCCGGAAACCGAGCGGGAAGCGGAAGGACAGCCACACTCAGCGCGAGATCACCTCGACCGGACACCGGTGCCCCCTGCACGACGGCGCACTGTCCACGGGCGGTCCCCTCCACCACGACCAACCCGAAGACCATCCCACCCAGACAGCCAACATGACAGCACCTCCAGCAGTCATGCGGCCGATGAGACCGAGCTGGCGGCCCTGTGGGAGGTGGCGGCTGGCTGCCCGGACCAGACGGTGACTTACGAGCCGGCGCCGTAGCCCGCAGGTGGCCGACGCCGAAGCTGTCTGCTGCCCGCGGGCAGTGACGCGCCTGGTGGTGCGGGCGGTTGGCGGTGTGCAGTGCCTGAGGCCCGTGCTACCGCAGGCGGTGCCAGTACTGATGGCCCTTCAAGACCTCGTAGCTTGATGTGGTCTGCTGAGCGGTGTCCGTGCCGCATAACAGGCCGAGCTGTTCGGCGACGGCGGGGAAGCACGGGTGCATCTGCCGGTTGCCGACCGTGGCCAGTACCGCCAGGGGCGGTTCTTTGGCCTGGCGGTCTTCGTCGACCAGCCACAGGATCACGCATTCGCCGTCGCGGTGCAGCCGAGGCAGTGTGGGCAGGCGCTTGCGGAGCAGCGCCCAGCCGGTAATGGCGCCGACGCGTGCCGTGTCCTTCAGGAACGGGCGCAGACCGCTCGTGCTCTCGTACAGCCGCGCGGACTCCAACAGCGCGGATTGCGCGGAGCGGAACGGCCGATGGGGTGTCCCGGCCGGGGGAACAGGCCGCGTATCCGGCCGCCGCATCCGAGGGGCCGGCGCGGTCGGGCTGGTGGTTCCGGGGATTGGAGCGGTTTTTGCTTCTTCGGCCGACCGGCAGCTGGTCGCGGCGGGGCACCGGGGCAGGCTCAGGACGCGCCGCCTTTGGAGGGGCGACCGCGGCCTGCTGCCGTTGCTTCTCCCGCCGACGACGGGAGGTAAGGATCTCCTTGGAGGACTGCAGCAGCGCCCGCTGCTGCCGGGTCTTGCTGGGCAGGGCGTCTGCTGTCTGCTGCCAGGCCAACGTGTATAGGTCGGCCGCCTGCGCGACGGCATGGCTGTCAATGGCCCGCTTCAGCTCGGTCAGGGTGTGATCGAGCGCGCGGCGGACCGTGGTGATCTCCATGAGCGAGCGCGGCGCACGCCTGGTGGTCTGGTGGCGAAAGTCCGTCTGCCGGGTGGAGCCACCGCTCAGCCGTATCCGATTCCTCATGGCCCAAGGGCTTGCACCGCTCGACGACGACGTGACGCAGGGATCATGCCGCCGTCCACTCCCTGGTCTGTGTGGTGGATTGCGTGAGGGCCGTGGTGTTCCCCGCGAGGGCGGTATCAATCACAACAAGTAGTTGATCTTGTCGTGTCAGTAGTGATGCGGAAACGAGATCTCATCTCGTACAACCGTCGGTAAACGTCATGATCATCACATGGCGTTCTGGGTCTTGGCGTGGCGATGTCCGTTTCCTGGCCATTGACCTGACGTTCTGTTATGGCGTTAGTTACTCGCGGCATCTGTGTGATCGTTGTGGGTGGGGTGTGGCGGGGATGTGGACCCGGTTGCGGGGCGGGAGATCTGTCGTGTCCGGGCGAGGCGGTAGCACCGCAGGACCGGGCAGCGGACGCGGTCGGGATATGACGGCGAGGGTGACCGCGGCGGTCTGCGCCGCGGTGATAGCAGCCCTGGTGCCGGGACCGGCGGCCTTCGCACAAGACACGGCGCCGGACGCGACGCCGTTGTCGGAGGGGCAGAAGGCGCTGCAGGAGGCGCAGGAGTCCGGCCGGCGGGTGGAGGTGACAGGGGAGCGCACAGAACGCACCACGGTCTTCGCCAACCCGGACGGCTACACCTTCACCCTTGAGGAGTCGTCCGTTCCCGTCCGTGTCACCACGCCCGGGGGCGGCTGGCAGAAGCCGGACGCGACGCTGGAGACGCGGGCGGACGGCACGGTCGGCCCGAAAGGCGCCGCGGTGGAGATGGCGTTCTCCGGCGGCGGCAGCGATGATCCGCTGGCGCGGATCGAGGACGAGGGCCGGTCGCTGGCGCTGGACTGGCCGGGCACGCTGCCCGCCCCGCGGCTGGACGGCTCCAGCGCCGTGTATCCCGAGGTTCTGCCGGACGTCGACCTGAAGGTGACAGCCACCCCGGAGAGCTTCCAGCACGTCCTGGTGGTCAAGACCCCCCAGGCGGCGGCGAACGAGGACCTGAAGAAGCTCACCTTCGGCCTCAAGGCCAAGAACCTCACGATCGAGGAAGGCGCGGCCGGCAATCTGGCCGCGGTCGACGGCAACGGCACCACGGTGTTCCGGGCGCCGCCGGCCCAGATGTGGGATTCGGCCGGCCAGGACGCCTCCAGCGGGGCACAGCCGCAGCTGCTGACCACCGCAGCCACTAGCACCGGGGACGGCACCCAGGCGGGCGAGCCGTCGGATCCGGCCGAGACGGCACCGTCCGGCTCCGGCCTGGAACCGGGCCAGGGCGACACGGTGGCGCGTATCGACGTCGAGGTCGGCAACGACTCGCTGTCGGTGATCCCGGACCCGGAGATGCTCACCTCCACCGCCGCGTCGGCGTTCCCGGTGTTCATCGACCCGACGGTGACCTGGGGCGAGTCGGAACGCACCCTGCTGCGCAGCGACGGCTACGAGTCCTACGGCTGGAGCAACGGCGAGGACGACCTGGGCAAGGGCGCGGGCAAGTGCGGCACCTGGAACGGCTACTACTGCGGCCCCGGATACGTACAGCGCCTGTACTTCGAGTTCTCGGCATCCAGCCTGAGGGGCAAGCAGGTGCTGGACGCCACGTTCCGGGTGACCGAGCCGTGGGCGTTCCAGTGCGACCCGCGCTGGGTGGACCTGGTCCGCACCGACAACATCTCCTCCTCCACGACGTGGTCGTCGCGGCCCAAGCACCTGGACCTGATGGGAGACCGACATGTGTCGGCCGGCCGCGGCTCCCTGTGCGACCCGGACTCGCCGGACGCGCCGATCGAGTTCAACGACAACCCCGAGGAGACGAACGAGAACCTCACCTCCACGGTCAAGAACTTCGCGGCGGGCAAGTTCCCCCGGCTGACGCTGCTGATCAAGGCACACGACGAGTCCGACACCTCGGCCTGGAAGCGGTTCCGCAACGACGCGGTGCTCGCGGTGGACTTCGTCGGGCTGCCGGACAAGCCGAGCGAGATCGGCCTGGTCGCGGGCTCGGGAACGGTCTGCGAGAAGAACGAGAGCGACCCGGCGGTGGTGTCGGACCCCACACCCGCACTCGCGGCCACCGCCCAGACCAAGCCGGGCGGTGAGAAGGACGCCCAGCTGCGCGTCTACTTCGACGTCGACAAGAAGGACGGCAGCACATGGGCGGACGCGGCGGCGGGCAACGGCGACCTGCGCCCCTCGACCGGCTACGCAAGCGACAACACCAAGCTGACCCTGAACTGGTCGACGCTGACGGACGGCACCCTGTACCGGTACCGGGCCTGGGTGCGCTCCTACTACAACGGCGGCAAGGACTACCTGGCCGGCCCGTCCAACGCGTCCACGACAGGCTGGTGCTACTTCAAGGTGGACTCCGCGCCCCCGAAGGCGCCGACCATCACCGTAGGCTCCCCCTACCGTCCCTGCACTGCCAACGACTGCCAGGCGGGCGGCGGTCCCGGTGTGAAGGCAACGTTCACCTTCACCCCGGCGATCGGCGACACCAACCTCGCCTACCAGTACAAACTGTCCTCGGAGGCCACATGGTCGGCCGAACTGAAGGGCGCGACCGTCACCACGGACATCACTCCCACGCGTGGTGGCCTGCACCGCGTGTACGTGCGGGCCAAGGACAGCCTCGGCTGGGGCGAGCAGTCCGTGACCGACTTCCTGGTCGGCGCCGGTGAGGGCCCGATCGGACGGTGGCGTTTCACCGAGGCAGACGGAGCTGCACAGGATTCCGCCACCGCCGATGGCCGCGACGACGCGTCCCTGGCCGGCAACGCGGTACGGGACGACCGCGGCCGACGCGGTGTGATCACCCATGACGCTGCGGACAACCCGCTGGAGACCCCGGTCACGGACAAGGGGCTGGCGCTGAACGGCAACACCGGATACGCATCCACCAGCACCCCAGTAGTGGAGACCCGGGCCTCATACACGCTCTCCGCCTGGGTCCGTGTCGACGCCGGCGTCTCGCACACGATGACCGTACTCGGCCAGATACCGGACAACGCGAGCCCGTTCGCGAAAAAGTACACCCCGTTCGGCCTGTCGTATGCGGGCGGAGGAACCAACACCTGGAGCCTGAGCGCGCTGGCCGCGGACGGAACTCTCCGCAAGGCGGCCGCCAAGCAGGCCACGCCACGCGGTGTATGGACCCACGTCGTCGGAGTACATGACGTCGCGGACAAGAAACTTCGTCTGTATGTCAACGGCAAGCTGCAGGCGACCGCGGACGCCGGAACCCCGTGGCAGACCACTGGCGCGCTCCAGATCGGCAGAGCCATGTGGGCCGACACCCCGACCGACTACTTCGCGGGGTCCATTGACGAGGTCACGGTGTGGCAGAGGGCCCTGACACCGGATGAGATCACCGACGAAGCAACCCTCATGAACTCACCGAACCGCGCGGCGGTGGAACTGGTCGCGGACTGGTCGGCCGAGCGGGGCAGCGGCAGCACCGTTCCGGACACCACCTCCGGCTACGGCCGCTCGCTGGCCCTGGACGGCGGGGCGAAGCTGGAAGGCGAAGTGATCGTCCTCGACGGCACGGACGACGCCGCGACCGCGTCCGGACCGGTGGTCGACGACACCGGGTCGTTCACGGTCACCGCCCTGGCGGACCTGGACACCGACAAACTGGCGGCCAAGCCGGTCGGCTACACCGGACAGGTCGTAGGCCAGCGCACCGCGGACGGCTCAGCCTGGGGCATCTGGTACGAGCGGACCGGCAGCAGGACTGTGGTCGACGAAACAACCGGGGAGCTGAAGAGCGTCCCGGAGGGCTTCTGGCGCTTCGGCCGGCTCAACGCCGACGGCACCTTCAATGCGGTGGTTTCTGAAGAGAGCGCCGCGCTGGACGGCATGGTGCGCCTCACCGGCGTCTTCAACGCCTCCACGGGCACGATCAGCCTCTATCTGAGCAATATGCAAAACGGGGACTCGCAGGCTTTCACGGCGAAGGCCGGCTCGGGCGACTTCGCCGTCGGCAAGGGCAGCACCGACGGAACGTGGCAGCACTACCTGCCCGCCCAGGTGGCCGAGGTGCGGGTGTGGGCCGGTGCGATGGCGACTCCTGAGCAGGTCGGCGAGACCGTGGTCGACTGAAGCAGCAGGCGGTGGGGGCAGGCGCAGCGCCGTGCCTGTCCCCACGGCGCCGGAACGACAGCAGACGCAGCGGCGAGTCTGCGCACGACGTGCGGAACTTCATCACTTAGAGGTCCTAACAGAAGTTGTTGATCAAGTGACCGTCGACTTGTCCGCTCGTTGGTCGGGGCATGGAGAAGCGTCAGTCGCGGCCGTGGATCGTG
>NZ_JACHJI010000047.1 GCF_014203535.1 Streptomyces griseomycini
GCACCCGTCACCAACACCGAACTGTCCGGACCGAACACCACCTCCGAACCGACCTCCGGCTCCGGCTCCCCGGGACGGACGCGCGTCAGGCGCGGCACGAACGTCTCGCCGGCGCGCACGGCCAGCTCGGGTTCCGCGCCGGCGACGGCTGGCTTCCAGTCGTCCTCGTCGACGTCCACGAGGACGAAGCGGTCGGGGTTCTCCGCCCGCGCGGACCGCACCAGACCCCACACCGCGGCCGCCGTCGGATCCGGCACGTCCCGCTCGGCACCGACCGCCACCGCACCCCGGGTCACCAGCACCAGCCGCGACGCGCCGCAGCGCTCGTCGGCCAGCCAGCCCCGGAGCAGTTCCAGAACGTCGCGCACCCGTCGGCGCGCCGCCTCCGCGTCCACGTCACCGGGCGGCGCGCAGCGCACCACGACGTTCTCGGGCAGCGGTTCGCCCGCGTCCAGCGCCGACCGTAGCGCGGCCCAGTCCGCGTACTCCGTCGCCGGGTCCACGACCCCCGTCGGCGCGGGAGCGGGCACCCAGTCGAGCCGGAACAGCGCGTCGAGCCCGCGCGCCGCTCCCAGCGCGTCCGGTGTCACCGCGCGCAGCACCAGGGAGTCCACGGTCGCGACCGGGGCGCCGGAGCCGTCAGCGACGGCCAGGGCCACCGCGTCCGGTCCCGCCGGGGTGAGCCGTACCCGCAGGGCCGTCGCGCCGGAGGCGTGCAGCCGCACGCCCGACCACGCGAACGGCAGCCGCCCGTGCTCGACCGGGGGCAGCACCCCGAACGCCACCGCGTGCAGCACCGCGTCCAGCAGCGCCGGGTGGAGGCCGAAGCCGTCGACGCCGGTCTCCTCGGGCAGCGCGACCTCGGCGTACACCTCGTCGCCTTGGCGCCACACCGCCCGCAGGCCCTGGAACACCGGCCCGTAGGCGAAGCCGCCGTCGGCCATCCCGTCGTAGAAGCCGTCCAGTGGTACGGCCTCCGCGCCCACGGGCGGCCAGGTGCCGAGGCCGGTGGGAGCGCCGCCGTCACCGGCCAGGACACCGCTGGCGTGCCGGACCCACGGCAGGTCGCCGGCCTCGTCCCGCGCGTGGACCGTGAGGGGGCGCCGGCCGGACTCGTCCGGCGCGCCGACCCGTACCTGGACCTGTACGCCGCCGTGTCCGGGCAGCACCAGCGGCGCCTCCAGCGTCAGTTCCTCCACCGAGGCACAGCCGACCTGGTCACCGGCGCGTACGGCCAGTTCGACGAAGGCCGTGCCGGGCAGCAGCGCCGATCCCATGATCTCGTGCTCGGCGAGCCACGGGTGTGTCGCCAGCGACAGCCTGCCCGTGAACAGGACGGTGTCCTCGTCCGCGAGCGCGACCGCCGCGCCCAGCAGCGGGTGGTCGGTGGAGCCGAGGCCGAGGCCGGTCGCGTCGGAGTCCGCGCGGAGGCTCGTGTCCGGCCAGAACCGCTGGTACTGGAACGCGTACGTGGGCAGGTCGACGTGCGCGCCGGGGCCGGGGAAGCAGGCGGCCCAGTCCACGGGCACCCCTCGTACGTGCAGTTCGGCGAGCGCGGTCATGACGGCGCCGTCCTCGGCCCGGTCACCGCGCAGCAGCGGGACGAAGGCCGCGTCCGGCGAGGTCTGCGGTCCCAGGGCCGACAGCACCCCGCCGGGCCCGACCTCGACGAGGACGTCCGCGCCCGTCTCGGCCACGGCGTCCGCGAAGCGTACGGGCTCCCGCACATGGCGTACCCAGTACTCAGGTGCGGCGAGTTCCCCGGCGGTCGCCGGCCGGCCGGTCAGCGTGGACACGATCGGGAGGGCGGGCTCCGCGTACGACACGCCCTCCAGCACCCGGCGGAAGTCGTCCAGCATCGGGTCCATCAGCGGCGAGTGGAACGCATGGCTCACCCGCAGACGGGTCACCTTCCGTCCGGCCGCGCGCCAGCGCTCCGCGACCGCGTCGACGTCGGCGGCGACGCCGGAGACGACCACCGAGGCGGGGCCGTTGACCGCCGCGATGCCCACGGTGTCCGGCAGGTCGGGCGCGACCTCGGCCTCGGCGGCCGTGACCGCCACCATCGCGCCGCCTTCGGGCAGCGCCTGCATCAGCGCGGCACGGGCCGTCACCACGGTGACGGCGTCGGCCAGTGACCAGACGCCCGCCACGTGCGCGGCGGCCAGCTCGCCGATCGAGTGGCCAGCCAGGACGTCGGGCCGGACACCCCACGACTGCAGCAGGCGGAACAGGGCGACCTCGATCGCGAACAGCGCGGGCTGCGCCGTCCCCGTCCGGTCGATCGCGTCGGCGTCGTCACCGAACAGCACCTCACGCACCCGCGGGTCGAACGCGCCCAGCACCTCCTCCAGCGCCTCGGCGAACACCGGGAAACGGGTGGCCAGTTCCCGTCCCATGCCGAGCCGCTGCGAGCCCTGGCCGGAGAACAGGAAGCCGACCCGGCGCTGCTGGGCGACGCCCTGGACGACGCCGCTTCCCGGCCGGCCCCCGACGGCGTCGGTGAGCCCGGCCAGCAGGTCGGCCCGGTCGCGTCCGACGACGGCGAGCCGGTGCTCGAACCCGGCCCGCGAGGTCGCGAGCGCGCGGGCGACGGCCGCCGGGCCGAGGTCGGGCCGTGCGGCGAGGAAGTCGCGCAGCCGTACCGTCTGCTCCCGCAGGGCAGCCTCGGTGCGGCCGGACACCAGCCACGGACCGGCCGGCGCGTCGGGGGCCTGCGGGACGTCGGCGTCCGACGCGGACTCGATGATGACGTGCGCGTTGGTGCCGCTGAACCCGAAGGACGACACGCCGGCCCGCCGGGGCCGGTCCGCGGCCGGCCACGCGCGCGCCTCGGTCAGCAGCTCCACCGCGCCGGCGGACCAGTCGATGTGCGGCGAGGGCTCGCCGACGTGCAGTGTCTTCGGCAGCAGGCCGTGCCGCAGCGCCATGACCATCTTGATGACGCCGCCCACACCGGCGGCGGCCTGGGTGTGCCCGATGTTGGACTTCAGCGAGCCCAGCCACAGCGGCTCCCCCGCGCGGTCCTGTCCGTAGGTGGCCAGCAGCGCCTGCGCCTCGATCGGGTCGCCCAGCGTGGTGCCGGTGCCGTGCGCCTCCACCGCGTCCACCTCGGAGGGCGCGAGTCCGGAACTGGCGAGTGCCTGCCGGATGACCCGCTGCTGCGAGGGGCCGTTCGGCGCGGTCAGGCCGTTCGACGCACCGTCCTGGTTGACCGCCGTGCCGCGCACCACCGCCAGCACGGGGTGGCCGTGGCGCTCGGCGTCCGACAGCCGCTCCAGCACGAGGACGCCGACGCCCTCTCCCCAGCCGGTGCCGTCGGCGTCGGCGGAGAACGACTTGCACCGGCCGTCGGGGGCGAGGCCCTGCTGACGGCTGAAGTCGATGAACGCGGCGGGGGTCGCCATGACGGTGGCGCCGCCCGCGAGCGCGAGCGAGCACTCGCCCGACCGCAGCGCCTGCGCCGCCAGGTGCAGGGCGACCAGCGACGACGAGCACGCCGTGTCCACGGTCATCGCGGGGCCCTCCAGCCCGAACGTGTAGGACACCCGGCCGGAGGCGACGCTGCCCGCGTTGCCGGTGCCGAGGTAGCCCTCGACGTTCTTCGGGACGCCGTGCAGACGAGAGGCGTAGTCGTGGTACATCACGCCCGTGAACACGCCGGTCGCGCTGCCCCGCAGCGACCTGGGGTCGATGCCCGCCCGTTCGAACGCCTCCCAGGAGGTCTCCAGCAGCAGCCGGTGCTGCGGGTCCATGGCCAGCGCCTCACGGGGCGAGATCCCGAAGAACGCCGGGTCGAACAGGTCGGCGTCGTGCAGGAAGCCGCCCTCGCGGGTGTAGGAGCTGCCGACCCGTTCGCCCGAGGGGTCGTAGAGGGCCTCCACGTCCCAGCCGCGCCCGTCCGGGAACGGAGTGATGCCCTCGGCGCCGTCGACGACCAGCCGCCACAGGTCCTCCGGCGAGCGGACGCCGCCGGGGTAGCGGCAGCTCATGCCGACGATGGCGATCGGCTCGTCGGTCACGGCGGCCACCGCGCGCGGGGCGGCGGCGACGACCGGGGCGCCCGCGAGTTCGGTACCGAGGAACGCGGCCACCGCCTCGGGGGACGGGTGGTCGAAGACCAGTGTCGCCGGCAGGCGCAGCCCGGTGGCGGTGTTCAGCCGGTTGCGCAGGTCGATGGCGGTCAGCGAGTCGAAGCCCAGCTCGGTGAACGCCTGGCCGGACGCGACCGCCTCCGGCCCGTCGTGGCCGAGCACGGCGGCCGCCTGGGTGCGGACCAGGTCCAGCAGCACCCGGCCGCGCTCCTCCTCGGCCATCCGCGTCAGCCGACTCCGCAGCGCGGCAGCCGGGTCGGTCCCGCTGCCCGCCGCCCTGCGGCCCGTGGTCCGTACCAGGCCGCCGAACACCGGCGGTAGCACGTCCGCTTCGCGCAGGGCCCGCAGGTCGAGCCGCATCGGTACGACGACCGGGTCGGTGCCGGAGGTCGCCGCGTCGAACAGCGCGAGGCCCTCCGTCGCGGACAGCCCGGCCGTGGCGGCTCCCGCCACCCGCGCGCCCATGCCGTCGGCCCACAGGCCCCACGCCAGGGAGGTCGCGGGCAGCCCGGCCGCCCGGCGGTGCCGGGCCAGCGCGTCCAGGAACGCGTTGGCCGCCGCGTAATTGCCCTGGCCGGGACCGCCGAGGGTGCCCGCCACGGAGGAGAACAGCACGAACGCCGACAGGTCCAGGTCGCGGGTCAGTTCGTGCAGGTGCCAGGCCGCGTCCGCCTTCGGCCGGAACACCGTGTCGACCTGCTCAACGGTCAGCGAGCCGATCGTGCCGTCGGCCAGCACACCGGCGGTGTGCACGACGGCGGTCACGGGGTGTTCGGCGAGCAGCGCCGCCACCGCGTCCCGGTCGGCCACGTCACAGGCCACCACGGCGAC
This sequence comes from Streptomyces griseomycini, assembly GCF_014203535.1. GTDB lineage: Bacteria > Actinomycetota > Actinomycetes > Streptomycetales > Streptomycetaceae > Streptomyces > Streptomyces griseomycini. The sequence goes on from NZ_JACHJI010000047.1 coordinate 4,926, forward strand.
CTCGGCCCCGAGAGCGGTCAGCTCGTCCCGCAGCGCCTCGGCGCCCTCCGCCGCCAGGCCCCGCCTGCTGGCCAGCACCAGCCGCCGCACCCCGTGCCGTTCGGCTAGGTGCCGGGCCGTCAGGCCGCCCAGCGCGCCGGACGCGCCGGTGACCAGCACCGAGCTGTCCGGTCCGAACGCCGGGGCGGTGCCGCCGGCCTCCGGCCGTACCCGGGCCAGCCGGGCCACGAAGGCCCGTCCGTCCCGTACGGCGAGCTGGGGCTCACCGGTCGCGAGCGCCGACGTCCACCCGTCCTCGGCGTCGGCGTCCAGCAGCACCAGGCGATCGGGGTGCTCCGACTGCGCCGAGCGCAGCAGACCCCACACCGCGGCCGAGGCGGGCGCGGGCACGTCGTCCCCGTCGCCGACCGCCACCGCGCCACGGGTGAGGAGCACCAGCTTCGACTCGGCGGTGCGCTCGTCGGCCAGCCAGCCCCGTACGAGTTCCAGCGCGGCCAGCACGTCCGGGCGCACCGCGGCCACCTCACCGGGGCTCGCGGACCGCACCACGACATGCTCCGGCAGCGTCTCCCCCGCGTCGAGGGCCGACCGTACCGAGGCCCAGTCCGCGAACTCCGCCACGGCCACCGGACCGGCGTTGCCGGCCGTCGCCGGGGCGGGCACCCAGTCCAGGCGGAACAGCGACTCCCAGCCCTGCCGCGGAAGCGTCGCCGACACCGGGCGGAGCACCAGCGAATCGACCGTGGCCACCGGGGCGCCCGCCCCGTCCGCCACCGCCAGCGCCACCGCGTCCGCCCCGGCGGGTGACAGCCGCACCCGCAGCACCGTCGCGCCGGAGGCGTGCAGCCGCACCCCCGACCACGCGAACGGCAACCCGCCGGCAGCGTCGCCGTCGCCCATCAGCCCGACGGCGTGCAGCGCCGCGTCCAGCAGCGCGGGGTGCAGACCGAAGCCGCCCGCGTCCACGCCCTCGGGCAGCGCGACCTCGGCGAACACCTCGTCGCCCTTGCGCCAGGCCGCCCGCAGCCCCTGGAACACAGGACCGTAGCCGAAACCACCGTCGGCCATACGGTCGTACAGCCCCTCCAGGTCCACGGTCTCCGCCCCGACCGGCGGCCACACGCCGATGTCGGCCGCCGGCACGTCGGTGCCGCCGGCGAGCACACCGCTCGCGTGCCGTACCCACAGGTCGTCCTCGTCTCCGCGCGCGTGCACCGTCAGCGGGCGTCGGCCGGACTCGTCCGGCACACCGACCCGCACCTGCACCCGCACACCGCCGCGCTCGGGCACCGCCAGCGGCACCTCCAGCGTCAGCTCCTCGATCCGGTCGCAACCGAGCTGGTCGCCCGCCCGGACCGCCAGTTCGACGAAGGCCGTGCCGGGCAGCAGGACCACGCCCTGGATGGCGTGATCGACCAGCCACGGGTGGGACTCCAGGGACAGCCGGCCGGTGAGGACTTGCCCGTCCGAGTCGGCCGGGTCGAGGACCGCGCCGAGCAGCGGGTGATCCGCCGAACCGAGCCCCGCCGCGTCCAGGTCGCCCGCCGACACACCGGTGTCCAGCCAGTAGCGCTGGTGCTGGAAGGCGTACGTCGGCAGGTCCACCCGCCGCGCGCCGCTGCCCGCGAAGAACGCCTCCCAGTCCACCCGCA
>NZ_JACHJI010000048.1 GCF_014203535.1 Streptomyces griseomycini
CCGGCATGGACCGCCTCCAGGGCGCGCCGCAGGCACTGGCGGACCTGAAGCGGTTCGACTTCGACCCGCCCACGGCATCCTTCGACGCCGCCTTCAACAGCTGATCCACACGCCCGACGAGAGGTCGGGACGGGGACCGGAACATCCGCCGGTCCCCGGTCCGGCCTGCCCGGACACCGCTTTGTCCTGCAAAGGGAAAAAGTTCAACCATCCCTGGCGCAAGGGGTGTCGGCCCCGGACGAACGCGGCTACCGTCCCTGAAGGGTTCAGGACACCCACGCCTCCGGGGTGACGGCGCACCCCGGCGCCCGCACCGCACGTCTTCGCACCAACCCGTACGGCCCATCCCGTTCCCGGAGGGACTTCGTGCACAGAAGCAGACTCAGAGGGACCAGAACCACGAGGCGTCCCAGACTCCGCACCCCCCTCGCCCTGTTCACCGGCCTGATGCTGGCCGTGGGCACCCCGGCGACCGTCGCCGTCGCCCAGCCGGCGGCCGCCGACGGACCGGCCGCCGCCGAGGGGCGGTTCCAGCAGGTACCGCTCGCCAAGGGCGAGCCCGAGATGGGCGAGCCGATGTCGCTCGCCGTGCTCCCGAACCGCAGCGTCCTGCACACCTCGCGCGACGGCACGCTGAGGATCACCGACCAGGGCGGCGTCACCAAGGTCGCCGGCAAGCTCGACGTCTACAGCCACGACGAGGAGGGCCTGCAGGGCGTCGGCGTCGACCCGGACTTCGAGAACAACCGGGCGATCTACCTCTACTACGCCCCGCCGCTCGACACCCCCGCGGGCGACGCCCCGGAGAACGGCACCGCCGCGGACTTCGAGAAGTTCGACGGCGTCAACCGCCTCTCCCGCTTCGTCCTGAACCCCAACGGCACGCTGGACCTGGCCAGCGAGAAGAAGGTCCTGGACGTCGCGGCCTCCCGCGGCACCTGCTGCCACGTCGGCGGCGACATCGACTTCGACGCCGAGGGCAACCTCTACCTGTCCACCGGCGACGACACCAACCCCTTCGCCTCCGACGGCTACACGCCGATCGACGAGCGGGCCGACCGCAACCCGGCCTTCGACGCCCGCCGCAGCTCCGGCAACACCAACGACCTGCGCGGCAAGATCCTGCGCATCAAGGTCGCCGAGGACGGCTCGTACACCATCCCGGACGGCAACCTCTTCGCCCCCGGCACCGAGAAGACCCGCCCCGAGATCTACGCGATGGGCTTCCGCAACCCGTTCCGGATGAGCGTCGACGACGAGACCGGCGTCGTCTACGTCGGTGACTACGGCCCCGACGCCGGCGCCGCCGACCCGAACCGCGGCCCGGCGGGCCAGGTCGAGTTCGCCAAGGTCACCGAGGCCGCCAACTTCGGCTGGCCGTTCTGCACCGGCGACAACGACGCCTACACCGACTACGACTTCGCCACCGGTACCTCCGGCGGGAAGTTCGACTGCAGCGCCCCGAAGAACACCTCGCGGCACAACACCGGCCTGGTCGACCTGCCGCCCGCCCAGCCCGCCTGGATCCCGTACGACGGCGGTTCCGTGCCCGAGTTCGGCAGCGGCTCCGAGTCCCCGATGGCCGGCCCGGTCTACCGCTACGACCCCGAGCTGGACTCCAGCGTGAAGTTCCCCGAGGCGTACGACGGCGACTTCTTCGCGGGTGAGTTCGGCCGCCGCTGGATCAAGCGGATCGAGCAGACCGAGGACGGCTCCGTCGCGAAGATCAACGACTTCCCGTGGACCGGCACCCAGATCATGGACATGGAGTTCGGCCCCGACGGCGCGCTCTACGTCCTCGACTACGGCGTCTCCTGGTTCCAGGGCGACGAGAACTCCGCGCTGTACCGGATCGAGAACGCCGAGGACGGCTTCTCCCCGATCGCCGAGGTGAGCGCGGACAAGACCTCCGGCGCGGTCGGCCTGAAGGTCGCCTTCACCGCCTCCGCCAAGGACGCCGACTCCCCGGACCTCACCTACAGCTGGGACTTCGGCGACGGCACCGAGGGCGAGGGGCTGACCCCGACCCACCGGTACAAGAAGGCCGGCACCTACACCGCGACCTTCACCGCGAAGGACCCCGAGGGCAACACCGGCAACGCCAGCGTCCGGATCGTGGTCGGCAACACCGAGCCCAAGGTGAAGATCGAGGTTCCCGGCAACGGCAGCCTGGCCGCCTTCGGCGAGCCCGTCCCGTTCAAGGTGACCGTCACCGACCCCGAGGAGACCGTCGACTGCTCCAAGGTCGAGGTCGCCTACAGCCTCGGCCACGACTCGCACGCCCACGAGCTGACCAGCGAGACGGGCTGCGAGGGCACCCTCGAGCCGCCCGCCGGGGACGGCGGCCACGACCCCAACGCCAACGTCTACGGTGTCGTCGGCGCCAGTTACACCGACGACGGGGCGAACGGCCAGGAGGCCCTGACCGGCACCGCGCGCACCGTGCTCCAGCCGCTGCACCGCCAGGCCGAGCACTTCGGCACCCAGCAGGGCGTGTCGGTGATCGACAAGACCGGCGCCAACGGCGGCAAGACCGTCGGCGACATCCACGACGGCGACTGGATCTCCTTCAGCCCCTACCGGTTCGACGGACAGAAGAAGATGACCGTGCGGGCCTCCTCCGGCGGCGCCGGCGGCTTCATCGAGCTGCGCACCGGTTCGCCCGACGGCAAGCTGCACGGCTCGGCGTACATCCCGCCGACCGGCAGCTGGGAGACGTTCCAGAACGTCGACGTGCCGCTGCGGTCGCTGCCGAAGCGCACCACGGAGATCTACCTGGTCTTCCGGGGCGGCGAGGGCGCGCTGTACGACGTGGACGACTTCGAGTTCTCCGAGGAGCCGTTCAAGGGCGGCAAGAAGGTCCTGGTCTTCTCCAAGACGGCCGGCTTCCGGCACGACTCCATCCCGGCCGGCATCGCCGCCCTGAAGGAGCTCGGCGCCCCGGCCGGCATCACGGTCGACGCGACCGAGGAGGCACGGCAGTTCACCACGGCCAACCTCGCCAAGTACGACGCGGTGGCCTTCCTGTCCACCACCGGTGACGTCCTCGACACCGACCAGCAGAAGGCGTTCGAGGACTACGTCGCGAACGGCGGCGGCTACATGGGCATCCACGCCGCCGCCGACACCGAGTACGACTGGGAGTTCTACGGCGGTCTCGTCGGCGCCTACTTCGACTCGCACCCGGCCATCCAGAAGGCCACCGTGCGCGTCGAGGACCACGACCACCCGTCCACCGCGCACCTGGACGACACGTGGGAGCGCACCGACGAGTGGTACAACTACCGCACCAACCCGCGTGAGCAGGCCAAGGTCCTCGCCACCCTCGACGAGACCACCTACCAGGGCGGCACCATGAAGGGCGACCACCCGATCGCCTGGTGCCAGAGCTACGGCGGCGGCCGCTCCTTCTACACCGGCGGCGGCCACACCAAGGAGTCCTACGCCGACGGGGCCTTCCGCGCCCACCTGCTCGGCGGCCTGCAGTACGCCACCGGTCAGGTCAAGGCCGACTGCAAGCCGAACAAGGGCTACCGGGAGATCTTCAACGGCCGGACCCTGGACGGCTGGAAGCAGGCAGGACCCGGCAGGTTCGTCGTCAAGGACGGCGTGATGGAGTCCGAGGGCGGCATGGGCCTGCTCTGGTACCAGGCCAAGGAGCTGGAGTCGTACTCGCTCAAGCTCGACTGGAAGATGCAGGGCGACGACAACTCCGGTGTCTTCGTGGGCTTCCCGGCCTCCGACGACCCCTGGTCCGCGGTGAACAAGGGCTACGAGATCCAGATCGACGCCACGGACGCGCCCGACCGCACCACGGGCTCCGTCTACTCGTTCAAGTCGGCGAACACCAAGGCCCGTGACCAGGTCCTGCGGCCGCCCGGCCAGTGGAACTCCTACGAGATCAAGGTCCGGGGCGAACGCCTCCAGGTGTTCCTCAACGGAGTCAAGATCAACGACTTCACCAACAAGGACCCCGAGCGGAGCCTGACCGACGGCTACATCGGCCTGCAGAACCACGGCGCCGACGACCAGGTCTCCTTCCGCAACATCCAGCTGAAGGAGCTGCCCTCCTAGGGCGAAGCGCCCTCCCGGGGCAACCGGAACGGCGGCGGGCGGAGGACGCCGGACCTCCGCCCGCCGTCCCCCGGGCCCCGCGCCCGGCACCCCGCTCGTCCCCTTCCGGCGCTCGCACCCGGTTCGCGTACGACAAGGAGGCTGCCCATGTCCGCCGAACCGTCCCTGCCCGCCCCCTCCTCGGCCCCGCGCTTCGGTGTCTGGCTCATCGGGGCGCGCGGATCCGTGGCCACGACCGCGATCGCGGGCTGTGCCGCCGTCGTCGCCGGGCTCCATCCGCCGACCGGCATGGTCACGGAGACACCTCCCTTCACCTCGTGCGGTCTGCCGGCGTTGTCGTCGCTCGTCTTCGGCGGACACGACACCGTCGACTGCCCGCTGCCCAAACGCGCCGAACACCTCGCCGCCGGCGGCGTCCTGCCGCACGGGCTGCCCTCGGCCGTGCACGCCGAACTCGTCGCCGCCGACCGGGAGATCAGGCCCGGCGGCCCGGTGCCCGACGACACGGGCCGCAGCCAGGACGCATGGGCCGAGGTCTTCGCGGCCGACATCCGCGACTTCGTGCACCGCCAGGGCCTCGCCGGCGCCGTCGTCGTGAACGTCGCCTCCACCGAGCCCGCTCCGGCCGCCGGCACGCTGCCGCCCAGCTCCCTCTACGCGGCGGCCGCCCTGCGCGCCGGCTGCCCCTACGTCAACTTCACCCCCTCCACGGGCCTGCACCACCCGGCGCTGACCTCGCTCGCCGAGTCCTCGGGCCTGCCGTACGCGGGCCGCGACGGCAAGACCGGGCAGACCCTGCTGCGCTCCGTGCTCGGTCCGATGTTCCTGCAGCGCGCCCTCGCCGTGCGCGCCTGGTCCGGCACCAACCTCCTGGGCGGCGGCGACGGCGCCGCCCTCGCCGACCCCGCGGCCGCCGCCGCCAAGAACGCAGGCAAGGAGCGCGTCCTGACCGACACCCTCGGGCACACCCCGGAGGGCGAGGTGCACATCGACGACGTGCCGGCGCTCGGCGACTGGAAGACCGCCTGGGACCACATCGCCTTCGACGGGTTCCTCGGCTCGCGGATGGTCCTGCAGACCATCTGGCAGGGCTGCGACTCGGCCCTCGCCGCCCCGCTCGTGCTGGACCTGGCCCGTCTGGTCGCCCGCGCCCACGAGAAGGGCCTGTCCGGTCCGCTGGGCGAGCTGGGCTTCTACTTCAAGGACCCGGTCGGGGACGGCCCGTCGTCACTGGCCGAGCAGTACGCGGAGCTGAGGCGCTTCGCCGGACGGCTGCGGGACGACGTCGACGAGCGCGGGGCGCAGCGGTGAGCCGCACGACCGCCACGGCGCGGAACACGCCCGCGCCGACCGGGGCGACGGCGGTGGACGGCCCGGCGTCCTCGCATGCCGCCCCGGTCCCCAGCGGCGCCGCGCCCCGCACGCCCCGCCCCCGCTCCGGACGCGCGGACGCCCGGGCCGAACTGCTGCGCCTGCCCGCCCCGTCCACCGTCCCCGGCGACGTCCTGGCCCCGCCGGCGGCCCTCGCGACCACGGGAGCGCTGACCCGGCTGGTCACCTCCCGCGGCACCCGACTCCCGGCAGGCCGGAGGGCAGCAGCCGCCCCCGGCCTGCCGGGCTCCGGACCGGCCGGGCGCCCGCCCCGGGCCACCGGCACCCTCGCCGCCGGCGGACACCAGGACCTGACGGACGTCGAACTGCCCGGCCCCTCCCCTGCGGGCCCCCGCTTCGCCGCCCGCTCCCTCCCGTTCCTCCGCCACGCCGCCCGGCTCGCGGCGACCGCCACCTCCGCCCCCCTCCCACCGCACGGCGATCCCTCCGCCACCCCCGAAGGGAGCAGCGCCCCGTGACCCGTCCCCATGCCACCCCGGCGACCCCGGAGGCAGACCCCACCGGCGACCGGGCGACCCCCGGTGCGGGCACCACCCCCACCCTCACCCCGCCCGACCGGCTGCACCGCCACCTCGCCGACCGCCTGGGCGGAGCCGCCCGCGCCTGGCTCGACCAGGCCCTCGACGAGGCCGCCGCCCACCCCGGCGCCCACGGGCCGATCACCGTCTGGGAGCTGCGGCTGGCCGAGGCCGGCCGCCGCTGCGGTCCCGCCCACGCCGACGCCGCCCGCGTCCTCATCCTGCACGCGGCCCGCGCCGACGCCGACGCCCTGACCCGGGTCTACCAGCAGGGCACCGCGGACGAGCGCCGCGCGGTCCTGCACGCCCTCCCGCACCTGGTGCCCGGCCCCGAGGCCCTCCCGCTCGTCGAGGAC
>NZ_JACHJI010000049.1 GCF_014203535.1 Streptomyces griseomycini
CGGTCGGCCGGGAAGCCCGAGATCACGTCGCGCTGCTCGGCGACCACCCGCCACAGCGCCTCGGGCGAGTCCACCCCGCCCGGGAAACGGCACCCGATACCGACGATCACGATCGGATCGTTGGTGCCCTCCTCCAGTTCGCGGACCCGCTGACGGGACTGGTGGAGGTCGACGGTGAGGCGCTTGAGGTATTCGACCAGCTTGTCGTTGTCCGTGGTTGTCATGGTGATGATGCCCCCGTAGGCGTCGTGAAGCTGTGCGTGCGCGCGGCCCGCGCACGGCCGCCCGGGAGACGTGCCCGGGCGTGCCGCGCGGAGCGCACGGGATGAGCAGGACGTGGGTCCGGTCGGCGCGGAAGCGGATCAGAGTTCGGAGTCGATGAACGCGAGGAGTTCGTCGACCGACGCCGACTGGACCCGTGCGGTCAGATCGTCACCGTCGGCGATCGGGCCGGGTACAGCGTTCGAATCGGTGGAGTCGGCTGATTCCGCAGCGGCAGGGACCAGCTCGGTGTGCAGGTGGGCCACGACCGCCAGGGGCGTCGGGCAGTTGAAGAGGAAGGTGGCGGGCAGCCGCAGATCAGCGCTGGTCTGCAGCCTGTTGCGCAGTTCCACGAGGGTGAGCGAGTCGCAGCCCATGTCCTTGAAAGGCCGGTCGGCGGGGATGCCGGCCGCGGAGGACCGGCCGAGTACGGCCGCGGTCTGCACCCGGACGAGATCCAGCAGCAGTTCCTCCTGCTCGGCCGGGCTCAGTGCGGCGAGCCGGTCGCGCAGGGTCCCGGCGGTCGGGGACGCGGCGGTGGTCGACGTCCGGGCCGGCCGCGGTGCGGCCGGGGCCAGGTCCCGCAACACGGCGGGCAGGTGCGGTCCCGAGGCCCCGAGCGCGGCACGGTCGAAGGATGCGGGCACGAGCGCGGCGGTGTCCACGCGCAGCGCCGCGTCGAGCAGGGCCAGGCCCTCCGCCCGGTCGATGGGCGAGAGGCCGGTTCTGGCGATCCGCCCCCGGTCGGCTTCGGACAGGGCGCCCGCCATTCCGGCGGCGCCCGGCCTCCCCGCGGTGTCCGCCCACATCCCCCAGGCCAGGGAGAGCGCGGGGAGGCGCTGTGCCCTGCGGTGCTGTGCCAGGGCGTCCAGGTAGGCGTTGGCGGCGGCGTAGTTGCCCTGTCCGGCGCCGCCGATGACGCCCATGACGGAGGAGAACAGGACGAAGGCCGCGAGGTCCTGGTCCGCGGTCAGTTCGTGCAGGTGACGGGCCGCGGTGGCCTTGGCGGCGAGCACCGTGTCGAGGCGCTCGGGGGTGAGCGCGGTGACGACGCCGTCGTCGAGCACCCCCGCGGCGTGGACGACGGCGGTGAGCCGTACGCCGGTCAGCAGCTGCGCGAGCGCGTCGCGGTCGGCGGTGTCACAGGCGGCGAGGACGACCTCGGCGCCCGCCCCGGTGAGTTCCGCCGCGAGTTCCCCGGCGCCCGGCGCGTCGGGGCCGCGACGGCTGACCAGCAGCAGACGGCGGGCACCGTGCTCGGCGACCAGGTGCCGCGCGACCAGTCCGCCGAGGGCACCGGTGGCGCCGGTGACCAGGACCGTCCCGTCCGGGTCGAGGGCCGCGGGCAGGGTGAGGACGACCTTGCCGACGTGCCGGGCCTGGCTGACGTGGCGGAACGCCTCCGGCGCCCGGCGGACGTCCCAGGTGCTGAGCGGCAGCGGGGTCAGCGCCCCCGACGACAGCAACCGCAGGACGGTCGTGAGCAGTTCGGCGATCCGCTCGGCCGGTTCCTGGAGCAGGTCGAAGAAGCGGTAGTCCACCCCGGGGTGGTCGGCCGCGACCTGTCCCGGGTCGCGCAGGTCGGTCTTGCCCATCTCCACGAAGCGGCCGCCGCGCGGCAGCAACCTCAGGGAGGCGTCCACGAACTCACCGGCGAGGGAGTTCAGCACGACGTCCATGCCGCGGCCTTCGGTGGCCGCGCCGAACGCGGCCTCGAAGTCCAGGGTGCGGGACGACGCCAGGTTCGCCCCGCCCAGGCCGAGGGCTCGCAGGGCGTCCCACTTGCCGGGGCCCGCCGTTCCGTAGACCTCCGCCCCCAGGTGCCGGGCCAGTTGGACGGCGGCCATACCGACGCCGCCCGCGGCGGCGTGGATCAGGACGCGCTCGCCCGCGGCCAGGCCGGCGAGGTCGACCAGGGCGTGGTAGGCGGTCAGGAACACGATGGGGGCGGACGCCGCCTGCGCGTACGTCCAGTCGGCGGGCATGGCGGCGACACGCCGCTGGTCGGCGACGGCCACCGGTCCGAACGCCCCGGAGAACAGGCCCATGACCCGGTCGCCGACGCCGAGACCGGTGACGCCGGGCCCGACCTCGGTGACCACCCCGGCCCCCTCGAGGCCGAGCGGACCGGGGTCGCCGGGGTAGAGACCGAGGGTGTTCAGCACGTCGCGGAAGTTGACGCCCGCGGCGCGCACCGCGATGCGTATCTCGCCGTCGCCCAGCGGGGCCAGGGCCTCCGGACAGGGCTCGAGCGCCAGGCGGTCCAGGGTCCCGCGGTCGCGCACCGTCAGCCGCCAGGCGGTCACCCCGGCAGGGGGGACCAGGGCACCGTCGGCCGTCGCCCGGCCGAGCCTGGGCACCAGCAGCGCCCCGTCCCGTACCGCGAGCTGCGGCTCCGCGCCGATCAGTGGCAGTGCGGTACGGCAGTCGGCCGCCGACTCCACGTCCAGCAGCCCGACCCGCCCGGGGTTCTCGGTCTGCGCCGAGCGTGCCAGACCCCATACGGCCGCGCCGTCGGGGTCCACGTCGGCGTCCGGCGCCGTGGCCACGGCCGCCCGGGTGACGAGCACCAGCCGGGAGTCGGCGAGCCGGTCGTCGGCCAGCCATGCCTGGAGCAGGGCGAGCGCGCGGTGCACGGCGGGCCCGGTACCGGCCGCCGCACCGTCCGCGGGGTCCGCGAGCGGCGCGAGGACCACCGCGGGGGCGGGGAGCCCCGCGTCGAGGGCCCGGCCCAGGTCCGCGAGGTCGGCGTACCCCGGGCCGACGCCCAGGTCGACGGGGCCGAGTGCGGCGGCCGAGGGGGACGGTTCCGGGCCCTCCGCGACCGGTTTCCAGACCAGGTGGTGGAGCGACCGCGGAACGGTCACGTCGTCGCTCACCGGGCGCAGGACCAGCTCCTCGACCTCGGCGATCACCGCGTGGGACTCGTCCAGCAGGGTCAGCGACACCGCGTCCGGTCCGGTGGTGGTGACCAGGGCCCGGGCGGTGCGGGCGCCGGGCCGGTGGACGGTCACGCCGCGCCAGGAGAAGGGCAGCAGACGGCGGCCGCCGTCGTCCAGCGCGGTCATGACGACCGGGTGCAGGGCCGCGTCGAGCAGCGCCGGGTGCAGCCCGTAGGAGGCGGCGTCGGTGACGGACGGCGGCAGAGCGACCTCGGCGAGCAGGTCCGCGCCGTCCCGCCACACGGCGCGCAGGCCCCGGAAGGCCGGACCGTAGGCGTACCCCGCGGCGGCCAGTTCGTCGTAGCGGCCCTCGAGGGGCAGGGGCTCGGTCCCGGCGGCCCGGCCCGCGGCGGTCGTGGGGGCTCCGTCGTGCGGGGCGAGGGTGCCGGTGGCGTGCAGGGTCCACGGCCCGGTGGTGCCGTCCGGCGTCTCGGTGCGGGCGTGCACGGTCAGCGCGCGCTGACCGTCGTCGCCGGGCGCGGCCACGACGACCTGCACCTCGGTGCGGCCTTCCTCGGGAAGCACCAGGGGGGCGACCAGGGTGAGTTCGGCGACACGCGGCGTACCGGTCCGCGAGCCGGCGCGGACGGCGAGTTCGAGGAAGGCGGTGCCGGGCAGCAGGACCGAGCCGAGGACGGCGTGGTCGGCGAGCCAGGGGTGGGTGCGGCGGCCGAGCCGGGCGGTCAGCACGGTCTGCCCGGATTCGGCGAGTTCGACGGCGGGGCCGAGCAGCGGGTGACCGGCCGGCCCTTCGGTGCCGTGCGCGGTCAGCCAGTAGCGCTCCCGCTGGAAGGCGTACGTGGGCAGGCCGGGCGTCCGCCCCGGTCCGAACACGGCGTGCCAGTCCGGGCTTCGGCCGCGGACGTGCAGGGCGCCGAGTGCGGTGGCCAGGGTGCGGCGCTCGGACCGGCCGCGGCGCAGCACCGGGACGAACGCCAGCGCGTCGTCGTCCAGGCAGTCCCGGCCCAGTGCCGACAGCACGCCGTCCGGGCCGAGCTCGAGGAAGGTACGCATCCCGAGGTCGTGGAGTGCGGCCAGACCGTCGGACATCCGTACTTCCCGGCGCACTTGCCGGACCCAGTAGTCGGCGGTGACGTCGACGGGGCGGCCGGTGACGGTGGACACCATGGTGATGCGCGGCTCCGCGTACCGGATCCTCGCGGTGACGGCGGCGAACGCGTCGAGCATCCCGTCCATGCGGTGGGAGTGGAAGGCGTGACTGACGACGAGCCGGCGCGTCTTGCGGCCGGCGGCGGCCAGCGTGGCGGCGACCTGTTCGACGGCCTCGACGTCGCCGGAGAGGACGACGGCCGTGGGGCCGTTGACGGCGGCGACGCCCACCTCGTGCTCACGGCCTTCCAGCAGTGCGCGGACCTCGTCCTGCGACGCCTGGACGGCCGTCATCGCCCCGCCGGGCGGCAGGGCCTGCATGAGCCGACCGCGCGCGGTGACCAGGGCGCAGGCGTCGGGCAGGGTGAGGATCCCGGCGACGTGGGCGGCGGCGAACTCGCCGATGGAGTGGCCGAGCACGGCGTCCGGCGCCAGGCCCCGGTGCTCCAGCAGGCGGAACAGCGCCACCTGGAGGGCGAAGAGGGCGCTCTGCGTGTTCTCGGTCCGGTCGAGTGCCTCGGCGTCGTGGAACATCACCTCGCGGATCGGCGGTGTGCCGGGCACGGAGCCGCGGCAGGCGTCGAGTTCACGGCACACCGCGTCGAGGGCGGCGGCGAAGACCGGCTCGGTCTCGTACAACTCGCTTCCCATGCCGACGCGTTGGCTGCCCTGGCCGGTGAAGAGGTAGGCGAGGCCGTCGTCGGGACGTGCCGTGCCGAGGGTCAGGGCGGAGTGCGGTTCGCCGCGGCCGAGCGCGGCCAGCGCCGCGACGGCCTCGGCACGGTCCTCGGCGGTGACGGCCGCCCGGTGGTCGAGGGAGGCACGGGTGGTGGCCAGGGCGCGGCCGAGGTCACGGGTGGACACGTCGTCGAGGGTGTCCAGCGCGTCGACGAGGGCCGCGGCCTGGGCGCGCAGCGCCGGTTCGGTGGGGCCGGACAGCACCCACAAGGGGGTGGAGACGTCGTCCCCGGGGTCGGTCCCGGGCGTGGCTGGTTCGGTGGGGGGTTCGGTGAGGATGACGTGGGCGTTGGTGCCGCTGATGCCGAAGGAGGAGACGCCGGCGTGTCGGGTCTTGTTCTCCTGGGTGGGCCAGGGGCGGGGTTCGGTGAGCAGTTCGATGCCGCTGGTGGTCCAGTCGACCAGTTCGCTGGGTTTGGTGATGTTGAGGGTGGCGGGGAGCTGGCCGTGGTGCAGGGCCATGACCATTTTGATGACGCCGCCGACGCCGGCGGCTGCCTGGGCGTGGCCGAGGTTGGATTTGAGGGAGCCCAGGAG
>NZ_JACHJI010000050.1 GCF_014203535.1 Streptomyces griseomycini
TCCTCGAGGAGGCCGCACCGGCCCTGGTCCTCACCGACACCGACACCGCGCCCGTCCTCCCGGAACACCACCTCCCCGTGCTCCTCACCGACGAGACGGACTTCGACGGCGTGGAGCAGGACGCGGCCGCCGGGCTCGGCGACCTCACCGACGCCGAACGCCTCGGCACGCTGCGCCCGGACGACCTGGCGTACGTGATGTACACCTCGGGTTCCTCGGGTGTGCCGAAGGGCGTGGCGGTCACCCACCGGGGCGTCGTCAACGGCATCACGCACCTGGCCGGCCTGATCGACGCCGGACCGGGCCGCAAGGCCCTGGCGAGCACCTCGGTCAACTTCGACGTCTCGGTCTTCGAGGTCTTCACCAGCCTCTGCCACGGCGGGAGCATCGAGATCGTCGCCGACGTCCTGGAACTCGCGGCACGCGACGGCTGGGACGGACAGATCCTGTCCACCGTCCCCTCCGCCTTCGCCGAACTGCTCGACCGGATCTCCGCCACCACCCGCCCGCAGGTGCTGGTCTTCGCCGGCGAGGCACTGCCCGCCGAGCTGGTCCGCCGGGCCCGTGCCGCCTTCCCCGGCGTGACGATCGTCAACGCCTACGGCCAGACCGAGTCGTTCTACGCCACCTCCTTCACCGCCTCCGGCACCCCCGAGGCGCTCGGCATCGCCCCCGTCGGCACCCCGCTGGGCAACATGCGGGCCTACGTCCTGGGCCCCGCCCTGCAGCCGGTCCCGGAGGGCGTCACCGGCGAGCTGTACGTCGGCGGCGAGATCTCGCGCGGCTACCGGGGCCGCCCCGGCATGACCGCCGAGCGGTTCGTCGCCGACCCCTACGGCCCGCCCGGCTCGCGCATGTACCGCACCGGCGACCTGGCCCGCTGGAACAGCGGGGGCGAACTGGAGTACGTCGGCCGCGCCGACACCCAGGTCAAGATCCGCGGCTTCCGCATCGAACCCGGCGAGGTGGAGGCCGCCCTGGTCGCCCACCCGGGCGTCGCCCAGGCCGCCGTCGTCGTCCGCGAGCGGGGTGACGCCAAGCAGCTCGTCGGCTACGCGGTGCCCGCCGCGCCCGGCGCGGTGGACACCTCCGAGCTGCGCGAGACGGTCGCCGCGCAGCTGCCGGAGTTCATGGTCCCGGCGGTCCTGATGCTCCTGGACCGGCTGCCGCTGATGCCCAACGGCAAGCTGGACCGGGCCGCGCTGCCGGAGCCGGAGCTCACCGCCGGCAGCTACCGGGCGCCGCGCACGACCGCCGAGGAGACCCTGGCCGGCCTGTTCGGCGAGGTCCTCGGCGTGGAGCGGGTCGGCATCGACGACGACTTCTTCGCCCTCGGCGGGCACTCCCTGCTCGCCACCCGCCTGATCAGCCGGATCCGCACCGTCCTCGGCGCGGAGATCCCCATCCGCACGGTGTTCTCCGCGCCGACCGTGGCCGAACTGGCCGGGCACCTGTCGGCGGACACCGCCGTACGGCCGCCGCTGACCCGCGCCGAGGAGCGGCCCGAGCGGCTGCCGCTGTCCTTCGCGCAGCGCCGCCTGTGGTTCATCGACAAGTTCGAGGGCCCCTCGGCGACGTACAACATCCCGCTCAACCTGAGGCTGACCGGGGAGCTGGACGCGGCCGCGCTGGCCGCCGCGCTGAACGACGTGGTGGCCCGGCACGAGAGCCTGCGCACCGTCTACGAGGAGGACACCGCCGGCATCCCGTACCAGCGGGTCCTGCCGCCCGCCGAGGCCGTCCTGGACGTGCCCGTGGTCGACCTCACCGACGGCGCCGAGGGCGCGCTCGAGGAGGCGATCGCCGAGGGCGCCCGGCACACCTTCGCGCTCGACCGCGAGATCCCGCTGCGCGCCCGCGTCCTGCGCACCGGCGAGCGGGAGCACGTCCTGTCGCTGCTGCTGCACCACATCGCCGGGGACGGCGAGTCGATGGCGCCGCTGATCCGCGAGGTGTCCGCCGCCTACGCGGCCCGCCGCGAGGGCCGGGCGCCCGACCTGCCCGAGCTGCCCGTCCAGTACGCCGACTACGCCCTGTGGCAGCGCGAGCTGCTCGGCGAGGCCGACGACGAGGACGGGGTGCTCGCCGAGCAGTCCGCGTACTGGAAGAACGAACTGGCCGGCATCCCGCAGCCGTTGCAGCTGCCCACCGACCGGCCGCGCCCGCCGCGCGCGAGCCACCGCGGCGACATGATCGAGTTCCTGGTGGAGCCGGAGCTCCTCGCCGCCGTCGAGGAACTGGCCCGCACCCGCGACGTGACCGTGTCGATGGTGATGCAGTCGGTGCTCGCGGTCCTCCTGCACCAGCTCGGCGCGGGCGACGACATCCCGATCGGCTCGCCGATCGCGGGCCGCACCGACGACGCCCTGGACGGCCTGATCGGCTTCTTCGTCAACACCTGGGTGCTCCGCGCCGAACTGGCCGGCAACCCCACCTTCGACGAGCTGATCGCCCAGGTGCGCGAGAAGGCGCTCGGCGCCTACGCCAACCAGGACGCCCCGTTCGAGCGGCTGGTGGAGCTCCTCAACCCGGACCGCTCCACCGCCTACCACCCGCTGTTCCAGACCATGTTCGCCTGGCAGAACTTCGCCCAGGCCGACCTGGAGCTGCCCGGGCTGCGCGTGGACTTCGTGCCGGTGGTCACCGGCACCGCCAAGTTCGACCTGTTCTTCAACCTCACCGAGGTCACCACCGGAGCCGGCCGCGAGGCCCAGGGCCTGATCGAGTACGCCACCGACCTGTTCGACCGGCCGACCGTGGAGGAGCTGGCGAACCGCTTCCTGCGCGCCCTGCGCGGCCTGGTCGCCGACCCGTCGGCGCCGGTGAAGCAGGTCGACGTGCTCTCGGCGGCCGAGCGGGAACTGGTCCTGAGCGGCCACAACGCCACCCGGGTGCCGGTCCCGGCGGTGACGGTGCCGGGCCTGTTCGAGCGGCAGGTGCTGCGGGACCCGGACGCGCTCGCGGTGGTGTGCGGGGGGACGGAGTTCTCCTACGGGCAGCTCAACGCGCGGGCGAACCGGCTGGCGCGTGAGCTGGTGGGCCGCGGGGTGGGACCGGAGAGCGTGGTCGCGGTCGCCCTGCCCCGCTCGGCGGACCTGGTCACCGGTCTGCTGGCGGTGCTGAAGGCGGGCGGCGCGTACCTGCCGGTCGACCCGAAGTACCCCGGCCACCGCCTGGCGCACATCCTCGAGGAGGCCGCACCGGCCCTGGTCCTCACCGACACCGACACCGCGCCCGTCCTCCCGGAACACCACCTCCCCGTGCTCCTCACCGACGAGCTGGACCTCGCCGCCGGCGACGGCGCGCGGGACCTGACCGGCCGCGACCGGCTCGGCCCCCTGGAGCCCGGCCACCTCGCCTACGTGATGTACACCTCGGGTTCCTCGGGTGTGCCGAAGGGCGTGGCGGTCACCCACCGGGGCGTCGTCAACGGCATCACGCACCTGGCCGGCCTGATCGACGCCGGACCGGGCCGCAAGGCCCTGGCGAGCACCTCGGTCAACTTCGACGTCTCGGTCTTCGAGGTCTTCACCAGCCTCTGCCACGGCGGGAGCATCGAGATCGTCGCCGACGTCCTGGAACTCGCGGCACGCGACGGCTGGGACGGACAGATCCTGTCCACCGTCCCCTCCGCCTTCGCCGAACTGCTCGACCAGATCTCCGCCACCACCCGCCCGGACGTGCTGGTCTTCGCCGGCGAGGCACTGCCCGCGTCGCTGACCCGCCGGATCGCCGAGGTCCTGCCCGGCACCCGGATCGTCAACGCCTACGGGCAGACCGAGTCGTTCTACGCCACCACCTTCACCCTCGTCGGCGAGGAGCACGCGGCCGGCGGCACCGAGGGCGGCAGCGCGCCGATCGGCACCCCGCTGGGCAACATGCGCACCTACGTCCTCGGTCCCGCCCTGCAGCCGGCCCCGGTCGGCGTGGTCGGGGAGCTGTACGTCGCCGGGGAGATCTCCGACGGCTACCGGGGCCGCCCCGGCATGACCGCCGAAAGGTTCCTGCCGGACCTGTTCGGGCCGCCCGGCGGACGGATGTACCGCACCGGTGACCTGGCCCGCTGGAACCACGACGGGGAGCTGGAGTACGCGGGCCGCGCCGACACCCAGGTCAAGATCCGCGGCTTCCGCATCGAACCCGGAGAGGTCGAGTCCGCGCTCACCGCCCACCCCGGCGTCGCCCAGGCCGCCGTGGTGGTCCGCGAGGCGAACGGCGCCAAGCAGCTCGTCGGCTACGTCGTCCCCGCCGCGGCGGCGCACGACGCGGGCGGACCGGCCGCCGAGGGCTTCGGCGAGAGCGACTACGACCTCACCGCCGGGGTCTCCTCCCGCGACCTGCGGGCGTTCGTGGGCCGGCGGCTGCCGGAGTTCATGGTGCCCTCGGCGTTCGTGGTCCTGGACCGGCTGCCGCTGATGCCCAACGGCAAGCTGGACGTGAAGGCGCTGCCGGAGCCGGAGTTCACCGCCGGCGTCTACCGCGCCCCGGTGAGCCCGGTGGAGAAGACCCTCGCCGCGGTCTACGCCGACGTCCTCGGCGCGGACCGGATCGGCGTCGACGACGACTTCTTCGCGGTCGGCGGCGACTCCATCCGCTCCATCCAGGTCGTCACCCGCGCCCGCGCCCAGGGCGTGGAGGTCACCCCCCGGCAGATCTTCGAGCAGCGCACCGTCGCCGAGCTGGCCCGGGTCGCCACCGCCACCGGCACCGCGGTCGTCCTGGAGGAGTTCGAGGGCGGCGGCACGGGCGAGTTCCCGCTGCTGCCGATCGCCGAGTACATGCGCGAACTCGGCGGCGGGTACGACCGGTTCTCCATGTCCCTCGTCCTCGGCCTCCCGGCCGGGATCGACGCGGACGGTCTGACCGCGACCCTGGACGCGGTGATCGACCGGCACGACATCCTGCGCTCCCGCCTGGTCACCGCCGAGGACGGCTCCGGCCGCCTGGTGGTGGCCGAGGAGGGCTCGGTGGACGCCGCCGCCCTGCTCCACCGGGTGGAGTGCGACGGCACCTGGGACGAGGCCTGGCGCGCCCGCGCCCTGGACGAACTGAACGCGGCGACCGGCCTGCTGGACACGGCCGCCGGGGTGATGGCCCGCTTCGTGTGGTTCGACCCCGCCGACGCCACCGCACAGGGCCGCCTGATCGTCGCCCTGCACCACATCGCCGTCGACGGTGTGTCGTGGCGGATCCTGCTGCCGGACCTGGCCGCGGCCTGGGAGCAGGTCAGGGCCGGCCGGACCCCGCGGCTGGAGAAGTCCGGGACGTCGGTGCGCCGCTGGACGCACGCCCTGGTCGAGGAGGCGCACAGCCCGCAGCGGCTGGCCGAGATGGAGCTGTGGCGCCGCACCCTGGACGGCCCCGACCCGCTGCTCGGCACCCGCCCGCTGGACCCGGCCCGTGACCTGCGCTCCACCCTGGAGCAGTTCACCGCGCGCCTTCCGGCGGAGGTGACCGAGGCGCTGCTGACGCGTGTCCCGGCGGCGTTCCACGGCAGCGTCAACGACGGCCTGCTCGCCGCTCTCGCGCTCGCCCT
>NZ_JACHJI010000051.1 GCF_014203535.1 Streptomyces griseomycini
GCACCCGTCACCAACACCGAACTGTCCGGACCGAACACCACCTCCGAACCGACCTCCGGCTCCGGCTCCCCGGGACGGACGCGCGTCAGGCGCGGGGCGTGGATCTCGCCGGAGCGCAGTGCGAGTTGCGGTTCGCCGGTCGCGGCGGCGCTGGGCAGGATGTGTGCCGAGGCGGGCGACGCGTCGGTGTCGATGAGGACGAACCGGTCGGGGTGTTCGGCCTGTGCCGCGCGGACGAGGCCCCACACCGGCGCGCCGGCCAGACCGAGGACGTCCTCGTCGGGGTCCGCGGCCACCGCGCCGGTGGTGACGAGGGCCAGCCGTGCCGAGCAGAACCGGTCGTCGGCGAGCCACTTCTGCAGCAGCGCCAGGGCCCAGTACGTGGTCTCGGCGGGGTCCGTGGCCGGGGGGACGGGGGCGAGGACGAGGTCGGGCACCTCGTCCTCGCTCAGTGCGGCCAGGTCGGGGTAGGTGCGGACCGGGGTGGAGGTCTCCGTCTGGCCGAGCCCGTTGCCCAGGACCGCCCAGCGGGCGGAGACGGAGGCGGCGGGACGTACGCGCGTCCAGTCGACCCGGAACAACGAGTCCGGCCGGTCGGCGGCCAGCCCGTCCGTCGGCAGGGTGCGCAGCGTCAGTGCCTCGACCGAGGCGACGGGGGCGCCCGTGCCGTCGGCCAGGTCGAGGGCGACGCCCGAGGCGCCCGCCGGGGACAGCCGTGCCCGCAGCGCGGACGCGCCGCCGCGGTGCAGTCGTATCCCGCGCCAGGAGTACGGCAGGTGCAACTGCTCCGCGTCGGTGACGAAGTCGCCCAGTCCGACGGCGTGCAGCGCGGAGTCGAGCAGCGCGGGGTGCAGGCCGAAGGCGCCCGCGGTGTCCCGGTCGGGCAGTTCCACCTCGGCGAACACCTCGTCGCCCCGGCGCCATGCCGCGCGCAGACCGCGGAAGGCGGGTCCGTAGCCGAGTCCCGAGGCGGCGAGGTCGTCGTAGCGTCCCTCGATGCCGATGCGTTCGGCTCCCTGGGGCGGCCAGGAACCCGTACCGGGGGCCGGGGCCGGCTCGTCCGCCGTGAGGGTGCCGACGGCGTGCCGTGTCCACGGCTGGTCGTCGGGCGCGTCGTCGGCCCGCGAGTAGACGCCCAGCGTGCGGCGCCCCGACGCGTCCGGCGCCCCGACGGACACCTGGAGCCACACCGCGCCGTCCTCCGGCAGGACCAGCGGTGCCGCCAGTGTCAGCTCCTCGACGTGGTCGAGCCCGACCTGGTCACCGGCCCGGATCGCCAGTTCCACGAAGGCGGAGCCCGGTACGAGGACCACGCCGCCGACGGTGTGGTCGGCCAGCCAGGGGTGGGTGGCCAGGGAGAGCCTGCCGGTGAGCAGGGCGCCCTCCTCGGCGGCCAGGGTGACCGCGGCGCCCAGCAGCGGGTGGTCGGCGGCCCGCAGACCCGCCGAGGTCACGTCCGTCACGTACGCGCCGGCGTCCAGCCAGAACCTGGTGCGCTGGAACGGGTAGGTGGGCAGGTCGATCCGCCGCGCGCCGCGTCCCGCGAAGGCCGCCCGCCAGTCGAGGGCGACGCCCCGCACGTGCAGGGCCGCGACGGCCGAGGTGAGGGTGGCGCCCTCGCCCCGGTTCGCGCGCGAGGTGGGCACCAGCAGCGCGCCCTCGTCGACGCAGTCGCGGCCCATCGCGGTCAGTACCGCGTCGGGGCCCAGTTCCAGGAAGTGCGTGACGCCCTGGTCGCGCAGACACCGCACGCCGTCGAGGAACCGTACCGCCCGGCGGGCGTGGCGGACCCAGTGCTCCGGGTCGCGGGCCTGTTCCGGGGAGAGCACGGTGCCGGTCAGGGTGGACACGATCGGGATCGTGGGCGTCCCGTAGGTGAGGGTGCGGGCGACGGTGCGGAAGTCGTCCAGTACGGCGTCCACGTGCGGTGAGTGGAAGGCGTGGCTGACCCGCAGGTACCGGGTCTTCCCGCCGCGTTCGCGCCAGGCGCCGTCGATGGCGGCGACCGCGTCGGCGTCGCCCGCGATCACCGTGGATTCGGGGCCGTTGACCGCCGCGATGTCCACCGCGCCGCCGTGCCCGGCGATCAGGCGGCGGACGGTGTCCTCGTCGGCGCGCAGCGACAGCATGGCGCCGCCCTCGGGCAGCGCGCCCATCAGTGCGCCGCGGGCGGCGACCAGCGTGCACGCGTCGGCGAGGGAGAACACGCCCGACACGTGGGCCGCGGCCAGTTCGCCGATGGAGTGGCCGGCGAGGAACTGCGGGGCGAGGCCCCAGGCCGTGACGAGGCGGAACAGCGCCACCTCGATCGCGAACAGCGCGGGCTGCGTGTAGGTGGTCAGGTCGAGCAGGGCGGCGGTCCGGGTGCCGGGCTCGGCGAAGAGCACGTCCCGCAGCGGTCGGTCCAGGTGCGGGTCCAGGGCGGCGCAGACCTCGTCCAGCGCGTGCGCGAACACGGGGAACTCCCGGTACAGTTCGCGGCCCATGCCGGCCCGCTGGCTGCCCTGTCCGCTGAACAGGAAGGCGAGCTTGCCGCGGGTGCCCACCGTGCCGCGGACCAGGTTCGGCGCCTGGTCGCCGGCGGCCAGGGCACGCAGGCCGTGCAGCAGTTCGGCGCGGTCCGTGCCGACGACGGCGGCCCGGTGTTCCAGGGCGGTCCTGCTCACGGCGAGGGAGTAGCCGACGTCCACCGCCGGTACGTCCTGGCCGTCCAGGTGGGACAGGAGGTCGGCGGCGCGCTCGCGCAGCGCGCCGGGGTCGTTGCCGGACAGCACCCACGGCACCGCGTCGGTCAGGACGGGGGCGGCGGTTTCCAGGGGGCCGCTCTGCCCGTCGGCGCTTCCGCCCTGCCCGTCGGCGTTTGCGCCCCGCTCGTCGGCGGGGCCGTCCGGCTCCTCGGCGGGGTCGGTGTTCTCGGGCGGGGCCTGTTCGAGAACGACGTGGGCGTTGGTGCCGCTGATGCCGAACGACGACACCGCCGCCCTGCGCGGCTGTCCCGTCTCCGGCCACGGCCGCGCCCCGGTCAGCAGCTCCACGGCGCCCGCCGACCAGTCGACGTGCCGGGAGGGTTCGCCGACGTGCAGGGTCGGCGGCAGCACGCCGTGCCGCATCGCCATGACCATCTTGATGACGCCCGCGACACCGGCCGCGCCCTGGGTGTGGCCGATGTTGGACTTCACCGAGCCCAGCCACAGCGGCTCCCGGGTGCGCTCCTGGCCGTAGGTGGCCAGCAGCGCCTGGGCCTCGATCGGGTCGCCCAGCGTGGTGCCCGTGCCGTGCGCCTCGACGGCGTCGACCTGGGACGCGGTCAGTCCGGCGCTGTCCAGGGCCTGCCGGATCACCCGCTGCTGCGACGGCCCGTTGGGCGCGGTGAGGCCGTTGGACGCGCCGTCCTGGTTGACCGCCGAGCCGCGGACGATCCCCAGCACGGGGTGGCCGTTGCGGCGGGCGTCGGACAGCTTCTCCAGCAGCAGCATGCCGACGCCCTCGCCCCAGCCGGTGCCGTCGGCGCTGTCGGAGAACGACTTGCAGCGGCCGTCCGCGGCGAGGCCGCGCTGCTTGCTGAAGCCGATGAACGTGTTCGGGGTCGCCATGACGGTGACCCCGCCCGCGAGGGCGAGCCCGCACTCGCCCGACCGGAGCGCCTGGGCCGCCAGGTGCAGCGTGACCAGGGAGGACGAGCAGGCGGTGTCCACCGTGACGGCGGGCCCCTCCAGCGCGAACGTGTACGACACGCGGCCGGAGGCGACGCTCGCGAAGCCGCCGGTGCCGAGCAGGCCCTCCAGTTCCTCCGGCACCGACCGCAGCCGCGAGGTGTAGTCGTGGTACATCACGCCCGCGAACACGCCCGTGCGGCTGCCGCGCAGCGTCGACGCGTCGATGCCGGCCCGCTCGAACGCCTCCCAGGACGTCTCCAGCAGCAGCCGCTGCTGCGGGTCCATCGCCAGCGCCTCGCGGGGCGAGATGCCGAACACGCCGGGGTCGAACTCGGCGGCGTCGTGCAGGAACCCGCCCTCGGTGCGGAACACGCGGTCGGGGTCCTCGGGGTCGGACAGCGCGACCTCGCCCCATCCCCGGTCGTCGGGGAACGGCGTCACGCCGTCGCGGCCGTTCGCGACCAGCTCCCACAGGTCCTCGGGGGAGCGCACACCGCCGGGGTAGCGGCAGCTCATGCCGATGATCGCGATCGGCTCCTGCTCGCCCTCCTCGACCTCGCGCAGCCGCCGGCGTGTCTCACGCAGGTCGGCGGTGACCCGCTTCAGGTAGTACCGGAGCTTGTCCTCGTTGTCCATGCCGTCTCTACTCCAGGGAAGGTCGAGCTCGTCGAGCAAGTGGGGTGGGCGGGCGGGTCAGGAGATGCCGAATTCCTTGCCGAGCATTTCGAACACCTCGTCGTCGGTGGCGTCGTCGAGGTCCTCGGTCGTCCGCGCGGTGGCGTCGGCACGGCTGTCGCGCCACAGGGCCAGCAAGGCCGCCAACCGGGTGCCGACCCGGTCGTCCTCGTCGTCGCCGGGCTCGATCGCGGCGAGGCTCGCCTCGATGCGGCTCAGTTCGGCGAGCAGGGGAGCCACCCCGCCGGGCTCGTCGACGACGAGCGCCTGCGTGAGGTGGCCGACCATGTCGAACGGGGTCGGGTAGTCGAATATCAGCGTGGCGGGCAGGCGCAGTCCGGTGGCGGTGTTCAGCCGGTTGCGCAGGTCGATGGCGGTCAAGGAGTCGAAGCCCAGTTCGGTGAACGCACGCCGTTCGTCGACCGCCTCGGGGCCGGGCAGCGCCAGCACGGCCGCGATGTGCGTGCACACCAGGTCGACCAGGGCGGGCGTCCGCTCGGTCTTCGGCAACGCGGCCAGCCTCTCCCGCAGTGCTTCGGCCGGGTCGGTCCCGGTCTCGGCCGCCCTGCGGGTCGTCGTGCGCACCAGGCCGCTGAACACCGGCGGCACCGAGTCCGCGCCGCGCACGGCCCGCAGGTCCAGCCACATCGGGAGGACCACCGGATCCGGTCCGCCGACCACGGCGTCGAACAGCTCCAGACCTTCCTCGGCGGACAGGCCCGCGGCCCCGGTCCCGGCCA
>NZ_JACHJI010000052.1 GCF_014203535.1 Streptomyces griseomycini
CCCCCTCGACCTGCCCGCCCTGCACCAGCAGGCGCGCTCCCACCCCGTGGCCCCCGTCCTGCGCGGCTTGGTACGCGGCACGGCACGCAGGACCGCCGAAGCCGGCTCCGTCGTCGGATCGGCGCTGGCCCAGTCGCTGGCGGGAATGACCGCTGCGGAGCGCGACAAGGCGCTGCTGGACCTCGTGCTCGGCCACGTGGCCGTGGTGCTCGGCCACAGCTCGGCAGGGGCCGTCGCACCCGACCGCGCGTTCAAGGAACTGGGCTTCGACTCGCTCACTGCCGTGGAGCTGCGCAACCGGCTGGGCGCGGCCACCGAACTGCGCCTGCCCGCGACCCTGGTCTTCGACTACCCGACCCCCGCAGCGCTGGCGGCGTTCCTCGACGCCGAACTCGCGGGCGCGCCCGTCCTGACGGCGTCCACCCGCACCCCGGCCGTCACCGACGAGCCGATCGCGATCGTCGGCATGAGCTGCCGCTTCCCCGGCGGGGTGAACTCACCGGAAGACCTCTGGAAGTTGCTGGTCGGCGGCGGAGACGCCGTGGTGGAGTTCCCGACCGACCGCGGCTGGGACCTGAACACGCTGTTCGACGACGACCCCGACCAGCGGGGGACCAGCTACACCCGCATGGGTGCGTTCCTCGACCGCGTGGCGGAGTTCGACCCGGCGTTCTTCGGCATCTCGCCGCGTGAGGCGCTGGCGATGGACCCGCAACAGCGGCTGCTGCTGGAGACCTCCTGGGAAGTGTTCGAACGAGCGGGCATCGACCCGGACTCCTTGCGGGGCAGCCGGTCGGGCGTGTTCGTCGGCACCAACGGCCAGGACTACCCGACGCTGCTGATGGCCGCCCCGGACACCCTGGAAGGGGTGGAGGGGTACCTCGGCACGGGCAACGCGGCCAGTGTCATCTCCGGCCGGCTGTCCTACACCTTCGGCCTCGAGGGCCCCGCCGTCACGGTCGACACGGCGTGCTCGTCGTCGCTGGTCGCCCTGCACTGGGCCGCTCAGGCGCTGCGCCAGGGCGAATGCGAGCTGGCACTGGTCGGTGGCGTGACGGTGATGTCCACGCCGGGTGTGTTCATCGACTTCAGCCGCCAGCGCGGGCTGGCGGAGGACGGGCGCTGCAAGGCGTTCTCCGACAGCGCGGACGGCACCGGCTGGGGCGAGGGCGTCGGCATGCTGCTGGTGGAGCGGCTGTCGGATGCCCGGCGTAACGGGCATCCGGTGCTCGCGGTGGTGCGGGGCTCGGCGGTGAACCAGGACGGCGCGTCGAACGGCCTCACCGCGCCGAACGGCCCGTCGCAGCAGCGGGTCATCCGCCAGGCGCTCGCCAGTGCGGGGCTGACCCCGTCCGAGGTGGACGCGGTCGAGGCGCACGGTACGGGGACGACGCTGGGTGACCCGATCGAGGCCCAGGCGCTGCTCGCCACCTACGGTCGGGACCGGTCCGGTGAGCCGCTGTGGCTGGGCTCGATCAAGTCGAACATCGGGCACACGCAGGCGGCCGCCGGTGTCGCGGGCGTGATCAAGATGGTCATGGCGATGCGGCACGGAGTGCTGCCGAAGACCCTGCACGTCACGGAACCGTCCTCGCACGTGGACTGGTCAGCCGGCGCGGTGGAACTGCTGACCGACCGGCGTGCCTGGCCGGACGTGGACCGGCCGTGGCGGGCGGGTGTCTCGTCGTTCGGTGTGAGCGGGACGAATGCCCACGTCATCGTCGAGCAGGCCCCCGTGGTCGAGCGGACGGATGCGAACGCCCCCGAGCCCGTACGTGGTGGGGTGCTGCCGTGGGTGTTGTCGGCCCGCAGCGTGGAGGCGTTGCGGGAGCAGGCCGCCCGGCTGGCGTCCTTCGTGGACGATCAGTCCCCGGCCGACGTGGGCTACTCGCTGGCGACGTCGCGGGCGGCGCTGGAGCACCGGGCGGTGGTCGTCGCCGCCGAGCGGACCGAGCTCTTGGACGCCTTGACGGCCGTGGCCGAGGGCCAGCCGACCGGCGCTGTGGTCACAGGGGTTGTCAACGACGCTGGTCCGCTGGGTTTCCTGTTCTCGGGTCAGGGGTCGCAGCGGCTGGGGATGGGCCGTGAACTGGCCGCCCGGTACCCGGTGTTCGCCGAGGCGCTGGACGAGGTGCTGGCGGAGTTCGACCCTCAGGTGCGCGAGACCCTCTTCGGCGATGACGCCGATGCGTTGAACGAGACGGGGGTGACGCAGCCGGCGTTGTTCGCGGTCGAGGTGGCGCTTTTCCGGCTGCTGGAGTCGTGGGGTGTGCGGCCCGATGTGCTGGCCGGGCATTCGATCGGTGAGCTGGCCGCCGCCCATGTGGCGGGTGTGTGGTCGCTGGCGGACGCCGCGAGGGTGGTGTCCGCGCGCGGCACGCTGATGCAGGCGCTGCCGGCCGGGGGCGCGATGGTCGCGGTCCGGGCGTCGGAGGCCGAGGTCGCACCGGACCTGTCGGAGACGGTGGGCGTCGCGGCGGTCAACGGCCCGTCGTCGGTGGTCGTCTCCGGTGTCGCCGCCGATGTGGAGGCGGTGGCGGAGCGCTGGCGTGCGCAGGGTCGGAAGGTGTCGCGTCTGAAGGTCAGCCACGCGTTCCACTCGCCGCTGATGGAGCCGATGCTGGACGACTTCCGGCGGGTGCTGGAGAGCGTGTCGTTCGAGGCGCCGGCGATCCCGATCGTGTCGACGCTGACCGGCGTCCGGGCCACGGCCGAGGAGTTGACCTCGCCGGAGTACTGGGTGCGGCACGTCCGCGAGTCGGTCCGGTTCGCCGATGCCGTCGGCACGCTCTCGGGCGAGGGTGTGGGTACGTTCGTCGAGGTCGGTCCGGGTGGCACGCTGGCCGCGCTGGGCCAGGAGACGGCCCCCGAGGCGGTCTTCGTGCCGGTGCTGCGCGCAGACCGGCCGGAGGCGGTGGCCGCCACCCTGGCCGCCGGGCACCTGCACGTACGCGGTGTCCGGGTGGACTGGGCGGCGTTCTTCGCGGGCAGCGGCGCCCGACGGGTGGACCTGCCGACCTACGCCTTCCAGCGCGAACGCTTCTGGCCCAACGTACTGCCCTCGGTCGGCGATGTGACGGCTGCCGGACTCGGTGCGGCCGATCACCCGCTTCTGGGCGCGGCCGTCACCCTCGGCGGCACGGACGGTGCGCTGCTCACCGGGCGGCTGTCGGCCCAGACCCACCCGTGGCTGGCCGACCACGCCGTACTGGACACGATTCTGCTGCCCGGCACGGCATTCCTGGAGCTGGCGATCCGTGCGGGTGACCAGGTCGGCTGTGACCTGGTGGAGGAACTGACACTGGAGGCGCCGCTGATCCTGCCCGAGAACGGCTCGGTGCAGATCCAGGTGTGGGTCGGCGTCGAGGACGCGTCGGGCCGGCGTGAGCTGACCCTCCACTCCAGTGCGGGCGACGACGGCGTGTCGTGGACCCGCAACGCCACCGGTGTGCTCCGCGCCGACGGGCGTTCCGGCGGCGGGGTGTCCTTGGCCGAGTGGCCGCCCGTCGGGGCGGAGACCGTCGACCTGGACGGGTTCTACGAGCACATGGTCGACGGCGGTTTCGGTTACGGGCCGGTGTTCCAGGGGCTGCGGGCGGCGTGGCGGCGCGGGGACGAGGTGTTCGCCGAGGTCGCGTTGCCCGAGGGTGTGAGTGCGGAGGGCTTCGGTCTGCACCCGGCGCTGCTGGACGCGGCGCTGCACGCGATCGGTCTGGCCGGGGACGCCGACGGGGTCGGACGGCTGCCGTTCGCGTGGTCGGGTGTGCGGCTGCACGCCTCCGGTGCGGAGACGCTGCGGGTGCGCCTGACCCCCTCGGGCACGGACCGGGTCGCCCTGACGGTCGCGGACGGGGCGGGTGCCCCGGTGGCCACGATCGACTCACTGATGCTGCGACCGGTCTCGCAGGAACAGTTGGCCGTGGACGACCTCGGCGACGCGCTGTTCGGCTTGGACTGGGTGCCGGCGCCGGTGCCCCGGGCCGACGGTGATGTCCCGACCGTCGAGTGGACCGACCTGGGTGCGCTGGAGACCCTCGCGTCCTCGGCGGAGCTGCCCGATTTCGTCGTCCTGGCCCGGCCGATCACCTCCGTGTCCGACGCGGTGTCCTCGGTTGCTCACGAGGCGGCGCACGAAATGGCGCACTGGGCGCTGAACGCGGTGCAGACCTGGCTGTCCGACGAGCGGTCGGACGCGGCGCGGCTGGTCGTGGTGACCGGGGGCGCGGTCGCCGTCGCGGACGACGGTGACGTGCGGGACGTGGCGCAGGCGGCGGT
>NZ_JACHJI010000053.1 GCF_014203535.1 Streptomyces griseomycini
TGCATGGTGCGTATCTATGGGGCTGAAGCTCGCCTCCGCTACTGACTGAGCGATTGGCCGTCCGTGGGAGTCGGCGTAGGCATATGAGGCTGCAGGCCAGTTCGAGCAGGCCCTGGTGGAGATCGGCGCGTCGTTCGTAGCGGGTGCGGAGCCGTTTGAACTGGTGCAGCCAGGCGAAGGCGCGCTCGACGACCCAGCGCACCTTGCCCAGTCCGGAGCCGTGGGCGACGCCGCGTCTGGCAATCAGCGGTTTAATGCCGCGTTTCCACAACAGGCGGCGGTACTTGTCGAAGTCGTAGCCCCGGTCGGCATACAGGCGCCGGGGCTTGCGGCGGGGACGTCCTCGCAGACCTCGGATTGGCGGGACGGCGTCGAGCAGCGGCAGGAGCTGAGTGACGGCGTGCCGGTTGCCGCTGGTCAGGGTGACGGCGAGTGGGGTTCCGTGGCGGTCGACGATTAGGTGGTGCTTGGAACCGGGGCTGGCGCGGTCGACGGGCGAGGGACCGACGTGATCCCCCCCATTGAGAGCCCGGACGTGCGACCCGTCCACGGCGCAGTCATCCAGGTCCAGCAGATCGGCACGGCGAAGCTCGGTCAGCAGGGCAGCATGCAGGCGCGGCCACACGCCGGCCTCGGTACAGTCCCGCAACCGGCGCCAGGCTGTCACTCCGGAGCAGCCCACGGTCTCGGCCGGGACGTCGCGCCAGGCGACACCGGTCCGCAGGACGTACATGATGCCGGTGAGAGCCGCCCTGTCCGGAACGTGAAGCCGTCCAGGATGCCGACGGCGCCGTTCGGGAGCGGGCGGCAGCAGCGGGGCCACCCGCTCCCACAGGTCGTCAGGAACAAGATCAGCACGCACCCGGACACCCTGCCGACCAAGATCGACAAGCGCAAGACCCGCAGCTCGACTCATTCTGAAACGATCAGTAAGGCGCGGGCAGTGCAGCTGCCCTCTTGCAGGCTTGGGCGGAAGTCGTCCTCCGCGTTCAACGTTTCTGCCTCCCTATAACCAGTTGAATCAGCAATGTTCTCTCGATGGGACGAGTTGACGCGCTGGTGATGACCGCCCGTACCCCCTGAACCTCGAATTGCGAGTGACTCCAAGCTGCTGTCCACTGGATGTAGGCGCTCCGCCCGCGAAAGTGACACAATCAACTACCTTTCGGTAGCTTCTCGCAGCAACTGGAGCAGCAATGCCTAGGCAAGGAAATTGGCGATTCTGCATTCAGTGCAGGAGCCTGTTCTTCAACGGCTTCCCGGAAAATAAAGGGACCTGTCCTGCCTCGCCCGGTGGATTTGGTGGACCCCATAAGGCGCAAGGCTTCAATTTCAAGCTTGATCATGACACCCAACTTTTCCTAATTCCCGCGCAAGACAATTGGCGCAACTGTCATATGTGCCAAGCCCTATTCTTCGACGGGCACCCCGGGAAGGGATTCTGCCCGGCTATAGGTCACCCATCAGACGGCCATAGAGGAAACGCAATCGATCCGCAGACCTTCAATTTTGTACTGCCCCACGGAATAGGGTCGTCGAGAAACATCCAAGAAGGTTGGCGCAATTGTCATAAGTGTCAAGTTCTCTTCTATAACGGGGATGGCGGAAGCGGCGCCTGCACGGGCAGCATGCCGGGTGGCCATATAGGCAACGCTGCCGACCCGCAGACATTCAATTTCTGTTTGGCTTTTCCCGTCGTCCCTCGGCTAAATGCAAGGGTTCAAGGTGGACACCTCATGGCATCGGGTGTCGAATTCACACCGGACCATCCCGTTGAGATGGAGTACTGGTACCGCTCCAACCATACGGGCGATAGAACTGTCTTTAGGACGGTTCAAGCTGATCAAGAAGGAAGATTCGAAGATACAGTCCCAGATTTTCAGACGTTGGGAACTGGTGGATATTTTGCCCATGTGTGGGCCACCGATTTCACCGAGGTTCGCATTGACCACCAGATCAGCGGACAGCTCTGACGGGTTACGCGCTCTCGCTCCGATATTGTGACCCTACCGTGCCCGGACCCTTTTTCAGGCGCTTGTCATGAAGGGTTGGTCGAATAGTGATGCAGATACCTGATACAGAACCGCGCGTAACAGCCACTATCCAGGTTGGACCGAAGCCTGTCGGTGTGGCGGTAAATCTCCATAACCGCGTCTTCGTTACAAGCAGCAGCGCCAATCTCGTCTCGGTGATCGACACTTCGACCAACGCTGTGGAAGCCACCGCCGACGTCGGGTTCCGACCGGAGAGCGTGGCCACCGATCCGCAATTCGGCGTCTTCGTAGCCAACGGCGGCGATAGTACCGTTTCGGTGATCGACAGATTCAACGTCGTCATCGCGACCGTCAACCTCGCCGGCTTTCCTGGCCCGCTGCTCAACTCCTCGAGGGTGGCAGTAGATCATCTAATGGGGCGCGCCTACGTAACCAATCGCAGTAGTGACAGGGTTTCCATACTGCACCTCGGCGGCGAGCTACCGCCCTTCGCTTTCGACTTCTTCAACGTCCCTGGGCCCCTCGGCGTGGCAGTCGATCCAATGAGTCACCGTATATACGTCACGCAACCCGACTTCGACAGGGTGTCCGTAGTCGACCCTGAAACCAGGCAGGTTATAGGAACTATCATGGTCGGAAAGCAGCCGACTAGCATCACAATCGATGGGCAGAGGCGCCGCGCTTATGTCGTCAACTTCGGCGGCCAGACGGTTTCTGCGATTGACATGACCAACGGAGGAATTGCCAACACTGACGTCGGCGTTGGACCAAACGGTATAACCATTGATGCCCTAGGTGACGTTTACATCACCAACGTCGACGGCTTGGTAAAAATGATCGATTTCGTATCCAGCAGCGTGACCGACAGGATTCCAGTCGGATCCCAACCGACAGGCTTGGCCTTCGAACCTCACAGTAATCGCCTCTACGTCGCCAACAGTGGCGACGGCACTGTATCGGCAATCGACCTAGCTGCCCATTAGCTGAACAAGTAGCAACCTGCTGATATTGAGGATCTGGGGCCGTACGGCTGGAACGATCGCGCTTCCGGTTGTGCCACCTGGTAGCGAATGCCCGACCCCATGTCCGCGTTTACCGCATACTCAACAGCGCGCGACTTCGAGGTATTGACGACAGTACCTCCTCCAGGTTGCGTCGCCTGCCTTAGGAGGGATTCAGTATGGGCAAATTGATTTCTCAACCGGGACCGAAGGTACAGCGGCCTGATGTGGATGAAACCTCTAAAGCCCTCCAGGAGTCGCTCATTCGCCTCGTCGAGGAGCCCTGGCTGGTTCAAGCTGACATGAACGAGCGGATTTTTGAGGCAGAGCGCCGATTGAACGCTCCAATTGCTCAGCTCATGGCACAAGACGGCGATGTCGCGGACGCGTCCCAAGAGATTGGACGAATTCGGAGGAAGGTGCGCATTAAGCAGGGCGATTACGGCGAAGTAGCTGACACTCATGCTTTTGATGCTCTGATGAGAGACGCCCTTAAGGGTGTCAAGCACGGCCTTAATGTTTTTGTTCCGCCTTATGACTGGGTAATCGACGTAGAGCACAAGGCCGCTGAAGCTGTCGAGAACAAGGAGGCTGGGACGTTCTCCGCGTTCGTTCAGGGGTACTTTGGTAGCGGTGCGAGCTGGGCCACGGCAGGGGTGGGCGTCGCACTGAAGGCCACAGTTGACGGAGTGGCCAACATACGGCCTCCTATGAGCGACGGCTGGAGTTGGTTTATCGATGCGACTCTGTTCTCAGCGAACACCTCTGGATCCTGCCGAGTAGTTGTTCAGGATCCGGTTTCGGGTACGGTCCTGGGGCCCGATGGAGATCGGACGATTGCCCTTTGGAACCACACTTCACAAACAGGGGCCAGCGGCAACGGATCCGGATCCTTCTTCGCCTCCGATATTGCGCCGACTGTCACACTTGCAGCAGGCCAGGTGTTCAACGTGAGTTTTCTGGCAAACGTTTTCACCGATCAGTCTGGAGCACTTGCTTTTGGGCACTCCTACGCTGACTGCCGCCTTGAAGTGAGCCTGCCGTTCTTTGTGGTCCAGATGTGAGCGCCTGTAGTCACGTGCGATGCATCAACACACTCTTGATCCCCAACCAAGATCAC
>NZ_JACHJI010000054.1 GCF_014203535.1 Streptomyces griseomycini
GTCCTCGACGAGCGGGAGGGCCTCGGGGCCGGGCACCAGGTGCGGGAGGGCGTGCAGGACCGCGCGGCGCTCGTCCGCGGTGCCCTGCTGGTAGAGCCGGGTCAGGGCCTCGAGTCCCGCCCGGGCCTCGATCAGCAGGAGCGTACGGACGGCGTCCGCGTTGTCGTGGCCGCAGCACCGCCCGGCGGCGGCGAACCGCAGCTCCCAGCTGTGGGCGAGGTACGGAGAGGAGGCCGCCGGGGGCGTTCTCGCCGCGCACGCGGCATCGGCCAGCGCCCCGTCGAACCAGGCGCGCGCGGTGTCGTCGGGCAGCCGGGCGGCGACGTCGTCGCGGGTCCGGGAAGGGGGTTGCGTCATGCTGCCGGCGCTCCCTTCGTGGCGGTGGCCGCCGTGGTCCGGAGGAACTCGACGGAGGACCGGGCCAGTTCCGGCCCGGCGTGGGAGTGGCGGGGCAGCTCGACGACGGTCAGGCCCTGGTAGCCGGTGGCGGCGAGCGCGTCCAGCACGGGCGGGAAGTCGATCTCGCCGTCCCCGAACGGTAGGTGCTCGTGCACCCCGCGGCGCATGTCCTCGATCTGCACGTGCCGCAGCCAGGGCGCGGCCGCACGGACGCACTCGGCGGGCGGGTCCGGCTCCAGGCACTGGCAGTGGCCGATGTCGAGGGTCAGGCCGAGCGGAGACGGGCTGCCGAGCAGGGTGCGCAGGTGGTGGAAGTCGGCGAGGGTGGCGAGGAGGTGGCCCGGTTCGGGCTCGATCGCGATCGGCACGCCGGCGGCGGCCGCGGCGTCGAGCACGGGCGTGAGCGCCTCCCCCAGCCGCCGCCACGCGGTGTCGTCGTCGGTGCCGGGCGGCGTGATGCCGCTGAAGCAGTGCACGGCGTGCGCCCCCAGGTCCGCCGCGACGTCGACCGCCGTGATCAGCAGCCGGGTACGGGCGGCCCGGCCCTCCGGGTCCGGGTCGAGCAGCGACGGCCCGTGCTTGCGGCGCGGGTCGAGCACGTAACGGGCGCCGGTCTCGACGGTCGCGGTGAGGCCGAGTTCGCCGAGCCGGCGGGCGACCCGGGAGGTACGGGCGGCGAGATCGGGGGCGAGCGGATCGAGGTGCATGTGGTCGAGCGTGAGCCCGACGCCGTCGTAGCCCAGGTCCGCGAGCAGGCCGAGGGCGTCGTCGAGACGGAGGTCGGTGAGGCCGTTGGTGCCGTAACCGAGGCGGAGTCGCTGCCGAGGGCTCATGTGGGACTCACCTTCCGTGCGAGCGTGCGGGCCAGGGGGACGAGGCCCAGCAGGGCGAGAGCGGTGCCGTTCGCCCCGGACCGGGCGGCGAGCGCGGCCTGGAGCGGGATCATGGCGCGGATCCCGCCGCCGACGGCGCGCTGTGTGAGGGGCGGGGACGGGTTGAGGGCGGCGTGCAGGCAGGGGACGGCGGCGGTGCGGACGTACGCGGCGGCCGACCAGGCGGGGACGGGCCCTTCCGTGGCGCGTGCCCGTGCCAGCAGCAGGCCGAGCGCGGTCGTCGTGCCGAGTGCGGTGAGGGGGGTGAGTGTCGAACCGCCGTGCGCCTCGTGCCGCGAGACGGCGGTGACGGCGTAGGTGTGGGCGGCCAGCGCGGCTGCGGCGGGGGCCGCGGCGCGCAGGGCGGAGCCGGGCGTGGCGGGCGGTCCCCCGTCCCGTCCCTTGCCGTGGGGGAGCACCTGGCGGGACGTCGAGGCCCCGGCGGTGGTTCCTCGGCCGGTCCGTGTCGCGGTGGGTGCCGACACGGTCGCCACGGCGCCGAGCAGGAGGTCCAGGGCGCGGGCCGCGGCCATCGCCGTCGGGGCCGCGGGGGTGTGCTTCAGCCGGAGGTCGTACGCCCAGACCGTGGCGGTCAGGGCCGTCGCCACCGCGAGCGCGGGGCGGCCGGCACGGGCGGCGAGCGTCAGACCCGCCGCGGTCAGGAGGCCGGCCGCGCCCAGCGCCGCCGTCGGGGAGACACGGCCGGAGGGGACGGGACGGTGGGGGCGGTCGACGGCGTCCTCGTCGCGGTCGGCCCAGTCGTTGAGCGCCATGCCCGCCTCGTAGAGGCAGAGCGAGGCGCCCACGGCGTACGCCGTTCCCCGGTGGGGTCGCAGCCCGGCGGCCGCGGCACCGGCGAGGGCGTCACCGGGCACGGTGAACAGCGCGGAGACACGGAGCAGTTCGGCCCAGTCCCGCAGCCGTGCCCGTCGTCCGCGCCCCGGTGCGGCGTCCGCGGGGCCCCGGCCGCTCCCGGGCCGGGTGGGGCGCGGGGCGCGCGCCGGAGCGGGCGGGGCGAGACGGGCCAGGAGGGAGCGGATCACTTCGCCTCCCGCAGGCGGCCGGCGAACGACAGCAGCGCGGTGTACTGCTCCGAGAGGCCCGAGGGGCCCGCGTCGGGGTCCTTGAAGTAGAAGCCCAGCTCGCCCAGCGGACCGGACAGACCCGCCTCGTGGGCGCGGGCGACCAGACGGGCCAGGTCCAGCACGAGCGGGGCGGCGAGGGCCGAGTCGCAGCCCTGCCAGATGGTCTGCAGGACCATCCGCGAGCCGAGGAAGCCCTCGAAGGCGATGTGGTCCCAGGCGGTCTTCCAGTCGCCGAGCGCCGGCACGTCGTCGATGTGCACCTCGCCCTCCGGGGTGTGCCCGAGGGTGTCGGTCAGGACGCGCTCCTTGCCCGAGTTCTTCGCCGCGGCCGCCCCCGGGTCGGCCAGGGCCGCCCCGTCGCCGCCGCCCAGCAGGTTGGTGCCGGACCAGGCCCGTACGTCCAGGGCGCGCTGGACGAACATCGGGGCGAGCACGGCCCGCAGCAGCGTCTGGCCGGTCTTGCCGTCACGGCCCGCGTGGGGAAGTCCACTGGCCGCGGCGGCGTCCGTGAGCGCCTCGGTGCGCAGCCCGGTGGACGGCGTGAAGTTGACGTAGGGGCAGCCGGCGCGCAGGGCGGCGGCCGCGTAGAGGGAGCTGGGCGGCAGCCGTACGGCGTCGGGCGCGGGCAGCGGCTCCGTGGAGGAGACGTTGACGACGACCACCCGTGCCAGTGCGTTGCGCGTGCGGAACGAGGTGAGGTCGGCGGCGAAGTCCGTGATGAGTTCCTCGTCGCTGCGCGTGTCGCCCGGGGTCGGGCCGCCGGGCCGTATCTCCTCGTCCGCGGCCCGGAGTTCGGCGTGCACGGCGGAGGCGAGCCCGTGCGGCAGGACGCCCGCGCCGGTGAGGTGTTCGGCCCGCTTGGGCAGCGGGCAGTCGGCGGTGTCGTGGCCGCCGAAGACGAGTGAGGACAGGGGCGGCAGGCCGGTGCCGTCGAACGGTGGTGTCTCGGTGACCATGCCGGTCGGAGGACGCAGTCCGGCGGTGACCGCCGCGCATCCGGCGACGGCGGTGGTGGCCACCGATCCGCGGGCTCCGACGAACCAGACTCCGGTGCGTGCGGTCCGTCCGTCGGTCTGGGGCTCCGATGCGTTCCCGTCGTTGTTCACGGGCTGCCTCCCTGCCATGTCGATGTTCCGATGTGGTTGGAGGACGGTGGGCGGGGTTCGGGACCTCCCGCCCACCGCCGGCATGTGGGCGGGCTTTGGCCGCGGCCTAGGAGGACGGCTCCGTGGTCGGCGCGGTTACGGCGAGCGAGTGGGCGGCGAGAGCGCCGCCGGTGAGAAGTGCGGGACCTCTGGGGGCACTTGGCCCTGGGCTGTGCACGGGTGTCCTCCGTTGGCCGGTCGAACGAACTGTGCGCCGTGCAACCGGGACGCGCCATCAGTACCGAACCGCGTGTGGCGCCTGTGCACGAAAGGGGACCGTAGCCCGGTTCGTCCTCGACGGAAAGACCTTGTGCGGCCGAGAAGTTGAACTTTTTCCCAGTCCAGGACAAAGCGGTGTCCGGGCAGTCCGGACCGGCCCGGCGGCTCTCCCGCCGCCGGGCACCGGCCTGGCCGGGTTCCCGGCAGGCCTGCCGGGCTTCTCGACGGGCCTGCCGGGCTTCCCGACGGGCCTTAGTCGTCGCCGCTTCCGAAGGCGGCGTCGAAGGATGCCGTGGGCGGGTCGAAGTCGAACCGCTTCAGGTCCGCCAGTGCCTGCGGCGCGCCCTGGAGGCGGTCCATGCCGG
>NZ_JACHJI010000055.1 GCF_014203535.1 Streptomyces griseomycini
ATACCCCTGCGTACGGCCGAGGGGCTGGCGCTGTTCGACGCGGCGGGCTCCACCGGACGTGCCGTACTGGCGCCCGTCCCCCTCGACCTGCCCGCGTTGCGTCGACAGGGTCGTTCCCACCCCGTGCCGCACATGCTGCGCGGACTGGTGCGCGGTACGACGCGTGGGACGGCTGAGGCGGGTTCGGTCTCCGGGTCGGCGCTGGCCCAGTCGCTGGCGGGAATGACCGCTGCGGAGCGCGACAAGGCGCTGCTCGACCTGGTGCTCGGCCACGTGGCCGTGGTGCTCGGCCACAGCTCGGCACAGGCCGTGGCACCTGGGCGTCCATTCAAGGAGCTGGGCTTCGACTCGCTCAGCGCGGTGGAGCTGCGTAACCGGCTGGGCGCGGTCACCGAGCTGCGCCTGCCGGCGACGCTGGTCTTCGACTACCCGACCCCGGAGGCGCTGGCGGCGTTCCTCGACGCCGAACTCGCGGGCGCGCCCGTCCTGACGGCGACCGCCCCCACCACCGTCGTCACCGACGAGCCGATCGCGATCGTCGGCATGAGCTGCCGTTTCCCCGGTGGGGTGAACTCGCCCGAGGACCTGTGGCGGCTCCTCGGTTCCGGCGTGGACGTGATGTCCGGCTTCCCCGACGACCGGGGATGGGACCTGAACGCGCTGTTCGACGACGACCCCGACCAGCGGGGGACCAGCTATACCCGTGAGGGTGGCTTCCTGCGCGGTGCGGCGGAGTTCGACCCGGCGTTCTTCGGCATCTCGCCGCGTGAGGCGCTGGCGATGGACCCGCAGCAGCGGCTGCTGCTGGAGACATCCTGGGAGGTGTTCGAACGGGCGGGCATCGATCCCCATGCGGTACGGGGCAGCCGGTCGGGCGTGTTCGTCGGCACCAACGGCCAGGACTACGCCGCGCTGCTGATGGCCGCGCCGGAGGATGTCGAAGGGTATGTCGGCACCGGCAGCGCGGCGAGCGTGATCTCCGGCCGGCTGTCCTACACCTTCGGCCTCGAGGGTCCCGCCGTCACGGTCGACACGGCGTGCTCGTCGTCGCTGGTGGCACTTCACCTGGCCGCTCAGGCGTTGCGCCAGGGCGAGTGTGAGCTGGCGCTGGTCGGCGGTGCGACGGTGATGTCGACGCCGGGTGCGTTCGTCGAGTTCAGCCGCCAGCGTGGGCTGGCGGTGGACGGGCGCTGCAAGGCGTTCTCCGACAGCGCGGACGGCACCGGCTGGGGCGAGGGTGTCGGCATGCTGCTGGTGGAGCGGCTGTCGGATGCCCGGCGTAACGGGCATCCGGTGCTCGCGGTGGTGCGGGGCTCGGCGGTGAACCAGGACGGCGCGTCGAACGGCCTCACCGCGCCGAACGGCCCGTCGCAGCAGCGGGTGATCCGGCAGGCGCTCGCCAGTGCGGGTCTGGCCCCGTCCGAGGTGGACGCGGTGGAGGCGCACGGCACGGGTACGGCACTGGGTGACCCGATCGAGGCGCAGGCGCTGCTGGCGACCTACGGGCAGGGTCGTACCGGTGAGCCTCTGCTGTTGGGTTCGGTGAAGTCCAACATCGGGCACACGCAGGCGGCCGCCGGTGTCGCGGGCGTGATCAAGATGGTCATGGCGATGCGGCACGGCGTACTGCCGAAGACCCTGCACGTCACCGAGCCGTCCTCGCACGTGGACTGGTCGGTGGGATCCGTGGAACTGCTCACCGAGCAGCGTGCGTGGCCGGACGTGGACCGGCCGTGGCGGGCGGGTGTCTCGTCGTTCGGTGTGAGCGGGACGAACGCGCACGTCATCGTCGAGCAGGCCCCCGTGGTCGAGCGGACGGATGCGAACGCCCCCGAGTCGGTACGTGAGGGTGCGGTGCCGTGGGTGTTGTCGGCCCGCAGCGTGGAGGCGTTGCGGGAGCAGGCCGC
Source organism: Streptomyces griseomycini (assembly GCF_014203535.1). Taxonomy (GTDB): domain Bacteria; phylum Actinomycetota; class Actinomycetes; order Streptomycetales; family Streptomycetaceae; genus Streptomyces; species Streptomyces griseomycini. Next base: position 1,908 of record NZ_JACHJI010000055.1, read on the forward strand.
CCGGCTGGCGTCCTTCGTGGACGATCAGTCCCCGGCCGACGTGGGCTACTCGCTGGCGACGTCGCGGGCGGCGCTGGAGCACCGGGCGGTGGTCGTCGCCGCCGAGCGGTCCGAGTTCCTCGATGCCTTGGCGGCTGTGGCCGACGGCCAGCCGACCGGTGCCGTGGTCACGGGGACTGCCGACGAACCCGGCCAGGTGGGTTTCCTGTTCTCGGGACAGGGGTCGCAGCGGCTGGGGATGGGCCGTGAACTGGCCGCCCGGTACCCGGTGTTCGCCGAGGCGCTGGACGAGGTGCTGGCGGAGTTCGACCCCCAGGTGCGCGAGACCCTGTACGGAGACAACCCCGAGGCGCTGAACGAGACCGGCATGACGCAGCCGGCGTTGTTCGCGGTCGAGGTGGCGCTCTTCCGCCTCCTTGAGTCGTGGGGCATCCGCCCGGATGTGCTGGCCGGGCATTCGATCGGTGAGCTGGCCGCCGCGCATGTGGCGGGTGTGTGGTCGCTGGCGGACGCCGCGAGGGTGGTGTCCGCGCGCGGCACGCTGATGCAGGCGCTGCCGGCCGGGGGCGCGATGGTCGCGGTCCAGGCGTCGGAGGCCGAGGTCGCACCGGACCTGTCGGAGACGGTGGGCGTCGCGGCGGTCAACGGCCCGTCGTCGGTGGTCGTCTCCGGTGTCGCCGCCGATGTGGAGGCGGTGGCCGAGAAGTGGCGTGCGCAGGGCCGGAAGGTGTCGCGTCTGAAGGTCAGCCACGCGTTCCACTCGCCGCTGATGGAGCCGATGCTGGACGACTTCCGGCGGGTGCTGGAGAGCGTGTCGTTCGAGGCGCCGGCGATCCCGATCGTGTCGACGCTGACCGGCGTCCGGGCCACGGCCGAGGAGTTGACCTCGCCGGAGTACTGGGTGCGGCACGTCCGCGAGTCCGTGCGGTTCGCCGATGCCGTCGGCACGCTCTCGGGCGAGGGTGTGGATACGTTCGTCGAGGTCGGTCCGGGCGGCACGCTGTCCGCGCTGGGCCAGGAGACGGCCCCCGAGGCGGCGTTCGTGCCGGTGCTGCGCGCAGACCGGCCGGAAACTACCGCCACCACCATCGCCCTGGGGCACCTGCACGTACGCGGTGTCCGGGTGGACTGGGCGGCGTTCTTCGCGGGCAGCGGCGCCCGACGGGTGGACCTGCCGACCTACGCCTTCCAGCACCAGCGCTACTGGATCGACATGGTGCCGTTGACCGGTGATGTCACGGCGGCTGGACTGGGTGCGCCCGAGCATCCGCTGTTGGGCGCGGCCGTCGCCTTCGGTGGCATGGACGGTGTGCTGCTCACCGGTCGGCTGTCGCTCCGCACCCACCCGTGGTTGGCGGACTACGTGATCCAGGACTCCGTCCTGTTGCCGGGGACGGCGATCGTGGAGCTGGCGATCCGCGCGGGTGACCAGGTCGGCTGTGACTTGGTGGAGGAACTGACGCTGGAGGCGCCGCTGGTCCTGCCCGAGAACGGCTCGGTGCAGATCCAGGTGTGGGCCGGTGCCGAGGACGCGTCGGGCCGGCGTGAGCTGACCCTCCACTCCAGTGCGGGCGACGACGGCGTGTCGTGGACCCGGCACGCAACCGGCATCCTCCGTACCGGTGGGCTCGGTGGTGGGGCCTCCCTCGCCGAGTGGCCGCCGGCGGGTGCCAAGGTCGTCGATCTCGACGGGTTCTACGACCAGGCGGCCGAAGCAGGCTTCGGTTACGGGCCGGTGTTCCAGGGGCTGCGGGCGGCGTGGCGGCGCGGGGACGAGGTGTTCGCCGAGGTCGCGTTGCCCGAGGGTGTGAG
>NZ_JACHJI010000056.1 GCF_014203535.1 Streptomyces griseomycini
TGGCCCACCCTCCTGAAACCCCACCACGCCCACACCGTCGAACTACCCCCCTACCCCTTCCAACGCCGGCGCTACTGGCTCACACCCGAACCCGCGGGGACGGACGCCCGCGGACTCGGTCTGGCCTCGGCCGGGCACCCGCTGCTGGGCGCCGTGGTCGAACTCGTCGAGGAGGACCGGCTGGTGTACACGGGGCGGCTCGCCCTCGACGCGCAGCCGTGGCTCGCCGATCACGCCGTGCACGGCACCGTGCTGCTGCCCGGCACCGCGTTCCTCGAACTCACCATGGCCGTGGGCGCCCGGACGGGCTGGCGACGGCTCGCCGAACTCACCCTCCAGACACCCCTGGTGCTCCCGCCCGACGAAGCCGTACAGCTCCGGGTGACCGTCGAACCGCCGACCGCGGACGGGCAGCGGGAGCTGGCCGTGCACTCCCGGCCGCAGGACGCCGACCCGGGTGTCCCGTGGACGCGGCACGCCACGGCACTGCTCGACGTCGACGAGGACACCGCCGACTTCGACCTCGTCGAGTGGCCGCCGCCCGGCGCCCACGAGATCGACGTCGAGGCCCGCTACGACACCCTCGCGGAAGCGGGCTACGACTACGGTCCCGCCTTCCAGGGCCTGCGCGCCGCCTGGCGCACCGGCCGCGACGTCTACGCCGAGGTGAGCCTGCCCGCCGAACTGGACGCCGCCTCCTTCGGGCTGCACCCGGCGGTGCTGGACGCGGCCCTGCACGCGGTCGGCCTGCTCCGCGAGGACGGCGGAACCGTCCTGCCCTTCTCCTGGTCCGGTGTCACCCGCTACACCGAGGGCGCGGACGCCCTGCGGGTGCGGCTCAGCGCGAGGGGCGAGGACGGGGTGGTCCTGCGCGTCACCGACAGCGCGGGAAAGCCCGTGCTGTCCGCGGAGGCCGTCACGATGCGGCCGTTCACCGCCGACCTGACCGCCGGACGCGGAACCGACTCGCTGTTCCGGCTGGAGTGGCGGCCGGCCCCGGCCACCGCGGCCGACGTCGACGTGTGCCTGGTCGCGGACCTGGCCGACGTCCCGGATCCCGTACCGCAGGTGGTCGCCGTACGATGTCCGGTCGCACCGCAGGACTCGGACGGCACGGGAGCCGGCCTCGCCGAGAACGCACACCGGTCGGCGGGGTGGGCGCTCGAACTGGTCCAGGAGTGGCTGGCCGATGCCCGTTTCGCCGGCTCCCGACTGCTGGTGCTGACCGACGGCGCCGCCGGCCCCGAGGTCATGAACCCGGCCCAGGCCACCGTGTGGGGCCTGATCAGGGCCGCACAGTCCGAACACCCCGATCGTTTCGCGCTGTTGGACTCGGACGAGGAGCACCGGGCCGACACCGTGCCCGGGGCCGTGCTCACCGAGCCCCAGCTCGCCGTGCGGGCGGGCACGGTCCTCGTCCCTCGGCTGGTGCGGCACACCGCCGTCACCGACCTGGTCGGTGCCGCCCGGCTCGACCCGGACGGCACCGTGCTCATCACCGGCGGAACCGGAGCGCTCGGCGCATCGGTCGCGCGGCACCTGGTCGCCGAGCACGGTGCCCGCCGTCTGCTGCTGGTCAGCCGTCGCGGCCCCGACGCGCCGGGCGCCGGGGAACTCGCGGCGGAACTCACCGGGGCGGGCGCCGAGGTGGTCCTCGCCGCCTGTGACACCGCCGACCGCGACGCGCTCGCGCAGCTGCTGACCGGCGTACGGCTCACCGCCGTCGTCCACACCGCGGGCCTGTTGGACGACGGCGTGGTCGGGTCGCTGACCGCGGACCGGCTCGCCGCCGTGCTGCGGCCCAAGGTGGACGCCGCCGCACATCTCGACGAACTGACCGCGGACCAGGATCTGGCGGCCTTCGTCCTGTTCTCCTCGGTGGCGGGCGTGCTCGGCAACCCGGGCCAGGCCAACTACGCCGCGGGCAACGTCTTCCTCGACGCGCTCGCCGCCCGTCGTCGGGCCGCCGGTCGCCCCGCGGTCTCACTCGCCTGGGGACTGTGGGCCGAACGCAGCGGCCTCACCGGGCACTTGGACGACGACACCCTCTCGACCCGCGGCATCGCCCCGCTCTCCACCGAACAGGGCCTCGAACTTCTCGACCGGGCGCTCGCCGACGACCACCCGGTGCTCGTGCCGGCCCGCCTCGACCCGGCCGCGCTGCGCTCCGACGCGCTCGCCGGGACCCTGTCCCCGGTGCTGCGCTCGCTGGTGCGGGTCCCGCAGCGGCACCCCGGCCGGTCCGGCCTGCGCCACAGGCTCGGCCGGATGTCCGAGGAGGAGGGCCGCCGTCTGCTGCTCGACCTCGTACGCACCCAGCTCGCCTCGGTCGTCGGCCGCGACTCGACGGACGGGATCGACCCGGACCAGCCGTTCAAGGGCTTCGGCATCGACTCGCTGCTCGCGGTGCAGCTGCGCAACCGCCTCAACTCCGCCACCGGCCTGCGCCTTCCGGCCACCCTCGTCTTCGACCGTCCCACACCGGCCGCCGTCGTCGACTTCGTGCTCCCGCTCCTGCGGGAACGTACCGGGAGCACCGCCCCACAGCCCGTCACCACCGCCGCACCGCGTACGGACGACGATCCGATCGTGATCGTCGGTATGGGGTGCCGTTTCCCGGGCGGGGTGGACTCGCCCGAGGCGCTGTGGCGGGTGGTCGCCGAGCAGCGCGACGTGATCTCGGGCTTCCCGGCCGACCGGGGCTGGGACCTGGACGGCCTCTACCACCCCGACCCGGACCACTCCGGCACCTCCTACGTGCGCAAGGGCGGTTTCCTCCACGACGCCGCGGAGTTCGACCCCGAGTTCTTCGGGATCTCGCCGCGCGAGGCGCTGGCGATGGACCCGCAGCAGCGGCTGCTGCTGGAGATCTCCTGGGAGGCCCTGGAACGGGCCGGGATCACGCCCGCCTCGCTGCACGGCAGCGACACCGGTGTGTTCGCCGGTGTGATGTACCACGACTACGGCGGTGGCGGCCGACTGCCGGAGGAGGCCGAGGGCCACTTCCTGACCGGCACGGCCGGCAGCGTCGCCACCGGTCGGGTGGCGTACACGCTCGGGCTGCAGGGCCCGGCGCTGACCGTGGACACGGCGTGCTCGTCGTCACTGGTCGCCCTGCACCTGGCGGTACGCGCCCTGCGCTCGGGCGAGTGCTCCCTGGCCCTGGCCGGCGGCGTGACGGTCATGTCCACCCCCGGCAT
>NZ_JACHJI010000057.1 GCF_014203535.1 Streptomyces griseomycini
CGGCCAGCAGTTCGTGCAGGTTCCGCGCACCGTCGGCCTTGGCCGCCAGTACGTCGGCGAACTCGGTGAGGTCGTCCGGGTCCAGGTCGGCGAGGACGGCCGAACGTTCGATGCCGGCGGCGTGGACGACCGCGGTGAGCGGGAACTCGGCGGGAACGGAGGCGAGTACGCCGGCCAGCGTGTCACGATCGGCCACGTCACAGGCCGCGATGGTGACCCGGGCGCCGAGCGCGGTCAGCTCCGCGGACAACTCGTCCGCGCCCTCGGCCGCCGGTCCGCGCCTGCTGGTGAGCAGCAGGTGATCGGCTCCCTTGCCCGCCAGCCAGCGGGCGACGTGCGCGCCCAGGGCGCCGGTGCCGCCGGTGACGAGGACCGTGCCACGCGGCGACCAGCCCGCCTCGGACACCTCGCCCACCGGGGCGGGCACCAGCCTGCGGCCCAGCACCCGGCCGCCGCGCAGCGCGACCTGGTCCTCGCCACCGGTTCCGGCGGCGAGCACGGAAGCCAGCAGATCACCGGTCTCGCGGTCCCACGCCGTCCCGTCCGGTGCCTCAGGCGTCTCGGGCAGGTCGATGAGACCGCCCCAGCGGGAAGGCTGCTCCAGCGCGGCCACCCGGCCCAGGCCCCACAGCATCGACTGCTCGAACCCGACGGCGGTGTCACCGCCGTCCACCGACACCGCGCCCGACGTCACGGACCACAGCGGCACGTCCGCCTCGCCGAGGGCCCGTTGCAGGGCGAGCGTGGCGGCGACACCCGTGGGCACGGTCGAGGCGTCGGCGTCGGCGTCGGCGTCGGCGTCGGCGAGCCCCAGCAGCGACACCACGCCGTCGACCACCGACAGGTCGGCCGACCGGTCCGTCCAACCGCCCGCTCGCGGGTCCACGTGCAGGACACGCACGTCCGCGCCGTTGCGGGTCAGCGCGTCACCGACCCACTCCGCGCGCTCCTCACCGGCCGCCGCGACGACCAGCCAGGCACCGGCGAGCCGTCGGCCGTCGAGTGCCACCGGACGCCAGTCGACGCGGTAGCGCCAGCCGTCGGCCGTGGACCGGTCGCGCTGCTTCCTGCGCCACGCGGACAGGCTCGGGAGCACGGCACTGAGCGGATCATCGGCCGACACGCCCAGCGTACGGGCGAGATCCGCGATGTCCCCCTCCTCCACGACCTCCCAGAACCGCGCCTCCCCCGGCGATGTCCGCTCCACGCCGCTCCGAGCGGCGACCGGGGTGTCCAGCCAGAAGCGCTCACGCTGGAAGGCGTACGTCGGCAGGTCCACCCGTCGCGCGCCACGGCCGGCGAGGAACGCCTCCCAGTTCACCTCGGCACCGCGTACGTGCAGTCGCCCGACAGCCGTCGTGGCGGCCACCGCTTCGGGACGGTCACCCCGCAGCACCGGTACGAAGACGGCGTCCGGCGCGGTCTCCTGTCCCAGCGCGGACAGCGTGCCACTCGGACCGACCTCGACGAACGTGCTCACTCCCTCGCCCGAGAGCGTGCCGACGGCATCGGCGAAGCGGACGGACTCGCGGACGTGCCGCACCCAGTACTCCGGAGAGGTCAACTCCTCGGCCGTGGCCCGGACGCCGGTCAGCGTCGACACGATCGGGATCGCCGGCGCCTCGAACGACACGCTCTCCAGCACCCGCCGGAAGTCGTCCAGCATCGGCTCCATCAGCGGCGAGTGGAACGCGTGGCTGACCTTCAGACGCGACACCTTCCGGCCCTGCGCACGCCAGCGCTCCGCCACCGCCTCCACACCGGCGACGGCACCCGAAATGACCACCGACGACGGGCCGTTGACCGCCGCGACGCCCACCGTCTCCGGCAGCTCCGGTGCGACCTCGGCCTCCGACGCCTGGACCGCGACCATCGCGCCCCCGGCCGGCAGCGCCTGCATCAACGCACCGCGTGCCGACACCACCCTCGCGGCGTCCGCCAGCGACCACACACCCGCCACATGCGCGGCGGCCAGCTCACCGATCGAGTGCCCCGCCAGCACATCGGGCCGCACACCCCACGCCTCCAGCAGCCGGAAGAGCGCCACCTCGACCGCGAACAACGCCGGCTGCGTCACCCCCGTCTCGCTCAACGCATCGGCGTCATCGCCGAACAACACCCCACGCACCGCCGGGTCGAACGCGCTCAGCGTCTCCTCCAGCGCCTCGGCGAACACCGGGAAACGATCCGCCAGTTCACGGCCCATACCCAGCCGCTGCGACCCCTGACCCGAGAACAGGAGACCGAGCCTCTGCGGCGCGGCCTCGCCGGTCACGATGCCGGGGGCGCCGCGTCCCTCGGCCAGTGCGGTCAGCGCCGACCGGAACCCGTCGGGCTCCGCGGCGACCACCACCGCACGGTGCTCGAAGGCCGCTCGCGCGAACGCCAGCGTACGGGCCGTGTCGGTGACGTCCAGGTCCGGTGACCGGTCCACGAAGGACCGCAGTCGTGCGGCCTGCTCCCGCAGCGCCTCGGGGCTCTTGGCCGACAACGGCCAGGGGACGGCCGTGCCGGCCGGCAGCGGCGGGGTGACTTCCTCCGGTTCGGTCTCACGTTCCTGTGGGGCCTGCTCGATGATGGCGTGGGCGTTCGTACCGCTGAAGCCGAACGACGACACACCGGCCCGCCACGGCCGGTCCGCGACCGGCCACTCACG
>NZ_JACHJI010000058.1 GCF_014203535.1 Streptomyces griseomycini
CCCCGCCCCTCACAACGCGCCGCATACGCCCGCCCCAGATCACGGGCCAGCGGCCCCATCGACCAGCCGTCGGCCGCGATGTGGTGCACCACGAGCAGCAGCACGTTCTCACCCGGGGCGACCTCGAAGAGCCAGGCCCTCAGGGGCGCTTCGCAGCCGAGATCGAAGAGGTGGTCCGCGCGGGCGGCCAGCTCCCGGTCCAGCTCCGCCGGGGCCACCCGCACCACCGTGAGCAGCTCACCGACCTCGGCCATGCCGAGCACCCGCTGATGCGGCACACCCCCCGGGGCCGGCGGGAACACGGTCCGCAGGCTCTCGTGCCGCTCGACCACGTCCCGCAGCGCCGCCGCGAGGGCGGCCACGTCCACGGCACCGGTCAGCCGGACCGCCATCGGGATGTCGTACGTCGCCGACGGGCCTTCCAGCTGACCGAGGAACCACAGCCGTTGCTGGGCGTACGACGTCGGGAGCCGGTGCGGCCGGGGCCGGACGCCGAGCGTCGAGCGCACCGTGCCGCCGGACGGGAGCCGCCCGGCGAGCGCCGCGACCGTGGGGTGGTCGAAGAGGGTGTGGAGGCGCAGCTCGACGCCGAGCGCGGACCGCACCCGGCTCAACAGACGGGTCGCGAGCAACGAATGACCGCCCAGGGCGAAGAAGTCGTCGTCGACGCTCACCGACGGCACGCCGAGGACGTCGGCGAAGATCCCGCAGAGCACCTCCTCGCGCGGTGTCCGCGGCGCCCTGCCCGTCCTCGCGTGCCTCACCCGCGGCGCGGGCAGGGCCCGCTGGTCGAGCTTGCCGGTCACGGTCAGCGGCAGGGCGTCCACGGCCACCACGGCCGACGGCACCATGTACTCGGGCAGGTGCCCGCCGGTCAGCGCCGCAGGGTCCATGTCCTCGAGGGCCTCCCGCGCCACGCCCGCGCCCGGCACCACGTATCCGACGAGCCGCCGGTCGCCGGGGCGGTCCTCGCGGACGACGGCAGCCGCCTGCGCGATGTCCGGACGGGCCAGGAGCGCCGACTCGACCTCGACGAGCTCGATGCGGAAGCCGCGCACCTTCACCTGGGTGTCGACGCGCCCGACGTACTCCAGCCGCCCGTCGGGTGTCCAGCGTGCCAGGTCGCCGGTGCGGTACATGCGCTCACCGGGCGCTCCGTACTCCGCCGCGTACGGGTCCGCCACGAAGCGCTCGGCGGTCAGGCCCGGGCGGTGAGCGTACCCCCGCGCCAGACCGGTGCCCGCCACGTACAGCTCTCCGACCACGCCCGGCGGGACGAGGCCGAGGCCCGCGTCGAGCACGTACGTCCTGGTCCCGTCCATGGGCCCTCCGATCGGCGGCGACACCGCGGTGAGGTCCGTGTCGGCGACGGGGCCGCACGTGGCGAAGGCCGTCGCCTCCGTCGGGCCGTAGACGTCGATCACGGTGGTCGCCGGGCAGGCCCGCAGCACCCGTCCGAGGACCGCGGAGGGCACCGGTTCGCCGCCGGTCCACACCTCCTGGAGTCCGGCGAAGCACTCCGGCGCCTCCTCGGCGAGGACCCGGAAGAGACCGATCGTGAGGAACAGCGCGGTGACGCCCCGCCCGCCGGTGGCCCGCTCGACTCCCGCGGGGCTCAACCCGCCCGGTCCGGCCACCACCACCGTTCCGCCGCCGAGCAGGGGCACCCAGACCTCGTACGTCGACGCGTCGAAGACGTGCGCCGAGTGGAACAGCACACGCCGGTGCGCTTCGGCGCCGAACCGCCGGTCCGCGGCCAGGCCCAGGACACCCCGGTGGGTGACGGCGACCCCCTTGGGCCGCCCGGTCGAGCCGGATGTGTACATCACGTACATCAGGGCGTCGGGGCCGGCACCGCGCCAGCCCGGCGTGTTCCCCGGGAAGGCCGGCCCGGTCCCGCCCGCCCCCTGCTGGTCCTCGCCGATGTGGACGCGGACCGGACGGTCGCCGACGTCCGGCCCGAGGTCCGAGGTGCCGTCCGTGAGGAGGACCGTCGCTCCCGTGTCCCGGAGGACGAAGTCGATCCGCGAGCCCGGCCACCGGCCGTCCAGCGGTACGTAGGCGCCCCCCGCCTTGACCACCGCGAGCAGCGCGACGATCAGTCGCGCCGAGCGCTCCATCAGGACCGCCACCGGGTGCTCGGGTCCCACGCCCGCCGCGGCCAGGCGCCCGGCGAGGCGGTCGGCGCGGGCGTCGAGTTCGGCGTACGACAGCTCGGTTCCGTCCGCGTCGACGACGGCCGTCGCCCCCGGGGTGCTGCGGGCCCGGGCCTCGAAGAGGTCCGCGACGTTCGCGCGCGGGAGTTCCTGGCGGGCGCCGTCGCCGACGGCGAGCAGGCGGCTGCGCTCGTGCGGGTCCAGGATGCCGAGGGCACCGAGCCGCCGGTCCGGGTCGCCGGCGGCGGCGTCGAGGAGCCGGGTGAGGCGGTCGGCGATGGCCTCGGCGGTGGTGCGGTCGAACAGGTCGGCGGCGTAGGTGATGCCGCCCCCGACACCGGCCGGGGCGCCGTCGGCCGTGAACCGTTCGGTGA
>NZ_JACHJI010000059.1 GCF_014203535.1 Streptomyces griseomycini
GGGAACATCGCCACCAGATGCCAGATGGCGGACCCGGTGAAACCGACGACCGTCTCGACCCCGAAGGCGGCCGCGGCACGCGCGGTGTCCTCCATACGGGCCGCCGCCCGCCGCCGTACGCCCTCCGGCTCACCGTCACCCCACACCTCCCGCGGCAGGATCGCCCGGTGGCGTTCGTCGATGATCGCGTCACACACGGCCTGGCCCACCAGATGGTTGGAGACCGCCCAGCACTTGAGACCGTACTTGTCCAGGAGCCGGTGCCGGGAGGCGAGGTAGGACGGGTCGGCCAGAGCCTTGTCGACCTCGAAGTGATCGCCCCAGCAGGCGAGCTCGAGACCGTCGTAACCGAAGTCACGGGCCAGCCGGCAGACCTCCTCCAACGGCAGATCGGCCCACTGACCGGTGAACAGCGTGAAATCGCGCGGCATACGGTGTCCGTCCTCCTCAGGCGGTGATCGGTGTGTAGACGGAGTTCTTCCCGGCGCTCTCCTCCACCGCGGCCAGCACCCGCTGCACCTGCAGCCCGTCGGCGAAGGAAGGCTCCGGCACACGGCCCCCGGCCACGGCACGGACCAGATCACGGGCCTGGTGCACGAACGTGTGCTCGTACCCCAGACCATGACCCGGCGGCCACCACGCCTCCAGGTAAGGATGCTCCGGCTCGGTGACCAGGATGCGACGGAAACCGGCGTGCTCCCCGGGTTCGGTCGCGTCGTGGTACGACAGCTCGTTGAGCCGCTCCAGGTCGAAGGCCAGCGAACCCCGGTCGCCGTTCAGTTCGATGCGCAGGGCGTTCTTGCGTCCGGTGGCGTAGCGGGTGGCCTCGAAGGAGGCGAGGGCGCCGGAGGCGAAGCGGCCGGTGAACAGGGCGGCGTCGTCCACGGTGACCGGCCCGGTGCCGGCGGCGGAGACGGCGGTCAGGCCGCTGCTGGGCGCGGTGGGCAGGGGCCGCTCCCGTACGAAGGTCTCGGTGATCGCGGAGACGCCCGCCAACTGCTCGCCGGCCAGGTACTGGGCGAGGTCGACGATGTGCGCCCCGAGGTCGCCGAGCGAGCCGGAACCCGCCTGCTCGCGGCGCAGCCGCCAGGTGAGCGGGAACTCCGGGTCCACCAGCCAGTCCTGGAGGTACGTCACCCGGACGTGCCGCAGGGTGCCGACGCGGCCCTCGGCCACCATCCGCCGGGCCAGCGCGGTCGCGGGGACCCGGCGGTAGTTGAAGCCCACCATCGCCACCTGCCCGCGGGCACGGGCCGCTTCGGCGGCGCGGACCATGGCCTCCGCCTCGGCGACCGAATTGGCCAGGGGCTTCTCGCACAGCACGTGCTTGCCGGCCTCCAGCGCGGCGATCGCGATCTCGGCGTGGCTGTCGCCGGGGGTGCAGATGTCGACGAGGTCGACGTCGTCCCGTTCGACCAGGGCACGCCAGTCGGTCTCGGTGGCCGCCCAGCCGTGCCGGGACGCCGCCGCGCGCACGGCGTCGGCGTCCCGGCCGCAGACCACGGCCAGTTCGGGGCTCAGCGGCAGGTCGAAGACGCGGCCCGCGGTGCGCCAGCCCTGGGAGTGGGCGGCGCCCATGAAGGCGTAGCCGACCATGCCGACGCGCAGCGGTGGCTTCCCCGTGTCTGCCTCTTCTGACTGCTGCGGCTGTGCCATGCGGATGTCCTCCTCGTCGTCGTGGCGGTGGGGGGCGGGCCCCGCCCGGTGGGCTGGTCAGGCCCGTGGGGCGGGGGTCCTCACTTGAAGCCGGTGGACATGTACTGGTCCACGTTCTCCTTGTCGACGACGGCCGAGTACAGCGTGAGCGACGCCGGGATCTCGAACTCGGCGAGACCGCCGACGCCCTTGCCCTGGCCGAGGGCGCGGGCGAGGTCGATGGCGGAGGCAGCCATCGTCGGCGGGTACAGGACGGTCGCCTTCAGGACGCCGTTGTCGGCCTTGATGGCCTCGAAGGCGGAGAGCGCCCCGGCTCCGCCGACCATCAGGAACTCGTCGCGGCCGGCCTGCTCGATGGCGCGCAGCGCGCCGACGCCCTGGTCGTCGTCGTGGTTCCACAGGGCGTCGATCTCGGACTGGGCCTGCAGCAGCTGGGCCATCTTGGCCTGGCCGGACTCGACGGTGAAGTCGGCCGCCTGGCGGGCCACCTTCTTGATGTTGGGGTAGTTCTTCAGGGCGTCGTCGAAGCCCTGGGTGCGCTGCTTGGTCAGCTCCAGGTTGTCCAGGCCGGCCAGTTCGACGACCCTGGCGTCCGGCTTGTCCTTGAGCTTCTCGCCGATGTAGTGGCCGGCGTTCAGGCCCATGCCGTAGTTGTCGCCGCCGATCCAGCAGCGGTAGGCCTGCGGGGAGGCGAAG
>NZ_JACHJI010000060.1 GCF_014203535.1 Streptomyces griseomycini
CCGGCGATCCCGATCGTCTCCACCCTGACCGGCGTGGCGGCCGACGCGGAGGAACTCACCTCGCCGGAGTACTGGGTGCGGCACGTGCGCGAGTCGGTGCGGTTCGCCGATGCCGTCGGCACGCTCTCGGGCGAGGGCATCGCGACGTTCGTCGAGGTCGGTCCGGGTGGCACGCTGTCCGCGCTGGGCCAGGAGACGGCCTCCGAGGCGGTCTTCGTGCCGGTGCTGCGCGCAGACCGGCCGGAGGAGTCCGCGTTGGTCTCGGCGGTGGCGCAGGTGTGCACGCGGGGCGTGACGGTGGACTGGGCGGCGTTCTTCGCGGGCAGCGGCGCGCGGCGGGTGGACCTGCCGACGTACGCCTTCCAGCACCAGCGCTACTGGCTGGACGCGCCGACCGAGATCGGTGACGTCACGGCGGCCGGACTCGGTCCCGCCGAACACCCGCTGCTGGGGGCGGCCACCGCCCTCGGCGGCAGGGACGGTGCGCTGCTCACCGGTCGGCTGTCGGTCCGGACCCACCCGTGGCTGGCCGATCACGCCGTACTCGGGTCGATCCTGCTGCCCGGCACGGCGTTCCTGGAGCTGGCGGTGCGGGCGGGAGACGAGGTCGGGTGTTCCTCGGTGGAGGAGCTCACGTTGGAGGCGCCGCTGGTCCTGTCCGAGGACGACACGGTACGTCTGCAGGTGTGGGTCGGTGCCGAGGACGAGTCGGGCAGGCGTGAACTGACTCTCTACTCCAGCTCGGACGACACCGAAGACGGCCGGTCGTGGACCCGGCACGCCACAGGTGTGCTGCGTGCCGACGAGGATCACGGCGGGACTCCTCTGACCGAGTGGCCACCGGCCGGCGCCAAGGTCGTGGAACTGGACGGGTTCTACGACCGTCTGGCCGACGGCGGTTTCGCCTACGGACCGGTGTTCCAGGGCCTGCGGGCAGCATGGCGGCACGGGGACGAGGTGTTCGCCGAGGTCGCGCTGCCCGAAGGGGTGGACGCGGGCGGCTTCGGTCTGCACCCAGCGTTGCTGGATGCCGCGCTGCACGCCACCGGCCTGGTCGATGGCACGGACGATGACGCTGGTGCCCCTGGTCTGCCGTTCGCGTGGTCGGGTGTGCGGCTGCACGCTTCGGGCGCGACCACCCTGCGGGTGCGGCTCTCGCCCGCCGGGGCGGACGCGGTGGCGCTGACCGTGGCGGACGGCTCCGGCGCTCCGGTCGCCACCGTCGATGCGCTGGTGGTGCGCGCGGTGTCACCGGATGCGCTGGGGGCGGCACGCCGACTGGAGTCGCTGTTCCGGCTGGACTGGGTGCCCGCCCCGGCGTCGGCCGGGCGCAACGGTTCGGTGGCGGAGTTCGCGGACTGGAACGGAGTGCGGTCGGCTCTGGACGCGGGGGAGACCCTGCCGGACAACGTCGTGGTGCGCTGCGCCGGGTCCGAGGACGGGACCGCGGTGCACCAGCGGGTGCACGCCGTTCTCGAACTGGTCCAGGGCTGGCTGGCCGACGAGCGCTGCGCCGCGTCGCGGCTGGTGCTGGTGACCCGCGGTGCGGTGGCGATCAGCACCGGCCAGGACGCGCCGGACTTGGCGGCAGCCGCGATATGGGGCCTGATACGGTCCGCGCAGTCGGAGAACCCGGACCGCTTCGTCCTGGTGGACGTCGACAACGAGGACGACTGGACGTCGGCGCTCACGACCGGGGAACCGCAGCTCGTCGTACGGGACGGTCGGACACTCGTGGCCCGGCTGGCCCGGATACGACCGGAGGTCGGTTCGGAGGTGGTGTTCGGTCCGGACAGTTCGGTGTTGGTGACGGGTGCGAGCGGGATGCTCGGTGGGCTGGTGGCCCGCCACCTGGTGGTACGGCACGGGGTGCGGCGGCTGGTGCTGGCGAGCAGGCGCGGCCAGGTGGGCGCGCTGTACGAGGAGCTGGTCGGTCTGGGTGCCGAGGTCGCGGTCGTCGCGTGTGATGTGGCGGATCGTGGGGCGGTGGCGGTGTTGCTGGCCGAGCATCCGGTGACGGCA
>NZ_JACHJI010000061.1 GCF_014203535.1 Streptomyces griseomycini
GGTCTGCCCGCCACGTCACTGGCGTGGGGCCTGTGGGCCGAGGCCAGTGGCATGACCGGTGCGCTCGACGACTCCGACCTGCGGCGGATGAGCCGAGGTGGCCTGATACCCCTGCGTACGGCCGAGGGGCTGGCGCTGTTCGACGCGGCGGGCTCCACCGGACGTGCCGTACTGGCGCCCGTCCCCCTCGACCTGCCCGCCCTGCACCAGCAGGCGCGCTCCCACCCCGTGGCCCCCGTCCTGCGCGGCTTGGTACGCGGCACGGCACGCAGGACCGTCGAGCGCGCCACCGTCGCCGGCACGGAGCTGGCCCGGTCGCTCGCCGAACTGACCGAGGCGGAACGCGAGCGAGTACTGCTGGATCTCGTGCTCGGCCATGTCGCCGTGGTACTCGGTCACAGCTCGGCGCACGCCGTCGAACCCGACCGCGCCTTCAGGGAACTGGGCTTCGACTCGCTCAGCGCGGTGGAGCTGCGCAACCGGCTGGGCGCGGTCACCGAGCTGCGCCTGCCCGCGACCCTGGTCTTCGACTACCCGACCCCGGAGGCGGTGGCTGGATACCTCGGCACCGAGCTCGCGGGTACCCCGGTCGTCACGGAGACCCCCCGCGCGGTGGCCGCCGCGATCGACGAGCCGATCGCGATCGTCGGCATGAGCTGCCGCTACCCCGGCGGCGTGAGCTCGCCCGAGGACCTGTGGCGCCTGGTGCTGAACGGCGTCGACGCCATCGGCGAGTTTCCCGGCAACCGCGGGTGGGACCTGGAGCGGCTGTACCACCCGGACCCCGAGCACCCGGGCACCTCGTACGCCCGTGAAGGCGGCTTCCTGTACGACGCCGACCAGTTCGACCCGGCGTTCTTCGGCATCAGCCCCCGTGAGGCGCTGGCCATGGACCCGCAGCAGCGGCTGCTGCTGGAGACCTCCTGGGAGGCGTTCGAGCGGGCCGGGATCGCGCCGGAGTCGGTGCGGGGCAGCGCGACCGGTGTGTTCACGGGCCTGATGTACCACGACTACGCGGCGCGGCTGCGCTCCGTCCCGGAGGACGTGGAGGGCTACCTGGGCACCGGCGCGTCCGGCAGCGTCGCCTCCGGCCGCGTCGCCTACGTACTGGGGCTGGAGGGCCCCGCGGTGACGGTCGACACGGCGTGCTCCTCGTCGCTGGTCGCCCTGCACATGGCGGTGCAGGCGCTGCGGTCCGGGGAGTGTGAGCTGGCCCTGGCGGGCGGTGTCGCCGTGATGGCCACCGCGAGCACCTTCGTGGACTTCAGCCGTCAGCGGGGTCTGGCCGCCGATGGCCGGTGCAAGTCGTTCGCCGACAGCGCGGACGGTACGGGCTGGGGCGAGGGCGTCGGGATGCTGCTCGTGGAGCGGCTGTCCGACGCCCGCCGCAACGGCCACCAGGTGTTGGCGGTCGTGCGGGGTTCCGCGGTCAACCAGGACGGCGCCTCCAACGGGCTCACCGCGCCGAACGGCCCGTCGCAGCAGCGGGTGATCCGCCAGGCGCTCGCCAGTGCGGGTCTGGCCCCGTCCGAGGTGGACGCGGTGGAGGCGCACGGCACGGGGACGACGCTGGGTGACCCGATCGAGGCGCAGGCGCTGCTGGCCACCTACGGCCAGGACCGTGCCGGTGACCCGCTGTGGCTCGGGTCGCTGAAGTCCAACATCGGGCACACGCAGGCGGCCGCCGGTGTCGCGGGTGTCATCAAGATGGTGATGGCGATGCGGCAGGGCGTGCTGCCGCCGACCTTGCACGCCGACCGGCCGACGACACAGGTGGACTGGTCCGCCGGTGACGTCGAACTGCTGACGGAGCCGCAGCCGTGGCCGGAGACCGGTCGCCCGCGGCGGGCCGGTGTGTCGTCGTTCGGCGTCAGCGGCACCAACGCGCACATCGTCATCGAGCAGGCGCCGGATGAGGAGTACCGCCCGGCCCCGGTGGACGGTGTGGTGCCGTGGGTGTTGTCGGGGCGGAACGCGGAGGCGTTGCGGGACCAGGCGGTTCGGCTGCGGGAGCATGTCGA
>NZ_JACHJI010000062.1 GCF_014203535.1 Streptomyces griseomycini
AACGCACCATGTCCTGGCTGACCGGATACCGCCGCCTCAACCACCGCTACGAACGCCACCCCCGCAACTACCTGGCCTTCCTCGGACTGGCATCCACCCTCTGCTGCTACAAGCGGTTCCTCAAACTGACCATGTAGGACACGGTCTAAGCGGCTGCTGGAGTCCGCCCTGGAGGGCGAGATCACCGGCCATCTCGGCTATGACAAGCACGATCCGGCGGGCAAGAACGGCGGCAATTCCCGTAACGGCACACGCTCCAAGACGGTGCTGACCGACGTCGGCCCGGTGGAGATCGTTGTGCCCCGTGACCGGGACGGCTCGTTCGAGCCAAAGATCGTCAAAAAGCGGCAGAAGCGCCTGACCGGGGTCGACGAAATGGTCATCTCGCTGGCCGCGAAGGGCCTGACCACCGGCGAGGTGCAGGCCCACCTGGCCGAGGTCTACGGCGCCGAGGTCTCCCGCCAGACCATCTCCACCATTACCGACAAGGTGCTGGAGGGCATGGCCGAGTGGCAGAGCAGGCCCCTCGACCCGGTCTATCCGGTCGTCTTCATCGACGCCCTCCATGTGAAGATCCGGGTTCTGTCGACGATCTTGTGATCCGGACGGTGGGGCTTCCACCTTGATCGTGGACACCGGTTGTCATGCAGCGATGGCCAGCGTAGTGGATCTCTGTTCGAAGGCGACCGGCGCAAGGTAGCCGATCGTGGAGTGCCTGCGCTGGTGGTTGTAAAAGCCGAGCCAGCGGAAGACCGCGAGCCGCGCGGCCCGTTCTGTCGGCCAGCCGCGTCGGCTGGGCAGGATCTCCCGCTTGAGCGAGGCGAAGAACGACTCCGCGGCGGCGTTGTCCGCGGAGGTGCCGACCGCTCCCATGGACCGGAGGATCCCGGCCTGGTGGCAGACGTCGGCGAATGTCTTCGACCCGTATTGAGCCCCGTGATCGCTGTGGAAGATGACGCCGTCCACCTGGCCGCCGCGAGTGCGGACGGCCGCGTTGAGCGCGTCGGTGACAAGCTCGGCCCGCATGTGATCGGCCATCGACCAGCCCAGCAGGCGATGGGAGAACACGTCGATGACGGTGGCCAGATACAGAAACTTCCCGCCGGCGATCGGCAGATAGGTGATGTCGCCGACCCAGGCCCGGTCGGGGGCGGATGCGGTGAAGTTGCGCCGCAGCAGATCGGGCACCGCCTGGGCGGCGAGGTCCGGAACCGTGGTGCGGTGCCGCCGCTTCAACCTCCGTCCCTGGATACCGTGTTGGCGCATGAGCCGCTCCACGCGCTTGCGGTTCACCATCACACCGCCCTCGCGGAGCTCGGCGGTGATCCGCTTGGCGCCGTACGTCTTCCCGGACTCTGTGTGGATCTTGCGTATCCGCCGGGTGAGCGCGGCGTCCGCGGCCTTCTTCGCGGCCCGCGCCGGGGCGGTCTTCAGCCACTGGTAGAACCCGGACCTCGACAGGTTCAGCACGGTACAGAGCCGCTTCACGCCGAAGGCGCCGCGATGGTCGGCAACGAACTCGAAGCGGCTCACCAGTTCGTCTCGCCCGCAAAATACTTGGCCGCCCGGCGCAGGATGTCACGTTCCATCTCCAGCTCCCGCACCTGCTTACGCAAGGCAGCGATCTCCGCGTCCTTCGTGGACGCCGCAACCGCCTCGGGCCTCTCGGCCTTCTCCGCGGTCTTGATCCACTGCCGCAGCGTCTCGTGGTTCACGCCGAGCTCGGCGGCGATGCGTGAGACGGGCCGGCCCGACGAACGGGCCAACGCCACCGCGTCCGCCCGGAACTCCGCCGAGTACTTGTAGGTCCCCACTCGGGACTCCTCTCCCTGGACTCAAGATCCAGTGTCGAGGTGTCCACGATCAAGGTGGAGGGCCCGGTTGAGCGGGGTGTGCCGACTGTTCGCGATCATGCCTCGGGTGCTCTCGTGATGTGCTCCTGGAGTTGTTTCCGTATCTGTCCACGCTGCTGA
>NZ_JACHJI010000063.1 GCF_014203535.1 Streptomyces griseomycini
AGGCGGGCCGACTTCGACCTCCTGCGACGCCGCATCCTCCTGTCACCTTGATCAACCGGTGACACCCCCAAATCAGCGACAGAGCCCAAAACCTGGACCAGAACCCATGAAGGCCCTCCGCAACGCACGCGACTACGAACGCCTCCCGCAGCACTCCGAAGCTCACCTGAACTGGGCACTCATTACCACCATGACCAGGCGCCTCACCCGGAAGAACTCCCAGGCCACCAAGTGGACGAAGAAGCCAGCCCGCTGACCTGGCCCCACTGGCGTGTTTGGCAGCCGAACAACACCTGTGCGAGCCTTCTGCCACTCCTCCGGAAGGGATCACCTGATGCTCGGCATGGTTGTCTGGGACGTCTGCTCTCGCGCTTCGACGCGAGAGCGGTAACGGCCACCTGCCTCAACGCCGACGCCGGTCCGATGGACAGGCGTCGGTTCGGTCTGCTCCTCGTCGAAGTGCTCTTCGTGCCCCTGCACGCTCGACCACGAGGAGTACGTGGTGTCCACCATCCACTGGACCGAGAACGACGCCCCCCAGTCCGCCCGCTGGCATTCCGAGAACGCTGCCCCTCTGCCCCAGCGAACCGTCGTCGCCGACGACCGGACGAAAGCCAACGACGCCTACCGGCACGCATGCGAGGGTACGGCCCTGCTCTGGCGAGGCGACTTTCACAACGCCCGGCATCTCCTGCAGGCGATGGGTCGCCGGATCGACCGCAAGCCTCCCAGGCCCAGTACGTCCCCCCGCGAGAGGTTCCACCAGCACCGACGCCGCAGCAGCCACCGCGCCCGTGTCCTCGGAAAGCTCCTGGTGCTGCTGGACGACGACTACACGCTGGCGTTGCGCCGGGCCCCCGACGTCCGGCAGGCATGCCTGGAAGCCTATGGCCCCCCACAGGGACGCATCGCGGTCTCTCTGCGCGAACTGCTGGGAGTGATCGGTGCTCATCAGTGGCGCCTGAAGGGGATCGACGTGCCAGCGCTCGGGACTCGGATCCACCCCCACTATGGCGTGTTCGCACCCGTCAGGGACGAATACGTCGACTTGGTCGCCCACGCGCCACTGCCGCCGTCAACCCGGCACAGCCTCGCCACCAGTACGGCATTCGACCTCGGCACGGGAACCGGTGTTCTCGCCGCGGTCCTGGCCCGCCGCGGTATCCAGTACGTCGTGGCCACCGACATCAGCCCACGCGCTCTGACCTGCGCCAAGGAAAACGTCCACCGGCTCGCACTGACCGGCCGCATTGAGGTGTCGGGCCCCGACCTGTTCCCCCAAGGCCGCGCCGACCTTGTCGTATGCAACCCGCCTTGGCTCCCCGCCCGTCCGACTGGTCCCGTCGAACAAGGCGTCTACGACCCGGACAGCAGTATGCTCCGCAGCTTCCTCGCCGGGCTGTCCGACCACCTCCGACCAGGCGGAGAAGGCTGGCTCATCCTGTCCGACCTGGCAGAACACCTCGGCCTCCGCACCCGTCAGCAACTGCTCGACGCCGTCCAGGCAGCACAGCTTCGTGTCATGGACAAGATCGATACCAAACCCCGTCACCCACGCTCCAAGGACGCCACCGACCCACTCCACACAGCTCGAAATGCGGAGACCACGTCCCTCTGGCGCCTGGCCCCGGCACCATAACTGGCAACCGGACCGCGCAACAACATCCCGCCTCCCGGTTCACCAGGTGAGCACATCCCGTGGGCGACTTCTCCACGCTCACGGGATGACAGGAGCAAAAACACCTACTCAGCTTGTTCTTTAGATCGTGTCCTATGTGGTGAGGCAGATGAGTCGCTTGTAGCAGCACAGGGCGGCGGCGAGGCCGAGAAAGGCCAGGTAGTTGCGGGGATCGCGTTCGTAGCGGGGGCTGA
>NZ_JACHJI010000064.1 GCF_014203535.1 Streptomyces griseomycini
GGCCGTGGCGTTGTACTCCTCGAGCAGCAACGCCCGCTCGGCCGGCTCCAGCACCTCCACCCGCCCCACCGGCACCGACGGATCGGCGACCAGCTGGGCCAGGACGCGCGTCAGGCGGCCGGCGAGGACCTCCACGGTCGGCCGGTCCAGGACGTGCTCCTGGTACTGGAGGTTCAGCCTGAGGTGCGGGTCGGCGTCCGCCATCACGGTCAGCGGGTAGTGGGTGCCGGTGGAGGGGCGGATGCCGGTGAAGGTGATCCCGGCCGCCGTGTTGGCGTCGTTCAGCTCGTCGCGGTCCACCGGGTAGGACTCGAAGACGACCAGGGTGTCGAAGAGGGTCTTCAGTCCGGTGGCCCGGTGGATCTCGGTCAGGCCGTGGTGGTGGTGGTCGAGCAGCGCGGCCTGGCGCCGCTGCAGGTGGTGCAGCACGTCGGCCAGGGAGTCCGACGGCGACCAGGCCACGCGTACCGGCAGGGTGTTGATGAACATGCCGACCATGGAGTCGACGTCGGTGACGGCCGGCGGCCGCCCGGAGACGGTCGCCCCGAACACCACGTCCCGCCGCCCGGTCAGCTGCCCCAGCAGCACCGCCCAGGCGCCCTGCACCAGGGTGTTGACGGTGACGCCCAGCTCGGAGGCGCGCCGGTTCAGGCCGCGCACCTCCTCGGTGCCCAGCGGCAGCTCCACGTGCCCGATGCCCGAACTGCCCTCCTCGGCGGAGGCGGCACCGGGGAACAGCAGGGTCGGCTCGTCGACGCCGGCCAGCTCCTCGGCCCAGGCGCGTGCGGTCTCCTCGTGGTCCTGACGGGACAGGTGGACGAGGAAGTCCTTGAAGCCGCGCACCCTCGGCAGCACCGAGGCGTCGCCCCGCGACCCGTACAGGCGCAGCAGATCGGACATGATCACCGGCAGGGACCAGCCGTCGAACAGGGCGTGGTGGGCGGTCAGCACCAGCTCGGAGCGGGCGGGCGCCATCCGGACCAGGGTGAGCCGCAGCATCGGCGCGGTGGCCGGGTCGAAGCTCCGCGCGTGGTCCTCGGCGAGGAAGGCCTCGAAGGCGGCCTCGCGCTCGTCCTCCGGCAGGTGGCCGAGGTCGGTCTGCTGCCAGGGGACGTCGATGCCGTCGACGACGAGCTGCACCTGGCGGCCCGCGGAGTCGTGCACGAACGCGGTGCGCAGGTTGGCGTGGCGCTCCAGGAGGGCCTGGGCGGCGGTGTGCATCCGGTCCGGGTCGACCTCGCCCTCGACGCGGAACGCCATCTGCATCTGGTAGGCGTCCCAGGAGCCGTCGTTGAGCATCGACTGGAAGAGCAGCCCGGACTGCAGCGGGGTCAGCGGCCAGACGTCGGAGAGGCCGGGGTACTGCTGCTCCCAGCGTTCGATGTCGCTCTGGGCGACGTCGACCAGCGGCAGGTCGGAGGGGGTGCGGCCGCCCGCGCCGGGGGCCTCGGCGTGCCGGGCGAGCGCGGTGAGCGCCTCGCACCAGAGGGCGATCAGCTCCTCGACGTCCGCGCGGTCCAGCAGGCCGGGCGCGTATCCGGCCGCGACGTCCAGGCACGGCCCGGTGTCGGTGTCGACGACCGCGGAGTTGATCTCCAGGCTGGACATGGCGGGCATGTCGGCGTCCAGCTCGGCCGCCATCTCGAAGAGCTGGGTGAAGCCGAGTCCGCGCAGGTGCTCGGGCATGTCGGCGGCGGAGAACCGGCCCAGGTAGTTGAAGCCGATCTGTCCCGAGGACGGGTACG
>NZ_JACHJI010000066.1 GCF_014203535.1 Streptomyces griseomycini
GGTTCTGTCGACGATCTTGTGATCCGGTGCGGAGGGTGTCACCGTGCGAGCAAAACGCGTTTGCGAAGGAGATCGAGGCTGGCACGGCCGAACATCTGGCGTTTCAGCATCTTCAGCCGGTTGATGTTGCCTTCAACGGCGCCTGAACTATGTGGCAGGGACAAACCGTTCTGGACGGCGTCGAAGTCGCGGCGGAGGTTGCGGGCGAAGCCCGCAAGTGGAGCCAGGGTGTCGTGCTCGACGCCGGCGATCCACTCCTCGAGCCGGTCGCCGTGGCGTGCGGTCATCATGACGGCGAACTTCCTGACGTGGCCGGTGAGCCGGTCCAGTTCGGGATTACGCTCACGCAGGCGGTGCAGCCTGTCGGCATCGCCGTCGCCGAGGTGTTCGGGATGGGTCATGATCCATGAGGTGACTTCGCGGACCGAGGGAGGCTTGGGGCCGACGGCGGGTGCGTGTCCGCGACCGGTGCGGTAGCGCCGCAGATGACGCTGGACGGCCAACTCGCCTCCGGGGTAGCCGAGCTTCTGGATCTCCCGGTAGAGCTGTGCGGCATTTCTTATGCCTTCGTTCCAGCGTCGGTGCAGGTAGCCGACGTACGGGTCGACGACATGCGCACGCTGCAGGCTCTTGGCGACGACATCATCAGCAGAGCGGGCGTTGACCAGCTTGCGGACCGTGGCCTGGTGCAGCCCGAGCTTCCGGCCGATCGCCGCCTTCGACATCTCCTGGGCCCACAGCTCGTGGGCGGCGGCATGCTGCTCCCGAAGCCGGGTCACGATCTTCAGCTCCTTCGACGGCTGCACCACCTCGGGCTCCGCTTCCGGGTGGCCAGGGCCGTCTTCCGTTCCGGCAAGCGGTTCTGCCAGCCGGGAGCGGTGGGCGTTGACCGTCTTCTCAACCGCCTGGCCGAGGTTGGCCCACAAGTGATATCGGTCCGCGACCTGCTGGGCCTGTGGCGCCCCGACCCGCGCGCCCTCCCCGTAACCACTGGAGCGGTCCCGGCAGATGACCTTCACCTCGGGATGGCCTTGGAGCCAGGCGGCCAGGTCCTCGCCCTCGCGGCCGTCGTAGAGATGCAGCGGCCGATGGGTGGCCATGTCGATCAGCACCGTGCCGTAGTGGCGGCCCTTGCGGAAGGCAAAATCGTCGACACCAAGCACCTCAACCTCGCCGATCTCCGGCTCGGGCAGAGCCCGGACCATCCGCAGCAGGGTGTCCCTGCCCACGGTGATGCCGACCGCGGCCGCCAAGCGGGCTCCGGCCCGGCCGGCCAGCGCCAACCCGATCTGCATCAACAGCCCGCGAAGCAAAGGGGTATAGCGGCCGTGCGGAGTCGTCAGCCCCGCGATCTGCTCGGCGAACGTCACTGCCGTGCAGGCGGGATTCTCACAGCGGAAGCGACGTATGTGTAACTCGATCACGACACCGAGACCGCCCACAGCTGCATCACGCAGCGTGCGTACATACCCGCCGTGGACCCGCGACGAGCTATGACCGCAGTGGCAGGCCCCCGTCGTCGACCGCACTCGTGCCCGCAGTACTACCTTGTCCGGCCGTCGCTCGACCTCCTCGATCAGCAGCGTGGACAGATACGGAAACAACTCCAGGAGCACATCACGAGAGCACCCGAGGCATGATCGCGAACAGTCGGCACACCCCGCTCAACCG
>NZ_JACHJI010000067.1 GCF_014203535.1 Streptomyces griseomycini
TCGGTCAGCGGTGCCCGGCCGTCCCTCGTCGAGTACGTCCGTCAGCTCTGGGGGCGGCGGCAGTTCATCCTGGCCTTCTCCCGGGCGAAGCTGACCGCGCAGTACAGCCAGGCCAGGCTGGGTCAGTTGTGGCAGGTGGCGACGCCGCTGCTGAACGCGGCGGTGTACTTCTTCATCTTCGGTCTGCTGCTGGGGGCCCGTGAGGGCATTCCGCACGACGTGTACGTGCCGTTCCTGGTGACGGGGGTGTTCGTGTTCACGTTCACCCAGAGTTCGGTGCTGGCGGGGGTGCGGGCGATCTCGGGGAATCTGGGGCTGGTGCGGGCGCTGCACTTCCCGCGGGCCGCGCTGCCGGTCTCCTTCGCGCTGCAGCAGCTGCAGCAGCTGCTGTTCTCGATGGTGGTGCTGGTGGGGGTGGTGCTGGCGTTCGGCAGTGTGCCGGATCTGTCGTGGCTGCTGGTGGTGCCGGCGCTGTTGCTGCAGTTCGTGTTCAACACCGGGCTGGCGCTGGTGTTCGCCCGGATGGGCAGCAGGACGCCCGATCTGGCGCAGCTGATGCCGTTCGTGCTGCGGACGTGGCTGTACGCGTCGGGGGTGATGTTCAGCATTCCGGCGATGCTGGAGGGCAGGGACGTGCCCGGCTGGGTGGCGGACGTGCTGCAGTGGAACCCGGCCGCGGTCTACATGGACCTGGTCCGGTTCGCGCTGATCGACGGTTACGGTTCGTCGTACCTGCCGCCGCACGTGTGGGCGTTCGCGGTGGGCTGGGCGCTGCTGGTCGGGGTGATCGGTTTCGTCTACTTCTGGCAGGCGGAGGAGAGGTACGGTCGTGGCTGACGGCGGCGAGGAGCGGGTTCCCACCGTGATCGCGGACGATCTGCACGTGGTCTACCGGGTCAACGCGGGCGGGGCGGGGCGGGGCAGTGCCACCGCGGCGCTCAGCCGCATGCTGCGGCGGGGCGGGGACGAGGCGGCGCGGGGGGTGCGGCGGGTGCACGCGGTGCGCGGGGTGTCCTTCGTCGCCCGCCGGGGTGAGGCGATCGGTCTGATCGGTTCCAACGGTTCGGGCAAGTCGACGCTGCTGCGGGCGATCGCCGGTCTGCTGCCGGCCGAGCGGGGCCGGGTCTACACCGACGGCCAGCCGTCGCTGCTGGGGGTCAACGCCGCGTTGATGAACGATCTGACCGGTGAGCGCAACGTCATCCTGGGCGGGCTGGCGATGGGCATGTCCCGGGAGGAGATCAAGGCGCGGTACCAGCAGATCGTCGACTTCTCCGGGATCAACGAGAAGGGCGACTTCATCACCCTGCCGATGCGCACCTACTCCTCCGGCATGGCGGCCCGGCTGCGTTTTTCCATCGCGGCGGCCAAGGACCACGACGTGCTGATGATCGACGAGGCGCTGGCCACCGGCGACCGCAAGTTCCAGAAGCGCTCCGAGGAGCGGATCCGGGAGCTGCGCAAGCGGGCCGGGACGGTCTTCCTGGTCAGCCACAACAACAAGTCGATCCGCGACACCTGCGACCGGGTGCTGTGGCTGGAACGCGGCGAGCTGCGCATGGACGGGCCGACCGACGAGGTGCTCAAGGAGTACGAGAAGTTCACGGGCAAGTGACCCGGCACGGCCCGGGCCCCGCCGGCACCACCCCGGCGGGGCCCG
>NZ_JACHJI010000068.1 GCF_014203535.1 Streptomyces griseomycini
GAGGCCGGCGAGTTGGAGCAGGAGTTGTTTGACGTCGGTGGCCGCGATGCGGCCGGTGACGGCGTGGGGGGTGGAGCAGAGGAGGAGGGGGCCGTCGTCGTCGCTCGTGGGGAGGCGGCCGTGGCTGCCGCGGACGGGTGAGGGGTCCAGGGGCACGACGGCCATGCGGTAGCGCAGGCCGAGTTTCTTGCGGGCCAGGGCGGTGGCCGCCCTGGCCCTGACGTAGGGGTCTTCGGGGTCCATGAACAGTTCGGCCGGGTCGTAGCCGGGTTTGCGGTGGATCTCCACGAGCCGGGCGAAGTCGGGCGCGCGGGCGTCGTCGAGCCAGTAGTAGTAGGTGAACCAGGCGTCGGGTTCGGCGACGGCGACCAGTTCCCCGGAGCGGGGGTGGTCCAGGTGGTGGGTCTTCTTGCCCGTGTCGTCCAGGAGCTGTTCGATGCCGGGCAGTGCCTCCAGGGCGGTGCGGGTGGCGGGAAGGTCCTCGGGGCGGCGGACGTAGACGTGGGCGATCTGGTGGTCGGCGACGGCGAAGGCGCGGGAGGCCGTCGGGTCGAGGTATTCCATGCCGTCCTGGGTGTGGACCTCCAGCAGGCCGGCGCGGCGCAGGGCGCGGTTGATGTCCACGGGCCGGCTGACGCGGGTGATGCCGTACTCGGACAGGGCGACGACGGTGCGGTTCTGGGTGCGGGCGTCGTCCAGCAGCGGGGCCAGGGCGGTGTCCAGGTCGGTGGCGGCTTTCAGGGAGCGGGGGTCGTCGGGGCCGAAGCGCTGCAGGTCGTAGTCGAGGTGGGGGAGGTAGCACAGGGCGAGGTCGGGGTGGCGGGTGTGCAGGATGTGGCGGGTGGCGTCGATGATCCACCGGCTGGAGACCAGGCCGGCGCCCGGTCCCCAGTAGTGGAACAGGGGGAAGGTGCCCAATGTGTCGGTGAGTTCGTCGTGCAGGGCCGCGGGCCGGGTGTAGCAGTCGGGTTCCTTGCGGCCGTCGGCGTAGTAGACGGGGCGGGGGGTGACGGTGATGTCGGTGTCGGCGCCCATGGCGTACCACCAGCAGATGTTGGCGACGCTGTAGCCGGGGTGGGCGCGGCGGGCGGCGTCCCAGAGTTTGTCGCCGGCCACCAGGGCGTTGTGCTGGCGCCACAGCAGGACCTCGCCGAGCTCGCGGAAGTACCAGCCGTTGCCGACGATGCCGTGCTCGGCGGGCGTGGTGCCGGTCAGGAACGTCGACTGGACGGCGCAGGTGACCGCGGGCAGCACGGTGGACAGCGGGGCGCGGGAGCCGGACCTGCCGAGGGCTTTGAGGCGGGGCATGTGCTCCAGCAGGCGGGGGGTGAGGCCCACGACGTCCAGGACGAGGAGGGGGGTGGGGTCGCTCATGGCAGTTCCTTCAGGCCGAGGTCGGTGAGCAGGTCGCGGGCCAGGGCCAGTTCGGCGGCGATGCCCTCGGCGAGCCGGCTGCGCCCGCGCGGGCGCAGCCCGGGCGGCAGGGCCTGCCAGGTGTAGGTCTCGACCTCCAGGTGACGGGTGAGCGGGTGCGGGCCGCCGGCGAGCCGGGCCAGGACGTCCTTCAGCACGGGCAGGGTGGAGGTCAGGGGCGCGGCGGGGGCCGCGTGCAGCGGGACGTGGA
>NZ_JACHJI010000069.1 GCF_014203535.1 Streptomyces griseomycini
GGATCCTTCGGGTGAAGGGGAGTGGTGGAGCCGCCGGCCCAAGCGGTTAGTAGGTGAGTGATGGGGTGACGCAGGAAGGTAGTCCAGCCCGGGCGGTGGTTGTCCCGGGGTAAGGGTGTAGCCCGAGTGGTAGGCAAATCCGCCACTCACCAGGGTGAGACCTGATGCCGAGCCGATTGCGGTGAAGTGGATGATCCTATGCTGTCGAGAAAAGCCTCTAGCGAGTTTCATGGCGGCCCGTACCCTAAACCGACTCAGGTGGTCAGGTAGAGAATACCGAGGCGTTCGGGTGAACTATGGTTAAGGAACTCGGCAAAATGCCCCCGTAACTTCGGGAGAAGGGGGGCCACATCCGGTGATGAGCTTCGCGCTCTGAGCTGGGGGTGGCCGCAGAGACCAGCGAGAAGCGACTGTTTACTAAAAACACAGGTCCGTGCGAAGCCGTAAGGCGATGTATACGGACTGACGCCTGCCCGGTGCTGGAACGTTAAGGGGACCGGTTAGCTCACCTTCGGGTGGGCGAAGCTGAGAACTTAAGCGCCAGTAAACGGCGGTGGTAACTATAACCATCCTAAGGTAGCGAAATTCCTTGTCGGGTAAGTTCCGACCTGCACGAATGGCGTAACGACTTCTCGACTGTCTCAACCATAGGCCCGGTGAAATTGCACTACGAGTAAAGATGCTCGTTTCGCGCAGCAGGACGGAAAGACCCCGGGACCTTTACTACAGTTTGATATTGGTGTTCGGTTCGGCTTGTGTAGGATAGCTGGGAGACTGTGAAGCTCGGACGCCAGTTCGGGTGGAGTCGTCGTTGAAATACCAGTCTGGTCGTGCTGGATGTCTAACCTGGGTCCGTGATCCGGATCAGGGACAGTGTCTGATGGGTAGTTTAACTGGGGCGGTTGCCTCCTAAAGGGTAACGGAGGCGCCCAAAGGTTCCCTCAGCCTGGTTGGCAATCAGGTGTTGAGTGTAAGTGCACAAGGGAGCTTGACTGTGAGACCGACGGGTCGAGCAGGGACGAAAGTCGGGACTAGTGATCCGGCGGTGGCTTGTGGAAGCGCCGTCGCTCAACGGATAAAAGGTACCCCGGGGATAACAGGCTGATCTTCCCCAAGAGTCCATATCGACGGGATGGTTTGGCACCTCGATGTCGGCTCGTCGCATCCTGGGGCTGGAGTCGGTCCCAAGGGTTGGGCTGTTCGCCCATTAAAGCGGTACGCGAGCTGGGTTTAGAACGTCGTGAGACAGTTCGGTCCCTATCCGCTGTGCGCGCAGGAGTCTTGAGAAGGGCTGTCCCTAGTACGAGAGGACCGGGACGGACGAACCTCTGGTGTGCCAGTTGTTCTGCCAAGGGCATGGCTGGTTGGCTACGTTCGGGAGGGATAACCGCTGAAAGCATCTAAGCGGGAAGCCTGCTTCGAGATGAGGACTCCCACCCACTTGATGGGGTAAGGCTCCCAGTAGACGACTGGGTTGATAGGCCGGATATGGAAGCACGGTAACGTGTGGAGTTGACCGGTACTAATAGGCCGAGGGCTTGTCCTCAGTTGCTCGCGTCCACTGTGT
>NZ_JACHJI010000070.1 GCF_014203535.1 Streptomyces griseomycini
AACGTGTGCTCGTACCCCAGACCATGACCCGGCGGCCACCACGCCTCCAGGTAAGGATGCTCCGGCTCGGTGACCAGGATGCGACGGAAACCGGCCGTCTCGGCCGGCTCCCGATGGTCGTGGAAGGACAGCTCGTTGAGCCGCTCCAGGTCGAACGCGAGCGAACCGAACTCGCCGTTGATCTCCAGCCGCAGGGTGTTCTTGCGTCCCGACGCCATCCGGGTCGCCTCGAACGTGGCGAGCGCCCCCGAGGAGAACCGGCCGGTGAAGACGGCCGCGTCGTCGACCGTGACCGGCCCGCGCCGGGTGCCGCCGGAAGCGGTCAGGCCGGCGGAGGCACCGTCGGGACGGGGGCGTTCCCTGACGAAGGTCTCCATCTGGGCGGAGACGCCTACCAGCACCTCGCCCACCAGGTACTGGGCGAGGTCGACGATGTGCGCCCCGAGGTCGCCGAGCGCCCCCGACCCCGCGTGCTCCCGCTGCAGCCGCCAGGTCAGCGGGAACTCCGGGTCCACCAGCCAGTCCTGGAGGTAGGTGACCCGGACGTGGCGGAGCGCGCCGAGCCGGCCGTCGGCGATGAGCCGGCGTGCGTAGGTGAGGGCGGGCACGCGCCGGTAGTTGAAGCCCACCATCGCCACCTGCCCGCGGGCACGGGCCGCTTCGGCGGCGCGGACCATGGCCTCCGCCTCGGCGACCGAATTGGCCAGGGGCTTCTCGCACAGCACGTGCTTGCCGGCCTCCAGCGCGGCGATCGCGATCTCGGCGTGGCTGTCGCCGGGGGTGCAGATGTCGACGAGGTCGACGTCGTCCCGTTCGACCAGGGCACGCCAGTCGGTCTCCGCCGCGGCCCAGCCGTGCCGGTCGGCCGCCGCCCGCACGGCGTGCGGGTCGCGGCCGGCGATCGCGGCGAGGACCGGCCGCCGCGGCAGGTCGAACACGCGCCCCACGGTGCGCCATCCTTGTGAGTGGGCGGCGCCCATGAACGCGTACCCGACCATGCCCACGCCGAGTGCCGGCGGCTCGGTCCGGCCGTCCCTCTGTTCCATACGGATTCCTCCTCGTCGGAGTGTCACTGACTCATCGCTGTGTTGCCGGGGCCCGGGGCCCGGACCGGTCAGATGAAGCCGGTCGGCAGGTACTGGTCGACGTTGTCCTTGTCGACGACGGCCGAGTAGAGGGTCAGCGAGGACGGGATCTCGAACTCGGCGAGACCGCCGACGCCCTTGCCCTGGCCGAGGGCGCGGGCGAGGTCGATGGCGGAGGCGGCCATCGTCGGCGGGTACAGGACGGTCGCCTTCAGGACGCCGTTGTCGGCCCTGATGGCGTCCATCGCGGACTTGGCACCTGCTCCGCCGACCATCAGGAACTCGTCGCGGCCGGCCTGCTCGATGGCGCGCAGCGCGCCGACGCCCTGGTCGTCGTCGTGGTTCCACAGGGCGTC
>NZ_JACHJI010000071.1 GCF_014203535.1 Streptomyces griseomycini
GCGCCGGATGGTGTTGAGTCGGGTGATGAGGGGGGTGATGGTGCGGCCCTCGCGTTCGGCGGTCTCCCAGTCGCGGGGTTTGAGCTGGTACTTCTCGCTGTCGAGGTACTCCTCGCCGCCCTCGCGCAGCGGGGTGTTCTCGCACAGTTCGTAGCCGCTGTAGATGCCCCAGGTGGGCGAGAGGGTGGCGGCCAGCACCGCGCGGACCTCGAACGCGGGCCGTCCGCCGTGCTGCAGGTGGGCGGGCAGGATGTCGGGGGTGTTGGCGAAGAAGTTGGGCCGCATGTAGGAGGCGGCCTCCCCCGACAGTTCGGTCAGGTACTCGGTCAGCTCCTGCTTGGTGGTGCGCCAGGTGAAGTAGGTGTAGGACTGCTGGAAGCCGATCTGGGCCAGGGTGTGCATCATCGCCGGCCGGGTGAACGCCTCCGCCAGGAAGATCACGTCCGGGTCGGTGCGGTTGACCTCCCCGATCACCCGCTCCCAGAACACCACCGGCTTGGTGTGCGGGTTGTCCACCCGGAAGATCCGCACCCCCACCCCCATCCAGTGCCGCAGCACCCGCACCGTCTCCGCCACCAGCCCGTCCAGGTCCGCGTCGAAGGCGATCGGGTAGATGTCCTGGTACTTCTTCGGCGGGTTCTCCGCGTACGCGATCGACCCGTCGGGGCGGTGGTGGAACCACTCGGGGTGCTTGTGCACCCAGGGGTGGTCCGGCGAGCACTGCAGCGCGAAGTCCAGCGCCACCTCCAGCCCCAGCTCCGCCGCCCTGCGCACGAACCGGGCGAAGTCCTCCAGGGTGCCCAGGCGCGGGTGCACCGCGTCGTGCCCGCCCTCCGGGGAGCCGATCGCCCAGGGCACGCCCACGTCGTCCGGGCCGGCGCTGAGGGTGTTGTTGGGGCCCTTGCGGAAGGTGGTGCCGATCGGGTGGATCGGCGGCAGGTAGACCACGTCGAAGCCCATCGCGGCGATCGCCTCCAGCCGGCGGGCCGCGGTGCGGAAGGTGCCGTGCGGCTGTTCGGCGGTGCCCTCCGAGCGGGGGAAGAACTCGTACCAGGAACCGAACAGCGCCCGCTCCCGCTCCACCAGCAGCGGCAGCGGCTCGCTGCTGGTGACCAGCTCCCGCAGCGGGTACCGGGCCAGCACCGCGTCCACCCGAGGCGTCAACGCCGCCGCCAACCGGGTGGC
>NZ_JACHJI010000072.1 GCF_014203535.1 Streptomyces griseomycini
CGTGTTCGTGTTTCCGGGGCAGGGCTCGCAGTGGGCCGGCATGGCGACCGCACTGCTGGACTCCTCACCGGAGTTCGCCCGCGTGATCGACGAGTGCGAAACCGCCCTGGCACCCTTCGTCGACTGGTCCCTGACCGCCGTCCTGCGCGGCCAGGACGACGCCCCCGGCCTGGACCGCGTCGACGTGGTCCAGCCCGCCTCCTGGGCCATGATGCTCGCCCTCGCCGCCCTCTGGCGCGCCAACGGCGTCAACCCCACGGCCGTGATCGGACACTCCCAGGGCGAGATCGCCGCCGCCGTCGTCGCCGGCGGCCTGTCCCTCCAGGACGGCGCCCGCGTCATCGCCCTGCGCTCCAAGGCACTGCGCGCCCTGTCCGGCGGCGGCGGCATGGCCTCACTCGCCATCCCCGAACAACAGGCGGAAGAACTCCTGACCGCATGGCCCGGACGCATCTCCGTCGCCGCCGTCAACGGCCCCTCCTCCACCGTCGTGGCCGGACAACCCGACGCCCTGGACGAACTGCTGGCCCACTGCGAAACCACCGGCGTGTGGGCACGCCGCATCCCCGTCGACTACGCCTCCCACTCCCCCCACGTCGACGAGATCCGCGACACCCTCGCGGACGCACTCGAAGACCTCACCCCGCGCCCGGGCCGCACCGCGTTCCACTCCACCGTCACCGGCGGCCTCCTCGACACCGGCGAACTCGACGGCACCTACTGGTTCCGCAACCTGCGCAGCAAGGTCCGCCTGGCAGAGGTCGTCCGACAACTCGCCACACCCGACACCGTCTTCATCGAGGTCAGCGCCCACCCCGTACTCGCCTCCGGCATCACCGAGACCCTGGACGCACTCGGCCACACCGGCGCCGTCGTCGCAACCCTCCACCGCAACACCGGCGGCCTCGACCGCTTCATCCAGTCCGCCGCCGAAGCCTGGACCCACGGCGTCACCGTCGACTGGCCCACCCTCCTGAAACCCCACCACGCCCACACCGTCGAACTACCCCCCTACCCCTTCCAACGCCGGCGCTACTGGCTCACACCCGAACCCGC
>NZ_JACHJI010000073.1 GCF_014203535.1 Streptomyces griseomycini
GATCCAGGTCGGGTCGGTGGCGGTGGGCGGGGACGCCCCGGTGTCGGTGCAGTCGATGACGACGACGCGTACGTCGGACATCGGTGCGACGCTGCAGCAGATCGCGGAGCTGACCGCGTCGGGCTGCCAGATCGTGCGGGTGGCCTGTCCCACGCAGGACGACGCGGACGCGCTGGCGACGATCGCCCGCAAGTCGCAGATCCCGGTGATCGCCGACATCCACTTCCAGCCCAAGTACGTCTTCGCCGCGATCGAGGCGGGCTGCGCGGCGGTCCGGGTCAACCCGGGCAACATCAAGAAGTTCGACGACCAGGTCAGGGAGATCGCCAGGGCGGCCCGTGACCACGGCACCCCGATCCGCATCGGGGTGAACGCCGGTTCCCTGGACCGGCGGCTGCTGCAGAAGTACGGCAGGGCCACCCCGGAGGCGCTGGTGGAGTCGGCGCTGTGGGAGGCGTCGCTGTTCGAGGAGCACGACTTCCGGGACATCAAGATCTCGGTGAAGCACAACGACCCGGTCGTGATGATCGAGGCGTACCGGCAGCTGGCCGCGCAGTGCGACTATCCGCTCCACCTGGGGGTGACCGAGGCGGGTCCGGCGTTCCAGGGGACGGTCAAGTCGGCGGTGGCCTTCGGTGCGCTGCTCTCGCAGGGCATCGGTGACACCATCCGGGTCTCGCTGTCGGCCCCGCCGGTGGAGGAGATCAAGGTGGGCATCCAGATCCTGGAGTCGCTGAACCTCAGGCAGCGGGGTCTGGAGATCGTGTCCTGTCCGTCCTGCGGGCGGGCCCAGGTGGATGTGTACAAGCTGGCCGAGGAGGTCACCGCCGGTCTGACCGGTATGGAGGTGCCGCTGCGGGTGGCGGTGATGGGCTGTGTGGTCAACGGTCCGGGTGAGGCGCGGGAGGCCGACCTCGGGGTCGCCTCCGGCAACGGCAAGGGGCAGATCTTCGTCAAGGGCGAGGTCATCAAGACCGTTCCCGAGTCCAGGATCGTCGAGACGCTGATCGAAGAGGCGATGAAGCTCGCCGAGCAGATGGAGAAGGACGGCG